>CBDHCN010000002.1:0-4249423 GCA_965261185.1 Candidatus Aldehydirespiratoraceae bacterium | reverse complement strand
GGGTGAGGTCCTCCCAGTTGTTGCGCCAGGCGCGGATCATGGCCGGGTAGGTGTCTTCCCAGTCTTTGGCGAAGGCCTCGAACTGGGTCTCGGCGGCCTCGATGGTGGGGGCGGTGCAGATCTTGGCATGGCTTTGGTTATCTGGCCCCAGTGCTCATGCGTTGCGTAACGCAAGCTGTTGGGCACCATGTGCACGACGCAGGTCTGCATCGTGGCGTCGGGCCAGGTGGCCCGGATCGATTCGGGTAAGCCCCGCAGACCGTCACAGCACACGATCAACGCGTCGACCAGGCCCCGGTTGCGTAGATCGCTCAGCATCGTCGCCCACTGCTTGGCGCCCTCACCGCCTGTGGGTCCCAGCCACAGGCCCAGCACATCGCGCTCGCCGCCCAGATTCACGCCGATGGCGACGTACACGGGCCGGTTGGCGACTTGCGCGTCGCGGACCTTGACGGTGATCGCGTCGATCAACAGCACCGGATACACCGCGTCGAGGGGCCGGTTCTGCCACACCGCCATGTCCGCGACGATCTCCTCGGTGATCTTCGATATCGTCTCACGGCTCACCGACGTGTCATAAATCTCAACCAGATGCGCCGCGATCTCACCGGTGGTGAGCCCCTTGGCATATAACGAGATCACATTGGCTGACAGACCGTCGAGGCGGCGCTGATGCTTGGGCACCGTCACCGGCTCGAACGTGCCCGCACGATCCCGAGGCACCCGCAGATCAACCTCGCCGACCTCGGTGGTGACCCGCTTCGACGACGAACCGTTACGCGAATTACCCGTCCCGCGGCCCTCTGAAGCGTGACGCTCACAACCGAGATGCTCGACCATCTCAACCTCCAAGCCCGTCTGCAACACCTGACGGACCAGACCCGTCAACAAGCCATCCCCACCGGTGAGCTCCACGCCCTCGCTGCGTGCCCGAGCCACCAACAGCTCAGCCCAGTCTTTCATCGCCGCCTCACCAGCAGCCCCGCTCGCCGGCACCGCCGACATATCATGATCAGTCATAGACATGATCCTCTCCGGTCCCCGACACCAGGCCGCGGACCCCTCAGATCACACCCGATACACAAAATTCCTGACAGTCCCCGTCTATGAGGAGACACTGTGTCACACGCGACACAAGTTCAACACCAACAGAACGGGATATTCGTGATCTCTGACATCCGTATCGTATTAGTGTTCCCTCATGGCCGAGGATCCCTGCTGTCGGAAGCGAATCCTGCTTCGGGCAGCGGTATGCGCCTTGCTTTTGGCTTTCCTGAGCCTGGGCAGCGCTGCGGCTCAAGCGGCCAACAGTCAACCGGCGTTCCCGTCCAGCGAGGACGGCGCGCGATCGGTGGCCGAGAACACCGCCGCAGGCGCAAACGTCGGCGTGCCTGTCGAGGCCACCGACGCGGACAACGATGCGTTGACCTACACGCTGGGCGGCGACGATGCCGCGTCCTTCTCCATCGTGGCCTCCACCGGCCAGTTGCAGACGCGGGCCAGCCTGGATTTCGAGGGCAAGAACTCCTACAGCGTTACGGTGTCGGCCAGCGACCGGAAGGATGCCACTGGCAACGCGGACACGGCCATCGACGCCACTATTGACGTCACCATCAGCGTAACCGACGTGGACGAGCCCGGAACGGTCATCGTGTCTCCCGGGCAGCCACGGGTCGGCGAGGTGCTCCGGGCCAGGGTGAGCGATCCGGAAGGAGTTACGTTCGGCACAGACCTCTGGGTTTGGGATAAGTCCCAGGACGGGACAACAAACTGGTTGCCTGTATTTGGTTCGCCTTTCCCTAGCTCCTACGAAGTTCAAGCTTCCGACCTGGGCTATTACTTGCGGGCCGGGGTGGGTTACGAAGACGGGCCGAGACCCTCCAAGGGCGCGAATGGTGTTACCGGCCGTGTGGCTGCCAAAGCGGCGGCGCCGCAGATTCTTGTGGAAGAACTGGTGACCGGCCTGAGCATCCCTTGGGGAATCGCCTTTGCGCCCGACAGGACGATGCTGTTCACCGAACGCGCCGGCAAGCTGAGCGTCCGCCTCGCCGACGGAACGGTGCGGAAGGTCACCGCTGACCTAGGCGATCTGGTTGACCTCAGCCGTCTGAGTTCCGAAGCAGAAATCGGGTTTATGGCGATAGTCGTCGATCCGGGCTTCGCCACCAACCGGCGGTTCTATACTTGCCAGGGCCACAACGGGAACAAGGTGCAGGTAATTGCCTGGACCATGAACGCTGAATACACGGCGGCCACCCGGGTCGCCGACCCCTTGGTCGATGGGATACCTGGCAGCGGTTTCAAACATTTCGGCTGCCGGCTGCGCTTCGGGCCGGACGGCTATCTTTGGATTGCTACCGGGGATGCGACAACCGGATCGGCGTCCCAGAGCCTGACCAGCCTTGGCGGCAAGGTGCTGCGGGTAGTTGCATCGACTGGCGCCGGGGCGCCGCGCAACCGATTCTCTGCCCCCAATTCGCCGCTGATCTACACCTACGGCCACCGCAACCCCCAGGGCCTGGCCCTGCGCCCCGGCACCGGCGGCCAGATGTGGTTGGTGGAGCACGGCCCGTCCCTTGACGACGAGATCAATCTGTTGACCGCCGGCGGCAATTACGGCTGGGACCCGGTACCCGGGTACAACCAGTCAACACCCATGACCGACCTGGAGAAATTCCCCAGCGCCATCGAAGCCAAGTGGTCCTCCGGGAACAATAGCCTGGCCGCCAGCGGCGGCATCTTCCTGGAGGGTGCCTGGTGGGGCCCGTGGGATGGCCGACTGGCGGTGGCGTTCCTCAAGGACCAGTCATTGCGTGTCCTTGAGTTCAGTCCGTCCGGCGACCTGTTGAGCGAGATAAGCGTCAGCAAACTCAAGAACGCCTATGGCCGGCTCCGCACCCCGATGATGGGGCCGGATGGCGCCCTGTATGTCTCCACCTCCAACGGCAGCGGCATGGACAAGATCCTGCGGGTCACTCCCCAGTTGGCTCCCCGGTTCCCAGCCGATACCGACACCACCCAGGATACGCCGGAGAACGCCGATATCACCACCATCGTCGCCACTGTTGCGGCCGAAGAGCCGAACGGCGAGACTATCACCTACTCCCTGGGCGGGACCGACGCGGCCTCCTTCAACATCAAAGACACTTCCGTCGGGGAATTGTGGGCCAAAGCGCCGCTCAACTACGAGACCAAATCCTCGTACCAGGTCGATGTTATCGCCACCGACCCTAACAGCTTGAGCAGCAGAGTAACCCTGACCATCACTGTTACCAACGAGGACGATCCGGGCGCGATGGTCCTGTCATCCCGAGCACCCGTCGTTGGCATAGACCTGACGGCCAGTATCACCGACCCCGACGGGGGTGTTTCCAGCATCGTTTGGACTTGGAGCAAATCCTCGGACCAAACCACGTGGACCGCTATTGCCGGCGCAACATCGTCCACGTACAGACCGGTTGCCGCCGACGTCGGCAGCTACCTGCGAGCCACGGCGGCTTATACCGACAGCCAAGGATCGGGCAAGAATGCGCAACAGAAAACGGACGCCCCGGTTGCGCCGGCTACGATCGGGGTGAGCGTGTCCGAGACCGCGCTGACGGTGGACGAGGGCGCCAGCGCCACCTACACGGTGGTCCTGGAGACCCAGCCCACATCCAACGTGGTGATCACGTTGACCAGCAACAATTCCGACGTGACGCTGGACACCGACGCGGCGACGTCCGGCAACCAGAACAGGCTGACCTTCACCCGGTCCAACTGGGACACAGCGCAGACGGTGACGGTGACCGCTGCCGACGACGCCGACGCGGTGAACGACTCGGCCTCCATCGCCCACGCGGTGGTGGCCGCCTCGAGCGCCGACGAGTACGACACCGTGACCATCGCCTCGGTGGCCGTGACCGTCACCGACGACGACATCGCCGGGGTGAGCGTGTCCGAGACCGCGCTGACGGTGGCCGAGGGCGCCAGCGCCACCTACACCGTGGTGCTGAACGCCCAACCCGTCGGCGACGTGCTGATTCGCATTGACAACAACAGCGGGGACGTGAAGGTGGACGCCGATGCGGTTAGGGCAGGCGACCAGGGCTTCATGCTCTTCACCCCGGGCAACTGGGACACGCCGCAGACGGTGAAGGTGTCCGCCGCCCAGGACGCCGACGCCGCGGACGACCAAGCCCAGCTGGACCACGCGGTAAGCTATAGCCCCGACAGGTCCGGCCCGTACAACAGCGTGCTCGCCGCCGGGGTGGCCGTGACCGTCACCGACGACGACGCCGGGGTGACGGTGTCCGAAACCACGCTGACGTTGACCGAGGGCGGCAGCGCTACCTACACAGTGGTGCTGGATGCCCAGCCCTCCGACAAGGTGGTGATTCCCATTCACATCGACAACGGGGACGTGAAGGCGGACGCCAACGCGATCATCGCAGGCCCGCAGCCCGGCATGTTCTTCACCCCGAGTGACTGGGACACGCCGCAGACGGTGAAGGTGACCGCCGCCCACGATGCCGACGCCGCGGACGACGAAGCCCAGCTGAGCCACGCGGTAAGCACTGTCGGCGGTTCCGGCCCGTACGACCGCCTGTTCTCCGTCGTAGTGGACGTGACCGTCATCGACGATGACACCGCCGCGGTGACCGTGTCTGAGTCCGCGGTGACGGTGGCTGAGGCTGGCAGCGCCACTTACACGGTGGTGCTGGATGTCCAGCCCGTATCTGATGTGGTGATCAACGTCACCAAGAGCGGCGACAGCGACGTGACGGTGTCTCCGGCCACCTTGACTTTCACTACCAGCAACTGGGACACAGCCCAGACGGTGACGGTGTCCGCCGCCCAGGACGCCGACGCGGTGAACGACTCGGCCTCCATCGCCCACGCGGTCGACGCCTCCCTCAGCGCCGACGAGTACGACACCGTGCACATCGCCGGGGTGACGGTGACCGTCGCCGACAACGACGCGGGCGTGACAAACTCCGAATCCGCGCTGGCGGTGGCCGAGGGCGGCAGCGCCACCTACACCGTGGTGCTGAACACCAAGCCCTCCGCCGACGTGTCGATTATCATTACCAAAAACAACCCGGACGTGATCCTGTCGCCGGCGCGGTTGACCTTCACCCCGAGCAACTGGAACACGGCGCGGACGGTGACGGTGTCCGCCGCCCAGGACGCCGACGCGGTGAACGACAAAGACCAGTTGCTCTACACCGTATCGTCCGTCGACGAGTTCAGCCCCTACAACGGCTTGGACGCCGACGGGGTGACCGTGACCGTCAGCGACGACGAGACCGCCGGCGTGACGGTGTCCGAAACCACGCTGACCGTGGACGAAGGCGGCAACAACACTTACACCTTGGTGCTGGACGCGCAGCCCGTATCTGATGTGGTGATCGACGTCACCAAGAGCGGCAGCAGCGACGTGACGGTGTCGCCGGCCACTTTGACTTTCACCCCGAGCAACTGGAACACGCCGCGGACGGTGACGGTGGCCGCCGCCCAGGACGCCGACGCCGCGAACGACACGGCCGCCATCGCCCACGCGGTGGTGGCCGCCCGAAGCGCCGACGAGTACGACATCGTGACCATCGCCGCGGTGACCGTGACCGTCGACGACGACGAGACCACCGGCGTGACGGTGTCCAAGTCCAGGCTGAGGATGGACGAGGGCGGGAGCAACACCTACACCGTGGTGCTGAACGCCCAGCCCGCCTCCGACGTGGTGATCGCGCTGACCAGCGACAACTCCGACGTGACGGTGGACACCGACGCGGCGACGTCCGGCAACCAGAACACGCTGACCTTCACCCTGAGCAACTGGAGCACGGCGCAGACGGTGACGGTGGCCGCGGACCAGGACGCCGACGCGGCGGACGACGCGGCTGCCATCGCCCACGCGGTGGTGGCCGCCGAAAGCGCCGACGAGTACGACAACGTGACCATTGCCCGGGTGAGGGTGACCGTCGTCGACGACGAAACCCCCACCGCCGGAGTGACAAGCTCCGTGTCCAGGCTGACGGTGGCCGAGGGCGGCAGCGCCAGCTACACCGTGGTGCTGAACACCTCACCCCCAGCTGGCTTCCAGGTGACGGTCTTCGTTCTTCTCGTCTCCGACGGGAACGTGACGCGGTCGCCGTCGCAGCTGTTCTTCAATTCCAGAGACTGGAGCACACCGCAGACGGTGACGGTGTCCGCCGCACAGGACACAGAGGCGAGCGACACGGCCCAAATATCCTACGTTCTACGGTGCCTATGCAGCCCGTACGGCGGCTTGAGATACGAGAACGTGGTGGAGGTGATCGTCGTCGACGACGACGCGGTCGGAGTGACGGTGTCCGAAACAGCGGTGTCGGTGATCGAGGGCGGCAACAACACTTACACGGTGGTGCTGAACAAACAGCCCTCCTCTGACGTGGTGATCAACGTCACCAAGAGCGGCAGTAGCGACGTGACGGTGTCACCGGCCACCTTGACTTTCACCTCCAGCAACTGGAGCACGGCACAGACGGTGACGGCGCGGGCCGCCCAAGACGCCGACGCGGTGAACGACTCGGCGTCCATCACCCACGCGGTGGTGGCTGCCCGCAGCGCCGACGAGTACGATGCTGCGACTATCGCCGCGGTGGGCGTGTCCGTCGACGACGACGAGACCGCCGGGGTGACGGTGTCTGAGTCTGCGGTGACGGTGGCCGAAGGCGGCAACAGCGCTTACACGGTGGTGTTGGATGCGCAGCCCTCCTCTGATGTGGTGATCAACGTCACCAAAACCGGCAGTCCCGATGTGACGGTGTCGCCGGCTACTTTGACTTTCACCACGTCCAATTGGGGCACGGCTCAGACGGTGACCGTGGCTGCTGCCCACGACGCTGACGCCGTGAACGACACAGCGTCTATCATCGCCCACGCGGTGGTGGCTGCCCGCAGCGCTAACGAGTACGACAACGCGGTCATCGCCTCGGTGGCGGTGTCCGTCACCGACGACGACACCGCCGCGGTGACCGTGTCTGAGTCCTCGGTGTCGGTGGCTGAAGGCGGCAACAGGACTTATACGGTGGTGTTGGATGCCCAGCCCGCATCTGATGTGGTGATCAACGTCGCTAGGAGTGGCAGCAGCGATGTGACGGTGTCGCCGGCCTCTTTGACTTTCACTTCGAGTAATTGGGACACAGCGCAGATAGTGACGGTGGCTGCTGCCCAAGACGCCGACACTGTGAACGACACAGCGTCCATTACCCACGCGGTGGTGGCTGCCTCAAGCGCCGACGAGTACGATGTTGTGGCTATCGCCGCGGTGGTGGTGTCTGTCGACGACGATGACACCGCCGGGGTGACGGTGTCTGAGTCCTCGCTGTCGGTGGCTGAGGGCGGCAACAGGACTTATACGGTGGTGTTGAACACCCAGCCCTCCCGCAATGTGGTGATCAGTGTGGCTAGGAGTGGCAGCAGCGATGTGACGGTGTCGCCGGCCTCTTTGACTTTCGCTTCCAGCAACTGGGACACGGCGCAGACGGTGACGGTGGCTGCTGCCCAAGACGTTGACACTGTGAACGAATCGGCTTTCATCGCCCACGCGGTGGTGGCTGCCTCAAGCGCCGACGAGTACGATGTTGTGGCTATCGCCTCGGTGGCGGTGTCTGTCGACGACGATGACACCGCCGCGGTGACCGTGTCTGAGTCCTCGGTGTCGGTGGCTGAGGGCGGCAACAGGACTTATACGGTGGTGTTGAACACCCAGCCATCCGCCAATGTGGTGATCAACGTCGCTAGGAGCGGCAGCAGCGATGTGACGGTGTCGCCGGCCACTTTGACTTTCGCTCCCAGTAATTGGGACACAGCTCAGATAGTGACGGTGGCTGCTGCCCAAGACGCCGACACTGTGAACGACACAGCCTCCATTACCCACGCGGTGGTGGCTGCCTCAAGCGCCGACGAGTACGACAACGTGACTATCGCCGCGGTGGCGGTGTCTGTCGACGACGATGACACCGCCGGGGTGACGGTGTCTGAGTCCTCGGTGTCGGTGGCTGAGGGCGGCAACAGGACTTATACGGTGGTGTTGAACACCCAGCCATCCGCCAATGTGGTGATCAGTGTGGCTAGGAGCGGCAGCAGCGACGTGACAGTGTCGCCGGCCACTTTGACTTTCGCTTCCAGCAATTGGGACACAGCGCAGACGGTGACGGTGGCTGCTGCCCAAGACGCCGACACTGTGAACGACACAGCGTCCATCGCCCACGCGGTGGTGGCTGCCTCAAGCGCCGACGAGTACGATGTTGTGGCTATCGCCGCGGTGGCGGTGTCTGTCGACGACGATGACACCGCCGCGGTTACCCTGTCTGAGTCCTCGGTGACGGTGGCCGAAGGCGGCAACAAGACTTATACGGTGGTGCTGAACACCCAGCCCGCATCTGATGTGGTGATCAACGTCACCAAAAGCGGCAGTCCCGACGTGTCGGCGTCGCCGGCCACTTTGACTTTCACCACGTCCAATTGGGGCACGGCTCAGACGGTGACCGTGGCTGCTGCCCAGGACGCCGACACTGTGAACGACACAGCCTCCATTACCCACGCGGTGGTGGCTGCCTCAAGCGCCGACGAGTACGACGGCGTGGCTATCGCCTCGGTGGCGGTGTCCGTGACCGACGACGACACCGCCGCGGTGACCGTGTCCGAAACAGCGGTGTCGGTGACCGAGGGCGGCAACAAGACTTATACGGTGGTGTTGAACACCCAGCCATCCGCCAATGTGGTGATCAACGTCACCAAAAGCGGCAGTCCCGATGTGACCGCGTCGCCGGCTACTTTGACTTTCACTTCGAGTAACTGGGACACAGCTCAGACGGTGACCGTCGCTGCTGCCCAAGACGCCGACACCGTGAACGACACAGCCTCCATTACCCACGCGGTGGTGGCTGCCTCAAGCGCCGACGAGTACGACAACGTGACTATCGCCGCGGTGGCGGTGTCCGTGACCGACAACGACACCGCCGCGGTGACCGTGTCTGAGTCTGCGCTGTCGGTGACCGAGGGCGGCAACAACATTTACACAGTGGTGCTGAACACCCAGCCCGCATCTGATGTGGTGATCGCGGTGAGCAGCGACAACACGGACGTGGCGGTGTCGCCGGCTACTTTGACTTTCACCTCCAGCGACTGGGACACCGCGCAGACGGTGACCGTGGCTGCTGCCCACGACGCTGACGCCGTGAACGACACAGCGTCCATCACCCACACCGTCAACGCCTCGCGAAGCGCTGACGAGTACGACAACGCGGCCATCGCCTCGGTGACAGTGTCCGTCACCGACGACGACACCGCCGCGGTGACGGTGTCTGAGTCCACGCTGTCGGTGACCGAGGGCGCCAACAACACTTACACGGTGGTGCTGGACACCCAGCCCGCATCTGATGTGGTGATCGCGGCGAGCAGCGACAACACGGACGTGGCGGTGTCGCCGGCTACTTTGACTTTCACCTCCAGCGACTGGGACACCGCGCAGACGGTGACGGTGCGGGCTGCCCAAGACGCCGACGCCGTGAACGACACAGCCTCCATCGCCCACACCGTCAACGCCTCGCGAAGCGCCGACGAGTACGACGGCGTGGCTATCGCCTCGGTGACAGTGTCTGTGGCCGACGACGATGCCGGGGTGACGGTGTCTGAGTCGACGCTGTCGGTGGTTGAGGGTGCCAGCGCCACTTACACGGTGGTGCTGGATGCTCTGCCCGCATCTGATGTGGTGATCAGCGTGACTAGCAGCGACAACACGGACGTGGCGGTGGACACCGACGACGCGACGTCCGGCAACCAGACCACCCTGACTTTCACCACGTCCAATTGGGGCACGGCTCAGACGGTGACCGTCGCTGCTGCCCAAGACGCCGACACTGTGAACGACACAGCCTCCATTACCCACGCGGTGGTGGCTGCCTCAAGCGCCGACGAGTACGATGCTGTGGCTATCGCCTCGGTGGCGGTGTCCGTGACCGACGATGACACCGCCGCGGTGACCGTGTCCGAAACAGCGGTGACGGTGGCCGAGGGCGGCAACAAGACTTACACGGTGGTGTTGAACACCCAGCCATCCGCCAATGTGGTGATCAACGTCACCAAAAGCGGCAGTCCCGATGTGACCGCGTCGCCGGCTACTTTGACTTTCACCACCAGCAACTGGGACACCGCGCAGACGGTGACCGTGGCTGCTGCCCACGACGCTGACGCCGTGAACGACACAGCGTCTATCGCCCACACCGTGGTGGCTGCCTCAAGCGCTGACGAGTACGACAACGCGGCCATCGCCTCGGTGACAGTGTCCGTCACCGACGACGACACCGCCGCGGTGACGGTGTCTGAGTCCACGCTGTCGGTGACCGAGGGCGCCAACAACACTTACACGGTGGTGCTGGACACCCAGCCCGCATCTGATGTGGTGATCGCGGTGAGCAGCGACAACACGGACGTGGCGGTGTCGCCGGCTACTTTGACTTTCACCTCCAGCGACTGGGACACCGCGCAGACGGTGACGGTGCGGGCTGCCCAAGACGCCGACGCCGTGAACGACACAGCCTCCATCACCCACACCGTCAACGCCTCGCGAAGCGCCGACGAGTACGACGGCGTGGCTATCGCCTCGGTGACAGTGTCTGTGGCCGACGACGATGCCGGGGTGACGGTGTCTGAGTCGACGCTGTCGGTGGTTGAGGGTGCCAGCGCCACTTACACGGTGGTGCTGGATGCTCTGCCCGCATCTGATGTGGTGATCAGCGTGACTAGCAGCGACAACACGGACGTGGCGGTGGACACCGACGACGCGACGTCCGGCAACCAGACCACCCTGACTTTCACCACGTCCAATTGGGGCACGGCTCAGACGGTGACCGTCGCTGCTGCCCAAGACGCTGACGCGGTGAACGAATCGGCGTCCATTACCCACGCGGTGGTGGCCGCCGAAAGCGCCGACGAGTTCGATTCGGTCACCGTCGCGAGCGTGAGCTTGACCGTGGATGACGATGACGCCGCGGTGTCCGTGTCCGAAACCGCGCTGTCGGTGACCGAGGGCGCTAACAAGACTTACACGGTGGTGCTGGATGCTCTGCCCGCATCTGATGTGGTGATCGCGGTGAGCAGCGACAACACGGACGTGGCGGTGTCGCCGGCTACTTTGACTTTCACCACGTCCAATTGGGACACCGCGCAGACGGTGACCGTCGTTGCTGCCCAAGACGCCGACGCCGTGAACGACACAGCCTCCATCAGCCACACGGTCAACGCCTCGCGAAGCGCCGATGAGTACGACGGCGTGGCTATCGCCTCGGTGACAGTGTCTGTCGACGACGATGACACCGCCTCGGTGACCGTGTCCGAAACGACGGTGTCGGTGGCTGAGGGCGCCAACAACACTTACACAGTGGTCCTGAAAACGCAGCCATCAGCCGATGTGGTGATCAGCGTGGCTAGCAGCGGCAGTCCCGACGTGTCGGTGTCGCCGGCTACTTTGACTTTCACTTCGAGTAACTGGGACACCGTGCAGACAGTGACCGTGGCTGCCGCCCAAGACGCCGACGCCGTGAACGACACAGCCTCCATCGCCCACACGGTCAACGCCCTCCAAAGCGCCGACGAGTACGACAACGTGACTATCGCCGCGGTGACAGTGTCTGTCACCGACGACGACGACGACACCGCCGCGGTGACCGTGTCTGAGTCTGCGCTGACGGTGACCGAGGGCGCCCACAACACTTATACGGTGGTGCTGGATGCTCTGCCCGCATCTGATGTGGTGATCAACGTCACCAAAAGCGGCAGTCCCGACGTGACCGCGTCGCCGGCTACTTTGACTTTCACTTCGAGTAACTGGGACACAGCTCAGACAGTGACCGTGGCCGTGGACCAGGACGCCGACACCGTAAACGACACAGCCTCCATTACCCACGCGGTGGTGGCTGCCCGCAGCGCCGACGAGTACGACAACGTGACCATCGCCGCGGTGGCGGTGTCCGTCACCGACGACGACACCGCCGCGGTGACCGTGTCCGCGTCTGCGCTGACGGTGACTGAGGGCACCAACAACACTTACACAGTGGTGCTGGATGCGCAGCCATCAGGCAACGTGGTGATCAGCGTGACCAGGAGCGGCAGCAGCGACGTGACCGCGTCTCCAGCCACCCTGACTTTCACCACCAGCAACTGGGACACCGCGCAGACGGTGACGGTGGCTGCTGCCCAAGACAGTGACGCAGCGAACGACACAGCCTCCATCGCCCACACGGTTGTGGACGCCAGCAGCGCCGACGAGTTCGACCTAGTCACCGTGGCCGGGGTGACCGTGACCGTGGCCGACGACGACGCCAGGCTGGTCTTGGATGTCAGGGATTTGAGTATGAACGAGGGCCGCAGTAACACTGCCTACGATGTGAAGCTGGGTGGCCAGCCCACGGGTAACGTGGTGGTGCGCGTAACCGTGAGCGGCAGCAGCGACGTGGCGGTGGACACCGACGGCAGAACAGCCGGCGACCAGAATACGCTGACCTTCACGAATGGCAACTGGGACACAGGGCAGCTCGTGAGGGTCCGGGCCGCCGAGGATGCCGACGCGGTCGACGACGAGGCCACCATCACCCACGCGGTTGTGGACGCCAGCAGCGCCGACGAGTTCGACGCCGCGCCCGACGCCGTACGGCTCGTGACCGTCGTCGACGACGACGCCGCGGTGACGGTGTCCGAAGCCACGCTGACGGTGGACGAGGGCGGCAGCGGCACCTACACGGTGGTGCTGGACGCCCAGCCCGCCTCCGACGTGGTGATTACGGTGAACAGCGACAACACCGATGTTGCTGTGTCTCCGGCGAAGCTGACCTTCACGCCGTCCGACTGGAGCACGGCGCAGACGGTGACGGTGGCCGCGGCCGAGGACGCCGACGCCGCGAACGACGCGGCGTCCATCACCCACGCGGTGGTGGCCGCCGAAAGCGCCGACGAGTTCGACCTAGTCACCGTGGCCGGGGTGACCGTGACCGTGGACGACGACGACGCCGCGGTGACGGTGTCCGAAGCCACGCTGGCGGTGGACGAGGGCGGCAGCGGCACCTACACGGTGGTGCTGGACGCCCAGCCCGCCTCCGACGTGGTGATTACGGTGAACAGCGACAACACCGATGTTACCGTGTCTCCGGCGAAGCTGACCTTCACGCCGTCCGACTGGAGCACGGCGCAGACGGTGACGGTGCGGGCCGCCCAGGACGCCGACGCGGTGGGCGACGCGGCGTCCATCACCCACGTGGTGGTGGCCGCCGGCAGCGCCGACGCGTTCGACGGCGTGGCTATCGCCGGGTTGAGTGTCGCCGTCACCGACGATGATTTCTCCACGCTGGTCGTGGATGCCACCCTATTTAAGATCAAGGAGGGCAGCCGTAACGCTGGCTACTTCGTGAAGCTGAGCGCGCAGCCCACGGGTAACGTGGTGGTGCGCGTAACCGTGAGCGGCAGCAGCGACGTGGCGGTGGACACCGACGGCAGCGCAGCCGGCGACCAGGATACGCTGACCATATCGAGGGGCAACTGGGACACAGGGCAGCTCGTGAGGGTCAGGGCTGCCCAAGACGCCGACGCGGTGAACGACACGGCGTCTATCGCCCACGCGGTAGTGGCTGCCGAAAGCGCCGACGAGTTCGACGCCGCGCCCAACGTTGATCTGCCCGTTGCCGTGGCCGACGACGATGCCGGGGTGACGGTGTCCGAAACCACGCTGTCGGTGGTTGAGGGTGCCAGCGCCACTTACACGGTGGTGCTGGATGCCCTGCCCGCTTCTGATGTGGTGATCAACGTGGCTAGGAGCGGCAGTCCCGATGTGTCGGTGGACACCGACGACGCGACGTCCGGCAACCAGACCACCCTGACTTTCACCACGTCCAATTGGGGCACGGCGCAGACGGTGACGGTGGCTGCTGCCCACGACGCTGACGCCGTGAACGACACAGCGTCCATCACCCACGCGGTGGTGGCTGCCGGCAGCGCCGACGAGTTCGATTCGGTCACCGTCGCGAGCGTGAGCTTGACCGTGGACGACGACGACGCCGCGGTAACGGTGTCCGCGTCCACGCTGTCGGTGGTTGAGGGTGCCAGCGCCACTTACACAGTGGTCCTGGATGCCCTGCCCGCTTCTGATGTGGTGATCAGCGTGGCTAGGAGCGGCAGTCCCGACGTGACGGTGTCTCCGGCTACTTTGACTTTCACCACGTCCAATTGGGACACCGCTCAGACGGTGACCGTCGTTGCTGCCCACGACGCCGACGCCGTGAACGACACAGCGTCCATCACCCACGCGGTGGTGGCTGCCAGCAGCGCCGACGAGTTCGACGGCGTGGCTATCGCCGCGGTGACAGTGTCTGTGACCGACGATGACACCGCCGCGGTGACCGTGTCTGAGTCCACGCTGTCGGTGACCGAGGGCGCTAACGAGACTTACACGGTGGTGCTGAACACCCAGCCATCAGGCAACGTGGTGATCAGCGTGACCAAAACCGGCAGTCCCGATGTGACGGTGTCTCCAGCCACCTTGACTTTCACTTCCAGCAACTGGGACACGGCGCAGACGGTGACGGTGCGGGCCGCCGAGGACGCCGACGCCGTGAACGACACAGCCTCCATCGCCCACACGGTCAACGCCTCGCGAAGCGCCGATGAGTACGACGGCGTGGCTATCGCCGCGGTGACGGTGTCTGTGACCGACGATGACACCGCCGCGGTGACCGTGTCCGCGTCCACGCTGTCGGTGACCGAGGGCGCCAACAAGACTTACACAGTGGTGCTGGATGCGCAGCCATCAGGCAGCGTGGTGATCAGCGTGGCTAGGAGCGGCAGTCCCGATGTGTCGGTGTCGCCGGCTACTTTGACTTTCACTTCGAGTAACTGGGACACCGCTCAGACGGTGACGGTGGCTGCTGCCCAAGACGCCGACGCCGTGAACGACACAGCCTCCATCGCCCACACGGTCAACGCCCTCCAAAGCGCCGATGAGTACGACGGCGTGGCTATCGCCGCGGTGACAGTGTCTGTCACCGACGACGACGACACCGCCGCGGTGACCGTGTCCGCGTCTGCGCTGTCGGTGACCGAGGGCGCCCACAACACTTACACAGTGGTGCTGGATGCGCAGCCATCAGGCAGCGTGGTGATCAGCGTGGCTAGGAGCGGCAGTCCCGATGTGTCGGTGTCGCCGGCTACTTTGACTTTCACCTCCAGCAACTGGGACACCGCGCAGACAGTGACCGTGGCTGCTGCCCAAGACGCCGACACCGTGAACGACTCAGCCTCTATCGCCCACACGGTGGTGGCTGCCCGCAGCGCCGACGAGTACGACAACGTGACTGTCGCCGCGGTGACAGTGTCTGTGACCGACGATGACACCGCCGCGGTGACCGTGTCCAAAACGACGGTGACGGTGGCTGAGGGCGCCAGCAACACTTACACAGTGGTGCTGAACACCCAGCCATCATCTGATGTGGTGATCAACGTGGCTAGGAGCGGCAGTCCCGATGTGACCGCGTCGCCGGCCACTTTGACTTTCACTTCGAGTAACTGGGACACCGCGCAGACAGTGACCGTGGCTGCTGCCCAAGACGCCGATGCCGTGAACGACTCAGCCTCCATCGCCCACACGGTGGTGGCTGCCCGCAGCGCCAACGAGTACGACAACGTGACTATCGCCGCGGTGACAGTGTCTGTGACCGACGATGACACCGCCTCGGTGACCGTGTCCGCGTCCGCGGTGTCGGTGGCTGAGGGCGCTAACAACACTTACACAGTGGTGCTGGATGCCCTGCCCGCATCTGATGTGGTGATCGCGGTGAGCAGCGACAACACGGACGTGGCGGTGTCGCCGGCTACTTTGACTTTCACCACCAGCAACTGGGACACCGCGCAGACAGTGACCGTGGCTGCTGCCCAAGACGCCGATGCCGTGAACGACTCAGCCTCCATCGCCCACACGGTGGTGGCTGCCCGCAGCGCCGACGAGTACGACAACGTGACTATCGCCGCGGTGACAGTGTCTGTGACCGACGATGACACCGCCGCGGTGACCGTGTCTGAGTCCACGCTGTCGGTGACCGAGGGCCAACAAGACTTACACCGTGGTCCTGAACACCCAGCCCTCCGCCAGCGTGGTGATCAACGTGACCAAAAGCGGCAGCAGCGATGTGACCGCGTCGCCGGCCACTTTGACTTTCACTTCGAGTAACTGGGGCACCGCGCAGACAGACCGTGGCTGCCGCCCAAGACGCCGACGCCGTGAACGACACAGCCTCCATCGCCCACACGGTCAACGCCCTCCAAAGCGCCGACGAGTACGACAACGTGACCATCGCCGCGGTGACAGTGTCTGTGGCCGACGACGACACCGGGGTGACGGTGTCCGAAACCACGCTGTCGGTGGTTGAGGGTGCCAGCGCCACTTACACGGTGGTGCTGGATGCCCTGCCCGCTTCTGATGTGGTGATCAACGTGACTAGCAGCGGCAGTCCCGACGTGGCGGTGTCGCCGGCTACTTTGACTTTCACCACGTCCAATTGGGACACCGCGCAGACGGTGACCGTGGCTGCCGCCCAAGACGCCGACACGGCGAACGACACAGCGTCCATCACCCACGCGGTGGTGGCTGCCCGCAGCGCCGACGAGTTCGACGGCGTGGCTATCGCCGCGGTGACAGTGTCTGTGACCGACGATGACACCGCCGCGGTGACCGTGTCTGAGTCCTCGGTGACGGTGACCGAGGGCGCTAACGAGACTTACACGGTGGTGCTGGATGCGCAGCCATCAGGCAACGTGGTGATCAGCGTGACCAAAACCGGCAGTCCCGATGTGACGGTGTCGCCGGCTACTTTGACTTTCACCACGTCCAATTGGGACACGGCGCAGACGGTGACGGTGCGGGCCGCCGAGGACGCCGACGCCGTGAACGACACAGCCTCCATCGCCCACACGGTCAACGCCTCGCGAAGCGCCGATGAGTACGACGGCGTGGCTATCGCCGCGGTGACGGTGTCTGTGACCGACGATGACACCGCCTCGGTGACCGTGTCCGCGTCCACGCTGTCGGTGACCGAGGGCGCCAACAAGACTTACACAGTGGTGCTGGATGCCCTGCCCGCATCTGATGTGGTGATCAGCGTGGCTAGGAGCGGCAGTCCCGATGTGACCGCGTCGCCGGCTACTTTGACTTTCACTTCGAGTAACTGGGACACCGCTCAGACAGTGACCGTGGCTGCTGCCCAAGACGCCGACGCCGTGAACGACTCAGCCTCTATCGCCCACACGGTCAACGCCCTCCAAAGCGCCGATGAGTACGACGGCGTGGCTATCGCCGCGGTGACAGTGTCTGTCACCGACGACGACGACACCGCCGCGGTGACCGTGTCCGCGTCTGCGCTGTCGGTGACCGAGGGCGCCCACAACACTTACACAGTGGTGCTGGATGCGCAGCCATCAGGCAGCGTGGTGATCAGCGTGGCTAGGAGCGGCAGTCCCGACGTGTCGGCGTCGCCGGCTACTTTGACTTTCACCTCCAGCAACTGGGACACAGCTCAGACAGTGACCGTGGCTGCCGCCCAAGACTCCGACACCGTGAACGACTCAGCCTCTATCGCCCACACGGTGGTGGCTGCCCGCAGCGCCGACGAGTACGACAACGTGACTGTCGCCGCGGTGACAGTGTCTGTGACCGACGACGACACCGCCGCGGTCACCGTGTCCAAAACCTCGGTGACGGTGGCTGAAGGCGCTAACAAGACTTACACGGTGGTGCTGAACACCCAGCCATCAGGCAGCGTGGTGATCAACGTGGCTAGGAGCGGCAGTCCCGATGTGACCGCGTCGCCGGCCACTTTGACTTTCACCACCAGCAACTGGGACACCGCGCAGACAGTGACCGTGGCTGCCGCCCAAGACTCCGACACCGTGAACGACTCAGCCTCTATCGCCCACACGGTCAACGCCTCGCGAAGCGCCAACGAGTACGACAACGCGGCTATCGCCGCGGTGACAGTGTCTGTGACCGACGATGACACCGCCGCGGTGACCGTGTCCGCGTCCGCGGTGTCGGTGGCTGAGGGCGCTAACAACACTTACACAGTGGTGCTGGATGCCCTGCCCGCATCTGATGTGGTGATCGCGGTGAGCAGCGACAACACGGACGTGGCGGTGTCGCCGGCTACTTTGACTTTCACCACCAGCAACTGGGACACCGCGCAGACAGTGACCGTGGCTGCCGCCCACGACGCCGACGCGGTGAACGACGCGGCGTCTATCGCCCACACGGTGGTGGCTGCCCGCAGCGCCGACGAGTACGACAACGTGGCTATCGCCGCGGTGACAGTGTCTGTGACCGACGATGACACCGCCTCGGTGACCGTGTCTGAGTCTGCGGTGACGGTGGCTGAAGGCGCCAACAACACTTACACAGTGGTGCTGAACACCCAGCCATCAGGCAGCGTGGTGATCAACGTGGCTAGGAGCGGCAGCCCCGACGTGACCGCGTCGCCGGCCACTTTGACTTTCACCACCAGCAACTGGGGCACCGCGCAAACAGTGACCGTCGCTGCCGCCCAAGACGCCGACACGGCGAACGACTCAGCCTCCATCACCCACACGGTCAACGCCTCGCGAAGCGCCAACGAGTACGACAACGTGACTATCGCCTCGGTGACAGTGTCTGTCAACGACGACGACACCGCCGCGGTCACCGTGTCCAAAACGACGGTGACGGTGGCTGAAGGCGCCAACAACACTTACACGGTGGTGCTGAACACCCAGCCATCAGGCAGCGTGGTGATCAACGTGACCAAAACCGGCAGTCCCGACGTGACCGCGTCGCCGGCCACTTTGACTTTCACTTCGAGTAACTGGGACACCGCGCAAACAGTGACCGTCGCTGCCGCCCAAGACGCCGACACGGCGAACGAATCGGCCTCCATCACCCACACGGTCAACGCCTCGCGAAGCGCCGACGAGTACGACAACGTGACTATCGCCGCGGTGACGGTGTCTGTGACCGACGATGACACCGCCTCGGTGACCGTGTCCAAAACGACGGTGACGGTGGCTGAAGGCGCCAACAACACTTACACAGTGGTGCTGAACACCCAGCCATCAGGCAGCGTGGTGATCAACGTGACCAAAACCGGCAGTCCCGACGTGACCGCGTCGCCGGCCACTTTGACTTTCACCACCAGCAACTGGGGCACCGCGCAAACAGTGACCGTCGCTGCCGCCCAAGACGCCGACACGGCGAACGACTCAGCCTCCATCACCCACACGGTGGTGGCTGCCCGCAGCGCCGACGAGTACGACAACGCGGCTATCGCCGCGGTGACAGTGTCTGTGACCGACGACGACACCGCCTCGGTGACCGTGTCTGAGTCTGCGGTGACGGTGGCTGAAGGCGCTAACAAGACTTACACAGTGGTCCTGAACACCCAGCCATCAGGCAGCGTGGTGATCAACGTGGCTAGGAGCGGCAGTCCCGATGTGACCGCGTCGCCGGCCACTTTGACTTTCACCACCAGCAACTGGAGCACAGCGCAGACAGTGACCGTGGCTGCCGCCCACGACGCCGACACGGCGAACGACTCAGCGTCCATCACCCACACGGTCAACGCCTCGCGAAGCGCCAACGAGTACGACAACGTGACTATCGCCGCGGTGACAGTGTCTGTCAACGACGACGACACCGCCGCGGTGACCGTGTCCGCGTCCACGCTGACGGTGACCGAGGGCGCCAACAAGACTTACACAGTGGTCCTGGATGCCCTGCCCGCATCTGATGTGGTGATCAACGTGGCTAGGAGCGGCAGTCCCGATGTGACCGCGTCGCCGGCTACTTTGACTTTCACTTCGAGTAACTGGGACACCGCGCAGACAGTGACGGTGGCTGCTGCCCAAGACGCCGACACCGCGAACGAATCGGCCTCCATCACCCACGCGGTGGTGGCTGCCCGCAGCGCCGACGAGTACGACAACGTGACTATCGCCTCGGTGACAGTGTCTGTGACCGACGACGACACCGCCGCGGTGACCGTGTCCGCGTCCACGCTGACGGTGACCGAGGGCACCAACAACACTTACACGGTGGTGCTGAACACCCAGCCATCAGGCAGCGTGGTGATCAACGTGGCTAGGAGCGGCAGTCCCGATGTGACCGCGTCGCCGGCTACTTTGACTTTCACTTCGAGTAACTGGGACACCGCGCAGACAGTGACCGTGGCTGCTGCCCACGACGCCGACACGGCGAACGAATCGGCCTCCATCACCCACGCGGTGGTGGCTGCCCGCAGCGCCGACGAGTACGACAACGTGACTATCGCCGCGGTGACGGTGTCTGTGACCGACGATGACACCGCCTCGGTGACCGTGTCCAAAACGACGGTGACGGTGGCTGAGGGCGCCAACAACACTTACACGGTGGTGCTGAACACCCAGCCATCAGGCAGCGTGGTGATCAACGTGGCTAGGAGCGGCAGTCCCGATGTGACCGCGTCGCCGGCTACTTTGACTTTCACTTCGAGCAACTGGGACACCGCGCAGACAGTGACCGTGGCTGCTGCCCAAGACTCCGACACCGCGAACGACGCGGCCTCCATCACCCACACGGTCAACGCCTCGCGAAGCGCCGACGAGTACGACAACGTGACTATCGCCTCGGTGACAGTGTCTGTGACCGACGACGACACCGCCTCGGTCACCGTGTCCGCGTCCACGCTGACGGTGACCGAGGGCGCCAACAAGACTTACACAGTGGTCCTGGATGCCCTGCCCGCATCTGATGTGGTGATCAACGTGGCTAGGAGCGGCAGCAGCGACGTGTCGGTGTCGCCGGCTACTTTGACTTTCACTTCGAGTAACTGGGACACCGCGCAGACAGTGACGGTGGCTGCTGCCCAAGACGCCGACACCGTGAACGAATCGGCCTCTATCGCCCACGCGGTGGTGGCTGCCCGCAGCGCCGACGAGTACGACAACGTGGCTATCGCCGCGGTGACAGTGTCTGTCACCGACGACGACACCGCCGCGGTGACCGTGTCCAAAACGACGGTGACGGTGGCTGAAGGCGCCAACAACACTTACACGGTGGTGCTGAACACCCAGCCATCAGGCAGCGTGGTGATCAACGTGGCTAGGAGCGGCAGTCCCGATGTGACCGCGTCGCCGGCTACTTTGACTTTCACCACCAGCAACTGGGACACCGCGCAAACAGTGACCGTCGCTGCCGCCCAAGACGCCGACACGGCGAACGAATCGGCCTCCATCACCCACACGGTCAACGCCTCGCGAAGCGCCAACGAGTACGACAACGTGACTATCGCCTCGGTGACAGTGTCTGTGACCGACGACGACACCGCCGCGGTGACCGTGTCCAAAACGACGGTGACGGTGGCTGAAGGCGCCAACAACACTTACACAGTGGTGCTGAACACCCAGCCATCAGGCAGCGTGGTGATCAACGTGGCTAGGAGCGGCAGTCCCGACGTGACCGCGTCGCCGGTCACTTTGACTTTCACCACCAGCAACTGGGACACCGCGCAAACAGTGACCGTGGCTGCCGCCCACGACGCCGACACGGCGAACGACGCGGCCTCCATCACCCACACGGTCAACGCCTCGCGAAGCGCCGACGAGTACGACAACGTGACTATCGCCTCGGTGACAGTGTCTGTCACCGACGACGACACCGCCGCGGTGACCGTGTCCGCGTCCACGCTGACGGTGACCGAGGGCACCAACAACACTTACACGGTGGTGCTGAACACCCAGCCATCAGGCAGCGTGGTGATCAACGTGGCCAAAACCGGCAGTCCCGATGTGACGGTGTCGCCGGCCACCTTGACTTTCACTTCGAGTAACTGGGACACCGCGCAAACAGTGACCGTGGCTGCCGCCCAAGACTCCGACACGGCGAACGACTCAGCCTCCATCACCCACACGGTCAACGCCTCGCGAAGCGCCAACGAGTACGACAACGTGACCATCGCCGCGGTGACGGTGTCTGTGACCGACGATGACACCGCCGCGGTGACCGTGTCCGCGTCCACGCTGACGGTGACCGAGGGCGCCAACAAGACTTACACAGTGGTCCTGAACACCCAGCCATCAGGCAGCGTGGTGATCAACGTGACCAAAACCGGCAGTCCCGATGTGACGGTGTCGCCGGCCACCTTGACTTTCACTTCGAGTAACTGGGACACCGCTCAGACAGTGACCGTGGCTGCCGCCCAAGACGCCGACACCGTGAACGAATCGGCCTCCATCACCCACGCGGTGGTGGCTGCCCGCAGCGCCGACGAGTACGACAACGTGACTATCGCCGCGGTGACGGTGTCTGTGACCGACGATGACACCGCCTCGGTGACCGTGTCCGAAACCACGCTGTCGGTGGTTGAGGGTGCCAGCGCCACTTACACGGTGGTCCTGAACACCCAGCCATCAGGCAGCGTGGTGATCAACGTGGCTAGGAGCGGCAGCAGCGACGTGTCGGTGTCGCCGGCCACCTTGACTTTCACTTCGAGTAACTGGGACACCGCTCAGACAGTGACGGTGGCTGCCGCCCAAGACGCCGACACGGCGAACGACTCAGCCTCCATCACCCACACGGTCAACGCCTCGCGAAGCGCTGACGAGTACGACGGCGTGGCTATCGCCGCGGTGACGGTGTCTGTGACCGACGATGACACCGCCTCGGTGACCGTGTCCAAAACCTCGGTGACGGTGGCTGAAGGCGCCAACAACACTTACACAGTGGTCCTGAACACCCAGCCATCATCTGATGTGGTGATCAACGTGGCTAGGAGCGGCAGTCCCGATGTGACCGCGTCGCCGGTCACTTTGACTTTCACCTCCAGCAACTGGGACACCGCGCAAACAGTGACCGTGGCTGCCGCCCACGACGCCGACACGGCGAACGACTCAGCCTCCATCACCCACACGGTCAACGCCTCGCGAAGCGCCAACGAGTACGACAACGTGACTATCGCCTCGGTGACAGTGTCTGTGACCGACGATGACATCGCCTCGATGACCGTGTCTGAGTCTGCGCTGTCGGTGGCTGAGGGCGCCAACAAGACTTACACAGTGGTGCTGAACACCCAGCCCTCCGCCAATGTGGTGATCGCGGTGAGCAGCGACAACACGGACGTGACGGTGTCGCCGGCCACTTTGACTTTCACTTCCAGCAACTGGGACACCGCGCAAACAGTGACGGTGACCGCTGCCCAAGACGCTGACGCCGTGAACGACTCAGCCTCCATCACCCACACGGTCAACGCCTCGCGAAGCGCCGACGAGTACGACGGCGTGGCTATCGCCGCCGCGGTGACGGTGTCTGTGACCGACGATGACACCGCCGCGGTGACCGTGTCCGCGTCCACGCTGTCGGTGGCTGAGGGCGCCAACAACACTTACACGGTGGTGCTGAACACCCAGCCCTCCGCCAATGTGGTGATCAACGTGGCTAGGAGCGGCAGCAGCGACGTGACCGTGTCGCCGGCCACTTTGACTTTCACCACCAGCAACTGGGACACCGCGCAGACAGTGACGGTGCGGGCCGCTCAAGACGCCGACACCGCGAACGAATCGGCCTCCATCACCCACACCGTCAACGCCTCGCGAAGCGCCAACGAGTACGACAACGCGACTATCGCCGCGGTGACAGTGTCTGTCACCGACGACGACACCGCCTCGGTCACCGTGTCCGCGTCCACGCTGACGGTGGCTGAAGGCGCCAACAACACTTACACGGTGGTCCTGAACACCCAGCCATCCGCCAATGTGGTGATCAACGTGGCTAGGAGCGGCAGCAGCGACGTGACCGTGTCGCCGGCTACTTTGACTTTCACCACCAGCAACTGGGGCACAGCTCAGACAGTGACGGTGCGGGCCGCTCAAGACGCCGACACCGCGAACGACTCGGCCTCCATCACCCACACGGTCAACGCCTCGCGAAGCGCCAACGAGTACGACAACGCGACTATCGCCGCGGTGACAGTGTCTGTCACCGACGACGACACCGCCTCGGTCACCGTGTCCGCGTCCACGCTGACGGTGGCTGAGGGCGCTAACAACACTTACACAGTGGTCCTGAACACCCAGCCCTCCTCCAATGTGGTGATCAACGTCACCAAAAACGGCAGTCCCGATGTGGCGGTGTCGCCGGCCACTTTGACTTTCACCACCAGCAACTGGGGCACAGCTCAGACAGTGACGGTGCGGGCCGCTCAAGACGCCGACACCGCGAACGAATCGGCCTCCATCACCCACACCGTCAACGCCTCGCGAAGCGCCAACGAGTACGACAACGTGACTATCGCCGCGGTGACAGTGTCTGTCAACGACGATGACACCGCCTCGGTCACCGTGTCCAAAACCACGCTGTCGGTGGCTGAGGGCGCCAACAACACTTACACAGTGGTCCTGAACACCCAGCCCTCCGCCAATGTGGTGATCAACGTGACCAAAAGCGGCAGTCCCGATGTGGCGGCGTCGCCGGCCACTTTGACTTTCACTTCCAGCAACTGGGGCACAGCTCAGACGGTGACCGTGCGGGCCGCTCAAGACGCCGACACTGTGAACGAATCGGCCTCCATCGCCCACGCGGTCAACGCCTCGCGAAGCGCCGACGAGTACGACAACGTGACTATCGCCGCGGTGACAGTGTCTGTGACCGACGACGACACCGCAACCCCGCCGCCCGGTGGAGGAGGTTCGTCTGGAGGAGGAGGTTCGTCTGGTGGAGGAGGTTCGTCTGGTGGAGGAGGTTCGTCTGGAGGAGGAGGTTCGTCTGGAGGAGGAGGTTCGTTCAACCGGAGCCCGACGTTCGCCTCGCCAACGGTGGGCGGCCAAATCTACACGGTAGGTGAAGACGTAGGGACGGTGAGCCTGCCCTCCGCTCTTGGGGGTGACGGCGGCCTGCGGTACAGCCTGTCGCCGGAGCTGCCATCGGGGTTGCGCTTCAACTCGGACCGCACCATCACCGGCACGCCCAGCGCGGCTTTACCCCGGACGCGGTTCACCTATACCGCGACTGATTCCGACGGCGACAGTGTTGACCTGCGCTTCTTTATCACCGTGAACGAGAGGCCGGGGGTGACGGTGTCGGCTACGGAAGTGACGGTGGCCGAGGGCGACGCCAACTCCTACACGGTGGTGCTGGACGCCGAGCCCGCCTCCGCCGTGGTGATCGCGGTGTCCAGCGACAACGCGGATGTGACGGTGTCGCCGGCGAGCCTGACCTTCACCACCAGCAACTGGAGCACGGTCCAGACGGTGACGGTACGGGCAGGCCACGACGCCGACGCGGTGAACGACGCGGCCGCCATCTCCCACATGGTGGTGGCCGCCGGCAGCGCCGACGAGTACGACGGGATAACCGTCGCTGGGGTGGCTGTGACCGTCGCCGACGACGACGCGACAGAGAGGAGCGTGGCGGAGAACATGGGCGAGGGCGAGGTCGTGGGCGATCCGGTCGCAGTCATGAGCCAGGACGGCAGCGCGCTGACCTACGCGCTCGGCGGCGCCGACGCGGCCTTGTTCACCATCGACGCCAGCACGGGGCAGATCAGCGTCCGGGCTGGGACGACGCTGGACTACGAGGCCGAGAAGAACGTCTACGAGGTGACCGTCACTGCCACGGACTCATCGGGCGCAAGCGCGACCGTCGCTGTGACCATCAGAATAACCAACGTGGACTTAGGTCCCTACGATGTGGACAAGAACGAAGTGATCGACCGTGACGAGGCCCTCATGGCGGTGGTCGATTACTTCGCCGGCCGAATCACCAAGAATGAGGTGCTAGCGGTCATCCAGCTGTACTTCTCTGGGTGACGACTCCATCAGTGCGGGGCGTGGTCGGAGCCGTGGGGCTACTGGTAGTCGATGGCTGAGAATTCGGCCAGCTTGTGGAGTTTGTGGTGCGCCTCGATTTTGCGTACCGTGCCCGATCGTGAACGCATCACCAGTGACTCTGTATGGCATCCGTTGCTGTCGAAGCGCACGCCTTTGAGCAGGGCACCGTCGGTGATCCCCGTGGCTGCGAAGAAACAGTTGTCGCTTTGTATCAGGTCGTCGGCGGTCATCACACGGGTCAGGTCGTAACCGGTTTCGATGGCGATCTTTCGTTCGCGTTCGTTGCGGGGCCAGAGTCGACCGAGTTGTTCTCCGCCCATGCATTTGAGCGCGGCGGCGGTGATCACGCCCTCTGGAGTTCCACCTATGCCGAGCAGAATGTCGGCACCGGAGTCGGGCCAGGCGGTCGCTATCGCACCCGCGACATCGCCATCGGGAATAAGACGTATCCGAGCGCCGGCAGCCCGCACCTCGCTGATGGTCTCGGCGTGACGGTCTCTGTCGAGGATGACCACGGTCAGGTCCCGCACCGATTCGCCTTT
The DNA here is from genome assembly GCA_965261185.1 of Candidatus Aldehydirespiratoraceae bacterium. Taxonomy (GTDB): domain Bacteria; phylum Actinomycetota; class Acidimicrobiia; order Acidimicrobiales; family Aldehydirespiratoraceae; genus VXYK01. The sequence goes on along the minus strand of CBDHCN010000002.1, from coordinate 4,222,997 downwards.
GGCCTCGGCTACAGCAGAGAGGTTCTCGGCGATCGAGTTGTGCATGCTGATGACTCCGGCGGCCTCGGGCCCAACGGCGATCTTTTCCATGTAGAAGCAGGGGCCGGGATCAAACATTGTTCCTCTGGGGGCTACGGCTATCACTGCGATGGCGTTGGGCCGGCCCAGCGAGGCGAGGGTTGTGCCGTCGATTGGGTCTACGGCGATGTCTGTCAGGGGTGGTGAGCCGTCACCGATGGCTTCACCGTTGTAGAGCATCGGGGCCTCGTCCTTTTCGCCTTCGCCGATGACCACGATTCCGTCCATCTGCACCGAGCTGAGCACTGCCCGCATGGCGTCGACCGCGGCACCGTCGGCGCCCTCTTTGTCGCCTCGACCCATCCAACGAGATGCTGCCATGGCCGCAGCCTCGGTGACTCGGACAAGCGGAAGCGCAAGGTTTCTATCTGGGGCTGCCTGTGTGTTCATACTCGCGACGGTAGCAGTTTCGCCTCCGCCACCTCGGAATCGGGCAACTCGTGGCAACATGGCGGGCGTGGCATTTCGATTCGGCTCTCGACAAGACGACAAGGCTGTAGATGGTGACCCTTCTGAGTCTCCAGAAGATGCCGTCGATGACGGTTCGTTGGAGGACGACGAAGAGGGGGAATGGCTGGCAATTGAGCTTCACGAATGGGCCGCTGAGACCCGTTCGATGTTGGCGCAATTGTTGTTGGCTGATGGCGTGGTTCATTCCTGGCAGGGGACCACCCTGCTCGCTCACGAGTCGGTTGAAACCGAGGTCGATGCGTTAATCGAAGAAGTCGAGACGGCTGAGGCTCGCGAACTCGACCCTGATCGGCCCCAGTTGGCCTTCGAGATGACGGGGTGGTCCGGGGGACTCCAAGCGCAACTGTCGGAGCGTCTTGGTTCTGCGGGCGTGCCTCACGAATTCGATTCCGATGGGGACTTGATATGTCACGAGGACGACGAAGAACATGTTGAGTTGCTGATTGAGGATTTGCTAGCCCGAACAGCAGATTCTGGGCTAGAGGAACTCGATGGTCTTGAAGCCAACAATTTGCTGAGTGCAATGTTTGAGGCGACTGACCGTTTGCGCCGCGACGTGCATGATTCCAAAGGTGTGCTCGGCGCGGTCACCCATGGTGGGCGTTTGGCCGGGACCGCGACTCCGTTCGGATTCTCGGCAACAGCATGGAGTTCCTTGCGCGATGCTGCCGATCAACTAGTTGACCTGATCGAGTCAGAGGACTCGTCAGATATTGAGATCTCTGATCTTGCGATCCGCCTCCGCGATACCCTTCAACGTTTGGTCTAAGGCACCGGTTAGGTTGTGACTGATGCTGTTGGCTGAGCTTGAAGTGTGCCATTCCCGGCCGATTGCGCCGACTCGTCGGGTTGCACTCGGCCGCACCTTCTTGCCTTGTGATCCGGTGCCAGGGTTTGGTGGTTTGCTGCTCGGCGGAGTGGTGGCTCGTTTCGCTCAAGACATGGATCCCGATGACATCGGTGAGCTGTTGGCGTTGATTTATGACCTTGATGCCGGCTATCGGATCCCTCAGCCACGCTTGCGTCATCGTTTCCAGGCTGATCGGGTCGGTTTGACTCGCAGCTCGCATCGGCTATATCGGGTTGACGACAGCGAGGGTGAACTGCGACTGCAGTTCACGACCGACAAGGGTGCGCCGTCTCAGCACGTTCTGGGCGCTGTTTATGCTGCCGGTAGGTTGCCGTCGAATATCAGAACCGGCGTATTCGCGAACATTCGCCGTGCTTTGGCGTGGCGTGGTGAGATCAACCTCGGGTTCTTGGCGTACCTGGCGGGTGGGGCTTCCTCGTCGTTCTTGAGGTCTGCAGTGCAACATGGGGCGATGAGCGACAGTGTCGACTGGGCAATGCGTGTGCTTGGTCTTTCCGCTGTCGCTGACCGACTCGACAAGGGCCTGATCCAGCAGGGTTACCGTGATGCTTTGTTGACCGTGCACCCCGACCACGGCGGTGAAGTCGCTAGCGCCGCGGAGCGGATCGCTGATATTGCTGAGGCGCGTCGAATCTTGCTGGCCCAGAAATGACGGCCCCTTCAGCGCTGCTGTTGACTCCTGGTGCGGGCGGCGACTCGTCGCACCGGTTGTTGGTAGCACTGCAAGAGCAATTGGACCTGCCCGTGTGGCGCATGGACTTCCCCTACCGCAAGGAGGGGCGCAGGTTCCCGGATCGCGCTCCGAAACTGATCGATGCTCTGCTAGCCGAGGTGGAGCTTGCGTCTGAAGCGCTTGGTGTGGATCCCGAGTCCATGGCGTTTGGCGGGCGTTCGCTGGGTGGACGGATCTGCTCGATGGCCATGGCCCAAGGGATGGCTGCTGTTGGCTTGGTGGCGCTCAGCTACCCTTTGCATCCGGTCGGGAAACCCGACCGCCTTCGTGTTGAGCACTTTGGTGACTTGTCAGTGCCGACGTTGTTTGTGAACGGCGACCGTGACCCTTTCGGCACTCCAGACGAAGTAGCTGCCCACATTGGGGCCATCGCGGGACCTGTCACGATGCACTGGTTGGAAGGCCAAGGCCACAATCCCAAACCGGAATGCGACCCCGAGATCATCACCGTCGTGAGCCAATTCCTGGCATCCCTCTAAAGCCTCTAAAGAGCGGCCGTTTTGAGGATCAATCCGCTCGGCCTCTTAGCCTCAATCTCATGTGGGACCGCGTTGAACGCCTCCAACAAGAGCTTCGTGACGTTGGGATCCGTCTCGGTGATCCAGCGGTGCAGAGAGACGCGTCTCAGCTAGCGGACCTCGGTCGCCGTTTCAAGCAACTTGAAGAGATCGTTTCTGCGGGCTTGCGCTGGCGTGCCGCGGTCGAAGACTTGGAGGTCGCCAATGAGATGCTGCGAGACGCTCAAGGTGCTGAACGAACCGAGATGCGCGCAGAAGTCGTAGAACTCGAAGCGCTGGTCGCGCAAAGCGCTGAGCAGCTCCGTGTTCTGATGTTGCCCTCCGATCCAAACGATGGACGCAACGTCATCATTGAGATCAGAGGGGCGGCCGGTGGTGATGAAGCCAACCTCTTTGCCCGAGATCTGCTTGTCATGTACGAGGCGTTTGCGAAGCGAATGAACTGGCGCATGGAAGTGCTCAGTTCGTCGCCCACCGAACTCGGAGGAGTGTCGGAGGTAACGGCACTGCTATCGGGTCCATCGGTGTGGACCAGGATGAAGCACGAGGCCGGGACTCACCGGGTGCAACGGGTGCCGGTGACCGAATCGCAGGGGCGGGTCCACACATCGTCGGCCACGATGATGGTGTTGCCGGAGCCTGAAGAGGTAGAGGTCCACATTGACGACAACGACCTGCGCATTGATACCTATCGGGCATCGGGCCACGGTGGTCAGTCGGTCAACACCATGGATTCAGCAGTGAGGATCGTTCATGAGCCGACGGGTCTGGTGGTCACCATGCAGGACGAGAAGAGCCAGCTCAAGAACAAGAACAAAGCCATGCGGGTGCTGCGTGCGCGTCTCGGGCAACTCGAAAAGGAACGTGCGGATGCCGAGGCGTCGGATCTGCGCAAGGGACAGGTTTCGATGGGCGACCGCTCCGAGAAGATCCGCACCTACAACTTCAAGGAGAACCGCCTGACCGATCATCGGATCGGACTTACGGTCCACAAGCTCGATCGGGTCTTAGCCGGAGAGTTGGACGACATCAGCGACGCCCTGGTAGCCGAGGAGCGCCAACTCCAACTCCAAGACGATGTCTGAGTCCACCTCTGGCACAGTCAACGCTGCCGACAACCTCATGTGGTCGGAACTGCTCGCTGAAGCAGCAACTCGTTTCGAGCGTGCCGGTATCGACACGGCACAAATCGATGCTCGGCGGGTGGTTGAGGAGATAACCGGTGTGCAGCCGTCCGGGTTGCACCGCGTCCTCGAAGATTGCGTCACGACCAAGGCGATGGCGAGATTCGATGAGTTGGTGGCACGCCGAGAGCAAGGCGAACCGTTGCAATACGTGCTGGGTCGTTGGGGGTTCCGCACGCTTGATCTGATGGTCGATCAGCGGGTTCTCATTCCTCGGCCCGAGACGGAGATCGTTGCCGGTCTCGCCATCGACGCCGTAAACGACCTGCATCACCAGAAGAGCCAAGAGACCAGCGGTGCCGGTGGTGCCGGTGGTGCTGGCGGTGCCGGTGGCGCCGGTGGTGTCGGTGGTGCCGCCGAGGGTTCGGTGACGGTCGCTGATCTTGGTACCGGTTCGGGTGCGATTGCCTTGTCAGTAGCGGCCGAATGCAAGGGCTGCCGGGTATACGCCACGGATGTGTCCCAAGATGCTCTTGCGGTGGCGCGGGCGAATCTGGCGGGGATCGGGTCTGCGGCGACTGCGGTCAGCTTGCACCACGGACACTGGTTCGAAGCACTGCCCGACGAGTTGCGAGGCACCCTCGATGTTGTGGTCTCGAATCCGCCGTACGTCGCCGAGAGCGAAGGACTGCCCGCGGTGGTGGCGGACTGGGAGCCAGCAACTGCGCTGTGGGCTAAATCCGAAGGGTTCGCCGATTTGCGCGGCATCGTGACCGAAGCGCCGCAGTGGTTGGGGCCTCATGGTGTGATCGTGCTTGAGATGTCACCTCCCCAAACTTCCACGGTGCAGCAATGGTGTAGTGACCTTGGCTGGCAAGCGACGATCCATGAAGATCTCAGCGGTCGTCCCCGAGCCGTGGTGGCACGCAGATGAGCGATCTTGATCGCGTTGTTGCGGCGCTGCAGGAAGGTCAAATTGTGCTGCTTCCGACAGACACGGTTTATGGCTTGGCAGTGATGGCCACAGACAGCGCCGCCGTCGCTGCGGTTTTTGCTCTAAAGCAGCGTCCGGTCGACACCTCAGTGGCGGTACTTGTTGCCGACATTGCCCAGGCTGCGCGCTACGTCGATCTTGGTGCCGACGGAAACGCCCTAGCCGAGCGTTTCTGGCCGGGCGCTCTCACCATTGTTGCGAATCGTATTGACGACGGAGCGGTCGCCGCAGGAACCGATTCGACGCTCGGAGTTCGCTGCCCTGAGGACGACTTCGTTCGTTCAGTCGCCGCCGCGGTTGGGCCGTTGGCCGCTAGCAGCGCCAACCTTCATGGTCAGCCAACCCCCGAGCTGTGCTCTGACGCTGCTGAGCTCTTCGACACGGTACAGATCGTGGTCGACGGCGGCCCTCGGCAGGGTTCGGCGAGCACCGTAGTGTCGATCGTCGACAGTGCTCCGGTGCTATTACGTCAAGGCCCCGTCTCAATGGCGAATATCAACGCGGCGCTGAGCGCAGGAACCTAAACTGACGGCATGCGCATCGCGGTCGGTTCCGATCACGCCGGGTTCTCGATGAAGGAGTCGCTAGCGCAGCGATTACGGGATCAGGGTCACGATGTAGTTGATTGTGGTACCTACTCGACTGAGCGGGTCGACTATCCAGACTTCGGTGCGGCCGTCGGCAGGGCGGTGGTAAGCGGTGGCGCCGAGGGCGGTGTGTGTGTTTGTGGAAGCGGAATCGGGATCGGTATGGCGGCTAACAAGATCGCGGGAGTGCGCGCGGCGACGGTGTGGGATGCCACATCTGCACGTTCGGCTCGTGAGCACAACGATGCGAATGTGATCTGCGTCGGTGAGCGGTTCATCGGCCCCGAGGTGGCCGCCCAAGCGATGCAGGCATGGCTTGACGCCGAGTTTGAAGGCGGTCGCCATGTGGCGCGAATAGAAAAGCTCGACAACCTCGACGACATATCCGTCTGAGCGCTTGCTAATGGACGCTACGATTTCGCTGTTCGGCCTCATTTCCTCCATATAGAGTCCCGGACGTCGACCAAGCTAGGAGCACTTGAATGCCGTGGCCCCACGTTGCCGATGATCCAGTTCTGGAGATGATTGTTCGAGAGGAGATCCGCCAGAACACAACCCTTCAGTTGATCGCCTCGGAGAACTTCGCCTCCCCAGCGGTTATGGCCGCTACCGGCTCGGTTCTGACCAACAAATACTCCGAGGGTTACCCGTACAGGCGCTACTACGGGGGCAACATGGTCATCGACGAGATCGAGGACGAGGCTCGACGCCGAGTGTGCTCCTTGTTCGGCGCCGATCACGCCAACGTGCAGCCTCATGCCGGGGCGATCGCCAACATGGCGGTGTACCAGGCAGTACTTGAGCCGGGCGACACGGTGCTGGGCATGAGCCTGGATCACGGTGGGCATCTGACCCATGGTTCGCCGGTCAACTTCTCGGGTCGGCAATACCGCTTCGTCTCCTATGGGGTGACGGCCAGCGACGAGCGCATCGACTTCGAGGACATGGCCAGCAAAGCCCACGCCGAAGAACCGAAACTGATCGTGGCCGGAGCCACTGCTTACCCACGCATCATCGATCCGAATCCGCTGCGAGAGATCGCCGATGAAGTTGGCGCGCTGCTTATGTTTGACGCAGCGCACATCGCCGGTTTGATAGCGGGTGGCGTTCACCCCAACCCGGTGGGCATTGCCGACATCGTCACCTTTACAACGCACAAGACACTGCGCGGTCCTAGAGGCGGGTGCATTCTCAGCTCCGAGCAGTATGCCGCGGCCATCGACAAGGCGATGTTCCCGGGCATCCAGGGAGGCCCGCTCGAGAACGCGATTGGAGCCAAAGCGATTGCATTCGCAGAAGCATCAACCCCGGAGTTCAGCGACTATGCGGCGTCGATCGTTGTCAACGCTGCGGCTCTCGCAAAGGCATTGGCGGGCCACGGGTTCAGGTTGGTGAGCGGCGGGACCGACAACCACCTTCTGCTGATTGATCTGCGGACCTTTGATCCCGATCTAACCGGCAAGGAAGCTCAGGCGGTGCTCGATACCGCTGGTATCAGCCTCAACAAGAACACGATCCCCGATGACCCGCGCTCACCTTTCGTGACCTCAGGAATACGGGTTGGCACGCCCGCGGTGTCCACTCAGGGCATGGGGCCCGATGAGATGACCACCATCGCCGAACTCATTGCCAGAACGCTGCGCGGACGTGACGACGCCAGCGTGGTCGGTTCAGTCAAAGCCGATGTGGCAGAACTCTGTTCGAGGTTCTGCCCCTACCCCGATCTCGGGGTATGAACGCCGAGTTGAGGTAGCAGAGATGCCGGCACCGTCGCTGTCGGCGTATCTGTTGGTTGCTGCCGTCGCTGCCGTCATCACCTTTGCGGCGACACCTCTGGTGCGCCGCTTGTCGGTTCGTCTCGGCGCGGTCGCTCCTCCTGATGAGCGCCACGTTCACACCGTGGCAACACCTCGCGGTGGTGGTGCGGCAATGCTTGTGGGGGTCGTGGGTGCGTTCTGTGTTGCTGCATTCATGGATGACTTTGCCGATGTCATGTCTGCTCGTACGGAGATGCTCGGAGTGGTTGTTGCCGCGGCCGTGATTTGGAGCGTCGGGTTCGTCGATGATGTGCGCGAGATTTCCGCCCCGGCGAAAGTCGCCGGAATGGTGCTGGCGGGAGGCGTGTTGTCGATGACGGGCGTCTCAATCCTGGTGTTTCGGGTGCCGTTCTTTGATTTGTTGTTCCTGTCGGCTGATTGGTCAGCGTTGGTGACAGTTCTGTGGGTTCTGGGCATGGCAACAGCGGTCAATTTGATCGATGGCCTCGATGGGCTCGCCGGAGGTACCGTTGCCATAGCCTCGGGAACCTTCCTGCTCTACGCCTTGCGATTAAGCGATGCCGAAGTCATCGGCCCGAACAATCCTGGAGCTCTCTGGGCTTGTATCACCCTGGGTGTCTGTGTTGGGTTCTTGCCCCACAACGTGCATCCGGCCCGGATCTTCATGGGTGACGGAGGAGCGCTACTTCTGGGTTTGTTGATGGCGGTCTCAACCATGTCGGTGGGCGGCCGAACCACCCAGGAGTTCTCTGGTCAGGCGTTTTTCTTCTTCGCGCCGATCTTCATTCCGCTGGTCATCTTAGGTGTACCGATTCTCGACACTCTCTTCGCTATTGTGCGCCGAGCGGCGCGTGGCGGTGCGCTTCATGCGGCGGACAAGGAACACCTTCACCACCAACTCATGCGGATCGGTCATGGCCATGGGCGAGCCGTGCTGATTCTGTGGATGTGGACGGCCTTGCTGTCGGCCTTTGTGCTGTACCCGACCTACACTGGAGAGGGCGACGCCTTCGTGCCGATCGGTATTGCGGCTTTTGCGCTGGCTCTCTACACGGTGCTGCATCCGCGTTGGCGACCGGGTGTTACTGAAGTGGACGAAACCGAACTCGAAGCCCTGAAGGCTTCCACCAACGGCCGCCTCAAATCCCCCCTCCGCCGCCGCTGATCGCCCATATCAAACAACAGGTGGGTTCCAGGGGTTGAGGATCTTGAGACGGGTGAAGCGTTCGAAGTCGTGAACGTTGCGGGTCACAACCACCATCTTGTTGACGATGGCGGTCGCGGCGATCAGGGCATCGGCGATGGGGGCCGGGTCGGGTACATGCAGCGTCGCGGCCAACCGGGCCACTCTGGTGTCGACCGGAAGGATCTGTTGCTCGAACTCATGGCAGACATCGTTTTCGAACCAGGTCCGAAGAACTGTTGCGGCGTGGGGGTCGCGGCGCTCGGCCAACAGCACGCCGTGTTCAAGTTCTTGGATCGTGATCGCCGACATGCAGGTCTGGTTGGCATCGACAGCGCAGGCCCAATCTGTCACGTTCGCATCGGCTCTCCCGGAGTTGATCTTGCGGATCTCGGAGACCACGTTGGTGTCGAGCAAGTACATCAGGCGAACATAACCGGACGGGAGTGGGAGTTGGCCGTCGCTGAGGGGTTCAGCGTCGAAGGTGACGTGTTGGTCAGCCGAAGACGGCGGGTCGGGCCGGCGAGCCGCGGTCGGGGACCTCAAGGTCGATGTCGCCCGCGCCGGGTGTGTTGCACAACACCTCGGCGAGGCTCTGATCGTCCCTCACGAGCTGGCGGTAGTCTTCGTAGCTCAGCAGCACATGGGAGGGCTTACCCCGGTCCGTGACATAGACGGGTCCTTCGAGAGCCGCTACCTTCGCGGAACCGGTTCCCTGGTTGAACTCTCTGCTGCTCATGCTGCGGACCGATCGATTCATTGACGACTCCCTTCAAGTAGCAACGTTACTATACCATCAGAGTTCCCGTCGGCGGATTTCCGTGACAGGGATCGGAGATTCGATTGTTTGCCAAAAGGAACAGTGCACTCGGCGGTTTGAGTCTTGGCAACCAAGTACTTGGCTAGGCGTCTTCGGGGTTGATTTCTTCGAGTTCCAATCCGGCGGTTTCGGGGAAGCGGGCGAGGATCAATCCAGCGACAATCAGTGGACCGATGGTGAGAATGGCGAGAGCAGGCCCCACAGCAGACATGCGATCCGAAAGCAGGCCGACGAAAATCAGTCCGATAGCGCTCCCGAGCACTCCCACCGTGACGATGGCCCCGTTGCTTTGCCCGCGGTTGTAGGTGCCGAAGAGTTCTGGACCGTAGACGGCCAACGCCGGCACCGCGAGCCCACCCAGCACGCCTCCCAGCAGGGTAAATGACCAGAGGGTGACCCCATGGGCGAAATACGAGGCGCTGGTCGAAGTGGCGCCCAGCACAACCCCCAAAGCACCCACTCGGCGGCGACCGTGCCGTTCGGCGAGGTAGCCGCCCAACAGGATCCCGATACCAATCGGGGTTGCCGTCGTGACCGTGAACAAGGAGATGTCCGTCCCCGAGAATCCCCGCTCGTCTTTCAGGAAATCGTTGCGGAATCCTGATGCCGGGGCCCAGTACATGGCCAGCAGGAAGGCCGATGTTGCCAACAACACAAAGCGATTTCGACGACGGCTGCGCAAGGGTTCGGCAGGGGTCGCGATGGGCGTGGCCTCAATGAAACGTCGGCTCTCGGGCAACCGTCGGCCCAACAATGCCACAACCGCAACACCGGCAATAGCGACAAGGTAGATCGCCCGCCAACCCCGTTCGCTGAGATCAGCGACGGGCAGAATCCACACGGCCATGCCGGAGCCGAGTCCGGCGCTGAGGGTGAGAACCGAAGCAGCCCAGGCCCTTGACCTGTAGGGCATCTCCTCAACGGCCACAATGACAATCAGAATCCCGAGCGCGGTCGACAGACCTCGCGCGGCGAGCTGAGAGCCGCCCAACACCCACAGGTTTGGTGAGAGTCCTCCCAGCACAGTCAAGGTACAACTGGCAATCCCGGCACCGATCAACAGTGAGCGTCTGCCCCGTTTATCGGCGAGAGCGACTGTGGCCAGCGCGATCAACACACCCGCGCGGACCACTCCAAGCACCCAGCCTTGTGCTTGATTACCGTGGCCGAATTCGTCAACCGCAAAGGTGATTGTCTGGGTTAGAACGGTGCCGAGGTAGCCGTCGACTACCTGTATTCCGGCCAGCAGACCGAGCACTGTAGCGGCCCGTCGGTCGAGACGATCAGGCGGTGCCCACCAGTAGCCGTACCGCTCCTTTCGATTCTCCATTGCATGGCGCACCGGAAAATGAAACAACCAAGCCCAAACGGGAACAGCCAACTTGTACGAGGTCTTCTCGGTGACTTCGTAGCGGCCTTCACCGTCTGGCTGGGCAACCAAAGTGCGTTGGTACTGGCGAAAGGGCCCCTCACGACTGCTCCAGCGGTCCGTGCCACTTGGAGCTTCGGCCACGATATCTGTGCGGGGTTGCCGACGCTGCTGCAATTCGGCGCTGTCACATACCGAGGTAGTCGAGATGGTCGTCATAGAGGGCCGAACGGAGAGTCTACCGCTAACCACAGAGACGAAGTAGAGCGTCTATTCTTGAGGTTGTGGCAACTCCTGACCAAGTATTAGACGGGGGGCTTTCGGCCTCAGCGGTCCGGTTACTTCGTCGGCCCCGACCCCGCTTTCGCGGTTACCTGCATCGTTGGGCAGCGCTGGCTTCGATTCCACTCGGCGTGACCCTGACCGTATATGCGCAAGGAACGCGAGCGCAGTTCTCAATGTTGCTCTATTCGGCTGGGATCACCGCGATGCTAGGCGTAAGCGCGGTGGTTCACGGCCGAGACTGGTCGGCCGAGAGAGTGGAACTGCTGGTACGAATCGACCATTCGGTGATCTTCTTGATGTTCGGTACCTGTGCCACGCCCATTGCCTTGCTGGGCTTGGATCCGCCGGTTTCGGGGTTGCTGATCGCTGTCGCCTGGACCGGAACACTGCTGGGAATCGCAGCCGAATGGTTGCCCCTGCATCCACGGGCAGGGTTCATGAACGGTGCCTATCTGGGCTTCGGCTGGTCGATGATCGTCTTCACCCCCTGGCTCGTTACGTCGTTGTCGATCCCGGAGTCGATCCTGCTGTTCGGTGGGGGTGCCGCTTACACGTTGGGAGCGGTTGTGGTTGGCGCTCGTCGTCCCGACCCATGGCCCGACACGTTCGGTTACCACGAAATATGGCATGCGCATGTCGTGGTAGCGGTCGTTTGCCACACCCTTTTGGTGATATCGCTTGCTTATTAGCTGCCCCGCATATAGTCGCCGGATATGAAATTCGGAATTTTCTACGAGCATCAACTGCCTCGACCGTGGGATGAGCGCAGTGAAGCCGAGCTGTTGCGCGATGCTCTTGAACAGGTTGAGCTGGCCGACTCGCTTGGCTTTGAGTACCTCTGGGAGGTGGAGCACCACTTCTTGGAGGAGTATTCGCACTCGTCTGCGCCCGAACTGTTCCTCGCGGCGTGTTCTCAGCGCACCAGTCAAATCCGGCTGGGGCACGGCATCTGTCTCACGGCACCTCAGTTCAACCATCCGGCACGTGTGGCGGAGCGGATCGCAACGCTCGACCTCTTATCTGGCGGACGGGTGGAGTTCGGCTCCGGCGAGTCTTCTTCGGAGGCCGAACTCGGCGGCTTTGGCATTCCCTATGAACGCAAGCGGGACGCCTGGCTCGAAGGCCTCGAAGTGTCGCTTCGTTGCCTGACCGAAACACCCTTCGGTGGTCACGAGGGAGAGTTCGTGTCGATGCCCGCTCGCAACGTCGTGCCTAAGCCCCAGCAGTTGCCCCATCCACCGCTGTGGGTTGCCTGTTCTCGCCATGAGACCATCAAACTCGCAGCCCAAAAGGGCATTGGAGCGCTCACCTTCGCATTCATCGACCCGGAAGACGCCAAAGGGTGGGTCAACGACTACCGCCGGATCATGGCCGAAGAATGTGTGCCGGTCGGCAAGGCGGTCAATCCAAATCTTGCCTGCGTCACCCCGATGATGTGCCACCCCGACGAATCGGTGGCAATGCGCATGGGGCTTGAAGGAGGCAACTTCTTCGGTTACTCGCTGGCTCACTACTACTTGTTCGGTGAGCATCAGCCGGGCGTGACCGACGTGTGGCAGGAGTTCCAAGCCAAACGCACCGAGCACGGTTACGACCCCGATGCGGCCCTCGCGCAACAAGGCTCACTCGCCGCCAAGACAGCGGTCGGCGACCGTCAGGGACTACGTGGAGCCGTAGGAACGCCAGAACAGATCCGTGACTTCTGCCGCCGTTACGAAGAGGCTGGCGTGGATCAACTGATATTCGTGATGCAGGCAGGCAAGAACCGCCACGAAGACATCATGGAATCGCTGCACCGCTTCGGCACCGAAATCCTGCCCGAGTTCAAGGAACGAGATTTGGCCAACGCTGGTGCGTTGACGGCTTCATGGGAACCGATCGTTGCCGCGGCGCTGGCCAGGCGTCCTGCTGATCCCGAGCCAGTGGCAGACGACTATCGGATCAAAGCCATTCCCAAACAAATTGTCGACGCCGGTCTTGGCGACACCTTCGGAGTCACCCAGGAAATACTCGACGAAGCGGAGCGATCTCAAGCCCTCGGCCATTCTCGCGGCCAGGGCGGCATTCTGGACTGAGGCAGGGTACCTGACAGTCTGTACCTGCGGCGGTCTACAATGACTTTGTGGCAGCCAGACTGGTAGAATTGCGTCTTCCGGAATTCAAGAGCATGCGGGAGGCGACGATCCCGCTGAGTCCTTTGACCCTCCTCGTTGGACGCAATGGCAGCGGGAAATCGAACGTGCTCGACGCTCTGGCCGTCCTGTCCGCGTTGGCGGGTGGTGCTACGTTTCGCGATGCTCTCGACGGCGGGCCAGCCGGACCTCTAGTGCGTGGCGGCTCCGAAGGATGCGCACCAGTCGGCGAGGACGCGTTTGGGGTGGGGTGCTCCGTAGTCGTGGACAGGATTCGCTACAACCTTGACCTGGAGGTGTCGGTTCGTCCCTCTGTGCAAGTAAAGAGCGAGAGGTTGTGGACAACTCGCCAGGGTGGTCCACGCCGCGGTGAACCGCAGGACCTGTTGAAGACGGAGGCTCCTCAACTAGAGTCGGGAGACATCGTCGCACGATAGGACAGCGGCAAGAGAGGGCCGAACCCGCCGGTCACGTTCCGCGCGTCGCAATTGCTGACAGCTCAAGTGGCGAGTCGTATACCAGCGACCTCGCAAGCAGGTCGCCGCGTCCGCGGAATTGCTGACGAGATGCTTGCAGCTCTCTTCAATGTGTTCATACTCGATCCTGTGCCACATCAGATGCGTGAGTACGTTCCTGAGAAGGATATCCAACTCCGTAAGAATGCAGAGAACCTCTCGTCTGTGCTGGCGAACCTTTTAGCGGACAGTGCAACTCGATCCGTCCTAGTTGAAATGACAAGTTCGCTGTCAGAAGCACAAGTCTCAGAGATGGACACTGTGACCAGCGACCTCGGTGACGTTATGGTCACAATCCAGGAGAAAATTGGGTCTGCGGTGGAGCAGATACCAGCCCGCCTCATGAGCGATGGCACGCTGCGATTCCTGGCAATCGCGGCGGCGCTCCTCGACCGCCCTCAACAGGCAGGTGGATCCGAAGAACTCGACGGCAACGAGCGAACTCTCGTCGTGGAGGAGATCGAGAACGGGCTTCACCCTTCGCAGGCTGCGGTGCTCCTGAATCAACTCAAGAAGTCGGCGGCAAGCGGTGTTCATACTCTTGCCACCACGCACAGTCCTGCGATCCTTGATGCGCTCGTCGGAGCCGACCACTCGAGTGTCATCGTGTGCAGCCGCGGGACCGACGGGTGGAGCCGGACGACCAGGCTCACGGACTTCCCCGACTACATCGAAATCGCGGGACGAGGGCTTCTTGGCACCGCCGCCGTTCGGGATCGGCTGCGTCCGGGCAATGAGATCACAGACAGCGATCGTTCCTTGGTCGACATCCTAGGGCTGAGCTAGGCGATGACCCGGTCAGCCGTTGTCTTGGTTGACACGTCCAACATTGTCCGCCTCATAGGTATTGATGGTGACAGAGAGGCGATAGAAGCGGCGCAGGAGTTTGACCGCAGGCGGGTTGAGGGGCAACGGCTCGTGCTGACTGTTACCGCGCTCATTGAAGCGGGGAATCGAGTAACCCAGCAGAAGAAACCAAACGACCGACGTCGCTGTGCCCAGCAGCTGAAGAAGCTCATCGAGGCCGCCAACCAGGCCGATCCTCCTTGGATTCTCCGTGAGGCGACTCTGGACCAACAGTTTGTAGACGAGATGCTCGCGGGCAACTCGACGGGGTCCGATCTCGTGATTCTTCTCGGTGACAGGCGGCTCGGCACCGGGGATTTGGCAATACTTGTAGAACGGGATCAGCTGCAACGGAAGACAGCACACACAGACGTGTCGGCGTGGACACTGGACAAGGAGTTGTCGGCGCACGGTTGACAGTCAACAGTGCGCGGTCAGAACTCCATAGAGAAGGTCTCGGGCCAGGCATCGGCTCTGAGCAGGGCGTCGGTACCGCCATCGACGAAGATCACTGAACCGCAGGCGAAACGAGCCGCCGGGGAGAGTAGAAACACGATCCAATCTGCGAGCAGATCAGCGGTTGCGGGGTCCCCGGCAGGGACCGGGAAGCCCTCTAGCAGCGGTCCGTAGTCGTCGTCGTCCTTGCCCATCTGGAACAGGGGGGTTTGCACGGGCCCGGGAGCGATCACATTGAGTGTGATCCCCTGGCCAATCCAGTCGTCGCTTACTGCCGCTCGACGACACCAGCGAGAAACAGCGAGCTTGGAGGCGCCGTAGGCGATTGCACCGTCGAAAGGCTCCGGTGTGAGATTCACGAGTCGGACCGCTTCGGATTCATCGCCACTCAGGTAAGCCTCAACCAGTTCGGCGGGCAGGTTTGGTGATGTGGTCGAAGAGTTCGAGCCGATCTGTACGACCTGAGCATTGTCGGCTTCGGCCAGAGCGGGGCGCAGATCCTCAAGCAACGCCACAGATCCGAAGTAGTTGACCTTGGCGATCAACTCACCGCGGACGGGCGGCCCAAGACCAGCAGCGGTCACCAGACCGTCGAGCCTGCCGTTGCAGCGCTGCAAGGTCTCGCTTACGGCGCTGGATCTGCCCTCATCGGTGGAGAGATCGGCGACGACTTCGGCGTCTCGCAAATCAATACCGATCACGGTATGGCCATCATTTTCTAGGTTTTTGCGGGTGGCCGCACCCATGCCGGATGCGGACCCGCTAATCGCGTATGTGCTCACGGCGCACGATGATCGTTCAACCGCGCCACACTAAGCAAATGGACTCTTCGCATTCCCAACCCAACTCGCCGCAAATGGACCCTGAGTACCGCATCAGTCGGCTAGCCGCGGACGGGCAAAGGCTGCTCGATGTTGCCTCCCGCGACCTTTCCGCCACGGTTCCGGCATGTCCTGACTGGGCCAACGAAGATCTGCTTTCGCACATGCGAGTTGTGTGGAGCGCTATTGCCGCACAGGTTCAGCAGCGTGCCGCAGCACCGATTGCATGGAAAGATCTTCCCGATCAAAAGCCCGCCGAAGCGCTGGACCAATTGGTAGCGGTGCTGAGCGAAGCTGATCCTGCCACGCAATTGTGGACTTGGGGCGCTAACCAGACGGTTGAGTTCTTCATAAGGAGAGCTCATCTTGAGACTGCGATCCACCGCGTTGACGCGGAACAGGCAGCCAATGATCCGACGCCAGTTCCCGCAGCCGACGGAATCGACGGTGTTGACGAGCTCTTTACCGAGGTGCTGGCCGGGCGGGCACGAACGACGCCTTCCGGTTCACTGCATCTGCATCAGACCGATGGCGACGGGGAGTTCATGTTGCGGGCCGCCGACGGAGCGATCACTGTGACCCACGAACATGCAAAGGGAGACGCCGCGGTTCGCGCCGGCGGCGAAGAACTATTCTTGTGCGCTTGGGGCAGGCGGACCCTTGATGGGCTTCAGATCTTCGGCGATGTCGAGGTTGCAGCAGAGTGGATGGCCCTTTCACCGTGAGCGACGAACACGCTATGTCCCAAACAAGCGGCCCGCCTAGCAGAGACACCGAATCCCACGGAGATGTTTCGACCCGCAAGAAACCGCGTTTCAGCGGAGGCGGCACCTTGGATCAGACGATGCCCGTGCTGCTGTTTCTCGGGTTCTACAACTTGGTCAGCATTGAAGCGGCGGTAGTTGCTTCAACGATCTGGTCGTTCAAGGCGGCTGTTAGCAGGCGTCGCCGAGGCCTCAACATCGGGCTGATGCTGCCGAGCGTTACCGCCTATCTACTATTGCGCAGCGCGGTCACTATTGCGGCTGAGCGTGAGTTCGTCGATTTCGGTATCAGCACCGAGGCGGTGTACTTCGGGATCGGCTTCGCGACGAAGATCCTGGTTGGCGTGGTATTGGCGATCACCATCTTCAAGGGTCGATCCTTTATGGCATGGATTGCCGAGAGACTCCTGCGATTGCCGGACGGTATGGCCCAAGACCGTCGTTTTGTGCGCACGATGGCGATTGCTACTTGGTTTATTGTCGCCTTTGAGATCCTGACCGCTGTCTGGGACATCTACCTGTACAACAACACTGGGGTGAACCTCTTCGTGCTCACTCGCTTCGGTGTCAACTTCGCCCTGGGGTTCATCGCCATCACTGCGGGACTGATCTATATCGACCACAAACTCCAGCCGATCCCCGGCTATCCCGGGCTCACCGAGTTGCTCCAAAAGTCCTCAATAGTTCCCGACAAGTCCAAAACAGCAAGCGAATAGCGCTAACGTGTTGCGGTTGTCAGTCAGTTGACGGAGCGAGGCTGTCTAGCGGGTCAGGTCCGAACTCTCGCAGGAGCGTGCCGTAGTCGGCGCCTCGACGCAGGTTCTGTCCGCCGTCCACAGCGAATGCCTGCCCGGTGATCCATGAAGATTCGGGGCCGATCAAGAACCTCACCATGTCGGCAATCTCTGCGGGTTCGCCGACACGACCCAGTGGAATCGCAGGCAGATAGTTGTCGAGCAGCGCACCGCCGCTAGTAATCGGCGTCATCAACTCGGTGGCCACAATCCCCGGCTGAACCGAATTGATCCTGATCCCGAATCGGCCCATCTCGTCGGCACCAACCCGACACAGATGATCAAGAGCGGCTTTGGCAGCACCGTAAGCGCCGAGGCAGCGCATCGAATCCTGGCCGGCATGAGACGAACAACCCACGATTGATCCGCCGCCGCCCTGTCGAGCCATCTGAGCGCCACCAACTTTGAGGCACAGAAACGTGCCGATGTAGTTGAGCTCCATCGTCGAGCGGATGTCGTCCACGTCAGCCAGAGCCAGAGGACCCATACAGGTAGAACCACCAGCGCAAGCAAAAAGCCCGTCCAGCCGCCCGGTGATGCCGGCGGCGGCCGCTACAGCCGCGGTTACGTCGGCCTCTTGGGTCACGTCGGCAACTATGTGTTGCACTGTCACTCCCTCAGCTGCGACACCAGCGATGCGGTCGACCGCATCGAGCAGTTTCTGCTCGGTGCGTCCGCAGACGGTGACGTGCGAGCCTTCAGCGGCGAGCCTCGCCGCAGACGCCTCTCCGATACCGCTTCCACCACCGGTGATGAGCGTCGCAAATCCTTCGATTGATCCCATGACGCGGCACCTTAGCGGCCATGTACCCCCAGAATCACTTCCAGAGTCGTGTCCGTGCCTGACTGATCTTGATCGGGGTCAGAGCCGCTTGACCCGGATGGGGGTCACGACCGCTCGATCCTCAAGGCGAGACGCGCCGAGGTCGATTTCGGCCTCAAGCACCCATTCCATGTAACGCTCGGGATCGCACAGCGTCTGGGTGGCCAGGCCACGCTGCAGATCGATCACAACCCAGCGACTGCTGCGGGCATCGGCGTCGATCTCAATTGTTTCATGGGCGCAGAAGTACGCCTCAATGCCCTCAATCTCCGGCGTGATCTGACGGCGGGTGGCAAGTGAGGTGACCGTACGAAACAATTCGTTGCGCACCAGCACGCTGAAGGCCCGCTCATTGGCAGTGATGTCGAAGTCATCGGGCTGTGTCGGTTCCACCTCAACGATGTCGGGATCGCGAAGGCGTTCCCACTCATCAATGAGGCTCGAATCAACCCGCCGAATCATGGCGCCGAGCCATTCGATCACATCTTCAAGATCGTCGGTCAAGTGTGCTGAGGGCACCGTCTGGATCAGGGTCTTGTAGCAGTCCGTCAGGTAGCGGAGAAGCTGCCCTTCGGAGCGCTTGATCCCGTAGCGAGTCACGAATTGGTTGAAGGTCTCCGCGAATTCGAGCATCTCGCGGACCACTCCTTTGGGGCTGACCGTGTCACGCCCGACCCAGGGGTGGTGACGGGCGAAGATAGCAAAGGCAGGTTCAATGAACTCTGCTTCGGGTTTGGGCCAAGTGACCTGCTCAAGGCGATCCATGCGCTCCCCGTATTCGACGCCCGAAGCCTTCATCTCGCTTACCAACTCGTCTTTCAACTTGTCCTTTTGAGCAATCAGCACCACCATCGGATCTTCCAGTACGGACTCCACCAGGCTGAGCACCTGAAGATGGTGATCAGGCACCTCTGGATCAAGCGCCTCGACCGCCTCAACCACGAACAGCGAAAGTGGTTGATTGAGACGGAAGTCGTCCTGTAAATCAATGTTGATCCGCAGCGGGTCGAGTTCGACGATCTGCGCCTCAAGCAGAGATCGGTACACCGCAATAGCCCGGCGTATGTGACGGCGTTGGGCGCTGCGGGGTTCGTGATTGTCGGTGAGCAGGCGTTTCATGGCAGCGCAGCCGTCGCCGGGGCGGTCGAGCACGTTGAGCAACATGGCGTGGCTCACCGAGAAACTTGACTTGAGTGTCTCGGGTGTGCCCCCGCTGAGACGGGCGAGGGTGTCGCCGTCCCAATGGGCATAGCCGCGCTCCGGGGGTCTCCTCTTGACGAGTTTCTTCTTCTTTTTTGGATCGGTGAGAGCCTTAGCTTCGGCCCGTTTGTTGGCGACGACGTGTTCGGGGGCTTGCACAGCGATGCTGCCAGCCGTATCGAACCCCCGGCGGCCCGCACGGCCCGCGATCTGGTTGAACTCGCGCACCGAAAGCACCCGCACTTTGCGACCGTCGTACTTACAGAGTTGGGTGAACAACACGGTGCGAATCGGCACGTTGACTCCGACCCCCAAGGTGTCGGTGCCGCAAATCAATCTGAGCAAACCCTGCTGCGCGAGTTTCTCAACGAGCAGCCGGTACTTCGGAAGAAGACCAGCGTGGTGAACGCCGATGCCGGCCCGCACGAAGCGTTGCACGTCTTTGCCGATCGGGGTGTCAAACCGAAAGCCTCCAATAGCGTCGGCTACTGCAGCCTTTTCGACTTTGCTGAGCACATCAAGGCTGGTGAGGCTCTGGGCTCGCGCGGTCGCTTCCCGCTGAGTGAAATGAACGATGTAGACGGGCGTCTTTTGGGCCTTCAAGAGATCGCCGAGTGTCTCCAGCAGGGGAGTCTCACGATATTCGAAGTCAAGCGGGACAGGCCGTGGCGCCTGGTCGATCAGCACGGTGTCTCGGCCGGTGCGGGCGCTGAGGTCGGTGCGCAGGTCGCTGGTGTCGCCCAGCGTGGCCGACATCAGCAGAAAACTTGGATGAGGCAGTTCCAGCAACGGCACTTGCCAGGCCCAACCACGGTCGCGGTCGCCGTAGTAGTGGAACTCGTCCATCACCACCAGATCGACATCCAGGTTCGGCCCCTCGCGCAGCGCCCGGTTGGCCAGAATCTCAGCGGTGCAGACGACTACCGGAGCGTCAGCGTTGACAGCCGCGTCACCGGTCACCATGCCTACATTGCCAGCACCCAACTCGCTGACAAGTTCGAAGAACTTCTCACTGACCAGGGCTTTGATCGGGGCTGTGTAGACGGTTCGTTTGTTGTTGGCGAGCATCGCGAAAGCACCGGTGATGGCCACTAGGGACTTGCCCGATCCGGTCGGGGTAGCCAACACCACGTTGTCTCCTGCCAGCAGCGACAAGATGGCGTCTTCTTGATGCGGGTAGGGTTCCACGCCGCGCCCATCAGCCCAATCCAAGATGGCCTCGAGCAACGATTCCTCGTCGGTTCTGCTGGGAGTCAGCTCTATGAGTGTGGCTGTGTCAGTCACTGACGGAGAACCCTACGCCTGTCGCGGCGAAGAGTGCGGGCTATCCGAGGCCAGAGAAATCGACTTGGCCGGTGGTTATGAAAGCACTGAAGCCGTTGTCGGCGACAGTGTTGTGGCCGTTCATGGCAATCGAAGCGTCGCTGCCGAGCATGACCAGCGTGCGCGCGATGTCGTTGGCCGAGAGCATGGTGCCGCCGGTCTGGTCGACCGTCCATTGAATGACCTGCTCGGTCATGGTCTTGATGAAGTCGTCCATCAGCGGCGTATCGACCGGTCCGGGGCACACCGAGTTGGTGCGCACCCCGAACTCATTGCGGGCGCGGGCCGAACTGTACATCGTCCAGACCTGAGCAATCTGTTTGGAGAAACCGTAGGAATCGGCACTGACGAGTTCGTCGTTATCGGCTAGCCACTTCAAGGCTTCGTCCCAATCGTCGATGGCGATCAACTCGGAGATCTTGGCCAGGTTCTCGGGCCAGCCCTGTCCTGCGATTGAGGCGGTGTTGACGATAGCCGCGCCTTCGTTCATGGTGGGGAGCAGGCCCTCGGTGAGTCGACGAAGACCCAGGTAGTTGACCCGAATCACGAAGTCAGGTGCGTGGGTTGCGGCCACACCGGCGTTGTTGAACAACACGTCTACACCGCCGCCGATGTCTGCGACAGCCTTGTCGACAGAGGACGGATCCGACATATCGGTGGGGATGTACCGGGTCGCCGGTCCTGTCGGCTCAGCGATATCGAGCACGGTGAGGTCGCTACAGCCGAGATCGGCGAGCAGTTCCACTGCCGCGGCTCCGACACCGCTAGTGCCCCCTGTCAACACAACGCGTTTTCCGGCATAGCTAAACAAATCAGACATGGCTCCTCCAGTGGAATTCTCGGTGCTTCCGCGGCCTGCTTACGGTCTACTTCAGAGTGACAGATCAGGTCTATTTCAGTGTGCCAGATGTCTACTTCAACGTGCCAGATGTCTATTTCAGTGTGAAGGCCATGTGGGCCTCCTTGAGCCCAAAAACAAAGGCGTTGGGCATCTCAATGTGGGGCAACTCCGGGATCCGCCTGAGTTCTGCGACTCTTGTAACCAACTGTTCAAAGAAGGTCTGGATTTCAAGGCGGGCCAACGATGCACCCAAGCAGAAGTGAGTGCCGAAGCCAAAAGCGACGTGGTGATTCGGGGTGCGGGTCACATCGAATGATTCGGGGTCATCGAAGTGCGCTGGATCACGGTTTGCCGCGGTGTAGGCGAGCAGCACCTGCTGGCCTGCGGTGATGGTCTGGCCATGCAACACGTAATCCTGCGCCGCTACCCGGCACATGTTGTGGATCGGAGTGACCCAGCGGATGAACTCTTCGGTGGCGACCGTCATATCGGCGCCCGCCTGCAGCGCCTGCCACTGGTCGGGGTGATCGGCCAGCGCCAGCAGGGTCCTAGCGATCACAGTGCGGGTCGTTTCGGCCCCACCGTCGAGGACCAGCAAACAGTCCGAGAGGATTTGGTCGTGCCCGAAAGGTGCGCCGCCGATGAGGCCGTCGTTGTCCTGCTCCGCAGAGACCCAACGAGACATGACGTCTTCGGCCGGGCAACCCCTTCGCTCCTCGTAGAGTTGCGTAGCCGCACCAGCGAACTCCAAGACGGAATTGAAACCCTCTTCATTCGCGTAACGAGGGCCGCCGCCGAGCGCGATCGTCGTCTCCGACCAGTGCTGCAACTTGGGCCAAAGCTCGTCGGGAAAACCCAGAAGCAGGCCAATCATCTTCGCGGGCAGGGGCGCGGCAAGTTCTCCAACAATCTCGGCCTGCCCCTTGACGAGGGCGGCGTCGAGCAACTCGTTGACCGTGTCTGCAACATGATCGCTGAAGTTGCGTACCGCGCGCGGAGTGAAGCGACGCGAAACCAACAGCCGTCGGGTCTGATGAAGCGGGTCGTCGAGGTTGATAATCGAGTCGTCGCCACCGATGTTGGGCCGACTGCCACCCTTCACCTTGTCGGAACTGATGAAAACCGCCTTGTTCTTCTCGATCTCAATGATGTCGTCGTACCGGCTCACGACCCAGAGTTCGTTGACGGCGTCCCAGTACAGCGGCGAATGTTCGCGAAGCCAGCCGTACCGTGGATAGGGGTCATTGACGTAGAAATCACCGTCGAGAATGTCGAGCGGGCGCGGATCAATGAGTTCCATGGCCGTACCCTACGCGCAGCCTCCTATTCGGGGTAATCGGAGCCGGTCGGCATCCCTTTGGAGATAATGGTGACTACCAGCCCATAGCAGATGATGACGCCAGAGGTCAGAAGCAGCGTCGGCCGCACCCCGAGGTTCAAACCATCAGAGTCCGCGATGATTCCGAGAATGAGGGTGCCTATCCAGACCACTCCGGCCCAGGAAATGGCGAACAGCGACATGACACGGCCACGGGCAGAGTCAGCCACCACCTGCTGCAACAGTGTCTGCAACGTCGTCATGGTGGTGAAATAGCAGAAGCCGACCCCCAATTGCCAAGCCAGCGCCGTCTCAAGCTGTTCGGAAGCGCTGAATCCAACCAGGCATAGGCCGTAGCCCAGCAGCGATATCGAAGCTCGCTGCAGACTGGGTTCGACTTTGCTGTACCCGACCGTAAGCGCACCAACGATGGCGCCAAGTCCGGTGGCAGCAATGATCTTGGCGAACTGCCCGGGTTCCTGTTCAAGAATCTCGCGAGTAAAACTCGGTACCAGAGCCGTGTGGGAGACCCCGAAGACCGATGTCACAGCGGTAGTTGCGATCGCCAGCAGGGCGGGTTTTCGTTCGCGAGCGTGGCGGAAACCGTCACGGATGCGTCCGAATACACCCAATCCGTCCAAGACGACGTCGTGGGCGTCGACAACAACTCTGGTGAGCATGAGACCGGCCAGCGCAGATGCCACCGCGAATCCTGTGAAACCAATGTGGAAGCGACCCGAGCCGATGACTTCGATTGCCATGATCGGCCCTACCACTCGAGTCAGGTTCTGCACCGCAGCCTGCGTTGAAATGGCGCTTTGTACAGCCTCGCTGGTAACCGAATTGACTACCAGGGCTCCAGCCGAGGGACCCAGCAGGGAAAACGTCGTCCCTAGAACGAAAGCAAGAACGTAGATCGCCCACAGTGGGGGAGCGCCATTGATTCCAGCGAGCAGCGCCAACCCGGCAGCCGCAGCCGCGGAGGCATAGTAGGACCACGTCACGACCAGCTTGCGTTCGACACGATCAGCAAGCACGCCTCCGAACGGACCCACAAACAAAGCAGGTGCAAAGAGGGCTGCGAACAGCGCGGTGATCGCCAGTGTGTCGCCGTTGCTTCGCTCCTCGATCAGACCCTGCAATGTGAGGTGACTCATCCAGAAGCCGATCTGCTGGATCACGAAACTGGCGAATATCCAGCGGTAGGCCTTGTGTCTGAACGCGATGAACCCGCGGCCCATGTCCGAGCGGATGAAACGGGCTGCGAGACCTGTCGGGCCGAGGCGGACCCGATCTGGAGTTTCAGTCAGTACGTGCCCTCAAGTCCGTTCACCCCGAGAATCGTACCGGTGCGGCCCGCTCTTGTTCGCTTTGGTCACGGGCCGGGCGGGTCGCTCGGGCCACGGGTACACCGGCTCGGACTCGGGGATCCCCCAAGGTACGGTTTGGCGATGGGTGATCCCGAATGTGTCCGCTCGACGTTTGGCCGGGTGCTTGACGCGCACCTGCACGTAGTCGACCTTGAGACATGTGTGGATGACCTGACGGGCAACCCCAACGCTAGCTGGTGGGAACAGCTTGACTGCGCGCCGGAGGCCGTGGCTGCACGAGTACGCGCAGCGGACGTTGCCGGTGGCGTGCTAGTGCAGGCAGTCGGCGCGCATGGGTTTGACAACTCGCTGGTTCTCCAAGCGGCTGAGGCGCTCGGAGACAACTGGCGCGCCATGGTCGCGGTGGGTTCAACGGTGAAAGACCCGCTGAGCGTGCTGGACCGGGCCGTAGCGCAGGGAGCCACGGGACTGCGACTGTTCTCGATCCCCGAGCCCTGGCTTCGCAGCGATGCTGCCGTGGAGCTGGTGGAGCGCTGCAGAGACTCAGGTGTAGGCCCGAGCGTCTGCTGTTTTGCCGAGGAACTGCCGGCGGTCGCCCGTATTGCCGCGGCGGTGCCCGACTGTGAGATAGCGCTCGAACACTGTGGTTTTGTGTCTCTCGGCGGTGAAGACCGGCCACTGGTTGACCTGGCCGCCTACGAGAATCTGGTCGTCAAGCTGAGCACCGGAGTCTTCGACGCTGCCGCCCTGTCCCCGGGCTCAGCGGTATTGCGACTGGTCGACTTGTTCGGTGCCGAGCGCATTGTTTGGGGATCGGACTACCCCCAAGTGCATTATCGCGCCTACCCCGAACTGGTCACCCTTGTCGGCGACGCGCTCAGTGGACTCGACGCAGCCACCCGAGCAGCCGTCCTGGGGGGAACCACTGCCCGCCTCTGGTTCGATCCATGATCGTTGGATGATCCTCGACATCCCCGCCCACCGCGTTCCGGTAGAACTGAGTCTCCGTCACTGGACCTGTTGCGACGCACCCAGTTTTGCGACGTGAACTAGATTCGGTGTCAGAAACTCCGCCACCGACTGTCACCCTCCTTCGTCGGTCCAAGCAACAGGTCACCGCAACGGCCATTCGGCAAGCGGCATTGTCGGACAATCGTGAGCGGTTCAGCGCGACGGCGAGGACCGCTGCTGCTGGGTGTTCCCCGGTGTGGACACAGATGTTCAGCACGGGCATAAGGCCAGACCTCCGATTACTCACATAATCGAAGGAGAAATTCATGTTTCGGAAGATTTTGGCCGTTCCGCTCGCAGCGGTTGTTATCGCCATGTCGTTGGCGCTGGCACCAACGGCGGGGGTTCCAGCGCTTCTCAGCCTGGAGGCCGAAGAAGCCAGCGCGCACCCTCTGACAGTGACGCTGAATGTCCCTCTAATCCCAGAGCGTGTTTGCACCCTCGAATGGAATTATGTTTACAAAATCGTTGACTGGGAGACTTGGCGTTACTTCCCGAACGCCGAGCCCGAGCCTCGATGGGTGGTTGGGCCATGGCCCGTCTACGGTTGGCGATGGGACCAAGAAGAGGTGTGCCATACGGAATGGAGACGCCCCACAGCGCCCAACCCGCATTACCACGTCCATGAAACGGTCTGCAGGTGGCTCGTTAGGGCCGGTGGTGTTGCCCTCGGTTACTTCCCTACCGCTCGGGCCGCAAAAGCGGCTGCCGCTGTTTCGGGTGTTGCCGCAGGTGAGATCGACATTCAGCAGCGGTGCCACACTGAGGATATAGTTGTTTATCTGATCCCTCCCAAGCCCACTTTATGACTATGAATGCACCCTCAGGTGCCACACTGAGGATATAGTTGTTTGTCTTATCCTGGGGTCCTATGACTCATGACTAGCTACAGTGAACCCAAGTTCTTTGACACGCGCCCGATCCTAAAGCGCCCTTTGCGCGAACATCTTGCGCTCGCCGCGTGGGGCGCGGCGCTCGTTGTGGTGATTCCAAGCGTTTCACCCTTTACCCAGCGTCTGATTCTCGGGGTGAGCCTCGCCGTTTTGGCTGTTGTGGTGGTGCTGCATTTTCGGGCTAAGCGTCGTTGGCGAGCGGAGCAGGCCGCGACAAGCGAACCGGTCTCGACTGGTGCGTGACCCCAGGTTACCAGCGTGCGTTGCAGCGCTAACCCTGTTGGCCGGCTGCGTGGTCAGCGAGGAAGTCGACGCGAGCGAGTGCCGCAACACCGCGACCGCGCAAGCGCAGGCAGAGGCCGCGTGGTCGGCGACGCTTGACGCTCACGCCACAGCGCATGAGATCACCGAGGCACACGAGCACCCAAACACAGAAGTTCAACAGATGGCTGCCCGCGTTGATCTGATTATCGCTACCGAAGCAACGCGAGCTGCTTGCGGGTAGCTGAACACCAAAGGCCCAGGGTCCCCTTACAAAGGGTCGGGTTGCGAAAAAGTCGAACCCCACCCCCCGATACTTTTTCCATGGAAAGGGCGTCGGGTTCGACACCCCCTAGTGTCCTGAGTGTCTGCCCGAGCGTCTGCTGTTTTGCCGAGGAACTGTCGGCGGTCGCCCGTATTGCCGCGGCGGTGCCCGACTGTGAGATAGCGCTCGAACACTGTGGTTTTGTGTCTCTCGGCGGTGAAGACCGGTCACTGGTTGACCTGGCCGCCTACGAGAATCTGGTCGTCAAGCTGAGCACCGGAGTCTTCGACGCTGCCGCCCTGTCCCCGGGCTCAGCGGTATTGCGACTGGTCGACTTGTTCGGTGCCGAGCGCATTGTTTGGGGATCGGACCACCCCCAAGTGCATTATCGCGCCTACCCCGAACTGGTCACCCTTGTCGGCGACGCGCTCAGTGGACTCGACGCAGCCACCCGAGCAGCCGTCCTGGGGGGAACCACTGCCCGCCTCTGGTTCGATCCATGATCGTTGGATGATCCTCGACATCCCCGCCCACCGCGTTCCGGTAGAACTGAGTCTCCGTCACTGGACCTGTTGCGACGCACCCAGTTTTGCGACGTGAACTAGATTCGGTGTCAGAAACTCCGCCACCGACTGTCACCCTCCTTCGTCGGTCCAAGCAACAGGTCACCGCAACGGCCATTCGGCAAGCGGCATTGTCGGACAATCGTGAGCGGTTCAGCGCGACGGCGAGGACCGCTGCTGCCGGGTGTTCCCCGGTGTGGACACAGATGTTCAGCACGGGCATAAGGGGTTGCGCGGGTAGGCGCTGACCTGCGGGAACGCCCGAACTTCCGGCAATGGCTGCGCTCCCCTGACCTGCGGCTTTGCTGCCACCGGTCACAGTCGAAACGAATTCTTCCAAGGCCCGTATCGCCTATCCGCGCGACCCCTAAGCCTGGATCCACCGGTGTGGTGGTGGTGCTACGGCGGTCGTCGTCTACGAAGTTTGCATGCAATCCTTCTAATGGGCCACCACAAGAGCGCTGGGGCGGGCTTCGCCCTCTTCAAGAAATGGTTTTCTCCACGGGCGGGCTCCGCCTCAACGCTCCGCCGTGCCACGAGGCGCGCGACCGCCGCCACTGTCGCGGTCGTAGCACTGAGCGGTTGTGGAGGTGTTTCGGCTTCCGAGTGCCGCGCCGCGGCGACGATTCAAGCTGAGGCTGAAGAAGCCTGGGCTGCGTCTATCGATGTGCATGAGCTAGCGCACGAAAGCGGACAGGATCACCCCGGTGTAGATGAACAGTTGCGCACTAATCGTGTTGATCTGATCGTGGCTGTTGGGGCAACGCGTAGAACCTGCCAGTAACGACACGTCTGTTCAGCACGACTACCGCCCCTATAGACCAGCCTTACGGATATGCGGAAGGTGGGTTCGCGGTGAGGTTGTGTCAACCAACCGGGGAAGCCCACACCTTGGACCTCTCAAGCGCGTATCGACACCTTCGTTACGGCTTTGCTGAACGCGGGCCAGATCGCGGACCGTCCGGTGTGACCCGCCTAGCCAACAACTGCATTGACCAGACACAACGGCGGGTCCAGTTGGTCGAGGTGTTGTTGGTAGCGTTCGGCGAGTTGGCGGTCGTGGCGCAGGCCTCGTTCGAGGGCTGAGATCTTGGGGGTGGATGTGTCGAGGGCTTGGGCTGTGGCTTGGAGGGTGAGTCCGTGGTGGGTGCGTTGGCGTCGCAGGTCCGCGTCGGCGGGGACCTCGGGTGGGTCGGTCAGCAGCCGGTGGACTTCTCGTGCGATGTGGCGTTTGAGGCAGCGCAGTATCTCGCGGTCGGTCTTGCCCTGGGCGCGCTGTCGGGCGGCGTAGGCCACGGTGCGCTCGTCGCTGCGGAGCCTGACGGTGGCGATGCGCCACAGGGCGTTGTTGGCCTAGAGGTTGCCGCCGCGGTTGAGTCGGTGGCGCACGGTGCGGCCCGAGGAGGCCTCGATGGGGCTGGCGCCGCAGAGCGTCGCGAAGGATGCTTCGCTGCGCAGGCGGCCGGGGTTGTCGCCGGCGGCGCCGCAGAGCGCGCCAGCGCGCAGCGAGGACGCGCAGCGACCTCTTGGCCACGGCGACGAGGAGCGCGCCGGCGACTTCGGGGCTGCAGCCGGGCGCAGGCGTTGACCAGCGCAGCGGTGCGCAAGCCCCGCAGCGGGGCCGCGACCTGCTCGGGGGCTGTCACCAGTAGGCCCTTGAGCTGGTTGACGGCGGCGGTGCGGGCCTTGACCGCGCAGCGGCGCGCGGCGCGCAGCATCCGGATCGCCTCCACTGGGCCGTCGGCTGACTTCGCCCCACACTGCGGCCTCGCCCGACAGCACCGCACGCGCGCCTGCCTCGGCATCGGCGGGATCGGACTTGTGCCCTCGGCGAGCTCGCCGCTTGGGGCGAAGCACCTCGATCACCGTCACATCGTGTGCGCCGAGATGACGCGACAGGCCCGCGCCGTAGCTGCTGGTGCCTTCCACACCGACGCTCTCCACGCTGCCCAGGCCGCGCAGCCATCCCCACAGCTGCTCATGGCCAGCTCGCGTCGCCGCCAACGTCGCTGTGCTCAGCAGCCGCCCCGTGGAATCGACGGCTGCTGCGGTGTGCGTGTCGCGGTGGGTGTCCACCTCGCCGACAACGGCTCGATACTCATCTGGCATAATCGGTCTTTCCTTTCGGGAACACTTCCAATGGATCGGGCACCACCGGCCAAAACGACCGACAATGCACTCAAGGCGCTTAAACCGACGCTCCTATCAGGTCACATTCGGTCCGACCGGCTAGTGCACGCCCCCGACAGGCCACAGGCCGACAAATCGTATTCAAGGCACCAAAGCCAGCCAAGAGCCGAGTCAGGCCCGCACCCGTCGAGAACACACTTCCATTATGAGTGCCGAAGAGCCACTAATCGTATTGATCTGATCGTTCCTGTTGAGGCAACGCGTCGAATCTGCCAGTAGCTAGATATCTGCCAACCCCGACGTTAGCTCAAGCAATTAATCGAACGCAAATCACGGCATGCACGCATCAGCTACACCCCGAACGGAGTTGGTCTGCCGACAAACAAGGCTCTGTCAGACCTGATTAACAATCTTCGATTATGTGAGCTATCAATGGTAATTGTCTCACTCGCCACTCCACACGTCAAGCACTTTTGGCACTTTTCAGAGCAAGATTTTCCCGCAGATCGAACGCGAGTCTGGAGCCCACCAAGGATCCCAACGTCAGCGCGCGCCGTAGCGGAACCGCGCAATCGCTGCTTGGCGCGCTAGCTCGCCGCGAACATACGCGGCAGGCATATGGGGCGAGCGCCACCGGCCAACATGCTGAAGATCCACGAGCGATGCGCCAGAACGCATCAGTGACACAGCCGACCCAACCCGCAAGCTGTGGCCAGTCGCCCCGCTCACACCAACGGCAGCGGCGCGTCGAGCGACAATCTGGCTCACCGCCCCACCGCTCAACGCAGTACCCGGGTCGACATGGTCACCGCGTCGCACCTGGCAAAACAAGGCAGTAGTTTGGACTGGCGGTT
Organism: Candidatus Aldehydirespiratoraceae bacterium; assembly: GCA_965261185.1. Taxonomy (GTDB): domain Bacteria; phylum Actinomycetota; class Acidimicrobiia; order Acidimicrobiales; family Aldehydirespiratoraceae; genus VXYK01. The sequence goes on along the minus strand of CBDHCN010000002.1, from coordinate 4,193,045 downwards.
GTTCATGTCCGCAGGCTTCTGCCCACGCTACGATCCGCTTGACTGTAGCGCCCCCCAAATATTGGCGCGATCCGTTTCCGGTCTGATCCGTCTTTGAGCGTCGCACGGCCAGAGTGGCGGACCCGTCCTCGTCAATGTCAAGATCTGACCACGTCAACGCTGCAGTTTCCGACCGTCTGAGCATTGCGTCGCTCATGACCGCGATAATCGCGGCATCGCGAAGACCCGCTCGTGTGCCGTCTGCGGCTGCGATTTGGGCGGCGCTGTCTGCTTTGTCCCAGACCAACGGCACTGCTGATTGTTGGGGCGAAGCTTGGCGGTCGGCGTTACGTTGCGCTGCTTGAGAACGCGGTCCGTAAGGGTCTGCTTGATTCAGCGCACGGGCAACCCAGCGCGCGGCGGCAATGGTTACAGAAATGGTTCCAGCGGCATACCCGTCCCTTGCCAACGAGCGGATCGCCCCAGAGAGCCTGTCGTCGACTAAATCGCCCAATAAGCTGATGCCACAGCGTTCAAGCCGCTGAATCGCCCCCAAATAGCTACGTCGCGTGTTGTCGGCCAAGCCTTCGAGTTGCTCGACGGCAACGAACTGAAGGTGGCCTGTGATCGTCGTTGGCGCTGTAGAGATGGCCATGATGGTTACTCTAGTGTGAGGTGCCCCTTTACCTTGTTGGTGGCCCTAGTGCGGAATTGTCGTTGTGTGCTCCTGGATTCCCTGTCCTGACATCCACTGAGTCGGGCTGGTCCAGTCCTGAACCGGTCATGTCCGGGTGTACTCAAGAGTAACTGGCGTCTAGCCTGAGGATGTGACCGAAGGACCGCCGGACGCCGAACAATCTTGGTTCGATTCGGGGGATCACTCTGAGAAATTCGTCAATGACATAGATTCGGGGCACACTGTCGACTCCAAAGAATCAGTGGACCCTCGGTTGCAGGCCCAGAGCCGCTGGGTGTCGCCGGGGACGGTGAGCCTGAAGGGTGCCATGCGCGAAGCCCTGCACGCTCCGCCGACGGTGTATGAAGCAGTAGGTGGGCAGCGCTTCTTCGATGAACTGGTCGACCGGTTCTACGACGCGGTGGAAACCGACGCGCTGTTGCGGCCGATGTATCCAGCCGACATGGGCCCATCACGCGAGCGTCTCGCCGGGTTCTTGGCGCAGTACTGGGGAGGGCCGTCTCACTACAGCGACAAGCGTGGCCATCCCCGTCTGGGGATGCGCCACATGCCCTTCGTCATCGGCTTAGCCGAACGCGATGCCTGGATGAAGCACATGACAGCATCGCTTGGCGTCGCCACGCTCGCCGATGGTACGGACCGCCCCCTACCGGCCGAAATCCGAGACGCCATGTTCGATCACTTCGACAACGCCGCCACGCACCTGGTCAACCATCCCGCCGACTGAACCCCAGCGTTCCCGGCGCTAACAGGTGTGGGCGAAAGTCGAGAGGTCGCGCGCTGAGGCGGCGTACACCTCGGGGATGGCACCGCGGAAGATCACGTCGCCGGCATGACAGGTGCCGTTGACCGTGCGGCTGTTGGCGGTCACACCCGCTTTCACCAGCTTGCGGAAGTAGGCCAAACCCTCGTCGCGCAGAGGATCCAGTTCGTTCACCGAGACCACGTGCGGAGGCAGACCCTTGAGATCATCAACGTCGGCGTTCAGCGGCCAGGCCAGCGGGTTGGTGAGGTTCTCGCCGTCCGGGTTGTAGGCGCGCACCATCAAGTCCATCATCTCGCTGCCCAGAAAGTACCCGTCGTTCTCGTGCAGCGAGGTCAACTCCAAAGGCGGATTCCCATAGGCACCAGAGATGTAGGGACACTGCGCATAAACGCCGTCGATCATGTGCAGGCGGTCCTCGCGACTTGCTTTGAGTGTCGTGGCCAACGTCAGGTTCCCGCCGCCGGACTCGCCGGACACCACAATCTTCGAGACACCCAGCGCCGCGGCGTTGGCATGGACCCACTCCAGCGCCGAGGTGCAGTCGTTCAAACCCGCTGGAAACGGGTGAGGTCCCAACGCGCCGCCGGCATTGCGAAACTCCACGCCCACAACCACAAGATCGAGAGCGGCGAGTTCGTCGCGCCAACGCTGGTAGGAGGCACCGGACGCCTTGAGGATCACCATGCCCCCACCGTGGATATGCAGAATGCAGGGCCTTGGATCGCCGCTGTCGCCAACCGGCTGATGGATGTAGAGGTTGATGTCGTTGCCGTCAACCCCGGAAATGACCTCCGTACGTGACTCCACACCCTCCACGGCAGGCAGATCCGCGTAGAGCATGTCGAACAACATCTCGAAACCCGGCTCGATCACCGCGGTGAATTCGTATATCTCTTCAGCCGTTGCATCAGCGGCGATCGGGATCGGCTCAGGCGCACCCGCCAAACCCAGCGGAGCCAAGGCCGCCACCATGCGTGAATCCGCACGGGGATCTGTTCCCAGAGTCCGGGCGGGATCACCGAGCTTTCCTGGTAGTGCAACGTTTTCTGACATGGTTGAGCCCTCCTGTGCGCGCCTGGTTCAGTTCAGCCGCTCGACAATCATGGCCATGCCCTGACCTCCACCGACGCACATCGATTCCATGCCGATGGTGGAGTCGGAGTCTTCGAGACCGTTGAGCAAGGTGGTCATGATGCGACTGCCGGTCATCCCGAAGGGGTGGCCCAGCGCAATCGCTCCGCCGTTGGGGTTGAGAATGTCAAGGTCGATTCCGAGTTCGTCGGCTGATCCCAGGACCTGCACGGCGAACGCCTCGTTGATCTCGACATGATCAATGTCGTCGATGGTCATTTGAGCACGCCCCATGGCTTGACGGCAGGCATCGATCGGACCGAGGCCCATGATCTCGGGATGCAGGGCCGAAACCCCGCTTGAGATGATGCGAGCCAAAGGCTCAATACCCATCGCTTTCGCTTTCGTGTCGCTCATGACGACCACCGCAGCCGCGCCATCGTTGAGCGGGCAGGCGTTGCCTGCTGTGACTGTGCCGTCGGGCCGGAACACCGGTTTGAGCTGCGACACCTTCTCGATGGTCGTCTCGGCGCGGATACCGTCGTCTTTGGACACGACAGTTCCGTCGGCCAGCGTGTATGGGGTGATCTCTCGCTCGAAGAAGCCACGGTTGAGTGCTGCTTCGGCGCGGTTCTGGGAGCTGACGCCCCATTCGTCTTGGCGTTGGCGGCTGATGCCGGTCGCCTGCACGACGTTCTCGGCGGTTTGGCCCATGGCAATGTAGATGTCGGGGAGTCCATCAGGAGGGGTCCAAGTCGCTGATCCCTCGCCGGTACGGGAGGTGCTGCGCTCCTCGGCGTCGGCGAACTTCTCGTTGTGCGGACCGGAGTCAGCGGCGCCGTACATGTAACGGCTGACGGTCTCCACTCCGCCGGCCACGAAGCAGTCGCCCTCGCCAGCCTTGATGGCGTGGGCGGCCATGCGAATCGTCTGCAGCGAAGAGGAGCAGTAACGGTTGACAGTGACGCCTGGAATGTCGAGGCCGCCCATGGCGGAGATGACACGGGCGATGTTGTAGCCCCCCTCACCGCCGGGTTGGCCGATTCCCCAGATCACGTCTTCGACATCGGAGGCTTCAACCCCGGCCTTCTCCATCACGTCGCTGAGGATGAACGACGACATATCGTCGGGGCGAGCGTTGACGAGTGAACCCTTGTTGGCCCGTCCGATAGGCGTACGGGAAGTGGCGACGATCACGGCTTCAGGCATTGCGGCTCCTCTGAGCGGACTGACTGTATGGACTGATGACGAGGCTAGACCCGACCACCACAACTCACGACATCGGGAAGACCTGAGTCCTAGATCACTGACTGTATGGCCTGCGGCTGGGTTAGCGGGGTTTGGGAGCGCCAAACGAACAGCGCTTTTGCGCAGGTTCCGACAACCAGACCTGCGAGTCCGACCAGAAACGCCTTCGGTGGCCATGCGATGGGCACACCTATAACGACTAACGAAGCGAACAGCCCATGAAGCAACATGGCAGCCTTCAGCCAGTAGCGTCCAACAGGATGCAGCAAGCGAGACGGCTTCCACAGCGTTACCGAGGCTCCTGCGAGAGTTACGACGGATACCCAAAGCACACCGTAGGAGAACAGAACTGCGCGCATCGGAACCTCTCGGCCGTCGAAGGCACTCATTGTTCGCCCCAATTCGATCTGGAGCCAGCCTCCTGTCGCGAGGTAGAGTGCTTCTAGAGACATCAGCGCCGCGGACGATCGCCGCAAGATGTTGAAAGTCCGACTGGTGGTCATGGTCATCAACCCATCGGGAGGCCGTAGATTAAGACCTCGTCGCCCTTGCCATCGAACCCGATTATCCACACCCTCCCATTTCGCGCCTTGCTTTCGCACTCCTCGCGCGCGTAGCTGTCGCGTATGCTCCTGGAGTCATTCGCATGGATACGACTAGCGTCTCCACCAACGGCTCGACCGATCCTGTTGTTCCTCTGATCCATCGACACTTCAAGGCCTTCGGTAGATCCCTCTTCGTGTAGGTCTCCGAACGTTTGAGCGGTTGAGCCACCCATGCGGATGGTCATGAGAGCGGACCAATAGCAATGGCGGTAAGCATCCCCATAACCGTTGTGAAGCGTATTCTGAGGGAACAAGTTTGCAGCAGATGCGATGGCCGTACCCGCCGTGTTGCGCGCCGTTCGACATATGCTCCACCGCGACGGCCAGGCGCAGTATCGCTCCGCCGCACTATTAAAAGGGTTGTATCCCGAATAGGAGGGGTCAACAACAATCGGATATGTGTAGTCGTGGTCGATATGGTTGACGTTGAGGACGAGACGGTCACCGTTGACTTCGATACTGACTGGCACTGACCGGCCGGTCGCGTCTAACGCCCATGGAGCCTCAATGAAGAGGACCGGCACATGGTCTTGGCCAATGATCACTGCCAAGTCATCGTTGACTGACTTCAGTTCAAATCCATCAGGAAGCCCTATCTCCGTAGATAACAGCGACGGCGATTTGCTTGAGGTCAATAGAGAGAACGTCTCAAGAACCGCGTCTTGAGGAAACGTCACAACCTGCGGCACGTGGCCATCGTAGTACAGACCCCAATCTCCGAGCTCGGCCACTGCTTCCCGCGTGTCGGCCTGCGCGATTTCAATCAATATCGACTTGTTGTCATCGATCATCACCGATATCTTTCCAGATCCGTCGCTAGGTGCAGAGACGTTCCATTCGCCGGTTCCGTCGCCACCGGTCGAAATTGTCGCTACATGCGAGCCGTCGGATTGCTTCTGAGGTAGTGGTGCAGTCTGCAAGAGTTCCAAGACGGCTGCGTCGAGGTTTCGGAGTGGTTCGGGCAACACGTCGGTCGGTTCGTCGACTGTTTTAGTGGGAGTCTGAGATGCACCGCCATCGGCAGTTGCTCCCAGAGAGTGGCCGAAGCCAACGGACAATACGACACTTGTCACCAACGTAGCCAGCACGCGGACACATGTCTTTCGGGTGTTGGAAATGTGCGGGGGAGTGCGGGTCTTCTGGGAATTGACGGTTTGGAGTTCAAGGCCGTTGTCGCGGATCCTCTGAGAGATTGTCGCAAGTTTTGGTCTGTCTTGAGGGGTTTTATGGTTCATTGGGTTGCCTTTCTCGTCAGTCGGGTGGTTAGGGGTACATGCGTTAGATGAATGTTGACATCGGCAGTTGTGTGGCTCCACATACTCTTTGTCGTTTGGGACGTTCGTGTTACAGAACTTTTTGAAGTTTTTTGAAATTCTTGGAGACTCACATAGCTGCACGAGAGCCGGAACTTGTCTCTGCGCCGCGTCGGTTGGCTTGCGAACACTGCTCTGGCGGTGAACGACGCCTCGCTCGGAGGTAACGTTTGGGGCCATGAGCATGATTGATGTCGACAAGAACTGGCGGTTGTTAATCAACGGTGAATGGGTCGAACCCGGCGCGGGGCACTACGACATAATCGACCCGCACACCACCAAGGTGGTTGGGCGGGCGCCCGAAGCCACAGTCGGGCAGGCCAACGACGCGGCCACAGCGGCCAAAGCAGCATTGCCCGCCTGGAAGAAGCTCAGTCGCGAAGAACGCTGCGCCCTCATCGGTCGGCTCGGCGAAGAGATCACGAAGCGGTCTCCAGATTGGGTCGCAACGGTGCAAGCAGAGACCGGTGCCACTATCGGAACCACTGAAACGCTACAGGTGGGGGGCCCTGCAGTTGATCGTTTCCGTTACTACGCCAAGCCCATCAATCTCGACGAGAGCCTGGCACCGATCCCGACCGCTGAGAGCCCGCTTGGTCCGGCCGGACTCCTGAGCGCCCAGGTAAAGCGCCAACCCGTCGGTGTTGTCGCCGCTATCACTCCCTACAACTTTCCGATCACCAACGTCGCAGGCAAAATCGCCCCGGCGCTGGCTGCGGGATGCACAACGGTGATCAAGCCCGCTCCGCAGGATCCGCTGGGCATTCTGCTTGTAGGTGAGGCCGTCGAGGCCGCCGGTTTCCCAGCCGGTGTGGTCAATGTCGTCAACGGTTCTCGCCCCGATGTGCCAGCCGCGTTGGTCGATTCGGTAGATGTAAACATGATCTCGTTCACGGGTTCCTCGCCGGTTGGCGCCAAGATCATGGAGAACGGTGGCAAGACCATGAAGCGTCTGTTGATGGAGCTTGGAGGCAAGGGTGCCGCGATCGTCACCGAAGACGCCGATTTGGGCACCGCAGCACAGTCGATCGCCACTGTCTGGGGTTTCCACGCAGGCCAGATATGCACTGCGCCGACCCGGGTGATCGCCCATCGCGACATCTACGACCAACTGGTTGAGACGCTCAACACGTTTTCGGGCTTCATGAAGGTTGGAGACCCGACCGACCGATCCACGATCATCGGCCCGGTCATCACCGAACTTCACCGGGCTCGCGTCGAGCAGTTCATCCAATCTGGTGTCGATGCCGGGGCGACGCTGGTTTGCGGCGGAGAGCGGCCCGACCTTCCGGGTTATTTCATCGCTCCGACCCTGCTCGCCGATTGCACCCCAGACATGCATGTGGTGCGTGAAGAGGCATTTGGCCCGGTCATCGTGGTTATGCCCTACGACGACGACGAAGAGGCCGTGCAACTCGCCAATGACTCCGACTATGGCCTCTACAGCTATGTCTTTTCGGGCGATACGAAGCGCGCCTACGCTCTCGCCTCGCAGCTCGAATCGGGCTGTGTGGGGATCAACTTGATTCAACCCCACATGGAGGCCCCGTTTGGTGGCTTCAAGATGAGTGGTGTGGGTCGTGACCGCGGCAAGTGGGGCATTGAGGCGTACAGCGAGTTGCAATCGATCAACTGGATGGGTTGATGATCTTGGCGGTTGCCGTTGACGACGTTGGGATAGTCGATGATCCCGCCACTTGATGGCTTTCGGATAATCGAAGGTTCGGCTTTTGTCGCGGCCCCTTCGGGAGGCATGGCGCTGGCTCAGCTCGGGGCCGATGTCATCCGTTTCGATCAGATAGGCGGAGGTCTCGATGCGCGCCGCTGGCCGCTGACTGCTGAAGGTGAGTCGCTGTATTGGTCCGGACTCAACAAGGGGAAACGATCAATCGCTGTTGACCTCCGCTCCAAGCGTGCGCAGGAGTTGTTGACCGAACTGATCGGCATCACGGGAACGTTTCTCACCAACTTTGGGGCGCGGGGCTGGATGTCATATTCGGTGTTGCAGAAACGTCGCGCCGATTTGGTGATGCTGGCGCTGACCGGCAACCGCGATGGATCCACGGCGCTTGATTACACCGTCAACGCGACGATGGGTTATCCGCTGGCGACTGGCCCGGTCGAGTCGTCCGAACCCGTCAATCATGTGCTGCCCGCCTGGGATTTGATCTGTGGTCAGACCGCCGCGCTGGGTTTGTTGGCTGCTGACCGCCGCCGCTTGCAGAGCGGGGAGGGGACTTTGATGAGCTTGGCGCTCAGCGACGTGGCTCTTGCTGCGGTGGCGGCTCTGGGCCATGTCGCTGAGGCGCAGATCAACGGCACTGAGCGCGGGCGTTTCGGGAATGACCTTTACGGCGCTTACGGAGCCGAGTTCACAACCGCCGACGGGGCGCGGGTTTACGTAGCGGGAATCAGCCCGAAGCAATGGTCGAACCTGCTCGAAGCGACCGAGTCGATCGCTGCCGTGTCAGCCATCGCCGAGGCCGAAGGACTTGACTTCGGCAACGAAGGCGATCGTTTCGAGGCCCGCGCTGAAGTATCGGCCGCTATTCGGCCTTGGATCGCAGGCCGGACGATCGCCGAGGTGGCCGCTCGCTTTGATGAGCTGGGTGTCTGCTGGGGTCGCTACCAGACTTTCAAGCAACTTGTGGATGACGACCCTCGGTGTTCGGTCGACGGTGGATTGTTTCGGGAAGTGGACCAGCCACAGATCGGCACTTACCTGTCTCCCGGTTCGCCGCTGGCTTTCGATGGCGCGCTTGCGGTGGAGCCAACGCCCGCCCCTCGTTTGGGCGAGCACACCGAAGAGATTCTGGCGGACGATCTCGGTTTGACGACCGCTGAGATCGGTTCGTTGCGAGCCAACGGGACAGTCGCCTGAGCAGGCAACTCGATTGATGACGGTGTGCCCACGGTGCCGTCACCGCGACCAATCTGGCTTGGCGTTTGAAAATAAGGGGGGTAAATTGCCATGCTTATGTCTGATTCACATTCTGGTCCTTATTCTAGTTTGATGACCGGGTTGAGCCGGGTCGGGTTGATTGTTGCGTTGACGGCAGCGTTGTTGGTGGGGGTGCCGTCACCCGCTGGGGCTGTGGCGGGGTTCGGTGATGTGTCTGAGGGCACTTGGTATACCGATGCGGTGCAATGGGCGGTCGACAACAACATCACTGGTGTGGAGGGGCCTTGTTTCGATCCTGATGCGGCGGTGTCGCGTGGTGAGGCGGCGGTGTGGATCTACAACATGGAGAATCAGCCCGATGCGGGGGAGCGTCATCCGTTCACCGATGTGACCGACGCTTCTCAAGACGATGCGATCTCGTGGATGGCCAACACTGGTATCACCACTGGTACTTCACCGACCACGTTCGCTCCTGATGAGACGTCGAAACGTGGCCAGGGCGCAGCGTTTCTGCATCGTCTGGATGGTGAGCCTTCCGCACCGCCGCACGACTTCAGCGATGTGGTCGCGTCTTGGCAGCAAGATGCTGTGTCGTGGATGGCCAACACTGGTATCACCACCGGTACTTCACCGACCACGTTCGCACCCGAAGACACGTTGAAACGTGGCCAACTGATCACGTTCCTGTACCGCTATCAGGGCGAACCGGACGTAACCCTCGACTCCGCAACCCCACACTGCGACCCCACCGCCGAAGAACCTGAAGACACCGAAGACGAAGAGATCGCCGCTGTTGAATGCGAGGACGTGGAAGCCTCGGACGACCAAGCCGCAGGTACCGAAGAAGGCTTGCTGCCGGTGGACCCGACGGTGCGGATCGGCACGTTGGACAACGGCCTGACCTACTACCTCCGCTGCAACGACAGCCCCGGACAGAGCCTGGAGTTGCGTCTGGCCGTGAATGCCGGATCGCTCAATGAAGCCGAAGCGGGTAGCGGCGTGGCCCACTTCCTAGAGCACATGTTGTTCGACGGCACCGAGAAGTACCCCGGCAATGCACTCACCAAAGTCCTGCAGGGCATCGGCGTCGAGTTCGGCCCTGACATCAACGCCTACACGTCCTACGACGAGACCGTCTATGAAGTTGCGTTGCGAACCGAGGATGAAGAGGCCGTGAATCTTGCGTTCGACGTTCTGGCGCAATGGGCCCATGCAGCGACGATCAACCCCGATGATGTCGAAGACGAACGCGGAGTCGTGCGCGATGAATACCGCCTCGGATATGAAACCGCCGATGGCGTTGTCCGTGTGGCATTCCCCCGCATGTACGACAGGGGGACACCCTATGAGGGTCGCTTGCCGATCGGTTCGGCTGAAGGCATCGAAGGGACCACCGCGCAAGACCTGCGCGACTTCTACGAAAAGTGGTATGTGCCTTCCAACATGGCGGTCATAGCTGTCGGTCATCTGCCGCTCGACACGCTGGAGGCTCTCGTCGAGAAGCATTTTGACGCCATACCTGAGAGCGAAGAACCGACGGCCCCCGAAACGGCATCAGCGCTCGACCCGGAACCGAGGTTCGAGATTGCCACTTCACCGGGGCAGGGGTACTCCTATCTGTCCCTGGACATCCGCCTGCCGTCTTGGGACCGCAACACTGTTGAAGGCGAACGACAGTTGTGGATTGAGCAGCTCATCTCGATCATGCTCGAAAACCGCCTGCAGGATGCTTACGAGCAGGGTTATCTGTCGCAGACAGACCCGACTCACTGGAGTTCGTTCGGGCATACCCGTGGTTTGCGCTTCTACGGCACCAACTTGCGAGCCGTCGATTACGAAACCGCTCTCAATGACTTCTGGTCGATGATGTTGACCCTCAAGGCCCATGGCTTTGTCGAGGCGGACCTTGTTCGGGCAGTCACGGCGATCAAGTCAGGATTGGAGTTCGGGGTTCAAGCTGCTGCCACGACCCAGGATGACAGCTACGCCAACCGCTACGTTTCACACTTCCTACAGGCAGGCGACATCGACACGGCCACTGACCGGCTGACGCGGGTGTCGGGCCTGTTGGAGGAGATCACTCCCGAGCAACTGTCCACACGTCTCCAGGAGATAATGGATCAAAGTGGCCTGTTGGTTATCGGCGTGGCTGCCGACCCCGCCGACCTGCCCACCATCGAGGAATTGACCGCGGCGGTAACGAGTTCGGAAGTCGGCGAGTTGCCTCCTCTGATTTCAGCCGCTGATGAGTTGCTGACGGTGCCCGCCCCTGTCGAGCCGGTGGAATCCGGCGAACTCGACTTCTTTGCAGGCGCGTCCGAATTCTTTGACTCGGCCTTTTTTGGCGAGGAGCACGAATGGACTTTCGCCAACGGTGCCCGAGTCATGTACGTTCATTCCGACATAGCCGAAAACCAGGTCAACCTCCAGGCAGTCTCTGAAGGTGGATGGTCCGCTGGGGGACCGGCAGACCGTATGTTGACCGGCAGGCTGGCCACCCGAGCGGTGCGTCAGAGCGGACTCGGGAATCTCAGCCCTGCGCAGTTGTCGCGCTACCTCGATGGCATCAGCGCCGCGGCGCAACCGTTCATCGGCGAGACGACCCAAGGCGTAACGGGCAGTTCCAGCACCGCCGACGTGGAAACGATGTTCCAGTTGATGCACTTGCTGTTCACCGCGCCACGGGTGGACGACCAGGCCTTCGCAGAAGTTGTCAATTTCGGTGAGATCCTCCTCAACCTGTCTCTAGTCGATCCTGACTGGAAGGCTTGGGTGGCATACAACCAAGCCCGCTATGGCGACCAGTTCGAATGGTTCAACCCGGTCGCGTCGCAGGAGACGCTCGATGGGCTTACTGCGGAGTCTCTGCTCGAACGCTACAAGCAGCGTTTTGTCGGCGTCGACGATCTGGTCGTGGTCGTGGCCGGCGATGTCGCCCGCGAAACAGTCGGGCGGTTGGCTCGCGCCTATGTGGGAACTCTGCCTGCAGGTGAACCGGACACCTATGTGAACCGTCGCTCGCCCGAACCCGATGGGGTGGTGCGCCAAGAGGTGGAACTCGGTCCAGATTCTCAAGCAACCTCGCTTGAACTGTACCACGAGGTGCTGATGGACATGGACCCTGCCGTCGAGGTCGCTGTCGACGTACTCGATGTAATTCTGGACGCCAGACTTGCCTACGACGTCAGGGAAGACATCGGTGCCACCTACTCGGTATCGGTGGCACTCTCGTCGTACTTCACCCCCGAGCAGGGAATACGGTCGAGTCTTGTCGCCTCGGGCGCTCCCGAACGGATGGATGAGATCGAAGCCGAAATCTTCCGCATCCTTGCCGATGTTGCCGGCGGCAATGTCCTCGCTGACGAATTCGCCAGCGCGGTTGCAGTCGTCCGCTTCAACTACGCGGGGCTCGGGAATGCAGACCTGATCCGTCCGCTAGCTCGACGGGCTTACGCTCCCGACGATCAACTGCCCACTCCGCAGCGTCTCCTCACCGAACTGGGCAGACTGGAACTGGCTGATGTGCTGGCGCTGGCTGCGGCGATCTACGACCCCGACCAGTACATCAATATCGTTCGGGTGCTGTCTCCAACTGAAGGTTAGCTCTGGCCATAAGCGCTGTTCCAGGTACAATCACAAAAGCAGCGCGATCAGGCAACCGCGGCCTATCTGTTCTAGAGATAGCTTCCACCGCGAACAATTATCAAACTTCATGCGACAATCGTCGGCTGGTTTCCTAAGTTGAAACTGCTAGCCGAACGGGGCACCCGAAGCCGCATCTTCGCATAGGCCAACGGGCCCCATCCAAGCGGGTGCTTATGCTTGACATGATCCAATTGACCGAGAACGTCGCTGGCCCGATCGGGTCTACGGTGTGGATGAACGATCCGGCGTGCAGCGGGCATGGGGATCTGTTTTTTGCGCCTTTTGCCGAACGTCCAGAGGCAAGGGTTCGTCGAGAAACAGCCGCAGAGCGAATCTGTAATTCCTGTGTGTCGCTAATTGAGTGCCGCGATTATGCCAGGACCAACCTGGAACTGGGGTTCTGGGGCGGCGAAAGTGAGTCGGAACGGGCCGCCGCTGGTTTCGCTCCCACCACGCCCATCATTGGTCGCAAGCGCGTGGCTGAACAGCGAGCCCGTGACGCAATGAAGAGCGCTTCTTAATCAACGCTCGTGAATCGAAGTTGACAGCCGTACTCACCGCCATAATACAAAGGTGACCGCGCAAGCTTGCTGTTCTCCGTCGCGTCCCGACGGCTCATCGGCGAGTGCTGCCGCTGGTGCTGCTGCTGGCGTTGGGGCGGGGGCTGCTGTTGGTTCCGAAGGTTTGGTCGTGCAGATGGTTGAGATCCCGGCGGGCACATTTCTTATGGGCACCGCTGATAATCGATTCCCAGCAGATCGCGAGGGGCCAGTCCGTGAGATCGCTACGGAAACGTACTTGATCGCTTCGCATCTCGTAACCAACGATGAGTTCGCCGCCTTTGTGAAAGCCACCGGGTTGATCACGCTGGCCGAGTCTGACGGCTGGTCTTTTGTTTTTGCCGGAGTCCTGCCCGATGATTTCTGTGAAACCCGCGGAGTGGTGGGCGCGCAGTGGTGGCGGGTTGTCGAGGGCGCCGACTGGCAGCACCCGGCTGGCCCGCATAGCAATCTCGAAGGTTTGGGCACTCATCCGGTCGTACATGTGACTTGGACCGAAGCCGCGGCCTATGCCGCCTGGGTGGGAGGGCGCCTGCCCGGCGAAGCCGAATGGGAACGGGCAGCTCGCGGTGGACTTGAACAGGCGACGTTTGCGTGGGGTGATGAACTCACACCCGGCGGAGTCCACCAGTGCAACATCTGGCAGGGCACGTTCCCGACTCGGAACACGCTTGATGACGGATGGTTTTCGACTTCGCCGGTCGGCACCTACCCGCTGAACGGCTTCGGGTTGTATGACACCGCCGGCAATGTTTGGGAATGGTGCACCGATTGGTTCGACGAGGGACGTTCCAGAGTGATCAGGGGCGGGTCGTATCTGTGCCACGACTCCTATTGCAACCGTTATCGGGTTGGAGCTCGTTCGTCAAACACCGCTGACACCTGCACCGCAAACATGGGGATCCGCATCGCCGCGGATCCCGTAACTTGAGTTGCCCCTAGCCGCCCGGCTCCGGCTACGCCCGGCAACGACAACGCGTCGCTTTAAAGGCCCAGGTAGCGGCCCCCGTCGACGGCCAGAGTCTGCCCGGTCATATGGCGAGCGAGGCCAGAGGCCAAGAACACCGCCACTGGGCCGATATCGCTTGTTGGATCGCCGATCCGTCCTAGCGGAGTCCGCCCAAGCAGGCGGGCCTCAAGGGTTGGGTTTGCCGCTGTTGCGATGCCCATTGCCGGAGTCCATGCCACCGGAGCAATGGCGTTGACTCTCACCCCGTGGGGACCCCATTCACGAGCCAGACTCTTCAACAGTCCTCTCTGGGCACCCTTCACAGCACCGTAGAGAGGCAGGTGGCCTGATCCTTCAATACCGCTTGGTGAGGTGAGCAGTATCAGCGACCCGCCATTGGAGCGGAGTTCTGGGAAAGCCGCTTGAGCGCAATGGAAGGTGGCTGTGGTGCTAGTAGCGATCTGCAAGTTGATGGTTTCGTCGTCTATGTCTTGAATCGGGCGTGGCGGGCCCGGCGGCGAGACCGCATTGTGGACCATTACATCCAAGCGCCCCCAGTGTTTCAGCGAGAAAGCGACAGCCTCGTCCACATCGACTCGTTGGGTCACGTCGCAGCGGCAAAACAGAGCCTGGCCTCCTTGGTCGCGTATGGCTTTGGCGGCAGGCTCTCCATTGTCGGGTCGACGAGCGGCAATAACCACGCGTGCTCCCGCGGCAGCTAGAGCCGCAGCGATACCCTCGCCGACTCCTTGGCCGGCGCCGGTGACTATCGCCACTTGATCTTCGAGCAGCCCGTTCATTCGGGTGTCCTCGGAGGCCGAGTGGATTGATCCCGAACACGGCCGCGACCGAGCGAGGCCGCGGCCTGAGCGGCCCGTGAACGCAGTGAACAAGAGCGGGGGACAACGGGTCTGGGCGCAATCACTATGTTCAATCCGGGCATGTACTTAGTCATCCCGGCATCCAACCGCCGCCGTCAACCACCAGAGAAGCACCGGTCAGCACAGCGAAGGCGTCGGTGGTGAGCGCATCGACGACCACCGAGACTTCGTCGCTGAGGTCGGGGACCCTGCCCAGCGGGAGGTCGTGCAAGGAGTTGGCTTCGACCATCGGTGCAGCATCGTCTGCTGACAGGAAAGCGCTTGGATCCAGGGTGATGGCATGGGCGCGTATGTGGTCTGTACCCCAGGTCTTGGCAAGCGATTTGGCCAGCAGGCGCAACCCCTCGGCGGCTCCGGCGAAGGCGGCGAATCCGTCGCCTCCCGCTGAGGCCATCAGCGGGACCAGATATATGATCGTGCCCTTGGCCGTGCGTAGCGGTTCGTGTGCCGCGCGAGCCAAGCGGATTCCTGATTCGAGTGGTTCGTCACAGGCCTCGGACCACTGTTGTGCGGTCAAGTCGCACAGGTCCATGCGTTGGCGGCACGCGCTCGGGTAGCGGGCGTGGACTACGAGGTCCAAGTGCTCCAGTGTTGGGAAGGAGGCGGAGATTGTTTCGTCGTAGATCGGTTCGTCACCGAGACGAAGGAGGCTCCAACCCGCGGCAACAAGGCCGACCCCCACCGAATCAGCAGGGTCACCGCCACCGACTACCAGCGCGGTACGAGACTTCTCAGAGGTCATTCGAGCCACTCCGGCCAGTCCAGCTTCGCTCATGGAGGGACTCTAGGGGCCAGGTCGCGTCCAAGAGAAATAGACAGCGGGCATCCGGTTACTGGATCCGGCCTTGCGGTGCTCTCGCCTGGTTGATTATCGGGAGCGCATGAGAGCGGGTCGCCGACAGTCCTTCAAGGGCCGAGGGTGAACAAGGGCACAACCGAAACGCCGTCGCTTCGTTGGTAGGCGTAACCATCGGCAGCTGTGATCACGACGAGCGCGGCGGGCTTTCCCATTCGGGTTTCGTCTATCTTCTTGCTGACCGCCAGCAGGGAACGGGCTGCGCGATGGACTTGTTCGTCGCCGCCGAGTTTGACCTCAACGGCTATCCACCGGCCATCTCCGGCATCCACGATGGCATCGGCTTCCGTACCAGCGGCATCGGTGAATGAGTAAACTTCGGCGTCGCTCGCTTGGGCATAGATCCGCATCTCTTTGACAACCAGCGATTCGAAGAGTAGCCCGAGAGCCTCTGGATCGGCCAGCAAGGCTTGAGGGGTTGCTCTCAGTGCTGATACGGCTAGTGAGGGATCGCAGAAGTGGTGTTTGGGGCTGGTGAGCAGTGCTGAACGGGAGCGCAGATGGGTCGGCCACGCTGAGAGGGGTTCCAAGACATGCAACCGCTTGAGCGCATCAAGGTAGGAGCGGACCGTGTGGCGGCCCAGCGGAGCGTCGGCGCTGGCCTCTCTGGCGAGTTTGTTCAGGCTTGCTGCGGTGGCGACGTTGCGTGCAAGCGACCGAATCAGAGCCGACACTCGTACTGGGTCGCGCTCCACGCCGTCCACTTGGCGGATGTCTGTACGGGCTATGTCGTCGAGATAGCTGCGCAGAAACCGAGCGGTGTCCGCGACCGGTATCTGGGAGTCCAAACCGGGCCAGCCGCCTCGGCACAAGGTGTCCACTGCCTCAGGCAGGTGTTGGCCGGTCGGAGAGGCATCGCATTGGATTCTGTTCAGGAGATCGCCCAGGGATACCGCTTGCGAAGAGAGTCCCTGTTCCGCCAGCGACATAGTGCGCAGGGCGAGGCGCTGCACCCGCAGTGCCCCCGAATGCCTGGTGAGGTCGTCAGCAGGAGTAGCTGATCCCGTTAGTATGAACTGGCCCGGCTCAGCCCGCTTGTCACAGGCTCCCCTGATGGCTCCCCACAGCGCTGGAGCGCGCTGCCACTCGTCGATGAGGCGTGGTGTGGCCCCCTCAAGCACCCTGTCAGGTACGGCTTGGGCCAAGGTCAGCGCTGCGCGGTCTTGCTCTAGGAGCACTTCGCTGCGGGCGAATCGTTTGGCGAACCAGGTCTTCCCGCAGCCTTTGGGGCCTTCCACGAGCAATGCTCGGGCTGTTCTCAGAGTGCTCCGCGCCTCTGTTTCGGCAATTCGTTCCCTATAACCGACAGGTGTCAGGGTTGTGGTGCTGTGACTGGTCTGAAGTTCACCATTCATCTGGACAATCTACCATTTTCGGTAGTGTTGATCTACCAAAAATGGTAGATTAGCTATCCAAATCTGAACTCGTCGGACCGGGCAGAGGTCATTTGAGCCACTCCGGCCAGTCTTGGGAGATCCTCAAGGTCCAGTCGGGTTGGCGTTTTTGCATGAACGACATTACGCCTTCTTTGGAATCAGCAGTGCCCATAAGATGCAGGTGCAGTTCACGTTCCAGGGTGTTGATCTCTTCGGGTGTCGGCGCAGACATCCACAACAAACGCTTCGATACCCCAACCGATAGGGGCGCGGTGTTGGTCGCCAGATCGCGAGCCAGATCGGTAGCTCGCTCAAGCACCGCCGATGCGGGTGCACTCTCCGATGCTAAACCCCAGGCTGCGGCCTCGGTGCCGCTGAACATACGTCCGGTGAGCATCAATTCGGTGGCCTTGGCGTAGCCGACTAGGCGGGGGAGTGTCCAGTGCGAGTGGAGGTCGGGCATTATTCCCCGCCGGACTTGCACGATGCCGAGTTTCGCCTCATCGGCGACGATACGAATGTCGCACTGCAGTGTCATGGTCAGGCCGATCCCGACGGCATGGCCATTGATTGCTGCAATCACAGGTTTGCGAACGTCCCATGGATGGAAGTCGTCGAGCGGGTCTGAGGAGAAGGGCGGTTTTTTATTCCCCGTAGCGTCGCTGCTGTCGGGTGTTCCGAACACACCGGCACCACCGGAGAAGTCAGCCCCGGCACAAAATGCTCTTCCCGCGCCAGTGATCACAACCACGCGCACCTCGTCGTCGGCATCGCAGGCGCGCAAAGCAGCAGTGAGCGAGCGCCCCATCGCCCCCGAGAACGCATTGAGGCTTTCAGGACGGTTCAGCGTCAACACCGCTATTCGATCGTCGACAGCGACGGTGAGGTCAACCAGTTCGGCGGATTCGGCCAATTCGGCGACGCTCACCGGCGATAACCCCCGGGGTGTGGGTGAGTGCCGTCGAGGCTCATAACGGTTATGCCCTCCCGTTCGAGCACTCCAAGGCTCGACTCGATTTCGCCGGTGTGATCTGCACTGCAATCACATAGCCACAGGATTGCCTCGCACATTGCTTCCATCGACTCGATCTGGTCCTCGGACAAAATATGCCCCACGAGCTTGTCGGCACCTTCGGACATCACCGCAGCCGCCGGCTCGACGGTGTTGATGCGAATGCCAGTGCCGTGCAGTTCGGCGGCCATTGCAGTTGTGACCCGGTTGAGCATTGCTTTGGATGCCCCATAGAAGCCGAAGACTCCCTTCACTCCGCTGAGATCGTAAGGCGGGCCTTCGGGATGGTTCGACGATGCGCTGGAGAGGTTGATGATCCAGCCCTCTCCGCGTTGGCGCATCGACGGGATCACAGCTTGAGCCAGATCGACAGGGCAATGGATGTTGAGTTCGACCATGAGACGCCGCCGCTTCAACGGATAGTCCTCTATCGGCTGATATATCGCCCCGGCTGCGTTGTTGACAAGGATGTCGATTGGACCGCCGAGCGCGGCGGTCGCCTCTGGCACCACTCTGGCGCGGTCTGAGTCGTCGGTGAGATCGGCGACGATCAACGCCACTTCGGCACCGAGTTGTCGGCATTTCTCCGCGGTTTCGTTGAGCGAACCAGGCAGAGTCGGATGCTCGTCGAGAGTGCGCGCTACGAGGGCCACGGCCGCACCTTCGGCTGCGATACGCTGCGCCGCACCAGCCCCAATCCCTCGACTAGCCCCCGTGATGATCGCCCGCCGTGACGCGAGACGCTTAGTTTTTGTCATGGCGTGACTCTAGAACTCGAATGTGTCAGCCACAGAATCCGGTGTGGTAGTCGTCGCTCGCAACTCCGCTATGGCCCGAGAGGCCAGCCGAGTCCGTGTCCGGGATACGGCCGATTGGGCGCTCTGCGGACCGACAGCTAGGAACCGTTGGTCCAATCTTCGTTGAGGAGGTGGGTGGTGATGGTGACGGCGACGGCACCTATTAAAGAGGCTATGGCGACTGCCAACCAGGCTGGGTTCGGCGGCAGGTCCAACTCGAAATAATCGCGTGAGAACGACCAGAACAACGTCAATACATAAACACCGGTCATCGCGATCGGCAAGGCGATTTTGGCTGGTTTGAGGGGCAGGCTGACGAGAACCAGGATGACCAAAACGATTGCCAACAGAGTAGCGGTGGAGGCAGTGCGGGCTTCGGCCAGCGACACGTCATCCATGCGTCGAACGACCTCATAAAGGGCATAGGTCACGGCGCCGGTGATAAAGCCCGCGGGCAGGGAGAAGCGGAGCACCCGTCTCAGAAAACCAGGGCGGACCAGGGCATCGTTGCGGGACAGAGCCAAAAAGAAACCGGGTACGCCAATCGAGAAGGTACCGATGAGGGTGAGTTGGCGGGGAAGGAACGGGAAAGGCGCGCCGAGGATGCTCGCCAAGGCAGTGAGCAGCACCGCGTAGGCGGCTTTGGTGATGAACAGGTTGGCAACTCGCTCAATGTTGTTGATGACACGACGGCCTTCGGCCAGCACTCGAGGAAGCGTTGAGAACTTGTTGTCGAGCAGGACCAACTGCGCCACTGCCCGGGCCGACGATGACCCTGAGCCCATGGCGATACCCATATCGGCGTCCTTGAGGGCCAACACATCGTTGACGCCGTCGCCGGTCATCGCCACGGTCCGACCTCTCGCTTGTAAGGCATGCACCATCGCCCGTTTCTGATGCGGGGTGACCCGGCCGAACACGGTGCCGGCCTCAACGGCATCGGCAAAGGCCTCAGGTTCGCTCGGCAGAGAGCGCGCGTCGACGAAAGAATCGGCCCCGCTGATCCCGGCGCGGCGCGCCACCGCCGCAACCGTCGCGGGGTTGTCGCCGGAGATCACTTTCAGCGCGACTCCCTGATCGCGAAAGAACGCAAGTATTTCGGGGGCGTCGCTGCGCACAGTGTCTTCAAGATGTACCAATGCCACACCTTGAACCGATGCGGGCAGGGTTTCTTCGTTCCAGGGCTCATCAGAGCGGGCGACGAGGAGCACACGGGTTCCGGCATCAGCGATCTCTGCGGCCCTGTTGCGACTGGCCGTGTCGCCGTCGTCAAAGAGGATGTCGGGCGCGCCAAGGAAATAGAAGCCGCGGTCTGCGAACGACGCAGCGGCCCATTTGCGGGCTGACGAAAACGGCAGGCTCTCGTTCAGTGTCCAATCCTCGGACTCTGTGTGGCCCGCTGCAATCGCTGCAAGGGTGGCGTTGGGTGTGGGATCGGCCGCGGCCAGCGCACCCAAGGCTTCGGCAGCATGCTGGGATGAGAACGAACCGAGCGGTTCAACTACGCCCAAAGAAATGTCGCCTGTGGTGATCGTCCCGGTCTTGTCGAGACAGAGCGTGTCGACACGGGCCAGCAACTCAACCGAGGCGAGTTCCTTCGCCAGTGCCCGGCGACGCGCCAAAGCGATTACACCAGTCACGAAACTCAGCGAGGTGAGCAGCACCAGGCCATCGGGCACCATCGCCACAGCCGCGGCGACCGTTGCTTGCAGCGCTTCCTGCCAAGCATCCAGTGCTGCCAACTGACGCAACAGCAGCAACAGAGCGGTGGGAGGGATGATGATCGACAGCCAGCGCAAGATGACGTTGACCCCTCGCCGCAACTCGCTGTGGGCGAGTTCGAAACGACGGGCATCCTCTGCCAACCTGGCAGCGTAGGCCTCCGCACCCACACGAGTGGCCCGGTACATTCCGGAGCCGGCAGAAACAAACGAACCCGACAACACTTCGTTCCCCGCAGTCTTTTCGACTGCGTCGGCTTCTCCAGTGAGCAACGATTCGTCGATTTCGAGGCCCAAACCGGAGATCACCTCACCATCCACGACCACCTGATCACCCGGTGCGAGTTCCAGGACGTCATCGGCCACCACGCTGCTGATGCCGATCTCGGAGGTTTCACCATTGCGTCGGACCCGCGCTCTGGGAGCGGACAGCACCGCTAACGCGTTGAGGGTTCGGCGGGCCTGCAGCTCTTGAGCGATGCCGATCACGCTGTTGCTCACCACCACACCCGCAAATAGTGCGTCAGCCGGGTAACCGGCGATCAAAATAAGCACCAGCAGTGTCGTGATGATGCCGTTGACCGGTGTCAGTACGTTGGCTTTGACGATCTCAGCCAAAGAGCGGACAGGGGCATCGGGCACGTCGTTGATGAGTCCTTTGGCGACCCGTTCTTCGACTTGGGCAGTGGTGAGTCCGCTGATCACGGTCTCAGAGTCTCCGCATCTTGTTCTGGTGTGTCTTGTTCTGGTGTGTCTTGTTCAAGCGTGTCGACGTAGCGGTAGCCATCCGGGAACATCTCCAAACGATGCCGTGGACCCGGAAGCGTCACATCGTTGGCCTCATAGCCACCGTCGCCAGCCCACATGGCGACCGGGCCCTGCTCAGAGTTGCAGATGCGGGTTGAGTGGTGCCGGGGTGGACGGGCCTTGAGGTAATCCAACGCGGCTTCGGCACTGTGGTGATCACGAAGCGTGGCAAGTGTCACCCAGGTCGGTGGAGCGAGCTCGATTTCGCCTTCGTGATGCCGTTGCAAGCATGCCTTTGGAGTCATCCATTCGCCCTCGACGATCTCTCCTTGGTCGATTTTTACCGCTCCTTCATCTTCGCGTCGGTCGTTGACACGCGCCGCAAAAAACCAGGTGGCATAACGTTTGGGAGCGATTGCTGGAGGGATCCAGTGAGCGAATATCACCATTGAATCGGGGTCGACGTCGATTTCGGCTTCCTCGTGGGCTTCGCGAGCTGCGGCATTGCGAGCCGCGGCCAGATCGTCGAGGGCTGATCCGTTAACCTCGATGCGGTCGCTGTCATCAACACGTCCGCCCGGGAATACCCACATGCCCCCGAAAGCGATCTTCGAGTTCTTGCGCAACATCAAGGTCTCGATACCGTCGTCTGTGTTACGCAGCAGCACCACCGTGGCTGCCGCGATGGCGGGTGAGTCGCCGTGCTCGCGTGCGTAACGAGCCCACTCCCGAAACCGAGCACGATCGGCCGCGACTCGGTCTTCGGAGCTCATTGGACAGTGCTCATTGGACAGTGCTCATTGGACAGTGCTCATTGGACAGTGCTCATTGGACAGTGCTCATTGGACAGTGCTCATTGGACAGTGCTCATTGGACAGTGCTCATTGGACAGTGCTCATTGGACAGTGCTCATTGGACAGTGCTCATTGGACAGTGCTCATTGGATTACTCCGGCCTCACGGAGTTCGTCGAGACGATCACCCCAGCCGTACTCGGTCAGGACTTCGTCGGTATGAGCGCCGAGCACGGGTGCTTCAGGTGAACGGATCTCTGCTTTAGTTTTAGTGAAGCGGGCTGGTGGACGCGGTTGTTGAACACGGCCCAGCAACGGACTCTGGTGAGTTACAAAGGTTTCGTTGTGCACAACTTGAGGGTCGTCGGCAACCTGATCTACGCCAAGCACCACACCGAAGGGCACATCGTTGGATTCCATTGCTGTGGTTGCCTCGGCCAGAGTGCGGGTCGCTGCCGAGGCGTACACCTCGCGCATCGAGGCGCTCATCACCTCTTTGTTCTGAACCCGGTCAGCCATCGTGGCCAGCAGCGGATTTGATGAGTCGACGTCGAACGAAGCAGCGATGCCGTGGAACTCGGCGTCGGTCACCGGCGTGACCACTATGAACCCGTCAAGCAATCGCATCGCCTTTTGCTGTGCAGAAAAAGACTGCGATACATGCGGCACGTCGTTGTCGAGCAGGATCTCGTGACCTGCGGCATCGGCGAAGAGGAAACTGACAACCGAATCGAGCATCGAACACTCGACTACCTGGCCACCAGCGCCTCGTTCACGGGCCAACAAAGCCGCGGTGATGGCCTGACAGGCGGTGTAGGCAGTGATCTTGTCGGCAGCAACCTGGCGAAGGAAGGCTGGTTCATCGTCGTACAACCCCATTTGCGAGGCAGCCAGACCCGCTTGGGCCTGAACTACCGAGTCGTAGACACGGCGATGGGCATACGGACCGGTCTGACCGAATCCCGACAAGGCAGCGATGACCAGGTCTGGGTTGCGGGCATGCAAGGCGTCGGCACCGAGTCCCATGCGATCAAGAGCACCAGGACGCATGTTCTGCACGAACAGGTCAGCGTCTGCCACGAGGTCGAGCACGATGTCACGCCCACGCCCGTCGTGGGTGTCAACCGCTATCGCACGCTTACCTCGGTTGCAGACCTGGAACATGGCCGAGATGCCCGCTTTGATGACACCCACGTAACGGCCCTGATCACCGAAACCCGGCAGTTCGATTTTGATCGCTTCGGCACCTTGATCGACCAGCATTCCGACAGCTAGTGGCCCGGTAAGAGCCACCGACAACTCCACGATTTTGATGCCGTCGAGCGGTCCGCTCATTGGGGCGCGGTGAGGTTGGCCGGCATACCGGAGAAGTAGGCCGATTCTTCTATGAGTTTGTGGCTGCGCCACCCCTCGGGGGTGCGGACGAGTTCGTGGTGGTACCAACCGCCGGTTTGCCAGGCTGATTTATCGGGCATGACCATCGGATTGTGGAACATGACTTCGGCCGTTGCGTTGTCGCCGTCGATGTTGATGTCGAAGTTGGCGACCAGATGTTGGGTGGCTGGAAACTGACTCAGTGCCGCATCGAGCCAGGTGACCATTTCCTCCACCCCACTGGCGATCCCACCAGCCGAGGTGTAATCGATGAAAGCGTCGGCTGTGAACACTGAGCGGTACAGGTCCCAGTCTTTGCGGTCGACTGCTTTGCCGTAACGTGTGACCAGCGTCTGGATTTCGAGGTGGTCAGAAATTTCTTGTATGTCCATCCCCGCAGGGTAGGCGATCACGCCCACATCGGGCATTTCAGGCTCATCGGGCATTTCAGGCTCATCGGGCATTTCAGGCACGTCGGGTATTTCAGGCTCATCGGGTATTTCAGGCTCATCGGGTATTTCAGGCTCATCGGGTATTTCAGGCTCATCGGGTATTTCAGGCACGTCGGGTATTTCAGGCGCTCTGGCACTTCAGGCGCTCTGGCACTTCAGGCGCTCTGGCACTTCAGACATCGACGGTGACCTCAACGGCGCAGCCTTGTTCGATTGATTTGTGGGCAGCGACTCCGACAGCCACGGCCCACATGCCGTCTTCAAGGCTCACTGCGGGTTCTCCTCCCGTTCGGACCGCCTCCAAAAAACCGAGATGTTCGATATAAGACGCGCCGTGGTGGCCGCCGGTGTATTTGATTCTGGAGTCCACAACCGCCTCTTCTTCGACACCTCCCACCCAATGTTCGCCACGGCGACCCACGCGTATGGTCGAGCCCGGGAGCATCGATTCAACCTTGCCGGCATCACCGACAGCCACGACTTCTTCCTGGTTCTTGGTGGCATCCGCGAACATACAGAGATCGACCATGCCGCGCACACCGTTGGCGTAATCGACGATAACGAAGGCGTTGTCGAGAATGTCGCAGCGTTTGCCGTCGTAGTACTCATCGAGGTGGTTCACGTCCTGACCCCCCGATGCATAGACACGGGTCGGTCGCTCTCGGACCAACAGATTCATCAAGTCGAAGTAGTGACAGCATTTCTCGACGAGAGTGCCGCCGGTGTTGGCATTGGAACGGTTCCAATCGTCGACCTTCTCGAAGAACGGAAAACGATGCTCGCGGATAGACACCATCTTCAGTTCGCCCACAGTGCCTGCCCGAACCTCCTGCACGAGCCGGGCCACTGGTGGCATGTAGCGATATTCCAGGCCTACCCAGGCGACTGCGTCGTGCGAGCGACTGGCCTCGATCACAACTCGACAGTCATCGAGCGTGGTGCAGAGTGGTTTCTCGACCAGCACATGCAGGCCGGCGGCCATGGCGTCGAGCAGGGGAGTGACATGGCGATGGTTGGGTGTGGCGATCACAACCGCGTCGCACAATCCACTGTCGATCAGTGCCCGATCGTCGCTGAACTCGGCCGGCGCAGGAGCCTCTTCGGCGAGGTTGTTGGCATTGGCGGCGTTGACCGCAGCGATCCTGGCTTGCGCCAGCGAGGGCTCGTTCGGGTCACATATAGCTGTCAGAGCCACGCCGTTGAGAGCACCGATGTTGGCGATATGTTCACAACCCATCATTCCCGTACCGATCACGCCATAACGGACGACATCGTGGTCGCCATCGGCTACAGGACGGTTCGTCGCTTCTGTCATCGCTTCATGCTAGGCAAGGTCCATGAAAACTGATTCAAGAGTGTTACCTGACGGGCGAGGGGTTGGCCCTTTGTCATGGGGTTGTTGGCGTCTGGTCACCGATGACGTCTCCGAGGCCCTCCGCCGTATGGAGACGGCGCTGTCGCTGGGAATGAACATGATCGACACTGCCGACGTCTACGGACTCGACTGGGGCGGTAGCGCATTCGGGCTCAGCGAGTCGATCATCGGACGTGTGCTAGCGCAAGCTCCGGGGTTACGAGACGAGATCGTACTGGCCACGAAGGGCGGCATAGATCCGGGAGTGCCCTACGACAGCAGCCCCGCTTATCTTGAATCAGCCATTGACGCTTCGCTGAAACGACTCGGGGTTGAGCGCATAGACCTCTGGTATGTCCACCGGCCCGACATGCTCACCCACCCCGCCGATGTCGCCGACACGCTGGCCGGTCTGGTGGCGCAGGGCAAGCTGGCGGCCATCGGCGTGTCGAACCATACAGTCGCCCAGGTGGACGCCCTGATGGCACATCTTTCCGAGGGAGTGCCTGTGGCCGTCAACCAGGTCGAGTTCTCCGCGGCTCATCTGTTGCCGTTGCGCGACGGCACCCTCGACCAGTGCATGCGTGACCAGCGCATGGCGGTGGCCTGGAGTCCGCTCGGAGGTGGCAACCTGATGGCTGCGGGCGCGGGTTCTGCTGAGCCTGAGGGGACACAAACTGCACTGCTCGCGGTCCTCGATGAACTGGCTGCGAACCACGGCGTGTCGAGGGCGGTGATTCTGGTCGCTTTCGTGCTGGCTCATCCGTGCTCGCCGGTGGTCGTGATCGGCACTCAGAATACGGCCCGTATGGCTGATCTTGCTGGTGCAGTGGATGTGTCGTTGAGCCGCGCCGAGTGTTATCGGATCATCGAAGCTTCCGAAGGAGTTCGGTTGCCATGAACTTGGCACCTGCTAGCACCGAGCCGATCGAGGTCGCATGGTTTTCGGCGTTGTGCGACGACGACTACGAGTTCTTGGGAGTTCCAGACCCCACTCTGCAAAGCTCGTGGGACCATTGCGCCTCGATTGTCACCGCCGCCGATCGTCACAACTACGACAACGTCTTGTTGCCTTCGGGCTACGCGCTTGGGATCGACAACGCTGCTTTCGCCGCGGCAATAGCCACCCGCACCGAACAGATCCGCCTGCTCCTTGCTATTCGCATGGGTGAGTTCGTCGCCCCTCAGGTCGTTCGCCAAGTGGCGACGCTGCAGCAGATCGCGGCCGGTCGTTTGACGATCAACATCATCAGCAGTGACCTCCCCGGCGAGACCATGGCGTCTGAACCCCGCTACCGCCGCAGCACCGAGTACATGCATGTGATCCGCGAACTGCTTGATGGCCGCCCTGTTGATTTCCACGGCGAGTTCCTTGATCTGACCCTGGATCCGCCACGGATTGCCATCGAGGGTTCCGGGTGTCCGCCGTATTACTTCGGGGGACTGTCCGAAGCAGCGCGGGAATGCGCGGCTCGTGCTGCCGATGTTTTTTTGATGTGGCCCGATGTTGTCTCCGGTGTGAAGAAGGTGAAGGCCGAGATGGACGCCCAGTCTGGCGCATTCGGGCGCACTCTGGCCTACGGGTGGCGCTCTCATGTGATCGTTAGGGAGACCGAGGACGAGGCTCGGGCCGCGGCACGGCGCCTCTTGTCCAAGCTTGACGATGCAACTGGTGCCGAGATCCGGGCTCGATCCCTCGACTCGAAGAGTGCCGGTGTTGCCCGTCAAGCAGAGCTACGTGAAGGCGCCGACGAAGAGGGGTATGCCTCGCGGCACCTGTGGACGGGAGTCGGTCGGGCCCGTTCCGGGGCCGGAGCGGCAATTGTGGGCGACCCTGATCAGGTGCGCGACACGATACTTGAGCTGGCCGAGGCCGGAATGAGCGCCTTCATTCTGTCGGGTTACCCCCACCTCGCCGAGTGTGATTTGTTTGCTCGCTACGTATTGCCTGAGCTCAATCATGGGCGGCTTGAAGTCGAACCTCAGCCGGTAGTGCTCAACGGTTGACAGGTTTCCAGTTGATGTCCCTACCGTTGCGCTCCAGCTCGCTTGGGGCGCACGTCATTTGGCGAGGCGCTAGCTCAGCCTTTCGAGTCCTCCGACAGCATCGAAGCTGCTGTCAAAGCTGAAGATGCGTGTTACGCCCGCGTTCGTCATGACGGCTGCATGCAACGCGTCGCGTGCCGAGAGACCCGTGACACTCTCCAGCAGCGTTCGTGCCGCTCGAACTTCGGCAACACCGAACGCAAGGACGTCGTCGACGATGGCGTCGAGGCTCGCGAAAGCAGGCTCAATTGCATCGAGTCGGCCGATGGCGGCGTAACGGTGAAGGATCTCCTGGTAGACCTCAATGTCGGTGACGAGCGTCGTGCCGGACTGCGCCAGACGCGTGAGCACGGCGATCGTCCGGTCCTTGTTCGGGTGAGCGGCACCGACCAGATACATCGGCACGTTGGAGTCCACGAAGATCATGAGGCCGTGCGGCCGGCGTCGATGTCACGAAGCATGTCGTCGATGTCTGCTGTCGGGAATTCGTGCTGCGATGCTGCTGCAATAGCTCGCAGCCTCGTGTCAGTGGAGTCAGAGGGCCGGTTCGAGTCGCTCCGCGCCTCGCGCATCGCCTGACGGACCCACTCCGCGACCGTCATTCGACACTCTCGTGCAGCGCCTTGGATCTCGGCGTATTCATCCTCGGGCACAAGCACTTGCAGTCGTTTAGACACAATAATGAGTATATCTGACTATTCAGAGAATGTTGGTTGACTCATTCTGACGCTTGCCGAGTTAAGGGAGAGGGTTGCGAACCGGCCAGGAGGAGTTGCACGACCTCGATATCTTGTTCGGGGTCAGTCGTTGTCGGTGTCGGTCCTGGAGTTCGACCACCACCAACCACCGCTCAAACCCTGACACACAAGTGTCTGACAGCTGGCGGTTGCAGAACACGAACATATGTTCGATACTGAACTGATGGCAGCAACAGCTACTGCAGAGTCACAAGTTGATCGCCGAGCCCGTTTGCGGCTCGTCGCTGACAGGGTGGCACCCTTGGCGTTGGCTCACCAACGCACATTGCCGCTTCTTCCGGCCGTCTCTGAGCTCTTTGTCGGTGGGTCACTTCAGCGTGGGACCACGGTTGAGGTCAACGGCATTGGTGCAACGTCGCTGTCTCTGGTACTGGCAGCGGGTCCCTCGCAGGCCGGCTCATGGACTGCTCTTGTGGGTGCTGAGGGGTTGGGACTGGCGGCTGTGGCTGAGGCGGGAATCGCCCTTGAACGACTGTTGGTCGTCAGTCCTGTTGATTCTTCGACCAACGTCGGAGTCGTAGCGGCTCTCATTGGTGCTGTCGATGTGGTGATGGTCGGGCCGGGTCTGCGGTTTCGGCCCGCTGATCTTCGTCGTCTGTCAGCTCGTCTTCGGGAGAGCGGATCGGTGCTGATACAGATCGGGTCCAGTCGGATCGGATCCAGCCGGATCGGGTCCAGCCAGATCGAATCCAGCAAAGGGCCGGGTGTCGATGTCGGGGTTCGGGTGATGACATCGCAGTGGTCGGGGCTCGGGGATGGGCATGGTCTTTTACGTTCAAGGAAGGTGGAGGTGCAGACTCAGGGACGTGGCGCGGCTACAAGGACGAGAGCCGTCTCGCTTCTTCTTCCCGGCCCCAATGGTGCGCCGATGCGCCCCGATACGCCCGTGTGCTCTGATGTGCCTGAGTGCCCCGATATGCCCGTGTGCTCTGATGTGCCTGAGTGCCCCGATATGCCCGTGTGCTCTGATGTGCCGATGCGCCCCGATACGCCCGTGTGCTCTGATGTGCCTGAGTGCCCCGATACGCCCGTGTGCTCTGATGTGCCTGAGTGTCCCGATATGCCCGTGTGCTCTGATGTGCCTGAGTGTCCCGATGTGCCCGTGTGCTCTGATGTGCCTGAGTGTCCCGATGTGCCCGTGTGCTCTGATGTGCCTGAGTGCCCCGATGTAGCTGCGGTGTGACTGTGGCTGTGCGGACTTTGGTGGTGTGGTGCCCTGATTGGCCGGTAATAGCTCTTGGCTACTCGCTTGATGAACCAGTGGCGGTGGTTTATGCCAACCGTGTTGTGGCCGCCTCGCCAGCGGCCAGAGAGTATGGAGTTGTCCGCGGGCTTCGTCGGCGGGTGGCCCAGGCCCGCTGTGTCGAACTCAACGTTTGTGAGCGTGATCTGGATCGTGAGGCGCGGACCTTTGAGCCTGTTCTTGGCGCACTCGACGATGTGACACCGGGGGTCGAGGTCACACGTCCGGGTACTTGTGCGTTTGTCACCCGCGGTCCGGCTCGATATTTCGGGGGTGAAGTCGCGTTAGCTGAGCTAGTCCTTGCTCGAACGGGTGCAATCATTGATGATCTAGTCGCAGGTGGTCCAGAGGGTGCGTGTGCGGGTGTGGTTCGTGTGGGGATCGCTGATGGGCCGTTTGCAGCTTTGTTGGCGGCGCGATCCGCCGATCCGGTACGAACTATCGAACCCGGTCACAGCCCTGAGTTTCTGGCACCGATGCCGATTACGGTGTTGGATCGTCCCGAACTCACCGTTGGTTCTGGGCCAGTCAATCGCTCCGGGCCAGCCAAACGCTTCGGGTTGACCGACGTATTGGAGCGGCTTGGCCTGCGTACTCTTGGAGCTTTCGCTGCTCTGGAGGCTGCGGATGTTTTGGGACGCTTCGGCAACGAAGGGATAAGCGCTCATCGTCTCGCCAAAGGCCTTGATGAACGCTCACCCAAGGGGCGACTGCCACCACCTGATTGGTCCGTCGCCAGTGAGATCGACCCTCCGGCAGATCGCATCGACCGGGTTGCGTTCTGTGCTCGTTCGTTGGCTGATGAGCTTCATCAACGGCTTACCTCAGAGGGGGTGGAGTGTGTTCGTGTCGCAATTGAAGCAGAGACCGAGCATGGCGAGTCGATGGTGCGTGTCTGGCGTCATGAAGGGGCGTTTTCGTCAGCGGTGATAGCGGATCGGGTCAGGTGGCAGCTGGATGGTTGGCTCAGTGGACGGGCGGCTGGTTCAGCAGTTCGTCCGACCGGAGGTATTACCCGAGTTGTTCTGGCACCGCAGGAGGTTGTTGCAGCGGGAGGGTGTCAACTCGACTTCTGGGGCAGCGGCAGCGCTGGCAGCAGCGCGAACGAAATCGATAGGAAGGCGGCGCGTGTTGCAGCTCGACTGCAAGGACAACTGGGTGCGGAGGCAGTTCGGGTGCCTGTGTATCACGGTGGTCGCCATCACAATGAGCAGCTGAGGTTGGTTCCGTCCGCTGATGTTGATCTGCTAGGTAGATCAGTGACTGCGGCTGACACACCTAGATCTGTTGATGCTGATGGTGTCGCTCCCTGGCCTGGGTCTTTGCCCGCTCCTTCACCGACCCGAGTGCTGTCGGCACCCTGCGCGGCGGAGTTGCTCGACGCCGATGGCGTGGTAGTCACTGTCAGCGGCCGTGGATTGTTGTCGGCCCTCCCTCATTTGTTGATGGTCAACGGCCGTTCGTCTGAAGTTGTGGCTTGGGCCGGCCCGTGGCCCGTTGATGAGCGCTGGTGGGATGATGAGCGGCGTTGTCGGCAGGCTCGCTTTCAACTTCTTACTGATGATGGCCTGGCACGTCTTGTGGCTCTTGAGGCGGGACAATGGAGTGTTGTCGCCATCTGGGATTAGCGTTGCCCGTTGATATCCCTGCTTCGCCAACTTGCAAGGGCGTGTGCTTTATTGAATGCCTCTAGCGGAAGCGAATTTTCTGGATGTCAAGGGCGTCTAGGCCTTCTTTGCCGTCCTGCCTGAGCCAATCCTCTTGACCCAACCACATGGGGAGTAATGCCTCTTCGATGTCGGAGGTCAACCGATCCCCGGCGAGGCTCCTGACCAACGCCGGAGACAGCTCGCCGAGCGCTCGAAGCGCCAAAAGGCGAGCGTTGCCAACGGTCCGGGTGGCCTCAAGCAAAGCGTCAACGCAGCGATGACGCTGAAATAGTTGAGCTGCAGTAGGGGCTCTTATGGCGTCGCCGTCCGCAAGCCACGAGACAAGCTGGTTTCGGAGATCTTCCGACAACTCATCTACAGACGCGATCGCATGCAACGCCACGAGAGGCTCAGCATCTACGAATCTGTCGAGCAGCAGTTCGGGTTTGCTCGCCATGCCCTGACCCACCCCCCATACCGCCGCCGCTCTCAATTCGATTGGGAGACTGCTTTGCGCCGCGATCTCAGCAAGAGCTTCGGCAACAGCGTCATGCGGTAGTTCAGACATCGCGAGCACCGCTTCCATTTGCTCTTCGACTCTGGTTGCAGGGTCCATAACCTGCTACATGATCTTGCTGATCCACTGATCGGGTTCAAGCCGAGCCAAAGCAACTCGCGTTTCAAGCCGGATCCTCCAGTCCACCCGTCCGTCTTCGCTAAGCCGGATGAGAACATCGACATGCTTACGATGGCCCGATACTCCTGCCGCTTTTACCGCCGCGTACTGTTCGACATCGTCACTCGAGTCTAAAGCAGCGGCCAAGTCCCAAGAGTCACCAGGGCACACCGGGCTTGAATCTTGTTCAACAACTCCCGCGAGAACTCTCTCGCCTCCTTGGAAGAACTCACCGGGCTTCGAATAGACAGCCTTCGGGTCTGCCCAGTTCTTCCACTGCCAATAGCGTTGGACCCTGCCGTCCGCTCCCTTGTAGACAATCCGGCGTTCATTGTCGACGTGGACGAACTGCCCTGGTTTTGTGGGAACCCAACAAGGCCAAGTCAGCGTAACCTCAGAACCCTCCGACGCCGCTTTTGGAGCGGATCGCTTGGCGCTCCTGATGCTCGACCGAAGCGCGTCTGTCGAGAAGAAGATCACGGGGCCGCAACGAGGCGGGTCCGAGTCGATGTCGGCTAGGAGGAACGCGAACAGATCTTGACTGCGCATCCCGCCCGCGTCCCATTGACGGCCTGGTGCGTCTGAGTGAGAGAGCATGATCCTGAGTTTCGACTTCGCCCGTGATTCGACCCTCAGCCCACATCGCACGCACAAGAGATCAGGGAGTCGCAACCGCTTGACCTTTGTCTGCCACACCTTGTTGGCCATGGCATAGCGCTCAAGTTCAATGGGCGAGTGCTCGAATTCCGCTTGGAGGCGGTCAGCTACGGCCGCAGTCCCGACAGCGCCGACCGATACGAAACGTGCAAAGTCAGCGTCTTCTTTGAAACCCACACTCTGACCGTTCTGAGCACATTCCCGTGGGAGTGTACGGGTGGATTCCCCGAACCTGTCACTCCGGGTGGGTAAGGTCGATGGCGTGAACAAAACAGCAACCATCGATCTGCCACGCGCGGTCTCAGTCAAGCGCAGCGACCCCGTCTACATGGCACACGCGTACCTGACCAAAGTTCCAGTTACGGGAATCTTGCCGTTCATTGAAGCGTTCACCAGTGAGGGCGACATCGTGCTGGACCCCTTCGCTGGATCCGGGATGACCGGAGTGGCCGCGCTGATATCAGGAAGACGGGCAAAGCTGTGCGACGTGTCAGTGCTCGGGCGACATATTGGAACCAACTATGTGAACCTGGTGCCCGAGGAACACCTGCGAAAGCACGCCGAAGAGGTTCTATCTCGTGCCAAAGAACACGTTGGTGATGTGTACGGCGTGCCGTGCGAGATATGCGGTCGCAGCGCTCAGATCGCCAAGACAGTCTGGTCCGTTGTCATGGAGTGTCCCGATTGCGGCCAAGGTTTCGACTACTACCGCAGCTTGGAAGCAGCCGACTGGAAGAAGACGCACATGTCATGCCCAGAGTGCGAAAGTCCTGTTTCCAGCAGATGTCGGCGGTTGTACGAAGTTCCGGTCGTCGACTCAATCGTATGCGAGTGTCATCGGACTCAGATTGAGCAACCCCATCAGCCTCCGCTGGTGGAGGCTGACTCAAACGGACACTGGTCGCCGGATGTTTCAGTCGACGAGTCCCGGCAAATGTACGTTGCCTCAGCCCTGGGCCGCCACGGCCGCACCTCTGTGGCTTCGTTCTACTCCCCTCGAAATCTCTGCGTTCTGTCCACTCTTTGGGCAGAGATAGGAAAAGTAGCCGACGAGGATTTGCGTGCTAAACTGCGCTTCGCGTTCACGGCCATTTTGACAAGGGCGAGCAAACGGTACCAGTGGTCGCGTCAGCGTCCGTTGAACGCGGCGAACGCCAACTACTACGTCGCCCCAGTGTTCTACGAATGGAACGTCTTTGATCTCTTCAGCCGGAAGGTCGAAGCCGCGATCCGCTCAGACCGCTGGATTTTGGACAAACGCCGTGAACGCGTGAGCCCCCTAGCAAGCGAAGTCTGGGAGGTCGCCTACCACCGGGCAAGCGCGATAGCCCTACCCTTCGATGACCACTCCGTCGACTACGTGTTCACCGACCCTCCGTTCGGCACCAACATCTTCTACTCCGACATGAACCTCTTTCAGGAGGCATGGATGTCCGAGTTCACCGACCCAGACGAGGAGGCCGTGATTGACCGAGTGGACACCGGCAACGCGAGAACGGCTGACCGCTATGAACAGATCATGGTCGGTGCGCTACGTGAGTGCCTCCGGGTCTTGAAACCAGGAGGTTTCATCACTCTGCTCTTCGGGAACAGTTCTGGCAAGATGTGGCAGCTTCTCCGACGGTCCATTTCAGCCGCGGAGCTGGAGGTCGTTCCCGAACTCATTGCATTGCTGGACAAAGGCCAACGGTCGGTCAAGGGACTCGCTTCGGGTTTCGAGAACACTGCCACACTCGACCTAATGCTCACACTCAGGCCCGCTCAGGACCCGCCGCCAGAACTAATCGAACCCACACAGGAAGACTTGGAGCAGCACATCCGCAGGCAACTCGCCGGAGGTCGCGACCTGAGCCCCAGCTTGCTCTATCTGGAACTGCTGCGCCACGGTTTCCGCTCCAATTGGAACCTTGATCGACTCAATCTAAGGAACGTGACTGAGATTATCCAAAGCACGCATCGCACAGTTGACCACCGCAGCGCACTAGTAGTGAGTTCACGTTAGGTAATTGGCAGGTTATGCAAGGCGGGATTGAATCCCCAAGAGTCAAAACGTGCCCAGAGTCAGCTACGCGAACAGTGGGGAGTCAGCGGTCCTATGGCTTGGTGACATCGAGCACGACGACGCTGATCGTGCGGCGCTGTTCGTGACTCATGGACTCGTTGAGCCTGCGTTCTAGTTCGTCGGGTGCTTCGGGGCGGTCGTGGGTCGTGGGGTGACGCGGGTAACCGGGTGCATCCGCACCTAACCAGAGCACCAGATAGATGCCGTACCCGCCGGTTACGGGATCGGTCGTGTATTTGGCGGTGAGTTGGTCATCTATGGCGGTCCATAGATCGGAGTGATTGTTCCTCTTGATCTCGATGGGAACGTTGCAGTCCTTGAACCCAACACGGATATCGGCTCGACGGTCGGCGGCGTACTGTCCCTCCCGTTGGGCATCGACTCCTTCGGGCAACCGGCTGCGCAACATGGTCAGCAGGGCGTTCCGGCAACTGTTTTCGTACTTGGGCTCGCTGGGTTGCGACTTGTGGTCGTCGGCCCAGAACGGTCCCCAGAGATCGTCGTTGTCACCTCGGATGTGACTCCCGAGGTCTCGCAGGCGTTCATATAGCAAGACGTGCAAGTCGGCGACATTGGCCGGAGGACCGTTGCGAAGCAGTCCAAGGACATCGGCAACGTTCATCGGCGCATATGACGCATCCCGGTGGAGTCGCCGTTGTTGATTGCGAGCATATTCCAACCGGCTGTGCCAAGCCCGCAGTCTCTCATCGGCAATGAGAGCATCCAACGCAGCACCCGCTTCTTCTGTCGGTTGTTCACCGAGATCGTTGATCCACCGTTGGGCAAGATACGCCATTTTTTCAGATGGCCCGATGGTCACAGCTTCGCCGTTCCTCCGTTCACGCGGGGACAAATGCCGGCCGAAGATGCTGAGCAGGGTCTGGAGCTTTGTGCATCGATCATCGCCGAGCAGCCGATCAACGAATTTGCCTGGGTGATGGAAACCGCGAGAAAAAGACTCAGCGAGTTGCTGGGCGCGTTTTGCGTTCGAACCGATGAAATCATCAAGCGATCTCAGTGCATCACCGCCGCTCATGATCGCGTCGAGGGTCATCCACCGAACCCGTTGCGCGCCGGTCATGCTTTTTGTTTGGAGTTTCTGGATGACCAATTCTCCGAACGGTGTCGCGTCAGGATGCATTGATACGAGAAGTAGGAGTCTGTCCATTGCAGGCAATTGGGCGACTGGCAACCGGACGGAGATCGATCCGAGCAGTCGCAATCGGAAGTCGCGTAGTTCGTCGTCGAGACCGTCAATCTTGTCCAGCCATTCCAGCATCCATAGGTGCGTTTCGCCGTTCTTGATTGCGGCGACCGCGCACCTGTGGAGCACGTCAAGCACGAGTGTTGGGTCCTCGTATAGCAACCTCACAGGCCACATCGGTCGTTGTTGTCGATCCAACAGAGTTGTCGTGTAGATCGCAACGGCGCTGCGGCGCAAGTCATCTGGCAGGTGCGACGAATCGAGAGTTCCGTCAGCTTCACGAATGTCCAAACCGGCAAGTACCGGGTAGGCGAGCCAGTCGTGCTTCGACTCGGCGTTCAACTCAGCGGTGCGTTCCGCCGATGGAACATCGTCGCGTAGAGGAGCGTTACGCAACGCTTCCAAGGCGGCATCGCGCAACTCGGCGTTGTCGCCGATCAACTCCGCAACTCGATCACGAGGGTCGTACAGATCGGCCCGCTGAACGAGACGGCCAAGATACGCCATCGCCAATGTGTGCAGGTTTGTTGCTGGAAAGCAGCTTGTTGTTAGTTCATCGCGGGACTCCCGCAGAAGCGCCTGCCAGTCAGATTGCCGCTGTTGCTTTTCTTGCTCGTGTTCGGCCCTAATCTCGTCTAACTCTTGTTGGTATCGGCGTTCCTCCACTTGGGCTTCAAGTTGTGTTGCCGAAGGCGTGAGGTACTCGTCCAAGTGACCGAGTAGCTGCGGGTCGGTCGCGAGCGCTGACCTCAGCCGCTCGGTCCAGAGGCCATCGTTTATTCCCAGCCAACGTCCATATCGGACAGCTGCCTCAAGAAACGCGCAGGCTGCGCCCCAGTCGATCGCAGCGTGCTCACGAGCCTGCTGCGCGCACCACTCAACGAATTTCGGTGGACGTGTACACCGCAGCAACTCGTCTAGCAAATATCGCTCGTCCATTCCCACGCTATTGTCAGATGAACGAGCGATCGCAATCTTGAGCAACTGCCGTGTGGTCGCGCCGTTGTCTCGGTACCACTCGCGCAAACCAGCGTTCTGATCAGTGTTTGTTGTTAGTTGCCCGGATTTAACCGCGGCAATCCAGCGGTAGAGCCGGTCGGGCTCGGTCTGATGCCCGATCTCCCGCAACGCTCGAACGAGTAGTCTCCGAGGCACTTCTTCTGCGAATGCGCTCGCGATGACTGGCAATAGGCGTTCCGCGTCGTCGGCGAATCCGTCGAGCAGGTTCGCTAGTTCGTCGGCCGGGGTTGCGTCGCACAGGACTTCACGCCAGAAGTTCCAGTTCTCAAGGCCGGCAGGTCCACGGTGCATGAGCGATGCGTACTCCCAGATGCGGTCGGGCGCGATCACATTTGGATACAGAAGGCGCAACAATGTGCCCGCGATCTCGTCGTCCGGGTCAACGAAGCGGCCATCGCGAACGGCGGCAAGAGCGTCGCGCAATGTTGCTGCCACCTCCGACTCCCGACGTTCGATTCTTGCGAAGGCAAGCAACGCTGCTAACCGCACCTCGGGTTGAGTCGTCACCTCGCGAGCGAGTTCGCCGACATGCGGGACGAGGTTGTGCAACTGATCTCGCCAGCAATCTTCGATCTCGGTAAGGGACCGAAGCAGGAACTCAAGGATGTGGCTCGGTACAGCGTCGCGGTGTGCCGAGCCGAGGTACTCCTCCAAGGTGTCGACCATGTCGGGCTTGCACAGGCTGCGGAACCCCCACGCCATCCAATCGCGATAGAGGTGTTCGTTTTTGTCGAACCATCTAATCCCCCGGAGGTCTTCCGGTTGCGCTTGAGCGATGAGACCTTCTAGAAGTGTGCGACGATCATCGACTCGCCATTCGGAAATATCGCCGTACAGGCCCATACCGACCGGATCGCTGGCAATCATTTCGCGCCGAGCTTCGCCGGAAAGAGAACCCAGCCACGCCGCAAGGCCCCTTAGATCGGTCACGATACGGTCGTCGATGCGACTCGTCAGGGCGATACGGACTCGACCTACGGACGTTCTACCGGTTTCGATGAGGTCCGCAATGTGTGCGGCTGCAAGGTACTCGGCGATCTGGCGATGTTTCGGCGCGCGGCACTGCTCGCCAGCCGGTGCAAACAGACTGGTGGCGAAGACATCTCGCACGTCGAATTCGGGCTGCGCTAGTGCCTTGGCGATGTCTTCGGCGACCTCGGCGGCGGGAACGAATCCGGTGTCCGTTGTTGCGGGCGCGAGCATGAACCCGTCTGCGCCGGTCAGCAGTTGTATCGCGCAGAGGCGACCTGCCGCGGCCAAGGTTGACTCGGGCGGGTGTGTTTGCGCTGAGCGCGGATGCGTTGATCTGAACTCCTGTGCGAGCCTGCGGCAGCAGCCTTCGAAGGCCTCGCGACGCGTGGAGGGCCAACCGCCGCTGTTGGTAGTCGTGATGAGCAACTGGAGCGTCAAGGGGTTGTCGAGCATCGGCCCGAGACCTCGCGACTCCGCCTCACGGATGAAGGCAGCAGGATCCGCTCCTGGCAACTGATCGGTCAGATGCTGGTGAACATCGGAGCGTTTCAGTGGTTCGAGACGGAGAGTGGTGACCCGGCCATCGGGCGATACCTCGGCGAGTGGGTGCCGATCAACGGGTCCGAGCCAATCCGCTGCGCGACAGGAGATGCGGAATCGTGGCGGACCGAGTTGTTCCAGTCTCGCGGCGATTTCGTCAAGTGCTTCAGTTGCTTCGCGACCGCCCGCACGGGTCTCGTCGAGGCCGTCGATGAAGAGCACCTTGTCTCTCCATTCGGTTTTAGCCGCGATGTCGGCCTTTGCGAACCGGCGTGCCGAGATCTGCTCGGCTTGGTTACCCAAGGCGCTGCATTCCTGCTCAAACTCGGTCGTCTTGCCGGCACCTGGTTCGCCGAGAAGCACGTAGGCGGGTAGCTCCCGAAATTCGCTCAACGGTTGTTGTCCCGCGTTTTTTACGCTCGCTGAGTCGTCTGTGGCGATCTCAGTGCAAGTGCGCAGAATCAGTTTGTTGGTAGTCATGACGTGTTGAGCCAGTGGTCGGCAGACTCCAGCAGGAAATCGTGCAACGGCACGCCCGCCTCGCCGACGATGATCGAAGGAGGAGCCGAGAATCTGCGCTCAAAGGTCTTCAAGCTTGAGCGTCGAGGCAAACCACGGCCGGCCTTCACTTCGATACCTACGAGTCTGGGTCCTCGCTGTAGCACGAAGTCGACCTCTTCGTTGCCGTCGCGCCAGTAACGGACATTGGTCGCCGACGAGGCGGTGTTGACCAAATGCGCGCCCACTGCACTTTCGACGACTCTTCCCCAATGGCTGCGACGCGCTCGGGCATCATCGAGGCTGTCGCCGACGACGGCCGACATCAGAGCAGTGTTCAAGACGTTCAACTTCGGGGATGAGGAACGTCGTAGGACTGGCTTGTCGGAGTGCTTGAAGAGGCCGGTGACCAGGCCGGCATCGGACAGGAATCCCAGGTAACGCGCAAGCGTCGACTCATGGCCGGCATCTTCGAGCTGTCCGCGCATCTTCTTGTATGAGAGTTCTTGTCCCGAGTAAAGGCAACCCAGATCAAGCAGTTGCCTTAACAGAGCCGGTTTGTCGATACGAGCCATCCCGAGAATGTCGCGTTCGAGGTGTGGTTCGATCAGTGCACCGGTGACGTAATCCCGCCAGCGCCCGAAACTGCTTCGCAAGCGGGCTGCACCGGGGTAGCCGCCGTAGAAGACGAATTCGTCGCAATCGAATCCAAAAGCGTCGCGCATCTCATTGAATGACCAGTGTGTCGCACGAATCGACTCGAATCGGCCTGCGAGGCTCTCTGTGAGGTCGGCCTGCATGCGCATTGGAGCTGAGCCGAGAACGACCACATGCAGAGGGCACCCTGACTCCCGGTCGGCGTCCCAGAGTCCCTTGACCGTTTCAGACCACCGAGGGATCTTCTGTATCTCGTCGAGAACCAGTACGAACTTCGAACCGAGCCTGTTAGCTTCTCCGGCACACTCCCGCCACACCCTCACCAGCCATTCGGCGTCCCGAGGGGCTGCTGCGAAGCGAGCTTCAGCGGCTGTTGACCACACCGGTTCGGTGGGCGGCTGTTCCGGCCGATCCACGGCTTCGTAGCGAGACGGATGCGGCGCTCTGGCGAGGGCTTGGCGGACAATCGTTGTCTTGCCACATTGACGCGGACCGAAGATCGTGAAGATCCGCTCGACCGGTTCGTTCAGCCGTTCAACCAGTAGATCGACCTGTGATCGTTGGAAATCCCGCATAACAGCAGGTTATCAAATTATTTACCCTTATGCGCAAATTTGCGCAGGAGCGTAATCAAGATGGAATCGGACTCCTGCGCTGGCCTTGCTCGGCCGTCTTGTCAGACGGCCAATGGAGGGTTGTCGCCATCTGGGATTAGCGTTGCCGGAAGTGGTATCAGAAGCGGCTAGTGAGACTTCATTGAGCGGCATCGAGCTTGAGCAGAATCGTGACCGTACCGAGCGTTGGTTCATACGCCGCGGACTTCCGCATCTGATCGATCACTATTCGGTTCGTGAAGATGTGTTGACTCGGATGTTTCCCTTCCTCGCTTTGGTGGTGTTTCTGGAGCTGTTCCTGGCTTTCGGCGACCGTTGGTCCGGCTCGGCACAGGGCGCGGTTTTTGCGGGCTGCGTCGCTCTCGGGGTTGCTGCGTTCGCGTTGATGAACCGGGTTCGCGGACGCCGCTTGGTTCAACTCCCTGACCGGGTGGGCGTATTGGAGATAGTGCTGTATCTGGTGTTGCCCGCAGTCCCGACCGCTATCGGTTCGCAGAACGCGGTCGCGGAGAACGTGCTGGTCGTCGTGGTCTTCAATGTGCTCGTTCTGCTGGTCGCCTTCGTGGTGACCTCCTGGGGGCTTTTGCCCATGATCCGCTGGTCGATCTGGCAGTTGAAGGCACAAATCGGCGACATAGCGAACCTGACCATGAAGTCGTTGCCGATCTTGTTGATCTTCTCGGCTTTCATCTTTTTGAACGCGGAGATGTGGCAGGTGGCCAATGATTTCACCTTGCCGTATTTCGCGGCTGTTGCGGTTCTGGTCGTGTCCATCGGTTCCGGTTTCGTGATGCTGTCGGTGCGACGGCTCACCGTTGACCTGGCTCGTTTTGAACGCTGGTCCGATGTGCGCAAGCGCAGCGCCGATACGCCAGTCGAACAAATGGTGCCAGATGATGAAGAACCTGCTCCCGACGCGCCGAGGTTGCACCGCCGCGCCGAGTACAACGTTGCGTTGCTGTTGTTTGCATCCCAAGCAATTCAGATCCTGTTGGTGGCGTTGGTGATCACCGCCTTCTACGTGCTGTTCGGTCTGTTGACGGTTCGTGAAGAGACGTTGTTGCAGTGGACCACGGCGACCGAATTAACCAGCAGCGTTGATTGGGCGGCTCGTTGGTCGCTGTGGGGCGGCGAACTGATATTCACTCGCCAATTGGTGTTGGTGTCGGCCTTCATTGGACTGATGTCTGGCCTGCAGTTCGCGGTGCAGATCGTGACCGACACCGCATATCGAGCCGAGTTTGCTGAGGACATGACCAGCGAGATCCGTGAAGCACTCGCGGTGCGTGCTGTCTACTACCGCCGATTGGTCCCCAACGGGTTCGGTTAGCCGAGAGCGTCTACAGCTAGGGCGACACCGGACATGGCGTGCTGTTGGTCGTCCATGCGGGTGACGTCTTCTGTGTACCAAGCACCCTCGACAACATCGGGGCGTGCATAGGCTGATGATCGTTCGGCGTCGTATTGGCGGGCGACGAGGATCCCGGCACCACAGATGAGGTCGTGACGCAGTTGCGGTTCGAGATCAGTCATGCCGGGGTCGTGTCGACTCAGGCGCCAAAGAGCCGAAAGAGCCTCGACTGTAGTGCCGAAGGCCGCGCCCCGGGACTGTCGCACCGACTCTCGGGGTGGCTCGGTTCCGTCCCCAACCCGAGACGCCTCGCGTCGAATCTCGCGTTCGACGCGCTTGTGGTAAGCCTCGCTGAGTGAACGGACGTAGGCGAGTTCGTCTCCGGCAAGGTCTCCCCAGGTCCGCATCTCAGAGAATCCGTAGGAAGCCCATTGGTCCGCCAAGGGCGGGTTCTCGACGCCTTCTTCTGCGTCTCGTGCGGTTGCGAGATAGTGGGCGACGAGTCGTCCCGAGTCGTCCCAGCCTTCACCTGGGAACTGGTTGGCCAAAAGACCGAACCCCCAGAACGCCTCGCCGGTATAGAAGGTGGACGTGCGCCCGACCATCGGTTCGAGTCCATCGCTGAACGCTCCGAACCACATCCCGCCATCGGGGCGCAGCAACGACTGCATGTAGCGCCCCATGGCTCGCAGCAGGTCGTCGTAAGCCTGGTCGTTGGTGGCTATGCGACGATGCGCCAGTGCGTTGACTGTCAGTGCGGTCGCTCCCAGATCGGTGTCGACCCGATAGTCGTCGAAGGCGGTGATGTCACCGACCGTGTTGAGATTGTCGAGGATGTATTGCAGGCCCCCGTCAGCGGTCTCAAGCACGCTGAGATCACCGGTCGCGGCCACCTGGTACAGCGACATCACCACCCCAGCGTGCCGTACGTCAAAGTAGTTGCTGGCGAAGGTGTCGGTGTTGCGGTCGTACTCATACCAGAAACGGTTGTTCGCCTGGAGTGCTCGTTGCATCCACGCTGCGCTCGAAGCGACAGTCTCTTTCAGTTCTGATTCGGTCGGGAGGTCGCACGGGGGTGGGGGCGGCTCATCACGAAACAGGTAGCTTCCGATGCCCGCCGCGACCCCAAGGAGCAGAGATGCCACAATGGCGAGACTCAGAAATGCAGGTTTCACGCTCAATCAATGATATTGGTGATGTTATGCACTGCGACTGTGATCCCAGCATTGTGAGCGATGACGGCTGTTAAGCCCTCGCTCGGGTCTGGTGAACCAACGGCTGGCGCTGCGGCTAGTTCGGTAACGCCGACGATCAGTGGCGATACCCAAGACGAAGGGTCGCGTCCCACCTCGGTAGCGACACCGCAGCTGGCCCGCTATGTCACCCCTCAGGGTCGTCCCAGTCCTGATGCCTCCAAGGGCTGGCTGCGCCGTTTGTGGCCGGTGGTCGCGCCGATGAAGTTGGGATTGGCCGTTTCTGTTGGAGGCACTTTGGTAGGGATGCTGGTTCGCACGGTCATCCCCGCGGTTCTGATGCTGGCGGTAGACAATGCGCTCGACGAGCGGACAGGTCCGATCGCCCCGTATGCCTGGGCTTTGGCAGGTTTGACGATCATCGGATTCGCTAGTGGCTACGCAGCGCGGGTGCAGATGTTCAAAGTTGCGTTCCGGGTGGAGACCGCTTTACGCCACGCGGTGTTCGATCACCTCTCGCGGCTCTCAGCATCGTTTTATGACACCAGCGAAACCGGTCAACTCTTGGCGAGAGCCAACGGCGATATCCGCGCCGTACAGATGTTTTTGAACTTTGGACCGTTCATGATGTTGTCGTTGGCATCGCTGGTGTTCGCCCTGGCGCTGATGTTGGCGGTGAGCGTGCCGTTGACGTTGGTGACCGTGCTGCCCGTTCCGGTGGTTGCCTACATCGGGCTCAGGAGCCGCCATCCCCAACTGCCAGTCTGGTGGTTGGTGATGGCCCGCCAAGCTGATGTGGCGACGCTCACCGAAGAGAACATCGCCGGCGTGCGTGTGGTGAAGAGTTTCGCCGGTGAACGCCACCAGGTCCGCAGGATGGAAGGGGTGGCCGATCAACTCCGCTGGGCACAGGTGAAGGGTGCCGATGTGTCGGCGCGTTACATTCCCGCGCTTGAACACCTGCCCCGCCTCGGCCTTGTTGTGGTGTTGCTCTATGGGGGTCTCTTGGCCGAACAGGAGCAGATCGGGATCGGTGCGCTGATCGCGTTCAGCGCTTACGTGATGATTCTGCAGGTGCCTTTTCGGTTCATTGGCCACCTGATTCAGATGGGTCAGCGAGCCAAGGCCTCAGCGTTGCGGGTATATGAGATTTTTGATCAGCCGATCGATGTGGTTGAGGCGCCCGACGCTGTCGATATCGATGGTGGTCCGGGCCGGGTTGAGTTTCGCGATGTGCGATTCGGGTATGGCTCGGATCACGACGTCTTACGCGATTTCAACCTCGATATCGAGCCAGGCGAAACCGTG
The DNA here is from genome assembly GCA_965261185.1 of Candidatus Aldehydirespiratoraceae bacterium. Taxonomy (GTDB): domain Bacteria; phylum Actinomycetota; class Acidimicrobiia; order Acidimicrobiales; family Aldehydirespiratoraceae; genus VXYK01. Next base: position 4,149,499 of record CBDHCN010000002.1, on the reverse strand, counting down.
GCCATCGTCGGGGAGACCGCTTCTGGCAAATCCACGGTGGCCCGACTTATGCCTCGTTTCTATGACCTGCGTGCCGGGTCTGTGTCCATCGATGGGATTGATATCCGCCAGGCGAAACTCGACAGTCTGCGCCGCACGGTGGGGGTGGTGCTCGATGACCCCTTCTTGTTCTCCATGTCGGTTCGAGACAACATTGCGTTCGCCGATCCGACCGCTTCAGATGAGTCGGTGCGTGCGGCCGCGGCGGCAGCGCAGGCCTTGGAGTTCATCGAAGACTTGGAGCACGGATTCGACGACGTCCTCGGTGAGCGGGGATACACACTGTCGGGAGGCCAGCGTCAACGAATCTCGTTGGCCCGGGCATTGTTGCACGACCCGCAGATCTTGGTGCTCGACGACGCCACCAGTGCCATTGACGCCGGAGTTGAGGAGCGGATCCACTCGGCACTCCGTCACGCAATGGTTGACCGGACAGTGATCGTGATCGCTCACCGACTGTCAACGATCGCCCTTGCGGACCGAGTGGTGCTGCTTGAACACGGCCAGGTCGTGGCCAGCGGAACTCACGCGGACTTGCTGACAGAGGAACCAAAATACGCTGCCCTTCTGGAGCACTTCGAGGAGGCCACACCATGAGCATGGCCGGATGGGGCGGGATCGCCGACACAGGGTTTTCGGGAGTGCCACCGGAGGTTCAAGCCCAGGTTGAGGCATATATGGATGAGGGGCCTCCCGAAGTAGCAGAGGTTCCGCCGCCGTTCAGTCACAGCGACTACGACCGTCACGTGTTCTCCATGCGTCACTTTCTGCGGCCCTTCAGCGCGGCGCTGTTCGGAGTGTTCTTGTTGGTTGCGCTGGAGGCCGTGATCAGCCAGGCCGGCCCAGTGCTGCTGCAGATAACAATCGACGACGGCGTCCGAACTGGTGACCGCGGATTGGTTGTCACCATGGGCGTGATCTTCGGTTTGTTGGTGCCCGTGTCAATCGGGGTAGGGGTGCTCAAAACGATGTCAGCGGGCCGCGTTGGTGCCACCATCATGGCGAAGCTGCGCGTTGCGCTGTTCTCTCATTTCCAGCGCCTCAGTGTTGGCTATTACGCCAACGAGCGTCCCGGTCGACTCCTCAGCCGGATGACCAGCGATCTTGAACCGCTCCAGCAACTGTTTCAGCAAGGTCTGGTTCAGCTGGCAGTGCAGGGGGTCACGCTCGTGGCGATCACTGTCGTGCTGTTCGTCCTCAACCCGTTGTTGGCGGTCATCACCCTGGTGGTCGTCGTACCGGGCACGTTGATGATGTCGCTGTGGTATCGGCATCAGGCACAACTGGCGCAGATTCGGGTGCGCGACACCATCGCCAACGTGCTGGCTCATTTGCAGGAAAGCCTTGCCGGTATCCGCATCGTGACCGCGCACAACCGACGCGAAAGAGTTGTGGCCGAACATCAAAATGAGGCAGGCGAATACCTCGACGCCAACGACCGCACAGCTTTTCTCAACGGCGTGTACGGACCGGGCGCAGAGGCGATGGGTCCGCTGTCACAAATGATTCTGCTGGTGGTGGGCGGCGCGCTGGTGCTCGATGGTCGCGTGACGATTGGGGAGTTGAGCGCATTTCTGCTTTACGTGGCGGCCTTTTTCGCTCCGATAACCGAACTTGTGGGTCTCTATAACGTGTATCAACAAGCCCGGGCGTCGGTGGTGAAGCTAAGAGAGGTGTTCGGTACCGAGCCAAGCGTCGTCGAGTCTCCGAACGCCTATGAGTTGCCAGCCGTGCAGGGGCATATCCGGCTCGATGGTGTGACCTTCGGATATGACGATGACGACCCGGTTGTGACGGACGTGAATCTGGAGTTCATGCCGGGGGAGACGATCGCGGTTGTCGGCCCTACCGGTGCGGGCAAATCGACGATAGCCAAACTGCTGAACCGGTTTTATGACCCGCGGGTTGGGACTGTCACCATTGACGGACACGACTTGACACAAGTGACGATTGAGTCGCTGCGCGCTCAGATCGGTGTTGTCCCCCAGGAGCCGTTCCTGTTTGCGGGTTCGATTCGGGACAACCTGTTGCTGGGGTGCCGTGGCGTTGACGACGAAGTGTTGATTGATGCCTGTCAACAGGTTGGACTCAGCCGATTGCTTGAGCGCTTGCCCTCCGGTCTCGATACCCCCTGCCATGAGCGCGGTGTATCCCTCTCGGCGGGTGAACGGCAACTGTTGGCGCTGGCCCGGGCCTTTTTGTCGCAGCCTCGCGTGCTGGTTCTGGACGAGGCGACCTCGTCACTTGATTTGCGCACTGAGCAGGCGGTCGAGGCTGCGCTTGACGTGGTGCTTGCGGGCCGCACCGCGGTGATCATCGCCCACCGACTGCAAACCACAATGCGCGCTGATCGAATAGTGGTGATCGCCGACGGTGGTGTCGCCGAGTCCGGCACCCGTGCTGAACTAATTGCCGCAGATGGATATTTCGCCCAAATGTGGGCCGCTGGAGCTCCGGTAGTTCAGGGATCCAACGGATCAAGTTAGAGAGCGGCTCGCTCAGCGGTTAGAGAGCGGCTGAGTCCGCTGTTTTCCGCTCTTGTTCGCTGGGCTCCATCTCCCGCTCTTGTTCGCTGGGCTCCATCTCCCGCTCTTGTTCGCTGCGCTCACGGGCCGGGCGGGCCGCTCGGGCCACGGGCGGCGTTCGGGCCACGGCCCCGCTCCGATTCGCCATCTAGGGACAAGCCTGTCGGTGGATTCAGGCTTAGAGGGCGGCTGAGTCCATATCGGCGCTCAGGGTTGCGCCAGCAAGAAGAGAACGTTCCCGGCTCTGGACCGGTGTGTGGAGTTCTTCGAATGTGGGGCCGTACTCGGCGGCTAGCGGAGCGAGGGCGTCGAGGTCGAAACCGTATAGGCGAGCGGCGTTGCCTGCGAGCATTTTTCGGCATTCGGCCTCGTCGAGGGCCGCGAAGCGGCGTCGCAGGTGCTCGCGGGTGTGAGGACTGGTGCCTTCGTCGTGGGGGTAGTCGCTGCCCCACATGAAATGGTCTAGGCCAACTTCGTAGCGGCACTCGATGTCGGCCCTGCTCGGGCCCGATACTCCGACCCAGCAGTTCTGGGTGAACATTTCGGTTGCCAGCATTGATGGCAATACGCCTTTGTCGTATTTGATCTCCCCGGTCTCGCCGGTAGCGCGGATGGTTTTGATCGTGGCGTCGAGTTGCTTCAACAGAGGTGGGATCCAGGCACTGCCGATCTCGGTGAGGATGAAATTGAGGCGCTCGAAGCGCTCGAACACCGCACCCATGATCATGTGGACCAGCGGGCGTTGCGTATAGAAGCCGACTTCGTTTATGTAGAGGAGCATTGATATCGGGTATTTTCCGTAATCGGGATTGCCGGTTCCCGAATGCATGTTGACCGGCACTTCGAGGTCTTCGATGACTTCCCAGAGACGGTCATAGATCGGGTCATACAACGGCTTCACCCATTTGACGTCGGGGGCGATGTTGGGGAGCAGGATCCCACCGCGCAGCCCGTTTTCTTTGATCCACTTGACGTCCTCGATGGCATCGTCGACATCGTTCAAAAAGATCTGACCGACGCCAGCTCGTCGTTCGGGGAACTCGTCACAGAAGTCCTTGAGCCAGCGGTTGTGGGCTTGGATACCGGCTCGCCGCTTGGCGTATTCTTCGGGTTTTGGAGGTTGAGCGAACAGCACGAAGCTGGGGAAGAACGGAGGCACGGTGTTGGGGAAGATGACCTCGCCGACCACGCCCTCGCCGAGTTGCGTTGTGTTGCGCATTTCGTTGTCCCAGTTGCGCAGTCGCCGATTGTCGCCGAGATCCTTGTAGGGGTTCTTGTAGCGTCCGCGCCAAGCATCGAACTCTTCATGCCAGGCGGAGTCGAGATATTCGCGGTATGCGCTGTGACTGGCACCTGCGTGAGTATCAGCAGAAATCACCGTGTAATTGTCGGCCATGCCCTTAGCTTGACGGCTGGAACTCCACCGGGCAAATGGGCGTGGACGAGAATGAGGCTTTGCTAGACCGCAATCTCCTGACCGTCGAACGCTTTTGGTGCCTCTCGCCCGCGTAACCCAAATCCGCTAGCTCCAGCCCGCGGTCGCCTCGATGAAATGAAGGACCGCTTGGAGCTTTGGGTACTGCGTGCTGCGTCGGAAAAGGTTGACCGTTCACCGTTGCGAGGTCTGCTCCACTTCTCGCAGGCAGCCGAAGACATCGGCGACCAAGCCCAAGCCATGGTATGGCTCATCGAAAACAGGAAGAAATCCACCCGATCCTAGAGTTGGCCCTCGGCGACAGCGATGAGGTGGTGATCCGGGTACCCGTTCGTACTGAAAGCGAAGCAGATGGTCGTCTGCTCTCCGAACTGCGGTTCAACATCGAACCCGGATTCACGGTGCTGGTGATCCGGCGTGGCGGCCGATACGTTTATCGGCCCAGTGGCCGCACTCGCCTCGTGGCGGGGGACGAATTGATTGCCGGCGGCCCCGATGAAAGGCGAGAACTTCTCGCTCGGCGCTGCGGATGGCACCTGATCGATTCCGACGGCGATGGGGATATGGAACTTGAGCCAGTCTCGGGTTGGTAGTGGGCGATCCCGAACTCGCGAGCGACCTCAGCGATCAGCCTCCGCGGATCCGCACAGCGCCCGCCTTGAACTCCGGGTCGTACCTGCGTCGTGGTTGTGACATAACATCTCCTCATAGACCATGTCTCCACGATTCGGGGGGATGCCCATTCGTTAGCTCCATGTCCATCCGCATTCTTCGGTGACGGTGCGGATGTGGTCATACGACCCAGTGGTGGAGAAGACAAACGATCCGAACGAAGTGTCGTCAAACTGCTTCACTGACAGCAAAAAAATGTCCTCGTGTGTGTCATCAACGAGAGAGTTGATGAACCCCTCAATCTGATGGTCTGGTTGAAAAGCCGAGCGGTTCAAGTCGCTTTCATACCAATACTCAACGCTCGCGGGGTTGTTATCGAACCACGCGGCCTGCTCTGCGTCGCTCCAGGAAAGCCATCTGACAGGTAAGAACCAGTGGCTGACCGGGATTCGGTCGTCGTGGTCCGATTGCCCAGCTAGGTAGCCTGATTCCACCTGGAAGTACACGTAGAGTTCGCCGGTGCTGAAGCACGAGACCTGCAACCACGCCGGGGTGTTCTCATAGGGATACTCTCTGTTGTGCCAGACAGCGGCCACCCAGGTGCGCAGCCCACCGCTGGAGTGACGCCGAGGAGCTTCCCAGGATGTTGTCGAGGTCCCCGGGTTTGTGGTGGTTGTGGTTGCTGGTGTGGTTCCGCACACTCCCGCCGATGGCATGTTGGCGTAGGTTTCGTAGAGGTGATCCGCTACGCAACGGAAGATGTCGTTGTGGACACACGCTTGGTAGTCGCTGTCGGTGCTGCTGTTGACGCAGGCGACCACTGTGGGGTCACCAATAACGAGGGCGTGAGCGACTTCATGCAGCAGTGTGTTGAGGAAGGCGTCGAGGCGGCGTATGTGATGCCGGTCCGATTCGTAACAACCGATTGTGAATCCGGTGGCGGTGCTGGTCGCGCAGTCTGAACCGGCGGGGACAAGCGAATTGGTAGGGGGCCGTTTGGGTTTGTTGGCGACGTTCACCTCTTCCCAGATCTGCTCGATGAGCGTCGCGGCTTCTGCGTCTGACAACGAATAGTTGAACCCAGGGTTCTCCCGATAGGCCCGCCATGCACAAGTCTCCCAGTCGTACACACCGGTTGGTATCTCGCTTGCGCAGCGCCCCGAGGGAGCGTCGGGAGGTACCGTGATGGTTGATGGCTGCGCCTGCGCGACAGTCGTCGTTGTCGTCGTTGTGACCGGCTCTTCTTCAACCGTTGCAGTCTGCGCATCATCTGTGCTCGGGTATCGCTGGTTGTAGCGGTAAAGGAAGGTGATGAGTTCCGCTCGTGACAAGGTGCGGGCCGGCGAGAACGTGGTTGCTGAGGTACCGGTGGTGATCCCTGACGTGGCGAGCCATGACACCGCGTTTTGTTGCCATGCTTTCACAATGTCGTTGAAAGAGTGCGGGGCCGCGGCTGGTTCGCCAGCCAAGCGTCACAAGAACGCTGCGAGTTCTGCCCTGGTAAGAGTGCGAGACGGAGAGAACGTAGTGGGAGAGGTACCGGTCGTGACCCCCTGGTCGAGCAGCCAAGCCACTGCAGGTGATTGCCACGTCGGTAGATCAGTGAAGGTGTGAGCGGGCGCGTCTTGTTGTCCAGCCATTCGCCATAGCCACACCGCCGTCTCGCCGCGTGAGGAGGGCTGCGCAGGCGCGAAATAGTCGCTGGTGATGCCGGTGATGTTGGCCTCAACCGACCATTCCACAGCGTCGGCGTAGTACGCCCCTTCGGGAACATCCACATAGCCGCCTGTGGCACCAGCAGTCTGGATTGGCGTTACTACGAGCGAACTGAACAGACCTAGCAACAGAATCGTGACGGTTGATTTCTTCATAGGGCGCGTCGTGCATTCGTGCAGTTGGTGTCCCGCGGAACCCTAATCGGAAATCCTTGAAGCGGTAACCGGCGTATCAACTCGGTGCTGCACATAGCGTCGGTCACCTGCAGCGCATCCAACCCGACAGTCAACCAGACCTGGTTGTTGGCGCGTGATGCGGCTGGGGTCGCCACGGTCTGTGGGCGTTTGTGGCTTTGAAGTTGAACGGGTGTGGATCCGTGAGGTGCTGAATGGATATTTCATGCAGTGTCACACCTTTTGAGTAGGTTGTGGGCGTGTTCGATTCGATGATCCAACAGGCCCGGGAGGTGGTGACTTCTGGGCTTTGCCGTGGTGAGTTGGAAGCTGTGGTCGCGGGTGCTGGTCGGGTTGTGGCGGCGATGTCTGCGTTGCAGACCCGCTGTGCAACCGAGATCGAAGCACTTGATGACGGCGGGGTGAACTCCAAGACCGTGTTGCGTGAGGCGGGGCGTATGTCGACTCGTGCTGCGAACTCGGTGGCGAAGACTGCTGCTGGGTTGGCTGAGATGCCGAAGCTGGCCGAAGCGTTGGCTGGAGGCGCGATCACAGCAGAGCACGCCGCGGTCGCGGTCGGGGCTGCCGCGAAGACTTCGGCTGAACAAGTCGACGATGAATTGTCGAAGCTTGCTGAGACGTCTTCTGTTGATGTGTTCGCTGAACAGTCGCGGCGGTGGGTGAACCGCAACCAGCCCGACGACGGCGCCAAACGATACGAACAGCAGCGCCGCAACCGGTTGTTGAAGCACTGGATAAACGAAGAAGGCATGGGTGTGTTGTTGGCTGAGTTGGACCCGACGAGCTATCAACAGGTGGTCAAAGCGATCAATGTCGAGTACGACCGGTTGTGGCGTGACGACGGCGGACGTGACGGTTCTCCTGATGATGTGCGCACACCACAACAACGCTCAGCAGACGCCCTGATCGCGTTGTTGACCAACCCGGCGCGTCGCGGACCCGGCAGTACACGGATGCAACTCATCGCAGTAGCCGACATCGAACGCCTACGTGCCGACAGCCCGACTGGGGTCGCAGAGATCATCGGTGGCGAAGCCTTACCGCAGACCGTGTTGGAACGTTTGATGTGCACTGCTGCTGTCACCGGGGTGGTCTTTGATGGTGAAGGTCAACCCATCTGGGTGGGACGCACCCATCGACACGCCACCGAAGCCCAAGTCAAAGCGATCATCGCCCGCGACCGGCACTGCAGAGGCACAGGCTGCACGGCAGGTCCTGAACGATGCGAGATACATCACATCGTGCCCTGGGAACAAGGAGGGCTCACCGACATCGACAAAATGTGTCTGGCCTGCCCACACTGTCATCACAACATCCACGACCGCGGCTACATCGTCATCAAAACCAACACCGGCTACAAAATCATCAACCCCAACAACCCACCAAACGGACCCTAACCACCTGCCACGGTGTCGGCAACGTCGAGTGGGCGCGGCCAGTCCGCGGCCTATGGGCCGAGGGAGGTGATCGGTGCCACTTGCACGCCGTCGTCGCGCCGGTAGGCAGCCCCTGCCGAGGTGACGACCAACAGGGCCGAAAGTTCGCTCGCCCGTCGCCGAGCAACCTTGTCGCGCAGTCTCAACAGCGACTGGGCGGCCCGCTCCACCGACCGCGGCGACGGGCTGAGCTTCGCTTCCACCGCGATCCAGGCGCCGTCGTTGCGTTCGATCACCGCGTCGGCCTCTAGACCGACATTGTCGCGGTAGTGGTACACCTGTGCAAGCAACGCCTGAACGTAGATGCGCAGATCGCGCACGACCAACGACTCAAACAGCAGTCCGAGCGTCTCGGGGTCCGTCAGCAGCCGTGCAGGAGTCGCCCGCAGCGTCGAGGCAGCCAGCGACGGGTCGACGAAATGGATCTTGGGCGTCTTGCGCAATGTGGCCCGTGATCGCAGCTCCACCGACCATGCCGGCTGAGGCTCCACCACGAAGATCCGCTCCAACGCGTGCAGGTAGGCGGTAGCGGTGCCGCGGGCCAGTGGCACGTCGCCGCCCGCGTCGGAGGCCAAGTTGACGACCTTCGCCTCGGTCGCTACATTCCGGGCTATTGAGCGCATCAGGCGGAGCAACGCCTCGGGCTGGTGCCGCACCCCGGCAGCGGCCGACACCTCGACCCGAGCCGCCTCGGTGACGTAGTCGCCGATCGTTCTTGCCGCGTCCGTGGCAGACCGGTCGAGGTTGGCGGGCCAGCCTCCGGCGCAGATGAAGGACGCCACATCGGCGAGGCTCATATCCGGACGGGGCATGGCGGCGGCCGGTTCTCCCTCGAACAATGCCCGGATCGAGACCTCGCCCGCCGAATGACCCTGCTCGAACAGCGACATGGGACGCATGCGTACGCGGGCGATTCGCCCCATGCCCGAATGCCGGGTGATGTCGTCGGTGGGCATGGCCGAGCCAGTCAGGACGAATTGGCCCGGCTCGGCCCGGTCGTCGCACTCTCTGCGGACTCGGTTCCACAGTGTCGGGGCATGCTGCCACTCGTCGAGCAGGCGGGGAGTGGCGCCGGCCAGCACTGTCGCCGGAGCGGACTCCGCCAACAGCTGGACGGCCGGGTCGTCAACACGGGCCTCACTGCGAGCGAAGCGGCGGGCCGTCCAGGTCTTGCCGCACGCCCGCGCACCATCAATGAGTACGGCCCCTACTCGACTGAGAGCGCTGGAGATGTCGGTTTCAGCGAGGCGGGGACGGTAATCGGGCATGGTCAACCGGCCGTGCCCGGCCTGCGTGTCGCTCATGTCAACCTTTCTGGCAGATGTGGTCGGAGTCCTGCCCGCTGATCGTACCGAGCATACTGTGCATCATTCTGCAACCCTGGCATAGTGCAGATTATAGCTCAAATAGACTACAGTTTAGAGGTGTACCACATAGCACTTGTTCGAGGTAGCTTCCACGAAGCCCCGTGTGATTCAACCTGGCAGCGACTAGGGCGGGTCAGTTGCTGGGGAGGTCTCTGAAGGGGGTGTCGGGGGGTGGGGCTGGTTCTTTGGGGAGACCGAGGAAACGCTCGCCGATGATGTTGCGCTGAACCTGGTCGGTCCCTCCGTAGATCGCAGGCGCCGGAGAATGCAGAGTCTTGCGTTGAACGTCGCCCTTGCCGGGGCCAGCGCTGGCAAACGGAAGCATCACACCCGCTCCGGCGAGGCTGGCTCGCTCGTGCAGGAGAGTGGTGTTGGCAACTCTCCAGCCATCGTTGACATCTCCGATTACGGCATTGTGGTCGACAACCGCGTGGTCCATAAAAACCTCGTTGAAGAAGGCTTGACCCGTCATCTCGACCAGGGGGCGAATATCGACGCTGCTTTGTCGCATGGGAAAGGCGAACCAGGTGATCCCGGCGTGCTTGGGTTTGTCCCGGTCGCTGCGGGCAATGAGCATTCCGTAGTCGGTGCCCTCGGCGAGGCTGGTCCATACCTTCTGCCCATTGATTGTCCAGATGTCGCCGTCACGTGACGCCGAAGTTTGAAGCCCGGCTAGATCCGAACCTGCGCCGGGTTCAGAAAAGATCTGACACCAAGACTCTTGCCCGGTGAGCATTGGTGGGATGTAGCGCTCGATCTGTTCGGGCGTGCCGTGAGCGGCGATGGTAGGGGCCGCCATCATCGTGGAGATTCCGATCGCTGGTCCGAGAGTGCCAAGGTCGCGCAGTCCTCGGCGCGACTCGTTTTCTTCCTGGCGTGAATAGCCGCGTCCGAACGCATTGTCAGGGAGCGAGGGGAGGCAATAGCGGGCTTCAAAGAGGCACTCCCACCACTGCGCAACCGTCATCTCTGGATCCCAGTTTGCCTTGGCCCAAGAGCGAGCCTGGTCTCTGATCGTTGTCATGTTGGTTCGTGTCGGTAGGCGGTCCGGTAGCGAGTTATTGTTGGCGAATTGTATACGAACATATGTTCGTATACGGTAAGGGTTCGTGAGTTGGAGTTACTTCAACGCTCCCTGGAAAACCCTTGAGAGTATACTTTCGGACCGCCACGCGCCCCTTCCGGCTCTGCCCGCCTCGCCTCGCAAGCAAGTCTCAGTGCCCGGCCCGCCTCGTAAGCAAGTCTCGGTGCCCTATGCGGAGTTGCACTGCCACTCCAACTTTTCGTTTCTCGACGGTGCCTCACATCCTGAAGAACTGGTCACCGAAGCGGCCCGAATCGGCTTGGAAGCCTTGGCTCTTACCGACCACAACGGCTTTTATGGCATTGTCCGCTTCGCCGAAGCCGCCCGTGCCGCAGGTCTTCGCACCGTCTTTGGCGCTGAACTCACTCTGTCCCCAACCGCCCTGGCTCCAACCGTTCTGTCCCCAACCGTTCTGTCCCCAACCGTTCTGGCTCCAACCGTTCTGGCTCCAACCGTTCTGTCCCCAACCGTTCTGGCTCCAACCGTTCTGTCCCCAACCGTTCTGTCCCCAACCGTTCTGTCCCCAACCGTTCTGTCCCCAACCGTTCTGGCTCCAACCGTTCTGGCTCCAACCGTTCTGGCTCCAACCGTTCTGGCTCCAACCGTTCTGGCTCCAACCGTTCTGGCTCCAACCGTTCTGGCTCCAACCAAGCAGTCCTCGTCTGGCTTGAGCAATCTCAGTAGGCCCGGCCCGGCCGATCCCGAAGGGCGACACCTGCTTGTGCTGGCTCGTGATCCACGGGGGTATGCCCTGCTGGCTCGGGCCATCAGCGAAGGACAGTTGGCAGGAAAGAAGAACGCTCCACGGATTGACTATGAACGTCTTGTTGAACTTGGTGGCGCGGGTACTGGCGACCATTGGGTGGTGCTCACCGGGTGCCGTAAAGGCTCGGTGCCCGAAGCGCTGGTCAACGAAGGTCCGACCGCGGCAGCCAAGGCGCTTGAGCGGTTGGTTACCGATTTCGGTCGCTCGAATGTGGTTGTGGAGTTGTGGGACCACGGCCTGCCAATCGATTCGGTTCGCAACGATGGGCTGGCTGAGTTGGCTATGTCGCGTCGGCTCAAGCTGGTTGCCACTGGCAATGTCCACCATCACAGCGTTGCCCGTCAGCGTTTGGCTGCGGCCATGGCAGCGGTGCGCGCCCGCCGCAGCCTCGACGAGATCGACGGCTGGCTCCCACCCGCCGGCCGTCACCTGCGATCAGGCGCCGAGCAGGCCACCCGTTTTGCTCGTTACCCCGGTGTGGTTTCTGAAGCTGCCGCCCTCGGGATCGAGTGTGCGTTCGACCTGAAGCTCATTGCTCCCAACCTGCCGCCCTTTCCGTGCCCCGACGGGTTGGATGAGATGGGGTATCTTCGGCGGCTGGTAGACCAAGGTGGCGCTGGCCGTTATGGCCCGCGATCAGCTGAGCGGGTTCTGGGAGCTTGGGCACAGCTCGACAAAGAGTTGGAGCTAATCGAACAACTCGGATTTCCCGGCTATTTCCTAGTTGTGTACGACATCGTCGAGTTTTGTCGGAAGTCTGATATTTTGTGCCAAGGCCGAGGTTCGGCAGCCAACTCAGCGGTGTGTTTCGCTCTGGGTGTCACCAACGCTGATGCTGTCTCGCTCGGGTTGCTGTTCGAACGTTTCCTGTCACCTCAACGTGATGGTCCGCCCGACATCGACATCGACATCGAAAGCGACCGACGAGAAGAGGTCATCCAGTACGTCTACAAGCGGCATGGCCGTCATCACGCCGCTCAAGTCGCCAACGTGATCTCCTACAGGTCCAAGTCGGCGATTCGAGACATGGCTAAGGCGCTCGGCTACACGACAGGCCAACAAGACGCTTTCTCCAAACAAGTCGACCGCCGGCGCCCGTGGCCTGAGCGGCCCGGTGGGCGCAGCGAACAAGAGCGGGAAGCGCCGTGGCCTGAGCGGCCCGGTGAGCGCAGCGAACAAGAGCGGGAAGCGCCGTGGCCTGAGCGGCCCGGTGAGCGCAGCGAACAAGAGCGGGAAGCGCCGTGGCCTGAGCGGCCGGGTGGGCGCAGCGAACAAGAGCGGGAAGGCAATATCGGACAAAGCGGGGCTCAGCACGAGACTGCCATCCCCACTCCGGTGTTGGAACTAGCCGCGGAAATCGAACATTTTCCACGTCATCTTGGAATCCATTCGGGTGGCATGGTGATGTGCGACCGGCCAGTGATTGAGGTGTGCCCAGTCGAGTGGGGGCAGATGGCCGACCGCAGCGTTTTGCAATGGGATAAGGACGACTGTGCCTCCGCAGGTCTGGTGAAGTTCGACCTTCTCGGGCTGGGGATGCTCTCAGCGCTGCGTTACGCCATCGACCTCATCGCCGAACACGACGGCCAAGAAATAGATTTCGCCATGTTGCCCCAGGATGACCGGGTCTACGAAATGCTCCAGAAGGCTGACACGATTGGAGTGTTCCAGGTCGAATCGCGGGCGCAGATGGCCACTCTGCCGCGGCTCAAGCCTCGTTGTTTTTATGACCTCGTAGTGGAGGTGGCGCTCATCCGACCCGGTCCGATCCAAGGTGGCTCGGTGCACCCCTATATTCGGCGGCGCAGCGGCCTCGAAGCGGTCACCTATCTGCACCCGTTGCTCGAGAATGCTCTGGCCAAGACACTCGGCATCCCCGTGTTTCAGGAGCAGCTGATGCAGATTGCCATTGACGTCGCTGGCTTCACTGCCTCTGAAGCCGACCAGCTACGCCAGGCAATCGGCTCAAAAAGAAGTCGTGAACGCATGGAACAGCTCAAGCAGCGCTTCTTTGAAGGTATGCGGGAGCGGGGTATCAGCGACGATATTGGTGACCAGATCTGGCTCAAGCTCGCGGCTTTCGCCAACTACGGCTTCCCTGAGAGCCACTCGGTGTCGTTCTCGTATCTCGTCTATGCCTCGGCATGGATCAAGTATCACTATCCCGCCGCGTTTTGTGCGTCACTGCTCAACGCTCAACCGATGGGATTCTGGTCACCCCATACCCTGGTCGGTGACGCCCGACGCCATGGCGTGGTGGTCAACACCGTCGACCTCAACGCCTCGGCCGCCAAAGCGGTCTTAGAACCAGACAAAACAAGCACAGGTGGATGGGCGGTGAGGCTTGGCCTCGGCTATGTGCGTGGAATCGGAGAAGAACTCGCCGAACAGATCGACGCTGGTCGCCCCTACGTCTCAGTTGAGGAGCTTCGTCGGCGGGTGCCCAATGTGCCGCTTACGGTGCTTGAGGTTCTCGCCACTGCGGGAGCATTCGGTTGTTTTGGCATCGACCGGCGATCAGCGTTGTGGACAGCCGGGGCGATGACTCAAACCGCTGCGGATCGCTTGCCGGGGATCGTTACCGGTGATAAAGCGCCGAATTTGCCACGCATGTCACCCGCTGAGTTGTCACATTCTGATCTTTGGGCCACAGGTATTGCTCCCGACGGTCACCCCACTGTTTTTGTTCGCTCAGAACTCAGTGAGACTGGTGTGGTCACCGCCGCGGGTCTCGTTGATCGCAGCGATGGTGAACGAGTGTTGGTCGGGGGAGTGGTGACACACCGTCAGCGACCTCCCACCGCTGGTGGTGTCACCTTTTTGAGTCTGGAAGACGAGACCGGTTTGATCAACGTGGTTGTCTCTTCAGGCTGTTGGCAGCGCTACAAGAATGCGGCTCTCGGTGCTTCGGCGCTGTTGATCCGCGGTCGACTCGAAAAAGCCGAGGGCGTCATCAATGTCGTTGCCGACAAACTTCAACCCCTGACAGTAGGGATTGCTCCCGCCAGCCGCGATTTTCGCTGACCGTGCCGGGCGTTACCGGTGCCGCGCCGGGTTGCTGCCCGACATCTAAGCTGCCAAGGATGATCATCGTTCGGATTCTCGTGGGAGTTTTAGGGGGCCTAACGGCTCTCGCCACGATGGGATCGGCGGTACGAACAGTTGTGGTGCCCCGAGGCGAGCAGTCGTTTCTTGCCAATGCCACCGTGCTGACAATGCGCGGAGTGTTCAACCGGGCAGCCCGCCGACGCAAGAACTGGCGCAAAGCCGAAGCCGTCAAGGCTCGTTTCGCGCCGGTAACCCTGATAATGTTCCCCTTCGTCTGGGCTACCGGCGTGATCATTGGCTGCTCCGGCGTGTTCTGGGCCCTGGGAGTTCGGCCCTATCAAGATGCGTTCGTCCTTTCTGGCTCCTCGCTCACAACACTTGGCTTTCGCACCACAGAAGATCTCCCAACCCTGGTTGTTGCAATCGTGGAGGGGATTGTGGGCCTTGGTCTGGTTGCTCTACTGATCAGTTTCTTGCCGACCATCTACGACGCTTTCTCAAGACGAGAAAACGCGGTGGCGAAATGGCACCTGCGTTCCACGGGACTAGACGGAGTTGCCAGCCCCGCTTCGATGCTCATGCGTCGTCATCTCATCGGTTCTCTCGACGACATGAGGCATGCTTGGTACGAATGGGAAGACTGGTTCGTTGAGATTGAGGAGAGCCACACCAGCTTCCCGATCTTGGTCTATTTCCGCTCACCGGTACCCGAGCGGTCGTGGATTACCAGCGCCGGGTTGGCACTGGACTCAGCGTCCCTCTACTGCTCGGCGCTTGATCTTGGTACCGACCCTCGTGCTCAGTTGATGATCCGCACCGGCACCTTGTCGCTGCGACGGATATGTGACTATTTCGGGTTCGAATACGACCCCGACCCATCTCCTGAAGATCCAATAGCCATCGATCAGGACGAGTTTGACCAGGTGTTCAAGCTCTTCAAGACGGTTGGGATGCCCGTCGTGGCTGATCCTGAGCAGGCCTGGCGGGACTTTGCAGGCTGGCGCGTCAACTACGACCGTCCGCTGTTGTCACTTGCCACTTGGGTGGAAGCGCCAAAAGCACCCTGGTCATCGGATCGTCGAATTTCCATTCGTCGGCCGCAGGTGTTTCAACGTCTGAGGCGAACAAGATGAGTCCTCCTGCTAGACGAGTCGCTGTTAGTGTGTAAGCCCATTCGGAGGATCCAAAATGAACTACCTCAAGCGAATCGCTGCTGTAGCCGTAGCCGGTTTCTTGGCGGTGGCGCTCATCTCAGGATGTGGGGACGACGACTCCGACATCGGCTCGCCGCCAGAGGAATACACCAAATACCTCGTCCGAGAGGCAGTCGACCGCTACGAGGCTGAGGGCAGGGAAGCGACTTTCGACTACTACCAATCCCCGGAGAGCCTCAATGGATCCTGGTATGTCTTCGTCGTCGAAGACGGCTTCTCAGTCGTCAATGCGAACCGGCCCGACATAGTCGGAACATCCACAGCAGAGCGGGTCGACATCAACGGCAAGCCCTACGGTCGAGAGTTGGCCGCAGCTACCGAGGACGGAGTCTGGGTCGACTACTACTTCACGCACCCCCTCACCGGTGAAGCGACAGAGAAGCGCACTTGGGCGGTTCGCCACGACGGCTTGGTCTTCGGTTCAGGCTGGTATCCGTAGCGGTATTTCGGCAAAACACCGGGGCTAAGGCACCGACTACACCAAACTAGGGGAGTGAAGCGTCGCCTTCTCCGCCTCACGCGCCGCTGGCGCGCGGTCATTGGCAAAGATCAGCGCGCCTATCGCGACAGCTTCGTCGCCCTTGTTCTTTCTGCGATCACCAGCCTTGTTGCCGGTGTGACTCTGGCGACGACCACCGGCACCCTCGAAGAACTCCCTGGCTTGCTGCTGTTGGTACCGGCTGCGCTGGCGGTAAAAGGCAACGTGTTTGGTGCTTTGGGGAGCAGGCTTGGTACCAGTATCCACGCGGGCACGTTTCGGTTGAGTCCCCGCCTTGACTCAGCAGTCGGTCAAAACATCGTGGCGGCGATGCTTCTGAGTTTGGTGATATCGGTGGTGATCGCGGTGATGGCCAAGGGCGTTGCCATTGTCTTTGCGGTGTCGCCAACCATGTCGTTAGCGGACTTCATTGTGGTGTCGACGGTGGGCGGCATGCTTGCCTCCGTTTTCATGTTGGCGATTACGTTGCTGTTGGCCAACGGCTCGGGGCGTTACGGATGGGACCTCGACAACGTGGTGTCGCCGTTGGTAACCGCTGCCAGTGACTTGATGAGTCTCCCGGCACTGATACTGGCCGCGCAACTCGCCAGTGTCGAAGGATTCACACCTGTGACTGCAGCGGCTCTTGTCGTTGTATCTGTTGGCGGCCTGTTGTGGTCGCTGATAGCCAACCACCGGCTTTTGAGGGCCATCGTGCGCGAGTCGATTCCGGTGCTGGCACTTGCTGGCCTGCTTGATTTGATCGCCGGAATCACCATTGAGAAACGGCTCGACGACCTTCTCGAATATCCCGTGTTGCTGGTGCTTCTTCCTGGGTTCTTGGGCACAGCGGGTGGGCTCGGTGGAGTGTTGTCGAGTCGCCTTTCGACCAAAGTTCATTTGGGTTTGCTGCGTCCGGGGCCTGTGCCCCGGGGTTCTGCGGGGTCCGACATCGCCATGATCTTCGGCTTGTCGATCCCGGTGTTTGTCATAACGGGAGCAGTCGCCGAACTTGGCGGTGTATTGACGAACCAGGCCAGTCCCGGCTTGATCGACCTTGTAGCAGTGGCCCTGATCGGCGGTCTGTTGGCGACGATCTGCGTTGTGATCGTTGCCTACTACGTAACGATTGTTGCAGTCAGATTCGGACTCGATCCCGATACTCACGGCATTCCAATGGTGACGTCATCACTGGATTTTGTGGGTGCCTTCGCCCTGATTCTGGCCATTGTGGCGGTGGGAGTGGCTTGAGTCGTGACCAGCACCTCTAGTGTATTTACCTATAACGGAGTAACGAGATAATGGAAGACAGACCGCGCAACCTGCGGGAGATGCTCGCCACCGCCAAGGACAAGTCCGAGCTGATGGTCGATCTGGCGTACGCCGCGCTGTTCTTTGGCGATCCAGACATGGCTGAAGAAATCGCAGACCTGGAAGAAGAAATGAGCCACTTGGTTCACGACATGCGCGGCGTCTGTGTGATGGCTGTGCGTCACCCCCGCGAATCCGAAGGGATGTCGTCGGTGCTGCAAGTGATCTCGGCGATCGAACGCATCGCCAACGACGCCGTCGACATCGCCCGCATCGTCACCCACAAACTCGGGATCCCAGCCGAGTTGGTGGCGGATCTGTCCGCTGCAGAGGAAGTGAGCCATCGCGTATTGGTCTCACCCCGGTCGCGACTCACCCATCGGCCCTTGCGCGACCAGGAACTTCCGGTTCAGACGGGTATGCGAGTAATGGCGGTGCGCCGCCAACATTGGATCACCGACGTAGACGGCGACACTGTGCTGATACCGGGCGATGTTCTGTTCCTACGAGGATCGCCTGACGGAATAGGGCGTTTGAGAGAATTGGCCGGTGCCGCGCCTTGGGAAGCTCCGCAGCTACCTGAAGATCCGTTTGTGACAGACCTGGACCGAGCGGTCGATGTGTTGGTTGAAATGAAAAACCTCAGCGAAGTTGCGGTTGGTTTGGCGTATTCGGCCCTTGTCCTCGGCGATCTCGGGCTTGCCGCGGAGGTCCGCCACATTGAAGATCGCCTCGATGAAATGAAGGACCGCCTTGAGCTTTGGGTTCTGCGGGCTGCGTCGGAAAAGGTTGACCCTTCACCGTTGCGAGGTCTGCTCCACCTCTCGCAGGCAGCCGAAGATATCGGCGACCAAGCCCAAGCCATGGTATGGCTCATCGAGAAACAAGAAGACGTTCACCCGATCCTGGAACTGGCCCTTGGCGACAGCGATGAGGTGGTGATCCGGGTGCCTGTTCGTGCCGAAAGCGAAGCAGATGGTCGGCTTCTCTCCGAACTGCGGCTCAACATCGAGCCCGGTTTCACTGTCCTCGCCATACGGCGCGGTGAACAGTATGTGTATCGACCCCGCGGTCGTGCCCGACTTGTTGCCGGAGACGAGTTGATTGCCAGCGGCCCCGATGAAGGACGCGAACTCCTTGCTCGGCGCTGCGGATGGCGCTTGATCGACCCCGACGGTGATGGGGATATGGAACTAGAGCCAGTCTCAGGTCATTAGTTCTCCGGTTCGCGCGAGGTTGTCAGTGGGAATCAGAATCTCCTGACGGCATTCCGTCCCCAGCAGGTGATCGTGTTGTCGATGTGCAACCCGCAACTATGGTTCCGGCCTGCGCTGACAGCTTTGAAGCCACCTGTTGGCGCGTAGGCAAAATCATCAACCCCAACAACCCACCACAGGGCCCCTAGACGCCTAGCAGCGTGAAGGGACCCGTGAGACGGAGCACAGAGTCAGCGGTACGTCCAGAACAGATACTGGGCCGGTAGATTTCATCGAATGCACAGTTCTTTTCGTCTGCTGTCTATCCACGCCCACCCAGACGATGAGGCGTCCAAAGGCTCCGCCACGGTCGCCAAATACAAGTCGATGGGAGTCAAGACGGTGCTCGTGTGCTGCACCGGGGGCGAAGAAGGCGAAATCCTCAACCCGGCCATGGACCGCCCCGAGGTACGCGACAATCTCGGCGAAGTACGTCACGCCGAATTAACTAGAGCCGCGGAGATCATTGGTTACGACACCGTCCATATGCTCGGCTACCGCGATTCCGGCATGGCCGACACCGAAGCCAACTTGAATCCGGATTGTTTCGCGGCGGCGCCATTCGACGAAGTGGTTGACCGCTTGGTGGCGCTGCTGAGAGAAGAGCGACCGCACGTCGTAGTCACATACCCCGATGAGCAAGGTGCCTATAACCACCCGGATCACGTGCGTGTGCACGACATCACTCATCCGGCTGTGGAACGTTGCGCAGACGGCACCCATCGCCCTGATCTCGGCGCCCCCTGGTCAGTGCCGAAGGTCTACTACTCGAGTTGGTCACGCGCCCGTATCGAAGCGAGGCACCAGGCATTTCTCGACCTCGGTCTGGAGTCACCGTACGACAAACGCTGGTTCGAACGGCCAGACACCGACCAGAACATAACCACGAAGGTCCCGGTCGACGGTTTTACAGAAGTGCGCCGTGAGGGGCTACTCGCGCACGCCACGCAGATCGACCCTGAGTCGCCATTTTGGTTTGGACTGCCAATCGAGATCGATCTCGCGCTCCATCCGGTCGACGACTACCGCTTGGCCCGCCCAAAATGGAACGGTGATCAACCCCAAGAGACGGATCTCTTCACGGGTATCGAACCCTGATGCAACTCTTTGACGAGGAATGGATCGTGGCGGCTAGCGAAGCGCTCGGCGGGTTGCCTGCCGTTCCTGGTCTTGACGCTGTAATCGAATACACGATCAGCGGGCGTCCCATTGGTCGCGTGAGTCTGACTGTCACTCTCGCCGATGGCGTCGTTTCAGGCATCGCTGCGGGCAAGTCGAAAGACAACGACATTGCAATATCGATGAACTATCCCGATGCAGTGGCCATTTTGTCGGGCGAGATGACTAGTGACGCCGGCTACATGAGCGGCGCGGTGAAGGTTGAAGGTGACTATCCGCTCTGGCTGCTCGACCTGCGACCCGTCCGACTAGCCGCGATTGAGGCCCTCGCCCCGCTGATGGCGCAGACTTCCGGCGAGTGATCGGCATACGTCTGGCGGGTGGCGGCGCAGATTTCTGGTGAGTGGTCGGCGTAGGTCTCTGGTCGCTGATGGCACAGACTTCCGGCGAGTGACCGGCATACGTCTGGCGGGTGGCGGTGCAGATTTCTGGCCAGTGAACCAACCGGCGAGCAGCCGCTACAGGTGTGACCGCTGAAGATCGCGCAATGCCGCGAAGCCGATGAGTTGAGCGCCGCTCGCAGCAATACGGGAGGGCAGAGAGCGATCGGTGAGCAGCGCGAGGTCGTTCATTCGGGCGGTCGCGGAAGGATCGATCGCGCGAATCTCTTCTGCAGCGATCGCGGGCTCGAAAGCGACCACAGTCACCCCGGGCGTCAAATTGTCGAGCACGGCGGAAAAGTGGGCCTCAGCACCGCCGCGCACCAAGCGGAAGTGGTCTGGTGTGATGACCCCCGCTTCGCGAGCGAGGTCACGGAAAGGAAAACCCGCTGTTGCTTGCGCGGCGGGTCCCTCCAGACGGAGCGGAAGGTTTGCTTCGACCGCGATGTCGAGCAACACATCGAAGTACTCTGGCCGTTGCTGAAGCGCACTGAGGTGAGTGCTCAGATGCGTGGCGTCAAGGCCCCACAGCGTTGCCCGCGCGAGTTGAGCCCGGCACTCACGGCGGACCTCGTCGGGGTCCGCGTGGTCCCAAAGGTCAGCGACAGTGCGAGGGAAACCACCGTCACCATCAAGGAGGCTCGGTGAACTGGTCAACGGACCCCAACGAAAACAATCAAGTTCGGCGTTGAGCGTCAGATGCACACCCAAGTCTTCGTCTGTTGCAATGCGATCAACGGCATGGCGTGACCAGGGCCCTGGCATCATGACCGTGCCGGTTGTGGCCGCTCCCTCGCGCAGAGCGCTCAGCCCTCCGGCGGTGGCGGCATGCGTTGAACCGAGTTGATCGGCGCTGATAATCAGCAATCGGCTATCGGTTTCGTATCCGAGTGCTTCGACGAGTGACTCCACAATGTGACGGTACTGTGCTATTCGAGTGGAACGTCGGGATCGCCGCAGACTCCCCAAAGACCGAGCTTTGAAAGCGTCGCTCTTTTAGCGGCTTGGTCAAGCAAGTGTTCGTAGTGAGTGTTGGGCGGGTAGGAGAGAGTGCCCGCGTAGCCGTGCTCTACGAGGTCGAGGTTGACGAAGAGATCGTCGCCGCTGCGAATTACGTAGGCCAATAGCCGGTCGTATTGATCGCGGGCTTCTTCATCGAGGATCAGCGTGACGGCGGTGCCTTCGGGAAGCAAGGATTTGAGATAGGCGCTCGCCTCCGCGCCGTAGCACTGATTGGGACGATTCCTAGCCACGGATTCGGGTGTGTCAATACCGATTAGGCGCACGTTTTCACGCGAACCATTGACGTCGGCGATGACTGTGTCGCCGTCGATCACTTTGCTGATAGTTGCGTTCGGTACCAAACCCGCTGGCGAAGCTGCTGGAGTGCCGATGCTCGGGGTTGCCGCGTCGTCCTCGTCGGAACAGCTCGTCGTTGCCAGCGTCGTTGCCAGCGTCGTTGCCAACAACAATACTGCTAGCACAGCAGATTTCATTATATATAACTTTATAACAGGATATTTCATTATCGGATAGTGTGCCCGGCGTGTGTGACACTTGCCCCAAACTGAAAGAATCACGAGATGTCCACGACCACCCCCACGCAGCGATACGGAATGACCGTTCCCTTCGACGGCACACAACTTCACCTCCAACGAACACGTTTTCAAAGGCTCGAAGCGCTCGGTTATACCGACCTGTGGTCGGCAGAGGCCATGGGAGCCGATGGACTTACCCCCTTGGCCCTAGGAAGCGTATGGACTCCCTCGATGAGGCTCGGTACGGCGATTCTGGGGGCTTACACCCGAGGCCCGGGCTTGATGGCACAGTCCATAGCGGGTATGGCATCGGCCGCACCAGGCCGCTTCGTGGCAGGTATCGGTTCCTCATCGAATGTCATCGTTGAGCGCTGGAACGGCATCCCCTTTGAAGCGCCGTACAAACAAACCCGAGACATTGTGCGCTTCCTGAAATCCGCCCTGTCGGGTGAGAAGATCAGCGAAGACTACGACAGTTTCTCGATCAAAGGATTCCGCCTCGGTCTCGTCCCCGAACAACCAGTGCCGATCCTGGTAGCTGCGCTGCGTGAAGGCATGCTGCGCATGGCGGGACGCGAAAGCGATGGAGCCATCATCAACTGGCTCTCAGCCGACAATGTTTCCACGGTGGCAGGGATTGTTCGGGCTGAAAATCCCGAGGCAGAAATAGTCGCCCGGATCTTTGTTGCCCCCACCCCGGACACAGAAGCAGCTCGAGCTACCGGCAAGTTCGCGGCCGCGGCGTATCTCAACGTCCCTGTTTACAAGGCGTTCCATGAGTGGATGGGCCGTGGTGATGCGTTGGGTGAGCACTGGGAACAGTGGGCCGCTGGCGACCGTCGGGGCGCGCTCGACAAGATTCCAGACCACATCATCGACGAGTTGATCGTGCATGGCAGTCCCGACGAGTGCCGAGCCCATATTCAGCGTTACATAGACAATGGCGTTACGTGTCCTGCGTTGGCAATCATGGCGTTCCCCGGCGTGGACATAGATGAAGCAATCGAGGGTCTCGCGCCCTGCTTGCGCCGAGCGTGACCGGAGCCGGGCGTTGCTTGCGTCGGGCGTGACCGGAGCCGGGCGTTGCTTGCGTCGGGCGTTGCTTGCGTCGGGCGTTGCTTGCGTCGGGCGTTGCTTGCGTCGGGCGTTGCTTGCGTCGGGCGTGACCGGAGCCGGGCGTTGCTTGCGTCGGGCGTTGCTTGCGTCGGGCGTTGCTTGCGTCGGGCGTGACCGGAGCCGGGCGTTGCTTGCGTCGGGCGTGACCGGAGCACTGGGAACCTCAGCGAGTCAGCTGAGTAGGGAGGCCTGGAGTTTTTGCATTCCGTTCAGCCAACGCCGGCGGTCGCCGGCTCGACGCTGTTCATACATCGCAACTTCAGGATGAGGGAGGATCAAGAAGTCGTCGTTGGCAAGACCGAGGGCTACCGCTTCAGCAACCTCGGAAGGCTCGATCATGCCCATGGCCTTCACAACCTCGATAGCCAATTCGCCGTCGGCCTCGGTCATCGGGGTACGCACCCCTTGGGGACACAGGCACGAAACACCAATACCGTGCTCTGCGTGGGTGATAGCAATCCACTCGGCGAGCGCCACACAGCCATGTTTGGTGACGGCATATGGTGCGGTGCCCAGGTTGGTGAGCAAGCCGGCAGCGGATGCGGTGAGAAGTAGATGTCCGCCGCCTCGCTCAATCCAGCGGGGAACAAGGTGCCGCGCCGCGATGACATGGGCCATCACGTTTACGTTCCAGTTGGCGTTCCAGGTGTCGTTGTCGAGTTCAACACCGCCGTTAGCGCCGATACCGGCGTTTCCGCACCACAGATCAATAGCTCCGGCTTCGGACTCGGTTCGTTCAATCAAATCGACGACGGCAGGCTCATCGGTCACGTCGAGCACCTCGCAACGACCGCTGAGTTCAGCAGCCACAGCGGCCGCTCCGTCGCCATCTTGGTCGGCGATCACCACAGTGCCCGCTCCGTCGGCAGCGAAGCGTTCAGCCATGGCCCGGCCGATGCCGCTAGCCGCTCCGGTAACTACGATGGTTGCCCCTTTTGTGTCCATGGCGGGATAGTAAGGCGATATTCACTAAACACAACGCGCCCGCTGTCACATTGCGCGAGTATGGTTGCTAACAACACGAGTCGACACCGGCCCGAGATATCAAGGGAGGTTCCGGACAATGACTGAAGCCATTGATGGCGTGCAGATCGAAGAGGCGCTGGGAATAATCGACCATGGTCTCGGTGATTTTATTAAGCGCGAGTTGTTGACTAGCGCGGAAGTAGCTGACCTGCTCCTTGATCTTCGTTCGGTTCTCACTTTCGTAGTCGTAGAACCGACAGAACCCGCAAGCTCCAACTAGTAGCTGAGATGCTAGGGGAACTGACTTGCTAGGGGAGAAGGCGCCGCGCGATTCTGCCGAAGGCGACTCCGATTACCAGACCCCCTAGCACATCTGATGCGTGATGAATATGCACATGAACTCGGCTTGCGGCAACCACCGCGCCCAGCGCGTACCACAAAGGGCCGCCGGTCCGGCGTGATAACACCGCCGCAGCCACCATCGCAGCCGATGCGTGCCCACTCGGGAAACTGCTGGTTATTGGTTGACGCAGGTTGAGCGGCCGAGGCACCGCTCGCAAAGGTCGACCACGACGGAAGATTGATTTGATCGGCCCGTTCAACAATGCCGACTCAACGCCGAGAGCAGCGCTCAACCCCATCGCGATCTTCGGATCGTCTTCGACAATCGCTTGCACAACGCCGAGGGCGTGCCAGAGCAAGGAGAAATCAGCTGCCTCCGAAGCGGTGTAGAACACCCGGTCAACGAGCGGTTGATTGCGCCATTGTTCCCACCAATGATCAATGACCTCGTCGAGTTGGTCGATGGCGTCGGCGAACTCGCGCATGGTCTCGTTCATGGTGTCGAGCGTAGATGCCGTTGGTAAGCACCGGGACCTGTGAACATTTTTCGCTCCCAACGACTAGGCGAAACAAGCAAGGCGCGCGGATAGTCCTCAAACATCCAGCGAGCGAAGTTGCGTCTAGTCCAAGCTGTTGTACCAGTGAGCCTCAGGACTCCGCGAGTTACCCACGGCCGAGCCAACAATGGAATTAACGCTCTAGACATGCGGTCGTCCGCTACGAGTTCTTGGCGCACGGCTTTTTCGTAATGGGCCGTGGGGTTGTCGTGAGCCAACACCGATTCAGCGGCGAGGCGACCGGTGAGTAGCGCCTGTCCGATGCCTTCACCGGTCATCGGGTCTGTGACCGCGGCGGCGTCGCCAACAAACATAGTGTGCGGGCCAACAAGGGGAACACGACCGATTCGAGCTGGGATCGGCCAGGCTTTGTGCGGTGCCTCCGCAACGGCGTCGGCTCCTAGGGCCTGTTGTATGTGGGGTCTGGCGAGAAGATCGAGCCACAGTCGTTTCATGTCACCAACCGTGTGTCGCCCTCCTCGGCGGATACCGAAACCGATGTTTGCTCGACCTCCTCGCAGAGGGAAAGACCAGGCGTAACCAGGCAAAAGATCGGGTTCGAACCAGACGATCAGTTCCTCTGCGGCTCGGCCGGTGACGTTGCAGTAGTACTGGCGGAAGGCGTGCCACTCGCCAAGGTATTGGTCGACCCCGAGACCCAGTGACTTGCGAACCGGCGACCACATCCCGTCAGCCGCGATCAGGTTCGAGGTCCGTATGCAGCGCTCGCTTTCGTTGTCAATGTTGTTGTCGATGAGCACATCAATGGTGTCGTCGGATACTTCTGTGCCGGTCACAGCGCATCCGGGTTCGACACGAGCACCCGCAGCACGTGCCAATTCCAGCATCGCAGCATCCAGATCGATGCGGGGCACCACGGCTGCGTGATAGCCGGGTCCATCGGGGAGGGGATAATACCGCTCGGTTCCCGAAGGTGATCGCACCGCTACGTCGCGAACCACATTCCAAGAATCGATGTGGCCTGGATTGAGGCCCAAGGACTCAAGTTCACGCAGCGCTAGGGCGGTGAGGCCGTCGCCGCAGCACTTGTCCCGTGGGAACGTGGCCTTGTCGACGAGCAGGATGTCGCGGCCTGCCCGAGCCAGGACAATTGCGGCCGCCGCGCCGCCAGGCCCTCCACCCACCACTACTGTCTCCGCTCTCACGATGACCCGTCCTGGTCGGTTTGGTCCTGGTCGGTTTGGTCCTGGTCGGTTTGGTCCTGGTCGGTTTCGTTCTGGTCGGTTTGGTCCTGGTCGGTTTGGTCCTGGTCGGTTTCGTTCTGATCGGTTTGGTCCTGGTCTGTTTCGTTCTGGTCTGTTTCGTTCTGATCGGTTTGGTCCTGGTCGGTTTGGTCCTGGTCTGTTTCGTGCTCGTCTGTCCCGTCGTCGTTGGTGTCATCGCCGTCGTCAACCTCGTCGTTGTCTGAGACATCGCCTTCGTTATCGCCGTCACCGATGGTGGTCGTGGTTGTGGAAACGCTTGGAGTGCCGTCGCAGAGGGTGGCCTCTGGGTGGTACCGAGCAAAAACCGTGTCCACCTCCCGACGCCCGTCCTCCACGAAAATTCTGGTCCGCTCGGTCAACGCATTGGTACATACCAGACCATGAGGCATGCTCGTCTGGCCCGTCTGCTCGGCGAAGACCGACCGGGTGGAATAGAGCCGCACCGTGATCGAATCTTCGGTCACCGTCGGCCACACCAGAACCCCGTACGGCGTGTTGTTGATTATCTGCAAATCGGGGGCGGGATAGGACACGGTCGCTTCACGGCCATAGGGATAACGCCCAATGTAGATGGAATGGCTCTGGTACTCGCCGAAATCGAGGCCAGCGAAAAAAGCGGCGTTGAACAGGGTTGTTGCGTACTGTGAGATTCCTCCACCGACGGAGTCGACGAAGACCCCCTCGTAGATCATCCCTGCGGGCACAAAACCGCCGTCGGTGGTTCGGGGACCGACATAACCGTTGACCGAGAAGGTCTCACCGGGTTCAATGACCGCCCCTTGAGTCAACTCGGCGATGCGGAAGATATTGATTACACGTGCTTGCCCGGGCGCGAAGTTGGTCGTGAACTTGCCGACCACCTCTTTGATACCCAACGATTCGGCCCAGGCAACGCCCTTTGCGTCAGGGTCTTCGGTGGGACGTACCTGAACCTGGCTCTCGCCTGCGATCAGAGCTTCAAGAATTCGCTCACCGGTGTCTTCGGTACAGCAGATGCTTCCAGGAGAACCGCCGACAATATGAATATTCTCGACATAGTCGACAAAGAAGGTTGTCTCTTGGCCGGGGTCTCCAAGACCGACAAAAAGAGCGGCCAACGTCGAGACAGCAGCGTCATTATCCAGCGAGATCTCGCCTGTTGGACTGAAGCGCACCCACTGCCGCAAGGCTCGCGCGGGAATCAAGTGGTACTCAGAGAAACCGAGCAGCGCCACCTCGATGCCATCTTGGGTCAGCTCGTTGGCGTGACGCGCGAGTTCGGTTCCGCCAACGTCTATGGCCTCGCTCCCGAGCGAAGGCAGCTCAACAGGATCTTCGCCTTCTCCCGCAACTGCGATCAGGAGCAGTCGCTCGAGTTCATTGATGTCGACGATAGGTATCTTGGCTGTGTCGGCGGCGACGAAAACCCCATTAGCCAGCGCCACGCTCAAGCCATCCGGATCGACCAGAAGCACCGCGTCAGCACCCTCACCGAGCAATTCCACCAGAGTGTTTCGATCAAGGAAATAGTGGGGTGTCACTCTGCGATTCGCGACCGGCGAAAAGAGCCAGCGAAACGGTTGTGTAGCTCCGCCACTTTCGGCAGCTTCATCAAGTGTCGCTTCAATGTTGATACCGATCCCCAACTCGGTTGCGGTGGCGGTTGCAGAAGCTTCGTCCCAAACCACGGTTATGGACTTGTTGAGCGAGGGGTGCGAAGCGAGCCGGATAGCCGCTTCTTCGCGGCTCATCGATCCGACCGAGATTTCGTCGATCTCCACCCCTCTCGGGATGTCGTCGCCGCTCACGACATCGTCAATGATCCAGGCGACCACAATCAAGATGACAGTCGCGGCTAGCACCACAAGGGTCGCACGCACGGTGCCCAATCGTATAGGTCGTGAGCTTTAGAAGAGTCTCGGGTTGGGTGATTCGATGCCGCGTAGTTCGTCGTAGTCGACCTCAACGCACTGAATCTCGCGATCTTCGGCCAATACCTTCGCTTGCGGCTTGATTTCCTGGGCCACGAACATGCCTCGCACCGGTCGCAAGGCCGGGTCGCGGTTGAGGAATTCCAGATAACGGCTGAGTTGCTCAACTCCGTCGATCTCGCCGCGGCGTTTGACCTCAATCGCTACGGCCGCGCCGTCGGCGTCACGACACATCAGATCTACGGGACCGACGCTGGTCGGGAATTCACGGCGCACCAAGCGCAAGCCTTCGGTTATCGATGTGGGATCGTCAGCTAAAAGCTTCTGCAGGTGCGCTTCGACGCCGTCTTTCTGGAGACCAGGATCTCGCCCCATCTCAAATGACGAGTCGCTGATTACCTCATGAAGGGTGATCGTAAGAACTTCGCCCTTTGGGTTGGTGACCGTCCATGTGCCATCTTCGGGATTCTCCGATAGTCGGTTCGGGGGGTTCATCCAGTTGAGGGGCTTGTAGGCACCGCCGTCTGCGTGAATCGCCACGCTGCCGTCAGCCTTGACCATCAGCAAGCGCATCGCCTCAGGGAGGTGGGCTTGTAACCGCCCGTTGTAGTCGACTGTGCAGCGAGCAACAACAAGACGCATCCCCCAATGCTATCCAGCCGCGACTCCCAGTAGCCCAGTCTGATCTGGATGTCGTTGATTCACCCTGGGACGTTCCTATAGATGTCAAGTGCGGGTTTTGAGGGTGGCGAGGTCGGCTCGCAGTGTGCGGTAGATCTCTCGTGCGAGGTAGCGCTTGAGGCAGCGGATGGCTTCTTTTTTGGTGTTGCCTTCGGCGACGCGGCGGTCGAGGTAGCTGCGGGTTCGGTCGCAGTAGCGGAGCCGGACGATGACGATCATGTGCAGTGCCCGGTTGGCGGCGCGGTTGCCGGCGAAGTTGAGCCGGTGGCGGCTGGTGCGCCCGCTGGATGCGGGCACCGGAGCGGTTGCGCACAGGTGGGCGAAGGACGCTTCGGAGCCGAGCCGGTCGATGTTCTCGCCGGCTGCGACGAGCAGCGCCGCGGTGTGGTGGGTGCCGCATCCCAGACGCGACACTGTCGTGGGCGCTGCGGCGGCGACGAGCCGGTCGAGTTCGCGTTCGAGTTCGTCGGCTTCGGCGCCGAGCCGGGCGATGCGGCGCCCCAGGCTGCGCAGTGCTGCTTTGGCGGCCTGGGCGGGATCGGCGAGCCGGGCGGGGTCGGGCCGCAGCCGGGCGCACACCGCGGCTTTGCCCTCGAGGGTGCGGCGGGTGTCGAGCTGTTCGCGCAGCGCGGCGGGGGCGGTGACGAGCAGGTCGCCGAGCTGGCACAGCGCAGCGGAGCGGGCTTTGACAGCGCTGCTGCGGACGACGCTGAGCTGGCGGATCGACTCGACCACGCCGGTCGTGTCCTTGGCGGCTGCGGTCGCTTCGCCCGAGAGCACCTTGCGGGCGGCGGCCTCGGCGTCGATGGCGTCGTTCTTGCCGCGGCGCGAACGCAGATGCGCGTGCGGCTGGTTGACCTCGATCACCCGGCAGCCCTGCTCGGTCAGCGACCGGGCCAGGGCAGCTCCGTAGGACCCGGTCGATTCCACGCCGACCGCGGCGATCGGGCCGAACGACAAGAGCCATTCATGAGTCGAGCGGTAGCCAGCGCCGGTCGCGGGGAACGACTCAGTGCCCAGCACCCGACCCAAGGGGTCGAGCGCGGCGGCTACGTGGAAGTCGGTGTGGCAGTCAATCCCGCCGATCACCGCCTGTGGTGGTGGTTCTGGCATCATGTTGTCCTTCATCTCGGAGCGGCTCGCGTGCCGGGACGGGACGGACATAACAGTGATGAGGCATCTGTCAGCGCAGGTTCCTATGAGGTCACGTCGCTCGTTCCGGACCGGCCGCAGCTGGCAAGTCCAAGGAGCAGACCGCCGACATCGACGAGTCCCAGGCAAGGCACCCACAACACGCAGGGCCAGTTTTGCGGCAAGTCAGACGCCGACGGCCCGCTCCCCGCACACATCTTCACTGTTTTGCGCAGGGTGTGTGTTTTGGTTTTCTGTTGTGTTGTGGTCGGTGTTTCGGGCAGTGTAAGCCGTTTCGAAGTCATCGGGTGAAGTGTCGCCGAGGTAGCTGTGGATGCGTTGGGTGTTCCACCAGTGCACCCATCCCAAGGTGGCGAGTTCGACATCGTCGACTGTGCGCCATGGCCCTTGGCCGGGACCGCGGATCAACTCGGTCTTGAACAGCGCGTTGACGGCCTCTGCGAGGGCGTTGTCGTAGGATTATCCGGCCAATCGCGGTTGGGGTGAAGCGAGGTTCGGTGGGCCTGATCGTCTAGTTGGTTTTGCGGCGGGGTTGGCGGCGTTCGAGGTGGCGGAGTCGTTCTTCGTGGTTTCGGATTCGGTCGGCGAGGGCTTCGAGTCCGGTTCGGAGGTGGGCGATTTGGGTGGCGAGTCCGGTGATGGTGTGGCGGTCGTGGGTGTTGTGGCGGTGTTCTTCGATGATGGCTCGGAGTTGGGGGTTGCGGTAGAGGGTGGTGCGGCTGATGTCGGTGTGTTCGGCGATGGCGGTGAAGGTGATGGCCTCGCCGTTGTTGGCGAGGCGTGCGCAGGCGGTTTCGACGGCTTCGATGTTGGTGGTCATGCGGTGTCGGCGATGAGCGTGTCGAGGCGGTCGAGGAGGAGTCGGTGCCGGTCGGCTTCGTCGATCCAGCCGCGTGTTTGGGCGTCGGCGAGGAGTGCTCGGGTGTCGACGCGCTGCGCGGAGAGCACGGCGGCCGATGCGGCGTCGGTGCGGAAGCTGGGGCAGTGCTCGCAGATGTTTGCGTAGGGGCAGGCTCCCTGGGCGGGGGCGCGTAGGCAGTGGCCGCCGGCGAGGCGTGCTTTGATGGCTGGCGCGTCGCGCCAGTCGTCGCCGGAGGTGCAGCCGCTGGCGCGGGCGTCGTTGGCGGTGACGGGGATCGATGTTCGGCCCGTCGGTGTGGGCACGGCGCCGATGCGGCCTTTGGCGAGGTCGAGGGCGCGTTCGTATTCGGCGCGGACGGTGGAGTCGAAGAGGTGCGCGTAGCGCAGGCTCATCTCGGCTGAGACGTGGCCGAGGAGGGCCATGAGCGCCTGCAGCGAGACGCCTGCGTTGACGAGGGCGGTGGCGTAGGTGTGGCGTAGCTGGTGGGGGGTGACGTGATTGATCCCGGCGGTGTTGGCGCTGCGGCCCAGTTCTTTGCGGACCGCGCTCTGCGAGAGCCGTCGGCCGTGGTGGGTGAACAGGAACTGGGTCGGCCGGCCGGTGCGTGGATGGGGCAGCGGCTGGCCGCTGCAGCGGGTGGCGGTAATGCGGTCGATGAGGGTGACGGTCTCGTCGTCGAGGGGGACCATGCGTTCGGTGTCGAGCTTGCCGAGGGGGACCTTGAGCCAGGCTCCGTGTCCGCCGATCTCGTGCACGCAGTCGAGTTCGAGGTCGAGAAGCTCGCCGATGCGCAGCCCGACGGCTCGGGCCAACAGCAAGGAGTCGGCGGCGAGCCGGTAGGTGGAGGCTTCGAGCGCAGCGCGCAGACGCCGGTCAGCGTCGACGGGCACGTAGCGGGGAAGTGGCCTGGGCTTGCGGGGATGGTCGATGCGGAACACGAGCGTGCGCGTCGGGGCGTCGTCCCAGCCCCATTCGGTGATCTCGGCGAGCATGTGGCCGACCGCTCGGATTCGGCGGTCCTGGTCGGCGACGGTGATCGCCTTGCCCGTCTTGGCGGAAACGGCGTTGGCGACCGAGTTCAGGTAGGGTTCGATGTGGCACTGGCGCCGCAGTCCGGCCAGCGAGGCGAGTTCGGGGTCGGCTTGGGCGAGGAACCGGCCGAAGTAAGCGAGCCGGGTCGTAAGGCTTGAGACGGTCTTGGACCCGCAGGTGCCGAGCTTTCGCTCGAGGTAGGCAACGAACGCGGGGCGCAGGTTCGGGTGGCAGTCGGCCAGCCGTGCCTCGAAGCTGTCCGGTCGCTGGGCCGGTTCTGGCGGCTCGTCGATGACGCCGAGATGGAACAGGACCGTGTGGGCGCACACGAGCGCGGACCGGTAATGCCGCCAGCCCTGCCCGGTCGCAGCCTCGCGTGCCCGGCACGCGGCGGCCAGCCCGTCGAGATCGGCGACGGTGAGCTGGTCGAGAGGCCGACCGGTCTGGATCAACAGGCGGCCGACCGACTGAGACACCGCCCGCTTGGTCTGGATCTCGGCGAACCCGACCGATACGGCGGTGTCGCAGAACCGGGCCAGATCAGCCTCAAGGGGCGACCCGTCGATCTCTCGCCAGAAGCTTGACAGCTTGCGGGCCACGAGCCAGTCCCAGCCCGGGCGCAGCCAGCCCTGAACCATCAAGAACATGAGCAGCGACATCGTCGACGGCGGCAACATCAGCCGAGCAGCCAGCGGCTGGTCGGCCCAGTCCTGGGGGACCGGCCAGCGACCCAGGAACTTCCGGGCCGCCCCCTCCGAGGCCGGGTTCCCCCGACCGGTCGCAGCCTGGTCGGCCTGCCACGCCGCCAGCAACTCGCCAGCCGACGGGGTTGTGGCCCGCTCAGGTGCTGGCGCGTTGGCGGGCACGGGCAGCATCGAACTCGGCCTTGACATGGGCCGGAGCGAGATGGATGTAGCGGGCGGTGGTGTCGATGTGAGCGTGACCCAACAGGGCCTGCATCACGGCCAGATCCACACCGGCCTCGGCCAGAGCGGTGCCGAAGGTGTGGCGCAAGGCGTGGGGATGCGCTGTCGTGATGCCGGTGATCTCGCGGTGGTAACGGAAGATCCTCCGCAGCCCCGCCGCGGTGAGCGGCTGCCCGCGGGTGGGGCCCTTGGCCACAATGAACAGCCTGGCACTGGTCGTCTCGGGGCGTTCGGCGAGCAGGTAGGTCTGAATCACCCCGGCCACGTCCACATCGAGCGGGACCCGGCGCTCGGTGCCGCCCTTGCCCGACACCCGCAGCCATCGGACACCGATGTCGACATCGGCCACGTCCAAGGCCAAGACCTCCCCCGAGCGCAGCCCGCAGAACACCATCAGCCCGGCGATGGCCCGGTCCCGCCACGTTCGCAGACTTTCCAGCAGCGCCACGACTTCTCGATGCCGGAGCGTCTTCGGGAGCCGCTTGGCGTCGCGAACCCGCAACGGTGAACGCCGCCTCGGCGCACGCGACACATGAGCAAGCATCCCGCCCCGCTCACCCGCCGACACCCACTTGGCCTCGCGGCCCCTCGGCATCGGGTTCGGCGCGTCCGGGTCACGCATCGACCGGAACGAGAACAACCCCGACACCGCCGCCAACCGCAGATTCACCGTCGCCGCAGACAACATGTCAGTCCGACGGCCATCAAGTCCCACCACATTCGCACCGCCCGGACGCCCGGCCACCCGCTCACTGCGGCAGGCCGCCAAAAACCGCAACAACACATCCGTCGTCACCTCGCCCAGATCCAACTCCTCATCAGCCAACCAACGACAAAACGCCAACAGCCCAAACCCATAGGCGCGGACCGTGAGCGGCGAGTAGTTCCGATCCGCCAAATACGACAGATACTCGTTCACCAACCCGAAACGATCAGCCCCGTCGCCAGCCAAACGCCAACCAACATCGCTCTGATCGATGAACAGTCCAGAATCCGACACCGCAACATCTGTAACGCTGACCGCACATCAACGCAAGCATTTCCCAAGAAAAACAACCACAAAACACCAAAGCAACCACTCATTGGCCGGTTAACAGGCAGTCCCCGACAGATCCGATAGAAGGCACCGCGCCGAGTTCATCGAGTCGCTCGCCGTAGCGGATGCTGGTGAACTGGCTGCCGGCGTCGGCGTGCGTTATGAGACCTTCGAGGCGTGCGCCTCGGCTCCAGCGGGCCATTTCCAACGCGTCGAGGACCGTCTGGGTGCGCATGTGAGAGGCGACCCGCCAGCCCACGATGCGGCGGCTGAACGCGTCGGTGATGAAACACACATAAGCGACGCCGGACCAGGTGGCGACGTGGGTCAGATCGGTGACCCACAGCCGGTTCGGCCGTTCGGCGGTGAAGGCCCGCTCGACAAGATCGCCGGGCCGTGCCGCTTTGGGATCGGGCCGGGTGGTGCGCACCGTCTTTGTCCGCTTGACGCCTCGGATCCCGAGCTGGCGCATCAGGCGGGCCACCTGGTCGCGGCCGATGTCGTGCCCGGCGCGTCTGGCGGCGACCCACAGCTTACGCGACCCGTACACCGAGTAGTTGGCCTGCCACAGCACCAACAGCAACGGCATCAGCTTGGCGTCGCGTAACGCACGCACCGACGGCGGGCGACGTTTCGCGGACCAATACGTGGACGGAGCCGCCTGCAACGCAGCGCAGACGGGCTCGACTCCGAACTCGGCACGGTTCACATCAACGAACTCGACGATCATCGCTGTCGGCGGTCGAGCTCCGCCCCGAAAAAAGTCGGCCCTTCGCGTAAACGTGGGATGAAGGGTTGCTGGCACCGGTTGGGGTCATTATGTCACGAGGATGCCGCGGGCTTCGAAGTTGCGTGGGTTGGTGAAGCCGTGGGCGGTGCGCCGCAGCACTTGGAGCAGGTTGTTGGCGGTTATCTGTAGGACTTGGCGCTTTTGTGGTTCTGAGCTGGGGTTTCGTGTGGGAGACATGTCGTTGACGGGGTGGGGATGCGGTTTTGGCGTCGGTGGCCGAGGTGTTGGGCGAGGTGTTGTCGGAGTTGGTGATTGTCGGTTTTGAGTCTGGTGATTTCGTCGAGGGCGGCGTTGAGCCGTTGTTGCAGCGATTGGGCTGATCCTCGCTCGGCTGGTGGGATGGGGACGGTCTGGGTTGTGGCAACTCGACGGAGTCGGTCGATGTCGGCTCGCAGGTCGGGCTGGCGGTAGAGCCACGACCGGGACACGCCTGCTGTGCGGGCGACGTGTGCGAACGTGATCGGTTGGCCGGTGGCGTGGAGGCGCTGTAGCGCTTCGGTGGCGCGTTGGCGGGTCTGGTCGGAGCGTTGTCGGGCGGCAGCGGCGAGGGCGGTGGTCATGGTGTGGTGTCTCCAATGTCTTTGAGCGCGGTGATGAGCCGGTCGAGGTTGTCGTGGACTTGGCGGTGGTTGTCGGCGAGGCGGAACCGGCCGTCGGCTTCGGCGGTGGCGATGAGTAGTTTGGTCTCGTCGCGTTGGCGGCGGTGGATGTCGAGGAACGCTGGGGTGGTCTGGAAGTCGGGGCAGGTGAGGCAGGCGTTGGGGTGGGGGCAGTCCTGTTGTGGTGGGCGTCCGCAGTAGCCGTTGGGCAGGCTGGCTTGGACGCGGGCCATGTTGTGCTTGGTCCACTCGGCTTGGGCGGTGGGCGCGTCGGGGTCATAGGCGATGCGTTCTCCGGCGAGGTTGACCCGCTGCTGGCAGTATTGGTCGAAGGCTGCGCGCACGGTGGTGTCATGGAGCGTCGCGTAGCGGGCGGTCATCTGGGGGCTGGCGTGGCCGAGGAGCCGCTGGATGACGTGTTGGGGGACGCCTGTGTTGATCAGCCGGGTGCCGAGGGTGTGGCGGAACTGGTGGGCGGTGACCCGCACGGGCCGGCCGGTGTCGTCGCGCAGGTCGATGTCGTGTTGCCAGCGGGCCAGACGCCCCCGCAGCGTGGCGTAGCTGAACGGCCGGGTCGCGTCGGGGTTGGAGCGCGGGGCGGGGAACAGCACCGGCGAGGCGTCGGGCCGGCGGTGGAGCAGATGCCTCTGTTGGGCGCGGATGGCTTCGGCGGCGGTGGCGCTGAGGGGCACGAGCTGCTCAGTCGCCATCTTGGTGTTGAAGTAGCGAAGGCAGGGCCATCCGGCGCTGTCTTCGATGATCGGGTTGAACGGCAGCGAGCAGGCGTCGTTGGCCCGCAGGCCGGTCTCCATGATCACGATGACCAGCGCCCGGGTCGTGGCGTCGGGCAGCATCGCGAGGTGTTCGGGGTTTTCGAGCTGTGCCATGACGAACTCGGGGATGAACCGGGGCAGGGGCCGGGGTCGGCTGGGCAGGTCGTCGTGATAGATCGCGGCGGTCGCGGGCAGTCGGGGTAGCCAGCCGTGGCGTCTGCAGGCGTCGAGAAAGACTCGTAGACAGGTGATGTAGGTGCTGGAGGTGTGAGCAGCGAGATGTGAGCCGGTGACCCACACCAGATAGGACTCCAGCGCGTCGCGGGTGACGACGGTCTCGTCGACAGCTCGGGGATCGCGTCGGGTGAGGAACCGGCTGAACCAAAGCATCGCCCGCACATCGACATGCACGCTGCCGAAGGTCTTGCCCGATCCCAGCCGAAGCCTCGCCCAGCGCTTCACCGCGGCGCGCAGCCACAGCGCGTCGATGGTGTCGAACCGGGTCTGAGCCGGCGACCGGGTCACCTTGATCCCCAGCCGCGAGGCGACCCAGACGTCGGATGCGTACTCGGCTTCGATGTCGATGCCGCCGAGGTCGCTGAGCCTGCGGTAGGCGTAGCCGATGAGCCCGATCACAGGGCTCGGGTGCTTGCGGCGGTGGGACCTCACCTCATCGAGCCAGTCCTCCAGCGGCCGGTCCAGCAGCGAACCGGCGCCGCTGTCGGCCAGCAGAGCGACCAAATGCCTCACCGTCGAGGGCGGCACCTTCACAGTGCGATCGTCGTGGCGGCACTGCAGCACGTATGCGACCTCCAGGCGGGGCCCGACGGCCAACGCCGACAGATCGAAGCCATCCACGTTCTCTGAGCCGGCCCGGACCGCGACCGCAGCGGCGCCCGCCTTGAACTCCCCGAGGTCGGGCTTGCCGTGGCTGGCCCACCGTTGGTGGTGAGCAGAGCACAGATCCCGCGCCCAGGCGCTGCGCCCGCATCCCGCCACCTCGCAGCGGCCCCGACCGAACACCGGGTCCTCGGGCGACACCGTGATGACCTCGCCGCAGAACTCCGGGCGCACAGCCGCCACGAGCTCGCCCAGATGGTCGCCGCGGCCGCTGTGGGCGGGGACGGCGCTCAGCATGAGACGTTCTCCCAGGCGCCTGCACGCACCAGCTCGGACCGCAGGTCCTCGACGTCGAGGTGCACATACGCGTCGCTGGTCGTGGTCACCGACCGGTGCGTCAACAGCTTGGACACGACCTCGATCGGCACACCGGCGCGGATTAGCTCGGTGGCGCGGCTGTGGCGCAGCGTGTGCGCGGTGAACTCGATGCCGGTGCGGGCTCGCAGCCGCCTCACCAGCATCGCGACCGCACCGTAGCGCAGCGGTCTGCCCACCGGCGCCGACCACAGGTTCACGAACACATAGTCAGAGTCCAATTCGCCGTACTCGGTGTGCATGTAGTCGCTGTAGAGCCGCACCAGCGGCGCCGACACCGGCACCGACACCAGCGACGAGCACTTGGCCCGGGCTCCGTTCGCGTTGTCGGCCCGGGGCACGATTCGCACTTCCCGGCGGCGGCTCACGAAGTCCTCGTGTCGCAGACCGAGCGCCTGGCCGACCCGCATTCCCGTCTCGGCCAGCAAGGCGAACAAGAAACGGTCCCGCAGCCGGGTGCACGCCGCCAAGATCACAGCGGTCTCCTCGACGCCGAGCACAACCGGCAGCCGCCGCGGCGCCCGCAGCTTCACCGGCCGCATCCGCACCGGACCGGTGCTCGCGATGCCGTGCAAGAACGGCTTGTAAGAACCCCAGGACCCGCACCGCCACGCCACCAACTCAGCCGCCACGCTCACGCCGCCGTTGCGAGCGTGGAAGTCGTAGAACCCGAACAGCGCGGCCAGGTGACGGTTCACCGTCGCCGCGCTGCGAACCGCCGCCGTGTCATCGAACACGATCACGTTGTCAGCCGGAGCCCGCAGCCATGCCACGAACCGCGAGACGTCCTCGACCCCGACGCTGTCCCAAACAAGGCGACGGGTCTCGAGGAACTCGAACCAGAGCCGCAGACCGTGCGCGTAGGCCCTCACCGTGTTCGGTGAACGCTCGATGCCCGCCAAATGCCCCAGATAACGCTCCGCCGGCTCCACCTCAGCCCATTCATCGTCGATGACCGTCCAAGACTCCGCGCCGGTCACCGGCATCACCACACGCTGCACTCTCATAGGCCACCTCCACGACACCTCGACCGGACCGAGCCAAACCGACCGCAGCATTGTCTAACGCACACCGACAGCAACATCGCGGACACTAACGACACCGCTATAGATAACGCGTCCTCGACAGGCCGTTATGCGTCTGTCAGCGACGTCGACGACACCCTCTGACGCGCTACAGATAATGGTTCCTTCGATTCTGCCGTTGGAGGCTCGGTCGGTGTGGTGCCAGTTGAGGATCTCGTCGGTCCAGGCGATGATGGTGTCGACTGTGTCGTGGTACTCGGGCAGCTCGCCGGTCTCGTAGAGGTCACAGAACCGTCCGAGGGCCTTGAGGGCGCCGTCGTAGTCGTCGGCGAGGTAGAGGCCGTGGAGCTCTTGCAGTGCCTGCCAGCCGGCCCGCAGGCGGGGGTGGGCGTCGAAGAGGGCGTCGAGGCGCACCCGGTCGGCGTCGGTGAGGGTGTCGCCGCGTCTCAGCAGCGCGAACCGGGCCCGGAACACTTCGGGGTCGAAGGCGGGCTTGGAGCCTTCAGGGCGGCGCTGGACGTCGCGGCGGACCTGGGTGAGCCCGGCCGCGAACCATCTGATGACATGGAAGCGGTCCAGCACATGGCGGGCGTGGCCCAAGTGGGCATCGATGGCGGCCTTGTAGGCCTTGGAGCCGTCGCTGACGACGACTTTGACTCCCTTGCACCATCTGTGGCCTTGTTGCATCAAAAACGTTGACAGCGCAGCCGAACTGCGGTGCTCGACCATGGCCAGGGTGCGGCCGGTGTCGCCGTTGACGATCACCGTCACATAGCGGTGCCGTTTGCGCATCGAGGTCTCATCGACCAACAGCACCGAGCAGCGGCGGCTGCGGCGCCGCTCAGCGACCAGAGCCGACCAAGTGTCCACCAGGGTGCGCACCGCGTGCCAGTGCACACCATGGCGCCGCGCCGCCGCGCTGAACGTCATCACCTTGGCGTCAGCGACGACCCGCCGCGACAAACGCGCGGTGAGCGCGCCCTCGAAGGCCGGATGGTCCTCCAAGAACCGGCTGGCGCAGTTGTCGCACACCATCCTGCGCCGCTGCCACACCAACGTCATACGCCGCCCCGACACCTCCAAGTCCCGGACCTTCTTGGCGCGGCGGTCATGCACCCTGTGGCACTTGAACCCGCACTGCGCACAGCGCAGCCGCCTGAACGTGGACTCGACGCTCACCACCAGCGCGCCCGGAGTGTCCTCGACCACCTCCAACACACGAATCTGCGCCAAATGCAGCCGAACTGTTATAACATCGCAAGCCATCGGGGCCCTCCTGGATCGTTGATCTCTCAATCACCGATTCCAGCAGGGCCTCGACCCCTACTCAGGGACCCTCAACCACCCCCCACCCCACGTTTACGCGAAGGCTCAAAAAGTCGCCGCCCGCTGGAGGATCTCGTTCGCTCGGCGCAGCTCACGGTTCTCTTGGCGCAACCGCTTGAGCTCCTCGCTCCCAGCTGTGGTCAACCCCGCCCGAGCACCAGTGTCAATCTCGGCCTGGGCAACCCACTTGCGGACCGACTCAACCCCATAACCGAGCTGGTTAGCCACACGCGTGACCGTGCCCGACGAGGAACCCAACTCCTCACGCAACGCGAACACCATCCGCACCGCGTGCTCCTTCTGCTCCAGCGAATACCGCCGCGAAGTCGGCCCATGCCGCACATCTACATTCATAGCCCCCATACTTGCTCCAATCATTAGAGCCTGCGCAAAACCCAGGGTGAATCAACAATCAGTTAGCGCTCACATGCTTCACGGACTTCCAAGCCGGCGCCGGCTACGCGGCCCTCTTCGACATCGATTCGAATGCCGACAACGAACCCGACATTGCCTCGTCGGCCCGCTACGGCGCGGTCCCCCAGTTCCACGAGACGGCGTTTCCGAGCGGGGCCAGCGCCCCCCTCCCTATCAAAGACTTCCGCGCGGTGTTCATCAACGGCGTCTACGCCGGCTGCACCGGTAGCGGCTGCTCGTTGGTGTACACACCGGGTTCGGGTTCCGGTGTGATCAACCTTCCGAACGGCAACGCACCGATCGACCAGATGACCGGCTGGCTGCTTCCGAACAGCACCCCCTCCCGGCATCGCTGCTGGAAAACGGTGTGCTCGGAAGTCTCGGCCCGTTCCAGGTTCGCCTGTCTCGCTGAAAACCGCGAGGCCAGTCGACCCCAGGAACAGATACCCTCTCTCCCGAACGGGATGTGGTGCAGCTCGGTAGCGCACCTGCTTTGGGAGCAGGGGGTCGGGAGTTCAAATCTCCCCATCCCGACCAAAAGACCTGGTCAGAGACTTGGATACGATGCAAGGAACACTTGCACGAGAGCCGTCGTACGACTGCCTAGCGACGAGCAGCCCGAGTTGGGTGCTGGTCTCGAACGCGTCGTGGCCGCCGGGTTCCCGCTCAGCGACCGGCGCGGAATCCTCAGATCTCGAATACTGGTCCGACACCGAAGATCTCAAGAAACTCGCGTGCAGTGAAACCCAACCCGTTCTGCAGATGAGCAGTCAAGACTGGTTTGACGACTCCTGAACGACTCAGTTTCTCGAATGGGCGATGACCCGGCGGGCCGCCCTGACCACTGCCTCGTCGACCAACAGACCGCGCTGATCGACGAATACTCCGTGTCCCGTAGCAACCGAGTCGTCGAAGGACCGAAGCAGGGCCTCGGCCTCGGCGATCTCGTCGCTGGTCGGCGTAAAGACGCGATGGACGACGTCCAGTTGGGCCGGGTGGATACAGGCCCGCCCGAAGAACCCGAGGCGGCGCACTCGCCATGTCGACTGCTCAAGGGCCACCTCATCGGCGGTCTCCCTCGAGACCGGCCCCAACGGTTGGCCGATCCCGGCGGCCGAACTGGCAACGACGACCGCTGTGCGCAACGCCACCATCTCCGACTCGTCCGGGTCGCTCGTCATCCCTAGGTCGGCGGCGAGATCAACCTCGCCAATCTGCAGCTGGCCCACACGTGGACCGGTCGCGATCTCCACTACACGCAACAGGGCAGTGGCGGTTTCGATCATCGGCATCAGCCGGGTCTCAGTATCGCCGCGACTCTCCAACATCTCGGCGGCAGCCACGACATCATCGACGCTGGTGACCTTGGCCAGGACAATTCCGGTGAGCGATGGAATGCCCGCCAGCGCAGCAACGTCAACGGAACCAATCGGGGCGGGATTCACCCGCACCCAGAACTGGACCGACGAGTTGACTTGTTGTGCTCCGAGCCACCCAACGACCGCCGTCCGCGTCGTTTCCTTGAGCGCTGCCGGGACAGCGTCTTCGAGATCGACAATGAGCGCGTCGGCACCCCGACCGACCGACTTGTCCAGCTTGTCGGTGGCGTTGCCGGGTACGTAGAGGTAGCTCCGGGGAAGCGCCTCGATCATCCGACCACGGTCTCGCCGCGGAGCAACGACTTGGCGACCACGGTCCGCAACACGTCGTTGGTGCCCTCGCCGATGCTCATCAAAATGGAGTCGCGATAGAGCCGCTCAATCTCGAACTCGGTCGAGTAGCCGTAGCCGCCGTGCACCTTCATCGAATTGATCGCCGCTTCGAGCGCGACCTCCGAGCAGAAGATCTTCGCCATGCCCGTCTCGCCGTCGGCGCGGCCGCGAGACACCGAGTCGGCGGCCCAGTACATCATGAGCCGGGCGGCCTGGACGTTGGTGGCGAGATTCGCCAGCGTGATCTGGATCGCCTGAAAGTCCCCAATCGGGTTGCCGAAGGCGTGCCGTTCGGCGGCGTAAGCGAGCGCCTCGTCGTGTGCCCGCTGAGCGATACCGACCGAACGAGCGGCGATGTTGACTCGCCCCCATTCGAGCGCCGAGAGGGCCTGCTTCATGCCGACGCCCTCTTGATTGCCTACCAGGCGATCCCTGGGTACGCGGACATTGGTCAGCACCACCTCCGCGGACTCGGTCCCCTTGTAGCCGAGCTTGGGAATGTCCTTGGTGACTTCGAATCCCTCGAGGTCGGCGTCGACAAGCAGGAGGCTCATGCCGGTGTGCGCGGGTGAGGCTGACGGGTCAGTCTTGACGAGCACGGGCAGCGGGTTGGCGTAGCGGGCGTTGGTGATCCACATCTTTGTGCCGTTGACGACGTAGTGATCGCCGTCGAGTACGGCGGTGGTTCGGATCCCCTGCAGATCGGTGCCCGCATCCGGCTCGGTAAGGGCGATGCCGGTCCTTCGCTCGCCGGTCGCCAGCTCGGGAAGGTACATCGCCTTCTGTTCTTCGGTGCCGTGCATCGCGAGCAGACGACAGGTGAGCGCGTGACTTCCGAGGATGCCGGCTATACCCATCCAACCGCGCGAGATCTCCTCGAAGACGAGGCCGAACGAGACCGGGTCGAGATCGAGGCCGCCGTACTCGGCGGGAACGGTGATACCGAACAGGCCCATCTCGGCCATGCCGGCGACGATCTCTGTCGGGTAGCGACCGGATTGCTCCCACTCACGAGCGACGGGGATTATCTCGCGATCGACAAAGCGCTTGAGTACCGAGCGGAACTCGAGTTGTTCATCGTTCAGTTCAAAGTCCATGAAAATCCCTCTTTGGTCGGACCGTGTTCAGCCGTCACAAGGATGAAGGATGGGCAGCGCTCTGCCGCCGCCTCGAGGCTCACACCCCACGGTTGGTGGGTGGCGGTGCATCCTCACCGGTCGGATTCGGACGCTAGGTCGAGAGGGATCTGGCCCACGGGGAAGACGTCCTCCACCTGTTCCGCACCCGTCCTATAAACATAGAACGTCCTCTTGAACGAACAGACCTCGACGCCGTCCTGGTTGAGCGTGCGCGTGCGAACGGTGACGATGCCGGCGTGGGGCCGGCTGCCCGACGTCCGCTTTTCCAGCACGAGCGACTCGCTGTAGAGCGTGTCACCGGCGAACACCGGGTTCGTCATCTTGATGTCGTCCCATCCGAGATTCGCGAAGGCGTTCTGGGTGAGGTCGGTGACGCTCTGCCCCACGGCAATCGCCACGGTCAACGTCGACACGACCAGTGGCCTGGAGAACTCAGAACGCGCTGCGTACTCGGCGTTGAAATGCATCTGGTTCGTGTTCATCGTCAGCAACGTGAACCATGTGTTGTCCGATTCGGAGATCGTCCGACCGAGCGGATGCTGGTAGACGTCACCCACCTCGAAGTCTTCAAAAAAGCGGCCGCGCCAACCTGTCTTCGTCGACATGCCTCGCTCCTCTGAACCTACGCCGTTGCGATTTCGACACTATATCTCTGACAATTTGGACAGGCAACTCGGCGAGAGTAGCCCAGGGCCCACGTGTCGAGCTTCTAGAGAGCCCGAGAACTGCGTGATATGAACGAAATTTCGACGCCGAGTCGCCGGGTAGAACATTCCGGAGAGGTCAGATGGCCGTTCGCCGGACATGTCGGCGCGCTGCGGATGAGTCCGAGATTGCGACTGTCCTACTTAAACTGCGGGATGATGTGGTCACCATAGGCACGCATCGTCGCTTCGATATTGTCATGAATGAAGTAGCCGGTGAACACCTCCATGCCGAGGCTCTCAAGGTGCTTCAGTTTTGCGACGTGTTCGTCGGCCGTGCCGATGACACAGAAGCGCTCGTTGATTTCGTCGGGAACGTATTCTGTACGAGGGTTGTTCGGCTTGCCATGGTGGTCATAGTCGTACTCGGGACGCTGCTGCATGAACTCCGTCAGCTGAGCAGGCAGGCCTTGGGCACCGTGAGCATCTATGAGATCGGCAACGTGGTTCGCCACGGAGCCTGCAAACCAGCGAAGCTGGGATTGCGCATGGTCACGTTCTTCGGGCATCTCAATTACGTAGGGTGGCGCCGAAATCATGGTGCGGATCGCCGAAGCCGGCCGTCCAGCAGCCTCGGCCGCCTCGTCGAGGTACCGGCGGCACCATTGCAGGATGTCAGGGTCAGCCAGCTGCAGTACGTATCCTTCGCATTGACGGCCCACAACGCCAAGTGCCTTCGGTCCGTACGCGGCTCCCCACATCTCCACTGGATGACCACTCGCCCAGGGAATCTGGACGGTGTGCCCCTCGTAGTCGACTGATTCGCCCTGCGCAATCGCCTTGATCACAGGGATGGAGCGTTCCCATTCCTTCACTGACACTGGCTTCTGGCCAATGGTGCGACGAGCGCTGTCACCGCGGCCGATTCCACAGACGGCGCGACCGTCAGAGCTCTCATTCAGCGTTGCGAGTAACGACGCGAGAACTGTCCAGTCCCGGGTGCCCGGGTTCGTGACCATTGGCCCGATCTTGATTCGCTCCGTCTCCCGCGCGATAACGGCGTATTGAAGCCAAGGCTCCATCCACAGGATGTGGCTATCCGCTGTCCAGACGTAGTCGAACCCGCATTCCTCGGCCAGCTTGGCAAAGTCGACAACTCGATCGAAGGGCGGATCACCGAGAAATAGCGCTCCAAATTCCATGTCTGTCTCACTCTCGTATCAGTAGTTTCGTTTTGTATCCAGCGTCTCCGAAGTCGCCGTCGGTGACGAAGACGACTCGCGCGCGGAAGATGAGACGCTCACGGATGGTCTTGGCGATCGCCTCAGCAACTGCCTCCGGCGGATTGTTTCCGCTTGGGACCTCGACCTCCACCAGAACGGGAGGGTCAATAGC
This sequence comes from Candidatus Aldehydirespiratoraceae bacterium, assembly GCA_965261185.1. GTDB lineage: Bacteria > Actinomycetota > Acidimicrobiia > Acidimicrobiales > Aldehydirespiratoraceae > VXYK01. The sequence goes on along the minus strand of CBDHCN010000002.1, from coordinate 4,105,083 downwards.
CACGGATTCGCCGGACACCACAAGCCGGGCTCGCCCGGTCACGTGAGGCTTGAATTCGGCAACGATGCCAACGACAGCGGATGGATAGACGTTGACACCTCGGACGATGATCATGTCGTCGACACGAGCGACACATCGCATTCGGAAGCCGGTGCGGCCGCACTCACAGTTGGTCCCTTGGATCTCAACGATGTCACCGGAGCGAAAACGTACGAGCGGCATCGCCTCCCGCTCGAGTGCGGTGTACACCATCTCGCCGACGGCTCCAGCCTCGATCTTGATAGGTGAACCCGTGTCCAGATCGATGAGTTCAGGCCAGACCAGGCCTTGGCCGCAGAAGTGCATTCCGCCCTTGGCCATGCACTCCCCGAATATAGAAGGTGAAATGTCGCCGAGGCCCATCGCCTCTGTCACGTCGCACTCAAAGGCTTCCTCGATGCGCGTCCGGAGCGCCGACAGTCCCCCACCCGGCTCGCCTCCGGTGATGACATGCGTGATTCCCAGATCACCTGGCTCGATCCCTCGCGATGCGAACGTTGATGCCATGTGCAGCGCGAAGCTGGGCGTACCAAGCATGGTGTCGAATAACCCTGCCTCCGCTGCGGCCACGACGCGCTCCGTATCGCCCGGAGGAACTGGAATCCGGGCGGCTCCGTTGCGCTCGATTGACCCATGTGTGTGCCCCGCGACGAAGGGACCGGCACCGAAGGAAACAAGAACGGTGTTGTGCGGCAGAATCCCGGCGGCCCGGTAGCCACGGGTTCCGATACTCCACCAGGTCTCCATGTCACGCTTGGTCAGTGCCAAGAGGCACGGCTTCCCGCTGGTGCCACTGGTCTGGTAGACGAGCTTGATGTCTTCCGGGGAGACCGCCAGGTGATCTCCGAAAGGCGGATGGCTCTCTTGGGCGTCGCGCAGATCTGTTTTTGAACAGAACGGCGCGTTGTGGAGATCTTGCAGGTCGAGTCGCGACAGATCGATTCCGGCGTCGCTCATGCGTTTTGCGAGGAACGGCGATCGCTCCACGAGTCCAACTCGTTGCCGTTCCCACGCCTCCTGGGCAATCGACGCGACCTCGGCGTGATCGGCCGTCTCGATTGCCCGATCCAGAATCCAGTCATTGCCTCGCCTGGCGAGGTCTCCGTTCGCTTCCCACGGCTTCACGCCAACGGGACTATTCACTGGCGACATCTAAATCTCACCCGCGACATTCATATCCTCCACCGCGGGCCGCCGAGCACAGCCGTGACGCCGGACATGTGAACTCCTCCTAAACCGTGGACCAACGAGCAGTCGGCACCAGAAACCTGGCGTGGACCACCTTCGTTCCGAAGCTGGGTCACCGCCTCGATCAGGAGGAAAATTCCGAGCATTCCGGGATGGCGATAAGACAGGCCACCGCCGCTGGTGTTCACAGGAACTGGTCCACCCGGCCGCAACCGACCATCCTCAAGGAACGCTCCCGCCTCGCCTTTCGCGCACAGGCCGAGGTCTTCCAGCATGACGAGGACCGCAATAGTGAAGGCGTCGTAAAGGTGATACGTGTCCACGTCGTCGTGGGTAATCCCAGCCTGCTGCATCGCAGGTCGAGCGGTCTCTTGAGCCGGACTCGACGTGTAATCCGGCATCGAGGAGACAAACCGGTTCCGATGCGATTCGGCTGCTCCCCAGACATAGATCGGCTTGTCGGTGAGATCACGAGCACGTTCCGGCGACGTGACCAACACAGCTCCTCCACCATTGGTCACCAGGCAACAGTCATACCGATGAAGCGGGCTGCAAATCATCGGGGAATCGAGCACATCGTCGATTGTGAGCTGCTTGGTCTGGGCGCAATCAGGATTGAGCACCGCCCATTCTCGTGCGGCGACTGCGATCTCGGCGAGGTGCTCCGGCTTGGTTCCGTACTGATGCATATGTCGCGTGGCCATGAGCCCGTAGCCTGAGATCGGCCAGGCGAGGCCGTAGGGAATCTCGTAAGCGAGTGGTTCGGACATCGACCGTACGGTGCGCTGTCCGTCAGTTCGCTGCGTCGACCCGTAGGCAAGAATTCCCACGTTGCACATGCCGGTTTTGATCGCGGCGGCGGCGTGGCGAAGGTGAGCCACGAACGACGATCCGCCGATCGTGGTCGAATCGGAGTATCGGGGACGGATGCCGAGATGCTCCGCCAATGAGAGGGTCGGCATGTATTGATAGGCAGAGGCGGACCACAATCCGTCCACTTCGTCCTTGGTGACACCCGCCTGCTCCATGACTATGGACGAGGCCTCCGCCATCAATGCCCCTGGCGTGAAGGCACCGGAGTCGGCCGACGGTGCCTCGGACGCGGCAACGATGCCCAGGATGGGTTCTTCTGTGTCCTTCATGAACCCTCAGGAATGAAGACGGGGACCTTGAAATCTTCGGCGATGTCGGCGAACGCGACGGTGACTGGAAGGTCACAGCGGAGAGTCTCTTCGTCGCAAAGCACGCGAGACATGAGCCGGACACCCTCCTTGAGCTCGATGATAGAGACGTTGTAGGGCGTCTCCCCTTCGTAGCCGGGTGGCGCCCGATGGACCCATGAGTACGTGTGGACAACGCCTCTTCCGTCAGCGGTGTGCCATTCCAGAGCTCGGCTGGTGCACGATCGGCACACCGCCCCAGGGTAGAAGTTGTAGGCATCACACGACGAACAGTGTTGGATACGCAATCGGCCTTCCTGACAGAAGCCGAACCACGTCTCTTCCTCGCCGCGGAGGTCTGGCACGGTGCCCCGAAAGGAATACTCGCTCATGCCACACACTTCTGGAGCGACGTCAACGACTGATCGATTGCACGCTCGATCGATTCGAACTCGTCGTCGCCCATCGCAGTCGAGATATTCATGAGGCATCGACCCGGCGCGGCGAAGCAACCTTGCTCGAGCATCAGGTAGAAGAGGGTCCCCTGGGCCAGAGTGGAGCGGCTGGAGGCTTCGCGGAAGGTTTGGGGTGGCGCCGCGCCCGTGTGAACCTGCAATAGTGAGCCGACACCGCTCGCCGAAATCGGGATGCCCTGCTCTTCCGCCTCACGATTGATGTGACTGCGGAGATGGTCGCCTCGACGGTTGAGATCGTTCACCGTCTCGCGCGTCAACAGACGAAGGGCTGCCAGTCCGGCAGCGAGAGTCATGGGGTTTGCATTAAACGTCCCCGCATGCAGAACGAATTGGTCACCGCGCTGATCGTTCACCGACATGATGTCGGCTCGGCCGCCAAAGACGCCAATAGGCAGTCCGCCTCCGACGACTTTACCTAGAGCGGTAAGATCCGGGAAGATCCCGTACAGCTCCTGAGCGCCACCATACGAAACCCGAAAACACATCACCTCGTCGAAGATCAGGACGATGCCGAGTTCGCTTGTCACGTCTCGCAATGCCTGGAGATACTCGCGATCGGCGGGGAGGGTGCCGGCCGATCCCTGGATCGGCTCAATCACCAGACACGCCACCCGGTCGCCAACCTCGCGGATCTTGGCCACCGCGGCATCGATGTCGTTGAAAGGAATGACATGGGTCTGTTCGGCCTGGACGCCGGGGACGCCGTACTCAGAGACGGACTCCGTCGGTGACGACCCAAGTTTCTTCACACTCACCTGGACGACGTCGATGCCCCCGGAGTAGCCGCCCTCCACTTTGATGATGTCATCACGTCCGGTGAACGCGCGGGCCGATCGGATGGCGTAGTACACGGCCTCCGTGCCGGAGTTCGTGAACCGAACATTCTCCATCGAGGGGACTCGCGCGCTTAGTTCTTCGGCCAGCTCCACTTCGAGCAGGCTGGGCGCTCCGAACGCGGTCGACATGACGCTCTGCTCTTGGAGTTGGCTCACAATGCTCGGATTGGCGTGTCCGTGGATCATCGACGTGTAGTTGTTCACGAGGTCGATGTATTCGAAACCATCCACGTCGAAGAGCCGGCAACCCGACGCACGTCCGACGTAGAACGGAAACGGGGGGAAGAACACCTGATAGCGAGTGTTCCCGCCCGGCATGACTGCGAGGGCGCGTTCGTAGAACTCGCCGGATTGAGGGTGGGCGCCCGCGTAACTGTGCTCAAGGCCTTCTCGCAACTCACGCAAAGACCCGTTGTCGAACCCGAACGAATCACTGTTCGCGATCGCGGTCACCATCAGTCCAACGGCTCGGTGATCGTCTCGTAGAGATCCGGGCGGCGGTACTTGAAGAAGTTGAGGGGCTCTCGCACTGCCTTGGGTCGCGCCGGGTCGATGTCACAGTAAATGAGTCCCTCCTGATCGCCAGCCTGTTCCAGGATCACGCCTTCGGGATCCACGAACAAAGATCGTCCCGGGTACCGCTCAGTTTCCTGAATGTAAGGGACAGGGCCGACCTTGTTGATCCCTGCGACGTAGTACGAATTCTGGAACGCAGCCGCTGTGAGTTCGGCTTCCCACATCGGACCCGTGATGAACGCTCGATACGACGCGGTCGGCACAAACAGGATGTCGATACCAAGCAGCCCATAGGCTCGTTGGCCCTCTGGATGATGACGATCGTAACAAATCAAGCTCCCGACCCGAAGTCCCAGGACCGAGTCGAACGCGACAAAACCGGTGTCGCCAGGTGAGAAATACCAATTTTCCTCGGCGCCGCCTTGTTTCCCATGCGCCCGCGAGGCTGGCACGTGCGACTTTCGATACTTGCCGACGATGCCGACCTTCGGTTCGATGAGCGAGACAGTGTTGTACCGGGTGTCTCCCACCAGTTCGTACTGAGGGAACATCACCGAGATGCCCGTCTCCTCGACCAACTCGCGTACCCGGTCGCTAGAAGGACCGGGGATCGGCTCGGCAGTATCAAACCACTCAGCATTACGCTGCTCGAAGCAGAAGTACGGTGTTGTCGCGAGTTCATGGAACGCAACGAGCTTGGCGCCGTTGTCGGCGGCCTCTCGCACCTGCTCTTCGACCTTTTGGACGTTTCCCTCTACGTCCGGAGTGCTCTCAAACTGACCGATCGCAACCTTGACCATCTCGTCTCCATACCTATGTACGCATTCATCAGACCCTAACACTTCGGAGCGCTGGGATCACCTCGTCCGCCAGGAGTTGCAGCGACTTACACGCGTAAGCATGCGGCATCCCGACCCACTGCGTCCGAAAGATCAGATGATTCACACCGAGATCGAGCCATGGGCGAAGTTGCTCGTAACAGTCCTCGGGGGAGCCGATCACGAACCGGTCATCAAGCAACGACTCAAAAGGCACATCGAAGCGTTCATCACCGGGCAGCGCCTTGTGCTGACCCCATTGATGATATGCCTCGTACTTCTGTCCGAGGTATGGCCGGGCCATCTCAAGGGCCTCAGCACGGGTGGGGCCACAGAAGACTTCGCGCATGGCCGGTTGGGCTCCACCGGGCTCGGTCCCTTCCTGATGGACGATCTGCATCTGGCGGGCCACCGTTTCGTAGGTGGCATGCGGGTTGATTATCCAAGCGTCGCCCAAGCGCGTCGCCCGTTTCACTGCAGCGTCGCTATTCGCGGCGATCCACACAGGCATCGATGTCTGGATCGGTGTAATGCTCAGCGTCTTTGACCGAACCTGGCACCACGGGAGATCAATGTCGACCGGTTCACCGTGCCACAGCGCCCTGACGGCCGCCAGGTTGGACTCGAAGCGCGCGACTCGACCGGTTCGTCCGAGACCGAATGCCTCATACTCTTCGTCGCGATAACCCAACCCGGCACCGAACACCAGCCGTCCGCCGCTGATCACGTCGAGCGTCGCGTATGCCTCGGCAATCTCGACCGGATTGTGGAGTGCGAGCAGATTGATGGCGACTCCGATCGTCATCTCCGGTACTTCGGGCACGACTCTGGCGAGGAACGGCAACGGTTGAAGCATCGTCATACCGCTGGTCAGGTAGTGCTGTCCGGTCCAGAGCGAATCCAGTCCCAAGTCGTTGGCCATGCGGGCGGTGTCGAGTTGTTCGCCAAGGGATCGAACCGCATCGGTGCCAATCGGATGTTGATTCGTCAGAAAGATGCCGAACTTCATCCGTCGCCCAGTCCCAACGTTTTCGCGATAGTCGTGCGCTGAACCTCATCGCTGCCGCCGGGAATGCGGAGATTTCGGGCGATAAGGAAAAGCTTGTTGACGTCGGTGTCCTTGAGGACGCCCGTGCCGCCATGAATCTGTACGGCCCGATCTGCGATCCGATAGAACGATTCATCGTTCGCCAACTTGACCATGCAGATCTTGCGGATCTCGTCTTTCGAACGAGGCATGCGCCACCAGGGTCCTGGGTCGTTGAGTTCGGCGGCAATGTGTAGGGACAACGCACGGGTCTGATACCAGTCGAGATACATGTCCGAGATCATCCACTGGATGCCTTGGCGCGAGCCGAGTGGCTTGCCACCTATGCTCCGCTCCGTCGCCCGCTCGATGGTGAGATCGATCAAGAGCTTCGCCCATCCCGAACACATCCCGCCACGTCGTAGGCGGGTCCAGTTGATGGACGACATGGCAATGTCGAACCCCTGACCGCGCTCGCCGATCATGGCCTCTTGAGGAAGGACAATGTCGTTGAAGAAGACCTCGCCGGTGATGCCATCGTCCCACATGGTCTGGAAGACACGACCGGTCTCAAAGCCGCGATCGCGGTATTCAGCGGTGTCGAACTGGAAATACGAGAAGCTGCGGAGTCCCTCGCCAGGATCGGTAACGCAGAGGACCTGAGCAACATCGGCGGCGAAAGCATTGGTGATGAATGCCTTGGCCCCATTCAGCACCCAGTCGCTCCCCCGGCGAACGGCCGTGGTTTTCATATCGAACAGGTTCGATCCAGCACCCTGCTCCGTCACTCCGTGAAAGGACGTCTTTTCACCCTTCACCAGCGGATCGACAAATTTTTCACGCTGATGCTCACCACACCAGATGAGTCGGGGTGTCGCCCCCTCGGACCAAGACAGCATGGCCGGATTCAACCGATGGCCGTAGCCGTAGACCCGTTCCTCGACAAACAACATCTCGACTCGATCGAGTCCCCCTCCTCCCGTCGCTTCCGGAAGATGCAGCGAGTACAGACCGGCTTCACCCGATAGACGCATTATCTCCTTCCGAGCCTGCCATATCTCGGGATGAAGCTGTCCATTGTCGTCGAGGGACAAACGCCGGTCCTCAAACCGATGCGCGAGCGCATCCTCGCGTGGTTTGACCTCATCTCGGTAGAAATCGTCGCACGTCTGGAGAATGGTCTCGACTCGGGGGGATGGTTTCACGTCCATGGTTGGTTGATGATCTCCTCGTGGATTTGTACGGCTGCGTCGGGTAGCTCCGCCGCTGGACCGCCGTGCATGAAGACCACGTGGCCGACTCCGGCAGCGATGTACTCCCCCAGCTTTTCACGCACCTGTTCGGAAGTCCCGGCCAGGCAGTAGTTGTCGATGACGTGGTCGGCGTAGGGCTTGGCATAACGCTGCTGAAGGTGTTGTTGAAGGTGGCGCCGCGCTGTCTCACGGCTCTCACCCACAAACGTTGGGACCAGAAACGCCCCGACAATCGCGCTCGCGTCTCGGCCGGACTCTTCGGCAGTCGCCCGCACGAGGTTCATCCCTTCGATGAATCGACGCGGTGACACCATGTAGCTGTACCAACCATCGCCGAGACGGCCGGCGCGCCTCAACGCCGCGGGCGACCGCCCACCGACCCAGATGGGAGGGCCACCTGGTTGAGGCGATTGAGGACTGATGCGAATGTCTTCGAAGGAGGAGAACTTGCCGGCGTATGACACAACTGGTGCCGACCACAACGCCCGCAACGCGAGAATCCCGTCCGAAGTACGTGCTCCGCGCTCCGATACGGGCACGCCGACCGCCTCGAAATCGGAAAGGTCCTCGCCACCGACACCTACTCCCATCACGACTCGTCCCGACGTCAGCCAATCGAGAGTGGCGACCTGCTTGGCGAGAACTCCTGGTTGTCGTAGCGCCAGTAGAAGAACACCCGTTCCTAGTTGGACACGCTCGGTAACTGCCCCGAAATGGGTCAGGATGGTGAGTGCCTCCAATACCGGGTTGTGCGTTGAGAGATGATCACCAACCCACAACGAGTCGTATCCAAGAGCGTCGACGGTCCTTGCGAGGTGGGTGAACTCCGATGGAGATGGCATGACGCCGTCGACCACTCGGCCCGACCCCATGAATCCCACTGCCGGCTTCATGCAATGGTCAACGCGTCGAGCAAGGCCGCGAATGAGCCGGGCGCACCGAAGGCGTTGCACGCCTCGGCGACCAACTGCTGTTGTTCTGCGCCCCAGCAATGGCCAGTGATCACATCGAACTTCGCCCGCAATTCTTCGGGGGTGAACGGGTTGGCCGGGTCACCCTTTGGGGAGTCGACCCGTGCTTCAAAGACCGAGCCTGACTTGGTCGTGACACGGGCCCATGCCCGCCACTCTTCAGGATAATATTTGTCGATCTCGGGGTCTGCCTGACAATGGGTGACACCCATCAACTCGACGATCGCGGGGTCGCCCAACATCGATTCGACGTATTCATCAAGGCCGGCGCGCCCGTGTGTGAGAGCCAGTGCAGCGCCGAACGGCATGGAGAACTGCGCATCCACCACGGACATAGGACGGACCTTCTCGTCATGCGGCTCGGCCACGATCTCCATCGCCGTGGACGGCAGGCCGATGACTATCTCAGTGACATCAGCCGGCAGCACCTGGTGCTCTTGGCGGATCTTGAGCAGCGCGTCGATTGGGCCTTGCTTGTAACGGCAACAGGTGTGTGCCTTGATCGAGGTGTTGACCACCTCTCGTGGCGAAGTGCCCCAGTCAGCCAGGAGTAGATCCTCGTGCGGCTCGCTCGAGTAGCTCCGGAGAAACCCGCGTGGTCCTCCGATGCCGTCGTCACCTCCGACATATCCCGCGGCAGCCAACATCGCAGCATCGATACCGTCACGAGCCGCCATCGCCGGATGCAGCCGCTTGGTCCATGAGCCATCTACAAGGAACTGCATGCTTCCTGATGCCATCGTCGCGGCAAGGCCCAGAGCCTGAACCAGTTGCGTCTCGTCGAGGTCAAGAATGTAGCCGGCCGCCGCCGCGGCCCCGAATGTTCCGGCTGTCGCGGTGGGGTGAAAGTTGCGCGCGTAGTGACCAGGCGGATAGGCCGCTCGACCGACCCGGCACATGACCTCATACCCGCGCACGACTGCCACGAGAAGTTTCTCGGGTTCGGCTCCGTTGAGTGAAGCGGCGGCGAAGGCCGCGGGGAAGACCACGACGGCCGGGTGAAGCGAACCCGCGTTGTGAACATCGTCGTACTCGATCGAGTGGCTGGCTACAGCATTGGCCAGACTGGCCTGCAGGCCCGGCAGCATTTCAGGCGTGCCGATTACCGGTAACGGACTCCCGAGGGCACCTATCCCGGCGGCCCAGCGCTGAGCAACAATGGCCGACTCCGTTGTCGAGCCATTCGCCGCACAGCCCAAATGATCGAGAAGTAACTGCTGAGTGGCGTCGATATCTTCCTGTTGGAGCGACGATTCATCGATTGTCGACGTGAGTACAGCAAGTTCTCGAGTCAGCGACATTCATCTCTCCCCAGAATAGGCTAAATAGTATATGTCTGACATTAGATAATCAACGAGATACGACATGGATACTGGGACACGGGAGCAGCTGCGACGGCTGAGGGACGCGATAGACACGCTGGCCGCCGGGGTTTACTACGCGCCCGAGGCACGTCACGCCTATGGCCGACTCGGTCTCACGAACACATGGCCTGGCGTCGGTCCGATCGACGCGGGTGGAGAAGGCTACTTCTGCAGTCGAAGCGCATGCTTGGGCACCGTTGAGCCAGATGCGGTGGCAGCCGCGTTTGGCATCTTTCCGGATGCCACCGTTCGCGTCGCTCTCGTCTCGGGCTGGAGCAAGACCACGCCGAGCGCCGTCAGTCAAGCCCGAGCAGACGCGGCAAGCACCCAGCTCCGTCGTGTCGTATCCGATGATCCTGAACCCACCGTATGGACCGAACAATTGCGGGCGCTCAGCTCCCCCCTTGACCCAGCAGGTCTCCCAGTATTTGCCGCACTGCGCAGTCAGACCCCACCCGATGACCCTTGGGCCAGATTGTGGCGGGCCGCCGACCTTCTTCGCGAGCACCGAGCCGGATCTCACCTCAGCGCCGCCCGTAGCGAAGTTTCAACGACCGAACTGGTCGCGCTCACCGCTTGCTGGTTCGGGCGTGATCCGTCTGCTTCGCTCAACAATCTGGGCTGGTTGCCGGACACAGCATCCTCAGTCGTGTACGAGTTGCAAGAACGAGGTCTCATCGTCGGTCGATCGTTGACTCCGGCTGGAAGACAGACACGCGAACGCGTTGAATCGCGTACCGACGACCTGCAGAACGACCTCGCCGAGCAACTGGCCGACGACAGTATCGAACCGCTGCTCCTCCAACTCGAGTCCTGGGCGAATTGCCTCGTTGAGACAGACCTGGCGGGCCGAGGACGCCGCGTCACTGGAACCTGATCAGCGTCGCCCGAGGAACTTCCTCGCGACTTCGTCGCTGCGTAGAAGGTCGGCTGCGTCGTGGCGCTCACTCGACGTGCCGCCATCGACGATGTAGGCGTAGTCGCTGATCGCCAGGGCCAGCGAGGCGTTCTGTTCGACCATCAACATCGAGTGACCGGCGCTTCTCATGGACAGCACCTGCTCCATGATTAGCTCCACCAGCGCTGGCGACAGCCCTAGTGTCGGTTCGTCGAGGATCAGCACGACCGGCTCACCCATGAGCGCCCGCGCCATCGCGAGCATTTGCTGCTCCCCGCCGGAGAGCGCTCCGGCCACAACGCGAGCTCGTTTGCGCAGCGACGGAAACAGCTCCAGCATCTCCTCCGATCGCTCAGATGTCCCACTCTCCAAGAGGAATCCGCCCATCCGCAGGTTTTCGACAACGGACAGTTCGGGAAATACCTGGCGTCCCTGCGGCACATAACCAAGACCGCGCGCCACCCGTTTGTGGGGCCGAAGGCGGGTCACATCCTCCCCGGCGATGAAAATCTTTCCCGCGAATAGCCGATTGAAGCCGAGGACCGCCTTCAGCACAGTCGACTTGCCGGCACCGTTGAGCCCGATGATGCTGACCAGACGGCCAGTCGGGACAGCGAGGTCCACGTTCTGGACAATCTGCATCCGACCGTATCCAGCCGCAACGCCAGTCGTTTGAAGGACTACCGGAGCTGACTCAGAGCCGGCATCATCCTCATCTCCAGCCGTCGGCATCGCATCAGCGTTCACTCGCGTGCTCCAGCGATGTAGCCCTTACCAAAGTAGGCCTCCATCGTCGCTGGATCGGCCTGAACGATTTCCGCGTTTCCTTGGCAGATCAGCTCGCCGTTGGACATCACATAGATGTGGTCACACAGCTCCATGATCAGCCGCATCTCGTGATCGATGAGGAAGAACGAGCACTGGCGTTCGTGCCGTACGTGCTGGATGAAGTCGACCAGTTTGCGCTCCATCGTCTCGTTGACACCGGCGAATGGCTCGTCGAGGAGCATGACGGCCGGCTCGAGTGCGGCTGTCCGTACGAGCTCAAGCAGTTTCTGCTGCCCAAAGGAGAGATCACCGGCATACTCATCAAGCACGGTGTGGAGCCCAACGGTCTCAGCCAATTCCCAGACCAACGTCTCTCGCGCCACGCTACGGGCTCCGCGCTTCACCGTCAGGTTCTCGATCACTGTCATCTGCGGAAAGATCCGGGTGATCTGGAAAGTCCGGAGCAGACCCCGGTTCGCAATTCGATGCATGCTCGCTGACGTGATGTCTGCACCGTCGAGCACGACCCGACCGCCATCGGGCCGGGTCGCACCAGAAATCATCGAAAACGTGGTGGTCTTCCCAGAACCATTCGGGCCGATCAGACCGGTAATCTCCCCTCGGTTGACCGTGGCGTCGAGTCCGTTGACGGCGACGACGCCCCCGTACGACTTGCGCAATCCGGTGACTTCCAGCACGACGTCCCTGGACCGACCCTTCGAACCGGTACGGGTCCCGGAGGAATTCACAGCCGAAACCCCTTCGGCCAGAACCGGCTGCGCTCCAGTATTCCGAAGATGCCACGCTTGGCGAACAGGGTAACCAAGATGAGCATTATCCCCAGCATCACCAGGTAGAGCTCATCACGGCGCTGAAGGAAAATTTCGTTCTCAATCAAGAACTCCGGCACCAGATAGAAGAACATGCCTCCGACGAGGGGACCCACGAGCGTCCCCACCCCGCCGACGGTGGACATCACGACAGGTTCGAGACTCCATCGCGTCGCAAAGACTGCCTCGGGAGTCAAGAATCCCTGGCCCCACGCGAATAGCCCGCCGAACAGCCCAGTGAACGCTCCCGAGATTCCAAGCGCGCCAATCTTCGACCGCGCCGAGCGGATGCCGAGAGCCTCCACCGCAAGCTCATCTTCGCGAATCGCAATGAGCCGCAACCCGTAGCTTGACCAGATCATTCCGAGTCCGACCACGACCACAACAACAAGGGCCGCCGCGACCACGTAATACTTGGTCGAAGGCGCCCGACTCACGATTTCGATCGGCATCGCGAAACCGAACGTTCCGTGCGTGTACGAGCGTCCCCATTCCACCAGTGCCCGAGCCGCCTCGGCGATGCCGAGAGTCGCAATTGCGAAGTAGTGGCCCTTCAGCCTCAACGTCAGTAGGCCGACAAGAAGGGCCGCGATACCGACAATCACAAAGGCGAGAGCCAGTCCGGCGATCAGGCCTAGCCCGTGGCGCTCCGTTCCCAGTCCGGTGACGTACGCACCGAGCCCGAAGAAGGCGGCGTGACCGAACGAGACATACCCGGAGTAGCCGGAGAACAATGCCCAACTGACCCCTAAGCCCATATAGAGAAGCGTGTCAGTCGCAATCTTGAGCTGATAGGCGTTTGAAAGAAACTGCGGCACAAGGAAGAGCACAGGCATGAGTCCCATGCCGATGAAAACCACGACCAAACGGCGCCGACGCAGCTGTTCGGCCGCGGCGATTCCCAGCGTTGTCGGCGAAGCCGTGACGGTGGTCACCGAGGAGCGGACCTGGTCATACTGATGAGGCCGTCAGGTCGCAGCGCCAGAACTCCGACAAGGAAGACGAAGATCAGCGCGTCGGACAGCAGCTGGTCTGTTTTCCATGCCAGCACGTTCTGGCCCACGCCAAGCAGGACTCCAGCCAGAATCGCACCGTAAAAGCTCCCCAACCCACCGACGACCGCCACCACAAACGCGGTCACGCCGAACTGAAAACCTGACTGAGGCGTGAATGGCAAGATCATGATCGTCAGCGCACCGGCAACCCCTGCCAACGCCGCAGCCAGACCCATCGTGATGTAGCGCACGCGACGCACATCGATTCCGCACGCCTCCGCGATGTCGGCATTCTGCGCAGTGGCCTTCGTCGCGATCCCAAGCTTTGAGTACTTGAGATACAGATGCACCAACACCAATACAGGCACCGCAACAGCAGCCGCCGTGAGACGCGACTTCGCGACGAACACGCCGGCGACCTCGAAGCTTCCACTGAAATACGCGATCGCTCTCGGGTTGACCGAAAAGAGCCGGATTCCAATCCCTTGCGCCACTAGGCTGACGCCGAACAACATCAAGAGCGATACCACCGGACTCTCGTTCAGCGCACGCTCGACAAGCACAACTTGGAGTAGGACTCCGACGATGAACATCGACAAAGCAGCAAACGGCACGGTGAGCAGCGGATTCACCCCCAGCCCATTCCACATGAACCAACTGACGAATGCACCACCGAACATCAACTCGCCGTGCGCGATGTTCAGCACCCCAAAAACACCAAAGATCAAGCTCAACCCGCCAGCCATCAACGCATATATCAGGCCGAGCAGCAGGCCGGCCGATGCGACCTGCATCAGGTCTGTCACGGCACTTTCCCCCCAGACTGGGGACGCGAAACACGGCGTCCCCAGTCTGGTTTCAGCTGGATCACTTCAAACTCCACTACTAGACCTTCGCACTAGCCCTTGGGGCCACAGGGCAGTATGACATCTCCTTCTTTCAGATCGTCTGGAGCGATCGTGACGCGTTCGCCGTCTTGGAACTGGAAGAGCACCGGCGTGGTGGCAGTATTGATTCCGGTTTCAGGGTCGACCGCGAACAAGCCGATCGCTGTCTCGGTGACTGCGCCACTCTTTAGGTAGTCGATGATCGTCTGTTGGTCGTCGAGTGCCGCTTCACCGAGATTGTCGATCGCCTCGGTCAGCAACTGACCGGCAACGAAACCCCACGCGGCTGAACCGTCAGCACCGGCTGCACCCTGCAAGGGATCGCTCCCTACCGATGCCGTATATGCCTCGTAGAATTCCGCTGCTCCCGTTGTCGTCCAGGAGCGGCTCCATTGCTGGTCGCCGATGACGCAGTCGGCGATTTCCGCTCCGACGCCGTCGACGAACACGTCATTGCGCCATGCGCCGGCGAAGACGATCCACATCTTCGGGGAAACCTGCTGCTCGGCCGCTTGCCCCATTGCGGTGACGGCATCGCCGCCGAACGCGTAGAGCACCACAACATCTGGGTCCTGGTTCTTTACGTTGGTCCAGATCGCCGAGAAGTCGGCGTTGCCGAACGAGAAGAGCTCGTTGCCCGAGACTTCAACGCCGACGTCCGCAAACTGCGTTTCGAGGCGCTCCTTGGAATCCAGGGTCGCCGGGTTGTCCAAGGTCACCATGCTCACGGTCTCATACCCGGCACCTTCCACGAGACCGGGCACCGCCTCTAGCCACTTCGATGTCGGAGAGATCGCCATCACCATGTTGCCCAGGCCGGTCTTGTAGATGGACTGGGCCGCGGCCGATACGCCGATCAGGGCGTAGTTGTGCTGCTTGAAGATCGGGGCAACGACGCCGGTCGCACCGGATCCATACGGAGGCAAGACAATATCGGCATTGTCCTGAGTGATGTACTTGGTAACAAGCCGGCCTGCTTCGTCACTCTTGGACTGATCGTCGTCGAACTGCAGTTCCACCTGACGACCCAAGAGGCCCGGTGCCTCGGTCCTATCCGCGTACAGCCCGGTGTTGTTGTTCACCATGTCCTGCCACAGCTCGAGACCGAGCAGTAGCTCCTGGCCAACCTGTGCATTGCCACCGGTCTTGGAAACCGGCAACGCGATCACGAACGGTTCTGCGTCGGGTGTTTCGTCGGGTGTTTCGTCGGGTGTTTCGTCGGGTGTTTCGTCGGGCGTCTCGTCGGGCGTCTCGTCGGGCGTGGCAGCCGGCCCGTCGCCTCCTGAATCGTCGCCGCAGCCTGCCACGAGCAACGCGAGCACCATCAGCGCTAAGAGTAAGGCACGAAGTTTCATTGGATCCCCCCAAGTTGGAGACTGCATAAACAGTCAACATTATACACGTTAACACATCGAGGGCGTCGCGCACAATGACGACTGCTCGCGACCGCTGTGAGATCCAGCGACAAATCGCACGCAGCAGGTCATTGGTGCCCTCGCTGGTAGCCATCAACGGCACATCGCAGCAAGAGCGTTCGACATCCAACACTGAGGTTTACCCATCTCCACCGTGGATACGTATGGCGTCAGGTGCGCAAGCGATGGCCTTCTCCGAGGCAAAAAGGTTGGCCACGCGGGGCTCGGCAGCAGCCGGCGCGCCGTCGTCGTCGTCGAGCCAAGAGGCCGCCTCACGCGGCGGGCTCACAACAGCCTGACGGAAAGGGCATTGGTTGGAGGTCCCGATGTCAGCACGCTTTGGCTGGACGGTCTGGAACTCCGCTTCGTCTGACCAAATGCCTCACGCTGCTTCGAGCGCACCGCTGCGGTCTATGGTTCACTCTTGCCCGAAGGCGCCTTCGGCAGCGAGTCGATCAATCTCTGCTTCGCCATAACCGAGCAAGTCGAAGACATAACGAGAGTCTTCGTTGCGGTCCGGCGCCCGTCGATAGTCGAGCGCCGACATGTCACCGACGTTGGCGGGTGTCCTGACCTGCTTCACCGAGCCCCACAGCGGATGGGCTGTCTCGACCACCATGTTTCGCTCCATGATGAACGGATCATCGAGCGCCTCAGGCACGGTACGGATCGGAGCGCACGGGACGCCCGCTTCTTCCAGCTTCGCCAACCATTCCTCTGCCGGGCGCTTGCGAAACTCCTCATCAAGAATCTCAACCAGGGATTCCTGGTGCTCTCGTCGAGTTTCGAACGTCGCGAACCTTGAATCTTCAGCAAGGGCGGGGCGATCGATCACCGCAACCAACCGCTCCCAGAACTTATCCTTCGCACAACCGACAACCATCCAACTTGTGGCCGTCGGGAAGTTCTGGAACGGCACGAGCGACGGATGCGAGCTGCGGTCAACACGCTTTGGGATCTCTCCCGCGGTCAGATACCACGTAGCCGGGTACGTCAGCAGGTTGACAGCGACGTCGTACAAGGAAAGATCGCAGTCCATCCCTACGCCGTCTCGTCTCGCCGCATGAACACCCGCGAGTACCGTCATCGCTGCGACATAGCCGGCGGAGAAATCCACCAGGGAGAGGCCCGACTTGGCCGGCGGACCGTCAGATTCACCGGTGAGGCTCATCCAGCCGGTCTCGCCCTGAAACATGTAGTCGTACCCGGGACGCTTCGAGCGTGAACCGTCCATGCCGTAGCCAGACAACGACACGCAGACGATCCGCTCGTTGAACTCGGCGAGATCGTCATATCGAATCCGCAGACGAGCGGGGACGTCGCCGCGCAGGTTCGAGTAGACAACGTCGGAGACGGCTACGAGCTCCTCGAACACCGCACGCCCGGCAGTGGTGTTCAAATCGAGCGAGACGCTGCGCTTGTTCCGATTGAATGTTTGGTAGAAGAGCGAATCCTCACCCTCTTGATGTGGGCCCACATAGCGGCCGACATCACCGCCTGTGCGCGGGTCTTCGATCTTAATGACTTCCGCACCAAGATCGGCCAGCTGAACCGAGCCGAACGGTCCGGCACCGAACTGCTCGACGGCGATCACCCGGAGGTCCTCCAACGGCGTCATCGTTACTTCTCTCTCGAGTCGATATCGCGGTAGGTGGACTTGAGCTTCCCGAGATGCTCGTGCATCGCAGCACCCGCACTCTCGGCATCGCCCAGTTCAAGAAAGTGCAGGATTTCCTGGTGGTCGTCGGCCACGTGCTTCCAGAACTGCTCCGGCGCCTGATCACGAAGGAATCTCGTTCGAAGGAGCGAGAACACCGGCCGTGCCACCACAGAGAGAAGCGGGTTGCCCGAAGCCTCCAGCACTGTCGTATGGAATAGGGCGTTGCCCTGGAATCGGTGCGCGCTTCGATAGTCGGCGCGATTCCCGACCAAAGACGAGCGAAGTTTCTCGAGGTGCTCGTCGGTACGGCGCTCGGCTGCGAGTTTCGCAGCCGGAACTTCGAGTGACTCTCGGACTTCGAGCAGATCTTCCACGGTGATGGCGTCCGCACTCGAGAGAAGACCGAACGAAGCCTCCAGATAAGAAGCAACGTGATCTGGATCGGGCTCGGCGACGAAGCCACCGCCTCCAACGCCTCGGGTCGTGACCAGCAGATTCCTTGAGGACAGAATACGCAGCGCCTCGCGCATCGTCGAGCGTGAGACCCCGAACATCGAGGCGAATTCGGCCTCGACCGGTAGGCGGTCCCCGGCCTTCATCTCGCCTTCGAGGATGAGCGGCTCAGCGACCTGCTGGTACGCCGGTTGTACCCGTTGAACGGCAAGTGGTCGCTCGTTCACTGATCTCCTTGAGGTGCAAACATCTCGACAAGCTCTTCGTAGTTGTCGGTGAGCGGCACGATAACGGGATACGAAGCGCCGGCATCGACCCAGTCCATGACGCCTTCACGGCATTCACCGGGGGTTCCCGAGACGGTCAGTCGATCGACAAGGTCTGTACTCACAAGTTTCATCGCGTCCTCAACTCCACCCGCCCGAGCCGGCCAACCCCCCATCGTGGTCTTGATGCGTTCCAAGAGTTCAGGGTCAAGACCGGAGGCCAGGCCGATATGAGGCTGCTGGCCGAGGTATTTCGTCACCAGGTAATGTGCCGACTCGCGAGCCGATGTGCCGTCAGCGGACATGGCTACGTTGACAAGTTGGGGGCAGTCGATCGTCGCGAAGTCACGGCCCACACGTTCGGCCCCCGCGCGGATCCGATCGATGGACGCGCGGGTGTAGTCCGTAGACAGCAGGCCGTTGAGCAGTACGCCGTCGGCGATCTCCCCGGACAGCTCCATCATCTTGGGACCGGTGGGTCCGATGAACACGGGCACGGGCTGAGGGTCGCGCGGCGCGCCGTGGCCGAGGTCAAGCGTCAAGTCATTTACGTGAACGACCTGACCCTCGAAGGTCACGCCTTCCTCCAGCGCCAGGAGGCGTTTCACCACCTCTACGTATTCTCGCATCTGGGTGAACGGCTTGGTGCGTTCGATGCCCTGCTTCGATGCCAAAGGATCCCAGTAAGCGCCGAGTCCACAGATCACACGGCCCGGCGCCAACTCATTGAGGGTGGCGAACGTCATCGCCATCAGAGCAGGGCCGCGAGTCCACGAGTTCACAACGCTCGTACCGAGTCGGATACGCGACGTCGTCGCAGCGAACGCGCCCAGGATCGAGATCGCGTCACGCGCGAGGCGAGTCTCACAGACCCAGGCCGAGTCGTAGTCAAGCTCCTCCATGCGTTGGACGAGCCGCAACTGGCGTGCGACGTCAGGACGGTCAAGAAAGGCCATCCCAACACGAGCGGTATCTATTCGATCCATGTCAGCCACCTAAGTACGCTCCCTGCGGACGCTCTACCATTTCGCCTTCAGCCACGACGACCACGCCAGCCTTGATTACTACAGACGGGAAGCCGGCAGTCTCAATCCCCTCGTACAGCGAGTAGTCGCTTTTCATGTGGAGGTTCGAAGGCGTAATCACCTTCGTCGGGCCGTCGATCGGCACGAGGGCCAGATCCCCATCAGAACCGACACGAATGGCACCCTTCTTCGGATAGAGGCCGTACGACTTGGCCGCGTTCGTGGAGGTGAGTTCGGCGATTCGAGGGAGTCCGAAGAGCCCGTCGTGAACGCCAAGCTTCCACGCCAGCGGGAGCAACACCTCGGTACCGGAAATCCCGCCGTAGGGCGCATCACGGATGTTCTCCGCCTGCGTTTTGACGGCGATCGATCGAGGCGAATGATCACTCGACAAGTGCGAGACCAAGCCGGAAGTGATTGCCTCACGCACGGCTTTGAGATCGGCGTCTCGCTTAAGCACCGGACCCACTTTGGCCAGCGGACCTCGCTCGATTGCAGCTTCTTCAGTGAAGAGCGCGTAGTGGGGCTGTGTCTCAACGGAGAGACGCGATCCGCCCGGTTGAGATCGCAGCCAGACAAGCGTGTCCCGCGCGATCTCGGAAGTCAGGTGGACAAACAGAACTCGTGCGCCGGTGATCCTCGACAACATCGCGGTCTTGAAGACTCCCTCGGCCTCGAGCTCTGGTGGCGCGCATTCGAGAAGCTGATGCGGATCAAAGTCGCCGAGGGCGAAGGCGTGGTCCTCGAGGCAATCGCTCACTCGCCCGTTCTCCGCGTGCACCAGAACCGTGACGCCGCGCCCTCGTGCCGCTTGCATCATGAGCAGGAGCGAATCGTCCTCAATCATCAGCCCGTTCTTGTGATACGCAAGCATCGCCTTGAAGGTACGAACACCGAGCTTGGTCGATCCTTGCGTCACCGCTTCAGCAACATCGTCACCGCCGAAGCACAACGCGTTGATCGCGAAGTCGGCATACGAAGCCCGCTTGCCGAACTCGATCTGGCGGTGCACCATTTCCAACACATCCACGTCCGGGATGCGCTGGGCATAGGCGCAGATGGTCGTGGCACCGCCGAGGACTGCGGCATAGGACGCCTCCGCCAGATCCTCAAGCATCGGATGATTGAGCGAGACACCCTCTTGAACGGTGTGGACGTGGGGATCGATGACTCCGGGGAGAACCCACATCCCTTGTGCGTCGACCACCTCACCGATCTCGGGTAGTCCTCGACCAATCTGAGAAATCACACCATCTTCGATGAGGACATCGGCATCGTCGACGACGCCGGCCTCGGTCACCAAGGCTCCTCCACGTACTAACATCGCCTAACCCTCCTCACACCGGAAGCGGTGCGGTTGCCGCAGGGAAAATTCCCCTGACGTTCGGTGTATCGCGTTCAGGACCATGATTGATTGACGCCGGGATGAAATGATCGGACCGTCCTCACTGAGATCTCGCGTTGACACAGGTTCTGCCAAATAAATGCCGCGGGCCGCACTAGCGAAGAGATCTTCAAAGTCCAGTCAGTCATTATCCCAGCTTCGTTACGCTGTAGGATAGGTCTGAAGTCTAAAGGTCAGACTGTTCCTCGTCAAACCTCGCGTATGCTCGATTCATGTCGCGGAAGTCGCACAGACCGGGCTGCATCACTGGCCGGTTCCAGCCGCTGCACCTGGCTCACCTTGAGCTCATGCTCGTTGGGGCTAACCGCCACCACCAGGTCATCGTCGCGATTACCAACCCTGATCCAGGCTCGCGCTCGATCCACCCCGCCAACCCGTCCCGCCATCTGGCATCTGCGAATCCGTTCAGCTATCTCGAACGCGAGCGGTTCGTGCGAGCCGCGCTGCGAGACGCCGGAGTGGCCGACGAGCGGGTGTCCGTTGTGCCCTTCGCGCTCCACGAGCAGGACAACTGGTACGCATGCGTCCCGTCCGAAGCCGTCCAGTATGTGCGGGTCTACTCGGAATGGGAGCAACGAAAGGTCGAGATGCTTCGCGAGCGCTACACGGTTGAGGTCATCGCGAATGGGCCGTCCGGAAAGACCGTCAGTGCAACGACCATCCGTCGGGCCATCGCCGCAGGCGACCCATGGCACGACGCGGTGCCCGGTGCGGTCGTCGACCTGATCGAAGCGCGCTCGTGATCGCCTACGGCGAAGACAATCCGCAGCTGATCGACGATCGGTTCCCCGCAGTACTCCTCATCCTCGACGGGCTGGGTGACCGTGCAATACCCGAACTGGGGGGCTCAACTCCGTCCGAGGCTGCCAACACTCCTAATCTCGACACCCTCGCTCGACGCGCAGCGAACGGCACCCACGTGCCGTTCGGACCGGGCCGGGCTACGTCGAGCGAACATGCCCACTGGGCAATGTTCGGGGGCGACCTAGCCGAGTTCCCGGGTCGGTCCGTGCTCGAACTCGCCGGCGAGCATCGGACCCCTCAGATCGGAGTGCTCTATCTCTACGGGTCCCTACGACCATCGATTCTGCGGCTCGATGGAACCCGCTGGATCACCGGCCGCGCCTCGCGAGGCAACGACGACGCCGATTGCTTAGAGCTGCTGTCGGCCATTGCACCCTGGTCGAACGGCCATCTCGATATTGCGCTGCATCACCGAGGCCGAGGTGAGTGCATCCTCGCGGTCTCCGGCGCGCAGAGTTCCGCCATCACTGACTCCGACCCGCTGTTTGAGCACCTTCATCCATGGATGAAGCCCCTCGCGATGAGCCCAACGGCCGAGACAACCGCCGAGTCGTTGACCGCGTACCTTCGATGGGCACAACGAGTGCTGGAAGCCCATCCCACAAATCAGGCAAGGACGGCCCGCGACCTACCCGCCCTCAATGTTCTCACGACAAAATGGCCGGGAATGGGCGGCAATACACCTACCTTCGTCGATCTCGCCAGCGTCGAAGGCGCCATCGTCAGCGACACCAATCTCTATCGAGGCTTCGCTCAACTTCTCGAGATGCAAAACGTACATCTCAACATCGACGACGACCCAACGCTCGACATGACACGACGCCTTGATGCCGCGAAGCAGCTCCTTTCCGATGGCGTACCGTTCGTCCAGGTGCACCTCAAAGCCACGGATGAGGCGGGCCACACCAAATCGCCAACCGCGAAGCGGGACGTGTTGGAGCGCCTCGACCCCGCCCTCGGGGTCCTTCTCGAGCCTCCGTTTTCGGCCTGCGCACTCGCAGTGACCGGCGACCATGCCACCCCATCGGTGCACGGCGTACTTCACACCGGCGACCCCACACCATTCTGTCTGTACAGCCCGTCTCAACGTCCCGATGATGTCCACCGATTCGGAGAACGATTCGCGGCCTCAGGATCATTGGGTCGTCTCGCAGCTCGCGACGTACTGCCTTCACTCATGAACGCTGCCAATCGTCCGGCCTTCTCCGGCACAAGAACGGCGCGCCGAGCCGCCAGCGCGTTGACGGACCATCCCGAGGCGATGACGATGTGATGAATGAGCCACAAAATCGGGTCCTACCCGAAGCGGGAGATTTCCAAGTGGTCAGGTCGGTACTGGCTCTGGTGCGGTCGAATCGGGCTCGGTTACGACGCGGGGTTCGGAGATGGCGATAAGGGCGGCATTGACGATGTTTCCGGCGGAGATCCCGGTGAGTTCGTGAAGGTCTGCGATTGTTCCGGATTCGCCGAATCGGTCGACGCCGAGTGCGTATTGCGGGGCGCCAAGGGCTGAGCCGATCCAGGCGAGGCTGTGACTGGCTGCGTCGTGAACGCTGATGACCGGGCGGCCGCGCTCGTTGGCTGGGATGAGGCGGTGGAGGTGGCTGGGACGGCGCACGGCTGATGCCGAGGCCACGGAGTTGGTATAGCTGGCACGCCAGCTGGTGTACGTCCGGTCTGGGCTGGTGAGGTGGACAACGGTGGATTGCA
Source organism: Candidatus Aldehydirespiratoraceae bacterium (assembly GCA_965261185.1). Taxonomy (GTDB): domain Bacteria; phylum Actinomycetota; class Acidimicrobiia; order Acidimicrobiales; family Aldehydirespiratoraceae; genus VXYK01. Next base: position 4,082,319 of record CBDHCN010000002.1, on the reverse strand, counting down.
CTCCCTCGTTGTCGAGCTCAGCTGCAGCAGCGAGTGCTTCGACAGCCATGACACCGGTGGTGACGATGGTCACGGCGGGGCGTCCGTCGTCGGGTCCGTCATGTAAGCGGTAGCCCCCGGCGAGTACTAGCGATCGGAGCTGCTCCTCGCCGTGGCGTTCGAGTGCTTCGGCGAATGGTCTCTGGTCGATGGGGCGGGTGGAGAGGCGAAGGTAGGTGCTTGTCCCGTTCGGCTCCGACAGCCGCCCGATGGCGTCGCAGAGGAGCCAGTCGACCTCTGTTGCGTATGCCGGTTCGGCGTAGTGCAGGTTGGGGAGTTCGGCTCCGACCGACGCAGTGATTGTGGACTGGTGCGCGCCGCCTTCCGGGGCGAGTGTGACGCCTGCCGGTGTCCCTGCGACGATGAACTTCGAGTCGTTGTAGAGGCCGTAGATGAGTGCGTCGAGACCGCGGAGCACGAATGGGTCGTAGACCGTTCCGATCGGGATGAGGTGTTCGGCGTGATGGTCGTGGCTCAGTCCCAGTTGGCCGAGAAGCATGAACAAATTCATCTCGCTGATACCCAGCTCGATGTGCTGCCCCGTCGGCCCGGGCGCCCACTTGAGTAGCAGGTCCTCGCCGCCGTGGGCCTCGGTCTCGACGGGGGCGTACACACCCTTCTTGTTGATCCAACCTCCGAGGTTCGTCGAGACCGAAACGTCTGGCGCGGTTGTGACAATCCGCGGACCGAGTTTAACGTTGTCGGCAAGGCTGGCAAGGGCGCGTCCGAACGACTCTTGTGAGGACGGCGAGCCGTTGGTCACGACAGGTCGCGCGGCTGCCGGGACGGCGAGCCTCCGACGGTCCACCGGTTTTGCGTTGTTGATGTTCTCGCCGACCGAGGAGCAGAGACGCCCAGGTGCTGAGTCGGGTGAGAACCGGTCGAACTCGGTGTCGGGGCTGAGCGCGATCTCAGAACGGAAGGCATCGATCTCGTCGGGCGTCAGCAGGGCAGCATGGTTCATTGGGTCGCCGGCCATCGGTAGGCCCCAACCCTTGATCGTGTACGCGAACACGACCGACGGCTGGTCGCCGTGGGCGTCGCACTCGGCGTACGTGTCGAGCAGCATGCCGAGGTCGTGACCGCCAAGATCGGTGACAAGTGCTTTGAGTGCTTCGTCGTCGTGGTTCGCAGCGAAACGGCCAACGGCTGGATCGGCGCCATCGAGAAGCTTGGCTCGCGCATCGGCGGGTTTGAGGGCGAAGAGTGACTGATACGCCTCGTTGGGCATCTCGTCGATGCGGGCCCTCAGAGCATCGCCATCGGGCTCGCGGAACGACTTCTGCAGACGGTTTCCGTACTTCGCTTCGGCGACGTGCCACCCGGCATCGGCGAAGAACCGCTTGAGCCGCTCGGCCGCGATCTCGGGGATCACTCGATCGAGACTCTGCCGATTCAGGTCCACCACCATCGTGAAGTTGCCGAGCCCTTTGGTTGCTGGATCGGCGATGGCTTCCCAGACATTTCCCTCGTCGAGCTCCGCATCACCTACCAGCGCAAAGAATCGTGTGGGGTCGCGCTCGCCGAAATGCGAATCGACGTACCGTCGAGTCAGCGCAGAGAAGAGTGGAGCAACCGCACCCAGACCGACTGAACCGGTCGAGAAGTCTGCGACATCGGGGTCCTTGGTGCGCGACGGATAGGCCTGCAGTCCACCCAGTTGGCGAAGGGTCGTGAGATAAGACCTATCGAGCTCACCCGTCAGATACTTGATGGCGTGATACACCGGCGACGCGTGCGGTTTCACCGCAACCTTGTCCTCACCTCCGATATGGCCGAACCAAAGCGCAGTCATGATCGAGACGATCGACGAGCTCGACGCCTGATGGCCCCCGACCTTCACCTCGCCGCCGCTGCGCCGATTGGCAACGTCGATGATCCGGGTGGCCAACCACAACACACGACGCTCGATATCGCGCAATGTCTCGAGGTCGCGACCCCCTCCCGAGAGTTGACTACTCATTTCGGTTCCCTGTCGACGTTTGAGGTCGAGGCGCAGTACCTACGTCGCGAATTCCTTCCCGTGTAGTCATGGCAGGTGTCATCAAGAGCGGGACAGTTCCACAGACGTTGCCGGTGGTAGTCGCGCACTCAACCCAAACTCGCTGTGCCGACATCGTCCAAGCTGTTTGTGATGGCCGCTACACGATTGATCTGGACGAGGAGATCGCGACATGCCCCTAGGAGTTCCTCTGACGCGACGGACAGCGAAGCCGTCTCTGGCGCGTGCCAGGCGAGGTCTTCCAGGACGGAGGACTTCACGGCAGCGAGCATTTCGGTGTTAGACATCGTCCTCCATGGTCATCAGCGCGTCACCAACAGCTCGCCACGTTACTGCACCTCGTTCGCTCATAAAGTCAGACTTCACCGAGAATGGAGAAGGGCGAAGCCGTCGGCGTGGTCGAGGTCGGGAACGGACCCGGTCAGTCGGCGAGAACGTTGGCGGGGAGACTCGGCTTGCCAAGCCCGACGCGCCCGTGGCACACCAGCCGGCGCCGAATTCGGCGTTACGCCTGTTTGCATCCGTTGCCCTCGCCGCTCCCGCAACTCGTCCAACAGTGTTTCAGCGATCTGGCCAACGGCCTCGATCCGACCGCCTGCTGAGAGCCGTGGACGTAGGTTCAGACCTGCGGCAGGGAAAGCGTTCGCCCAGGATGGCGAGTCCAACGCCCCGACCGGGTCTTCACTCAGAGTTGCACGTCGTGCGACCCACGTATCACTCACATCGAACAACAGCGAGACCCACGGAGCCAGCGATGGGTCGCTGACCAGCAGATCCACGAGATTTCCTGGTCACCCGCAAGCCTGGCCCTTGCTTTGTTGGCAGGGGGGTCCGAAGTTCAGAATCTCCTCGTCGCGATCATGTGACGACTCGGCGCTAGGGGCACCGAATCTCGAACGACCCGGTGACGGGTGCCGGATATGTGGAGTTGTTGGACCACGCGACGCTAAACGCCTTGGTCTCGATAAAGGTCGCCGTTCCGTTGATCACACGACCGTCTATTGAGACGCTGTCGATCTGGCTCTGGCCATCGGGCACAAGATGAAGGACGGTCATGCCGGCCCGGTCGGCCGCGGCCATCCAGGATTGGCCTCCCTCAGAATCGTCGACGGTCAGGTTTCCGCCTCCGTCGATGAGATCGAGAGAGAACGTGACACCGGAATAGTTACCGTCCTCGGAGCCGGCGACAAAAACAGTGTCTCCGTCGAATTGGCACACGAAGAAGAGGTCTTCGAGCAGGAACTCCCACGCGTTGCCGCCGACGACAATCGTGGCCGCGCCAAGTCCACCGTCTTCGAGCACCAGCACGATGGGTGATGGGTCGAACCGGTCGACGGTGACCTCTTCGTCATTGGCGGCGGTCGGTCTCCGGACCAACTCGGCCGCGAGGTCGATCGACGTCGTCTGCTCCTGGAGATCGCCGATGTCGAGCTCCGTTCGGTACGGGAAGGTGCCGTCCCCGAGCCAGCGGTAGCGCCTCGTCGTAGCCGGGGAACGAGAGCCGTACCTCGTATTCGTCAACGTCCGACGACTCGGCCAGGTGCTCGACGCGAATGATCATGTCGTAGGTCTCTACATCGCCATCCTGAGCCACACCGTCGATGAACACCTCTTCGTCAGCCGTCAACTCGAACGGCGTGTTGGGATTGATGATCCGGACGGTCCCCAGCCGAAAGAACACAGGATCAACACGGTGGACCGCGGGCTCGCCCGTTTCGCCCTGAACGGTCACTTCCCAGATGTGTCCAACCCCGAGAGTGACGTCGGCATCCGTGAGGTCGAACGGCAAGACGGCGTCTTCGAGGTCAATCCGATGATGTCGCCAAGGACCCGTCGAGTCCGCGTCGGCGCGGACAGTGTTGGTGTCGAGCACCACGTCCTCGACTTCAGCGCCGTCCTGGATGACCTTCACCGGCTGACCGTCGACAGTGATCGTCACGCGGGTCGTGTCTTCGTCACCCCGGTTCACCGCGTCGATTCGGACCTCACCGCTCTCGATGCGGTCGTGCTGCCTATCCTCGGGGGTACCGCGCGCGTTGATCGACACACCGGGACCGGCGACCGAGCCATCGATATGGGTCGCGACGATGTCTCGCGCTCGGGGATTGAGATCGAGCTCGTGATAGACGCGCAAGCTGGATGTGACCCCCCGATACTGAGCAGTGTCCAGATCCCTGATGCGCAACTCGTCGATGGCTGCGTCCACGTCGGTGCCGTCGGCGAGGTACTCGGCGACGATTTTGGTTGTCTCGTCGGCGGACACCCTCGGAAGCGCGGTGTCCCACGAGAACACGGCGCCGCGGGTGCCGGCAACGACGCTGGCGAGTGCCGTGGTGGACACCGCCTCCTCGCCCATCCTGCAGGCGTTCAGGACGACGATTGATTTGCCGATGCCACTTCCGGGCAGGTTCTCGATGAAGTCGTCCGAGAAGGTGATGTGGAACTCCTGGTCCACCCCGAGTTTGGCGAACGTGTAGCCGCCAAAGTCCTTGAACTCGGCCTCGTCTTCCGTCAGCTCCAAGTCGGCGAGGTAGGGCGCAGCCAGCGGCCCCGCCAAGAAGAGACCGCACAGCTCGCGATCCTCGGTGCAGTCGTAGAACGCGCCATGCGTCTCGATGACAACCACGTCGAAGGAAGCCATCCTGGCCCATTGGCTGGCATCGGCATCCTCATCTTCGAGGTCTGTGACCTCGAAGTGCTCGCTGTCCGTGAACGCGTCCCTGGTGGCCGTCGGCGGGGCGGTCGGTATCGGGTACCCCGCTTCCTCGTTTGCAGCCTTGGATGCCTCGAAGTCCGCTTCCCGCGTTGGGCTCAGGACCATCACCTGACGAGGCCGGATGTCGGAGGTGCGGGTTGGCTCGTAGGTCGACGCCTCGCTGGCCTGGTAGGTCACCAGCCTGGGGTTGGTGTGCCCGCTCGATTGTGTTGCCAGGGCATCGATGAGACCGGCCGACTCGTCGGAGTCACCGCCAATCGACGTCACCTCGCCGGGGGCGGCGCTCGGCGAGGCCAACTCGGTCATCGCGGTGACCGGCATTCCGCCGGCCAGGCGGACTACGACGCCCTCAGGTGCCCAGTTCGTTGCGACCACGTCAGCTCGAGCGTCAAGGTCGCTCGCCACAGCTTCGGGGCTCTGGCCCTCCTCGATCATGGCGGCGGCTTCGTTCAACAAGGAGAGACTCGCCTCGAGCACGCCGGCATCAGCGTCTCGCCAGTCACACGGATAGTCGAAACGGTCACACTCGCGCTCCACGACCCGAGCGGGTGGGGTTGTCCCCGATCCGCCATCGTCATCGCCGCAGGATGTAAGGAGTAGCCCGACGCCGACCATCGCCGCGAGCTGCAGACTCCGATGGCCGAGGCCGACGCGCCGCGACTCCAAGAACGTGGTTCCACCCATGCCAGACCGCCCCCCTGCGTACGTCACCGTCGCATCCGCCGTACCGCAGACCTTACCTTGGGGACTGATTCAGGTCTGGCTGCGAGCCCTGCGCCGGCGTTGAGGTTTCGTTTTTGGGCGCCGCCCGCGACAAGATGCGGGAATGCAGGCCGAGCAACTCATCGATGGCGCTGTCGCCGAGAGCGGGCTTTCCGACTTCGGCGACGACGGCTTCCGGACCGGGCTGGATGCCCTTCTCTCCTCCTTTGAGCAGGAGGCCGAACCCAACGCCATCGGCGGGCCGACGCTCGAAGCGCTGGTCACATCGACGTTGGTCGGGCGGCTCCAGGTGATCGACTGGTGGAAGAGCCATCCAGAACTCGCAGACGAACGCATCGTCGAACCGATCTTCATCATCGGAGTTTCGCGGTCGGGCACGACGGCGCTGAGCCATCTCCTCTCCGTCGACCCGGCCGTACGGGCCCCTCGCCAATGGGAGATTCAAAAGCCCACACCGCCACCGGAAGCGGCGACGTACGAAACCGACGAGCGCTACTTGGCAGCCATCGAAGCAGACAAGAACTCGGTCATTCATGTGCTGAATCCGACCTTCAAGGCGATGCATTACGACCCGCCCAACATGCCGACCGAGTGTGTCCCGGTCATGGCCCAGAACCTGGTGAGCCTCCAGTTCAACGCCATGTTCAACCTGCCGAGCTACGCCGAGTTCGTGCTGAGCGTCGACCACGTGCCGACGTATGAACACCAAAAACGGGTGTATCAGCTGCTCCAGTCGCGACACGCCGGACGTTGGGTTCTGAAGACGCCGCATCACCCACTTGCGATCGATGCGATCGCGACGGTTTACCCCGATGCCCGTTTCGTGTGGACCCACCGCGACCCTGCTACCTGCATCGCGTCGACCGCCAGTATTTCATGCGGGCTCGGCAGCACGTTCAGCGACGCGGACCACCGACTCGCTGCCGGCGGCGTGTGGACAACACTGCTCACGGAGATGATCGAGCGGAGCGAGGATGCGCGCACCCGTCACGGCGACCGCTTCATCGATGTCGACTACCGGCAGCTGGTCGCCGATCCACTGGCGACGACCGCCGCCCTCTACGACGACCTCGGCATCGAACTCACTGTCGAGGCCCACGACCGGATGGCGGCGCACGTCCGCGAGCACCGCCAGCACCGTTTCGGGAAGCACGAATACGAACTCGCCGACTTCGGACTCGACCGCGTCGAGTTCGACGATCGCCTCGCCGGGTATCGCTCGAAGTACGAGCTCTAGCCCCGTCGGGCCAACTCCGCGAGACCGTCGCCCTCCATCTGTTCATTCAACGCGGATCGTCCGCACCCGGCCAGAATCAAGGCCGCCGCAGGACCGTGGATCTCTGGACCGGTTCCGTAGTGCCAGTCGATGTCCGTGGCGATCAGTTGCAGGCCCTTGACCCTCGGCCCCGAGAGAATCGGCTTCTGCGCAGCCACCATTCCGTCCGCCATCCATCGCAGACGCTCCGGGTCCGACGGCACGTCCTTCCCGATCGGAACCGCGATGTCATGGTGATGAACAAAGGCGTCGAGCGCAATCTCGACCTTCTTCGTCGTCGGCGGGATGTTCGCGCTCGACGCAACCGCATGCCATGAGTCAAGGATCTCGCCGGCGGGACGATTCCCCACCTCAGGGACATACGCCGCCATGAACCTGTTGAAGTCGCCTCGGTTCATCGCCAAGCCGAGCAGAAGCCGCGGAAGGCTGATGGTGAGCGCGAGATGTACGTGGGTGGCGACATCACGGTTACGCCACCCACTGCACAGCGATGGGTGATCCCATTCCTCTGATGTGAGGGTCTTGAGGGTCTCATAGAAGGAGGAACGCTCGGCAACGAGCGGTGCATTTTCATTGACGGGTATCGGGCCTCCCGGAATACGTGCGGCATCATCGCGCCGCAGTACGGTCCAATGCCAGTGGCAGAGACCGGCGCGCCACCCAGCAGATTCGCAGCTCTTCGCATCCCGGCGTATCGCCGGCTGTGGTGGGGAGGCATCTTTGTCTTCCTCGCGAGTCAAACTCAACAGGTCGCGCGAGGTTGGCTGGCCTACGAGCTCACCGGCAACAACAAGGGACTGGGCGGGGTCATATTCGGTTTCGGCGTTTCCAGCCTGATCGCCGTTCCCGCCTCTGGAGTCATTGCCGACAGATTTCCCAAACGTCGCATCATGATGCTGGCCCAGAGCGCCATGGGTCTCGCCACGCTCGGCGTCGCGATCGCAGTGGCGACGGACACCATCGCGTACTGGATGTTGATCGCCGCGTCCGTGGTGCAGGGCGGTGGCATGTCCATGCTCGGGCCGGCGCGGCTCGCCATGACCGCTGACCTCGTCGAACGACGGGCGCTGACAAACGCGATCTTTCTCAGCAACGCGAGTATCCAGGCGACCCGGGTGCTCGGTCCGGTCGTCGCCGCGGTCCTCATCTGGATCGAGCCGATCGGCATCGGTGGCGCGTACTTCGTCGGCGCAGCCCTCGCATTGCTCTCTGTGGTATCCACCGCCGGGCTCCCGCCGGGAGAGCCGCGAAAGGCATCGGGTCGTTCTCCATTGGAAGACCTCGCCGACGGTGTGCGCTACGTCCGCAACCGACCCGAGCTCAAACGGCTCCTCACACTCGGCGTGTTGGTCGTGATGTTCGGCTTCCCCCATGTCACATTCCTTCCGGGCTTGATCCAGGACGTCTACGAGCTCGACGCATGGGCCCTCGGCGTCCTGACCGCATCCGCCGCGGTGGGAGCCGTGAGCGGCTCGCTGTTCCTCGCCAACGTCGAAACTCGCCGGCTCTCGCCGCTTCAGTTTCGCGCCGGCCTCGCGTTCGCTGTCTCGCTCGCCGTCTTCGCTGCCGTTCCCAACTACTGGGGCGGAGTCGTGGTCATGGTCGTCGTCGTCGGTTCATCGTCCGCCTTTCAAGCGATGAACAATTCCCAGGCTCTCGTGATCGCCGATGTCGAATACCACGGACGTGTGCAGAGCCTGATCATGCTCGCGTTCACCGGGTTCGGACTCATGGCCCTCCCCGTGGGGCTCCTGGCCGACGCTTGGGGAATCCGCGAAACGATGGCCACCATGGGGGCACTCGTGGGAGTGTGCGTTCTGTTCGGCGAAGCCTGGCGCCGGCGCCAGCAGCAGCCTGATCTGCGTGTTCTATGAAGCCCTTCTCTACCGAGCCCATGGAGGCTCCCGATGACCACTGAAAATGAAGATCTCGTCGTCCGGCTGTGGAACCAGATATGGATCTCGGGCGAGCTCGACGACCTCGATCAACTCGTCGCTGATCCCTACATTCGTCACACGCGCGATGGCACGGTGACCGGCTCGCCGGCGGCCTACGCCGAGCATCTCTCGTCGGTTGTGCGGATGATCTGGGGCACCGAGGTGACCGTCGTCGACATGGCTTCCACCGACAACATGGTCTTTGCTCGCCTTCACCTCGACGGCGTCAACCTCGACACCGGCACCAGCCTCCGACTCACGTGGCTGACGCAGTACCGCGTCGCCGAGGGCCGAATCGCCGAAGCGTGGACGATGCATCAGAGCGGCCTCGACTGGTAAGCACCGCGAGCCGTACCGTCACACCATGACCCTCATCGGATTCAAGATCGCCAACGAGAACATCGAGTGGCCGCTCCTACGCGAGCTCTGGAAGGTGGCCGACGACACCGACGCCTACGACATCGGTTGGAACTTCGATCATCTCTACCCCATCTACGGCGAGCTCTCGGAGCCGTGCCTCGAGGGATGGACAATGCTGGCGGCGCTGGCCGAAGCGACGACTCGAGTGCGGCTTGGTTACCTGGTCGGCGCAACGCCGTATCGAGCGCCGGCGGTCGTTGCGAAGATGGCCTCGACCATCGACATCGTGAGTGAGGGGCGCCTCGAACTCGGTCTCGGCGCCGGCTGGCATACCGCCGAGGCCGAGGCCGAGGCCTACGACCTCGTCCTTCCACCGAAACTCAGCGACCGCTTCGACATGTTCGATGAAGCGTGCGAGATCATCATCGGGCTGCTCCGAGACGAGGTCACCTCGTTCTCAGGCTCGCACTTCACGATCAAGGACGCCTTTCTTGCGCCGAAAGGCCCGCAGATCCCGCCCCCGGTCACCATTGGAGGCACCGGTCCGACCCGCACGCTGCGCGCGGTTGCACAGTTTGCCGACTGGTGGAACACCCCATTCTGGAGCCCGGCCGACTACACCGCAGGAGCGGAGATCCTCGCCGAACACTGCGCGGCAATCGGGCGCGATCCCGGCACCATCCGGCACTCGACCCGTGTCTTTGTCCTCGCGGACCAGTCCGTCGATGAGATCGCCGACGCCCTCGGAGGCGTGATCGAGGCCGGTGTCGATCAACCAATCGGCTACTTCCAGCCACCGTTCGGGCCTGAGCCGCTGGAACGGGCTGCGGAAGCAGTCGCAACTCTCCACATCGACCATCGCTGACCATGCGCAGGCTCGCTGCGATCCTGGCTCTCGTCGCGCTGGGCGCGGCAAGCTGCAGCGACGACTCCGCAGTGCCCCCGAGCACCACGTCGCCCTCCATTACGGCGCCGACCACCACCACGTCGCCGCCCACGATGACCACTACGACTCTCCCGGCCAGTTCGGTTCCGTCGACGGCGCCGACACCAGTCATCGGCCCCGCTGCCGCTGAGTTCTGCGCGCTCACGCCCCTCACCGCCGAGCCCGTCGTGGTGGCATCGTCTGCGCTGACAGAGATCTCGGGAATCGCTGCGTCGCGGCAGCACGATCGGCTTCTTTGGGCCCACAACGACTCCGGCGACAGTGCTCGTCTCCACCTCATCGATGCCGACACCGGAGCCGATCTCGGTGTCTGGCCGCTCGAGGGCGCCTCGGCGTTCGATTGGGAGGACATGGCGATCCACTCTGACGCGGCCGGTGTCCATCGCATCTATGTCGCCGACCTCGGCGACAACTTCCGAATCCGCCGCGATATCCGCATCTATCGCGTCGTCGAACCGGCCGACCCGACGATGCCGGCTCCACTCAGTGTTGAAGAGTTCATCTTCATCTACCCGGATGGGCCGACGGACGCGGAGTCGCTGTTCGTCGACCCCGAGACCGGTGATGTCATCATCGTGTCGAAGAGTTGGGACGACTCACCGACGTCGATCTACCGAGGTCCCGCCGACACCCCGCCGGCCACGCCCACCGAACTCGAGAAGGTCGGCGAGGTCGACCTGAGCGGACTGCACCCGCTGGCGACAGCAGCCGAGATCACCGCCGATGGAAGGGTGATCGGTCTCCGCACGATCAACGAAGTACTCCTGTGGGATCGGCCGCCAGGGGTCGACGTCGCGACGGCCATGGCCGGCGAGCCCTGCCTGGCCCTGGCCGCGTCGGAGGCCCAAGGCGAGGCGCTGACGTTTCTTCCCGATGGATCGGGATACATCACCATCAGCGAGGGCGACAACCCACCCGTGCACTGGTTCAGGATCGACTCAGCAGCGGGCTGATCAGAACTCCCAGTCGACGTCGTCGACGTCAAGCGTCAGTTTCGTTTCGGTGCAGCTGGTGTCCGCCGTGCCTGACAGTCCGTAGATGTCGTCGAGTCCGATCTGCGCAAGCGACGACGTCACTGAGACCGGCATGCCGTTCACGGTTCCGGAGAAGTCTCCCTCACCGGTGATCGACGACGGGACGAACGTCAAACTTCCGCTCGAAGAAGTGTAGGTCCCGTTGACAGAAGCATCGACACTCACCGTGCCGTCGAGGAGTCCATATGGCGTCTGGCCGATGACCCCCAGGCTCTGCTGGCCCGAGAATTCGAATGAGTCATCCGCGCGAAGGATGAGAGTCATGCCATCGTTGTCGGGAGTAACGGCCAGGTCGCCGAACACGCTGGTGATCGCCGAAGCGACCTGCTGTCCGCTCAGTTCCCAACTCCTCACGCAACGCGAACACCATCCGCACCGCGTGCTCCTTCTGCTCCAGCGAATACCTCCGCGAAGTCGGCCCATGCCGCACATCTACATTCATAGCCCCCATACTTGCTCCAATCATTAGAGCCTGCGCAAAACCCAGGGTGAATCAGAGTGCTGTTTGTGCTCGTTTGATTTTGGTGAGGGTTGGTTGGGCGGTTTTGGTCCAGCGGAGGGGTTTGGGGTCGTGGTTCGGGTGGGCGGTCCAGTGTTCTATGGCGTCGTCGAGTTGGGCGACGGAGGTGAAGGCCCGTCCTTTGAGGGCTTTGCGGGTGAGTATGGAGAACCAGGACTCGACGAGGTTGGCCCAGCTTGTGCTGGTGGGGGTGAAGTGGAGGTGCCAGCGTTCGCGGTGGGGGTGTTCGAGCCATTTGCGGACGGGTTCGGACTTGTGGGCGGACAGGTTGTCCAAGATGACGTGGACGTCGAGGTGGCGGGGGGTGTGCAGGTCGATCCACTTGAAGAACGCGAGCACGTCGGCGCCGGTGTGGCGGCGGCGGGTCTGGTGCAGGACCTCGCCGGTGGCGACGTTGAGGGCGGCGAACAGGTCCAGGGTGCCGTTGCGTTTGTAGTCGTGGGTCATTGTCTGGGCCCGGCCCCGCTTCATCGGCAGCGACGGCTGGGTGCGGTCCAGGGCTTGTATCTGGGTCTTCTCGTCGAAGCTGAACACTGCGACCCGCTCGGGCGGGTCCAGATACAGGCCGATCACGTCGCAGAGCTTGGCCTCGAAGTCCGGGTCCTGGGACAGCTTGAACACATCGGTGCGCCACGGGCGCAGCCCGCGCTCCCGCCAGATGCGCGCCACGATGTCTTTTCCCACGCCCCAGCGGTCCGCCATGGCCCGCGTCGACCAGCACGCCGACCCGTCGGGGGGCTGCTCATACAGCGTGTCCGCCGCGATCGCCGCCTCCGCCTCGGCGCTCAGCGACCGCGCCGGCCCCCGCCCCCCGACAACGGTGCCCAGCCACTCCAACCCGCCCGCCTCGAAACCCCGCCGCCATGCCCTCACCGTGTTCGGCGCCACCCCGCACCGGCGCGCCGTCTCCTCGTTGGCCGTGCCATCGACCGCCCACAGCAGAACCCGCGCCTGGCGCGCCGCCCGCTGCGACACAGACCCCGAACGCGCCACGCGCTCCAACTCCGCCCGAACCTCAACAGAAACCACCAACGGCGCAGCACACATACTCATCCCCACACACTACACAATCCCGCAACACAACTAACGACATACCACTAGAGGTCGGGGGCTGCTTCGGGGTGGGGGTAGACAAAACGGATCAGCCCCACGGCTAGTACCAGCCCGATCATTTGCATCACGATGAACATCGGCGCGGAAGAAGGCTCTATCCCCGCGAACGTGTCGGAGAACATGCGACCGATCGTGACCGCCGGGTTGGCGAAACTGGTGGAAGAGGTGAAGTAGTACGCCGCGCCGATATAGGCAGCAACCGACCCTGCAACCAGCCGAAGCCGCTCAGTGCGGACCAGCGAGAAGATGAGGGCTATCAGACCGACCGTGGCGATCACTTCGCCTAGCCACAGGTGTCCGGCGGATCGAGTTTTGGTGGACCAGTTCACCGCGTCCAGGTCGAACATCAGGTTGGCTAGCACAGTACCGGCCACCGCACCGGTCACCTGAGCGGCGATGTAAGGGAGGACGTGGCGACGGGGAAAACTCCCCAGCGCCCAGTCGGCCAGCGTTACCGCCGGGTTGAAGTGAGCCCCCGACAGCGGACCGAACATGACGATGATGGCCAGCAGCACACCTGCGGTGGCCGCTGCGTTCTGGAAGAGTTGCAAACCCACGTCGTTGGGCGAAAGGCGTTCGGCCATGATGCCCGAACCCACCACACCGATCAGCAGGAAAGCGGTTCCCGTGGTCTCAGCCGCCAGCTTGCGGTTCAACATGTCTGTTGGGAAGCGAAGCTCGCCAGGCTCGTGAGCGTGGCTTCTGCTAACTCGGGACGACAGACCAGCAGGTCCGGGAGATATGGGTCTTTTTGGTTATAAAGCAATTCTTGGCCGTTGATGCGGCTTACATGGCAACCCGCCGCCGCGGCGACAGCCACCGGGGCACATGAATCCCACTCGAATTGACCCCCGCTGTGGGCATATATTTCGCATTCGCCGCGAACCACTGCCATCGTCTTGGCGCCAGCCGAACCCATCTCCACCAAATCAGCATCGAGATCGGTGGCAACATGAATGGCCGCGGCCGGGGGCCTGGTGCGCGACACGATCAAACGCACAGTAGAAGCGCCGGTCGGCGGCAGCGGCGTGGGATTTGCCGTGCTCAAGAGCAGACCAAGAGCAGGAAGTGCCACCGCGCCGGCGATTGGACGACTGTTGGCCACAAGGGCGACATGAACCGCCCAATCAGTGCGAGGAACCTCGGAAAACTCGCGGGTGCCGTCGAGAGGGTCGATAATCCAGGTGCGCTCAGCATCGAGGCGCGCAAGATCGTCCTTGCCCTCCTCCGACAGAATCGCATCGTCTGGACGCGCCGCTTGCAACCGCTCCATGAGAAACTCGTGGGCTTGCCGGTCGCCTTGCGCCTTCAGTACCGCTGAGGGCGCGTCTCCGGCGTGCAGTCGGGCGCGAAGTTCAACCAGAAGACGACCTGCTTCATCCGCCACTTGAGCCGCAAGACGATGGTCTTGGAGCGACGCAGTGGTTGGTTCGACAGTTGGTTCGATAACGATGTCAGAGATTCCAGCAGTTGCCTTGCCGTTAGACAAATCCAGGCCCGCGACAGCGTTCTTGGGGAACGAGTTCCTTCGGTGACTGGCAAGATCGTTGACATGCATGTGAGAGATGCCACGAGAACCTGTTACGTTGCACAGACGGGATGACGATTGCAGAGGCGCCTCCAACAACAGAACCGCGGACCCCTCCGCTTCTTCGATCTGCTCTAGTCGTCGCGCTGATCTACTTCTTTTTGGTTGGGGTGTCATCGCTCGAAACGGGCATCAAAATAATGGGCGCCGATACCCAGGAGCGGCTGTTTTCGACGGTCTCGAACCCGCTCGCGGGGTTGTTTATCGGCATTCTCGGCACGATTTTGGTGCAATCGTCGTCGGCTAGCACTTCAGTTATCGTCGGTTTGGTTGCCGCCAGGGCGCTAAAGATTGATGACGCGGTGCCGATGATTATGGGTGCCAACATCGGCACAACGGTGACGAACACGCTGGTGTCGCTGGCTCACATACGCCAATCTGAAGAGTTCAAGCGCGCCTTCAGCGTGGCGACGGTCCATGACTTCTTCAACGTGATCGCGGTGGCGATTCTGCTGCCCATCGAACTGGCCACTGGTGTGCTTTCGAGCATTGCAGAGTGGATCAGCAGTCAGTTGCTGGGCAATGCCGGCACCGAGTGGAAGAGTCCGATCAAACAGTTCGTCAAAGAACCCGTCGGTTGGATCCAGGATCTCTGGGAGGCGCTGGGGACCAGCAGCAACGTCCTCGGGTCGCTGGTGGTCGGCTCTGGCCTTGTGATTGTGCTCCTGGCGCTGGCGTTGATTACCCGCAACATGCGCCTGCTGGTCGCTGAGAGGGTGGAACGCACACTCAACATTGTTCTCAGCAAGGGAGGCGGCATGGTCGCCATGCTGCTGGGCGTGATCATCACGATCGCCGTTCAGTCGTCGTCGATCACGACCTCGGTTCTGATTCCGATGTCGGCAGCAGGGGTGTTGTCGTTGCGAAACGCCTTTCCGGTGACGCTCGGTGCCAATGTCGGCACAACCATCACCGCCCTGCTTGCCGCACTGGCTACCGACGCCCCAGAAGCTCTTACCATCGCCTTGGTGCACACAATCTTCAACGTTGTCGGCATTCTCTTGGTCTATCCGTTTCCGACGCTCCGGAAGATACCGATTAGAGCATCCGAGGCCCTTGCTGCAATTGCCGTGGAACGCCGAACGTACGCGGTCGCATACGTTGCGATGGCTTTCATTGTCATCCCAGTGGTTGGTGTAGCGCTCCTCAACTGACCGTAACATTGGCGCTGATGTCCTTTGACCTCACCCATCTTCGCCAACTCGAAGCGGAATCGATTCACATCTTCCGCGAGGTGGCCGCCGAGTTTGAGAGTCCCTGCCTGTTATTCTCGGGCGGCAAGGACAGCATCGTCATGCTGCACATCGCCCAAAAAGCCTTCTGGCCAGCCAAGTTGCCGTTCGTGGTGATGCATGTTGACACCGGCCATAACTTCGCTGAGGTGCTTGAGTTCCGGGACCTGCGGGTGGCCGAACTCGGAACTCGGCTGGTGGTCGCCTCGGTGCAAGAAGCAATTGATGCCGGAAAGGTCGTGGAGGAGACCGGTCCTCGAGCGAGTCGTAATCGGTTGCAGACCGCAGTGCTGCTCGACGCGATTGAAGAGCATCGTTTCGATGCTCTTTTCGGTGGTGCTCGCCGAGACGAAGAAAAGGCGCGGGCAAAAGAACGCGTGTACTCGTTTCGTGACGAGTTCGGCCAGTGGGACCCTAAGAATCAACGCCCCGAGCTTTGGAGTCTCTACAACGGTCGGATTCGGGTTGGTGAACACATCCGGGTATTCCCGATCAGCAACTACACCGAACTCGATATCTGGCAGTACATCAAAGAAGAACAGATCGAGATCCCGTCGGTTTACTTCGCGCACCAACGTCAAGTGTTTGAACGCGATTCCATGTTGTTGTCGACGGGTCCCTATATCACTTTGATGGACGGCGAAGAACCTTTCACCGAGACGGTGAGGTATCGCACGGTTGGAGACATGAGTTGTACCGGAGCTGTGGAGTCGAGTGCCGACACCATCGACAAGATCATCGAGGAAGTGGCGGCGACTCGGATCACCGAGCGCGGTGCTACCCGAGCCGACGACAGAGTTTCCGAAGCGGCCATGGAAGACCGCAAAAAAGAGGGCTACTTCTGATGGGGATGTTCTGATGGGCTACTTCTGATGGAGATGCTCCGCTTTGCCACCGCCGGTTCGGTCGATGACGGTAAGTCCACACTGATCGGTCGCCTGTTGTACGACACCAAATCGATCTTCGAGGACCAGATAGAGGCTGTGGAGAGGGCCTCGGTTCAGATGGGTACCGAATACACGAACCTGGCGCTGCTTACCGATGGCCTCCGAGCCGAACGCGAACAAGGCATCACCATCGATGTTGCCTACCGCTACTTCTCGACCCCACGGCGCAAATTCATAATCGCCGATACCCCGGGCCACATTCAATACACCCGCAACATGGTGACGGGCGCCTCCACCGCCGACCTCGCAATCGTCCTGATCGACGCCCGCAAAGGAGTGCTGGAACAATCGAAGCGTCACGCTTTTTTGGCTTCGCTGCTACGGATCCCGCATCTGGTTCTGGCGGTCAACAAAATGGACCTCGTCGATTATGACCAAGAGCGTTTCGAGGAGGTCAGAAATGAATTCCGAGACTTCGCTGCCAAGCTCAACATCGCGGACTTGACTTTTATCCCGGTGTCGGCGCTGCACGGAGACAACGTTGTCGACCGCTCTGCAAGCATGGCCTGGTATCAGGGTCCATCGCTGCTGCACCACCTCGAGGAGGTCCACATTGCATCGGACCGCAATCTCATCGATGCTCGCTTTCCGGTTCAGTACGTGATTCGCCCACAGTCCGATCAATACCATGACTATCGCGGCTACGCGGGAACTGTCGCAGGAGGCGTTTTCCGCACTGGTGATGAGGTAACGGTGTTGCCGTCGGGCTTCAGCTCAACCGTCAAAAGCATCGAAACGTTCGACGGTGGGGTCGACGAGGCGTTCTCGCCGATGGCGGTCACCATTCGTATCAACGACGAGATTGACATCTCACGGGGCGACATGATCGTGCGGCCCAACAACCAGCCGACCGTCGCGCAAGATATTGACGCCATGGTTTGCTGGATGAACGAACGCATCTCTTTGCGTCCAGGCAGCAAGCTTGTGATCAAACACACAACCCGCTCAACCAAGATCCTCGTCAAAGAGCTTTCCTACCTGCTTGATATCAACACCTTGCACCGCGACGAAAGTGCCACTCAGTTGTCGCTCAACGAGATTGGGCGGGTGCGACTTCGCAGCCAAGTACCGCTGTTCTTCGATGAGTACCGGCGCAACCGTCAGACCGGCAGTTTCGTTCTGATCGACGAGGCGACCAACGTGACCGTGGGCGCGGGCATGATCCTGGGTTCGGTGTCTTCATGAGCACGGTGTCTCTATGAGCACGGTGTCTCTATGGGTTCGGTGTCTTCATGAGCACGGTGTCTTCATGAGCACGGTGTCTCTATGAGTTCAGTGTCTTGGTAGTGACGGTGTCGGGGTGAGTGAGTCCGCTGACAACATCGTTTGGCACCAGGGGCATCTCTCGCGTTCGCAGCGTTGGAACGCTTTGGGTCAACGCGGGGCAACCGTGTGGTTCACGGGCTTGTCAGGTTCGGGAAAGTCCAGCGTCGCGGTTGCTGTGGAGAAAACTCTTATCGAGTCCGGTCGTCTCACCTATGTCCTCGACGGTGACAACATTCGCCACGGCCTCAACCGCGATCTGGGCTTTACGGCTACCGATCGCGACGAAAACGTGCGGCGTGTGGCAGAGGTCGGTCGTTTGCTGGCAGATGCCGGAGCGGTTTCGCTGATTCCTCTGGTGTCGCCCTACCGAGCAGCCCGTGCTAACGCTCGGGCACTCCATGAAGCAGCGCAGATCCCATTTTTCGAGGTGTTTGTGGACACGCCATTGGATGTCTGCGAGCAGCGTGATGTGAAGGGCTTGTATGCCAAGGCGCGGGCCGGTGAGATTAGCGGCTTCACCGGCATAGACGACCCCTACGAACCGCCGTTGAATCCTGAACTTCGTCTGGTGCCCAGCGACGGCGATGCTGATGCCATGGCTGGCTTTGTGATCTCGCTGCTCAACCGTGAGACGAAATAGATTGCTAAGAAAGATTGGACCTGTCTATGAGTGTTGAAATGGTGCCCTACGACGAGTTTTCGATGTTTCACGAGAACGCTTCGGAGTTCGGGTTGCCCTATGACGGTCCGCCCGTTGTGCGTCGAGAGCAAGTAGATCTCGCAGACGGGAGACACGTCAGCGCGCTGGTATGGGGCGATAGTCCACCCGAGCTTGTCTTCTTGCATGGTGGCGCCCAAAACGCCCACACCTGGGACACAGTTGCGCTGGCTTTGGGCCGCCCGCTGGTGTGTCTTGATTTGCCCGGCCATGGACACTCTGGCCAGGGTGCGCCGGGGGCAGGGAGCACCGATGTAGTCGGCAACGCCGCTGACATCGCCGCAGCCGTACAGGCCCTTGGGGCCGAAGCGAGCGCGGTGGTCGGAATGTCGCTTGGGGGGATGACCTTGCTGGCGTTGGCTGATCATGCCCCCGAACTGGTCCGCAAGGCCGTTTTGGTGGACGTGACCCCGGGCGTCGACGAAAAGAAGAGCAGCAACATTGCGGCGTTCATCGACGGACCCGAGAGCTTCGACAGTTTTGATGATCTGTTGGCTCGGACCATTGAGTTCAATCCGACCAGGACTGTGGAGTCGTTACGCCGCGGCATCCTTCATAATGCCGAGCAACGAGCCGACGGCTCGTGGGTATGGCGTTATGCGCGTTTCCGTGCGAGTGAGACGCGGGCCAGCGAAACACGAGGCAGCGGCGACGGTTTCCCGAGATTCGGGGACCTCTGGGATGTGGTGTCAGACTTGGCGGTTCCGTTGATGCTCGTTCGCGGTATGCGCACACAATCCGTTGTGGACGACGCGGATGAAGCTGAGCTGGTTCGCCGCTGTCCATCAGCCCGGATCGAACACGTCGAAAACGCCGGACACAGCGTCCAAGGAGACACTCCAGTCGAGTTGGCAGCACTGATCGACGACTTCGTATTCGGAACGTGAACCGAGGCGGCTGAGCGAACGAACTCTGCTCAGGCGACACCGCGGGTTACCAGCATGGTGCCGGCTATAGGGCCGCCTCCGTTGGCGACCACCGCAACCTCGGGTTCGCCTTTGACTTGGCGTTCGCCGCCTTGGCCACGTAACTGAACACAGGCTTCGTGCAGCAACCCGAAGCCATGCAGACGGCCCGCGGATAGCTGACCACCAGTTCTGTGGGTCGAGCTTGGGTAGCACCCGCGCAGAAAAAATGTCCTCCATCACTTTGACCCTAGGTCGTCCAGATGTTGTCTTTCACACCGTGTCTTTTTGCACCGTGTTTTCACACCGTGTCTTTTCACACCGTGTCTTTCGCAGGGTGTTTTCACATGGTCCTTCGGTTCAGACCCTTGGGCATTTCCCGAATCATGGCGTCCTGCACGTAGCTGGCGACGAGCAAGCGGTCGCTGTCGTGTATGTGACAGCGACCGTAGCTGCGCCCGCCGCCCGCAAAGGGGGCTTCGTGGCTCATCAGCAGCCAGTTGCGCATTGAGAACCCACGATGGAAGGTAAGCGTGTGGCTGATCACTCCGGTCGACAAATCCACATGGGCCCGGTCGTAGGCGACGCCGGGGTGAGGACGCATGGCAGTACCGATCAGGAACCCGTCGGTTCCCCACGCCAACACCGCCTGATTCACGATCAGATCGTCTGGCGTGTGGCGACTGCGGTACCAGACCGATAGCTCAGCCGGACCCGTGGGCCCAGAGCTGTCGACAAGATCGACATTGTCTGCAATGACATATTCCGCACCGGGAAAGACAGCGTCGTCGCTTGCCACGGGGCTCTCGTTGGGAGGCGTCGCCGTGGGCCGGTCGGTTTGGTGGGCAATGACATCAGCTTCGGTGACGTGGGTCAGCACCGACCCCCGCGCACAGAGTCGGTCACCTTGCCAAACGCTTACCGTGTGGCTCGCGAAGGTTCGGCCCGAATGGAAAGTCTCGACTGAGATTTCAGTTTCGGCGTCAACGCGGGCAGCTCGGGCAAAGATCGCACTGATGGTCTTCACTGACTTGTCGCTGCTGTGGGCTACCGCTGCGATGATCATCTGCGCCAAGAGCTGTCCACCGAACACCACGTTGTTGATGGCGGGGTCTCCTTCGTTACTGACTCGATAGCGCGCCTCGCCAACCGGTTCCAGCCTTAGGATCGGCGGCACAGAATCAAAGTCGATGGTCATCAGACGCGGCTCCCGGGCCTAGCGGCCCATGAGCGCAGCGAATATGAGCGGTAAGCAACGTGTTTCAACGCGGGATCATCTGTCAGCTCGGCTGATCGGTTTGTACTTGATGCGTTGGGGGCGCATGGCATCGACTCCGTGCTCGCGTCGTCGGTAGTCGGCATAGTCACTGAAATTACCTTCGAACCAGCGGACCTGCGAGTCACCCTCAAAAGCAAGAATATGGGTCGCTACCCGGTCGAGAAACCAGCGATCATGGCTGATAATGACCGCGCAACCCGGGTAAGCCTCAATGGCGTCCTCAACTGCACGCAGGGTGTCGACGTCGAGGTCGTTGGTTGGCTCATCGAGCAACAACACGTTGGCGCCCTCTTTGAGAACTTTCGCCAAGTGCACACGGTTGCGCTCGCCACCCGACAAAATCCCGACCTTTTTCTGTTGATCCGAACCCTTGAAGTTGAACGAAGCCACATAGGCCCGACCGTGGATCTCGCGGCCACCCACAACAAGGTTGTCGTTTCCACCCGTGATCTCCTCATAAACCGTTTTGGTCGGGTCGAGGGTCCGGTTCTGATCCACGTAGCCAAGTTTGACAGTCGGACCAATCCGCAAGGTGCCACCATCGGGGCGAGACTGCGCGTCGGTGTTGTGCTCAGTTGCGGCGATGATCATCTTGAACAGAGTGGATTTACCCGCGCCGTTGGCGCCGACAACACCGACGATCCCTGCCGGCGGCAACGAAAACGAGAGGTCATCGATCAGCAGTTTGTCGCCGAAACCCTTAGAGAGCCCCTCGGCCTCGATCACTACATCACCAAGCCGGGATTCGGTGGAAATCACGATTTCGAGATCGTTGGCGCGACCCTCGGCGCGGCGTTGCTCCTCGAGCAGTTTCTCATATTGGGACAACCTCGCCTTTCCCTTGGCTTGGCGGGCCTTGGGCGCCATCCGGACCCACTCAAGCTCACGCTTCAGCGTGCGCCGGCGTTTGTCGTCTTGCTTGTCCAACGCCGCGTAACGTGCCTCTTTCTGCTCTAGAAAGCCCGAGTAATTCCCCTCAAACGGGAAACCCTTGCCGCGGTCGAGCTCGAGAATCCAGCCTGCCACATTGTCCAAGAAGTAGCGGTCATGGGTGATCGCAACGACGGTTCCCCGATAGTCCGACAGGGTGCGCTCAAGCCACCCGACAGACTCGGCATCCAAGTGGTTGGTGGGCTCGTCGAGCAGCAACAGGTCGGGCTTTGCCAGCAGCAAACGAGCCAAGGCCACGCGCCGAATCTCGCCCCCAGACAAGTGATCGACGGGTGTGTCACCGGGAGGGGTCCGCAGAGCATCCATGGCGATCTCTATGTTGCGTTGCAAGTCCCAGGCGCTGAGCGCTTCAATCTTCGATTCGATGTCGGCCTGACGAGCGCCGAGCTTTTCGTAGTCGGCATCGGGATCAGACCAGCCGGCCATGACCTCGTCGTAGGCGGCTAGCAGCGAAGCAGCTTCGGTGGTGCCGTCCATGATGTTGCCCATCACGTCCTTGGAGGCATCAAGCTGCGGTTCTTGTTCGAGCATGCCGACAGTGAAACCCCCACTCAGTCGAGCCTCTCCGCTGTATTCGGAATCAATACCGGCCATGATGCGCAACAGAGTCGACTTGCCGGCTCCATTAGGGCCGAGCACGCCGATCTTCGCTCCGGGGAAAAACGCCAGCGTGATGTCTTTGAGCACATCCTTGTCGGGAGGCACGAAGCGACCGACCTTGTGCATGGTGAAGATGAACTGAGCGTTCATAGCGCCGAAAACCTATCAGCACCCCGCCCAGACCAGCCGATCGAAGCCGGACACCCACCCCGACGCGCGGTGACCATCCACGGTGCTCATGAGATCCGAGGAGCCAGCGAAGCGTGGTTCCAGAGCGTACGATCCCGGTCCCTCACCCGCTGGAGACCTGATTCCTCGCGATCCGAGAACCCGTCAGCCAGATTTGGTGAAAGAAACTTGGCCCACGGTTTGACGGGGGGTGTCCCTGTCTTGTTGTCAAGTCTTTTTAGGCGGCTTGGGGTAGGGGTTGGTGTTGTGTTGGTTGGTAGGGGGTTTGGGTTTTGAGCATGGCTAAGATGATGTCGCAGCGGCGGCGGGCGACGCAGATGACGGCGGCGTTGTGGCGTTTGCCTTGGGCCCGTTTTTGTTGGTAGTAGGCGCGGGCGTCGGGGTCGTGTTGGGCGGCGACGAAGGCTGCTTGGAACATGGCGTTTTTGAGTCGGTGGTTGCCGCCTCGGGATTTTCGGGTGGTGGCGCTGGTGCCTGATTGCCAGTTGATGGGCGCGAGTCCGGCGTAGGAGGCGAGTCTGGCGGGGTTGGCGAAGCGGTGGGGGTCGCCGATCTCAGCGAGGGTCCTAGCTCCGGTCCGCGGGCCGAACCCGCACAAACTAGCGAGGACTTTTCCCAGGGGGTGCTCCATGAACGCAGTTTCGATGTCGACGCCGAGTTGGTTTCGGTGTTGGCAGATTCGGTTGAGGTCTAAGGCGAGGTCACAGATGGTGTCGCCCCAGGCGGTTTCGGCTGTGACTGTGATGCTCTGCGCGTCGAGCGCTTCGGTGATCGCGTCGGTCAGTCGTTGGGCTGCGCGTGGTGAGTGTTTGGCTATACGGTTGGCTATGCGGGAACGGCTGGCTGTTTTGAGCGCTGTGGGCGTGGGCCACGACACCAACACGTCGCGCAACCCGGGGTTGGATACCAGTTTGTCGCCTATAGCCCGCTCCAGTGCTGGTGATAGGGCCAACAAGGCGTCTCTGAGCCTGTTGACGGTCCGGGTGGCGTCCGCGGCGAGGTCTGTGTCTCGTCCGTTCAAGATGCGCAGCTTCACCAGCAGCTCGTCGTTGATTCGTGTCCAACTCAAGCGGTCAGCGTTACGGCGGGCGTAGTCGGCGAGCACCAAAGCGTCTCTCCGCGTTTGAGGTCGGAGTCAGCACAAACCGCGTGTGATTCAACTCAAACCGCGTGTGATTCAGAGTCGGATGATTCCGGGGGATGGAGACCCTGTGGAGTACGATGAAGACGAAGCAACGGACTCTGGAGCAGACGACCTGTCGGACGCCGATGCTGTCGCGGGGTACGGCGATGTTTCTCGCGACAACTATTTTGCGGAAGCGGTGCAGTGGTCCGCAGACTACAGCGTAACCAATATCCCGGGATCGTGTTTCGGACCGGATCTGCCGGTGTCTCGGGGAGAAACGGCCGTGTGGATTTGGTACATGTCGATCCGGCCACAACCAAGTAGCAGCCATTCGTTCGGTGATGTCGCTGACGAGACCCAAAGCGACGCGGTCTCATGGATGTCCGAAACCGGGATCACCACTGGTACGTCTTCCACGACCTTTTCCCCCGACAGCACGTTGACGCGCGGGCAAGTAGCGGCGTTCCTGTGGAGGCTTGCTGATCGACCCGCTGCGGCGCCGCACGGTTTCACAGATGTCACAGCTTCTTGGCAGGAAGGCCCGGTCTCATGGATGGCGGAAACGGGTATCACCACTGGCACTTCGCCCACCAGGTTCTCACCTGATATTCAACTTACGAGAGCACACTTGGTCACCTTCTTGTATCGCTATAGCGGTAGTCCAGCAGTGACTCTTGACCAAAACCCTTCAGAATGCAATCCCTAGTCTCAGAACTGAAGACCCGTGCCTTTGTTGCGGTGTCGTCCGAGCCCTCATGGAGCTTTTTGTAGAACGAAGCGTCGGACAGGAATCATCAGGTGACTAGCGTTGCGCGATGGCCGCCGAGTCTTGCTTGACTGGGGGGAGATCGACGCGAATGTCCTAGAACTGTTGTCATCGCGGCGGCGTTGACGTTCGCGATGTCGGTACCGTCTGCTCCAGCGGGGGCGGTTGCGGGGTACGGAGACGTGCCGGCTGACGGCTATTTCGCGGCGCCGGTGTAATGGTCGGTGGACAACGACGTGACCGACTCGGCCGGGACTTGTTTCGCACCTGGCGAGCCGGTGTCCCGCGGTGAAACATCTCTTTGGCTCTGGAACATGGAAGACCGGCCCCGGCCGGCTGCGGACCATTCGTTCAACGACATCACAGACGTAGTGCAGAACGAAGCGGTGTCGTGGATGGCCAGCGCCGGTATCACCACCGGCACATCGGCTACCACGTTTTTACCTGACGACACCTTGACTCGTGCGCAAGCGGCAGCATTCCTGCATCGGCTGGCCGGTGAGCCTGCGGCATCGTCGCACAGTTTCACCGATGTTGTTGCCGACTGGCAACAAGATGCGGTGGCGTGGATGGCGAGCACCGGTATCACCACCGGCACATCGGCCACGACGTTCTCACCTGACGAAACCCTGACCAGGGCTCAACTCGTCACGTTCCTGTACCGCTATCAGAACAGACCCGCGGTGACTGTTGACCCCTCGACCCCGGAGTGCAACCCGACACTGGAGCGGGCTGAGGTCGAGATGGTCGCGTTGGTGAATCAACTTCGTCGAGAGGTGGGCGTCGGACCGCTTCAATATCACCGCGAGGTTGCAGCGGTAGCGCGCGCCTGGTCAGAGACGATGGCTGCCGAAGATGACTTTCGGCACAATCCGGACTTCAGCTCTCACTACCCGTCAGGCTGGCGGTCCGCCGCAGAGAACATCTCCTGGATCAAGAGCTACTACGTGTACGACACGCTTGGCGACGCAGTGCGCAGTTCCTTCGACGGGTTGGTCGACAGTCCAGGCCACTACGCCAACATGGTCAACCCGAAGTTCACCCATATCGGTGTGGGCATCGCGGTCGACTCAGGCGACTTCTACCTCACGCAGAACTTCGCCGGCTACGCGCCCGACAGCCTCGCGCAGTAAGCGCTGCAGCGGCTCAGAAACAGTCCCCTGACAAACCGTCAACTCCAAGCGGCCGGTACAACAACACAAGCAGACGAACAGATTGTCGACGACCGGCGAAACAGTCGATTCAATGCCGCCCGAAGTTGTCGGTTGGATGCTCCCGAAGTTGTCGGTTGGAGTTCCCCGAAACAGTCGGTTAGAGTCTCCTGAAGTTGTCGATTGGAGTTGATGTGCAGAGCCTTCTGCATGCTCGGCTCGGCCGCCGACGCATCCCAGACCGACGCACCCCAGACTCTGGAGAGTTCCCGTGTCCGACAGCACCCTGACACCGCCTGGTTACCTCACCCGTGTGGTCCATCACGATCTCCGTGATGCTCTTGCTGCGTCTGCTGCTGTGGTCGTGGAGGGGCCTCGGGGTTGCGGCAAGACGTGGACGTCGAAACGCTTCGCGCGCAGCGAAGTGCTGTTCGAGCAGGACTCGAGCGCGCGGCTCGCGTCGAGCGTCGCACCGCAGACCGTGCTCGCGGGCCCGGCGCCGCGGCTGCTCGACGAATGGCAGCTCGCGCCCGAAGTGTGGCCCCATGTTCGTGCCGCCTGCGACGCGGAACCCGGCCTGAGCGGTCGCTTCATCTTGACGGGGTCGGCCACGCCGCCCGACGATCTCACACGCCATTCCGGTGCCGGGCGCATCAGTCGGGTGCGCATGCGCCCCATGTCGCTGTTGGAATCCAGTCATTCAACCGGCGAAGTGTCGCTGAATGGCCTGCTGAACGGCGCCGCCTGTTCGGCGTCGCCGTCGGGCATCGACGTCGAGGGTATTGCCGACATCACCTGCAGCGGCGGTTGGCCCCGCCTGCTCGACGCGCCAGCGGCGACCGCTCAGCGAGCGCTGCGCGACTACCTCGGTGAAGTGTGCCGCGTCGATGTCTCAGCCGTCGATGGCGTGCACAGGGATCCCGAGGGGGTCCATCGGCTCATCATGTCGCTGGCCCGCAACGTCTCCACGGAAGTGTCGGTCAACAAGCTCGCAGTCGAAGCCGGAGGCGACCGGGGACTGCACCGCACCACAGCGAGCAGCTATCTCAGTGCGCTGCAACGGCTGTTCGTGGTTGAGGACCTCTTCCATTGGCGCACTCATCTGCGCTCGCGCGCCACGCTTTCGACTATGCCCAAGCGCCACTTTGTGGATCCGTCGCTGGCCGCGGCCGTGCTGCGGGCCACACCCGGCCGTCTGCTGGGGGATCTGCCGGCGTTCGGTTTGATGTTCGAGTCGCTGGTGGTGCGCGACCTGCGCATATATGCCCAAGCGAACGATGCGGTGGTCTCGCACTACCGAGACAGCGACCACCTCGAGGTCGATGCCGTAGTGGAGGCCGGTGATGGTCGTTGGACGGCGGTCGAGGTGAAACTCGGCAGCGCCCGGGGCATCGACGATGCTGCGGCGTCGCTGCTTCGCCTCGCGGCCAAGGTCGACACGGACCGGGTCGGGCAGCCGTCGAGGCTGGTGGTGGTCACCGCGTCCGGCTACAGCTACGACCGCCCCGACGGCGTCGCGGTCGTCTCGGTCTCCGCGCTCGCCCCCTAACTGGCACTCAGAAACGCTGGCACTCAGAAACGCTGGCACTCAGAAACGCTGGCACTCAGAAACGCTGGCACTCAGAAACGCTGGCACTCAGAAACGCTGGCACTCAGAAACGCTGGCACTCAGAAACGCTGGCACTCAGAAACGCTGGCACTCAGAAACGCTGGCACTTAGAAACGCTGGCACTTAGAAACGCTGGCACTCAGAAACGCTGGCACTCAGAAACGCTGGCACTCAGAAACGCTGGCACTCAGAAACGCTGGCACTCAGAAACGCTGGCACTCAGAAACGCTGGCACTCAGAAACGCTGTCGCTCAGAAGCTGAGGGCGTTTCGCAGCAATTCGGCATGCTCTTGGGCGTGAACCCTGATGCTTCCGCAAGCAGGGCTGCCGGATTCGAAGCGGCTGACCCGCCGTATCGAGTGCGTCTGTTCGTGCGCTTCATACATGCGCCCTTTGATGGCGTTCCAAGGGCCCATGTTCTCGGGTTCTTCTTGAAGCCAGACAAGCTCGGAGGCAGCCCCATACTTGGCCAGCAGCGCGGCGATGGCGTCGTAAGGCCAGGGGTAGAGTTGTTCGACTCGGACAATGGCCACGGGCGCCCCCATGCGATCCCGCTGTGCCATGGCATCGAAAGCAACTTTGCCACTGGCCAGAATCACCCGTTTCACCGATGCGGGATCGGGATCGGCAGGGTCACCGAGAACTTCCTCGAAGGTTCCCGACAAGAGGTGCGCTACCGGTGAGCGCGAGGTACGCGCCCGCAGCAACGACTTGGGCGTGAACACGATCAACGGCACTCGCACATTGAGTAACGTTTGACGACGCAACAAATGGAAGAACTGAGCGGCTGTCGTGGCGTTGCAGATCTGCATGTTGTCTTCTGCCGCTAGCAACAAATAGCGCTCAACACGAGCCGAAGAATGCTCCGGTCCCTGCCCCTCGAGACCGTGGGGCAACAACATGACCAGACCGGTTTCTTCGTGCCATTTGTCCTTCGCGGCAACGATGAACTGGTCGATGATGATTTGCGCGCCATTGGCGAAATCGCCGAACTGGGCCTCCCACATGACTAGGGCGTTGCGGTTGGTGATCGAATATCCGTATTCGAAACCCAAAGCCGCGTACTCCGAAAGCAACGAGTCGTAAATCCACAGTCGCGTGTCTCCGGTGGCAAAGGTCGCCAACGGTACGTACTCGGCACTGGTCTCGTAGTCGACCAGTGTTGAGTGGCGATGGCTGAAAGTCCCACGGCGAGAGTCTTGGCCTGCCAGACGAATGCTGTTTCCCTCCAGTAGCAGCGAACCCAAAGCCATTGCCTCAGCCAACGCCCAGTCGACCTCGCCGGAGGCAAACATCTGGTCACGCTTCTCAAATTGCTGGGCGAGCTTGGGGTGGAGCGTGAACCCGTCCGGCATGATCGACAACGCCCGGTAGATCCGTTGCACGCTGACGTGGTCGATGGAGGTTCGCACATGGGGCAACACGCCGACGGGCTGTGGCGGGTGTGCTGCTCGTGCGTCAGGGTCTGAAGCCATCCCACGCGTTTCGTCGAGAGCCGACTGCAGGCGTGCCTGAAAGTCCGCCAAGGCTTCCTCGGCTTGTGTCGGGGTCAAGTCTCCACGCTTGGTGAGTGCTTCGGTGAAGTGAGACCGCACTGAAGGCCGGGCGTCAACACGGCGGTACATCTCCGGGAGTGTGTAGCTGGGGTCGTCGCCTTCGTTGTGCCCGTGGCGTCGATAGCAGATCATGTCGATGACGACGTCTTTGTTGAACCGCTGGCGGTACGCGAATGCCAGGCGCGCCACACGCACGCAGGCTTCGGGATCGTCGCCGTTGACGTGGAAGATCGGCGCCTGAATCATTTTGGCGACATCGGTTGAGTACTCAGACGAGCGTGCTTCGTCGGGCGTGGTTGTGAAACCGAGTTGGTTGTTGATGATCACATGGATCGTGCCGCCGACCCGGTATCCCTGAATCTGAGAGAGGTTGAGGGTTTCGGCGACCACGCCCTGGCCGGCGAAGGCTGCGTCGCCGTGGATCAGAAGCGGCAGGACCGGGAATTTGCCATAACCGCTATCAGGGTCGATCAGGTCCATCTGTGCCCGCGCCATGCCTACCACGACCGGATCAACGGCTTCGAGGTGGCTCGGGTTGGCAGCCAACTCAAGAGGGAGTTTGTTGCCGTTGCGGCTGACGAAAGTCCCCTTCTGTCCGAGGTGATACTTGACATCGCCGGACCCCTGGGTCATCTGCTCGATATCGCCCCCTTCGAACTCTGTGAAGAGTTCCCTATAGGTCTTGCCAACTATGTTGACCAGCACATTCAGACGACCACGATGCGCCATGCCCATTACCGCGCCGGCCATGTTGTTATCAGCCGCCGCGCCGAGCACCGCGTCGACAAGCGGAATCGTGCTTTCGGCTCCCTCGATGCCGAAGCGTTTCTGACCCACGTATTTCGTGCCGAGGAAGGTTTCGAGTGCTTCGGCGGCGTTGAGACGACTGAGGATATGACGTTGCTCGTCGGGCTCGATATGAGAGTCGGCCCCCTCAAGCTGCTCCTGCATCCAGCGCTTCTCCACCGGGTCCTGGATATGCATGTATTCAACGCCGACCGTTCGGCAATAGGCGTCGCGCAGCACCCCCAGAAGGTCGCCCAAAGCCATCTTCGGGGTGCCACCGACCATCGCATAGATGCCCGTGTCTGTGCCGGTCAGGAACTCGCGGTCGAGATCCCAGATGGTGAGGCCGTAGGTTGCTGGGTCGAGCTCGGCGTGCATCTTCGGCTCTTTGACCTGGAGCGGGTCGAGATCGGCGATCAGGTGGCCACGGACCCGATACATGTTGATCAGTTGGTTGACCTTGGCTTGCTTCTCAAGCAGGGATCCCTCACGGTCGACGGGATTGATGTCTCGACGCCATTTGACCGCCTCATAGGGAACTTCCAGCGCCTGGAAGACCTTGACGTAGAAGTCGTTGCTGCCGAGTAGCAGATCATGAACCTTGCGAAGGAACATCCCCGACTCAGCACCCTGGATGATCCGATGATCGTAGGTGGAGGTGATTGTGACGACTTTCGAAAGCCCGAGATCAGCCAACGTGGCAGGGTCTGCGGCCTCGAAGCCAGTGGGGTAGGAGATCGAGCCGACACCGACGATGAGACCTTGGCCGGGCATCAACCTGGGAACTGACTGCATAGTGCCGATGGTCCCTGGATTGGTGAGGGTGACGGTTGTGCCGGTGAGGTCGTCCGGGCTGATCTCGTTGTTGCGGACCCGCCGGATCGTGTCTTCGTATCGTGTGGCGAACTCTCTGAAGCTCAGAGTGTCTGCTTCTTTGATGCAGGGGACCATGAGTGTTCGAGAGCCGTCTGATTTGGGAACGTCGACTGCGATACCGAGAGCCACATGCGGGTTTTGCACCAGTGTCGGTTCGCCTTTGGCACCATGGGTGAACGAGTTGTTCATGACCGGCATTTCGTCGGCGATTGCTCGCACCACTGCGTATCCGATCAAGTGGGTGAACGAGATCTTGTCGGACATTTTGCGTCCGAGGTAGCCGTTGATGATTTTGCGATTGACTTCCAAGAGCTTCGCTGGGATCTCACGGAAGCTGGTTGCGGTTGGCACATCGAGCGACGCTTCCATGTTGGCCACGATGCGGGCCCCGCTTCCCCTTATCACTGTGTTTGCTGTGTTTGCGCCGGGCGTAGCCGGAGCCGCGGTTGTGGGTTGCGGGGGTGGGAGGTTGGCTGTGTTTGCGCCGGGCGTAGCCGGAGCCGCGGTTGTGGGTTGCGGGGGTGGGAGGTTGGCTGTGTTTGCGCCGGGCGTAGCCGGAGCCGCGGTTGCTGTGTGCGGGGGTGGGGTTGGAGCCGTGGGAGCTGGTCGGGGAGGGGTGGGGGTAGGGGTAACGTCGCTTGCGGTGGTGTCGATGAGGGGCTTGGCTTGTGGGGTCGATGCTGTTCGGGTTCCGTTCTCATCGTCGAAAATGACCCGCCATTCGTGATCCACCGAAGCGGGATCAGCGTTCCAGCGCGCTCGCATTTCATCGATGAGCCAGTCGTTGGGGCCGTGCTGGGAGGATGCGTCGGTTGTGGTCACGCCGCCAGTGTAGGCGAGCGTTTGTTGGCGTATCAGAAAGATGTCGACACGGGATCCGGCATTTCTGGATACGTCTTGATGGCGCACTAGGATCCCGGAGGTGCGGATCGCCACCTGGAACGTGAACTCCCTGAAAGCTCGACTCGGCCGGGTGGAGCGCTGGCTTGAGATGTTTGAACCAGACGTGTTGTGTCTGCAAGAAACGAAGCTGGCAGACGATGCGTTTCCGGCAATGACCTTTGAAGCACTCGGCTACGACAGTTTCCATCACGGCGAAGGGCGCTGGAACGGAGTCGCGATCCTGTCGCGAATGGGAATAGAAGATCCGATTGCCGGTTTCGGCGACGGCCAACAACCAGACGTCGATGCGCGGATCGCTTGGGCGACCTGCGGCGGTGTCCGAGTGGCCTCCTGCTATGTGCCCAACGGCCGGGCGCTCGACCACGACCATTACCAGTACAAGCTTGGCTGGCTCGACCGACTAGTAGGTGATCTCGACGGTCAGTGCGTCCCAGGCGACGACATCGTCGTCTGCGGTGACTTCAATGTCGCCCCCGAAGACCGCGATGTCTATGACCCAGCCAAGTTCGTTACGCAAACCCATACCAGCGAACCGGAGCGTGCGAGGATAGCGGCGCTCCAACAATGGGGTCTCGTAGACGTGTTTCGCGAGCACCACAACGATGATCGCCTCTACTCATGGTGGGACTACCGCGGCGGTAACTTCCACAAGAAGATGGGTATGCGCATCGACTTGTTGATGACCTCGCGCTCTGTGGCCGACACAACGGAGGTGGCCTTGGTTGACCGCAATGAACGCAAGGGCCCCAAAGACGATCCCCCGAGCGACCACGCGCCCGTACTGATCGACGGAAATCGCTAGTCAGATGTTGATTCCGCTCGACGAGCATCAACTTCTTGTGTTCTGGACGCAGCTACTGGTCTTGGTTTCAGTCGCCCGCTTGTTCGGCGGCCTCATGCGTCGCATCAACCTCCCCTCGGTGATCGGGCAACTGGCTGCGGGAATCATCGTCGGCCCGTCGATTTTCGGGCGTGTCTGGCCAGCCGGTTTCGAGTGGTTTCTTCCCGAGGAAGCGATTTCCTCGGGAGCTCTGCTGGCAGTCAGTTGGCTGGGCGTTGCCTTGCTGTTGGTCACCGCGGGTTTCGAGACCGATCTTGGGTTGATCAGAAGCCTCGGGCGTGCCGCAGCGTTGGTGACCGGGTTCAGCCTGGTGGTGCCTCTACTTGGTGGCCTGCTGGTTGGTTTCGCACTGCCAGACACTTTCGTGGGCGTCGATAGTGACCGCAGTGTTTTCGCCTTGTTCGTGGCCGCGGCATTGTCGGTCTCGGCTCTGGCAGTAATCGCCAAGATTCTCTCCGAACTCGGCCTGATGCGGCGCGACTTCGGACAGATCACGGTCGCCGCTGGCATGGCCAACGACGTGATCGGCTGGGTGATGTTGGCGATCTTTGCCAGTTTCGCGGCTTCTGGCACGGTTTCGGTCCGAGTGGTGCTCGAAACGGTTCTCGGTTTGGCTGCGTTCTTGGCGTTGGCCATGACGGTCGGTCAGCGGCTAGTTGACAGGGCGTTGCGATGGGTGCGGCGAGATGGAGCCAACATCGCCGGGGCAATGACCGTGGTGGTGCTCACCATGCTCGTCTATGGAGTTGCCACTCAGGCATTGGGTATCGAAGCTGTGTTGGGTGCTTTCGTGGCCGGGGTTGTGCTACACCGTTCACGGTTCGGCCAACCCGAGGTGCTGCATCACATCGAATCGCTCACAACGAGTCTCCTCGCGCCGATCTTCTTCGCTACCGCAGGAATGCGTGTTGATCTCGGACTCCTCGATTCTGAGGCGCTCAGTTGGGTGGGCATAGTGCTTGCGGTAGCCATCGGTGCAAAGTTCGCCGGAGCGTTCGTCGGGGCTCGTTTAGCCGGCCAGAGCCCACGGGCCGCGGTGGCGCTGGGCGCCGGTCTCAACGCCCGTGGAGCGCTTGAGATTGTGATCGCTTCGGTCGGGCTTTCGCTCGGTGTGTTCAGCGAGACAGCGTACACAGTGATCGTCATCGTGCCCGTGGTTACTTCGGTGTTCGCTGCTGTGTCGCTGCGCATAGTGGTACGTGACTGGAGGGGTTCTGCCGAAGAACGAGAACGCCTGGATCGTGAGGAGGCGCTCAGCCGGAACCTAGTTGTGAAATCGTCTCGGATTCTGTTGCCATCCAGGGGCGGGCCAGCCTCGATATCAGCGGCGCAACTCGTACAATTTGCCTGGCCGAAAGAGGCTCCCACCACCCTGGTTTCGGTTGTGGACGGAGGCGATCGACCGGACGTTTCGGTGCTGGAAGCGGTGCTCAACGAACGAGCGGTTGATCACCGATCGGTGAGCGGCAGCAATGCTGCAGCACAGATTACCGCGGAGTCTCGCTTGGGTTATGGAGTGATCGCGGTCGGTGTGGCGACACGTCACGAGGGTCAGCTGTATTCGCCGATGGTCGATGAAATCTTGCTGAACGCGACGATCCCAGTGGTGATCGTGCGCCGAGCTCGTGGGCTTGAACGTCCTTTGCCCGCTGCGTTCAGCCGGGTAGTTGTCCCGGTCACAGGTACTCGCTCTTCAAGCGCGGCTCAAGAAGTGGCGTTCAGCATCGCAGATCAGCTAGGCACCGAGGTGCTCCTCACGCATGTGCTCAACCGCAAGACGTTCGTTCCGCGTGTGTTGAAACGTCGCACTTCGGAATTGGACCCGAGCGAAGCGATCGCCAAAGAACTGATGGACATTGCCACGCTCCGGGCTGTCGAAGCCGGGGTTTGGCCTCGAACCTTGATTCCTAGCTCTGCAACTGTGCCGTCGGCGCTGGTAGGCATTGCTAAAGATGAAGACTGTGATCTCGTGGTTCTCGGCGCTCAGTTGCGCAACGTTGATGGTCGCCCGTTCTTGGGCCACACCGTCGAGACGGTCCTTGAGCAGTGTGATGCCAACGTCGTAGTAGTTGCTCTCCCACGCCGCACCTAGGTGGGTGTCTCAAGCTTCACACCAGCGAACCGGGAGAAGTCGCGGTCAAATGAGACGATCTGGCAGCCGTGTTCGAGCGCGAGGGCTGCCAAGTGGGCATCGTTGACCAGGTTGCCGCCCGTTCCCAGCGGTTCGAGCAGTTCGCGGACGATACCCAGATGCCGGGCTGTGGGCTCCACGAAAGTGGCCGATGGTTGGGCCAGCCACTCCTCTACCCGCCCGATTGCTTCCGTCGGCGACAGGGGGTTGGCGAACAGGTTCCGTTTGGTGGACAACCGCAGGAAGGCGAGGAGCGCGATCCAGGCGAATGCAAGCGTCGCCTCTCCCGAGAGTGCGCCGTCAAGCCACCTCAGCGATTCGCGGTGGCGGGGCGCGTCTTCGTTGACTGCGTAGAGCAGCACATTGGCGTCCACCAACTTCACGATCCAGTTTCCATCCTGCGTATCAGTTCGTCGTCTTCGAGTTCGCCCGCAAGTGCCAGTGCTTTGTCGAGGTTGACCACTGGAACTCCCATCGACGCGGTTCGCGTCTGGAACTCGCGTGGCGGGGCCGTGTCGATATGCCCTTCTCGGACGAGGTCGTTCAGCGCTTGTTTGAACGAGACTCGCCGCTGTTTCATCCGACTGCGGATGATCTGCTCAGTATCGTCTTCAAGGGTGACCGTGGTTCGCATGGTGGCACTCTAGCACCAATAATTATGATGCTTTGCTGTCAACGAGGCGTGGAGGTGGTAGAGCACGTTGGATTGGGTGTAGCCGGAGCCGTGTCAGTGGTCCGCCGGGTGGATGATTTCTAGGAGGCGGGGGCCGAAGCGGTGGGCCATGTTGGGGCCGATGATGGTAGCGAGTTCTGAGATGGTTGTTGGTTCTTGCTGTGCGATGGCGCGCAAAGTGCTGTCGCGCAGTACTGCGGCAGGCGTGATCCTGGCTGTCCGAGCGGCAAGGGTTCGCCAGAGTTGAAGTTCTCGCAGGATCTTGGTGGCGCGGTCGTCAGACTCGCGGCGGGAACTCGACTGATTCAGCCGCTCAGCCAACTCGACGACTTCACTGGGTGGATCTACCGAATCTTGAGATTTGTCGGATGCGAAGGCCTCCAACCAGGGAGAGGGGGCTCGCTCGACGAGGTTGCTTCTGACCTGGCGGCTTGTACACCACATGACGTGAAGTTCCTGGCGGGCCCTAGTGGTCGCAACATAGAGCAAGCGTTGTTCTTCTTGGCGCGCGGCCTCAGAGCGAGCAAAGGCCACTGGTACCAACCCGTCCTCGAGACCGACCAGATGAACGATCGGCCACTCAAGCCCCTTGGCCGCGTGGAACGTGCAGAGTTCGACAGCATCGACAGCCGCTCCGACACGATCATCGCTGCGCAACGACGCCACGAAATCAGCAACGGTCGCGCTGGGTTCAAGCACAAGATGGTCCCGTGCCAGACCGATGAATGTCTCGACCATGGCGAGGGGTTCGGTGTCGAGACTGCTGTCGGTTTCGCGCGTTTGCTCGTCGGCCAAGACCGTGGAAAGCGCAGCATCGTTGGGCCAGTGTTTCAACAAATCGACGATCTCGGGGCGTCGCAACACGCCAGTGTCACGACTCCGAGTCGGCACTCCCGAAGCCTTCAGCGCCGCTTGCAGAATCGGGAGTTGTGCGTTGGTGCGAGCCAGCACTGCCTGCTCCCGCCAAGATGCACCCACCTGGCGCCGAGCGCGTACAGC
This sequence comes from Candidatus Aldehydirespiratoraceae bacterium, assembly GCA_965261185.1. GTDB lineage: Bacteria > Actinomycetota > Acidimicrobiia > Acidimicrobiales > Aldehydirespiratoraceae > VXYK01. The sequence goes on along the minus strand of CBDHCN010000002.1, from coordinate 4,046,561 downwards.
TTGTGCCAACGCCGGGCCCTCGTTGTCACCGGTAGTTGCGGTCACCGTGGGTGCGTCGCCGGCAACCCGAACGGCGGGCTGGGGTTCTCTATACAGCACCCGGGCGGCAGCGCTGAGCACTTCTGGGGTCGAACGAAAGTTGGTCTGTAGATTCACCACGGCGACACCGGGAAAGTGTTGATCGACTTGGCGGATGAAGTCGGGGTCGGCGCCGTTCCAACCATAGATGGCCTGATCTGGATCACCGACTAGAGCAACCGACGACTCGGAACCGATCCACGCCTGCAAGACCGCGAACTGAAGAGGATTGACGTCTTGGAACTCATCAACGAAAAAGTGTTGGTAGTACCAACGCTGGGCGTCGGCGAAAGCCTGTTCTTGGGTCAATACGGCATGGCAAAGAGCCAGAACATCGTCGAAGTCGATGAGTCGGCGTGTTCGCTTGGCCTCTTGGTAGGCAGCGTAAGCCGATGCGGTGAAATTGGCGCTTTGCGGCGGTCGTCGGCGGGCCCGCGTCGCTTCATCGGCGTAGCGCTCCGGTGTGATCAGCCGAGCTCGAGCCCAACCGATCTCAGTGTTGAGAGCGGCGATGGTTACCTGGTCAAGGTCCGGTTTTGACTTGGCCAGGAACGAAAAACGGCTTGTCAAGAGCTTCATATGGGGTCGTTCGCAGTGATCCCAGTAGCGCCGCAGCAATGCCAGAGCCGCCGAGTGGAAAGTGCCGGCCGCGACGTCCTCCCGCATCCCCGACCTCCGCAGCCTCGAACGCAACTCAGACGCGGCCCGCCGAGTAAAGGTGAGCACCAGGACGCGGCGAGGGTCAATGTTCCCCTCAGCTGACTGCCAGGCCACTCGTCGCGTGAGTACTCGGGTCTTGCCGGACCCAGCACCAGCAATAATGCAAAGCGGTGATGCGGCGGTAGTCACCGCGTCGCGTTGCTCTGAGCTCAGCGCTGTGAGTAGCTCCTCGGCGCGGCCCTCAGGGTGATCAGCAGCGATCATGCCCGCACCTTACCGAGTCGATCATTAGCCTCTGGTAGGTGGAACCGGTTAGCTCCGTACGTTTCGAGCGGTTGGTGGCTGAAGTAATAGATGCACTTCCGCCAGAGCTAGGCGCAATGATGGAAAATGTTGCGGTCGTGGTCGAAGATCGGCACCCCACAGAAGACCTTCTCGGCCTGTACGAGGGAATACCCCTCACTGAGCGAGAGACCTATGGTGCCTTCGAGATGCCCGACAAGATAAGCGTCTACCGGCTCCCGTTATGCGAGATGTGCCAAGACGAGACCGAACTGGCCTCCGAGATCGAAATCACTGTCATCCACGAAATCGCCCATCACTTCGGTATCGATGATGACTCGCTGCACACTATGGGTTGGGGTTGAGGCGCGGGTTGGGGTTGAGGCGCGGGTTGGGGTTGAGGCGCGGGTTGGGGTTGAGGCGAGCGACGCGGCTCGGGTCGATTCTCAAGCGAACACGGTCACCCGACCCAAGGGCTTCGCCAACGCGAAAGCGGAGTTCACCCAAAGCAGTGTCAACTGACAGGTCGTAATAATCGCCCCTGAAACGTGAAGCGATGACGATTCCCTCCAATTCGCCATCAGCAGCGACCGTCGCGGCGTCGCGGCGAATCACCTCTAGTTGCGAACCACGGGTCACGATATTGCGATGGCCCAGGAACTCAGCGACCGTGATGGTACGCGGATCGGCCCAAACCTCACTGGGAGGTCCAACCCGCAAGATGCGCCCGCTTTCCATCACCACGAGACGGTCGGCAAGGCTGAAAGCCTCGTCGTGATCATGGGTCACATGAATCGCGGTAGTGCCCGCTTCAGACAGAACTTGAGGCAACTCGTCGGTCAAGCGGTCACGCAAACTCCGATCAAGCGAACCGAATGGCTCGTCAAGCAGCAGCAGCGAGGGATTTGGTGCCAAAGATCTCGCCAAAGCCACCCGCTGTGCCTCTCCTCCCGACAAAGTCGCCACATCTCGAGACTCGAAACCAGCGAGTCCCACCAACAACAGCAACTCACTGACCCGATGCGCCCTCTGTGCCGGCGCCAAGCTGGCCATTCGCAGCCCAAATTCAACGTTGCCCGCCACATCATGATGCGGAAACAACGTGTGTTGCTGGAACATCAGTCCGATGCTCCGTTGATGCGGCAAAAGTGGGGCCGCATCGGTGCCGTCGATCAACACCCGGCCCGAGTCCGGGGTTTGAAGTCCAGCAGTTACCCGCAACATCGTCGACTTGCCGCAACCACTGGGACCAAGGATTACGACTAGTTCGCCACTTGTGATTTCAAGTGAAGCGTTGTCGACCGCCAGCGCTTCGCCGAAACGCACCGATACCGAATCCAGTTCCCAGATCACAAGAAGTCCTGTTCGGTTCCACGAGCCGCTTCAATCGCCACCACTGACAAAGCCACGATGGCCATCAGCACAACCGCCAGCGCCATCGCTTGACCCCGCAGCAACTCGCCGGGAGTAAAAAGCAGTCGGAACAGCGCCAAGGGAGCCGTCAGAGTCTCGGGACGCCGAGGCAAGAACGAAGTCGCCCCGAACTCACCAAGCGACACCGCGAAGGCGAAACCAGCTCCAACCAACATCCCCCGGCCGGCGATCGGCAGATCAACTAGGCGTCGCACCCGCCCCGGGGATGCCCCCAACACAGCCGCTGCCTCGCGGATCTGCGGATCGATCCTGCGCAGTACGGGAACCATGGTCCGTACCACAAAAGGCGTTCCAACAAGTGCGTGAGCAATTGGGATGATCCACCAGGAGGTCCGCAGATCAAGTGGCGGTTCGTCGAGCGCGATGAGAATCCCGAACCCGATCGTCACTGCTGAAGTACCGAGCGGAAGGGTCAGACCCAGGTCGAAAATACGGCGGAGACTCAAGCGCCCATGCACCACCACGAACGCGGTCAACGTGCCGATCGTCAACGCCATCGCTGTGGCCGCGGTCGCGAAGACTAAAGAAGTGCTCAACGCTGTCGCTGCCGAAGCCGGAAGCTGGGGAACGCGTTCGGTGAGTGCTCGATAGTGATCGAACCCGTAGCTGTTGCCCACGGCTAGCGAGCGTTCGACGAGGATCGCGATCGGGGAGCCGAGCAGGACTGCCATCATCGCCAAGTTGGCCCAAGTGAAGACCCGTCGCATTGGCTTTGGCGGACGGTGTACAACTCCCGTCGGTGCAGGTCGACGGCGCTCAAGTCGAGTAGCCACCGCGATCAAAGCCGACACCGCGAAGAGTTGCAGCAGCGCTAGAGCCGCTGCGGCACGCAGGTCGCTACGGGTAACGGCTTGGCGATAGATCTCCGTTTCCAGAGTCGCCCGACGTGGCCCTCCGAGCAGCAGAATCACTCCGAAGGAAGTAAACGAAAAGAGAAAGACAATCGCCGAAGCCGAAGCGATAGCCGGTCGCAACCTAGGCAGAGTCACGGCCCGAAACGTTTGGATCGGCCCGGCACCCAACACTCGGGCTTGCTCTTCAAGATGGTGATCTAGACCGCTCCAAAACGATCCGACGATGCGCACAACCACCGCATAGTTGAAGAACACATGAGCGAGCAGGATTGCCCACACCGTGTGCCGCAGACGAAAGTCCCCCTGATCGAGTCCAAACCGAAAAAAGACCCCTTCGAAGGCACCGGCGACCACCACCGTCGGAAGCACGAATGGCACAGTAACCAGCCCCCGGATCCAGTGTCGGTGTCTGCCCCTGAGTCGTGAAACGAGTGCCGCCGCGGGAAGGGCGACCAGCAGCGTGATCGCCGTCGACGCCAGCGCCTGCCAGACGGTGAACCACACGACACCACGGGTCCGCGATGAAGCGAACAGGTCCGACATCGGCCCGAGTCCCTCCGCGCCGAGGCCGCGCCACAGGATCGCCCCGACCGGATAGACAAAGAACACCGCCAAGAAAACTGCGGGCACCCCAACCGCAACCCAGCGGACCGCAAATCTCCCTATCCGAGAACGATTTCGACCCACCGGTCTGTCCATTCATTGCGGTGAGCCTCGATCTCGGCGGGATCGACAAACAGCGGATCATTGGCGATCTGTGCGTGATCGACGAAGGCCTGTGGCAGCGTGGCGCTGTTGGCCACGGGGAACACAAACATGTTGAGCGGCACATCGTCTTGGAAAGTAGGTGTGAGCATGAAGTCGATCAGTGCCTGAGCTTCGGCAGGGTGATCGGTACCGGCGAGCACCCCGGCGAACTCAATCTGGCGGAAACACGAATCAAGAAGCACTCGGGTTGGAGGGGTGTCGATGGGCGAACTTGCATAGATCACCTCTGCCGGCGGGCTGGAGGCGTAGGAGACAACCATCGAGCGCTCGCCTCCACCGGAGATGAACTCTCCGTAGTAGGCGTCTTCCCAACCTGCTGTAACCGCAACACCGTTGTCCACAAGTTCGGCCCAGTACTGTTCCCAATCGTCGGTTCCAGCGATCGTGGCCAATAGGAATGCCAGGCCCGGCGACGAGGTCTCGGGATTCTGCACTACGAGTTGACCGGCGAATTCTGGTGATGCCAGGTCCTCAAGGGTTGTGGGGGCGGCGGCGGGCAGCGCATCGGTCCAATAGTTGATGCAGACATCGCCGAAATCGATTGGAGTAACCCGGTGCTGGGGATCCAGTTTGAATACGTCGGGTACGTCGGCGAGGTTGGGTGACTCGTAAGGCTCAAACAAGTCGGCGTTCAGTGCACGTGCCAAGAAGGTGTTGTCGACGCCGAACATCACGTCACCGAGTGGATTGCCGGCAGTGAGGATTGCCTCGCTTACCATCGTGCCCGTGTCGCCAGCTTGCAGGATCTGAACTTCGATACCTGTCTTCGCGGTAAAAAGCACCAACGTTTCGTCGGAAAGAGCGAACGAGTCGTGGGTGAGCAGTGTGATGCTCGAAGGGTCCGTGGAGGGTTCGTTGCCAACGGTTGTGGCATCTGCTGAAGTCGCGGCGCTGTCGTCTGTGGCTTCGTCAGCGTCCGTTGGGGAGGCGGCATCGTCGTCGTCATTTCCCCATGCTGCGGCTATTACGCCGGCCACAGCGATGAGGCCGATGACACCACCGATCAGTCTTACGGGAAAGTTTGGTCGAGTCATGGTTTCCTCCGCTGGCATTACCCAGATCAGGTTCTTGCGGGTCGCCGACGCGGATGGTCGACCTCTCAGCCCGGCTGCCCCGAGCTCCCCGGATTCGTATGCGCGGCCAAGTCTAGGTCTTTGCCGCGAAAGATGTGTGGCTAGCGCCGAACGCTCGCCGCGGTCGGGCATGCTGTCAGCCATGCCACGAGCGAGCAACGGTTCCATTGAAGTCGAGTACGAGACTTTTGGATCGCGCGACGATCCGGCGTTGATCTGCATCTCGGGTCTTGGCAGCCAACTACTGTCGTACCCCGTTGAGTTGTGCCAAGCGTTCGTCGACCGCGGATTCTTGGTGATCAGAATGGACAACCGCGATGCCGGGTTGTCGTCGATGAGCAGCGATGACGACAGCTACACGCTCAACGATATGGCTGACGATGTGGTTGCTGTCCTAAACCACGCCGAAGTACAAGACGCGGTGGTCCTGGGAGTGTCGATGGGTGGAATGATTGCCCAAGTCACCGCGATTCGACATCCACAGCGCACCCGAGCGCTGGTGTCGATCATGTCGACTACCGGCGAGCCCGACGTCGGCAACCCCACGCTTGACGCCTGGGACGTTCTCACCGCGCCCCCCGAAGAATCCATTGAGGCCCAAATCGAAGCTGATGTGAAAGCCAGCCGAATCTGGTCCAACCCAGAATGGTTCGACCCCGACACCCTGAGGTCCAACTTGGCCGCGGGATATCAGCGAGCATGGAACCCCGGCGCGGCTCAACGGCAGATCAACGCCATCATGCGCAGCGGTGATCGCGTCGCCGGTCTGTCTGAGTCAACCGTTCCGGCACTCGTTATTCATGGCGGTTCAGACACGCTGATAGATCCGTCGGGAGGCGCACGAACAGCGGAACTGATCGGTGGTTCTCGTTATTTGCTGATTGAAGAGATGTCACACGATTTTGTGCCACAAGCATGGCCGGCAGTGGTTGAAGCGGTCACCGCGCTCGCGGCCCGCACCTTTGGCTAGGTCCGTTAGCCGAAGTCCGCGACTCGGGTAGGGTCCGGGTTGGGCACAAGACACAGGAGAACAATCGATGGGTCCGCTGAAGGGCGTGAAAATTGTTGAGATTGCGGGAATCGGGCCGGGTCCGTTCTGCGCCATGATGCTGGCCGACATGGGAGCTGATGTGATCCGGGTCGACCGGGCAGACCGGGTGCGCGGCGGAGACTCGAACTTGCCCCCCGCTGATGTCATGAACCGTGGGCGCCGCTCAATCGGGGTTGACCTCAAGTCCGCCGAAGGTATCGAAGTCGTGATGCGCCTGGTGGAGTCCAGTGACGGCCTAGTCGAGGGGTTCCGACCGGGTGTGGCCGAACGGCTCGGCATCGGTCCCGACGAGTGCTTCGTTCGTAATCCCGCCCTGGTCTACGGTCGAATGACGGGCTGGGGTCAAAACGGCCCCTACGCATCGGCGGCGGGCCACGACATCAACTATGTGGCGTTGTCGGGCACCTTGGATGCCATCGGCCGAGTCGATTCTGGTCCCGTGCCCCCGCTCAATCTCATCGGTGACTTCGGAGGCGGAGGCATGTATCTGGCCTTTGGAATGGTCTGCGCGATTCTTGAAGCCAGAACCTCTCAGAAGGGGCAAGTTGTTGATGCCGCGATGGTTGATGGGGCGGCGTCGTTGGCCACCTTCTTCTATGGGCTGCGGGCGATGGGCATTTGGAACGACCAACGCGGAACCAACATGCTCGACACTGGATCGCACTACTATGACGTTTATGAGTGCGCCGACGGCAAATATGTCTCCATCGGTTCGATCGAGCGTCAGTTCTACGCTGAACTCAGAGAGAAACTTGAACTTGATGATGATAAATGGGACGCCCAAAACGACAAGCGTCAATGGGCTGACCGCAAGTCCGACCTCGCTGCGATTTTCAAAACCCGGACTCGCGACGAATGGACTGAACTAATCGAAGGCTCCGATGTGTGTTTTGCTCCAGTGCTGTCTATGCAGGAAGCGCCCCACCATTCCCACAATCTTGCGCGAGGCACGTTCACCGAAGTGGCTGGCGTAGTTCAGCCTCGCCCGGCCCCCCGGTTCAGCCGTACGGACGGAGAAATCATGCGACCACCGCCTCACGCCGGTCAACACAGCGACGAACTGCTCGCGGAGTGCGGATTCAGTCTCGACGAGATCGCAACGCTGCGTTCGGCGGGTGCCGTTGCCTGAATTCTTGTGATCCACGACCTCCATGAGATCGGCGGCTGGTTGCTCATCACAGCCAACGGCGCAGTGGGGATCTGGGCTCTGCTGGCCCATCGCTATGAGCGATTCCGTGGCCGGGCAGGATGGATCGCGATCGGCATCGCGCAAGCGATCGTCGTAGCCCAGACCCTGGCTGGGGTAGCAATCCAGGTTGAGAGCGACGGTATAGGCGGGCAGCATCAGCTATACGGATTCGCGGCGTTCGTTTCGGTTGGGATCATCTTCGCTTACCGCAACGAGATGCGCGACCGCCCGTATCTGTTGTACGGACTCGGCAGCTTGTGGCTGATGGGCCTGGGGATTCGAGCGATCGTGTTGGTCTGACCGCTGGCGTGGCTGTGATCAGATCTTGACAATGGGACACAGCAATGTGCGCTCGACCCCAGCGATACCTTGCACCGCGTGTACCACGATCTGGCCCAGATCGTCCATTGAGGTTGCTTCTGCCCGCGCGATCACATCGTAGGGACCCATCGCCACCTCGGCAGAAACAATCTCGTCGAGTTCCGCGGTGACGTGAGCCACATCGACTGCGGTGCCAACACTGGCTTGGATCAAGATGTAGGCGCTTACAGGCATCAGGTCTCCTAATTCGTCGTTTCGCTAGTCAGTTTCGCTGGTTGGGTCGCTGGTGAGGTCGCTGGCCGGCCCAGTATCAATTTCTCCGATAATTGCAATCGTTGAATGATGTCGGCCCGACTACTTTCTCGCCTAGCGATTTAGTTAGGGTAATCGCGCGATCCGGGCTGCTCAACTGACTCGCCCGGTTTTGGGTCCGGTCGTGAGAGAGGGAGTCCCTGAGTGAGCACTGCCGCGGAAGCAGCCATCCAACTTGAACGGACCTTGGGTTTGTCTGGTCCTGAACTTCGTTTCGGGATGTCACAAGACGAGTTGTTCCACGAAGCCATCGCCAATGATCGTGGAAGGATTTCCCTCGACGGTCCGAGTGATGCCCAAAAGGCATTTGCGACCGCATTGGGAGTGGAAGGCCCGCTTGTCTTCTACACCGATCCGGCTTGCACTGGCCGACCAGTGAACGACACCTTCTGCGTGGACCGAGCCAGTGTCACGGACTTGATCTGGTGGAAGAAAGGGTTCGCTAAGTTCGACCCGGTCGGCTTCGACGCTCTGCTACCCCGTGTCATCGGACATCTCAACGCCAGGGGCCGACACTTGTACGTGACGGACCTGTTTTGTGGTTCGGACGTTCAGTTCAGCGAACCATGCAGGTTCGTCGGGGAATACGCCTCTCACGCCTACTTCTGCAACATCATGTTGCCCGACCACGTTCGCGACGACAGTGATCGCGCCGAGCATGGCTGGACTGTGCTCAACGTGCCGTCATACGTGTGTGACCCCGAGCGCGACGGAACTCGTAGCGAACTTGCGGTGATCATCGACATCGAACGCGAGATCGCGCTCGTCCTTGGTGCGGCCGACTACTGCGGAATCAACAAAAAAGCGATGTTCACGATCATGAATTTCGTGCTTCCGGCCAAGGGCCAACTCTCAATGCACTCTTCAGCCAATGTTGGCGACGCAGGAGACACGGCGCTGCTGTTCGGACTCTCGGGCACGGGAAAGACCACGCTGTCAGCCGATCCCGATCGTGAACTGATTGGCGACGACGAGCATGTGTGGACCGATAGCGGCATCTCGAACCTGGAGTACGGGTGCTACGCCAAACTCATCAATCTGGACAAGACAGCGGAGCCTGTGATCGCCGCGGCGCTGTCTATGAAGGGAACGCTGATAGAGAACGTGCCGCAACTTTTCGGTAAGTCACTCGCCGATACTGACCCCCAAGAGTTGGACCTCGCCGATGGGGCGATCACCGAGAACACTCGCTTCGCCTATCCGCTGAGCGCCAACCCCAATGTCGCCAACGGGGCGAGTGGGCCGCACCCTGAATCGATCGTCCTGCTCACCGCGGATGCCTTCGGTGTGCTCCCACCGGTCTCCGTTCTCGACCCCGACGAGGCGATGTACCACTTCGTGATGGGTTTCACCTCAAAATTGGCGGGAACCGAAGTGGGAGTCACTGAACCGGTTCCTTCTTTTTCGGGCTGCTTCGGTGCCGCTTTCATGTCGCAGAAGCCCTCCGTTTACGCGGAGTTGTTGGCTCAACGGATGGCGGACCACAACTCGCGCTGCATCTTGTTGAACACCGGGTGGAGCGGTGGTCCTTATGGCACTGGAGAGCGGATGTCGCTGAAGGTGACGCGTCGACTGCTGAATGCTGCCCTGAAGGGCGAGTTCGACGACGCTGAACTTGCGGTACAGCCGATCCTCGGACTGAAAACGCCAACAAAGTGCGATGGCGTCGATGACACGATATTCAACCCACGCGACACCTGGACCGACCCCGAGGCATACGACGAAGCCGCCTTGAAGCTGCGCGAGATGTTTCGAACCAACTACGCGAATCAGCGATACGCCGAGTTGGGCATAGCCGAGGTGATGTAGTCCCGCCGACTCTGCTTAGAGGTCGGGGGTTGCCATGTCGACCTCGGAACCAAGGCGCAGAGCCGTTGCCCTGCCGGATTCGTCGAGATCGAACTGCACACGCTGGCCCTGTCGCAGCATCCGAAAAACCGAACCTTCCAGAGCGTCGTCGGCGAGATCAACGTCGGCGAGGTCAGCTTCGTTGATCAAGACCCCGTCACCGGTGCCCGGGTCGAAATTCTTGATGACGCCCTGCATGGGAACAGAGCGTACCGAACAAGAGCGGGTTTGAACCTCGCGCGAACCACTCGCGGGAGGTACCATCCGTCGTCGTGGCGCTCGACTCAATTGATGCAGCCTCCCTTCGTGGCATAGTCATCACTTTTCGCGACGCGTTGACCGACCATCGAGAGGCGATCAACAAGCTCAACGTTTATCCGGTTCCAGACGGTGACACCGGAACCAACATGTCGTTGACTCTGCGCTCGGTTGTTGAAGAACTCGGCGCCACCGGTGACGACATGGCTTCGGTGTGCAACGGCATCGCTCACGGCTCGCTGATGGGAGCCCGGGGAAACAGCGGTGTGATCTTGTCGCAAATCCTGCGCGGATTCTCTGGCGTAGTAGCTGAGCATGCCTCCATCGACGGTCGGCTTCTCGCAACAGGGTTGACCGCCGCGGCCAAGGGTGCCTACACCGCAGTTGGGAATCCAGTCGAAGGAACGATCCTCACGGTGATCAGGGAGTCCTCAAAAGCGGCCGCCGATGCTGCAACCCAAGGCACCGATCTCTGCGGAGTCCTTGAAGCGGCTCGCGATGAAGCGGCTGCGTCGCTTGAGCGAACCCCGACACTGTTGCAGGTTTTGGCTGACGCTGGTGTCGTAGACGCCGGTGGGGCCGGACTCCTGCTCCTGTATGACGCGGCGCTCCATGTTGTCGACGATCGGCCGATGCCCGAACCAGAGGCCACTTCAAAGGCGGCTCCCCATCACCGACAGCTAGGTGCGGCGCGCGGTGAAGGCGGACCGTCAATCGCGGATCTCAGATACGAGGTCATGTTTTTGCTTGACGCTCCCGATCAGGAAATCGCCGGCTTCAAAGAGGCGTGGGCTCAAGTTGGCGACTCCATCGTCGTCGTCGGCGACGGGGGCATCTATAACTGCCACATCCACTGCGACGACATAGGATCGGCCATCGAATGCGGCATTGAGATTGGGCGCCCCCACAACATCAGAGTCACGGATCTGCTTGATGAGCTTGCAGAACTCGAAGAACGTGATTGGGTCGCCGCGGCTCTCGACAGCGACACATCGCAACGCGGTAATGGCGCAGCAAAAGGCCCAACGGTTCCCACCGCGGTTGTTGCCGTTGGCGCTGGGTCGGGTGTGGTTGCCATCTTGAAATCAATGGGAGTTCAGGCTGTTGTCGCTGGCGGACAGTCAATGAATCCGTCGACAGCGGAGTTGTTAGCAGCGGTCGAATCGGTCTCAGCGCCTGAAGTGATCATTCTTCCCAACAACAAAAACATCACCGCGGTGGCCCGACAAGTTTCAGAACAGACAAGCCGTACCGTGGAAGTTGTTGCCACGGCAAGCGTCACAGAAGCGCTGGCAGGTCTTATGGCCTATGACCCTCAAGCGACCGCGTCTGTGAACGCGGCTTCGATGACTGAAGCGTTCAGAGCTGTGGTTTCGGGCGAAGTAACCAAAGCCGTGCGTGATGCGACGAGCGACGCAGGACCTATCACGCAAGGAGATTGGCTAGGTATTTGCCAAGCGGGAATCCAAGCGGTGGACTCATCAATGGTTGTCGCCGCAACTGGTTTACTTGCCGCGATCGTCGACGAAGACCACGAGTTGCTGACCGTCATTACGGGTGAGGACGCCGACCATTACACAACCGCGATGATCGAGTCGTGGATCACCCGAAACCATCCCGACGTGGAGGTGGAGGTACACCACGGCGGACAACCGCTCTACCCCTATTTCTTCGGGTTGGAGTAGACGCACATGCCGGCCGGTGACCCCCCGTTGACGTTGCCGGATCTCGCGGGCATCAGAGTCGGACAGTTGCGTGGAGTCGGCGAACGAACCGCAGACCGACTTCTGGCCGTAGAGATCACAACGGTCCTTGACCTGATACAGCACTATCCGCGCCGTTATCTGGATCGCACCCGGCAAGCCCAGATCGGCGAGCTCCTCCCTGGTGACGAGGCAACTGTGCTGGGCACCGTGCGCAGTACAAAAAGCCGACGGTTGAGAGGGCGCCGAACGTTGACCAACGTTGTGATAGGCGACGGTACAGGCAAGCTCACCCTCACCTTTTTCAACCAGCAATGGCGTGAGCGGCAACTCACCGAGGGAATGGAAGTGCTCGTTCATGGCAAGTTCGAACTCTTCCGAGGAGCGCGTCAAATGACCTCTCCGGTGGTTGATCTTGTCGGAGACAAAACTGGCCGGATAATCCCCGTGTACCCCCAGTCTGAGAAGGCCGGGTTGACGACATTGAAACTAGCCGAACTCATAGAGGAGGCTCTCAGCCGAAGCCGGGTGCGGGGCTTCAGCGATCCAGTTCCACCTGAAGTGCTTGATCGGTTCGATTTTGTCGATCGCGAAGCTGCGCTACACGGCATTCACCACCCGTCCTCGATGGTCGAAATGGACCAAGCCCGCCGCCGACTCGTGTTTGACGAACTCTTTCGAGTGCAGCTGGAGTTGATTCGTCGCAAGAAGAGCATAGAACGCGAAACGTCTGGAGTTGCCCACGACATGTCTGGCGAGCTCGTTGATCGGTTCCATGCGCGCTTGCCTTTCGCGCTCACGGAAGCGCAACGACGAGTCAATGCCGAGATCGCCCGTGACCTCGCCGTTGAATATCCGATGCATCGCCTGCTGCAAGGGGATGTGGGTTCGGGCAAGACTCTGGTCGCGGTGACTGCGTTGTTGACCGCTGTTCAGGGCGGTTACCAGGGCGCATTCATGGCTCCCACCGAGGTTCTCGCCGAACAGCATTATCTTGGGGTGAGCGACATGCTCGGTGATCTGTCGGTACCTGATCTGACCTCGTTGATGGGTGACCGACCGCTTCGCGTGGAACTGTTGACCAACAGCGTCGGAGCGACCCAGCGCCGCAAAGTTCTCGCTGATTTGATCGTCGGCAAGGTCGACATCGTCATCGGAACCCACGCACTCATTCAGGAGAAGGTCCAGTATCAGTCCCTGGGCATGGTGGTCATTGATGAACAGCATCGGTTTGGAGTTGAACAGAGGGCTGCGCTCAGGGATAAGGGCGAGTCGATAAGAGTGCCCGATATGTTGGTGATGACTGCAACCCCGATCCCGCGCACCGCAGCAATGACCGTCTACGGCGACCTTGATGTCAGCGTGCTCGACGAGATGCCGCCGGGCCGATCCCCGAGCATCACTAGTTGGGCCGAAGGACCGATAGCCGAGAGCGCGGTGTGGGAAACGGTTCGAGCCGAGGTGGCCCACAGCCGTCAGGCCTACGTTGTCTGCCCACTGATCGAGGAGTCCGCGGCAATCGAAGTGCGCAGCGTCGAAGACACCTATGTCGAACTGCAGGAGGGCGAGCTGTTGGGCCTGCGTGTGGGTCTGTTGCATGGGCGCGTGTCGCCCGGCGAAAAAGAAGCGACCATGGCCCACTTTCGGTCGGGATCCATTGACGTGCTGGTTGCGACCACAGTGATCGAGGTAGGCGTTGACGTGCCCAATGCCACCGTGATGGTCATTTTTGATGCCGACCGTTTCGGGATGGCTCAGCTACACCAACTCCGTGGGAGGGTCGGTCGTGGACAATATCAAGGACGTTGCTACCTGCTCGGCGATCCGGGCACCAAGGTCGGCAAAGCCCGCCTTGAAGCGCTTGTGGAGAGCACTGACGGGTTCGAGTTGGCAGAAATCGACCTCGAGTTGCGCGGAGAGGGAACGATAATGGGGGAGCGCCAGAAGGGAAGAAACGACCTTCGTCTGGCCTCGTTGCGACGTGACAAGGAGTGGGTGGAACTTGCCAGGGAGATAGCCAACGAGATCGTCACCCAAGACCCGGAACTGACCGATCATCTAGAGTTGAGCGAAGAGGTCGACTTCATGCTCGGCGACGACGAGGCCGAGTTCCTGATGAAAAGCTAACCAGTTCCGGGTGGCTCGAGATCGTCGACGGCCAACTCGATGTCCCAGCGATCACCGCAGTCAGCGCAACGATAAGCGACGATATCACCCGGCTCGAAACCCTCGTCGGGCGCATAGGAGAGGAGATGGCACCTGCCTCCGCAATCAACGCAGACGATGGTTTCGGGTGCACCCATGAGGTGACCGTATCTTGACGGGCCACACTGGTACACATGCGTGTCGTAGCCGGGTCGATTGGTGGACGACGAATCAATGCCGGAGACTCCGAGAACATTCGTCCCACCGCAGATCGAGTACGCGAAGCAATGTTCAACTCGTTGTACTCCCTCGGTGCTATCACCGACGCGGTCGTCCTTGACTTGTTCGCCGGATCTGGCGCGCTGGGAATTGAAGCGTTGTCGCGTGGAGCGGCGCGAGTGATGTTTGTCGAGAATGATCGACAAGCTTTAACGGTTCTCCGTGAAAATCTTGCTTCTTTGGGATTGCAGGATCAGGCGACGGTCGTACCTGCTGACGCAACCACGTTCTTGGCCCACGTCGAGCCGTACGACCTCTTGTTGTTGGACCCCCCGTATTCGTTTGATTGCTGGCCAGAACTGCTCGCTCACCCAACAGATGCGGTAGTTGCTATCGAATCCGACCGTGAAATCGATCTGCCCAAATCGTGGGATACCCATCGGGTGCGCCGTTACGGAGGTACCGTGGTGACGCTCGCCTTTGCCCCCGCTGCTACGGAGACCCGAATCCCGTGACCCGTGTCCTCTATCCCGGTTCGTTTGATCCCGTCCACAACGGGCACATTGAGATCATCGAGACTGCGGCGAAGTTGTTCGACGAAGTTGTGGTGGCGACCATGGTCAACACCACCAAGGACGGCGTCTTCGATCTCAACGACCGTGAGGCCATGATTCGCGAGGCCACCGAACATCTGCCCAACGTCACGGTGCGGATGTTCGCGGGGCTAGTTGTCGCCCTTGCTTCGGAGATAGAAGCCGACTTCATTCTGAAAGGTCTGCGGGCCGTCTCCGATTTCGAAAACGAGTTACAGATGGCTCAGATGAACAACGCCGCGTCGGGTATCCACACGCTGTTCATCCCATCGGCGTCAAGCAGTTCGTTCTTGGCATCGAAGTTCATCCGTGACTTCACCAGGTTTGGCGGTGATATATCTAAAATGGTTCCAACAAGCGTGGCTCGTCGATTAAGAGAGCGATACGTATGACCGATCAAAATACCGGAGACTCGCCCGCTGAGACCGCGCCTTTAGCGTACCGTCCTTTAGAGGCTGAAGAAATTCTGAACGCGGTGATTGATCTGATCGAGAGAGCTCGCCCGATGCCGATGTCGGCGTCTTCGATAATCAACAAGAACGAGGTATTGGAATTGTTGAACGCTGCGGTGCAACGCCTTCCCGAGGAGTTTCGAGCCGCTCGCTGGCTACTCAAGGAACGCGATGATTTTTTGGCTCGTGTTCAAGGAGAAGGCGATCTGTTGATTGCAAGGGCGCGCGATACTGCCCAGCGCATGGTGCAGCGAACTGAACTGGTGAAAGAGGCAAACGATCACGCTCGACGAGTCGTCTCGGAGGCGGAACAAGAAGCCAGGGATCTTCGGCTGAACACTGAGGACTGGTGCGATCAAGAACTCGGTCGTCTGGAGGTTGTGCTCGAGCGGATTTCTCGCTCGGTTGCATTTGGCCGGTCGCGTATGCAAGGCGCCGCGCAATCCCATGAGTCGATTCCCGCACTTCCAACTCTGGAAAGGGACGAGTTTTTCGACCAGGATCGCGAGTGAAGCACGGCGCTCAATTTGTGGTGGAAACGGCTGGGCTTTTCAGTCAAGCCGAATCACGCCTTGTTCTGCGAACAGAAGCAACGCTCGCCGACATGGAGTTGTCTGACTCTAAAATGCGCTCAACGGTCGTCGATGGTCGCCTGGTGCTAGATCTCGTTTTGGAGCGCACTGGTTCTGACCCCAACGCGGCCGGAGTGTCCGATCACGATTCTCAACGGACTGACACCGAGGGAGTCTTGGTTACCGGTACCGCCAGTGGACGTTGGTCTGTGCCCTGTCGTCGCTGTCTAGAGCCGATGCAAGGGGATCTCCTAGCTGAGATTCAGGAACTGTTTGAGGTTCACCCAACCGAACCAGAGACATGGGCGATCCAAGAAGCATGGGCGATCCAAGAAGAAGGCATTGATCTCGGACCCATGCTGCGTGAGGTTGCTTTAATCTGCCTCCCGCTTGCTCCCCTTTGTCGTACCGAATGCGAGGGTCCGGCGCCGGACCGATTCCCAACCGGGGCACCCGAAGACGACGACTCAAGAATTGATCCCCGTTGGTCGATCCTCGACGAGTTGACTTTCGACGGGTGATATCGATGCCTTAATCGATGTGTTCGCGGTGGTGTCGTCGCGGGGTGTCGATAACCTTTGTTGCTCGGGTCGGTCAACTTCGGCCTGAGAGATTCCGCAAGAAACAGGTTCGCGATGGCCGTCCCAAAGAAAAAAACGTCGAAATCGAAGAGTCGGAGCAGGCGTGCTTCGGCTTGGCGCGTTCGAGCGTCGGCTCGCAGCGCTTGTCCGCGTTGTGACGCCACCAAACGCCCGCACCGGGCTTGCGGTAATTGTGGGTGGTACGGCGGCCGCCAAGCCATCGACGTCAGCTGATCAATGCTGCCCATTGCGGTTGACGCCATGGGTGGTGACAACGCCCCAACAGAAATCGTTGCCGGTGCTCGACGCGCCGCATCCGAAATGGGTATCCCGGTGGTATTGGTTGGAAGATCAGCGGACCTCACCGATACCGGAGGCTTGGAAGTAATTGAAGCCAGCGAAGTGATCGCAATGGATGCTGAACCGGGTTCAAGCGTTCGTCGTATGAGAGACTCGTCGTTGGTGCGTGCTGCTACGGCGGTTCGCGATGGTCGTGCCTCAGCGATGGTGTCCGCCGGAAACACGGGCGCCACCATGGCATCTGCGTTGCTGCGCATGGGGCGTATACGGGGGATCAATCGGCCCGCGATTGCCATACCTGTACCGGTGCCCCAGAGCACTCCCACGACTTTGCTTGATGCGGGGGCAAATGCGGAGTGTCGCCCCGAATGGCTCGTTGAGTTCGCCCAGATGGGCTGCGTTTACGCCCGTGATCGTTTCAGAATTGAACGTCCCAGAGTCGGGTTGCTGTCGATCGGTGAAGAAGCGGGCAAGGGCAACAAGTTTGTGAAGGAGTGTTTCGAACTACTCAACGAAAACAACTGGGCGAAGTCGAGCGGTGCCGAATGGATCGGCAACGTTGAAGGTCGCGACGTTATGACCGACGAAGTTGACGTGGTCGTCACCGACGGGTTCACCGGCAACGTGACTCTCAAGACACTGGAGGGCGCTATGTCGGCGCTTCTCAGCCGACTGCTTACCGCGATCGATACTGACGATAAGACCCGACGAGCTGGTGAGATGTTGTCTGCTCCGCTCGATTCGATGCTCGCTGAGTTGCATCCCGACTCCACTGGTGGGGCGCTGTTGTTGGGCGTGAAGGGGGTGTGCGTCATTTCGCACGGCTCCAGTTCGGCTGATGCCATGGCCAATGCCATCCGTATCGCCGCGGAGATGGTTGATGTCGGAATGGTCGATCATTTGTCCGCAGCGGTCCGCCAGCATTAACAAAATTTTAATATATTCAATGTTATTTCAATCCTAGACAGAGGAGTGGCCCGTGACTTCCGATAGCATCGGACCGTTCTGGTGACTAGGAGGGGTGCAGTTGCCCGCAGAAACGCATGTGGAACAGGCTCCCATGAGTCGTGAGGAGATCCTCGCTCTCGTCAGGGACCAGCTTGCCGACATTCTTGAGATTGAGCCGCTGTCGATCAACGAAGGCGATGCATTCGCTGATGATCTCGACGCTGACTCGCTAGCTCTTATAGAACTTGTTGAAGCTCTCGAAGAGGAACTAGCTGAACGTTCAGCGGGTTTTCGAATCGAGGATGAAGATCTTGAGGATCTACGAACCGTTCGCGACGCCGTCGATTACGTCGCCGCAAAGCTGGGTTGAGGCGCTGAGCACTGCGTCCGCTATCTGTGCTCGAGAACCGACTCGGGTATCGTTTCGACGAACCCGGCCAACTCGAGTTGGCGGTCACGCACCGTTCTTGGTGCGCCGAACATGATGGCGGACCTAGCAACGAACGACTCGAGTTCCTCGGTGACGCAGTCCTTGGCCTGGTTGTCGCAGATTTTCTTTACCAACGATTCCCCGACCTGCCCGAGGGGCAGATGGCAAAAACACGAGCCGCTGTCGTGAACGCCGCCACACTTACCGATCTGGCGGTGGACGTTGAACTCGGCGGACACCTTCGCCTCGGAAAGGGAGAAGAGAGTTCTGGTGGGCGCACCAAGGCGTCTATTGTCTCCGATGCGCTCGAAGCAATTATTGGTGCGGTCTACGTTGATGGTGGGTTTGAGTCAGCCCGCGAGTTCGTCCTAGCCCAGTTTGGTGACCGTATCGACGAGGCGGCTAGTCAACCTGGAGCGCGCGACTACAAGACGCTGCTGCAAGAATCCGCCGTCCGCGACGGGCTGGCTTCACCGGAATACGACGTTACGCAGACGGGCCCTCACCACAACAGGCTGTTTCGAGCAGCGGTGAGGATCGGAGGCGACGTCGGCGGAACTGGGGAAGGCACTACAATCAAGCAAGCTCAACGGCGGGCTGCCCGTGTCGCATGGGAAGCCCGCTCCGGTGAGGATGGAGCACTCGATGTTTGAGTTACCTGAAGTCGAAACGGTGCGCCGTGATCTCGAGCGAGACATCGTTGGGAAGAAAATCAAGAGCGCTGAGGCGATGAGCATGAAGGTGCTGAGGCGATATCGAACCCGCAATTCGTTCGCCTCTCGCCTGGTTGGGAACAAGATCACCGCAGTTCGGCGGCTTGGGTTGCACATCACAATCGGACTCGACAATGAGTCCAAATTGGTTGTGGACTTGGGTTCAAGCGGATCGTTGCGTCGTACAGCCAACAAGGAAGCGGTGGATCCGGAGACCGAAGTGGTCATCACGTTCACGCAGCATGGCCAGTTGCGTCTGCTCGACGCAAGGGGCACTTCTGAGATGTTCGTCGTCGATAACGACTCAATCAACGATGAACTCCCTGACCCCGAAGATCTCGGGCTTGACCCAGTCTCCGGGCCGGTCACTTGGACGACGTTTGGCCGGAGTCTGCTCCAGCGCCGGGTCAGGTTGAAGACTTTGCTCACTGATCCGTCGTTTGTCGTAGGGATCGGCAATATCTACGCCGACGAGATCTTGTTCCACGCGGGGCTTCGCCACAATCGGATGAGCGACTCCTTGACAAGCCAGGAGATCAGGCGGCTCCATCGTGCGCTGGTTGGAACCCTGCACGACGCCATCAAGCATCGCGGCACATCGATCCCCGAACGGGAGTTCATTGATCCTGTGGGCAACCCCGGTGAGTACGGAAGCCACCTGATGGTTTGGGGGCGCCATGGTGAGCTCAGTGCCAGGTCCCGTTTACCGATACAGCGGGTCAAGTTCCGTGGCACCTGGACGTATTTCTGTCAAACACAGGTGTGAAGTCTCATCAATGTAATTTGGGCTGATACATTTGAGTGGGATGTATCTGAAGAACCTCACGTTGAAGGGATTCAAGTCGTTCGCAGATACGACTTCGATTGATCTTGAGCCAGGCGTCACCGTAATCGTCGGTCCCAACGGCAGCGGAAAGTCAAATGTTGTGGACGCCATTGCCTGGGTGCTTGGATCACAGGCTCCAAATGCGCTGCGGTCCAGCAAGATGGACGACGTAATTTTCGCCGGGACCAGCGAAAAGCTTGCCTTGGGTCGAGCCGAAGTTTCCCTCACGATCGACAATCACTCAGGCACGCTCCCAGTCGACTTCAACGAGGTGAGAATCAGTCGCACGCTATTTCGCAGCGGCGAATCCGAGTACGCAATCAATGGCGTCGGTTGTCGTCTTATCGACGTCACAGAGTTGTTGAGCGACGGTGGAGTTGGACGGCAGCAACATGTGATCGTCTCGCAAGGACAGATCGACGCGGTCCTCACCTCTCGACCCCAAGATCGGCGAGCGATTATCGAAGAAGCCGCAGGTGTCTTGAAGTACCGCAAGCGCAAGGAACGCGCTGAACGTCGCCTGGTAACATCGGACAGCGACCTCACAAGGGTGAAAGACATCATTCGGGAAGTCAGGCGTCAGTTGCGCCCGCTTGAGAAGCAGGCTGAAGCTGCCCGCCTCCATGGCGACCTCGTCGAAGAACTGGTGGCTCGGCGGCTGCACCTGGCGGGCAGACAGATCGCCGAACTCCGCAACCAGTTGCAAGCCATCCAAGAACAACCGATCCACGCTCTGCAACAGACTGCGAAGGCTCGACTGGCTGATCTCGACGAAGCCATCTCGGCTTGCGAGAGCCAGCTCTCAGACCGCTCCGAAGATGACCTCGGCGAAACCTTGCGGCGACTCGAATCCATGCGCGAACGCGCCAGGGGACTGGCTGCACTTGTGACCGAACGTCGTCGCGGGATAGACCGTGACCGATCCACATTCACGGATCGGGGCGTTATAGCCAACCTCGAGTCGGAGGCCACACGTCTGCGTCTGGCCCTCGCCGAAGCCGAAACCGAAGCCACGACGCTGAGGGGTGACGCAGTAACCCTGGAAGCCAAAGAGCAGCAAGTGGCGAGCGATCGAGCGGCTCTTGATGACCAATCAGCCGAAGTAGAATCAGCGCCCACAAACAAGGCTGCTGAGGCCCGGGGTGAGCTTGCAGGTCTTCGCGCTGCAATCGAAACAGGAACCAAAGAACGGCAGCGGCCACAAGCGCGCTTGGACAAGCTGGCAGAGCAGCACTTGACGCTCGACTCACGCTTGGGCTCCCAGCGGATCGAACTCGACGGTATTCAAGCAGAACACCGTGGGGTGGTTGCTGAGCTAGACGCGGCTCAGGCAACCCAACGGGCAGCCGAAGCAACCCTCGACACAGAAAACGCTGCTCACTCTGAAGCCGACGCGACCCAGCAACGATGGTTGGCTCGGGCCGAAGCGTTGACGCTCGCGCTACACGAGGCTCGCTCGCGGGCAGGGGCCGAGCGAGTGGCCCATGTCGAAGGCGTGCTGGGCACGCTGCTCGACTTGGTGGCCATCGATGAGGGATTTGAGACTGCGTTCGAATCTGCTGTTGGCGCAGGGTTGAATGCGATCATCGTGCGGGACCCCGGCGCGGCTCGTGCCACTTTTGAGGCGCTGCGCGCCAGCGGATCCTCTGGCGCAGTATTGGCTCTTGGGATGCTGCCTAAGCACGGTTCTGATAAAGCCGCTAGCGAAGGTTCAAGGTTGCGTAGCTGGTTGTCTGCAGACTCTGCGGGTTCCAAGAACCTGCTTCGCGACCGGGTACGAGGCACTCAGCGAGGTGTTGATGCGCTGCTGGACGTGCTGATCGGTGATGTTGAGATAGTTGATGGTGACTGGCAGACCGCGGTGGATCGAGCGTTGCAAGACCCCATGCGTTGCTTCGTTACTTCCGCTGGAGAGTTCATTGGACCAGACGGCTGGCGTATTGGCGGTAGCGGGTCGACTGCGACCGCCGCCGCGCTCACCGAAGCAAGCGAACAGGTCGTTGTGGCGGGAGTCGATTGCCAAAAAGCGTCGGAACGGGTCACCGCAGCCCGTTTGGAACTTGCCGATCGCGTCGATGCTGCGGCCGATCTCTCGGAGCGCCTAACGGAGGTCGGTTCTGCACTTGAGACTGCAGTTGCTGAATGTCAGCAGCTTGAAGCTGAGCGCCGTGATTTCACCACCGAATCCGATGCGCTTCGGACCGGTCTTGATGAGCTGCTCGCCCGCCTAGGTAGCGAACAGAGCAGGTTTGACGAGCTCGAAAGTTCCCGCTTGGTGCTCGAAGCCGCCGAATCCGAGCAACGAGAAGAGACGCTCCGCATTTCAGTCGCGAGAGCAGATATTCAAGATCGTGCTAACGCGGTCGCCGCGTTGCGCACCGATGTTGAGGTTCGTGCCTCGGCGATCAACGAACGCGAAAACGGGTTACGGACCCGCATCGCGGAGATCGAAGCCAGACTCGAACGCGATGTTTCGGAAAGATCCACGGCGGGCCAACAGCGAGAATTACTGGACCGTCGCGCAACTGTGCTCGACAAGCTGGCGGAGGTGCTTGACTCACGGTCAGCGACGATCGAATCCCGACTCAGCGAGGCCCGCATAGCTCATGAGCAGCAGTCCGAGACTGTCCGTCAGATAGTGCATCAGCTCACTGATCTCCGCAGCGAGAGGGTAGGTCTAGACCAACAGTTCGAGAAACTGCGGGAACGGGTAGCAAGTGCGGCAATTGAGCGGGCCGAACTCAGAACCAAACTCCAGACTGTTGTTGAAAGCCTCCGCGCAGAACACAAGGTGGCGCCCGATGTAGCCGTGTCGGCCCCTTGCCCGCCGCTTGATGAGGGAGTTGACCCTGCACGCCGAATAGAGCAGCTGCAAAACGAGCTTGAGATCATGGGTCCGATCAATCCGCTGGCCTTGGAGGAGTGCCAGGCCTTGCAGGAGCGCTACGAGTTTCTGCAAGCTCAGATCGCCGACATCGTCGCCACGCGACGTGAACTGACCAAGGTCATCGCTTCAATCGACGACGATATTGTCACGACCTTCGCGAGCGCTTTCGCGGATGTCGCCATCAATTTCGAGCAGCTGTTCGAGACCCTCTTCCCAGGTGGGAGTGGATCAATCCAACTGAGCACTCCCGACGATCTGCTCAATACAGGAATTGACGTCTCGGCAAAACCGGGCGGGAAGAACGTTCGCAAGCTGTCGTTGTTGTCCGGTGGTGAACGGACTCTGACGGCATTGGCATTCCTCTTTGCGGTATTTATGAGCCGCCCTTCGCCGTTCTACGTCCTAGACGAAGTGGAGGTGGCTCTCGACGATGTCAACCTGCATCGTTTCTTGAATTTGGTCGATGAGTTCAGAGCCGATGCGCAACTGGTGCTGGTCAGCCATCAGAAACGGACGATGGAAATCGCCGACTGCCTCTACGGCGTCTCTATGAAACCCGGTGGTTCCAGCACTGTCGTCAGCGAAAAAGCCGCCAGCGCCATAGGCGATGTCGCCTGAGGGCCGAATCGACCGCGGCTCGGGCCACACCCGGTAGATCGCTAACCGATCGTTGATGGGGTTGGGTTCTCGATACCGAGCAGGTCAGCCAGTGCTTGGGTAACCATGTTGCCGACTGCGGGGTTCATCTCGGGGGGCAGAAGACCACTGTTGGTCATGCGGTCGCCGAGCCCGATGAAGATCGCGCAAAAGCGCGTAGCTCCGAAGACTTCCCAGTAGTGGGGGGCACGAACCTCACGACCAGACGCCTGCTCGTAGAGAGCGATCATCTCGGATCGGGTAGGAAACCCCTCCATGCGGGCAGCTCCCACGTCATCGAACGACATCCGATCAAACATCAGCCACCAACCAACGTCTGCTTCGGTTGGCGATAGCGCACAAGCCTCCCAATCGAGCACCGCTGCAGGGCGGTAGTCCTGCCACAAGATGTTTCCCAGACGGCTGTCGCCCCACGACAAACCAACACGATCGTCTTGCGGGTCGTTCGCGACAAGCCAATCAAGAGCTGCAGAAAGTACCGGATGTTCCCGACCGGCCAGTTCACGGGTCGTGGACGCCCGGTAGAGATCAAGTTGCACTCGGGTACTGGGTTGGCGGTTGCCGCTGGTGTCGAGCCAATCCAGTCCGGCCTCACGCCAGTCAATAGAGTGGATCTGCGCCATTGCCTCCAAACCGGTAGCGACCATACGATGGCGCTCGGCGGGTGTCGCTTCATCAACCAGGAAGCCCTCTTCGGAATAGCGGGGCCGATCAGCCGGCACCCGCCCCTCGGTGAATCCCATCACGAAGAAGGGTTGACCGATGATCGCCGGGTCTGACTCATAGCCGAGAAGTTCGGGCACCGGAGCATCACAGTGAAGCCCGACGGTCTCCATTGCTCTGTACTGCACCTCAACTGATACGCCGCAGCGGTCGCTCTGGGCTGGGAACAGCGCGCCTCCGGTCGGTTCAATGCGGGCCACGAAACGGTCGGAGCATTCAGATCCCTCCTCTGACCACGAGGCGTCGAAGAAAACCGTCTCATTGGAGAAACCGGTAGACACCGGGATGTCGATGTTGGTGACGGTGGCACCGGCACGGTTCGGGTATCGCCGGGTGATCCACTGCTCGAAGGCAGGTCCGTAGTGGTTGCGATCAGTGTGGAATTTCGGCGCGCCACCAAGGTCCGGTGGCGCCTCGGATTCCTGGTCGACGGAGCTCTCTGCATCGACTGGTCGACTTTGTTCGGTTTCACTCATCAACCCGACGTTACGACATGTGTCTGCCCTGCTTGAAACTGAGCATTGGAGCGCTCGCAGATGGACGAAAGCTGTTGCGGTGACAGCCGGTGCTTCTCGCTGATGCTAAAGGCGCACGGTTGCGTATGGTTAGTCTGCGCCTTCGGTCCGGTTGCGTTGGTCCGAGGTCGAGCACAGGAGAAATCATGGGCTACAGACGACACGAGCGATTCTTGGGTTTCTTTTCGCCCCCTGATGGCCTGATGGACAACCGGCCAGAACAACTGATGACCGAATTTGCCTTGCGATGCTCACTGGGTGTGGTTCAGTGTTGTTGTTGGGTGGTTTTGATGGGTGTGGGGGTGCTGTGGTACCAGTTGTGGGTGCCGGTGAGGGGGTTTGTGTGGAGGGTCATGGTGAGCGGTCCGTTGTTGTCGTGGGTGGTCCAGTGCTGGCCTGGTGTGCGGGTGCTGATGTAGAGGTTTGTGGGTTTGTGCGCGTTCCGCCAGACGGCGACGTCGATGGTGGCCGTTGAGCCGTCCGCGAGGATGGTTTTGATGGGTGTGAGGGTGCTGCGGTACCAGTTCTGGGTGCCGGTGAGGGGGTTTGTGTAGAGGGTCATGGTGAGCGGTCCGTCGTTGTTGTGGATGGTCCGGTCCAGACCTGGTGCGCGGGTGCTGATGTAGAGGTTTGTGGGTTTGTGCGCGTTCCGCCAGACGGCGACGTTGATGGTGGTGGTCTCCGCGGCTGTTTTTCGGGTGAGGGCCACGCGGTAGGTTCTGGTGCGGGTGTTGTCCGCGGAGGTCACTGTGACGGTGATCTCTGTGAGGTCGTCGAGCGCGACCTGGTGACCGTCGCCGTCGGGTTTGATCTCGACGTGGGCTTGGGGTTGTGTTGTTTGGGCTGTCACGACAGTGTCGACTGCGCCGTCGTCGGCGACAGCGGTGTAGTCGACGCGGTCGGGGTTGAACTCGCCGAAGTCGACGCCGCTGAGCGACAGCGCAGCGAGGCGCGCGTCGATAGCGTCGGGCATGTTGTAGGTGTAGATGCGGCTGCTCCATTGGTCAACGACATACATGAAGTCGCCGTCAGACCAGATACCTCTGGGGCTGTGGTTGCCGGCACTGGAAAGCTCCCCGAACTCCTCGCTGGGGACACGCTCAAGGAACTGCGGCGCTTCGCTGCCCGCCCGGGCGTTTCGGGTCTCGCTGCCCGCCCGGGTGTTTTGGACTGCGACCGTCTGTGCGGTCGGGTCGGGCAGGCGGTAGGCGAAGATGCGTTTGGCGGTGTGGTCAGAGACCCAAACAGCGACACCGTCAGACCACAGGCCGCGGGGGTCGCTGTTGTTGTTGTCGAGCAGATAGTGGCCGAGCAGCCGCCCGCTCCCCAGGTCATAGGCGAACAACGCCTGCTGCTGGTCAAGCACCCACAAGACCTCACCGTCGGACCAGACACCGCGAGCGTCGCTGTTGGCCCCGCCAAGCACGACCTCGCGCCCGACGAGACGGTCGCCGCTGTCGAAGTCGTAGACGAAGACCCGGTCCTCGCCGCTGTCAGAAACCCAAACAGTTCCCGTCTGGGACCACAAACCACGCGGGAAACGGTTGGCGTCGTCAAGCATGAACTCGCTGTGCTCAACACGCTCACCGGTGTCAAGACCATACGCATACACCCCGCCGCCGCTGAAGTCGTTGTCGACGATCCACAGAGTCAAACCATCAGACCAAGAACCCGTAAGCTCGCCGTGGTCCCCGTCGAGGCTCTCGATGTCATGGTCCACCGTCCACTCAAAGTCAACGCTGCTCTGGACGGGCCCGCCGCCGATATCAGGGTAGAACACCGGCGCATTGTTGACAGGCCCACTGGTATCAGGCGTGTTGTTGACAGGCGTGTTGTTGGCCGGCGTGTTGTTGGCCGGCGCACTGTTGGCCGGCGTGTTGGTGCGGCCCGTGCCCGACGGCGACCATGCGCTGGGGGTCTCCCCGTTGAGGGCGCGTATCTGCACTTGATAGCTGGTGTTGGCGGTCAGCGCGGTGATCGTTGCTGAGGTGGACGTCCCCGAATGCGACCAGGCCCTGAACACACCGCTGGAACCGGCCCGGTACTGGACGCTGTAGCCGGTCAACGCGGGGCCTCCGTTGCGGGCAGGCGCACCCCAGGCCACGTTCAGGCTCGTCGTCGACCCCGACGTCGCCGACACCGACGGCGCCGCCGGTCTCGCGGGCTGCTCGGCCACGTCAGTCAAGTTGATGGTGACCGTCACCGTGTCGCTGGCGGTGCCGTCGGAAGCCTTGATCGTCACCGAATAACTGCTCTTGGTCTCGAAGTCATAGGTCACACCCGACCTGGTCTTGATACGCCGGGTCGCCGCATCGAAGCTGAACGAGGCGGA
Source organism: Candidatus Aldehydirespiratoraceae bacterium (assembly GCA_965261185.1). Taxonomy (GTDB): domain Bacteria; phylum Actinomycetota; class Acidimicrobiia; order Acidimicrobiales; family Aldehydirespiratoraceae; genus VXYK01. The sequence goes on along the minus strand of CBDHCN010000002.1, from coordinate 4,019,837 downwards.
GTTGGCGCCCTCCATCGAATAAGTCAACGTGTCGCCGCTGTCGGCGTCGGTCGCCGCGGGAACCACCGAACCCACATTCGTGTTAGCGGCGGTGTTCTCCGCAACACTGCGCGTCAACGAAGCAGCCGCGAACACCGGCGCACTGTTGGTCGGCGAGTTGGTGCGGCCCGTGCCAGAGGGCGACCATGCGCTGGGCGTCTCCCCGTTGAGGGCGCGTATCTGCACCTGATAGCTGGTGTTGGCGGTCAGTCCGGTGATCGTCGCTGACGTGGACGTACCCGAATGCGGCCAGGCCCTGAACACACCGCTGGAACCAGCACGGTACTGGACGTTGTAGCCGGTCAGTGCGGGGCCTCCGTTGCGGGCAGGCGCAGTCCAGGCCACATCCACGCTCGTCGTCGAACCCGACGTAGCCGACACCGACGGCGCAGCCGGCCGCGACGGCTGCTCAGCCACATCAGTCAAGTTGATAGTGACCGTCACCGTGTCGCTGGCGGTGCCGTCGGAAGCCTTGATCGTCACCGAATAACTGCTCTTGGTCTCAAAGTCATAAGACACACCCGACCTGGTCTTGATACGCCGGGTCGCCGCATCGAAGCTGAACGAGACGGAGTCTGTGCCCTCCATCGAATAAGTCAACGTGTCGCCGCTGTCGGCGTCGGTCGCCGCGGGAACCACCGCCCCCACATTCGTGTTCACGGCGGTGTTCTCCGCGAGACTGCGCGTCAACGAAGCAGCCGCGAACACCGGCGCACTGTTGGCCGGCGAGTTGGTGCGGCCCGTGCCAGAGGGCGACCATGCACTGGGCGTCTCCCCGTTGAGAGCGCGTATCTGCACTTGATAGCTGGTGTTGGCGGTCAGCCCGGTGATCGTCGCCGACACCGACGTCCCCGAATGCGACCAGGCCCTGAACACGCCGCTCGAACCAGCCCGATACTGGACGTTGTAGCCGGTCAACGCGGGGCCTCCGTTGCGGCCCGGCGCAGTCCAGGCCACGTCCACGCTCGTCGTCGAACCCGACGTCGCCGACACCGACGGCGCCGCAGGCCGCGACGGCTGCTCAGCCAGATCAGTCAAGTTGATGACGACCGTCACCGTGTCGCTGGCCGTCCCGTCAGAAGCCTTGATCGTCACCGAATAACTGGCCTTGGTCTCGAAGTCATAGGTCACACCCGACCTGGTCTTGATCTGTCGCGTCGCCGCATCGAAAGTGAACGAGGCGGAGTCGGTGCCCTCCATCGAATACGTCAACGTGTCACCGTCCGCGTCGGTCGCCGCAGGAACCACCCCTCCCCCCACATTCGTGTTCGCCGCGGCGTTCTCCCTGACCCCCCGCCCCAGCGCGAGGAAGCCGAACACCGGCGCACTGTTGGCGTTGGTGCGGCCCGTGCCCGACGGCGACCATCCGCTGGGCGTCTCCCCGTTGAGGGCCCGTACCTGCACTTGATAGCTGGTGTTGGCGGTCAGCCCGGTGATCGTCGCCGACACCGACGTCCCCGAATGCGACCAAGCCCTGAACACACCGCTCGAACCAGCCCGATACTGCACGCTGTAGCCGGTCAACGCGGGGCCTCCGTTGCGGCCCGGCGCAGTCCAGGCCACGTTCAGGCTCGTCGTCGACCCCGACGTAGCCGACACCGACGGCGCCGCAGGCCGCAACGGTGCCTCGGCCACGTCAGACAAGTTGATGGTGACCGTCACCGTGTCGCTGGCGGTGCCGTCGGAAGCCTTGATCGTCACCGAATAACTCGTCTTGGTCTCAAAGTCATAAGTCACACCCGACTTGGTTTTGATCTGCCGCGTCGCCGCATCGAAGCTGAACGAGCCGCTGTCTGTGCCCTCCATCGAATACGTCAACGAGTCGCTGTTGGCGTCGGTCGCCGCGGGAACCGCCGCCCCCACATTCGTGTTCGCCGCGGTGTTCTCCGCAACACTACGCGTCAACGAAGCAGCCGCGAACACCGGCGCCCTGTTGACCGGCGCGGTGGTGGTCGTCGTGGTCGTCGTCGTGGTGGTGGTGGCGGGCGGGCTGGTCGCGTAGCCCTTGAGCTCCATCGACAGCACCACGTTGCCCCCCGCATTCCAAGTGGTGCCATCGTTAGACGTCAACCGTGAATCGGTGATGGACCAGCCCGCCAGACCCGTCTCAGTGAGGATGTTCGTATAACTGAATCTTCCTCGCCTGGATCCGGTGACGCCGTCGTTGACGTACACCCAGTAGACCGTCGACGCCGACAGGGTGGTGTTCGCCGGCGCTGTGAAAGTATTAACCGCATTCTTGGTGAGGGTGGCCGGGTTCGTGAGCGCGGCGACCACATCGCCTGGCTGGTTGCTGGCGTTGTTCTCCCGGATCTTGACCGCCGGCGCCCAATTGCTGTTTTGATTTGCGCTCAGATGAATGCGGACATCGGACAGCGTGTACCCGCCGGTGGTGCTCCCCGTCGTGAAGCTCTGCGCCGCGTAAAAGTTTTGGTAATGACTACGAGTCTGGCCGGCGTTCGACACCAGCGTCACCGGCGTCGGTGTCTGCGCCTGGGACAGGGGCGTGGCCACAGCCAGCGCCGTGACCAGCAGCACGAACACAGCCAACGCACACATCGGCCGACGCAGCCGGACGTGGCCGTCGCGGACGGCGGAAGTCACCGCCACAGCGGCGGCTTCAAGCCGCCCTGTAGTCCGATCGGCTCGCCGACGGCGCCGACGACGAGATCCGGGGGGGGGGGGGGGGGGCGTAGCCTGCTCCTGGACATGATCACGACGTTGGGCGCTCGTTTTTCCTGGCCAGTTCATCTCGTTGCCTCCCGTAGCAATGCGCAGTTAGCTCCCGACAAGCTACTCCACTACTTCCGGACAAGCTACGCCACGCTCAGCCAACCTGCTAGCCCGCACGCGTTGGTATCGCTGCCCCATTCTCGCAGGGTCAGCACCGATTGCGTACTGCTAGCCCGCACGCGTTGGTATCGCTGCCCCATTCTCGCAGGGTCAGCACCGATTGCGTACTGCTAGCCCGCACGCGTTGGTATCGCTGCCCCATTCTCGCAGGGTCAGCACCGATTGCGTACTGCTAGCCCGCACGCGTTGGTATCGCTGCCCCATTCTCGCAGGGTCAGCACCGATTGCGTACTGCTAGCCCGCACGCGTTGGTATCGCTGCCCCATTCTCGCAGGGTCAGCACCGATTGCGTACTGCTAGCCCGCACGCGTTGGTATCGCCGGCAAGGACCTGGGATCGTGCCCAACGTGCTGCTATCGTGAAATCGTCCCCGCGAGGAGCGTTTCATGTTCGACGGAAACTGGCGCACGGCAGTTGACCGCAGCCTCACCCCCATTGGTCACAGTTTGCGTCGCACAGGCGTCACCCCAGACGTCATCACAATCGTCGGGATTGTCATGGCGACCGTCGCAGCAGCGACGATCGGCGCCGGCTATCAGCGTTTCGTCAAGGTGTGGCGTCAGGCGTCCATAGACAGACCCCTTCCGGCCCGTCGGCCTCGGCGCCAGCCTCGCCAACGCTCACGTAGACGCAACGAGTCGGCTTGGGCTCAGCGAATGCTTCGCTGCTCGATTTTGTGCTCAGCGTGCTTCGTGCATTCGGCTTCGATGACTTTGTCGCCAAACTCTCGACCCGTCCGCCTGACAAGTCGGTTGGTGAAGACGAACTGTGGTCACAAGCCGCCGATGGTCTGCGTGATGCTCTCGATACCTGTGGCTTGGACTACGTGGTTGATGAAGGTGGAGGCGCATTTTATGGCCCCAAGATCGATGTCGATGTAGGTGACGCGATCGGTCGTTCCTGGCAGCTCTCGACTGTGCAACTCGACTTCAACCTTCCAGAGCGCTTCGATCTGGAGTACATCTCTGCTGACGGGTCACGTAAGCGTCCAGTGACGGTCGGTACTGGCGCTTCGCAGCCGCAACTACAGTTCTGCCCGGTGATTGTTGGGCCGAAAACAACTCCCCACACGGGTGATCTCGTTATCGCGCGACCATTGGACCGGTTTGGTGTAATAGCTGTCCGCGGGCACATCGCCGTACCCGGCGACCGCGCCGGCGGGCGATGGCGACCAAGCCAACAACTCGGCGGTCAACCCGACGCACAACCCAGCAGCCAGCCAACGCCGACCAACCTGACAAATAATTCCTGACAGTCCCCCGACTCGGATCTTTGGGTCCAAGCATCGTCCGAGACAATATTGTGGTTGCTACCGAGACCGTCGTGTCGGAATCGATCGTACCCCACGAGCCCATATGGGAATTACTCAATGATGACACAGAGCTCGTCGGAACTGGCGGCTCAATTGGCGGCGATAATCCACAACCGGGTGGGATCGACACGAAGCTATAGATCACCTTGATGAGTTGAAGCGGTTAGTGGCCCTATCTCCTTCGGATCTGAGAGAAGATCTTGAAACAATGTTGGAGCACGAAGAAGCCTATGACCCGACGACTGCTACCGAAGTCGAGATTGACACGATAAACCTCATCGGGTTTCGAGTTGGAACCGAGATGGAGAATCGCTGCGGAGTGCAACTTCCTGGAATTCGATAATTCGAGCATGCTCGGAAGGAAGAGATTCAGGACGACTCGCATGGGAGAAAGATTGTTTCCCGTCACCTCGGTCTATTCGAGAACTGCTCTGTGAGTCGGTGGCGGTACAGCTTCCCGGCCTCCGTGCGAGGTAGTTCGTCGACGATGAACACATGTCGCGGTGTGAGCTGTGAGCCGATGGTCTCTCGGCAATGTGCGATCACCGATTCGATCAGATCGTCGCTAGGGGTCTTGTCAGCGGGGATGATCGCCGCGGCCATCACCTGACCGAGTTCGCTATCAGCAAGAGCGAAGGCGGCACCGTCGTGAACTCCGGGATGGCCGAATAGCACCTCATCGACCCGAGCCGGATAGAGATTCACTCCTCCTGAAACGATGCACTCGGCGGTGCGTCCGGTCAGATACAAATAGCCGTCGGCGTCGATGTAGCCGCGATCTCCAACCGTGTACCACTCACCGGAGGCGTCGAATGTTGCCGCGGTCTTGTCGGGGTCATCGTGATAGTGGAACGGGGTAGTGGCCCGTGACCATACGGTGCCGTCTTGGAGGGGTGTGGCTACTTCACCGTCGTCGAGGCGAATCTGCAGCCGGGTCGGGTCGGTTCGTCCCACACTGCCGGGATGCTCAAGCCATTCCTGGGGCTGGATCCAGGTTCCGGGTCCTTCCGTGGCGGCATACATCTCATGGATGATCGGCCCGAGCCAGTCGAACATCTGCTGCTTGATCGTGGCGCTGCAAGGACCGGCGCCGTGAAGCACGAAATTGAGGCTGCTCAGGTCGTAGCGGGTTCGGTCGGTGACCCCGAGCATTCTATGGAACATGGTCGGTACAAAAAATGCGTGGGTCAGCCGCTGCGTGTCGATCAGTTCGAGCGCGACCTCGGGATCGAAACGGGCCATGAGATGCACGGTGACACCATCCCCGAGCGGCCATTCAGAACATATTCTGCTGGGTCCGGAGTGATACAGCGGCGCTGGACAGAGCATCTGGTCGCCACGGTCGCCGTCGAGACCGAACATTGCCACCATGGCCTCGCCGATAGCTGCTCCGCTGCTTGTCGAGCCGCTGGCCTGGCGCACACCTTTGGGTCGCCCCGTACTACCAGAGGTGTAGATCATCAAGGATCCGCGAAGACGTTGGGGATCTGTGGGCAATGGCTGGGATAGGGCCTCAGCGAAGCTGGTGAAACCCTCGACATGATCGCCAATGACGATTCGGGTCTTGATGTCGGGGGTCTCGTCGCTGAGTTCACTAACGCTGAGTTCACTAACGCTGAGTTCACTAACGCTGAGTTCACTAACGCTGAGTTCACCAACGCTGAGTTCACCAACGAATATGTCTTCGGTGATGAGTGCTTGAGCGCCGGAATCGGCAATGACATATGCGATGTCATCTCTCTTGAGGTGCCAGTTGACCGGCACCAGCCGAAGCCCCGAACGCAGAGCGGCCTGCTGGGTGACGATCCACTCCCGACGGTTGGTGCACAACAGCGCCACCACGTCACCTGCTGCCAATCCTGCATTCTGAAGGTAACCGGCAAGTCGTTCGGCATCCCGGTCAAGTTCCGCGAAGGTCAAGTCGCCATGAGCGCTTGCAATGGCCCGTCGCTGCGGTGTCAGACGCGCCACTGCGCTGATCTCCCGACCATGCTCAGCCGCACCGGTCTGCGGTTCAAGTTCTCCCACGCCAGCGAGTTTTGCACAACCGGAACGGCCTTCGGCTAACCGCGGTCGAAGCGGTCGTTCGTGACGCAGCTCTGTTAATCGAAGCCGGCTAGTTTTCGGCGCCGAACCATGCGTCGTGCAGCTGGCCGTGGACCCCACCCTCGATTGTGTCGAGGAGAGCGAGGTTGAGGCGTTCGCGTAGCTCGGGGTCGTCTTCGTTGAGCATCAACCCGTATTGGACTCTCTCAAAGTCGGTTCCGAGTGTTGTCACTTCCCCTGCGCCTTCCCGGGCCGCATGGAAGTCCAGCACGGGAGCGTCGAACACGATCGCATCAACTTCGCCCTGCAAAATAAGGGGATAGGCCTCGTCGATGTTGTCGACGAGCACAGGACCCACGCCGATGGAGGGAAGGTACGTCTCAGCGGCGGAGTTTGTGGCGGTGGCTACGCGGAGGCCGCGCAGGTCCGAGGGCCCGGAAATGTCTGATCGCAGCTCACTGACCGCCAACGAGGAGGCGATGGCGGCGGTGAAGCTGGCAAAGACCAGGGTTCCCAAAGCAATCCAGATCAGGGCCAGTACGCGGCCGCTGTTGCGGCGCGCCACCTTGTCGCCGTAGCCGACGGTGCTCATTGTCACCACAGACCAATAGAACGAGTCCCAGATACCCCGGCGGTAGGGAACCGCGAAATCGGGATTGTGGTGGCGTTCTATGAGCCATACCAAGTGCGCGGCGATGAGCACCGCAATCCCGAATACCGCCAGCAACCAGGGAAGGTCCGACGAGGCGACGGCGTCGAAGAATGTCAGGATCCGATCGCCGATATTTTGCGAGTCCCGCGTGGGCGTCAGGATGGTCAGGCCGGAGTCAAGTACGGGCAGGGTGAAATCGACCAACTCCTCGCGCGACTCGGTGATCGCCACGCCTCCCAGTCCGACTTGGGCTACACCGCGATCTATGTCGTCGATTTGTTTGGCGACGGTGTCCACCGCGTAGATCTCGACAGACATGCCGAGTCTGGCTGCAAGCAGCCGAACGAGCTCCACTTCGAATCCGCTGTAGGAGCCATTCTCGTAAATCACGAACGGCGGGACAGGGCGCGCCGCAACCCGCAGGGTGCCAGCGTTGGTGGTGTCGTCGGCTGCAGAGTCCGTCAGGGCGACCGCGTCGGGATCCGCGGTGAAGATCCATTCGTTGACCGACGCCAAGTTGGCGTCCACCCACTCCTGGGCGTGGCGTTGTATGTCCTCGGGGTCCCCGCCTTCTCTCACCAACCTCGCGTTCTGCGCGGATATGTCATCGAGTGGGATGACCACCTGCTCTAGAAGCCGCCGCACCGATGGGTTGGCATCAAGGAAGTCGGAGTTGGCCACAGCTCTGATGTCGTTGGGGGGCCAGCCCGTGGCGCAGGGATCGTTGGCGCAACCGGGAATCCCGGCGATGACAGCCTGTTCGAGGTCGGCCTCGGTGCGGTGCGGGAGCGACGGGAACGGCGTCTCCAGCCACACCACATCGTCGCCCGGAGTCAGCACGCCGACGGTCCAATTGGGGGTCCAAGTGTAGTAGAGGACCGGTTCTCCTGCCCGTTGGCGGGCGATGGTCTCTGCAATCAGGGGCGAGTACTGGCCTTGAACGTGCTCGACGGTGGTGGTCAGTCCGTAAACTGCAAGGTGATGATCGATCGTGAGTGCACACGACCACCCGATTTCGCATCCCACTAAGTCGGCTCGCCCGTCGCCGTCATGGTCGAACAGAGCAGCCAGTTCGGGATCGGCGAGGTCTCCGAGATTCGTTATTCCGTGGGCCTCAGCGGTGGCGGTGTCGACGAAATAGCCTTGTAGCGCTCCGTCGTCTACGGCCGTGCCGACTTTTTCGACCGATTCGCGGTCGGCAACGAACACATCGTGAGCCGGGAACCAGCCGTTGACCCACAGGTCCACATCTCCTGCAGCGACGGCATCGTAGAACTCTGGGTTGCCCATGGTCACTGGGCCTTCAACTCCGTAGCCCAAGCGCTCGAGTAACAGCCTGTAGACCTCGGCCTGGAACCACCCGGTGTCCCAGGTGGCGCGTGCCATGCGTACCGAAGAATCCGTTGATTGTCCATGGTTGGTCGCCCCGCCGGGCGGTTGCAGGAGCACCACAAGCGTTAGGATCGCCAGGACTGCGCTGACGGCTCGGCGCATGGTTGAACCCCCTTGGACAGGGCCAACGTTAGCCCGCTTATGGTCGGGACATCTGATCAGTGTTTTGGCAGGCAATGCACGATGCTGGGGTCGTCGGGTTTTTGTCAGTTCAAGTTTTGCTTGACGGATATTCTAGCCGAGTGCTAAAAACCTTAGGGACAGAACCGGAGGGGCCGTAATGGATGAAGGCGAAGAAACCACAGGAGCACAGGATCCGCGGATTCACCGAAGCCCCGACGACACCGACATTAATCTCACCGATGCCACTTTGGCGCTGCACGATTGGGAGGAGGAGGAGGAGCGCGAACGCGAGGCGGCGATCAGCGCCCGCTCCAAGTTCGAGGGGCTCCAGATTGATCCCGACATTGACTTCTACCCTGAAGTCGCTGACCGCGAGCCGGGGGACCGCAACATTGTGCGGGCCGGGTTTGACATCCACCCGCAGGTGACCCTCTGGTCTGGGGGGTTCCTTTCGGTCTTTATCGGTTTGTCTCTCCTCTTCTCCGAAAGGACCTCGGACGTCTTCAACGAGATTCTCAACTTCATCAACGGGAAGTTGGGGTGGCTCTACATACTGGACTTCAACATATTCGTAGGCGTGGCGCTGTTCTTCGCGCTCAGCAGGTACGGCAAGATACGGCTAGGCGGCCCGTTCGCCCGACCGGAGTTCTCGACGGTGTCTTGGTACGCCATGTTGCTGTCAGCGGGACTTGGCATCGGGCTGATGTTCTGGGGGGTCGCTGAGCCAATCTTCCATCTCAGCTCACCGCCTCCGCTTTTCGGAGTGGAGGCCGGTACTGGTGGCGCTGCCAAAGCGGCGATGGCCACGACCTACTTACATTGGGGAATCCACGGATGGTCCCTCTACGCCCTGGTTGCGCTGGCGTTGGGTTTCTTTGCTTACAACCGCGGCCTTCCGCTCACGTTCCGCTCGATCTTCTACCCGATCCTCGGACCGAAAATTTACGGAAACTGGGGCAACGCCATCGACACGTTGACCGTCGTGGCGACTTTGTTCGGTCTGGCGACTTCGCTGGGTTTTGGAGCGGGTCAGGCTTCGGCAGGGCTCAACAAGTTGTTTGGCACACCCGACAACACGACCTTCCAGGTCCTGCTCATCGCGGCGATTACAGGTTTGGCCACCATCTCGGTGGTCGCGGGACTCGACGCGGGCGTGAAGCGTCTCAGCGAACTCAACATCTGGCTTGCGGCGGCCTTCCTGCTCTTCGTGCTGCTGGTCGGCCCGACGTTGTTCATTCTTTCGCTGTACACCCAGAGCTTGGGCTACTACGTGCAGGTCTTGCCGGAGTTCGCCTTCTGGAACGAGGCCTTAACAGGCACCTCTTGGCAGGCGGGCTGGACGATCTTCTACTGGGGTTGGTGGATCTCGTGGTCTCCGTTCGTGGGGATGTTCATCGCCCGAATCTCCAAAGGGCGTTCCGTGCGGGAACTGCTCATGGGAGTCATCTTCCTGCCGACGATCTTGTGCTTCTTGTGGATGGCCGTCTTTGGCGGATCAGCGATCGACCTGCAACTCAGCGGCGAACGCGATGTGGCATCGGCTGTCAATGAAAATGTGGCAACAGCTCTCTTCGACATGCTTGAGGCGTTCCCGCTGACAGAAGTCGTCTCGATGGTCGGAGTGCTGTTGTTGGTCTCGTTCTTCGTAACCTCGTCAGACTCGGGTTCTCTGGTCGTTGACCACCTCACATCGGGTGGCAAGCTTGACTCTCCCAAACCCCAGCGAGTGTTCTGGGCGATCATGGAAGGTGCCGTGGCAGTGGTACTGCTGATCGGCGGAGGGCTTGGTGCGCTGCAAACGGCAGCGGTCGCTACGGGGTTGCCTTTCGCAGTAATCCTGCTGGTGATGTGCTGGAGCATGCACAAGGCTTTCAAAGAGGAACTCGACATGCTCGAGGACCACTACGACGATGTGATTTTCCGCAGTCGCCACAAGGGTCTGATCGAGAAGGTCGGGACCCGTCTCAGCGAGGGGACCAAGAAGTGACCGGCACACTTGAGAACAGGAGTACCTCGACGACGAAATCATCGAGGACATCAGAGATGAAGAACCGCAACATCTTCGGCAGAACCACAACATTGATTGTCGGCTTGCTGGCGATCGCGTCGCTCGTGCTCTCCGCTTGCGCGGAGGAGGAAGACGACGACGGCTCGGTGGCAATGGCAAGGGCGACCTGGGATAGCGGTTTCATGCAGGCCGCGATCAATGCCCAACTGATCGGTGAGCTTGGCTATACGGTCAGCAACCCGGCTGACAGCACGCTTGATCCGAACGGCTTCTATCCCGCCTTGGACAGTGGCCAGTACGATCTCTGGGTCAATGGCTGGTTCCCGCTCCACGAGTTCTACCTGGAGGACGAGCGGGTCAGCGGCCTGTCCGTCGATCGCGATATTGAACCGGTTGGATACCAGGTGCGCTCAGGGGCCCTCCAGGGGTACATGATTGACAAGGCGACCGCGGATGCCGAGGGCATTACCTCCATGAATCAGCTCGCCAACGCTTCGGTGGCTCAACTGTTCGACCAAGATGGCGACGGACTCGCCGACCTGATCGGTTGCAACGCTGGATGGGGTTGTAAGGAAACGATCGAAACGCATCTCGGAGAGCACGAATGGGGCGACAACGTCGAACAGATTTCGGGCGACTACAACGAACTGGTAAGCGGAGTTCGAGATCGGGTGGTGGCTGGAGAGCCGGCGTTGTTCTACGCATGGACACCGAACTGGACATACAAGGTGCTGACGCCAGGCAACGAAGTGGTGTGGCTGGAGACCGACGCCCTCGACGACGAGGAGGGGACCACCGAAGTGACGGGCATGCGTGGTTGCGCCTCGGACCCGTGCAACCTCGGCTGGGCGGTAAGCAGCATCCGTGCGGTCGGCAACAAGGATTTCCTCGGTGACCACCCTGACATCCGCAGGCTGCTGGAGAAGGTGTCCATTCCGCTGTCCGACATAGCGGAGCAGAACGCCAGGATGGCAGATTCCGACGGATACTCCGAGGAAGAGATCTGGGCGGACGCCGCTGCTTGGATCGAAGCTAACCGCTCGAAGGTGGACAGCTGGTTGGAGTTGGCTCGAGGCTGATCTGGCGGGTTTCCCCCAAGAACCCTAGGCGTCAGTGGAGAACAGAATTTCTTCACTGGTGCCGGTTCGCGTCCAGTCGAGTCGCGTACTCGCATTAGCGCGCAATGGGCAATCCGTTGTAGTTTCGGCACCGCTGTCAAAGAATCGGGGGTGGGCTGCATGCCCGAAGAAGTGCTGCAGGCACCGCTGGTGCTTGAGTATCCGTTCACCCGCACTACTGGACCGGTTGTGGGCCGATTCCTGACCGGGTTGCGAGAGGGTGTGGTGCTCGGCGTGAAACGATCCGACGGCACCGTGATGTGTCCGCCGTTGGAATATGATCCGGCTGACGCATCGCCTTTGCACGAACTGGTGGAAGTACAGCAGAGCGGCACGGTTGTGTCGTGGTCGTGGGGTGGACCGTTGCGTGATCAGCAGCCTTTCGAGCAGCCCGTTGCCTGGGCTCTGATTCAACTCGACGGTGCCGACACCACGATGTTGCATGCCGTGCTCGTCGATGGTCCCGAGCAGATGTCGACGGGGATGCGGGTGCAGATCCAATGGCGTGAATCCCGTGAGGGGCATATCACCGACATCTGCGGATTCGTTCCTTGCTCTGTCGAGTCCGCCGCGGTCAAGCCCTCGGCAACGGTTGATCTTGACGCTGTCGAACCGGTGAAAAGCGTGCGCACGCCGATTCGCTTGACCTACTCCTACACCCCCGGCCGGGCCCTCTCGCAGTACCTCTATGCGATGAAAGACAAGCGCATCATCGGTGATCGCTGCGGTGACACCGGTCAGGTGTTCGTTCCTCCCCGAGGTGTCAGCCCCGTAGCCGGCAAGGCGACAACCGAAATAGTTGATTTGGTTGATGTGGGATATGTGGAGTCGTTCAACATCACCCGCGTGCCGATTGCGACCCGCCCGGATCTTCAGCCACCGTACTGCTCGGCTTGGATAGTGCTCGATGGGGCGTCGGTGGGGTTCATGGGTTTGGTCATCAACTGCGAACCCGAGGCTGTGCGCCTCGGCATGCGGGTGAGGGCGGTATGGAAACCCGACGATGAACTCGAAATCTCGGCAACCAACATTCTGGGGTGGGAACCGACAGGTGAGCCCGATGAAGTAATCGCCGATATCGAACGTATCGGCCGGGTCGGCCCCCAGCAGAAGCACCGGGGCACATCATGAAAGACGTTGCCATCGTTTCGTTCGCTCAGCGCCAGGAGGCGGCGATTCCCAACGAATCAGAAGTCGAAATGATGATCCCGTTGATGGAACAGGCAAAAGAGGCGGTGGGCCTGACTCAGAGAGACATGGGGTTCACCTGCTCGGGTTCCTCGGACTTCCTGGCGGGTCAGGCCTTCTCGTTTGTGATGACAATCGACGGTACGGGACCGGTTCCTCCTATCAGTGAGAGCCATGTTGAACAAGACGGTGCCTGGGCTCTGTATGAGGCGTGGGTCAAGCTGCAATGCGAAGACATCGACACCGCGTTCGTGTATTCCTATGGGAAGTCGTCACCGGGTTCTTTGCGTGACGTGCTCGCGACCCAGATGGATCCCTACTATGTGGCACCGCTTTGGCCCGACGCTTACGCCATCGAGGGGCTCGCGGCTCGGCTGTTGTTGGAGTCAGGCAAGGTGAGCGAACGGCAGTTGGCTGAGATAGCCAGCCGTTCCCGGGTGAATGCGTCCGCCAACCCGCATGCGGTTCGCTCCCAACAGAAATCGGTCGAAGAGATCCTCGCAGAGCCGTATTTGTCGGATCCTCTGCGTCCTTCCGACATCGCGGCGTCCGCAGACGGTGGCGCGGCGATGGTTCTGGCTACCGGCGACCGAGCCCGCTCGCTATGTGAACGCCCTGTGTGGATCCGCGGGATCGACCATCGCAGCGATGCTCATACACTGGGTGTGAGAGACCTGACCTCCGCTTACTCAGCAGCGATTGCCGCTGAGAAGTCTGAGGTCGCCGCTGACCGGATCGACTTCGCTGAGTTGCATGCACCTTTCACAACGTCTGAGGCGGTGTTGGCCGAAGCTCTTGGACTTGGCGATGGTGTGGTTGTGAATCCCTCCGGGGGTGCGTTGGCGGCCAACACGATGATGGCTGCGGGGCTGATTCGTTTCGGTGAGGTCTTCGAGCGGATCGCTCGAGGTGACGGTGACCGTGGTGTGGCTCATGCCAGCTCTGGTCCCTGCTTGCAACAGAACTTGGTTGCGGTGTTGGAGGGCGAGTGATCATGGGCAAAGAACGAACCGCGGTTATCGGAGTCGGCCAGACCAAGTACGCGTCGACCCGTGGCGATGTGTCGATGGCCGGTTTATTGCGGGAGGCCGCGCAGCGCGCACTCGATACTGCCCACAAGACCTGGGCGGACATCGACGCGGTAATCATGGGCAAGGCCCCCGATTTCTTCGAGGGCGTGATGATGCCGGAGATCTACCTTTCCGAAGCTCTCGGCTGCGTCGGCAAGCCCATCATGCGGGTCCATACCGCGGGATCGGTTGGCGGCTCCACCGCTTGCGTTGCTGCCTCGATGGTCCAGAGCCGTGTGCATTCCACGGTGCTGACTATTGCTTGGGAGAAGCAGTCTGAGTCCAACGCAATGTGGGCTCTGTCGCTTCCACAGCCGTTCACTACTTCGGTGAACGCCGGAGCCGGCGGCTATTTCTCACCGATCATGCGCCGTTACATGGCCATGAGCGATGCTCCTGAGCTGATCGGTTGTCTGGTGGCCTTCAAAGATCGTCAGCACGCCTTGAAGAACCCCTACGCGCATCTTCACCAGCACGATCTCACCTTCGAGCAGGTTGTCGAGTCGCCCATGCTGTGGGATCCGATCCGCTATTCAGAGACCTGCCCGTCCTCAGATGGCGCTTGTGCCATGGTTCTGACCGACGAAGCGGGTGGCGATGCCCACGACGGTCCGGTGGCGTGGATCAAGGGCACAGCAATGCGCTCAGAGTCGAACTCATATGGTGGGCGCAACATAGTGTCGCCAGCGGCCAGCGAGCAATGCGCCGATGACGTGTTCGCCCAGGCCGGTATTGATGACCGCCGCAAGCAGATCGACGCGGTGGAGATGTATGTGCCGTTTTCTTGGTATGAGCCGATGTGGCTCGAGTCTTTGGGCTTCGCCGAGAAGGGTAAAGGCTGGCAGCTGGTCGAATCTGGCGCCACCAAACTTGAGGGAGGCGACCTTCCGGTGAACTGCTCAGGAGGGGTGTTGTCATCCAACGCCATTGGTGCGTCCGGGATGATCCGTTTTGCCGAGGCGGCGTTGCAGGTGATGGGCGAAGCCGGCGAGCATCAAGTCGACGGCGCGCGCACCGCGTTCGGGCACGCCTACGGAGGCGGCGCCCAGTACTTCGCAATGTGGATCGTCGCCAAAGACAAGTAACCCCGCCGTTTCGATCTGGAGGCCGAGCGGGTCTGGATTTCACTGGGTAGACACGCAGCAACTGACGATTTTCGATCTCGATCAGGAGGTATCCAGATCGTTGTTGGTGTTGGTCTTGGGGTGAGAGCCTCCGGAGTGTTGTTGTTCGGGGCCGGTGTCCCGCTGGGGTTTCGATCTCTGGTTGTTGCGTGACGGCCGGGTTGGGTTGGGGGGTTTGAGGTGGTATTTGCCGGTTCTGGAGCGTTTGTATATCTGCCAGCCGTGGTCGTGGATTTTGTGGTGGCAGTCATCGCAGACCAGAACCAGGTTGTCGAGGTCGGTGGGGCCGTTCTTTGACCACCAGATGATGTGATGTGCTCGGCACCACAGTGGGTTGGCGCCACAGCCAACACAGTGTTGGTCTCGTGCGACCAACGCGACGCGTTGGGCTTCAGTGGCGGTGCGTTGTTTCCGCCCCAACCACATGTTTTGGGCTTTGGTGTCAAAGATCGAAGGCAACAGGTTGGCTTCAAGCGCTAGGCGATGCAACTCAGTAACCGGTATCGCTGAACCATCAGCGAGTCGGGGATTGTCCAGTTGTTGTTTGATCACATCGAAATCAGCGATCACCAACAGATCAGTACCCGCAGACTTGCCTTCACCAGAGGGTTCGTAAATCAACTCAGCCAACGCGTCGGCCATTCGTTGCTGGGGCGTGGCTCGCTTGTTGGGGTCTTCGCGGTGCCATAGCTGTCGTTCTTTAGCAGTCAACGCGGTCGCGATACGCGCTCCAGTGATCTGATCAAACTCACCTGTCAACACGAACATGCCAGAGTCTGGTGATTCGAAGATCCGGGCTTTGCGGTTGTGTCGTTGACGATCCAACAAGGATTGACCGTCATCGTCGGCTACGTCTTGTTGATGACGTTTCACAGTCCGAGCGAACTCATCAAAGGGCTGTTCACCAGCAGCGTGCACCAACACGGTCTCATCGATCGGGCTTTCAGAAGACGCACGAGCGATCAACCGGGCGTGACCTTGGGGGATCTCCCCAGACTCCAAAGCCTCACTAGTGGCAGGCAACTCCGCCAACCGAACGGCTGCTTCGACATCGCGTTTAGCGTCACGACCAGAAGCCTTCAGTTCGTTGCGAACCAGACGTTGCGCATCGGCTTTGCTGTGACGACGACCCACCTCTGCCAACACCTGAGCCTTCATCGCCGCCAAGCGAGACTCGGCACGACCCAACACCCCCAGGCGCAACGACAACCCCTCGTCACACATAGCGGCGACATCCACCGTCTCGACATGAACTACTCCAGCGGCAGCCGTCTCGGCACCAGCGGTGGTGTCTGAGAGATCCGAGACAGGAGCGAATTCCATGGATGTAACCCTAACAACCCCCTGTGACAATAGCTATTCAAACATCATGAAATATCTGAATATTATAGGTATTTGTGTCAATCTGACCCGTCGACGCGATCCGCGAAGAGCAAGTGCGTGTGCGGACTGTGCTCGTGGTGCTGCGCGGAACGTTTCCGAGCCGAAGGGTGCCCGTGCGCATTACTGCACTCCCTCGACCACACGCGATCCCGCGGCCCGGAGCAACCGTCGCTGGTCGGCTAGCCGCGGCGCGCTTGAACACATGCCGCGGTGCAACTCCTTGAACTCGCACGCCACGAGCTCGCCGCCGGTGGTGCAGCACGCCCGTGGTCGGCGCTGGTCGCTGTGCGAGATCGGGCAGTGGCTCAACTGCTCGCACCAGTACATCGCTGACCTACGGCAGGTTGACACGATGGCGCTCGACACGCTCCGGCTGACTAATCTGTGAATTTTGCGGGGCCTCGGCCGAGGGACTAGGAGATCTCCACAGAACGGCGCTGCGGGCCGCAGCGCCGCCGCCGGTCTACGACGACGATTAGACCGCGGCCTCAGTCTCAGGCTCAGCTCCAGCGTTGCGGTTGCTCGGTTAGTCCACCGCAGGGGGATCGGTCTCAGGCTCAGCAACAGTGTCGTTTGTGTCTCGGTGCGCAAGCAACGCGTGAGTGACTAGATACGGCGTCCCGAATACACAAACAGCTATGACACCAATAGCCACAAGCATTATTATTCAATGCAACTTGTCGAACACCACGAACAGGTACAAGATCCCGCCATAGATTCCCAAGATCCTCGCGGTTCGGGGTTTGGACACAGTCCAGGGGTTCAACAGTCGATACCGGCATCGGCGATAATTTCGCGGCAACCACCGGACAACGTGTCTCGCAAAGTATCTATTTCTTCGACCGAGGTTCGCAGCCCGTTGAACATTGCCGCGGCGTCGGGGTCCATGTCGGTTATCAGTGCTTCGCACTCAGCTATGTACACCTCAACGTAGGTGACGAAAGCGGCGTTTTGGCGTATCGCATCGTCAAAAGCGGCTTCGATTGCGGCGGCTTTGGCGCGGTCGATCTTGGTCCCGGAGGTCACAGCACGTACCAAATCGTCCTGTGCGACCTCGATGCTGAGCGCGTATCTGTCTGCGTCTCGGTTAGTTTCACGTTCGCGATCCTTCAGGTCGGCTCTCTGGGCTTCGCACGCGGCGAGATCCGGCGGCACCGTCGTCGTGGTGCTGGTGCTCGTGGTCGGCGGCTCCGTCGTTGTTGTCTCGTTGCCGCACGCTCCGGCGGGCACACAGAAACACAACACCACGATCCAGGCGACGGCTCGTCGCCGCGGTGTGGGGTCGCAGTCCACGGGTTCAGCAGTCGAAACCGTCGGGGTCGAGCGCAGCGGCGGCGATGTCTCGGCGGCAATTCGCGCGTAGCTCTGCTAGAGAGGCGGCCAGTTCTCCAGCCGCCGTTCGCAGAGCGTCGAAATATGCCGCGTTGGCGCTGTTGGCTGTCGTCATCACTGCTTTACAATCGGCTATGTGACCCTCGATGTCGGCTAACCAGGTGGGAAGAGGTTGTGCTTGTGAAGATTTCGGCGATTTTGAACAACATCGAGTTGGAGCAGTTCGCGCTGCCCGAGTTCCAGCGTGGCTACGTGTGGGGGCGCGAGGATGTCCGGAATCTGTTCGACTCGCTGTATCGGCGCTACCCGGTTGGCGGGTTCTTGGTCTGGACGACCCAGCCCGATCCTCAGACGGTTCGCGGCGACACGGGGCAGACCGGTGGCGCGGTCAAGTTGTTGCTGGACGGGCAGCAGCGCGCCACCTCCCTCTACGGCGTCGTGCGGGGCGGACCGCCTGAGTTCTTCCAAGGCAACGAGAAAGCCTTCATCGATCTGTATTTCAACGTTGAGAAGGAGACGTTCGAGTTTTATGGACCGGTGAAGATGGCTGATGACCCGCTCTGGGTCTCAGTCACAGATCTCTTCCGGGCCGAACTGTCCGACATCGTCAAGGGAGTCGCGCAGCACACCTCGGATCTCGATCTGACACTGCGTTATCAGGAACGCTTGATGACACTTCGTGACATCGGCGAGATTGACTTACACATAGACGAGATCATAGGCGACAATCGTACGGTTGACGAGGTCGTAGAGATCTTCAACCGCGTCAACTCAGGCGGCACGAAGCTGTCATCGGCCGATCTGGCGCTCGCCCGCTTGTGCGCGCACTCGCCGCAGGTGCGTAACGAGCTGCGTCGGCTGCTTGGCGACTGGAAGCAGGCTCAGTTCTCGTTCCGCCAGGAATGGCTGCTGCGCTGCGCCACCGCTGTGGCCACCAACCAGGCGTCGTTCAACAGCCTGCGTGACGTATCAGTCTTGGAGTTCGACGCCGCGTTGAAGCGGGCCGCCCAGAGCATCGACTTCGTCCTCAACCTGTTTGGTGACCGATTGGGCATCGACCACAGCCGCGTGCTGGCAAGTCCGTACGCGCTCACCGCTCTCGTTCGCATGGTTTCCGAACAGGGCGGTTCGATCACCGACCATCAGACACAGCAGCGGATGCTGTTCTGGTACATGAACAGCTTCATGTGGGGCCGCTACAGCGGCTCCACCGAAACCAGGCTGCAGCGAGATCTACACGCGCTCGAATCTGGCGGGATCGACGGCCTGATCCGAGAGCTCGAGCAGTGGCGGGGCAGCCTCACGGTCCAGCCCGACGACTTCGACAGCTCCAGCATCGGTGCCCGCTTCTAGCCGCTGCTGTACATCCTGACCCGCGTGAACGCATCACGTGACTTGTTCAGCGGAATCCAGCTCTCGTATGCGCTGCTGGGCCAGCAGAGCAAACTCCAGGTTCACCACATCTTTCCCAAGAAACGTTTGTACGACTCTGGCTACAAACGCTCACAGGTCAACGCGCTGGCCAACTTCTGCTTCCTGACAGCGTTGGGGAATCAGTCGATCAGTGCAGCCGACCCGGCTCGCTACCTCGCCGAGGCGGAAGCAGCCAACCCGGGCGTACTCGCATCGCAGTGGATACCTGAGGACGAGGCGCTGTGGCAGACCGATCGCTACCCCAACTTCCTCGCCGCGCGTCGAGCACTGTTGGCCGATGCCGCCAACGATCTGCTGCGGAGATTGCTTGATGGCACCGGCACCCAGCCACATCCGATCGACGACCGCCCAACGACCACATCTGACAGGGCGCGACTGACGTTAGGGCTACAACCCGCCGAAGACGAGGCGGAGGATGAAGAGATCAGGGATATTCTTGCTCTTGCGTCCGAACTCGAGGTCGCAGCGCCCGAGACTCACTACGAGATTTGCGACGACGAGACGGACGAAGTCCTCGCCGTGGCTGACATTGCTTGGCCGCAAGGCATTCAACCTGGTCGCACCCAACCGGTCGCGTACCTTGTCGACGCCGACACCCACACCGAAGAGCGGTTCGGCGAACTCGGTTACAGGTTCTTCACCACCAAATCACGCCTAGTGTGGCACCTGGAAGAACTGCTCGGCATCGACATCGACAACAACATCGGCGAATGGGTTCCATCAAACCAATCGGTGGTCGACGATCAAGCACAGCCGCCAAACTACGGTCTCGACGGGTAGGTGACTTCGGCAACCCAGAGTTCGTTGTTGAAGGGCCCGGCGTCGTCGTTGAGTGAGTACCCGCCGAACAACAGGAGCGTGCCGTTGACCCCTTGAGGTGAGTAGCCGCCGATGGCTTCAATCCCGGGTGGTGGCGCGGAGGACCAGAGCAGGGTTCTGGTGTCGAAGATGATCGTTGTGTCACCGGTGACGGCTATGAGCACCTCGCCGACCCAGGTGGCGTTCGCTGCGCTGAGTGACGGCGAGGGTACTGGTGGGAGGCCCGATCGGTGGTTGCACTACTTGAAGCTGTCTGCGGTGGTCATGAGTCATGGCTGTCCCTAGCCGGCGAACACTGCTTCGGTAGTGAAGCTCACGCCCCGTTCGAGGGTCTTGTGGACGGGGCAGCGCCGGGCTATGTCGGTCAAGCGGGCGCGCTGGTCGTCGTCGAAGTCGCCTTCTATGAAGATCTGGCTGCGGACGCGGTCGAGGTGACCGGATGCCTCGGACTCGCAGTCGTCGCAGTCGCGAGCGTGGACCCGGTCGTGCTCGTAGCGGGCCGACACGGAGTGGAGTTCCCAACCCTTGCGTCGGCAGTACAGCGACACGGTGATGGCGGTGCAGGCAGCCACCGATGACAACAGCAGTTCGTAGGGATTGGGACCGGTGTCGGCACCGCCGACTTCAGGGGGTTCATCGGCGTGCCACAGGTGCGACCCGGATCGCAGTTCCACAGAGAACTCGGAGCCGGGTTCAATCTTGATATCGGCGGTGATGATGGTCATTGCCTCAGGTTACGCGAGCGAACGCCCCAAAGATCGGTGATGCCCGTGTGACGATTCGCGCAACTTCAGTTTTGATCCTCTTACGCTTCTCCCTTTCGATTCGAGGCCCTACCTTTAGGTGTATGGATCGCGACCCGAGCGATGAACCTGGTGGTGCTACCGACTGTGCTGTGAGTCCCGCCGGTACAGAGGCTTTGTCGTCTGCGTCCACGACAGAGTCGGTTCCTCCTCCTCCTCCTCCTCCTCCTCCTCCTCCCTCGCCGCCTCACGGATCGCCGCTATCGCCACCACCACCACTACCTCCGCCTCCGCCACCGTCGTCACCACCTTCTCCGTCTCGCGGTTCGCCTCATGGGCCGCCGCAGGTATCGGCTCGACCGTCGTCTGGCCCCGTACCGTCGGTGCCGCCACCGCCCGGTTCACCGAGCCCAACTCCGCCACAGTTCGGTGCGATGCCACCGGGTAGCCCGCCTTTGGTTGCACAACCTGCCAACAAACGTTGGGACTCCGCGGCTTGGCTCAGAGGTATCTTTGTCCTGCTAACGGTATGTATGCTGCTCGTTGGTGGGTTCGTCGTCGGACAGCTCTGGTCGGACGACTCGACTGGGTCTTCGGCGCCTGCCACAAACGTTGCTTCTCAAGACCGCCGTGAACCGAGTGGGTCTTCGGTCAGTTCAACGCCGAGCGCTGACACGGTGGATTCCTTTCTTGAGGTGGAATCAGGCCCGGTGCCGCTAGAGACATCTCTGGAGCCGGTGGCTGATGTTGCGGACGCGGTCAGCCCGTCGATCGTGGTGATAATCAGCGACGAAGGGCAAGGCTCGGGCGTCGTTTGGGACGCTGAGAACGGTTACATCGTGACCAACAACCATGTGGTTGAACTCAGCACCAACGTCGACGTTGAGTTCCCCGATGGACAAACGGTGGTCGGGACTGTGATCGGCGGTGACCCCACTCGTGACGTGGCAGTAGTGGGTGTCGATCCCGATGAAGTCAATTCGCTGATTCAAGCAGTTTTCGCGCCGACCTCTGAAGTCAGGGTGGGGCAGCTGGCCGTTGCTATTGGCGGGCCGTTCGGGCTGGACCAAAGCGTTACATCAGGTGTTGTGAGCGCGATCAACCGGGTACTTCTAGAGGGCGGTTCAGATCCCGAAAATCCCAGTCCGGTAGAGATGATCCAGACCGATGCGCCTATCAACCCGGGCAACTCTGGCGGCGCTCTCGCGGACCGCTTCGGCCGGGTTATCGGCATCAACACTCAGATCCGCACAGCCGGAACCGCTGGCAACATCGGTGTCGGGTTCGCGATCCCTTCCGACACCATCGTGCTGATCGCTCGCCGCATCGTTAACGGCGAGTCTCTCGATGTGGGCTTCCTCGGTATTCAAGGTGAGACGCCAACAGATGGCTCGCCGGGTGCTTTGGTGACGTCAGTTGTCGACGGTTCCCCGGCAGACGACAGCGGTATTAAAGCTGGCGACCTCATCATTGCGGTCAATGGCAAGGAGGTATCTTCGATGGCAGATTTGGCGGCTGAGATCAAACTCTTCCGTCCCGGCGAAGCCGTCGACATCTTGTTGCTTCGCGACGGTACCCGGCTTACGGTTCGGGCGATACTCACAACTGCCTGAGCTAGTGGACGGACCAGGTACAATCCCGCGGCAATGTTTCTCGCCATAGTCGTCGCCGTCGCAGCGCTGATTCTCATCGGATTCTCTGCTTATTTTCTCCTCCGAGACCGCCGCCTTGAGCGAGACGACACCTCGGCCATCGAAGCACGCGACGGTGAGCCAGTCGTGGCTTCCTCAGCGGCTGAAACTGCTGCGATCCCACCCTCGTTTCGGGATCGTCTCGGAACCGCTCGTTCTGCCCTCGGCGGCTATCTCGGTTCTGTGTTCGGTCGTGGAGCCATCAACGAACAGACCTGGAATGACCTTGAAGATGCGTTGATACGCGCGGATGTAGGCGTCGGGACAACAGCTGAGATCATCTCGGTAGTTCGTACCAACGCTGCCGACGAAGGGTTCGACGACGCGTCACAACTTGGGGAGCTGGTGAAGGCTGAGATCGTCTCCCGCCTCGAAGGGTTCGATCGTTCCTTGAGCGTTGATGTGTCCGCTGCGCAAGGAGAACCCGGGCCAGCGGTATGGCTGTTCGTCGGCGTCAACGGCGTTGGCAAGACCACCACCATCGGCAAGTTGGCCCAGCGTCAGTCAGCGGCGGGTCGTTCAGTCGTGCTCGCCGCAGGCGACACCTTCCGTGCCGCGGCCGTGGAGCAGCTGACGGTCTGGTCCCAACGCAGCGGCGCTGAGATCGTGCAGGGATCAGAAGGTGCCGACCCGTCTTCGGTCGTGTTCGACGCGATTGAACATGCAGCCGCGCGTTCGGTTCCGCTGGTCATGGCCGATACAGCTGGTCGACTCCAAACCAGGACAAACCTGATGGAGGAGCTGCGCAAGGTACGCCGTGTCGCCGAAAAGGGATCTGGAACGGTAACTGAAACTTTCTTGGTTATCGATGCCACAACAGGTCAGAACGGTCTGTCGCAAGCACGGCAGTTCACCCAAGCAGTGGACGTGACGGGCGTGATTCTCACCAAGCTCGACGGTTCAGCCAAAGGTGGGATTGTGATCGCAATCCACTCCGAGTTGGGTGTTCCGGTCAAACTTGCAGGTCTCGGTGAGGGCATTGGTGACCTTGTTGACTTCGATCCGGTTGAGTTCGTCGACGCCCTCTTTGAATAGTCCTCGCGCTCTGTGACAAGCGTGGTTGCCGCTAGGGTGACGAGACCATGTTTGAAACGCTCTCAGACCGGTTTGAAGGCATCTTCAAAGGCATACGAGGCCGAGGCAAGCTAACTCAAGTCGACATCGACGAGACACTGGGCGAGATTCGGCTCGCCCTGCTTGAAGCCGACGTAAATCTTGATGTAGTCAATTCGATGGTGGCGCGGATCGGTGACCGTGCCCAAGGCCAAGAACTTTCTAAGGCACTCAACCCGAGCCAGCAGGTCATCAAGTTCGTTCTTGACGAATTGACCGTCAGCCTCGGTGGCGAAGCGATGAGGCTCAGCTACGCATCCAAGCCTCCCACCGTTGTGTTGTTGGCAGGGTTGCAAGGTTCGGGAAAGACCACCAACGCCGCCAAGTTGGCGCAATGGTTCAAGAAACAGGGCCGCCATCCGCTGCTCGTCGGTGCCGACCTGCAACGCCCTGCAGCCGTTGAACAGCTCCGTACCTTGGGCGCACAGATCGACGTTCCCGTTTTTTCTGAATCCTCCCGCCCGACCCGAGTGGCCCGTAGAGCGATCAAAGAAGCTACCCGCACCACTCGCGATGTGGTGATCGTCGACACCGCTGGGCGATTGGCCATCGACAAAGAACTCATGGCTGAGATCGGTGACATCTCCTCGGTGGCTCAACCCCATTACACCTTCTTGGTGGTAGACGCCATGACCGGTCAAGACGCCGTCACCATGGCACGGGCTTTTGACGAAACCCTCGCCCTTGACGGCGTGATCCTTACCAAACTCGATGGTGACGCCCGCGGCGGAGCGGCACTCTCGGTGAAAGAAGTCGTTGGCAAGCCGATCGCGTTCGCGTCGACGGGGGAGAAGATCGAAGACTTCGACACCTTCCATCCGGATCGCTTGGCCAGCCGCATCCTCGGCATGGGAGATGTTGAGACCCTCATCGAAAAGGCGGAGGAAGTCTTTGAGAAAGAACAGGCCGAAGAGGCCGCGACCCGGCTGCTTGACGGCACCTTCACGCTCGAGGATTTCCTTGAGCAAATGCAGCAGATCAAGAAGATGGGTCCGCTGGGGAATCTCGTGGGGATGATGCCGGGGATCCCCAAAGAGGCTCGCGATGTCGAGATTGACGACGGGCATCTGGCCCGCATCGAGGGGATAATTCGCTCCATGACCCCAGCCGAGCGGGTCCAGCCGGACATCATCGACGGGTCACGGCGTTTGCGGATAGCCAACGGTTCAGGCGTGCAGCCCACCGAAGTGAGGCAACTGATCGATCAGTTCTCGCAGATGCGTCAGATGATGAAGCAGTTCGCCGGATTCGGTTCCAAGAAGGTCAACCCCAAAGCTCGCAATAAAGGCAAGAAAGGTAAGCAGAGGCGTGGTGGGCGTGTCACCGAGAAGGGTCCGGCCAAGGTGCCGAAGGTGCCGCTGTCGCTGCCGGGGCTCGAAGATCGCGTCGGTGGGTTTTGAGCCGCCCAGATGCGTTGTTGGCTTTCAAGGTTGGAATTGGTGTACTAGCGGAGGTTGAATTGACCGGTCGCTCGGTCCAGCCGCGCTCACGATCTCCGCAAGTCAACGACGATGAGTCCTAAAGAGAAACAGAGAACAAATGGCCGTCAAGCTCCGCCTTATGCGGATGGGTAAGAAAAAGCAGCCCACCTACCGCGTTGTCGCCGCAGACTCGCGCTCGCCCCGTAACGGGCGCTTCATCGAGATAATCGGCATCTACGAGCCGCGTCAGGATCCTTCAGTAATCAAGATCGACAATGACCGTGCGCTGCATTGGCTCCGCCACGGTGCTCAGCCGACTGATCGGGTCGAGAAGTTGTTGAAGATCTCCGGTGCCTGGGAACTGCACAAAGGCGGTCCTGTTGAGCAGCCAGTTGCCGCGGCTGTACCGACAAAATCAGCGACGCCCCAGAGCACAGCTGAAGCTGAGGCTTCCGAAACTGGTAGTTCCGAAGCCGATGGAGGTGATTGAGGATGTCAGCAGAATCAGCCCAGGCAGTTTGCGAGTACGTCGTAAAGCAGATGGTTGACGACCCAGATGCAGTTTGCGTCGAGGCTTCGACCTACGACGGCACACTTCGCCTCGACGTGACGGTCGGTGACGGGGACATGGGCCGCGTGATCGGCAGGCGTGGCCGTGTGGCCGGAGCGATTCGTACTGTTGTGCGGGCCGCCGGCTACGAGGAAGGCACCTCTATCGAGGTCGAGTTTGTCGACTGAGGGGCCGAGCGAATCTTGATGCTTGAAGTCGGCCGCATCACCCGTCCGCACGGAGTACGCGGCGACGTCTTGGTCGTGTTGACAACCAATCGCACGGAGCGTCTGAGAATTGGTGCTGTCTTGGCTTCGGGAGAATCTGAGTTCGTTGTCCGAAGCAGTAGGTCACACAAAGGTGGCTGGATCGTTGCCTTTGAGGGGGTGGGCGACCGCAACGCCGCCGAGGCGGTGAGCGGCACGGTTCTTTATGCTGAGCCCATTGATGATCCCGACGAGTTGTGGGTCCATGAACTGATCGGTGCCGTGGTGGTTGATCAGCACAATACCCCGCGGGGCGCTGTAGTCAGAGTGGTCGAAAACCCTGCCAGTGACCTCCTGGAGTTGGACTCCGGCGCGCTCGTACCTGTCAAATTCGTGACCGATCTGGCGCCAACCGAGCGAATCACTGTTGATGTCCCTGACGGCATTTTCGATCTAACCGACGATGCCGGCGATCTAACCGACGATGCCGGCGATCTAACCGACGATGCTGGCGATCGCGAGTCCTACCAGCACGAGTCTGGGCCGTCATTGTGAGCGGGTTTCGGATCGATGTCTTCACGATCTTCACGAAGATGCTCGACTCGGTTGCCGATGAGTCGGTGATTGGTAGAGGGCGCCGTGCTGGTCACCTCGATGTGCGTGTCCATGATCTGCGCGCGCATGCCACCGGGGTACATCAGTCCGTTGACGACGCTCCTTTCGGCGGAGGGGCCGGGATGGTTATGTCTCCAGCACCTCTGTTCGCCGCGGTTGAGGCGGTTGAACCAGCACGGCCCTTGCTGTATTTGTCTCCCGCGGGACGGCGCTTTGACCAATCCATGGCGCAGGAGCTAGCCGATAGCGGGGGGTTCTCTCTTCTGTGTGGCCGTTACGAGGGTATTGATGAGCGAGTGCGACAACATCTCGTTGATGGTGAAGTGTCGGTAGGCGATGTCGTTCTTGCTGGTGGCGAAGTCCCGGCGTTGCTCATAGTTGAGGCCGTGGGCCGACTTGTGCCAGGTGTTCTCGGCAATGCCGACAGCACCGCGGAAGAATCGTTCTCCGATGGGTTGCTTGAGTATCCCCACTACACCCGGCCCGCACAGTTCAGGGACTGGACTGTGCCAGAGGTGCTGCGCTCGGGCGACCATGGTCGGGTGCAGCGCTGGCGAAAAGCCCAATCGCTGCGACGCACGATCGACTGTCGCCCCGATCTGATCGCAGAACGTGGGGGCTTGAGCGATGCTGACTCAGAACTGTTGGCAGAATTCGGACTTCTGGACCCCTAGGAGGGTGTCGGTTCGCGAAGTCCCCTCTAGGCTTGCTTTTCGGTCCGTTCGGTGTTCGAGCGGTCCGTTCTTTTGTTCTCACCGCCGCGGAGTTTGCGATGCAGCCTACAGATGTCATCGACAACCTTATTGAACGGGAAGATATCCCGGATTTCGGTCCGGGCGACACGCTTAAGGTTCATGTTCGGGTAATGGAGGGCAACCGTGCTCGCACCCAGGTTTTTGAGGGTGTGGTGATCCGTCGTCAGGGCAGCGGTGTCCGCGAGACCTACACGGTCCGCAAGCTGAGTTTCGGCGTCGGTGTCGAACGCACTTTTCCGCTCTATACCCCGATCGTGGAACGAATTGAGCGAGTGACTCGTGGCGATGTTCGTCGCGCCAAGCTCTACTACCTCCGTGACCGGATCGGTAAAGCAGCCAGGGTCAAGGAAAAGCGCGACAACTAACTCCACGGCTTCGAGTCTGTGGCGAATCTGTCCAAAGCGCTGTCATAGGACGTCTCTATTGTCTGTGGATGGATAAATCACGGGTCGCATTGGGGCGTTGGGGCGAGGACCTCGTCGCTCGGAGGTACGAAACCGCTGGGTACGAAGTACTTGATCGGAACTGGAGGATCAAAGGCGGTGAGCTCGATCTCGTGCTCGGTCGTCACGATGAGATTGTCTTTTGTGAGGTGAAGACGCGTTCGTCGGATTGTTTCGGTAGCGCGGTGGAAGCGGTTGGCCCGCGCAAGCAGCAACTGGTGCGCCGCACTGCGTTGTCGTGGCTTGACCAACATGGGCGCGGTGGTCGTCTGCGTTTCGATGTTGCCTCAGTTGTTGCCGGGAAAGTCAGAGTCATCACCGGCGCGTTCTGAGGGACTTGGGTCGGTCAGCGGCGGGGAGAGCGTGTCTTTCTGCCGTTCCAGCAGCCGCGGTGCCAGTGTCGCCGTAAATCGGGTGCGTGCACGGGAACGACGACGTAGTGGCTGGTGCCTGGCGGGATATCGCGGTTGCAGTTTGGGCAGAGGTAGCTCTTGTTCGCTTGGTATGGCTGCAGGAACTTGACGTCTACCTCGCCGTATGATTCCGGGTCGTCCATCAGCCGAGCACTGCCCACAAGACCAACAGCGCTGCTACTAGGAGGCCGGCGGCCACGTAGAGGTAGTCGGTTGGTCGTCGTCGGTGTGGGCGAGTGGGGTCCATTCCCATCTTGTCAGTATGGTCTATCGAGTTCGTTTCCCGTGTTGGAGTCGCGGTGCACAGGGTGCTTTTTAGGATTATTGCAGTCGGGGTGTTGGCGGTGTCACACGCTCTGCCTAGTGTCTTCTAGACGCTCGCTGTTTGCGAAAGACGGCCTTTTGTTTCCTTCGAAAAGGTTGTCTCATGCTTGCTTCTGTTCGTTCTTCCACACTCGACGGGATCGATGGCGCTGCCGTCGATGTGGAGGTTCATGTCACCAACGGTCTCCCGGCGTTCACGATTGTGGGACTGCCCGATGCGTCATGTCGCGAGGCTCGAGACCGCGTGCGCGCGGCTATCGAGTCGAGCGATCTCAAGTGGCCGATGCAGCGGATCACGGTCAACTTGGCCCCGACCTGTGTCCGTAAGGTTGGTGCAGGTCTCGATGCGCCGATCGGGCTTGGAATATTGGCGGCTTCTGAGCAGATTCCGCTGGAATCACTAGCGGATATTTCTGCGGTGGGCGAGTTGGGGCTGGACGGCTCACTGCGACCGGTTCCGGGAATCCTTCCGATGGTTGATGTGCTTGATACCAACCGGGTAGTTGTTGCAGCAGCCGATGCTGGGGTCGCCGCGCTCGGAGCGGGAGATCGAGTTCGTCCGGTTCGGCGCTTGCGAGACATCGTGGATGTGGTTTCAGAGGGCTTGCCATGGCCTCACGTGGAGCCGCCGCTTCACGACGACGAAATAGTCGACGAGCCGGATTTGGCCGATGTCCGAGGGCAAGCGAGCGCACGTTGGGGTTTGGAGATCGCTGCAGCGGGAGGTCATCACCTGTTGTTGATCGGACCACCAGGAGGTGGCAAGACGATGCTGGCGCGTCGGCTTCCGGGGTTGTTACCTGATCTTTCTGCAGAAGCGGCGCGCTCGGTCACCCGCGTTCATAGTGCGGCAGCGATTCGGCTTCCTGGGACTGGTCTGGTCCGACGTCCTCCCTTTCGTGCACCCCATCACTCAGCATCTATGGCGGCCTTGGTGGGTGGAGGATCCGGGCGGGTGTTGCCAGGCGAGATAAGCGTTGCCACTGAAGGCGTCCTTTTTCTTGATGAACTCGGAGAGTTTGCTCCCAGTGTTCTTGATGGGCTGCGCCAACCTCTCGAGGAGGGTGTGGTGCGGGTAGCCCGCAGTGGCGGTATGCGTGAACATCCGGCCAACGTTTTGCTTGTTGCGGCGATGAATCCGTGTCCCTGTGGCGAGGGTAGTTCTGTGAGCTGTCGTTGCGGGCCTTCATCTCGCTTGCGCTATTCGCGGCGTATTTCGGGTCCGGTGCTAGATCGGCTTGATCTGATGGTGCATGTTGATCGCCCGTCTCCTACCGCGCTTCTCGACCGAGAACCGGGCGAGTCGTCGAGCTCGGTCGCCGAGCGAGTGGCGCGGGTGCGTGAGCTCGCAACAGGTCGCGGCGCACGCACCAACGCAGCATTGAATCGTGAGCAACTAGAGGATGCCGCGCCGCTGGATCCCGAAGCGACAGATGTACTTCACCAGGCATTGGTGGATGGCCGTTTGAGCGCCCGCGGAGCAATGCGAGTCCGTGCCGTCGCCCGGACAATTCGAGATCTCGACGACGTCGGTCCCACGATTAGAGCCCGCGACATCTACTCGGCCATCGGCTTTCGCGTGCGTCCTCCAATGGGAGGTTACGATGCGTGAAGACGCGTACGCTGCGGTTCTTGGCGGTTTGACTGGCGCCACCCCGCTACGCCTTCACAACTTGCTTGAGGAGAGATCAGCCCGCGATGCCCTTTTGGCGATCGAGTCAGATTCGATCGGTACAGAGGTTGCGCCTGTCGATGTGCTTGTCGAGTGGCAACGAGAGATCAACGGTATTGATCTTACGGCTGTGTCAGCTCGCCTTGATGCAATCGATGTGCAGGTCAGCACCTTGCACGAGTCAACCCATCCACCCCAACTCATTAACGACGTTGATCCAGCTCCCTTAATCTTTTGTTGTGGATCGTTGCCGGATCCGTCACTGGTTCACGTGGCCGTAATTGGCACCCGCCGTGCATCATCTATCGGCCGAGAGGTTGCGCGAGAACTTGGTATGGGATTGGCCGAAGCGGGCGTCGTAGTGGTCTCAGGGCTGGCCTTGGGGATCGATGGCGAAGCGCACCGTGGTGCCTTGCTGGCGGGTGCGGCTCCGCCGTTGGCGGTGGTGGGTAGCGGGGTTGATGTGGTGTATCCGAAGCGGCACGGTGATCTCTGGACCGAGGTTGTCAACGCCGGCGCTCTAATCAGCGAGGCACCGCTCGGAGGGCGGCCTGAGCCTTGGCGCTTTCCAGCGCGCAATCGGCTCATTGCGGCTTTCGCGGATCTGCTGGTGGTGGTGGAATCGCGCCACTCCGGAGGTTCGCTTTTGACTGTCGAACAAGCGCTTCGCAGAGACCTTGAAGTGATGGCGGTGCCTGGCTCGGTGCGCAACAAAGCTGCCGACGGCACTAACCAGTTGCTAGCAGATGGATGTGCGCCGGCACGCGATGTGACAGATGTGCTGGTTGCGTTGGGTCTATCGGAGATCGCGGTCGCGACACGCCGGAACGAGACCGCTGTTGGTGCTCCCGAATCGGAGGTTATTAGCCAAGGAGCTTCACCCGATCACAGTGCTGCGGTGCTCGGGCATACTGCGGTGCTCGGGCGTGCTGCGGTGCTCGGGCATACTGCGGTGCTCGGGCAGGGTGCGGTGGTGCTTGAGGCGATAGACGACGGACCCACCTCGTTGGACGAGGTCGTTGATCGGACCGGACTTGGCGTGATTGACGTTTACGCACATGTTGAAGAATTGGTCGCATCTGGCCTCGTTGTGCATGACGGTTCCCGAGTAAGGCGACAGTACTAGTGGCCCCCATGTCGAGTCGGAGTCAGGGTCGCGCCGGCCGCGTCTGCCTTCCAAGTAGGGTTGGTGTTGTGGAAGCTTGGAGCCTAGAGGTTTGGCTTGACTCTCTTACCCGTGTCGCACCCTCTACGAGGGCTGTCTACGAGCGGGACATGCGAGCGGTTGCCGAATGGTTCGAGGCCACCGGTCCGTCCACACCAGAGATGGTTACCCGCCGCGATCTCCGCAGCTATCTTTCGGAACTGCACGGCGCCGGGTATGCGCGAAGGACTACTGCCCGCAAAGCCTCGGTAATCCGCCGGTATTTCGGTTGGGCGTGTCGCACGGATCGCCTCGTGACCGACCCCAGCGCGTCTTTGTCGGCGCCTCGAGGGGAGGCCACTTTGCCACGGGTGCTCAACGCCCAAGAGATCGACGGCTTGTTCGAGGGATCCGCGGTAGCAACCGCAGTTGCTGCAGCTGAACCGGAGATCGAACTGCGTGACCGGGCCATTGTCGAGTTGCTATACGGCAGCGGCTTGCGGGTTAGCGAGCTATGTGGACTTCGTCACGAAGATCTAGCTGGCCCAAGCGACTCAATAGCTGTGTGGGGGAAGGGCTCAAAGCAACGACGGGTGCCGATTTCCGAACCGGCGGCTGCTGCGCTCAGCGCATGGATTCGACGCGGACGTCCAGAAATGGTGACCGAGGTGTCTCCCGACGATCGACTGTTCCTGAACCGCCGAGGGAAAGCGCTCTCACCGCGAGACGTCAGACGTTTACTCGACCGGAGATCGCTGTCGCCCACGCACCCTCACGCCTTGCGACACACCTATGCCACACACCTCCTCGATGGGGGTGCTGATCTGCGTAGCGTGCAGGAACTCTTGGGTCACGCGGACCTTGCCACGACCCAGATTTACACGCGAGTCAGTAGAGAGCGAATGCGCGAAGTTCACCGCTCCACGCACCCGCGGGCCTAGAATCCAAAGACCGTCACTTCCCCCCGGAGAACCTCAACTATCGGGGAAGACGTTGCGTTTTATCTTGGGGCGTAGTGCTACGCATTGGCTGAATCAACGATCTGTTGTGTCGATTTTGCCGGCCAGTGTTGTGTGGCGAATCATCATCGTCGCCGTGACGAGCGTTGTACTGCTGGGCTTTACCGACGCACTACAACCGGCGACCGCAGCGGATTTGCTCTTTCGGCGCCCGACATCGGCACCAGTGCTCGATCCCTTTCGCCTACCCGACGGAAAGTACGGTGCAGGAAATCGCGGCATTGAATACGACACCGGCGAATTCGACCGTATTGTTGCCGCGGCACGCGGCACAGTGGTATTCGCCGGGCCGGTTGCGCGCTCGCTGTTCGTGACAGTAGACCACGGCAACGGTTTGGAGTCTTCTTATGGGTTTGTCGGCCACATTCTCGTCAGAGAGGGAGAAGAAGTTGTCGATGGCGACTTAGTCGCTTTGGCTGAGGGGCCATTTCACTTCAGCGTGCGCCTTCGTGGTGAATATGTTGATCCAGAACCGCTCTTTGGTGCACGGCGCGTTGTGGTGCGCTTGGTGCCCCACCCCGTTCAAGGCCGCAAGGTCTAGGCACACGTCCATCGGGGCGTGGGCTTGCTCTGAGCGCCGCTACACTACCGCGCGGCTCAACGAGCCTCGGACGATATCAGATTGATGTCGACGAACAAGCATCTACCTGTGTCACTCCCGGTCGCTTCGGTGCCGGGCATGGGTTTCCAACCGGGAGGAAGGATCAAACATGGCTGTAATTTCCATGAAGCAACTGTTGGAGGCCGGCCTCCACTTCGGACATCAGACTCGCCGCTGGAATCCGAAGATGAAACGCTTCATCCACGGTGAACGCTCCGGGATTCACATTGTGGATCTGCATCAGACTCTCAACCATCTTGAGCAGTCGTACATCTTCGTTCGCGACCTCGTCGCCGACGGTGGCACTGTGTTGTTCATCGGTACCAAGAAGCAGGCTCAGGATTCGATTCAGTCGTACGCTGAGCGCTGCAACATGCCCTATATCAACGAGCGTTGGTTGGGTGGGATGCTCACCAACTTCCAAACCATCTCCAAACGCGTCAGCAAGATGAAGGAATACCAGCGGATGCGCGACTCAGGTGAGTTCGAAGCAATGCCCAAGAAGGAAGCACTGCTCATCGCCCGTGAGCTAACGAAACTTGAGCGCAACCTCGGGGGAATCCGCGACATGGAGCGCCTGCCCGAGGCAATCTTTGTTCTCGACACCAAAAAGGAGCACATCGCAGTCACAGAGGCACGCAAAGTTGGCGTGCCGATTGTTGCCGTGGTTGACACCAACTGTGACCCCGACTTGATCGATTACGCAATCCCTGGAAACGACGACGCTATCCGCGCCGGTCAACTGATGTGTCGAGTGATCTCAGACGCCGTGCAAGAAGGTCGTTTCATCCGATCCAAGCGTGTTGAAGTCGATGGCGCAGTCCCCAAGCGCAATGCGTTGGAAGAGGCTGAGATCGCCGCGCAACAAGAAAAGGCTCGTGGCGAAGCCGCCGCCCAAGCCGCAATCAGGGAGGCCCGTCTCGCGGAAGCAACCCGAGACCTAGCCGACGAGTCAAGCGAAGACGAGTCCGACGAAGACATCAGCCCGGTTCAAGATGTCGACGAAGTAAGCGAAGTAAGCGAAGTAAGCGAAGCAAGCGAAGAACCAGAAACATCAGCCGACTCGGTTGAAACCCCGCAATAGATTCATCGGAGATAACAGAAAGATGTCGATTTCGGCTAAGGACGTAAAGGTACTACGCGACGCCACTGGTGCCGGCATGATGGATGCCAAGAAAGCGCTTGTGGAATGTGACGGCGATATGGATGCCGCGACTCAGTTTCTTCGTGAGAAAGGGCTGGCCAAAGCGGCAGCCCGTAGTGACCGTGACAACGACGAGGGCACGATCGCTTTGGCTGCAGCCGACAATGTGGCAGCAATAGTCCAGATCAAAACCGAGACAGACTTCTCAGCCAAGAGCGACGCAGTCACATCACTGGCTTCAGCGATAGCCGATGATGTGCTCACCGGGGGTCTGGGCGCCGCGAACGAGCACTCCGGCGCCATCGAAGACCTCCGCGTCACGATCAAGGAAAACGTCGAACTTGGAACTGTTGAACGGATCGAAGGGGCGCATGGCAATACCATCGATACGTACTTACATAGTCAGGATGGCCGTGGAGTGAACGCTGTTGTCGTTGAGGGTTCAGGCGTGAGCCGCGACGATCTGCACCAGGTCGCACTGCATATTGCTTTCGCCAAGCCGTCATACCTTTCAACTGACGAGGTACCGGCCGCCGAGGCCGAAACAGAACGTGCTTCGCTGCTCGAAATCACCAAGGCTGAAGGCAAACCTGAGCAGGTCTGGGACAAGATCGTGGATGGCAGAATGCGCGGTTGGTTCGCCGAGCGCGTTCTACTTGAGCAGGGCTTGCACGGTGACAAGACCACGGTAAAGAGCAGTCTGGGCGGCGGTTCGATTGCTCGCTTTGTGCAGGTTGTGATCGGTACGTAGCTGTGAGTCACGCCACCGAATCTCTCCGAGGACCGAATCAGGCCAGATGGAACCGGGTTCTCTTGAAGCTTTCGGGTCAGGCGTTTTCGGGTCCGCTGGAATACGGTATCCACGGCGAGACGGTCAGCAGAATCGCAGAAGACATTGTCGCGGCAAAGAACCACTTCGACATAGACATTGCTGTAGTCGTTGGTGGTGGCAACATCTGGCGGGGCATTCAGGGCGCGGGCGAAGGTATGGACCCCGCTCAGGCCGACTATATGGGCATGTTGTCCACGGTCATGAACAGCCTCGCCCTTCAAGACACGTTGGAACGACTGGGAGCGGCCACCCGGGTCCAAAGTGCAGTCCACATGGCTCAAATTGCGGAGCCGTATATCAGGCGCCGAGCGATCCGTCACCTGGAGAAGGGTCGCATCGTCATTCTGGCGAGCGGTACCGGAAACCCGGGCTTCACCACAGACACCGCAGCTAGCTTGCGGGCCGTTGAGATTGAAGCAAAAGCGGTGTTGAAGGGGACTCATGGCAGTGTTGACGGCATCTACACGGGCGACCCGAGTGTCGATGGTTCTGTCACAAAACTCGACCATGTGACCTACCTGGATGTACTCAACCGTGGTCTAAGAGTGATGGACGCAACCGCAATCACCTTGTGTATGGACAACGACATGCCGATCGTAGTGTTCGACCTGATGGGTTCCGGCAACCTACGATCTCTACTTGAAGGAGAGGTAATCGGCACGCTCGTCGACGCTGGCAAGGAGAATTCGTGAACGAGATGATTGAACTGGTTGTCGACGACGCCGGTGAGAGCATGCAGAGTGCGGTAGATCACACTCGCAGGGAATTCTCAAGCGTCCGCACCGGTCGTGCTTCTTCGAGCCTCTTAGAGCGACTTACCACGGAGGCCTACGGCGTTGAGATGCGAATTCAGGAGTTGGCAAGTTTCTCAGTGCCCGAAGCTCGCCTGCTTATCGTTTCCCCTCACGACCCTGCGAATCTCAACGCGATTGAGAAGGCCATCATCAATAGCAATATGGGACTGACTCCCAGCAACGACGGTCGCG
Source organism: Candidatus Aldehydirespiratoraceae bacterium (assembly GCA_965261185.1). Taxonomy (GTDB): domain Bacteria; phylum Actinomycetota; class Acidimicrobiia; order Acidimicrobiales; family Aldehydirespiratoraceae; genus VXYK01. Next base: position 3,984,272 of record CBDHCN010000002.1, on the reverse strand, counting down.
TGATCCGGCTGGCGTTTCCGCCTCTGACCGAAGAACGACGTCGTGAACTTTCTAGGGTTGTGGGCGCGATGAGCGAAGACGGCAAACAAAGGGTCAATGCCGTGCGACGAGCGGCGCGAAAGAACCTCGACGAACTAGACAGCGACGGGGGAGTATCTAAGGACGAGATCCAGCGCGCGGAAGGACGGCTTGACGCGCTCAAGAACGCGCATGTCGCTATGATTGATCAGACGCAGGCCAACAAGCAGCAGGAGTTGATGGAGGTCTGACCACCGGTCACTCCCGCGAAGAGAGCGATGCCATGAGCCACGAACAAGACAACGAGGGGTTTCGCATTCAGCGTACCGACCCGATTGATGACGATGTGGCGCCCGGTCGGTCAGTGTTCGGTGACGATGAGATCTCCTTTGAGGATGACGATGCGGCCGTACCGCATTGGAGTCAGCCGCCTACTGGGTCGGTGCCAAAAGTTGGCGCCCCAGCCGAGAGCGTGACCTTCAACCCTCAAGCCGAGCCTGCGATGCCGGTGTCCGGTGCTGAGGATCATTCCGGATGGGCGACAGAATCGACAGGACCGACTTGGGCGGGAGAGGGCCAGGTTCAACCACCAAGACAGCCGTCTCGCTCCGCCGACACGGACGCGGATGCTTTTTTTACCCATGACGACAATGAACCTCTGCCACCTCAAACAGCAGCGGCTCCTTCGCTGAGCGCGTCTTTGGGTGTATCGGGTGCCGCTGACCGGAATTTCTTGACAGCGACAATTGTCGGTGGGGGACTAGCGGTCCTGATTCTCGCAGCCATGGCATACCGTGAATGGGTTGCGGTTGCGGTGGTCACAGCCGTTCTGGCAGTTGCTGCGGTTGAGTTCTTCAACGCAGTTCGAGTTGCTGGCCTTCAACCTGCAGTTTTGCTCGGACTTGCGAGCGTGGTGTCTATGCCCCTTGCCGTGTACTGGAGAGGTGAATCCGCGGCAGGACTCGTATTGGTGTTATCGGTCGTCTTCGGGGCGCTGTGGTACCTAGTTGTTGCTCCGAGCGATTCACCGGTGCGCGGCCTTGGATCCACCATGCTCGGGATTCTCCACATCGGTTTGCTGGGATCATACGCGGCGCTGATGCTCTCGATTCCAGATCACGGCACTGGGTTGCTGACCGCGGCAATCATTGTGACAGTCAGTTACGACACAGGTGCACTGGTGGTTGGACGAACGATGGGTCGCTCACCGCTGTCATCAGCGAGTCCCAACAAGACAATGGAGGGATTAGTCGGAGGTGTTGTAGCGGCGATTGTAGCGGCGTTTGTGATGGGGTTCCTGTCGCAGCCGTCGCCTTTGGCTGACGTTTCTACGGGTGGGGGATTCACCGACATCCTCATCCTCGGGTTCGCGGGCGCTATCGCAGCCCCGCTTGGAGATCTAGCCGAGTCTGCGTTCAAACGAGACTTGGGTATTAAGGACATGGGTTCGATACTGCCCAGCCATGGCGGGATATTCGACCGATTCGACGGTTTGCTTTTCGTATTGCCAACTACCTTTTACGTATCTCGCTTCGTTCTACCCTAAAACAACTGTCGTTCGGGAGTTGATCGCGACGAGTAGCGTCAAGGATGTGACCAGATCTGTTGCCGTTCTCGGTTCGACTGGTTCGATCGGGACTCAGACACTCGACATCATTCGGGCTGAACCTGATCGTTACCGGGTGGCGGCGCTCGGTGTCGCCACATCGGTGGATGCGGTTATCGAGCAAGCCGCGGAGTTCCGGCCTGAAGTTGTGGCGGTCGCGGACAGGGCTTGCGCAACCGAAATCCGCAGTCGACTTCCGGCTGGAACGGAACTCTTGGTGGGCACTGACGCAATGGCCACCGCAGTGACGTGTGCCGAAACCGTCATCAATGGTGTGGTTGGGTTTGCAGGGTTGCCGGTCACGTTGGCGACGCTCGAAGCGGGGAAACGGCTGGGTTTAGCCAACAAGGAGTCTCTGATCGCAGCAGGCCCGGTAGTGCAACGGGCCTGGTCAACCGAAGGCGCGGAACTGATACCGGTAGATAGCGAACACTGCGCGATTCACCAGTGCCTTCGCGCCAACGACGTTTCAGGAAAGATCAAAGCTGCAGACCGTGTGGCAGAGGTTGTGTTGACGGCCAGCGGTGGCCCGTTTAGAGGGCGAACCCGACAAGAACTTGCCAGCGTCAAGATTGAAGACGCGCTCTCGCATCCGACCTGGTCGATGGGGCCGAAGATCACCATTGATTCGAGCACGCTGATGAACAAGGGCCTCGAAGTGATTGAAGCGCATGAGTTGTTTGGTGTTGATTATGACCAGATCAAGGTTGTGATTCATCCCCAGTCGATCGTTCATTCAATGGTCAGCTACACCGATGGCGCGACCATGGCTCAACTCTCACTTCCCGACATGCGGCTGTGTATCGGCTATGCCTTGGCGTTTCCCGATCGACTGGCGTTGCCTTACGGCGCCATCGATTGGGCTGAATCCCCGCAACTCGACTTTCATCCTCCGGACCTGGAGGGGTTCAGGTGTCTGGGGCTGGCCTATGAGGCGGGACGGGCATCCGAGACTGCTCCAGCATGGTTGAGTGCAGCTAACGAGGTCGCGGTTGATGCGTTTCTTGCTGGTTTGATTCCTTGGGTCGGTATTGCCGATGTGGTTGAAGCGGTGATGCAGTCCTGGCCCGGTCTGCCGGCGACCGATGTCGACGTTGTGCTTGATATTGACCGCCGCGCCCGCGAGGTCTCCCGGGCGATGATCGACAAAAGAGCTGCTCCATGACCGATCAACTGGCTACCAGACGCCGATTGCCTTTGTTGGCACGCGGTCGCGCGGCGCCTGAAATGTCGGGAGCACCCACCGAATTTGATACCTCAACTGATTTCATCGGGTTGACGATGTTGCTTTTGGCCATGGTTGCCCTCGGGGTTTTTGTAAGCTGGAGTTGGACGTTCATCGTGGCGTTCATTGTGTTCATGCTCTTCATGCATGAGATGGGCCACTACGTTACGGCGAGGTGGACGGGTATGAAGGTCGTCGAGTTCTTCATTGGATTCGGTCCCCGACTGTGGTCGTTTCGTCGTGGCGATACCACTTTTGGTGTGAAGGCGATTCCGGGGGGCGCGTATATCCGCATCATCGGGATGAACAATCTAGACATAGTCGCGCCTGAAGATGAGCACAGAACCTATCGGGTCAAGTCGTTTCCTCGAAGGTTTCTGGTGGTTAGCGCGGGCTCAGCAATGCACTTTCTGTTGGCGATCGCTCTGTTGTTCGCGGTTCTTTTTTTCTACGGCTTGCCGACCGATGATGTTCGTTGGTCGGTTTCAGCGGTTAGTGATCGCAGTGCCGCGGCTGAACTGGGGATTGAACTCGGAGATGAAATCGTCTCGATTGACGGCGTAGAAATCACCGATTTCGCTCAGTTCGGGGAGGTGGTAACCGCTAACGGTTCCCAAGAGGTTGAGGTGGTGTATCAGCGAGGCTCCGAAACCTTGACCGACACCGTGGTGCTGGGTTCGCGGCTGAGCGATGAAGGGGCGGCGGCTATGGATGGCCTATTGCCGCGAGATCGCATTCTGGCGGTGGATGGGATTGAAGTGTTTGGTTGGGATGAGGTCACCGCCGCGGTTGATGGTCGGTTTGGTGAGCCGTTGCAGTTCATTGTCGACCCGGCAGGGGGTGCTGAGTTGCTCGTTGTCGATGAGGCGGTGGTGTTGGAGTTGCCTTCGGCTGAGGTAGCGACATCGGGGTTCTTCGGCGTTGGCCCTCAGCGCCATCGAGAACCGGCGGGTTTGTTCAACAGCGTCACCAAAGCGATTACCGGCTTTGCTTCTTATACAAAGCTCATTTTGGTGGGTATGGGGGAGTTGGTGGCGGGCGGAGGTCTTCAAGACTTTGTTGCTGACACTCTGACGGGCGATGTCGATAGTCCCGCCGAACAGGTGTCGTCGAGTGTTGCGGCTGAGCGCGAGGTTGCGATTCGTTCCCTTGATGCGCGTGATCCAGATGAACGACGAATCATCTCGATCTACGGTGCTGCCCGTTTGGGCACGCAATTGACCGATGACGGATTCGACGCTGTGCTGATCTTTTTGGCTGGACTCAACATCTCCATCGGCCTGATCAACCTGATTCCCCTACCTCCGTTCGATGGCGGCCATGTGGCGGTCGCGATCTATGAGCGGATCCGCTCTATTGGCGGACGGCGTCACCAGGTCGACTATGCCAAGCTGCTTCCCCTCGCATACGGCGTGGTCATTTTGCTTTTGGGTGTCGGTTTGCTTGCTGTTTTCCGCGACATCATCGACCCGATCAATATCTAGTGTGCCGGTGGCGGCTACGTCGTCGTCAGTGCGGATTTGATCCGTTCTTGCAGGGCTGCGACGTGTCGATCGGTGGTCCAGGTCGAACCGATCGACACTCTGATGAAATCTTGCCCGTTGATTGATGAACCCAGAACGTAGACGCTTGTGTCGGAGTTGAGAGCGGAGAGCAACCTCTGGGTTGCCTCATCGCCGTCGACGTGGGCGAAACACACCAAAGCAAACGGGGTTGGCGCGATCAGTGTCAACTGCTGTTGTTCTGCTATCCAGTCGGTCAAGGTGCGAGCTTGTCTAACGTTGGCGCGGATCCGCTTGCGTAAACCTGCCGCCCCGAAACAGCGGAGCACCCACCACAACTTGAGTGCCCGAAATCGCCTTCCGAGGGGCACATGCCAATCTCGGTAGTCGATCACCTCGCCAGCGTCAGAAGCGGCGTTGGCCAAATACGGTGGCGTGATACTGAGCGTGTCGATCAGTGGCTTGCGGTCAGCCACCCAGAAAACGGAGCAGTCGAAGTTTGTCGCCAGCCATTTGTGGGGATTGAACGTGTAACTGTCGACTAACTCAAGTCCGTCTTGGTGGTGGCGAAACTCTTCACAGATCATCGCCGAACCGGCGTAGGCGGCATCCACGTGGAACCACAAATTGTGCTGAGTTGCGATTTCTCCGATAGCCCGAATTGGATCGATTGCGGTGGTTGCTGTGGTGCCCACCGAGCCGGCCACGAACGCAGGCACCAACCCAGCGGCAAGATCGTCGGTGATTGTTTCGGCTAGCGATTCGGGGCGTGCTGCAAAGCAATCGTCGACTTCAACGAGGCGTAGCTGACCAATGCCCGCTACCCGTGCGCCTTTCTCGATCGACGAGTGAGCTTGAGCTGAGGTGTACGCGACCATCTGTTCAGCGGCTGCTCCCGTTCTGTTTCGGCAAGTTTCACGCGCCACAACCAAGGCGGTGTGGGTTGAATCGGAAGCGCTCATCTGAATAACGCCCCCGCCTGGGCCGGTTGTCTTCCAATCTTGGGGCACTCCTGTCAGGTCTACAAACCAGTCCAGAACATGGGATTCGATCTCGGTGGCAGCGGGCGCGGTGATCCACATCATCCCTTGAGCCCCTAATGCGGCGGACGCCATCTCCCCAAGGATCGAAGGTGGTGACGACTGGGCTGGGAAGTAAGTGAACCATCCGGGGTGCTGCCATTGGGCGAGTCCTGGCACCACCACCTCGTCGAGATCGCGCAGCAATGCCTCAAACGGCTCAGCCGATTCGGGGGCCGTGTCGGGGAGCATGGCCCGCACGTCGCCTGGTGAGACTTGAGCCTGTACCGGACGGTCTTCGATACTTGCGAGATAGTCGGCGATCCAGTCGACTAACGCATGTCCGTTGGCGCGAAACTCTTCGAGGTCGAGTGGGTCCAAAATTGTCTCAACCCTGACCGTAGCGTCTTACGTCGCCTGCAACCTTTTCAAAGAGGCTGACAATTTCCCCGGGTTCGTCGTGGCGCCCGGTTTGGTCTTTGGAGTAGATGAGGTCACCGTCCACAGTGACGTCGAATACTCCTTGAGACCCCGTGGTCAGCGTCAACCGTTCGATGACGTGCTGATAGTTCGAGAGAAGATCACTGGCTGCGCTCACGGCGTAGCTTGAATAGTCTCAAGGAACGCAATATTTGATGTCAACGATATGTCCCATGTTGTGGAGGTTATCGGGAACTCTTCGCGGAGCGGAGCGGCGGATGTCTCCATATCGGCCGTAGGCTCTCGATTTGTAATTCTCTTGTAAGTCTTGAAACTGGAGCAGATCTAATGGCTGAAATTTCTCTTGGCGGCAACCCCATCAACACCAACGGTTCCTTACCGGCGGTTGGCAGCGCGGCACCGTCGTTTGTCCTTACTGGTGCCGATTTTGGTTCGGTTTCGCTATCGGACTTTGCTGGGGCGAGAGTCGTTCTCAACATCTTTCCTTCGATGGACACGGGTGTTTGCGCTACCAGTGTTCGTACCTTCAACGAGCGAGCCGCTGGTCTTGACAACGCGACGGTGCTTTGTGTGTCTGCCGACCTTCCCCCAGCGGCTGGTCGTTTTTGCGGGGCTGAGGGTATTGAGGACGTGAAGACTGGTTCGACCTTCAAGAATCCTGAGGTATTGGACGACTATGGAGTGCGAATCATCGACGGAATGCTCGCCGGTCTTGCCGCCCGCGCGGTGGTCGTGATTGACGAATCAGGCACCGTTGTCCATGCCGAACTTGTCCCCGAAATCGTGCAAGAGCCCGACTACGACGCCGCGCTGGCCGCGTTGGGTTAATCGGTGCGCGGCGCTTTCGCCGGGCACGTTGCTTTCGCCGGGCGCAGCCGGAGCCGCGGCAGCGCGTTGCTTTCGCCGGGCGCGTTGCTTTCGCCGGGCGCGTTGCTTTCGCCGGGCGCAGCCGGAGCCGCGGCAGCGCGTTGCTTTCGCCGGGCGCGTTGCTTTCGCCGGGCGCAGCCGGAGCCGCGGCAGCATTGGCGTTGGCCGGGCGCGTTGCTTTCGCCGGGCGCAGCCGGAGCCGTGGCAGCATTGGCGTTGGCCGGGCGCGTTGCTTTCGCCGGGCGCAGCCGGAGCCGTGGCAGCATTGGCGTTGGCCGGGCGCGTTGCTTTCGCCGGGCGCAGCCGGAGCCGTGGCAGCATTGGCGTTGGCCGGGCGCGTTGCTTTCGCCGGGCGCAGCCGGAGCCGCGGCAGCGCGTTGCTTTCGCCGGGCGCGTTGATTTCTGTGCGATGGTGATTGCTGAGTACGTTGATTCGTATGCACATTGACCTTGCCAATCCTGCGAGTTTTGCCGATGGTCATCCGGTCGAGCAGTACGACTGGTTGTTGACCCATGATCGGGTTCATCGCCATGTACACGGTGACGACTTCTTTTGGGCCGTGTCTGGGTGTGACGAGGTCCGTCAGGTTTCTCGTGAACATCGAGTGTTCAGCAACGAGTGGGGTATCTCGTTAGAGCCGGCGCCCGATTCTTCGCTTGAGTCGTTGCGCACGATGATGATCATGATGGACCCGCCGAGCCACACGTCCTATCGACGGCTGGTTTCAAGCGCTTTCACGCCGCGCGGCTCGGCGAAATGGACCTACCGCGTACAGGCTCTGGCCCGTCAGATTGTTGATGACGTCGCAGCGGCTGGTCGCTGTGATTTGGTAGCCGACGCAGCCGGTGAAATGCCCTCTTTCGTGGTTGCCGACATGCTTGGTTTGCCGCCCGAGGAGGGTCGCCAGCTCTACCACTGGACCGAGATTGTGCATACCGACCATTCGGTTGTCACAGAGGAGCAACGGACCGAAGCCGTGATGGCGCTTGTTGGGCGGGGTATGGAGGTCTTTTACGAACGGCGTACCAACCCCGGCGACGATCTCGGTTCTGTGATCGCCAATGCTGCCGTTGACGGGGAGGAGATGACTGTAGGTGCCTTTGCTGCGTTCTTTATGTTGTTGGTTGATGCGGGTGGCGACACGACCCGCAACCTGGTTGCTGGCGGCATTGAGGCGCTGATGGCCCGACCAGAGCAATTCAGCTGGCTCATAGAAGACATCGAGGGGCGTCTGCCGCTCGCTGTTGAGGAGTTACTGCGGTTTTGCAGTCCTGTGGTGTACATGGGGCGGCAAGCTCTTGTTGATACCGAGATCGGCGGCCAGAGTGTTCGCGCCGGTGATCGGGTGGTGCTCTACTACGGTGCCGCCAACCGCGACCCGCGGGTGTTTGAACGTCCTGCTGAACTTGACTTGACACGGGATCCCAATCCTCATGTGGCGTTTGGCGCGGGCGGCCCTCACTACTGTTTGGGAAGTCATCTCGCCAGGATTGAGATTTACGCGATTCTGCGTGAGTTTCTGAGCCGCTGCCGCGATTTACAGTTGGACGGGCCGATTGAACGACAAGAATCGTCTTTCATCTGTGGCCCCCGGGTCATGCCCGTTTGCTTTCGCCAGGCGTAGTCAGCCTGCCCAAGTCTGCGCGTTGCACCACGGAGGATGTAGCTGATCGCGCTAATTTCGTGGGGGTTGGCTGGGAGGTCTAGAGCTTGCCGGTGCGGAGGATTTCGTCGGCGATTTGCAGCATTGAGTCGATACCGGCTCGGGCATCGCTGTCGGCGGTGCCGTCCTGGTCACCCATGGCCCCGGCCGCGTAGCGCACTCGGACCCCTTCGCTGATCGCCGATAGTCGCCAGAATTGGAAGGCGACATACCAAGGAAGATCGGAGATGTCCCGGTCGGAGTCCTGCCCGTAACGCTCGAGCATCTCTGAGCGTGAGCCGAACCCGGGAGCCTTCGTGGGCACATCGCGCAAGCGCCCTGTGGCACGGGGATCGTCGCCCCACCACATAGCCATGCTGGCCACATCGGCGAGCACGTCGCCGAGGGTGCACAGTTCCCAGTCAAGCACTGCGGCAACCGAGCCGTCATGGCCCACCATGGTGTTGTCCAAACGGTAGTCACCGTGAACGATTCCAGCACCTTGCTGTGCCGGCACTGTTTTGAGTAGGCGCTGGTGAAGATCATCAAAAAGGGGAATAACCCGGTCCGAACCATCATCGACCTGGCGTTTCCAACGACGCAGTTGTCGAGCGCAATAGTCTTCGGTGCGTCCGAGGTCGCCGAGTCCAACTGCAACTGGATCGATACGGTGCAGCGCCGCAAGCGTGTCTGTGAGCGAATTTGCCATCACCGGTCGCAGTTCAGGATCCACGGCATGGCCGTCGGCTTCATTGAAGATGATTGCTCCCTCGACAAAATCCATGACATAGAAGTCGGCACCGTTCACGGAGTCGTCGGTGCAAAGGCCGATGACTCCAGGGACGGGTACATCGGTGTCTTGCAGCGCAGAAATGATGCGATGTTCGCGGCCCATGTCGTGGGCGCGGGGCAATATGTGGCCTGTCGGAGGGCGTCGCAATACCAGCTTTGTGCCTGATTGATCTGTAACCGCGAAAGTGAGGTTGGAAGCGCCGCCTGTGATCAGTTGAAAATCCAGGGGGATGGCGAGGCCGGGTCGCTCAGCCAGAATCCATTGTGTTACCGCGTCAGCGTTGATTCCGGTCGGTGCAGGATTCATTGGGCGTTGGGCGCGAGCGCTTCGAGCAGGTTCCAGTCGGGGTTACCGCGGTTGTTGTCGGTAGGCACAGCCTGGATACAGACATGAGAGGCCCCGGCATCGTAGTGGGCTTTGATGCGTGCGGCGATGTCATCTTCGGTGCCCCAGGCCACGACCGCGTCCACGAAGCGTGGCGCGCGGGAGTCGATCTCATCGTCGCTGAAACCGAGGCGAAGCCAGCTGTTGCGATAGTTGGGCAGGGTGGCGTACAGCTGTAGTTGCTCATTGGCTTTTGCGTGCGCTAGCTCTCGGTCGGTGGTCAGGATACATTTCTGTTCCACACACAGCAGTGCATCGGGTCCCATAATCTGGCGGGCTTGGGCAGTGTGCTCCGGTGTGGTCCAGTAGGGGTGGGCTCCAGCGGCGTTCTCAGCCGACAATGCCAGCATTTTGGGACCGAGAGCTGCGAGCACAACGGGGGGCGGCTCGATCTTTGGAGTGGGCATGATCAACGCTGCTTGCATGGCTTCAAGATACGTGCGCATTGTGGCGAGCGGTTTGTCGTAGGGGAGGTTGCGAAGCCCTTCGACCATCGGAGCGTGTGACACTCCGATACCCAGCACGAAGCGGCCCCCCGACAACTCAGCGAGGTCGAGTCCCGCCTGTTGCATTGCCGCAGGATGGCGCATATGGATACTGGCGATGCCCGTGGCGACGATCAGTTGCTGCGTGCCGAAGAGCAGGGTGGCGGCGTTTACGAACGCGTTCTTGCCCATGGCTTCGCCGATCCACTGAGCAGAGTACCCGAGCGACTCGATACGGGCGGCAGTTTCTTGGGCTTGCTGCGCTCCGTGGGCATCGGTGAACTGCCATACACCAGATGCGGCTAGTCGTTCTGAGATCGTCATGTCATTACGTTCGCAGGCCAACGCCTCAACCGCCAACCCTGCGACAACTCCATAGAGGTTTGTTGACGTTTGAATGCTGATCGCGCAGGTGCGGTGTCGTGTGTTGGAGGGTTCGGGTCGCGGTGTGGGTTGTGTCGGGTAGGTTGACTCTGGTTTGGTGAGGATCGAGGTGAGCGCCGTGGATCAAGACCCCAATCGAGTCCTTATCGAGATGGCGGCAGAACATCTGCGCACAGCTTCGGAGTCCGGCGTTCCGTGCTCACCGGTGCGCGAGATTCTCGGCACCGACAGCGACGTGGAGCTTGCCTACGCGGTTGCGCAACACAACATCAGCCTCGATGTCGCCGCTGGACGACGGGTCAGCGGTCGCAAGATCGGGCTGACCGGAGCCGCCATTCAACAGCAGCTAGGAGTGTCGCAACCAGACTTCGGCACGTTGTTCGCAGACATGTGCATAGCTGATGGCCTCACGATTTCTGCGAGCAGGTTGTTGCAGCCCCGAGCCGAAGCGGAGATCGCCTTTGTGCTCGAGGACGATCTCGACAAGGGAGAGCATTGTGTGGTCGACGTCATTGGTGCCACCGCCTACCTGCTGCCTGCGCTGGAAATTGTGGCAAGCCGTGTGACCGACTGGGATATCAGCATCGTCGACACCATTGCAGACAATGCCAGTTGCGGTTTGTATGTGTTGGGTTCTCGCCCGGTGTCGCTGGGCTCGGTCGATGTGCGAGCCGTCTCGATGGCTCTCAGCGTCAACGACGAGGTCGTTACCTCCGGGCAGGGATCGGCCTGCATGGGCAATCCCTTGCAAGCGGTGATCTGGTTGGCTGACATGATGTGCCGTGTGGGAACCCCGCTTCGTGGTGGTGACTGCCTGATGACGGGTTCTCTGGGTGCGATGGTGCCGATCGCAGCGGGAGACCGGGTCGCGGCCGACATGGGTCCCCTTGGAACCGTGTCAACGGTGCTTGCCTAAGCAGTGCTTGCCTAGACAGTGCTTGCCTAGACAATGCTTGAGTAACCGTGGTGCACCCAAAACAGTGATTGGTTAGGTCCGCCGCGGTTAGCCGAAGGCGCCGGCGGCTCGCAGGGAAGCGATGTCGGCGGGAGACTTGTCGAGCACTGTGGCCATGACATCGTCGGTGTGTTCGCCGACCGTGGGAGCCATGGTTGGGCACGGCAGTGCTTCACCATCGACGAACACCGGCAACGGCAACTGTTCGCAACCAAGAGCTTCGGTCGGGTAGAAACCCATGCGGGCCTGGAACTGTGGGTCGTCGCCGATGTTGGCCGGTGTGTTCACCGGAGCAATAGTCGTATTATGCTCATTGGCGAAGTCCAGCCATTCCGCGCTGCTGCGGGTTCGAAAGATCTGCTGGAGTTCACGCTGCAACTCGGTGTTGCCCCGCGCATGGTCGGCGTAAGTTGAGCCAGGCCAGCGCTCAAACAGGTCCATGCGCTCGACTCCTTCGCAGAAGTTCTTCCAGAACGCCTGTTCAGAAGCCATGAAAAGGACATGACCATCGGCTGATTCGTACATCTGGTAACGGACCCCTTCCCACATTCCTGCCAGCCCGGCCGGGCGGCGCTCGTAGTTGTCCGAAGGGTTGCCGGTAACTTCGTCTTCGGGGCGAAGGTACGCCCTCTCGGATTCGATTCGGTACCAGTCCATGTAAGCGGCCGCGTCAGACTGGGCCATCTCCATTGAGCAACCCTCACCGGACTCGCGAGCACTGATGACGCCAGCCAGAATTGCCATCGCCGCCACCATGGGACCAACGTTGATCCCCACATTGGGCATCGTCGGAGGTATCCGGGTGAAACCCTCGTCGTCGGTGACTGGCTGAACAATGCCCGACCAAGTGTCGTATGCGATGCCGTGACTTGGCATGTCCCGGTAAGGGCCGGTCGATCCGTAACCCGAAAGGGTGGCGAACACGATCTGGGGGTTGACCGCTTTGAGGTCTTCGTAACCGAGTCCCAATCGGCCCAGAGTTCCTGGTCGCATTGCTTCCAATACCACGTCTGCGGTGGCTACCAGATCGCGGTAAAGCTTTTTCCCTTCGTCGGTTTTCAGGTTGAGTGTCAAACTTCGTTTGCCGCGGTGAGTGTGGAGATGGAGCAACGACACATCGCCGATAATCGGCCAGGTCATCTGACGGATGTAGTCACCGGCAGGAGACTCAACTTTAATGACATCGGCACCGAGATCGGCGAGGAACGTGGCCACATGTCCAGGCCCCAGAAGGCTTGACTCGATTACACGAACGCCGGACAGCAACCCCGGTTTGTCAGACATTTGTTACCTCTCCGTGTTGGCAGGCGATCAGAAACTATCGTGATGGAACTCAAGGGGCATACGCTGGTTGAGTTCGTTGGCACCAAGAGTTGATGCCACAATACGGCCACTGTCACAAATTCAAGGAACTGCGATGGAGATTCACGACTCGGTGCTTGACTTGGTTGGCAACACGCCGCTCGTCAAGCTTCGGCGCATAAGCGAGGACTTGCCGTGCCCGGTTGTGGCCAAAATCGAAGCCGTTAATCCGGGAGGCAGCTCCAAGGACCGTCCTGCTATCGCCATGATTGATGAGGCTGAAAAAGCGGGATTGCTCAAACCGGGTGGCACCATCGTTGAGCCGACTTCGGGCAACACTGGTATCGGGTTGGCGATCGTCGCAGCGCAGCGTGGTTACCGCTGCATTTTCGTCTTGACCAGCAAGGTGGGGGCGGAAAAAGTCGATCTGCTCCGCGCCTACGGTGCAGAAGTTGTGGTATGCCCGGTTGCTCTTGCCCCCGATGACCCAGCGTCGTATTACTCGACTGCCGAGCGGCTTGTGAAGGAAATTCCGGGAGCGTTTCGGCCTAACCAGTATCACAATCTTGCCAACCCTCAAGCTCACTTCGACACGACCGGCCCTGAGTTGTGGAGCCAGACCGACGGCAGGATCACCCACTTCGTTGCTGGTGCAGGGACCGGTGGAACGCTCACCGGTGTCGGCAGATATCTGAAGAGTCAGAATCCCGACATTCAGATCATCGCCGCGGACCCGGAAGGATCGGTCTATTCGGGAGGCAGTGGACGGCCCTACCTCGTTGAGGGAATCGGCGAGGACTTCTTCCCCGACACCTACGACATCTCGATTGTCGACCGGACCATCGCGGTGAGTGACCGAGATTCCTTTCTCACAGCTCGTGAGGTGACCGAGTCAGAAGGCCTGCTGATTGGAGGGTCTTGCGGTACGGCGGTTAACGCTGCGGTCCAAGTCGCCCAAGAATGCGGCCCCGACGATCTGGTCGTGGTGCTGCTTCCCGACAACGGTCGGCTCTACTTGAGCACGGTCTTCAACGACGAGTGGATGGCCGGTTTTGGATTCTTGCGAGGCTCGGGACCCGTGGTCTCTGATGTGCTCGGCTCGCGCCGCCAAGACGTTCCAGATCTGCTCTATGTGCAACCCGGCGCGACTGTGCGCGAGGCGGTGCAAATGATGAGCGATCATGGAGTTTCGCAGTTGCCTGTTGCCAAAGGTGAGATGCCGCTGGCCAACGCGGAGGTGATGGGTTCGGTTAGCGAGTTGCGCATTATGGATCTGGCGTTTGGCAACGATTCTGTGCTCGACAAAACTGTCGAAGACATCATGGGTCCGAAGCTGCGTACTGTCGGTTCGGGGCAACCGATTGCGTTGGCGGTCGAAATGCTGGAGTCGTGTTCGGCGCTGTTGGTACTCGATGGTGGGCGACCCCGCGCAGTGATTTCCTCGAGCGACGTGCTGTCGTTTCTGTCGAAAGGTGCCTCTCTTGGCCGATGATATTTTTGCTGACGCACAAGCCTGGGGTTTCGAGACTCGGGCTATCAGGGCTGGACAACCCCACGATGTGAGCAGCGGGGCGGTGGTCACCCCGATCTCGCTGGCCACGACCTTTGTGCAGGAGGAAGTGGGCGTGAATCGGGGCTACTTGTATGCCCGTGTCTCCAACCCGACAAGGACAGCGCTGCAGGAATGTCTAGCTTCGCTCGAGGCTGCTGATCACGGATTGGCTTTCGCTTCCGGTATGGCCGCAGAAGATACTTTTTTGCGCACTCTGGTGCCGGGCGATCACATTGTGTTGGGCGACGATGCCTACGGCGGGACGTTCCGTCTGATCGCGCATGTGCTGGTCCCGATGGGCATCACTTGGTCTGCGGTTGACTTGACCGATGTGGATGGGTTGCGTGAGGCAATGCCGTCGGCAACGAAGGTGGTGTGGGTGGAGACGCCCACCAATCCTTCACTTACGGTGATCGATATAGCCGCGGTGGCCGAAGTGGCGCACAGCGTTGGCGCACGATTGGTTGTCGACAACACTTTCGCCACCCCCTATCTGCAGCAGCCTCTGAGCCTCGGTGCCGATGTGGTGGTCCACTCGACTACCAAGTACTGCGGTGGTCACTCAGATGTGGTCGGCGGATTCTTGGCGCTGAACGACAGCGAGCTTGCTGAACAACTCGAGTTTTTGCAGAAGGCAGTTGGTGCGGTCGGTAGTCCGTTCGACAACTACCTCACTTTGCGCGGCCTCAAGACGCTGGCCGTACGGATGGATCGCCATTGTGACAGCGCCCGTGCGGTGGCCGAGTTCTTGACCGGCAGACCTGAGGTGGTTGAGGTGTTCTATCCGGGTCTTGTCGACCATCCGGGCCATGAGATAGCGGGTCGCCAGATGACCGACTTCGGCGGGATGGTGTCCTTCCGGGTTGCCGGCGGAGCGGATGCAGCGATGCGTCTGGCGGCAAGCACTCGAGTGTTCGTTCTGGCTGAGTCGCTGGGAGCGGTTGAGTCGTTGATCGAACATCCAGGAGCGATGACCCATGCTTCAGCGGCAGGTTCGCCTCTGGAAGTGGCTGATGACCTGCTCCGGCTCAGCGTGGGTCTGGAAGCCCTCGACGACCTTCTCGGCGACCTCGAGCAGGCCTTCGATCGTCTCTAGCGCGAAATTTGGAACCTGGTGAGCTTCTTTTATGCTGGCTCCGCGAGTGTCGGGGAGAAGTCCAGAGAATTCACTAGCGAAATCTGACGCGCCCGCCATAGTGTGACCGGGAGGAAGCTCCGCGGCGAAGGATCCAAGACATGTCACTTGAAGTTGTGTACGGCGAGAGCCGGAATCGAATGATCGCCCAAGAATTAGTAGAGCAGCTGCAACCGGTCGTTGAGGAAGGAACCGTCTATCTGGGTTACCCGGTGCTGGCGACCGCAGACGAGCGTGTTGAGGTAGACGCTCTGTTGGTGAGTCGAGCGCACGGGCTGGTCGCGTTCCTTCTGGCCAATTCGTTGCCAACTTGCGACGAGGAGTGGACTGATTTCATCGCTGAACAGGATCGCCTGTTCGCGATCCTCGAGAGCCACCTGAGTCGCCACGAAGGTCTTCGGAAAGGTCGGCGCGTGGCGATACGCCCCGAAACGGCCACAGTGTTCGCCAGCACTCCACCCACTGAGGCACCAAGTGAACTTGAGGGGTTCTACGGTTCGATGGAAACCGTTCGGGACTGGGTGGGGTTCCTCTCACCAATAAGCGAGGAGCTTGAGAGAAACCTACAGGCAGCGCTGCAGCGGGTCACGACCATCAAGCCAGCCAAAAAGCGCAGTTCGGTCACAAGGGACGGTTCTCGGGGTGCCATCCTCAAGAAGATCGAGAGTGGGATCGCGAACCTCGATCGATGGCAAAAGACCGCGGCGATCGAGAGTCCAGAGGGGCCACAGCGAATTCGCGGGCTCGCTGGATCGGGCAAGACAGTCGTCCTAGCGCTGAAGGCAGCCTATTGGCACTCGCAACATCCCGACTGGAACATTGCGCTGACCTTCCACTCCCGCGCCCTGTACCAGCAAATCAACGACTTGGTGACTCGATTCACATTCGAGCACACGAACGACACGCCCGATGAGAGCCGGCTCCGAATCGTGCACTCATGGGGGTCGAGTGCCCGGGCCGGTGTGTACAGCTTGATCGCGTCTGCGCTTGGCGAGCCTGCGAGGAACTGGTCGTACGCGAGGGGCAAGTACGGGATGGATGGGGCATTTGCAGGTGCATGCCGCGAACTTCTCGAAGTCGCCCGCTCACACGACGTTCGACCGATATTCGACGCAGTGCTGATCGACGAAGCGCAGGATCTGCCGCCGGAGTTTTTCCAGCTCGTGTACCTGTTTACCAAAGACCCGAAGCGGATTGTCTGGGGTTACGACGAGTTGCAGAAGCTTTCAGAAGCAGCCATGCCCACCACCGACGAGCTGTTTGGTACCGGTCCAAAAGGCGAGAACTTGATCAGCCTTGCCGCGGCCGATGGAGAGCCCAAGCGCGACATCATCCTTCCGGTCTGCTATCGAAACACTCCTTGGGCTCTGGCGACCGCCCACGCGCTTGGTGTCGGTGTTTATCGAGAAGAAGGGCTGCTTCAACACCCCGACGAGCCAGCCCTCTGGCGAGATGTCGGCTACAACGTCGTGCATGGGCACCTGTCTTGGGGGTCGCCGGTGACATTGGAGCGTTCGAACACGAGCTACCCGTCGTACTTCCCAGAGCTGCTTGTAGCGCAGGACTCGGTCGCGGTTCGGTCGTTCTCGACCCGGGACGAGCACGACGCGTGGATCGCGAGCGAGATTGGCCGCAACTTGACTGATGACGAACTTGAGCCGGACGACATCCTCATCGTCCTTCCGGACTCCTACACGGCGAAGTCCCGCGCTCCGCATCTGATGCGACATCTCAGCCGTCGAGGCATCCAGTCACACCTTGTAGGAGTCAACACCAGCGCTGACGTGGTGTTTCAGCCTGACTCCGTCGCGATAGCGCACATCTACCGCGCCAAGGGCAACGAGGCACCGATGGTATACGCGGTCGATAGCCAGCACGCCGCTGGCCAGTTCAACGTAGTCACAAGGAGAAACAGCCTCTTCACGGCCATTACGCGAAGCCGCGCCTGGGTCCGCATCACCGGTTGGGGAGTTCAGATGGATCCGATCGTGCGAGAGGTCGAGACCGTCTGCTCCCAGGGGTTTAAGCTTGAGTTCACTATTCCGACGAGTAGCGAGTTAGCGAAGCTACGACACCTTCATCGGGATCGACCCGAGGGCGTCGAGGAATCGCTGCGGAAAGCGACCGAGGGCCTCTCTGTGTTCCTTGAGGCTTATGAGCGGGGAGAATTGGATCTGCTTGATCTACCGCCAGCACTGCGGACCAAACTAATACTCAGCCTCAAGGCTGACGTCGCTGATGACGACCGTTAGGGCCATTCGAGATCAGATTCGCAACGCGCTTGACTACCTGCGTGACGCGGAGCTGGCACTGTTCACGACAGAGGTATCCGTGGGCCCGACCTTGGTGTCCTGGCACCCTCTCCATCGCGACGGCGCTCTCATTGAGAGCTTCGAGCACCCGACGATCGACCAGTACGTGACATGGCTCGCAAGCGGCGATTACTCGGCCCTTCTCTATGACGGCAGCCTCATCCAACTCTCCTACGAGGTGGAAGACGGCGAGGTCTCACGGCATCGACTGGCCTACTTCCCATGCCCCTACGACCTCGACCGTGCTCTGCTCAAGGAAGGGTTGCCTGCGGCCGACATCGTCGAGTCCTACCGTGATTCGGACGCAGCCTTGCGTTCGCCGATCCGCTTTGACTTTGATCGTCGAGCCGCAGTCCATGGGCACCCTGCGAGCCACTTCACGATCAACGGGATTGACTGTCGGATCGCATGTGCTGCACCGCTGCACGTCATGCGGTTTCTCGACTTCATCTTCCGCCACTTCCACGTGCAGCTCCATGCCGTTCACCGTCCCTTCTTCGCGACAGCACATGCACTTCACATAGGTCCGGCGTCGCTGGAGGACGATGATCGTAGGCAGGTTCACTTCGCATGGGATATTCACGCGACGGCGACTAGCGGAACGATAGGAAGATAGACGGGATCTCCGAGCGCTGACGGAAGTGAATCCCGGCATGTGCCGGATTTTCGCCCTTGATTTCACGGCCAGGTGTCATAGTCGATGCCGGTGTTCAACCGCACCTCGTTGTAATATCGGCGGAGCGCGTCGGACGCGTCGCGCCGCGCGGATGAAATTCACGGACATAGCGGGTGCTGTGAAGCGCTTTGGCCGAACTTGCGATGGACGGTTTGCTTGGAAACCCCGAGCATGGCCCAATTTCGGTCCACGACCGATTGGCGCGGCGCGCCGAATCGACGGCTTCGGCCAACACCCCATCGAGTTCGCCGCGTTCCCGTGACAGTTCGGCGATCTTGCGTAGCGCAGCATTATCGGTGGACACGAGATCCTCAGGTCGGAAGCGATCAGCCCACGCTTGCGGCGCTGCCGCGCGGTGTCTCCTTGACACGCTCATCAGCGATCCCAACCTGTCAGGAAATTTGGTACTCGTCCGCATCGCATGGATGATCCCAGCACGGGTTTCGTTCGCCCGAGGTCTCAACCTGCACCCGTCACAGCTAGCCCTCAGACCGTCGTTCGTAACCATATGTTGACGATCAGGTTTGGAGTGGCAGGGCGACCTGTGCCAACGCGTTGAGTTCTTGGTGCCAATCGGTTGGTTCGCTGAAGGGGAACAGCACGAATTTTGAGGCGCCAACAGCCGTGTACTCGTCGAGCATCTCCACGATCCGTTGATGGGAGGTAGCCACGACTTCACGGGGGTCGGCGTCTGGCATGCGGCTGGCGACGACCTGCCTCAAAGCATCTGGAATGTCGGATTCGCCACCACCCGATGGCACCGGCAGGTAGGGGATCAGTACGCCGTAGTGTTCGGGGTCCATTGATCGGCCGACTCCTTGGGCTGCTTCTTCAATGACGACCATCGACTCGGCGACACGGCCCGGGGTGGTGAACGAGGCCAGCCAGCCATCGGCAAGTCGGCCTGTACGGCGAAGTTCTGAAGGCGCTCGGCCGCCAAGCCACACTTCGAACGGTTGCTGAAGCGGCTTAGGAAGAATCTGTGCACCCTGCAAAGAGAAGCGCTCACCATTGTGGTCGACTATGTCCTCTGTCCAGAGACGGCGCATCAACGGCAATGCCTCATTCAGCCAGGGAGCGCGCTGCATGCGCTCAACGCCGAACGCCTGCTGCTCGGCTGCGTTGGCGATGCCAAGCCCGAACGCAGGGAGACAGCGCCCACCCGATATCACATCAAGGCTGGCCAACATCTTCGCCATCAGTACCGGATTCCGACCCGGCAGCACAGACACTGCTGGTCCGAACTTCAAGCCGGTACTGCGCCCAGCTACGTATGCCATTGCCACGATCGGGTCGAGTTGTGGGCTGTTGACCCGCTCGGGAAACCACAGCGAGTCGAAACCGAGCCGGTCGAGTTCGTCAACCACCACGCCGAGTCCGTCGGGCCGGCTCAGTAGCTTCGGTACTGCCCCTATCCCGAATCCGATCCGTACTTTCATACCCCGAGGCTCCCACGCCACACAACCGGTGACTAATCCACCGGTGATGCTCGCCCGTCGCCCACCTTCTCCTTATCGAGCAATGTTTCCTTGGAAGATGCGTTCTCGATGCCAACTCAAATAAGAGTCGCTGGGAGCTTGGCCTCGTTCAGGAACGTACAGCGTGGGATTCAACGCTTGCCCAAAATACTGGTCAACGCCAGGATCGGCTCGAACGCTGGTTTCCAACTCTGGCGCGCGATGCACCCTGAGTCCGCCGTTGACAGTGATCAACCCTGTGTCGAAAGCAGCGTCGTGCGTTGGGCAGGCAGCCACACCGTTCAGCGGGTCCAGACGTTCGCGATCATCGCAGTCGGCCCACGGTTTGATATGTGACGCCACCAACAACTTGTTGCGGGGGATAGATCGTGGTTCGAATCCGCAGAACCCGCATGTGTGAGCGAAATTGTCCAGAACAGATTTCGCAAACCTGTGTTGGCCTATGCGGATCTCGTGTTCTACCAAACGGGAGGTCTCATCGTCATCGGCAAGAACGCGGATCCGATTCTTTGCTGCCCGCACCTCCAGCACGGTATCGAGAGTGCGTTGGGACAGTTCATCCTGGCCGAGAAGGTCGAAGTTAGTGACACTGTCGAGCGAGAGGAAGTCTGGCAACCGGTCGACTCCAATGCCCATGTCCCGAGCCCCAAGCAACGTTCTGTTGTACAGCAGGAGAAACTGGCTGGGATCAGCGGCCATTTCCGTGAAGAACGTCCACTCGTGCGCTGCGGCATTGGCCCGAGACCCATCGAGGTTCATCATCTTGTTATTGAGCGAACCCGGGGGTCTCAGGAATAGCCGGGCTAGCTCGCGCAAGATCTCCGGAGCGCTGTGCATTGTTGCGCCCCCATAGCGGTGCGGATCCATCACGAAGAACAGCCCATAACACAAGATCGCTTCTACTGGCGTGTAGGGCTCTTGACGGGGTTTCGGCTGTCGGCGCAGGATCTGTCCCCACTGCGACCTCGCTTGCTCGACTGTCAGTTCAAGGTAGTCAGCGAGCGATCGCACTCTTCAAACGTAGCCGGCCACCGCACCTGCTCGCGGCGGCCCTCGCGACTGGGCCTTCGGTCTCGTGGGAAACCTCCGGCGCGACCGTCGGTTAGATTCGGGGTTCGCGGGGTAGTCCGAGTACTCGTTCGCCCAGGATGTTGCGCATTATGTTCGAGGTTCCGCCCATGATTGTGTACGCAGGCGCGTAGGCGAAGGCCTTGCTGTGAGGCGAATCGAGGGTGATCGCCGGGCCGAGAACCCGAGCGGCGAACTCCGCCACACGCTGTTGATGCTCGGTACAAAACGCCTTGGTAGCAGCGCTGAACCCCTTCGGTGCCTGCTTCAAGGCTTCGCGGTAGACGAGGAGCCTACCGAGGCGATATCCAGTCTCGAGACGAGCGATCTCTTGGCGAATCCGCTTATCGCCGCCATCTGCGAGCGATAGAGCGTGGTCGTACAGCGGTTTATTGGAAACGAGGCGGTCGATGCCGCCGCGTTCATGTTCGAGTTGGGTCATCGTTTGACGGAATGCCTCCCCCTCAACACCAACCAGATTCTCGATGGGTACACGGACATCAGTGAAGAAGGTCTCACAGAAGTGGGTGTTGTCGACCATGTCACGGATGGTCCGCACCTCGATACCCGGGAGGCTCATCGGCACGATCAGTTCGCTGACGCCCTCATGGGGCCGCCCGGTCGAGTTGGTGCGGCAGATCAGGTAGCAATAGTCAGCCAGCGCCGCGCCTGAGGTCCAGATTTTCTGGCCATTGACCACGAACACATCGCCGTCTCGTACCGCTGAGGTTTTCAAGGCGGCGAGATCGGAGCCGGCGTCGGGCTCGCTCATGCCGATCGACCATGAAGTGGTGCCAGAGAGAATGTCGGGCAGATACTCAGCTTGCTGGTCGGGGGTGCCGTAGCTGATCAGCGAAGGACCGAACTGTCTATCTGCAAACCAACTCGCAGCAATCGGTGCGCCTGCTGAGATCAACTCCTCAGACATGATGATGCGTTCTATGGTGGCGCGCCCGCCGCCACCGTGTTCGGTCGGCCAGGTCATGCCGACCCACCCCTCGGCCGCGATCGTTGCGCTGAACTCCTTGGAGAATCCGTTGATCCAACTGTCGCTGTGCACGCCGTGCGCGGCGACCCCTGCTGCGGCCAATGCTCTGGCCTTTGACCGCAGAGTTTCAAGTTCAGGTGTCAAACGGAAATCAAGGCTCATACTCGCCATGTCATCCCTTCTCGGCCATTCGAGCTTCCAAGCGTTGACCGTGCCGTGCCGTTTTGATCAACATCAATGAACATCTGTGTATCGGAGAATTCGCAGTCACCCAAACGCCAGTCGGGCGATTCGGGGACGCTGGTGAAAGACTGCACGGGTGAGCGAAGCTGAGTTCCAACTTCGAGACGTCTATTCGGGGTCCGCACGGGGTGCCCGCCTGTTTGGTGTGACTGTTGATCTCGCGGCGCAAGGAATAACCGTTCTGGTGGGTGCCTCGGGCTCCGGCAAGAGCAGTTTGCTGCGTCTGCTCAACCGCCTTGATGCGCCTTCCGCGGGCACGGTTCGCTGGTACGGCACGGACCTTGGTGATGTCGATGTTCTAGCGCACCGACGCGATGTGGGGATGGTCTTTCAGGAACCGAGAGTGGCATCAGGCACGGTGGCGGACAACCTGAGGCTTGGCGCGGACGATCTTGAAGATGATTCGGCGGCCGAATTGCTAACGCTGGTCTCGCTGGACCCCGATTTTCTGGAGCGTGACGCAACAGCTCTTTCGGTGGGAGAACGTCAGCGGGTTTGTCTGGCACGCACTCTGGCAACCGACCCCAAACTGATTCTCGCCGACGAGCTGACGTCGTCGCTCGATCCCGAGTCGACCGAAGCGATCGAAAGCTTGGCCAAGCGTATCTGCGCACCAGAGAGTCGCCGCGCCCCCGAGAGCAAGGGACCTCTGGGTTGGATCTGGGTGTCACATGATCCCGGTCAGGCTCGACGGTTGGCTCAGCGGCTAGTGGTGATGGCTGAGGGCAAGGTGGCTGCTAGCGGCACCGCGAGTGACTTGTTGGCTTCTACAGATCGCACCGTACGGATGGCTCTGGGGGGTGATCGCTAATGGACCAAGCCGATATCGGTCTCACCGGGCTTGCGTTGTCGGGTGTTTTGGTGGCTGTAGCGCTCGGCTTGTCGATGCTGCGACGGCTCGGAGCGAGCAGAGACCTGATCGTCGCGGCGTTGCGTGCGCTTACCCAACTCTTGGTGGTTGGAGCGGCGTTGGTGCTGGTAGTAGATGACGATGACCCGCTGGTGTGGACTTGGATCTGGGTCGTGTTGATCTGTTGTTTGGCCGCGCTTGTGGTTAAACGGCGGGCTCCTGAGGTTCCAGCGGCCGGGCGGTTGGCGCTCTTGTCATTCGCGGCGGCGGCGGCAATGAGCTTGGGAGTGCTGTTCGGGTTCGGGATTTTCGCACCGACTGGGCGTGCGATCGTTCCATTGGCTGGAGTGATGGTGGGGAACTCGATGACAGCCACTGTGGTGGCCTCTCGACGAATCGTTGCTGAGGCGCGCGATCACAGAGACTTGATCGAAGCGAAGCTGGCGCTGGGACTTTCGTCGGCTCAAGCATTCGCGCCCCACCTGCGTGAAGCGTTGCGTACCGCGCTGGTGCCGCAGATTGAGACCACCAAGACAGTCGGTTTGATTGCTTTGCCAGGATCAATGACCGGTTTGATCCTCGCAGGGGTCGATCCAACGGACGCGGTTCGAGTGCAAGTCGCGATCATGTACCTGGTCTTGGGTTCGGTGGCGACTACCACTTCGGTCATGGCGCTAGGTCTTACCCGTGGAATCTTCAGCAGCGATCACCGCCTTGAGATCGACTGAGATGAGGGTGATGTGTCGAAGTGGTGTTGCGGCGTTGCGCGCGGGGTAGCGGGCGCTAGTGTGCGGCGAGATGGGCGAGGCGATCTTTGTTTCTGACGGCGAGTATCTGATTCCACAACTCGAAGCCTTCTGGTCCGAGCAGCGATGGTAGCCTGCTGTCCGAGGCAGTCGAAGGCTCACGAGCCATCCGTGTGAGGCACCCCGATGTTCAGTGGGCAGACGCCTACCTCGCGTCCTTGGCTGTTGGACCACCCAGGTCCACGACGGAGTCAGCGTTGCGGGTCGTCGCTAGAGACTTCTTCGGCTGCGAATCTGATCAAATGCCTTGGGCGGAGTTGCGAGCATCAGAGGTCGGGCGGTTGCGGGGGCAGCTAGCCGAGCACCGCTCACCTGCCACAGCCAACAAACTGCTAGCCGCCGTCCGCGGAGTGCTTCGGGCAGCGTGGCGCGGCAACGCTATCGACACCGATACCTATCACCGAACTATTGACGCCGCCCAATCCGTGAAAGGCAGTCGCCTGCCTGCTGGTAGAGCGCTCAGCAGCGACGAAATCCAACGCCTGTTCGCCGCTTGTGACGACGGGACACCCTCGGGGTCGAGAGATGAAGCTGTCTTCGCGTTGATGTTGGGCTGCGGACTGCGCTGCGCTGAGACGATAGCCATCGACATGACGGACCTCGACATCGGCAACGAGGAGATCGCAGTCCTCGGGAAGGGGAATAGGGAGCGGACAGCGTACCTTCCCGCCGGTGCTCTTCTAGCAGTGTCCACTTGGGTTGCGGTTCGAGGCGATGTGGACGGTCCGCTACTATGCCCCATCCTCCGCTCAGGTCGACTCATCGCTGGTAGCGGCATTTCCACCGCTGCAGTCGGGCAACGCCTAGCGAAACGCTGCCGTAATGCGGGGATCGTCCGGTGTTCACCGCACGACCTTCGACGCACCTTCGTCACCGACGCGCTTGCAGTTGGGGTGGACTTGGCGTTGGTTCAGCGGCTCGCTGGTCATGCATCTCCGGTCACTACGGCCACGTATGACCGTCGGGGTGAATCCGCCAATAAACAAGCCGTTAAGAAGCTGATCGTCCCTGCGGGCGATCTTAAACTGCAGACCCGAACCCTCTGGGTTACCCAACCTCGGTTTGTCACTCGCTCAACGGTCAACCTGCCCAACGCTACTTTCGATAATTGCCGTTACTTGTAACTTAGGTTCGAGGTTGTTGTCAAGTCATTGTTGGTCTTGATTGTTGACGCGTACCCTACTTTGCCTGTCGATTGTGTGGTTTACCTGGGCAGACAGCAGTTGAGCTAGCCACCGGTTTTCTTGAGCGCGAAATCCATGTAGGTGAATTCGACAAGTTCCTGCACTGTCGGTCATCGCGCGCCAGTGGCCGCATCAGAACCTGTCGGTGACCGCTGGGATGGTCCGGTTGGTTCGAATTCTCGCCGATATCCAGGCCTCAACCAGGACTTTCGCGGTTGAGGTCCTCGCGGTTCGCGCCCCACCAGTCGAGGGTTCCACGTTGCGAATAACGGCAATTATTCACCACCAAGCCAGGGTCACATCCAGGCTGTCCGAAAGAGAGAACCACAAATGTCCACACACCCAACCCGCCTGTTCACCGCAGTTGTCTTGGTGCTAGCTCTAGCAAGCGCCGTGTTCGTCGTAGACGCGTCAACAAACCCAGAACCCGCCGAGGCCGCCGATGGGTATTGGACCTGGGAGCAGGTCGAACACTTGAGTTGTTGGACTACGTCGAGTATTGCGGCCGCCTACGCTTGGGCTGGGTCGGGCGGTACCGTTGTTGTCGTAGCGTTGGGAAGCGGCGGAACAGGATACGCGTTTTATAAGGCTTGTAGGACCATTGTGTCGACAGTCATTGTGTGGATTGAGACTGTCGCTGAAGTGGTAACGCAACACGGGATAGAAAATAACCCTTATCGGGGTGGAGATCCCTCGAGTTTCTGTATAGGAAGCTGGTGGTGTAGCGGTTAGCCATCCGGGCACTGTTGAACAGTACATATTCCTTGACCTGACAGTACCTTTACATGAGGTTCCCCTCGTTGGCTTGACACCTCGATTCGGAGGGTCAGGCGGCGCTGAATCGGTTGGGATTATGCGTGCCATCCACGCTGATTCCATAGGGGCCTATGGGTCGCCGAGAATGACAGCCGAGTTGTACCAGCAGGGGCCGGGTGGCGAACCACAAACGCGTCGAATGGTCGATGCGTATCGTGGGATCTGCGGCATCCTCAAACACTGCCCACCCGCTGGAGAGTCCCAGTTCAAATTCGCCCGGCACCTGGGGGTCTGCTGCGAGCAGGCTTAGCCTGAATCCACCGGTGCGGTGAGGTTGTGGGGTTGGTGCGTCCACGAGAAAGGCCTCCTGACATGGGAGAATGCTGTTTGTTGTAACGGTCGTTCTGGCCATGTGGGGAGGCACTTCTGGTGAGGAGCGTAGCTGGTGGGATCGACGGGTTGGAGGCAGTGTTTGATGATGGGTCTTTGGTGGGGGATGCGGGGTTGTTGCTGGCGGGCACGGTGATGCACAGGCTGGGTTTGGAGGCGTTGATCGACAACACGGTGCGCCTCGACGGGCGTGTGGCGGGGTCGGGGTCGGGTCGCAAGGTGTTGTCTTTGGTGGCGTCGATGCTGGTGGGCGGGCGCTGTATCGACGACGCGCAGCGGCTGCGGTCGGGCTCGGCGGCGGCGGTGCTGCCGTTCGCGGTGGTGGCACCGTCGACTGCTGGGTCGTTTTTGAGGTCGTTCACGTTCGGGCATGTGCGCCAGCTCGACAAAGCGGCCGAGTTGGCGCTTGTGCGGGCGTGGTCTGTTAGCGCCGCGCCCGACGCTGGGGAGATGACTGTGGATTTGGACTCCACGGTGTGTGAGGTGTGCGGCAAGGCCAAGCACGGCGCCGCGTACGGCCATACCAAGGTGTTGGGCTATCACCCGCTGGTGGCGGTGCGCTCAGACACCGGCGAGGTGCTGCACTCGCGGATGCGGTCGGGATCGTCTCAGCGCGGCAACGACCGGTTCGCTCGTGAGACGCTGACGAGGGTGCGGCGCCTGGCGGCGGACGCGGCGGTGACGGTACGCGCCGACGCGGGGTTCTTCTCCTATGACATGATCGCAGCCATCGGCGCCCACAACGCCTGCTACTCGATCACGATCGGCCAAAACGCCAAGGTCAACACAGCCATAGCGGCCATAGACGACGACGCCTGGGCAAGCATCAAATACACCCGCGGCGGCGAGGCCCAAGTCGCTGAGACCACCATCGAAGCCGGCCGCCGCAGCGACAAACTCCACGGCGACGACGCCAAGCCCGCGAAGCTGCGGCTCATCATACGCCGCAGCCGCCTGCTCGGCGCCCAAGGCGAGCTGTGGCCCAACTGGCGTCACCACTGCTTCGTCACCGACAGACACGACCTCGACACCTGTGCCGCCGACACCTACCACCGAGCCCACGCCACCGTGGAGCTCGCCATTCGTGACCTCAAAGACAGCTCCGGGCTCAGCCGCTGCCCCTCAGGACAGTTCCCCGCCAACGGCGCCCGGCTCGCCTGCTGCGTGCTCGCCCACAACCTCATACGCTGGACCGCCCGCCTCGGCCGCGCCCACCCCACCCGCCAACTCACCGTCGCAGCCACCATCCCCAACCGGCTCCTCACCGTGCCCGCCCGCCTCGTCAACCACAGCGGCCGACACAGACTGGGTGGACTCAACCGGTCGAAGCAACACCGGCCTGTTGGAGTGAGTGTAGGTGTTCGTCGAGGGCTTCGGTGGGGGTCTTCCAGCCGAGAACCTTTCGCGGTCGGCTGTTGAGCGTGGCGGCGACGGCATCGATGTCTTCGCTGCTCCATCGGGAGAGGTCGGTGCCTTTGGGGAAGTATTGGCGCAGCAGCCCGTTGGTGTTCTCGTTCATGCCGCGCTGCCAGGGGCTGTGGGGATCCGCGAAGAACACGTCAAGGCCCGTGTCGATCTTCAGCTGGGCGTGTTGGGCGAGTTCCTTGCCGCGGTCCCAGGTCAGTGATCGCCGGAGCTGGTCGGGCAGCTCGGCGAACCCATCGGTGAGGGCCTCACGCATCGATTCAGCGCCGTAGCCGCCCAGCGCGGGGCCATTCTTCACCCGCTCCTTCTCGCCCCACCCATCCTTGCGAGGTAGGTGGACAAGCATGGTGAATCTGGTCGTGCGCTCGACGACGGTGCCGATGGCGGAGCGGCCGGTGCCGATTATCAGGTCGCCTTCCCAGTGCCCGGGCACGGCTCGATCGTCGGCCTCAGGTGGTCGTTCACTGATTATGACCTCGTCGGTGACGTGACCTTGCGCACGCTGCTGAGCGCGGGCTCGAGGAACGCGCAGCGATCGTCCCGTTCGAAGACACGCGACGAGTTCACGTTTCAGCGCGCCGCGGCTCTCGATGTAGAGCGCCTGGTAGATCGCCTCGTGGGAGATCCTCATCGACTCGTCGTCGGGAAAGTCGACCGGCAACCGGTTCGAGATCTGCTCAGGGCTCCACACGCTCGCCCACACCCGATCCTGTCGGCGGGGCCAGTTGCGGCCCTTCCAGGTCGCAGTCGGCGGTCCGACCACCGACCCATCCGCTGCGTGGACAACACCAGCGAGGCGATCCTGCACGTAGTCACGGAGCCGATCATTGACGACCAGTTTCGCAGGCCTGGGCCGGCGGGCAGCCAGCTCCGCCTTCCATTGCGCGACCCCGGCCCGATACTCGAGGTTCGCTCCCCGAGTCGCAGCGTTGCGGCGGAGCTCACGTGAGACCGTCGACGGTGACCGGCTGATCTCCCGCGCGATGGCACGGACGCCGAAGCCCTGCGCTCGCAGTAGAGCTATCTCTTCACGCTCACTGAAAGACAGGTAACGCCCCGTAGACGGACCCAGCTCGACTGTTGGCATTCCCCCACGTTCGCGGAACCAGCGCGATCCGACGGAACCCGACACCCCACACCCGATCGCCGCGTCCTCGCTTGTGAGCCCCTCGGCGATCTTCACCCAGAACGCCCGCTCCACATCCCGACGAATCGGCGGACGCCCCGGCGACCTCATCGCCGGTCTCCCCGTCTGCCTCACCAACCACCCCGACTGCCTGCCCATCACACACCTCCACATCAAGTGAGGTGTTTCTGACTCTTCGCGACAGATTGCGGGTTTTTTCAAGTCGCATTGGTGGGTGTGCGGTGGTGGTTGTGTGGTGGTGGTTGTGTGGTCATGTTAGCGGTTGGTTTCGGTGGTGGGCGCGTCGTCGCTGGTCGGCTTGTTGGAGTCCGTCTCGGCGTGCTTGGCGGATCTGGTCGCCTTTGCCGGTGTGCTCGTCGTGGGGGGTGACATACCCGATGCCTTCGTGCAGCCGCACCGAGTTGTAGTGGCCGCGGACGCGTTCGAGTTCTCGGGTGAGGTCGGCGGGATCGCCGAGCGTTTCGAGGTGGGGATGCTCGCCTTTGACGTGGCTGAACAGAGACTCGATCCAGGCCTGGTCGGTGGGCGTGGACCGGC
Organism: Candidatus Aldehydirespiratoraceae bacterium; assembly: GCA_965261185.1. Classification (GTDB taxonomy): domain Bacteria; phylum Actinomycetota; class Acidimicrobiia; order Acidimicrobiales; family Aldehydirespiratoraceae; genus VXYK01. The sequence continues at coordinate 3,955,101 of CBDHCN010000002.1, read as the reverse complement.
GTCCGAAGTGCTGGGCGATCGAGCACATGGCCATGAATTTGGCGGTGTCGCCGGCGCGCATCTCCGGTCCGTTGTCGCTGACCGCCAACAGCAGCGGGATTGTGTCGCTGTGGGGCAGGTCTGCGTGGGGGTTGTCGAGGCGGGCGGCGAGTTCGTCGGTGAGGAGCCCTTCGCTTTGCAGTGCTTTGGCGAACAAGACTCTGGCGGCGACCGAGTCCGGTGCCGCGGTGTGGTGCGTGGCGATCCATTTACGGGACACCACATCGACTATCGCGTAGGCGTGCTTGGCTTGTCGGCATGTCGGGAACTGGGTGCCGTCCCAACACCACAGTTGGTTGGGCCGCCACTCACACCAGGTAGGCCACGGCGTCTTGGTGGCCTTGGCGGGGCGCGGCGTGCCGGCCAGAGCGAGGCCGTGACCTGCGAGAACGCGGTCCACAGTCGAAGCAGACACCCACACGCGGCCCAGGTAGGAGCCGCGGTGCGCGAGCTTGCGATGCGACCGGTCGGTGTCGCCCCACTCGTCGAAGAGGCGCACGATCTCGTCACGTTCTGAGCTCAGCAGGCTGTGGATCGGACGTCCGCCCGGGCGGGCATCGTCAAGAGTCCCCTCGGCGCGGCGTTGGGTCCAGCGCCATGCCCGGCGGCGGTCCACACCCAGCACCGTGCAGACCCGGCTGTGCGTCCAGCCAGCCGAGGTGGCGTCGTCGATCAACCCCAACAGCACGGCTTTGGCGGTCCCGTCGACGCGGGCGGGGACAGGACCGCTCATCCCCAACCCGTTTTTCCCCGCAGCACCGCCAGCTCCACGGCTTGTTCGACCACAGTACGCCCCAACCGTTCCACCTCGACACGAAGGGCTGCTGCCTCAGACGCCTCCGCTCGGGACTGACGGGGCCGGCCCGGCCTCGACGAACCCAAAGCCGCGACCGCCCCATCCCGGGCGACAGCTCGCAGCCGGGCGATCACCGACCGGTCCACACCAGCCTCAGCAGCCGCCTCGGCCTGGGTGACCTGACCGCAAAGCATCCGCACCCACAAATCGTACTTCTGCTCTGCTGTAAGCAGCTTCTTCGGTTTTCTATGCTCGGAACTCATAGGCTGCAGCCTCCTGTCCTAGGACCGCCAACCCTGCCCGATGCTGCTTGAAAAAACTCAGAACCTGTCGCGCGAAGTCAGATGCACAACACAAGGTGTTGCGACGACCACTTGAATCCGCCCTGCGCCTGCCGCTCAACTGGCCCTGGCAGAACACCTTCACCACCGCCCTGCAACACATCCGCAACCTACCCCTGCTCATCTAACCCGTGCCCCGCGCCCCGCGCAGCACAACCCACCACAACCCCGCACTCCAGTCCCCCACACCCCAAAACGCGCCGGCCCACACACACGCACCAGCCCAACAGCCACCCGGCCCCAAACCGACGATCCCACAAACCCGTCGGTGGATTCAGGCTAAGGTCCTGGGCCGCCCGCATCGGCTCTGATCCGGTGAATACACCGATGCCCCCAGCAGCGAGGGATGGCTCCACCTTGTCGCGGTGCCCGATATCGGTTCCCGCAAGCTGATCGACTATTCCGTGGTCACACACATGGCCGCCCATCTCGTGATCGACGCGATTGAGACAGCCGCAAGCGCCCGAGGCAACCGCACCGTCGATCTCCACTCCGACCGTGGATCACAGGCCGGTGTTGCGACCACCGGTTGAGTCCGGCCAGTGTCTCAGCACCGATCTCACTTCGACGCTGCGGTGCCACCGGATATGCCAATCCGTTGGCCGGGTCGGTAACCGCTGGGACATCAGCATCACCGAATCGTTCTTCGGGACACTGAAACGAGAACTCGTCACGCAAACCAGATTCGCTACCCGCACCGAGTCCGACGGGAGATCTTGATCTGGATCGGCCGTTACATCCAACGACCCCACTCCACACTCAACTACCACGCTTCCACCGAAATGGGAGACACACCGCGCCCGAAACCAATGACACCAGACTGTATCAACCAACTGTCAAGCGAACGGCTGCCCCCGGGAGAATTCGGAATATCGAATTGACGGTTGGTGTTTACGGTGGTGAACTCCGTTAGCGGAGTGTCGTGCGCCGGTTACGTCCCCACATCACCAAAGTCAGCACTCCCGCCGTGGTAGCGACTGCGGCACCGCTCGCCCCTCCACCAAGCATAAGCACGGCACCTACAGCTAACCCGATCCCGACCACTGCGCCACCCATTAGGCGAAGTCTGGCAACCCTCGAAGGTTTGGCATGTTGAGATTTCCCGCTTTTTGCTGTCTCCATGACCGATAATTCTAGCAGCCCGCTCCCCTGCAAGGCGACGAGCAGAGACATGACTTCGGGCGCGGAGAATGCTGGATCGTGAATCCGTCAGGCCAATCGTGCAACGCAGAAGACATCAAGAATATAACGATCTGGGGAAACCGGTACCCCAATGCCGAAGCGTTGGAGCGAACCGCTGCTGTGGATCGGGGCGGTGCCGCAGATGCTGCGGAGCTGTACCACAAGGCGACGGTGTATGCGGTTGCTGCGACCAACGGCTCTGGCGCGGCCGAGGCCATCGCGGATTATCCGGTGCCTGTGGGCGTGACCGATCCTTCGTGTATCCGTTTTGCTCATTACCATCAGGAGACTTCTTGTCACGTGCATTCCAACCGCCCGGCTTGTCAGCCGATATACGCGTTGATCTATCGGGTGCATGACCCTGCTGTGGAAACAGGCCATCGATACAGCACTGTTCCCAAATGCCTCACCCCCCAAGACGCCGCTGGAGTTACCAGAGGCGCCAGTGCAGCGGTGTTGGCTTGGCAACGAGCAGCCAGCACCGCCAACACCGCTGCCGATGAGTGGCAGGCCCTCTCCCAAACCAACCAATAGCGACACCACGACCCGCGGTAGGCGGCCCGCCTGCATCACGCTCCAACAGCCTTACGCGAAACGACAACTAGCTGGTCGAATACGATCTCGGCGAGTCTCAAGCTGGCTGATGGCGTTAGCGGAGCCTTAGCGGAGTGTGAGAGTCGACGTTGAGCGGCGGTGGTTCAGCGGTAGTGTGCGGCGGCGTGAGCGAAGCGATCTTTGTGCCCGACGGTGAATGGCTGATCCCGCAACCGAACGCCTGTGGACCTTGGTTTCCGGGAGTCCAGCACGGAGGATCAATAGCAGGGTTGTTCGCCAGGGCAATTGAACGGGTCGAGTCAGATGTTGAGATGTTCACGACGCGGATCAGCATCGATATGAGCCGTCGAGTGCCGATGGGGCCAACCAAGGTCGCCGTCGAGGTGGTGAGAAACGGTCGCCGAGTGCAGTCGTTGGAAGCTGCCTACAACGTGGCCGACGAGGTGGCGGCCCGTGCTACGGCGACTCGGATTCGGGTTGACGAAGACCTCTCCTCAGAGAAGATCGGGGTTGGCTCTCGCCCCGAAGACCGACCCCCGATGCAACCGGAAGAAGTGCCGGTCATGGAGGGTCTCTTCGTCGGCTTCGACTTTGTTCGGAACTTTGTGATGCGCCGAGAACAAACGGCGTCGGGTGGAGCGATGACTTGGGCCCGCCTTGACCGCCAGTTCGTCGCAGGCGAGCCCAACACATCGTTGATACGGCTTGCCGCTGTTGCCGACATGGTCCCAAGCGCCAACTCGGTGTTGGACTACCGTGAGTACCTGTCGGTGAACCCTGATCTCAATATTGCCATTTCAAGGTTGCCAAAAAGTGATTGGGTTGGTTCGTTGGCGGTGGTCCGGACCGCCCCGGGTGGTGTCGGCCAGACTGATGCGCAACTTTTTGACGAACACGGCGTGATCGGTAGGTCGATAAAGTCGCTGCTGATAGATCACCGTTGATACGAATGTCTCGAAGCGACCCCCGTCCCAACGTCATCCTGATCAACTGTGATGACCTCGGCTACGGCGATCTCGGATGCTATGGCTCTGAAGTACACGACACGCCGGCAATAGACACGCTGGCTGCCGAGGGCATACGCCTCACGGACTTCTATATGGGTTCGGCCGTGTGTACGCCGTCGCGCGGGGCGATGCTGACCGGGTGCTACCCGCCGCGCATCGGTTTCGATGACTTTGACGGATTGCATGTGTTGTTCCCGGGCATGGCCGGCGGGCTCAACCCCAGCGAGGTCACAATCGCCAGACTGCTGAGAGATGCCGGCTATGCGACGCAGATGGTGGGCAAATGGCATTGCGGGGACCAAGCCGATTTCTTGCCGACCCGTCACGGGTTCGATGGTTGGTATGGCCTTCCCTACAGCAACGACATGGGAATCCAAGCATCGAAATTCACCGAAGAAGAGATCAAGAAGATCAAAGACGAATTTGGAATCGAATTGCCCTCAGGTCCGTATCCTCCTCTTCCGCTGATGCTTGACGAGGAGGTAATCGAGGCACAGCCCGATCAGGCGGCGCTCACCGAGCGTTACTTGCAGGAATCAATCCGTTTCATGAGAAGCAACCGCGATCAGCCGTTCTTTCTCTATTTCGCACATATGTATGTGCACCTGCCGCTGTATGTGCAACCGCAGTTCCTGGCCGAGTCACGCAACGGGCCTTATGGCGCAGCGGTCCGATGCATCGACTGGGCGCTGGCGGTGCTGATGGCCGAGCTGGCGGCGTTGGGTTTGAGCGACGACACGATCGTTATTTTCACCAGCGACAACGGTGCGTTGTGCCGCCCTGGAGAAGGCAGCAACGCGCCGTTGCGGGACGTCAAAGGCACGACTTGGGAAGGCGGCATACGAGTTCCGTGTATTGTGCGCTGGCCTGGCCAAATACCAGCAGGTTCGACCACCAGTGCGCTCACCACCGCTATGGATCTCTATCCGACGATCGCAGGTTGGTGCACAGCCGCTGTGCCATCTGATCGAACGATCGATGGCTGCGATCTCGATGCGGTACTTCGGAGAAGATCTACCGAATCGCCCCGGGAGACGTTCTTGTATTACCGCGGTCCAACCCTCGAAGCCGTCCGAATGGGCACCTGGAAACTCCACTTGGTCAAGAACAACAAATGGCGCGGTGGCGATAGCGAAGAGATGCCGCAACTCTTTGATCTGGCCACTGATATCGGTGAGAGCAACAACGTGCTGGCCGACAACCCCGATGTGGTCGCAGACATCATGGTCCATGTCGAAGCAGCACGCGCAGAGTTGGGAGACGCCGCCACGGGCGCTGAGGGAACTGGTCGCCGCCAACAAGGGCGAGTTGACAACCCTGTCACGTTGAGCACCTTCGACCCCGACCACCCCTACTACATGGCCGAGTACGATCTCGCCGACAGGGGCTGATCGAGGCAACAGATCCGATCTCAGGGTACGGTTTGGGCTCTCGCATCCGCTCACGGGAGTTCTCGCGCAGCGTCGGCGAGGGTGGGTGGTCTGGCGCTAGCGGAGTCTTACGGGGGTGCTGACTTCGGAGTAGAAGTCGTTGCCCTTGTCGTCGATCACGATGAAAGCGGGGAAGTTCTCAACTTCGATCTTCCAGATCGCTTCCATCCCCAACTCCGGGTACTCGAGAACCTCCACGGAGCGGATTGAGTCTTGGGCCAAGCGAGCCGCGGCTCCGCCGATTGAACCCAAGTAGAAACCTCCGTAGCGAGCACACGCCTCGGTTACTTCACGGGACCGGTTGCCCTTGGCCAGCGCGCACAACCACTCAAGCCGGCGGGCGAACCTCATCGGTCCACTCCGGCTGGCGTGGCCTGTGGTCGTGCCCGTGGTATTCTCGCGGCGAGTATTCGTCGCTGGAGGTTCTTATGGTTCGAGTCACGTCCCTGCTTCATCGTGAGGTGTACGTGATGGGCCAGGTGGATCGCCTGCTCGGTATGGGCGTCGGCACAGCACGGCGTTGGATCGACGGCTATGAGCGTCGCGGTCGCCGGTATGAGCCGCTGGTGCGGGAGGAGACAACCGGCTCCGAAGTGGTCACCTGGGGTGAGTTCGTCGAAACACGCCTGATCGCCGAATACCGAAGCCGCGGTGTCGGGATCATACGGATGCGGCCAGCGATCATGGCTCTGCGGAGAGAGTTCGAGACCGACTACCCGCTCGCGACCGCTCGGCCGTTTCTCAGCGAAGACGGCCGGGATCTGGTGTTGCGAGTCCAAGACGAGACGGTGCTGAGCCCGTCGCTGCGGTTCGTGTTGCGCACCAACCAGAACGTCTTGCTCTCGATGGAAGTCCGACGCTTCCAACAAGACGCAGAGTACGAAGAATCCGATGAGGTGCGCCGTTTGGGTCTGTTCGGCACTCACAACGTGGTGCTCGACCCCGAATACGGCTTCGGCGAACCCACGATCCGGGGTCGGAGGTTGCGGGTCTCGGCTATTGCCGAAGCGATGGCCGCAGGCGAAACCCACGATGACATAACGGCGACATGGAACATCAGCGAAAGCGACGTCGCCGATGTTCTTCGATGCTCGCGGATTGCATGAACTCTTGCTCCTATGGTCCAAGGCGGCACTTTCGGCGGGGTTTTCATTGACGAGAACATCTTGGGCGTCGCCCACAAGCTCGACTCCCTCCACCCGGGAGTCGTGTACTGGGTCGGCCACGCTAAGATCCCGGAGATCCCGCTGTCAACCAAGGACCCGGACCTGCTCGACGCGCTCGGCAGCAATGGTCGTAACCTGATATTCATCACGCGGGACAAGCGGATCCGTCGCGACAAAGTCGAGCGCGAACACCTGATGCGGTCTGCGGTCAGAGCGGTCTTCCTAACGGGCACCAAGAACATGAACAAGTCCCAGATGGCGGCACTCATCGACCAATATTGGGACCACATCGTGCAAGAAGTCGGCGTCTCGAGCGGGCCGTCACTGTGGTCGCCAACGCCGCGGGACGGTCTGAAACCGATCAACTGAACGCCGCGGCTGGGCTTTGAACCGGCCTAGCTGGGCTCACGGGCAGTTTCTCGCGCCGCGCCGGAGAGGCTGGTTTGGCGCTAGCGGAGTCTTACGGGGGTGCTGACTTCGGAGTAGAAGTCGTTGCCCTTGTCGTCGATCACGATGAAAGCGGGGAAGTTCTCAACTTCGATCTTCCAGATCGCTTCCATCCCCAGCTCCGGGTACTCGAGAACCTCCACGGAGCGGATTGAGTCTTGGGCCAAGCGAGCCGCGGCTCCGCCGATTGAACCCAAGTAGAAACCTCCGTAGCGAGCACACGCCTCGGTTACTTCACGGGAGCGGTTGCCCTTGGCCAACATCACCATTGAGCCTCCTGCTGCCTGGAACTCGTCAACGTAGGAGTCCATGCGTCCCGCGGTCGTGGGTCCGAAGGAACCCGAGGCGTACCCAGTTGGTGTCTTGGCCGGTCCCGCATAGTAGATCGCATGATCGCGGAGGTACTGCGGTATCGACTCGCCGCGGTTGAGCCGTTCGGAGATTTTGGCGTGGGCAATGTCACGGCCCACCACCAGCGTTCCGTTGAGAGACAGCCGTGTCTTCACTGGATGCTGAGTCAGCTGGTTGCGAATCTCGTCCATTGGTTGGTTGAGATCAATGGTGACAACCTCACTCGATAGATCGTCTTCGGCGGCGTCGGGCAGGAAGCGAGCCGGATCGGTTTCGAGTTGTTCGAGGAAGATTCCCTTAGCGGTGATTTTGGCTCTGGCTTGGCGATCAGCCGAGCAGCTAACCGCGATCCCAACCGGGTTTGAGGCACCGTGACGGGGAAGGCGGATCACTCGTACGTCATGACAGAAGTACTTTCCTCCGAATTGAGCCCCGATACCGAATTCGCGAGTTTGCTCCAGCACCTTGGCTTCCCATTCGATGTCGCGGTAACCGTGGCCGGTGTCGGCGCTGCCTGAGGTGGGCAGCGTGTCGAGGTAGTGGGCGGAGGCCAGCTTGGCGGTCTTGAGGTTGAACTCCGCTGAGGTTCCGCCAACCACGAGCGCGAGGTGATACGGCGGGCAAGCGGAGGTGCCGACGGCTCGCAGCGACTCATCAAGGAAGTCGAGCAGCGATTCTTCGTTCAACAGGGCCTTGGTCTTTTGGAAAAGGAAGGATTTATTGGCCGATCCGCCGCCTTTGGCCATGAACAGGAACTCATAGCTGCTTCCAGGCTTCGTATAGAGCTCGATTTGTGCGGGCAGGTTGTTGCCGGTGTTTTTCTCTTCAAACATCGACACCGGCGCCAATTGCGAATAGCGCAGGTTGGTTTCGGTGTAGGTATCAAACACGCCTGCTGAGATCGCCTCGCCGTCATCTCCGTAGGTGACGACTTGGTCGCCCTTTTTTCCCATCACAATGGCGGTGCCGGTGTCTTGGCACATGGGGAGAACACCGGCCGCGGCAATGTTGGCGTTGAGCAGCAGTTCATGCGCAACGAAGATGTCGTTTCCGGAGGCCTCGGGGTCTTCAAGAATGCTGGCCAACTGCTCGAGGTGCTCGGTGCGAAGGTAGTGGGCGATGTCGTTCATCGCGGCGCGGGTGAGCAAACGGATTGCCGAGGGTTCAACTTTGAGGAACGTGCGCCCGTCGGCTTCGAAGGTGGAGACTCCCTCAGTTGAGATCAGCCGGTACTCGGTGTTGTCGGGCCCCAGCGGCAACAGATCGGAGTAAGCAAACTCAGTCATAGCTCCACGCTACTAGCCCCTACAGTCGTCAGAGCGCCTGCGCCGACCCGGCTACTACTCGGTCCCCCTGACGGTGACCGCCACATGCCTCGACCGCTACGTGCCGAAGACGCTGACATCCTGGGCGTGAGCAGCCAGTGCCCTGAGGTCCTCGGTGTCGCTGGTGAGGACTGCTCCTCCGGGCTCAGCCATCGCGACGACCACCGCATCCACGGCAGAACCCCGACCCGCCTGAGTCCTTAACACACCAGCGCGACGCGCGAGCCGCTCGTGAGGACCGTCAACCACCGCGCATCTCTTGATGAACCTATTGACCACAGCGTCTGTGCGTTGTTGGCCAGAGAGACATTCAACGAGAACAAGCGATGGCACAACTGTGATCCATGAATCTTTCTGGCCTGCCAACTGGATGCTCGTTGCCGCCTGCTTGCTCTTGCGCGCCAAGAACGTGACAGCCCCCGAGTCGAGGATTATCGGTTTCACGAGTTGATGTCTTTTTTCAGGTGTTCCTCGATCGGTCGCCACCAGGCTTCAGCACGGGCCATCTCCTCGACTGTCGGCTCTCCGACTTCCTTGATGAGTTCAGCAAGGTAACGTTCATGCTCCTCGCGCAGTTCCCTTCTGCGGGTCTCGGAGATGTGAATTCCATCGGGAACGTAATCAGCCCACTCGTCACAGGACGCGCGATCGTTTGAGTAAATGGTGCTCTCGTTGTCGCGGGCCTGCTTTGCACGATTGAGCATGCAGTAGGTATATCGGACTTCTGCACGAAAAGCAATGAAATCTCTTTGCTCATGGTCTCGACAACCTCTGCCACGAGGCTGCGGAGCAGGTCAGGGATGACCAACGAGGGTCATGAGCTCGAAGTAATCAGTGATGACGTCGTACTTGACGTCGTAACTCTTCCCTGCATTGAGCGCGTCGAAGAATTTGCGGGCGCATTCGATCTTGGCTAGCTCGGCACCTCGCAGCTGCAATGAGGAGAGGGAGCCCTTAGTCTCAGCGACGAAGTACACATGTTTGACTGCGTCCTCCTCGAAGGCAATGGCCCAGTCGGGATTGTAGTTGCCGACCGGAGTAGGGATGAAGAACCCTCGGGGGAGCTTGGCATACACGGCCACCTCCGTGCTGGTATCAAGTTCGTTGACCAAGTCGCGTTCGACCTGCGAATCTGTGACGACATAGTCGTAAATGTGCTTTGTGAGCTTCTCGCCCGCATTGGCAAAATCTTGTTTGGTTTGATTCTCAGTGAAGATCGCCGTGTCATGCCGATCAGCGAGAGTGTTGTAACTCAGGTGTTCAACGATCACAGTAGCTTTTTGCTCGTTAATAAGGTTGGCCGCTTCGGTGATGAACTGTTCTGGGTTCTGCCGGTACTTCGCGAACGTGGATGAAAAAATCCTGCGGAGGATCGCACTGGTCGTGTGGCGGGTCAACTGAGTCTTCTCTGCGACCTCGCCGAGAAGGTCGTACTTCACTCGCGATGAGGCGGTTGTGTGTTCCGTGTGCGTGGTTGTTCTGCTGAGGTCGAAGCCCGTGCCCCGTGCCAGGTCGTCGGCCTCCAGCTCAGCTCTTTGCTCTCCGGCCTGTACGACGTACTGCATGGGTGAGACCTTCAGATGAGCGTTGAGGGCTCCGATGCACGCGTCAATCAACTCAGCTGAATCAAATTCCACTCGGTATACAGATTTGTGATTGATGCGGTTCCAGAGTTCCTGGAATTCCTGTTTCGCGAAGTTCGCCTCGTTGAGCGGGATACGCTTGGGCTTGCGTCCGTCCGTGAGTTCAGGGAACTCGAAGTGGAGCGAATCGATCAGAGCTGCTACTTGGTGGTGGTATTGCTCCAATCCGGCAGGTAGTTCCGGCACTTCGTGATTAATTCGGTTGAGCCACTTGTCCGTGAGTTGTTGTTGGTAGTCGATGAGTTCGTTGATGGTGAGCCAGTGCTGGAGTTGTAGGGCCTGGTCATGAGTGATCTCGATCTGATCGCCGGATCCATCCAATGCCTCAAGCAGCTTGCCGGTGAAGAAATCGGGCGTGGCCTTGCGGGGGCGTGCTGACAGCGATTCAGCGATCTCTTTCTGCAGCCCCGCGACGAAATCGGTATAGGACTCGTCGGTCACCACCGTGAGCTCGTTGATGTCGTGGACGATGGCGGGGTTGTCCACTCGCTCACCATGCTGATCGACCGCAAGCCGCAAGCCGCGACCGATCTCTTGGCGGCGCGAGACGGTGTTGTCACTTTTCTTGAGCATCCCCATTGTGAATACGTTGGGGTTGTCCCATCCCTCGCGCAGCGCCGAGTGGGAGAAGATGAACCGGACCGGCTCGTCGAACGACAGCAAGCGTTCTTTGTCGGCCCTGCGCGTAAATGTGGGATTTGGGGTTGCTGGCACCGGTTGGCGGGTCATGTTATCAGGAGTCCTCGGGCTTGGAAGTTGGTGGGGTTGGTGAACCCGTGGGCGGTTCGTCGGAGGACTTGGAGTAGATTGTTTGTGCCTTCGATTCTGCCGTTGCTAGCTTGGTTGGTGTGGTGCCAGGCGAGGATTTGGTCGGACCAGTTGATGATGGTGTTGACGATGTTGTGGAACTCGGGTAGTTCGCCGGTTTGGTAGAGGTCGCAGAACCGGTCGAGCGCTTCGAGGGCGCCGTCGTGGTCGTCGGTGAGGTAGAGGCCGTGGAGTTCTTGGAGTGCTTGCCAGCCGGCTTTGAGGCGTGGGTGGGTGTCGAAGAGGGCGTCGAGACGGGTTTGGTCGGCGTTGGTGAGGGTGTCGCCTCGGCGTAGTAGCGCGAACCGGGCTTTGAACACTTCGGGATCGAACGCGGGTTTGATGCCGTGGGGTTCGCGGCGTTGGATGTCGCGGCGGACCTGGGTGAGCCCGGCTGTGAACCATCTGATCACGTGGAAGCGGTCCAGCATGTGGCGGGCGTGGGGCAAACAGGCGTCAACGGAGGCTTTGTAGGCGGCTGATCCGTCGGTGACGACGACTTTGACTCCTCGACGCCAGCGGTGGGGTTGTGACATCAAAAACGCTGTCAGCGCAGCAGAGCTGCGGTACTCGACCATGGCCAGGGTGTGTCCGGTGTCGGCGTTGACGATGACAGTCACATAGCGGTGGCGTTTACGCATCGACGTCTCATCAACCAACAACACCTTGCAGCGGCGGCTGCGGCGATGCTCGGCGATCAACCCCGACCAGGCCCGCACCAACGTGTTGATGACCGACCAGGACACACCGTGGCGGCGCGCCACCGCACGGATCGTCATCACCTGCGCGTCCGCGACCAGACGATGCGCCAAACGTCGGGTCAACCGCCCGTCGAACTCAAAGTGCTCCTCCAAGAACCGCTCACCGCAGTTACCGCAACTGAACCGGCGCCGCATCCACACCAGCACCGTTCGCCGCCCCGACACCTCCAAGTCGCGCACCTCGCGCTCGCGAGTGTCATGGACCTTGTGACACTTGAACCCGCAGTGCAGGCAACGAGGCCGACTCACCGTCGACTCCACCCTCACCCTCAACTCCTCGGGCGTGTCCACAACCACCGCTAACACGCGGATCTGGCGCAGGTGCAACCGCACTCGTATAACATCGGAAGCCATCGGGGCCCTCCTGGATCGTTGGTGTATCAATCACCGATTCCAGCAGGGCCTCGACCCCTACTCAGGGACCCTCAACCACCCCCCACCCCACGTTTACGCGCAGGCTCTCTTTGTCTCGAAGGATCAGATCGTAGGCATCGACATCTCTCGATTGGCCCTTGTCATCTCCGCGCTTCTGGGCCCGCGGATCAACTTGACGCTGTGTCCGCTTGTCGACTGAGAAATAACCCTGGTGGACGTCACGAGGTTGATCGCGCTGCAGGTACTGCTGATAGGCCGCCATCGTTTCGTTAAGCGCAACCTGTCCCAAGATTTCGTCGACGACATTGGCGTATTCTTCTTCAAATACACGTGCATAGTCACCAAGCGTGTCTTCTCGTTCGTAGTCTCGGTATTTGATTACCTCGTCGATGAAGAATAGAGATAGGACCTTGATGCCCAGCGCGAACAACTCACGTTCCTTGTCGACATGCGCACGGATTACCTCACGAATCTGTATTCGCCGCTTGGACTCCTCTGTGACGTCCCGATCCGCAAGTTGTCCGGCAAGCACCGTGTCGCCATTGCTAAACTCGATCAAGTCACGGTTGGCATCGATCTGGGTGACGAACAAGCCGCTGTATGCCTCGATACCGCCCGAGATGTCATGAAGATTCGAGCCAGCATCAAGCCACCTGGCTTGCCTCTTGATCGGCCCGCTCTTTGTTTGCACCTCAATCTCGACTCTTGCCCGCGGCTTCGCTCCCTTGACGATCTCAATGTCTTCCAAGTAGAGATACGCTGACGTGCCTGCCAAGCCTTTCACGGTTATGCCACGCACAGAAATCTTTTTTACGAGCTTCTGGTTGTACGCATCGAGGGCATCGAGACGGTGGACCTTGTCGTGCTCCGCTCGATGTGTCGCCGAATAGCGCAGCACCATGAGCGCATCAAAGCGGGCGAGTGCCTCAAGTGACCGAGCTGCGCCGATCTTCTGCGGCTCATCAATAATCAAAATCGGACGATTGGCGCTAATAACATCAATTGGACGTCGGGATTGAAAGTCGTCGAGTTCGTCGTAGATCCGACGATGGTCCTGACTCTGAGAATTGAAAGCCTGGATATTGATGATCATTACTTGCAATCCATGGTCAGAACTGAAGTGCTCTAGCTCGTGCAACCGCGAAGAGTTGTAAACAAATGATCGTGCCTTCGTGCCAAAACTCTGTTGGAAGTGATCTGCAGTGATATCAAATGATTTCTTGACACCCTCACGAATTGCCACACTTGGAACAACGACTATAAATTTACTCCAGCCGTAGCGCTGATTCAATTCCATGATGGTCTTGATATAGACATAAGTCTTGCCCGTACCAGTTTCCATCTCAACATCAAGGTTTGGCGCGCCGGGGGCCGCAGCGCTAGAAGCCAGCTTTGGTGAAAACGAAAGACGGTGATGGCGTTGCACAGCATGGATATTCTCCAGTAGTTGCACATTGTTTAGTGCAATCTCAGCATTGCGCAATCCTGACTGTAGAGTTTCCGCCAGATCTAGAGTCTGTTGGCGTTCTTGAATTTGCCGACCTGGGTCGATGCGATACCGAATCCCGCCGTACCGAGGTTGCCCGACGAAGCAATCGACCACAGCGTCCACGGCCGCGGTTTGGTAGTCCTGGATTTTGAACTGAAACTTCATGGCCTTAGATCGTTTTAACGTCAGTAGAAGGTGAGATTTCGGCGAACGCTTGCGCCGCGTTGATGCGATCGGCATCCGAACGGAAGCCAGCATCGCGGAAAACCGCACGCAGCGGCCTTTTCTCGGCTAATCGCTGAACCAGCACCGGACTAATTTCTTTGTCAAAGCATGCGACGAGCGCACCGTCCTCGACGTCGAAGACCGTGTATCCCTCGATATGTTGAGTGAGATGAGGCATGGATAGCTCTAAGCCCCAATCGAGAAGCACTTGAAACAGTAGATCCTCGGCAGTTCGATCTGACTTGATGTTTTCTGCAAGCAAATCTAGTTGATCCTGCTCAATGTCGTCTGCGGCTCGGGTGACATCCAGTATGTTCGTTGTGTCGACACGCGTCGCTCGGAAGCCGAGATCGGGTGCATGTCCTTCCGATGCAGCCTCAGATGCGATGCGAGCGGCTGCTCGGCGTATGCGTTCTCGCGCTAGAGCGGAGATTGTCGTGAAGCCCGCCTTTGCGGCTTCCGAGCTTTCATCGGCCTGTTCATCAAGTTGAATCATGATGTACTTGCGATTGCCGCTGTCGGCAGCGTTGGCAAGCATGACTGCATGGGCTGTCGAAGAACTTCCTGCAAAGTAGTCTAGGACAGTGTCGCCAGGTCGCACCGTAACCTGCATCAATCGCCTCAAGAGCCGCGTTGGTTTTGGGTAGGGAAACATGCCGGGACCGAGCAGTTCTGTGAGTTCCGCTTTTCCGTGCCGGTTGTCGCCAGCAAACTCCTTGTCCCATAGTGTGACAGGCACGAGGCCATCTTGAACATCTGTCAGAAAACGTTTGACCATGGGATAGCTATCGCCACTTCCCCAGAGAATAGCGCCGGTCTCTATTTTCTCTTGTAGAGTCTCCTCGCTCAATCGCCAGTATTGGCCCGGTGGCCTAGACAATCGGATGCCATCTGGCTTTTCTATGACATAATCGGCCTCGTAAGGGTTATTTGCAGTGATCGGATCTGGTTTCCAAGGTCCACGAGGATCATTATCTGGGTTGCGATATGCGTCGGTATTCTCCCGTGGGAACAACTGTCTATCCCATTGGCCAATGTTCTTGGCGAATAGAACAATGTAGTCATGGCTTACCGAGAACAAACGCGCTGAGTTCTTCCGTGTATGCATCTTCTCCCAGATTATGGTCGCGACGTGATTCGTGGCACCAAATACTTCAGACAGTAGAGCGACAAGTGAACTCATCTCGCAGTCATCTATCGATACCGCTATTGTTCCATCGTCGGTCAATAGGTTTCGCGCCAGCTTGAGTCTCGGGTACATCATGCTCAGCCAGTCGGAGTGAAATCGTCCGTTTGCTTCAGTATTGGCGACGAGCCGAGTGCCTTCGTCATCAATTTGACCTGACCTTTCCAAGTAATCACTGACCGTCTCGGCATAGTCGTCGTCGTAGACGAAGTCGTTGCCGGTGTTGTATGGCGGATCGATGTAGATGAGCTTGATCTTCCCGAGGTATGACTCCGTAGGAGCTTGAGGGCGTCAAGGTTGTCGCCTTCGATGAAGAGATTCTGTGTGGCGTCGAAGTCGACCGATTCTTCGCGGACTGGCCGTAGCGTCTTCGCGATCGGAGCATTCGCAGCGAAGAGCGCTTCGCGTTTGCCGGGCCAGTCCAAGTGGTAGCGCTCCTGTGGTCCTTCAACGACATGATCTGACAGTTCCTGGCGAAGCAGATCGAAGTCGATACCGCGGACCGGCTCACCGTCGTCGCCGGGGGCCTCTGTGACGACCGTCGGGAACAACTCGGCGATCTTGTCGATATTCCGTTTCGTCAGGTCGGGTGAATGCATCTTCAGCTTGTCCATGGAGGGTCCTCTCGGGACGTGTCGTGGGCCTCGGGTCGTGCGGTGTCGGTGAGCAATGTCAGTGTCGCTGTTCGATCACGGACCTGGCGATATACCTCAACTTTGCGGTTGAACTGCTGTTCGGTCTGTAGCTGGCGGTCGAGGCTTGCGATCTCGCGCTTTAGTCTGCGGGCCTCGTCCATCCGTGCCATCGCTTCCGACAGGGGTTCACCGGGGCTGGTCGTCACGGGCAGCATCGGTGACAACAGGCCGCTGTAGAGCGAGGGGAGGTCGAGCGCGGCAGGCAGCGGAATTCGCGGAGCGTCCGCGGGGAACCAGTTTGTGGACACGTAGGTGCTGAGCCGAGGTCTCGTGCCGTCAAGTTGCTTGTACGCAGCGACCATTCTCACGTGCCCCCGGTCTGAGTTGGCCTTGCAGATCTCGAAGATGATGGGAAATCGCACAGCCTTGTCGATCGCGGTGAGTACGTCATCGCTGATATCGTCGTTCTTGGCATCAATGACGAAGACCTGAATCTCCGGCACGGCAGCGCCCCCGCAGAGATGGATCGTGGCTTCGGCGAGCTTGTAAGCCCAGGTGATGCGCTGGATGTCGGTGACGAACTTCTTTCGCAGGGCAGCTGTGACGGCACCGTGCTCGTAGATCTTTGTCTTGGGTACGACCCGGCCAAACTTGGCAGTCGCCGGCCAGTTGTAGAGAGCCGCCACACTCATGTGTTGGGTTCCTCGGCAGGGGTCCTCACGATGGCGAGGAAAGCAACCAGCTCGAAGTCGTCAAGTCCTTCGATCGACTGGGTCAACGCGGTCGTCTGGCCGCCTCTGAACAGGCTGTCGATGTCACGCTCCTTGTTGACATCGATCATCGACCGGATTGCCGCTGTGAGCAGGCCGGAGTAGTGGTGCATGTGGGTGCCGTCATGGGTAGCGGCATTGAAGACTCGACACACCTCCAGGACGGGCTCGGGATAGGCGCGGCATCCGGAGCGGATGAGGTCGAGGAGATGCTTCACCTCGGTGTGATCGGAGATGACAACGCCGTCGTCGTCGAGGTAGATCAGGTAGTGAGGGTGCAGTCGATTGCCGCCGTTGATCGTCTCGCCGGCCCGTACGTTGCGCAGCGCGAAGAGCGCGCCGGGGAGGAGCCCGATTTCGGGATTAGCAGGTACCACAGCGTGGAGCCCCTTCGGCGTTGCAGCAAGGTCGCCGTATTCCTTGACGTAGCCGAGCAGGTCCATGCGGAAGTCATTCAACCCGAGGTCGGTGATCGACACGCCGGTTCGCACGTCCTCCAACTCGATCACCTCCTCTTGGAGCCTACGAAGCTGCTCCTTCCGGAACGCTGTGTCGCTCGATTCCTGCGTGAACAGGTTGTCATCGGCGGTGGCGCTGAGGTCAGCGATCACCATGCGGTTCTCGACACGTTCCTTTAGGTTGATGTACTCGTCCAGCGAGATGTCCGGCCAGAAGTTCACCAACTGGATGTGTGAATTAGTGGAGCCGATGCGGTCGATACGTCCGAACCGCTGGATGATTCGCACGGGGTTCCAGTGGATGTCGTAGTTGATGACGTAGTCGCAGTCCTGCAGATTCTGTCCCTCGCTGATGCAGTCGGTGCCGATGAGTACGTCGATCTCCCTCTCCTCGTTCGGCATTACGAGCGAGCGCGATTTGGACTTCGGAGAGAATAGTGTGAGCACCTGCTGATACCCGAAACCCGTGCCCAGTGTCGTGCGCGGGTTTCCTTGTCCCGTCACCACAGCTGCTTGCGCCCCGGCTTTGGTGAGAAGCGGGACTAGCTCTCTGTAGAGATAGTTGGCGGTATCGGCGAAGGCCGAGAACACGAGAACCTTGCGGTTCCCAGGATTGATCGGGTCGGAGAACTTGCCACGGATGCGGTCCCCAAGAGCCTGAAGCTTGAGGTCGTGCTCTGGCGTGACCTGTTCGATGTCATCGATGAGCTCGGAGATGATAGCTGCGTCGTGGTCGAGGTCGCGCTTCCACGATTCAACATCCATGTCGGCAAGATCGACCTGGACCTTGGTGCCTACCGTGCTGCCAGTCGGCAAATCGAAGTCGTCGTCATCGGCGTCAAGGTCGTCAAGCACAGCTGTCGCGTCCATGACCGAGCTGGCATGGTCATCGACTGCCGCAACGGCGTGGCCCACCGTCGTCTGAAGCCTGGAGAGAGTGAGGCGAAACGCCTCCACGGAACTCTCCAGCCGTTTGAGCAGGTTGACTGTCATGAGCTTCTGAATGCCACGTTCCCGGCTGGCCTGCCCGAGGTTCGCCACCGCCCCACCAGCCGTGTTCAGCCCTGCCGTAACATTGCCGTAGAGCCGCTCATACTTCTCGAGCCTGCTTGGGAACACGTATGCCAACGGTGCATATACGGCAAGCGTGAGCGACGAGAGTCGCTCGTACAGTTCGTTGAAAGCTGGCACAGAGACCAAGTCGGTTAGCGGCGACCGAATCGATTCCGGCGGGAGTCGCTCGGGAAACGCACCGATGTCGGATGTGTCGTAGAACGCCTGGATGTGCTTGCGAGAGCGCGCGATCGTCACGGCGTCGAGCAGTTCGAAGAAATCGAAATCGAGGCGGGCAAGGATGGCATCCGTGGTGCGGTCGTTCGCGGGAAGCTTGGACCATTCGTTAAACGCGCCTTGGGCCTGCCGGAAGACCTGTTCGATGGTGCCCGATATGTTGAGCTTGGCAGCGAGCTGCTCGGACTCGTCGCCGTGTGCCAAAGCGAGTTGGTTGCGCAAGTCTCCGAAGCGATTGTTAACGGGCGTCGCCGAGAGCATTAACACCTTGGTCTTGAC
Source organism: Candidatus Aldehydirespiratoraceae bacterium (assembly GCA_965261185.1). Lineage (GTDB taxonomy): Bacteria > Actinomycetota > Acidimicrobiia > Acidimicrobiales > Aldehydirespiratoraceae > VXYK01. Next base: position 3,936,544 of record CBDHCN010000002.1, on the reverse strand, counting down.
GCCCTGTTGGATGACTTGGCGCATGAGGCGCTGGTAGCGGGTTTCCCTTTCGGTTGAGAAATTAGCGTTGCGAAAATTGTGCGATTCGTCGATCACCAGGAGGTCGTAATTTCCCCAGTTGACGCGGTCAAGCTGGATACCCAACGACTCGCCGTGAGAGCGGGAAAGGTCAGTGTGAGCGAGAACGTCGTAGTTGAACCGGTCCGATGCAAAGATGTTGGTCGTCAGATTCGCGTTGTAGTTCGTCCAGTTGTCCGCCAGCTTCTTGGGGGCCAACACTAGGACGGACTTGTTACGGAGTTCGTAGTACTTGATCACAGCCAGCGCCGTGAAAGTCTTCCCGAGCCCGACGCTGTCAGCGAGGACGCAGCCAGCGTAGGTCTCTAGCTTGTTGATAGTCCCGTTCGCTGCGTCACGCTGGAAGTTGTACAGGCTCTGCCAGACCTTGGTGCCTTGGTACCCCGTGCGATCGTCGGGCAACACGTCTTCGCTGATGTCATCAAGGAACTCAGCGAACAGGTTGTACAGGATCAAGAAGTAGATGCGGGCTGGTGAATTCTCCGCGTACACCGAGGCGATGTGATCGCAGACGGCATCGGTGACATCTTGGAGCTGATCGTCGTTGTGCCAGATCTGGTCGAACTGAGCGACGTACCGAGCCGCCATTGGAGCCTCGTCAAGCTTTGTGACCAAGTTCGACACTGCGTTGCTTCGTTCGTAGCCGAGGTCCGCCGAGGTGAATCCCTGCAAGGGTTGATATGCCACCCGGTCGTCAACGGCCGCGAATTGTTGCATCGGTGCACCGGTCGTGTTCGACCGGAAACAGACTTTCCGACTCACCCACTCCGCGCACTCCCGAGCAATCGCCCGCTGCGTCAGCTTGTTGCGCAGTCGGACCTCGAACTCTGTGCCGAACAGCGCCGACTCGCCCCTGCGGGCCTCCGGGATGAAGAACTGTCGACGCTGCCTGGGCCACTGGTCCGTGGCCGTGTCCGTCACGAACGTAGGCGAGGTGAAGATGAACTGAAGCTCTTCGAGGCGCTCAAGTTCGTCCTTGAGCGCCTCGAAGGCAAACAATGAGAACGTCGAAGCAGCGATGCGGAGTTTGGACCCCTGCGTGAGCTCCGCCCGCAGGTCATCACCAAGTCGCTCGTTGACGTTGTCTATGATCTTCATCGGACTACAGGTTCACCCTCGGCTGCCCTCGTTCGGCACCGCTATTTGGAGCGGACGCGACCGTCGCGGCACCGTTGGGCCGATCTTGGCGCGAACGCTCGGAAACGAGGATGGAGGCTGTGTAACTGACGGCGGCCTGTATGTGAGTCCATGAGGTATGGGGGTTTTGGTTTGTGTTGTTGGTCCCATGGGTAGCGTAGGCGGCGGGTGGGTTGCCGTCGTGCGCCCGGCGGGGCCGGTAGTGATTGTATTCGTTTCTCCAGGCTCTGGTGGCGACTCGTGCTTCGGTGAGGTTGGCGAAGTCGACCCACATGCGAACGGTTTCAGGCGTCGGCCCAGCGTCTCAACCACCGAAGCTCTCGCCTTCCCCTGTGAACCGCAAGGCCGCTGGGCCTCAAAGACCATCCGAACCGCGCGCTCACACAGGACTCATCCAGATACCCGGATGTCTCTGTTCTGCCCTAGCCCGGACCGGCGCGGGTGCCCATTATCCACAAACCCGTCTGACCTCCGCTTCAGCGATGATGGCGCCCTACACTCGACCCATGACTGACTCGCATGGTGGGGGAAAAACGCGCCTACAGCAATTCTGGCTGGCAGAGCAGACTCTTGTCTCAGCGCGGAGACTAGGCATAATTACTGCATTTTTCGCGGTGGCCTATTCTTGGCGTTACTGGCGCGGTTCATCAGTCTCGCCAGGGTTCTTGGTCACTGTCGCAACTCTCGCAATTGTGTTTACTTGGATTTCGGTCGTGTCGTGGGTCAAACGCCGTAAGCACAATGGGCTGACCGCCGACTAGTTCCAGTGGCTTTCCGCGGCTCCTGTCGCCTCGGTTACGGGGAGAACCGGTAGACCACGTTGTCCCACGAGGCGTCTGGGTCGCTGGGGTTGAGGTGTTGGATGATGGTAATCTTGCCCGGGCCGCAATCTCCGAACTCGTCGCAGGCTATTTCGCCGATGATGCCCTGGTAGCCGTGAACTTGGTCGAGGTATTGGCGAATTCCCGCCCGGTCGATCACAAGCTTGTCGCCCTCTACGCTTGAAGCGGCTGTGATGGCGTCCAGCAGCAGCGTGGTGGCGTCGTACGCATGGGCCCAGAATGCCCGGACGGGAAGTGCTCCTGTTTCGTCGATGAAACGCTCGGTCACCTGCTCGGAGTTCATGCCGGTGGCCTGGTTAGTGTTGTCGCCGAAGTCCAGGTCCGGGCCGGAGATGAACAACCCACGAGATGAGGCCAATTCCAAGAACGAGTAGTGAAGGACTCCGTCGCCGGAGACAAGCATTGTGTCCTCAAAGCCCCCATGCTGCCTCACAGCCTCCGTGAAGTCGCCCACCGTGTCCTGGTTGAGCGGGAAGAACAGTGCAGCTGGCTTTTGGGCTGCGATCCGGGTCAGCACCTCGGCTTGGTCGGCCGTGTCCGGGTTGATCTGAATGAAGTCGGTGACAGTGCCGCCGTTGCGCTTGAACGCGTCGCTGAATGCTCGGGCCAGCCCCTGCGTGTAGGCGTCGCCCGCGTGGACGACCGCCACCTTCTGGGGTTCCAGCGAGTCGTGCAGGAAGGCCGATACCGCCTCACCCTGGTACAGGTCGTTCTGAGCGGTGCGGTAGTACCCCGGTTGGTAATATTCAGCCGCTGTGCCAGCCAGATCCGAAGTGAGCAGCGGCGAGCTGTTCGACATTGAGATCACCACCTGCCCCGCAGCGGTGATCAACGGCACCGCGGTTGTGGCGGTCGCCGAGCAGGATGTACCGATCACGCCCAGAATGCTCTCATCGGCCAGCACCGCTTCGGCTGTCGTTGGACCATCGTCGGCCGAGCACGGGTCATTGGTCGATTCGCCGAGTTCGATGGTGAACTCGCCATGGACCGGCCCGTAGTCTTCGATGGCGATCTCAACTGCATGGATGTAGTCCAATGCTCCGGTAGTGGGAGGGTCGAACCTACTGATTGACCGGATCTGAATGGCATCGCTCTTCTTGACGGTGACGACACCGAGCGATCCGTCGCCCAGACCCGGGTCGTCGGCGTCGCCGCACGTCGACGCCAGCAGACCAACGGCCAGAAGGATCGCAACCATCGAAGCGATGTAGCGGTGTCTAGAGCCCGATTGCCGCAATGGCAGTCTCCGCGACGATGAATAGGAAAAGGACCACAACCGATGTGGACAACCGGTCATATGGTCTGCTCATCAATTGGACCCATCCGCTCATACCGTGCCGTCGATGGGGGTACCGGGGTATGAGGCGGGGTCGCCTTCGGCGGGGATCGCTGGTCGGGACCAGTGAGTCAGATCAGCGATTGCTTCGGCTACCTCACGCCAGGTGTCGGGATCCCATCCCTCGGCTTTGGCGGTCACGGCCCCGTCTTGTCGCACCAGCAAGAAAGCGGGCGCGGACTCAACGCCCAAGCCCTTGGCGATAGCGCGTGACGGGTCGGTGAACGTCAACACTTCATCGGCGTACGGCCCGAGGAACCTGCCTGCGTCGTCACTTGAGCAGGTGAGGACCCAGCATGGCCGGCAATCGGCTTCTCGGAAGCCTTGGAGGATTCGCTTGGAGGTGTCGAGGATCCAGGCGCTTTCGTGGGTGAACGGGTCGAGCACCACGCAGGCCAGCGGGAAGGTCGTGAGCCAGTCTGAAAGGGGACGGCTGTCACCATTGAGCGGGTTGAGTTCAAGCTCAGCGGTGGTTATCACGCCGCAACCTTAGCGCTACGCGCCACACGCTGGGCACATCGGGTCACAGAAGTCACTGATTGCCTAGTCAAGCTACGATTGTCGTTGTGCATCCGGTTGAGCGCCTCCGATATGTAGCTCAAGCTGGTGATACGTCGACTGTACCGCTGGCGCGTGAGGCCGCCTACGCGCTTGCTGATTTCGCCTACGATCCGATGGAGTTGCTGACTGCGTGCAGACGGCTAGTTGAGCGCCGACCGTCTTGCGCGCCGCTGGTGTGGGTTTGCGCCCGTATTCTGTCGGGAAGCGATCCGGTGACGGAGGCCTATGACTGTGTTGCTGCCTTGGAGCGAGACCGCACTTTTGAAGAGTTAGCCAACCAGATTCCCAGCGAGGCGTCGGTAATCGTGGTGGGGTTGGCGGAGGCGAGCCGCGAGGCGGCTTTGTGGCGGCCAGATATTGATTTGACGACGGCTGAAGTTGTTGGCGCAGAAGATCACTCGTTTGCCTGGCCTGAGCAAACCGTGGACTTGTTGATTCTGGAGGCGGAGGCGGCCAGCGATGGTGAGGCGCTACTTCGGTTGGGAGCAAGTTCTGCAGCGACGGCTGCGCAGCAAATGGAGACTCCGGTGTGGCTTGTTGCTGGGCTGGGCAGGGTGTTGCCAGATCAAATGTGGATTGGCGCGAGAGAGCTAGTCCTGCGCGACCGGCGGGGGAGTCGCAGCTATTATGACTTTGAAGTGGTTTCGCTTGATTGCGTCGACACCGTTGTCGGTCCATCTGGGCCGCACCCGGTAAGTGAGCTTCGATTTCGCCGTGAGTGTCCGATCGTTCCAGAACTCTTCGCTTGATCGGTAAACTCATAAAGTTGCAAGATGTTGTATAAACATACGTTCTTGGTATAGTCAACGAGATGCACAAGCTCGCGATCATTGGCGCTTCTGGATTCACCGGAGCGGAATTCCTGCGCTTGTGCGCGGCTCATCCCAACTTCGAGGTGGTCATCGCGACGGGGGAATCCCAAGCTGGCAAACCGATCGCAGACCTATATCCAAGTCTCGCTTCGGCTTATGGCGACATGGCCTTCGTGCCGCACAACGACGAACTGATCGGCACCATTGAAGAATCAGTGGACTTGGTGTTGATGGGACTTCCCCATGGGCACGCACAGACTCTGGTGCCGCAGCTTCGGGGCAAGGTCAAACACATCATCGATCTCTCCGCTGATTTTCGTTTTGACGACCCCAGCGTCTACCCGAAGTGGTATGGCGAAACCCATCAAGCTCCGGATCTGCTGAGCGAGTTCGTGTTCGGACTTCCAGAATTGTTCCGGGATCAGCTCTGTGGCGCAGAACTGACCGCGGTAGCCGGCTGCTACGTCACCACCGCCTCGTTGGCTCTGGCGCCGTTGGTGAAGGCCGGGATCATCAAGCCAACCGGGATCATTGTCGACGCGGCCAGCGGTGTCTCCGGTGCCGGGCGGCCCCCAAAAGAAAACACTTCGTTCTGTGCCGTCGACGAAGACTTCAGCGCCTATGGATTGCTGAACCACCGTCACACGCCTGAGATTGAGATGGCGATATCGGGCTATGCCGGTACCGATACGCAACTTCTCTTCACACCCCATCTTGCGCCGATGAATCGAGGGATTCTCGCCACCTGCTACGGCCCCCTCAGCGAAACAGCAGTAACCACCGAAGCGGCTCTTGAGTGCCTTGCGCAGGCGTACGCCGGCGAACCGTTCGTGGTCGTTGATGAGCGGTCTCCCTCAACCAAATCGACGCTTGGATCAAACACCGTCCACCTCACCGCCAGAGTTGATGAGCGGACCCAGACGGTGATGGCCATCGGTGCCCTTGACAACCTTGTAAAGGGCGCGTCGGGACAGGGCATCCAATGCGCCAACGCGGTGCTCGGACTTCCCGAACACACTGGCTTACCCACCGCCGGACTCTTCCCCTAAGAAAACCTGAATGTGTATGTCTGAATCCGTTTCACCCTTAGCGCCGTCGTCGTTCCCCGATATTCCGCCTATCGCAGGGGTCCAGTTGGCCACCTGTGCCGCTGGAATCAAATACGACTCCAAAGCGGATCTGTTTCTCGCCTCGCTGGCAGAAGGCACCACGGTGGCCGGTACGTTCACCCGCTCGAAGTGCCCGTCCGCGCCCGTCGAATGGTGCCTTCGAATCCTCGACGAAGGAAACCGCACAGCCCGGGCTGTGGTGTGCAACTCGGGCAACGCAAACGCCTTCACCGGGGTAGCAGGGGCCACCAGCGCTACTCTCACAGCCGAGGTGGTGGCCGAGTCCCTTGGAGTCGACGCGGACCGGGTCTATCTGGCATCCACCGGAGTCATCGGCGAGCCGCTCCCAGACGACATCTTGAGCAACAGCCTCCCTGCTTTAGTCGACGATCTTGGAGTCGCTAGCACACAGGCGTGGGCTGACGCCGCGGCGGCAATATGCACAACCGACACCTTCAGCAAAGGCGCAGCGGCACGCATCAATTCAACTGCGGCTCACATCGCCGGAATCGCCAAGGGAAGCGGCATGATCGCGCCGGATATGGCCACCATGCTGGCTTTCGTTTTCACTGACCTCGCAGTTGCTCCGAAGATTCTTCAGAGCTGCTTGTCGTCATCTGTCGCTGCGAGCTTCAACCGCATAACAGTCGATTCCGACACTTCCACCAGCGACACAGTCCTGCTGTTCGCTACAGGCGAGCAGATCGACAACGAGATCAGTTCATTCGAAGATTCGCGGCTTGTTGAATTCCAAGCGGCGCTCGACCACGTCTTGTTAGATCTGGCTCATCAGATCGTGCGCGACGGCGAGGGTGCCACCAAGTTCGTGCAAGTGACCGTAACCGGCGCTGAGTCCGACGGCTCGGCAACCAAAATCGCGCGGTCGATCGCAGATTCGCCCCTAGTCTCAACGGCCTTAGCTGCTGAAGACGCCAACTGGGGGCGCATAGTGATGGCAGTTGGCAAAGCCGGGGAGAAAGCCGATCGCGATCAGCTTTCGATCTGGATCGGCGCGGAACAAGTTACGTCCAACGGTGCAGCACATCGTGGTTACAGCGAGCCGCGGGCGACCCAACATCTGCAGCAAGACGAAGTTGAACTGCGGGTCGATGTCGGCATCGGCAACGGCTCAGCCACCATCTGGACATGCGACCTGACTCACGGGTACATCGAGATCAACGCGGGGTACCGCTCATGACCGATCCAGCAGCACTAGACGCAATTTCTGAGCGGGGGTTCGCTCCAAAACGGCGTGCTGCAGCGCTGATCGAGGCCTTGCCCTACATACAGCAGTTTCGCGACTCAGTTGTGGTGGTGAAGTTCGGTGGCAACGCCATGGTCGACCCCGCCCTGTCTGCCATGTTCGCCCAAGATGTCGTGCTGCTGCGTTCGGTAGGGTTGCGGCCCGTGGTTGTCCACGGCGGCGGCCCTCAGATCGGCGCGCTGTTGAAACGCTTGGGAAAATCAACTGAGTTTGTCGATGGCCTGCGGGTTACCGACGCTGAGACTCTTGATGTGGCCAGGATGGTGCTAGTCGGCAAGGTTGGCCGAGACATCGTGGGCGCGATCAACGTACATGGTGCGTTCGCTGTGGGAGTTTCCGGCGAAGACGGAGGCCTGATTACCGCAGCACCGGCCGATAAGGCTCTCGGTTTCGTTGGCGACGTTGCCTCTGTGCAACCCGGGATACTTGAGCGGTTGTTGGCTGAGAGGATGATCCCGGTGGTTTCGACGATCGGCGCGGATGCATCCGGGCAGGCTTACAACATCAATGCGGACACGGTTGCGGGTGCGCTAGCAGGCGCGCTCGGAGCTGAAAAGGCGATCTATCTCACCGATGTGGCCGGCTTGTTGACCGACTCCGATGACCCATCTTCGATTGTGCCCCACGCCACCGTCAAAGATCTCGAGGCGATGGTCGCAAGCGGAACGATTTCAGGCGGGATGATCCCCAAGGTCCGGGCTTGTATAGATGCAGTCAATTCGGGGGTAGGTTCGGCGCACCTGCTCGACGGCAGGATCCCCCATGTACTGCTCCTGGAATTATTCACCGACGCCGGTATCGGAACAATGGTGACGCCATGACTCGTCTGCAAGCCCAAGCTTGGGGCTCCACAGGTGATCACAGCCCCTTGATGAACAACTATGGCTCTCCGCCGCGTATCTTCGTCCGCGGCCGGGGTACCGAGCTATGGGATAACGAAGGTCGGCGGTATCTCGATTTTCTCTGCGGTCTAGCCGTGACCTCTTTGGGGCACGCCCATCCGGCTGTGACCGCCGCAATAGCCGCGCAAGCTGCCACGCTGACCCACACATCGAATCTGTTCGCCAACGAACACCAGGCGCCGGTTGCTGAGCTGATCAGCGAACTGATCGCCGCGGGTCCAGGCCAGGTGTTGTTCCAGAACTCTGGCGCCGAAGCCAACGAAGCCGCCATCAAACTTGCGCGCAAGTGTCAAGGCAGGGGCCGCCATGTGGTGGTGAGCGCGCTCAGGTCGTTTCACGGCCGCACCTTGGCGACCCTTGCGGCCACCGGACAACCAGAAAAGCACGAACCGTTTCAACCGTTGCCGGAAGGTTTCCGTCACGTCGTTTTCGACGATGTCTCAGAATTGGAGAAAGCGCTGGGCCCCGAGGTGGGCGCCATCATGCTTGAAGCTGTGCAGGGTGAAGGCGGCGTCAACCCCGCCGCTGACAGCTACCTGCAAGCTGTCCGCAAGATCTGCGATGAGAGAGGGATCCTGCTCATCATGGACGAGATACAAACCGGCTTCGGGCGTACGGGCGAATGGTTCGGGTACCAACACAGCGGTATCACCCCCGATATCGTCACGCTGGCCAAAGCCATCGCCAACGGCGTGCCTGCAGGTGCCATGTGGGCTCGCGACGATGTGGCCGCTGCGTTTGGTCCCGGCGACCACGGCTCGACCTTCGCCGGGCAGGCTCTGGCGCTCGCCGCGGCGAGAGCCACGATCAACAGCTACATAGAGATGGACGCCCCAGCGGTGGTGCAGAGCAAAGAAGCCAAGCTGCGCTCCAAACTCGTAGGCGTTGCGGGAGTCGATCATGTCAGAGGCCGGGGCCTGCTTCTGGCCATTGAACTAAGCGATGAGAGCCGCGCCGGACGGACCGGTGGTGAGATTGCCAGTGCCTGCCTCGACGAGGGTCTAATCCTGAATGGGATCACCAAGACAGCACTGCGAATCGCTCCTCCCTACACCGTCACCGACGAAGAGATCGACGAGGCGGTCGCTGTTGTCGCGCAAGTGTTAGGGGCTCGGTGATGCGACATTTCACTGAAATAGACGATCTCTCTGCGCTTGAGCTTGAGCGGGTGCTTGAACTTGCTTCGGCAACTGGGCCACCGACGGTTTTGACAGGGAAGGGCATGGCGCTCGTCTTCGAGAAGCCGTCGGCTCGGACCCGCAACTCAATGGAGATGGCGGTAGTTCAACTAGGTGGTCATCCCGTATACATCAGCGATTCCGAGGTCGGGTTGGACCGGCGCGAATCAGTAGAGGACGTCACCAGAAGCATGGCTGGATTTCACGCGGCGATCGGCGCGCGGGTGTTCAGCCAATCTGTTGTTGAGCGGATGGCCGCGGTCGATCTGGTTCCCGTAATCAATCTGTTGAGCGACCGGGGTCACCCGATGCAGGCTCTGGCCGATCTGCTCACCGTTCAGCAAGAGTTCGGAAGCCCCCAAGGTCGCAGTGTCGCCTTTGTCGGCGACGCCAACAACGTGGCGTTCTCGTTGGCGCTCGGTGCTGGTCTGGCAGGCATGGAGTTCCGTATCGCCAGCCCCACGGGTTACGCCTTCAGCGAAGCCGATCTTGAGCGGATCGCCAAAGTCAACGGACCAAAGGTGTTCGGGCGGCCCGAAGAAGCTGTCGACGGTGCCGATGCGGTGTACACCGACACTTGGACATCAATGGGCCAAGAAGACGAGGCTGCGCAGCGCAGAAGCGATTTTGATGGCTTCCAGGTTGACGAGGAGATGATGGAAGCAGCCTCAGATCAGGCCATTTTCTTGCACTGCCTGCCGGCCCATCGAAATGAAGAAGCCACCGACGCGGTGCTCGATGGCCCTAGCAGCAGGATCTGGGCGCAGGCCGCAAATCGGATGCATGCCGCACGGGGTCTGCTCGTGTGGCTCTTGGGGGAGGCGAACCGATGAGCAAAGCCCGGCGCCAGCACCGTATAGCAGCGCTGCTGGGGGAGCACGCCGTCACCAACCAAAGCCAACTCGTGGAACTACTGCAAGGCGAAGATCTCAAAGCTACGCAAGCAACTGTCTCGCGTGATCTTGATGAACTCGGCGCGGTCAAAGTGCGCGTGGCCGGCGGCGAAACCGTCTATGCCATTCCGGAGCACTCTGTTGACCGCATCGCTCCGGAGGATCATCTTCGCCGGGTAATGGGGGACTGGGTGGCCGATGTCTCGCACTCCCTCAACCTGGTACTGCTGCGCACACCACCCGGGTCGGCTCATGTGGTTGCGTCTGCGCTGGATCGGGCTGGGATTGCTGAGATTCTCGGTACGGTCGCAGGAGACGACACCTTGTTAGTTGTTGCCGCCGAAGAAATCGGCGGTGCTTGCCTTGAGGTTCGCTTGCGTGACCTCGCCGGACTGTGAGAGAAGCCATGACCGAAACGAAAGAACTGCTGACATGAAAATTGTCTTGGCCTACAGCGGTGGGCTTGACACGTCGATCATCCTGCACTGGTTGCGGGAGAACTACGACGCTGAAGTGATCACCTTCACTGCCGACCTCGGGCAACGAGAGGAGGTTGAACCGGCGCGCGCCAAAGCGCTTGCGATGGGTGTCGCTGAAGACAACATCCATATCGAAGACCTACGCGAAGAGTTCACTCGTGACTTCGTCTTCCCGATGTTTCGGGCCAACACAATCTATGAAGGTGAGTACCTGCTGGGCACCTCGATCGCTCGGCCGCTGATCGCCAAGCGCCTAGTGGAGATAGCAGCAGAGCATCAAGCCGACGCCATCAGCCACGGTGCGACCGGCAAGGGCAACGATCAGGTCCGGTTTGAGCTTGGCGCCTATGCGCTTTCACCCGACATTGAGGTCATCGCGCCTTGGCGGATTTGGGAGTTGGGCTCTCGTGAGTCGCTAATGGCCTACGCCTCAGCCCGAAATATCGGAATCGAGATGACCAGAGGCACCAAGTCACCGTTTTCGATGGACGCCAACCTTCTTCATATCTCCTATGAGGGCGGCCCCTTGGAGGATCCATGGACCGAGCCGCCCGCGGAGATGTGGCGTTGGTCGGTCAGCCCAGCCGAAGCGCCGAATGAGGCGACCTATGTTGATCTCACCTACGAGTGTGGCGACATCGTTGCCATCGACGGTAGAGCCATGAGTCCAGTTGCGGTACTCACCTACCTCAACGAGGTCGGCGGTGCCAACGGCGTCGGTCGGCTCGACATTGTCGAGAACCGCTACGTCGGAATGAAGAGCCGCGGAGCATACGAAACTCCAGGTGGCACCATAATGTTGCGGGCCCACCGTGGGATTGAGTCAATCACACTGGACCGCGAAGTAGCCCACCTCAAGGATTCCCTGATGCCGAGATACGCCGAGTTGATCTACAACGGCTATTGGTGGAGTCCCGAACGCGAGATGCTTCAAGTCGCGATCGACCACAGCCAGCGCTACGTCAACGGCGAAGTCCGCGTGAAGCTCTATAAGGGCAACGTCGATATTGTCGGCCGCGAGTCAGCCGATTCGTTGTTTGACGAGAAGATCGCCACCTTCGAAGAAGATGAGGGTGTCTATAACCAGGGTGATGCCGAGGGCTTCATCAAGCTCAATGCCTTGCGGCTGCGCAACCTTGCACGGAAACGGGGTTGAGTCATGGCAACTATGTGGCAAGGGAGATTTGCAGCAGACCCTTCGGAATCATTGCAGGCGCTCAATGACTCGTTGAGATTTGATCGGCTGATGTTTAGAGAAGACATAGCTGGTTCGCGCGCGCATGTGCGGATGCTGTGCGAGGTTGGTCTCTTGGTGCCCGCTGAGCGTGATGAGGTGTTGGCAGCCCTTGATCAGGTTTCTGAAGAACTCAGCGACGGCTCGTTCTCCTTTGACGAGAGTGACGAAGACATCCACACCGCGGTGGAGCGGCGGGTGTGTGAGTTGGCAGAGGCGGGAGCGAAGCTCCACACCGGCCGGAGCCGTAACGACCAAGTCGCCACGGATCTTCGGCTGTGGACAAAAACCGCCATTGATGAGATCGTCACGCTCGTGCAAGGCTTGCAAAGGACCTTGCTTCGGTCAGCAGAGTCTGCTGGCGATGCGTACCTTCCCGGATACACCCACCTTCAGCAAGCTCAGCCGGTGCTGTTGGCACATCATCTGTTGGCTCACGGCTGGGCGCTGGCCCGTGATGTTGAACGGCTCAAAGACGCCCGGGCACGGCTTGATGTCTCTCCGCTCGGAGCCGGGGCTCTGGCTGGTTCGTCACTTCCGCTCGACCCCGAGATGTGTGCTGAAGATCTCGGTTTTGCGGGCGTGTTCGACAACAGTCTTGATGCGGTAAGCGATCGCGACTTTGTGGCCGAAACGCTCTTCGGGTTGGCGCTGCTCGGCGTTCACCTGAGCCGGATCGGCGAGGAACTTATTTTGTGGGCTTCGACAGAGTTTGGTTTCGTCACCCTTGATGAGGCTTTCTCTACCGGTTCGTCAATGATGCCCCAGAAGAAGAACCCAGACATTGCAGAACTCGCTAGGGGCAAAGCCGGTCGTTTGATCGGTCACCTGACCGGGCTGCTGACCACGCTCAAGGGGTTACCCCTGACCTACAACAAAGACCTTCAGGAAGACAAGGAGCCTTTATTCGACGCGGTCGACACGGTGTTGTTGACCGTGTCTGCTCTCGACGGAATGATTGAGTCCCTCGAATTCAACACTGATCGTATGGCTGAAGCTGCTGCTTCTCCATATGCCGCGGCCACCGATCTTGCCGAGTGGCTGGTGGCTCGGGGGATGCCGTTTCGCCAAGCGCATGAGGTTGTCGGCAACCTTGTGCGGCGGTCAGTTGAGGGCGAAGGCACCTTCGGTGACTTGGTTGCTGCCAGCGATGATCTCGGTCCCCAAGCGGCGCAGCTACTTGAACCAGGCGTGTCCGTCACCCGCCGTAATACTCACGGTGGCGGTTCGCCGTCAGCCGTCGCCGAGCAGATCCAACGATTTCGTGCGTTGCTCGGTCAACCTGTCGGCCCTAACTAGGGGCGGGCCTCTAGGAGCGGCTTTGGCGGTACGGTCGGAACCCGATGGTTGCAGAGTGGATCACGGCTAGCGACAAGCGGTTGCAGTTTTCGTCGCGTCGAGATGATGTCTCAGAGGCCATCACGCCGCTGAACGGCCCCGAAATGCGAGAAACGCGAAACGCCATGCGATCGTTGTTAGCGCAGCGCCCGGCGCCGCTGGATCGTCGTGAACGACCAGGCCATTTCACGGCGAGTGCATTGGTGGTAGCGGCCGAGTTGGATCGGGTGCTGCTCTTGCATCACGCCAAGCTCAAGATTTGGGTGCAACCGGGTGGCCACGCCGATGGCAACGCCAACTTGTTGGCAGTTGCGTTGTCGGAGGCAACAGAAGAAACCGGTATCGATGGTCTACGAATCTGGCCCCGCGCCATCGACCTTGATATTCATGAAGTGGATCCCCCGAAAGAGGACGCTCATCTGCACTACGACGTTCGCTTCTTGGTACTGGCACCGCGGTCGCCTATGCTTAACGCCAACCATGAGTCAACCGCCCAACGCTGGGTATCTCCCGACGATTTAGCCTCTTTGGGAGTCGACAAGGGCCTCCAACGACTGACCCATACAGGTCTAGCTCTAGCACGGAGCCTTTGCTAGAGATCTAGGGTCGCTAGAGGTCAAGGGGTGTGTGGCAGCTACCCATGTCGTTGACGTTGGCGAGGCCATCGATGCGACGGGTGTAGATGCCACCTTCGGCTCGCTCGGTGAGAATAAACCGGAGGTCCGAACCGGTGGCGTCTTCGCCGAGGCTCCGCAGCTTGGACACATGACGCCAACGGTCCTCTAGGTAAGCGCCCCAGTCAGCGAACCAGGCGTTGAGAATCAATGCATCATCTTGATCGGTGACGTGATCCTGAAAAGCCTCTTTGAGGGCTGTGACCATTGTTTCTGTCAGATCCGTGCCCGCGACTATCTGCTCGGTGCGTTCGGCTACAGTGTCGACATCGCGACCTGTGGGCAACGCGTTGATCTCAGCTTGTAGGGGCAAGCAGATGGCTTCGGCAGAGACCACGAAATCCCGGCTTTCAAGACGGTCTGGATTGTCGCGGGGCGCGAACAGGTAAATCCAGACCCACATGGCGATGATGGCCAGCACTACCAGTGTCAAAGCGACCTTGGTTGACGTGCGTTTCAGATTCGTTGGTCTAGCCATTAGGGGCTTACTGGTTCGGCCCGCGGGTTGATCCAGATGGTAGCAATCTGGTCGCCGACGTCTGTCGTTCCCGCAACTGGGTTCTGGGCCCAGACTCTTCCAGGGAGCGTCTCACCGCCAGCATCGGGGTTCTGGATGACCCGCGTGATGACACCAAGTCCTGCGCTGGTCAGTGACTGCTTGGCTTCGCTTTCAAGTAGGCCAACGACATTCGGGACAGGGTCACGGCTGGGCCCCACTGCTATCTCAACGGTGATTCTCACGCCACCGGGCGCCACGGATCCCGCCGCGGGAACCTGCATGAATATTGTCCCTGATTCGTAGTCAGTGGTGTCTCGCTCAACGACTGTGATGGTGAAGAACTCTTCTTCCAGCTGGAGTCTGAGTTCTTCGTCGATGGTGCGACCGAACAAGTCCGGCACAACGATCTCATCGGGTGCATTCGGCAGAGTTGTGGTAGTTGAACTGGTAGGCGGCGTGGGGAACTGTTCGAGGGGTAGATCGTCGTGCATCTCATCCATGATCTCTTTCCAGATCAACGCCGGGAACGTGCCGCCGGCAACCGGGCGCCCTCCAAACTCAAAGCTCATCGGCACTTGTCCAACGGGATAGCCGACCCATACCGCTGCTGTGCGTTGAGCGGTGTAGCCGGCGAACGTAGCGTCGGCGTTGTTCTGGGATGTCCCAGTCTTGCCTGCTGCGGTGCGACCGTTGTCCAGTCGAGCGCGGGTGCCGGTTCCGCTGGCGATGGTCCCGGTCAACACCCAGGAGATCTGATTGGCGACTGAAGCGCTCAGGACTGGCGCTGGTTTCGGAGCGGCCTCGTACAGGAGCGTTCCGTCGGTGTTGGTGATATGGGTGACGATGATTGGATCGACCCGCACCCCAGAACGTTTGAACGTGGAGAACACCGTGGCCAATTCGACCATGTTGACGTTTTCTGTGCCGAGCACAGCCGCGCACACAGGTGCGATTCTGCCAATCCCGATGCCTAGCTTTTCGGCCATCTGGACAAAGCTGGGCGGACGGATGCGCTCGATTAACTGGGCGTAGACGGTGTTGATCGAGTTGCGGGTCGCCTCAATCAAAGTGATGCTCTCATCGCCGGCGCCGCCTTCTACTTCCCATGGTTCCCCGCAGACGGGGAAGTTGTCGATTTCGATTTCGCTGGGGGCCTCCCAAACGCTGGTTACTGGGATGCCGCCTTGAACAGCTGCGGCGAGCCCGATCGGTTTCATGGCTGATCCGGCTTGGCGTCCCGATCCGGAGGCGAGATTGAATTTTGCGTCGTCGCGCTCGCCGAAGAAGTCTCTCCCGCCGAACATGGCAAGGATGTGGCCGTTGTCGCTTGCGGTCGTTCCCATCACCACCGCGGCAGCGTCGGGATTTTCGTTACCGTCCTCGCGAAAACGGGGGAGCGCTCGCTCGACTGCCGCCTCGGTTCTCGCTTGAAGTTCTAGGTCGATGGTCGCATGGATGGTCAGCCCGCCTTCGAAGAGGAGGCCGGCGCGCTCATCGCGGGTTTCGCCGAATTGCTCGTTGTCGAGGAACCACTGTTTAACGTCTTCGACGAAGTAAGCGGCCGGATACTTTTCTTCGAGGATTGGTACGTCATCGACGAGTTCAATCGGCTCTAAGCGTGCGAATTCATACTCGTCGAGCGTTATGTAGTCGTTGGTGTACATGCGCAACAGCACGAGGTCGCGTCGTTCGCGGGCTTCATTCGGGTTCTGGTAGGGGTTGTAACGGCTCGGTGCCTGGATAAACCCAGCTAGCGTCGCTGCTTCTACGAGGCTGAGTTCGGTTACTTTGAGGCAGTCGTCGCCTTGGATGCCTTGCAGTGCGCAGTTGGGGGCACCGAAGTATTGGCGAGCGGCGGCTTCGATGCCGTATGCACCGTTGCCGAAGTAGATCCAGTTGACATAGCGCTCAAGGATGAACTTCTTGGTGTAGTGCTGTTCGAAGCGCAGAGCCATGAATAGTTCTTCGATTTTGCGACTGCCCGTGTTGTCGCTGCGATCCAAGAAGACGTTGCCGACGTATTGTTGAGTGATGGTGGAGCCGCCCTGGCTGATCCCTCCAGCACTCACGTTGGATCGCGCCGCTCGCAGGATGGCTTTGAGGTCAATGCCGTTGTGATCCCAGAACCGCTCGTCTTCAATGGCGATTACCGCGTTTCGAACGATTTCTGGAATGTCGGCGATGGGAACGTCGGTGCGGTTCTGTTCTCCCCGCAGACTTGTGATGAGTTTGCCGTTGCGGTCGAGCACGACGGAAGACTGCGCTGTTTCGAGATCGACGACCGAAAAGTCCGAACCGAACAAAGTGTCGAAGTCTTTGGTCTCGAAGCTGCATCCAGCTGTGAAGACGGCGATTGTTGCGAGCGCTGCCAAGTGGCGTCGAACGAGGCGTCGGAGGCGGCGCATGGCCCCCATTCTGCTCACAAACGACGCTCGATCCTCACCACCGTTTTCAAGTGAACGCAGATGGTGAGAGCTTTGGGTTGCAATGTGTTGTTTCCCGCTCTTGGCTCGCTGCGCTCACCGGGCCGCTCGGGCCACGGCCCCGCAAATCGAGCCGTTGGTGTTTGGACATTCTGCGCCAATTTGCGGGGACTGTTGGAACGCGGCTCGCCATTTGATCTTCTATCGTGGTGCGGCATGACTGGTGCGGCTGTTGTTGACGATCTTGGGTTCCGCGGCTTGCTGCAGGATCACACCGACGAGGCTGCTTTACGGGAGTTGCTTGAACCAGGCCAGGTCACCCTGTATCACGGAATCGACCCGACAGCTCCGAGCCTGCACCTCGGCAATCTCATCGGAGTGCTGGTCTTGCGTCGCTTCCAAGACGCCGGACACCGACCGATTGCCTTGGTAGGTGGCGCGACCGGGATGATCGGTGACCCGAGCGGCCGCTCCGGTGAACGGAACCTCCTTGACGAGGCTGAACTGGCCGCAAACCTGGCTGGGATCAGATCCCAGATGGAGCGGTTGCTCGACTTCGGCGGCACGACCGGAGCCGAGTTGGTCAACAACCACGACTGGACGCGCGATGTGACTTTGCTCGAGTTCCTGCGCGACGCAGGCAAGCACATCACCGTCAACCAGATGGTTGCGAAGGACTCGATCCGTTCAAGAATGACCAGCGATGTGGGCATCTCGTTCACGGAGTTCAGTTACATGCTGTTGCAGGCTTTCGATTTCTGGTGGTTGCATGAAAATCGCGGCTGCAGGTTGCAAATTGGCGGTTCCGATCAGTGGGGCAACATCACCGCCGGAATTGATCTAATCCGCAGACGCAGTGGCGTTCGTGCCCACGGTCTCACCTGGCCGCTCATGACCCGCAGCGACGGCAGCAAGTTTGGCAAGACTGCCGAAGGCGCCGTTTGGCTGGATCCTGAGATGACGATGCCTTACGAGTTTCATCAGTACTTCTTGCGAGTCACAGATGCTGACGTGGAACGCACGCTCATGCAGTTGACATTGCTCGGTGTTGGCGACATTTCAGAGATTATGCGAGAGCATGTGACGAGCCCCGAGCAGCGACTGGCACAACATGAACTGGCGGACTCAGTTACTGGTCTTATCCATGGGTCCGAGGCGCTGCGTCGAGCCGAGCGAGCCGCGGCGGCGTTGTTTGGTGGGGGCGAGCTTGACCTGGAGGGTCTTGAGTCGCTGCGCGGGATCGTGCCGGAGACGCTGATAGCAGCCGATTCGTTAGGTCTTGATGAACCAGTCGTAGATCTGTTGGTGGCGACCGGCGTGTGTGCTTCGAAAGGCGACGCCCGCCGCACCATCAAACAGGGCGGGATCCGGGTTAACGGCCAACTGGTAACCACCAACTCTGAATCCGTTGAGGCGATCGGTGGCCGCTTTGCTTTAGTGCAACGTGGTAAAAAACAGCGATATTTGGCGGTATTCGATGCTTAGTCTGATCAAGCGCTGTTAGAACCTGGCCGATTAATCAAATATTCGGCTCGTTTGGGTTGCCGCATCCAGGCTGCTTCGGTAGTTTAGGGACTCGCCTCTGTGGACGCTAGGTCTGACGAGCGTGTAGTGAGGCATCAACAGGCCGGTTCATCTGGTCAGCGTGCCTGGCACTCCGGTGTCGAGTGCTCCTTGAAAACGGAAGAGACGGACGCAAAGCGAGTGCGGGTGACGTTTTGGATTTCGCGATCTGAAACGGCATCTGTCAATTCAATGCCGGGGTTTTCAACGGCCCCGGTGAGCCAGTTCATTCAACTTCGGTTGGATGGACGAACCCCTCTGGAAGCCATCTGGTGACCGGAGAGGAAAACTGGTCACTGCAAGCCAGCGGTGACCGGCTCTACGTAAAACGCTGGATGCCTTACGCGATCACTCCGGTGCTATCACCTAAGTGACTAAGGCATCCGCAACCCGATCTAAAGACCGGTTTCGACCGGTTGAAAGATCTCGACGGAGAGTTTGATCCTGGCTCAGGACGAACGCTGGCGGCGTGCTTAACACATGCAAGTCGAACGAGATACCGGAGCTTGCTCCGGTGGAAAGTGGCGAACGGGTGAGTAACACGTGAGAAATCTGTCCTAGAGACCGGGACAACCATCGGAAACGATGGCTAATACCGGATACCCTCAGACGGCCGCATGGTCGAGTGAGGAAATGCTCAGGTGCTCTAGGAGGATCTCGCGGCCTATCAGCTAGTTGGTGGGGTAACGGCCTACCAAGGCATCGACGGGTAGCTGGTCTGAGAGGACGATCAGCCACACTGGGACTGAGACACGGCCCAGACTCCTACGGGAGGCAGCAGTGGGGAATATTGCGCAATGGGCGAAAGCCTGACGCAGCAACGCCGCGTGAGGGATGACGGCTTTCGGGTTGTAAACCTCTTTCAGTGATGACGAAAATGACGGTAGTCACAGAAGAAGCTCCGGCCAACTACGTGCCAGCAGCCGCGGTAACACGTAGGGAGCGAGCGTTGTCCGGATTTATTGGGCGTAAAGAGCTCGTAGGCGGTTTCGTAAGTCGGATGTGAAAACTCAGGGCTCAACCCTGAGACGCCATCTGATACTGCGATGACTAGAGTCCGGTAGAGGAGCATGGAATTCCTGGTGTAGCGGTGGAATGCGCAGATATCAGGAGGAACACCAACGGCGAAGGCAGTGCTCTGGGCCGGTACTGACGCTGAGGAGCGAAAGCATGGGGAGCAAACAGGATTAGATACCCTGGTAGTCCATGCCGTAAACGTTGGGCACTAGGTGTGGGGTCTTCTAACGGATTCCGTGCCGTAGCTAACGCATTAAGTGCCCCGCCTGGGGAGTACGGCCGCAAGGCTAAAACTCAAAGGAATTGACGGGGGCCCGCACAAGCGGCGGAGCATGTTGCTTAATTCGAGGCAACGCGAAGAACCTTACCTGGGTTTGACATGTACCGAAAAGCTATAGAGATATGGTGTCCTTCGGGGCGGTACACAGGTGGTGCATGGCTGTCGTCAGCTCGTGTCGTGAGATGTTGGGTTAAGTCCCGCAACGAGCGCAACCCTCGTCCTATGTTGCCAGCACGTAATGGTGGGGACTCGTAGGAGACTGCCGGGGTTAACTCGGAGGAAGGTGGGGATGACGTCAAGTCATCATGCCCCTTATATCCAGGGCTGCAAACATGCTACAATGGCCGGTACAGAGGGCTGCAAGACCGCGAGGTCGAGCGAATCCCACAAAGCCGGTCTCAGTTCGGATTGGAGTCTGCAACTCGACTCCATGAAGCTGGAGTCGCTAGTAATCCCGGATCAGCAACGCCGGGGTGAATACGTTCCCGGGCCTTGTACACACCGCCCGTCACACCACGAAAGTCGGCAACACCCGAAGTCAGTGGCCTAACCCTTAGGGGAGGGAGCTGCCGAAGGTGGGGTTGGCGATTGGGGTGAAGTCGTAACAAGGTAGCCGTACCGGAAGGTGCGGCTGGATCACCTCCTTTCTAAGGAGCTCCTCTCGAAGAACTGACTCATCTGAGCCAGCCACTCGAGTAGGTTCCCAGTTAGGCACTCGTTTAACACTGTCATCGCAACGAAGCATTGCTTTATTGTTTGATAGCTAGTGTTCGTCTCTTCCGCTTTGAGGGAGCAGTCCATTGGTCTGCACCTTGCGACGCAATGCGCTATTCATTTAAGTTGGTACTCATTTGGGCCAGTCGCACCGTCGTGTAAACGCCTCTTGAGAATTGCATAGCGAGCACGAGCATCTTTTATAAGATGATCAAATGATCAATTCAATTTTGAAATGTAGATAACCCAAGCTACGAAGAGCCAACGGTGAATGCCTTGGCACTGACTACCGATGAAGGTCGTGAGAGGCTGCGATAAGCCGCGGGAAGCTGCCGACTAAGCGTCGATCCGCGGATGACCGAATGGGGAAACCCAATACCCGTAATGGGGTATTACTTCCGTCTGAACACATAGGACGGATAGAGGGAACCGGGTGAACTGAAACATCTAAGTAACCCGAGGAAAAGAAAGCAACAGCGACTCCCTTAGTAGCGGCGAGCGAAACGGGATCAGCCTAAACCTGTGTGGTGGAAAGCCTGACGGCGTTGCCATATGGGGGTTGTGGGAACCGATAGGACTAGCGTCAGATGGTCCACGGAGTTACAAAGCAAGGATGTAGTGGAATGGTTCTGGAAAGGCCAGCCGCAGTGGGTAATAGCCCCGTACATGAAACGTCTCTTGCCTCCGATCGAGTCTCCCGAGTAGCGCCGGATCCGGGAAAGCCGGCGTGAATCTGCGAGGACCACCTCGCAAGGCTACGTATATGTCAGTGACCGATAGTGAACAAGTACCGTGAGGGAAAGGTGAAAAGAACCCCGGGAGGGGAGTGAAATAGTACCTGAAACCGTTGGTTTACAATCAGTCAAAGTGTAGTCACCGAGTGTTTACACTCAGTGGCCACGATGGCGTGCCTTTTGAAGAATGAGCCTACGAGTTACGGTGTGTGGCAAGGTTAACCCGCGAGGGGAAGCCGGAGCGAAAGCGAGTCTGAATAGGGCGTTCAGTCGCATGCTGTAGACCCGAAGCCGAGTGATCTAGCCATGGGCAGTGTGAAGCGGAGGTAAGACTCCGTGGAGGCGCGAACCCACTTCGGTTGAAAACGGAGGGGATGACCTGTGGTTAGGGGTGAAAGGCCAATCAAACTCGGTGATAGCTGGTTCTCCGCGAAATGCATTTAGGTGCAGCGTCGCACGTTCAGTCATGGAGGTAGAGCACTGGATGGGCTAGGGGCCCCACAAGGTTACCAACCCCAACCAAACTCCGAATGCCATGACTCCAGAGTGCGGCAGTGAGACCTCGGGGGATGAGCTTCGATGGTCGAAAGGGAAACAGCCCAGATCACCAGCTAAGGCCCCTAATTCTGTACTAAGTGGTAAACGATGTGGGATTGCACAAACAGCCAGGAGGTTGGCTTAGAAGCAGCCACCCTTTAAAGAGTGCGTAATAGCTCACTGGTCGAGTGGTCCTGCGCGGACAATGTAACGGGGCTCAAGTACAGAGCCGAAGCTGTGAATTCCTACCTAGTAGGAGTGGTAGCGGAGCGTCGATCTCGCGGTGAAGCGTCGGTGTGAACCGTCGTGGAGCGTGGTCGAGTGCGAATGTAGGTATGAGTAGCGAGAGAGGGGTGAGAAACCCCTCCGCCGGAAGTCCAAGGGTTCCTGGGTTAGGCTTATCCGCCCAGGGTTAGTCGGGTGCTAAGGCGAGGCCGAAAGGCGTAGTCGATGCACAACTGGTTAATATTCCAGTACCACCACATTATGCGCCCATGCCAAGGCGATTTTGGTGAGGGGATGCCTCAGGCCATTGTGGCTTGAGGACGAACCGATCCAGGTCGTTGAGGCAAGCAATGCGGGGACGCAGGAAGGTAAGTGATCCCAGGCGATGGTAGTCCTGGGGTAAGCGTGTAGGGAGAGGTCCAGGTAAGTCCGGCCCTCATTAATCCTGAGACGCGACGCCGAGCCGAATCAGGCGAAGTCACCGATCCTATGCTGTCAAGAAAATCCGCTAGTTAGCACATGTGGTGCCCGTACCCCAAACCAACACAGGTGGACAGGTAGAGAATACCAAGGCGATTGGGAGAACTATGGTTAAGGAACTCGGCAAATTGCGTCCGTAACTTCGGGAGAAGGACGACCTTTAGATGGTGACGGGATTTACTCCCCGAGCCTGAAAGGGTGACACAAACCAGAGGGAAGCGACTGTTTACTAAAAACACAGCAGCGTGCGAAGCCGTAAGGCGCTGTATACGCTGTGACTCCTGCCCGGTGCTGGAAGGTTACGGGGAAGGGTTAGCCTTCGGGCGAAGCTCTGAACCTAAGCCCCAGTAAACGGCGGCCGTAACTATAACGGTCCTAAGGTAGCGAAATTCCTTGTCGGGTAAGTTCCGACCTGCACGAATGGAGTAACGACTTCCCTACTGTCTCAACCATAGGCCCAGCGAAATTGAAGTACGAGTAAAGATGCTCGTTAGCTGCAGAAGGACGGAAAGACCCCGTGGACCTTTACTACAGTTTGGTATTGGTTTTTGGTCTGAGTTGTGTAGGATAGGTGGGAGACTAGGAAGCATGGGCGCAAGCTCGTGTGGAGTCAATCTTGAAATACCACCCTTCTCATGCTGGAAATCTAACCTCGGCCCGTTATCCGGGTCAGGGACAGTGCCAGATGGGTAGTTTGACTGGGGCGGTCGCCTCCTAAATGGTAACGGAGGCGCTCAAAGGTTCCCTCAGACTGGTCGGCCATCAGTCGTTGAGTGCAATCGCACAAGGGAGCTTGACTGTGAGACTAACAAGTCGAGCAGGTACGAAAGTAGGAGATAGTGATCCGGCGGTTGCGTGTGGAAGCGCCGTCGCTCAACGGATAAAAGGTACCCCGGGGATAACAGGCTAATCTTCCCCAAGAGTCCATATCGACGGGAAGGTTTGGCACCTCGATGTCGGCTCATCGCATCCTGGGGCTGAAGCAGGTCCCAAGGGTTGGGCTGTTCGCCCATTAAAGCGGTACGCGAGCTGGGTTTAGAACGTCGTGAGACAGTTCGGTCCCTATCCTCTGCAGCCGGAAGAGATTTGAGGAAAGCTATCCCTAGTACGAGAGGACCGGGATGGACGTAGCTCTCGTGTGCCAGTTGTTCCGCCAGGAGCATGGCTGGTTGGCGACCTACGGGAGGGATAACCGCTGAAAGCATCTAAGCGGGAAGCCTTTTCCAAGATGAGATCTCTCACCGGGTTAACCGGGTAAGGCCCGTGGCAGAACACCACGTTGATAGGCCGGAAGTGTACGCACAGCAATGTGTTCAGCTGACCGGTACTAATCGGCCGAGGGCTTGGTTTCACATTTCAATTATTGATAGTTCGTGCTCGCTATGGAGTTCTGAAGAGGCAGGAGTTCACTGACTCCGCTTCGTTTTCTGCGCAAGCAGAGGACTCAACAGTTTCGGTGGCGATAGCGGCAGGGTCACACCCGTTCCCATTCCGAACACGGAAGTTAAGCCTGTCAGCGCCGATGGTACTTGGGTGGTTACGCCCTGGGAGAGTAGGACGCCGCCGGATTTCTTTATTTGATCGAGCCTCGCTAGCTAGCGAGGCTCGATCTCGTTTTTGGCCCCTGTTGCTAGAGTCAACGGCTATGGGTTCTGCGGCATCTTCGTCAAAGCGGAACTTACCGAACGCCGAAGTCCTTCAACGCACCGCATCGGCTGCGGTTGGTCGTGCTCGGACCCCGGCTGTGCGTGACCGCAAACCCCTTCGGCGCCGCGCGCAGTACTCAGAAGACCCCGCGGTGGTTCTGAAGCGAGCGGTGGGCGAACCCCGCGACCGTTGGCTGTTGAATCGCTTGAACAAAGCGGCACGAGCCTTTGAAGCCGAACGGTTCAGCGACGCGCGTAAACAACTCCAGTCGGTGGTTCGTGAAGCCCCCGAACTAGTAGATGCCCGAGAATTGATGGGGATCGTGCTCTATCGGCTGGAACAGTGGAAAGAAGCGATCGAACACTTGGAGAAATTCCGCGAGATGACTTCGTCGACCGAGCAACATCCAGTCCTAGCCGATTGCCATCGAGCGCTCGGTCGCTGGGCGGACGTAGAGGCGTTGTGGGTTGAGATCGGACAGGAGTCGCCCCGCCCCGAGATAGTCACTGAAGGTCGCATCGTGCTCGCGGGCGCCAAAGCCGACCGAGATGACCTCCGAGGCGCTATTGCCACGCTTGAGCACGGGTGGAAACGTCCCAAACACCCTCGCCCCGATCAACTCCGTCGTGCCTATGCTCTAGCGGACCTGTACGACCGCGCCGGCAAGACCGCGCGGGCGCGCGAGTTGTTCAAGTGGGTGGCCCATCACGACTCCAGGCTCGCCGATGTAGCAGCCAGAGTCCGGGCATTGAGCTAAGGCATGCGCTGAACTTCGCAGTCCGGTCGATTCATCAATATCGAGGTCGCAGCATTAACCTGACTTCTGGTTCATCTCGCTACACTCGAAGTAGCTAAGGGGGCGTTTTGATCAACACTGAGGAACTGTTGCAGGAGGTCCGCGAGGTTGAGCGCATAATTGTTCGGTTCGCCGGCGATTCTGGCGACGGTATGCAGCTCGCGGGAGATCGCTTCACCTCAGCGAGCGCCTTGTTTGGCAACGACTTGGCCACCCTGCCGGAGTTTCCTGCCGAGATCCGCGCTCCCGCCGGCACGTTGGCGGGGGTTTCGGCTTTCCAGGTCCACATATCGGACCACGACATTACGACCCCGGGAGATGCGCCCAACGTTCTGGTCACGATGAACCCGGCTGCGATGATGGCTGAACTGCCGCGTTTGGAGTCAGGCGGCACGATTATTGTCAATACTGACGCTTTCAACGAGCGCAACCTTGCCAAAGCCGGCTACGAAGCGAATCCCCTCGAAGACGGTTCGCTGGACGGTTACTCGGTCATCACCGCACCGATGACAGATCTGACGAAACAAGTTTGTAAGGATCTCGGTGTTAGACCGCGTGATGCTGAGCGGTCCAAGAACTTCTTCGCGCTGGGCTTGGTGTCATGGCTCTTCAGCCGTCCTACCGATCCCTCGTTGCACTGGATACGAGAGAAATTCGTCGGCAGGGATGCAATAATCGCAGCGAACGAAGCGGCCTTCAAAGCCGGACATGCCTTTGGAGAGACCGCCGAACTTTCTGCGAGTCGGTTGGCGGTGCGTCCCGCTCGGTTCGAACCAGGTACTTACACCAACATCAACGGCAACACCGCGCTGTCGTGGGGCTTGGTGGCCGCCTCCCAAAAAGCTGGAATACCGATCTTTTTGGGCTCATACCCGATAACGCCGGCGAGCGACATCCTCCACGAACTAGCAAAACACAAGAACTTTGGGGTTCGCACGCTGCAAGCCGAAGACGAGATCGCCGCTATCGGCGCGGCACTTGGGGCCTCCTACGGGGGCCATTTGGGGGTCACCGCAACCAGCGGTCCTGGGTTGGCGTTGAAAGGCGAGACCTTGGGCCTGGCGGTAAGCCTCGAGTTGCCACTTGTGGTCATTGATATTCAACGAGGTGGTCCTTCCACGGGTCTGCCGACCAAGACCGAAGCGGCCGATCTGCTGATGGCCCATTACGGTCGCCATGGAGAAGCACCGCTGCCGATCGTGTCGGCGAACTCGCCGTCGGATTGTTTTCGCGCCGCCTTTGAAGCGGTACGTATTGCGGTGCGATATCGCACACCGGTGATCTTGTTATCCGACGGCTACCTGGCCAACGGTACCGAGCCGTGGCGTTTACCCTCGGTAGAGGATCTTCCAGATCTCTCAGTTGACTTTGCGTCCTGCGCCAATGCACTCAACGAAGACGGCGAAGAGGTCTTCTGGCCATACGTCCGCAACGACGATTTGGCTCGTCCCTGGGCGATTCCGGGAACTGAAGGCTTGATGCATCGCATTGGCGGGATCGAGAAGGAAGATGGCACCGGCAACATCAGCTACGACCCAGAAAACCACGGACGGATGGTCGCCATTCGTGATGAGCGAATCAAAAAGGTGGCCGACTCCTACCCGCCCACCGTGGTCGAAGGCGATTCAGATGCCGATGTAGTCATAGTAAGTTGGGGTTCAACTTGGGGAGCGATCACCAGCGCCATGGGGCGCATGAGACGCGCGGGCGACAAGGTCGCTCGGGTGCATCTGACCAACATCTATCCGCTCCCTAAGGACCTCGGCGATATTCTCCGACAATACGACCATGTGATCGTTCCTGAGATGAATCTGGGCCAGCTCTCCAAGATCTTGAGAGCCGAATATCTTGTCGATGCCAAGTCCATTTGCAAGGTGGAGGGGCAACCGTTCACTGCGGCGGAACTCCATCAACAGTTTCAGGAGATGACCCAGTGACCGACGCCGGAGTCACCACCAAGAAAGACTGGACCAGCGACCAAGAAGTGCGCTGGTGTCCGGGATGTGGCGACTATTCGATCCTTACCGCCATGCAACTCCTTATGCCAGAGATAGGCACCCGTCGCGAAGACACCGTTTTTGTCTCCGGCATCGGTTGCGCGGCTCGCTTTCCGTACTACATGAATACCTACGGGTTGCATGCGATTCACGGACGGTCTCCGGCGATCGCCACCGGGCTGGCGATGGCTCGACACGATCTTGATGTTTGGGTGGTCGGTGGTGATGGCGACATGTTGTCGATCGGAGGCAATCATCTGATCCACGCGCTGCGTCGTAATGTCGATCTGACGATTCTTCTTTTTAACAACCAGATTTATGGACTTACCAAAGGGCAGTACTCACCGACTAGCGAAGTCGGCAAGGTAACCAAGTCAACGCCGATGGGTTCGCTCGACACGCCCTTCAATCCCATCTCGGTCGCGTTGGGAGCGGAGGCGTCGTTTGTCGCCCGTACCCACGACATGGATCGCGCGCACATGCAGAAGATCTTCCGTAGGGCTCATGACCACCGGGGCGCCGCGATCGTTGAGGTCTACCAGAATTGCAATGTCTTCAACGACGGTGCTTTCGCGGCTCTTACCAAAAAAGACGCCCGCGCCGAGATGTTGATTCCTCTAGAGCATGGCAAACCTGTTCGCTTTGGGCCAGAGGGCGAACGGGGTGTCGTGCTTGATGATGGAGTGGCTCGGATTGTGTCGGTTGCCGAAGTTGGTGTCGAAGCACTCCACGTCCACGACGAAACGGCAGCGGACCTGTCGGTGGCGTTCGCGCTCAGCCGTTTGGCCGACGACCGACAGAGTCCAACTCCTATCGGCGTCTACTGTGCTGTAGACCGGCTTGAGTATGGAGGCGGGATCGACTCTCAGATCGCCGCGGCACAAGCTGACCGCGGACCCGGTGATCTTGAGGCGTTGCTGCACAGTCTGCCGACCTGGGAAGTCAACTGACCGCCTGGGCAATTGATCTTGACGGTGTTGTTTGGCGAGGCCGACTCACCGTGCCGGGAGCTGTGGAAGCTGTGGCGCACCTCCGTGCCAGCCATGAGCGGTTGGCTTTTGTCACCAACTCGGCTGCTCGTTCACCCGCCGAGGTGGCCGAGAAGTTGGCCGGACACGGGATTGCTGACGCCGCCGATTTGGTTCTCACCTCAGGGATGGCTGCTGCGTCGATGGTTCCCGCCGGGGTTCGGGCATACGTTATTGGCAGCGGTGGATTGCGCGCCGGGCTGCAAGCTCGTGATGTCGAACTGGTTGCCACAGGAGCGCCTGCGGATGTCGTAGTGGTCGGGATCAGTGCCGACTTTGACTACGAAGCATTGACGGGTGCAATGCGTGCGCTCAGAGCGGGTGCTCGTTTCATCGCCACCAATGACGATTCAACTTTTCCCGACGCAAATGGACTACTCCCGGGCAACGGAGCCATCGTCGCAGCGGTCGCGACGGCTGCCGGGGTTCAGCCTGAAATCGCGGGAAAGCCACATCAGGCCATGGCTCAACTGGTACGTGCCAAGCTGGGTTCTAGCGGAATTGTGGTGGGTGATCGTCCCGAGACTGACGGCATGTTTGCTCGGTCCTTGGGCTATCGCTTCGGGCTGGTTCTGAGCGGTGTCACGTCGCAAGCGGATTTACCGGTGAACCCCACGCCAGACGTCATCGCCAGCGACCTGGCTGCACTGCTGGCAAAGGTGCAGCAATGATTGTCTTGAAATGGGCGGGGTGGTGATGGTTCGGCGTCGTCTCGATACTGAGCTGGTAAGGCGGGGGCTAGCCGAAAGCCGTACCCGGGCTCAACAGGCCATTGCTGAACGTCGAGTCACGGTGAGCGGCGCGCTCGCAGAAAAGGCAGCGCGACAAGTTGCTGCGAGCGAGCCGATAGAAGTTGCTGGTGACACCTCCCGTTTCGTGTCGCGCGGCGGCTACAAACTTGCTGCAGCGCTTGACCGATTCGAAGTGGATTGCAATGGTCGGCGAATAATCGACGCCGGTTCTTCGACTGGTGGGTTCACTGACTGTGTCCTCACTCGTGGTGCCGCGACCGTGGTGGCGATTGACGTCGGCAGGAATCAGCTACATGAGAGACTCCGTACCGATGCGCGCGTTGTGGTGCATGAGCAGACCAATATTCGCCATGTTCAGCCCGGCGATGTTGGAGGGGTCGCGGATGTCGTCGTCGCGGACCTGTCCTTCATCTCGTTGCGTACGGTCGCTGAAGCGCTGGTTGGACTGGCGCGTTGTAGCGGTGATCTTGTGTTGTTGGTGAAGCCTCAGTTTGAGGCAGGAAAGGCTGAAGCCGACAAGGGGCGAGGGATTATTCGCGACCCTGTGATCTGGCGTCGGACACTTGGTGAGGTGTGTGAAGCGCTAATGCTCCACGGAGCGGCCATCATGGGTGCTATGGCTTCTCCGATTACGGGCGTCGACGGCAACGTTGAGTTTCTTCTCCACGCACGGCAGACACCTGATACAGCAGAGTTATTAGAGGGATCCGCCCCTCGATCCGGTGTTGGCCGACACGAGGCCGGCTTGCTTGACGCGGCGGTAGAGCAAGCACCAACTGAACACAGGCGGTTGTCGTGAGCGTTGTCGGGCTGATCGTTCACCTGGGGCGAGATCAGGCTGCCGTGCATGCCCGTGACCTGGCGCAATGGCTCATCGCCGAAGGCCACGAAGTGCGCGTGCCTCCCGATGACGCCAGCGATTTGGCTCTGGGTCCTCAAGTTGTTGCAGCGTCGCAGTTCTGCGAGGGCCTTGACTTGGTAGTGACTTTGGGCGGCGACGGTTCGATCCTGCGCGCCGTGGAGTTGTTAGCAGGCGATGAGATCCCAATCCTGGGCGTCAACCATGGCAGGCTCGGGTACCTGACCGAGGTCGCTCCCGACGAAGCTCAAAGCGCGATTGCCAGGGCACTCCAGGGCCGCTACGACATCGAAGAACGGATGTTGGTGCGAACGGAGTTGACGGTCGCGGGCAAGACAAGCACGCATTTGGCCTTGAACGAGGCGGTGATTGAACGAACGTCGGAAGCCAACACGGTTCGGCTCGCGGTGTCTATCGACGGTGAGTTCTTCACAACCTACGCGGCCGATGGCCTCATCGTTGCTAGCCCGACGGGTTCCACGGCGTATGCCTTTTCAGCGAGAGGTCCAATCATCGACGCAACCCACCGAGCTCTTCTGCTCACGCCGGTAGCTCCGCACATGCCTTTTGACCGCGCCTTGGTTCTTCCCCCTGCGACCCGGTTGCGCCTGTCCATCGACGGGCACCGCCCGGCAGCGGTGTCAGTGGATGGTCGCAGGCTGATGGTTATCGGAGATGGTGACGCGATCGAGTGCACCGCGGCAGATCAAACGGTTCATCTCGTCACGTTCGGACCTCGGCGATTCCAGCGGGTACTCAAAGCAAAATTCGGTCTCAATGACCGTTAGAGCAATATTCTCAAATCTATTGCTGATATGAATACCCGTATCCTAGGCGGCCAAGGTCGAGAAGGCGAACAAGGCGGAGAGCAGTTGTGTTGACCGAATTGGTGGTACGAAACCTTGGCGTTATCGACGAAGTGACACTGCTTTTGGGCCCCGGAATGACAGCGGTCACAGGTGAGACCGGCGCGGGTAAGACGCTTATCGTCAGTGCGATCGATCTGTTGACCGGGGGCAGAGCAGACGCATCGCTGGTGCGGCCCGGTGCCACCGAAGCAGAGATTGAGGGCCGA
Organism: Candidatus Aldehydirespiratoraceae bacterium; assembly: GCA_965261185.1. Classification (GTDB taxonomy): domain Bacteria; phylum Actinomycetota; class Acidimicrobiia; order Acidimicrobiales; family Aldehydirespiratoraceae; genus VXYK01. Next base: position 3,906,081 of record CBDHCN010000002.1, on the reverse strand, counting down.
TTCGTTGATGGCGACAAGGAACTTGTCGTGCGACGCGTTATTCCTCGCGACGGCCGCTCCCGCGTCTATATCGATGGTCGTCTCGCAACGGTGAGTGCCTTGGCTGACCACGGCGTCGATTTCGTTGATCTCCACGGACAACACTCGCATCAGTCTCTGTTGAAAGGCCCCGTACAACGAGCCGCGCTTGATCGTTTCGGAGGTATCGACAGCACCTGTATGGCGTCTCTGCTCGACGACATGCGAGCCACTGATGCCGCGCTGGCTGAGTTGGGCGGCGATGAACGAGATCGTGCACGAGAGATTGATCTGCTCACGTATCAGCTCAACGAGATCGAAGCGGCCGACATTGTGGACGCAAATGAAGATGTTCGTCTCGACCAAGAAGAAGACCTCTTGGCCGCGGCCAGTGCTCACCGCTCCGCCGCCGCGAAAGCAAGCGTCTTGCTTGACTCAGACTCAGCGGCGCTCGAGGCGATCTCCGCAGCGCTTGTGGAAGTGCAGGGTCGTGGACCATTTACCGATCTCGAAGAACGCCTCCGTTCGGTTATCGCAGAACTCACCGACATCGCCGGCGAGGCGCGTGATCGCGTCGAGACAATCCAAGACGACCCCGAACAGCTTGGAATCCTGAGACAACGGCGGGCCCTGCTGCGCGAGTTACGGCGCAAGTACGGCGCCGATCTGGCTGAGGTAAGCAGCTACGGCTGTTTTGTTGCTCAACGCTTGGAGGAGCTTCGGGGACACGATGAGCGTGGCGCGGCGCTTGATCAGAGGCGTGCTGTTCTGGCCGAAGAACTGGTGTCAGAGCAGTCGAAGGTGTTGAACTCCCGGCGTGCTGCGGCGCCTGATTTAGCAGCCTCTGTCGAAGAGAATCTCGCCGGTTTGGCGATGTCTGACGCCAAGCTGGAGGTGAGAGTCAGCGGGCCGGCCGGCGATGATGTTTCGTTGTGGCTAGCGGCCAACCCTGGCCATGATTTGCTGCCCTTGGCCAAAGTGGCTTCCGGCGGTGAACTGGCCCGTGCCATGTTGGCGTTGCGGATGGTCCTAACGGTCGGACCGCCAACCTTGGTGTTCGACGAGGTTGATGCGGGCATTGGAGGTCAAGCGGCAAATACGGTCGCGGAGTCCCTAGCTTCTTTGGCGAGCGATCATCAGGTGTTGGTTGTGACCCACTTGGCGCAGATTGCCGCAGTTGCCGATCAGCATCTTTCTGTGAGCAAAACCGAAGTTGAGGGCGCAACGGTTAGTGTCGCCCAACTCCTCGACCACGAATCACGGATTGTCGAGTTGAGCCGGATGCTCTCGGGTTCTCCGGATTCCGAAGCGGCTCATAGTCACGCAGTCGAACTCCTCCATGGTCACAGCCGCTGATGCCACCAGCGGCTCCGGCTACGCCCGGCGAAAGCACTGGGTGCGCGCCTTTGAGTCTGAATTTGGATAAGTTGAGTTCCCGATGACGAAGCACATCTTCGTAACGGGAGGAGTGGTCAGTGGGCTCGGCAAGGGACTCACCGGAAGCTCCCTCGGTCGCCTTTTGAAGGCCAGAGGTCTCCGGGTGACCATGCAGAAGCTGGACCCGTACCTCAATATCGATCCCGGGACGATGAATCCTTTCGAGCATGGAGAGGTGTTTGTTACCGACGATGGGGGAGAGACTGATCTAGATCTCGGGCACTATGAGCGATTCATTGACGAAAACCTCACCCAGGATTCCAATTCCACGACTGGATCGATTTACTCGTCGGTGATTGCCGCGGAACGACGTGGCGACTATCTGGGCCGCACGGTCCAGGTAATTCCCCACATCACCGACGAGATCAAGAGGAGGATCACCCGTCTAGTATCTGATGAAGTGGATGTGGTGATCACAGAGGTCGGCGGCACCGTCGGCGACATTGAGATCCTCCCGTTTCTTGAAGCGGTCCGGCAGTTTCGTCTCGATGTGGGCCGCGAAAATGTGCTCTACGTGCACGTCACCCTGGTTCCTTTCATCGGCCCGTCAGCGGAGCAGAAGACCAAGCCCACGCAGCATTCGGTGACCGAACTTCGGAGCCGTGGGATACAGCCCGATGCAATTGTGTGCCGCTCTGATGACCCGATCAGCGTTGATCTGCGCCGCAAGATCTCGAACTTGTGCGATGTTCCTCTAGAGGGTGTTGTCAACGCGGCCGATGCGTCGAGCCTCTATGAGATTCCCATTGTGCTTCACAACGAGGGGCTCGACACCCATGTCTGCAAGATCCTCGGTCTTTCTGACCACACCTTGGATCTAGAACCCTGGAGTCAGCTTGTCGCTCGGGTGCAAGCGGCGACAACGCCGGTTCGTATCGGCGTTGTCGGTAAGTACGTCAGCCTGCCCGACGCTTACCTGTCGGTTGTCGAAGCACTCAACCACGCAGGGATCCATCACGGCGCTGAAATCGATCTTGAGTGGGTGCAAGCCGAAGAAGCGGAGGGGTTGTTGGCGGCTGGCCGACTGAGAGACCTTGATGGCATCGTTATCCCAGGCGGGTTTGGCGAACGGGGCATCGAAGGTAAGATCGCTGCCGCTGGATACGCCCGCGAGCACGACGTGCCGTGTCTCGGCCTGTGTCTCGGGATGCAGGTGATGACGATCGAATACGCTCGCAATGCGCTCAACCTTGCTCGCGCCAACTCCACTGAGTTCGATTCACGCACGCGTCATCCAGTAATCGACCTTATGGATAGCCAGCGTGACGTGACCGACATGGGAGGCACGATGCGCCTAGGTGCCTACGTGGCCCAGCTCAAGGGTGGTTCAAGGGTTGCTGCGGCCTACGGCGAAGAAGTGGTGTCAGAGCGGCATCGGCATCGCTACGAGTTCAACCCCAAGTACCGCAAGCGCTTTGAGCAGAGCGATCTGACGCTGAGTGGTGAGTCCCCTGATGGCCGGCTCGTCGAGTTCGTCGAATTGGAGAATCACCCGTTTTGGATCGGCACCCAAGCCCATCCAGAGTTTAAGAGTCGCCCGGATCGTCCTGCGCCGCTGTTTCGCACGTTTGTCGCTGCGGCTCTGGAGCGTGCCGCGGGTCGCAATCCGCAGTTGCCCGATGTCGACGCCGACCTAGCTGCCACTGAGACGTCGTGACCGATCCGGGGCCACGGTCCCCATCGGGATTTCGTAGTTTGAGCGAGCGGATCATTTATGAGGGCATTGTCTTCAAGGTCGTTTCTGGAGAGTTCGAAACTCCCGACGGCCAGGTAGTACAGCGCGATATTGTCCGTCATATGGGTGCGGTATCGGTCGTGCCTGTGGTTGGCGACGAGGTGATCTTGGTACGCCAGTATCGAGCCGCTGCCGACAAAGAGATGTTGGAGCTTCCGGCGGGGAAACGGGACATTGTTGGTGAGCCTCCAGAAACGACCGCCAAGCGAGAGTTGATCGAGGAAATCGGATACTCGACCCGCTCGTTGGTGCAGTTGGCCACCTTCTACAACTCGGTTGGTTTCTCCGACGAATACTCATACGTCTATTTGGCTACCAAGCTTGAGAAGGCATCAATCAATCGGCAGGGTCCTGAGGAACAACACATGACCATTGAGCGTTTGGCGCTCGACGAAGTCGCTGCCGCTATCGCTTCGGGACAAATCGAGGATGCCAAGACGGTGATCGGCCTGATGATGGCGCTGCGCTATTTGGGTCGGTGACTAATGGCCTCGCCGAGCATCACCGGGCGAAACGGCACACCCGTTACGCCGTCGGTGGTTCTTGACGAAAGCGCTGAGGATTTTCTTACTTGGCTGGTGATAGAGAAGGGCCGGGCCTCAAACACCCTTGAGTCGTATCGTCGCGACCTTCTTCGCTACCAAGATCACCTCGGTCGTCGAGGTGTGGACATGCTCACAGTCAGCGGCGACGACATTGTGGCCTTCGTTCATGTGTTACAGGGGTCGGGGCTGGCGGCTGCTTCGGTGACCCGAACCCTGGTCGCGGTAAGGGGTTTGCACCGGTTCTTGGTTGCCGAGGAACAGCGTCTCGATGATCCTGCGGTAGATGTGGAGATACCTCCGGTGCCTCGAGGGTTGCCCAAGGCTCTGACTGTTGCCGAAGTCGCTTCGGTAATCGATGCTGTTTGCGGAGACGATCGTGTGGCGCGACGCGATCGTGCGATCCTTGAGACGCTCTATGGCACGGGAGCGCGAGTCTCGGAGTTGGTGGGTCTGTCTTTCGCCGACATTGATCTGCACGATGGACTCATCCGCTTGTTGGGCAAAGGAAGCAAAGAACGCATCGTGCCGGTGGGACGACACGCCGCGCTGGCGTTGCAGCAGTGGTTTGAACCCCAGGGTCGTCCGGCGATGGAACCAAAGCGTTGGACTCGCCGTAGCGATGCCGATGCAGTATTTCTCAATCAAAGGGGCTCTCGGCTTTCCCGGCAGGGCGCCTGGGGGGTTGTGCGCCGTTACGGAACCGAGGTGGGTCTTGGTGCCAGACTCTCCCCCCATGTGTTGCGCCACTCATGTGCCACGCACATGTTGGATCACGGCGCGGATATCCGAACCGTCCAGGAGTTGCTCGGGCATGCATCGATCTCCACGACTCAGGTGTATACGAAGGTCTCTATTGAGCGTTTGATGAACGTGTATCGCGCGGCTCACCCACGGGCCACCGGTGTTGGCTGATGGACCAGTGATGCGCGAAATGTGGCACTTGGTTCGTCGCTTCTTTGCGGCATTGCCCAACCGGGGCCCTCACGAAACTGACCGCATCTGGGTTGAGTCGGTGTTGTCTGCGGCGGAGTACGCGCTGTGGGCGCGCCAGTACCCGCCCGACCGTCGGCATTGCGCGTCCATAGCTCGTCAAGTTGAGTGGGAGCTTGCCGGCGAATCAGCGCTAGACGAGGACACAAGATGGGTAATCGCCGCGGCGCTGTTGCATGACATCGGCAAGATCGAGGCCGGCCTTGGTACCTGGGGCCGTGTGTTTGCCACCGTCGCCGCCAAGATCGTCGGGTCTAACCGTACCCGCCAGTGGATTCACCACGATGGCTGTCGCGCCAGGGTCAGCAGCTATCTGAGCCACCCCGAAATCGGCGCGGAATTGTTGCGTGGCGCGCAAAGCGATCCCCGCACCATCGCTTGGGCCGCCGAGCATCACCAACCACACGACAGGTGGACGATCCCCCCCGAGTTCGCCGAAGTGCTCCACGAATTCGACAACGACTGAGTCGTCGATTCGGGGATTGCTGGTGCGCTGTTAAGAGTCGGGAAGGAACCCGATGTTGGATTTGGCGCGGGCCAATGTCTTGCCGGCGATCGCGCGGGCCTTGTCGGCTCCGGTTCGCAGAAGTCGTTTGGTTTCTGCTGGGTCAGCTTCGAGTTCGGCGAAACGGGCCTGCAGCGGAGCGAGCAGGGCCACGACCGCTTCGGCGGTATCTGCTTTGAGAGGCCCGTACTGCTGGTACTCGCCGGCTATTGCTTCGGGGTCGCTGTCGGTAGCGGCGCCGAGAATTGAGAGCAGGTTGCTGACTCCAGGTTTGTGTTTGACATCGAAGCGAACGTCACCGTCATTGTCGGTGACCGCGCTGCGGATCTTTTTTTGAATCTGCGCAGGTTCATCGAGCAGGTCGATAGTTCCCTTCGGCGAGTCAAGCGATTTCGACATCTTGTCGTTGGGTCGTTGGAGATCCATGACCCGTGCCCCTGCGCTGGGAATGACTGCGGTGGGCAGAACGAAGGTCTCGCCGTAGCGGTAGTTGAATCGCTCGGCGATATCTCGGGTGAGTTCAATGTGTTGACGTTGGTCGGCACCTACCGGCACGTCGTTTGTGTCGTAGAGCAGGATGTCGGCCGCTTGTAACGCCGGATACGTGAACAAACCCGCAGAGATGAATTCTTGGCGGTCGGATTTGTCCTTGAATTGTGCCATTCGGGAGAGTTCACCGAAAGAGGTGGTGCACTCGAGCAACCAGGAACATTCGGTGTGTTCGCGCACATGGCTCTGCACAAACAAGGTGCATACCTCGGGGTCCAGCCCGGCTGCTATCAACATCTGGGCGAGCCGCAACGACTCGGTGCCGAGCGCACCGGGTTCTTGGCGGATGGTGATTGAGTGAAGGTCGACTATGCAAAAGAAGGCGTCGGTGTCGTGTTGCATCTTGGACCAGTTGCGAACCGCGCCGAGGTAGTTGCCGAGATGGAGTTGGCCCGTGGGCTGAATGCCGGACAAAACGCGTCTCATGTGAGCGCAGGCTACGCGCCCGAGGCTTGTTCGCCATGGCAACCGTCGGTATAAACCGCTTATCCGCTAGGCGGTCTTCTAAGATCAGCTTGATGCCGTACCAGGTCCACACTCCCATTTTTGAAGGACCGTTCGACTTGTTGCTCCATCTGATCCTGAAGCAACAAGTCGAACTGTACGACATCAACCTGAGCGAAATTGTTGATGCATATTTGCAACAGATCGAATCTATGGAGCAGCTCGACCTTGAGGTGGCGACGGAGTTTCTGTTGATCGCGGCGACGCTCGTGGAGTTGAAGACCCGTCGCTTGCTCCCCGAAGACTCAGAGATCGACCTCGATGATGAATTCAGCCTCTGGGAGGAGCGCGATCTGCTGCTGGCGCGACTAGTCGAGTGCAAGGTATTCAAGGACGCGGCGCTTGTGTTGCGCCGACTCTCGGCTGAGGCCGCCGGGTCTTATCCGCGCCGTGTCGGTCCGGTCGAGGATCATTTCATCGGTCTGGCTCCGGACCTGTTGCGCAATACCACCCTTGAAGATCTGCGAGCAGCCTATGGGAGAGCCACCGCGCCCTCCCCCGTGGTGCGAGTCGACCTGTCCCATATCAGCCCAATAAAAATCACCGTTGCGAGAGTGGTGGGGGACCTCGTTGAAGAACTACCGCAGCTTGGTCGCATGACCTTTCGTCAACTCACCTCTGAACTGGTTGATCGCATTGAGATTGTCGTCTACTTCTTGGCGGTGTTGGAATTGTTCAAACGGGGCTTCGTTGAACTCGAACAACCAGAGACCTTCGGTGATATCGCGGTTGTTTGGAAAGGCGGCGCGCCTGAGTTCGTTGGGGTAATCGGCGTCGATGACTACGAAGGTTGAACCCTCGGAAGGTCGAAATGGTCCCAGAACACATCCCTGGAGCAGTTGAAGCGATCCTGCTAGTGGCAGAAGATCCGCTGCCACCGGAGTTGCTGGCGCAATTGGTGGGGTCCACACCATTCGAGATCGAAGAACTGTGCGACGATCTGGCCAAGCAGTACGAGGCCGAAGGCCGCGGTTTCGTCCTCAAGCGGGTGGCGGGGGGATACCGCTATCAGACTGCTGCTGATCAAACTCCCTATGTCGAGCGCTATGTGCTTGAAGGTCAATCGTCTCGCTTGTCGGCGGCTGCGCTCGAAACTCTTGCCGTTGTTGCCTACAAGCAGCCGGTGTCTCGTAATCAGATCGCGGCGATCCGCGGCGTCAACGTCGACGGCGTGGTACGCACCCTTCAAGTTCGGGGCTATATCGACGAGGTTGCCCGTGATCCGGGGCCAGGTCAGGCAGTTCTCTATGGGACGACCCCTGCATTCCTCGAACGGATGGGCCTTGACTCGGTGAGCGAGTTGCTTCCACTGGGGGAGTTCTTTCCGACTTCGGAAGTCGTTGAGGCCCTTGAGCGGGGTCTTCATGTGGTGCCGGAGGACGAACAGTTTGACGACGACGACGAGAACCATGACGAGGGCTATGGCGCTGCGCCAACTGGAGCAAGCGGCACCGAAACCACATGATGGCGATCACATGATCCAAGGTGGTGAGCGGCTTCAGAAGGTCTTGGCTCGTCATGGGTTCGGCAGCCGACGGGCATGCGAAGAGCTGATCGCTTTGGGTCGTGTCACCGTAGACGGTGACGTTGCCGTCCTCGGCCGCCGAGTAGCTGTGGCTTGCGACAAGGTTGCTGTTGACGGTGTCGTTGTCGGCGTGCGCCCCGGCCTCGTGCATTATCTGTTGAACAAGCCGAAAGGAGTCATTAGCACCGCTGATGACACGCACGGCCGTCGGACCGTGATCGATTTGGTTCCTTCAGAACCGCGGGTTTTCCCAGTTGGTCGTCTTGATGCGGAAACTGAAGGTCTGTTGTTGCTCACCAACGACGGGGAGATGACCCACCGGCTGACTCATCCGTCCTACGGCATAGAGAAGGAGTACCTCGCTCAACTTGACCGAAACCCCAGCCGCTCAGCTATTCGCCGTCTGCGTGAAGGCGTCTCCCTCGACGATGGACCCACTGCGCCTGCTCGGGTCAATGTCGTTGAAGCCAACCTGGTCAAGATCATCATTCACGAGGGACGGAACCGACAGGTTCGGCGCATGTGCGAGGCGGTTGGCTTCCCGGTGGTTCGACTGGTTCGCACTCGAATCGGACCCTTGGTGGATCGATCCCTCGCCCCGGGGGAGTGGCGGGAGTTGTCTACGGTTGAGGTGAGAAGCCTGGAAGTGGCGGTCGGCAGCGCCGGTGCATAGTCGGTGAGGGCTTGTTTGGGGCGAGGGCTGGTTTGCTACTAGGGCATATTCGTTACTAAATCACAAACGCTACGGGTAGCATCGCGGTCCGTGAACGGGGCGCGGACCGCGATGGTTGTTGGTGTGGGGTTGATGGGGGGCTCAGTGGCCCTGGCTTTGCGTCGTTTGGGTTGGTATGTCGTCGGTGTTGACAATGATGAGACCAGCGCTAGCGAGGCATTGGCTGCCGGAGTGGTTGATGAAATGGGCGAGATGCGGCCGTGTGATCTCGCCGTTATCGCCACACCGGTCGATACCATCCCGGATCTGGCCCAGGCTGCGCTTGACGCTGGCGCAGCTGTGGTCACCGATGTGGGCAGCGTGAAAGCGCCAATAGCCGCGGCAGTGACCGATGGACGTTTCGTTGCGGGTCACCCGATAGCGGGCAGCGAGCAAGACGGCGTGTTTGGGGCCTCGGCCGACATGTTCAGCGGTGCCGCCTGGGTGTTGTGCCCCACCGCGGATACCGACGACGCGGCGTTTTCGCAAGTCAAAGAGATCGTTACCGCTACCGGTGCTCAGGTGATGGTGGTTTCCCCGGAACGGCATGACGGACTCGTTGCAGTGGTTTCGCATGTGCCACACCTGACCGCGGCCACGTTGATGCGGGTAGCGCTCGGACGCACCGAACAGCACCGTGGGATGCTTCGTTTCGCCGCTGGCGGATTCCGTGACATGACCCGCATAGCTGCAGGGCAGCCGACGATTTGGCCCGCAATTTGTGCGCAGAACTCCAATGCCATAGTCGGTGTGCTTGATGATCTGATTTCGGAGCTGGCGTCGCTGCGCGAGATCGTGGCTGATGGCGACGAGTTGCAGTTGCTCGCCTATCTCGAAGGCGCACGAGTTGCCCGTCGGAATTTGCCGACGACAGCGCCCGACGCCGAGGCCTTGTCGGAGATGCGAGTGCCGGTGTTGGACCGCCCCGGCGAGTTGGCTGCTATTGCCGTGCTGGCCACCGAACTCGATGTCAACATTTACGATCTGGAGATTGCCCATTCGCCCGAAGGACCACGCGGTGTTGTGGTGTTGTTGGTTGAGTCCGAAACGGCCCAGAGATTGCAAATCGCTTTGAGCGAGCAGGGCTACCGTCCGTCGATACAACCGTTGGGTTGATGCGATGCTAGAAGCTGTGCCTGCTGATCCTGAATCTAGCGAATCACTCTCTATTGAGCCGCTTGACAGTCCGCCCGATACGACAGTGGTGTTGCCGGGATCGAAGAGCATCACCAATCGCGCTTTGGTGACTGCGGCGTTGGCCAACGGTGTGACGCGGCTCTCCTCGGCGCTGTTTGCTGACGACACCCTGGCAATGATCGACGGCCTCAGCGCCCTTGGTGTCAGCTGTGTGCCCAACAGTGCCGACGGCTCGATAACAGTCGAGGGTTGCGGTGCTGAGTTCAAAGAGTCGGGTGAAGCACTTGTGAATGCTCGTCGTTCTGGCACTACGAGTCGTTTCCTGATGCCCGTGGCCGCTTTGAGAAACGCGTCGACCGTGATTGACGGTGACCGCCAACTTCGGGGCCGGCCGATGGATCACCAAATCGACGCTTTGCGTGAATTGGCTGTGTCAGTGGAGGAACTAGGGCGGCGGGGTCGTTTACCGGTGCGCGTCCAGGGGCCGATCAGCGGCCGGGAATGCAGTATCGAAGGCCATGCCAGCAGCCAGTTTGCGTCCGGTCTGCTGCTCGCTGGTGGTGTGGCAGGTTTGTCGGTCAAGCTCGCGGCTGACCCGGTGAGTTGGCCGTATCTGGAGATGACTATCGCGGTCATGGGGGCCTTCGGCGCGCAAGTGGGTATAGCTGAACCGGACAGTTCCACCGACGGACGAGTGTTGACTGTTGGCGGGAATTATGAGAGTCCCGGTACCTACAGAATCGAACCAGACGCCAGCACTGCATCATACTTTCTGGCTGCCGCTGCCATTACCGGTGGCCATGTGCGAATTGAGGGACTTGGGCGCTCATCAATACAAGGTGATGTGGCCTTTGCCAATGTTCTCTCGGAGATGGGAGCAGAAGTTGAGGTTGGCGACGACAGCATTGAAGTCTTTGGCGGGGAGTTACGGGGTGTCGATATCGACCTTCGGGATATCTCCGATACGGCCCCGACTCTTGCGGTTGTCGCCGCCTTCGCATCCGGCATTACCAACGTGTCGGGAATCGGGTTTGTGCGACACAAGGAGAGTGATCGTGTGGCTGGGGTAGTCACTGAACTGAATCGCTGCGGGGTCGACGCAGCAGAGACCGACGACGGGTTTGTGGTGCGGCCTTCGGGCCCTCCCGCAGCAGCTGCATTTGAGACATACCAAGACCATCGGATGGCCATGGCCTTCGCGTTGATCGGATTGGTTGTCCAAGGAGTCTCGGTTTGTGATCCCGGCTGCGTGGCAAAGACCTTTCCCGGTTATTTTGGCGTGTTGGAACAGCTTCGATGATTGCTCGGGATGCTTCTTCTATGGTTCTGCTATGAGAGTGATCGCCATTGACGGACCGGCAGGGTCGGGAAAATCCACTGTGGCCCGTGCGGTTGCTGATCGGCTTGGTCTTCCGTATCTTGATACTGGCGCGATGTACCGATCAGTGGCATTCACGGTCTTGCGCGCTGCTGGGGATCCTGACGATCTTGAGTTCGCGGCCAATGCCGCTCGTTCGATGGAACTTGATCTCAGCGACAGCCAGGTGGTGGTGAACGGAGTCGACGCGACCTTGCAGATTCGCGGCCCAGAGGTCACTCGCGCGGTGAGTGCAGTTGCCGCTAATCCGCAGGTGCGCCGCGAGATGGTTTCTCGGCAGCGCGAATGGATCGGGCGTCGAGGTGGTGGCGTGCTTGAGGGGCGCGACATCGGCACGGTTGTCTTTCCTGATGCCGAATTGAAGGTGTACCTCACTGCTGACGAGGAAGTGAGGGCCCAGCGCCGCGCCAAAGAGGTAACAGATCTCGACTACCAGACGGTCGCTGCGGACCTGACGAGACGCGACACCGTGGACTCCACCAGAGATGTCGCGCCTTTGACCGAAGCCCAAGACGCGATCATTATTGACACCACGAGGCTGACGGTCGAAGAGGTCGTCACCCAGATTGTGGAATTGTTGCCTGACAGCGACGCAAAGAGGTGACCAAGCAAGCGATGAGCGGGGCAGCGACCTACGGTTCCCAACGCCGCGATACTTTCGCCCGTAGTCGCCAGTCGTGGCCTGGTCGCCTCGTCTATCGCTGCTTCTGGGTGGTTGTTTATGTTCCGATCAAGCTTCTGTTCCGCCTGAGGGTCGAAGGCAGAGAGAACTTGCCCGACGGTCCGTTCGTCTTTTCTGCTGTTCATCGTTCTTTCGTTGACACTCCGATTGTTGGAGTCATTACCGGTAAGCGCCTGCGGTTCATGGGTAAGGAGAGTCTCTGGGATTCAAAGCTGCTCGGAACATTCCTGACGGTGATGGGCGGATTTCCAGTAGAGCGGGGATCCGCGGATCGCACTGCGCTGCGGGCTGCGGGAGACGTGTTGGCCTTGGGTGAACCGCTGGTGATGTTCCCCGAAGGCACTCGTCAACACGGCCCTCGACTTGACCGCAAGTTGGTGCTGGACGGACCCGCTTTTGTAGCCGCTCGTGCCGGTGTGCCGATTGTGCCGGTAGGACTCGGGGGAACGCCGAGAGCGCTTCCAGTGGGCTCGGTGATCCCCCGATTCGCCAAGGTGGTCGCAATCATCGGCGAACCGATCCCACCGCCAGCCAAGGTGGACGGCAAGGTCCCTCGCCGCGCGGTGCGCGAACTCACCGAAGTCCTGTATCGCGAACTGAACGACCTTTTTGTAGAAGCCCGCGTGGCCGCCGGAGACGAACCGCCCCCAGCGGACTAGAACCGGTCTGCAGTCCGCTAGCTGCCCATCAAGGGGCAGGCCTCAAACTTGGTCGGTTGCAGAGGTTCGTCGCGGCCTGTGTTGTAAGCACCGTGAGTTCATTTGGAGCGCTGAAAGGCAACCGCTTCCGGCGGCAGGTGACTACACACGCTTATAGGCTGGCGGAAGTGAAATCTCTAAGGGTTTTCTTGGTTCTGTCGGTGTTGGGTTCCGTGCTCGTCGGCTTTGCGGCTAGCTCATCGGTGCAAGCGGCGCGGTCGGTGCCATACGAGTTGGCTTGGGAGTTTGAGCTTCCAGGCTTGAATCTGACTTCATCGCCGGTAATCGCGGACATTGACTCCGACGGTCGCAACGAAATCGTCTTCGGCCATCGCGATGGAAAACTCCGAGTGTACGAGTCTGACGGCAGCTTGAAGTGGGAGGCTTCTGCTGTGCCCGGCCCCAGCCAAGAGCTGTGCTGGCCTCAATCGACGCCATCGGCGATCGACTCGAGTCCTGCTGTGGCCGATATCGACAACGACGGGGTTGTTGAGGTGGTGGTCGGCGTCGGTTCTGCATCTTTGGAGGCGCGTGGTCAGAACGGCAGCGTAATTGCCTTCGATGGCCGGACCGGCACCATCGAGTGGTCTTTCAACCAGAGCCGCGACACCGGCAATATTTGGGACGGCCAAACCCCAGCACTGGATGGCTGGTGCGAAGCTACCTTCGCGACGCCTGCTATCGGTGATGTCAATGGTGATGGGGCTGTAGACATCGTCTTTGGAAGTTATGACTTCTACATTTGGGCGATCGATGGGCACGGAAACCCGCTCGCAGGTTTCCCCATTAACAGCGATGATACTGTCTGGTCTTCGCCAGCGCTGTTCGATAGTGACGACGACGGGGATGTGGAGATATTCATAGGGGGAGATTCGACTCCCGGCGGTTATGTCGATCATCTAGGCGGGATCTTCCGAGCTATCGACTATCAGGATGGAAAGCCGGTCACGATGTGGACTCGGAGGGCGAACGATGTGTTTCATTCGTCGCCCGCCATTGGCGACATCAATGGCGACGGTCGTTTTGAGGCCGTAACCGGGACAGGTGACAACTGGCATATCGAATGCACCCTCAGAGGAAATCAGTTGTGCGGACCAAACGACGGCAGCGACCACTCGAAGGTCTGGGCATTCCATCTTGACGACGGAACAAATGTCGCCGGATGGCCGGTTAGTGCTGCTGACACGGTCTGGTCGTCGCCTTCTTTGGGTGATCTGGACGGCGACGGCTTGCCCGAGGTTGTAGCGGGTTCGGACGACAAGAAGGTCTATGCCTGGAAAGGCGACGGCAAGGAGTTGTGGAGCGTAACGCCCAGATTCGCCCATCTCAGAGACGGTGACATTGTGAGAGGTTCTGCGGTGATCGCCGACCTTGACGGCGACGAAGATCAGGATGTGGCCATCGGGACGGCAGGAGGTCTGGCACTGCTCGATGGTTCCACCGGTGCCGAACTCGAAGCGGACGTGTTTTGGCGTGGTCGCATGAGTTTCGCCTCCTCTCACAAGACTTCGCCTGCGGTGGGAGAACTCAACGGTGAGCGCTATCTCGTTTATGTTGCCAACCAATCCAACCTGACGTGGACTCGTGTAGCCGCCTACAAGCTCCCTCCTACGGGTTCGAGCGACACCTGGCCGATGTTTCGCCACGGTCCGACCCGCGTGGGCACGGCGTCAATCTCAAGGGCTGGCCACTTGGCTCAGAACGCGATGGCTGGAGCAACTCCGTTTTTTGCCGAGCCGCTTCAGTGGATGGTTGGAACCAACATCATTGACGCCGGCTCGGGAGCGTGCATTGCGCCCAACACTCCGGCGACCCGCGGAGAGACGGCCTTGTACCTTTGGCGCGCACAAGGTCGACCAGATGCACGTCCCCACCCGTTCCGCGACGTGTCCGGCGACGAATTGAACCGGGCTGTTGCATGGATGTATTACCGCGGGATCACCACTGGCAAGTCGGGAACCAGCTTTGCCCCAGGTGACCGGCTCACCCGTGCTGAGGTCGCAGCTTTTTTGTATCGCCACGCGGGGTCTCCCGAGGCGGCGGGCCATCCCTTCACAGACTTGACCGCGCCGTGGCAACGAGCAGCAGTTGCGTGGCTGTATGCGTCTGGCATCACCACTGGCACCACGGCAACCACTTTCGCACCGAACCTGTCGGTGAGACGCGGTGAGCTAGCAACTTTCTTGTACCGATACCTAAACCGCCCATCCGTCGAATTCGACTCCACCAGCAACGATTGCTCTCCAACACCTACTTCCGACTCGCTCGATTCGTCGAACTGGATCGCGGTCGCAGTCGGACGAAAGCACACATGTGGCTTGCAAGCGGGGGGCGCGATCCGGTGTTGGGGTGACAATCGTTTTGGGCAGACCGACGCCCCCGAGGGGCAATTCAAAGCGATCAGCGCCGGTAAGGAGTATACGTGTGGCTTGCAAGCGGGGGGCGCGATCCGGTGTTGGGGTGACAATGGCTTTGGGCAGACCGACGCCCCCGAGGGGCAATTCATAGCGATCTCGGCAGGGCCCGACAGCGCTTGCGGGCTGCGCATCGACAGTTCCGTCCAATGTTGGGGCTCTAACAGTCACGGGCAATCGGACGCTCTCGATGGAGAGTTCATGGCCGTCAGCGTCGGCGAATTCCATACTTGCGGCCTGCTCCTTGACAGCACGCTGAAATGCTGGGGATTCTCGAGCCGGTCCAACCCCTCTGGACGATTCGAGGCGGTTAGCGTCGGAGATCGGCGAGCGTGCGGATTGCGTCCGGACCGAACCATTGAGTGTTGGGGTAACGTCTCTAGAGCGGGCCAAGGCAACGTCCCGCAAGGCGAATTCATTGAAGTCTCGTCGGGCAAATGGTATTCGTGTGCTGTCCGTGTCGACGGTGCCGTTGTGTGTTGGGGCACGAACACCCACGGGCAACTGGATGCTCCATTGGGACAATTCGAATCAGTCACTACGAGCTACTTTCATACCTGTGCAATTTCCACAACGATCGAATGTTGGGGCGATACCAGTTACTGACCGACACGACCCTGGTGGTCGGTTTACTGCCAGGCTGTGCGGGTGTAGGTGGTGATGGCGGCGATCTCGGCGGGGGTGAGGACCTTCGCGAAAGCGGGCATCGTGTTGCGACCCTCAGCTACCACCGCCGATTGAGCCGCAGGATCCGGGTAACGGCTCGACACCAGTCCGGCCAGGCGTGTACCGACACCACCGCTTCCATCGTTGGCGTGGCAGTTGGCACAGTGCTCTTCGTAAAGCCGCTCAGCGTCAATCGACGCCGCGAGTTGGGCTTGCCGGGCGTCGGCTTGTGGTGTCGCCCCTTGCAGCGTGAACAACAAAACCACCGCGGTAGCCGCCCCCACGCCAACGAGGTACTGAGTCGCTCCGACAACACTTGCCCAAGGGCCGCGCCGGGCGTTGGCGTGGATTCGCTCGGCGCGATCTGGCCAGAGGGCCGCGACGACACAACCGTACGCGACGCAGCCGAGGATCGAATGCAGCGTTATCGCGAGGCTGTCGCTGCCAAAGCCGAGAACCCAAACGCAATGGAAAGCGACGGGAAGCGAAAAGCCGACGGCGAGAGTGGCGATCAGGCGCCTTAACTCCGACAGCCATGGCCGAGTGGTTGCGCGAAGGCCGAACAATCCAGCCAACTTGAAGCTCAAAGCAGCTTGAGCAACCAAGAGTACGGCGACTACAAGAGTCAGCGCGTTTTTCCAACTAGCAGCGGATTCAAAGCCGTAGAGGACGAAGTCTCGGCCAGTTGGTTGGTGCAGCACGCTGTAGACGCCTAGTGCCACAGCAACCGCGGCACCGGCAACAAGTCCCCGGAGCGGAACCTGTCTGGCTGCGCTCACGCGTCGCTGATGGTTGCCGGAAGCGACTCAAGTACCTCACTTGCGTCAATGTCGCGGTCGTCGAGCGGAAGTCGATCCGCGGAGAGCCCAAGCGTGACTGTTGCCGCCGCGTCGATGGCACGTAAGAGTTGACGAAGGTTGCGCGGAGGCGGGAAGTACTCGTCTTCGTCGGTTACCCGCACCTCCTCGACTCCATCAGTCGGCGCGAGGCGGTCGATCACCGAAAGCACAAGGTCCTCGGGTGCCGAAGCTCCCGCGGTCACCCCAACAGTGCCCGTTAGGTCATCGGGTAGTTCGTCGGCTGCGTTGATGCGGAACACATGCCGACATCCTGCTTCTCGGGCCAGCGCGGCGAGTGCTTTGGTGTTCGACGAGTTGGACGAGCCGATTACGACCATCGCGTCTACCCGCGGAGCGATCTTCATCAATGCCGACTGCCGGTTGGTTGTGGCGAAGCAGAGATCGGAGCGTTCAGGCTGCCAGAGTTGAGGGAATCGTTCGCGCGCAGCATCGAGCACGCCGGCCCATTCGCGGTGCGACAGCGTGGTTTGGGCCAGGACCGCGATGGGGGAGTCGAACTCGGGAAGGTCCGCTACGTCGTCGGCTGTCTCGACACGGTGGATGGCAGCGGGTGCCACCGCCATCGTGCCTACTGCTTCCTCGTGCCCTTCGTGACCGACATAGACGATTTGGTAGCCCTTTCCCACTCGGGTTTTAACCTCGTGATGGACCTTCGTCACCAAAGGGCACACCGCGTCGACCACGTACCCGCCCCTTTCGATGGCCGCGGTCACTACTTCGGGTGCCGAGCCGTGAGCCGAGAGCATGATCGGGCGGCCTTCGGGTACTTCGCTGATGTCGTCAACAAAAACCACGCCCGAAGCTTCGAAACGCTGAACCACCAACTGGTTGTGGACGATCTCGTGGTAGCAGTACACGGGCGGTTCAAAAGCTCTGACCATCCAGGCAAGCGCCTTGATGGCCATCTCCACCCCGGCACAGAATCCTCGAGGCGCTGCTAACAGGACTTTCTCGACATGATCGGTCGACACAAAGCCGAGGCTAGCGCCGAGTGCCTGACTGTGGTTGATCTCGGCCGCGGTGATGGCCCGCATAGGGTGGAGCCAGGTGCGAACGCACGGTGAACGAAGGGTGGAGCCAGCAGCCTGCGCTGGTACAGTTTTGTGTCCAGTTTCGCTCAGGAGTCGTGCACGATGTCCAAGATTTGCCAGGTTACGGGTCGCAAACCTCGCTTCGGCAAGCAACTCTCGCACTCGCACCGTCGGTCCAGCCGTCGCTGGGATCCCAACGTTCAGACCAAGCGTTACTACCTGGAGAGTGAGCGGCGCTGGATCAAGCTCGAAGTCAGCGCCAAAGGCATCAAGACGATCGATAAGCGCGGCATCGAAAGCGTCGTGGCCTCCATGCGCCGCGAGGGCAAGAAGGTCTGAGTCAAAGATGGCAAGCGACAAACGTCCCATCATCAAGCTGCGGTCCACCGCGGGCACCGGTTACACGTATGTGACCACAAAAAATAAGACCAACACGCGCGAACGTATTGAGATCAAGAAATACGATCCAGTCGTCCGCAAACACGTTGTGTTCAAAGAAGAACGCTGAGCATCAGCGCCAGCACTAGTCGCTTCGGCCCAAGATCGATCCCTTCAGCCAGCTGCCAGGGGCCTTAGACTCATCAGATGACCGCAGACTCTCGCGATCGCCCGATCGCCATGTTTGATTCGGGGTTCGGCGGGCTGACCGTTGCAAGGGCTGTGATCGACCTTCTGCCCAACGAGAATGTTGTATATTTCGGCGATACCGCGCGCTATCCCTACGGGTCTAGGCGTCACGACGAAGTGGCGAGATTTGCGCGACAGATCACTGACCTTCTGATCGAAGAATACGACCCGAAGATGATCGTTGTGGCTTGCAACACAGCCTCGGCGGTTGCCTTGGACCACTTGGCGGCTCAAGTCGATGTTCCCGTTATCGGGGTTCTCAGACCAGGACTGGAATCCCTGCTCAAAGTAACGCTCACTTCCCGGGTCGGAATGATCGGCACGGTGGGAACAGTCGCCAGCGGTGCCTACCAGCGGTTAGCAGCTCAAATTGCGCCACGCGTCGACTTCAGATGTGCAGCCTGCCCAGGTTTCGTGGAGTTTGTTGAACGCGGCGAGACGGGCTCGGATCAGGTCCGGGTGCTTGCTCAGCGCCTTCTGGCACCGCTGCTTGAGGCCAAGATCGATGGTTTGCTGCTTGGTTGCACCCACTATCCGTTTCTGGCTCGCACTATTGCTGAGGTGATGGGACGCGACGTGATTTTGGTCTCGTCTGCTGATGAGACCGCGTTTGAAGTGTGGCGTGCTCTCGAATCCTCCGACGATTGCCGCAATGCAGCAGGCCAAGGGGTTCACCGCTTCGTGTCCAGCGGTGATGTGGCGACATTCGCCCGACTTGGAAGAGACCTCTTTGGTCCCAAGCTCAACCATGTTGAATGTCACACATGGTGAATAGACATTGCTGTCAAAAGACATCCCCATCAAAGCTGACTCAACCCCACTGGAGTGCTCGTGACTACCTCTCGCAATGACGGCCGTATGTTCGATGAGCTGCGGCCCCTCTCGTTCGTTCGTGACTATACGAAGATGTCGATGGGCTCGGTGCTCGTCTCGTTTGGTGAAACACAAGTGCTGTGTACGGCTTCGGTTGAGGCTAACACGCCTCGGTGGATGCGCGGTAACAAAAAGGGCTGGGTCACCGCGGAGTATTCGATGCTTCCGGGGTCTTCGCCCGAGCGGATTCGGCGCCGGACATCGGGTCGTGACCAGGAAATCCAGCGACTCATCGGACGGTCGCTGCGCTGCGTTATCGACTTGGTTGCGCTGGGTGAGCGTTCCATCACCGTCGACTGCGATGTGCTTTCAGCTGACGGCGGCACTCGCACGGCTTCCATCTGCGGTGGTTATGTCGCTCTTCACGACGCGTGTGAGCGTCTCGTCTTGGCGGGCGAGATACTCGCGAACCCGCTGTTGACGGAATGCGCAGCGATCTCGGTGGGGATCGTTGATGGTCAGGTGCTGCTTGACTTGCCTTATCGAGAAGATTCGACCGCCGATGTCGACTTCAATGTAGTGATGAACGGTGACGGGGCGCTGATCGAGGTACAAGGTACTGCTGAAGGAAAGGCCTTCAGCCGCGAAGGACTTTCCCAGATGCTTGATCTGGCCAGCAAGGGGATTGCTGAGATCAACGAAGCTCAACGAGCTGTTCTGCGCACGCCCCCAGAGCCGCGTACTACCAGCTCCTGAGCAGATGCCCGGATTGAACAAGCCATTGCGCCCAGACCCGTTGTTTCCCGCTCATGTTCACTGCGTTCTGCTTCCCGCTCTTGTTCGCTGCGCTCACCGGGCCGTTCGGGCCGCGGGGGCCGCTCGGGCCACGGCCTCGCCCGATTACGGTCATATTCTAGATCAATCCGCTCGGCCTCTAGGCTAAGCACATGTCAGATTTGCCTCGGCTCGTGTGCGCAAGCGCCAATCCCGACAAGGTTGCCGAGATGGCGTTGGTTCTCGACGGGATAGTCGAACTGTCGCCGCGTCCGTCAGGGCTGGCAGATGTGGTTGAAGACGCGGACGACCTTGAGGGAAACGCCCGACTCAAGGCGGTGGCGGTGTGCGCCGCTGCCGGCGCCGCGGCGGTCAGCGACGACACGGGTCTTGAGGTTGATGCTCTCGCTGGCGCTCCCGGGGTTTGTTCGGCCCGTTACGCGGGGAAGGGGGCCAGTTGCGCCGACAACGTCGACAAGTTGCTATCGGAACTCCAAAGGGTCGGCGCTACCAGCGCTGAGGAGCGCACGGCGCGGTTTCGCACCGTGGTAATGGTGGCGTGGCCTGATGGTTCGGAACTGTTGGCGCAGGGCAGCGTTGAAGGTTGGATCGCCGAACGCCCCAAAGGAACGGGCGGTTTCGGATACGACTCGATCTTTGTTCCTGCGGAAGGTGGCGGTCGTTCTTTTGCTGAAATGGGTGACGAGAAACACGTCATCAGCCACCGTGGACGTGCTTTGCGCTCTCTTGCTGCGGCATTGAACGCTCTGGCTTGCGAACCGCAAAGGGCGTGACGGTGACGGAACGGCTGAGGTTGCACGGCCGGAGCCGTGGATGGCTGTACGCGGGATGCGGCATGTTGGTCGTCTCCACTGACTCTTTCTTCGTGCGCTGGTCGCGCGCGGAGGTCTGGGACCTGGTGTTCTGGGTCGCGTTGATATCTCTAGTGACCTACTTCGTGACGGGCTCGCGAAGTGAGTCAATGAACCCGATTAGGTCGTGGCGTCGCTTCCCGATTCCGTTAACGGCGATTGCTGTTCTCTCTACCGTCAGTCAGATCTCCTACATCACCGCGGTGACCCGTACCACGGTCTCCAACGTGGTTGTCATCGTTGGTGCTTCGCCGGTGACGGTTGCCCTTGTTGGCCGTGTTTTCTTTGGTGAAAAGACTTCTCGCAAGGTCTGGACTGCCATTGTTCTCACCTTCGCGGGCATGACTGTGATCGTGGCAGGTTCGGTCGGTGAGCCCAACCTTGACGGTGACCTGTTGGCGGTAGCGGCTGTCTTGGCGTTCTCGATCGGCGTGAACATCTGGCGACGCTGGCCCGACATGAGCAGGATCGTCGGACTGTCGATGTCGGCGGTCTTGTCGGTCGCTGCTGCGTCTTTCTTCGCGTCGCCGTTGGCTTTGGATGGACGCGCCTATCTGGCCTGCTTGGGAATGGGTTTGCTGAATCCGTTGGGACGGTTGCTGCACACCAATGCCCCCCGGTATGCGCCTGCTGCTGAAGTGGCGTTGTTCACGCCGGTGGAAACGGTTGCCGCGTCGGTGTGGGCCTGGTTGGCTTTTTCTGAGGTGCCCGCAGTGGGCACCGTCATCGGCGCGGTGATCATTGTCGCGGGCGTGCTCTACGGCACTATCGCTTCCCGTGAACGGCGTCGTTGACCGCCGTGCCCGAAAGCGGGGCGTTTGGGCCTTCCACGTCGGGTACGCGTTGGGTACTCGCGTCGTGGAGGCTGGCTCTCAGGTACGGTTAGAGGGTGCGGCAACTCATCACCGACGCCCTTATCGTCAGCGGCGACGGGGCGACTGAACCCCACCGCGGTGACGTGCTGATCGTGGATGACCGGATCGTGCATCTTGGGCGGGTGCCGCCGAGCGATGCGGATGACGCGGACCGCAGGATCGACGCTTGCGGACGAGTGTTGGCCCCCGGATTTGTAGACACCCACAATCACGGCGCACTCGGCGGCACCCGCATTGGCGCTCATGGCATACCGTTGAGTTGCGAGATGGCGGTGCGAGGCGGTGTCACCAAACGCATCTGTGGGGTGGACGGGCTGTCGCCAGCTCCAGTGGTGGCCGACCAGCGCGCCGAGTACGCCATGCAGCTTGCTCCACTCGACGGGTCAGTCCCTACGTCGATTGGAAGCAACCGCGCCGCAGACGGTGACGACCCAGCCGGAGGCGGTGAGTGGTCGTGGAGCACGACCAAGGAGTTCCTGGAGTGGCATCGAGGTCGGTCGGTGACCGATATGGGCCTGCATCTGGGCCACAGCGCGGTGCGGCGCACGGTGATGGGCAACCTTGATCGTATAGCCGACGACCAGCAGATAAGAGACATGGCGACCGTCGTGCGTCGCGAGGCCCCGTGGTGCCTGGGGCTGTCGACGGGACTTGTCTACAACCCGGCGGTGTACTCCGACCAGCGGGAGATCACCGCGTTGGTACGAGCCTTCAACGATGTGAAGGGTGCTGCGCTGTACCCGCATCTTCGTTCCGAGAGCGACGACATCGTTGATGCGCTCGAAGAAGTGATCACCGCGTCGGTCGACGGTGGTGGTGGCTATTGCAGCGAGCACACCAAGATCGCCGGGCGCCGCAACTGGGACCGCTATGAGCAGGTGGAGAGTCGCCTTGACGACGCTGCCGGCTCTGTGCCGACTATGGGCAACATGTATCCGTACACCGCGGGAAGTACGACCGCGGATGCCCTGTTCCCTCCCGAGGTGCGGTCGGGCACTCGAGCCGAGTTCATGTCCCGGCTCAGCGACGAGGATGTGCGCCGCTTTGCGTTCGAGAAGATTTACACCGATGGCTCTGGTTGGGACAACTTCGTGGCATTCTGCGGCGGTTTGGAGGGTATTCAGATAGCAGGCGTGCTCGAAGGCGTTGGCGACGAGTTCTTGGGTAAGCGTTTCTCGGATGTGGTGTTCGCCGCGGGGGTGACCGACTTGACCTCGGTCGAGGCCCACGACGCGGTCTGCGACTTCTTCCTTCGCAACCGGGGTGAGGTGTCCATCATCAGCCACTACGGCAACGAGGCCACGGTGGAGCGGTTCTTTCGCCGTTCGAATATGGCGATATGTACTGACGGTTTGATGCCCGGGCCTGGACAGAAGCCTCATCCGCGCTTGCTCGGGGCGTTTCCGAAGGCTCTGCGTATGGCCCGAGAGTTGGGCGTGCCGCTGGTTGAGATTGTTTATCGGATGACCGCGCTGCCGTGTGAGTTCATGGGTTTGCCTTCTCCGGTTCTACGGCCCGGCGCTGACGCCTCGCTGGTGTTGTTCGATTGGGATCAAGTCACCGAGCACAACAGCTACACCGAGCCAATGGTTCATCCCGAAGGAATCGACGCTGTGTGGGTGCACGGCGAGTTGGTGCACTCCGAGGGCCGCATCCATTCCCCCGAGACTTTCGCCGGCCGACACCTGCTCACACCACCGACTCGAACCTTAAATGCGCCTGTCCGGGGTGTCGATGATCAGTAATATTCATTCCTACGCCGTTGGCGGCCAACCGAACTAGTTGTCAGCGCGACGCCTCGGGCTGTCATAGGGCTGTGCGAGCCCAAAACGGCCATGTCTAAGCGTTCGGCTAACAAGTTCACCGACGATGGCCGGGTCCAGTTCGAGTTGTCCGTTCTGCACGAGGCGGTTGTAGACCCCGCGCTGTCGCTGTCGCCGAGGCTCGCCAAACGCGAAGTTCGCCGTCGTGCTCCAAGGCACCACGGGCTGCTGCAACGGGATGTTCATCGAAGACTTGGAAGATCAGCTCACGTATCAGCGGCCATTTCTGGCGCGTCCGATCACCGCAGGTGCGGTCGTCTCAACCTCTTGTGGTTGCGTATTGGTTGCGATAGGCTGTTCGTGTGGAAGTGATCGAAGATTTGCTTGAGGGGGATCTAGCAGCCGGGTCAGACGCGGCTTGCGAGATGCTTCCTGACGTGGTGGCAGCGCTTGACTATCTCGTCCCAAAGCTTACGGCCGGTGCGGATCGCACGACGGTCCGGCGCTACTTCGTGTTCACCGACGCTGCCGCACGCGCTCTGACAGGCCTGCCCGCCCGATGCCCCGATGTGCTGCCGGATGCGGTCGTCATGTACGGGCTGCTTCGGCGCAGCAATGTCGACGTGCCCTGGGTCGCACCGACGTGTGACGGGCGGGGAGCAGTCACAGTGCTCGTCGATCGTCTGCGGGGGTTGGCCGGCGGGCTTCCCCAGCAATGCGTGCAAGCGCGCCGCGACATCGACGAGCACCGCGTCGCGTGGTTCCTCAAGACGATGGCGGCCGCCGAGCACGAGCAGCGCAGCGCCTCTCCGCTGCGTCGGGCTATGACGACGCTGGACTTGTCGAGCAGCGACATCGCAGACCTGATGGGCGTCAAGCGCCAGGCGGTCGAGAAGTGGCTGCTGGCAGGACCGCCTGCTGCTCGCATCGCCAAGATCGGCGCTCTGGTAGAGGTCGCGGACATCCTCAGCTACCGGCTTCGAGACGGGATGGCGGCGGTGGTCGTGCGCCGCCGTGCCGACGGCTACGACGGGCGCAGCATGCTTGAGGTCTTCGCCGACGATGACCATGAGTGGCTGCTGCGATCCGTCAAGGACAGCTTCGACTACACGCGTGTCGCCTGAGCTATGCAGACCGTCGCGATCGAGGGCATCTACTGCCGCGTCGCTGACCCCGAATGGGACGATCCGCTAGACGCGTCATATGCAGCCTCACGGGGGCAGCGCTGGAACCCGCTGGGGATGGAGTGCCTGTACCTGAACCGAGATGAAGAGACTGCGCGGGCCAACGTTGTGCACCGTTTCGCGGATCTGGCCTACGGCTTAGAAGATCTCGACCCTGCGACCGCACCGGTGCTTGTTGAGGTCACAGTGCCCGCGGGGCAGGCAGCCGACGCATACTCCGGTGACGGGCTCGCATCTCTCGGGTTACCTCACACCTATCCCCACAGCGCCGACGGCAGCCCCATCCCCCACAGCGCCTGCCAGCCCATCGGCAAAGCCATCTTCGATGCTGGCCTTGACGGTGTCGACTACCAGTCAGCGGCTGCGGGCGGCGACCGCGAACTGGCGTGGTTCCCACGCGCCGCCGCGCAGCAGATATCGCGACGCGCCTTCGTCGACTGGTGGTAGCACCTAGCGGCCATCGGCCGCAGCGACGCAACAGAGCTGTCAGGTCACACCCTCCAATACATGTTCGGGAGTCACACCGTTGGATTCGGCTGTTTCTGAGCAGGATCAACCCGAAGGAGCCATTCGCGGGGTTGGCGTGTACCACGAATGGTCATTGGCGTGAAAGATCGCGGGGTGCGGACGGGGGGAGTCGAACCCCCACACCCTCTCGGGTACCAGGACCTAAACTTGGCGCGTATGCCAATTCCGCCACGTCCGCGTGGATGGCACAGCGTAGCTGCGGTGATTGAGCCTAGCTGCGATGATTGAGCGTAGCTGCGGTGATTGAGCCTAGCTGCGGCGGCGGTAGCCTACGTGCGATGACTCAGCCCCCGAACCTGGCCACCAACAATCTCGTCAACCCGCAGGCCGACATTTTTCATCGGCTGCTGCAGGACCGCATCGTCGTGCTCGGCACGGACGTCAACGACGAGATCGCCAACTACATCACCGCCCAGTTGCTCTACCTTGAGGGCCAGGACAAAGAAAAGACGATCTGGCTCTACATCAACTCTCCTGGCGGATCAGTTACCGCTGGGATGGCCATCTACGACACCATGCAGTTCGTTGAACCCGAAGTTGGCACTATCTGCATGGGCCTCGGAGCTTCAATGGGTCAGTTCCTGCTATGCGCCGGCGCCCCCGGCAAGCGCTACGCGCTGCCTCACGCCCGGATCATGATGCACCAGCCGCTCGGTGGTGTGGAGGGTCAGGCGACCGATATTGCCATCCAAGCCGAGCAGATGGCGTATACCAAGCGCTTGCTGCAAGAACGCATCGCTCTACACACGGGCCGTACGTATGAAGAAATCGAAGCCGACTCCGACCGTGACCGCTGGTTCACTGCCGAACAAGCCAAGGAGTACGGCATCATCGATCAGGTGATCGTCAAGCGCGGAGAGATGCTCTAGCGGCTCTTGGCCGAAGGCCCCTCAGCTGCGGTGGGTTTCGGCGAGGCTACGAAGTTCGGCCGTGCCTGCTGAGCGGTCGTCATACTTGAACAGCGCCGATCCACTGACGAAGACATTGGCGCCTGCCGCGGCGCACTCTCCGATGTTGTCAGCGCTGATCCCACCGTCGACTTCGATGTCGATCTCGCAGCCACTGGAATCGACCATCTCCTTTATCTCCGAGATCTTGTCGAGCAGGCGAATGTAGGTTTGACCGCCGTAACCGGGGTTTACGGTCATCACCAGGATGTGGTCGGTCTGCTCAAGTACGTGGGCGATTGTGCTCGCCGGCGTGTGAGGGTTGAGCACCACTCCCGCACGCGCACCCTGCTTGCGGATGTTGTTCAGCGAGCGGTGAAGGTGAGTGCATGCTTCGACATAAACCATCACCGTTGAACATCCGGCTTCGATGAACAGTGGAGCGAACTCATCCGCGTTGACGATCATCAAATGGGCTTCAAAGGGAATAGTGAGATGGCTGCGCAGGCTCGCAACGATGTCTGGACCCATGGTGATGTTGGGGACGAACACGCCGTCCATCACATCCCAGTGGATGCCGTCGACACCCGCGTTCTCGAGATCAACGCACTCCTGACCTAATCGGGCAAAGTCGGCCGGAAGGATGGACGGAGCAATTTCGATTCGACGATGCACAACAGCGACACTAATCGCGATAGCGCCGATACCGTTCCATTATGAAATTGCGCGTGACCGCCACCGCGCGGGATGGCGCCGGGGTAGCTCGGGCCGACGACGGCAGAATCGTCTTTGTCGAAGGCGCGCTCCCCGGCGAAACGGTTACCGCTGAGATCTTGCGGATTGATCGGCGTTGGTCACGAGCACGGATCATTTCGGTGATCGAGGCCTCGGCGGATCGGGTACCGGTAAGTTGCTCTCACCAGCTTGAGGGCTGTGGGGGTTGTGATCTCTTACATGTTGCACCCGATGCGCAACTGCGGATGAAGCAGTCGATGGTTGTCGATCAATTGGTGCGAGCGGGAGTGGAGGCACCTGACCCGTCGCTGCGTTCGCTCGACAATGACGAAGGGCGGACAACCGTCAGAGCGGCGGTTGTCAGGGGTCGAGCCGGCTATCGGGTTCGATCCTCACACGATGTGATCGTCCCTGATGTTTGCGATGCGGTCGACCCTGCTGCGGAACAATTGCTTGTTGATGGACGATTCGGGGAAGCCGCCGAGGTCACGATCAGGATCGGCAATCGCACAGGCGAACGCATGGTTGTTGTCAAGGGCGGCGACTTCGGGGTCTCGGTTCCCGAGGATGTTCTGGTGGTGACCATTGCGGAATTGCGCGGTGGTAAACGCGCCTGGATTCACGAGGAGGCCGCCGGCCGCCGCTGGCGCGTCTCGGCACGGTCGTTCTTCCAGAACCGTCCGGCCGGAGCAGATGCTCTGGTCGACGAGGTGGCCGCGATGGTTGACGACCTGGCTGACGATGGGGTCATGGTGGACGCCTATGCAGGCATCGGGGTTTTTGCGGGCACAGTTGGAACAGGGCGCAAGGTGCATGTGATCGAGCGAACCAAGGATTGCACCGCGGATGCTCGAGTCAACCTGAATGGCAGTGATGCGCTGGTCATTACCGCTCCGGTCGAGAACTGGCGTCCGTCTCCGGCGGCGGTGGTGGTTGCCGATCCGGCTCGCGAGGGCTTGGGTGCTCGCGGTGTCGCGGCACTGCTTCGAGCAGAGCCGGATGTCTTTGTGTTGGTCAGCTGCGACCCGAGTTCCTTTGCCCGTGACGCGAGACTGCTGGAGGAGGCAGGGCTGATCCTCGACCGCTACACAGTGCTCGACATGTTCCCGGGAACGTCCCACGTCGAGACGGTCGCCGCCTTTGTCGCCTAGGACCAATCGGTGAGTGAAAGTGCGAGCGAGGGGGCGCGGATCCCGCAGCCTTCCGAGATTCCTACTGTGGGGGAGGTCGTCGAGCGCTTGGGAGAGTTCAAGGCGCGCCAACTGAAGCACGAGAGCCAGGCGCGCCATTGGTTGATGATGATGCGTCGTCATTGCTCCCGAGTATGGGAGACGCCCGTCGACGGTCTCCTCCGCTGCGAGGTTCTGGACGTGCTTGCGGAGTTACAACACAAACCACCGACTATGAAAAAGGTGCGGATTGGGTTGAGGCAGGCGATCACGCTGGCGATGGGCAGAAACGAGGCAATACGGGCCAATCCCGCAGGCGAGGCCATCGACTTCGAGGTCAAGTTGATGCACGGCAAGTACAAGCACAAGCATCACCACAGTCTGCCCCACGGTGAAGTCGGTCGGCTTCTAGGTGATCTCGGCCTCCGACCGAGCGCCGACGCAGTGCGGTTAGCGGTGCTCACCGTCGTGCGGTCAGGGGAGGCGGGAGGGGCCAAGTGGGAAGAGTTTGACTTGGACGCTGGTGTCTGGACGATCCCCGCCGTAAGGCGAAAGACCAACGAGTTGCTGCGCGTGCCTCTCAGCCGTCAAGCCTTGCAGGTGCTGCGCGGTGCACGCTTGCGTTCTCTGGCGCTGGCGAGTCCGTGGGCGTTCCCCCAAGCGAGCGAACCCATAGCCAACCACGTCACCTCTTCGGAAATTCGCCGAGAGGTCAAGGCGGCTGGATACGACATAACAGTTCACGGGCTGCGGAGTTCGTTCAAGGCGTGGGCGCTTGAGACAGGAGTGCCCCGCGAGGTCTCCGAGTTCGCATTGGGGCACCGCGTGGGTTCGGCCGTAGAGAGGGCTTACAGTCATGGCACAGACCTGTTCGACAGGCGTAGAGAGGTGATGCAACTCTGGTCCGACTATCTGCTGCCCCCTGATTCGTCGGCAGGCAGCAGATAGTCGGTGAGCGTTTCTGCTCCGACATGAGCCTGCGCGGAACGCCGCGTTTCCGCGCAGGGCCGATTTACCCGCAGGCTTGTCGAGTCGATTCGGTGGCGACGATCAGATCAACGCGAGTAGCCGTCAGGCGATCCTCTAGTTCCAAATGATTTTCAAACGAAGCGGTGTCAGTGTTGCCGCTGTGTTCAAGCTGTTCGTGGGCAGTGTTGTGATCCTCGATAGCCAAACCCCAAGCCTGTTCGGCTTCAGCCTGCGCTATGGCGGCAACGCGGCACGCGTTCGCATCCGCACCACCACCGCACCCGGCTAGGACCGTTAGCGCGACTACGGCCCACGCTGCTCTAAGCTGTGCCATTCAGCTTTGAAGCGGAGACTTCAGGCTCTGACGGCACCGGGGCGCGGCGCTTCTTCCAGACATATTGGAGGGGTATGCAAACAAAAAGTACTGCCGCGCCCACTCTCCGAACTCCGTCGGGCGCGTTGAGCACCACCCATACACTCCCGATGGTGGTGAATGCAGCCCCGGCTACGAATTCGAGCGGACTCGCCTGAAACGCGTGCCATCTTTTCTGTCCAAGTGTGCGCAGCTTTGAAGCGGAGACTTCAGGCTCTGATGGCACGGTGGCGCGGCGCTTCTTCCAGACATATTGGAGGGGTATGCAAACAAAAAGTACTGCCGCGCCCACTCTCCGAACTCCGTCGGGCGCGTTGAGCACCACCCATACAGTCCCGATGGTGGTGAATGCAGCCCCGGCTACGAATTCGAGCGGGCTCGCCTGAAACGCGTGCCATCTTTTCTGTCCAAGTGTGCGGATCTTGATTGCTATAGAGTCCATGGTTTTCACCTTAGTACCAGATGATTCGTTCGGCATATTGACAAATCTCGTAGGCGACCGCCGCGCCGACAGCCGCTCCAATGGGAGCTCCCGCGAGAGCTCCACCCGTGGCCGCGGCCGTCACGCCATAAAACTGGCAGTCCTCCACGCTGACGTGAGCGTGTCGCCTAGGTTGCCAAGTGATGACGTTCACGCGCGTGCAGACAGTGCGGGTTTCAGTCCTCCAACCCCAGATGGGTTGCCGGAAGCGACCTGCACCGCTATAACCGACGATCACCTGGAATGGTTTTGTCACCTCCTCGCAAACCTGTTGCGGTCGGCCGACCTGTTGCATGACAGTGTGTGCGCTCGCCGAGTTTGTATAGAACTCTCACAAACCGTAGGCGCTCGTGGCCTGACCCCCCGCGTTTGGGGCTTTTAGGATTTCAGGGTGGCCAGTTGGTGATCTGGGTGCTCCAACGGGCCAGGGTGCGCCCCAGCCGGTTGACCTTGACGGGCAGAGCGGTGTATTGGAACTCCACAGCGAGTTCGTCAACGGTTGCCCGGCCGAGGGCGGGGTTGGCGATACCGTAGATCCCTCTCAGTGTTTCTTTGGCGTGCCAGGCGTTGCGGACCTCGCCGTGGGGTCACCGGCGTCGAGCAGTCCGAGTAGTTTCGCCTCGTCTGGGACGCCGAGGTGTTTGCGCTGCGCGGGCGAGCAGTTTGCGCTCTCGATTTTGTCTGGTATCGTGCTCGCCTATGAAGAAACTACTTACCATTCCGCTCGCGGTGATTGTTCTCGCAACGTCGCTCGCGTTCTATACAAACTAGTTTTGGTAGTTTTCTTCTTTGGGTGTTAGTGGGGTCTTGTTTTTGATCGCGGCTCGCAGGTCGGCGTGACTCCGCCGTAGATGACGCATCTGCTTTAGTTTGTGGTATTGTTCGGCCGTTTTGGGAATTGCTGCTCAGCGCAGCTTGAGGCGGCGGGCGACCGCTCGGGCGATCCGAATTATCGGGCTACGGCCCAATTCGACGTGGAGCGCTTGGTTGAGGTCGTTGAGTTCGGTGACGGTGTTGTCGAGTTGTTCGTTTCTGTTTTTCAGGTCCGCCACCCGTTCGTCCATCACATCAGAGTGGCTTGTCAGCCCGATGTTCAGATCGCGCAGCCTCAGTATCTCGGCGCGGAGTTCGGCTGGATCGGTGCTGTCGATCGGGTCCGGCCCTTCGGGAGTCACTGGTTGTTGTGTCACCGCGAAACCCTACGTCACGTGATGGCTGCTGCGGGGGCGGTGGGCCCCGCCCTTGATGGCCGTGTCACGAGGGTCGCAGTGATCGCGGGGTTCGGCTGGTTCTAGATGGTCGGCGTTGAGGCGGAGATTGGTCGGGTCGTCGGGCCGTCGGTAGTCGGGGTGGTACCACGGGTCGGTCACCTCGCCCCAGCGATCAACCCATCGATCCCATTCCCAGCCAAAGATGCTGGCGATTCGACTGAAGGATTCGCGATGAATCAGCGTCGCTTCAGGTTCGACGATCACCCGGAACCCTGATCGACGGATTTTCAGGCACAGATCGACGTCGTTGAACGAGAGCGGGAAGTGGGTGGACATCGCGCCGAGGGCCAGAAGCAATGATCGGCGCGACATGAAACAAGCGCCGGTAACCGAGATCACGTCTCGAGCAACAGTTGCGCCGTACGGTTGCGAATCTTCAATTGACCAGCCCACAAACGGATGGAGAGGATGAGCGTTGTCCATGATCATTCCGGCGTGCTGGATTGTGCCGTCCGGGTAGCGCAGCAATGCACCCACGCCGCCGATGGAGGGGTTGCCGAAATGGAGGGCCATAGCGTCGATAGCACCGCGGTCCATCTCGGTGTCGTCGTTGAGGAGCAGAACAAGTTCGTTTCTGGCCGCGAGAATGCCCTGGTTGCAGGCAGCTGAAAAGTTGAACTCTCCCGGTGGGCGTACTTCGAGTCGTATCGGCAACCCGGCGCCGACGATTTGTTCCGGGTCGCCGTCGTATTCCTCGCCAACCACCAGGATCACTTCGAGGTTCGGGTGCCGGCTGGCAGCGATGCGCTCCAAGCAACGCTCAACGGCACGTTCAGTTCCGAGACCCTCACCGAGAGCCTTGCCCGCAGTGGGGATGATTATCGAAATAGGCGGTTGCTCAGACGGGTCGGGCACCAGAACAAATCGACCCGCTCGGCTGCCTTCGACAGCGGTGGCTGCGATCCCGCGCGGTCTTCATCTGTCAAGGGGCCGTGCTCTTCCTCCCATTCGCGCGCCATGGCCAGACCCTCCTCGATGAACAGGGCGCGGCAGGCCGCGGCGTTCAGCCACGCCGACAGGCTTGCTCCTTGGCTTCTGGCGGCGTCAGCCGCCCTCTTGGCGACCTGGCGGTCCAAGGTGACCGAAACTCTCCTCTTCGCCATGGTCATGACGGTAACTCCACGGACGTACCTTCGCCAGCGTTGTCGCGTGGTCGCATCCCGTAAGCTGCGCGTATTATTCTGAAATATAATAACATATCATGATGCTACTTGTAGAGATCGGTTGGGTCAACACCGATTCTTGCGATTCGGTCGGACATCGCTGCCGAAGGCTCCCAGTCGATACGGGGTGCGGACGGGGGGAGTCGAACCCCCACACCCTTTCGGGTACCAGGACCTAAACCTGGCGCGTATGCCAATTCCGCCACGTCCGCGTGGGTGGCACAGCCTAGCGGCGGTGATCAAGTGTAGCCGCGGTGATTGAGCGTAGCTGCGGCGGCGGTAGCCTACGTGCGATGACTCAGCCACCGAACCTGGCCGCCACCCAACTCGTCAACCCGCAGACCGACATTTTTCATCGGCTGCTTCAGGACCGCATCGTCGTGCTCGGCACGGACGTCAACGACGAGATCGCCAACTACATCACCGCCCAGTTGCTCTACCTTGAGGGCCAGGACAAAGAAAAGACGATCTGGCTCTACATCAACTCTCCTGGCGGTTCAGTGACCGCTGGAATGGCCATCTACGACACCATGCAGTTCGTTGAGCCTGAGGTTGGCACGATCTGTATGGGTCTGGGGGCTTCAATGGGTCAGTTCCTTTTGTGCGCCGGTGCCCCGGGCAAACGGTATGCGCTTCCCCACGCGCGGATCATGATGCACCAACCGCTCGGCGGAGTTGAGGGCCAAGCGACTGATATCGCGATCCAGGCCGAGCAGATGGCCTACACCAAGCGCTTGCTGCAGGAACGCATCGCTTTACACACGGGCCGCACGTACGAAGAGATCGAAGCCGACTCCGACCGCGACCGGTGGTTCACCGCGGAACAAGCCAAGGACTACGGCATCATCGACCAGGTGATCGTCAAGCGCGGAGAGATGCTCTAGGCCCAAGGCCTAAGCCGAAGGCAAAGCACAGAGCGAATTAGCTGCGGGTGGCTTCGGCGATAGAGCGAAGCTCGGCTACGCCCGCAGAGCGGTCTTCGTATTTGAACAGGGCCGACCCACTCACAAAGACATTCGCGCCCGCGGCAGCGCATTCACCGATGTTGTCGGCACTGATCCCACCATCGACTTCAATGTCGATCTCATATTCGCTGGCGTCGACCATCTCCCTTATCTCCGAGATCTTGTCGAGCAAGCGAATGTAGGTTTGGCCGCCGTAACCGGGGTTTACCGTCATCACCAAGATGTGGTCGGTCTGCTCAAGAACGTGGGCGATCGCGCTCGCGGGTGTGTGCGGGTTGAGAACCACTCCAGCCCGGGCACCGAGTTTTCGGATGTTGTTCAGTGAGCGGTGAAGATGAGTGCATGCTTCGACATGAACCATCACCGTTGAACATCCAGCTTCGATGAATAGTGGAGCGAACTCATCCGCGTTGACGACCATCAAATGGGCCTCGAAGGGAATAGTGAGATGGCTGCGCAGGCTCGCAACGATGTCTGGACCCATGGTGATGTTGGGGACGAACACGCCGTCCATCACGTCCCAGTGGATGCGGTCGACACCCGCGTTCTCGAGATCAACGCACTCCTGACCCAACCGCGAGAAGTCGGCAGGAAGGATGGACGGGGCAATTTCGATTGGACGGTGCACAACAGCGACACTAATCGCGATAGCGCCGATACCGTTCTATTATGAAATTGCGCGTGACCGCCACCGCGCGGGATGGCGCCGGGGTAGCTCGGGCCGACGACGGCAGAATCGTCTTTGTCGAAGGCGCGCTCCCCGGCGAAACGGTTACCGCTGAGATCTTGCGGATAGACCGTCGCTGGTCCAGGGCAAGGATTATCTCGGTGATTGAAGCATCGCAGGATCGGGTACCGGTGCGTTGCTCTCACCAGCTTGAGGGCTGTGGGGGTTGTGATCTCCTGCATGTTGCTCCAGACGCGCAGCTGCGAATGAAGCAGTCCATGGTTGTCGATCAATTGGTGCGAGCGGGAGTGGAGGCACCTGACCCGTCGCTGCGTTCGCTCGACAATGACGAAGGGCGGACAACCGTCAGGGCAGCGGTTGTCAGGGGTCGAGCCGGCTATCGGGTTCGATCCTCACACGATGTGATCGTTCCTGATGTTTGCGATGCGGTTGACCCTGCTGCGGAACAATTGCTTGTTGATGGACGTTTTGGGGAAGCCAGCGAGGTCACGATCCGGATCGGCAATCGCACAGGCGAACGCATGGTTGTTGTCAAAGGCAGCGACTTCGGGGTCTCGGTTCCTGAAGATGTCTTGGTGGTGACTGTCGCTGAACTGCGTGGCGGAAAACGCGCCTGGATTCACGAGGAGGCCGCGGGCCGCCGCTGGCGTGTGTCAGCGCGGTCGTTCTTCCAGAACCGGCCGGCCGGAGTCGATGCTCTGGTCGATGAGGTAACCGGGATGGTTGACGACTTGGCCGATGATGGAGTCATGGTGGACGCCTATGCCGGAATTGGGATTTTTGCGGGAACTGTGGGAGCGGGTCGCAAGGTTCATGTGATCGAACGAACCAAGGATTGCACAGCCGACGCTCGAGTCAACCTGAATGGCAGTGATGCGCTGGTCATTACCGCTCCGGTCGAAAACTGGCGTCCGTCGCCGGCGGCGGTGGTTGTTGCTGACCCAGCTCAAGAAGGTCTGGGTGCTCGCGGCGTGCAGTCACTGCTTCGAGCCGAGCCCGATGTCTTCGTGTTGGTCAGTTGCGACCCGAGTTCTTTCGCTCGCGACGCAAAGCTGCTTGAAGACGCAGGCATGAGTCTCGACCGCTACACGGTGCTCGATATGTTCCCGGGCACGTCTCACGTTGAGACAGTCGCCGCTTTTGTTGCATAGGACCAACCGGTGAGCGACGATCTGGGAGCACTCGACAGTCCGCTTCGCGATGGCTTGGTAGTTACCGCACTGTTGGTATGCACCAATGGCCCGGTGATGTATTTGGCGTCCCATGTCCTCCACGGTGCTCCGCTGTGGGAAGACCCGGCGGTGCGAGGGATCTTCGCGGCGATGGCGGGCGCTTGTGTGCTAGCGGTTTTTCTAGACTCTCAACGGGTGTCTGGTCGACGGTTGGGGGTGCCGTCGCTTGTGGGCAGTGTCTCGGTGATCACCTTCACCGTGGTGATCGTCGCTTCAAGTCTGTGGAGCTTGGACCCCTCGGTGACCCGAGCGAGGTCGGTCATCTATATCGGCTTGGCCGCTTTGGCGTGGATCATCGCGGATTTGGATCTTGCCCGTTTTCGGCGAGCGCTGACGGTGACGCTTGCATCGGTGCTTGCTGGGAGTTTGTTGGTTGTGGTGCTGTCGGCTTCGATCGGTCGGGACCCCAGCGGTAACTGGCGAGGTTTGCTCCTCAACCCCAACGAACTCGCCCCGCTGGCCGCTTTGGGGCTGCTCGTTGGACTTCCGGCTTTGTTGGGGGCTCGTGGCAGAGGCCGGGTCTTGCCAGCATCGTTGGGGGTCATGGGGTTGGTGTTGTTGGTGGGTAGCGGGAGTCTCACCTCCTGGGTTGGCCTGTTCGGTGCGGTGATTTGTGCTTCGTTGGTCTGGTTCGCTTCGGTTGGTCGTACCCGGTTCGGTCAGCGGGCCGTGCAGTTCTCTTCAGCTGCTGGGGCCTTGGGCGCGGTAGCGGCAGCGGGTGCGGCGGCAGCGGTTTGGAACAGATCAACGTTGGCTTCGCGGCGCGCCATCTGGGACTTTGTGTGGGACAGGATCGTTGAGCGTCCGATCATTGGGCAAGGCTGGTTCACGGTCTGGGACCTTGGACATTTAAACGGCGCAGATGAACTGTGGAGCGCCGGTAGCGCCCACAACAGTTTCTTAGAGGTTTGGTTGGGTGCCGGGTTGCTGGCGCTGATCCCGTTCTTGGTGATCATCGTGGTTGCACTTTGGGGATCGGGTCAGGCCTTGTGGCGTGACCCGAGCGCAGACTCGTGGACCTACTTCGCGCTGGTGGTGTTTTTGGTCGTGGTGAACCTGACGTTGAGCTTTGTGCTGTGGTTCTCCTATAACTGGGTCCTGCTGATGAGCGCGGCCCTGCGCACTCTTGGGGCCTCACGAAATGCGGTACCGTTGGTGGAGGATCGTGACGTTATTTAGCCTCCGAACGTTTCAGCGGTTAGGCGTGATCCGTTCAGCGCAATTTGAGTCGCCGGGCTATGGCGCGGGCGATACGAATGAGGGGACTCCGGCCCAACTCAGTATGGAGCTCTTGGTTGTGGACACTGAGCTCTTGGTTGTGGACACTGAGCTCTTGGTTGTGGACACTGAGTTCTTGGTTGTGGACACTGAGTTCTTGGTTGTGGACACTGAGCTCTTGGTTGTGGACACTGAGCTCTTGGTTGTGGACACTGAGCTCTTGGTTGTGGACACTGAGCCCTTGGTTGTGGACACCAAGTTCGCTGATGGTGCTTTCGGCGTTGCGGCTTAGTTCGCCAAGGGCGCGATCAAGTTCGTCATTTTGAGTTTCGAGTTCTGCCACTCTGTCGACAAGCACCTCCGTTTGGCTCTTCAGACCCAAGTTCAGGTCGCGTAGTCTGAGAATCTCTAAGCGAAGAACCTCAAGGGTGGTGTTGTTGATTGGGTCGGGGCCTTCGGGAATCAATCGTTGCTCCGACATGCGGTGAATTGTAGATCAAGTGCCGTGCCGGGCGCGCAGCCGGTAAGGGCTGATGATTGTTGTCACTTTGTCAACCGAGTGCGATAGACGCGTGGCGTGATTGACGTGTCACGAGGTTCTAGATTATCGCTTGGTTCCAACGGCTCTAGGTGGTCAGCGTTGAGGTGGAGTCGCTCGGGATCGTCGGGTCGGTGGTAGCTAGGGTGGTACCATGGATCGAGCACCTCGCCCCAGCGATCAATCCATCGATCCCACTCCCATTCAAGGATGAGCGGTTCGCGGGTAAAGGACTCGCGATGTTCCAGCGACGCATGGGGTTCGACGATCACGCGGTAGCCCGACCGGCGGATTTTGAGACACAAATCGACGTCGTTGAAAGACCAAGGAAAATGGCTGGAGAATGCCCCGAGCGAAAGTAGCAGTGATCGGCGCGACATGAAGCAAGCACCGGTGACAGCGATCACGTCACGAGCCACTGTGCCACCGAAGCGTTGTGTAGCATCGTGGGTCCAGCCAACGAAGGGATGAAGAGGGTGGGCGTCGTCGATGACCATTCCTGCGTGCTGGATTGTGCCGTCGGGGTAGCGCAGCAACGCTCCAACACCGCCGATCGTTCTGTCACCGAAATGGACGGACATGGCGTCAATAGCACCCGCGTCGACCTCGGTATCGTCGTTCAGCAGAAGCACTAGCTCGTTGCGTGCGGAGAGAATGCCCTGATTGCAGGCGACCGAAAAGTTGAAAGGGCCTGGTGGGCGCCGCTCTAGTCGTATCGGCAAGTCAGCCCGGGCGATTTGTTCTGGGTTGCCTTGGTATTCCTCGCCCACAACCAGAATCAACTCTAGGTTTGAGTGTTCCGTAGCGGCGATGCTCGCCAAGCAGCGTTCAACGGCGAGTTCACCTCCAAGCCCCTCGTCTAGAGCTTTGCCTGCGGTGGGGATGATGATCGAAACGGGAGCTTGTTGATTTGGGTTGGGTGTTAGACGATAACGACCCGGCTGGTCGCTTGTAACCGCGGTGGCTGCGATCCCGATCTTGGCTAGGTGAGCGTTTAGCGCAGAGGCATCACACCCAGGTGGTTCTTGAGAATGCCTGCTCAACACTGCTGGAACATGCAGGACCATGGACTCGCGTTCTGCCAAGTGCAGTGGCAAGTCTGGATCAACGATCCGGCAACCGAGTTGATTCAGAGTCTTGCAGCGAACCGCCAAAGGGAGACACGCATTGGGTTCGCTAAGCAGGCGTGTCGGTGAGAAGGCACTTCGGTATCGAATCGTTCCCCCTACCTCAATGTCCCCGTACACAGCGTCGGCATCAAGGCGTTGCGCCAACGCATCAAGTATTGCGCTTTCAGCAATTTCGCTGAGTTGTCCCGTGGTGCCCAGATTGATGGCAACACCTTCGCAATTCTGGTCACATAGTGACCCATCGGCAGGCGAGGAGACGACGTGAAGCAAGCGCATGGGTTGCGGCGACGATAGCGTGCGCGGCCATGTCCAAGGTTTTGTCGGCTTCAAGACTGCCTGGCTTGGTTGCCGTCGGCGTGGTGCTTTTTGGGTTCTGGCCAGCACTTTTTGGTGGTGCGAGTTTCGTAGCTACAGATATCGTCCTCGAGCACTCAGCCCCCTACGATGCCTATCTACCCGAAGATTTCACACTCGAGACGGATTCGACGGATCCGATCAACATCCACGCTCACTGGGCATCGCTGGCCAGCGATGTTCGCTCCGGAGACGTTGGCTGGTGGAACTCTGATCTAGCTGGTGGTCAGCCAACTATGAAAGGTGGGTTGCCGATCTTCAATCTGGGATACCTGGTCGCGCCAGATTGGTTCGCTCCAGGTTTGGTCGCGGCGGTCCGCACCCTCACTGCGATAGGGCTGACTTACGGGTTGATCCGATCCTGGGGTTTGTTGCCCGTGTCTGCGCTGGTCGGCGGAATCGCATTCGCGTTCTGCGGATTCATGTTGACCTGGATGAACTGGCCACATTCCTCGACAGCCGCGTTGATGCCGGGGTTGGTGTGGGCACTAGAGCGTTTAATCCGCGATCCGAGGTTGTGGCGGGCCGTTCCCTTAGGTGGGGTGGCAGCCGCCATGGCCTGGACAAACTTCCCGCAGGTAACGCTATATGCACTGCTAGGAGCGGCAATTTACGTGGCGATTCGCTTACCGGTCGAGTTTCGCCTAAGGACCGGTGCCTCCCCCGACGGAGCCCCCCAAGGCCATGTGCCCGATGGTGATGGTTTCAGATTGACCGCGGTTGTGACCGCTGGTTTGTTGGCGATTGTTCTGGCAGTGTTATTGGCTGCCCCTCACTTGATTGGGTTCGCCCAGTACTTGGATTGGGGTGACACGAATTACCGAAACTGGAGCAGCATGGACTCCTCGGCTGGAGTCAGATACCTGCTGACCGCGGTGGCACCAGCAATCTGGGGCCACGGATCATTCGGACCTCTTTGGTTTGGTGAGGCTGGTTGGAACGAACCTCACGCCTACGTTGGGGCGTCGGTTCTGATGCTTGCTCTGTTGGGATTCGTTAGCGGTGTTCGTCACACCGATCAACGCCGTCGTTCAGTGCTTCTCGCCATATCAGCAATAGCTGGGATTGGCGTTTTGATCGCTTATATCGGTGGACCCCTTACCGTGCCGTTGCGCGCACTAGCCGGTGATCAAATTGGGGCCATGACGCGGGCCAAAGTCCTGTGGAATTTGGGTATAGCGTTGGGCGCGGCGTTTGGCGTTGAACGCCTCGCTACGAGTCGCTCCTCGGGATCGTCGTGGTCACTGAGTCGCAGTGTTGGGGTCGCATCGCTTGTTGGCCTTGCCCTAGCGATAGCGATGATCCCCTCCGGGATAGTTTGGTTTGAAGCGGTCACCGCTGAGGATGTACTGCGCGAAGTGCTGGCTTTATCGGTAGTGCCGGCGCTGTCAGCCGTTGCTGTGGCAGCGATTGTCTTCGCCCGAATTCGTGGCTGGCTTACTGTCGAGGCCACAAGCTGGGCTCTCGCTGGGGTAGTTGGCTTCGAGATGCTGAGTTTCATGATGCCAGTGCATACTTTCGCCGAGCCAGACGAACGTTTAACCGCCACACCAGCGCATGCGGTGGTCACTGAGTTGCTCGATCCAGGAGAGCGGCTCAGTGGCGAAGGTTTTACCTTTTTCCCTTCGACGAGTTCACTGTTCGACATTGACGATGCGCGCGGCCACGTGATCAAGTCACCGGCATACAACGCGCTGTTTCGAGCTGTTACCCCTGACGCGCTCACCCTTGGCAAGGGTCACGCCACTCCAACCTGGCCCTACATACCCTTTGATGCCGACATCTCATCGACTGTTTGGGATGCGATGGCTGTTGGAGTGTGGGCACAGTTTCCAGACAGTCGCCCTCCGGGCACCGTGATTGCACCAGCACAGGCGGCCGAAGGGTCCGACCCTGCTACAGAACCACATAGAACCACTTTGTCATCACCCGTTGGGGGTTTGCGGGCAGTGCTGATCGATGTGGCTTCCAGCGTAGGTGGCGATATTGATGTGCGGATTGGGGCAGCGGGCCAACG
The DNA here is from genome assembly GCA_965261185.1 of Candidatus Aldehydirespiratoraceae bacterium. GTDB lineage: Bacteria > Actinomycetota > Acidimicrobiia > Acidimicrobiales > Aldehydirespiratoraceae > VXYK01. The sequence continues at coordinate 3,866,069 of CBDHCN010000002.1, read as the reverse complement.
CAGCACCGAGCGCCGCCGGATTGTTCCCCAGTACTCCGGTCAACAGTCGTTCGCATTTCCTGGCGAAGACCTTCAAGTAGGAACACCAGTGTCGATAGAAGTCACGTCTCCTTCGCCGAAAGGCGCGTTGCTGGTGGCCTTAGACGCCTCCTCAGAACTGGTGGCCGGGATGGTGGCTGGTGACGACGATTTGCGGCTTGCGCACACCGGCGACGTCTTACTGATCGAACGCCCGAACGCGACGTTCGTCCGTCTCGCCGACGCTGCTGTGGTTGAGCCCGAACCCCAACGTGCGGCTGAAGCGGTGGCGGCTCGGGTTGTGGGGGAGCAAACCGTGGTTATCGATACCGACTTGAGATTCCCCGAAGTACCAGCACAAGGCGCCGAACTTGAAGTTGTTAGCGTGTCGCTGAGCCGCGATCGCATTGACACCGTCGTACGCGTCGACCGAGCGGCGATCGTGATGATTTCGGTGTCCGACTATCCAGGCTGGTCCGCAACAGTTGACGGTCGAGCGGCCGAGATCGTCAGCGCAGACGCGGCGTTCATGGGAGTCGCCGTGCCCGAAGGTGAACACTTGGTCACCTTGAAATTCCGCCCGCGTCATCTGGGAATCAGTCTGCTGCTAGCAACGTTTGGGATTGTGCTGGCAGCAGGGTTGCTCGTTGCTGGAGGGTTTCGCCAACACCGTCGGACAAGCCCTTCGGACTCTGTTCCTCGCTAGGCTTCTGCGCGTGCAGAATGACGCAACGGACGCTCGAGAATATGTCAGCCGCATTCAGGCGGAGATTGAAGCCGAAGCGGAGATGCGTAGGCAACGCGACCCTGAACTCGAACTCCTTGAGCAAGAGATAGAGCGAGCTTGGCGGGGTCTCGCTCCGGGTGCCGCCGGGTCAACCCAGCAGCGTCTGCTTGATCGCGTCGAGCAGCTGTCGTTGATCGATGTTCACGCGCCTACCGGGAATCGCCCTGGTGCAAGTCACATAAAACGGGCGGTACGAAAATTCACACGTTGGTATATGCGCTTCGTGGTGGACCAACTCAACTCCCTTCACTATTTTCAGGGTCGTCTTCTGCGTGGCATGGACCAACGCTTGACCAAACTGGAACGCGACTCCCGTTTGTTCGGGACCGTCAGCGAGTTTGTTGATCCACTTCCTGAAGCCGACGCCGAGCTGTGTGCTGCGGTAGCGCGAAGCTTGTCGTTAGTCAATAAACCAGTAGCAGTAGTGTCATGTGGCGGCGGAGCAATTGTTGCTGCCTTGGAAGGCGCGGGAATTCCCGCCCACGGCGTCGATGAAATGGGTGCAGCTATCATGGCTGGTGCGAACGACGGACTAGATCTTCGTGTTGGGTCACCACTGGATCACCTAGCGGCTTTCGCCGACTCGACGCTAGGAGCGGTTGTGCTCACCCATTTTGTGGAGCGTCGGGGTATCGTCGACCTGCTCTTGCTGATTGACGAGGCGCTGCGCGGCCTCGCTCCTGGGGGAATCATCGTCGTGGCGGTGACTGATCCGAGCAACCGGACAGAAATGGAGGCTGAACTGTTGCGCGGCAACGGTCTTTCGCCGCAGACATGGGCTCATTTACTAGCCAAGAGAGGGTGCGCAATCGAAACAGTTGAGATCACCGGCTCGCGGGTCGAGACCCTAGTCGTGGCGCGAACCGCGTGACCAAACGACCCGTAGTACATCAGTTCACGGCGGTGCTCAGCGGGCGGGACGCGGTTGGTCATCACACCCTCGCAGTAGACGAGATACTTCGCGAAATCGGCGCAGACACCACCATCTATGCGGCTCATGTGGATCCCGAGTTGAAGGATCGAGTGACCCACTATCGGTACCACGTCGACGCTCCCGCGCCAGACCTGATCATCTATCAGGCCTCAACTGGCACGCCGGTGGCCGACTACCTCTTGGAACGGCCAGAACCGGTTGTGGTCAACTATCACAACATGACCCCCGCAGGGTATTACTATCCGTGGAAACCTCATCTCGGTGCTGAACTAGACCACGGTCGCCGTCAACTCGCTCGATTGTGTCGACAAGCGCATTTTGGAATTGCCGATTCGGAGTTCAACGCCGGGGAGTTGCGCTCCTTCGGGTTGAATAGTGTGGAGGTTTCTCCGGTTCTTGTCAATGATGCGGTGCTTCCAGTTGGTGGGGCTTTGGCTTCGGCTGGTTCGGTTGGCGTCGGGTCGAAGGTGAGGTTGTTGTTTGTTGGTCGGTTGGCTCCAAATAAGTGTCAGCAGGATTTGGTGTCGGCATTGGCGGTGTTGCGGCGCTGGCGTCCTGGTGTTGAGTTGGTGTTGGTGGGGGCCTCTTCTGCTGATGTGTATGAGGCGGCGTTGAAAGATTTTGCTGTGGAACTCGGGGTTGGTGACGCGGTCAGGTTTGTGAGTTCGGTGTCGTCGTCTGAATTAGCGGGTTTGTATCAGCAAGCTGATGTGTTTGTGTGTTTGTCTGAGCATGAGGGGTTTTGTGTTCCGTTGGTTGAGGCGATGGCGTGGGGGGTGCCGGTGGTGGCGGCTGCTGCGGCGGCGGTACCTGAGACTCTGGGTGGAGCAGGTGTGTTGTTAACCGATAAGTCGCCGGTGGTGGTGGCTGCGGCGGTGGAGCGGGTGTTGGTTGATGTTGGTTTGCGGGAGGGGTTGGTAAATCGGGGATTGGAACGTGCACAGGAGTTGGGTCCAGACTCGGCGCGTAAGCGGCTACGTGAAATCCTCACACCGTTGCTGGCACCATGAAACGGATCGATATCGTCTTGCCGGAACTAGCGCGTTATGACGCGACGAGTACACATACCCGGGCCCTGAGAGAAGTGCTCGAGTCGTGTGGGCACGATGTCTCCATTGTGGTGGAACGGTTGCCTGTCGCCGCCCCGACAACGGGAAGCTCGGGCAATGGCGATGATCTGGTGCTGCTCTCAGAATGGAAATCCGATGCCGATCTGACAATTCTGCAGCACGCGGTTGGATCGGTTGCGGCCGAAGAGATTGTCAGCCGTCAGTTGGAGGTGGTTGTCAACTACCACAACGTTACCCCTCCAGAGTTCTTTGAACTGTGGGAATACGAACAGGTTGAGGGCTTGCTGCGGGGCCGTGATCAGCTCCTGCGCCTCGCTCCGATCACCCGCATCGGCGTGGCCGTTTCGGAGTTCAATGCTCGTGATCTTCGCGCTGCTGGTATGAGTTGCGTGGAGGTTGTTCCTGTTCTTTTGGACGATGCCGTGCTTCCGTTCGAAGGTGCTGTTGGGTCGGTTGGGTCGGTTGGCGTCGGGTCGAAGGTGAGGTTGTTGTTTGTTGGTCGGTTGGCTCCAAATAAGTGTCAGCAGGATTTGGTGTCGGCATTGGCGGTGTTGCGGCGCTGGCGTCCTGGTGTTGAGTTGGTGTTGGTGGGGGCTTCTTCTGCTGATGGCTATGTGGCGGCGTTGAAGGATTTTGCTGTGGAACTCGGGGTTGGTGACGCGGTCAGGTTTGTGAGTTCGGTGTCGTCGTCTGAATTAGTGGTTTTGTATCAGCAAGCTGATGTGTTTGTGTGTTTGTCTGAGCATGAGGGGTTTTGTGTTCCGTTGGTTGAGGCGATGGCGTGGGGGGTGCCGGTGGTGGCGGCTGCTGCGGCGGCGGTACCTGAGACTCTGGGTGGAGCAGGTGTGTTGTTAACCGATAAGTCGCCGGTGGTGGTGGCTGCGGCGGTGGAGCGGGTGTTGGTTGATGTTGGTTTGCGGGAGGGGTTGGTAAATCGGGGATTGGAACGTGCACAGGAGTTGGGTCCCGGCCCAACACGCGACCGCTTGCGCGAACTCTTCACAGCGCTGCTGGCAGGGAGTCAGTCCCGCCAATGACCGACATCACCTTCGTTTCGCCGCGGTATGGAAATGACGTTATTGGAGGTGCCGAATCAGCGGCTCGGCTGTTGGCGACGCGACTCAGTAGCGACGGTCTTGATGTCGCGGTCCTCACTTCACGGGCTCGCTCCTATTTGACATGGGCTGATGACTATCCCGAAGGAACGACCATCGAAGAGGGCGTTTCGGTGTCACGATTCAGCGTCGATTATCCCCGCTCTCTCAGTTTTGATGCCATTAGTGAACGGGTCCTGACACGGACAACAGAAGTTGGTATCGCGGAGGGATTAGCGTGGATAGATCATCAAGGTCCAACAAGTAAGGCTTTGATTGACGCCGTTTCCGGGGTTGAGAGCGGTGTGCTGGCTTTCACTCCCTACCTCTACCACCCGACGGTACGGGGTGTACCGGTGGCAAAAATACCGACGGTTTTGCACCCTGCCGCACACCCGGAGCCACCCATGGAGTTGTCGCTCTTCGCTGAGGTCTTCGCGGAGGTATCTGCCATTGCCCATTACAGTCGCGCCGAGCAGGACTTGGTGCTGTCGCGGTTTCCCGCAACTGTCACAACGCCCCAGAATGTGTTGGGCCTACCAGTTGAACCCCCCGAATTCGCCATTGATCCTCGGGTTGCGCGTGAAGCGCTCGGTATGGGTGACGAACCCTTTGTGATGTGCTTGGGGCGGGTAGGTAGGGGTAAAGGTGCCCACGACCTTGCGGAATGGTTTTCGGCGATGCGAGCGCGAAGAGGGAGCGGAAAACTGATCTTCGTGGGCCCGGTTGCTGAAGAGCTACCAACAACTGACGGGGTCGTGTGCGTTGGCCCTGTATCTGAAGAGCAGAAGTTTGGTCTGCTCGCGGCAGCCGATGTGCTGATCAACCCGTCACCTCTGGAGTCGTTCTCGCTGGTTGTTCTTGAAGCCTGGTTGGCGGGAACGCCTGTGCTGGTCAACGGTTGGTGTGGCCCGACCCGAGATCATTGTTCACAGTCTGGTGGTGGTCTCTGGTACAGCAACTTCGGCGAGTTCGAGGTGTCACTCAATCGTCTCTTAGACGACGCCGAGCTCCGCTATAAGTTGGCCCAAGCCGGTCAGTCATACGTGAAGAGTTCGTTCAGTTGGCCCGCCGTGCGGCGGCGTTATCAAGCGCTGCTCTCCCAGATCAGCTAGCGAGTGAGCCCCTGGGGAGTCTCCTCCAGGTCGCCTGGCGGAAGCAGGCTTGGAGGACGATTCAACCTCACCACCAGATCTGCGAGAAGTCCCACGACTAGCACTTGAAGTACCGCGAAGCCGAGAAGCAGAGTGTTGGCGGCGGGACGGAAGTCCTTGTCGACGATGTCGTATCCGAGTTTGGCGGCGAAGACGACACCGAGTACCGAGGCGATGGGCAAAGCCACTCGCAAGGGGTCATAAGTCAGGATCATGCGGATGACCTGCAGCACATAGCGGCTGGTGTCGCGGAACCAGTGAAACTTCGAACGACCGGCACGTGCCTTGTACGAAATGGGCACGTAGCGGACTTCGTAGCCGTTCATCAAGAAGGCCATCGTGATAGTGGTGACGCATGAGAACCCCGTCGGTAACTGTTGGGTGAACTGAAGGCCGACATCGCGGCGGAAAGCTCGGAACCCTGAGTTGAGGTCTGGAATCTTGGTACGCGTCAAATAGGAGGCGAGACGACGGATAGCCCATTTCGTGGGAACTCGAAAGATCTTGAACGTGCCCTGTTCAGAGGTTCTGGCACCGACAATGTGATCGCCGTTGCCGAGTTCCGCGACCAGCTCGGGAATCTGGTCGTTGGGATAGGTCATGTCTGCGTCGGACCACACCACGACACGACCCCGTGCAGCTTCGGTACCGATACGCCGCGCCGCCCCGGAGCCGCGGTTTCGTCGAGTCTTTATCACGCGGACTCTACCGAGACCCTGGCAGATTTCAGCTGATCCGTCGGTCGAACCATCGTCTACAACCACGAGTTCCCAGGAGTATGAAGACTTGTCCATGGAGGCGCTGATTCGGGCCAGTTCGTCTGCCAAGTGCCCCGCTTCATTGTGAACGGGCAAGACGATGCTGACGTCAAGAGTCGGTTCAGTGGCCACCATCTGAGCTCTCTGCTTTCGCTACGAACGGCGCCGCAGACCCCCCGATTTCAAGAGTCGGTTCAGCGGCCACGGTGTGAGTTTACTTGTGAATGCCGCGGTAGATGTCGGCCATCTGTTGGGCTGCGGTTTGCCAAGTCATCGCATTGATGCGGGCCTGAAGCTCTGTTGGCACTGTTCCTGGTGCCGAGATTGCCGCGCGAAGCTGTTCGATGAATGCTTCGTTGTTGTTGGGGGGAGCCAGCGGTACGAAGTCGCCTATCAACTCCGGTAAGGCTCCCACCGCAGTGGCCACAACAGGAGTACCGACCGAGAGGGCTTCGAGCGGTGGTAGTCCGAACCCCTCGTAGCGCGAAGGAAAGGCCAGCACCGCGGCGCCCCGCAGCAGCGAGGCTTTTTGTTGGTCGTCAACCTCGGTGAGCCTCACCAACCTCTGGTCGCCAGTGGCATCATCGAGCGTCGATTCGGCGTTGCCCACCGGCCCTGCCACAACCAAGGCGACATCGTTGGGAAGTGAACTCAACGAGTCGGTAACCGCGGCGACGTTCTTGCGATGTTCGACGGTTCCCAGTATGAGCACGTATTTCTCATGACCAGCGAGACGCCGTCCTTGTGCCGCGTCACCGGCCACGATGGGACTAACCCCATGAGGAACCAGAGCAACCTGCTCTGGTGACACATCGAAATGGGCATAGACCTCCTCAGCGACGGCCACTGACGAGACATGGATTTTCGCCCCGGCGTCTATGGCTGCTTTCAGCGGTTTGGCCATGGCAACAACTTCAGGCCGACACCATTGCGGGTAGCGAACCATACAAAGATCCTGGACTGTGATGACCGAGCGAGGCGTGGGTGGAGCCGTGAAGTTCGGACCATGCACAACGTCAACGGATCCGACGATCAATCGGTCCAGAGCCGTGAGATTGTGTTGCCACAGACGATGGGCGACTCGAGCGGGAAAACGGGACCGGCGCACCGCAACGGTTGTGTCCGGCCGCGCTCCGCGAAAGGTTAGGAGCCAACCTCTGGCATCTATCCCGGCCATGTTCGCAAGCGCACCCACAAGACCTTTAGTTGTTTGGTGGATTCCGCCGGGTGGTCCGACCAGAGCTGTAACATCAATGCCGACACGCGTTGGTTTTTCGCCGGGCACTGTGCAATCGCCGGGCGCTTTGCTGTCGCCGGGCGCTTTGCTGTCGTCGGGCGTAGCCGGAGCCGTGGCAGGGCCGGGCGCTTTGCTGTCGTCGGGCGTAGCCGGAGCCGCGGCAGCGCCGGGCGCTTTGCTGTCGTCGGGCGTAGCCGGAGCCGTGGCTGATGTGACGTCACTGCCGACGCGCGCGGGCTTGTCGCCGTGGTCAGGGGACATAGATGCCGTTGAGCGCCAGGATAGTGAAGACCGTTAAGGCAACAGCCGAAGCTGTGGGCAACCAACGCCGCAGTAACGTTGCATGGCTTACAATCCCCGCAGCGATCACAAGTGGAAAAACGGCCAAGGCATAGCGCTCTATCGAGTTCAGGTTTTCGGCAGCAAAGAGCAACAGTGTTGAGACGACGGAGTACACCCATAAATCGGTCGACAACTTGCGCACTGCAACCACCAAGAGAAAAACCAGGATCACTGCCGTGCCAGCATGCAACAGTTCACCCAGATCACCCTTGGCGCCTTCAATGAACGCCTTGATGATCCGGGTTATGGGTTCACGGACGGAGCCCCGGAGTTCTTCTTGCGCGTCGATTGGAACGCGCCAACCACCTTGAGCGCGTTCGGCCCACACAAGAAACGTGAGCGTTCCCAATGGTGCCGAAGCCACGGCTAGCCACGCCAGCGGCGAGCGCCGATCACTTGCAACGGCTCTCAGGAGCGCGGGCACCGCCAATAGGGGCCCGACCGGTCGTGTCAAACCGGCCAAGAAGCCCAACACCACCGCCGCCAACCAGCTGCGGTTACGGGCACACAGAACGAATCCCAGAGCCAAGGACAAAAAGAGCGCTTCGCTGTAGCCGAGCACCAAGACGAAGGCCGACGGGAAAAGCGAGAAGATTCGCACCACATGTTTGGAGATTTCCGGGTCATCGGTCTCTTGCATCGCCACCCGGTACATCAACATTCCGGCAATGAGAGCGAGCAAGTTGGCTGCGATTACAAGGGCGATATCGGGTCTATCTCCTAGGACCCCGAGAAGTCGACCTAACAGCGGCCACAGCGGAAAGAAGCGAATTCCCCCTTCGAGTTCGGTTGAGTCGTAGCCCTGGCTCGCCAAGTCGCGGTACCAGGTTCCGTCCCACGGAATCAGCCCATCGTCGACCGGCGAAAACTTCGGCGACGGTTCAAGGCGATCAACGATGGCCAAGGTGGTGATATACGCGACCGCAACGTAGACCCTGGCCTCCATCCAGCCAGCCAAGGCGGCTTTGAAGTCCTGCCCCAAGTTGAGCGGGAAGGTCACTACAAGGCCTCGTAACGAGTAAGCAACATCGGTTCGAAAACGGCGCCGGGTGCCAGCAGTTGCTGCGCTTGGTGGGTTCGTTGCAACTCGTTGATCATGGCTTCGCATCGGTTACCGAAACTCTGGTATCCGAATCCGCTCACCAACCAGACATTGTGGTCGCCAGCTTCGGAGAGCACTTCGGCGACAAAACTGTCGACATCGGTGTTGCTGATCGTCTCGGCGTAGTCCTGCCAGTCTACGAAGCGGCCATCACCACGGGGATAAGCGAACGAAGCGGGCGACCCGCCAACCGAACGGAGGGTCGCCGGCCCAACCTGATCAGGGCAGAAGACAACCACATCGCCAACTTCGAAGCCTTCGTCGATTAGAGCTGCGACATCGGCACCCTGGGTTCGGTCGCGTCGTGCTTCGTCGACGCTTACCGCGAGTCCGAAGGCTACGACAAGCACCAGCACCACAAGCCTTGGCCGCGTCGGGAGCATTGTTATTCCCCTAGCAGCGAGGACCAACAAAAAACCCACCACGACAGCTGCGTAACGTGCTTCAAACGCACCATCCATTACCAAGGCAACGGCTCCGCCAATACCGAGTGTTAACAGCACGCACAGGCACCCACGATCCAGATTCCCAGCAGCGAACCGAAGCACTAAATTGCGTCCGTCGATGCGGCAGGCCAACACGCCCAGTATCGCTAGGACAGCTAGCACGATCCCCAAGAGTTCGCCCTCGAACCGGTTGTTTCCACCGATTGCCTGAATCGTCTCAACAACGATTTCTGCGGGTCGCGCCCGGTCGGCCCACGGCGTTCCTGTGGTTCGAAGCTGTTCTGAAAACACGCTGAACCAAACGAGCAATGTGGCGCTGCCCGCAACGATTGCACCTCCGATACGCACCGCAACCGCACGAGTGTTGCTCGCTCCGAAGGCGATGTTGGTTACCGCCACAATCAGCGCCGCGCCGATCAGCCAGAAACTCCAGTAGTGAGTGTGTATCAGTGCGGCGACGGTGAGCGCCAAGAGCAGGAGCCGAACAGGTGACGAACGTTCTATTGCCCGTTCTGCACATAGCCAACCAACGCAACACAGCAGGGCCAACAGAGCATACATCCGAGCTTCGGTTCCGTAGCGGATCAGAAACGGGGAGGTGGCAGCGATCAGCAGCGTTACTTGCGCGGTTGTGGAGCCGTATCGGCGGGCGATTCTGTAGAGCACCCAGACCGAGAGCAAAGAAAAAACCGCGGACAACGAGCGCACCGCCAGGTCACTGTCGCCAAAGGCATCCATCCACCAACCGAGTAGCAAGTAGTAGAGAGCGGGGTGGCCGTCATGTCGGAGCGCTTCAACCAACTGGTCGAAGTCCAGCTGCGCGATGTTGACCGAAAGCGCCTCATCCAGCCACAACGGCGAGGGAGCAACGAAACGCAGGACAACTCCAACGGCGACGGCGATCGCTGCGAGCGTTAGCGTGTTTGGGTTCCAATTCAATGGCGCAGGCGCGTGGTCGCAAACGGCGTCATCAGCGGGGTCAGCTTCAGAAGCGGCGAGGGCCACAGCCGCTGAATCTAGCCGTCAGTAGCGATAGCGCCCCCATGTAGCGCGGTCATACTCGCCGATGTAGCGACAATGCGACAAACGGACAGCTAGCATCTGCGCTTGATGACGACTCGCATGGTAATTATCGGTGGGGGTCCCGCGGGCAATAGTTGCGCCACTACAGCGGCACGATTGGGCGCAGAGGTCGTGCTTGTGGAGCAAGACACGATCGGCGGAGCTGCCCATCTCTGGGACTGCATCCCGTCCAAGGCGATGATCGCAGCAGGTAACGCCCGATCCTTCGTGCAACGCTCCATGCGCATGGGGCTTTCTGAGGTTGCAACCGATGTTGATCTTGACCAACTTCGAGATCGTCTAGCGACTCTCGAACGCCGCTTAGAGAGTCAAATTCGTAGCCTGCTCGCCAGCCAGCACGTTCAATTCGCTCACGGCACGGGGACGATGCTTGATGCCCATACTGTGAGGGCGACCACCGCGGACGAAACGATCGACTTCGAAGCCGACGTGATCGTATTGGCCACTGGCAGCCGCCCTCGCCTCCCTGATTGGGCACCAGTCGACGGCGTCCGGGTGCTTACCACTCGAGATGCTTATCCGCCTCCAACGATGCCCGAGCACCTCGTCGTGATCGGCTCGGGCGTCACCGGCGTTGAGTTCGTCCACATGTTTCAGTCGATGGGGTCTCAAGTCACCTTGATAGTCAGTCGTCAACAAGTGCTCCCAGCCAAAGACCCTGAAGTGGCGGCCGCGTTGGAGGAGGATTTCCTACGTCGGAGGGTTCATCTGCTCAAAGGGGCCCGCGCCATCGGTATATCCACAGAAGGCGAGGAAGCAACTGTAAGTTGCGACGATGGCCGGGTGGTGACGGGATCGCACGCACTTTTGGCCATCGGTTCGGTTCCCAATAGCGAATCGCTTGGTCTGGACAATGCTGGTGTGGACTCAGAAGACGGGTATGTGCCGGTCGACGTGAACCTGCGCTCCAACATCAGCCACATTTATGCAGCCGGCGACCTTAGTGGGCGCCTTCCGCTTTCTTCGGTGGCGAGCATCCAAGGACAGAAAATTGCGGAACACGCGCTCGGGGCACTCTCGGTGTCTCGGCGCCGCGTCATCGACTACGACAAAGCCGCGTCCGCAATTTTCACTGAACCCGAAATCGCCGATGTCGGACTCGCTGAGGCAGACGCATTTTCTGAAGGTCGCAAGGTTCGCGTAACTAAAGTCCCTTTTGCTTCCTCGGCGAAGGCCCAGATCAACGATGATCCTCGCGGCTTTGTGAAGATCGTGTCGGATCCCGCGACTGGGGTTGTCCTTGGTGGGTCGATTGTCGGTCGGCACGCTGCTGAACTGATTTCAGTGCTGGCGGTAGCGGTCAGCAATGGTCTCACTGTCGCCGACATTCACGAGAGCGCGCTCGTGCATCCGACTCTCGCTGAAGCGCTCCGCGAAGCCGCCGAGTAGGGCGAAGCCGCCGAATAGGGCGAAGCCGCCGAGTAGGGCGAAGCAGCCGAATAGCCGAGCCGCCGAAAGGTGAGGTTCGTTACTCGATTACCGCGACGATGTCTCCACCGCCGACGGAGTCACCTTCAACGACTCGAATTTCTTTGATCGTTCCTGCCTTCTCCGCGGCGACGTTGTTCTCCATTTTCATCGCCTCCAAGACGACGATGGTGTCGCCAGCATCAACGGTGTCGCCTACGGCAAGGAGCACTCTGACGATCGTCCCCTGCATAGGCACGGTGACATCGCCGCTGCCAGATCCACCGCTGGACGCGCCGCGGCCGGAGCGGCGTGCCCGTGGGGCAGTTGCTCCACTAGGGGTTCGGGCGCTCTCGGGAACCCACATTGAGACGGAGAATCGCTTGCCGTTGACCTCAACGTCGACATCTCGCTTGATTTTGGGTTCGTCTGAGTCTTCGACCTCGGCAACAGCAGCCACGCTGATGGTGCTCAGATCGACCGTCTCTTCCAGCCACTTGGTGCTGTGGGTGACGGCAGCGAAGTCTGGATGTTCCAGAATGGTTATCGCGGCCGTGGTGGTGGTCGCGACCCCCTCAATGGTGGTTTCGTTGAGTGCTCGTAGAGCCCGGGCGATCGCGGTCGGACGATCTTTGCCCCAGACGATGAGCTTTCCGATCAAGTTGTCATAGAACTGGCTGATTTCGTCACCTGCTTGGTAGCCGGTGTCGAAACGAGTACCGAAACCATCGGCGGTTCTGAGTGCCGTGATAGTTCCTGGCGAAGGCAGAAACGCTCCTCCGGCGGGATCCTCGGCGTTTATCCGAATCTCGATCGCGTGCCCGTCGATTTCGATGTCGTCTTGGGTGAACGGCAGTTTTTCACCAGCGGCAACGCGGATCTGTTGTTCTACTAGATCAATGCCGGTGACCATCTCAGTTGCTGGATGCTCGACTTGGAGACGAGTGTTCATTTCCAGGTAGTGGAAACTGCCGTCTTCATACAGGAACTCGACCGTTCCTGCATTGACGTAATCGCAGCCTTGAGCGACCTTGACGGCCGCTTCGCCCATCGCGGCGATGATGTCCGGGTCGATGTTTGCAGCGGGTGCTTCTTCAATCAGCTTCTGGTGTCGGCGTTGAACCGAACAATCGCGAGTTCCGAGGTAGACACAATTGCCGTGCTTGTCCGCCAGAATCTGGACTTCCACATGGCGTGGCTTGGTGAGATAGCGTTCCATGTAACACTCGTCGCGCCCAAAATACGAAAGAGCCTCTCGTTGGGCAGCCTCAAGTTGCTCGGCAGCTTCTTCGGCGCTGTTCACGACTTTCATGCCACGCCCACCGCCGCCGAAAGCCGCCTTTACCGCAACCGGCCAACCCTGCGAATTGCCAAAATCAATGATCTGGCCGACGTCGGTTATCGTCTCGGTAGTACCGGGAACGCCGAACACGCCGACTCTCTCGGCGGCTTCGCGGGCCGAGATCTTGTCGCCCATAACCTCGATGGCGGTGGGGTCCGGTCCGATGAAGGTGACACCGCGTTCGGTTATCGCGCGCGCGAAATCGGCGTTTTCGGAGAAGAATCCGTAGCCAGGGTGCACAGCATCAGCACCGCTGCGTTCAATGATGTCGAGGATTGCGTCGGTGTTGAGGTAGGACTCAGCGCTGGTCTTTCCGCCCAGGCTGTAGGCCTCGTCGGCAAGGCGCACGTGGAGCGCATCGCGATCAAGATCGGAGTAGACCGCCACAGTGGCGATGCCGAGTTCGCGGCATCCACGAATGATTCGAACCGCGATCTCACCACGGTTTGCTATGAGTACTTTGGAAAACACAGGGTAATGATTAGTCGAATGAGCCATGAGGTTGCGACATCAGCGGGAGATCCGTTTGCGGCAAGCAGCCGCGTGGCCAACGCTACGGGACTTGGACCCCTGCGCCACGTAGAGGTTACCGGGTCAACCAATGCAGACCTCGTTGCCGAAGCAGGTGACGGTACTTTTGGGCCGGCGGTGCTGGTAGCTGACCACCAGACTGCGGGAAGAGGTCGGCTGGGCCGGGCGTGGGACGACGATCCCAACAATGCGCTGCTGGTGAGCATTCGTGTGCCTGTATCGCTCGAGGGTGCTGGCGTCGTCGCCGCGGTAGGTGCAGCGGCGCGCCTGGCTGCCGATCAGTTGACTACCGCTACCGTGCTAACAAAATGGCCTAACGACCTAGTGGTCGAAGATGGCGCTGCTCCCGGAAAACTCGGTGGTGTGCTAGCCGAATACGTAGCCGAACCGAACGAATCCATCGTGGTGGGTGTGGGAATCAATATCACCGCTATCGAGCGTCAACGGGGAGCCACCTCAATGGCAGCGACCTCAATGGTTGAGTGTGGAATGGTTCAACGGGGCAGCCTCGCTGACCGTGATCTGCTGTTGTCCGGCCTGCTGAGCGCGTTGGCGCCACGGCTCGCCAACCCTGTGTTGGTGATGGAGGAACTGCGGACCAACTCAGCGACCCTTGGGACCCGCGTAAGGGTTGAACTGCCGGGAAACCGTTTTTTTCTGGGAGAGGCGGTCGAGCTGGGCGACAAAGGGCATCTCGTCCTTCGCTGCGATGATGCAACGAGTCTGACGATCACAGCCGGAGACGTGATCCACCTGCGACCGGCAACGTAGCCACTGGTGATATCGCGGTCGGCTATTAGACCACTACGCTCCGCAATGTGTCAGAGGTCCCAGCGCCTGGAGCTACTCAGAGAAAAGTTGTGCTGCGGCGTTCTTGGCCGCAACGCATCGTGATGATGTTGTGCGGTGTGGTGATCGTTTCAGCCATCGCCGCCGCGTGGTTGATTGAGAACATCTCCGATGCTGTGTCGGGGTTTGGCCGCATTGAGATCTCTGGTGAAGTTCTGATCACTGACACGGCAAAAGGGGATCCGGTCAACTTCTTATTGATCGGAAACGACAGCGCTTTGGGCATTGATCCCAACGACCCGATTCACATCGGGCGAACCTATGACGCCCGCGGCACTTTCAACGCCGACAGCATCACCATCTTGCGGGTCGACCCAATCTCTGGTCAGGCCTGGGTGCTGTCAATTCCGCGTGACCTGTTGACAGACCACATCCCGGGAGCCGGAAAATACCGGATCAACGCGGCGCTGTTGATTGGCGGTCCGCAGACCCTGGTCGAGACGATCACCTCTCAGTTCGACATCGAAATCAATCACTACGTGCAGATCAATTTCCTAGGATTCAGGGAGGTAGTTGATGTTCTGAACGGTGTACCGGTCTGGTTCGATCATCCCACCCGTGACCGCAACACCGGTCTCGATATCGTCGAACCTGGCTGCCATGTCCTTGATGGTGTTGCGGCTCTCGCCTACGTGCGATCTCGATCCTATGAACAGTTCATCGATGATCGCTGGGTGATGGTGGGCAACTCTGACTTCGGACGCATTGAACGTCAGCAGGATTTTCTGGTTCTTGCGCTGAGTCGTGCGGTCAGCCGCGGTGCGCGCAATCCAACTGCTTTGGGCAGCTTGATCGAATCGGGTGCTAGCAGTGTGGTTCTCGACAGCGAACTCACTCCTTTGGAGTTGATTGATCTCGGTAAGGTGTTCAGCGACTTCAACCCCGACAATCTCACGCGCTTGGAACTTCAAGTGAACACAATTCATGACGAGGCCGGTGTGTATGTCGGTGAAGAACTCGTACCCGGCGTTCACGAGGAGATCTTCGATATTTTCAGAGGAGCAGCCGATCAAACGCAGCCACGCGACGTGATTTTGGATCTCTACGCAACAGACGAAACGCTGCTGAATGAGGACGGTGACCTTCTCGCCGATCTCGGTTTCAACGTAACCTCCAGGTATCTCTACGGGACCGACCAGGGGATTTCGGTGGTCGTATACCCGCCGGATCGTCGTTCGGAAGCTGAAACAGTTGCGCGTTACTTGATCCCGATTCCAGCGCTTGTGGAAGATGCTGGCGCAACTGGTGATCTCCGGGTTGTGTTGGGTGCCGACCATGAGCAAATTTCGTTCCTGTTCCCGCATGACCCCTCAAAGATGCATGAGGAGGTGGCGGCTCACGGGACCGTGGATATCCCAGATCTGTCGTCTGCGGTCGTTCGGTCGTCAAGCGTTGATCAAGTTGCTCCCGCAACGACTGGAGCCTCCGCTACGAGCACAGACATCTCCTCAACCTCTGAGCGCGTTATCGGTCGCCCCCCCGAAGGCCAATCATGCGGCTGATCTTTCGGGCGCTCCGGCTATCCCCGGCGACTGCAACGTGCGGGGCGCTCCGGCTACGCCCGGCGACTGCAACGTGCGGGGGGCTCCGGCTACGCCCGGCGTTGATAGCAACACCCCTCTACACTCGGCCTTCTTTATGAGCAAGATCGCGGTGATCGGCACGGGGTACGTTGGTCTCACCACCGGAGCCTGTTTTGCACACCTGGGCCACGATGTGGTGTGTGCTGATATTGATGTCAACAAGGTGCAACGCCTGCAATCTGGTGACGTGCCGATATATGAAGCCGGTCTTTCGGAGTTGGTTGCCGAGGGACTTGAATCTCGGCGTCTGTCGTTTGTTGTGGGTGCCGCCAACGCCGTCGGTGATGCCGATTTTGTCTACCTCTGCGTACCTACACCTCAATCAGCTGATGGTTCGGTTGACCTGAACCATCTGAGAGCTGCCGCGGCCGAGGTCAGCGCACATATTCGACATGGGGCGATTGTCGTCAACAAATCGACGGTTCCAGTGGGTTCGACGCGCCTGGTTGAAGAGGCGATGGGTCGGCCCGATATCGCGGTCGTGTCCAACCCGGAGTTTCTTCGGGAAGGGACCGCCATTGCTGATTTTCTCAACCCCGATCGTGTGGTGATTGGTGCGGACGACCCAGCCGCAGCCGATCGTGTGGCGAACCTGCATGGGAGCAGCGGTGCCCCGGTCATGATCACCGATCCGGCTTCGGCCGAGACCACCAAATATGCGGCCAATGCCTTCCTTGCCACGAAACTCAGCTTCGTCAACACCATCGCCGCGGTATGTGAAGCTGTCGGCGCCGATGTCAGTGACGTGTTGGTAGCAATGGGCCACGACAAGCGCATCGGTAGTGAGTTTCTGCGTCCAGGCCCCGGTTGGGGTGGTTCGTGTTTTCCCAAGGACACGCGGGCGATCATCTCAATGGCCGAGGATGCCGGATACGACTTCTCTTTGATGCGAGGAGTGCTCAAGGCCAACGACGAACAGTTCAAGCGTGTGGTGAGCAAGGTTGCGTCTGTGGTTTCGTTGAGCGGAGCCACTATCGCCCTGCTCGGACTCGCCTTCAAAGCCGGAACCGACGACACTCGTAACTCTCCGGCATTGGAGGTAGCAGACCTGTTGTTAGCCCAAGGAGCCAAGGTTCGGGCTTACGACCCGGCGGTTACAACGGTTGACATTGATGAGATCGTCGTGGCTGACGATCCCTATGCTGCCTGCGAAGGTGCGGAGGCTCTCGTTGTTCTGACCGAATGGGACGAATTCAAGCTGCTTGATCTCGACAAGCTCTCAGAATCCATGGCTTCGCGTCATGTAGTCGATGCCCGCAACATTTTGGACCGCGAGGCTTTGCTGAGCAGGGGCTTCACCTATCAGGGCATCGGAAGGAATTAAGACGGTGCGGGTCGTTGTTACCGGCGGTGCAGGGTTCCTTGGCTCGCATCTGTGCGACCAGCTGATTGCCCGCGGGGATGATGTCGTTTGTATCGACAACTTCTCGACCGGGACTCGGTCAAATGTCGCTCATCTCCTCGAGCATCAGGGGTTCACGCTTGTTGAGCACGACGTTTCCCGTTATGTGGATATCGCGGGCGCGGTGGACGCAGTGCTGCACTTCGCTAGCCCGGCGTCACCGATCGACTATTCAAAGATGCCGATTCAGACCCTGAAGGTTGGTTCGTTAGGCACTCATAACACCCTTGGCTTGGCCAAGGCGAAAGGGGCGACGTTCTTGTTGGCGTCGACTTCAGAGGTCTATGGCGACCCGTTGGTCCACCCGCAAGTGGAGCAGTACTGGGGCAACGTCAATCCGGTAGGACCTCGCGGGGTCTACGACGAGGCAAAGCGTTTCGCTGAGGCAATGACAATGGCCTATTGCCGGTATCACGACCTTGATACTCGGATAGTGCGGATCTTCAACACTTACGGTCCGCGTATGCGCCCCAACGACGGGCGCGTCGTATCGAACTTCATCGTGGCAGCGCTCGCCAACGAACCCATCACTGTTTACGGCGATGGTACACAGACACGCAGTTTCTGTTTCGTTGATGATCAGGTCCGCGGGATTGTCGCTTTGCTTGAGTCCGGCGAACACGATCCGGTCAACATTGGCAGCGCCTTCGAGTTCACGGTCACAGAGTTGGCTGAGATTGTCTTGGAGGTCACCGGTTCTGGATCACCCGTTCGGTACCTCCCGTTACCTGTCGATGATCCGAGGCGTCGGCGCCCCGACACCACACGCGCTCAAGAGCTATTGGGGTGGAACCCAACCGTTGCGCTGCGTGAAGGTGTAGCAGAAACGGCTGATTACTTCCGCTCTCTAGCTACGCCGGGATTCGGCTAGCTCGCGATTGGCCAGATACCAGTCGATGGTGGCTTGTAGGCCATCTTTGAAATCGGTGTTGGCGGTGAAGCCGAAGAGTTCGCGGGCACGACCGGCGTCAACACCGCGTCGCGGTTGGCCGTCTGGTCGACTGTTGTCCCAGCGGATATGACCTTCATAGCCCGTTAGTTCAACGACGGTCTCCACGAGTTCCTTGATCAACATCTCATGATCTGCGCCAAGGTTGACCGGCTCAGGTCCTTCCCAGAACTCTGCAGCTAGAACTATGCCCTCTGCGGCATCGTCAACATATAGAAACTCCCGACTAGCGCCACCAGATCCCCACACGTCAATTTCTTCGGCACCCGCCTCCTGAGCGATTACGCATTTTCGAATCAACGCGGGAATTACATGCGACACATCGGGGTGGAACTTGTCGCCCGGACCGTAGAGATTTGTGGGCATCAGGTAGGCGCTGCGCTGCCCGTACTGAGCTCGGTTGGCCTGAAGGTGGACAAGCTGAGCCAGCTTGGCGATCCCGTAAGGGGCGTTGGTCTCTTCGGGGTAGCCCATCCACAACGAGGACTCGCGGAAGGGAACCGGGGTGTGTTTGGGGTATGAGCAGATGGTTCCGATGACCAGGGTTTTTGAAACCTCGGCGATGCGGCATGCCTCGATCAGATTGGTGCCGAGCAGCAGATTGTCGATGTACAGCTGAGCCGGGGCAACCATGTTGGCGCCGATACCGCCGACGCGTGCGGCCAGATGGATGACGATGTCGGGCGCGTGATCGGCGATGGCAGCCTGGGCTTCATTCTGCTCCAAGAAATCGACCTCGGAACTTGAGGGGGCGACCACATCAAGAACTCCGCGCCGGGCCAATGCGGCTTGAACTGCCGTCCCGAGAAACCCGCTGCCACCGGTGAGGAAGACCCGCTGATGCTCGAATTCTGGCTGAACGTTGGAGTCACGGAGCATCTCTGTGATCGTAGCCGCCAGCTGCGAGGCCACAGTCATTCGCGTTTCACTGATGTGCGTCCGGGATTGAGACTAAAGTCGCTGGGGCTTGATCGATCTCGACCATAGGGAGGAAGTGTGTCGAATCTTTTTCGCCGTCGGAGGACTACCAAGGCAGTGGGTCTCGCGGCACTAACGCTCACGTTCTTGGCCATCATGCCAAGTCTTGCTTCGGCGGCTGACTCCGCTGTCAACGACGAAACACAGTTCATTTTCAACACGTTCGCGTTTCTCGTTTGGGGCGCATTGATCATGTGGATGGCTGCGGGCTTCACCATGCTGGAGTCCGGCGCGGTTCGCTCCAAGAACGCGTCGATGATCTGTTTGAAGAACATTGGTATCTACTCGATAGCGGGTCTTGCCTACTTCATGGTTGGTTACAACCTGATGTATGTCGATGTCAGCGACTACATCGGTACCTTCGAGATCTTCTATTCCACTTCTGCGGATGAAATATCGCTGCTTGACGGAGACGAGTCGGCGCTGGCCGCAGTTGTCGGTAACGGTTATGCCGTCATGTCGGACTGGTTCTTCCAGATGGTCTTCGTAGCAACCGCGGCCTCGATCGTCTCTGGTGCGATTGCCGAGCGCGTCAAGATGTGGCCGTTCTTTCTATTCACGCTAATCCTTACGGCGTTTATCTACCCGGTGGTTGGTGCCTGGACATGGGGCGGTGGCTGGCTGGCCCAAGAGGGGTTCATAGACTTTGCCGGGTCCACGATCGTTCACGGAACTGGTGGTTGGGCAGCGCTCGCCGGCGTCTTGGTGGTGGGACCGCGCCTCGGCAAGTACCGCGAAGACGGCAGCGTCAAGCCCACACCTCCGTCCAACGTCTTGATATTCACCTTGGGAGTGTTCATCCTCTGGTTGGGGTGGTTTGCTTTCAACGGCGGGTCGCAGTTGGCGCTGGGAACCGCTTCGGATGCGGTAGCGATGAGCAACGTTTTGGTCAACACCAATCTCTCAGCGTCAGCTGGTGTGTTGGCTGCGTTGGCTGTCTCGCGGCCTCTCCTAGGACGTATGGATCTGTTCGCCGGGATGAACGGAGCGATCGCCGGGCTGGTGGCGATCACTGCCGGCCCCGCCATTACCGATCATTGGTGGGCCATCATCATCGGAGCGGTGGGTGGTTTGGTCTGCACCTTGGCGACCAGAGTGCTTGAAAGGTTCAAGATTGACGATGTTGTCGGAGCTATCCCTGCCCACCTTGCGTCGGGCATCTGGGGGACCCTGGCGGTCACTATCGCCGCTGGTGGCCGTTTCCATATTCAGTTGCTCGGCGTCGTGTCTATCGGAGTTTTTGTGTTCATCGTCTCCTACGTCGTATGGCGGGCTATGGATGCACTCTTGGGAATTCGTGTCTCGCCTCAAGTCGAACGCCTAGGTCAGGACGCGGGTGAGTTGGGAATTGAGACTTACCCCGAGTTCGTTCTGATGCCCGAGGAAGACTGACCAAGTGGCCCGCTAACGCAACCGCCCGCTCAGCCACCGAACCGTTCGGTCTCGGTATGGCTTTCTTGGTATGGCTTTCTTGGTTCGAGCATGACATCGGTCGGTAGACCCGTGTACGATTGGCGACGATTCGGCAATGAGAGCGTCGGCAGTCGCAATCCAGCCGATCATCAGTCAGCGATATGAGGGAATGAAACCCAATGGAATTAACAAGTGACAATACGGGTGGAGCGGTGATCGTGCAGGCCGTCGGCCGAGTTGACGGTGCCAACGCCCGTGACTTCCATGAAGGCCTGGAAGCAAGTATCGGCGCTGATGGCGAGTCGATGGTCCTTGACTTCGAGGGGTTGTCGTATATCAGCAGTGCTGGTCTGCGCGTGGTTCTGCTTGTTGCCAAGACTCTTCAACAACAGAATGCCAAGCTGGCGGTTTGCTCACTTTCGGACTCGATCCGGGAAGTCTTCGAGATCAGCGGCTTCGACAAGATCGTTCCCGTATACGCCGACACCGGCGACGCCATGTCCGGTCTTGGGCTGTGACCGCTGCCTGAGCTAACGACTGCTTGAATCACTCCTCGGGAGTGTCGCGTATTGAAGGTTGACCTCAAGAGTTGGAGCAGAACAGCATGAGTGGCATACAACCCCCCTACAAAATTCTCGTCGTTGACGACGAGCCGGACCTGCAGCCACTTGTACAGCAGCGAATGCGCCGCTATGTGCGCAATGGTCAGTATCAGTTCGTGTTCGCTCAAAATGGTGTGGAGGCACTCCAGTGCCTACGAGAGGACGATGAAATTGTCATCGTTCTCTCCGATATCAACATGCCGAAGATGGACGGACTGGCATTACTTGACCAGATCCCCAAGGTCAATCCCAATATCCGGTCTGTGATCATCTCCGCATATGGCGACATGAAGAACATTCGCACAGCCATGAATCGGGGAGCGTTCGATTTCGTTACCAAGCCAGTCGACTTCGACGACTTGAAACTCACCATCGATCGGACATTGCAACAACTCCTGGAATGGCGCGATGCCCTAGGCGCACGAGATCGGCTTGTTGCGTTGCAGAACGAACTCGACGTCGCCAGTCAGATGCAGCAGTCGATCCTTCCGAAGAGATTTCCCCAAGGTTCCGATTTCGACGTATACGCCAGCATGAAACCGGCGCGTGCGGTAGGGGGAGACTTCTTCGATGTCATGCGTCTTGAAGGAGGAGTGCTCGGCTTGGCCGTAGCGGACGTCTCGGACAAGGGCGTACCGGCCGCGCTGTTCATGATGTCTAGCCGGACCCTGCTGAAGGGAGCTGCGATAGGTCTCGGTAACCCAAGTAAGGTGTTGGCAGAGGTCAACAATCTGCTGTGTGAAGACAACGAGACAGCCATGTTCGTGACCCTCATATACGCCGTGTATGACCCCTCTAGCCGCGTGCTGACTTTCGCTAACGGCGGTCACAACGCACCTGTCTTGATAGACACCGACGGCAACGCCACCCGTCTACCCCTGACTGGGGGCGTGGCCCTGGGTTTGGTGCCCGACCTGGAGTATCAGCAGATGACGATCACCCTTTCGCCTGGAGACCACATCATTTTCTACACGGACGGTGTGACCGAAGCCATGAATGAGAGTGAAGAAGAGTACGGGATGGACCGTCTGGAGAACCTCTTCTCAAAATCTCGACCATCTGGAGCACGCGCGGTCAACGATGCCATCTTCGATTCAGTCATGGATTTTGCGGGTGACGCCGCACAGTCCGACGACATCACTTGCATGACACTGCGAGCAGAAGGGTAAGACCATTAGCACCGTCCTGTCCCTTGAGTTGGGAAACGATCCTGCGGAACTGGAGCGTCTCTCAAGCGCCGTCGAGGAAACTGCTGAGCGGGAGAGTTGGGCCCCTGAGGTTGTCTTCAGAGTCAACCTTGTGCTTGAAGAATTGGTCATCAACGTGATGACTCACGGGAGCCATGAGGGGCTTGCAGAGATAGAGGTGACCGTTACCTCGTCCGAAGACCTTGTCTCGATACGGCTCTCGGACAATGGAGTGGCTTTCGACCCATTGACGGACGCCCCCAAGCCTGAGGTGACGGGTTCGGTCGAAGACCGTCACGTAGGTGGGTTGGGCGTCCATTTGGTGCGCACGATGATGGACAATGTCAGCTATAGGCGAGAACGCGGCAGGAATCTTCTGACTATGACGACCCAAAGAAACTAGACCGATATTGCGATGGTGGTCTGGTGATGGAGGAGAATTGCCGCTCATCAAGACGTAAGATCGTTGTCCTGGTTTTGTCGTTGGCGCTGGTCGGTTCCGGCTGTTCCTCGTCGCCCGATGAGAACGACTCAAGTGATGGCACACCTACCACTGCGGGGTCAACGGTTACGGCGTCGAGCCTCCCAGACGACAACAGCCCAGCCCAGAATGGCTCAGGCGCATCGCCGGGGGTCTTTGATGATCGTGTGGTATTCGGTCAGTCCGCGGCCTTTAGTGGCCCGGCTAGGGACCTTGGCAATGGCATGCGTCTGGGCATTGAGGCCGCCTTTGCAGAGGTGAATGAAAGTGGGGGAGTCCATGGGAGACATCTGGAGCTGGTGTCTTTCGACGACGCCTATGAACCAGAAGCCGCTATTGACAACACCCAGCGGCTGATCAACAACGGAGACATCTTCGCGTTGATTGGTGCGGTCGGCACGCCCACTTCGCGATCTGCGGTACCGGTTGCCTCGGCTGCCGAGATTCCTTACCTGGCGCCATTCACCGGTGCCGCGTTCCTGCGAGATCCGCAATGGGGCAACGTGATCAATCTCCGGGCGTCTTACAACCAGGAGACCGAAGAAATGGTGGCACGGTTCGTCTCGGAGTTGGGGATTGAACGGATCGCGGTCATGTATCAAGACGACTCCTTCGGGCAGGCTGGATACAACGGAGCGCGCGCAGCCCTTGACCGTCGCGGAATGGAAGCGGTGTCTGTGGGCTTGTACCCACGTAACACGACAGCCGTCAAGACCGGTCTATTGGACCTTAAGCAGGGTAATCCCGAAGGAGTGATCGTGATTGGTGCCTACCAACCAGTCGCCTGGCTCATTCGTTGGGCGCGTGAAATAGGCATGGACGCGGTGTTTGTCACGATCTCGTTTGTAGGCAGCAATGCGCTAGCGCAAGAACTGGGTCCCAATGGTGCTGGAGTGTTGACCACGCAGGTTGTGCCTTTCCCGTCTGATGCCAGCGTCGGTGTGGTGTCTTCCTATCTTGATGCCTTGTCGGCGTATCATTCAGAAGCCGTGCCCGGATTCGTTTCTTTGGAGGGATACCTTGCGGGTCGTTTGGCTATTGCCGGTCTACAAAGCTGCGGGCGAACCGTCGACAGGGACTGCTTTTCGGATCGTTTCGGTTCTTCTGAACCCATAGATATCGACGGATTCGTACTGAATTATGGGGAAGGAGACAATCAGGGTTCAGACCAAGTTTTTTGGACCATGATCGATGAGAACGGCGACTATCGCCCACTCAACATCTGGCAGGACGTGGCTCCATGAGAGACTGGCTCAAACGAATTGCCGAGAGCCGTTTTCGCATCTCGACTCGCCTCTATACGGGGATTGGCTCAGCCGTCGTGCTCACCGTCGCAGCTAGCTTGGTCGGCTGGTTTTCGATCAATCGAGTGGGCGATGTCCAGGAGCGGGTTAACGAGGGCAGTGTTCCGGCGATGGTGGTGGCTTTCGGTGTCGCTCAGTACAACAGCGAGTTGGTCGCGGCTGCTCCTCGCATCGCGGCAGCCACGCTAGAAGACTTGGACTCTATTTCTGCCGATATCAACGAGACGTACTCAGCGTTCGATTCGGAATTGGTTGTTGCTTTGGAATCGGCAGCCACGAGCCCCGGCCAAGAACAACTCGTTCGAGGTCTCGGGGTCACGCTCCGTTCGAACATCGAAGAAATCAAGATGGACCGGATCGAGTTGTTTCGGCTCGCGGAACTGAAATCTGGCCTCCAAGCACAGCTCACCGAATTGCGCGCTGAAATCGACGCGGCGCTCATCCCCGCTCTGGACGATCAGTTCTTCTACCTCATGACGGGCTTTCAAGACATTGAGGAGCCACCTAGTTCTCGCTCCGATCACCTTTCGGAACAGGAACTCAGAAGTTACCGTTTCCTCGCAGAGCTACAAGCCAACGCCAACATATCGACACAGTTGCTAGCGAGCGCCTTTGGATTGTCGGATGCCTCAACCATTGAGCCGTTGCGTGAACGGTTTGAAGCATCGTCCGCCCGTATCCAGCGAAATATTTCTCAGCTGAAGGAAAGTGATCCGCTCTTGGCTGATGAGTTTGATCAGCTGTTCGGAAGGCTGTTCATTTTGGGAGGAGAACAGGGAGGATTCGATTTACGCGAATCGGAACTACAGCTGTTGCAGTTGCAGGAGGACCTGTTGGAACGCAATCGAGAGGTCGCTGTAGATCTTCTCGACCATGTGAATTCGCTGGTTAGAGCCGCTGAAACCAGCGTTCAAGATGCGACCGAGGCATCTGAGCAGGCGATATTGACAGGTCGAGCACTGCTGTTGGCGATTAGTGCGATCAGTATCGGCGGCGGCTTGTTGATCATCTTGCAAGTGGGTCGAGTGCTCTTGCGCCGCTTGGCTCGCTTGTCGGATTGGATGCGGCGGATGGCGGGAGGCAATTTAGAACTCACGGCTGATGTCGGGGGACGTGACGAGGTCGCGGAAATGGCCGCGGCATTGGAGGTGTTTCGCCGACACGCGCTGGAGGTGCAACGCCTCAACCTGGTCGAGGAGATGGCGGAGCAATTACAGGAGAAGAACGCCCAGTTGGAAGATGTGCTTGCCGATCTGCAACGGGCGCAAGATCAGATCGTTATGCGGGAGAAATTGGCTGCACTCGGTGAGCTCACGGCGGGTGTGGCACATGAAATCAAGAATCCTCTGAATTTCGTCAAGAACTTCTCGGAGGCATCAGAGGAATTGATTGAGGAACTGAACGAGATTCTTGAGGAAATCGGCGACAGTATCTCAGAGGATCAGAAGTCATGGATCGCAGAGATTCAGGGTGACCTCAGCGGCAACCTTGGGAGGATTCGCTCCCACGGAGATCGTGCCAACCGGATCGTCACCGACATGCTTTCGATGGGCCGCGACACTGGTGAATGGCAGATGGCCAACATAAACAACCTCTTAGAGGAGCACGCTCGTCTGGCCTATCACTCAGCGCGCGCCACCGATTCAGAGTTCCAGCTTGATCTGCAACACGATCTTGACGAGGAGGTGGGTGAGATGAGGGTCATCGCCCGAGACCTGAGCCGGGTGTTCTTGAACATGGTGGGCAACGCCTGTGACGCCACCGACGAGAAACGTATTCAGATTTGGGGTGCGGCTGAAGAGAACGAACCATATGGAGAGTCATATTCGCCAATGCTCTGGCTCAGCACCAAACGCACCGAGGAGCACGTTGAGATTCGGATCAAAGACAACGGCAACGGGATTCCTCCCGACGTGGCCGATAAGATCTTCAACCCGTTCTTTACAACGAAACCAACGGATCGCGGCACCGGACTCGGTCTTGCCATATCCAGCGACATAGTGCGTCAGCACGGCGGAACCATCAGTGTCGATTCCGAAATAGGCGAATACACCGAGATGCTCATCACCTTGCCCACGGAGATACCAGAAGAACCAACCCCGGTTCCTTCCCAAGAAGTCGACGCGGCCGCGGCCACATAAATGGTGGGTGGTCGCGTCGGTGCCATCGTCGAACAATGCTGGCATCGCGTTCCGGGTGGCACCGCTATCTCCACGGTCCGTAGTTTGGCGGCTTTGGCGCGGCACTCCGACTGGGAGGTCGTAGGAATAGCAGCCTCGCATAGCGGCCCTCCCAGCGAGTTCGCAGTTCCGCCCGTCGAGGTATGCCACATGCGGTTGGGCCGCGTTGCGCTGTACGAAGCCTGGCACCGGTTTCGCAGGCCGAATATCCAGTCGCGGACCGGACATCTTGATGTTGTTCACGCTACCGGCGGTGTGATTCCGCCCCCAGGCGATGCGGCGTTGGTGGTAACCATCCATGATCTTGCGTTTCTTCGCCACCCGGAACATTTCAACAAACGAGGCGTAGCTTTCATGAGCCGGGCCTTTGCGTTGACAAAAAGACACGCCGACATGGTCTTGGTGCCGTCGGTGCACACGCACCAGGATTGTGTCTCGCACGGTTTTGGGACCGACCGGCTCTGTGTTGTGCCATGGGGTGTCACTCCGCAGTTGGTGAGCGAACGAGATCGTTCGGAGGTGCGAACCCGCTATCGTCTTCCTTCGCAATTTCTGCTGTGGGTTGGTTCTACCGAGCCTCGCAAGAACCTCAAGTCTCTGATTTCAGCGGTGGCACAAACTGAGAAGCGTTTGCCGTTGCTTCTCGTCGGACCCGGCGGTTGGGGAGTCGATGTGGGTGAATTGATCACAGGATCAACTGTTGACGTGCGTCACCTTGGACCGGTTCCGAGCGGCGATCTTAGAGTTCTTTATGACTTGGCCCATGTGTTCGTCTACCCGAGTCTTATGGAGGGTTTCGGCATGCCTGTGCTTGAGGCAATGGCTCAGGGCACGGCGGTGGTCACCAGTGCAGGCACCTCCACCGGCGAGGTAGCGGGTTCTGCCGGGGTGCTGGTTGACCCAAAAAACGTCGATTCGATCGCAGCGGGTATCGACTCGGTTGTTGGCGACGACAAGCTTCGAGAGCACCTGGCGGTTGCCGGTGCAAAACGAGCCGCGACGATGACTTGGGAGCGCACCGCCTCAGAGATTGCTGCTGCCTACAACATGGTGCGCAAGTGATCTCGGTTGCGGTGAATCTCGCCTGGTTGGTGCCGGGCGGTGTTGGAGGGAGTGAGGAGTACACGACCCGTCTGCTCGCTGCGGTGGTTCGTACTGCCCCGCCCGACATTGCACTTGAGATCGTCGCTTCGAAACGATTAAAGGAGAGCTGTCCGTGGATGACGGCGCTGCAGTCTGCTTCGATCGCGGGTCCCTTGAGTAACCGTGGGTATCGGATACTGGCTGAATCGACTCTGGTTCATCGAGCCACTCGCAACGCCGACATCGTGCACCATTTCGGTGGGCGCTTGCCGGCTGTGCGAAACCGTCGTGCCATCTTGACGATCCACGATTTGCAACCGCTTGATATGCCTGCCAATTTCAGCCGAGCGAAACGGCGGTATTTGCGTTGGGCTGTGCAACGCTCGGCAGCCGCCGCTTCGCTGATCTGCACTCCTTCGAGCTGGGTGGCGGAGTCCATCGTCGAAAGACTTGGCGTTAGCCCCGACAAGATTCGGGTGGTGTCATCGACTTGGGATCCGGCACCGCTTCCTCATGACAACCCAGCTGAGATCGAAGAGCTTGGAGATGGCCCTGTGGTTCTCTATCCGGCCGCCACTCATCCCCACAAGAACCACTGGACGTTGCTTGAGGCGGTCGATCGTCTTGCGCAACGGCACACCGATCTTAGCTTGGTGCTCACGGGCGGCGAGGGCAGAGCTGAAGCGTTGGTTGCATCGAGGGTCACAAGAGCACGGGTCCGGGTGCTTCGCCTCGGTCGAGTCAGCCCTTCAGTGTTGTCAACATTGATTCAACGAGCTGATGTGCTGGCTTTCCCATCGCGTTATGAGGGTTTCGGTCTGCCACTGCTCGAAGCTATGCATGCGGGTACTCCAGTGATCGCAGGCGACAACAGTGCCATGCCAGAGGTGGTGGCTGATGCCGGACTGCTTCTTCAAGCCGACGACCCGGGCGCTTGGGCCGAAGCCATCGACGAGATCGTCTCGGACGGATCTTTGGCGAGTCGCTTGAGCACCGCCGGACAAGCGCGAGCGGAATACTACGCCCCGATGTCTGCTGCCGCTCGACTGATCGATGCTTGGCGGAGCCTCTAATGCGGATTCAGATCGTCTGTCCCCATTTTGAACCGGATGTAGCTCCGACTGGGGTGGTGATCAGCGAGATCGTTCGTGGTTTGGTGTCAAGGGGGCACGAAGTTGATGTGGTGACTTCGCTCCCGTGGTATGCCGCGCATGCGGTGGATGAGGCGTGGAAGGGTCGGATCATTCGCAAAGAGACGACGGCTTGGGGTTCGATCACTCGCGTCTATCCTTTCCCGACCAACAAGCGCAACATCTTGGCGCGGGCGTTGGGTTACGGTGGATTCACCGCGTTGGCCAGTCTCTGTTCGCTACTTGAGCGGCGACGCCCCGAAGTGATCATGGCGATGTCGCCACCCCTCACGCTCGGCTTGGCCGCCTGGCTGACATCGCGGTTGCGGCGAGCACCTTTTGTGTTCAACGTCCAGGACGTTTTCCCCGATATTGCTGTAGAGGTCGGGGCGATTTCGAATCAAGGCGTGATCCGTCTGTTGGAAGGATTGGAGCGGTTTGTGTACCGCCGCGCTGATGCTGTAACGGTGCTTTCTGAGGACCTCCGCAGCAACGTTGAGTCGAAGATCGTCCGCGCAGAAACGACGGATCGTGCCGCTAAGACGGTTCGTGTTATCCCGAACTTTGTCGATACCGAGCAGATCCGGCCACGGGCCCGTGAAAATTCCTACCGGTCCGAGTTCGGACTCGGCACTCGAACCGTTGTCATGTACGCGGGCAATCTGGGGTTTTCTCAGCCGCTAGAACTCATGGTCGAGGCAGCCCGGGAACTTGCTCATCGCGACGATGTGGTGTTTGTTATCAATGGCGATGGCTCGAGACGCCAAGAACTCGAGTCGCTAGCCAGCGGACTCGACAACGTAGTTTTTGCTGATTTTCAGCCGGTGGAACGGCTCGCCGAAGTTCTTGCCGCAGGTGATGTGCACGTCATCGCGCTGCGCCGTGGTCTTGCTAGGGCTTCGGTGCCGTCGAAGCTCTATTCGATCCTTGCGGCGGGCCGCGCCGTGTTGGCTTCGCTTGATTCCGGGACTGAGGTGGCGACCGTGGTGTCGTCGCAACGAGCAGGGATTGCGGTTGCGCCCCAGGACCAGGCGGCCTTCACGGCGGCTGTGCTGGAACTAGTTGACAATTCCGACTTGGCTGCTATGGGTTCGGCAGGCAGGCAGTTTGTGTTGCAATGGGCATCGGTGAAAGGGGTGGCCGCGGCCTATGCGGATCTCTTTGAGGAACTGAGGTGGCCCCGCTGAGGTCAAAATCGGTGATGAGGTCTGAAAGCAACAGGCGAATCGGACACTCAGCGCGCCGTTCGTCGCTGCTTCAGCGCTAGCGTATTCGCTCGTGGCGAAAGCAAGTTCATCCAAAAAGGTTCAACGCGCGGCTAGGGCCGCATCCTCTTCTAGAGGGGCCTCGGAGCGTCGTCAACTCGGTTTTCCGCTGGTCGTGGTCCTAGTGGTGGTGCTCGGCGTTGTTTTGGTGGTTGTTGCTCGCGGTTCGCGTGACCCCTTGACTTCGCCAACGACGGAGGATCATTGGCACTCGGCCTACACGATTTATGACTGTGGCGAACGGGTACCGCCTTTCCGAAACCAGGTTGACCCCGATGGCATCCATAGCCACGGAGACTCGCTGATCCATATTCATCCGTACAACAGTTCAGCAACAGGCGACGACGCCCGTCTCGGGGTTTTCCTTGACGCCATGGCCGCGTCCATAGATGTTGAAGGGATTTTTGCTGAGAGCGGCGAGTTCGCTCCGATTCTCGCTGAGGACGGTTGCGATGGTGAACCTGCCGTAGTCAAGGTGGCGCGCTGGAACATCGGAGCGGCTGGTGGGCCCGAGATCATTGAAGTGTACGAAGACGACTTTGATGACATTCGTCTACTTGACGATGGCGAGGGCTTTACCTTCGCTCTGGTAGCGGTGGGCGACGATCCTCCGCCTCCGGTGCCAGAGGTTATTGCCTCCCTTGTGGGCGTTGGCTCGGAGATTCAGTGGGAGGGCCTAGACCCACTGACCACCACCACACTGGATCCGCTCACCGAAGACACCGAGGGTGACGTTCCTGTCGAAGAATCTGACGGGAGCGACGGCTAGGGGAGATGTCATGAAGGCCGTTGTATTGGTTGGTGGCTTTGGAACGAGGCTGCGACCCCTTACGGCGACGACCCCGAAACAGATGTTGTCGGTCGTAGACAGACCGATGATCGAATATGTCATCAGCACACTGAAACGCGGCGGCGTTAGCGACGTGACACTCGCTCTTGGTTACAAAGAAGACTTGTTTCGCGCTGCCTATCCTGATGCGGTTTGTGGCGGTGTCTCGCTTAGCTATGCCGTTGAACCTGAACCGTTGGACACGGCGGGGGCAGTTCGTTTCGCGGCCGATGCGGTGGGCATCGATGAGACGTTCCTGGTTGTCAACGGTGATGTGCTCACCGATTTTGACGTGCGGGCGCTGTGGGGCCGTCACCACCAAATAGGGGCGCAGGCCACCATCGCGCTGACCCGAGTGGAAGACCCGTCGCGCTTTGGTGTCGTACCCACCGACGCTCAAGGCAAGGTGTTGGGGTTTGTCGAGAAACCCAGTCGTGACGAAGCTCCCACGAACTGGATCAACGCTGGCATCTATGTGCTTGAACCGGAGATTCTGGGACGTATCGCTAGTGGTCGTCGGGTTTCCATTGAGAGAGAGGTGTTCCCCGCAGTTGTCGCCCAAAGCGGACTGTGGGCCGTGAAGTCTGATGCGTACTGGATTGATATCGGAACGCCGTCGACTTATGTACAGGCGCAGTTGGATTTGATCGATGGTGTTCGCGGCACCGCGATGGTCGCGGTATCAGCTGAAGCTCGCGTGGATGATGACGCTGAGGTCGAAAGATCAGTGGTCATGGCGGGTGCGACTGTGGCAGCCGGTGCGGTCGTGCGCGACAGCATCATCATGGAAGGTGCGGTGATCGCCGCGGATGCCTTGGTCGACGGATCAGTCATCGGCCCTGGGGCTCATATCGGGAAAGGTGCCAAAGTCACCGGCATGTCGATAGTCGGTGACCGGGTGAGTGTTGGCGCGGGCCAACTAGTCGACGGATCCAAGATCCCGATGAGCGACTGACATGGCTGTTCTGGTCACCGGCGGGGCTGGCTATATCGGTTCTCACACGGCGGTTGCTCTTCACGAAGCAGGTCGTGACGTTGTAATCGTCGACAACTTCGCAAATTCTGCGCCATCCGCTGTAGACGCCATACGAGCGCTCACTGCTTCTGAGATCTCTTTCGTTGAAACTGACCTGCTTGACGGCGATGCCCTGCGGAGGGTCTTTGAGCAGTACGAGATAACTGAAGTGGTGCATTTCGCAGCTCACAAGGCCGTTGCCGAGTCAGTTCATGAACCGATTCGGTACTACCGGAATAATCTGGGTTCGTTGCTCGGCGTTCTTGAGGCGATGCTTGACCACGGTGTCGACAAGTTGGTCCATTCTTCGTCTTGTACGGTGTATGGACAGCCCGAAGTCTTGCCGGTTACCGAATCGGCACCCGTTGGGGCGGCCAGTCCGTACGGCTGGACAAAGCTGATGAGCGAGCAGATCATCAGCGATGTCTGCACGGCGCGGCCTTTAGCATCGATAATGCTGCGTTACTTCAATCCGGTGGGGGCGCACGCTTCTGGAACCCTCGGCGAAGACCCCAATGACATTCCCAACAATCTTGTGCCGCTGGTGATGCAGGTGGCTAGCGGCCGCCGCGAACAACTGCGGGTCTTCGGCGACGACTACGACACTGCTGATGGTTCAGGTGTTCGTGACTACATACACGTCGTCGATCTGGCGCAAGCACATGTCGCCGCTCTTGATGTGTTGATCGCGGGACACGATGGTGTGATTTCCGTGAACGTCGGCACCGGTAAGGGAACCAGTGTGCTGGAGGTGATTGAAGCGGCGAGACGGGCGACCGGCAAGCCGATTCCCTACGAGATTCGTGGGCGCCGTCCTGGAGACATAGCCAAAACCTGGGCCGCTACGGATCTAGCGCTTGAGTTTCTCGGTTGGCAGGCAACCAGAGACATCGACGAGATGATGCGGGACCACTGGCGTTGGCAATCCCAAAACCCTGATGGTTACCGTCGTTAGCGGAACAGGTCTTCGGCGGGGGAACGCACAATCTCCGCAGCAACGCTGCTGGGTCTGAACCACTCCTCGGCAAGCCCTCGCACAATAGCAACGGCGATTCCTTTGGCTTTACCCATGACGAGATCTGCTGCCGCTGCGATTTCGTCGACCGCGGCGACTTCGGTCACCATCAGTTCACGCCCGAAAGTGTCGGTTGAGCCGCGGAGATCAACAACTGCGGCGATACCGGCACAACCGATGGCCACGTCGGTAACCCCCCGCCGCCAAGGGCGTCCGAAGGTGTCGCTGATCACCACGCCCACCTCCACCCCGGCGCGGGCGAAAAGCGCGTCGCGAATCCCTCGCGCCGAGCGGTCACTGTCTATCGGTAGCAGAGCGGCCTGACCCCGCGCAACGTTTGACAGGTCGATTCCGGCGTTGGCACAAACGAATCCGTGACTGGTTTCGCTGATTATCAGGTCGCCTCGCCTTCGCAAGATTCGCACTGACTCGCGTTCTACCAACGGTTTGTGCGACAGCGGGTCCTCCGCATCGACTTCGACGAGCCGGTCCTCTGCCTTAGAGACAACTTTCTGTGTGATCACCAAGCAGTCGCGGTCTCTCAGCTCTGCGGTAGAAGCAAGTATCAAAGTGGCCAAGTCATCTCCCGGCTGCACCTCTGCGATTCCTTTTACGGCGATGATCTCAAGATCGCTCACCGCGATACTCCTGCTTGATGACATGTCTCAGCCAAGGCGCGCGCTATACCTGGTTCCGACATGATCGTTGGCACCGAAATCACCCGCATTCCCAGATCCTCGATCTCGCCTGCGAACTCGGAGTCGATCTCGTCGATCACCAGAGTTGCGGCCAAGCCCTGGTACCGGCGAGCCACACCGACGACGGTTGCTTGTTCGCCTAGTTCTCGCAACATCCGGTCGGCGGGACCCTTCAGCGCCTTGCCACCGACTATTGGCGAGACGGCAACATTTCGTGAGCGACGGGCGCGTACTGCGGCTTCAATTCCCGGCACGGCGAGCACCGGCTGGATCGACACTGCCGGGTTGCTCGGCGCGATCACCAGCGTTTCAGCCGACTCGATTGCCTTGAGTGCCTCAGCTGAGGGTTCCGCCTGTTCCGCGCCGACGAAACGCAAGGACGAAATTGCCACGCCGTGAGCCAGACGGACGAAATACTCCTGGAAACCGATTTCTTCGCCGGACCCGAGTGTGACTCTGGTCTCGATCGGGTCGTCGCTGACGGGGAGCAGCGTTGCATTGACTCCCCAAGCTGCGCTGATTTCTGCGGTCACTTCGGTCAAAGTGGCGCCCTCCGTCAGGCGCTGGGTGCGGTAGAGGTGTGTGCCGAGGTCTCGATCGCCGAGCGAGAACCAGTCGAGTCCTCCGTAGCGCCCCAGCGCGGTCATCGCCTTGAAACTCTCGTTGACGAGGCCCCAGCCTCTTTCTGGGTCGATCGCCTTGGCGAGCGTGTAGGTGCAGGTGTCGAGATCAGGACAGACGCGTAGTCCGTGGAGGGTTACGTCGTCAGCTACGTTGACCACAGCGGTGACATCAGCGGGATCGAACGCCTCCACGGCTCCCTGTAGGTATCGCGCCGCGCCGACCCCCCCGGCGAGAACCGTATGTCTCAAGCCAATCCTCGAAGGCGACCTTGGAGCAGGTCGAGGTCGGCGTCAACCATGAGTCGCACAAGCTCACCGAACGAGGTGTGCGGCGCCCAGTTGAGTTCAGCTTCGGCCTTTGAGGCATCGCCCACGAGCAGGTCGACCTCTGCTGGTCGCATGAAAGACTCGTCGATTACGACGTGGTCTTCCCAACGTAGACCGACATGATCGAAAGCGAGTTGACAGAACTCACGAACCGAATGTGTTTCCCCTGTGCAGACCACATAGTCCTCAGGCTCGTCTCGTTGCAGCATTCGCCACATGGCGTCCACATAGTCGGCCGCGAATCCCCAGTCCCGTTTGGCATCAAGGTTCCCGAGGCGGAGTTCGTCGGCCTGTCCGAGTTTGATCCGCGCTACCGCATGGCTGATTTTGCGGGTCACGAACTCCATCCCGCGGCGAGGACTCTCATGGTTGAAGAGGATGCCGGAGGTGGCATGCAGGCCGTAACTCTCGCGGTAGTTGACGGTGATCCAGTGTCCATACACCTTGGCCACTCCGTAGGGACTGCGTGGATGGAAGG
The DNA here is from genome assembly GCA_965261185.1 of Candidatus Aldehydirespiratoraceae bacterium. Classification (GTDB taxonomy): domain Bacteria; phylum Actinomycetota; class Acidimicrobiia; order Acidimicrobiales; family Aldehydirespiratoraceae; genus VXYK01. The sequence continues at coordinate 3,831,373 of CBDHCN010000002.1, read as the reverse complement.
GTGTCACCTCGGTCTGCGGGACCTCTTGAACCTTGCCGAACATCTCTGATGAGCTGGCTTGATAAAACCGGATTTCCGGATCTACGAGCCGAACCGCGTCGAGCAAGCGGGTCACTCCCAGAGCCGTCGTCTCACCGGTCAGGACCGGCTGGCCGAAAGATGTCTGCACGAACGACTGGGCCGCGAGATTGTAGATCTCAGCCGGCCTGTAGGTTCTCAGGATTTCGATCATCGAGACCCCGTCGAGCAGATCGCCGGGCGCGAAGCGCAGTTGGTCCTGGATATGGGCTATGCGTTCGAAGTTGACGGTGCTTGAGCGCCGCACCATGCCGATGACATCGTAACCCTTGGCGAGGAGCAGTTCGGCCAGATATGAACCGTCCTGGCCGGTGATTCCGGTGATTAACGCGCGTTTGGCCACAGTGATCCTTGTCTCAGCGGGGTTGGGGAGTCTCGACGCCGTCGGGATTGTGGCGCCAGAATTCGAGTAAGTCGAAAAGGGTGGTTTCGATCGGGATTTGTGGTGCCCAACCGGTGTCGGTACGAATCTTGGTGTTGTCGCCGCACAGTACCTTCAGGTCGACGGGTCTAAGCAGATCCGGGTCCAGTTCGAGAGTCATGGGAAATGCCGCCAAGCCTACGAGTTGTTCGGCGATCTCTCGGATGGCGCAATCTTGACCTGAGCAAACGTGGTATGCCTCGCCGGGAGTACCGTGTTGTATCAGCAGTCGATAGGCCCGAACGACATCGCGTACATCGGTGAAGTCGCGGCGAGCTTCGAGATTGCCAACGGACACGGTTGTGGCTCTGCTGCGTTCATTGGCCGCGATCCGGCTCGCTATCGCTGAAGCAACGAAACGGTCGGATTGTCCCGGTCCGAGATGATTGAAACTGCGCGCCAGGACGACGTTGAGGCCGTGGCCGAGTCCTGCCTGCATATACAGGCTTTCTGCGGCTGCTTTGCTAGCTGCGTACGGGCTTACGGGCCGTAACGGCGTTGTCTCATCCAGTGCGTATCTCTTGGGGTCGGTTTGGGAGACGTGGCCGTATACATCTGCACTGGTGATTCCCAAGACGCGTTGGGCGCCGGCTAGTCGGGAGGCATCACAGACGTTGAGTGTGCCTTCCACATTGACTCGCAGCGTATTGACGGGGGAGTCCCACGAGCCACCCACATCGGCTTGGGCGGCGAGGTGGTACACGACGTCAGGTTTCGCTGAGGTGATCGTCGCGGTGATGGCTTGGCGATCCAAGATGTTGGTGTCCGACTCGATCACCTCGTCACCGCAGGACCTCAGATGAGCCACGAGATGAAGCCCAACGAAGCCGTTGGCACCGGTCACTAGTGCACGCATACTGCGTCCTCAGTCACACCAATTGCAGTGATAGGCCCACCATTGGTCTTCCCCGGTTGGCCGCGCATCGCCGTAGACTCTACGCCCGGCCGGCCTCGCTCTCAACATGGCCGGCCTAGCTGTCGCTCACGGTAGCCCCGACGGCGGCAACCTCGGGCGATTGTGGCTGACCGTATAGACCCACGTCTGTGTGATCTGAAGCATCTCCTGTAGGCTCACGCGCGAGCGGGAGGCGGATTTGGACGGGCCATGGGATTCGATAAGGACTCAACTTGGTTTCCAGTTGGATTCTCCCTATGGAAAGGGAGATTGGTTCTCTTTGCCGGAGCGCTCGGTGGTCAGGGTCAAGACGGGCAGACCGTTCGCGGGAGAAAAGGCTCGAGAGGACAGAGGCGGTCGTCGGGTAGTCCTAGCCAGCGTGAGTGGACCGAACGCCACTGGGTATCCACGGTCTTCGACAATCGCGAGCGAATCGAGTGAGTCCAGGCATCCTGCCCACCCCCAGCCACACGGAGTGAAACGTTGTCGAATCGACCGCGATGGTTGGGTAGTGTTTGACGCGCCAGTGAACGTAGACAGCGATGAAATCTCCAGCCGCAACTATTCTTGCCGTGAGCCGGAGGAAACGGGATTGTTGGCCGCCATTGAGCGGAGGCTTCAACCGTGAGGCTCCGAGATCTCCGCGCTGAGTATGACTCGGCCAAGATTGGTCCGAGGATCTGGGATCTTGTGCTGGAGTTGACAAGAGCGGTTTCTCGTCGTTACCCGACCATCGTCTACAACAACGGAGAGCCTTGGAGCGACGAGAACGTTACAGATCTGGCCCAGGAGGTTGTCCTTGAACGGTTGCTGGGTGAGGCGCAACTCCAGTACCTGTTCGATCAGGCGACCGATCTTGAGTCGTGGCGGCGGCTGTTTACACTCCAGGTCAAGCGGACCCTTGCTCGCCGCCGCCAAGCGACGGTTCTCGATACCCTGCTCTCGCGAATCCGCAGGTTGGGCCGAGAACCACCGCTTCGCGTTGAGACCTTCGGCTCCAAAGTGTGGATCGTGAGTGAAGATTCCGAAGGGGAGTTTGTCGACTTGGAGCCCTCCACTGTCACACTGTTGGCTGGTTCTGTCCGGCACATACCTCAGATGGTTGCCGACCAGCGAGCGTCAAGGGCGTCGATGGTTTACAGGACGAGTGATCTGCGGACGCTGCTTGATCTGGTGCTGGAAGAGGTCGGCGCGATCAGCGAGAGCGACCTCGCGAAGATTCTTGAATTGTTGTTGACATCGTGGCTTCCAACCTTCCTTGAAGATGATGAGCAGCTTCTTGATCGTGATTCCGAACTTGAAGGTCCGGTCGAGCTGCTCGAGAAGTCGGAGATGAGCTCGGTGATCGAAACATTCGCAGAGAGCCTCAGCGAGGCGGAGCAACAGATTCTGCTCTCGAAGAGCCAGGGCGTGCCGGACGCTGAGATCGCTGGGAGCCTGGGTCGGTCGAGACCGTGGGTTGCTCAGCGGAAGCAACGTGTGTTGGATCGCGTCGGCAACGAGTTGATGCGGGAGCTGGAGGGCCGTGAGCAGACCGAGGCAATGGAGCCCCTGCTGACCGCGATCAGCGACTCGCTCGCGCAAGGCGAGGGCCGATGACCGTTCCGCAAACGATTCGAGATGCGCTGTCTGGTTGGGATACCGCTGGGACCGTCGGCAACCCCCTGCCGGTTTCGCGCGGTCAGATTCGTCGTTTGGCTGAAGGCGCTCAGGCAGAAGAACGTGTCGAACGTTTGGCGCTGGTGGTTCGTGTTGACAAGTGCCGAGAGTTCGCCGAGATAATGTTCGTCCACCCATATGCGGAGCTTGCAACTGGTACCGACCTAGTTGTGCCCGCGGAGCATTCGACGGTCGCGTATCAACTGGTAGTGGAGACCGATGTGCGAGGGGTGGTCTGGCTGACCGAACTCGGGCCGCGTGCCGGAGTTCTGGACCATACGGCGCTTGAGGCCGTCGGAGCGGTGGCTCTCGGGGAGAACCCCGCGTCGCGCAGCCTTGTTGCGGGTTTTCCGTTGAGGGGACGGTTCGACCGGAGATGGGAGTTCAAGGCCGCAGAAGGGTCCGCTCTGCGAATCCTTGCGGCTGAGTGCACTGCTTGGCTTCTGGAAGGCCAAGTCCCACTCCAGCTTGACATCGGGATCCTCTCGCCGGTGCTTCTCGCCGCTTGCGATGACCGCGAGAGCGCCTTTCTCAAGCTGTTACACATCATCAACACGCAAGCTGTGGTGTTCGATCGCGAAGATGTGGAAAGACTCGAAGCGATCGGAGCGCTGGAGGTTGACAACTGGACCAACGCGCTCGGATCATCTGGAATTGAACTCTACGAGTCCCTTTTGCGTCCCCTGATTGACCGTGCGCTGTCCAGCGTTTCGGGCGCGACGGTTGCGAAGGAACAGTCGGACCCGGCTTGGACGGCGGAACGCAGACCGGAAGCAGGCGAGTCCAGGGTCAGACCCGGTATCCCTCTCGTTTTTGCAACCTACGTTCGCTCAAGCGACCGAGACAAGACCGTCTCGTTGGCTAATGACCTAGACCTTGAACTGATCGACGCGTGAAGGGTTGGCCAATGCTGTTTCGAGAACCCACCCCGTACCGGCTACGCCGGATTGATCTGCGCAACTTCAAGTCGGTCGTCGACCAGTCGGTGGAGCTGGGACCGCTGTCGGTGGTGGTCGGTGCGAACAGTTCTGGCAAGAGCACCCTGCTGCAAGCCGTGCTAGCTGTGGCGCAGGCACTCCGGAAAGGATCGTCGCGGGCCGTGTATCCATTGAACGGCGACTTCTCGGCTCTCGGAACCTATCGCGAGACTCGCAACTTCCGTACACCCGAACAATCCGAACCAATACAGATTGGATTCGAACTCGTTGATCAGATTTGGGGGGGTGCAATTCACAAACCGACCGAACAACTGCCTCACGACGACATTGCATCGTACGACGATCCAAATCTCTTCGATATACCGAAAGAATGGCTGGGAGGCGTACCTCCGAAGCCGACCGATCTTGGGTCAGGTCCTTGGGGCCATATGATCGAACTGGATTGGTCGGTGGGTTTGCGTGAATCTTCACAAGACGGATCTGCTGAGATCGACGAAGTGAATGTCTCGATGTCGGTTTACGATGGCTACTGGTCAGATTACGAAGATCACGACCCAGATCATGAGTGGGTGTTCACGTTGAGAAGCGGCATGCTCGCCGGATCTGAAGAATCTGAGCTGGGCGCAGCGACCCGCCGGCGTGACCCTGCCCATCCCGTAAAGCTTCAAACTGGACAAATGGGTTGTGCAACGAACAGCAGGCTCGGAGGAATTGAAGTTAAATTCGATGCCCTTTCACTCTCGGGCGGAGTCCCGCTAGATGTATTCACCCGCCGTCGGTACATCGACCATTACGCACGGGCTTTGTGGAGCTATTGGAATCGCGAAGGAAGCGAAGCACAACCTGAGACACAACTGGAAGGCAAACCCGAAGAGTCTTCCAGACGAACGGTTGTCGAGCGAGCGGCGAGAGCCGTTCGTGCAGTGCACAATGAGGCATTGGAGCAGAGCAGGAGATCAACATCGCACAGCGAACTGAGAAGCGCTCTAATTTCGCTCGAAGAAACTCGGGACTGGGCCGCTCGGGGTGTGGTCGATCTTGAGGAAACCGAGATCAAAGAACAGTTGTACGCGGAACTGAGTCAAGAGCCATGGATCGACGACGAGGTCTTTGCGCCTTGTCGAAACAACTGGGTCGGGGAGACATTGGCGACGGCACTCTTCGCGGTACGCGACGTCTTCGGGTTAGAGGGGTTCAGGTATCTTGGACCCCTTCGTGAACGGCCACAGCGACGGGGCCGGTACCGCCGCGCGTCGGCGTCGGGAACGGACCTCGGCAACAGCGGTGAATGCATGGCTGAGGTGTTGCTTGAGAATGCAGACCTCGTTGTGGATGTCCCGATGCCTGACGGGGAAACGCGTGAGACGACGCTGGGCGCAGCCCTGAACACGTGGCTCGACTGGTTCGGACTTGCGGATCATGCGTCGGTAGAGGATCTCGGCCGCCATGGGTTGGAACTCAGAGTACGGCCGGAAGGAGCCACGCATGAGGTGGATCTGACGTCTGTGGGCGTCGGTGTCAGCCAAGCGCTTCCCGTCATCCTCAACTGCCTTTTGAGCAAACATGAAGATTTGCTCATTTTTGAACAACCAGAGTTACATCTGCACCCAGCGCTCCAGCAGCAGTTGGCGGACTTCTTGCTCACCTTCGTCCGTGCTGGACGCCAGATTCTGGTCGAGACGCACAGCGAACATCTGGTGAATCGACTGCGAACTCAGGTTGCGGCCGATGAAACGGATCAGACCGGGAATCTCATCAAGCTCTTGTTCGCTGAACAGTCAGACGGAATCACCAGCTATCGAGAATCGGAGATCAACGAGTTTGGCGGCGTGTCAGAAGACTGGCCTGACGGCTTCCTCGACCTCAGCGCCAGGTCCGCTCAGGACCTGGTTCGCCAGAGTTTGAACAAGAGGCTTCGACACGAGGCGAGTTCTTAAGTCCTGGCTCGGCTGCCGCCCACGGTAGCCCCGACGGCGGTAACCTCGGGCGATTGTGGCTGACCGTATAGAACAGAATCTGCCTGGCGGTGAAAGCCCGGCGATGGGAGCCGAGATGGGCTCGGAGATTCTGACGCCTGAGGCCAGAGACACGACCCCGTCGGTTCTTGCGGTGATTATTGCCCACAACCCAGGCGATTGGTTCGACGAGACTCTGGAGAGCTTCGCCAACCAGGACTATCAGCGTCTTGAAGTCATGGTGGTGGACTCTGCCGGTGATCGGTCCCTAGCTGCTCGGGTGCAGAGTCATCTGCTGAAAGCCTTGGTACTGGACGCGTCTGACACTGATGGATTTTCTGCCGCCGCTAATGCGCTTCTCGACACTCACGTCGATCCCGTGTTCTTGATGATCTGCCACGATGACATTGCCTTGGAACTCGATGCGGTTCGGTTGCTCGTGGTTGAGTCGTTGCGCTCCAACGCGGGGATTGTTGGACCGAAACTAGTTGATTGGGACAACCCCGACCGCTTACAACATGTGGCTTACATTGTCGACCGTTTGGCAGTGGCTGCTGACGTTGTCGAACCGGGAGAAATCGACCAGGAGCAGTATGACGCTGTCGTAGATGTCTTCGCGGTGCCCTCGGCGTGCATTTTGATCCGCACTGATCTGTTCCGGAGCCTCGATGGGTTTGATCCCGGAATGCCCTACCACTGCGAAGACGTTGATCTTTGCTTTCGGGCGCAACTCGCGGGGGCACGGGTAACGGCGGTTCCCGATGCGATAGTGCGGCATCGCCAGGTGCTTTCGACACGTACCGGGGTCGACGACGACGATCTCCGTCGCTCCCGTCACCAACTGCGCACGGTGATGGTCACATCGAGCTATCCGTCTCTGTGTTACTTGCTTCCCGTCGCTTTCTTGTTCTCGTTCGGGGAGTCTATGGCTGCCTTGTTCGCAAGGCGGTTCGGTCGGTTCCGCGACATTTGGGGGGCTTGGCTCTGGAATCTCGCTCGATTGGGAGAGATTCACAACCGACGCAAAGCCTTGCGGCGCATTACAAGGACCCGACACAGAGATGTCCGAGCCCTCCAACAGAGGGGGAGCGTTCGGGTGAATGCCGCGATGCGGGGTCAGATCGGTCCAGATGGCGCCCATGCGGTGGGACAGGAGTTGGCGTCGGTGATGCGCACGGGCACGGCTCGGATCGCAGCTGTGGTTTGCGGGTTGGTGGGGTTGTTTGTGGTGTTCGGTTCGCGGTCGCTGATTGCCGATGGCATTCCTGCGATCGGCGACTACCTCCCGTTCGGCGACTCGGGCTCAGAAATGATCGGTGACTGGTGGAGCGGATGGCGCGAGCGCGACATGGGCAGTTCAGGCGCAGCCTCCGGCGCGGTGGGTCTGCTCGGTTTGATGTCGATTCTCTCGGGCGGTGCTATGGGCTTGGTGCGCACCCTGTGGGTGTTGTTGCCTGTCGTGGTGGGTCTGGGGGGAGCTTGGCGGATGCTCCGGCCAACTGGCTCGAGGCGTGCTCAGCTTGGTTCGTTGTTCGTCTATGCGGTGATTCCGCTGCCGTGGGCCGCCGTTGCTAGTGCCAGTATTGGCGGGATTTACGCCTATGCGCTTGCGCCGTGGTTGCTCACGGCGCTGCTGAGCGCGCAATCGGCATGGTCAACTCAGCGGGCCGATGATTCGCGGCATTCGGTAAGTCGTATTGGAGGGATAATCGGCGCGGCTGTTGGTGTGACTGCCCTTTTTGATCTGTCTGCGGCTCTGATCGCTGTTCCGATGATCGCTGGTTTGTTCCTAGCGGCGGTCCTCACAGTCAACCTCAAGGGGATACTGCGTCTGTTTGGTTGTGTGATTGTGGCGATACCGGTGGTCGCGGCGCTTGTCTTGCCGTTCCTGGTGGACTTGTTCGTAGCTGGTCCGACTTGGGTACCGCTCGCTGGTGGGCGTGACGGCTCAGCGTCGGCAATCTCGCTGGTCGACATCATTAGTCTTGATATCGGGCCAACCGAACCGGGTGTCTTTGTTTGGGCTTTCGGCTTTCTAATGGTCATCCCGATGGCAATCGGACGATCGTGGCGGTTTGTTTTGGCGGTACGCGGTTGGTCTGTGGCGATTGTGAGTTGGGGTTTGACTTGGGTTGCGGCTTTGGGTTGGCTGCCGTTCGGTGTGCCCGACAACAGTGTTTTGTTGGCGACCGCCGCAGCGGGCGTGGCGATGACCTGCGGCGTTGCGATCGTGGCGTTCGAACATGACTTGCCGGCTGCAGGGTTTGGCTGGCGACAGGCACTGCTGCCGTTGGCGGTCGTCGCCGCAGCGGCCGGTTCGATTCCTGGATTTGCTTTGGCAGAGTCCGGCCGCTGGGAGATGCCTCGTGGCGATTATGAGGACGTTCTGCCTTTCGCTGATCCGTTGGGAGACGGAAGTTATCGAGTGTTGTGGATAGGGGCTCCTGAAACCATCTTGGGTGACGGCCGCCCGCTGGTAGCTGATCTCGCCTGGGTCGCGTCTATCGACGGGCTTCCGAACTTGTCTGACCGCCTTCCGACGGTAGACGCTGGGTCTGCGTCGCTGGTGAACGAGGCTTTGTCGCGTGCGATCAATGGCGACACGATGCGTCTCGGAAGAGAACTCGGCGGTCTCGGTTTCCGTTACGTTGTTTTGCTGGACCGGCTTGCCCCAGCTCCATTCAGTGATCCAGACGATGCGGTTGCGATACCGGCGGGTTTTAGAGACGCCATTGCTTCCCAACTTGACTTCCGGCGTCTTGAGGGGATCAACAGCGCCGTGGATGTCTACGCGAACACGGATTGGACCTCAGTTCGCGCTGCTGCAACTCCGGGTTTCGACAACGAAGTCAACGAAATATCCGACCTGTCGACGATGTCGATAACGGGGACGGCGGGTGTGATGTCAGGCCGCGGCGACAAGATTTCCGGTTTGATTCCCGACGGTACCGAACTGTTTCTGGCGCAAACTTCTGATCCGTCATGGATTCTTGAGGTTGACGGTTCTCGTGCGGCACAGCGTCGTTCGGTTGGATATGCCACCGCGTTTCTTCCCCAAGATGGGGGTACCGGCGAATTGACCTACTTGACGGCGCCGTGGAGACGATGGGTGTTGATCGTGCAGGTATCTGCGATTCTGCTGTTGATAGGCGTGGTCGTGGTTCGCCCGGTGATTGGGCATAGACGGTGAGCTTTTTGCGCGTCTTCGTTGGCTTGCTCCTCGCTGGCGTGCTCGCGGCTGCATTGGTGCTTGACGGGTCCGAGTTGTTTGATGGGGTCGGCGTTGCGGAGACCTTCGAGAGAGACATCGAACAGTTGGTGGTTCCGATGACTTATTCGATTCCAGTGTCCTCGCGAGAAAACGGAACTTGGTTTTGTCCCGGTGGGTCCGCTCGGGGGGGACGCGCTTATGTATCGCTGGAGATCACCAACGCCTCCGCGGAGCCTGCACAGGCCATGGTGTCCGGTATTCGAAGCGGTCTCGGTGCTGAGCCTACGGATGCGCTGGTGGAGATCTCCGCTGGTGGGCGGACCCGCGTGCGGTTGGCTGTTCTCGTAACTGACTCACCGTGGATGGGAGCCGTCGTTGAGGTTGACTCAGCCGACGTGCTCGTGGAGCAGACTTATGTGGGTGCGGCCGGGACTACTGATCGCGCGTTGTGTCACACTCGAACCTCTGATCAGTGGGTGGTCGCCTCGGGCGCTACCCGGTTCGCTGCGCTGGGCGAGGAGATGATTCTGTTGTTTCTGAACCCGTTTCCTCATGACGCGGTTCTTGACATTCGTTTCAACTCTGATGTGGGGGTCGACACTGTCAATGGTGTTGTGGTTCCGGCTCGTCGCGTGGTCGCCTTCGACGTCACCGAAGCGGTACCGGTGGCCAGTCGGGTTAGTGCGGTGATCGATGTCGTCGTTGGTCGGGTTGCCACTTCGCGTGTGCAGTCCCAAGGACATGCTCCGCCGTCAGAACAGGGTCAGCCCGTCGGGTTGTCTGTAACTCCGGCCACTTCGGAAACAGCTCCTGTCTGGCATCTGTTGAACCTCAGCAGTACCGATCGTGACGATGTGGTGAGCGTGGTGAACCCATCTCCAGACCAGACAGCCGAAGTTGATCTGGTGATCATTTCCGACGAAGAACTGAGACGAGATCCAATTGAGCTGACTGTCGGCCCCGGTGCCGCAAGTCAGGTTCGTTTGAGCGAAGTGAGCAGGCTCTCTGGATTGGCTTCGTACAGCATTATTGCTCGGTCGTTGACGGGCCTTCCCATAGCGGTGATGCACGAGAGCACCGCCTTGTCCGCAGAGGGCCACGATCACGTTTCACACGATCACGGTTCAGTTGAGGGTGAGACTGAAACAGAGGGTGTGGAAACAGAGGGTGTGGAAACAGAGGGTGTGTCTGAGGCTGGGGATTTGCTTGACTCCGACCTCGGGCCACAGAACGTTTCGGTAGCGGCAACCACTGGTATAGACGTGAGTTCTACGAGATGGCTGGCACCGTTGGGGAGGGATTCGAACCGCGTTGTTATCTTCAACCCTTCGCCCACGTCGATCGCCACAGTTGAAGTGGCGGTCGTTGAAGGGCAGGGTCGGAGGGTAGTTACTCAGCTTGAAATCGCTCCACTGAGCCGTGCCTCGCTCAGCGCTTCGGAGTTGGGGGCTGAGCGCCCGATCACCGAAGTTGTGTCTGCGTCGCCTGTGGTGGTGAGCCGAGATCTGATCGGTGTGTCTCAGCACCAGTTGCTCCCGGGGGTCGTAGCAGCTGAGCCCGTTGCGCTCAGTCAGCGCTGAAAGCCGTTTCTCCCAGGTTGCACTCTTTGGACACCGTGCCCGGATCGCGAAGTTCGGCTAAAGAGGCCCAAAGGTCCGTGGCGGTGGTCGGTCCCAGAAACGCCCTCTGCACGGCACCGGTTTCATCTGCGATGAGAACCATGGGTACCGAATCGACTCCGTAGCGTTCGTGCAACCTTGCCTCGGAGCTCAGTTCCAACTCCTGTACAGACACTTGGCTGCTAGCCAAGTGTCTAGCCCGCTCCATTACTCCGGCACATGTAGCACATGTTGACGCGGTGAATACAGCAACGAGCCATGGTCGAGTTGCGCCATTGAAGTCGCTACGGTCGAGTTGTCGCACAATGGTGTGGGTGTTGGCTGCGGGTGTCGCTTTACGCCCTCGACTCAACAGCGCCGCGACAATCCCAGCAATAGCGACACCACCCAAGACTAGAAGTAGGCGGTCCATTCGCAGCGTGGTTAGGAGTCGTCGGAAACAGTCACTTCAGCCGGGATCGGCTCGGCGACGCTCGTCTCCGCTTTGGTGTTGGCTTCGATGAGGGGTCCTGAACTCGCCAGCGCGATAAGGCGCTCCACTTCGTCTCCTGAGATGGTCTCGTGTTCAAGCAAGGCACGGGCTACGAGGTCGAGGCCCTTGCGGTATTCGGTGAGAAGTTGACGGCAGCGATCCTCGGACTCCGTCAGGATCCGGCGGACTTCGGTGTCTACAAGCCTGGCCGTGTCGGGGGAGTAGTTTTTCGATTGCATCATGTCGGCACCAAGAAAGACCGGTCCACTGTCGGACAAAGACATGGGTCCGACCGCAGAACTCATTCCCCATTCGGTGACCATAAGGCGGGCGATGCTGGTTGCTTGAGCAAGATCGTTGGCAGCTCCAGAGGAGAACTCGTCGAATACCATCGATTCCGCCACTCTGCCTCCCATGGCCATGACCATGCGAGCCTCCGCCTCGGCTTTGTCGAGTGTGTGGCGATCTTCGGTGGGGAGCGTCATGGTCACGCCGAGGGCCATACCGGTGGGAATGATCGTGACCTTGTGAACGGGATCGTGGTTGTCCTGCACGGCCGCGCACAATGCGTGCCCCGCCTCGTGATAAGCAGTGCGCTCTAGATTTTCTGGACTTTGAGCGACCGACAATCGCTCTATTCCGAGGATCACACGGTCACGAGCAGAATCGAAGTCGCTGGCATCGATCTGGTCTCGACCGCGACGAACCGCGAACAGTGCCGCCTCGTTGACGAGGTTTGCGAGATCGGCGCCGCTCATGCCGGGGGCTCCTCGGGCGATGATATCGACATCGACATTACCGCTGGTGCGCTTGCCTTTGAGATGAACTGCAAGAATCTTCTTGCGGTCATCGAGTTCGGGTAGCGGCACCACCACTTGTCGATCAAAGCGACCGGGTCGCAAGAGCGCCGGATCGAGAATGTCGGGACGGTTGGTGGCTGCCATCATCACGATTCCGTCGGTTGGTTCGAAACCGTCCATTTCGGCCAACATCTGGTTGAGGGTTTGTTCGCGCTCGTCGTGCCCGCCGCCAAGGCCAGCGCCTCTCTTGCGTCCGATGGAGTCGATTTCGTCTATGAAGATGATCGCGTTACCCATCTTGCGAGCTGAATCGAACAGGTCTCGCACTCGGCTGGCGCCGACGCCCACAAACATCTCCATGAAGTCTGAGCCCGTGACCGAGAGGAAGGGCACGCCTGCTTCACCTGCCACTGCTTTGGCGATGAGAGTCTTGCCCGTGCCCGGGGGGCCTACGAGTAGCACTCCCTTGGGAACGCGGGCTCCGATCTCGGTGAAAGGAGCGGGGTGTTTGAGGAATTCGACGATCTCGGTGATCTCTTGTTTGACGCCGCTGTAGCCCGCCACATCATCGAAGGTTGTCCCGGGGCGTTCGGTCGAGTAGGTCTTGGCTTTGCTGCGACCGACCGACATGATGTTGCCCAATTGTCCCTGCGCTCTGCGCTGCATCCAAAAGAAGAACCCGATGAGGAGCAGAACCGGAAGCAGTATCGGGAAGATTGAGGTGAAGAAGTTGGGCTTGGGGGTGTCGAATTCGAGTTTGGTGTTTTCGCCGATCAGGTCGTGGTCAGCGTCGGGTAGCGGCGTGGGGCCAGTGGTCTCGAACTCTCCTAGTTCGCTGGTGAAGGTGATGCCGCCGTCGTTGTTGTTGTATTTGACTTCTGTCACTTCGCCCTGCGCGACCCTCTCCAAGAAATTGGAGTAAGTGACCTGCTCTCGGGACTCACCCCCCGTGAAGTAGTTGACCAGCATCACCGTCAGCAGGGTGCCGATGACTATCCACAATATGTAGCGTGACCACCCTGGTGTTTCGCGTTGGGTTCCGCTCTTGTCGTCGGATTTTTCGCGATCGCCCGACACTGGCGGTGGTGGGGGCGGTGGAGGGGGGTTGGACGCCATGGGTCAAGCGTAGACGCCGTTGCGAGATATCCCTGTCTTGCTTGTTGCTACGGGGTACGGTGCCGAACGTGAATCGTCGCTGCGCCCGACCTGCTTGTCGTCATCTCGCTGCTACAACACTCTCATTCTTGTACGCGCAACAAATGGTGTGGATTGATGATCTTCATGCCGAGGACTCGCCCGCTAACCATGATCTGTGTACGGTCCACGCTGATCGGACAAGACCGCCGCGGGGTTGGGATCTGAACGACCGACGGTTGAGTAGGCAATCGGCGGCTAAACCGCAAGTGGATACACCCGCGTTGCGCGACGGACCGCATCGACTTCGTCGGGCTGGATAGGGTCTGCGGTGTCGGTTGCGGATTCACCACCGACGCCGGGCCGTCGGGTGTCGCTGGCTTTTTTTGCGATATTCGTAGGGATCGTGGTGTCCGTTTTGATCGGCGGCTCGGTCGTAAGCGCCTCTGGCTGGGAGTTCGATGTTGCTTCGGGTCTGGGCGACGATTTTGGCCGTATCGCGGGGCAACTGGCAGCCGAGGTTCCCCTTGACCACAAGCGCGTTCCTCTTATGGCTCGAATGTTGCTGGCGGTGCCTTTGTGGGCGTGTCTGCTGGGAGTTCCGTGGCTTGCTTCTCGTAATAAGAAACTCAATTTGCGTCGAGATTTCGGCTGGAGCATGTCAAGGCGCGATGTTGCAGTGGGTCTGGTGATCGGGGTCGGCACGCAAGCCCTGCTTCTACCGTTGATCTACATGCCGATTCTTCGGTATGTCGACGGCGATGCTCTGGAAGTTCCGGCACGTAATCTCGTCGCTTCGGCCAACTCGTCGCTGGGGATCTTGGCTTTGGTTGTCCTTACTGTGGTGGGGGCACCGATTGCTGAGGAGTTCTTGTATCGGGGTTTGTTACATCGGGGTTTAGCGGAGTTGTTGGCGCATCGTGGCCGAATAGGTACGGCACTAGCGGTTCTTGGGTCTTCGACTGTGTTTGCTGCTTCGCATTTTCAACTTCTCCAGTTTCCGGGCTTGTTGGCGGTAGGCATAGTTGCCGCGGTGGCGTTTCAGCTCACGGGTCGTCTGGGCACCGCGGTATGGATCCACGTGGGATTCAACGCGACCAGTGTGCTTGGCTTGCTACGGCAAGTCGCCTAGAGGCCGAACGGAGCGAACAAGATGGCACAATGAAGCGCCATGAACAATGAGTCCGCGCGTCCCTCGCCACTGGCGCGGTTGTCTGAGTTGGGGCGTTCGCTGCTCTCGCGTTCGCTGCTCTCGCGTTCGCTGCTCTCGCGTTCGCTGCTCTCGAGAGGGTCACTTGATGTGCGAGCGATCTTCACCGTCACGGTCGTGGGTGGGGTCACTCTGTTCGTCGTCTGGAACGTCTCACCTTGGTTGTGGTTCACAGACACGACGCCAACTGGTGGAGACTTGGGGGCCCATGTGTGGTCGCCGGCCTATCTGCGTAATGAGCTGTTACCGAATTTCCGGCTGACGGGTTGGTCGCCTGATTGGTATGCGGGATTTCCGGCCTTCACGTTCTACATGGTGGTTCCTTCGTTGCTGATAGTGATCGTCAACGTCGGGTTGGACATCTCGATCGATTTGCTCTCGGCTATCGGTGTTGCTGTTGCGGTGTTCGTAGTTTCTGGCAGGTTTTGGGCTGAGCGAAGTTCGCAGGCGATTGTGGCGCTTGGACTTGGCGTCGGCAGTGCCCTGTTCGGGGAGGTTGCAGAAGGCCGCGTCTTTGTCACGGACTGGTTGGGGTGGTCGCCGCTCGAACCGTTCACGTTCAATGACACATCGGTCGATCTGGCGATCGTTGCACTGTTGCTTCCGGCCGCGGTTGGCACGCTTGTGTGGTCTGCTGTGGCTTCAGTTGAGCGTTGGCGATTTGCTATCACCGCGGCCGCGGTTACAGCCACAGTCCTAGCCGTTCCGATTCCGTACGGCGTGGCCATGAAGTTGGTGGTCATCGCGGGGATCGTGGCTCTTCCGGTATCGGCTTACCTTGCGGGTCGTTTGAGCAATTTGGCATATCCGGGGCCTGCACTGCTGTCGCTGATGACCTTGCCGTTTATTTTCGATCGGTCGTTCAATATCTACGGCGGAAATCTGATGTCCACGATGGCTGGTGAGTTCGCCTACAGCCTCGCTTTGTCGGCTGCTTTGTTGTTCATCGGGTTCGCGGTGCGGGGACTGAGCAGTGGCCGGGACCGCGGCGTGGCCGCGGTGTTGCTGGCTTTGACAGGTCTTCTCCATTTGTTCGCAGCATTTTTCGCGCTCGTCGCGTTGTTCGCGTTGCTGCTGTTGCGGGTTGGGCGGCGCGATATCTGGTGGGTGGCGGTTGTCGGCCCTCTCGCCGGGCTGTTGTCGGCGTTTTGGGTGTTGCCCTTTGCGTGGAACATCCGCTACCTCAACGACATGGGTTGGGGGAAGGAGCGTCGCTACGCCGCGGCGCTCTGGCATCGGGGCGACGATCTCGGGAATCAGAGTTTTCTGGTTAACGACTTGCCGTTGCAAGTGTTCGTTGTTCTCGCGGTCGCTGGGGCTGTGATCTGCATCCTGCGCCGGGTTCGCCTCGGGCTTATTCTTGGTGTCGTGGCGGTGATCTTCGCGGCTGCTTTTATTCTGCTGCCCGAGAGTCGGCTCTGGAACGTGCGAATTTTGCCGTTCTATTACTTGTCGATTTACCTGATGGCCGGCATTGCGGTCGCCGAGTTCAGTCGACTCGGCGTTCAGATGCTTCGTCCCGAGCGTGCCGACCACATTGAGTCCGGGGAGTCTGGGGACTCTGGGGAGTCCGTGGAGTCCGTGGAGTCCGGGGAGTCCGGGGAGTCTGGGGACTCCGGGAAGTCTGACCCGGCAGTATGGGCAGCGGTTTCTGCCGGGCTGTTCACAGTGCTAATCCTGATTGTCTTAGCGTTTCCGCTCAGGTCCGTACCGTTCGCCACGAACTTTCAACGGGTCAACGCTGCTGGTGAGGTCACCCACGTCTATGGTTTTTCGAGCGTTTTTGGTATCGAGACCGTGGGCGGGTGGAACGGCTTCGCTACGGACCAGTTCAACCATGGTCCCGGTTGGGTGAGATACAACTACACGGGTTACGAGGAAAAGTCGGGGACCGTCGAGTACAACGAGTTGGTGTCGACCATGGCGGGGATCGGTGAAGAGTTCGGGTGCGGGCGGTCGCTTTGGGAGTTCGACAGTGAGCGTCTCGGAACCTACGGCACGACGATGGCACCGATGCTGTTACCTCACTGGACCGATGGCTGCATTGGCTCGATGGAGGGACTCTATTTCGAGGCGTCAGCCACAACCCCTTACCACTTCCTGCTCCAATCAGAACTTTCTGAGAGTCCTTCCCGAGCCCAACGCGATCTGCCCTATTCGGGACTCAACGTTGATAAAGGCGTGGCTGGGCTCCAGACGTTGGGCGTGCGTTACTACTTGGCTGTGTCTGAGTCGGCGATAGCGCAGGCTCGTGAAATCGAAGCACTCGAGGAGATCGCCAGCAGCGGGCCTTGGGTTGTGTTTCTGGTCAAGGATCAGGAAATCGCCGTGGGTCTTGAGCAACTACCGGTTGTGATCGAAGGGTTGGACGCTGGAGGCGAGGAGTGGCTGGTTCCCACTGTTGCCGCTTGGGAAACCGCCGCAGACATCCCACTGATTGCTGCCGACGGACCTGACGGGTGGCCGCGCATGTCGCTTGACGATCTGGCTCATGAAGACGTTGATTTCGGGTCCGCGGTAGAAAGCGGCGAACGAGTGGCGGAGATGCGCGCTCTGACCACAGTTCTGCCTGACTGGCTGCCACGTGAACCTGCCGAGTCAGCAGAAATCGTTGACCTTGCTGTCGACAACGATTCGATCAGTTTCAGTGTCGACAGGATTGGGACGCCTGTGCTGGTCCGAGCCAGCTATTTCCCCAACTGGAAGGCAACTGGTGCCGATGGACCGTTCCGGGTGGCTCCTAATCTGATGGTTGTTGTACCAACCGAGTCGTCGGTGGCGTTGAGCTATACCCGCTCGCCTGTTGAATGGGTTGGTTGGTTCGCGACTCTGCTCGGAATCGTTCTGCTTGTGGTTGTGACCCGGCGAAGGTGGGATGGCCCCAGTGATGCCTCAGCTCCACTTTGGGATCTCACGACGCCTCGTTCCCCAAGAACTCCGGCGTTGCGGACCTACGATGATGCGCCCCATGGGTTAGAGATGTCGTCAGATATTGGAGCAGTCCCGACGAGTGATTTGCGCCTGACGGTTGTGGTACCTGCGTATTGCGAAGCGCAACGAATCGCATCGACGATTTCTGAGATCCGTACTCAGTTGGTTTCTCTAGATGAGACTGGAGATCTCGAGATCGTGGTGGTCGACGATGGATCAGCGGATGAAACCGCTGGCGCCGCTCGTAATGGCGGTGCTGATCTCGTTATCGAATTGCCGATGAATCGGGGCAAGGGCGCGGCTGTACGCGCTGGAGTGCTGGCAAGCAGGGGGCGCACGGTGGCTTTCACCGACGCTGATCTGGCTTACTCACCAAATCAGCTGCTGCCGATGCTCGACGCGGTGGAGGCTGGTTGCGATGTGGTGATCGGCAATCGGTACGCAGAACACTCCGTAACCCGCGGTGAGGTTTCGGGTTTGCGCCGTTTGGGGAGCCGGGCAGTGAACTTGTTTGCGCGGATCTTGTTGTCAATTCGTTATCGAGACACCCAGTGCGGTTGCAAGGTGTTTCGCTCAGACGTGGCCAAGACTCTGCTGAAATCCGGACAGATCGATGGTTTCGCTTTCGACCTCGAGATGCTGTTTCTTGCTGAGCGTTACGGATTTGCTATATCGGAGGTTCCGGTGACGGTGGTGAACAGCGATTCCTCAACGGTTCGGGCGTTGAGCGACGGAATCAAAGTCGCGCGCGACATCAGTTTGATCCGACGTCTTGGCAAGCGCGGACAGTACCCACCCGGATCGCAAAGCGCCGCTTGGATGGCCCCTCCGACGTAGACTCACCACATGGCAGATGACGACGTTCCCGAAGGGACTCCCGATATTCCCGCTGATGCCGAAGATGGCGACGGCGCTGCTGATGTCGCCAACCCGTCCACGTCGCCCGAACCCATGGAGGAAGCTGTGGAGGAAGCTGTGGAGGAAGCTGTGGAGGAACCCATGGAGGAAGCTGTGGAGGAAGCTGTGGACGTTGAAGAGCCGCTGACTCCTTACCGCGCAGCCAAGATGGCCGGCATCGTTGTTGGCACTGTGCTTCTGTGCGCAGTCGTCGTCGTCGCTGCTGTGTGGGCGATCACCGCAATCGTTGATGAGGACGAAGACGAATCTTGGTTCGAATACGTCTCTCCAGCGGCCCTCACGGCCGATGATGACGACGACTATGACGAGTACCGGCGAGGCTACGGCAAAGGTCCGTCTGCCGATTCCAATCGATGGGACTGGCACGGGAAGGATTACTTCACCAAGCCAGATTCTTGGAATGATTTTTGGCCTGAAGATGATGGCTGCGAGATGCCCTTCGGATTCGGAGCGAACAACCGTCCCGTTGTGATCGTGGTGGTTCCTGGGGTCGGTCTAGGCGCCTGGGGTGCCGGCGGGGGCTCCGGTTTTGACGAACTTGGGGGTGGTCCGCGAGGCCTACTGCCGGACATAGCCCCGTTTTTTGAGCGAGAGAGTTGGTTCGGCGGTGAAGAGTGGCCCGGCGAGTGGGGATTCGAGGGTTTCTTCGAAGGGTTTGGTTCCGAGGCGTTGGGTGAAGGATTCTTTGGGGACCCGGCGGATCTAATGAAGGACTTTTTTGACGCGTCGAATCTTGAAGATCCAGAGTGGCCCAGCGAGTTGAGTCTCGAGGTCACGGAGTTGGACAACACGGAGTCCCACAACGAAGCCCCACAAGTCCTAGAAAGTTCGGTTCCAACTTGACCGATGACTTCAGGCCGGTGAGTTCACCGGACAGCATTCCAGCTATCTACCACATCTAGACCTGCGGGCCGGGACGGGAACCTTGAGCGCGGCTAGAGTCCAGCACCATGGATGAGCATCCGACTCCCATCGAGTCAGAACTGGGAGAGCAGACGTTCGTAAAACCAAAGAGAATGAAGGCGAAGGCCTACAACCGCGAACTGGCCCGACTGCAAGAGGAACTTGTGCGATTGCAGCGCTGGATCCGCCATGAGGGTCTCAAGGTGGTGGTTGTCTTCGAAGGGCGCGATGCGGCCGGCAAGGGAGGGGTGATCAAGCGGATTACCGAACGGCTCAATCCGCGGGTGGTTCGGGTGGTGGCTCTCGGTACGCCGAGCGACCGGGAGAAGACCCAGTGGTGGTTCCAGCGGTACGTGGCCGAGTTGCCCGCGGCAGGTGAGATGGTGCTGTTCGACCGTAGCTGGTACAACCGTGGTCTGGTGGAGCCGGTGATGGGGTTCTGCACCGATGAGGAGTACCGCGAGTTCCTACGGTCATGCCCGGAGTTCGAGCGGATGCTGATCCGGTCGGGGATCGTTTTGATCAAGTACTGGTTCTCGGTGAGCGACGCCCAACAAGAGCGTCGCTTCCAGAGCCGGATCTCTGATCCGGTCAGGCGCTGGAAGTTGTCACCGGTTGATTTGCAGAGCCGATCCCGCTGGGTTGACTTCTCCAAGGCCAAGGACACGCTGTTCGCGCACACCGATATCAAGCAGGCCCCGTGGTATGTGGTCAACGCCGACTCCAAGAAGAAGGCCCGATTGAACTGCATCTCTCACCTACTGTCGCAGATCCCCTACGAGGCGGTCCCGTGGGAGGATGTCGAACTGCCCGAACGACAGTCGGCAGTGGGCTACGTGAGGCCGCCGATTTCGGATCAGACGTTTGTGCCCGAGAAGTACTGAGGTCCACGTCTTGTGCCCCAATACGATTGCTTACCCACACATGCTCTAGATTTCGCTGCGTGGGCACAGACTTCGACGCGATCTTCAAGGCATATGACATTCGCGGCATAGTCCCGGACCAGTTCGATGCCGACGGGGCGAGAGCTATCGGCGGGGCGTTTGCCCGTTTTGTGCGGGCCTTGGGGGATACGTCGATTTTAGTGGGTCGTGACATGCGGCCTGATGGTGAGGAGATGGCTGCTGCGTTTGGTGACGGCGCGATGTCCCACGGAGTTGATGTGGTCGATGTGGGGCTGTGCGCTACCGACATGCTGTATTACGGGTCGGGTCACCTGGGCATGCCAGGGGCGGTTTTTACGGCTTCGCACAACCCGGCGGGCTATAACGGAATCAAAATGTGTCTCGCCTATGCCGCGCCCATTGGTGCTGATTCTGGGCTCACCGAGATAAAGCAGATGGCGATTTCCGGCCCCGATCCTGCAAGCAGATCCGGTAGCCGCAGACAGTTCGACCTGCTTGACGGATACGTCACCCATGTGCGCTCCTTCGTCGATCTCAGTTCTCTGAAACCGCTGCGAGTGGTGGCCGATACAGCCAACGGCATGGGGGGATTGGTAGTCCCGCCGGTGTTCGCGGGCCTTCCGTTTGAACTTGATCACATGTATCCCGAACTTGACGGTACGTTCCCAAACCATCCTGCTGACCCCATACAACCGGAGAACTGCAAGGATCTCGCCGAGAGAGTGCTGCGCAACGGTGCCGACATCGGTCTGGCGTTCGACGGCGACGCAGATCGGGTGTTTCTGATCGACGAGAACGCTCGGGCTGTGTCGGGATCATTGACCACCGCCATGGTCGCTCGCTCGATCCTGGCTCGTGAACCCGGCGCGGTCATTGTCCACAACTTGATCTGCTCCAAATCGGTGCCTGAGGTCATCGCCGAGGGCAATGGAACAGCTGTACGAACGCGAGTCGGTCATTCGTTTGTGAAGCAGGTGATGGCCGAGACTGGGGCCGCCTTCGGTGGTGAGCATTCCGGGCACTACTATTTCCGCAACAACTTCGGAGCCGACAGTGGCTTGATTGCCGCACTAGTGGTGCTTGAAGCGTTGAGTGAGCATTCCGCAGGTCTTGCTGATCTCGTTTCAACGCTCGATCGCTATGCCGCCTCGGGTGAGATCAACACGAAAGTGCCCGACACGGCCGCGGTGATCGACAAAGTGGCCGGTGCCTTTGCTGCGGCCGAGCAGGATCGTATGGACGGTCTTACCGTCGATCTTGGTGACTGGTGGTTCAACTTGCGTCCCTCCAACACTGAGCCACTTCTTCGTCTCAACCTCGAGGCAAGAACCCAAGCCGAAGTTGATCTTCGGGTGCAAGAAGTCCTTGCCCTGTTCGCTTAGGCGCGTCCGTCTGCGGTCGGTTTCTGGTTGACTGTGATACATGACCCTCGATATCCGCCTCCTTGAGATTCTGGCCTGCCCGATTGACCGGGGTCCGCTGCTCTATTTCGCCGATGAAGAAATGCTCTACAACCAGCGCCTGCGCAAGCATTATCGCATTCACACCGGTGACATTCCGGTGATGCTGCCAGAGGAAGCAGTTGATGTGGATGCTGAGGAACATTCTCGCCTGCTAGCGAAAGCCGATACGGACGGCATCGCTCCGACCTCGCGGAACTGACGTCTAGCCATGCCATCTCCAGGATTGCTTGAGGCTGTGCGCCGTCTGCCTGATCAAGTGCGTGACGTAGCTGTTGCGGCCGCCGACACCGAAGGTCTCCCCGACAGGCGGGGGATCCGGATGGTCGTGATCTTCGGGGTGGGTGCCGGCAGAGTTGCCGGAGATGTCATTGAGGCACTCTCGGAGTTTCACGCTTCTGTTCCTGTGATTTCCGCCGGCGCGCTGACTCAGTCGTGGATCGACGACTCCACGCTGGCGATTGTCCTGTCTCCTTGGGGCGAGGAGGCCGGGACCGTGCCGGCCTTGGAAGATGCGCTGGCCGCCGGCGCACGAGTGGTCGCCGTCACTTCCGGCGGTGAACTCGGCAAGGTCTGCGCCAAACGGGGCGTGCCGGTTGTGCCCGTTGATCCTCAAGCGGGTCCGGCTGTCGGGTTGGGCGTGTTGATTGTGCCTGTCTTGGTGCTTCTTGAACGTCTAGGTGTTGCAACTGGAGTCAACCGAGTGATCTCGAACGTTGCGGCCCAGTTCCAAGACCGACACCACTCGCTTGACAACGAAGCTGACGCTATCGAAAGGCTTGGGGAGGTTCTGCGGGGCAGGATCGCGATCGTGACGGGAGCGGGGGCTGTGGGTAAACACGCGGCGCGTCGGTGGGTTATGGAACTTGACCGCGTGGGCAATACTCCTGCTGTTCGCCGTTCTCTGCCAAGGAATCCCTCCGACGTTTCCACGAGCCTCAGGCTGGCCGCCGAGAGCAAGAACGGAGTGGTGGTCATCGTCTTGCGGCATGATTTCGAACCCCAAGGTCTTGATGGTGGAGTTTCTTTGCTTGATGACTCCTTTGACGAGGTCCACACATTTTCGGCCAACGGCAACGACCCGTTGTCACAAATGCTTGATCTGCTTCTGTTGGCAGCCGCCGTTTGTTCTCGGCTGGCGCGTAGTAGTGCCGGCTGAGAAGTTGATTGGTTCGCTTGCATGGCGTTGATCGATGGCGCGGTAAAGGACTACGACTGGGGTTCGGTAACGGCGATCCCTGAGTTGCTGGGATGGCGTGCCACTGGTGAGCCGGTGGCGGAGTTGTGGTTTGGTGCTCATCCTTCTGGGCCGGCGGTGTTGCATGGATCGAACATTCCGCTCGACGAACACATAGAGGTCGATCCGGCGGCCGCTTTAGGCGCCGCGGTTGCGGCCGAATTCGGTTCGCTTCCCTTTTTGTTGAAGGTGTTGGCTGCTGGGGCCCCGCTCTCTTTGCAAACGCACCCCTCGACCGCGCAGGCTCTTAGCGGATACGAGCGGGAAGAATCGCAGGGCATTGACCGCGATGGCGAGAATCGCTGTTTTCGTGATCGGCGACACAAACCGGAGTTGATCTGTGCTCTGACCGAGTTCAGCGCTCTTTGCGGATTCCGTGAGCCACAAGAGTCGCTTGAGCTGCTCGCCACGATCCCGACCGAGGCTCTTGAGTCGGTAAGAGCCAAACTCACCGCTGAGCCATCACCTAGCGGTGTTCGTGGCCTTCTGGAATGGTTGCTGTTGCAGAGTAGAGAAGCCACGGCGCAGCTGGTGGAGTCGGTGGTAGCGGCTTGTTCGAGAGAGTCTTCGATGCCGTTCGCCGCGGAGCGGCAGATGGTGGTCGAACTCGGCCGCCAGTATCGCCAAGACCCGGCGGTGGTGATCGCATTGCTGTTGAATCTTGTGACGCTGCAACCGGGCGAGTCGATTTTCTTTGGGCCGGGCAACCTTCACGCCTACCTGCGGGGCACGGGTGTGGAACTCATGGCCAATTCCGACAATGTTGTGCGCGCCGGTTTGACGTCCAAACACGTCGACGTGGTGACCCTTCTAGACATAGTTGAAACCACCCCGATTACCGTTGATGTGCAGCGTCCGTCAGCAGTTGACGGGGTGGTCCGCTACCGCAGCGCCGTCCCAGAGTTTTCACTGCAGCGGATTGATCTGAACGGGGTAGTCCGGATCGAACAGGGACCCGCCATCCTGCTGTGTACAGCAGGTCATGCGCATTTCGAAGGCCAAGCCACCGAATACCCACTGGCGCGAGGTGCCGCGGCCTGGATGCCGGCATGTGATGGAACCGCACGGCTGAATGGCGCAGCTACTGTGTTCCGCGCAGGTGTGGGTCCCTCTCACGATCTTGGCCCCTAAGCCTGAATCCATCGATCCGGGTTTGGTGGTTTCGCGTCCCCTCGAAAGCTCTCCTGACCTGGGAGTTCGGGGGTTCTGTTTCAAGACGTTTTGGTTGCCACGCGCGCCGGTTGAAAAAGTTTTTTTGCAAAATACTTGACAGAGGGGGGTGTCCCTGTCTTGTTGTCAAGTCTTTTTAGGCGGCTTGGGGTAGGGGTTGGTGTTGTGTTGGTTGGTAGGGGGTTTGGGTTTTGAGCATGGCTAAGATGATGTCGCAGCGGCGGCGGGCGACGCAGATGACGGCGGCGTTGTGGCGTTTGCCTTCGGCCCGTTTTTGTTGGTAGTAGGCGCGGGCGTCGGGGTCGTGTTGGGCGGCGACGAAGGCTGCTTGGAACATGGCGTTTTTGAGTCGGTGGTTGCCGCCTCGGGATTTTCGGGTGGTGGCGCTGGTGCCTGATTGCCAGTTGATGGGCGCGAGTCCGGCGTAGGAGGTGATTCACCCTGGGTTTTGCGCAGGGTGTGTGTTTTGGTTTTCTGTTGTGTTGTGGTCGGTGTTTCGGGCAGTGTAAGCCGTTTCGAAGTCATCGGGTGAAGTGTCGCCGAGGTAGCTGTGAATGCGTTGGGTGTTCCACCAGTACACCCATCCCAAGGTGGCGAGTTCGACATCGTCGACTGTGCGCCATGGCCCTTGGCCGGGACCGCGGATCAACTCGGTCTTGAACAGCGCGTTAACCGCCTCAGCGAGGGCATTATCGTATGAGTCCGCGACGGTGCCGATCGAAGGCACCGCGCCGAGTTCATCGAGTCGCTCGCCGTAGCGGATGCTGGTGAACTGGCTGCCGGCGTCGGCGTGCGTTATGAGACCTTCGAGGCGTGCGCCTCGGCTCCAGCGGGCCATTTCCAACGCGTCGAGGACCGTCTGGGTGCGCATGTGAGAGGCGACCCGCCAGCCCACGATGCGGCGGCTGAACGCGTCGGTGATGAAACACACATAAGCGACACCGGACCAGGTTGCGACGTGGGTCAGATCGGTGACCCACAGCCGGTTCGGCCGTTCGGCGGTGAAGGCCCGCTCGACAAGATCAGGGGGTCGTGCCGCTTTGGGATCGGGCCGGGTGGTGCGCACCGTCTTTGTCCGCTTGACGCCTCGGATCCCGAGTTGGCGCATCAGGCGGGCCACCTGGTCGCGGCCGATGTCGTGCCCGGCGCGTCTGGCGGCGACCCACAGCTTACGCGACCCGTACACCGAGTAGTTGGCCTGCCACAGCACCAACAGCAACGGCATCAGCTTGGCGTCGCGTAACGCACGCGCCGACGGCGGGCGACGTGTCGCGGACCAATACGTGGACGGAGCCACCTGCAACGCAGCGCAGACGGGCTCGACTCCGAACTCGGCACGGTTCACATCAACGAACTTGACGATCATCGCTGTCGGCGGTCGAGCTCCGCCCCGAAAAAAGTCGCCGCCCGCTGGAGGATCTCGTTCGCTCGGCGCAGCTCACGGTTCTCTTGGCGCAACCGCTTGAGCTCCTCGCTCCCAGCCGAGGTCAACCCCGCCCGAGCACCAGTGTCAATCTCGGCCTGGGCAACCCACTTGCGGACCGACTCAACCCCATAACCGAGCTGGTTAGCCACACGCGTCACCGTGCCCGACGAGGTACCCAACTCCTCACGCAACGCGAACACCATCCGCACCGCGTGCTCCTTCTGCTCCAGCGAATACCTCCGCGAAGTCGGCCCATGCCGCATATCTAGTTTCATAGTCCCCATACTTGCTCCAATCATTAGAGCCTGCGCAAAACCCAGGGTGAATCAGAGGCGAGTCTGGCGGGGTTGGCGAAGCGGTGGGGGTCGCCGATCTCAGCGAGGGTCCTAGCTCCGGTCCGCGGGCCGAACCCGCACAAACTAGCGAGGACTTTTCCCAGGGGGTGCTCCATGAACGCAGTTTCGATGTCGACGCCGAGTTGGTTTCGGTGTTGGCAGATTCGGTTGAGGTCTAAGGCGAGGTCACAGATGGTGTCGCCCCAGGCGGTTTCGGCTGTGACTGTGATGCTCTGCGCGTCGAGCGCTTCGGTGATCGCGTCGGTCAGTCGTTGGGCTGCGCGTGGTGAGTGTTTGGCTATACGGTTGGCTATGCGGGAGCGGCCGGCTGTTTTGAGCGCTGTGGGCGTGGGCCACGACACCAACACGTCGCGCAACCCTTGGTTGGTTACCAGTTTGTCGCCTATGGCCCGCTCCAGTGCTGGTGACAGGGCCAACAAGGCGTCTCTGAGCCTGTTGACGGTCCGGGTGGCGTCCGCGGCGAGGTCTGTGTCTCGTCCGTTCAAGATGCGCAGCTTCACCAGCAGCTCGTCGTTGATTCGTGTCCAACTCAAGCGGTCGGCGTTACGGCGGGCATAGTCGGCGAGCACCAAAGCGTCTTCAGGGTCGGTCTTTGCCGCTCCGGCATAAAGATCCGCGGCGCGGCGCATCGCCAGGCCCGTCACATAAGCCACCGGCACCTGGGTGGATGCTGCGGTCTCCATCAGCAGCGACGCCGCCGAGCTGGTCGTGTCGATCACCAACGCCACAGCGCCATACACCTCTGCATCGTCGATCAGACAACGGATCGCCGTCTCGTCGTTTCGCACCGACCGAGCCAACACCTCCTCACCAGTCAAAGTCACCGCACAGGCGTAATGGTCGCCTTTAGCGATGTCGACACCGACGAACACCTCAACACCGACATGAACCGAATCTGACATGACAGAAGCTCCTTTGCTCTGGGATTGTTTTTAACTCGGATGCTCCCGGAGCCTGCGCCTCAACCACTTTACATCCAGCCCTAAAGCATGTCCCTGTAAGAGGTCCCAGACACCCAACCACAGCAGGCGACAACACCCCCCAAGCCATCAAAAGTGACAGGGGGAAACAGCCCTACCCACCGCGGCGAGCAACCAACCCCGACATTGCCACACCAGGGCCACCAACAAGGTAAAGGGGGGGCACTATGTATTAACGGTCATGAAGAACCGTTTTGTTTTCGCGTCCCGTTGGTTGAAGTTGTTAGTGAGTGGGAGGAGGTTTAGTCGACGTTCCCAGAGCAACACGCTCTCGCGTAGTGGGCGTTACCGCTCCGACCGGCTTAGAAAGCGGTTGGCGAAGTTCTTGGTGGTTCCGCTTGCTGCGGTCGTCCTCGCTACGTCGCTGGCGCTGGATGTTCCGGGGCTATCGAGCTTGGAGGCCGAGCCGGCAAGCGCTCACCCCGCCACAAAGCAGGCCCCTCGAATGAAGATTGTTTGCACTGAAGAACCGGCCTACATGAGGGTGATAGTCGGCTATGAGGATCGCCTCAACCCGCGTACCCGCCAACCCATACCCATCTACGGGTGGAGGTGGGGAACCCGCGAAGTGTGCGAGTGGGTGACCTACTACGTCACGGTGAACAGGAAACACTGGCACGTCGGCGATGAGGTTTGCACTTACGTCCAGGTTTGGATGGTCAGTGCCGGGGCGTACGGTGGCGGGGTTGCTGGCTCGGCCATCGGCGGGGCCGCTGGCACTGCCGTCGCGCCCGGTGCTGGTACTGCCGTCGGCGGCGTCGCTGGCGGTGTTTCCGGTGCCGGCACAGGGGGAGCCGCAGGGTATTGGGCGAGTAAGCGAGTCTGCAATTGGATTCCTAGTATTATCTGGGCACTGTGAAAAGGGGTATCACTATGAAAAATTTCATTACGAAGTTAGCGAACGTGGATCGGGAGCAACCGGCACTTATGTTCGTCGTGGCCGTTACCGCGGCTGTGACCGCGAGTCTGTTGTTTCTCTCTGATGGTCATGCGCTATCCGCGGCGGCAGGCAGGGGCGCGGCGGTGGCGGTGCTCACGTTCGCTCACTTTCTAGCCTTTCGGTGGGTGGCGGGCCGCGTTGCCGACAAGCCGAAAGCGGATTCGCTAACCGGTGACACTGCTTAGGTCGGCTGGCGCTGTGGTGGCGCTAGCGGTTTTGCTGTCCGGGTGCGGTACCGGCGAAGACGCGGCCGGGTGCCGCGATGCCGCGACCGCGCAAGTAGAGGCGGAGATAGCTTTCGCTGAGGCTTTCGAGGCTCACCAAGCCGCACACTTGGATGAGACTGGCGACCATCCCGAAGAAGTAGAGGATCAGTTGATGGCTAACCGTGTTGATCTGATTGTTGCGAACGAAGAAACGCGGCGAGCGTGCGGGTAGCGACTGGGCACAAGGGCTAACCCATAATCCAACCACGACCGCTAGAGCCGTACCGCAACCCCAACTCCGGTACCGCTCTAGCTGTTAGTGAGCGGGAGGAGGTTTAGTCGACGTTCCCAGAGCAACACGCTCTCGCGTAGTGGGCGCTACCGCGCCGACCGGTTTAGAAAGCGGTTGACGAAGTTCTTGGTGGTTCCGCTTGCTGCGGTTGTTCTCGCTACGTCGCTGGCGCTAGTGCCACCACAAACCCTTTCGAGCCTGGTTCCAGGTCTGGAATTGGAGGAAGCAAGCGCGCACACTGTCATGCATAGAGTCGGTCGCCCCGGCCGAGTCTGCCGAGAAGAAACACAACCGAATATGGTAGTGGTCGGCTACGAAGGTGTCGGCCGCCTTCGGAAACCTATTTACGAACAGCAAGGTTTCAAGCGTGTCACGGTCTGCAAGTGGGAGAACATTATCAGCGTGCAAGCACGTCGGCACCTTCATATCTCAGAGGAGCGCTGCGTCATCTACGGTGCTGCGGGTGCGGCGCTTGCTGGAGTTGCGTTGGAGAACCCCTACGTCGCGATTGGCGGCGCGGTAGCTGCCTACGAGGTCTGCACAAATTGGGATAAGGTCGTCTTCTATTAGAAAGGGGCTAGAAATGAACTTCGCAACAAAGAGATTGCTTGCAAGCTGGAGCGACTTTCGAGCGGATCCCGTGAAGTTTGTCGTTACGGGAGCGCTGGTGTTCTTCGGGACGCTATGGGTGCTGGAGCACGCTTCGGATGGTGTCCGTAGGAGCGGCATGGTGCTACTGCTTGTCTGTCTAGCCGTTCAACACGCTTGGAAGAAACACCGCGGCGACGCGGGCGAACCGCGCAGCGTTGATGTGCTGAGCGAATCGCAGTAAAAACCTGTGGTTAGGTCTTTGGTGCGCGCGGTAGTCCTAGTGGTTTTACTGTCCGGGTGCGGTACCGGTGTAGACGCTGACGAGTGCCGCGACGCCGCGACCGCGCAAGCAGAAGCCGAGACCACGTGGACTTCGGCGCTTGACGCGCACGCCGCGGAGCATGAGACCGGTCAGGAACACGAAGGCGTAGAAGATCAGTTGATGGCTAGCCGTGTTGATCTGATTGTTGCGAACGAAGAAACGCGGCGAGCCTGCGGGTAACGACCGCGCACAACGGCTAGCCCAGATTTTTCGGCCCTGCGCGTAAACGTGGGGTGTGGGGTTGCCAGCACCGGTTGGGGCGTCATGTTATCAGGGGTCCTCGGGCTTCGAAGTTGGTGGGGTTGGTGAAGCCGTGGGCGGTTCGTCTCAGGGTTTGGAGTAGGTTGTTTGTTCCTTTGACGATCACGGCCACGTAGCGGTGGCGTTTTCGCATTGAGGTCTCATCAACCAACAACACCCGACAGCGTTGTTGGCGGCGATGTGCAGCGATCAACCCCTGACCAGGCCCGCACCAGCGTGTTGATGACACCCCAACACACCCGTGGCGGCGCACCACCGCACGGATCGGCATCACCTTGCGCGTCGGCAACTAGACGACGCGCCAAGGTGCCGCGTCAGCCGCCCGTCGAACTCGCTGCGGTCCTCCAAGAACCGCTCCCCGCGGTTACAGTGTTGTGTGTCAGGACATGTGCAAGGTATGAGTCGAGACATGTGCAAGGTTCGGGAGCGGCGATTGTGGCGTCATGTCGAAACGTCGCGCAGCTATCTTGTCAGTTGTTTTGGAGGGCAGCTCCCAGGCCGAAACAGCCAGGGAGTACAGGGTCTCGGAGTCGTCGGTGTCGCGCTGGGTGGCCCGCTATAGAGCTGAGGGTGACACGGCGTTCGCGGCCCGGTCTCGCCGTCCTTGCACATCGCCGGCGGCTATTTCTGACGAGGTGGTCGAGTTGGCGGTGAACCTGCGCTCAGAGCTGTCCGCGGAAGGTCTCGACGCCGGCCCTTACACGATCGCTTGGCACCTCCTGCAGCGCCACCAGGTCACCGTGTCGCCATCGACGGTACGGCGCCGCTTCGTCGATCTGGGCCTGGTGGAGCCCAACGCGAAGAAACGCCCGAAGTCGTCCTATGTCCGGTTCGAGGCCGATCTGCCCAATGAGATGTGGCAGTCGGACTTCTGTCACTGGCGGCTCGCCACAGGTGCCGAGGTCGAGATATTGACTTGGCTTGATGACCATTCCCGCTACGCCCTGTCCGTCACCGCACACCGGCGCATAACCGGCCCGATCGTGGTCGACACCTTCGACCAAACCTGTGCTGACCACGGAGTTCCTGCATCCACGCTCACCGACAACGCCATGGTCTACACCACCCGCTTCTCCGGCGGCAAAGGCGGCAGAAACGCCTTCGAGGCCCGCCTCGCGGCCCTAGACACCGAACAGAAGAACTCTGCCCCCAACCACCCCACCACCTGCGGAAAAGTCGAACGTTTCCAACAAACCCTCAAAAAATGGCTCGCCGCCCAAACCCCCGCCAACGACCTCAACGAACTCCAGGCGCTCCTCAACGAATTCACCGACACGTCATGATATGCGGGTGATCCACGATGGGGTGGGGGAGTGCTGCGATGATGGGTGAGGTGGTGTTCAGTCCGTCGTTTGACCGGTTCGAGGATGGTGCTGGCCGCGAGTCGATCCGGCTCGGGCATCGGCTTGTTGATTTGTATTTGGAGTTGGTGGCGGCGCGTGCGCGGCCGAACACGTTGTTGGCTCAGGCCTATGACTTGAAGGTGTTCTTCTCGATCGTTGAGGTGGATCCTGTCGAGGTTGTCGCGGCTGATGTGTTGAGGTTCATCTCGGTGCAGCGTCAGCCCCGGGTGGCGGGCAACGTGGTGCGGATCGAGGACGGTGAGTCGGGTTTGTCGGCACGGACGATCAAGCGTCGGTTGGCCACGGTCGCGGGGTTCTATGACTATCTGGTTGTGCGTGGTGATGTGGCATCGAGTCCGGTGCCGAAGGGGTTGGCATCGCGTCGAGGTGGTCAGCGGGCAGTGCGTGGCGTGCCGTTGATCAGGGCACCTCGGATGCTTCCGCGGGTGATCGATGCGGCTGAGGTCGATGCGTTCACCGGCGCGCTTCGCAAGCATCGGGACCGGGCGATGGTCGACGCGATGCTGTTGGGAGGGTTGCGTCGTTGTGAGGTGCTCGGGCTGCGGTTCGAGGACATCAACGCCGGGGAGCGGCGGGTGTTCATCGCTGTGGGCAAGGGCGGTCACCAGCCGGTCTCGTCGCGGTTCTTCGACGCGTTGGCGGCCTACCTGCGCGACGAACGGCCCGAGGATGCCGACACCGATCGGGTCTTCGTTGTGCTCAAGGCCCCCCGCCGGGGCCGGCCGCTGAGCGCTGCGGGGCTCGACGAGATCGTGGCCGGAGCCCGTCGTCGGGCTGGGATCGAGGCGTTGACCTGTCACCAGTTGCGGCACACGTGTTTCACCCGGCTGCGCGAGGCGGGCATGGCGCTCGAAGCGATCCAGGCCCAGGCCGGGCATCGATCGATCGAATCGACACGGATCTACCTGCATTTGGCCAACGATTGGCTCGCCGGTGAGTATCGCCGGGCGAGCGAAGCCATCGACGCTCAGACCTTCGGGGAGTGGTGATGGCCGCAGCGCTGGCGCTCAGCGACGAGTCGATCGATGACCTCGACGCGTTCGCCGCGGCACTGGAGGCCGTCGGGCTCAAGGCTTGGCGTTCCACGCTCGGCGCGGCTCGCACCTTCCAAGGCCGCGTCGAAGGTGCGGGCGGCTGGGAGCGGGTGAACCTCGACACGCAGCTTGAGTGGATGCGCAGGGCCCGGCCGTTCGTGGCTTGGCAGCTGGTGACCGGCCGGCTCACCGCCACCGCCGAGTTCTTGGCCCAAGCTGATCTACGACTCGGGCTCTGTGCCCGAAAGCACCTCCCGGGCGTGCATGGCTGGTTCGTTTCCGCGGCCCGCAGGCTCGACGTGACCGCCCAGGACACCGCGTCGCAATGGAACGCTTTGTGCAAGATCGCCGTTGTGTCTCGATGCCGACCCGACCACGTCGACACCGACGCGTTCGTCGCGGCCCGAACCCGAATCGCCGAGGCCTACAAGCGTCGGGGCCGGCCCGAGGCGGGACGCAACGTGCGGGCGGTCCTGCACCGGCTGCAGCTGACCTTGTTCCACGCCACCAAGATCGACTCGCTGACCCGACCAGCATCGAAGCCCTCAGTCACCGTCTCGGGATGGGACCCGATCCCGCATCTCTACCGCGACAACGCACACCGCTACATCGAACAGGTCCGCTTGAGCCTGAGCGCGTCGTCGGTGCAGCACATCGAACAGCACCTGCGTGTCTTTGGGACCTGGCTGGCCGAGCACCATGGCGGGATCGGCTCGTGCGCCGAGCTCCAACGCGACCACATCGAGGACTTCAAGATCTGGATCTCGACCACCCCCAGCGCCCGCACCGGCAAACCCCTGGCGCGCACCTCGGTCAAGGAACAACTGATCAATCTCGGCTGCTTCTTCGAACGCACCACGAACTGGGGCTACCCGAACGCGCCGACCAGACCGCTGCTGTTCGCTGGAGACCTGCCCCGCATCGACCGGCCCCTGCCCCGGTTCCTCGACGACGGCGCAGCAGCCAAACTCGCCCGAGCGACCCGAACCGAACCCGACCCGCTCACCAGGCTCTGTGTCGAGATCCTCGCCCGCACCGGCATCCGTCTCAGCGAACTGATCGGACTCACCGTCGACGCCGTCGTGCAGATCGGCTCCGCGTTCTGGCTTCGGATCCCGGGTCGGCAAACTCCACAACGACCGCTACATCCCGCTACACCCCGACCTCAAGACCCTGCTCGACGACTGGACCTGCAACCATCGCCCCAAAGACCTGCGCAGCGACCGGCTCCTACTCGAGCGCGGACGGCCCATCACCAGACTCCGCGTCGCCAACGCCCTCACCCGCATCGCCAACGACGCCGGCATCGGCCATGTCACCCCACACCAACTCCGCCACACACTCGCCACCCAAGCCATCAACCGGGGCATGAGCCTCGAAGCCATCGCCGCTCTACTCGGCCACAAGACCTTAGCCATGACCATGGTCTATGCCCGCATCGCCGACAAGACCGTCGCCGACGAGTACTTCGCCGTCACCGACAAAGTCGAGGCCCTCTACAACCAACCCCACCAACTCCCCGCCAGCGACGAAGGCACCGAAATGCGCAAACTCCGCGCCGAGATGCACCAGCGCATGCTCGGCAACGGCTACTGCGCCCGACCCGTCGAGATCGACTGCCACTTCGAATCGATCTGCGAGTCCTGCAACTTCTTCGTCACCACCATCGAGTTCAAACCAACCCTGCGCCGCCAACGCGACGACGCCGCCGACAAAGGCCAGATCGGTCGCCAAAAAATCTTCGACAACCTCCTCCACCGACTCGACGAGGAAGCCTCATGACATCGCCACTTGACCCGATCACCCGCATAACTACAACAACTGCCGCCCCCACCGATCCCTCAGACGTTCAACCCCCGCAGCCGCCTACCAGCGTCTCCCCAAAGCAACACCCGAACACAACCGCGTCGACATCCACTTCAGAGTCCGCCACGACCGCATCGACAAAACAGGCTCCGTCACCATCCGCCACAACAGCCGACTCCACCACATCGGCATCGGCAGAGCCCACAAACACACCCCCGTAACCCTCCTCGTCGCCAACCTCGACATCAAAGTCATCGCAACCCAAACCGGCGAACTCCTCCGACACCTCACCCTCGACCCCACCCGCGACTACCAACCCCAAAACCAACCCTAAAAAACCCCGCCCCGCGCAGGTTCACCACTTGCACATGTCTTGACACATCACACTCCCCGCGGTTACAGCATACGAACCTCCGCCGCAGTTGCACCAACATCGATTGCCCGACCCGACACCTCCAAGTTGCGCACTTCGCGCTCGCGCATGTCATGGACCCTGTGGCACTCGAACCCGCAACACCGGCACCGAAGCCGCCTCATAGTCGACTCGACCCGCACCCTCAACACGGTCAAGGTGTCTATAAGCACCCCAACCACACGAATCTGGCGCAGGTGCAACCGCACCCGCATAGCATCACAAGCCATCGGGGCCCTCCTGGATCG
Organism: Candidatus Aldehydirespiratoraceae bacterium; assembly: GCA_965261185.1. GTDB lineage: Bacteria > Actinomycetota > Acidimicrobiia > Acidimicrobiales > Aldehydirespiratoraceae > VXYK01. Next base: position 3,797,219 of record CBDHCN010000002.1, on the reverse strand, counting down.
TTGAATATTCCATTCACCGATCCCAGCAGGGCCCCAACCCCCGCTCACCGACCCTCAACCACCCCCCACCCCACGTTTACGCGCAGGCTCAAAACAAGACCTAAACCAGGCCGCATGAACCAAGTGTCCGGCCAAACGGGGGGAAGCCCAGAGACGGCAGGTTTGGGCGTGATGACTTGTTCAATCGGCGCATGCCCTTAGCCCGAATCCACCGATTCTCCCGGTGGTCACAGCTAATCTGCGCGATTAACCACACTATATGTAGTAGAACGCGCAGATTTTCGGCTCAGCCTACCCAGACACAAAAAGTGTCTCCTGTTCTCAACCCGAACCCGAACATCCAGACCACAGACGTCGCACATCAGGGAGGTCTTTTCCGCGGGGACCAACGCCCACACCCACACTCCCAACCGGTGGATCCAGGCTTAGGATGGGGGCGAGGGCACAGCAGAGATGGTGTCAGTCGACCCGTGCCCGCCTCTTCCCGTCATTTTCTTAGGAGTGTTGTTCGGTGACCCATGACTACAAGGTCGCGGATCTGGATTTAGCAGAGTTCGGCCGCAAAGAAATCCGCTTGGCTGAGCACGAGATGCCGGGTCTCATGGCGCTGCGGGGCAAGTACGCAGACCTTGCCCCACTGCAGGGAGCCCGTATCGCTGGTTCGTTGCATATGACCGTGCAGACAGCGGTGCTCATTGAGACCCTCACTGCCTTGGGAGCCGATGTGCGCTGGGTGAGCTGCAATATCTTCTCTACCCAGGATCATGCTGCCGCCGCTGTTGCGGTGGGTCCTGACGGCACAGTAGACGCCTGCCGCGGTACTCCTGTTTTTGCTTGGAAGGGTGAAACCCTCGAAGAGTACTGGTGGGCAACCGAGCAGCTGTTCGTGTGGCCCGATGGTGGGGGTCCCAACCTGATTCTCGACGACGGCGGCGATGCCACCATGCTGGTTCACAAGGGTTTGGAGTTCGAGAACGCCGGCGCGATTCCAGATGCATCTGAAGACGACCCCGAGGAATGGCAGGTGTTCTTGGATCGCCTGCGTGATATGGCGGCACGCGATCCGCGATTCTTCTCCCGAATCGCGCCCCGGATCCGCGGCGTCTCTGAAGAGACGACCACCGGTGTTCACCGTCTCTACCAGATGATGGAGAGCGGCGAACTGCTCTTTCCGGCGATCAACGTCAACGACTCGGTCACAAAATCCAAGTTCGACAATCTTTACGGTGTTCGCCACAGCTTGATCGACGGCATCAACCGAGCTACGGACGTGATGATTGGCGGCAAGGTGGCGGTTGTCTGCGGATTCGGTGATGTGGGCAAGGGATGTGCGGAGTCACTTGCGGGCCAAGGCGCGCGGGTGATCGTCACCGAAGTCGATCCCATTTGCGCTCTGCAGGCCGCCATGTCCGGCTACGAAGTCAACACGCTCGAAGCTGTCGTTGATAAGGCCGACATCTTCATCTCGGCCACTGGCAACAAGGACATTATCTTGGCTGGCCATATGGCCAGAATGAAACATCAGGCCATCGTCGGCAACATTGGACACTTCGACAACGAACTTGACATGGCCGGACTCAAGCGAATGTCTGACGTGCGCAAAATCAACATCAAGCCCCAGGTTGATGAGTACGTGTTTCCTGACGGCCATTCGGTCATCGTGTTGAGCGAGGGTCGGCTCTTGAACCTAGGAAACGCCACCGGCCATCCGAGCTTCGTGATGAGTTGCTCGTTCACCAATCAGGTGCTGGCACAGCTGGAACTGCACGCCAACGCTGACACTATTGAGATGGGCGTGCATGTGTTGCCCAGGACACTCGATGAAGAGGTGGCACGACTCCATCTTGATGCGCTGGGTGTGAAGCTGACCACGATGAGCCAAGACCAAGCGGACTATCTGGGAGTACCGGTCGGTGGTCCCTACAAGCCCGATCACTACCGCTACTAGATGATTAGTTCCAAGGGGTCAGTGGTCGTAGGCGATCAGGGACCGGGCGGGGCCGGGTTGTTGGGTGGTTTGGTTGTGCCAGATGGCTGCTGTGAGGGCGAGGAGTCGTTGCAGTATGCGCGCGGCGACGCCGGGGCGGGTGCGGCCGCGGTGGCGTTCGAGGCCGAGTTGGGATTTGAGGGTCCAGTTGACCGATTCGATGATCTGGCGCAGCGGGCGCAGGAACCGCCGCCCGGGCCGGGGCGGCTCTGTTTTGGCGGCGGGGCGGATGAGCGCGATGCCGGCGGCGTTGAGCTGGTCCTCGAAGCTGGCTCGCCGGTAGCCCTTGTCGGCTATGAGGGTCAGGCCCCGCCGGGCGATCCCGGCGTGGGTGATCATGTCCAAACAGGTGTCGCGCTCGTCGGCTTTGGCCCCGGTGAGCGCGTAGGCCACCGGCAGTCCCGACGGCGTTGTGATGAGGTGCAGGCGCAGGCCCCAGAACCATCGCGAGTGCGAGGCGCAGTAGCCGTAGGCGGCCCATCCGGCGAGGTCAGAGCGCCTCTGGGTCTCGCGGCTGCGGCCGCACTCCACCGGCGTCGAGTCCACGACCCGGACGTCGTCGTGGAACGACGGGCAGTCCCGGGCCAGCGCGCCGATCATGTGTTTCATCAGCTCACCGCTGCGGCGCAAGCGCTTGTTGTAGCCGGGCCGCTGCGGCACGAACAAGAACCACGGGTGAAGGTGCGCTGTGGCGTAGCGGATGAAGCGGGCCTCGGAGTCGAACCCCATCAGCGCCTGCAGCACCGCCAAGGTGACCAACTCCGCGTCCGACAGCCTCGGCGCTATCCCCACCGCAGGCCGCTCAGGCGCCCATTCGGGATGCGCCGCCAACAAGTCATCGATCCTCACATACAGTGCAGTCACGAGGGTGTCCAAGTCCGGGTCCATACCAAGGTCCTCCAGGATCGGGGTTTGTGGATAACCCCGAGCTTGGACACCCTCACCCCTCACATGGTGGACCCCACCCCTTGGAACTACTCATCTAGGTTCTCTCACCAAACGCTAGGCCACAACACAAACCCGACAGGAACAAACTCTCCCGCGGAAGCCGTGCAGAAATCCACGTCGGCGGCCAACGCCAAATGCGGGAATAAACAACCATCCCGCCTTCAACGAAGCTCGCTGTGCGTACCTGAACAACTAAACACGACGCAACCTGCAGGATTGTCGGCGACAGCGACCTATCCAGGCAGGCTAAGCGAGCAAAGGGCTAGCCGTTTCGTAGCCGGTAACGCGATCCATGCAGACAGGACGATGCGAGTCTGTTGAACGGCTCGCAACCCGCTCCGGGACGCTAGCTAGCTTCGCTTCGCCTGCCGAGCGACCCGTCGCATTCGAGAATCCCAAGCAGCTATAGCGGAGAGGCCCACCAACGAAAACGGAGTGAGAACCGCACTATCCGTACCGTGTCCGGCTTGCGTTGGAACGCCAATCCGACCGGCCGACCAAATCAAAAAAGCCGCAAGAAAAACGAGTGCTAACTGCGCGATATCCCACAGCAGGTCTTCGTTGGGACCAACTCTAAGACCATCGGACCAACGAGGTGGAGACCACAGTTGAGGTGAGGCGTCTACCGCGAACCGGGCTGATCGTCTCGTTCGCGCCCATATCGCGAACGAGACGATCAGTCCCGTGAACAAAATCATCGGCGGCAGCACGCGGCGGTCCAGTTCGACCTCACCGAAGAACTGCCCGGTCCGCCCGACAAACCAAACAAGCAGACATGCCACCAACATGCCGAACCCAGCGAACACAGACGCACGGCGGTCGTCGAGAGTGCTCATACTTCGACCATCCGGCCAGCGCCGGGGAGTCACTAGTAGAAACTGACGCAAAGATTTGGGTTTAGGTAGTGCCACACGCGACATACCCTAGTCGGTGGTGGCGGTGGTGGCGGTGGTGGCTGTGGCGGGTGTTGAATACTGACATACGTATACGTTGCGACAATGACAGCTGGACCGCATGTCGCAATAGCAATCGGCGGTGCACAAGCAGGTACTACCAGGACAGCAGCGGCAGCGACTGTTAAACAGTCCAGCGCTCCGCGCCAGCTCCATCCACAAGGATCAGCAATAACAGGGTACGTGGCGCCTTGGTGGTTTACGGTCTGTACGAGAGTTGAGCCATCAAGAGCAAAACTTGTGGGAATCTCCGCTCCCGTAGCATCGAGAGCCCAAGGCGTGGCGATAATTCCCGCTTCGTTGCCATCGGCATCGATGAGTTGCACTGATCCGTCAAGCTGCAACTCAGCGGTGTGCCCCTCCGGCACCGAATTGTCGAACCGGTACTCTGTAGGGTCGTCGTCGCTATCGATGACCAACAACACCACGAATGTACCGTCTTCCCCAACAGCCCCCGTCGCGACGGTCACTCCGTCATCAGCGCCGATGCCACCCAAGTTGTGGGGCGCACTGGCACCCGGAGCCCAAGCCATCTCGTAAGTCAACGCGCCTGTAGTTGCTATCGGACCGTCCTCACCTGCCAGCAAATCATCACCGCCAGGCCCGACGGCGAACCCCTCCGAACCAGAGTCGTCGGCTGGTATTGGCGCAGTGTCGTCGAGTAGTCCTCCCGGCCCGCCAGTGGCAGCAGCAGAGTTAGCCGCCAACACGGCGCCAACCTCACCCGGGCAATCCACTACCCGGCGATGGAGCAGGCCCCCGATGAGCAGCATGTGTGGGCTGCTGAGCACGCCGATATCAACCTGATCACCGCTTTGCCCCGCGCCACTGCGGCTGGCTTGCAGGTCAAGGTCGAAGACGGCTGGATTGATGCCGTGCCCCCCGAGCACGGAGCGATCATCAACACCGGATTGATGCTCGAACGGTTCACCAACGGAGTCATCCCACCAGGATTTCATCGTGTTGTCTCGGGCCAGGGTCAGCAGGGCGACCGCTATTCGGTGGTGCAGTTTGCCCAGCCTGAACCATGGACGATTCTCTCTCCTGTGCCCACCACGGTCACGCCAGAAAACCCCCTGAGGTTCCCTACGATCACCGCTGGCGATGCCTTGGCGAAGGTGATCTGGGAGATCAACCTGGTAGAAGAAGGCCGCCGACTCGACAGCCAGGTTCTGGACCAAAATGTTGGGGCTTCACGGAAATGTGGGGAGGCGGGTGGTTGAGGGTCCCTGATCAGGTGTAGCGGGGACCGCCGGGGGCGACATTGTCAGTTCGGCGTCTCTTCGACGGGCGCGGCGTTGGGGTCCAAGAGACTGCCTTCGAGCGCGGCGTCCACCTCCGCGGTCGCGTTGAGCGCAGCGATCAATGCGGTCAACTTCAAGTTGACCTCGTCGATCTTGGCGTCGAGACTGTCGAACTTGGCTTCGAATTTTGTGTCGAGACTGTCGAACTTGGCTTCGAATTTTGTGTCTTGGGCAGCGAAGCGGTCATCGATTTGGGAGAAGCCGGCGTCGACTTTGTCCTCTAGATGATTAGTTCCAAGGGGTCAGTGGTCGTAGGCGATCAGGGACCGGGCGGGGCCGGGTTGTTGGGTGGTTTGGTTGTGCCAGATGGCTGCTGTGAGGGCGAGGAGTCGTTGCAGTATGCGCGCGGCGACGCCGGGGCGGGTGCGGCCGCGGTGGCGTTCGAGGCCGAGTTGGGATTTGAGGGTCCAGTTGACCGATTCGATGATCTGGCGCAGCGGGCGCAGGAACCGCCGCCCGGGCCGGGGCGGCTCTGTTTTGGCGGCGGGGCGGATGAGCGCGATGCCGGCGGCGTTGAGCTGGTCCTCGAAGCTGGCTCGCCGGTAGCCCTTGTCGGCTATGAGGGTCAGGCCCCGCCGGGCGATCCCGGCGTGGGTGATCATGTCCAAACAGGTGTCGCGCTCGTCGGCTTTGGCCCCGGTGAGCGCGTAGGCCACCGGCAGTCCCGACGGCGTTGTGATGAGGTGCAGGCGCAGGCCCCAGAACCATCGCGAGTGCGAGGCGCAGTAGCCGTAGGCGGCCCATCCGGCGAGGTCAGAGCGCCTCTGGGTCTCGCGGCTGCGGCCGCACTCCACCGGCGTCGAGTCCACGACCCGGACGTCGTCGTGGAACGACGGGCAGTCCCGGGCCAGCGCGCCGATCATGTGTTTCATCAGCTCACCGCTGCGGCGCAAGCGCTTGTTGTAGCCGGGCCGCTGCGGCACGAACAAGAACCACGGGTGAAGGTGCGCTGTGGCGTAGCGGATGAAGCGGGCCTCGGAGTCGAACCCCATCAGCGCCTGCAGCACCGCCAAGGTGACCAACTCCGCGTCCGACAGCCTCGGCGCTATCCCCACCGCAGGCCGCTCAGGCGCCCATTCGGGATGCGCCGCCAACAAGTCATCGATCCTCACATACAGTGCAGTCACGAGGGTGTCCAAGTCCGGGTCCATACCAAGGTCCTCCAGGATCGGGGTTTGTGGATAACCCCGAGCTTGGACACCCTCACCCCTCACATGGTGGACCCCACCCCTTGGAACTACTCATCTAGTCGAATCGTCGATTCTGGTCGCGTCCACGCAGCGCAGTAGATTCGCCGGATGACTTCATGTGACATAGGTGTTTGGTTCGCGCCTGAGGGGTTGACAGGTTCACAGCTGACTGACTTTGGTCGGCGGGTCGAAGAACTCGGTTACTCAACACTTTGGGTGGGGGAGACTTTCGGACGTGACCCGTTTGCCCAGTTAGCGGCGATTGGCGCAGCGACTTCCTCTTTGACATTGGCATCGGGTATCGCCAACATCTACAACCGGCATCCAGGTGTGATGCTCCAGGGTGCCAACACTGTGGCCGAACAAACCGGCGGCCGCATGATCTTGGGACTGGGGGTTTCGAGTCCGGCGATTGTCAGCAGGGTACGCGGCATCGAATACGGCAAGCCGTTGTCGTTCATGCGCGACTACCTAGAAGCCATGGACGCCGCTCTCTACACCTCCGTTGCGCCGCCCCAAGAGGTGCCTCGCGTGCTTGCCGCGCTCGGACCGAAGATGCTTGAACTTGCCGCACAGCGTTGTGTGGGCGCGCACCCTTACAACACCACGCCCGAACACACCGCATGGGCCCGTGGAATAATCGGCTCGGAATCGGGCCTCTATGTTGAGCAGAAGGTGATGCTCACAACAGACCCGTCCGTAGCCCGTGAAACTGGCGCGAAGGTACTGAAGTTCTATTCCCGGGCACCCGGTTACCGCAACGCCTGGTTGAAGATGGGCTTCTCCGAAGAAGACATCGATGGTCTCAGCGCCAAGCTTGTTGACGGCTTGGTGGCTTGGGGCGATGTTGACGCCATCGAAGCGCGTCTCACCGAACACGCTGAGGCGGGTGCGTCGCACATCTGTATTCATCCGCTGCATCCCGATTCTGGCCAGGGCGCCGTTGATGACGCCGTGTTGGCTGCCCTCGCTCCAACACCCAAGCTGTCCACCTGAAAGCGAGCGCGGAATCATGGAGCAGTTGAACGGAAAGGTCGCGGTGGTCACAGGCGGAGCTAGTGGTATAGGCAAGGCAGTGGCGCTGGCGCTGGCGGCCGAGTCGGTGAAGGTCGTCGTTGCCGATATTGAGCAACCACCCCTCGATTCCACCGTTGCCGAGATAGAGGCGGCCGGTGGTGTCGCTCTGGGTGTGCTCTGCGATGTTTCCGACTGGGAATCGGTGGATGCCTTGCGAGCACGCTGTGAGACGGCTTTCGGGCCTGCAGATGTGGTGATGAACAATGCTGGTGTTGCTGGTGGTGGTTCGATCACCGAGGTTGATCTCAAGGCTTGGGAGTGGACGCTGGCGGTTAATCTCTGGGGCGTCATCCACGGCGTGAAAGCCTTTCTGCCTGCGATGATCGAGCGAGGGTCGGGCCATGTGATCAACACCGCCTCGATCGCCGGTCACCTCACGTCGACGGGCATGGGCGCCTACAACACCAGCAAACATGCCGTCGTCGGTTTCAGCGAGACGTTGCAACAGGAAATGCTTGAGGGCAACACAGGTGTCGGTGTGACTTGTTTGTGCCCCGGATTCGTCGCGACCAACATCATCAACAGCGAAAGGAACCGGCAGGAGCGATACCGCGAGGCCGGTCCGGACCTGAGCCTGGATGTGGGCGACGATCTGGATGGTACGACGTTGGGAGAAGCGTCGGTTGCGATCGCTGATCTATATGCAGCACAGATGGACCCAGCGAGAGTCGCAGAGCAAGTTGTTTTGGCGATCAAGTCCAACCAGTTCTGGCTTTTCAGCGATGACCTGGCAGACGGTATGATCCGAGAGCGCCACGCCGACATCGAACGGAAGGCAACGCCATCGAAGCGTTCACATCTCGTGGAGTTGATGATGCTCAAAGGAGACTCATGAAGGTTCTGGTGACGGGAGCGACGGGGTACCTGGGAAGCCTCGTAACCAAGCGGTTGGTGTCCGATGGTCACGACGTGCGACTCCTGGTGAGAACTCCGGCCAAGGTCGACCCGTTGATGGACAAGCTGGCTGTCGATGTGTCGGTGCTTGAGGTGGTGACCGGTGACATCACCGACGCGGCTTCTGTAAGCGCAGCGGTGCATGGCTGCGAAGCTGTGGTTCATTGTGCGGCGATAGTGGCGACAGACCCGGCTCAGGCGAAAGCAATGGACGAAACCAATCTGGCCGGTGCTCAGAATGTTCTCGGGGCCGCGGTCGCAGCAGGTTGTGATCCGATTGTGCACATTTCGTCGGCTGCTGCACTGTTCCCCTTCCAGACCGATCCGGTGACCGCAGATCATCCGGTCATGGGCAACGAAGAGGCTTACGGCCGCAGCAAGGCTGATTGCGAACGCTATGCCCGCAGTCTTCAAGATGAGGGAAAGCCCATTGTCACGGTGTATCCGTCCGGGGTGATAGGTCCGGATGACTGGACAGAATCGATCAATCTGTCGTCTGCGATCATGTGGTTTGAGAAGGGTTTTCCGATAGCCAAGGGGCTAAGCGGCAATTATGTCGATGTCCGGGACGTTGCGGCTGTTATCTCAGCCTCGTTGAAGCCAGGACAGGGTCCGATGCGGCTGATGGCCTTCGGTAGCCATGTGAATGCCAAAGAACATGTCGCGGCGCTCACCGAAGCGACTGGAGCGAAGATCAAGACCTTCCCGACGCCGCGTTGGTTCATGTGGACTTGGGCGCAACTCGGCGATATCACCAGGCGTTTCGACAAGGACATAGTGATGACCAGCGATGGCTATGACTATTTGTTCAATTGCAAACCGGGGGATGATTCTGCGACCTCCGTGGCGACCGGTGTGGAGTTCCGCCCGTTGGTGGAGACCTTTCGCGACATGGCTCGATGGATGTATCAAGCCGGTCACGTGCAGGCTGAAAAAGTAGGGTTTCTCGCCCGCGACTAGATGGGCCTGTCACAGGGCGTGCTTAGGGTGCGCCTATGTCAATCGACAATCCGCTGCAAGAGGTGATTTCGGTGTGGCCCCATGAAGGCCGCGCCGCGGAGTTGGTGTGCAAGCTGAAATATGGTCGGGCCACCGTTGCGGTTTCAGAGCTGGCGCAGGCTATGGCGGACGTAGCTCCCGAAGTTGATTTTGTGACTTGGGTTCCGGCGTCCCCTTCGCGTCGTCGCCAGAGAGGGTTTGATCAAGGCGAGTTGCTTGCCCGCGCGCTGGCGCGCCGTCGGCGCGTTCGCGTCCGGCGGTTGTTGCGGCGATCCGATGATGATCCTCAAACCGGTCGTGATCGCGTTGGTCGAATTGCTGGGCCCCAATTCGAATCATGTGGTCCCGCGTTGCGATCCCAGCCCACCGTTTTGGTTGTTGATGATGTTTCGACAACGGGCACGACACTGCGCCGCGCTGCTTCGGTGCTGCGGTCTCGGGGAGCGGGCACGGTATATGGCCTGGTCGCCACGCGGTCCACGTCACCGTGAGAGCGCTGCGAGCGACTTCGTCCAGAGTTATTTCCCCAGTATGCCGTCCCGGTTTCGCTCGGTCTCCTAACATCGGCTTGCATCATAGGTGGTCCGTCGATCTACTATCGGACTACACCACAATCAGGAGGTAGGGCATGGACGTCTCCATCAGCGCCCGGCATGTAAATGTCACGCCGCGACTGGAGGAGGTGATCCACGAGAAAATCGGCCAGCTAGACAGGTACCTTGACGCGCTCGACTATGCGACCGTTCATTTCGACGAAGCACGAAATCCTCGGATCGCAGACAAAGAGTTCTGTGAGATTGTCTTGAAAGGCCGAGGTCACCACTTACGGTGCAAGGTACGTGCCCCTGACCCGTTTACTGCTATTGACTTGGCTGAGGACAAGCTGCTGCGGCAGATTCGCAAACTGCGAACGAAACTACACCGCCGACATCATGGCACTGGAGCAACCATCCGCTCAGGTGTGGACACACAGCTAAGCAACGTCGCCGTGGCCGATCAGGTAGCGGATCTTGACTCTACAGAGGAGCGGATTCCCCAGATCGTCAAGACGAAACGATTTCATCTCGGTCCGTTGACCCCCGATGAAGCAGTAGAGAAGATGGAAAACATGGACCACGGCTTCTTTTTCTTCATCAACAAAGAAACTGCGCGCTCAGCCGTTGTGTACCGCCGTGATGACGGCGATGTCGGCCTGATCGACGAAGCAGGATAGCAACGGCAAGTCTCGTCATTCTGTCCCAATTGTGGGACTAGAGGTCGGTAGAGTCTTGGGTACCTATGAGCGTATTCAAGCGGGTTCTTCGCAGCGGCGAGGGCCGCAAACTCAAGTTCCTTCAGGATCTAGTACCAGACATCAACGCCCTTGAACCCTCCACAGAGGTGTTGTCAGACGACGCGCTGAAGGCCAAAACACCGGAGTTTCGGACCAGGCTGGACAATGGTGAGAACCCTAATGATCTGCTGTTCGAAGCCTTTGCTGTGGTGCGCGAGGCGGCGCGACGCGTGCTCGGCCAGCGGCACTACGACGTGCAACTCGTAGGTGGAGCGGCTTTGCATCTCGGCGGGGTTGCGGAAATGAAAACCGGCGAAGGCAAGACCCTTACTTCAACGCTTCCAATCTATCTCAACGGATTGACCGGTAATGGAGTTCATATTGTCACTGTCAACGATTATCTGGCCCGCCGCGACTCGGAATGGATGGGCCGAATTTACCGTTGGCTCGGACTCGAAGTCGGGCTGATAGTCCCCGGCAACCGCGATTCCAATTTCAAAAGAGTTCAGTACGCCGCGGAGATCACCTACGGGACCAACAACGAGTTCGGTTTCGACTATCTGCGTGACAACATGGCCACGAGCCGTGCACGCCAGGTGCAACGGGGACATCACTATTGCATCGTCGATGAAATCGATTCGATACTGATCGACGAAGCTCGCACGCCGCTCATCATCTCGGGTCGTGTGGCTGATGCAGCCAAGCTCTACACCAAGTTTGCGTCGGTTGCTCGAGGTTTGCGCCGCGATCTCCACTACGAGGTAGACGAGGAAAAGCGCACCGTGGCCCCTCTCGAAGAGGGGGTCCATGCCGTTGAGAGGGCCCTTGGAATCGACAATCTCTACGACCAGGTTTCGGCCAACCTGGTGCATCAACTGCAAGCGGCACTGCGGGCTAAGGAGTTGTACAAGAGAGACAAGGAGTACATCGTCGAGAAGGGCGCGGTGAAGATCGTCGACGAGTTCACTGGCCGGATCCTTGACGGGCGACGCTGGTCCGACGGCCTACATCAGGCGGTGGAGGCTAAAGAAGGGGTTGCGATCAAAGAAGAGAACCAAACCCTCGCCACGATCACGCTTCAGAACTACTACAGACTCTATGACCGCCTCGCGGGAATGACCGGTACCGCCCAGACGGAGGCAGCGGAGTTCGCTGGCACCTACGGGCTGCAGGTGGTCCCGATTCCCACTCATCGTCCCATCGCTCGAGATGATGAGGCCGACTTGATCTACAAGAGCGAAGACGGCAAGTTCTCGGCCTGTGTCGAAGACTTGGCCGCTCGTTACGAGTCGGGTCAGCCCGTGCTGGTTGGCACGATCTCGGTTGAGAAATCTGAGAAACTCTCCCGTGCGCTGGAGCAGCGCGGCATTCCCCATGAGGTTCTCAACGCCAAAAAGCACGACCGTGAAGCCGAAATCGTTGCTCAGGCCGGGCGGCTTGGCGCGATCACGGTGGCTACCAACATGGCTGGTCGCGGTGTCGATGTGCTTTTGGGGGGCAACCCCGAGGGACTTGCTGAGCGTGATACGAGGGCCCAGGGTCACGACCTCCAAACCGAAGAAGGTCAAGCCTTCTACGCCGAGCGTCTCGCAGTCCATACCGAACAGACCGAGCGTGAGCGTCGAGAGGTCATCGACCTGGGGGGCCTCTACGTTCTCGGCACTGAAAGACATGAGAGCCGTCGTATCGATAACCAGCTTCGGGGTCGCTCCGGTCGTCAAGGAGACCCCGGGCAGAGCAGGTTCTATCTGTCGCTGGAAGACGAGCTGATGCGCCTGTTCGCGACGGGCGCAATGAACTGGGTAATGGATCGCGCTCTTCCAGAGGACCAACCGATCGAAGCCAACATGGTTACCAAAGCCATCGAGCGTGCCCAAAACACCGTTGAGCAGCGCAACGCCGAAACGCGCAAGAACGTTCTCAAATACGACGAGGTGATGAACGAGCAACGCAAGGTGATCTACAAACGGCGCTCTCAGATCCTTGACGGCGCTGATCTTCGCACCGAGGCGTTCGAGTACATTCAACTAGCCGTCGAAGGCGTGGTTGACACCCACTGCGAATCCGACATCTTCGAAGAGTGGGATCTCGAAGGGCTGATCACTGAAGTCTCCACCCTGTGGCCCACCAAGATCACCAAGTTGTCCCTTGCCGGCGTTCGCGACAGCAATGAACTGTTCGAACTGATCTGCGACGAGGCCATTGAGATATACGAAGCTCGGGAATCGGAACTCACAGAAGAGGTTCTGCGCCAAGTCGAGAGACAAGTGATGCTTCTGGTCATCGACCAACGTTGGCGACAGCATCTCTCAGAGATGGATCTGTTGCGAGAAGGCATCCACCTGCGTGCCATGGGTCAAAAGGACCCAGCAATGGAGTGGCAGCGTGAAGGTTTCGAGATGTTCTCCAAAATGATGACGAGCATCTCAGTTGATTTTGTGAAGTACGTCATGCATGTGCAGGTGGCAACGCAGACCGATGACCAAGAAACCGAACAACCTGACGAGCAACAACTTGTCGGTGTGACTGAACAGAAGCAGGCCGCTGCCGCGGGAACACCCGCGGCTGAGATCCCCTCTGCGGCTGCACCTCTCGTGAAACCGAACCAAGCCCCTTCGCGGACGCCGATCGTCAAAAGCGACCTCGAAAAAGTCGGCCGCAATGAACCCTGTCCGTGTGGCAGCGGCAAGAAGTTCAAGATGTGTCATGGCCGAACAGCGGCAAGGGCTACTCTGTAACGCTGATGATGCAGGATTTGTAACGATGCAGGACTTCACTGATCAACTTGCCGCGATCCGAAGTCGAGTCGTAGAAGCGTCCGGATACCTGAGAATCGCCGATCTTGAGGCTCGCCGACCTCAGCTTGAGGCGGAGGCCTCACGCGCGGATCTCTGGGATGACCAAGACTTGGCCCGCAGAATCACCTCAGAGTTCGCGGCCGTGAACGAAGACCTGACACTGTTCAGTCGTCTATGCGCTGATCTTGACGATGTGGAGACGCTGCACGAACTTGCTCGTGAGGAGGGAGACGACTTGCTCAGCGATGAGATCGCACAAGCCTCCGCGGTGCTTGAAACCAAGCTCGCCGACTTGGAGGTGCGCTCATTGTTCACCGGCGATTTCGACGAGGGCGATGCTGTTTGTCAAATCAAGTCCGGGGAGGGAGGCACAGATGCTCAAGATTGGGCTGAGATGCTTATGCGGATGTACAACCGCTGGGCTGATCGACGGGGTTTCGAAGTTGAGATCACTGCGGTTTCGGAAGGTACCGAAGCCGGTCTTTCAAGTGTCGAATTTATCCTGAAGGGACGCCACGCTTACGGGCTCATGCAGGCTGAGCATGGTGTGCATCGGCTGGTACGGATCTCGCCGTTCAACAACGAGGGCAAGCGTCAAACTGCTTTTTCAGCAGTACAAGTCGCTCCGTTCTTTGAAGAGGTGGCCAATGAGATCGATATCGACGAAAAGGAGCTTCGGGTCGATACTTATCGTTCTTCTGGTGCCGGAGGTCAGCATGTCAACGTTACTGATTCGGCTGTGCGCATCACCCATCTCCCCACGGGCCTGGTGACGAGTTGTCAAAATGAGCGCAGTCAACACCAGAACAAAGACCGTGCCATACAGATGATGGCAGCCAAACTGTTGGATCTTGAGCGCAAGAAGCGCGAAGCCGAAATTGCCGGGATTACTGGCGAACAGCACAACGTGGGCTTCGGCAGCCAAATCCGTAGCTACGTCATGCAGCCGTACCAGATGGTCAAGGATCTACGCACCGACCACGAGACTCCGCAGATTGAAGCAGTTCTCAACGGAGAGATCGAAGTATTCATGGAAGCTTGGCTTCGTTGGACGAGAGCACGGAACTCCACGGATTGACTCGGTTTGCCCCCTGCCCGCTGGTAGTGTCCCGCGGTCGGCTGATGTGAGCTTCGCGGCAGCGAGTCACACTGACAGGCAGCAACGAGAAAGACAGAATCGGGATGATCAAACTCAACAACGTGACCAAGGTTTACAAGGGCACCGTTGTTGCGGTACGTGATGTCACCGTGGATATCGCCAAGGGCGAATTCGTGTTCCTCGTTGGCCCTTCGGGATCGGGAAAGTCGACGTTCATCCGATTGTTGAATCGTGAGGAACTCCCCGAACACGGGACCATCTATGTGGCTGGCAAAGATATCGGCACGCTTGGCGCCTGGAAGGTGCCTTTCCTGCGCCGCAACATCGGCTTCATCTTTCAGGATTTCAAGCTGCTCCCCAAGAAGACCGTGGCCGAAAACGTTGCCTTCGCACTGGAGGTGATCGGCAAACCCCGACATGTGGTGCGCAAGCAGGTGCCCGCCATCCTTGAACTCGTTGGGCTGTCAGACAAGGTGGACAACTTTCCCCAGGAACTCTCGGGGGGTGAGCAGCAGCGGGTGTCGGTAGCGCGCGCGTTCGTCAATCGCCCGCCGATTTTGTTGGCGGACGAGCCGACAGGCAACCTCGACCCTCAAACCTCGGTTGGGATCATGAAGTTGCTTGATCGGATCAACCGCACGGGCACGACTGTGGTGATGGCCACTCATGACCGCAGCATCGTCGACACGATGCGTCGAAGGGTCATCGAACTCGACCGGGGTGTGGTTGTGCGCGACCAGGCCCGCGGCGTCTACGAGTAGGTTCTGATGGCACTGAGTCCGGCATATGTTCTGCGTGAAACTGGCCAGAACCTGTGGCGCAACGTTTTGTCTTCGGCGGCGGCGATCATCACGATCGGTGTTTCGCTGTGGCTTTTTGGTGGCTTCTTTTTGTTCAACTATGCGGTTGACAATGCTACTGCTCGCTGGGAGGGCGGGATTGAGTTCGTAGTCTGGATGCAGCCTGAAGCCACTGCCGAACAAGACGCAAACATTCGCAACAGCATCGAAGAGAGTCCGGCGATCAAGGAATGGATTTATGTCGATCAAAATCAGGCTTATGAAGAGTTCGGGAAGATTTTTGCCGACACGCCAGAGTTGATCGAGGTTGTTTCTCCAGATGTTCTGCCGCCGTCGTATCGGGTGGTTCCTGAGAATCCCGATGCCGATGTTGTGGCCGAACTGTCGGATCAGTTCGTAGGACGCCCCGGTGTGGAAGAGGTTGTTTCGGCTGACAAGACGATCCGTGATATTCAGCGGCTTGCCGACAAGGTGACCAGGGTTTTCTTGGTGGGTTCGGTAATTCTGCTTACTGCGGCCACATTACTGATCTTGACCAACGTCGTCAGCGCGATCCGTAGTCGCGGCGCCGAAATCGAGATCATGAAGGTGGTTGGCGCTACCAACTGGTTCATTCGCGTGCCGTTCATGCTCGAGGGTCTGGTCCAAGCGGTTATGGGGGCTATGGGAGCTTGGGTGGGTTTGAGGGTTCTTGATGACACGGTCATCAAGGGGCTCAGTGAACCGGACAGCCTTCAGCTCATGCAGGGCTTTCGGGTTGATCAGGGCGAGTTCTACTCCACCAGCCTGCTTGTGCTGGGAATCGCAATAGTTGTGTCGGGCATTGGTTCTGCGGTGGCTGTGACTCGCTATTTGGACGTCTGAGGACCGTTGTGGCCATTGATTTCACTTTGAGTCCAGAGCACGAAGCGATCCGTGGTCGGGTTCGTGAGTTCATCAACGACGTGGTGAAGCCGGCAGAGTCAGAGATCGAAGGCCATGCCGATGCTCCGGCGCTTGAGGGCAAGCAACGGGTCGAACGGCTGATCAGTTTGCGCAAGCAGGCATACGAACAGGGTCTTTGGCTTCCGCACATGCCAGTCGAGTGGGGTGGGATGGGTCTCGGCCATGTGGCGTTGGCGATGGTGCAAGCCGAGGCAGCCAAGTCGTATTACGGCCCGTGGGTGCTTAATTGTCAGGCTCCCGATGAGGGCAACATGCACACGTTGCTGCATTGGGCGACTCCCGCCCAGAAAGAGAAATACTTGAAACCGCTGTGTCAGGGCACCGTCTGGTCGTGCTTCGCGATGACTGAACCCGAGGTGGCCGGTTCTGACCCGACCCTGATCCGCAGCAACGGTTACCAAGATGGCGAGGAATGGGTTCTCAACGGCCACAAGTGGTTTATCTCGAACGCTCATCGTGCCAACTTCGCCATCCTTATCGTTCGGACCGAAGACGACCCGGATCTTCCTCAGGCAGCGAACACCGCTTTCATCGTTGACCTTCCTACGCCCGGCTGGACAGAAGTTCGACAGATCGAGACGATGCATGGCGGCACCGGACACTCTGAGATCCTCATCGAAGATTTGCGTTTGCACGAAAGTCAGATGCTTGGGGGTAGGGGACAGGGACACTTGCTTGGCCAGTACCGCCTCGGCCCAGCCCGTTTAGCTCACTGCATGCGTTGGATCGCTCAAGCCGAAACAGCGCTCGACATGATGGTGGACCGTTCGCTTGATCGCTACAGCCACGGTTCGATTCTGGCCGAGAAGCAGGGTATTCAGTGGATGATCGCCGATTCGGCCATGGAGTTGTATCAGTGCAAGTTGATGGTGTTGCACGCTGCTTCGAAGATCGACGCCAACGAAGATTTCAAGTCTGAAGTGTCGATGGCGAAGCACTTTGTGGCGAATTCGTTGAACCGGATCATTGATCGCGCTATTCAGGTGCACGGAGCTCTGGGCTACTCAACCGACACTCCTCTGGCTCACATGTTTCAACATGCCCGGTGGGCGCGCTTTGCCGATGGGGCGGATGAGGTCCATCAGATGCGGATTGCTCAACGCACGATTGCTGCCTACAAGGACCACGGCACAACGAAGTCTGCTACAGGCAACCTTCCGGTCTAGGACGCGACAACTGTTGCGGCCGCTCGGGCGACTGTTGTTGACGTAAAGAAATCAGGGTTCTGAGCCGTGAAGAGCCTTACCGGGTCTTCAAAAGTGAACCTCCGGAAATCTGCGGGGCTGATGAGTCCCTTCTCCACCAACTCATATGCTTCGGGCAGCACTTCTCGTATATCGGGCACGTCCCAATGTCCAATGTCTGAAGCGAAGATGGCGCGCATCGCGATACCGCCGGGAAGCAGGTCAGTTTGGTAGGCCAGCGCGTTCATGGGGTCGTCTGCTTCGCAGCCGAAATAGAAGCGGTCTCGAAAGATCTCGATCAGTTCAGCGACGGTGGTGATCTGGCTTTCGGCCCATTCGTCGATGGTTGAGCGATCTTCGTCGGGGTCCGAGAGCATGGTGAGCGCGTAGTCGAGTTGCTCGATTCGTCTGGAGTGCTCATCGGTGCCGTGCCGGGTGAAGAGGGCTTGGAGTTGGTCTAGGTCGATTGCTGAGGGGTCGTAGTGTTTGATCCCACCGGCGTTGCGTTTCTCGAAATGCCCGATGGCATCGCCCAACAGGTTGGCTCCCCACCCGACGCCGCCTTCGAGAAAAGCCCAGCGGAGGTTGGGGAAGCGCATGGGGGCACCACCGAGCAGCAATGAACGGGCAGCAGCTTCTCCGGCTGTGGCGAAGTTGCCGATGTGGTTGTAGACGTAGTTGGTGCGTGACGCGCGAGTGCCCCAGCCCTGCCCTGATGCGTGAAAGGTGGGGCAGACTCCGAGTTCTTCGCAGCGTTTCCAGACCGGGTCGTAGTCGTATTCGCTGTCGTGGCCGACACCGTTCATGAAGCGCGCGGCACGATGGTCTTGTGCGCCTGGCAACGGTCGGGGTATCACTCCCGAGAGCATTACGGCTTTTAGGCCGAGAGTGCCCACGGCATGGTCTAGTTCGGCGAGTGCCTCGGTTGGCGTGAACATCGGGATCGAGGCCACCGCAATCAGGCGGTCGCGGTATGGTTCGTAGGCTTGAGCCATATAGATGTTGAACGCCCGGGCCATGGCTTGGCGTAGCTCATCGTCGGGATAGGCGGTGACGGTCAAGCCATATGTCGGGTAGAGGAGTGCTACGTCCACGCCGATTTGGTCGAGGCGCCGGTAGAGCAGTTCTGGGAGCATTGCTGTGGCCCGGTCAAGCGTGTTGCGTGCCGGTAGTCCCCACCAAGCGTTGCGGGTGACGCCGGCCTGTCGTCGAAGCTCAGTTGGCACTTGGCGAATGTTGGCGTTCCCGTTGACCATTTGGTCAAAGCGCTTGGCGACATCGTCACCTGCTATGTCGACGACAAGGTCACGTACCCAGGGAAGGAACTCGATGACGTGTCCATCAGTGTCGATGACGGGATGGTCAAGTTCGTCGAGTATCCGTGTGACTTCCGGTGTCGGTTCGTAGTTCACAGGTGTGCCATGTCGGGTCGTTTCGGGTTCAGGCGGAACTCTGTTGCGTGCCGACCTTGAGATCTTTGAAGGGGATGCCCTTGTCGACGCTGATGTCGCGGGGGAGACCCAATACCCGGTCTCCGATGATGTTGCGTTGGATCTCGTTGGTGCCTCCAGCGATTCCACCTTGCAGGCTCGTCAGTGCCCCACGCTGCCAGCGACCATCGGACTCGTCTTCCCAGGCCACTCCGCCGGCACCGACGATTTCCATGGAGACGTCGCGGACTTGGTCCATGATGGTGGTGGTGGCGAGTTTGCTGATGGAACCGCCGGGTCCGGGGGTCTTACCCGCTTTCATCTCAGCTCGGGTGCGCATCGAAACGAGCGACTGACAGGTCTCCATGGCGTAGATCCGCATGAGCTTCTGGCGCAGCACCAGGTCGCTGATGAGACCGCGTTTGGTGGCTTCTGCGATGAGCTGGTCGGCTCGATCATGTCGGACGCCTCCAGTGGCACCGGTGCCGATGGCGACGCGTTCGTACATCAGCATGGCGGTGGCCATGTTCCAGCCGTTGTTGAGATCACCTAGGAGGTAGTCTGCGGGGATTTCCACATCGGTGAAGAACACTTCGTTGAAGTGGGTGCCGCCGTCGATCTGGTGAATGGGGCGAACCTCCACTCCGGGGATGTCCATCGCCACAATGAACATCGAGATGCCGGCGTGTTTTGCGACGTTTGGATCAGTGCGGGCGATTACCACGCCGTAGTCGCTGACGTGAGCGAGGGTGGTCCATACCTTCTGGCCGTTGATGATCCAGGTGTCGCCGTCTCGTTCGGCTCTGGTCTGGAGGCTGGCCACATCGGATCCTGCCCCTGGTTCTGAGAACATCTGGCACCAGACGGTGCGTCCACTGATGTTGTCCGCCAAGAATTTGGTCTTTTGTTCGTGGGTGCCGTATTCGGCCAGCATCGGCAGGCACATACCGTGCGAGATTGTGAACTCAAAGCTCATATTCGGGTATTCGGCGTAGCTATCGCGCCAGACTCGATCGTGTGCTCGCGTGAGTCCGGCTCCTCCGTATTCGGTTGGGTAAACGATGCCGGCGAGTCCCGCTTCGGCTAGTGCTTGCTGGAACTTCTTGTTGGCGGCGAGTCGCTTGACACCGCGAGGATCTGGAGTGCCTTCGCTGTGCACTCCGACGGCGTGTTCGTCGAGGAAGGCTCGGCAGCGCTCCGCAAACTCAGCTAGTTCATCTTTCGCAACGGTGTCCGCAGACATCAATTCTCCCCCAGGCGAGCGGTTGACGCTAAAGCTATCCCTGTATCGGCTTTCCCTGCGATTCGGCCGATTGTTGACCAGTTGAGCGGTTGCCACAACATCATCAGCGAACGCCTGCTTGGTATGCCCCGCGAGCGTTCTGAGGACCGCAACCGCCCGTTCCGTGACGTCCCCCGTACTCGCTAATAAGGGCCACTAGATCGACCCACCGAATGCAGAAAGCGGGCGTGCGTGCCAATCAACCGGCCTGTTCTGAAGCGGTCATTGGTGGGTAGTCGCAGTAGTGTGAGGCGCCATGAACGGATGGATTGTGAAGCCGATAGGTGGTGTGCTCGGTGCTCGAGTATCAGGAATAGATTTGCGGGTTCGGCTGAGTGACAGCGAGCGCGCTGATCTGTATGGGCTGCTGCTTGAGCATCTCGTGCTGGTGTTTCCGGGACAATCAATCGAAGATTCCCACCAGATGGACCTGCTGGCTGCGTGGGGACGCCCATATATTCACCCGATTGGCCGGACTTCTGGGTTGACCGAGGCCAAGGTTGAGCGAATAGTCGACGATGAAGATCGGCCTCCCTACCAGGACAAATGGCATACCGATGTGACTTGGGACCCTGATGCTCCGATTCTGGGGTCTCTGCGAGCTATTGAGATGCCAACGCGGGGCGGAGACACCATCTTTGCCAGCATGTATGCGGCTTACGACGGCCTTTCGGAGTCCTTGCAAGAGCGGCTCGATGGCATGACCGCTTGGCATGACATGGGACCCGGGCAGTCGTTCATCTCCAAGGCCGGCGGGGAGTTGGTCGAGCGCACCCGTGCGCAGTTCCCGGGGGCTGAGCGACCGGTGGTCGCCGTTCATCCCGACACCGGTCGCCGTCACCTGAACGTCAACAAGAACTTCACCAGCCACCTGATTGGATTTCACCGGGGCGAGAGCGATGCTTTGCTCGACTTCCTCTATGACCACGCAACCCAACCGAATTACACGATTCGCTACGAATGGTCCGAGGGCGACCTGATCGTTTGGGATGAGCGCTGCACTCAGCATTTTGCAGTCGCCGATCATTATCCCCAACGCCGCGAAATGGCCCGCCTCACAGTTGCCGCCTCGGCCTGACGCCTGGCGCCCGAACCTGGCAGCGAAATCAATCTGAGGGGCCAGCGCGGCTAGCACCCGTTGCTATCAGACGCTGTGGTTGGGGTATTCTCAACGCCGTGGATCCCCGCCGCGTCCTGATAGCGCTTGTCGTGATGATTGCTGTCGGCTGTGCCTCAAGCGAACAATCCGTGTCACCGTCAACGACCGCGAGTGGTGCCGCTTCGGTAACCAAACTGGCATCGGAAACGAGTCAGCCAAGTGTGGGCAGCGTTGAGGTGCCCGAGTCCGATCACAGCGAACCGGAGCCGATGACGACTGTAGAACTGGATTCGGTTGAGTCTGTGCCGATGACTGTGGAACTGGATTCGGTTGAGTCTGTGCCGACTGTGGAACTGGATTCGGTTGAGTCTGTGCCGATGACTGTGGAACTGGATTCGGTTGAGTCTGTGCCGATGACTGTGGAACTGGATTCGGTTGAGTCTGTGCCGATGACTGTGGAACTGGATTCGGTTGAGTCTGTGCCGACGACTGTGGAACTGGATTTGGTTGAGTCTGTGCCGATGACTGTGGAACTGGATTCGGTTGAGCCTGTGACTACAACCACGCTCGCAGCTGTGGCACCGGAGGTCGTTGAACCAGGCCCGAGCGGCGTTGAGCAGGCTGAGGGTGATAGCAACAGTTCAGCGTCGGACAACCTTCAAGTCGCTGATCGGCCAGAATCCGCGGTCGGCGAGTTGTTGAGTCGGCTGGAAGCGCTCGCGGTGCAAGCGGAGCGGCGTACCGGTTATGACCGTGATCTGTTTGACCATTGGGTTGACGCCGATAGGGACGGATGCGATGCACGCCGAGAGGTGCTGATTGCCGAGGCCATTGAGGTCCCACGTGTCGGAAGTTCCTGTGCCCTGTCAGGCGGGCGGTGGTTCAGCAAGTATGACGGTGCCACCGAGGCGGGCACGGGATCGGGATTCGATGTTGATCACCTTGTGCCACTGGCTGAGGCCTGGGACTCGGGCGCCTATGGGTGGGACAGCGACACCCGTCGTCGTTATGCCAACGACCTGGGTTATGCGGATTCGTTGGTGGCCGTGTCGAGCTCCTCAAACCGCCAGAAGGGTGCCGCAGATCCGGCAGAGTGGTTGCCGCCCGATGTCTCGGTGCGATGCTGGTATGCCGAAGCCTGGATCGCAGTTAAGACTCGTTGGGAACTTTCGGTTGACACGGGGGAGTTGCAGGCGTTGCGTGCTGTGGTTTCGCAATGCGAGGACCGGCAACTGGGTAGCGCCCCGCTATCCGGATCGCCGGTCATAGCCGCGTCCACGACGGATTCAACACCGACGACGACTACGACTCATACCGTGGCGGACGATCTGTGCCATCCCGCCTACATCCCGTGCTTGCCTAACTTGTCGGGCGATGCGATGAACTGCGGCGACCTGTCAGGTGCTCAAAAACCGGTTCAAGTGCGCACGGTTGGTGTTGATCCGTACCGTCTGGACCGAGACCGAGACGGCCGAGGCTGCACCAGCTGACACCAAGACGCTGGCTGCGCGACAAGAAGCAGTCGGAGCACGCTGCCACCTTGGTTGAGGCGACGGCTAGCTGATGTGTGACCCGTTAGCATTGGTTCTCTGCGGATAGGCAGCCGCCGAGCGCGGGCAAAAGCAAGCGTTCTGTAGTCAATTGGAGATGAGTGATGAAATTCTCGAACCCTGAGCGTCGAGGAGTTCTGGCGGGCGAGGTGTTCTCTCGCTGCTATCTGGTTGGTGAGTTCACATTGAGGTCCGGGCGTTCGGCCAGCCGATACTTCGACAAGTACCAATTCGAAAGCGACCCTCAACTCCTTAGGTCGTTAGCCGAGGAGATGGTGGCGCTTGTTCCCGACGAGACTGAGTTGCTGGCGGGTTTAGAGGTGGGCGGAATCCCAGTCGTTACGGCGCTTTCTGCGGCGACAGGCATTCCTGCTGTCTTCGTCAGGAAGGTCGCGAAGACTTACGGGACTGCTCGACTAGCGGAAGGGCCATCGGTTGAGGGCAAGAGAGTGTTGATTGTTGAGGATGTTGTGACCTCGGGAGGCCAGATTCGACTGTCGGCCTCCGATCTGCGAGATCTGGGCGCATTCATAGTTGGGGCGATCTGCGTGATCGACCGGGAAGAGGGCGGTTCTGAGATTCTCGCTGAAGATGGGATTGTTCTGTCGAGTTTGTTCGGAGGCGCTGAATTGGAAGCCGCGGGCGGCGCGGATCCATAGTCGGATTCGCGAGCAATATCTGCTGGCTCGGGCGTAGCCGGCGCACTGCTTCAGAGGCTCAGCGAATGGCGTTCAGGGCCCGCGATGCGCACTGCATTGGCTGTGAACCCAATCCGTTGTGGTGCCGGGTTCATCACATTGTGTGGTGGTCCAAAGACGGACCCACCGACTTGGGCAACTTGTTGCTGGTATGTGATGGCTGTCACCAAAAGATCCAACGCTGACAGCGAGTCGTCGACGACACGATGCGGGCTCCGAAGGTTGGCGGTAGGTTCAGGGGTGTATTCGCCATAGTTCCCAGTCTCGCCGTCGACGACACGATGCGGGCTCCGCAGGTTGGCGGTAGGTTCAGGGGGCTATGTCGGGTGACCCAGCTACGCATGAAACAGAGGTCAGCCAACCCATCGGTTTGACCGAGGCGTACTCGGTCGAGAGTCCCGATGACAATCGGTCCCTGTACGCGAAGTGGGCCGACACCTACGAGTCCGAGTTCACCGTCCCTCGGCGGTATATATACCCCCGCACTGCGTCCGAACTGCTGGTTGAGGGCTTCTCGGGCTCGGGACCGGTGCTCGATGCTGGCTGCGGTACGGGGCTTGTGGGCGAGCAACTCCGAGATCTTGGTATCACCGCGGTCGACGGTATTGACATTTCGGTGGAGATGCTGTCCAAGGCTCGGGCCAAGACCGCCGCTGACGGCAGACACGTCTACCGCAAGACCGTCGAGGTCGACCTCAACGGCCCCATCGACATCGCCAGCGACACCTATAGCGGCATCATCAGCACTGGCACCTTCACGCACGGCCACGTCGGACCTGATGGTATCGACGAACTTTTACGCATAGCCCGCCCCGGTGCTCGCTGCGTGATCGGTGTCAACGCCTCGATTTTCGAGTCGGACGGCTTCAAGGACCGTTTCGAACGCTACGCGTCCGAGGGTGTCATTAAGGGTCTTGAGATCCAGTTGCGCCAGGTGTATGAGGGTGCCGACGGCAGCGACCCCAATCACATGGCTCAGATAGCTCTGTTCACCGTTGCCTGAGTCGTTGCCGGCGGCTCTTGGGCCCGCCCGAGGGCTGACAGTGCCCCTTCTATTTCTGTCGCGTTCTATTTGTGCGCGTCCCGCTAGCGGCTCAGTAGTTGTTTGACCCGCCGGACCGCTGGCGTCCACAACCATTCGGGTTCGGTGAACCGGCGATAGTTCTCGCCGGGCAACTCCATGGGGTCGTAGTAGCGGTTGTCGGAGTTCTTGCTCAGGTTGTTCGTCCGCTTCAGCACCTGCAGGTGGGCATAGGCCGTCCCCTTGTGAGTCCAGCCCTGCCGCATGTAGTTCCAGTTGTCGGGCGCCAGTTGCTGCGCCGCGGTGAAGTGCCTCAGCGCATGCTCGCTGTCACCGATGGCTTCGAAGTGCAAGGCCAGCTTGAACGTCGCTTCTGCCACGAGGGCGTCATCGTCGACGGGCTTGAGCCGCTCGGCTAGTTCCGTGCTCGACCAGACGTGCTCGCTGTCAGCTCCCCGTTCGATCCAGTCGCGAGTCGCCTGGGCGAATGCGTTGTCGCCCATGCGAACCTTGCCGATGCCGAACTTGATGGTCATCTCAGCCGGGTACACCCCTTCGTTGCTCCGAACGATCTGCCCCTCCTCGTCGATCCACGCGGCCGACGGTACGTTCACCCAGCCGAACTGCGAGCTGATCTCGTGGGTTGGGTCGACAACGCATCGGTAGGTCGGCGAGGCTCGGTTGAACCACTTGTCCACAGCGCTGGACCCTCCAGAGTCCTGTGCCACGCTGATCATCTCGAACCGGTCCGGCCCGATGGATTCGTACAGTTCCTGCCAGACCGGCAGGCTGGTGCGGCACCCTCACCACGATGACCAGGTGAACAACACCACCTTGTGGCCACGCAAGTCTGAGAGCTGCAGTGTGTCGCCGTTGCGCTCGGTCACTTCGAAGTCGGGGGCAACTGCGGATTCCAGCCCAGACCGACGGACTTCGGGTACCGAGCCGAGGCTCCACACGTCGCCGTCGCGCACGTACTTCTGGCCGAGCATGTCCGCGAACTCTGAGTAGCAGAACCACACCCAGTCGTCGGCGTCGGCGATCCACGCTTCACGCTTGTTCAGCGGCAGGGGCACGCACAGCTCGCCTAGGCATGCGCCTTGCGGTTTCATCTGCCAGCCGGTGGCGTCGGGGAGTTCGCCGAGTCGCACCCACAGAGCCTCCGTGTCGTCAGTCCGCTGGGCGACTTCGTTCGTTTTGCCGTTTGCGAGGATGATCACGATTGCTCCGCTATAGCCGATTCGCCCGACTAGGTAGGCGCTAGCCGTGCGTCATGTCTGAGCAGTACCCGACCATAATACTCGCAGCCGACGAAGGCCAGTACGCCCATGACCGCTCCTGGTGTAGAACCGTAGGATCTCGAGGGTGTGGAACTGCCCTCGCCATCGGTACTGCTGGTGGTCTCCGTCGGGTGGTTGACCGCCGCGCTACGACCATTCCCGTGCTAGTGGCTTATGGCTGCCACGCTCCCGGGTGAGCTAGGCCTCAGGGGCCCGCCACCGGACCTTTCTCCGGGGTCAGCGGTCTTTCCCTGCTGTCCACTACCGCTTCTGGTGCCAGGCTGCGGCAGTCAGGCCCCGCGGGCAGGGCACTTTCTTGGCTGGCGATCATTAGTCTAGGTTGGGTGGGGGTTTGAGGTAGAATTTCTTGGTGGTGGGGTGTTGGTGAACTTGCCAGCCTTGGTCGTGGATTTTGTGGTGGCATCCGTCGCATACCAGTAGCAGGTTGTTGAAGTCGGTCTTCCCGTCGTGGGACCACCAGATGATGTGATGGGCTCGGCACCAAAGCGGGTTGGCTTGACAGCCGATGCAGTGCTCATCACGGGCTGTCAAAGCGATTCGTTGAGCTTCTGAAGCGGTGCGTCGGCTACGGCCGAGCCACAGGTTCTGGGTTTCAGAATTGAAGATCGACGGCAGAATGTCGGCGTCAACGGCTAGGTCACGCAGTTCGGTGACTGGGATGGGTGTGCCGTCTGCGAGCCGGGCGTTGACCAACTGTTGTTTGATCGCATCGAAGTCAGCCAACACCAACAAGTTCGTGCCCTGCCTCTTGGTCTTGTTCGTCTTGTTCGGCTTGCCGTTGGTGGTGTTGGTGGTGTCGTTGGATTCGTCGCAGATCAACTCAGTCAGTGCGTCTGCCATTCTTTGGGTTGGGGTGCACCGTTGGTTGGGGTCTTCGCGATGCCACAACTCGCGTTCTTTGGCTGTCAATGCTGTGGCGATACGGGTGCCTGTGATCCGATCGAACTGGGCTGACAACACGAACATCCCGGTTTCGGGACTTTCGAATATCCGTGCTGAACGGCGTTGCCGTTGACGCTCCAGCAGCGCCTGTCCGTCGTCAGCTGACTGGTCTTGTTGATGACGTTTGACGGTTTTGGCGAACCGGTCATAGTTCTGGGTGCGGGCTGCTTTGACCAACACAGTTTCATCGACTGGCCCTTCAGCCGATGCACGCGCGATCAACCGGGCATGCCCAGCAGGGATCTCACCGTCAGCCAACGCGTTGGAAGTGTCAGGCAGTTGTTGAAGCCGGGTAGCTGTTTCGACGTCGCGTTTCGCTTCACGTTTAGACGACAACAACTCGTCGCTAGCAATCAACTGAGCATCGACTGCAGAAGTGCGCCGACCCAACTCCCCAAGAATCTGAGCCTTCATTGCTGCCAACCGCGACTCCCCACGCCCCACCAACTGCAACTGCGCCCGCAAGCCCTGCTCAGACAAGCCCGCCACATCCACCACCCCGACACACACCGCGCTACCACACCCAACACCCTCGGCACTAGCGTTCGCTTCACCAAGAACAGGGGCTGATCGCATGAAAACAACTCTACCCACCCCCTGTGACAATGACCTTCAAACTCAATGGAACACTATCAAAATGTAGGAATCGTGTCCCTGCCGGCCATGTTCATTTCCGGTTCAATCGAAGCGATCCCGGCCTGGTTCGCATGCGGACCTTTGGGGATGTGTCCCGGTTCAAATCTGAGCACGGTGTCGTCCAAGCTGGGAACGTCCGCTCTCCAGCCCCATCCCGCCTGAAGGCCACCGATGAGGAGGGGCAATGGGTTGACTACGTCTTCTATAACCCGCAAACCGACTACGACGGCACCAAACACACCTGGGCCATTCGACGGGACAATCTCATCTTTGGCTCGGGCTGGTACGAAGACTCCGATCCCTCGCCCCCGCCCACCAAGGCAGAGCCTGGTTCTTACACACAGGCATTTGTCGAGGACGCGGTGTGGTTCTACGAGAGCAACGGCCGGGATGCACTGATCGAGCATTACAAACCCCGACAGCACCAATCCCGCCAGTGTGGATGACCAATGGTACGGGTTCGTGAGTGACCTCGACGGCGTGGTGGTGGCCCATCCCACGTTTCCAGAGAACATCGGTCTAACTCTTCACGAGATTCTTGGAACTACCCCTTCCGGCCTGGTATCAACCGACGAATTGGTGACCGCCACCGAGACGGGTAAGTGGGTGGACTACACCTATATCAACCCCCAAAGCGGTGATTGGGAGACCAAGCACACCTGGATCGTCAAGCGAGACGACATTCTCATCGGGTCGGGCTGGTACGAATCCGGCTAGGTCCGTCTGGTCTGCCTTTCGGCAGTTCGGTCTGCCGGTGAGTTCTGCCCGAAGGCCGCGCTTGCGTGTTGTCTGGTCGTCAGAGCCGGGTGCCCCAGCCCGACACGCAGCGCGTGAGTCAAACAGAGACGCGAGAGTTTGCGTTCACTGACTACGAGTTTGGTTTCGGACGCTGGTACGGTTCTCAGGCCGACGAAGATTCCGAATTCAACCCGCCCAACCCGAGAACTCACCCGTGGGACGCTGCCGTTAACCGGCGTCAGGTCTTTGCTGCGTGACATACTTCGTAGGGCTTCGTGACTGCCACGAGGAGCTTGTATGTCTCGACCCGAACCTGATGAGGAACGATGATCCCCAGTCTTGACCTTGCCCGAGTCACACGCTGGATCGACGCTCTGAACGCCGAGATCCCCTTCGACGTTCGTGACCAGATCCGCTACGAGATCAATTTGGGTGACCGCACGATCACTGTGCTCGAGTGTAGACCCCCGTGGCGGGAGGACTTGGGTCCGGAATGGACGCGCTTTCCGATCTGCCGCTTCCGTTACACGAGGGTTCGCAAGGAGTGGTCGCTGTACTGGCGCGACCAGCACCTCAAGTTCCATGAGTACGACCCGGTCGATCCGACACCGCACATCGACGAACTGATCGAGGAGGTCAAGCGCGACCCGACGTGCATCTTCTGGGGCTGACGCCAGCGGACCTCAGCGCTTCTTCGGGCGTTGCGGCATGACCCGGACCGGTAAGATCACGCGCTTCGCGAGGGTATTGACGGCGTCGACGGTTCGCGTTGTGAATCGGCTGATCAGCTTGCAAACCAGCCCCGCGACGATCAGCATGCCCAGCCGCATAAACCAACGCTCCAAGATTCGGGGGGAACCTCACCAACAATGTAAAGGGGCATAGTTCGGGCCTACCAAAGTCGGCGACCTCGACATCAGAGTGAGTCACCCCGGGTCTGGTGGAGGCTCTGGTCCTCGAGAGGTTGGAGCAATGCCAAGAAATGGGAGAAATCCCGCCGAGTTGCGTGAGCGAGCGAAGACACTGCTGGGCAGAACGATTGGTTGTCGAGTTCGTGCGTGTCAGGGTGTCCACATGTACGCATCAGCAAGCAGGGCGTTGGCGTCGGGTCCGAACTTGGTGCCGCCGACGACCAGGAGGCAGACTCCAAGGCAGTGCATTCCCGTAAGCGGCGGCAGAGACCTGTAGTGGCAAAAAAAAGTGGGGTGTTCGCGGGTGGGTCTGGCCTGGGCCGTTGAGGGAGTTGCCCAGAGTTCCCCATATTCAAAAACCGAGTTCCCCATATTCGCAAGACGTCTGACTTGGACCGTTGTACGGACCCCCGGTGTTCCACATTTTGACACGGGGGACCGAAGGGCAGGTGACTAACGCCCACTACTGGCCGCATTTGAAGCGGACCTATGTCGGCACCTACCGCTACTGGTTGCCCGAGCATCTGCACCGCTACGTGGCCGAGCACTGTTTTCGGTACAACCGCCGCAGCGAGCATGTGTTGGAGCGTATGGACGAAGCCGCCACGGAGATGGACGGCCGCCGGTTGACCTACCGGGACTTGACCGGTTCCCGCGGCTGACCCTCGTCGGGGTCGCGGCGGGCGGTGACGAGCAGGTCGGTGGCCTGCTCGAACTCATCCACTGTCGGTTCCGGGTCGGGTTAAGGACCGGTCATGTCAACAGCGCACGGTATGACTGTTCCACGCATGATTCGCATCTGCTGGGTGGGAGTGCCAACACCTGTTCGGCTTGAATCTGCGATCACATCGTTCGCCTGATTTGATAATTCGTTGGCAATGCGAGTGAGTAGACGGTTCGGTCGTCGTCGGTTCGGTCGTCGTCGGTTCGGTCGTCGTCGGCTCGATGACAGGTTCCGGCCCGGCGGTGAGGTGTGTCTGAGTCTTCCGTGGAGTTGGGGTGTGGAATCAAACCTATCATTTGGTTTTTTCGGGGTTGTTGAGATGGGTTCGGCGGTTGTGGTTGAGCCGGGTTTGGCGGGCTTGTTGTAATCCTTGGCGGCGGGCGTCGCGGATGGCTTGTCCTTGATGGTAGTGCTCGTCGTTGGGTGTGACGTAGCCGACTGCTTCGTGGAGTCTGACGTTGTTGTATTCACTGCGGATTCGTCGCAGCTCGGTTTTGAGCAGGTTCGCCTCGGCGATGTCGCAGAGGTGCGGCCATTCGGTTTTGATGTGCCCGAAGAAGCTCTCGATCCAGGCTTGGTCAGTCGGAGTGGATGGCCGCCCGTGGTGCTGGGCGATGGCGACTGCGGCCATAAACGCGCGGGTGTCCGTTGAGACCATCGGCGGGCCGTTGTCTGACACGGCCAACAGAATCGGCCGTGACGGGTCATCGAGTGCCAGGTCGAGGCGTTCGTCGGTCAATAACTCGACGAGGCCTTCCACTTGCAACGCCTGGTCGAACACGACAACGACTTGGCTCGATGATTCCTCAGCCGACACCAGAGTCGTGATCCAACGCCGGCTGACCATGTCAACAATCGCGAACACGCATCGCCGGGCACGACTGAAATGAGTCACGTCCCATATCCAAATCCGGTTGGGTTGCCACACCAGCCAGGCTGGCCACGGACGTTTCGGTTCGCGCCTTCTCGTCGGTGCTTGGGGCACAATCAGGCCGTGAGCAGCCAAAACCCGTCTAAACGTCGACGGCGACACCCAGACACGATGCTCATAAGACCCGCGATGCGCGAGTTTGCGGTGCGAACGATCCACCGGCCCCCACCGCTCGGCAAGAGCCAATATCTCATCAACCTCATCGGTCAGCAGGCTATGCACCGCACCGCCTCCCGGGCGGTGATCAACAAGAGACCCGCGTTGACGGCGCCGGGTTTTCCAACGGTGGACCCGGTCATCGCTGACACCCCACAACGAGGTCGCCCAACGATGAGCCAAGCCCGCCGCGGTGGCGTCGTCAACAGTGTCCAAGATCAACTCTTTGGCTGCGGCGGGGACTCTCGGCGGGATTACGCCGTTGAGCCCCAACCGGCTTTTCCCCGCAAAATAGCCAACTCGATCGCCTGGGCCTTCACCGCCTCGGTCAAATGATAAACCTCGTCGTGAGCAGCTTCGAGCTCGAAATTGCGTTCCTTTGTTTGACGGCCCGGCTTGCGAGCCAACGCCGCCAACCCCGCGTCTTTCACACAACGACGGATCCCAATAATCGTCGACACATCCACCCGATGCTTGCGAGCCGCTTCGGCCTGAGTAACCTGACCTTGCGCAACAGCCAAGAAAATCTCCCACTTGACCTCCGCTGACAACTTCGTCGGCTTGCGCCGACCCTGACTGGTGTTCATCTGACGCTCCTTCGCGCATAGACGAAAAAACCATCAACATAGGTTTGATTCGCGACCCTATCTCCGCGTCGAACTCAGACGCACACCACAGGGGCCGCGGCGCGGTTTGTTGGTTTTGGCGTGGTCGGGAACGGTTTTGTGAACCTGCCGGTTGTTGGGGCTGATCCGGTGGTTGCGGCGGCGTTGGCCGCTTGGTCGCCGGCGGGGGATGTTTCTGAAGAGCATGCTGAGGTGGTTTTGCCGTTGGCTCGGTTGTGGGTGACCGCTGCGGGTCCAGTTGATGCTCATGGTGCTCGCCGGTTGCTGCGAGCTGTGCCGGGGTTGGCTTCGTGGGTGTATTCGGAGCTTGGGGTGACCGACGCCGGAACCGTGATGGATCCCAGCAACGTCGAGTTGTGGGTGATGCGGGTTAACCGGCACCGCAGCACGCAGTGGCGTCATGTGACACGGGCTGCGTTGCGGAGTGTGGGGCGTGCAGTGAACCCCGACGGTTGGCTCACCGTGCAGCCGATCAGTCGGGCAGCGGCAGCGGCACCGTACATGCAGGCTGATGAGCAGACGTTCAGGTTGTCGGCGGGTTTGTTGGGTTGTGTTGACCGCCCGGCGAGGTTGTGGGTCGCAGCGGCGAGCCTCGGTGCGGGAATGTCCGGTCCTGAGATCACCGTTGGGTGCGTCAGCGACGTAACCGAAGTTGACGGCACACTGACGATCCAGGTTCGGGGCCGCAACAAACGACTCGTGCCGGTTCGGTTGGTGTGGGCCGGGGTGGTTGTTGAAGCGATCGAGTGTTTGAAACACAGCGACAGCGGGTCGGACCGGTTTTTGCTGGCGCAGGGTCGCAACGCAGCCAACGAGACGGCTGCACGGTTAGCGCCGGTGAACGGTGAGGGGTTGTCGTTGAGACGGGCGAGGTCTACTTGGTTGGCTGCTCATTTGGTGGCTGGCACACCTTTGTTGGTGTTGCGGGTTCTTGCTGGGCCGGTTTCGGCGAACACGTTGAACGAACTGGCAGATGGTGTTTGCCAGCACCCGGACCCGGAGCTGGCGTGGCGGCAGGGGCGGGCCGCATGAGTACCCGCCATCAGCATCGCCGTAGGCAGCGGAAACAGAACCGGAAATGTTTGACGGTTGCCGATCAGCAACGGCTTAACAACCAGGTCCGGTTGCCGGACGATCATCCGACCGTGAAACGGCTGGATCCGAACCTGTCTGGGTCGCAACGATGCCGGATTGTTGAAGGGGTGACGTTGATCCCTTATTCAGATATCGACGAAATCGTCGTGTTGTTGCGGAGCAGCTGTGAAGCGGCTGCTCTTGTGGACGAGCTGAGGGATCATCCTGGGCCGGAATCGGTGATACATCCGCTGGTGCTGTTGACCGCGGTGCTGCATCAAGCCGTGAAGAAAGGCAAGTATCTGCGAACCGAGATCTGTGAACGGATCAACCGGTTCGACACACGGTTCTGGCATGAGCACGGCATGTGCGACAACAAACAGCGCATCCCGGTTTCGTACACCTCCACGTATCGGCAGCTGGTACGGCTCGAAGAACTTCTGAGGGTCGACGAAGACGACCTGTCGAGCGTCTTTGACAGGCTCAGCAGCGACCTGCTGAAACTGAGCATCCCCGAAACCCGGCGTGAATCTGCGACAGCGCTGTCGGTGGACCAAACAGCGTTCCCGACGTTTTACCGCACCACCAATTACGGTTCGCAAGACGCTGTCAACAAAGCGTTCAAAGAAACCGGCAAGGCACCCGAAGGGTGTCACGTCGGGGAAGACGGGAAACTGGTCCGCTGCAAAGACACCGATGCCCGTGCCGGGCATCGGTCGGCTAGCACAACCGCCGGCAACGCAGGTTTTTACACTGGTTACGCGGTGAGCAGCAGCGTGCTTGTTCGATCAACGAAATGGTCGGGCCGCCCCAAGGCGAACCCGCTTGTAGAAGGAACCGAAATACCCCCGTACATTGCCGGTCTCAACGTGGACCCGGCTTCAGCGCACCCGGGCAAGGTTTGTGTGCAGGCAACGCTGAAAGCGATCGGGATCGCCGCTGGTATCGGCGATGTGATCGCCGATCGGGGGATCACCAACAGCGGTGAGGCCTTCAACCGTCCACTTCACCGGCGGGGCGTGAACGTCACCATGGATTACAAGAACCTGCCTAAAACCAGCATCCCCGAACCGTCCAGACTGAGACTGGCCAAGGTCGGCAAACGAAAGCAGCAGAAGGTTCTTGTCGCATCCGACGGTATCTATGCGCTGTGGACACCCAAAGAATGTTGGAGCTTGCCAGCAAACTGCAAGACCCCTGAGCAGATCCGTGAATGGTTCGAGAAACGTGTCAAGTATCGGTGGTCGGTGAACAATAAGTTCAAAGACGGCCGTATCCAGTTCCAATGCCCTCAGCACGCAGGCCGGGTCAAAACCACTGCTAAGACAAAAGGCAAACGCCGACAACCCGCCAAGAACGACCTCAAGCTCGTACTCGACGAGGAACACACGCGCTGCTGCGCCGGGAGCGTCACCCTTACTGTCGAAGAACTTGACCGGTACCAGCAGATCCCTTACGGCACGACCGCTTACTGGCACTCTTACAGCCGCCGTAACCAGATCGAGAACAGCTACTCTATTCTGCGGGACCGCAACGGACTCACCCCTCACTATTGCAAAGCCCGAGGCCTCGGAGCGCACCGCATGGCGGTACTCGCACTCTGTGTCGCCAACAATCTTCATTTCGCTCGGAAAGACCCTGAAGCAGCCGACCCGTCCGCTGCGACAAATGCCGGCTGCTACAGCAACGCCGGGTGCCTATGCCACCGCAGCAACGGCACCGGCGACGGCATCGATGTTGACATCGATGCCGGCCTCGACGAACTCGTGAGAGCCCCGCCTTAAGACCCCGTTGCAACCAGCAAGCAAAGCTGACGGTCCTGGACCGTCAGCTTTGCTATGCCCATGAACTGGTCGGGCGGACAGTAACCCTGTAAAACAGTTCAGGCGGCATCCTTCGGGCAGCTTTCACCGGCTGCAAAACCGCCGAAACGGTCCAGACACGGCTCGTTTCAACCAACTCGCAAACAGTTCACGGCCTAACCCGCGAAACCCCCAAAGTGGAGCTGGAGGGAATCGAACCCTCGTCCGTCGGGTGGTTGCCCGCCGCGCTACGACCATTCCCGTGCTCGTGGCTTATGGCTGCCACGCTCCCGGGTGAGCTAGGCCGCAATAGGGCCTGCCACCGAACCTTTCTCCGGAGTCAGCGGTCTTTCCCGTCTGTCAGCGGTCTTTCCCGGCTGTCCACTACCGCTTCTGGTGCCAGGCTGCGGCAGTCAGGCCCCGCGTGCCATTGCTGGTCGCGATGATTCTCTACCTACTGATAAATCAGGCGGCGAGAACGAGATCGTCCGTATTGGCGTCTCTGTTGGTGCCCCGTTTTTGGAGTCTGAGCAACTCCGGTCGCACGTCGGCACATCCTGGTCCCAACGTCGAAACCGATCAGCCCCATTGTGCATGTTGTCGATTGTCAAAATGCGTTCCCCGTGGGGACCTCCCGAGGGAGCCTCCCAAGCGTAACCCACGCCGATGACATCTGCGGCTGAAAAAGAACAGCGCAACGGTCCCCAACAACGAGTCCGATGCGTTACCGTTTGCTCATGTCCGAACCCACACCAGTCAAAGACTGGACCACCGACTACGACATCAGCGATCCCAGATACATCGAGGATCCCGTGCCGATCTGGCGGGAGATGCGTGAGAAGTGCCCGATCGCCCACACCGAACGACTTGCGGGCTCCTGGAACCCGACCCGTTTCGACGACATCCGTGCACTGGCGAAGTTGGTTCCTGAGCTGTCCTCGCGAGCGCCGTTGGTGATGCCACCTCCTCCAGACTTCCCTGAGCAGACGCTCTACGAACAGCAGATCGCGGCGGCTCCGATCACCGCTGACCCCCCGATCCACACCTGGACCCGTCGCATGATTCTGCCGGCGTTCTCGCCAAAGACCGTGAATCGTTACACCGATTACACCGAGGAGTTGGCGCATTCGCTGATTGATGGCTTCATTGCCGATGGCGAGTGTGATGCTGCTGTTGATTACTCACAGCAGATCCCGCCTAGGGTCATCGCCCATCTGTTGGGTGTCGATCCCGAGATGGCTGACACTTTCGTGGGTTGGGTCAACGACCTTCTCGGCGAGGGCCTGCTTGATCATGAGAAGCGAATGGCGGCCCGTGACGCACTTCTTGACTTTCTTGTCGTGGAGGTCCAGCAGCGGGTTGAGAACCCCAAAGACGATCTGCTGACCGAGTTGCTCCATATGGAACCCATCGACGAGAACGCCGAGGTCACCCCGGAGGTGGTCATAGGCATCGCGAACCTGCTGGTGGTGGCAGGAATCGATACAACCTGGAGTTCCATCGGGTCGGCTTTGTGGCACCTTGGGACCAACCCCGACGATCTCGCCCGTCTCAGCGCAGAACCTGATTTGCTGCCCACCGCGGTGGAGGAATTCTTGCGGTTCTACGCCCCGGTCACCATGGCTCGAATCGCTGATGTCGATGTTTCCTATGGCGGCGTCCGAATACAACAGGGGGACAAAGTGCTGATGAACTTCCCGGCGGCTTGCCATGACCCGGAGTACTTTGATAACCCCGACGAGTTCATCATCGACCGTCAACGAAACCGCCATGTTGCGTTCGGATCTGGGATTCACCGATGTGCGGGTTCGAACCTGGCTCGACTGGAGATGAACGTAGCCTTGCGCGTCTGGCTCGAACGGATTCCCCAGTTCCACGTAAGCGATCCCGACTCCATGAAGTGGGCAGGCGGTCAAGTGCGAGGCCCGCGAATCATGCAAGTCTCATTTCCGCCGGGTTCACCCCGCTCTTAGCTGCGATCAGCTGCCACACGAAGTGGATCGACTGGAGCCATAAAGAGGAGAGAAACAGATGGCCGAGACATTCACCGTGAACTGGACGGAGATGGCTGATGGCATCGCCGAGGACTACCTACAGCTTGAGAAGCTGTACCGAGAGCACACCGCGGAGATGCTTGTCCCGCATCTGCTGACCACGTTCCGTCTGCTTGAGGGCCCCACGTTGGGCTACCCAATCGACCGAGCCCGCCACAGCCGCCAGTCCGCTACCAGAGCACTGCGCAACGGCGAACCTGATGAGTTTGTGGCCGCGGCGCTGCTCCACGACCTAGGCGACGTACTCGCGCCAGAGAATCACAGCAGAGTGGCCGGGGCAATCCTCGCGCCTTACGTGAGTGAACAGACCGCTTGGGTTGTCCGCCATCACGGCTTGTTCCAGGGGTATTACTACTATCATCACCTCGGCGGTGACCGCGATGAACGCGAACGCTATGCCGACTCGCCGCATTACGACCGCTGCGTCGACTTTTGCGCTTCTTATGATCAGAACTGCTTCGACCCTGACTACGACGAACTGCCCCTCGAAGATTTTGTACCGCTACTTACCGAGGTCTTCGCCCGGCCTCTTCGACACCGGGCCTGAGTCAGCCCTTGGCAACCTAGGCGGTGGAGGTCGTCGCCGGGCAGGTCCGCCTTCGTCGGCCACCGCCGGACTCCAGCGCCGACCACGACGGAGTTGCACCCTGCTGATCAGCTTGGTTCGGGTGTCAGGTGTCTGATCTGCGGCGGCGGGAACGGTTCATCTCTCGTTGAGCTTCACGGTTGGCGTCGCGTTTGGCGATGTCTTGGCGACGGTCCGCCTGGCTTCGGCCTCGGGCCAACGCCAACTTGAGCTTCGCTCGTCCCTTAACGAAGTACAGCGCCAACGGCACCAGGGTGAGACTCTCGCTCTCAAGCCTTGAAGCCCAGCGGTCAATCTCGCGGCGATGGGCGAGGAGCTTGCGGCGTCGGTCGGGTTCGTGCGCGAAAGCAGCGGCGGAATGTGAGTAGGCCGAGATGTGGAGACCGGCGAGCCAAAGCTCCCCTTGGTAAACGAGGGCGTAGCTCTCTGCTAGCTGTACTTTGCTTTCGCGAAGCGCCTTGACCTCGCTGCCGCGGAGTTGGATGCCGACTTCCAAGGAGTCCAGAATCGTATAGTCGCGGCGCGCCACGCGGTTGGTGGCCACCGCTGTAGCTTCGGCGGGAAGATCGCGTGGCTTGTTCGACTTCGCCATTCCGGCAACGCTAATGCTGAGAAGTGCGGGTCGCGCTACCCTTGGCGCGCGTGCTGGAGATCCCCGCCTCGGTTCATGCGCAGATGCTTGGCCATGCGATCGCGGGGTTGCCGAATGAGGCTTGCGGTCTTTTTGCGGGCGAGTTCGGTGGTGATCGTGTTGAGCGGTTCTTTCCGATGACGAATACCGCCAGTTCAAGTCGGATCTATCAACTCGACAGTGCCGAAATCATGAGCGTTGAACGCGCTGCCGATGACAAAGGGTTGGCGGTCATTGGGGTTATGCACTCCCACACCCATACGACCGACTATCCGTCGCCGACCGATGTGGCTGACGCTGCTCGATTCGATCCGTTTGGTGTGTGGCGGTTCATAATCGCGTCGCTCAAGCATTCGGATCCGTCGTTGCGCTGCTACAAGATTTTGGGAGACACGATCACCGAGGAGCCGGTGGTCCTGATTGGGAGCGGAGTCGACCAGTGACGATCTACCCATCGGTGATCGACATGATCGGCAACACGCCGATTGTTGATGTCAGTGCTCTGAGTCCCAACCCGGAGGCAAAGATCCTGCTCAAGCTAGAAGGTGAGAATCCTGGAGGATCGATAAAGGACCGGATAGCTCGATCAATGGTGTTGGCGGCCGAAGCCGACGGCAGGCTCGCTACCGGAGCGACCATCATCGAACCATCTTCGGGAAATACCGGGATTGCTTTGGCGATGATCGCCCGTACTCGTGGCTATCGGGTGAAGATCGTCCTGCCGGACAACGTTTCGGTTGAACGAAGGCAGATGCTTGAGGTTTATGGTGCTGAGATCATTGAATCGCCCGGTGCCGAAGGCAGCAACGGTGCTGTACATCGTGCTCAAGCCCTAGCCCAACAGCACCCAGAATGGGTCTTTCTGTATCAGTACGAGAACGAGGCCAACCCTCGTGCCCACTACGAGACGACCGGACCTGAAATCTGGTCCGCGGTTCCCGATGTGACTCACTTTGTTGCCGGATTGGGTACCAGCGGCACGCTCATGGGGGCTGGTCGCTTTCTCAAAGAGCAGAATCCCGATATCGAGGTGCTGGCCGTGGAGCCGCCCGTCGGCGAACTCGTGGAAGGACTCCGCAATCTAGACGAGGGCTATATCCCGCCGGTGTTTGAACGATGGGGCGGACTGGACCTGCTCGACGGCAAGCGCATTGTGCGCCCCCGTGAATCTCTCGAGTGGACTCGTCGATTGGCTGACTTGGGTGTTTTCTGCGGGATCTCCACTGGAGCGGCAATGGCAGGAGCGATTCGTACCGCCGAGCGGATTGACCAGGGCACGATCGTGACAATCGCGGCCGATGGCGGCTGGAAATACCTGTCGCTGGGTGCTTGGACCGATGACCTTGACGACGTGGTCGAGAGAGCCAAGCACACGATCTACTTCTGATTCAGGTGGTTTGTTGCCGTCAGGTGAGCACGACGGCTCTTTCGGTGCGGATGAGCGTGACTTGCTTGAGATCTCCAAGAGCAGGTGCCATCACCAATTCGAGGTCGAGTCGCAGGGTCACTGCAATGTCGAATCCTTCGATCTCGATGTCTACTATTTGCGCGTCCGGGAGAGGACCTAGCGCTATCGCCTGAGCGACAATCGTATGTGCCGTGCCCTCGTCGATCACCACATCGCCGGTCGCCCGCAACACCGCGATGTCGAGGGCTGCTAGGGAGTCGTTGGCCGCGGAAGCCGCGACGGCTCGGAGTTCGCGGCCACGTATCGTTGTGTAGCCGACGTCGATGACGATGGCCCCCAAGATCACCATGACCATCAACGCTGCGGGGAACATCAACAACACCGTGCCTCGGTCGCTAGTTCGTGTTCGGTCTTTGTTCAGCATCGAGCAATCCCCACCAGGCGATCGCGATAGGGATCAACGACTTCGGTGAAAGATGACGTGACGGTTTGGGATCCTCCGAGACCACCGAGAAAGGGGATGGCGATTGCGGGTACTTGGTAACTCACCGTGATTGTCACCCGCGCGCAACGCTCAAACTTCAGACGTGACAACACCGGCGGTTCGATAACCGCTCGGTCGCCGCCCCGGCCGTACGCGGTGAGCGTCTCGGTGGCGCGAGCGGTTGCTGCTAGGCGAGCGCTGTTCTCATCATCTGATTCGCTGTAGGCCCTCGCTGCTTCGCGTGCTGCTGAGGTAACGGCGAGCTTGGCGTCGATCACCCCCCAAACGTTGACGAACAGCAATGTGACGCTGACAAAAAGCAGGAAGCCGAATGGCAGCACTTCGATACCACCGACCTGTCCGGTGTCACCGCGTAGCCGGACTGAGGCCCGATGCTTGCGGAGCGCAGCGCTCATCGGAGGCTCTCGGTTCGAATCTCGATTGTTCGATCAAGGTTGGTCAGTGAAGACAACGCCCCGAATCGTGCTGGCAGTACTGATGGGTGTTGGGCCAACACCCTGACTCGCACCACGTTGGGGTTGTTGCAGGTCCATTGCAGTGTGGCATGACCGGCTGCGCCGTACTCACCGAGCGAACGGACAAATGACGCTTCAGCCGCGGTCACCGCCCCGCAGCGGTTTGCAGCAGCGTCATGACTTGCCACCTCTCGTGCGGCGTCATGTGCGGCTGCGGTGACCATTGAAGTGGCATACAGGTTGAACAGAATCTGTACCGCCGCGAGCATCATCAACATGAACACCAAGAACCCGGCGCTCGTCCCGACCAACCCCGCGCCCCGCTGTGGATCTGTCAGTCGGCTGTGCGGCTGAAGCTGGTGCAACTGCGAAGCCTCTACTGGCCGATCTTGTTGACTTCGACCGTGATCGTTTTTTCTGCACCAGTCCAGATGGTGTTGAAACCGACCCACATGGCGGCACCCAGGAAGGCGGTGATCAACACTGCGATGGCGGTGCTTATCACCCCTTCGCCGCGGTCGCCGACCAGGCGACCGGTGCGCTTGTTGGCGTAGCTGACGAGCATCTGGAGTTGCATCCAGGCAAAGACGTACATGTTCATGGTTGTGATTCCTTGAGTGGTAGCTGCTATTTGCAGTGCAGTTCGTTGGACCTGTAATCAGGCCTGTTGACCAGAGGGAAGGCTTGCTGTGGCGTGGTCAAGACGCCGACAGCAGCGGTTTCAGGTTGCGGAGAAAAGGCTGAGGGCGTCCAAAAAGGGGACACCCATGAGCAAAAGACCGGGGATCAGAGTGGCGGCGGTAACCGGAATCCACACCTGTTGAGTGCGCTTCTCGATGGCTTCGATCAACTCGCGCTGGCTCTCCCGGCGAATAGCGCGGGCTTCCTCTGAAATCAGACGTCCAAGATCGGCTGTTTCACGATTCAAAGCCAGAATCGATACAAGGCGCTCCAAGGCATCCACACCGGCTAGATCTGTCCATTCTTGCAAAGCCTCAGCTTCTGTGAGGCCCTGGCGCATTCGCTGAATTACTCGTTTCAGGTCTTTCGAGCAGTTTCCACTGCCGCGTTCAGCGACCCGATTGAGGGCCGCGCTCAAAGACCATCCTGCCGATATCAGCATGCCGAATTGCTCGGCTACGACTGGCAACTCCAGAAACAGTTGTCGTTGCCACGCCAGCGAAGCTCCCACGACCTGCTGTTCAAGAATCAGAAAGGTGAGGATCGGGGCTCCCAACACCAACAGGACTGCGAACAATGTGGGCAGTCCGAGCCCGACCGCACCCAGCGTTCCAACCATGAACGTCGCGCTCGCCCAACCGACTTGACGCACCCGAAAGGTAGTGACGTCCAGAGGCGAATGGATGCGACGAAGTCGGATCCCGAGTTCCTCGCTGATGCCGAAAAAGCGGGCGATCCGTTCGCCGACAACTCGCGAAAGGGGGGCGATGACCTCACGAAAGGAGGCGGCCGAGAGCAAGCTTCCTTTGCCGGCCGCTGCGAAACCCGGCGTGTACGGAGCTAGCCGATCAGTCAATTTCGGCCGGTTGACCCAGCGTTGCTCAGACAACAGAAGGGCCATTCCGACAAACGCCGGCAGAGACAAAACAGCAAGTGCACGCACGTCAGTCCTTGAAGACCCGTTGTTGGTCCGGCAGGCGCATCACTCGGCCGGCCCAAATCCAACAGCCGACGACCATGGCGATGGCGACCATCACAATGAGCTGGCCTGTGCTGCTGCGATAGGCGGCGCGGCCATTGCCGATAGACATACCGGCGAGGGTCATTCCCGCAGGCACTGCGAAAACGAACAGCCGAGCGAAACGAGCTCCCGCCTGACGGCTGTACGCGTCCTTGCGGTCCTGCACATCGGTCTGGCGGTCTTCGGCCAGCGCTTCAAGCCGCCCGTCAAGGTCGGTACCACCGAGTTCGTGGGCACTTAGGAGAGTTTCACAGGCCATGTCAGCAGTTGGGTCGGCCAAGCGGTGCTTCAAAACGGTGATCGTGCGAGTCAAGTCGGTGGTGAGCAACCATTCGCGGTGAGCTGCCGCAAATCCAGGCCGTAGTTCTTCAGGGCCGCGTCGCCCAACTTCTAAGAGCGCCTGCGGTATGGAACGGCCCAGCGATGCGGTTTGGAGACGTATCTCCTCGATCATTCGGGGCCATGCCTCTTGGGCCCGTTGTCGGCGGTTGTTTCTGCGCAATCGATACGACGCAATCGGCAACGATGCCGCGAACGCACCGATTGCCAAGGCAGGAAAAAGACCGCCAAAAGCTGCGAAGGAGAGCAAAAAACCCGCAACTGACAACATTGCCACCACTGCGACAAACTCTCGTTTGTCGATCCCGTCGAGACCAGCCTGCTGCAGCCAGACATCTATATCGACAGCCCCAAGCCGTGCTCGGGAACGATCCGAAGAGCGGATCCGGGGCCCGAATCCCAGTCCGTTCCAACCCAGCGAAAGAGCCGAAAAAATATAGAACACACCGATACCTGAAGTGATTGCCAAGAGCAGCGAAATCACAGGGCTGCCCCCGTCGGGTCAAGAACGGAACGAAGGTCGAGTCCGTTTGCGGCGAATGCTTGGTCTAGGCGGGACGGTACAATCCCCGACCAGCGAAGGGGACAGTCAAGATTGTCACGAACAAAAACGTCGGTGGCGGTGAACGCGGTGCCGTCAATGGGTCCCGCTAGGTCCTCTACCGCGACTATGGAACCGATCCGGGGTCCCTTGTCGGTTCGAACACAGTGAACGACGAGATCAATTGCTTCGCTTACGAGACTGTTGAGGGCGCTCATTGGCAGTTCGTTGCTGGTATCGGCGAGCTGGCAGATGAAGCGGAGACGAGTAAGGGCCTGGCGCGCAGACCCGGCATGAATGGTGGTGTAGCCTTTTACCCCCGAAGAGAGTGTGAGCAACAGGGGAAGCGCTTCTCGGTCGCGTACTTCGCCGACGATCGCCACATCGGGGGCCATTCGCAAGAACCCTGCAACAAGCCTGCGGAGGTCGACCTCGGGGCGATCTGAACGAGCCGCTCGAGTTTGCATGCTGGCAACGTTGGGCAGAGGAATATCGGCCTCGAATACCTCCTCGGCCACTACCACTCGCAACGAAGGGTTGAGTTCGGCTACACAACAGTTGAGCATGGTGGTCTTTCCCGCCCCAGGAGCGCCCGCAAAGACCATCGTTTGCCTCGCGTTGACGCAACATCGAAGGAACTCAGCAACCGCTGCCGAGAGCATTTCCCGCTCTACGAGTTCGTCGAGGTTGCGAAAAGCAATACCGGTGAACTTACGGACGTTGACCATGATGTGACCACCGCGGGCCACATCACCGTGAACGATGTGGAGGCGAGCTCCGCTATCAAGCTGGGCATCTTGAAGACCCTCGCTGGGGTCGAGTTTTCGGTGCGCGCTGGAAGCATCGTCGAGCACTTTGGTGAGGGTACGGATGACATGCTCGTCGTTGTGGAACACCTCGTCGTGGTATCCGCTTGTGCCACGATGACGCTTCACGAAGATGGCGTCAGGTGCGTTTATCATGATCTCCCAGACGTCGTCGTCGTGCAGCAATGGACCTAAAGGGCCGTAACCGGTGAGGTTGCGAAGAGCACGTTCAGCAACAATCTCGGGATAGTTGAGCGGAAAGGGACGGATGCCACGGCGATGATCGTCGTTCCAATGTCGGATCTCTTCAGCGACCAGCACAGAGAGGGCGTGAGTGCTCTGAACTGCGTTTAGATCGAGCGCTTCATTTTTTGCACGTTCCTTGACTTTCATCTCGATCTCGGCCAGCGGTGTCAGCTCCTCGGTGATGGTCATTGTGTTTGGTCGCTCCAGTGTCCGAGTGATCCTGGTATTACCGGCACAGGTTCAAGTGTGTTGTTGAGGGCATCTCTGGAGTTGCTGCGACTCGAGAATGATCCGAGTCGATTTGACAGTTGGCGGTGTAGTGCCTTGCCGGCGTTATTCGGTAGCCGAACACCGTCACGCAGGGCATCTTCGATGTCGGGTCGCTCGCTCACGAAGACCGGGTTTCCGATGTCGCCAACGCTTCTGTCTCGTGCCAGCAACGCCGCCAAGGCATCTGCAGCGTCGGCCTGGCGACGGGGATTGCGAGTAGTTCGGTTCAAAACAGCGACGATTCGTTCCGATTCAACTTCTACGGCAACGAGTTCGCGGATTGTGCGAGTCAGCGAATGGATTCCTTTGGTAGTTGCGACGCCGACCACAACAACGAGGTCAGCGGTGGTAGCAACCGTTCTGGCCATGTGGTTGCGATCCTCAACATCTCGCGAACC
Organism: Candidatus Aldehydirespiratoraceae bacterium; assembly: GCA_965261185.1. Taxonomy (GTDB): domain Bacteria; phylum Actinomycetota; class Acidimicrobiia; order Acidimicrobiales; family Aldehydirespiratoraceae; genus VXYK01. Next base: position 3,752,906 of record CBDHCN010000002.1, on the reverse strand, counting down.
GGTGTCTCTCTCTCCTTCGAAGTCGTGGTCGATGTCGGCGACAACCAATCGATAGGAGTGGAGCATCCCGTCGAGCGAGGTCTCGAAGGATCGGGGACGAATCGCAGTCCAGTCCCGATGACGTCGCAGGCCGAGCAGTAGGTGGTAGCCACGGCCAACGGCCTCGAATACAAGCGAACGCAGCTGCTCAGTTGGCACCCTTCCTGCTCGATGAGCGTCAACGAATTCCTGTATTCCGGGGATCACTTCGCGAGCATCATGAAGCATTCCTTGTTCGCCGTTGAGGGCTAGGTCTGCCAGCAAAACCATCGAGTTGTTGCTTGGCTCGCTCGCAAACGATTGAGCTGCTGCCATCGCAACAACCGAAGATCCGGCTCCGCCTGGTCCGGTGACTGCAATGAGTTGACCGCTCCAAGTTGACTCGTGCGGGATCGGCGAGTCGCGGACGACCGCAGAGATCTGTGTGATAGGCGGGGCGTGGTCGGTGAGTGCGCCCAGCAGATCTGAGCGCTCGAATTCTTCGGGTAGCAGTGCAGCTACTCCCAGTTCGTTCCAATCTCGCTCAACGACCGCGCCAACGACGATGACTGTTGCGCCAGCGATCCGAACACTGTCGATCAGGTCGCGGTCAAGTCCAGAAACGTCGCCTCCCACGAGCAAAGCTGAGTATGACCTTCCGCTGTTCAGACGGGCCACAACCTCGTCTCTCGAAACACACTTGATGAAGTCGACCGGGATGGCCGCAGCGGTGGACCAGTGGGACAGTTTGCTAAACCATTCGGCTCGTGGATGGGCAAGCCCAAGAATTAGCCAGCGATCGTCACTCATTGAAGGTTTCTCCGTCGTCGGTGACGCGACCAGCGCGAAGCGGCCCGTCATAATGTTCGGGGAAGTAGTCATCACTGGCTCGAGTCGTCAACACCACGGTGAGTTCAAAAAAAGACAAGTGAGTGCCACGCAGGACTCGCCCAGAATCGCTTAGTCCCAGGGTGAGGCGACCTTCAGAGCTTGCACCGATGCTGTCGCCAAAAGCATTGAATGCCAGAACCAAGGCGTCCTCGAAGGCGACCCAGGTGTCTTCATTGCGCGAGTCGTATGCAAGAATTGTGACCCGATCGCCCCTAGTCAGAAGTTCAGGAGTTCGATCAAGGGGTACTGGCAAGGTCAGTTCATGGAAATTAGTTGTGTCTGTGTCGTCGATCTGGGCCGCGCCGCGCAAGTCGGGGGCCAGAAGTAATCCTCCGGCGTGCAAGAAACGCAAGGCTGTTGCACCATCGGGAGCGCCAGCAGAGCCCGTGCTCGCCGACTCAAAGGCGATATCGGCCAGTTGGGGGCTGAGCGTCATAGGTTCAAAGGCCACATCCGTGGCGCTGATGGAATCACCGGCGTCGATATCGCGGCGCAGCACGAGATATTCGGTGCCAGGGCCGCTATCGCCTCCGCTGGCGAATACGAATGCGCCGACAGCCGCGACCGTCACCAACAGCGCGCCGACGAGGGCTCGCCCGTTGGGGAGGTTCCGACGCGAAACTATTGAACGTTTGGCCCCCGTCGACCCGGCCGCGTCAGGGCCTTCGGTCCGTGGATCTATCATCGCCGTTTGGTCTCCTCCGCCTTGTGGCGAGCGCCTCTGTGACGCTCGCCGTGCCTAGCCGACCAACAAATTCCCGCTCGTGGTCAACTCGCTGGGAGACCATAACAGCAGAAAATTGAGACTTCCAGCACTAATTTCGATGTTGATACCCCACAACCGATGTCATCGGCTCAAAAACCCTGTAAATTAGCGGGAACGACGAAGAGAGATCTCTTCCGAAAGGGAGGTAAAATGCCCGAGCAACCAGCAGATGATGTGGTTTGGTTGTCGACACCGGCAGCTGCTGACCGGCTGGGCATCACACCACGAACCTTGTACCGGTTTATTGATGAGGGTCAGATACCGGCGTACAAGTTCGGTCGCGTGATTCGACTAAAACGAGATGACGTGGACAGCTTCATTGAGACCTGTCGGGTGGAACCCGGCACGATGGCGCACCTGTATCCGTCAACTGCCAGCAGTTAACACAATATTCGAGACAAGGAATACACGAGTTCTACGCACCGCGTAATCGAGACCGTGTATCGAGACCGTGTAATCGAGACCGTGTAATCGAGACCGTGTAATCGAGTGAGTGCGGATAGCCGTCCTGAGAGTGTGAATCGAGCGGGTGAGGAGAATCGAACTCCCATCATCAGCTTGGAAGGCTGAGGTTCTGGCCGTTGAACTACACCCGCGGCGGCTTTGAGGCTAGCGGCCCGCGCCGAAATTGAACCGTGTTGGGATCGAACTCGCTCTCGTAGAGCTTTGGCCATCTGCGTCGATCTCGTAGGCCGTTAGGCTTTGTCGAGTGAACAACAACGGCACTACCAGCAGTATCGAAATCCTTGACGACAACAAGGTCAAGTTAACGGTTGAGGTTGACGAAAAAGAGTTCGACTCTGCGATTGACGCGGCCTTCAAGCGCATCTCCAAACAGGTTCGAATACCAGGCTTTCGCCCCGGCCGGGTTCCGCGTCGAATCCTCGAGGTTCAGCTTGGTCATCAGTACGGTCGCTCCGAAGCGCTCCGCGAAGAGCTTCCCAGCTACTACCAGCAGGCCGTTGTCCAACACGACGTAGACGTGATCGACTCGCCTGATATCGAGATCCTGGCTGGACAAGAAGAAGGGTCGGTGGTCTTTGACGCCACAGTCGAGATTCGACCGGTGATTGAAGTGGCCGGCTACAACGGCCTTCGTCTTGAGGTCCCCAACCCGGAACCCTCAGATGAAGACATCGACTCAGAGATTGATCGGCTACGCGCTGAGCACGCCGAGTTCGGAACAGTCGAGCGGCCGGCCCAAGACGGTGATCAGGTAAACATCGACATTGTTGGGAGTCATGGCGGTGAGGAACTGCCCGGTCTCTCAGCCAACGACTACGACTACGAGGTGGGAACGGGTGCCGTGGTAGCGGAGATCGACGAGAACCTTCGAGGTGCCGGCGCCGGCGATGTGGTGAACTTCCAAGCCGCTCATCCAGACCCGGAATCAGCAGAACCCCTTCACTTTGAAATCACCGTCCTGGATGTGAAAGAAGCGGTTTTGCCTGAGCTGGACGACACCTGGGTCGCCCAAGCGACGGAATTTGAGACGCTTGACGAATTACGCGCCGATATCGGCGAACGTCTGGCTTCGATGAAACTATCGCTGGCACGCCGGGCCACGGATACCAAGATCGCCGAGGCACTCGCCGCTTTGGTGACTCAAAAGATTCCGGACGTTATGGTCACCGACGAAGTCAATGGCCGTCTCCAAGAAGTCTTTGGGAATCTACAACAATCAGGTGTTGATCCAAGCGAGTACCTAGCCCAAACAGGTCAGGACATAGACCAACTCCGTGCCGAACTCGCGGGAACGGCCGAGAACGCTGTCAAGGTGGATCTGGCGCTGCGGGCCATCGCCGAGGCTGAGGGACTCAACCCCGATGATGACCAGCTCGCTGAAACGATCGACGAAATGGCCGAACGTATGGGAACGGATGGATCTGCTCACATGGACCGTCTCAAAGAGTTGGGACAACTCCCATCGTTGCGAGCCGATCTCGCCAAGTCCAAGGCCCTAGAGTGGCTGCTCGACAACGTTGATCTTGTTGACGAAACCGGTGTTGCGGTTGATCTGAAAACACCGGAGTCATCCCAAGACGGCGCCAGCGACCAAGACGACTCAGCAAAAGACGATGGAGAGCCACAATGACCGATATCAACCCTCGCAACTACCTGGTTCCGACGGTAGTTGAGCAAACCAACCGTGGAGAGCGGGCGTTTGATCTGTACAGCCGCCTGTTGAAAGAGAACATCATCTTTATCGGCACGCCGATTGACGACACCATCGCCAACCTGATCTGTGCCCAGCTTCTGCACCTAGAGTCAGAAAACCCCGACAAAGACATCAACCTCTACATCAACTCACCAGGGGGCGATATCAATGCGTTGTTCGCCATCTACGACACGATGTGCTACATCAAGCCCGACATCACATCGATCTGTTTCGGCCAAGCAGCGTCGGCTGCTGCGGTCTTGCTGGCGGCCGGCGCCCCAGGTAAGCGCCTGGCGCTGCCACATGCTCGGATACTCATTCATCAGCCCTACGCAGGGGCGCGCGGGCAAGCCAGCGATATTGAGTTGATAGCCGCCGAGGTCCAGCGCATGAAGGTCTCGCTGGAGCAAGTTCTCGCTCATCACACCGGTCAGACAGTCGAGAAGATCGCGGCCGACACAGACCGAGACTTCGTAATGACCGCGCTTCAAGCCAAAGAGTACGGCATAATCGATGAGGTGATTGAGACGCGCAATACTGTTGAGAGCAGTGGTGCGATTGCAGTGATCGGTTGACAGCAGCAAGCAGGGAAGGAAACCAGTGGCCAAATTCGGCGAAGGTGGAGAGCTTCTGAAATGCTCCTTCTGCGGTAAGTCGCAGAAGCAGGTCATGAAGCTGATTGCAGGCCCTGGTGTTTATATTTGCGACGAGTGCATTGGTCTTTGTAACGAGATCATCAAAGAAGAACTGGCGGAAGGTTCCGAAAATAGCTTGGGTGTGCTGCCCTCACCGCGTGAGATCTATCAGTTCCTCAACGACTACGTCGTAGGGCAGGACAATGCCAAGCGGATTCTCTCGGTCGCGGTCTACAACCACTACAAGCGAGTGGAGTTGGGATCCCAGCTCGATTCCGAAGTCGAACTGTCAAAATCCAACATCTTGTTGATCGGCCCGACAGGGTGCGGCAAGACACTGATGGCGCAGACCTTGGCTCGTATGCTCAACGTGCCCTTCGCGATCGCTGATGCCACCGCTCTGACAGAAGCGGGATACGTCGGTGAAGATGTTGAGAACATCTTGCTGAAGCTGATTCAAGCAGCCGACTACGACATCAAGAAAGCTGAAACCGGAATCATCTACATCGACGAGATCGACAAGGTGGCCCGCAAGAGCGAGAACCCATCGATCACCCGCGATGTGTCGGGCGAAGGAGTCCAGCAGGCGTTGCTGAAGATTCTCGAAGGAACCACCGCCGCGGTACCACCTCAAGGCGGACGCAAGCATCCCCATCAAGAGTTCATCCAGATTGACACTTCCAATGTGCTGTTCATCTGCGGAGGCGCTTTCGCAGGTATCGAGAAGATTGTTGAGAATCGAGTAGGCACGCGCGGTGTTGGCTTTGGTGCTGATATCCGGCGCCCTGAAGACAAAGATCTCGGAGCCATCTTCGACGAGGTACTCCCTGAAGACCTTGCCAAGTTCGGTTTGATCCCAGAGTTCATCGGGCGTCTACCCGTGCAGGGTGCTGTGGGACACCTCGAAGTAGAAGCGTTAGTGGAGATTCTCACCGAACCCCGCAACGCCCTCATCAAGCAGTACCAGAAGATTTTCGAATTCGAGAACGTCGGATTGGAGTTCACTCCGTCTGCTTTGTTGGCCATTGCCGAAGAAGCGATCAAGCGGTCCTCCGGGGCGCGTGGATTGCGAGCGATCCTCGAAGAGGTGCTTCTCGACATCATGTACGACCTCCCCGGTCGCGACGATGTCGGCCATGTGGTCATCGACGGAGACACAGTCCTTGAGAAAGTCCCTCCGGTGCTCCTTGATCGTGCAGAGGACCTGCGCGCCAGTTAAGGCTACGTGGGCCTGGAAACTTGAATCTTGGACTATCTGGAAGCCCTAGATCATCTTGATCAGTTGATCAACTACGAAGTCCAACCGCGCGCCGGCGCTATCAAGGGCTTGTCGCTGGACAAGATGCAACAAGTCATGGAGATTCTGGGTGACCCTCAGCACGCGTGTGCGGCGATCCACATCACCGGAACCAACGGCAAAGGCTCAACCGCACGGATGATTGAATCGCTTCTGGCATCGATGGGGCTACGGGTTGGGCTCTACACGAGCCCACATGTTTCTTCTCCGTGTGAACGAATCCGGGTAGCGGCCGTAGAACTCGACCAACCAACGTTCGGTCAGGCCATCGGTGATATAGCGCGCCTTGTGGAGGTAGCGGAACTCGGACCGCTCAGCTGGTTTGAGACCGTCACAGCAGCTGCTTTTCTGCACTTCGCAAACGAGGCAGTCGAAGTGGCGGTGGTTGAAGTCGGCATGCTCGGGAGATTTGACGCGACCAATGTGGTCGATGGTCAGATCGCGGTGATCACCAATGTTGGGCGTGACCACACCGACGGCGCGCCGGGTTGGTGGCGTCGGATCGCCGAGGAGAAAGCGGGGATTGTCAAACCAGGCGCAAGTGTTGTCATTGGCGAGACGGTCCCAGAGTTGGCTGAGATAGTCGCCGCACTGTCCCCAGCGGTCGTCCACACCCTCGCGACCACCTCCGGCTACGCCCGGCGAGAATACAGCTCCGGCGACTCCCCGGCGACCGCCGACCGCGGCTCCGGCTACGCCCGGCGAGAATACAGCTCCGGCGACTCCCCGGCGACCACCGACCGCGGCTCCGGCTACGCCCGGCGAGAATACAGCTCGTTGCTGAGCAATGAAGTGGCGGTAGGGGGTCGCCTGTTGAGCTTGCAAACGCCACGCGCCACTCATACTGAAGTGTTTCTTGGACTGCATGGCGCGCATCAGGCGCACAATGCCGCGGTCGCGATCGCGGCGGTAGAGGAGTTCTTCGACGCGCCGCTCAATTCAGACGTGATCCACGAAGCGTTCGCCACCGTTGAGGCCCCCGGCCGACTTGAGGTAGTCCATCGTTCACCGCTGATGTTGCTCGATGCTGCTCACAATCCGCCTGGCGCTGAGGCGCTGGCAAGGTCACTCGACGAGGACTTTGGCGGGGTCAACCGTCGTTTCTTGGTCTTCGGAATTCAGGACGGCCGAAATCCCGCGGAAGTTCTGACAGCTCTTGATGTGGCTACTTTCGACATGGTGGTTGCCTGCACCGCGCCAACGGCTCGCGGTGTAGAGGCGGCCGAACTCCGTGACACCGCAGTTTCGTTGGGGGCCCGAGTTGAAGCCATTGCAGACATCGCTACCGCTATTGACTATGTACTCGACCAGGCTGATGACGAGGATTTGATTGTGGTAGCGGGTTCGGTGACCGTGCTTGAAGTAGCCCGGGAATTCGCCGCGGAACTGTAGAGACTGAGCCAGAAGCGTTGACGCGAAATCGAAACGGTAGCCTTCGAGCGCATGGATCGAACTCTCATCATTTGCAAACCGGACGCGGTTGAACGCGGTCTTGTGGGCGAGATAATCGGGCGGTTTGAGCGCAAGGGATTGAAACTAGCGGCCGCCGAACTCAGAGTTCTCAGCGTAGAGACTCTCGCCCGCCACTATGAGGAGCACCAGGGGAAGGCGTTCTATGACGACCTGGTCAAGTTCATGAGTCGGGGGCCAGTCCTAGTAGCGGTGATCGAGGGTGTGCCCGACACATGGAAAGTAGTTCGCCAGATGGTCGGCCTGACAGACCCCCTACAAGCCTCACCGGGAACGGTTCGAGGAGATCTAGGTAGCGAGTTCACCGAGAATCTGATTCACGGGAGCGACTCTGCTGAGTCCGCGGAGCGTGAAATTGGGATTTTCTTCCCGAATCTGAACAAGACTGATCAACAATGACAAGATCCCCGCGCTGCTCTTGGGCCCATACGCCGCCTGTTGTGATCCATTCTTGGCATCGAGTCGGCATTTCTGCGTACAATAGGACATGGGGGAGCAGCGCCACGCGTGCTGCGCACTCCTCGGCCAACTTCGCCAACCGGAACGAGGCATCGAGCTGATGGCTGCAGACTCATTCATGAACATGTTGGGTGGCGGACTGCGTGCTGCTATGGGGCGAGACATGGCCGTCGATCTCGGAACCGCGAACACACTGGTATATGTTCGAGGCGAAGGCGTCGTGCTTGACGAACCGTCTGTTGTTGCTATCGATACCCGTGACAACAGGCCTCTCGCGGTAGGTTCCGAAGCGAAACGGATGATTGGACGAACCCCTGCCAATATCCAGGCGATACGGCCGCTCAAGGACGGTGTTATCGCAGACTTCGAGATATGCGAGAAGATGCTCCGCTATTTCATCCGTAAGGTGCATCATCGCAAATGGGCCCGGCCGCGCATGGTTATCGCGGTTCCATCGGGAATCACCGGTGTCGAGCAGCGGGCCGTCCAAGAGGCAGCCGAATACGCTGGCGCAAGCAAGCCTGCGTACATCATCGAAGAGCCGATGGCCGCCGCTATCGGAGCAGGTCTTCCAGTTCAAGAACCGACCGGGAACATGATCGTAGACATCGGTGGTGGGACCACCGAAGTCGCAGTCATCTCGCTCGGTGGTGTTGTGGCGAGTCAATCGGTCCGCGTTGGCGGTGACGAACTTGATGACGCGATCACCCAACATGTTAAAAAGGAACATGGTCTAGCTCTTGGGGAACGCACCGCAGAGGAAGTGAAGGTTCAGATCGGATCCGCGGCTCCACTGCAACGAGAACTTTGTGCGGAGATCCGTGGGCGAGACCTCGTGACTGGTTTGCCTCGCAGCATCGTCGTGAGCACACAGGATGTTCGCCTTGCGCTAGAAGAGCCGATTGTTGCCATCTGCGATGCGGTCAAGTCGACACTTGACCAGACCCCGCCCGACCTCGCCGCCGACATTATGGAGTGTGGGATCACCCTCGCGGGTGGGGGAGTCCTGTTGCGCAATATTGATCAGCGGCTGGCCGACGAAACCGGGATGCCAGTTCGGATCGCTAGAAATCCTCTCTATGCCGTTGCCATCGGGTCGGGTCAAGTTCTTGAGGAGTTCGAGGCCTTAAGAGACGTAGTCTTCAGCTCCGGCGAGCTGTAAACCGCAAGTCGGTTCAATGGCGCTGGCTCAGCGGACAGGGCGGGTTCGGCACCGCCTGATTCTTCTCACGCTTGTCGCCATCACTTTGCTCACCGTTGATCTGCGCGGCTTCGAGAGCGCGAGAGTGGCTCAGGGATATGTCCGAGATGTCCTTCATCCCGTCAACTCTTTGGCATCATCGATCTTCTCACCGGTTGGTGACATCTGGAACTCACTGTTCCAGTACGACGAGCTCGAAGCAGAAAACGCTGAACTGCAGCAACAATTGGATGCGCTTAGAGGTTCGGCGATACAAGCCGAAGCCGACAACTCCGCATACCGCCAACTCCTCGAGTCGCTTGAGTTGCCCTACGCAGCGGATATAGAAACTGTCACCGCGCGCGTTGAACGAGGACCGGTGGGGAATTTCGCCGGCGATGTCGTGACGATCAACAAAGGCCACCGCCACGGTCTGACGGAGGGCATGACGGTTGTGACCGGAGCGGGACTCGTTGGTCGTGTGGAGCGAGTCGACGGCGTGACGTCGTCGGTCCAGTTGCTCAGCGATCCTGGTCTGTTGGTTGGCGTGCGGCTGGTTTCGACGAACGACGTGGGCCTGGGCCATGCGGTTCCAGGTGAACCCGGGGTGTTCGTCATCAATCAAGGGCCGAACTGGCCCCAGATCAGAGACGCCGAACTGCTCCCCGAGATCGGCTCCGCAGTCGTCACCGATGCTGACTCGCGCTACACCGCCGATGTTCCCATTGGGCGGGTGATCGAGGTGCGCCCAGCTTCAGATGAACTGTCTTTGGAAGTTCTTGTGCAGTTGGCAAACGATGTCGAAGATCTAGCTTTTGTGTCGGTCCTCATTACCGAACAGAGAGACGAACCGCCCTTACTGCCGGTTGTGCCAAGTACCAGCGTGCCTCTCGATTTGGACCCGGACCTTCTCAATGATCCCAACTCCAGTGACCCGAGCGGTGAGGTGATCCAATGAGCGCTTTGAGGCTGGGTGTAATGATTCTTCTCGCCCTTGTCGTGCAAGTCACGGTGTTCGCTGACGTCAGGATTTCGGGCGTGGCCCCAGAATTGCTGGTGTTGCTCGCGGTGATGCTCGGGTATTGGGCTGGACCTCAGCGTGGCCCAACGGCCGCGTTTGTCATCGGTCTGCTTTGGGATGTCTACCTTCCCACTCCTCTGGGTCTGTCGGCGATCGTGTTCGCCATGGTGGCCTTTGCCGTCGCTGCTGGCGGAGCAGAACTGTTTCGGGATTCGAAGTTGCAACTAGCCGCGATAGCGGGCATCGGGACATTTGGTGCGGTGGCCGGCTATGCGCTGCTGGGGGAGGTTATGGGACAACGTGGTTTGGTAGACATGGAGATGCTGCGCGTGGCTATGATCGCGGGCTTGATCAACTCGCTGCTGGCACCGTTGACCAGGCCTTTGGTGACGTGGGCCCTTGGACCCACATTCGGATACAGCGGTTTGGGCGACATTCGATGACTTCTTTGGGCTGAATAGATGGCGATAGACGACGACCGAACGAAACTGCGTCTACGAATTTTCGCGTTTGTGGCTTTGATTCTTTTTGGCGCTCTAGTAGCTCGTCTGTGGTTTCTGCAGGGAATTGAGCACGAGGTGTTGAGCGATGAAGCTATCACGAACGTGCTTGAACCGGTGTACGAAGAGGCACCGCGGGGACGCATCCTTGATCGCAACGGTCGAGTTCTTGTCGATAACAAGGTCGTACAGGTAATAACGCTCGACCGTAAGGAACTGGAGACCCTCGACGAAGAAGAGACATTCGAGGTCTTGAAGAACCTGGCTCTGGCGATCAGCCGCTCAGGTCGGCCGACCAAGGTTTCGACGATTTCCGCGGAAATAGCTGATCCTCGATACGGGCCCTTCGATCGAATTCCTATTGCGGTCGATGTGAACTCCAAGCTCATGGTGTATCTAGGAGAACGCCCCGACCAGTTCCCCGGCGTCCGAGTGGAGCAACGCACCATCCGCAGCTATCCATACGGCAGCCTTGCAGCGCATCTTTTGGGTTACGTGGGTCCGGTCACGAGAGCAGAACAGGAACAAGCAAACGCCAACCTTGCCCCCAACGCCGAAGACGCCAAGACCTACCAACTGAACAGCCAGATCGGAAAGAGCGGCATCGAGAGGATTTTCGAGAGTGAACTACGCGGTGTTCCGGGTATCCGTCAGTTGGAGGTCAACAATGTTGGCGAGGTCATTCGCGAACATCCCGGTGTCGTTCCCAAACCCGGCAACGATGTGTGGCTGACGATCGACATCGACCTGCAGGCTCTCGCCGAGGAGCAACTTGCACTGGGCTTGATAAAGACCCGCGTTGAGTCAGATGAGCCCGATGTATCGGCCCCGGCAGGATCTGCAGTTGCTATCAATCCCCAAAACGGCGATGTGCTGTTGACGGCATCGTTTCCCACATATGATCCATCGCAGTTCGCCAACGGAATCTCCACTGAGGAGTTCGAATTGTTGACGTCGGAGGACAACTATTGGCCCATTCTGAACCGCGCTATCCAGGGTTCCTACGCACCGGGATCGACCTGGAAGCTGGTTACTTCGGTAGCTGCTATTGAGCACGGTGTAGTAGACGAACTCTACGGTGGAACCGACGAGTTTATTAGTGACCTCGGTAGCTATATCTACCCGTTCTGCGAAACCGGAACTGAGTTGGAAGGAACCTGCGCGTTTGACAGCCCCTTCGTGGGATCCCGTCACGTCGACCTTTCTGACGCGCTAACCGTGTCAAGCGACGTCTACTTCTATCGGCTCGGCGGGGAGGGATTTTTTACCCGCGATCGTGGTCCGCAAGGAGATGAGGGGATTCAGACAACAGCCAAAGCCATGGGGCTCGGCAGTTCAACAGGAGTGCAACTTCCCTACGAGCGCGCAGGGGTCGTACCGGATCGTGACTACTTCGATCTGAAGTTCTCCCAGGGTGTCTTCATCCGAGACGGGAATCAATGGTTTGCTGGTGACACCATCTTGTTGTCGATCGGTCAAGGTGACCTCTTGGTAACACCAATCCAACTCGCCAACACATACGCCACCTTTGCCAACGGTGGTTTGCTCCATCAGCCAAACGTTGCGTTGAAGGTCGCGAGCGCAGATGGCGAGCCGATCATTGAGTTCGGACCGCGAGTGCTGCGCGAGCTTGATTTCGGTCCAGAGGTAACTGAGCCGATAACCAGAGGGTTATTGGGAGTTCCCCGATTCGGCGGTGTCAGGGGTACCGCTGCCAGCGCCTTCCAAGGCGGCACATTTCCTATTGATCAGTGGCCGATAGCCGGAAAGACTGGCACAGCGGAGGTGGATGACAAAGCCGACACGAGTCTGTTCGTGGCATGGGGCCCCAACGATTACCCTGAACTTGGAATTGACGTTGCGGGGCCTCCAGAGATCGCCATTGCAGTGGTGATGGAGGAGTCTGGATTTGGCAGTGTTGCTGCTGCACCGGTCGCAGCCGCGATACTTGAACCCATCGCACGGAACAACATGCCGCCCGCACTCACCCTTGACGAACGGGACCTTGAGCAGCTCGCTCGGATTGAAGCTCTGCTGGCGGAGCGAGATGCTAGAGATGCTCTAGAACAAGTAACCGCGTCAAGGGACGGAGAAACGCAGTGACAACCGCTGGCACGTTCGCCTCGCGTCCTTCTCCTTTGACCGAAGACGACGATCAGCGCTGGTGGTTCGTCCTGGACCCGGTGCTTATAACCTCTGTGTTCCTGATCACGGCTCTGGGTGCGGTGCTTGTCTTTTCTGCAACCCGTGGCCCGGTATCACGGTTTGGCCCGCTCGATTATTCCTTCCTTGAACGGCAGGTCGCATTCGCGGTTTTGGGCCTGGTTCTCGCAGTGTTGATTGCTCACCTCAATGTTCGCCTTATTCGGGCGTGGTTCCCCGCGGTCTACCTTGGACTGCTTGTGTTACTCGGCGGTTTGTTGGTTTTCGGGGAAAGCGTGAGGGGAACTCGTGCCTGGTACACCGCCGGCGGGTTCAGTTTCCAGCCTTCGGAACCGGGCAAGGTCATACTCATTGTTGTTCTCGCCGCGGTACTTTCCGCTGATGAAGTGAGGACGAAGCGGCTGTTGCTTGCTCTCTGCCTCGCTGCTGTGCCGCTGCTGTTGATCTGGAGGCAGCCCGACGTGGGAACCATGCTCGTCTACGTTGTCATAGTCGCGGCAATGATCGCCATGAGCGGAGTAGAACTCCGATATGTCGCCGCTCTGGCAGTCATCGGCATCTCTGTGGTGGTCGGGATCTTCGAGTCCGATTTGCTTGCGGAGTTCCAAGAACACCGGCTTCAGGTCTTTGCCCTCGATGAGGAAGCTATTGTCGAACTTGGCCCAGAAGCGGTTCGTGCCGCGTTCAACGTGGACCAGTCTCAGATAGCAATCGGAAACGGTGGACTCTCCGGTCAGGGGCTGTTTCAAGGTACGCAGACCCGCTCGAATCTGGTTCCGGAGCAGCAAACTGACTTTATATTTTCGGTAGCTGGTGAAGAGTTGGGGTTTCGCGGTGCGGGCGTGCTGTTGGCGTTGTATGCGCTGATGCTGTTTCGGATTTGGCGGATCGCGGTGCGAGCAACTGACTCGTTTGATCGGTTGTTAACAATCGGCGTAATGGCGATGTTCCTGTTCCAGGTGTTCCAGAGTGCCGGGATGACCATGGGGATGATGCCTGTGACCGGTATTCCGCTCCCGCTTGTCTCCTACGGAGGGTCGTCGATGCTCACCTCAATGGTTGCCTTGGGCCTGGTTATGGGCGTCTATCGACGTCGATTCGACTTCGCAGAGCGTAGCTAGCTGGGCGGAGCGTGGGCGGTGGAGCGTAGTTGACAACAGTTAGGCAGACCGTGCCGGTAGCCTCAATGAGTGTCTGTGTCGCTGTGGCCCCGTCTTGAGAACCTGCTCCCGCAGGTACAAAAGCCGGCCCGCTACATCGGATGTGAACAAGGCGCACAAACTCCAACTCACGGCGCTGGCATCGTTAGTTGGTTGTTGACCTACCCGGACACATACGAAATCGGTTTGCCGAACCAGGGTCTGCAGATTCTCTACGAGATTCTCAACGAGCGTGACGATGCGGCGGCCGAACGTGCCTATTCGCCTTGGACTGACCTTGAAGTGTTGTTGCGACGAGAACGGATACCGCTGTTTTCGGTCGACAGTCACCGCCCTGGCGGCGACTTCGATGTCATTGCTTTCAACCTCAGCGCTGAATTGACGTACACGAACCTCGTCAACTGCATCGACCTTGCGGGCGTCCCGATTCATTCGGCAGCCCGAGCAGACTCCGATCCGCTGATAGGCGTGGGTGGTCACTGCACCTACAACCCGGAGCCCATCGCCGACTTCGTTGACTTTGTGGTGCTGGGCGACGGCGAGGAGGTCGTCGGTGAGATTACGGAACTTCTGCGCGAATGGAAGGGCATGGGGCGCTCCAAGGGTTCTCGGAGACCATTGTTGAGGGAAATGGCGAAGATCGCCGGTGTCTATGTTCCTTCGATGTATCAGGTCGTATACGACGGTGCATTCACCGCGGAGGTGACACCCCGCTACCCGGATGTGCCGGCCACGGTAGAGAAACGCACGGTTGCCGATCTCGCGGATTGGCCATACCCCAAACAGCAACTCGTGCCGTTGACCGAGGTTGTGCATGACCGCCTGTCAGTTGAAGTCTTTCGGGGGTGTACCCGAGGCTGCAGGTTCTGCCAGGCGGGGATGATCACCCGGCCTGTTCGCGAGCGTCCAGCCGAGCAGGTGCGCACCATGATCAGCGATGGTTTGGCCCGCACCGGGTACGACGAAGTGGCGCTCACTTCGCTTTCGACTGCAGATTTCAGCGGTATCCAACAGGTCATCGGCGACACGATCACCGACGCGGGCTGTGATCAGGTAAGCGTGGCACTGCCGAGTTTACGGGTGGACGCGTTCACGGTCGGCATAGCCGCGGAGATTCAGCGGGCTCGCCGCACTGGCCTGACATTTGCCCCCGAGGCCGGTTCCTGGCGGATGCGTCAGGTCATCAACAAGCTAATTCGAGAAGAAGATCTTTACGGAGCGGTAGAGAGCGCTTACAGCCAGGGCTGGCGGCGCATGAAGCTGTATTTCCTTACAGGTCTTCCCACTGAGACGGACGAGGACACGCTTGGAATTGCCGAACTCGCCCGAAACTGTGTCGCACTCGGCCGACGTCACCACTCTTCGCCGTCGGTGACGGTTTCTGTAGGCGGATTCGTGCCTAAGCCGTTCACGCCATTCCAGTGGTTCGGTCAGAACACGGTGGTTGAGCTTTCGCGCAAAATCGGTTTGTTGCGCGATGACCTGCGTAGAAGCAAGGGGGTGCAGCTCAAATGGCACGACCCCAAAGCAACACTTGTGGAGGGGATCACCAGTCGTGGAGATCGTCGGCTAGGTCCCGTGATTGAGTACGTATGGCGCAAAGGCGGCACCTTCCAGGAGTGGTCCGAGCACTTCAACTATGACCTCTGGCTCGAAGCGATGGCAGCCAACGGTTGCGACGTTGATTGGTACGTTCACCGCCATCGCACCGAAAGCGAGGTACTTCCTTGGGATCACCTGTCCGCGGGTCTGCATAAGGACTTTCTGTGGCAGGACTGGCGGGACTCACTAGATGAGTTGGGCCTTGAAGACTGCCGCTGGACGCCGTGTTATGACTGCGGAGCTTGCACAGGCTACGGAATCGAACATGTTGTGGCATCGGCCTCGCCTCCAGCCGGAGGGAGTCAGGGAACCGGTGTCGATCTAACCAGAGGCGGGGCAGTGCCCGTGGTACTGGGCGCACGATCGGGACCGGTGACGACAGTCAACGATCCAAAAGCTCGTCAATTGGCTGGAGCGAGGTCATGAGGATCCGCATTCGCTACACCAAACATGGCAAGGTGCGCTTTACGTCGCATCGTGATGTGGCTCGGATTTTTCAACGGGTTCTTCGGCGTGCTGGGCTCCCCGTCGCTTACAGCCAGGGATTCTCGCCACGTCCGAAAATTGCGTTTGGTCTTGCCCTATCCACAGGTCATGAGTCTGAAGCCGAGTATCTTGATATTGAACTCGATCCCGAACGAATCAATGGACTTGAAATGGGCGATCTGCCAGCCCGGTTATCAAACGAACTTCCAGAAGGAATGGCAGTCACTGCTGCAGTGATTATTGATCGACGGACTGCGTCGTTGCAGCAAGCAGTCACTAGTTGTACCTGGCAGATCGATGTCATCGACATTGATGCCAATACCGTGGCCGGCGCCGTGGCTCGAGCGCTCGCCGCAGAAACTCTCGTCGTAACCAGAGAACGCAAGGGAAAAAAAGTCGTAGACGACTTGCGCCCCAGTGTCCTGAGTCTCGATGTTGAAGGGCTAATCGAAGCTGAAGAGCAAGAGGGTTCTGGAGTACGGCTTTTGGCTGAACTCGCCACTCAACCTCGTGCGCTACGAGTTTCTGAACTCTTGGGCGCGCTCGATCCACAGTTGATTGAGCACCGGGTGCTGAGGCTTCACCAATGGACAGCGAACGAAACCGACGAACGGCAGCGCAGCAATCCTCTGGACGCTGCCGCGTCCGCACTGGTGGGGGCGACATGATCGCTTGCTTCCCAGTGCCATCAACGAAGGAACGAAACTATGGCCGAATCACAGGCCGACAACCGCGACACCTCAAGTCGTGCCCCCAAATCTCCCCCCGGAGACAAGAAAAAACCAAAAATCGGTGACACTCGTCCTGCGCCGGAGCCGAATCGAGCTCCGCGTATAGGCGAAACACGACCAGCCCCGCCGGGCAACGGCGGAGCTAAGTCTGGCAACCCCGGTACTGCAGGTGCCAGACAAAGCCAGGGTGCCAGACAAAGCCAGGGTGCGAAACAAAGCCAGGGTGCGAAACAAAGCCAGGGTGCGAAACAAAGCCAGGGTGCGAAACAAAGCCAGGGTGTGAAACAAAGCCAGGGTGGCAGTTCTCAGAGTTCGAGGTCTTCAAACCAGGGCGGGAACCAACGAGACTCCCAAGGCCCTGCTCCAAGCGAGGGTGGATCAAAACGCCGACGCCGCAGGCGCGGAGGACGAGGTCGAGGTAAAGGATCCGCTGCTGAACAGGCTGCGGGCGGCAATCGCCAAAAGACCGGAACTCCCCAGACTCGTCAAGGTTCTGACCGCGCTGACAAATCGCACCGTCCCGTCGAATCGATTGTCGACGACGCGGTTGAACTCGATGAGAAGACGTTCAAACAGCGTCGTGGGAGAACGCGCAAGGGGCAGGCGGTCGGCCGCTACATGATGTGCGTATCGGTCGGCGAGAAGGCGACACAGATAGCAACACTTGAAGGGCGCAAACTTGTTGAACATCAGGTGTCCCGTCCCGCCGACGACGTGAGCCAGATTCACGGGAACATCTATCTCGGAAGAGTGCAGAACGTACTACCGGGAATGGAAGCCGCTTTCGTTGATATCGGCACACCCAAAAACGCAGTGCTCTACCGCGGAGATGTGCAATACGACCCCGAGGACATAGAAGGCAGACGAACCGAACAGCCCCGCATCGAAGAACTTCTGAAGGCCCGCCAGACGATCCTGTGCCAAGTGACAAAGAACCCGATAGCTCACAAGGGTGCCCGGCTCACTCAGGAAGTATCGCTTCCAGGTCGATTCGTGGTGCTGGTACCCAATACCTCCACGTACGGCATCTCGAAACGTCTTCCAGAAGGCGAACGAGCGCGGCTTCGCAGCATTCTCGACAAGGCAAAGCCGAAACGTCACGGGGTGATTGTCCGCACCGCGGCCGAAAACGTCACAGCTAAAGAGATTCAGCGCGATGTGGCTCGACTCGTCACCCAGTGGAAAGAAATTGAAACACTCGCCAAGAAAACAACTGCACCAGCGCTCGTGTACCGCGAACCCGAAGCGGCAGTGCGAATCATCCGAGAGGAGTTCACCAAGGACTTCCGCGGAATCATCATTGACAACCGCAAACTCTACGACGAGGTCAGGGCTTACGTATCCAGCATCACGCCAGCGTTGGCAGAACGAGTCGAATATCACAACCCGAAAGCCGAGAAACTGCCGCTCTTTGAGCGCCATCACGTACACGAGCAATTGCGAAAGGCTCTTGACCGCAAAGTTTGGCTGCCATCTGGTGGTTCGTTGATCATTGAGGCCACCGAGGCGCTCACCGTGATCGATGTCAACACAGGCAAGAATGTGGGCAGTTCAAGCCTCGAAGAAACAGTCTTCCGCAACAACTTGGAAGCCGCCGAGGAGGTCGCCAATCAACTGCGCCTGCGCGACATCGGCGGGATCATCGTGATCGATTTTGTTGACATGGAGATAGCCAAGAACCGAGCAGAGGTGATGAAAGTCTTCCGGGCTGCGTTGGCTCGCGACAAGACCCGCACGCAGGTATTCGATATCTCGGGTCTTGGTCTGGTCGAGATGACCCGGAAGCGGATCGGCGAGGGTCTGCTGGAGTCTGTTTCTGATCTTTGCGGGACCTGTGACGGCGATGGACATGTCCTGATTGATGGTCTGATCGGTTGATCAGCCCGTTAGAATCCTCCGCCTATGTACGCAGTAGTGAAGACCGGCGGTAAGCAGTACCGCGTCGAGCAGGGCCAGACCCTTTCGGTGGAACGATTGGGCGATCCCGGTTCCGCTGTAGAGCTTGCCCCAGTGATGCTCGTCGACGGTGACACTGTTCTCGCGACGCCCGATCAGCTGAAAAACGCGTCGGTGACCGCTCGGGTTATTGAGGAACACAAAGGTCCCAAGATCAACGGGTTCCTCTACAAGAACAAGTCAAACAACCACAAGCGGTGGGGGCATCGTCAGACGTTAGCTCTCATCGAAATTACCGCGATATCGAAGGGTTGATGTTTAATGTCCAAGACCAAAGGTGGTGGCTCGACCCGTAACGGCCGCGATTCCAACGCCCAGCGCCTCGGTGTAAAAGTTTACGATGGTGGCCAGGTTCTGGCTGGAGCGATCATCGTCCGTCAGCGCGGCACAAAGTTTCACCCCGGCAACAACGTCATGAGGGGCGGGGACGACACTCTTTTCGCCACCTCCGACGGCATGGTCAAGTTCGGCCGACGCCGCGGTCGCAAACTTGTCGATGTGATTTCCGCCTAGAGGCCGAGCGCATCCCGCACGCCGGCAGTGTCTAGGCCGGCAGTGTCTAGGCCGGCAGTGTCTAGGCCGGCAGTGTCTAGGCCGGCAGTGTCTAGGCCGGCAGTGTCTAGGCCGGCAGTGTCTAGGCCGGCAGTGTCTAGGCCGGCAGTGTCTAGGCCGGCAGTGTCTAGGCCGGCAGTGTCTAGGCTGGCAGAGTGTCTAACTTCATCGACGAATGCAACCTGCATGTAAAGGCCGGTGATGGTGGCGCGGGCTGCGTTGCCTTCAGACGTGAAGCCCATGTCTCCAAGGGTGGACCTGACGGTGGCGACGGCGGTGATGGCGGATCGATCTGGTTGGTCGCGGACCGTAACGTAGCTTCGTTGTTGGCTTTTCGTGATTACCCCCATCGCAAGGGACCCAACGGCAGCCATGGCGGAGGATCCAAGCGTCACGGGGCCCGAGGCTCAGACCTCGACGTAGCAGTGCCGATGGGCACAGTGGTGCTAGACCACGAAACCCGTGAACCGCTTGCCGATCTAGTCGACAACGGTGACCGTTGGCTGGCAGCGCAGGCTGGCGAGGGTGGCCGGGGAAACGCCCGTTTCTTGTCGAACCAAAGACGAGCACCTGCTTTCGCTGAGCAGGGTGAGCATGGAGAACAGCGCTGGCTACGACTCGAACTCAAGCTGCTCGCCGATGTTGCGATCATTGGATTTCCAAATGTCGGCAAGTCGACGCTGATCAGTCGCATCTCAGCGGCCAAACCCAAGATCGCCGACTATCCGTTCACCACTCTCGAACCGAATCTTGGAGTTGTCCGCACAGATGACGGCTTCGAGATGGTCGTGGCCGATATCCCCGGCTTGATTGAAGGAGCAAGCGAAGGCAAGGGACTGGGGCATCAATTTCTGCGCCATGTCGAACGGGCGCAGGTGTTGCTGGTGCTGCTTGACTTGGCACCGTGGGATGGAGTTGCGCCTGACCAGCAACTGCAGGTCCTGCTCAACGAGTTGGGTTCTTACCAACCAGAACTGCTGGATCGTCCGCGTCTGGTGGTCGGAAGCCGCGCTGATATGGCCCCCGGACACGGCTATGACGGACCCGCTGTCTCCTCGGTTGCTGGTGCGGGGATCTCGGAATTGATAGGTGCACTTGTTGGTCTGGTTGCCCAGAGCAGGGCCACAGAACCAGAAGCGATTAGAACCACGATTCATCGGCCTGTCTCGGCTGAGATCCAACTCCGGCGTCATGATGACGGATCCTGGGAAGTGATGGGTCGTGCTGCTCGACGCGCGGTTGCTCTCAGTGATTTGACCGACGAACAGGCGTTGGTCTACGCAACCGGACGGCTACAGCAGCTTGGGGTCAACACTGCGTTGGCGCGAGCAGGATTACAAAGCGGTGACGAGGTGCGCATCGGCGACTTCAGCTTTGAGTACGAAGAGGATTTATGAGTGCCAACAACACCGTTGTGGTGAAGATCGGAACGTCGTCTATCACCGATAGTGAAGGAGTCGTGCAGCGATCTCGTATCGCCAAGTTGTGCGCCGAAGTAGCTGATTTACGCGCAGCTGGCTATGGGGTCGTGGTGGTGACCTCGGGCGCCATTGCTGCAGGTCTCCCGGAGCTGGGATTGGGAGGAGGTAAGCGACCTAGAGACATCAGGACGCTGCAAGCCGTAGCGACGGTCGGACAGAGTGCGCTGATGGCGGTTTACCGCGAAGAGTTCGCCTCGCACGGTCTAATCGCCGGCCAGGTTCTATTGATCCCTCTCGATTTCATCGTGCGCTCTCAGTACCTGCACGCCCGGCAGACTCTGGAGCGGCTGCTTGAACTTGGCGTTATCCCGGTCGTGAACGAAAACGATGCCATCGCAGACGATGAGATCCGTTTCGGCGACAACGACCGGATCGCCGCTCTGGTTGCCAATTTGGTTGATGCCGCCCGTTTGGTGCTGTTGACAGACACTCCTGGTGTGTTGACCGCGGATCCCCGCACCGATGCTGATGCGTCACTGATCGAGGAAATCGTTCAAATCGACCATCAGACCGAGGCGCTTGTGGGTGGCGCCGGCTCAGCGCGAGGAAGTGGCGGCATGGCTTCGAAACTCAACGCGGCGAAAATCGCTGCTTGGTCAGGTGTCTCATCGGTGATTGCGGACGCTCATCGCGATCACGTGTTGCGTGACTCGGTAGAGGGTGTGGCCGGTAGCGGCACAATGGTTCACGCCCGCAAGAGCCGCCTCCCAGCGAGAAAGCTGTGGATCGCGTTCGCTGTCGGTGCGCAGGGGGCCATCACAGTCGACGGTGGCGCTCGCAAGGCACTCGAACGAGGCAAGTCGCTTCTGTCGGCTGGTGTCCGCCAAGTCGACGGTTCGTTTGCTGCTGGTTCACCAGTTGAGGTAGTTGACGACAACGCGGTCGTCTTTGCCAAAGGTTTGACTCGTCACGGCTCTGATGATCTGCGCGCGGTCGCGGGGCGCCGAAGTGACGATCTTCCTGGAGGCGCGTTACATCTGGTCATTCACGCCGATGACCTTGTGACTGTGCCTGCCTAAGGACTGTCAGGGTTGCTGGAGGACTCGGGAATCGCTTCGGGTGCGCCGGGCGCTTCGATTCCGAGGTTGGCGCGGATCGTGTTGAGCCGTGACTGTGCTTCAACCTTGCGAGCCGCTTTCTCAACTTCATACACCTGAGCTTCAAGGTTGCCTTCGGTGAGTTCAGCGGTGGCCTTGGCCTTGGCGTAGCGAGCCTCGATCTTGTCGCGTACTTGGTGGAAGGTTGGAACATCCTCGCCGACCGCTTCTGACAATGTGCGCATCGCCGAGTTGACGGTCTCCTGCATCTTGGCCTGGTCGAGTTGGCTCAACAATGCCTGGCGTTGCCCGAGTTTCTTTTGCAGCAGGCCGGCGTTCTGCTCTACCGCAGCTTTGGCTTGATCAGCCGCGTCGGATGCTTGAAAGTACAGGCTCTTCAAGCTCTCGATCTCTTCCTCAAGAGTGAGGAGCCGGTTGGCGAACTGTTCAGCGGCGTCGGTATAGCGCTCAACGCGGTCAGGATCCCCGGCTCGGGTGGCGTCGTCGGCCATCTTCACGGCCTGGCGGGCGTTGCCGTTGATGCGCTCAAGTTCTTCGAGCGAACGATTGAGTCGAAGTTCCGTTTGCTTCTGGTTGGCGATGACGTTGGCCGCTTGGCCGCGAAGCCGATTGTGTTGGTCTTTGGCCTCGCTGATGGCCTGCTCCAATTGGACTTTCGGGTCGGCGGACTCCTCAAACTCACTGTCTCGTTTTGCGATGAAGTAATTCCAACGCTTCTTCAGATAGTCCAGCATGGCTTAATCGTAGTGTCTCGGGGTGCCCGTAGTCAGTCAGAGCGCGAGAAGACCTTGCGAACGGGGTCCAAAAGGAGACGGGTTTCTTGCACGCCTATGCGAGAGCCGATCACCACGTAGCTGACCACAGCGACTCCGACTACCACAGGTGCGGCGACTAGCAACGGAAGATCTGCGAGCAACAGTCTGACTGCAGCAGTCAGCACAAAGGAGAGCGCAGCGGCCACCGCGGGCTTGTAGAGCGACCGGGTTGGACTGGCCAGATGGGGTAGGTGGCGGCGGCAAAGAGCCGACAAGGCCATGAGTTCGACCCAAGCACCTAGCGCAGAACCGGCGGCCAGACCAACTGCTCCCAAGCGCACTGGGCCTTCGATAGCGCGAAGGCCCGCTGGCAGTGGCGAAGAAGAGATCCAGGTCCCGTTGGTTATCAGACCGTCAGGCCCGACGATCACTCGGTCCAGCGAGAACATTATTGCCAGCGCAACCATGGCCGAAACGAGCACTCGAAAGCCGGCAATACGCGCTGGTCCACGGGTGTCGCCAACGGCATAGCAGGTATTTTGGAGTAGGCGGCTAGCGCCGATGGCGGGCAGTCCGACAGCGTAAGCAGCCAGCACAAACCACACCAGAACGGCATCGCTACTATCGAACTTGCCGCCCTCGAACAGGACCCGGACAATCAGATCGCCTGCCGCGATCGACACAAACGAGGCGAGCAGCATCCAAAAGGCAATCTGTTTCAGGCCTCGCTGGGTGCGCTGGGCCAGACTCTGAGGATCGGTCACAAGTCGTGACAATTCGGGGAGTTCCGCCGCTGCCACGCTCATGGCGAAAAGGCTCACCGGCAGCGTGTAGAGGATTTGCGCCTTGATCAACGCGGCGATTGCGCCGGTTGCCAACAGGGTGGCGAGCATTAGATCCAGATAGGCCGAGATCTGCACGACACCGCGTCCAAGCACCGCAGGCACGAAACGTCGCCGAATTTCGAGCACTGACGGATCTTGTGTGGTGGGCCGAAAGCTCATTCCTTGGGCCAAACGCAACACTGTCGGCAACTGGATCAGCAGTTGCAGCAGGCCACCGATCGTGACCGCGAGGGCCAGGCCCCGCGCGGCGTCAACAAGATCCCAGTCCCGGGCCCACATCAAGTACAGAGCAACGATCTGGCAGGCGTTCCAGACAACCGGCGCGGCATAGGGCAAAAAGAAGCGCCGATGGCTGTTCAGTACACCCAGGCACCACGCTGACATGACCAGAAAGCCCATGCCCAGGGCCATGATCTGCACCAGATCAACGACGATCTCGAACTTCTCGCCGCTGAGACCGAATGCCAACACTGCTGTGATCGGTCGAGCAGCTAGAACAAAGATTCCCACGCAGATACCGGTGATTGCCAAGAGCAGGGCGCCGACCGCTCCTGCCACACGGCTCGACTCTTTGGGGTCCTCGTCGTCGAGGAGTTTGCTGTAGACGGGCACGAACGATGCGGAGAGCACGCCTTCGCCAAGCAGATTCTGCAGCAGGTTGGGGATCTGCGAAGCGAGAGTGAAAGCGTCAGCGGCGAGTCCGAGGCCGAACACCCGACTCGCTACGAACTCACGCAACAATCCAGACACCCTCGACAAGCCGATTCCCGAAGCAACTAGCACAGACCCGTTTCGTTTCGGTGCCGACACTCCAGATGGTCCTTTCACCGATTGAACTGCTTTGACTCCTGTCAAGACTACTGCGCTGGCCCGGTACGCTGAGAAAGTGATCGGTCAAACCACTCCCATCCCGGTACTCGCGGCGCGCGCCAAAACCGCATCACGCGCTGTGGCCGTCGCTAGTACTGAAGAAAAAGACGCGGCGTTGCTTGCGGCTGCAGATCTGCTCGTTGCAAACGCCGGAACAGTATTGGAAGCCAACGCTGTTGATGTGGCACGAGCCACCGCCGAAGGTATGGCTACCCCTCTGGTTGACCGGCTACGGCTAGATCAGTCCCGGATCGAAGCTATGGCCGCCGGGCTTCGTAAGGTCGCGGCCCTCGATGATCCCGTCGCTCGGATCAGCGGTGGGTGGGTGCGGCCCAACGGCCTTCGTATTGAACGGGTGCATGTGCCGTTAGGGGTTGTGGCAATCATCTACGAGAGTCGCCCCAATGTCACCAGCGACGCGTTCGGTCTTTGCCTCAAGTCTGGGAACGCGGCTTTCCTGCGGGGTTCTTCGTCAGCGATCAATTCCAATTTGGCGATCTCGGTTGTGCTACGTGAAGCGCTGGAAAAAGTGAGACTTCCGGCTGATGCATTGGTGGTTGTTGACGATACGCGTCGTGAAGCAGCTGTCGAGTTCATGCAGCAGAACGACTACATCGACTGTCTCATTCCCCGTGGGGGTCCTTCTTTGATCCAGTCGATTCTCGACAACGCAACAGTTCCCTATGTCATTGATGGGGCTGGCAACTGCCATGTCTATGTCGACGCCGCGGCCGATCTCAACATGGCCCTAGAGATCGTCTTCAACGCCAAAACCCAGCGAACCGGGGTTTGCAACGCAGCGGAATCGCTCGTGGTTCACCGCGACGTCGCCGCAGAGTTCCTGCCTCGGATGGTGGTGGCCCTTGAGGGTGTTGAGCTGGTGGGTGACGAGGCGTCCCGCCGGATCTCCCCAACAATTGCTGCTGCGGAGCCAACAGACTTCGCCACAGAGTTCCTCGACATGAAGATGAGTGTCAAGGTAGTAAACGACCTCGACGAGGCAATCACCCATGTCTCAGAAAATTCGACCGGACACAGCGAAGCGATTGTTACCAACGATGTCCGCGCCGCGGATCGATTCACTCGTGAGGTTGACGCCGCGGCGGTGTTGGTCAACGCATCGACCCGCTTCGTTGATGGTGAAGAGTTCGGCTTTGGCGCTGAGATCGGTATTTCAACCCAGAAGCTCCATGCCCGCGGCCCAATGGGGCTTGAGCAGCTGACGACCTGCAAGTTTGTCGTGCGTGGCGACGGCCATGTACGCCCTTGACCCGAGCGGGTGCCCGTGGCCTGAGCGGCCCGGTGAGCGCAGCGGACTAGAGCGGGTAACCCGTGGCCTGAGCGGCCCGGTGAGCGCAGCGGACTAGAGCGGGTGCCCGTGGCCTGAGCGGCCCGGTGAGCGCAGCGGACTAGAGCGGGTAACCCGTGGCCTGAGCGGCCCGGTGAGCGCAGCGGACTAGAGCGGGTGCCCGTGGCCTGAGCGGCCCGGTGAGCGCAGCGGACTAGAGCGGGTAAGTAACGAATCGGGTACTGCTGTTAACGGCCGCTAACCTTAAACCTCTATGTCATTTCGTTTCGAAGATGCCGCGTCTCTGAGAGACGACCTGCGGCGGGTCGACTATCTGTCTGACGAGGGCATCGCCGGTGTCGTCTACCTCGCCGATCGACTGCAAAAGCCGATTCTGGTCGAAGGACCGGCAGGCACCGGTAAGACGCAACTGGCCAAAAGCGTCTCGGAAGTTCTCGGAACACGGCTGATTCGTCTGCAGTGTTACGAGGG
This sequence comes from Candidatus Aldehydirespiratoraceae bacterium, assembly GCA_965261185.1. Classification (GTDB taxonomy): domain Bacteria; phylum Actinomycetota; class Acidimicrobiia; order Acidimicrobiales; family Aldehydirespiratoraceae; genus VXYK01. The sequence goes on along the minus strand of CBDHCN010000002.1, from coordinate 3,727,072 downwards.
CCTTGATGAGGCCAAAGCGCTCTATGAGTGGAACTACAAAAAGCAACTCCTACGCATTCAGAGCGACCGTAGCGATGAGCACGACTGGGCGGGAGTCTCAGACGACATATTCTCCGACGAGTTTTTGCTGACACGCCCCTTGCTCGAGGCGATAAGCGCGCCCGACCCGGTGGTGCTGCTCATCGATGAGGTCGACCGTCTCGAGGTCGAGACTGAGGCTCTGTTGCTCGAGATTCTGTCTGACTACCAGGTTTCGATTCCTGAACTGGGCACCATCGAAGCCAAACAAATCCCGCTGGTGTTTCTCACATCCAACAACACCCGTGAGCTTTCCGAGGCACTCAAACGACGTTGTCTGTACCTTCACGTTGATTATCCCGACCTTGAACGGGAAAAGGAGATCGTGCTCACCAAAGTTCCCGGGATCACAGAGAATCTGGCCGATCAGGTTGCCCGGGTTGTGCGTTCGATTCGCCAGATTGAATTGAAGAAGGCACCGTCGGTGTCAGAGACGATCGACTGGGCCAGGACTCTGGTGTTGTTAGGTGTCGAGAAGATTGAGGAGCAGACCGCAAGCGACACGCTCAACATTCTTCTCAAGTATCAAAGCGACATAAAAAAGGCGGCGAAGGAATTAGTGACCGCAGACGGTGTGAGCGTCTGATTTTGCGATGACGGCGACTAGCACCTCTGAAGGAAACGGCCGCAGCGCTGAGGCGGTTCCCTTGGAATTGGGTGACGCCATCTTGGAACTGCTCAACGGATTCATCATCGAGTTGCGCGCGGCGGGACTACCGGTCAGCCTCACCGAGAATCTCGACGCGCTAGAAGCAGTGAAGCACGTTCCCATCGGTGACCGCGAGTCCTTCAAGTACGCCCTGGGCGCCACGTTGGTGAAGCACTACAACCACTGGAAAGCCTTTGAGACCGTTTTCGAGGTGTACTTCTCGTTACGTGGCAAGGAATACGCCATTGGTGAAGACGGCGAACTCCTCGACTTGGACGACAGCGAACTTGATGACTCCCAAGCTGGAGATCAGCAAGGTGCTGGTGGCGGAGGAGAGAACCTGAGCCCCGAAGAACTTGCGGAGATGCTGTTCCAGTCGCTGATGCGTGGTGACGCGCAGATGATGAAAGGCGTTGCACGCCAGGCAGTGCGTCGCTTTGCCGGGATGGAGCCGGGTAGGCCAGTCGGGGGCACGTACTACCTCTACCGAACGCTTCGCAACCTCGACCTCGATGGCGTGTTGGAGCGACTTCTGAAACAGGCGCAGGAAACGCAGGGCGAAGCATCGGAGTTGGACCAGCGTCTCTGGCGCGACGAATATCAGCACCGGATCGACCAACTCCAAAAGGAGATCGAAGCGGAGATTCGAAGGCGTCTGGTGGCTGACCGTGGCGTCGAAGCGATGGCCAAGACCCTCCGCAAACCGCTTCCCGAAGACGTTGACTTCATGCACGCTTCGCGCGAAGAAATGGCGAACCTGCGCAAAGCCATCTACCCGTTGACGCGTAAGCTCGCAGCTCGACTACAGCGCAAGCGCCGTCACGGGCGTAGAGGACCACTCGATTTTCGTCGCACTGTTCGGGCCTCGCTGAGCTACGGCGGAGTTCCTGTAGAACCGAAGTTCCGCAACCCGAATCCACACAAGCCCGAGATCTTTGTCGTCGCCGACATTTCTGGTTCGGTGGCTGCCTTCGCTCGCTTCACTCTGCATCTCGTGTATGCCATCTCTGGACAGTTCTCCAAGGTTCGCTCGTTTGTGTTCATCGATGGGCTCGATGAGGTGACCTCATACTTTGAGGGAGTTGAGGACATCAACGAAGCGGTTCATCGGGTCAACACCGAAGCCGATGTGGTCTGGGTCGATGGGCATTCTGATTACGGTCACGCACTGGGTGTGTTTTGGCAGAAATATGGCAAAGACATAGGACCCCGAACGTCGATCATGATTCTCGGTGATGCGCGCAACAATTACCACGCTGCGGAAAGCTGGATCGTCAAAGAGATGCAGGACAAGGCCCGCCATGTCTATTGGTTGAATCCAGAGCCACGGAGCTACTGGGATACCGGTGACTCAATCGTCGGTGAATACGCCCAGCATTGTGATGGCTCCTTCGAGGTTCGAAACCTCCGGCAACTCGAAGGATTCGTAGAAAACCTCGTTTAGTGCCTGAGCGTCGGCGTCACGTTGGAACGCAGAAGTTCAGCCACTCGAAACGCCAGGTCAACAGATTGGCGGGCGTTTAGCCGAGGGTCGCACATCGTTTCGTAGGCACGGTCCAGATCCTCATCAACGAGATCATCAGATCCTCCCAGACATTCGGTCACCGGGTCGCCGGTCAACTCGACATGGACTCCTCCCGGATGGGTGCCTTCGGATTCGTGAGCACCAAAAAAGCTGACAATTTCGCTGAGCACATCGTCGAAATGGCGAGTCTTACGGCCACCTTCTGACGTGTAGGTGTTCCCGTGCATGGGGTCACACGCCCAGACCACGGGGTGACCCGCTTCACGCACGGCTGCGAGCAATGCGGGGAGAGCATGGGCGATCTTGTCGGCACCCATGCGGTTGATAAGGGTGAGTCGCCCCGGTACACGATCGGGATTGAAAGCTTCGCAGAGTCCTAGTACTTCGTCGGGTGTGGCTGTGGGTCCGATCTTGCATCCCAGCGGATTGCCGACCCCGCGCAGGAACTCCACGTGAGCGCCGTCTAGTTCACGGGTGCGCTCACCAACCCAGAGCATGTGCGCGGAGCAGTCGTACCAGTCGCCCGTCAGGGAGTCGCGTCGGGTCAACGCCTCTTCGTAGTTGAGAAGCAGGGCTTCATGGCTCGTGAAGAGATCAACCTCGTGAAGGGCAGGAACGGTCGTGGAGTCAAGACCGCAAGCCGCCATAAAGCGTAGCGCGCGATCGATTTCATTGGCCATCTGGGCGTAGCGCTCACCCGCTGGCGAGGAAGCAACGAAGTCTCGATTCCAACTGGACACTTGTTGCAGGTCTGCGTAGCCGCCGCGTGTGAAGGCGCGCAAGAGGTTCAGGGTGGAAGCGGCTCGGTTGTAGGCCGTGAGGAGACGTTGCGGGTCTGGACGGCGTTCGTCGACAGTGAATCCGACATCGTTGACAATCTGGCCGAGGAACGATGGGAGTTCGGTTTCGCCCTGTGTTTCGGTTGGGCTGGAGCGAGGTTTGGCGAACTGCCCGGCGATCCGACCGACTTTCACGAGGGGAGTGCCACCCGAGTAAGTAAGCACGATTGCCATTTGGAGAATGACGCGAAGCTTGTCTCGGATCGAGTCCGTTGAGCTGTCGAATGACTCGGCGCAATCGCCAGCTTGGAGCAAAAAAGCGTTGCCCTCAGCAACCCTTCCAAGCTGGCTCGTAAGGTGGCGGGCTTCGCCCGCGAAAACGAGCGGCGGTTGGTCTGCCAGAATCTTTTGCACTTGTTCGAGTTCGGCGTCGTCAGGCCAACAGGGCTGATGCTTGGCGGGGAAGTTCCGCCAACTACCGGGGTTCCAGGTGTTGTTCACGTAACAAGTCTGCTGTAGCTGACCGGAAAGTTCCAACCAATTTCGTTAGAACGACGACGACGCGTCAGAACTCCGAAAAACAAACCGGGACTCCCGCCGATCGGCGAGAGCCCCAGTGGGTTGTTGGGTTGTTCAAACAGGATACTACGCCACGCCCACCGCGTCTACGCTATTCGCGGCGTGTTCCCGAACGGAATTGAGGGCCCGCTTGACAAGTCGGCGGGCTGCTTCGGCGGTTACACCGAGGTCTTCGCCGACCTCGCGATACGAGCGTTTGCGCCCATCGCCTAGGCCGAAGCGCTGCTCAACGGCGTACTTTGCCCGTTCATCGAGAATGTCGAGCAGACCGGTGACCATCTCCTCCTCGGCTTTCGCCATGACCTCGACTTCGGGGCCGGGATTCGAGTCGGGAAGCAGATCGACGAGTTCGTTGGAGTCATCGTCGCCTATGGTGCGATCGAGGCTGGTGGGGGTGGTCAGCCGATGTAGGCGGGCATGTTCGTCATCGAGTTCGTCACCGTCGCCGGAAACCGCACGCAGGGCGGCACGCAAGCTGGCCGAGCGGTCACCAGGTAGACGAACCAGGCTCGCCTTCTGGTCGAGTGCACGGCCGATCGCCTGGCGGATCCAGAAGGTTGCGTAAGTCGAGAACTTGAATCCCTTGCGCCAGTCGAACTTGTCGACCGCGTGCTCTAGTCCGAGGTTCCCTTCTTGGATAAGGTCGAGCAACTCCATGCCGGGAGGCAGTGGATAGCGGCGAGCGACGCTCACAACGAGGCGAAGGTTTGCTCGGATGAAGCGATCTTTTGCAGCTGCAGCTTTGCGAATGGCCCGGTCAAGTTCTACACCTGCTTCGCCGTTGTCTTTACGGGTTTGTGCTTCGGTGCCTTTTTCTATGATCTGGGAGAGCTGGCGCTCTTCTTGCGCATTCAGCAGACCGACTGCGCCGATTTCGTTTAGATATTGTCCTACAGAATCACTCATGAAACTCATTCGATGGGATCGGCGCACGCGCTTTTCCCGGTTGTGCAGGCCAAAGGCCTGGGGATTGTATTGGGGGCGGGCTGAGGTACCGTTTGCTCGCGATTGTTTTGAAATCCGCGCCGCGTTCCGGCCTAGCTGTACGCTATTAGACACCATTCAGGTCGAGATGTCACGAAGTACCGGTATGACTTCTGTCACGTCTACGGTAGCACGCAGATTCGTGACCCGGCTACTGTCCGCTGGCGCGCAACCCTAGACTCTGGGGCGTGGAGCAAGCGACACCGCAGCGAATCGGCGTTTTTGGCGGAACGTTCGACCCGCTTCACTTCGGTCACTTGGCGATTGCATTCGAAGTTCGGCATCAACTGAAGCTTGATCGTATGTTGCTGGTGGTGGCCAACGATCCGTGGCAGAAAACGGTCTTCAACACGGTAACGCCCGCAAGATTTCGTTTCGAGATGGTCGCGGCCGCCGTTTCGGCTGCAAACGAGTCGATGGGCGAGGCTGCCTTGGAGGCAAGTGATCACGAGATACGACGTGGTGGTGAAACCTACACCGCTGACACGCTCGCCACCCTGGCCTCCGAAACAAACGGTGCTGAACTGTTTGTTGTCGTGGGTTCGGATATCGCTGCGAGTCTCGACACCTGGAAGCGGGCCGACGAGGTCCGTGAATTAGCAACAACGGTTGTGGCAGAACGCGGAGGGAACACCGGTGGCCGTCCCCCAAAAGGATGGGAGCATGTGGTGGTCACGGTGCCTGCCTTGGAGATTTCCTCCACCGACGTTCGCAACCGTTTCAGAAACGGTCGACCGGTCGAAGCCTTAGTTCCGCCAGGGGTAGTTGATTACGTGAGGTCAAGTGGGCTCTATGGGAGTGCTCGGTGAGTTCTGCTACTCAGACAGCGGACCGGGAACCGCAACTCGGCGATCTGGATGACAACCACAGAAATGAGATCCCCGCAGTTCGCAGCGGACGCAAGCGCCCAGCACCGAGTCCTCACCCTTTCTGGGGTCTGGTTTTTCCATTCCTAGTGGTAGCGGCCGGGGCTCTGGTGTTCGCGGTGTGGAAAGACGGAACCAAACTGGTCCTCGATTCCAATGATGGTGAACGAATAGAAACCATCACCGACCCAGCAGCGGTGGGATATCGAGCGTTCGTCGATCCAACTCCGACCATGCTGATCGCCCATCTCACCGATGCCGGTGAACTAGTCGGAATAACAGTTCTGGCTCAAACAGCGCTGGATCAGGGCGGCACCGCGGTGTTGATCAGCGCTGAGTTGCTTCTTGAACCCACCGATGATCCTGCCGACGCCGTCTTCGTGCGTGAGCTCTATGCATCTGAAGGGATGGAGGGATTGAGTCGGGGAGTGGGTGATCTCTTTGGTTTCGGCTTCCGAGAAACGCTGGAGATGACAACCTCAGATCTGAGCGGCTGGTTGCGCCTCGTCGAACCGCTACCGGTGGTACTGAATGACGACCTCGTTTCTGGCGACGCGTCCGGACTTGCGGAGATCCGGTATCAAGCGGGTGTAAATCAGTTGACCGGAGCAGATGCCGCCAATGTCTACGGGTGGCTCAACGATGGAGAATTCGACTCGAACCGCACGCAGCGACAAGTCGAACTATGGGAGTCGTGGCTTTCAGAGGTTGGTCGTGCTGATGATCTGCTAGCGGCCACATTGCCATTTGAAGACGGGCTATCGGGTTATCTCCGCTCACTGGGTGCCGGAACTCGACGTTTAGAGGTGTTGCCTTTGATTACAGTGTCGTTCGGAGGCGATAATCCTCCCTTCTATGCTCAGACCGATCAGCAGAAGCAGCAACTCGACAGCCTTGCTCGCGAGATGGTGCCGCTTCCCATTGCATCGCATTTGGGGGCTCGTCCGACTGTGAGTTTGCTTGATGGCACTGGTTCGGGTGTTCCGCGCGACGCAATGCTATCGGTTCTCGTTGATGCGGGCGCTGAAGTCATCGTCATCGGCAACGCCCAAGCCTTTGGGGTAGCCGAGACGACAGTGGCCTATCACATCGCTGATCGCCAGCAAGCGGCGATTGTTCTGGCTGATGCGATAGGAGCTTCCGCGAGATTTGTTGAGGACTCCGACCAACCAGTTGACCTCACCGTTACCGTCGGTTTGGACCGGGTCGGCTCGTGAGCGAAGGCAGCGAAGATCATCTCAAGTGGGTGCGGCAAGCCGCAGTGGCCGCGGATGACAAGAAAGCGACCGACACTCTGATCATCGATGTAGGAGATGTGCTTGCGGTTACAGACCATTTTGTGATCACCAGCGCCGCTAACTCCCGGCAGGTCAATGCTGTTATCGATGCGATCGAGGAGGAGATCCGATCTGCGGGTGGACCCTCTCCAGTACGTGTCGAAGGCAAAGAAGAGCGGGAGTGGGTGCTGTTGGATTACGGCGCGTTCGTCGTGCATGTGTTCCGCTCGGACCAACGCGAGTTCTACCAACTTGAACGTCTCTGGGGTGACCGTCCCCGCCTCGATTGGGTCCCCGCAATCCCATCCAACCCTGAGTGAGAAGGTTTGTGGAGCTAAGGGGAATTGAACCCCTGACCTCTTCCATGCCATGGAAGCGCTCTACCAACTGAGCTATAGCCCCGCGTTCTCCAGACGTGGATAGTAGCAGTCGAGTAGGCCCCTCCCACTACAGACAGCGCGGGGCGCGTAACGTCGTGGTGGTGCCCACTGTGTCCATTGGCAACGAACGCAGAACTCTGACAGCGGTGACAGCGTTGCATGCTGTCGTCGGAAGTTGGGTTGCTATGTTGACGCCTGGTCCGCTGCTGGTCTCCGATGATCTCGCCTATTTCGGCATGGCTAGGACACTGGCAGGCCAAGGAGCGGCACCGCTGGCGGAGCAACCTCCGTACGGTGTGCTTTATCCGGCGCTACTGGCACCTGGCTGGGCGCTTGGACTGGATGAATCGTCGATGCTGATTTGGGCTCGGATTCTCAACGGGCTGCTCGGAGCTGCCCTAGTGCCAGTTCTCTACTTGGTTGTTCGACGGCTCACCGGGGCGACCCATCGCTGGTCGTTGGTCGCAGCTGTAGTCGGCGCGTCGCTGCCGGCGCACATGTCAACCGCTTCAATTGTGTGGACTGAGCGACTGCTGCCTTTGCTGGTGGCGATAAGTGTTTTGTGTTTGATCCGGTTCGTGGATCGTCCGTCAAACGGCAGAGCGATCGCGGTGGTAGGCGTCGCCGCGGCTCTATATTCCAGCCACCCGCGGATGGGTGCTTGCGGCCTGGTGATAGTTCTGGCAGTTCCCTGTGTCGCCCGGTTTGATCGGCTGGTTAGACGCAAACAGACCGGCCCCATCTTCGCCACAGCAGCCGCCGGCGTTGCGGGCGGCGGTAAACGATTCGGCGGGCGCGGCACGCTGGTTGTTGCAGGAGTCGGTCTTCTGGGGCTGGCAGCGGTGGAGGGAGTGCGTCGGTTTGTGGCTGGTGCCGCGTTTGGGAGCAGCGGCACCTACGACATTGCTGATCTGGCCGAGCGGCGTGGTTGGGACGAAGTGCCCGAGATGGTTGTGCGAGGTGCCGGCACTGTTGGCTACCTGGTGCTTGCCACCGCGGGTCTAGCCATTATCGGTGTGGTTGTTTTGCTTCGCTCGCCGCCAGTCGGGCCGTGGGTGTTTCTCGAAGCCCTTGCCGTGGTTGTTGTTGCGGGTTGGTTTCTGACCGGTGTTGAACGTGCCGATACATACCTTCACGGGCGCTACGTAGAGGTGATGGCTCCCATGCTGGTTGCGGCGGGGATCATTGGTCTAATGAGAATGCGTGCTGTTTGGGCGGGTGTCGCGATGGCCCTCGCTATTGTGATTTCGGGAGTGTGGGGTGCCTGGGCCGGCCCCGGCGACAACTGGAATGAGGCCCGTTCTCCGATCATGATGCTCGGAACCGAAGCGGGCGGTGCACCGTTTGGTAATGATGTGTTCGAACCGGGAGCGGCGGCCCTCGTAGCTCTCGCGGTCGCTGCGGTGTTGCTCATGGCATTCCGGCGACCACAACCGTGGCTGGGATTGGGCTTGGCGTTAGTGGTAATAACGCTCGGAACCGCTTCGGACCTCGAAGCTCTCGATCAGCTATTTGAGACAGCTACCTTGAGCACCGTTCAAGAAGCTCTAGGCGATGTTCAGATAAGCCGGATCGCTGTCGATACCGAAGGATTGTCTCCCAACCTGACTGGTGCGGTCGCCTGGGAAGTTGGATTTGACAACACTTCAATCGAGATCAGCCCAGACGAGATCAGCTCGGACACGTCTCATCTGCTTTTGCGAGCCGACGCAACGGCACCCGCCGGTGCCGCGCTGGTCACAGATGTGGGACAAGGAAAACTCTGGGCGTTGCCGCGGTAGGACGATTGAGCGGCTGTTTGAGCGACGCTGTCGAGTGGGTCCATCAGGTTGGCATCGAGTTTCATTCTGGGTCACCCTCGACGCTGTCTCCCTCAGGGGTGTCTTCGCCCGGAGCGGTATCGTCTTGGGAGCGTAGGAACTTCTCGAACTGGGCTCCAAGTTCTTCGGAAATGGCAAGAGCGCCTTCGCTGCTGATTGCGCCGGAGTTGAACTCGTCATGGTGACGTTCGAGTTGGGCGATTGTCTGGCTGTGATCTGCGTCTTCAGCAATGAGAGCGTCAAGTTGGTTGCGGATCGTCAGAGCGTGTTCTGAGAGAGCCCCGCTGTCGATTCTGATCCCCGCGGCGTCGACGAGTCCTTCGATGAGCGACAGTGCCGCGGAGGGGTAAGGGGCTGCAGCGATGTAGTGGGGGACTTGAGCCCAAAGACTGAGAGAGGCAATGCCTGCGGAAGTAAAGGCCGCTTCGATTGCTGCGGCCATACCCGCTGGTACATCAAGTGTGGCTCCCGACTGGTTGGCGCGGACAAGTTCGGGAGTGGGCGAGGTGATGGTCAGGCGGGTGTCGCGAGTGTGGGGAACTGCGGCCGGGTAGGCCCCTAAACTCACAAGCCGACGCACTCCGAAGCGCTTGGCAAGTCCAAGTACCGCCTCAACGAACGCACGCCAATTGTGGTCCGGTTCAGCTCCGCTGAGGATGAGCACGTCACGGTCGTCGCTGTCGCTTCCTGCACTGAGTTCGATTACTGGCCAGTCGATGTCGGCGTTGATGCCGTTGACGATGTGCAGCGTTGGTCGGTGTGCCCGATAGTCGAGAAGATATTCGGTGTCGAACTCTGCCAATTTCTCGGCTCCGGTGACGTTGCTGATATGGCGGATAGCGGTTCTGGCGCCGCGCCCCGCGTCGACCCAGCCATCAAAATGCACTAGGAGAACAGGATCGACAACATCGGGTGTGCGAAGCACTCGATACAGCCGCTCAGGGTCGATAGCAGAACTCATGGGTGTTGCTTGCCTCCGTGTCGGTGGGAGCGTTCGTGGTTGGTAGCTGGCCCCACATGATGGCCTGAAACTTGCCGGGGAAGGGAATCGATCACCGTTGCGCTACGTTGCACGTCACTATGGCCAACGTAACGGACTCGACTTTCGACAGCGATGTGGTGCAGCGCTCCAAGACGATACCGGTCGTTGTCGATCTTTGGGCACAATGGTGCGAGCCGTGCAAGCAGCTCACTCCGCTACTGGAGAAGGTCATCGCCGAGACCAACGGAGCGGTCGAATTGGTCAAGGTCGATATCGATGCCAACCCCGGGGTCGCACAAGCTTTCAAAGTGGAATCGATTCCCGCGGTGTATGCGATGGCCGACGGACAGGTTGTCGATGGCTTCATGGGTGCCCAAGGCGAAGCTCAGGTACGTGAGTTCGTGCAGCGCTTGGCGCCCGCACCAGCCGAAAGCGAGGTGGACACGCTCGTTGCGATTGGAGACGAGGAGTCTTTGGTGGCGGCATTGAAGATCGAACCCGACAATCCAGCTGCGGTTACTGCTCTGGCACAACTATTGGTGGAGCAGGGTGAAGTTGACACTGGGCTGAAGCTGCTCGAACGCATCCCGGAGTCAGCCGAGACGCGCCGGATCACCGCGATGGCTCGCACCGGCGGGCTCGGCGACGACATCGAGGCGACCCTGGCCGAACTGTTGATCACTGTGAAGACCGATGACGAGGCACGGCGAAAGTTCATTGACTTGCTTGAGGTGATCGGCCCCGAAGACCCCCGCAGCGCTCTGTGGCGTCGAAAGCTGAGCACCGCTCTGTTCTAGGCGTTGGCGGGTTCTAGGGACTGGCGGCGCCTGCTGTGGCGGATGTGACAGACCCGCCGGCCGCGGGTTCGCACAGCCAGATTTCAGCATCCATGCCTCTCTCGTTTCGGTAGCGTTCTTCGACGCGGGCCCGAAACTCGACTGCCTGGTCGGCCTGCACCAGCGCTACTGCGCAACCTGCGAAACCGCCTCCGGTAAGGCGAGCACCGAAACAACCGGGGCTTTCTCGGGCAATCTCCACAATCTGGTCCAAGGCGGGCCCTGATACTTCGTAGTCATCACGCAAGCTCTCGTGGCTGGAGTTCATGAGGGCACCGAGGGTTTCGGCATCGCCGTTCGACATTGCATTCGCGGCATCGAGAGTGCGTTGGTTTTCAGTGATTACGTGGTGAGCTCGACGCCGTTCGGTTCCGAGTTGGGTCGGTAGCCGATCCAGGTCGTCTAGTTGGGCGTCGCGCAGAGATTCGACGCCGATTGCCGCGGCTGCTCTGACACAGGCTGCTCTGCGGTTTGAGTATGCAGAATCGACGAGTTGACGACGGGTCTTGGTGTCCATAATCGCCACTACAGAATTGTCTGGTAGTGGGTACGGGTGGGTTTGAAGTGAGCGGCAATCGATTAGCGAAGCGTGTCCTGCAACGGCTGATGCAGAGATCATCTGGTCCATGAGTCCGCTGGGTATGCCCACAATCTCATTGTCGACGCGTTGGCATAGTCGGGCGGTCTCGGCTGGTGACCGTTCGGTTCCGGCCAAGCACAAGATTGTCGAGGCAACTGCCACCTCGAGAGCTGCCGACGACGACAGGCCGGCGCCTGTTGGTATGTCGGTGGCGATGGTGGCTTTCCAGGGTCCGGGAGCGATACCTTCGGCTTTCAGCAGGTCATGCACGCCATGTAGGTACACGGCCCAGTGGCGGGGTTCGATCTCTGATGGCGCTGGAGCGAGCACGGCGTGTCCAAAACCCTCTGAGAAGATCTCGGTCTTGGACCCGTTGGGTGCTCGGCTAGCGGCGATGGCAGTGTCGAAAGGCAGAGCCATCGGCAGCACAAATCCGTCGTTGTAGTCGGTGTGCTCACCGATCAAGTTCACTCGTCCTGGTGCGCGGCTGAAGATCTCCGGCGGACCCCAGCGCCGCTGATGGCGCTGGGCAGCTCGGTCCAGCGCAGTTGGCTCGATCATGTCGACTCTCGAACTACCAACTCCACAGGTAGTACTAGGGGATCGGGGTTGCTTCCCGGCTCTTCGATGAGTTCGTGGAGAACTCGGATCGCCTCGGCGCTCAGCCGGGGGCGGTCAAGTCTGATGGTGGTCAGTCCAGGGTTTACGAGGGCACTCATTTCGATGTCGTTGCAGCCGACTATGGCAATGTCGTCGGGTACTTGGTAGCCGACCGATTGTGCTGCGCGCATGGCACCGACGGCCATCAAGTCGTTGTAAGCGAATATGCCGTCGAGGTCGGGTTGACGCTCAAGCAGATGTTGCAAGCCGCTTGCTCCGCCACTAACGGTTGGCTGCACGCGGACTAGTTCTGGGAGCTGAGATCCTTCTGGCGCGTTTTCGAATGCTTGGTAAAAGCCCCGCTCACGGCGCCGCGTTCTGGGAACCGTGATCTCTGACCCGATCATGCCGATTTTGCGTCTTCCTGTGGCCAAAAGATGTTGAGCGGCTTTGGTGGCACCATCCTCCAAGTCGAAGGAGACGGAGGCCAGATTGGGGAACTCGACGATGTCGTCGACGATTACGAGCGGCATTCCGCGTCGGGCGTAGGCGGTCAACTGTTCGATCGACCCGGGTGCTGGGAACACGATTACTCCGTCAACCGCGTGGGACCACAGTGATCTGAACACTTCTGCTTGGCGTTGGGGGTCGCCGTCGTTGCTTGCGAAGAACATTGTTCGGCCGGTTTCGCGAGCTTCGTTTTGGATGCCTTCGGCCATGGCTGGGAAGAATGGGTCGGTCATGTCTACGCCCACGAGTCCGACGGTGCCGCTGCGGCGGGTGATCAAGCCGCGGGCCAACATGTTTGGCTGGTATCCGAGGTCTTCTACCGCTTCGAGCACTTTGACGCGAGTTGCCTCCGAAAAGCCTCCCTCGTCGTTGACAACTCTCGACACCGTACGAGGCGACACTCCGACCTTGTTGGCCACGTCTCGCAGGGTTGCTCCTCTCGGCATGTCGCTTGAGTCTTTCGGTGGACGACGATGCTATCTGTCTAGCTTGCGAATTTCTAACGGGTGTGGACGCAACGGCCAGCAGACAACACTGATTGGGATGAACGCTACGTCAACGATGGCGTCAACGTTGACGTAAGTCAAAACTTGTTCTATGGTGAGCCACAGATTTTGACGGGAGCAAAGTTGGCCAAAGTTGCATTCATCGGAGCGGGCAGCACGGTATTCGCCCGGAATCTCCTCAACGACCTACTGGGTTACGAGGACCTTCGGGACTGCCTCGAGTTTCGGCTCCATGACATCGACTTGCAGAGGCTCGCTACGTCGGAGATCGTCGCGCGGAAACTGGTGGATGGCTACGGTGCGGTGGCGCAGGTCAGCGCCAGCACCGACCTGAGAACGGTCCTCGACGGTGCGGACTATGTGATCACGATGTTTCAGGTCGGCGGCTTCGAACCGGCGACCGTGTTGGACTTTGACCTACCCGAACAATTCGGACTTGAACAGACCATCGCCGACACGATCGGTATCGGTGGCATTATGCGAGGTCTACGCACTGTTCCGGTCCTGGTGGAAGTGGGCCGAACCATGAGCGAACTGTGCGCAGACGCAGTGTTGCTCAACTACGCCAACCCGATGGCAATCAACATGTGGGGTCTAGCCGAACTCTGCGAAGTTGACGCATACGGGCTTTGCCACAGCGTTCCCATCACAGCACAACATTTGGCGTCCGACCTTGGTTTGCCGGTCGAGGAACTCGACTACCTCGTGGCCGGAATCAACCACATGGCTTTCTTCTTGCGGTTGGAACATCAAGGCCGGGACCTGTACCCCGAACTCAAGAAACTCCACATTGATCCAGCCAGTGCGCCGAAGCGGAGCGAATGGCAACTCCCTGACGCAGTCCGCTACGAAATGTTGCGCCGGTTGGACTATTTCGTGACCGAATCAAGCGAGCACTTCGCCGAGTACACACCGTATTTTCTCAAGCGAGGCCGCCCCGATTTGATTGAACGCTTCGAAATCCCGGTCCGCGAATACGTGCGCCGCTGCGAAAACCAGATTGCCGAATGGGACGAGTTGCGGGCCCGACTTGAAGCGGATGTCGAACTGATGGAACTCCCCAATACCGACGAGTTCGCCCCGCAGATTATTCACAGCCTCGAAACAGGCAAAGAACGCGAAGTGTACGTGAACGTGCCCAACCATGGCTTGATCGACAACCTGCCCACCGGCTGCATAGTCGAAGTTCCCGCCACCGTCGATGGCAAAACCATTACTCCCTCGGTGATCGGCGAACTGCCACCGCAATTAGCAGCGCTGATGGGAACCAACATTGCCCCCCAACAACTCACCGTTGAAGCGCTTAAGACCGGCCACCGAGACCACATTTACCACGCGGCGATGCTTGATCCGCACACCGCCGCCGAATTGGATCTCGAACAAATCTGGTCGCTGGTAGATGCACTAATCGAAGGTCACGGCGAATTCATCCCGGAACCCTTGCGAAAACGCCATGGAGAACCGACCTAACCATGCTCGGATCTCTCAAGAACCCAACAAACCTGGAAACACCAGAAAACCCTAGGAGGGGATATGACCAAACCAACTGAGCGTTCATCGGGGCGTCGCGGCACCGGACTGAACCGTCGAGACTTCATGATCGGAGGTGGGGCGGCCTTAGGAGGCGCAGCGCTGCTCGCCGCGTGCGGCGATGACGACGGCGGCACCACAGCCACGACCACCACTGCCGCTCCGACAACCGCAGCGCCCGACACGGGTCCCGGTAGCACCTCGCTCGGCTCCAACTATTCCGGCGAAAAGAATAAGGAAGCCCTCGCTGCCGCGGTCCTCGCAACCGGTGTCGACACCATGATCAACACCATCGACCACAACACCTACCAGGAGAACTTCAACACCTACATCCAGCAACCAGACGATGTCGTCTCCTGGTTCGCGGGGTATCGCATGCGGGCCTTTGCCGGCAAAGGCGTTCTGGGCGATATCTCCGATGTCTGGAGCGGTCTGAACGGTATGTCCGACGGCTTCAGGAGTGCCTCGTCTGGCCTCGACGGCAAGCAGTACTTCGTGCCGTTCTACTTCTACCCGTGGGCGGTCCACTACCGCAAGAGCCTGTTCGCCGACAACGGCTACTCGATCCCCACGACCTGGGACGAGTTCAAGGCACTCTGCGAAACCATGGAGGGCGACGGCCTCATACCGCTGAGCGCGGCCAACGACGGACGCTGGCCTCAGATGGGAATGTTCGACATGATCAACCTGCGGGTCAACGGTTACGACTATCACGTCAGCCTGATGGGCGGCAACGAGAGTTGGGAGAGCCCAGAGGTCAAGAACATCTTCTCGACCTGGTCGGAGATCCTCCCCTACTACCAACCCGACGCAAACGGGCGCACTTGGGAAGACGCCGCTGTCGGCCTGAGCGAGAAGTCATCGGGCATGTTCCTGCTCGGTACCTTCCTGACCTCGCAGTACGACCCCGACTCCGAAGTCTTTGACGACATCGACTTCTTCTTGTTCCCCGAGATCAACCCGGAACACGGTCAAGATGCGATCGAGGCACCCATCGACGGGTTCATGATGGCCGCGAGCCCGGAAAACGAAACCGGCGCCAAAGCACTGCTCGGCGGCATGGGATCGGTGCCCGCCATCGATGCCTACATTGCGGTTGACCCCTCGGTCGTGGCCGCCAACGGCAACGCCGACACCAGCGGTTACAACGCGCTGCAGAAGCGCTCGGCCGAAGCTGTGGGTTCGGCGAAGTACATCGCGCAGTTCCTCGACCGCGACACGGATCCGGACTTCGCAGCCAACGTGGCCGGAGTCGGCATCGCCGACTTCTTGGCCTCGCCGGGCAACATCGATTCCATTCTGGCCGACATCGAAGCCAAGAAGCAGACGTACAACTTCGAGTAATCAATAGCACCGGTTAGGGTTCCCTCCATGAAAGCGACGGCGGCGTCCCCCTTCAGGTCCGGCCTGAAGGCGCGCCGTCGTCGCGCGTCCACGCTCACCGGTAGGGACCGGATCTGGCTGTGGCTGATGGTGGGAATTCCAGCGTTTCTTCACATAGCGTTGGTCTGGGTTCCCGCGACCCTGACCATTGTTCTGTCGTTCAGCGAGTGGGACAACCTGGCCCCGTTGAGCGAAATCAGTGCCACCGGGTTCCGGAACTACTGGATCATCTTCACGATTTTCGAAGGCGATCTTTTTGCGGCGCTGTTCAACAACTTGATGCTGGTCGTGTGGCTCACGGTCTGCTCCGCCATCGGAATGTTGTTCGCCTACCTGCTCGACAAGAACATACGCGGCGGCAGCATCTACCAGAGCATCTATTACTTCCCGGTCGTTCTGTCGCTTGCGGTTGTCGGATTCATCTGGAAGTCAACGATGTTCTCACGTGACCGTGGTCTGCTCAACGAAGTCTGGCCAGGGGACCCGGTTGATTTCGTGGGTGACGGTTCCAAGCTGTTCTCGTTCGACCTGCCATTTCTGGATCCGGCGCTGGGGTTGTCGAAGAATTTCGCGGCGCTGCTGATCGCTATGGCGTGGCGTCACATCGGTTACATCATGGTCATGTATTTGGCCGGTTTGAAGGCGGTCGATGCCAACCTGCGTGAAGCAGCCCAAATTGATGGTTGCAACGAATGGCAGTCTTTCAGGCGGGTCGTGTTCCCATCCTTGAGGCCGATCAACGTGATCGTCGTGGTTATCACCGTGATTGAGGCCCTCCGCGCCTACGACATCATCGCTGCGCTCAACGAACCACGCGGCACCGACGTGATGGGCACGCTCGTCACCAAGAGCCTGCTCGGAGAGGGTGGCGGGCGTGTCGGGTTCGGATCTGCCTACGGCGTGGTGCTGCTGCTGTTGTGTCTGGGGTTCATCATCTGGTATGTCACGAACCACTATCGAGAGTCGGAAATATGAGCGCCGCGACTCTCGACAGCAATTTGAGTTCAGAAGCGACGAGTCCCGACGACGAGTTGTTTGACGAGGTCCGCGTTCGTCGTGCTAAACGGCGGGGCTCGAGGGTCAAGCCGATGCGTATGTTGCTCCACAGTTTCTTGGTTGTGATGGCCATTGGTTGGCTCGTGCCGATCGGCACCGCGATCTACAACTCGTTTCGCGATTACCAGACCGACACCCAGCCCAACGGCCCCTTCGCGCTGCCCGAGACGCTCACGCTCGACAACTACCGCGACGCCTGGAACGTCGGTGAGATGGGCAAGACGTTCGGCAACACCGCCTTTATCGTCATCCCAGCATTGTTTCTCACCCTGCTGCTGGCGGCCATCGTGGCCTACGTGTGCACTCGTTACAGTTGGAAGTTCAACATCGTCTTCCTGGTGCTGTTCACGGCCGGCAATCTGATGCCTCAGCAGGTGTTGTTCCAGCCGCTGTTCCAGTTCTACAAGTACATGCCCTGGCCGGATTTTCTGTCCGACACCAATACGGGCAATCTCTTGGGCACCAAAATCGCGGTGATTCTGACCCATGTCGCGTTCCAGATCGGCTTTTGCACGTTTGTGCTGTCGAACTTCATGAAGACGATCCCCAAAGAGATCAGTGAAGCTGCAGCGGTGGACGGTGCCGGTGTTTGGCGAGGCTTCTTTCAGGTGATCCTGCCGCTGACCCGTCCCGCGCTAGCGGCGCTGGGCACACTGGAGTTCACTTGGCTCTACAACGATTTCTTTTGGGGATCGGTACTGCTCAACCAGGGTGACGAACGTCCGATCACATCATCGATCGCGGTGCTGAACGGCCAGTATGGGAGCGACTTCAACCTGGTCGCGGCAGCATCAACTTTGATCGCCTTACCGACGCTGATCGTCTACCTGGCCCTCCAGAAGCAGTTCATCTCCGGCCTCACCCTTGGTGCCAGCAAGGGCTGAACTCAGCGCGGCCGTCAGATCTCAGGCGTCCACGAGCCGCAAACCCGAGGCTGTATCGAACAGGTGGACCGTGTTGGGTTGAGGAACCAAGCTCACTTTTTCGCCCCGCTGTGAGGAGCTGAGGCCCTCGGTTCGCACCACCACCTCTTGGTCGTCGATGCCGTCGGCAGTGCAGTACAGATACGACTCCGAACCGAGTTCCTCGACCAGATTGACACTGGCGTCGAGCCCTCCTTCGCTCGCTGTGATCAAGTTTTCGGGCCGCACACCGATCGTGACCGCAGCGGAGGTGAGCATTTGCGATTGCTCGGGGGTGAGCGGAACCTCCAAAGAACCAGCGCTGGCGATGCCGTCGTTGACGGTGCCTTCGAGCAGGTTCATCGCGGGTGAGCCGATGAAGCCGGCGACGAACAGGTTGTCGGGATGCGAGAACAACTCACGCGGCGACGCGCACTGCCTCAGCAACCCGTCCTTGAGCACCGCGACGCGGTCCGCCATGGTCATGGCCTCTACCTGATCGTGGGTGACGTACACGGTGGTGACCGCGAGACGCCTCTGCAACGCGGCGATCTGTGTGCGCGTCTGAACCCGCAGTTTGGCATCAAGGTTTGAGAGTGGCTCGTCCATCAGGAACGCTTGGGGCTGTCGCACGATGGCTCGGCCCATTGCGACCCGCTGGCGTTGACCACCGGAGAGTTTTGCTGGTTTGCGATCGAGGTATTCGGTCAGGTCGAGCATCTCTGCTGCTTCAGCTACTCGTTTGGCGCGCTCGTTGCGGTCGAATTTGGCGATCTTGAGGTGGAACCCGATGTTCTCCGCGGTGGTCATGTGTGGATACAACGCGTAGTTCTGGAAAACCATGGCGATGTCGCGGTCCTTGGGCGGAACCGTCGTGACATCTCGGTCACCGATGTAGATTTCGCCGTAGTCGACTGGTTCGAGTCCGGCGAGCATCCTCAGCGTTGTCGATTTTCCGCATCCCGACGGGCCGACGAGCACAAGGAACTCTCCGTCTTCGATCTCTAGGTCAAGACGTTCAACAGCGGGGCGGTCTCCGTCGCGATACACCCTCGTGGCTTGATCGAATGTGACTGTGGCCATCGATACCCCTGTTCGTTTATTCGGGTCAACACTACATGACCGAAAG
Source organism: Candidatus Aldehydirespiratoraceae bacterium (assembly GCA_965261185.1). Lineage (GTDB taxonomy): Bacteria > Actinomycetota > Acidimicrobiia > Acidimicrobiales > Aldehydirespiratoraceae > VXYK01. The sequence goes on along the minus strand of CBDHCN010000002.1, from coordinate 3,708,121 downwards.
CGAACGGGTGCTGCCGAAAGCGGCTTCTGTGCAAACCGCTTTCGGCACTGTCATTGTCGGTGTGGGAGTAGGTAGGGTTCGGTAACGCCTCGGCGTGGCGCTTCCCCCGCAGAAGACCTCACAAAGGACAGCGTGCGGTGGGCAGGGCCGAGACGATTCAACGGTGGGCCGATTCGGTTGCGGACCGTCTCGGGGTGACGATTTGGGGTTTTGTCGCGGGCGTGGCGGCGATTGTCGCCGCGGCTGTGGGTGGCTGGTGGGCGTTGGCGTCGCCGGAGGTGACCCCGGTCGAAGAGGTGTTGCCGAGAGTTGCGACCGCGCCGGGCGCTCCGGCGGTAACTGAATCCTTGCAGGGTTCGAGCGCGCGGATTGTTGTGCACGTTGAGGGAGCCGTCGTGTTCCCCGGGGTGCACGACCTCGCCGAGGGATCCCGTGTGCACGATGCCATAGACGCCGCGAACGGGTTGACCGTGGACGCGGATCGTTCACGGCTCAACTTGGCGGCGCCGTTGGCTGATGGTCAGCGGGTCTGGGTACCTGTGATCGGAGAGCCAGAGCCCTCGGTGGTCGGTCCTACGAATCCTGACGGTGGCCACAGCAGCGGTTTGTCTGGCGCTCGGGTGAACCTCAATACTGCTGATCTTACGGCCCTGGAGACACTTCCAGGTGTCGGGCCGAGCATCGCCGCCGCGATCATTCGCTATCGCAAGCAGCACGGTGCGTTCAGCCGAGTGGAGGGCCTGCTCGAGGTTCCGGGAATCGGGGAGGCCAAGCTGGCGCAAGTCGTGCCGTTGGTATCGGTGTGACGGCGCACGCGGTGGCTTTGGCCGCGGCGTTGGGGGCGTGGTGGATGTTTGCGGTTTCTGTGCCTGTTCTGGTTGTGCTGGTCTTGTTGACGAGTTGGCGAAGACATGTAGCTCTGGTGGTGTTGCTCACCTTTGTTGCCGTCGGCACCCGTGGAGCCGCGGCAGTAGACGCACTCGATCCCCCGGAAGCTGACTCATTTTCTGGCTGGGTGACGCTGCTCGACGATCCCCGTCCTGTGGGTCCGGTTGGTGTGGTTGCGACAGTGCGCCACGATCACAAACGGCTTACCGCTGTGGCGCATGGTGCACCCGCAGCGCGGCTTGATGATGCGTTGGCAGGTGAGCGGGTTTTGTTGAGCGGGCGTATCGCACCAGCGAGCGCACAAGACGAGTTTGCCCGCTGGCGTCATGTGGTTGGCAGGCTCACGGTTCGTTCTGTTCACGGTCACGAACCGGGATCGCCGGTCTTTAGATTCGCCAACACGGTGCGCAGAACCCTGGTGAGCGGGGCGGGATCGTTGAGCCGCGGCGACCAAGCGATCTTTCTGGGGATGGTGATCGGCGATGATCGAGGTCAGACAGCGGTGGTTGCAGATGATTTTCGAGCTGCGGGGTTGGGTCACTTGTTAGTCGTTTCGGGGCAGAACGTGGCGTTTGTACTTGCTGTGGCCGCCCCGTTCGCCGGGCGTTTCCGTCCGGCGTTTCGGGCGTTGTGGCTGTTTGCCACCTTGTTGTTGTTTGCGGTGATCACCAGATTTGAGCCCTCCGTGCTGCGTGCGGTTGCGATGGCCGGGGCCGGAATCGGCGCTTCGGTTATGGGTACTCCTATTGATGGGAAACGGGCATTGTCCTGGGCGGTGGCGACGTTGTTGTTGATAGATCCGTTTCTGGTTCACCTTGTGGCTTTTCAGCTGTCGGTGGCCGCGACTGCGGGCATCGTCTGGTGGTCGGGTCCTCTGGCGGAGCGGCTGGTGGGTCCGGGTTGGTTGCGGGTGCCGATGGCAACTACGGCGGCGGCTCAGTTGGCGGTGTCGCCGGTGTTGTTGGGGTTGTTCGGGCCGCTGCCGTTGGCGTCGCTTCCGGCCAATCTGCTGGCGGGTCCGGTGTCGGGCGCGGTGATGGTTTGGGGCTGCACTGGTGGAATGTTTGCAGGCTTCTTTGGTGGATTCGTCGCGGAGCTTGTGCATATTCCCAGCAAGGTGATGCTCTGGTGGATCGGGGGTGTGGCTTCGTGGGCTGCGCGTGGCCCTCAGGCAACGCTTGGGGTGGCGTCGATCTTGTTGTTGGGGGCGGCTGCATTGCTGGCGGTGTCGAGGTTGCGGTTGTCGATGGTCGTGGCCGCGGGGTTGGCATCGCTGGTTGGTCTGGTCGCGTTGATAACAGCTCCGAGTTTGGGTCCGGGTGAGCACTCCTTGGTTGGGGAGTCGCGGGTGATCGTGTCCGGGGGTGGTGATCTGGTGTTGGTGCTCGATAATCCGCCGACACGGGGATTGATCGAGTCGTTGAGACTCATTGGTGGCGGGAAACCTGGGCTGGCCGTGGCCCTTGATGGTGATCGCTCCGACGCGGAGGCTGTGCTGGCGCTCACCGAGCGTTTCGGAGCGTTTCCGGTGGCGGCTCCGCCGATGCACCGCGTGCCGGGCGGACGAACCGTGCAAGTGGGGCAGACCGTCGAGTTGGACGATTTGACGGTGCGTTTCGAACGAGTTCAGCCTCGACTGGAGTTGAGTGTGCAGCGTGGACCCTCCCAGGAGTCGAACTGAGTGCTTGTTGTCGCAGTCTGCGTGTAGGGTCCGGTCGATGTTCGTTGAGTTGGGCGATACGCGCTTTGATGTGACCACTCGTGCGCTCGTGATGGGCATCCTCAATCGGACTCCAGACTCTTTTTTTGACGGCGGAAGATATTGGGATTTCGACAGTTTTTTACGCCAAGCGGAATTGCTGGTTGACCAGGGAGCGGACTTCTTGGATGTCGGTGGAGTCAAAGCAGGTCCCGGACCAGAAGTAACTCCGCAAGAGGAGATCGAACGTGTCGTCCCTGCCATTGAGGCCCTCCGAGCCCGTTTTGATCTTCCCGTTTCGGTTGACACCTTCCGTGCTTCGGTGCTTGAAGAGTCTCTTGAAGCGGGGGCTGTGGTCGGCAATGACATCAGCGGTTTCGCGGATCCCAACTACCTCAGAGTGGCGGCTGAACACGGCGCTTCGGTGGTCGCCACACATGTGCGCATAGGCCCCCGTATTGCTGACCCGCAACCCTGCTACGGCAATCCCCGAGCAGAGGTCGCTGAGTTCTTGCGGGTGCGGGCGGAGGCCGCTATGTCGGCTGGTATCGATCGTCAGAGAATCATGATCGACGCGGGACTCGACTTGGGGAAGACCCCGGCGATGTCAATCGAGTTGATGCGACACAGCGACGATTTGGTTCAGTTGGGGTTTGCGGTTTTCTTGTCGGCATCCAACAAGGGTTTTCTTGGTGAGTTGACCGGTACTTTGGTTGATGATCGGACTTATGCGACGCTGGGTGCGCACGCCTTGGGGATCGCGCTCGGCTGTCGGGTGCTCCGAGCCCACGACGTGACCGGTAGCCGTCGCGTGGCAGACATGATGAGCGCCATGCTGCAGAATCGGCGGTCCCGTGGCCCGGTGAGTGCCGCGAACGAGAGCGGGAGATAGAGCGCAAATGGCTCTTCGGCTCATACTCGGTGACGATCCGGTTCTGGTCGGAGAGGCGGTAAGCAAGGCCGTCGACGAGTTGATAGGCGACGGTGATCGTTCTTTGATGCTCGAGACACTCACTGAAGCTGAATATCGCACTGAGGAAGGTACTTTCGAGCCTGCGCGCCTGATCGACGCTGCCCGAACTCCACCGTTCTTGACCGACAAGCGTGTTGTAGTTGGCCGTCACGCGAGCCGGTGGGCACGACCAGAGCATCTCGGCGCGATCACCGCTTTACTCGCTGAGCCGCTCGATTCCACCGACTTGGTGATCGTGTGGGAGCGCGGTGTTGATCCCAAAGTAGACAGGATGCCTTCGCTTCCCAAGGCGTTGAAGGTGGCTGTGGAGGTTGCGGGAGGCACGATCCAACAGACTTCGGTCCCAAGGGGTAAGGGTGGGTCGGCTTGGTTGCGTGAGCACTTGGGCACCTCGGTACTTGAGTTTGATCGGGCCGCAGTTGCCGCCATCGAAGCGCTCATTGGAGAGGACCGGGGCCGTGTCGTGGGGCTTTTGCGAACACTTGAAGGCGCTTTGGGCCCTGGCGCAACTGTCACTAGCGACGATGTGGCTGTATATGGGGGAGACAAAGTTGGCTCGGCGGTGCCGTGGGCTCTCGACGATGCCATCGACAACGCCGATATTGCTGCCGCACTGAAGCTGCTACCTCGGCTCATCCCCTATGAGGGAACTCCGAGCGAACGTAACGGTGCGGCATTTCGCTTAGTGGGCATTCTTCACAAGCGCTACTCCAACATGCTTCGCCTTGACGGCGCGGGTGTCTTCAACGAAGCCGAAGCAGCGACGCTGTTGGGAATGAAGGGGTCGACGTTTCCCGCCAAAAAAGCGATGCAGCAGAGCCGCAGGCTCGGGACTGTCAAACTGGCCCGTGCCATTGACTTGCTGGCAACCGCTGACCTGCAACTTCGGGGCACCGTTGACTGGCCTCCCGAGTTGGTGCTGGAAGTACTAGTGGCTCGGCTGAGCAATCTCAGCCATCGCTCTAACCGTTGAGCTTGCGAACCAAGCGGCTCTTGTTGCGGGCCGCAGTGTTTTTGTGGAGCACACCTTTTTGGGCAGCCTTGTCGATGCGTTGGATGGCGAGCCGGACCGCCTCTTCGGAATCCTCAGCATCATCGTTGATGGCGTCAAGCGCTGTGCGGGTACGGGTGTTGATCTCGGACCGAACGCCTCGGTTGCGCTGATTGCGCTTGAGGTTCTGTCGGTTGCGCTTAATTTGCGACTTGATATTTGCCACGGTTACCTGCTGGTGATCACGATTGGACGACGGGCAAGCGTATCGGGTGCAAGCACTGGATCGCACCCGCTCGCAGATATCGTCGGTGGCAGATGGACCTTGAGCGCATACGTAACACGTCGATCATCGCCCACATTGATCATGGCAAGTCCACCCTCGCCGATCGTTTGTTGGAACTCACAGGCGCGGTCGACATTAGAGACATGCGAGATCAGTACCTCGACTCCATGGAACTGGAACGGGAGCGGGGGATAACCATCAAGCTTCAATCGGTCCGTCTGGAGTGGGGCAACCATGTCATCAACCTCATCGACACACCAGGCCATGTCGATTTTGGTTACGAGGTGAGCCGTTCGCTGGCGGCTTGCGAAAGCGTGATTCTGGTGGTTGACGCGGCGCAGGGAATAGAAGCTCAGACTTTGGCGAACTGCTATCTGGCGATGGAGAACGACATGGAAATAGTCGCTTGTCTCAACAAGATCGACCTTCCCGCGGCTGAGCCCGACAAGTACGCCGCGGAGATAGAGCAGGTACTCGGGATTCCTGCCGAAAACATCTTGCACATCTCCGCCAAGACCGGCGAGGGGGTTGCAGAGCTTCTCGACGCCGTGGTGGCGACCACTCCCTGCCCGCAAGGCAACGCTACCGATCCGCTTCAAGGGTTGATATTTGATTCACACTTCGATCAGTACCGCGGTGTGGTGTCTTCGGTGCGGGTGGTCAACGGTGTCATGTCGTCTGGGTCCAAGCTGCGGTTCATGCATGCGGGGACTACGCACGATCCCGACGAAATCGGTGTGCGCACACCAGATAATCAACCTGTTGATGAACTTGGCCCAGGAGAGACCGGGTATCTCATCGCCGGTATCAAAGACGTGGGAGAAGCTCGTTCGGGTGAGACAGTCACCACCGACAAGAACCCCGCTGCTGAACCACTTGACGGCTATGCGGAACCAAAACCAATGGTGTTCTCAGGGTTGTATCCGATTGAGGGAGACGAGTTCACCGATCTTCGAGACGCTCTGGAGAAATTGCGCCTCAACGACTCGAGTTTCACCTATGAACCAGAGACATCGGGTGCTCTGGGTTTTGGGTTTCGCTGTGGGTTCTTGGGCCTGCTTCATATGGAGATTGTCCGCGAGCGGCTTGAGCGGGAATTCGGGCTGTCGCTGATCTCGACGGCGCCGTCAGTGGAGTACCGCGTCACCCGCAGCGACCAGAGCACCGCCGTTGTGTCAAACCCGTCTGATCTCCCGCCGGCAGGCGAGATCAGCTCTATCGCGGAGCCCTACCTGAAGGTCAGTGTGCTGGCACCGTCGCAGTACACGGGAACTGTCATGGACCTGTGCCAAGGTCGTCGCGGCGAGATGGTCAAAATGGAGTACCTGTCACCTGAGCGTGTCGAGATCATCTATCGGTTGCCTCTTGCTGAGGTGGTGATCGACTTCTTCGATCAACTCAAGAGTCGCACGCAGGGTTATGCCAGCCTCGACTACGAACCCGACGGTTACGCGGTCAACAGCCTGGTGCGAGTTGATGTGTTGCTTCATGGCGAAGCTGTCGATGCTTTCAGCACCATCGTCCATAAGGACAACGCCTATGGGTACGGCAAGAAAATGGCGGAAAAACTCAAGGAGTTGATTCCTCGTCAGCAATTCGAGGTGCCGATCCAGGCTGCGATTGGCGGAAAGATCATTGCCCGTTGCACGGTGCGCGCCTATCGCAAGGATGTGACCGCCAAGCTTTATGGCGGTGACGTCACCCGCAAGAACAAACTGCTGCAGAAGCAGAAACGCGGTAAGAAGCGGATGAAGTCGATCGGCCGGGTCGATATCCCCCAAGAAGCGTTCATCTCTGCTCTGCAACTCCACGACTGAGACGCAACTCCACGACTGAGACGGAGGCACGGGGGTACAATTCTGTCCATGATCGATGATCGACGCATGTTGTTTGACAACCGTAAGGCAGCGATCCTTTCAGCCGTTGTCCAGCAGTACATCGAAACGGCGCAACCGGTGGGTTCAGGGAGGATATCGAACGCGCCCGGCGTGGCCGTGTCGCCCGCAACGGTGCGTCACGACATGGCCGCGCTTGAAGAGCAGGGGTACCTCACTCAACCGCACACGAGCGCGGGGCGTATTCCGACCGACAAGGGTTATCGGTTTTTTGTCGACGCTTTGCGTAAGCGTGAACCATCGCTGGTCGGGGCGGATCGCGGGATGGTCCGTCAGTTCTTTGCCGATGCTCACGGAGAGCTCGAATCGGTTCTGGTCCGGACCTCTGATCTGCTTATCTCGTTGACGGATTGCGCGGCTGTGGTGGTGGGTCCCAATGTCGACATCGCCTGTGTGCGCTCGACACAGTTGGTAGACCTTTCTTCGCATGTGGTGATGGTCGTGGCGGTCATGTCCAATGGGGTGATTGAAAAGCGCACCATCGAGGTCGCCACCGAACTCACACCGAAGATTGTTGATGATGCCAACCGGAGGTTGGCCGAGACGGTTGTAGGCAAGTCTTTGCTGGAGATTAGTCCCGAGGCGTTGGACGACGATCCGCTACTGAACGCCGCTGTTGAGGCGTTGCGTGCCGCTGCCCACACCGCGGAGATCGTTGTTGGGGGAGCTTCGCGGGTTGCGGCCGCGTTTGAGGCGGTCGAACAGATTCGTGATGTGCTCTCAATCCTCGAGCAACAGGTTGTGGTTGTGTCTTTGATCCGCGATGTGCTTGATCGTGGCATGCGAGTCGCAATCGGTCAGGAGACCGGTGTCGAGCCTTTGGCTGATTGTTCCCTCGTCGTGGCGCCGTACTCAGTCGAGGGAGAGACAACCGGAATGATTGGTGTGTTGGGTCCTACACGCATGGACTACGAGCAGGCACTCTCCGCGGTAGCTGTGGTGAGTCGCCGTCTTGGCCGTGTGCTGAGCGAGAGCTGAGATGGCCGACCACTATCAGACGCTGGGAGTTGAACCGGATGCGACTGACGAGGAGATCAAACGCGCCTACAAGAAACTTGCTCGGCAATACCACCCTGATATGAACCCCGGAGATTCATCCGCCGAGACGCGTTTCAAGGAGGTCGCAGCCGCCTACGAAGTGCTTGCTGATCGTGACCGACGAGCCCGCTATGACCGCTTCGGCACCGATACACCAGGCGCTGGCAACTCCTTCGGCGGCGGCCTGGGTGACATCTTTGAGGCCTTTTTTGGTAGCGGAACGGGATTCGGTGGCCAGGGACAGGGGCGGGCGAGCCGCCCCCGCGGCGAAGACATTGAAGCGCATGTCGACCTTGATCTTGAAGACGTTGTGTTCGGCGGGGAACGCGAGATACAGGTGCGCACTGCGGTGCGTTGCGAACCTTGCGATGGGAGTGGCGCTGCGCCTGATACTCGACCGGTTGTCTGCGATGAATGCGGTGGATCTGGCCAGGTTCGTCGAGTTCGCCAGTCCGTGCTGGGCCAGATGGTAACGGCGTCAGCCTGTAGGACTTGTGGTGGTGCGGGCGAGAGGATCGAAACACCGTGTGATGAATGCGGTGGTCTCGGCCGAACGATCGAGCAGAGAATCTACAAAGTCGAGGTTCCGGTGGGCGTAGACGATGGGACGACTCTGCGTCTCGGGGGTCGTGGTGCCGTGGGGATGCGCGGTGGCGCCCAAGGTGACCTCTATGTACACGTCCGTGTGCGTCCCCATCCGATATTTCACAGAGACGGCGACGATCTTGTTCATGGGTTGTATGTGCCCTTTACGCAGGTGGCGTTGGGAGCCGAGTTCGAGTATGAGACTCTTGATGGTGTGGAGACTCTGATGATTCCTCGTGGCACTGAGAGCGGCACGGAGTTTCGGTTCCGTAATCGCGGCGTGCCTCATGTTCAGGGGAGGGGACGTGGTGATTTGCGGGTTGAAATCGTCGTTGATGTGCCTGACGAACTAGACGAGGAGCAGGAAAGCTTGCTGCGCCAGTTGGCCGAAGCTCGCGGCGAGGAGGTCGCGGAACCTGGCCAGCGCTTGTTTTCACGAATCAAATCGGCTTTCACATGATCTTTGAGCCGACTGGTAGGTGAGGACCAGTGCCAGGGTCGAAGGCGATCGGTGACTACAACAAGCGAGTGGGTGAGACGCTGCGAGCCACTCGACGCCAAGAAAAGATGTCGCTAACCGAAGTTGAGGGATTGTCGAACCAGGAGTTCAAGGCTTCGGTTCTGGGGGCCTATGAGCGCGGCGAACGCGCTGTCTCAGTTCCGCGTTTGTGGAGACTGGCTCGCTTTTACGGTGTAGAGATCGCACAACTTCTTCCGGTTGATGAACCGGCGCGCCCTTCCGATCGTGGATCAGACACCGCCGATCCGGTGTTCGGCAACCTGGTCGAGAAACTGGGTTTGTCTGATTCTGAAGCTCAGACCCTCAAAAGGTTCCTGTCTACGATTGCGGCTGCACTGGAGGCAGAGTCAGGACTGTCCCTGGATGAATCAAATCCGGGTTCCCGTTGAGGATTTCGCTGTTTGCGTCGATGAGTTGGTGCCAGTAGTCCACTACTGCGGCGGGTTCAGTCTCGTAGCCCTGACCGCGTAGGGTTTTCATAGCGATTTTCCAAAGGTGATCCCCCTCCGTCACGGTCCAATGCTGTGCATCCGAGGTGCCGCGGGAGTCGCTTGCTGGAGAGGCATCCCCGGAGTCGGCTGGGGAGGCATCCCCGGAGTCGGCGAGTCTGGAGGCTGTCGTATCGGAGTAGGGAGGCATGGTCTCTGCGGTGGGTTCGCTAGACATTTCTACTGTGAGAGGGCCGAGGTCGGTCAGCACAGGTGTGAACCTTGCTGCTTCGATGTTTTGCCGTGGGTCCTCCAGCGCCCCAAGATCCTCCAACACGATGCGTGCTTGGACGCCTTGAGTGCTGGCGCTGGCGACCGTGGGCGCGGCAAGCGTGATCGTGATAGCGCTGGCGGCGAGGATCTGTCTGAACGAACTCGGCGTTATACGACGCCAGACGCCGTGCAACAGGCCGCTTGGACGGATGGACGCCAACAATCCAGCGGTGCCGATGAATATCCCCCAGCCGGCAAGGGTGGTGCCGACGATGCGAAGCAGGGTGATGGCCGCGGTGGCTGTGCCGTGTCGTTCCCACCAGTCAAGAAAAGCGCTTGGGTCTGTGGAAGGCCAAGGCGTTGAACTGTTGAGTTCGATCAGGAAAGCCGCGCAACAAAGCGATAGCAATACGAGCGCGGCACAGCGCAGTGGGTCAGGACGGTGGGTGTTCATGAAAACTCCGTATCTATGAGTGTTGATCCACCGGCGTGGGTGACTCGAAGTTGATCGCAACCGCCGGATGGGTCGTTGCGAAGGTCGGTAGCCCCCTCAACCACGGTCACGAAATCGGCTTCGAGACGCTGTGATGGCGCAGGCCAGTTTGCGAACACCGCGATGACTCCGGTGCTCGGTTGAAGCAGCGCCAGCGTGATGTCTCCGTCGCATGTCCAATCGCCAAGTATCGCAACATCACCGAGCCGACCGACTCCGTAGCGGCGGCCTTGATGGGTGATGATCAAGCGATCCTCGTGCTCGATCTCGCTTTGACTCCCAGCCAGTTCGGTTGTGTCGACCGAACCGACGGCGCTTGCGTTGGTTGTCGCAGGCACCGCAACCGGTCCGCTAGGAGCCCCGCTACCTTCGCCGGCCGGCACGGTGTTGGTTGACACCTGGCCGGCTGGCACCGGGTTGGTAGGCACCGGGTTGGCTGGCACGGTGCTGAGTTCTTGCGTGGGGTTGGCTGAGCCTTCGGGTTTGAGCACTAACCAACCCAGCACGACTAGTGCAATCAGAGCAGTGGCTATGGCTGAAGCCCGTTTGCTTGGCGTCGGGATTGCTGTTCGCTTAGATCGGCGGGTGAACTTGTGGGGGCCGCCGTGCAGACGGTCGAGTTCGGCGGTGAGGTCGCTGGCCGTCACTGAACCCCGCTCTGCACGTCGCGCCAAGGCATCAAGTTGGCGGCGCTCTCTTTCTTCGCAGGCCGCCCCAAGATGATCGATCAGCCCTGCGAGCCCCGCAAGGTCGTGTGCGCAACCTGTTTCGGTCAACGCCGTGGCGTCGGCTAGTCCGCACAAGACTGGTCGCTTGTCGGGCGCCACGAGCACATGTTCAGGACACAGTGCCCCGTGCACGGTTCCGAGGCCGTGGAGATCAGCGACCGTTGACGCAGCTGAGGCCAAGGCTTCCAGCGACTCGGAGGGAGTGCTGGGAGGCTGAGTTGCCCAGGAGTCAGGACCGACGAACGCCAGGTACAACTCAACGGAGGATTCTTCGATGAAGTCAACGAACTGCACGATTCCGGGGTGCTCTAAGCGTTTGAGCAGTTGTGCCTCGTGTCGAATCCGCTCCGAGTCTTCTGGTTGTGCGGTTTTGCAAGCCAACAGGTTCCCGTTTCTTCGAGTGACTGTGATGCCTGTCATGAATATTGATATTACATGATATATCATTGGTTGCAACCATAAATCGTATGGGCTTGAGGAGAGGCTGGGCCGGTAGCCTTGTTGTGATGTCGTCTCCGCGCGTAGTCGCTCTAGAGCCGGGGTCACCGGCCGAACAGGCTGGACTCATGGTGGGTGATGAGATCCTGATGATTGACGGCGAAGTCCCGCGCGATGTCATCCGCTGGCAGATCTTGACCGATGATGCCGTCGTGCCTTTGAGGGTGCAGCGAGAAGCGCAGCGTCTTGATGTGGTTGTGTCGAAACGCCACGGTCAGCCACTTGGTGCCGAGGTCCACGCTGCGGTATTCGACAAGGTGCAGACGTGCGACAACCACTGTGAGTTCTGTTTCATACATCAACTGCCTCGTGGCATGCGACGCTCGCTGTATTTGAAGGACGACGACTACAGACTTTCCTTCCTTTACGGGAACTTCACCACCCTGACCCGTTTTTCTGAACTCGATATGGAACGGGTCATTACCGAGCGTCTATCGCCGCTCAACGTTTCGATTCACGCCACGGATCCGCAGATCCGCGCCGATATTCTGGGTAATCGTCGAGGGGCGGTGTCGTTGCGGTGGCTTCGGGCGTTGTTGGATCACGGGATCGAGGTGCACGGCCAAGTGGTCGTGTGTCCGGGTGTCAACGATGGCGATGTGCTCAATGACACCCTTACTGGGGTGCTTGAACGTTTCTCGGAGTTGGCGACGATCTGCGTGGTGCCGCTGGGAGTGTCGCGTTTCAACAAGCAGAAGAGGATGAGGCCCCACACACTCACCGAGGCGCAACGAGTCGTCGATATTGTCGGCGATTGGCAGGAGATCTTTCTCGAAGTTCTCGGCAGAAGGTTGGTGTTCGCGGCTGACGAGTACTACTTGATGGCCGACAGGCCGTTTCCCGATGCCGACAGCTACGAGGGATTCCCGATGCATGAGGACGGGATCGGCATGGCTCGCACCCTCGAGTCGGAGTTTCAGAGTCCCACCGCGGTGCCGACACGCCCTAGATCCGGGTTTTTTGCGTGGGTCGATGGGGCGCCCGCTGACGGCTACAGATCGCCTCGGTTGGATTCACCAGCCAACTCGGTTGGTGCTCCTGAAGATTTGCGCTCTGGCGCGTTGAGCGAAGCTTCGGTGTCATCGGCGACGAGGGTGTCGCTTGGTGCGACGAGACGTGCGCCCGTCGGGGTGCTCACAGGGACAATGTCGGCGCCAGTGGTTGAGTCGTTGACGAACTCGCTGAACCGCAGAGACGTACGGGTCATTGCGGTGCCCAACCATTACTTCGGGGGCAACATCGGGGTTACCGGACTGATGGTGGGCGAGGATTTGGCAACGGTGCTGGCGGCCGAACCCGAAGGCCATCGCTATCTTCTGCCCGACGTCTGCTTGAGTCGGGGAGTGTTCCTCGACGGCACTTCGCCGCAGGATTTGCCTCGCACCGTTGAAGTTGTCCCGACTGACGGCGCGGCCTTGCGCCAGGCCTTGACCCTCGGCGGTCAGGCAGTGGCGGTAGGAGCATGAAGCTTCCTGTTGTTGCTGTGGTGGGCCGTCCCAACGTCGGCAAGTCGACCCTGGTCAACCGCATTATCGGACGTCGTGAGGCGATCGTTGAGCCGCGTCCGGGGGTCACCCGGGATCGAAAGACGGTCGAAGCGGAATGGGTTGGTCATCATTTCCGTCTGCTTGATACCGGCGGTTGGCTTGCCGACGGAGATGTGCTCGAGGACAAGGTCTCAAAGCAGTCTGAGTTGGCGATGGCTCAGAGCGACGTCGTGCTCCTAGTGATTGACTCGACCGTCGGAGCTACTCCCGATGATCAGCAGGTGGTCAAGCATTTGCGACGTTCCAAGGTACCCGTGCTGCTAGTAGCCAACAAGGTCGATGATGCCAGCCACGAGCACTCGATTTGGGAGTTGCTGGGGCTGGGCTTGGGTGACCCTTTCCCGGTCAGCGCCCTGCACGGTCGAGGTACCGGCGATCTTCTCGACGAAGTGGTTCGCCTGCTCCCAGGCGACCCGAGCGACACACCCGGAGATCCCGCAGACCACGATCCCAACATGTTCGCCGTGGCGCTGGTCGGGCGCCCGAACGTAGGCAAGTCAACACTGTTCAATCGGTTGATCGGGGAGGAACGCGCCATCGTCCACGACAGGCCCGGCACTACCCGCGATGCCATCGACACCATCGTGGAAACCGACAACGGTCCGATTCGTTTCATTGACACGGCCGGGATGCGTCGCAAAGCGCGGATAGCCGAGGACACCGAGTATTACTCTTTGGTTCGAGCCCTCAAAGCGGTCGACAGTTCTGATGTTGCGCTGCTGATCATTGACGCAACTGTCGGCGTCACGCACCAAGACCAGCGTCTCGCTGAGCGCGTCGACGGAGCTGGTTGCCCGATTGTGATCCTGCTCAACAAATGGGAACTGCTCGATACTACGAAGCGAACCAAGATCGCTGTGGATGTGGAGCGCAAACTGGGCTTTTTGGGCGACCCGCCGGTTCTTCGGATCAGTGCCTTGTCCGGCAAGGGGGTCGATCGTTTATGGCCGGCGATCCAGACTTCGGTCGTTGAGTACCGCACGAGGATCCCAACTCGTGACGTCAATAAAGTCATCCGTTCAGCACAAGCTGCGCAGCCCGCTCCGCGTGGGGCTCGGGTGCTCTATGCCACGCAAGGGGCTACCGACCCGCCGACATTCGTCTTGTTTGTCAACAGAGAGCTACCGAGAACTTACATGCGCTATATCGAGCGTCGGTTACGGGAGGAGTTCGGATTGGGTTCGACTCCGATCAAGCTGCGGGTCCGCAAGCGCAGCGATTAACAGTCGTAATGGGCTGCGTTGCCGGGGTATAGTTGTGCTGCTCGGCCCTTAGGCGAGTTCCTGGAGGGGAACCGGCTCAACGCAATTGGAGCCACGATGACAACTATCATTCTCGCTATTCTCGCCGTTCTCAGCTTGGCGACGTCGGTCGTCTATGCTCGTTCGGCTCGCAGGCGGTTGCGGCTGGCGCGTTTGATCGAGACTGACAACACCGACGATCGGGAAGGGCATTCGTTGGCTTTTGCGGCGTTTCGCAAGGAAGCCCACACGTCGGTTGTCTATGCCCTGATCGCACCGGCCGCCGCGGTTGTGGCGCTATTCGACGGAGCGAACGCGACCTCCGCGGTTTTCGGTTTGCTGGTCTTGCCTGCTGGCGCTTCTTTATGGTGGTCGCGCACGTTGGCTCGCGAGGCTCGCATGGCCCGCAACCGCTACGACCTCGAACGTCGTGCGAGCGAGGCGCTTGAGCAGGAGCAGTTGGCGCCCAAGGCTTGGGCGGCTCGTCTTGCCCCGGAGCAGGTTCCGGATTTCTCGGGCTTTGAGATCGGTCGTGTCTATCAGGCTGGTTCGGGGCTCATGGCGGGGGACTTCTTCGATGTGCACAGAGTGGGACCCACTCGGGTTGCGGCAGTCATTGGTGATGTGGCTGGCCATGGCATCGAGTCTTCGATCACTGCTTTTCAGGCGAAGTACTTGTTGAGGGTGTTCTTGCGGCAGTTCCGTGATCCTGCACAGGCTTTCGAGGAACTCAACAAGCAGATTGCATCTGGTGACCGGCACGAGGAGTTCATTTCGGCTGCGGTGGTTGTGTTCGACACGGAGGCCGGCACCTTGCGTTGTGCGTCTGCGGGGCACCCGGCGGTGTTCTTATTCCAAGAAGATGGTGTGAAGCCGTTGCGTTCCACTGGTGCGTTGTTGATGCTTGACCCCACCGCAACCTATTTCTCTCGGGAGATTCCGATGGAGAGCGGCGACATGATCGTCATGTACACAGACGGTTTGGCAGAGGCTCGCGCGGGGGGTTCGCTGTTTGGTGAGGAGCGCATAATCAAGACCGCGGAACGGGAACTGAACGCACCGACTGATGTGTTGTGCAAGGCTTTGCTCGACGCGGCCAAGGATCACGCAGGCGGGATTATCGACGACGACACGGCGGTCATGGCTATTCGCCGCGACTGAGATCGACAAGCTGGCCTAGTCTCGATTCTGATGCCGTGGTGCGCGCCGTGCGAGAAGAATTGGACACCGACTTCGTTGACGTCGGCCGGTACCTGCCCTGATTGTGGCGAGCCTGTCGAACCAACACCGGGTGTTGATCATGCCCCTCAGGTTTACCGCCCCCCTTGGCATTTCTGGCTCGGCCTCACCGCGGCAACCATCTACCTCGGCTGGCGAGCCATCGACGGCCTGCTGCTACTCTTCTAACCGGGCGTGTGAGCGCGGGTGGTATTGTCACTGACTCACGGGCGGTGGCGCAGCTTGGTTAGCGCGGCGCTCTGGGGGGCCGAAGGTTGGACGTTCAAATCCTCTCAGCCCGACAACCGGACGATGGCACCTTTTTGCCGCGGCGCGCATCTGTGAGTTGTTTCCCAAATGGTCGTTTCGCGCCGGATTCTACCGTGCTCAAGGCCTTGGGGCGTTTCCAAAGCGTGCCGGTGAACGCGTCGGGTACCAGTGGCCGCGGGCGCGTCTGGTGCCGGAGCGTA
Organism: Candidatus Aldehydirespiratoraceae bacterium; assembly: GCA_965261185.1. GTDB lineage: Bacteria > Actinomycetota > Acidimicrobiia > Acidimicrobiales > Aldehydirespiratoraceae > VXYK01. The sequence continues at coordinate 3,692,350 of CBDHCN010000002.1, read as the reverse complement.
TTGAAGCTGGCGGCCCGGGTCCGTCAGCTTCAGGTGGGAAAGTTGGTTCCGGCTATGCGTCGCGATCTAGGGTCATAGGGTCCCAGAGACCTGAAACTGCGTCCGTCAAGCTCTGGAGGATATCTTCGAGCTCCAGTGTGCCCGCAGCGGCCAGAGCCCATTGCTTGTACAGGTCCGACGCCAAGACATGGACAGCTCCGATCATCTCAACCGCATCTTGCACGTTGCTGTCCGGCCTGGGACGGTCAGACGGATCCGTCGTTCGATGTGAGTTAGCGATCCACAACGTCAGATCAGGAGTTCGGCCCTCCTCAATGACGTAGTTCTCGCGGTGCTCGCGAATCTGTCGCGCGTCGTTCGTCTTGGTGCCGCGCGTGTAGCCCTTGACCTCGACGATCGCCTCCCAATCCGAGCGGCCAGGAAGTGTTAGCCGAAGGTCCTCACGCTTCGGCTCCCCCTGCTTGAGACCCGTATCCATGTTCTTGATTTCGAACCCCAAGTCTCTCAGTATCTCCTCCACCGAAGCGACAAGATTGTCGCCATCAGCCCAGACCGCTCTTCGAATGCCCACGTCAGCATGCTCGTTCTCAGTAGTCAGTTCGTCCTTGAGGCGTTGCCGCTCGTCATCGAGACGTTCCATCTTGCGATTGATGGTCTCGATCTTCTCTGCGAGCTTTCTCTCTTGGGGTGTGTACCAGTCGGACGGATTTGTCAGCCGAGGTGGCGCCTGCGGGACCCGAGCCGAGTCGATGTTGTGAATGTCGGTCAGGAAGGCACGGAACCACGCCGAAAGGTTCTTCACGGCGGGCAATACGAGGGCGACGGGACCCACCGTTCCTCCGTCTTCGAGTCTCGGTCTTTGCTTTAAGACAAGTCGGTGAGCGACTGCTTTGCCTGATGTTGTTTGGATCAGAGCGCTTGTCTCGTCGGGCCAGTAACCGGTTGTGATCACAGAGGGCGGATCCTCGGCATGGCCCAACTGGCCGGACAAGTCAGTGGCAAGCGTCTGGAACATCACCGGACAGGCCTCAGCGACAGACACCTCACGTTCCGTGTTCTTGGGCGTAACTTGCAGATTACGGCGGACGATCGATCCGGAGAGCATCTTATCCAGCCAACTTAGAGCCATGGAACCGACCGTCAGAAGATGCACTCCCCCCGTGACTTCATGGTTGTCGTTGCTGCCCAAGACCGCAACGTCCGTTTCGGTCCAGCTGTATTGCTTGCGGTACGCCTCCAACGAGTCTGCTCGTCTCAGATCTCCGCACAATGCGACTATTGACTCGATCTGTAAGCTGTCCAGTCCGATAGCGGCAACCCGTGGCCGCTTGACGGTCATATGCGCGACTCCTTTCGCCCGGCCCGCCTAGCGCGTATTCACCCAGCGGGCACAACCTATGCTGGACTCTAGGCAGTAAACCCTATGGCCTCACGCCTGATGTCAACCAGAGACCTGATCAAGGTAGCTCTTGTCGCAATATTCGGCTTGTTGGTGTAGATCTCCCCGAGTCGCTCAACTAGAGCACGCCGATGGGCGTCTAAGCGTGCCTTGCCACCTGAACAGGATCGCGCACCCGCAACGTAAGGGGCACGGTCACCCCAAGGGGACATTCGGTTAGCGCTGCTCAGATCCAACGGGAGCAAGTGCGAACCATGAGCTCCGGTTGTAACGGCTCATTGCAGTGTTGTAGTTTCACCGTTGTAAGTCACTAGTTTGACTGGGGATCCACCGGGCGTGTGTTCCTATCTAACGGAGGAGCCCATTGGGCAACTGTTCGACCCGGATTTACAACGATCATCAGCAGGAGCGAGCCCAGATTTCCCTCAGATCTGAGACTTTTTGAACGTACTAAATAGTATCTTCAAACGTACTGTTGCAAATTTCGGACGTACTGACTACGGTTTTGTCGTGGAACGACTCGAATGTTTCGCTAGTCTAACATGAAATAGATCCAAAGGAGCTATTATGACTCTCAATAGCCTGTCAAGCCGTCTCAAGCCCACGTTTCGGGTTCCCGCAACCCGGGGTCGGATGGGAACCACAAGGTACTACACGGCGACTCTGCCGTTCGGTGCCGTTGTCAAGCTCTTCACATTCGACCCCGACGAGATGTTGGAGTTGACGCCGGAGAATAGGAGTCAGCGGGCGCTGAACTCCAAGAGGATCCCTGAGATCGCTAGCTACGTCCTGGATCACGAGGACTACATCTTCTCAGCGATTACGGTGTCTGTTGACTCTGACGATGTGGACTTCGAATCGGTGGAGCCGGGGGCTGACATTGGCGAACTGGTCTTGCCCCTTGAGGCGAAGTACGTGATTAATGACGGCCAGCACCGGGTTGCGGGAATATCTGAGGCGCTGCGACGCGACTCGGCGCTTGCCACCGACACGATTTCGGTAGTAGTTCTGCCTGATGGTGGACTGGAGCGGAGTCAGCAGATCTTCTCCGATCTGAACCGGACGGTGCACAAGACTTCTAAGTCGCTAGACATCCTCTTCGACCACCGCTTACCGATTAACCGGATCACCATGGCCTGTGTGGAAGAAGTGCCGCTGTTCAAGGATCGGATCGATAAGGAGCGGGTGTCCCTCTCTGTGCGCTCTGGTAGGTTCGCCACTTTGTCCGGCTTACAGCAGGCCAATGTTCAGTTGTTGGGCAACCCGTCAGAGAGGCTTCTCGAACAAGAAATCGAGGACATGAAGTCGCTGGCGGTCGACTTCTGGACTCACCTGACGGACCTGGTCGTGCCATGGCGGGGGATCCTTGAGGGTGAAGTCAAGCCTCAGCACGCTCGTCAGGTGTACGTGTCATCCTACGCGCTGTCGTTGTGGGCTCTCGGCTTTGCCGGTGGCGCCGTTCGTGCTGGACACGATGACCTGACATGCTCTTGGATCGAGATGCTCGATGGCCTGACCGAAATCGACTGGCGAAAGACTAATTCCGACTGGCAGGGTATCTGCATGGCGGAGAACGAAGTAGTTACTCGTGCTCCAACCCGTAGAGCAACGGCGAGATACATAATGTGGAAGCTCGGCCACGAGACGGAGCGGCCGGCTACGGTGATCGCGGAAGACCGTTTCGTGCGGGCTGAAGAGCGCGATGACTCGCGAGCAGAGCGCTGAGGCGGGATTGCGTCGATGCCCGAACTAGACAGGCTCGCTGTGTTTATCGACTACCAGAACGCTTACCGCGGCGCGCGGCAGGCATTCGGTGTGGATGGCGATCACTATGTCGTTGGTCAGTTCGATCCCTACAAGCTCGCGAAATTGATTGGGGCGCGCCACCCAAACTATCCGGGAGCCAAATTACGCAGACTCGTGCAGGTGCAGATATACAGCGGCATTCCCAGTTCCACAAAAAATCCGAAGGGATACGCGGCAGTAAGGAAGCAGATCAGCCGCTGGCGTGCTTTAAGCGCCCACAAACCCAGACTGGAGGTTTGCACGCGGCCGCTTGACTATCGCACCGGGAGACCGCGCGAGAAGGGGATCGACGTAATGCTTGCTCTAGATCTGGCGTTTGGTGCCGCCAATGGAGACTTTGACGTCGTCGTGTTGTTCTCAGGAGACTCCGACCTGTTACCAGCGCTTGAGCGTGCACACGCGGCGGGTGTGACGTGCGAGACCGCAGCCTGGACCGGAGGACGCAGGCGGCAGCAGCAGAAAGGCTACCTCAGGTGGGAACACCGCCTTGGTCAGCGGGACTACGACGTCGCCCATGATTCCTTCGACTACGGCAGATAACGTTGCGCCCTTGGTTGCATTGCTAAGCGCGATACGCTAGACAGTCGATCAATCCTCCCCGCCGTCCACCATCGCTCGTCGGTGGTGCACTGGCGGGGCTTTAATTTTTGGCCCACCTTCCTTCGTCCAGAACAAGCAGCAGTGCTTAGCGATCCCGGAGCCAGTCCAGGTCGTTGGCTGCTCCGGCCGGTAGGTACGCCCACTGCGTCGGCATCAGGGGATTGAAGTTCGGTCAGGTGCGGCGTTGGTAGGCGGTGGCTGCTTCGGGTGACAGGGCGTTCAGTTGTTGGTCGTGGATGTGTTCTCGGTCGGCGCGGCGGGGATGGTTGACGCCTTGGCCGATCACCGTCTCGCCTTTGTCGCAGACGACGTATCGGCTGATGCGCTGAGCGTGGGGTGACAGCGTCGACCAGGTCTCGTACGACATCGACCGCACGAGTGCTTCGCTGCGGAACCAGGGGGCCATGTACTCGACGCCTGGCATCGCCCGGATCTCCCGCGACAGATTGGGTGTTCCTCCGTGCCAGCAGCGAGCGTCGCGGATGATCGCGGAGCCGGCAGGGAGTGGGCAGACGGTGCTCAGCCGCATCCATTCGGGCTCCTCGGCGAGCGTGGGGATCGGAGCGCGTGATCGGTGGGTTCCAGGGATGAATCGAGTCGGTCCGTTGATCGGAGTGAGATCCGTCGTCGGGAAGTTGATGGCGAGGACCGGGGTGGGGAGGTCACGCATGGTGACGGCTCTCAGCGGGTCGTGGATCTCGCTCCATACCGAGTCGGAGTGCAGGCCCTGGTATTCGATGGCACCCGGGAGCACCAGGTCGCCCCCGCAGCCATAGACGATGTAGTCGGCGCTGCCGAAGATCGACGACAGGATCGGGGTGGTCATGGGCAGATCGATCAGTTGGGACCACTCCGGACGGTGGAACATGTGTCGCGACACCGAGGTGCCGCCGAAGGAGTAGCGGTGGGGGAGACCTCCGGCCCCGCCGCCGATGGCACCTTCGGGGTCGGCTTCGAGCAAGGTGGCCGTGATCTCGCCTACGCCTCGACGGAGCAGTTCGAGTTGCTCGGGTTGCAAAGCGTCAGCCACAGCGACGAACCCGTCACGATGGAAGATCGTCGTCGCTCGTTCGACATCGCTGCTGTCGACGACCTCGAAGCCCTCGATACCGTTACGCTCCCGGAGTCGTTCCCGCAGCGCGACCACGTTGGGATCGTCAAATGAGCGAGTCCAGGTGGCGCATCTGGGATCGCCTTCTACGAGGTTGCGGTGCTCAGGAGTCGTCTCGATGTCGATCTCACCGACCGGTGACGCCAGCCCGAGCGGGTTGTCGTTTGATTCCGGCGACTCGATCACGGCTCGATTGTGGAACCCGTTCGGCGGGACGGCCTTGTTCCATCCAGGCGACATCGAAGCTGCTGCAGCGCTAGCCATAGCGTGAACATTAGGTTTGTGGGGTCTGTGAGGAAACCCCGCAAAGACAGAAACCCTCAGAACCAAGCGACCGGCGGCAAGCACCGCGGCCACCTCGACTCATGGCACCGATTGGGGCTACCGCTGCTGGCGGGAGCGAAACATTGAGATGGCGACGCCGACAATCAGCACTACCAAACCGACGATGATTGCTACGGATTCCATTGTGCGAGTGTCTGTGTTGTGTTCGCTCTAGTCAAGTGATTGTTGGGTCCGTTGATTGTCAGCGGGTTCCGTCGTTGCGCCAACCTGCAGCAATGATGGTGCCGTTGTAGTCGACACCCCAGACTCGTGCAGTCACTGTGTTCCCTGTTTGGGAATCGGTGCCTTCGGTGGTCACCCAGCTGGCGTCTCGGGTGAAGCTGATTTCGGCTCCACCGAACACGTCATCGATGTGCGTTCCGACCTTTGTGGCGTTGCTGTGCAACAAGATGGTCCCGTCCGGGCCGGCAGTGAACGCGAAGAACTCCCCATCAATGTGATCGACGGTGTTGTAGTACTCGAGCGCTCCTGCTGCCCCCGAGAACGCGGTGTCAGGGTCTGACAAGGTTTGGACTATGCCTTCCAAACCTGTGTTGATGTATGCGTCGACGGCAGCCTGCACGAAGGCTTGGGTCATCCCGTCGGCGCTGATGTACCAGCCCGAGCCGAACAGCAACCCGTCGTGGCGAAGAAGCCAGGTGTTCTTGAGTTCGAACTCGCCGTAGTCTCCAGAACTGATGTCGCCGGTTCCCGGGTTCTGGAAGACATATCCGACCCACTTGCCTTCCTCGGTTGCCGAGGCGAACTCGGCCCCGAAGTAGTAGCCGTTGACGTCGGTGTGCACCGGGTCTTTGATGTCGCGGCCGAGACGCTCGTTGTCGTAGTGGGCGATTATCGTGTCGTCAGAGTCGATGATGAACACGTACCATTGGCCGTCGACGCTCTCGAGTGAGTTGTAGTAGTCCAATGTGGCTTCGCGCCCTTCGGCCTCGTATCTGGCGATGGCGCTGTCAACGAAGAACCGGGTGAATTCGGCGGCGTCGGCCCTGGGGGGTCTGGCGATTGACACGCTGCGCGCGATCTGTTCCACCTCGGCTGCGGTGAGTGCCGGTTCTGGAGCGGGGATCGTGGCGACGGCTTCCTTGACGATTTCGGCAACCTCGTCGCGCGTCAAACCTGGTTCGGGTTCCGGCAGGTCTGCGATGGCGGCTTGGACGTCGGCTTCTACGATCCCGACGACATCGGAGTGGGTGAGACCTGCAGGCGGCTCCTCGTCGTCGTCCGCACAGGCGGCAAGCAGCAATGGAACGAACAACAACATGAGCGCCCAGCGGGTCTTGGTCCAAGCGCTGCGGAATACGGACTCGGTCACATTTCCTCCCTGTGGGCCAGCGTCAAGCGAACTATTGCTGAGAACCGTCTTTGTGGTTGGGAGCGCGGGTGCGTCAAGCCGAAAATATATGAGATCGCGCAGTTTCACGCAACTGTTACGCGGTCATCGGTCAGATCCAGGGTTGCGGGTCGCTTGTGGCGGTTGTGCCATAATGACGGCATCGACCACAGAAGGGGTATTTGCTCATGGACGAGTGGCTTGGAATCGAGCATCTGTTTGAGTTGTCAGCATCGGAAGCGATTTGGGGGTTCCTCACCCCGTTGTTCGTGTTCATTGCTTTCTTCGTGGTGCAACTCATCCTGCCTGGTAGGCGGGTTACGGGCTATGTCGTCGATGCTGAGACCGGTGAACCGCGTTCGTATCGGCTGAACGGCATCCTGGTGTTTGCAGTGGCGATGATCGTGTGGGCTTTTGAGATCGGGGGGTTGCCGCGTGACTGGTTCTACCGGTCGTCCGCGTATGCGGTCGCGGGTGGCACGGTCTTGACCCTCATCATGACCTCGATCGCGTTCTTCACCCAGCCGGAGGGCAAGGTGAAGAACCCTTTCCTAGCGTGGTGGTTCGGGCGGGCCCAGGAGATTCAGTTCTTCAACGGCCGGTTCGACGTGAAGATGTACTTCTATGTCGTGGGCGGGACGATGCTCTCGCTGAACTGTCTGTCCGGTGCGGTGTGGCACTATCGCGAGTTCGGTGACGACGCCAATCCGGGTGTTTACCTGTATGCCGGGTTCTTCACCTTCTATGTACTGGACTACTTCGTCTTCGAGCGTGTGCAGCTCTACACCTATGACCTGATCCATGAGAATGTCGGTTTCAAGCTGTTCTGGGGCGGCCTGGTGGTTTACGGCTGGCTCTACATCCTGCCGTTGTGGGGTCTGGCTGTTCACCCGGACCCGGGATTCTCGGGCTTCGGCCGGTGGGTCTGGCTCATCGGCACGCCGGCGATGTTCTTTTTCGGATGGTGCATCTCGCGTGGTGCCAACATGCAGAAATACACGTTCAAGCGCTGGCCGGAGCGCAAGTTCCTCGGGTTCATGGAGCCCCAGTACATTCAGGCCGGTGACCGCAAGATCCTCTGCAGTGGCCTGTGGGGCGCCGCTCGCCATTTCAACTACCTGGGCGAGGGATTCTTCTGTCTGTCGGTCGCTCTGGTCTTCGGCCACTTCACCAATCTTTGGGCTTGGACTTATTTCGTGACCATCGTCTCGCTGTTCACTTACCGTCAACTTGATGACGAGGAGCATTGCGCGGAGAAGTACGGCGCTGAGAAGTGGGCGGAGTACAAGGCACGGGTCAAGTACAGGATTATCCCCGGTATCTACTGAGCGGGTTACTTCGCTGACGGGGTGTGTGAGGACCGGCGCGGGCCGGTATTGTCACTGATTCACGGGCTGTGGCGCAGCTTGGTTAGCGCGTCGGTCTGGGGGACCGAAGGTCGGAGGTTCAAATCCTCTCAGCCCGACAAATTAAGGCAGGTCAGAGGACTTTTTTTCCGGTGACACCTAAGCAAGAGGAAGGGTTCGTGCCCAGCCACACTTACAACCTGATTCGGCAAGCAATCCTGGACGAGCAGCAGATACTTGGCATGTACCAGGGACACCGCCGCGAGATGTGTCCTCACGCGATCGGCACCAAGAATGGTCGAGAGAAGGCGATCCTGCTTCAGTTTGGTGGCACCAGTTCAAGCGGGCTCGGCCAGCCTGAGGACAACTGGCGTTGTATCTTCATCGACGGTCTTACCGATGTTTCGATCCGGGGTGGCAACTGGCACACCGCATCGAATCACTCGCAGCCTCAAACCTGCATAGATGAGATTGACGTGGAGGTAGAGCACTAGCTACCTGAGTCCAGCGCTGGCTTGACGATCTATTCCGATACTTCTGGCGGACGCACCGGGTGTGGTGGCGGGAGCGCGAGATGCGTCAGTCGGATCGGACGTAGTGCAGGTGAACGTGGTCATGCTGCGCAGCGAGTCGACGCGCGATCTCTTCCTCGTAGGTAGTCGCGACGATCTGTCGGGTGCGGGGTTGCCGACTCGCTTGTGAGAGAAGATTGGCGGCACGGCGTCGGTTGATGGGATCAAGGTGTTCGAGTGGTTCGTCGAGCCAGGCAGTTCCCAAAGTTGTTGCGCCGGCGATCAGTGCGAGACGAAGCGTGAGAATTGCTAGAGCTTGCTGTCCGCCACTGAGTTGCGGATAAGCCAGCGTGGTCCCGTCATTGAGGCGCATGCAGACCTCGCCTTCGTCCGTTAGCACGAGCGAGTCTTCGTCGGTGAAGAACTGGCCCCAGCCACTGGTGAGTGCGTTGCTCAGAGGATCGATCCTGGTACTGACATGGTGCTTGATTGACCGGTCAAGTACGTCGCCTGCGGCAACGGCTACGGCTTCAAGACGCCTCGTGTGAATGAGCTTGTCGTATGCCGACGTATCACTCTGGGCGGCGGCCAATGAGCGGTCGACCGCGGCGAGCTTTGCCTGGCAGTCGGCAACTTGGCTCTGAGCCGCTACGAGAGCCGCCTCAGAAACTTCGATATCCAGCATCTCGCTTACCGTCGGCTCTGGATTCTCAGGCTCGATGAGTTCTTCGAATTGCTTCTTTAAGTAGGCGATTCGCTCTATGCGAGTGCTGGTGGCCGCTAGGTCGGTAGCGAGTTGTGCATTGGTCCGGGTGGCGTCGTCCATGGCATAGCGGTGATGATTCATTGCGCGTTGGGTTTGTTCGTCGTCAACCGATTGGCGACAGACTGGACAGGTCGGTTCCCCCCCGAGTTGGGCCACCAGTTGCCTATGCAGATCTGCCGTGGCTTGTGCCTGAGCCATGAGTTGGCTGAGGTCGCGGCTTGCGGATTGGAGTTCCGCAAGGGTCCGCGCGAGCTGATCAAGCTGGGAGAATCCTGTGATCTCGTCGTGCAATTCCGCGCGAGCCGCTTCGTAGTGAAGCAGAGCATTGCGGTAGGTCTTCCACTGCTCAAGGAGTGCGGTTGCGGCGTGGGTCGCGTCGTGCTGTTCCTGGGTCTTGGCCAGTGCGGCGCCTGCTCGGTCCAGCGCCTCTGTTGCTTGCAAACGATCGGCTTTGAGAGAGTCAATCTCGGAACCGCTGGCCTTGGCTTGCTTGTTGAGTGCGCCCGCCCGACGGTCTAGCGCTTTCTGGGTCTTGAGTAGCGCAGAACGGCCGACATCGAGACGCGACACCCCCGTAACGTGCCGTAGGAACCCCTTGACTCCGGTGAAGAGGGCTCGATCGGAAACGAGAGCGTGCTGATGAACGAAGCCCAACTGGGCGGCTACAGACGGGTGCGCTCCAAAGACTTGGTCAAGTGTGTGCGGTAACTCGTCGGGTTCAATCTCGCGTCCGGCGAGGGTGGCGGTGATGGATGGCCGTGCACCGCGGCCGACGCGGTGGACTCGCTCGATCTCAAGTTCACCGCTTGGTGTAGCGAAAACCACGATTCCGACCGCGTCGGTCGCGTTCCGGTTGCCGCGTAGCTCCGGGGCGGGGTCGATGTGGTCTGGGCCAAATATGGCCCAGGCAGCGCCACGGAGGATCGAGGTCTTACCGATTCCGTTCTCGGCGACGATGAAGTTGGTGCCGGCGTCCAGATGGAGCGCGACCTTGTCGAAGGCCCGCCAGTTGCGTAGTTCAAGGTAGGTAATCATTGCGTGATCAGTCTTTCGAGCATGGCCTCGACGTCTTCAGCCACGGTCGTTGTCTCCACAGCAGTGAAGACCGACCAGGCCTGGGGCTCAAGGTTGGTGACCTGATCACGAACTTCTGCCCATGCGGTCCGCTTGGTCTCGTGTGCTCTTCCGCTCAGAGTCAGAAGGGCGTGAAGTCCACAGGTGGCGTCGCGGTGTATGAGTTCGCCTTCAGATGCGGGCCTAGGGAGGGGCTGAGGCGGGGTCCAAGTGACCCGGTATCTGGCGGCGTAAGTGTCGAGGCCGACGCGCAGGGGGTGAACCTCCAAATCCGGGCCATAGGTGAGAATCCCGCTGGGTGCACTCTGGTGAGGCTGACAGTCAATGGCATCGATGATGACCGCATGCCAGTCATCGAGGGGCGCAACGACGGCGCATGCACTGGTGTGGGCCCAGAGCCCGGTGAGGTGTTCCCAGGCGACACGCCGGACGTTCAGCGAGGTGAGGGCGTCGGTGCTCGGGACATGGGCGACAAGGAGGCCGAGGCGATGCTCGGCACTTACGAGCATGACTGCATCTCCGTCGGTCTCAGTCGTCCATTCGGTGCCGTCAAGGTGCAGGTCTAGCTGTTGACGTTCGCTAGCGGGGAACCGCTCGACGTAGTTGAGTGCTAGCTGGTCAGGCGTCGTGCCGAGCAGGGCGGCGAGCGTGCGGAAGACGACGGGGGAAAGTGCCTCAATCTCGCCGTCCCGGAGCTCATTGAGCCAGCGGGCGTCGGCGGTGTGACCGTAGCGTGAGAGATCAGCGATCAACTGGTCGACATCGACACCATGGAGTGCGGAATTGAGCGTAGTGGTGTCGATGGTGACTGGCGGAGGTTCCGCCGCGATTCCGAGTCGGATGGCGATGGAGTCTTCGGTTAGAGATGGGATATCGATGTCAGTGTCTCGCACCGGCGTGATCTCGGCGAGGATGAGGCGTGCGGCCTCAAGTTCGTCGGCTGTAAGGCCGTGGGGCGGCGGTTCGGGCTGACCGCTGTCGGCGGCGTCAAGTGCGTGGGTGATGTAGTCGACAACGTGTTTGGGCAGGGTTGGGTCGGTCATGGTCGCTCCTAGGGGTGTGGTGCGTGAGGGGTGGGCGGTGATTCGGCCTCGGATTGGACATAGCCGCGAAGTGATGCGTTGCGTCTTATGTCCTGCTTTGCTCGTCTAACCGTGTCGCGAGACACGTCGAGGTGTGCAGCGAGTTCGTTGATGTTCTTGTCAGGATCGTCGAGGATGGCCCTAGCGACTCGCTGCGCCCGCTCGGGCATTGACGAGATTGTGTCTTGAAGAACCTCAGCTGCAGCCAGATCGTTGATGGTTGTGGTCTCATGGTTCAGTGGAGCTATCTCGTTGGGTTCGAGCATCTGCGGGAGCTTCTGCTGGTAGTTGTCGTAACGCTTCTTGGCGTCGATGCCGGCGTTGGTGATCGCCTTCATGAGGTAAGCCGTGGGGTTGGGCTGCTCGTGGAGGTTCCCATTCTCAAGGACTTTTTCAACCACAGCACCGACGAGGTGGTGCGCGTCGAGACCCGCGCGCTGCTGGTTCACGGAGCGACCGAAGAACCGAGCGGCGTGGGAGTAGAGCGCCTTGCGTGCCCGGTCGTCCTTGAAGATGCGTTCGACGAGGGCGTTGGTGTCAGGGTGGGGCATCTCTGTACCAGGATGTCGCGGCGGCTTGCCGGATCGATGAACGGCATATGCACCGGCCGGTCGGGTCGGGTGGTGGTCGATCAGTCACGCCGAGGGGAAGGCCCCGCAGGTCAACGCGTAATCTGCGGTTGAGAGCGGGGTAGCCGAGGGCGTCCTTGAGAATCTCGGCTGCGATCACGACGCCAGCAAGCCATGACACTTGCGGTGCGGTGATCTCGGCCACGGGTGTTTGGCGTCCCAGCGTGACAGTTGCCTCGGCGTACGCCTCTCGGATTAGATCGTCAATCCGGCGGCCGACTAGATCGACCCGATGTGGGAAACAGCAGAGGTCGTCCTGGGTGAGAGGCTTGCCGTTGAGCAACTTGATCACTCGCGCTGGTGGGATTCCTGTTAGTTCAGCGTAGGCGTCGACTTGGTCGTGGGGTGCGGTCGCATCGACATATAGGCAGTAGCTGCAGGCATTCTCGCTGTCAGTGGCGATCGAGCGATGTACTTGGAAGCTGAGTCCGGAGACGCCGGCCGCAATTGTTTTGCGGGGGAGGATGCTGGCGGCTTCGAGGCGTGCGTCGACACGGTCCACAGTGACAATCGCAGTCCCGTCGTATCCCGGTGACTCTCGCTTGTGAGCCCAGTCGAGGATGCGCTTCGGGTGGGAGGTGACGGAGAGATTCGAGTTGATAACCAAGTCGCGGATCCACTCGGCTTTTGGCCCGCGGGTGGTGCGGGTAGCGGCCGGATAGCGGTAAGGGTTGTGCCCAGGGTCGAATATATCGTCGTCGACGACATCGACGTTTGTATCGAGGGATGTGAAGGACAAAGCGGCGATCGCTGATGATCCGAGAGACCCGGCGCCAACGAAGAGCAGGGCTCGGCTCTTCGGCGGGGTTGGTGGCGGACCCGTCCGTGGTTGGAGTGTGTAGTCAAGAAGGTTCCATGTCAGGACGCCGTCGAGACGGTTCGTTCTAAGTCCTAGTTCACCGAGTGTGGACTTCAGGATCTCGTTGATGGCCAGAGCAGCCGCGGCTTGGAGTCCCAATCCGCCATGGATTGGAGCGGCGAAGCCAGGAGACGGGACCGAGTTGGAGACATACGCCGTCCAGTCGTCACCGTCAACGTAGTAGTCGGCATGGGCGTCCACGGCGCCAACAGAAACGGTGAACGGTCGCGGCGCTGGGTGCTGGCGGTCGGGAGCGCGAGGTTGGACTTCCATAGCCCTAGTGAGGTCACAGGCACCCCACGGGTTTGGCGGCATCGGCGTGTTGATGCCGACGGCCGCCGTGTTGGGAAAGATACGGCACGCGAGCGCGAACAGTGAAGCGGCGCAACTGACGTGGTGAGCGAGTGGGTGGCGGGGAATTAGTATGTGGATCCGTGGCCTCGCTAGTGCGTCGAGGATCGCCTCATGATCACCAGTAGTCCCGAGGGCGGCGAGGCGAACTCGAGGATCAAGCATCAGGCACACACCGGACGTGGCGTTCGCGCTCCGGACCGGGCGCAAGTTCTACCCAGTTGCGGTTGTGGCGATGAAAGACAGCGCAGGTGTCGAGGCCGCGGTGGAGGGTCTCGCCGAAGTACGGGGCGACGATCGAGAGCGCGCCTGGGTGGCAAAGGCTGGGGTTGGCGTCGTCGGTCGGTGAGTGGAAGGCATCGCGTGGGTGGGAGTGGATGCGGGCTACGTAGGTGGCCTGGCCAGTGAGCGCGGCAGCAAGGTCTAGCTTGCCGCGTTCGGTGACTTCGACCCAGCAATGAGGGGCGGGGCTAGCACGCTGGTCGGGCACGACCGCGCGGATCACCGTCCCGTTGGGTCCTGCGAGCAACATGGCGCTTGTCTCGCGCTCGTGCCGACCGTTCGCAAGAAACAGGTGACCGAGGTCGGTAAGGACATGCTGTGGGATGAGGACGGTCATTCCGCCGGAACCTTGAGGAGAATGTGTTCGACTAGATGCACAAGTCGGATTTGGTTTCGGTAGCGGTCCCATCTGTCAGAACTGTGCCTGGGATGGAGGAAGAATTCGGCTAGACCCTGTAGGCACGCGAACGGGCGTCCGGTGACGGGGTGGGTGCTGTGATTGAGCCCGGGGGGCCATCGGGTCGCCTCCACGGGGTTGCCGTTGGTGTCCGCGACGAAGAGTGACAACGGCGCCGCGTCGTAGTCGTGCCCTTCAAAGACGATGACAGTGCCGGGAAGAAGCCCCGGGAACCAGAGTTCCACGACATGGCCATTGCGTTCTAGGCGCACGCCCCGGTGGGCAAGCTGCGCCTGCGCCACCACCAGGTCCGCCTCGAGGATTGCTTCCGCAACAGCGGTCGCAGTCACCGCAGAGTGCCGTCGACGTAAGGTTTGCAGCTGATGAGGTGCAGAATGTCGCCTTCTACAACATCGTATGCACCCAGATCCTTGTCAGAGTCGATCGGAATCGGGGTACCGTCGCGGATAAGGGCCAACTTGAACGGGCCTGACTCAAGTTGATCACGAGCCACGAAGAAGTCTGCGGCGCGGTCGGCGAGTTCAGAGCCCGTAGTGTGAGGGTTGGCACCGAAAGCCGATGCGAAGCCAGCCGGCGTCTTGACGGTAACGCCGAAGCACCGGGTGGGGTAGTCGTTAGATTCTGTCATCTTGTAACCTGACCTTTCCGTTGGCGGATGGATTAGATGGCGAATTGCCCTCTAACCGCATCTACGAACGGCAGCGATGCCGTGCGGCACAGAATCCCGGGTTTTCGGTCCGTTTGAGCGGGGCGTCTCCCGTTCCGACGTGCGGAGTGTCGTAGGACTCTGCGACGAACTCGACGATACGATCAGAGGCTGGGTCGAGTTCGGACGAGACGATCGTGACCTGCTGATCGGCATTCACGACATCCGGCAGAGCCAATGGTCCTCTTTATTGGCTCTTCGCGAATTGGAGCGGAGTGGGGGTTGTGGGCATCCGCGGTTGAAGGCGAGGGATCCCCCAGAATCGGTGTTGTCAAAGACAACCGAAGCTGGAGGATCCCTGTGGAATATGACCCTAGACGCATGTGCGAGTTGATCGTGGGACTCGGAGACGTGGAGGTGCTCGGCGTTGAAGACGAACAGGGCGCGCCGCTGCGGATTCATGTCCGGTGCCGGGCGCCGAGGCCGCTGTGCGGGGGCTGTGGCGGGCCGTTGTGGTCCAACGGCGAGCGGCGGGTGGAGTTGGTGGACCTCCCGGCGTTGGGCAGGCCCGCGGCGTTGGTGTGGCACAAGCGCCGATGGCGCTGCGGAAATGAGAGCTGCGAGGCGGGCTATGTCAGCGAGCAGGCACAACAGATCGCGCCTGCGAGGGCGCTGTTGACGTCTCGCGCGGCGCGTTGGGCGACCCGTCAGGCGGGCAGGGGCCGCCCGCTCACAGACATCGCGGCGGAACTGGGCTGCGCGTGGCACACCGTCAACACGTCGCTGCGGCGCTGGGGCTCAGCGCTGCTCGACGCCGATACCGACCGGGTCGGCGCGGTGCAGGCGCTGGGACTCGACGAGACCCTGTTCGCCCGCCGCGGCCGGTACCGGGCCAAGACCTGGTCCACCAACATCGTCGACGTCGGACGGGGCCAACTCATCGACGTAGTCCCAGGCCGTACCGCCAAAGCCCCTGCCCGGTGGCTGTTGGCACAGCCGTCGAGCTGGCTTGGGGGCATCGCTTGGGCATCGCTTGGGCGGTGCTTGACCTGTCTGGCCCGTACCGGTCAGCGTTCGACACGGCGCTGCCGCACGCCCGGCAGGTCGCGGACCCGTTCCACGTCGTGAAACTCGCCAACGGTGCCCTTGACGAGGTGCGGCGACGAGTCCAGAACCAGACGCTGGGTCACCGCGGCCACAAAGACGACCCGCTGTACCGAGCCCGCAAACTGCTCATCAGCGCGTCAGAGCGCATCAGCGACCAAGGCCGCACCAAACTACGGGGCCTGCTCACAGCAGGCGACCCCCGCGGCGAGGTCCGCAACGCCTGGCACGCCAAAGAAACCCTGAGAGGCATCTATGGCATTCCCGACGCCAAACTCGGCGCTGCCACAGTCGCCGAAATCGCCCGCGAGTTCCAAGACCCAGACCTGCCGCCCGAGATCAACCGATTGGGACGCACCATCTGGAACTGGCGCGCCCAGATCTCCAACTGGCACGCCGCCCGGGTCTCCAACGGCCCCACCGAAGCCGCCAACACTATGAGTGCGTCAAACGCGCCGCCTTCGGGTTCCGACGATTCACCAACTACCGGATCCGGGCGCTGCTCTACGCCGGCAAACCTAACTGGGCGCTGCTCGACACACTCACTCCGACCTAATTCGCGAAGAGCCCTTTTAGGGCCACTTCCATGATGCCAATGGGCAGCGGCGCTCACCTAAGTTTGGGTATCGGCGTAGAGTGGCTTGGGTGCTGCTGGGAGAACTGTCGAGACGGTGAGGCCCGTCCGCGGGTTTCCAACGCTGGTAACGGGCCGAAGCGGTCGCAGTATGGGAGGAACAAGCTCAGGTGTCGCTGTCCCCGTTGCCCATCTGCTTCTCGAAAGCTTGGCGGACGAGCCCGATCACGTAACGCAGTTCCCCCGGGTCGCTTAGCTTTATCTGCGCATCGCCGTTCCCCCAGCGCCCGAGGTTGGTGACGTCCGTAGCAAGGCCCTTTGGATCATGCAACTCGTGGAACCGGAGGTTGAGCGAAAGGCGAAGCTGGGAAGCCTGCGGGACGACATCAACGAAGTTGGTCTCTGCCTTGTAAGCGACATAGAGCTTGAGGAACTCCTCGGTGATCACTGGACTGAGAGCGAGCACTTCGTTCCGGAATATGTCGAACAACGGCCGGACAGCGCTCTCCTGAGCGAGGTGTGGGTGGTCCTCAATCGTGTAGGTCTCAAGCCGCCGACGCTCCGGCTGCTTTCGGTATTGGGCAAGCTTCTCCGTTGGTAGGCGAACATCCCCCCAGACACTCGCGGCCAGGTCCGCAAGACGGGTAGCACGGTCCTGGATCGCCCGTTCGTCCCAGCGTTCGAGCGATGCGATGGTTTCGTTTAACCTGAGTGGGCTCATCCTGAATCCGCCCTCCATGTCCCGTTTCTCTGCGAAGGGCCGGTCGCTGTACTCCGAGTTGTAGCCTGTTAGCGTCAAATTGCCGAGTGTGTGAAGCAACGCCTCGTGGACCCGTTCCCATTCTGGTCCGAGATCATTCCTCCACTTCGCTGAGAGGTCCTCGTTTTGTGGCATGATGTGCTCGATCGTGTACTCGTCAACGGGCACTCGCTCTTTACGCTCATGATTCTCTAGCCGACGAAGCAAGTAGCTTCGCCTTGGGAAGTTGTAGAGGTCGCGCACTCGAAGTTCACGCTTGAACTCGTCATCTCGCGGAAACCGGCGATAGGACGGCATCAAGAGGAAGTGGGCCTTGATGCTCTCCAGATAACTGTCCTTCCTGAGTTCACGACCAAAGGTCGAGAACGTCTTGTTTAGGGAGTTCGTCGGGATAGAGCAAACTGCGCGACGGAACACGTATGACTCGACCATCCGAACCGCCCTGCAGAACTCGTCCTCGTCCAACAGGCCCCTGTCGTGGTCGGAGTAGAGCTCAAGGAGGAATGGGCTTGCGACGTCAACCCTGAGTTCGCGCAGGTCCCGGAAGGCTTCGCAGAGGCGGCCCGCGGACTCCCGATCCAGGGCTATCGAGCAGTAGTAGCCAGCGAAACGCTGGATGTCGGCGACTAGCAGGTCGATGCCGTCTCGCTCAATCGTCGGTTGACGCGCGTATTTCTTGAATGCTTCATAGACCTTTTTGATCTTCGGGATTTCTCCCGTCTTCAGTGTGAGGTAATGGCGCATGAATCGGTCGAAGTGAGTGCCGTAGGCCTCTTGTCCAAAGGCCAGTTCCATCGGCCGCCAATTATCTTCGTAGAGTCGCGTCTGCTGCACTGGCTCGAGCCCCATCAGTACGAAGTTGCGGATCAGGTCGGCCTGACCGAGCGCCCGCCCCGTGGAGTTCATGCTCTCGAAGATGAGCTGCGGATTGTCCTGATCTCGACTGAGCGCAACGTCCACGATCATGAGTTTCGCAAGTCCGCGGCACAACGGGGCGAGTTCGTTGCCGAGGTCCGCTATCTGCAGCTGGAAGAACTTGAAGTTCTCCACAACGCGGAGAGACACCTCTTTCGGCAACGGCCTCTGTTGCACCAGCGCAATGAGGCTCGCCTTGTCCGTCTGCGTGAGCACTAATTTGAAGCCACGTTCGTTCTTCTCGAGAGGATTGAGTAGGTAGTAGTTGCGGAGCTTCTGTGGCGAGAATCCATCGACTGGTTCCTCGTCGCCGAGGTGCCTGGCGAGAGCTTCGAGGACCAGCATGACGGTCGTCAGACGCTGTTGCCCATCGATCACGAGCAGCTGCGGCTGGCCAGTAACCTGGTACATGCTTTCTTGGATGTAGACGATCGAGCCGACGAAGAGCGCAGCGATCTGATCGTCGTTTCCGGTGCGCATGATGTCGTCCCAGAGTTGTCGGCACTCGCGCTCCGTCCAGCTGTAGGTCCGCTGGTAGACCGGGATCACGAACTGAGGTGACATCTTCAGGAAATCGAGGAGCCTCGTCTCGACTGCTCTCATTAAATACCTCCACGGAGGATGTCGTCGTGAGTCTTCTTCATCTCGCGCATCGGTCGCCCAGAGGTTCTAGCCTAGGTTGGAGTGGCCTAGCCCGCCGCAAACAGTCCTCTGATTCAGCGGGCCCACACGAACAATTTGCATGGAGTCTCATCCGTTTCTTGGCCTGTGCGGGTTTCCGAAGCGCTCAACTATGAACGTCTCGACTTCGGTGGGGGGCACTTGGCGGGTGGAGTTGTTGCGGCGTTGGTAGAGGATGTTGGATCCGTCTTTGCTTTTGACCCAGATGGGGCGGGAGCTGGCTGGGACGTCGATGCGGCAGATGTCTCGATGGTCGATTTGGTCGATTCGGATGGTGAGGCGGTTGGAGCCGGAGTGGCCGAGGCTGTTGTCGAACAGCGTGTCGAGCCAGTTCACGTAGGCGTCGGCGTTTGGAGGGGTGACCTGGGCGTAGTCGTCATCCAGGCCGACGGACTCGCCGTTGTCGGTAACACCGATCAGCAGGGTGCCGCCCCGATCGTTGAGCATGCCGGCGACGGTCTTGACGACTACCTGCTCCATCGTCTTGTCCCTGCGCTGTTCTCGGACGTTCCACCGGGCCGTCTGCTTGTATTCGACGACCCGCGACTCTTCACGGATCAAGAGTTGTTCCGTGGAGCAGGCCCAGGTGGCACTCGCGCCGAAGACGGTCTCCATGAGGCGGGAGAACATCGCTGGATCCGACCGGACCGCAGCGAGCAGATCATCGTTGACTCTCTCCGCGGTGCTCGGCAGTGTCGCTACGGTCGGTAGCGAGCCAGCACCCGCTTCGGGGAGGTCGTACACGCTTTCGCCGTTGTCGGAGTAGCTGGCGTAGATGTGGTCGAAGATGGCGTCGACCTTGCGTTTGAGTAGTTCGGTATCGTAGGCATTAGGCAGTTCGGCGTCTAGGACTATGCCGATTGCACTTCGCATGGCGGAGCGCGTCTGCTGGCGGCGCTTCCAGTCGAGAACGAGCTTGTCCTCGACGCGCTCCAACAGCTTCTTGGCGGCGCCCCTCACGGTGATCGCTTCGGCCTTGGTCAGCTCGGGCTCAGGCTTGGTTAGCAGGTCGAAGATGGCCAGTTCGGCCTCTGTGGCGTCTTCACGGACGGCTCGCTGCTCTTCGTCGGTCAACTCGTCGTTGATGGCCTTGAGCCGGCGCAACAGCTCTTCGAGGTTGTGGGTTCCGGCGTTGTATTCGTCGATTAGGCGTCGGAACCGCTCGGCGAGGTCGATTCGGGTGGGATTCTTGCGCACGGCGTCGTCGAGGCGATCTTTGAGGTTGTCTTGGATGGCTTTGGCAGCGGTGCGCTTGTTGGCGGCGAAGCGTTTGACGAGTTCTTCGAAGTCAAGTTGGTTGAGATCGATAAGCGGGTCGGCCCCGTCGGCGGAGCGGATGATGTACTCCTTCGCTCCGACCGATCGGTCAAGCAGGTCCGACACCGAGTCCATCACTCTGCTGATGTCGGGCGCCTCGGTCGATGATTCGATCTTCGACGCGATCGAACGAATCACTGCCACCCGATGGGTGACCGCCATCGCTTCCGGATCGGGCAGCAACGCCTTGAAGGTCTTGCGGACTTGTCGGGCCAGCGACACATACCGGCGCCGGGTCTGCTCGTCGATGAGCAACGCTTCGACAGCGGCCTTCTGCAGCGCGATGAACTCGAAGCCTCGTGCGGCTTCCATGTCGGTGAGGTCGATGTCGTTGGCTTCGCAGAAGTCGGTGACCTCGGCCAGAGCGGCGTCCAGTTCGGCGATCAGGTCGTCCTTGGGACGGATGGGGGAGTCGATGCCGGCAGCTGTGCGGTCGGCGCCGTAGATGGCGAGGGCCCTCTCCAGGTTCCTGAACACGCCCACGTAGTCGACAATGAGACCGTTGTCCTTGTCGGGGAACACCCGGTTGGCTCGGGCGATTGTCTGCATCAGCGCGTGGTTGCGCATCGGCTTGTCGAGGTACACGGTGGAGGTCGACGGCGAGTCGAACCCGGTGAGCCACATGGCGCACACAAACACCAGCCGGAACGGGTCGTCGGGATCTTTGAACTTGGAGTCGAGGTCCTCGTTGACGATGCGCTTGCGGTGCTTGGCGATGTCGAGCCCGGCTTTGGCCATGTCGGCGATCTCGTTCTGGGCTTGCGACACGACCACGGCCCTGTCGGTGCTGTGCATGAACTTGATCAGCGATTCGAGATGTGGACGCTCCAGTTCGGGTGTGGTTGCCAGTCGGTCTTCGAGTTCAGCTAGGTAGCGGGCCCATTCGGTCTCTACCAGGTCGTACATGCGCACGGCGGTGGCCTTGTCGATGGCCACGTACATGGCCTTGCCTCGGAATCCCCGGTTGACGAAGTGGTGAACCAGATCCGCGGCGATCTCGGTGAGGCGCTGGGGCCGTGTGATCAGCTGGTACTGCTGGGAGAAGCGCCGAGCCACGGCCTTCTCCTGGGTGTCGTCCAGCGCGGCGGCCTCCAGGAGTTCGTCGAGTTCGTCGTCGAAGTCCTCGTTGGTGAGCTGAAGCTCGGGGATGCGGTTCTCGTAATAAAGCGGGACGGTGGCGCCATCCGCTATGGAGTCCCGGAAGTTGTAGATCGACACGTAGTTGCCGAAGACCTGCCGGGTCTGCTCCGCGCCGACGATCAACGGTGTGCCGGTGAACCCCAGGAAGGACGCGTTGGGTAGTGCGAGGCGCATGTTGGCGGCCAGCGTGTCGTACTGGGAGCGGTGGGCTTCGTCGGTGATGACCACGATGTCGTCGCGCTCCGACAGCACTGGCATCGGCTGACCCTTTTCAGGCGGGATGAACTTGTGGATCAGCGTGAACACGTAGCGATGGTCCTGGCCGAGCAGTTCGCGCAGATGCGCTGATGTCTCCGCGTGGACCTCCTGGCCTGAGGTGATGACATTGGAGTCGGCAAAGGCCCCATGGAGCTGATCGTCGAGTTCCTTGCGGTCGGTCACCAGTACGAAGGTCCAGTTGCCGGGCTGCTTGCGCAGCACCTTCTGGGTGAACCACAGCATCGACAGCGATTTGCCCGACCCCTGGGTGTGCCAGAACACCCCGAGCCGTCCTTGGCGCTGCTGCAACTCTCGCAGCGCCTCCAGCGAATTGTTGACACCGAGGAACTGATGGTTCTTGGTGAACGCCTTCACCAAGCCGCCGGGTCGCTCGGTGTAGGCGACGAAGTTCTCGACGAGGTCGAGCAGTCGGTGTCGTTCGCAGGTGCCCCGCAGTGCCGTCTCCAGTGACACCACACCTTGCTCGCCCTCGGAGTTGATCTTCTTCCACTCGGCGAAGTGACCCCAGGGAGCGAACGTCGAACCGACGAGCGTGTCACCGCCGTTGGACAGGATGACGAACGCGTTGAACCAGAACAGGTGCGGGAGCGTGTCGCGGTAGTCCCGCAAGTTTGCGTCGTAGGCGTTGCGGACGTTCTTGTGCGAGACCTTCAACTCGATGAACACCAGCGGGATGCCGTTGACGAACAGCACCACATCGGCCCGCCGCTTGTACATGTCGCCCGCGATCCAAAACTGAGAAACCGCCAGCCAATCGTTTGCGTCAGTGTGGTTCCAGTCGACGAATCGGACGGTGACTGTCCGGCGCTCGCCACCGCTGACAGTCGCCTCGACCCGGGCCCCGTCGCGGAGCAGGTCATAGACCTCGCGATTGGCCCGAACCCGATCCATCGCCGACCGGTCCCGAAGCAACTGCTCAGCGGCCTCATCCAACGCCGACTGCGGCAACCCCGGATTCAAATAACGCAGCGCATCACGGAGACGATGACCGAGCACCGGCTCAGACTGAGAATCTCGCCCGAGCGTCCCCGCCGGACCCAGAACCTCGTCAAACGCCGATGCCACTTCCCAACCCAACTCCGCCAACAACCGCAACGCCGGCTGCTCCACCAGTTCATCCTCAGTCAACCGACCCGGACTCATGCCCCGACAGGCTCCAGACCCAAATCAAGCTCCGACACATCCAACTCGCCCGATACCAAACGCGGGAGCAGCAGGTCCCGTGCTTGCCGGAGTAGGGCATTCTGTTCGAGGAGATTGTTCAGCAGCGACCTAACCGGGCGCACAACATCGTCGAATCGCTTAAGAATCGCTATGCACGGAACCACGACGGACGGCTCAGTCATCACCTTGGCGCTGACGCTCTTTCGAGTTGAGCCCGTACTCGCGCCTGTGACCCACCCTTGATACGGCTCGTCGCTGAGAGTGAAGAAGAGGTAGTACGGCGTGATCCCGCCTTTGGTTGGACGCAACCTCACCAGATAAGAAGCGAAGACGGCATCGATGTCCCGTTCACAAATGCTCACCTTGCCGGGGTCCGCCATCCTAATGACGAAGACATCGCCCACTTGGACCGCGAACTTCTGACGATCCAGATCTGAGATGGGACAGAAGGGCACAGACGACCAATCGATGAAGCTGGCCTTGTTCATGTCCATCCCGCGTAGGTAGCGCGGACCCACTGGATCGGTGTTGGCGGACTCTGTGTATCCGTACTGCGTGGAGACGACACCAGAGAGTCTCGCGACATCCCACCCCTTGGGGATTGCGCCGAGGTCGGAGTCGACCAACTCGACATCCTCATGCCCCGGAAACCGGAAGTGTACGAACCACTCCCGATACAACAACCGAGCCATCTCCTCCAATATCTCAATTCGCCGCCGATTGTTCTCAATCATTTCATCGAACGGCTGTAGGAGACGAACTATCTCTCTTTGGATCTCAATGGGTGGCAACGAGACCCGAAATTGAGAAACGTCAGCTCTTGTGAGAGCCTCGCGGGTCGCACCAGATCCCGCAATTGCAAGAAGATTTGATTTGTAGGGACCTGCTAGAGCCCGTCCAAGCCACCCAGAATCTGTTTTCTCTGTATCGACACGAAGAATCATTACGTGCTGATTGACCCTCCCACTAATGACATGCTCTGGAGCAAGACAACAGCGGGCCACGGATGCTCCGGTAATGTTTAGTAGAATGTCTCCGCGAGTGATTGTGACACGGTCCAACTCACCGGCTTGAGTCTCGTCTATGAATGCCAATTCACGGTTCTCAAATCTCATGTCGTATACGTTCATAGACCGCACGAGCGGGATTCCCGATCCCTTGTACGCTCCCTTTCCACCCCTCGGAGTCGCTCCACTACCGTGGAACGCAAGCAATTGACCGAGATCTTGCCATGTCCAGGGGAACGGTTTCGCAAAGGTGTCCCGCAATGATCCTGCGGTTGGATCCGGTTGTTGAAACTCAGCCGTCTGGTTGATCACCATTCAATCACCGTTCGTGCCGCTAGAACCTGCTTTTCAAGCTGGATGGCGGCGTTGCTGAGGGTCTCGAATTCATCGAACAGTTTTGGGAGGGCGTCAATGTCGCCAAGGTCTAGGTAGATAGACGCGCCGACGTACCTTCCTGGATTCAGGCTCCATCCCTGTTCTTCGATCTGATCCACCGTCGCGACAGCACACAGGCCAGCCACGTCGGCATAAACTCCTTCGGTAAACCTCTCGCTGAGGAGGTCTTTGCTTCCTGCATCCAACTCAGGCTTCACGCCACGCCAGAGGCGGACGATATTGGCGAGGAACTCGATTTGCTGGGGTGTCCAGTCCCGATGGGCCCGGTCGATCTGGTTGTAGATCTCGCGGGCGTCGATGAACAGGACTTGGTCGGCTCGATCAGTGCCCTGTTTGCCGCGGTCGAGGAACCATAAGGTCACAGGAAGCGTGACGGTATAGAACATGTTCGTCCCCACCGAGATGATCACATCGACGCTGCGGTCCTCGATCAGCTTGCGCCGGATCTCCAGCTCACTGCTTCTGGCATCCGACGCGGAGTTGGCCATCACGAACCCGGCTCGCCCGTCTCGGTTGAGCGCGGAATAGAAGGTCTGGATCCACAAGTAGTTGCCGTTATCAGGCCTGGGCAGCCCGAACGGGAACCGGGGGTCGTCTTCGAGTTTGGTCTTGTCGATTTTGTTGACGTTGAACGGGGGATTGGCCATTACGAAGTCGAACTTGCCGACAGAGTCGTGGAGGTCTTCGTAGTAGGTGTTGCCTTCTTTGATGTCGCCGGTGAGCCCGTGAACGGCGAGGTTCATTTTGGCTAGCTTGACGGTGTCGCCGGTCTTCTCCTGGCCATAGATGGAGAGTTCCTGGCCGGGATCGCGTCTGTGACGCTCGACGAAGTGAGCTGACTGCACGAACATTCCGCCTGACCCGCACGCGGGGTCGTAGATCTTGCCGTGGAACGGTTCGAGAATTTCGACAATGAGCCGCACGATCGAAGTGGGCGTGAAGAACTCACCGCCCTTCTGGCCCTCAGAGAAGGCGAAGTTACCCAGGAAGTACTCGTAGATCAGCCCGAACCCATCACCCTCAATCGCTCCCGGCAGCGTCCTTAGGAGCCGCAAGAGCTCCGACAGAATGTTGTCGGGTATTTGGGAGTAGTCCCTCGGTAGCACGCCTCGGAGGTCGGGGTTGTAGTCCTCAATGCCGCCCATGGCTTGGTTGATAGCCTTGCCGATATCGGCGTCCTCCGACAGGTTGAGCAGCCCTTCCAACCGCGACTCCTCGGGGAGATAGAGCGCGCCGGTGGCTTGGTAGTCCTCGGGCCTTGTGGGCCTGCGAGCAGACCCAGGCCCGACCGTCTCGGAGGCCTTGTCGAACCGCTCGTCGGCATACCTCAAAAAGATCAGGCCCAGTACGGGCGCGGCGTACTCCGACGCTTTCAGACCAGAGTTGGCGCGAAGCTGATCCGCGGCCTCCCACAGCTTGTTTTGCAGTTCACCAAGATCCGTCGCCACACCAGCCCCTTCCCGTAGCCGCTCCATTGTGTCCCAGCATCACCTAACCGCCAAGTCGCTCACCGACTCATAGCGTCTGCTTGCTGCTCTATCCCCGACCGTGTCGTCACCCATTGGTAGGTTGGATTTCGCCGGTACTGGCCCTCAAGGAGGTGAAGAATCATGAGGAAGCAGAGTCCGATGCCGGGTCTCTGGAAAACCCCGCCGATAGAGAACCACAAGTTCTGGGCGTATCACATGGACAGATTCCCCTACACCATCTATCTCAGCCGCGAACCGGTTCACGGCTGGGAACTGTGGGTTGACGCGTTGTCGCCGAGGCGTGTCAAGTGGCTTGTGTGTCCACTGACGGCGGAATCAAGGGGGCCGGTGGACACGGTTCGTCCGCCCGAGGTTGTTCCGGGCGGAAGCGTGAAGCAGGGCATATCCCGCACGGAAACAGACGCTATGGACACCGCAGAAGAACATGTGTGGGAGGTCTCTCGTTGGTGATGCCGCACGTCCGGCGCGGCGGACAATGGCGGTAGCGAGCGGTGAGACACTGGCCCAAGACCCATCGGAGGATGACCTTATGACCAATAAAGCGGACTCTTACGCTGTGGATGAGCTTCTCTCCAACAGTGGTGAGCACAGCCAGTCGCCCGAGGAAATGGCCCGCGAATCGGACGAGCTGGCTTGCAGATTGGCCTACGAGTGCGGGTGGCAGTTGTGCAACGATTCCCTTAGGACGCTGGACGCGCAACGAACGCGAGCCTTCACGCTTCTGTCGGTGACGTTGGCGACGGCGGGAATTGCCCTCTCGGCATTCGTGGGGGGTGAAGTTCGTGAGAACCTTGACCCCTTGGGCAATTTCGGGTTGGCCGTTTTTGCTATCGGTGCGTTGTTGGTTACGACGTGCGCCGCTGTAGTGGCGTGGCCCATTGAAACCGAGGCCGCCCTTCGGCCCTCGGCGATTGTCAAAAACTACGTCACTTCTGAGGAGGAGGGGCGCAGGACGACATGGGTCTACAAAAACCTCGCGGGGAACTTGGAGGAAGCCTACGACAAGATGAAGAACGAGCTCAAGGCTCGCAGCCGCCTCTATAAGTGCGCGGTTGGACTCTCACCGGTCGTGCTCATCGGAGCTGGTATGGTGGTGCTTGATGTCGTCCGGTGACAAGACCCCTCAGGCTCCCGCAGAGCCACCCCAGCCGCCTCCCTCCAACGAACCCGCAACCAGAGAGGAATCTCCACCGCCTCCGTCCAACGAGCAGGTGGAGGAGCCGCCTCCACCGGCTGCGTCCAACGAGGCGTTCCTCGGTTTTTCCCTCAAAACCGATACGGAGCGCGACTAACCGTCTTCGGCTACCGGGCTGAGCGCAACAGCGATTGTCAGTCGCTCAGACCTTGGGTTGCCTTGGCCAGATCTAAGGAGTCGTATGCCTTCACAGCTTCCTGATTACAGTGATTCGGTCCGAACCGCCGGAGTTGCGGAAGCTGGCCTTGATGCTAAAGCAACTCGGAGAGAAGGTCGACCCGAATCGTGAACTCACCGCGGTGTACGTGTACCGAGGGAAGCCGGGCCCAAAGAGCGGTCCGAAGGCTCAAGCCGGGTCCGCACGACAGTTCGACTCGTGGGAATCTCAACCGCTCGTGAGGGTCAGAAGCCGCCCTCTGCGTTACCAACCGACGGCATGGTCAATGGGCCGGCCGACAGCGTGGCGGGTTAGCGCTGAAGCGGCCGATTTGGACCGCCCGTGTCATACCCCATCGGTAAGTTGACGTACCACCTCCCGGATTGGTGAGGTGCGAGAGAAAGGAAATCAGCATGGGAAGTCCTCAGAAGCCCGGCGAGACCCCCAACCGTCCCGGCGAGTACGAGGAGCGCGGCCCGCGCGGTGGCCGAGTTCCTAGTCCTCGGCAGGTGACGATAGAGGAGGGGGACAAGCCCCTACCTCCGACCTCGGAGAAGGGTCACACCTGGGAGCGGACCGGTCCACCCAAGCCATAGGCCACCGTGGGCATCGCTGACCCCGAGGCCGCCCTAGAGCAACTGCGCGAGTTTCGCGACCTGCTGGTGCTAGACGAACGCGCCCTTCAGGCAGGCCGTCCACTCACTGGGCAGGTACGGTGCTCCACGCTCCAGCCTCTCATAATACAAATCGGCTAAGGCTGTAGCGTTTCAGACTCAGTTGAAGGTCGGTCGCCGAGACCAGGAAGACAGGGACTTATACGCGCAGGCTTTCTCTCCGAAAGGACCAGCGGCAGGTGCGTCCCGCCTGCGGTTCTCGCACATTGATGAGAGCGAGCAGCCCAAGACCTGGACTTCAGCGCACGAGGGTACGATGTATCTCGGGATGGGTTGAGCGCAGGGCATCCGCAACCCCCAAGCGCACCCATCCGATGACATCACCGAGCAGGAAGCTCTAGAGCAGTTGGCAGCCCTGAGCGTGCTGGCCCGATGGGTGGACGAGTGCGATGTGGACCACGCGGACGGTGACGCGGCAGGGGAGTAGCTAGCTCTCGCGGAGCGGCGGTCTCATCGCCTGTTGCGGTCCAACCATGCAACCTGCCACCGCTGGAAGCGTCTGTAGACGCTGATCTGTTGCTCCACGATGTCCTTGAAGTCATCGAAAGCATCCATTGCCCTCCCACCGGTGACTAGCTGCATGGCCTCATCGCTGATGCCCTGCAAGATAGCTATCGCCTCATCAACCGTTTGCACGAGATGCGCTCTCACGTCGTCCGGGACGTTCGTATCGGCGACCTGTTGACGCAGTTGTTGCAAACGAGATAGCAGCGTGCTGTTGTCGTTAGGTGTCGGGTGTTGCTGGTCTGTCATCGTGTCACCAAGACATCTTCCTCGGCTGTGCGCCGCTCGGTGGTCTGGACACTACGAGACAGGTATGACAGCGACGGGGAACATCCGGGGACACGGCTGGTCCCCTCCTGGGCGGGGTGTAGGGCGCTGGCCATCGTACGATGAGCCGCGACCACTAGAGAAGCGAGGCCTTCATGTCCGACCCATCCCCCTACCGTCCCGCCCCCGCAGACCCGCCCGTTGCGTCCCGCGAGCCGGACTGGACCACCGGTCAAGGCATCGGCTTCCTGGTGGCGCTTCCTGGCTGGATAATCGTTGGGCTAGCGGCGTTGACCTCTGTTATCGGTATCGGCGTCGCTGCTTCCGACAGCGGCGAGGGCGTCGGCGCTGTCGTCGGTATCGCCATCCTCACCGCAGTGTTTGGCACAATCGTCGCCATTCCCGGCACCATCGTCTTCAACAAGTGCAAGCGTCGCTAGGAGCCCGCACGAACGCTCCGCGTCCGCCTAAATGTGAAGCGGAGCCCCTCATGAGGCACTCGACCGCGCCCTACTCGCGTTTGTGCAGGTCAGCGACCCGCAATGTGAAGTAAGCCGCTCTGCAATGTGAAACAGGAAACCGATGCCTCCAGAAACCCCTCGCGACCTCGGCAAACGAACCCGCCGACTCACCCACATCGAGATCCCGGCCGGGGAGTACGGATACCTGTCCTTCGAAAACCCCGGCGGCCACGGGCCCGAGCCGTTCCCCGACGTAGCCCAAGCTAAGAAGAGATCGCCGGTGTGAGCGCCTCGTGGCGTAGCCAACTCGGAGGTTCCGGGCTCGGCCGCGCGGTCAGCTCTGCAGGTCTTCGGGTGTGGGCTCTGGGGTCACGATCTCGATCAGGTTTCCGCAGGTGTCATCAAAGATGGCCGAGACGCCGGTTCCGTCGTCGGTGGGTGGCTGGGTGAACTCGATCCCGGCGGCGCGAAGCCGCGCGTATTCGGCATGGACATCATCGACGGTGAACTGTGCTGCTGGGATCCCGTCGGCTGTGAGGGCATCGCGGAATGTCTTGGTGGCGGGGTGTGCGGCGGGTTCAAGGAGCAGCTCTGGTCCATCAGGTTGCTCTGGAGAGACCACGGTGAGCCAGGAGTAGTCCCCGACGGGCATGTCGTGATGTTTCTGGAATCCGAGGATCTCGGTGTAGACGGCGAGTGCCTTGGCTTGGTCGTCGACGATGACATTGGTCAGCGTGATCCTCATATGCGTCCGCCGGCGGATTGGTTCAGTCCTGTTCGGTCTCGGGGCATTTCGCCGACCTTAGTATCCGACGCTCCCGTGGACGACCGACCAGAGCGCTGTCCCGGCGCCAACCGCTACGGATCTGCGGTTCGGCGGTCACCGCCGGAGGCACGGAGACGATTGGGCGATAGGGGCTCGACGAGAGGTGCCAACTCGGGGGATGGGTGGTCTCCATCCAGCAGGGCTCCGGCCAGTTCGGCGATAGCCGGCGCGTTCTGGATGCCGGAACCACCGAGTCCTGCACACCAGAAGAACCCTTCGACTTCGGTGTCGAAACCCACGACGGGGACGCGATCCGCGGCGAACGTCCGGTGGCCCGCCCATGAACTACGCACATGGCGGATCGAGAGCGTTGTGGCTGAATTCACTTGGTCGATGCAGCGGGCTACGTCCAGCTCTTGCGGGCGGGCATCGCCCGGCTCGTCAGGACTTTCGTCCGCGGGCGAAAGGAGCAGTTGCGAATGGCCCCAGGGCTTCATGTAGAAGGTCTCGGGAATGTTCGCGACTAGCGGCCAGATATCACACCCTGAGGGTCCTGCAACCGCTACGGCGGTACGACGGAGGGGCTGCAGTCCCAACGTTGCGACACCTGCCATCGCGGCTACGCGGTCCGCCCACGCTCCAGCGGCATTGACCACCGTTCGGACCGTCACGCTCTCCGGGCCGCGCAGTTCCCACTCGGAGCGTCGCTGTTCGATCGCCTTGATCTCGAAGGACCGGCGCGTTTCGGCTCCTGCCAGCCGCGCTCCAACCATGAAGCGCTCGAACAGCAGATCGGCGTCGAGGTCATAGGCGTCGGGCACCAGCAGCGCCGCCACAACAGATTCCGCGCGCAAAACAGGGCAGCGGGCAGTCGCCTCAGCGCTGGTCAACATCTTGGCTTCGGGCCACTTGACCAGGACGGAGTCCGCCAGTTGGCGGAGTTGAGTCTCCCCATCGTCTCCCGCGATCAACAACACCGCGCGTGGGTTCAGCACAGGCCGCGCTGTCGATTCAGATTGATCATCTTTGAGGTACGTAAGCGAGACTCGGGTCAGGGCCTGGACCTCAGCGGAACCGACGGTGGGATCCAGAGATGCGGCTGAGCGGCCGGTGCTGTGCATGGAGAACGCTTCTTCGCGCTCTAGCAGAACGACGCTCAGCCCACGCTGGGCCGCAGCGCATGCAACCGCAACCCCCGCAATCCCGCTCCCGACTATTCCGACGTCGAAGTCAGGCACCGCCGCTCCACGGTCGGACCGCTCCGGGGCGATCACAGTCGATAAGGAATGCAAGCCTTCCCTTCACTGAGCGGATCCCTGCTCTATTGATCGTCGCTTCGACAACTTGCCGATCACGATCCACCGCAACAGTACGAAGTAGACCACCGGCATCGCCCCGCCGATGGACAGCAACCAGATCCGCCCGCTAAGAGACAGGCCATCGACAGTGGCGGATGCGACAGTCACGCCCAAGATCGCGACCACAGCCAAGAAGATGCCGATCACCTCCACGACGCGCATCGAAACGTCCGCCATACGGCCTCGCAGCTCCTCCTGAGCCGACTTCGAAAAGCGATCTACAGTAGCCTCAGCCAGACTCTCGACGGTCTGGCGGGTGCTGAGCCGCTGCTCCAACAGTTCGATGCGCATGCTTGCCTCGTGCTCGAGGTTCTCCGCGTTCAGGTCGTAGTACCGCCAGCGCGCCTCGTTGGATGGAGGTACTAGTTGCAGGGCGCGTTCCAACGAGACTGAGGCCCTCAAATACTCGCGCTTGACATCAGACACGCTAAGGGTCGTAGTGTCCTCGTCCGGAGTTGCTGCTGCGTGTTTGAGTTTGTTGGCCAGAGCCATGGCCTGAATGTGATGCGCGAAGTGCCGGTAGTAGTGCACATGATGGGCCATAGGGTTGGGCTGTTCCGCGATCGGCCAGTCCCGAGCCTGAGCCACGCCCCGGTCCTCCAAGTCTTGGAGCAGATCAAGGACCCAAGCAACGATGCTGGTGGCCTCGTCGGCTTTCTCGCTCAACGCGTCGTCAACGTGTTCGGCCAGTTGCACATCGCTCCCAGCGTTGTCGACGAGGGCCTGTCTATGTGCGTGGCCTACTGCGACAACCAGCAAGAGCAGGGAGTAATCGGCATATAACTCCCCGCCTCGTTCTCTATCTGTGGACACGAGCCCAGCCAAGGCCTCCAGATCCCGACGACTTGGAGGACTCCCGCCAGGATCCCGCGACAGCCCCGCCTGGGCGATAGTACGCAGACACTCGAGGACTCGGAAGGACTTGAGGGTGCACCCCGAGGGCAGGCAGCCGTCGCATGCGTCCAGCACTGCTTGCATTCCGACATAGTCGTATCGATCGCGCGCCTCGTACGCGTCGATCAGGCCGAGACACAGTAGCCGCGCCAACTGCCCGACGGTCTCCACTGTGGTAATGCCCGAATCGTCGCTACCAGTTTCGGCCACGAGTCGGAGCCGATGCTGCAAATTCTCTGCCAAGCTTATCGGATCCTCAGGCGTGCTTCCCAAAGGTTCGGACCGCGTAGCAGTGCGGCGCGCTTGAGCACCTGCCTGTCGAGCGTGCTCGCAAGCAAGCGCAGCCTCATAGCTCATCTGGTACAAGGCCAGGTTGAGCGTCTGCACGTTCCGCGACTCACCGAAGCGAAGCTCTAGCTGCTCCGGGGCAATCAATTGCTCGACTAGCTCGAGTGCTACCACAGCACCCCAGTCACCCGCGGGCCGGGAGTGGAGGCCACTGGTCTCGTCTATGAGTTCCGCAATGCGCACTTGCAGGCCGCTGCCAGTCGATACGGGTTCGTCGGGAGAAACGTGGCCTGTTGTCGGCGCTGGATCCATCGCGTTCACCGCCACCGGGAGGTGTCATTCATGGACACTGATGCTAGTTCCGCGCCGCTGCCGGTGGTGCATTGGTGGGGCTTCTATTTATGGGTGAGAGTCACATCGCAGCCGTCCGGTGAGTGCCCGCTTCGGCGCCTGTGCCCTTCGGGAACAGGATCGAACTCAAGGAGCGTCCCCGGATCCTGAGCGAGGGAGCGCTCGTTGCTTCTCTTGTGAAGCCCAAGCCAAGAAGAGATCGCCGGTGTGAGCGCCTCGTGGCGTAGACAACTCGGCGGTTCTGGGCTCGGCCGCGCGGTCAGCTCTGGAGGTCTTCGGGTGTGGGCTCTGGGGTCACGATCGCGATCAGGTTCCCGCAGGTGTCATCAAAGATGGCCGAAACGGCGTAGGCAGCAACCTGCGGAGACCGAACACGGGGCAGAAGATCGTTGATCGGGGCGCTGACGCGACCGCGCGGGTCCAGATGCCGTCTCGACAGCCGACGGCGCGAACAGGCTGCTAGAAAATGTGTCGTGGCTACGTTCATCGGTCTTGACCTAGCGTGGAAGGCGACCAATGAGAGCGGGATCTGTTGGCTTGAAGGCAAGTCGCCCGAGACGTTGCGTTGCACGCGGATTGAAGCCGCTGTGCAGCCGATCGAAGACCTGGCGGATGAGATTGCGTCGGTTGACGGGACTGTCATCGTAGCGATCGATGCTCCGGTGCTCTGCTCGCCACACACGGATCGCCCGCTGTCTGCGGCACAGCCCGATGGCGAGGCCGCGCTCGACTCCTCAGTGCCCCGTACGCGGCCCCGATGGGTTGATCCAGAGATCGGTCGGCGGTTTTGGCAGTACAAGGTGTCTGCCTACCCGGCCAGCGCGGCTGTCGCCAACGGATGGGTGGCTGGGATTGACCTCGGCCGTGCTCTTCAGGCTCGCGGCTTCGCATTAGACCCAGAGATGCGCAGGGGTGGCGGCCATCGCCGCGTTGCGTTGGAGGTCTACCCGCACACAATTCATGTGAGGCTATTCGAGTTGGACGAGCGGCTGCCTTACAAGAAGGGAAGAGTTGCCGATCGCAGACAGGCAATGCAGTTGTATCAGAATCACCTTCGCGAGTTCGCCGAACGTGAGGCGCCTGGCATCCTCCACAACGCCAGGCTGCAGGATGCTCTCGCGTCGGAGACGGCCGAGATGGCTCGGGGAAAGGCGCTGAAGCGGCTTGAAGACACACTCGACGGGCTCACCTGCGCACTGGCCGCGTGGCTCGCTTGGAGAACTCCCGACGCCTGGGAGATGATCGGCGATCTGAACGGGTACATCCTCGCACCACGCGCGGCGGGCGACTAAGCGGCCGATTACGAGCAGTTGCGACGCAGCTAGATATCTAGATATTTAGATATCTAGCATTCTTGCTATCAAGGAGTATCCTTCAACTCAGGACAATGCCAGAGGAGGAGAAGATGGCACCGCAGGGAGACACTAAGAGCATGACATTGCGTATCGATGAGACGCTCGCGGAGAGGGTGCGGACAATCGCGGAGGTTGAGGAAACCACCGTGAGCGACGTCATTAGAGATGCTTTGGCTGAGCATGTGGAACGTCGACGCAGTGACCCGGAGTTTCAAGCGATGCTGAAGCGCAACCTTCAGCGCCACGAGGAACTGCTGAGCATGCTCGCAGACGGCTGAGTGATCTATCTCGAACTAGACGATGTGCTTGCCATCGCGTGCGAGGTTCTCGGGCTTGAAGTAGATGCGCTCGTGCATGTGACGGATCTCGGCCTTGCAGACTCAGCCGTCGCAAGGCCGCGTGTCAGTTTCGCTGGTGAAGAGTTCCACCCAACGGTGGAGGCCAAGGCGGCTTCCCTGCTCTTCGGTCTAGCGCGCAACCATGCGTTCGTTGACGGCAACAAGCGAGTCGCCTTGTTGCCACGCGCCGCTCTCAGGCCTTTCGGATGAAACGCAAGAAGTCGCAGGCGTTGACGGCTCCGGGCCGTTTGTACAGTTCAACAAGAGTGGCCACCTCTAGGAGCGACAGTGACATCAGGTACAGGCGGTGTTTGCGGACCGGCATTTCTTCACCGAAGTAGTCCTCCAGCTAGTCGAGTACTCTTAATCCTCGGCATTATCGCATCGCTGAACTCACGGGTCTCGCCCATCGTGGCCGTCATTTTCTTCTCGGTTCGAGCCCATTCCGACTCCAGCGCCCAGTCCAGAAACGGAGTCAGGTCTTCAAATGCGTCCTAGCAGCAGAGACTCAGCCATCGTTATGACACGTTACCCACATCAAGGTGGGCTGGGATTGGCTGGCGAAGTTCGATTAGGCTAGCGACCAGATCTTTACGGATCTTGTACAGATTGATTACCACATACCAGTCATCTGACTCGAGATCGATATAGTTGTGAACATTCTGTGGGTCAATTTCCGGATCATCGTCGCGATCGAGTCCTTTTCCTGGATCTATCTCAGAAGGTTCCCAGAACCCATCTCCGCGGAAGCGACCATCACTGCTAACAAATAGAAAATTATCGTGATCCTCCCAACCTAGAGTATCTGTAGACGGCATATCAATAAGTTGTTCAACAAGAAATCCAAAGCTCAGTAGCTGTTGGATAACCTTTATTTCTACCAAGTTGAGGAAATCAAATCTCAAGTATGAAGTCTGTTCAATTTCAGATTGTGGTATCAAAAATGTCGGTTCGTTTATCCAACGTTCAATTTGTTTAGGAAGTGCTCCACAGATTTCCGAGGTCTCTTCCAGCGGGTACATCACTTTAGGCACATGCTTTGATGTAGTGTTCGGGCGATTATTGATCGATTCGGATTTCATCTTCCGAAACAGGTCCTGTCTAACTCTACGGATATTATCGCGTTGGTCATCCACACTGAACTTCCTAAGCACGCGTTCCATCGAATCGAGAGCACGCCAAGCGTCATCGTCAGAAAAATCCACTTGATGAGCCCACGCATTGCGTGCGTTGGAGAGTTCAAACACTAGTGATCGCACGGAGGGGTCAAACCTTTGACGAAAGACCTCATTCCAGGTGGCTTTGATTCCGTTGAGCAGAAATGAGACATCATCGGTGCTTAGATTACCCTTGGGACCGTGGAGTTTGGAGGTGACCTCCTGGAGCCATCCTTCACCATAGAAGCCCTGCCAAGTCGATTCACACATGGGACGGAGCCCGTCACGCAGTAACTCCAGCGCCTTTTGGACACGCTCAGTATTGGACAATTCCATGGGCAACTTCTCCAGTATCGGAATGCTCCGGGAACAATACACCCGGCGCTCTCAGATGCTACGCCGCTGCGGCACGCGTTCGATCGCTGCGGTGACTCGAGGGGCGGGAGGCATTTGATGACCCTCAACGTGATCCCTACACATTCGGGCACATGTAACCGGCTAGCTCGAACCGGGCTTCTTGATGACCCTCGGATAGAACGACTCTTTGGGCAACGTCGGGACGGTGAACTCCCAATTGGTGTGGGGGTCATTGCCATCTCGTTGTTCCTCAGACAGCGGCATCTGTAGAAGGTGGCTGTCGATGAGCATCTCAAGAGTCGCCGACTCCGCCTCGTCCGAGGAGCGCAGGTGCTTCGTGTCGTCGCCGGAGACGACCGCC
This sequence comes from Candidatus Aldehydirespiratoraceae bacterium, assembly GCA_965261185.1. Taxonomy (GTDB): domain Bacteria; phylum Actinomycetota; class Acidimicrobiia; order Acidimicrobiales; family Aldehydirespiratoraceae; genus VXYK01. Next base: position 3,656,484 of record CBDHCN010000002.1, on the reverse strand, counting down.
GACTCGATGACGTGTCCACCTCAGTGGAGGCGAACGTCGCCGCGTAGATTCCGAATCCGGTCCAGCTGCGATGCGCGAACAGTCGGTTCGCTTCCATGAACATGAACCACTTCTCCTCCATCATCTGCGGGACACAACCGAGCCGCATCGAACCCATCTCCTCATCGGTCCAGACCCGGTCGGGCGCAGGGATCGGCCGCGGGTCAGTGAGAGGCTCATTCTTCCAGCTGTCCCGGCTCGCCCTGTTGCTCATGGTGCTCTCATCTCCATCAGGCGCCAGTTTCGCGCAAGATGCAGCGCGCACCTATTCGATCCCGTGAAGTGAAGAGCTAGCCCTACGGGGTATGTGGCTCCGGCTACCGGCGACCTGCCGTTGGGCTCTAGAGCGTGTCGATGGGCGCGGAGTACAGACGGTCTCCTACTTTGAGGCTTCGGGGTCCGGTGTGCAGCAGTACGCCCGGACGATCCACTGCCAGAGTGGTCGCTTGGCTCGCGGCGGCGTCGCACGCCGACTGTATCCTCAAGAGGGAGTGGTAACGTCGTCGGGTTGCGGTCGGCTAGAAACAGTCGCCCGGCTTTCCCAGCCTTTGTACGCTTACCGTGTCATTACCGGAGAGAGACGAAGAGAGTCCACATGCCACGCCCACACCGCCGTTCTCGGAGCGGACGCGTCACCCCGAAGGGCACCAGGCCCGGCGAACCCCGTCTAGATCGGAGACCGGCGAGACCTCCCGCGGGGGATCCGCCGTTCGAGCAGTTGCTCATGGAAGACGCCGCCGAATTTGCGGTCGGGTGCTCTGATCTCGATGAGGCAGAGGTGTGGGCCTCTCACACGCAGGCCCTGTTCAGTCCGTTTGGTCCTGGTGGTCGCGCGGCGCTGCCCGTCTCGACAGCGCTGGCAGCGGCGGAAGTCTGCCCGGACCATGGCACCGCGGCTGTGGTGGCCGCGGCGATCAGCGCCTACGGCCCGTCCCGAGACAGACGCAGGGCGGCACGGTTGCTGAAGAAGCTTGCCGGGAGCGGGGAACATCTACCGGGCTGGATCCACTCGCTCGGCGATGTGGCGCCGCGCCGGGCCGTGCTGGTGACCGACTCCTGGGGTGACGAGCGGTGGGTGTGGATCGACTTCGAGCGCGCCGATGGCGAACTGCGCGGTCTCGGCGTGAGCGTGAGCGGTCCACATGGTGCTTACGCGCGTGACTTCGTGTACGGCTCTCCAATCGAGGCGATCGAGGGTTCGTTCGCGGAACAGACCGAGGCGGTGATGCGTCCGCTCGACTTGGCCGAAGCCCGGGCGATGGTCGAGCCCGCGTTGGAGCGGAGAGACCACACCGCACTCGACTACGAAGGCGACAACGGTCACGACCACGGGATGCGTGCTCTCGTCTACCAGCGCGTCGCTCTGCTGCCCGCTGGTGGTGCTCGAGTACGGAGATCCTCGGTCGATGAGGAGATCGACGTCCTCTGCGAAGAGTTCTTCGCCGTGGCCGAGGAGGCGGTGCCAGATGAGGCTGAGACCGTGGCCGACACCGTGTGCCGGTTCGCTTATGCGTGGTGCGACGGCGACCCGCTGTGCTGGAGCCCGAACAGAGTGCAGCGTTTCCTCAGCGTTTGGATCCCGGCGAAGTCAGTGTGCGATGACGAGTGGCACGGCATCGTCGAGTGGGTGTTCCCACTGTGGCTGCGTTTCGCCGCGGAACGCCGGGGCCTCGCCGCTGAGTTGCTTGAACTGAACCTTGAGGCAGCCCGGGAGTCCTTCGCCGACATGAGGACCAACTCAGCGGATCCGGCGATGCGCTCGCCCACGACCAACATCGTCACCGAGATGCTCGATGAAGGGGTCGACTTGAGCGACGAGGCGATGGTGCAGGAGTGGATCGACCGTTACAACACCCGCCCCCGCCACGAGCGCTACTAGGCGAGTTAAAGGGAAGTCGTCCGCGGGGATGTGGGTTGGGTTTAGACGGGGACTACGTTGATGCGTCGATTGCTGGTGGCGGCGAGGATGGATAGGTCGCCGGGGTCGGAGGTGATGATCTGGTCGCCGTGGTCAGCTAGTGCGACTAAGGCGGCATCAATTGCGTCGGTATGGCCACTGCCGGCGATCAGGACTCCAGCGTTTCGTCCAAGCTCGGCGTCAAGCGGCGCGACCTCAATGGCTTGCAACGCAGCCGCTAGGCGCGCCTGGCGACCGGTTCCACCGCGCCATACCTGGGCAACTACGCCCCCGTGCGTTTTTGGTGGGCTCTCGGCTTGAAGGGCTCCCTTGAACCGTCGCCACATCCGGCGGTCGTCGCCTTCCAGCGCGATGAGCGCACCGGAGTCGAAGATTTCGGTCATCCTGCTTGCCGGATATCGGCTCGATATGACCCAGCCGCGTCGCGATCTTGTTGGGCTTGCTCGGCGATCTCCTCGTCGCTGATGAAACCGTGCTCCGCTTCATACTCGTGGACGAGTCGTCGCATCACCGCAAGTCGTGCGTCTCTATCGCGCCGTTGGGCCATCGCCTCGCCTACCCACTCGCTGACTGATCGGGCGTGTCCCTCGCTCACCGCGCTACTGGCCGCTTCAAGCAACTCCTCGTCCACCGTGACCGTTACCCGCTGTTTATGCATACTTTCATCATATACATAGATGCAGTATTGCATACAACAGTGCCAACCTAGCTATTGTACAAGCCAAGTCCAGACCGCATGCGGGCCTCCTTGAGGCCTACGTACTCTTCAACACCATCATTCCCCGCTGGTTTCCGAAGAGCCTTCGGTCTTGTCGGTCCTGCGCCATTGTCAGTCTTGCGGGACGCTCAAAGCGTCGCGCAGCAGGAACTCGTCCACCAACGGCACGCCACCGAATCGGCCCTGGAGGTAGCCGCGTTCGAGGTTCGTGGAACGTCGGGCGTTGGTTCCGCGGAAGTCCGCCAGCGCGATCAGTTCTGTACTTCCATCGGGCCTCTTCTCGGTGATCCACACCTCGTCTCGGTTCAGATATCCGAGCAGGCTCGTGTCGTGGGTTGTGAAAATGATCTGGCCGCCATGCGGATTGGTCGCAGGGTCTTGTAACAGTTGCACGAGTTTGCTTGATATCGCGGGGTGAAGGCTGGAGTCGAGTTCGTCGACCACGAGGAGCCCTCCGTTCGCCAGAACCCAAAGCAGTTCTGGCATCAGACGAAGCCAGGCAAGGGTTCCTTCGGACTCGTCGGCCAACTCCAGGGGGAGCAGGTTGCCAGAGACATCGTGTAAGAGCCTCAACCGGCGCCCACCCGGGTTGGTGGGAGTCGTATCCTCAATCACCTCTGCATCTTGGATGCCCAGATCGGCGAACTTGAGCAGCGAGAGGGCCAGGTCGCGCCGTCGTGTGTGCCTGCCGAGTGACGCGTCTTCTCCGCTGCGCCGGCCACGCGGGGGCGATTCCTCGAACAGGTCACAAAGACGCTCCTGGTGGCCGTCAGCCGTCCATCGTGCTCCAGGGCTGGCATCCTTGAACACTCTGGGGATTATCGACCGCGGCCAGTAGCCGACGAAGTCGATGTTCTCCAGCCAGATCGCAACGAGGTTAATCTCCTCGGTCAGGCGGTCGGCAACCGACATGACCAGGGTTGTCGGAGTAATCAATTCACGCCCGCCGCCAATGATCCGGGTGCCGCGCCTGAAGGTCAGGTGATCCCCTTCGCGCACAAACAGCGCTCGGCGACGTCGCTGCGGGTAGCTGTACAAAGCCTCGGAGACGACCCCGGATTCGTCCACCTGCAACCCGTAGCGATAGCGGACAGCGTTGACGACCAGGTCAACTCCGTAACTTGTCGGCCCTGGTTCCGGTGCAAACTTGAAAGGATCAACGCGAAGCGCCTCTCCCCGGGTGTACAGAGACAATCTCACCGCCTTCGACAGCCACGACAGCGCGTCAATCAAGTTGGTCTTGCCCGAAGCGTTGGCACCGTAGATTCCGGCGACAGTCAGAACCTGCTCGTCGCCGATACCTGCGATTTGACGGGCCGCAGCACGGTCCTTGTCGATCGCGATCATCGACAACTCAACCGGCTCCCAAATGGACCGGTGGTTCTCCACCTCAAACCGAAGAAGCATTCGGACTCCTTGTCTCTCTAGGTTGCCTTGCACCAGAATGACACACGGATCGGATCTGGTGTCTAGTTTCTGCGAGAATTATAGTTTAAGTGCGCTAACAGTCCCTCGTCGAGCGAGGCGTGACGACCGAACTCGAGTTCAGAGACATGCCGTGGGGGAAGTTCGCCGCCTTCCGAGACAACCTCGGCAACAGCTACGGCCTCCGCCAAAAATAGGTGTTTACCCATTGTCACTCCTTAGATGCAGATGCTATAGAAAATATTGATACTGAATGACAAGCAGGATAGTGATGGGCGTTGATATGGTGGGGGCGAAGCCCAAACAGCCAGATGGGGTGGCACCGGATTCAGCACCACCCCACCTTCTGAAGTCTGCTACCAGGAGCTTCGCCAGTAGCGAGAGGCCTACCTGGAGCGTACCTAGGCAATGATAGCAGAACCGCAAAGCCCAAATACCTTAGATCTGTACAAATACAATGGGCGCACCCTGAAAGAACTGCGTGCCTGCATCTCACCTGAGAGGTTCGGCACCTACCTTGAGCTTGCCGAAGGCGACCGCAGGCGCGCTATCCAGATGTACCTTCGAAACACCGCGCTCGGGGGTGCCCTCCACGGGCCGCTGCAAGCTCTCGAAGTGACACTGCGAAACGCGGTACACCGCACCTTGGCTGCCAGCTGTGGGGAGTTTTGGTTTGATAGCTCCCTCCTGCTCAGGGCGACGGAGCAGGTCAGTGTCAGACGGGCGAACCAGAAGTTGCGCAAACAGCGAACGCCCGGGCGTGTTGTGGCCGAACTCAACTTCGGGTTCTGGGTGGCGCTATTCAGCAAGACCTACGACAACGGACTCTGGCGTACAGACTTGCATCTGATATTCACCCCGCAGCCGAAACGTCGAGAACTGCACGACCAACTCAATAGACTGCGTACGTTGAGGAACCGGATTGCCCACCATGAACCAATTCTCCAGAGGGATGTTCGCGTGGATCACGAGAGGATCCTGTGGATTCTGGAGATGCTGTCGCCTGCAACAGCTGCCTGGGTCCGTCACCACAGTCGAGTGCTTGAGGTCCTTGACACGAAACCTCATCTCGTCACTCGCTTCTGAACGAAGGGATCGTAATGAGCAACGATTTCCACGGGCTCGACCAAGACCGGATGGTCGTGCTGTCGCTAAGACCCAGATTCGCGGAGGCCATCCTCGCTGGCGTCAAGACTGTGGAGCTGCGTCGGACCGTGCCGAAGATCGTGATTCCGACGCGGGCTCTCTTGTGTGCCGCGTCGCCAGTACGAGCGCTCCTTGGAACATGCGTCATTACTAGCGTCCGGTCCGCTGATCTCGCAGCCCTTTGGCACGAGTATGGCCCACGATCAGAGTTGTCCTTCCATGAGTTCCAGCAGTATTTCGAGGGCGTGGATACAGGCACCGCTCTAACGCTCTCCGAGCCACAAGCGCTCAGCCGGCCGATCCCTCTCCAAGACCTCCGGGCGAAGCCGAGAGGCTTCCGACCGCCGCAGAGCTTCGCCTACGTTGATACCAAGACCGGGAACCAACTCATACGAATGGCCGCCTAGCCCAAGATTCGACCACGAAGAGCACTGGTAGAGATGCGACGGTGGTCTCCCTGTCGTTTCGGTTTCAGAGCGAGCGTGGCTCGGTGGCGACGACCGGTTGGCTTGGCGATCGGTGGACAATGCGCCATTCGCGCAACGCGCTGGCACGATCGAGTGGCGTGTTCCATCAGGTGTCACTGACGCGCGAGGAATCGCGAACACATGGTTGACTTTGTTGTCGCGTTTGCTAGAGTTCAAGTACTTCTCCCCGCCTTCCCGGTTTTTGCCGGGAATGGCGGGGGATATCTATTTTTGGAGGCAACCCGGTGACAAGAGTGGCCGTGTTCATCGACTACGAGAACAGCCGCTTCGGGGCACGGGAGGTCTTTGGTGACCCGCGACGCGATCCCTACACATTCGGGCATGTGGAACCGCAGAAGCTGGCCTTGATGCTAAAGCAACTCGGCGAGAAGGTCGACCCAACTCGCGAACTCACCGCGGTGTACGTCTACCGAGGGAAGCCGGGCCCAAAGAGCGGTCCGCGGGCACAAGCCGGGTCCGCAAGACAATTCGACTCGTGGGAGCCTCATCCGCTCGTAAGGGTCAAAAGCCGCCCACTGCGTTACCAACCGACGGCATGGTCAATGGGCCGGCCGACAGCGTGGCGGGCTGAGGAGAAGGGCATCGATGTCCTGATGGCCCTCGACATAGCGATCGGAGCCCGCGACGATCACTACGATGTCGCCGTGGTTGTGTCTGCGGATTCGGACCTTGTCCCCGCGATTGAGGCAGCGCTTGATGCCGGCAAGCGGGTCGAGACGGCGATGTGGTGGAGTCTGGAGCACCCCCACCGCTGGATGAAGGTCCCGGGCCGGCGACTGTGGAATCACGCTCTAGACGCCGACTGCTTCGCAAAGGTGCGAGACGACACCGATTACACGCTCTAGCTGTCGTGTTTAGGTTGGGTCAGTCGGTTAACTCCAGTGGTTGGCTCGGTACTCCAGCATGTCGTCGCTGTGGAGCTGTTTGGTGGCACTTCTGATCTGCTGGTGCGGGCTACGCCGCAACGCCGAGAAGGTCAGAGGTGCTGATTCCGTATAGTGCCGCGGCTGCGTCGGTAGCAGCGGCTCGGTCTCGATGTCTGAACGCGTGGGCAAGGACAGCTGCGGTTGGGGCGTCGATGGCGTCCGGTGCGGGCACCCGGATCTTCCTGAGGTACTGGGCCTGGAACCGGTGCGTGCCACCGCGCATCTTCACGCAGTAGGCACCAACGAACAGGTTCGCGATATCCGACAACAGCAACCCTCCCAACACTTCCAGGTCCCATTTGTCGGATACGACGTAGTACAAGTTGTGGTGGGGGTAAAACCCGCCCGTGTCCAGCACGGGGTGAGCCGCCGCCTTGAGGTCGGGGAGTAGCAGCTTCGGACGCGCTTGCAGTGCAGGATCGACGCGGTCGATTGTGCGATACTAGGAGGCTGGTCGCTTGCGGGCGACATGCCGCGCTCTGACCCGGGTGCCGTGGCGCTGCAGGTATGAAGCAAGGCCGGGGTACTCCTCTAGATCGACGAGGCGACCGTCTTCCCAAGGGTTCACGAGGAACCGTCCGCTCCACCGCGGCTTGCCCGACGCGATGTCGTGCGCGGTCAGCAAAGGCAGCAGCCGGCAGCGCTCGACGCCGGGCGCGTCCTCGACGACGAAGACGTCGTCACAGCCGGTTGCCACGCCGATCCCGACACGGGTGCCTGTACGCCAGTCCTCAAGCGGATCGAAGCGCTCCTCCAGATCCGCTAACAGTTCCAGCAATATGGGCGATCCAGATGGCCAGAGTCCGCTGCCGACGAACCATCGATCAAGTCTCGCAGCGTTGAAGCAACCTTCGTCGGGAACTGCCTCGTGCCCATCGGCGAGCCATTGGGTGACGGTGCGACCGTCCGCCGCGCCGAATCCGTCAATGGCCTCCACGACATGGGCGCGACCCTGGCGGCCGTTGCGCAGCACGGTGATCGCCGGATAGGCCGACACCGTGTCCTCGAACGCGTTCACGTCGTACATCGCCACGACGGTGTCCACCGCGTATTCAGAACCGACCAGAGCGCGAAGCCGCTCGCCGTACTGGTTGTGCATCCAGCGGTCTGCGCAGATGAACGCAAGCCTTCCTTCGGGGCCGAGCATCGACAGGCCCTTCTCGAAGAAGCCAACATAGATGTCGGCCCTGCCCCGCATCGTGGAGCACTCGGATCGATAAGCAGCGCTGACCTCGGCAGGAACGTCCTCGAGCCTCACATATGGCGGGTTCCCGACCACGAAGTCGGCTTGCAATGAGCCGTCGGACCCGGCGCCGAGCAGGAAATCCCCCTGGGAGATCCACTGCGAACTGAGGCTTTCCGCGATGTCGGCCGGTTGGCCGAGTTCGCCAAGCAGGGTGGCTACGGACACCCTAGCTGTGTCGACATTCCGGGCAAGCACATCGAACGCCCTGATTGCCTGGCCCGAATCGGCGAGCGACCGGCCATGTCGGGTACAGGACTCCGCCAACCGTTCAACGATTGGCACCAGGAAGGCTCCAGTGCCGCATGCAGGCTCGACGATTACCGATGCCCCGAGATCTTCAACTGCCTGGTAGCCGGCTAGGTCCAGAATCAGATCGACCACCCAGCGGCGCGTGAACACCTCACCGTGTGTTCCGTCCGGATCGACGGTCCAACTCGGCATCGCCCTGGCATCCTCCATCAACGTGGGTTGGTGGTAGCGGGTCATCGGCACCACCCCGTACCGCTCAAACTACATGAACGCCATTTCATGGAGGGGTACCCTAGACACACCCTGTGACAGGGCCGGACCAAGCGAGCCTCCCGACAGGTCCGCACAGAAGCCGACCGTTTGTTTGTCGGGTCTGCTAGAGTTCATGCACTCCTCCCCGCCTTCCCGGTTCCCCCGTGAATGGCGGGGTATATTTTTTGGGCGCAATCCGGTGAGAAGGTTGGACATGTGAACCCGCCGTGGTGGTGTCTGCGGGTACGGACCTTGTCCCCGCGATTGAGGCTGCGCTTGATGCCGGCAAGCGGGTCGAGACGGCGATGTGGTGGAGTCCGGAGCACCCGCACCGCAGGATGATGGTCCAGGGCCGGCGTTTGTGGAATCACGCTCTAGATGCCAACTGTTTCGCGCAGGTGCGAGACGACACCGACTACACGCTCTAGCTGTAGTGGTTCGGATCCTCTAGGGGTGAATCGTGAAGGCTTGGCTGAGGCTCGGACCGAAGCGGTATACGGAGAAGTCAATGTCGAAGGCCACGGCCTCGCTGATGCCGCAGCGCTCCATGACGGCCCAGTTGGTGCGGTCAATCAACGAGAAGTCCTGGTCGGCAAAGATCTCGCCAATGCGCAAGGCGCTCACGATGTCTCCAGGTGTAGCGGTCAGGACCTCCGCAACATTGTCGTCGAGGATTTTGGCGATGAGCTCGTCGGCGGCGCTGCGGTGTCGCCTACTGCGGGCCACCACCCACGTCTCCACGAGTACATGATCGGTGGTGGTTAGCCGTCCTTGGTGCTCGCCGAGCAGACGCACAGCGCGCTCATGAGAATGGTCATCGGTCGCGGCAAGTGCGTACCAGGCACTGGTGTCGACGAAGACTTGGCTCACCCTGGATCAGCCGGGGTTTGCCGCTTGCGATCCAGGGTCTGGGTGAAAGCCTGTTGGACCATCTCGTGTTTGTTGCGTGCGATATCGCTGGGTTCAGCGCCGGTGCCAAGAAAGCCGATCAATGGTGCGATGTCACCTGCGCGGGCGTGGGCTGCCGCGTCGTCGTTCCGTATCAGTTCGCGGATGTAGGCGGAGACGCTGAGACCTCGCTCGTACGCCCGACGCTTGGCTACGGCTCTCAAGGTTGGATCAAGCAGCACATTGGTCGGTTTGGTCATGTAGTCAAAGTATTAAACGTATGCAATATGCGCAACACTTGATGCGTATCAAGCTCGTTGTCCATCGGCGCGCCCCGACAGACATCCTTAGAATCGCAGTCGCGCCTCTCACATGAAACACCTGCGCCCCCAGGCGCTGAAGGGCCCTCAACACTCTGGGAGAATAGTCCGTCGGGAATAAGCGATGGCACAGGTTGAACCGCGCTGGTGAACGACACCGGTTCGTTTGCGGCTCCTGCACGACACGTTCTATAGTTTGAGTAATCGATTACTAAGGAGTCAAATGATCATCGGTGTTGACCCGCGGCTGTCCCCGGAACTGCTCATGGCCTTGGCCGGGATGGGGCACGGGGACGTGGCAGTCATTGTAGATCGCAACTTCCCCGCGGGCTCCTTGGGTCCGCCGGTCCTCCGGCTTGTGGGATGTTCTACACCGGAAGCGCTTGAGGCCGTAGTCTCGGCAATTCCGGTGGATATCGACGATCTGCCCAGCGCCATGTTAATGGCCGAACCACTCGGCGAGGTCGAAGTTCATACTGAGTGCAGAGCCGTTCTCAGACGCGCCGGGGTAGCCGATGAGCACATCGTGGGACTCAAGCGGCACGATTTCTACGATTACGCCAGTTCCGCCGTTGTCATCGTGCAGACAGGTGAGCCGCGTCCTTATGGGAACGCGACAATTCGCAAGGGTGTCCTCTGAGCCGGAGTGTGACGTCTCCTCTTCATTGTGGTCATCCTCCCATCCTTGGGGACTCCGACCCACAACACGCGGGCCCGAATCAGGGGCCGACCCCACGGCAGCTGCTGGCCCGCACAATTAGTTCCGGTTCCAAGATGTGGCGGACGACCTTGCCCGCTTCAGGATCCTTGACGCTTTCTCTACGCAGCAGAATCTGGGCTGCAGCCTCGCCGAGTTCGTAGGCGGGTTGCCGCACAACGGTAAGTGATGGATCGACCAGCGTCATCCACAGATCGTCATCGAATGTAGCGAACCCCAACTCATCTGGGATGGAGATGCCGAGGTCGCGCACCGCAGCGTAAGCTCCCACGGCCATCTGTCCGTTTGCAACGAACAACGCGTCCGCAGGTTGATCCGCCGTGACAAGTGCCGTTGCTGCTGCGTAGCCGCTGGGGGCGAAGAAATCGCCGGTGACGACGAGGTCATCAGTCACGCCGATCCCATAGTCGACGAGCGCTGAGCAGTAGCCCGCTCGACGCTGATGAGCCGTGCTGATGTCCAACGGACCGGTTATAAGCCCGATGCGCCGGTAGTCATTCTCCAACAGGTGAGTCACCGCCAAGTGGGCCCCAAGGTGGTTGTTGACCAGCACTGCATCGATCTCGGGGTAGGTAGCCGAGACGCGGTCAACCAGCACGACTGGCATCTCGTCTTGGAGCACGTCCAACTCGGTCGCGGTCATCGATGCCGCCGCGATGACAAGGCCACCGAACTGGTAATCGAGCGCTGTCTGGATGTATTGGCGCTCTCGTTCGAGGTCTTCGCCTGTGTTGCACAGCATGAGCAGCTTGCCGTTTAGCAGTGCTTGTCCTTCGAGCCCGTGCAGGAGCGACGCGAAGAAGGGAGCCTCGATGTCAGATGCCAGGAAGCCCCAGATAGGCGTCCGTTTGCGTCGCAGCGCACGGCCGAGCGGGTTCGCCCGATAGCCGAGCAGGTTAATGGCCTCGTTCACGCGAGCTACCAACGCCACATCCACGCGGCCGTTGTTGTTGATCACTCGGGACACTGTGGCCGTCGATAATCCAGCCTCAGCCGCCACGTCACGGATTGTCGCCATGGTCGTGAACAATAGCCGATGGTTAATCAGCAACTGACGGGGACCCGTTTGTGAGTCCAGGTGCTATGGGTGTGTTGGTTGGTGCTGGTGGGTCCCTCACGGTGAGGCCCCGCATGAGCCTTGCGCCACCGGACCCACCCCACAACCGCTACTTGACAGATCGCTGAGGTTGTGTTGTACAATGAAGTAATCGATTACTCAAGGGGGATTCTCGATGTCTAAGTCCAATATTATTGTGCGACTCTTCGGTGTGTTTTTTGTGTTGGCCTTGATCGCCGGGGCGTGTGGCGACGACGACGGTGCTGAGCCCGCGCCGGACGACGAAGCTGAGCCCGCGCCGGACGACGAAGCTGAACCCGCGCCGGACGACGAAGCTGAACCCGCGGAAGAGTTCGATCTGGAGGTGCTTGTCTTTGAGACGCCGGCGCTTACTCCCGAGTTCTGGGACGCCACATTGGCCGCAGCTGCAGCACCTATTGACGGGTTGAATGTCGTAAAACTCGTGACTCCGGATCTCGACAGGACGGCCTACGCAAAGCAACTCCAAGCCTCGGGCCAGTTCCCCGATGTTCAGGCCGCACTAAATGTAAATGACTTCGTGGAGGCCGACCTGCTGGTCCCGTACGGTGACGACTACCTCAACGAGTACTACCTTTTCCCGGATGCCACGAAGATCGACGGCAATGCCTGGCAGACGCCATCGGGTGGCCAGATCATCACTATGGTTTTCTACAACGAGAGCGTCTTTGCTGATCTTGGTCTAGACGTGCCGACCACCTACGCCGAGTTCCTCGATGTTGCGCAGGCAACCAGGGATGCAGGGTTCGTGCCTATCTCCTACGCCGGAGGGGAGCCTTGGTCTGCTTCGCTACCGCTCTCCACGATCATGGCAGTCGACGTGCTGGGCCAGGACCCCGATTGGGTCATCAAGCGCACAGCCGGCGAGGTGTCGTTCTCCGATGACAATGTTGTGGCTGCGGCCAACAAGTGGAAGCATTTCGTCGATGAGAGTCTACTTGATGACGGAGCGCTCGGCATTGCCTACGATGGCGCCACCAACGCCTTCCTCGACGGGGAGGCAGCGATGTACATGATGGGTTCGTGGTGGCTGGGCGCGGCCGGACAAGCCGACTTTCCGGTCGGTGTATTCCCGTTCCCGACCGACAGCGGGGATGTGGTTGTCCCGCTCCATGTCGGCGGTAACTTGTCGGTCTCTGCACAGGCCGAGGATGTCGAAAAAGCGTTGCAATTCGCGCAGAACTGGCACACCGACCCTGAGGTGTCGCGTTTCTTGATCGAGTCCGACGGCTTGTTCGTGTACGTGAAGGGACAGGGAGCGCCCGATCTCGGTGCTGATGTGCTGCCTATCTACAACGAAGCTTTCGCTTGGACGACGGACACGAGCAACACCGTCGTGCCCCCATTCGCTTGGACCGTCAATGACCGGATGCTCATGCCCCCGGGCTTCAACGATGAGTTCTACGCGGCAGCGCAGAACATCTTCCTCGGTGACGATGTCGTCGACGAGATGGCCCGACTCGACGAAGCCTTCGACGCCGCGAACAGCTAGATCAGGCCTCCCGGTAAACTTGCGCGAATTCTCTTCGGCCTGCGGTGCGGGGTGCCGCAGGCCGAGAGTTTCTTCTGAGGGAGGTCTTCCTTGCAACGATTGAGCCCTCGTCGGGGCGCAGGGCGTCGAATCACGATGCTCGAGGTTGCGGCCTCTGGAGGCCTGCTGCTGTTTACGACGTTCGTTCTCATTCCTCTGGCAATCAGCTTCTATGTCGGGTTCACCGACCAGAATCCGCTGCTCAACGACGCCAACTTCGTCGGCCTCGACAACTATCGCGAACTGTTCGGCGACGAGCCGCTGCACCGGGCTCTCAAGAACACGGCGAAGCTGACAATCGCCGTCACAATCGGCGCAAATCTGGGTGGATTGGCCTTGGCTGTCGTGTTGGATGGGACGTCACGCTACTACCGTGTTCTTCGTACGCTGGTGTTCATACCTCAAGTCTTGAGTGCAGTCGTGGTGAGCTTCATCTTCGTCACGATCCTGTCCAACCGTGGGATCCTGAACTCGGTGCTTGAGTCCACTGGATTGGAGAGCCTGGCCGAGCCATGGTTGGGCAAACCGGATTTGGCGCTCTGGTCGATTGCAGCGGTGGTCACCTGGCAGATGATCGGCTTCACTACCGTGGTTTACCTAGCGGCTCTGCAGTCGGTACCGGATGATCTATTGGAGGCCGCTCGGATCGACGGCGCAGGAGCGTGGAAGTGCTTCTCCAAGATCTCGTTTCCGCTCATGGGCCAAGGCGTGACCATCGCGGTGACGATCGTCCTCATCACCACACTCCGGCTCTATGACCACGTAGCCGTGCTGACCGGTGGGGGTCCGGGTTTCCGGACGGAAACCGCAGTGTTCTACCTCCTGCGCATGGGGTTCACAAACAACCGGACCGGCTACGCGTCAGCTATTGCGTTTGTGCTCTTGTTGATCATCGGTTCTGTATCGGCAATCCTGATCGGTCTGATGCGACGTCGTGAGGTCCAGCTGTGAGTAGGACCCGCGAGACAACACTGTCGCGTCGGACGCGCTTGCTGCTCGCCGGCATCTCGGTCGCAGCATTCTCGCTTCCGCTCTACATCGCCGTGGTGAATGTCTTCAAGATCAATACGCAGATTTCGCGCCGACCCTTGGCGTTGCCGAACCCCGTCACCACGCAGAACTTGGCCGATGGCCTGACTCGCTCTGACAATCTGTTGTGGATCGGACTGCGGAACAGCATGATAATTTCGATTGCCACCGTCATCATCATCGTCCCCGTCGCCGCCACGGTCGCCTACTGGGTAGTGCGGCGCCGGAACAGAATCACAAAGATCGCTCTCATGGTGCTGATGTCGGGCATGATGATCCCCCCTCACGTGGTTTTCATCCCCGCAGTCGAGGTGCTGGAATTTCTCGGTATCGCCCGGACTTTTCCCGGGCTGGTGCTGTTCAACGTCGGGGGAGGCTTTCTGTCATTCGCCGTGTTCGTCTACGTCGGCTTTATGTCGACACTCCCCAGGAATCTCGATGAGGCTGCTGTCGTTGACGGCGCTAGTCCGATGCAGACGCTGGTGTACGTCGTCTTTCCACTGCTGCGCCCGGCGACTGCGACTGTCGCTATCTTTATCGGTTTGTGGACCTGGAACGACCTAGTGACGCCGCTGTTCATCCTGGGACCCAGCCAGGGCATAACGATCACCTCAGGGATCTTTGTGGCTCTGGGCCAGTACAACAACGACTATGGGCAGATGTTCGGGATCATGTTCTTGGCCTCGATACCGATTCTCATCTACTATCTGTTGTTGCAGAAACAGTTCGCTAGCGGCCTGTTATCCGGCAGTTCGAAGGGTTGACGAGCGGTGGGTGCTCAGCGTCGGAATCCGCTACTTCGTGACCCAGTACCAGGTGGACTGGGGCCTGACCATGGCCGCGGCCGCGGTGTCGATCGTGCCGCTTGTCGTCATGTTGGCGTTGGTGCAGAAGCACCTCATCCGCGGCATCACCCTCACGGACATGAAGGGATGAGCCCATGAGCACGACGGTGAACCAAGGTCTGAAGCTAGCGGTGATCGGGGCCGGAACGAGGGGTTACACCTACGCCCGTCTGGCCGCCGAGCGCGGCGCCGAGGTCGTGGCCGTCGCCGAGCCCGACGTCCGCAAGCAGCGGCGGCTCCTCAGCTCGTTCGGATCGGCCGGGGCGCGGCGAGCGTCCAGTTGGGACGCCCTCGAACTGGACGCCGGTGAGGTCGACGGCGTGATCGTAGCGACGATGGACGACATGCATGTCGAGCCGACCCTGCGGTTCGCTCGGCTGGGAGTGCCCATGTTGCTCGAGAAGCCGATCGCGCGGTCATGGCAGGACTGCTGTCGGCTACGGGCCGGACTCGGCGATGCCGCCCCGCCCATCCTGGTGGCCCACGTGCTGCGGTATGCGCCATACACACGGCTGCTGCGCTCGCTGATCGCCGACGGCGCCATAGGCGACATAGTCAACGTTCTGCATCTCGAGCCGGTCGGGTTCTGGCACTTCGCCCACTCGTTCGTCCGGGGCAACTGGCACTCCACCGCCACGGCCGCTGATTTCATGGTGGCCAAGGCGTGTCATGACGTCGACTGGATCATGCACCTGATCGACTCCGAGTGCGTGGCGGTGTCATCCTTCGCCAGCCTCACCCACTTCCGGCCCGAATCGAGGCCGACCGGTGCTGCCGAGCGCTGTATTGACTGCTCGGTGGACTGTGTCTACGACGCTCGGAGGATCTACCTGGACGCGGCCCTCGCGGGAGACTTCTCGTGGCCCGTCGAGGCCATCGTGGCCGACCAGACGGTCGCATCGGTCAGGGACGCATTGGAGAACAGCCGGTATGGCCGGTGCGTCTACCTCGGCGACAACGACGTGGCTGACACCCAGGTGGCGTCACTGCTGTTCGCGGGCGGTCAGACCGCCACGATCACCCTCAGCGCGTTCACCGAGTTGCGCAGCAGGCACACGATCATCTCCGGCACCCGAGCGGAGGCCACTGTGACCGCCGCGGGGGTCGAGCTCTACTCGTTTTCTGATCGGCGCCGCCGGTTCTGGGCTGCCGATGGTGCCGAGCGCGCAGGCCTGAGCGCCAGCCACGGCGGCGGCGACCGCGCCCTCGTGCACCGGTACCTGGACGAGATCGGGGAGCCCACGAAGGCAGGACGGCAAGCGTTCGGGGAGGCCCTGCGCACCCACCGCGTAGCCTTCGCCGCCGAAGAGGCCCGTCGCCACAGCACAGTAGTCGACCCGCGGGATCTGCCGGAAGAGGTTCCAGACGAAGCCTCGTCCCAATCTCTCTTATTGGACGCTGACCGAACGGCGGGCCGCCCATGAAGGACGCACCTCAACGTTCGATCCAGAACCTGCGCAGCGCCGGGTCCGCCACCTCTGCGGAGATCGCTTCCCAGCCTGGCCTTTGGCCTCGAGCCGTCGAGGTCGGGGTGTCCGCAACTGCGTTGCAGCACGAGCTGACTCGGGGGCCGACCCTGTACATCGGTTGTGGATCGACGGCTCACCTCGCTCGGGCGCTGGCCTTCGCCCACCGCCGGACGTTGCCGACGTTCGCGTGGGCCGAGGCGGCCTCAGAGGTCTGGCTTGCATCGGACCCGCAGTCACCCCGCGCTCATACGGTGGTCGCCGTCTCCAGGTCGGGCGAGACCACCGAGACGATCGAAGCGTGTCTGCGAGCCGGCAGGCTGGGCTCGACGCTGATGGCCGTGACTGCAAGCCCCCACAGTCCGCTGAGCGAGGTGTGCACCGAATCCGTCGTTGTCGACTTCGCCTCGGAGGAGTCGGTGGTGCAGTCGAGATCGTTCACCAGCATGCTCCTGGCCTCCCTGGCCGCGCAACTCACCGCGGCCGGCAGCAACACCACGGCTGTCTTCGAGGGGATCAGCGAGATGGGTGCGGAAGTCATCAAGGCGGCCCCGCACACAACCGAGCAGCTTGCGGATTTATCGCTCGAGTCGGTGTTCGTGCTCGGTAGTGGATTGAACGGGCAACTGGCGCCTGAGGCCGCGCTCAAGATCAAGGAGATGTCGGCCACGTTCGCCGAAGGGTTTCCCGTCCTGGACTTCCGCCACGGACCGATCTCGCTCGCGGACCAGCGCACCGCCGCCCTCGTCCTGTGCGGCACCAGCCTCGCCCACGAGCTAGCCGTGGCAGCCGACATTGAGGCCTGCGGAGCCCGGGTGTTCACGGTGGGCCCGGACCCGCGCTGCAGCATCGAGACTCCTCGCGGCGCCTCGGAAGTATCGACTGCTGTGGCCTGCCTGATCGTGTCCCAGCTCGCCGGTCTGCGGCGCGGCCTGGCTAAGGGCCTGGACCCGGACGCTCCACTCGGGGTTCACGCCCATGTGGAACTGAATCCCAAGACGGGACAGACCCCTTTGGGCGAAGACATCCCCCAGGATCCAGGCATCCTTGCAGACAAAAATGAGCAGCAATGATCAAACTCGTGCATCAGCGTCCGATGTACATGATGGCGTTCGACCATCGCCGCAGCCTTCGGCGTGCTCTGAGCGCCATCGGAGCCGATACTGGCCCGGCACACCTCAGTGACCTGAAGCTAATCGTCTGGCAGGGCCTGAAGACGGCGCTGCCACGCGTTGCCGAGGACGCCGATGTTGCCGTACTCATCGACCGCGGCAACGAGCGCATCGGGCGGGAAGCCGACTCGGCCGGCGTCCGTGTCGCCCTCGCCCTGGAGGAGTCAGGAGGCGACACGCTCCGCCCCGACGCGACAGCCGTTCTTCTGGATCAGGAACTGCGCGCCCTCCGAGAACCGATCGGAAAGGTGCTGCTGCGATGGCATCCTGACGATGCCGAAGCCAGGAAGCGGCAGCAACTGGTTGCGCTGCGCCAGATAAACGATGTCATCTCCGGCTGCGATGCTGACCTCCTGCTGGAGTTGTTGATCCACCCCAGGCCGCACGACGGGCTGGACGAGTGCTCGTCGCGCCTGCACACGGACGGCGTGCTCGCGGGCCTCCAGCGGGCGGCCGCGGAGGAGATCTTGAACTCGGGGGTCTCGCCCGCGTTGTGGAAGATGGAGGGCCATTCCAACGCACAGGAAGCTGCCCGCCTGGATGCGCTCGTGGCATCAGCACGCCAGGACGCGGCAATCCTCATCTTGGGGGGAGGATCCGACATCGGCGCACTGCGGCAGGCGTTCTCCTGCCGAGACGGCAACGAGCGCTATAGGGGTTTCGCCGTCGGTCGCTCCATCTGGCAAGAGCCAATCCTGGCGCTGTGCAACCACGAGACCACCCAAGTTGAGGCTGAGGCAAAGATCGGTGACAACTTCCTCGCGGTTGTCGACGCCTTCGAGTCAGGTGACCGAGCCCGGGTGGGGCGATGCTGAAGGGCGTCGTCCTGTGGAGGGGGTCGTCCCCCGGGTTGCTGTCACAGCACATTGTCGAGGAAGGCACCGGGGGCCGAGCGACATGCGCCTAGTCGCCATGCTGCCGAACGGACGGGGTGGGCTCTACTGCGGCCGTATCACCGTCGCGTCCGGCCGCATCCTTGAGGTGGGTCCGCTAACCGATGACGGCTTGGAACGCCGGACCGATGTGGACTTCACCCCGCACGTGGCCCTGCCCGGATTCGTCGACCTGCAACTGAACGGCGCTTTCGGCCACGACATCACGACCGACCCCTCGAAGATGTGGCCGATCGGCGAGCGGCTCCTGAGCCATGGCGTGACTGCATTCCTACCCACGGTCATAACCTCACCCCCTCAGCAGCGGCGAGCCGCCTATGGCGCGATCAGATCCCGGCCGGCCGGGTATCGGGGCGCGATGCCGCTCGGCCTGCACATCGAGGGGCCCGAGCTCGCGCCCGACTACGCGGGCGTCCATCCGCGCTCTGAACTCGTGAGCGGCCCTGAGGGACTCTCAGTCGAGTTGCTGCGCGAGGCGGACGTAGTGGCTCTTGTGACCATCGCCCCCGAGTTGGAGAGTGCATCGAACTCGATTGCTCGGCTGGTCGAGGCGGGGATTGCGGTCTCGCTCGGACACACCGCCGCAACAGCGGCACAGGCGTCTGCCGCGTTCGACGCGGGAGCGTCGGGACTAACCCATGCTTTCAACGGGATGGGGCCGCTGCATCACCGTGAGGTGGGCGCGGTTGGTGCCGGGCTACTGCACCCCCAAGCCTATGTCTCGCTTATCGCCGATGATCATCACCTCAGCGAGGAGGCCATCCAGATAGCTTGGCGCCTGGCCGGACCCGGCCGCATCTTCCTGGTGACCGACGCGATGGCAGGCATGGGCGCGCCGGTTGGTACCTACCGCATCGGGAGCGAGATCGTCGAGTGCGGTGAAGCGGCCCGCAGCGGCGATGGAAACCTCGCCGGCTCGTTGCTGACGATGCCCGATGCGGTCAGGCAGGTGCAGAGAGTCACCGGCGCCACATGGGATGAGCTGGCCGCGGTCGCATCGACGAACCCTGCCGATCTACTCGGCGACACCGAACGCGGCCGCCTCTCACCAGGACGCCGGGCCGATATCGCCATCGTGGACACGCAGCTTCATCCGGTAGCCACCATGCTCGAAGGAAGGATCGCATACCACCGGACCGAGCGCATCAATGTCTCCCAATCCCCATCGCCAAACACAAGCTTGGAATCCGACGCGCTCTCATCTGCCGCGATCGGCGTCGACATCGGCGGTACCGCCTTCAAGGCGGCGGTCTACGACGGCACGGGGCTGGGCCGAGTGCTGCGGGGAGGCACAGGGCCCGACAAGCCGGCTGCCGCCGTCCTGGCGGCCATCCGTGAAGCGATCGACGAACTCGTGTGCACCGCGGAGGGTGCCGACGTCCGTGGAGTCGGGATTGGTTGTGCGGGCATCGTGGACGGTCCATCCGGCGTAGTGATTGAAGCGACGAATCTGGGGTGGCGCGATATCAACGTGTCCGCCGCTGTGGGGCGGGGTCTTGGGCTGCCAGTCGTGCTGGACCATGACACCTACCTCGGGGCCCGAGCCGAGTGGGAAACAGGCCGCGGCGTGGGCGCTGCGTCGATGTTGTACGTGTCTGTCGGAACGGGCGTGGCTTCGCGCCACTTCACCGTCGCTGGCACCGAGCGCGGCGGCTCGCAACTGGCAGGCGAGATGGGATTCGTACCGGTCGGCAGCGACAGCCGCCCTCTTGAGCGGGTGGCATCCGGGCGAGCCATCAGCGATGCCTACCGTCGAGAGACGGGACAAGCCCTCAGCGTCCCGCAGATCGTGGCCTCATTGTCCGAGGATCCCGTCGCGGCGAGGGTCTGGTCCAACGCCATGGACGCGCTGGCCCACGGCCTCGCCGCAGCCGTGTGTTTCAGCGATCCAGAGATAGTGGTCCTAGGAGGTGGGCTCTCCAAAGCAGGTCGACGTCTCCTAGATGCTGTAGGTCCGAGGCTTGAGGCTCTCCTAGCGCCATTGCGGCCGCCGCCTCCAGTCGCCCTCGCTGCCCACGGAGATCTCAGCGGAGTGGTCGGAGCTGCGCTGCACGCCGGTCTCTGGACGAACCGATCGACACAGGTCTTGCCTTCCCGACTCTAGTACCGCGCGGGTTCCGAGAGGTTCGAATGCGATGACCACTATCAGAACCGCCGCGGTGATTGATTTGCGGTTTCCTACCAGCCGGACACTCAACGGCTCCGATGCCATGAACCCCGACCCTGACTACTCCGCCGCCTACCTGGAGCTGTCGATGTCGGATAGGAACGGCGCGGACGGACCCGGCTGCTACGTGAGGCTGTACCACTCGCGGGCAGTGCCCTCGAATAGCTGGCTTCGCTCGTGATCGCTCAGTCCTGTCGTCATAGCGTCAGCGGAGTCTGTGACTCCGTGGTAGGTGGCGGCGAGCAGGCAGACGGGCCAGTCCGAGCCGAACATCGTCCTGTCGGGACCGAAGCACTCCAGTACGACATCGGAGACGGGCGTGAGGTCCGTTGGGGTCCAGGCCGCCCAGTCGGCTTCTGTGACTAGGCCGGAGAGTTTACAGGCGACGTGCTCGAAGCCGGCAAGGGTTCGGATGGATCGGGTCCAGTTGGTGAGGTCTGAGCCGATGGGCGGCTTCGCGCAGTGGTCCAGCACGAGGCGGGTGGCGTCGTGTGTGGCTTGGGCCAAGTTTATGGCGGAGGCGAGTTGGTGGGGCTTGACGAGCAGGTCGTACGTGAGCCCGCGGCGGCCGAGAGCGCGCACCGATTCCACAACTGGATTGGTGCTCAGCCAGTTTGGGTCGGCCTCGGACTCGGCCTGGTGGCGGACTCCGACAAGGAGCTCGTCGCCGTGGGAGGTGTCAAGCTCGTCGAGTTGGCGGTTCACGTCATTGTGGAGGTCTAGCCATCCCACCACCCCCACGATCAGCGGGTTGGCGGCGGCCACCGACAGCATCTCGAGGGTCTCGTCGATGGTGGGCTCGGTTTGAACCACGATGGTGGCTTCTACTGGGGTGCCTTCGATGGCGGCGCGCAGATCCCCAGTGTCGAAGGGGCGATTGATGGGCCAACTCTGATCCATCCAGGTCTGGGGCCGCACCGCCGGATCCCACAGATGGTGGTGGGCGTCAATCCACATCGTCTGCCCCTTTGATGATCTCGTCGAGCGCGGTCCACAGGTCATCGGGCAGACCAGCGTGGGTGTGGGACCAGTTCTCGGCGGCCTCAGCTTGGCTGCGGGCCCCGAGCAGCACAGTGCCGACGGCTGGATGGCGGACGACGAACTGGACCGCGGCCGCGGCAAGCGGCACTCCGAAGTCGTCACACGCCGCTTGGAGTTGGCGGGCCCGCGACAAGATCTCCGCTGAGGCGACTGCGTAGTCGAAGTGGGGATTGGTCTCGACGGCGGCGAGTATTCCAGAGTTGTAGACGCCCGCAGCTATCACATGGACCCCTCGGGCCATGGCGGCGGTGAAGAGTGCCCGATCGACGGATTGGTCCAGCAGCGTGTAGCGGCCCGCGATGAGCACCGCGTCGATGTCGGTGTCGGTCACGAACTGGGTAGGGAGCTTGGGTTCGTTCATTCCCACGCCCACTGCTCCGATCACACCCTCATCACGTAGGCGTTCCAGAGCCGGGTAGGCCTCGTCCAGGGCCTGGCGGGCGTGATGGTCGGGGTCGTGGATGAACACGACATCGATGTAGGAGCGGCCCAGTCGCTTCAGGCTCGCCTCCAAAGACCGGCACACCCCGTCAGCGGAGAAGTCCCACATGGTCGCGCCGCTGCTACCGGCGAACATGTCGCCTGCGGGCCTCGGAGCGATCTCATCAATGATGCGGCCTACCTTGGTAGACACCGCCATTTGAGCCCCGCAGCCTTCCAGTCCGCGGCCGAGGGCCCGCTCGGCTGCGCCGTAGCCATAGAGGGGCGCGGTGTCGAAGTACCGGTAGCCGATCTCCACCGCCTCCGCGACCGCGGCGGCGGCGTCGATGGGCGAGACTGCCGCGTAGAGCCCTCCAAGCGGCGCAGTACCGAAACCGACAGCAGGCAGAAGCGGGATTTCACCCATAGAGGACTTCGATCCTATCGTCACCCCCAAGCAGTGGTCGGATCGACCAGGGCGCGGGAACCGCCCTCCGCCCCCCGTTCGAGGACGGAAACGGCCGGGTCGCTCGTGTGATGATGAACGCCGAATTGTCAGCGCGGGTCCAGATGCCGTCCCGACAGCCGACGGCGCGAACAGACTGCTAGAACATGTGTCGTGGCTACGTTCATCGGTCTTGACCTAGCGTGGAAGGCAACTAATGAGAGCGGGATCTGCTGGCTTGAAGGCGAGTCGCCCGAAACGTTGCGTTGCACGCGGATTGAAGCCGCTGTGCAGCCGATCGAAGACCTCGCGGATGAGATTGCGTCGGTTGACGGGACTGTCATCGTAACGATCGATGCTCCGGTGCTCTGCTCGCCACACACGGATCGCCCGCAGTCTGCGGCACAGCCCGATGGCGAGGCCGCGCTCGACTCCTCAGTGCTCCGTCCGCAGCCCCGATGGGTTGATCCAGAGATCGGTCGACGGTTTTGGCAGTACAAGGTGTCTGCCTACCCGGCCAGCGCGGCTGTCGCCAACGGATGGGTGGCTGGGATTGACCTCGGCCGTGCGCTTCAGGCTCGCGGCTTCGCATTAGATCCAGAGTTGCGCAGGGGTGGCGGCCATCGCCGCGTTGCGGTGGAGGTCTACCCGCACACAATTCATGTGAGGCTATTCGAGCTGGACGAGCGGCTGCCCTACAAGAAGGGCAGAGTTGCCGATCGCAGACAGGCAATGCAGTTGTATCAGAATCACCTTCGCGAGTTCGCCGCACGTGAGGCGCCTGGCATCCTCCACAACGCCAGGTTGCAGGAAGCTCTCGCGTCGGAGACGACCGAGATGGCTCGGGGAAAGGCGCTGAAGCGGCTTGAAGACACACTCGACGGTCTCACCTGCGCACTGGCCGCGTGGCTCGCCTGGAGAACTCCCGATGCCTGGGAGATGATCGGCGATCTGAACGGGTACATCCTCGCGCCACGCGCGGCGGGCGACTAAGCGGCCTCTGGCGGGTCAATCACGGACCGGTAGAGGAGTGCCACCCAACGGTGGAGGCCAAGAGGCACCTGTGGACAACTGACGGCTAGCTCGATTCTGGGTTCTTGATGACCCTCGGAAAGAACGACTCTTTGGGCAACGTCGGCACGGTGAACTCCCAATTGGTGTGGGGGGCATTGCCATCTCGTTGTTCCTCAGACAGCGGCTTCTGTAGAAGGTGGCTGTCGATGAGCATCTCTAGAGTTGCCGACTCCTCCTCGTCCGAGGAGCGCAGGTGCTTTGTGTCGTCGCCGGTGACCACCACGGATTCAATGACGTGTCCACCTCGGTGGAGGCGAACGTCGCCTCGTAGATTCCGAATCCGGTCCAGCTGCGATGCGCGAACAGGCGGTTCGCTTCCATGAACATGAACCACTTCTCCTCCATCATCTGCGGGACATAGCCGAGCCGCATCGAACCCATCTCCTCATCGGTCCAGACCCGGTCGGGCGCAGGGATCGGCTGCGGGTCAGTGAGAGGCTCATTCTTCCAGCTGTCCCGGCTCGCCCTGTTGCTCATGGTGCTCTCATCTCCATCAGGCGCCAGTTTCGCGCAAGATGCAGCGCGCACCTATTCGATCCCGTGAAGTGAAGAGCTAGCCCTACGGGGTATGTGGCTCCGGCTACCGGCGACCTGCCGTTGGGCTCCAGAGCGTGTCGATGGGCGCGGAGTACAGACGGTCTCCTACTTTGAGGCTTCGGGGTCCGGTGTGCAGCAGTACGCCCGCGCGGAAGGTGTCTGGAGACACAGCGTCGAGGTGGTCGCGGATCCAGGCGAGGTGCTTGAGGTGGTCGGTGCCTGGCGAGGCGGTGCTTTTGATTTCCACTGCGACGACGGCGCCGTCGGCGCGCTCGATCACGAGGTCGACTTCGCGACCGGCGCTGTCGCGGTAATGGTGGAGGTGCAGCGGTTCTCCGCTGGCTGAGAGTTGGCGTGCGACCTCATTGGTGGCGAAGGTCTCCAGCAATGTCCCGGTGGCCACCGCGGTGGCCGGTCGCAGAGCCTCGTGATCTACGTTGATCAGCGCGGCGGCAAGACCCGTGTCGGCAAGGTGGAGTTTGGGTCGTTTCACCACTCGGGCCGTGAGGTTGCGGGTCCAGGCCGGCAATTCGTGCAACAGGAAGACCATGCGCAGCCAGCCCAGATAGTTCTCCAGCGTGCCGCGGTCGATCGCCAGCCGTCGGCACCAGTCGGCGACGTTGAGCTCGCCGGAAGTGCGCGCTGCTGCGAGTTGCAGAACAGCACGCAGGCCGCCGGAGCGCCGCACATCGGCGAGCGCGGTCACGTCGCGGCTCAGCACCGTCTCCGCGTAGCTCTCGAACCACATCCGCCGTGCCGAAGAGTTCAAATTGACCGCCTCCGGGTACCCGCCCGAGCAGACCATCTCCAAGTAGTCTGAGCGGGTCGTTTGCGTGGTCTCACCTACCGGTACCCGCCCTTCGAACCATTCGGCGAGACCGCAACCCGCAGTGCCGTTCATCTCGGCGGCGGACATAGGCCAGAGCCGCAGGATGGCGGCCCGTCCGGCCAACGACTCGCTGATCGTGGGCACCGACAGGAAGTCGGTGGACCCCGTCAACAGGAAACGGCCTGTCGTCGGATCTTCGTCGACGGCCATCTTGACGGCGCGGACCAAGCGATCCCCGCCGAGCTGAATCTCGTCTATGACCATCGGATGCGATTGATCGCGCAGGAACGTGAGGGGATCCTCCAGTGCGGCCAGCCGAGTCTGCTCGTCGTCGAGCGTGGTGTAGGTGCCGTCCCGCTCCGCGGCGACCTGTTTGGCGAGGGTGGTCTTGCCGCTCTGACGGGCACCGTGCAGCACCACCACCCGGAAGGTGTCCAACGCTTCGCGGACTCGAGGCCCAAGATGACGCTCCACATGCCTCACGACAAGGATCCTAGGACGTAACCCTATATTTGCACACTTTCTAACCTAAGATTTGTATACCAACTTTCCCAAGAAAATCGTCGGACGATCCACTGCCAGAGTGGTCGCTTGGCTCGCGGCGGCGTCGCACGCCGACTGGATACTCAAGAGGGAGTGGTTGCGTCGTCGGGTTGTGGTCGGTTAGAAACAGTCGCCCGGCTTTCCCAACCGTTGTGCGCTTGCCGGGTCATTGCCGAGAGAGACGAAGAGAGTTCACATGCCACGCCCACACCGCCGTTCCCGGGGCGGACGCGTCACCCCGAAGGGCACCACCTCCCGCGGACACCGTCGTGAGCGGAGACCGGCGGGAACTCTGGCGGAGGATCCGCCGTTCGAGCAGTTGCTTTTGGATGACGCCGCCGATGTTGCGGTCGGGTGCTCTGAGCTTGATGAGGCAGAGGTGTGGGCCTCTTACACGCAGGTCCTGTTCAGTCCGCTTGGTCTTGCTGCTCCCACGGTGCTGCCCGCCTCGACAGCGCTGGCAGCGGCGGAGTTCTGCCCGGACCATGGCGCCGCAGCTGTGGTGGCCGCGGCGATCAGCGCCTACGGCCCGTCCCGAGACAGACGCCGGGCGGCACGGTTGCTGGACAAGCTGGCCGATAGCGGAGAACATCTACCGGGCTGGATCCGCGCGCTCGGCGATGTGGCGCCGCGCCGGGCCGTGCTGCTGACCGACTCCTGGGGTGACGAGCGGTCGGTGTGGATCGACTTCGAGCGCGCAGATGGCGAACTGCGCGGTCTCGGCGTGACCGTGAACGGTTCCCATGGTGCTTACGCGCGCAACTTCGTGTACGGCCCTCCAGTCGGGGAGATCGAGGGTCCGTTCGCGGAACAGGCCGACGCGGTGATGCGGCCGCTCGGCTTGGCCGAAGCCCGGGCGATGGTCGAGTCCGCGCTGGAGCGGAGAGACCACACCGACCTCGACGACGAAGGCGACGACCGCCAGGACCAGGGGATGCGTGCTCTCGTCTACCAGCGCGTCGCTCTGCTGCCCGCTGGTGCTGTTCGAGTACCGAGATCCCCGGTCGATGAGGAGATCGACGTCCTCTGCGAAGAGTTCGTCGCCGTGGCCGAGGAGGCGGTGCCAGATGAGGCTGAGAGCGTGGCCGACAGCGTGTGCCGGTTCGCTTGTGCGTGGTGCGACGACGACCCGCTGTGCTGGAGCCCGAACAGAGTGCAGCGTTTCCTCAGCGTGTGGATCCCGGCGAAGTCAGTGTGCGATGACGAGTGGCACGACATCATCGAGTGGGGTGTTCCCCCTGTGGCTGCGATTCGCCGCGGAACGCCGGGGCCTCGCCGCTGAGTTGCTTGAACTGAACCTTGAGGCAGCCCGGGAGTCCTTCGCCGACATGAGGACCAACTCAGCGGATCCGGCGATGCGCTCGCCCACGACCAACATTGTCACCGAGATGCTCGATGAAGGGGTCGACTTGAGCGACGAGGCGATGGTGCAGGAGTGGATCGACCGTTACAACACCCGCCCCCGCCACGAGCGCTACTAGGCGAGTTGGAGGGAAGTCGTCCGCGGGGATGTGGGTTGGGTTCAGACGGGGACTACGTCGATCCGGCGATTGCTGGCGGCCGCGAGGATGGCCAGGTCGCCGGGGTCCGAAGTGATGATCTGGTCGTCGTGGTCGGCTAGTGCGACTATGGCCGCATCAATTGCATCGGCATGGCGACTGCCGGCGATCAAGAGTCCAGCGTTTCGTCCAAGCTCGGCATCGAGCGGCACAACCTCGACGGCTTGCAACGCAACCGCGAGGCGCGCCTGGCGACCGGTTCCGCCGCGCCACACCTGTGCAACTACGCCCCCGTGCGTTTTCGGTGGGCTCTCGGCTTGAAGGGCTCCCTTGAACCGTCGCCACATTCGGCGGTCGTCCCCTTCCAGTGCGATGAGCGCACCGGAGTCGAAAATATCGGTCATCCTGCTTGCTGGACATCGGCTCGATATGACCCGGCCGCGTCGCGATCTAGTTGGGCTTGCTCGGCGATCTCCTCGTCGCTGATGAAACCGTGCTCCGCTTCGTACTCCTCGACGAGCCGCCGTATCACGGCAAGCCGCGCGTCTCTATCGCGCCGTTGGGCCATCGCCTCGCTTACCCACTCGCTGACAGATCGGGCAAGTCCCTCGCTCACCGCGCGGTTGGCCGTTTCAAGCAACTCTTCGTCCACGGTGACCGTTACCCGCTGTTTGTGCATACCTTTATCATACACATTGATGCGGGATTGCATACAACGCCGGTCAATCAGTTGCGTGGCACCCAGGCCCGGAGCCAGGCATGGGTTCCGATTAGGGCGAGACGGTGAAGGAGCGGCGTCGGTCCGAGCCGAATCTGTAGATGCGGAAGTCTTTGTCGAGCGTGATCGCATCGTGGATACCTAGCCGTTGCATGACAGCCCAACTGGTTCGGTCCGACAGTGAGAATCGCTGGTCAGGGAAGGCCGTGTCTATGGCTGCGGCGACCTCCAGGTCGGCCAGGCCCGATACTTCGACTTTCGTTATGCCTCCACGGATGCCGTTGATCAGTCGCTCGGCCGGTTCGAAGCCGTGGCGATAGCGCATGACGGTCCATGTTTCGTGCAACACATGATCGCTGGTGACCAGACGCCCTTGACGGTCGCCCATCGCCGCGACGACACGCTCGTGTGATGCCTCGGCACTGTTGGCCAGTGACACCCAAGCCGAGGTGTCTACGTAGGAGTAGTCCACGCTTCAGCCGCGCCTGTGGGTTAGCAGGCCGTCGGTGGCTTCACCAATGAGCCGCTCGCCGTCAACGGCCATGTCGTACGCAGGGCCCGTCACTATCCCGCGAATCGAGTCAATGTCTCCTTGCGGATCGGTGCCGACGAGTTCCTGCTCGAGAAGACGCCGCGTGAACTCCGCGAAGCTGATTCCGAGTTCTGAGGCGCGCTGCTTGGCCAGTTTGTGTATGTGGTCAGGCACGGTTACAACGGTTCGCATAGGTGATATCATAGCATCACTCGATCACATGACCGCTCGCCACGAGGAGATCACAAGCGGACGGGCTCGCGAAGGCCATGCGCCGCGATTCGGATCAGGGGTCGACGAGAACGCCGGGGTTGAGGATGCCGTTGGGGTCGAGGCGCTTCTTGACGGCCCTAACGGACTGGGCGAACAGTTCGGGCCGCTGATTGTCGTAGCCGTCTGGCCGGTGCATGCGTCCTACTGCGTGGTGGTGGGTGACGGTGCCGCCCGCGTCGACCACGGCCCGGTTGGCTTCGTCCTTGACGGCCTGCCACTGACTGATCTCGCTGCGGGGAGCACCCATGCCCGACCAGGTGTAGTAGGGGGCGGGGCCGTCGGGATAGACGTGGGTGAACCGGCACGACAGCGAGTGGTGCGACCCGAACGTGTCGTTGAGCACGGCACCCACCCGGCTGCGGATCTCGGCGTCGAATTCGGGCCAGCGATCCCAGGTGATGGCCGTCTCGAACGTGTCGTTGACCAGGCCCAGCGACGTCTCCACGCCGTTGCCGACTCCGATGAAGGCGTTGCGCCAGGCGCCCACCGCTCCGCCCCGTCCCGTCGGTGCGCCCGTCCCGTCATCGACGCGGACATCGTCGTCGGCGATGTTCCCGCCGCTGTCCCGAGCGATCTCGACCGCGGCCGCGATGTTGTGGCGCTGGGTGAGTTCCGCCGACTCGAACGACACGATCACCAGAGCCTGCTCGCCGTCGAGTCCGGCGGCACGGCGGGCCTCCGCGGGGTCGAGGATACGCAGGTTGGCCGGCCACAGCTTGGCCTGCACGAGGTGGCGGACAGCCTCGCAGCCCTCTTCCCACGACCCGAACGTGACACCGGCAGTGGCTCGGAACACCGGCCGCCGCTGGATTCGCATCCAGGCCTCGGTGATGATCCCGTAGATCCCTTCGGAGCCGACGACCATCCGGTCAGGGCTGGGACCGGCGCCGGAGCCGGGCAGGCGGCGGGACTCCCACCAGCCGGCCGGGGTGATCATCCGCACCGACTCCACGAAGTCGTCGATGTGGGTGTGGTTGGTCGCGTAGTGGCCGCCGGAGCGGGTGGCGATCCAGCCGCCGAGAGTCGAGAACCGGAAGGACTGCGGGAAGTGTCGCAGGGTGTGGCCGCTGGGCCGCAGCTGCTCCTCGAGGTGGGGGCCGAACACTCCGGCCTGGATGCGGGCGGCCCGGGACACGTCGTCGATCTCGAGCACGCGGTCGAGCCGGTCCAGCGATATCACCACCGTCGGGCCCAGGTCGTCGTGGGGGGTGACACCCCACACCACCGACGATCCACCGCCGTAGGGGACGGTCACATAGCCGTTGGCGTCGCACCAGTCGAGGGTGGCTTCCACCTCGGTCTCGTCTCGGGGGTGGGCCACCACGTCGGGCGGGTTACCGAAATCAAGGTTGAAGGCCCTGACCCGCTCGGTGAAGTGGGCGCCGTAGGCGTAGCGGGCCCGGTCGTAGATCGTCGTGGAGCACCAGGCGGCCACCGAGTCGGGCACACCGATGCGAGGGGCCCGCAACTCGGCATCGCCCAGCGAGGGCACCGGTTTGGCAGTGATCTCGGTGCCGTACCGCTTCGACAGCTTGGCCGCCAGCGCGGCCCGATCCGCGTCGGAGGGCTCCTCGGACTCGAGGCACCACGCCCAAAAGGATTTTCGGTCAGCCAATGGCGCTCCTCCGGAATCGTGGCGGACCCCGTCACGGTAGGCGTGGCGGATCGACACCGCCAGCGCGAGAGCACCGGCCCGGTCCCAGCGCAAGCGGCCTGATCATTCGTGTGGCCGGGGTGGCTCTCAGTCCCGAGCGACACGATGAGAGGTGAATCGTGAAGGCTTGCCTGAGATTCGGGCAGAAGCGGCCTACCGAGAAGTCAATGTCGAAAGCGCGGGGCGTTGCAGGAGACGAGGATTGGTAGTCTAGGAATCTGAGAATTAGTAGCGTTGAAAGCTGAGAAACGGTAGTGTTCAAAGGTGAGAAATGGTAGTGTCTAGGTTGTGGAGCAGGTATATCAGCGTCGCGTAGTGGATGACCAACTTGATCGTCTACTCGAAGGGTTACCGGCGGTGTGCCTCGAAGGGCCGCGCGCTGTGGGAAAGACTTCGACGGCCTTGCGAAGGGCCCGAACGGTCTATGACTTGGACGATCCCGAGACCATGGCGCTTGTAGAGGCCGACCCCGGCCAACTCGTGCGGGGCGACAAGCCTGTCTTCATCGATGAATGGCAACGGTATCCGCCGTCGTGGGATCTTGTGAGACGCGCTGTCGACAGAGGTTCTGGGCCTGGGAGTTTCATTCTGGCCGGGTCGACATCGCCACAGACCGCTCCGACTCACTCCGGCGCTGGTCGGATCGTCACTCTGCGAATGAGGCCGATGAGCCTTCACGAACGCGGAGTCGCGTCACCCTCTGTAAGCCTCGCAGAGTTGCTCGCTGGTGGTCGCCCAGACATCAGTGGCGAAACCGACACCACACTTGATCGCTATGCCCTTGAGATAGAAGCATCAGGCTTCCCGGGCATACGTTCGGTGGACTCAGCGGTGCGGCCAGATTTGCTGGACGGCTACTTGGATCGAGCTACCGATCACGATCTGTTGTTGATGGGGCATAAGGTGAGGCGCCCCGGACTCGTGCGGCGCTGGTTGACCGCCTATGCCGCAGCCACTTCCACCACAGCTAGCTACGAGACAATCAGGGACGCGGCCACTGGTGGCGAATCAGCCAAACCGGCCAAGTCCACCACCACGGTCTACCGAGACTTGCTCGAAGCGATGTGGCTGGTCGACCCGCTGCCGGCGTGGTGGCCGTTGGGAAACCCGATGAGTCGACTGAAACGTGGCCCGAAGCACCATCTTGCCGACCCGGCCCTAGCAGCCCGCCTGATTGGTGCGACCGCCTCGGGCCTGGTGAGCGGCAACCCGGCCGCGCCACGAGGATTCGGTGCGGGACCACTGCTCGGCACACTGTTCGAATCGCTCGTGACCCTCGACGCGCGGGTCTACGCCCAAGCCGCCGGAGCTTCGGTCGGGCACCTGCAAACATGGAACGACAACCGCGAGATCGACCTGATCGTCGAGAAGGACCGGCGTCTGCTTGCTGTCGAGGTCAAACTGACCGCTACTCCGAAGCGAGATGACACCGTTCATCTGAGATGGCTTGCCGATCGGCTCGGACCAGACCTCGTGGACGCAATGATCGTTACTACGGGACGCTATGCCTACCGTGACCGTGACGGGATCGCAGTAGTCCCCGCCGCGCTACTCGGGCCCTAACCCGCGCCGGCCCACCCACATCACGAACTGACAACCTTGCGCGAACGGACTCTGAGCGCTTGGCACTACCTGACGAGAGCATCTACTGCGGGTTTGATGTCCGGTGAACCATAGTGATGCTATGATGCGCGTATGCGCACTACAGTGTCCATAGACGACGAGATCCATGAGGCGGCGCGTCGGATCGCGTTCGAGTCGCGCCGGACACTCAGCGAAGTGTTCAACGAGTTGCTCGCCGAAGGTCTCGAAACTGTCACCCGAAAGGCGCAACGACCGCCACTAGGCCAACTCCGGGGCACCATCAAGATCGCCGACGACTTTGACGATACACCGCAGGAGATCCTTGACGCTCTCACCGAGCCGCTCTGATGGCATCACTGCTGCTCGACACCCATGTCCTGCTCTGGGCCAACGAGTCGCCCGAGCGGCTCTCCTCCGATGCCGTCACCGCACTGGAGAACCCCGCTAACGACTTGCTCGTGTCGCCGGTATCGGTTGCGGAGATCGAGATCAAGCGTCAACTGGGCAAGCTGTCGATGGATCACAGTTGCGCAGAACTTGTAGAGCACCTCGCTGCCGGATGGCTCGACCTCACGGCGGCTCATGCGGCGGGTCTTCGAGTTCTGCCGCCCCTGCACCGTGATCCGTTCGATCGGCTGCTCGTAGCCCAGGCGATAGCCGAGAATCTCACCCTTGTGACCGCCGACCGGAAGGTGATCGCCTACCCCGTCGTGACGCTCCGCGCTTGACCGACAAGCAAACGCACACAAAGACCTACCTCTATGTCCACTACAGCTAGACCGTTCAATCAGATCCTCGTCGGTGTCGAGTCCTATTGAG
Organism: Candidatus Aldehydirespiratoraceae bacterium; assembly: GCA_965261185.1. Classification (GTDB taxonomy): domain Bacteria; phylum Actinomycetota; class Acidimicrobiia; order Acidimicrobiales; family Aldehydirespiratoraceae; genus VXYK01. Next base: position 3,623,984 of record CBDHCN010000002.1, on the reverse strand, counting down.
GCGAGGGGGTTATTCTCCGCTTACGCGAACAGGGTCTCGCAGCCGGTGCCGGTGAGGGTTGTGTCGACGCGGGCGCGGTCGGTTGCGGTGAGAGACTTGTAGTCGTCGCGGATCCAGGCGAGACACTTTCCCTGGTACTTGAACGGGGCTTGGCGATACTGGTGACCGGTGATCTCGCATACGATCTCGTCGGCTCCGCTGCTGAGTGCGGCGGCGTTGGCGAGCATGAACGGGGCATAGGTACGTCCGGCCTCGTGCAGCAACTCAATGCAAGGACCCAGATCGTCGCCCTCAAGCCAGCTTCCGTTCTCGCTGTCGGGGACCGACAGCCATGACAGGTCGTCGACACGGTCGACCCAGTTGATGACCTTGGGTGCTCGATCCACCGCAACGGCCGTGGGTGTCGGATCCAACCTCACCAGTTGACTGAGTTGGCCGAAGAGCGCGAAGTCACCGCGACCAGGTCGGTCTCCCAGCAGAAAGTCACGCTCGTCGAAGACACGTCGGAGAATGTCAAGCACGCGCTGATACGAGCCCTCGATCACGGGCCGGTTGTTGTCGGTCGAGCCGACTAGGGCCCGTCGACCGATCTGGCGAGTGGTGATGAAATCGTAGAAACCTTCCGCCTCTGCCGAGTCCATCTGAAGATCCTGCGACAGCGGCAGCAGTTTCCCGGCCTTGTCGATGTCGGACTCGTAGGCCCAGCGGTAGTGGTACATGGCCTTGGTGAGCCACTCGTCGGCGAAGTCCTCGATGAGGCCATCGATGAACGCAAGCGCCGGATCGCCGGGCACGACACTGCGTCCCTCATACTGGCGTTCCAGGCGCATGATCTGAGGCGACGAGTCGACCATGGCCTCGCCCCGGCCCTCATCGCAGTGGCCATCAGCATCAGGGAACACGATCACCGGGATGATCCGCACCGGCACGTCGGGAAGGTCGTCCCACTTGGAGTCGCGCAGCACCCAGCGGAATGGGACGCGGCGGTAGCGCAGCACCGCGCGCATCTTGAGGGTGTAGGGCGACCCGTATTGGCCGGCGAGTACTAACCGATGAGCAGTCATGACAGAAGGAACGGAAGGACTAGGGCAACTGCAGCCAGCAGGCGTCGTGAATAGCAGCGGCCATCGGCACGGGGCCCTTGGCCGTCATCTCGGGGTTGAATACCTCCGCAGCCACGAACGGAGAAGAGCCGATGTCGTCGAGCGCCGACCAGATCGAGGCGTAGTCGACCGTTCCTGCACCGGGGAGTCGACGGTCCGTCATCGCCTCGGCCTCCAGGTCGTCGCCTCGTGTCGGCCCCGGATCACACATCTGCACGTACGCAATCCGGTCGCCGGGAATCGAGCGCAGCGCGTCGAGGTCGGGGCCGCCCGGTTGACGAACCCAATGCCAGGCGTCAAGTAGAATTGTGGCGTTGTCGGCACCGCTGGCGACCACCAGATCGTTGGCAGTAGAAAAACTCGGCACCCCGGTCCACGGCAAGAACTCCAGCGCAATGACCATGTCAGCGCTGCCCGCCACATCCGCCAACATCGCCAAGCCCTCGGCTGCCGCGCCCTGATCGTCGATAGGCCCCAGACAGGCAGCCCCGACAATGTGGGCGCCGAACTGCGAACCCGTCTCGACCAATCCGGCGACCTCTGCACGCGCCGCGTCGGTAGGCCCGGTAGTCCAACTGATGGCGGCCTCGACGGCGTTCACCGACAGTCCCGACTCGAGTACCACGTTGGCTGCTTGCGGACCTGCGAACATGAGATGGAAAGCCCACAGACTCACCGCATCGAACCCTGCTTCGGCGGTGGCCTCTATATATCCCCTGAACGAGTCGGCATCGACCCGCATCGGATCGGGCAGCAGCGTGGATGGACAATTGCCTAGTGAATCGATCTTCATCAAAGGAGTTTCGTCAATTCAGCGGCCCTTATCCAATCGGCAACCACACGGTAAGGCCAGCCAATGTGCTCCAAGGCCCGCAATCAGACAGAATCAAGACGTGACCGAAAAGCTGATCCTGGAAATTGATGGCCCGGTGGCGACCATCACCAACAACAACACCGCCAAGCACAACGCGTTCGACGATGACATGGACGCCCACCTGTTCGCGATATTCGACGAACTCATGGCCACCCCCTCAGTGCGAGCGGTGATCTGGCGTGGCGAGGGCAAGAACTGGTCCTCGGGCCGCGATGTCGCCGCCATCGGCACCAACGTCACCGAGATGACCCACCACGAGTTGATGACCCGGGGACACAAGGGGATTCAGAAGATCTGGGAACTGGAAGCACCGATAATCGTCGCAATCGGCGGTTGGGCCATCGGCGGTTCCTTCCAACGGGCTTTGATGTGTGACATTCGCATCGCCGCGGAAGGGGCGCGTTTCATGTTGCCCGAAGCGAAGTACGGCGTGATCCCCGATACCGGAGGGATGGGAGTGCTCTATGAAATGTGCGGGCACGGTCTGGTCAGCGACATGGTCCTGACCGGGCGGGTCCTCGATGCCCGAGAAGCGCTCGCCCACGGCATCGTGAGCCGCGTCGTGAAGCCCGAAGAACTCGACAGCACCGCCAATGAAATGGCCGAAAAGATCGCCGCGTCACCCGCGGTGACAGTGAAACTCGCCCGCCGTGTGATCAGCCACCTGTCACGGCCTCCGGTCCGCTCCTCGATGGAAGACGAGCTGATCTACCAGACCTTCCTCAACAAATCGGAGGATTTCGCCGAGTTCAAAGCTGCCCATGCCGAGGGCCGCGAGCCGAATTACCGAGGATCGTGATGAGCAACGACGACGGACCACAAGGCTTACCTGCGCCACCGCCACTGGGGGCGTCAGCTCTGCCGGCGGGCACCTTCGACGGCACCGCGGCGCTCATTACCGGCGCTGGGACCGGTCTGGGCAAGGGGATCGCCCAGGAATTCGCCCGTCTCGGGGCGAGCATCGTGATCGCCAGTCGCAAACAGGAGAACCTCGACGCGGGCCGCGCCGCGATCGAAGAACTCGGCGCTCCGGTCGAAACGGTCGTCTGCGACATCCGCGACCCTGAGTCGATTACCGCCATGCTCGACGCGGCTTCCGCAGCCTTCGGGATCCCTCAAGTGTGCGTCAACAATGCGGCCGCAAACTTTCCGGTGCCGGCCGAGGACATGTCGCCCAACGCCTGGCGCACCGTGGTCGACATAACGCTCAACGGAACCTTCTTCGTTGCTCGGGAGTTCGCTCGCCGACACCTCGCGGCGAACACCCCGGCGAGCATCATCAACATCGGGGCGAGCTACGCCTGGACCGGTGGTCCCGGTTTCGCCCATTCCGCGGCCGCCAAAGCGGGCGTGAAGAACATGGTCGAGAGCCTCGCTGTGGAATGGGGCCCCTACGGCATCCAGGTCAACGGTCTGGTGCCCGGTCTGATCCCACATGAGGACATGACCGCCGACATCACCGCCAACCTGCAACGAGCCGATCCCGAAAAGGACCTGCTCCAACCAGCCATGCGGGTAGGCACCCGCCGAGAGTTCGGCTGGGCGGCAACCTTCCTGGCCAGCCCCTACGCTCGCTTCATCTCCGGTCACACGCTCGTTGTCGACGGCGCCAACTGGCAACGCCGCTTCATGACGAACCCGACCGTGGTCCCGATCCGCCAACAGATGAACCGTGGCCCCTTCAATCCCGATCCCTGACAAGCCGTTACCCGACCGCCGAATTGCGACCGCCGAGCCGTGCCCGCCGAACTAGGACGGCCGAATTGCGACCGCCGAATTGCGACCGCCGAATTGCGACCGCCGAATTGCGACCGCCGAATTGCGACCGCCGAATTGCGACCGCCGAGCCGTGCCCGCCGAGCCGTGCCCGCCGAGCCGTGCCCGCCGAGCCGTGCCCGCCGAGCCGTGCCCGCCGAGCCGTGCCCGCCGAGCCGTGCCCGCCGAGCCGTGCCCGCCGAACTAGGACGGCCGAACTAGGACGGCCGAATTGCGACTGCCGAATTGCGACCGCCGAGCCGTGCCCGCCGAACTAGGACCGCCGAATTGCGACCGCCGAATTAGGACGGCCGAACTGTGACCGCCGAACGGCGCTCTCCAGAACTTAACTCGGTCGGTGAGCACGGCGTGGTGAGCAGGGCGTAACGTAAAGCGCATGGAGGCCATCCATGTCGTGCTTCTCCTCGGTGGTGGTTTCCTGGCAGGAATCATCAACACGATGGCTGGTGGGGGTTCGCTGCTGACGGTTCCCCTGCTGGTGTTCGCCGATGTGCCCGGAAACGCTGCCAACGGCTCCAACCGGGTTGGAGTGCTTGCGGGTTCGCTGAGTGCGATGAGCACTTTCCGTCGTTTGGGGGTGGCGGGGTGGGCTGGTATCGGCCGTGTTCTTGTGCCGGCGGTGGCTGGCTCACTGGTCGGTTCGATCCTCGTATCACGACTGACCGACAACGACTTTGAGCGCGTGTTCGGTTTGGTGATGATCCCGATCCTGGTTTTGTCGTTGCACAGCCCTGACCCCGAAAAGCTGCAAGAGCGTCCTCAATGGTCCCCATGGGGCAGCACGGTCGTGTTTTTCGCGGTCGGGATTTACGGGGGCGCAATCCAGGCAGGTGTCGGACTGATATTGATCGTCGCCCTCACCAGAGCAGGTGTCGACATCGTGACCTCAAACCACATCAAGGTGATCGTCACGTTCGTCTATACCTTGTTTGCGTTGCCGGTGTTCATAGCAAATGGCGACGTCTACTGGCTGCCGGCGATCGTGCTCGCTGCAGGCGTAGGCGTGGGGTCCTTCGTGGGTGCCCACATCACCGTTTCAGGCGGCGAGAAAGTCGTGCGCCCGGTGCTAGTAGTAGCGGTTGTGGTCATGGCCGGCCACCTCTTGGGCCTGTACTAGTTGCCGCTAGTTGTCACAAAACGAGGCCAGCGCCCAGCGATCAGATTTGTGTTGGCACCACAGGAGAACCGTCGCGGGCTATCGGGAACTGGCGTTCGAGGGCATCGCACCGAACTCGCCCGGTGGGCGGACCCGAAGCGGGATCACCGGTGAGTACCTCAGCGCCTTGCGGTGCGTATTGCAGGATGTAGGACTTGCGGACCTCGTCGGTGGTGTTGGGACCGGTCAAATGCGGGGTGAGCGAAGAGAACACCACAGCTCCGCCCGCCTGTACCGGAGCGGGTTCGGCGGCTTCAAACTGCTCGAAGCACTCAAAACCGAGTGGATCGACGTAGCTGTGGGCCAGCGTGCCCGAGCGATGAACCCCGGGGGCAACCCACGGACAACCGTTGTCGATCGTGGCGTCGCTGAGCGCCATCCAGATTGTGAGGTACTGCTGGGGTTCGACATAGGTGTAGCCGTTGTCCTGATGCCACGGGAACCGTCGGGGTTTTGCAGGCTTCTTGTAAACGGCCTGGTCCCAGTACAGATTCACATCTGGACCGATGAGGTCGACGCAGATTGAGGCGATGCGGGGGTCGGCGGCAACCTGGCGCAGGAGGTTTGAGCGGGCCACCAGATGAGGAGAAAAGGTGATCGCGCCAGCCTCGCCGATCATCAAGCGCTCGTCCTCAAAGGAGCGCAGCGCCGCTTCGGTCTCGGCTTCGATGGCGTCGATCTCCGCGACCACCGCCGCAGTAGTGTCGGGATCGAGCAGGTCCTCGATCACGAAGAACCCCTGATTGTTGAACGCATCGGTTTGATCCGGGTTGAGCGCGCTCGGCGACCCCGTGACTGAGCGCCAAGCAAAGTTCTGATTCCAACGATGGAGGCTGAAGGTATTGCTGTTCATGAAAACAGCAGGGTGACATGGCTGTGCGGTGGCAGGGTCAGCGCTCCGTCAAGTTCGATATGATCCTCGACTGGCATCACCCGATCAGGGTCCTCGGGGAGTTGACGGCGGCTGGCCACCCGTGCAAGCGTACGGTTTGCTGATTGGGCTGTCGACTTACTGCGCGCCTAGGCGATAGCAGTAATGTCGCCCACACCTCGAAGCACAAAGGACTCAAGACATGGGACGATTGGATGGACGGGCCGCGGTCATCACCGGCGCGGCCGGCGGGATCGGCTGGGCGACAACGAAGCGATACGTCGCAGAAGGCGCCAAAGTCATTGCGCTGGACCGCGACACCGAGCGGGGGGAGGCGCTCGTAGACGAGGTCGGAACAGCCGTAACCTTCATCGAGTGCGACGTGACCTCACCCGAGCAAGTGCGCGCCGCGGTGGATCGCTGCGTAGCCGACCACGGTCGCATAGACGTGTTGTTCAACAACGCAGCCACCTCAACTGGAGGGTACGTCGCCGACCTCGACCTTGATGGCTGGGACGACAGCATCAAAGTGATGCTCAGCGCGCCGTTGTACGGAATGCAGGCAGCACTGCCATACATGGTGGAGCAGGGGAGTGGATCAATAATCAGCACCTCGTCGGTTTACGGACTGGTAGCCGGCGCGGGCAACTCGCCGTACTGTGCGGCCAAAGCGGGACTCATCAACCTCACCCGAGCCACAGCCATTGAGTACGGCCGATTGGGTATCCGCTGCAACGCCATCTGTCCCGGTGTGGTCGAAACCCCGATGTTCGAATCGGTCCTGGGGATCGGCCTCACCACCCGCGATGAAGTCGCAGCCATGCACGCCATCGGTCGCACGATTCAGCCGTCAGAGATCGCTGATCTGGTCTTGTTCCTCGGCTCTGATGAGTCAACTGCCATCACCGGCCAAGCCATCACCATCGACGGCGGCCTGCTCTGCGAGGTGAACCTGACCGGAGTGCCACCGCTGGGCAGAACGTAGCTGAATTTTGCTGAACGTTGCCGAAGGCGATGGACCGACGAGCTCAGCTTGAGCAGCTGAGCATGGAACAGCCGGGGCGGGTACGGGCCCAGTCGGGCCGTTTTGCGGCGAAGCGTTCGTGCTCGGGTTGTTCGTCGTAGGGCTTGCGCAGCACGTCGAGCAATTCGTTGGTCAGCGCGAAGTCAGCTTGCTCAGCGTCGTCGATAGCAAGTTGAGCCAGATAGTTGCGCAGCACGTATTTGGGGTTCACTGAATTCATTGCCAGGCGACGCACAGCATCGGGTTGACCGCTAGCCGCGATCCGTTCGCGGTAGCGGCGAAGCCAGGCGATCGTGGCCCCACGATGGTCGCCGCTGAGCTGATCGGGCAGGTAATAGGCCCCCAGCAGCGGAGCAAGCAACTCGTCGTCATCAATCAGCGAAGAAGCTGTGTCGATATCGGCGAGACCCCTGAAGAACAAGGTCATGTCCGTCTCGGCTCGCGGCAGAAGATCAAGCAGGCCCTCGATCAACGAATGGTCGAGTTCGGGGTCGAAACCGACGAGGCCGAGCTTCTCAGCCATCATCTGTGGCCACGTCTCGTTGAAACGGCTCACGTAGGAATTGAGCGCATTCTCGAGAGGTTCGACTTCTTCGACCAGCGGATAAATGGCATTCGCCAAACGTTCGAGGTTCCAACTCGCGATATGAGGCTGTGCACCGAAGCGGTAGCGCTTCATTGAGGCATCAGTGGTGTTGGGAGTCCAACCTGGGTCGTAATCCTCAAGCCAGCCATAAGGCCCATAGTCGATGGTGAGTCCGTGAATCGACATGTTGTCGGTGTTCATCACTCCATGTACGTAACCGACCCGCTGCCAATGCACGATCATGTCCACGGTGCGTCGCGCGACCTCGGCGAACCAATCGACATAAACGTCCTTCGACAACGGACCACTCGTTGAATCAACACCACTCGTTGAATCAACACCACTCGTTGAATCAACACCACTCGTTGAATCAACACCCGGTGATTCAACACCCGGTGATTCAACACCGTGTGATTCAACACCGTGTGATTCAAGCAACTCACCGAAGTAGGTGGTGATCGTGTAGTCGGCGAGGCGGCGAAGATTTTCGATATCACCTCTGGCCGCAAAGATCTCAAAGTTCCCGAAACGGATGAACGACGGCGCAACGCGGCAAACCACGGCCCCCTGTTCAAGAGCCGGTCGGCCGTCATAGAACATGTCGCGCATCACTTTGTCGCCGGTGAGAGCCACGCTCAGGGCTCGCGTGGTGGGCACACCAAGATGGTGCATCGCTTCGCTACACAGGAATTCTCGTATCGACGAGCGCAGCACCGCCAAACCATCTGCAGTGCGAGAGTAGGGCGTGGGCCCCGCTCCTTTGAGTTGCAGCGTTTGTCGTCCATCGGCCGCAGTGAGCACCTCGCCCAAAGTGATTGCCCGGCCGTCACCGAGTTGACCGGCCCAATTTCCGAACTGGTGACCGCCGTAACACATCGCGTGCGGGTCGCTGCCCGCAATGACGGCATTGCCGGTCATCGCCCGCACAAACGCCTCGCTGCCTTCGATGTTGTGGTCAAGTCCCAGCATCTCCAGCAACTCGTCGGCGACAGCGATCAGCGTTGGCGCCTCTGTGGGAGTCGGCTTGACCCGTGAGTAAGCCGCGCCATGGACTTGGCGAACACCGTTGATCGTGTTCGCATCCGCGGGAAGTTCGCGGGTGAACGAGTTGTCCCACCTCAGTTCGGCAAGCTCCATGACTGTCATTAGTGTTCAGCCTAGGTCAGCCATCTTCACCAAACCGCCCGATTAATGCAGGCCCGTCGATTAATGCAGGCCCGTCGATTAATGCAGGCCCGTCGATTAATGCAGGCCCGTCGATTAATGCAGGCCCGCCCGATTAATGCAGGCCCGTCGATTAATGCAGGCCCGTCGATTAATGCAGGCCCGTCGATTAATGCAGACCCGCCCGATTAATGCAGACCCGCCCGATTAATGCAGGCCCGCCCGATTAATGCAGGCCCGTCGATTAATGCAGGCTCGTCGATTAATGCAGGCGCCTGGATATCAAAAGATAGGCTGGGCGTATGGAAACCGAGGTTCGTTCGGAACTTGCGGTTGAGGGCATGACCTGTTCGGCCTGCGCGGCTTCGATTGAACAAGGTCTGACCCGTCTCGAAGGGGTCGCGTCGGCTCAAGTGAACTTCACGACTAGCAAGGCCACCGTCTTTCACAGTGACACCGTGACGGTCGATGACTTTCGGAGCACGATCGAGTCACTTGGATATGGCGCTCCGATTCACATGGACCGAGACGCATCCGAGGCAGCACGCCAAGCCGATCTATGGCTGAGATTTCGTCTCGCCGCGGTGCTCACAGTTCTCGTCTCAGCGGTTTCTATGATTCGGCCTCTCCGCTTCGACGGCTGGGAATGGTTTGCCCTGATATTGGCCACTCCAATCGTTTTCTGGTCGGGTTGGAGATTTCACCGGGTCGCGGTTGCCAACTTGCGGCATCGTTCGGTCACCATGGACACCCTGGTTTCGGTCGGCACGCTGGCCGCGTGGACATGGTCGACAGTGGTGCTGCTCGGCGGTCTCGAAGCCGACGTTTACTTCGAGACGAGCGCAGTGATCATCACCTTGATCCTGCTCGGAAAATGGCTGGAGATTCGCGCCACTCGTCGCTCTGGAGAGGCGATCCGTTCGCTCGCTGATCTCGGTGCCCGCACCGCGTTGCTCGACGATGGCACAGAGATCGCCATAAACGACTTAGCGGTCGGAATGAGGTTCCGGGTGCGACCGGGAGAAAAAATCGCCACCGACGGAATCGTGCTAGAAGGGCATTCCGCGGTGGATGTATCGATGGTCACCGGGGAACCGGTACCCGTCGAAGTACAAGCAGGCGATGAGGTCATCGGTGCAACGGTCAACGCCAACGGTTCGGTGTTGGTAGAGGCAACGCGGGTTGGCGCCGACACAGCCTTGGCCCAGATAATTCGCCTTGTTGACGAAGCGCAGGGGAGTCGCGCTCCCATCCAGCGACTCGCTGATCGCATTGCCGGCGTCTTCGTACCCATCGCCATCGTCATAGCCGGCGTCACATTGGCGAGTTGGCTGATCATCGGCGACTCCGGCTCTGACGCGTTCACGGCTTCGGTTGCCGTGCTGATTATCGCCTGCCCCTGTGCCTTGGGGCTTGCAACACCGCTCGCCATCATGGTCGGTACCGGACGAGGCGCACAGTTGGGGATCATCATCAAGGGCGCCGAAGTTCTTGAAGACAGCAGACGCCTCGACACGGTCGTGCTCGACAAGACCGGCACAGTTACTGAGGGGCGGATGGACCTCGTCGAAGTGATCTCACCGGGCGGCGACGGCGACGAGTTGCTGAGTCTTGCAGCGGTGCTGGAAGCACGATCCGAACATCCCATCGCCCAAGCCATAGCCAACTCAGTCGAATCTCCGCGGTCGGTGACCGATTTCGAAAATCGTCCTGGGTTCGGTGTTGTCGGGTCGGTCGATTTCGTTCGAACGCTGGTCGGTCGTCGAGAACTCTTCTCGGAAATCCCCGCTGAAATCGAGAGGCTCGCAGGCGAGGCCGAAGCGAAAGGCCACACGGTGGTCTTTGTGGGACGCGGGCCCGTAGCGCAAGCCGCTCTGGTGGTCGCAGATCAGGTCAAGCCATCATCGGCTGAAGCTGTTGCCGCGCTACGCCGACAAGACCTTGATGTCGTATTGCTAACAGGCGACAACGAACGGACCGCGCAGAGCGTTGCCGCGGCCGTGGGAATAAAGCGAGTGAGCGCGGCCATGTTCCCGGATGCCAAAGCCGCCGAAATCGCTCGTCTGCAAGGCGAAGGGTGTCGAGTCGCCATGGTCGGCGACGGCATCAACGACGCTCCGGCTTTGGCCCAAGCCGATGTGGGAATCGCGGTGGGGACCGGAACCGACATTGCTATGGAAGCATCTGATCTGACAGTGATACGGGGTGATCTCCTCGCTGTCGCCGATGCCGTTGCTTTGGCTCGGCGAACCTTCGACACGATCAAGGGCAACCTGTTTTGGGCTTTTGCCTACAATCTGGGGGCAATACCGTTGGCGGCGTCTGGTGTGCTGAACCCCATGATCGCAGCCGGAGCCATGGGCCTTTCGTCGCTCTTCGTGGTCACTAACAGCCTGCGCCTGCGCCGCTTCAAGGCGCGCCCCTAATCGCTGGTTGTCCCGTATTGGCGCATCGTCGGTCAGCGGGTTTCGCCTTGCAGCAGTGTGCGGCCTAGGGTCGGACGCTATGGAATTTGGGCTTTTTCTTAACGGTTACATTCCTGGACCGGCTGCACACGACCCAGAACTTGAGCACTTGTCGTTGATGCGACAGATCGACTATGGCGTCCTTGCGGATAGGAACAATTTCAAATACGCCTGGCTGGGTGAGCATCATTGCCTCTCGGAGTACAGCCATATGTCGGCTCCCGAGGTGGTCATGGGAGCGATCGCGGCCCGCACAGAACGGATTCATCTCGCCAGCGGCATAACCAGCCTTCCAACCACCAAAGAGCACCCAGTTCGGATCGCAGAACGGGCCGCAATGCTCGACCACATCAGCGAAGGCCGATTCGAGTTCGGCACTGGGCGCGGCGCTGGTAGCCACGAAGTTGCCAGCTTCAACGGCACGTTGATAAGCGAAACCAAGGCAATGTGCCACGAGGTCGTCCGCGAGATTCCAAGGATGTGGGAACAAAAAGACTACGTCTTCGACGGCGAGTTTTTTAACGTGCCCACACCCCACAACGTCCTGCCCAAGCCATACCTGCAGGGGCATCCTCCAATCTGGTTGGCCTGCGGGAATCCCAGTTCGTTCGTCACTGCGGGCGAGATGGGGATCGGAGCGGTGGCTTTCAATTTCAAGCCGATCCACGATATGGGGCCACTCGTTGACACCTACAAAGACGCTGCGGCCGATCCCAAAGAGACCATCGGACAGTTCCAAAACAACAATCTGATGCTGACCAACGAGGTTGTCTGCCTCACCGATCGTGATGAAGCGCGTCGTATCGCCACCGCGCGGGGCAATGGCTATTTGATCACTCTGCTCCACCTGTACCACGACACTTTTCCGAAGATGGGCAACGGCACGACTTGGCCGTCTCCACCCGACATGGGCGTGCCCGACGAGGAAGCCCTCGATACGGTGATTCAGATTGGCGGCATGCTCTGCGGGACACCCGAAGATGTCTGCGAACAACTAGCTCAGTACCAGCGAGTGGGTGCCGATCAGGTGGCGTTCTCGTTCCCGAAAGATGGAATGAACCACGAGCAGGCCCTTGAATGCATCGAACTTTTCGGGTCCCGAGTGATACCCGAATATGACACCGATCCGCTGCACCGCTCAACACGGTTCCGTCAGCGAGCCGAACCCAAGTTCCCAACGTTCGCCGGTGAAGTTCCCGAGTTCGACATCAAGGTGCTGCCGCAGGGTCGCATGAGACCGGACTAGAGAACCCCCACCAAGCCGATAACGGCGTTCACCGGGCCCCTGAGATGACTTTTCGGCCCCGAGCGGCGCGCGATCGGCGTATTGTGCTCGCATGCCAATCAGCTATCGCGCAGTTCGCGTCCTGCCCCAGAGGGCAAAGGCGCACGTATGGATCGTCACCTCAGAAGCCGTTGCCGCCGGCCTTGACCAGATCGACGGCAGCGACCTCGGCAATGCTGACTTCAGCGGCAAGGTCGGACAGACCTACACCTGGCCCGTCAGTGGTCGGGTAGCCGCGCTGGTGGGGATCGGCCCCCGTGCCGATGTGGACGCCAACCGCCTTCGCCGTGCCGGAGCGGTAATCGGACGGAAGTTGGGCAACCACACTTGGATCGGTGCGGCTCTGCCAGAAGTTGATCTCGACGGTGCAATCTGCCGTCAAGCCCTGGTCGAAGGGATCGCGCTTGGGAGCTACAAGTTCCTGACGTACAAGTCCAAAGGTGAACCGGCGAAGTTGACACGAGTCGATGTAGCGGGCGGAGTTGGTGCGACAAACCAGGGAGCGCTCGATCTGGGCAAGGCTGTGGCCACCGCACAGATGCTGGCCCGAGACCTAGTCAATGAGCCGGGAGGAACCCTCACGGCACCAGAGTTCGCGGATCGTGCCGCCACGGTGGGGCGTGACTGCGGCCTGTCGGTCAAAGTATGGGACACCGACGCAATCGCCGAGGGCGGTCTCGGAGGACTCCTCGGCGTCAACCGCGGCTCAACACTTCCTCCGCGCTTGTTGGAACTGACCTACGACCCGGCCGGACCCAAACAAGGCACGTTGGCGCTGGTCGGCAAAGGGATCGTATTTGATGCGGGCGGTCTGTCGATCAAAACCGGTCAGGGCATGATGACTATGAAGTGCGACATGGGTGGTGGAGCCGCGGTGATCGGTGCCATGTCGGCTATGCCGCTAGTGGCGCCTGCCGCTCAGATCCGAGCTTTCGTTCCAATGACCGACAACATGCTCGGAGGGGATGCCACGCGTCCTGGCGACGTGCTGAAAATCCGCAACGGCAAGACCATCGAGGTGCTCAACACAGACGCCGAGGGTCGCCTGGTCCTGGCCGACGCTCTTTCGCTGGCATGCGAAGCGAAACCTGATGCAATCGTTGACTTGGCGACGCTCACCGGCGCCTGCATGGTGGCGCTCGGTCCCAAGATTGCAGGACTCATGGGCAACGACGAGGAGTGGATAGCTGCGGTCAAGCAAGCTTCTGACGTTTCGGGTGAACGGGTCTGGCATCTTCCGTTGCCGGCTGACTATTCCAAACAATTCGAGTCGTCAGTCGCAGACATGAAAAACATCGGCACACCCCACGGCGGTGCGCTCACCGCCGGATTGATCTTGCAAGAGTTCGTGGCAGACGGGATACCCTGGGTTCATCTCGACATTGCCGGTCCGGCTTGGAGCGACTCAGACGATGCCGAAATCACCACGGGCGGCACAGGATTTGGCGTGCGGCTCCTGATCGAGTTGGCAAAGAACTTCGTGCCCTCCACTGGTTGATTTCAAAATCAGTTGGAACTGTTGGCTAGCCCGTCGAGCGGGCCGTGATGCTGCTCCCAAGCCCAGCGAACTGCGTCAGCGGCTATCGAAGGATGGAATCGCCAACGCCCGAGTTGCAATTCGGCATCGTCAACAGCATCGCCACACTCGACCAAGCCGAGAGCCAAGCGGCGCGCTCGGCGACGAATGGCCTCGTTGTTCAAACGGAGTTCGCCTTCAAGAAACATGGCGTGCTCGTGCTGACGGGGCGGCGACAGACGACTCACTTGCTTGCGGTTGAGCGGGGGAAGCCTTCGTCGTACTTCAATCTCTGTGGGCGAGAGCGAGCGAACTGCACTGAACCGACACGCTCTCTCAAAGCTCCTAGTCAAGGGGCCGGCTCGCCCTACTCTTCGTCCCAATCCGAGTGCTGAGGCCGTGGCCTTGAAGTTGAGGTCGAACCCCTCCGGGGATTCCTCCAAGGACTGAGCACAGTGCCTCAACAAGAGGATCGTGGTCGGACCAAGCACACCGAGCCAGAACTTCTCAACGTAGAGCGACCTGGGATCGTGTCCGAGCCGATCAATGATCGGGTCCCCCCAAGGGGTGACACGAAGCTGATCCAATGCTGGTGCCAACGATAGTGTCGGTGGTTCCATAAAATACTCCCGCCAGTTATAAACGCCAGCGGCAGTATAACTATATTTGATTGTATGTCAAGTGATATTGTTCATTAGATTCACAGAGTTGGATTCACGGAATAGCGCGGCCGGGTGCCCTAGTCTTGAACGATGGCTGAGACTGCATCTGAAGACCGGGTCAATCGTGCTCGCGAGATGATTGGCGACGCAGAGTCGATCGCGGTACTGACGGGAGCCGGCATCTCCACAGACTCCGGAATACCCGACTTCCGGGGGCCGCAGGGACTCTGGACCAAGAACCCGGAGGCCGAGAAAGCCTCCAACATCCGCTACTACGTCAGCGACCCGGAAGTTCGCAAGACCAACTGGGCACGCCGTGCATCAGGCCAACTGTGGGCCGATGTCGAACCCAACGTCGGACATCGGGCGCTGGTACACCTCGAGAAGCGTCAGAAACTCCACACGCTGATCACTCAAAACATCGACGAGTTGCATCAGCGGGCGGGCAGCGACCCGACCAAGGTGGTCGAGATCCATGGCACCACACGCAAAGCTGCATGTTTGTCATGTGGCTGGCGTGCAGAGATGGAAGTCGTTCTCGACCGAGTGAGGGCCGGAGAAGAAGACCCTCCCTGCCCGGAATGCGGAGGGATCTTGAAGTCCGCGACAGTTTCGTTCGGACAGGCCCTGGACCCGGTTGATCTCCACCGCTCAGAAGAGGCGGCCACCGAAGCGGAACTGTTTCTGGCGGTCGGTACTTCGCTCACCGTGCATCCCATCAACCAAACCGTGGCGATCGCCAAGAACAACGGCGCGCGGATCGTGATCCTGAACGCTGAAGCGACCCCGTATGACAGCGTCGCTGATGTCGTGCTTCAGGAATCGATCAGCGAAGTGCTCCCGATCATCGTCAGAATGGCAAATCCCGACTCATAAGGTAGGGTTTAGGTTATGGCCAGTTTCCGTGAGCTTCTCCAACAAGCAAGAGCGTCGATCACAGAGGTTGACACTGCCGGTGGGCAGGAACTTCTCGACCAGGGATACCTGCTGTTGGATGTGCGCGAGCCCGACGAATACGAGCAAGGAGCGATCGCCAGCTCAATTCATATTCCCCGAGGACAGATTGAGTCCAGCATCGAGAATCGTCTACCTGACCGCCAAACGAAGCTGGTGGTCATGTGTGCGGGTGGCGTACGTTCCGCCTTTGCCGTGCAGACATTGGAGCAACTCGGCTACGACAATTCCGTCTCAATGGACGGCGGCTTCAACAAATGGAAAGACGAAGGTCGCCCATGGACGAGGCCCCGGACCCTCACACCCGAACAACGCAGCCGCTACCAGCGGCATCTGCTCGTACCCGAGGTCGGTGAAGAAGGCCAGCTGAAGCTGCTCAACTCGAAAGTGTTGCTGCTCGGAGCTGGAGGTCTTGGTTCCCCAGCGGCGATGTACTTGGCCGCGGCGGGTGTTGGAACGCTTGGCATCATCGACATGGATGTGGTTGACGAGTCGAATCTCCAGCGACAGATCCTCCACAACATCGATCGGATTGGGGAGCGCAAGGTTGACTCCGCCAAGAAAACGCTCACCGGTCTCAACCCCGATGTCGATGTGGTCACCTACGACGTCCGCCTCGGTGCTGACAACATCATGGAGATTCTGGCGGGTTACGACCTGGTAGTCGACGGGGCCGACAACTTCCCGAGTCGCTATCTGCTCAACGACGCCAGCGTGAAACTGGGAATCCCAGTGGTCCACGGTTCGATCTTTCGCTTTGAAGGTCAAATCACCGTCTTTGATCCCCGATGTGGACCGACGTATCGGGACATGTTGCCAGAGGCGCCCCCAGCGGAAATGGCGCCGTCTTGTGCAGAAGCAGGCGTGTTGGGCGTTCTGCCGGGAATAGTTGGGAGCATTCAAGCCCTTGAAGCACTCAAACTGTTACTGGGAGTAGGCGAGCCGTTGCGCGGTCGCCTAGTGGCCTTTGATGCCTTGGAGATGAGCTTTCGCGAGTTCAAACTACGTGTCGATCCAGACAACGAAGTCACCTGGGAAAACCGAGATCGGATTGAGATCACCGAACTCGACGGGCTTTGCATGCCCACGTTCACGGAGAACACCAGCGCTTGATCAGGCTAATCGAACCGATGTGCAACCTCGGCTAGACGCGCAGATACGCTTCTGAGCGCCGTTGCGCCGTGTGATCGAGTTCAGGAGCCTTCCATCCGTCAGTATTTTGTGAGCCTTCGGGACCGCAGCCCACTCCCTGAGGGTGCAACCGCCATCGGTGTCGGCTTGGTGATCAATGGAATCGCCACCTACGCCTTTCTGGTGGTGGCCCGACGCGCGCTCGGCGACGCGGCCTACGGAGGTCTCGCCGTTCTGTGGGGGCTGGTCTACATCCTCGGTCCGGGCCTGTTCCAACCGCTTGAACAGGAGATAGCGCGTGCCACCGCAAATCGTGCGAGCAGGAACGAAGGTAGCGCGCCGGTTCTTCGTCAGGCGACACGTATCGGCCTTGCCCAGCTAGTTCTGGTTGAGGCCGCGGTGATCCTGGCATGGCCGTTGGGCCTCGACGGACTACTGGACCACGAGATTTCTTTGCTGGTTGCCTTACTGCTCTCTCTGGGGTTCTTTATGGGAGCCGAATGCGTTCGCGGTGTGTTGTCTGGACGACACGAGTTCAATCGCTACCGGACTTACTTCGCGGCCGAGGGCGCCGCCAGATTGTTGATGGCAGCTGTGCTCGCGATTGTCGGAATCGAAGCCGTTGGCGCCTACGCGACCGCCATTGCGTTTGCTTTCGCGGTGGCCGCAGTGGTGGCCGTTGGCGCATTGCGACCCTTCGTCAAGCCTGGACCTCCGGCACCGCTAGGTGAGGTGACACCGGCATTGGGCTGGCTGCTCGTCACCTCGCTGTCTGAAGCTTTCTTGCTCAACGTTGGTCCAGTAGCTCTAGAAATTATTGGCGATGATCTCGGTGAAGAGGTTCCAGGAGTGTTTCTCAACGGACTGATCATCTCGCGGGTTCCGCTCTTCTTTTTCCAAGCTGTCAGGGCGGCGCTACTTCCGAACCTGGCCAGCCTCGCAGGCGACGACGACCTCAACGGTTTCCGAGACTTACAGCTTCGACTTGTTGCCGCAGTGATGAGTGTGGCAGCGGTTTGGGTGGTAGTGATGGCATTCACTGGTCCTTGGCTGGTCGAGTTTCTGTTCGGCGACCAGATCGGCTCGGTCGACATGGCCCTGCTCGCCGCGAGTGGAGCCGGCCTGATGATTCTGCTCTCGCTGTCGTTGGGGCTCGTTGCACTCGATCACACCCGGCTGGCTGTTGTCGGTTTCGTGGTTGGGGTAGCCACCTTTCCGGTCGCACTGTCATTTGCCAGCGAACCGTTCTTGCAAGTCGAGTCGGCGCTCGTCGCAGCGGTCAGCGCCGGAGCAATCGTCACCGCAGGACTCCTGCGCTACGAGTACGCACTACACGCCCGTGCCGGTCGACTCCCCAAATCTGACCCAGGGCCTTCGTCGCCGTCAAGCATCCTCTGAGCGGGCTTGTCGAGGCTACGGGTACCATGCCCATGTGAGCTTTCTCCAGGCAAGCAGCGCATGAAGGGCTTGATTCTCAGTGGCGGCGCTGGAAAACGCCTGCGCCCGATCACCCACACGAGCGCCAAACAGTTGGTTCCCATAGCCAACAAACCCATCCTGTTTTATGGCATAGAAGACATGGCGTCGGCCGGGATCACCGACATCGGCATCGTTATCGCGCCGACAACCGGCGAGGAGATCAAACAAGCTGTCGGCGACGGTTCGAAGTTCGGCGTGCGTATCACCTGGATCTCCCAACAAGAACCACTCGGGTTGGCTCACTGTGTGCTTGTGGCGCGCGACTTTCTCGCTGATGACGACTTCGTGATGTACCTCGGCGACAACATGCTTGAGGCGGGCCTGTCTGCCTTCGTCGACAGATTTGCCTCGGCACGCTCCATGTCTGGCTTCAGCCACCACAGCAGACGACCCACGGCCCAGATTCTCCTAGCGCACGTATCGGACCCTGGCTCTTTCGGTGTCGCTGAGATCGGCGCGGATGGTCAGGTGATCCAACTCGTTGAAAAACCTGAATACCCTCCATCAGATCTTGCCTTAGTCGGCGTGTACCTGTTCGATCAAACGATTCATGAGGCCGTGACGAAGATTGAGCCATCGGCACGAGGGGAACTCGAAATAACCGATGCCATCGACTGGATCATCAACCAGGGTTACCGGGTCGATCACGAAGTGTTGACCGGTTGGTGGATCGATACCGGGAAAAAGGACCCATTGTTGGAGTGCAATCGGCTGGTTTTGGACACCTTCACCCGCAGCATCGACGGTGACGTCGACGAGGTGTCGACCATCGAAGGGCAGATAGTTCTTGAAGCGGGCGCAAAGGTCATCAACTCCACAGTGCGAGGACCGGCGATCATAGGTAGTGGAACCACGGTCGAGAACAGCGAGATCGGTCCCTACGTATCGATCGCGGTCGACTGTCGGATCAGTGGCAGCGAGATAGACAACTCGGTGTTGTTGCGTCGTAGTACGGTCACCGATATCGCACGGCTCACCGACTCGTTGGTTGGTCGTGACACGGTGCTGTCGAGATCCATTCGTTCTGACGAGACAGACGCCAAGGAGAGGTTTGGGCGTGACGACACTGGCCCGACCGCCGTTCGGGTGATGGTCGGTGACCATTGCCGAGTCGAGATCGAATAGTGGCAATGCCGCTGAGGTGATTGGAGATTCTTATGGCATCAATCACGCCGTCGGACGATATGGAGGGTGTATTCGTGGTGCGTCCCGAGATTCTCGGTGATGAACGCGGCACATTCATTGAGACGTATCGGCGCTCATGGTTTGTTGGGCAACGAGAGATGATCCAAGCCAATCGCGCCGACCGCCGAGCCGGCACGGTGGTGGGGCTTCACTATCACCTTCATCAAAGCGACTATTGGTACGTGCCGTATGGACAAGTTCGTGTGGTGTTGCATGATCTCAGAGAGGGGAGCCCGACAGACGGAGCTACCCTTGAATACGACCTGGGTACCTGCGCCGATGGCACTCACTGCCACGACGGGATCTACATTCCGCCCGGAGTAGCGCATGGTTTTGCTGCTTTGACTGACTGCACCCTCAGCTACCTCGTTGATGCCTACTACAACCCTGCTGACGAACTCGGCGTGCGTTGGGACGACCCCCAGATTGGGGCTGACTGGATTCTCAACGATCCGATCTTGTCGAAGCGAGATAGCAGCAACCCGCCGCGCTGCGAGGTACCGACGAACCGCCGTCCCCATTTCCGGCTACGCGCCACATAGGGAAACTCGTCCGTTATGAGACTGTTCATCACCGGGGCGGCCGGGTTCATCGGTAGCAACTATTTGCGTCATGTCCTCGCCACGAGCGACCACACTGTGGTGGCTTTCGACGCTCTGACCTACGCCGGAAACCTCAACTCGATCAAGGAAGTGCTTGGCGATCGGGCAGCTTTCGTCCATGGAGACATCACCGATCGTTCAGCAGTTCGGTCTGCTATGACGGACTGTGATCAGGTGGTGCACTTTGCGGCCGAATCACACGTTGATCGCTCAATTTCGGAACCCGACGCATTTGTGCACACCAACTGTTTTGGTACCAACGTGCTGTGTGATGTCGCTCGTCAAGTCGGTGTCGAACGCTTTGTTCACGTCTCGACGGACGAGGTTTATGGTTCGGTCGAGGTTGGCTCATCGTTGGAGACAGATGCGGTTGAGCCTCGTTCTCCGTATGCGGCTTCCAAAGCAGGATCAGATCTCATCGCCCTCAGTTACTTCAGCACCTACGGCCTGCCGGTCATCGTCACCCGTGCATCCAACAACTACGGCCCGTTCCAGTTTCCAGAAAAAGTAATCCCGCTGTTCGCAACGAACCTTCTCGATGGATCTTCGGTGCCCCTCTATGGTGATGGACTCAACGTTCGTGACTGGCTCCATGTGGATGACCACTGTGTTGCGATCGACACGATCTTGAGCAAGGGCAGCAATGGTGAGATCTACAACGTCGGGGCTGGAAACGAAATCACCAACCGTGACCTGACCGAACGGCTCATCGAGTTGTGCGGAGGTGATTCCTCAGCCATTGAGTACGTGCCGGACCGGCTGGGGCATGACCGTCGCTATTCGCTCGACTGCACCAAGCTGCGGACCCTTGGCTGGGTCCCTCAACAGGAATTCTCGACAGGGCTGAGAAAGACGGTCGAGTGGTATCGCCTGAACCGCAACTGGTGGGAAGCACTCAAGAACGGGGTGGTGGAGCGGCCATGAGGATCTTGGTCACCGGCGCTAGCGGACAACTCGGAATGGATCTGGTGCCGTTGCTCGACCCTCACGAAGTAGTAACACCGGACCGAACCGAACTAGACATCACCGACCACGCCTCGGTTCTCGGAGCCGTGCACGAGACCAAGCCCGACATCGTTATCAACTGCGCGGCTATGACCAGAGTCGATGACTGCGAAACACAGGTTGATCGTGCTTTTGCCGTCAACTCGCGGGCGGTAGGGCATCTCGCTGAGGGTTGTCGCCTCGTCGGCGCGCATCTAACCACGATTTCTACAGATCATGTGTTTGACGGCACCAAGATCGGTCCCTACAACGAGCAGGATCCACTGGCGCCTATTTCTGTCTACGGACGATCCAAAGCAGCGGGTGAAAGCCAGGCGGGCAGTGCTGCCACGATCGTGCGCACCTCCTGGCTCTGCGGAGAGTTCGGCAGCAACATGGTCAAGACTATTTTGGGCTTGCTCACCGAAGACGCCCCTCTGCGTTTCGTGGACGACCAAATCGGACACCCGACGTTTACCGCGGATCTCGCACCGGTGGTTTGTGAGCTGGCGGTGCAGCGTCGTCCCGGCATCTTCCATGTAACGAATCAGGGTGCTGTGACTTGGTTTGAGTTTGCCCGCGCGGTTGCAACCGCGGCGGGCGCGGATCCTCTGCGAGTGACTCCGTGCGCGACTGCCGATCTGCGGCCTGTTCGACCCGCTCCACGACCAGCCAACTCCGTTCTCGACAATGCTGCGTTGCGACTGGCTGGATTCGCCCAAACTCGAGACTTCCCGGAGCCCTTGGCTGAACTCATCTGTCGGCTTCGCTGATTGGTGACTCGCTGGAGTCCGAACCGCGCAACACGAGCACGGCACTTGCCAGGGCCAAAAAGGCGAGCCAAATCAGGCGATCAACAGAACCGATCAGCACGCCGATATCAAATTCGAGACCAATGAGCGGACTGAGGCCTGCGATCAGCGCTTCTCTGAGTCCAAGTCCGGAAGGGAAGAAGCCGATGGCAACCGTCAGCGCGCCGGCGACCGAGAGGGCGACCGCTTGAGTCGGCGAAATGTCGACACCGAGAGCGGTTACTGCCAAGCCGAGTCGTAGTGCGCTGATGACAAGCCAAGCGGCTTCAACTCCGAGGACCGCGAGGGCCAATCGAATCGAGCCTCCGTCGGGAGCAGTTTCTCGGAAAAGCTTGAGCGCTGCGACCCCTGCCATCAAGCCACCGACGACCGTTATGACTCCCAGCGAAGGCGGTCCCTCAATAGCAATGGCTGATCCGCCAACGATGCCCGTGATCGAGAGCCAACAAAGACCGGGCACTGCACCAGCAGAGATCGCCGAGCCGTAAGTGCTGCCGTCTTCTGATAGAGATCGGACAGTGACTATCAACGAACCTGGCAGTGGTAACAGATTGGCGACCGAAGACACGACCGCAACCCTTAAACTCCTGGTTGTTGAGGGTTTCTGCGAGGCGATTCGTGCGGCGAGTTGATACTCGGCCGATTTCAAAGCGAGGCTCGCGGGGGCAGTAGCCAGCAGCGCCACGGCTAGCGGCCACCAGGACAACTCAGCCAAGGTCAGTTCGCTGGCGCGCCAAGCCCAGACGGTCGCTCCGCTCACCCCAACTGCTGCTACGACGCCGATCGCGGTTTGCAGTCTCTTGTTCAACCGCTGAGCGCGCTGGTCCAGAAGGCGGCGAAACGCCGCAGCGAGGCGCTCAGGGAGGCCCGAAGCACGGGGTCCGCGGTGCACAGACGGCATCGCTCGACGCTACCGTCGCCATCAATGAAGGTGTTGATTGACGCAGTACATCCCGCGGATGTATGGACATTGGGTGCCGTTGAGGATCGTCTCTTGGCAGCCGGTGAAGAGACTTTGTGGATCTCGCGCCCGGGCAAGGATTCTGTCGTCGAACTCATTGAAGCACGCGGCAGGCCCCACATTGCCGGTCCTCGTGCAGGAACCAACATGATGTCGCTGGCCCGTGAGTTGGTGTCGAGGGACTGGTTGACCTTTCGCACGGTACGACGGTTCGGGCCCGATGTGATCTTGACTCGCTCGCCGGCGGGGGTTCACGCGGGCAGGTTGACTCGTACCCCGGTGCTGTATGACACCGACGACGGCCATGTCGCTGGATTGCTGTATTACGTAGCGGGTCCGTTCGCCAACCTCATCGCCAGCCCGACGGCTACCACCAAGAGCTACGGCTCCAAGCATCGTAAGTATCGGGGATACAAAGAACTCTTCTACCTTCACCCGTCTCGTTTCACTGCGGATCCAACAATCCGTGCGGAACTCGGACTCAACGACGGAGAGAGATTATTCGTGCTGCGTCTCACCGCGTTCACCGCAAGCCACGATGTCTCCGAGCGAGGAATGACTCGCGAACAGATCGACCGGATTCTGAGTCGATTGGGTGATCTCGGAAAGGTGGTTGTCTCCTCTGAACAATCGTTGCCCGGAGATTTGGCCACCATGCAGGTTTCGACGCCCCCAGAGAGATTCCATCACGTTCTGGCCGCAGCCGACCTCGTTGTTGGCGATAGTCAAACGGTCTGTTCGGAGGCTGGTGTGATTGGCACACCGTCGCTGCGCTACAACACTTGGGCTGGACGACACCCGTATCAGGTGGAGCTGCAGGAGCGTTGGGGGCTGACCAAGGCCTTCGCCCTCAGTGAAGAAACGGCGTTTTTCAATGAGCTGGACCGTGTGCTCGAGGATCTCGATAGCGAGCACGCGGCCCACGCGCAGCGCCGACGACAGATGCTCGAATGGTGTGACGACCCAGTGGACGATCTCACTAGCTGGACCTATGAACTAGCGAACCGTCAGGGATTTGGCCGTATTCGCATTTTTGGCGGAAGAACGGGCTGAACCCAAGGTGCGAACGCCTCGGGGAGACCGGCAAGGCGCCAGATGAAGGTGACAACCTCTGCATGTGTCAACGATGCGTCTGGAGAAAAAGTGGTTGGCGAGGTGCCGGCCGTTATTGCGTGCTCCAACATCCAACGGACCGCTTCGCTGTAGTAGGAGCCTTCCTCAACATCGTCGAAAGTTTGGTCAAGGTTCGGGGCAGGTGCGCCCGCAAAGCGCCACAGGAAGGTGGAGGCTTGCGCTCTTGACAGGGTCATGTTCGGAGAGAAGGTCGTGGAAGAGGTTCCAGTAGTTACGTCGTATTCTACGAGCAGGTCCACCGCATCGCGAAATGACGCATCCTCGGCGACATCTTCGAAGTCAGCGCGAGTGTTCGGGAGCGGACTTCCCTCGAAGCGCCAGAGGATCTCGACGAATTCGGCTCGGTTGATTTCATCGTGGGGCCCGAACAGTTCCGGGGTCGCGCCATCGGTTAGCTTCTCGCTGACCGACCACAGAACTGGCTCGTAGAAATAGTCGTCAGGAGATAGATCACTGAACTCTATGACGGGCAATCCTGGTTCGTCGGTTTCGGGTTCGTCGGTTTCGGGTTCGTCGGTTTCGGGTTCGTCGGTTTCGGGTTCGTCGGTTTCGGGTTCGTCGGTTTCGGGTTCGTCGGTTTCGGGTTCGTCGGTTTCGGGTTCGTCGGGGAAATCAATGACAAACTTGGTACCGATAGGGGGGTGACACCCCTGCGTGGTCTTGCAACCGTTGAGGATTGCAAAATACAGCCAAGCGCCGTAAGGCTCCCCGTCGCGGGTGAGCGTTACCGACCTATCCACATCATGAACGGTGATCGTGGCAAAGTTGATGTACCCAGACATCGGAGCATTCTCAATGTCGATACCTCGCAGAGAGTTGATGTTCAGGGACCCTTCACCGCGGACTGTGTAGTTGTTCAGCCAGCGGGTCAATTCGGGAATCGAGTAGGAATGGGTCCAAGTCGCGTACGGATTATGTTCGCGGCCTGTCTCCGGATCAACGGCCACATCGTATGGATCCGGCTTTGGCACAAGGAAGGGCAAATCGGTGCCGTAGGTCCAAACGTCCGATGGCTTGGCAGTGTGCCCACCGTTGGTTGTTGAGTAGAACGCTTGAGCTATTCGGGGTTCGTAGAGGACGATTTCCTCGGAGGTTCCTGCTTCCTCGTCGCCTTGCTCCGTGCCGTCGTCGGGGTCGGAACCTGTGCCGTCTTCGAATTCAGGATCCTTATCTGAGGTTGTCTCGACACGGTAGACAACGACTTCGCCCGCAGTAGCGTCCACTGCGTCACACCATGAGTGCCAAGCACAACCCGATTCCCTAGCCCAGCCAGTGAACACCTGGTCATTAGTTGAGTCATAGAGATTGAACGGTTCGTCGACCCAATCGTTGGCAGCGGCGCGGTTTACGATCGCGGCGGCAGCGTAACTCCGTGCTGCCACCGCCTGTGCTTTCAGAGCTTCAAATGGCCAGTGCGTCGGTACTTCCTGGAGGCCGTAGAGATATTTCTCAATATCGAGTTGCGCGACGACTACACAGAACTTGCGACCTGTTCCGCAGCGGTCAGGTGTACTGCCGCCGAGCGATACTGTGGCGGGATGCAACAGGTAACGCGCGGCTGCGTATGAGCCGAGGTTGTCTCCGTCTTCGTATTCTTCGACCGTAGCCCTGGTGCCGATCGTTTGAACGACCTCAAGAGCTGTGTTCTGGCAGCGTGAGTCGTTGTCGCAGAGATCTGTGGTAACCCCGATTGATTTGTCGGTGTATTCGGCATGCCAGCGGGTTCCGTCGTAGTGGGTCGTCAGTGGCAAATGACTAACACCGATCACCTCACCGTCGACCTCTACAGAAAGTTCCCACTCGCCTGGTCCGAGTTCATCGAGAGGAGTGGAGACAGCAATCAACTCCCGCACTCCGATCAGAACATTGAGACTGCCCGCCTCAAAGGGCCTGAGACGTGAATGAGTCACGCAGAACTGCACTCCGGTGCCACAGTCATCAGGTGTGGTGCCATCAATAGCCACGCTCGACGGGTACAGGAAGTATCGCCCGCCAAAATAGGAGCCGAGATTTGGGCCGTCTTCGAATTCCTCGACCACCGCCCTCGTACCGATTGTGTGGGCCACCTCAAGCACGGTGTTTTTGCAGCGTGAGTCGTCGTCACACAGATCTGTAGTGACGTTGGCTGTTTTGTCGGTGTATTCGGCGTGCCAGCGAGTTCCGTCGTAGTAGGTCGTGAGAGGCAGTTGGCTGACGCCGATCTCCTCGCCCGCGACCTCAACAGAAAGTTCCCACACTCCTGGTTCGAGTTCATCCAAAGGAGTGGAAATAGCAATCAGTTCCCGAACACCAACGTCAACTTCGATGGTTTCGGGAACGTGATCTGGGTCGAACTCCTTGAAGTCGGTGATCGGCTCAAGGGTTGTGTTGTCGTAGTAGAAACTCAAAATCTCGTCGTACGTATGGCCGTCGAGGGCGCGTCCGTAAGCACCGAATTGGCTCAGCCCCACACCGTGTCCAAATCCGCCCCCATTCAGCACAACGAGGTTCTGCTCAGTGTTGTCAGAGCTGTTGTCCTGGGCAAGAACCGGTGATACCGCCAACGAAGAAGCGAGCAAACAACACAGCATTGTTCGTGAGAATCTCAATGGTTACTCCCATGTGTCGTGGCTTAACTTGGCGCGCGCCTATAGAAGGCAACGTAATTCTACCTCGTTGTGGCTGGTCTCTAGAGTCACCGCTCCAACCGGCGTTGGCGACGCCGTGTCAAGACCCCGTACTTCACAATGCACCCAAGAGCTGCCACACCGTCACGCCAGTTGATTTTCTTTCCCTCAGCGTAGGTGCGTCCCGAGTAGGAGATTCCGACTTCCCAAATTCGCCAACCACCGGCCGCAACTTTGGCCGTTATCTCAGGTTCAATGCCGAATCGGTTCTCGCGTAGGTCGAGGCTTTGAACAACTTCAGTGCGGAAAGCCTTGTAACAGGTCTCCATGTCGGTGAGGTTCAAATCGGTGAACATGTTGGACAACAGGGTCAGAAACCGGTTCCCGACAGAATGCCAGAAGTACAACACTCGACGAGGGCGGCCCGACTGAAATCGGCTGCCGTATACGACGTCGGCTGAGCCGTTGAGCAACGGTTCGAGAACGATGTCGTAGTCGTGCGGGTCGTATTCAAGATCGGCGTCCTGAACGATCACGAACTCCGCCGAAGCGACTTCGAAACCGCGTCGAATCGCCGCTCCTTTACCACGGTTGAAAGGCTGCAGAATTATCTGGACTCGGGAATCGTCGAAGCCGTCTAGGAGCTCGCGGGTGCCATCGGTTGAGCCATCGTCGACGATGACCAACTCGGCGGTGTGAGGGCTAGCGAGCACTCTCTTTACCATTTCCGCAACCGTCGCGGCCTCGTTGTAACAGGGCATCACGACGCAAAGTCGAGGTCCAAGGGTTTCGTCCATGGGCGAATAACGCTAGCAGTGGCGCTAGCGTCCGCCTCATGATCCCAGGGGTGCCCGACCCGGGTGTTTGCGCTGTTCCTCGCATTCTGGTTTGCGGCTGGGCAGGCGCCGGCAACGTCGGTGACGAACTGCTGATATCTGCGGTGGTCGACTGTCTGCGTTCTGCAGGGGCTGTCCCGGTGGTCGTCTCACGGGATCCGACTACCACCTCGTGCCTGCACGGCGTGGAGTCCGTAGCTTGGGGACCGTGGGGTTGGCGCTGCGCGCTGTCCAAACGAAAGGGGGATGGATGGGGAGGGCCAATAGATGGCGTGTGTGTCGGTCCTGGCGGGATCATTCAGGATTGGACCAGCCTTTGGAGCCTGCCGGGTCACCTTTTGGCCCCGCTGAGGCTGGCGCGACGTGGCAAGCCGGTGGTTGGCGTGGGACTGGGCGCCGACCCTTTGAGGCGTCGTTCGTCGCGACGGATGTTGCGCAGTGTCCTTCAAGGTGCGCCTGTGGTGGTACGCGATTCTGCGTCGGCCGCGGCGATGGCTGCTGCTGGTGTCGACGCTACAGTCGGCGCTGACTTGGTATTTGGTCTGGACCTCGCAGGGTTGGAGCGACGGCCAGAGATTGTGGTGGCCATCGGTGCGGACGTAACCCCTGGGCGGCTGCGCCCCTCCGACCGTCGTCTGCGCGCAGCTGAGCCCTCACTGGTCGCTGCTGCGCTCGGCGCGCTCGCCGAGCGTGTTGGCGCATCAATTGCTCTGGCCTGCTTCCGCGGCGCGCGTGATCGGGAATATGCCCAGCTTCTGGCTTCGCGAATTCGGCAGGACACTGAGATTCTGGGACCCGATATCGTCGGTCAGGTGGATCGAATCCGTTCCGCTCGCTTATTGATCAGCAGCCGTTACCACCCTGTTGTGATTGCTGCACGAAGCGGCACTCCGGCGATTGTCTGCTCGACACAGGCCAAACTCCGCTCGCTTGTGGACCAACTGGACAGTCCGCTCGTAGCAATTCTCGACGACTGGTCGGAGTTGTCGGCCTGTAAGTTGGAGGAACCGGGCGACCCGGTGGTCCCCCAGGGGGTTGGATTGCATCGCGATGCTCTGCGGCGGCTCGTGGCGGACAGCGCTGCGGGCTGACGGGCCCAGACCCGGCCCAGTGCCCACCCGAATGGATTCAGTTGTTGCGGGTGTGCAGCGTGTTGTCGGTCGAGTCGACCTTTGCCATATAAGCCGAGACGACATCGTCTGGAGCGCCAACCTGGACCAGCCTGCCGTGGTCGAGCCAGCCAACTTGGTGACACTCGGTCATCAGGTCGGTGCTGTGTGAGACCAACACGATGGTCGTGCCCTTGTCTCGAAGCATGTCCATGTGCTTCAAGCACCTTCGTTGGAACTCTTCGTCGCCGACCGCCATCACTTCGTCGACCAACAAGATGTCGGGTTCGACGTTCACCGCCACCGCGAACCCGAGCCGTACATACATGCCGCTCGAATAGATTTTGACAGGTTCATCAACGAAGTCTCCGATCCCGCTGAACTCGATGATGTCGTCCATGGACGCAGTCATTTGTTTGCGGGTGATCCCCAGCATTGCGCCGTTGAGATAGACATTCTCACGGCCTGTCAGATCAGGATGAAATCCCGACCCGAGCTCAAGCAGTGCCGATAAGCGGCCCGTTGCTTCAACTGAGCCGAGAGTTGGTCGGTGGATACCGGCCATGAGACGAAGCAAGGTTGATTTGCCGCTGCCGTTGTGGCCGATGAGGCCGAAGAACGAACCCGAAGCGATATCGAGGTTGATGTTCTGCAGAACCCAGAACTCGTCGGTGTCACGGGCTCGGCCGATGCGCAGGATCGCCTCTTTGAGCGAACTCGGACGGTTGCGTTCAAGGCGGAAGCGCTTGGAAACAGCATCGACATTGATAGCGCCGATGGTCATGGTTCCTCGCTGATAGACATGCTCTGCCTGCGAAAGAAGACCCAGCCGATCGAGAAGGTTACGACAGACCAGACCAACGCCGCTAGGAAATGATTCCATAGTGGAACCTGCAGGAAATAGGTGGCATCGCGGGATATCTCGATGAACAAAGCCGCAGGATTCCATTCCACGAAGAGTCGAGCGATCTCCGGGATATCTTCGCGTTCGAGGAGTTCGGGTGTGTAAACGATCGGTACCGCAAAAAATGCGACGTTCAGCAGGATGCCGACCAGATACTGGATGTCGCGGTAACGGGCGTTGAGCACCGAGACGATGAACCCGAGACCCAAGCCGAATCCCAACGCCAGCGCCATGGCAACCGGCAGGAACACGAGCGTCCAACCGATATTGGAGAACGCTGCCATGATGAGAAGCAACACCACGACTTCTAGGGTGCTCTGCACAAGGTTTGAGGCGGCACCGCCCAACAGAGCCGTCTCAGTCGGGAAATAAATCTTCTTGCGCAGGTCGCTCACCGAGCTCAGCCAAGCCATCGAACCGTCGACCAAACCCGTGAACAAGGTCCAGATGACGAGGCCCGTGAAGAGGTAGAGGCCGAAGTTTTCGGCGTTGCCGTTGCTGGTCTCAGGAGGCACCGCTCTATAGACAGCGCCGAACACGAACCAGTAGACCCCAACGGTTACCAGCGGGTTGAGGAAGGACCAGAACCAACCGAGCACGCTGCGCTTGTAACGGGACTTCGACTCGCGTTCGGCAAAGTGGTAGATGAGCGTGATGCTCTTGCGCACCGAAGGTGAAAGTGAGGGCATAAGAGAGAACTGCACGGGCCGTTGCGAGCCTATCCAGCGTGGGTTTGCAGGGAAGTAATTTCGGCTGCCAGTTCCCAGGCCACGGTTTCTAGACTCTCGTCGACGGTGACCACCCGGTCGGCGTGTTCTGCTGATGGCTGCACGAATTTGTCGTGCATGGGCGCGACGGTTGCCCAGAATTGGCGGTGTACGTCATCTGCATCTCGGCCGCGTTCACGCACATCGCGTTGCGTTCGCCTCTCGAGCCGCAGGTTTTCGTCGATGTCGATGAATACCGCCAGATCGATGAGAACTCTCATCGCTTTGAAGTTCAACAACAGGATGCCGTCGAGGATGACGATCTCGTTGGGTTGCACCAATGTCACCTCACCGCTGCGTGTGTGGGTTGCAAAGTCGTACTCGGGGATCTCGACAGGGTGGCCGCGGCGAAGATCCTGTAGGTGCTCAATGAACAACTCATGGTCGAGCGAATCGGGGTGGTCGTAGTTGACCTGCATCCGCTCCTGCATCGAGATGTGCGACAAGTCGCGGTAGTAGGAATCGAAGGCCACAGACGAGAGCCGGTCCTGGCCACAGCAGCGGATCAACTCGTTGACGAGAGTCGTCTTTCCTGCTCCCGAGCCGCCGCAGATCCCGACGATGATTCCCACGACTGCACACCGTAGCCTGGTTCATTCCGTGCCAGAATCGAAAGACATGCCAGAATAGGTCAATATGTCGGCAGCTCGGCTAACGGAGCAAAGATGACAATGGTCGATGGCCCCGCAGGCCCAATCGAGGTGAAAGAGAACGGCCAGGGTACGCCGGTGGTGTTGATCCCGTCGCTCGGCCGTGGCGCGAGCGACTTCGATCTGTTGTCAAGTCAGTTGGCTGAGGCCGGTTATCACGCAATAGCGCCTGAGCCTCGGGGTATAGGCAACTCAACGGGTGAACTCGAAGGCCTTACCATGAGCGATTTAGCCGATGACGTCGCCGCAGTGATCCATGCCCTGGTTTCTGAACCGGTCACGATAATCGGTCACGCATTCGGGAACCGCGTGTCGCGCATGACCGCCACGAACTTCCCGCACCTGATCGACAGCGTCTTGTTGCTGTGTTGCGGTGGCTTGATTCCTCCGGCTCCAGAGCACGCTCTTGCATTGCAACGAGTTTTCGACGTAGAGCTATCGGACGAAGAACATCTCCAAGCCGTAAGCCAAGCTTTCTTTGCTCCGAGGAACGATGCCTCAGTTTGGTTCGATGGTTGGTACGGGATGGTCGCAGCCGCGCAGGGAGCGGCGACCGTGGCGCAACTTGTCGAGTACTGGTGGAGAGCGGGCGGCAAAGATATTTTCGTGATCCAACCAGAAGATGACGTGATGGCGGTACCTGAGAATGCCGTGCGACTCTGTGCAGAGCTTGGGAACCGAGCATCAATGGTGACTATCGCCAACGCGGGACACGCACTGCTTCCCGAACAGCCCGAGGCTGTAGCGGCCGCAGTCCTGAACTGGCTTGAAAAACGGAATACACGCTGAACTGACGGAGGCCCCAAAGCCATGACGACCAACTACGACTCCTACGAGACCATCATCGTTGAGATTCGCGATCATGTCGGCTGGGTCACTCTCAACCGCCCCGATGCCTACAACGCCTTCAGCCCGACAATGGAACGGGAGATGAGCGACACTTGGAAGGCCTTCCGTCGTGACGATGAAGTTCGCGCGATTGTTCTGACAGCGGCGGGGGAGAAGGCGTTTTGCGTCGGCATTGACCGCGAGGAAGGCGAATTCACAGCACTTGATGACTCTCCGGGACTGTATGGCACATCCAACAACTTCATGTACGACGACCCCGGCGACAATCTAGGCCCAAAGTCGTGTGATCTCTGGAAACCCGTAGTGTGCGCGGTCAACGGTATGGCCGCTGGCGGAGCGTTCTACATGCTGGCCGAGTCGGACGTGATCATCTCCGCCGAACACGCGACGTATTTCGACCCGCATGTCACCTACGGTATGGCTGCCGTATATGAACCGATGAAGATGCTGCAGCGAATGCCTCTCGGCGAGATTCTGAGGATTTCGTTGTTGGGCAACCACGAGAGGATGAGCGCGGCCACGGCGATGCGGATCGGCCTGGTCAGCGAAGTGTGCGCTGCCGAGGATCTGCTTTCGAGAGCAGCTTGGATTGCCGAGGCGATCGCTTCGCAGTCAGCTTGGGCGGTGCAGGCGACGCTGCGCGCTATTTGGGCAGCAAATGACATGGGACGCCTCAATGCCATCGCTGTCGCCCCTGCCATCCTCACCGCCGGATTCGACAAAGCGGCCATGTCAGCAGGTGTCGACTCGTTCTCCGGCTCAAAGCGGATCAAACCCCAGATCCGCTGATCTGTTGTTTCGCGGGTTCGTTGACTCGAGCTGCGCGGGTTAGACGCCGAGGCGTGTTCGTGCCGCGGCGCTCATATCGAGGAGACGCTGGGGGATGGTCACTCCGTTGACCTGCACCGCGCCGCCTGCACCGCCTGCGCCGACAGCGGGAGCTTCTGCGGGATCGGGTGCTTCGGTCGTTGCGGTTGCGGCTTGTTCTGCGGCCTCGATGGCTTCGAGTTCTTCGCGCTCGCGAGCTGACAGGAACTCGTCGTAGTCGCGTCGTTTCACGAGAGAATGGTGGTCTACGTACCCGACGGCGTTGCCGTCTTCGAAGCGAACCCAGTAGCGGGTCCAGGCAAAACCGTTGGCCACCGCGATTTTCCCGGTGCTGCCGGCCGGGTAGCCGGGTATGTCGTCGACGAGTCTGACCTTGGTGCCTCGAACGAAGGGTTTCGCCTGAAGTTGTGCGGTGCTGGACACGAGTACACAAGGTAGCGCTGCGCGCGGCGTTCGCGAGTGACGCGAGCCAAACTGTGCTCTCGAGTTTCCTAGCGCTACCATCTCCAATAGCGCGCAACATCGCGCGCAACATCGCGCACAACACCGCAAAGAACACCGCGGGGAGCGGCAATGACTTCAGAAAACCTCGGTTTCGAGCCCTTCGAC
Organism: Candidatus Aldehydirespiratoraceae bacterium; assembly: GCA_965261185.1. Lineage (GTDB taxonomy): Bacteria > Actinomycetota > Acidimicrobiia > Acidimicrobiales > Aldehydirespiratoraceae > VXYK01. The sequence goes on along the minus strand of CBDHCN010000002.1, from coordinate 3,591,102 downwards.
GCCGACAACCACTACTACGAAGCACTTGATGCTTTCACTCGTCATGTCCCAGAGGAAATGCAACCCCGGGTCGTGCAGTGGGTTGAGATGAACGGACGAAAGTACAACCTCGTAGGCGGGACAATCTCACACGCAGTGGTCAACCCGACGTGGGACCCAGTGGCCATGCCGGGTGCGCTCAACGCCTTCTTCAAAGGCAACCCCGAGGGTAAGAACCCCATGGAGATGCTCAAAGAGCGCGAGCCACTGCCCGCCTATTACATGCATAACCAAGCCCGCCTAAAGGTTATCGACGAGCAGGGATTGTCTGGGATTTGGCTCTTCCCGACCCTCGGCGTGTTGTATGAAGAACTGATCCGAACCGATATAGAGGCTTGCACGGTGATGATGCAGGCCTTTAACCGCTGGCTCGCCGACGACTGGGGCTACGCCTACCAAGACAAGATCTTCGGTGCGCCGTATCTCTGCCTCGGCGATCCCGCGGCCGCAACCGCTGAAGTTGAAAAAGTTGTGGGACTCGGCGCTCGTGTGGTCGTTATGCGTCCGGCGCCGGTCACGATCTCAACAGGAAAGGTCTCTCCTTTCTCGAAGACGTTCGACCCCGTCTGGTCAGCCATCAACGAAGCCGGCATCACTGTTGTTGTTCATGCCGCCGCCAGCGGTTACTCGTCGATGGGTTACGTGGCTGACACCAGATTCTCTGCGGGTGGACTCAGCCGCAGCGGCGGATACATGGGGCCGAGTCTGGGCAGCTTCGCGATTGAGCGGGCCGCGCAGGACTGGTTGATTCAATCGGTATTCGAGAAGCTGTATGACCGTTTTCCTCGTCTGCGCGTGGCGAGCGTAGAAAACGGCTCGGATTTCTTGGCGCCGATGTTTCGCAAGTTCGAACAGACGGCCAAGAAGAGCTTCAGTTGGTTCAAAGACCACCCCGTCGACACTTTCAAGGAGAACGTGTGGATGAACCCGTTCTGGGAGGACGACGTCACCGAGGTTTCCGAGCTCATGGGTCCAGACCATGTCATCTTCGGTTCGGACTGGCCCCACATTGAAGGGCTGCCCCACCCGCTTGACTATGTAGTTGAACTCAAGGGTTTCGACCCGGCGGAACGAAAAAAGATTCTCTTGGACAACGTCAGCTACCTCAACACACCTCTACCCGCTTGATCGGGGCAAACCATGAGCACACCTAGCGCCGAAGAAGTACGGCTGGAACTTGAAGCCTGGCTTGATGAGAACTGGGGCGAAGACCTCACGGTACGCGAATGGTGGCAACGTATCGCTCCTACCGGTTACGCACATCCCACGCTTGCTGTGCACGCTGGCGGGAGGGGTTGGGGCCGTGACCTGGCTGCGGTGGTCAACTCGGTGATGGCCGAAAGAGGCGTGATGGGTCCGCCGATCGGTGGGTTGGGATGGATGCTGGCGGCGCCGACGATCGCTCAACACGGCACGCCCGAACAGATCGAGCGACTCATCCCGCCGATCCTTGACGGATCGGTCGGCTGGTGCCAGCTCTTCTCCGAACCCGGGGCGGGATCGGACTTGGCCGGGTTGGCCTGCAAGGCTCAGCGCGACGGCGATGAGTGGATCGTAAGCGGACAAAAGGTCTGGACTTCGGGTGGGCAGGTTTCCGATTGGGGAATGCTCATCGCCCGGACCGATCCCGGCGCGCCCAAACATAGGGGCATTACTTGGTTTGCTCTTGAAATGGACCAGCCTGGAGTCAGCGTCCGTCCGCTCAAGGAAATGACCGGTCGGGCGATGTTCAACGAAGTGTTCATTGACGAGGCTCGGGTTTTGGATGCCAACATCATCGGTGGGCTCAACAACGGTTGGGCGGTCGCGAACTCCACGCTGCGGTTTGAACGCGAATCGTTGGGTTCCTCTGGTCGCAAACCCCGAACAGCAACCCCCGGGGTCCTGGGTAAATCTCTGGACCGCCCGGTCTCCGACTTCGCCACTCCGGCGACGAGCGAAGGGGGCGTACCGGCGGTTGGTCCCGGATTGTGGCAGTTCCTCGCGGAGTTGGCCGCCAAGTCCGGCAAGAACGAAGATCCTAACTTGCGTCAGGAACTCGTGAAGCTCTGGTCGTTGATAGAGATCAATCGCCTGGGGGCTCTGCGTGCCAGAGACCCCAACCAGCGAACAGGTGCTGAGCCCAACATCGGGAAACTCCATGTAAGCGAGATGTTCAGGTCCTTCCGCGAGGTCGGCATGTCGGTTCTCGGCGCCGACGGAATGTTGAGCGGCCAAGATGACGGGGGAAGTGGCGGGCTTCTCGGCGAGATCGCGATCTTCTCGCCCGGCCCGTCGATTTACGGTGGCACCGATCAGATCCAACGCAACATCATCGGTGAGCGTGTCTTGGGCCTGCCCCGAGAACCCGGCCCCGCGAAGGACACCCCCTTCCGGGATCTCCCCAAGAACTAGGAGCCGCCGCGTCGCTTGTCTTCTGCTCCCACTTCTCCTGTCGATTCTTCTGGCTCGTCGATAAAGAGCGATCCGAATATCCCGTATTACGTGGTCACCGCGGTGCTGATCATGGGCTATGGCTCGGTCTTGACGCTGTTGGCCGAATTCAGAAGCCGGTTCGGGTTTTCCGAGAGCGAACTGGGAGTCATCACGGCTGCCGGATTCCTGGCTGGATTCGTCGCGCAGATTGCTCTCGCCCCGCTCGCCGATCGGGGACGAACCGCGCAAATGATTCCTGCTGGCGTAGCGCTTGCCGCAGTCTCGATGTTCGGCATGGTGTGGGCCACGCACCTCTGGGCCTTCGTGTTGGCGAGGGTGCTCTTCGGGTTCAGCGCGGGAATGGTATCTCCGGCAATGCGGCGCCTGATTATTGTCCGCGACCCCGAACATGTGGGTCAGAACCTTGGTCGTTTGACAGCGGTTGAGATTTCCGGTTTCGTTCTTGGTCCGGCGTCTGCTGCGGTGATGGTTGAACTGGGCGGGCTCAGACTGCCGTTCATCGCTTTGGGCGTCGCCAACGCCGCGATGCTGGCGTGGGTAACCCGCCTTGATCTTCGCACCAGCGCCAATGGCGGAACCAAATACAAGACATGGCCGCTGTTGCAGGAGCCGAGGATCCAGGCTGCCTTGTTGGCCGGGGTCGCCTTCTATCTGACGATCGCCTATTTCGAGACGACCTGGGCGGTGCTGCTCGACGACCTGGGCGCGCAAACCTGGCTCGTCGGCACTTCGCTCAGTCTTTTTACCATCCCGATGATCGTCTTGGCGCCAACGGCAGGCCGTTTAACTCAGAAGATCGGCCATTCGGCAATCGTCGGCAAGTCGATCGCCGTGGCTGCGGTATGCACGGCGCTTTACGGATGGATCGACCTGTTGTGGCCGGTGCTGCTGATCTCGCTGGTTCACGCGGTGGCCGATTCCTTCACGCTGCCCGCCAACCAGGTTGCTATCGCCACGGCCAGTCCTCCAGAACAACTAGCCGCTGGTCAAGGCTTGTTTTCGGGGATCGGAACCTTGGTTTCTGGAATGGTCGCCCTTGTAGCCGGATTTCTCTACGAACACAACGGCCCAAAGATCCTGTACACGACCGCGGCGGTGGCGATGTTGGCCCTGTTGGCTGCGTCACTGATCTTGGACCGCACGGCGTCGCGCTCCGAGCAGACATCCGCGGCCTGAATAACCGCTTGGGGGTTGTTGGTTGTGCGATGATGCTGCGGGGGCAGACAACCCAACTACCTTCGGGAGACCTCAAAATGCAGAGCCACGAAATTGACTACCAGATCCACGGAGACGACCTTCAGTTTGTGGAGATCGAACTGGACCCCGGCGAGGTGGTGATCGCTGAAGCGGGGGCCATGATGTACATCGAGCAGGGGATCACTTTCGAGTCCAAGATGGGCGACGGCTCTGACCCTGATGAAGGCAAGTGGTCGAAACTAAAGTCGGCTGCCAAGAGATCGGTCACCGGCGAATCGATATTTCTCACTCATTTCACCAATAGCGCTCCATCGGGCCGCCAAACAGTGGCGATGGCAGCTCCGTATCCAGGCAAGGTCCTGCCGGTTGATCTCAGAGCGGTGGGCGGTCAGATCCTGGCCCAGAAGGACGCATTCTTGTGCGCGGCGTCTGGAACCAAACTCAACATCGCGTTCAACAAGAAACTGGGCACTGGCTTGTTTGGCGGAGAGGGTTTCATTCTCCAAGACATCTCCGGCGATGGTATGGCGTTTCTGCACGCGGGCGGGACCATCGTGCGCAAGCGCCTACAGGGCGAGACCTTGCGGGTTGACACCGGCTGTCTTGTTGCCTTCCAGCCCCAGATTCAGTACTCGATTGAACGGGCAGGTAATCTGAAGTCAATGGTGTTCGGTGGTGAAGGCATGTTTTTGGCCACCCTCACTGGCGTAGGCGATGTCTGGCTTCAGTCTCTGCCGTTCAACCGGCTTGCCGATCGAGTGCTGGCCAACCTCCAACCGGGTGGTTCCGACGGCGAGGGCTCGGTGATCGGCGGGCTGTCCAACATTTTCGAGCGAAACTGAGCTTCAAGCAGTCCGAGAACTGAGGGAGATCCGGCCTGTGCCTTCGTGCACGGTGCCGATGGCTGCAGCGGTGTGACCAGTTGACAACAGGGTGTCGAGCGCGTTCTGTGCTTCTGCGCGGTCAACGCCGAACACCAAGCCTCCCGAAGTCTGTGCATCGGCGAGGAGTGTCACATCCAATTCGCTGACGCCTTTGCCGCGGTCGACTCGGTCATCGATCCAACCGAGGTTGCGGCCCGTACCGGAAGGCACCACACCAGACGCTGCCAGTTCTCTGGCACCGTCGATGATCGGCACGTCGTCGACGATGATCTCAAGGTCGACAGCGGACTCTTGCGCGGCACGCCCGCCGTGACCGAGTAGCCCGAATCCCGTGACGTCGGTGGCACCGGTAGCCCCAGAAGCAACCGCAATCTCCGCTGCTATGGCGTTGGTGGCAGTCATCGAGGCGACCGCTTCCGCGACACAGTCGGCGCTGGCGCGCCCCCATTTGAGGCCGGTGGTGATAACGCCGATCCCCAAGGGTTTAGTGAGGATCAGAGTCTGGCCGACCCGAAACCCCGAGTTGGTCAGCATTTTGTCCGGGTGCACCTCGCCGACTACTGCCATTCCGTACTTGGGCTCGGGGTCGTCAACGGTGTGCCCGCCGGCAACCACGAACCCGCATTGCCTAGCGATGTCGTGTCCTCCAGCGAGCACCTCTTGAAGCTGTTCGCGGGGTAGCTCATCGGTGTTCCAACACACCAGGTTGAGAGCCAAAAGCGGTCGACCACCCATCGCATAGACGTCCGATACCGAGTTGGAGGCAGCAACTTGGCCCCAGTTGAAGGGGTCGTCCACAACGGGCGTAATGAAATCCGCGGTGACAACGAGGGCGCGGTCGTCGGTCAAGCGCCAAACAGCAGCGTCGTCGCCACTCAGGGCCCCGACCAGTAGATCGGGGCTGTCGATATCAGATAGCTGACGCACGACCTGCGCCAGTTCGCCTGGAGCGAGCTTGCAGCCTCAACCGGCTCCATGACTGAACTCAGTGAGTCTCCGAGTCATCTGCGGTCTCCTTTCTGGGAGAAACATTCGTGTGCCTACCTTAGGCCGCTCAGGCCCTAGGGTGGCCGAATGAATGTGGAGATGTCGTCTGGTGTTGATCCTCGTCTCAAAACGAAGGCGACGGAGTTGTTCGGGGTTGAATACCCGGTAGTGCAAACGGGAATGGGATGGGTTGCGGGGTCGTCGTTGGTGACTGGCACAGCCAATGCTGGTGGTCTGGGCATCCTGGCCGCGGCCACCATGACCCTTGAGGAGATGAAAACGGCCATAGCTGAAGTGAAGTCGCGCACCGATCGGCCGTTCGGAGTGAATTTGCGCACCGATGCCGCAGATGTCGAGCAGAGAGTCGATCATCTGATCGCCGAAAACGTGAAGGTCGCCAGTTTCGCTCAGGCCCCCCGGCCGGACATGGTCAAAAAACTCAAGGACAACGGTCTGGTCGTGATGCCGACAGTCGGGGCTCGGCGCCACGCCGAAAAAGTAGCCGAGTGGGGAGTGGACGCAGTCCTGTGTCAGGGAAGCGAAGGCGGTGGTCACACTGGGACGGTGCCCACTTCGTTGCTACTCCCACAGGTGTTGGACGCGGTCGACATTCCGGTGGTCGCCGCTGGCGGATTCCATGATGGCCGTGGTTTGGCTGCGGCGTTGGCATGGGGCGCCGAGGGCATCGCCATGGGCACCCGGTTTCTGCTCACAGCCGACAGTCGAGTGCCTGACGAGGTGAAGGCTGTGTATCTCAACACCGCGGTGACAGGCACGGTGGTGTCGACTGCTATCGACGGAGCTCCGCAGAGAGTGATTCGCACCGAGGTGATCAACACACTTGAACGCACAGGGATACTCAAACTGCCTCGTGCCGGACTCAATGCTCTGCGTTTTCGCAAGCTCACCGACACCTCGCTTCCGGGCCTGTTGCGAGAGGGCTTGTCTATGAAGAAGAACCAGGACCTCACCTGGTCGCAGGTTGCCATGGCTGCCAACGCGGCGATGTTGACGCGGGCCACGATGGTCGAGGGGTGCCTTGAAGTGGGAATTCTCCCCACTGGGCAATGCGTCGGAGTTGTCGACGATCTACCAAGCTGCGAAGAGCTGATCTCGCGGATTGTGTCCGAAGCGCTAGAGCGGCTTGATGCTTGTGCGTGAGTCGCAGAGTTGTCTGGTGAAAGCGATCTCGATTGAGGGACTCTCAGTTCGCTTGGGCAACAAAGATGTATTGACCGCTGTTGACCTTGAGCTTGAGCGGGGAGAGTGGCTCAACGTTATTGGTGCGAACGGGGCTGGCAAGACAACCCTGCTGCGTTGCATTCTCGGTTCGGTTGACTACGAAGGAAATTTAGACATCGCCGGTCTGAGCGAGGATGGCGCGTTACATCGAGCTCGCATGATCGCATACGTGCCTCAAGTCCCTGTGATTCCGCCCGGAATGGCCGTGATCGACTATGTGTTGCTTGGTCGCACTCCACACAGGGGAGCTTTCGCCGCAGACAGCGAGCAGGACCTGTCGGTGGCCGCAACGGTGCTTGATCGACTTGACCTTCACGGGTTCTCTGGTCGCGAAGTAAACACGCTGTCGGGAGGAGAACGCCAGCGAGTGGTGATGGCGCGGGCTTTGGCCCAGGAAACTCCGATTCTGCTGCTGGACGAACCAACGACTGCCCTTGACCTCGGACATCAACAGGACGTGCTGGACCTTATCGATGAACTGCGCCACGAGCGGGGGTTGACAGTCCTGGCCACCCTGCATGATCTGACTCTCGCGGCCCGCTACGGAGAGCGGATCGCAGTACTGGCCGACGGTGAGGTTGCCATTACCGGTCAACCGGCGGAAGTTTTGACCGTACCCTTGATCGCCAAGCATTTTCGCGCCAACGTTCGTATAATCGACGACCCCGCCGGTCCGGTCATCGTTCCGGTCGCGAACAAATCCCACCGGGAGACGCCATGACTGCGGTGCCACCTACCGATGATCCCCGTCCAGACGGGCTCCGCGTCGCAAAGAGCCTGGTAGTGCTCAACACTGGTGAAGGTAAGGGTAAGTCGTCGGCGGCGTTCGGAGTTGCGCTGCGAGCTCGAGCTCGCAATTGGCCAGTAGCGGTTGTGCAGTTTCTCAAGTCGGAGGACTGGGTGACCGGGGAACAGCTGATGGCCGAGTCGTTGAATATCGACATGTGGTCGCTGGGGGAGGGTTTCACCTGGGACAGTGACGACTTGAGCAAAGACGAAGCTGAAGCGAAAGAAGCATGGCGGCACGGCAAGCAGATCGTGGAGTCCGGCCAATACCGGCTTGTGGTCTTTGACGAGATCACCTATCCGCTCAATTGGGGTTGGATAGACGCTCAAGAGGTTGCCGCTACCTTCAAGAATCGACCGGAGAGGGTTTCGTTGGTGCTTACCGGGCGTGACGCGCCTGATTGGATGATTGAGCTGGCCGACACCGCAACAGAGATGGTGAAGACCAAACATGCATATGACTCAGGCGTCTTGGCCAAAAAAGGCATCGATTTCTGATTGATCAGCCCCCGCTGACGAGTTGTTCAGCACCCCGAGACACCACAACCTCGTCGTCTCGATCATCAAGCCAACCTTGGGGCAACTGCACGTTACGCGCTGAGCCGTGGTGACCTCGAACCATACGCATACCCCCTTGCGGGAAGGGCAGTGTACGATCCAGACCGCCCAGCAGAGCCCTCAACTCGTCGAGTGATCCTACTTTGTTGAGTTTGCGGCGAACCTCGTTCCCGATCGCGAACCCCTTGAGATACCAGCCGGTGTGTTTGCGAAAGTCGCGGATGCCTGATGCCTCACCCAGCCAGTCGCAAAGAAGTTCTGCGTGGTCTGCCATGCCGTCGACAACCTTGCCGAGATTGGGGCGAACCGGGAGCGGTTGACCGTCAAAGACACGCGCCAAGTCTTCGAAAATCCAGGGCCGGCCAAGACAGCCGCGTCCGATGACAACGCCATCCGCGCCGGTGGTGCGCATCATCTTGAGCGCGTCGTCAGCCTCCCAAATGTCGCCGTTTCCGAACACCGGAATTTCGGTCACCACTGATTTGAGTTCCGCGATTCGTTGCCAGTCAGCCGCTCCGCTGTACAGCTGGCTTGCGGTTCGGGCGTGAAGAGCCACAGCCCGACATCCCTCGTCTTGCGCGATGCGAGCAGTGTCGAAGAACGTGGTGGTTGAGTCGTCGATGCCCACCCGGAACTTCAGCGTTACGGGCACATCTCCGGCAGCGGATACCGCGGCACGAACGATCGAGCGGCACAGCGAACGTTTCCAGGGAAGGGCTGCGCCGCCTCCGTGTCGTGTCACTTTCTTCATCGGGCAGCCGAAGTTGATATCGATGTGTTCAACGCCTTGGTCCTCGACTAGGCGGCGGGTGGCTTCTCTGATCGAGTAGGCGTCGGTTCCGTACAGTTGGATGCTGCGAGGCCACTCGCCTGGAGCAAACGAAGCCATTTTCAGGGTCTTGGGGTTCTCTTCAATAATTGCTCGGGCTGTGATCATCTGGTTTACGTAGAGTCCTGCTCCATAGCTGCGACAAAGTGTGCGAAACGGAGCGTTTGTGACGCCGGCCATTGGTGCCAGCACAACGGGAGGCCAGACTTTGAGATCACCTATCAACACCGGCGCGAATTCCCCGGGCGCGGCGGGAGGTTCCGTAGGAGATGGCGCCGTGTCGGTCATGGTTGCTGACGGCCTTGTCTAAACGAGCGGTTCTCGAAACGAGAACAGATCAATGTCTATCTGCGCACAGAGGCGATCAAGCAGGGGGAGTGGTAGGCCGACCACGTTGCTCACTGATCCTTCGACATGATCGGCGAATATCGAACTAGCACCCAGCAGCGCGTAACTTCCCGCTTTGTCGGCGTACTCGCCAACGTCAAGAAAAGAGTCGATTCGGCCGGGGGTTACCTCACCGAAGGTGACCTTGGTGGTTTCCACGCTTGAGACCTCGCGCCGCTCGCCGTTGGTTGAAGTTGCAATCACCGCGACTCCGGTCGCTACCTCGTGGGTACGATTCGCGAGTCGTGAGAGTATCTCCACGGCGTGTGTACGGTCGGTGGGTTTACCCAATATTTCACCGTGGATGACCACAACGGTGTCCGCTGCGATGACGGTTGTGCCCACAGCGGCGAGCGCTTGCGCTTTCTGCTGGGCTAGACGTTCCACATAGTGTGCAGGCATCTCTTTGGACTGAGGCGTTTCGTCAATGTTCGCAGGAGAGACGGTGAAAACGAGGTCAAGCCCCCGCAACAATTCTCGGCGACGCGGCGACGCTGAAGCCAACACTAAACGCATTTGATCCATTGTCTTGGAGGCCGAGCGGATAGGCAACGTTTAGAGACTTTAATCGGCTCGTGTAGCGAACGAGAACCGGAAGCAACGTCTGCCAGTGGCCGATGACACCAGAGCCCCGCTTCTAGCGCCTACCCTTCGGGGATCGCTGAGAAACCAGACTCCGACCCGGCTGAGACGACAGCTATCGGATCCAAATCAACCAAGAAATCCCCCACATTCGTGGCTACCGCAGGATTCATGCGCGCGGGTACAGCACAGCGCTCTCTGCCTACCGTGGATACTGGTCCCATTTGGAGTTATGAAGAATCCGATATCCGAGCTCACGAGTTCTTGGCCGCGGTGGCGGGTAAACGAGACATCTACGAGTACGTCGAAGACCCAGTTGAGCACGCTCGTGTCAACTCCCTCATGCTTTTGTTCAACGAGGAAACCACCGAAGCCTTCGGGACCTTCTTGGTGCGGATGCCCCAGCCTCGCGCCGAAGCTTGGCGCGAACTTATTTCCGGCGGTGTCAGCTCGGAGGTCTTCGGCCCTCTGACGCTGCAAGAACGAGTAGATGAGCGTCAGATCGGGGCGCACCTCCAAGCTGCTCGTAACCGCCGGATCGTCTCGGCGTTGGTATCGGTTGTCGTAGCTGTGGCGCTGGTGATGGTTGGCGTCGCTCTTTGGAACGAATTGGTCACCGAGGAGGCTCGCTCCAGCGGGAGCCTCAACTTTGGTCTACTCAGCGAGGCTTCGAATGAAGCAGCGCTTGTCGGTGGTCCACCCGTGGTTGAGACCACACTCACGGCGACTCTCTCCACGATTGTGGCAGTGTTGGCAGGTGACGCTCCACTTTCTGAGCGAGTCACGACCGCACCCGCAGGTAGTTTCCCGTATCCAGCAGGTTCGCTGAGGGCCACCATCTTCCAATACGCGGGCAGTGGACATGTGCTGTTCGTGGGTCCAAGTGGTTTCGTGAATAACAGTTGCTTGCGAGCCAGCGTTGTCACCGAAGACCTTCGGCCCCTCGACGTCGTAACTACCGGACCATGCGTAGACCCGGTTGGGCGTGCAGCCACGATTGGTTGCTTGGGACCGACGGCGGTGCTCGTAGATTTGAAGGTGCCCACCGGAGCTGTCGAATTGCCAGAAGGAGGGAGCGGATTCGTCGAGGCGGTGCGGGTTCAACTCGTGGGTCACGATGAGCGTTATGAGGCGCTCTCGATCCGGGCAACAATTGAGGTGGGGGCTGAAGATGAGGTTGTTGTCCCTCGCTTCGGCGCGGCACCCGGCGATGAACTGATCTTCAACTCTGGTAGCGATCAGGTCGGTATCTGCACGGTCACCGGAGATCTACCGCAATAGTGACCACCGCTGCTAAGTCGCTGCACCCTGATGGCCGGCGGCGGCCAACCCCTCAGCGATCCGCGTTCGCAGTCGGTCAAGATCTTCAGAGTCTGGCGAGGTGTCGGCCAGCGCGAAATCCAGGTTGGCCATTGAGTTGATCGGCACCACATGGACATGCACATGCGGGACCTCGAACCCTGCGATCATGAGACCGATTCGCGTCGGGTTCAGGAGCCGCTTCTGTACATTGCCGATGGCATGGGCTACCTCGGTGAGGTGAGCGGCTTCGCCTGAGGAGAGATCGGTCCACTGATCAATCTCGCTGCGGGGCACCACTAGGCAGTGGCCGCGAGCAAGAGGACGAACATCAAGAAAAGCGACACAAACGCTGTCTTGGTATACAAATCGGGCAGGGATCTCGCCGTCGATGATTCGAGTGAATATGGTGGGCATGTCCAGATCGTAGGCTGGCAATGGAACAGATATGGATGACGCTGACCAGACGGGATCTCGCGAGCCGCCCCTCGGAGTCTTCGAAGACCGGATATTCACAGTTCCGAACTTGATATCACTGCTCAGGCTGGTGGCCATTCCAGTGTTTTTGTGGTTGCTGTTCTCCGCTGCTGATCGCTGGGCAGCCGCCTGGCTTTGGGGTGCGGTCGGTGCAACTGATTGGGTGGACGGCTGGTGGGCCCGAAGGTTCGATGCGGTCAGCGAACTTGGCAAAGTCCTCGACCCGGTGACCGACCGTGCAGTCCTGATCGTGGGAATCGCTGCGGTGGGTATTGATGGAGCGGTGCCGTGGTGGTTGGTCGTTCTGACGCTGGCGCGGGAGGTGATCGTGGCTGTGGCTGGACTTGTCCTTCAGGCGTTGGGCGCTCGGCGAATTGATGTCACCTGGTGGGGAAAGTGCGCAACGTTCGGTCTCTACTTCTCGTTTCCGTTCTTGTTGGCAGGTGCTTCAGATGCTGGCGTGGCCAACTGGTTTTGGTGGGCGGGATGGATCTGCGCAGCACCTTCGTTGCTCTACAGCTACCTTTCGGCGGCGCAGTACATTCCTTTGGGACTCGAGGCCCTTCGCAACGGTCGCGCTGATAAGAGCCACTGAGACCCACGAGGCGATGGGTTTCGGATAGGTTTTCACTATGGATATCCCTAACGATCTTCTTTATTCAAGAGACCATGAATGGGTCTCAATCGAAGGCGATGCTGCGAGGGTCGGAATCACCGACTATGCACAGGACGCGCTTGGTGACGTGGTCTACGTTGACCTTCCACGGGTCGGTGACCAGGTCGAAGCCGGCTCTTCTTTTTCTGAAGTTGAGTCGACCAAATCAGTTTCGGAACTCTACGCGCCGGTCTCGGGAACAATCTCCGCCGTCAACGACGACTTGGCTGACGCCCCGGAACGAATAAACGAAGACCCCTACGGCGAAGGCTGGATAGTCGTGGTCTCGATGTCTTCGGCGACCGAGAGAGATGCTCTTTTAGATGCCGTGGCCTATGGTGCTCTTATCGAGAGTTGAGCATTAGAGTTGAGTAAACAGCGTGACTGACCGAGCCTGTACCAAATGTGGACATCGCAATTCTGATGGCGCTCGCTTCTGCTCGTCGTGTGGAGACTCACTTTCTCGAGATGAGGTGACGACAGATCATGTTGCGGTCGATTTGGATAGCAGCGGTGTGAGCATTGATCGTTCGGCATTCGGGATTCACGAAGGACTCTTTGTCGTGCTTCACGGACCGAAAGCGGGAGCCCGTTATGCGCTCGACTCCGATGTCGTAACAGTGGGGAGACACCCCAACAGCGTCATCTTTCTGGACGATATCTCGGTCTCCCGCCGGCACGCGGAAGTTCGGCGCGCCGGGTCGCGCTATTTGGTGCGTGATGTCGGTTCGCTGAACGGCACGTATATCGAGCGTCAACGTGTTGATGAGCATGAGTTGGCGGACGGCGAAGTGTTACAGATCGGCAGATTCAAGTTGGTGTTTGTACATGGCACCGGGACGAACTGAAGGGAGGGGCATGGCTGCGCAACCGCATCACTCAATCGGTGAGGTATTGAGTTTGCTCCAAGCCGAATACAGCGACGTCACGATCTCGAAGATCCGTTTTTTGGAAAGCCAGGGACTGATTGCTCCCGAGCGAACCCCCTCGGGCTATCGAAAGTTCTATGCAAGCGACATTGCTCGGTTGCGTTGGATCCTGGCCCAACAACGCGACCATTTTCTTCCCCTGAAAGTAATCAAGAAACGTCTCGAAGAGCCTGGATTTACACTTGAGGTTGAGCCTCTGACTGAGGAACCTCCAGCTGCAGAACCGACGTTGTTCAGTAAACGCGACAAAGCGCCTGCAAGTTCGGGTTCGGGCGCAGATGAAGTTGAAGCTGCATCTGAGGTTGAGGCCGAAGAAGCAGAAGACGAATACTTGGAGCCAATTGATGGTCTTTCGGCAACTGAGCTAGCCGAAGCTGCCAAAATCGAGGTGGGAATCGTTCGCGAGCTTGATCGTTTAGGCCTTATAGAGTCGATTGGACGCTCCGGTAGCGCCGTCTATGACCCAGACGCGTTGGTCATGGCCGAAGCTGCAGCGGTCTTTGGAGAATACGGGCTTGAACCCCGCCACATGCGTATGTTCAAGGTTTCGGCAGAGCGCCAATCTGGTGTTTTTGAACAGATTTTCTCGTCGCGCTTGGCCAAGGGCGGCAAATCGATGCAGCGGGCACGTGATGAACTAAACGAGCTTGTGCGACTAGGCGAGGTGCTTCAACGCTCGATCCTGCGCAGGAGTTTCGGCGAGAGTCTTGACTGACCTCGGGGACTCGGACCTCCAGATTCTTCTCGATTCGAGAGGTATAGAGGCCACTGTCGAGCGCGTCGCCGCCGACATAAGCGCCGACCACACCGATGGGGTCGTGCTTGCTGGGGTGTTACGGGGCAGTGTGCCGTTTCTTGCTGATCTGGTTCGGGCGATGACGATTCGTGTCAGGATCGATTTTCTGGCGATCACCCCGTATTCGCCCGGTACTGGCCGGGTCCGTCTGCTCAAGGATCTAGACATCGATATCACAGAGCGCGATGTCGTGATCGTGGAGGACATTGTCGACTCCGGTCTTACCAGCGAGTTTCTAACTGCAGAGTTGAGCCGTCGAAATCCTCGCAGTCTGTCAGTCTGCACTTTTGTGGATCGGCCGGCGCGTCGCGTGGCCCCGGTCAAAATCGATTACGTCGGTACTGAGATTCCCGAGGAGTTCGTGGTTGGTTACGGCCTCGACTATGAGGGCCGATACCGGAATCTGCGGATGTTGGCCACCGCTGACCCTGCCGTTCTGAGGGAGAACCCCGATGCATACATCGCTGCCTTGTATCGAATCTAAAGACTCGGTTTGCTGCCAACATCGGACCCTCAAAGTGGACGGTCTAGGGTAGAAGCATGCAGGAAATGGATCTCATCGGTGTTCGCGTCGAAATGCCAACCAACGCACCGATGCTTTTGCTGCGCGAACGTGCCGGCGCGGAACGGATTATCCCGATCTATATCGGCGCACAGGAAGCCACCGCGATCGCTCTGGCGCTTGATGGCGTCGACACGCCACGCCCGATGACCCACGACTTGATGCGTGACCTGCTTGAGGAGTTGTCCGTCGATATGGTCCGCGTGGTCATCTCCGGCCTCCACGAAAAGACCTTCTTCGCCGAGTTGCATCTCAGCGTTGAAGGCAAGACTCATGTGGTGTCTAGCCGACCCTCCGACGCGATCGCGCTGGCGGTACGCACCAACACACCGATTTTCGCCGAAGAGGCCGTTGTCGAAGAAGTGGGATTTCGTGAATCGGATCCCCAAGAGGCTGAACAATCCGAAGAAGTCGTAGAAGAGTTCAAAGAGTTCCTCGACAACATCTCACCAGAAGACTTCGAGGACCAAGGCTGAGAACATCGAGGCGCAGAACATCGAGGCGTTGACCTCTGCTTCGCGCTCCCGTAGAGTAATCCACACTGACAACGACGTAATTCCGTTTGTGTCATAACGACGGGAGAGATTGATGAGTGAGCAAGGATTTAGTTCTACACGCACCGCAGAGATCGCCGGGATCACATATCGACAGCTTGACTACTGGGCTCGCGAGGATATTGTCCGCCCCTCGCTGACCAAAGCGAGCGGTTCCGGTAGCCGCCGCCTCTACAGCTACGGAGATCTGCTTGAACTCAGAGTGATCAAGACTTTGCTTGACTCCGGTATCAAGCTCCAACAGGTTCGCAAGGGTCTCGACTATATGCGTGACCAACTGGGCGAAGATGTCACCTCGGCCAATCTGGTCATCAGCGGTACGAGTTCGGTAGTGGTCAACACCGGAGAGGAACTCATAGAGATCCTCCAAAACGGCCAGGGTGTGCTCAACGTGCTCCCCTTGGGAGGTGTCAAAGATACCGTTGATGCGCGCATCGTCGATCTCTTCCCCGAGAGCGACGAGATCCGCGACTCCGACGCCGCAGCCACCAACTGATAGAGGCCACAACCTGTCTCAGGTTGGCTATGACCGAAGCTGGAGCAACCATGACCGGTAGTCGGCGCTCGCCGCTGTGCAATGTCCATGTGGCGCTTGGGGCCAAAATGGTGCCCTTCAGCGGTTGGGAGATGCCTTTGTCCTACCCCGGCGGCACTCTGGCTGAGCACTTGGCTTGCCGTTCGGAAAGCGTCGTTTTTGATGTGTCACACCTGGGCACGGTACGAGTCAGCGGCCCAGGAGCGTTCGATGCCCTGCAATGGGCTTTCTCCAACGATCTGAATCGCATAGGGCCGGGTCGAGCGCAGTACACCCATCTTCTTGACGCAACAGACGCTTCAGTCCTCGACGACATCATCGTGTGGTGGGTCTCAGACGACCGTTTCGATGTCATGCCCAACGCGTCGAATACCAGCCGAGTTGACAAGGCGCTCAGCGAGGCCCCCACATTGCCCCAAATCGAAGATGTGACCAGCACCCGTGCCGTAGTCGCTGTGCAGGGCCCAGAGGCTCGCTCCAGGCTCGCAGATGTTTCTCCCGAAGCGGCCGCCGTTGGACGTTTCCGTGTCGCCGAAGTTGAAATTGCCGGCTGCGAAGTACTCGTCGCCGGCACCGGTTACACAGGGGAGGACGGCTTTGAAATCGCTGTCGAAGCCGAGGCGGCAACCAACATTTGGGACCTTATCGTTGCCGCGGGGATCACCCCGGCGGGTCTCGGTGCTCGCGACACATTGCGCCTTGAGGCCGGTTTACCTCTCCACGGGCACGAGTTGGGCGCCGGTATCTCTCCTCTGCAAGCGGGCCTTGGCTGGGTCGTGCGCTTCGACAAAGGAGACTTCCGAGGACGCGAGGCACTATTGGCCGAACAGCGAGACGGCCCGCGCAGGCTTTTACAGGGGTTGCTGGTAGATGGTCGCCGCCCTCCCCGTGAGGGGCAGACCGTCTGGCGCAACGGAGCAGAAATCGGGTTTATTTCCAGTGGCAACTTCTCACCGATCCTTCAGCGAGGGATAGCTCTGGCCTTTTTGCGCCCCGATATCGCGGCTGGCGACGAGGTGACAATCGATGTCCGCGGTACCGAAGTAGCCGCGGTGGTCACCTCCCCACCCTTCGTGTGAGTCCGCGGCTGCGAACCAGCTTCCAGCTATTGCCCGAGACGCATCGGCTTGATGACTGTCTCTCCGAATTCGCTCAAGGTATCGGGGACTGCGAAATCGCTCATCCAGACGTAGATTCGCTCGATTCCTGAGGCTGCTCGCGCGGCGTAGTGTTCGGTCAGTTCTTCGGCGTCGCCTATGACATGACCGACATCGCTGAAACGCCGAAGGGCCGTCTCTGTGATCGCGACCCGGTCGCCTCGGTGGGGGATGAACGTAACCCGCTCTTGAATTGAACTTCGGGCATCGCCGATCCGTTCTCTCATCTCCGCATAGCGATCAAGACGATGTATCGGGCAGTTCCACCAATCGGCGAAGCGGGCCACGAGCGCGAGTGTCCGGGGACCGCTCCCACCAATGACAATAGGGATACGACCCATCGGTGCCGGCACTTGCTGCGCTTCGCTCAGTGTGTGGTGCTGACCCGAATAGGAGACTTGTTCACCAGACCAAAGAGCCGTCACAACCTCAAGAGTCTCGGTCAGGCGCTCGACGCGGGCGCGAGGAGCGGTGTCACCCACGCCAAAAGTCTCAAACTCGGTTGGGACGCTACCCCAACCAATACCCAACTCGAAGCGGCCCGAAGTGGCGTGGTCAAGGGTGACGGCCTGTCGGGCCAGCACTGCGGGGTGGCGAAAGGAGTCACACAATACGAGGTGGCCGACGGTGCCGGTGGTATTCGCTCCGAGCCATGCGGCGGTGATCATGGCATCCCACATGGGCCGGCTTTCGGCCAGCGGCGGGGCTAGATGGTCCATCAACGCGACCCCACCGAATCCCGAATCGACGGCAACGTTGGACCGTTCCGTCATCGTCGGCAACGACATCCGCATCTGTGGCAAGAACAGTTGAAAGTCCATAACCGGGCGAAAGTCAGCTTACGGACGCTCGTCGAGCATTGGCAGAACGTTGATTGCGTGCTGGCGCAGGAAATGGTCGGCGAGGGTCAGCAGCACCATTGCTTCGACCATGGGCACAGCACGGGGCAGCACACAGGGGTCGTGGCGCCCCTTGGCCGCGAGAGTTGCCGCTTCACCCTCTCTGGTCACGGTCTTCTGCTCACTGGCGATCGTGGCGGTGGGCTTGAACGCCACACGAGTCACGATGCTCTCGCCGTTGGAGATTCCGCCCTGGATGCCTCCGGACCGGTTGCTGGCAGTGCGGATCCCATCGGCGGCCGTGAAGGGATCGTTGTGGCTGAGTCCGGTCATCAGCGTTCCGGCGAAACCGCTGCCGATCTCCACGCCTTTGGCGGCGGGAAGCGACATTAAAGCGCCTGCGAGGTCTGCGTCGAGTTTGTCGAACACCGGCTCACCTAGACCCGCGGCGACACCTCGGGCGATGCACATTACGGTTCCGCCCAAAGAGTCGCCGTTGTGTCGGGCGCCCTCGATGGCCTCGCTCATTGCTGCTGCTGCGGTCGGGTCCGGGCAGCGGGTTGGATGGTTCTCGACTTCGTCGAGGCTGACGGTGGCGTCGTCAACGTCGGCTTCGATGTCGGTGATGCTCTGCACCCAACCGAGCACTTCGATTCCAGCGGCGACCTCGAGGAGTCGGCGTGCGACGGCGCCTGCGGCTACTCGACCGATGGTCTCGCGTGCCGAGGCCCGGCCTCCTCCCTGCCAATCCCGAAATCCGTATTTGGCGTCGTAGGTGAAGTCGGCATGGGACGGCCGGTAGACGGCCCGCAGGTGTTCGTAGGCACCGGGGTTGTGGTCGGCATTGCGGACCAGCACCGCGAGCGGCGTGCCGGTGGTGTAGCCGGCGAACACACCCGAAAGGATCTCTGCTTGGTCAGCTTCGTCGCGTTGAGTCACGAGACGGCTTTGGCCCGGACGACGACGGTCGAGGTCACGCTGCAGGTCAGCGGCGTCGAGTGCCAGACGTGGCGGACAACCGTCGACCACGACTCCCACACCGGGGCCGTGGGATTCGCCGAATGTGGTGACTCGAAAGAGGGTGCCGAATGAACTGGACATCACAGGCGAGTGTACGGGCCGGGTACTCCGCTCGCAGGATGTTTAGAAGAAGCGGATCGACCGCACTGGCAATCAGCAGCGGTCAGGCTTCGATGATTCCGCGGGTATCTGCAGCACGGCGGCGGATACTGTCAGCGGTGCTGTCATCGGGTGCAGCGTTGGCGGCTCGTTCAGCTTCTACCCGCTCGTACCAACGTTGCACTTCTGTAGACCTTCGCTGATCGCTCCAGCCGAGCTCACGGGCCATCAATGAAGCGACGCTCTCGGCTGCGAGATTGCCCCGTTCCTCACCCTCAATCGAGATACGTAGACGACGCGCCAGCACGTCGTCTAGATGCAGAGCCCCTTCGTGACGTGCCGCATGCACGACCTCCGCGGCGATATAGGTACCCCCGGGTACCTGCGCTGCAAGTGAGGGGTCGAACTCGGCAATCTCCAGGACGTCAACTATGCGGTTGCCATGACGCCACAGAAGACGCTCAACGATGTCACGGTCCAAGGCGCTGACCTTGGCGAGTGCATCAGCTTGCTGCGACCAGTGTTGCCACTCGTCGCTACCGAGTAGCACCACATCTTGGGTGCAAGATGGAGGAACATTGCCGGGCAAACCGTCTACCGCGGCGTTGATGGCATCAGCGGCCATAACGCGATACGTGGTGTACTTGCCACCGGCGATCGAGACAAGCCCAGAGATCGGCTCGGCCACAGCGTGCTCGCGGCTGACCGTCGCAGTGTCGTCAGCGGAAGCGTCGAGGAGTGGGCGAAGTCCCACGTACACACCCAGAATGTCGGCTCTGGTCAGGGGTCTTTCCAGAGCCTCGTTGGCATGATCCAAGATGTAGTCGATATCAGCACTCGACGCGGCGGGGTGAGCTCGATCGAACTCCCATTCGGTGTCGGTGGTACCGAGCAACCAGTGCTCACCCCACGGGATCAAAAACAGGACGCTGCGAGCAGTGCGCAACACAATCCCGCAATCGCTGTCGATGCAGTCGCGACGCACCACTAGATGCACTCCTTTGGCGGCGCGCACACTGAGATTGGCGGGGCAGGCCATGTCGTGGATGTCATCTAGCCAAACACCGGTGGCGTTGACGACTTTGGCGGCCCGGCATTCATAGTCGGTGTTGGTTTCGAGGTCGCGGAATTTGGCACCGACCACCGTTTCAGAACCGTCGTGCTGTTCGATGAGCAAGCCTGTGACGCGTGCGCTGGTGATGATGGAGGCACCGTGGTGGGAAGCCGTGCGAGCAATGGCCAAGGTGTGTCGGGCGTCGTCGATCTGAGCGTCTTGGTAGATGATCGCACCCCTTATCGACGATTGCTTCAGCGCCGGTGCGAGTTTGAGGGTTGCTTTGCGTCCCAGGTGACGGTGAAAGGCGAGTGGGTGCTTCCCGGTGCGAGCAAGCAAGTCATACAGCAGGACTCCCGCGCCGAAGTAGATCCGCTGCCAGAACCGGCGGGTCAGCGGGATCATGAAAGAGATCGTGCGAACCAGATGCGGCGAAACGGTCTTGGCCAACAAGCCGCGTTCATGCAGTGCTTCGCGCACCAACGCGAAGTCGCGACTCTCGAGGTAGCGCAGGCCGCCATGGAGCAGTTTCGAGGAGCGACTCGATGTGCCGCTGGCCAGATCCCGTTGTTCGACAAGTCCGACTCTGAGCCCGCGCGTGGCTGCGTCGAGGGCGCAACCGGCGCCGGTTACACCCCCGCCGATCACCAGAATGTCGAGTTGTTCGTTGGCGAGGCGTTCGATGTCGTGCTCTCGCCGTTGTGGGCTGAGCGATCCCGGGACGGACGCGGAACAGGTCCGGATCGTCGATGTGTGCGCCTCCATGCTGCCAGCGTACGCTGCTGTGGATATGACTCCGCCCGCAACCGACGCGCTCAATTTTGCAACGATCTGGGAGGGCATTGCCGAAGTCGTTCCCGAAGCTCCGGCGATTGCTCACGGTCCTGAATCCTGCGATTGGGCGACCTTCGAGAACCGTGCAGCGCGTCTTGCAGATGCGTTGGGTACCGCTGGCATCGCCGGCAACGACAAGGTGGCATTCTATCTGTACAACGGTTTTGAATATCAAGAGGCACAATTCGCGGCCTTCAAGGCGCGAGCCGTTCCTTGCAATGTCAACTACCGCTACATCGCCGAGGAGTTGGCGTATCTGCTCAACAATGCCGACGCCAAGGCGATCTTCTTCGATAGTTCGCTCGCTGATCGTGTGGCCGAGGTCAAGCACCGCTGCGAGCATCTGCGACTGCTGGTTCAGGTTGGCGACGGTGATCTGATCGACGGTGCGGTGGCCTATGAAGATCTGATCGACAGCTTCGAGCCGGCGCCGCCGGTTGAGCGCAGCGGCGATGATCTGTGGTTCCTCTACACCGGTGGCACAACGGGGAACCCCAAGGCCGTGATGTGGCCCCACGATCAGATGATCGCCAACATGGGCGGCCATTACCGGATACTGAAACGCGAGATACCGCGCGACACGGCCGAGGCGGTCGACGCGGCCCGGGAGATGCACAGGCGCAGGCGCACTACTCGTCTGCTGGCTTCGGCCCCGTTGATGCATGGAACGTCAGGGATCAACTCTCTTCATGTGCTCACCATGGGTGGAATGGTGGCGACTCTGGTTGCTCGCAGTTTCGATGCCGATGAAGTCTGGCCCCTGGTAGCGAGACATCGTCTCACCATGTTGGTGATCGTCGGTGACGCGTTTGCTCGTCCGTTGCTCGAATCTTTGGATGCCGCTGAGGCTGCGGGTGATCCTCACGATCTGTCCAGCGTCTACCAGCTCTTCTCTTCGGGAGTGATGTGGTCTGCGGAGTCCAAGCGGGCGTTTCTTGAGCACAAATCGATGACCTTGATCGACAGTCTCGGTGCCAGCGAATCGATCGGTCAGGGTTTGCAGACAATCCGGCGCGACGAGTACGAGGACGAGAAGGTGTCTACGGGGAATTTCGTGCTGGGTCCGACGACTGCGGTGATCAGCGACGACGGCAGTCTTGTCGAGCCGGGGAGCGGGGTGGTGGGTCGCCTCGCCAACCGTGGCGCCAACCCGATCGGTTACTACAAGGACGAGGCCAAGACCGCGGAGACTTTCCCGTTGATTGATGGCGTCCGGTGGTCGATTCCGGGCGACTATGCAACTGTCGAAGCAGATGGCACGGTCACGCTGTTGGGCCGAGGTTCGGTTTGCATCAACTCCGGCGGTGAGAAGATCTTCCCCGAAGAAGTCGAAGAGGCGCTGAAGAGCCATGAGGCAGTGCTCGACTGCAATGCGGTGGGGCTACCCGATCCGCGATGGGGACAATCGGTCAACGCGGTCGTGTCGATCGCAGACGGGGCCGAGGTGTCTGATGAGGAATTGATTGCTCATTGTCGCACCCGCATTGCCGGCTACAAGGCGCCTAAGCGGATTCTCCGTGTTGAGGAGTTTGTGCGAAGTCCCAACGGAAAGTCTGACTACCAGTGGGCCAAAGCAACCGCAGAGTCGTTGGTCGACCGCTGATCAATCCGCTGATCAGAGCTCAAGCAAGGCCTGCTCAACTACTTCAGGCAAGGCGGGATGGATGTAGTACTGCTTTGTAGCGATGTCGTCGACGCTCAGGTCGAACACCATCGCCTGGATCAACTGTTGGATGAGCGTCGAGGCTTGAGGTCCGAGGATGTGTGCCCCCAACAACTTGCGGGTCTCTGTATTCACGATGAGTTTGCAGAGGCTCTCTGAGTCTTCCATGGCCCAGCCGTAGGCCGCGGACCCGTATTGGTTGACAGCGACACGGTAGGGGAGTCCGGCTTGTGCGCACTGCTTCTCGGTGAGGCCCACGCTCGCTACTTGCGGATGGCCGAACACTGCCGCTGGAACGAAACGATGATCGACTTCGGTCGGGTCGTCGGGATGGAGCAGGTTGTGCGAGACGACCCTTGCTTCGTGGTTGGCGACATGTTTGAGCTGCACCGGGTTGGTGATGTCTCCAAGTGCCCAGATTCCTTCGGTATTGGTACGCAGCTGTGCGTCGGTGATGACGTAGCCGTCGTCATCGGTTGCCACTCCGGTGGCTGCGACTTTGAGTTGGTCGCCGTTGGGAACCCGGCCGGTGGCGACCAGCAGTTCATCGCAGCGGTGTTCGCCTTGGTTGGTTTGCAGCACGATCTCATCGCCTTCGCGACGGATCTCGTCGATGCTGACTCCTTTGTGAACGTTGAATTTCTCGGCATAGATCTTGGTGAAGCGTTGTTTGATTTCCGTGTCTTGGGAGCGAAGCATGGTGTCGCCGCGTAAGAGAAAGGTCACCTCGCTGCCCAATGAGCCGAACACGTTTCCTAATTCCGCGGCGATGTAGCCGCCGCCGATCACCGTTAGCCGCTTCGGAATGGTATCGATGCGCATGATGGTGTCGGAGGTGTGGTAGCCCGATTCCGCAAGGCCGTCGATGTCGGGAACGAAAGCCCTCGCTCCCGCCGCCAGCACAATCTTGTCGGCGGTGATGATCTCGTCGTCGACTTGTAGTTGTCTGGGCCCGACGAATTGGGCGTTTAGCTGGTAGACGGTGACGTTGGGGAGGTTCTCGCGGTATTCCTTGCCGCTCGCCGCAATCGGGTCTATGCGGTCGAATACTCGATCACGGATTGCGGGCCAGTCGGCCCCCTCGAAGCGCGTGTCAATGCCGTAACGCCAGCCGTGTTGAGCCAGTTCGGCCAACTCGGCGGTGTAGACCAGCATCTTGGAGGGAATGCAGCCGACGTTGAGGCAGGTCCCACCGAACAGGGCACGCTCAACGATGGCGACATCCCAGTCGTCGTATTCGGGGCTGACAATCGAGTTTCCCGATCCGGTGCCGATGATGATCAGATCAAATGAGCGCATCGGCGCAGGTTAGCGTCGCTGATCGTCTCTCTATACTGCCGTTCTGGCGGTGCCATGCGTCGGAAACCGACGCATGGCACCGCCAGAACGGGTTAGGAGGCTAGTTCGGCGAGTCGCTTGCGGAAGCGATCCACGTTGTGGAGCTTGATGGATTCAAAGCCGCGTACTAACTCGGCAGTCTCGGCAACCTGTTGGGTATGTGCCAAATCTTTGGCGTCGAGCGAAGCGGAGAGAGCAGCCAGGTATTCGTGGGGCAACTCTCGTTCAACTCGACGCACTTTGGCCCACCCGAAGAAATCCAAAGGCGTTCCGCGGAGGCGTCTACCGGCTGCTAGCAAGCGAAACATGGGACGCCAACGAGTCGAAAAGGAGAGTTTCTCCGAGCGGCCCAAGGCTCGCAGCGAAGGAGGGTGCAGCCTCCAGGCAACTTTGTCGCCGGGTCGGGCCACTTCGCCTACCACCTGGTGCCCGTCGGCATCAAGCATTAGACGAGCTACTTCGTACTCGTCTTTGTAGGCCATGAGCTTGAACAGACCGCTCCCCACGGCGGCGATGGTGTTGCCTCGTTGCTCAGGGTCGATAAGTTCGGCTCTAGCAGCGATTTTGTCAAGTTGATCGAGATACCAAAGCGCAGTCTTTTGGTTCTGGAAAGCTATGAGTTCGGCGCTGAAGCGACTTAGATCCTGAGCCAGTTGAGCATCGCTGTTGGCAAGCAACCCAATCCGTTGCTGCAGCGCTGCCGTGAGTTTGGGAGCGCTCACTGGGGGATTTTGGGCGTCCATCGCAGCGGTCACCAAGTCAGGATCAGCGATTTGCCAACGACCCCAGCCAAAGGCGGCAAGGTTGAGATCAACCGCCACGCCGTTGAGTTCGATGGCTTGCTCCAACGCTCGGGGCGAGATGGGAAGGAGACCAGATTGAACGGCCATACCGACCACGAAAATGTTAGCACCTACCGCATCTCCGACCAGAGCCGCGGTAGTGGCAGCAGAAGCGGCCCAATGACAAGAATCAGCGCGAGCCATGTCGCTGATTCGCTTCAGCAACTCCTCTTGGGTCGGCATGTCGATTTCGGGATGCGCTGTCTTGATCCCGGGAGGCGTCAACTCAACCGAACCCACCACCGAGGTGCGACCGGGATCTGTAGCTCCGAGACCGGTCCACGACGATGCAACCAAGAGATCGAAGGCCAGAAGCAGATCTGCTTGGCCGAGAGCCACTCGGTTGCTGCCAGCTCGTTCATGAGAGGAGATGCGAATGTCGCTCACGACCGGGCCAGCCTTTTGCGACAGGCCAGTCTGGTCGAGGCCGGCGACCTCCGAACCTTCCAACATGGCCGCAGTGCCGATTATCTGAGACACCGTCACGACTCCGGTGCCGCCGATACCGGTGATGTGAACATTGAGATCAGTAACCGTGCACGCAGGCGGGTCGGCTATCTTGTCGGGCACGGCAGGAAACTTGGCGTCAACTGCGGTTGAGTTGCGACGCCACGGGCGGTTCGGTTTTTGGGTGATGCTGATGAAAGCCGGGCAATCCCCGGACATGCAGGAGAAATCAAGGTTGCAACTGTGCTGGTTGATCGTGGTTTTACGACCAAAGGGAGTGTCGATCGGCTGAACCGACAGACAGTTGGAAACCGTGGCACAGTCCCCACAGCCCTCGCAGATGCGATGGTTGATGACGACCCGTGTCGGTGGACTCTTGACTCGCCCTCGCTTGCGGTCGCGACGCAACTCAGCGGCGCAGCGCTGATCGTGGATCAGCACAGTCACGCCTTCAATCGCGCTGAGGATTCGCTGGGCCTCCCCCAGGCGATCTCGGTGCCACACTTCAACCTCGACCGGCAACGCAAGCGAACGAGCCCGCCCAGGGTCTTCGGAGGTGATGATCACACGCTGCACGCCCTGGGCGAGAAACTGATGGCATACGCGGTCAAGCTCGATCTGTCCGGTCGGGTCTTGCCCGCCGGTCATGGCCACGGCTCGGTTCCACAAGAGTTTGTAGGTGATGTTGGCACCGCTTGCGATGGCTGCGGTGACAGCCAATTGACCCGAGTGGAAGAAAGTTCCGTCGCCAAGGTTTTGGATTACGTGATCGGTCTCGACAAAGGGTGACATGCCGATCCACTGCGTGCCTTCGGTACCCATGCAGGTGATACCGGAGATATCACCGTAGCGGGGTTCGCCGCCCATCATCACCATGGCGTGACAGCCGATACCTGCGCCCACCAGGGTGCCTTCCTCAACCACGGTGCTGCGATTGTGGGGGCAACCTGAACAGAAGTAGGGCGTGCGAGCCACGCTCAGGGCAAGCCGCTCACGCGGTGGTGTCACGGGACGCAAACGATCGCCGATTCGCGGTCCCAAGCGCACCCGCAGTGCAGCCACGATGTCGTCTGAAACCAGCGCTCCTCCGCTCGGGACCAGGGGATTCCCTGCTTCGTCGTTGCGCCCGACCACTGCCGGATGATGGCTGGCGTTATACAGCGCATCCTTTACCTGCAACTCTACTGTTGGGTTTTTTTCCTCTACGACGAGGATTTGCTCAAGCCCCGCAGCGAACCAGCGCACAGTCGAGGTATTGAAGGGGATGGGCATGTTGAGCTTCAACAAGCGGATCCCTGCCGAGGCAATATCGCTGTCCGTTTCAAGGCCAAGCGCTCGCAGAGCTTCTCGAAGCTCACGATAGGTGTTACCCGCTGAGACAATCCCGATCCATGGGTCCGCTGGGTCCACGGTTACATGGTTGAGGCGGTTGATGGCAGCGTATTCGAGAGCCAGGGGCCGTCGGATTTCGAGAATTTCGCGTTCGATGTCGAGCGTGTGGGGGGTTATGAGGTTGCCGTCTGGGCGGTGGAAATAGGAGCCGCCGTCGATGGTGGGTAGCACCGGGGTGATCCGAGATGGGTCCAGATCGACTGTGCCGGAGCCGTCTGCTACGTCAGCCACGATCTTCAATCCCACCCAGAGACCGGTTGCCCGGCTCAGAGCGATGGCGTGACGTCCGAGATCCAGAGCTTCGGCGGGGTCACCGGGAAACAGCACGGGCATGTTGAGGTCCGCGAGAACTCCAGTTGACGATGACGGAATTGTTGAGGACTTGGCGGCGGGGTCGTCGCCAGCGAGAGCCACGACACCACCGAGCGGGTCGGTGCCGGCGAAGGTGGCATGGCGTAGCGCATCGGACGCCCGATCAACTCCTGGGGCCTTGCCGTACCAGATGCCAAGCACTCCGTCGTAGCGTGCATCATCTCGGGTTGTTGCGAGTTGACTACCCATGACCGCTGTAGCCGCGTATTCTTCGTTTACCGATGGCCGCAGGTGGATGGGTAGTTCTGGCGTCTGTGCAACTGCTTGCGATAGAGCCCCATCGATCCCCGCCAATGGAGAGCCGGGATATCCGGCGGCAAATGCGGCTGTGCGCAGCCCGTTGGCTCTATCAACACGAAGTTGCTCGATTGGGAGTCGAGCGAGGGCTTGGATACCGGTCATGAACACGGTTCCCTCGTCTCGCGTGTAGCGGTCAGTTAGAAGGTATGTGTCTGCTGTAGACATCTTCACGCATTCCAGTCACGGTTTCCCCGCACACAACACCCTAGTCAGCTTGCTTTCCGCAAGTCTGTGTGAACCAAGGTGGAGTCCAACCGGTCAAAGTGCAGTCGACCGCCCGCTAGGGAATAGGGGCGGGCTAGGGGCAACTTGAGCGCCCAGACATTGATTCGGGTGATCTTCATGCCCGTGCCCTTTGCATACGGGCTGCGGCACCGTTCCGTTGCGCTGCAGATTCGGCTGAACTCAAGCGGTTACCGAGTGTGTTGACTCGCAGCCCGTGGGTGATGATGGGATCAACCCCAGCGTCGGCCATGCCCTCATAGCGGGCCGCCAGAGCAACCTTCTTGCGGACTTGGTGAGGTTGCAAACCGTCGAAGTTGCGGGGGCTGATCGCCTCGCCGAGTACCAGGTAGCCATCGCCATGGGCACGTTCAATGAGAGACTCGCCGTAGTCGCTACGCACGATGATGCCGCTGAAGCCCTCGTCCTCGCCGGTTGGGGCTCCGCCCGGCCAGACATCGGCCACCGCGACATCGGATGCTTCACCCAACGCGTCGGGGCATAACTTGCAGCGGGTTTCGACATCCCAGGTTCCTTCGTCCTCCCACATCTGGAGATAGCCGACCTCGAACACTTCGCCTTCGGTGGTCTCCACCCGGGTCGAGCCTGGATTTCCGTGGCCCCGATATCGAAACATCGAGACATCGGACTCGTCAACAACGAACCCCTCCAGCAACAGACGTGACTTTGTTAACCGTGATTGACCACCACACACCATGGCCAACCGCGCTACCACGAGGCGATCTATGCGGGGATCGAGCGAACTCAGCCGGTGCAGAACTCCGAGATCGCAGGGTTTGGCGATCACCGCGAACGGTTCGTTCCGCTCAAGAGCACGCTCGAGTCCTGCCAGCGGGGCAGTGGGGCCGTATCTCGATCCGGTGTTGGCCTGAACCTCTTGCGGTGTCTCGCTGATAACCCAGCGGCTTCTCATCGGCTGGGCCGGGTCGGCACCAGTGTGGAAGACGAAAGCCGCCATCTCAGAGTGCAGCAGATACTGGCCGAGTGCGGTGAGCACGCCCGCGGTTGCGGCTTCGAATCGTACCTCAGGCTTGGCGGCCCAGGCGTATCTCATGGTGCCGTGATGCCCCCAGATGAGGTCCAGTGGCAGGTGTGGTGCAGATCGGGCTTCGGCTACGACACCAGGGCAGCTAGCGATGATCGTTGCTTCTTCTTGTGGACTGAAGGCATCGGTCGGTGTCGGTCGCAGCGAACCACTCGGGGTCATCAGCATTTGCACCCGACCGTCAGTTACTGCCTCGCAGAGTCCGCAACCTATACACAGATCGTTGGCGACGATCTCGGTGACCGTGGTCATGACAAACCGATCCGATGAGCGAACAGGTGGTCGTAGTGAGGGCGCAGTAATTCTGAGACCTCGCGAACGCGGCGCGGTGCTTTGGCTAGGTCAATCGATGTCCGGAGATGAGGCTCGAACCCGCAAGAGTTGCGCAGGTTCTCATGGAACGATCCACCGTCCCACCAACTGACCTCTTGGCGCTCACCGGGTGTCCAGTGCAACGCTTCGGGAATTAAATCAATGCCGACAGCCTCGCACCAGGCCGCAACTACAGCGGGCGGGTCCTCCAACAAGTCGTCGCTGTCGATCACCGGTGGTGGTCGGTTGTGCTTGGCGGCCAAGTAATCGAACAACGCCCGCTGCTCGGCGAACCCTGTCTCGGCGATGTGAAAATCAGGCCAGTGCTTGTACATCGAGGTAATGGCTTTAGCGGGGTCGCGAATAAGGAAACTGTGGGTGAAACAGTCGAACACAGAATCGTTCCACAAAGCGTCGAGGTAGTGCGGGAAATCCTTTATGAATACCTGACCTTGGCGTGCCGAGGCCTGTAAATCCGCCCATGCGGATTCGTAAGTCAGTCCGGGAGTTCTCACGCTGTCGGGTTGCAGTCGCGGCCAGTCGGGCGACTCGCCCTGGTACCACACCTCTCCGAAGGGCTCATGGAAGCAGGTCATGTCGCCGCGCATTCGCATCATCCATTCGAACGCCGTGGACGTTGAGCGGGGTACGGCCCAGAGCGCAAGGATCTTCTGGGTCATAGGCACTCCGACAGGAGCACGCCGTGGCCGGGTGTCGCCTGCAGCCCCAACTCTCTGAGCATCGCCCAGTAGAGCGCGGTGTCGGAGGCCACCACAGGCGTGCCGGTGAGTCCTTCTACGGTGTCGATCACGCCGAGCATGCGGAAACCCGCTCCTGTCTGCACAATGGCATCGGCTTGGGGCGCGCTTTCGTGGGCCTTTACAGCGGCCGCCACCATCAAGTGGTTGGGATAGTCCCACAGGGTTGCGGCTTCGATAGCCAACTTTTCTTCGTGGTCTGCTACCAGCCCTTGATCGATCAGGTCACCTGCGGAGAGGATCTCAAAACCGGCAGCTTCGAGGTAGCTGTTGATGCCTTTGGACCAGTCGGGCCGGTAGTAAGCGTTGGCGATGGTGATGGTTTCGGCGTTGATGGCTCGGAGCCCTTCAACAAGGCACTGACCAGCCATCAAGAATCGTGCGCCGATCTGTGCTGAGAGCCGTTCGCAGAAGGCGACAATGTCATCGGGGCCGGTTTTACCAAGGCAATGCACCCAGTTGGATCCGACTTGGCCGATCACCTGACAGTGGGACTGAGCCAGGCACTCCGCTGCTTCTTCAAGCAACTCGAAATTGTCGGCACGGTCGTCGAGGTCGTACTGGTAATCGGGGACATGAAGGACGCGTTGCAGGATGCCTGTGCCCGACGGTGCTACATCGAGGAATTGTTGGGGGCTGTCGTCGAAGTAGCGCGGTGTTGTGACGAATCCGGTGTAGGCCCGGTATCTCCGGTGTCGGGGGTTGACGGCTGTGGTTGGCATCGTTCACACTCCGGTTTGTCACATGCGCAACCGCGCACTGTTGGGATCGTAGATGGGTTTGTCAAGTACTCGCGCCGGGCGCAGTTCGCCCACAACCCGCACCTCCAATTCAGTGCCTGCCTCCACCTTTTCAGGGGCGAGATAGGCGAACCCCAACCCCTGTTCGACGTGGTGTCCGTACGCGCCGGTGGTGATCAAACCGACCGGTTCATCTCCGGCGTACACTCCGTCGCTGCCGTGCACGTCGGCGTCGTCGCTGTCTATGGCGAGGTATGCGAGTTGCCATCGGTACGGTCGTTGGCCTGATTCGACTTGTGCCCGCCTAGCGAGCAATGCGTCTCTGCCGATGAAGGGGCCTTTGCCGGCTTTGACGAAACGTTGCAGGCCGGCCTCGTCCGGGCCGACATCGTGGGTCAGGTCGCGGCTGATCATGTACTGCTTCTCCATGCGCAGCGAGTCGAGCGCATGGTTTCCTACGTTGGTGACGCCAAGATCCTGACCGGCCTCCCATAGCGCGTCATACAGCGTTCCCAGATCTTCGGTTGGAGCGTGCAACTCCCAGCCCAGTTCGCCGACAAAGCCCACTCGAAGCGCTCGTACACAGACACCGGCGACTGTGATGTTGGCTGCGCTGAGCCATGGGAATGCTTGGTTGTGTAGAACGTCGCTCGTGCATCTCGACAGCAACTCCCGCGCCGCGGGACCGGCGATGGCGATGACTCCGAGATCGTTCGAGCGCACGCGCAACTCCGCTCGTGCGCCACTGGGCCAGTGGGTCTCGAAGTATTCGCGGTCTTTCTGTTCGCCCACTGCGGCCGACACCAGATAGAAGTGGTCATCAGCCAGACGGGTGATGGTTGCCTCTCCTTCGATGCGACCTGTTGGGGTCAGGAAGTAGCTGAGCGCTATCCGCCCGGGCGCGGGCAGCATGTTGGTTGTGAGCTGATCGAGAACCGCCGCGGCGTCCGGACCGACGAGGTCGAACTTGGCGAAGGCAGTGCTGTCGAGAATGCCGACCCGTTCTCGCACCGCGCGACACTCCTGCGCCACGACCGAAAACCAGTCTGTGTGACGAAACGCGACGACATCTTGTTGAGCCAATCCAGCAACGGTGGGGTACCACTTGGGCCTCTCCCATCCGTAGACCTGGGTGAACACGGCACCTTTGTCACCGAGACACTGATAGAGCGGGGTGGTCCGGTAGGGCCGGGCGGCGGGGTGTTCGAGTCCTGGAACCGGGGTCTGGTGACGGTATTCGTAGTCCTCGGTTCCTTTGATCCGCCCGTAGTGCATGGCGTCTTCGGGCGCTACGAAGCCGAAGCGTCGGGCGTCGTAGCCGCGCACGTTTACCTCGGTTTCGCCGTGGACCATCCAGCGGGCCAGTTCGCGACCCAGGCCGGGTCCATCGGCGATGCCGACCTGCACCCCGGCCATCATCCAATAGTTGGGGATTCCCGATGGCCCAAGCATCGGCTCCCCGTCGGGCGTGTGTGCGATCGCGCCTCGGATCACCTGCTTGATGCCCAAGGGTTCGAGGATGGGTACCCGTTCGAAGGCGCGGGCCAGCCAGAAGCCGATCCTGTCGTAGTCAGCGGGGAACAGAGGGTTTTCGAGCGTCCATTCGGGTCCGGTGGGCCAGGCGGCTTCGGCGTTGTGCTGCTCATAGATGCCGATCAACGCCGATTGCTGTTCTTGGCGCACGTAGCCGGAGACGTAGTCGTCGCGCATCACCGGGAGTTCGTGGTCCAGATCGGCGAATTCGGCAACGACATCGGTGATCAGGTAGCTGTGAAGGGCGTTGGCCATGGGAACCGACAGGCCGACCATTTGCGCGACCTGATGTGCGTAGCATCCAGCGGCGTTGACGACGTGTTCGGCACGGATTGTGCCCTTCTCGGTTACAACGTCGAAGGAACCGTCACAGCGGCGGTTGATTGCGAGCACCCGGTTGTGTCGGCTGATCTGTGCGCCTTTGCTGCGGGCTACGGTGATCATTGCGTTGGTGGCTCCGCTGGGGTCGACATGGCCGTCGTCGGGCGTCCAGACCGCGCCAATGATCTTGTCAACGGCATAGAAGGGGTGCTGCGCGGCAATGAAGTCAGGAGAGACCCATTCCAGGTGGTTGCCCACGTAGTCGGCTACGCCGAGTTGACTTCTAAGCCAGTCAACTTCAATGGAGTCGTAGGCCACCCGCAAGCTCCCGGGTTTGTGCCAGGAGGTGGCGATGCCGCTTTCGGCTTCGAGTGATGCGTAGAGTTCGCAACCGTACTTTCGGAAGTAGGCGAGCGTGTAGCTCGACACCGAATGGGTCACTTGGCCGGCTGCATGCCAAGTCGATCCAGAGGTCAACTCGGCCTTTTCGATCAGCAGGGTGTCGGTCCATCCCTCATGTGCCAGGTGATAGAGCAAGCTGGCACCGCAGATTCCCCCACCGATTACGACGACTTGAGCCGATTCGGGGATCGCCATGTGCGACAATGTAGCAATCGACTCGACCCAGCCCGTCTCTTTTGCGCGCCACATTTCCGGGGCTTCGGCCAAACTCTCGCGGCCCACCACCGCGACTCCGACTACGCCCGGCGTCAGCACCCCGGCTCCCGCTGACGCGGCTCCGGCTCCGGCTCCGGCTACGCCCGGCGTCAGCACCGCGCCCGGCGTCAGCACCGCGCCCGGCATCAGCACCCCGATTGGCGTTGCCGCGGCTCCGGCTACGCCCGGCGTCAGCACCGTGCCCGGCGTCAGCACCGCGCCCGGCGTCAGCACCGCGCCCGGCGTCAGCACCGTGCCCGGTGTCAGCACCGTGCCCGGTGTCAGCACCCCGATTGGCGTTGCCGCGGCTCCGGCTACGCCCGGTGTCAGCACCGTGCCCGGCAAATATTACGTGCCGGGGTTGGCCGGTGAGTATGTGGCGGAGCGGTACGGGATCGCCTTGGCCGACATCGCCAAGTTGGGTTCAGCCGAAAACCCCCATGGCGCTTCTCCCAAAGCACGCGCAGCCGTGGCCGAGGCAATGGATCGAATGCACCTGTACCCGTCGTGGACCGCCGAACCGTTGCGCCAAAAGCTCGCTGACACCTACGGGTACAGCCCTGAGCAGGTGATTTGCGGGGCCGGCGAGACCGAGATCATCTCTCTCATCATTCGCGCCTTTTGCGAGCCCGGCGGCAGGATCCAGATGCCCGGACCCTGCTTCCCGATCTATCACCTGTTCGCCGAGGCAGAAGGCCGAGTGCCGGTGTTGGTGCATGAGGCGACCGACCGCACCTCGATGGCGCTCGACGTCGATTCCTATATCGCCGCAATCGAAGACAACACCCGCATCGTCTTCATCACCAATCCGCACAGCCCGTCGGGTACTTGGCTGAGCGAAGCAGACGTTCGACGCATCATCGAGGCTGCGCCGCGGGCCTTGGTGGTGCTCGACGAGGCCTACGTTCACTACTCCAACACGCCCGGTTACATCCACCTGGCCCGGGAGTACGAGCATCTCACGGTGCTTCGCACGTTCTCCAAGGCGTTCGGTCTGGCGGGGTTGCGTGTTGGATTCGGAGTGGCTGCCCGCCCGGTGATCGATGCCTTGTTGGCGGTGAAAGCCACCTGGAACATGGGGCAACTGCAGATCGCCGGCGGTATCGGGGCTCTTGATGACGGCGAACATGTGGCTCGCACGGTGGCCACGATCACCGACGCCAAGCAGTACGTTCAACACCGTTTCGACGAGTTGGACAGGTTCCGGATGGTGCCCGAGAGCCGCTCCAACTTCTTTCTGGTTGAGATACTCGATCCCGAGACGAACTCAACCAAGGTGTTCAACGATCTGCTCGAAAGGGGTGTGATCGTGAAGGACGGGTCAGTGTCGTGGCGGGGGCTGGGCGACCGCTTCCTGCGCTGTGACGTGAACTTCAAACAACGGATGGATCAGCTCGTTGATGCCCTGGCAGACTTGGAATAGCAGTGTCCGCCTGTACTGATGGGGGCCGTGCTGACGGGGAGGTGACGATGGGGGCCATCGACCACAAGGGCCTTGACCCCCGCTACTACACAGATCCCGAGATCTTCGCGCGCGAACTTGCATGCATCTTCGCCCATACCTGGCAACTTGTCGGGCATAGGTCGCAGGTCTCGGAGCCCGGGCACCTGTTCACCGCCCAAGTGGGCGATGAGAGCGTGATCGTGGCGAACGACGATGGGGTCGTCCGCGGTTTCTACAACGTCTGTCAACACCGAGGCCACCAACTGATCGCTGCTGACGCGGCCACGATGTCGAGCATCACCTGCCCTTATCATGCCTGGTCATACAGTTTGTCTGGGCACTTGACCCATGCCCGCGGCGAGGACGTGGGTGAGCTGTGCGTGCCTTCGGTGCGAGTCGAATCCATGGCGGGTTTCCTGTTCGTCAACCTTGACTCAGACGCCCCCTCGCTGGAAGAAACCGTTCCCGGAATTGCAGCCGAGTTGCAAGCGATCGTTCCCGATTCCACCGAACGCATGCTGACCTGGCGGCGCAGTCACCTCATGGCCGCCAACTGGAAACTGGCTGTTGAGAACTACAACGAGTGCTACCACTGTCCCAACGTGCACAAGACCTTCACCGCTGGAGTGGTCACTCCAGGGAGTTACCGCATAACCCCGAGGGGATTCGCAATCCACCACACCGCGCAGGGGCCGCCGCCTGACCGTTCGGCCTACACTCGCCAAGCCGACAGCAGCGAATACGGCGCCTTCTACACTTGGCCGGTCTCTGCGATCCAGTGCTATCCGGGGCGTGTGCTAAATACTTTCCGCTGGGTTCCTCTCGCTGTTGATCAGACCCTGCTGATCCGTGAGTGGTGGTTCGACCGAACTGAGCCAACATCGGAACAGTTGCAAGTGATTGAGCTCGATTGGGACACGACTGTGAGCGAGGACTTCGACATCATGGACTCCGTTCAGCGAGGTGTCGCCAGCCGTGGCTATCAACCGGGACCGCTCATCGTCGACCCGAGTGGGACCGCAGACGTGCACGCCGAGAACGCCGTGCCGCATCTCCAAACCCTGTTGCTTGATGCGCTTGGAGACGGTTAGTGGCCCAGTCCGAGTCGCTGACACGGGACCTTGCAGACTTTCTCGCCGGGTTGCGGGGCCGGGTTGATGAGCGGCTGCTGGGCCAGTCGACCAACGCCTTGATCGACACCTTGGGATGTATGGTGTTCGGCGCAGGCCAACCCTGGTCGCAAGCTGCCATCGCCCATGCGCTGGCTGCGGGAGGGGCGGGCTCGGCGACAGTGATCGGTCAAGGCGCCAAGACCACGCCGGCGATGGCGGCATTCGCCAACGGTGCGGGTGCTCATGCTTTCGAACTCGATGACGTACACGAGGAGGCCGTCAGCCATCCCGGCGCAGTCGTGATCCCCGCGGCGCTGGCGCTCGCCGAGGAGCTGGGGGCGACGAATCTGGACCTTGGTGAAGCGATCCTCATCGGCTACGAAGCCATGGGCCGCGCTGGAATAGCGGTGGGACCGGCCACCCACATGCTGTCGGGGTTCCATCCCACTTCGATGTCGGGAGTCTTTGGATCGACTGCGGCGGCCGGGCGGCTGCTTGGTTTCGATGCAGAGACTCTGAACCATGCGTTCGGTGTTGCTGTGTCGCTGGCGTCGGGGACAATGGAATTCGCGTCCTCGGGAGGGATGGCGAAGCGGATACACGCCGGGCGCGCCGCGGAGGCTGGGTTGCTGGCGGTGTCGCTAGTGGCTAATGGTTTCAAAGGGGCTGCTGACGGGTTGGCCGGCAGGTACGGGTTCTGCAATGTGTTCGGTACTGATCCTCAGATCGAACTCCTCACCGACGCGCTCGGGGATAGATGGATGATCGACGAGATCACGGTCAAGCCTTACGCCGCCTGCAGCGACGTTCATCCTCTGATTCAGGCCACCGTTGAGTTGCGGGAAGAGCACAAGTTCACGGCAGATCAGATCCAAAAGATCGAGGCTGAAAGCCCCACGAAGGCAGCAACTCAGAACAACATGGATGGCACAGAGTCGGTAATGGCAGCACAATATTCTGCCCAGTTCAACATCGCTGCGGCGATCCTGGCTGATCCCACAAATCCGGCTACCTACGAACCCGACCAGATTGTCAAACCGGCGCTCGCCGACCTCCAAGCCAGGGTGGTGTCGTTGCGCGCGGCCAAGGAGTTCGACGACACATACGCCAAGAAAATGGGTGGCAGGGTGCGGATCTTCCTCTCCAACGGTGAGGTTCTTGAACGGACAGTTCATGGCCAGAAAGGCTCGATGCATGATCCACTCAGCCAAGAACAGCTCGATGCAAAATTCCAGTCGCTCGTAGCCGATACGGCGCCAACTGATTTGGCTTTGACTCTCCGGAACAACCTTGAAGATCCGCTGTGCTCGGTCGCTCACATTTGTGAGTCAATCGCCCCAGCGGGTTAGGTTCAGAGGATGGTTCTAAACGCGGAACAACTGGTGGACATTGAGGCGATACGACAACTCAAGGCTCGTTATTTCAGACTCATGGATCAGAAACGCTGGGCTGAGTTGCGTGATGTCTTTACGGCTGATGCGGAGATTCGCACCCCGGACGACACGGGTGACGACACACCGATCAGAGGCAACGATGCCTTTGTCGACATGCTGTCGTCGATGCTCGGTGAGGTGATAACGGTGCATCATGGTCACATGAGCGAGATTTCCGTCGATGGCGATGAGGCCTCTGGAGTGTGGTCGATGGAGGATCATCTTTGGTGGCCGCCACAGTTCGGACTTGGCCACATGTGGGGGACAGGCTGGTACGAGGAAAGCTACCGCCGCGGCGAAGACGGCGAATGGAGGCTCGCTTCGATGTATCTGCGCCGCATACGCGTCGAGTCCGAATCCAAACAGTTGTTTCCCCGAAAGGACCGTCAATCGTGAGGCAGCAGAGCGTCGGGAACCAGAGCGTCGGGCAGCAGAGCGTCGGGAACCAGAGCGTCGGGCAGCAGAGCGTCGGGAACCAGAGCGTCGGGCAGCAGAGCGTCGGGAACCAGAGCGCCGGGCAGCAGAGCGTCGGGAACCAGAGCGCCAGGCAGCGCGGAGTCAACCGGGTCGTTATGGCTGTACAGGACATCGAGGCCGGACGAGAGTTCTACGAAAAGTTGCTGGGCTGGGAGTTTCACCCCGGCAACGACGAAGAAGCCGCAGCTTTTGGCGTCAAGATGCTCTTTTCTTGGGACGGCGGTATCGAACTCGTTGCGCCCATTGAAGGCAAGGGCAGCCATATCGAGAAGATTCTCGACGAACGCGGCGAAGGCATCGTTGGCGTGGTTTGGGCTGTTGACGACGCTGATGCTTCGAAGTCCGCTGGAGAAGAGCTGGGTGTGTCAACCTTCTACACGCTCGACTATTCCCAATCCCAGATCGACCGAAATCTCCAAGGTCTTTTCACGCGTTACTACGAGCACTTCATGTCCGGTCGCGACACCCCCTTGGGTAGTGCTTCGGTCCTCGTCGGCGAGTTCGACTTCCCTGAGAACTGACTGCTGCGCATTTCGCATTATTGAGGCGTGAGTGCAACGCTGATCAGATGAACCAGACAAGATCCACTAGACCAGCTCCACTTCGCATCACAGACCTTGTTGCCCCAAAGTATCCCGAAGAGATTGGGGCAGCTTTCGAGATGGTGGCGCCAATGGCCGAGATACTGCAATGGTCATCTGAAGCTATCTTGAGCCAAGCCGCCGCCGAAACCGGTCTTGAGGATTTTGGCGACGATCTCCACGGTGCACCGTTGGATAGTTTGATGAAGGCCATGCCCACCGAGGGTGATCTTTCTACCCTCGGTCAGCTGAGCAACCATTCGACGCTGGTGGGCTACGCCGAACAGAAACTGCTGGTAGCCGACCTATTGAAGCGACACCCCGAGATTCACGACATTGAGATCGAGCGTCCCGTGGTAATCGCCGGTCAGGGACGCACGGGGACCACTCATCTGCACAATCTGATGTCGTCGGACCTGAGTTTCCGCACGATGCCGTATTGGGAGAGCCTGGAGCCGGTGCCTCCGCTGGCAGAACAGGGGATCGACTATGGCCCGGACGTCGAAGACGATCCCCGTTTCGGGCGTTGCGCCGAGGGTCTTGCGGGCCTCAACGGTGCTCTCCCGCACTTCAAGCGGATGCACGATATGACCCCGGAGCATGTGCACGAGGAGATTGCCCTTCTGGCCATTCCCTACGGAGGAATGGCTCCTGAGACGATGGCTGCGATGCCATCGCACCGGGACTGGTATCTGGCGAGCGACCAAACCCCTTACTACGAATATCTGAAAACGATGCTCAAGGTCTTGATGTTTGTTCGGCCCACAGGCGCTGATCGTTGGCTGCTCAAATCTCCCCAGCACCTGGAGCAACTCGGGCCTCTCATGTCGGTGTTCGCTGACGCGACGGTGATCTGCACTCATCGCGATCCGGTCGCGGTGGCCAAGTCGATGTCGACGATGCTGACTTACACCGCTCGTATGACCCGCAATCCTGCGACGATCCGTGATGTCGGCCTCTATTGGATCGACCGCATGCAGCGGATGTTTCGGGCTATGGCGGACGAGCGGGAACTTGTGCCGAGTGAGCAGTCGATCGACGTGAAGTTCCATGAGTTCATGGCCGATGACATAGCTACTGTCCAGACCATCTACGAACTCGCCGACCATCCGTGGTCAGCGCAGACCGAAGCAGCCATGGCCAACTACATGGCCCTGCACCCTCGAGGCGTTCATGGCAGCGTCAGCTATCACGTAGAAGAAGACTTCGGTATCGACCTCGGCCAACTTGCTAACGATTTGCGGTTCTACGTTGACCGCTTCGGCGTGCAGACCGAGGGTTGAGCCTCAGTCAGCCCAGAGAGTCGCGTTGGTCGATGAGGGTCTGCAGCGGGGCTAGGTCGAAGGGACCTCCGCTCATCAAGATGACATGGTCGGCGCCAACATCGCTGTAACGCTCGATGTCGTTTACGTCGTCGGCTTGTATGGCAACCGTTCGCTCGATCTCGCTGGGGTTGCGGCCGACCTTGGCGCACCAGTCATCGAGGATGCCTGAGAGCCGCGTGAAGTTCTCGGGTGGACCGAAGGTGTTCCACGAGTCGGCGTGCTCAGCGACGAGTCGCAGGGTTACCTTCTCGCCGCTTCCCCCGATCATGATCGGCATTTTGCCTAGGGGTGGGGGATTGAGCTTGGCGAGCCGGGCCTTCATCCGGGGCAGGTCGGCTTCAAGTTGGCGCAGGCGACTGCCGACAGTTCCGAATTCGTAGCCGTATTCGGTGTAATCGCGTTCGAACCAACCGGCCCCCACCGCGAGATACATGCGCCCGCCGCTGACATGGTCGAGGGTGCGTGCCATGTCGGCAAGCAACTCTGGATTGCGGTAGCTGTTGCCGGTGACGAGTGTGCCGAGTTGTGCGCCGCTGGTGTCGGCGGCCATTGTCGCAAGCAAGGTCCAGGCCTCGAAGTGGGTGGCATCAGGATCTCCGAACAGGGGATAGAAGTGGTCCCAGATCCAAATGGAATCGACTCCCATGTCGTCGGCAGCCTTCCAAGCGGCGCGCATCTGCTCGACGCTCACACCCTGGGGCTGAATCTGGATACCGACCTTCAACTTGGCTTTGGCTTGTGTCATCGGATCGTTCTAACAGCGATAGCTGCAATCTCCGCTTTCAGATCGAGACGGTGAAAGCGGGAGGGATGGCTTTGTTGACGATCGGATCGACGTCGCCGTTGAACACCGCGAACTGGGGTTTGGCGTTCTCCCGGTAGCGGGTGGTCGAGTGGACAGGGTCCTTGTCGAACTCGGGGATCACGTATTTACCGAACACCTCGATCATTTCGAGGGTCTGCTCGTGGGTGTAACCCTCGTCGGGTGTGCCGAAGCAGACCTGGTCGCATCCCACATCCTGATAGGCCACAACCTGTTCGCAGACCTCTTCGGGGTTGCCGCAGAGCATGAAACCACCCTGGATGGCCATGTCGAGCGTTTCGTCGTCCAATTCATATCGCTGGGTAGCGTTCGGCCAAATGATCGCGTCGGGACTCTTCGGCATTGAGTCGTGGTACATGTTGACCATGGTGACTCGGTAGCCACGAAGGTTGCGTTTGGCCATGGCTCGGGCTTCTTCGCGGTCTTCGAGGCAGATGACGGCGTTGGTCATCATCACGTTGTTGTTCTGGAACTGACCGATCTGGTCGATGACGTTTTCAGACGCTTCCTTGTAAGCCTCGACTCGTCCCTTCAGGTTGTGGATCGGTTCGAAGTTGAAGGCGATGGCACCAATGCCGTGAGCGCCTGCTTTGGCGAAGGTCGCGGGGTTCCCGCAGGCGACCCAGATGGGTGGGTGACCCTTGCCATAGGGCTTTGGCAGGATGTTGTGCGGTTTTGGCACCGAGAAGTGTTCGCCGTCGTGGCTGTAGTCCTTCTGTTCCCACATGCGGGGTATCTCGTGGGCCACCTCGTCCCACATTGCTTTGGTCTCAGAGAGCATCGTGCCGTTGAAGGTGGCGACTTCGTGGCTGCCGGCGCCGCGACCGGTGCCGAACTCGAAGCGGCCTTCGGTCAGGTGGTCCATCATGGCGGCTCGCTCCGCGAAACGGACTGGGTGTTCTTTGGTGGTGGGGAACGAGGTGATGGCGGAGCCGAGGTGGATCCGGTTGGTTTTGGCGGCCACATATCCCATGAAGGGGTAGGGGGCGGACATGTGGCTGTACTCGGTGAGACAGTGGTGTTCGCCGCACCAGGCATATTTCCAGTTGTATTTGTCGGCGTGGATGGCGTATTCGGCTTCGCGCATGAGCATGAGATGCTCCGCTTCGGTGTCGTGTGCAGCCGGACCGGGCAGGTACCCGTTGAAAAAGAGGCCAAACTCCATTGTGTTTTCTCCTGAAGTTAGTAACTAGAACAAGTTCTAAAATTGAAATCTAGGGGACGATAAACAAGCGTGCAAGGTCAGGTGCCGGTGAAGTTGGGTTTGCGCTTCTCGGCGAAGGCTTTGGGGCCTTCGGAGGCGTCGTTGGAGGCAAAGACGGCCTGGCCGTAGTCCCACTCATGACGTAAGGCCTCGTCGAGTTCCATCCCGTCGCACTCGTGCAGCGTGCGGGTAATCGCCGCGGTCGCAAGCGGGCCGTTGGCCGCAACCACTTCAGCAATTTCCATCGCTTTGCCTAGAGCGGTGCCGTCGGGAACCACGTGACCGATGAGGCCGATTTCCTTGGCTTCTGAAGCGCTGATGTGTTTTGCGGTAAGCAGAATCTCCGCGGCCTGCGTGTAAGGGATCTGGCGGGGGAGTCGCACCGCGGAACCGCCCATCGGATACAGCGACCAGCGAGCCTCACTGACGCCGAACCGAGCGCTCTCGCCTGCCACCCGGATTTCCATAGCCTGGAGCAACTCTGTGCCTCCGGCTATTGCCACACCCTCCACCGCAGCGATGATCGGCTTGGTTGGGCGGTAGTGGCGGAACAGAGCCTTGTAGACGATGTCTGGGTCCTCGGCCATGCGGGCTCGAGTATCCATGGGATCACCCTCGCGGCTGTCGCCTGCCATGGCTCGCAGATCAGCTCCTGAACAGAAGTTGCCACCAGCGCCGGTTATCACGATGCAGCGGACCTCAGGGTCGTTGGAGGCCTCTTGGTAGGCGTCATACATGCGGATCAACATCGCCCCGGTGATCGCATTGAAACGCTCGGGACGGTTCATGGTGAGGACCATCGCGTGGCCCTCCCGCTCAACGAGGAGATCGTGTTGTGGATTTGCCATCCCCGGAACCTAATCCGGCATCGCCATGAGAATCGAACTCGCCACGGCCTTGATTGGTCGCTACTCGCTGAGCAGATCCATCGGAGGGCATGAGCACATCAGGTTGCGGTCGCCATAGACACCGTCGATCCGGCTTACCGGAGGCCAGTACTTGTCGGCGCGCCCCCAGCCTTCGGGGAAGGCGGCTTCGCTGCGTGAATAGGGATGGGGCCAGGAATCAGCAGTCACGTCACTGGCGGTGTGGGGGGCATTGACGAGCGGGTTGTCATCCGCGGGCCAGTCACCGGACACTATGCGCTTGGCTTCGGCGTGGATGGCGATCATGGCATCGCAGAATCGATCGAGTTCCTCGAGGCTCTCCGATTCCGTGGGTTCGACCATCAACGTTTCGGGCACCGGGAAAGACATGGTCGGGGCGTGGAACCCGAAGTCGATGAGGCGTTTCGCTATGTCGTCGACGCGTAGTCCAGCTTCGGCGCAGATGACCCTGGTGTCGAGGATGCACTCGTGTGCCACCCAGCCGTTGGCGCCGCGGTACAGCACTGGATAGTAGTCCTCGAGGCGTTTGGCGATGTAGTTGGCGTTGAGGATGGCGGTTTCGGTGGCCTGACGCAAACCTGTCGCGCCCATCATGCGTATGTACATCCAGGGAATCGCCAAGATTCCGGCCGACCCCCACGGCGCGGCTGCCACCGGCCCAGGGCTCGTGGGCGGGCCTGCCACCGGCGTCAACGGATGGTTCGGAAGGAACGGAACCAGGTGTTCGCCGACGCCGATCGGCCCGATTCCGGGACCGCCACCCCCATGCGGAATACAGAAGGTCTTGTGCAGGTTGAGGTGCGACACGTCGGCACCGAACTTGCCGGGCTGAGCCAGACCCACCATGGCGTTGAGGTTGGCGCCGTCGAGGTACACCTGCCCGCCCGCGTCGTGGATCATTTCGCAGATCCGACGCACCTCGACTTCGAAGACTCCGTGGGTGGAGGGATAGGTGATCATCAAGGCGGCGAGTTCATTGCGGTGCTCGCTGACGAGCTTGTCGAGATGAGCGATCTCCACGTTGCCCTCGTCGTCGCAGTTGACCACCGAGACGCGCATTCCCGCCATCACCGCGCTGGCCGCGTTGGTGCCGTGAGCCGATGAAGGAATCAGACAGACATCACGTTGGGCCTCGCCCCGACTCCGGTGATAGGCACGAATCGCCAAGAGCCCCGCCAGTTCTCCCTGGGCTCCGGAGTTCGGTTGAAGCGAGACCGCCGCGTATCCGGTGATCTCGGTCAGCCAACGTTCGAGTTCGTCGATCATCCGTTGATAACCGACGGTTTGACCCACTGGCGCGAAGGGATGGATGCGCGCAAGCTCGGGCCAGCTCACCGGTTCCATCTCGGTGGCCGCATTGAGTTTCATGGTGCAACTGCCCAACGGAATCATCGATCGATCCAAAGCGATATCGCGGTTGACGAGTCGGCGCATGTAGCGCACCAGGTCGGTTTCGCTGTGGTACGCGGTGAAAATCGGGTGTTGCAGCGCGGGAGTGTCACGCCGGTATTGGACCGGTCGTGGGTCTCGGACATGGACATCGAGATAACCGACATCGCCGTCAATCCCGAAAGCCGACCAGACGATCTCAATAACGTTCCGTGTTGTGGTTTCGTGGAGCGTGATTGAGACAGTGTCGGCGTCAACACGACGCAGGTTCACCCCCAGTGACAGAGCGATGGTCAGCACCTTGTCGGCGCGACCAGGCACACGTACACATACCGTGTCGAAGAACTCCTCATGCACTACGTCCATCCCGCCGCGACGTAGTCCGTCCGCCAGCACGGCTGCGAAGCGGTTGACCCGCATGGCGATCCGACGCAAACCAGTCGGGCCGTGATGAATGGCGAACATCGAGGCCATCACCGCCAACAACACCTGTGAGGTGCAGATGTTGGATGTGGCCTTCTCTCTGCGAATGTGCTGTTCACGAGTCTGCAACGCCAGACGGAGAGCCCGCCGATTCCCGGTGTCGCGAGAGACTCCCACCAACCGGCCGGGTAACGAGCGTTGGTGTTGCTCACGCACCGCGAAGAATGCGGCGTGCGGGCCGCCAAAACCCATCTGTATCCCGAAGCGCTGGGTGCTTCCAACAACCACATCGGCACCGAAATCTCCGGGCGGCGCCAGCACAACCAAGGCCAGCGGATCAGCGGCCACAGCCACGAGGGTGTCGTTGGCGTGCGCCCGTTCGATGATCGCCTCAAGGTCTGGGATCACTCCGGTGGTTCCCGGGTATTGCACCACCACTGCATAAACGCCGCTGAGGTCCGCGCTTGCTGGGTCGCCGACAACGGTTGAGAGGCCGATCGGTTCTGCTCTCGTCTCCACCACCGCGATCGTTTGGGGATGGCACTCGGCATCAATCAAGAAGCAGTCACCTGTCTTTCCACGACTGACCCGATGCAGCATGGTCATGGCTTCAGCAACGGCTGTGGGTTCGTCGAGCAACGAAGCATTGGCCAGGTCCATGCCGGTGAGTTCGGCCACCATAGTTTG
This sequence comes from Candidatus Aldehydirespiratoraceae bacterium, assembly GCA_965261185.1. Taxonomy (GTDB): domain Bacteria; phylum Actinomycetota; class Acidimicrobiia; order Acidimicrobiales; family Aldehydirespiratoraceae; genus VXYK01. The sequence goes on along the minus strand of CBDHCN010000002.1, from coordinate 3,546,617 downwards.
GAAATTGAGAAGAGCTTCGAGGCGTCCCTGCGAGATTTCCGGCTGATACGGCGTGTAGGCGGTGTACCAACCGGGGTTTTCCAGGATGTTGCGGCGAATTACTGGGGGAGTGATGGTCTCGTGGTAACCCATCCCGATCAGCGATGTGCGGATCTGGTTGGACCCGGCGATGGCTCGAAGAAGATTTTGGGCGGTGGTTTGGCCGACACCGGAGGGGAGATCCAACGGTTCAGACATTCTGATGTCTTCGGGCACTGTGGCGTTGATCAGTTCCTCCATCGAACTGACGCCGAGCGCAGCCAGCATCTGGGCTTTTTCGGCTTCCGGGGGGCCGATATGGCGACCCACGAAGGCTTTCTTGCCTTCGAGGTCTACGAGCGGCGTCCAATGGTCGTGCGCGGTCACGGCGACACCTCCGAGCGGGGGATTGCGGGCAAAACGAAGGTTCAGGTTATCACCAAGCAGTCTTACAGCGTGGCGAGCAATGCAAGCATGGCTGTGGAATTGAGACAGATGTGGGTAGCGATAGACGAACCGATCCTGCCCGTCTGGATTCGTCCGTAACCAAGCGCGAGGCCAAGCACAAACAGAATCGGAAAGCGAGTCGGTTCCAGATGCACTGCGGCAAAGATCAGGCTGGTAACGACCAGTATTGCTTCCTCGCGCATGCCTCGTTTTTCGAGCGCGCTCCAAAGCAGTCCGCGATAGACGATCTCCTCCATGACGGGTATAAAGAACGCGGCAAGTACGGCCAGCAGGACGATCCAGCCGGTTATGCCCGGGGTGGTGCCGTCGCCCTCTTGGATCATGTCGGCCAAAGCAGCAGATGGAGAGATCCCGAAGAGCAAGTCCATCACCAATGTCACCAAGGCGGCAAGCATGATACCGACAAGGAAGAGCACTATGCCGATAGCCGAGTCGACCGGTTTGAAGCGCCAGCCGAGGTCTGCTGCGAGACCTCGGCCCTTGTGTCGGACAGCCAAGACCACATAGGTGACTTGTACCAGCGGGGGTATGGCAATCAGCGCGACAAGCCAAGCGTCGCTGATGGTGAAAGCACCGCTAGAAGCAAAATTATCGTAATCGGCGAGGAAGAGCATCACCCCCAACACGATGCTTACCGAGAGGAAGATCCCGGTCGCGATCCAGAAGTCTCCGAGGCCCCACCTCAACCATTCGGGATATCTCGGTGGGGTCCGTCCCGAGAACCGCCCGCGCTTGACGGGTGGGGGAGGAGGGGGCGGCAACGAAGAAGCCGCAGCAAAGCGCGATCCAGGCGGGGGTGGCAGCGACGAAGTCACGGTGCCATTGAACTCATGAGACGCTGCTCATCAGACACTGCACGTTTCGGTCTGTTGTTGCCGCGTGGCGGATGTATTCCGAAGCTTGATGCAAAGGGAAGTCATCAGCACTTGAGATCGACAGTTGGGTGTTGGGGTTCTCTGCGTTCATACTCCGGCAAGGTAACCGGTACTCTGGCTGTGCGTCAGATCAGGAGACCTCAATGAGCCAAAACAATTCCCCGGGTTACTCAGTCAAGACCCGAGTGCCTGCTGTTGAGGGCTTGCACACCATGGAGGGGGAACCGCATCTCGTTGGAGGAAAGGTCCCTGGGCGGGAGACCTACTTCTTCCCCAAACACGTTGCAGGGGGTGATCCGGCGGTTAGTGGTGCCGCGGAGTTGGAAGAAGTCCTGCTTTCCAGGCGGGGCAAAGTCTGGTCCTACACGTCAAGCAACTACACACCCCCTCCACCTTTCGTGGCTGCGACCGATCCCTACGAACCGATCACCATCGCCGCGGTCGAACTCGAAAGGGAGAAGATGGTGATTCTGGGTCAGTGCGTCGCGGGTGTCACCCCTGATGATCTAGTGATCGGCACGGAAGTTGAGTTGGTCATTGACACTCTCTACGAAGATGATGAGCACGAATACATGGTGTGGAAATGGAAGCCGGTAGAGATGATGCAAGCGTGATGGGGGTACTGATGGAAGGCGCGTACTGATGGAAGAGATAGCCATCCTCGGCGTGGGAATGCACCCGTGGGGAAAGTGGGGGCGGAACTTCGTCGACTACGGCACGGCCGCGGCCAACGAAGCCCTCGACGATGCCGGTGTTGATTGGAACGACGTCGGTTTCGTCTCAGGGGCGATCACCGTTCGCTGCGGTTACCCCGGTTACGTTGCCGGGTCGACATTTGCCCGTGCTTTGGGTTTCAACGGCGCACAGGTGGCGTCTTCGTACGCAGCTTGCGCTTCAGGGGCGACGGCGCTGTCGGTTGCACGAGGGCAGATTCTCTCAGGAGCGGCCGATGTAGCTCTGGTCGTGGGTGCCGACACGACCCCCAAAGGCTTTCTCGCACCCAACGAGGGCGACCGCCCCGACGACATGGACTGGCTGCGCTTCAAACTTGTCGGTGCCACCAACCCGGTGTATTTCGGCCTGCATGCCCGTCGCCGAATGGATCTCTATGGCGCCACCTCCGAAGACTTCGCTCGAGTCAAGGTCAAGAACTCTCGCCATTCGGTCCACAATCCCAGAGCCCGTTTCACCAAGGAATACGACATCTCCGATGTGGCAAACTCTCCGGTTGTGTCTGATCCTCTGCGCCTGCTCGACATTTGTGCGACTTCCGATGGTGGCGCAGCGATGGTGGTGTCGTCGATGGCTTACGCCAAAGCCCACGGTGTTAGCGACCCGGTTCGGGTCGCCGGCATCTCGACGGTCACACCGACCTTTCCAGACACCGTCATCGACTTGCCTTATCTGGCAACAGATTCTGCTGGGGAGACTGCTCCTCTGAGTCGAGGGTTCAAGACTTCCATCGGCGATCGCGTGTATGCCGAAGCTGGGGTTGGTCCCGAAGATGTCGATGTGGCCGAGGTATACGATCTTTCATCCGCTCTGGAGCTTGACTGGTACGAGCAACTTGGCTTCTGTCCCGTAGGCGAAGCGGAGAAACTCCTTCGAGATGGTGTCACCACAATCGGGGGCCGTCTTCCGGTAAATCCGAGCGGTGGACTCGGCGCCTTTGGAGAGGCAGTCCCAGCCCAGGCGATCGCTCAGGTTTGTGAACTGACCTGGCAACTGCGTGGTCAGGCTGAGGCTCGTCAAGTCGAGGGGGCCAGGATAGGAATCACTGCCAATCAAGGCCTCTTCGGCCATGGTTCTTCGGTGCTGGTGCGCCGATGACGATTCACGAGTCCCTCAGCGCCAACGGTGTCCTCGAGTTGGTGATGGACAATCCGAAAGTCAACGCCTTGCCGATCGCCGACACCGACCGACTCGCTGAAATTCTTAACGGAGTCGAGCAGAGAAGTGAGGTTGCAGCGGTCATTCTCACAGCAACCGGACGGGGTTTCTCCGCCGGAGTCGACATCAAAGAGATGCAAAAAATGCCGGGCAATTCGGGCATCATCGAAGTCAACCGGGCCTGCCTCAGCGCCTTTCGAGCGGTCTATGGATGCGCTGTGCCGGTGATTTGCGCGGTCAACGACTTCTGCTTCGGCACTGGCATTGGACTGGCCGGGAGCGCCGACATTGTGGTCGCGGCGCAGGGTGTGCGCTTCGGACTTCCCGAGATCGACAACGGCGCTCTTGGGGCAGCTACCTACTTGGGTCGTTTGGTTCCCGAAAAACACCTTCGCTGGATGCTGTACAGCTGCGAGCCGGTGTCCGCTGAGCAACTCGAAGCGTGGGGGACAGTTCTTCGAGTTGTCCCTCCGGCGCAACTGATGGACACGGCCCGGGAAATCGCCGGGGTGATCGCCTCAAAGCATCCGACGGTAATGCGGGCAGCTAAAGCCTCTCTGATCGGCATCGACGATGATCCCAGCCGCGGTTATCGCTTTGAGCAGGGGTTCACCTTTGAACTCAATTTGCACGGTTTGGGAGACGAAGCCCGCGACGCTTTCCTAAGAGGCGAGCGACACAGCAAACCTGCTGGTGGCTCAACTTGAGCTGAGTTCGTTGCCGAACTGACGCAAGCGGGAGATGGCTTCGGGATCAACCTCGGGCAGTTTCGCGGCGAGCGAGTCTTTGATCTGTTGGTAAGTGTCCAGATCAAGTCCACACTTTCGGCAATTAGTGATGAAATCTAGCGCCTGCGCGGAATGCTTTGGTTCTGGCGTGGGTTTAGAGCGCAGTGGGAGGATTGCATCGTGTTCGCTGGGCACCGTTGATTGGCAGCTTGGTCGACAACGAGCTCGACCAGAGAGAGACCGGCGTGGTGTTGGAGCACCTTGAACACTGTCGGGGCTGCTTGTTTGATCTCGACTGCTTGGTGCGTATGAAGGCTTCGTTGGCTCGGCTCCCAGCGACAAGGTCAGAGGTCGTGTAATTTCACTGATGAGGTGGCACCGAGCAAAGATCCCTATAGTTTCAACGATGATCGAAGACGCGCGAGACGATAATGCTTGACTTTGTTGAGGATATCGGCTCGCGTGTTATTCGTTTGACCGCGAAAGTCGCGGACAACAGACAACAACAAACGGAGCAATCATGAACAAGGGCGAACTCATTGCAGCCATGGCCGACAAGGCGGGCGTTAGCCAAAAGGACGCGGGGAACTGCCTCGACGCCATGATGAGCACGATCGAGTCGGAAATCGGCGGCGGCGGCGAAGTTGCCATCACCGGTTACCTCAAATTCGAGCGTGCAAACACCAGCGCCCGGGTTGGTCGCAACCCCCAGACCGGCGAAACGATCAACGTACCCGCAGGTACTCGCTGCAAAGTGTCCCTTGGCTCGAAGTTGAAGAGCGCGGGGAAAAGCTGAACGGCTGCCAACGAGCTGTTGCGCCTAGATCGCAATGAACCTGCCGAAGCCAGTTGAGGTATTGCCTCACCGTTCTCCGTTTCTGTTTGTAGACGAGATACGCGCCATTGTCCCGGGCGAATCTGCCGTCGGAATTTGGCATCTCACGGGTGATGAAGCTTTCTTTGCAGGTCATTTTCCAGGCCGTCCAACGCTCCCCGGAGTGCTCATCTGTGAGGCGATTGCACAGGTGGGAGCGTTGGCGGTGCTGACCGATGAACGATACGAGGGCAAACTCCCATTGTTTGGAGGACTCGACAAGGCCCGCTTCAGACGTCAGGTTGTCCCTGGCGACACGCTGAGGATCGAAGTGGAGATGACACGGTTGTCGGCGCGGGCCGGCAAAGGTGAGGGGCGCGCCACCGTCGATGGTGAACTCGCCGCTAGTTGCGAGTTGATGTTTGTCATTGTTGACGGTGGCTGAGCGTTGACGGCGACTGAGCGCGTCGGGCCTTAACTCAGCCGCGTCGGGCCTTGACTCAGCCCGGGCCGATGACGAGCGTCCCGTTGTGTCCGCCGAACCCGAAGCTGTTGGACAGTGAGGGGCCCGGAGCCCAGGGACGGGGTTCTCCGACCACAAGGTCAATGTCTGGCATCTCAGGATCCAACGTTTCATGACCTGCGGTTGGCGGAATGAGTCGGCGGTTCATGGAAAGCAGAACCGCGGCTGCTTCGAGCGCTCCGGCACCGCCTAGCGCGTGGCCGGTGACGCCCTTTGTGGAGGTAATCACTGGTCCCGGCGTACCGAAAATCTTGGCGATAGCGGCCGCTTCGGCGGCATCGTTCTTGTCTGTGGAAGTGCCATGGGCATTGATGTGGACTACATCATCGGCAGTGATACCAGCGTCTTCAATGGCGAGGCGCATGCAGGTGATAGCGCCTGTTCCCCCTGGAGCGGGTGCTGTGATGTGGTGAGCATCGGCGGTAGAGGCCGAACCCAGAATCTCTCCTAAAATTGGTGCGCCGCGGGCTTCGGCGCGAGACAACTCCTCAAGCACAAGTACGGCTGAACCCTCGGCCATGACGAATCCATCGCGGCGTGGGTCGAAGGGTCGGCTCACACCGCTGCTGGAGAGTGCGGTCATGTTGGTGAAACCTGCGACAGCGGTGGGGGTCAAGGGTGCTTCGCTGCCTCCGGCGAGTACCGCGTCGCAGTATCCGTTGCTGATAAGCCTTGCCGCGTTGCCAATGGCGTGTGTCCCTGCAGCGCATGCGGTGACGGTGTTTTCGCACGGGCCTTGCCAGCCGTGGCGCATCGACAAGGCGGCGGCGGCCGCGTTGGTCATCATCATGGGCACCAAGAAAGGTGACACTCTGCGTTCGCCTTTGGTAAGGCGAATCTCGATTTGCGACTCAAGGGTCTCAATGCCGCCGACACCGGTTCCGATGAAGGTGCCGAGGCGGGCTGGGTCCGCGCCCAACTCTCCGGCTTGCTCCAGTGCTTCGTCTGCTGCCGCCACTGCAAACTGGGTGAAGCGGTCGCTGCGCCTGACCTCTTTGGCATTCTCGAAATAGGGAGAAGCGTCCCAATCTTCGAGCACCCGCGGGCCGACCGGCGCGGGGGAGCAGAGACCTTCCCAGAAGGCGTCAACGCCGACTCCACAGGGAGCAACGACGCCTAAACCTGTGACTGCGACGCGGCGACCCTGCATCAGATCTTGGAGACAATCAGGTCGTATGCACCTTGAATCGTCAAGATCCCGTCAAGTTCTTCTTCTTCGACATTGACATCGAATTCCTCCTCAAGCGCCATTACCAGCTCGACGAGGTCGAGACTGTCGGCGTCGAGAGACTCGAAAGTTGCGTCCAAAACGACTTGATCGGCGTCAACCGACAATACTTCAACTGCACAATCTGTGAATCGTCCGAAGTTGTCACTCACTTGCTTTCTCCATTGCTTTGTGGGGATTTACTAGGCTATCCAGCCTGAGGCGGTTAGCCCATGGACCTGAGGCGGTTAGCCCATGGAAAGGCCGCCATCGATAGGAAGCACCGTACCGGTGACGAACCCGGCGTCCTCCGAAGCGAGATATTCGATCGCCGCGGCGATCTCTTGTGGCGCTCCGAGGCGGCCGAGGGGCACCATATCCAACATTGCGGTTCGTTGAGCATCGCTCAGCGCCGCGAGCATGTCGGTGTCTATAGGGCCGGGGGCTATGACATTCACCGTGATGTTGCGCCCGGCGAACTCCTTGGCGAGCGAACGGGCCAAACCGGTGATTCCCGCTTTAGAGGCTGCATAGTTTGCCTGCCCAGCCTGTCCTCCGAGGCCGACGACCGATGAGACGAAGACAATTCGTCCCCAACGCGCTCTCATCATCTGTTTGACGACTCGCCGGGCTACGCGAAAACCGCCTGTCAGGTTGGCGTTTAGGACTTCGCTGAAATCGTCGTCGCTCATACGAAGCACGAGGCCGTCGCGGGTGATTCCGGCATTGCTGACAAGAATTTCAACCGGGCCCAAGGACTCTTCTATCTCTGTGACAGCGGCATCAACAGAGTCCTTGTCGGTTACATCGCATTTCACGACAAACAGGCCTTCAAGGTCGTCGCCAGTGCCCGAACGGGCAGTGACGGCGACTTGATATCCGCTGGCTTGAAAGCGTTTGGCGGTGGCGAGCCCGATTCCTCGGTTGCCTCCGGTAACGAGGACAACCCGACTCACCAGCGCACCACCAAAGTTGCCCAGGTCATGCCCGCGCCAAAACCGGACATCAGCACGATCTTGCCGGGCTCCAGCGCTCCTTGGGACGCGGCTTGTTCCATGGCCAACGGGATGGAGGCAGTCGAAGTGTTGCCGGTGGTTTCGATCACATTGTGAGTCTTCGACATCGGTAGCGATGTTCGGGCACAGACGGCTTCGATGATTCTGATGTTCGCTTGGTGCAGCAGGACCACGTCGACATCGTCGGGAGTCAAACCGGCTTGTTTTAGAGCCGACTTGATCGAAGCTGTAACCGCGCGCACGGCACGCTTGAAGACTTCGCGTCCCGCCATTTTGATCGTGTCGCCATGCTCGCAGTAGAGGATCGGCGCGAGGTTGCCGTCGGCGCCGAGATCAAACGCCAGCAACTCACCCTGGTCATGACGTTCCATAACGCACGCTCCGGCACCGTCGCCGAACAGGATCGCGGTTCCCCGATCCTCCCAGTCGACCAAGGTCGACAGTGCGTCGCTGCCCACGTTGAGAACCCGATTCGGTCCGCTGGGCAGCATCATCATTCCGTATGCCGCCACGTAACCGTAGGCGAAACCTGCACAAGCGGCATTGACGTCGAAAGCACCACAATTCAGCCCGATACCAGCATGAATCTGTGCCGACGTACCTGGGAATCTCTGATCGGGGGAACTGGTGCAGAGGACCAACAGATCGATGTCGTCGGGCGTCAGGTCAGCGGCTTTCAAAGCGTTGTTGCCGGCTTCGACACCCATCTCGGAGGTGAGGCCGCCAACGTGGCGAGTGGTGATCCCGGCACGGTTGCGGATCCATTCGTCGTTGGTGTCCATTATTTCTGCGAGGTCGTGGTTGGTGAGGACCTTCGAGGGGAGCGCTGTACCTATCCCGGCGATTCGTATTGCCATCAGTTGACTCGTAGCCAAGCGATCGGTTGCCGTGAAGTCACGCGTTCTCCCTTGAGAGCAAGTACCCCGATTATTTCTCCCGCGAAGGAGCTGAGGACTTCCTGATCCCCAACCGTACCCAACAGGTCTCCTACGGACACATGACGACCGGGTTCACAGCCTGGGGCCAAGCTAAAAATACCCGCGCCGGGCGACACCACGAGTCGTTCTGTGGCAAAGAGATGCTCTCCTTCAAGAGCGGGGGTTTCGCTAGTCAGTTGAACGGCCAGCGATTCCAAAAGGCCGTCAAGGTCCGCTGGTGTGGCTACGTTGACGCGGTTGGCCTCCTTGAGGGTTCGCTTCACGAGACCCGTTAGAACATTGCCCGGTCCGAGTTCAACGAAGGTGTCGAAACCGTCTTCGGAGAGCGTTCGCAAGGTCTGGCGCCAACGGACCGGGGAGCAGAGTTGCGCGCCGAGCAATTCGGGCCAGTCAGCAGGATCATGGTGGGCTGTAGCGTCGACGTTGGCGTACACGGGTTGTTCTGGTGGCCGGAACTCAACTTGGTCAATGGCCTTGTGCAGACGGCGTCGTGCCGGTGCCATGAGCGGAGTATGAAACGCTCCGCCGACTGGGAGCCGCATGGCCCGTTTGGCTCCGGCTTCCTTGGCGATCTTGCAAGCCTCGTCGATATCTTCTGGAACGCCTGCGATGACCACCTGGCCGGGGGCGTTGTAGTTGGCGATCCAAACGTCGCCGGCAGTACGGCGACAGGCGATATCGGCTTGGTCGTCTTCGAGGCCGAGCAGGGCGGCCATGGTGCCGGTCTGCTCATCTGCAGCGGCTTGCATGGCATCGCCGCGTTCGTTGACCAAACGCACGGCGTCGCCGAAATCGAGAGCGCCTGAGGCGGTGAGTGCTGAGTATTCCCCGAGGCTGTGCCCGGCATGAGCGACTGCTTCGGCTCCCAGCCGGCTGACTGCGTCGAGCACCACCATCGACATGGTGAAGGTAGCGAGCTGAGCGTTGCGGGTCATTGTCAACTCTTCGGCATCGGCGTCGAGCAACAACGCGGCGACATCGCGATCGACGGCTTCAGAGGCTTCCTCCACCAGTTCCCATGACGGGTGGTCAGCCCATGGCGCACCCATCTGCGGGCGTTGTGAACCTTGTCCTGGGTAGGTGAATACGATCATTTGGCTCGAGGCTCCCGCGGTGGCCGGCTAACAGGGCGCGTGAATTTCTGTGTCTGAGAGGGATATACGTTATACGTGCTGTGGAGTGTCTGACTCGCGGGCGCACCGCAGGGTTTCAATACTTGCGCTTTGGTGTTCGTGAACTGTGTCACTTCAGGACTGTCGAATCAGCTTGGTTGGGGACTGCGCGGCCAGTCGGATAGATCCTGAATGTGTCGACGGATAGAAGCTTCTCGCAGTATTCCGACTAGGGCCAGTCCAACAAGCACCCAAAGAAGGCGCCGTCGCAGGAGACGGAATCGAGTGCCGGAGGACATCTCCTAGAGGCTACGCTGTGCCTGCAGGCTCCGGCCAGCCCTCCTACAGTTAGGCGCAACCATCCTGCCCGGGTGGTGGAATTGGCAGACACGGCGGACTCAAAATCCGTTGCTTTTCAAGAGCGTGCGGGTTCAAGTCCCGCCCCGGGCACAAATGAAACAGCGCATAACCGCAGGTTAAAGCACCTTTTACAGATTGACAGTCTGAGGCTTGTCCCCGGAATTGTCCCACAATCGAAGGGGCCGATTTGGTAGGCTGGAGTCTGGAACGTTTGGCGACGAGCCGTTTCTACCAGGTTGATTACGCGTATCTCCAATTCGCCCGTTCTTCGAGTCGAGGTTGGCGACAGAAACTCTGCCGTCCCGCAGGTGGCGATGTTCACCGCCCCATCAATCCGGTGGAACTCGCGGACTGTGGCTTCAACTGCGGCACATCGTGCGCACCGTCCTTGGTGTCACAAACCGGTTCAGGCGGTGTACCGGCCGGCCATTACCCGGATTTCTTGACCGCTGATGTTGCGTGAACGGGGGAAACCACGAACGGACCTTGGCCCACGGTTTCACTCATGCGGTCGCAGATCGCCTCAGCGATGAACCTGCCCCGTTCGTCTAACGGCCTAGGACGCCACCCTCTCAAGGTGGTAGCACGGGTTCAAATCCCGTACGGGGTACAACAGCCGGGCCAAGAACTCGCTTCTGACCTCTGGAAATTGCTCGGGCTCAGAATCCGTTATTTCTTTGAATACTGCGCCAGAATTTGATGTTTGTAGCGGCACGCCGCGAGCCTCTTGGGTGCCGCCGACAGTCCCGGAATCGACAAGGAGCCTCGGGAAGCACCGTTCGCCGTGACGGGGAGTCGCTCAGCTGGCCGAGATGTAGGAGTGATGTCGTACTCCTGCTGAACAATGGCAGGTGATGCGCGAGTGCGTCAGAGCAAGTGTGCTGCCGGGCGCAGCTGGCCTGCGGCGAACCTGCAGTCAAGCGTTGTATGCACGCTCCACTGCAAGCGAGGACTGTCGTGTTGTGGGATCTCAGAGGGGCAGGGTCGTGGCCGCTTGACCGAACTGAGTTGAAGGCGCGGGACCGGTCACCGGGTGCCGCGGTTGGGCAGCGGTCTTGAGGTGACGAGAGAGGCACCAGCAGGCGTCGCCAGGCGCGGTGTGGGGCTCGTCACTGCGGCAGCGAGGCAGCGATTGTCGACCAACCGATTCTGTCCAGCAACTCGACCAATCTTCCCCACGCCAGCACATCTGCAGGAAGTTCTCGCAGGAAGAATCGGAGAACGGCTCTTACGGCGCCAACGAGACCCGCTCGCTCTGTCGTGCCCGGTTCCGTGGCTTGCTGCTCGCCTTGCAGCAACGTGGCCATCGCGATGATCTGATGCCGTTGGGTTTCAGACAGGGCGTCGTTGTCGATGGCGCTCCAAAGCTCGGCTAACACCGGTTCGATCCCAGCCAGTTCTGATTTGGTGATCGGCTCAAGGAGCGCAGGGCCAGTGTCAAGACTCGGTCTTGGGAGTGTTCCCGGCCGAACTTCGAGGGCCGTGTGATCTTCGAATTCGATCCTCACTGGTTTGGCAGGGCCACTTTGGCCACCCCAAATCTCCCAGCGTTGGGAATCGACATCGAGTTCGAGCGCATGGAGCAGCCAAGGCGTCTCTCCACCGGATTGGAGGTTCGAGTGAGCGACCGCCTCTTGGACCGCGGGACCCAGGTGAGCGAAGTCGACACGAGTCCTGTACCCCCACTCATCAGCCACGCCGATGGCGTCCCGCTGACTACAGTCCGCCACTGCTGCCTCGAACTTCTCGACATCGGTCAGCGACATGAACGGCTACCTCCTCCGTGGAGTTGGCGTGATGTGGATCCTATCTGGCCACCATCGTTGTCGGAGGTTTGGTTGGGTCTCGGATTGCTCCTGTCTGAACGAGGGACCACCCTTGCAGCCGTCGCCGACAACAGACTCCTTGACGACATCGAAACGCTGCACCTAGACCGCGGCTACGACTACCCCGCAGTGCGCGACCGGTTTGCCGCGCTGGGCCTTCACGACGTGTGCATCCAACGCCGCGGCACTAAAACCCTCAGCCCCGACAACCCATCCACCTCGGACTGCGCTGGATAGTCGAATCCACCGACTCTTGGCTGTCCAACTACGGACAAACTCCGACGCAACACCGACCGCCGCAACACACACCGCCACGCCGCCCTATGCGTAGCCATCATCATCATCGTCGGCAAACCACTCAACTACCGAAACCGATGGTGCCCCCACTGAACGTCTATCCGCGCAAACCCTAAGCACGCCTTTTGGCAGGAGCGAGAAACCGGTTTCGAGCAATAGCAACTGATCTGACTCGCTCCAACTAGAGTCGTCACAACCGGTCGTAATACGAGAGGCAGGAGCCGAGTGGAGGAGCGCAGTGGCATCAGCGATCTCAACAAATGATGTCGACGAGATCGTTGCATCCACCATTCGAGTCGCTCGACTGGGTGAGGCCGATCTGCGGAACTGGTGGGGATCTCGTTCTTTCGGCGCCGCCGGTCGTGTCGTCCTGAAGCAACGGCTCCCACGAACGTGGCGCATGGCGGCGGTTGAACTTGACCTGGCCTCGGCGGTCAACCGCCACAACGACGCCATCGATCGGCCGAACGCTGTCCATCTGTTCAGTGACCGCTGGCCGGTACGCCGCTGGACAGCAGCGTGGGTCGCCGAACAGAAGACCGAAGATGAGCCGTCGGAGATCTTCGAGCTGCTGGAGACCGCCACCCTCGACGCCATCGAAGACCGCCTGCGTGCCGACAAGAAGCCGAAGGTCGAAGCCCTCGGCGGCGTGCTGCGAGTCGGGACAATCGAGCGCACGTTGTTAGGAGACTCCGTCGCCGTGGCCGATGCCGTGCACACTCTTGCTGCTGCATACGTCGGTCGTGAGACCTTCGCCGCGCCGTTCCTTGAGGTAATCGAGTGACAGAGATGAACTCGAACATCTCGAAGCGCGGCGCCATGCTCGACGACACACGCCAATTCGTCTCGTTGTGGGACGACGACTTGTCGAGCGCAGCCAACCTGTCGCTCTTCAACGAGCAGAACCTGCTCGGACTGCCCTCGCAGTCGAGGGCAGCAGACGTCACGATGTACGCATTGCGTCCCCGGTTCGTCGATCCGGGCGGGGACGTGGTCCGGGCCCTTCGCTTCCTCCGCGACAACCCTGCTGCGTTCTCTGACGCCTGCTACTACGAGGCGTCCAGAGCCGATCAGCTGCTTGCAGCCTTCGCCGAGGGCCCGCTCGCCCGCTGGTACGAAGAAGGCCGTCTCGGGGTGAACGCTGATCTGACCGAGCAATGGCTGGACGATCTCGAGAAGGCCGAGAAGGTCCTGGCCTGGTCACCGTCGTTGAAACGACGGGTCGCCCAGGGGCTGCTGTCGACCTTGCGCGACTTCGGACGCCTCGCAGGCGCGACCAAGTCACCCAACAAGGAGATCGCCGGCCCCGGCATCTCCGATAGTGGGTTCGCCTACGTCGCCTACCGCCTCCATCAGAGCGGTGAGTCGAGTCGCGGCCTCTTGACCACACCGGTATGGAAGCGATGGCTGCTCGACAGCCACCGGATCGACCAACACATGCACCGCCTCGCGGCACAAGGACTCGTCTATTACGCCCGCGCCGGCTCGAGCCTCCGGATCGACTGGCGCGCCGGAGGTCTGGAGGAGGCAGCCCGTGCCGTTGCCTGAGCCCGTCGCCAACATCGCCGACCGGATTGTCGCCTACTACGAGACGAAGGCGACTCCGCCCTTCCTCATCTACCAGTACGAGCCCAAGGACGAGTACGCCGTGCGGCGCGAGTTGGGCGACCTCCGTCGATGGCTCGAGGCTGACCCGCGGTGCATTGAGTGCGACACCGTCTCGCTAGCCGCAGTGTTCTGGGAGACTTTGGAGGAGGGCGGCCAACTCGACGAGATCATCAGCCTCGAACGGGCCGGCGCGTACGAGGATGCACATCTCGCCGTCCGGCAGGTGTTGAGCGCGCGACCCACCTTGGCCGACCGAGTCGTTGAGCGGATCCAGTCCAAACAGACCGAACGCTCGGCCATCTTCCTGTACCGCGCCGGCGCGCTTTACCCCGCGCATCGCACGAGCACGTTGCTCGACGAACTCAAGGCTCGCATCGACAGCCCAGTCACGCTCCTCTACCCAGGCAGCATCGAGGGCGACTATGGCCTCAAGTTCATGGGCCAGACTGAGCCGACCTACGGCTACCGGGCCCTTATCATCCCCCGAGGTGAATTGTGAGAATCAAAGAACTGTTCAGTCGGCCGATCGACCGCAAGATCGAAGAGGTCATCAAGGTCGACGACGAGTCTACGATCCTCACCGAGGTCGAAGAGTACATCCCGACCGACCACATCGAGGCCGAGCTCACCGAGGTCCTCGACAAGTTCCAGGAGACGATCCTCAACCCGAGCGAGACGGTCAACATCTGGGTGTCCGGCTTCTTTGGATCGGGCAAGTCATCGTTCGCCAAGGTGCTCGGATATCTCATTGCAAACCCGGAGATTGGCGGCAAGCGACTCGCCGACCGCTTCTTCGAACTCAATGAGATACCTCGTGCCCGCCAACTGCTCAGCACCATTCACTCTCAGATCAAGACCGAGGCCGTACTTCTCGATCTCGCCACCAGCCCCAACGTGCTACGCGAAGGCGAGGCGGTGGTCCTGCCGGTGTACCGAACGCTGCTCGAGTCTCTCGGCTACAGCCGCGATGTCACGCTGGCCGAGCTCGAGTACGCGCTCGAGGGACCCAAGGAGACGATCGGTCTCGAGCAGTTCCTCGAGACCTACGAGTCGGTGCATGGCCGGTCATGGAACGAGGATCGAAACATCATCACGGCCAAGAATCGGGCCAGCCGGGTGCTCCACGAGCTCGACCCCGACACCTATCCATCAGCGGATTCCTGGTCGAACGCCGCCAGCGCACCTGAGATCAACGCCAACTGGTTCGCTAGCCGTGCGTTGGACATGCTCGCACGGCGTCGTCCCGGGACAAAGCGCCTCGTGTTCATCGTCGACGAGGCAGGCCAGTACGTCGCTCGGTCTGCCGACCGAATGCTCGGTCTCCAGGGTCTCGCCGAGGCCTGCCAAAAGAAGAAAGGTGCGCTCTGGTTGCTCGCCACGTCGCAGGAGAAGCTCACCGACGTGGTTGACAGCCTCGAAGGCAAGCAGACCGAACTGGCCAAGGCAGTCGACCGGTTCCCGATCCGTGTCGACCTGCTCCCTTCTGATATCGACGAGGTGACCGGGCGACGCGTCCTCGACAAGAACGCCGACGGTTCGTCGGCTGTCCGTGCCGCCCTCGATAAAGACCGGAACAAGCTCACCACGTCCGTTGCGCTGCAGTCCAATCGCCACAAGATGTTCAGCGAAGAGGACTTCGTTCGCCTCTACCCGCTGGTGCCCTACCAACTCCAGCTCCTGATCGACGCTGTTTCGGCCCGCCGAGCCCAGGGTGGCGCGCCACAGACTTTGGGTGGGTCGAACCGCACGATCATCAAGCACACCCAGCAGCTGATCACCAACCCGACGGTCGGTCTCGCCGGCGACGACGTCGGCTCGCTCGTCACGCTCGATCGTTCCTACACGCTCCTCGAGGAGGTGATTCCGACCGCGTGGCGTCACGAGGTCGAGCAGGTCGCCGGTGCTCATGGCAACGACAGCCTCCACGCCAAGATCATGCGAGTCGTGGCGCTTTGCACCGACGTTCCCGGTGTACCGCTCTCGCCACGGAACCTGGCGGTGCTCCTTCATCCAAGCACCTACGCCGACCCCCTTGAAGCAGACGTTCGTGAAGCACTTGCGGACCTTGTCAAGGAGGACCGCTTGCGCGAAGGAGATGACGGCTATCGACTCCAAACCCCGGAGCAGAAGAACTGGGAGAAGGATCGCAAGCAAATCGACATTGGCGAGCGGCACAAGCGGCTCCGCAAGACGCTGTTGCGTGACCGTCTCGGATCGCTCACCGTCACGAAGGGCCGAACCTTCAAGGTCGAGTTGTCGGTCGAGCGCGAGAAGCTCACCGACGGTGACATCAGCCTCGACATCCGAGAAGACGATGACCTCGATGCGCTGCGTGTCACGTCCCGGGCGGAGGGCAACAAAGGTCGGATCTACTGGGCGTACGAGACCGAGAACGACACCTTCGAGGCGCTGGTCGAGCTCTACCGCAGCCAGGAGATGATCGACCGTCACAAGAACGACCAAGGGGAAGCGGAGCGCTTCCTGCTCCAGGAAGAACGAAAGCGGGCCGACCGTCACGGACGAACGGCCGGTCAACTCCTGGCCCGAGACCTGGCCACCGGAACGGTCGTGTTCGACGGCACCTCTCAGGAGGCACCCGAGGGCGAGCTGCAGTCGGTCACCCAGAAGGTCGTAACTACCCACCTCGACAAGATCTATCCCCGACTGGACGAGTTCACGGCGACAGTCAAGCGAACGGACCCCGCACGGGTCCTGAAAGCGGACTCCCTGGCCGGGCTCCCCGACTGTTGCGGTGCTGACGGTCTGAGTGTCGTGACCATCACGAAGGACGGGCACGAACTCGTGACCGACAGCGGACCGATCGAGACTGTCGTTGCCCACATCAAGGCCCGCAAGCAGTACAACGAAGATCAGAACGGTGTCCAGCTCGAGCGACACTTCGGTGGCCCGCCCTTCGGCTGCTCCCCCGAAGCACTCCAGGTGGTTCTGGCTGCCGCAATGCGGGCTGGGCGCCTCGAGGTCGTCTCACAAGCGTCGCGGATCACGTCGCACACGGACCATCGCCTGGAGCCGATCTTCGCCAAACTGCCGACCTTCCGGGCCGCGTCGTTCCGGCCCGCCGAGGACACTGGCCCCAGCGTCGAGGTCCGTGGCGAGGTCGCCGAATGGCTCAACGAGTTGACCGGAGAGACCGTCGGCCTCGATGTCGGATCGCTCGCACAGCGCGGCCGAGCGGTCTTCGCTAACCTCCGCCAGCCCTGCACCGAAGCCAAGTCGACGCTCCGAGGCGCCGGACTCAAGGTGACCGAACAGCTCGACGTCATGGACGAACTGCTCGCCCGCTTGTCAGGCTCCGACGATGACCTCGTCGTCGAGACGATGCACGAGCGCGGCACCGATCTCGCCGGCGGTCGGGCGGCCGTGATCGAGCTCGCCACTGTCGTCGAGAACGAGATGTCGGCACTCCGCTCCGCCGTCGTTGCCCATCGCGGCGCCGTCGATCTCAGCGACCCCGACATCGACGGGGAGGCCGAAGCACTGGGCGAGCTGTTGGTCCGTGCCCGTTACGGCGACGACCTTGTCAAGATCAAGAGCCACACCACCAAGATCGAACAAGCCTTCACCTCGGCGGAAACTTCGCTCCGGGACACTCTCACCGAGCAGGCGAAGGAAAACATCGAGGCGCTGCGAACTCGGTATCCATCGGTCGATAACGACGTCTTCGAAGAGGTGATCGCACCACTGTCCCAGCTCGCCGACGCCACCTCGATCCCACTACTACGAGCAAACATCCAAGGCGTGGACGGTGCGGTCCGCTCGGCGTCTGACGCATTGGACGCTCTCGTGGCCACTCGCGTGGTCCGCCATGTGCGCGCCGCCGAGGTCTGGAGCGCGCCGATCACCTCGGAGACCGAGCTCGATGCGGCGCTCGGCCGACTACGGGAGGCGGTACTCAGCGAGCTCGACGACGAGACCGAGGTCCGGTTCCGATGACCGCAGCGCTCGACGGCGCGCAGCGGACCGCCCTGAGCAATCTCATCCAGAAAGCGCGGTCACTACTCGAGGCCGACCTTGCCTCGACACTGGAAGGAGACTTCGGCGTCCATCACAGCGACGGACGGATCGAGGAGGCGCACGCGCTGTCGCTCAATGCGTCCCAGGCTGCTGTTCGAATCGATCTGCTCGACATCGTCGCCTACCTACGCAGCGAGGGCGAGACGGAGCTCGCCGCAGTCGAGCGTCTGATCCGGGAGGCCGCCTTTACGCACGTCAACCGTCTCGTCGCGCTGCGAGTCGCCGAAGGACTCGACATCCTTCCCGAGGCGATCGGCAACGGACTGGCCTCGCAGGGGTTTCGCGACTTCGCCGAGATCGCGCCCGCCAGTGCGGATGAAGAATGGGAACGCTTCCGTCTGTTCGTTCGGATCTGCGCCGACGAGCTATCCGCCGACGTTCCTGCCTTGTTCGACCCCCGTAACCCGCTGCTCGAGCTCGAGCCTTCCACGGCCTCATTCTCGGAGCTAATCGAGTTGTTCGTCGCTGCCGACGAGAAGATATGGTCGGCGCCCGACGCACTCGGTTGGTCGTACCAGTTCTTCAACTCGGCCGCGGAACGAAAGGAGATGCGTGAGTCGTCGGCTCCCCGCAACTCGCGGGAGTTGGCAGTTCGGAACCAGTTCTTCACGCCCTCGTACGTCGTCGAGTTTCTCGTGCAAAACGGCCTCGGTGCGCACCTCGCCGCAGCGTTTCCGGCGCTCGCCGACGAGTTGTCGTTACTCGTCGAGGTCCCCGAGTTCCCTGCGAAGCCGATCGACCTTCGCGAGGTGAGCGCGCTCGATCCGGCCTGCGGATCCGGTCACTTCCTGCTCGGCGCATACGACGTACTGGAGGCCGCGTGGCGGCACGCCGGCGTCGAACCCGAAGACGCGGCACCGGACATCGTCCGGTCACTGTGGGGCATCGACATCGACCCGCGAGCGACCCAGATCGCGCAAGCGGCTGTGATCCTCCGGGCACGGCGTCACTGTCGGGTCCCGCTGCCGAAGCCCAATGTGATTTGCGCCCGATCGCTGCCTGCTGGCCCAGAGGCCGACGCCCTCATCAATCGGCTGCCGTCTCATGTCGGTCGGGTCGTGCGAGCGATTGCTGACGAACTCGTCATGGCTCCAGTGCTCGGCCCGCTGCTCAAGGTTGAAGAGCGCCTTGATCGAGAGGCCCGCGATGCGTTTGGGACCGGCCAGATCGAAGGGACCCTCTCCGAAGGGGTGTCCGAGGACGATGCAGCAAACGTTGAGCCGCTTGTGTTGGAGACGCTGGCGATGATCGCCGACCAGACGACGTCGACGGCGGCGCAGCGGCTGTTCGCGGCCGAAGCCCACGATGCCGTCCGCTTCGTCGAAGCGATGAGCCGCCGCTACACGGCGTGCTTGATGAACCCGCCGTTTGGCTCCCCAGTCGCAACGACGAAGGTCTATCTGAAAGCGGCGTACCCATGGATTCCGGCGACTTCAAATCTGTTCGCACTCTTCGTCGGCAGGGGAATGGAGCTTGCATCGTCCGATGGGACCACGGCCGCGATTACTTCTCGGACTGGCCTCTTCCTGTCCTCATTCGTGGACTGGAGAGCTGACGTTCTCTACGCCAATGAGCTAAAGGTTGTCGCCGACCTCGGTGAACGTGTGATGGATGAAGCAATGGTCGAGGCGGCCGCCTATGTGATGAGCCGAAAGCAGCCCGGGTGGCCTCCGCAGCAACCGGTCGTTATCCGCGCCGTAACCAGCGATGATCGCTCGGCAGCGCTAAGGGCGGCGGTGAAGGCAGTTCGTAGGAAGGCCACGCACGAGATGGTCTACCGCCCGGATCCGCTCGTCCTGTCGTCTATAGCTCGACAGCCGTTTGCCTACTGGGTAACGGCCGAGATTGTGAGGGAGCTGACAACTCACCGACCGTTTGAGCCCAGCGCTGGTGTTGTGCGGCAGGGGCTTTCAACCGGCGACAACTTTCGATTCGTTCGGTGCTGGTGGGAGGTGAGTGAGCAAAAGTCGACGGCGGATAGGGCTCTAGCCGGAGGAGCGGATGCCTCGACTCAACTGATGCAAGGTTGTAGGTGGGCGCCGATCATTATGAGCGGTAGCTCCCAGCCCTGGTTCTCACCTGTGCTGCTTGTAGTGGACTGGGAGAGGGACGGCGAGCGTCTGAGATCGTTCGTAGATGCCAGCGGCAAGCTGAGGTCTAGGCCGCAAAACACCGACCTCTACTTTCGACCGGGTTTCAGCTGGACCCGCCGGGCCCCTCGTCTGGTCCCGTATGTCGTCCCGGCTGGATGCATCCCGAGTGCAAGCAGATACCAGGCGTTTCCTTCCGGAGACCCTTTCCTGGCGATTGCGCTTGCTGCAAGCAACGTAGCGTCGTCCTACCTGCGGTTCTACGGCGAGGACTTTCTTCGGCCGAACTTCCTCGTTGACAACGTGAAGAGCCTTCCCGTCCCAGCGGTGGACAATGATCTCCGCAGCGAACTCGCCAACTTCGTCGAGGCACAGCTTTCCGCCCGCCGGACGATCTACGAGGGTCTCGAACCGTTTCGCGAGTTCATCCGCCCGACCGAGTCGCCCTCGGAACTCGCGTGGAGTCCGTTCTCGCTGTTGGGATCAGAACTGGACCTCCGGGTCGCTGAGGCCTTTGGCATGGATGAGGAATCAGCCTCGAAGCTGGGGGTTGATCTACAGGAGGCGTTGACAGCACCGGCGGCAGGTGGTAGAGCCGAGGCGGACGATGATGAGGACGCAGCCGGCAGTGGTGGAGAGTGGGGTGACCGCCTTGTGTCGTACCTCGTTGGTGTGGCGTTTGGACGCTGGGACGTCAGAATCGGCCGCGACCGCTCGCTCGCCCCATCCGCTAGCGGGCCCTTCGATGCACCACCGAAAGTCCCACCTGGCGCCCTGGTTGATGATCGGGGTGCAATGGTTTGCTCTGCGCCAGCCGACTACCCAATCAATCTGCCTCCTGATGGGGTGCTTCTGGATCAGCCTGGACACACGCTGAACCTCAGCGACTTGGTCGTCTCGGCGGCGCTCGCCATGGGAGTTTCGGAGGAGGCTCTGGCAGAGGCAGTTCGTAACGTCATGAAGAACGCGAGCCTGTCGAGGTATTTGCGACGCCGCTTCTTCAGCTCACATCTATCGACATACTCGAAGGGACGGAGACGTGTCCCGATCTACTGGCAGATGCAGGTCCCGTCGAAGAAGTGGGGTGTCTGGCTCTACATGCCTCGGCTCTCGCGCGAGATGCTCTTCGCTGTCGTCCGTGAGACAGAGCAGCGTCAACGCCTTGCTGAGCAGCGGATCGCCACGCTACAGCGCGAGTACGACGACGGTGGTGCCGGTCGAACGATTGCCGCGGTGTCGAAGGAGCTCGATGCCGAGCAGAAGCTTGCCGTCGAGCTGGCCACATTCCGGGACGAGGCGGAGCGGATCGCCAACCTCGGATGGGAGCCCGACCTCGACGACGGGGCGGTGCTCAACGCTGCGCCCCTGGCATCGCTGTTTCCGGCGTGGAAGGACGCTGCCAAGTACCGCACGGAGCTGAAACATGGCAAGTACACATGGTCGACAGTCTCGAAGTACGCGGATCAGTTGTGACGGCGCCGCGAGACCATCTGGCCGGAGAGCTCGCTGGCAAGCTCCAACGGCACGGCGTCGTCATCTGGGACGACCGCGAGAAGTCCTACGGCTCGGTCGTTGGTGAGATCGCCCCTGACGGTACAGCCGTCGCCACGTTCGACGGAAGCTGGTTCGCCCTCCGGCGAGAAATCGAGGCCCAACTGGCCGGATTGACCCCGCCGAACCTGCTTGTCTATGTGTCAGCGTCGGCGCCCGATCCCGATCCACTCGAAGAGTTGCGGGCAATCGGAATCCCGTATCGCAGCCTGCTTCCAACCGTCATCCGCGCTTCGCTGCGCGGCCAACTCACTGACCGCAGGCTTGAGGAACTGGGCAAGCAGTGCCAGACCCTCGCCGAGGTGGAAGCGGCACTTGCCACTGGTGCGAGCGAGGCGGATGCGCGGCTGATGACGCTCGTAAGCGAATCCGGTGCGTCGGCCATCGCTCGGGCGCTGCTGTCCGGCTCGTACGACGAGCAACTGTCGGATCCGTCGCTTCTCGACGTCGCCTGGGCATTCTTCGCTGAGGCGACCGGCGCTGCGGCCAGCGCTTCGGACGGAGCTACCCTTCGCTCCGAGGTCTTTCGTCACTTCGTGCTCACCGCGGTCCACGGCGCCACAGGGGCGCTCCCGGATGAGCTCATCGGATCCTTTACGCCGCCGACGGTGCCACAGCGCAAGACCGTCAACGACACGTGGGGCCTCCTTCGGGCAACCCCCGAGGCGTCGGCCGCAGTCGTCCAGCTCGCCGACGAGGCTGACCGAGTGCTGCACACCGCGGCCGTCATGACCTGGCAGGACGGAATGACCAGCGTTGATCTCACGCCGGGGTTGGAGGAGGTCGCTCTGCTTGAAGCCAAACGCCTTCTGGGCGAGAGCGACTGGGAGGCTGCAAGCGAGCTGGCCGAGGTCCGCCTTCGATCGAGCTGGTGGACGCAACCGAACCGGCTCGAGCATCACTACTTTTCTGCTCGGTGGCGCGCGGTTGCCACCATCGCTGGACTGAATGCTGCGCTGCAGACGAAGCCACCCGCGGCCGAGTCCTTGGCTTCCATTGTCGATTGGTACTCGTCGACCGGCTGGGAGGTTGATAGCGCATACCGCCGTATGGAGTTCGTACGAGTCAGCACCGGTGCCGACCTGTACGACCTGGACGACGCGTTCGGGCTCGGCCGCCTACGTTACGAGCAGTGGCTCGACGAGGTGCTACGACGAACAGCGGGCGCGATCTCCGGCAATGCGAACGTTCCCGACCAAGAGCTGCAGCGCCGCATCCACCACGCAGAGGTGCGCGGCCGGGAGAGCACGGCTTATGTGCTCGTTGACGCGCTTCGGTACGAGCTCGGCCGAGATCTCGCCACCAGGCTCGGGCGGTTGAATGCGGCCGTTGACGTTCGCGCGGCAGTTGCCGCTGCCCCGACGATCACGCCGGTTGGCATGGCCGCAGTCACTCCGGGTGCCGACGAGCGGTTCGACGTCGAACTGGGTTCGGACACTCGCCTCGTAGTGCACGTCGACAGACAGGCCGTCCGTACGGTTTCTGATCGGGTCAAGCGTTTCGAGAAGGACCATGGCAAGGTGGCCGATGTGCCGCTCGACAAGCTGGCGCAGTACACGATCCGCGAACTCAAGAAGCACATTGAGGGAGCGGCACTCGTTCTTGTCAGGTCGACCGAGATCGACGCCGACGGCGAGTCCGATCAGCTGGCAGCGAGTTGGGGTTCGTTTGACGCCACGCTCAACGTGCTCCAGACCGCCGTCGCTCGTTTGCTCCAGGCCGGCATACGGCGCGTTGTTCTCACGGCCGACCACGGCTTCCTCGCCGTCCGACAGGTGGGGGACGAGCTGAAGGTCGACAAGCCATCCACCGGCACGGGGGAGCTGCATCGACGGGCCTGGATCGGGACCGGTGGTACCGCAACGGACTCGACCGTGAAGGTCCCGCTGTCCGACTTCGGCATCGGCGGTGGCCTCGACATCATCGCCCCACGAGGACTCGGTGTGTTCGTGGCCGGCGGCGGCCTGCAGTTCTTTCACGGCGGACTCTCACCTCAGGAACTCGTCGTCCCCGTCATAACGGTTGTCTCGGACGAGCCAGCCGCCGAACCGAAGTACGAAATCGACTTGTCGGTGGCGGGCGGACGAATCACCACCGGCATCGTTGCCGTCACGATCCAGATGACTGGTGACTTGTTCACGCGGGAGAGCGGCGTGCGGGTCGTGCTCTCGCAAGATGGCAACCGAATCGCTCTAGTGGTCGGCGGCGACGGGTTCGATCCATCTACCGACACCATTGACGCTGCGGTCGACAAGAGTCAGGTGATCACCATGCAGATCTCGGAGAACCTCGCCGCCGGTTCCGTGGCCATACTCGAAGTGCTCGACGCTTCGACCGGCATCCGCTTGGGCGATGCTGTTGATGTCGAGGTCGCCGCCTACGTGATCGTCGCGGAGGAACTGTGACCGGACACGAACATGATCGGCTGGACGAGCTCGCCAACCGGTTTTTCCCTGGCCGGGTCGTTCGCAAGGACCTAGTGCGCCAGGTCAAGGTCGGCGCGTCGGTGCCCGTGTACGTGCTTGAGTTCCTCCTCGGGAAGTACTGCGCCTCGTCTGACCCGTTCGAGATCGAGGCCGGCCTCATCGTCGTCAACCAGGTGCTGGCGGACAACTTCATCCGACCCGACGAATCCGAACAGGCGAAGGCCGAACTCAAGAAGAAGGGCAAGCACCGCCTGATCGACAAGGTCGACGTTCGTTTCGTGGAGTCCGACAAGAAGTTCTGGGCGACGCTCGCCAACTTTGGGTCCAAGTTCGTCAACATCCCTGAGGAGACCGTTTACAAGTACGAGCGCCTCCTCGGTGGCGGCGCCTGGTCGCAGATCGACCTCGTCTACAACGACCTCGAAGACAAGGCGCAGAAGACGCCCTTCTACATCGCTGGCCTGAAGCCCATCCAGGTTGCCGCCTTCGACCTCCCCGCCTACCTCGATGCCCGGCGGGAGTTCAGCCGTGACGACTGGCTCGACCTCGTCGTGCGCACCATCGGTCTTGAGCCCACCGAGTACGACGTTCGCGGGAAGCTGTTGGCGCTCACGCGCCTGATCCCGATGGTTGAGCGGAACTACAACCTCATCGAGCTGGGCCCATGGGGCACCGGTAAGTCATTCGTCTACCGGGAGTCCAATCCGAACGCGATCCTCATCTCCGGCGGCAAGGTCACCGTCCCCCAGCTGTTCGTGAACATGTCGAGTGGCCGGGTCGGCCTGCTCGGCACCTGGGACGTTGTCGCCTTCGACGAGGTCGCCGGCCTCCAGATGGGGGACTCGACCGTCGTCAACATGTTGAAGGACTTCATGGAGTCCGGGTCATTTGCGCGAGGCAAGGAAGAGATCCCGGCCGAGGCCTCGGTCGTCTTCGTCGGGAACACCTCGAAGCCCCATGAGGAGCTTGTTCGCGCTGCACACCTCTTCGCCGATCTCCCGCCCAGATGATCGACCCGGCATTCCTCGATCGGCTGCACTACTACCTGCCCGGCTGGGAAGCGCCAAAGCTCGAAGCGAGGCTCTTCACCGATCACTTCGGCTTCGTGTCTGACTACTTCGCCGAAGCAATGCGGCAGCTCCGCAAGAACAGCCAGGTACGGGCAATCGACTCGGATTTCTCGCTCGGCTCGCATCTCTCAGCCAGAGACGAACGCGCCGTACGCAAGACCGTGTCAGGCCTCGTGAAGATCCTGCACCCGCACGGTGAATGGAGTCACGGCGACCTCCGGGAGTACCTGGAGTTCGCCATGGAGGGTCGACGTCGGGTCAAGGAACAGCTCAAGAAGCTCGCATCCCACGACTACGCCAAGACGGCGTTCTCGTACCTCGAAAACGATACGGGGCGCGAGATCTGGGTCGAGGTCCCGGAGCAGCCCGATGAACTCGAGACCGAGCCCGATATCGATGTGGCTGAGGTCGAGTACGATCAGCGTCGCTCGACGGCGGAGTTGATCGAAGCCGGCGAGAGCAGGACTGTCGAGTACAAGCAGACAGCGCGCCACAACCCCCACACCGGCAGGGTCGACAAGATGCTCGAACACAGCGTCTTGAAGTCCGTCGCTGGCTTCATGAACGCGGGCGGGGGTGTCCTACTGATCGGCGTGCACGACACGCAGTACCCGACCGGCATGACCGATGACTACTCAACCACAGGCAACAACGGCCGAGACGGCTTCGAAAACTGGTTGATAACAAAGCTCGATCGAGAGGTCGGAAAATCGCCGACCGCCACCCTCGTAGACGTGAGTTTCGACGAGTTCCCTCAGGGTGACGTCTGTCGGCTCGATGTCCGGCCGAGCCCGAACCCGATCTACCTCGGCGACGACGCAGAGTTTTACGTACGGATGGGGAACTCGACTCGGCTCTACAACACGCGGGACGCGATGGAGTACATCCGGTCCCGCTGGTAGACGCAGGGGAGCGACCCTATCGGCCAACACCAGGGGGGTCTCGCTCGGCCGTCACAGTGGTCTGGCGGCGGCTGAACGTTTGGAGGCCGAAACATGCGGGCTTGAGCTATCGCCAAAGCGGTCCACGTTGTTCACCACACAACTGAACGGCGTGAGCAGCCAGCCAGCGGAGTCTTGGCATCAGCTCGTTACAGTGCCCGCGATGGCTGTCTCGGCACTCTCGTGGATCAAGATTGACCGAGCCTGTGCGATCACTCGCGACCTTGTAGCCAAGAACCCGCTGACGCCGGACTATTCGCCTGACTACATGGCCGTGCAGGGATGGCCGTTCGTGGTTGCTCTCTATAGCGGCGTGGAGCAGGCGTTGAAGGTGCTGCTCCTCGCCCAGCCCAACCCCCAATTTGCGCTTGCCGATCTCAAGAAGGAGCCATACAGGCACAACCTGGTAACGCTCTTCGCGGCACTGCCCTCCGATGATCGGGACCACATCGAGTGGCACTTCCGGGAGCACTGGAGCCTCTACGAATACAACACCCACGGTCAGGTCATCCACACAGCGGAAGACTTCATCGTTCACATCAACAGTGGCGGTAAGCAGGGCGGGTCGGTCTCGTGGCGGTACGTCCTAGTCGAAGAGACGATGGATATCCCTGCGATGAACTTGTGGACAATGTGTGAGATATGGCATGCGGTCTGCTGCCGCGTCAAGACGAAAGCACTGGAAAGGCAAGGCGACTGCTCCCGGCTAAGCCGAATCCTGGCCTCTAATTTCCGGTGGTTGGTCCTGCGCACCATCCCGGTGCCATACGACGAGTTCACTGATGACGTCAACGAGTGGATCGTTCACAAGGGCGGCCGCCAGCTCGTCGCGTGGATTGACCTGTTCGTCAAAGCGAACCACAACAACCTCCATGGGGTGCAAGCCCCCGACCGGCTGCGGCCAGAACTCGCCAAGATGGCCGACAGAGCCTTGAAGCAGATGGCGAGCGACTCAGCCGACCCCGACGAAGCTCAGCTACTGCACCGCATCCAAACCGACCCGTACCTGGTTTGGAATCCGGCCGACGGCACATTCGGCTCCGAGGCTCGCTGACCCCACCACGACGACTCCGAGGAGGAATCAGACGAATGACTGGAGCTGAGTTCGGCACCGCAGTGGCCGGCAAGGCAGTTACGCCACTCTTGAGACGGTTGCACGACTTGGTGCGGCTGTGGACGTGGCGGCGGCGTCTGGCACGAGATGCTGTCAAGGCTGTTGCCGCAGAGCAGTCGGCGCGTCAGACCAGGGATCTGCGGCGTCTCATCAAGCAGTCGCTTACCGAGCCGGCGATCGTGAAATCGCTACGGAATCAGGATCAACTCGGGATCGAAGAAACGAGCGCTCTCCTGCGTCCTCGTCTACGCGATTCGTTGAGGCGCAGCTTCGGCGACGATTGGGAACCTATTCTTCAGGGACTCTGCCGAGAAATCAGAGACCGCTACTTCGACGAACTCCCAGCGGCGGAAGCGGTACGGCTGACCCACCAAGCAACCCAGGCCGATGGCGTTCGCGGATTGGGTGCAGGACAGGCAGTTCTGCCGTCGCTCGTCACCGAAAGCCTATTCGAGCTGGAAACGCGAGGTGAGGAGGTCATAGCCAACAGCTTGAGGGCTTGGATGACGGAGCCCACTAGTCGCCGCTCGGACAAGATTGCGGAGTTCATGGAGAACCCCGAGAAGCGTTTGCCCCTGATGGCCCAAGCGTCCTATCTGGCATGGGAGACAGTCGGGTACTTCGTTTCTGCCTACGACCTCGGCAACCCGCATGTGGCCTACGCCATTGCGATCCAAGGCGGGTCACCCCGCCGGATTCTGTTTCAGATCGAAGAGGCGCTGAGACGGTTCAACGGCACCAACATCGCCGATGCCTGCCGCGTCCTGGATCAGTTACCGCAAGAAGATGCGTTGGTGGGCGTCGCACGCGCCTTGGTGGAGGACGACATGACCCTCGCATTGTCGCGACTGGAGAGCGGCGGCGTGTGCGAGTCCGAGGACCCGGCGACCGCAAGATTCGGTAAGCACATCCGCATCATCGCTCTGGTGCAGAACGGCGAAGTGAGCAGAGCGATCGACTTTGCGCGAGAGGCGATACGTGAGTATCCAGGCTACTCGTCGCGGCGGACGTTGTGCAGTCATCTGTTAGCGGTTGCTGCTCAGGAGGAGCGAACCGACGGCGCCCGTCAGAGGCGCCTGGCTGAAGAAGGCGCCCAGCTCGCATTGGAAGCCCGCGACATGATCAGAGAGTGGCATGGCCCCTCAGGCCCAGCCGTCGCGGTAGCGATGGCCTGCAAGCATCTGCTCCGTGATCCGAACGCAGTCTGCGCTCTGGCAACGCTGTGCCCAGCGGGAGAGGCCACCGAGCATGAGGCAAGCCATCCCGAAGTCGTTGCATATCTCGCTAAAGCGCTCGGAATGCTGGAGCGCTTCGAGGAGCTTCGGGAACTTGACAGATCGGGTCTGAGCGAATTCGACAGCGTCATCATCGAGGCATGGCTCGCGCGGCACGACAACGAACCCGGCGCTATCGACCTCATGCGACGTGCAATGAGTCTAGCGGAAGGAGAAGTCGAATTGTCGGCGGCGCGCCAAGGTCTGGCGTCGCTTGGCGGCGCCGAGGAGCTGGCGGCGGATTCAGGTCTGCAAGCCGAGCCGAGCGCAGCTGCTCTGCTCGCGTCGATGGCTGCCGTCGCGCAAGGCGATCTCGACCAAGCGCTCGCGTCGATTCAGCCCCACAAGTGGGACTCGATGGTTCATGCCCGGCAATTTGCGCATGTTCTCATCGAACGCGGAGAGGTAGACGGAGCCGTTGCTCACTTCGAGGCGGCGGCCACGAGGTTCACGGCTCAAGAGTTCTTGCACTTCGCGGTGGAGCTGCTGATGGATGAGTCGCGGTTCGAGGACGCGGAACCGCTGGTGGCGACAGGGCTGACGCGAGCCGCAGAGCCGGCATTGCGGAAGATTCTGCACGGACAAAGCATCGAGATCGCGAATCATCGGTCCGATCCAAGCGAGATGCTTCAGCGCGCCGAGGCAGCCTCTGCGGAATTCCCGGAACAGGTCCGATTTCGATGGGGTGTGATCGCCGCTCTGTACCGGCAAGGCGACTTGCAGCGCGCGTATCAGTACCTCCGTGAGCACAACGTCGAGGCGAGCGACCGCCAGATGCACCGGCTGGAAATCAGCCTGCGCGCACAGTTTGATCGGTCTCCTGAGACCATCGACTGTCTCCTCGGGCTTGCAGATTCCTACCCGGGCGATGAGGAATTCCTCTCTTTCGTCTTGGTTTCGATCTTCGAGGCAAGCCAAGAGCTGGAATTGAGCGAGGCCCAAGCCATGCGACTGAACTCACTCGTTGGCGCATTCCTGAACGAATTTCCAACGAGCAACCTGTTTCAGATGGTCGAAGCCCCGGACATCGAGGGGCTGATCGGCAAGATGCGCGCCATGCTCGAACCAGGTTCGGTCCAGCAAGCCGAGACCGCCGAGAAGGTGTCACTGGGTCAGAGGCCGTTCGGCATGATGCAAGTCGCGTTGGGAAGGCCCTACGCGCTAACGCTGGTCGGCGGAGCGGCTGACGCACTCGTCGCCATTCCCCTGGAAGATGACGTCAGGCGTCAGGAACTGGAGGCTGCGAAGGCAGCGCTGAACAATCCAGTCGCGATCGACACCAGCGGCATCGTGCTGTGGCAACAGCATCTGAGCGGTTCGGCCGCGATCGCCCGTTGCTTCTCCGAAATTCTGTTGCCGACAGAACTGCTCGCGGACCTGCGACAAGCCGAGCGCGCAGTGCAAGCTTTGGCATCGGCGCGCGGAGCAATGGGCATTCATCCCGCGACCGGAGACTTGTGGATGTCAGAGGCCGATCCAGAACTGCTACAAGCCACTCAGAAAGTCATCGCGGAGATGCTGGCCGTCGCTGACCGCTGCACCCATGCTGAGAGCATGACGCTCTGCGCACCGGACTTCGATGATGTGCCGAGCCGATTCGCCCCGTGGGACGCAGCCTTCCGCGTCGCATTGGATCGCGGTTGTGCTCTGTGGACAGATGACGCCTTCATGCGAGCGTTGGCAAAGCACTACGGAGTACCGGCCTTCGGCACCTATGCGCTGCACCAGGCCCTGATGAGCACATCGGCAGTGGCCGACCTACCTTCTGAACTCGACTTTAAGCGCAGCTTGATCAGCGCAAGGGTCGCGGATGTGCCCCTTACCTGGGCCGAACTCGAAGCTATCTCCGAACACGACAGGGCCGGCAGTGTCGGCTTCATTCTGGAGCGACCGTGGAGTTGGAACGATCCAGTTCAAGCATTCCGTTGCTTTCGGCAAACACTGACCAGTCTGCGGGACGAAGGCCGAGAAGTTCAGACGCCGTATCTGCTGTACGCAGCCACGCTGGGGGCGGGCAGAGCAACAGACAAAGACGGCATTCCTCGTGCCGCCAGCGCCCTGCTCACCGCTGCACTGCTCACAGGAATTCCTCACAAACTCGTACCGGAGTTCGTTGCTGCTTCACGATCCGCGTGCCAGAAACTGACACTCAGCAACGAGATCGACCCGCTCCCCGTTGCCGCATCCAACTTGGTACACGAAGCCAACGAGCGACTTCCCAACCCCGAAGCAGCGTTCATCGGCCACTATGTGATGGGCATCTTCAGCGGCCTCGAAGAGGACGATCGTCACATTGTCTCAGCCGCGATTCTCGGAGCAAGTCTCGACTGACGCCGACACCTCCAACGGAGAGCACTAGACAGCCGGAGCCCGAGTACGTCGGAGAAGGAAGCGGGTGGGTGCGTACCTCTGGCGCTCCTGTACAGTCCGGCTGGGTCTACCATGAGCGGCTCGTTCCGCCAATCCAGAAGTGCATCGACCACAAAGCCAACGGCCCCTGGTTGGACGACGCCCCTGATCTGAAGTGGTTGGCCGTGATGCCAGAGGGAGAGACTTTCTGGCTGTTCAAGGACTTCTTCGGCCCCGGTTCGCCATCACCCCCGCCCACGCTAGAAGGCGTCTCGTTGTATGGCTTTGACGAGGTGTGGGTGGTTATCAGGACGCAGATTGGAAGGGACAACAAGGAGGGCTTCGCGGTGTTGCGCCTGTCCGAAGGCGGGGCACAGCAGAAGCATCGCATCGTCTCACGCTCCCGGCCCGCCGCCTTGGGCTGACATCGCGGCGACCACCGAGACGTCCCAAGAAATCACCTCCTGGCCCCGCGTAAACCCCCGCCGGGGTGCGCCACAAGCCCGTGACCGCTTGCTCTGGGGTTTCTCTGCTTTTGGTGTGGACCGTCCCCAAGAAGATACGCCGCGCTGGTGTTACGTCAAGACGCATAACTTCGTTACCAGAAGGAGTCACCCTAGAAGAACTTGTGTCAGCCAGAGGCGACGGTCTCGGAGCGTGAGACGACGGGGTAATGGTGTCGGGTCTCACCGTCGCAGAGGCGCACCACCACGAAGCTCTCGGCTTTACGGGCGATAGCCCACACTTCATCGCAGTAGTCGAATCTGATGTCCAAAGCGGGGTGCGGTGATTGAGAGCGCGGACCGAAGGTGTCGCCGAGTTGGAAACCGGGGATTCCGTCGAGCATCACGGCCAGCCACTTCAGCTTCGGTGAGTCGCGAAACTGCATCTTGGCTTTTTTCTCGTTGATGGCACGCTGGAGTGCGGGGACAAGCGAGTCATGATCGACGCCGCCATCTAGCAGAGCGGGAATCGTCTTCACCGTTCCCTTCCCCGCACCGACCAACGTCGGCTCGTCAATCACTTCCACATGCACCGGCCCATAGTCTCCGTAGCCCGTGATGATGTGATTCTGTAGCAGTTCGGGGAGCCAATAGCCTGAACGCTTGGAGCACCAATCTGCGATGAAATCTGCGCTGGACTCATGGGACTCTTGCTCATGGAACGCTCGTATAAGAGAGCCCCAACCTCCATTCCGGTGCAGAAAGTACGCTGGTGCGGCGAGACGCCTTTTTGCTTCGGCTGCCATCTGCTGGGGCGTGGCGCACACTGCCTCCACAGACGCCAACGTGGCGTGCAACGCCGCCGCCAACCCTTTCGTTAAGGGCCTCTTAGTGAAGCGAGCGCTGCGGTCCGACAGCATGACTGTCCACTTGTGAGAAAGGCTCGCGTCGGGCCATTCCCTGCCAGAGCCGTCACCGGAGAGCGCGTCGAAGAAACTGGCCGCTTCCCCGTCCGTGCAGGTCGTGACCTCCACATCGGCGACTCGGCCATCCGCCGTCCACACCCGGCAGTCGGGAGTGCCACCGTTGCCGAAGGGCACCAGCCACTCATAGTGGGTCACTTCTTCAACGCGGCGGACAGCTTCAAGCGCGGCCTTCTCGGCTTCGCTGCGTTCGTTGCCGCTCATCCGGCGTTTTCTTCTTCGACCGTGACCTCTTCTAGCTGCGGTTCTGGCTGTGGCGGATACGGGAAGTTCAACAGGATTCCTTGTTTGAATCCTGTTGTGCGGAGGTAGGCGCTGAGTTGCCCGACATGGGTTTTGGTGATCGAACCAGCCGATTTCAGTTCCACTACGAGTTCGTCTTCGACCAGAAAGTCCAACGCGTGGTCGCCTACATGTTCGCGTTTGTAGATGACCTCTTGAGTGGATTGGCGTTGATAAGCAATCCCCGCCGATCTCATCTCAACAGCAAGCGCTTGTTCGTAGACGCTTTCGTTGTATCCACCGCCGAGAATCGTGTAGACCTCACAAGCTAGGTCCTGAATCTGGCTGATGAGTTCACTATTCATAAACGTTGCTCCATGTTGAACACGCGACCGTATCGCAACCGATGTCTCCCCAACCGGTAGTCAACCAGTCGAGGAACCACCCCAAACCCGGCCCCGCCGAACGCCACAACCCCGCCCCAGACACCAACTGACCCATCCCCTGAGCCACTGCTGCTGCTGAGGGACGGGACACCAAGTAGTGCTGCTGACGAACTCGCCAAACACGCGTCATCCCGGTGAGTGGCGGGAGGAAACCTCCCCCTCCCGCCCTTAGAACCGTATGTGACAGTCTCCCGTCATAGGGCTCCCACAGTCAGGCGTGGCGTTGCTTGCAGAACTTCGTCTGTCACTTTCGGGTGGGGTGGGTTACAAGGAGCGGAACGCCGACGACATACAACGCGAAACGCTCACTACGATGCGACCATGAAGCTTCAGGCTGTCACGATCAAGAACTTCAAGCGTTTCACCAGCCTCACCGTGGAGGGCATCCCTGAGCCGGCACGTCTCATTATGCTCGCAGGGCCGAATGGCAGCGGGAAGTCTTCCTTTTTCGAGGCTCTAAATATGTGGCACTGCACCCACTTTACCCGTCGCTGGGATTGGCAACCTGAGTATCATACGAAAGCGAGTGCTGGCACGACTCCCGGATCACATCAGCAACACCGCAACCAGATTGAGGTCATCTGTCACCATTCCTTGCCAAACGATGCACAGGAGCAAAAGAAGCTCCTCTATGTGAGGTCAGCGTATCGTAACGACCCAGAATACCAGGCACAGAGTCTCGGAAGGCAATCCGATCCTCTCGATGTGTCTCGCGTCCAGCGTTTGATAGATAACGACGCGGCCATTGGACAGAACTACCAAAGGTTAGCTTCACAGGTGTTCGATATCTTTCAGATCAAACCAATGATGACTGATGAGTTCACCGAAGCAATAATCAAACCAATCAGAGAGCCGGTTAAATCACTCTTCCCTGATCTGCTTCTGAATAGTCTCGCGGATCCGTCACAAGACGGCACATTCCGCTTTACCAAGGGTTCTAGCGAGGGCTTTCACTTCAAAAACCTCTCAGGTGGTGAGAAGGCAGCCTTCGATCTGATCCTTGATCTTGTGGTGGCGACGCGTGCCTACAACAACACTCTGTTCTGCATTGATGAACCCGAATCCCACATGAACGCACGGCTACAAGCAGAACTTCTCTCTGTCCTTCTTGGCCTGATCCCGGAAGACTGTCAGTTGATGCTCGCCACCCATTCCATAGGCATGATGCGGCAGGCAAGAGACATCGAAGCAAAGGAACCCGGCAGTGTTGTCTTCCTGGACTTCGATGGACACGATTTCGACAAGCCGGTAGCAATTAACCCAGCAGTCCCAGATACAGCGTTCTGGAACAACGCCTATGACGTGGCGCTTGCTGATCTGGCATCCTTGGTTGCTCCTGAGCGGGTTGTAATATGCGAAGGTGAACCAAGGAACCGTAAGTCTGGCAGCAACTATTCTCACGACGCACGTTGCTACGAGAGCATCTTTCGGGCTGAGTTCCCAGAGTCTGGGTTCATTCCAGGTGGCAACGCAATAGATGTAGCTGACGACAGGCGTGGACTTGCGTATGCGTTCGGTGTGCTCACCCAAGGCACAGAAGTCATCCGACTCATTGATCGCGATGCTAATTCTGTAGAGGAGGTGTCAGAGTTCCGAGACCGAAGCGTTCGGGTGCTTACACGACGTAATCTGGAATCGTACCTGTTCGACGACGAGGTACTGACCGCACTTGCTGCATCCGTCAACCTCAATGATCAGGCTGACAAACTCCTCGCTAAGAAGCAAGAAATCCTTGCCAGCAGACCCGACGATCCTCCCGATGATCTAAAACCTGCAAGCGGTGAGATATATAACGCCTGCAAGACAATGCTAGGTCTGGCAGCCCCAGGCAACACTCACAAGACGTTCATGCGTGACACGCTCGCTCCGCTCGTCACTCCAGACACACAAGTCTACAACGATTTGAAGCGAGACATCTTTGGGTGAGTTGTAGACCGTCTGTCATAACGCTCAGAGGACTCAGCCACGTCTATCGGAGCGACCCACTACACGGCGACGAGATGAAATGGGGCGGCGCGGCGACGAGCGACGCGTACCTGACGGTTGGCAGACCGCTCTGACGAACCGGCGACGCTAGTCCTCGGAGCGTCTGCTTCAGAAGTGCGTTCGTCTACAACCTGCTACATCGCATTGAGTTCTGATTGAAGGCGAGCCTCACGGTCAGTGGCGCGTTGGTTGCGCCGATTTCCCCGCAGCCTGAGGGGGTGTGCTGATAACCCGAAGTACGCAAACGATGTGGAACAGGATCACGTAGGCCATGCTGTCGTCCATGTCGGCTGGGTGCCCGTGGGCGTAGAGGTTGCGTAGGTTCAGAGCCCATTCGTTCACGAGCGCTGCGTCTAGGTAGACAGCGTATTTTTCGTTGATGTGGTCGGCTAGGTCTGCAAGCATTTTGCCCAGGGAACGCGTCCGGGGGTATGACGATGTTTCCCGTGAGGCGATAGGGAGCCCGTGAGTGAGGCATATGCTCCTCATGATCTGTTCGATTGCGGGCCAGAGCACAGCGACGGCGCTGTGGTGATCCCCGGCCTGGAAGTGTCGGTGCGCAAGGACGATTTTGTCGACTGCCGCTTTTGGCATGACCGGACCACTGAAGCAGGCGACCAGGTTCGGTTCACACATTCCGTATCGCTTGTCCAAACTACGAAGAACCCCGTGTCCCGCGGGCGCCACCACCGCAGGGATCAGAAATGCTCTCTCGTGTCCGATGTCAGCCAACTTCCGTTCCTCACTGCCGCTTGCCAAGGAAACAACGAGGCCGTCTTGAGTAATGCGCATCAGACCCGAAAACGTTTGAAGCGGGGCTACGTCGAAGTTTTCGGTCAGCAACTGTTCCATTCTTTCGTCGCTGAGGTCCGGTGTCAGTCCGTCGGCGAAGCGATCCAGCGCATCGGACAGGGTGTCATCACCAGTGATCGCCTCTGCTAGACCCTGAAGCGTCCCAGCGTCGAAAGTGTGAGACGCTTCCACCCACTCCACGTTTCTGTTGATGTCTGTGCGTTGGATCAGTTCGTTCAAACGGTCTACCTCTTTGCTGTTGCCGGTAGACGAAGCAACGCTCCGAGCGTTCTCAAGGAGTGACACGCGCAGCAGTCCGTCCACCTGATCGGCGGCGTCCTCGAATGCCTTGATGCGCTCCGCTTGCAACCGCGCCTTGTCGGCTTTGTCTGGCGATGCTTTCATGGCCAGCGCTCGTACGTCGGATGCCCTATGGGGGTCAGCGTCGTACTTTCGCATAGCGGCTGTGAGGATTTCCTCGCAGGGATGACCTGCATCAATGAGCGCGATGAGTGCTCTACCGACTACACCGAAACTGTCGTCGGTTGAGTTGATTACCTTTTGGGCTAGATCTGCTAGTGCGGTGAGCGTCGCCTCTTTTCGTCGCGGGTCTTGGTTGTTCGACTCCTGACAGATCGCAACGGCACGCGCCAGCATTTTGCCGCGTTCAACGATACGAACCTCAAGTATCGCCGCACCCTCCATGTACCCGTCGACAGCAACGTTGATCCACTTACCTGTGTCTCCGTGTTTGCGTACCCAAAGAAGGTCCGCCAGCCGAGCACGCGGTATCGGATGCAGCGCTTCGTCGTTCGCGCACGAAGCCCAAACGTCCAACATGTCGGTTTCGACCCGGTCGAGCGGCGAAGGCGAACACACTGACAGTTTTGTTCGCCTTCGGGAACCACAAACATCGGCCCGTACGGGCCGTAAGCGAAATCGCGTCCGAGTCCGTTCATGACGTAGTTGCAGGCATAGGACAGCGCGCGCCATGTTTCGTCATCGGGGGATTCTTTGGCGAGGTCTTGTAGGCGGCCGCCGAGTTTGAACATCGTGAACTGCTTGCCGCTGTCTGCGCTCGCCGCGACCAGATCTGAGCACAATCGGTTGGTTACACCGATGTAATTAAGACTTTGCACGGACGCCAGTGTAACGACCCAACAAAAGCAGGAGCGGCGGCTCTGGGGTCGTTCGCCGCGGCGATGGACGCACAAGACGTCGACGCGACGGGCCAACTCAGCTTCGCAGCGCTACGTCTGTAGCGCATCAAGCGGTACAGGTTCTGAAGCATGACGGGAGCACCTGCTTAGTTGCGTTGGCCTTGTATTGGCCAACTCTGAAAGAACGCTAGTGAACCCCGACGTACATCAACGGGCCACCAACATAGTGCTCTGTTAGTGGTAGAGCGTGGCCGTAATCATCAGATGGCAGAACACCTCCTGATCAGCCGACCAAATCAGCATGTTGCTGTAGTGCCTAGATATGGTGAGGCTGGGAGCGAAGAAAGCAGAGGGAGCGGAATTGATTACCCAAAACCTTGAATGGGAGAAATCAGGGCCGTGCCCGTCGTGCGGGGTAGTCACTCAGCACACCTGGTACATGATCACAGTTGGCAGGTTTATTGAACCAGTGGCCCAACAGTTCAACAATGCTGTCATTGACGGCAAACAGGGCAGGTTGTGTGTGTCCAAGTGTGCTTCTCCGCAATGCGAAGCCCTTGCACTTTGGATTGACCAAACCGTACCGAAGTACGCTGAGCTCCCGCCCCCGGATCCGATGATCACACCTCTCTATGCGCAGGTCCCGGAGACCGAAAGGCGCGTCTTAATGGTGTACCCGCAGGCAGGTGTTCGCATCCCACCTGCTGAAGGGCTCAACGAGGAAGAAGTCCAACTCTACAAGGAGGCTGCCGCTGTAGCTCCGATGTCTCCAAGAGCGGGATGCGCCTTGGTGCGCGTCCTGTTGGAGGCGTACCTGAAACGGCATCTTGTCAAAGCAGGACACGACCTCAAAGGCAGACCACCCCTGGCGAAGCTGATCAAATCAGCCGAAGATCACTTGGACTTGTCCCCGACCCTGAAAAACGGGTTGGAGGCCATCCGTAAACGAGGCAACACGGCCGTACACGACCCCTACGGACTGACCGACGACACCCGCTCCGAAGACCTGACGTGGCTCTTCCGAGCCGTGGATGAACTCGTAGACGACCTGCACGTCAAGCCACAGAAATGGGCTGGGATGGCTGCGACGTGAGAGGTAGATGACTTGAGCCAGCCACCGGAACCATCCGATAGCACTTCCGACTCCAGCCAGGTCGACGACAACGCCCGCGAAGTCGCCGAGATCATCCTGTTTGAAAGCAGGGAACGCCGCAAAGGCCAGGAAGACCAACTAGAGCATTACCAGAAACTGTCGATCCAACTGTTCGGATGGACACTCGTGTTCTGGGCAATCGTCGTCTCCCAACACGACCCCCCAACACACTCACCATGGTTTTATATAGCGGTGATCGCCGGAGTGCTCTCAGTAGCCACCACCGCGCGCGTCATCCTGCCTCGCAGTTGGGAAGGAGGCCCTGACATCGAGGACATGGTCACGGGCTACTACAAGACAAACAAACCACGCAGAGACCTAGAACGCGGCATCATCGAAAACCTAGAGCAGCCCTACCTCAACAACAAAATACGGCTAGACAAAGCGCTCTGCGCGGTGCGAGCACAAAGCGTTGTTTCGCTACTGAGCGTTATCGCTCTGATCTTGACGCTCATCTCGTAGAATCAGCCCATGAGCGACAACGAACCACAAAGCGACGCCGGACCTCAGGGCGGCAGCGACAACGAACCCGCGCCGGACACTACAGACCTTCCCCCGATTGGGAGCACACCTCAAGCGCGTTCGGAAGTGGGGTCACGTCCGCGCAACACTTCCCTTGACCCCGAAACACGACTCGCGGTGAACACACGCGAAGACTCATAACCACCCCGAGTTTGCTCGTTCGGGATTTGAGGTTTGTCCGTTTAGCCCGTCCGAAGCCGCGATCCGTTTCGCTATACGAAAAATCCGTTACAGCCCACCCAAAGGGCACCGTCAAGATTGTTGAAATTGCAAGGATCTCGGGACCTACGCACCAACCCCTGCTCATGTAGTCTTCTCCTGTGGGGCCGACGGCTCCTGCTGGTCCGTGCTCTGGTTCGGAGCGAACGGACGCTCTAACAGAAATTCGTCGAGCTGCCCCATCTCGGCTGCTATCGCCATCGCCTGCGACAAAAGAAGAAAGTTATTGG
Organism: Candidatus Aldehydirespiratoraceae bacterium; assembly: GCA_965261185.1. Classification (GTDB taxonomy): domain Bacteria; phylum Actinomycetota; class Acidimicrobiia; order Acidimicrobiales; family Aldehydirespiratoraceae; genus VXYK01. The sequence goes on along the minus strand of CBDHCN010000002.1, from coordinate 3,507,931 downwards.
GTTGGAACCCTTGGTCGAGTCGTTCGTAGAACTTGCGTAGCTCTTCCATAACCTCATCGTCATCGCCGAACGCCACGACCACCTCGTTCAGAGCAGCATAGAACTCTCCCTCACCGTGCTTGACCTCCCTAACAATCGCGCGGCGAGTGCCGACCAGCTTGCGGAGCACATCGCGGCGCATACGCCGACGCTCGGACAAGTCCGCGAGCTTCTGGGTGCGCTGCACCGCCCAATAGGTCACACCCGCACCGGACACCGCCAACACCACAGCCGCACAGAACTCCCACATTCGATTCACACCATAGGGGCTCTTCGCGTAGATGCGAGGCCGTTACTGGACTGACCGGCAGATTAGAGTTGAACTCGTCTTCAAGGAGCGCTGTTTCAAGTGCGCTGACGACTACAAATTACTGCTCGTCTCTTTGAGACCTACCAGCGGGAGTCCCCGACGCTAATGGGGGTTAGTCCCAAAAACCGTTCCGAATTTGGGGTTTGACCGTTCCGTCCCTTCCGAACGCCCCTTGCTGACCTGCGGTTATTCAATAGTCCACCAACGTCAGCGCTAGTCCCGTCTGACTCGGATTTCGTAGTCCTGTTGCGATTCTTGCATGTTGTGGGGGGCGCTGACGTGGAAGTGGTAGTTGCCGCTCCCGCGGTCGTTCGGCCAGGTGCTCACGTCGATGGTACTCCACCCCTGGCAATAGTCGTTCCCCATAAAGCGATGGCACTTCTGGCCGGTGCCGGTATTGATTTGATTGCGGCTGGGGCTGTAGCCCGTCGCGAGTCGCGGGTATCGCTTCTCGTCGATCGTGTATTGGGTGAGTCCGGTCGTGTCGGGGCGGACTTGGCGTCAAAGCCATCGCTCGGACTACCGCGATTACCCTCACAGAAAATGATCCTGTCCGGCGCGACCAGATCACCAACTGGCATCAGGCTCGGGTCAGCAACTGCCCCGCCAACGGACACCCCAACACTATGAGTGTCCCAGGTGAGGGTTTTGGCCATCTCAGCGGGTTGACGACCAAACGCTGCGGTGACGGCTCGGGTCACGTTGTCGGCGCTGTAACCGTGCGGCAGCGGCACCACCAAAGTGAGCCGGCTGACGCGTTCTACGAGCGTGGCGATCGCGCTGGCGTTGTTGGCGCCGATCATCAAGTCGCCTTCCCAGTGTCCTGGTTCGCTGCGGTCGTCTGCTTGCTGGGGGCGTTGCGTCAGGGGCCGGTACGGGCCTAAAGCGCTGCGTTTGGCGGTTTCGCAACGGCTGCGGGGTTTACGCCTGCGCCGACCGCGGGGCAGGCTCTGCCACGAACCCGCTTTGAGTCCGCTGGTGTTGTTGTTGGCGTAACAGGCCCGATAGATCGTCTCGGCGCACACCGCCATCCCTCTAGTGTGCAGGTCCGCAGAGATCGCATGCGGCGACCAACGCAGTTTCAACCCCTCAGCGACCTCACCAGCCAAAACCGCGTCACCAGCGAGTTTGTGAACCTTCGGTCGAGCCGCGTCGACACCCGTGCGGCGATGAGCGCGACCAGCCCGATAACCATCACGCCCGCCGCCACGGCCAAGCTCGCGATACACCGTGGACCGGCAACGACCCAACCGATCCGCCATCTCCGCCACGCTCAACCCCGCCTCAGACATCACCTCGATCCGTGTCCGCTCATCGAAACACAAACGCTGTGCCATACTGAAAACCTCCATCGGTTCGGTTGCTGACTCTTCACCGACCATCATGGCCGATCTGTCGCAACCACCGATGGAGGTCGCCGAGGTCCACTTCAGTCAGCCGTTTGGTACTCCATGGGCATCATGAAGCCGAGTCAGTCTGCTCCCTAAGAGCAATGATTTTCTGGACAACCTTCGTGAGCGAGGTACTAGATCTACCCTCAGCGTTAGCTCTCTTCATGATCCGTTGAATGACCGCAGGGTTTTTAAGCGCTCGGCCCTTCTTGGCGATATCAAAATGCCGCTGTGCTTCAGAGCACAGTACTTCGAACTCTTGCTTGCCGATCTCGCTTGCTAACGTCTTTTCCAAATTAACTTTGAAACAAGCACCTGCTTCACCGACAAACTCAGGCCAGGGATCTCTAGCTAACTGAAGAAGCCGTAAGATATATTCGTTATCTTCGGCTTTGGCATTGGTACTATTCCAATCGCCATCCCAGACGACGTACACAGGAATGCCAAGCTGCCGAAAGATGACTAGGGGTCTGTCGAGGCATGTCTTTCCGGTACAAGGTATAACAGCCACTCCCAGGCTGTCGAGCTCATGACCCATTGATCGTGCTACTCCTGTGATAACAGCCAGGTCGGTCTCCCCTTCAACAAGAACAACCACGTCGGCAAAAAAACCCTCATTGATCCAAGGAGTCATTATTGCTTGAAGACGTGCCCGTAGCGTGTCCTCAGTGAATTCTGTAGTTGGATCGCCTTTTGCAGCTTGCAACTCGTTGGCAATAGATCCCATGTCAGCCTTCTTGAGTGTCGTGACCTTCGGTTTACCGTTGTCATGGCTAGTCTTCCGCAAGACTCGAATGTGATTGAATCGATCTAGACCGACGAACAGGGGAGAATGTGTAGTATAGATAATCTGTGTACTGCCGCCCAGTGCCGGCTCTATGCTAGTTGCAGCCTTGATAAGTACTTCAGCAAAATGTCGCTGACGGCTGGGATGTTGATAGAGTTCAGGCTCCTCGATTGTCAACACGAGGTTAGGAAGTTGCGAATGTTCGGAAGATGTCGTATCTTCTGTTGAATTGCGAACATCATTGAGATGTTGTAGAAGAGACATAACCAATGCTCTCTGCACGCCGTGACCAGAGGACCCTACTCTTGAAGCATAGTTATCTTCCAGTAATTTGATTTCTGCTTGAGGCTGAGGAATTGAGAGTTCTGACAGTTCAGCCCATTGCAGTTTAACTGCGGCATCCGGTACATATGATTGAAGTGTCCTCGACAGGCCAGCCTGCAGGCTACTAAGTTCCTTAAAATTCTTGGGAGCCATCACGCGCCTGTAATCTGTTAGGACCTGACTCTTGAACGCTTCAACTTCTGGGCGGTTTGTGAGTGCCTCCCTGACCACTAGATCCATCAACTCGGTAACAGCTGAACCTCTTTGCTCGGTCGCGTCCTGAGATGCCTCTCGAACAGCTGGAACGTGTATACAGTGCGTATACTGACTTAAGTAGCTGTGTCCTACCTGTTTGAACCCGAAGAACTGTCCATCATCTCGCATACGTCGACACTTCTCAGGAAATCTACTTTCCCAATCATCAAGAGCTGAATTGACAGCGTCGGCTGTGTTAGCAACAGGAAGATCATCATAGGCTTCAGTCTTCCGTAACTCCTTGTATTTCTCACGTTTGGGCATCGCACCGGTTGTCCTCCTAATATCGGCGAAGTCTAGATTTTGGAGCCGCATTCCGTAATATGTAGGTTTTCCGGTTGAATCTGGATCGGGTATGACGCGGGTCACCATAAGCGCCTCACCATCCATATAATGGGAGAAATGTTTTTTTGCTGCCTGGCTTAGGCAGGTGAATTTCAAGGTAATCTCGATATCGTTAGTTGTATCGTTGTTATAGAAGTCTTCTGGCGTTACCTTGGCGCTCGGATTGTAGAAAAGTTGTATCGCATTCAAGAATGACGACTTACCGGAGCCATTGGGTCCCACCAGAGCAGTTAGACTGTCACACTGAAGCATCGATTCTAGGATCGAACGGTAGTTCTTTATAGAGATTTCTTTGAGGAACATCGTTTGTCTATAGGATTCGTTTATAGTTATATTGATATCGGATGTTTCGGTTCAGATATGAACCCTTCGAAGCGGCTTGAATCAAACCGCGATGAATGCTCTCAGGTACACCATCATACCGATAGATGGATCCGCTATGGAACGCAACTTCTAGGGTTTTAGTTTCGGCGTCGTATCCGATCGAGCGTAGATTGCTCGAACTCACAGATTGTCTATTCATCGTCGTGTCCTCACCCTTCTTGGTCAGTATCGCTTTGTGCTGACCCTGAACTGCGTTGTTATGGGCATGTTCAACCAGCAGTACGTACCCTCCGCGCTGCGTGCCATCCTAGCCGAGCCGGATTCTTGATCGCGTGCAGTTGCGGGCCCTCCGCACAACTGTTAACGATAGAGCCGGTAGCGGTTCAGACGGTCTTCGGCGAACGGTTCTCGTTTGACTGAGCAGGATGGTTCCTTTGGTCCTGGCCGAACCCTTGGTGGGGTCGGTGAAGGTGACGTAGCGGCGGCGTTTGCCGTATGGAGGTCTCATCGACCCAGAGCTTCCGACACTCCTGCTGCGGCGATGCTCGGCACCCCTCCCAGATTCACCGGCGATGGAATCAGTTATTGCCGTCGCCGAAGATATCACCGACCTCGCGGAACAGCTCTTCTATGTCCCTGGACTTGCCAACGAACTGGCCTAGCATCTCCCGAAGCACCTGAACCTTGTCGTAGATCTCAGCGCCCCCCGGCAGGTTTGGCGTCTCGGCCAACACTTCATCCAGAGACTTGAGGAACGACTGGGACGACGCAACAGACTTCATCGGCCCATCAAGTGCCGAGATGACAACGCTGATCGCCTTGAGGAACGCCAGTAGCGCTTCTGCTGCTTCGCTGTCGCCCTGCTCCGGTGTCATCGTATCCTCCTCGGTGTGCGTTGGTTCGAGACTACGTCGGTTGGACGGCTGAGGGGTTGGGCGGTGCCAGATTTGAGGTGAGGGTGTGCCGTCGGGGTAGATGGGCTGTCCGTTGGTGGTTTGGTGGTCGTCGATGAGTTGGACGCCGAGGTCTTCGACGTGTCTGCAGATGTCCGGGATCGTGGGGAGTAGGTAGGTGGCGGTTTCGTTGCCGAGTGCCTTCGGCCACGACCCCGCCATCCTTATCCAACCTTCAAGTTGAGTCGCGCACGTTTGTCTGTGTGTGCCGATCGGATTCGCGCGGCTTTGTGACTGGCCATCGACAATTCCACCGAACGAGTTGCAGAGGCAGTAACTGATGTTGATGGCCAACCCGGGCAGTTGGTGGCAAGCTGAACCTTGGCGTTAGTTTTATGGTTACGCCCGGGTGGCGGAATCGGTAGACGCAGGGGGCTTAAACCCCCCGGGAGGGAAACCTCCATGCGGGTTCAAGTCCCGCCCCGGGCACCAAAAAAGTACCTCAGGCCCAGAGGGCGCAGATGGGGATGGCTTCGATCTGATCTGAGAGGCGGTACGTGCGTCGGCCGACATGCAGGACGGCGCCTGCTGCGAACCGGGGCCCCAGTTCGTCGCGGAGCCACTCGAGATGGCGGGCATCGCGGGCGTTGGGCGCGTTGGTCGTCTTGATCTCGATGGCGACGATGCCGCGGGCGCCATAGTCGGCAATCAAGTCGACCTCGCGGCGACCATCTGCCACTCGCAGGTGACTCAACTGTGGACCGCGGGTCATCAGAGCCGTTTCGGCCCGCAACTGGTTGATGACAAAGGTCTCCAGGAGTCTCCCGAGCAGATCACCGCTGGACATCACAGTCGCGACGTCGACGTCGACCGCCGCCGCCCACAGGCCGGTGTCTGCCACGAGGCGTTTGCGTCCTTTGACGAGTCGCGCGAGCCGGTTGCTGTGCCACGGCGGCAGCTCCGCGATGATGCCGAGATCGCTGAGCAATTGCGTGTAGGCGGTTCCAGTCCGATGGTTGATCGCCGCAGCGTTGTTGAGCGTGGTATCCGTCGCCAGACCTGCTGTGTTGAGCGCGTACGCATCGAAGAAGCGACCGAGACGGGCGCTATCGGGTGACACACCCAACGTTGACGGGTCGCGGTTCAACATGTGGCTGAGGTAGCCGTCGAGCCAGGCGTCGCGGCGTGCGGTCTCGCGCTCCAGGACTGCTTCGGGAAAACCGCCTTTGAGTGCCAGCTCCACGTAGCCGCGCAGGTCCGGTGGGTCCGCCGGCTGTCGGATGCTTTCGCCTGTGCGCAGAAGCTCGAGGAATTCGACGCCGATGGTTCCGAACTGCTCGCGCTCCGTCATCGGATGAATGGTCACCGGGAGCAAGCGACCTGTACCGGGCCACAGGGAGGGATCGCGATTGGAGCGGACCGAACCGCTGAGAATGAATCTTCCTGGAGCACGCTCAGTGTCAACGGCTCGTTTGACTGCACCGAGCACCTCTGGGACAATCTGCCATTCGTCGAGCAGAACCGGCGGTTCGAGGTCTCGCAAGGCGGCGTCGGGATCGGCCCGCACAGCAGCAGCCTCGTCGCCGTTGTCCAATTGAATCACTGTCACTGCGTGCCGACGGGCAGTAGTCGTCTTGCCAGTAGCACGTGCACCAGTGACAAACAACGCCGCGGGGGATTCGGCCAAGAACTCGATCCTGGAGTCGGCCATTCGGGGAATGTAATTCTCCACAACCATAGACTACCAATTCTGCACACCTGCTAATACAAGTTTTGCACATAACCGACTACCAATTTTTCACAATACGGATGTGGACCCCATGGTTTCGAGACATCAGGCCACCGACAACTCCGCCAAAAAATAGCCCCGCCATGCCCTGCGTTGAGCAGGCCAGGCGGGGAGTACTTGATTGCATCTTACAGACTTCCGGCATCAGGCGTATGGGGTTGGAGTCCGCAAAGCTCTATTGGTGGGGGTGGTCAGTCGGGGATCCAGTCCTCGGTTTCTAGGCCGAGTCCGTCGGCGATGCGGTTGGCGTATGCGTAGTAGGCGACGACTTCGACGATGTCGAGGATGTCACGGTCGCTGAAGCTGGCTTCGCGCAGGGCGTCGACGTCGGCGGCGCTGGTTGCGGCGGGGGTCTCGGTGAGTTTGACGGCGAAGCCCAGCATGGTGGTGCGCTTGGGGGACAGCGGGGCGGCGGTCCAGTCGTGCTCGACGGCGGCTACGAGTTCGTCGTCTTTGATGAGTCGGCGCAGACCGCGCCGGTGGTGGACTATTCAATAGTGGCAGTCGTTGGTGAGGCTGACGACCAGGGCGATGAGCTCGCGTTCGACCTTGCGCAGCGTGGCGGTGCCGCTCATGGCCGATTCGTAGAGGCCTTGGTGTGCTACCATGCCTTGGGGGTTCAGCGAGTGGATCCCCAAGATGTTGTCAACCCGCCCCCAGGTGCGGTCCACGACACGGGAGTACATCTCGGCGAGTTCGCCGTCCCATTCGCCATCAGGAACAACCGTGATTCGCGCCATCCCCCACCTTGCCACACCTGGCCCTCAGGAGTAATCGAATGTGCTGTGCGTTCAGGCCCCTGCGCCGCTAAGCGCGACGCACGCTCGGGAACTCCGGTAGGGTTTCGCCATGACCGCCGACAGGCCGCTTTCGGCACGTTTGAACGCCGCGTTCGAAGGCTGCTACGAGGCCTCTCGCGCTTCTGCGTTGTCTGGCGTGCCGCAATCAACCGTGTACCTGTGGGCTCGGAACGGGCTGGTAACGCCGTCCGGATCGCCGACCCGGGTGAAGCTCTGGTCGTACGCGGACCTCATGGCTCTGCGTATCCTCTACTGGTTGCGCCATCCAAAATCTAAAAGCGGGGGAGAGGTGCCCGCGAGCCCGATGGCCCGGGTACGAAGGGTTCTCGTGGAGTTGGACGAGCGCGGCTTGGATATCTGGGACGACAGTAGCGGTGACTTGAGTTCGCCACTTCGTGTCGATGCCTCGGGCGAGATCTGGTTGGATGTGGACGGAGTGCCTCATCACGAGGGTCAAGCCGCGCTGCCGGGATCATTTGACCTGTTGGGGCCCTTCGACCTTGCGGATCGCAATGGGCCTGATCTCCTCCGCCCTCGCCCCAATCTGCGCATCGTTCTTGGACGCGTGTCTGGTGAGCCTCATCTCGCCAAGTCGCGTATCACCACGCTTTCTGCCGCAGCGCTTTATCAGAACTTGGGTGACTTGACCGCGGTGGCCGAGCTCTACCCAGGATTCAGCGTAGAGGCATTCAGGGACGCAGTGGACTTTGAGCGTTCATTGGCTGCTTGATGCAACTCCCGCTGATCACAACTTCCCCGAACCGATCGTCAATCAACTGAAGCCCTGGATGGGTTCGACCGAGTTGCTGCCGTTGAGACACAGCGACGAACGTCTGACCAGCCTTGATGGCCGTCATCTGCTCATCGCTCTTCGAAGAGCCTCTTTGCTTGCTGCTGTCCACCCTGGGTTGTGCCAGGCTGGGGGCAACCGTACGCTTCTGCATTGTCTACCAGTCGACCGCTACGAGCGATCTTCGCTCGTGCTTCAAAAGCATGATCCTCAAAACCGTCTACATTCGATTCTACCGTTCCTTCAACTTCGATTACCTCAGAGCAAGGCACCCGGATTCTCAAACCGATCCTTGGGATCAGATGGAGGATGAGACCTTTTACCCCTACATCAAGCTGAGTGTCGATCCGGACCTGACATGCGTTGTGGGGGCCAATGAATCAGGCAAGAGCCAAGTCCTACAGGCCATTGAAATGGCGATCGCGAACCACGAGCCGTCCCCAGCGGACTTCTGCAGGTATTCTAACCACTTCACGGTAGCAGGAGCGATGAAGCGCCCCCATCTCGGCCTGCACTTCACTGATCTCTCAAGCGATGAATCAGAGGCAGTCCGTGGACTCATCAGTTTGGATAATGATGAGCGTGTTGACGAGTTCAGGTTATTCCACGATACCGCAGATGGAGCAACGGTCTATCTGCGAGACGGTCAGCTGCACGCTGTCTTGGACATGGATTCTCTCCAGAGTGTTCTCCCAACGGTCTTCAGAATTGAGCCGGACCGCGCCCTGCCCAACAGTGTGCCGATCTCCTTTCTATGTGAGAACGCAGATGTCATGTCATTAGCACACGAGGTTCCGCGTTCCGGTCGTTGGGTGATGCACGACTCGATTGCGCAACACGCGAACAAGCTGATGTCACAGACCAGCAACGCCAGTGCCTTTGGAGAGACTGTCAAGCAGATTCTGACCCCGGTGAGTTCATTGGGGCAACTCAGTTCTGATGAGAGAAAGGCGCATCTCGGTCAACTGGAGTTGGCACGAAAGCTGCTCGTGACCGTTGGAGGCATCGACCCGTCCGCCTTTGACGAACTGAATAGTGCCCTTCGTAATGATGACGAAGGACTAGCCAACGGTATCGAAGCCGCGATGAATGCAAAGCTAGAAAAGTCCTTGGACCTCGCCAAATGGTGGTCTCAAGACGAACTGTTCCGCCTTGCAGTCTCTGTCCGTGACTATGACCTTGTATTCACCGTACGCGATCGAACTGGCAGCGAGTATTCCTTTGCAGAACGCAGCAGCGGCTTAAAGTATTTTCTTAGCTATCTTGTGCAGTTTCTTGCACACCTCAAGACCCGCACTGGTCCCGACATTCTGCTTATGGACGAGCCGGACGCATATCTATCCAATCAGGGACAGCAGGATTTGTTGAGGCTCTTGCAAGAGTTCACCATCCCAGCAGATGGTCGTCTAGGCGGACAGGTGGTCTTTGTGACTCACTCTCCCTTTTTGATTGACAAGAATCGTGCAGATCGGCTCCGGGTGCTCGACAAGGGCTCCGGTGACGAGGGGGCACGTGTCGTCCGCAATGTGGGGCACAATCATTTTGAGCCGTTGCGGACTGCACTAGGTGGATTCGTTGGGGAAACAGCATTTATTGGCAACTGCAATCTGATTGTCGAAGGAGTGGCAGATCAGATCTATCTTGCTGGGATGTCAGCACATCTCACGAAGAGGGACTTTCCGACTACACATCGTTTCGATCTCAACCAGATTACGCTCGTGCCAGCAGGATCTGCCAGTCACATCCCCTACATGACATTCTTGGCGAGGGGTAGGGATGTTGACCAGCCCGCTGTGGTTGTTTTGCTGGATGGTGATGAAGAGGGCACCAGAGCGGCGGATGTGCTACGGAAGGGCGGCCCAAGAAGCAAGCAGCTCATCAAGCCAGAATACGTCGCCCAAATCGGAGTGGAAGGGCTCGCACACTTGAAGAGCGACCGGCCCGGAGGACCGCGCGATATAGAAGATCTCATCCCGATCCAGATAGCTCTTAACGCCGCCCGACGCTATGTGGGTGAAATGGGCATCGAAGTACCGGACGGCTTCCCTGATCCAAGCGACATTCGTCCGCTTCTGACAAACAGCACCGGAGTCTTGGATGCCACTCAGATGGCTCTTGACAAGCTCGATGTCGATCTATGCCTCGAAAAGGTCGGCTTCGCACGCCACGCTCTGTCCTCATGCGAAGACGATGACCTTGAGTCTGCCGATGAAATGCGCGAACGTTTCGCGACACTCTTCGCGCATTTGACGACCCTGCAACGCGGAGCCGAGCGAGACCTAGCAAATCAGTCCATAGCGGCGCGCGTCGAACGGGAAGTGCAGCGGTTCCTACGAGATCATCTGCGAGTGCTGCCAACCAACGCGGACCTGAACGTGCTACTTGAACGGATCGAGTCTGTCGTCGACCTCGCAGTGGAAGGCGATGAACTGATGACAGAGATACGACGCATCAGGGACCATTACAATCTGGTGGCTGAGCTCAATGAGCAGATCACAGACATGGATGACCTGAAGGAACGGCTGGCTCGAGTCAAGTACGCCGAACTGCTCGCTTCGCAGCCAGAGTCTCAGCGCGTCGAACCCCCCAGATAGATTAAGGCTCCAGCTAGCATACTGAACGGTGTTGGAGATGGGTCGACTTCGCTTGATCGCCTGATCGGTTGGCCTAGTGTCTGCCCTTGGGGAAACAGCATCTAGATCGCGCGGCCCACGTTCTCGGGGCAGTTTGGCCGGAGCCGATGTGACGAGGACTCGTTAGTTGGTCCAAGTGTTATGGGTGTTCGGTTGTCGGGTTTGTTTGGTGGTTGGCAGCGTGGGCGGTGGGGGTTTGTCCGTTGAGTGATCGGTGGATCACCGCATATCATGACTCGCGTCGCCAGTCCTCGATCACGACGTGGGCTTCGAGGAGATTGGCGAAGTCCTCGATGTTGAGGCACTCGTAGCGGAGCCGGCCGTTGAACGACTCGATGTGGCCCTTCTGCCACGGAGAGCCGGGCTCAATGTAGGCGGTCTCGGTGCCTGAGAGATGACACCAGTCCCGCAACGCGTCAGCGGCGAGTTCGGGGCCGTTGTCCATGCGCAGATGCCCTGGAGCGCGTCGCGCCGATCGCTTCGAGAGTGCCATCCCCAACGAGGGTGACGTTGCGCGAAGTCGCACACACATGGACCCAAATCAGAATCCCCGGTCACGTGCATCGGCATGGGCGCATCGGGACGATCGGGACGCAAAGTGCGGGATCAGCCTTCGGCGTTGTCGGAGTCCGCGATTGGCCAATCGATCTCGAACAGTGTGCCGTCCCCCATGAGGCGAGGGTCTTGATGGTCCTGTGTTTCTGTGGCTGTGTTCTCGATCACTGGAGCAATGTTGTCCGCGAATCCGCCGAGGTCAATATCCGATATCGAGGGTTCGCCCGCAACGTCAGACACGAAGTCCCTCAAGATTTCGGCTATTTCAGTGGCTATTCCGACCGCAACACGTACGGGCGCGATCTCGACCCGACAATAGCCGGGCAATTCATTGTCAGCTAATGAGAGGAGGCTATCGCCGGTCATATCGTCGGTAAGCATCAATAGAAGCGTCCAGATGCGAAGATAGTGGTTGAACAAGACTTGGTCACGCGATCGTTTCGGAACTTCTTGGGGATCGTCAGTGTCGTCTCCGTCGCTTTGTGCTTGGGTTAGATTGCCGCAATGAACGCACATGACTCGCAGCCCCACGGGATGTCCGTTTGTACTCCAATGAGCGACTGCGCCGAACCGTACGCGGGGAGCGCACACAGGTCTTGGGTGGGCAGAACTCGCTTCGATGCCGAGAACCGAGCAGACTTGGCGGCCGATTGAATAAGCGAGTCTACTTTTTCGGATGCTGCCGGAGCAGCCCTTTGCCTCTGCGACGATGAGTCGGCCCTGATCGTCCAATGCCAGCAAGTCCGCACTTGGTTTCGTTGTGTACGGCCCCGGGACGACACCAGGAACGAACGAGGTGTGCAGAATAGTGCGTGCGCCCAGCTGGTTTTTGCAGTAGAGCCCTGTGAAGGCCTGTCCGAGAAAATACGACGCATTGGCCTTCTCGGTCGGATCCAAGTTCGATGCGAGCTCTGTTGCAACCATATCACCGTAGGTGCCTTTTGGCTTCGGCTTGGAGTCGAAGTAGGCGTGCAGCATCGCGCATCGGCTGATGAACTCGAATTGCAGCGAACGTGCCGGGTTGCCCCCGGCACTAGGACTCTGCTTGTGTTTTCGCGGAAAATAGATGAGCGACGGAAGAAACATCTTGCCCGTCATGAAAGCCATGTGCGCCAGTTCATTCGGGTAAAATACAAGCGGTGAGATGGGCAGATGATTTGCGCAACTCCTCGTCGGCGGTCCTGTGAGCCACTGCGGCACGACCTCGATTTGCGCTACGGGTGCCATTCGCATCTCCCAATAGATGGTGTTGCTGCCGCCAGACGATAGCACTCGGAGACGCACACAATGGGCAATGCGGCCGACGGGGGGACATCAGGAGCAGCGCCCCCGATCCTGGTTCCTTGTCACAAGAGCGGTGGCGGGCATTTCGCGTTCGCGCGAGGGACTCTCTAACCGGCGGCGGTAGTCATGGAGACGGATCCCTGGCCTAGACATGTCTTTGGCGCCGTGGTCCAGCGACCCTGCTCTTGAGGCCGAGCGTGGCCCGGTTGGTCGCCGCGAAGTGTCAACGGCCAGTGGGGTCTGCCCAGCAGCAGCCGGTAGAACTGCCCGTAGGCGACCAACAGGACTGCCCGCTGTTAGTTGGTCAGCGGCGTCACCCCCTTGTCGCTGGTTGCTTGGGTGAGGCGGATGCTGTCGCTGGCCGTCAACCGGGTTGCACACCCTGGCAGAGCCAACCGAAGCGGCAGGCGGTTCACGAGCCGACCCGGCTCACGACCTACCGGATGCTACGACCTCACAGCCACACCGACCGGACGCTCACATACGAGTCGGCGGATCAAGTGTCTTTGGGCATTCCCCCGAGCGAACTCGTTAGGCTGACGCGCATTGTGGGTGGTACCTATGCGGCATTCGGGTTGACGCTGACCTCCGTGGTTATCTTTGGTCTCGTCGGAATAGTCCCGAAATGGGGAATCGGAGAGCGTGCCCTTCAGCGCGCGGACCTGCTGGTCGCAATGATCGCGGCCATCACCGCTGCGGGGCTGTTGTCGGTGTCGTTCCTCACCGACAAGTTCGTCTATGCGGACGGCGCGCTGTCCTTGACCTCCGACAGCGACTTGATCACGACGGCCAGCTTGGTCCTTCTCGCTCTGCTGGCTGGAGCCTCCGGGCTGCTGTGCGCTCTGCTGGGACTGGTGGTGATGAACGTCGACTGGGTACGACGATGGGCTGGAGGCTGCTTGGTGATCTCCTCCGCAGCGGTCATTTCTCTCTTCCCGGCGGCGCTCTTTCTGCTTCTATCGACTGCCGACGCCGCCGTACGGACCTAGTTTCGGCCAACTACAGCACAGACCGCGCTCTGAGCACACGGGAGCCTACGCGGTACCCGACGAGGCTCACCGGCGTCGGCCAATCAGCTGTCGCGTATCACGGAGACGTCGGTTTCATAGTTGTCCTAGTCGCAACGGAACCCAGCGGACTGAGCCTCACCGCGACACCATGCTGGGGCCAGGCGCGGACCGAACCGTTCAACCCAGGCGGCAGCGGTTGTCGCACCCGTCGATTACGGTCAGGTGATGGACAGCTCCGAGCCGGTCGACACCTACCAGGTGACCCACACGCCAATTGGCAGACAGCACGCCACGGTCACCTACGTGCCTGACCCACGCCGATGAAGGACTTCGACGCCCTGGCGCTCGACTGGTACCGCCAGGACCTCGACGAGCTTGGCCCTCAGCTTGACCGCACCGCGGACCTGGTGAGCACGGTGGTTGACCTGGCTATGTGGATCGAGGTGGCTGTGGAGCACGGCGCGACCCTCGAAGAGATCGCCGCGGTCCTCCAGTTGCCCGCCCGCGACGTCGCACCCTTCATGCCGGGATATGACGACAGCCAGTACGATCCGCGTGGCGAATAGGTCAAGCCGAACGCAATCTGTGGCCGCTGAACCTATCTGTAAGCGATGAATAACCCCAAGCTCGGGTTGATAACGCTGCTCGATTCCCTGACCAGATTCGGTCCGCTGTGCGTACAGCCGACCAAACGGCCGACGCCTTGACCCGATAGGCCCCGCAGCAACGCGTGTATGGCCCTCGACTGGCGTCGGTATGGCCTTGTGTCGGCTATCTGACACAACCAAAGCGATTCAGCGATTTGCTTCTGGCCACATGGGTCTTACGTGCCGTAATCACTGCTTCGCAGCGGTCATGGTGGTGCGATTCCCCTGCTCAGCCCCGGGTTTGTAAACCACAGTTTACAGTTGGTTACTGTAACTCTAAGTGTCTACAGCTAGCAGTGCATATGGGAATCGTCGCGTTCTGCACGAGCAAAGCAGCGTGATCGAATTAAGCGGGCGGCGTGTGCGGGTGACCGAGGTGTTCTGGTCGTACTGGAAGCTGGCAGCTGAACGCCAGGCCATGTTTTTCCGCCGTGTGGAGGGCGAGCCTGGCCCGTGGACACAGGATCCGGTGATAGCCCGGCACCGCTTCACCAATGCGTACCGGGCGTCCGATCGGGTGAGCCAGTACCTCCTGCATCACGTGATCTACGACCAAGAGCGCGACGCGCTGGACACGATTTTGCGGGTTCTGTTGTTCAAGATCTTCAATCGAATCGACACCTGGGAACATCTTGTGGAGCGCCTGGGGCAACCGACAGCGGCCGACTTCAGCGCCGAAAGGTACGCGGTCGTGCTGGACGATCTGCTCGACCAAGGCACGCGTGTGTACTCGGCGGCCTACATCATGCCGAACCCGCGGATGGGCGCCAGTCGTAAGCACCGTAATCATCTCGCTCTGGTCGAGGATCTGCTACGGACGGGCGCGCTCGCCGGATTTGAACGCGCATGTTCGCTAAGAAACCTGTACGAAAGGCTTCTCGAAGTGCCGTCGTTCGGTCCTTTCTTGGCGTTCCAGTACGCCATAGACCTGAACTACTCGCCGCACTTCGATTTTGACGAGATGGAGTTCGTCGTGGCGGGCCCGGGGGCGGTTCGTGGGATTCGTAAGTGCTTTAGCGACACCGGCGGTCTCGACGAGACCGGAGTGATCGCGGCGATGGCGGACTCGGCGCTCCGCTTCTTCGAGATGGCCCCGCTATCGACTCCGTTTCGGGACTTGGCGGGTCGTCCGCTTCAGCTCATCGACTGCCAGAACCTGTTCTGCGAGGTGGACAAGTACGCCCGTGTCGCTCACCCCGAACACTCACTGGATGTGCCGGGCCGCATCAAACAGGTGTATCGGGTTGACCACCGCCCTCTTGCGCTGGGATACCCGCCCAAATGGGGCTTGCGTTGGTCCGCTAAGGACCCGTCTTACGTGGGTGCCGCGAGATTAGTCTGAATCGTCGTGGGGAACGCTTGACAACAAATGTCAGATAATCTAACATCAATGTCATGTCAGAAAACATCGACACCGGAAGCATCTCCCCGCCTCAGCCGCGGACCGATGACTCGGTCGATGTTCGCGGGCTCACCGAGAGTGAGTTCGAGGTTCACGTGAGCACCCTCCTCGCGAGCGTCGGCGAAGTCCCAAGCGGCCCGAGTGAAGGTGTAGCCAGCCTCGTGGCGGTGTGGGTGATCAGTCAGGTTGAGAAAGCTTGCGGAGCAGGATCCCTAGTTGATCCCAAAGACCTCGTCAAGGATGACTTCGCTTCCCCGACGGCGCTGAGTCGAGTGCTGCACCGGCGGATTCGCGAGAAAAACGCGCCATTGGTGGAGTCATGAGTGAACTACTGCCAGCCACCAAGACTCTCAGCGAAGCGTGGCTCCAAGCACTGAGACATACCGTGGACCAGCGGCGCGGTCGCTGTGTGCACTTGGTTATGACCGTCGAGAACCCCGGCTGCGAGGACGAAGCCATTCGCGACGCTCTCGACGGAGTGCTCAATGAGGCCGGAGACCAGAGCGTGGAGACGGTCGCGGGGACCATTTTCCCGAAATCGCTCTACCAGAGTCCGGGTTTCTCTTGGTCGCCTGACCTCGATGAACGGGCCGTCGGCGAACTAGACGCCGCGGCGCACAACCTCTATCAGCGGTATCTGGACATGCTGCCCGTGCTGCGGAGGGTACGAGCGAACAGTCAAGGAACCTATTTCTCCCGGATGGTCACATGGCCGGGTAAAGCGCGGGGGGGATCGAATCAACTGGACCTAAGAATCTCCCGCATTCGCGGCGAGTTCGAGTACGGCCGTCGTACCTGCAACACGCTAGATATTGATATCGGCGCGGATGCCCTCGAATCCGAACCTCTAGCTGGAGTACAGGTCTATGCTCCCATCGACAAACGGGTACGGGGCTTCCCCTGCTTGGTCCACATCGACCTCACTTTGTTCGAGGGTACGTTGCACTGCGCGGCCGTGTATCGCCATCAGTATCTGATCACGAAGGCGTACGGAAATCTGCTCGGTCTAAGCCGTCTAATGCACTTCTTGTGTGAACAGACGGGTGCTGAGTGCGGTGAACTGGTGGTTCATTCAACATTGGCCGACGCGCAGCCGGGTCACCGAGCGAAGCCGCGAGAACTCGTGACGTCAATTGGAGCACTATTGTGACGGACATCGGCGCTATGGCGACAGCACTGTCTGGGGCGCTTGAATCAGCGGTCGATGCCTCGGCGTTGACCGAAGATCGCGCTGGCATCGTGAGCGTTGGGGTTGATGTCGTATCCGTCCCAAGGCTGAGCCGACTTGTATCCGAAGGTGGACGGGCGTTTCTTGATCGTTGCTGGACGCCAGACGAGTGCGCCGAAGCCGACGGTGACCCAGAGCGGCTTGCGACACGGTGGGCAGTTAAGGAGGCGGTTATGAAGTGTCTCGGTCTCGGGATTAGTGAACTCGACCCGCGAGACATCGAAGTCGTGTCGTCGGAATCGGGAGTTCCGAGCGTCGTGTTGCGAGGTTCGGCTGGTAAACGAGCGCGATCGCTTGGAATCTCGAAGTTGCACGTGTCTGCCTCGCACGAGAGTGGCTGGGCTGTGGCGATCGCTGTGGCCTGCGCAGGGTGGGATCAAGAGAACTTGAAATGTCAGTTAAACGAGGGGACCGATAATGAGCACTGATGAGCCCGATTCCGGGACAAGCGAAGAAATGGCACTCGCGCGGCGACTAAGGGAGGCGCGCGAGTACATCGGCCTGCTGCAAGAGGACGTTGCGGCTGCGCTAGACATCCCTAGGGCAAGCGTGTCGGCGATAGAGTCCGGAAAGCGTCGTGTCTCGTCGCTCGAGCTCAGGCGCCTCGGCCGCCTGTACCGCCGGCCCGTGGCGTGGCTGCTCGGCGAGGAAGGTGCTGAAGTGGACATGGATGCGCCCCTGTACCGGGCGACCGCTGCGCTGTCGACACAAGACAAGGAGCAGGTCTTGCGATTTGCCGAGTTCCTTGCTGGGGCGGGACGACCCGGGACCGCCCGAGACGAGCGAGCGGAATAGCAAGTGGTTTCCGAGTACTCCCGACGCCTCAGGGCCGCAAGCTCCGCGAACCGCCTCTTGGTCGAGGCGGGTGTGGATCAGACACGCCAAGTAGATGTGTTTGGCCTGGTGGAGAGTCTTGGGCTGTGGCTCGCTTTCTTCCCGCTCGATGGGCTCTTAGGGGTATATCTGCCGGAAGGCAAGGGCGGCGTCCTTATCACCACCGAACGCCCGGTGCCGATCCAGCGATACACGGCGGCGCACGAACTCGGTCACTGGCGACTTGATGGCGGCCACGACGCTGCACTTGATACCGAATCGGACGTGCTGGGACCCACCGACATCGAGCGGGAGACCCTCGCCCAGGTCTTCGCTGGAGCGCTGCTGATGCCGCCCCCGCTCGTTCACAGCATCCTGTCGCGCCGTGACGCGACATCTCTTGGCCCGTTGGATGTTTACTCCGTTGCCCGTGAAGCAGGCGTCAGCTACGAAGCGGCTGCGAGGCAGTTATACCACCTCGAGCGGATCACCCAGCACCAATTGCGAGAGCTCCTTGAGGTCCAGCCGCTAAAGGTCAAACGAGCGATAGGTGCCGGACGTCGGCCCGTGGTAGGCGTTGCGGATGTTTGGCCGGTTGACATGGCTTGGCGCAACCAACAACTCAGCGTCCGGACTGATGACGAGATCATTATTTCGCTTCCCGAAGACCGCAGTACGGGCTACAGGTGGTCGATCGCAACTGCGGATCCGGTACCGCGACGCTCCGCAACACTGCCGCCTCCCCCCTTCGCCGACACCGAGTTGCTGGGATTGGCGGAGTTGGCGATGGCCGGTTCGGAGACGGCGCCACGCCGTAAGCCCCCAACCCGAGCCGTCGACAGAGCGCGTCAACCCGCGCCGACAAAGCGACCGGAGCCGCTTCCCATTGCCGGCGGGCGGGCCACTTTGGTTGGTGATGCGTACGTAGCGGATGGCACTTCTCAGGTGATGTCTGACTCCGCCATCCGAAGTCGCCGTCTCGCGAGACTCGGCGCCTCCGAGGCGCTGGAAGCTGTAGAGCACGTTCGCGGCGAGAAATTCGCCGTGGGCGCAGTGGGCCGCCGAGTCTTCGGTATTCGCTTGGAAGAACCCGGCGAGACAGAACTCCGGCTAGTGCTCCGCAACGAGTACGGCGAGGTTGGTTCGGTCGATGAGTATCGAATCACGGCCGTCGTCGAAGCGCGGCGAGGCGGGTTCAACATCGACCAACTCAGCGATGGCTACGACGGTTGGGCGAACGTAGCGCAGGAGCACCAACGCTCGAGCACCGTATCCGTGGATGAAACCCGCTAAGCAATGGCCGGGTACGACGCAAGGCGACAGCAGAGTTTGGCTCGGCCACCAATCGACTTGAGACCGAATCTCGCACCCACGCTCGACCAAGGAACCCGACCACTCTGCATCCCCATAGTCGTGACTGCCGCTCACGAAGCGTCTCGTACGCAGCCTCCCGAACCGCTCGCGCCCGATGCCTTGTGGTCGAGCTGTGTCGCGAGCGGAACAGCATCTCGTGAAGGCACGACACTGGAAGCGGTCACCGACGCCCTCCGGATAGATGGCCAACCCAACTTGGTAGACTGGCCGTTCAATACTGCGATCTTTCACGAAGCGGCCCCCGTCCCGCCAACGGCCAAGACATCCACATGGCACAAAGCAGACCTGCGCCCCGTACCTGTCGCGAACGACGGCATCGAAGATCGCATTGAAGAGCAGCTGGCAACCGGTTTGGTTGTTCCGTTGATAATTGAAGTCACGACCGAGTTCGAGCGAGCCACGCCCAATGGCACTATCGACTTACCTCCGTTGACGGCACCGCAGGGTGCCTACCACGCCGTTTTGGTTGTTGGAGTTCGAACGCACGAAACACTGCGAGCTCTCCTTGTCCTAAATTGCTGGGGACCTGGATGGGGCGCAGGCGGATATGGCTGGTTGCCTATGGACTACCTCATCGCCTTCGGTGCACAAGCGGGCTCGATTGATCCAACAAGTTTCACATCCAGCACACAACCGATTACATGGGAGGCCGACTAATGATGACGGATGGACCACTGACTCTTGCCGAGTACCAGCGCCGAGCTATACGAACCGATCATTTCCCGCTGTATGGCGACGACGGACCCGACCCCCTCCTAGGTCCGCTGCTCGGTCTCGCTGGCGAAATCGGGACACTGCTCGCCGCGTACAAGAAGCGGATGAGAGATGGGGCGGCGTATGAGCTATTCGGTGACAACGTCAAGGAAGAACTCGGAGACATCTTATGGTACTTGGCGAATGTTGCCGAGAAAGCAGGGCTTTCTCTCGACGATGTTGCCCGTAGCAATTTGGCCAAAACCTTCGACCGATGGCCAGCTCGCGGCAGTGATTCACCGAAGCGCCGGAAACCGTCAGAACACTTCGATGTGGGGCTACCGCGACAACATCAGCTCCCTCGCACCTTCAAGGTGACGATTCGTCCAGTACCCAGCGATGGGCCCGAGCCACAAGTCGAGGTGATCTGGAGGAATCGATGCGTCGCCAACAGGCTTGGCGACAACACCTACGGCGACAGCGGATACCGGTATCACGATGCGTTCCATTTGGCCAACGCCGCAGTCCTGGGTTGGTCGCCAGTTGCTCGGGGCAAGATCTTCGAACGCAAGCGTCCAAAGGGAACGATGATTGATGCTGTCGAGGATGGAGGCCGGGCAATCGTGGTCGAGGAAGCCTTTACCGCATTCATTTTCGAGTATGCCCGCCAGCACGACTACCTCGAGAACGTTCGGCACCTCGACTTCAACGTGCTCAGGACCTTTCGGATCTTTGCAGCCCACCTTGAGGTCTCAAGGCGCTATCTCTGGGAGGTGGAAGACGCCGTATTCCAAGGGTTCGCCGCTTGGCGGCAACTAAAGGACAATGACGGCGGGGTGCTACACGGCGATCTCGCTGCCAGGAAGCTAACCTGCTCGCCTTTGCCGCAGCTGTGATTTCTGAAGGTCCGGATTCGGGTGAACCGGCAAGATGAGAGGGGGTGTTCAGAATTGGCTTGGAGAAAGGCGTTCCGGTGTCTGTTGCACGGTTAAGCAGAGACGTGTGACAACGTAGGGTCAACCACCGGGACTGATTCGCTCGCCGAAGGCCGTCGTGTGCGTGGACGGCGTGCTCGACATCCAAACCGTGGAGCCTGCGCTGTGCCGATCGCGCGAGGAGTCGCTAGATCGGCGATAATGGGCGGTCATGGTCACGGGGGAGCTGAAGAGCAGGATTGATGCGGTTTGGAATGACTTCTGGTCGGGGGGTATCTCGAATCCGCTGGAGGTGAT
The DNA here is from genome assembly GCA_965261185.1 of Candidatus Aldehydirespiratoraceae bacterium. GTDB lineage: Bacteria > Actinomycetota > Acidimicrobiia > Acidimicrobiales > Aldehydirespiratoraceae > VXYK01. Next base: position 3,487,013 of record CBDHCN010000002.1, on the reverse strand, counting down.
GGAGCAGCTCACCTATCTGTTGTTCATCAAGGGTCTAGATGAGCAGCAAGCGCTGGCGGAGAACAAGGCGAATCGCACTGGCAAGCCGATCGAGGACGAGATCTTTCCGAAGGGGCAGGAGTTTTGGCCTGAGGGTCGCGCTGAGGGCTGGCCGTACGGCGACCTGCGCTGGTCACGCTTCAAGAACTTGTCTCCTGCCGAGATGTTCGATGTTGTCGGAAACTACGTGTTCCCGTTTCTTCAGGAGCGCGCAGGAGAAAGCACGCATGCCAAGCACATGCGTGACGCTCGACTTACGATCCCCACGGCGGCCCTGCTGCTGAAAGCGGTGGACGGACTTGACGCGGTGGAGATGAAGGATCGCGACACCAAGGGTGATGTCTACGAGTACATGCTCTCGAAGATCGCCACCTCAGGCCAGAACGGACAGTTCCGCACGCCGCGGCACATTATCCAGCTGATGGTCGAAATGATGGCGCCTAAACCCGATGACGTGATCTGCGACCCCGCCAGCGGTACTTGCGGGTTCTTGGTCGGTGCCGCGGAGTACATCCGTCGTGAGTATCCAAGTGCACTCATCGACGACCGGCAGCAGAAGCACTTCCACAACGGAATGTTCTCGGGATACGACTTCGACAACACGATGCTGCGCATCGGATCGATGAACATGCAACTGCACGGAGTCCAGAACCCGAACATCAGCTACAAGGACTCGCTCGCCGAGGATCACGCCGACGACGCCGAGGCCTACAGCCTGATCCTCGCCAACCCGCCGTTTGCGGGCTCGCTGGACTACGAAGGCACGGCCAAGGACCTCCTGCAGGTCGCCAGGACGAAGAAGACCGAGCTGCTGTTCCTCTCGCTGTTCCTACGGCTTCTCAAGCCCGGTGGCCGGGCAGCGGTGATCGTTCCCGACGGAGTGCTGTTCGGTTCGACCAAGGCGCACAAAGAACTTCGTCGTATCTTGGTTGAGGAGCAGAAGCTCGACGGCATCGTGTCGCTGCCCGCGGGCGTTTTCAAGCCATACGCTGGGGTTTCTACGGCGATCCTGCTGTTCACCAAGACCAATTCCGGCGGGACCGACCTCGTCTGGTTCTACGACCTCCAAGCCGACGGCTACAGCCTCGACGACAAACGGACACCATTGCTGGCCGAAGCGAGTCTCGGCGCGCTCGCTGGAGCACGGTTGTCTGACGATGAGCACCAGCAGAACAATCTGCCCGATGCGCTGACGCGCTGGCAGGAGCGTGATCGCTCGGAACTGGAGCGTCCGTCGACCGAGCAGTCATTCTGTGTGTCCAAGGCTGACATTGTGGCCAGTGACTATGACCTCAGCCTCAACAGGTACAGGGAGATCGTCTACGACGAAGTTGCGCACCCACCACCGTCCGAAGTTCTTGACGAACTATTGAATCTCGAAAAAGACATCTTGTCGGGTCTCGACGATTTACAAGTGATTCTAGAATGAGCGCCGAATGGCGCTCCGTGCAGCTCGGCGATGTGTGCCAGCTCAAGTACGGCAAGTCCCTTCCGAAGGCCAAGAGATCCGGCAACGGCTTTGGTGTCTTTGGCTCGAATGGTCGAGTTGGTTTCCACTACGAAGCGCTGACTGAGGGCACGACGATCATCGTCGGCCGAAAAGGCTCGTTTGGTGAAGTCACGTTCTCGCGAGATCGCTGCTGGCCCATCGACACGACTTACTACGTTGATGAGTCGGTGTCGAGCGCGGACTTGCGATGGTTGTTCTACCGCATGAAGGCGATGCCTCTGACTCAACTGAACAGGGCGGCCGCGGTGCCAGGTTTGAACCGGGACGATGCCTACGCGCAGCGTCTTCTTTTGCCGCCGATTGAGGAGCAGCGGCGGATTGCGGCGGTGCTGGATGCGGCTGAGGCGCTACGGGCGAAGCGTCGTCAGGCGCTCACCAAGCTCGACTCGCTGACGCAAGCCGTTTTCCACGACATGTTTGGCGACGGGTCCGAGTGGCCTATGGGAAGGCTTGGCGATCACGTGCCAACGACGAGCGGCGGGACGCCTAGCCGTTCGCAGCCGGACTACTTCGGCGGCAGCATCCCTTGGGTCAAGTCAGGGGAGTTGGGCGTCGAGTTGGTGACGGTTACTGACGAGGCGATTACTGACGAAGCCCTCGCGAACAGCAGCGCCAAGCGTATGCCTGTCGGGACGGTGCTTCTCGCGATGTACGGTGCCACGGTCGGCGAGGCCTCAGTTCTCGGAATTGAGGCAGCAACGAATCAGGCCGTTTGCTGCCTCTCACCGACTGAGTCGATGTCAGGTGCGTACCTGCTCGGACTGCTGCGCTCGAGGAAGCACGACCTAATTCGCCGAGCGGCCGGCGGCGCCCAGCCGAACATCAGCCAGACGATCATCCGTGGGCTTGAGATCCCGCTGGCGTCGATTGAGGCGCAGTCGAGGTACGCCGAACGTATTGCTGCGATTGACAGATTGCGCGGCGCGACCCGTGTCAGTGGGACTGAACTCCACATCCTCTTCGTATCGTTGCAGCAGCGGGCGTTTCGGGGGGAGTTGTGAGCAAATCGCAGTTCTCGTTTCTTGAGGCTGAATTCGAGGCTGAGTTCGATTCGGCGTCGCGGGCGGAGGGGTACTCGCTGTCGGATCCGGGCACCGCGGTCATCTATGCGCGCAAGTGCCTCGAATCCGCTGTTAAGTGGGTCTACCAGCACGACCGATCGCTGCCCCAGCCATACGAACACACGCTCAACGCGCTGCTGAACGAACCAGTCTTCAAATCGCTGCAAGATGGTCGGATCTTCGACGTGGCTAGGAGAATCCAGAAGGCAGGGAACCGCGCTGTTCATGAGTCGAAGGCGCCGACGAGACTTGAGGCGGTCGAGATCGTCTCGGGGCTGTTTCAATTCTGTTTCTGGCTGGCGTTCACCTACGGCCGCACAGCGAAGCCCGACCCAGCGCTGCGCTTCAATCCACACAAACTGCTCGACGCGGGCAAGGCCGAGCAGGCGTCGCTGCGCGAGCGCCAAGAACTTGAGACGCTGCTTGAGCAGGAGTCCGCCGAACTCGCCGCCGCCCAGATGCGGTTGGCGGAATCGACTCGTACCGCCGACGAGCTGAATGCCGAACTGGCGCAACTACGGGCCGAAGTCGCTGCCGCCAAGAAGAAGGCGGCTGAGACGATTCCGCCTGAAGCATTCGACTGGTCTGAGGCCGAAACCCGCAAGTACAAGATCGACGCGCTGCTCGCGGAAGCCGGCTCGACCGATCTCGTAGAGGGCCGTGACACCGAGTACGAGGTGCAGGGGATGCCCTCCGCATCGGGTGTCGGCTATGTGGACTATGTGCTCTGGGGCGCCGATGGACGGCCGCTCGCGGTAGTGGAAGCCAAGAAGGCTCTCGCAGACCCGCAGACGGGTCAGCAGCAGGCGAAGCTCTATGCCGACTGCTTGGAGAACGAGACAGGGCAGCGGCCGCTCATCTACTACAGCAACGGCTACGAGCATTGGCTGTGGGACGACTCCCAGCACCCGGCCCGGCCGGTGCAAGGGTTCTGCTCACGCGATGATCTGGCATTGCTCATCCAGCGGCGGACGGCCCGCAAGTCGCTGGCATCGCTCGACATCAACGAACACATCGTTGACCGCCCCTATCAGCAGCGCGCAATCAGGGCGATTGTTGAGCACTTCGAGAACGACAACCAGCGCAAAGCACTGCTGGTGATGGCTACCGGTGCGGGCAAAACCCGCACCGTGATAGCACTGGTCGATCTGTTGATGCGCGCCGGGTGGATAAAGCGGGTGCTGTTCCTCGCGGACCGTACGGCGCTCGTGAACCAAGCGGTGAACGCATTCAAGACCCACCTGCCCGATTCCGCGCCGGTGAATCTGGTGACCGAACCCCTTGCCGATGGCAGGGTGTACGTGTCGACCTACCAGACGATGGTCGGCAAGATCGACGAGTACCGGACCGACGGCACCCGCCGGTTCGGGGTCGGGCACTTCGACCTGGTCGTGATCGACGAAGCGCACCGGTCGGTCTATCGTAAGTATCGAGGCATCTTCGAGTACTTCGATTCGCTGCTGATGGGTCTCACCGCGACCCCTAAAGACGAGGTCGACAAGAACACCTACGACCTGTTCGACCTCGAAACCGGTGTGCCCACCGACGCCTACTCACTGGACGACGCCATCAAGGACGGGTACCTGGTGCCGCCTCGGAGCGTGTCGGTGCCGCTCAGGTTCGTCCGCGAGGGCATCAAGTACGACGGACTGAGCGACGACGAGAAGGAGGAATGGGACGAGTTGGATTGGGGCGAGGACGACGAAGGGATCCCTCTAGAGCCGCCCGACGAGGTCGGCGCCGCACAGCTCAACAAATGGCTGTTCAACACCGACACCGTCGACCGGGTGCTCAAACACCTGATGACCGAAGGCATCAGAGTTGCTGGCGGCGACCGGCTGGGCAAGACGATCATCTTCGCCAAGAACCAGAAGCACGCCGACTTCATCAAAAAACGCTTTGACGCCAACTATCCGTCGCTGGACGCCGGGAACTTCGCCCGGGTCATCACCCACCAAGTGAAGTATGGCCAGAGTCTGATCGACGACTTCTCCAACAAGACAAAAGCCCCGCACATCGCGATCAGCGTCGACATGCTCGATACCGGCATCGACGTACCAGAAGTTGTCAACCTCGTGTACTTCAAGCTGGTGCGATCCAAGACCAAGTTCTGGCAGATGCTCGGGCGGGGTACCCGGCTGTGCCCAGACCTGCTCGGGCCAGGGGACCACAAGACCCACTTCAAGGTGTTCGATTTCTGCCAGAACCTGGAGTACTTCAGCCAGGAACTCGTGCCCGCCGATTCGTCGAGCGGGAAGTCGCTCAACGAAATCCTGTTTTGCGAACGGCTGGAGTTGCTGCAAGCCCTCGAGTCCATCGAGTCGCTCGGCGATGAACGAGCCGAGGTCGCGGCGATGCTGCACAAGGCCGTGGAGTCAATGAACCACGACAACTTCTTGGTGCGGCCCCACCTGGAACTCGTCGAGCGGTTCAGCAAGGTAGAGGCTTGGGATACGATTTCGCTTACGGACCTCGCGACGTTGGCCGACCGGGTCGCCAAACTTCCCGATCAGCTCGAAGCCGACAGTGAAGAAGCCAAACGCTTCGACATCGTGCTGCTGAACGCTCAGTTGGGGCTACTGAGGATTGAGCCGTTCGAGCGGCAGCGCACACGTATCATCGGTGCTGCGTCCGCGCTAGAGGACTTGGGCACTGCAATTCCTGTCGTAGCTCAACAGTTGGAGTTGATCGCCGCCATTCAAACCGACGAGTGGTGGGCCGACGTCAACTACCCGATGCTCGAAGACGCTCGCAAACGGCTCCGTGGCCTCGTCCATCTCATTGAGTACACGAAGAAGAACGTTCTCTACAGCGACTTCACCGACGAGATCGGCGAGTCCACCGAGATCGAATTGCCGGGCACTGGCGGTTCAGTCCCAAGCAACGAGTTCGATCAGTTTCGAAAGAAGGCGCAGCACTTCCTCTCACAGAATCTAGCCGAGGATGTGGTGGCCAAAGTTCGTAGCGGAGAACCGCTCACCGCCGACGATATCGAGGAACTTCAGCGCGTTCTGGTTGCAGCCGGAATCGGAGACGCCGAAACTTTCGCTGAAGCTTCCGAACGTACCGGGAGCTTCGGACTGTTCATTCGCAGTCTCGTCGGTCTCGACCGCGCCGCCGCCAAGAACGCATTCGCCAAGTTCCTCGACGACAAACGCTACAACGCCAACCAGATTCGTTTCGTTGAGATGGTGATCGACTACCTCACCGACCACGGCACCATCGACGCCGGCCGCATCTACGACTCTCCCTTCACCGCTCTCGCCCCCGAAGGACCCGAGGCCATCTTCGTAGACGATGACCTCGACGAGTTCTTCGCGATCGTCAGTCGCTTCCACGAAACCGCAGCCGCCTCAAACCTTTAGCCAGATATTGAAACCGAGCGGTCGGAGAGTCCAGTGCCGGGATCCAATCGACGCTTGGTAGCTTCGGGCGCATGGGTATTGTCGGCGGGTCTAAGAGCAAGTTCGCGAGTCTGAAGTCTGTGAGGCGGCTCAATTACCGGAAGGTTGCCTTATTCGTGATGCTCGGACTGAGCATTGGCTTCCTCATGTTCTGGAATCAAGCGGATTCGGTCAACGTGGCCAATATCGTCGGCGGGGTGTCGGCGGCAGTCGTGGTAGCCGCGGCCGTATACGTGTTCCATCCGCGCTTGAACTACTGGTTGTTGCCGCGGAAGACCCGACGGGAACACGACACTTATGTCGCGTGGTTGACCTTGAGCATCAGTAACGCCCGTACGGTACTCGCAGGTAGCCGGGGCAAAGGTGGAGAACGGACAGAGGCGCTTCGCGCAGTACACCTGACTTCGGGAGGCCTGGCATTTGTTCCTCCGAGCGTCATTGATTGCGAGTTCGGCGCTCCACAGGATGACATGGACAGGATTGCTCGTTTCAAGAAAGTTGCTGAAGCAGTCATCGGGACCGAAGACCGGACGCTGGAAGATCCCCGGATGACCTACCAACTCAACCTGCTTGCGGCCTTAGGTCAACTCCTTGAAGGGGTTGGCTACGAACTCGGTGGTCATGGTTACGTCACCGATGTGTGGGCGCAAAACCTTGGCGACTGGGTTGTGTGTGTGCAGAGGCAATACCGGGCACTGAAGCGGCCACTGGGTTCGGCGGCTGCCGAGGGTCAGCTTCTTAACCTTCTGGACCGATTGTACGCTCCTGAGTTCACCGCACACGCGACAGAACCCCTGCGGGAGGGAGACCTGGTGCGGATAAGGACCTCTGAAATCGACTGGACAGGCACCCTGAAGCTCACGTCTGACCCAGAGATCGTCTACCGACGAGAATCCGGTCTCGCAGTGTGGAGGCTCGAAGTGGTAGACGCCGTGGACGCTCGAACCACGTTTATCTGTGACCGGACAACGTTCGAGCCTGCACCGGGCGAATAGCTTTGCCTTAGTCTTGCGGGATCGTTCCTTGCGGTTCTCCCGAACCAGCAGTGCGTTCGCGGTAGAAGGCATCGCCGAGCCACTTGTCTGTGGTCACGGGCCTTACCGGGAAAGGCCCGATTTCTCGCTCTTCGGGCTGGGGTTCTGGCTCGATATTGGCGGTGCTCACGCGTTCAGTCTTGCGCTCTTGGGCGCAGAATACAACAGTTCGGTTGTGTTGGAACGTGCATGCTTGGTGTACGGCTGCGTCATCGTTGACATTGACGGACCAAGGTGCTGCAGGGGTGATGGAGCGATTCAAGTTTGAGACCACACGCGAGACAGCCAACTCGGCCTCCTACAGGCATTGACCGCGCCGCCGCCAAGCAAGTATTCGCCAAGTTCCTCGACGACAAGCGTTACAGCGCCAACCAGATCCGTTCGTGGAGATACTGATCGACTAGCCCACCCATCTGGAACCGTTGACCCAGGCCGCATTTACGAGTCGCCTTTTACCAGCGTGGCACCTGAGGGGCCCGAAACGATCTTCCCGCCGGACGATGTCAACGAGTTCTTCCAAATCGTCAAGCACTTCCACAACACCGCCGTCACCTGATCAGGCAGGACTTGTTGCCATGTCAAAAGCGCGTACTAGGCACACAACCGTATGCGCGGCAGGGGACGGAGAGTCCGGGTAGAATTTTCTCAACATGGCTGGGAATGGCAACGACTCATTCGTGCATTGATGCTCAGGACGACGAAAGGGATCAGAACAATGGAACGCAATTTGATCGAGGAAATCGAACACGCCAATCCGCACGTGGACGGAACGGCCATCGAACGCTCTGATCGCGCGGTGAATCAGCTTGCTGAGGCAGGTATCAAGTTGGGTGGATACAAGCTAGAACCCGCCCTTGGAGGCACGGTCCTTGACCGTCCGATCTTCTCGTCGTCCGACGACTCGCAGAATTCGCGGCAGAGGTAACGACTTGAGGGCAGTCGAAGCACCACGAGGGCGATTTGGAGGACATGTGATCGTTGGCGATGTATGCGACTTCGGTCACTGACAGTACCGAGGTCAGCAACTCCACGTCTCCGTTCCGGGTATCGTCGAACAATCCAGCTATACCCAGACCTGAGCAATCTCCTTCCATTACCAGGCAACTGATGCACTAATTGGCAGCGGGTGGTGTATAGTTGGTGTATAGGACGCACAAATATTGATATTGACGACGAAGCGTGTGCAGCCGTGATGGCGCGATTCAGGCTTGATACCAAACGCGAGGCAGTCAACCTTGCGCTGCGAAGACTTGCCGCGGTCCCACTTGATTTGGAGGAGGCGCGTTCACTCCGAGGCAGTGGTTGGGATGGCGATCTGGAGGACATGCGAACTGACCGTGTCCGATGATCCTGATCGACTCCTCCGCTTGGATTGACTTCCTCCGGGACGCACCAAGCACGACAGCGAGCGCGGTTGAGTCGGCGCTCGATGGCGAAGCGGCGATCTGCGATGTGATCAGCATGGAGGTGTCGGCGGGAGCACGCGACGAAGCCCAAGAAGTATCGTTGCGTGGTTTGTTGGCTCGTGCAACGGTGATACCGACTGAACCAGCGGACTACGAGTTCGCGGCGGTGCTCTACAGGACATGTCGTCGTCGAGGCGAAACGGTCCGCAAACTCATCGACTGTCTGATCGCATCCGTTGCGATAAAGAGCGACTTGCAGCTGTTGCATAGCGACCGGGACTTCAACGCACTCGCCCGGCACACCAAGCTTGAGATCCATCCCGCCTCCGCGCAGTGAATGCCGTTTTCGGACGACACTCGCGGATCCGCGTACCCGGTGCTGCGTGCTCTGTCCCACTGCCGAAACCCGGTAAGTGTGAACTGCGGGGACTGGCTCAGATCTGGAATCGCGAGACTTGAGTAGCTTGGGCTGTCACACCTCTGTGAGACCATTCGATTTCGGGAGGAAGTGTCGTGACAGCTGAAGTGGTGATTCTTAATCGAGGTGCCGTTGCAATTGCGGCGGACAGCGCCGTCACCCTTGGTTCACCGGGACGCAAGATCTACAACACCGCGAACAAGCTGTTCCCTCTCTCGACTGTTGAGCCTGTCGCGGTGATGGTGTACGGCGCGGGATCTCTTTGCTCGATCCCCTGGGAAACAGTCATCAAAGAACACCGACGTCAACTTGCCGAGACTGCCTTCGGCACAGTTGAGGAGTACGCAATTTCGCTCATGACTTACCTGTCGGCCCTAGTGCCACACGTGTCTAAGCAAGAGCAGCGGGAGCGAGTGGTGATGACCGCGCTTTGGGAACTCGACATGGTGCGAACCGCGGTTGAAGGCTCCGTCAAGACAGCTTCAGGCACAGGTAACCGTCTGACAGATTCCCGAATCCAGACTGAACTCCTAAACAGGATCAATACTCGGATTCAACAGTTGCAGCAGTGTGGCCACATTGAAGGTCTGAGTGCTTCTGTGGCTGGAAGCGCGATCAGCGACGCTATCGGGCAGTGGTCAAGGTTTGTGGATGATTCCCTGAGTCCGCTTTCAGCGGATTCCAAAATCAAGAGTCGAGCGCGGGTTTTGGTTCGAACATCACTGAGGGCAGCGCATCCGTCGCTGTGGGGTAGTGGGGTCGTTGTGGTTGGGTTTGGTAGAGATCAACTCTTTCCCGCCCTGACCCACTGCTATGTCGATGGAGTTGTCGCAAACCGTGTTCGGGTGTGGAGGGTCGACGATGTGTGTATCGGCGAGGACCAGTCCGCAGGGATTTGTCCGTTCGCCCAAGAAGACATGGTGGCGACGTTCATGGATGGCATCAATCCCGCATATCGCTTGGCACTACAAGGTCTCGTAGACGAGACCATCGGTCGTTTTACAGGATTCTTTGCTGAGCGTGTGCAAGGCTCACTACCTGCTGATGAGCATGCTGAGTTGCTGGACGAGATGGACAACGCCCGAACCACCGTTGTCAACAGTTTCCAGGAGAGTCTGGATGACTATCGCAAGGAACAGAACTCAGGCCCGATCATGTCAATCGTAGAATCGCTGCCGAAGGAAGAACTCGCAGAGATGGCGGAGACCCTCGTGAACCTCACGTCGTTCAAGCGACGGGTCACTCCAGAGGCTGAGACGGTCGGGAGGCCGATTGACGTGGCTGTGATCTCAAAGGGAGACGGCCTTGTGTGGATCAAGCGGAAACACTACTTCGTGCCGGAGTTGAATCCCCGGTACTTCGTGCGCGATCTGGCAACTCGAAATTCTGGTATTATGGAGCTAGATCATGACACGAAGCACTGAGGAAGCACTGCGTCAGGAGTTGTCGAAGGCGAGCGCCGAGAAGGCTCGTCATCGACTGGCTGCGCCTGAGGATCCAGAGGCAATCGGTCGACGCGTTGCTGCGGAGATCTTCGACAAGTACGTAAAAGCCAGCAGATCAAGCAAGGAGCGCGAGAAGCGCTGATCAAGGTTCGCCTGGCTTCGGGCTACAGTTGGATGTTGATGGCTGAATCGAATCCTCAGATTGAGCGTCGGTTGCGGCGTGTTGGTCAACAGCTCCGTCTGCTTCGCGCTGACCTGCAGGTCACGGAGGAGCAACTCAACCAGCTCCGCGATGAGGCATACGATGCGCGGGTGCGTGCGCTCGTATCAGAAACTCCTCTGGCAGAGCGGGAACATCGTCGGGTCTCTCGACATGTTGAGCGTCTGAGCCGTCATCGTGATCGGGTCGTGGAGAGGGTCGCCGAACTCGACGCTACCCAGGACATGCTTCTCGATCGTCTCAGCGCCTCGTGAGCGACGCTGCTATCCGCATCGTTGTAGCCGAGGACGAACCGATAATTCGGCTTGACCTAGTGGAAACCCTGCGCACGGAGGGATACGAGGTAGCAGCCGATACCGGCCGGGGCGACGAAGTGGTAGCGCTGGTCAAGTCCCACACCCCCGACCTTGTCCTGCTCGATATCAAGATGCCGGGCCTCGATGGATTATCTGCTGCTCTAACAATCAGCAAAGAAACCAGAACCGCAGTCGTGATTCTCACGGCTTTCAGCCAGCGCGAATTGGTCGAACGAGCCGTCGAAGCAGGGGCGATGACATATCTGGTCAAGCCGTATCAGCGGGGTGACCTGGTAGCAGCCGTCGAAACCGCTCTGGCAAGATTCCGTGAACATTCGCTGCTGGAAGACCAGGTGAGCGACCTTTCAGAACGACTCGAGGTGCGCAAATTGATCGACAGGGCGAAAGGCCGACTCATCGACGAGCGCAACATGAGCGAGAACGACGCCTTCCGGTTCCTGCAACAGCAGGCCATGTCGACGCGCAGAAGCATGGCCGACATCGCCAACGACATACTCTCGGGCTCCCAGCCCTGACCGACGCATCAATGAGCGAACGAGCCGAGTAGGGTCCACGGCGATGGCCAAGCTGATGCTCATCGACGGGAACTCGCTCGTCTACCGTGCATTCTTTGCGCTGCCGACCGACATGGCGACGGCCTCAGGCCAGGTGACCAACGCCGTCTACGGGTTCACCTCGATGCTGATCAATTTGCTCAAAGACCACCGACCTGACCGCATCGTGGTGGCCTTCGACCGTGCCGAACCCACATTCCGACATGAGTTGACCCCGACCTACAAGGCACAACGGGAGTCCGCCCCCGACATCCTTCGCCAACAGATGGGTTTAGTCCGCGAAGTACTCGAGGTGCTAGCGGTACCGGTTATCGACAAGGCCCGTTATGAGGCCGACGACATCATCGCCACCCTCGCCACCCAGGGCCGAGACATCGGCGATGACGTCATAATCGTCACCGGTGATCGCGACAGCTACCAGCTTGTCGAAGACCCACACGTGAAGGTTCTCTACAACAGACGGGGCGTGTCCGACTACGCCTTCTACGACGAGGCCGGAATCAAGGAACGCACCGGAGTCGCACCGCGTGATTACGTGCAGTATGCGGCGTTGCGTGGCGACAATTCAGACAACCTCCCCGGAGTTCCCGGCGTGGGCGAGAAGACAGCCGCCAAGCTAATCAACGAACGCGGCGGCATCGACGGTATCTATGCCTCGCTCGACGACCTGACTCCCAAACTGCGCGAGAACCTCAGCGCGCACGAAGCCAATGTCCACAACAACGTCGAAATGATGGAACTGCTGAGGGACTTGGAACTACCCCTGACGATCAAGGACCTCGTCATGGGCGAGATCGACCAGGCGGAGCTGTCGAGACTCTTCGAGTTCCTCGAATTCCGAAGCCTGCAGGAACGCCTGAGCGAAGTTCTCGACGGTGTGGTTGCCGCGCCGCCAGGCCACGGATCCGAAGTGCTCGAAGCAGAGATCACCGTCTACGAGACGCCAGCCGAAGCAGTCGCCGCGCTGAGTGCGGCAGGCAACGGAACCGGCATGCTGGCGCTGGCGGTGCCCGAACACGGAATCGACGAGGGCCTTGCCTTCGTAACCGACAGCGCCACCGCAGAAGTGGGATTCGTGCCAGGCACAGTGCTGACGCACCAAGAAGTCCTCGAAGCGCTGCGTCTGCTGCTCGGTGCAGATGGACGTGAAGTGGCCATGCACGGAGCCAAGTCAACCGCGCGTCGCTTGCTCGACCACGGCGTAGACCTACAGCGACTCGCCTTCGACACCCGCTTGGCGGCCTACCTGCTCAACCCCGCAGAGACGACATATGACCTCGGCGAACTGCTCAACCGCCACACAGAACTCGAAATGCCGGAATCCGCAGCCTCGCTAGGACAACTCGACCTCGCCGGAACCGACGAAGACTTGATGGCCGAGCCGGCGCGTCACGCATTAGCCGTCGACCGCCTTATGGAACCGATGAGTAAGGCTTTGAGCACCCACGGACTCGACGAACTCAACAATGACCTGGAAGTTCCCCTCGTTCGGGTGTTGGCCCGGATGGAACAGTGCGGGATCGCGGTCGACCGTGAGGCGTTGGTGCGCATCCGTGATGAACTCACCACCGAAACCGAACAGTTCCGAGCCGCGGTCATCGCCGACGCGGGACATGATTTCAACGTCAACAGCACCAAGCAACTACGCGAGGTGCTATTCGACGAACTCCACTTGACGCCGTTGAAAAAGACCAAGACGGGTTACAGCACCGACGCCCAAACACTCGAGAAGATCCGCGATCAACATCAGATTGTCGAGAACCTCCTGCGTTTCCGTGAGGTCGAAAAACTGCGCTCCACCTACGGCGAAGGGCTTGTAGCCGAGATCGGGCCGGGGGACCGGATCAGGGCCACTTTCAACCAAACTGTGGCTCGTACCGGGCGGCTTAGTTCCGACGCCCCGAACCTGCACAACATTCCGGTTCGCTCAGACAGAGGCCGGGTGTTCAGAACCGCCTTTGTTGCCCCAACCGGGCACAAACTGCTGGTAGCGGACTACGACCAGATTGAACTGCGCTGTATAGCTCACCTAGCGGAGGATCCGGGCTTGATCGAAGCTTTCGAGGCAGGCGACGACATTCACGCAGCTACCGCTTCGAAGATATTTCACATCGCTGCGGGCGAAGTGGGTATCGAGCAGCGCTCAAAAGCGAAGATGGTTTCTTACGGGCTTGCGTACGGCATGGAGTCATACGGGTTGGCGCAACGGCTCAATATTGGGGTCCCTGAGGCCACCGAAATCCTCGATTCGTATTTCGCGGCTTTCCCTGCGGTGAAGCAATACATGGACGACACCGTCAAGTTGGCTCGCGAGCGCGGTTACACCGAGACGTTGTTCGGGCGTCGCCTCCAGATACCGGAACTGTCGCATTCGAATCGTCAGGTTCGTCAGGCGGGGGAACGTCAAGCAATGAACGCCGGTATCCAAGGTTTGGCCGCCGACATCTTCAAGGTTGCCTTGGTTCGGCTCGACGAAGCGATCGAAACCGCAGGTATCGATAGTCGGATCGTGTTGCAGGTTCACGACGAGATCATCGTCGAGTCACCCGATCCCGAAGTCGAACAAGCCAAAGAGATGACCACTTCGATCATGCGAGATGCCTTCGAACTCCGGGTTCCCCTTGAGATCGATCTGCAGGTGGCTTCAACCTGGGCCGGCGCAAAGGGTTGATGCGTACGGCTTGGCTAGCAACCCGCTTGATGACCACGGGCTGATTCGCAACCGGGTTGGCGAAAGTCCGGTAGGGGTTTCGTCTTGGTATCGTTCTGAGGCTGTCCAACCGACAGGGCTCCACGGTCCGATACCGCGGCGCTAGCTCTATCCGACGAAAAGAAGAATGCAAGACAACACAACTGTCGAGACTGAGTCTCGATTCGGAACGTTCGATTCCGATGGTAATTACACCCCCCGCCAAATCATTGACGCAGACCTCGGGGGGGTGGATATCGAGGACGCATACACCTCCGCCATGGTTGTTGTTGAAGACGGCCAACTCGTTGAAGGTACGGTCGTACGAGTCGACCAGGACGAAGTCCTCCTCGACATCGGCTACAAATCTGAAGGCGTGATCCCCAGCCGTGAGCTGTCGATCCGCAACGACGTGGATCCCAACGAGATCGTCTCCATGGGTGAAACCATCGAAGCCCTCGTCCTCACCAAAGAAGACAAAGACGGACGTCTGCTCCTGTCCAAGAAACGTGCCCAGTATGAACGGGCCTGGGGCGAGATCGAAGGCATCAAAGAAGCCGGCGGAATGGTCAAGGGTCTGGTGATCGAAGTCGTCAAGGGCGGTTTGATCATGGACATCGGTTTGCGCGGATTCCTGCCCGCCTCGCTCGTGGAGCTGCGTCGGGTCCGAGACCTGCAGCCCTATGTGGGGCAACATTTCGAAGCCAAGATCATCGAACTCGACAAGAACCGCAACAATGTGGTGCTGTCTCGCCGAGCTTGGTTGGAAGAAGCCCAAAAAGAGCAGCGCGAGGCGTTCCTCGACAATCTCAAACCGGGCGAAAAGCGCACTGGTGTGGTGTCGTCGGTTGTTAATTTCGGTGCTTTCGTCGATCTAGGAGGCATGGACGGACTCGTCCACGTGTCTGAGCTTTCTTGGAAGCATGTCGACCACCCGAACTCTGTGGTTACGGTCGGTGATGAGATTGAGGTTCAGGTCCTTGAGGTTGATCTCAGCCGTGAGCGCATCAGTCTCTCCTTGAAGGCCACTCAACAAGATCCGTGGCAGGAGTTCGCCTCCAGCCATCGTGTTGGCGAGCTGGTTTACGGTCGGGTCACCAAGCTCGTTCCATTCGGTTCGTTCGTTCAGGTGGGTGACGGCATCGAGGGACTAGTGCACATTTCTGAAATGTCGGCGCACCACGTTGATCTGCCAGAACAAGTGGTCACTCCAGGTGAAGAGCTGTGGGTGAAGATTATTGACCTCGATCTTCAGCGCCGGCGCATCAGCCTCTCGATCAAACAGGCCGCTGAAGGTGGCCAGGTCGCAGCCGAATACCAGGAGCACTTCGGCGATCATGCTTACGATGAGGAGGGCAACTACATCGGTGGCGATGAGGGTTCTGAGGGACAGCAGGCTTGGGAGGAGTACTACGCTGAAGCTGGCGAAGACGCTCCGGTCACGGGCCTGATCGAGACCGATGAGGATGGCACCGAGTATGAGTACGTCGAAGTCACCGAAGAAGTTGAAGTCACCGAAGAAGTTGAGGTGACCGAAGAAGTTGAGGTGACCGAAGAGGCTACGGCTGGCGAAGACGAGGTTGCCCAAGACGAGGTCGTGGAAGACGAGTACGTCAAGGCCGACTAGTGATAGAGATCGCGCTCACCGGCGGGATCGGCTCAGGTAAATCGACTGTTGCCGATGCTTTCGTGGATCGGGGGGCGGAGTTGATCGACGCTGATCGGATCGTGCGGGAATTGCAGGAACCGGGCCAGCCTGTGTTCGAGGCAATGGTTCAGCGTTGGGGTGCAGGAATAGTGGCATCTGACGGCAAGCTGAATCGGGGTGCCGTGGCGGAGACCGCCTTCAACGACGCTGACGAATTGAAGGCCTTGGGCGAGATTGTTCACCCGGCGCTCTATAACGAGATCGAGCGACGGCGTGGTCTGCTTGCGGGCAGCGACGCTGTCGTGGTGCTCGATCTTCCGCTGCTGGTAGGGGCCGATGGCACTTCGATCGCGGATCAGTTCGGGGTACTAGCGGGAATCGTCGTGGTCGATGCGGACACCGGGGTAACGGTTGAGCGCCTTGTGGCGAGTCGGGGTTTCGACGAGGCCGATGCGCGGGCCCGGATCGCCAATCAGGCCAGCCGTGAAGCCCGTAAAGCGGTAGCCGACTGGGTTATCGACAATTCCGGCGACCTGACAGCCCTAAATCGCAATATCGACGAAGCATGGAATTGGATCACCTCCCTCCCACACACCGTCCCCGGCTAGAAGCCGCCTCGGTACCCCGTCGGAGTGTTGCACCTCGCAAAGTCCCGGGCGCTGCGTAGTAGGGAGTGCCGACACGCTGTGCCGTTCTCGTTTGTTCGGGAAACTACCGGATTCCGTTGCCATACGGAATATACGATTTTCCCGAAGAGCACCGTGCCCGGCGAGAGCACCGTGCCCGGCGAAAGCAGCGTGCCCGGCGAATGCACCGCGCGGGTAGGTTGTTCAAGTGCCACCTGCGACGGTTCCCAGTGCCCGCACTTCTTTGAAGGTTGTTTCGGATTTTCAACCGAGTGGGGATCAACCGGCGGCCATTGAGGCTCTGGCGGAGGGCATCGAACGGGGTGACCGCTTCCAGACATTGCTGGGCATCACCGGCTCGGGCAAAAGCGCGACGATCGCCTGGAGTATCGAGAAAGTCCAGCGTCCAACACTGGTGTTGGCCCCCAACAAGTCACTTGCCGCACAGTTGGCCAACGAACTCAAAGAGTTCTTCCCAAACAACCGGGTCGAGTACTTCGTCAGCTATTACGACTACTACCAGCCCGAGGCGTACATGCCGTCGAGCGACACCTACATCGAGAAGGACTCGTCGGTCAACGACGAGATCGACCGCTTGCGTCACTCGGCTACATCAGCGTTGCTGACAAGACGTGACACGATTGTGGTCGCGTCGGTCTCCGCGATCTACGGATTGGGGTCGCCAGAGGAGTACGAGAATCAGTTGCTGGTGTTGCGCACCGGAGACGAGCACGATCAGCGCTCGATACTTCGCCGGTTGGTTGACCTCCAATACGAGCGCAACGACATGAATCTGGTGAGGGGCAAGTTCAGGGTTCGCGGTGACACCATCGAAATCCATCCGGCTTACGACGAAACCGCGGTGCGAGTTGAGTTGTTCGGAGATGACGTCGAGCAGATCACGGTGGTGGATCCGTTGACGGGGGAGAGGCTTCAATCGTTGGAGGAACTGGTTGTGTTCCCGGCCACTCACTACGCCACCAGCCAAGCCACCATGCTCGCGGCGATGGAGAGGATCGAAATCGAGCTTCGGGAGCGATTGGCGCTGTTCGAGAAAGAGGGGAAATTGCTCGAAGCGCAGCGGTTGCGAATGCGCACCGAATACGACCTCGAGATGATGCAGGAGGTTGGCTACTGCAACGGCATCGAGAACTATTCAGGCCCTATCGACGGGCGCGGCCCTGGTGAAGCGCCGTACACCTTGCTGGATTACTTCCCCGAGGATTTCTTGATGGTCATCGACGAGTCACATGTGGCCGTGCCGCAACTACACGGCCAATACCAGGGAGACCGGAGTCGCAAGGCCACGCTCATCGATCATGGATTCCGTCTTCCCTCGGCGGCCGACAACCGTCCCTTGCGCTTCGACGAGGTGATGGAACGCATCAACCAGGCAGTGTTCTTGTCGGCCACTCCCAGTGCTTACGAACTAGAGGTGTCGTCGCAGGTAGTTGAGCAGATCGTGAGGCCAACGGGCCTTATCGACCCGGCGGTGATAGTCAAACCCACCAAAGGGCAGATCGATGATCTACAAGAACTGATATCTGGCCGGGTGGGGCGCGGTGAGCGGGTGTTGGTCACGACGCTCACCAAGAAAATGGCTGAAGACCTTACGGATTATCTGCTGGAACTCGGTGTTCGGGTTCGTTACCTGCACAGCGAAGTAGACACGATTCAGCGAATCGAGATCCTGCGCGATCTTCGTTTGGGGGAGTTCGATGTGTTGGTCGGCATCAACTTGCTGCGGGAGGGCCTCGATCTTCCGGAAGTGTCGTTGGTGGCGATTCTCGATGCCGACAAGGAAGGGTTCTTGCGCAGCGACACGTCGCTCATTCAGATGATCGGGCGGGCAGCCAGAAATGTGGCCGGCGAGGTGGTGATGTATGCCGACCGGGTCACCAACTCCATGCAACGGGCGATCAGCGAAACTATGCGCAGGCGTCAACTCCAGCAGGCTTACAACGAAGAACATGGGATAGACCCGCAGTCGGTGCGCAAGGAGATCACCGACATCTTGTCGATGATCCGTCCGCAAGAACAGCTGACTCCGGTTCCGGAAGCATTGTCTGAGTTGGGTCGCAAGCGGCGGGCAACCGATGAACTCAGCGATCTTCCCGAGGACGAACTGGAGCGTCTCATCGGCACACTCGAACAGGAGATGCACGACGCAGCCATCGATTTACGCTTTGAATACGCCGCCCGCCTACGCGACGAAGTCAAGGAACTACGCCGAGAACTCCGCGACATGCGCCGCTGAACCTCACCCTATCCTTCGCCAGGAACAGATCTGGAGCCCAGAGTGACTGAGAATGGTAAGCCTGTTGCCTGTTCGAGGAGGGCTTCGAGTGCTTCGGCTGCACGCGGTAGATCCAAGGACTCGATCGGCCGTTCCGCAGTTGGGACAGCATCGTCGATAGGGACTGGGGGTTTGTCGCGGTCGATAGCAACAACGATACTGTTGGAGTGTGTATCTATCTCTGTATAGGCAATGCGATCACGCATTGAAACAGGAATCGCTTCACGATCCACGTTGTTCTCTAGGGCTGCCAGAAGTTCAGCATACGTATGTGTCGCTCCCAGTTCGACGAAAAGGTCGCTGTGTTGGGCAGCCAGCCTTCTTGTGAAGGCCGTGGGTTCAGCGTCGCCAACCAGATAGACCCAGCCGCCGAACTCCGGTTCGTGCACGAGCCCCCAGCCAGCCACCCTCCCGGTTTCGGCCGCGACAATTTCCTGGAGCATGGCCTTCAGTTCGTCGTCGCGGCCGAGCCTTCTGAGAGCTTCGTCTTCGGAGACTCCGAAGTCGCGAGCGTAGTGTTGTGCTTCGAGCTTGATGCCGAGCGGATCCAGGTTCTCTTCCTCAGCGTTCTCTTCAGGTTCCTGGCTACTCGCAACGGGTTCGGTCTGGACGGGTGTCTTGCCGCTTCCACATCCACTCATGAAGAGACCCGCAATGACGATGATGATCCAAACAGCCCGGTTCGGCTTGCGGGAACCCTTCACGGGAGCGTTTGTTGTTGACGTCATGACGTGGCCAACTCTAGGTCCAAGCTCTCCAGTATGTCGTCCATCGCTGTGAAAGTGGCGTAGTCTGTTCCCTCCGCGGTGCAATCGCCACCTTGGTTGGATCCACTGTGGATTCCGTAGGCGGTTCGGACCTGGAACCATGGGCCACCGCTGTCACCGCCGCATGATTTGAGGGATGCGCCCTCGACTCTGATCCACATGTGCTCACAGCCATCTGAGCCGCATATGTCGTAGTTCGGGTCGTGGGTTGTCGAAGCCACGAAGCCGCAGGAATAACCCGACTTGACCCCGAAGTGGCAGACGAAGTCGCCTTGCATGTTGGCCCTCACTTCATGGTCGATCACATCGCGGCGCACTGTCGTTGTGACATAGAAGTCATCCGCTTCTTGCTGGACCGTGGTGTACCACGATGAGTCTCCGCCGTCGCCCCAGACGGTGTCTTGGTGGGTGGTAAGGAAGCTGTCTCCCGTATATGCGGTGGTGCGTGACCGCCAGTGCTTGTTTATGTTGGCGCAGTGTCCGGCGGTTAACATACCTCGTGTGTCGCCCTCAAGGACGGCAAATCCGCTGGTGCATCTCGTGTTGCGCTCGGTGCGGACGAGTTCGCCGCCGTAGATTGCGTCGGGTTCACTGCTAGCTTTCAAAGTCACCACAAATGGCAAACCTGTGTCCTGCTCCAGGGTATCCTTGAGTGCCTCGGCTGCTTGCGGCAGGTCCAGCGACTCAATAGGACGGTCCTCGGTAGAGACGCTGTCATCGATTGGCACAGGGGGTTTGTTGCGGTCGATCGCCACGACAATGCTGTTGGACCGAACGTCGATTTCTCGATAGGCGATACGATTGCGCATCGATTCAGGAATGGCCTCGAAGTTTGATCGGTTCGACATTGCCTCGTTGAGTTCAATGAACGTATATGTCGCTCCGGTGTCGACGTAGAGGTCGCTGTGTCGGGCTACTAGGTCGTTTGTAGTTTGTGTCGGCTCGGCGTCGCCGACGAGGTAGACCCAGCCGCCGAAGTTCGGTTCGTGCACGATTCCCCAACCGGCGACCCGTCCTGATTCTGCTGCGACAGTCTCTTGGATGATTCTCTTCAACTCGGGTATGCGGTCGAGCCGTCTTAGAGCTTCGTCTGTGCTGACGCCGAAATTGATCGCGTATTGTTCTGCTTCGAAACCGACAAGAGCGGTTTCCGCTTGACCGGTGTAGGCGTTGGTTTGACCAGAGTCTGTGAGAATATCATCTGCGCCTGTGGCAGCCGCGGCGGTCGCTGCTGAGATTATCGCCAACGCAAGTACAACTATCAGGGGGGCTATTCGGTTCATCGGATTGCCTTTCTCTGTCAATTGGATGGTTTGGGATCACATGCCTGAGATGTCTGTTGACACCGTCAAACGTGTGGCTCCACCTAGTACTTGTCGGCTGGGACGCTCGCGTTGCATTGTTTTTGAAGATTTCTTCGGGAAGATCACTCGCTGGTAGCCGCGGCATGCACCGCCCCCGTATCCCAGAAAGACTTTTTCGACTTTTATTGGGTACCGCGTGCAACGGATTGCTTGGAGAGGGCAAGTAACTGGTGAGCGTCGGGGGCTGTCCTCGGAGCTGTGAGTTGAGAGGGGCTTGCCGTGAGCAGCACCAGGATTTACGGGATCGCTGTGATTGCAGTGGTCATCGCTAGTGGGATTGTCTTCGTAGGCCAAGCCGGCGCGTCGGCGCGGCCCGGGGGAACTGAACAACACTGTGTGATTGAGGTCACCGGGGTTGAAGACGGGGTGTTGCTCACCGGGCCCGAGGTTTGCTTCGGATCTCAAACCGAAGCCGTGATCCATGCCGCGTCGGTCTCCGCAGAGTCAAGCGGGCAAGGCGCGCTTGCGTCAGGCTCAAACACGATCGGTACGCACTACACGTCGACTTCATATAGCGGTTCGTCAGTACGGATCGTCGGGACGACCTGCAGCGGCGGTGTCTGGTACCCGACCGGGGCATGGAACAACAACATCGAGTCGTCACGACACCACTGCGGAAGTTCCCCCACAAACTTCTACGACTCTTCTGCTTGCAGGCGCGGCTGCACTCCGGTGCCTACTCCGCTCATTGCGTTGCTGTTTCAGTCGCATTGTTCGGGCCTCGGCGGGCTTGGCGTCGACCACTTCTGACGCAAGCTGTCCAGTATCGGGCTTCATGAGAGTCCTCCGTCTTGCGTGGATTGTTTGAATTTCGTGTCGAAGTGTTCGGTTCGAATAGCTGCGGCTAGTTGAGCACCACCGAGTACGTGCTGCGCGCCTCGGCGGCCTGAACAGTCGTGAAACAGGCATTGCCATCGTGCGCGCCGTGATGGATCCCTACAGCGTGTGCGCCATCGCCAACCTCGATGTAGTGCGGACCACCGCTGTCACCCCCAGCACGTTTCGCATTGGTGCAGTACAGCCCATAAAGAGTCAGGGTGTCCCCCGTTGATAGCGTGTGAATCTCATGGATATCTCTCTGCTGGATTAATCCGCAACTCTTGTCCAAGCCGTGCGTTTTTTCAATCCCAAGCCGACGAGACAGATCGGTAACACATCGAGATTCAGATTTGAGAGGGGGCTTACCTTGGTTACTGTTCGCCAGTTGCCTGACGTCGTCATCACTCGACTGGTGGTTGTCGCCGCCGCGGGCAACGTCATGAGGGCGTAGTCGGAGTAGGAGCCGTTCGTCCAACCATTGAGCGTGACCGTGCCGATATCGCCGTTGTTGGCCCCGGCTAGCGTCCGATGGTCGAACGACCGGTAAGCGCGATGCCCCCTGTAGGTTCCTGTGGTTGTCGAACAGTGTCCAGCCGTCCCAATACGGTAGTCGTTGCCCTCCCTCCACAGGAAGTTGGTCGTGCAACCTCCGCCGTTGTCTGAGTCGATCCACTCTCCGCCCTGGATGTGCGCTGACTCGCGGTAGTCGGTGTCGGGTGGTTCCATCTTCGCGTCTGCGAACGTGACCAGTTCGACGCCGGTGCGTCTGCTTGAGGGAA
This sequence comes from Candidatus Aldehydirespiratoraceae bacterium, assembly GCA_965261185.1. Taxonomy (GTDB): domain Bacteria; phylum Actinomycetota; class Acidimicrobiia; order Acidimicrobiales; family Aldehydirespiratoraceae; genus VXYK01. The sequence goes on along the minus strand of CBDHCN010000002.1, from coordinate 3,464,617 downwards.
TCTCAGCCGCCACAAAAGAATTGGCAACATCGTGGACAATGGCGGCGAGACTCGCGAGGAGATCTCCGGTCTGCTTGTTGCCGGTTCGCCCATCGTCAACGGTCGCGGCGGTGTCGTCGTTACCGAGGAGGAGATCTGCGATCTGTTGGTTGGCCTGTTCGTTGGTGGCTTGCTCATCTACAACGGTCGCCGTTGCGCTACCGGTACCGCTGTTGATACCGGCGAGGATTTCTTGGTTCCGTTCCAGACTGAGGTCGACTCGAACAAACACCTTCTGCGGCTCACTGTCGATGCCGATCGACCAGTCTCCAAGCCGGTCTCCGGTCGTTGCCCGAATACTCGCACACACCGCATCCTTCAAGTCCCGGAGATCCTGATAGCTGATGTCGGTACTCTCAACCTGGATCGGGGTGCTGTTGGGCAACACCAGATCTTCGATCTGTCCGACCTCTTGCTGGCTGGCCCCGACGACCGGGATCACCAAAACGCGGCCTCCGCCGGAGGTGTCGTCCCATCTCGCGAACCCGAGTCGAGAGGAATAATCTTCCTGAAGGTCGGCTATGACTGCGTTCGCAGCGACATCGATCATGCTTCGGGCGTAGTCGGCGTCAGAGGCAACCTCAGGCCGAGGAGCATCGGGATCCAACACTCTGAGCAGTTCGGCAACAAGGGGCATTGGTCGGTCCGCGATGTCGCTGTGGAGAATCGAACGCTCAACACCCAGACTGAGCAAACGCTGCTGTTGATCCGCCTCACTCAACGCAGCGAACTGTCCGGCCACGGCCGAGGGGAACTCTACCCCATGCTGAGCCAGAAAACTGTCCACGTCGATCGAGCCACTCTCGGGCTCTCCAGAGGACGGGTCGGTGACCTGCGCCGAAGACGGACTCAGCAACGCCGCGGCAAGCACTGCGACAAGAGCGAGCACACTCAAAGTCGTTCTACGGAAATGGACTCTGCGTTGATGTGGTGTTCGTCTCGTTGGCTTGCCTTTCTCATCTTTCGGGTGGGATGGAGGCGCATGCATCGGATGCCTTTTGGCACCGTCAAACGTGTGGCTCCACCTAGTACTTGTCGGCTGGGACGCTTGCGTTGCAATCTATTGAAGAGTTCTTTTTGATTCCATGGCGCTCTCACCGCAACCCCCACCCGCCTATCACACCACATCCAATCCGACGCCCAACCCGGACGATGCTCACGCGGTGATGGATCAACTGGCGTCGTGCAAGGGTTATGGTCCGTCAATGGTACCTACCCGAAATTGCACGAGGTCGGCGGGGTCGGCGAGGATCGAGCGCTCTGCGGCGAACTGGGCCGCGTTGTCGAGGAGGACTTGTTTCAGCTTGCTGATGCACTCGGTGTTCGATTGACGTGCAACGTCTTCTGGGACCAGGGTGACCCCGACGGCCCAGGAGTCGATATGGACTCCTATGGCGTAGGTGTGCAGTTCTAATCCGCTTGCAGCGAGAAAGGCGCGGGCTAGGTCCTGGGTCGATCGATTGAGGGCGTGGAGGTCTGCGTTGCTGATGCTGACCGCGGATATAATCACTGTGAATGCCTCGTCGTTGAACCGTCGCGATCACTAGAGCCGTGGCTACCCTTCGTCGCTGGCGTCGCACATTGGTTCCCTCCTTTTCGCGAACCTCTGGTTAGCTAACACGCGTTAGGCCGGTTGGGCTGTGACCGTCAGTTCGCCTCGGGTGAGAGTGAGAGAGCCATCGGCTTCCTCGACGATCTCGACGCGGGCCCCGACCGGGACGAGGGTGCGCAGGTAGCGCGCTTCACTGGGATAAAAAAACATATCGGTGCTGGTGCCCGTCGCCGTGACAGTGAACCCGGACTCGTTCCAGGTGATTTCGCTACTCGCGTGGTTGCCGTGTTCGTATCGGAACCGTTCGTTCGTGAAATCGAACCTACCGTCAACAACGTTGTCGTCGGGGAAGCCTGTCATTTCCACGATGGCCCACTCTGTGCCGACGAGGTTGCTCTGCACCTGGGTCTTTTCGCTCCCGCACCCGGCCAAGAAGAGGCCGACGACGACAAGGAGAACCAACGTAGCCCGGCGATTTGTCATGTGTCGATCCCTCCCTGTTGCAGTCACTGTAGATGCTGTCATGTCGTGGCCAACTCCAAGTCGCGCGGTCTCGTTTCGTCAATCTGGGGTGTTGAGCACTGACTGTGCCGAAACGCGAGAGACGTAGATCGCCGAGGCTGATCCTGACAGTGCGGCGGCGGTGAGTGTTGCTGCGGCGATGGTCAAAGAGGGCCAATAGTTCGGCGAAACAGATCCATTGACGAGGGCGTAGGCGACTGCGCCGACAGTGCCCGCAGCCGTGCCGAATAGCCCGACGACCGCGACCGTGGTGAACGATTCGGTTGCGGCAAGCTGGCGTATCATCGGCAACTCGGCGCCGATGCCGACTAGGCGAAGTCGGGTTGCTGCGGATTGCGAGGCGTGGGTGATCACCGACAGGAGCAGGGCCGCGAACGCGCCGGCGGCCGCTATCTGCATGCCGCTGATCAACCAGGGAACAACACGGGACTCGTGGCGTTGCTCGTTGCGGGTGGCCACGATGATGCGGTTGAGATAGTTGTTGACTGCGTATGAGCGAAGGACTGCTTCGGCGCGGTCACCGTCAAGGGTGACAAAAAGACGACTGTCCAGGGTCGCATTTGAGGGTGCTCGCGTGCTGCTTGCGCCAAGCCACGCGAACGCGGGTGCCGCGGCGGCTTCAACGACGATTCCGTTGGGACCGCAGCGATCCAGAACCATATAGGGCGCAAGCGATTCGCAGTCAGCCACCCATGTGAACGTCGCCGGTATGCGGCGATCTTGTGGTTCGGTCGCATAGACGTCAACGAATACGCCTCCGGCATCTTGTTCGAGTTGGCTGAGGGTTGCGTAGTCGAGTCGGCCGTTGACCGTAATCGTTTGGACCGACGACGGTGGCGGGCTCGGATCGCCGGCGCGAGCCGTCGCGATGAACGAAGCACCTGAGGGAACCAAGACCGCGACCGCAGCCAGTGCCAGCAAAGGGCGTGAGGAGCTTACCGCGTTGCTGCTCAGGGTCCGTCCTACCAGCAGACTCAGGGTCGATTTCCTTCTTGCCAGCGCATTGCCGAGTAAGTGGATGAGCACTGGCAACGCGAAGGTGACGCCGAGACACGCCGCTATCAGACCGGCCAGCAGTGATCGAACTGCGCCCGAACCAGATTGAGCAGTCGAGTAGACGATTATAGCCAGCGATGCCAGCAGCGGGATCACACGCCAGAGCGCGGGCGGGGACGGCACCCGAGACGCAGGCCGCGAGCCGATGTGTTGGTACGGCCTCGTCAACGCCACCGCCGCGGTCAGCGCAACGACACCGAAAGCAGCAACAATTGCAAGCAACAGCGGGATCTGCAGATCGCCCTTGAGCACTTTTTGGCCGACCAGCGGGACAGACTCAAGGCCCGGCGCGATCAGATACCAAGCCACGGCGGACACCGCTGCTGCGGGAGCACTAACGATTGCGCTACTCGCCGTGCTGAGCATCCAGAGCGACGGTCTCGTCGCTCCGAGGGCAGCCAAAAGGCTGAGGCGACGTGCAAGGCCGACACTGATAGGACCAAGCGCAGCTCGCAAGAAACCGATACCCAAGACAACGACAAGCCCTGCCCCGGCAAACGCCACGATACTGCCGTCAATACCGGCATTCCAGCCAATCCAATCCGTGCCTGGCACATCGACAAGCCGCCCGCGGAGTTCGACCTCCGGGCCCACGAAGCGGTATGCGACCAGTTCGTCGGCTGATCCGACACCGTCGTTTCCTATCGTACGAGCATTGGGGAATCGGTCCTCCAACAGCGGTTCGTGTTCGATGCGTCGGGCTAGTTCGGGCGACACGAACCAGTCGCCGGTTTCGGCGTCTGGCGCGACGCCGGGAATCACGACCCCTTTTGTCTCGATGCGCCATAAGTAGACGAAGATCTGTTCACCGTTGACCGAGTCGTACTTCGCATCTTGCATGATGTCTGCGCGTTGATCGGGCGCGGCGGGCTGAAACGTGCGAAGTTCAGAGCGCTCGTTGACCCGCGCCGCCATCAGCGCAGCGCTGACAGCGGCGCAAGCCAACACCGTGACTGCCGCCACCGAAAGCGCCAACACGACACTGCGCAATTGCGCAGAGCGATCACCGCGCCAGGTGACCGCCAAGGCAATCAAGCGAATCATCGGACTTCAAGGGGTGTCAACTGCCCGTCTTCGATCACGAGGATCTCGTCCAGTTGCTCCGCCACAGACCGGTCGTGGGTGGACATGACCACCGTCGCCCCCGTTTGTCTCGCTGCATCGCATATCAGACTGACCACTTGGTCGGAGTTGGCCCGATCAAGCGAGCCCGAAGGCTCGTCGCACAAAATGACATCGGGCGCCGTCACCAGCGCCCGCGCCACCGCCACTCGCTGAGTCTCACCCCCAGACAACTGGGCAGGCCAAGCACCGGTATCCGTCAACCCAACAGCGTCCAAGACCCGCTCGACGTCTCCGGCACGGGGAACATCGCCCCTGATTCGCAACGGCAGAGTGACGTTCTCACCAACCGTTAGCTCGGGCAAGAGCTCACCGAACTGAAACACCATCGCCACCTTGTGCTGACGATGCTTCGCCCGCTCTCGTGCCGAGGCACCGCCAACGTCGAGCCCCGCCACCACGACCTCGCCCGAAGAAGGCTCCACGATTCCAGCCAAGATATGAAGCAGAGTCGTCTTGCCCGAGCCGCTCGGCCCCATCACTGCCACATGGCGCCCTTCGCCCACATCGAGGTCCAAGTCACGAAGCACGAAACGCTCACCGAAAACACGACACAACGCCCGACACCTGATCGCGAGATTCCGGCTAGCTACCATGCCAGTTCCTCGCCTAGCGCCTTGGTCGATCTGGGGAGCGTTGCTGTTTGATCTTGGCTTCATCTAGCATCTGGTTGTTGCCGCAGGATATCTAGTGGTTGTATCGGATCTGCCCGAAACCGCACTAGGTCGGCGGGGTCGGCGAGGATCGAGCGCTCTTCAGCGAACTGGGCCGCGTTGGCGAGAACGGCTTCTCTCAGCTGGCTGATGCACTCGGTGATCGACTGACCTTCGGCGTCGTCGACGGGCAGGTTGACAACGACGGCCCAGGAAGCGACATTGATACCTACGCTGTAGGAGGGTGTGTTCTCGCATTCAGCGAGAAAAGCGTGGACTAAGTCCTTGGTCGATTGGTTGAGAGCCCGCATGTCTGCGTCGCCTATGCCGACGGCGAATATGACCACTGTGATCGCCTCATCGTTGTAGCGAGAATTCAATTGCTCACTCTCGCTGGCAGACAAATCGGCGATCCGGACGTAGAATGTGGCGGTCGTTTTGTCCCAGTAACCCATTGCGACACGATCGCCGAACTCGGCTTTGACCTCTTGCGTGATTCGGATACGAGCGAGATCCTCTGCGTCGATCATTGAGCTGTCGGCATAGATGTCCAGCACTACGAGCGAGCCGAACGATACTTGTGTTCCGGGAAAGGGATCACTTCCGGTCACTGTGTCGGGTTGAAGTTCCGCCTTCGGTATCGCGTCGATCGCCACTTCGACACTGAATCCCGCGGGTTCAAGCCGTGCGTGGGCTTCGCTGCTCGACAGACCGATCACGTCGGGAACCTCAACAAGCTCCACGGGAAGCTCCACGGGCGGATCGTCGGTCTGCTGGTGTGGACCTTCGCGATCATCGATGCCGACGGCCACGACCCCCTGCGGCGTGTCGACGCCGTCACCACACGAGGTGCCCACGCCAACCAGGAACAGAATTTGAACTGTCGCTAGAGCCGTGACTGCTTTGTGTCGGCGGCGTCGCTCGTAGGTTCGCTGCTTCTGGCCGAATGGCGGGACGCTAGTAGGTCCGGTACCGGCCGCTACCTTGGCAAGCTGATCAAAATCGGTACTCATGGGGACTCCCGTCTGGGTTTGGGTTGAGCGAGTTCGTGTCGGCGTGTCCCCGCCGGTTACGCACCTCGGCGGGGACACGCCGACTGCTGCGTCTAGTTGAGCACTACAGAGTACCCGGACCGCGCCTTGGCGGCTTGGACAGTCGTGAAGCAGGAGTCGCCGGTACCAGCCGGGCCGTGGTGGATTCCGACAGCGTATGCATCATCGACAACCTCAAGGTAGTGCGGACCGCCGCTGTCACCGCCCGCATGCTCCGCATCGGTGCAGTACAACCCATAGACCGTAAGTTCTTCACCCGTTGACAGTGTGTGGGTGTAGTCGATGTTGCTTTCCGTGATGATTCCGCAACTTTTGTCCAAGCCGTGTGTCGCCTTCAATCCTAGGCCAACATGACAAAAAGAAAAGTTACCGCTCAGGTTCGAAAGGTCGCTTACCCTCGTGACTGTTCGCCAGGTCGTGGCGGTCGTCATCACGCGATTGGTAGTTGTCGCTGCGGCGGGCATGGTCATGAGGGCGTAGTCGGATCTGGTGTTGTTCGTCCAGCCGTTGTGTGTGACCCTGCCGATGTCACCGTTGTTGCTCCCGGCGAGTGTGAGGTGATCGAATGATCGGTAGGCCCGTTGCCCCACACCGGCGCCGGTGGTCGAACAGTGTCCAGCCGTTCCCATGCGGTAACTGCTGCCGTTCTTCCAGAGGAAGTTGGTCGTGCAAGCTCCACCAATGTCTGGGATGATCCACTCTCCGCCTCGGATGTTCTCGGACTCGCGAAAGTCAACCTCGGGTGGCTCCATCGTCGCATTGGCGAACGAGACCAGTTCGGAACCCGAGCGCCTTCTAGCGGGGATCTCAGTTGCAGCAAAAGAATCGCCGGCGGCTCGGGCGATAGCGGCGATGTCAATACCGGTGAGGATTTCTTGGTTCCGCGCCAACCCGAGATCCGCTCGAATGGTCACCTTCTTCTCCTTGCGGTCGATGCCGATCGACCAGTCTGTAAGCTGGTTGCCGGTCGCCGTCCGGATGCTAGCGTTCACTTCATCCTTCAACTTCCGGAGATCCTGATAGCTGATGTCAGTTCTCTCAACCCGGACCGGAGTGTCCTCGGGCAATACAGTACGTTGAATCTGGATGACCTCTTGCTGGCTGGCCCCAACGATCGGAATCATGAGTACGCGGCCTCCGTCGGAGGTGTCGTCCCATCTCGGGAACCCAAGGCGAGAGGAGTAGTCCCTCTGAAGGTCAGCGATGACTGCGAAAGCGGCGCGGTCGACTACGCCTCGGGCGTACTCCTCGTCAGAAGCGATCTCAGGCCGAGGAGCGTCGGGATCCAGCACTCGGAGCAGTTCCGCGACAAGTGGCATTGGTCGGTTGTCGATGTCGCTTTGGAGAAGCAAAGGATCAACACCCAGGCTAAGCAACAGCTGCTGCTGATCTTGCTCAGTCAGCGCCGCGAACTGCGCGGCTACGGCTTGGGGAAGCACGACCCCAAACTGAGCCAGGAAGTCTACAACATCGATGTTGGCACTCTCCGTCTGCCCGTGAGGCGGTTCGGTGACTTGTGCCGAAGACGGATTCGCAACCGACACGGCGAGCACCGCGACGGAAGCGAACACCCCCAGAGCGACTCTTCGAATATGAACTCTAAATTTTGTTGTCGTTCGGTCCATTAGATTGCCTTTCTCGTCAATCGGGTGGGGCACATGCGTCGGATGGCTGTTGACACCGTCGGTCGTGTGACTCCACCTAGTACTTGCCACCTAGGCCGCTTTTGTTGCACAACTTTCGAAGATTTCTTGTGGGAACCCCCTTCCCGCTAGCCGCGGTCCGTCAATCCCAGCTCATTTCCGAACAACCACTTTTTGACTTTTTGTGAATTGAGTGCAACGGAACGAGTCGAGGCGGCAAGTACATGGTGAGCGTCGGGGGCTGTCCTCGGAGCCGTGTGTTGAGAGGGGCTTGCCGTGAGCAGCACCAGAATTTGCCGGACCGTTGTAATCGCAGCGATCATTGCCAGCGGAATCGTCGGTGGAGTGCAAGCGTCCGCGTCCGCGCCGCCCGCGGGTAACGAACGGCATTGCGTGATTGAGGTCATCGGAGTTGATGACGGTGTTTTCGTTACGCAACCCGAGGTTTGCTTCGGATCCCAAGCCGAGGCTGTCGTTCACGCCGCTTCGATCAACGCCGAGCCATCAGGGGAAGGTGACCTTGCGCTGTCATCGAACTCAAACACAATCGGCACGCACTATACGTCAACCTCTTATGGCGGGTCCTCAGTGCGGATCGTCGGGACGACCTGCAGCGGTGGTGTCTGGTACCCGACGGGTACATGGAACAACAACATCGAGTCTTCGCTGCACTACTGCGGTAGCTCCGCCACGACCTTCTACAACTCCTCGAGTTGCAGCGGATCGCCGCACCACATCTACTGGGAAGCAGATTCGCTGGGCCAGATGAACAACCGAGCCTCATGCGTGCGATACGGCTAGCTTCGCGGGTCTGCGCAACGCGGGATCGGGGCGACTCCGGGGTGCTGCTGACCCCCGTTCTGCGAACTCTGCCCATTTCGACTTGCCGATCGTCGAGGGCTTGGGCCAGAGCACCCATACGGTGCCCTCGGCACCAGGTGCCCAAGCTGCGGCTAGCCTCACCGGTCATGGCGCAGCCGAGGTCGGGTTCAGGCAGTTGGCGCACAGATCATCGCAGCGATACGGAGCTGTTAGTCGACGCCCGTCGTGGCCCAGAAGCGTTCGGTGTGTTCTATACACGCAACGTTCGTTCCATGATCACCTATTTTTGGTCTCGGACGCGAGATCACGACGTCACATCAGACCTTGTGGCCGAGACGTTCGCCGCCGCGCTCGCCAGTGTTGAGCGCTATGACCCAACAAAGGGCAACCCGCGCCAGTGGCTGTACGGGATCGCCAACAAACAGCTCAAAAGGCTGTGGCGCAGCAATCAAGTTTCGTCGAACGCCCGACGACGGCTCGAACTCCAAACACCACCCACAGCAACCACAGGCTGGGAAGAGATCGAGGCAGCCGACGCGCGACTCGACGGTGGCAGGCTCGCCGAGGCGTTAGCCCGAGTCCCGGCAAAGAATCGTGAAGCCGTGCGGTTGCGAGTCATCGAACAACTCGACTACGGCGATATTGCCCACAGGCTGCGATGCAAGCCCGTAACAGCCCGCAGTCTGGTCTTTAGAGGACTACGCCGCCTCAAAGACGAATTCGACCGGCCCCTCCATGACGAGGACAGACCATGACACAGGACCTCTCCGATTTCGAACGACAACTCGGCCAAGAATTGAGAGCCGCGGCCTATCGCCGGATCGAAGCTCGCAACTCAAAGGCTCCAGCCAACCTCTGGCTTTCAGTCTCTTTGGCCACGACAGCAGTAGTCGCTGTGATCGCCCTAGCAGCGTTCGTGTTAGCTGACATTCGGCCTCAACCGGCAAGTGCTCACCCGTTCAAGATCATCCATCTGGACAACGAGATCCAGCTAGAGATCATCGATGTGGTCAAAGAGCCCCGCGCGGCTGAACAAGAACTCCAAGAAGAACTCGGCATAGATATAGAGTTTGTCACGGTGCCAGCACCGCCCGAGTTACTCCACGAGGTCCTCGGTGCCTCAAGCACCGGAACGACAAGCACGAAAGTCGTATTCGACGATGCGGGCCGCAGCGAACGGATCATCCTGCCCAAGACAATCGACGGGAAACTCACCATCCAATACGGACGCGAAGCCCAACAGGGCGAAGACTACCTCTACCTCGCCACCTCCCCGATATGCCGCGATCTATGGGGCAAGACCCCTCAACAGACCGCGGCGCGCCTCTCCGAACTCGCCAACAGTGTCCGATACGACACTTTCGACTCCAACTACGACTCCGACTCCGACATTGATTTCGCCGACATCGATCCCGAGTATCGCCTTATTGATATCAAGTTCCAAGCCAAAGACAAGCTATTGGTCAGATACTCCCCCCACCTCGATGCTCTCGGTGCCAACCGCCCCAACTGCGGATGGTCCGCCGCTCAGAACTGATTCGGTTCAAAGGCGAATCTGGACAAACTTGCCGATGTTGCCGGTGTCACCTCTAGGCCAATTTATCGAACGGATGTTCGGTAGTTGGGGGGAGCGGGGCGCTGTTTCCCGTTGAGTTGTTCGAGGATCTGTTCGGGCTGAGGGGCCGTCCGTCGGTGCCGGGGTCGGTGATCGCGGTAGTGATGGTGCTGCAGGCGCTGGAGGGCTGTTCTGATCGTGAGGCCGTGGAGCGGTTGCGCTGTGATGTGCGCTGGAAGGCCGCGGCGGGGCTGGGCATCGACGATGAGGGTTTCGACGCGAGCGTGTTGACGTTGTGGTGCCAGAGGCTGCGCGCCAGTGGGCGCCCCGAGCGGATCTTCGACGCGGTGCGCGCGGTGGCCGCTGAGTGCGGGGCGCTGTCGAGGCGGACGCGGCGGGTGCTGGACTCCACGGTGCTGTATGACGCGGTCGCGACCCAGGACACGGTCACGATGATCGGCGCGCAGTGGTGTGCGCAAGCTGGTGTTGTGGGGACATGTTAGCGGTTGGTTTCGGTGGTGGGCGCGTCGTCGCTGGTCGGCTTGTTGGAGTCCGTCTCGGCGTGCTTGGCGGATCTGGTCGCCTTTGCCGGTGTGCTCGTCGTGGGGGGTGACATACCCGATGCCTTCGTGCAGCCGCACCGAGTTGTAGTGGCCGCGGACGCGTTCGAGTTCTCGGGTGAGGTCGGCGGGATCGCCGAGCGTTTCGAGGTGGGGATGCTCGCCTTTGACGTGGCCCCCGTCTGCTCCAACAAGACCCCACAGCCCCCCACAACACCACCGACACCGCTGACACCGCCGACACCGACACCACAGCCCCCCACAACACCGCCGACACCGCCGACACCGTCGACACCGACACCGGCCGCCGTTGTTGGCGACGCCGGGGCTGAGGGGTTCGTGGGGCTGGTGCTGGCCGACTCGGCCTACGCGTCGGGCGAGGCGCTCGACGCGTTCGCGGCCGCCGGCTACGACACCGCCATCAAGCCCATCAACCCCAAGCCGCGCATCACAGGCGGCCTCACCCGAGACGACTTCACCATCGACACCGACGCGCAGACCGTGACCTGCCCCGCCGGGCACACCAAAACCGTCAAATCCGGCTCGGCCCGCTTCGGCGCGCTCTGCCTCGGCTGCCCACTGCGCGCCCGCTGCACCACCGCCGCCGCCGGGCGCAGCGTCACCGTCGACGAACACCACCACCGCCGCCAAGCCAACAAGACCCGCTGGGCCCAGCCCGCCACCCAGGCCGCCTACCGACAGCACCGCCCCATGGCCGAACGCTCCATCGCGTGGCTCACCCGCAACAAAGCCAGACGCGTCCCCTACCGCGGCGTCGCCGCCAACCACCTCTGGCTCACCACCAGAGCCGCAGCCGTCAACCTCACGCGCCTCACCAACCTCGGCGTCACCCACAACAACGGCGCCTTCACCCTCTGAACACCGCGGCAGCGCCGCGCGCCCCAAACCCCCACCGGCACCACCACCCCCACACCGCTGACTCCCCACACCAAACCGCCCCAACCCCGGCCACCACGTCACTTGCTCAGCAGTCTCCTAGGTAGAGGCCGTGGAGCTGCTGGAGAGCTTCCCAACCGGCTTTGAGCCGCGGGTGAGCCTCGAAGAGCTTGTCGAGGCGGGCCTAGTCGGCGTCGTCGAGTTGGTCGCCTCGGCGCAGCAGCATGAACCGGGCGCGGAACACTTCAGGGTCAAACACGGGGGTAACCCCGTCTGGTTGTCGGCGTTGGATGTCGCGGCGCACCGCGGTCAGCCCGGCGCTGAACCATCTGATGACGTGGAACCGGTCCAACACATGACGCGCCTGGGGCAAACAGGTCTGCACAGAGGCTTTGTAGGCTTTGGACCCGTCGGTGACGACGACTTTGATCCCTCGACGCCATTTGTGTGGCTGCGACATCAAAAACCCTGTCAACGCAGCCGAACTGCGGTGCGGGACCATCGCCAGGGTCTTGCCGGTGTCGCCGTTGACGATGACGGTCACGTAACGGTGGCGTTTGCGCATCGAGGTCTCGACACTGACAGCACACGGCAGCGCTGAGCGCGGCGATGCCCAGCAATCAGATGCGACCAGGCCTTGACGAGCGCCATCACTGTTGACCAACCCACGCCGTGGCGGCGAACCACCGCGCGGATCGTCATGACCTGCGCGTTGATACAACGAGAACGGCGCGCTCGAATCAGCCGCCGACTGTCTCAAAGTGGTGAATCATGCCGCAGAATGTCTCCAGGATCGTAGCCATGCTTCTGTTCGCTTTACCCGTATCGTGCAGCGCTCAAGAGTCGCAGAGCACGTACTTCGGTTTTGAGCACGAACTTGAGCAGCGCATGGCTACGATCGGAGATGACTACGAACGACTGGTAGCTTCGTGTGTGTCGGCCTCTGGGCATATTGAACTAGAAGAGGTGAGACAACCAGGAACAGGCTCAAACACAAACCCCGCCGCCCACAGCGGCATGGTGTTCTGGCATCCGTTAGAAACTGGCCCCACCACGATGGCTGAAGCCGAAACATTCGGGCTTCGAGGTGTATCGTTGGCGTTCCAACAAACCTCGGGTGATGTCATTGTCGGCTCCAACCTCGTCTACGATCGAACGCTGAGATCATGCCGAGAATCCGTGGACAAGAAGACCAACGCCGCAATCACCGAAACTCTCAAGAAATGGGTCGGAGACTACTCCGAGGTAAGAAGATCGTTTATAGACCGGATAGAGCCTGTCGCAAAACCAGTGTTAGAAACACAACTATTGTGTTTCGCGCGTGAAGCAGGAATCGCCGAGGATGTCGTAATGCTCTTGGATCGTGATGCGATGCTTGACCACATTGGAATCGGCTCTGGACTCTTCAGCCAGCAAGTACCGCCGGAGTTGCCAGCCGGCGAAATAGCTATCTACCCGCGTTCACCAGCAACATATTCGCCGCCAGCAGCCGAGATCGACCTAGCCAAACATTTCGTGAACTGTGCACAGAGAACCAACCTCGTAGAACGAATTCTTGAAGTGCAACGGGTACCTCGGAAGGAAACTCTCGCCGAGTTCGAGGACCTCTTAACCAGCTACCGAAACTGGGCTAACGACGCAGAGACAGCGTTAGCGGCAGCCATATCAGAAACGGGGCTCAATGATGCCCGAAAATGAAAATGTGAGTGAGCAGCGTGGCGATGGTGATTTCGGCCGAGAGGCGCCAATGCCAGTTTTGTCGTGCGAAGGGTTGCATCTGTCATATGGTTCGACGCTGGCATTGCGCGGTGTGGATTTGAGAGTTGGTGCTGGAGAGTCGGTGGCTGTGGTGGGGTCGTCGGGTTCTGGTAAGTCGACTTTGTTGCATTGTTTCGCCGGGTTGAGGGTCCCGGATCGGGGTGAGGTGAGGGTGGGTGGTGAGTTGCTGTCGTCGTTGTCGGATCGAAGGCGTAGCAGGTTGCGGTTGGAGCGGATGGGCGTGGTGTTCCAGTTCGGTGAGTTGTTGCCGGAGTTGACTATGGAGGAGAATGTCGGGCTTCCGCTTTGGGTGACGGGCGTGTCGCGTTCGGCTGTTGCGGAGCGGGTTGGTGAGGTTCTCGATGATTTCGGAATAGTTCATCTCGCCGATAGTTACCCCGGTGAGGTCTCCGGTGGTGAGAAGCAGCGGGCCGCGGTGGCTCGTGCTTTGGTTCATGACCCGCCGATTGTGTTGGCAGACGAGCCGACGGGTTCTTTGGATTCTGTTAATGCCGACAGGGTCATGTCAGCGCTTGTTGATCGCTCGTGTCGCTGTGGTCAGGCGCTGGTGTTGGTCACCCATGAGATGCGTTTCGCGGAGCTTTGTGACCGGCGCTTGACGATCCTTGACGGGGAAATCGCTTTGCCGGGGTTGCGGCCGTGAGAGCTGTTTGGCTGGGGTTTCGTTTGTTGAGACCTCGGGACGGCAGGTCGGCGGTGCGGATCGTTCTCATGGGTATGGGAGCGATGTTTGGGGTCACAGCAGTGTTGGGAGTGTTGAGCATTCCGAGCGTCGTGCTTGCTCAAGCGGATCGTTTGGGTGCTCAAGAAGTGGTGTGGAACCAGGAACGCGGCGCCCTGCCCGGTTACACGACTCCCGTCGGCGCCCGATTTTGGGGTCAAACGAGCAACTGGTGGATCCCCAGCGCTCAACGAAGCTTGGTTGTCCATAGTGTGGGGGCTGTGCCGTCGGGCACGTCTATACCGTTGTGGTTGGACCGGTATCCCGAACCCGGCGAAATCGCGGTCTCGCCGGAGTTGGCCGAACACCTCGGAAACGAACCGGGCGGGTTTGGTCGGCGGTTCCCCCAAGAGATCATCCAGATCTTGCCGGATGAAATCTTGGTCTCACCTGATCAGCTCTTCGCGGTTGTGGGTGTGGGGGTAGATCCGCTGGCACCGCAGAACTCCGGTGTGTTTCCCATCAAACAACTCGGCGGGGACGAAGCGAACTATCAAGGCCCTGGCTTTCGCGCGGTGAGGGTAATGGTGGTCATGGGGGCGATCTTTGTGTTGCTGCCGATGCTGGTTTTTGTGGCGACGAACGCCCGGTTGTCGGCTCGGACACGGCAGCGCCGCTTGGCGGCGCTGCGTATCATCGGCATGACCACACCGCAGGCCGCTGCGGTTGCGGCGTTCGAGGTGGCGTTTGCTTCCTTTGCTGGTGCTTTGGCGGGTGTGGCGTTGTGGCGTGTGAGGTGTTTCTGACTCTTCGCGACAGATTGCGGGTTTTTTCAAGTCGCATTGGTGGGTGTGCGGTGGTGGTTGTGTGGTCATGTTAGCGGTTGGTTTCGGTGGTGGGCGCGTCGTCGCTGGTCGGCTTGTTGGAGTCCGTCTCGGCGTGCTTGGCGGATCTGGTCGCCTTTGCCGGTGTGCTCGTCGTGGGGGGTGACATACCCGATGCCTTCGTGCAGCCGCACCGAGTTGTAGTGGCCGCGGACGCGTTCGAGTTCTCGGGTGAGGTCGGCGGGATCGCCGAGCGTTTCGAGGTGGGGATGCTCGCCTTTGACGTGGCTGAACAGAGACTCGATCCAGGCCTGGTCGGTGGGCGTGGACCGGCGTCCGAAGTGCTGGGCGATCGAGCACATGGCCATGAATTTGGCGGTGTCGCCGGCGCGCATCTCCGGTCCGTTGTCGCTGACCGCCAACAGCAGCGGGATTGTGTCGCTGTGGGGCAGGTCTGCGTGGGGGTTGTCGAGGCGGGCGGCGAGTTCGTCGGTGAGGAGCCCTTCGCTTTGCAGTGCTTTGGCGAACAAGACTCTGGCGGCGACCGAGTCCGGTGCCGCGGTGTGGTGCGTGGCGATCCATTTACGGGACACCACATCGACTATCGCGTAGGCGTGCTTGGCTTGTCGGCATGTCGGGAACTGGGTGCCGTCCCAACACCACAGTTGGTTGGGCCGCCACTCACACCAGGTAGGCCACGGCGTCTTGGTGGCCTTGGCGGGGCGCGGCGTGCCGGCCAGAGCGAGGCCGTGACCTGCGAGAACGCGGTCCACAGTCGAAGCAGACACCCACACGCGGCCCAGGTAGGAGCCGCGGTGCGCGAGCTTGCGATGCGACCGGTCGGTGTCGCCCCACTCGTCGAAGAGGCGCACGATCTCGTCACGTTCTGAGCTCAGCAGGCTGTGGATCGGACGTCCGCCCGGGCGGGCATCGTCAAGAGTCCCCTCGGCGCGGCGTTGGGTCCAGCGCCATGCCCGGCGGCGGTCCACACCCAGCACCGTGCAGACCCGGCTGTGCGTCCAGCCAGCCGAGGTGGCGTCGTCGATCAACCCCAACAGCACGGCTTTGGCGGTCCCGTCGACGCGGGCGGGGACAGGACCGCTCATCCCCAACCCGTTTTTCCCCGCAGCACCGCCAGCTCCACGGCTTGTTCGACCACAGTACGCCCCAACCGTTCCACCTCGACACGAAGGGCTGCTGCCTCAGACGCCTCCGCTCGGGACTGACGGGGCCGGCCCGGCCTCGACGAACCCAAAGCCGCGACCGCCCCATCCCGGGCGACAGCTCGCAGCCGGGCGATCACCGACCGGTCCACACCAGCCTCAGCAGCCGCCTCGGCCTGGGTGACCTGACCGCAAAGCATCCGCACCCACAAATCGTACTTCTGCTCTGCTGTAAGCAGCTTCTTCGGTTTTCTATGCTCGGAACTCATAGGCTGCAGCCTCCTGTCCTAGGACCGCCAACCCTGCCCGATGCTGCTTGAAAAAACTCAGAACCTGTCGCGCGAAGTCAGATGCACAACACGAGCGCTGATCCCGCTGTCAGAAAAGGTCGGGCTCGGTCCGCTGAGATGGTTCGCGTCAGATGTTTCGGTGCCGTTCAACAACATCGTGGTGTTGGTGGTTGTCGTGGTCTTGTTGTCCACAGTTGTGGCGTTGTCGGGTTCGCTGCGAGCATTTTCAAACCCCTTGCAAGAACGTGCTTCGGCCGGGCCGTCAGCATCTGTGGGTCTTCGACGGCTTCGGGTGCTGCCGTTGGGTGTCGGCATCGCGTTGCTGGTATGGGCGGCTGCGGCGCCGACCGAAACCAATGTGTGGTTCATGATCTTCGCTGCGGGAAACATCGCGGTCGGGATCGGCGTCTATACCTTCTTGCCGGTCTTAACCTCGACCCTGGGCAGACGTCTGGCAAAGCGCGCCCACTCCCCAGCCATGCGCATAGCCGGGCGCAGGCTCAGCCACGACCCCGCCGCAGCGGCCCGCGTCGTTGTCGGGGTTTTGACGCTGGTACTCATCGTCGGGTTCGGCCAAATGCTCACAGTCGTCATCGAATGGGGAGCCACCCGCAACGACCCATCACTCGATGCCGGCACCCCTCAATCAGTCTCGATCCTTTACGCAGACACCGACACAGAATCGATAAGGTCAATAGATGGCGTGAACCTCGCATTCCCCATAGTCGGGTCACGTACCCGAGGATCAAGAGTGCTGATCGCTAGCTGTTCGGAGATGAAACAAGTTGCCGCTGTTTCGGGAGAGAACTGCGACGACAACAAACTCCAACCGCTGAACCGCAGCGGCGACTCTGAAGCAATCCATGATCTGATACCCGACATCGCACTCGCAGACCGATTTGATTTTGAAACCAACGGGTCATCCCGTCCGGAAGCGCATTACCGCATCCACCCCGACCTGGTCCCCCGAACAATCGACGTTCCCCACTCGTGGTACATCGAGTTGAATAAAGACAAGGAGTCTTTCGTCAACACCATCGTCGGCATGTCGCCAACAGCCAACATCAGAGAAACCGCAATCTACGACCGAGGACGACAAGCATCAACATATGGCGCTTTGATCAACGCAGCCACCATTGTCGCTCTGCTACTAAGCCTGGGCGCCACCCTCACAGTTCTTACAGACCGCTGCCTGGAACGACGCCGAACATCAAACCAACTCCTAGCACTCGGACTCGCGCCAACCACACTGCGGAAAACAGAAGCAATCTGGATAACTACCCCACTTGCCAGCGGCTTAACCATCGCCGTGCTGCTAGCCCTGTTCTCAGGCTTCGCCGGCCTGAGACTCACAGGAGAGTGGCTAGCCGTCCCCACACAAGAAATCGCCACAGTCGTCATCATCGGCGCAACCTGCGCAGCCGCCACAGCACTCACCGCAATCCTCGCAACCCCCACCCGCCTATCACACCACATCCAATCCGACGCCTAACCCCGACGAAGCTCACGACGAAAAGATCAGATATCCGGCTGTTCGGAAATGCGGGGGAAGTGAGAGACCGCAGGCGAGCCTTGAGAGCCTACTGGAGTCGTAGCGTTAGCAACTTCTTGAAGTTTTTGTGAATTGAGTGCAACGGATTGACTCTGGGCGGCAAGTACTTGGTGGACATCGGGGGCTACGTTCTGATCGACGCATTGTTCCTTAATTCAGACGATCTGCTGGTCGTCTTCTCGGCGAATCTCGACGCCCTCGGCGCCAACCGCCCTAACTGTGGATGGTCCGCCGCTCAGAACTGATTCGGTTCAAAGGCGAATCTGGACACACTTGCCGATGTTGCCGGTGTCACTTCTAGGCGAATTTACGAACGGATGTTCGGTAGTTGGGGGGAGCGGGGCGCTAGAGTGCGGGCGTGGCTGATCGGTTATTCATCTCGGGGGCGCGCGAGCACAACCTTTGCGATATCGATCTTGAGCTTCCGCGAGACAAGCTGATCGTCTTCTCCGGAATTTCTGGTTCTGGCAAGTCGTCGCTGGCGTTCGACACGATCTATGCCGAGGGTCAGCGTCGGTATGTCGAATCACTTTCGGCGTACGCCCGGCAGTTCCTGGGTCAGATGGACAAACCCGACGTTGACTTCATAGAGGGGTTGTCCCCAGCGATCTCGATCGATCAGAAGAGCGCTTCGCGCAATCCGCGTTCGACAGTGGGCACCGTCACCGAGGTCTACGACTATCTGCGGTTGCTCTACGCCCGAATCGGCATACCTCACGACCCGGAGACCGGCGAAGAGTTGGTTCGCCAGACCCCCCAGCAGATCGTCGACAAGGTATTGAAATTGCCCCCGGAGACCCGCTTCCAGGTGCTGGCACCGATTGTCCGCGGTCGTAAAGGCACCTACGAGACACTTCTTTCAGACCTTGCTCAGCAGGGCTTTGCGCGGGCGATCGTAGACGGAGGACTGCTCGAACTCAGCGAGCAGAACGAACTGGATCTGGCTCGCTACGAAACCCACAACATTCAAGTCGTAGTAGACCGACTGGTGTTGCGGGAAGGGATTGAGCGGCGCCTCACCGACTCGATCGAAACGGCCCTCTCCCTCACCGGCGGGATAGCGGAGATCCAGATCGTGCCCAGAGAAGGCGAAGGTCCTGCTGAGACAATCGTCTTCAGCCAGCACCTGTCACGTCCCTCCGACGGCAAGTCATTCGAGGAA
The DNA here is from genome assembly GCA_965261185.1 of Candidatus Aldehydirespiratoraceae bacterium. Classification (GTDB taxonomy): domain Bacteria; phylum Actinomycetota; class Acidimicrobiia; order Acidimicrobiales; family Aldehydirespiratoraceae; genus VXYK01. The sequence goes on along the minus strand of CBDHCN010000002.1, from coordinate 3,445,713 downwards.
TTGGCTCCTCGCAACTTCTCGTTCAACTCTCCTTACGGAGCCTGCACACATTGCGATGGCCTCGGCACAGTTTTCGAGGTGGATGCCCAACTAGTGGTGCCAGATCCAGAAGCGACTCTCGCGGAAGGTGCAATAACGCCTTGGGCCGCTGGGCGCACTCGCTATTACTCAAGAATGGTGGAATCGGTGTGCAAGGCCTACGACATACCGTTGGATCAACCTTGGCATGAACTGATCGACAAGCAGCGGGAGATACTGCTGCTCGCCAAAGGTGTGAAGGACCGTGTTCAGGTCCGCTACAAGAACCGGTACGGCCGCACCCGCGTGTATCAAGCGAAGTTTGAGGGCGTGGTTCCGTACCTGATGCGGCGGCACAGCGAGTCCGAAAGCGACGCGGCCCGCAACACGATCGAGGGGTATATGCGGCAGGTTCCATGCCGCGAATGTGATGGATCGCGGCTCAATCCATTGTCGTTGGCGGTGACCATCAACGACCTGACAATTCATGATCTGTGTGCCTTTTCGATCGCTGAGGCCGCCAAATGCCTCGGCGAGTTGGAGTTGTCCGAGCGAGACTCGATCATCGCTGAGCAGGTGTTGAAGGAGATCAAAGCCCGGCTTGGCTTCCTGCTCGACGTAGGCCTCGATTACCTGACCCTGGCCCGTGGAGCAGCATCGTTGGCGGGTGGTGAAGCTCAACGGATCCGCTTGGCTTCGCAGGTCGGCTCCGGGCTCGTAGGAGTGCTGTACGTGCTCGATGAGCCTTCGGTCGGCTTGCATCAGCGGGACAACCACCGCCTGATCGAGACGCTGTTGCGCATGCGGGACCTAGGCAACACGGTCCTCGTTGTCGAGCACGACGAGGACACGATCAAAGTCGCCGACCATGTGGTCGACATCGGCCCAGGCGCCGGTGAGCACGGCGGCCGCATCGTCCACTCGGGGACTTTTGAAGACCTATTGGCGAACGAGGAGTCGATCACTGGTCAGTACCTCTCGCGTCGACGACAGATAGAGGTTCCCGCCATGCGCCGTATCGGCGATGGTACTCACCTCACAGTTCGCGGGGCTCGACACAACAACCTGAAGAACATCGATGTCGACTTCCCGCTCGGCAAGTTCGTATGTGTCACCGGCGTGTCGGGTTCGGGCAAGTCTTCGTTGGTCGAGGAGATCCTGCACCGTGCCTTGATGCAGCGGATCTACACCTCAAGGCTTCCACCGGGGCTACATACACGCATTGAGGGAATCGAGAATCTCGACAAGGTGATCGCCATCGATCAGTCGCCGATCGGGCGCACCCCTCGTTCCAATCCTGCTACCTACACCAGTGTCTTCGATCACATCCGCAAGCTCTTCTCACAAACCAACGAAGCAAAGGTTCGGGGCTATCTACCGGGCCGGTTCTCGTTCAACGTGAAGGGCGGGCGCTGCGAAGCCTGTCGTGGTGACGGCACGATCAAGATAGAGATGCACTTCCTGCCCGATGTCTATGTGCCGTGCGAGGTGTGCAAGGGCGTGCGTTACAACCGCGACACCCTCGAGATCCAGTTCAAGGGCCGCAACATCTCCGAGATTCTGGATATGCCGTGCGAGACCGCACTCGGGTTCTTTGCCAACCAGCCGGCGATCGCCCGCCATATGCAGACCCTCGTTGATGTCGGACTCGGCTACGTGAGGTTGGGTCAACCCGCTCCGACACTGTCGGGTGGTGAGGCTCAGCGCGTCAAACTCGCTAGCGAGCTGGCTAAACGTTCCACGGGCCACACCATCTACCTGCTCGACGAACCCACCACGGGGCTTCATTTCGAAGACATTCGCAAGTTGCTCGGTGTGCTCAGCCGCCTGGTGGACCAGGGCAACACGGTGGTCGTGATCGAACACAACCTTGACGTCATCAAGACCGCGGACTGGTTGATCGATTTAGGTCCTGAAGGTGGATCGGGGGGAGGGTCCGTGGTCGCGGTCGGTACTCCCGAGGATGTGGCTGCAGTGCCCGAGAGCCATACGGGAGCGTTCCTGGTGCCGATGCTGTCCGGCTAGAGCCATGATCTCGCGACCTCCCACCGGCTCAATTCCCGACACCCCCGGTTCATACCAGTTCAAGGACCAACACGGTCGTGTGATCTATGTAGGGAAGGCCAAGAACCTTCGTTCGCGCCTCTCCAACTACTTCCAGAACCCACGCAAGCTACCCACCCGTACCCGCCAGATGGTTGAGACCGCCGAGTCGGTTGAGTGGATCCAGGTGGCCAACGAAGTCGAAGCGTTGATGCTCGAGTTCTCGCTGATCCAGCGCCACAAACCGCGCTTCAACGTTCGTTTCACCGACGACAAGTCGTATCCGTTCCTGTGTCTGACGATGGTGGACGAGTGGCCCCGGGCGATGGTCATCCGAGGTAGACGCAAGAAGGGCAACCGCTACTTCGGGCCATACGGTCAGGCGTACGCCATTCGCGAGACGCTCGACTTGTTGCTGCGGACGTTTCCTATTCGCACCTGTTCCGACAACAAGTTCCGGCGACACGAGAAACTGGGCAAGCCGTGTCTGCTGTACCACATCGAGAAATGCGCGGGCCCGTGCGTTGGTGAGGTTGACAAAGATACCTACGACGGGATGGTCGGCGAACTCATCAGCTTCCTTGCGGGCGATACCGATGAGGTGATCGCCAAGCTCAACGCGCAGATGCACGATGCGAGCGATTCGTTGGCCTACGAGAGGGCGGGGTACTTCAGGGACCGGCTCACGTCGGTCCGCAAGGCGGTCGAGAAACAGCAGATGGTGTTCGCTCGCAGTACCGACGTTGACGTGATCGGCGTGTTCGATGATGAACTGGAAGCGGCGGTCCAGGTCTTTTTTGTGCGCAAGGGAAGGGTTATGGGTCGCAGAGGCTTTGTTGTCGACAAGGCCGAGGAACTCGACGAGCCGGAACTGATGAGCCGCGTGCTCGAACGGCTCTACTTCGACGACAACCCGATCGGTTGGCCCCAAGAGGTGCTGCTTCGGTGTCTGCCTCATGATCCGCGGCTGTACGAGGAGTGGATCAGCGAGGCGCGAGGCACCAAAGTTGAGATTCGGGTACCGCAGCGGGGCGACAAGCGCAGCCTTCACGAGACCGTGACCAAGAACGCTGAGGAGACTTTCAACCGTCACCGACTCAAACGCACGAACGATCACAACAGCCGTGCCAGAGCACTCAACGAGTTGCAACAACATCTCGATCTGCCGCTCGTGCCTTTGCGGATCGAGTGTTACGACATGAGCCATATCCAGGGAACCGATTACGTGGGGTCGATGGTGGTGGTCGAGGACGGTCTGCCCAAGAAGTCCGACTATCGACGGTTCAAAATCCAGTCAGTACCCGGTAACGACGATTTCGCAGCAATGCAGGAGGTGCTCACTCGGCGGCTGTCGGCTTACCTCAAAGAACGTCAGCTCCCTGTTGAACAACGTGAGGGGCGGTTCTCGTACCCGCCGCAGTTATTGGTCGTTGATGGCGGCAAAGGGCAACTCGGCGTGGCTGAGCGGGTTCTCGCTGAACTTGGTCTGACCGAAGAGATTCCTGTTGTGGCTCTGGCCAAGCAGTTCGAGGAGGTGTTCGTGCCGGGACGAGGCGAGTCGATTTTGCTGCCCCGTCAGTCTGAGGCGTTGTATCTGCTTCAGCGGATCCGCGACGAGAGCCATCGCTTCGCTATCGCATATCACCGTCAGCTGCGCGACAAACGCATGACCCGCTCAGCTCTCGATGGCATCGCGGGACTCGGCCCGGCCCGCAAGAAACGCCTCACCAAGGAACTCGGAGGCGTGAACGCCGTGAAACGCGCCGCCTTAAGCGACCTCAAGGCCCTCACCTGGCTCCCCGACGAAATAGCCGAGAATGTCTACGACCATGTGCACCGCTTGTGATCGCGGGAAGGTCACCCGTTTGCAGTAGCGGCGAAGGCTGATCGCCACACTCGTTGGCTCAGTCCGGCTACGTTGATGACCCCAGGTCGGGTGCGTCCAAGGCCGATAGCAAGGACTGGATGTCCTTGGTCATAGTGGCCCACAAGATGTCATGGTCTGCCGTCCAATATTCGTGCTGCAATCTATTGCGAAGCGACTTCGCCTGTCGCACCGGCAATTGAGGATTCCGGGCGATGAACTCATCCGATAGACGGTTGAGTGCTTCTCCTAAAATTGAGAGGTTGTAGCTGGCTGCATCACGCACTACCCAACTCTCATCAAACGTATCGCGGCCCGTTGCTACGATCTCGGCGAGTTTGCGACATGCCTCACGGATGTCTTCAATTCGTTCGGCGTCATCCCTGCTCATAACAAAATGGCGTCCGCGAACATTCCGGCGTAGCGATCCCGCACGCAGGACCTAGGCACAACGTCAACACTGTGTCCAAGCAGGTCTTCGAGGTCAGCCTCCAACCCGCCGATGTCGAACAAGCTGACTCCAGCGTCGAAATCAACAAGGAAGTCATAGTCGCTGTCCTCGCCGTCATCTCCACGAGCAACAGAACCGACAAGCGCGATGGAGCGCGCCTTGCTGCGCTTTGCGGCAGCGAGTATTGCTGTCCTGTGCTTCGTCAGCACCTCGTCGCGTCGGCTCATGGCCGCAATCGTAGCGTTTCCCTATAGCAAGGGAAGGGTTTGAACCGCCGCATCGCTCAACGCGTTCACCGGCAGTGTTTTGTCGCTGATCGGTAACTGACCCACAGAAGATAGCTTCGGTGTCGCATCCAATGGGCACACTAAAGACATGGCGCACTCAGAGGGGAATCCGCAATCAGAGTGGGATGGGCATGCGCAGTGGTGGCAGCGGGAGTTCACTAACGGGGTTGATCCCGAGTACACCGAACAGATCATCCCGATTGTGATGAAATATCTCGCTGGGCGCGAACGAGTGCTCGACATCGGCAGCGGCGAAGGCCAGATCGCCCGAGCGTTGGCGCAATCAGGTGTCGAAGTCGTAGGGCTCGATCCGACGATGGCGCAGATCCGCACAGCACATGAGCGGGCCACCGGACCGGTCTATGCGTTGGCGCGCAGCGACTGCTTGCCGGTGAGGAGTAGCTCATTCGACGGAGCAGTCGTCTGTCTGGTCTATGAACACATCGACACGCTCGAAGAGTCACTGGCCGAAGTTGCGCGGGTGCTGCGCCCGGGTGGCCGCTTCGTGCTGATCCTCAACCACCCACTACTGCAGACGCCCGACAGCGGTCTGATCGTCGACCACATGATCGATCCCCCCGAGACCTACTGGCGCGTAGGTGCCTACCTCCATGAGACGGCGACGGTCGAAGAAGTCAACAAGGGTGTGCATGTGCGCTTCGTTCATCGCCCGCTGAGCCGCTACCTCAATGAGATGATCGCAGCGGGAATCGATCTGGTCGCAATGCTCGAACCCGCCCCGTCAGGTGGGTTCTTGGCCAAGGTGCTCGACCATGAAGCCGACGTTGTGGCCAACACCCCGAGGCTCCTGGCCCTTATCGGCGACCGCAGGCCGTCCACTAGCTAGCATCAACGCATGAGCGATCTGGTGGTCATCGCGGGCCTGTCCGGGGCCGGCCGCACGGTAGCGGCCGACAATCTCGAGGACATGGGCTGGTTTGTGATGGACAACCTCCCGCCGGCACTAATCCCCAAGGTCGCTGAGCTAGCCGATGGTTCTTCGAGTGCCGGCGACCGGATGGCTCTGGTCGTCGGCTCTGGCCAATACCAAGACAAGATCGCCACGTTGGTAAGCGCACTCCGCTCAAAGTTCACCCGAGTGCAACTGGTGTTCCTTGATGCGTCCACCGAAGTGCTGGTACGCCGTTACGAGTCGAGTCGGCGCCGTCATCCCTTCGATGATTCCGACGGAGGCACTCTCGGCGAGATCATCAATGCCGAACGAATCGCTCTGGAGCCGCTACGAGCTCAGGCCGATTTGGTGATTGACACCTCAGAATTGAACGTCCATCAGTTGCGGGAACGCATGACGGAAGCCTTTGGCGACGGAAACTGCGGGCACACCATGCAAACGACGGTCTCCTCGTTCGGCTACAAACACGGGCTTCCCCTCGATGTTGACCTGGTGATTGATTGTCGTTTCCTGCCCAACCCGCATTGGATTGACGAGTTACGCCCGTTGACAGGAATTGACCAGCCCGTTTCTGACTATGTGCTTTCGCAAACGGTCACCGACGGCTTTCTCGAACGCCTTGAAAGCCTCTTAGAATTGATCCTTCCGTTGTACGAGCAGGAAGGCAAGTCGTATCTCACCGTCGCTTTCGGTTGCACCGGTGGTAGACATCGTTCGGTCGCCATTGCTGAGCGAATGGCCGTAGTTCTCAAGGAATTGGGAGTCACGCCCTCCGTTGTCCACCGCGACATCAACATCTGACGGCGATATGTGCTTATCTGCTCTGGGCAACGAATCACACAACCACCAACAGGGAGAACCCTAAATGACCGTACGCGTCGGAATTAACGGTTTTGGCCGCATCGGCCGCAACTTCTTTCGGGCTGCCAAGGCCCAAGGCGCTGATATCGACTTCGTCGCAGTCAACGACCTTGGTTCGCTCGACACCATGGCGCATCTACTTGCCAACGATTCGGTCCATGGACGTTTGTCCGCTGAGATCGCCGTGACCGATGACGGAATCAGCGTTGACGGCGATGTGCTCAGGGTGCTTTCTGAACGCAATCCCGAGGATCTGCCCTGGGGCGACCTTGGGGTTGACGTGGTCGTCGAGTCCACGGGGATCTTCACCAAGCGCAGCGGTGCCGCCATGCACCGCACCGCGGGTGCTCCCAAAGTAATCATCTCGGCACCGTCAGGCGACAGCGACGCAACCTTTGTGGTCGGCGTAAACGAGGACACCTACGACCCCGAGAATCATCATGTGGTCTCCAACGCCTCATGTACCACCAACTGCTTCGTACCGATGGTGAAGGTGCTTGACGATGCTTTCGGCGTCGTGCAAGGGCTGATGACCACAGTGCACGCTTACACGGGTGACCAGGCCTTGGTCGACGGTCCGCATTCTGATTTGCGCCGGGCTCGCGCTGCTGCTGTCAACATCGTGCCCACCTCCACGGGAGCGGCACGTGCCACCGGGCTGGTCATGAGCGAAATGCAGGGCAAGCTCGACGGCACTTCGATGAGGGTGCCGATTCCCGACGGATCGATCACCGATTTCACCGCCGTGCTGGCCCGTGACGATGTGACTGTTGCGGACATAAACGAGGCTTTCAAAGCAGCAGCCACGTCTGGCCCGCTAAGCGGTGTGCTGGTCTATTCGGAGGCACCGTTGGTGTCGTCGGACATCATTGGTTCGCCTGCCTCTTGCACATTCGACGCCGGACTGACGATGGCGCAGGGTTCGTTGGTGAAGATCTTCGGCTGGTACGACAACGAAATGGGCTACTCGAACCGTTTGGTTGATCTCACCCTGGTCGTCGGCAACCAGTCGTAACTCTAGAAGTGAGTTCCGTTCCTCGACTTGAAGACTTGGGTGACCTCGCCGGGAAGTCGGTCCTTTTGCGGGCCGACTTCAACGTGCCGGTAGCTGACGGGAAGATCGCTGATGACCTGCGTATTCGCGCGGCGTTGCCGACTATGCGCTGGCTTATCGGCCAAGGCGCTTCGGTCACCGCGTGTACTCATCTGGGACGACCCAAAGGCCAGGCGGACCCGGCCTTTTCGGTTGATCCGGTACGCGATCGCCTCAACGAGCTTGTGCCGGGTTTGGATCTACTCGACAACCTGCGTTTCGATCCCAGAGAAACGGCCAACGACGCTTCCTTTGTTGAGGAGTTGATCGAGGGCCACGATGCCTATGTCAATGATGCGTTCGGTGCTTCGCATCGGGCTCACGCCTCGATTGTTGGCCCGCCTCGCCATCTGCCGTCGGCGGCGGGTCGGCTGCTGCACCGTGAGGTTGAAGTGCTCAGCGGGCTGCGTATCAACCCTCGGAAACCTTTCGTGGCGGTCATGGGTGGTTCGAAGGTGAGCGACAAACTCGCGGTTATTGAGGCGCTGCTGGAGTCGGTGGATTCGTTGATTGTTGGTGGCGGCATGTGTTTCACCTTCTTGGCGGCCAAGGGCCACTCGGTGGGCGCTTCGCTGTGCGAAGACGACATGATCGACACCTGCGCGCGTCTGCTGGCCGGCCCCAGACCCATTCATCTGCCCTACGACATCACGGCTCTGGGTCCGGGTGGCAAACTGATGATGCCTGAGGCTGGAGGAGATGTGCGTCAGATGGGTACCGACTTGCCTGATGGTTGGATGGGTGTCGACATCGGTCCTGGCAGCGCGGCGGCGTTCGGTGATGTGATCTACGAGGCCGGGACAGTGCTGTGGAACGGGCCGATGGGAGTGTTTGAGGATCCTCGTTTCGGTGGCGGTACGGGTGCGGTCGCCCAAGCAATGGCCGACACGAAGGCGTTCACCGTTGTCGGTGGCGGTGACAGTGCCGCCGCGGCGAAACTGTTTGATGTTGAACATGAAATGGACCACGTCTCCACCGGTGGTGGGGCATCGCTCGCTCTTATTGAGCAGGGCGATCTGGTTGGCCTCAAGGCCTTGAGAGGAGCCCCCTATGTCTAATGAACCAGTGTCTAATGAATCTGCGTCTAGTACACGCAAGCCGCTGATCAGTGGTAACTGGAAGATGAACCACAATCACTTCGAGGCGATCCAGACGATCCAGAAGCTTGCCTATGCGTTGAACCCGCGCGATTACGACCATGTGGACGTGTCGGTTCATCCGCCCTTCACAGACTTGCGTTCGGTGCAAACGGTCCTGCAAGCCGACGATGTTCCCGTCTCGTTGGGTGCGCAGAATGTTCATATGGCGAGCCACGGTGCGTTCACCGGTGAGATCGCGCCTCCAATGTTGGTGAAACTCAACGTCGAGTATGTGATTGTGGGTCACAGCGAACGGCGTGAACTGTTCGGAGAGACCGATGATGTCGTCAACGAGAAGGCCAAAGCGGTGCTGGCCGCGGACATGACTCCCATTGTCTGTGTCGGCGAGACCCTGCAGCAGCGCGAGGCAGGGGAGGCGGAGTCCACCGTCGCTCAACAGATTTCGGGCAGCTTGGCTGGTTTGTCGGGCGACGTTGTGGCCGGACTGGTGATTGCCTATGAGCCGATCTGGGCGATCGGTACGGGCGTGACGGCGACAGCGTACGACGCCCAGTTGATGTGCGCCCATATCCGTGCTTTGGTGCGCAACCGATGGGGTAACTCGGCAGCCGACGCCGTACGCATCCAATATGGCGGTTCGGTCAAAGGAGGCAACGCCCCGGAGTTGATGGAACAGCCCGACATCGATGGTGCGCTAGTCGGCGGTGCCAGTCTTGACGCCGACGAATTCGCCCGCATCGTCAACTTCCGTCTCTACCAAGCGTAAGTGGGCCGCTCGACGCTGTGGATCTCACCGGTGGACGCGGCCGACAATCCGCCCGCACCTTGTTGACAACAGTTGATAACAAGGGCACAATGATGGCGTGAGTCGCAACACGATGAGCTTCGCGCTCCCAGAGTCTTTACGGGACTACATCGACCAACGTGTTCGAACTGGGGATTACGGCAATACCAGCGAGTACCTTCGCGACTTGATCCGACGCGACCAACATGACGAGGCTGCCCGTCGTTTTCGCTTGTTGATCGCTGAAGGACTTGAGTCTGGGGAGGGTCGTCGGTTGACTGACGATGTCATTGACGAGTTGCGTGATCGCGCGCTCGGCACCGTTCTGTGATCGAAGTTCGGCTACGTCCACTCGCCGAAGTTGACCTGGTAGAGCGGGTCCGGTATTACCGATCCGAGGGCGGCGACGAGCTTGGCGGACGCCCAACACTGCTTGACCTGTCAGTATTGCTAACATATTGTTGGTCAGCGAATAAAGCGAGTCGATCTTCGACAAGTTTGCCGATAGTAAGGCTCGACTGCAAGGAGGAGTCTGTATGACTGCACCCGTCCATGTGTACAAGGCCTATATCAAGGCCGGTCTCGACGAGGTCTGGCAAGGCCTCACCGACGGTGACCTCACCGCCCAATACCGAGGGCCCTGCCATCCCGATCTCGGTATGGCTGAGTTCGGCACCGGTGTGCGATCTGATTGGACGCCGGGTGCGTCAGTCGAGCACGTCACCCGTGACGGCGAGGTTGTCGCCGACGGCAAGGTGATTGCCATTGACGAACCGAACCGGCTGGAAATGACATTTCACGCTCATTGGGACCCCGAGCTCGAGGCCGAGGGTCCGGTGCGCGAGGTGTATCGACTCGAAGACGAAAAGATGGGGCTCACCAAGATCACTGTCGAACTCTACGACGCCGCTCCCGACAGCAAGACGTTGGTTGACACCATCGACCACTTCCCCTTTATCATCTCGGGGCTTAAAACTCTGCTGGAGACTGGCGCTCCACTGGTGGATTGAGAAGTCAGACCTTCTCCGATCCGAGCCGAAACCAATCCGTCGAACCACGAAAAGGTATTTCCCGATGCGTGACACCCTGTTGACCATCCACATCTTGGCCTCTGGTGTATGGATCGGCACCAACGTGATGGGGTTCGTGGTCAACCCGCGAATCAACCCTCGAGCATCGGCGATCGCTTCAGACCACTGGCACCGCACCGTGGTGGGGTTCAAGTACTACCTCTACATACCGGCATTCCTGACCATCCTTGTCACCGGGGTTCTGCTCGTCACCGCGGTTGACGATTCGCCCTACGAGTTGTCCGACACGTTCGTGTTAGTGGGGTTCCTCGCAGTCATCTTCGGATCGGTGCTGGGCACGATCTACTTCCCGCGCCAAGGAGGGAAGGCGGGAGCGGCCTACGATGCCGACGACATGGTGGCGGTGAAGTCGATCGAGCAGAGGATCGCGTTCTGGTCGCTCGTCGACATGGTCGTTATCGTGGTTGCCGTGGTGGCTATGGTCAGCACCTGGGGGGTCTGACCGCCGGCAAGTGAGCACGACGAAAGGAAGTCTCCATGTCAGCGCCTGTTCATGTGTACAAGGCCTATATCGGCGCCGGTCTCGACGAGGTCTGGCGCGGCATCACCGATGGTGAGTTGACCGCCCAATACCGAGGGCCCTGCCATCCCGATCTCGGTATGGCTGAGTTCGGCACCGGTGTGCGATCTGATTGGACGCCGGGTGCGTCGGTCGAGCACGTCACCCGTGACGGCGAGGTTGTCGCCGACGGCAAGGTGATCGCCATTGACGTTGGTGCCGAACCACGCGCCGGCGGCCAGGATGTGGATGCTCAAGAGGGTGTCACGCATCGGAGGGGCCTTTCGTGGATCGACGGATCAGCGCCGTGAGCGCCAGATCGTCATCGCAAGCGGCACAGTAGCAAACCACTTGAAGTTGGTTGTGAGGAAACAGACGCCGGGGGAGGGGGCGTCGGCTCGGGGTGGATCGAAGTGGAGAGCCGGCTAAAAGCCGATGCTCTCGTCGATGAACTCGTTCGAGACGATGTCCTCGGCGGTAATCCCCTCGACGATCTCTATGTTGATCTCGGGGTTGGCGAACACCGGAATCATCTGTTCGACGAGCGTCTGGACGCGGTCCATGTCGAAGTTGCCAACCGTGTCGTCAGGACCGTTGCCGATCAGGCCGAGGTGGCCGAACAGGCTGGTGGCGTAATCGGCAAGACCGATGCTGTAAACCCAACCGTCGTCGTATATCGCGTTGACATCGATGATCACCTGATTGGTCTCAGCACCGTCATTCACGTAGTCGACAGCAGCCTGCTGGCTGATCGGGACGAGGAGTTCGAGGCACGCTCTGTCCTCTTCGATGCGTTCGGGCCGCACCCCGAGGTTCTGCGAGTAGGTCTTGAAACCCATGTCGTGCAGGAGTTCGTACTGGACCTCCTTGCTGTACTCCGGCGTCTCGGACTCATAAATGTAGGGCTCGGCCGAGGCGTAACCCTGTTGACCGAAAGCACCGTCCTCAGCGACGAATCGGGTCACACCCCCGTCGTAGGAGCCATCGATCTGGCCTGCGTCGACAATCCCCGCGTCGATGAGCCAGTACAGGTAGTGCGCCCCGAAGAACGCCACGATGCTGGTGTCGTCACCGAGGTCCGCGACGCTCTCGACACCCGGGAATTGCTCGGGGTTCCACATGATCATCTGCGGGTTCACCTCAAGCAGACTGACGAGCGAGACGATCGGCTGGTCCACCGAACTCCCCACGGAACCGTCGGTGCTGGAGTATCCGAAGAAGATGTCGGGATCTTGGTACATCTGCGATGAGACCTGCTGCCAACCGATCGCTGGGCCACCCTCGCGGATCTCGATGTCGATACCGGTGTCGACCTCGCCGCTGGCGACAAGCGTGCCTCTGACGGTGCCGTTGGAAGCCTCGTAATCCAGGCCGAGCAGTTCGTAGGTTGGGCCATGTTCGGCCTGTGCGTGCCAGTCGGTCTGGACGATGAGCGGGTCGGGACACACGCCGGCGAGCACGCCTTCCATGGAATCGTCCTCGCCCATATCGTCGCCTGTATCGTCGCCAGTGTCGGCGCCGGTTTCACCGGCATCGTCGCCGTCGTCGTCGCCGCAGGCGGCCGCGACAAGAAGCAGCGTTAACAGCACCGCCAAGAGTTTGAGTATTCCCCTGGAGCGGTACATTCGCTGACTTTGCATTCTTGGGATAGATGTTTGGCAGTAATTCCTATTTTTGATGAACATTGGTGATGTTCCTCCCCCTCATTGGACCAAGCGGCCTCCATGTCCTAAGTTAATACATAGAATGCTGTGTGTACAATATCTAAACCAAACTAACAACTGCGACTGGCCCGGACTAGCGCTGGATTGTCGCTGGAAAGGCGAGCTGACCATGGCCATCACTGGGCTGCACACCCTGCTCTATTCCTCTGAGGTCGATGCCTTCCGCGCGGTGATGCGCGATGTGTTCGAGTTCCCGCACGTGGAGTTCGATAATGGCTTCATGCTCTTCGATTGTCCTCCCGCGACGATGGAGCCACACCCCGGTCCCCCCGAGTTTGATGTCCACCACGGTGATCGGATTACCCACGAGGTGGGGTTCGTGTGTGACGACATAGACGCGACGGTTGCGGAATTGAGGAAGAAGGGGATCGAGTTCCGGGGCGAACCGAAAGACGAGGGCTGGGGCAAGGTGATTGTGATGGTGCTACCCGGCGGGGTCGAGATGGTCGTGTACGAACCCAGCGATTAGCTGGCCGGGTAAGGACATCGATACGCGGCTAACCCGGAATATCAGCCGATTCGTGCCACTTGCCGGTAACCACCTTGGTGAGAAACCCGAACCCCGAGAACACAACATAGCCAAGAGCTCCAGCGAGGATGGTGGCGGCGTAGAGACGGGGGAGTGTCGTTGTCCGCGAAGCGTATTGGTCGATGAGGATGCCGATACCCTTGTCGCCCTTACGGAAGAAGAAGTCACCGACGATCGCACCGACCACTGAGAGTCCGGCCGAGATGCGAAACCCTGCAAATATGGCTGGTGAGGCGGCAGGGAGTTGTAGCTTCCACAGCCGTGTCAACCGCGACGTTTGGTGAAGCGTGAACAGGTCGTGGTGCCCCGATTCCACCGACTGGATCCCGAACAGCGTGTTGTTGATGATCGGGAAGATCGCGATGATGATGCACACGAGCACCCGAGCGTTGAAGTTGTAGTCGAACACGATACCGATGAGGGGTACCAGAGCGAGGATCGGGAAGCTCTGGAGCGCGACCGCGTACGGCCAGGCGGAACGTTCGATCCATCGAGCCTGGCTCATCAGGATCGCAAGCGTCATCCCCAACACGATGGCGATGCCGAGTCCCCAGAGCGCGACCTGGGTTGTAAGCCACAAGGCGTTGAGCATTATGGAGAAGTTCGTCCAGTTGAGGAAGCCGTCCCGGATTACCTCGTGGAGCGGCGGCACAAGGAACCGCCGGTTCTCTGACATCCCGAAATAGCTCAGCCAGTACCAGGAACCGAGCGACGCCGCAAAGATGAGTGTCGGACCCGCCACATCGATCAGAGTGATCCGTCGTCGCCCGGCGGGGGTCGCGACCGAGGCCTCTTCTGCCACGTCACCGACCGTCTCCTCCATGGCGCTGTCGGGGACCGGGGTCTCGCTCACGTGTACGCTCCTCGGAGGGCCTTCGACACCTCGCTACTCAATTCGGCGAACTGAGGGTCGAAACGGAGGTTGGGCATCCGAGGAAAGCTGAAGGGAACGTCGAATTCGGCAACCAGCCGGCCGGGCCGGGCCGACATCACAAGCACCCGCGTCGACATGAACACCGCCTCAGGGATCGAGTGGGTGATGAACAGGCCGGCGAACCCTTCGTTCTTGAACAGCTCTTGGGTCTCTTCGTTCAGGCGCTCCCGGGTGATCTCGTCAACCGCGCCGAAGGGCTCGTCGAAGAGGAAGAGGGGTGGTCTGAGAGTCAGGGTCCGGGCCAGCGAAACGCGCATCTTCATACCGCCCGACAGCGATTTCGGGTAGTGCTTCTCGAAGCCGTTGAGCCCGACCAGATCGATGACGGCCGTTGCGAGCGCTCGTCGTTCGGCCTTCTTGTAACCGTGGAGTTCGGGTAGCAACTCGACGTTGCCCTGTACGGTCCGCCAGGGCATGAGGGTCGCGTCCTGGAACACATAGCCGATCCGTTCCTGGTCCACTTCGACTGATCCGCTGGAGGGATCGAGTAGCCCGGAGGCGATTCTCAACAGTGTCGACTTACCGCAACCGGACGGGCCGACGATCGTGACGAACTCGCCCGGTTCGACGGAGAACGAGACGTTGTTCAGCGCCTCGGTGCCGTCGGGGAACACCATCGACACTCGGTCGAACTCCAGCGCTGATCCATCCATGTCGGCCAAAACGCTCTCGGACCGCACGCTCTCCATATACAGAAAGTTAACACACAGCAAGTGGAGTGTACGAAGCCTAAATAAAGTTAGGGGTTGATGCACAATCATGTGTGGTGCGTCATTGAGCGGCGATGATTGCGACCTCCAAGAGCCATGCAGGTTGAGCTAGTTCCGGCACGGTCACGAGCGTGGAGGCGGCGCGGTGATCTCCGAGAGCAGTGTCGCGAGCGGCCATGACTGGACCCAGTTCTTCCCCGGCGACGACGTAGGTCGTCACCGAGACGATGTCATCGACGAACATTTGGGCGTCGACCAAGATTGCGTGGAGATTGGCCCACACCACCGCGGCTTGCTCCGCGATGTCGTCGGGCACGCTTCCGTCGGCACGGACGGGAACTACGCCAGAGGTGTGGAGCAGTCTCGACGGGCGGTCACTCAAGACCGCGTGAACGTAGTTCGCGGCCAGCGGAGCGATCTCGGTGGGGGACACCGCGCGATTCATGTTGACACTCCTTCTGTGATCACCTTCGGTACCTGGTTCTTCAATGGTGGAGTCATTGGATCACACCGACGATCACATATGCCAATTTCTGTTCGATAAGACTTAAGTACCCGACTACACTTCGGTCAGTCATGCTCGCACCGACGCTCCTGGCCCACTCATGAGGGACGACCTCGACGGTGGACCCGACACCAGCAGCGGCGCCGGCATCTGGTCGAGGGTGTACCTGCGGATCACCGTCGCCAACCTGACCATTGCGGCAGTCGTCGGATTCGGCGGACTCTCCCTGGTCGCCGCCCTGTCGACAATCGCGGAGGATCTCGGTCGAGTCGCCTTGTTGCCCTGGGTGTTCACTGGCTACTTCGCGACCTCAGCTATCGCAGTCGTGGTCGCCGGCCCCGTCATCGATGCCGTCGGGGTGCGTCGAACCTTCCGCTTCACTGGGATCTGGCTTCTGCTGTTCACAGCCGCGGCCGCGGCGGCACCGTCGATGCCGATGCTTGTTCTGGCGCGCACGCTCCAGGGGTTTGGCGAAGGACTCGCCTTCGCGGTCTCGACCGCGACAATCGGTCTGGCCTATCCCCACAAGCTTCGCCCCCGCGCCTTCGCAGCGCAGTCGGTGATGTTTGGGGCGATGGGCCTCGGAGGCCCGGCGTTGGCCGGCATCATGCTGGCCCTCGGTGGGTGGAGGATCGTCTTCGTTGTCCAACTGCCGCTGATAATGATCGCGCTGGGAACAGGTTGGGTGACACTGCCCACGACCCGTGACCGCCCGGCCCGGATCCAGACCGACTGGAGGGGAACCGGGCTGCTAGTCCTCCTTATCGTCTGCTCGTTGACGGCCGTGTCTCAGGTCGGGGTGCGCTGGTGGGCTGTTGTTGCGGCGATCGCTGCGACCGCAGTGGTGGCGAGGATGTACTGGCGCCACAGTGGCCGTGTCGATGAACCGGTGCTGGCCCGCGAACACCTGACCCGGTTCCCGCTGATGTGGATACATGCAACTTCCGGCCTGGCGATCTTCATTGCGATCGCGTCAGATAATTTCCTGCCCCTCTACGTCCAAACCGCCCGTGGTCGATCGGTGGAGTTCGCGGCCTTTACGCTGGTGTTCTTGGCTGTGGGTTGGACCGCGGGATCGCTCGCCTACAGTCGACTGCTCAACGATTGGCACGAAACCGAGGTGATTCGGCTCGGCTGTCGGCTCCTCATCCCGTCCCTTGTCCTGGCCGGTACTACCGTCGCCCTCGTCAGTTGGCCCCTGCCGGTGTTGTTCGGGGCCTTGACGTTCATCGGTGTGTCCCTCGGTTTGGTGAGCACAGCAGGGCTCACGCTTCTCCAAGCCAATGGTGAACAAGGGGAGATGGGCCGTTTGTCTGCCGCCCATGAATTCGTCCGACAACTCGGCATCATGTACGGCGTGGCCCTCGCGGGTGCCGTCCTTCTTCTGGTCGTTGACCTCCAGGTCGGCGACGTGGAGGCGGTGCGCGAGGTCATCGCCGGTCAGGATGTCGTTCTTGCCGCCAAGACCAACGACGCGATCCGCTACGGTGTCACATGGGTCTACACCGTAACCGGGACGATCGCGGTGGGATGCCTGCTGGTCGGAAGGTCCCTCGTCCGGCGGACCCGGCGGTTGACCGTCTGACTCGACACCCCTTCTACGGTTGTCCGAAGGCCCTTACAACTGGGGTGGCGTCATCATGCAGATGAACGTCGGCACGTCAGCCTGCCCACGATCGTTGGATCCCCCTTACAACTGGGGTGGCGTCATCATGCAGATGAACGTAGCCGTCTTGTCCGTCGGGTTGGCGACCTCATGCAACCGGCTGCTCTCGAAGTGGATCGCGTCGCCCTCTTCCAACACGAAGCACTCGTCATTGGTGAGGGTGATCTCGATGGCCCCTCCCAGCACGTAGTACCACTCCTCGCGCGCCCGCTCGAGACGGACCGCCGGCAACCGCTCGCCGGGGGTCATGGTGCGGTGGAACGGCAGCATCTGCCAGTCCCGATAAGGCGTCAGCAACACGGCCTCGACGCCTGTATCCATCCACGGGACCGCAATCCGTTCGTCGGCGCGCACGACGGGATTGCTGGCATGGGTGCTCAAGAGTTGGAACAGCGGAAAGCGCAGAACCTCCGCGATGCGTCCGAGAGACTTCAGCGAAGGCGACACATGGTCGTTCTCCACTTGTGACAAAAACCCGCTTGTCAGCTCGGCCTCTTCGGCGAGTTCTCGCAGTGTCATGCCGAGTTCGTTGCGCCGTCGGCGCAGTGCGGCCCCTACGCTCATGCTTGAAGCCTCCCTTGTTGCTTGCTAGGTGTCAGCAGTATTCGCTCACTGTAATCCACCTGAGTATGGCGGTTGTGCACCGGATGCCGGCGCGTCTCGTCGGTGTCATCGGCCGAAGTCGAAGGTCTTGACCTCCTGCATGGCTTCGCTCAGCACGGCGACGGAATGTTCGAAGAGTTGCTTGCCTCGCTCGGCGGTGGCACCGGTCGGGTCTCCGATATACCCGTCGGGGTTGAAGTCGTTGGACAGCCAACCGAATGAGACTGAGCCGCCGAACTTCACATGGGTATTCTCGTCGAGGGCCTCCGGCACCCGCCGTTCTGCCTTGTCTAGTTGGACCTGGTCTGGTCTGAGGTGCATGAAGACCGATGTTTCGTCGAGTCCGCCGTGAATGCCCATCCCCAGTTCGTTCTCGGTTGACGGTCCTCCGTAGGCGGGAGGGAGCGCGGGATGCATCAGAAACGTTCTTAAGCCGAACTCGAGGCGGAGCTCCCGTAGAGCTGTCTCAAGATGGCTGGTGTTGCCCCCGTGTCCGTTGAGCAGCACGAGCCGCTCGGCGTCCGTTGAGCTGATCGAGCGGCCGATGTCTCGCAGCATCGCCAGCAGGGTGTCGGGGGAGAGGAAAAGCGTGCCCGCCGACCAGGCGTGCTCGTTCGATTTGGAGATCGAGATGGTGGGTAGCTGCCAGATGTCGAGTTCGTCGCCGCATTCGTCGACGACCGCGGTGGCGGTCTCGTGGGCGATTACATGGTCGACAGACAGGGGAAGGTGGGGGCCGTGCTGTTCGACAGCGCCGACAGGCAGCAGGAGAATGGAGGAAGCCGAGACCTCGTTGGCGACTTCCGGGCCGGTCAGATCTTCGTAGCGGCGGCTCACGATTCCGACGGTTGTGGGTTGACTTGGAAGAAGTTGAGTTGGTTTCCGTGGGGGTCGGCAATAAATACGCTTCGGTGACCCCAGGGCATGTCAGCAGGCTCTTGAGGATCGGCTCCCGCGGCCACAAGCCGGGCGTACTCGGCGTCGGCGTCGGCGACCTCTATGGCGAGTTGTGTACCGGATTCGACCCAGTCCCCTTCGAAGAACTCGACGAGTGTTCCCTCCCAAGCGAACAGACATCCTCGCGCCGTGGGTCCGCCCCAAGATTCGGCTGTCTCGAGCCCGAGGACATCGGAATAGAAGGCCACGCTGTCGTCGTAGCGGTCGGTCTGGAAAACGACCCGGAGTTGACGCACGTCGTGACTATAGCACGGGCTAGCGATGTTTGCTAATTGCAAACTTTGCTTGGTACAGTAGTTTGTTCGGTTACGAGGAAGCATAACGAACTTGGACGCGAGAAACGAACAGGAGCCGAATGGCTGACGCAGATGTCATCGTCGTTGGCGCTGGCCACAATGGCTTGATTTGCGCGTGCTATCTGGCTCGAGCCGGGTTCGACACACTGTTGCTGGAGTCACGGCCAACAGTGGGCGGCTGCTCGTCCACCGTGTCAGACCTGGGTGCTCGCTTCAACATCTGTGGCTGTGAACACTCTGTGATCCGCTCGATGGACGTGATCGACGAGCTTGGCCTCGTCGCCCACGGCCTCCACTACCTCGAGGCCGAGGCAAATTCTGTCAACGTGTTCCACGACGACTCCGAGCCATGGGTTCACTACCACGACCCCGATCAGACCATCGACGACCTCGCGGCAACTTACCCGACCCAGGTCGATGGCTATCGGCGCTACCTGGCTGACGCCATGCCCGTCGCTGAGTTGGCGCTTGAGATCGCCCGGACCCGTCCGTCAGCTCGGGGGATCTCCGCCGTACTTGCCAAGCGGGGACGGGCCACGGCTCGGTTTATGAACTGGTCCAAACGCAGTGTCAATGACATCATGGCCGACTACTTCGACGACTGGCGAGTGACGATGCCGTCGATCTCCCACGCACCGACCGCTTGGGGTCTCGGGCCCGACATGAAAGGCACCGGGCTCGCGGCTCTCAACTTCGCCTCCTACCATCTCATGCACCAAGGTCGGCCCCGCGGCGGCAGCGGGGCGCTGGGCAAGGCGATTCGGGCTAGTTTTGAAGCCGCGGGTGGTCGTGTCCGATGTGACAGTCGCGTTGACCAGCTGATTGTTCGCGGTGGCGGGATCAAGGGTGTGAGGCTCTCAGACGGGACGGAACTCGTCTCCGATGTGGTGGTGACCTCCTGTGACCCGCACCGCGTATTCGTAGACTGGATCGACGAGCCCCCTCCGGCTGCGCGCCGGACGGTGCAGCGCTGGCGAAACCGATACATCGACGAAGGCTCCGCATCGAAGCTCGACGCGGTCCTGACTGGACTGCCACGGTTCAAGGGAGCGGATCGGTTGGAGGCTCGCCTCCCTGAGTTGGACATCTGTAACCCGGCCATGATCGTGTCTCTGCGGCCCGACGAGTTGGAGACTGCCAATCGTCTTCGCGAGGAGGGGTTGGCGTCTGATCGACCGACGCTGGTGATGAACTATCCGTCCGTGCTCGATGCCGAGATGAGTCCGGGGGATGGCCGTCACGTCCTGAGCCTCGAGATATTTTTTACTCCCTACTCCGTACCCGGAGGCTGGTCCGACTCGAAGGAACCGGAGCGTTGGCTTGAACTGTGGGCCGGACTCATGGAACCAGGCGCGCTGGACCTAGTGGAGTCGTGGCGAGCGATGACGCCGGATCGGTACGAGGCCGAGTTCTCGTTGCATCGTGGCAAGACACCCTCATACGACGGTTCGCCACTGGCGACTTTTCTGGGGAGACCGCGTGAGACGACCCGCTACCGTACGCCGATCCCCGGTCTGTATCTTTCGGGCGCCGCCACCTTCCCGGGATCGGGAATTGTGGGAGCCCCGGGACGCAATACCGCCGATGTTGTGGAGCGCGACCTGAAAGGTCCGGTCGGTCAGCGGATCAGTTCGATGAGGCGACGACAGTCGCAGCTACGCAACCGCTAGCGAAACGATCATTCTGCGATGAGCAAACCCGAAGGGATCCGAAAGATATGACCCAGAGCGAGGTCTACGAGTCCCCAGTCGATGGCGGATTGGCGCGAGTCGAAGCGGCGTCGGAAGCCGCGTACCACGACGCATGGGTTGAACACGCGCTTCCCCGGGAGCCTGATCTGCTTGCCATGGCCATCAGCGGTGGTTTGATCGCGGACCGGTTGGCCTGGGTGTTCGTCGCTGGTTATCAGGCCGCATGCCGACATGTGTTCCCCACAGCGACTCTGCGGTCATGGGTCTCCTACGCGGCGACCGAGGACCGTGAGAACGACCCGCCGCTGCCCGGCGTCCGTCTCAATGGGCTACCTTCGGCCGGAACGCTCTCGGGGAACAAAGCTTGGATTGCCGCGGCACGAAGCGTGGGTCAACTTGTGGTCAGGGTCGGAACAGGACCAGAGGCAACGTACTTTGTCATGGATCGTGATCGACCTGGCCTGACCATCGAACCGAAACCGCGAGACTTTCTGGCCAATCTGAGCCAGGGCCGGGCCAGCTTCGAGGAAACCCCGGTGACCAGTGCTGATGTTGTCGACGGGGACCGCATCGCACTGCTCAAGTTTGTGGAGCCTTTGTACGTCTACGCGGCTTTTTGCGGATTTGTACTCGGGGGTACCACCGAGTCCGATCTCCTGTCCGCATGCCATGCTTGCCGGCTCGGCGTCGAATCGGCCCTCGCTGCCATACAGGCTGGCGAGGTCGACACGGTCAAGCAGGACAATGTCGATGCGCTAGCCCATGATCTACTGGTTCGCCTCGATGGGAACCGGGCGGGCGCTGCGGGTGCCTGGGAGACTGATCAGAAGATCGTGGCGATGTACTCGAGCGACGTTGATCTCGACATCCCTCACTGAACTGATTGGGTTACCGGTCGGTCAGTCGGGTCGAAGGATCTGAGTGCTCTGATCGGCCGAAGCCACGAGTTCACCGCGGTGGTAGACGCGTCGCGACATCGGTGCGTCGGCAATGGCCTCGCGGCGCGACGCGGCATCGATCACCAGCAGATCGGCGGGCGCGCCCGAGGCGATGTCGATTCTCGGCAGGCCGATGCCCTGGCGAGCGTTGTTGCTGACCATCCGGTAGGCGTCATCGGGGAACTGATGGCCGGCCATCACCAACAGAGCGGCGGTTTCCAGGGGATCGCTTCGGCCAACCTGGTTGTAGATGTCCTGGACGTTGTCAGCGCCGGCCGCGACCGACACCCCGGCGTCGCGTAGGGCGCGAAGCGCAGTCAGGCCGCGGGGGGTGCCCGATGGGTGATCGCGGCCCTGAAGATAAAGGTTGGTTTGGGGAAGCGGGAACACCGTGATCCCAGCTTCGGCGATTTCTGAGGCCACTTCAGCCTGGGTCTGCGGGGTCTGCATCCCGAGGCTCACGCAATGGCTGGCCGCTACGCCGTGTTCGAAGCAGCGCTCGGTCACCTGGCGAGCGAGTTCGCGAACGTCGAGCGATGAGGGGTCGAGCGTTTCGTCGATGTGGAGATCGACCCCGACCCCGGCGTCGGTAGCCGCGTCCAGCGCGTTGCTGATGAAGCCGGCAGGGTCCGGATCGAAGTTGGGAGAGCCGCCGACGATGTCGGCGCCCACCTCGATGGCGTCGGCCAGCGCAGCCCGGTTGGCGGCACCGTCTGTGCCGGTGGTGGGGGTGAGGGTGAGCGCGACGAGTTGAATATCGACAAGTCCCGCGAAGTGCGCTCTGGCTTCCTGCATCGCCAGCACATTGCCGATACCAGAGTCGCCGCCGACGTTCACGTGACTGCGTATCGCGGTGACGCCGTGGACCAGTAGCAACTCGATGGCCTGGATCGCTCTCGCGACCATGCCTTCGTGGGTGAACTTCCCCCCTTGAACTGCGGTGGTCCAGGCCTCGTAGCCACTGTCGAGATCGCCACGGGGGTTCGGGACCAACTCAGCGGTCAGTGCCTTGTCGAGATGGGCGTGAGGTTCAGCCAACGCAGGTAGTACCAGCCAACCCCCCAAGTCGTCGACAGCGGCGTCATCAGATAGTGCCGACGAGTCACGCACCGCGTTGATCATGCCGTCGGTTATCTCGATATCGACCAGGTTGCCGTCTGGTAGTCGGCCGTTGCGTAGGAGTCGATCCATCCTCAAGAGAGCGTAACGACTGGACCGCTGCCATCGAGGTCGAAGGCCATGAAGAACTGCATGCTGACACGACCGGAATCTCCTGATGTCACAGGCACCTCGTGATATTGCGTCGGGTTGAACACATAGAGGTCTCCGGCCGCGGCTGAGTAGGACGCAAACTGAGCCCCGTCTACTACTCGCGGGTCCCAGCCCTTGGCTCCCTTGTTCTTGAACTCCGCATCGTCGCTGGGCTGCCATCTCTGTCGATACACAACCAGTTCTCCCCCTGCGTCAGGGGGTTGAAGCATCAGCACCGCGGAGAACTGCGCATCCAAGGAGGCCACGTTCCATCCGGCTGCATCCACCGCTGCGACATCGCGGTGAACCGAGGATCCTGCGCCGGTTCCGTGTATGCGGAGGCTTCCCTGTCCGTACTCTCGGCCGTCTGGATTGGTCGCGGCAACGACGGGGCGGTTCAGGCGTGACTCGAACATGAGACGGATCCTGTCGCGCACGTCGCCCCCATCAAGTTTGAGCACGGACGCGATCGCCGGCTCAAGTTCGGCGGCATTGGCGAAGTATGCATCTGGATCGTCCACGGAGTCCGGCAGGTATACGCCGAGTGTTGAAACGTAAGCGTCGCCAGACTTGAAGGTATTCATCGGTGCTCGTTCCAGGGCTTCGACTACTGCGGAGCACTCCGATTCGTTGAGAAAGCCGGGGAAGAAAGCGTAGGGAACAGTTCCGGTCCACAGGTCCTTGAGGAGTATGCCGCCCGAAGATCGGGATCCTGCCAAGTCGATAGGCAACCAATCTTCGTCCTGAGTAGGACCACCCCTTGCAGGTCCGTGTGGCATCTCTGTACGCTACTTGATAACAATCAAAGTTTTCAACCAACAAACTATCCCGCGGTCTGACGACCTCATCGATGAGGGGAGTTGAGGGGGTCACAACATGGTCGAGTACGCAATCAAGACCCCACCCCACCACGCCACATGGCACGGATTTCTCGATGTTTGGCGAGTCACAGACGAGTGTGAGGCGTACGCCCAAGCCTGGAACTTCGATCACTTCTACTCGCTAGGTGGCGCCATGTACCCGGGGAGCGGTGACTCGTACGGTCCCTGCTTGGAGAGTTGGACGATGCTTGCCGCGCTTGCCCAGGCAACGACCCGGATCCGCATTGGGTGCATGGTGAACGCGATGCACTACCGGCACCCTGGCGTCACCGCGAAGATGGCCGCAACGCTCGACATCATCTCCGAGGGCCGTCTCGATCTCGGACTGGGTGCCGGCTGGCACCTCGAAGAATCCGCTGCCTATGGCATCGAGCTCGGCACGGTGACTGAACGCCTCGATCGCTTCGAGGAAGGCGTCGAGGTGATCGTTCGGCTGCTGTCGCAGGAGGTCACCGATTTCGATGGGCAGTATTACAAAATCACTGATGCCCGCTGCGAACCCAAGGGGATCCAGCGTCCTCATCCACCGGTGTTGATCGGAGGAGGAGGAAGAACCCGCACCCTCAGGATCGTCGCGAAGTGGGCTCAGAAGTGGGACGGCGGGTTCCGGTCGGTAGCGGAGTGGCAGGATACCAACGAGGCTCTCGTCGGGCATTGTGAGGCGCTCGGACGCGACCCTTCGGAGATCTTCCGCACTGTGCACGTCGGTTGGGAACCCGGGGCCGACCCTTCACGACTCGCCAACGAAGCTGCAGCGTTTGGCGAGGCAGGCGTCGATCAAGTTATCTTTAACATGCAAGGCCCACCCTCAACGACAGAGGTCGAAAAGCTCGGGGTCGAACTCAGTGGACGGTGATCACAGCGATGTCGCGAGTGTTGCGTGACGGACGTCTTGTAGACGGTCGGCGGGTCGATATCGAGATAACCGACGGGTTGATCAGCGGAGTGTACGACACGGGTACGGCACCAGGCGACGTGCCAGTCGACGTGCCAGTCGACGACTTGGGCGGCTGGCTCGTACTACCTGCGTTGGCCGAGCCTCACGCCCATCTCGACAATGCGTTGATCGCCGAGACGGTGCCGAACCTCCGGGGCGATCTGCAGGGGGCGTTCGAGGCGGGCGACGCGGCCGCAGCGGCCGGCAAGATCACCCACGACGGCATTGTTGCGCGAGCTGTCCAAGCGATCGAGTTGCTGCTGGTCCACGGTGTCACGGCCGTCCGAAGTCACGTGGCCGTCGGCGGCAACTTCGGCGTTGACCGGGTGGTGGCACTGCAGGAAGCCAAGTCGCACTTCGAGGGGCTGATCGACATCCAACTCGTGGCGCTCACGATCTCGCCGATGACCGGGACCGAGGGTGCCAGTAATCGAGCCGCGTTGGTGGCTGCCGTTGAGGCTGGCGTGGACCTGGTCGGGGGGTGCCCGCACCTCGATCCCGATGGGCCCGGCCTCATCGAGAATGCCATCGGTGTGGCGACCGAGGCGGGCCTCGGGATCGACTTGCACGTCGACGAGACGCTCGACCCCGCAGTTCTGACGCTGCGCGACCTTGCCCGTCAAGTGCAGGACCGCGGATTCGAGCACCCGGTCGCGGCCAGCCACTGCGTGAGCCTCGGAATGCAGACCCCCGAGGTCCAGGCTGAGGTCGCCAAGGAGGTCGCCGAGGCCGGCGTGAGCGTCTTCTGCCTTCCCCAGACGAATCTGTTCCTCCAGGGCCGGGAACATCTGACTGCCACACCTCGGGGCCTCACCGCTGTGTACGCGCTCCAACAAGCGGGAGTACTCGTCGCCGCTGGTGCGGACAACGTGCAAGATCCGTTCAATCCCGTCGGCCGCAGCGATCCACTTGAGACGGCGGCGTTGTTGGTTATGGCGGGTCATCAGACCCCCGACGACGCTTACCAGATGGTCAGCAACGCCGCGCGGGAAGGGATCGGCTTGCCTCGGCTGGACGTTGAGATCGGGTCTTTGGCCGACCTGCTGGTCATTGACAGCGAGTCGCCACGAGCGGCCATCGCCGACGAACCGATGTCTCGTCGCGTCTACCATCGCGGAGTGCTTGCGGCCTCGGCCGATCAGTGGACAGTCGTTCATTACACGCCCTGAAGAACTCGGTAGGGGAGAGGTGTGGCGTCAAGCGTCTTGTATAGGTATAGTGAAAGTTATAAGGTTTAAGTATGCGAACGGGTATCTTTCTTTTCGGAGGCGTCGAGATGGATGACGCCGGATCCGGCCCGCCGGCACCGACTGATCGTCGCTACGACAACCAAAAGATCTGGGAAACCACAGAACGGGTCATCGACATGGGAGTCGTGTCCGAACAACTCGGCTTCGACTCCTACTGGCTTGCCGAGCACCACTTCCAGTACGAGGGATACGAGGTGATCCCCAACGGAATCCTGATCGGGGCGATCCTCGCCGAGAGAACCGAACGGATCAAGATCGGGATGGCGTTCAACGTCGTCCCACAGTGGCATCCACTGAGGCTGGCTGAGGACTTCGCCACTCTCCACAACATCTCGGGGGGCCGGGCGATTCTCGGAGTGGGACGGGGCACCGTTCCGCGTGAATCCGAACCGCTGGGCTCCAGGATCGGCAGCTTCGACAACCCTGACAAGGCCACGGCCGATCAGCTGAACCGCGAACAGTTCGAGGAAGCTATGCAGGTCATCAATATGGCGCTAGAGCAGGAGACCTTCTCGTTCCACGGCAAGCACTACGACTTCCCGCCGCCGGGGATCCCCGACCGCGGTGGTGAGGTCGAGGAACTCACGCTGGTGCCACGACCGCTGTATCCATACGAGACCTGGCAGGCGATCACTTCACCGCCGACACTCGAACTGGTTCCCAAGTGGGGCTGGGGTGGCGTCTGGTGGAACCTCAACCCCAGTTTCCTCAAGATGTTCTGGGAGCGCTATCAGGAGATCTACGAGGAGACCCACGGTCGCACCCTGGCGCGTGGCGAGAACCGCATGCTGGTTCTGTGCACCCGGGTTGAGGACACCCGGGAGAAGGCGATCGAGGCGATCCGCCCCGGCCACGACGAATTCTGGAAGTTCCTCGGACCCTATGGATGGAGCAAGGGCTACATGGGTGCCGACGGCAAACCGGCGCCCATGGGGCTGGTGCCCACCCTCGAGGAGACGCTTGATCAGAAGGTCTTCGCGGTCGGCACAGCCGAGGACGTGGCAGAACAGATCGCTTGGTACGACGAGCAGATCGGCCTCGAGAACCTGCTGCTGTTCCCGGGTATGCCTGGTGACAGCTACCGGGAGATCGAGGAGCAACTGGGCCGGATCGCCAGTGATGTGCTGCCCAAACTTCGTCGGAATGCGGCCTCGACATGACCAACGTGATCATCACTTGTGCCCCGACCGGTTCGATCCACACTCCGTCGATGTCGCCCCATCTACCGGTGACCCCCGAAGAGATAGCAGAAGCCGCGATCCAGGCGGTTGCAGCGGGAGCGGCGATCGTTCATCTTCATGCGCGCGACGCCACAACCGGAAAGCCGACTCAGGACCCGGCAGTCTTCGCTGAATTTCTGCCTGTCATCTCCGCGGCCAGTGACGTGGTGGTGAACATCACGACGGGCGGGAGTCCCCACATGTCGCTCGACGAGAGACTGCAACCTGTGATGAAGTTCGCGCCCGAGATAGCGTCGCTGAATATGGGATCGATGAACTTTGGGCTCTTTCCCATGCTGGACCGCTACCCCGAGTTCAAACACTCGTGGGAGCGCGAGCATCTTGGGAACAGTCGTGACCTCGTGTTCAAGAACACATTTGCCGACATCGAACGAATTCTCTCAACCTGCCGGGACATGGGTACTCGTTTCGAATTCGAATGCTACGACGTGTCACACCTCTACAATCTGGCCCACTTCCTGGAACGGGGTCTTGTTGAACCTCCGCTGTTCGTGCAGACCGTGATGGGGATCCTCGGAGGAATCGGACCCGATCCCGAAGACCTGATGCACATGCGGCGAACCGCTCAGCGCCTCTTCGGGTCCGACTGGGCATGGTCGGTGCTCGGCGCGGGCGCTCATCAGATAAGACTCACGACCATGGGACTCACCCTTGGATCACACGTTCGGGTGGGTCTTGAGGACTCCCTCTGGGACGGACCCGGCACGCTCGCCAAGTCGAATGCTGATCAGGTACGACGCATCCGGGCTCTGGCTGAACTCCTGCATCACGAGATCGCCACGCCGGACGAGGCTCGCAGCTTGCTGGGCCTCAAGGGTCGCGCCTAGCGGAGTGCCGATGAGTCGTTTTCTGTGGATTCTGGTCGCCGCGACCGCTTTGTTCGTCGGATGCGCCGCCGACGCCGTGGACGTGCCTCTCGGCCCCGACGGAAAGCCTGACCCTGAGCTCGTAGTTGGTCGCGATGTATGGTCGCAAAGCTGCTCCCGATGCCATGGCAACGATGGTGGAGGCGGCAGCGGACCGAAGCTGAGCGACGGCAAGGCGACGGAAACGTTCTCGGATCCAGCCGATATGGGACAGCTGATCCTCGACGGCAAAGGTGCCATGCCATCGTTCTCCGGGAAGCTTAGCGAAAACGAGGTCGCAGCCGTCGTGCGGTACACGCTCGAGGTGCTCGGCTGAACGAGGTATTACGGCTGAGATATATACAGTAATTTGCCACTACGAATGACCCCTACTACCGCTGGAAATCGCGAGAAATGCGAGCTGATTATGGCCATTACCGGAGCCCACACACTGTTCTACACGTCCGAGATCGACGCCTTCCGTGCGGTGATGCGCGACGCGTTGAAACTCCCGGTCGTGGCCGAAGATGGTGGCTTCATGATCTTCGGTCTTCCTGAAACGACGATGGAGCCTCACGCCGGTCCACCGGAGCTGGACATTCACCCCGGCGATCGCGCCACGCACGAGGTGTCGTTCATGTGTGACGACCTCGAAGCGACGATCGAGGAATTGCGGGCCAAGGGAGTCGAATTCCGGGGCGAACCGCGTGATATGGGTTGGGGTGTCGTGATCATCATGGTTCTACCGGGCGGGGTCGAGATGGTCCTCTACGAACCGGCTGACTACTAGCCCAATAGCGGACATCTCCTGGTAATCCTTTCTGGCGGCGCTCCGGTTAGGCTGATGCCATGGTTTGGATCGTTGCTCCCCTCTGGCTTGTCTCGGCTTCAACGTTGATTCTGTTGGTGTTGTTGCACAGCGGTAAGGGTGGGGGACTCTCGGACATGTTCGGCGGCGGTGCCGGTGCCGCGGCCGCGGGTTCGACGGTGGTCGAGCGCAACCTTGACCGGATTACCGTGGTCGCCGCGGTGGTCTTCGGGTTCTCTTCGGTCGCCTACGCGCTGATCTTCTGAGCGCCTGGATCGGCCTTTATTCGAGTGTGGTCGCTCAGGCGCGGCGCTAGGCTCGTGCTTCGCATCCAGCTCGCTGGATGGCCACGTCGGAGTGGCGGAATTGGCAGACGCGCTAGCTTGAGGGGCTAGTGCCCGTTATGGGCGTGGGGGTTCAAGTCCCCCCTCCGACACCGGCAAAACCCCTGGTCAGAGCGTTACAGCTCTCGGAGTGTCGGATGTCGGACTTTCTCGTCGTGAACAGAGGTAGCGCTGTGACCTGGGGGTTTGCGATTCCGGTGGACACAAGAGCTGTTGTCTCGACCTCCACGAGGGCCCGGTGGCACCTCCCGCGTATGGGGAAGTGCGTTGACCAGTGTCAGGGTACCATGACATCTATGAGTTTGATCGCTACTGACTCGCTGCCGGTTGAGCCGCTTGACGTGTTGCGTGAGGTGTCTCGTGCAGAGGCGCAACTCGATGAGTTTCGGTGGAAGCAGATTGCAGCGGCCCGAGACGCGGGAGCGTCGTGGGCGGCGATCGGCGAGGCGCTCGGAGTCAGCCGTCAATCGGCTTGGGAGTACTTCACGCGACGCGTGAGTACGGAGCTTGCCGCAAACGTGGAGAACTCGGATCTTTCCGAAGACGAGGCGATGGACATCGCGGTCGAAGAGGTTCGCACCGTGCGCCGTAGCCTCCGTGCCCGTTGAGCCCAATCGTGGAGGTGATTCTCGACGCGAACGTTCTGGTCTCTGCTGCAATTCAGACCGGACCGTCGTACCGACTAGTCGCCCGGTGGCTGGACAGGGGAGGCATCGACGTCGTGATTTGTCCCGCGCTTCTTGCCGAGGTGGAAGATGTCTTGGACCGGCCGGGGCTCCGTAAGCGCGTCGATCGCCCTCAGAGCCTTCAACCGGATTCAGGCGATCATCGAGACTCGCGGATGGGAAGCCGAGATCCGCTGACATCGTGCGCTAGCAGAGCAGGGTCGTAGATGCGCCCTACGCTCAATCGCGCGAGTCGGCGGGAGGCGCCGAGCGAGCGCAGCGGATGGTGTGGAAGTGAGACGCGGCCCAACGCGAGTACGGCCTAAGTTTTGAAATAGAGGGAGGTCGTCGGCATCGCGTCGGGTAACGCAATGCGCGGCCGATCGGCGCAGTACTGCCAGCACGGATAGCGAACTAGCTGCCAGCGATGTCCTCGCGGTTCGTGTTTCGGCGAAGGCCAGGCGGCCCTCGAGGACCTAGGATCCTGCGGTCCGCGCCGCGTCGTTGAGGACCTGGGCGGTTGTCTTGGAATACCGTCGCGACGCTTCCAGCGATGAGCCACCTCTGCGGCCACAACATGAACTTGAGATCGGTGGAGCCGTGCTGGGAGCGCTCAGTCGACCGCGCGGGTGTTGGCCAGCGTCATTGATCGTTCGCTTTGGAATGTGTCACAAGCACCGATAGCCTGGAGGAATCACACTGCTGGAAGTACAGCACTGTTATTCGCCAGACCTCGGGAGGCGACGCGAAGAAACGCAATGAGTTGCCGGACGTTGGCTTCGTGGCCTGGTATGTCGGTTCGGGCGACAGTTTGACACTCCTGACCGGACAAGAGGGTGATAGTGCCGAGCTGATCGTGCAGGTCGACCTCAACCACCTGGCCTCTGGCGACGACGACGAACCACATGTGCCGATCGTCAAGCAACTCGTCGAGATCTTACCGATCGTTGACGACCAGCCCTATCTCGCAGTGTTCGTCCTCACGCACCCGGACCAGGACCACTGTCGGGGCTTCACGCAACTACTGGAGGACGAGAACGTTCTGATCGGTGAACTCTGGATGACGCCTCGCATCTTCGAGGAGTACAAAGCTGACCTTTGCGACGACGCGACGGCCTTCCGGGAAGAGGCTGACCGTCGCGTCGCAGTGATGAAGGATGGCGGCGCTGGATCGGGTGATCGATTGCGAGTCGTTGGCCGCGAGGACCTGTTCGAGTTCGAAGAGCTGAAGGACCTCCCTGAGGATGCACGCTCGCTGATCGGGTCAACGACGACGTGGGTTGACGGGTGGAATCTCGCCGGTACGTTCGCAGCCGGCTTCCACGGCCTTCCGGACGTCGACGAGAACACGGACCGAAACGACACGAGCCTGGTGATGCGCGTCACGCTCTCATCTGATGATTGCGAGCAGCGGATCTTGTTTCTTGGTGATCTGGCCCATGAGAGTCTCGGCTCGATCCTGGCTACCGTTGGCGACGATGACCTGGACTTCGATGGGGTGATCGCTCCCCATCACTGTTCCAAGCGAGCGCTCTTCGACGACGCCGGCAAGGAAGTAGGCGAGGTGGTCGACGGGTTCACCGACAAGGCGTCCGACGGCGCATGGGTCGTTGCCAGCTCGTCGCCGATCCCAGCCTCGGACTCCGATGGCGCCAGTACGGTGGGTCGGGCAGCCCTTGGACTCCTTCCGGTCGCTATTACTCCAGGAGCGAACTCAGAGCGCGTCCGCCAGGCGTTCCCACTAGGCGAAGTTCGACATCGGCGCGCGCTACCAGGCTCAAGGGTTGAAGTTCGCCGTCAGATTCGAGTTGTGCGTGCACGATTCGGTCGAGTCCGGCACCGACGAGGCTCAGCGTGGTTCTTATTGTTGCGGATAGTGCAGCGGATCGAAGCGAGCCAGCGTGAGCGACGGTGTTTCGCTGGTTGTAGAGGCGACGAAGAGATTCGGTCACGTAGTCTTTGATCTGACCGAGCTGGATTCGTGGGTCTTGGATAATGGCGACGATTCGGTCCTGCGCAGCGAGGTCGTTACTCTCGGACAGGTTCAGCCGGTTACCCGCCCGCAGGTGAGCCTCGACGTGTTGCACTTTCGCGTAGTTGGCATGCGATTCGGACAGTGCTTGCGCAAGTGCATCATCTGTGTTCTCTTGGTGCCGGAATGCGAGTGGCGTGAGTTCAGCTCGCGGCAGCGAGCAAGCGATAAGCGACGCAAGTCGATCCGCTGCAAGGTGATGGCTGCCTTCTCCGGGCCGGATAAGGAGGGCCTCGATTGCCGACCACCCACCCGTGACTGCTGCACCAGCCGACGGTGACTCCATGTAGGAGGCAAGTTCTAGGGCGTCGTCGGTAGCGGGAGCCAATCCGTCGTCGAAGCGATAGACAGCGCTTTGGCGAACGAGACTACCAATCTCCACCTGACGTGGAGTGGGACGGATCTCGTAGGCACGCTTGTCGCCAGCGACTCGTGCCCACCCATTGAGGCGGATATTGTCGTTGGACGGACTACTGACCTTGGCTCGAGCATCACCACGAGCGACAGTGACGCGGGCGTCCTCAACAGCGGACCAGGGATCGCGACTCTCGATTTCGAGCAGGAAGCCGCCCGAGTGACGCCGCGATTCATTGACCGGGAGGCACTCGTGAATCCATGCCGATGCCGCATGTCCGTCGAGCCAACGCACCCGCCCGGTGTCGACCCGAGATTTGTCAAAAGGAGCGGCGCACGGAACAAAAATCGTGTAGTTCCGTGGAGGCATCCTTGCCACCATGTCTCGGGTCGCCTTGGTGAGTTGGTCCATGCTCATTATTGTTGGTGCTACCGCGGTGATCCAGCGGTGAAGATGGTCCAGGCTAAAGCCGAGGTCAAGGAGGTGCGAGGCGAGCGCCCTGGCAGCGAACTCGACATGCGGATCGATTGTCGCTGTGCACCAGTTGTTCAAGTAGTCTCTCGCGAGGCGGCGGACGAGTTGTTCCAGTTCGTCGCGGGTCACTACGGGAATTTTCGACTGGGAGGAAACGTTGAGCGCATCGAGACAAGATGTAATCTCGCGAGCCAAGGGTGCTACCCCTGGATCACGGTCAACCTGGCGTTTGACGGTTCCAATCACATACCTGAGTCCTTCGGTGTTTGGTATTGCACCGCTGAGGCATGCGTCTGCATACTCAATGACTTCATGGAGTGCGAGGTTGGTGCCTACGTTCCAGAGGCGTCTGTGCCAGGGGGTTCGGTGGCCGAAGAACTCGCCGAGCCGAGCTAGTACGAGCGAAGTCGGTATCGAGTTATTGAGTTCCTGTTCCGCCATTGTTCCGTTATGCTAGCGGAAGACCTTGACACGTAGTTGCCGGTCGCCGTCTAAACGGGAGGAGCCGCCTTGGCCGCTCCTCCCTTTACTTTTTCGGTGTGGCATCAACCGGCGGGTGTCGACGCTGGAGGTGTGGTGTGGAGACTGTGACAAGCAGCCACATTCGGTTGGTTGCGCTGTTGATAATCAATATGTATCATACGTACGTGCCAAATAAGACGATCAGTGTCCCTGATGACGTTGTGCCGATCATCGATGACTTGGATGTCCCGTTCTCAAGGTGGGTGACCGAACAACTCCGCCTCCACGCGGCTCAATCGACCATGTCCTTCGCTCAACAGCTTGTAGCTGATGCCGCATTGGCAACGACAGAGCGGAAGCTGACTAGGGCAGACGCGCTCGCTGCGGGTCAGCGGATGGAGCGATCTGTGCCGTGGTAACGCGAGGTGCGGCGTACTGGATCGATCTCGACAAGCGACGGCCGTGTGTCGTGGTGTCTTCCGAGGAGGTCGTGCGTGCCGAAGTTTGGCAGACCCATGTCGTACCGCTGACATCGAATCTCGACAGAGCGGGACTCGCCGGAAACGTGCTGCTGAACGCCTCAGTGACAGGTCTGCCGATGGACTCTGTTGCAGTGCCGCTCGGATTGGAACTCGTCGATCGTTCATGGCTGGTGGAAGCGGCCGGGCAACTGCCCGCGGCGCTCATTGACGCCATCGACAAGGGTCTAAGGGCCGTTCTGGACCTCTAAGACCCCAGTACAACGATCAATCTAGATTTGATCGATCTGCTGCGAGTATTTTGGTCGATCTGCTGCCCTGGAAACGTTCGACTGATTCGGTGAAGGTTTCTGGTTGGTGACCGAGCGCCCCCAAAGGAGAGGGCCTCTAGGTCACTGGCGCTCGAGCTGTCACTGCGAGCACGGGCCTGTCAGCGAGAAGGCGCTCGAACGCCACGACGTCGTCGAGTCCGACCTCGACGAGCAGGGCGGCGATGTGGGCGGTATCGATCATGGAGAAGCCGTGATGGGCGTGGTCATCGGAGCGGTTTGCAGTCCACCGCTCATAGTCAGGATGCCGGGGGTCTTCGAAGTTCTCATCAATCAGCACGATGCGACCTCCGCTTCGCAGCGCACGTCCGATCTCCGTCGTCGCTCGCTTGATGTCGATCCAATGGTGCATCGTGTTGACGGCCCAGATGGCATCAACTGAGTGGGTGTCCACTGGTAGTGCTTCGGCTGCGCCCGCCGTAACGGTGATTTGGTTGCGCCTGCGTTGGAACAGGCGCCGCACGCCGAGGATGCCGCGTATGAACGGGGTGGGCTCGACAGCCACGATGTCTGCGCCGAGGCGAGCGGCTTGTACGGTGCTCGCCCCCATTCCAGCCCCGATATCGACCACCCGCTCCCCGGGTTGGGGATTCACGAGTTTGATCACCGCATCGTTGATATCCGATCGCCACATCTGGGGGGCCAAGCGGATGTACCGCAACACGGCCGCCGGCCCTTGGTCGTTGGCATGGGCGTGTCCATGACCCCCGTGCTCAGCGCCGTGGTGGGCGCGGTGCTCTTGGTCATGCACAGTGCCGCCGTGGTCGCCCTCGTCGTGGTGGGTCTCGATCTCGCTCACACCCACGACCGTACCTGTTCAAGTCCACTTGAGGTCAAGGGCACTGTGTCTCCGGGAGGGTGGACGACGATACATGCGGGTTGCTAGGGATCACGTTCGGCTCGTCCCTTGCGCTACCAACGCGGACTGGCCTGCCCGCGAGATTGCTGGTCTCCAGGAGCGTGTTTTGGAGACGGATCCGACGGGTCGCGAGGCTTGCCCGGAGCGATGATCGTTCGCTAGGTGACTAATTTCTTGTAAATATTGGAGGAATCCAATATTATACAGACATGGCTTCGGACCTGCTTTCGCTCGCAGACGCGTCTGCGCTGCTCGGCGTCTCGTCTGAGCGCGTTCGCCAGCTCGTGGTGGCAGGTGACCTTCCGGGGGTGAGGTTCGGAAACGCCTGGGCGGTTTCGCGGGAGTCGATCGATTCGCGCCGACAGTTGTCGAACCGTCGTGGGCGACCGCTGAGCGCGCTACGTGCGTGGGAGGCGATCGCCGCAGTCGAGGTGGATCTGTCGAATGTCAGCAGGTACCGCAACCGGGGAGTGATTCATCGCTACGAGATGAGTGGCGCTGACCTCGAATTCGTGTCCGGGCAGGACGGGGCCATGGCCAGTGGCGCGGTCGCTGCGAACGGCTACGGCAAGCTGCTGCAAGCTGACGGCGCAGAGGCCAACCTCTACGTTTCCGCGTCGCTGCACAATGAACTCGGTGCGCTGGTCGCTGCGATTCCAGATCAGCTCGGCAGTGTGATCCTTCGGGTGGCGCCTGATGACGTGTGGCCTTACGCCGAGAGTGTCGCAGTCGAGCAGGGTGAGGCGGGGGAGCGTCTAGCGCCCCGTGCAGCAGTGGCGTTGGACTTGATGGACTCTGGTGACCCTCGCCATTGGGTCTCGGCGAAGAACCTGATCGAGGCTCGTGGCTGAGTCTTCTGTGGTCGTCCTGCCGCCGTTGCTTGGCGGACAGGCGGAGTCGTGGTCGGCTCTGGTCGAACTTGCTCCTGCGTTCGGAGCTAACTGGTTGCTGGTTGGAGGCCAGATGGTGTTCCTGCACGAGGTGGAACGCAGCACTACCGACGTCCGGCCGACCGATGACGTCGACGTAGTCGTCGACCTGCGGGCTGAGCCGGCAGGTCTAGACAGGATCCACTCGACGCTCACCAACGCCGGGTTCGGCCAGGATTTCCCCGGGCCAGAGGGTACGGCTCATCGCTATCGACGGCAGGCAGCGGTGATCGACGTGCTTGCCCCCGACAACGTCGGCACAAGGGCTCGGCTCCGCCTCGGGACAGGCCGGACGATTGAGGCGCCGGGAACGACCCAAGCCTTCGCCCGTAGCGGAGTGGTCGCGGTGGAGGTCGACGGCGTGACTGCGAAGATTCGCCGTCCAGACATCGTTGGAGCACTGCTCGGCAAGGCCGCCGCAGTCGCGAAGATCTCCTCCCAATCAGCGGCGAATCGGGCAAAACACCTGCGGGACTTCGATTCACTGGCCAGACTTCTTGGTGTGGCCGACCGCGAAGGTGCTGACCTGACAAGCAGCGAGCGGCGAATGATCGTTGCTCTCGCCGAGGCGCCAGAACTCACCGAGCTTGCCGTTGCGTCGCTGCGACTTCTCGCCGTCGGAGAACTGTCGTGAGCGATGAGCACTGCGACGGACTCATCTCCCGACCAGATATAGAAGGATCGTTTTCGATTCGTGAGGAGTTTTGCGGTCCGCTGGTAGGTGCCGCTACGGTACTTGCCGCCAGCGGATGTCGCGATGAAGCCAATGCCGTTCCGAGGACCTCACTCAACGTCAAGGAGCACCAGCGATGAGCAAGCGGTTTGTCTGCAAGCCGATGATCGCGATCGTCGTTGGCGTCACCGGTATCGTCGGAGTGCTGACAGCTACCGCTGTCGCTCAGAGCCAGCGGTTCCCTGACGTACCGCCAGAGCACTATGCCTTTGAGGCTGTCGAATGGGCAGCCGAAGTCGGTGTGACGACTGGCTACACCGACAACACGTTCAAGCCGGACCGGCCTCTCACCAAAGCCCACGCCTGGCTGTTTTTGGAGCGCTATTACAACGAGGTCTTCCAAGCCAACGAATCAGAGGATTTCACCCGCGGCCAAATGATGGTGCTGCTCAAAGCCATCAACGACGGCACTGGCGCCGGTTCATCCGGAGAATCCGACACGCCTCAAGGCTTCACCGCCATCACAGCCGGCACGGGCCATTCGTGTGGGCTCAGAACTGGCGGCACCGCCCAATGCTGGGGCTACGACGGCGACGGTGAAGCGGATGTGCCGCTAGGCGCGTTCACTGCCATCACAGCCGGCCGGGACCATTCGTGTGGGCTCAGAACTGACGGCACCGCCAAAAATGCTGGGGCAACAACGACGCCGGTCAAAGCGATGCGCCGCTAGGCGCGTTTACCGCTATCACAGCCAGCTGGGGCTATTCGTGTGGGCTTAGAACCGACGGCAGCGCTCAATGCTGGGGCGAGAACGACTTCGGTCAATTGGATGCGCCCCTAGGCGCGTTTACCGCCATCACAGCCGGCGTGTTCCATTCGTGCGGGCTCAGAACCGACGGCACCGCCCAATGCTGGAACTGGACTACCTCTCTTCCCGAGGGCGTTAGCTGGGTGTCTCAGTCGCCCGCTGTAGCTCAGAGTCAGTGGTTCCCTGATGTACCGCCAGAGCACTTCGCCTTTGAGGCTGTCGAATGGGCAGCCGAAGTCGGTGTGACGACTGGCTACACTGACGGCACGTTCAAGCCGGAGCGTCCTCTCACCAAAGCCGACGCGGCGCTGTTCTTGGAGCGCTATTACGACGAGGTCCTCCGAGCCAACGAATCAGAGGACTTCACCCGCGGCCAAATGATGCTGCTGCTCAAAGCCATCAACGACGGCGACATCGGCATCGGTTCAACCGGGGAGTCCGACACGGACGCGGCATCGGTG
Source organism: Candidatus Aldehydirespiratoraceae bacterium (assembly GCA_965261185.1). GTDB lineage: Bacteria > Actinomycetota > Acidimicrobiia > Acidimicrobiales > Aldehydirespiratoraceae > VXYK01. The sequence goes on along the minus strand of CBDHCN010000002.1, from coordinate 3,408,073 downwards.
GAGCCCGAGGACGCTGAGTTCGATCCCACGCCCTAGGCGCGTTCACCGCCATCACAGCCGGCCGGTAACCATTCGTGCGGGCTTGCTGTGGCTTGGTTGCCTCTGGACTCAATAAATTGCCAGAAATAGTGGCAATATAATAGTGAGGCGGCGCACACTGAGGAGGAACGAAAATGCCAGGTTACGGACGGATAGATCAGGAGTACGGAATCAGACTCGCCACCACTACACCCGAGGACGATGGGCCGGTGTGGATGGTCAACCTGATGCGATACAAGGAACGAGCCGAATACACGGACGGTCGGGAGACAACACTTACCGGCCGCGAGGCTGATAACGAGTACATGCCTATCGGGCCGTTGACGGCAGTGGGAGCCGAGATTGTCTTCGTCGCGGACGTAGAGGATCAGTTCATCGGCGACGAACCCACCTGGGATCGGATCGGAGTCGTGCGGTACCCCACCCGGGCGTCGTTCATAGCAATGCAGGAGCGCGACGACTTCCAGAAAGCTCACGAGCACAAGGAAGCGGGGATGGACCAGACCATCGTCATCGGAGGCCAACCAATGCGCTTTCCTGTGGCCGAGCAGCGGGTGGAGTGGGCTGACGTGCCGCACCCGCCCAGCGACGATGACGGGCCCTACACGATGCTCCACGTGATCCGCTTCCACGATGCAGCCAGCGCAACGGAGACGCCCGATCACATGAAGTCCTACCAGGAGGTCGCCGGCTCAGTGGCCGTCCCGAACGGAGTCCGGATCGATGCATGGTTCTCTGCGGAAGGCACCATCATCGGTGACGGTCGATCTTGGCATCAGGTCCGGTTCAACACCTTCCCGAGCCGTCGCGCCTTCATGGCGGTCGCACTCGACCCCGACCGGAGTGAGGCTCACTCCGAGCACCGAGACAGCGCCATCGCCGATACTTACGCACTCGGCACCCGGGCCTCCATCAACGATCTCGCCAGATCCTTGAGTGACGTCAAGTAAAGATCCTGCGGACTCCCGGCTATGCGCCCGACTTGAGGGCCGCCAACCGTTGGTGAGTGCTGTGAGCGAGACCATGTGCTACAATGAAGCACATGTCTGAAGTCGGGATCCGTGCGCTGAAACAGAATGCTTCAGCGGTCGTTGCCGAGGCTGCTTCTGGAGAAACGGTGACAATTACTGATCGAGGGCGTCCGGTCGCCCAGATGACGACGATCCCGACGTCACGGTTAAACGCATTGATCGACGCAGGCCGCGCCCGTCCAGCGCGGCGTGAACCAGCGACTTTACCGGTCCCCGAGATCGGTCCAGCGCTGTCTCAGGCGCTATTGGAGATGCGACACGGCGAGCGTTACTGAGGTGGCGTTCTATCTCGACACGTCGGCACTGGTGAAGTTGGTTGTCGCCGAACCCGAGACCGCGGCCCTTCGGTCGTGGGTAGAGAGCGCGGATCGAGAACTTGTCGCCTCAGACCTCGCGCGGACCGAACTGATGCGAGTCGTTCGGCGCGTCGTGCCTGATCGCACACTGCTGGCACGCGAGGTATTGGAGTCGGTGATTCTCGTCGAGGTCACAACCGCAGTCTTCGAAGAGGCCGGACGGCTTCACCCTGCTGAGATGCGCTCATTAGACGCAATTCACCTCGCGTCCGCACTCGATCTAGGCGATGACCTAAAGGGGCTGGTCACCTATGACAAGCGCCTCGCCGAGGGCGCATTGGCCAACGGAATCGAACCTATCGCCCCAAGTTGATGTCCGATGGGTTTCGATCAGAAGCGGGATCGGATCCTCAGGCGGGTCGGTACCGGGCGTCCTGGTGGCTACGTTGCCATAGGTGGGCCTATAAATTAGATTAATCCTAAGATTAGAATTGATCTAAACCTTTTGTTACAATGCTTGCATGTCCTCCGGCGACGCCACTTCAATCGCTGAGATGTTGCGTAAACGCGGCGTTCAGGTTACCGCCCAGCGTTTGGCAGTCATACGCGCCGTGGCGGCCTGTCCACATGGAACGGCCGATGATGTGGCCGAGGTGGTCCACCGCGATATAGGCGCCATCTCTCGGCAGGCTGTGTACGACTCGCTGGCGATGCTGGCCGACATGAACCTGATCCGGCGCATTCAACCGGCGGGATCGCCGGCCCGCTACGAAGACCGTGTCGGCGACAACCACCACCACTTGATCTGTCGAACATGCAATCGCATGGTCGATGTCGACTGCGCGGTGGGTTACACCCCCTGCCTCACCGCCAGCGACGACTCCGGTTACGAAATTGACGAGGCCGAGGTCATCTACTGGGGCCGTTGCCCCGAGTGCAGCGCAACAGCGCCAGAGCCCGTTGCCCAATGAACCAACTACCAAACAACCCACAATCAACCCAATACTCCAAAGGAGAACTTCATGTCTGAGAGTGCGAGCCAGTGCCCATTCTCCGGTGCCAACGCCGTCAAGAGCACATCGGCCACCGAACAGTGGTGGCCTGAGCAGTTGAACCTGAAGATCCTGCATCAGCACTCGCCTGACGCTGATCCAATGGGCAGCAACTTCGACTACGCCGCCGAATTCGAGTCCCTCGACTTGGTCGCGGTGAAGCAAGACATAGCCGACGTTCTAACCGACTCGAAGGATTGGTGGCCCGCCGATTACGGCCACTACGGACCGTTGATGATACGCCTCACTTGGCATGCCGCCGGGACGTACCGGATCGGCGATGGCCGCGGTGGCGGCGGAACTGGCAATCAACGGTTCGCGCCGCTCAACAGTTGGCCCGACAACGCCAGCCTCGACAAGGCCCGTCGGTTGTTGTGGCCGGTCAAGCAGAAATACGGCTGCGGGCTCTCCTGGGCCGATCTTTTGATTCTTGCCGGCAATGTGGCTTTGGAATCGATGGGCTTGGAGACCTTCGGCTTCGGCGGTGGTCGCGTTGATATCTGGGCACCCGAAGAAGACACCTACTGGGGTTCAGAGGACGAATGGCTCGGCGATGAGCGCTACACCGGAGATCGCGAGCTTGAGACTCCGTTGGGCGCGGTGCAGATGGGACTCATCTACGTCAACCCCGAGGGCCCCAACGGCAATCCCGATCCGATCGCTGCCGGTATCGATATCCGCGAGACGTTCGGCCGCATGGCCATGGACGACACCGAGACAGTCGCCTTGATCGCCGGTGGACACACCTTCGGCAAGGCGCATGGTGCAGCGCCCGACACCCACGTCGGAGCTGATCCCGAGGGTGCCAGCCTCGAAGAACAGGGTCTGGGCTGGCGGAACACCTTCGGTTCCGGTGTCGGCGGTGATGCCATCACCAGCGGTCTTGAAGGTGCCTGGACCGACGATCCCGCGAGGTGGGACAACGGCTTCTACGACAACCTGTTCGGCTACGAGTGGGAGTTGACCGAGAGCCCCGCTGGAGCCCAACAGTGGCGCCCGACCGATCGGGCTGCCGACAACACAGTGCCCGATGCGCATGATCCCAACAAGCGCCACGCGCCGATAATGCTGACTACCGATCTGTCATTGCGGTTCGACCCGATTTACGAGCCTATTTCGCGTCGCTTCCATGAGAACCCCGAAGAGTTGGCTGATGCCTTCGCCCGCGCCTGGTTCAAGCTCACCCACCGCGACATGGGTCCGGTGTCCCGCTACCTCGGCCCCGAGGTTCCCGCCGAGGAGCTGATCTGGCAAGACCCGGTTCCCGCTCCACCCGCAGCGACGATCAGCCTGGAGGAGATTGCAGACCTCAAGAGCCGAATCCTTGATTCAGGCCTGTCAGTGTCGCAACTGGCGTCCACCGCATGGGCTTCGGCATCGACGTTTAGAGGCACCGACATGCGAGGCGGGGCCAACGGCGCGCGCATCGCTCTGGCTCCCCAGAACGGCTGGGAAGTCAACGGCTCGTCGGGTGTGGCCGAGGTTTTGGCGGTGCTTCAGCGGGTCCAAGGAGAATTCAACGCCCAAGGTGGCAAGCAGGTCTCGCTAGCGGACTTGATCGTCCTGGGCGGCTGCGCGGCGGTCGAGAAAGCGGCAAGCGACGCCGGGCACGACGTGGCCGTTTCGTTCTCGCCGGGACGCACCGACGCCTCCCAAGAGCAGACCGACGTCGAGAGCTTCGCAGTGCTCGAACCCACCGCGGACGGCTTTCGCAACCATCTGGCCGACTTCCACAAACGTCCTGCCGAAGAATTGCTCGCGGAAAAGGCTTTTCTGCTCAACCTCACCGCACCTGAAATGACAGTGTTGGTCGGCGGCATGCGGGCACTCGATGCCAACGCCGGCCATGCCCAACACGGTGTGTTCACCGACAAACCGGGCACCCTCACCAACGACTTTTTCACCAACCTCTTGAGCATGGATACCACCTGGACCGTCTCGACCGACGAGGCGGGTGTGTATGAGGGGCGCGACCGGGACAGCGGCGAACTGCGTAGGACCGCCACCGCTGCAGATCTGGTGTTCGGATCCAACTCACAGCTGCGGGCCATCGCCGAGGTCTACGGCTGCGACGACGGCGAGGAGAAGTTCGTCAACGACTTCGCAGCAGCCTGGTCCAAGGTCATGAACTTGGACCGCTTCGATCTGCCCTGAGCCAAACCCCGTTCAGCCCGGTTAGGTTCGTCCGACCGGAGCGGCTGTTTGGTGCAGAAATACACGCCACTTCGGAACCAGTGACGGGGCGATCTCATCAACCTGCGCGATCTCCTCGGCGGTGAGGTCCCATTCGACAGCAGCGATGCTGCCATCAAGCTGTTCAGGTGACATCGCCCCGACCACGATCGAACTCACAGCTGGTCGGGGCAACAGTGCTGCCAACGCCAACTCGGTAAGGGTGCGGCCACGAGCGGCCGCAAACGTGCTGAGAGCCTCGATCTTGGCGAAATTCTCGTCGCTCAGATCGCCGAAGAAGAACTGCGGATATTTGGCAGCCCTGGCATCGGCAGGCAACTCGGCCCCAGCTCGGTACTTGCCGGTGAGCAGCCCGGACTCAAGCGAGAAAAATGGCAGGACGCCGATCCCGTAGGCCTCGCACATACTGAGGAGGTGATGCTCGACATCACGGGTAAGCAGGCTGTAGTGGCATTGCGTAGACACAAACCGCTCGAGGCCCAGCGTTTTAGCGGTCCATTGGGCTTCGGTAAGTTGCCAAGCCTCGAAACAGGACGCGCCCAGATAGAGAACCTTGCCCTGCCGGACGAGATCGTCGAGGGCACGCAGTGTTTCTTCGATCGGCACCATCGGGTCGGGGACATGCATCTGGTAGAGGTCGATGCGATCGGTCTGAAGTCGTCTCAGGCTGTCCTCGACCGCTTTCATGATGTGGCGACGGGAGCCACCGCACATCATTGGTCCGTCTCCGGTGGGCTGTGCCCATTTTGATGTGAGCACTACCTGATCTCGCTTCTGTTTCAGCGCCTTACCGATGCACTCCTCGGATCGTCCAGCGCTATAGATGTTGGCGGTGTCGATCAGGTTGATGCCGCGGTCGATCGCGGCATCAACAATCGCTGAGGTTTGGGCCTCGTCGCAGCGGGTGCCGAAGTTTGTTCCTCCGAGGCCGATTACCGACACCTCGAGTCCTGATGTGCCTACTTGGCGGTACTTCAATTGTCTGCCTTTCTGGTTCTCTTACCACTCGCTCAGCACAGCAGCACGGTCGCGGTGGTGGTTCGACCCGCCGAAATAGGCGCGGTCGAAGATGATCCGCTTGTACCAGAGGTGCACCGTGGCCTCCCAGGTAAAGCCGATAGCGCCGTGGAGGTCGACACAAGCCCTGGCGATGGCAATGGCACGATCTCCGATGTGGGATTTGGCGATGGCGGCTGTGCGGGCAACTTCTTCGGGCGAGTGGTCAAGCGCATGGGCTGCATACCACCACAGCGCCCGGGTCGGCTCCAGGTCGGTTGCCATATTGGCCAGTTCGTGCTTGACCCCCTGAAATTGAGTCAAGCGGGTGCTGAACTGTATGCGCTCTGTGAGGTAGTCGATGGTCTCTTGCAGCAACCGCGAGGCGCATCCGAAAGCATCGACGCTGAGCAGCACCAATGCGGCGTCAACGACCAAGGGGGCCACCTCGGCGCCGTTTGGGAGTTCTGTGGCTCTGACACCGTCGAAGGTCACCGACCCGAGCCGACGAGTGCGGTCGACCCCGTCGAAGGATTCGATGCGGACCCCCTCGGCTTGCGTCTCGACCAATACCAAGCGCCCTCCGCCAACACCAACAACCATGATGTCGGCCAACCCAGCACTCGGGGTATGCACCTTCAACCCGCTGAGGCGTCCATCTTCGAAGCAGACCTTCGAATAGTTGAGATCCCAAACGTCGCCCGGCTCAGCCCAAGCCAGCGTGCCGATAATCTCGCCGCTAGCCAACAAAGGAAGCCAGCGGGCCCTCTGTTCTTCGCTGCCGGCGCGCAACAGCGCCAACGAGGCGAGTTGATGGCCGAGGAGTGGACCAGGCAGCGCAGCAGCACCGGCGACTTCAGCGATCAGCGCGGCCTCAAGAACAGAACAACCTGATCCGCCGAAATGTTCGGGCGTGGTGATACCGAGCACGCCGATATCGGCGAGCATTTCCCACAGCTCGGGGTCGTGGTCGCAGTCGCCGTCAAGAGTTTCTCGCACTCGCTGGGGTGGAAAATGCTCTTCGAGCAGGGTTCGGACCGTGTCCTGCATCATCAGTTGTTCGTCGCTGAGGCTGAAGTCCATCGCCGACTAGTCGTTGTTGAGATCGGCTGCTTTGAGGGCCTGCTGCTTTGCCGAATTCATGTCGTAGTGCCTCATTGTGACGAGCTTCTGGGCATGCAGACCAGCACCGGAGATATTGATCGCTACTTGCCACCAACCGCCGAAGTCGCTGGCGGTGATGTCGCGCACTGCGTGAAACAAGCGTGTGCGGTACTCGCCGGACACGCCCTCCATCGTGCGCATGTACTTCTCGACAAGCGGTCGGGTCTCGGGATTGCGTAAATCCCCTGGCAGGGGAGCGGTGACGATTGAGCCACCGCCGATGTCGTGGATGAGGCTGAGCATACGGGGGAACTCGCGGGCCCCGAAGTACTTGGCGGCGTTGGTATACAACTCGTCAGGTGTGGCAAGTCCCTCAGGGGTGATCTTGGCGTTGGCCACCGCGGCCTCAAAACCTGAACGCACCAGCGTGGCGTGGATCACCATCTCGGCGATCTTGTCCTTGATGTGACCGATGCGCTCGGTACCGTTGGCTTCGGCGAGGAGTCGGGCCAGACCGACAAGCATGTCGTAGTTGTGCGCCATGTGGGCGATACCGCCAGCTCGCTGCCAGAGACCCAGAGCGTGGGCGAAGGTGGCCGAATGCTCAACCTCGCCGTTCAAGAAGATTCGCTCGTTGGGAACAAACACGTCTTCAAACACAACGAAACCCTCAGGCATTGATCGCGTCCGGCTGTAGGGATGCTCGGCCAGTTCGTCCACTTGAGGTGCGACCGTTGTGTTGAGAATTGTGACACCGGGTGCGTTGACCGGCACCGAACAGGCAATCGACCACGGCTCCTCGCCGGGTCGCATCATTTTGGTCGGCATTACCACCAACTCATGGGTGATGGCTGCCGCGGAGATGTGCAGCTTGGCCCCGCGCAGCACGACCCCGTCGCGACGTTGTTCGACGACCCGGGTGTAGACGTCGGGATCGTCCTGTTTCGCTGGTGACAGCGCTCGGTGGCCCTTGGCGTCGCTGATCGTTTGCACGCAGCGAACGTCGGAGCGCTGGCAGTAGTTGACGAAATCCTCGATGCGGTTGCCGTACTCTTCATTGCCCATGCGCCCAGCCGCGGTGCGCAACGCGGTCAGTGTCTCAAGAGTGGTAATCAGCGAGGTGTCCCAGCGTGCGAGTCCTTCGAGGCGGGAATGCAGCTCCTCTGCGGAGCGAGGAGCCTCGTATGCCGCGGCGACACTTTCGGGGCCGGCTTCGGCTGCTGCGTCGTAACCGGCCGCCAGAAGATCGACTGATGTCTTCATGCGCGGATGAGTAGTGACGTCCTCAACGAGCTCGCCGTCGAAAAATATTCGACGCCCGTCATGTAGCGACTCGCGGTATTGGTCCCCGGTCATCATGGTTTACTGCACTCCTTCTCGAAGGTCGCGAGGCATGCCTAGGCCCTGCTCGCCGATGATGTTGCGATGGATGTTGGGCGCACCTCCGCCGATGGCGACGGCATGCGAGAAGAGATAGTTCATTATCCATCCGCCGGGCTCGTTGGCTCGACCGAGTTCGACGCTGCCTCCCGAGGGACTCTTCAGCGATTCGTCCGCCCCCACCAGATCGAGTCCGGTTTGCGTCAGTCGTTTGAACAGCTTCGAAGCGTGCAGTTTAAGTACAGTACCGGCCAGTGGCGCGTTGGGGTCGCTCCGTCCCTGCTGGGCGTAGCTGAGCGAGCGGAACCGGGAATATCGGCTACAGAGAAGTTCGGCTTCCAGGTCGACAAGGGTTCGCCGCGTCGAGGGATGCTCAATTGCGGGTCGTCCATCCACGGTGGTGGTTTGGGCCAACTCGATGATGCTGGCAAAGAGTTGCTGGGATCTGAACCCCATCAGGTTTCGCTCATGCACCAGTAGGTCCTTCGACACTCGCCAGCCATCGCCGCGAGCGCCGACCGTATAGCAGACGTTGGTGCGAGCGTCGTTGAGAAACACTTCGCAGAACTCCGGCTCGCCGGTGATCGCTTTGATGATCTCTACTTCGATGCCCGGCTGATCCATGGGGATGAGCAGGAAACTCAGGCCGCGGTGGCGCGGATCGCTCTCGGTACGGAACAGGCCGAACATCCATTGCGAACGCTGTGCATCCGATGTCCAGATCTTGTGCCCGTTGATTATCCATTCGTCACCATCGCCAACAGCCCGGCTCTTCAGTGAAGCCAGGTCGCTGCCGGCGGTCGGTTCGCTGTAGCCCTGGCACCAGGTGATGCCGCCGAGGAGGGTGGAGGCGATGAACTCACGACACTGAGCTTCGCTGCCATTGCGCAGCAAGGTCGGTACGAGCATGTCGGGGCCTTGGCCGATAATGCCCTGAGGGGCTCTCACCTGGGTGAATTCGTGCTCAATGATGTCTTCGGCGATCGGGTCGTTCTCCTGCTCCGATCCGCCGTAGACCTTTGGAACTCGGCGGTACAGGTACCCACGATCGATGGCCAGTTTTCGAAATGACCAGATGTTTTCGTTGGGCAAGGGTCCGTGAGTGCGAAGGTCTTGGGGCCAATGCTCTGTCAGGAAGGACTGGACTTCGTCGCGTAAATCAGCGTGATGTGGCCCCAACTCGAGATCCATCGGCCCAATCCTAGTCTTCGATAGAACAAAGATACAAGATATGTATGATTGCTCTAAGATAAGTGGGAGCTGTCATTTCAGCGGCGGGTATCAACCGTCGTAGAATTGGCGTGCCCAGCGCCGGAACGGGGCGATGGGACCGTCGCCTGAGGACAGCAGGGGACGTTCCCGGTAAATCTTCGACTCCCAGATGGTGATGTCTTGTTCGAGTTGGCTCACAACATTGCGCAGAATCGCTGCGGCTGCGCCACCAGCCGGCTGGTCGGCCAACTGGGTGAAGGACTTGCGAATCAGCACAGTGTGCTCGTCTATCGGGGTGACCGATCCGATCTGCAAGGTGTCGCAGATCCCTTGGTAGCGCACGGTCACCAACCCAAGTCCGAAGGCGCTGGAGGTAACCGAGCCCTCAACTGTTCCCTTCGGAGTCTTGAGCGATAGCGGGTTGTAGCTGTGGCGCATCGGGCCTTCGAACCTCGCTTCGGTTTGGGGCACGCTGAGGGTCCCGTGGACGTGGCGGAAATGAGCGCTGTCCGAGGCGTTTTCAGCAACCTCTTGCGGCTGGGTTCGCACCGTCCATTCGAAGCGTTGGGGATCGGACCAATCGGGACTGGTGGCTTCGACGACCTCGGGCACCTCCCAAGTGGGAGCCTGTTCTTCGGGGTGATACCAGATCATGATCAAACCGTTGCGCTCGCAGACATCCCAAGACCTGGTTCGTGCATTCGGGGGTTTGTGCCCGTCGGGAACCTCGGTACAGGTTCCTGAACCGTCGAACTGCCAGCCGTGAAACGGGCAGCGAATACAGTTTCCATCGACCTGCCCTCCAATCCCGAGGTGCGCTCCAAGATGAGGGCAGTGAGCGTCGAGCACATGTGAGGTTCCGTCGGTGCTGCGGAACAGCACAAGGTGACGCCCCAAGACTTCTAGCGGGCGCACTTCCGTGACGGCCAATTCGTCGCTGTAGGCAACCGCGAACCAGCCGGTGGGCAGCGGATACGGGAAATTCGAGGCCATGTCTCAGAAACTCAATGTGTAGCGGATCGGTTGGCCATCAGGCTGGGGTCGTAACCTGGGCATCAGCTGATGTCGTCATATGCCGCGCCTAGTTAGTGGGACAAAGAAGCAAATATTGTTCTATCATTCCAAGTAACACCTAGCAAGCGTCAGTGCCTTTGGCCAGACGTACCTTGGTGTCCGCCATGATCAGACAAGCCACTGCAAGGAAGGCAGGCCAAGAATGGTCGCTAACACACAACTGATCGAGACGCGTAGTCGCATCATCGCTGCGGGTTTTGAGACTCTGCTGCAATTTGGCGAGAACAAGACCAGCATGGCAGATATCGCCAATGCGTCTGGTTTCTCGCGCGGCACCGTGTACCGCTATTTCGGCGATCGTGACCAATTGCTTGATGCCTTGATCGAACACTCGACTCACAAGTACTGGGACGCAGTCGACGCCCGTATCGACGACTCGATGTCGATCGGTGAGAAGCTCGAATCGCGAGTCCATACCGGTATCCGCTTTTCAAGTGGGCTCGCGAATCAGCTGGCTTCGGGTGAGGTAGACTTGTATCGCCGCATGTTTTCTGGACGCTGGGCCCGCACCATCGAGCTATCGGTGGAACGCACCATCCCGATACTTGAACTGGCCAGAGAGCGTGGCGAACTTCGTGACAATCTCGATATCCGAGTCGCAGCCGATTGGATCACGCGCATCGTCTTGAGCCTCATTTGGCTTCCGGTATCGGTTGTTGTCGACCTCAGCGACCCCGAGGCAGGTGCCAAGTACGCCCGAGAGATGATCATTCACGGTATTGGTGCCCCAGGAACTGCCTGAATATCTTCCGCCGCACCTCTGGCGCCAAAAAGCCCAGGAGTTACACGATCGCTGCCCGCAACTCGTGTTTGCGGATTTTGCCCGAAGCTGTGGTGGGCAGTGAGTCCACGAATTCGATACGGCGAGGCACCTTGAAGTTGGCCATGTTCTCCCTGCACCACGAAATGACCTCTGCTGATGTTGGTGACGTAGCCGGCTCGGCCACCACGAAGGCCATGCCAACCTCACCCATTCGCGCATCGGGAATGCCGACAACCGCGACCTGGGCGATTTCCGGCATCTCAAACATGATCCGTTCGATCTCGGCTGGGTAGCAGTTGAACCCTCCCATGATGTACATGTCCTTCAAGCGGTCGGTGATCTGGATATTGCCGTCGGCATCGAAGTAGCCGACGTCGCCGGTATGCAGCCAACCGTCTGTATCGATGGCTTTGGCAGTGGCTTGCGGGTCGTCGAGGAAGCTGTGCATGACGTTCGGGCCGCGGACCAAGATCTCGCCGGGTTCGTCACAGCCGAGTTGATTGCCTGAGTCGTCCACGGCGATGACCTCAATGTCCGGCAGGGGAGGCCCAGAGGTGAGCGCGACGGTGTCAGGGAGGGTCCCCGCTCGGTTCTGAGTTGCGACGCCCGCCGTCTCAGTCAACCCATATCCGGTCACCACTGCGTCGAAGCCGAGGTCTCGGTAAATCCGACGGATGAGTTCTGGGGCGATTGCCGCACCACCAGTGATGGCTAGGCGCAGTGACGACAAGTCGTGGCTCCAGCGGTCTGGGTGCATCAGCAACGACTCGTAGAGTGCCGGTGTCCCCGGCAGTATGGTGATCCGTTCGCGTGCCACTCGGGTCAGCAGTCGTTCGACATCCAGCACGGGCTCGGGAATGATCGTGCAACCCCGCATAATGCACGCCATCCAGCCAGCTTTGTATCCGAAGGCATGAAAGAAAGGGTTCACGATCAGGTAGCGGTCACCCTCGCTTAGGCCTACGGCGTCGGTCCAGCGTTCGTAGCTGAACAGGTTCTGGCCATGGGTGATCATCACGCCCTTCGGTCGGCCGGTGGTACCCGAGGTGAACATGATGTCGGCGAGAACCTCTGGGCCGACAGATTCTGCTCGGTCGCGGGCAAGCTCTGGGCGAACCTGTCGGCTGGTCGCTAAGAAGTCACTCGACGAGTCGGCCTGGTCGTGTTCGCCGTCGAGCAACAGGCGGTGGCGGAGATCAACAAGGTCGGCATTGTCGATGAGGTCGAGGTGGTTGGTTCCCAAGAACTCCTCGACGGTCACCAGCATGCCGACTTTCGTGCGCGCCAGGATGTCGGTGGCTTCGGAGGCTTTGAATCGGGTGTTGATGGGGACGAGCGCAGCTCCAGCAGCCTGAAGGCCCACAGCTGCAATCACCCAGCGACAGGAGTTCGGCGCCCAGATGGCCACTCGGTCGGCGGGTTCGATACCTGCAGCGATGAACGCTCTGGTTGCTTCGAGACAGTCGTCGGCCAACTCGGAGAACGTCCAGGTACGTCCGTTGTCTTCCATGGCGATTCTGTCGGGGAACCGGGCTGCAGCGTGGTTGACCAGACCCGGAATGCTGCCCAGATCTGTGATCGGCGACACGACTGCTCCGAACCACCGCTGCTAGTCGGTGGCGGGGTTGGACGGTTTGGCGATTCGAATCGCGCGGCGGGCAAAGCGCCAGCCGTGGTCGGTTCGCACCACCTCGTCCTCGTAGACACCCATACTCCCGGGCTCCATATCGAGGTTGAAGAAAACGAAATTTGACAGCACCGCGGCTCGATCACCGTCGAGTTCGATCTGCAGCGAGGTGTTGAGATGGATGCCCTCGGGAGCGTTGGAGATGAAGCCGACGAGCTTGTCGTGCCCTACCCAGTCCCGGCGGAAGGCGTACATGACACCGTCGTCGCCGAACAAGCCGGCCCATTCGTCGTAAAGGCACAGGTCTGCGGTTATGCAATAACGTGCCAGGAGGTGGCGGATGCCTTCATAGTCTTCAGCGGCTGTCATGAAATCGGCCCTTCCTTGTGAGCGCACTCTGGCGTGTAACAAGTGCGCAGCAATCGTTCTACCGTCTCACGCTGTATCGGGCAAACGCGGAACTTCGCCATAGCTTCAGCTTCCGGACTCGTGCGCTAAGCGCAACAGGTGCTTGCGAATCTTGCCGGTTGGGGTTCGGGGGAAGTCCTTCACCACGCGAATCGACTCCGGCCATTTCTGCTTGGGCACCCCCACCCCAGCGAGCCGCTGCTGAATCTCTTCAATACTCACAGTGGCAGCACCGGGTTGCAGACGCAGCACTGCGCAGGCAGTCTCGCCCAACGTGGCGTGTGGTGCCGCCACCACCGCAACCTCGGCCACTGCCGGATGGGCGAGCACATGCGACTCGATCTCGGTACCGCTGATATTGCGGCCCCCTCGGATGATCAGGTCGCCGAGTCGATCGCTGATCGAGAGGTTGCCGTCAGCATCAACCGATCCGATGTCGCCGGTGTGATACCAGCCGTCGCCATCCACGGCTGCTTCTGTCAGGGCGGGATCGGTGTAGTCACAGAACAGGTCGGGACCGCGGCTGAGTACCTCCCCGGTATCTCCCGGTGCGATATCGTTGCCATCGCGATCCAGCAATCGGATCTCCACGCCCGGGCGCGGTGTGCCGTTGGTGTGGATCCGGACGCTGGATGGATCGTCTGGAGACGCTTGGGTGATGGTCGGGTGCTCGGTTGAACCGTAAATCGGCCATGGCCGAATCCCCGCGGCTTCAGCCCGTTTCGCCACTGAGGCCGGAATCGGTGCGCCACCCATGCCGAATATGGGCATCAGGTCACGGTGCGCCTCGCTGAAGCGAGGATGGTCGAGGAGACTGGTGATGTAGATCGGGGGGCCGCCACCGGGACGAACCTGTGCCTCGTCCATGATGTCGAGCACACGGTCGGGATCCCAGCGGTCGATCAGGTTGATCTCCTCGCCGCGCTGAAAGGGTCCCAAGGCTCCACCGAGCATGCCGGACATATGGGCAAGTGGAGCAGAGTTCAGCAGCGAGTTGGTTCGTTCGAAGGCTTCACCGGTAGCTTGGCGCAGCTCGGCGAGCAGGCTTCGGTGAGAGTGGATCACGCCTTTCGGTTCCGCGGTTGTACCCGAGGTAAAGGCAACGATCACAGGATCGTCGGGGTGTATTGCGCTCGGCCCCTCAACCGAATCGCTGTCGAGGAGGGTAGAGAATGAAACGGTGTCGCCCCGCATGGAGTTGGAGTCAGTGGCACCAAGCACTGCGACCAACTCAAGGGTCGGGATCTCCGAACGTACTTCTTCGAGGTTGGCGAGTTGTTCGACGCCACCCCAAGCGTCGACCGTGACCATCGCCTTAGCGCCCGATTCTCTGAGGATGAAACGGATCTCGTTCGGACCGTAGAAATGCACGATCGGCACCAGCACGACACCCGCTAGGGCTCCGCCCCAAAGGGTTGTCAGCGTCTCTGCCCAGTTCGGGAGTTGATACGCCACGATGTCACCGGCTCCGATGCCACGAGCTCGTAGCCCGTTGGCGAACCGGAGACTCTGTTCAAACACTTCGCTTACAGTGCCGCGAAATGGGCGATCATCAGACCAGACGCGTATTGCCGACCGGGCGTGTTTCGCTGCTTGCCGGGTTACGAAAGCGCCAAGCGTGTCATCGTTCCAATGTCCTTGGGCGCGATAGCGATCAGCCAACTCCAAAGGGGTTTGCCGGGTACGGGCCGAAAGATCACTCATGTCAGCTGCGGCTGCGTGGCATCCCAAGAACGGTCTCGGCGATCATGCTGCGCATGATTTCACTTGAACCGCCGTAAATGCTTGTAGCCGTCGACAAACGATAGGCGTACTCCAACTCGCCGTTGGACAGTGCCCCAAGCGAACCGTGCGAGACAAGAGATTCCGGGGCGGCGAGATCAACCAAGTCTCTTGAGTCTTCGATGTAGGCCTCCGCGCTGAACAGCTTCGACATGGGACCTTCCCCGCGATTCGGGTTGCCTTGTGCACCCCGCCACAACGACTGGAGGTTCAACAGCGAAGAAATGTGGGCCCGTGTAGCGGCCCGAGCCAAGCGAACCTGCACCAGCCGATCGCTGAGCGGAACAGTTCCGTCCGGGCGCTCGCTGCGTGCCCAGCGAAGTGCGGCATCGACTGCGTCTGCATGGGCACGGGCGAAGAGACCGACACCTCCGCCGCCGTGTTCTATCTCCAGGGCATAGCCGATCACGGCCATACCGCCGTTGACCTCGCCGACTCGGTAGCGATCTGGGACGCGGACGTTCGTGTAGAAGGTGGCGTTGGTTTTTTCATCGCTGAGGGTATAAATCGGTTGAATCTCGATGCCAGGGGTGTCGAGCGGCACCAGAAACATGGTAAGGCCGCGGTGCTTCGGAGCTTCGGGATCGGTGCGGGTGAGCAGGAATACGTACTGACAGATATCAGCGCCGCTGGTGAACATCTTCTGCCCGTTGATTAGCCATTCGTCGCCTTCACGGACTGCACGGGTTTTCGCCGCAGCGACATCGGATCCAGATTCCGGCTCGGTGTAGCCGAGGCAGATGATCACCTCGCCGCCGCAGAGCCGCGGCATTACCTCGTCGAGAAGTTCGGTTGTGGCGAACTTGAGCAAAGTCTCGCCCGCCATGCGGGCGTTGGCGATCGGATGCAGTGAGACACCCGCTTCGTAGAGTTCTCGCAGCATCGCGGTCATTTCGTAGGGGTTCTTGTCTTGACCGCCGAACTCGCCGGGCCAGGATGCGAACGCCAGACCTTCGTTGGCAAGGGCTCTGTGGAACTCTGGTTGGTGTCCATCCCATCCATCGCGAACACTGCATCCGTGCTCAGCGGGCAGATGCTCGGCGAGAAATGCTTGAACCTGCGCGCCAAACTCCTCGGCGTCGTCCCCGAGTCCGAAGTCGATCGGCACATCGCCCACTTCCAAACCGGGGTTGGAGCCGTCTGTCCAATTCTGTTCTGCTGCGTCCAGATAAGCGGCGAAGGGATCACCTGCTGAAGCTGCCCAGGCCTTTGCGCGGCGTTGATAGAGCTGGACGTCGTACTCAAGGGCGAGTCCGTAGCCGCCAAAGGTGTGCAGCGCAGTAGCGGTAGCCCGAGCGGCCGCCTCGGCTGCCCACGCGAAGGCCATTGAGAACTTTGCGGAGGCGTCTGGCAGACCGAGGCCGGCGCGCCAAACGGCATCCCACACCAACAACCGTGCCCCTTCGATTTCGGAGACGGAATCTGCAAGGGGGTGGGCAATGCCCTGGAAGGTGGCGATAAGTCGATCGAATTGGAGCCGTTGTGAGGCATACTCAGCGGCGAGTTCCAACGCTCGGCGAGCGAGTCCAACCAATGCTGACGCCGTAAGCAGCCGCCATTCGGCGACGCCGGTCGTGTTCAGGTTTTCGGCTTGAGCGCCCGTGGCTAGCACCTGTGTCTCGGCTGGAAATCTCCACCATGCGAAACCAGCCGAGCCGAGATCGCCTACGGGTTCTACGGCGGTCGGCCGGCGCATCAGCTGAAGTTCGTCGTCGCGTAGAACGATTAGAGCGTCGGCTTGCGCACTGCCTTCTACGAGGACTGACTGAGCACCGGCTGTTGTCGCCTGGGGGCTGAAGACAACCAGTTCCGATCCGGACATAGCGGCTTGCAAAAGGTCGTCATCAGCATCGGTCAGTGCCAGCAAGCGAGCTGCGGTAATGGCGCTGGCGATGGGTCCCGTCGCAACGTGGCGACCCGCCCGATCACAGACAAGCACCGCGTCGAAGAGTGAAGCTCCGCCACCGCCCTGCGCGGTCGGTACACGCAAAGAGATCACTCCAGTATCGGTTAGCGCTCTCCACAGGTTGTCGTCGAACCCCCGGGCTTCGGCTGCGCGTACCCGATCGCGGTCTGATTCAGTAGCGAACAGCTCATCGAAGCTGTCGATCAACAACTGTTGATCCTGGCTGAGGGCTAGCTGCATGCGGTCAACTTCAGGGCTTAAACGATTAGTCAGACTTTGTACTATCGTACCTTTTGATTCGCTAATTCTGGAGACTCCGTGACCCTGAGTGAGATCCCGCCCCTTCTCTCAGCAGATTGCCACTTGGACGAACCCCACAATCTCTGGTTCGACCGCTTGCCCGAAGGACTACGCGAGCGTGCCCCGCGCCGGATTGAGGGCGACGACGACGGCGGCTTCACGCTTGTGCTTGATGGCAGTGAACTTGGCTGGGACATGAACCCGGCCCCCGCAAAAGAACAAGAGGCGCGTCGCTGGTCGATGGCAACTATCGAGCACCGGCTTGACATGATGCGTGAGGATGGCATCCGCGGCGAAATCATCTTCCCCACCATCGGCATGTACATCTGGGGGCTCTCTGACGGTGACCTTGGACGCCGTTGCTGTCACATCTACAACGATTGGGTTGCGGAGCGTCTCGTCAATGTCTCGGCAAGGGTGAAGTGCGCGGCGATGATGTCGATCTGGGATGTCGACGAATGCATAGAAGATGCGCAACGGGCCGCCGAGCGCGGATTTGCTTCGATCATGTTGCCACTGGTGGGAACACCGGAATGGAACATGCCGGTGTGGGAGAAGCTCTGGGACGGCCTCAACGAGATCGGTTTACCGATTGCCATGCACCAAGGAAGCGGCCACGACATGGTGATGTACCGCGGCTGGGGTTCTGCAACCACCAACCTCCTGGCCACCCAGAGCATGGCTCCTCGGGCGGCGTCACTGTTGTCGTGTTCGGGTGTGCTCGAACGGCATCCCAACCTCCACATCATCATGATCGAGGTAAACGGCGGATGGCTCGCCTGGCTGATGCACACTCTCGACCAGTACTACATCGACCATTCTGGATGGGTGAAGCCTCGCTTGAGCGAATTGCCCAGCCACTACATCCAAAGTCAGATCCATGTGACCTTCCAGAGCGATCCGATTGCTCTCAACAACGTCGGATTCACCGGAGCTGAGCCGCTGATGTGGGGCAACGACTATCCCCATCCTGAGAGCACATTCCCTGACTCGCGGATTTTGGTAGCAGATGAGTTTTCGGGGGTGGAACCTGATCTTGCCGCACAGATCCTCGGCGGAAACACCGCCAGAATCTTCGGCTTCGACGACGATGTTGTAGCGAGTGCGCCTTGAGTTCTGCAATTCTCGACGGGATCGGCATCATCGATACGCTGATCGGATTTCCCGCCAAGGACTTCTCGGGATACGACCGTCTTCGCGCCCAACTCAAGGACGCCCAGAGCCGAGACGACTTCGACTTCCCAGTCGAATACATGTTCAAGAACGTCCCGAAGCACCTGTACGGTGCCGACAATCCAGTCGACGTAACGCTAAAGGAGATGGACCGTCATAACATCGAGTGGGGGCTGATCGGCTGCCGTGAGGAAGTGAGTCAACAGGCACTGCGGGACCACCCCGACCGCTTCATCGCATCGGGTGGCGTCTATCCCCACCAAAGCGTTGACGGCCTGCGCAAGATGCAACAGCAGTACGACGAATTCGGAGTTCGAGCGTTCGACGCTTTTCCTGCTGGATTCAACCCACAGGTTCCGATTGACGATCCGAAAATGTATCCGATCTATGCCAAGTGTGTGGAACTCGACGTGCCGATCTTCGTGTGCGCTGGAGTTCCCGGGCCGCGGTTCCCTATGTCGGCCCAGAAAGTTGAGCGCATCGACCAGGTGATGTACGACTTTCCGGAGTTGGTGTTCATCACTCGTCATGGCTGTGAGCCATGGGACGAACTGGCGGTAAAGCTGATGTTGAAGTGGCCTGGCCTGCACTACTCAACATCGGCGTTCGCACCACGCCACTACCCGTCGAGCATTGTGGACTATGCCAACACCCGCGGCACCGAGAAGATCCTGTACGCCGGTTATTTCCCGATGGGCCTATCGGTGGAGCGAATCATGGCCGACATGGAGCACGTCCCGTTCCGAGACAAGGTATGGCCGAAATTCCTGCGGGGTAACGCAGCCCGGCTGCTGAGGATCGATGGTTGATGGTTGTCCCGACGGCCTTGTTGAGTTCTCCGTGAGCTCAGATTCAGTTGAGTCGAGAGTCGCCGTGAGTGTTGCCGAACTGGTTGTGCGCCGAGCCGGTGACGACAATGTCGGGCTGTGCTTTGAGGATCAATCGTGGACGTATCGGGAGTATTTTGCCGAAGCAGTCGCTCGCGCCCACCTGCTACTGGACCATCGCCGCGAAAACGCCCCCTTCCACATCGGGGTGCTGCTGGAGAACCTCCCCGACCATGTCTTCTTGTTGAGCGCCGCATCGCTCGTTGGCGCGACCGTGGTCGGGATCAACCCGACTCGCCGAGGACTCGAACTTGAGCGCGACATTCGCCACACAGATTGTCTGGTGCTGATCACCGAACAGAAATTCCTGCCGCTCTTGGAGAATGTCGATACGGCCGGCGCTGTAGACACCGTGTATGTGGTGGAGTCCGAACGGTGGAGCAGCGCAGTTGACAAATACCGAGGTGCTCCTGCGCCAACCGCGGATATCGACCTAGCGGCACCATTCGTTTTGATTTTCACCTCTGGTACCAGCGGTGACCCCAAAGCCTCAATCTGCTCGCAACGTCGCTTGGCCGAGATCGCCCCGCTCATTGTGGAGCGGCGCCAGATCACCAGTGCCGACACGCTCTACTGCGCCATGTCCCTGGCGCATGGCAACGGGATCATGGCGGGCTGGAGCGCGGCGTTGGCCGGCGGTGCGACGCTGGCTGTCCGGCGCAAGTTCTCGGCTTCGGAATTTCTTGTCGACGTGCGGCGTTTCGGGGCAACGCTGGCCAACTATGTGGGCAAGGTGCTGTCTTATGTCTTGGCCACAGCAGAAGCCGAAGACGACTGGGACAATCCGTTGCGGATCGTCTACGGAAACGAAGGCAGTGCACACGACTTGGCGCGATTCTCTGAGCGTTTCGGCTGCCAAGTGTCCGACGCCTACGGATCCTCCGAAGGAGGCGTCTCCATCTTCGGGGTGCCAGACATGCCTGACCAAGCGCTCGGCAGGGGCAACCGCGGAACCGTGATTCTTGACCCCGCCACAGGTCAGGTCTGCCCACGGGCGCGGTTCGGATCGGCTGGCACGCCTACAAATCTCACAGAGGCAGTGGGGGAGATTGCCCTGCTAGCGAGCGATCTCGATTTTGAGGGTTATTGGAATAATCCCGAAGCAGAATCGAAAAAGACCCGCGATGGTGCCTTTTGGAGCGGGGATCTCGGCTACATGGACGAAAAGGATTTTGTGTACTTCGTTGGTCGCGCCGCAGATTGGATGAGAGTTGACGGCGAGAACATTGCCGCGGTGACCGTTGATTCGATCATGGAACGCGCCCGCGGCGCCGGCGTTGTCGCCACTTACGCGGTCCCTGACCCTGATGTGGGTGATCAGGTGATGCTGGCGATGGTCATGGCTAGCGACAGCAAGTTCGACCCCACCGAGTTTCAGCGGTTTCTCGAAGAGCAACCTGATCTCGGTACGAAAGCGAAGCCGAAATTCGTACGGATTTGCTCAGCGCTGCCGATGACCGCGAGCAACAAGATCTTGACCCGGGTACTGCGTAGCGAGTTCTGGGAGGGTAGTGATCCGGTTTGGGTCCGAGAAGGGGACCGGTACAGGATTCTTACCAGTCAAGATGTGACAGAACTGGGAGCCGTGTTCAAAGAGCGCGGGCGTGAGCATCTGCTAGGAGTGCCATGAACAACACCGTCACAAGCGCAGAATCCACGGTTGCCAGCCCCCGTGAGGAGGCCGACGATTTCCGGCAGTGGTTGGCGGAGCATCATGATGAGTTCGCCCATCTGCGGGTGCTCCATGTTGACGCGGACGAGCGAGTACGGGTTCTCAAGGAGTTGCAAGCGCTGCTCTACGACGCGGGATGGGCCCGGCTCGGCTGGGCTCCCGAGATCAGCGGCAGGGGTGGAAACATCCTGCACAGGGCCGCAATCTATGAAGAGCTGGCCAATGCCGGTTATCCACCGCGCTTCGTGTTCGAACACCTGGAGGTGTTGCTTCCATCATTGGCACGTTTTGGAGACCCAACTCTGATGGCCGAGTTGTTGCCTCGGCTCCTCAGCGGGGAGGAAACATGGAGCCAGGGATTCTCTGAACCGGGCGCGGGAAGCGACTTTGCCGCTGTTCGCACCCGAGCAACGAAGGACGGCGACAACTGGATCATCAATGGCCACAAGATTTGGACGAGTTGGTCGAAGTGGGCCAGACGATGCTTGGTGGTGGCCCGCACCGGGACCATCGAGTCGCGTCACCGCGGGCTCTCGGTGTTCGTCGTTGATCTGCAAGCACCCGGGGTCACCGTCGCGCCCATTAATCAGTCGAATGGATCCCCTGAACTGGCCGAGGTGTTTTTTGACGATGTCACTGTGGAGTCGAACGCTTTGGTAGGCGAGATCGACGGCGGCTGGACTGTTGCCATGTACTTGCTGTCTTGCGAGCGGGGATCATTCGCTTGGCAGCGCAACACGTTCTTGGCCCAGCGCCTAGCCGAGTTGGCAGAGCTCGCGACCGACCCGACCGACATCGAACGACTCGGCAACAGCGTCGCTGATGTCTTCGCGATGCGAGTCCGATCGTGGTCAACGATGCTCGAACTGGCTGCCGACGGATCACCGGGACCTCAATCTGCAGTCAACAAGGCTCTATTGGGTGATGCTGAGCAATACCTGTTCCAAACTGCGGATCGTATTCATCCGGGTGGCTTCATGTGGGCACAGACTCTACGCGAGGAAGTGCTTCAAGAAGAACTGCTATTTTCACATGCCACCTCGATATATGGGGGCACTCGGCAGATCCAGAACATAACCGTCTATCGCCAACTCGTGGCAGGCCACACCCGAACCGAAACCGACGAGTATGTCGAGGCGGCAATAGCGGCCATGCTCGATTCAGCCGGTGCAGAGGCCGGTCTGGAAGCGCTGGGGTTCGATGATGTGCTGGCCGACATCGATGACGCCGATAACCGCCGGGCGATCGCCGCGGTCTTTGAAGCAGCCGGTCGAACCGCACGGTCCACGACCGCTCTGGCGCGATTGCTGGAGTCTTTGCTCGGCGCTGGGACAACCTTGGCAATCGCGACTGAGTGGCTGACTGATACCTCTGTCCGCCTTGTAGTTGATGCAAACGAAACGGTTGCTTCCCGTATCGTTCTAGCGACGCCGAGCCGCTGGGTATCGGTGCTGAGCAGCGATGTCACCTGGAACGATGAAACCCAGTTCCTTGCGCCGGGAAACATGATTGTGGGAGTCGTCGACATCGCTGATGCCCGTTCCTTCGATGCCGCGGTTGCCGAGAAGGCCGAAGCAGTAGGACGCTGGGCGCTTGGGTGCGAAGTCCTGGGCGCGGTTGACGCGATGTTCGATGTTGCCGCCGATCACGCCGCTGAGCGAGAGCAATTCGGTGCCACGCTGAACAGCTTTCAAGCAGTGCAGTTCATGCTGGCCGAGTCCCACATTGCCCGCACCGCGTTACGCGAGGCATGCACGGCCACCGGTCGAACTTTGGGCGGCGGCGCCGCCATGATGACCAAACTGTTGGCCGGCCGGATCGGACGCCGGGTAGGCGCTGAGACCCTCCAGGTGCTCGGCGCCATCGGTTTCACCCAAGAGCATCCGCACCACGGTTGGTTCCACCGCGTGTTGACAATCGACGCAGTCCTGGGCAGATCGCCGGCACTGGCCCGGGAGTTGGGTTCTGGTCTGGTACGCACCAGAAAGGTTCCTCTCGGAGTAGACCTGCGCGAACTCCCAGGTGCCAACTTCTCCGCTCAGTCCGCCAGATCAGCTCAGTCCGCCAGATCATGAGGCACCAGAACCAGAGTCAACAGCCCTACACGGCGGAGGTGTAGCCGCCGATTTGGGTGGGGTCGGTGTCGAATGACCGGACCATTGCGTGGAGGCTGTATGAGGCAACGAGGCGTCCGTCCTGGCAGAAGATACGGCCCTGCCCCTGCACCTGACCGCGGCCGGCGTAGATAGCGAGGTTCTCGTAGAGATGCCAGTCGGCGGTATCTGCGTCGTCGTGGAAGGCGATGTCAACGGCCATAGGCCCAGTCGACAAGGTGACATGAGCCTGCGCCTCGGTAATACCTTGGTGGGGTCGCATCGATGCTCCGATGGTGTAATGCGTCGAGGCTTGGGCCAATAGGGCGGCCTGCATTGCTGGGCTTTCGGGCCGATCCCGGTAGCGCATCCATACATGCAATTCAGCCGGTCCGACTTCGTCGGGATTGTTGTTGTAGGCACCGCCCACGACCCCGATGTCGCGCCCGGTCACCCCGAAATCCCGTAACGGGCACTCAAGAGGCCCAGCTACTTCGGGTATCTCGGCTGTTCCCCGGTAGACGTCTTCGGCCCCGCTGTCCAGCAACACCAGGCCGACGCTGCACAGTTTGTCGTTCTGCACGGTACGGGTTTGGACCGTCGAGTAAGTGCGACCCCGGCGCAGCACTTCGACATCTACGGCCAACGGGGCATCGAAGCGAGCCGCCCGAGTGAAGACCATGGAGGCCGAAACAACCCGCTGATCGGGAACGGTCTTGGAGGCCGCCATAATCGCCTGGCCCAGCAAGTGTCCGCCCTCAACCACCTGGCGGGGTCGATGGCGATCTGGGATGTCGAAGAAGGTGCCCGGGGGCGGGTCGGGAAATGACGGGCTGGCGAAGCGGCCCTCGCCGTCGGGCTTCACGTCGATGAGGTCGACAAGATCAGCGGCCGTTCCCCAAAGGGGGAATCGGTAGGCCACCTCAGCACCACCGCTATTTGCGACTGCCTCAAGGAGTTCGAGTTGAACTCGAGCGGTGTAGAAGCCCACGTAGCCTTCCAGTCCCGCCACCTTGTCCAGGGGCCGTTGGTAGGTCCACGCCACGTTCTCCTCAATGGTGTCGTCGACGGACAGCGACCAATAGTCGGCTTCCCCCTTGAAAGGACACACCGTATGCAAGTCGGTTTCGGTGAAATGCTCCCAGGTGACATCGTTGATCGGGAAGTAGAGCTGGTCTGAGTGGTCGGATTCCTTAACGATCAAGCAGGCGTCGCTCTCGGCCACCACCACACCGCCGAATTGTGCCCTGCCCCGACCCGACCATGGCACCAAGTCGATGGCATAGCCGGGGAAGCGATCCCAAACAGACTCAATCTCGCCCATTGGCAGATCGTACTGTCTGGTCAACCCAATGAGGTCGTAGCTGAGGGCAGGTATCAGTTTAGAGTTGGTTGTGTTCCTACTCGAACGGGATCGCGTGTGCTTGCCGGTAGGAGGAGAAGGCCTCGTCCATGACTTGCTCGCTCAGTCCGAAATCGGCGAGTTGGTAGTTGTGTGTTCCGAAGCGGTTCTGCGGATTCGCTTCTAGATAGCGCGTGGCCGCGCGTTCGGCTTGGCTATCGAATCCGATGCCTGCCAGTTCGCAAGTCCGACGGACTTCGGCGATCGGATCTCTAAGGAGGTCGTAATAGGAGATGTCGGCGAATCGACCGGTATCCGTTTCGGCTCGGGTTTGCATGGCTGAATCAACCATCCTTTGCGTCTTGCGGCTCCAGTGGTTGCCGATCTCGGTTGGGTCGACGTCATTTGAGAAGATGCCGTAGCTGTGGGCAACCATGCTGCAAAGGAAGCCACAGCGATCCGCGGATCGCGGTGGGTCTGCGCGATCGTCGCGTCGGGGAACACCTTGAGAAACACGTGAAGATATTCGAGATGCTGCGGGGTCTTGAGCACTTAGGCACCAGCAGAGCACTTTCAGAACCCGACGGAAGTACTCATAGGTTGACGTGTGGTCTTGATCCTCCAACCAGCGGGAATAAGTCGGCACAGCCATGGTGGCTTCGGTTGACTGGCTCATGAAGTTCAGGTCGAGCAGCAGGACATCCTCTTCGGGCTCGCTGGGGTCGGTCGATCTGATGGATCGTCATGAAGTCAGGCGCCAGATAGGAAATGGTCTTCTCGGCGAGAACCGGGCGCCGTCTACGTACCCGCTCGGCGGGTTTTGACGTGTTTGTCACCGGGACGGGGGCTAGCCCTTCACTACCTGAGATACCCCGAAGCCCCGGAAGCGAATTCAATAAGCGCTGCAGCAGGGTAGTACCAGTGCGTTGTAGTCCTGTGACCATGACGACCGTGGGTAGGTCAACCGAGTCGATCTCAGGATGTTGGCGGATCACCTCTTCGATCCGTAAGCGGTAGACCAGCGCCCCGATGAGCCTTGATTTCTGTATCAGCCTGCTGGTTGCTGTCAGGCAGGCTTCGTCGTTGATCGACTTGACGGGCACTTCCAAGGCACGCAGAAAGCCGTCCGCGCCGAAGTCCGGCAAGCCAGTTTTGCGCCGAGCCGCGTCAAGCAATGCGTTGACCTCCAAGTGCCCCGAGAACCCGAAGTGCTCGCCTGCGGTGCCGAGCCGGTTGAAGATCCTCACCGGAACAGGGCGATAGGGATTTTCATAGTCCGTGGACGTCATCGCACCGTCCGGCGGTTGGAGCGGCGCAGGCGATCTACGGCGGTGACAAAGCGGGTGACTTCGTCTGAGGTGTTGTAGTAGTGCACTGACGCTCGCACCAGCGTGGGGAGACCTCGGTGTTCAAGGTCGAGACGGGCGTGGCTGGCTGGAGATGTAGTTGTGTTGATGCGCTGGGCCGATAGCTGTGCCTGCACCTCGACAGAGTCAACGCTGTCAACCGTGAACGTGACGATGCCACCGCGGACCGCACCCTTGTCGTGCACCGACACGCCGTCGAGCGCGCAAAGCGACTCCCGCAAGCTGTTGCCTAACTCGAAAAGACGCTCGGATGTAGCTTCGATGCCTAGTTCGAGGGCGTAGTCGACAGCAGCGCCCAGACCCAACTTGGCTGCGTAGTTCGCCTCCCAATTCTCGAACCGACGGGCGCCAGGGCGGATCTCGTAAGTGGAGTCTCCCGTCCAGTCCGCGGAGTGAAGATCAAGGAATGGGGGCTCTATCCGTTCCAGTGCTCGTGGTCCCGCATAGAGGAAACCGGTGCCGCGCGGCCCCCGAAGGTATTTGCGCCCAGTACCCGACAGCACGTCACAGGAGATACGGCCCACATCGAGCGGCACCTGGCCGGCGGACTGACAAGCATCAAGCACATAGAACACCTCGTACTGCTTGCACAAGGCACCCACTGCTTCGACCGGATTGATGAGTCCGCTATTGGTCGGCGCATGGGTCAAAGCAACCATGGCTGCACCGCGGGCCAGTTCCGTCTCCAGATGCTCCAGATCGATCTGGCCGTACTCGTCGTCCTCGATGAGCACCGGTTCGATACCGTGGCGTCTCTGCAGTTGCAGCAGGGCGATGACGTTGCTGACATATTCGCCTCGACTCATGAGCACCCGGTCACCTTTGGCGAAGGGGTACCCGTAGACCGCCATGTCCCATGCCCGAGTTGCGTTCTCGACCACGGCTATCTGGTGGGGTTCGGCCCCGATCAACCTTGCCAGAGAGCCGTAGACCGCTTCGAGACGGTCGCTTGCTTCCCCTGCAGCCTCATATCCACCGATGATGGCTTCGCGTTCAAGATGCTCGACAACAGTCGTGAGTACCACTTGGGGCGGTAGCGCAGCGCCCGCATTGTTGAAATGCAGGACCTGGGTAACTCCAGGAGTGTCCTTGCGGATCTGGTCGAGGGGCAACCGCGAATTCATCGGCTCAGGCTACAGTCGCGTTGGCGAGCCACAAGAGGTATGTCTTGAGTCCCAAGCGAGGCTTTCCAGCCGACGAATTCTCTGAGCGAACCCGACGCTGTCAAGCACAGATGGCCGAACGCGAAATCGCCGCGATCCTGGTATGCACCGAACCCGAAGTTCGCTACTTCACCGGATTCCACACTCCTTTCTGGCAAAGCCCGACAAGGCCCTGGTTCACGGTCATCGGTGCAGCAGGCAAGCCGATCGCGGTTATCCCCAGCATCGGCGAAGCCACAATGTCAGAGACCTGGATCGACGATGTGCGCACCTGGTCGTCACCTTGTCCAAACGACGATGGTGTCAGCTTGCTGGCTGACTGCGTCCGCGAGGTCGCCGGTGATGGCAGCATAGGTTTGCCGATGGGACCCGAAACCCATGTGCGGATGCCGTTGCGCGACCTCGACCTCCTGCGTTCAATGTTGAGCGATTTCGTCGACGTGACCGACATCATTCGCGGCTTGCGCATGGTCAAGAGCGAGCGCGAGATCGACAAACACCGCCACATCTGTGGTGTGGTATCCGACGCGTTCGACGAACTGCCCCAACTGCTGTCTACGGGTATGACCGAGCGTCAGGCGTTCGCCGCGTTCCGTGCAGAGATCTTTCGTCAAGGCGCAGACGATGTCCCCTACCTGGTCGGCGCAACCGGCCCCGACGGCATCAACGACATCATCCGGCAACCATCTGATCGTCGGATCGACGACGGTGACATGCTGATTTTCGACACAGGCTCGACCTTCGACGGCTACTTCAGCGACTTCGACCGCAACTTCGCCTTCACCAGCGCCAGCAGCGGTGCCCGAGATGCCTATCGAGCCGTCTGGGAGGCCACTGAGGCCGGCCTCGAGGCGGTTCGCCCCGGTGCCACCACCTCTGATGTATTCAGGGCGATGAACGAGGTGTTGAAAGCCAACGGCTCGTTGGGCAACGACATCGGCCGCATGGGTCACGGCTTGGGCACTCAGGTGACCGAATGGCCGTCGCACACCGCTGACGACAACACGATCATCGAAGCGAACATGGTGCTGACACTGGAACCCGCCTTGATCTGGGAACCCGGCAAGGCAATGGTCCACGAAGAGAACCTGGTCGTGCGCTCGAACGGTCCCGAACTGCTGAGCCGCCGCGCGGCGCCCGAACTACCCATCATCTGATGTCCAACGAAGCTCTTCCCCCCGACGAAATCAAGGCCTACTGGGCCAACGGCTACGCCTTCGTCGAGAATGCACTAGCGCCGGAACAACTCGCGGCGATTGTGAGTGATTTCGCAGCCTGGGTGGAAGAAAGCCGCGAGCACTCCGAACCATACGGCGACACGCCAGCCAATCGGGCCCGCTTCGACTTGGAGGTGGACCACACTGCACAACGGCCCGCTTTGCGCAGGGTCGCATCGCCGGTCGATGTCTCCGACGCCTACCTCGAGGTGATGCGCGACAACCGGGCGCTTGATGCCGTTACTCAACTCATCGGTCCCGACGTCGAATACAACAACTCGAAAATCAACGCCAAACACCCTGGTTCCGCCACTGCAGTGAAGTACCACCAGGATTTCATGTTCCAGCCCCACACCAACGAAGACCTCATCGCCGTGCTGTACTTCCTTGACGACGTCACCTTGGAGAACGGGCCTCTGAAGGTCGTACCCGGCACCCACCGCGGTGATTTGTTCGACCATTGGCATGACGGCGTCTACACCGGCACCGTGAGCGCGGAGGTTGAGGCCGCCCACGTTGCCGAAGCCGTTCCTGTCTATGGGCCCGCAGGCTCGGCGTGTCTGATGCATACCCGTTTGCTGCACGGTTCGGCCCCCAACAACTCAGACGAGCCCCGAACGCTCTTTATCTGCGAGTACCGGGCCGAGGACTCCAAACCCTTGCAGGTCAACCACCTCCCGAGCCGCTACGAGGGCGCAATCGTGCGTGGTGTTCGCACCAACCGCGTCCGTTGCTCCGCCTACGAGATGGAATACCCCGAAGTGCCCAGCGGAGCGTCTTTCTTCTCCCAGCAGGCCAAAGCCAGCGGAGCCACGAGGTGACGGTTCCCGAACTGGTGCCGTTGTCGTTCGAGACCGACGAGGGTTACGGGACGCGGGCGCGGCTCGGCTTGATCGTGTTGCAGAGCGACCAGACCATCGAAGCCGAAACTCGGATGCTCAACATCGACGGCGTCCACTTCTATAACTCGCGTATCCAAAACGACCACGAAGTGACGCCGAGGTCGTTGACCGACATGGAACAGCGCTTGCCCATTGCCGCAGGTTTGCTGCCAACAGATTTTGGTTTTGATGCGATCGGCTTTGGCTGCACCTCGGCCGCCACACTCATCGGTGTCGACGAGGTAACCGCCCGGATTCAAGCCGTTCACCCCGGCGTGGCCTGCACAACCCCGATCTCAGCAGCGGTAGCGGCGTTCCATGCGCTGAAAGCAGGCCAAATCGCCGTGGTTACCCCCTACACGGCCGATGTGACCGCGCCGATTGCTGAGCACTTCGCCGATGCCCAGATTGCAGTAACCGCGCTCGGATCGTTCCTGGAGCCCAGCGATCTAGTCGTGGCCCGCATCTCTGAGACGTCGATCATTGACGGAATCCGCGCTGTGGTCAACGCTGACAGCGATGCGGTGTTCGTGTCGTGTACGAGCCTACGCGTCCTTGAGAACGTGGCTGAGATCGAATACCAGGTAGGCGTTCCGGTCGTGTCGAGCAACCTGGCTTTGTTCTGGCATCTGCTCCGCCTAGCGGGCGTGAAGGACGAACTCGAAGAATACGGGCAGCTTTTCACTCGGCAACTCGCGCTCTGACTGGACCAACAGGCAAACCATGGGGAGGCAAGAACTGCGGACACTCACCGACGCTTGTAGACCTTGCCGTCCTTCATCACGAAGGCCACCTGCTGGGTGACGGTGATGTCGCTTAGCGGGTCACCGGGCACACCGACAATGTCGGCGAGCATCTCAGGGGCAATCCGTCCTAGGTCGGGGGCATCGACCAGCTCGGCGCTCACTGTGGTGGCTGCGCGGATGGCTTGGAGAGGCGTCATACCCCGTTTCACGAGTACCGCCAGTTCCTCGGCATTGCGACCGTGCCAGATTGCCGGAGCGTCGCTACCAGAGGCGATCTTGACACCCGCTTCAATGGCGTTGGACAGTGACTCTTTCGACTTCGGGAACACCTCGGCTGCGCGTGCTTGAATCGACCGAGGATGAG
This sequence comes from Candidatus Aldehydirespiratoraceae bacterium, assembly GCA_965261185.1. Taxonomy (GTDB): domain Bacteria; phylum Actinomycetota; class Acidimicrobiia; order Acidimicrobiales; family Aldehydirespiratoraceae; genus VXYK01. The sequence goes on along the minus strand of CBDHCN010000002.1, from coordinate 3,378,005 downwards.
CCGAGACATCCCAGTTCTCAGTTAGCGCGTTGGTGGAAACCAAGAAGGTGTCGGTGTCAACCAGCCGCTGGATCGTGTCGCCGGTGATCATGAAACCATGCTCGATGCAGTCGATCCCCGCGTCCAGCGCGGCGTTGACGGCCACGTCGCCGTGGCAGTGGGTGGCCACCTTCAAACCGCGGCGATGGGTCTCGTCGGCAATAGCGGACAATTCGTCAGCCGAGTACTGCTGAGCGCCGGCCGGCCCGGAATCCGTCATCACTCCACCCGAAGCGCAACACTTGATGAGATCGACTCCGTGTTTGATCTGGTAGCGCACAGCCTTGCGCACCTCGTCGACCCCATCAGCGATGCCCTCTTCGGGCGTCAGCGGCATGATGTGGGGAGCAAGCGAGCTCTGGGCGCTGGGATCGAGATGGCCACCGGTGGGAACAATGGCGTGGCCGGCCGCGTAAATCCGCGGACCATCGACCCAACCAGCCTTGATCGCGTCACGCAGGGCTACATCGAGCACGTAGCCACCGGTCTTCACGAACAGCCCGAGGTTGCGAACGGTGGTGAAGCCGGCGCGTAACGTCCGCATTCCGTTGTTGACGGCCCGCAGGGTCATCTTGACGGGGTCTAGGCGAACGGGATCGTTGAGACCAGCTCCGGGTCCGCCCAACATGAGATCGACCTCCATGTCCATGAGTCCCGGGATAAGCGTCAGTTCAGGCAGTCTGATCAACTCGTCGGCGTCGCTCGCGGTGCTGGAATCGGTACCTACCTCGGTGATGCGGTTGCCCTCGATGCGGACATAACCGGAGTCGATGACCGCGCCGCTGTCGATATCGAGCACGCCCCGTGCGTGTAGAACAGTCACGGTCGGTTCGGGCATTTTGAGTCCTTTCGCAGTGAGTTCACCGTACGATCAGCCGTCACCACGCAGCAACATGACACCTGACGGAGTTCCGCCACCTGTAGCAACAACAGCGGTTCGGGCGTTGGCTACCTGCCGCTCGCCAGCCGCTTGACGAAGTTGCAGCACAGCCTCATGGATGAAGCCGAAGCCGTGAGTGCGACCTTCGGAGAGTTGTCCACCATGAGGGTTCAGAGGGAGTTCACCGTCGAGCGCGATACGGCTGCCATCACCAACAAAGTCCTTGGCTTCCCCAAAGCCGCAGAACCCCAATCCCTCAAGCCAACTCACACAGTTGAAGGTGAACCCGTCGTAGAGCAGCGCCACATCTACATCGTCGGGCTGCAGTTCGGTTCGGGTCCACAGGTGCGCCGCCTGGCCGAGCACTTGGGGTTCGTGGGTCAGAGTGCCCTGGTCCCAGGAGACGCGTTCAAGGATCTGGGTACCCACGGCCTCCACGCGAACGGGAGGATTCGGCAGGTCTTTCGCGGTATCGGTGGCCGATACGACGACCGCGATCGATGCGTCGCAAGGCACGTCGCAGTCGTAGAGTCCGAAGGGGCTGGTGATCGGGCGCGCTGCGTAGTAGTCGTCGAGGCTCATTGGGTCGCGGTAGATCGCCAATGGGTTTCTCCCGGCGTTGCTCCGAGCATTGATAGCGATTCGGCCGAACAGATCGCGGGTGGCACCGTACCGGTGTAGGTACTGGTTGGCGTTCATGGCGATCCAGTTCGCGGCCGAGGTTGCACCGAAGGGCAGCCGCCACTGCATCCAGTCAGAACCGCCGGCCCCACTCGAAGCGCCCATACCGCCGCGAGCGGCGAAAGTGGTTTCCCAGACGGTCCTAAAGCACAGCACATGGCGGCAAAGTCCTGCCGACACCGCGAGCATGGCAGCAATGAGAGCGCCGCCCGGGCCCGGGATCTCCCCACCGCCGTTGATCCAGGTGGGGTGCAGTCGCAGTGCCTCCTCCACGGCTGTCACGCCACCTTCGCTAAAACCCATGCCAGCGGGACCCGGGTATGTAGAGAGGCCGTCGATGTCGTCTTTGCAAAGCCCTGCGTCAGCTATGGCTGCGAGGCAGGCGTCGGTGGTGAGTGACAGTGGATCTCGCATCAAGCGCCGACCTGTCTCGGATCGGCCGATGCCGGACAGTACTACCCGATGCTCGAAGCGCTCGCGGCGAGGCGCCGTCCGGGGAACGGGAAGCCGCGGTTCGGGCACGGGGTTCTCGCGGGTCACACCAGTCGGGCAAAAAAGCGGAACGAAGACGCCGTCCTGCTGCTCGAAACACACCTGTACCTCTTGGCCGATATGGACATCGTCAGGATCACAGCCGACGATGTTCGTGGTAAGCCGCACTCCAGTTGACTCTTCAAGGGCGACGACTGCAATGACGTAGGGCGGGTCGAAACCCGGAATCCACTGGTGTGAGTTCACGGTGTAACCGGCCACCGTGGCTCGCCCGGACACCTCGGTCAGATGCCAATCGCTGCTATCGCAAGCTGGGCAGATGGGTGCAGGAGGGTGCACCAGGGTGGCACAGTCGCGACAGCCTTGGATCCGTAGGAGCCCGTCGGCGCCAGAGGTCCAGAACCACTCGTTTTCGGGGTTGAGCTGTGGCAGGATACGCATGGTCAAACCAGTCCCAGGACGCACTAGTACTAGCACGCCCTGCCCGAAACGAGGGTCTCTGGAACTTGTCGGCGGCAAAGCGGAAGCTGTACGGTCGCTCAGCAGCCGCGCGGAGTCCCCGTCCGGGATGCAAGGAGTGGTCCATGAGCCGGGTCTGGTCGAGGGTGGCGTTGTGAACGGAGTTCCCGCATGGTCGGGTCCCAGAACCGCCATAGTCACCGGAGGCGGCCGCGGGATCGGACTCGCCATCAGTCGACGCCTTTGTCTAGAAGGCGCGTCGGTTGCGATCTTCGAACGCGACAAGAACCTCGCCGCTGCAGCGGCTGAGGAGATCGCAAGCGAAGGTGGGCGGGTTGTCGCCTATGAAGTCGATGTCGCGGATCGGCAAGCTATCGATGCTGCGGTTGCGGCCACACGCGAAGAACTGGGTCCAGCCACGATCTTGGTGAACAACGCTGGGATCTCTCCGTTCAAGAAGTTCCGCGAGATTACTCGCCAGGACCTTGAGCAGGTGTTCGCGGTGAACGTTTACGGCACTTTCGATTGCTGTCAGGCGGTTCTTGGCGACATGGTGACCGCCGGCTGGGGACGGATCGTCAACATCGCGTCCTCAAGCGCGCAGACCGGCAGCGTCTTACAGGCGCATTATTCGGCCAGTAAGGGAGCAGTAATCGCTTTCACCCGCTCCCTCGCCCGTGAACTCGGCTCGAAAGGAATCACCGTCAATGCCGTGCCTCCTTCGTTTATTGATACGCCGAGCCTCCAGCAAGCCGAGGAGAGTGGCTTTTTAGGTTCCGGTGTCGAGGTGTTGTTGCAAAGCATGCCGATCAGGCGTGTGGGTCAACCAGAAGACATTGCTGCTGCGGTTGCCTACCTGTGCCGCGACGACGCCAGCTTCGTCACCGGCCAAGTACTCGGTGTCAACGGCGGTCGGGTCATAGGTTGATCCGACGTTTCCGCACCGAGCGGTGAACCCCCTCAGAAGGACTCGTACTCTACGGTTACCTTGCGCCCGTGGGGGAGGGATTGACAAGTCAGGATCCACCCTTCGTCAACATCCTCGGGGGTCAGGGCCTCGTTGTTGCGCATCGTCACGGAGCCCTCGTGGAGCATTGCCATGCAGGTGGCGCAATTGCCGGCCTCGCATGAGAACGGTGGATCCAGTCCACCCGCCCGGGCCGTTTCGAGGATCGTGCCACCTGCGCTGTAGGCGATCTCGGTTCGCCTTCGATCGAGAATGATGGTGACAGTCTCCGTGGCTTCGCCTTTGTCTGCCGGTTGGTCTTGACCGCTCACAGAGCGACATTACCCGAGCCCCCAACCCCTGCCACATGACGCAAAGCCGGGTGTCGTGGATCTTGACCCCGGTGACGAACTAATCGGTCCAGTCGATTTGGTCTTGGCGGTTGGGTTCAGGGACTCTTCAATCGTTAGTCGGCTCGGTCTATCCACTGGTCTCCCTGCTCCGCGGGTTCTGTTGTCAGCGGTTCTTGGAAAGGACTGGACACATTGCCCGACCGTACAATATTTGCCGCGATGGCTGTGTACCCAAGCGAAGCGCTCGCCACAAGAGCGTGATCCGGACTTCAAAGGCACTTGAACTCAGTGATCTAGTCCGCGCCGAGATCGGTCAGATCGGCTCCGGGAGCCAGGTGGACGAAGGCCTCGGCGGATTGGCCCAGTGAGTGTCGGCGTCGGTACCGCTGATAAGCACGCCCTCGAGTTCCCAGTCAAAACCGGGGATCGCTCGGACGTCAGGCGTGCAGTATCGCAGTGTCAGCCCGCAACGACGTCGATCCGAGAAGTTCTCCGCTGATGAGTGCAACAGCAAATCGGAGTGGATCGACGCCTCACCGGCTGCAAGTTCCACATCGACGGGCGTCCCGTAGCGCTCCACGTCATCCACTGTTTGATCCAAAACGTTCCGCTCATCCGCTTGGCTGGCACGAAACTCAAGCGGACCGTGGAGATGAGACCCGGATACGAACTGCATAGCGGCATTAGCGATGTCGACATCATCGATTGCCAGCCATATGGTCACGGTTTTCGAAGGGGTCAATGGCCAATAGGAGGCATCCTGGTGGCAGGCGACCGTCGTGTGATCCTTGGGTAGCTTGCAGAAATAATGCGCTGCCAAGCCGATGATCTCCGGTCCGATCAGGTCAGCTACACAACCCAGGATTGTCCGATGATGCATCAGGTCGTACACCTCGGGGTACTTGAGGTGAGCCGAACTGAGCGAGGAACTGCTATGCCCTGCGGCGAGAGCGGTGGCCAGATAGGTATCGAAGAGAGAACGGTGCTGGCTTACGCTCTCGTCGTCGAGGATGCGAATGCCTTTGAGGTAGCCGCAACGATTGAACGAAGCCACCTGATCCTTACTGATCGTTGTGGGATTGCGGGTGGTGCTCGGCTGAAAGCGCAGATCACGGTGCATGGTGTGGATCTGCTCGTGGGTGGGGATGGTCTTGAACAAAGTTCGGACGGGGCCCACGGTTGTCACAGTGCAGCCGATCCTGCGCGGTACCCGAGTTGCGCGGAGATCTGGTCAGCAGCTTCGCGAAGAAATGCCAGAGCGGTCTCCTCGAAGCCGTCAGACAGGCGAGCCGAGGGGATTGATGTACTGATGGCGACGGAGACTTTTCCGCCGACATCAAGGATGGGGACTGCCCAGCAGCAGACGCCGAGGGTGTACTCACCGTTGTCGGTTGCGAATCCCTGTTTGCGAATCGTTCGCAGGATTTGTCGAAGGGTTCCGATGTCGGTGATCGTCTCATCGGTGTATTGCATGAGCTTCACATCTCGAAAGCGCTCGTCGAGTTCTGCGTCGTCGAGTCCGGCGAGGAGGACCTTGCCGATACCGGTTGCATACGCGGGGAGCCGCGCGCCGACGAACGAGTCGAGCTTGAGAGCGTGGCGGGCATCGACCTTGGCGATGTAGATGTTGTCCACTCCATCCAACACGGCTAACTGCACGGTCTCGCCAAGGCGATCCCGTACTGATTGCAGGTGTGGCATCGCAATCTGAGCAACGTCCACACCCGAGTTGAACGCTTGCCCGGCTTCCCACAGTCGGACTCCGATTCGATACGCCTGTCGGTGAGGATCGAACTCCAGATGACGTCGTTCGGCCATCGTTCGGATTAGCCCGTAGAGGCTGCTTCGAGGCCATTTTGTAAGTTCCTGCAATTGCGTGAAGGTGAGACCGTCACGGTGCTCAGACAGCAGTTCGATCAGAGTGAGGACGCGATCCGCCGACTTGACGGGAGCGAACTCCAATTCATCTTTTTCGACCACCACGGGGCTCACCTTCTTTCGTCCACGCGGCTCGCTGCAGCATCAATCATCGAGATCACACTAGGCGAATGCAGAGACATGAAGTACGATTCACGATTGTGTCACGGAGAAATAGCCGTTCGGACGGAGGAGCAGATGAGTAGCGAACCAGGTTTCGAAGCCAGTCTATTTGCTGGTCGATCGATTGTCGTGGTTGGAGCCGGGAGCGGAATCGGTAGAACGTGTGCTTCACACCTGGCGTCGCTTGGCGCATCAGTCGCGTGTCTTGATCTGGTGCTCGATAGCGCGGAACAGACCGCATGTCAGATCCGCGCTGACGGTGGTGCTGCTTGGGCAGCCATGATCGACGTGACGCAGGTCGACTCAGTGTCTGAGGTGATGGCCGAGACGATCAACAGGTTCGGCGTCCTCGATGGATTGTTGAACACTGCCGGCATTACCGGCACCACCAACATATTGGCTCACGAGGTCGACGTGAACGACTTCGATCATGTCTACAAAGTGAATCTGCGGGGAGCGCTGCTTCTCACCCAAGCGGTTATTCCGCACATGGTGGAACGGAACTATGGACGCATCGTGCACTTTTCGTCGATCGCAGGCAAGGACGGCAACGCTGGAATGACCTCCTACTCGGCTACCAAAGCCGGACTCATCGGGCTGGTCAAGACAATGGGCAAGGAGTACGCCACGAACGGGATCACGATCAATGCCGTGGCCCCAGCGGTGGTCCAGACACCGATGGTGGACGCCCTGCCTCAGGCGCAGATTGACTACATGACCGAGAAAATCCCGATGGGTCGAACCGGCAGACTCCAAGAGGTGGCCTACGTGGCCGCGTTCGCCCTCTCATCAATGTGCAGCTTTACGACTGGGTTCACATTCGATCTCACCGGTGGTCGTGCGGTCTACTGAGGGCTGGGGCTGTCCTATGACTATCCCGACGGTCGAGAGGACACTCTTAAATGGTCTAGTTCCGCGCAGTCGTCTGGTTCGGGCAGGTATCCCGAACATCGATTCGAGGCCAAACTCAAGGGAAAGTGGATACCCGATGCTTTCGCGGGCCCGATGGCGTCGCTGATCGGTGCTGTGGGACAGCACGGAGATCTGCTCACGAGTGGACGGGACAACCTCAACACCCTTCGGGTTGTCGGAGCTGCCTATCTTTCAGCGAGCGAGAACCGGTCGGTTCGTCCTGAGGAGATCGCCTGACGGTCCAGCCCGTTCGGCTCAGTCAAAAATGGCTTCGTTGACCTTCACGCCGAGACCCGGAAGTGGATCGATTGAGACTCTGCCGTTCGCCGGTTCGGGTTCGCCGACAAAGATCGCTTGAACTTCAGAATCGGGCAATTCGTCCCAAATGGGCAACGGGAAGTACTCGATCATCGGGATGGCGGCGTCAGCCAACGCGAAGTGGATGTGGGTGGCGCCGTAGGCGTGGGGGAGACCGGGACCGACCGGTGGACCGGTCCACCGAGCAGCTCGTAGACAGGCTTGCCGAGGGCTCGACCCAGGTTGTCCCAAAGTGCAATGTCGATCGCGCTGATGGCCTGTAAGGCGATGCCTTTGCGCCCGTAGGGGAGCGAGGCACGGTACATGCGGTCCCACAGTCCCTCCACGTCGGATGCGTCGGATCCGATGAGCAGTCGGCTGAGGTGATTGTCGACCACCAGCGACACCGCCCCGACCCCGTCTTCGCACCACCCTTGGCCAACAACTCCGTCGTCGGTCTCGATTTCGACAACGGCCATCCGCGAGTCCCAGAACCAAGACCCTCGGGTCTCTTGATATTCGGGGTACACGTCGAGTGGCGTTACTAACGGGAGCGTTTTCTCGCGTTCAGCCAAATGGCCCCAAATCGATCGTGGAGCGTGACGAACCCGGACATTTTGAATCTTCGCCATAGTTGATGCCTAGATCCGGTAGAAGCGTTCGGAGTTCTTCCAAAAAAGTGCATCCGTCTCGTCCTGCGACCATCCCGAGGTGATCTCACGATAGGCGTCGACCACGGCACCGTAGTCACTGTACAGACGGTCGACAGGCCAGTTGGAGGCGAACATGCACCGTTCGACTCCGAACGCGTCGATTGTTGCCAAAACCCAGGGGCGGATGCTCTCGACAGTCCAGTTGTGATCGACCATACCGAGACCGGAGATCTTGACGGCCACATTGGGTGCCCCGGCCAGGTGTTGCATTGCCGCCTGCCAGTCGTTGAAGTACTCCTTGGACCGCTCAAGCGGCATGCCTGCATGGCCTAGGATGAACTGCAGGTCGGAAACCAACTCGGCGGCGCGGCGAGCCCCTGCCATTCCCTCAAAAGTGGAGTTGAGGTCGTAGAGGAAGCCGAGGTCGGCAAGTGCCCGGAGGCCGCGCAGAAACTCCGGGGTGTGCAGGTCGTCGCCCTGTGCGAAGTTACGCACCCCTCGCATGTTGGCATGTTCACCATGTCGTTCGAGTTCGGCCCTAGCGGTGTCGGAACTCAGGTCGGTCTTGGCGATGATGCCGTGGGGAAAGCCGTGGGTGTCGGCGATTCCTTGCAACCATGCCGTTTCCCATACCTGATCAGGCCCTCCGTATTCGGCTTGGATGTGAACTGATTTGACGACGTTGCTTCCCTCGAAGTCTGCGAGAAGGTCGCTGATTACATAGCTCCGTCGAATCGCCGAGTAGTCGCCGACTATCTCGGTCTCATCGGGATCTTCTTCTTCGAGCCACAAGTAGGTGCCCTCGTCGAGATCCCAGAGGTGGTGATGGCTGTCGATGAATTGATTGCTCATGGGGTTCCTCCTGGTAGGTCTTGTTATTTCTGGTCCGGCACCAACTGGCGTCGGCCCGTGCGCGCCGACTCATACGCTGCTTCAAGCAGGCACACGACTTCGGCACCAAGGGATGCCGGCGAACGGTTCTTGTCTCGGCCGAGGATCACGTCGACGAGGTTGTTCACGGGTGCGTCCTCGGGGTATGCGCTTGAGTAGGCCGTCGCAGACGACGACGTGGGCGCGACCGGGTTTCGGGTCACCGAACCGTCGGTACGGTGCAGAGCTACATCCGATGTAGCCAGATCAAAAAGTATGTGTCCTTCGCTCCCGTACAACCGGTACTCAAGCAACTCTTCTTGGGTTTGGACATTCGATCCCGTCGAGCCGATCGTCCCGATGCAGCCTCCGTCGAATCGCACCGTCAAAGCGTCGACGAGGTCGACTCGCAGATCCTTGTTCTCCATGAACGCGAAGACTTCTGTTGGCTTCAACCCTGTCATAAACAGCAACAGGGCAGCGGAGTGAGTGATCTGGACGATTGCCTGGCCACCACCCGACAATGCTGGGTCACCGTAGGTGTCGGTTCCGGTGGGTGTGATTGTGAAACCCACCGCGTCGGCTACCAGGTCGACATCACCGCGAAAGAGGTCCCACACGGTCGAGGCGAATAACGAGTGAACGTATAGGAGTTCGCCGATCTCGCCGTTGGAGATCCAGTCTCGAACTGCGAGCACTTGCTGGTTGTAGTGGTACGGATAGCCGACGACGATCTCAAGGCTCCGCTTGGCCGACTCTTCCAGCAAGGTCGCCGCGTGCCCAGATTCCACCACCATGGGTTTCTCCAGCATCAGGTGACATCCGGCGTGCAGCGAATCCATGGCGACTTCGAAGTGTGCAGTATGTGGAACCGCGATCACGACTCCGTCGAGTTGCGCGTTGTCGAGCATCTCTCGATGGCTGGTGTACGAGGCTTGCGGATCGAAGACCGACACTGCTCGCTCTCGTTTCTCGTCGATCGGATCTGCGATCGCAACGAGTTCGCTGTCCGGGTTCGCGACGATCGCGGGCAGGTGGGCTCGTGTTGCCCACCATCCGGCTCCTACTACTCCGATTCTTGCGACCATGTCGATCCTCGATTCACTCTCATGAAACATACTTCATATATCTGTTGCCGAGTAACAAGATCGGCTCGGATTCCCGGATCTGGAGTCAATTGAGAGTTTGCCATCTGAGGTTCAATTGGTCAGGCCCTCTGACCCAAGGATCCGCTCGATCTGATCGATCAAGCGGTCGACATGTGCAAGCACAGCCGGGCTGGGCGAATTTGTAAGCGAGCGGACAGTTGCAGAATTGATCAGGCCTCGACGAACCAGAGTGCGCTTCTCGATCTGCAGGAAGTACTCAAAGTCTTGGAGCGTGAAATTGATAAACGGCAGCAGCGAGCCGAAAAGGTCGTGGGCTCGAAGGTGATTACCGGAGTCTGCGGCCGCGAAGACCGCGTCCAGCAGATCAGCAATCGCCACACCAGGCATCACCCCACTAATCCCCACAGCGATGCCCTCGAGCATGTAGAGACCACCCCACCCCTCGAGGATGCTGACTCTTCCTTTCAGCTGATCGCGGATGTCGATGAGCCTGTCAAGCATCATCGGGTCCTCCAGTTTCACGAACTGGAAGTTGTCAACCCGATTGCTGAACTCTGCGATGAACTCGGCGCCGATGGTTGGTCCGCCGGGGTTGAAATCCTGGATCAGCACCGGCTGCGTTGTCGCCTTGGCGATCGTCTCGCAATAGTCGAGGAGATCCGGCGTCGATGCGCCGAATTGCCTCGGTATGGCGAACGAGATGACGTCAGCGCCCATGTCGCTGTAACGGCCGGCCAGTTCCGAGGCGAGCCGTGCCGAGGCATGATTGGCCTGCGCGATGACTGGAATGCGTCCGTTGTTTGCCTCGACAGCTATCGAGACGACATGGTCGCGTTCGGCTTCGCTGAGCTTGTAGAACTCACTGCCATAGGCAGGCAGACACATCGCTGCGAATTGCCTGTCTGCAATCCAGTCAACGACGTTGCTCAGCGACTCGCTGTCGATCGATTCGTCGGGATTGAAAGGTGTTGGAACGACGGGCACGATCCCGTGAATCGAAACGCTCCCACTCATGTGAGCGGGGTGAAGTCGGGCAGTGTCAAAGTTGCTCCCAGGCCTGGTTCGTCCCCAAGCCGTACCTCGCCGTTGGAGGGTATGACAGCGCCATCAAAGTGCGGGGCCTCTTCGACCTCTTCCCACACCGGGACGGGGAAGTACTCAACCATGCCGATCGTTGTGTCATTGGTTGCCAAATGAAGTGTCGGCATGCCGTAGCAATGCGTGTACACCGGAAGGCCCGCTACCTCTGCGAGTGTGCATACACGCTGAGCCTCACTGAACCCACCAACACGACCGATATCGAATTGAACGATGTCGATGGCTTCCGCTTCGATCAACTGAGCGAATCCATAACGAGTGGTTTCGTGCTCGCCAGCCGCGATTGGGACCGGGGAGGAACGTCGTAGGGCGGCATAGTCCTTAATCTGGTCGGGAAGCAGCGGCTCCTCAATCCACTTCATGTTGAACGGCGCCAGCAAACGACAAATCGACTGTGCGTACTCCAGGTTCCAGCCCATGTAGGCGTCTGCCATGATCTCGATGTTGTCGCCCACGGTCTCGCGGAGGAGCTTTACAAGTTCGACATTGCGGTTCATTCCCGCGCGTCCATCGGCTGGGCCGTGGAGAAACCGCATCTTCATGGCCTTGAACCCTCGATTGACGTATTCGGTTGCCTCTGAAGCGAACTCGTCCTCGTTCGTAAAGTGCAGATGGCTGGCATAGATGGGTACCGAATCCCGGGCTCGACCACCGAGTAGTTGATAGACCGGTTGGCCGAAGTGCTTACCCGCCAGATCCCACAGGGCAATATCGATCGCGCTGATCGCCAACAGTGCCGGCCCTTTGCGTCCATATGGCATTGTGCTGCGATACATCTGATCCCAGAGGCGACTGCGATCGAGTGGGTTGGCACCTATGAGCAGCTTGTTGAGATGTCCATCGATGATGACGCTCGTAGCCCCTGCATAGTCTTCACACCAACCACTGCCTACGAGTCCGTCTTCAGTCTCGATCTCGACCACGCACATTGCATCGGTCGGGAACCAACTGGACAGTGGATGTCGATACTGGGGATGAACAGCCATGAGGGTTACTAGTCGGAGCTCGTCCTGACGAGCTGCGAAGTCACCCCAGAACGACATGTCGATGTGCGTTACTTTTACTCTGGCGATCTTCACGGTGAGAGACTCGCTTTCCCGGCAGAAGTTTCCGAAGTTCCAATCAAACTAGTATTCAGTAATGTGAAGTCAAGTTCATGAGAGCGAACGCGACAAGGAGGAACATGGGGCAGACTTGGCCACTCGGCGAGGATGAGACTGAGCAGTATCACCGCGAGGGATGGCTGGTCGTCGAGGGCGTGCTTGACGCCGAAACGCTGGCCAAAATTGATAGTGCCCTAACGGAGGTGTGCGACGCTGCACTTGCGGATGAGGAAACCAAGAACTACATCGAATTCGAACCTGCGGACAGCACCGCAAGCCCTTCGGTGCGTCGTGTCATCGATCCCTACGCGCGGCACGAGGCATTTCGCGCAGTTGCCCACGATGTCCGCGTTGTGGACCGGGTTGAATCATTGCTCGGACCCGACATTGATCTTCAGCACAGCAAGCTCAACTGGAAACCGGCACGGGTTGGATCGCCGGTCGACTGGCACCAAGACTTAGGCTATTACCCACACACCAACGACGGGGTTCTGGCGGTGTTGATCTACCTTGACGACGCCAGCGAGGAGAACGGATGTGTGCAGGTGATGCCTCATCAGCATCATCGCTACCTCGATCACGCCTCGTCTGGTGGAAGTTTCGCCGGTCGGATCGTCGATCCCGCAATTGCGGAAATGGCAGCACAACCGCTACCTGCAGTCGCAGGAAGTGCCATCTTCATACACGGTCTCACCCCCCATGCGTCGTTGCCCAACGAGTCGGACCGCTCTCGTCGGACCCTTATCTTCGCTTACCGGGCCGGTGACGCTTATCCGCTCTATTACGGAGCGGTGACCGTTGCCGACGAGGCCGCCGCTCGTCTGGTTCGTGGCCAACGGGCGCACCACGCGCGTTTCGGTGGACCGTCGCCCATCGTGCCGCGCATAGACGGCACCAGTTCGCTCTACGAACTCCAAGCCGCTGATCCTTCCCAAGTCGACGATCCGCAAATCGAGCCATAGACGCATGACGATCACCATAAGACCGATCGCTGGTTGTTCCGGGTATGTCCGGCAATAGTATTACCGAATAGAAGCATGACGATCACCATAAGACCGATCGCTGGTGTGATGGGCGCGGAGATCTCCGGAGTCGACTTGTCGAGACTGAGCGACGACCTGGTTGGAGAGATTCGCGCCGCCTGGCTTGAACACTTGGTGTTGTTCTTCCGTGAGCAACCGCTGAGCAAGGACGATTTCCTCGAATTTGCCAAAGCGATCGGTGAACCAGGCCTTTATCCCTTCCTTCCGAGCCTTGAGAACTTTCCCGAGATCATCGAAGTCAAAAAGCTTGAGTCGGAAACCACAAACTTCGGTGGGATCTGGCACAGCGACACGGTGTATCTCGATGAGCCACCGATGGCATCGATGCTGCTGGCGCGGGAGGTGCCACCTTTCGGTGGTGACACAGAGTGGGCCAGTATGTACGCCGCCTATGAGGCCCTGTCGGACAATCTGAAGGCGTTCCTCGATTCACTGAACGCGGTGCACAGCTCGGCCCTCGCGGATGTTTCCAAGACTCGCGAAGATCGTCTCGTTGAAGCCGGTGACGACGATATGGCCAGCCAGGTATTCGAGTCTGTGCACCCAGTAGTGCGCACGCATCCAGAGACGGGGCGCAAAGCGCTCTACGTCAACGTCGCGCACACGGTGAAATTCGAGGGCATGACCGAAAAAGAGAGCCGGCCGCTCCTCGATTACTTGTTCGCGCATCAGACGCGAGCGGAGTTCACCTGCCGATTCCGCTGGGAAGTGGGTTCGATTGCGCTGTGGGACAATCGTTGCGCAATGCACAACCCGATCAACGACTACCACGGTTACCGTCGCGTGATGCACCGAATCACGCTGCGCGGTGACGTGCCTGAGTGACTCGTGAAACGCCCGCTATGAGTTGGGTGAGTATCCCGGCGACAGTGTTCGCGACTATCGACCGACTCGGCGACGCCGAAGCGGCCGTGCATCGCAACGAAAGGGTTACTTTCAGCCAACTCGGTGAGCGGATTCAAGCGATAGCCGCAGCGTTGATCGCCAGTGGCGTTGCCCATGGTGATCGAGTCGGGATCTGGGCTCCGAACAGCATTGACTGGGTCGCTGCCGCAGTCGGTTTGCAAAGCGTTGGTGCAACTCTTGTGCCGATCAACACCCGCTACAAAGCAACAGAAGCGGCACCAATTCTGGCTCGTACAAAAGCAACAACCCTCTTCACCGTCACCGGGTTTTTGGACATTGACCCAGTTCAGATGTTGGCGGCGAGCGACACCGATCTATCGGATCTGACCGACACAATCATCATCGACGGCACTGTGCTTGATGACACTGTGCTTGATGATACTGTGCTTGATGACACTGTGCTTGATGACACTGTGCTTGATGACACTGTGCTTGATGACACTGTGCTTGATGACACTGTGCTTGATGACACTGTGCTTGATGACACTGTGCCCAACGGCACCGTGTCATTGGCCGAGTTTCTCGAGCGGGGGAGCAGCGTTGCCACAACCACCGTAGAGGCTCGGTGTGCCGCGGTTGGTCCTGAGGACTTGTCCGACATCATGTTCACCTCGGGAACCACCGGCATTGCCAAGGGCGTGATGATGAACCACGGCCAAACCCTCGAACAATTCGACGCCTGGTGTGACTTTGCCGATCTACGCGAGGGAGACCGCTATCTCATCGCAAATCCGTTCTTTCATATGTTCGGCTACAAAGCAGGCTGGCTGGCGTGCTTGTTACGAGGCGCGACCATGGTCCCGATGGCAGTTTTCGATGTCGAAGATGCACTCCGGACGATTTCGCAAGAGCGAATCACGATGTTCCCCGGTGCGCCGACGCTCTACCAGATGATCCTCGACCATAAGGCCACAGCATCTGCTGATCTATCGTCTCTGCGGGTCGCCGTGACCGGTGCAGCCGATATTCCCGTTGAACTGATTCGGCGGATGCACACCGAACTTCCTTTCGAGACGATCATGACCGGCTACGGCCTGACCGAGGCATGCACTTGTAGCGGCACTCAACCGGGCGACGATTTTGAGACGATTGCCACTACATCGGGGCGACCAGCGGTTGGCGTGGAGATCCGCATTGTGGACCCGGACGGTACTGAGTTGCCACGGGGTGAAGTGGGCGAGATCGTGGTGCGCGGCAACAACGTGATGCAGGGTTATCTCCATGACCCGGTTGCCACCGCCGAGACTGTGGACGCCGATGGCTGGCTTCATACCGGCGACCTCGGGACGATGGATAATCGTGATTATCTCAAGATCGTCGGGCGGCTCAAAGACATGCTGATCGTGGGCGGTTTCAACGCCTACCCAGCCGAGATCGAAAACACCATGCTCGCCCACCCGGCAATCGCCGCGGTCGCGGTGATCGGGGTGAGAGACGAGCGCCTCGGTGAGGTTCCCAGGGCGTTTGTTGTGGCGGTTTCGGGCAGCGAAGCAGACGAATTGGAGATCATCGCTTGGTGCCGCGAAAATATGGCGAACTTCAAGGTTCCAAGATCTATTCGATTCCTCGACGAACTTCCGTTGAACGCCACCGGAAAGGTCATGAAAGAGGATCTTCGTAAGAGACTTTGATTGAGCTATTAGCTTTTGGCTAAGAGGCCGAGCGAATAGGTGGGACAACGCGGACCATACGGCGCGAGGCCGTGGCCCGAGCGGCCCGTGAGCGCAGCGAACAAGAGCGGGATTGGCACCGCCGCCACATGACAGGCTCTCACCTATCTGCGGGCGCTCTAAGGAGGGCTATAGTCCTGCGAATGCCTGAGCATCTGTCAACAACCACGACCTCGCCCAACGATCCCGACGGCGGCGGCGCTCCGCCAGCCGCATACGCCCGGGATGCGGCCAAGCACTACGGCAGCGGTGCGTCCGAAGTTAGAGCGCTCGACGGCGTGGACATAACTTTTGATGCCGGTGAGTTCACCGCGATCATGGGACCGTCCGGGTCGGGCAAGTCAACGCTGATGCACTGCATGGCTGGGTTGGACACGCTCACCGCAGGGAACGTGTTTATCGACGGAGACGATGTCAGCGCTATGTCGGACCGCCAACGTACCGTATTGCGGCGCGACAAGCTCGGATTCATCTTCCAGGCATTCAACCTCGTGCCCACACTGAGCGCCCGTGAGAACATCGTGCTACCCCAGCGGCTGGCGCGTCGGGAACCCGACGAGGCCTGGCTCGGCGAGGTGGTCTCCACGGTCGGGCTGAGTCATCGCATGGACCATCGACCCAACGAGCTGTCAGGCGGCCAGCAGCAACGTGTCGCTGTGTCTCGGGCCCTAGCGTCGAGCCCGAAGCTGATCTTTGCTGATGAACCCACCGGCAACCTCGACAGCACCACCAGCAACGAAATTCTGGCCTTCATGCGCAAAGCGGTCGACGACCTGGCCCAGACGATCGTGATGGTAACGCACGACCCCAACGCTGCTTCCTACGCAGACAGGGTGGTGTTTCTGGTGGACGGAAAGATCGTCAACGAGATGTTTGATCCCACCAGCGAAACCGTCCTCGACCACATGAAGACGCTGGGGAACTGATCGCAGATGTTCACCATCGCAATCCGAGGGATTGCCAATAACCCGTTCCGCTACGTCGCTACCGCGCTGGCCATCGTCTTGGGCATCGCCTTCTTCACGGCCACGTCAGTCCTGACTGCATCCTTCGAGGACTCGCTCAACGAATCGATTGCCGAGGCGTTTGAGGATGTGGACGCCGCGGTGCGCTCAGCAAACACTATCGAAACCCCGTTTCTTGACATCCGCGAGCGCATTCCTCCCTCCGTAGCCGAGGACATCGCTGTTGTCGACGGTGTCGACGGAGCCTTTCCCTACCTCGCCGGCTACGCCCAAATTGTCACCTCTGACGGCAAGGCTGTCGGAGGCGCGGGCGCCGACGCACAGGGCCTGGGCTGGATCGATGACCCGGACGCCAACCCGTTCACAGTCGTCGCTGGCCGAGCCCCCACCGCTGCCGATGAGGTGGTGGTCGACGAAGACACCTTCAATGAGGGCGGCTTCGCCCTGGGCGACACAGTCCGGGTCCTGCCACTGCCGGCTGAGGTGAGCTTCACCGTGGTGGGGACCATCACCGATGAGAGCGGCAGCTTCCCCGGCCAGGTCCTCGCTTTCAGCTTCGAGGGCGCTGCGGGAGTGTTCGGCAGCGCCGATGTGGACCAAGTGTTCGTCGTCGCAACCGAGGGCGTGACACCGGAGATCCTCGTTGAGCGGCTCAATCAACATCTTGGGCACGACCTCGAGGCTGTCACCGGCGAGACCCTCACTGACGAGTTCCAGGAACTCATCGGTACATTTGCCCGAATCATCGAGATAGCGCTCCAGGTCTTCGCTGGTGTCGCACTCCTTGTCGGTGCCTTCGTGATCTACAACACGTTCACCATCACCGTCGCCCAGCGCACCCGCGAGATGGCGCTGCTGAGGGCCATCGGAGCCTCCGGACGGCAGGTTTCGGTCAGCGTGATGGCGGAATCGGTGCTGATTGGAGTGGTCGCGTCGGCGCTCGGTGCGATCCTCGGAATCGGGATCGGCTGGGGTTTGCTGCAATTACTCGGTTCCTTCCTGGGAGACCCTGAGATGAGTCTGTCCATCCCGGAGTCGGCGCTGGCGATGGGTGTGGGGCTCGGCACGGTGATCACCGTGGCTGCCGCCTACTTCCCCGCTCGCCGAGGCGCCAGGGTCGACCCGATCGAGGCCCTAAGGGAGGCGGAGGTCGAATCCGGCACCGCGGGCCGTGTCCGGGTCGGTAGCGGTCTGGTTGTGCTGGCCGCGGGATTGGCGTCCACCTTCTGGGCCGCAGGCGGGGGCAACACTTGGGGCCTAGCCGCGGGGCTCCCACTGGTGGTAGTGGCCGTGGTGGTGCTCGGACCGGCAATTGTGCAACCCCTCAGCAGGCTGCTGGCCATACCCGTGGTACGGAACGGCTCCATTACCGGCGAGCTCGCCCGCGAGAATGCGTCACGCAACCCGAAGCGCAGTGCCACAACCTCGCTGACCTTGATGATTGGTG
This sequence comes from Candidatus Aldehydirespiratoraceae bacterium, assembly GCA_965261185.1. Taxonomy (GTDB): domain Bacteria; phylum Actinomycetota; class Acidimicrobiia; order Acidimicrobiales; family Aldehydirespiratoraceae; genus VXYK01. Next base: position 3,360,042 of record CBDHCN010000002.1, on the reverse strand, counting down.
TGGCGCTCGTCGTCGCCGCCACGGTTTTTGCCGCCACGCTGAGCAATCTGATCGCGGGCGACCTTGAGGAGGAATTGCGGGCTGACTACGTGGTGCTGATCAGCCAAGAGATAACCCAAGCCGGCGGCGGGTTGGACCCGAGCGTTGCTTCGGAGATAGCGGGCTTTGAAGGCGTGAGGGCCTCAGTGTCAACGCGCGACACTTTCGCTGAGATCGACGGCTCCTTCGCGGCAGTCACCGGGGCCGCCACCGAAGGACTTGAGGTTGTGGCCGATCTCGAACTGGTCGAAGGAACTATTTCTGCCCTGGGCGCCAACGAAGTGGCGGTCCGACTCGACACCGCTGAGGAATCAGGCCTCTCGCTGGGTGACCGGGTTGACGTTCGCTTCCAGCAAGAGGCCACCAGCCTCACCGTCGCCGGAATCTATGATGGGGCATACCAACTCGTTCAGAGTTGGCTGGTCGACAACGCGGTACTCGACGCCAGCCTGGGCCGCAGCCTCGACAATCGCATCCTCGTTCGGGCCGAGAACGCCGACGAGGCTCTTCTCGACCGGATCGACCAAGCGCTGTCCGGCGACCCGACGGCCAGCGTCAGCAGCCGCAAGGAGTACATCGACGACCAAGCCGGTCAATTGGACAGCCTGCTCACCCTGCTCTACGCGTTACTCGGCATGTCAGTGGTCGTCGCGCTGATCGGCATCGTGAACACGATGTCGCTGTCGATCCACGAACGAACCCGTGAGTTGGGACTGCTACGTGCCGTCGGTATGACCAGTCGACAGCTTCGCCAAACGGTTCGTTACGAGTCGGCGATCATCGCCCTCATCGGCACCATGGTCGGTCTTGGCCTAGGCGTCTTCTTCGGTTGGGTGGCCTTCGACGCGCTCGGCCTCGGTTACTCCGACTTCACAATCCCTTGGATCACGCTCATCGCGATCGCCGTCGCCGGCGTGCTCGCCGGATTGTTGGCTGGTGTCCTGCCTGCGCGCCGGGCCGGACGGCTAGAGGTGCTCGACGCAATCTCCTCCCAATGAGAACTAGCTTCTATATCGGCGAACCCAACTAGGCGCTGAGGTGCCCGCCCGCTCCGCTCTTATTGCTGTAACGGGCTTTGAGTTCGCGGCGAAGCACCTTTCCTGACGGTAGGCGAGGGATGGAATCGACCACCCAGAGGTCTGTAAGTCGTTTGTAGGTCGCCAGAGTGTCGGCCACCAACGCTCTGAGTTCTTCGACCGATACCGACGCCCCGTCGCTCAGCTGCACCGCGGCAATCACGGCCTCTCCAGTAGCTTCGTCGGGGACCCCGAAGACCGCGCAATCCGTGACCTCGCTGTGGCCGTGCAACACAGCTTCGATCTCCGCTGGGGCAACTTGAAAGCCTTTGACTTTGATCATCTCTTTGACGCGGTCGGTGATGTGAAGCCAGCCCTCGGGCTCAAGCCGGCCAACATCGCCTGTGCGGTACCAACCATCAGCGAAGGCTTCGTCGTTGGCCTCGGCGGGCAGGTAGCCGGTCATCATTGACGGGGATCGAAGTTGGATCTCCCCAATACTGCCGGACTCCAAGGTTGCACCTGTCTCAAGATCCACAATTCGCATTTCCAAGTCGTGAATCGGCAGACCAGCGGAATCGAGACGCCAATTATCGGGCGAATCAACCGGGTTGCTGGTAATGACAGGTACTTCGCTGGCCCCGTAAGCCGCCAAAAAGTTCACCCCGGACCGTTCGGTGACTCGCTGCGCGACGCTTTCGGTCACCGGGGTAGCGCCCCACATGATGTAGCGCAGCGATGAGAGGTCGAACGATTCCAGGTCGGGATGGTTCGCCATGGCCAGAGCTATTGGCGCAACCGCCATTTCTAGGGTGATTCCGTCGGCCTCGATACAACGCAACAACTCGTCAAGGTTGAAACGGGGATGCAGCCGGACCGACGACCCAGCCGTTACCGATGCGAACATGTTGAGCAAACCAAGGATGTGAAACGCCGGCGTTGCGATCTGGAACCGGTCGCTTGCGGACAACCCCAGCGCAGAGACCCAATGGGCTGTTGCCGCTCCAAGAGATGCATGGGTGTGTCGAACCGCTTTGGGAAGCCCGGTAGTGCCGGAACTGAACACCAACACGGCCTCGGTGTTGTCCCAGTCCGCTTCCAAGACCGGTCGGGCAGCGGCGGCAGGTGGATCGTCGTTGTCAAGATGCAAGATTCGACCCGTGAAGCGCTGCGCCGAACGCTCATGGGTGTCGCCGTCGCAAATGAGCAACGTCGGTTCGGTCAAGTCGGTGGCGTGGGCGATCTCGGTTGCCTTCCAGGCAGGACTGATCATCACAACCGATGCACCGACCTTGAGAATGCCATACAGCGCAGTGAAGAACTCGGGTCGGTTCGAGGCCATCATTGCTACGCGATCGCCGAGGCCGACTCCCAATTGCGTCAGCGTGCCGGCATATGCGTTGCTCAGGGATTCAACTTCACCATAGGAGAGTGTCTTGTCGAGAAAACGGATAGCCGCAGCGTCCCGATCGCGGTCGGACGCTGCGGAGAGTTTTGACTGGATGCTCTGTCCTATGGGGTACTCAAGCGGCGCAAAACCGGGCATGCGAATTCCTGAATAGTGTGCGAGAATGGCATTCTCTCACAACCAAACTCCCCATGACCTTACGGAGGACCTAATGCCCGCCGTTGATCCCTCCACTGTCTCCGATCGGCTCGAAATCAGCGATCTCTGTGCCCGCTACGCCATGCATCTGAGTCGTTACGAGATCGACGAACTGGTCGAGCTGTTTCTGCCCGATGGCACCTACACCGCCTTCGGCGAGGTCTACGGAATGGATCTGTTTCCGAAACTGGTCTCAAGCGCACCACGAGGGCAACTGATCGTCAACCCTGTGGTGATCATCTTTGATGGCGACGAAGCAAGCGGTGAACAGCACTACACCTTCACCGACCAGAGAACCCATGACGTTCGGCTGGCTTGGTACAGCGATCAGTATCGGCGCACCACCCACGGTTGGCGGTTCGTGAACCGTTCGACGACTTTCCTACGACGCAGCGGCGGCTATGACCGCGGTAATACTCACGATCCGGTACGGGGCTAACTTCTGGCTCCGATACCACCGAGGATGAACTCCCACATCTCCTCAGCACTGGCCTCGTGAGCCTCAGGGTCGCCACCAACGATCATGCTGTAAGCGTTGAACATCGTGGTCTGCAAGATGATCGCAGCACTCCGGCGGGGGTTCGCGAGGGTGAGCGCACCAGATCGGTTGGCCTGTTCGAGCAGGTCGAGGAGCAACTCGAACAAAGGTGCGCTCGCGCTCTTTGCCTGTTCTCGATCGGTGGCGAGCAAACCTAAGAGGAAGTCAGCCATGGACCGTACCGCGAGGTGTGGTGCTGGTAGCACCTCGATGGGATCGGCCACACTCCACTTGTAAAGGGTGATGACAAAGAGGCGGAGTCTTTCCAGTGGGTCCTCTTCCAAAGCGAGAGTCTCCGCAAGGGTGTTCGACGCGGCCTGCATCGAAGCCTCGTAAACGGCAAGAAGCAGGTGTTGTTTGCCATCGAAGAATTGATAGAAACTCCGCAACGATTGGTTGGAGCGCCGCACGACATCCTGCACGGTGAAGTCAAGGCCGCCGTTCTCGCGGATCAGCTCGACGGTCGCGTCGAGAAACCGCTGTACCCGTTCCTCGGCACGGGATCGCGCGCCATCCAAAGAGCGAGCCACGGCACGCTCGCGCCATAGGGCCTGGGGGCCAGGTTCTGGAGTGGAGGCGTCGGCGTTGGTCACAGCGGTCAAGTGTAGTGGTGGTTAGATAACGGGCTCGTCCACGAGGTCCAGGTAGGCCGCCCCAGAATCCGGAACCCGGGGTTGTTTCCAAGATTCGACAGGGAACGAAGCGTTGATCACCGAGAAAAACAGTCTCGTCAGGTTCCGGGCTTCGTCAGGAAGGTCTTCGATGTCGAACTGGTCGAGATAGTCGAGGGCATCGGCCATGCGCGGCAGTGCAACGTCGTACAGTTCCTGCAACTCAGACATGGAACTGGCAAGTCGCGCGGTGTAGCGCCGGCGTTCGGTGGCAAGGCTCCAGCGCGCCGCGAATCCTTCGAGATCAGCAAACTCGTCGGGCAGCATCTGTGATGACACAACTACTCCTAGCGAGCAACCGAGACGGCGGTCTCGGTTGCAGTTTGGTGTGTCCGCACCCGGTCAGCGACGGTCTTGTGGAGGTTGCGGGGCAGAATCTCCTGATCGCAGAGTGGGAACTCAGTGACGGCTCGCGACTTCAGGCTTCGTTGGGTTGCCTCCAAAGTGTTGCCGTCCTGGAGCGCGTATTCCTTGAAGGTCACCGCGGCAAGTTCCTGACGCATGCGATCCGTGGCGTTGCGTGGCGGCGCGAAGTAGAGGTGCCCCTCAAAGAGGTGCTTGTCGTAGGCGAGGGGCCAATAGTGATAGGTCAGGTACCAACCGCGTTCCCAAACGAGGATGACGTAGTTGGGAAAGACCTGGAAGGTGTCTGCTCCCCAAGCCCGGTGACGGGCGGGGTTGAGGCCCGGGGGTAGCTCGCTGAGGTCAATGCCCGACGGTTGTTCCCAGGGTCCGAACAAACCACTGCGGAGAATTCGTTCGATGGGTTTCACCATCTCCAGGTCTTTTGGAGGCGACATGCCTCCCCATGTGGAGACGATGCCGTGGCCGCTGTTGCCGAACAGGTCGTAGTGCAGCGCCTCGAAGCCGAACTGTTGGAGCTTTACCGATTCCGACGCCACCGACTGGTTCTGGTGCAGGACCGGGGCGTGGTAGAACTCCGAGAAGGCGTCGTTGAAGAGCTTCCAGTTGGCTGCTACGACTGCTTTGTAGCCGAAGGTCTGGGTCATCTCGCCGAATGGATAGCCGCCGAGGCCTGTTGCGACCTCGCCGAGAAACTCAAGAAGCGTTTCGGCGGGTTCGGCTGCGAAGTTGACGAAGATGAAACCCTCCCAGATCTCGCAGTGCACCGAGACGAGCGGATAGTCGGCTTTGTCCAGGTCGAAGAACTCACTCTCTTGTTGAACGAAGTTGAGTTCACCGTCGAGGCCGTAGCGCCAGCCGTGGTACTTGCAGGTGAATTGTCGACAGGTGCCTTTGACTTCCTCGTTCGGGTAGTCCTGCCAGACAAGCTTGTTGCCGCGGTGGCGGCACATGTTATGGAAGGCTCGTACCGCGCCGCGGTCCCGCACGACGACGATCGAGGTGTCAACGCAATCGAGTTCTTTGGTGAAGTAGCTTCCGACCCGAGGTATCTGTTCGACTCGCCCGACGTTGAGCCAGGCCTGCTTGAAGATCGCTGCTTTTTCCAGTTCGTAGTACTCCGGCGATATCGAATCCTCGTAGTTCACCGGTGCGGTGCCGAGTTGGGGGAAATGTTCAGTCCAGCTGCCCTCAACCGGCTTCGGGAAATGTGCCATCTCTCACCTCATGATTTGATACTGCTCAACATAGCCGCGTTCGGAAATCGCATTCTCGTTGTGTGCAGATCTAGTTCTCGGGTTGCACAGAGTTCTCGGGTTGCACAGAGTTCTCGGGTTGCACAGAGCTCTCGGGTTGCACAGAGCTCTCGGGTTGCACAGAGTTCTCAGGTTTCACAGTGGGCAAAGCCGAGTCCCGCAACGCTGGATCAACTTCGAGTCCGAAACAGTTGAATGCGATGGCTAGCGTGTCGTAAGCGCCGACTGTGAACAACAGGTCAATGATCTGTCGGGTATCGAAGTGTTCTGTTAACCCGGCCCAAGTATCAGGACTCAAGATCGAGTCGTGGCGGAGCTCGTCAACAGCTCGTAGCAGCAACGATTCGTTTGTTGAGAGTCCTTCTGCGCCGGGACCAACCGCTACCGCGTGAATCTGTTCGTCTGAAAATCCGAGTTCTCGAGCTACGGCAACGTGTTCGGCCCATTCATACTCAGAACCTCGCAGCACCGCCACCCGCAGCACGACCAGTTCGAGCAGGTGCTCGCCGAGGGTGTTTTCATAAAGCACATGGCGGTTGAAGGAAAGGAACGCTCGTGTGAGGTCAGGATGATGGGCTAACACCGCGAACGCTCCGGCAACCCGTTTCCCACCCGACTCTCGGTTAGCTCGTCGTGTTGCGTAGATGGAACCCGGAGGCGGTTTCATGATGGAAAACGCTTCAACGAGATCCTCTCGCCATTCCTGCACAGGCAAGGGTGGAATATGAGGGCCTTTGGGGGAATCACTCACGGTTGTAACCGTAGTCCCGTTGGGGTTAGCGGGGAAAGTGGCCTCTCCACCTTTGAGAATGTTGTTCTGACCATGAATGACCTAGTGTCAGGCGATGCGAATGGGCCTCATGATTGGACCCGAGCGACGTCGTTACGACACCAAGGTGCAGCGCCTAATTGACGACGCGTGCTGGGCTGACGGGGCAGGGTTCGCTACAGCTTGGATACCGCAGATCCCTGACGAATTCGATGCAATGACCGCGGTGGCGTTAATGGGACACGAAACGAACAGGATCGAGTTGGGCACCGCCGTGGTCCCCACTCAACCTCGACACCCGATCGCACTTCTGCAACAGGCACTTTCGACACAATTGGTCTGCGAAGGGCGCTTTACCCTGGGTCTGGGTCCTTCCCACCACTGGATCATTTCCGACATGCTCGGCCTCAGCTATGAACGCCCAGTTGCCCAGCTCCGATCTCTTCTCGATGTTCTCAACGCTGGATTTGGGGGGCCGGGCATGGTTGATGTGGACAACGAGCACTACACGATTCACAACCCGCTTGAGGTAACCGACAAGACCGCGACTCCGGTGTTGCTTGCGGCATTGGGGCCCGCGATGCTGCGACTGGCGGGGGAGCGGACCGATGGCACGATTCTGTGGCTGGCCGACGAGAAATCGATCGGCGAATACATTGCTCCTCGCATCGTTGCCGCGGCGCAGACCGCGGGGCGCGAGGCGCCCCGTGTCGTAGCCGGCGTTCCAGTGTGTCTATGTGCCAACAGCGAGGTTGACCTAGCGAAGGAGCGGACCAACCGGATCCTGTCCGAAGCTGAAATCTCTCCCAACTACCAACGCCTCCTCGATCGCGGCAACGCGACTTCGGTCGCCGACATTTTGGCCGCTGGTGGTGAGGCCGCGGTGCTCAGCCGCTTGCAATCTTTCGCGAACGCCGGAGCGACCGACGTGTCGATCCGGGTTGTTCCGATCGGTAACGGACGAGACGAACTACTGGCATCAAGCCGCCGTACCCGAGACTTTCTCGCTGACCTGGCACCTGAGATCTCGTGATGGCCCGGTTATGCACTGGACAACGGATCAAGGAATTCTGATATGTCTGAGCGCGTGTCTGATGTTTACTACGACCCCTACGACTTTGAGATCGATGCTGATCCGTATCCGGTCTGGAAGCGGATGCGCGATGATTGTCCACTCTATTACAACGATAAACACGACTTCTATGCTCTCAGCCGCTGGGACGATGTTGAGGCAGGGTTGAAAGACCACAGTCGGCTCATCTCAAGTCGGGGCACGGTACTTGAGTTGATCACCGCAGACATGGAGATGCCGGCAGGCATGGTGATCTTCGACGATCCTCCCAGCCACACGGTCTATCGGGGTCTGCTGTCGCGGGTGTTCACTCCTCGGCAGATGAACGCGATCGAACCCCAGGTGCGCCGCTATTGCACCGACGAGCTTGATGCGTTGGCCGGCGCTGATCACTTCGATGTGGTCGAGACGTTGGCGGCCCAAATGCCAATGCGGGTCATCGGCATGCTGTTGGGCATCCCCGAAGCCGACCAGCAAGCACTGCGGGAGAAAACCGATGAGGGTCTACGCCTGTCAGAAAGCGGTGAGCCGGACGCCGGAGCCTTCGCTGATATCGGCAATGCGGCCGCCGAAGGGAATTTCGGTGAGTACCTCGACTGGCGCCTTGAGAATCCCTCAGATGACATCATGACCCAGTTGCTGCAAGCCACCTTCGAGGACCACACCGGTGAGACCCGCAGTCTGACCCGCGACGAAGTGCTCGGTTACATCAGCTTGTTGGCCGGAGCCGGTAACGAGACCACGACCAAGTTGATCGGTCATACTCTGCGGACGCTGGCTCTTCACCCAGAACAACGGGCCGAAATCGTCGCCGAACCCGAACTGATCCCGCAAGCTATCGAAGAGTCGCTGCGTTTCGAAGCGCCGTCCCCGGTGCAGGCCCGCTATGTTGCCGAAGACCTTGAGTACCACGGCAAGAGGGTGCCCGCAGGCAGCGCCATGCTTCTGGTCAACGGTTCGGCAAACCACGATCAGCGGCAGTGGGGTGAGACTGCGGACGATTTCGATATTCATCGCCAGATCGGCCATCACTTGTCGTTCGGTTACGGCGTGCATTTTTGCCTCGGCGCGGCACTTGCTCGCCTTGAAGGCCGTGTCGCTCTCGACGAGATACTCAAACGATTTCCTGAATGGACCGTCGATGAGGCAACCTCAGAACGCTCGCACACCTCAACGGTTCGCGGTTGGGACAAGCTGATGCTTGTCGTCAATTGACCGAACCCCACACGTCTCCAGCAAAGGAGTCCACCATGTCCCTGTTCGATCTGTTTCGTTTCGACAACAAGCGCGCCCTGGTCGTCGGAGCAGCCTCCGGCATGGGAAACGCCGCGGCTCGCCTGCTCGTCGATGCTGGCGCCGAGGTTGTCGCTCTGGACTTCGCAGACATGGACATCCCCGGGGTTGCCGCCACCGTAAAGGTGAACATGGCCGACAAATCCTCGATTGAAACCGCGGTAGATGCTTGTGCTGGTCGAGTCGACGCCCTTTTGTCGTGTGCAGGCGTTGCCGATGGCACGCCTGGTATCGAGAAGATCAATTTTCTGGGTCACCGCCACATGATCAACTTGATGCTCAAGAACGGAATGCTCGGCCACGGCAGTGCGATCGGCTTCATTTCCTCAGCTGCTGGTGCCGGGTGGGAGAGGGACGACAACATGGCTTGGATCAACGACTACCTTGCTATCGAAGACATGGACCAGGCGTCGGCATGGGCCATTGACAATGGCAAGGCCGACTATTTCAGCAGCAAGCTGACGGTCTGCATGTACGTCGCCAAGTCAGCCTTTGAGTTGCTCAAGAGTGGCGTTCGCATCAACGCGATCATGCCCGGCCCCACTGACACGCCGTTGGCACAAGCCAACAAGGAAACCTGGCTCGGTTTCGGCAGTGACTACCGCACCGATCTCGGTATCGAAGCGTCGTCACCGGTAGAACAGGCCTACCCATTGGTCTTCCTCTGCAGCGACGCTGCCAGGGCGATCACCGGCATCACGATCACCAGTGATCAGGGCTACTTCAGCAGCGGAATAACTGAGTCCTACCCAGCGGCGAAAGACATCGCCAACTTCCTGACCGGCCGATACTAGGCGTATGTTCGCTGCCTAGGGCCCCTGAAAGGTAAACACAACCATGGCGTTCTGGAACCAAGAGAATCAACTGCTCATTGACGGCGAACTCGTCGCCGCCACGGGCGACCGAACATTCACGTCACGCAATCCGGCTACCGAGGAGGTGATCGGCGAGGCTGCCGACGCCACTGTCGCCGATGTCGAGCGGGCTATCCAAGCAGCTCGGCATGCGTTCGATGAGACCAGTTGGTCGACTGACGCCAGTCTCAGGATCGCGTGCATGCGCCAACTGGCCCGGGCGGTGCGCGACAACCTCGAGGATCTGCGCACGTTGACCGTCTCTGAGGTGGGCGTACCGATAGCCATGACGAGCGGCCCGGCCCTCGAAGGTCCTATCGGGATCCTCGATTACTACGCCGATCTGGCCGGGACCTACGACGGAACCGTCGATCTGGGCGTAGCCGAGGCATACGGAGGCATGCACCATCGCTGGGTTGAGCGTGAACCCTATGGAGTCGTCAGCGCCATCTCCGCATACAACTATCCGACACAATTGAACCTTGCGAAACTAGGCCCAGCATTGGCCGCCGGTTGCACCGTCGTGCTCAAGGGGGCTCCAGACACTCCGCTCATCAACTTGGCGCTCGGTCGCATGATCGGCGAACACACCGACATGCCGCCCGGAGTCGTGAACGTGCTTGCCTCGAGCGAAGTGGAAACGGGGGTGGTCATGACAACCGATCCGAACGTCGACATGGTCACCTTCACCGGCTCAACCGCGGTCGGGAAATCGATCATGGCTGCTGCCAGCACAACGTTGAAGAAGGTCTTCCTTGAATTGGGAGGCAAGTCCGCGATGGTGGTGCTCGACGAGGAGAACGTCGACGGGGGAGCCTTCGGCTGCTCGATGGCTGCCAATTCCCACGCCGGGCAGGGCTGTGCGATCACCTCGCGTCTGCTTGTGCCTCGAGCACACATGGACCGAGCGGTAACAATGGCCACTGAGATTTTCGAGAGTCTCGGCGTCGGCGACCCATTCGATACGGCCAACTATGTAGGACCGTTGATCAGCGCCAAACAGCGTGACAAGGTGCAAGGCATGGTCGATCGCGCGGTTGAATCCGGTGCCACCGTGGTGACCGGTGGGGGTGCAACATCCCACGAGAAGGGTTTTTTCTTTGAACCGACGGTAATCGTGGGTGCGGACCAAAATAGCGAAATCGCTCAGGACGAAGTTTTTGGGCCGGTTCTAGTGGTGCTGCCCCACGACGGTGATGACGACGCTGTCCGCATCGCCAACAACTCGAAATACGGCCTCTCCGGCGGCATACTAGCGGCCGACCGAGAGCGAGCGCTGAGGGTGGCCCGGCGAATCCGAACCGGGACTCTCAGCGTCAATGGCGGAATGTGGCACGCCGCGGATGCTCCTTTCGGGGGCTACAAACAATCGGGGATCGGGCGCGAGAACGGAGTCGCAGGCCTTGAAGAGTTTCTGCAGACGAAACTATTGGCTGAGCCGGCATAGACCTCAACGAAAAGGAGGCTGTTTAAATGACGAAAATCTTGGACGGGGTGAGGATCTTGGAGGTAGCTGAGCACACCTTCGTGCCGGCGGCTTCCGCGGCGCTGGCGGACCTGGGTGCCGAGGTGATCAAAATCGAACACTTTGAACGTGGCGACGCCATGCGCGGACTCGTGATGAGTGGGATTGCTGATATTCCAGACGAGGTCCATGCCTTGCTTGAGCATTCCAACCGCGGCAAGCAGAGCATCGGCTTGGATCTTGCGAAACCCGACGGACTCAAGATTCTCTACAAGCTCGCTGAGACTTGCGATGTGTTCCTCACCAACAAATTGCCGAGAGTGCGCCAAAAGTTGCAGATGGACGTCGACGACATCCGAGCCCACAATCCAGACATCATCTATGTTCGCGGGTCGGGTCAAGGCGAACGAGGACCCGACGCCGAAAAAGGTTCATACGATTCGCTCGCGTATTGGGCTCGTGCCGGCGTAGCGATGGGAGCGAAACCACCAGGGTCTAAGTTTGTGCCTGCGCCGCCGGCACCAGCCTTTGGGGATTCAATTGGCGCAATGACGATAGCCGGCGGAATCATGGGCGCTCTGTTTCATCGTGAACGTACCGGTGAGGCGACTGAAGTGGATGTGTCGTTGTTCGGCACTGGCCTGTGGTCGATGGGAGCCGCCATGGCTTTGTCTTTGGCGCTTGGAACCCCGTGGTATGCGCCACCCGCGAGCCGTGTCGGCCGTAACCCACTAGTCAACAACTACGCGACGAGCGATGGTCAATGGATCGCTCTCACTTGTCTGCAGGCAGGCAAGTATTGGGCCGAAACGTGCGAGGTTGTCGGTCGCCCAGAATTTGGGAATGATCCCCGTTTCGGCGAGGCTGAGATCTTGATATCAAACAGCGCTGACGCGATCGCCATGCTCGAAGAGGCTTTTGCGGAAGCGACGCTGGCTACCTGGCTCGAGAGACTCGAGAGCTACAGCGGACAGTGGGCGGTGGTGCAAAACACCTTGGAAGCGGCTGAGGATCCCCAGGCGCTCGCCAACGGCTACATCCAGAGCGCGCAAACAGCCGCCGGGTTACCATTTCGCTTAGTCGCGGTGCCAGTGCAATACGACGGAGAAGCCGCCGAGACCTCCAGAGCTCCGGAATTCAACGAGCACGGCGACGCGATCCTAGAATCGCTCGGCTTCGACTGGGACACGATCATCGATCTCAAGGTTCGCAACGTCGTCGTCTAAGGTGCTCACATCATGACCTTGACTCCACCCTTGGTGGCTTCAGCCCGCGAATTGCTGCGCGGGGCCGAGACCGCGCTGCTCGACGAACGACGACTCCTTGTTGAAGCCGAACTAGCCGCGCTGGCAGCGCTGCCTGACGATCAGGTGCCAGCACTCGCTGCTTTGGCTCACCAGGTACGACTTGATCGCTGCGGCCCAACCGTCGAGATCGAGGGCATTTTGTCTGCCAAAACAGGAGGTTGTCCCGAAGACTGCCACTTCTGCTCCCAGTCGGCACAGTTCGAAGAAACCATGCCGGCAACGCCGTTTCTTGATACCGAAGAGGTGATAGCGGCGGCCAAGGAGACCGCAGAAATCGGAGCGACCGAATTTTGTATTGTCCTGGCCGTACGAGGTCCCGACGAACGCACGATGAAGCGGATCCTTGAACTCGTCCCGGCTATTGAGGCTGAAACAAAGCTCAATGTTGCCGTCAGCGCAGGCATTCTCAGCGACGACCAAGCGCAACGTTTTGCAGCGGGCGGAGTGCATCGCTACAACCACAATCTTGAGACCTCAGAATCGTTCTTTCCCAATATCGTCACAACCCACAGTTGGGCGGAGCGCTACGAGACTTGTGAACTCGTGAAGCGCAACGGAATGGAGTTGTGTTGCGGAGCTCTACTGGGAATGGGAGAAACCGTGGCCCAGCGAATCGAGTTGCTCACCCAACTACAATCCTTGGCGCCAACTGAAGTGCCACTCAACTTCTTGAACCCGCGGCCCGGAACACCGCTACAGATCCGCAAACCAATGAAGCCCCTTGAAGCTCTGCGCTGGATAGCGCTGTTCCGGCTTGCGTTGCCCGAGGTAATCCTGAGATTCGCAGGAGGCCGGGAAATCACGCTTGGTGAACTTCAGGCGATGGGAATGACCGCCGGTATCAACGCTCTCATCGTCGGGAACTACCTCACTACACTCGGACGCAACCCAGACGAGGACCTACAGATGCTTGAAGATTTGAAGATGCCGGTCGGAGCCCTCAGCGGCGTGCTCTAGAATCGGCGTGTATGCAATGGAGTTGCCAGCCGACACTCCCGAACTCGGTGGTTCTGGACGAAAGGTGTTCTGTGGAGGCTGCGGCACCCGCGAATGCGTCGGTTGTCTCGCTGATCTCGAAGCCCCTCGATACTGCCGTGAATGTGGTCGCAGACTACGTGTGAGCGTTCGTCCACGCGGCTGGATCGCCACCTGTAGACGGTGCGACATTGAGGTTCACTCGGACCATCACTAAGCGGCGACCGTCGTCGTCCGGTGTCGCGGTTCAGTGGTCGGTGCAGATGAACTGCACGGATGCGGCCAGCGCACGATCATCGGGATGTGGATGCCGGATTGGTGTGGGTGGTCCGCATGTGATGGGTCCCGATGGAGATGGGATACATACCGGTGATTACTGCCGAACGTGCTGGAGCGCAGACTCCCGCTGTCGAGAATGCCAACGGGTAGCGGGTGCCTTCGGCGGCTAGCTGATCTACCACCGGTGTGCGGGCCACGGGATCGCCGTAACACCCATAAAAGGGGTTGGTGTCCTCAAAGGAAACCCACAGAATGTTCGGTCGTTTCGGATCCAGGCTCATTGCTACGACTCCTGCTCGCCACGATTATGCGCCAACAGCCCCACTTGAACCCCATCGGTCACGGCTTGGCCGGTGCTGTGGCCGCTGGTGTAACTTCTGGCTAGGAGCGTGTATTACAGGTTGCGTTCCACCGGTTTGGTTCCATATCGCATAGCTGTCTCAACTGACTCTTGGTGCAAGTAAGGTCGCGCGATGTTGTGGCAGCGGTGTGGACTGACGCTGAGCGTAGTGATCGTCGTCCTTGTCCTAGTGGCTTCCTGCGCCACAGATGAGTCCTCGGATCCGCCGCCGACGACCCTTGTCCCTGAAACATCAGCCACGACAAGCGCTCCGCCGTCGCCGACAACAACCGGATCTTCGACAACGAGCACAACGATGACTGCCACAACAACCTCCACCGTTGCGCCCGACCCCCGTGCTGGCCGCCCTTTCGGGGTGTCAACCAGTCAGATCACACTCGTCGACCCAACACGCCCAACCCCAGCCGCCGGTGATCTGGCCGGCACTGCGGAACGGACAGTTGAAGTGTGGCTGACGTTGCCCGAAACGGACGAGGCTGCTCCACTAGTCGTCTTTCCCCATGGAATGTCCGGCCACGCCCGCAAGTTCGAAGATCTGCACAGGGTCTGGGCAGAAGCCGGCTACGCGGTGGCTGCGCCGGTCTTCCCGTTGAGCAACGATGGCGTTGAGGGTTCATGGGGCAATATTCACGATGTGCCCAACCAGCCCGGTGATGTTTCGTTCGTGCTTGATGAGTTGTTGGCACTCTCGGCGGACGCGTCCTCAGAGTTTGCTGGTCGCTTCGATCCCAACCGTCTCGGAGCCTCGGGTCTGTCGGCAGGTGGTTTCACGACCTACGAGGTCGCAGTTGATGCCGAGTGGCGCGATCCACGTTTTGTAGCCGCGGTGGTCATGTCGGCTCCGCTCAACCGAAACGCGGAGCTGTTCGATCCCGCCGACGACTTTCCGCTCCTGATAATCCATGGCGATAGCGATCCGCTGATCCGCGTTGAGCAGGCCCAGATTGCGTATCGCGCGCTGGCTGCTCCGCGATATCTGATAGTCCTGCTTGGCGGTGGTCATGCCGGTCCATACGAGGATGCCCTCGATGGGTTTGAGTCGAAGATCCCCGGCCACGACGAGCTGATCTACGCGTCCACGGTGGCGTTCTGGGATCGCTATCTGCTCGGTATCGAAGAGGCCGAGACGGAGTTGCTCAACGCCGCGACTCAAGACGACCTGACCGTTGTCACATCCGATGTCGGTTAGCGGGCCGGCTAGGCCCAGTCAAAAACTGTGTGCGGGCGTCGGCTCCAGCCTTGTTGGCCGAGTTCACGCATTTCGGTGCCGAGAGCAGCCATCTGAGATGCGTACAGGTCTGTGCCGGTGTGGCTCCATTTGCCGTGGCCCGCGAAGACCCAGTCAACATTCAGACCGGCGATGGAGTCCATGCTGTCGGCGAGAGCTGCCCACGAGTACCAGGTTTGGTTCGGAAAAACGTCAAGTGCTTCTCGACGATGATTCCAGAACAGCGAGTCGCCTGTGAAGAGCCATTTGTCGTCGACGTGAAAAGCCACATGGCCTTTGGTGTGTCCAGGAATGTGAATGGAAATGACTCCATCGTCGACTTCCTGGTCCCCGGTGGTGACGTCAGTGGCATAGGGAGCGGCGTCTGCGTCGTCGCGGTGGATCCATACTCTCGAACCGTAACGTTCTGCCCATTTGTCGGCGTCGACCACGTCGTCTCGATGCGTCAACAAGACGTGTTTTATCCCTCCGAGAGTGTCGAGCGCGTCGGTGAGGACACGTGTGTAACGCGGCGAATCAATCATGAGGTTGCCGGCTGGGCGTACGACTAAGTAGGAGTGCGCGCCAAATGAACTTGGTGAGTTGTGGCCCAGTGCACAGACCCCGGGCGTGAGTTCGAAAGGAAAAACCTCGGTCGGCGGGCGACGTATGTCTCGGTTGCCGATCGACTTCGTCGGGCAAGCTACCGACGCCCTCCAGAGCACCGCGGTTTCGGCTGGTGACTGGGGTTGGCGCACGACTACAGATCGACCTTCAGAATCCATCTTGATCATCTCTGGTGCCCAATGACGAGCAACGTCGCACCCGATGCAGCGAGTGTCAACAAACCACGGACCATCAACGTTGTCCTCATGAGCCTGGTCCTGTCGTGCCATTTTCAACTCTATTCGCTGTCTACGGTGCGACAATACAGCCCCGTGATGTCATCAGAGCAAGGTGTAACTGATCGGTTGCTGAAGCGGTCCGCTGACCATTGGAGAGGCCAGATGCACGCACGGACCAGTCGCTTCCAACCGTTTGAGGCGGGGGAGAAGTGTCTCGAAGAACTTCTTGACTTCGGCGCGGGCGAGGTGGGCGCCTAGGCAGTAGTGGCGTCCGTATCCAAAAGCGATCTGTTGGTCGGCATTCTCTCGTGCGACGTCGAACGTGGAAGGGTTGTCGAACACGGTCTCGTCACGGTTTGCGGAGGGGTAGGAGAGGAGCACTCGGTCGCCCCGGCGGATCGGCGTGCCGGCGAGGTCACAGTCCTGTTGGGCAGTCCGCAGAAAGTGTTTCACGGGGCTCACCCAGCGGATGATCTCTTCGGTGGCGTTACCGACGAGGTCGGGATCGTCTCGCAGAGCTTGCAGTTGTTCGGGGTGCTCAGCCAGTGCTTCGAGTCCTCCAGCGACAGCGCTGCTGGTCGTGTCGTGGCCGGCAGTGGCGATAATCAGGTACAGGCCGAAAGCTCCCAGATCTCCGACTGGTTCTCCGTTGATCTCGGCGTTGGCGATGAGGCTGGCCAGGTCGTCGGTGGGGTTGGCGCGGCGACTGGCGGCCAGTTGTTGGAAATACTCGAAAAATCCGAGCATCGCGGTGGTTGCGGCTTCAGCAGTCTCGGGGTCCTGTGCCTCCATGAGCGCCTGGGTCAGGCCCAACATCAAGCCGAGGTCGGAGTCAGGCACACCAAAAAGAGTCATGATCACTTTGAGCGGATAGTGCAGGGCGACATCACGAGCGAAGTCACATTCTCCGCCAAGGTCGTCCATGATCTTGATAGCTTCTTCGGCACGCGCTGCGATCGCCTCATCAAGGCGGCGGATGCTGCCGGGCAGGAACCACTTGTTGACGACGAGACGGTGCGCTTGGTGTTCTGCGCCATCCATCTCCACAAGGGTTCTCATCGGTCCCGGTTGGTATTCGGGATTGTTGACCGCGCGAGCTTGAGAAACACTGCAGGCGGGTCCGTTGGTGAACTGTTCGCTCTGGCGCTCAACCTCCAGCAATGCCTCACGGCGCAGAACCGCCCAAGCAGGCTCGATTCCGGTGCCCGTGAGTTGGATGACCGCGCTGTCGCGCCGCAAGGGAGCGACGGTCTCGTGCCAACTCTTGGGGTCGGCGTAACCGTGCGCGGCGGTGAATATGTCGCTGTCTGTGCGCAGAACAACTGAGGGCATGGAGATCCTGGAAGTTGGTGAGGTGAAGTTAACACCGTCCACCTACCTTCGTGAGATGCTTACGGACGGTGTCGTCTCATCTTGGGTTCACCGACCGAAATTTTGGAGTCAGATTGTGACAACCTCAAACAACACAGCACCGTATTGGGATCCGTACGACAACAACCTGCGCAGATCTCCATACGACGCCTGGCGACGACTGCGAGACGAGGCTCCCCTGTACCGCAACGACCGTTACGACTTCTACGCAGTGAGCCGATTCGACGATGTCATGGCGGTGTCACTCGACGTCGAGAATTTCAGTTCCGCCAAAGGGATCACACTCGACTCGATCGGCCAAGAACCCGAGTTCGCATCGATGATCGAAATGGATCCGCCGCAGCACGATGTCTTGCGATCAGTGGTAGCTCGCTGGTTCACGCCAAAAGCAATGATCCGGCTGGAGGAGCGGATCAGGAAGCTCTGCGCCGGCTATCTCGACCCACTCGTGGAGCAATCAGAGTTCGAAATCGTCGATGCCTTCACCGCACGCCTGCCTGTGATGGTCATCGCATCACTGCTGGGCTTCCCCGAAGAGGACCACGACAACCTGCGTATCTGGAGCGACGCTCAGGTGCATCGAGATGAAGGCGAAGAGACCCGCAGTGCTGAGGCAGTTCAGGACAGCAGGCGGCTCCAGGAGTACTACTGGAACGTGATCCAAGCTCGTCGACAAGACCCTCGCGACGACATGGTGTCGCAATTGATCAAAGCCGACCTCACCGATGTTGACGGTACGGTCCGCAAACTGGGCGACATCGAGTTGATGGCGATGATGCTGTTGATCAACGTGGCCGGCAACGAAACCGTCGCCCGATTGCTTGCCTCGGCCGCTCTGGTGCTTTCGCAGTGGCCCGATCAACGTCGCAAACTTGTTGAAGACCCGTCACTTTGTGTTGGTGCCGTTGAGGAATTGCTGCGATTCGAAGCACCCTCACCGACACAGGGCCGCTATGTGGCCCATGATGTCGAGCTACATGGCGAGGTAGTTCCCGCGGGTTCGAAGATGCTTTTATTGACTGGTGCGGGCGGGCGCGACGAGCGGCATTACGAGCAGGCGCACGAGTTCGACTGCGCCCGAAAAATCGACCGTCACCTGAGTCTCGGCTACGGGGCGCATTACTGCTTGGGCGCAGCGCTTGCGCGACTTGAGGGCAGGGTCGGTCTTCAAGAAATGCTGGTTCGCTTCCCGGACTTCGAGGTTGATCCCGATGAGGTCACCTATGTGCAAACCAACACGGTTCGCGGACCGGCAACTTGTGTGGTTAGACCTACTTCTTCATGAAGCGGGCAACGTTGGCTTTCAACTCGGGAGCGTCGAAGGAGCGGTGCTCAGCACTCGCACACAGTTCGATGAGACCAACCGCAGCCCGCTGCAGATGGACATTGAGCGCTTTCTTGGTGTCTTGCACGGCTTGGGGAGGGAGCTTCGCCAGACGCTGGGCGAATGCCAGCGCTTGCGAGAGTCCATCACCATCGGGAACGACATGATTGGCTAAACCAAGCCGATGAGCTTCTGATGCGGGGATGCGATCACCGGTGAGGATGTATTCCTTGGCTGACAGCAAGCTCATGGCGAGGGGCCAGGTGATGGCGCCACCGTCCCCTGCGACTAGGCCGATCGGAACATGCGGGTCGGCGAGGTAGGCGCTCTCCTCCATGAACACCGTGTCGCTGAGCATGGCCAGGCTGCAGCCGAGACCCACAGCGGGGCCGTTGACTGCCGCTACGAGAGGTAGACGGAAGCTGATCATGTCGTGCATGATGCGCTCACTCTCACCTAGAACCCGATCACGCGTTTCAAGATCTTCAGACATCAACTGCAACAGACCCATGTCGCCGCCCGCGGTGAAAGCCCGGCCTTCTCCGGTGATCACCACGGCTCGTGCTTCGCGGTCGCTATCAAGTTGTTGCCAAATGTCGGTGAGAGCAGTGTGGAGCACCTCGTCGATCGCGTTGAGTGCCTGAGGCCGGTTCAAGCGAACGATTCGCACCGGGCCGTCTTCGCTAACGGTCAACACGTCGGTAGCCGCTGATTCTGCGCTCATCGCTGTCTCCTTGTTGGGACTAGCGAGTTTGACACAACAACTCCAACTGCGAGGTATCCGCCACAGCGCCCAATACCGGCGATCAGTACAAGAACATGGGTTTGCCGGCCACATGGCGAAGTAGCGGGCGATACTGCTCGCTGTCGTAGAGTTCGTCGACATCCACACGCTTGGCGCCTTCGCCGGTGACCGACACATCAACGTTGGTGTAGACGCCGTTGCGCAAAGCAACCATCCGGCCCGAGACGCCCTCCAAGGCTAAGTTCGAGGCCATCACCGCGTAGTTGGATGCGACCATGAGGTCGAGGCTGTCCGGGCGTCCCGAGCGCATCAGATAGGCCACCTCCTGCAAAATGATGCCCTGACCAGTACGTTCGGTCAACAAAGCGCCTGTCGTTGCGCCGATTCCTCCGAGTTTGCGATGCCCATACGCATCGGCCTCACCTGACAGGTGTACTTCGCCGCCTTCGATGGAGGCGCCTTCAGAGACCGTGATCATTGCGTAGTTCGAAGGGTTGGCCGCTTTGTCCTTCATCACAAACTCGGCCAGCTTGTCGATGTCGAAGGGAACTTCCGAGATCAGCGCACGGTCAACACCGGCGAGATAGGCGGTAATCAGCGAAGTCTCGCCCGAATAGCGACCGAACAACTCGATCACCGCGATGCGCTCGTGAGACCCGGTGCTGGTTCGGAGATTGTGGATGAACTCGACACCACGGCTGATCGCAGTGGAGAAACCGATGCAGTAGTCGGTTCCATGCACATCGTTGTCCATTGTCTTGGGAATTGCGATGACGGGTACGCCTTCGTTGTGCATCCTCAAGGCATACGACAAAGTGTCGTCACCCCCGATCGCGATCAACGCGTCAACGCCGAGCGCTTCCAACACCGCCACCACATTCGGGGTCAGATCGTGGGGTCCCTCGCCGCTGTATTCGCAGCGCAGGAACGATGGAACGTCTGCGTTCGGCACACGGCCAGGGTTGCTGCGTGAGGTGTGCAGGAAAGTGCCGCCGGTACGATCGATCTTGCGGACCGCGCCGGGTGTCAAAGCCACGGTGTTGGCGGCGAGGGAATCTGCATCGTTGGGATCTGCGTTGACCAGACCACCCCAACCGCGGCGTATCCCGATTACTTCTGATCCGGCGTCACAGATCCGGTTGACAGCAGCCTTGAGGCAAGGGTTAAGCCCGGGGACATCACCTCCACCCGTGAGCACAGCAACTTTCATTTGAATTCCCTCCAAGCCGGAGCGTAGACGACAACGGCAGCATGTTATCTTCGCCTGTGATGTCTCTTACCGACAGATCCATGTCGGACCTCAAAACAACAACTTCGAGTTGGTTTTCGGATCTGGACTTATGAGCGAACTCGGTCGAGACTTCACATCCGATGATGCCTGGTTGTTCAACGGGGGAACCCATATCGCCGCCTACGAAGTACTCGGCGCTCATCGCGCCGGCGAAGCAGTCTCGTTCCGCGTCTGGGCTCCAGGTGCCCAGTCCGTGCACGTCATAGGTGATTTCAATGATTGGCGATCCGAGAAGGACTTCGCACTCGACCCTGATCCTTCCGGTGTGTGGCGCGCGAAGTTCGAAGTGCAGGCGGGTCAGCGCTACAAGTACCGGATACAGCCACCGCAGGGCGACGCGTTCGACAAGGCCGACCCGTTCGGCTTCGCGTTCGAAGAACCCCCGCGAACTGCATCAATCATCACCGACCTCGACTACGACTGGGGAGACGACGACTGGATGTCCGGCCGCGGATCCCGGCTGGGCCTTGACGCACCAGTTTCGATCTACGAGTTGCATCTCGGTTCCTGGCGCTACGAACCAGGCGGCTACCGAGCCATCGCCAAACAGTTGGTCGACTACGTCGGCGAGACGGGCTTCACCCATGTTGAACTGCTGCCGGTAACCGAGCACCCGTTCTACGGATCGTGGGGATACCAGACAACCGGATACTTTGCGCCCACAGCCCGCTACGGCAACCCAGCCGATTTCATGGCCATGATCGATCTGCTCCACCAGGCCGGAATAGGGGTGATCCTCGATTGGGTGCCGTCGCATTTTCCGACCGACGCCCACGGCCTGGCCACCTTCGACGGGACGCATCTGTACGAACACGCAGACCCCCGCATGGGTTTCCACCCGGACTGGAGCAGCTGCATCTTCAACTACGACCGCAACGAAATCCGCAGCTTCCTGCTCTCAAGTGCCCACTTCTGGGTGAAGCAATATCACATCGACGCAATCCGGGTCGATGCCGTCGCCTCCATGCTGTACCGCGACTATTCACGCGCAGAGGGGGAGTGGATCCCCAATGAACATGGAGGAAATGAGAACCTTGGAGCAGTGAGCTTTCTGCAAGAACTCAACCGATCGCTGTACAAAGAGCATCCCGGTATTCAGGTCATCGCCGAAGAGTCCACCGCATGGGGTGGGGTCACCGCCCCCATTGAAGCGGGCGGACTCGGTTTCGGTTACAAGTGGGACATGGGTTGGATGCATGACACTCTCCAGTACTTCGGCCGCGAGCCGATCCACCGCAGGTATCACCACGATGAACTGACCTTCCGAACGGCGTACCAATTCTCGGAGAACTTCCTGGTGCCGCTCTCCCACGACGAAGTCGTGCACGGCAAAGGATCATTGCTGCAAAAGATGCCGGGCGACGATTGGCAGAAGCGCGCGAACCTCAGGCTGCTGCTGGGTTATCAGTGGACGGTTCCAGGAAAGAAATTGCTGTTCATGGGATCCGAGTTCGGAGTGGCGGGGGAGTGGAACCACGAGTCAGAACTGGATTGGGCCAGCCTCGCTGACCCTGACAAAGCGCAACTGAAAGATTATGTCGCGGCTCTGAACCGGCTCTACGGTTTGCAACCGGCGCTGCACCGCGATGATTGCCGAGATACTGGATTCGCTTGGATCATCGGCGACGACGCTTCCAACAGCGTGTACGCCTTCTTGCGCAGCGCCCCGGACGCTCAGCCGGCCCTCGTGGTCGCCAACTTCACACCCGTTCCCCAGCACAACTACCGCGTCGGTGTGCCACTCGCCGGTTCTTGGACCTCTGTGCTTGATTCTGATGCTGCCGAGTATGGCGGCAGTGGTGTGACCAACAACGACCGTTTCACCGAAGCAGTCCCGGGCCATGGCCGAAACCAGTCTGTTGTGCTCACCCTCGGCCCGCTCGCCATCACCGTCCTGGTCTTCAACCACACAGGCCACCAAACCCAGGAGTAGACCCGTGCCCTCCCAAGATCGTCGCCCTAAAGTGCTCAGCATCATCTTGGCGGGTGGTGAAGGCAATCGACTTGCACCTCTCACCCATGACCGTGCCAAACCGGCGGTGCCTTTCGGTGGGCATTATCGGTTGATCGACTTCCCGCTCTCGAACCTCGCCAACGGCGGCTACCGCAAGATCGTCGTGTTGACCCAATACAAGAGCCACAGCCTTGATGTCCACCTCTCGCTCACCTGGCGTTTGAGTGCCGTGCTGGGCAACTACGTCACCTCGGTACCAGCACAGATGCGTAAAGGCCCGCGCTGGTTCCTGGGTTCAGCCGACGCCCTGTTCCAGAACCTGAACCTGATCGACGACGAACAACCCGACTATGTCTTTGTGTTCGGGGCCGACCACATCTACCGGATCGATCCCGTACAGATGCTCGACCACCACCTTGATTCCGGGGCCGGGGTCACGGTTGCAGGGATACGGGTTCCCCGTGACCAGTCCAGCCAATTCGGTGTCATCAAGCTGGGGCAAGGATCCGACATCGCTGAGTTCCTCGAAAAGTCATCACTCGACGAGACTCAGGGACTCCAAGACGACCCCGACAGCATCCTGGCATCAATGGGCAACTATGTCTTCACCACCGACACACTGGTCGAGTTGCTGCACGAAGACGAGAATGCCGAAGCGACCGGCCACGACGTAGGGGGAGACCTGATCCCGATGATGGTCGCCAGGGGCGAAGCCTCAGTTTATGACTTCACACAAAACCGAGTTCCAGGCCAGATAGGCCGCCCCCACTATTGGCGCGATGTCGGCACGATCGACAGCTACTACGAGGCGCACATGGACCTAGTCGGCCATGACCCGGCCTTCGACCTGTACAACAGTGAGTGGCCCATCTACACCTTGGGTCGCACCCTCCCGCCCGCCAAAATTGACGACCACGGCGACCACGGCCCCTCCGACCTACGACGTTCGATCATCAGCAACGGAGCAATCGTGGTAGGGGCCAAGGTCGCCGACTCTGTGCTCTCACCCGATGTTGCTATCGGCGCGGGGGCAGTGGTCGAGCGTTCAGTGCTGCTCGACGGAGTGAAGATCGGCGCAGGCGCGCAGGTGCGCGGAGTGGTCATCGACAAGAACGTGGTGGTACCCCCCGGAGTCAAACTCGGTCATGACCTTGAACACGACCGTGAGCACTACACGGTCTCTGAGGGCGGCGTAGTGGTCTTGGCAAAAGCGCAACCGGTAGTGGGCTGAGAGGCCGAGCGGATTGATTCGGAACGAGGCAGCCCCGGTACGTGAAATCGGACGATGCTATACTTGAATTACCCTGGGTTTTGTAGCGACTGATTATTGTGTGTCTCCGCCGGAATTGTGTGTCTCCGCCGGAATTGTGTGTCTCCGCCGGAATTGTGTGTCTCCGCCGGAATTGTGTGTCTCCGCCGGAATTGTGTGTCTCCGCCGGATCGGTGCCGGTCCAGTTGCGAAAGCCGTACTTGACGTCGTAGGTGAAGTCGGCGTCAAGATGCCTCAACGGTGAGTTCGTGCCGTTCCTGGAATTCCCCCCAGAGCTGCGGCACGTTCTCTGCCCGCGGGGCGTGGGCTACCGCCGACGTCTGCGGACGTACACGCTGATGGCAGCGGCCGTAGAGACGGCGAATGCGCCCCAGCAGAGCGATCAACCAACCCTGACATTGCCACACCAGGGCCACCAACAGGGGGAAGCTCAAAGGGTGCTTGTGGTTGGGGGGGTGGTTGTGGTTGTTGTGGGTTCGGGGCCAACCCTGACGCTGGATTCGCCCTCAACTGCCTGTTCGGCCTTGTTCGAGTCCAGCAGGATCCCGGAGAAGGAGTAGACGCCCGCCGCGCTTGGAGCGGTGACGGTATACGTGAAGCTCTCGTCGCCGAGCAGGATGAAGGTGACGGTCTGGCTGTTGGCTTGTACCGCTGCATCGGACAGGTCGGAGCCTTCGTAGCTGAACCCAGACGGCAGCGTTTCCACGACCTGACCGAACCCGCCGTGTCCGGCGGCGGTGATCGTGACCTCCAACGCGCCGCCGGGAAGGACCCACGGCGCGGAGAAGGACCGGACGGCCTTGTGCGACGTCGCCTCCACGGGATCGGAATACAACAGACCCGCGACACCGGCAACGGCCACGGCGGCCGCCAACAACCCCGACGTCCTCCTGGTCAAAGCTCCCTGTCCATGCCGGCTGCCGCTCTTCGCTCCCCAACGCATCGAATCAGCCGGAGAAGTACAGCTGGATGAAAGCGAACGCCTCATCCTTGGTGATTCGGCCAGCGAAGTAGTCGGCCACCGCCGCGAGGGCCTCGTCACGGTCGACCACTTCGTTGTTGTCCACATCGTAGGAACCTGCGTCCACGTCGGTGACTGTGATGGTCACAGCGGCGGCCGCGCTCGCGCCCGACGAGTCCGTAGCAATGACGGTCACCTCGTAGACGTTCTTGTCGGCTTCGTAGTCCAGCACCGTCCCGGCCCGGACCCTGATCTGCCCCGTGCCGGCGTCGATGGTGAACAAGGCCGCGTCGGCGCCGCCGAGCGAGTAGGTCAGCGCGCCGCTGTGCCGGCTCATGACTGCGACCGGACCGCCCACGACCTCGCCCTCGCCGGTGTTCTCCGCCACGCTCCTGTGTGCCGCGTCGTCGTCGTCGACGACGGTCACGGCCACCGCGGCGACGGCCACCGCGACGTACTCGGCGGCGCTGCCGGCGGCCACCACCACATGTGAGACCGAGGCCGTGTCGTCCACCGCGTCGGCGTCGTGGGCCGCGGCCACCGCCACCGTCTGGGCCGTGCCCCAGTTGGCCGTAGTGAACACCAGGGTGGTCTGGTCCTCCGACGTCGCGGCGTCGGTGTCCACCGTCACGTCGCCGTTGTCGCTGGTCACGGCGATCACCACCTCAGAGGAGGGCTCGGTGTCCAGCACCACCGTGTAGACGCTGGCACCGCCCTCGGCCACAGTCACCCTCGCGGCCGACACCGTCACGCTCGCACCGGGCGAACCACCACCGGGCGAACCACCACCGGGCGAACCACCACCACCGGGCGAACCACCGCCGGGCGAACCACCGCCACCGGGCGAACCACCACCGGGCGAACCACCACCGGGCGAACCACCACCGGGCGAACCACCACCACCGGGCGAACCACCACCACCGGGCGAACCACCACCACCGGGCGAACCACCACCACCGGGCGAACCACCACCACCGGGCGAACCACCACCACCGGGCGAACCACCACCACCGGACGGCGGGGTTCTGGTGGGGTAGGGGGTGTCCCAGTCCTTAACGGTCACGGCCACCGAGTCGATGGTCAAGCCGTCGTACTCGTCGGCGCTCTGGTCGGCGACCACGTCGTGGGCGATGAAGGCTGCGTCGTCCGCCACGTCGTGATCGGGGGCGGCGGCCACTGTCACCTTTTGCGCCGTGCTCCAGTTGTTCGGGGTGAAAGTCAGCCGCTGCGGCGACATCGTCACGTCACTGTTGTCGGGCAAGCGACTGTTGTCGTGGGTCACCGTGATCACCACGTTGGAGGAGGGCCACGCGTTCAGCTTCACCGTGTAGGTGGCGCGGCTGTTCTCGCCAATCCAAAGCGTGGTGGGAGACACCGTCACGCTGGCGGTCTCGTCGTCGAGGACGACCGCGCGCACCCTTTGGGAGGCGTCGTCAAATTCGTCGGCGCTCTGGGCGGCGACCACCGCGTGGGTGATGGAGGCCATTTCGCTCACTGCGTCGCGGTCTTGGGCGGCCCGCACCGTCACCGTCTGGTCTGTGTTCCAGGTGCTCCGGGTGAAGGTCAGGCTGGCGGGAGACACCGTCACGTCGCTGCTGCCGCTCTTGTTGACGCCGATCACCACGTCGGAGGCGGGCTGCCCTTTCAGCTTCACGGTGTACGTGGAGTTGCCGCCCTCGGGCACCGTCAGCCTGGACACGGACACGGTCAACGCGGCGTCGTCGTCGTCCACGGTAACGGCCACCCCGGTGATGGTCACGGCGTCGTACGCGTCGGCGCTGTCGGCGGCTACGACCGCATGGGCGATGGAAGCCTCATCGTCGTCCACCACCCCCGCATCCTGGGCGGCCCGCACCATCACCGTCTTCGGAAAGTCCCAGTTTCTCGGGGTGAAGGTCAGCTTGTCCTGGTCGCCGTCCACCCACTTGTCGGTGTCCAGCGTCACGTCGGCGCTGCCGCTCTTGGTGACGCTGATCACCACGTTGGAGGAAGGAACCGCGTCCAGCACCAACGTGTACGTGGCGGTCCTCCCCTCGACCACCGTCAGCCTGGACACGGACACGGTCACCCCAGCAGTGGCGGCGCTCTGCAGCGCCACCCTGGAGTCGTCCGCGTCCGTGGCCCCTACTGGCGCGCCGACGCTTGTGGCGGCGCTCTCGGCAGCCGGCCGGGCACCGTCCTTGCTGGACGGGAACGCCGACTGGCTGTTGGCCGTCTGCGCCGTGGCACTACTAGGGGTCAGGAAGGCAGCGAACAGGCACCATACCGCCGCCAACAACAGGGTCCGCTGCCAGCGTCCCAGGCTACTGCCCACCTCGATGAGTAAAGATTGCACTTCCGTTGCAAATGGCCGAAACATTGAAAGTAGTTAATATGAGATGGTGGTCCCGGGTCAAGAAATTGAGATGGGTTCTTCGTTTTTGGTTGGGTGGTGGGGGTTTGTTGGTGGCGGTCGAGGGGCCGGGCCATGTTGTTGGTCTCGTGGGGTCGGACCTGGTTGTAGATAGTGCGGTAGGAGTGTGTCCGGGTTGCGAGCTCGATTCCGTCGTCGCTGTCTCGGTGGTAGAGGTGCTCGCCCAAACGGAGACGGTTCAGGGTCTCTACGTTCGACGGTGCAGAGATGATTTGATGGTCGCTTCAGGCGCGTCCGTCTAGCAACTCTTGGTAGAACTCGATGTGTTGACGTGCGGGTGAGTCCCATGACCAGTCGATCGACATTCCTCGGGTCTGAATGGCACGCCGACGATTCGCGTTACGCAGTGAACGCACACCCCGGTGCAGGCCATCAACGATCCCGCTGACACTCACGTCGGTGACGAAACCGGTTCCACCCTTGTGCTTGTCGGCATCAGAAACAGTGTCGTGCAACCCGCCGACATCGGTGACCACTGGCAACGACCCGTAGCTCATGGCCTGCATCTGTGCCAGACCGCATGGCTCGAATCGACTGGGCATCACGAACAGGTCTGATCCCGCGAACAGGGCGTGGCCCAGCACTTCGTCGTAACCCTCGGTGAAGAAGACACGTTCGGAATGATCACTCGCCAGTTCGTGCAGCGAGGCAGCCAAAGAAGCGTCCCCAGCGCCGAGGATGGCGAGCCGAGCCGGCATGGCTTCGAGATACCGGGCCGCCTCAACCAGAAGATCGATCCCCTTCTGGTCAACCAGACGGGTGACAGCGGCCACAATCGGAGGTTTCGACGCAGACCAGCCGGCAAGGTCGATCAGTTGGTCACGACACGCTTCACGCCCTGACAGATCGCTCGCCTCAAAGGTGGCTGCGATCAGGGTGTCTGATCCAGGACTCCAAGTGCCGGTGTCTATCCCGTTGCGGATCCCCACCAGGCGGTCGCCAATCGCTTTGAGTCGCTCATCTAGACCCATACCACCTTCGGGAGTAACGATTTCACGCGCATAATTGGGGCTGACCGCGATGACCCGATCAGCCAGAGCGATCGCACCTGCCAACGGATTGCACCCCTCATACCAGGAAAAGTGATGGGTCCCGATCGGCAGGTGTTCAAGCCAGGCACGCGGGGCGTGGCCCTGGTAACCCAAGGTATGGATGGTGAGAACCGTCGGTGGCGGATCTGCGAGCATCCCCAACGCGGCTGCGCTGTGCCAGTCGTTGAGGTGCAAGACATCGGGGTTCTGGAGTTTGGCGAAGGTGGCGACAGCCGCGGCATAAGCCATGAAGCGGTGATCGTTGTCGGGCCAGCCCTGGCCATGTTCGTCGATATAGGGATGGGGACGGGCCATGCCAGTCACGTCGACCAGCCAGAGGTTCCCGGCCGTGCGGTGGTGACCGCTGCGGATCCGGGTAGGGCCTGCCCACCAGGGAGAGTCAAGTTCCAGTTCGGACTGACGTTGCAGGCTCACCTCGCCGTAATCGGGCAGCACGACCTCAACCTCAACGCCTCGGTCTCGTAGAGCCCGCACGAGGCCACCAACGGCTTCGGCCAGTCCACCCACTCGGGCGACCGGCGCCATCTCCGCGGCGGCTAGCAGCACTTTCATGTCGGCTCCTCCTTGCGGAGCACCATCAGCGTCCACGCGCCGACCTTGATCCTAGAGGCCGAACCTGCTGATCCAGTAAGGGCGTTCTCAGCGGTATCGATCTCGATATGCCACTGGAAGTCGCCGAGACAAACAGGCAGCGTGAAGTTCACCTGTTCGGGACGTGCGTTGAACAACATCAAGAAACTGTCGTCAACCACCCGCTCACCGCGCGACCCGAGCGCGGTGATCGCCTCGCCGTTCAAGAACACGGCTACCGAGCGGGCGTGACCGGTCTCCCAGTCATGATGCGTCATCTCAGAACCCTGCGGAGCGAACCAGATCATGTCGTCGGTGTCGTGGCCGCCGACCGGCTCGCCCTTGAACCAGTGCCTGCGCCGGAACACCGGATGGGCGGCTCGCAAAGCGATCAGTTGTTTGGTGAAGGCAAGGAAATCGTCATCGACATCGTCCCAGTCGTACCACGACACCTCGTTGTCCTGGGCGTAAGCGTTGTTGTTGCCACTCTGGGTCCGTCCCAGTTCATCACCGCCCAGAAGCATCGGAACTCCCTGGGACAACAACAAGGTTGCCAACATGGATCGTCTTCGCGCATTGCGAACCGCCAATACCGAGCGGTCCAGTGTCAGGCCCTCAACCCCAGAGTTCCAAGATCTATTGTGGGACTCCCCGTCGCGGTTTTTCTCACCGTTGGCCTCGTTGTGTTTGTGGTCATAAGCGACAAGGTCGGCCAACGTGAAGCCGTCATGGGCGGTGATGAAGTTGATACTTGCAGAGGGGCGTCGCCCAGAAGCGGCGTACAGGTCGGAGCTACCGGTAAGGCGGGTAGCGAGATCAGGCAAGCTCTGGTGGTTGCTGCGCCAGTATTCGCGGACATCGTCGCGATATTTCGCGTTCCACTCCGACCAATTCGGGGGGAAAGCACCGACTTGGTAACCGCCCGGTCCAACGTCCCATGGTTCCGCGATCAACTTGACCTGATTGATGACCGGGTCCTGGTGGATGAGATAAAAAAACGAGGAGAGACGATCCACCTGATAGAGGCTGCGGGCCAACGCAGGCGCCAGGTCGAACCGGAAGCCGTCGACGTGCATGTCGAGAACCCAGTACCGAAGGCTGTCCATCATCAACTGAAGCGACTGGGCATTACCCATGTTCAAGGTGTTGCCGGTGCCGGTGAAATCGACGTAGCGAGCGCGATTTGCAGGGTTGAGATGGTAATAGGACCGGTTGTCGAAGCCCTTGAACGACAACAACGGGCCGAGATGGTTGCCTTCGGCGCTGTGGTTGTAGACCACATCGAGGATCACTTCGATTCCGACTTCGTGTAGTGCTTTGACCATCGCCTTGAACTCGACGACCTGCTCACCGGTGTCACCGGTTGACGAGTAAGGCCCGTGGGGCGCGAAGTATCCCAGCGTGTTGTAACCCCAATAGTTGGTGAGTCCCTGCTTGGCAAGCATGTGTTCTGACACGAAATGATGGACTGGCAAGAGTTCAACAGCGGTGACGCCCAGCGAGAGCAAGTGATCAAGCACCGGCTCTGAGGCCATTCCCGAGTAAGTGCCCCGTAACTCTTCGGGCACATCGGGATGGGTGATCGAGATCCCGCGCACATGGGTTTCGTAGACGACCGTGCGCTGAAGCGGAGTGTCTGGAGGCGAATCGTCCCCCCAGTCGAAGGTCGGGTCAATGACCACCGCTTTGGGCATGAACGCGGCGCTGTCGAGTTGGTCGGGCGAGTCGTGGTCGACTTGGTCGAAACCATAGACCTCCCGACCCCAACCGAGGTCGCCGGTGATCGCCTTGGCGTAGGGATCGATCAGCAGCTTTGCCGAATTGCACCACAACCCTCGGCTCGGATCCCAAGGGCCGAATACCCTGAAACCGTAGTGTTGGCCCGGTTCAACCCCCGGGACGCAACCGTGGTGGACGAAAGCCGTGACTTCGGGCAGCCGCAAGCGCCGCTCATGTCCGTCGGGCGAGAAAAGGCAGACCTCGACGTGGTCTGCCACCTCTGAATAGACAGCGAAGTTGGTTCCTTGACCGCTAAAGGTCGCGCCGAGCGGGTAGAGACGGCCAGGCCACACCCTCACAGTCGCCGGGCCTCGTCGAGCGCCGGCCGGTAAAACCTTCGTTCGTATTCCGAGACCATTCGTCCGGCAGTTACCTGGGTGCCGAGCGTGCGCCACCCGTGGCGCATCCGCGCGATCCAGAGTTGCGAGCAAGGTTGCCCGTCGGCAAAGAACTCCGGGACGATCTGATCTTCGAGAAGATCAAGAATTGCGGCTGCTTCGGCATCGTCGCGGGCTTCTGGATCGGGGCTGTCGCTTGACTCGATTGTCCAGCCGTTGCGCGCGTCGGCCATCTCATCCCACCAACCGTCACTGATCGAAAAGTTGAGACCTCCGTTCAGCGCTGATTTCTCGCCGCTAGTTCCGCAGGCTTCGCGGGGGCGGATCGGGTTGTTGAGCCAGACATCACAACCTGCGTACATCGCCTGGGCAACGGCAAGGTCATAGCCGGGGATGAAGACGAACCGCTGCTGTGAAAGCGGCGATTGGCTGAAGCTGACGATCTCGTGCAGAAGCTGCTTACCTTCAGCGTCCGCGGGGTGGGCCTTGCCTGCGAACACGAACTGGACAGGGCGTTCGTCGTTGGCGATCAGAGCACACAATCGATCGAGTTCGCGCAGCAACAGGTTGGCCCGTTTGTAGGTCGCGAAACGGCGTGCGAAACCGACCGTGAGTGCGTCGGGATCAAGAGAAACGTCGACACGACTGCGAGTCTGCGCATCCAAGCGCCCAATGCCTGTGTTACGCAGAGCACGGACCGCGTGGTCGTCGAGGTCTTCGATCCGCGCCCATGCGGCCTTGTCGCCGTTCTCCCAGCCTGGGCCCAAGACCTTGTCAAAGGCTTCCTGGGTTGCGGGCATGACCCAAGTGCGGGCATGCACGCCGTTGGTGATCGATCCGATTTTCTTGCCGCCTGGGATGGAAGCAAAAAGCTCTCGGCTGATCTTTCCGTGGAGTTTGGACACCCCGTTGCAGCGGCCGGCGAAGCGCAGACACAGTGCCGCCATGTTGAACTGATCACGTTCATCGTCGGGGTCGTGGCCGAATGCCAACACCGTTTTTACTGGGACTTTCCAGCGGTCGGCCCAGAACTTCAGTAGCGGAGTGATGAGCGACTTCTTGAATCGGTCGATACCGGCAGGTACCGGCGTGTGCGTTGTAAAAATCAACCGTGGTTTGATGGCTTTGGTTGCTTCGTCGAGAGTGGCCCCTGCTTGAATCTCCCGGTCGAGAAGTTCGAGAATCAGGAAACCTGCATGCCCTTCGTTCAGGTGGAGCACACCTACGTTCCATCCGAGAGCGGCCAGTGCTCGCATTCCGCCCACCCCGAGCACGATCTCTTGGAGCAGACGATGCCGTCGATCACCGCTGTAGAGCCGATCAGTGATGTTGCGGTCGGATTCACGGTTGGCGTCGATGTTGGTGTCGAGGAGTATCAGCGGAATCCGGCCGACGTTGATACGCCATACGCAAGCCGCAACGTCACGCCCAACGAGAGGAACGGTGACCACTATTCCGGTGTCGGTGGCGCCGAGACTCTCTGGATCCTGCTGCTCGTAGTGTTCGCGCTGCGACTGGTTGGTGATCTCCTGTCGAAAAAACCCCTCCCGATAAAACAAACCCACGCCGCACAGCGGGATGTCGATATCGCTGGCCGCCTTGAGATGGTCACCAGCCAGAATGCCGAGGCCACCGGAGTACTGAGGCAGGACATCGGAGATACCGAACTCGGGACAGAAATAGGCCACGTCAGGAGTCGATGTCGGATCCGCTTTGAGCGCGGCGATCTCTCTGCTCACCTGCGATACCGAGGCAACCGTTTCGGCCTCTTGGGCGAGTTCGGCCCAATCAGCCGGCGCCATCCGCTCAACCGCAGTCAGGGGATGGTCACCAGTCTTAGAGGTCGGAAGTCTCCCAAGCACCAGCGCCGCCTGATTAGACCAGGCCCACGCGTAGTTCTTGGCGATAACCGAGTAGGCACCTTTAAGTTCTTCGGGCAACAACGGCGAATCCTCTTGTCTGTAGCGAAGGGTTGGAGTTTACTAGCGCCGGGTCACCTACAACGACCGTGACCCGTGATGTGTGATCCTGTTGAGACTCGCGGCGGCCCGGGTAGGAACAGCATTGAGCAATGCTGCCTGATCTGGGCGATGATGCTGTTTGAGGAGAAGGGAACTATATGACGACCCACGACATGGAGCGAGTGTTGTTGGTGTCAGGAGATTCTCACGCAGGGCCGACCCTTGAAGCCTTGCGGGAGTACTGTCCAAAGGCTCACTTCGGTGCTTTCGACGACTTCACAAGCAGTCCAAGAGTTGAGACGATGCGCTCCGGTACCGGGCAGGGTCCGGGGAAGTTCCTCAATACCAAGGGCCACAACGATCCCGACGCGCGCCTCGCTGACATGGACCGTGATGGCATCGCCGCAGAGGTGATCTTTCACAACAGCTTCAACGGCGAGCCGATGCCCTTCGACGACATCGGTTGGCCCGAACCGGATAATCCAAGTATGGCAGGGGTGGGGTTCCGGATCTACAACCGGTGGCTGGCTGATTTCTGTGCCTGCGCACCCGAACGACTCATCGGTGTGGCGCACCTGCCGCTATGGGATCTCGACTCCTCGATAGCTGAAGTGTTATGGGCCGCGGAGCACGGGTTTCGCGCTCTGAACTTTCCCAACGCCCGTCCGTTCTGGCCCCAGTACAACGAACCGTACTGGGATCGCTTCTGGGCAGTAGTCGAGGAGACCGGGTTGGCGCTGGTGACTCACGCAGGCGCCGCTGCCGATCCCGCGGTGCGAGGCGTGTCCGGGACACCGTTGTTGTTGATAGAAGCAGGCGGAGCCTTCAATCGCCGGATGATCGCCCGCATGGTTCTCGGGGGAGTGTTCGAGCGTTTCGGTGGTCTCAAGCTGGTCATGACAGAACAACCCGGAGTGTGGATCCCTTCCACTCTGGTGGACCTCGACTCCGCAGTTATGGCTCCTCTGCCAAGCAGCGGGGAGCTGACCAAGAAACCAAGCGAATATTTCAAGACGAACGTTTTTGTCGCCGCCAGCTTTGTTGCTCCCTTCGAAGTTGAAGCCGCTGTGGGGGACTGGTGGTGGACGAACCTCATGTGGGGCCGGGACTATCCACATCCCGAAGGCACTTGGCGCTATAGCGAAGACCTCGATGAGACGCCGATGACCCACCTTTCGCTGCGCCACGCAATGGCCGGCACACCCGAAGACAAGATACGGGCGATCGTCGGCACCAACGCAGTGCGCGTCTATGGACTCAACGGAGAAAAGCTCTCTGCATTAGCGCAGGACACAGGCCCGACGATGAGCGAGAGCACGACTCCGCTGGACGCCGTCCCAGACCTGTACGGTCCGGAGCGCCAAGGATACGGCTACTTCGCGTTCAGGACTGTCGGACCATACGCCTGAATCGGCCGCCTCGACAGCCACCGAGGTCGGACGGCCGCCTGAGAATCAAGCGAATCTCAGGCGAGAGGGCCGGCCACTGACTCCACCGCGCCAACCAGAGCCTCCTCAACAAGAAGCTGCTCGGCCGCATGAAGTTCGGGTGACAGCCAGCGATCAGCACCGGGGCCGTGAACTCGGGTCCGCAGTAGTTGCAAAGCCGCGGCAGTGGAATCGGCAGGCCGCAAAGGGGAGCGCAGTTCGGTGGCCCTGGCGGCGGCGACCCATTCGACTGCGAGTATCCGCCGGAGGTTTTCGACAACGCGACGGAGCTTGCGCGCGGCACCCCAGCCCATCGATACATGGTCCTCTTGCATTGCTGAGGTCGGTAGAGAGTCGACCGAGGCGGGGGAGGCCAGACGACGGTTCTCGGCGCACATGGCGGCAGCGGTGTATTGGCCGATCATGAGACCGCTGTCGACACCAGGATCGTCAGCCAAAAAGGGTGGGAGTCCGTGCGAACGCGCCGGGTCGAGTAGCTGGTCGAGCCGGCGTTCGGCTATGGCGCCCGTCTCGGCCAAGGCGATCGCCAAATAGTCCGCCGCCATAGCGACCGGAGCTCCGTGGAAATTGCCGCAGGACTCGACCCGTCCGTCGGGCATCACCATCGGATTGTCGATAGCTGAAGCGAGTTCTGACTCAGTGACTTCGTTGACGAATCCGAGCGTGTCACGCGCCGCTCCGTGCACCTGCGGAGTACAACGCACGGAATAGGCGTCCTGAACCCGATCATCGTCGCTGCGGTGGCTGGCGACGATCGGCGACCCCGACAACACGGCTCGGAGGTTGGAAGCACTCGCTTGCTGACCGGGGTGGGGTCGGAGCGCCAAGATGTCGGCGGCGAAGGCTCTATCGGTAGCCAGGAGGGCTTCGACGCTGCAGGCTGCGACGATGTCAGCCACGGTGAGTAGGTGCGAAGCGTCGTGAACCGCAAGACACAGCATCGCCAGAATGCCGTCGGTGCCGTTGGTGAGCGCCAGTCCCTCCTTCTCTGCCAACTCCAAGGGGTCAATCCCGGCGTGACTCAATGCCGTTGCGCCGCTGATTGTGCCATCGTCGGTGAGTACGGTGCCTTCACCCATTAGTACCAGCGCGGCGTGGGCCAATGGGGCGAGATCGCCGCTGGCACCAAGCGAGCCGTGTTCGGGAACGAGCGGAACGATGCCAGCGTTGATGAGTTCTACCAGTGTCTGAGCGACCAAGGGCCGAGTACCTGAAACTCCGAGCGCTAAGGTCCGAGTTCGCAGAAACATCATTGCCCGGACGACCTCGGCTTCGACTCCGGGACCCATGCCGGCCGCGTGGGAGCGAATCAGAGCGCGTTGCAGATCCGCGCGTCGATGGGGTGGGATCGCGGTGTTGGCCAGGGCGCCGAAACCCGTAGATACCCCGTATGCGGGGTCCCCGTCGGCGAGACGTTCAACGATGCCACGCGACACCGCCATCCGCTGGACCGCCGTTTCGCTCAGTTGGACTCTCTCGCCGCGGCGGGCGACGGCCACGACTTGATTGATCGTGACTCCAGCCCCGTCGAGTTCCACGGTCATCGTGAAGGTCTCTCGGGTGCAAAGAGAGCGAGTGATATATCTACCGCGACATCCGCAATTGCCTCAGCTGCGCCACCCAATCGTTCGTCAGCAAGGCGATCAGCGGGGCCCAGCAACGACAGGGCACCCACAACCTGCGATGAGCCGTGGATAGGTGCCACTACGGCTGTTACGTCGGGTTCGATGGCTCCGGTATTGAAATGCAAATCAGGTCGTGACCCAGGTGTCTGGGGGGACGCGAGGAGTGCTTCTCCAACCGCGGTTCCGTCCAGTGGAACCGACCTGCCGACCCAGCCGACGTGGCGGATAGCTCGTCGACTCTCGGCGGTGGCTATGTAGACCGCCTCGTCACCGTCTCGTACAGACAGATACGCAGATTCTTCGGTGTCCTCAACGAGTCTCTCAAGCCCCGGCTGCGCTGCTGTAGTCAGTCGAGCGTAGGGGCCCCGCTGATACGAGGCCAGCGCCATGCGCACAAAGGCTGGTCCTACCGAGTACCAACCTTGGTCGTCTTTGATCAGAAAGCCCTGATTCGTCAACAGACGTAAGTGGCGTAACGCCGTGCTTGTGGGTAGGTCGGTTTGGGCGGCAGCGGCCGTGAGGCTGATTGCGCCGCTGCTCGCCACAGTATCGAGGAGGTTCAGCACCCGTTCAGCAGAGCGCGAGCTATGCAGTGTTGAAGAAGAGCTTTGGTCAGACGGGACAGGAGTTGAGACCATAAGTATTTCATTACCTGAAACTAGATGTTATTAGTTGGCATCATAAGCAAATTGTTGCTACGATGCAACCGCTTCGCTGCAGGCCGATGACACACGGAGCCGCTATCGCATGAGCACCACCCCAAGACAGAGTTCAAGAGCACCGCAAGGAGGTGTGGCGGCCCCGACAGGTTCTACGTTGACTTGCCGCAACTGGCCTCAAGAAGCTGCCTTCCGGATGCTCCAGAACAACTTGGACCCTGACGTAGCCGAACGTCCCGACGACCTCGTCGTGTATGGCGGCACGGGCCGGGCCGCACGCTCTTGGGACGCCTACCACGCCATGATCGATTCGCTCACGACACTCGCCGACGACGAAACAATGCTCGTGCAATCAGGCAAACCCGTTGGAGTCCTCCGTACCCACGAGTGGGCGCCCCGAGTGCTGATCGCCAACTCCAACCTCGTCCCCGAATGGGGCACATGGGACGAGTTTCGGCGCCTCGAACACCTCGGCCTGACGATGTACGGGCAGATGACCGCCGGCTCGTGGATCTACATCGGGACACAGGGAATCCTGCAGGGCACCTACGAATGTTTCGCAGCCATCGCCCGCAAGCGCTTCGGTGGCTCGTTGGCGGGCACCCTCACCGTCACGGCAGGGCTGGGCGGCATGGGCGGCGCTCAACCGCTGGCAATCACCATGAACAACGGCGTGGCACTATGCATCGAAGTCGACCCCGAGCGTGCCGCCCGCCGCGTACAGACCCGCTATCTCGACATCGTCACCGACGACTACGCCAAAGCCATCCGAATTTGCGAGCAAGCGGTAGCGGACCGGCTTGCGCTGTCGGTTGGGCTAGTCGGGAACGCCGCCGACTTGTTGCCGAGACTCTTGACCGACGGGGTGGCCGCCGACATCGTCACCGACCAGACCTCTGCGCACGACCCGTTGTCCTATATCCCCAACGATCTAGCCCCCGAAGCAGTCGAGGAGATGCGCACCAATCAACCCGACGAGTTCATCCTCCGCTCCCGAAACGCCATCGCCACTCATGTCGAAGCCATGGTCGGCTTTCTCGACGCCGGGGCAGAGGTGTTCGACTACGGCAACAGCCTTCGCGCCGAAGCCGCGCTTGCAGGCTACGACCGTGCCTTCGATTACCCCGGATTCCTCCCCGCGTATATCCGACCGCTCTTCTGCGAAGGCAAAGGCCCGTTTCGCTGGGTGGCACTGTCGGGCGATCCAGCAGACATCGCAGCCACCGACCGGGCCGT
Organism: Candidatus Aldehydirespiratoraceae bacterium; assembly: GCA_965261185.1. Lineage (GTDB taxonomy): Bacteria > Actinomycetota > Acidimicrobiia > Acidimicrobiales > Aldehydirespiratoraceae > VXYK01. The sequence goes on along the minus strand of CBDHCN010000002.1, from coordinate 3,322,129 downwards.
GCTTGCTGAATTCCCCGAAGATGAAGGCTTGGCTCGATGGATCAAGCTGGCCGGGGAACGGGTTGCCTTCCAAGGTCTGCCCGCCCGAATCTGCTGGCTGGGCTATGGAGAGCGCCACCGCTTGGGGTTGCGTTTCAACGAGATGGTCCGCTCAGGGGAACTCTCTGCGCCGATCGTGATCGGGAGAGACCACCTCGACTCAGGTTCGGTCGCTTCGCCCTACCGTGAGACCGAGGACATGCTCGACGGCAGCGATGCCATCGCCGACTGGCCCCTGCTGAATGCCTTGGTCAACACCTCCTCAGGCGCTTCCTGGGTCAGTATCCACCATGGCGGTGGCGTCGGAATCGGCCGCTCGATCCACGCAGGACAAGTGAGCGTCGCCGACGGGACCGACCTAGCCGCACAAAAGCTCGAAAGGGTCCTGCTCAACGACCCGGCCACCGGGGTAATACGCCACGCCGACGCCGGCTATATCGAGGCACGCAGCGTGGCTGCCGAGCGGGGCGTACAGATTCCCATGTCAACCCGAACAGCGCAATGAGCGCTTCAAGTTGCGGATCAGCGCACTATGACTGTTCGTGAAATCCTCTCTATAGGCCACCCGGTGTTGCGTAGTCCGGCGCTTGATGTTGCACGCCAGGAGCTAGCCAGTGAGCGCGTACAGGGCATTATTGACGACCTTGTTGACACGATGCGCGACGCTAACGGGGCTGGACTTGCAGCCAATCAGATAGGCGAGACCTGTCGGATCGTGGTTCTCGAAGTGAATGACAATCCCCGCTATCCCTATAAACCGCCGATTCCCTTGACGGTGGCCATCAATCCTGAATTGGAAGTGTTGGACACCGAGAGGGTAGTCATCAACGAAGGGTGCTTGTCGCTGCCGCTGCGCGGTGATGTGGAGCGCTTCGTCAATGTTCGTGTCCGCTACTTCGATCGGCACGGGACCGAGCACTGTGAGGAGGTACGCGGCCTGACCGCTGGTACTTGGCAGCACGAATGCGATCATCTCGACGGCATCCTCGTTGTTGACCGTGCCGACCCAACCACGCTGAGCACCTGGGACGAGTTCGAGCGACACCACCGTGATGCGTTCATCGAGCGAATCAGCCGATTCGTGGCGGAGACAGGCTCGTGAGCAAGCGCTACTGGTGCGAGTCGGCTTGGCTTGGTGGCGACAAGGTCATCGCGGGCGTCCTTTTGGACATCGAAGACGACCGGATCACAGATATTTCACTCGCAGTGGCCTCGCCGCCCAGCAATGCCACTCAACTCAGTGGCGTAACGATCCCGGCGCTCGCCAATGCCCACAGCCATGCCTTTCATCGAGCATTGCGGGGCCGCACCCACGGGCAGCGGAGCACCTTCTGGACTTGGCGCGACCTGATGTATCGGGTTGCCGGCAACCTTGACCCCGACAACTACTACCGGCTGGCCCGTGCGGCATTCGCGGAAATGGCACTCGCCGGAGTCGGAGTGGTCGGCGAGTTCCACTACCTGCACCACCAGCAATGCGGAAACCCCTACGACGATCCCAATGCAATGGGGATCGCGGTGGCGGCTGCTGCGGCCGATGTTGGGATCAGGTTGACCCTGCTCGACACCGTTTACCTGCACGGCGGGCTCGACCCCACAACAGCCGGCGGATACGCGCCGATTCGTCCCGAACAGGCTCGCTTCAACGATCGCGAAGCCACAAGCTGGGCTGGCCGGGTCGACGACCTGGCTGGGACGGTGTCGAACCCGACACGCAAGGTGGGAGCGGCAGTGCATTCGGTTCGCGCTGTTGACCCGGCATCTATCGAGACGGCAGCGGCCTGGGCCCGGCAGAACAATGCACCACTGCATGTCCATGCCTCCGAGCAGCCCGCCGAGAACCAACAGTGTCTCGCAGTTCACGAATGCACTCCCACCGAGCTGTTTGCTAAAGCCGCAGGACTCGGACCCAATGTGACGTTGGTCCACGCAACCCACACCTCAGATCACGACATCTCCTTGATCGGCGAAGCAGGGGCGAACTGCTGCTTGTGCCCCACGACCGAGCGCGACCTGGCTGACGGTATAGGCCCGGCCGCGGCGCTTTTTGCTGCCGGGTCTTCGCTATGCGTGGGCTCAGACTCCAACGCAGTCGTCGACATCTTCGAGGAGACTCGGGCGGTTGAACTCGACCAGCGCACAACCACACTCGAGCGAGGTGTGCTCAGAACCGACATGCTGGCGACAATGGCCACCGCCGGCGGATACCGAGCGCTTGGTTGGGGCGGGGGAGGAACCCTGGAGCCAGGATCACTGGCTGACTTTGCGACGGTCAACCTTGATTCGGTGCGACTGGCGGGCACCGACACCGACAACGCTCTCGCCTCGGTGATCTACGCAGCAACCAGCGCCGACGTTAGCCATCTCGTAGTCGCGGGCGAACCGGTGGTTGTGAACGGACTCCACAAATCCATCGATGTTGGCGCCGAACTCGCTGCAGCCATCGCAGAGGTAACAGCACAATGACGCTCGTGATCGACAACATCTCCGAACTGATAACCAACGTGCCAGACCTGGGAGCCGGCCCGCTCGGGGTCATCAAGGATGCGTCGGTCGTTGTTGACGGTGATGTGGTGCTGGCGGTGGGCCGCGCACCAGCACAGGCCGACGAACGACTGGACGCAGGCGGCCGTTGCGTGCTGCCTGGTTTCGTGGACTCCCACACCCATCTCGTGTTCGCAGGCGACCGTGCCGAGGAGTTCACCAGACGCATGGCCGGTGAACCCTACGACGGTGGAGGGATCCGAGTGACAACTGAGGGCACTCGGGCCGCGGGACGCGCCGCATTGCGGGCTTCTCTTGAACGTCGGCTCATCGAGGTGCACCGGGCCGGCACGACCACAGTGGAAATCAAGTCTGGTTACGGTCTGTCGGTTGACTCCGAGGCCGAATTGACCTCGCTGGCCGCCGAGGTGACCTCAGAAAGCACCTTCCTGGGAGCGCACCTAGTCCCGAGTGAATATCAAGACCGAGCTGACGACTACGTCGAGGTGGTGTGCGGACCGATGCTTGACGCCGTACGAGACCATGTCCGCTGGATCGACGCGTTCTGCGAGACAGGGGCTTTCGACGCAGACCAATCACGCGCCGTGCTCGAAGCCGGTAGAGAGGCCGGTCTGGGTCTACGTCTCCATGCCAACCAACTGGGCTACGGACCCGGAGTCCAACTCGGTGTGGAGTTGGGCTGTGCTTCTGTTGACCATTGCACGTACCTGTCCGACGACGACATTGGGGCATTGGCCGCTAGCGACACCGTCGCCACCTTCTTGCCGGCGACGGACTTCTCGACCCGCCAGCCCTATCCGAACGCTCGACGCGCCATCGACGCCGGCGTCAAGGTCGCCATTGCCTCGAACTGCAACCCAGGATCCAGCTACACCACATCGTTGTCGTTCTGCATTGCCTTGGCTGTACGCGACATGCACATGACCATCGACGAGGCTCTTGCCGCGGTGACCACAGGCGGAGCGGCGGCACTGCGCCGCAACGACCTTGGGCGGATCATCAAGGGCGCTCCAGCGCACCTGACGATTCTGGACGCTCCAACCCGACACCACCTCGCCTACCGACCGGGCGTCCCGCTGATATGGCGAACGCTCGGCTCCGACTACCGAATCCCGTCCGCTAACGAACAACCCAACGATTGAAGCAAAACAGGAGAACCAATGACCATCAATGTCCCCAACCCCACTGTCCCCAACACCACAGTCCCCAACACCACAGTCCCCAACACCACAGTCCCCAACACCACAGTCCCCAACACCACAGTCCCCAACACCACAGTCCCCAACACCACAGGGCACAACCAGTGGTATCCCTTCGCCAACCGTCCACTACCCCCCGAGGTAGACGGGAGAGTGGCCAACCCTGCGGTGATTCCGGTGTTCGACACCGTTGAGCTGCCTACAAGCGCACGCTTTGTGGTGGTCGGTGCTGGAGTCCACGGACTGTCGAGCGCCTACCACCTAGCCATGTACCTCGAACGCTCCGGCAAGGGCAAAGGCAGCGATGTAGTGCTCATCGACAAGCAAGGTCCGGGTGCAGGAGCTACAGGCCTGGCCTGCGGGTGCATTCGCAACCTCTATATGACCGAACCCCTGCATGCGATCTTGAGGGCCAGCGTGGAAGTCTGGGAGTCTGATCCCGTCAACTTCGGTTTCCAGCAAGTCGGCTATGTCTCGGTGGGGGAAGCCAACCAGGAGGCCGACTATGTCAAACTGCAGGCATCGCAGGCCGCCAGCGGGTACCCATCAGACCTGTACGTCGGCTCGGAAGCTCACGCATTCCTGACCGGACTATGGCCCGATTTCAAAACCGAGAACTGCGATGTGGTGCTGCACGAACTCCGCTCGGGCTACGCCGGCACCCATATGGCGGTATGGGGACTCGACCAGAAATGTCGGCAGTGGGGCGTGCAGCGCGTTTATGGCACCAGCGTCACCGGCTACACCCTTGACGCGTCGGGCTCGGTCACCGCAGTCGAGACCGACCAAGGTTCAGTGGCCTGTGAGCAAGTGGTGGTGGGCGCGGGAGCATGGACACCCGAGCACTGGGAGTGGCTGGGTGGCCCATCGCATATCGATGTCGGATACCCCGACGGTCACGTCGAGAAGCAGATGGACATGTGGACCTATTGGCGCCTGCTGGAGGGTGAGGTGCTGTTGCCTGAGGGCGTCGATTTCCGCACAGCGCAGTACCAGGATTCGCCCGTTCTGCACGTTGAACTCATGAACACGCCGGTGTATGGCGAAGACAACACCCTGCTCAAAGACCACTTTTACTCCTACGTACGTTACGCGGCCGAACGAGTGGGTGCCCCGGGCCTTCAGGGCGGGACGATTCCCGTGAAGATCGGTCCCAAAGCAGCCGTTGAACCCTACGGCCACCTCAACGACGTGTACCAGGCCGAACAGTGGTTTGCCGACTACTACTGCGCAACTCTCGGGATGCTGTTCAAGAGGCTTGAGAACCTGCGGCCCTACTTCAAGGAGCGTCGCAACGGCGGGATCGGAGCATTCACCCCCGACAACGTACCGGTGTTCGACTACGTGGCCGACAATGCTTGGGTGATCGCCGATTCCAACCACGGGTTCAAGATGATCGGAGTGGGCAAATTAACCGCCCAGATGCTCGTGTACGGTAAAAAACCAGACGAGTTGAAGCCTTTCACGCTTGAGCGCTACCGCACCGGCAACGCCTTCGGAGACCGCAACTCCAACTGTCCCTGGGTCTAGTAAGGTCATCCTCAATGGGAGGATGATGCATGACCCGCTAGTGGACCTGGCCGAGGAAGCGGTCACGCTCGTCGGTGATTGGCTTGAGGAAGCGGACGCCCTAACAACCCGCCAGGAACGCAATTCCGTTCGACAAATGGCCGGCGTAGTCGCCGACCCGGTGGGCATGAAGTTCACGATGCGATTCGTCGACCGGGTTGTGAGACCTGAGAATCATCGCGTCGCTGCTCAGCAACTCGCCGCGCTGGTAGCACAAGACCGCCTACCAGACTTCTTGTCGACGTTTGATCGGGGACTTCTCAAAGTTGGAGCAAGACTCGCGCCGCGACTGCCCGGGGTCGTCATGTCTTTGGCCAACCAGCGCATGCGCAACTTGATCGGGCATCTTGTCGTAGACGCCGAACCCGACGCCATGTCAGAACACTTCGGGCATCGAAAGAATCAAGGTTTCCGCTTGAATGTCAACCTCCTTGGAGAGGCTGTGTTAGGGGATGCTGAGGCGCAGACGCGCCAGGCTGACGCGCTGAGGCTCCTTGAACAGGCCGATATCGACTATGTCTCGGTGAAACTGTCCTCGATCGTTGCTCAACTCAACTACTGGGACTTCCAGGGGTGTATCAACCGGGTAACGGAGCGACTTAAGCCCATATTCGTGAAAGCTAAAGAGACCAGGCCGGCGACATTCGTGAATCTCGACATGGAGGAGTATCACGATCTAGAACTCACGCTGGCTGTGTTCACAATGCTCCTCGACGAGCCCGAGCTTCACACCCTCGATGCAGGTGTCGCGATACAGGCCTACCTGCCAGATTCGCTCGATGCTCTAACCAAGCTTGAGGCATGGGCCACTCAGCGCCATCAGCGAATAGTCGATGGACAAACGGGTGGCACGGTGAAGGTGAGGTTGGTGAAAGGCGCCAACTTGGCGATGGAACGAGTCGACGCCGTGATTCATGGGTGGGAGCAGGCTCCGTATCGCAGCAAAGCGGAAACCGACGCCAACTTCAAACGCTGCCTTGACTGGTTGTTTCAACCCGACCGGCTTTGTGGGGTCAAAGTCGGTGTCGCGACTCACAATCTGTTCGACATTGCGTTCGCCAAGCTTCTAGCCGAAACCCGTGGCGTCGTAGATCGGGTTGAGTTCGAGATGCTCGAAGGCATGGCGCCAACGCACGCGCGGTTGGTTCGCCGACAGCAATCAGGGCTGCTTCTTTACACTCCGGTCGTCTCCGCTGAAGACTTCGATGTTGCTATCAGCTATCTGTTCAGGCGTCTTGAAGAGAATGCTGCTGACGAGAACTTCCTCCATCAACTCCTCTCGATGAGTTCCAACGGCGGATCGATGAGCAACGAAGCCGAGCGATTCAGAGTTTCGGTGAGGGACCGGAACCTGGTTGGCTCGACTCCTCAGCGCACCCAGAACCGACTCGTCGAAGTACACGAAGAGGTGGGGGAGGCTTTCCACAACACTGCCGACACCGACCCTGCTTTGAGGGCAAACCGCCTTTGGGCCCAATCGGTAGTGGCTCAAGCAGCAGTTTCGATCAAGGCACCGATTGCGACGAGTAGCGCGGAGATCGATCGAATCGTCGGACGGGCTAAGGCGGGCCACGATCATTGGCGACGCCGCAGCGCCAGCGACAGACGACAGAAGCTTCATGAGGTGGCCAATGAACTAGCTGAACGTCGAGGTGATCTTGTAGCGGCGATGGTGCATGAAGCACGCAAGACCGTCGCCCAAGCCGACCCGGAAGTATCGGAGGCAATCGATTTTGCCCGCTACTACGCGGACCGAGGTTTGGACCTTGAGACCCGTACGTCCGCTTCTTTCACTCCGCTTGGCGTTGTTTGCGTGGTACCACCATGGAATTTTCCGGTTGCGATCCCCACGGGTGGGGTAACCGCGGCTCTGGCCGCGGGCAATGCCGTTGTGTTCAAGCCCGCCCCGGAATCTGTGCGTTGTGCTGAGATCGTGGCGGAGTGTTGTTGGAGCGCGGGGATTCCTCCAGACGTGCTGCAATTCGTGCGCGTTCCAGAAGATGAGGTTGGCCGGCACCTCATAGCTCACGACGGACTCGATGCGGTGATTTTGACGGGGGCCTATGAGACAGCCGAACTGTTCAGAAGTTGGAAACCCGACCAGCGAATTCTGGGCGAGACCTCAGGCAAGAATTCCCTGGTGATCACCTCAAACGCCGATGTCGATTCAGCTGTTACGGAGTTGGTCGCATCTGCGTTCGGGCACAGCGGTCAGAAGTGTTCGGCAGCGAGCCTGGCGATATGCGTTGGTGATGTCTACGACTCGCAGCGTCTTCGGCGTCAGCTAGTTGACGCAGCTTCGAGTTTGCGAGTCGGTCCGTCAAAGGACTTGGCGACAACGATGGGACCTCTGATCCGCGAGCCGGACCGGAAGCTCTTGCGTGGACTGACACAGCTTGATGGCAACGAAAGTTGGCTGCTCGAACCGCATCGGTTGGGACCCGCAACTTGGACACCCGGGATTCGCACTGGTGTGCAGGAAGGCTCATGGTTCCACCAAACGGAATGCTTCGGACCCGTCCTCGGTCTTATGAAAGCAGAGACTCTCGGCGAGGCCGTACGTTTGCAGAACGCCACTCCGTTTGGTCTGACAGGAGGAATTTTCTCCCTCGATGACTCCGAAATCGCCTATTGGCTTGAGCACGTTCAGGTCGGCAACGCTTACATCAATCGTGCTATCACCGGAGCGATCGTGCGGCGTCAACCTTTTGGCGGTTGGAAACGATCCTCGATCGGGCCTGGAGCAAAAACCGGGGGTCCGAACTACATACAGCAATTGGGGTCTTGGAAACCCCTTGAGTTGAACCTCAACGATGCCGACTGGTTGGAGAGAGCAGTCACAAGCGATGACGATGCATGGCGCACCGAGTTCTCGACCGAGCACGACCCGAGTGGGCTTTTCTGTGAGTCCAACCGGTTTCGCTATCGCCCGCTGGACAGGGTGGCGGTGAGGGTCGAAGCAGAAGCCAGTCAGCTGGAGCGGGATCGTGTGCTCAGAGCGGCTGAGCGTTGCGGGGTTGATGTTGTGGTGTCTGACGGTTCGCTTGAGTCAGCTGAGGCATTCGCGGCTCGCTTAGCTGAGCTGAACGTGGAACGCGTGCGCCTGCTGGGAACGGTCCATCCGGCGATCCGAGATGGCGCCAACAACTTGGGGATACATGTCGCGTCCGATCCTGTAACAGCCGAAGGCCGGATTGAGCTGCTCCACTATCTGCGCGAACAAGCAATCAGTGAGACTACTCACCGCTACGGAAACCTCCTATAGATGCGGCCTAGTCTTCAACCCAGACCCAACGTCCGGAGGGAGCGCTAACGCCGTCGGGGCGTTCCATACATTGCACATCCAAATGGATGGGGAGCAGGTGACGCACATAGAAGGCATGGATGGTGATTGTGGGCGTGACTAGATCCTGGTAGCGCTTGATCTCCACCCGGGGGTCTTTCTCCTGCCAGGCTTCGCACTTGGCCAGCACGGCGTCTACCTCTGTACGCGTGTCGCAGAGCACCCCGAGATGATCGAACGGCGGTGGAGTCATAGGCTGGCGATGCTCAAGCAGCAAGATGAATTGGCTGGTTACAGAATCGGTTGACAGCAGCAACCCGGTTTGTTTGAGAATCTGGGTGTCGGTTGCTGTCCACCCGAACACATCACCGTAGAACTCCCGCGCCTCGGCCCTGAACTCATCGTTCAGAGTGCCGGGGGGAAGCGTCAGTTCCATGTGGTTGAACCGCATATTGCCCATACCCCAGCGTACCCGTATGCACAGACACCGTCATCGGGCGCCTTGGTGGCGAATAGTCTGCGCCCCGCTGCTGTGGGTTAAGAATCCGCGGCCTGTTCGACCGCAGCTATAGCGATACGCCTAGCAATAACGCTAGGTAACATCCTTGTCGTCTCGCCATTGGGAAGACGCGCGAGCCAACGGTCAACATTGGGCAGTTCCAACGTCAACTCGGCTACACCTGGAGATTCTCTTTCGTCCTTGAACCACATACGATCACCAGCAGGATCTGGTACCGACCAGAAGATTGACGGACCGTCGCTGACGTTATGCGATTCCTTGAGCTCATCGCTGCGGAAACCGGTCCAAGCAAGAAAACGCCGCCTTGGAAGACCGGGAACGTCCACATCAATGCGGAACAACCATGAATTACCACGAGAATCGGCTTCTGACAAAGCAGCGTAATCGTCCGTTGAGAGTTCTGCGTCGTACCAGCGTGTCGTGACAACGCCCATACCGCCCACGGCAGTATCAAGGGCCTCCTCCAGCAACGTGAACAGGAGCCTGATTGCTTCGTTCCAGATAGCGGTTTGACGTTCTTGTGCGTGGCGCAACCTGGCTTGCGTCACGTCGTAACCCTGCTGCCGCGAAGCTGTTCGTTCCAGATCTAGTAAGGCGTCTTTTGCCCGGTCGAGTATCAACTCGGCGATGAGTTCAAGATTGCCGCCAACATCGGACTCCGCCAAAGCGTCGTAATACCGCAAACGGTCCTTGCGACGAATGATGACGCTGGGGAAACCACCGCGGACGAGTTCAAGGTTCATTATGGCCCGCGCCGTGCGGCCGTTTCCGTCGGTGAAAGGGTGGACGTGAGTGAGCCACGAATGCAACACGATTGCCCGTGTGAGGACCGACGCTCCTGCGTTGGCTACGGACCAGCGTTCCCAGTCTTCCATCCCTGACATGACGCCTTCCCATCCAGCGGGAGGTTCGTGGGGCGACCCAGAGATGATCACCGGTGTGGAGCGGAATAGGCTGGATTTCGTTGGAGCCCCCAGTATCAGAGCGTGCAGTTCCTTCACCTGTTCAAGAGTTGTTGGACGTGAGTCACCGGCCAGGTCGACAAGACGCTCCAAGGCTTGTGAGAGATTGATCGCGTCCGCTGTGTAGGAGGGGTCATGCCCCGTTATGGTGACTCCTCGATCCACGGCAAGTTGCGTCTCACCGACACCCAGTGTGCTGCCCTCGATGGCGTTCGACTCAGCGATCTGCTCGAAGCGCTTGTCGCCGAAATACGCCCGCAGAGTCTCGCCAGTGAGTTGACCCTCAGCACGCAGCAACTCCACGCGCTCATGCAGTTTGGTTACTTCGTTGACAATCCAACCGCCCGTTTCTTCGAGGCTGTACGGACTTCCTTCGAGATTGAATGGCACCTCGTAAGGGTAGTTGCCCATCCAAGCCATTCGCGTGACGCTTCGGACTCTGGTTCGTACCGGTGACGGCAAACTTTGGTTACCCGATACTGGTTCTGGTGGTTCGGTCAATTCAGTCGTCGATGACGGTAATGGCGTCTTCGGGGCAGTTGGCGGCACCCAACAGTGCTCGCTCTTTGAGTGCTAGTGAAATCGGGGCGACTTGCTCCTGGCAGTAGCCGTCGTCATCTGGTTCGTAGACGTCGGGCGCGAGCGTGTAACAGCGGCCGTGTCCCGTGCATCTGTTGGGGTCAACGAAGATTCTCACTGGGTCTCCTTTCACTGGGTCTCCTTTCACTGGGCCTCCGAAGGTCGATTGGTGCCGAACATGTGGTCGACAACGGCCGCTATTGGCGGTGGTTGAGCGTTGGTGAGTGATTCCAGGGTGAATTCGACTTGGGTTTCTTCGGGGTTGGCACCGGGTATGACTGTGGCCATGAGTTGGCACGGTACTGAGGTCAAGGCGGTGAAGGTGACTTGCATGATCCCCGCTTGGGGGTCCAGATAGCTCAGTTCACCCAGTCGCTGGCCCAACTCGCACAGGTGGGCGAACACATCTCCTGGGGGTAACAGCAGCACCAGCCTCTCGTTGCTCGGGGCTCCCGCTGCGGTGCTGGTGGAGCGAACCTCAGTCGGTGCTGCGTGCTGCAACCATGCGTACGCTTCGGTGAGCCGGGCGGCCACAGCGGTGTCACCGCCCACATCTGGATGAGCCTTGCGAATCAGCTTGCGGTAAGCGGCGGAAATGTCTTCCTTCTGCGCGTCATGCTTCAACCCCAGTGTCTTGAGCGCAATGTCCCGGTTCACCTACCCAGCCTAGATCTGGTCTGTGTCACACACCGAGGTTCTCAATCTCGGCAACCAAAAGGGGAAGTACTTCTTGCCAGTCGCCGACGATGCCAGCATCCGCGTGTTCCCAAGCGGGCGCGGCTGGATCGTTGGTGATAGCCAGTACTGAAGAGGCGCCTCGGACACCCACGGTGTGGTTGAATTTGCCGCTGGCGCCGATCATGACGAACAGCCGTGGCGCAATACTGCGCCCTGTTATTCCGATCTGGCGAGCGTGGGGCATCCAACCGTTGTCGGTGACTTTGCGGGTGCAGCCCAGTTCAGCATTGAGGAGTCTGGCTAGTGGATCGAGCTTCGGATAGTCCGCCGGGTCGACTCCTTGGCCCACTGCGATGACCGAAGCGGCGTCGGCCAGGATGTCAATGTCGTCGTCGTGGCGGCGGTCGGTCACCTGGACCCGGCCTTTCGGAACGACCTCGATATGTTCTTCAGAGGGCACTCTCATCTCAGCGGGGCCAAGGCCTTCGGGCGCGGGTAGCACCCCGGCGCGCACCGTCACCAACTGCACCACGGTACGCGTGTGAACCGCAACAATGAGTTGCCCACCGAAAGCTGATTTCCAGGCCACGAGGCGCCCATTGGCTACATCGAACTCCACAGCGTCACCGACGAGTCCGGCGTGGAGGTCAGCGGCCACCCGTGAAGCGATCTCTCGGCCAGCGGAGGTGCCAGACGCCAATATCGCCCAAGGCAACCGGTCACCGGCCCAAGTTGCCACCGCAGCTGCGATGTCTTCTTCGATTGCTGCTCCGGCGAGGCGGACGATGTGGTCGGCTCCGTAGGTCGCCAAGAACTCTGCGTCGATGGCGGGACCTGTGGATGAGCTGCCCATACTGTCTGGGAGCACTACGGCGGTTGAACCGTTGATCTCGCCTGCCAACAGGCCCGCGGCACCGAGCAACTCTCGCATTAGTTTGTGGCGTCCGGGTTCAGCGAGCACCGCCACCACTCCGCCAGGACCCCCAGGAGAGCGGACAAGCCTCGGCTCGGTGGACTTCTTGGACGTGTCGAAACCACCCTTTTGGGCGATGATGCGGACGGCGCTGTGGACCTGTTCCGCGAGCGCGAGGCCTCCTTCGACGTAGCGTTTTCGGTCCACTGCCAACATTCTGGTTTTGCCGACCCAGGTAGGACTCCCGGCTTGGCCCCAAGGTCCGGGGCCCAACGTCTCGGCGTCTACGAAACGAATCCGCTCCGCGGGCACCAGAGCCCTGTTGGGTGGAGGGACCTTGCTGGGCTCGCAAAGCCGCTCCGCGCAAGACAGCACCGCCGGAAGTGTGATCTCGCAATCAACCCACTGGTCGTCGAGTTCACAACCCAAGATCAGGCGATCATCGTTGAGGGTGAGAGCCTTCACAGCGGTGGCAAAAGGCAAGTCGAGCAACTCGGCGATCTGTGGAGGCACTTGACCGGTGTCGGCATCAACGGAGTTCTTGCCGCACATCACCAAGTCGAAAGGACCGTCATTGTTCAGTGCCGCGGCCACAGCTTGAGCGGTTGCCAGCGTGTCCGATCCGGCGAAGGCAGGATCGGTGATCAGCACGGCGTCTATCTCCACATCGCGGTCAAGTCCCCAGGCGACTGCCTCGCGAAGTACGTCCTCGGCGCTCGGTGGGCCCAACGTCAACACGGTGACCGAACAGTCGGATCTCTGCGAGGCAAGCTCGACTGCTTTGGACACGGCCCTGCGACAATAAGCGCTCATCTCCAATTCAGTGCCGCTGCGAATCAGGCGTCCATCTGAACCCAACGCCATCTCTCCAATGGCAGGTACTTGCTTGACGAGCACAGCGATCCGCATAAAGTTCCGAGTCCTTTGTCTACGGTATCTTGCTAGCGGCTCATGGTTGTCGGGGGAGTGGTTCAGCGAGCGGGTCCTTGCCCTCTGACACTCAACGTAACCGGTTCAGCAGCTTCGCGTTCAATGCGCCGCGGGTTACGCTCCGGCGCGTAGCACCCCCTGAGGGGGACCCGATTGCTCCCACACAGAACTTTGAGACAATAGGATGCGGCGCCGCTATCTCGATCCGTTGAGTTTCAATGTCGGCTTGTCGTCTCGCTGGCGAGGCTGGGCGGGAGCTTTGGCGGCGCTGAGGGTTGATGTGGGGAGGTGTGTTCGGTTGGCGTTACCTTATATTTTCATAGTGTTCTATTTAGTTTGAAGGTCATTGTCACAGGGGGTGGGTAGAGTTGTTTTCATGCGGTCAGCCTCTGTTCTTGGTGAAGCGAACGCCACTGCCGAGGGTGTTGGGTGTGGTAGCGCGGTGTGTGTCGGGGTGGTGGATGTGGCGGGGTTGTCTGAGCAGGGTTTGCGGGTTCAGTTGCAGTTGGTGGGGCGTGGGGAGTCTCGGTTGGCAGCGATGAAAGCTCAGATTCTTGGGGAGTTGGGTCGGCGCACTTCTGCAGTCGATGCTCAGTTGATTGCTAGTGACGAGTTGTTGTCATCTAAGCGTGAAGCCAAACGCGATGTCGAAACAGCTACCCGGCTTCAACAACTGCCTGACACTTCCAATGCGTTGGCTGACGGTGAGATCCCTGCTGGGCATGCCCGGTTGATCGCGCGTGCATCAGCTGAAGGGCCAGTCGATGAAACTGTGTTGGTCAAAGCTGCCCGCACCCAGAACTACGACCGGTTCGCCAAAACCGTGAAACGTCATCAACAAGACCGGTCAGGTGACGACGGGCAGGCGCTGCTGGAGCGTCAACGGCAACGCCGTTCAGCACGGATATTTGAAAGTCCCGAAACCGGGATGTTCGTGTTGTCAGCCCAGTTCGATCGGATCACAGGCACCCGTATCGCCACAGCATTGACAGCCAAAGAACGCGAGTTGTGGCATCGCGAAGACCCCAACCAACGATGCACCCCAACCCAAAGAATGGCAGACGCACTGACTGAGTTGATCTGTAACGAATCCCACGACACCACCAACACCACCAGCAGCAAGACAAACAAGACGAACAAGGCGAACAAGACCAAGAGGCAGGGCACGAACTTGTTGGTGTTGGCTGACTTCGATGCGATCAAACAACAGTTGGTCAACGCCCGGCTCGCAGACGGCACACCCATCCCAGTCACCGAACTGCGTGACCTAGCCGTTGACGCCGACATTCTGCCGTCGATCTTCAATACTAGGACCCAGAACCTGTGGCTCGGCCGTAGCCGACGCACCGCTTCAGAAGCTCAACGGATCGCTTTGACAGCCCGTGATGAGCACTGCATCGGCTGTCAAGCCAACCCCTTGTGGTGTCGAGCGCATCACATCGTCTGGTGGTCCCACGACGGCAAGACCGACTTCAACAACCTGCTACTGGTATGCGACGCATGCCACCACAAAATCCACGACCAAGGCTGGACTGTCCACCAACACCCCAAAACCCGAAAGTTCTACCTCAAACCCCCAACCAACCCAGACTGAACAACGTTGGCAACCACGGTCCGCGGGAGGACCCCAGAATCGTCCGCAACGCTCACATCAAAACCCGTGGCGAACCCGTCCGCAACGCTCACATCAAAACCCGTGGCGAACCCGTCCGCAACGCTCACATCAAAACCCGTGGCGAACCCGTCCGCAACACTCACATCAAAACCCGAGGCGAACCCGTCCGCAACACTTACATCAAAACCCGTGGCGAACCCGTCCGCAACACTTACATCAAAACCCGTGGCGAACCCGTCCGCAACACTTACATCAAAACCCGTGGCGAACCCGTCCGCAACACTTACATCAAAACCCGTGGCGAACCCGTCCGCAACGCTGGAAGCTGCCTCCAATCCAGTTCTGATCCGTCCGAACCACCCCGCCGAGAAAACCGGCGGCAACGCTTGCAGACAAACGGTCCGCAAACCGGTGGTCAGGACCGGCAACAAACGAAGTGTCAATCAGACAACAGCGAAGACGGCCATCTCAGCCATCTGATTGGGATCGCTGCCGTCGGCACCCTCGTAGTCCCGTACCTTGTTACCGACTCAGAGCTAGAACCAGGTGGCTGCGTCAGACAACTGGGACAACACGAGTAGTACAGCGAGTTCGCTGAGCTGTTCGGCAGCACCCAGAACATCGCCCGTCAAGCCTCCGAAACGACGGTGGGCAACCGCAGCCGTCAACACCACTACGCCAAAGACCGCTCCCAATGCCGCCAACCCCGCCACACCGAGCGAAGCGGCCGCGGCGACAAAGACAACCACCACGACAGTTACCAAACGGCGGGGGAGACGTGCCGTGTAGGCCGCACCCAAGCCGGCCGGGCAGGCCGTCGGGAGCGTCAGCATCAACACCAACGCTGTGGTTCTCCCCAACGCGTCTGCGGCGATCAAGCCAATGAAGGCGTCGGTTCCGCCGATGCTCTGCAAAGCGCCAACCTTGCCGAGGGTCACCAGAACCAATGCCGGCGCCCCGAGGGTAACGACACGGCTATCACGCATGATCTCGAGCCGCTACTCCTGACTAGCCCCACCTAAAGCGTCGGCGGTATCAGCTAAACCGTCTTCGTGGAAGGCTCCTGTAACAATCGCGCTAAAAGCGACCGCAAGCAGTGCTGCAGAAAAGAGATCAAGAATCTCGACCAAGCCGAGGTAGGCGACAGCGGTGACCGCTCCGATGACCACCCCCACAAGGGGAAACCAGCGGGTTGGTCGTCACTTCGGGGATGCAGACCTCCCGGCAGACGGGTTAGGAAAGCCCAGGCATATCGAAAGCCGGTCATGTCGCCACCACTTCAGGAGGTGCCACAACTACAGGAAGTGTTAGTCGGTTGGTCATCGGGTACAGCACCGGAGTATTCAGCCCACTCCTCAAAGGTTGCCACTTCTACGACCGCAGCAGCAGCCATCCGGATCAAAGGCACAGCAGCAAGGGCTCCTGAGCCCTCGCCGAGTCGAAGGTCAAGTTCGACCAGCGGATCAAGATTGAGATGTTCGAGCAGTCGGATATGCCCCGGTTCGGCCGAGCGATGACCGGCAATGCAATGATGCAACGCGCCGGGTGCCGCAGCCCCCAGAGGAAGCGCCGAAGCCGTAGCGATGAAGCCGTCCAGGACCACCGGAATACGCCTGCGGCGAGCTGTCATGACTGCCGCGGCAATGGCTACGAGCTCAGCACCACCAAGCCGACGCAACGCTTCCAACGGCTCGCAAGGACCGACCCGCGCAATCGCGTCTTGTACCACTCGGGCCTTGTTCAACAGGGCTTCTCCAGACACGCCGGTGCCCGGCCCGACCCAGTCGAGCGCGGTTCCTCCCAGAACCGAAGCGGCGACCGCCGCGGCGGAGTCGTGTTGCCTATCCCCATCTCACCGACGACCAGAGGGTCGCCGTGGCATGCCTCAACGGCATCTATACCTGCCCGCGCGGCGGCATCGAAACGTTGTGGAGTCAGGGCATCGGTGGTGCGGATGTTGCCGGTCGGATCTCCAACTGCCACGTCGACAACCGAAAGAGTGGCACCGACTTGGCTTGCCAGGACCGAAGCGGTGGCTTTGCCTGCCGCGAGCGCCGCCACCATCGCCGCGGTGATGTCTGCGGGGTATGCACTCACCCCCTCGGCTGCAACTCCGTGATCTCCAGCGAACAGAACGGCGTGAGGGTGTTCGATCCTGGGTCTGTCGCTGCCCCGCCAGCCGGCAAGCCACGCTGCGCCACGATCAAGGCGCTCAAACGCGCCGTCCGGGCGCAGCACCTGCGACGCGCGGATCTCGACGGCCAGCGCCGCTGCCGCATCAGGTGCACTCAGATCCTCTACCAAGCGGCTCAGCACAGAATCAGACATCGAAATCTGCCATTCGCTCAAGGAGAACCAGCAGGCCACCAACACACAAGTAAGCGGAGTCGGCGCGCAGGGCCATACGTTGATTGATGCTGCCAAGAAGATCTCGGAAACCCCTCGTCAATGCATCGGCAGGGACGATGCCAGACCCCACTTCGTTGCTCACCACATATGCGCGTTCACGCGTTCGGCCAGCAGATCAGCGAGCCGAACAGTTTCGTCAAGAATCTGCTGGGGTTGCTCGGAGGGCCTGTTGTTGAGCCACAGCGCAAGGCAGTCAACGATGATGGTGTGATCAGCGTCAACAGAGCCAACCGCTGCGAGCAAATCAACTGGCTCTTCTAGCAGCGACCAGTGCTCAGGTCGATCTTGTTGATGGCGGGCAATGCGTTCAACCATTTCGTAGTCGCCAGCGGTCGCGGTAGCGATGACGGTTACGGGCGTCTCACACCTCGCTGCGGCATTGACCGCGATGGACGACTTGCCGCTGCGAGCACCACCGGTGAGGAAAGTCAGCATTACCTTGAATCACCAAACCTCTCGTCGACTTGTGCGCAACACGATCGCAAAGAACGGTGCCCCTATAAACGCCGTCACAACGCCGATCGGAAGTTCCGCCGGTTGCAGAATGGTGCGAGCGGTGAGATCGGCTAGAACCATGAACGCTCCTCCGAACAGAATTGAAAGCGGAAGCAACACTCGATGGCTTGCTCCGAAGACCAGACGAACAGTGTGTGGCACGATGATTCCGACAAATCCGATCAGCCCTGTGACAGACACTGCTGCCGCCGCGCCGAGTGAGGAGACGATCACCACGATGCTGCGAATCCGGCGCGGGTTGAGACCCAGCGACGCAGCCTCTTCATCACCAACTGAGAGCACGTCAAGCGCTCGACGATAGCGCAGCACTACCGCTGCGGTCAGCACGAAATAGGGCGTCATCAGGGCCGGCTCTGACCAGCCGGAAGTTGCGATTCGGCCCAAAATCCAAGAGTAGACCTCTCTGATTACATCGGTATTGGACTGCAGCACATACGTCTGGCAAGCAGTGAGAAAGCTAGCCACCGCTACTCCTGCCAGCACCAGTGAAACTGTCGAGTGCCCTCCTAGGTGCCCCGCCAGAAATGACACTCCGACCGCCACTAAAGCCCCAGCAAAAGCAGCTAGAGGGACGGGGTCAGTAAGCCCGGCACCATCGCCTAGTCCTCGCGTGATGGCGATAGTTGCACCAAGCCCGGCACCAGCGGCGATACCTAGCAGGTACGGATCAGCCAAGGGGTTTCGAAAGGCACCCTGATAGGCCGCTCCGCTAAGCGAAAGCGTCGCTCCTACGAGCAGACCCAGCACCACGCGAGGCAGCCGGATCTTGTCGACGATCGCCTGATGCGTCTCGGAAAGTCCAGAGTCGATATTCACGCCGGGAATACCGTCGAGCAACTCCATGAGGACACGATCAAACCGCAGGTCGACGGGTCCGACGGTCAACCCCAAAGTGACAGCCAAAACGATGGCACCGAACCCGGCCAGCGTCGCCTTTACTGTGAGGTGCGATCCCGTGAGGATCTCCTCTTGGCCAAAGAGCGACGGCGACTGGTCCGGTTTCAACATTTACAAATTCCTGATTGCTTCGGAAATCGTGGCTATGAACTCCACAATTCGCGGCCCCCAGCGGCTGGCGATGTCGTCGCTCAACTCAATGACATTGCCGTTTTGCACGGCACTCATCTGCTCCCAACCCGGTCGTTCGGCGACGGTGGCTTTGTTTTGCCTGCAACAGACCGTGTCAGCCAGGAAGATCAGATCGGGATCGGCGTCTACCAAATATTCGTCGCTGAGTTGGAGGTAGCCGAAGGAAGAACCGTCCGCATCGGCGGGATCGGCCGTGTTTTCTAAACCAAACAAGCTGTAGACCGCGCCAACAAACGTGGAGCTTGTCACCGAATACAGAGTGGGATCCAGTTCGTGGAAGTAGCTGAGGCCACTTGCGTCGGGAGCGCTGGCAACAAGCGACTCGATTTCAATCTGCATTCGGGTCACAAGGGCAGTGGCTTGGTCTTGTTGACCCGTCACATCGCCGATTTGAGCGATCTGTGCGTAAGTGTCGTCAATCGAGACCGCTGCGTTCTGAACGACTACCTGGATGCCCAGCGTCTCTAGGGCTGCCTTCACGTCACCGCCCGACTGCATCAAAACAATGTCGGGCTCAATAGCCGCTATGGCCTCCACGTTTGGGCTGAAGCCGTCGAGATCGGTGACGGGTGCCTCATCGGGGAAATACGAGTACCGATCGACGGCGACCACTAGATCTCCGGCGCCGACCGCGAACAGCATCTCTGTAGCTGTGGGTGATATCGAAACTATCCGCAGCGGCTCTTCGACGATCTCTTCGGTGCCAGCGTCAGCAACTGGCTCGTCGGCCTGGCTCGCAGTGGTGATCGTTGCTGTTGAAGTGTCGTTGTCGCCTTCAAGGATGATGTCGCCGTCGCCTTCAGGTGCAGCCTCGGCGCTGCTTTCGGCGTTGGGTTCGCCAGCTTGTTCGCTTGGCGCACCTTCGCTGACGCTGTCGTCTTCACAGGCAGTGCTGAACAAGAGCAGCGCTAGCAATACGGCTGCTATTCGTTTCATTCGGGTCCTCCTTTTGGCTCGAGGTTGTGGCACGAGCGACAAGGGGATCCGGTCGCACGAGCCGTCCCTTCCTCGAGGGTCGGTTCGTTGGTTCGCTGCGAGGCGTCCGGACTTGTTCTTCTCACCTGAGTGAGTCGACTTCACCGTTGCGGGACAGTGCCGGATTCAAACCGGGCTTCGCTCTAACGAACAGGCGCATCCTACGCGCGATCAACCCAGACGCGCGGGATTCTCCCCTCTGTTTCTTGAATAAGGTCAGGAAACGGTGAGCTGCAATAGAAGTCGGCCCGAACCCTCTAGTTCGACTTCGAACACTCCCGGAATCTCAACAGCAAAACTGAAATGCAACGGTTTGCCAACAGCCACAGAGTGCAGAATGTCGTAGCCGTGAACGTGAACGTCTTCGGCGGTATCAGAGGTGACCATGATTGCTACTTCGGAGTTGAGTTCTACCTCAACTCGCTGATGGCCGCCTATCGGCTCGCCACCGACAATCTCAACGGCGATGGTCTGAGCGGGCTCCATTTCGTCCATTGAACCGTCGTCTTCTGAATCCATGCCGGACATGTCGTGCTCAGCGGAATCCATCTCGTCCGTGGAGTCATTCACAACCAGGGTCGCCTCGTCTACAGAGACTTCCAGAGTCACTGTGTCATCCACGATGGTCCCGTCGATCGCCATGGCTGAGTGGTCATTGGAGGACAACTCGACTCGAATCTCGTGAACACCTGCTGCGAGCGGGGGCATTTCATGCCACTCTCCATAGAGCCGCATGATCTTGACGCCGTCAACGTAAAGATGCATGTGCCCTTCACCGTCGATGTGTTCTGTGCTCACGTTTTCAGGGGCCAGGCGGAAGTTGGTGGGTCCGCTGTGAAGCAGCCAGCCGCCGGAGGGGTCTTCGAGGATGCGTACCGACACCGACGGGTGCGGTTCCACCGCTGGTGTCGTGGCGTCGCCGTGGGTGTGTTGATGCTCGTCTGTCTCGGAGCCATCGCTTGTAACCGTGGTTGTCGTGTCGGAATGCTCCTCGTGAGCGCCTTCGGTGTGACTTGGCGCGGTGCTGCTTGGCGCGGGGGTATCTGGCGATGTGGTTTCGGAATCATCGCCGCAGGCCGCGGCAAAGACGGCCAATGCAGCCACCAACGCTAAACATCGCCATGAGAAGTCGCGCATGCGAACGGACCTTTCTAAAAGTTCACCGAACCAGCGGAGTAGCGCCTAACAACCCGCAAGGTTAGGCACATCGGACTGCAATCACTCGCCCAATTCTGCTCCAGAACCCGCCGTAACCTCGCGAGATTCAGTCAACCGCTCAAACCGGATTCGCCTGATTGATGGTCGCGTGCTGCAAGGCGCTCGCTACGGTGGAAACATGAATCAAGTCGAGCCGCGGCGTATTCTGCTAGCGGGAGATACCCACGGGAACGGTCAGTGGGTAGGCACGCTGTGCAAACTGGCAAAGCAGCACGAATGCGACGCGATCCTGCAACTCGGTGACTTCGGCTATTGGCCGCACACTGCTAAGGGGCGCCGCTTTTTGGACCAAGTTGACTGGCACGCCGAACGCTACGGCATCAGTTGTCTGTACTGGATCGACGGCAACCACGAGAACCACGACATGTTGGCAGACCTCGAAGCAGACGAAGACGGCTTCGTAAGCATCCGCGACCGCTGTCGTTACGCACCGCGCGGTCATCGCTGGCGTTGGGCCCAAGTTCAGTTCGGGGCCCTCGGTGGAGCCTTCTCGATGGATCATCATTATCGAGTTGAAGGCGTGAGTTGGTGGCCCAACGAGATACTCACCGACGCCGATGTGGAGCGTCTCGGCGAAGTTCCGCTCGACGTGCTGCTGAGCCATGACGCACCCGAAGGCGCACCGATCCGGAACTTCGAGCTTCGACCACGCGATGAAATGCTGTGCTCACAAGTACGCGAACGAATCCTGCAAGCAGTTAAGGCGACGCAACCCAAACTGGTGGTTCACGGCCATTGGCACCGCCGAACCAGCAGCGAATTGAGTTGGCAGATCGACAGCGACGGCGAATTGGACTGGGCCTCCACCCATGTGGAGGGTCTCGCCGCCGACAAACAAGGTGACCATCGTGCGTGGGCAATTCTGGAGGTTGACCCACTCAATTTCATCGACAGCGAGGCGCAATTGTCGTAAGCGGGTGCTCGACGGTTCGTTGCTGGTTAATAGTATGGTGAAGTCAGCCAATCTGAAGTCGGTAAGTGATGACTGCTCCTACACCTCATTGCGAGAAGACCGAAGAGTCGGCTTGGCCAGACGGTCGCTGGATCAGCCTCCGTGAGAACACTCCGTCAGCGGTACTGTATGCGCTGGGCTTGACGACGATGTATGTTGGCTTTTGGTTGCATGGTCGGGTCGGACTCGGATTCTCTGAGCCGCCACCCGATTACGGCGGAGAATGGTGGTTGATCGTGGCTCTGCTCGGCCTTGCATCGTTATGTGGTTTCTCATACGCGCACCGTCGCCTGCGGTCTCGGGGGTTCGACACAACCCAGATGTGGGGTGTGGTTCGCCCTTTGCACGACGCCGAAGCCCGCTCTTATGAGCGTCGACAAGTCACCCGGGGTGCTGTGGTTTTCGGGCTGCAGGGCGGCTTGATCGCTCTTCTGGTGTTGGCGATCGCGTTCGTCTTCAATTTCGATCAGTGGATCGATCCCGGCTATCGGAGAGTCCTGACGATCGCTGGTGCATCGATCTTTGGAGCGTTCGGAGCGTTGCGGATTCGGCGCCGCATCGCAGCTCAATACCCTTATGGACACGTTCCCTACGACTGGGTGGCCTACGCCGTGAGCTTGATGTCAGCGTTGTTGACGCTCGCAACAATCTGGATCGCAGGTCGCACTGGAGTGCCGACCACGTCTGGTGGGGGTTTGTCCAAAGGAGTATCGCTGATAGTTCTCGCTGGCGGATTGATCTTGTTTCTGACTTCTGTCTTGCGGTTGCGAATCCTGTCACGTCCAGAAGCGGCCGAGACTTCAGTCGGCGCGCCCAGTTGACTTGAGGGGCTCGCTCAGAGTTCGGTGATCGGGTCGCCTGTTTGGATAGTGCCGGGGTGGAATACTCGGGTGTTGATGCCTCTGAGCTTAAGCGCCATGCCAGCCTCTGAATTGACCCAGTGCAGCGCATCTCGGCCGTAGCGAGCTCTGAATTTGTGGCATCCCAGGTGTGGTGCTTCGGTCACCTCAAGCGTGGCGTTGCCAATTTTCAGGCGAGTACCTGCAGGAGCGTTGGTCTCACTGATATCGAAGTCAGCGTATAGCTGGTCTCCAGCAGCTGGCCATTCTTTGGTCGGTCCCGCGATCAACTCAAGCACACGAGAGTTCATGATTGTCACCTGCCTGAGAGGGTCGGCGCTGCCATCTTCGGTATGAAGGTTTCCTCGAGCGAGCCAGTTGTCGCCCTCGAGGCCGCCTGCCATGGTGAGTTCGCCCTGCTGGACGATCTGGCGCTCATTCACCTCGGTGCGGGCCACGATAAGCCGAAGCGTTCCCTGCTCACTGGGTGCATCTCGGATCTGTGTCAAGCCAGCTTCGAGTTCTTCAAACGTGCGGTGCGTCATGGGTACAGTCTGGCTGGTCGTTGCTCGAACTACTCGCCACGATCCTGCAGAACGAGGCGACCCGCTCGACAGAGTCGCCGGCAGGCTAACACCGCGTGGTACCCGCGTATTACGCTCCGAACATGTTTGATTTATTGATTCGCGGGGGAGATGTAGTTGATGGGACCGGCGGGCCACGGCGACGCGCAGATGTCGGCATAGTCAACGACCGCATCGAAGCCATCGAGATGCTCGACGGCAACGGAGCCGAAGCCAAAACGGTGATCGACGCCACCGGCCTGGTCGTGACCCCTGGATTCGTTGATGTCCACACTCATCTCGACGCGCAGGTTTTCTGGGATCAAACCCTCTCACCCTCGCCGCTGCACGGTGTGACCTCGGTGATTGGGGGCAACTGCGGCTTCACCATCGCTCCGCTTACCGATGATCCCGCGGATGGCGACTACCTCATGCGTATGTTGGCCCGGGTCGAGGGCATCCCGCTGACCACCTTGCAGCAAGGAGTGCCTTGGGATTGGCGTTCGACCGCCGAATATCTCGACGCCATCGACGGGACGCTGTCGATCAACGCCGGCTTCAAAGTCGGCCACTCAGCGTTGCGTCGTGTGGTGATGGGCGACGACAGCGTTCGACGGCCCAGTACTGAAGATGAGCAAGAGAAAATGGCCGTGTTGCTAAGAGCCGGTCTGCAAGCCGGCGCGCTGGGCTTTTCGTCATCGTGGTCGCGCACTCACAACGACCCGATGGGCAACATGGTCCCAAGCCGTCACGGCACGCGTGACGAACTGGTCGGCCTGTGCTCGGTACTGGCAGATTTTGACGGCACATCGTTGGAGTTCATTCCCAATCTAGGGCCGTTCGAGGACTGGGCCATTGAGTTGATGGCCGACATGTCAGTTGCAGCTCGCAGCCCCCTCAACTGGAACGTGATGAACGTGACCGCTCGGTCTTTGCCCGAAAATCTGATCAAGCTACGCGCCGGCGATGCGGCAAGAGCCAAGGGAGGCAAGGTAGTGGCGCTCACCGTGCCCATGACGATGGCGCTGCACCTCAACTTCAACAGCGGATTCGTGCTTGACGCTCTGCCTGGTTGGGAGCAGGTGATGCTCTTGCCAAAAGAAGAAAAACGTGAAGTCTTCACCGATCCGACCCAACGAAAGAAACTAAACGAACTGGCTCAGGCCGACGGTCCGCTGCGGGGTCTGGCCCACTGGGAAACCAAGACGATTCTCCATACTCTTGCGCCGGAAAACGAAGGCTGCGTCGGACGTAGCGTCGGCGAGATCGCACAAGAACGAGGCCAAGATGCCTGGGATACCCTCTGCGACATCGCCCTTGCCGATGATCTCGAAACCTCTTTCGGCAATCCGGCTGGAGACGACCCCGACGAGGATTGGGAAGCCAGGGTTGAGATCTGGCGGGACCAACGTGCGGTGATCGGAGCTTCAGACGCCGGAGCTCATCTGGACCTGTTCCTGAGTTCCAACTACGCCACGCACATGCTGGGTGAAGCTGTAACGAAGAGGCAAATGCTCAATCTCGAAGAAGCGGTCCACCTCCTCAGCGAAGTGCAAGCGAACCTCTACGGCCTCGTCGACCGAGGCGTGCTCAAAAAAGGCGCGTTCGCCGATGTGGTCGTGCTCGATGAAAACCAAGTGAACTCGCAGCCGCTGACTGTGCGAACCGATCTTCCCGCTGGCGCATCCCGGCTATATGCGGAGGCCACTGGCATCAAGCATGTGTTGTGCAACGGCACCGAGATCGTACGCGAAGGCCAGTTCACGGCGGCTCGGCCAGGCACAATTCTGCGCTCCGGTCGAGACACCAACGGACCCGCTCTCGACTGAAGGGCTCAACTGAGTGGCTCAACTCAGCGAAGCGCGCAGATCAATGAGTTGCAACTTCGGGAGCGCCGACCCGATCGGCGATTGCCTGGCTTGAGCGATCCAAGACGATAGCCATCATCACGATGGCGAACCCAACCTCAAACCCAAGGCCGACTTCGCTGTTCTTGACAGCTGAAATAGTCTCGAAACCAAGTCCTCCACCACCTACAAGACCCGAGATAATGACCATGGCCAAGACCAACATGATTACCTGGTTGACTCCCGCCATGATTGTTCGGGCGGCCAAGGGAATCCGCACGCCGAACATTGTCTGACGAGGCGTCGCCCCGAACATCTGAGAAGCCTCGACGCTTTCGGTGGGCACCTGTTTGATGCCTAGCGCGGCGAGACGCACACCAGGCACGATGGCGTACAGAATTGAGGCTATTAGTCCTGGCACCACCCCGATGGTGAACAGCGTCACCGCCGGAATGATGTAGACCAGTGAGGGGATCGTCTGCAGAGCATCGAGAACAGGGCTGAGGGCAGCCTCCACTCGGCGGTGGCGTCCCGCTGCGATACCGACCGGTATTGCCAGCAAGATCGACAGGACCACAGCCGCCACCACTTGCACAAAAGTGTCGATGGACAACTCCCACATGCCGATCAACAAGATCGAACCCATCGCGCAGACGTTGAGCAACGCCAGCCTCCAACCTTTCAACCATGCGCCCACCGCAGCTGCCCCAGCGATCACTACCGGCCAAGCAAGCGAATCGGTCAAATAATCGCGCACCGGCACGTAATACCAGGACACCACCGTGTCGTTGAAGGTGCGGGTGAACCAGCGCAGGTTGTCGCGGGCCCATTTGACTCCGTCGTCGATCGGGTCGAAAGCTCGTGTTTCCCACATCTCTGGGAAGGAGACGTAGTTGGCAGTGCGACCAACGATGATGAGACCGACTACGCCGGAAACACAGAACAACACCGTGCGCCGTGAGGGTGCTGTAGCCCTGTCTTGGCCGACAACAGCCCTACCGAGACGATCAAGAACAGCCGCGATGGCAACCACAGCCAACCCAGTGGCGACACCTCGACCGGTCCGGCGCTGGCTCAAAGTATCCATTACCGATTGACCCAGCCCGCCTGCACCGAGCAGGGTCGCCAAAACGACGATCCCCAACGCCATCATGATCGTCTGGGTGACTCCCGCCATGATCGTCGGCAATGCCATGGGAATCTGTACTTTGCGCAAGGTTTGCCAGCGGGTGGCGCCGAACATCGTTGACGCCTCCACCGATTGCTCAGCGACGCCGCGGATACCGAGGGTCGTCAACCTTACGACCGGCGGAAGAGCATAAATCACTGTCGCCAGCGTGGCGGGCACTGGACCGATCCCAAAGAACATCACCATCGGCACGAAATAGACGGGGGCAGGGATCGTTTGCATGGCGTCGAGCACCGGCCTGATCGCAGTGTCGAAGCCTCTCCGGAAAGCCGCCAGGATTCCGACCGGAACACCGATGAAGATCGACAAAACAATCGCCATGCCCATCAGAGCCAACGTCTCAATTGTCACCTCCCAAAGGCCCACCAAACCTGGATAAATGATCGCCAAAGAAGCTGCTATTGCTGACTTCCACGCTCGCGTTCGGGCTATGTACAAGAAGATGGCAATCGGGATCACGAACCAAGGAACCCAAAGCAGAGTGTCCTCAATCGTTTCGAGACCGAATCTCACTAGCGACGTAAGCGGGCGAAAAATGACTGTGAAGAGCCAATTGCTGTTGCGATTCTGTTGAGCCCAGCGAGAGAACCGGTCCAGAGGATCTGAAAACGTCTCGTCGAGGTGCTCGGGTAGTTCGGTCCCAGCGAAGATCAATTGCAACCCGATCAGGCCGAGTGGAACAACAATCCATAAAGCACGCCGCTGCCAGTCACCAGTTGAGTAAGGCGATACCGACTCCGACGGCACGGCAGCGGTCATGGCTGGGGTTGGATAAGGCGGGTCACAGCCGAGCGATCAATGCGTCCTATCGCAGCGTTCTGGTCATCGAGAACGGCAATATCGTCGGTGGTTGACACCAGTAGCGGCAATACAGTTTCGAGGCTCTCGCTGGCAGGGACGCCGTGTTGGGGAGCGGATCCGTCGAGTTCTGCGAGCACATCGCCAACTCGCAGCACTTTGA
This sequence comes from Candidatus Aldehydirespiratoraceae bacterium, assembly GCA_965261185.1. Taxonomy (GTDB): domain Bacteria; phylum Actinomycetota; class Acidimicrobiia; order Acidimicrobiales; family Aldehydirespiratoraceae; genus VXYK01. The sequence continues at coordinate 3,294,779 of CBDHCN010000002.1, read as the reverse complement.
CTCTGGGCACTCCCTTGACGAACTCCTCCACATATTCCGTTGCTGGGTTCATTATCAACTCTGCAGCTGTTCCGACTTGGTCGAATTCGCCATCTTTCATTACGGCGATACGGTCACCGAGCTTTATCGCTTCGTCGAAATCATGGGTAACGAAAATTATCGTGCCGCCTATCCCAGCTTGAATACGCAGCAATTCATCTTGCATGTCCCGACGGATCAGCGGATCTAGAGCCGAGAATGGTTCGTCAAAAAACAGCACGGTCGGTTCAACCACCAGGGCTCGGGCCAAACCGACACGTTGTTGCATTCCCCCCGAGAGTTGGTGCGGATAGTTGTTGCCGTAACCCTCAAGACCGACCAAGTTGAGCATTTCGTCGGCTTTGGAGTGCCGTGTCTTGCGGTCGATTCCCTGCACTTCGAGGCCGTAGGCAACATTGTCGATCACTCGTCGATGCCAGAACAGCCCGAAATGCTGAAACACCATCGAGAGCTTGGCTCGTCGGACCGCGCGTAGTTCGGCCTCGTTCATTGCCGTTAAATCCTCGCCTTCGAGGATTACCGAACCCCGTGACAGAGCCGAGAGGCGAGCCACGCATCGCAACAGGGTTGACTTTCCCGAACCAGACAGACCCATGATCACGAAGGTCTCACCGTGGTACGCATCAAAGGACACGTCACGTGCCCCGATTATGCAGCCTGTGGCCTCGCGGACTTCAGCGCGCGAGGCACCGGTGTCGGCCATCTCCAGGGCCCTTTTGGGGCGGTTACCGAAGACTTTCCAGATTCCTCGTGCCGACAGGCAGGGGCTGGAGATGGCCTCACCGATCACAGGGTGACTCCTCTATTGACTTACCCGATCCAAGCCGACCAAACGTCTTCGTTGTCCGCTATCCACTGCGCGGCCACTTCATCAACGTCCTCACCGTCGAGTTCTACTGGTGGAAGCATCGAGAGTTGATCGTCGTTGGTGATCGTGAACGCATCGAGGAAGGCGTATACATCAGGGGCCTTGTCGGCCAACTTACCCGATACGGCCTTGATGATGACATCCTCAGGATATTCGCAATCCACGCCGCCGTCCCCGCTGGCTGCGCTAGCGCCGCATTCCTCGGTGTATGGCGGGAGGGTGACCTGAACGAGGCTGTATGTGGAGACAGCCGCGGTCGGGGTCCACCAGTACATCAAGATCGGCTCGCCCGCAGACACCCGTGCATCCAGTTCGGCAACTGTTGCTGGCTCAGACCCGGAGTAGATCACCTCAAAAGGCATACCGAGATTGTTGATGACCTGCTCGTCAAACTGCGAATAAGAAGGATCGGTGCCTAAGAACCTGCCATTGTCGCCTGTTTCTGCTGTGGCAAAGATTGCAGCCGCTTCATCACTGAAGTAGCCCTCCCAAGTAGCCAACTCCGGATTGGCATCGATCACATAGTCAGGAACAAACCAGCCGATCCTGCCCACTGCGCCGAGTTCGCCGAGATGCACGACTGAACCGTCGTCGAAGAAGGCCTGTTCGCTGTCGGTGATACCGGAGGGCCAGATCTCGAGCACGGCATCGGCGGTGCCATCAGCCAAACCAATGAACATTGCCTCGTTCTCGTCGATGTTGATCGCCTCGGTGGGATAACCGAGTTCGCTCTCAATCAGCTGCTTGGCCACAGCTACATTCAATGCCGAGGCTGTCCATGGGTTGACCACCAAAGAGATCGTGGGCTTGTCGCCATCGTCGGTGGCCATATCATCGCCGTCATCTGCGGCCGAGTCATCTCCTGAAGCATCTGGCTCGGAGTCAGAATCGTCCCCGCAGGCAGCCGCAAAGAGCGTTAATACCAACAGCGCCAGTAGCAATTTCCTCATGATTTCCCTCCATGGGTGTGTCGTTTTGAGTAGTCTCCGTCTAGAAAACCGTCTGGACGGTACAGTAACGGTATCAAACATCAGCCATCCGGTCCACAACTTCGACTACAACAATCGGATCCCTATGACGAGGGAGCAGAAACTGCAAACTACGAACAACACATCGAAACGAAAGAGTGTCGACACCAGACGACGACTAGTTGACGCGGCCGTAGCGGTTGTTCGGACCCAAGGGGTCCAAGGACTCACCTTGCAGAGCGTCGCTACCGAGGCGGGGCTCAGCAAAGGCGGACTCCTTTACCATTTCTCTTCCAAAGAAGAACTCGTCACGGCCCTTCTTCACGATGCCATGGAGCATGTTGACAACGATCTTCAGAAACTTGTCAACGGAGACCAGAAGGGAGCGTTTGCTCGTGCCTACGTCGAGTATGTTCGAGCGCCGCATGCCTACTGGGAAGAGTCTGCGACCAGCGTGTTTGCTGCTGCCGCACTCGAACCTGCACGTCTGAAGCAAGTGCAGGAACTCTTTGAGGAATGGCAGACCCGGCTAATCGAACACGACGAACTAGACCCGAGACTCGCTCTGCTCGTCAGAATCGCCTGTGACGGATTGTGGCTGATCGATCTGTTCGGGCTGGCTCCTCCATCCACCGAGCAAAGAGCAGAAGTGCTCGATTTTCTGATCCAGTCAATCGAATCCAACGGAACCTCTGATTAACGGATCTAGGGACCGCAATCGACGCAAGACACGTCTTCGATGGGTGCGTCCGCGGCGAGATACTCGGTCAACCAATCAACGAACACGATTCCTTCGACTTCCAGGGAGTACAACTCGTCGCTCCCGAGAATCGTGTGATCCTCGCCCGGAGCCAGATAACTGCTCACAGGTACTCCGGCGGCTTCGATCCTGACTTCGTTGGATCTGATCAACTGATCCATATTGCTGGCGTCGAATCCAGCCAATTCTGCAAAACTCAACTGCGTGCTGTCGAAGGCGTTGTCGAAGCGAGCGAAGCGAATGGGCGACACCTCGCCCGGTCCGTCACTGGCTCAAAGCATCCATCACCGATTGCTGCAGGCCACTCGCGCCTAGCAGAGTCGCCAGAACCACGATCCCCAATTCTATCTGCCGACGATTTGCTTGCACATCGCAGCGGCATGTCATATGCTTCCCGGACAGGACCAAGAAAGCATCTACCGCCCCCCCCCCCCCCCCCCCAGAGCATTAGCTAGGAGAGCGTTAGCTGCACTCTTGGCCGTCATCGTGCTTGTTGCTTTGACGACGGTTGCTCCGTTGCCAAACGATGTTCCGCTACTGGGCGACAACCACGCACCAGCAGCAGCACACACCGACACCAAGCAATCATGCACGCGACAACCTGTATACGACACTAGGACCGTGTACGAGAAAATTCCTGTGTACAGGACAATCGCGGCCTTCAGAAACGGCGTACCGAGCGGCTACAGATATGTCGCCATGACCGCAACGGTTTTAACTGGCTACGAAACAGTATGCAAAACCGTGAACGTGTCGCATAGCCACCCGAAGGCGAAGATAGGAATAAGCCTACTAGTGGCTAGTCCGTGCGGTGTTTTTGGGCCATGGTTGTACACTGTCTGTTCCAGCGTCGTTGCGGTCGTGATCGACCAAGGTGGCGACGACACCACGCCCCAGGCTGGGTGTGATGACCCGATTTCTCCGCTCCAATGTACCGCGCGCTGAAAGGAACCATAATGACTGACTTGGCGAAGAAGTATTGGGTCCGTGTGATTCGCAAGAGTGAGGGCTATCGGCCTGGCGCGTACTACCGTAGTCGGCGTGAGGAGTTGACCACTTGGGCGATGATGGCCCCTGTGGCTGTCTTCACGGTGTATACGCTCCCTAGGAACATCGTCGTTTGCTGTGTTGGGATAGTGCTTGCGTTGGCAGTTTTTTCTGCTTGGTTTGTGTGGGGCCGTGACCGCTGGCCGCTACCTAGCGACACAGCAAATCACGAAACCACCGCAGCGTGAAGACTGCAGCGCTGTTGACTGCTGCTTGGACGGTGGGTGTGTTTGCTGTGGCGTGTGCGTCGGGGCCGTCGGAGGCTGATTGCGGTCAGGCCGCGGCCAAGCAAGCTGAGGCTGAGGAATGGTGGACGGAACAACTAGAAATCCATGTGCAAGCAGATAAGGCGCTAGCTGATGTGCCCGAGTCAAAAGAGGCGTTGGACGCACACGATCTTTCGGCTGAGAATCTACGCACGGCCCGTGTTGACATGATCCTCGCAGAAGCGGCAACAAGACGCGGTTGCGGCTGAGCAGGTTACTCGGCGAGGATCTAGAGCCCTCGACAATCAACCTGGATCCGATGCCGGCTTTTCTATCAAGAATCGCTTGCAACGGTTTCTGGCAACTGGAGTTCCTGATTCAATCCAGTGATCAGGACTAGGGACCGCAGTCGACGCAGGACACGTCTTCGATGGGTGCGTCGGCAAAGAGATACTCGGTCAACCAATCAACGAACACGACTCCTTCGACTTCCAGGGAGTACATCTCGTCGCTCCCGAGAATCGTGTGATCCTCGCCCGGAGCCAGATAACTGCTCACAGGGACTCCGGCGGCTTCGATCTTGACTTCGTTGGATCTGATCAGCTGATCCATATTGCTGGCGTCGAATCCAGCCAATTCTGCAAAACTCAACTGCGTGCTGTCGAAGGCGTTGTCGAAGCGAGCGAAGCGAATATCGGGATCATGAAGACCAGCTTGGATGAACATCTCGGGTACTCCCCATTCCTGTGGAGTTATTCGCTCGTTTACGGGCCAGTCGGGGACAACCGAGAATGCACCCCACAGTGAGCCGATCGTGGCGTTGATAACAGGGTTGCTCGGATAGGCACCCGAGGCGTCAGCCACAACGGAAACCTTGGCGTCTGGATACAGGTCCGATACCAACCCGCCGAAGAAGGGGGCAGCAACAGAACCGGCGCTGGATCCGGCTACAACGACTTCGGTTGCGTCGGGGAAACGCGCATGGAGTTCGGCCAATGCTCGAGAAGCGTTCACAAATCCATTGTGGTAAACGGTCAGATCGTCGCTGTATTGGTGGACACTGTTGCCGATATGAACATCGCCGGTGCAGTACGGGGCTCCCACGAAGGAACTGCCAGACAGGGGATTGGCGGGATTGGAAAAGTCAAAGATGCCTCCCGCTCCGGTCGGGTCGTCGCTTTCGCCGGTGGTCACCGAGTAGGTGCCGTCGGTGAATGAACAGGAAGCGGCAGTGAAGCAAGCGCCACCTCCCTCAAGGTAGAACACCACACGTTCGGGATCGGCCTCTCGGACCCAGAAGCTGTAGTCGCTGCCATCAGCGCACATGCATTCATCGCCTCCGGCAATTTGTTGCCACGGCTCCGCCGCCGGCAGTGTCGTTGTAGTCGTCGTCGTTGTTGTTGTAGTTGTAGTCGTCGTTGTAGTGGAGGTAGTCGTGGACGCGGCTGTGGTCGTAGTGCTGGGAGCCGCCGTGGTTGTTGGAGTTGTTGTAGAAGTGGTCTCAAGCGTGTCGCTCGGCGCCGATTCTTCGCTGTCGTCACCGCCACAACTTGTTGCGAGCAGCCCCAAAGCCAGCAACAAGATCGACACCCGAAATACCTGCGTACCACTGCGTTTTGTCATGAAGCACCTTACACCCCTCTACGCTGTATGCACGCGCCGTTGAGACCGAGAGAGAAGGCCCATGACTGACACCCAACAAGAACGCGATCTTGAGAATCTGGCTCGGGTTCAAGAAGAATTCTCGCTGGATCTGCCCTCGACAGCCGACGATTTCGCGACGGAGCGTCAACAACGCAAAGAGTCCCTTGCCGCGGGTCTGAGAGTCATGGGGCGTCTTCACCTCGCTGAGGGGGTCGCGGGTCACGTCACGGTTCGGGACCCCGAACATCTCGATCACTTCTGGGTCAATCCATTCGGTCACAACTTCAAGTACATGACCGTTTCAGATCTCATTCTGGTTAACGACGAAGGTCAAGTTGTCGAGGGCGAGCGTCCAGTCAACACCGCGGCATTCGCCATCCATTCGCAGATCCATGCGGCGCGACCAGACGTTGTCGCGGCTGCACATTCACACTCGATGCACGGCAAGACATTTTCGGCGTTGGGTGAGCCTCTCAAAATGATCAGCCAGGACTCCACAATGTTCTACAACGATGTGGCGCTTTGCGATGCAGGCAGTGGTGCGGTGGTGTTGGATATTGAGACCGGTCGCCTGATGGCTGAGGCACTTGGCAACAAAAAGGCCCTGATCCATCAGAACCACGGTCTTATAACCTGTGGCGGCAGCGTCGATGCGGCTGTGTGGTGGTTTGTTGCGCTTGAACGCTGTTGTCAAAGCCAGTTGCTTGCACAAGCCGCAGGTGATCCCATTGAGATTCCAGAGCACCTCTGCACCGAGGGATACCGACAGCAAGGTTCGGACTTGGCGGGCTGGTTTCAATTCCAGCCTTGGCGCGATGAACTGATGCGCGAAGAACCCGAATTCCTCAACTAATCAGCGATTGTGTCGCTCCACTAACTGAACGTTCGTCCAGTAGGCTGAGTTGGCCCTGGATTCTCCCCCGATAGGGACAAGATGGACGAGCGCTTGAACCGGTCTGAGACACAGGAGCAGATTCTTGACGCGGTTGGTTCGGTGATTCTGCGCGAAGGGATCGGTGGGGCCAGCATGCGAACGGTGGCCAGAGAGGCCGAAGTCTCCGTCGGCCTGCTCAGCTACCACTTCGATGACAAACAGACGCTGATTCTGGCTGTGTTCCAAAGAGCTACCGACCGGCTTTTTGGCGCCTGTGTCAGTGCCTCTTCGGATCACGATGACCCTGCGGAGAAGTTTCGGGCGTTTCTGCGTGGCGCGTTCACCGATGAATTCCTCAACGGCAGCTACCTGGCGTTACGTATCGCACTGTGGGCATTAGCGCTCACCGAAAACGGTGTGGCGGAAGTTGACGCGGAGTTCTACGAGCGCTACTCGTCGCGTTTTCGCGAACTCGTGGGTGCGGCTCGCCCGGAGCTATCCGAAACCGTGGTTGCGGGTCGTGTGCAAGACCTGATCGCTAGCTCCAACGGGCTATGGCTCAACTGGGCCCGCTGGCAGGACAACGACGCTTTGGAACGAGGACTCAGCCACTGCGAAGACCTCACGCTGAACGGAGAAATTCGCGCCCGCGCCCAACGCTGAACCTGCTTCACGCTGCTATACATGCCACTGCAAACGCCGCGTTCATCTTCAGAACGCTTCTCGGCAACTCAAGGACGCTCATGGGATTTCGGATGGCAAACATTGCTGGGCGAGCAGCGCTCGTCGACGGCGGCAACTACTACGACATTGAGACGACAAGCGCTGGAGCATTGCCTTCAGATCCGATGGAAGCACTCACTTTGGCGACCGAAATGTCCGATCTCCAGGCGACGCTCAACGATAGGGAACCCACCGGCAGCGTCGCCGATGTGACTCTTGACGCGCCGGTACCCCGGCCTCGCAACTGCTTTGGAATCGGCCTGAACTACGCGGACCATGCCGCTGAATCCGAGATGGAACCTCCCAAAAACCCGTTGGTTTTCACGAAATTTCCGTCGTGCATCGTCGGCCCGACAGCCGATGTCGAGATGCGAAGCGATGGCGTCGACTACGAGGTGGAGTTGGTGGTCGTTATCGGTGTCGGCGGCAAGGACATTGCCAAAGAGGATGTCTGGAACCGCATCGTTGGTTTGACTATTGGACAGGACATCTCTGATCGTCCAATGCAGTTCTCAGCGACCCCACCCCACTTCGATCTGGGAAAGTCTTTCGATACCTTCGGACCGATCGGACCGTACCTGGTTTCACCCGACCTCGTTGCCGATCCTTCCAACTTGCGCCTCACTACCAAGATCAACGACGAAGTGCGACAGGACGGCACGACCTCACAATTGATCTTCGACGTTCCGGCACTGGTGTCGTATATCTCCCACATCACCACGCTGACCACTGGCGATCTGATCTTTACCGGCACCCCCGACGGCGTCGGCGTGTCGCAACAGAAACTGCTACAACACGGAGATGTGATCACCTCGGTGATTCAAGACATCGGAACTATGACCAACCGGTGCGTCCGAATCAGCGACTACGCGACTCCCTGAGAGGTCTCCGCCTCTGCAAATCCCGACAGGATGATCACCCGGCGTTGGAGCCCTTCAATTCAGCGGTCAGGCCTTCATCGTTGGCAGGACGGGTGCGTGACAGGAATGCTCCAGCGTCAGCGAGGATGAACTGGCCGGTGATGCAACGGGCCAGGTCGCTGGCAAGGAAGGTAGTCAAACGGGCGAGTTCGTCATGCTCAACCATGCGGCGTAAAGGCGTTGAGGCCACGATCGCTTCCACGCGTTCGTCAGTGAAAGCAGCAGCGACGGTTTCAGTAAGGGTCGTACCCGGAGCGATCGCCAGAACCCGAATTCCCGACGGCCCCAACTCCACTGCCATTGAAGTCACCAAATGATTGAGAGCCGCTTTAGCAGCAGCATAAATGCTGTTGTATGGCGAGGGACGGGTCGTCTCACCCGAGGTGACAAACAGAATCACGCCACCCTCGCCCGCAGTCAGCATCGCCGTTGCTTCGGAACGCCCGCACAGCGCCGCGAGCACCAGATTCTGATTCAGGATGTCACGCCAGTCTTCCCCGCGGTAACTAGCAAAGGCCCGAAGTGTTCGCCCCGGCGGCATCATGCCGATGTTGTTGACCGCAATCTGGAGTCCACCGAGTTGGCTCACAACCGCCTCAACCATGCTGTCGATTGCTTCATCGTCTCGACAGTCTGCGATGAAGCAATGAGCACGGCCACCGGCTGCTGTGATCTCTTCAACCACTGCTTCAGCCTTATCCGCGCGTACGTCGTTTACTGCGACTGTGGCGCCCGCCCTCGCCAACCAGCGCGCCACTTCCCTCCCGATTCCGGCACCGGCACCGGTAACCAACGCGACCTTGCCTTCGTGGTCGATGGCGATGCTCATGCGGTCAGCACTCGGATCGTTTCCTCTACAACACTGTCGGCTCGGCTTTTGACTGCGGAAATATCGACACCTCCGAGCGGGTGCGCGACCTCGACAATACGTGCTTCGGGCAAGTCCAAAGTGGCTGCAACTTCCTCGGTCAGCGCTCGGAATTCAGTTGTGGTAACAACAACGGTCGGAGTTCCAGAGCTTTCGAGTCGGACGGAGTCGTGGACACTCCACGACGTGCAACTGCCTCAATCGGCAGAACCCGTTAGAACCAGATCAACCTCTGCTTGCAGGCGGGCAATGACATCGTCGGGTGCGGCCAGCGCCGCGTTCTTGGTCTCAACCAGGGCAAGCACTGCGCCGGTACGGCTGACGAGGCGCTGAGCCAAGCGTTCGAGGAGAGCGCCGGCGTTCGGCTTGGTGTTGTCGAGGATGCCGATTCGCTTACCAGTCAACACCGGCACAGATGGTGCGGGGGTAGCGGCTGGCGAACCAACTGCGCCGTCAGGTGCATATACCTTCATGTCTTCTCCGTCCTACTACGCGTCCACCGAGACGGTGACGCTTCTTGTCATGCCCCAGCTCGGGATCACTGAACTGTGCTTTCCCGCACCGCCAACTACGACGATTTTAATGTTGTCGGGGTGTTCGGTCATCGACACACGGTCCTCGTCTGCCAACGCCTGCTGCCACGGAGCCCAAGCCCGCAACCCGAATGCACGGCGCAGTTCCACCACGGGCAGCGTGGCTCGGTTGAACAGATAAGAGGCAATATGGCCTCGGGTCCAACCAGCGTTCGCACATACGGCGGCGTGTTCCGGGCACAGCGCCACGAAGTACTCTCCACTGCTGATCGGCGCATTGTTCTGGCCCAACGACGTCATCGCCGAAGCTACCTTGTCGAGAATCGCTGCGGGGTCCGACGACTCCATATCGTGTGCGTTGTGCGGGGCTTCACCGCAGTGGACGGTGACCGCCGATACTGTGGAGACTCCGGCACTCGCGGCATAGGAACCCCAGGGAGACTGAGCGGTGTTTTCTGCGACGCAGTACGAGTACTTGGCAGGTCCTCCCTGGGTTGAGGCATCACCTGGACCGGGGCGAGCACCACCGACATGCATCAAGATCAGACGCACCGCTCGGCCGGTGCTGGCATTGGCCCGGTTTCCCGGCCCGAAAGCTCCGACACCGGAGTTATAACCGGCAGTCTCGGCGATGTCGCCATGCACGATGAGCAGTGGCGCAACGCAATGTGTCGTTGCGTTCACGCCCCGCAAGTTGAGTTCGGGCGACGCCAGCGCGCCTACCGCGGCAACAAGAACCGGTAGATGTGCCGGCTCACAACCAGCAAGTACCGCGTTGATTGCGATTACCCGACGTGTGGCTTGGCCGAAGCGAGGGGGGAGAGAGGCAATGATCTCGTCGGGATCCGCGCCGGCAAGCATTTCATCAACCCGCTCAGGTGTCGGCGGCACCATCGGCAACCCGTCACCCCAGCCGTGCTCGTCATACAACTGCATCAACGCACGAGGGTCATCTTGCTCAAGATCAAGCAGCAACAAAGAGTCAGCGGTCATCAATGTCAGTATGCCCTACCGCGACGCTTGGACTTGAACCCATGAGGGCGTTCGTTTTTCGGCGAAGGCCCTCATGCCTTCGCGCGCCTCATCAGTAGCAAAGAGTTCAGCAGACAACTGAGAGGTCCATTCGAAGGCATCTTCAACTGACATTTTCGGGACCTTTTGCGTGAGTGCCTTGCACGCAGCCAAAGCGTTGGGTCCGCCAAGTAACAGGTCTGAAACGATCTCAGCTACTTCTTCGTCAATACGATCGGCCGGAACCGCGACGTTGATGATCCCCATGCGAGCTGCTTCAGGGGCTAGGAAACGGTTGCCCCGAAGGAAGGCAGCCGACGCATCCGCCGAACGCATTTTCGGCAAACACAGCACGGAGATCATTGCTGGTGCAACGCCTATACGAACCTCGGTAAATCCCATCTTGGCAGTGTCGAGCGCGACCGAAATATCCATAGCGGCTGCGATACCCAGACCACCAGCTACGCAATGACCGTTGATTCGCCCCACGAAGGGTTTGGGTGACTTGCCGAAGCGAGTGAACAGATCGACACCCGTGGGCACGCCTTCACGGTTTGTTGAGCGAGCCTTGAGGTCTGCCCCAGCACAAAAGACTCGACCACGATTGGTAAGTACTATGACCCGTACTTCCGGGTCGGCATCGGCTGCATCAATCGCCAAAAGAAGTTGCTCGATAAGGTCGCTGCTCAGGGCATTGCGGTTGTCTTCGTCGGCCAAAATGATCGTCATCACTCCCTGGACCTTTTCAGTTTCGACAAGGCTCATCGGTAGCTCCTAGCGCTTGGGGCCTGTGGTTGGAGGGCCGGCAAACGCCTGAGCCGTCATCATCCAATCGAGTGCCGCTTCACCGGCAACCAACAAGCTGGTGTCTTGTAGCTGGCGACGTTGAGTCACAACTCCGCAGAAATCTTCGGCGCTTCCAACGACACTGCACTGCGCATCAACCGGACCCCAAGTCCATTTCTCACCTGAGGGGCTCTGTAAGGAGACACGGACCTCATCGGTGGGCATTTCCAGCTTGCGATTCGCATAGGTCCAAGCGCGGGTAATAAAGCCAAGTTGCGCAATATGGCGTAGGCGATCGGTGGGGACTCGATCGGCGCCAACCACGTCAACAATGTCTTGGCCGTGCGCCCAACATTCCATCAGACGAGCAGTCAGAAAGGACTTCGCGCCCATTGAGGGGCCGAACCACCGCACCCGGGCATCGTCGCGCAGTTCCGCTGCAGCATCGGCCAACTCATCTCGGCCGGCGCGCCACGCAGCCAGCCGTTGGCTGACCGGCAGACTTCGTACCGGGTCGAGAGTATGAACATCCACACCCAGATCGCCATCGGCGGCACTAGCCCACAGCGCTTTCTCCAACACCGCGAAGTCAGCTTCATCGCGAATTGCGGTGGCCGCGGCACGGTCAAAATACGTTAGATGAGCGACCTGGTCCGTTACGTCCCAGCGAGGACTCGCCGTGGTGATGGACCACTGGTTATCGGTGAGATGACTGATCACCTCGTCAAGAGCAGCTTGCTCATCCAGCAGATCGGTGAGGACTTCAGACACCTGCATGACTCTCCTCTCTCGCTGGTGAGCGATCACCGAGTTGGTGAGCCGGCGGGAACCGGGCGAGACCGTTGAGCAATATGTCAAGCACATGATCCGCCGCGTCCTTGGGAGACTCACACAGTTCGGCCACCACTTCTGGTTCGCTGAACTGACGGCCGAGACTTGCCAAGGCCCGAGCCACGACGGCAGTGTTCACCGCGGCAATATCCCCCTGTTCGACGGCCAAGTCAAGAAGCTCGCGGGTGACATCGACCAGGTAGTTGTTGTGAGCGGCGAACAGTTCCGGTCCGCCAACAACCGCATTGAGATCGCGGGCGAACGCCGGAGTGGTGCGCGACACCGCCACGTTGGCCGCCAACAGATAGGCACGAATGGCCTCGAGGGGACGACGATAGGAAGCTTGCGTGAGAGCGTTCTTGGCGTCTCGGCCGATGTTCCAGAGATTGCGGTCAATGGCCATCAACACCAACTCTCCGCGGCTGTCAGCCATGCCGTAGAGGGTTCGCAAAGAACAATTCAACTTCGTCGCAAGGTCAGCCATAGTGAGATGGCTGAAACCATCGCGGACCAACTCAGTGAGTTCGTCGAGAATCTCGCGTTGGCGAGGCGTAAGCGCTTCGCTACGTTCGCGCGAAAGCCTTGGCGTGGGCCCTCGGACGAGCCTGATCCTGCCCTCGAAATCGTTCACCGGGGTTTCGACCGGGTTCACTGACGCCTCGTTTCTGCCCAGGTTTTCCCCTTTTCTACGTTGGGTTCGCGGGGAAGGCCCAAGACCATCTCGGCCACGATGTTGCGCTGCACGGCGAACGTCCCCCCACCGAGGGTCAACGCGGGCGAGAAAAGGAAGCCGTAATGCCAGATTCGATCCACCCCCGGGATCTGCTCATGCTCGAAATTCACCTCGGTGGCCCCACCACGCATGCTCGAAGGTATCTCACCGATCGGACCCGAGCCCTCCAAAAGCCCTTCTGGTCCTGAGAGATCTTTTGCCAACTCCAACACATGTTGACCATGTTCGTCGCCCATGATCTTCTGGATTGAGGCTTCTGCACCCGGAGTCTCGGCGTTGAGCCGGGCACTCAAAGTGCGCAAACGGTTCAAGCGCAGTACCTCCGCCTCTACGTGTAGCGCTGCTGCCCGCTGACGCATCACCGGATCTGCTAATCCGCCGTTGCGCTGTATCAAATCGATCAACATTTCTGCGGTCGGGCCGGCACCCCACAGTGAACCGGCGGAGCTCAGCGACACTCGTTCGTTGGACAGGGTCACCTTCGCCAATCGCCAGCCATCGTTCTCGTCGCCAATGCGGTTCGCCGCATCGATGCGCACATCGTCAAAGAAGGTTTGATTGAAGGCATGGGCTGTGGTCATGTCGACGATGGGTGCCATCGTCAGTCCCTTGAGATTGGTCGGGCAGATGAAATAGGAGATGCCCTTGTGCTTGGCGACCTGAGGGTCGGTGCGAGCGATGAGAATCCCGTACTTGGAGTAATGTCCACCACTGGTCCAAATTTTGGAACCGTTGACGACGTACTCGTCTCCGTCGCGCACCGCGGTGGTGGAAAGGGAGGCCAAATCAGAGCCGGCATCGGGTTCCGAGAACATCTGGCAGTAGATGTCCTCGCCGGTCAACAAACCGGGAAGGAAGCGGGCTTTCTGCTCTTCAGTACCGGCAGCGAGAATGGTGGGTCCCGCCCATCCAATGCCGATCGGGTTGTCGGGACGCCTCACCCCGGCTCGTCGCATCTCCTCGTCGATGATGATCTGATGCATCGGATCTGCGCTGAGCCCGTATGGCTCTGGCCAGTGGGGAACGATCAGTCCTCGCTCAAGGAGTTGGCGCGGCGAGGGGTTGTGGTTGGCTTCAAGCCATTCTCGAACCTTGAGTCGCCGAGGATCGTCTTCGGGCGGGAAATCAAAGTCCATCGCTGTCCTCTTTCAACAGCGGCTTAGGGATATCGACATGCCGAGCCCGGAGCCATTCGCCCAATCCCTTGGCTTGGGCGTCTTGACGGGTCGAGGAGGCCACACCCGCTTGGAGAATGCCGTGTATCACAAAGTTGATCGACAAGATGTTCGGCAGGACGAAGCGTTCGATCTTTGCGTTGGCAGCCTCCGGCATGAGTTGCCGCAGTCGGTCGATGGTAAGGAAGTCTTCCAACCAGCCATATGCCTCCGCAGAACGAACGAAGATGCCTACGTTGGCGTTTCCGCCTTTATCCCCGGAACGCGTCCCTGCGAGTGCGCCGAGCGGAAGCCGCATTGTTTCGCCGTTGGGCGGCGCCGGGATATGCGGGACGGCCGGGGTGACCGAAGGCCCCGATGACGGAGCATCAGAGTCAATGACCGTGCGGCCCTCGCCTCGCAGCACAACATGTTGCGGCACCAGATCACGGGGCACGAGCCCTGACGTGTGGACGCCGAAGGGTTTGCCCAAGCCTCCCGTTTTCAAGCCGAAGAACCCGGGGATGCTGGCCAGTGCCATGTCATTCATTGCGGAGCCGATTACAGTGGTTTTTCGTTGATCCGGGTCTTTAACGGTGATGCGCCAGGAGGCCACAGCTTCTTCGTTGGTCGCCGGGTCGTCTTTGTCGGTGCGTACAACAGCGGTCGTGACGCTTGCAAAGTCCTCTGGTTGATGTCTGCAGTTGCGCCAGAAGGCCCGTTCTATGAGATCGGCTTTGGCGTCTATGTCGACACCGGTCAAGGCAATTGCCAGGTCACTTCGAAAGCCTCCCCACGAGTTCATCGAGACCTTCAAGGTCTCCGGTGGTTTTTCTCCCCGTACTCCTGAGATGCGGACACGATCCCGTCCAACAGTGTCGAGTTCAATTGTGTCGAAGCGGCTGGTCACGTCTGGGCCGAGATAGCCCGGGTCACCAATTTCGTAGAGCAGTTGGCTGGTGATGGTGCCAATCGTGACGTTGCCCCCGGTCCTGGGATGTTTGCCGATCACCGACGATCCATCCGCGGCAATTTCGGCAAAGGGGAAACCGGGGTATTCGAGTCCATCAATTTCTTCAAAGAAGGAGTAGTTGCCACCAGTTGCCTGAGTTCCGCACTCAATGACATGACCTGCGACGACCGCTCCAGCCATTGCATCAAGGTCGTCACGCGCCCATTTGTGATGCCAGGCCGCGGGCCCGCAAACAATGGCGGCATCGGTGGTACGTCCGGTGACAACAATGTCGGCACCACGGTTGAGCGCCTCAACAATGCCCCAGCAGCCGAGGTAGGCGTTGGCAGAGATGTAGTCGATGTCCGCTACTGGTTGTCCAGTCTCGAGATCTAGCAGATCGACCCCGGCTGTCTTCAGTTCATCGAGGCGAGGAAGAAGGTTGTCGCCTTCGACATAAGCGATGCTGGGGGAGAGGCCCAACTTGTCAGCCACTTCGGCAACCGCCTCTGCACAATGGAAGGGATCGAGTCCTCCTGCGTTCGAGACGACCTTGATGCCCGACTCAATGCAGTTGCCCATCACCTGTTCCATTTGACGTATGAAGGTGCGGGCAAACCCCGTACCGGGGCGTTTCGCTTGTGTGCGGGCCAGAATAAGCATGGTCAACTCGGCTAGCCAGTCGCCCGTGAGCGCATCGATTGGCCCGCCCTCAACCATTTCTGTAGCAGCGCTCAGCCGGTCCCCATAAAACCCACTGCAATTCGCAATCCGAATCGGCTCAGCCATCCACCGCTCCCGCTTCTATCACCATCAGCAGAACGTCTTTTTCGATTTGCTCGCCTACGGAAACCAGGATTTCGGTGACCGTACCCGCCTCGGAAGCGCGCAGATGGTTTTCCATCTTCATTGCCTCAATCACCGCGACTACCTGTTGAGCCTCCACTACGTCGCCCACGTTTACTCGAAGTTCGATCACCTTGCCCGGCATGGGCGCAACCACAGCACCGCCAACAGCTTCAGGTTCAGGTATTGGGAATCTGGGGAGTACTTCGATTCGAGCCCCTCCGCCCACGCCTGTCAGGTAGAGATTATGACCATGACGCGCCACCGCGTAGCGGCGTCGTCGAGAATCAACCTCGACGTCGATATGGCGATCAGACCAACCCTGGACGGACGCCACCCCGTCGTCACCAGCCGAGCCGAGTACGAACCCACCGCTTCGGTTGGGGGAGTAGTGCACTGTCAACTCCGTCTCAGCAATTCGCAGCTCAACACGCTCGCGAGCCAAGCGTCCAATGCGAAAACCTGATGGTAGCGAGGCCAAGACGCTCGCTTTGGTGCGGTTGTCATGCTGTAACCACATAGCTGCAGCCGTGGCCAGGAGCCGCTTCTCGTCCTCTTCGAGTGGGCGCGTTCGCGAAGGGGCGAAGCGCTCGATGAAATCGGTTGTGGTGTTACCCGCGAGAAAGTCAGGGGAGCGAAGGGTGGCAGCCAGAAAATCTCGGTTGGTGACAACCCCACCAATCTGCAGACGCTCAAGTGCCAACGCCAACAGACCCGCTGCGTCGGTTCGTGTTCTGGCGTGCGCTATGACCTTGGCGATCATGGGATCGAAATCACCGGTGATCGTCGAGCCTGTTGCCACACCGGTGTCGTAACGGACCGCTGGGTCTGAGGCCGGCTCGAAGATCTCTAGGACACCAGTGGCAGGGAGAAAGTCGTTGTTCGGGTCTTCGGAGTAAAGACGAGCCTCAATCGCGTGACCAGCAAACGAAATGTCGCTGCTCGAGTAACCCAGCGCTTCGCCTTGAGCGACGCGCAACTGTTCTTTGACCAAGTCGATTCCGGTTACTTCTTCGGTAACAGGGTGTTCAACTTGCAAGCGAGTGTTGACCTCCAAAAAGAAGAAATCCCCAGATTCATCGTCAACTAGAAACTCGACCGTGCCTGCCGATTCGTAAGCCAAGGCTTGGGCCAAACCCACCGCCGCTTTCCCCATGGCCCCACGCATCTCTTCGCTGAGGAAGGGGGAGGGAGACTCCTCAATGATCTTTTGATGACGACGTTGAATGCTGCACTCGCGTTCGCCGATGTGCAGCAGGTTTCCGTGCTTGTCGCCCAGGACTTGAATCTCGATGTGACGTGCGCTGCGCACATAGCGCTCTGCAAACACACGATCATCACCAAACCCGGACAGCGCTTCGCGACGAGCCGCTGCCACTGCTTCGTCAAGTTCGGCAGCGGACTCGACTACCCGCATGCCTTTGCCGCCACCTCCAGCAGCAGCCTTAATCAGAATAGGAAAGCCCAGCGAGCCGAATTCGCTGGGCTCGTCGCTTGACTTGAGCACGGGTACTCCGGCTTCAAATGCCAGCTTCTTGGCCGTGATTTTGTCGCCCATCAAAGCGATGACCTCAGGCGAGGGTCCAACCCAGACAAGACCGTCTTCCAGCACGGCTCTCGCAAAGGAGGCGTTTTCGGCCAGGAATCCGTAGCCAGGATGAACTGCGCTTGCGCCGGTTAGCCGCGCTGCAGCAAGAATCTGCTCACTATCCAGGTAACTGCCGATGCGCACAGCCTCGTCGGCTTGAACGACATGCAAGGCGTCTGCATCCGACTCGACAAACAGCGCCACTGTCCGTATGCCCATTGCCGAAGCTGAACGGATCACCCGACAAGCGATTTCGCCTCGGTTGGCTACCAGCAAAGTGTCGAAACGGTTCATAGCCGGAACACTCCGTATGCTGCTGCCCCCTCGACAGCCCGGTTGCTCGCTGCGGAAAGGCACATGCCGAGCACATGGCGGGTGTCTCGGGGGTCGATTATCCCGTCGTCGCTGATGGCACCTGTGGCTCGCAGAGCAAGCGAGCCACGCTCCTGGGTGGCTTCAACCGCGGCGACAGTTTGGGCGTCGGCCTCTTCATCGAATTCCTGCCCCAGGCGCTTCGCCTGACCCCGACGCACCTCTGACATTACCCCCGCAATCTGCTTGGGGCCCATCACCGCGATCTTGGCGGTCGGCCACAGAAACGTGAAACGATTCCCGAAGGCCCGGCCTGACATGCCGTAGGTTCCCGCACCGTAGCTCGACCCGACAATCACGGTGATGTGTGGCACGGTTGAGTTGGTGACCGCGTTGAGCATCTGAGAACCCTTCTTGATGATCCCGTCCGCTTCGAAGTCTTTGCCGACCATGTATCCCGTGATGTTCTGCAGGAACAAAAGAGGCACGTCGATTTGGTTGCACAACTGTATGAAGTGAGCGCCCTTTTGAGCTGAGTCGGGGTAGAGCACACCGTTGTTGCCGAGGATCCCTATCGGATATCCGTGGATAGAAGACCAGCCGCACACCAGCGTGCTACCCCAGCGAGGTTTGAATTCTTCGAAACGCGAACCATCTACGGTCCGGGCGATGATGTCGCGCACATCAACAGGCTTCACCAGATCACGGCTGACGATGCCCAGCAACTCGTCCTGGTCGTAGATCGGCGGATCTGGGGGGAAGCTGGGACTCGGTCCGGCCTTGCGAATGTTGAGATGCGAAATGACCTCTCGACACATTCGCAGCGCATCCATCTCGTCTTGGGCGAAGTAGTCACCCCCGCCAGAGACCGTGGTGTGCATTTCGGCGCCACCGAGTGTCTCGTCGTCGGAGATCTCGCCTGTGGCCATCTTGACAAGCGGGGGACCACCAAGAAACATCTTTGACTGGTCCTTGACCATGATCGTGTAGTCAGAGAGTCCTGGTTGGTATGCACCTCCAGCGGTCGACGATCCGAATACGACGCAAACGGTGGGGATCCTCATCTTTGAGAGTTCGATCATTTCGTAGAAGAAGCGTCCGCTCTCGGCGAAATGATCGGTTTGGAGGAAGCGCCTGTTGCCTCCCTCGCCCGGTTGGATCCGGAGGTCTCCGCCGGCGGATTCCACGAAGCTCACATAGGGCATGTGGTTGTCGCGCGAAATCTCAAGCGCGCGATTCCATTTCTTGGATGCGTAGGGGGTGAGCGCACCAGCTAGAACGGTCGGGTCGTTGCCCATGATCACGCATTCGGTGCCTGCGATGACCCCGATCCCGACGACCATTCCGCCACCCATGGCGTAATCGGACTGGTACGCGGCTATTGGACTGATCTCCAGGAACGGGCTGTCGGGATCGATTACGTTGGCTATCCGCTCGCGTATTGGGAGTTTCTGGCGAGAACGAAGCCTTGCCATGCGGGCTGGGCCGCCCCCGGCTTCGACTTCATCAAGCAACTCGGAGATGACGTCGAGTTGTTCGCGCATGTCTCGCTGGTTCTGAACGAACTGCGGATCGTTTGTGTCCAGCGCCGAGCGAAGCGGCGACGTCAAGGGTACGCGTGGCATGCGCCCGTGAGGCTATCCGGTAATATCTTGGCGATCAACTTACCTTTGAGGTTGCCCTCCCGCTGTCCCGGCCGCTGTAGGCACAACGGACGGGACAGCGAGCGATCAGGGCACTAAGCGTGCAGGTACCTATCGTGCGCGACCTGGTGTTCAGCCGAACACGAAGTCGCCGACGAAGGAAGCCCGATAACCGATGGCGATAGCTTCCACGCCGTTGGGAACCGCAGGGTTGACAGCGAAAATCGTGTTCTCGGTGCTCGGGACCCTCTCGTCAGGCGTGCCGTAGAAATAGTCACCGCCGAGTCCCTCGAAGGAAACCGTGCCGAGACTGTTCATCGCTTCGATAATGCCCTCGCGACTCAGATCGCCATTGGCGACCGCAGCCTCAAGCACCTGCACCACCGCGTGGGCTTGAAGGTAACCGAAGGTGAAGTAGTAGTCAGGCTCCTGATCTGGAGCGAACTCTTCGAGCCGCTCAATCAATGTGGACATGCCCGGCACACTGTCATCGCCCCATGTGGAGCCCTCAGCTACGATCACAAAGTTGGCCTGCAAGTAAGGTGCCAGCGCGCTTTTGGCCAGGGCGTTGATCCAGGTGGGCGAAATGCCGATCCACTGCGGTGCGTACCCGCCGGCGGCTGCGGTGCCGAGCGCCCCACCGGTGATCGACGGCGTTGACACTAAGAACACCACCTCACATCCGGCCCCCTGCAACTGCTGGATCTGAGCAGAGAAGTCAGTGTCGCCCGAGACGTAGCGGGCGATCTCGGTGACAGTGAACCCGAGGTTGTCCGCCGCAAAGTCGATACCTTCCTGGCCCGCTTCGCCGTAGGGGTCATCCTGGATGAATGAGCAATAGACCTGATCGACGCTGCCGCCGCCTTCGTTTATCCACCAATCTGAACCATTGATTGCCTGGATCTGATAGGGTCCGCCGATTGGCAACAGGTTCTGCTCACGGACCCAGAATGCATCGAGCGAGGCCGGAGCAGCCACCAAGCCGTCCTCTTTGAGCGACTCGAGCACCGCATTGGTGATCGGCGTGCCTAAGAGTTGGCCGATGATTACGACATCGTCCTTGACTTGGTTGTAGACCTGTACCGCGGTCGCCGGGTTGTACTGATGGTCAACTTCAACCGTCTCGATCAGGTACTGGCCGGCAACGCCGCCCTGGCTGTTGATGTAGTCGTAGTAGACCTGACCACCGGCGGTGAGTGGCTTGCCGATAATTGCAACCGGACCGGATAGATCAGAGATCACGCCGACGTTGATCGTGGTCCCGTCGAAGCCGGGACCGGTAGCGATCTCCTCTGCCATGTCGTCACCATCGTCGGCGTCGTCGTCGTCGGCGTCATCGCCTGCCATGTCGTCACCATCGTCGGTGTCAACCTCATCGGCAGCGTCGTCGCCTACCGCAGCGTCGTCACTATCGTCGGCGTCGTCACTATCGTCGGCGTCGTCGCCCTCGGCGGTGTCGTCACCGTCGTCGGGAGCAGCCGAGTCTCCGTCGTCATCGCCACAAGCCGCGGCGAACAGCGCAAGCGCAAGCAGCAACGCAAACAATCGGAACCAATGTTTCTTTTTCATGTCCCCTCCATGGGATTAGTGGCGAATCTCAGTATGAGAAGGGCCAAGTTGAGAAATAGTTGCGGATACGAACCCAAATTCCAGCCAGCCCCCGGTGCTCCACCAATAAGAACAAGGCAATAAGAAACCCGTAAATGATCACATTAAGCGAAGCAACAGACACGAGACCAGAGTCTGTGCTCTTGGCTGCCACTCCAGGTACACCGTAGTCGGCCGAAATGCCATCGATCAGTCGTGGCAGCGCGGTGATCACCAGCGCACCGATGATCGATCCATAGATCGTGCCCATCCCCCCCAAGATAATCATCGCAATGAACTGGATGGAGACCAGCAGTGTGAAGTCACCCGGACTGATGAAGAGTTGGAGCGGCGCGTACAGCGCACCCGCCAAAGCCGCTATAGCGGCCGACCAGGCGAATGCTTGGGTCTTGTAGCCGGTGATGCCAACATCAATCCCGATGATCTCCGCGGCGATGTCTCGGTCACGCACCGCCTGTAGCGCTCTGCCGGGGCGTGTCCGCACGACATTTTTTGTCAACCAAGCGACCAGAGCGACCAAGAACCAGATCAGCCAGAAATAGCTTTCGTCCTTGCCGAACGACTTGCCGAAGAGGCTCAAGTTTTCGAAGTCGATGAAACCCAGCTTGACTTCAACACCGGCGGCCGACATGCCGGTGTTGCCACCGGTAACGCTCTTCCAGTTTCTGAAAATATGCTCGCCGATGAACACCAGGCCGAGAGTCACTATCACCAGGTAGTTGCCTCGGAGACGAAGCGCGAAAGGGCCGACCGCGGCACCGACGAGCCACCCCATAGCCGGTGCGAACAAGATCCAGAGCCACATCGGCCAACCCCAGACAGACCCTACGTATGCAGTGCTGTAGGCGCCGACGGCCAAGAAAACCGAGTGCCCGAGTGAGACCTGACCGGTGTATCCGGTGAGCAGGTTGAGTCCGATGGCCGCGATCGCAAAGACTCCCGCGTACGCCAACGTGTTCAGCGAAACCCCGTTCCCGCTGAACAGCGTGAAAGGGAAGAAATCCCACAGCACGGGGATGAACGCCCAAGCGAGAATCAGCACTCCGAGTGCGCAGCGCCTCAACCGGTTCGGGAACAAGCGCAACTCGTCGCGATAGTGGATGTGCATCTTCTGAGCCCTGTTGCCGGGCGTAGCCGGAGCCCTGCGAATCCAAGCGAAGCGAATAGGGGGCGTGGAGTCGGCGCTCATACCCGCCGTACCTCCTCGGTACCCAAGAGGCCGTATGGGCGGACCATCAAAACGATGATCATGACAACGAAAATCGCCACCCGCTCGAAGCCAGCGCCCAACCAGTCAAGGTCCTCGATCGGGAACCACTCGGGGGTGGTGGCCACGTAGGTCTTCACGAGGTTCTGAATCCAACCGACCAGTAGTCCTCCGGCCACCGCCCCTGCCGGTGAGTCCAACCCCCCGAGGATCATTGCTGGAAAAGCGAAGAAGACCACAAAATCCAAGTTCGGGGTGATTAGTTCGGGGCCGGCAGTCGCCGCCGTACCCGCCAGAGCCGCCGCGCCTCCAGCGATGGCAAACGCAGTCGCGAACACGATCTTGGTCGAAATGCCCTGCGCGATCGCGGCCTCGTGGTCAAAATGGGTGGCGCGCATGGCGATTCCGATACGGCTGTAGCGGTCCACCAGAAAGAAGACTCCGAGTGCCACTGCGGCCATGGCTATAGCCGCGAGTTTGGAATGTTGGAGTACGACGTCTCCCACGACCGAGGTCGACAATTCCCAGGGGTCGTCGACGCTGAGTTCAGCGAAACCCCAAATCGAGGCCACGACTTGTTTGATGATGAACAGCACCCCGATGGTGACCATGATCGCCCCGAACACCGGCAACTCAGACGGGCCCTTGTCTCCGACGCGCGCCTCGATCCGAGCGGTTACGAACAGAGCCAGCAGACCAATAACGACGCCGCCCACCAGACCTACAAGATGGGTGGTTCCGTTGTAGTACAGCGTCGCCCACCCCAGCAGACCAGCAGAGATTCCGATGACCTCGCGAAAGACTCGCTGCAACATGGCTCGTTGCAGCAGCACGCTGAATCCGGCGCACACCAGAACCGAAAAGAGGATGCCAAGGTAGTAGTTCCAACCCCACGAGGTGCTGACGTTGTAGGTGATGTAACCACCGAGCAGCAGGGCACCACCCTGCGCGAAGTTGATGATGCCGGTGGCCCTGTAGATCACCACGAAGCCAAGCACGATCAGTGCGTACAAAGAACCGAGGGCGATCCCGTCGAAGGTTGCCTGCAGGAAGGTGGTCATGAATACATCTGCTCGATCAGGCCTTCGAATTGTGAGGCGATGGCTGCGCGTTTCACTTTTTGAGTCGCGGTGAGTTGTCCATCTTCGTGATCGAGTTCGACGGTCATGAACTCAAAGCGTTTGATGGTTTCTACCTGGGCGAAGTCTTCGTTGGTCTCTTGCACGATCCCGTCGATCAACGACCGTACTTCGGGTTTGTTTGAGAGGTCCGCATAGGTTGTGTAGACGACACCACGGCGTGTAGCCCAGTCGCCGACGGTGTGGTACTCGATGCCTACCAGCGCGGTCAGGTATTTGCGGCGGTCTCCGATCACCACCGCTTCGCGCACGAACGGCGACACCTTCAGGCGATTCTCGATCTCCGACGGCGAGATGTTCTTTCCGCCGGCGGTGATGATGATGTCCTTCTTGCGGTCGGTGATCTTGAGGTAACCGTCGTCATCAAAAACTCCGATGTCGCCGGTGTGCAACCAGCCTTCGGCATCGATCGTCTCCGCGGTGGCCTGCGGGTTCTTGTAGTAACCAACGAACGTTCCCTCCCCCCGGGTGAGGATTTCGCCATCTTCGGCAATGCGGACTTCTGCTCCGGCGACGGGGAGCCCCACTGTGCCGATCCGCACACCCCGCTGAGGGTTGATTGTCGCTTGCGCGCAGTTCTCGGTCTGTCCGTATCCCTCCCGAACCGGTACGCCGATCGACCAGAACCAGTCGAGGATCTGGGGTGCGATGGGAGCAGCACCCGACAGGGCGTTCTGGCAACGACTCATACCGAGGCGCTCTCTCAGCGCGCGGTACAGCATGAGCCATCCCAGAACTCCCACGACTCGGTCGCTCACTCCGAGCCTCCCTTGCATGCGGGCCTTCGCCAAGCGGCTGCCCTTGGAGGTCCAGTACTGGTAGTTGCGTCGTTTCAGCCACGAAGCGTCGTTCATCCGCACCTGCACGCTCGCCAACATCTTCTCCCAGACGCGGGGAACACCCAAGAAGAACGTTGGTTGCACCTCGCGCAGGTCGTTGGTAAAAGCCGCACCGCCCTCTCCAAAATTTGCCGTGTAACCGGCGCTGATCCCGTTGATGACCGTGATCAACCGCTCTGCGATGTGGCAGAGGGGGAGATACGAGAGCACTTCGTCGCCCGGTCCGAGTGAGAATATTGTGTCGTAATCGGTGAAGGCGGCATGCATGTTGGCATGGCTGATCATCGCTCCTTTGGGTGGCCCGGTCGTACCTGAGGTGTAGACGATGATGGCCACCTCCGTAGCGTCGAGAGCAGCTACGGATTCATCGAAGTCGGCTGCTGATTGAGCCCGGCCAAGTTCCAGCAGTTCCTCGAAGGTCAATATCCGCGGATCATCGAGTACCCGGACACCGCGGGGGTCGATGACCACGGCGTAAATCAAGTCTTCGAGTTGGTCCCAGACTTCAAGGGTCTTGTCGAGTTGTTCTTCGTCCTCGGCCACCACGATCTTTGTTTCTGAGTGCGCTAGGAGATAGCGGACTTCGGTTGCGGGGCTAGTCGGATAGATCCCGACGGTTACCGCACCGACGCCCTGCGCTCCGAGATCGGCGAAAACCCATTCGGGGCGGTTCTCCGCGTGGACCGCAACTTTGTCGCCTCTAACGACGCCGAGGCTGCGCAGACCGAGGCCAACAAGGCGCGCCGTGTCCGCGTAGTCGTTCCAGGTGTATTCGTGCCAGATTCCCAGCGTTTTGTGGCGTAGCGCCACCGAGTCGCCATCTGTGGCCGCTCTGGCGAGCAGTTTGTGCGGAAGCGAGTTGCCCGCTGGGGAGCGGTTCGCGGGGGAGGGGTTCACGGGAGATCGGTTCACGTCGGCTCCCCGAGGTAGGCAGCGATGACCTCCGGGTCGGACTGGATTTCTTGTGGAACGCCAGTGGCAAGGCATTGCCCGAAATTGAGCGCCATCACCCGATCGGCGATATCCATCACCATGTGCATGTCGTGTTCAACGAGGATCATGGCAATGTGTAGATGGTCGCGGATCTCGATTATGAAACGCGCCATATCCTCGGTTTCTTCAAGGTTCATTCCCGCGACCGGTTCGTCCAGCAACAAGAGACTGGGTTCCATCGAAAGGGCCCGGCCCAGTTCAATGCGTTTCTGGATGCCGTAGGGGAGCATTCCCACTGGGCTGTAGCGGTACGGCTGCAGTTCCAAGAAGTCGATGATCTCCTCGACTCGCCCGCGATGGTGGATCTCTTCACGTTTAGCCCGGCCGAACCAGATCGCACCAGCTATGAACCCGCTTTTCATCAACAGGTGGCGGCCAAGCATCAAGTTGTCGACAAGGTTGAGGTTGGAGAACAGCCCCAGGTTCTGGAACGTCCTTGCCACGCCGTGTTTGGCGACTTGAGTCGGCTTCGCGCCGATGAGTGAGTTGCCCATGAAGGTGATCTCGCCGCTTTCGGGGCGGTACACACCGTTGAGGCAGTTGAAGATCGAGGTTTTGCCCGCGCCATTGGGACCGATGATCGCAAACAACTCACCCTCGGTGACCGTGAACGAAACATCATCGAGCGCGGTTACGCCTCCGAACCGCAACGTCACCGCAGCGAAGCTCAACAACGGGGTACTCATGCGCTCCAACGTTTCTTGCGGCGATAGGACTTGACATCTCTAAAGGACTTGCGGCCGGCTTCACCAACTCCGAGATAGAACTCGCGAATGTCGTCGTCTTCAAGCAGTTCGGAGGCCGCTCCCTCCTTCACGATCCGTCCATTCTCGAGCACGTATGCTCGATCTGAGATCGACAGCGCCATGCGTGCGTTCTGCTCGACAAGCAGGACGCTTGTTCCCTGCGCGTTGACGGTCTTGATGATCTCAGAGATTCGTTCGACGAGTTTGGGGGCGAGTCCCAACGACGGTTCGTCCAACAACAAGAGTTTCGGAGAGGCCATCAGGGCTCTGCCGATGGCGAGCATCTGCTGTTCGCCACCCGAGAGATAACCGGCGGTGTCACGCTGGCGGGGTTTCAACACCGGGAAAAGATCCATGACCCGCTCATGGGCCGCGGTGATCGCTCGCTTGTCATGCACCGTATGGGCCCCGGTGCGTAGGTTCTCCTCGACGGTGAGCTCCGCGAAGATCCGCCGTCCCTCCATGACTTGGGCCACGCCGGCACGTACCAGCTTTGAAGGGTCGACGTGATCGACCGGCGCCCCGTCAAAAATGATCGAACCTTTGGTCATCTCGCCGCGGTGAACCTCCAACAGTCCGGTTATCGCTCGCAACAAGGTAGTCTTACCTGCACCGTTGGCGCCGAGAAGAGTAACGATCTCGCCCGCCTCGACCCGCAAACTCACGCCGCTCAGCACCAAGATCACATCGTTGTAGACGACCTCGGCACTGCGAACATCAAGAATCGTCGGCCGTTCCGGCTCCGCGTTCATGCGAGTTGAAATGTACCACGGGACCCTGGTCCCGCGATATCGCTGATGGCATCGTTTCACGGGTCGTCACCACGACTTGACGTGCAGTTCGACCCTACAAGCATTGAAGATTCGTCCTAAACAATTGAATCCACTTCGCGTGTGTGGTTGCATAACCCTTCCGATTTCGAGGAGATCAACCGTGCTGGAGAACCGACAGATCAGCCATCCACATAACTCCAACAGACATCAAACGCACGCTATTTGGAGCGGCAGCCCCCCGAGTGGTCTTGGGGGAGCACGCAATAAGCCCTCGCTCGTGGCATCAACTTGCGGCATTTCGGTTTGGAGAAGACTCGCGACGACAAGATGCTGTCTTCAGCGTGCCCGATCTCGTTGAGGATGACCTCCCGCGGCACCAGAGCTGTGAGGCGGAATACTCCACGGCTGGGCCTGTCCACATAGCCGAGGTCGGCGAGTCGCCCGAGCGCGTTGCTCGCGGCCCTCTTGTTCGCCAGCGAGCCCTGAGCCGCTTCTTCTGATGTCGCAATCCCACCGCTGACAGCGACTGCACCCAACAGCCTCCGATCCCCCTCGGACAGGTCATGCCATGCGGGCACGCTGATCTTGGTGTTCATCACCCTCTCCGCGTTGTCGATGGCGGTCTCTACCGCGAATACGTCAATCTCCTTGTCGGGTGCTCCGGCGATCTTCCACGCGACGTCCCCGATCACCTGCAACCTGTAAGGCGAGCCGTCCACGGCCTCCGCAGCCAGCCTCAACGCGTCACCGGTGATCGCGCCGCCAGAGTCCCGAATCGGCCCAGCGAAGCCAACCACGGCATCCGCGGTTGAGAGGGCAGGCATGTCGAAGTGCTCGCATCTGTGGAAGAACGTCACTTTCCGGTCTCTCATCAGGGTGTGTTTCAACTCCAGCAACCCCGCCCCAAGAAAAGCCAGGGGCATCTCAGCGCGCTTAGTGATGTGCTGAAGGTCGTTCGACAACCTGCGCCCCTCGGTCCGGTCGATGCCATGCAACTCGTCGACGGTCAATAGGACGGACGCCCCATTCCGCTGCGCTGCTTGGACCAGATGGGTAAGGTGCTCCCTCAGGCCCATCCTCGATCTGAGGTCGCGGTCTTCGGTTGTTGCTATCTTGCCGACAAGCGGACCCACCCGCATTCCGATGCTTTTCTCGACAGACCGCTTTGCGCGGTCGTCGGCCGGATGGAGCGTGTCGTATGTCCGTTCCGCCTGAGAGATGGCATGCACAATTCGATCCAGCAACCCAGGTGTTCCTGCGTCCATTGACAGCACAACCCAGCCTTCGGCTGCGGCCCTGTCTTCGATCTCGTTGAGAGCTACTGTCTTGCCCGACCCGCGCACCCCCATCAAAATGCTCGTGTAGCGCTGATCGTCTGGTCCCGAAACGAGCCCGTTCCCCACTTCCAAAAGAAGACCGTCTCGTCCTACCAGCGAATGCGGGGTTTTGCCGATGTGGGGCGAGAACGGGCTGCTTGACGGGGTGCCCAGCAGAGAGCCGCTTGCCATGGCACAAGTCTATACACATAACTTGAGGATTTACCGCAGTAACTGATGTTACCGCGCACAACTTGAGGACTTACCGCATTAACCGATGTAACCGCCCACTTGAACCTCGTTCGTTTCACAGGTTCCAGTCGTAGGACCAGTTCCGTTCCAGCAGGTAGTCCACGACCTTGTATTTCGGGGACCACACCGGCATCCAGGGCTTGTATTCGTCTGCGTTGACGCGGCGACCGAAGTAGTGGG
The DNA here is from genome assembly GCA_965261185.1 of Candidatus Aldehydirespiratoraceae bacterium. Classification (GTDB taxonomy): domain Bacteria; phylum Actinomycetota; class Acidimicrobiia; order Acidimicrobiales; family Aldehydirespiratoraceae; genus VXYK01. The sequence continues at coordinate 3,266,420 of CBDHCN010000002.1, read as the reverse complement.
GTCCGTCGCCTATGGCGGGGCCTGACGCGGCGAGGTCTGCTGCAGCGTCGGGGCGTTCGCCGCGCTCCAACAGGTAGGCGGTGCGGGCCCACGCAGCCGGGGGACGCCCTTGGAGTTCAGCGGCGAGCAGGTGCGTGTCGACGTTCTGGCATGGTTCCCACAGCCATTCCGCGATGTCAGTCCACGGGAACCGGGCGGGTCGAGCGCCCATAAAGGCGAGAAGCGTTTCGGGTTTCCAGACAGGCAGTCCGTGGATCGTGTCGAGCGGGATTCGCGGTCGCCAGCGCAGAACCCGGTACTCGGCTAGGCATCTAGGTGGTTTGCCTTCGCCCCAGTATCCGATAGCGGCGGCGGTAGGGCGACGTAGCCAGTTACGGACCTGAGCGGACGACCTTCCCCCGATGCAGGCGGGGGTGTTGGGGACGCTCCGCAACCTAGCTCTTAGCGACGTAAAGACCTCCATATGTGGGCCGGGACGTCCAGTCAACACTCTCCAAGCCCCGTTCACTGGAAGGCTGTACAGCCATCCTCGACCACGAAGCGCTCGTACTACCTGCAACGGATCGCGCCCCGTGTTGAAAGCAGCCAGATCGTCAAGTGTCACGACTTCAGCGTTCGAGCGCGCCAGACCGTTCACCACCCCCACTAGGTCCGCAGGAGGTGGAGATGTCGTCGGCATCTCTTTGAGATCCTCGATTAACTCCTCGGTGGCGGTATCCATGTCGAAACACTACCACCAGCCCACTGTCATAAACACCCCAATGGTGACGCGCTTCGGCTGGGCGACCAAAGAGGTGTGGCGGCGTTCCCGAACGGCTAATCAACATGCCGTATCAACTTCCCGCCGCGAAACCTGGTTTCGTATCCCCATCCTGGGCGCGGCGGACGGTGCGCCGCTGGACATCAAAACTGACCCTTGGTAGCCGCGCAAGCCACGTCGTTTAGGGCGAGGCTCTATTGACGGCGCACCGCCGACGTAGACCAGTCGTCGGTTCGGAGCGTGTCGAGGTTCAACACGACGGCGCTGTCTGCACAACCGTCGCAGTTCAACCCTTCGATGGAGACACCCTCGCGGCGGGTGCTGTAACGGTGATGCCAGTGGCCATGCACAACGAGCTGAGGCTCGATTGCTCTAGCGACACCGGCGAGCCGGGCCTGGACCTCGCGGGATATGCGTTCCAGGTCTTCTGGGGGGTTCATTGTGCTGGTGAGTGCGTAACCCAACGCTGGGTAATCGTGGGTTAACAGCACATCGGTTGGTCCGGCGTCGATGGTGCGTCGCAGGTCTTCGTCGGACGGGACCTCTTCGGTGAACCAGGACTTGCCTTCGACGCGGTAATCCCGGTCGATGCTCGACGCACCGCCCAAAGCCCTGAACCGCACGTTGTTCCATTCCCATGCGCAGCCCCTGGGTAGATACCACAACCTCGGGTGCAGCTGCACCGGCCGGGCGAGGTGTTCATAATCGGGGTCGGCTTTACAGGCGGTTTTTCGCAGGTGCGGGTGGTGTTCGTGGTTACCGTCGACGAACAGCACATCAACCCCGGCTTGAACAGCGGTACGTGAAACCTTCCAGGCGAAGCTGGACTCGGGCCACCAACCGAAATCGCCCAACTGAACGATCACGTCAATGTTGTCTGCGGCCATTTCTTGGATGACGCGCATGAACCAGCCGGTGTTGGCGTGCGTGTCGCCCACCAGCCCGATACGCCCACCTTCGACGGTGGGGAAAGCCTCAGGAGTTGTTCGCATCGTTGGTCCCTTACTGATCAGCAACAGAGTGCTCAAGGCAACTGTACTAACAGGGACTGACAGGGCTCGCCTGCTTTTAACGGGCCGAACGGCCGGCCCATATATGGAATCGCCACGAGATGTTGAGTGATGGCGCGTGAGCGATCTAGTTGATCTCGGAGGGTTGGCCGGTCCACTATCCTTAGAGGTGATGGCTGTACGAATCCACTCAACGCGTTTACCTCGTACCGGTATGAAACCGCGCCGGCGGATGCGCGCGGCTGATATTCCCGAGGTCATCGCCTTGGATTCGCCGCGGGAGTTGCTTCCGTATTCGATGCTCGCCAAGGAATGGGAGTGGTGGCCTGCTGATCGGGAGATGATGGTCGCTGATCGTCCCGTTACCGACAATCTCGACGATTTGTGTCGGATCGCTGCGGTCGTTCACGCGTTGTGTGATCGTGACGGCGTAGTCGTGCCCGACTGGGTATTCGACTACACATCGCCGCGGCCGCTCGCGTTAGGACCTTCGCTTGTTATCGACGGACAGATCTGGCATCGAGCGATCAGCGAAGCCCCGGCTACCTGCGAATACCACAACGTTTGGTTCAGCTACCGCACGATAGAGCCGCTCAAGGCGGCTGCAAAACGACTCAGAGCCTCACGCGAAGCCGCAGAGACGAAATGAACGAACTGCCGCTGCGCACAATCGCTGAGATGGTGGAACTGTTCGACGAGATGAACGCCCACCTCGAATCGTCAACACCTGAGGGAACTCGGTACATATTGTTTGTTGTCGGTGGTGTCGCGATGGGAGCGGTATTCGCAGACAGAGCAACTCAAGATGTCGATGTGGTCACACCGACCATCCCTGAAGCGGTGCGCAAAGCGGTACGCGCTGTGGCAAAGGCGCATCAGATGCCTGAGCAGTGGCTCAACAACGATGTTGCCGACATGGTGGACGTTGATTTGCCATTCGACGCGTTCGCGCCGGTCTACATCAACAGGAACCTTGAGGTTCTCGCCGCGAAACCGGAGTATCTGCTTGCTCTCAAACTGATGGCGGGACGCGGCAAAGACCTCAAAGACTTGGTGCGACTCGCTGAGCATGTCGGAGCGACATCTTCATCTGAACTGCTCGCTGTGTGGGAGCGTGTATATGCCACGAACCCCGCCTACAGCACCGAACGCGGTTTCGTTGAGTCTGTGTGCGTAGACATCGCTCGGTTGCTCCTATCCCATCTTTCTGGGAACGACATCACAGCAGACATAGAACGTCTCGCCGCTAGTTTCGAGGGTGAGGACGTACACGACGACGATCCGAGTCTCTCGAATCCGCGAAGCGACGAAGGCCCTTGCCTTTAGGCCGTGACTCGGAGTCTGGCGTAACGCTGAGAAAAAACAACTCTGTGGAAGGCGAAAGACACCTGGCGGGACCCCTGTCTGTAGGGTCGCGTCTTTGTTCGGGCGCATCGTTCGACGGAGTAATGACAAGGAGACAGTCTTCAATGGTGTTCACACAATCCACACACCGCCGGTTGCGTCTAGTGCTCTCGACCCGTGCCGGCGTGGCCGTCACTGCCGGGTGTTATGGCGGCTTTCTTGGTGTTCACACGCCTCGACAGTTAGCGAACGCTCTGTCTCTGGGGTTGACGGTGATGGCGGTCGCGTTCGCAGTCGCCTTTGCGTTGAGTACCGATATGAGGCCCTCCAAGGCTCTGAAGGAGATGCTCCACGCCGACCGCGAGATGATACGCCTCGGGATCTCCATTCTCAAGATGGCGGTGCTTACGACTGTGCTAGTCCTGTTGTATGTGGGGTTGGCTGGGGCGTTCTCGCAAGGCGAAAAACCCGTGGCCTTGCTAGGGGCCGTGAGCGCGATGTCACTTGCGTGGACCTTGTGCTCCCTACCAGGGGCCTTTCGGAGGCGCGCAGCCATCATCGCGGGGGCGGAGGATGAGCACCCAGGTCTTGGTGGTTACTGGAAATCACTCCACCGCCTTCGCAACGAAACAGACAGAGACCTACAGCGATCACCGTCGGGGTGGTTCGTGCCCGGACGCCCAGGCTGGATACCAGTCGACAGCCTCACCTTCATCGCTAAGGAACTAGCTCTCCGGTACGGTGCCGCGCGATCTGCGGCGCACTTGTACTACACCCAGATATGTGACATGGCCGAACAAACAGAAGCCGCCGAGCGTATAGCACGCATCGAGTCGTGTCTGGAGGAGATGGATCGCCTGCGAGCCCTCGAACAGCGAATGCGGGCGTTGCTGCCCAAGGATCCAAAGTTGCGTCGAATGCTCATGTAAGACCAACAGCGCTCCTGTTGGGTGCTCTGGGCGCGTGTGGTGATTCGTGTTCAAGGTTGAACTGCACAAGAACAATCGGGCCACCGCCGACAGGACCTCCGAACTTAGCAGCAGGTGTCAGTTCGGAGGTTGTTCGCGCGTGTTGCGGGTGGGTCGCCTACGGTGGTCTGGTGCGGTGTCTGTTGTAGTGGTGGGTCCAGCGTTCGAGGCGGATTCGGTTCTCGGATTCGTATCGACTTCAGTGTCGTGAGACCTCGGGGAGTGCTGGGCGTAGCTGTCGGCGTCGTGGTTGTTGTCGGCGTAGCGAGCGTGGTTGCCTCAATCGTGGACCGTTCTGGCGAGGGCAGACGCTTGGAAGCGACCCTCGACTGCTCGTCGCATATTGACGTCGTCTCTGATGTACCCGAAGGGTTTCGCGTCGTGCAGGAAGTATCGGCGATCAACTCGACGATTGTTCACCAACAGGGACGGCAAGGAACAGACGCTGCCCCGGAGTCACCGCTCCGATTCTCAAAGATTGCGCTCTTGGTGCGCCCGAATCAAAGGTTCCAGGTCTCCGTTGGGGAAGGCTCTCCTGAGCCAACTCGTATCGGTTGGTCGTCGGCGACATCTAGCTCGCCGGTGCAGCGGGTCTCAGTCGGCCCCTGTGCCGGTGACTCCGACCTTTGGTTAGTTTTTGCTGGAGGCGTGTGGGTTACCAAGCCAAGCTGTGTCGAACTGGTGTTTCAATCTTCGAATGGCAACACATCGGTGCTGTTGTCGATCGCTAAGCAATGTGGCTCGCAGCAAAAAAGTCGTCCGCCCAGTTTGTCGTAACGGGGGTTGTGTAACCGGCGTTGGGCAGCGGGGAGAGGGAGGGCTTAGGCTCGTGTGCATCGCAATGACGGTCCCTGTTTCCTCGCAAGCCGTAAAGAATGGGTCCCAGTACCGGGAGTGAATCGAGGGCAGACCCAACCTCAGGCTGGTGCGAATTGCCAGGCCGCCAAGAATACCGAGCCGCAGATGGAGACAGTCGCCACAACGAACGCCCAGACATCCCTGCTGCGTCTGTCCGACAACTCCGCGAACCGCGTGTCGATCGCCGCGAACCGCGTGTCGATCGCCGCGAACCGCTCCTTGATCTCCGCGAACTGTTCGGCGAGCTGTTCTCGGAGTTGGGCGAACTGGACATCCATCTTGGCGTTGAGCGCGACGATCGAGGCCTGTGTTTCGACGAACGAGGCCTGTGTCTTGACCTCGAGGTCTGCCAAGTCACGTTTGGTGGCGAACTGCTCCCATCCTCCAGGTGGTTGCTGTGCCATGAGGAACTCCGCTCCCGGTTGACCTACCGTGTCGGAAAGGCTGCTGTAGATCTCGGCTCGCTGCTTTTCTGTCAGGGCCACTATGGTCTCCCATCCAATTCGTTGTTATACGAGTCAGGGGGGAAGTGGCTTGCGGGCAACACCGTATCATCAAAGCCATCCAGAGACAATCTAATAGGCTGATGATGTTTCTCAGGAGCGCGCAGCGATCCCGCTGCACGCTAGGCCGCTAGTCGAAGGGTAAGCGGAGGAGTTTGATGGCGTTGCCGCGGGCGATCTTGTAGACGGCGTCATCGTCGAGATGGCCGAACAAGGAGTGAGCTTTTCCCCGGGAATGGGGGAAGGTTCCGTCGGAGTGGGGATAGTCGGTCTCGAAAAGGACATTGTCGACGCCCACCTCGTCAAGCAGTTTCATGCCGGCGGAGTCGTTGAAAAAGCAGCTGAACACCTGCCGGTAATAATAAAACGACGGCTTCTCCGGTAGCCGCTCCTCACCCTGAGCCCATTGATGAGTCAGATAATTTTCGTCGGCTCGTTCAATGAAGTAGGGGATCCAGCCGATCTGGCTCTCCGCATACATCAGTTTCAGAGTCGGGTAGCGGTGCAGCACCCCCGAAAACAGAAAGTCGACCATGGAAGCGGCGCTGTTGGCTGAGATCATCGTGGCGGTCACTAGCGTCGGAGCGTCTTCCGACGTGCGAACCGTGCGCGTACCAGACCCGATGTGCATGGCAATGACGGTCCCTGTTTCTTCGCAAGCCGTAAAGAAAGGGTCCCAATACCCGGAATGAATCGAGGGCAGACCCAGCCACGCCGGCAACTCCGACCAAGCCGTTGCGGTAACACCTCGAGCTGCGTTACGGCGAATTTCCGCCGCGGCCAACTCGACATCCCACAGCGGCACGATGCACAGCGGGATCAGGCGCCCGCCAGAGTCGCCACACCATTCTTCAACCATCCAATCGTTGTATGCCTCGACACAGAGTCTTGAAAGCTCCTTATCGGAGCGCTCGGCGAACAACTGACCGCAGAAACGGGGGTAGTTGGGGAAGCACAACGACGCTTCGACATGGTTGATATCCATGTCCGCCAGCCGATCCGCTGCGCGGTAGCAACCCGGACGAATATCGTCATAGGTGACTCCGGCCATGGTGACCTCCTCGGGTGGAGTTCCCGCACAGGCGATCATGTGCTTGATTTGGTAACGGTGATCCTCGTAGTGCCACCAAGCCGCCATCTTGTCACCGCTTCCGGGCTGCTCAACCCAGGTGCCCCCTTCAAGGGTCATCTCTCCTTGCGGCGCAATAACGATCCGTGGGCCGATGTCTCGATACTTTGCGGGGAGACGATCAGTCCAGATATTCGCCGGTTCCACGACATGGTCGTCAACGCTGATGATTTTCGGGAAATCAGTGACCGAGGCCATTGCGGAACCGTATCGGCATACCGTAACGCTCGGCTAAACGGCGGTGATCACCGGCGCGCCGTTCCCCCGATCCTCAAGAAAGCGAATACAGCAGGTGGTGACTCAAGTCACCCATCTGATCCACGAACATGATCCTTGTGTCGAACCACCATTGGTCATCGATGCGCTGGAAGGTGTCGTGGTAGCGCCCAGTGATGATGATTTGCAACGGCAATTCCGGAGTCGCTTGAGTCACGGTGTAATAGCTCCGGCTTGAGGCTGTTCCGGCCTTCTCATCGACTTCGATGATGGAGTTGGTTGTGACGTGATGTGTCTTGGGCGTGCCGTCCTCGTAGAGCCGGGTAGCCGCGTCGTACATCTTGCGAACACCCTCTGTGCCGACAAAGGTGGCTTCCGGGGGCGCATCGGGCGCCGCGCAGATGCGGCCATGTTTGAAAAGGTCGGCTATGCCACCAAGGTCGCCCGCGTCGATTCGCTCGGCATAGAGATACAGAAGATTTTCTATCATTCGGGCATCGTCGGTCATGCCGAGACGATAGAGAACGCTCGGACGTGGTATCCAAATAGGCGATGAATCTCTCTGACGATTTTGCTCTTGAGTCGGTGCTGGCCGCGGCCGCAACCGCAGACGGACTCGAGGACTTCGGTCCATCAACCTTTCGGGAACCGCTCGGTGTGCTCCTCGACGCTTACGGTTCTGCACCACTGAACGAACTGGGCCGGATGATTCTTCGCGGGGGAGTGGTACACAGCCTGCGTACCCGACTCCGTACCAACTACTGGTTCGCCGCTCACCCGGAGATCGCCGAACAACGCATTGCTCCACCAATCGTCGTGGTGGGCATGATGCGGACTGGCACAACACTGGTGCAACGTCTTCTCGCTGCCGATGAGCGCCACTACTCGGCCTACGGCTGGGAGATCGGTGAAGCAGCGCCACGAATCGGCTGGCAACCAGACGACGATGACCCCCGTATCGGTGACGCCGAAGCCCGAGAGGAGCAAACTCGAGCCTTTGCCCCTGAACTGTTCTCCATCCACCCCATGTATGCGCACGAGGCTGAAGAAGAGATCATGTTTCTGGCAGACGCGTTTCTTTCGCATGTGCCCGAAGCATCGGCCGATGTACCGAGCTATCGACAGTGGCTCGACAACGCCGATTTCACTCCTGCGTATGACAATCTGAGACGGATGCTGCAACTGCTCCAATGGCAGAAACAGCGACGAGGCGAGATTCGCAACCGCTGGATTCTCAAGACTCCTGCCCATCTCGGTTACCTCAACGAACTATTGGCCATGTTCGGTGACGCCCATGTAGTGCACATGCATCGCGATCCAGCCGACACAATCCCCTCAGGCGCAAGCCTCAACACCACCTTGTGGAAGATGCACGCAGACGATGTCGACCCTCATCGTGTTGGTGCTCAGTGGATTGAACGCATGGCATGGACCAACAACAGAGCTATGGCGATGCGAGCCGGCCTCAACAATGAGAGCGAGCGCTTCACGGACATCGCGTTTGCCGATGTCGTGCAGGATCCCTTGGGCGAGATCAACCGTTTGTACCAAAAGCTGGGTATTGCTCTCAATCTCGAAACAGAAACACGGATGCGTGATTGGTTGGAACGCAGCCGCAGCGAGCAGCTCAAGCTGCATCGTTATACAGCGGCGGACTTCGGACTTTCCACCCCTGAGATTCACGAGCGATTCAGCGACTACGTAGAGCGCTTCATGAGCGCCTAGCGTCTCGGCCTATGTCAGAGCATCCGGTCGCCACCGCCCAACAGCACGCCCATGAACTCGCCGCGTTGGAGTTGATTGTTCACCCGACGGTCACCGAGGCATACCGACGAGTAGCGGCTCGGTGGCTGGACCTGGCCGAACCTTCCGAGGTAATGCACGAGTGTTTCGATCGGGCCTTTCGTGAGGTCATGTTCAGCGCCGCAATCTGGTCCTCCAACCAAGATCCTCTGCGTCCGAAGGTCACCTGCATCACCCGTTTGGCCCACACCGTTGAGGGTCATGAGATCCCTGGTTCTCGCTGGGGGATAGACAATCCCGACTCGATCTACCGGGTGATACCGATCTCTGGAGATGAGAAATACCGGATTACCGGGCGCGTCGGTCGCAACCGGATGACCGAGAACTACTTCACACTCTGGGACGACAAGATGGGTACCGTTGACGTGCTCAACGGCCGCACAATGGATGTCGACTCTGACGGTTCCTTCACGATCACAGTTGACTCGTCTGCTGCCAACGGCCGCCCGAACCATGTGCAATCCGCTGCAGAGGCTCATGAGTTCTACATACGCGACGTAATGGCAGACTGGGCTCTCGACGACCCCAACCATCTGGGAATTGAGAGGCTTGGCAGCCAAGCGGCATCACCGGCGCGGACATTTGACGAGCAAGCCCAGTTGACCGCGGACTTCATGGCCCACTACGCCAACTTCACCCGTCGAATGAGCCGAGGTACTTACCGCATGCCGGCCAATCACTTCGCGCTTGCCTGGTCAGCCGAACACACAGGAGCCTTGCGTAACCAGGTGTATGTAGGAGGACGTTTCGAGTTGGCCGACGACGAAGCGTTTGTGGTGACCGTGAGCGACGGGGGAGCGGAGTACTTCACTGTGCCATTGTCGAACATCTGGGGCACCACCATGGACATCGTCGACCGAACGGCGAGCCTCAACAAAGCCCAATCCGTGGCCAATCCAGACGGTACCTACACCTACGTCTTGAGCGAAACCGACCCAGGTGTCCATAACTGGGTCAACACCTGCGGTCTCGACGAAGGCATACTCACCCTGCGCATGGCAGAGTTCCCCGAGGGCGGTCCCCGCGAAGATCTCGCCGCGTCGGGAGAGGTAGCGAAGCTGGACCAGCTCGATTCGGCACTACCGGAGGGAACGACCTTCGTCGATGCTGATGCGCGAGCCGCCCAATTGGCAACACGACGGGCGGGTTACCTGCGCCGCCTGCCCGAAGTAGCGCCGTAACGATGTTTCGATGGCTCATTACCGGTTGTTCAACCGGCATCGGCCGGGAGATAGCACTTGCCGCGTTGGCCGCAGGACACCAAGTCGCCGCCACGGCTCGCCGACCGGAGACGATTGCCGACATTGCAGCCGCGAACGAACGGGCTATCGCATTGACTCTTGACGTCACGGACCAGCAACAGATCGCCGCCGCGGTAAAGATGACCACCGACGCTTACGGGGGGATCGATGTGTTGGTGAACAACGCCGGTTACGGCTACATGTCCGCTGTTGAAGAAGGTGAAGATCACGAGGTCAGGCGACTCTTCGACACCAACTACTTCGGAGTCGTCGACACCTTGAAAGCAGTGCTTCCAATCATGCGTGAACAGCGCAGTGGGCATGTCATCAACATCTCCTCAATGACGGGTCTCGTCGCCAACCCTCCAAACGCCTACTACAGCTCAACCAAGTTCGCCCTCGAAGCGCTCACTGAGGCTCTTGCGAAGGAAGTCAACCCCCTCGGAATCAGGGTGACCGCCATCGAACCGGGCGCGTTCCGCACTGACTGGGGTTCGAGATCAATGCGGGAAACGGCGACGCCCATCGAGGACTACGCCGACAATGTCGGGGCGCGCAAGGAACTGATCAAAGCCTTTGCAGACCATCTTCCGGGTGATCCCCGCAAGGTCGCTGAGGCCGTGGTGATGGTGGCAGCACTCAGCGACCCGCCGCTTCGTCTGCTACTCGGGCAGGATGTCTTGCAAGCAACCCGCGAAAAACTACGAGACATGAACGCCTCAATCGACCAATGGGAATCGGTCACCGTTGATGTGAACTTCCCGACCTAAAGCAAAGCTAGCCTTCGTGTACCGTTAGAGTGTCTAACGTTCATCTTCGGACCCCTTGAAAGAAGCATGTGACCAGGCTCGGATTCCTCTTAGACAGCGACTCTTGTATCGGCTGCCACGCCTGCACCGTGGCCTGCAAGAGCGAGCACGACGTTCCCCTCGGCGTCAACCGCACCTGGGTGAAATACATAGAGACCGGTTCCTTCCCGAACACCAGCCGTCATTTCTCGGTGATGCGTTGCAACCAATGCGATGATGCGCCTTGCATCTCGATCTGTCCCACCAATGCACTGTTTCGTGCCGACAACGGAGTCGTCGACTTCAACGACGACAACTGCATCGGTTGCAAGGGATGCATGAACGCCTGCCCTTACGACGCCCTCTACATCAACCCCGCCACCAACACCGCGCACAAATGCAACTTCTGCAACCACCGCATCGAAGAGGGACTCGAACCGTCCTGCGTGGTCGTCTGTCCAACCCATGCCATCAAAGTCGCTGACTTGGACGATCCTTTGGATCCAGCAACCAAGATCATTGCTCGCCAAGACGTGGCAGTGCGCTCCCCGGAGCAGGGCACCAACCCCAAGGTCTATTACCTAGGAGCGGACCAGGCCTCCCTCGATCCGTTGCGCACCGCCATTGCCAACGACGGGATGATCTGGGCCGACACCACCCCGAACCACCCGAGCGTGCCACCCGACAGCAGCGGTGTTGTGGCCCGGACCACCTACACCACATCGCACCAAATGGCCTGGACCACCAAGGTTTCGGCTTACTTGGTCACCAAGGCGATAGCCGCTGGTGTGATGGCGCTGGCCACGTTGCTGGTGCTGCTGGGGCATAGCGCCGAAACCGCAGCGGTGGGTGTCGTACCGCCAATGATTGCGGGATTCTTTCTGGCTGTCACCGGGGTGCTGCTCATCGCGGACCTCAAACAACCAGGCCGCTTCCATTACCTGATCACCAAAGGAAGCTGGGATTCCTGGCTGGTGAAAGGCGCCTATGTGCTGGCTGCTTTCGCTGCGGTGACTGCAGCCTGGTGGATTGCCGGCATTGCCGAGGCCCCCGACATCCTCAAAGTGCTTTCGGTCCCGGTCGTGCTCTGCGCCGCGGCTACAGCCGGCTACACCGCTTTGTTGTTCGGTCAGTGCGAAGGACGGGATCTCTGGCAGACCCCACTGTTGTTGCCGACCCTGTTGGCACAAGCGGTGACCGCTGGGGGTGCCGGCTATTCGATCATCGACCTGTTCGTCGAAGTTCCCGAAATCGCTGCGATTCGCTGGGCTTTCCTCGCCGGAGTAGGTGTCACTGCGGCTCTGATCACGCTGGAGGCGACCTCCAAGGGGACTCCCCATGTCGAGGCCGCTGTTCACCAGATGGTCAAGGGCACCTACCGTGACCGCTTCTGGTTCGGAGTGTTGGTGGGCCTCTTCGTGCCTGGATGTGTGTTGATTCTCGCTTTGGCCACCGGCTCCGGTTCATTGCTGGTGGCCGCCGCAGGTGTCGCCGCCATCGCCGGGATGTGGGCCTATGAAGACTCCTTTGTCCGCGCCGGCCAGTCTGTGCCGCTCTCCTAGAAGAATCCGCCAAGAAGAACCCACCGTGCCATGACCGACCTGAAGCAATACCCACCCCACGATGAGTGGCACGATCACACCTCATTGGACGCCAAAGCTTGGCCGAAACGCGTAGAAAAGCACCACAGCCTCATACCCACGACTTGTTTCAATTGTGAAGCGGCCTGTGGTCTGCTCGCCCATGTCAACCACGAGACCAACCAGATCGACAAGATCGAGGGCAATCCTCTCCATCCGGCCAGTCGGGGTCGCAATTGTGCCAAAGGCCCCGCAACTCTCAATCAGGTCAACGACACCGAACGGATTCTTCACCCCATGCGTCGGGTTGGAGCGCGGGGGTCAGGGCAATGGGAGCGGGTGTCCTGGGATGAAGCGCTCAGTGACATCGGGGCACGCATCGCTACCGCGCTCGACGAGAACCGTCACAACAACGTGATGTATCACGTGGGGCGTCCCGGTGAGGACGGATATGCAGATCGTGTTCTCAAGGCATGGGGTGTAGACGGGCACAACAGCCATACCAACATCTGTTCTTCAAATGCTCGTATCGGATACCAGTCATGGATGGGCCACGACCGTCCGTCATCAGACTTCGCCAACGCGGAAGTGATCTTCTTGATCTCGGCGCACCTCGAAGCCGGTCACTATTTCAACCCTCATGCCCAACGGATCATCGAGGCTCAGACAAAGGGCGCGACGGTAATCTGTGTCGACCCGAGGCTCTCGAACACCGGCGCCAAAGCCGACTACTGGCTGGCTGCCTGGCCTGGCACGGAACCTTTCTTGTTGTTGACGATCGCCCGTCTGTTGATCGAGAACGGCACCTGGGAGCGTGAGTTCGTGCGTCGTTGGGTCAACTGGGAGACCTACCTGCGCGAGACCCGCCCGGATCTGCAACTGGAGTTCGATTCGCTCGAAGTCGCCTTGCTGGACGCATATCGCGAATACACCCCAGAAGCAGCAGAAGAGATTTGTGGTGTTGACGCAGAGCAACTGCGTGAGATCGCGGAGATCATCGGTGCGCACCCGACCAAGCTCGCCTCGCACAACTGGCGAGCCGCAGCCGCAGGCAACCTCGGCGGCTGGCAGACTGCACGTTGCCTGTTCTTCCTCAACGTCTTGACCGGTTCAGTGGCCACGGTCGGAGGAACGAGCGGCAACGGTTGGAACAAGTTCAAACCAACACAGCCCAAGGGAGCGCCGCCGCTGTATCAGTGGAACGAATTGTTGTGGCCCCGGGAATACCCGTTGTCGCATCACGAGATGTCGATGCTGCTGCCTCACTTTCTCAACGAGGGCCGCGGGACCCTCGACGTCTACTTCAGCCGTGTCTACAACCCGATCTGGACCAATCCGGACGGGTTCAGCTGGCTTGAGGCCCTGACTGATGAGTCCAAGGTGCGCTGCCATGTAGCGCTCACCCCTACATGGTCCGAAACCGCTTGGTATGCCGACTATGTGCTGCCCATGGGTGTAGGCACCGAACGGCACGATGTGGCCAGTTTCGAGACCCACAACGGTCGCTGGATCGGCTTTCGCCAACCAGTCATGCGTCGTTACGCAGAGATCCGCGGTGAGTCGTTGGGGCCGAAGGTTCGCAGCCAGGAGTTCAACCCCGGTGAAGTGTCAGAGGAGAATGAGTTCTGGATCGACCTCTCCTGGCACATCGATCCTGACGGAACCCGGGGAATCCGGCAGTGGTTCGAGTCCGACACCAACCCTGGCACGCCGATATCGGTCGACGAGTACTACGGAACCATGTTCGCCGAGTCGGTGCCCGGACTACCCGAAGCTGCTGCTGAGGCCGGCAAGTCGCCGCTCGAATACATGCGAGACGTCGGTGCTTTCGCGGTGCCGGGTGACATGGTCACGCCCTATGAGCGGATCGTCACCCCAGAGGGCATCGCGGATTGCATCAAGGGCGATGACCAGGTGTTTCGCAAGCCCGGGACGATAGGCACCTGGGACGGCACCCCCGAGCACCTCAGCGAGATCACGCTGGCAGACCTAGGCGAGGGGTCACCGGCTGTCGAAGTCGATGGCGAAGTCAAAGAAGGCTTTCCCACGCCGTCAAAGAAGCTCGAACTCTTCTCGACGACGCTGGCAGATTGGGGTTGGCGCGAATACGCCGCTCCCACCTGGATCAAGTCCCATGTCCACCATCAGGACCTCGACATCGAAGGCAACGAGCGGATTCTGCTGCCGACCTTTCGGATACCGACGTTGATTCATACCCGCTCAGCGAACTCCAAGTGGCTCAATGAGATCAGCCATCGGCATCCCTTGTGGATTCACCCGAGCGATGCCGAGAAACTCGGAATCGAAGAAAACGGTTTGGTGCGCATCTCCACCCGTATCGGGCATTTCGTCATTCAAGCCTGGCGCACTGAAGGAATCCGACCGGGTGTGGTTGCAGCTTCGCATCACATGGGTCGCTGGCGTATCGAAGAGGACAAGGCTCGTTCTTGGGGAACGGGCAAAGCAGAGATCGACCGTATCGACAACAGCGACGGTGGCCAGTCCTGGAAACTGACCCGTACCGACGGGATCCGCCGTTTCGATTCCGAGGATCCCGACAGTCAGCGCATCTGGTGGAAGGACACCGGCGTGCACCAGAACCTGACTTTCTCGGTGCAACCAGACCCGATCTCCGGGATGCAGTGTTGGCACCAGCGAGTCCGGGTCACACCCGCCGAAGCAGGCGACCAGTACGGCGATGTGGTGGTCGACACGGCCAAGAGCCGCGAGGCCTACCGGGAGTGGCTCTCAATGACCCGCCCGGCGCCCGGTCCGGGTGGTCTGCGCCGCCCGCTGTGGTACGCCCGGCCCCTCAAACCCGCCGCTGAGATGTACCACCTCCCCAACACCTGAGCTGGTCACACTTCAGTTGGTCAATCCTGTGGAGTCTCCTCGGTTGTGTCGGGAGGTACCGGGGCGAGATATCCCACAATCAGCAGTAGGACACCGACGCCTAGGAATGACACCACTCGGCTGACGGCGGTGAGACTGCTGAGGTCCACGAGGAACAGCTTGATGACCACCATGGCCATGAAGGAAGCGCCCGCCGCCCACACCCGCCTGTCGCTCAAGCGCACACCAGCGACCATTCCCCCCAGCGCGATCACAGCCCAGATCACCGACAGCGACGCTTGCAGTGTTGTAGAGGCAACCAACGATTCGAATTCCCAAGGAACGTCTTGCCAATGGTGGATGCTGCGCGCCGCTTCCATCGTGACCGCGACTACGCCCACTACCGCCAACGCAGGCACCCATGATGCGGCTAACAAGTGTGCAAAAACGTGAGTCTCAAAGGAAGCGGCCAGCCTTTTCCACCTCAACGCGACCGCCACCAAGAGCACGGCCAACAAACTAAGCGGATTCAGTACCGGCAAGTAGGGCAGAGGCGGGGGGTCCGCGTCGAAAACGAGGTGTGTCACCAACACGACAGTCGCCAACACCATCAAGACCGGCCCGCAGCATGTCAACAGATAACCCCGCCAATGGGCTGCCAGCGGCCAGGCCAACAAACGCCTGCCCAACAAGCTTCCAGCCACCAGCAACAACACGGCGGCAAAAGCGACCACGGGTGGCCACACGTCGCTTGCGAAGCGATCGACCTGCCAATAGACCTCAACTCCGACCAGCACGGCAAGCAACCAATAAACGCCGGCATGCAACATTGCAACGAACTGACTGAACTCTCTCTCTCGCTCTCTCGCAGGCGCAGGAACCCGTAGTGGGCGATCAACGACAGCGGCCAGGCTGGCCATCCGTATAACCCGAGCGGATGGGACTGGGTAGCCAGCGAGATGATCAGCGCCGCTGCCATGGTCGGAAGAATCCCAAGCCCCAACGTGTCGAGTTGGGGCCACCGCAACCGACGGGACAGCAAGGTCGCCGTACCGAAGGAAGCCACGACGAAGACCAGGGCCGCAGACAGATGCCCAGCCCCGAGTTGGGAGCCGATTTCGAAGAGTCCTCCGAGAATCCACCAGACAGTTCCCCAGGCCAACGCCAGCGGAGGCGCAGCGCTGTCGACACTCGCACGCTCCCTGTCCCGGTACAGCAGCCAACCCGACGCTAGACCAGCAACAGCGAGCACCCCAGCACCCAGGAAGTACTCGTTGACAATCGGCAATGGGTCTTCTGGATACAAGCTGAACCCCGAAGTATCCAAGTGCACCATGAACGACAAACCAGCCAGGGTCTGCAAGAACGCGCCGCCACCGATGGCAAAAACCCGTTCGCGACGGCAACCGAACCACACCAGAAGGATGCCTTGCAGCGCCCACACCGTCGACGTGTAGTGGGCGTCGAGCGCGAACGGAACAGCGAGGGCCAAGAACGTCAGCGCTAGGCCCGTGTAGACCGCGGCCAATTGACCCCGCTCCTGGTGCAGTCGGCGGACGATCAGAGCCAAGGCGCCTTGAGCGATAGCCAACAGCAGCGCGCTGATCGCCAGACCGTACTCAGTGTGCCCGATCACCAAGTACTGCAATCCGAACCCCATGAATGGCGTGCCGAACACCAGTGGAGCGATCCACGGATCCTCAATGTCAGGAACCTCTCGGATGGCGAAGAGCACCGGTATCGCCATGTACAACAAGACGAGGATCGCTATCAACGGCTGCGTCGAAGCCCAGTCATCAGTCGAGTAGCGGTCCCAAAGCCAGAAGGCCGAGATCCCGAATGTAAAGCCCAACCCTAAAAGATTGAGTTCCGGCCACACCTTGAACCAAGCCACTCCGACAATCGCCGCGCTGAGTACCGCATAAAAGCTGAAGAGCGCAAGATGGTCTTCAGGTTGGGTGTACACCAGCACGGGGGCAAGAAACCCGCCGATGATCCCGAGAACTGCCAAGGAGCGTGCGTCCTGCACCACGGCGAGGACACCCGCGCCGACCGTGATGACGATGACAGCTGATCCTCCCGGCAAGGCCCCCAAGACGTCATACACAGCGAAGGCTGCATAGGTGGTCAAATAGAGGGCCGCGATCCCTCCACCCTGAAGGCTGAGTCCATAGATCGTGTGCGTCCGTCGCAAGCGCCAGCCAATAGCGAGCAACGCCAAGCCGAACAGCGCGACCGCGATCAATCCCATCTCAATCGTGAGCGTGATGAATCCTCGCTCGTTGGCCTCTTGAATCAAGAAACCCAGTCCTACCAGCGACACCAACACTCCGACCTTGACGGGCACATTGCCGGTCGTCACCCAAGTCTTGAGAGTGTTTGCGAGCGTGTTGTCTGAATCCAAGGACGGCTCGGCCTGAACATTACGGTCGCCCGCTCGCTGCGCGGTGGGTTCGTGCAGCGGGGCTGCCAGAGGTGCTGGCGGTTGAGCGACGTGGGCAACGGGTTCTGTAACGGAAGGCGCCTCGAAAGGGACCGGTTCTCGATCCGCTTGAGGCGGCGCTGGCGGAGGCGGCGGGAGAGACAAAGGCGGAACCGCGGGAGGAACCAACGGCGGAGGGAGAGGGGCAGCGGGTTCGGAAGTAGGGAACCCCTTTACCCAGCGCTGAGCTTCCTCGACGCTCTTGAGCCGCCGCCTCAGATCGGTCTGTCGTAGCAACACATAGCCCAAAACGCCGCCGAAGAAGAAACCCGAGAGACCGCCAATCACCGCACCGACGATCGCACCGAGTAGCACGATCACCGCAGTCAAGGTGAAGTTCGTGCAACCCGGCCGAGAATCTGCCATGCCTGAGTCTCGCGGATAAATTGTCGATGGGTCGTCTATCTAATGTGAAATTCAACCGCTGAAGCGGTGAGCTTTGCGATCGCAGACGGTGCGCAGCGCGAAGCTGGAACGCAGTTGTCCGACGTGGGGGAGTCTTGCCAAGTAGGCCTTGTGGATACGTTCGTAGTCGGCAACATCGGTCGCCGCGACATGCAGGAGATAGTCGCTGTTGCCCGCCATTAAATGACAACTGAGTATCTCCGCGACATCGACCACCGCTTCCTCAAAGGCGTCAAGATGGTCTTCCTGCTGACTAGTCAGGGCGATCTCAACAAAAATGGAAGTGCCACGCCCAATGAGCTTGCGGTCGAGGACCGCTACATAACCGGTCACCACTCCGAGCTCTTCAAGGCGACGCACTCGCCGCAGGCAAGCCGACGCAGACAGGTGGACCTTCTCGGCGAGAGCTGCATTGGTGATACGGGCATCAACCTGCAAGACCCGCAAGATTTCGCGATCGGTGGCGTCAAGTTCATCTAACACGATTCGACTCCTGTGAACAATAATCTCTGGTAAATACTAAGAATTACAACAGTATATTGCGTCAAAAGGGCATCCCTACGCTCAATACGCACACACATTCTCCAAAGACACGCGTATTCTGTTCTCGGAGGTGGCCAAATGCGCGTTGGAGTTCCCACAGAAATCAAAGTTGCCGAACGGCGAGTGGGACTCACCCCCACAAGCGTGCGAGAACTCACTATGCGCGGTCACAGGGTTCTGGTTCAAACAGGCGCGGGGAATGGCATCGGTGCCTCTGACGCCGACTATTCGGCTGCGGGAGCCCGCGTGGTTTCCGACGCGGAGGCGGTGTTCGCCCAATCAGAGTTGATCGTAAAAGTCAAAGAACCCCAGGCTGCCGAACGAGCCGTGTTGGGTCCCGATCATGTCCTGTTCACGTACCTCCATCTCGCCCCGGACACAGCACAAACCGAAGAACTCCTCGCCGGCGGCGCAACCTGTATCGCCTATGAAACTGTCACCGACAACGACGGAGGACTGCCCCTTTTGGCACCCATGTCTCAAGTCGCGGGGCGTATGTCGATCCAAGCCGGTGCCCATTGCCTCGAAGCCTCAAATGGCGGTTCAGGACGGTTGCTCGGGGGGGTACCCGGGGTCGCTCCCGCGCGAACACTCGTTCTCGGCGGGGGAGTCGTGGGTGAGAACGCCATCGAAATGGCCATTGGCATGGGCTCACAAGTCACAGTTCTGGACCGCAACCTCGAAGTCCTCAACCGGCTTTCTCGCCGCTTCGGGAACGGTTTGGTGACCCTTTACTCAACGGGCGCCTCCCTCGAAGAACAGGTGCTAGCCGCCGATCTGGTAATTGGTGCTGTACTGATCAAGGGTGCCACCGCCCCCAAACTGGTAGGGCCCGAACTAGTCAAGCGCATGAAACCCGGTTCGGTGTTGGTTGACGTGGCAATCGACCAAGGGGGTTGCTTCGCGACATCGAGGCCCACCACGCATACCGAACCGACCTACATCATCGATGATGTCGTCCACTACTGCGTCGCCAACATGCCTGGGGCGGTTCCCCAAACATCCACCTACGCACTCAACAACGCAACCCTTCCTTTCACCCTGGCGCTAGCTGAGAAGGGACTTGAGTGCGCTCTGCTCGACGACGAACATCTTCTCAACGGCTTGAACACCCACAGAGGATTGTTGACTGAGCAACATGTCGCCGAAGCTCAGGGGCTTGAGTACACGAGTCCACTCGCTGCTCTTGGGTCAGCTTCGCTGGCGTCTACTCGGTGATTCCGAAACGTTCCAATCCGTAGGCCGTGATGGCGTTGCCGCGCATCACCTTGTAACACTCCTCGGCGTTCATCTTGGTGGCTGCAAACATGCTGTGGGCCACTTTGCGGGAGTGCGGGAAGGTGCCGTCGGAATGCGGATAGTCGGTCTCGAACAAAATTTGGTCGATCCCAACATCGTCTCGCTGTTTGAGGCCTACCAGGTCGTCGAAAATGCAGCCGAACACTCGGCCCTTGACGATTTCACTGGGCAGCGGTCCCTCTCCGCCAACGCCGCCACGACCTTCTCGGAACACCGAGTCCATCCGTTCCATCTGAAACGGCATCCATCCCACCTGACTCTCGGCATAGGCGATCTTGATTTTCTTGAAACGCTCGAGGGTGCCCGAAAAGACCCAGTCGACCATCGAGCCTTCGGCGTTCTGGGCATACAAAGACATTGATGTCGCCAACGGCGCGTCCGGCGATGTTGAAGGCATCGATGAAGAGGACCCGATATGCATCGAGACAGTGGTTTCTGTCTCCTCACATGCTTGCCACAAGACATCCCATTCACCGCTGTACATGGTTGCGCAGCCCAACTTGGACGGGTTCTCCGAAAAGGCGATGGCGTAGCTTCCCTTGGCTGCACAGCGTCGTACTTCGTCTGCAGACATCTGCGGGTCCCACAAAGGAACCAGCGTCAAGGGAATCAGGCGGCCTTTGCCGGCGCCACCGCCCCAATCATCGATGATCCAATCGTTATAGATCTTGAGACATTCAAGAGCGAGTTCCTTGTCGTCACGCTCAAGAAATCCCTGCCCACAGAAGCGGGGGAAGATATTGGGATAGTTGATTGCCGCCTCCACATGGTTCAGGTCCATGTCTGACAGCCGATCAATCTGCCGATACGTCCCCGGTCGCAAGTCTTCGTATACCGCAGCCACGTTGCGCTGTTCCTCGCGGGGCACACCGGCAGGTCCATGCAGGAAACCAGTAGGTGTGACACTGTCTTCATATAGCCACACGTCGCACATCTGTCCGGCTGGGTCATGACGCTCGAAGCCGTAGTGGCCTCCTTCGAACTTGAGGCGAATCCGCTCTTGCACCACCCTCGGGCCACGATCTCGCACGCTCGCAGGAAGCTGCTGCTGCCAGAGATCTTTCGGTTCCATCACATGGTCGTCTACAGAGATGATGAGAGGTAGGTCTTCTTCAGCAGGCGTGACATCACTCATCCGTTCAGCATACGCCGGGCATAACCGGAGCCGCGACTCCGCTTGCGCCGGGCATAACCGAGCCGAGGTTGCGCCGGGCATAACCGGAGCCGAGGTTGCGCCGGGCATACCCGGAGCCGCGACTCTGCTTGCGCCGGGCATAACCGAGCCGAGGTTGCGCCGGGCATAACCGGAGCCTCGGCTCTGCTTGCGCCGGGCATAGCCGGAGCCTCGGGAATCTGCGCGGGTTGTCGGATTAGGCGGGAGCGCGGGTTTTGCGGAGCAGGGGGTCGGCCAGGGCTAGGCCTCGATCGGCAATGCGCAGAACTCTGCCAGCCGCCCCCGGAGCATCGGCATCAAGCAGATTCCCCATTACCTGCAAGGTGATGTTGGCGATGGTCTGGGTTCCTACGGCCAAGCGCAGGCCCGAGCGCAATATAAAGGGGTGCCCAATCAAGAAACTGAAGCGGCGTCCGGTTCGCAAGAAGGCATCAAAGCGTTCCCCGACGAGCCGGTCGTAATTCGCCGGGGCACTAGTGGGATCGGCGAGAAACAAATCCGCGGCCAGAACCCCCGACTCAAGCCCATAGTCGATGCCTTCGCCATTCATCGGATTGATCAGACCTGCGGCATCGCCGATCGCCACCCAGCCATCGCCGTGACGGCGTTGCGCGCTCATCGGCAATCTCCACGCCCTCGGTCGCTCAAGATAGTCACCGAGTTCCCATTCGTCGCGAATCAAGTCGCGATAGGAGTCGATGAGACGATTCAAGTTGAGCTTCCGGTAACCCTTCATAGTCGACAGCGCACCCACACCGATATTGACCGTGCCGTCGCCAGCGGGGAACATCCACCCGTAACCAGGGATTGCAGTGCCGTCGGAATCGCGCAAGGTTAAGCAAGCTTCGAGATGCCGTTCGGCGTGGCGCGGAGAGGCCGCATAACTTCGGATGGCCAGTCCATGCGGTTCGTTCTCTACTCGCCCTGCGCCAAGCATCCGCGCGACATTGCCGGGTGCCCCAGTTGCTACCACTGTGAGTTCCGCATGCCATTTGTCCGAACCCGCGGTCACTCCGATCACGCGGCCCTCGTCTTGGCGGATCGGCGTGGCCTCTGTATTCCAGATGATCTCAGCGCCTGCTTCTCCGGCGGCGGTCATCAGGTGTGCGTCAAGAAGTCGACGAGGCCACACCGCGCCGTTGGGAGCGAACGACCCATTGGCGGGCCACGGCAGTTCACGGCGGGTTTTGTTAGCGATCATCCGCAGACCATCAATGCGATGGGCGCCGCTCATGTCGATGTTGAGTTGGTTGAGCGCGTGTACGGCTCGTGGGGTTAGTCCATCTCCACACACCTTGTCGCGGCCTGATGGTGCTTTCTCAAAAACCGTTACCGAAGCACCACCCCTTGCCGCCTGGATCGCCGCTGCCGCCCCAGCAGGTCCAGCTCCGATCACGACCACGTCACGCGTCTTGTTGCCCACCTCCCGACGCTACAGCAGCTACGCGCTCGTGAGTTAGCCACCCGACCGTTGCACATACTCCGGGTGTAGTTGGCACCGTGGTTTCGTATACCCGTCTCGGTCTCGTTCGCCGTCACGGGAACAGGAGGGCAAGCTCTTCGGATTAAGCGGCTCTTCGGATTGAAGGAGTGGGTCCGCGGCGAGATGGTTGGGGGCTCCAGAATCTGGGGGTTGGAACACCGAAATCTGAAGGAGGCGCCGGCAGAACAAGATCTTACGACAAAATGCTGGAA
The DNA here is from genome assembly GCA_965261185.1 of Candidatus Aldehydirespiratoraceae bacterium. GTDB lineage: Bacteria > Actinomycetota > Acidimicrobiia > Acidimicrobiales > Aldehydirespiratoraceae > VXYK01. The sequence continues at coordinate 3,243,790 of CBDHCN010000002.1, read as the reverse complement.
TCGGGATCGACAAAATGCTGGTTTCAAGATCGACAAAATGCTGGTTTCGAGATCGACAAATTGTTGGTTACGAGGTAGGCTTCAGGCATCGACGAGAACCAGTTGATCCCGCGACGCAGTCTCAAGTCCACCGTGGACTCGCATTCGGCGTTCCGCGCCGTAGTGCTCCAAGGTGCCCGCCAAGTGGGCAAAAGCACTCTCGCCGGGTTGCTGGCGAACCAGTTGTCTGCTCCCTTGGTGACGTTGGATCGCGAAGATGATCTTTCGGCCGCGCTCGACGACCCCTCCTTGTTCCTCGACACGCTGGGGACTCCGGCAGTCATCGACGAGATCCAACGCGGTGGCGACCGGTTGATCCTGGCCATCAAACAACGTCTCGACCAGTCGCGCTCACCGGGGCAGTACATAATCACCGGATCCACGAACTTCCTGACATCGCCCAATCTCACCGAGAGTCTCGCCGGACGGATCGACCTCATCACCCTGTGGCCGTTGTCGATGGGCGAACGCCACGACGGGCCCGATGACCTCATAGACCGCGCCTTTCACGATCCGTCAGTCCTGATCAAGCATCGAGGCGCAACACCTGGCCGAGGCGAGTACCTCGAATTCGTCTGCCAGGGCGGATACCCCGAAGTTCAGAGCTTCGACAGGAGCATCCGTCGTCGCTGGTTCGAGCGCTACTTGGAAACCGTTCTACGGCGAGAGGTTGAAACGGCCACCGACCTCCGCCGCTTCGACGCGTTGCTCGCTATGGCCAGACTGCTGCTTGCGACGAGTGGTTCGGAACTGATTCTCTCGCGTCTCGCCGAGCGTGTCGGTATCGACCGATCAACCGCCCAAGTCTACGAGCCTTGGATAGAGACAACTTTCCTCGTTCACCGTGTTCCCGCGTGGAGTCGCAATGTCACGACCAAGATCGTGCATCGCCCGAAGCTCTATGCCTGCGACACAGGACTCGGCGCTGCGATCATCGGCAAGACTCCCACCGCACTGGCCCGACTGAACGACTCCTCGGTCGGACCGCTCATCGAGTCTTTCGTGATCGCTGAACTCGCGAAACAACTCACCTGGTCCGAGACCTCCGCACGACTCCACCACTTTCGAGACCGCGACGGACTCGAGATCGATGCCATCATCGAGTCAGCGGACGGACATGTGATCGCGGTCGAAGTCAAGGCCGCAACGGTCGCTCGACCCGCCGATACCAAGTCGATGGCTGTTCTTCGTCGACGACTTGATGAGGTCGGAACGGATTTCGTTGTCGGAATCGTCTTCCACACCGGCGACCGACGCATCCAACTCGGCGACCGCCTGATCGCTCTACCCATCGCCGATCTCTGGACTTGAGTGTCGGTTCGCGTGAGGTTGTCGACGCGTGATGCGGGTGGGCCGCCTTTGGCGGTGTGGTGTCGGTGACAGTTGTCGTCGTGTGTCTCGGGCGTTCAGGTGCATGCGGCGTTCGGATTCGGATCGGAACTTGTAGTTGTATAAGCACTCGTGGGCGAGGGTGCGGTTGAACCGTTCTGCTTCGCCGCTGGTTTGGGGCCGGTACTCGCGATTGCCCAACCGCCAACGATCAGTCCTAGACTTCCCATCGACAGCAGCGCAGTGAGGATCCCAATGGCCGTTACCGAAGTTGAAGTCGAGGCTGGAACCAGTGATCCTGCCGGCAACATCACACCGGGCCGGGTTCGCATCGACCGTTTCGATGTGACGCTCGGACCGTTGCTGCACCTCGCACCGGAACGTCAACGTCTCGCCAGACCTCAGTTCAATGAGATCGAGGTCATTCCCCGCGGTGTAACCCTCGGCGCGGAGATTCGCGGCGTCGATATCTGCACTGAGCTACCAGATTCAACAATCGCTGAAATCTCAGCTGCGCTGGCCGACTACAAGGTCATCTTCTTTCGCGATCAGCCGCTCACCTCGGCGCAACATGTGGCCTTCGGCCGACGTTTCGGAGACCTGGAAATCCATCCCTTCATCACCGGCAACGAAGAGCACCCCGAATTGGTTCGCTTTGCGAAAGGGGCCGATACCGGGGGGTTCGAAAACGGTTGGCATCATGATGTGACCTGGCGTGAGGTCCCTTCCATGGGCGCAATCCTGCACGCCATCGAAGTTCCACCCACCGGTGGTGACACCCTTTTCGCCGATATGTCAGCGGCCTACGACGGGTTGGACGACGAAACCAAGGAACGGATTGACGACCTCTACGCGATCCATGACTACATGCTCGCCTTCGCGAGCCAGGTGCCAGAGGGCCAACAGGAAGAAATGCGCGAGCGTTATCCATTGGTACGTCATCCAGTCGTGCGAACCCACCCGGTAACGGGACGCAAGCTGATTTACGTCAACACCTATTTCACCTCGCACATTGAAGGTTTTGACGAGGTTGAGAGTGTGAAGTTGATCAAGCACCTGTCGGGCCAGGCCAACACAGTCGAGTATCAATTCCGTCTGAGTTGGGAGCCTGACACGGTTGTGTTCTGGGACAATGCCGCGGTGCAGCATTACGCGTCGAGTGACTACTACCCCGACATCCGGGTGATGGAGCGCGCTTCTGTGATCGGCACCCGGCCCTTCTGAGCCGCAGCGCCCAGCGAAGTCGGGGCATGGCACCCACCACGGATTGGAATCCGGTTCTCCGTAAGGAGTTCGACAAACCCTACTGGCGTGAACTCATGGCCTTCGTACGCCAGGAGCGGATGACCGGTGATGTCTACCCACCTCATGAAAAGGTTTTTGCAGCACTTCACCTGACTCCCTTGGCTCAAGTGAAGGTTCTGATTCTCGGCCAGGATCCCTACCACGGCCCGCGTCAAGCCCACGGTCTCTGCTTTTCGGTGAGTCATGGCGTGCCGGTACCCCCGTCTCTAATCAATATTTTCGCTGAGCTGGAGCAAGATCTCGGGATCGAACCTCCCAATCACGGCAACCTCGAAACTTGGGCTCGCAACGGAGTGCTGCTGCTCAACACCACCCTCACTGTGCGAGCTCATCGAGCCGCTAGCCACCAACGCCACGGTTGGGAGACATTCACCGACGAGGTGATTCGCTGTGTGGATGCCAAAGAACAAAGAGTCGTATTCATTCTCTGGGGTGCCGCCGCTCGAAAAAAGCGGTCATTGATTGACACTGGCAAGCACGTCATCGTCGAGTCTGTCCATCCCTCGCCGCTCTCCGCGCACAACGGCTTTTTTGGAACAAGACCGTTCAGCAGGGCCAACGCGGCGCTCGTCGAAGCAGCCCGTGAACCGGTTGACTGGCGTATTGAAAACCTGTGAGTCAGAAATACCAGGGGAAGCTTGACCAATCGGGGTCTCGTTTCTCAAGGAAAGCGTCTCGCCCTTCGACGGCCTCGTCGGTCATGTAAGCAAGTCGCGTCGCCTCGCCGGCGAACACTTGCTGACCAACGAGTCCGTCATCGATCAAATTCATGGCGAACTTGGCCATTCGCTGGCCCGTGGGGCTCTTTGAGTTGATCTCCGCCCCCCACTCGAGTGCAACCACTTCCAGGCGGTCGTGGGAAACAACCGCGTTGACCATTCCCATTTCAAAAGCTTGGCGAGCCGAATAGTTGCGTCCCAGAAAAAATATTTCACGAGCTCGTTTCTGTCCCACCTGACGAGCTAAATAGGCCGAACCGAAGCCACCGTCGAAGCTGGCTACATCGGTGTCAGTTTGTTTGAAGATGGCGAATTCCTCGCTGGCGAGGGTGAGATCCGCGGTGACATGCAAGCTGTGGCCTCCGCCGACGGCCCATCCGCAGACAACCGCGATAACGATCTTCGGCATCGTTCGGATCAGTCGTTGAACCTCGAGAATGTGTAGCCGTCCCGCTTGTGATGCGTCGACTGTGTCGGCCGTTTCACCCGTGGCGTACTGGTAGCCGGATTTGCCACGAATCCGCTGATCACCTCCCGAACAGAAGGCCCAACCGCCGTCTTTGGGTGAAGGACCGTTGCCTGTGAGAAGAACACAGCCGACGTCAGTCGACATGCGAGCGTGATCGAGACAGCGATACAATTCATCGACGGTGTGCGGCCTGAAGGCATTGCGCACTTCAGGGCGGTTGAAAGCGATCCTTACCGTGCCTTGTGTCTTGGCACGGTGATAGGTGAGATCGGTCAGAGTCTCAAAACCCGCCACCGGACTCCACGCCTCGGAGTCAAAGATCTCCGATACCCCTGCACCGTCTGATGCTGCATTGTCTGATGCTGCACCGTCTGATGCTGCATTGTCTGATGCTGCATTGTCTGATGCTTGATTGTCTGACGCCATCGCTACCCTCCCGAACTCACCCGTGCCATCCGGGCATCGAGTCGCTTTATCCATACTGACACCAAGTCTGTGCCGCGTCCGTCCTGTTCTCCAAGGTCGAGCAAGTCAACTGAAGCCATGCGAGCTAGCAGCACCACCAAAACGTCGACATAGTGAGCTGTCAGATCTTCAAGTGGGTAGTCCGTCACGCCAGCAGAAACCAGCGCTTTGTGGTATCGAGCCAAGAGAGCGTCGATTTCACTTTCCGGGACCTCGGGGTCGATCGAGCCACAGATGAAGTAAGCAATATCGGACACTGCCGGACCAAAGCTCGACAACTGCCAGTCGATCAGAGCGCGTAAGCCTCCACCGGCAGCGAAGAACATATTGTCGAGCCGAAAATCACCGTGGAGCATGCATTGGGGAACGTCACGGTGCAACCGAATAGTCCGATCAATATTGTCTTTGCGGGTTGTTTCGTACAGTTCACGAGTGTGGTCGCTGAGGTAATGCCCGTAGTTCTTCAGAAACCCTCGTCGAGCACTAAGCCTGAATCCACCGATTGGCCTTTGGTCAGCGCGTGGTGGGCGGGTTGGTGGGCGGGTTGGGGTCGGGCGGGGGGTTTCACGCCGGGTTTGGTGTGTTGGGGCGTGCAGGGTCGGGGTTGGGGGTTGGGTTGGGTTGGTGGCGTTGGGGTGTGTGCTGGGGGTGCCGGCCCCCGGGGGTGAATCGTTTAGATGAGCAGGGGCAGGTTGTGTAGGTGTTGGTGCGCTGTGGTGAAGGTGTGTTTCCAGGGCCAGTTGAGGGGTAGGCGTAGGATGTGGCGGCCTGAGTGGTTGACGAGCCGGCCGGGCAGCGACAGGAGCCGGTTGCGGACGGTGGCCGCGATGGTGAGGTGTTTGGGGTGTTGGGTGTGGCCGAGGCGGGCTGTCCAGCGGGCGAGGTTGTGTGCGAGCATGGCGCAGGCCAACCAGGCGCCGTTGGCGGAGAAGTTGCCTGAGGGGCAGTGGGCTAGTCCGTTGTCTTTGAGGTCTTTGATGGCGAGTTCGACTCGGGCGTGGGCTCGGTGGTAGGTGTCGGCGGTTTCGGTGTCGAGGTCGGTTCGGTTGGTGACTAGGCAGTGGTGGCGCCAGTCGGGCCACAGTTGGGCTTGGGGGCCGGTGAGGCGGGTGCGTCGCACCACGAGCCGTAGTTCGCGGGGTTCGGCGCTGCGGGATCGGGGCCCGGTTTTGATGGTGGTCTCAGCGATTTGGGCTTGGCCGCCGCGGGTGTAGGCGATGGGTTTCCAGGCTTTGTCGTCTATGGCTGCTATAGCTGTTTTGACCATGGCGTTTTGGGGGATCGTGAACGACCAGAACGCGTTGTGGGTCTCGATGAGGTCCAACAGGTCATAGGAGAAGAACCCGGCGTCGGCGCGTACGGTGACTTCCGCGTCGGGTGCTAGGCGATGTAGCCGGGCCAGGGTCTCAGACACGAACCGCCCGTGACCGCGCTGAGACGAACCCGACCGCATACGGGAGTGGATGAACTCGCCGGTGTCGTCGCGCACCGCCACCAGCGGGTGATAGCCCAGCGTCTTGGTGTGGCCATAAGCAGCGCCATGTTTTTGGTGGCCGTAAACCTCGCACACCGTGGAGTCCAAATCCAGCGTCATCTCTTTAACAGCCGGCGCCGCGCCCAAAGACCACGCCCGGCCAAGCGCCAACTCGTTGGCGCGGTCGAACTGGCGCAGATGCCCGAAAGTGAACGACCGCAGCCACGTTCCCAGAGTCGACGGCGCCACCGGCCCAAACGGCAGCACCTGAGCTGTTGACCCGGCCCGCAGCCTGTCCGCGTCGTCGATGAACGAACCCCCCACAAGCATCGACGCCACCAACGACAGCACCTTGGCCCCCGACCCCCGCCCCGACCCCGGCGGGCGCACCACCTCATCAAGCATCGCCTCGAGCCCCAGACGATCCATCACCGTGCCCGCCAACAACAAACCCGCATCCCCCACCAAAGACCCCTCATCAAAACGAACCTCCACCCCATCAATCCCACCAGATATGCTGCTCACAGGAAGTGCCTCCTCACATGGCCAGAATGACCGTTACATCAAACAGCATTCTCCCATGTCAGGAGGCCTTTCTGGTGGACGCGCCAACCCCCAACACCTCACCACACCGGTGGATCCAGGCTAAGAGATCCCGCATGGAAGAGGCGGGGTGCAATCGCTCCCGAAACCAGCCAATAGCGCTCTGCTGGACGCCGATCTTGCCAAGTCGCGGCATGCAATCGAGCGACGGCCTCAAGCGCTTCGCCTGCCCGCTCAACGTCACACCCCTGAACCTGATCGCCGATCACAGCAGGCGCCAGATCCTCGAGAAGCAAGATGCTCGGAAAGGTCTTAGGTTTCCCAAAGCGGATCAGCAGCAACATGATCAGGCGCAGCAACCAGATGGGCAGGCGCTCCATTCTGCGAATCCGCTCCAACTGCCGCGCCGCATCCGGATTGACTTCAATGTCGCCGTAATACAGTCGCGGCGCCGCGACGTCGATCTCGGGGAGGATCTGTTCGTAGACCCGTAGTTCCCGCTCGTACACGCCGAGCATCTCTGATCCGTTGCGGTTGTCCTCCACCGAAGTGGGGATCTTGGCGATAACCGTCGCCGGACCCGAACCAATTTCATAGGTGAGGTGAATCCGCGCCAGTTCGGCGGCGAATCCTTCACCGACACCAAGAACTTCGATTGTGCGGCTGAGCACCGTGGTCTCTGTAGAGATGGCTTGGCGCCGGCGCAAAGCCAGAGTCAGCCAGTCGTCCGTAATCTCGTCGAGCGTCTCCGGAATCGGCAATGCCACGCAGCAACGGTAGTGCCAAGCCGCTCAACCGGCAGCAACGGTGCCAGAGCTATGCCGATGAGGTGGTACGGGAAGACGATCGCCATCACCCCGAGGATCACCAAATGAAACGCCACAGCCAAACCGGCCCACACCCACGCGGCTCTGCGGCCAACAAGAGCCAGCGGCGCTGCCAGTTCGACCGCGATGGCTGCTATTGCGGCCGGGGCGAGCGTCCAGGAATTGCGCAACATCAACGCCCCGAATGGTGCAGTCGGATCGCCGAGCAGTTCTTTTCGGGCGTTGTCGAAAGCAATCTGATGACGCAACACGTCGCCATCGATCCAGCCAAGACCGCTTATTCTCAGCTTGGCGATACCCGCCAGGAAATAGGTGCCAACAGTAAGCACCGATAACGCCTTGACGATCGAACCCGCGAGTTCTTCCTGGTCGGCCGGCACCACGGTCTTTTCCATCGACCAATATGCGCACGCTACCGGGAACAACGCCAAGACACAGAGATGTAAAGCCACCAGATTCTCGGTGTGGAAGATCTGACCCCAAGAGTTCCGGTAGGTGGTGAGGAACAGGAAACCCGCTACCGCGACCAGCGAAGACGAGCGATATCGCCATCCCATCGCCGCGGCGCCACAGGCGATGGGTGTCAACGCAACGGCTGCGACTATCGCCAGTGCTGGTGCGGGCTCGTTGAGCCACCACAGCGGGCCGATCGCTTCGAAGCGGCGCGACGACAAGTCGATGGTGTCCAGCAAATGGGGCGCCCGCACTATCGTCCACACCGCTGCGTACGCGAAGACGAGAATACGCAACATGGCCAATCGCTGCGTCACGATCCACCCCCGCAAGTTGCGTGCATCGTCACTGTGGAGTCGGTTGAACCGTCCACGCTGAGCGCGACAACATCGAACGTCTCGGTGCGCACCTCAACTTGGCGACCGGGACCAAGTCGCTCAAGGATCTCCTCACAGAGAATCTCTGCCTCGCCAAGCCGTACCGCTTGCTTGACGGTCACCGAGGCGAGCACCGCTTCATCGGTTCCTGCGATCAATTCGGGCGACAGCCGCGCAAAGCCGTCGTTGGTTCGTTCCACTGCGGTGGCGATGCTGTGAATGTGGCCGCGATCGGTGGCGAACATCGGGTAAGTCGAAAGCGGATAAGTGTCGCTGGTGGGATCACGAATCAGTGGAGCGAGGACCAGCACAGCGGCGACGGCGGGAATCAGCCGGATCGTCCATCGTCGCATCGCCCAATCGTAGGGTCAGCCGCAGCCGCTACCCGTACAGCTATGGAACTCACTAACGTGGCGGGGTGTCGCCCCTCCGAACCAGAGTCCTTCGCGGGGTCGTGGCCTGGATCGTCATCGCAGGACTGGTAGCGCTAACCGTCCACCCTGAGGACTGCGGACAACCGACATCTGCGGAACTCAACGACGCGGCGCTGGCGACGGTGTCGTGGTTCGCAGCCAACAGCAACGACGACGGAACTTTCGTCTACCGCTACGACCGCGCCGAGAGCCAAGAACTCGGCGGGTACAACGATGTCCGCCATGCCGGTGTCTTGTTGTCGCTGTATCAGGCAGAGTCTGCTGGGATCAAAGGAGCAGCAGAAATTGCCGATCGCGGCTTGGCCCATGTTGATGCGCGCCTCCAGAACACTCCCATAGGTCTCGTGTTCGGACGAGGCGCAAGCGCGAGGAGCGGTTCTGTCGGACTACTGGTTGCAGCACTGGACGAGAGACGCTGGGCCACCCTCGCAGATGATCGCGATCCTTTGCTCCTTGCGCTCGGGCGAACCTTGACCAGAGTCGTCAACGCCGATGGTTCGGTGGGTGCCTCAATCGACACCACCACTGGATCAACTAGTGGTCGTTCCCCGTTCTTCACCGGGGAGGTTCTCTGGGCTCTGGCGAGACTTCACTTGACCTTCCCGGACGAAAACTTCGACGAATCCGCGTTGCGTGTCTATCGATATCTCATCGAGGACCGCGACCGTGTCGAGTCACCATGGCCGCCGATCTCGGATCACTGGGGTGCATACGCGCTTGAGACGATGAGTCGCTGGCCGAATGCCGACAGCTTGAGTTCTGAACCTGACCTTGAGCTGGATGGCGCGGCGACAAGCCGGTGGCTGAATCGACAACTCAACCTGCTCGGTCTGCAGGTTCGTTATGAGTCACAACGCCAGGGTGGTTTGACGCGGCTGACCAGAGGAACAGTTGCGGTTCCGGCCGGTGTCGGCACGCTCGGCGAAGGCATAGGCAACTACCTGCGATTCTTGAATCGATTTGCAGTGACCGGCGTTGACATCGATGCGCTGAATGATCGAGCACGCTGCGTCGCTCACCTGTTGATGAAGCGCCAGGTCAGTTCTGCGCAGGCCCAGCAACACCGTGACCCGCTGCGTTTGCAAGGTGCTTGGTTCCGAAACGACATCACCCAGATGGACGATCAGCAACACGCCCTCTCGGCACTGTTGCTCCTTGAAGATTGGATGCCCCAATGAGCTCAACTCTGATAGCGCTGGCCGCAGTCTGCGCCACCAATCCCTTCCGAGTCGCGGCTTGCGCTCCGCCAAAAGCCGATATTCGACGTAAGGCAATTGCGGTTGCGACCGCGCTCAGTCTGGTCGCGGTGGGCCTGCTTGGCGTGCTGAGCGAGTCGATCTTGGAGTGGCTCAACGTAACTGGATCTTCATCTCGAATCGCCGCAGGCGCCGCTGTACTGCTTGTCGGCATTCGTGATCTCTTCATGCAGCCACCCTCGCCAGAACCCGGTCTGGCGGGGTGGCGAGCCGGAATTGTCCCGATGGCTTTTCCCGTTATTTTCACCCCGGCACTTGCCATTCTGGCGATATCGGCCGGCTCAGAGCGAGGCGCTGCGACAGCAGTCGGGCTGATCGGCGCGGCGATCTTGTTGGTCGCGGTGATCGTTATTGGGAACGTTCAAGGAACGTACTTGCGCACGGCCACGTTCGGAAGCGCCGGAGTCGTCTGTGGCACGCTGTTACTCTTGAACGGAGTAACAGCCATCTAACTCGCATGAGCTGATCGCGTGCGTCGCGACAGGACCGAAGCGGGGCGAGGCCGAGGGTCTCAGCGGCGGCGAGCCCGGCGGCACACCACCGGTGACGAGGGACACATCACGCGGACTCAAATCATGATCCCACCTCAGTCGAACGAGGTCACCGATTTCGCCACAGCGGCGCTGGTCCACTACGTGATTCCCGTGCCCCAGCCGAATTGGCAATCCCTTATTCCCCGCATGTTTCGGCCACCCTTTATTGGCTCTTCGCGAATTGGAGCGGAGTGGGGGTTGTGGGCATCCGTGGTTGAAGGCGAGGGATCCCCCAGAATCGGTGTTGTCAAAGACAACCGAAGCTGGAGGATCCCTGTGGAATATGACCCTAGACGCATGTGCGAGTTGATCGTGGGACTCGGAGACGTGGAGGTGCTCGGCGTTGAAGACGAACAGGGCGCGCCGCTGCGGATTCATGTCCGGTGCCGGGCGCCGAGGCCGCTGTGCGGGGGCTGTGGCGGGCCGTTGTGGTCCAACGGCGAGCGGCGGGTGGAGTTGGTGGACCTCCCGGCGTTGGGCAGGCCCGCGGCGTTGGTGTGGCACAAGCGCCGATGGCGCTGCGGAAATGAGAGCTGCGAGGCGGGCTATGTCAGCGAGCAGGCACAACAGATCGCGCCTGCGAGGGCGCTGTTGACGTCTCGCGCGGCGCGTTGGGCGACCCGTCAGGCGGGCAGGGGCCGCCCGCTCACAGACATCGCGGCGGAACTGGGCTGCGCGTGGCACACCGTCAACACGTCGCTGGGGCTCAGCGCTGCTCGACGCCGATACCGACCGGGTCGGCGCGGTGCAGGCGCTGGGACTCGACGAGACCCTGTTCGCCCGCCGCGGCCGGTACCGGGCCAAGACCTGGTCCACCAACATCGTCGACGTCGGACGGGGCCAACTCATCGACGTAGTCCCAGGCCGTACCGCCAAAGCCCCTGCCCGGTGGCTGTTGGCACAGCCGTCGAGCTGGCTTGGGGGCATCGCTTGGGCGGTGCTTGACCTGTCTGGCCCGTACCGGTCAGCGTTCGACACGGCGCTGCCGCACGCCCGGCAGGTCGCGGACCCGTTCCACGTCGTGAAACTCGCCAACGGTGCCCTTGACGAGGTGCGGCGACGAGTCCAGAACCAGACGCTGGGTCACCGCGGCCACAAACACGACCCGCTGTACCGAGCCCGCAAACTGCTCATCAGCGCGTCAGAGCGCATCAGCGACCAAGGCCGCACCAAACTACGGGGCCTGCTCACAGCAGGCGACCCCCGCGGCGAGGTCCGCAACGCCTGGCACGCCAAAGAAACCCTGAGAGGCATCTATGGCATTCCCGACGCCAAACTCGGCGCTGCCACAGTCGCCGAAATCGCCCGCGAGTTCCAAGACCCAGACCTGCCGCCCGAGATCAACCGATTGGGACGCACCATCTGGAACTGGCGCGCCCAGATCTCCAACTGGCACGCCGCCCGGGTCTCTAACGGCCCCACCGAAGCCGCCATTATCTGTAGCGCGTCAGAGGGTGTCGTCGACGTCGCTGACAGACGCATAACGGCCTGTCGAGGACGCGTTATCTATAGCGGTGTCGTTAGTGTCCGCGATGTTGCTGTCGGTGTGCGTTAGACAATGCTGCGGTCGGTTTGGCTCGGTCCGGTCGAGGTGTCGTGGAGGTGGCCTATGAGAGTGCAGCGTGTGGTGATGCCGGTGACCGGCGCGGAGTCTTGGACGGTCATCGACGATGAATGGGCTGAGGTGGAGCCGGCGGAGCGTTATCTGGGGCATTTGGCGGGCATCGAGCGTTCACCGAACACGGTGAGGGCCTACGCGCACGGTCTGCGGCTCTGGTTCGAGTTCCTCGAGACCCGTCGCCTTGTTTGGGACAGCGTCGGGGTCGAGGACGTCTCGCGGTTCGTGGCATGGCTGCGGGCTCCGGCTGACAACGTGATCGTGTTCGATGACACGGCGGCGGTTCGCAGCGCGGCGACGGTGAACCGTCACCTGGCCGCGCTGTTCGGGTTCTACGACTTCCACGCTCGCAACGGCGGCGTGAGCGTGGCGGCTGAGTTGGTGGCGTGGCGGTGCGGGTCCTGGGGTTCTTACAAGCCGTTCTTGCACGGCATCGCGAGCACCGGTCCGGTGCGGATGCGGCCGGTGAAGCTGCGGGCGCCGCGGCGGCTGCCGGTTGTGCTCGGCGTCGAGGAGACCGCTGTGATCTTGGCGGCGTGCACCCGGCTGCGGGACCGTTTCTTGTTCGCCTTGCTGGCCGAGACGGGAATGCGGGTCGGCCAGGCGCTCGGTCTGCGACACGAGGACTTCGTGAGCCGCCGCCGGGAAGTGCGAATCGTGCCCCGGGCCGACAACGCGAACGGAGCCCGGGCCAAGTGCTCGTCGCTGGTGTCGGTGCCGGTGTCGGCGCCGCTGGTGCGGCTCTACAGCGACTACATGCACACCGAGTACGGCGAATTGGACTCTGACTATGTGTTCGTGAACCTGTGGTCGGCGCCGGTGGGCAGACCGCTGCGCTACGGTGCGGTCGCGATGCTGGTGAGGCGGCTGCGAGCCCGCACCGGCATCGAGTTCACCGCGCACACGCTGCGCCACAGCCGCGCCACCGAGCTAATCCGCGCCGGTGTGCCGATCGAGGTCGTGTCCAAGCTGTTGACGCACCGGTCGGTGACCACGACCAGCGACGCGTATGTGCACCTCGACGTCGAGGACCTGCGGTCCGAGCTGGTGCGTGCAGGCGCCTGGGAGAACGTCTCATGCTGAGCGCCGTCCCCGCCCACAGCGGCCGCGGCGACCATCTGGGCGAGCTCGTGGCGGCTGTGCGCCCGGAGTTCTGCGGCGAGGTCATCACGGTGTCGCCCGAGGACCCGGTGTTCGGTCGGGGCCGCTGCGAGGTGGCGGGATGCGGGCGCAGCGCCTGGGCGCGGGATCTGTGCTCTGCTCACCACCAACGGTGGGCCAGCCACGGCAAGCCCGACCTCGGGGAGTTCAAGGCGGGCGCCGCTGCGGTCGCGGTCCGGGCCGGCTCAGAGAACGTGGATGGCTTCGATCTGTCGGCGTTGGCCGTCGGGCCCCGCCTGGAGGTCGCATACGTGCTGCAGTGCCGCCACGACGATCGCACTGTGAAGGTGCCGCCCTCGACGGTGAGGCATTTGGTCGCTCTGCTGGCCGACAGCGGCGCCGGTTCGCTGCTGGACCGGCCGCTGGAGGACTGGCTCGATGAGGTGAGGTCCCACCGCCGCAAGCACCCGAGCCCTGTGATCGGGCTCATCGGCTACGCCTACCGCAGGCTCAGCGACCTCGGCGGCATCGACATCGAAGCCGAGTACGCATCCGACGTCTGGGTCGCCTCGCGGCTGGGGATCAAGGTGACCCGGTCGCCGGCTCAGACCCGGTTCGACACCATCGACGCGCTGTGGCTGCGCGCCGCGGTGAAGCGCTGGGCGAGGCTTCGGCTGGGATCGGGCAAGACCTTCGGCAGCGTGCATGTCGATGTGCGGGCGATGCTTTGGTTCAGCCGGTTCCTCACCCGACGCGATCCCCGAGCTGTCGACGAGACCGTCGTCACCCGCGACGCGCTGGAGTCCTATCTGGTGTGGGTCACCGGCTCACATCTCGCTGCTCACACCTCCAGCACCTACATCACCTGTCTACGAGTCTTTCTCGACGCCTGCAGACGCCACGGCTGGCTACCCCGACTGCCCGCGACCGCCGCGATCTATCACGACGACCTGCCCAGCCGACCCCGGCCCCTGCCCCGGTTCATCCCCGAGTTCGTCATGGCACAGCTCGAAAACCCCGAACACCTCGCGATGCTGCCCGACGCCACGACCCGGGCGCTGGTCATCGTGATCATGGAGACCGGCCTGCGGGCCAACGACGCCTGCTCGCTGCCGTTCAACCCGATCATCGAAGACAGCGCCGGATGGCCCTGCCTTCGCTACTTCAACACCAAGATGGCGACTGAGCAGCTCGTGCCCCTCAGCGCCACCGCCGCCGAAGCCATCCGCGCCCAACAGAGGCATCTGCTCCACCGCCGGCCCGACGCCTCGCCGGTGCTGTTCCCCGCCCCGCGCTCCAACCCCGACGCGACCCGGCCGTTCAGCTACGCCACGCTGCGGGGGCGTCTGGCCCGCTGGCAACACGACATCGACCTGCGCGACGACACCGGCCGGCCCGTGCGGGTCACCGCCCACCAGTTCCGCCACACCCTCGGCACCCGGCTGATCAACACAGGCGTCCCCCAACACGTCATCCAGCGGCTCCTCGGCCACGCCAGCCCCCAGATGACCGCCCGCTACGCGACGCTCCATGACACCACCGTGCGCGCAGCCTTCGACCAATACTGCCAGCAGCGGGTCAACCTCGCCGGAGAACGCATCGCCTATGACCCCGACGCGCCCACCGCCCAAGCCGAGTGGACCAAGCACAACATGGCCCGCGTCCAAGCCAGCCTGCCCAACGGCTACTGCGGACGCCCACCACAACAGGACTGCCCCCACCCCAACGCCTGCCTCACCTGCCCCGACTTCCAGACCACCCCAGCGTTCCTCGACATCCACCGCCGCCAACGCGACGAGACCAAACTACTCATCGCCACCGCCGAAGCCGACGGCCGGTTCCGCCTCGCCGACAACCACCGCCAAGTCCACGACAACCTCGACCGGCTCATCACCGCGCTCAAAGACATTGGAGACACCACACCATGACCACCGCCCTCGCCGCTGCCGCCCGACAACGCTCCGACCAGACCCGCCAACGCGCCACCGAAGCGCTACAGCGCCTCCACGCCACCGGCCAACCGATCACGTTCGCACACGTCGCCCGCACAGCAGGCGTGTCCCGGTCGTGGCTCTACCGCCAGCCCGACCTGCGAGCCGACATCGACCGACTCCGTCGAGTTGCCACAACCCAGACCGTCCCCATCCCACCAGCCGAGCGAGGATCAGCCCAATCGCTGCAACAACGGCTCAACGCCGCCCTCGACGAAATCACCAGACTCAAAACCGACAATCACCAACTCCGACAACACCTCGCCCAACACCTCGGCCACCGACGCCAAAACCGCATCCCCACCCCGTCAACGACATGTCTCCCACACGAAACCCCAGCTCAGAACCACAAAAGCGCCAAGTCCTACAGATAACCGCCAACACTATGAGTGCGTCAAACGCGCCGCCTTCGGGTTCACCAACTTCGCCAACTACAGAATCCGCGCCCTGCTATACGCCGGCAAACCTAACTGGGCGCTGCTCGACACACTCACTCCGACCTAATTCGCGAAGAGCCGCTTTAGTGATGTGGCGGCTGACGCGTGGTATGCGGCGGACGTGGCCGCGCTGGCTGCTTCGGGCATCACCACCGGCTGTGGCGACACCGTGTTCTGCCCCGACGACGACACGACCAGAGCACAGATGGCCACGTTCCTTCACCGGAGTTTGCGATGGGCTGCGGATCGTGAAGCGGCCGCGGTGGCGGCGTCGAGTGTTGAGTTGTCGGCGGTGCCCGGCGAGGCGACGGTGACCCCGCATCTGGGGCGTCTGTTCGTGTCGTGGCCGGCGACCGAGGCGTTGGCGGGGTCGCCGGTGGCCGGCTATGAAGTTCAGTGGAGGGTCCCGGGCGAGGCTTGGGATCTGGAACGGCGCGCGGTGGTGACCGGGCTGTCTTATGAGGTGCGGGGGTTGAGCGGTGGTGTGCGTGAGGTCCGGGTTCGGCCCGCGATGATGGAGAGGGCCCAGGTCGCGGGAGCGTCGATAGTCTCAGCTCAAGGCAGCGCCCCTACAGCGGCACTTGTCGCGCCTTCCGTTCCGATTGACGAAGCGAGCAACATCTCCGCGTTCGATGGCGTCGTGCATTTCGAGATGACCGGCGAGCCGGTGTGGCCGGCCACAATCGAGTTGCCCGTCGACATGACCAAGATCGAAGACGGCGACTTCATCTTCTTGATGTCGTTCAACGAGGAATACCAAATATGGCTGCCAGAACCCGGCGCTGTGTTCGACCATGAGCGCGGAGTCGTCACCGCGGAGGTGGACCACCTGTCGAAGAAGTTCACAAAGAGGGTGTCAGATTTCCGCGAGGGGGTCTCCATTATCGGTTCGGAAATAAAAGAGGTCAGCAACGACGTCCTTGACACTGTGACCGACACAGCTGAAGTCGTCACCGAGTCGGTCGTGAACACGGTCGACAAGGGCGTCGAGGAGGCGAAGGCGGCCACCAAATACGCCTTCGACACGACCCGCGACGGTGTCGTGTATGTGGTCGAGAACGGACGCACCTTCTGGGTGAACACCTACACGACGACACGTGAAGCGGCGCTCGCAGTGGCGCGGGCCACTTGGGAAGCAGTGAAGATGGTCGCCGCGATCAACTGGGCCGCTTTCGTGGAGATAGTGGAGGATTGGGTTGACCGATTCACGTTTACCCAACCCTTTTGCAGCAACACCGAACCCGACTGGGTGACCAGCGTCGAGACCCCCGGGTCGGGTACTGCGCTGATCGTGTGCTCCGAGTCCGTGGGCGTCACCAGCGAACAGGACCTGCGGTTGAAGGTGGAATCGTGGCGGCACTACCCGATGCTGCTGACCGCACGCGACGCGGCGAACTCCAAGATCAAGATCTCGCCCACCAACGACGACACCAGCCGTGTGCGCGTCGAGCAGACCGAGGGCCCCTCGACGCTCGCCGATGTGATCGTTGCATGGTTCGACGCCGCTTTCGACGCCGGCCAACCGGTGCTGCCCGCCAGCGGGACGCACTGGCTGCGCATACCCCGATCAGAGTTCACCGACTCCCCGTCGATGACGGTGGAAGGCCGATACGACGGCTCGGCCGCGAATCTCAACACCACGATCATGGGCGTCGACCTGCTCGCGACCATCTTCAAGATACCCGTCGGCTCCAGCGACATCTCACAACTGTATGGGCTCACCAATAAGGCCGCCGAGTGCTTCTCACGCGGCTACACCACCACAAGCACCGACCAGCAACGCCGGGGTTCCTTCAACGAGACCACCACATGCCTGGTTCCGGTCTACCTCCAAGCATTCGCATCCAAGGCATTCAAAATGAGGTGTTTCTGACTCTTCGCGACAGATTGCGGGTTTTTTCAAGTCGCATTGGTGGGTGTGCGGTGGTGGTTGTGTGGTCATGTTAGCGGTTGGTTTCGGTGGTGGGCGCGTCGTCGCTGGTCGGCTTGTTGGAGTCCGTCTCGGCGTGCTTGGCGGATCTGGTCGCCTTTGCCGGTGTGCTCGTCGTGGGGGGTGACATACCCGATGCCTTCGTGCAGCCGCACCGAGTTGTAGTGGCCGCGGACGCGTTCGAGTTCTCGGGTGAGGTCGGCGGGATCGCCGAGCGTTTCGAGGTGGGGATGCTCGCCTTTGACGTGGCTGAACAGAGACTCGATCCAGGCCTGGTCGGTGGGCGTGGACCGGCGTCCGAAGTGCTGGGCGATCGAGCACATGGCCATGAATTTGGCGGTGTCGCCGGCGCGCATCTCCGGTCCGTTGTCGCTGACCGCCAACAGCAGCGGGATTGTGTCGCTGTGGGGCAGGTCTGCGTGGGGGTTGTCGAGGCGGGCGGCGAGTTCGTCGGTGAGGAGCCCTTCGCTTTGCAGTGCTTTGGCGAACAAGACTCTGGCGGCGACCGAGTCCGGTGCCGCGGTGTGGTGCGTGGCGATCCATTTACGGGACACCACATCGACTATCGCGTAGGCGTGCTTGGCTTGTCGGCATGTCGGGAACTGGGTGCCGTCCCAACACCACAGTTGGTTGGGCCGCCACTCACACCAGGTAGGCCACGGCGTCTTGGTGGCCTTGGCGGGGCGCGGCGTGCCGGCCAGAGCGAGGCCGTGACCTGCGAGAACGCGGTCCACAGTCGAAGCAGACACCCACACGCGGCCCAGGTAGGAGCCGCGGTGCGCGAGCTTGCGATGCGACCGGTCGGTGTCGCCCCACTCGTCGAAGAGGCGCACGATCTCGTCACGTTCTGAGCTCAGCAGGCTGTGGATCGGACGTCCGCCCGGGCGGGCATCGTCAAGAGTCCCCTCGGCGCGGCGTTGGGTCCAGCGCCATGCCCGGCGGCGGTCCACACCCAGCACCGTGCAGACCCGGCTGTGCGTCCAGCCAGCCGAGGTGGCGTCGTCGATCAACCCCAACAGCACGGCTTTGGCGGTCCCGTCGACGCGGGCGGGGACAGGACCGCTCATCCCCAACCCGTTTTTCCCCGCAGCACCGCCAGCTCCACGGCTTGTTCGACCACAGTACGCCCCAACCGTTCCACCTCGACACGAAGGGCTGCTGCCTCAGACGCCTCCGCTCGGGACTGACGGGGCCGGCCCGGCCTCGACGAACCCAAAGCCGCGACCGCCCCATCCCGGGCGACAGCTCGCAGCCGGGCGATCACCGACCGGTCCACACCAGCCTCAGCAGCCGCCTCGGCCTGGGTGACCTGACCGCAAAGCATCCGCACCCACAAATCGTACTTCTGCTCTGCTGTAAGCAGCTTCTTCGGTTTTCTATGCTCGGAACTCATAGGCTGCAGCCTCCTGTCCTAGGACCGCCAACCCTGCCCGATGCTGCTTGAAAAAACTCAGAACCTGTCGCGCGAAGTCAGATGCACAACACAACAGCAGCGGGATTGTGTCGCTGTGGGGCAGGTCTGCGTGGGGGTTGTCGAGGCGGGCGGCGAGTTCGTCGGTGAGGAGCCCTTCGCTTTGCAGTGCTTTGGCGAACAAGACTCTGGCGGCGACCGAGTCCGGTGCCGCGGTGTGGTGCGTGGCGATCCATTTACGGGACACCACATCGACTATCGCGTAGGCGTGCTTGGCTTGTCGGCATGTCGGGAACTGGGTGCCGTCCCAACACCACAGTTGGTTGGGCCGCCACTCACACCAGGTAGGCCACGGCGTCTTGGTGGCCTTGGCGGGGCGCGGCGTGCCGGCCAGAGCGAGGCCGTGACCTGCGAGAACGCGGTCCACAGTCGAAGCAGACACCCACACGCGGCCCAGGTAGGAGCCGCGGTGCGCGAGCTTGCGATGCGACCGGTCGGTGTCGCCCCACTCGTCGAAGAGGCGCACGATCTCGTCACGTTCTGAGCTCAGCAGGCTGTGGATCGGACGTCCGCCCGGGCGGGCATCGTCAAGAGTCCCCTCGGCGCGGCGTTGGGTCCAGCGCCATGCCCGGCGGCGGTCCACACCCAGCACCGTGCAGACCCGGCTGTGCGTCCAGCCAGCCGAGGTGGCGTCGTCGATCAACCCCAACAGCACGGCTTTGGCGGTCCCGTCGACGCGGGCGGGGACAGGACCGCTCATCCCCAACCCGTTTTTCCCCGCAGCACCGCCAGCTCCACGGCTTGTTCGACCACAGTACGCCCCAACCGTTCCACCTCGACACGAAGGGCTGCTGCCTCAGACGCCTCCGCTCGGGACTGACGGGGCCGGCCCGGCCTCGACGAACCCAAAGCCGCGACCGCCCCATCCCGGGCGACAGCTCGCAGCCGGGCGATCACCGACCGGTCCACACCAGCCTCAGCAGCCGCCTCGGCCTGGGTGACCTGACCGCAAAGCATCCGCACCCACAAATCGTACTTCTGCTCTGCTGTAAGCAGCTTCTTCGGTTTTCTATGCTCGGAACTCATAGGCTGCAGCCTCCTGTCCTAGGACCGCCAACCCTGCCCGATGCTGCTTGAAAAAACTCAGAACCTGTCGCGCGAAGTCAGATGCACAACACAACAGCAGCGGGATTGTGTCGCTGTGGGGCAGGTCTGCGTGGGGGTTGTCGAGGCGGGCGGCGAGTTCGTCGGTGAGGAGCCCTTCGCTTTGCAGTGCTTTGGCGAACAAGACTCTGGCGGCGACCGAGTCCGGTGCCGCGGTGTGGTGCGTGGCGATCCATTTACGGGACACCACATCGACTATCGCGTAGGCGTGCTTGGCTTGTCGGCATGTCGGGAACTGGGTGCCGTCCCAACACCACAGTTGGTTGGGCCGCCACTCACACCAGGTAGGCCACGGCGTCTTGGTGGCCTTGGCGGGGCGCGGCGTGCCGGCCAGAGCGAGGCCGTGACCTGCGAGAACGCGGTCCACAGTCGAAGCAGACACCCACACGCGGCCCAGGTAGGAGCCGCGGTGCGCGAGCTTGCGATGCGACCGGTCGGTGTCGCCCCACTCGTCGAAGAGGCGCACGATCTCGTCACGTTCTGAGCTCAGCAGGCTGTGGATCGGACGTCCGCCCGGGCGGGCATCGTCAAGAGTCCCCTCGGCGCGGCGTTGGGTCCAGCGCCATGCCCGGCGGCGGTCCACACCCAGCACCGTGCAGACCCGGCTGTGCGTCCAGCCAGCCGAGGTGGCGTCGTCGATCAACCCCAACAGCACGGCTTTGGCGGTCCCGTCGACGCGGGCGGGGACAGGACCGCTCATCCCCAACCCGTTTTTCCCCGCAGCACCGCCAGCTCCACGGCTTGTTCGACCACAGTACGCCCCAACCGTTCCACCTCGACACGAAGGGCTGCTGCCTCAGACGCCTCCGCTCGGGACTGACGGGGCCGGCCCGGCCTCGACGAACCCAAAGCCGCGACCGCCCCATCCCGGGCGACAGCTCGCAGCCGGGCGATCACCGACCGGTCCACACCAGCCTCAGCAGCCGCCTCGGCCTGGGTGACCTGACCGCAAAGCATCCGCACCCACAAATCGTACTTCTGCTCTGCTGTAAGCAGCTTCTTCGGTTTTCTATGCTCGGAACTCATAGGCTGCAGCCTCCTGTCCTAGGACCGCCAACCCTGCCCGATGCTGCTTGAAAAAACTCAGAACCTGTCGCGCGAAGTCAGATGCACAACACAACAGCAGCGGGATTGTGTCGCTGTGGGGCAGGTCTGCGTGGGGGTTGTCGAGGCGGGCGGCGAGTTCGTCGGTGAGGAGCCCTTCGCTTTGCAGTGCTTTGGCGAACAAGACTCTGGCGGCGACCGAGTCCGGTGCCGCGGTGTGGTGCGTGGCGATCCATTTACGGGACACCACATCGACTATCGCGTAGGCGTGCTTGGCTTGTCGGCATGTCGGGAACTGGGTGCCGTCCCAACACCACAGTTGGTTGGGCCGCCACTCACACCAGGTAGGCCACGGCGTCTTGGTGGCCTTGGCGGGGCGCGGCGTGCCGGCCAGAGCGAGGCCGTGACCTGCGAGAACGCGGTCCACAGTCGAAGCAGACACCCACACGCGGCCCAGGTAGGAGCCGCGGTGCGCGAGCTTGCGATGCGACCGGTCGGTGTCGCCCCACTCGTCGAAGAGGCGCACGATCTCGTCACGTTCTGAGCTCAGCAGGCTGTGGATCGGACGTCCGCCCGGGCGGGCATCGTCAAGAGTCCCCTCGGCGCGGCGTTGGGTCCAGCGCCATGCCCGGCGGCGGTCCACACCCAGCACCGTGCAGACCCGGCTGTGCGTCCAGCCAGCCGAGGTGGCGTCGTCGATCAACCCCAACAGCACGGCTTTGGCGGTCCCGTCGACGCGGGCGGGGACAGGACCGCTCATCCCCAACCCGTTTTTCCCCGCAGCACCGCCAGCTCCACGGCTTGTTCGACCACAGTACGCCCCAACCGTTCCACCTCGACACGAAGGGCTGCTGCCTCAGACGCCTCCGCTCGGGACTGACGGGGCCGGCCCGGCCTCGACGAACCCAAAGCCGCGACCGCCCCATCCCGGGCGACAGCTCGCAGCCGGGCGATCACCGACCGGTCCACACCAGCCTCAGCAGCCGCCTCGGCCTGGGTGACCTGACCGCAAAGCATCCGCACCCACAAATCGTACTTCTGCTCTGCTGTAAGCAGCTTCTTCGGTTTTCTATGCTCGGAACTCATAGGCTGCAGCCTCCTGTCCTAGGACCGCCAACCCTGCCCGATGCTGCTTGAAAAAACTCAGAACCTGTCGCGCGAAGTCAGATGCACAACAAAAACGCTGCTCAGCCCAGTGATATTCCTCCTCGAGGGCATCATCCAGCTAGCAGGCTACCTAGAAGCACTAGCCGACATCGCCACCGGCCAAGACACCCCCACCACCACAATCCACGCCACACCCAACAACGACAACACACAACCCGACGACAACACACAACCCGACGACAACACACAACCCGACGACACGGCCCCCACTCCCACCGCCGCCTCCAACGCCGTCGCCGCCGGCAGGTGGCATACGTGCGGGCTCAGAAACGACGCCACCATCATCTGCTGGGGCTACAACAGCGACGGGCAGGTCGACGCGCCCGACGGAACGTTCAGCGCCGTCACCGCCAGCGATGAGCATTCGTGCGGACTCAGAACCGACGCCACCATCACCTGCTGGGGCTACAACGGCTTCGGGCAGGCCGACGCGCCCGACGGAACGTTCACCGCCGTCACCGCCGGTTACTGGCACACGTGCGGGCTCAGAACCGACGCCACCATCACCTGCTGGGGCTACAACGGCATCGGACAGGTCGACACGCCCGACGGAACGTTCAGCGCTGTCTCCGCCGGCGCGTTTAATTCGTGTGGGCTCAAGACCGACGCCACCATAACCTGCTGGGGCTACAACGACCACGGGGGCGCGCTCGGCGGAACGTTCACCACCGTCACCGCCGGCCGGTTCCACACGTGCGGGCTCAGAACCGACGCCACCATCACCTGCTGGGGGGGCGACAACAGCGAAGGGCAGGTCGACGCGCCCGACGGAACGTTCACCACCGTCACCGCCGACGGGGCCCATACGTGCGGGCTCAAAACCGACGCCACCATCACCTGCTGGGGTAGGAACGACGACGCCGGGCAGGCCGACGCGCCTGACGGAGCGTTCACCGCCGTCACCGCCGGCTGGTACCACACGTGCGGGCTCAGAACCGACGCCACCATCACCTGCTGGGGATGGAACGGCTACGGACAGGTCGACGCGCCCGACGGAACGTTCACCGCCGTCACCGCCGGCTATGAACACACGTGCGGACTAAAAACCGACGCCACCATCACCTGCTGGGGCTATAACAGCGAAGGGCAGGTCGACGCGCCCGACGGAACGTTCACCGCCGTCACCGCCGACGGGGCCCATACGTGCGGGCTCAGAACCGACGCCACCATCACCTGCTGGGGATGGAACCGCTACGGACAGGTCGACGCGCCCGACGGAACGTTCACCGCCGTCACCGCCGACGGTGAACACACGTGCGGACTCCGAACCGACGCCACCATCGCCTGCTGGGGCTACAACGGCTACGGACAGGTCGACGCGCCCGACGGAACGTTCACCGCCGTCACCGCCGGCGGGGCCCATACGTGCGGGCTCAGAACCGACACCACCATCACCTGCTGGGGCCAGTACGTCCTCGGGGACGCGCCCGGCGGAACGTTCGGTCCTGTGGGCGGAAACGGGCCGACGGTCACTGTTACCAAAGGCAGTCCAGGCCCAACCGAGATCAGCCCTGGCCAGGGCGTTCCGTGCGCAGCCGACACGCCGACATGCCGCCACATCAACATCGAGATGCGCGGCTTCGCATCCGGCACCTACACAGTGTCGTGCTCCCACGACGGCTGGAGAGACTTCGGGCCGTCAACATTCTGGACCTTCTCCATCACCGTCGCTGACAGCGGCTCGGCGTCCCGCAACGGGCCTTGCTTCATCAATTTCGCCCAACTCACCGGCAACGGCGCCTACGTGACCGTGAGCCGGACCGGCACCGAGACCATCAGATCCAACTCGCTCCAATAGCTCCGAACGTCTAAACGCTTCCAGGCCCGCCAACGACGCAGATGCGGGCACCGGAAACCCAGCCCGAATGACTGCCAAGGCTCCGATTGTTCGGCAGGGTCGTGCTGTGGGCTCCAGTGTTTGCGCGAGGTGTAACGGTGGCTGTTGCCCGTATGCACCACGCAGGTCTTCACCGTCGCGTCGGGCTAGGCGGCCCGTATCGACTCGGGCAGACCCCGCAGACCGTCACAGCATACGTTCAACGCGTCGGCCAGTCCCCGGTTGAGGAACTCGCCCAGCATCGTCGCCCACTGCTTGGACACCGTCACTGCCTGTGGGGCCCAGCTACAGGCGGGGGATCGTGGCGTTGCCTGCGTTGCAGACACGGTGCGCCGTTGAGATTGAGGCTCTTGATGATGACGGGGATACCGGGAACGACCCTGGTTTCACAGGGTGCGAGGCGTGGCTCGGGTGTGGGCTCGTGACCCGCTGAACAGATGCGTATTTCATGCAGTGTCACACCCTGTTGTTAGGTTGGGGTCATGTTCGATTCGATTATCCAGCAGAGCCGGCAGGTAGTGACTTGCGGGCTTTCTCGCGGGGAACTCGAGGGTTTGGTTGCGGGTGCTGGGCGCGCGATCGCGGCGTTGTCTGCGTTGCAGACACGGTGCGCAACCGAGATCGAGACTCTTGATGATGGCGGGGTGAACTCCAAGACGGTGCTGCGCGAGGCGGGGCGCATGTCGACTCGTGCCGCCAACACGGTCGCCAAGACTGCTGCTGGGTTGGCTGAGATGCCGAAACTGGCTGAGTCGTTGGCCGAAGGCAAGATCTCTGTTGAGCACGCCTCGGTCGCGGTCGGGGCTGCTGCGAAGACTTCTGCTCAACAGGTAGACGATGAACTGTCCAGGTTTGCTGAGACGTCTTCTGTTGATGTGTTCGCTGAACAGTCGCGGCGGTGGGTGAACCGCAACCAACCCGACGACGGTGCTGATGCTCACGAAGCTCGACATCGACACCGGTTGTTCAAACACTGGATCAACGATGAGGGTATGGGTGTGTTGCTGGCCGAGTTGGACCCGACGAGTTATCAACAAGTGGTCAAAGCATTCAATGTTGAATACGACCGGCTATGGCGCGACGACGGCGGCCGCGACGGCAAACCTGATGAGATTCGTACACCTGGCCAGCGCATGGCGGACGCGTTGGTCGCGTTGTTGACCAATCCGGCCCGCCGCGGGCCCGGCAGTACACGGATGCAGCTCATCGCAGTGGCCGACATCGCACGCCTACGCGCCGACAACCCGACCGGGATCGCGGAGATCGTCGGGGGTGAAGCCTTGCCACAGACAGTGCTCGAACGTCTGGCATGTACCGCTGCTGTCACCGGAGTCGTCTTCGACGGTGAAGGACAACCCATCTGGGTGGGACGCACCCTTCGACACGCAACCGAAGCCCAGATCAAAGCCATCATCGCCCGCGACCGGCACTGCCGAGGCAGCGGCTGCGCCGCCGGACCCGAACGCTGCGAAATCCATCACATCGTTCCCTGGGAACAAGGCGGACTAACCGACATCGACTCCATGTGTCTCGCCTGCCCCACTGCCATCACAACATCCACGACCGCGGCTACATCGTCATCGAAACCAACACCGGCTACAAAATCATCAACCCCAACAACCCACCAGGAGGCCCCTAAACAGCCCGGACTGCCGCCGGCCAACGAAACCGGCCAACCATCCGTTCAACCCCACAGGGCTCTGTTCCACCGGGAGCCTTCTCAGATTCGATGTCGTTGAACCCCGATTCTGGAAGCCCCCAACCGCCTCACCGCGGATCCCACCCTCCACTTGAATCCGAAGAGCCACTTGAACTGCGATGCTCTCAAAAACTGTGATGAACAGCACGTAAAACCTGCGATTAGTTCTGCGTAAAAAATGGGATTAACGACTAGCATGCTGTTCATGCCTTTGGTCCAGCGTCACCTTGAGCCCATCGTCGGCTCGTCGTTGGAAGCTTTCCGGGTGGTCGTTTTGCATGGAGCGCGCCAGAGCGGCAAGACCACGCTCGCTCGCGCTGTGGCACAGCGGCGGGGAGGGACTTACGTCTCACTGGACGACGACGCTTTCCGGGTGGCGGCCCTGGATGACCCACTCGCAACCCTGAGCGCCCTGGCACCGCCGGCCGTCATCGACGAGATCCAACTCGGCGGGGACAGAGTGGTCCGCGCCGTCAAGCGGATCGTCGACGACGACCCAACCCCGGGCCGGTTCCTGTTGACGGGCTCAACCAATTTTCTCTCTGTGCCGACCATCAGCGAATCGCTCGCCGGCCGGGCGAGAATCCTCCGACTCGCACCGTTTTCGGAGGCCGAGTTAGCCGGACGACCACCGCTTCCGTTCGAGCGCTGGCTCGACGACGGCGATGTCGCCACGCCCGACGAGGCACCCGATCGAGCCGAGTACATGCGCCGGCTGTGCCGCGGCGGGTACCCCGAAGCGATCTTGTTGGGGAACGAAGATCGGCGTGGCTGGCACCAGAGTTATGTGGAGACCATCGTTCAGCGAGACATCTCCGAATTCGGCGACATCCGTCGCGTGTCGGCAATGGTCGAACTGCTGCGCTGGCTGGCCTCCAATACGAGCACCGAACTCAACACACAGGCCGCTTGCCGTCAGCTCGGGATCGACCGGGCCACTTTTGACAGCTACTTCTCCTGGCTCGAAACCGTCTTCTTGGCCCAGACACTACCCGCTTGGTCACGAAAGCATGCCGCTCGGGTCATCAGGCGCCCGAAGGTGAGCGTCAGCGACACCGGCATCGCCGCCGCTCTGCTCGGCCTCAACGCCGCAGCGCTCGCATCGCCGACCTCAACCGCGGCCGGACCGCTGCTCGAGACCTTCGTGGTCAACGAACTGATGCGCCAACTCTCGGCGACACCGAACCTCCGGCTCCATCATCTGCGCGACTACGACGGCAACGAAGTGGACCTCGTGCTTGAACGGGCCGATGGCACCATCGCCGCAATCGAGGTGAAAGCCACTGGCAACCCCGCCGAGAACCATCTCAAGCCGCTGCGCTGGATGCGAGACCGCATCGACGCCGTCGCTCCCGGCCTCTTCCGCATCGGCGTTCTGCTGCACACCGGGCAGCACCGCCTGCCAGCAGGAGACCGCATTCTCTTCGCACCCATCAGCACGCTGTGGGCAACCCAGGGCTAGACCCGCGCCGACGGACGATACGTGAACTAAGTTGGCGATGTGCTTGTTTGCGTGGGAGATCTTCTGGAGAACATCCTGGTTG
This sequence comes from Candidatus Aldehydirespiratoraceae bacterium, assembly GCA_965261185.1. Lineage (GTDB taxonomy): Bacteria > Actinomycetota > Acidimicrobiia > Acidimicrobiales > Aldehydirespiratoraceae > VXYK01. The sequence goes on along the minus strand of CBDHCN010000002.1, from coordinate 3,216,624 downwards.
TGCGCGGCCGGGCCTCGAAAGCGGTGTCGCCCTCCAAGCGGTAGCGGGCCACCAAGCGGGTGGCCCACGACCTCGAAAGGCCCTGTACTGGATGGGATACAATGTGCAGTACACAGCAAATGTCGGCTGTCGGCGACACGGGAGCGAGTCATGCAACCCGAACTCAGGGCTATCACTGGAATATCCTCGTGTGGGAGGCTAGGCCGAGCGATCCGCACAGCGAGACGCTCACGGGGGATGACCCAAGCCGAACTGGGTGCGGCTGCGAATGTTTCGCGTCCGCAGATCTCGACCATCGAGTCGAGCCTCGCCAACCCCGGCATGGCAACAGTGATGCGTCTGCTGCGAGCGTTGGACTGCACTTTGACCGTTGAGCCGGTCGATCCCGAGCAGTTCAGCCTGTCCAACCATCTTGCACGGAACAGGCCACCGCATGACAGCGCTTAGCGTGGTGATGTCGGGCCGTCTCGCGGGCTTGGTCACCGCAGGCGGATCGACTGCATCGTCGACGGCGGGCTTCGAGTACGACCCCGAGTACATGGCGTCGCCGGACGCCACGCCCCTGTCGGTGCCACTGCGACCGGCTCAAATGGCGCCCGCTCGGGCTAGTTCGTCGGCGGTGTAGACGATGACGGTGACCTGCGTTGTTGCGAGATGGCTATACCAGTGCTGGCCGAAGTTGCGCTCGCCGATGTGAATCTCGCCATTGGTCGCGGCAGCCGTACCGAGCAGTTCCGCGACGGCGAGGCTAACGCCCCGACGTCCATGGTATTGGGCGATATGACTGGTGTATCTGCGGGGGTCGAGAACCTTCAGGAGCGCGGGATGAGGGTCTATTGCCGCAGAGATCATCGCTTCGGTTGCTCCCTGGCTCAGTTGAGCCGCGACGGTGCTGTGACGCAGGGCTCGCACAAGGCGCATGTGAAACGTCCACGGCACCGTAGGCACGCGTCCATTCCAGGACTCTGGGGCGGTTGCGCTGAGCGCGAGCCGCGCGAGGTGGTCGTCGACGAGGAGCAATCGGGGTCAGCCGGACTGAGCGGGATCGGCGCCGGCGGGCCGGATGTGGGTGGTGACTTCCGGATCGCCGTCGAACAGTCGCGACGCCAACTCGTCGTACTCGGCACCGAAACGCTTGAAGGCAGCAGCAACACCGAGGTCGTAATCAGCGACAGCGACTGGCGTGAACACCACGTCGTGGCTTCGCTCGCGATAATGCACGTCCGACGACGAAGACAGGTCTTGCCGGTCCTGCTCAAAACGGTTGGTAAACATGGTGCTCATTGGTCTCGGGGGCATATGCATTAGCCTGCACTGCACAAGCTTTATGTCGGCCGCTGCCCATACGATACACGTCAACGAGAGACTTGTTAAGCCTGGATCCACCGATTCGGTGTCGTTTCGGGATCACGCAACCAAAGTCGGAGAATGCTCACGCTGCAGGCGGTGGTCTGATGATGATCTCCTCTACTTCGCGGTCCGCTTTCTCAAAAGCTGAACCTGCGCCGATGAACGATGCGTGAACTAGGTTGGCGATGTGCTCGTTTGTGTCGGAGATCTCCTCGAGAACATCCTCGTCGTGTTGCCCAGCGTGCCCAGCGGGGGGTTCGACAACAAGGTGCGGTCCGCAAGGGTACGGGGTGGCAGCGCGGCCAGTGTGGCAGCTTTGGATGCCGAAAAGGGGGGAACACCGCGTTTCGTGGGGCAAATCGGTGATGACACCCTGGGCAGAACCCTCGCCGAGGACCTTGAACGCCGTGGAGTGGAACTTGTCGTGCATAGCGAAGGAGCTACGGGCGTAATCCTCACGATGATCGGACGGACGGGCCGCACACTGTTGACAGACAGAGGAACAGCTCGGCACCTCTTTGCGATTGAACCGTCGGTCCTGGACAACGCATCACAGATCTATTTGGCAGCAAGCGCGTTCGTTGCCGATCCCATGGCAACCGCGGTTGACCGGTTGTTGGGCGACGCCAGGGCGAAACAGCTCGATCTCTTTATCGGTGGACCCAACGAAGCAGACCGCCAAGACTTCGGCACCGACGCATTCCTGGAGTTGGTTTCAGTTGCCAGCCCTGCTGCGGTGTTCCTGAACCGCAGTGAGCACCAAGAGTTGGGGCTCAAAGACCAACAGTGCATCGCCGGCGCGAAGACGACCATTGTCACCGATCATTCCCAGCCCACACTCGTGTTACGAGCCAACGGCAGCGCAGAAACCGTAGAAGTACCGCCGGTTACTCAAATCAGGGACCGCACCGGAGTCGGTGACGGTTTCATTGCGGGCTATCTGGCCAGTATCCGCGCCGGCGCAGATCCAGTTTCAGCAACCCATGCCGGCCATCGCAGCGCAGCGCGGGTGCTGGCACAGCTGGGCCCCACCACGAGACCCGATTGAGATGGCCCGGGGCGGTTGACCCAAATCCACTATTCCTTCTAGGATCGTCAGCAGCCGCTATCCCGGGGGACATATGCAAGTACCAGCACCGATTGAGTACGAGCGAGCGACCAGCGTGGAGCATGCCATTGCGCTTCGCTCACAGCTAGGAGACGAGGCGCGTTTTATCGCTGGAGGTCACAGCCTGCTGCCCATGATGAAGTTGCGGTTTGCCAACCCAAAATACCTGATCGACATCAACGATCTCAATGAACTCTTCTATATCCGTGAAGCTGATTCAGAGGTCCGCATCGGCGCGATGTCTCGGCATCGTGATCTTCTCAACTCCGAACTCCTAGCCAGACACTTCCCAATCTTTCGCGATGCGGAACGGGTGATCGCCGATCCGGCTGTGAGGAACCGCGGCACACTCGGAGGATCACTGTGTCAGGCAGATCCCTCCGAAGACCTCTCGGCGGTGTGCACAGCACTCGACGCGAGCTGCGTGATCACCTCAAGCGACGGCCAAAGAGTGGTTCCAATGCACGCCTTTCATGTCGGTCCGTACGAAACCGCTGTGGCCGATAACGAAATGCTCACAGAGATTCGCATTCCACTGCGCCCCGGAGGGGGCAGCGCGTATCAGAAGGTGGAGCGTCGGGCGGGGGACTGGGCAGTCGTGTCGGCAGGCGCGGCCGTCTGGATGGACGCCGGCATGATCATTGACGGACGAGTCGGGCTCGCCGCCGTTGGTCCCAACACCACTTCAATTCAACCGGTCGCCGAGACCCTGCAAGGCGCGGCTCCAAGCGAAGAGTTGTACCAGCGGGTTGGCGAGATCGCCGCGAGCAACTGCTCCCCCGAAACCGACGGGCGCGGAACCGCCGCCTACAAGACCCATCTAGCCGCAGAACTTACCCGACGGGCGCTGCGAACTGCGGTAGCCCGAGCCCAAGGACAGGAGGCCTGACATGCAGGTGAACATGACAGTGAACGGCGCCGAGGTGAGCCAGGAAATCGAGCCCCGCCACCTGCTCGTACACTTCATCCGAGACCAACTGGGCCTCACTGGCACGCACTGGGGATGCGACACCAGCAACTGCGGTACATGCGTCGTTCTGATCGACGGCGAGCCGGTGAAGTCGTGTACCCAGCTCGCGGCGATGGCCGGAGGGCACGATGTCACTACCGTCGAAGGATTGGAAGTCGACGGCGTGCTTGATCCGGTGCAAGAAGGATTCATGCAGTGCCATGGCCTGCAATGCGGATTCTGCACCCCTGGCATGATGCTGACAGCCCGTGCTCTGCTCAACGCCAACCCCAACCCCAGTGAAGACGTAATCCGAGAGGCGATCTCTGGGCAGATATGTCGATGCACTGGATATTCAACCATCGTCCGCTCCATCCAGTGGGCCGCCAACCACGAAACCAGCGTTTCGCTCGGGAGTGCATCATGACAACCACCGAAACAGAAGCCGAACAAGAAGAAGCGCAAGAGGAACGACCGATCGGATTCGGGCGGCTCCTGCGTAAAGAGGACCCGAGGCTGATCAGAGGCATGGGCCAATTCGTCGACGACATTTCCCTGCCCGGCATGCTGCACATGGCAATCCTCAGATCGCCCGTGGCGCACGCCCGTATCGTCAGCATCGACAAGTCGGCAGCGGAGGCCCACCCAAACGTGGTTGCGGTGATCACCGGCGAAGATCTAGCGGCCCAGGGCCTGGCATGGATGCCGACCCTGTCCAACGATGTTCAGGCAGTGCTGGCGACCGACAAGGTTCGCTTCCAGCACCAAGAAGTGGCGTTCGTAGTGGCAACGGACCGCTACTGCGCCCGCGACGCGCTCGAGTTGATCGAAGTCGACTATGACTGGCTTGAACCATTAGTCGACGTGCGCGCCGCACTCGACGAGGACTCGCCAATCATCCGTGACGACCTCGAAAACAAGACCGACAATCACATCTTCGACTGGGAAACCGGCGACGAAGCGGCAACCAACGAAGTGTTCGAGCGCGCTGATGTGGTGGTGAGCGAAGAGATCGTCTATCCGCGAGTTCACCCGGCACCCATGGAGACTTGTGGCTGCGTGGCGAATGTAGAACGTGTGTCGGGCCAGCTCACGTTGTGGTGTACAACTCAGGCCCCTCACGCTCATCGCACCGTCTACGCGCTTGTCGCGGGCCTTCCCGAACACAAAATTCGCGTCATCGCTCCAGACATTGGTGGCGGTTTCGGTAACAAGGTGCCGATTTACCCCGGCTACGTGTGCGCCATCGTCGCCTCGCTGGTTATCGGCAAGCCCGTGAAGTGGATGGAGGACCGCACCGAAAATCTGGTCAGCACAGGTTTCGCTCGCGACTATGTAATGAAGGCCGATATCGCGGCCACCAAAGAAGGCCGGATCCTGGCGATACGCACCAACGTGCTAGCCGACCACGGCGCTTTCAACGGTGTAGCCGCACCGGTCAAATATCCTGCGGGTTTCTTCGGAGTCTTCACAGGCAGCTACGACCTTGAAGCGGCGCACGCCAAGATGACCGCCGTATACACCAACAAGGCACCCGGCGGTGTCGCCTATGCGTGTTCGTTCCGCATCACTGAAGCGGTTTACCTCGTCGAGCGAATAGTGGACTGTTTGGCCTACGAACTCGATATGGACCCGGCCGAACTGCGCCTGAAGAACTTCATCAAACCCGAACAGTTCCCATACGAAACAAAGACCGGGTGGGTATACGACTCTGGCAACTACGAGCCGGCCATGCGCAAAGCCATGGACATGGCCGGATACGCCGAACTCCGGCGCGAACAAGCTGAGCGACGCGCTCAAGGTGAGTTGATGGGGATCGGCGTGGCGTTCTTCACCGAAGCCGTCGGCGCCGGCCCCCGCAAGGACATGGACATCTTGGGTCTCGGCATGGCCGACGGTTGCGAACTCCGAGTGCACCCGACCGGCAAAGCCGTCGTTCGCCTGTCTGTCAAGACTCAGGGACAAGGCCACGAGACCACCTTCGCCCAGATCGTGGCCGAGGAAATCGGTATCCCCCCCGAAGACATCGAAGTCGTCCACGGAGATACCGACAACACCCCCTTCGGACTCGGCACCTACGGGAGCCGCTCTACTCCGGTATCGGGCGCAGCCGCAGCGCTGGTCACCCGCAAGGTGCGCGACAAGGCGCAGATCATCGCCTCGGGAATGCTTGAGGTTTCCGTCGCTGACCTGGATTGGAACAAGGGTTCCTTCTCAGTCAAGGGTGACCCGTCCAAGTCTGTGACCATCCAAGAAATAGCGATGAGAGCTCATGGCGCGGGAGACCTTCCAGACGGCATCGAGGGCGGGCTCGAAGCGCAGATCTGTTACAACCCCGAGAACCTGACCTACCCCTTCGGCGCGTATATCTGTGTAGTAGACGTTGACCCCGGCACTGCGGTGGTGAAGGTCCGCCGCTTTATCGCGGTCGATGACTGCGGCACTCAAATCAACCCGATGATTATCGAGGGTCAGGTTCATGGAGGTCTCGCCGACGGCGTGGGGATGGCCCTGATGCAGATAATCGCCTTCGACGAAGACGGCAACTGCACGTCGAGTTCTCTGATGGACTACCTCATCCCCACCGCGCTTGAGACACCCGACTGGGAGACCGGGCACACGGTGACTCCATCGCCACATCATCCCATCGGCGCCAAAGGCATAGGCGAGTCAGCCACTGTCGGCTCGCCCCCCGCGATAGTGAACGCAATCGTTGACGCTTTGAAGCCGTACGGCATTCGCCACGCGGACATGCCGCTGACACCCTCACGAGTGTGGGAGACCATGCAAGGCAACCATACGCCCCCGATCTGATCTCCAATGCGCACGCCTGCTAGCCGCGCGACTCGCTCTGCCGAGTTGATCAACGCGGGCACGCCATTTGTTTCCGCAACCGTGGTACGAGCGCAATGTCCGACTTCGGCTAGGCCCGGCGACTCAGCAATCGTCTTCGCCGACGGTTCAATCGAGGGGTTCGTAGGTGGGCAATGCGCCGAAGGATCGGTCCGGCTCGCCGCCGTGCCCCTACTTGAGTCGGGTGCTTCACTGCTGCTGCGCATCCTGCCGGAGGGAGCTGATGACTTTCCCGAAAGTGACGGCTCCTTGACTGTGGTCAACCCCTGTCTTTCAGGTGGAGCGCTCGAGATATTTCTCGAACCAAGACTTCCCGCACCAGGCCTCGCCATCGTGGGGAACAGCCCTATCGCCCATGCTCTTGAGTTGTTTGCAGAAAGCCTTGGATTCAGAGTTCAGCGCAGTGCCGAAGTGCCCAATGTCAAAGGACACATTGCTGTTCTGATCTCCAGCCACGGGCGAAACGAGGTCGAAGCCATCCAAGCTGCTCTCGAAGCCAAAGTGGGTTTCATTGGCTTGGTCGCCAGCTCCACCCGAGGTAAAGCTGTGCTCTGTGAACTTGATCTCTCCGAAGAAGATCAAGCGGCGATCAGAACTCCGGTTGGGTTGGACATCGGAGCGAGGACCGCCGAAGAGATCGCCCTGTCGGTCCTAGCTGATCTGGTGCGCTCGGTACGAATCGATGGCTTGGCGCCGCCCCCGGTTGAGTCCCCCGAGGCTCCGGAGTCTGCTGTTGATCCCGTCTGTGGAATGACTGTGATGGTAGGAGCAGATACAGCTCATGTTGCCCTGGACGGAGTCGACTATTGGTTCTGTAATCCTGGTTGTCGTAGCCGCTTCTGTGAAGAGGCCCAGGTTGGTTCGTGAGATCATCCACCGACAGCGGCGATCCATTTGTCACCGGGTTGGTTCTCGGCGCTGGTTCTTCTCGACGCCTAGGGCAACCGAAACAACTCCTTGAATACCGCGGTCGGCCACTGTTGCAAGCGGCACTCGACGCAGCGGTTGAATCGTCTTGTCAACAGGTGGTGGTGGCTATCGGTGGTGCCGCTCCAGAAGTGCGCGGCGCCGTCGATTTCAACCACTGCACGGTCGTAGAAAATGTTGCTTTCACGACTGGCTGTTCCTCCTCGATTGTGGCGGCTCTCGACTCGGTCGACGAGCGGGCCTGCGGGATCGTGTTGTGTCTGGGCGACCAACCAGGGGTAACTCCCAAAATAATTGACTGTCTTGTCGCTAAAAGCTCCGATGCCCCGCTGGCGGTGTGTCGCTACACCGACGGTCGCGGTCATCCCTTTTGGTTTTCCCGTGCGCTCTTTGGCGAACTGAGCGGGTTGCAAGGTGACAAGGCAGTCTGGAAACTGCTCGAATCGGGTCGTCACCAAGTACTGGAGGTTTCATTTGATGAACCGATACCAAGAGATGTCGATACCTGGGACGACTATCAGCAACTGCTTGCTGCCGAGTCGCTGATATGACTTTCATCGCGCTGACATGACGATCATTGAAGGCCGCGATTCGTTTGTCGCTGCTCTCGACAGCGCTGACTATCTGGTAGACGAAGGGCTGTCAATCGCTCTGTTTCTGGCACAGTCAATACGCCAACCGCTGATACTGGAAGGCGAGCCGGGGGTGGGCAAAACCACAGCTGCCAAAGCGATGGCGACAGCTGTTGGCGGACCCCTTATCCGTTTGCAGTGCTACGAGGGGATCACCGCAACCGAGGCACTGTACGAGTGGAACTACTCTCGACAGTTGCTGGAGATTCGGTTGGCCGAAGCGTCGAACGCCAGTATCTCCGCCACCGATCTGTTCACCGACGATTTCCTGCTTGATCGCCCGCTGCTCGCGTCGTTGCGACATTCGGGATCGGCACCCGCGGTGCTGCTAATAGACGAAATCGATAGGGCTGACGATGAGTTCGAGGCTCTACTGTTTGAGTTTCTAGGGGAGCGGTCGATCTCTATACCCGAACTTGGCACATACTCCGCAAAGATCGATCCGATAGTGATCCTGACTTCTAATCGCAGTCGTGAACTTCATGACGCGCTCAAACGGCGCTGCCTTTACCACTGGATCGACTTTCCCTCTGGCGAGCGCGCTGCTGAGATCGTGCGCCGCAACGTCGTCGAGGCGGCTAAGCCTCTCGTGAGCGCGGCTACCGCCTTCGTGATACAGACCCGTGAACTGGATCTCGATAAACGGCCAGGAGTAGCAGAGGCGATCGACTGGGTGGGTGCCCTCTACGCCCTAGGCGTCACTAGTCTCGATATCACAAACGCTCGCAGCACCATGGGAGCGATTGTCAAAACTCCCGATGACATGCAAAGAGTCAACGAGGCGATCCTTGGTGGGTCTTTGGCGATCGGGGAGTGAGAGCTGGGGAGTGAGAGCTGTTGAACGATCCGATCCTATTTCGATCCGTTGATATCGCTGTCTTCGCGACATCTTTGGCCAACCGGCTGCGCGTCAACGGCGTCGGTGTAGGCATGGCCTCAATTGAGAGATTCAGCGAAGCCTTTTTTCGGTGCCAACCAACCGACAAATCTTCGCTCTACTGGGTTGCCAAGACCTGCTTGGTGCATGATCGCAGGGATCTGGCTGCTTTCGACTCAGTGTTCGCTGAGGTGTTCGACGACCAGAGTCTGGCCGTTTCACGGGGACTCAATAGCCCACAGCTTGCGACAGTGCGTTCTTCGGGAACCGTCGCCATGCGCTCGGCGCCGGACAACGGGCTCAGCCTCGCCGGCGGACGCAACGTTTCGGTGCAGGAGCCGGAGATCCTCGACAACCAGTCGGTCGTTGAAGACTCAGCAGATTCGGTGTTACCCGAGTTGTTGCCGTCTGCTATCGCCAAAATGGCAGACACGCCGTTTGACCAACTGAACGCCGAGGATTTAACAATTCTGGGAACCTGGCTCGAACAGGTGCTAGTTGACTATCCGCAGCGGCTCAGTCGCCGCTTGCAAGCATCCGCTAAAGGACGCCGGGTCGATCTTCGTGCAACTTTGCTCGCGGCTCGAGCCACGGCGGGTGAGCCGATGCGTCTGTATCGCCGGAAACCTCGACTGAAACCTCGCGGCCTCGTGGTAGTGGCAGACGTGAGCGGTTCGATGGAATCGTTCACCCGGATCTATCTGCATCTAATGAGGAGTCTCGTGATTGGCGGTAATGCAGAGGTGTTCACCTTTGCCACGTCGCTGCGACGAGTCACTGTCGCGCTGCGTGACAAAGACCCCGCTGCGGCTATTGACCGCATGACCGACGAGGTTCAAGATCGTTTCAGCGGTACTCGAATAGCGGGAAGTCTCAAACAGTTGCTGTTGAGCCCCGTATGGTCGAACACAGTTCGAGGATCGGTTGTGCTGATTGCCTCAGATGGCTGGGATGTCGACGCCCCTGTCGAACTTGCCCGTCGCATGCAGCACCTCAGGCGTTTGGCGCATCGCATCATTTGGATCAACCCGCGAGCCGCACAAGACGACTACGAACCTCTCGTCGGAGGCATCGAAGCGGCGTTGCCTCACGTAGACGACTTTCTCAGCGGACACTCCCTCAACGCCATGCGCGATGTTCTGGCCTCGGTGACCGCCCCACGCCGCAATGTCGTACAAGCGACTGGGCACCACTAGTGTCGCGGCGATGCGAGCTGCATTGTTGACTGCTGGACGATCTCCTCTTGAAATAGTCGAGGACATCGATATCGAAGAACCTCGGGCCAACGAAGTCCTGATCAAGGTCTCCAATTGTGGTATCTGCCACAGTGACACGACGGTGCAGGACAGCGGCCACTCGGTCCCGACGATTCTTGGACATGAGGCCAGTGGTGTGGTGGAGATGCTGGGATCGGGAGTCACCCACCTCGCCGTGGGCGATCACGTGGTCCTGACTCCCTTGGCGCCCTGTGGACATTGTTCCGCCTGTGCTCGTCATCAAGCCACCGAATGCGCTGAAGCACTGTCGTTTGCGAGCAATGCTCGCCCCGACGGCACCACCCCGTTCAGCCGCACCGGAGCGCCCGTGTGGAGAGGGCTGGGGGTTGGAGCTTTCGCCGAGTTCACGGTTGTGCCCGCGTCTGGAGCAGTCCGAATTGATCCTGATATTCCACTTGATGTCGCCTGCGTAATCGGTTGCGCGATGCAGACCGGCGTGGGCGCGGTGTTCAACACCGCCAAAGTCGAGAGGGGCGCAACTGTGGTGGTCATGGGCCTCGGCGGTATCGGCCAAGCCATCGTCAGCGGCGCGGTTATTGCCGGAGCGAGCCGAATAGTTGCCTCCGACCCAGCAGAGGGGCGCCGCGAGATGGCATCAAACTTCGGTGCGACCGACCTCATAGACCCCACATCGGCTGACCTCGTAAGCACCGTCATGGATCTGACGGGCGGTCAGGGAGTCGACTACGCCTTCGATGCAGTCGGTAGCGCTGCGTTGGTTGAGCAAGGCATCAACAGCACCCGCGTCGGGGGCACCACCGTGATGGTGGGCGCCTCTCCAATCGAAGAGAATGTGACCATAAACGCCGCGGTGCTGTTCATGACCTTGCAGAAGCGACTGCTGGGATGCCTGCTGGGAGCTTGCTGGCCCACTCGCGACATTCCATTGATGCTTGACCTTTGGCGTACCGGCCGCCTTGACCTAGAACGGATGATCAGCCATCGCCTACCACTTAGTGAAGTCAATCAAGGGATCGCCAAGCTTCATGCAACCAACGGCATCCGCACCGTGTTGGACATCGCCAGTTAGTCCAAGCACCCATATCAAGCGAGCCAGTGTCAGTTCAGCGCGCAGACGACTTCCGCAGCCGACACTTCCTCAACGACATTCGCTGGCTGCCTTGACTGCAAAACGCCGCACTGACCGCTGTGGCACGGGGCTGACCATCGGAGCGACACTCAGTTCCCATCCTAGTCGACCAGAGCCGATTCAGCACCGCCGACATAATAGAGATCTCCCGCGTTGATCTCGTCAAGCGTAGGAGCATTGGTAACCGCGCGCTGAAGCCCGAGAGTCTTGAGGAAGTCCTCAACAACGCTGCGAATCGCACGGTCGAGTTCCGCGAGATCGGCGTAACCGTCGACGCCAACGTCGATACGCTGCGAGTCCAAGTCGATTCCGATAGTCCAGCCGACCTCCGGTGGCAGGGCATGCAAAACTTGCTCGCGAATCAGATCGCTGAGTCGCCGCTGCTCGCTGGTCACCAACGCAGTCTCGACAACTCGAACGGGGACATCCAGTCCCAACCCTTGCGCGTCCGCCTTGATACGAGAGACCTGGTCCGATGTAAAGCCAACACCGCGGACGACGAACTCGCTTCTGTCGTCGGACCAACCGGTCACCCCGAGTTGGGAACCGAAGTTCTCACGAAGTTCACTACCGAACAGTCCGCCCAGGCGCATCCGCTCTTGCATCTCAAGGACCGCACCCGCCGCTCCCGGTTCATCAGCGGGTTCGCCTTCTCGCCCAAGGTTCCCCCCTTGCTTCTCAAGCCCTTCGCTAAGGTCCGATTCACCCCCGTCGGGCAGTGCAACCGCCATTTCGCCGTCTTGAGAAACCTCGAGGGGAACGCAGAACGCAAAGTCCTCGTTGAAACACAAATCGGCACTTTCATCGTCGGGGATGTCAGGGAGACTCAGAACAGCCGATTCATACCGAATCGCCTCGACGGTCACGACGATGCTGGAAGGATCGGCAAACCCGAAACTAGCGTTGCCGCCCGCACGTCCTGGACTCAACCAATACACGGTCCCCCCGGACAGTCGCAAAAAGAAGACCGACCCTGTTATCAGCGGAGGATCAAAGTGGACGGTGAGCCTGCCACTCGCCGCCAGTTGCGACGAATCGAGTTCAACCTGGGGCGAGGCCTCGGACACAGCCGAGTCGTCGGCGCACGACGATAACAACAGGCTTGCCATCAACCCGACAGAAAAAGACGAGCGAAACCAACGGATCACGACGTCACTACCGAGTATCCAGGTGGGCCCAAGGGGATCTCGCATGTAGGCCCAAGGGGTTCTCGCCTCACCCGCGTAAGCAGTGGCAACCCACACCGGAAGCAGCATCGCAACTGCCAGAAGTAGGGCTGGTAAACCCCTGAGTTGAAATCTTCGTACTGGAATGTCGCTTCATTGTCAACCGCCTGTTTAATCAGCCAGAAACTCTGGCCGACATTGTGTACTTGCCCGCATCGAGCCAAACGTTGCGCGAATTCCGAGAAATTCTTTGAAATTTTTCAGGCCGGATACGATGTCGCGGCGATAGCACAGCGATGGCGCGACAGCAAAACGAGCAGGGACAAGTGTCGCGACAACGCGAACTGCTCTGTTGACTGCTGGGCGATCTCCTCTTGAAATAGAATGCCGCTCAACGATGTCAACGACCGGATTGCCAAGCTTCACGCCACCGACGGAATCCGCACGGTACTTGATATCGCCAGTTAGCCCAAGCACCCATATCAAGCGAGCCGTGTTGGCCCGCGGACATCTCGGTAGCGTGTCCCGGTCACCTCGAAGCCCCGTAGCCTTCGGGTCACTTCTCAAGAACGAACAGGAGAATTCGTGAGCGCCGTTCCTTATCTGGCCATGATCTCAGCCGTCGCAGGTCTGCTTGTCGCAGGTTATTACTACAAGTCCGTCAAATCGGCTCCTCCAGGTGACGAGCGGATGGTGTTCTTGATGAAGGAGATCCAAAAAGGCGCTCGTGCCTTCCTGAAAAAGGAATACACCTGGGTTTCTGTCTTCGTCTTGGCGATGATCATCTTGCTGGCAATTGTCATCGATCCCCTTGCCTCGGTTAGTTACGTGCTCGGTGCAGTGCTCTCCGCAACCGCCGGTTATGCAGGCATGACAGTGGCAACGATGGCCAACGCCCGTACCACCGAAGCAGCCAAGAAAGGCCCAGCCGCGGCGCTTCCCATAGCCTTTCGCGGTGGCGCGGTCATGGGCTTCGCAGTTGCTGGTTTGGCTCTGCTCGGACTCATGTTCACCTATCTTCTGTTCGTCGAATGGCTTGAGATCGACAAAGCGTTCGAAGTGGTCACCGCTTATGGTCTCGGTGCCTCCTCCATTGCCCTGTTTGCTCGCGTTGGTGGTGGCATCTTCACCAAAGCCGCCGACGTTGGCGCCGACCTGGTCGGCAAGGTTGAGGCCGGCATTCCCGAAGACGATCCACGCAATCCCGCGAGCATTGCAGACAGCGTCGGCGACAATGTCGGCGATGTTGCCGGGATGGGCGCCGACCTGTTCGAGTCCTACGTCGGTTCGATCATCGCCCCTGTGGCACTGACGGCTTTCTCGGTGGCGGGCGGACTCGCTGCGGCAGACGCCGGTCTCGACGAAAACATCTCACGATTGATGTTCCCGATGGCGATTGCTTTCGTCGGCATGATTGCATCAATCATCGGCTCATTCCTGGTAAAGGGGGGAGACAGCACCGACAGCAAGGCGCTGAGCCGGGCTCTCCACCGTGGAACCAATGTCGCTATGGGCCTAACCATCATTGCGACGGTCGGCGTTGCCTACTGGATGTTCGGCGACGACCGCTACGAGGCGCCGTATGGGCTGGCGATTTCGGTGATTGGCGGCCTGCTGGTTGGCTGGGCTCTGGGTAAGACCGCTGAGTACTACACCTCCGATCACTACAACCCCGTGAAGAAGATCGCTGCTCAATCCGAAACAGGGCCCGCGACCACAGTCCTTGCTGGAATCAGCGCCGGCATGGTGTCGGTTGCCTCATCAGTAATTCTGGTACTCGTCGGCGTGGCCGTGGCCTACTGGGGTGGTGAACAAACACTCGGCGACGGGGGCGGCATCTACGGTATCGCCGTGGCCGCCATCGGCATGCTGGCCACAACCGGTGTAGTCGTCTCGGTCGACGCCTACGGACCGATCGCCGACAATGCTGGTGGAATCGCACAGATGGCTGAACTCGACCCTTCCGTACGCGAGGTCACCGATGCTCTCGATTCGCTGGGCAACACCACCGCGGCCATCGCCAAGGGTTTCGCGGTCGGATCAGCTGCTCTCACGGCGCTGGCGCTCTTCAAGAGCTTCGAGTTCGCAGTCATGCAAGAAGGCGGCGCGCTGAGTCTCAACGTGGGCGAGGTCGATGTCTTCATCGGTCTGTTCCTTGGAGCGGGATTGCCGTTCTTGTTCGCAGCCCTCACCATCGACGCGGTGGGCCGAGCGGCTACCACCATGATCGAAGAGGTACGCCGACAGTTTCGCGAGATACCCGGTCTGCGCGAGGGGCGCGAGGGAGTGTCACCCGACTCGGCGCGGTGCGTGCAGATTTCTACCGACGCCTCACTGAAGCAGATGGTCGTTCCGGGCGCGCTGGCAGTAGTCGTTCCCCTTATTACCGGTTTCATCGATGTCGACACCCTCGGCGGTCTGCTTGTCGGCGCTCTCGTGACCGGCTTCTCTCTCGCAATTTTCATGGCTAACGCGGGTGGCGCATGGGACAACGCCAAGAAGTACATCGAAGCAGGCGCCCACGGCGGCAAGGGAGGAGACCCTCACAAAGCAGCTGTGGTTGGCGACACCATCGGCGACCCGTTCAAAGACACCTCCGGCCCCGCCATGAACATCTTGTTGAAAGTTATGACTATCGTCTCACTAGTGTTCGCCAGCGCCTTCGTCTAGCACCACCGCTCGATGGTATCCACGATGAGCACAGCAGCCCGACGTCAAAACATCCGGCTTCAACTTCGAGAACAGCGCGCCGCTCTTGACGCCGAGCACCAAGCCTCAGCCGCTGCCGCGGTGATGGCGAATCTAGCCGATATTGAACTCCTGCAAACAGCAGAGACCGTGGCCGGTTACCGGGCAGTTCGAGGCGAGGTCAGCATCGACGAGGTGTTGTTACAACTCATCGACAGAGGATGCACAGTGACCGTGCCAAGGGTAGTGAACGACGATTTGGAGTTCGCCGAATGGCTACCGGACCAACGCAGCAAACCCGGTGCGTTCGGTATCCCCGAACCTGTCGGGGCTCAAGTTTTGGATCTGACTTTTCACGACGCGGTACTCGCTCCGTTGGTCGCTTTCGACCACACCGGTCAACGACTTGGTCAGGGCCGAGGATTCTACGATCGTTCACTCGCTGGTCTTGGCGACGAAGGGCCACTCATCATAGGAATCGCCTACACGTTTCAAGAAGTTGAACAGATTCCCAGCGAACCATGGGACATCCCCCTAGACGCAGTGGTGACAGATAGTAAAGTTATTGAGTTCCGCCCCGGAGCCTTGTAGCGGAGTATCTCAGCGAACCGTCCCCCATAGGAGTAGACAAGCGTCGTGCACGTCATCGTGGTTGGAGCTGGCGAGGTTGGCTCTTATGTCGCTGATCGTCTCAGCCGAGAGGGACATGATGTTGCCATCATCGACCTCAACCGAGAACGTCTTCGCCAACTCGACGAAGACTTGGATGTGCTGATCGTCGAAGGCAGCGGCACTCATCCCGAGACTCTGCAGCGGGCTGGCGTCGAACGCGCCAATCTGGTTGTGGCAGTCACCAAAGACGACGCAGTCAACTTGATGTGTTCGCAACTGTCGAAGCTGCTCGGGGTCGAGCGGACAGTCGTACGAATCGAAGCTTCAGAGCTTCGCGGCAAGGACGCCGAAGAAATACGCGAAGCCTCCAGGGTTGATCTTGTCATTGATCCCGATTCTGAGACAGCCGAAGACGTCCTGGAACTTCTCGACTATCCGGGTGCTGACGAGGTGGCCAAGATGGCTGGGGGAGAAGTACTAGTCATCGGCGCACGGCTACCTGCGCATTCGCCACTGGTGGGGCGCTCGTTGAGCGACATCGGCGAGGAGTTCGAACCCGAGTGGGATTTTGTGGTCGGTTCCATCGGGCGCGCTGACCAGACCATCATTCCGCGTCGTAACCATCATCTTGAAGCAGGGGACCACCTTCGGCTGGCCTTGAAGCGAAGGGCCCGAGGGCTCGTAGTCGAGCTGCTCGGCCTCGACCGCTCCACTCTGCATCGAGTGATGCTGCTTGGCGGTGGCCGCACCGCGGAGATCCTCGCTCAACGACTTACCGCCCGGGGAATACACGTCGTAATCGTCGAGAGATCGACCGAGCGAGCGCGGACCCTAGCCGAAAATCTGGATGAAGCCTTGATCATCGAGGGCGACATCACGGACGCAGATCTACTGGAAGAGGCCGACGTTGGCCGCTTCGATATGGTCGTCGCCCTGACCGGCGAGGACGACGCAAACATCTTGGCTTGCCTCTATGCCAAGTCCAGCGGAGCCGGCGAGACAGTGGCCGTGGTGCACCGCCTCGCATTGCTGAAATTGCTGGGAGATGTGGGCATCGATGTTGCCCTTTCACCGAGGACCGCCACGGCCAATGGCGTTTTGCGGTTCGTGCGAGGTGATGTGGCCGCAGTCGAGACCTTCCTCCATGGCGACACCGAGGTACTGGAACTCGAGGTTGCGGTCGACAGTCCGGCCGACGGCGCGCTGGTCAAGGATCTGGGTCTTCCCAAAGACGTACTCATCGCTGCGTTCGTGCGTGATGGCAAGCCCCAGATAGCGCGGGGCCGTTCACGCCTGCGAGGACGAGACCGTATTGTTGCCTTCGCTGTACCCGTTGCCGTTGATGAGGTCCGACGAGTATTCGGGTGAATACTCCTTCCAGTTCGTCACGAGCCCGAAACTGGGCATTCGATTCCCGCAGAACGCGGGACGACTCGCACATAATCCTGACTATCTTCGAAGGACTGATGGGCCTGGGGATCGTCAGCGCCTTGTGTGCAACAGCTGGTTTTTTCGATGACGTAGGCGACAGCGTGGTGCTGGGGGTCACCGGCGCGTTGTTCATCGGAATCGGAGCGGCATTGCGAGCCAAACTCATCCGACGTCGCCGACCAACAGCAGCCGCTGTCTTGTCCGGCTTGGCAGCCACATGGCTCGCACTGGTCGTAGTGGGGACCGCGGTATACCTAGTCACCGGAACCATCAACCGCATCGACGACGCCTTGGTTGAATCCGCGGCTGGTTTCAGCACCACCGCGCTGACAACGCTGGACCCAAGTGAACTATCAGTACCTATGGCGTTGTGGCGGGCATCCACCCAGTGGCTCGGTGGTCTCGTGGGGATTCTCATCGGAGTCGTGGCTCTGCCGATGGCGTTGCAGGGGCAGCGCATTGCGCCAACGGAATGGGGAGGTGCCGACGACGACTTCGCCCGCAGCAAACTAGAACGTCGACGTCAAGTTCTGGTGGTCTACCTTGGTCTCACCGCAGTCATCGCGGTCGCCTTTGCTGCGACGGGCATGGGCACCAAACACAGCGTCGTACATGCCCTGACCACAATATCGACCGGTGGATTCTCGTCGGTGCCCGACTCCTTCGCAAGCTTCGGAGCAGGCCCAGTGGCTGTGGCCACCGCCGGCATGATAATTGCCGGCGCGGGTTACGCCGCTATCTGGTGGGCGATCAGGGGTCGGACCAAACCGCTCTTGCGGAGTCCCGAGCTTCGTCTGTACGGCGTAATATTGCTGTTAGGGACGCTTTTGGTCTGGTGGGGCGCCGATGGGCTGTCGTGGAACGACTCACTGTTTACGACTGCATCCTCGGCCAGCACTACCGGGTTTGCAGTAGCTGACTGGACCTCGCTCGACGACGCGGTAACAGCGTTGCTGTTGGTGATTATCGCCACGGGTTCGATGATTGGTTCTGCGGGCGGTGGGCTGAGCATCAGCAGAGCCCGAATACTTGTCGCTTTCGCTCGCCGTGAGCTCCGTCGCCAACTCGACCCCGGTGCTGTAGTCGTGCTCAAGAGCAGTGGCCGCGCCGTCGATGATCGTGCCGTTGAACGTATAACAGGCCATCAAATCGCTCATCTCGCTACCTGCGCCACGGCTGCGGGGCTCCTAGCGCTGGCCGGAGTCGACCTTCTCGGCGCGATCTACACCGGCGTCTCGGTGCTGTCGACGCACGGGCCGGGAATCGGCGTGGGACCTTTCGGCGATCTCGGCAACTTCAGTCAACCGGCACGATTGCTGCTGGTGCCGTTCATGTTGGCTGGACGACTCTCCCTGGTGCCGCTGATGATCGGCATCGTCTGGATCGTGCATGCCCAACAAGGGGTTAGACGGGAACTGCGCGCCTCGCTGGGGGGCTGGCCCGCACGCCTGACACCGTCTTCAGTGCTCGAGCGGAGGCGACGGTGAGAGGATTCTTGCGAACACGTGCCGTTCAGGCACGCCAAGCGACCATGCTCCACGGCAAGCCCGTCGGCCTCCCCAGTACCGCCCTTCATGTGATGGGACTGGCTTTGATATTCATTGCTGTGGGGATGGGGATCTGTGCGCTGATCGAATTGGCGTCGACCAACCGAGACAGCGGTGCCCTAGCCCTTGGGGCGCTGATTTCTGGTGGGGCCGGAGGGCTCTTGTGGTGGCGCACTCGAGAAGGCCCGACGCGGACTCGCGATGTGTTCGCAGCGGTGGGTTGGACCTGGGTGACAATGACGCTTTTTGGTGCCGTGCCTTACTTGCTCGCCGGGACCTTCGCTACTTCTGGGGTTGGTTTTTCCGAACAGGTCGTGAACTCGATCTTCGAGTCTGCCTCTGGATTCTCCTGCACAGGTTCGACAGCGTTGATCGATTTTGAACGTCCCGGACGGGGCCTGATGATGTATCGGCAACTCAGCCAGTGGTACGGCGGGATGGGAATCGTGGTTCTGGCTGTCACTGTGCTGCCCTACTTGGGGGTTGGCGGTCTTGATCTGATCACTGCTGAGGCACCCGGTCCTTCATCGGATCGGCTTGCTCCACGGGTGTCCGAAACTGCCCGGCGACTCTGGACCATCTATGTGTTGTTCACCTTCGGTTTGGGTGCACTGCTGTTTGTGGTACCGGGTCCCAGTCTCTACGACAGTCTGGCTCACGCGCTCACTACCACTTCAACCGGCGGATTCTCGCCTTACCCAGATTCTATCGGTCACTACAACAGCGTCCTGGTCGAACTCGTGATCATCGCCGGGATGCTCTATGGGGGCACCAACTTCGCGCTGCATTGGCGAGCGTCTCGTGGTGACCTAGGCGCTTACCGACGCGACGCTGAGTTTCGAACGTATATGTCGGTCATTGCTGGTGCCGCAACCCTGGTGATCGCAGTGCTCTGGTTCAGCGAACCGCTAGGCCTGAGCGATGCAGTACGTGCCGGTCTTTTCAACGTGATCTCACTAGGTACCAGCACTGGGTTCGGAAACGCGACGGGTGTCGAATCGGCGGGCAACTTCGTTCTCTGGGCACCTGCGGCTCAGATGGTCATTCTGTTCTTGTTCGTGGTGGGGGCTTCAACGGGTTCCACTTCCGGGGGCATAAAGGTCATGCGCATGCGAGTGCTGGGCAGCCATGTAATCCGCTCTGTCAGGCGCTCTCAGCAACCCAGAGCCATTATCGCGGTGAAGCATGGGGGAGTGGCGGTACCCGAAGATGTGGTCTCTCGTATGTCTGGCTTTTTTCTCTTCTACGTGCTGCTCATCTGCGTCGGTGTCATCACCTTGACGATGCTCGGAGGCGAACTTGAGACATCCATTGGGGCGATCTTCTCCATGTTGGGGAACATGGGCCCAGCACTGGGAGAGGCGGGTCCCACCGCTTCGTTCTCCACAGCCTTCAGCCAGCCGGCTCGCTTGGTGCTTGCGGCCTTCATGTTGATCGGGCGCCTGGAGATCTTTCCAATGCTGCTGATGTTCGCAGCCCCATACCGAGTCGTCCGCGATGCCCTCCATCGTTGACTGAGGCACAAGAGTGCTCAGCTAGCCAGAAGTTCGGTCAATGCGGACAGAAACAAAGCAGGATCATGGCTCCCCGCGGTCTCTGAAGCGGAATGCATGGCCAATTGCGCGCAGCCCGCATCGATCACTGAAATCTGTAATTGAGCTGCTGTCTGCGGGCCGATGGTCGACCCACAGGCGAGGTCGGTTCGGTTCACAAACTTCTGCATCCCGACGCCGGCGCGTTCGCAGGCCAAAGTAAACGCCGCGGCGCCCTGCGCATCGGTCGCATAACGCTGATTGGCATTGAACTTCAGTACCGGACCGGCATTGAGTTCGATCTGATGGTCAGGTTCATGACGACCGGGATAGTTCGGATGTGTTGCGTGAGCACCATCGGCAGACAGCACCAAGCTGTCGCGCCGGGACTGATGTACGTGTTCGAGGCCGCCACCGAGCGTCGCGTTGATGTGGTCCAAGATGGTGCCGAGTATCGGCGAGGCCGCGCCGGTGCTGCTGACACTGCCGACCTCTTCATGGTCGAAGAAGCAGAGAACTGGGATGTGGGGACCAGGATTCGTCGCCGACGCGAGCATCGCCTCCAGTCCCAAGAAACACGACAACAGATTGTCAAGACGTGACGATGTTAAAAAGCACTGATCGATTCCGGTGAGTACCGCTGGAGTGAGGACATGGGCCATCATGTCCCAACTCAACACATCGTTCGTGTCTGCGGACACGAGTTCCCCCAGATAGGCACGAAACTCCAAAACGTCTGGACCCACGCCCCAAATTGGAACTAAGTGCTTTTGCGGATTTAGCACAAGACCGCTTTTTCGGATGTCTGGATCAAGATGAATAGCAAGCTGAGGGATGCGCAATAGTGGTCGGTCGTCGTGCACCAGACGGGTGACCGTCCGGTCGCCGTCTCGTATCACTACTTGGCCGGCTAAGCCCAAGTCTCGGTCGAGCCAGGAATTCACTAAAGCACTGCCGTAAACCTCAACGCCCAGTTGTCGCCAGGAACCACTGTGAGTGTCAGGTTGAGGTTTAATGCGCAGGTTCGGGCTGTCGCTGTGGGCGGCGATCACCCGAAACCCAGTTGCCGCGCGGTGATGCTCTCCGATCACCCAGGCGACCAAAGCTCCGCCCCGGCGAACATATTGGCGACCGGTAACTGTCGGCGCTTGTTGCGACCCGAGTTCGACAAACCCTGCTGCCTGCAGTTCCTGGCATGCCGTTTCTACCGCATGGAACGGGGTTGGTGATGCGTCAAGCAACGACGCCACCCTTCGAGCAACAGAAAGATCCGGGGGTTTCATAGGCCCATACTGTCGCCCTGGAGCCCAAAATGGCGTGTCTGGGGACAAGTTCGGTATCATTGAATTGCGTTTGAGCCGGGCCAGCGTCGTCCCCGCTCACGTTTTGGGCTTCACGCCCCAATATTGGAACCACCTCAGGAGATGCAGATGCTTCGCGCACAGCCCCCGCGCCAGGGTCTCTACGACCCTCGAAACGAGCACGACGCCTGTGGAGTCAGCTTCGTGTGCGACATCGGTGGTCGTCGCAGCCATGACGTCTTGCTCACCGGTTTCGCGGCGTTGTGCAATTTGGAGCACCGCGGCGCTCAGGGGGCCGACATAAACACCGGTGACGGGGCGGGAGTTCTGATCCAGACACCGGACCGTTTTTACCGCGACGTTGTGCCCTTCGACCTTCCCGGTGAGGGTGAATACGCCACCGGTATCGCCTTCATCCCTCAAGCTGACAAGCACGCAGGCATCGCCCAGCGCGAGGTTGAGCGAATAGTCGCCGAACAAGGCATGGTCACGTTGGGTTGGCGCGATGTGCCCGTCGAAGAATCGGTGATCGGATCGGCCGCGCTAATGACGATGCCGACATTCCGACAGATTTTCATTAGCGCAGAGGGTTTGAGCGGCCTGGATCTTGACCGGCGGGCGTTCATTGCTCGCAAACGCATCGAACATGAGATTCAGATTCTCGCCCCAGCCGACCAGGGCTTTGACGACCAGGACGCTGCTACCAAGGTCATGGCAGGGGCATCGAAGCCGCACGAACGTGTCTATTTTCCGTCGCTCAGTTCCAGAACCGTCGTCTACAAGGGAATGCTGACCCCTCCTCAGCTCGCAGAGTTCTACCAGGACCTCAGCGACGACCGAGTTGAGAGCGCGCTAGCGCTGGTCCATTCCCGGTTCTCCACCAACACCTTCCCTTCATGGCCCCTCGCCCATCCCTACCGGATGATTGCCCACAACGGAGAGATCAACACGATCCAAGGGAATCGCAACTGGATGCGCGCCCGCGAGGCGCTGCTGGAGTCGCCGCATCTGCCTGGTCTTGAACGAGCATTTCCAATATGCACTGAAGGCGCCAGCGACACCGCTGGTTTCGACGAGGCTCTTGAATTGTTGGTGCTAGGCGGTTACTCCGTTGATGAAGCCGTGTTGATGATGATCCCCGAACCGTGGGAACACCACCAACACATGGACTCGGCCCAACGTGCCTTCTATCAATTCAATTCGACGCGTATGGAGCCATGGGACGGTCCTGCCTCCATAGCATTCACCGACGGAGAAGTGATCGGTGCGGTACTTGACCGCAATGGTCTGCGGCCTTCGCGATATTGGGTTACCGACGACGGGCTGGTGATAATGGCCAGCGAAGTCGGAGTGGTCGAAGTTCCAGCGGACCAGGTGGTTGAGAAAGGTCGCCTCCAGCCCGGCCGGATGTTTTTGATCGACACCAATGAGAAGCGCATCATTCGCGACGACGAGATCAAAGCACGCCTCGGAGCAGCTCGTCCCTACCGCACCTGGATCGACCAGAACCTCACCACTCTTGCTGATCTCCCCGAAACGACGCCCCGAGAAAGCGATGAAGGAACTCTCATCCAACGTCAGCAGACTTTTGGATATACCCATGAAGAGAAAAAGCTGCTGCTGGCTCCGATGGCGATCCACGCCAAGGAAGCCATCGGTTCTATGGGCACAGACACGCCCATCGCGGTGTTGAGCAGTCGCTCACGACAGTTGAGCGACTACTTCCAGCAACTTTTTGCCCAAGTCACCAATCCACCGCTTGATGCGATCCGTGAGCAGATCATCACATCGCTATTTGCGCGTGTGGGTCCGGAGGGCAATCTATTCGACCCGCAACCGAGTTCGTGTCGGACAATTCACCTTGACAACCCGATCATCACCGATGATCAACTCGGACGCCTCGCCGCGCTGGACGGGACCGAAGGACCAGCCGGATTTCGTGCCGCAATTCTCCCCGCCCTGTACCCGGTGGCCGCGAACGCCGAGGGGATGGCCAACGCCCAGGGTATGAAGAGCGCGCTACGCACCCTGCGCGGCGCTGCCAGCGCCGCCATCGAAGATGGAGCCACGGTGCTGGTGCTCAGTGACCGTGGTACCAACGAGTCTTTAGCGGCGATTCCCTCGCTGCTGGCAACCAGCGCAGTTCATCACCATCTTGTCCGTGAAAAGAGCCGTACCAGAGCGGGGATAGTGGTGGAGGCCGGCGATGTCCGCGAGTGCCATCACCTCTGCCTGCTCCTTGGCTACGGCGCCAACGCCATCAACCCATATCTAGCCTTAGAAACGATCAGCGACATGGTGAAGCGGGGTGAGCACGGACTTGAACGGTCAATGCCGCTGTCGACAGCTCACCGCAACTTCGTTGATGCCGCGGGCAAGGGCGTCCTGAAGGTGATGTCGAAGATGGGCATCTCCACCGTGGCGTCGTATACCGGAGCTCAAATTTTCGAGGCGATCGGGTTGTCACGCGAAGTCACTGACGAGTACTTCACCGGCACCGTCAGCCGTCTCGATGGTGTGGGGTTGGACGTGTTGGCCAACGAGGTCGCTGCTCGCCATCGTCTGGCGTATCCGAAGGTACCAACCCAGCGGTCTCACCGGTCTCTAGAAGTCGGCGGGGAGTACCAGTGGCGCCGCGAGGGCGAGTACCACCTGTTCAACCCAGAAACCGTATTCAAGCTTCAGCATTCGACTCGCGAGAAACGTTTTGACATCTTCAAGGAGTACACCGAATTGGTGAACGATCAATCCAAGCGTCTGGGAACGCTTCGGGGTTTGTTTCGTTTCAATTCTGCTCGTCCGCCGGTGCCGATCGATCAAGTGGAGTCGATTCCCTCCATCGTTAAGCGTTTTTCGACCGGGGCAATGAGTTACGGCTCGATCTCACCCGAAGCCCACGAAACGCTCGCCATTGCCATGAACCGCATAGGCGCCAAATCCAATACGGGCGAAGGAGGCGAAGACGCCGACCGATTCGTGCCCGACGACAACGGAGACCTCCGCCGCAGTGCAATAAAGCAGGTGGCCAGCGGACGTTTCGGTGTCACCAGCGAGTATTTGGTCAACGCCGATGATCTACAGATCAAGATGGCTCAGGGAGCAAAACCTGGCGAAGGCGGACAGCTTCCCGGCAACAAGGTGTACCCCTGGATCGCCAAGACCCGTCATTCAACACCCGGCGTTGGCCTGATCTCACCGCCACCGCACCACGACATCTACTCGATTGAAGATCTCGCTCAGTTGATCCACGACCTCAAGAACGCCAACCCGCAAGCTCGAGTTCACGTCAAGCTTGTGGCTGAGGTTGGAGTAGGGACCGTTGCCGCGGGAGTATCCAAGGCTCACGCCGACGTAGTCCTCATCTCCGGGCACGACGGCGGCACCGGAGCCTCGCCCCAAACATCGATCAAACACGCAGGCGTTCCATGGGAACTCGGGCTGGCCGAAACCCAACAGACACTGCTGCTCAACGACCTGCGCGACCGCATCGTCGTGCAGTGCGACGGCCAATTGAAGACTGGCCGCGACGTAATGATCGCGGCGTTGCTCGGGGCTGAAGAATTCGGATTCGCCACCGCTCCACTTGTCGTCATGGGTTGCATCATGATGCGCGTATGTCATCTCGACACCTGCCCGGTCGGTGTCGCTACCCAGAACGAGAAACTACGCGAGAACTTCTCGGGGCAACCTGAATTCGTCGTGAACTTTGTTGAGTTCATCGCGCAAGAGGTTCGAGAACTGATGGCAGAACTCGGATTTCGCACCCTCGACGAAGTAATCGGGCAGGTCGAAGTTCTCGATGTCAACGACGCGGTCAACCATTGGAAAACTGACGGCCTTGACCTCTCGCCCATTTTGCATCTGCCCGAAATCGCACGCGAGTCGCGCCGCCATCAATGGAAAGAGCAAGACCACGGCCTTGAACGTGCACTCGACCAAACACTTATCTCCCTAGCTGAAGGTGCGCTTGGCGACGGGCGTCGTCCCGTCACCATCGATATCCCGATTCGCAACGTCAATCGCACGGTTGGGACTCTCTTGGGCTTTGAGGTGACAAAGCGATTCGGAGGGGAGGGACTGCCAACCGACACGATCATCGTCAACTTCACGGGCTCGGCCGGAAACAGCTTTGGCGCGTTCGTTCCCCGAGGCATCACCTTGAGACTCGAAGGAGATGCCAACGACTACGTCGGCAAAGGACTCTCTGGCGGCCGTCTCGTGGTGCGCCCACCAGAGAGCGCTCAGTTCGTTGCCGAGGAAAACGTTATTGCAGGGAATGTGATCCTCTACGGTGCCACAGGCGGAGAGGCGTTCCTGCGAGGTCGAGTAGGGGAACGCTTCTGTGTCCGAAACTCCGGTGCCATCGCCGTGGTGGAAGGAATCGGCGATCACGGTTGTGAATACATGACCGGAGGTCGAGCGGTTGTGCTCGGCTCGACCGGACGCAACTTCGCCGCTGGAATGAGCGGCGGAATCGCCTTCGTGTACGACCCGGCCAAACGATTGCCACCGCGGACCAACCTTGAAATGGTCGTATTGGAAGAACTCAGCGACGAAGACCTCGAATGGCTTCGCGACAGAATCGTGAAACACTGTCACGAGACGGGAAGCGAAATCGCAGCTCGGATTCTGGCTGCTTGGGGGACTAGCTCAGGCGACTTCGTCAAAGTAACCCCAACGGACTATCGGCGGGTTATGGAAGCCGCAGCACGAGCCCGAGAGCAGGGCGACAACGAAGTAGAGGCGATCATGGCCGCCTCACGGGGATAGGACAGAGGGGACCGCAGACAATGGCTGACCCCCGCGGCTTCTTGAAGCACCAGCGACAGCTCCCCGCGCGGCGACCGGTACCTGTCCGATTGTTGGATTGGAAAGAGGTCTACGAAGACTTTCCAACCTCAGAACTACGTCGGCAAGCAAGTCGCTGCATGGACTGCGGAATCCCGTTTTGCAACAACGGCTGCCCGCTCGGCAACTTGATCCCAGACTGGAACGACTTGACTCACAACGGCCAATGGAAAGACGCCATCGAACGTCTCCACGCGACCAACAACTTTCCAGAGTTCACCGGGCGTCTCTGCCCTGCACCCTGCGAAACTGCATGCGTTCTGGGAATCAACCAACCGGCGGTCACCATCAAGCAGATCGAAGTTGAGATCGTTGACAGGGCTTGGGCGCAGGGCAATATCGCTGCTGTCAGCCCAACAGTGGTCACCTCGAAACGAGTGGTCGTCGTGGGTTCGGGCCCAGCTGGTCTCGCGGCAGCCCAACAGCTCACTCGAGCCGGGCACGAAGTAGTCGTCTACGAGCGCGATGACCGACCGGGAGGGCTCCTGCGCTACGGAATTCCCGAGTTCAAGATGGAAAAACGCCATCTTGACCGACGACTGGACCAAATGAGAGCCGAGGGCACGAGCTTCGTGTGCAACACGGCCGTCGGCATCGACATCAGCGCGGACGAACTGCAAGAAATCTTCGATGCTGTGGTGCTGGCATGTGGGGCAACGCAAGCCCGTGACTTGCCAATCCCAGGCCGGGAACTCGATGGCATCCACCAGGCCATGGAGTACCTGCCCATCTCCAACCATGTTCAACAAGGCGATATCGCTGAGCCTTCGATCACCGCCGAAGGCAAACACGTGATCATTATCGGTGGTGGCGACACCGGCGCTGACTGTCTGGGGACTGCGTTGCGACAACGCGCCAAGTCGATAAACCAGTTTGAGATCATGCCCCGTCCACCCGACGAACGGCCTGAGTCGAATCCCTGGCCCACCTGGCCGATGATCTACCGCGTCAGCTCCGCCCATGAAGAAGGCGGCGAGCGGGAATACGCCATCAACACAGTCGAGTTCACAGGTACCGACGGGCGAGTCAGCGGACTCAACTCAGTGAGAGTCGAACAGAGCTTCACCGATGGGCGAATGAGCTTTGAGCCGGTAGCCGGCTCGGAACGAGACTTTCCAGCGGACTTGGTGCTGTTGGCCATGGGCTTCACCGGAGCCGAACCCGGGCCACTGCTCGAGCAATTCGGGGTGGAACTTGACGCCCGGGGCAACGTGGCCCGCGATGGCGACTGGGCTACCAACGTCGAAGGGGTCTTTGTCTGCGGGGACATGGGTCGCGGCCAAAGTCTGATCGTTTGGGCAATTGCAGAGGGTCGTTCAGCCGCGGCTTCGGTAGACCGTTGGCTCACCGGCCACACCCTGCTCCCAAGCCCAGTAACCCCAACCGCAGCACCCCTGCGCTGACGGCCTGACCGTCAATCGGAGCGATGTCTTCTGTTTCCCGCTCTTGTTCGCTGCGCTCACCGGGCCGCTCGGGCCACGGCCTCGTTCCTCAGCGGCCGCTTTGGGATCAATCCGCTCGACCTCCTAGGCGTCGGGGCGTTGGGCAGATCTCAAGTAGTCGGCGAAGAGCAGCACCAGAGCTATAACCGCAAGAATATGGACACCCTCGAATTGCTGTGGCCACACAAAGTCGGGCGGATGACGAAACCTTCGCTGCTCAACCATGATCGACAGCGCTGCCAAGCCCAACAACAAAGCCGCATACAACCCCCCACGATTCCACCAGCGCGGACGCCAGATACCGAGCGCCGCGATCGCGCCAACCGCTACGGCCACCAGGTGCCATTCGGGAAGGTTGATCAAGGCAAAGACAAACGCCACTACAAAACCGACTCCAACATGGGTGCCAACTCGTGGAGGTAAGACCCGATAGTTCGCCGAAGCGCTGATAGCGGGATCGATCAGAGGGAGTTCTGGCCCGTCACGGCGCCGCGCCAGTGACACGTCAGGCCCGGGCACAGAACGGACCGCTAGAAAGCCGACCACCAATACAGCCAGCAGGCTCAGCCACAATGCCCAGTTGACCAAGCGCTGAGGAGTCCATCGCAACTCAACTAAACGATCATCACCAGCCGGGAGCCGCCAACCGTTGGCGAACCCGTCAAGCAACACCGGGGCTCCCAGGTCCACACCGTCGACCGTCGCCGACCAGCCGTCGTTGTGGCTTTGGCCAAGCACAAGCCACCGGTCATCGGGCGACCCCCGCACCATCAACGTGAAGGAGGTGTCGTCGTTGCTGAGCACTTCGACCGGAGCCATTTGCGCCGGAGGATCCGTGGGACGGGGACTGCGCAACACAAGCTGATCGATGTCAAGACCTGCCGACCGCGACCGCGATTCGATCCTGAGACCGTCAGCAACAGAAACTGTCTCATCGCAGCCAACGAGGAGCAGTTCGCGGCGGGCCAAGGCGTCTTCGGCTGACCCTGTTACTCGCGCCCTGACGGCAACGTCGTTGATCACAAGCAATTCACTGCACCCCGTGTCGAGCTCAGTCGCCTCGCTGAAGTGAATTCCCTCGCCAAGATCAACCTCGGCGATAGCTATCGGCATGGCCACCCCCAAATTGGAATACCAGTCTCGAGTGATGCGCTCATCGACATCGGCTGCCACCAGGACCAGAGTCGAGAAGGCGCGGTCGAGTCTCTGCTCCAAACGAACCGTCTGCCCCCTTGGTCCGGAGCGAAGCCCACCGTCAAGGACAAGCTCGCCCGCTTGGGTACCGTCGACCATCACCAACATTCGGCTCGGCACCGAATGCAGGTCATCAGCTACGACATCAATCACGAGACGCTCTACGTGAACTGGTTCAGCGGTAGTGAGTTCGAGCCATTGACCTGCTTGGGGGCCAAAAACTCCAGTCCACGCGGTGTCTGGGTCGTCATCGAACGCGAACGAGGCCGCGCTGTGGAGATCACCGGGGAGACGACCGCTGGAATGCGCCGTCATAGCCAACCCAGCAGGCGTCTCAGTACGCCCAAGCAGTCCGTCGATTTGGGATTCGGGGGCGGCAGCCGAAAGCCTGGCAGCGCCTGAAACTGTAAAGCTGCGCCCAGCAGTCATGGGCACCCAACGATGCATCTCCGGTTCGGCATCTTGGCGCACTGGTTCGGCTGGGTCGGATCGTTCACGGGTCAAGACCACAGACAAGTCATGAACATCAAGTCGACTACCGAGCGCCTCCAGCAACGCAACCGGAGTTCGAATCGTTTCGCGCAACGGCTCTGGAGACGGCCCGAGCAGCACTTCGGCGAAACCGACCGGCGACACACCGGGGTAGGTCGCATACACTCCGAAATCAAGATCGGTGATTTCGACTTGTATCTGCGAAACCACGGTCTCGGCGAACTCAACCGTCTGGCCGCCCACACTCTGGCTCTGAGCGCCCAGCGCGAACCGACCCAACACTGAGTCGTCTAATGAAGGCCCGTCAGCTCGAATCTCCACCTCGGTGATATGACGGTTGGCTTCGCCGAGAGGCTGCACAAAAGTGATCTCCGAGACCTGCGTCGGGGAGTTGAAGTTGAACTCGAGATATTCACCGCGAGCCTCCGCAAAAGCGGCTACGACCCAGGCTGTGCTGGGATCACCATCCACGGCATAAAAGGCGCGATCATCGTTGGTGTAGGTGACCGGGTTGCCATACGCGCTGGCTTGAACAGTGAAGTCGCCGTCCTGTACGGCCACGGTACGACTGTCGTCGGCATCTGAGTCTTGGCGTTGATCGAGTTCAAAGAACAGCGGCAAACGATTGTCGGTCGGGTCGTCAACCAGCGGCGTTTGGCCCGCTCGTTCAACCACGCCAAGATTCTCCCTCAATGTTCCCCAACGCCGAGCTCGCTTGGCGTTGGTGTCGGTGATGACAATGTGGCTCGGTTCGGCCAAAACGGTCGAACGAAGGTCGTCGTCGGCAACTAGGTCCGAAGCAAACCAGAGACTCCCACTCAGGTCCAATAATCCGGCGCCGGCGATGTCAACGATACCTTCGGCGTCACCGACGATCACCGTTCCACCTGTGAGCGGACGAAGCCTTACGATGTCGAGAGCATTTTGAACCTGGTAAACCGTCACAGGAGCCGGATCAGGCAACCCCGGATCAATACCCAGATGCACTTCGTCAAGCATCGTCTGGGAGGGGCCGGCCACGTTCGGTTTCGGTTCCCCGAAGCCAACACCGGGCCCCAAGTCCGGCACCCGGGCCAACTGGTCAGCTAGCGCTACCGGTCGAGGAGTGCGGAAACGTTCGAAAGTGAGATCACCGCGATGCACCACGTCGTCGACCGACATCAACTCGGCGACAGGCACGACCGCGTCCAGGTCAAGACTATTTTCTTGGAAGCGGCGATCGAAAGCTGTAAGCAGGGCCGCTGACTCCGCAGAACCGAACGGAACCAGTTCACGAGCGATGTAACCGCGATCAAGAAGGCCAGGCGTAATCGGGTCGACGGTGTTGCCCCAACGATAGGAAGCAAAATCCGTCCCCGGAACTTCCATCACCCGGCCCCCACGCCCAGAGTTGTCGAGCGCTGAGATTGCCTCAATCCAATACTCGGGGATGTTCTCATCACGATGCAGGTGTTCTTCGATCATGCGAATCCGCCAAATCGCAGGATTATTGAGCACGACCGCAACGCAAATGAGAACCGCTAGAACGCGCCCCTGATCCGGCCAACGACGCTGCATGGCATTGGCGATCATCCCGAGAAAAACTGCCACCGCCAGAACCAACATGGGCAACGCCCGAGGCGTCGAGCGCAGAGCCAAACCAACATCGGTTTGGGTGAATGACTTGAAGACCGAACCCAAAGCGCTGGGATGATCAAAGGGATGAGACGCAATGGCCAAAAGCCCACCCACCACGGTCAGCAACACGAAATACGAGCGGTGTCGCCAGCGGATCAGCGCTGCTCCGCCCAGAGCGAACACAACCAGCCCGAAACTCAAGAAATGGAGCCAGACTCCCTGGGTGTACTCGATGCTCGGTTCGATCCACTGGCCGAACTTGTCGTTGCCGTAGAAGAACCAATAGCCGAGACCCCGAAACACTTCGGGACCTGTTGAGGCATCTGCGACCACCTCGTACGTCTCGGTGTAACGCGTCACCGGGAGGCTGTATCCACCTTGCAGCGCCAGACCCGCGATCCACCAGAGCGAAACCCCGATGGTGGTGACCGCGATCCTCAACGCGGCCCCTAGCGCTCGAGTTGTCGAAATAGATCGTTCAATGCCGGCGGCGTGAAGCAGCCATAGCACAGGGGCCAACCCCACCAACAGCAACGCGGTGGCGTTCACCGAACCAACCGTGACCACCACCAAGGCGAATAGAGCCGGATAGCGCCAACCGCCACGACGCGCCGCACGGATGGTGAGCGCGATCATCCACGGCAACCCAGCCCACGGGAGTAAGACAACCGAGATGCGAGCTGAATAGTGCAGGACGTAAGGACTGAGTTCGTAGGCCAGCATCGCCACAAGCAGACCCCCGCCTCTCCAATCGAGCGTCTTGAGCAGATACCGGACTCCTACCGCAGCGCCAAACAAAATTGAACCAAGCCAAAGGCGTTGAGCCAGCCAATCTGGGCTCTGCAGTGTCTCTGCCAACCAATAGAAAGGCCCCATCGGCCACAGGTAGCCGATGGTTTGGTGGGTTACGGTGCCCAAAGCCACATCGCTGTCCCACAACGACGACGCTTCGGCGAGCAAGCGTGAAGGGTCGAGATACAGGTAGGTCTTGGTATCGGCGCCGACCTTGCCAGGACTCGAAAAGATAACTGGCAGATATGCAACAACCGCGGCCACTCCCAAGGGCACCGCGCCACGGAGACTCTTTAGCTGGGCACGGACGCTCGAGGGGCGGAGCCACCTACTATCCATAGCGAGTGCGCCGCGCGCCAGCAGCAAGCACCGCCATCGTGTCGTACGCAGTGCGCTCCCATGTGAATGCAAGCGCTTGTTGGCGAGCTTCGACACCCATACGCTCGCGCAGGTCCTGGTCGCTCAACACACTTACCAATGCCTCAACGAGCTCGATCGAAGAATCAACCAACAGGCCCGTCACACCGTGTTTCACGGCATCAACATGACCTGGAATCCTAGTTGCAACCGCAGGCGTGCCAACCGCAGCGGCTTCAGTAAGCGTCATGCCCCAACCTTCGCTCTTCGAGCTGGCAGCAACAACCCAGGCGGATTGGTAGCGCTGGATCAAAATGTCGTCGTCAACGCGGCCCAGTAGCTGACACCATTGTTCAGCCCCGAGGCGCGAGATCTGATTCTCAAGTGCATCTCGTGCATAGCCTTCACCGACAATCGTCAGCGTTGCCGGTACCACTTCACGAACCCGCACCATCGCCTCAATCAGCTCGTCGAATGCCTTGGGAGGCATCAGGCGACCAACAGCGAGCACGCTGGGCACCTCGGACTTTTCTCCGCCCATCGAGAACATCGGCGAAATCCCGGGCGGCACGACATGCACGTTCTCAGGCCGAAACCCAAGCCGTTCCAGTAGCAACGCCTTGCTAGATTCAGAAAGCGTCACCACCGATGTTCGGCGATAGAACGGCGGAGCCAAGCGACTTTCGAGGAACTGGCCGACGCGAGCTAGACCGGGCGGAAGTACCAGCGGCCACATCTCCGTGTGCACATGGTGCAGCCAGGTCACGCGCGGACCGCGAGCCCAGATTGGAGAGAAGAAGGGCACCCCGTTCCATATCTCGACTAATGCATCTCGCGGCCCATGACGACCTGTCGCCTCAGCGGCAGCAGCGCGGGGAAACACCAGATATCTCCCAGCCTTGCGGATCACCTGGTAACCGTCACGCGTCGCCAAGGGTGGCGATCCCTGCGCGTACGAGGTGCGCATGGTGACTTCGATCCCAGCCTGTGCCCATAGCGATGCCACCGTTGAGGCGTGGATCTCGGATCCCCCCGCTTCAACATCGGCAAGATCACGCCAAGCCAGCATGTGGATACGTCTGATACCTGCTTCGGCGGCAAGATCGCCGATTTTTCCTACCGTCGGCACAACATTGGCCGACGAAGCAAATTCCGGTGGTTCAGGCACCCGCGGCACCGACGCATGTTACCGGCCGTGTTGCTGACATCTCACGGTGGGGAGCAAGCTGCACAACAATGACTGTCTCGCGCTTCGCTGAGCCTGTAACGGTTGTAATAATTCACCGCAACCGTGCCGAACAGGTGGGTCTCACAGTTGAGGCTTTCAGATCACAGACCGTTCCCACTCAGGTGATGGTTGTCGACAACGGCAGCGAGGCACCTACGGTCAATGCACTCAGCGGACTGGTGGGTGACGCCGAACTGATTGTCACCGGTGAAAATCTAGGCTTCGGACCGGCAGCCAATATTGGCATGAGACGCTTCCTGCGAGGCGGAGTTGGTGAATGGGTGGCGCTTGCACCCCACGACGCGGTGCCCCAACCCGACACCATCGAAAAGATGCTGTCAGCGATATCCGACAAACCGCTGGTCGGTTTGATGAGCGCAGATGTGGGTGACCAGGCACGTCCAATTATCCAGCCATATCTCGGGTCGATCGACGCTGAGCCCACAGTGTCGGAAGGATTCGACCGATCCGACTATCCGCATGGCACGCTGATGATGTGTCGACGGAGTTTTCTATCTGAG
This sequence comes from Candidatus Aldehydirespiratoraceae bacterium, assembly GCA_965261185.1. Taxonomy (GTDB): domain Bacteria; phylum Actinomycetota; class Acidimicrobiia; order Acidimicrobiales; family Aldehydirespiratoraceae; genus VXYK01. The sequence continues at coordinate 3,182,793 of CBDHCN010000002.1, read as the reverse complement.
GTTGGCTTGTTCGACGAGCGCTATTTCGCCTACTGCGAAGAAGCTGAGCTGGGTGTTCGCGCGGCCGAATCAGGTTGGCTGTGCGGCGTGATCCGGGGTGCTGAAGTTCGAAATCCGGGTATGAGTTCTTCGGTTGAACGGGTCGCCTATCTGCAATTACGCAACACGCTGCTAATGCTTCGCGAACACTACGGAGTTAGGAACTCGCTCTTTCGAATAGTGGTTGCTCTGGTACAAATCCCGATGGGTCTGGTTTACGCACCAGCACGCGGATTGCACTGGTCCGTGCGAGGACGCCTGTTCGCAATCCGGGATCACTTGCGGGGCCGCTACGGACCACCACCGCCATCGATCAGCTCAAAGGAGCATCCACACGGGAGAACCCGGGCGGCCTAACGCTCTTGTTCGAGGCGCTCAGCGCCGCTTGGACCGCGGCGTGCGTCGTGAGGCGCCGAGGAGCGCCACCATCAGCCGAGCGTAGTGATACGCCAATCTCAATGGGCGCTGCGACGGCACACCACCGGCTCTCTGGTTCATCAGCGCGGGGACTTCGACAACCGTGTACCCCCGGCGACAGGCTTCTACGAGCGTCTCCACCGAATCCATGTAGTCAACCGGATACTGATGAGCAAAGACTTCTAGCAGTTGTCCGCCGATGGCTCTGAATCCCGAAGATGTGTCACTGAAGGACTGCCCGGTAATCACCCGAACGCCAACCCGCAGCACCCACATCGCCAGGGCTCTGCTCCGCCCGACTCCGTAGTCACCCTCAAGAAATCTGGAGCCCACAGCCATGTCCGCACCTGCGTCAAGAGCCGCTGTCAGCAGTCCGATCTGATCGGCTCGATGCTGGCCATCGCCATCGAACTGCACAGCCCGTGAATAGCCGTTGTCTACCGCGTAGCGATAACCGGCCCGCAAGGCTCCACCGATTCCAAGGTTGAACGGCAGAACCACAACCTGCACACCAGCATCGCGAGCCACCGAAGCCGTCGCGTCGGTCGAACCATCGTCAACTACGATGACGTCAAGTTCGCAGACAGTGTCCGCAAGCTGACGAAGAACTGCAGGCAGAGCTTCTTCCTCGTTGTATGCCGGGATAACGACAATGGTCCGCGGTGGGCCCGCCTCATTCATCGGATCGACTTGCTGAGCGGTTTCTCCATCAGGCTCCACCAGCCTTGAGTTCCTCGTGGTAGTCGGCCTCGACATTTACCTCCCAGACGTCGTGACTCGTACCGTTGACGAGGTTTTCGACGGTGAGCATTGCCGTGTACATGGAATGGTCCTGATTGTTGTAGCGGTGCATTCCGTTACGGCCGACGGGGTGAACATTGCGAGTGCACTCAGCAAGCCAGCCGCGCAGCGTGTCGACATTTTCTTTGTAATAGGCGTCGTACATCGGGTACGCCTTGGGCATCCGTACTACGTAACCCTTCTCAACGCGGGTGGGGTCGAGCAGACCGAGAGTCGCCATTTCTCTGGTTCCCAAGGCTACGAGGTCGTCGTCGCGCAAGACCCAGAGTTCATCGCCTTCGTTCACGAAGAACTCAAGGCCCAGACATGTTTTGCCAGGTTCGGGAATCATTTGCGGTGACCAGGAACCAAAGTTCTGCACACGGCCGACAGCGACTTCGGGGGAGTGGATATATATCCAGTTGTCGGGGAAGCCGTCTTCAAGTGGAACGACTAGTGCCACGGTCAGAAAATCGCGAAACTTCAGTCCGGAAGCGGCGCTAAGAACCTCTGTAGGTGCCGGGGGATCCATCGCTTGGACAAGCCGTGGGATCGGCATCGAAGAGATGACTGCACTGCATTCGTGCACCTGTTGGCCACCTGCACCCGTCGTGATGACCTCAGTGGCAACCCCATTGGCGTGACGGATCTTGGTGACTGTTGAGTTGAATTCGACATTGCTGCCCTGCGCTTGCACCAACTCACAGCAACGTTCCCACATCATCCCGGGACCGTGGCGTGGATACTCGAACTCCTCAATAAGGCTCGTAATGCCAGTGGAGTTGCGCTTTGGAATGAGCGCGTTGACGATCGCATTGAAGAGGTTCAGGTTCTTGATTCGTTGCGCGGCCCAGTCAGCTTCGAGTTCGTTGGCCGGCACCCCCCAGACTTTTTCGGTGTAGGTCTTGAAGAAAGTCTTGTACAGCCGCCATCCGAACTTGGCTGCAACGTATCCCTCGAACTTCGTCTGGTCGGTAGGTGGCCGTATCTTGACCCAGAGGTAGGACAAGACGCAACGGACCGCTTCTACAACACCTAAGTTCCTGAGCGCGTTGAATGCCTTCAGTGGGTAGTCGTAGAACTTCCCCTTATAGAAAATTCGGCTCATGCGAGGCCGCAACAAGAAGTCTTCGGCGGGGAGAATCTCGTGCCATAGATCAGACACCGGCGCGACCTTGGTAAAGAAGCGATGGCCGCCGATATCAAAGCGCCAACCATCGCGTTCAGCTGTGCGGGAGATTCCACCTACGACATCGTCGGCCTCAACGATGAAGGCTGTGCGACCGTACTTGCCGAGCTGGTAGGCAGCGGTCAGTCCAGCCGGACCCGCACCGATCACCACGATTTGCGGCTCTGGAACGGCGCTTTGGTCACTACCCATATGGCTGCCCTCTCCTACGCGAAGCGGGATCATATCCGAAATCGCGACATTCTCAGGTTGGGTCACCCGAGCCGTGCCGCGAACGCGCCACACTGCAGTCATGGAACTTCTGCAGATCACCTGTCCGCGCTGTGCAACAGAGTGCGAAGTCGAGTACTACGGCCCGTGCGAATCATGCCGCGAGCAACTGAAGGCCACCCTCCGCCGCGACGCCCAAGACGTAACGGCCGTCGAATACGAACCCAAGGTGAACGTCACCCCCAACGCCGTCGCGCTCAAAGACGACTAGGCGCGCTGCCAACCTCTACCCCTCCCAGATACCCCGATCGCAGAAGACAGACTTCAACACTTCGGGTTCATCGGTCATCAAACCGTCTACCCCGAGGTCGAGTAAACGATGCATTTCGCCGGGATCATCGACCCCCCACACATGTACATGGATCCCGGCGGTGTGTGCATGCTCGATGAATCGCCGTGTGACAATCTCAATGCGACCCATACGAACCGGCACCTGCGCCGCATCCACCCTCTCAAGCGGGACTGGAATGTGGTTGGCACGCAGCAACAGTGCCATCACCCTGCGGCTACCTGCAGCAATCGCCAATCCATCCCCCAATAACCGCCTCGCATGATCTACCCGACGATCACTGAAAGCACCCACTAGCACCCGATCCAAGGCATCGGCCGCCGAGATCGCCCGGGCCAACGGTTCCACAGCTCCATCGCGTTTCGGGTCGAAGTTGATCCGCGTATTCGGGAACGCTTCAAGCAATTCGTTGACCTGCAGAATCGGCTCAGTGCCTCCTATTTTGGCTTTGCTGACCTCAGCCCAGGACAACTCAGCAATATCACCGCAGCGATCCGTGGTCCGGTCGAGCCGATCATCGTGGCAGATCACTCCGACACCGTCACGGGTCACCTGCACATCGGTCTCAATGTGGCTGTAACCCAGATCAACAGCATGGCGAAAGGCGCGCTCCGAGTTCTCCGGATAGACGCTGGTGCCGCCACGGTGTGCAAACGCAATCGGACCCCTGCTCGCCAGAAACGGATGCACCTTATCCACGGCGCCACGCTAGCCGGTCTTCGAGTCCTCAATCGCAGGAGCACCCCGAGCGCGGACAACGAATCACGTCACAACATGGGTCCGGAGCGAACCTTACGAATCTCGTAGAAGCACACGACCGCACATTGCTCATGATTATCACGTTTGCACTACATTTGCGTCAGATTGATGATATGTTGAAGGTCTTGGCGCGGTTCCTCTCCGTATCGCTCTTGTTCTCTGCGTTCGGCTCTCAGAAAGACCAAACCTGAACGAAGCTCCCAAGAATAGGCAACCGAGTGCCTGTGCGCCCCGGACAGTTCCCATGGAGGTGCCTACGAAGCCCGAGACCTTCCTGACATCGAAACGCCGCCTTTGACGATGTTCCCCAATATCTGAAACGATCCAGCGTCAGCACACAGACCTTCGACATAAACTGCCAACCCGCCGCGCCGTGCGTACAGTAGGTGCTCTCCTAGTGGTCTTGGTCATATCGTTGTCCCCGCCATCAGCCGTTGCCCAACTTGACCCCGGTGTCACACCGTTCGGAGTTAGTCTTGGCGGCCAACGATATGCAGACGGACGTGAACACCTGTACCGTACTTTAGAAACGGATCTTACCGAACGCAATCAATGGGAGCCACGATTCGATAGTACGGGCGGCCAAAATGTCTATAACCTGACTGACATAACTCTTGCCAGGGCAGCAAGTTACATTCCAAGTCCAGATCTACACTGGTATGTGTATCCACTGCCAGGTCCTACTGCTGGTACCTACAATTGTTTTTTACCATTATTCGATTCTGTCTGCAGTATGGGTATGATAGTTATTGCTGATGATGCCCACGAATTATCCGATTTACTACAAAATAACCTTGTTTGCCATGAAATCGGACACAGTATCGGGTTTGGACATGGCACGGCAGGCGACAGTTGCATGTCAGGTGGCGATAATAACCAATTAAGCTACATCGAAATCGGATTGATAAATGGTCACTATTAGCTCGTTTAGCTCGTTGAATTTTGTACCATGGTTTCCACTAATCCTTACCAAAAGAGAGTCCCTATGCGTTTACGGACAACTACTATAGCCTTCGTATTGACGATCAACCTAACCATCTCTTGCTCGTCCTCCGAATCCGTGGACCAACACCAGAATGCGGTATCCGAAAAACAAACGGTCGGTATCCCTGAGACGCACGAGAACAACGAAACAGAGAATACCGAAGAACTCACGGAATCAATAGCAGTCGGAACTTCCGGACTTGCCACCTACGATGAGAGCATTCCAGACGGTGGCTACGACGCATACTATATCTACCATCAAAACTTGGAATCTCTGTCGCAAGCGTCTGATATCATTTTCATTGGCAGAATCACCAATTATCTTGAATCCGCACTTTCTGTTCCACAACCCGAAACTTCAAGTATCGGTCTCCAAATAGATGTGTACGACGGCATCGTTTTCACAGTTGACGAAGTTATAGTTGGCGAATTGCCTGCAAACACGCAAGAGATCACTATATTAACGTTCGCAATGATCACGGACGAACAAGGCGCGCCAATGGTGCGGATTTCAGATTCCCCGGTAGAAGTCATACGGTCGGGCATAGAGCAAAGAAATCTACCGGACGGTCCAACCTACCTGGTATATGCTTTGCAAGAAGACGATCAATCAAGCCCATTCTATAGATCCGAATTCTACTATTTCAATACTCCGGGAAGCGTAGTTCAAGTCATGGACGACGGACTTCTCGGAGTTGGCGTGGACAAACCATTGAACTCAGCCAGAGCTACTGATGGCGAAACCTCAGAACCTGTAAATTCCCTTCTTTTGGCCGATGTCCGCGGCGCGGTGAACGTAACACAAGAAACCAATGATCTCCCAGGATCGCAACCGCAAAATGAAGGACCCGGTGGCTTGCTCACCGACTCAACACCAGGAGAGACTTCGACTGAATAGACCTCGGCGTCCGCAGTCCTGTTGTTGCCGACGCTGAAACGGCGTACCCGCTGCCACGATCCCTCGGCATCCCACCGTCGAGCATCGATCTCTAGGTAGCCTCTGAAGCATGCACCGACGTACAAAAATCGTGGCCACCATCGGTCCGGCCTCAGAGGACGAAACAACTCTGCGAGAAATGATCCGCGCAGGAATGAACGTCGCCCGAGTCGGACTCGCTCACGGAACTATTGACGAAGGGATCGAGCGATATCGTCGAATCCGAGCGGTCGCCGAAGACGAAGGAGTCCGGGTCGGCATCCTGGTGGACCTTCCAGGTCCAAAGGTGCGGGCCGCGAGCTTCAGTGAACACGGCACCGATATCGCCACCGGTAGCACCTTGGAACTTCGGGTTGGACACGACGCGTCGAACGAATCGGTGATTGAGGTCGACTACGAGGGTCTTCTCCACGACTTGGAAGTAGGCGACCAACTAACCATCGGTGACGGTGGCGCAGTACTCAAGATCACAGACATATCGAGCGAAAAGCTCCTTGTCACCGCCATTCACGGAGGGAAATTGAAGGGGCGACCGGGCGTACATCTCCCCTCGCAACGGCTCCGCATGGCAACGCCCACACCGAGTGACTTCGTTGCACTCGACGCATTCGTGGAGTTGGGCGTCGACATGGTGGCGATCAGTTTCGTCCGCTCGGCTCACGACATCCGACGAGTCGGGACCGAACCCCACCCACGGGGTCCACTGGTGATCGCCAAAATCGAGACACGGGCTGCCGTCGACAACCTGCCAGGGATCATTGAAGCAGCAGGAGCGATCATGGTGGCAAGAGGAGACCTTGGCAACGAGTGCAGCCTTGAGGATCTACCACATTTGCAGAAGGAGATCATCAAGGACTGCATTGCTGGTGGTCGTCCTGTGATCACCGCCACGCAAATGCTGGAATCGATGCTTACCAGTCCTGCGCCGACTAGGGCAGAGGCGAGCGATGTCGCCAACGCCGTTTTTGACGGTTCATCAGCGGTCATGCTCTCAGGCGAAACCGCGATCGGTTCAGACCCAGTCAACGTCATCCGCACGATGAGCCGGATCGCCACTCGAGCCGACGAGGCAATGGACTACGAGAATTGGGCTAAACAACTCGCGGAACTGCGTATGACCGATAACTCCGGGGGAGCGGCGTCGGTGACCGACGCCATGACCATGGCTGCTTGGCGGGCGACTCAGGAACTTGAGATCGATCGCGTCATATGCATCTCCGGATCGGGCTTCACGGTCCGTTCAATGGCCAGATTCAGGCCCGAAGCTACGATTCTCGGGTTCTCCATCAACGAATCCACGGTGCAACAGCTGACTTTGAGTTGGGGCACGATCCCGATGCGTATCTCCAAAGGCGGCAGCAACGAGGAAATGGTTCGAGAAGCGATCCGCCTGGCCAAAGACGCCGGCCACATTAGAGCCGGTGAGTTGGTTAGCGTGCTGGCCGGCTCAGACAGCCGTAGCCGCTCCACAAACGTCCTGCGTATTGAACGGGTTCCCTAGGTCGCCTGGCCGATCGTCAGGTAAGCATCGACGAACCTCTTTGGCAGAGTGCCTCACCTTTCGCGTCGAAAGTTCGAAGATCTTCTGGCAGTTGCTCGAAGGGAATTACCACTTCTTGACCATAGAGGCTGCACTCGCAGGTGACAGCACAGTCCTGTAGGTCTGCGCGCTGGGCCCAGAGCGACACGCCCAAACCAACAAGAGCAATACACAACACGATCTTGGCTACCAAGCGACGCACGAAGCGCAGCACAGCGAAAAGCAAGTACGCAACGAACACCAACGCCACGACAAGGATCCACTTCAACAACTCAGGGTCGAGCCAACCTGGAAGAGCAGCAGCCGACATTCCGCCATGCTAGCTACCGCAGACAGCAATCTAGACTCCACCACAGATCGGTAGGCTTGGGCTATGAGCGATGTTCAACTGTCCTCCGGCCCGTCTCAGACGGTTTTGGATCCCGAACCCTCCGACGCACTCGAAGCGTTGGCGTCCGCACAAATTGATGACGATCCGGTCACCGCGATTGCACGCGTTTGCGCTCGCTGGCCACGAGTGCTCGCTGCTTGGGCGTCTCTGGGCGACGCGCTCGACGACCCGGCGTTGGCATACGCCGCTTACCGCACCGGCTACCACCGCGGTCTGGATCGTCTGAGAGCCAATGGCTGGCGGGGGAGCGGTTATGTACTCTGGAGGCACGAGACCAACCGTGGTTTTCTGCGCTCCTTAGCCGGACTGCAAGCCTCAGCGGCACTCATTGGTGAGCCCGATGAAGACGAGCGCTGTGCTCTTTTCTTGCTTCAACTCGACCCCGAGTGGCCATCGCAAAGGTGACCCCAAGCGAGGGCTCTGTCGACTTTGAGGGCGCCGTGCTCGCCGGCGGTGCTAGTCGGCGGATGGGTACAGACAAGGCGTTCGTAGAGGTCGACAACCTGACGCTGCTGCAGAGAGCGACCGCAGCGCTGTATGACGCTGGTGCTGCCTCGGTTGTAGTAGTCGGCGGCGACGCTCAAAGAGTCGATGACCTGGGCCTGCTCTACGTTGAAGACGAGTGGCCCTCCCAAGGTCCGCTGGGTGGAATCATTACGGCGCTGCGCAGCACTTCGGCTGAAACCGTGGCCATACTGTCGTGCGATTTGACGAGGCCCTCAGCGGTCGCAATCAACGCAGTACGCGGCGACCTCGGCGAGGCGGACGTGTCGGTCCCCGTTCTGGAGGGGCAAGCGGAATGGCTGCATGCGGTTTGGCGACGAAGCTCCCTCAACGCACTCGAACGCTCATTCGCCAACGGGGAGAGAGCACCGAAACGAGCCGTCGGCGAACTTCAGATCTCCTGGTTCAGCGACGGGGATCCAGCCTGGTTTCACGATGCTGATCATCCTCACGACTTGCCCGGCACTCGCAATAATCTCAATGCGATCGGGTGTCAGTCAGATTCGCCGCCCAGATCGAAGTAGAGAATCGCTGAAGCGATACTGAACAGCAGCGCCAGCACCGTCGTCACCACTCCGTTCAGCGAATCTGCCAGCACCCCGAACAACCCCAACAGCCCTGTCACTGTTCCGAACACGAGGCTGACAACCCCGACGATCAAAACGACGAGCAGAGTCCGGCCAAAGGTCCCCCAGAAACGCTTACGCACTAGGCGGAAGGAGTAGCCCAGCGATGATTGAGCCGGGCCTATAGAAGCAACAACATACGCCAACATGTAGACGGGTAACGCCAGGATCAGAGCAACCAGCACCGCTGGGATCACCAGGATGAGCACTAAAGGCACGGTCACCGCAGCCAGCACGATGATCGCCACGAGCATCATTGCCAAAGCCATGATCTGCAGGTCCAGCCCAATGAGCCGGGGGAGTCGCCCGCACGCCTTCCGCAACACTCCTGAACGGGTGGAGGTGTCACCCCGCAGGTCACCGAGCGTCAGTAGCGCAACGGTCGCCGTCAATAGATTGGACACCAGCCAGGTGATCAGCAGGCCAAGAACTGCCGGCGCGAAGTTCCAAATCGAGAAGTCAAACTCGAGCGACTCGAAATACGCCCTATTCTCAGATGTCTCGGGATCGAAGTTTGGTTGGGAGATCCTCTCAAAGAACTCGTCGAACTCACCCATCAGAACCCGGTCGGCGCTGTCCAGAAAGAGAACCGAAAGCAGCAGACCCGTGGCGACCGACAACAACGCGACGACCGTACAACCGCGCCACTGGCGACGCAGGATTCGTAACGAGTCGCCAATCAGTCGATTCGGGCCGCGCAGCCTCTTGCTTACCACCTCGTCGTAGCGGGGAGCGCGGTACTCCGTCCAGGCCGAGCCGTCCCAATAGCGGTACTGCGACTCGTCGGTTGGGTCGGTGTACCAGTTCGCCGGTGGTTGGTCGGGCACGGAGTCTGACTCTATCTGTGCTCCGGGGTTGGCTAGCATGCGACATGCCCGATTATCGGATTATCGACGAGGAGGACGACCTATGCGCCACCGTCGACACCTTGTGCCAAATAGATCGCTACGCACTTGACACCGAGTTTCACCGGGAACACAGCTATTGGCCAACGGTGGCTTTGGTGCAGATCGCCTGGGACGACCAAATTGTCCTGATTGATCCACTGGCGATCGATCTGAAGCCCTTGAAAGCGCTGATGGACAGCGATGCTCTGGCAGTGATCCACGCTGCCACACAAGACCTCGAAGTTCTAGAACAAGCCTGCGGCACTATTCCCACGCGCTTGTTCGATACCCAGATCGCGGCAGGCTTTCTTGGTCTCTCGACACCCTCGCTGGCCTATTTGCACGAGCGCGAGTTGGGTGTGCCGCTCGCCAAAGGAAGCCGCTTCACGGACTGGCTTGAACGCCCACTCGGTACCGCTCAACTCGACTATGCGGCCTCCGACGTGGCTCGTTTGCTGGAAATACACGATCGTCTGGCATCAAAATTGAAGGCTCGCGATCGGATTTCGTGGGCCGAAGCAGAGTTTGAGGTCATGCGGTGCCGCAATCGAGCCCCTCGTGATCCCGACGAAGCGTGGAACAGGATCAAAGAGGCCCGCCACCTCAAGGGCCGAGCATTAGCGGTGGTCCGCGCCATCGCCGGCTGGCGAGAGCGTCGTGCTGCTGAAATCAATCAGCCGGTTCGATTCGTGCTATCCGACTTGGCGGTCGCTTCCATCGCCCAGGCGAAGCCCACCAGCCCGAAAGCCCTGAGCAAGATCCGCGGTGTTGACCGTGGAATGGTCAAGGGGCAGCAAGGCCTTGAAGTTCTACAGATCGTGAAGGAAGGACTCGAGTCGGGCTGGCGCCCACCCAAGAACCCGAAACGCAATACTGATACCAGGGATTATCGTCCAGCGGTCACGCTCGCCACCGCGTGGATAGCCCAAGTGGCGAGGGGCAACGAACTCGATCCCGCGCTCTTGGCGACGCGCGCCGATGTGGAGGCGTTCCTGCGCGGAGATGACAGCCCTCGGCTCGCCCAAGGTTGGCGGGCACAACTCGTCGGTGACCACATTCGTCGCCTTGTTGATGGCAATGCCTCGCTGGCCTTCGACAATGACGTAGTTGTGTTGGAACAACGATCAGGGCGGACCATCACGTGAGCACGAACTGGAAGCAAAGTGCTCGGTAGCTTCGGATTTGTGCGATCAGCGGCTACAATGCGTCCTCACCGTTAGCACCGTCAAATTGGAGCTCGCAAAGTGAAAAAGGGGCGACACAGGCGTTACGAGGAAGCCCGTGAGCTGAAACGCTCACACGATGGCGACTTTGACCGACTACTCGAAGATCTCAACAACGACAGCGGCGAACAGCTGAAACCCGAGCATTTGGCTTGGGCCGATGAGTTCGCAGATGAGGCCGATGACGCTAGCATCAGCGACTCTTCGCGGCGGAGCGAATAGCTCACAGATTCTCGACTCGGCAGCGCGCTCGCCTAGTTGCCGGTTTCGTCAAGAATCTCGTCAAGTTTCAAGATGTCGTCTTCTGTCACGACGCCGATGAACGCACCACTGGCGTCCGTTACCGCGAGAATGTCGATTTCGGCTTCACCCATGGCCGCCACCGCGTCGCGTAGGGTCCACGATGGTTGACCCACCGGAAGGTCTGTAGCCATTTGATCGCCGATCGCAGTCTCCTCCCATTGTCCGCGATCAAGCTCTGAGATGTCCTCAAGGCGGGCGAGTCCCAAGAAGTGTCCGCCTTCAACAACTGGCACAACCCGTTCGCGGCGCCCCAGAACATGGAAATAAACAAACTCCGAGACCGTGGCGTCGGGAGGAACCGTCATCACATCGGTCGACAAGATCGAAGTGAGCGGAAGCGTAAATCGTCGTTCGAGATGACCTAGGCGGACAGAGCGTTGATAGTCGGCTACCGAGGACGGGCCGGCCACAACCTGGCTGACCGCGGCAGCAACGAGCGCTGGAACAACGAAGCTCCCCACACCACCCGTCGACTCCGCCACAAACATCACCGCGGCTATCGGCGTGCGATACCCAGCACCTAGGAACGCCGCTAGCCCCAATATTGGATAGAGGGTGGTTTCGTCCTTACCGATGGCCTGACCAACAAACTCGCCAAGCACTACTCCAAGGGCGGCCAGAGGAATAAACAAGCCACCCACACCACCAGCAAAAACAGTAGTGATCGTTGCGGCCATTCGCAGACCGAACAACAACGCAATGAGTCCCAGACCACGGTCACCCACCACCCACGCCATCGCCTCAGTGCCAGGACCAAGCGTGAGCGGAGACTCAAAAATCACCTCAGCGATCCAAGCCAACGCCGCCAAGCCAACGCCACCAATGAGCAGTCTCTTCGACAGTGAGTACCGCTTGGCTCCAGACTTGCTACGACGGACCAGCCAAGCAAACCCACGACCGCCTAGCCCCGCGGCGATACCCAACAGCAGCGCTCCAGCCAAATCGATCAGATCAACACCAAGCACCGAAAGGCCGGCCTCACCGGTAGCGACGCTGCCTCCAGCCAAGAATGGAACAACCGGCTCAGTTCCGACCAACGAAACGAAGGTGGCATAACTAGCCGCAGAAGCCAACAGCGACGGCAACAAAGCTTGAGGTGTGACATCTTCGCGATAAGGCGCCTCCATAGCGAAAATAACTCCGGTGGCGGGTGCCTTGAATACCGCCGCTATCCCCGCTGCGGCCCCCGCAGTAAGAAGCAGACGGGCCTTGTCACGTCGCAAAAAGGAGCCGGTTTTTTCATGAACCCAGAGTCCGATTGAAGACCCCGCGTAGATGGAGGGACCCTCCATGCCAACCGCACCACCCATTCCGATAGTGGCCACACCGGCCAGTAACTTGCCCGGGAGATGAACAATCGGCAAGCGAGGGTGTCGCTCGTGAAAGGTCCGAATGTACTCGTCAGAGGTTGATCCACTGGTTCCGCGACCGACCCAGCGAAGCAAGCCGTTGGCGGCGAGGATGCCCACCACAGGAGCCGTCACCAACACGACAAGCGACTGATCGAACAGCCAATGGAGCAGCACAGATTCGGTGAGCGTTTCAAAGAGCGCTACCACCACCGCGACAATGACGCCGATCGCAATCGAAGCGCCCAGAAGTCGGACATCCTGCCCCCCAACCACAGAACCCAGGTACTTCTTCACGAACTCTCTTTCATTTCGCCGTTACTCTCACGGCGTCGGCGAACCTGCGGATGAGGCAAGTACACTCTACTTCCAACATCGGGTTGGTCACAGGCCTTTATGTAGTCGACCAGTCGTTCGTACTGCTCCGAGCCGATGAGTTCAACAATTTCGCTTCGCAGACTCTTCCACACAGGTCTGTCTTCGCGAAACGCTAGGGGATCATCGGTACACCACCAAGCGAACTCCACACCGCCCTCACCCCAATCACGACGTTTCCACTCCCTCAAAACGTGATTGATGTGACCATTGTCTTCAGTGTGCTCGTCGTAGCGAAGAGGTACCTGCCAGCACACATCGGGCTTCCAGTCAATGGGGCGTTCACCACGCGCGTCAGCAGCTTGATGAAGCGCGCAGCCGGCACCTTTAGAAAATCCAACACGATTCAACAATATGCACGCATCATCGATCATCTGGGTAACTGTGTCACCGTCATCGTTGGTGTAGATCGCGCCGCCTCTTTCCGCTGCCTGTTCGGCGAACTGCCACTCGTCAGCAGAAAGCCTGGCGATCTGAGCCTCAATCGTGCTGCGGTCTGTTTCGCTGACAAAGTGTGCGCCGTAGGTGCAACATCCGTGTTCGTATTCGGGCGCGAACTCTGTCAACACCCCCGGGCAACCACGTCCATAGATGCAGCCGTAATTGCTGGTCAAAAACGTGATATCAAAATGCCACGTAGCACCGTCGACGTCGTCGAAACTGACCCATTCATGAAGATCCGGGGATTCCATTGCCACGACGGTAACGCCGATCGCGCAGGTCGCGGACCTAGCGCGCGGCTGCCAACGATACGGTACGACCCATGGCTTCCGAGTTCGACGATATTAGAAACCGGCTTGAGACAATTGCCGAGGAACTGGCCGATCTCGCGATCATTCGCCTGAGGGAATCGATAGACGCCGGCGGGCAAGAGTTGCCGGTTGACGAGAGGCGCCTCACCCGAGCCCGACGCTCGGTCGAAAAAGCGATACACCTTCTCACTGAGCGCGACGAACCCGTTTTTTAACCCTGCCGCTCCCAGTCCTAACTCGCCACAGCGCTTGATGCCACCACCGGGATCGCGGCGCGGCGTGAGCGCGTCGTGGACAACGGCAGACCAGACGGATCAACGCGGCCATAGAGCGTCGTACGCTGCACCAAGGTCCGTCCCAATGGTTCAACCACCTTACGGAAATCAGCCTCGCTCACGGTGGTGCCATGAGAGGCGCCTGCTGCACGAGAGATGTTCTCGTCCATCAGCGTGCCGCCAAGATCGTTGGCACCGGCCTGGAGGAGTTGGCTGATTGAGCCGAAGCCGAGCTTGACCCACGAACCCTGGATGTTGTCGATTCGACCCCGATAGGCGATGCGAGCAACAGCGTGCATCAACAGCACCTCGCGCCAAGTCGGCCCACGCCGGGACCCGCGACGAAGATAAATCGGTGACGCCATGTGAACAAACGGCAACCCGACGAACTCGGTGAATCCCCCTGTCTCCTCCTGTAGAGCACGGGTGCGTAGGATGTGGTGCGCCCAATGCTCAGGCCGTTCGATCGAGCCGAACATGATCGTGACGTTGGAGCGCAATCCCACCGCGTGGGCGATGCGATGCGCTTCAAGCCATTCGTCGCTGTCGATCTTGTCTGGGCAAAGTACTTGACGCACATCGTCGTGCAGGATTTCCGCGGCTGTACCAGGCAGCGAACGTTGGCCCGCGTCACGGAGACGACCCAGATAGTCAGCCAACGGTTCCTGATTGCGCTTGGCACCCTCGGTGACTTCAAGGGCGGTGAAACCGTGGATATGAATGTCGGGAACCGCCTCGTGGACGGCACGGGCAACATCAATGTAGTAATCGCCGTCAAAGTCGGGATGAATCCCGCCCTGCAGACAAACCTCGGTGGCGCCCCTCTCGGCTGCCTCAATGGTGCGCTCGGCCATGTCGTCGAGTGTCAACAAATACGGCTTGCCTCTTAGATTCAGCGATAGCGGACCTTTTGAGAACCCGCAGAACTTGCAGCGAAACGTGCAAACGTTGGTGTAGTTGATGTTGCGGTTGGCGACCCAAGTGACCTCATCGCCAACAATTTCGGCGCGTAATTCATCCGCCAGGTGAGCTACTTCGCCCACCTCGGGTCCGCGAGCCTTGAACAAAGTGAGAATTTCGTCGAAACCCACATCGGTGCCCGCTCTCACTCCTTCGATGACCTCGCCGACAGCTCCGGTGGCAGCGGTGACAGCGGGCACCAGCACGCTCGGGTCGCCGCCAGCGCCGACATACCATTGGCTGGATATCTCTCCTACGAGTTCGAACTCCGCGCCGTCGTCAACTTTGGCTCTCTCCATGGTGCGCTCGGGCCAAACAGAACCTGGATCGTCGCGCCCAAAACCATCTGAGTCACTACGATCCATCACCGCAAAATGCAGATTGTGGTCGATCCAGGTGTCCGGATCGCAGACATAGCGAGGATGCGCGGTAAGTCGAGGTGCCAGTGTGTGACCTGCAGCTTCGGTGACCTCCCGGAGCCGCTCAAGGTCGGGCCAAGGTCGTTCGGGATTCACGTGATCAGCGGTAACAGGAGAGACACCACCCCAGTCGCTAACACCAGCTGACAGCAGATCAGCGAAGTCATCGGAGAGATTTGGTGGTGCCTGCACATGCACGTCGGGCGGCAGGATCAGGCGAGCTAGCGCGATCGCCTCAAGATGGGTTTCGAGCGGGCACGGTTCGGCCCGGTGCATTGCGGTGCCTTCCTTGGGCAGGAAGTTTTGAACAATGACTTCCTGGACATGTCCGTGACGACGGTGAGCCTCAGCGATCGCCTCCAGAGCAACAACGCGATCCTCGCGGGTCTCACCGATACCGACCAGGATTCCAGTCGTGTAGGGGATGCGCAGCTCTCCAGCCCATTCAAGCGATTGCAGTCGACGCTTCGGCGCCTTGTCCGGCGCTCCCCGGTGACACTCAAGATCCTCTCGCAAGGTTTCGAGCATCATCCCCTGGCTTGGCGCGACTGTGCGCAGCTTCTCCAGTTCATCGGCGTACATGGCACCCGTGTTGGCATGGGGCAACAACCCAGTGGAATCGAGAACCAACTGCGCCATTGCCACGACATAGTCGACAGTGGACTCATAACCGTGACGCGTAAGCCAGTCCCGAGCGACCGGATAGCGCCGTTCGGGTCGTTCGCCCAGCGTGAAAAGCGCCTCGTGACAGCCCACCGACGCCCCACGCCTCGCAATTGCGATGACCTCGTCGGGACTCAGGTACGGCTGCTCTAGACGTGCCGGTGGCTGGGCAAAAGTGCAGTATCCGCATTTGTCACGACACAGCATCGTGAGAGGAACAAAAACCTTGGGCGAATAGCTCACGACCTTGCCGTGCGCATCGTCTCGTATCCGCCGCGCCGCCGTCATCAACTCCTCAAGCGGTGTACAAAGAAGTTCATCGTTCGCCATGATCTGAGACGCTACTCGTTCCGATCGAGTTCACCCGCAGCGGCCAACGCTCCAGCTAGGAATGCGGCTCTTTCGTAAACGAGCGTGATCCAACGCTCAGCAGCCGTTTCTTGGCCCGGCACCGGTGGTCGTCCCAACGAGTTGAGTAAGGCTCGTGCATCGCCGGAGTGTGCTACGACTTCATCCGCTGCAGGCAGCAACTCGGGGTCTCCCCAAAATTCAATCGGGTTGACCTTGGCTGCCGCCTTACGCCCACGGGGTTGCTGATGCTGCCGACCAACATTGGAATTCGTCGAATTGCCCTTGTTGCGGTTTCGCGAACGAGATCGTTTTCGTTTTGAGTTGACGGAGTCCTCGTTCACGGCATCAGCCCCTTTAGCTTCACGGTCTCTGAATCAGACTCGGCAAGTTCTCCGAGCGGGGAAGTTTCCGAGAACTGTGCAGCTTCAGCGAAGGCGATCTCGGTGTCAGAATCGACATCTAGTAGCGCGGCGCTGTCTATTCCCAGCACAGCTTGCAATTGTTCGGCGTTTAGATCCCCGATCGAACTTGACTTGGGCAGCGTGAGACTGGCTATCTGGCGCTTGCCCGCGACCACTTCCTCAACTCGCTCGTCGATAGTGCCAGGGCAGACCAGACGATGGCAGATCACAGTGTTTTTCTGCCCTATGCGCCAAACGCGATCTCGGGCCTGGTCTTCTACCGCAGGATTCCACCAGCGATCGTAGAGGACCACATGGTTGGCCGCTGTGAGGTTCAGGCCAGTGCCTCCGGCCTTAAGCGACAACACCATTGCGCCTGGTCCTGAAGATCCCTGAAATTCGGCTACGAGACGATCTCGGGCACCCCGAGCGAGGCCACCGTGATAACAGGAGATCTTGTGCCCGCTCCATTCCGAGAGATGTTCGGCCAATATTTCACCCCAACTCGCGAAGTGGGTGAACACCAGCACCTTTTCATTGGCTGCGAAGACATGCGAGAGGATCTCGTACAGCCGAGCGAGCTTTCCCGATCGCCCTTCGACGCCTTTGTCATCGTCTTGATAGTTGAGCGGATGATTGCATATCTGCTTTAGAGCAGTGATAGCCGTAAGCACCGCACCCTTCTGTTCCGGCGTTCCTGGTTCCTTTTTTGTGGTCTTGAGAATCAGACTGTCGATGACGGCTTGGTAAAGACCAATCTGCTCTGGAGTCATCGGACAATGGTCGAGTTCGTCGATGCGATCTGGAAGCTCTGCGGCGATCGAAGGCTCAGCTTTGGTTCGCCGGTACACGAGAATGCCGTTGAGGGCTCTCAGCGCATCCTCGCCGCCATGCTTCGCGCGACTGCCGTTGGAACGCCCACTACCGTTCTTGTTGGGCGTCAGCTGGGCAATGAATTGCGCACGCGGGCCCAAAAGATTCGGGTTCGCCCAGTCCATGATGGCCCAAAGATCTCCTAGACCGTTTTCAATCGGCGTCCCGGTAAGCGCAAGTCGGCTGTCGGCCTCCAAGCGACGAAGCTGTTGCGAGGTTTCGGCTAACGGATTCTTGATGGCCTGAGCCTCGTCGATGACGACCTTGCCCCAGCTGAACTTGCTGAGTTGGTCCATGTCTCTCACCGCCGTGCCGTAGGTCGTGATCACAACATCAGCTGCACGAACCACTGTTCTCAATGCCGAACCCTTTGCTCGGTTGGCGCCGTGATGAACTATTACCTTCAAGCCTGGGACGAAGTTCCGCGCCTCGCTTGCCCAGTTGCCAACGACCGCTGGGGGAGCAATGACCAGTCCCGTACCAGACTCAGACAACGCCAAGCTGGCCAGCGTTGTCGGTGTTTTTCCGAGACCCATATCGAGAGCCAGACAGCCTCCCAGACCTGCGTCGTCCAAGAAATCCAGCCACACAAGTGCGTCTGCTTGATAGTTGCGCAGTTCACCAGTGAAACCTTCGGGTTTTGTAGTTGGATTGTCGGGGAAGTTCTTGACACTACGCAGAAGATCAGCGGCCCAACCCTCTCCCACAATGTTGATACCACCAGAAAGCGGCGAGCCTTCCAGTCCCAGAGCGTGACGAAGCATGTCAGCACCGGTGAGTCGTGTCTTGTCAGCCCGTTCAGCCAAAGCCGCCGCCGCTTCAGCCAAATCTGCTTTGTCAAGTTCGACCCACTGGCCGCGCGAGCGCACCAACGGACGAGCCTTGGCAGCTAATTGAGCGATCTCCGCGGCGCTGAGTTCGACCTCGTCGAACACAGCTGACCAACGGACGTTGGCTAGTTGTTGAGCTCCCACCACAGTCTCGTCGGTCTCAGCAGTCAAGCGCAGCGACGCCACCGCTTTTTGACGCCGCAGCGCCGGCACTCTCACGTCGAACCCAGCCGAGCGGAGTCTGTCTCCAGATTCCGTCATCAACCTCCACGCTTCATCCTGAGACAAGAACACTTCACCCCGGCGGCGACCCCCCAAACGCATCAGTTCTGGGAAGAGACGCTCAAGTCTCGATAGATGGGCCACGATAATTTTTGAGTTCAACTTCGATGCAAGCGTGATCGCGACCTCGGCCGGTATCAAGTTTCCCTCGTCGTCGGGACACAACACAGCCACATGCCAAGCTCCGGCATCGTCGGGAGAATCCAGTTGCACAACAAGGCGAACCCCAACGGTGCCCAACACAGGAAAGGCCCACTGATTAAGCCGGCGAACGAGTTCTCCTCCGGCCTTGGCCGGAGCTAGGAAGGGAGCGCCCCCGAGGTGAGCAACAGTTGCCTCGGCAACATCGGCGCGAGTGTTGATTTCAGGCGGCGCCGCAGGGGTTTCCATCTGACCCGCGGCGAAACCCACTATGGCATCTGTGAGATCAGCCAACGCGGCTAGTGTGAACTTCTCTTTTTCTTGTTCGCGGCTGCCCAACATGGCAGCCCCTGGGACCGAACGAACCAAACCAGACAACACCTCTGGGTCGATAAGGGCTGGCATCCAGCGGATACGGAAGGTGCCATGATCGGTCGCGGGATCTTTGCGGCGACGTTTCGACTGGACTAACTGCGGAACGAAACGCCCATCGGCAACCATCTTGATAGCCACGGCGGTGGCGTAACCCACCCAAGTCACGCTGGTTCCGACGTCCTCGTCGCTAGCGGTGTGTCCCAAAGGCGCCAACCAGCCAATTACTTTTTCGATCGGAGCGGAGACTGTGCTGGCCCTCCCACTTCCGGGAATCTTGACCGTGGCTTGTTGGTCCCAATCCGAAGTCACGCCGCCGAGAGCCTTGATTCGCTGCAACACCATTTCGTGATTCTCGGGGCGTTGCTGATGACCTGACGCCCAAGCAACGATCCTGCCATCAGAACGCGACAAGTGAAGCTGGACCGACCCAGGAACCGAAGCGGCGGGGTCGTGGGCTGAACTTCGGTCCGGCGCCAGAGTCAATTCACTTTCGTCGGGTGGGCCAACCAGTTCGGTTAAACCCGCGTCGATACGCCAGCATTCAGCATCAAGATCGGCTACCACAATATTTCGCTCCGGGCCGCGCAACTCCCTG
This sequence comes from Candidatus Aldehydirespiratoraceae bacterium, assembly GCA_965261185.1. Lineage (GTDB taxonomy): Bacteria > Actinomycetota > Acidimicrobiia > Acidimicrobiales > Aldehydirespiratoraceae > VXYK01. Next base: position 3,163,014 of record CBDHCN010000002.1, on the reverse strand, counting down.
CGAGCTACCGCAAGACGAGCTTCAGCGTCGTCAAGCAACCGCCACAGGCTCTCCACCCAAGCGGTTTTGCGTTCGTTCAAATATGCGAGATCCTCGGCGGTTGACAAACCGTCGAGGTGGGATTGGACCAATCGGTCGAGTTGGCTCGACGTCAGGACCGCCCGTTCGATAATGGTAACTGTGGTCTCCTACGGCTCGCGACGCCCTGGCTCCAACTGGTGCCGTGCGTCCGTGAACGGCGCCATCTGGCACCCGTTATGCCTTTGCCGCTCGCGGATGAGAGGCACCTGACACAACGACCATCACCCGCTCCGTCAGCGGCGATAGCCCCCGCAGCAAAGCCTGCCGGCAACTGCGGTTCGTAAATTAGTCTACGGCCAACAGAGCGCTCTGCAACCTTCGGTCGAGTCAGCCGGTCAAGTCGACCTTCGCCTGTAGGGCCTCTAGCAGTTCATCGAAACTCTTCTCAAACGAAGCAACACCCTCCGTTTCGAGTTGCGCGGTGACATCGTCGATGTCGACACCGAGTTGGGCCAAGTCGGCTAGCACTGCTCTGGCTTCGTCAACTCCGACGTCAATGGTGCGAGCCACCGTTCCGTGGTCCTCGAATGCTGCCATGGTGCTGTCAGGCAACGTGTTGACGGTGTCGGGTCCGATCAGCTCATCTACATACAGCGTGTCTGGATAATCGGGATTCTTCGTTGATGTCGATGCCCACAACGGACGCTGAACTCTTGCCCCGCGGGCCGCGAGTGCTTCCCAACGAGGGCCCGAAAATGTTTGCAAAAACATCTCATAAGCCAATTTGCCACTTGCCAAGGCCGCCTTGCCTTTGAGCGCCTCCGCGCTGGGAGTGCCAATGACATCAAGGCGCCTGTCAACTTCTGTGTCTAGCCGGCTAACAAAAAACGACGCCACGCTTGAAACGTCGCTGAGATCACCCTCGGCCACCTCAAGCCCGGAGATATACGTCTCCATTACCTCCGCGTAGCGCTGCAACGAGAATATCAAGGTCACATTGATACTGCGATGCTCAGCAATCATCGTCTTGATTGGCAGGAGGCCTTCGGTTGTCCCGGGGATCTTGACATAGAGGTTGGGGGCGTTGATCTGCGCGTGCAACTGACGCGCTGCTTCGGACGTTCTGGCACTGTCACGGGCCAGCTTCGGATCAACCTCAACGGAGACATACCCGTCAATACCCTTCGATTCGTCGTACACGGGTCGAAGAATTTCAAGCGCGGCAAGAATATCGGATGTGACGAGCTTCCAATAGGCGGCTTCGATACCCAAACCTCCACCGATAGCGCTGGAAAACTCGTCGTCATAGTCCTCGGACCCAAGGATCGCGTTGGTGAAGATCGATGGGTTCGATGTCAACCCGCGCACACCTTGCGCGACCCAGTTTTCAAGTTCTCCGCTGGTGATCCAACCTCGTCGAAGGTTGTCGAGCCAGGGACTCTGGCCCTGGGTGGTGAACAATTGCTGTAGACGAGTCATGACACCTCCATGTCAATGGGCATCGCAAGTGGTTTCAAGTAGGTCAAGTGGATCAAGTGGATCAAGTTTCGATCAACTCCCGTGCTCGAGCCTCCACATTGGTGGGGTTGATCCCATATTCGAACATAACAACATCGCCGGGAGCGGACGACCCGAAACGGTCAATGGACACCACATCGTCAACCCAACGATGCCAACCCATCGAAGACCCGGCTTCTACGGCCAGCGATGGGATGTCTTCGCGGATCACCGAGGCTCGATATTCGCTTGGCATCTGCTCAAAGAGTTCCCACGAAGGCATGGAAACTACCGTCGCCGCGAATCCGTCGGCAGCAAGTTCCGCAGCAGCAGCAAGACAAACCGAAACCTCGCTGCCAGTACCGACAAGCGTAATCACCGCATCGTCGGCCGCGGCGAGTACATAAGCCCCAGCAGTCACGTTTCCAGAAGATGTTCCCTCGAGCACGGGTACGTTCTGGCGACTCAGGATCAACGCTGTAGGTCCGCCTGAGGAAATCGCTACACCCCACGCCGCGGCAGCTTCGTTGGCATCAGCCGGCCGGATCACCCTCAGGCCCGGAATAGCTCTCAAAGACGCCACCTGTTCCACCGGCTGATGCGTCGGGCCATCTTCGCCCACGCCGACCGAATCGTGACTCCAGACAAATATGGCGCGCGCAGCGGAGATGGCTGCCAGTCGTACCGCCGCGCGCATGTAATCCGCGAACACCAGAAAAGTTCCAACGACAGGAATCGAGCCACCATGTAGCGCCATACCGTTGGCGATCGAACCCATGCCGTGTTCTCGAACTCCGAAATAGATCTGACGACCTCCTGGGTCGGCAGCCGAGAAGACTCCATGATCTTTGATCACCGTCCCGGTATTACCGGTGAGATCAGCACCTCCGCCCGAGAGTCCAGGAACAACCGAAGACAGAGCCTGGAGGGTGATATTGGATGCCTTTCGCGTAGCGATCGAGTCTCCTGGGTCAAATGTTGGCAGTGATTCCTCCCAGCCGGGCAGCCCGGTACCGCTTAGCTGCGATTCCAAAGAGACCCGATCTCCATCGAACGCGGCTACCCGCTTCTCCCAAGCTTCCCGAACGACGCGGCCCCTCACTCCCGCTTGGCGATACTGCGCCACAACGTCTGGTTCGGTGTAGAAGGTCACATCTGGCGGGAGTCCAATCAGTTCTTTCGTCGCGGCGATCTCGTCGTCGAAGATGGCATAACCATGAGCAGCAGCAGTGTCGGAAGACTTGGGTGCGGGAGTACCGATAATTGTCCGGACAATGACCAGACTGGGCCGGTCAGTAACCGACATCGCCTTGCGAATGCCTGCTTCCAACTCATCAAAGTTCTCTCCGACCTCGCCGAGTTCGCTTACATCCCAGCCATAGGAGCGGAAACGGGCCGCGGCGTCGTCGCTCAAAGCCAGTTCGGTTTCTCCGTCGATAGTGATGTGGTTGTCGTCATAACACAGGACTATCTTCCCCAACCCCAAGTGACCGGCAAGCGAGGCCACCTCGTGGCTCAGCCCTTCGCTCAGATCTCCGTCGCTGCAGATTCCGAAGATGTTGTGGTCGAATAATTCAGGTCCATAGATCGTGCGCAGTTGAGCCTCGACGATGGCCATTCCGACCATGTTGCCCACGCCCTGCCCCAAGGGACCGGTGGTCACCTCAACGCCGGGAGTATGGCCGACCTCTGGGTGTCCGGGCGTAGCCGAACCCCACTGACGGAAATCTCTCAGATCATCGAGCGTGAGGCCGAAACCAGCGAGATAGAGCATCGCGTACTGCAGGATCGAAACATGTCCAGCGGAGAGCACGAAGCGATCTCGATCTGGCCAATGGGGATGTTGGGCGTCGTAATTCATGATGCGGCTGAACAGCACATGGGCTAGTGGTGCCAACGACATAGCGGTGCCTTGGTGACCCGAACGTGCCTCGTGGGGTGCGTCCATGGCGATGCCCCTGACTATGGCGACGGCGCGTCCGTCAAAATCGTTCATCAGTCCTCCCGGTCACGGATATCTCGGACCTTACCGTTAGCGCTACGGTCGATCGCGTTTCTTTGTTGAGGAGTTCGCTTCAGGCGTTTCGGACTACGGTGAATCGACCGGGGGCAGCAGCGTATACGGCACGGTGACAGGCGCGTCACGGCCGATGCGACACCTCGCTTCAACCGTTCCATAGTCTTCAAACTCCAGTTCCGCTCGCACCAGGCGATACGTGAACTTGCCCGGCTCGACTTCAAAAGGCTGCACGCTGCGGGCCATTTGAGAATCACCGCTGTGGTACGTCACTTCGAGGACGCCTTGACCACCGCCGTCTGGCGGACAGCGGATGATCACAACGAGATGCGGGGCCCAAACCAGAGGAACCGGCGTAGGTGCGACAGCACTGAACTGGATGCCCTTGAGATCGATTCTCGTCGCCGGACCCGGGACCGAACGGAGATCAATTTCGTCGATGAACAGAGCGGCCACGATCTCCATCCGACCCACGTTAGCGGGGAGCAAGGTGGTCGCCCCACTACGCTCCATGTCGTGGGTGAGACGCCAACCAGGGAAGCAATCGTAGGAGCGACTCGTCGACTGTTCGCCGAGCGTGGCTTTGATGGCACTTCACTAAACGACATCGCCGCAGTGGTAGGCGTCCGCAGACAAAGTCTGCTCCACTACTTCCCGTCCAAGGAAGCCATGTATCGGGAGGTATTCGAACGGGCGCTAGCGGAGTGGCATGAGCGGGTAGAAAGTGCGATTTCCCAAACATCGGCCGACGGTTGGGAATTGGTCGATTACGTGCTCACAGCCGGATTTGAGTTCTTCATGCACAACCCCGATTTCGTCAGGATTGTGCGTCGCGAAGCATTGGCCGAAGGAGGTACCGGTCATATAGAACTCGGCCTCGCTCTGAAACCTCTGTTTGTCCGTGCAACTGAGTACTTCGAACGAGAGATGGAAGCTGGCAGGTTTCGTCGCCACGACGCCGAACAACTTCTCATCACCGGTTACGGGGCCCTCTTGTCCTATTTCAGCGACGCGCCCCTTATCGCCGACTTGCTCACGCGCGATCCCCTCGGCGACGATGCACTAGCGGCTCGCCTACAACACGTAAGAGACCTGTTTCGGGCCGCCCTCGAGCCAACCACGTCATAAGAGGGGCCGCGGAGCGGGCCGCTCCATCTCCCGCTCTTGTTCGCTGCGCTCCACCTCCCGCTCTTGTTCGCTGCGCTCCACTGCCCGCTCTTGTTCGCTGCGCTCACCGGGCCGCTCGGGCCGCGGGCGGGCCGCTCCACTGCCCGCTCTTGTTCGCTGCGCTCCACCTCCCGCTCTTGTTCGCTGCGCTCACCGGGCCGCTCGGGCCGCGGGCGGGCCGCTCCACTGCCCGCTCTTGTTCGCTGCGCTCCACCTCCCGCTCTTGTTCGCTGCGCTCACCGGGCCGCTCGGGCCGCGGGCGGGCCGCTCCACTGCCCGCTCTTGTTCGCTGCGCTCCACCTCCCGCTCTTGTTCGCTGCGCTCACCGGGCCGCTCGGGCCGCGGGCGGGCCGCTCCACTGCCCGCTCTTGTTCGCTGCGCTCACCGGGCCGCTCGGGCCTCATGGGGCACAACCAACGCTGGGACCGCCTAGCCTGCTGTCAACATGCGTCGGTTGTTTCTTCCGTTCCTGATACTGGCCGTGGTCATCGCCGCCAGCGTGCTTGCCGATCGCGCCAATCACGCCGCTGACGCTGGTGAACCGGACACAACTGTCGCTACCGATTCGCTCGGCACCCCCATCATCAACGTCCGCCGCATCCCTGAGTGGCTCCGGCGACCAACCTCGAATCAGGAATTCGAAGAGGCCTTGAAGAGCGTCTTGAACCAACCCGAAGTGCCTGCAGCACGTTGCCTCAGGGTCAACCGAAACGGGATTGAGATAGCCGTTGAGCAACCTGACCTCGAGCTGGTACCGGCGGAACTCCAGCGGTTTGTTACGGTTGCCGCCGTCGAGAGTTTGGGAACAGAAACGGTCTTCGTGACAAAGGTGGTCAGCAACGAAGCGAGCCTGGTCAACGAGGGTGTTCTGGAGGGTGACATTTGGCTTGTAGGCGGCGGAGACCCAGTGCTCTCCACGAACGACTACCTAACCCGCTTCGATGACGACAGGGCATCAACGAGCCTTGACCAACTCGCAGCCGAACTTGCCGTCGAACTCAGGCGTAGAGGTATTTCAGAAATCAGTGGGGGAGTGGTCGGAGACGAATTCCGCTTCTCGCCCAGCGAAACCGACTATGTCGGCACCGTTTGGACCGAAACCGACAACGCAGACAATGTGGTCGGCCCTCTGTCGGGCTTGCTGGTCAATGACGGATTCCAATGGGATCGCCAAACCAGAACTGTCACTCGTTCGGAGGACCCCGCCGCACTGGCGGCTGGAATCCTCACCGACCTTCTGATCCAACGAGGGATCACAATCACTGCAGAACCAACTACGGAGAACAACCGGCTTCAGCCGAGCAGGTTCTGCTAGCCACAATCGAGTCTCCACCCATCGAAGAGATAGCCCAGCGTGCTCTAATCGACGGGACCACCGCGGAGATGCTCTTCAAAGAAGTCGGTCGCGTCAACGGTGTGTCACCCGCATCCAACGATGCCGCCTTTGGAATGCTGATTACGTTACTGCAGCAAGGACTGCCGGTTGAGGGAAGTCTGCCCTTGGACGGTTCGGGATTGTCAAGCAAGGACCGAGTCACTTGCGACTTGCTGATGGCGATCATCGAGCAGAGTCCCGCCGGTGGAATCGTCAGTTCGTCACTCAAAGAGATCCGCACCAGTTCCCTGGCCGCCTGTGCACCCTCCCGCGCTTCCAACATGCGCGTCATCAGCGCGGATCGCGGCCATATCACCGCGTTGGCCGGTGAAATGACGGCTGATAACGGTGCCGCCATTACCTTCGTCTTGTTGGCCAATGCTGACACCAACGAGCGCACCGATGAATCGTTGGGGCCATGCAACAACGTTCAGACAAGTCTGCTTGAGGCCGTGGCGCGCTACCCCAATGAGTATGGACCAACACCTGACTCCATAGCTCCCCTCACGGTAATACCCGCGCCCGACACCGGGGGTTGAGCGTGCACGAACTGGCGATGTTTCCGCTGGAACAGGCAGTTCTACCTAGCGCCATGGTCCCGCTGCATATTTTCGAGGAGCGGTATCGCGCACTCGCTCGCTTTGTAGCAGCCCTCGACGAACCCGAGTTCGGCATCACCATGATTGAACGAGGACGTGAAGTCGGGGGAGACGACCTGCGCTCAAACGTGGGGGTAGTCGCTCAGGTCATTCAGGCCGAGGAATTTCCCGATGGTCGCTGGGGGATTATCGCTATCGCGACCCGCCGCATACGCGTCGAGCGTTGGTTGCACGACGATCCATACCCCAAAGCGTTGGTCACCGACTGGCCCGACTCCGACACCGACATCGCTCCTGAAGCTCTCGATCAACTCCTTTCTCGACTCAAAAGGATTTTGACCGCTGCCCAACTGCTCGCTCCAAACCACCAAATCGACGAACCTGCGCTCAACTCCGACGACCCAACTTACGGAGCTTGGCAGTTGGTTGTCGCAGCGCAGCTCGGTGCCCTTGACAATCAACGCTTGCTGCGCGAACCGGGCTGGCACCAGCGCGCCGGACTAGCTGTCGAGCTATTTGAAGGACGGGCCGACGTACTGGAAGCTCTCGTCGAACTCCGTTAACGCTCTGCTCACGCTGCGGACCGAGCCGCTCTGCTCACGCTGCGGACCGAGCCGCTCTGCTTACGCTGCGGACGGAGCCGCTCTGCTCACGCTGCGGACCGAGCCGCAGATACGCGGGAGTCTGTTGAGTACGCGGGAGGCTGTTGAGCAGGTGGTGGTTTCGGCGGATAGTTGCGGCTCGTAGGCTTACGACTGCGATGGCAGACCGAATGGGACCGGGCGACTTCTACGATCTTGTTAAGGATTACGCGCGCCAAGAACTCGTTGAACCGCTTCGACCTATTCCCCGATGGATCGCTTTCGGGGTGCTGGGGTCCGTCCTGTTGATGATCAGCGGCATCTCGCTAACAGTCGCGACCTTGCGGGTTCTACAAGAAGAGACCGGAAGTACCTTCACGGGCAACCTTAGTTGGGCACCTCATGCAATCACTTTGCTCGGTGCCATCGTCGTCCTTGGACTCTTGGCTCAACAAATCCGAAAGAGGACCCTGTGATGGCAAACGAGGCAGACGACCCAGACAGGATCACCCGTGAAGATCTTGACTCCACTCTGCGATCCGTGGTCGGAGAAGTCGAGCAGCAGGCCACGACAGGCGCTCGGCGCTTGCTGCCCGTCGCTATCGGCGCCGGGGTTGCGATGCTAATGGTCGCCTACTTCTTGGGACGCAGAGTTGGCGCCACCAGATCAACCGTTGTAGAGATTCGGAGGATCTAGCACTCGTGCGGCGCTTCGCTTTGACCTCTCTGTTTGAGACCGTGCGGGTAAACAGTTTCCGCAAAGGTCTTTTGGGCGGGTCCCGCGTCTGGCTAGCGGTCTTCGTCGCTCGCTTTGTATTCCGTTGGTTGGCCAAAGTCTTCAAGCGAACAGAGATGCCCGTGAAATTCTCCGAACGATTGGCGCTAGGCGAATCATTCGTCATTCGTCACGTCGAACCTAACTGAAGCGAACTTCGTTGTGACTGCACGCGGGCCATTGAAGGCAGGCGAACCGGTCTTGCTCATCGACCGCAAGAAACGTCGCTACCTGATCGATTTGGCAACAGGAGGCGAATTCCATTCCCATTCGGGAGTATTGAACCACGATGAACTGATCGGCTCGGACGAAGGCGTTCTATTCAGGTCGACAAGAGGGATGACCTTCATAGCGCTTCGGCCCACGATCACAGATTTCGTTCTGAAAATGCCGCGTGGTGCTCAGGTCATCTACCCGAAAGATATTGGTCCGATCCTGATAATGGCCGACATCTTCCCCGGTGCCCGAGTCCTGGAATCAGGTCTGGGAAGCGGAGCGTTGTCAACCGCGATGCTGCGAGCCGGCGCCCATATCACCGGCTACGAGATCCGCGAGGATTTCCTTTCCAGGGCCCTCGCCAATGTCAGCCGTTTTCTGGGAGCGGAGGTGCTAGACCGCTACGACACCCACCTCCAAGATGTGTATGCCGGTATCAGCACCACAGACCTTGACCGTGTGGTGCTCGATCTACCCGAACCGTGGCAAGTTGTACCCCACGCGGAAACGGCGCTGCGCCCGGGAGGAATCTTCGTGGCCTACACACCAAGCATTATGCAGGTCGCTCAACTTCACGCCAGGCTGGAAAGCTCGCTGTTCGGCATGGCTCAAACGATCGAAGTGCTCAACCGTGGCTGGCACGTTGCCAATCAGGCAGTCCGTCCAGATCATCGGATGGTTGCTCACACAGGATTCTTGACCAGCGCCAGACTTCTCAGCGAGTAGCGCAGACGAGTAGCGCAGACGAGTAGCGCAGATTCGCGCGGCCTCTTAGACCTCAATGCCTCTTAGACCTCAATGCCTCTTAGACCTCAATGAAGATGCACTCGCCAGGGCACTCTTCGGCGGATTCGATCGTCGCTTCTTCCTGGCCGTCCGGAACCACAGCAAGGCCGTCCGGCCCGCCCGGGTCCGAGAAAATCGTGTCGCCCTCCCTGACGTAGGCGAGGCCATCGTCTAGAAGCGTAAAGACATCGGGGGCGATCTCTTCGCAGAGACCGTCTCCAGTGCAAAGATCCTGATCGATCCAAACCTTCATGAGTCGTTGCGACCTCGTGTGTCAGAGCGGGTGACTTCCCGCTTAGGTGATTTCTCTATGCCGACAGCATAACCGCGAAATCTCACGTCTTGGAACCGGAGATGCAGTAAATTTAGTGAGAGAGCGCGTGGTTGCTCGCCAGCCGGTGCAGATGCAACCACGAAAGTACCGCTCCGGCCGTCTAGGGTAACGCCGAAGCAAAACGCAGGAGGAAGCGTGGAACACTCAGAGGCAGAGGCTGAGATATATCGACTACGCATGCGTTTTGCCGAGCTCGAAGATGAACTCACCGAACTCCGTCGGCAACCCCAAGACTCCCACAATCGAATCGCGACGTTGGAGGAGAGGTTGAGGGAGGCTAGGGGGCAGCTCAACCAAGCCGTGTCTCAAAATGAGAAACTCGCCTACACGCTACGCGAGGCCCGCGAGCACATAGCCACTCTGCGTGATGAGGTCGCCAAGTTGACCCAACCGCCATCAGGGTACGGAACGGTGCTGAACATCAACGATGACGGAACCGTCGATGTCCATGCCAGCGGTAGAAAGATGCGGGTATCAGTGCAGCCCGAACTTTCCGGCGAGTTGATCCGCGGTCAGGAGGTTGTGCTCAACGAGTCGCTCAACGTAATACTCGCCCGCCGCCCAGATCGCTCGGGCGAGGTAGCCATCCTCAAAGAACTGCTCGATGGCAAAACTCGAGCGTTGATAGTCGGTCGCGCCGATGAGGAACGCGTCGTTGAGTTGAGCGACTCCGTTCGCGAAGGGCCACTCCGTAGTGGTGACACTCTGCTCATTGACCCTCGTGCCGGCATCGTCTTGGAGCGTTTACCGAGACCCGAAGTCGAAAATCTCGTTCTCGAAGAGGTGCCAGATGTTTCCTACGCGGATGTGGGCGGACTCGACCAACAAATCGAGGAAATTACCGACGCCGTCGAGTTGCCCTTCGTCCACTCTGCGTTGTTCTTGGACTACAACCTTCCAGCCCCGAAGGGAATCCTCCTCTACGGCCCTCCTGGCTGTGGCAAAACACTGATCGCTAAAGCAGTCGCCAACAGTCTGGCCAATAAAGTCGCTGAAGTTTCCGGTGACAGCAAGGCGCGCAGCTTCTTCCTCAATATCAAAGGTCCCGAACTTCTCAACAAATATGTCGGAGAGACCGAACGCCAGATACGCCTGGTATTTCAACGAGCACGAGAGAAAAGCGAGGAAGGCTGGCCCGTTATCGTCTTCTTCGACGAGATGGAATCCCTTTTCCGTACCCGCGGTAGCGGCATCAGCTCCGACATCGAGTCCACCATTGTCCCTCAGCTCCTTGCAGAAATCGACGGAGTCGAGGCTCTGCGCAACGTGATCGTGATCGGCGCATCGAACCGCGAGGATCTAATCGATCCCGCGATTCTGCGTCCAGGCCGACTCGATGTGAAGATCAAAATCGAACGGCCAGACGCTGAAGCTGCCGTGCCGATCTTCTCGCAGTATCTGACCTCTCAGGTGCCGATTGATGAAGCCACGATCGATGCCCAAGGTGGCGGCGACATCGACAAGGCAATCCAACACATGATCGAAGAAACCGTGCATGAGATGTATAACACCGACACCGAGAACCGATTCTTGGAGGTCACCTACCAAAACGGTGACAAAGAAGTCATGTATTTCAAAGACTTCTCCTCGGGGGCCATGATCGAAAATATTGTGCGTCGAGCCAAGAAACTCGCTATCAAGCGAGAAATCTCAGGTGGTAACCGCGGGATCCGCACAGACGACCTGCTGGCCTCGATTCGTCAAGAGTTCAAGGAACACGAAGATCTACCCAACACCACAAACCCCGATGACTGGGCCAAGATCTCAGGCAAGAAGGGAGAGCCGATCGTCTATGTGCGCACGCTGGCTCACTCCAATGAAGTCAACACGGGCGGCAAATCGATCGACTCGGTTTCACCTGGGCAGTACCTCTAACTCACCTATACGCCTACAACACCAGGGAAACACGTGACCGGCACCGCGAGTTCAACCCGCCTCTACCAAGAGGCAACGGCCAACGTAGAAGACGCCGCTCGGGCCATCGACATGGATCAGAAGGTTCGACGCGTCCTGTTGAAACCAATGAACGAACTGATCGTCAACTTCCCGATCCAGCGCGAAAACGGCGAACATGAAGTTCTTCAGGGTTACCGCATCCAACACAACAACGTGCTGGGCCCGTTCAAAGGTGGCATGCGCTTCCATCGGGGCATGGACCTCAACGAGGCACGCGCACTCGCAACTTGGATGACTTTCAAGTGTGCGCTGCTCAATTTGCCATTCGGGGGAGCGAAGGGTGGTGTGGCAGTCAACCCAGCGGAGTGCACTACCGCCGAACTTGAAAGAGTGGTGCGCAGATTTACCCATGCACTCGGAGAAAATATTGGTCCCGAATTCGACATCCCAGCCCCGGACATGGGAACCGATGCCCAAACCATGGGCTGGATGATGGATACCTATCTCAACTCACGCGGGCCTGGTGAACGACAGAACGCTCGGCGAGTTGTAACCGGCAAACCCATAGAACTGGGCGGAAGCCTCGGTCGTGAAGCAGCAACCGGGCGAGGAGCGGCCTACGCTCTGCGCCACCTTTACGGCCAACTTGACCGCACTCTGAGCGGAGAAAGCGCGGCTGTGCAGGGATTCGGAAATGTCGGATCCCACGTTGCTGAAGCCTTTACTGAACTCAACATGAAGGTCGTTGCCATTGCTGACATCAGCGGTGCGATCTACAACGCCGGTGGGCTTGATATCGCCAAGTTGACGCTCCACGCCTCCCAACACCAAGGCGTAGCGGGGTTTGAGGCCTGTGACACCATCACCACCGAAGAGTTCTTCGCGCTTGATGTCGATGTGCTTGTGCCAGCAGCTCTGGAAACGCAGATCACCGCCGACAACGTTGACGATATCTGTGCTCATACCATCGTGGAGGCTGCCAACGGGCCGGTAACCGCCGAAGCCTCCACGATTCTTGAAGAAGCCGGTTTGAACCTGATCCCCGACATTCTTGCCAACGCTGGTGGCGTGGTCGTCTCCTACTACGAGTGGGTCCAAAACAAGACGAGCAGCCGTTGGACAGCGCGCGACATAGATTCACGCCTTCGCGACGCCATCTGGGATGCCTCGGACCGAGTTGGGGCAGTTCGCAACACCAGAGGGTGCAGTTGGCGACAGGCTGCCTACATTGAGGCCGCTAACTTGTTGCAGAAGGTTTACCGGCTGCGCGGCATATTCCCGTGAACCTCACCATCGACCTCGGGCGACTCCAGACCAACTACCAGATCATCCGCGAGCAACTCAACGGTGTTGCGGCTGCGGCTGTAGTGAAGGCCAACGGATACGGCCTTGGTTGCGTCGAAGTGTCGACTGCCCTGGCGGAACAGGGATGCCGTCATTTCTTTGTCGCGCAACTCGCTGAGGGACAGCTGTTGCGCGAGGCCCTCAGCGGCCCGTCGATCCATGTGTTCAACGGAGCCATGCCGGGCACGATTGACGATTTGATCGAGCACCGATTGATCCCAGTGCTCAACAGCCTCGAACAAATTGAGTGCTGGGCCAAAGCAGCCAAGCTGCGCCAACAAGAACTGCCGGCATCCATTCACTTGGACACCGGGATGAACCGGACGGGCCTAGGCGCAGATGAAACCGCTGTACTCATTGACGAACCGTGGCGCTTGGATGCTCTCAAGGTCGTTCACGTGATGAGCCATCTTGGTTCCGCCGATGTCGCCAACAGCACCCAATCTGCTGGACAACTGAGGCGGTTCGAAGCACATCGCCAACATCTATCAATGGGTTTTGCTTCGTTGGCCAACTCCGCCGGGATCTTTTTGGGCCCGGCCTACCATTTTGATCTGGTTCGTCCCGGAGTCGCCTTGTATGGGGGCAATCCGTATCCCGACGAGAAAAACCCTATGCGCCAGGTCGTTACCGTTACAGCTCCGATCCTGCAGGTCCGTAATGTCGATGCCGGTGACTGTGTCGGCTACGCGGCCACGCACAAGATCGACGTACCCGGCAAAGTCGCCACGATTCCTGTTGGTTACGCCGACGGCTTCTTCCGCTCCGCTTCGAACTCGGGAATCGCCTATGTGGGGTCGGTGCAGGTGCCCATTATCGGTCGTGTTTCGATGGACCTGATCACACTCGACGTCACCAATGTCGCAGATTCGGAACTGCGCTCCGGTGCTCCGGTCGAACTGATCGGTGACCGGGCTCCGATCAACGAGGTTGCACAGAGGGCGGGAACCATCTCGCACGAACTCCTAGCTGCGCTCGGTGCAAGGTACAAGCGTTCCTACGTTCAGCAAACGCCCCGCGGCTCAATCAAGGGGTAGGGTCGCCGCAATGTCAATTCCGAAGATCATTGGTATCGAAACGGAATACGGGATAGTTCACCGCGGCACCGAGGACCCGAACCCGATAGCGGCATCCTCGGTTCTCATCAACGCCTACCTCTATGCGGCCGGATACCGAACCGAAGACAGCAACGACACCGTTCACTGGGACTTCATCGATGAGACGCCGGGTATTGATGCCAGGGGCTATGCACCCACCGCTGCCATGCCTCCCGATGTTGAGACCCACCTGGTCAATGCCGTGCTGACCAGCGGTGCCCGCTATTACGTCGATCACGCACACCCCGAGATCTCCACGCCCGAATGCGCCGACGCGCGCAGCGTCGTCTTGTACGACCGAGCCGCCGAGTTGATCGCGCAACACTCGATGGCCGCGGCATCCGAGCTGCTGCCCGCCAACCAAGAACTGGTGCTCTACAAGAACAACAGCGACGGCAAAGGCAACAGCTACGGCTGTCATGAGAACTACCTGGTCGACCGAACGACCCCGTTCGGGCGCATCGTGACCCATTGCATCAGCCATTTCGTCACACGCCAGATCTTCACTGGAGCCGGCAAGGTTGGTTCCGAAATGCCGGGCCAAAGCACCGACGAAGTACCTTACCAACTCACCCAACGCGCCGACTTCTTCGAAGAAGCAGTCGGATTGGAGACAACACTGAAGCGGCCCATCATCAACACGAGGGACGAACCTCACGCCGATGCTCGCAAGTACCGTCGCCTCCACGTGATCGTAGGCGATTCCAACCCTTCGCAGATTTCGACGTTCTTGAAGGTAGGCACCACCGCTCTGGTATTGGCTCTGATCGAAGACGATGCTTTGAGTCGCGAGTTCGTTTTCGCTGCCCCCGTGGCTGCTGTCCGTCAAGTGTCTCACGATTTGACACTGGCCCAGCCACTTGAGTTGGCTGACGGAACCACAGCTACGGCGCTTGAGATCCAGTGGGAACTGCATGACCAGAGCCGAAAATACGTTGAGGCCAACGGTGTAGAAAACGTCGGTGGAGTGGTGGCCCTAGAGGTACTCGACCGTTGGGAAGCGGTGCTCACAGGCCTTGAAGTCGATCCCATGACTCTCGCATCCCAACTCGATTGGGTCGCAAAATATCGCCTCATTGGAGGTTACCGAGAGCGGCACGGACTCGACTGGAGAGACCCTCGGCTTAGAGCACTAGATATTCAGTACCACGACATGAGACCCGAGCGGTCTCTCGCCGCACGAGTTGGCTTGGAACAGATCGTCGATGATGGTGAGGCCACCAGGGCGATGAGCGAACCGCCAAGCAACACTCGCGCTTTTTTCCGCGGCAAGTGCCTCCAGTTGTTCTCCGATGCTGTGGTAGCCGCCAACTGGGATTCGCTCGTTTTCGATGTCGGCACCGATGCACTCCGTAGAGTGCCAATGATGGAACCGTTGCGCGGTACCGAAGCTCATGTGGGTAACTTGTTCCATGAGTGTGACTCTGCGACGGAACTCCTTCGACGCTTGGGGTCCTAGAAATGGAGACGACAAATGGCTGAACGCGAACAAGTGCGCAAACCTACACCAGTCGAACGCGAGCCTGCCGAGCAAGCGTCCCCCGCAGCCACCGAGCGCGGCGAGGAAATCAAAGCGGAGCTTGATGACCTTCTCGACGAGATAGACGAAGTTCTCGAAGCCAACGCAGAAGACTTTGTGAAGAGCTACATCCAAAAGGGCGGCCAGTGAGCACGACCTTTGAGAACTCCGAGCAATCTGAAGTGAGAGCGAACTCGACAAACTGGAGCCATCCGAGGTGAACCTTCCGCTGTTTCGACCGCACGACGATCCCGGTCCGAGCTTCGCGGAACTCTTGCGGCGAAGCGGATTCGCGAACCAAATCTCGCCTGAAGGCATCTCCTCCGATAGCAAAGTCCCGGTTTCGGATTTTCGACATGGTACGACGTGTGTTGCTCTTCGCTACTCCGAAGGAGTGCTGCTGGCGGGGGACCGTAGGGCCACCTCGGGGAATCTGATCAGCCATCGCAGCATTGAGAAGGTCTTTGCAGCTGATCGACACAGCGGTGTTGCAATCGCTGGGGCTGCGGGTCCCGCGGCTGAGATGGTGCGTCTGTTTCAACTCCAGCTGGAACACTACGAAAAGGTTGAAGGCGACACACTGAGCCTTGAGGGCAAGGCGAACCAACTCGGTCAGATGGTCCGCAGCAACCTGCCCGCCGCAATGCAGGGATTAGTGGTCGTTCCGATCTTCGCTGGATACGACCTGAAACTCAACCAGGGTCGCTTGTTTGAATATGACCTGACCGGTGGCAGATACGAAGAGACTGAGCATGCCACCACGGGTTCGGGCAGCTTTCATGCCGGAACCGTCTTGAAACTGGGCTATCACGCCAACATGGACGCTGGAGCTGTCACCGACCTCGCCATCACCGGGCTCTACGAGGCAGCCGACGAAGACTCAGCAACCGGCGGGCCTGATCCCATCCGGGGTATCTATCCAATTGTCGCCATCATCACCGCCGAGGGCTATGTGCGCTTGGAGGACGACGAATTGGCCGAACGTACCAGCACGCTTATTGAGCGCCGCCGAGCGCAGTGAGGCAATTGCCATGAACATGCCCTTCTACGTGGCTCCTGAGCAAGTAATGAAGGACCGCGCCGACTACGCCCGCAAAGGCATCGCACGAGGCCGCAGTCTCATCGCCTTTCGCTTTGTCGACGGCATTGCCATCTGTGCCGAAAACAAGTCTTCGACACTGCGCAAGGTGAGCGAGATCTACGACCGGATCGCTTTTGCCGGTGTCGGCAAGTACAACGAGTTCGATCAATTGCGTATCGCCGGCGTGCGGCATGCGGACCTCAAGGGATATGCCTTCAGTCGTGGAGACGTCGATGCACGTAGCCTCGCCAACCAATACGCCCAAATGCTCGGACAGATCTTTACGCACGAGATGAAACCGATGGAAGTAGAGATTCTGGTGGCCGAAATAGGAGAAGACGATGGCGGCGGCGACCAGCTATTCCACATCCTTTACGACGGAACAGTCGTTGACGAGGACATGTCGGTTGTGCTCGGCGGTGAAACCGAAACGATCTCGGATCGCTTCGGTGAACTGGACGACATGCCAGAACTCGCTAACGGTTTAAACCGGGCAATATCTGCTCTGGGCGGTCCCGACCGATCGCTGAGCCCAGCCGAATTGGAGATCGCGGTGCTGCAGCGAGGTACTGGTCGTCGGGCATTTCGCCGCCTTGAAGATCCTGAGGTTGCAAGCCTTATCAGCACCTGACCTACCAACGGCGCGGGCGGGGGTCTAGGTTGTTCGACGTGCAGCGTCGGATCTTTGGAATCGAAAACGAGTACGGCGTAACTTGCACCCTGCGCGGTCAGCGACGCCTCAGCCCCGACGAGGTAGCACGTTATTTGTTTCGGCGAGTCGTTTCTTGGGGGCGCTCAAGCAATGTCTTTTTGGGCAACGGAGCTCGCCTTTATCTCGATGTCGGCAGCCATCCCGAGTACGCCACGCCCGAGTGTGACTCGGTCAGCGATCTCACTGCCCACGACAAAGCCGGAGAACGCATCCTTGAGCAACTCCTAACCAGCGCCGAAGAACGGCTGTCTGAGGAAGGCATCCACGGGGACATCTATCTCTTCAAGAACAACACCGACTCTGCAGGCAACAGCTATGGCTGTCACGAAAATTACTGCATTACCCGCAACGATGATCTCAGCGTCTACAGCGAAGTGTTGATTCCGTTTCTCGTAAGCCGACAGATCTACGCTGGTGCAGGCAAAATCCTGCAGACAGCGCGGGGAGCCAGGTTCTGCGTGAGTCAGCGCGCTGAGCACATCTGGGAGGGCGTATCGTCAGCGACAACCCGCTCGCGGCCGATCATCAACACCCGAGATGAACCGCACGCCGATGCCGAACGGTACCGTCGCCTCCATGTAATTGTTGGAGACTCAAACATGAGCGAATACACGACTTTTCTGAAGGTCGGAGCCTGTTCATTGATGTTGCGGATGCTGGAAGAACCACACGTCGTACTGCGTGACATGACACTCGAAAACCCCATCCGCGCAATCCGCGAAATCAGTCACGACATAACCTGCCGACGGCGCATCCGTCTCGCCAACGGACGCGAAGTATCGGCGCTCGACATCCAAGGCGAGTACCTGCAACGAGCATTTCGCTTCGCCGAACACCACGAACTCAGCGACGAAGAGCAACTCGCTCTCAAGATGTGGGAACACTGTCTTACCGGACTTGAAGACGATCCGCTGACCCTTGATCGAGAAATTGACTGGGTCATCAAATACAAGCTGGTTGAGGGCTACCGCACCCGAAAGAACCTTGAGTTGTCCGATGCCAAGGTGGCACTGCTTGATCTCCAATACCACGACGTGAACCGCGACCGAGGACTGTATTACCGGATGCAACGACGGGGGATGGTCGAACGCATTGTCACTGATCGCCAGATTTCACAAGCCGTCGAAAACCCGCCTGAGACAACACGGGCACGCCTTCGCGGCGAATTCATCCGCCGGGCCAAGGAACAGAGGCGGGACTATACAGTCGATTGGGTACATCTGAAGCTCAACGATCAAGCCCAGCGCACAGTCCTGTGCAAAGACCCCTTCAAAGCCCAGGACGACCGTGTCGAGAAACTGATCGCTTCGTTGTAGGAGACAGAACCCAGCACCAATGGACAAGCTCGAACGCCTCCTGAATTTGACCGCAGCTCTTCTCGACGCTGACCGAGTCCTGTCCGCCGACGAGTTGCGCCGTCGGATCGGCGGATACCCAGAAGCCAAGGCCTCATTTCGACGGACCTTCGAGCGTGACAAAGAAGACCTACGCAAGATGGGCATACCATTGCGAGTCGAGAACGTACCGGGAGCGGATCCGCCAATTGACGGTTACCGAATCCTGCGCTCGGAGTACGCGGGCCGAGACCTTCGGCTCGAACCAGACGAATTGGCAGCGCTTCATCTCGCCACCAGCATCGTCCGGCTCGATGGCGGCGACACAGGTCTACACAAGCTCGGCGGCGCCGCATCCGGTGCCCTAGAGGCAACCGAGGTCGGTCATGTGCCCTTCGACGAGAACCTGGCTGCTTTGATTGCAGCAGCCGCTGATCGCCGGGCGGTCGGTTTCAGCTATGCCGGCGTCGAACGCGCGGTTGAACCGTGGCGTCTTTCGTTTTCGCGAGGTCACTGGTACCTAGCGGGGTGGGACCGGCTCCGCGATGACCAGCGCTTGTACCGAGTGGACCGAGTCTCGGGGCCGATCGAGTTGCTCGACAACGCCGCTGAACCCGTGGGAACCCCGACCGACCCCAGCAATTTGCGGGGTTGGGAGCTTGGCGATGAGAGCCCGACGAACGTGCGGGTAGCCGTCGACCCAGATCAGGCCGTCTATCTTCACCATCTGATCGGCGAGGACTCGAAGCAATTCGACCAAACACCGGAGGTCACCTTTCAAGTGCGCAACCGCGACGGATTCCGATCATTCATCCTAACTTTCCTCGAACACGCAGAGGTACTGGATCCTCCAGAAGCTAGGGCAGACATCGTGAGTTGGCTGGAGGCGCTCACATGAACCCCAAGCTGACCGCCTCGGAACGGATGAACCGTCTGTTGGCGGTGATCCCATGGGTTGTCGAGCAACAAGGCGCACCCCTGGACGAGATAGTGGCTCGCTTCGACTATCCGAGATCTCAGCTCGTTGAAGATCTAACCGGGGTCGTGTTCTTCGTCGGTGTTCATCCTTTCACCCCAGACTCAATGATCGAAGTCGACATCTCCGATGACGAAGTACAAATCCGTTACGCCGATTGGTTCTCACGTCCACTCCGCCTCACGCCCAGCGAAGGAGCACGGTTGCTGACCGCTGGGCATTCCTTGCTCAGCGGTCAATTTGGAACGGGTGACGACGACGGCGACGAAGCAGCAAGCCCGTTGTTGCGGGCTCTCACCAAGCTGGGTATGGCGCTAGGTGAAGCAGCCGATCAAGCCGTGGAGGTGCGGCTCGGCCATGCACCTACCGAAACACTCCCGCCGTTGAGGTCGGCTGTGAGCCGAGGGGAACAGATTGATATTGAGTACTACACCTACGGGCGAGATGAACTCACCCAACGCATTGTCGAACCACTGCGTATATTCAGCGACAACGGCTACTGGTACCTGCACGCTTGGTGCCATCGAGCTACTGGGGAGCGAATATTTCGCGTGGATCGGATTCGCTCAGTACGACTGACTGGTGACCCCGTCGAGCATCAGGCAAACGACTCGGGCGGGTCTTTTACTCCCCACGGCGACGACCCGAGAGTACTGCTGCGACTCCACCCCGACAGCGCTTGGGTAACTGAGCAGTACCCAACCGAATCGGTCGAGACCGACGCTGAGGGCCGGCTCAACGTGGGCATGGCAGTGTCTGCGGTTGGTTGGCTTGAACGGTTGATGTTGCGACTCGGTCCTCAGGCAGAGATCGTTTCAATCGACCCACCGCTGTCACCCAGTCTTGTGTCCAACGCGGCGAACAGGGTCTTGGAACGCTACCGCTAGAGGTTGCAGCTTCTTGTTCAGACCACCCTTTCGAGCGAGCCTGGCTGTATCGTCGTGGGTCGTGAGTGCCTCTGGGGTTTCGCCCAGTTCACCAGACGGCTTACCAGTTCCTGGAGCTACGCCTGTGCAACAGACCCATCCGACCAGCGATCATTCGGGTCTGGACCATGCCGAAGAGAACAACAACCTTGACTCAGACGAAGACTCCGTTTCGTTACCTCAGCCCGATAGCGCACAGGAACTTCTCCGGACTCTGGTGGAATGGCTCTTAGTAGCTGTCTGCGCACTGGCCATGGCCCTATTGATACGGATGTTTCTCGTGCAGGCATACTATATTCCGTCGAGTTCCATGGAAGACACTCTCCACGAAGACGACCGGGTGCTTGTCAACAAGCTCAGCTACCGCTTCGGCGATATCCAGCGTGGGGATGTGATCGTTTTTTCCAAGCCAGACGGTGCGCCAGGCGAGATCAACGATTTCATCAAGCGAGTTATAGCTCTACCGGGGGAGACCGTTGCCTTTTCGAACGGGCAGGTCTCGATCGACGGAGAGCCTTACAACGAGCCATACGTCGATTTCACCAGAACATTCGTCAACGGACGGCTAATGGATTGCGCGAACGAACCAGCCTCGGCGGACCAATGCCTGATCCCCGAAGGAACGGTGTTCGTGATGGGCGACAATCGCGAGGGCAGCACTGATTCCCGTACTTTCGGTCCAATTGAGATCGACTCAATCGTTGGCCGGGCCTTCATCAAACTCTGGCCTCTCGGAGACATTGGTTTCTTGTGATCGGCGGTTTCTTGTGATCGACTGTTTCTTGTAATCGGCGGTTTTTGTAATCGACTAGTTCGGTCTTCAGCCGAAAGTGGCCGCCACAGCCACCATCCGCTCAACATCGTCGCTATAGACGGCGTCGATACCCATGTCGATCAAAGAGGCCAATTGACGCTCATACTGTGCGTCCCAACCAAAAGCCAGCACCTCGAAGCGGTGAAAGAGTGCAACTAACCCGGCTGTCCATTCACCCTGACGGAGGTTGACAGCATCGATCCCAGCGGAACTGAGTTCGGCGGCGCGACGCTCAGGTCCGCTCGGCAACCGTTGCATCGCAGTCGAGTTGACGAGACGGACATTCGGTGCAACTCGGCGCCACTCCGACAGTAAGTCAACCTCAGAGTGGCAGATCCACAACCGCTGTTCTGTTCCGTAGGCCTGTGCTATTGCGGCAACTGGGGCGAAGGCTGCAGGATCTTTCAGGTCCAGACTCACGGGCAGGTCAGTGCCTACTGACTCGTAGAACTCGACCAGGGTGCAGATGTGTGTTTTCAGGTCAGCTCTGTTCGTGTCTCTGATCCACTTGCGCGGAAACCTTCGGTGGTAACCGTCGTGATCCAACACCACCTCACCGTCGCTGGTCAGCCAAGCATCCGTTTCAAGTCCGGTTGCGCCAAGACTTACAGCTCGCCGGAACGCGTCGATCGTATTTTCCCGTTCCAGGGCCCTGGCTCCTCGATGGGCAAACAGGATGGCCGGACCGGCCAGGGGCGCAAAACGCGTCGTCATGGTTGTCAGTATGCGCGCGCGGCCACTGAGAAACGATGATCGCGGGTGCGGTACGCTCACGTTATGAGTTGGACTTTGATACTGGTGGCCACGGCAGTAGTCGTGTCATTGGTAGTGTTTGCGATCTCGCTGCAAAAGGTCTCCAAAGAGATGGGTCTGTTGCGCTTCTCGATGCGTCGAGCGCGCGCCGCAGCAGTGGCCAACGACGACCTGCAACATCTGACTGTCGAGTTGAGCACTCGAGCGGCAGAACTGGACCAGGTCGCGAGGATCCACCGACTCCGCTCGCGCCGCCAATCCGACGATCGGTAGGCTCTGTCCATGGGAAACCTGGGTGGCATGGAAGTGATCGTCATATTGTTGGTGGCGTTGGTAGTGCTCGGCCCAAAGAAACTGCCCGAGGCTGCTCGCCAGGTTGGTCGGGCGTTCACCGAGTTAAAACGGATTTCCAGCGGATTCCAGCGAGAAATGCGCGAAGCAATAGAAGATCCGATCGTGGAAGCCGAGGCTCGGGCAAAAGGGGCACGCGTGACGACTCCTGATTCTCCCACCACTCCAACCGACGCCGGCTCGGTTGAGGATGCTCCCACAGAACGGGACCCCGAAACCAATAACAGTGACACCTCAACCGAAGCTGAACCCGCTGGTGGATCCCCTGATACTCAAGCCTCCGCTTCATGAGCGAAAAAGAAGCGTCACGAATGACTTTGATGGAGCACCTGACGGAGCTCCGTCGCCGCATCGTCATCTCACTGATTGCAATTGCCGTCGGCGCTATCGCTTGTTGGATTGCGTATCCGTGGATTCTTGATTTTCTGCTTGAGCCGTATTGTCGCTCGATACCTGAAGCTGATCGCACGGCAACCGACGTGTTCGGAAGCCGATGTCAGCTTTACGCGCGCAACCCCTTCGAGCCCTTCAACGTGCGCGTCTCGGTCGCTGGCTACGGCGGATTGATTGCAGCGATGCCGGTGTTGTTGTGGCAGGTCTGGCGATTCGTGGCTCCCGGTCTGTTCTCTCACGAAAAGCGTTTCGCCATCGCCTTCATGGTCAGCGGCGTGACACTCTTCTTCGCCGGAGCGGCGCTGGCCTACTGGAGCATTCCTCGGGCGCTCGAGTTTCTGTCTGCTTTGGGTGGAGAAGACCTTGTTGAATGGTATTCACCTAACGAATATCTGGGTTTCGTCATCAAGATGATTGTTGCGTTCGGGATCGGATTTGAGTTTCCGATAGTGCTGATTTTCTTGCAACTGCTCGGCATAGTCGAGAACGAATCGCTCCGAGGGGTCCGGCGCTACGCCGTTGTCGGCATCGTCGCTCTCGTGGCGGTAATTACACCGAGCGGAGATCCGTTCACTCTCACCGTGCTATCGGTGCCCATGTATCTCTTCTATGAGTTCGCCATCTTGTTTGGCCGAATACGAAATCGAAGAGCCAAAAAGAAGGCCCAATCGCAGTGACTATTCGCAAGGGTGCGGACTGGGGAAAACCCGAAGCAGTCCCCGGCGACGCGATCTTTGTGAGCAACGATGCTGAAGCGAATGAGGCGATTAGTCGGCCTCGACGAGCGCGCAGACCAACGCCGCCGTTGTGCCTGACTGGCGGCGACCTGGCTCGTACACTCGGCGTTCGGAACAACGAGGCCTCGCTGAGAGCGGGGGAGGGGACCCATCTGCGAATCGACTTGGGTGTCGCTCTTGTCGACGGTCGCCTTTTTTGGTTTGTTTCCCATCTTGTAGCGCGCCACTCCTGGTGGCGAGGTCCGATCGTTATCGCGGCCAACGCAGCTTTTATTGGTGACTACAACGTTGCTCCCAAGGCTCACCCTGCCGACGGGCGACTGGATCTCATTGAGGCGAACCCAACCTTTGGTGAGCGCTTGAAGGCTCGCTCCCGACTGCGATCGGGCACCCACGTACCTCACCCTCAGATCAAGATTCGCCGCTGCACAGCCGCGCAACTGGAGCTTGAGCGTCCCACCCCAATAACCCTCGACGGAATCGGTCAGGACAAGGCCCAGACGTTGAGCATCCGAGTGGAGCCCGACGCGCTCGACATCTGGATCTAAGGGCGCGCAAGGTTCGTGCTGTCAGATTTCGCCGCTGGAACGCCCGCCGCGGTGGCTGAACGCCTCTAGAATTGCAGGATGGATGTAATTGAGGCCAAGAGAACAGTCCGCACCGAGGTCGAACGTCTAGCCCCGAAGCTGCTGGAAATCTCTCACTCTCTCCACGCGAATCCAGAACTCGGGTTCGAAGAGCATCATGCCCACGAGGTTCTCACCGCCGCGATAGAAGACGAGGGTCTCTCTGTTGAACGCGGAGCCTACGACTTGTCGACCGCTTTCGATACCCGAGCCGGAACCGATGGTCCCACCATCGCGGTGTGCTGTGAGTACGACGCTCTTCCGGGAATCGGTCATGCCTGTGGCCACAATGTTATCGCCGCCGCGGGGCTTGGAGCGGGCCTTGCCGCTGCCACTGTGGCTGAAGCACTGGGCGGACGTGTGGCCATTCTCGGGACTCCGGCCGAAGAAGGCGGCGGAGGCAAGGAGTTCATGATCCGCAGAGGGGCGTTCGACGATGTCGCTGCGGCCATGATGGTTCACCCGGCCGATCACGACATCGAGAAAATGCAGGTCATAGCCGTTCACACAGTCGACGTAACTTATGAAGGAAAAGCATCTCATGCCGCCGCAGCCCCTCAATTGGGACGCAATGCGCTTGACGCCGCCGTGCTGGGCTACAACGCAGTGGCCGCATTACGCCAGCACATCCGCCCCAACGAGCGTATCCACGGTATCTTCACCGAAGCTGGCGAGAAACCCAACATTGTCCCTTCGCGAGCAGCGGCTCAATGGTACGTGAGATCCGGCAATATCGACAGCCTGCAACGCCTCAAGGAGCGCTTCACGGCATGCCTTGAGGCCGGAGCAACTGCGGCCTGCTGCGAGATGCACAGTGTTTGGAATGACCCGCCGTATTACAACATGATTGACAACGCGCCACTGCTCGATCTTTATGTGCGCAACTCCGCCGCGAACGGTCGTGCCGTGAGTCCCCAAAATGACAAGCAGATTGTCGTCGGCAGCACAGACATGGGCAACGTCAGTCATGCCGTTCCGTCAATCCATCCAATGATCAAAGTTGCGCCTCGGGGTGTCGCCATTCACACACCAGAGTTTGAAACCCATGCTCGCTCAAAAGCAGCTGATCAAGCGGTCATTGATGGTGCATTGACGATGGCTATGACCATCGTTGACTGTTGGGGAGATCCCGACGCGCTGCCCGCCATCCGCGGCTCGTTCTCGCCAAGCGAATAACCTCTGCACGAATGACGGTCTATATCGCCGAGGACTTCAGCGCCGACGAGGCCGACATTCTTCGTCGCTATTTCACGAATCTCGATCAACCTGTATTCGCTTTGGTCAACCTTCCCGAAGTCGTGAAGGGAGCACTTTTTGCCAGGTATTCGCGTTCGCCTTTGAGCCTGCGTCGGCTGTTTCTTCAAGAATTTGTGGGCGACCTCGACATTGAAGGTGACCAGACCATCGACGCAACTGTCGGATTGCGGCGTGCAGAAGAGTTATACGACAGAGTCTTTTTTGAGTATGGCGACGACAGCGTGGCTCAGCTTGGCGGTGTCCACTTGGCGTGCGAACAGGCTTCCAACATCTTGACCAAGGTGCTGGAATGGGGCCGCCTAATGGCCTACCTGGAACAGAGCACGCGCTATATCGCATATGACCAACGATTGGGGGGGCGTTATCGCTACTACCGTGATCCGCAGATCTTGAGTTCGCAGCTGGGCACGCGTTACGTGGCAGACATGGATCGAATCTTCGACGCCTACTCGCAATTGATTCCGCAAATGCAGGCTTTCTTTCGCGAGGTGATTCCAAAAAATGACGGTGACAGCGATTTCGCTTACCGCATCGCGATAAAGGCGAGAGCGCTTGATGCCATCCGTGGAATGTTGCCTGCAGCTTCTCTGTCCAATGTCGGAATATACGGCACGGGCCAGGCATACGAAGCACTGTTGTTGCGAATGAGAAGCCACCCGTTGCCCGAGTCCCGCTCGTATGCCGACCTGATGTTGACGGAACTGCGCAAGGTGATCCCATCGTTCCTTAAGCGCGTTGATCTTCCAGATCGTGGGGTGCGCTCCACGAATTACATGACTGACACGCGCGACTCGATGGAAGCAATCAGCGATCAGATGCTCGGCTACGAGACCGGGGGAGTGGTTGACGATGATGTCGTTGATCTAGTCGACTTTGATCCCGATGGTGAACTGAAGGTTGTCACCGCTTGCCTGTATCCCTACACGTCGCTCTCCGAGCGGATGCTTGAGGCTCGGGTTCATCAAATGTCGGTGGAGGAGCGCATGGAAGTTATCAAGGCTTACGTGGGGCACCGAGACAACCGCCGTCATCGGCCCGGGCGAGCCTTCGAACGAACTGGCTACCGCTTCGATGTGCTCTCGGACTACGGCGCTTTCCGCGATCTTCAGCGGCACCGGATGCTCACTATCGACTGGCAGCCGCTTTCGCCGCGCCATGGATACGTGATGCCTGACGCAGTCGAGGCCGCGGGAGTCGCCGAGGAGTACCGCGGCGCGATGGCGCGCTCCGAATCGCTTCACAAGGCGCTTGTGGGAGAGCATCGCGACAGCGCTTGTTATGCAGTGTCATTGGCTTACCGAATTCGCTACTCAATGCAATTCAACGCGCGCGAGGCAATGCACATGCTTGAGTTGCGCACAACGCCGCAGGGACACGAGGCCTACCGCCGTATCTGTCAACGAATGCACGCCCAAATCGGCGAGAAGGCGGGGCACTTGGCGTTGGCCGAGGCGATGCGCTTTGTTGATTACTCATCTGACACGCCGCTGGGCCGTCTCTCTGCGGAACAACGTGCGGAGAAACGCCGCCAAGACCGCGATCTCGGTTAATCCGCTTTCAAAGGTTGCGTCGCGCTTCGCATTGTCTATGATCCGCGGCAACATCTCTGGCTCCAGGAACTGACGGTGAACGACAACATCTCTGAAAAAGAAGACCTCGACGACGAACTCGATCACGACCTAGAAGAAGAAGACGAACTCGACGACGAAGACGACGAAGAGGCCGATCTCGCCGACGACGACGACGACGAAGAAGACGACGAAGACGACGAAGAGGCCGATCTCGCCGACGACGACGACGAAGACGACGACGACGACGAAGACGAAGAAGACGAAGACGAAGAAGACGAAGACGACGAAGAAGACGACGACGACGTAGAGGCCGATCTCGATGCCATCCTCAAGGAACGCATTGCCGCCGGCGATGATCAAGCCGACGATGACGAGGACGAAACGCCCACAACACGATCCGCTACTGGTGCCTCGGGAGAAGCCGAACCGGTGATCGCCCGCGGAGACAACGAGTTTTCTTGTCCGCATTGCTTCTTGTTGGTAAACAGTGCAGCAGTAGTCGACGATGAATGTCCACATTGCGGTGGGCCGGTTGGAGCCACGTGAGCGACGAGGAGAACCTTGGCGAGCAATTGCTCGATCTATTGATCTATGCGCCTATCGGTTTGTTGCTGGAAGCCAAGGATCTAATTCCAAAACTCGCCGATCGCGGCAGGGGCCAAGTGGCATTGACTCAGCTCGCAGGCAAGGTCGCCGGTAATCGGGGACGAGACGAAACGGCACCTTGGTTTCGCCAACTGGCCGAGGCGGCGGGTGCCGCTCTCGGCTCGATGACCACCGATCAAAACGAGCTATCCGATGAACTCGATGATGACGGTGAATCAAGCGAAGACGATCTCTCTTTGCCTATCAACAATTACAACGCCTTTTCCGCGCCGCAATTGTTGGAAAAGTTGGAAGCGCTCGACCAACAGCAACTCGACGAAATTCTTGACTACGAGCTGACGCATCGAGACCGCCAAACTGTAACCAACCGAATCAAGCAACTAAGCGCGCTTCATCACTCTCCGAACTCTCTGAGCGACTGATCGTGGACGTTGACGCACGCCGGGCTGTGTTAGCTGACCTAGCAGAGGTAACCAGGATGTGCGCCGATGCAATCGAGGAACTACGCCCTAATCGTGGTGGTGCTGTCTGGTCCCAACGCGAAGCCCGTTCTGAGCCATTGGGCGCCAGCCTGCGTGCAACGATGGATGCTGGATTGCTGGCCGTTGCATGCATCGACGACACGATCGTGGGTTACGCCGGAGTCGACCTCATTGAGCTTCACGATGGCAGTACTCTCGGCCAAGTCACCGATATCTACGTTATCCCTGACGCCCGCGGTGTGGGATGCGGTGAGGCGCTCATTGGGCTGGTTGAGCGATGGTGCACCGAACAATCCTGTATCGGCATCGACTCGATCGCCCTTCCCGGGGACCGTGAAACAAAAAACTTCTTCGAAACGTTCGGCCTCACTGCTCGGGCTCTACGCGTCCATCGGTCGCTGCGGGACTAGTGGAGGGCGCTGGCAACCCTGTCTCAACGACCTTTCCAGATTGGGGGTCGCTTTTCGATGAAGGCTTTGGGGCCTTCGATGAAGTCCTCAGTCGAAGCCAAGCGTGTTGTCACCCGGCCACCCTCAATGATCCCCTCCAAATCAGTTTGACCGGGCGCTTCAAGGATCAGCCGACGGCTCTCGCGCACCGCCAATGGAGCGTTGGCAGCAATGCGCCCAGCAAGGACCTGAGCCGCGGCCACTGCCTCGCTGGGAGGACACAGTTCGTTGACCAACCCGAAGTGATGCGCTCGCTCTGCGGACAGCGTGTCACCAGTTACCGCGAGTTCCATCGCGATATTGGGAGGAAGCACCCGAGGAAGACGTACCAAACCTCCCGCGGCAGCTACCAGTGAACGCTTCACCTCAGGTATCCCAAACTTTGCAATAGTCGAAGCGACCACTAGATCACAGGACAAAACGATCTCAGTGCCTCCGGCAACTGCATGACCGTCGACCGCGGCAATAAGCGGCTTGGTTCGCTCGCGAAGGACAATGCCACCAAATCCTCCACGCTCAGTGCCGAGAAAGGCACCGTTGCCAGCGGCGATTTCTTTGAGGTCAGCTCCTGCGCAGAAGACCGGTCCATTGTGGGCCAATATTCCTATCCACAGATCGTCGTCTTCTTCAAGGCGATCAATCGCTGATTCGATCGCTGCGGCCATCGCCGGATTGATAGCGTTGCGGGCTTCAACACGATCAAGACGAATGATCGCAACATGGTCACAGGTCTCGAACTCAATCATTGCTGACACCCCCAGATTGGGTCGTCGATCCGGGTATCGGTGGGGGAGAGGGGTCCTCTTCAACCACAGCATCCGCGGCCGGTTCTTTTGCCACAGGCCCAACAGACGACTCTTCAACCACAGCATCCGCGGCCGGTTCTTTTGCCACAGGCCCAACAGACGACTCTTCAACCACAGCATCCGCGGCCGGTTCTTTTGCCACAGGCCCAACAGACGACTCTTCAACCACAGCATCCGCGGCCGGTTCTTTTGCCACAGGCCCAACAGACGACTCTTCAACCACAGCATCCGCGGCCGGTTCTTTTGCCACAGGCCCAACAGACGACTCTTCAACCACAGCATCCGCGGCCGGTTCTTTTGCCACAGGCCCAACAGACGACTCTTCAACCACAGCATCCGCGGCCGGTTCTTTTGCCACAGGCCCAACAGACGACTCTTCAACCACAGCATCCGCGGCCGGTTCTTTTGCCACAGGCCCAACAGACGACTCTTCAACCACAGCATCCGCGGCCGGTTCTTTTGCCACAGGCCCAACAGACGACTCTTCAACCACAGCATCCGCGGCCGGTTCTTTTGCCACAGGCCCAACAGACGACTCTTCAACCACTGGTTTTGCTGGAGGTACCGCTGGTGGGGGAGGGGGCGTAAGCCTCCGCTTGGTGCCACCGCGCCTTTTGGGAGTGGAGGACGCGGGAGTGGAAGACGCTACTCCGAACAGAGCAGCAATCTCGGGGATCTTTGGCGCCAACTTTCGCACGGTAGCGAGTAGCTGGTCATTAGGATTTTCTGGGCAACCCTGTGGCGTGACCTGGGAACGAACAGGCGAGAACGCCACCGCGTCAAGCACGGTCGCCCACCGTTGTTGAGCAACGTCGCTACTCAACGACTCGGAGGCTGCTTTAGTCAGACGCTCGGCCATGTCAAATGGAAGCGGAGAACCGGCCTTTGGAGGTCGACTGCTGAGCCGCAAGGCACGAACGATCCGACCATCGGCGAGATGTTGCGCGATCTCGTTGAGCCACAAACGGTGTTCGCTCTCCACCCGAGCTGACAGGCCTTCACGCAACTTCTCCGCGAGTTCACGGGATTGCTCGTCTCGTGCACCACTATCGGACGCGACCACCACACTACGAATATCGCGTAGGTCAACGGTTTCGATTCCCGAAATCGCAGCCTCAGCGCGGTCACGCCACTCTGCAGCCTTCAGGACGGGGGTCATCTTCTCTACCAGCGCAACAAGCGGTTCGGACTTGACCTTTGGAATACCGTCAGCCTCAGCCATCTTGTTCATCCGCTCAATCGCTTTTCGCACACCAGGAACTCCTCCTTTGAGAACCACTTCGGCGAGTCCGTGTTGGATCTCAGGCATGTCTGCGAGCGCGGCACGTCGGTTCTTATTTCCGGGGCGTAAGCGGGGAGCCCTAGGCGTGGAGGGAGGTTTTGGACGCTCCTGGCGAGCACGAACATTTCGTTTCTTGCTTCGCTGGTCACGTTCCGAACCGGCGCCGGACGCGCCGTCACGCTGACTGTCTCGGTCCTTGCTCCGACGGTCGCCCCGCCGAGAATCGGCAGGCTGTTTATCACGAGACTGACCATCGCGGTCACCGCGGCGGTGCTGTTGGGCCGCTCCAGATCGGTCTGAGCGTTGCGTGTCGCTACGGCGCTTCTCCTTGCGATCAGCACGTTTTCTGCGGGGCGGAGCGGAGTCAGCGTCTCGACGGCCACCAGCGGCTCCGCGGGCACGTGAGCGGCCCTTTGGCGCAAGTTGAGACGTTACCAAGGGTTGCGCACGACCCGAACCGAGCAAGGGTAGGGTTTCGACTCGGCTTCGAGGCGCCCGCGGCGGCAGAATGGTTGTGATCTCAAGTCCGTCAAGGGTTGCGTCTGCCTCGACTCTGAGAACATCTCCGACACCAACCCCTTCGGGGAGCAGTGAACCATCGAGGATTCCCTTGGGTTGTTTCGCTCCTGCAGCGCGCCAAGTCCACTTGCCGTCAGCGCGATTAGAGGTCAGTTCGATTTCCAGCCTGCGAGCCACGGTCAAGAACCGTATCGGGCAGTTCGGTATCCGCATACCCAAAGGCAGACTGGGTAGCGCAAGACCCGGAACGCCGGAAATCATCGTTATGTAAAGTTACGAGGGTCGTCGCAGCGAATCGGCTATCTGAAAGATCAATCGATAGCCGTGCTCTGTTTGGGTACTGTGCAACAAGTGGACCAAGACGGACGCATCGAGCTCACGCTGCAACTCTGGGGCCGGGACGACCCGGACGCCTTTGAAGAGTACCTGGACGCCCTGGTTCAGCTCCTGCCGCGAACCAACGGAGTCTTCGAACGAAGAATCGCAGATACCGCTGCGGAGGCTGGCATTCCCGACGCAGTGCTCGTTGTCTCGTTTCCGGACAGCGCCTCGGTCGACGGCTGGTTGCGCGACCCGCTGCGTTCGGATCTCGAAGACCTCGCTAAACGAGCGGTTACTCATTCGCTGATAACCGACAGCCGACACCGTCGCCCTCCGACCGCAGATGAAAATGAAAATGTGGTTCTCCTTCAACCCGAAGGAAGCGACCTGGTCGAACCGAGACAATCACCCATCCACGGGACCGGGGTCTTTGCTCTGATGAAACTTGAACAAGGAAGACTCATCGGCCGCTACTCAGGGGCTCCGACCATGATTGACGGCAAATACGTGCTGTGGATCGAAGGTGACGATGGCACATGGTCCGGCGTCGACGGAGTCGGCGACCTTCGCTTTCTCAACCACAGCCGCTCCCCCAACGTCTTCTTCGACGGTCCAGACCTCTATACGCTCCGCGACATCAGCCCCGGTGAAGAATTGCTCTTCGACTACGGCGAAGACTGGTCAGAGACGCCCTAGCAGTTTGTTGGGCTCAAGAGGTTGGTGACAGGCGCCGCCGGATCACGCGAGACTACAGACGATGCACGAATCGACCAGAGGACAACTGCTAGTTGCTGCACCGACGCTGCTCGACAACAACTTCTACCGGTCGGTCATTTTCGTGCTCGAACACAATCAAGAAGGAGCAATCGGCGTGGTCCTCAACCGCCCCAGCGAGCTACCGGTAGCCACTGCCATCGAGGGTTGGGCGGATCAGGCAACAGAGCCCCCTGTCGTGTTTCTCGGGGGACCCGTCTCGCCGTCCTCTGTTATCGCTCTGGCGTCATATCATCTCGAGAACGCCGACGATCACTGGAATCAGATTCTCGGCAGCATCGGAACGGTCGACCTCGAACTGGCCCCAGAGGAGGTGCCAGGAGTAGACGCGGTGAGAATGTTCGCCGGTTACGCGGGGTGGACTGGCGGCCAGTTGGAAGCCGAATTGGTGACAGGTAGCTGGTTCGTCGTGGATGCAGAACGAAGCGACGTCCACACCGACAACCCCGATGACCTCTGGTGGGAAGTATGCGGTCGCCAACCAGGATCACTACGTCACTTGGCACACTACCCACACGACCCCCGACACAACTGAAACCGGGAACGGTCAATTTTCGGGGGCTCCAATGCTGCCAGCCGCGAAAAGAAACATGACTGGCTGGCAGCGTCTAGTGGTCGAGAAACCTCGCAGACTCAACGGCATCCTCGAATGTGGGGACTTGGCCCCAGACCGTCAATGCGACTGCGTTCCTGAAGCCTTCCCTGAGAGCGTCGTTGGCGGCTGATCCGAACTCGAGAGCAGGACTCTGCCCGTATCCGCCATCGGGGCGCGGCACCGGTGTGCGCGTCCCGCTCGCCGCGCGTTCCCACAACTCTGATGTGCGTTCGCGAATCACGGTCGCGTGCTCGGAGCCCGCGAGTGCCCATAGGTCATACAGGTCACGACCTCTGTCGGCCAGACCTTCGAGATCGCCGGTAACAGATCGTCGGTGCATCGCGTCGAGTTTGTTGACAGCCGTCCATTCGGGGCGCACGCACGGAATACGGAAACCTCCGACCTCCGAGTACCGGCCTGTGAGATCCATACCGGAGTGAACGGCGATGAGCGAGTTCACCTCCTGAGCCACTACAAGGCCGTCATCAGGTCCTTCCAGCGCGGTCTCCACCCTCAAGAACCCCGGGTGGCCCTCCAGGTCGACTGTGGTGGTTCTCACATTGCGTCCGAGTGTCTCGTGGTCATTTGCCTCCACGGCTTCGCACATCGCAGAGCTGATGCGCCGATGAACAGCAGCGAACGCACTGGGCGACATCTGCTCGTCCGCGAACAGGTTCCCATCGATGTCCTCGGAATAGCGCTCCACCACCCGCCACGCTGCAGTCAAGGATGTACCGCCACCGAACGCCCACCGGCCTACCCGGCGATCAGAATGCCTCGCCTTCTGAGCCGGCATCAGAACTTCGCCGTCTGCGGGAAGAACGTCCAGCAATCCATGCAAAGCACGGACGAGCCAATAGTCGTGGACGACCTGGCGTTCGGGCAAGCCAACGGCATCCGCGGCGGACCGGACGGCAGCGATGAACGTTGCCCGGTCTGCTGCCAGACCCGAACCTGCGGGCGGCGGGGTCAGCGCTTGGCGAGCGGCGGCACGTTCTCGGTGCCGAGCATCATCTGTAGCGGACTCGAGAGCGGCGCGTCCGGTTGACGATGTGCCCCCGCCATCCACAGCACGACGATGGCCGGCGTGCGGGCACGCATCCTTGGGGTTCTTGCATGGCTCGCCGTTCGACGTGTTGCTAGAACCGCACAGCGCGCGTCGCCGGTTCATGCCGCCGAGGACGCAGTGGCAACTGGCCCGGCAAGCGCTTGAACTGCATCACCGAGCCTCTCATGGAATTCTCGCGGCTGCGAACGCTCATCAGCCGCAGCCGCCAGCAGTGCATCTTGGCGGAAGACAGCGTTGGCACCGAGCCGCTGCTGGGAAAAACCCGAGCGCAGCATTTCCATTGCGACATCCCATGAGACGCACTCCAGAACTCCGAACGCACGGATCGCTTCAACGAGCGTCACTTCGGCCCAAGACAATCCAAGTCGAGACTTGTTGCTACGACGATGGAAGCGAGCGAACTTCCATGGCGACGTCGGCGGCCGTCCCACAACGGCGAAGTCGTACCTGCAGGGATGCTGGAGCGTCCAGCCGAGCCAGTTGAGGGCAAAACCTGATGCACCACCGCCGCCCGGGCCGGCGAGCTTCAACGCTCCGTAGACGCGATCAGCGTACGGCACTCGCGGCTCGTCGGCCTCGTGCCACAGTTTCGAGTAGAAGCCTTGCATCTCGCGGTGGATCGGGCTTGTCTCATCTGCTGAGAGCCGGCTGAGCAGCGGCCGCACGACACTGGACCGTCCTGGCACCTCCGACGCGAAGAAGAACTCGCCGCCCGGTAGATCGTCGAGCCATGCCCGTGCTTGGGAGGTGGCGGTTGGCATACGACCATCGTATTGATCAGATGACCAAAAATGCAATACATTCGGTCAAGGTGTTCCCAATCGTCTGTCGAACCACCACCTGGGGTGGCTTTCGGCGTACGCTCGCGCAGACCTGCCCATGACTACACCCGGAGTGCACTATGAGGATCGGATTTGTAGGACTCGGCAACCTCGGCAGCAAGCTCGCAGGCAGTCTTTTGCGCAACGGAATCGACCTCGTCGTCCGCGACCTTGATGAAGCTGTGGTGCGGTCGTTCATCGAGCGCGGTGCGACCTCAGTGGAGTCACCCAAAGAGCTCGCCGAACGCTGCGATGCGGTGATTACCTGCCTGCCCTCGCCGGCAGTCTGCGCCGAGGTCATGGAGGCCGCTGACGGCGTGCTCGCGGGGCTCGGCGACGGCAAACTCTGGTTGGAGATGTCAACCACGGACGAATCAGAGGTTCGACGTCTTGCAACTCTGGCTTCGGAACGCGGCGCGATACCGATCGAGTGCCCGGTTTCAGGTGGTTGCCACCGCGCCGCAACAGGCAACATCTCCATTTTCTGCGGAGGATCCCGGGAAGCCTTTGATCTGGCGCTGCCGATCCTGGCGATGATGGGGCGCAAGATCCTCCATACGGGCCCACTCGGGTCGGCTTCGATCCTCAAGGTCGTGACCAACTATCTGGCCTCGGTCAACCTTGTGTCGATCGGCGAGGCCTTCGCGGTGGCACAGCGGTCAGGAATCGACTTGACCACAACCTACGAAGCGATCCGTATCTCCTCGGGAACCTCTTTCGTGCATGAGACCGAAGGCCAGGTGATCTTGAACGGCTCCTACGACATCGGCTTCACCCTCGATCTCGTGCAGAAGGACATGAGTCTCTTCATGAGTCTCGCCGAGCGTGCGGACCTCCCGCTCGAAGTCGCCCCTGTGGTGCTCGAAATGTTCGACGATGCCTCCACGAGATACGGGTCTCGTGCGCCGAGTCCGCGAGTGGTGCAACGTTACGAAGAAGCGGTTGACGCTGAGTTCCGCGCTCCGGGATTCCCTGCTGAGTTGGTCGATGACGAACCAGAACAACCAGGTTACGAAGTGATAGTTCGGCGGTGACTAGGCGGTTGGGTTGCGCAGATTCTCGGACTGGACGAAGATTCCTTCGGCTTGCGCGCACAGGGTGTCACCAGCGTGCAGCGTGCCTTTGGCAAACACTTTCCTACGTTCGCTGCGGTCATAGAATCCCCTCATCTGTAACGGCGTACCCAACGGTGTGGGCGTGCGATAGACGATCGTCAGAGTGCCGGTGTAACCACCGATGCCGTTCACCACGCAGGTGCTCCCGAGTAGTTCGTCGAACAACGCCGCTATCACGCCGCCGTGAACACAGTCGGGTGGCCCGTTGAAAGCTGCCGGAAATGTCACCTCACCGTGGATCTCAAAGTAGTTGTCCGTGGCAACTCTGGTCATGGTCACGGGAGGAGATATCGGGTTCAGCAAGCCCACCAGCGGGCTGTACGGGAAGAAGTCTGAAGGATGTTCAGCTCTGAACGCCGCAGGCGGACCCAACTTCTCAGGTTCGTCCTCAGAAGCCTCAACCGTGGCTGGCATCTCATAGACCAGTGCAGACTGCATTCTCAATCCCTCTACTACTCGTGGTCGCAGATCGTCGCGCAAGGCACGGATCTGAGCGATAGAGCCTGCGAGGTCTATCCCGTCGAGATCGGCGGTACGAACAACCTCGATCAACTCACGGAGGGCCTGGTTCAGTTCTTGAGGCAGCAACAGGTCGTCAAGGCGGGGAGCAGACATTCGAGAGACAGTAGCCTCCGTTTGGCTTGGATGGCACTCCGACCGATGCGATCCGCGGCGTGAACGACGGTCTATGCGCTCGGGCTGACCGCTAGGTTCAGACCCCCGGTTGGCGAAGCGGTCACTTCGATCCGCCATTCGTATGCACTGCCGCAGTCGATAAACGATGTGGGTTGATCCGCATGCAGGCAGAACTCGCTGCCAGCAACCTTCAACTGACCAAAACGCATTGGGGTATCAGCCCAGAAGTCAATCTGATTACCAACTTGAGCTTGGCGCCGCTCGGCACCCATGCCGAGGTTCTGGTCGATCCAGTGGAGCGAGACCCCGATCTGTCCCCCCACTTCGGCAGCGGCAAGTCCCCGTTCCCATTCATCGTCGGGGTCACGTACTTCCAGGTGCCACCATTGCCGGTTGAGACCATCGGGTTTTTCCGACGCGCCTTCTGGGAGCAGAGCGAGCAGTTGCACTCCCCCACTACAGCACGGCGAAAGCGTGTATGTTCCGGCGGATTCGCTATGGACGCGAACCGCGGTGGGGTGAATCCAGCCCGAGGCATATCGGTTCACCGCGATCGTGCCCACAGGCCAAGCGTGAAACGACATGATGTCTGCGGGATTGTCGTACTCTGAGCCAGTCTCGCCGGAGAAAGAGTGTGGCCAACATTGCGCATGGCCTAGTTCGTGTACCGCAATCGCACTCTGATCACCTTGTGCATGAACGGCGATCGCGACCATCCTGCCGCTCTCGCCGAACACACCGCTGACTGCCGAACTTGCGTACCCGCAGGTACCGAGTCCGACGTAGTTCTGAAAAGGATCGAGAGCGGCCTCGTCGACGAGGACCACCGCTCCACTGCGCGATCCACTCCATTGGTTTCGCAGAGCCTCCTCGAAACACTCCTGCGGTTCAGCGGTGCTGCCCGACACCGCTCTGGTGTCGTCTCCCGCGGAGAAGTCGATGTCATATTGACCGGCGCTTGCCCACTCGAACCACTCCGCGGCCTCCCCCAAGACGTCATCTACATAGGCGACGCGATCTGTTCGGTCTGATTCCCGCGTGCTGCAAACAAACACCTGCCAGGTCTCCTCGCCACAGAAACTCAGCCGCTCAGTGATCTCGTCGATTCTGATCAGACCATGTGGATCGAGGCCGCTCTGGTCGCCGCATCCGAGCAGCGTCTCGGGCAACCGTTCAACCGTTTGCGTGGTTTCAGAGTCGCTAGCCACCGTAGTAACGGGCGCTGGCACCGTTGTCGGCGCGGATACGGGCGACGGGATCGTCGAAGGTGGTACGAGATCTGTCTCAGACGTGTCCACCGATACGGAGCCGGGGGAATCGTCGCCCCCGCTTCGTTGTGCTTGTTGGTGCCCGTTGTCGCTCTGGGATGTGACGAGCATGCCGACGACGACAAGCACCACGATCAGTACGAAGCCGACAAGCCACAGCCCGCGCCGAGCGGACAGTGCCGCCACGGTTCCTTGAACCTCTCGGCCACTACCCGAACGGGAACCGAACGGATCGTGATCTGCTGCGTCGCCGGTCGCGTCGGCGAACGGGTCGGCCGATTCAAAGACTCCGGTCGAGTCGAATCCCTCCGGCGCGGGCGACCCGAAAGGGCCGCCCTGCTCTACGAACGGGTCACTCTCGTCATCATTGTCACGCCCGGATGCGAACGGGTCGCTCGGAGGAGGCATCAGCGGTCACCGAGGCCCTCAGAGAGTGGCGCCACACTCTTCAAGCAGCGGCTTCACGGCTTTCTCCCAACCGGACATGTCAAATGAGAGGCGGCTTTCTCCGGAAGCGCCCGCGGCGACCTCGACCTCGAGTGCATAGCCAGTGTCTTCGCTTGTCTCCTCCAGTTCAGAGATGAACGAGCCAATATCGCTGTCGGGCAGGAAGATCGCCTCCGCCTCGAGGCTGCTCGCCCACCAGTCCGTCCGCAGCGACGAACCGTCGTTGAACCTCAGGCGCACACGAAAACTGCCCTCGAAGTCGTGCGGCGGCCCGTAGTGGTAGAGCCCGACCCCCAAATCACCGGGGCTCGTCTCAGTCAGGTCCCAACAGTAGACGATCAGAGTGGGAGGCACTGGCCAAGATCTTGCTGTCTGATACGAGTGTGAGTTCAGTTCTGCGCTCAGCCTCACCGTGTCGGTGTCCTCATCGATGCTGACGTCCTCAGAGGTCCGCCAATCTCCGCCGGGGCTGCCGCTGAGCGGGCACAGCCGGTTCCGCGCAACCAGACTGCTGCTGAACTGGTATTCGAAGTAGAACACTTCGCCGCTGGCGTCCCGATAACCACGGCAGGAGACTTCCTTGTAGGTCCCTACGGGTTCGATCGGAAGTTGCCCGGGCAGGCCGTCTTGGGCCCGCGAGCGCGCAGCATCGTTGAACAACCCGCAACTGGACAGAAGCACACCGGCCGACAACATCACAACCAACGCCAAGGGGGTGCCACGGTTCACCAAACGTCCCCACAGATCTCTACAAGGTTGCTCAGCAACTCCTCCGCTCTCGACGCAGGACCCAGGTCGAACTCCCAACCCAGAGGAGGTTTCCCCTCCTCGGGTGGGAAGTCTGCACGAACTCTCAGGGCCGCGCCGTCTTCACCCGCGTAGTTGCGGAAGTTGTCGATCGCGGCGTCGACTAACTCGGCACTGTGAAGATAGGGAACAAACCCGGCATCGAGTTTGTCTCTGCCGTCGGGGCGCTCTTCGGCAAGGTTGACCGAAATCTCGGCCTTGCGATCGACTGCGGAGAACTCCAGGTGCCATCTCTCCCATCCCCGGGGATGCCAGTTCTCGAGCACTGGCCGAGACAGGCTCATGCTCACACCCAAGCGACCGTAGCCGTCGCCGTCGTCGTCGATGCAGACCACATCGAGGCGACTCGGCACCCTCCGGTCGTCACGGTGTCTCTCCTGCTCACTGACCGGAGGATTCGGTCGCGACCGAGCATAAGTCGAGACGGCAAAGGAAGTACCCGTATCCTGACCGTCGAGCAGGTCCAATGGAGCCGAGCGCTGCTGCCAGGAATAGGCGCCCGGGAACTCGTCGGGCCAGTCCCGGGCGCATCCTGTGACGGTCGCCAAGATGGTGACAACGAGCAATGTTGCGGCAAGCGACAATGATTTCTGCATTTCAATACCCTTCTGACATCACACCACCGACCTTGATGTGTCCCTTCCATGATCGTCGATCTCGCTCGTCCGCCAACCGGCTTGGTCCTGTGGACGAACCGGGGCCGACAGGTCAATACGCCAGGCGATCACCATCGAGTGGCCGTTGGGCGCTTCTGAGAGCAGATGCTTGTCGGATCGGCTGTGCTGCGACTCCCGCTGGGGCGCGTTCGCCGCAGGTCTGAGCAGGTCGCCCCAGTCGAATCTATGGTGCTCGCTCGTGAACCTGACGAAATCCGCTGAACTGCCAGGTAGCGAACCGTGAACCGGGTCAACGTCGCCGAGCAGCGCTAGAAAACCCTCCACCAACCCGTCGCGATCCCCTGAACCGGTCAGTTGATCGGTCACGGCTCGACGGAGTGCCCAACCACCCTCATCGTCGCCCGGATCCCTGACAACGCTCCGCGCGAAATCGGCACGGGATCCCAATACTTCGCGTCCGTCGTGCCGGTCTCGATGTACAACCTGACGGTGATCGGTGATGTCGTAGTCCGGATCCGGGAAATCTCCGGTGATCCGTGCGCTGTAGCTGTCAGACCAGAGGGACAGCACGCGCTGGTAGGTGCGGCTCAACCATCCCGGTTCAACCGCTGACTCCTGCTTCTGTCTCCTGACTCGGTCGAATTCCTGAGGATCGACGTTTGTGCAGGCCACCAGCATCGAATGCGGTGGCGGCAGATCAAAGGCCAGATCCTCCGCCGACACTGCCACAGAGGCATCGTCGAGGTCGGCTCCGAACGGTCGATGAAGGAACTCCGTGATTACCCGTCGGTGATCGGCGAACTGACAGCTGATCCCGTAGAGCCTCAACACTTCGGATGCGTAGTGGCGTGAACGGACCTCGACTCGACGTCTTTCTGCGTTGAGTTGTTCCAGCCGGCGCAGGCTCTCAGTCATGCGCCTCGCCGGAAACGACAACAGCGTTGAACCGGCCGCGAGCACCAGCGCTCCGACCAGGAACCATCCGATCGGCCAAATCGCCGGGTCAGAGGCCCGAGTGGCCTCGAAGGGAGTTACGAACTCCCAGAGGTCGGCCAGGTAGGGCCACCGTTGATCGACGGCGAAAACAGCAACAACCAACAGCGACAGCAACAGCAGGGCAGTGATCCGTCGGGCCGACTTCTGGGCCTTCAGGGCGTCTTCATACTCGCTGTCGAGCACCGGCAGCACACAGTTCTTTAAGAAACCCTGCCGAGCATCCCCCAGGCCCGAGCCGATGATATCCGCCAGTCGTTCCATGAGAGTGTCTCGATGTTGGGCGACATGCTCGACTGTTGTTGAAGCGGAGTCAGTCGACTCGATTCGGTCTTGGGCGTGGTCTCGCTGCGGGGTGTTTACGCGCCCACTCGAACCAAGGTCGACGCGACTCGTTGTTGGGGTGACCTCGGTTGGACTGCGGTCGAACCAGAGTTGACCTGGTTCTGCTTTCCTCGTCCCTGCATCCTCGGCGGCTTCGTCAGTACCCTCGTCCGGTTTGTCGCTGCCCTCATCTGGTTTGTCGCTGCCCTCATCAACATCGTCACTGCCCTCATCCGGTTTGTCGCTGCCCTCATCAACATCGTCACTGCGCTCATCTGGTTTGTCGCTGCCCTCATCAACAGTGTCGCTACGGGCTCCGGCTGAGGGAGCCAGGTCCGTTCGGGGTTCCGGTCCTGGCAGGATGTCGGAAGAGTCCTGCGGCGCGTAGAGCGGAGCCACGCCCGTGGGGTCGGTCCAGATCAGACGTCTCGGATCCTCGGAAGTTCCCTGTGTCGGATGTGGGACTCCGCCCGGCAACGGCGATCCGTCCACCAAGCCGAACATCACCTCCCGCATCGTCTTGTAGGCGTCGACGGAACTGCCCGCCGCCCGCACAGCCCCGGGAGCCGGCAAGAAATCACTGCGTTCAATCTGCTGCACCAAGACATGAAGATCCACAGTGTCGGCAAGTCTCAGTCGGGCGACGCCGTCATTGTCCTCTTCCAGACCACCAGTGCGATCCGCCAACCGGTTCAGCGCATCCTCGACTGCGGAGATATCGACAGGCGTCAGGACCTTGGCCACGAGTCCTCTCAGAAGATTGAACCGGGAAGTCCGTAGAGAATCAGGCAGTGTCGCCGGCCTCTCGCACCTGAATCCGCCTTCGCGGGCGAGGCGCTCAGCGATCTCCAGAGGCGGGACTGCATCAGGCTGGGCCCGTTCAACCTCCGCGGTCTGGGGTAGCGGCCATGGTGGCGAATTCGGCATGGCGTCGGGGGATGCGTAGCGATCTGCTGACGGCGTGTGAAGGATTCTCATCTGGCAGTGAACGAACCGCACGGGCTGGGTGTTTCCGTCACGGCGGTCCGGTTCGATCTCCAAGCCGCTCTCGATTCCACACCATCCGCCGGCGACAGACAATGCGACCATGGCGCAGAGGCTGAGGGGTTCGCCCTCCAGCGCGCGCACCTTGAACAGAGACTCGTGGGCCTCGACGCGGCTGTCGTGTACCAGGTGATAGTCCCAGGCGGGGCTGCTGTCCTCGGGGCCACAGACGCCCTCGGCATTGGCGATCTGCACGGTCATGGAACGGAAGGTGATTCCTGAAGCGAGCAGATCGGCCAACTTCTCGCGGCACTGCTCCTCTGCCTCGCGAACCTGGATTCTCGAGACTTCTGAATCCGCTCCACGCGGGTGCCGCAGAACCGCCAGCCACATCTCCTGGCGTTGCCTCCTTGAGAACGCGGAACCCAGCGTGGTCGGCTTCCACTCTGCGTCGGCGTTGTGCCAACAGGAAGTTCTGTGAGGCTGCTCCAACAAATCAGATGCCGACAACCAGACCACATCTCCGAACAGTCCCATAGCGCACCACTGCGCCAAGACCTCGGTCACCGGCGCTGTCAACTCGTCGGAATCGGCCGACAGCAGCACCACCAGGCGGCCGCCTGCGGTCATACCACGCTGCCTCTCGAAGCATCTGTGTCGAGCGATTCGTGGAGTTCGCTGTAGCACTTGCAGAACACGTCGGCCAGTTCCATGGTCGGAACCCCGGGTTCAGTCCGTCCGTCCGCTCCTCGGTGATGGAGGTCGCTTCTACGGTTGGTCTGATCCAGGAACCATCCTTCGTTGGCCTCCAAGTATTTTCTTGCCGTGGCCAACCGCTCCTGGCGGTTCGACCCCTCGGCCCTGGGCGTCTCCGCGGCCACCGTGGGATGAGGGGGGTGACCGTCGGAGAGCACCTTTTCAAGGTCGCGATGGATCGTTCCCTGCTCTGTCGGCTCGCCCAGGGCATGTAACCGCCGATACGCTTCGTACGCCCCGAAGCCAGCGCCGCTGACCATTCCGAAGGTGAGCGCGAAGCCTTCGAGCAGCACGGCCAGGATGTCGTCGGGTGTGCCGGGCCTGCTCAA
Source organism: Candidatus Aldehydirespiratoraceae bacterium (assembly GCA_965261185.1). Lineage (GTDB taxonomy): Bacteria > Actinomycetota > Acidimicrobiia > Acidimicrobiales > Aldehydirespiratoraceae > VXYK01. Next base: position 3,120,259 of record CBDHCN010000002.1, on the reverse strand, counting down.
CAACGGCCATGGGAACTCGACCTCATCGGGCGCCGCAGTGATGCGCAGGGCCCTGTCGAGGTCAGCGGTCACATAACCGCACAAGCGAGCGACGGCGAATCCTCGAACGATCGACTCCAGTGCCGGCCGCGGCAGCGGTACGAAACTGTCGAGGCGTCGCGCCCGGCGCCACAGCCAGAACGCTGAGGACCTCTCGTCGGGATCCTCAGTGGCCGCCAGTGCCTCGGTCAACGGGGCTGTGATGGAGCGGACCACCATCGGGTGTACCGGACTGTTGATGTATTGGGATATCAACACCGAGGCTGTATCGGTACTGCTGGCGGTGAACGCCTGCTCGCCTACGATGTCCTGGGCGTCCTGGCGCGCCGGGTGACCCTCGGGGAAAGGGAACTGTGAACACACCTTGAGCAACGCCAGTTGCTCGTCGTGGCATTCGCCGTACAGGTCCGTGTCGATGGACACGAGGGGTTCGGACCTGTTTTGCGCCTCATCCAACCGACGCCGAAATGCCTGCAAGCGCTCAGTCTGGTCCACGCGGCGCTTGCCGGTGTGCGGGTCGTTCTCGCTGAGGTAGACGCCCAGCCCTTCATCTAGGAACCTCTTGAACCTTCCACCGTGCTCAGTCGTCCACAGGTCCACTCGGGCGATGATGGCGTCGATGGCTGCGTCACAGTTGACGTTGACAATCTGTCCGGGAGTCCAACGCGTGCTCGAGCGATGGACCAACGGGAAGACCTCCCTCTCGCTCGCCATCAATTTCGTGCCCGCCACGAGTCGGTATCGCAGGGGATCTGTGTGTTCGGAACCGTACGGCACCCCGTCGATGACTGCTTCTGAACAGAGGCCTCTGAGGTTCTCTGACCAGGTGTCGTGACCTTCCAGAGGAAACTCGACGGTGGAGGGCAGATAGCGGGGAGGCACAGAGTTGATCTCGCTCGGCCAAGCCTGCAGTTCGTCGCCGTCGAGTGCATCACGAACTTGGCCCGCAGCAGCCTTCAAGGCGCTGGCAATCTCGTCGAGCACCTGCTCCTCGGCGTGCTCCATCACCTCAGCAGCCTGTATGAGGCGAAGGCTCTGCCAGCGGCTCGCAACTCCTTGTGCAACGAGCTTGACCGCCTCACCCAGCTTGGGACTCTCTGCGTTGAACTTTCCTTCGGTCCCCTCGATTTCCATCAGACCTTGTCGCACCCGTTCTTCATAGAGCTTGTCTGCCTCCTTGGCCCGCTTTCTAACTTCGGCGATCCCGGCCCGATTGAGTTTCGTGGCGACCTCCGACAGCGCCGCGACTGCCACCGGCAATGAACAGACCGCGGCAACCTGTGAAGCCGACCTGCAAGTAGCATCCACCATGGCTTGACACCAGTCCCGATCCTCCGAGGTCGGATTCTGTGTCTCTGATTCGATTCTCTCCTTATGCCTCTTGCCGACTCGCTCCAGCTGGCTGTGCCACTGAGCCGCGGCGGCTTCTTGTCCGAAACCGAGTTCACCCTTGATCTCGCGCTCCAGGCGACTTGCCGATTCGCGGAGCTGTTGATTCGAGCCGTAATGGTCGCATGCGCCCTTCAGGCCAGGCTGCGGATCGGATGGGGGGTCCCAGTATGGACAGCCTTGGTAGACCATTTCGGCATGTTTCTTCCCCAGTTGCTCGACGACCTCCTCCTCACGAAGTGAGGAGTCAGCGGTCGCGATCGGGTCCCTCTGATGGCCGTTGAGAAGCCGATCGAGGACCTGTCGGCCCAATTGGTGGCGCGCCCACTGCGCGAACCGTTCACGGCCGACTGTCACCTTGGCCGCGCCGAACGAGGACACCACCCCGAACTGGTTGGCTTTGCCGAACGGGTAACCGCCGTAGTTGGCCTTTGCGCTGTTCAGCCAGTTGACGTTGATGAAGTTGTGGATCTTCTCCTGCACGCTGCTCGAGGTGACCCAACTCGACAAGGCCTCGCCGACGGCATGGTAGAACTCGGCCGTGCTCCCCAAGTCGGCACCGTGCAGGCCTGACTTTCCGAGCACGAACACCGAGTGGGGGCCAACCCCCGGGCCTTGCACGTTGTTGGTGGAGAGCGGCGATTCCAGTTCACCGGGTTGTGACCAGTACGCAGCCAACAACTCGGACAGGACTCCAAGCGAATTGGCGGCCATCGCCTCGTTCTGGTTATGAAAGTCGAAGATGTCGTTCGCGAACAACACCAATGTCGGGTACCTGCCGAGCGGGTCGCAGCGGCGAAGCAGGTCGACCACGTCGAGAGCCACTCCCGCACCGGTTCCCCCGGCCATCGAGGAGCAGACCACGACGAGGGGCTCAGGCGTCTCAGACCCGAGCGCGGCATCCACCCCCAGGGCCTGCCCGATCTCATACAGGTCCTGGTTGCCTGATTTAGCCCGTCTGAATGCCTCGTTGAGACGCGGTTCCAAGGTGCGTTCCAAGGACCGCAGCCCCAGTGCTCTGCCGATAGCCCGGTTCTGCCCTGCTCCGTCCTTTATGGGAATTCGAACATTGCCGGGATCGGGCAGCCATCCGCACAACAACTCGGGAGCACCCCGATGGCCACTGTGCTCGGCTTCAAGGGATCGGTGCAGCGCAGCATAGGTTTCGTGCTCAGCGGAGAGGGTGAGAAAATCCTGGCCTGGAATCGTCGGAATCTCGGTCGGGTTCTCCTGGACGGTCAGCGAATCCAAGCCGATGAACTGCCACGAAGCGGGAATTCCGTGCTGCCAATCACTCTGATCCAGCCTTCGTCTCACCGCCTCGCGCACGTAGCGGACGGCTTTCTCTCCAGAACCTCCACAACCGATGAAGATCACAGGTCTGAGCATGTTGACTGCCTTTCGTCGCTTGAACTCTCAGGTCTCATTCGAACGCGTCGCGAGGTGATCCGAAGGGGTCACCCGCTGAACTCGACGGGTCGCCGGGAGTAGTGAAGGGGTCAGCGGTCGGAGCCTCGCCCCCCGATGCTGTCGAGGACTCGCCTTCGCCTTGCGCTCCGCTCGCTGAGTGGAGGCTCGCGATCCGCTCACGCGCACTCTCTTCGATCTCCGTGATGCGGTGCTGTTGGTCGATCTCGTCGCGAGGCAGGTCCCAGAGAATCAATTCGTGTTGTTGACCGACACTATGAAGGACCCAGCCGTCGCGCAGCCCATGGCCGATGATCCCCCGCTGCGCACCCTTTCTGTCGATCCGGAAGCCGTTGGGTCCGATACAACCTCCAGCACGGGCCGATCTGGTCTCTATGGACGGGGGTGCTCCACACAACAGCGGCCACCAGCGCGAGAACATCTCAAGGCCCCCGAGATCGGCCTTCACCGTTGGTGCCGAGAGGTCCATGCACAGGTGCCGCTCGGACTCAATGCCCAGCAGGCTGTCGCCGGAAGCATCGAGGGGTTTGATCACGTACTCCGGGTTGTTGATCTCCGACCAGGGGCGCAGCTTCCAAGCCCCGTAGATCCTCAGCAGCACTGCAAGTGCCAGCAGCGACAGGAGGATCGGCAGGAACTCACTGAGGCGGTCGCTCGGAGTCGGCAGGTCGACCCGGAACTGGGCTGACTCAAGCGACTCTCGATGTGATGCAGTGGCCAGTTGGATGTCAGCCCAGAGTTCGTTCCAGCGCTGTTCAAACCGAATGGCCAACTCCTCGGGGCGCGCGATGTTCTCAAGATCCGCCACAGGGGCTGTCCGGAAAACCAACTGTGCAGTGACGTCGCTGTCTTCGGACAGGCCAAGATCAATCCGAACAGCCCGACAAGTTGTCGGTTCGACATCGCCCCTACCTGCTGTGCCGGGGACCTCACACGTCCAGCCCTCGTCGTAATCCGGCTGCGTTGCGGCCGTGGCGCCGGTCCGAACACTGACGCTTTCGAGCGAGACCACGCCCGGGAAATATCCCGGACTGACCTCGAGGCGGAACACCACCTTGTCACCTGCGACGTCATAGGGCGGAGGTAGTAGCCGCAAGTCGAAGGGCAGCGCCGGGGGCTCTCGACTATCGAGCCAATCCTCCAGCGCGTCCAATTCATCCTCACCCGAAAAATACGGGTCGATGTCCAAGGCGAGTCTGCCTATGTCGTTGGACCAACTCAGGGGTTGTCCATTCTCACCGTCGGTCCCGTAACCGCGCTCCCCGCCGTAGAGGAACTCCTGGTCCAGAACCGCCACAGCCGACACCGGGCCGCGGTCGAGCGCCGACTCCAGTCTCAAACCATCACCCCCGCCTTCTTCGCTGTCCCACCAGACAACCTCGTCGACCAGACTCGGAACCTCGAAGCGATGATCGCCACTAACCGGGACTGGGCTGCAGTCGGCTGATTCACATCTCAGATTCGGGCGGGTGGGGTATATCGGCTCGTCATTGGCATCGCGCGGTTCCAGGTTCAACTCGACCGAGGAGTAGTCGATAGGGAAGTTCTCAATGAACCCGATCAGCTTTCCTTCGTCGTTCAGGTTCATCGAAGCCGACGGTGCGTCGACGGTGATCGCTCGAAATGCCGCAGCGACCCGTCCGGCGTCGGCTTCAGCTTCGGGCGTGTCACCCCAGAACAGCAGCGACCACTCGCCGTCCCACTCCCAATCGCCCTCATCGGCGATCTGCTCGGCTGCTTGGTGACCGATTATCTCCCAGCGACTGTCGTAGGGGCGCTGGGACAGGAACCAGAAGGGCCGAACCGGCTGATACTGGGCGACCGTTGCGTCGTCCTGTTGAGCGTCCGCGGCTTGTTGGGCGGCCGAGACGACAGGCTCGCTCACTTTTCCCAACGGTGACCGGACACGAATCTTGACGGCTCCCGGATTCGATATCCCCCTGCCGAGGAACGTCATGTCGACGAACACTCGAAAACTCTCCTTTCCCGAATCCAAGGAGAAGGAGTACACGCAGGGGGACGCGGCCGTGCCGTCGCCGCTTGAGCACGCGCCGTAGTCCTCCTCGTCGGGCAGTCCGCTCTCCTCACCGGGCAGGTCGTCCTCGGTCTCCGCCTCAGCGTTGACTTCGTAGACGACTTCGTTGATCAACTCGTCGAGCGCGTCACGCAGGTCGCTTGCGCCGACATCCGCTCTGATCTCTCCGTCGAGGGCATACCGACAGGCGCTGGTTCCCTCGCCGAACATCTGTTCCACGGGGCCTGAGTTGACTGGCGAATCACTCGACGAGAGCAGCACACCGACTGAGTAGAGGCTGCGGTCCTTGAGGTCGGCCATTTCCGCAGAGGCGCACAACGTCCGCAACTGCTCCCATTCGCGTTCAGACACATCGCTACTGGTGCCCTCAGTCGCGTGTTCCCCATCGGTGAACCACAGCAGCAGGTTGCAACCACTCGCCGGAGCGTCTCTAAACCGGTCGGCGACACCGCGCATCGCCTCGCGGTAGTCGGTGAAGCGCCCCGAAGTCCCAATCCCCAGCGCTGTGACCTCGTCGTAGCGACCGCTCAACGTCCGTTGCGCATTCTCGGCGTCCTGCCAACCATGGCGCCTTGAGTAACCGGTGGAGAAGGTGTCCACCGCAATGGAGATGTGCACGTCCGGGTTGTTTCTGGCCAGGTTCGCCAGATTCACCACCGCGGCCTCCAAACCGCCCCGCCGGGAATTGCCCGGGTCGGTCCGGCTGAGACTCTGCGAAGCATCCAATAGCAGCAAGACGTAGATCTGGTTCCGGTCGCTCGATATCTCGCATTTGTCGGTGGGTTGTATCCCGGTCTCGGCTGAGGCGGGTTGCTCGACCGCGATGAAATCCCCCACTGCCGCAAGAAACCCGAGGAGCAGCGCAAAAGCACTCAGTCGAAAGAACCTCATCCTGAACCCGCAAGTGACGAAGCGACCAACCACGCAACCCATAGGGCCGTACCGAACGTTGCTACACGCAACCCGGCCGTCAGCAGCGGCCGACGGTAGTTTCGGAGGTCGTACCGCGATTTCCGCGCATGCAAGTCGGCCAACACAGCGAGCAGATAAGCGACCGCGGACATACCCACCATCCCATAACCCCTAGCCCCCGCCAGCGCCACGACAAGGGCCGCGGAGGCGACCACAACTGAAACTGCAGCAAGCGTTCGGTACCGTTTCCTCGACGGGCTCTCGGTGCCATCGGACACCGTAAACGAGTCAACCGAGAGATCGTCATCAAGAAATGGATCGTTGTCACTTCCCCATGGATCGCTGCTCATTCAATCCCACCTCAGCTATTTCTCTAACATGAATAACTCGTAGGCGCACGGTAGTCGATGGCTGTGACACCGGCCAAGGCAGACGCCGACCTGCCGAGGCGTCAGAGCGGCAGGTCGCGCGTCTGGGCCATCTGTGCGCCTCAAGCGGCAATTGGTGGCCACCTCGGGCAGTTTCGTCGCTCACAGTTGCCCTCATTGGGCCTCGGTGGCGACTTGTTGGACCTCTAGCCCTCGGGGTTACGCCAGATTCGGCACGCCTCGCCACACTCGGCGTGTCGATCCTTGGGGGGATCGGAGCGGCGGATCGCCGCGACCGCCGTGTGACTCACTCCCGCATTGATGGCCACGTCGCGCAGGGTCCAGCGGCGGGTGAGCGCTCGGCGGATCACTCGGTCACGGGTCCGGCGGGCATCCTCCAGCCGCGTCTCCAGGTCCTCGACCTCCACGCGAGCGGCGCGCAGGGCCTCGATGAGCTCGGCACGCTCCGGGAACATCGCTTGACGGTGGCCGCGGTCGGTCATACGAACACCAACAACAGCACGAACGCGCCGAGCGCCACGGCCACCACAAGCAGCGCTATCTGGGCCGCGGTGATGACTCCATAGGCCAGACTGGCAAGACAACCGATTCCGACCTTGGCGGCGGCTCGGCCTAGGTCCTCGGGGTCGTCGGCGTGCTCGGCGGTCATCAGCAGTCGACGCCCAGCAGTTCCCAAACGCGGCGGCACTCGGCGCGCAAGTCGTACAGCATGCCCGCTAGCTCCCACGACTCGGCATCCTCGGGCCAGTTGTCGCACTGGCTCTCTCCGACTCTTCTGTAGTCCACTTGCCGCGAGACGGCATCGATCAGCGCGTCATACGCGGTCTGGGTGGCGGCCACGTCGCGAGCGCTGTAGGCATCGATCACGGCTGGGGTGTGCCAACGGACCTCGGCCGCGGTGTCGTTGGCTCCCTGGGCCAACTCCAAACAAGACAAGTCGCGTAGTTTGCTCATCGACGATTGCGGTGCTGGCTCGGCGGCGCATCCTGTGACGGCCAACAGGATCACCAGACCGAGCGCTACCCGCGCCGTGGCGGTCACGTCTGCGCCTCGACGGGATCCCCTAGAAAAACACTCCTCCCCGAGGGGGAGATCTCGATGCCGTCCCACACGACCCGCGCCAAGAACGCCACGACAAGCGCCACCACAAGCACCCGAGCCTGTCGCTCGGTCATCGCTCGACCGATCCGAGGTCATCCATATAGTGCCAGCCCGAGTTCCCGAGCCCGTCCCACACGACCCACGCCAGCAACACCACGACCACCACTCAAGCCTGTTCACCGGCGGCCATCGGACAGGGGCAAGGTGTTCGGTCATGTGGTGGCTTTCCTGTCGGGGGTTCCGGGGCCGTAAACCGGGTTTACTGGGATCGTCAAGCCCTCGAGTGTTCAAGCTGTGCGCCTCGAGCGGCGATTGGTGGCCGGCTCGGCCATCGCCCCCAGCGGGACCCCGACCCCAGCGGGATCCCGACCCCAGCAGCTCCCCCGGGCGAGCAGACAGCGCCGGAGCTACACCCAGTCGCCAACCCCACCCCCGAAGCCGAGTTCGCACACTTCGTACACGTACTCGCCACCAGCCTTCCCGGAGCCGAACCGAGACCGACACCGCCGGTAGTGTGCGCCGATTTCGCAGGCCTGCCCCTGTTGCACGCCGGCGAGTTGACCTTTCTGTACGGACGGCCCAAGACGGGCAAGAGTCGGGCCACCCTTGCGATGGCACGCTAGACCGTCGAGGCCGGCGGACGTGCGCTCATCTTCTGCTAACTCCGCTCGGCGACAGCGGCTCGGAAACGGTAGCCTCCGTTTGGTGTAGATGGCACTCTGACCGATACGATCCGCGGCGTGAATCGATACAAGAACAAGGTCGCGCTGCTCACCGGAGTCGCATCGGGAATCGGTCGGGCGACAGCCCGACGCCTCGCTGCTGAGGGGGCCTGCGTATTCGGCCTCGACATCGACAAGGCTGGACTGGCAGAGACCGAAGCGGAGATCACTGCGGCGGGTCAGCAGATGTCCGGGCGGGTCACAGACGTTCGCTCAGTCGACGAGTGCCACGCCGCGGTGCGAGCCTGCGTCGCCGCATGCGGAGGCATCGACGTGCTCGGCAACATCGCCGGGATCGCCAACCAACGCCACGTTCATCAAGTCACCGAAGAAGACTGGGACTTGATGAACGACATCAACTTGAAGGGAGTGTTCTTCCTGACTCAGGCCGCGCTCCCCCACGTCATCGAGCGTGAAGGCAATATCATCAATATCGCCTCGAATGCAGGACTCATGGGGCAGGCCTTTACAGTCCCCTACTGCGCCACCAAGGGGGCGGTTGTCAATATGACCAAAGCCTTGGCCATGGAGTTCGTGAAGCACCCGATCCGCATTAACGCCATCGCCCCCGGTGGCGTTGAAACCTCTCTGACTGCCAACTTCAAAGTACTTGAGGACGCCGACTACAGCCTCATGGCGCGCTACACAGGCGTCAGACCTTCAAGCCAACCCGAACAGATCGCCGCACTCTTCGCATTTCTGGCCAGCGATGAAGCCGGCAATATTCATGGCAGCATCATCAGCGCCGACGGTGGCTTGACGGCCGAGTAGTAGGGGGAACACAAGTGTCTGAACAAACAGAGACCGCGCTCAGGAATCATCGCTACGTTGGCAGAGTCGCAGCCGTTACCGGGGTTGCCAGCGGCATGGGACGCTGCATCGCACTGCGACTCGCGTCTGAGGGTGCAACCGTATTCGGCATGGACATCAATGCCGAGGGTCTCGCCGACGTAGCAGGCGAGGTAGCCGAAGTAGCTGACGCAGGTGGAGCGATGTACACCAGGGTGACTGATATCGCCGACCCTGCCGAATGCCACGCGGCCATAGCCGAATGCGTGGCCCAACACGGACGACTCGACATGCTCGGCAACATTGCGGCCATCTCCTGGATGAAGAACACGGCTGACGTGACCACTGAGGATTGGCGCAAGATGTTCGCCATCAACGTTGACGGCACGTTCTTCATGTGCCAGGCGGCACTCCCCCACATCCTCGCCAGCGAGGGCAACATCATCAACATCGCTTCCAACGCGGCCTTCATGGGTTCGGCTTATTTGGTGCCGTACTGCGCCACCAAGGGCGCTGTGGTACAGCTGACCCGGGCCTTGGCAACAGAATTCGTCAAAGAGCCGATTCGCATCAACGCCATCGCCCCGGGTGGAACAGACACGCCAATGAACCGGGACTATCAACTTGCCGAGAACACCGACTACAAACTGCTGAAACGATCCATGGCTTTCCGTCCGCTGGACAAACCCGAACACATCGCCGCACTCTTCGCCTTCCTCGCGTCCGATGAGGCAGCCAACATCCACGGTGCCATCATCAACGCCGACAGCGGCATGACCGCTACCTGAGAGCTGGACTTGCCCGACATCTTCGTCCTCGGTGTCGACCTCGACGGTGTTTGCGCCGAGCACACCCGCGGATTTCGCCGGATCGTCGCTGAAAGGCTTGAAATACCCGAAGAGTCGCTGCCTCTGGATCGAGGATGGAACTTCGAAGAGTGGGGATTTGGACCAGACGACTTCGAAGACCACCACCGATACGCGGTCACCGAAGGCCGAATGTTCCGGGATCTAGAAGTAATCGACGGAGCTGCCGATGCGCTATGGCGGCTATCGGATGCGGGGGTCTGGATTCGCATTATCACCCACCGCCTGTACGTCAACTGGGGCCATCAGGTGGCCGCTGGGGACACGGTCGAATGGCTCGACAGGTCCAACATTCCGTACCGCGATCTGTGCTTCTTAGGCGCCAAACCAGAAGTGGAAGCCGACCTCTACATCGATGACGCGCCGCACAATGTCGAGGCTTTGCGGGCCGCCGGCAATGAGGTGATCGTCTTTGACCAGTACTACAACCGGCACCTCGATGGCCTACGGGCAACCAACTGGGACGAAGCCGAAGAGATCGCGATGCAGCGATTCACGCAACACTGCGGGAACTACGGAGTGCAGACCCAACTTCCTGGTGTTTCTGGAACTCTGGGCCATCGCCTCGGCAATACCTGACAACGTCAAGAGTTGGCGGGACGGGCCCGGTATTCCCCACTCTCATTCGCTGCGCTACACACCCGCTCTAGTTCGCTGCGCTCACAGGCCGCTCGGCCGCGGGCGGGCCGCTCGGGCCCGGCGTCCTTCGACCTCGCCGAAGAACTGGCCGGCAGTCTTTTGGATGCCGTATGACCAAGTCGGATAGGCATGCACCGTCTGCGCCAACCGACCGGTGAACAAACCCGCGCGCATGGCCAACGCCGCTTCGTGGATCATCTCCCCAGCCCTCGGCGCCACAATCGTTGCTCCCAAGACTCTGCCGCCGAAAGCGTTCCTAGTGATAGGCCTCGGACCCGCAATCAGCTTGATGAAACCCTGGGTGGCACCGTCGGTGATCGCCCGATCCATTTCATCAAGCGGCAACTCCGCAACTCGGCCCCCATGGGCGGCGGCTTCAGATTCGGTCATACCGACACGGGCCACTTCAGGTGTTGTGAAGATCGTCCACGGCACCCAGTGCGACTGGAACCTACCGCGGACTCCCTTGCCGAGAGCGTTGCCGGCCCCAAGGCGGCCCATCTCATCGGCGGCATGCGTAAATGGCAACTTCCCAGTCACATCGCCGACCGCAAAGATACCGCGAACACTGGTTTCGAGACGGTCATTCGCCTCAATAAAGCCGCGATCGTCCAGTTTCACACCGATCTCTTCCAGGGCCATGTCAGCGGAATTCGGAACACGGCCAACAGCAACCAAAAGACGCTCGACTTGATGAGGGCCGTCAACAGACACGAGTCGAACCGAGCCCTCAGCAGGTTCAACACGCTCAATGGCTACGCCTACACGAACATCTACCCCGGCTGATCGCAGGACTTGAGCCACAACCTCCGAGGTCGCCGGTTCCTCAGCAGCAAGCAAGCGCTGTTGGGCTTCGAACAAGGTCACTTTGACGCCGAACCCTGCGAACGCCTGAGCTAACTCACAACCAATCGGTCCACCTCCAATAATGCCCAAGCTCGCGGGCGCACCCGAGATGCTGAAGATGTCCTCGTTGGTCAAGGCTTCAACTGTCTCGATACCCGCGACAGGTGGTATCTGGGGACTGCTGCCCGTGGCGATAATGAGGCGCGGCGCGCAGATACGTCGGTCCCCCACCACAACCGTGTCGTGAGTTGCCAGCGTTGCTCGACCCTCGATGACATTCACCCCGCCAGCACGCAATACATCAGGTGTCTCGCTAGCCGCCACACGTTCGACAGTGTCGGCGACTCGCGTTATGGCGTCGCCGAAGCTGAGACGATCTTTGGCCGCAGCAATCAGGGTCTTGGACGGAACGCAACCGGCGAAAGTGCAGTCGCCTCCCAAAGGCCCTTCACTGATCAAGGCAACATCGGCACCTTGCCAGCGAGCTGCTCGAGCCGCGCTGAGACCACCGGCACCGCCCCCAATAATGATCAGATCGTGATCCATGTCAAGAACTTCGCCAGATCAGAAAATCTGGTCAAGCGCTGATCGGAATTCACCGATCAGCTCTGCCACACCATCGGGGCCCCCACCATCAAGCATTCGTTGGACCATCGCGGAACCCACCACTACCCCATCGGCGACCTCACACACCTCAACGGCTTGTTCCGGCGTTCCTACTCCAACACCCACCAGTACCGGAAGGTCGGTCACTTCCTTGAGGCGCTTGGCGATCACTTTGGCGCTGTCGGCTAGTTGATCCCGGACCCCGGTAATGCCGAGCAGGCCGACCCCGTAGACGAACCCGCTGCAACGTCGGGTGATACGCACGAGACGTTCATCGGGAGATGTTGGGGCAGCCAGCAATATTGTCTCGACTCCAGCGGCATCGGCTGCGTCGACCCAAGGACCGACCTCTTCAAGTGGGATGTCTGGAAGTATGCAGCCCGACACTCCGCTCTCTGCCAGAGACGACGCGAAACGATGGTAGCCCATCCGGTAGGCGATGTTGCCGTAGGTCATCACCGCGCTCGGAACGCCGATATCAGCTCCGCGCAACCGATCCAGGACCAACTGCGGAGTGACTCCCGATGACAACGCCTTGTCGTTGGCAAGCTGGATCGTCGGGCCATCCATCACCGGGTCAGAAAATGGGATTCCGATCTCGATGGCGTCAGCACCTGAGACTGCTGCCGCCTGGATCGTTTCGAGCCACACATCGCCGAGTCCACCGGTGAGATACGGGACCAGGCACTTACCGCCGCGGTCGCGCCGTGTGAGCAGCGCAGCTTCGAGTTCGCCGGTCACGCCAACACATCCATCATTTGCGCAACGTCCTTGTCTCCCCGGCCACTGAGGTTCAACAGCACGGTCTTGCCCGCCAGCTCATCTTGTGCTTGCACGATCCAGGCCAGACCATGGGCCGATTCAAGAGCAGCAATGATGCCCTCCGTACGAGCCAAAAGCGCAAACGCATCAACAACTTGCGCGTCGGTGACAGGTTCATAGCGTGCCCGTCCGGTGGCTGCCAGATGAGCGTGCTCCGGGCCGATACCGGGATAGTCGAGTCCTGCTGAGATCGACTGCGCCTCAAGCACCTGACCCCATTCGTCCTGCATGAGATAAGAGTGCGAGCCGTGGACTATTCCCGGAACTGCGCGCCCGACTGCGGCCCCGCCGGCAGGCTCCACACCAACCAAGGCGGCCTCAGTGTCCGCGAAACCCGAAAAGATGCCCGCCGCATTGGACCCGCCGCCCACGCAGGCGACCACCACATCGGGGGTACCACCTCCGAGTAGCGAAGCGCATTGTTCGGCGGCCTCATCGCCGATCACGCGATGGAATTCACGCACCATCCAAGGGTAGGGGTGAGGACCCATAACCGAACCCAAGCAGTAATGCGTTGTCTCCACCGCCGCAACCCAGTGACGCATCGCCTCGTTGACCGCGTCTTTCAACGTCCTAGAACCTGACTCCGCGGCCCGCACCTCGCTGCCGAGAAGTTTCATGCGAAAGACATTGAGTTCCTGACGGCGAATGTCAACCGTCCCCATGTAGACAATACATTCCATATCGAACAACGCCGCGGCCGTAGCGGTTGCCACACCGTGCTGACCCGCACCTGTCTCGGCCACCAAGCGGGTCTTGCCCATGCGTTTGGCCAACAGCGCCTGGCCTAGAACGTTGTTGATCTTGTGGCTGCCGGTGTGATTGAGGTCTTCGCGCTTGAGCAGAATCGTGCAACCCAACTCCTCGCTCAGATTCTCGCATTGGGTGAGGGGCGAGGGACGACCCGCGTAATGCGTCAACAGATTCTCAAGTTCGTCCCGAAATGCAGGATCGACCCAGGCGGAGCGGAAGGCACGATCCAGTTCCTGGCAAGCCGGCACCAGCGTTTCGGGTACGTACATGCCACCGAATTCGCCGAAGCGGCCCTCAGCGCTGGGATCAGCCATAGTCATCTTTGGTGCCTCCGCTGACATTAGAAATCGTCCTCCCAGTTATAGGGGACATCGGGAACCTCGACTCGGTCGCGCATGCGTACCTCTGTGAACGCCGCTCGTGCGGCATCTATAAACCGTCGCATCTTCACCGGATCTTTTTCACCAGGTGTACGTTCCACGCCGCTGGACACATCAACTCCCCAAGGGGCCACTTTGTGTATCGCTCTGCGAACATTGTCTGCATCAAGACCACCCGCCAACAACAGCGGTATGCCCGAGAGCGGCACGTTCTCAACGAGACTCCAATCGAACACTTCGCCTCCGCCCGGCGTCGGCGAATCAATGAGAGCCACATCGGCGTTGTAGGAAGCAACATCGGACAATCCGGGGTCGATGGCAAAAAAACCCTTGATCATTCGCGGTACCCGGCTCCGGACTTCTCTTGATTGTTCAGGTGACTCGTGTCCGTGCAGCTGAGCCGCGCCCAATCCTGCGCGATGCACAATGTTCACCACACGGTCTGGAAGTTCATTGCGAAAAACTCCGACCGTAAGTACCTCAGCCGGCAACCGACGAGCGATGTCGCGTGCCCGATCCACAGCCACTTGACGCGACGACGGAGCGAACACAAAACCGAGCGCATCCGCGCCGAGAGCAGTCGCTAGCAGAGCGTCTTGTTCGCTGGTAATACCGCAAATCTTGATGAACATGGATCCGACGCTAGCGGCCCGACAGCCCGGACCTTCACAAATTCAGACGGCGTTCATCCAACCGTCAGATCACAGTCCTTTGCCCGCTATCGGGGTGAGGATATGAAAACCAGGTTCACCCTCGAGAAGTCCGCCTACCACCCCAAGCAGAGAAGCCATGGTTTCCGATGAGCTGTGCGCGCCCATTGCATCGGAGTCGCTGTAGAGCTCGTACACCCAGACAAGGTTTTCGTCGGCCTGGTCCGAACACAGAATGTAGATCTCCGTCCCGGCCTCTTTGTTGACCTGCTCCAGCATCGGTTCGAAAGCAGCAACCAATTCATCTCTGCTACCGGGTTTGAGGGGGATTTTGGCAATCACTGAAACTTTGGACATGGCGCGACTCTACGTTGACTGGACGCTCAGGCGGCAATTCGGAGAACGCCATCAGCTTCTGGTGCCTAGCTCGACGCTTGGACCGTAGCTTTGACCCCGTTGACCGAGACCAGCGAGCCCGGCTCCACCTTACGCATCAGCGGGGCCAGGGCCGCCGTTCCTGCAGCCGAAGTCACCACACCTGCTTCACGGCCGTCGAAGGTGACAACTCCGCCGATTTCAAGAGCCTGCTCACCGATGAGCACCCGCAACGGACGGGGCACGTTGCCGCCGCGGCTGTTGATGCGCGCCACCAACTCCTGGCCGGTGTAGCAACCCTTGGTGAAACTCACAGATCCCTCTATCAGGTTTGCCCCACCCTCCGCCGGGATGGTGTTTTCACCGATATCAAGGCCAAGTCTCGGCACCCCGGCGCGAATCCGGGCCTGCTCAAAGGCAGCGTCGTCGATTTCGATCCCGCTCAGAGCATCGAGTCCGACATCGAGATGGTCCGAACCCGAAAAGCCGGGCCAGTTGAACGTCGCCGACAGTGCCGCTTGAGACAGTGCCGCTTGAGACAATGCCGCTTGAGACAATGCCGCTTGAGACAATGCCGCTTGAGACAATGCCGCTTGAGACAATGCCGCTTGAGACAATGCCGCTTGAGACAATGCCGCTTGAGACAGTGCCGCTTGAGACAGTGCCGCTTGAGACAATGCCGCTTGAGACAGTGCCGCTTGAGACAATGCCGCTTGAATCGTCGGCACGGATTGTTCTGGGTCCGCGTCGTTGATTTCTTTACGCACCGAGAGCATTCGCCAACCATCGAGAAGGCTGAACTCGACCGCGGTGCGGAGCTTGAATCGTTCGAGTCGTTCGACAAGGGGAGCAGCCCAACCAGCCTCGACGTCAATTAGAAAACGGTCATCTGTGACCCGATGCAGGCGGAACCAAGCCGTGAGCTTCCCGGTCGGCGCCAAGACCAACGACCACGCCGATCCACCAGCGCTGATGCTGTCAACATCTTGGGATATCTGGCCCTGAAGATACGACGAGGCATCTCGACCAGCGACTTCCACGACATCTCGGTCAACAATCGAGGCTAGCACGTCTCACTCCTTGATCTCATGCTGATCTGGCGGGCGGGTTGAACGTGCCGCGCTCATGCGGCGCGCAACAGGGACCGCTGCCAAAAGGGCCTTGGCCTTGTTTTGACACTCCAGGTGTTCGTCTTCGGCCACCGAGTCGGCCACAATGCCCGCTCCAGCCGAAACCGTTGCCCGGTTGCCGGAAACCAACATGGTGCGGATGGTGATCGCCGTGTCTATGCGGCCCGAGAAGTCGAGGTAACCGACCACGCCGCCATAGGGACCCCGCTTGACCGGTTCGAGTTCGTCGATGATCTCCATGGCTCGAACCTTCGGTGCTCCCGACAGCGTGCCCGCCGGCAGAGTGGCGCGCAGCACATCGATGGCGGTGGCCCCTTCTTTCAGGTCGCCGGAAACCTGAGAGGTGAGGTGCATGACGTGACTGTAACGCTCAAGGGTCATCATCTCATCCACCTGCAGAGTCCCGAACTCGATCACGCGACCAATATCATTGCGGGCAAGGTCGACGAGCATGATGTGTTCGGCGAGTTCCTTGGGATGTTCACGCAATTCTGCTGCCATTCGACGATCATGTTCCTCGGTTCTTCCCCGCTTTCTGGTTCCCGCAATTGGGCGAGAGATGACTCGACCGTCGAGAAGCTGCACCATCGGCTCGGGTGATCCGCCCACTATCTCAAGGTCGCCGTGGCGCAAGAAGTACATGTAGGGGCTGGGGTTGAGCTGGCGCAACACCCGGTAGAGATCGAAGGCGTCAGCGTCAAGCTCAAGATCGAACCGCTGCGCCAACACCACTTGAAAGATGTCGCCCGCGAGGATGTACTCGCGAGCCGCTTCGACCGCTGCGCAATACATCGCCTTAGACATCGAGGAGCTGACTTCGGGTAGCTCCTCGTCGCCCTCTGCTGGAAGAAAAAGTGGCTCATCGAGCGCTCTTGCACCCGCCTGGGCCAAAGATTCGAGCCGCTCCACCGCACCGTGGTAGGCCGCGTCGATCATGGCATCGTCGGCGTCGTCAGCGATGATGGCGTTGGCGATGAGCGTGACCCGCTGTTGCCAATGGTCATACGCGGCGAGTTCACCAATGATTGAAATGACAGCATCGGGATATCCGAGATCGTCCTCGGCGACGTCGGGCAGGTGCTCCACTTCGCGAACCACGTCATAGCCGAGGTAGCCGATCAGCCCGCTGTGCAAAGGCGGAAGGCCTTCGATATCAGGTGCTTTGTAGTGATTGAGAAGCAACTCGAGCGCGGCGAGAATGCCCTCGGCGGGATCAATGTCAATCCCGAGATCACCCTCGATGGTTATGTCTTTGTTGCGGGCCACGAGGGTTCCCAGCGGACGGCGACCAACAAAGGACCAGCGGCTCCAACGGTCACCACCGTCCACGGACTCAAGCAGAAACCCCTCGTCTTCGCCAACTACCCTGCAAAAGGCACTCACCGGGGTGGAGAGGTCAGCCAGCACGTCACGCCATACGGGAACCATGCGATGCGACCGCGCCAGCGAGCGAAACTCTTCGAGATCGGGGCGTACGGTCATCGAATCAGCTGTAGGTGAGCGAATCCGGGTCGGTCACGGTGCGGTAGTAACACGTCGGGCGGGTATTGCCACTTTCGTCTTTGGTGTGGCACACGCCTGTGCCTGCTTTGCGGACGCGATACAGGAGGCTGTTTTGTTCGCAGTTGACTTTCACTTCGACAAGGTCAAGCAAGTCTCCACTCGTCGCTCCCTTGTGCCAGAGTTCTTGGCGCGATGTGGAGTAGAGCACAGCGGACTCTCGTTCAAGGGTTGCCCGGTACGCCTCTTCGTTTGCGTAACCGATGAACAGGACGTCGCCAGAATCGGCGTCTTGAAGCACCACAGGCACGACTTGATGTCCAGCCCGCCCGATCTTGGCGACCTTGTCGAAATCGAGTTCGACCGATAGCCCCTCTTCAGGGGCGACTCCATCAAAAGACACGCTCATAGCCGCCTAGCTTACGTGCCAAGCCCTCGACCCCCGTAGAGTTTCCGCCATGACTGAAACCTCCGTTGGCTCCGAACTTGCCCACATTGACGCGGTGGGGCTCGCCGAACTCGTGCGGACTGGCCGAATCAACCCCCGCGAGTTGATCGACGACACCATTGATCGCATTGAGCGAATCGATCCGCAGATCAACGCGGTGATCCACCCGAGCTTCGAGAAAGCCCGAGCCATCGCCGATTCCGAACTCCCCGACGGACCTTTCCGCGGAGTTCCGATGTTGTTGAAGGACCTCTGGCCGTGTTCTGAGGGCGACCCGTTTCATCAGGGTGTACTCGGCCTCAAGAATGCCGGACACACGGCCTCCTTCGACGCCAACATCACCACGGCCTACCGACGGGCCGGCTTTGTGCTGTGCGGCCGCACCAACATCCCTGAGATGGGGCTGGCAGCCACCACCGAACCGCTGTCCTATGGCGCTACCCGCAACCCTTGGGATCTGTCTCGCAGCCCGGGAGGTTCATCGGGAGGTGCCGCGGCCGCGGTGGCCGCAGGAATGCTCCCGGCCGCCAACGCCAGCGACGGAGGCGGATCCATCCGGATTCCGTCCGCCATGTGCGGTCTGGTCGGCCTCAAACCGAGTCGGGGACGTCTCTCTCAGGGTCCACACAACGACGAGTGGAGCAACAGCGTGCAACATGTCGTGTGCCACACCGTGCGTGACAGCGCGGCGATCTTGGACGCAACCGCGGGGCCGTTCCCCGGGGACGGCGTGATCGCCCCTGCTCCCCCGGGCCCTTATGCAGAGATGATCAACCAGGCTCCACCAAGGTTGCGGATCGGCATGCTCGCCGATTCGATCCGCAGCGGAGTCGCCGTCGACCCTGAAGTGGCTCTTGCGGTACACGAGTCCGCGGCTCTACTTGAACGACTGGGCCACAGCGTGGACGATGAATCACCCGCGGCACTGCACGACGAGGAGTTGATCGGCTCGTTCGGTCCCGGTTGGGCCTCCGGCGTCGCCCATTCGTTGGATCAATTCGGAGAGTGGCTCGGCCGGGATATCACCGCGGATGATGTCGAGCCCATGACTTGGCGACTGGCCGAACGAGGGCGTCAAATGGGAGCACTGGAGTTGACGCGTAGCAGCGCCGCAATGATGCGGTTCCGCCGCTTGATGGCCCAGTGGTGGGCCGACGGGCACGACCTGTTGTTGACTCCAACCTGCCTGCGACCGCCGGCGAAGCTCGGCGAGATGTCGGCCACGGCCCCCGACCCCAAAGCAGCTGTTCTCACCACTCTGGCGTATTCGACCCTTACCGCCCCGTTCAACACCACCGGTCAACCTGCGATCTCGCTTCCGCTCGCCCGCACGAGTACCGGGCTACCGATCGGTATCCAGTTGGTCGCCGCCTATGGCAAGGAGCACCTACTGCTCCAGATCGCTCGCCAACTCGAAATCGAAGTCCGCTGGGCCGACCAGCGCAGCCCCCTTCACCCGTAGCCAGTTGATAGAGACCGCAGAATCAAAGGTAGAGGCCGGTGGAGCCCTCGTCGAGGCGTTCGGCTGCAACTGCGTGGATGTCCCGTTCACGCAAGATGATGTAGTCAAGGCCGCGGACCTCGACCTCATAACGGTCCTCGGGGTTGAACAACACCTGATCGCCGGTTTCGAGACTGCGAACATTCGGGCCCACGGCCACGACCGCAGCCCACGACAAGCGCTTGCCGACCTGCGCAGTCGCCGGGATCAGGATTCCCCCCGATGAGCGGCGCTCCCCCTCCGCCTCGCCGAGCGATACCAGGATCCGGTCATTGAGCATCTTGACCGGAAGCCCGTCGTCGCCTGAGAGGTCACCGTTCTGCTTCGCATTGGTTGCCACAAAGCCACGCTAGCGGTCAACCCTGGCGATAAACGCCGTCTGCCGGTCGAAGATCAGTCGGTGGGCGGACCGTTACGTTGTTGGCGGCCAGTACGCGCTTGGCGTCCGCGACGGTGTGCTCGCCGAAATGGAAGATGCTGGCTGCCAACACCGCGTCAGCACCACCCTCAGTCACCCCTTCGACCATGTGTTGCAGCGTCCCCACACCGCCACTGGCGATCACGGGAATGTCCACTGCGCCAGTGACAGCCGAGGTGAGCGGAATGTCGAATCCGTCCTTGGTGCCGTCGGTGTCCATCGAGGTGAGCAGAATCTCACCGGCACCGAGACGTTGTACCTCCCGGGCCCACTCGAGTGCGTCGATGCCGGTGCGGGTCCTTCCCCCATGCGTGTATACCTCGAAAGCGTCGTCGCTGCCGTCCACACGGCGGGCGTCGATGGCGACAACACAACATTGCGCTCCGAACTCCTTGCTGATCTCGGTCACCAACACCGGTCGCTTTATCGCCGCGGTCATGACGCTCACCTTGTCGGCACCAGCCATCAGCAATCGACGAGCATCGTCAACGGTGCGGATCCCACCACCAATGGTGAAAGGGATGAAGACCTGTTCGGCTACTGCCCGAGCCATCTGCACCGTGGTATCGCGTTGGTCTGAAGAAGCGGTTATATCCAAAAACACCAATTCATCGGCGCCTTGGGCGTCATAGGCAGCGGCGAGTTCAACAGGATCACCCGCGTCACGGATGTCCACAAAGTTGACGCCCTTCACCACCCTCCCGGCATCAACATCGAGGCACGGGATAACCCGGATCGCCCGCACGGTCACGAACGAGCACCCAACGCCGCGACCGCCGTGGCAACATCCAACCGACCCTCATAGAAGGCCTTTCCAGCAATCACTCCGCTGAGTCGGCGACCCTTCACTTCGATACGGTCGAGTTCGAGAAGGTCGTCGAGGTTGCCTACTCCCCCACTGGCAATCACATCGGTTTTTGTCACTGCGAGGATCTCTGTGAGCCCGGCGATATCGGGTCCGCCGAGGGTGCCGTCCCGACCGATGTCGGTCACCACGAACGCGTCAACTCCGGTATCGGCAAACGAACCAGCGACCTCAGCCACGCTGCGGCCGGAGCCAACGAGCCAGCCATCGGTAGCCACCTCGCCCGATTTAGCGTCGAGACCCACCGCTACCCGATTCTGCTGCGCCAAAGTAACCACCAGGTCAGGATCTCTCAACGCTGCCGTGCCGATCACCACCCGTTCCACACCAGCGTCGAACAGCGTTTGCGCCGCCTCCAAACTGCGTACTCCCCCGCCAGTCTGCACCGGCACCGACACCGCCTCAGCTATAGCTGCAACGACCGCCCGGTTCTCAGCGATCCCGGTACGCGCCGCATCAAGGTCAACCACATGTATCCAGCGTGCTCCAGCTTCGACAAAAGCAAGAGCCTGCGCCACAGGATCATCGCCATAGACGGTCTCACGTGCGTAGTCGCCCTGAAGTAGACGCACACACTTGCCGTCACGAAGGTCAATCGCTGGATAAAGGTCCATCAGGCTGCGACTTTCGCCGCGTCGCTTGCGTAAGCAACAAAGTTCGACAAGATACGCAGACCTACCGCACCCGATTTTTCGGGATGAAACTGAGCCGCCCAGACGTTGTCGCGGGCTACAGCAGCCGTGACCGGTCCGCCGTAGTCACAGGTGGCGACCACTTCCTCACCACCATCGGCTGCGTAGGAATGAACGAAGTAGACCCACGCGTCGTCGCCGAGGTCGTTCAACATCGGATGTTCTCTGTGATAGGTGAGCTTGTTCCACTGGATCTGCGGCCGCTTCACGGTGTCGGGCAACAGCCGCACCATCTGCGGGAAAACACCGAGACCGTCAACCTCTGGCGCTTCTGTAGATCCCGCGAACAGCATCTGCATGCCGATGCAGATACCAAAAAATGGAACACCAGCGTTGATGCGATCCAGCGCGACTTCGTCGAGACCCGCATCTCTCAGCGCCCTCATACAGGGACCGAACGCACCCACGCCTGGAAGCACAACACCGCAGGCATCGCTGATCAGTCCACGATCGGCGGTGAGCCTGGTGTCGGCACCCACATGAGAAAATCCCTTGTGGGCCGAATGTAGATTGCCGATGCCGTAATCAAGCACAGCCAATAGCGGCCGCCCTTCGGCGTTCACAGCACTCATCGTCTACAGCGTGCCTTTGGTCGACGGCAGCACGTCTCCCTCGACTTTCACTGCATCGCGCAGGGAACGGGCCACGCCTTTGAACATGGCCTCAACGATGTGGTGGGTGTTCTTACCCCTTCGTCCGACAATATGGAGGGTGACCCCAGCCGATACCACGAAGGCCCGCCAGAACTCCTCCATGAGTTGCGGATCAAAAGGTGGATCGCCGAGGATCTTCTCGCCAGGAAAGTCGACTTCATAGTGGAAAAACGGCCGCCCCGATAGATCAAGCACTATCTCCACGGCGGCCTCGTCGAGCGGCACCACGTTGGAAGCGAAGCGACGTACTCCCCGCTTGTCGCCAAGCGCGTCGGCGAAGGTCTCGCCCAAGGCGATGCCGACATCCTCCACTGTGTGGTGCGCGTCGATGCTCAAGTCACCGGTGGCCTTGATGTCGAGGTCAAACGAACCGTGCCGACCGAGTTGGTCGAGCATGTGATCAAAGAAAGGCAAACCGGTCGCGATGTCGGTGTCACCACGGCCGTCAAGAGCCATCGTGATCTCAATCGCCGTTTCTTTGGTGACACGGCTCGTGACACCAGTCCTCTCAGAACTTGCTGTAGGACTAGTCATGTGAGCACCTCTCGCAAGGCTTCTAGGAATCGATCATTCTCTCGGGGAGTGCCAACGGTTACGCGGAGACAACCATCGAGGCGAGGCCATGAGGCACAGTTGCGAACCAACACGGAGCGGTCAACCAATTTTTGCCATACCACCTCACCGGAAATCTCCGCGGGGCGAATCAACACAAAGTTCGCGCCGCTAGGCCAGACCTCGACGGGTAAAGCGTTCAACTCCGCTACCAGCCGCTCGCGCTCAGCCACAAGTTTCTGGACCCGTTGTTGCATGGCGTCGAGGTAGTCGAGCGCCACGGTGCCGGCAATCTGAGTCATGGCGTCGAGATGATACGGCAGAACCACTTTCTCAAGTTCGCTAACGAGCCATTCGGGGCCCACAAGATAGCCGAGTCGAGCCCCGGCCATAGCCCAAGTCTTGGAGTAAGTGCGGGTAACTACCAAAGGCACTTCGTCGCCGAGCAACGACATTGCACTCTGCGCGTTGAACTGCCCATATGCCTCATCGATACACAAGAGCCCCCCAACACCGGAGACAAGTTCAAGTACTTCACTCACAACAGCCGGGTCATCAACCACCCCCGTGGGACTATTGGGAGAACACAGAAAAGTCACATCAGGTTGGTGCGACTGAACGACACGCCGCGCTTCATCAATATCGAGGACAAAACCCGGCCCTCGCTCGCCGGTTACCACAGAAGTGCCCGTGACGCGACTCAGGTGGGAGTGCAGCGCGTAGGTCGGTTCGAAAACCGCGGCTGTTCGTCCCGCACCTCCGTACGTCAACAGCAACGTCTGCAACACCTCATTGGATCCGTTGGCTGCAAACACCTGCTCTGGAGCAACCCCGTGGAGTTCTCCAATGCCCGTCCGTAAACTCATGGCGGAGCGATCCGGATATCGGTGCCAACCGAGGAGACCTGAAGCCTCTGCCACAGCAGCACGAAACTCTGCGGGAGGTGGTTCGGGGCTCTCGTTGGTGTTGAGGCGGACCTCAACCTCTAGTTGTGGTGAATGGTAACCCTGCATTAGGGCTACAGCTTCACGCGGAGCAGGTCTAGGGTTCACGATCGCGCCTCCTGGCGGATCCGAATTGAGGCCGCGTGGGCATCAAGTCCCTCCGCACCTGCCAACGCCAGCACGTGATCACCGAGCATTGCGAACCCTTCTTCGTCAGCGGTAACGATGTGGATGTCCTTCATGAAATCGCGCACCGTCAACGAACTAGCGAAACGAGCCGTGCCGCTGGTAGGAAGCACATGGGAGGGTCCGGCCACATAATCGCCTAACGATGCGGGTGTCCATGCACCACAGAACACTGCGCCCGCGTCACGCACCAAGCCGAGCAGAGCTTGGGGATCAGCGGTCTGAAGTTCAAGATGTTCGGGTGCAATGTGGTTGGACACCGCCATTGCTTGTGATGGGCCGGAACACAGTACCGCGTAGCCCGAACTGGCCAGGGTCGACTCAATATCGCTGCGACGCAGAGCCTGGCTTGCCAGCCGTTCAACCGCGGCTGTCACTTCATCGGCGAAATTCTCGTCCCAGGTGACCAACCAAGCCAGCCCATCAGGGCCGTGTTCTGCCTGAACGATCAGATCGATCGCGGCGAACTCGCTGGGAGCGGAGCCGTCGGCCACTACCACCACTTCGGAAGGACCCGCAAACGACGATGGAACGCCAACCACACCAGCGACTTCTTGTTTGGCGACTGCCACATACGCATTGCCGGGACCAACGATCACGTCAACGGCACGAATTGTCTCAGTTCCGTAGGCCAACGCCCCGATCGCCTGAGCACCTCCGATAGCAAAAACTTCGTCCACAGCAGCCACGGCTGCAGCAGCCAAGGTGACATCGGGGACACTGCCGTCTGAGTCCGGCGGCACGCAGACGACCACTTCTTCCACACCAGCGACACGGGCGACAATCGCAGTCATCAGCACCGTCGATGGGTACGCAGCTCGACCACCGGGGACATAGCAACCCGCGCGTCGCACTGGGTGGTGCCTGCCTGCTATCACTACACCAGCGCCTGCAACGTCCACATCGTCGGGCATCTGGGCCTGGTGATAGACAGCGATTCGCTGTGCCGCGGCTTCCAACGCAGATCGCACTAGCGGATCGATTCGATCCAGCGCCGCAGCAATATCGGAGGACTCCACGGCCGCTGAGTCAAGTTTCACGCCGTCGAATTGCTCCGTGAACTCGCGGATCGCGCTGTCTCCTCGGTCCCGCACCCCTTGCAGGATTTCGCGCACCACAGCAACAGGCCCATCAGTCCGCACTTCGGGCCGCGGCAAGCGGTCCGCGATGTCACCTTCAAAATCACGAAGATCGATTCGTGTTAGCACGACAACACGCTACCGGTCGTGGTGGGGCGCTCAGGTGCAATTACGGGCAGACTGCCACGATGGATTCTGATGCAGCCGAACTCTCCTCTCTCACCACAGTGGTATCTGATGTCGCTGAACGCATAGCCGAGATGGCGAATCGTCGTGGAGCCGACCCCGACGATCCAATTTTGGCACGGCTTCACGAGATTGAACGGACTCTTGTCACAGTCGGACGCAGACTGCGCTCAACAGCTCGCGACCTCGGTTGAAAACGCGCTGGACCAAAACAGTGCATAAAAGAACTGCGGCGGCCTCCGTTCACGGAGGCCACCGCATGGCGATACAGGGCGGCGGATCCCTCGTATCGCCGAGTCGGCCAAGCGGCGGGTGCTCGGCCGGACTGCCAATATAGCGTTTCTGCTTTGGCAACGTAGCGCTGTTCCTATAGAAATCAGGTACCAAAATCACTTCATAGGTGGCTCGACGGGCAGAAATCATTGAGAACGCAATCCTCGCATCGAGGTCTTCGAGCGATGCACACGCGACGCCCATGAAGGATCAGGCGCAAACTGAAATCGCCCCGTTGAGACGCTGGCACCATCGGGTTGAGTTCAAGCTCAATCTTCACTGGATCGGTCTCTTGGGTGATTCCCAATAGGTTCGAGAGACGGGTTACGTGCGTGTCCACCGGCAGTCCCGGCTGCCCAAGCGCGACACTACGAACCACATTGGCGGTCTTGCGTCCCACGCCAGGGAGACGTACGAGATCCTTCATGGCCGCCGGTACCTCGCCGTCATACTCGTCGACCAAGATCCGCGCCATTCTCGCAAGGCTCTTCGACTTCTGGCGGAACAACCCGATAGTGCTGACGTAGGGTTCGACCTCGCTGGAGTCCACCTCAGCAAGCGCCCACGGATCTGGGAAACGGGCAAACAACGTCGGTGTCGCCTTGTTTACTCCGACATCAGTTGCCTGAGCCGACAGAATCGTCGCCACCAAGAGTTCAAATGGGTTCCGGTGGTCGAGTTCACACTCCGCATCGGGATATTCAAGGGTCAGGCGCTCATTTGTGACACGAGCGCGCCCCTTCGGTGATCGTGGCTTGGCCATAGTCCGAAGCTACGCTAACGCCGTGGCGCTGACCATCGAGGGACCAAATGAAGACGACTGCCGATGGTCGCTTGTCGTCGCTGAAGATCGCCGCCAATTCGATCTAAGGGCAAGCTTGACGGACTGGCTCTCGGCGAACCGCGACGAAACCGTGCAGCTCTGGCTGCGCCAAGTCGATGATCAAGCCCACGCAATCGCTTCAGAGTTGGGTTTCGTGCCCCACCGCGATCTCTGGCAACTGCGTTGCACGCTTCCCAACAGTCCCTCCGGTCTGGTCACTCGCGCTTTCACAGCAGACGACATCGATGCTTTCGTAAAGGTCAACAATCGGGCATTCCACTGGCATCCCGAACAGAGCGGACTCACTGTCAATGCGGTTCGCGAGTCCATGACCGAGCCCTGGTTCAACGCTGCCGGCTTTCGTCTTCTGCACAGCGACAACGGCAGGTTGATGGGATTTTGTTGGACCAAAATCCACAGAGCCACCGATCCCGAACTTGGCGAAATCTATGTGATAGCGGTTGACCCCGACTTCCACGGCCAGGGTCTGGGCAAACCGATGACGCTGGCCGGCCTCGAATGGCTGGCTGCTGAAGGGCTACGAGTCGGGATGCTCTACGTCGAATCCGACAATCATGCGGCCAACGCCACCTACGCTGCCATCGGCTTCGCTCGACACCACACAGACCGCGCCTACCGACTTGCAAGCTGACCGCACTTTGAAGATCGACCCCGAGAACCTGCCTGAAGGCAACGAGAAGCGTGCCGCGGTCCGGTCGCTTTTTGACCGCATCGCCGGGCGATACGACATGGTCAACCGCGTGATCACCTTTGGACTTGATGTCCGCTGGCGACGCAACGCAGTGTCCGCCCTTGATCTCAGCGCCGGATCGATCGTGCTTGACTTGGCCTGCGGCACTGGCGACTTCTGCCGCGAAACGTCGCGGGCAGGAATGGTGCCGATCGGCGTCGATCTATCGATGGGCATGCTGGTTGCAGCTCGTACCGACGCGCCGCTGGTACAGGGCGACGTGCTGGCACTTCCTATCTCGAAGAGGGCAGTCGACGGAGCGGTATGCGGGTTCGCGTTGCGCAACCTCGTAGAACTACCCGCTTTCTTTGCCGAGTTGGCTCGCGTGATCCGCCCCGGCGGAAGAATCTCTTTGTTGGATGCGGCCGAACCTGAAAACAAAGTGTTGCGCCGGGGTCACCGGATCTACTTCCAGAGGATCGTGCCTCGCATCGGAGGACTACTCTCAGACCGAGCGGCCTACACCTACCTGCCAAAGTCCCTAGCTTACATGCCTGGGTGGTCCGACCTGAAACGGCAGCTGTTCGCTGCCGGATTTGTCGACATCGAACGGCAAGTCTTCGTCGGTGCCCATCTGATCACCGCGACCCGCGAGGGCTAGAGTCCGCACCTGCGTCATCGCGGTGTGCACCATGTCTCGATCAACGTTGACGATGTGGAATCGAACCGGGCGTTCGATAATGAAGAATCTGCCTCAGATTCTCGACACGCGACAGAGGCTGTGAATTACGGACTTGAAGATGTTCTATAGTTAACGATAGGTTCTGAATGGTTGCCAAGCAAAGGAACGAGTATTAGATTGAGAGCAATCGCTCGGGGACGGTGAATGCGACCCCCTCCAACACACACACGAATCTTCAGAGGGTGGTCATGTCAGCGGGTGAGGAGAAGCGCCTTACACTCCTGAGCAGATTGACCGAGGCAATCGGGGCCGATGCGGCTAGGGCGATCATGGAGTCACTACCCCCAATGCAATGGAACCAACTAGCCACCAAAGATGATCTGAAGGCCCTTGAGGAACGCCTGGTCACCAGATTCAACGGCGAGTTCGCCAAGATCAATGGCGAGATGAATGGCGGATTCGCCAAGATCAATGGCGAGATGAATGGTGAGTTCGCCAAGGTACGGGGTGAAATCAAGGACCTTCGCGGATCTATCTCCCTTGAAATCTCCAAGCAGACACGCACTCTGGTGTTCACGATGGTGGGTTTCGCCATAACCGTCTGGATTTCGATACTTGCCATAGGCATTTCCTGATACCTGCGGTCCGACCTGAAAGTGGGTCGGTCCGTGTTCGCCATCAGATTGAACTCAAGCAGCGAGCCGCCCAGCCCCTCAGGCTCAACCGGATAGGGCGATCCCGAGTGCCATGGCCAGCCCGGCAATGAGTTGCACTCGTCCGGTGGCGGCCAGCACCGCGATGAGTTCCTGCCCGGCGGCGGCGCCGCGCACCGATCTGATGGCGTGGACCGCGAACGGAAGACCCGCCAGAGCCGCCACCGCGAAGCGTCCCGTCAGCACGGTGATCAGCACGGCGATCAACATCGCCGCGGCCTGTACGGCTACGAATAGGTGGCGGGTACGAGCGTCGCCCAGTCGAACCGCCAGGGTGATCTTGTCGGCCGCCTCGTCGCTGGGGATGTCGCGGAGATTGTTGATCACCAGCATCGCCGTGGCCCACAGCCCGACGACGACCGAAGTGCCGGCCGCCAATCCGCTGAGCTGTTCGGACAGGACGTAGTTCGTGCCGATTGTCGCGACCAGCCCGAAGAAGACGAACACGAAGACCTCGCCGAGGCCGGCGTAACCGTAGGGGCGGGGTCCTCCGGTGTAGGTCCATCCTGCGATCAGGCAACCGATGCCGACTGCGAACAGCTCAGGACCGACCACCAGCGCCAACAGCGAGCCGAACAACGCTGCGACCGAGAATGCCCCGAGAGCAGCCCGCTTCACGAGTGCGGGGCTCACAGATCCGGAGCCGACCAAACGCACGGGACCGGTTCGACTGCTGCCGTCGGTACCCCGGATCCCGTCCGAGTAGTCGTTGGCGAAGTTGACCCCCACCTGCAGCGCTAAGGCGACAACCAGGGCTGCTCCGGCGCGCCACCATTGAGTCTCATCGCCGGAACCCACCGCGGTCGCCGCGCCAACAGCCACCGGAATGATCGCCGCCACCAACGTGCGCGGGCGAACTCCCGACAGCCACAACCCCAACCCCGGGCGCTCTGAAGGCACAGCCGAAGCGTTCACGGCTGCTCCAGGAACTCGCCAACCGCACGAACCAGAAGATCATGTTCAACGGCGTGGATTCGGGCTTCGAGACTCTCGCGGTCGTCGTCAGGTTGAATTGGCACAACTTGGCTTGCCAGCACTGGACCGTCGTCCACGCCCTCGTCGGGCACCAGATGAACCATCACGCCAGTGTGGTCGAGTCCATCACGCAAATGAGCATTCCAGGCATCATCGATTGCGTGGGCACCTGGGTACTCGCCTGGAAGCGCCGGGTGCAGGTTCATTACCCGACCGGGGAACCGGCTCAGGAATTGCATGGTGAACAAGTGCATCCAGCCGGCAAGCACGACCAGGTCGGGGCGGTGACTCAGAACCATTGCTGCCAAATCCGCGTCGTAACGACGACGCGCCTCAACTCGGTCTTCATGGCAGTTCAAGTAGGGCTGCAGACCAAAGAATGCTGTCTCTATGCTGTTTGTTTCGGCCCGTTTTTGTGCACGTGCGCTGCGGCGATTCACAATGACGGCAACGATCTCGGCGTCAAGACGCCCGTCTTCAACCGCATCGAGCAGCGCCTGAAGATTCGACCCGGCACCAGAGGCGAGGACCACAATGCGTGGTGTCAACGCCAGTCTCCCCCAAGGCGTACTCGCTCGGAGTCCTCGGTGGCAACCAAATGCCCGACAGTCACAAGCCCGAGTTCGTCGATGGCCCACTGCTGAGACTGATCAACGACCACAATCATGCCGATTCCCATGTTCCAGACTCGAAACGCCTCGTCATTAGGCAATCCGGCCCACTCCACCAATGTCGAGAAGGACCGGGGAACCGGCCAGGAGCCAAGATCAATTCGAGCGCTCAGATCATCAGGCAGGACTCGTGGAAGATTCTCGATCACTCCCCCGCCGGTTATATGGGCCAGCGCTTTCGGGCGGATCCCAGCTCGCTGCAAGTAATCAATGTCGCTGAGATAGCAACGATGGGGAGTCAGCAGATACTCGAGCATCTCGGCGTTGGCGGTATGTCGTTCGAGGAGTAGGCGAATCAGCGAATAGCCGTTGGTGTGGGGGCTGTCGCTGGCCAATCCCACCAACAGATCACCGGCACTGAGCTGCTCGGTTTGAGGCCACAGCGCATCTCGATCGACGACCCCGACGATTGTGCCGGCGATATCGGTCGCCCCTGGCAGATAAACGCCGGGCATCTCAGCCGTTTCACCGCCTAGCAGAGCACAACCAACGGCCTTGCAGGCTTCGCTCATTCCGGTGACGATCTCAAGCACAGTCTCGGGCACCAACGATGCCGTGGCTATGTAGTCAAGAAAAAACAGCGGGCGCGCTCCCTGCACCAGGATGTCGTTGACGCAATGGTTCACCAAGTCAACGCCGAGGCCCTTGAAGCGCTGGTAACGGGCCGCTAGTTCCACTTTGGTGCCAACGCCATCGGTGGACGCCACCAACACCTTTCCCGGTCCGAGATCATCGGCAGCGAAGAGTCCTCCGAAGGCTCCGATCTCCGACAGCACTGCCGGTGTTGCAGTGGAAGAGACGGCCTCAGCCAAAAGGCGGACCGTCAGATTTCCGGCGTCGATGTCGACACCAGCATCGCTATAGCTGGTCATGGCCCAAGCTCACGGGCGATATCTGAACGGAACTGAGAACCGGCAAATGAAATGGCAGCAACTCCTCGGTAGGCAGCGTCCGCTGCTCCAGCAAGTTCAGGCGCTAGGGCCGTTACCGCCAACACCCTCCCTCCCGCGGTGCGCGGCGCTTCGTCGGCCATTGAAATCCCCGCGTGGAACACCTTGCAACCAAGCCCTGCCGCGGCCTCAAGGCCAGAGATCGGAACCGCGGCACTGCTACTCACCGGGTAACCCTCCGAGGCCATCACGACAGTGACCGCGGCACTGTCGGCCCAGCGAATATCGGTAGTCGTCAAATCGCCGGCGCAGCATGCCTCGAATATCGCATACAGGTCCGACTCAAGCAGCGGCAACACCACCTGAGTCTCCGGATCGCCGAATCGACAATTGAACTCGATCACTTTCGGCCCCGACTCGGTGAGCATCATGCCCGCATAGAGCACACCTCGATAGGGGCGACCCTGACGCGCCAAGGCTGTGAGGGTGGGCGCCAAGACCTCGCGACCGACTTGCTCAATCAGTTCGTCGTCAGCAATCGGAGAGGGATGAAAGGCACCCATTCCACCGGTGTTGGGCCCCTCATCGCCCGTCAACAAGCGTTTGTGGTCCTGCGCGAGTGGCATGATCTGAAAGTCGGTCCCGTCGCAGAAGGCTAGGACCGATACCTCAGTACCGCGGAGGCACTCCTCGAGCAGAATCTCGTGGCCCGCATCGCCAAAACGATCCTCAAGTAGCATTGAGGTGATCGCTTCGGCAGCTTCGGCCTTGGTTTCGGCGACAATCACTCCCTTGCCGGCGGCCAAACCAGTGGCTTTTATCACCGGCACAGCCGACAAGTCCTCAAGATGGTGAAGCGCCGCTTCCGCGTCGGAAAAGACCGCTGCGTCGCCAGTGGGAATACCGTTTTCGCAAAGAAAATCCTTGCAATGGGACTTGGAACCCTCAAGTTCCGCAGCCGCCGCGCTGGGACCGAAGGCTGCAATTCCAGCATCGCTGAGTGCATCAACGAGCCCCAAGACCAGTGGATCTTCGGGGCCAACCACCACCATCGCCACGGCTTGCGCCCGCGCAAACTCCACAATTCCGGCTACGTCGGTGGGTGCCAGGGCCACATTGCGGCATCTGTATTCTGTAGCCGTTCCGGCGTTGCCCGGCGCAACGATCACCTCGGCGACCCGGGGCGATTTTGCCAACGACCAAGCAATTGCGTGTTCCCGGCCACCGCCGCCGATGACCAATACCCTCGCCGACATGGGTGCTAATCGCTCCAGACCGATGAGAACTCTTCTTTGGGATTCAGACTGAGTTGCACGAAGCGCATCGACTCGAACGGATACGAGCCGGTAAAGCAGGCGTTGCAATAGCCATTTTCTGAACCTAGAGCTCGCATCATCGCTTCAATGGACAAAAAAGCGAGCGAGTCTGCCTCTATGTATTCGCATATCTCCCCGACAGACCTATGGGCGGCAATCAGCTCGTCTTGGCTAGCCATGTCAACGCCCATGTAGCAGGGGCTGATAATCGCCGGGCAGGCCACGCGAACGTGCACTTCGGTAGCGCCCGCGTTGCGCAACATTTTGACAAGGGGACCCGATGTAGTCCCGCGTACGATCGAATCGTCAACCAATATCACCCGTTTGTCCACCAGGTTGTCAGCCAGAGGATTGAACTTCATGGCCACACGAGCAGCTCGCAGCTGCTGTGTCGGTTCAATAAAGGTACGGCCCACATAACGGTTCTTGATTAGCCCCTCGGTGTAGGGGATCCCCGTTTCTTGTGCGAATCCGACCGCGTGAGGGGTACCCGAATCTGGCACCGATACCACCAGATCGGCGTCAACTGGAGCTTCTCTAGCCAGTTCGCGTCCTAGACGCTGTCTGGTCGAATGCACCAGGTTGCCATCACAAATCGAATCTGGCCGCGAAAAGTAGATCTGTTCGAAGGTGCACAAAGCCCGTTCTTTGGCACCCGCGCCGCTGTACGCCTCCAGACCAGCGTCGCTCAGACGAACAATCTCTCCCGGAGCGACCTCTCGAACAAACTCCGCTCCAATGGTCGAAAAAGCGCAAGTCTCGGAAGCTAGAACGTGACCACCATCGATTTCACCAATAACCAGCGGTCTCAATCCCCAAGGATCTCGCACCCCGAACACTGCATCACGGGTCAATATTGTGAGCGCATAAGCACCCTCGACACGCGACATTAGAGTTCTGATCCGCTCCAACCAATCTCCCGACGCCCCAGTGAGCAGGTGAACCATCACCTCGGTGTCGCTAGATGTCTGTAAGCCGACTCCCCGTTCAAGCAGTTCGCGGCGCAGCACATGGGCATTGACAAGGTTGCCGTTGTGAGCCAGACCCAGCGGGCCATCAAGAGTCTCGATCAGCTGAGGCTGCGCGTTGCGTAGCCCCGAACCGCCGGTCGTCGAATAGCGGGTGTGTCCAATGGCCAGGTCACCGGGAAGTGTCGCCAAGTTCTCCTCTTTGAAGACGCTGGCGACAAGACCCAACCCCTTGTGCACGTGAGCCACCCCGTCTCTGGTGGTCGCAATACCAGCGGCCTCCTGACCACGATGCTGAAGAGTATGGAGAGCAAAAAATGACAGTCGAGCTGCGTCTGAACCAGAAGTGTGGATTCCAACCACGCCACACTCTTCATGGGGGTCGTCGGCTTGGCTCCGCACAGATATCATCGGTCAGCCAAAGCCTGCCGCAAGGCAACAACTCTATCCAAGAGGCAGTCAGCGTCATCACCAACAGCTGTCATATGACCCATTTTTCGACCTTTACGAGCTTCGTGTTTTCCGTAGAGATGAAGGTAGACATCGCGAGCCGCGAAGACTTGTGACCAATCTGGTTCGCCTTCTGTGAAAAGATCACCAAGAAGTTGCACCATCGCAGCTGGTTTGCAACTCCCGTCGCCGAGTGGCATACCAACCACAGCACGGAGTTGTTGAGCAAACTGACTGGTTGACGCAGCCTCGATAGTGCAGTGCCCCGAGTTGTGTGGGCGAGGAGCAACCTCGTTGACGATCAATCCATCAGCAGCGTCAAACATCTCAACGCACATGACGCCAACTAGGCCCCACTCGTCGGCAATCCGAGCCGCTATGGCGGTGGCTTCGCTCACAGCTTGCGCGCTGAGGTGCGCGGGGGTGATGGTGCTGTCGAGAATGTGGTTGACGTGATGGTTCTCCATCACACCATGGTCCACCACCTCGCCAAGATGGGAACGGGCCACAATCACCGAAATTTCCCGTTCGAAATCCACGACAGACTCGACCACCAAGCGTTGAGACCCCAAGCGCCGCCAAACATCGGCGACTTCACAGGTCCGCTCGATCCGTGCCTGTCCTTTGCCGTCGTAGCCGAAGCGCGCAGCCTTGGCAATGACCGGAAAACCGAGTTCTTGGGCCGCAGCGGCAAACTCTGACTCGCTGCTCGCAGAGCGCCAAGCGGCTACAGCAACCCCCGCTGCGACCAACGCATCCTTTTCTTCGCGGCGATCCTGGGCGGTGGCGATGATCCTGCCGCTGGGACGAACCTCCAGGCCGGCATTCGCTGCTGCGGCGGCGATCCCTACATCAACATTCTCGAATTCCCAGGTGATCACGTCGGATTCTGCGAGTAGACGCTCGATGGCAACCTCGTCGTCGAAACCAGCAGCGATTTCGATCTCCGCCACCGTGCCGGCAGGGGTGTCCTTGTCTCCACCGGTCAAAACAGCTACCCGGTAACCGTGCTGATGGGCCGCATAAGCCAACATTCGCCCGAGTTGGCCACCGCCAACAACACCGATGGTGGATCCGGGCGAGAGCTGTGCCTGCGCACGTGGTTGGTGTGTCTGGGGCGATGTCATGGATCTAGTTCGAGCGCGCGGATACGGGCCGCCTGCTCAGCGCGACGCGAGCGTAGACGATCAGATAGCTCGGGAGTTTCGTTAGCTAGTATCGCTACCGCATACAGTCCTGCGTTGGTTGCTCCGGCTTGACCGATCGCCATCGTCGCCACCGGAACGCCAGCCGGCATCTGCACGATCGACAACAGGGAGTCGATGCCGTTGAGGGTGCGGCTCTTGATGGGCACACCAATGACCGGAACCAGCGTGTGGGAAGCAACCATTCCAGGAAGATGAGCGGCCCCTCCCGCACCGGCGATAATCACTCGCAAGCCTCGCGACTCGGCAGTTCCGGCATATTCGTCCATGAGGTCGGGGGTCCGGTGTGCCGACACCACGCGGCACTCATGGGCCACACCGAAATCGGCAAGAACATCGGCGGCGAATCGCATGGTCTCCCAATCCGAATCGCTGCCCATGATGACGCCTACAAGCGGATCACAGCTCACGGCGGATCACAACTCACGGCGGATCACAGCTCACGGCGGATCACAACTCACGGCGGATCACAGCTCACGCCATCGGACCTTGGCTAATCGCCCCACGCAGCGAAGTTTCGCATCCCCCGCAACTACATTCGCGGACCCTTCAAGAAGACCCATTCGATCGACCTCTACAATGCCCTGATAGCTGCCTCGATTCGGGGAGCAGCCGGATACTCCGCCGGCGAGAGCGCTACGGTGGTGAGCAACTCGAAGGCCTCCGCGTAGACGTGTGCTGCTCGACTCGCCAACGCCGAATCAAGCAAGGGAGGCTCTCGGTCACCTCGGTAACCTCGCTCAGCGTAAACAAGCCGGATCACCTCCTTGTCGAGGTTTTCGGGCTCGAGTCCCCCGTCAAGGCGCTGCGCAAGGCTCGACTCACGCCAATATCGCGAACTGTCAGGAGTGTGTACTTCGTCGATTACGGTGAGCTGGTCCTGCTCGTCAAGTCCAAATTCGTACTTGGTGTCGACCAGAATCAACCCTGCGGCCGCTGCTACGGTTGTCCCCCGTTCAAACATCTCGAGTGCAACGGTCCGTACTTCGTCCCAGCGCTGTGCATCAACTAGTCCGTTAGCGACAATGTCTGCTTCGGTGATCGGTGTGTCGTGCTCACCGTCGGCAGCTTTGGTGGTCGGGGTGATGATTGCGCTCGGGAGTTGTTCGTTTTTTTTCATTCCATCAGGAAAGGTCAGGCCATAAATCTGGCGCTTTCCTGTCGTATATTGAGTCCATAAAGAAGTGGAAGTCGTGCCAGTCAGACGGTCTCTCACTACTACCTCCACCGGCAAGGTCCGACACTTTCGGGCGATGGTGACGTTCGGGTCGGGCACCGCCAAAATGTGGGACGCAACGATGTCGGAGAGCTGGCGAAACCACCATGCTGAAAGTTCAGTGAGGATCTGACCCCGGAAAGGCACGGTTCCCAAGACACGGTCAAAAGCTGATACTCGGTCCGTAGAGACCAGTAACAACCGGTCGTCGAGATCGATGATGTCTCTCACCTTGCCCCGTCGCAGAGGCCCGATATCGGCCAGTGCTGCGGAGTCAAGACCGTCGAAAGGGGCCTCTTGGGCAGGTGTCAGGTCAATCATCATCTGGCCGCCGACACAAAAGCTTCAAACAAAGGAAGTCCCGAAGCACCGGGGTCTCCGTTCGGTCGCTGCCAATCGAGCACATGGTCCTCCGGATGGGGCATCAACCCGACGACCGCACCCGTCTGGTCGCAGATCCCGGCTATGTCCGCGGTTGAACCATTGGGGTTTGCAGGGTAGGCACCCGCGGCCGCACGAAGGGAGTGGTCCGCACTCAGTGGTGCCGCTCCACAATCTTGATACCTGAAGGCAACCAAACCCTGAGTCTCCAAGTCGTCGGTTTCTGACTCGTCGGCACTCACAAAACGACCCTCGCCGTGTGCAATAGGACAGCGAATGATCGTGCCTCCGATCGATCGCAGCCAGCTGCTGCGAACCGTTGGTTCCACTCGCAACGTAACCCAGCGGCACTCAAACTTGCCGCGAGAATTCTCGGTCAGCGTCACTCGGCGGGCGCTGGTTACAGGGGCATCGCCAAGGCCTCCTGGCAACAGTCCAGCCTTTACCAGCACTTGGAAACCGTTGCAGATTCCCAGCACGGGCTTTCCCGCAGCTACCACCTCAGACAACTCATGACCGAACCACAATCGCAGCTCTAGAGCGAGTCTCTGCCCGGCGCCGAGCGCGTCACCGTAGGAAAACCCACCAGGAATCAACACCGCAGCATGATCAGCGACCTTCACTCGGCCTCGGCGCAGTTGATTGACATGAACGATGCGAGGGCTTCCACCAGCCAGATCAATCGCCTGCGCGGCATCACCATCACGATTTGTGCCCGAAGCGTGCACTACGAGGATCGGCGGAGCACTCACGCCCTTGGTCGCCCTGTGAAAGCTGCTACAGCGTCTTGGACTTCCACCACGATGCCGGCGCCCTCAGGGGTGTCACCGCTTTGGGCCGCAACACTCAGGGTGATCCGATCATCGGCGGTCACCTTGCCGATGCGTCGCCCATGAGTGCCCAAGATCGCGCCTAGCGCATCGCGGTCACTGGGGAGCGCGGCCAGCACGAGTCGACCGGGTCCCTCGTTGGTAAGCGCCACAAACCGATCAAGTCCATCAGCGGGCACCGCCACAGCCACGCCGTGTCGCGCGGCAATCGCCATCTCAGCTACGGCAACAGCGACACCTCCATCGCTACAGTCGTGCGCGGCGGTCACCAATCCCGCCATGATGGCGGAATGGACGGCTCGATAACGCGGTAACGGGTCATCCAGAGGTCGAGGGACGTCGTTGGCTCCGAGGTCGTAGATGGTGTCGGCCACAGAACCGCCGAGCGAGCCACTCCCCTCCCCAACCAGCCATAGATCGTCGCCAACGGCCATGCCCGCTGAATCGATCGCACTGTTGAGATCGGGAACTAAACCGAGTGCCGAGATCAGCAATGTGGGTGGGATTGCTCGCCCTTCGAACTCGTTGAAGAGGCTGTCCTTACCGGAAATAAACGGCATCGCGTAGCGGCGAGCTCCGTCGGTACAGCCTTGCACGGCGCGCACCAGGCTGCCGAGACGATCACTTTTGGTCGGGTCTCCCCAACAGAAATTGTCGAGCAGCGCCACCCGATCCGGGTTGCCCCCCACGGCCACGAGATTCCGGACCGCCTCGTCCAGGGCCAGGAGCGCCATCGCGTAGGGGTCATGCTTTCCGACTCGCGGACACAGGCCATTGCTCAACACTGCAGCCACCGGTGTGTGGTTCGTTCCAAGTGGCTTGATCACCGCAGCGTCACCTGGGCCGTCAGCGTTGCGCCCTACCAAGGGACGCACGACGGTCCCTGCGCGCACCTCGTGGTCGTAGCGGCGGATAATGTCCTCTTTGCTGGCGACATCGGGATGCGAGAGGAGCCCGAAGAGCATCTGGTCGTCGACAGGAGGCGAATTGATCGTGGTTGAGGGCGGGTCAACCCAAGTCGCGGTCATATCCCGTCGGGGCAAGCCGTTGTGTAGGAAGTCCATGGACATATCGATGACTGGGTTGTCGCCATGTCGGACGACTAGGTCACCGGATCCGCTGAAGCTGCCTAGATCGGTCAGTTCCACATCCCAGTCATCACAGAGCTCTTGCAAAGCCGGCAACGATTCAACTGGAACCGCCATGACCATCCGTTCCTGCGCTTCGGAGATCCAGATCTCCCAGGGTTGCAAGCCTGGATACTTGAGGCGCACACTTTCGAGGTTGATCGCCACGCCTAAGTCTTCCCCCATCTCTCCCACAGCCGAAGAGAAACCTCCCGCTCCACAGTCCGTGATGGCGTTGTACAAACCCAACTCGCAAGCGCGCTGGACCACCTCGATACAACCCTTTTCAGTTATCGGATCACCGATTTGTACCGCCGCACCGACTGAATCAACCGTGGACGCGTCCATGGTTGCCGACGAGAAGGTGGCACCATGGATTCCGTCGCGGCCAACCCGCCCGCCGATAGAGACAACCCGGTCACCAAGTTGAGCCGCGGTGGGATGCGAACCGTTCACCAACAGTCCCAGCGCACCGCAATAGACCAGTGGGTTACCGATGTATCCCTCATCGTAGATCACCGCACCGTTGACAGTCGGAAGACCCAGTTTGTTTCCGTAGTCAGCAATTCCCTCAACCACCCCGTCTCGGATTCGGCGGGGATGCAACACACCTGTGAACAGTCGCTCATCGGGCAGATCAAAAGGGCCGAAACACAACACGTTGGTGCAGGCAATGGGCCGAGCCGAGACCCCCAAGATGTCACGCACCACGCCGCCGATACCGGTATTTGCTCCACCGAAGGGTTCAAGAGCTGACGGGTGATTGTGGGTCTCTACTTTGAAAGCGAGATCAAAGTGGTCATCGAAGGCGACGATCCCCGCGTCATCAACAAATGCTGAGCGCAGCCACCATGGATCGAGTTCTTCAGTCACTTCCCGCAGGGCTTGCAGTAGACCGTCGTGGTGAGTCACCGTTTTGTGGCCATCGGTGGTGGTGTGAGTCAATTCGATCGCAGCCCGGAATGTCTTGTGGACACAGTGCTCAGACCAAGTCTGAGCCAACGTCTCAAGCTCCGCATCGGTAGGGCTCCGGCCGATGTCATCAAAATAACGCTGGATGGCACGCATCTCCTCCACGTCGAGCGAAAGCAGCCGTTGGGTGCTCAACTTCGCCAGTTCGGTGTCGCTGAGTTCGGTAAGCGGTACCGATTCGACCTGGGAGTCAGCGCCGGCTTGAGCGACGAACCTGGGGGTTAATGTGCCTTCATGGGACTGTTCGATCGTGTCGTTGGCTAGTAGCCGTCTGGTGATGACTGCCACCGCCTTGTCGTCGAGGTCCCCGATCAGGTCATAGCGAACCGCCGTCGAGACTCGCAGATCCGCTATCTGCAGTTGCTGCGCGGCACGCTCAAGTTCTCTCGCTTCGATGTCGGTCACTCCCGGAAGTGCTGCCACCTCGATGGCGCGGCCAACTGCAGCGGGGACATCGTCTATGGAATATTCGGCTACAACAGGATCGACGAGCACCTCACGACAGAGCCGCTCAACATCGATGCGCGCCAGCCCGTCGACAGCGTCAAGGTGATAGACCCTCGAAACCCGGCAGTCGGTAAGTCCGCTAACGCCAACGAGAGGCGCGGCAGAGACGATGGCTTCGCCTTCTGGGTCGCTATGCGACGTGACAGTGACACGCAGTGCCATGTTTTGACTCGGTACCCCCTGCGGTTCAGACGGCGGCCTTCTCCAGGACATGGATACCACAGGCCGATCCCAGACCGATGACATGTGCCAGACCAACCTTGGCATCGGGAATTTGGCGGTCTCCCGCTTCACCGCGAAGGTGGGTCGTGACCTCAAACACATTGGCCACGCCAGTCGCCCCAATGGGGTGGCCTTTCGAAATCAAACCACCGGACACGTTGACCGGTGTCGTGCCGTCGCGAAACGGGGCACCCGAATCAATGAAGTCACCCGCACCGCCACGCTCACACAGACCGAGGTTGTCGTAGTGGATCAACTCGGCCGTGGCGAAGCAATCGTGGAGTTCGACCAGGTCAAGGTCTTCTGGACCGACACCAGCGGTTTCGTATGCCTTGGCAGCCGCGTTGCGAGTCAAGGTGTTGACATCGGGTTGTACCTGACT
This sequence comes from Candidatus Aldehydirespiratoraceae bacterium, assembly GCA_965261185.1. GTDB lineage: Bacteria > Actinomycetota > Acidimicrobiia > Acidimicrobiales > Aldehydirespiratoraceae > VXYK01. Next base: position 3,080,070 of record CBDHCN010000002.1, on the reverse strand, counting down.
CGATTCGGTGTAGGGGTCTGAGGTCAGCACCGAAGCAGAAACTTTGACCGCGCGCCGACGAAGGTCCACCGGCATGCTCTTGAGCCGTTGACCCGAGATAAGCACGGCTGCGGCCGCCCCATCTCCGGTCGGGCAACACATCAGCAAGGTGTTGGGGTAACTCATTGTCGGCGAAGTCATGATTTCTTCCATGGAGAACTCTTTGCGGTACTGCGCCAACGGGTTGAGCGTGGAATGCAGATGGTTCTTGTAAGCCACTCTGGCGAATTGCTCGAATCCAACACCGTCGTAGTCGTTGGCGTACTCCATCCCTGCCTGAGCGAACACTCCCGGCATGCCTTCTGTACCGATGTAGCCGTCGATACCGGTGACTGCGCCGTAGCGCCCAGAAGGCTCAAAAACCTTCTTTTCCTTCTTGGCGCCCGCGCCTCCCAGCAGACCCATCTTGCCCATCTGCTCAACGCCCACCGCCAAGCCCATATCGGCCTCACCTGCTTTGATCGAGAGGTAGACGGTCCGCAGCGCGGTAGCGCCGGTGGCGCAGGCGTTGGCAACATTGAACACCGGAACACCGGTTTGACCAATCTGCTTTTGGATGCGCTGTCCCATTCCCGTAGACGCATTGAACAGCGACCCCGCAGCGAGCACATCCATGTCATGGATCGTCACGTTGCCGTCGTCAAGTGCAGCCATCGAGGCTTCTGCTGCCAGATCAACCACGTCTTGGTCGGGGTAACGTCCGAATCGGGTCATGTTGGTACCCAAGATCCAGACGCTGTCATCGCTGATCTTGCTCGTCGACACTTTCGCTGATTTGTTAGCTGTTGAGTTTTTTGTTGTGGCCATCTGATGTAGTTCTTTCTGTGCGAGTTCGAAATTCAGGCGGGTTGGTAACCGAAGGCAATCGCTTCGATGCCGTCGTCGTCAGTGCCGATGGGATAGGTGGTGAGCTCTAGGGTCATACCCAGTTGCACCACTTCTGGGCTAGGATCACAATTGACCACATTGGACCTCACAGAGGTGCCGTCTTCAGTTTCGACAATGGCCGACACATACGGGGCAGGAATACCCGGAGCAGCCCGATGCACGATCGTAAAGGCTTTCAATTTTGCCCCGTTGTTGACCCGGACATTCTTGAACTCTCGCAGGCCGCATTGAGCACACGCATTGCGCCGGTCAAAGAAACGAGCCCCGCAGTTTGTGCATTCATTGGCTATGAGGTGGGGATCCGAACCCAACCGCAGATAGCTGACCAGCGGGACTTCAGAGGCCACGCTGATCGCCCTTGAATCTGTACACGCGCTGATATTTCGATCCGCTGATTCTCTGTAGTGTAGCTACTTCCATGGAAGCCTCCGATGTGGGGTTTCACGCTCCTGAACGCCGCCGAGGTTAGCTATGCGTCTCCAACGACACCAACTGCGGCTTAGATTCACCCCACACCGATGCTGGCCCACCGCAATCGGGATTCACCATTTGCCGTGGTGGATGACCTCTCCGAGTGGGCGACGGCGGCGCCGCTGGCTTCGCGAAAGTCTGTCGGCGCACCGATGACCAAGAGCAACCGCTCCTATTGCTCGAAACGACGGGGGCACTCCAAACCGTTCTCGCACCACAGACTCAAGGTCGAAGAGCCCCCAAAACAGCGCTCCCAGTCCTGCATCCTGTGCAGCCAGCAGGAGCGTCTGCACCGCTGCTCCACCATCGACAAACCAATACGGAACGGGCCACGCGTCCAGCGATTCGCCCAGAGCAGTATGCGCCTTGTCGGGTTCGTTGTATCGATCAAGATAGACCTGCGGGTCAACCCATGGAATAACAATCACTGGGGCACTCAACAGAGAAGGCCACGCAAAAGCGGCGCGGCGGTCCCTGGGCAGGGTGGTGTCCCAATATGTCGACACGTCTGGTGCAGTATCGAGAACCAGCCACTCCAGCGCGGAAGCATTCCCAGCTGAGGGAGCCCGCCGCGCCAGGTCGATCAACTCTTCAACGATCTCAACAGCCACCGGATCGGTTGAAAATGCCCGTGTCATCCGTCGGCGACGGACGATTGCAGCAAACCCGGAGTCGTTCAGAGCAGCTTCTCGAGGTCCTCGGCCATGGCCCAGCCGAAGACGATCAGCGTGTCGCCCGCTGCGGTGTCGAGATCGTCAAGCTGCGCGGTGACCTCTCCGAGTACCTTTTCGGGTTTGGCACTGGCGTGATCGAGTACAACCGGGTGCTTGCCTTGACCGCGGACGGTGAAAGCACGATCTTCATAGCGATTCGGCGCAATGCCGAAGCGCTTGGCTAGCCGACGTCCCCAGGCACGCTCTTCACCGGAAGCCTTGTGGTTTGGGCGAGGAACAATATCGTCGAGAGTCTTGTAGGCATCAAAAGCACCAGCGTCATTGATTTGCGTGCCGACGAGCACGTCTTCGTCTGGGAATGCCAAAACCGAACGTCGGAATTGATCGGTCATGATGGCGCGAAGAACGGTGTCACGTTTGTTGTTGCGACAAATGTGGGCTGCGCCAATGAGCAGGCTCGGTGTGCCTCCGATTCGCTCAAGTGTGCAATACGAAAATCCTCTGATCTTGCCGCCCTCACTGGCGACCGTGACCAGTACCCACTTCTCGCATTGCTTGGACAACAGCCCCACTTCGAAGGCATTTGGAGACGCCGCGCAGAGATCAGCCATCTCGGTGAGTTCGGCATCGCTCACGGCGGTGCAGTCCTTGGTCTCCACTTCGATGGCCATGGCCGCAGCCCCCACTAGTCGTGTACTGGATCCTTGTATTGACTTTTCGTCAGGTCGCCCGAACAAACGGGCTATTACAGTCTTAGGCCTTCGCAGCCATTTCGCAACTTCGGAACCTCATACAAGGATCGAATTCGACCCCAAAAGCTCTCGAAGCTCCGCAACTACCCCGTTTCCACGGTCCACTGCGTAGTTATCGGGCAGTCGAAAGACCCGCCGATCACTGAGGTGGAGCTCAACGGGACACTCGCCAGGATGAGCTTCCAGGACCGATTTGAGCTCAGTAATCTTCGACTTCTCATGATGAGCGACATCAAGCCGGAGCCGCACCGGCGGGTTCTTGCTCGGCTCCTCAACGATGTCGATCTCCATTGCGAGCAGCTTCGCGGCGTCGTCACTACCGCCACCTCTGCCTCTCGAAGAACGGCCGCTTTCCTTGCGTCCCCGCACCAGAACAATGGCATCGTCGTTCAACTTCTGTCCAAAGTCTTTCATAGCGTTCGGGAAAACCACGACCTCAACTGAACCTTCGAGATCCTCAAGGTCGAACAAGGCCATTAGTTCGCCCTTGTTGGTCCACCGTCTCTGCAGGTTGGTGACCGACCCGCCGATAGTGACGAGCGATCGGTCCGGCTCGTCAACCAACGACGAGACCGTTCCAGTGGCTTTGCGGCGAATCTGATCCTCATATCCAAACAGTGGATGATCCGACACATAAAGACCCAACATCTCCCTCTCATAGGCCAACTTCGATTTCTTGTCGAATTCCGTATCCGGGATCTCTGGGCGCTCATCAAAGGTCGGACCTTCGTTGAGATCGCCAAAGAGCGACATCACACCCATGTCATGTTCACGGCGACGCTCCACCGTCATCTCGGTGATTTGCTCGTGAACCTGAAGGAGTCCCTTACGAGGATGCCCAAGCGAATCGAAGGCTCCGCCCTTGATCAAAGACTCGATAGTGCGCTTGTTGAGAGCTTCGAGACTGATCCTTTCGACAAAGTCCAGAAACGACTCGAACGGTCCGTTGGCGTTTCGTTCCTCGAGTACTTTTGCTACGAATCCCTCCCCGACGTTGCGGATAGCCGAGAGTCCAAAAACAATACGCCCCGGTGAGTTGGGACTTGGATTCAGATCGGGCTCCGGCGTGAAATCCGATTCCGAGCGATTGATGTCGGGCACTCCGATGTCGATGCCCATGAGCCGACATTCGTTGAGATACACCGCAGCCGATTCAAGCCTTGTCTTGACGCTGGTGAGCAGGGCTGAAAGGTACTCGACCGGGTAGTTGGCCTTCAGATAGGCGATCTGATACGCCACGTATCCATAGCCGTATGAATGGCTCTTGACGAAGGCGTAGTCAGCGAATTTGGCGATGATGTCGAACATCTCGTTGGCCAAAGAAGCGTCGTAACCGTTGTTGACCACGCCAGTGACGAACTTCTCTCGTTCTTGGTCCATCGCTTCGCGGATCTTTTTTCCCATCGCCTTACGTAGCGAATCGGCTTCAGCCAGGGTGTAGCCCGCGAACTTCTGTGCCACACGCAAGACGCTTTCCTGATAGATCATCAATCCGTAGGTTTCGCTGAGCAGTTCCTCAGCGTCGGGATGAATGAACTCCACCGGTTGGCGACCGTTCTTTCGGTCGGCGTAGTCGTTGTGCATGTTGGCGGCCATCGGCCCCGGCCGGTACAACGCCACCAATGCCGCAACGTCATCAAACGAGGTGGGGGCGAGGGAACGGATCAGCGCCCGCATGGGAGTTGACTCAAGCTGGAAGACCCCGATGGTGTCGCCGCGCCGCAATAACTCGAAGGTGGCCTCGTCTTGGAGGTCCACCGAGTCGATGTCGATGGACTTTCCTTGAGTTTGACTAATGAGAGTCAGACAATCGGCGATCACATCCAGGTTTCGGAGTCCGAGGAAGTCCATCTTCAATAGACCCAGGCTCTCCACTCCGTGCATTTCGTACTGGGTGACGATCGGCGTTTCCTCGAGTGATTTCCTTGCCTCCGGTTTGCGTTGGATCGGCAGATAATCGGTGAGAGGCTTGTCTGTGATCACAACCGCGGCAGCGTGAATTCCGTCTTGTCTGCGCAGTCCCTCCAGCCCTTTGGCCACGTCCACAACCCGAGCGATATCGGGATCATCGTCCACCATGTCTCGCAATTCGGCGGCCGCGCGGTAACCGTCCGCGTATTTGGGGTGCTCCTCAAAGCAGTATTTGAGTGGTGTGTCGCGACCCATCACCAGCGGTGGCATGGCCTTTGCGAGCTTGTCGCCCAAACCGTACGGGTACCCCAAAACTCGGGCCGCGTCTCTCACCGCGGCGCGTGCCTTGATCTGTGAGAAAGTAACAATCTGAGCGACGTTGTCGCGTCCGTAAGTATCGGCCGCGTAGCGGATCACGGCGTCGCGGTGGCGTGTCTCGAAGTCCATGTCGATATCGGGCATGGACAGCCGCGAGGGGTTCAGGAATCGCTCGAACAGCAGGTCGTATTTGATTGGGTCCAGATCGGTGATCCTCAGGGCGTATGCAACTGCACAGCCTGCTGCCGACCCCCTTCCGGGACCCACGCGAATGTTGTTCTCGCGTGCGAACCTGATGAGATCCCAGGTGATCAAGAAGTAGGCAGAGAAACCCATGTGGTCGATCACACCGAGTTCATAATCGAGCCGCTCGATGATGTCGGCTCGCAGCTGGGATCCCCAACGGCGTTTTGCTCCATCGTAGGTGAGGTCGCGCAAGTAGTCAGTGTCTGAAGCGAAGCCCTCGGGCAGCGGAAATTTCGGCAACTTCGGCTGTCCGAACTCAATGTTCACATCAGCTCGCTCGGCGACCCACAGCGTGTTGTCGCATGCCGACGGAATCTCGGCAAATAGCCGACGCATCTCAGCCGACGTCTTCAGATAGTGCTGATCACCGTGAAACTTGAAGCGGTCGGTATCGGATAGCAGAGACCCGGTCTGAACGCACAGCAACGCGTCATGGGCCTCCGCATCATGGGAGTGGGTGTAGTGGCTGTCGTTGGTAGCAACGACCGGGGCATTGATCTTGCGGGCGATTTCCAACAGTTGTGGGTTGGTTCTTCTCTGCTCAGGCATCCCGTGGTCCTGAATCTCGATGAAATAGTTGTCCCTCCCGAAGATGTCCTGGAAGCGTGCCGCCTGTTCAAGCGCTAGTTTTTCCTGGCCTTGCATCAACGACTGGAGCACATGGCCGCCAAGACAGCCGCAAGTAGCGATCAGTCCTTCGTGGTATTTTTCAAGCAACTCGAAGTCGGCGCGCGGTTTGTAGTGGTAGCCCGTGAGAAACGCCTGACTGGAAATTTGGATGAGGTTCTTGTACCCGATGTCGTTTTCCGCCAGCAGGATCGCGTGGTAGTAGAGCTTTTGGCCAGACCCGGTGTTGCCACCCGAATCATCGGCGCGACCGGTGCGATTCGGGCGTTCGGCGCGTGACTCGTGGGCTAGATAGATCTCGCTGCCGATGATCGGTTTTATCCCCGCGTCGCGACAGCCCTTGTAGAACTCGAGGACCCCGTACATGTTGCCGTGATCGGTGATCGCCAAGGCGGGCTGGCCGTCTGCAACCGCCGCGTTGATGGCGTCATCAACACGCGAGGCACCGTCGAGCATCGAATACTCGGTGTGGACATGTAGATGGGTGAACGAATCGCCCAATCGGACTCCTTTTCAGGGCTCAAGGATCACAAAACTAGAATCACATACTTGTTATTTCGAACCTACCCCCCACCATCCGATACGTCCACCCTTGACCAGACATTGGCACCCTTGACCAGACATTGGCACCCTTGACCAGACATTGGCACCCTTGACCAGACATTGGCACCCTTGACCAGACATTGGCACCCTGGATCAGACATCGGCACCCTGGATCAGACATCGGCACCCTCGACCAGACATCGGCACCCTCGACCAGACATCGGCACCCTTGACCAGACATTGGCACCCTGGATCACAGATAAGTTCCGGGCCGTTCGTCGCTGGCGGAGGAAGGACTGCTTTGCGAGGGGCCAATCTGTCCACGCATGGATTGGAGTTGCTGCTGCGCCGCCATCTGCTGGGCAAACAACATCGCCTGCATCCCTTGGACAAGGCCTTCGAGCCAACCGACAAGTTGCGCCTTGGCGATCTGCAACTCAGCGCCCGAAGGCGTGTCATCACTGCCGAAAGGCAGCGCAAGTCGGCCCAGTTCCTCACGAAGATCGGCAGACAGTGCCATCCCAAGCTCAGCGATAGATGTTTCGTATATGTCTCGCAGGCGGTCACGACTGGGTTCGTCAAGTTCGGTTGATCGCACTTCTTCAAGCAATTGCTTCATCATGGTCCCGATGCGCATCACCTTGGCCGGGTGATCAATCGTTTCGTCTATTGTCTCCTCGGATTCTGCGGCCTCAAGGACTTCAGGCCGCTCAAGCAGTTCTGGAGTCTCGCCAGGATTTCCGGAGTTTTTCGGTCTGTCGGACAAACTGTTCTCCTTGGTCAGGTAGTCGAGCGGTCAGCTCGTAAAGGTTAGAACCGGAATTAGCATCTCGTCGGGGGTCAGCGAACCATGACGACCAACAAGTTCGATCTTCGGGCTATCGGCGGGATCGGTGAAATACCAACGATCTTTGGCTACTACAGCAACATCCCCGAGCCGAGAGCGGGCAGCATCTGTCACTTCGGGACCGAACCAACCCCCGTCGATCATCTCGTCGACCGGATAGACCCACCCACGATCAGAATGGGCTGACACAGCAGCGGCCAAGAGTTCTCGTTGCCGACCGGGTTCGGCATGAAGCCAACGAAATCGAGCTTCGCCGCTTTGACTTCGGACATGCGCTTTGACCTCCGGGGCAAGTGGGGTCGCGTTCCCGAGACAGTCAACCAATCCGTGGTCCGCCGTGACGACAATGGAGGTACCGCGCGGTAGTGCCATCATCAAATCGGCCACCATTTTGTCGCAAGCAGCCAACTCGGCGTCGTAGAACTCACCAAATCCACGAAGGTGAGCGGTCTTGTCGATGCCGTCGTAGTAGGCGTAGACAAAAGGCTCTCCCGAAGCGATTGCCTGGCGCACCTCTACCGCAATCGCCGGCATTGTCTGCCAGCCGCGGTGACGCACGTCGGCGAGGTGTGCCATCGTGAACCCACTGCGAAGGAACTCGGCATTCTGCACCACAACTGGCCGTTGACCGCAAAAAGCCGGCTCAGGTTGGAACTCGCTTGGGAGAATCCGTTTTCGAGCGTCGCCGTTCGGCGTGCTCCAGCGCAAGGTGTTGAGCACCTCTCCGTTTACGTTGATCCGATACCCGACCACCCCATGGCGGCCCGGTGGGGTTCCTGTCACTAGTGAGGTGAGTGCGGTGGCGGTAGTCGACGGTGCCACCGTCGTGGCAGGTCGTTGGTCCATCGACATCAGAGTCGGTGCCAAGTGGGCTCGCTGTTGCAACTGATTCCAACCGAGTCCATCAAGTACCAACATCACGACGGCGGCACTGTCGAGGACCTCTTCATCGAGTAACGAGGGAGTTGAGTCCGTACGCTCGAGAAGCGCAGGCACAAGGTCTGCTATGCACCCTCCGCCAAAGGCAGGCAGCGTCGGTTCGGGGTCGACCATCGGGTCAAGTCTTACCACGGCGGTGAGGTTCACGTAGGCTCTTGGCATGAGAGTCTCGACCCGAGGTGACTACGCCGCTCGCGCGCTGCTCTCATTGGCGCTGCATACCGAGGATGCCCCTACTTCGGTACGCGAGATCGCCGAACGAACCGCTCTCCCCCAGCCTTACCTTGAACAGATACTGCTTGCGGTCAAGGGAGCTGGAATTGTGCGCTCGAAGCGAGGAGTCGGAGGCGGTTACGTGTTGACCCGGGATCCAAGCGAGATTCGTCTTTCGGAGATTGTACGAGCCGTCGACGGACCGATCACCGCAGGCGACTTTTCGGAACCTCACACCGACGGAGCGTGCGACCACGAGGGACAGTGCGTTCTGCTCAGCATTTGGGGTGCCGCCGGTACGCACATGCGTGACTTCTTGGATTCGTTCACTTTGGCCGACATTGCCGCGATGTCGCGGGGTCAAACCCCTTGGCCCGCACCTGAGGAGTTCTAGGCAGAGCAAAGCTCCAAGGTGCCTACCAGATCGGTGGCAAGAGGCGATTCAAATTCGACGCGTTCGTTGGTGACCGGGTGACGGAAACGAAGTGTGCAGGCATGCAGAAAGGGTCGCTCCAACTCAATACCGGGTCTATGACCGTCGTAGGCTCGATCCCCTACAACCGGATGACCGATTGCTCTCAGATGTACCCGAATCTGGTGGGTGCGTCCCGTCTCAAGCCGACATTTGAGCAGCGATGTCTCACGAGGTCTCAAGAATCGCTCAATGACCTCATAGTGGGTCCGCGCGGGACGCCCTCGATCAATTACCGCCATCCGCGTCGGGTGTCGTGGCGAACGCCCGATAGGAGCGTCGATCGTGCCTCGGTCAGCGTCAAGGTGACCCCAAACAAGTGCTTGATAGATTCGTTCGGGTTCATGAGATGACATCTGGGCGACGAGTTGACCGTAGGCCTCAGAAGTTCGGGCGACGACGAGCAACCCCGAAGTCGTTCGATCAAGTCGATGGACGATCCCCGGCCTGTGGGATTGACCTACTGAAGCCAATTCTGGATAACGGGAAAGTAGACCGTTGACCAGTGTCCGGTCTTGATGTCCCGCACCCGGGTGGACCACCAAGTCTGCCGGTTTGTCGACGACGACCACGTGCGCGTCTTCATAAACGACAAGAAACTCCACCGTGGGGTCCGGAGCAGGGCGAGGGTCCGTCGGAGCAAGGACTACCGCTTCGATTCTGCTGCCAATCTCGACGCGAGTCGAGCCTGAAGTCGCAACAACTCCATCGACGGCCACAGCCCCCTCATCAATCATGCGTGCAGCAACGGACCGGCTCACCTCGGCTATCAGTGCAACGACGCGATCAAGCCGTTCATCAGCCAGCGCGGAGGGAATCTCCTCGCTGAGCGTGCGGTCATTACTCAAGGCCCCTCACCCGCTAAGAGGCCGAGCGGATTGAGCGGTCCGTGAGCGCAGCGAACAAGAGCGGGAAACAACGGGTATCGAGCAATGAGTTGTTCAATCCGCGCATGCTCTGAGTCATCGTCGCTGAAGGCTGCCGACTTTGTATTCAACACGTTCCGCGGCCCAGGGGATCGCGCGGAGGCGTTCCTGTGGAATTCGCAGACCGGAAACGACGCAAATGCCATAAGTGCCAGCAGCAATTCGATCTAGCGCCGCGTCGATTTGATCGACCGCAACTCTTGCCTGAGCCGACAGAGTTAGATCGCGTTCACGCTCCACCGCAAGCGTGTCGCCTTCGCCGCTCTCTTCGTCGAACTGGACATCACCAGGTTCGCGACCCTCGATAAGTGCCTCGGCCTCAGCCCGATAGATCTCTTCAGAGTGGAGGTACTTTGTCCGCTCTATTTGGAGTCGCTTCTTCATCTCATCATTGAATTTCTTGCCGAACGGTGACTTCTTAGTCGCTACTTTCTTCGCCGCTCGCTTCCTGGTTGTGTTCTTCATCGCCGCGGCTTTCTTAGCAGGGGCCTTCTCAGCAGCAGGCTTTGTGGCGGGAGCCTTCTTAGCGGTGCTCTTCATTGCCGCGGCCTTCATTGCTGGAGCCTTCCTAGCTGGAGCCTTTCTAGCTGGAGCCTTTCTAGCTGGAGCCTTTCTAGCTGGAGCCTTCCTAGCTGGAGCCTTCCTAGCTGGAGCCTTCCTAGCTGGAGCCTTCCTAGCTGGAGCCTTCCTAGCTGGAGCCTTCCTAGCTGGAGCCTTCCTAGCTGGAGCCTTCCTAGCTGGAGCCTTCCTAGCTGGAGCCTTTCTAACCGCGTTTTTTTTCGCAGCGCTTGCTGAACTCTTCTTTGTCGTGGCCATACTGCCGGTCCTTCACACCTGTGACCGACGCATGACCGCCTCAGTCAGGCCGCAGTTTAGCGGATGCGCGTGTTGACGAGTTCAGCGACCGCCCAAGAACCAGGGAGACCTTCTCTGGTCCTCATCCTGATTGAAGAACGCTGATAGGGCATCATCGCTATCCATTCGCACGTTGTCTCTCGAGGCCGCTTCTCGAAGCTGAGCTAGAAAAGGCTCCTCTTCGCGCTTGTTTGCCACCGCTGGAGGCAGTTCATCCTCGTCGAACAACTGAGACATGGCTGGACCATTGTCCATTCGTTCATCAGGCGCAGTCGGTTCGTCAACAGAACGCTGTTCCTCCAAATCAGCAGCCGTCACGAACCGCTGCTGCCCATGGGTGGAATCAATGGAAGCAACTGAATCATCGCCCTCGATATCGAGAGGTTTGTCACTGTGTAGCAAGTCGATCTCATCATCAAATACGGCCGACGCGTCCAGACCGACCCCATCGTCGGGTTTGGCGTCAACGCTCTCGTTTGAGTCGTGTTCAACCTCAAAGGCATCCAATTCATCTACCCCATCATCGGTGTCAAGATCATCCGACTCGCCAACTCTCTCTTCGTCGTCAGCGTCAGAGCCATCTGAATCATCAGAGTCGCCAAGAGCGGCATCGGACGTTTCTGCCTCAACCGCGTCACCAAGCTCAGATTCAGCTGCTTCGCTTGCTGGCTCAGCGTCCATGCGGAAGGTCTCTGGAGACATCACGAGATCGGTCAGCTTCGACAACGACCTCTCGATCGCTTGGCGTTGCTCACCAACGTGCCGCTCAAGAAGTTCGAGATCCTCTGCCAGCAGGGCGCGATGTGCTGTCAACTCAGCAATCTCTGAGACATACTTGTCACGCTCTGCAGTCGCCGCAGCCGCTTCCCGTTCTCTAACAAGTTTCTCGACGTTGGCAAAGGTCGACTCCGCATACTCATCAGCTTCGCTACGAGTCTGTAGTGCATCAGCGGTTGCGCCGGCGATTGTGGCCTCAGCTCGACTCTCGGCCTCAGCCACCATTTGCTCGGCTTGTTGACGAGCCTCGGCGACCGCCTCGTCGGCAGCGCTTCGGGCCAAAGCAAGCGTTCGGGCAAGCCCTTCAGGTGTTTGGCTCACGTCGGACGCTGGAATTTCTGGCTGAGGGTCGCTGGTTTCGTCCGAGCGGGTCTCGGCAGTCTCAACGCGCTCGGCCAGAGTGGCTATTTCCCTTTGCGCCCATGCAACGGCCTTACTGACCTGGTCAACGTACGCATCAACCTCCTCGGGGTCGTAGCCCCGCCAACTCTCGCGAAAACTGACTTGTTGCAGTAGGGAAGACAAATCGTCCATGTTCGGAATTGTAGAACAGAAGAATCCTCGATTCGGGGACGCTACTTTGCAACCTTGACGATCTGTGGCGCTCGCACCATCGCAAGGCGCAATCTCCGGTTCGCGGCGGCAGTCCAACCACGTTGGCCGTTAGACGTTGAAGCCCTCATCGACGGGGGAACCCTCAGCGGCAGATCGCGCAACAACCTCGGGTGGGGTGATGAGAAACACCTGCTCGGCCACCCGTTCCATCTTCCCGCCCAGGGCATAACAGGCACCACTCGCGAAGTCGAGGAGTCGGCGTCGGGTGCTCCTATCGGCATTCTGCAGGTTCATGATCACTGGCTGCCCTGCTTTAAGCCGCTCACCTATCCGTGGAGCCTCTTCGAAGATAGTCGGAGAAGCCGTATGAGGGTTCGATGTCGAAGACCTAGTCGGAGGATCATCCACGATCCGAACTGCGGATGCTCCCGCGACTGGTGACTGAATCCACCCACCCGTGCCTGCGTCAATCGGCGCAGGATCGACCGGAACGACTGGGCGTACAGGCGGGTCCATGAAATCGGAGGGCACGATCGGACGCACCGTTGCGCTACCAGGACCCCGTCTTGTGTCGTGTGCCGTCGTCGGGACACTGGGAAGCGTCTCTCCCCCAGATGGAAGCACACCACCCGAAACCCGGTCGTCGTAATGCTCGTATTCCTCGTCTGACCCCAGCCCAAGATAAAACAGTGCTTTTTTCAACATTCTCAACACCTGCCTTCACATGCAAATGTAGCGCTGCCACGCCCACCGGTGGGCAACCACCACGTAATAAGCGAACCGGGTGCCCCAAACAGACCCTTCATTGGTCAACTATTCGCTTTGTTGGAGGCCGCGGGCCGAACAGATCCGTCCCAATCCGAACCATAGTTGAACCCTCCTGCACCGCGACCTCCAAGTCTGCGGTCATCCCCATCGAGCACTCAGCGAGACCAAGTCGATCAACCAATCCACGAAGAAGAGCGAACCCCGGCCGTGCTTTCTCTGGTGCCCCTATCGGCCCGATTCCCATGAGTCCGATCACGTTGAGTTCAAGTTCGATCAGTCGTGCGACCAATTCGGGGGCTGTCACAGCAGAGCACCCTCGTTTGGTTTGTTCACCTGAAAGATCGACCTGCACCATCACCCGGGCTCGGGGAGACCGCCGCGCTAGTTCCTCACCGAGGTCGAAACGATCAATGGATTGCCATACGTCAACAATAGAAGCCAGTTTGCGGATCTTGTTGCGTTGCAGACCTCCTACGAAATGCACCTGAGGACGATTCTGACAGTGCGCCAACAGCGTCCGATGCTTGTGCAGCAACTCTTGCGCGTAGCTCTCACCAATGTCGGTGCAGCCAGCGCCGATTGCGGCCTCAATGGTGTCCACAGCATGGCCCTTGGTAACTGCCACAACTCGTACATGCTCTCCGTTGACGGCCGACAGACGCTGGCGAATCTGCGATAAGCGTCGCGCAGCCGAAGCCCTGTCAGTCATCGCTTCTCCAGCCATGCCACCGTTGCCTGTCGCTGTGGTTCACCGCGGGTGCGGTGTGAGTACCAGCGACTATCGGCCGTGTCGAAAGGCGTAGCGCTATTGCGCGGGCCAACGACTGAGAACGAAGACACACCTGCTTCGCCACATTGCGCCAAAACCGCCGCGCGGAGATCCAGCGCGGGTAAGCCATCGTTCGTTGTCGAGCGCACAGAATCACCGGCAACCGACGCAACCAAATCCAGTTCGGCCAGCCCAAATTGGTAACTAGCGGGTGAGATGCAGGGGCCCAGCAAGGCGTGGATCTCTTCGCCGCCAAAACCGCGTAATGAATCAAACATTGCCCCGATCACACCTTCCACGATTCCCCGCCAGCCTGCATGCACAAGTCCCACCAGGCTCTCCGAAGCAAGCACCAGCGGCGCACAATCGGCCGTCTGAACCGATAGCACCGCACCGACACGCCTCGTCACACTTGCATCCGCCGGCGCTCCGCATTCTGCTCCGGGTTCATCCACCACCACGACGTTCGCGCCATGGACCTGCTGCAACCATGTCCAGGCTCCTGGCGCAAGGTAGCCACGCGCCCGAGCCAGCACCTCAGGGTTGCTGTGAACGGAATAGTTGCCGTCGCAACGCTCCGAGCAGCGCACCCGGACGACGTGATCGGATCCAGCGGGAAGGGAGCGCTCAATCACGCGCCACCTCTGCTACCTCAAGAAGGATGGAACGTCGAATTCGTCGCCGAGGTCAAGATCATCGTCACCAAAGGAGGCAAAGACATCCGCTATCGGCACGTCGCCGGTCGGTTGTGAAACTTGGGCATCGTCTTGTCGAACCGTTTGACGCGGAGCGGCACGTGAATCATCCCAGCGATCGAAACCAGCGGCAATAACCGTGACTCGCACATCATCGCCCATCTCGTCATCAACAACTGTTCCGAAGATGATATTGGCGTCCTGATGGGCAACTGCATGAATTATCTCTGCCGCCTCGTTGACTTCGAGCAAGCCCAAATCGGCCCCACCGCTGATGTTGAGCAGGATGCCACGAGCATTTTCGATCGAGGCCTCAAGCAGCGGGCTTGAAATGGCGTCGCGTGCCGCCGCGACAGATCTACCTTCACCAGTGCCGCGACCAATCCCCATCAAAGCACTGCCAGCGTCGGTCATGATGGTCCGCACGTCAGCAAAGTCAGTGTTGATCAGACCTGGCGTGGTGATCAAAGTGGTGATGCCTTGAACACCTTGCAGCAGGATCTCGTCGGCCATTTTGAAGGCGTTGAGAACGGAGGTGTTCGTGTCTGACACGGTCAACAGGCGATCGTTGGGAATGACGATCAGTGTGTCGACTTTCTCCTTCAGTTTTTGAATTCCGGTTTCGGCTTGAACCGAACGGCGGCGTCCCTCGAAGGCGAAGGGGCGTGTGACCACGCCGATCGTAAGTGCTCCCTCCGATTTGGCGAGTTCCGCGATCACCGGCGCGGCACCTGTCCCCGTACCGCCTCCCTTACCTGCGGTAATAAACACCATGTCAGCTCCGCGGATCGACTCGCGGATCTCGTCAAGGTGCGCTTCCGCAGCTAAGCGTCCAATTTCTGGATCGCTGCCTGCACCGAGGCCGCGAGTCAGGTCGCGGCCGATATCGATCTTCTCGTCGGCATCGCTCATCAACAACGCTTGCGCGTCAGTGTTGGCGGCAATGAACTCGACGCCCTTCAGTCCAGCATCGATCATCCGGTTGATGGCGTTGACACCGCCGCCGCCAACGCCAATGACCTTGATGACAGCGAGATAGTTTTGCGGATGAGACATCGCTTGTGGTCCTCAAACTTGAATCTAAAAAACTTGAATCGGAGTTGCACCAAACAGGTACTAGTCAACCGATGACGGTATACGAGTGTGCGCGTATATTCGCGGACGGTCGGCTACTTTGCGTTGCTTTCGCCGTGCGCTCTGCTGTCTCCGGGCGCAGCCGGAGCCACGGTGGCGCTCTGCAGTCGCCGCGGCAGTTCCGGCGAGACAGGAGCCGTGGGCATCAGTTGATCTGTGCCCAGGCACTGCACGCGGGGTCGCGTCGGATGGTTGGAAAATCGGGGACAGCCACATCAATCACGCGAATGCAGGTGAGATCAACCCCGTTGAGGACAGTTCTCAGGGCCTCAACCTTGTCGTGCAGAACGGTGGCTTCACCAAGATGTGCCTGCGCTTCGCCGACAAGATCAAGTCCGACCACTCCCCTTGCTTCTGCGGATGCTCCAGGGCTGTAGGTGACCGCTTCAACCCACTCAAAAAGGTCATCGGGCAGGACTGCGATCAAGGCAAGTCCCGGGTGTGCTTCAGGTTCAATCTCTCCGAGTGCAGCGTTGGCTTCAAAGGAGATTCGCGGCAACTCTTCGTACTCCAAGCCACCTTCGGCCATTACCGTGCCAGACGCATCAACCACCGCTACTCGACTATCTTCGCGTACGAGTTGTGCAACCGCAATCCTCTCAATCACTTCAATTTGCACAGTGCCAGGCCACGATTTCTCAACATCGGCACGCAGCACCCAGGGAAGCGCTTCAAGATCGGCTTTGATCGGGCCGATTTCGATGTTATTGAGGGGAGTTCCCTTTTCAAGCCCGACGCTTTGTTCTACCTCTGCGAGCCGAGACGGGCCTAGACCCGTGATCTCGACATGGTCAAGGTCAAGCAGCGGCGAGTTCAATGCCGCCCAACCACAAAAAATCAACCCCAGAATTGCCAAACCCACGAGGATGAAACGAAGCCGACGTCGACCTTCAGAGCGGCGCACGGCACCCCGTCGGACACGAAGTCTAGGATCAATATTGGTTGCGGTTGTCATCGGCTTTCCGCGTGGTTGTCAGTACCGCCATCGGTCAAGTCACCAAAACCCAGCAACTGAGTTTCGAATACGAGTTCGATGCCGTGCCCCTCAAACACGAGTCGCTGAATCTCTTTCATCAACAACAAAATGTCTGAGGCACGTCCGTTTTCATCGGCTTGAATGAAGTTCGCGTGCTTCTGAGACACCTCAGCAGTGCCGATCCGCAAACCTTTGGCTCCAACCGACTCAATGAGCCTCCCGGCGCTGTCGTCATCGGGGTTGGTAAAAACCGAACCCGCATTCTGGCCGCCAGGTTGATTCGCCCGCCGCCACTGCACAATCTCAAGCAACTGGGCCTTTCCAGCAGCCAAATCGCCAGGGACCAACTCAAAGTGGGCCTCTAACACCAGTTCTGTCGCGCTCACCGACGAACTGCGATAGCCAAATGCCAGATCTTTGTTGGAACGCCACACATATTCGCCAGTGCGGAGGTCAACTAGCCGAGCGGCAGTCAAAGAGTCCTTTATCTCAGCACCGTGTCCACCCGCGTTCATCCGCACCGCACCACCCACCGTTCCCGGAACTCCAACAGCCCACTCAAACCCCGCAAGTCTGGCGTTGACCGAAGCGCGAGCAACAACCGGAAGCTTGGCAGCGGCACCAGCCACAACGGTCTTGTCCTGAACGACTATCTCACCAAACCTTGGACCGAGCATTACCACGATCCCAGCGAATCCATCGTCGCTAACCAACAGGTTGGATCCTCTGCCGACGACCGCTAGCGCCACATCAGAACCCTCTTCCACGCCCGCAACAACCTCGCAGAGCGTGGACAGATCGTTGAGGGTGTCGACAATCACGAGCGCCGCAGCGGACCCACCGACGCGATAGCTGGTGAGCGGACCAAGAGGTGCACCGACCCGAGTCTTAGGCGATAGCTGACTCAAGCGCAACGCTTCTGTTACGCCACTTACGTTGCTCGAATCAGAAGGAATGGTCATCGTTCTTGTTCAGATCGCAACCGTTCAAGGACGGCATCTGGGACGCCGGTCAGGTCTCCCGCGCCAAGAGTCAGGCAAAGATCACCTCGCCTGAGCCTTTCAGCCAGCAAATCCGCGACGTCGCCCAGATGTGGCTCATAGGAAATACGGGTCTGGGGATGAGCACCCAAAACGGCGTCCACCACGAGCTTTCCGGTGACTCCCGGGCGTGGAGTCTCACCAGCAGAGTAGATATCTGTCACAACAACCTCGTCAGCTTGCAAAAAAGCATCCGCGAAATCCTGGCCCAACGCGGCGATCCGGCTGTACCGATGAGGTTGAAACACGGCCACGATCCGCTTCCAATCTCCATCTGCCGCTGCAGCCAAAGCAGCCTCAACCTCTGCGGGAAGGTGCGCATAGTCGTCGACGAAGGTGACTCCTGAGGCTTCTCCGCGGAATTCGTAGCGACGAGCCACACCTCCAAATCGCGACAAAGCTCGACTCGCGGCATCGGCCGGCGCGCCGATTTGCAGCGCAACCACAACAGCAGCAGCAGCGTTCAGAGCATTGTGGAGTCCTGGCGTCGGTAAATCGACACTGACCACCTGTTCACCACGATGCTTCAAAGAAAACGAGATAGCGGCTCGGCTCTTGACGATGTCTATGAGTTGATAGTCAGCCACAGAGACCGTTCCGTAAGTCACAGCACCCAACTGCTGCGCCAGCGCGAGAGTTCTAGGGTCATCTGCGCACATGACACAATTCGCCGCTCCATCGGCGAACTCAACGAAAGCATCATGTAACGCAGAAGGTTCTCCTCCATAGGTTTCGAGATGATCCGGCTCAATATTGGTAACGACGGCGACTTCGGGACCCAATGAGAGAAACGTGCGATCAGATTCATCGGCTTCAACAACCATCCAATCACCATCGCCCCATACGGCACCTGAACCGATCTCGTTGATGTCTCCACCGATAATGAAAGATGGCTGAAAACCGGCTTCGGTGAGAACCATCGACAACATCGAACTAGTCGTTGTTTTCCCGTGCGTACCAGCGACGGCAACCGTTCGTCTCTGCTCGGAGATGGCAGGCAGTAGATCCATCCGTCGCAGCACTTCGATCCCCAGCCGGCGAGCCGCAGTCAGCTCAGAGTTGTGTTCAGGAATCGCGCTGCTGATCGCCACGAGTTCGGCCCCACCGACATTCGCCGCTTTGTGGCCGATCGCTACACCAATACCCTCAGCTCGCAGGCGTTCAACTATGAGGCCTTCTTTGAGGTCACTTCCCGACACCTCATGACCCATCGCTGCAAGTACCGAAGCGATTGCACCCATGCCGGCACCACCGGCGCCAATCAGGTGAATTCGACGGGGGCTACTGAGATCGAGGGTCATGTTCGGTTCGGCCTATCGAGAGGACGCTTGGCGTAGCGCTCGAGTAAATCGACAACGGCAGCGGCTGCATCGGGCCGTCCTTGAGCCTTGGCCGCAGCAGACATCGAACCAAGACGTGGCTCGTCGCCAAGCAGCGCATCAACTTCAAAGCGAAGCCGATCACCATCGAGTTCGCTGTCGGGCACCACCCTCGCAGCATCGGTTTGCGCGAGAACGCGTGCGTTCGCCGTTTGGTGATCGCCCGTAGCCCCGGGGAGCGGAACGAGAATCGCCGGCACGCCCGCGATGGTCAGTTCCGCGACGGTGCTCGCACCCGCGCGACATACAACAAGGTCGCTCGCCGCATAAACCGAAGCCATGTCGTGTTCGAACTCAACTAGTTGCAAGACCAAATCATCGTCAGCTTTGAGAGTCTCAATGGTTGTCATTGATAACCCGGTCTCTAGTCCGGTTGTCATTGATAACCCGGTCTCTAGTCCGGTTGTCATTGATAACCCGGTCTCTAGTCCGGTTGTCATTGATAACCCGGTCTCTAGTCCGGGGTGC
This sequence comes from Candidatus Aldehydirespiratoraceae bacterium, assembly GCA_965261185.1. Classification (GTDB taxonomy): domain Bacteria; phylum Actinomycetota; class Acidimicrobiia; order Acidimicrobiales; family Aldehydirespiratoraceae; genus VXYK01. The sequence goes on along the minus strand of CBDHCN010000002.1, from coordinate 3,060,788 downwards.
GCGGTTGCTCTGGCTTTGAGTTCGGCGTAGTCGCGCTCCCCGGTAATGTGGCGAATAGTCAGATCACCGCGATCTCGCCAGTCCCCCAGCGCTGCAAAAAGCGCTTCATTGATTCTACGAGCGCCTAGAGAACCACCGAACACACATAGCAGCTTGCGGGCCGGGTCAACATCAAGCCTTTGGCATGCCGTGTCTCGCCCCGCGGACCGGTCAACTCTATTGACCGCCGAGCGCACCGGGTTACCAGTCCACACTGCTCTAGGGAGATCAACGTCCGGGAACGGAACCGCAGCAGCCCTCGCGAATCTTGAGCCCAACCGGTTAGCCACACTCGGCACCGCGTTCTGTTCGGCTACCACTAACGGCACCCGCCAGACAATCGCCGCGACCACAGCAGGGACCGAAGCAAAGCCGCCCACACCGACCACCACTGCTGGACGCCAGCTAGCCATTCGAACGATGGCCTCTACGATGGCCGCGCAAAGTCCTACAATGGCACCCACGTTGCCCAGCGTGAGTTTGCGAGCGATACCTCGCCCCGGCAGAGCCGTCAAGGTGAACCCTGCTTCGGGCACGATCCTGGTTTCGAGTCCGCGGCGACTGCCCACGTAATGAACGGCATCTGCACTGTTGCAGCGCGCCACGATCTCTTCAGCTATGGCAAGCCCAGGGACAACGTGGCCGCCCGTTCCACCCCCGGCTACAACAGCCCAAACGCGCCCAGATCTCTTCATCGGCCTTGGCGGGCGACGTTGAGCAAGATCCCCGTAGTCGCCATGACGACTGCCAACGAAGTTCCACCGTGCGACAGTAGTGGGAGCGTAACGCCGACAGTCGGAACTAGCCCCATCACTGAACCCAAGTTGAGACACGCTTGAGAAAAGATCCATGTAGTGATACCGGCTGCAAGCAGCATCCCGAATCTGTCGGGTGCTCTTAGAGCTACCGCGGACCCTGCAACTCCGATTCCGAGATAGAGCAAGATCACGGTGCCGGCCCCGACAATTCCCAGTTCTTCTGCAATTACGGCGAAGATGAAGTCGCTATGGGCATAGGGAACGAAACCCCATTTTGCCAGGCCATCTCCCAGACCCGTCCCGCGGATTCCGCCAACTGTAATAGCGTGCAGTGATTGGAGAAGCTGAAAACTAGCCCCATCGGGGTCGCTCCAGGGATCAAAAACACTCAACAAACGTTCGCGACGCCACGCTGTATTCCAGACGATCGCTCCTGTTAAAACAACTGCGACCATGCCCGTAGCTGACAGTTGGTGTATCGGTGTGCCCGCCCAAAACAGCATCGCTAGCGCTATCACCCCGAGGATCAAGGTGTTGCCAAAATGAGGCTGCAACATAAAAAACGCTGAAAACAGGCCCGTACACAGCAGCACTGGGACAAGAGTGCTGCGCGCGTTGCGGATATCTCGACGGGGGCGCGCCAAGATATCAGCTATGAAAAAGATCAAACCAAGTTTCGCAACCTCAGACGGCTGAAACGCGACAACACCCAGATCAAGCCAGCGAGTCGCATTGTTCTGGCTGACCCCAAGACCCGGGACCAACAACAGAGAAAGCAGACACAACGAACTCAGAACTGCGGGATAAGTGAAGATACGCCAATGGTGGTAATCAATTCGGATCATCACGAACATCAAGACCAAGCCGACTCCAGCAGCAGCGGCTTGCCGGCTGAATTTGCTCCAAGCGCTTCCGCTGTCTTCAATGCTGACAACGGCCGAAGCCGACAAGACCATCACCAGTCCCAGCACGACCAGCGCGCTGACCATCACCAACAGCGACACGAACAGTATGGTGCGTCGCCCCACGGGTGCATTCGGTGTTCGCTTGCGAGTGGTCTTTGAGTGAACCGGGCGAACTTGCCTCTTGGCAATATCAACAGTCTTCATCGTTGCGCCCCTACCGCTCTGATGAAATCTTCGCCACGTTTGCGGTAGCTCTCGTACCAATCAAACGAAGCGCAGCCGGGGCTGAGAAGCACGGGAACTCCACCGCTGGCTAAACGACGTGCCCGTGTTACCGCATCGTCCATGTCCGATGCGATCTCAACAAGATGTGTTCCACCGAACGCGTCAGCGATCTCGTCTGAGGCATCACCGATCGCTACCACCGCTACAACGCCGCTCGCTTTAGTCGCCATCTCAGCAAGGTCAACCCCTTTGTTTTGTCCACCTGCAATCAAGACCACCTGACCGAAGCTGCACAAGGCTGCCAAAGTCGCATGCGGAGTGGTTGCTTTGGAGTCGTCGTAGTAAATGGACCCGTCGATCTCGCCGACAGGCGTAATCCTGTGTGGCAGCCCAGAGAATTCATGACAGGCGCGGGCCACCGCGTCCAGGGTCGCACCAACCGGCGTGACCGAAGCGGCTACCGCCAAGGCTGCTTCAATATCGTGGGGCAGACCACGCCACAAACCTGCCACATCAGCAAAGGGCCCTTGTGGGCCGATCAATTCACCTCGGCTGACTCGCCATTCTGCTTGGCATCCTCCGAAGAGAACGGTAGGTAGGTCCGACCTCACCTGGCGCATAACCACCGGATCGAGAGCATTCGCCACGCAAACGCCGTCCACCGCCAGATTCCGCCAGATTTGGGACTTTGCTCGTTCATACGAGGCCAAGTTGAGATGCACGTCAAGATGGTCAGGCGCGAAGTTGAGCCAGGTGGCAACTTGAGGTGTGAACTCACGGATCTGCGCTAGCCGAAACGAACTCGCTTCCACCACGAACACTTCAGTCGAATGGTCGCGTACGGCTTCAACCAAAGGAACATCGGTGTTTCCGGCCGCAACTGCTTTCACCCCCGACCGCTTCAAAGCATCGGTACACAACTCAACAACGGTGGTCTTGCCGTTGGTACCGGTAATCGCCACAACCGGGCGATCATCCCACTGCGCGGCGAGGTCCAACTCTGAAACCAGCGGCAATCCTCGCTGTTCCGCGCTCGTAAACAGCAAGTGGTTTTCAGCAAGGCCTGGGGTCGGGACAACAAAGTCAACCTGATCCAAACACTGATCCAGCTTCGATGCCGGCTCAAGAAGTTCAATTCCGAGATCGTCGGCGAGTCCACGGATGATCTCATTCGGTTTGTCGTCGAAGGCCGTGACCGTATGACCACGCTCGACAAGCGCCCTGGCCACAGCACGATTGGTGAGACCGAAACCCCCAAGAAGTGCGCTCTGAGGAACAGCAAGATCCGGTCTGGTCGTTTCGTTCGCTGAGGTCATGCTGTAAACCCCGCAGCAATAGCGTCGCGGTAGAAAATCCCCAGACCAATAGCGGTACACAGTCCAGACATGATCCAGAGCCGCACGATTACGGTCGTCTCAGGCCAGCCCGCTAGTTCAAAGTGATGGTGGATAGGTGCCATCCGAAACAAGCGCCGCCCGCCAAAACGGTGAAACACAATGATCTGCAGAATCACCGAAACCGTCTCGACAACAAAGAGGCCGCCAATGATGGGCAGCAGCAGATGAGTGCTCGTGGACAAGGACAGGGCCGCAAGACCACTGCCAATAGCCAGAGCACCCGTATCACCCATGAAGATCTGCGCGGGAGCCGCGTTCCACCACAGAAAGCCAACAATGCCACCGACCATTGCCGCGGATATGACTGCTAGGTCTAACGCAGCGGGGTTGCTGTAGTTCTCAAGATGGCGGAACTGCCAAAAGCCGATCAAGGTAAAAGCTGCGAAGCAAATCACTCCAGCACCAGCCGCCAAGCCATCGAGCCCATCAGTGAGGTTGACGCTATTGGTAGTCGCGACGATCAACAGTACGGCCCAAAGCATCCAGCCGATACGCCCGAGTTCCCATCCGGGATTGTCGAAACGAGTAAAAGAGAGGGTCGTGTGAACGCTGGTGAACTCGGTCATCAAGAACGCGAAACCGACGGCTACAACCAACAAGCCAATAATCTTTGCTCGCTTGTTCAGTCCGCGATTGCGAACGGCCACAACTTTGATCCAGTCATCAAGCAAGCCGACGGCACCACCACCGACGATGCACATCAACACGAAAATGCCGCGAAGCGTGTAGATACCTCCAAAAAAATCTGAAATGACGTAACCCAGCACCGTGCCCGACACGATGGCGACTCCACCCATCGTTGGAGTGCCCGCTTTGGTGTGGTGTCGGTCTGGCCCATCACTACGAATCGGTTGACCGATTCTGTGCTCGGTCAACCATTTGAGCAACAACTTGGTGCCAAACAGCGAAACCATCATCGAAACGGCAGCAGCGATAAGTAGGCGGTTCACGATGCCACGCCTGTTCGTAGCTTCAACTCTTCGCGCGCTACCAGTCGATCATCAAAGGAGACCACTCGAGATCCAATCGTCTGTGTCGCTTCATGGCCCTTTCCAGCAAGAAGAACCAGGTCGCCTTCACGAGCCATGTCAAAGGCTGCGCCAATTGCTCGGCGACGGTCGATTTCAACAAGATCTGGAGGAATCGCCATACCTGAAACGATGGCAGAAATGATCTCCTCAGGGGGTTCGTCCCGGGGATTGTCGCTCGTTACCACAACGCAGTCGGCGAGGCTTCGAGCGACTCGGCCCATCAGCGGGCGCTTGTCATGGTCTCGGTTGCCACCAGCGCCGAATACAACGATAAGTGAATTTTTTGTCACGGCTCGTGCCGCTGCTAAGACAGCCTCAAGAGCATCGTGAGTGTGTGCATAGTCGACGATCACAGCGAATGGCTGACCTTGGTCAATCACCTCGAAGCGCCCTGGTACTGAAGGTGTCGTTCCCAGTGCTTCGGCAACATCGCCCGGCCGATGGCCAAGCGCCACGGCGATCTCAGCGGCCATCACTGCATTGGCAACGTTGAATGCCCCGGCCAACCGCAGATGAACCGCTTGCTTACGCCACCGGAATTTGTTCCTATATCGATCACGGCGCACGGAGTCGACGAGTTGGCCACCAACTCGCACGACCGGAATCTCGATCTCATCGGCCAAACGTGATCCGAACTCGCTATCCACATTCACGAGGGCCAACTCGCTCAACTCCGCTGTAAACAACCTGCGCTTGGCAGCAAAGTACTCATCCATCGTGCCGTGGTAGTCAAGATGGTCGTTACCAAGGTTGGTGAACGCCGCCACCGCGAAACGACAGCCGTCAACTCGACGCTGATCCAACCCATGAGAGGAGACCTCCATTGCCACCACGGTCGCTTGTCCGCGCACAGCAGCTGCCAAAGCGCGTTGTAGTTCTGGGGCTTCGGGCGTGGTCCGTTCTCCGGTCAGTGTACCAATCTCGCCAACCGACACTCCCAGCGTCTCCAACAGCCAACAGAGAATGCGAACGGTGGTTGTCTTGCCGTTCGTACCTGTAATGCCAATGAGTTCCAGCGCTTTGCTTGGGTCGCCATGCACGGCGGAGGCAACGGGACCGAGCGACTCGCGAACAGAGGAGACCAACAGTTCTGGGATACCAATCCCCAACCGATGTTCCACCAACAGCGCTACCGCGCCGGCTTCTACTGCGTCCGCGGCATAGTTGTGTCCGTCGCTTGAGACGCCACGAATCGCAGCAAATAGTGCACCCGGATCAACAGTTCGCGAGTCATGGCTGACATCGCTGACGTCAATGTCAGACCACTGCGGCCGCGGTGCAATGCCCAGAACCCCAGCCAACCGAGCCAGTTCCAGGCTCATTGGACCGACTCCGGGGTCGCCTGCGGCTCGATCGTCAGCTGCGCGACAGCCGGCTCTGAGCGAATCCGCTGCTCGACAACGGTGCCGTCGCCGAAAGGTGCGAGATGTAGTTGACGCACGGAATAGCCTGCGAGTTCAGCAAAGATCGGGGCGGCAACGGCACCGCCGGTGTAGCTGTCGCCTTGCGGATCGTCGATCACGACAATGGCGCTCAACACTGGGCCTCGGTCGTTTTCGACAATACCGACGAAGCTAGCTGTGTAATGCCGTTCTTCTTCTTCTGCTGCTTCTTCGTCGTCATTGCAGAGATATCCGGACGCGTCGCCACACGGTTGCCATGCGGTCCCGGTCTTACCCGCCACAAGAAAACCGGGCAGAGCCGCGCGCCGGCCGGTCCCGGAACTGACCACACCACGCAACATTTCCATCACCGCTTGTGCGCTGTGTTGTGACACGACCCTCGCCTCGGTGTGCGTCGGGCTTGCAGCATCATCGTCAAGCTCACGGTCGAGCACAAGCTTCGGGTAAACGCGGATCCCGCCGTTGGCCAAGGTGTTGTAAGCCTGAATCAGTTGCAGCGGCGTGACTGCAATACTCTGTCCGATTGCGGTGTTCGACAACAAGAGACTGTGCGAGTCGAGATCGTCGAGAATGCCTCGGCTCTCGCCGGGAAATGCCAACCCGGTCAACTGCCCGAATCCGAAGTTCTCGAACGTTTGCTGGAGGGCGTCCGCTCCCAGAGCCTGAGCCAGCAACACCGTTCCGGTGTTCGAAGAGTCCCCGAGAATAGTTGCGGGAAGGTTCTCAACAGTCGTACCGTACGCCAGCCGATAGTCGTAGTAGACATGGCTGTCCACGTCGCTCTCGCGCTCCACATTCACCCTCGCGGGGACCTCGACTATTTTGTCGACTTCCCATGCGCCATTGTCGAAAACCCCCGCGAATGTGATCCCTTTCATGGTTGATCCCGGTTCGTAGGCCCAGACCGCGCCCAGGTTGGCGTTGCTACATTGGACCTCGCCTGTCTCTTCGTTGCGCAAGACGCTTGCCATGGCATATATCTCGCCTGTTCGAGGGTTCGAAACAATCGCTATGGCCGTGGTGCCCTCCGTTTCGCTGAGTGCTCGCGCCAGAAGTTGCTCTGCTTCATACTGGATGTTGCGGTCGATGCTCAGTCTCAGATCCTCGCCAGGTGTATGGGGCTCGACTACGTGGTAGCCATCGGGGATCTGCACTGCTCCGCCCGACTGCGTCTGCCGAAGGGCGCTGCCTGGGCTGCCTTCCAGTTGTTCGTCATATTGCTTTTCCAAGCCCGATATTCCCACTTGTTCGGTGTCAACCCGACCGACTACCGACAGCGCCGAACAAGGACCGTTGGGATGCTCGCGATACTGCTCAGGCATGATCCATATCCCCGGGAGGCCAAGTGCCGCGACAGCTTCTCCGACCTCGGGTTCAACCTGGCGTTCAAGGTAGACGAAGCTCTTGTCGCTACGAAGCCGCGTGTCCATCACTTCTGGATCGGTCCCTAGCACAGTGGCCAACGCCGCAACAATGTCATCAACGTTGCGGGGGCTGTCGGAGTGTGCAATGCCGCGAGGATCGCCGACGATGGATGGCCGCGGCACCGATAAGGCGAGCAAACGCCCGTGGCGATCCACGATATTGCCGCGAGATGCATCAATATTTTCTTCACGCAAATAACTGCCGAGGTTGTTGAGCAAGTCATCGTCGGGACTCAACTGCAGATCCGCCAGTTTCCAGACAAACCCGGCCGAGACGAGAATCAGCACCGTAAATATCATGCCGGCTCTCCACGGGTTGACATCGACGCGGCCAGAAACTGCATCGCCACGCCTGCCGGAACCGGGCACACTCGACAACCTGCTCATCGGTCCGCCGCGATAGGCGGAGTAAAAGGGTCGATCTCGTTGGGAGGAGGGAGAAGCCCAGGTGCCAGGGGCACCAAGAGTGCCACTTCGGGGGCCGGGACGAGTCCAGCCCCCGTGGCTGTTTCAGCTAGGCCTTCGGGTGAGTCGTACCATGCACGTTTGGCCAAAACGTTGACTCGCGTTTCTCGAAGTTCCTCGATCTCACGTTTCATGCCGTCGATCTCAGCCTGCGTTTGGATGGCGCTCGCAAACAGACCCGCGACCAGAAACGCGATAGCAATCGCCAGGAAGGTAACGATCGTCAACACTGGCCAGATCCGTTCTTTGGTCCGAGTGGTCGGTTCTGCCGCTGCCACGCGCAGAGAGGGCCGAGATGCCGGCTTAGGTGACGACCGTGGCGCCGTTCGAGCCGGTTGCGAGGTTCGGGGAGAGACGCTGGAAACCATCAGCGCGCCATTTCCAGTTTCTCAACTACGCGCAATCGTGCAGCTTCGGATCTCCGATTGCTCGTAACTTCATCGTTGCCGGGTTTGCGAACACCACGCCAGAGCAACTGAACGGTTGCTTCTTCTGCCGGGCTCGGCGGAAGACCCCGGCGAGGTGGAGTTGATTCACCTGCCGCATCTCTGAAACGCTGCTTTACGATTCGGTCCTCTCCCGAGTGGTAGGCCAAAACCGCACATCGACCTCGCGGAGCTAGTAGCGAGATCGCTTGGGTAAGAGCGTCGTCAAGGATTTCGAGTTCCTGGTTGACTTCAATGCGAATGGCTTGAAAGGCTCGGCGAGCCGGGTGGCCCTTGCGGCGGCGGACCGCCGCCGGCACGGCGTCGCGGATGACCTCGGCTAATTCGACGGTCGTCGTGATTGGCCGGGCTGCCACGATTGCCCGCGCGATTCGGCGAGCGTTGGGCTCGTCGCCATGGCGCCACAGAAGCGAAGTCAACGCACCCTGGTCGTAGCTGTTGACCACATCAGCACCCGTGATTCCCCCACTGCGATCCATCCGCATGTCGAGCGGACCGCTTTGCCGATAGCTGAAACCCCGCTGTGGAACATCGAGTTGAGGTGAACTGACACCTAAATCAAAAAAACATCCTGAGACTTTGTGGTGACCAAGTTCTCGTATCACTTCGGCGATCTCATCAAAGCGACGGTGAAGTCCAATGACTCGATCGCCGTGGGGCGCGAGACGGGTGCATGCCGCATTCAGTGCCACCTGATCACGGTCCAGTCCGATCAGCGAGAGTCCTTCGTTAGCGTTCAGCAATGCATCGGCATGTCCGCCGCCACCGAGAGTTGCGTCAACCACAACACCATCGGGCACGTCGGACAACACCGTCACCACTTCATCGAGCATCACCGGCTGATGAATAAATTCGCTGCTGGGATCAAGGTCGGCCATGAATCGTGTTCCATAAGGTCATGTACGGTCTTCGGTACTCAAGTGATTGACTCTGAATCAGGAGGTCCAAGCCCGTATTCACGGACAATGGATGAAACGAACTTGGCGGCGCCGGAGGGGAAGACAGACGACCAACGAGCCGGATCCCATACTTCGATTCGTTCGAGCACTCCCGCCACAACAACATTGCGGTCAAGGCCTGCTAAATCCCTGAGATGAGGAGCCAGACGCATTCGGCCCTGGGAGTCAGGGACTACTTCGTCGGCGAGGCTCGCAAAGGCGCGCAGGTGGTCCATGTCCGCTCGTCCTTCCGACATCCGTGTCTTGAGGTGGGTCGCCATGCGCTCGAACTCATTCGGCGGGAGGATCGCCAGGCAACGATCAAGCGGAACCGTGACCGCACCTTGGGCCAACTTCGACCGAAAAGTCGCAGGAAGGATGAGTCGGCCCTTGTCATCGAGCGTGTGCTCGTAAGTTCCCATGAACTTGGCCATTTCACACCCCCTGTCCTACTCATAGATTGATATGGCTCCCTTATCCACCAGATCGCTCCACTATACTCCTATACCCACCATGATTTTGCAAGTTTCTCTGGCGCCTGAACATTGAACGAAGCACCAAATCCGGGTGCCGGGCCTTCCGCGTGGCCTCTAACGGAGTGACCTCGCCGACTGGACTATTGAGGCAGGTGGGTCTGCAACAGATCGAGAATCGGCAAGTCACCGATCTCATACACCTGCGACTGCCACTGCGCGATCACCTCAGAATCCACCGCAACAGCCAGCAGAGCGTCCGTGTAGTTCGCAGAGAATTGACGGTGTACGATCGTTTGGAAACGGATCCAATCGCGAGTTCGCCGCTGACTCAGTCCAACGACTTTTCGCCCACCGCAAAAAACTTCTCCGGGGCCGCGACCCAAGAAACAGACTTTCCGCGACAAGGCATCGTTGCTCGCCGGACCGACGTGAACCGACAGATCGCCTATCCCCGCATCTGCAAACGCCAAGGCAAAAACCTCGCCGAGCCACTCCGCAGCGACTACCACATCGTCGCTCCACAAGACGTCACCAGAGGGCAACCAAACATCAATCCACACATGTTGACCAGGAACCAGCAGCACCGCTCCTCCCCCACTGCACCGACGCACGATCGACACGCCCAGCGCCGAGGCGCATCGCCAATCAACCTGGCTCTCGGGTTGAGAACTCCCGATAACAAATGCAGCCGAGTGCGCCTCTAGAACACAAAGAGTCCGTTCACGTTGCTTTGGTGGGGCGAACTCATGAAGGATCGAAGCGCTGCCGTGAAGATGCCCGGTGATCCAGGTCACGCTGAGCGGCGCTGATCAGTCAAGTATTGCAACCAGGCAACTGGCATTGATCCTGAAGAAATCTCAATCCAAGAACCTGGCGGAGGTGGCCCGGGTGGGCGCCGAAGCCGCATTGAGGTTTCTGGAAGCAAACGATCGCGCTTGCCGGCATTGCAACGCCGACATGCTGCCACAACGTTCTCCCACGCATGACAACCGCCACGACTACGAGGCACTACATGATCGACAGTCTCCGCACGTCCGCCGCAATATTGGCAACTGTGGCCGTCGCGAATAAAAATCCCGTGGCGATTAGGCGAGCGATGGCGTGCATACGGAACCTTGACGTAACGCGACAGTCGTACCACTGAGGGTTCTGCCAACGCCAGCCGCTCAGAGCGCACCAGACGCCCGGAGGCGTGCAGCAATTCGACCTTGTCGGCCAGCATCAAACAAACGGCTCGACGAACCGGCACAACCGCGAGAGGCTCGAACGTTGCATTGAGAACGAGGACTCCGGCCATGGACGAACGCTAGCCCCTGCGCCTACGCCGGTTCTCAGCTTTGCACCAACGCAACCAGACGACCACATCGCTTACCACGACCGGAGATTCGGGATCTCCGTACTGAGTAGCAACCCGAAAGCGAAGCAACTCCGGATCCGGCAATGGGAGATAGGGGCTGTGCCGTAGCCAATCGTCAGGCACGAAGCGCTTCGCCTCGAGCATCGCTGTGGCCCACAGGGAGGGTCGCGCAATGACCGCCCCCAACACCGCGAACATCGCCAGCATGACACGTTGCTGTCTCATCAGCAGTGCCTCATACGTCACCAGTGCGATACTCGGCGCCACTGAAACCAACTGCAGCGGCACCGATCAACGGACCCTCGGCAGCGAGGCCCGCAGGAACGATTCTTGTACCGACAGAATGCTGCAGTCGAGCCACTCGGTCGCACTCAAGTTGAGCGGCGGCAAAAAAGTCGTCGCCATACTCCAAAGCCACAGAACCCGCTACAACCGCAAGCCGCAAATCAAGCAGATTGGCAACCGAACCCACCGCCCGGCCCACCATGGTGCCCGCCCTCGCCCGTTCAACCACAGAGGCTACGCTGGCCGGTGCTCCTGTTCGAAAGGCAATGGCGGTACCGCTGGCTTCACCTTCGAGCACTCCACGGACATGCCCAGGCAACTCCGTTCCCTCCGGTTCCACGACAACATGTCCGATATGTCCCGCGTTTCCGAGTGCGCCGTCAAGCAGTTTGCCGTTGAGAACAATCCCACCACCAACACCGGTTGACACAACCATGGCAATATAGTTTGGCACTCCCACTGCCGCTCCAAGCCAACCTTCTGCCAGAGCTAGGGCCTTGGCGTCATTGTCAACAAACGTGGGCAGCCCGGTTAGTTCCGCCACCCGAGAACGCAGCGGAAAGTCTCGCCACGCACCGATGTTGAGTGGAGACACTTCCTCACCGTTGGGGAGCATCGGACCGCCAGAACCGACCCCACAGACATCTACCGAGCCAAGATCAAACGACTCAACAATCCCAGCCAGTCGACTAAACAGCTCCTCTGCATCGCTCGCCGCAGTCGAGTCGACTCGGACACGCCCACGAATCTCGCCAGTGTTCGTCACGATCGCAGCTTCGAACTTAGTTCCGCCAATATCAACCGCAAGCGCAACAGGCATGGCCGACAAACTAGTTAGCATTGATGCCCTTGGAAACATTGCGCTTGGAGACACAGTGAGCACAATCGACCGTAGCCCGGGGACTCCCCGAGGTTTGACAGCCGATAATGCTGTGCCAGATCCGGCCCAAGACAGCGAAACCACGACCGAATTCCAGCGAAACTTTGCTGCGATTGTTGCCAATGTCGAGACAGTGATACGCGGCAAAGCCGACGTGATTCACCTACTCGTGCTTGCTCTGGTGTGCGACGGCCACGTACTTATCGAAGACGTCCCCGGCGTCGGCAAGACCAGCCTCGGAAAAGCTCTGGCGCGCAGTGTCGACGGAAGATTTGGACGGGTCCAATTCACTCCCGACCTGCTCCCGACTGATGTAACTGGTATGTCGGTCTGGAATCGAGCGAGCGAGACCTTCGAGTTCCGGCCCGGTCCAATCTTTTCTGACGTGCTGTTGGCAGACGAGATCAACCGTGCTTCGCCCAAAACTCAATCAGCTCTGCTCGAAGCGATGGGCGAGCGTCAGGTCACCTCCGATGGAGTAACCCACGAACTGGGTTCGCCCTTTATCGTCATCGCAACCCAGAACCCGATCGAACACGAGGGCACCTATACGCTCCCGGAGGCCCAGCTTGATCGCTTCCTCATGCAGCTTGCCATCGGCTATCCAGATCGTGAGGCTGAGAACCTGATCCTTGAATCGCACGAAGGAACCGGCAATGCGGTCGATCAACTCAGCGCAGTTGTTTCTGCTGAAGCGGTCAGGGAAATGTCGGGGTCGCTTGAGCAGATTTACGTCGCTGCGCCGTTGCGCCAGTACCTGCTCAACTTGGCTAGCGCCACGCGCGGACACCCCTCTCTGTTACTCGGACTCTCGCCTCGCGGTGTGTTGGCGTTGCAACGCGTCGCGCGGGCCCAAGCTGCCTCTGCCGGACGCCGATATTCGACACCAGACGACGTGAAGGAGTTGGCACGCGTAGTACTCCCACACCGACTGCTGGTCACTCCCGAAGTGCGCATGCGCGGCGTCCGAACCTCCGATGTGGTCACCGAGATCTTAGACAGCGTTCCTGTTCCGCGGCCCGAAAGAAGATAACGTGCCGACCCGGACAGGCTGGTGGGTGCTAATCGTCAGCGGAGTCCTGGGAATCTTCGGACGCCTCATCGGCGGGATTGAGTTCCTGGTTCCCGGCATCGCCGGAGTTGCCTCGGTGGCACTCGCACTGCTGCTTCGACACCTGCTCCCGTCTCGGGTAACTGTCAAAAAGCGACTCTCTCCGCAGCGCGTCCCCGCAGGAGATTCAGCGCGCGTTGATATTGAGCTGCACAACCAAGGGTCCCGACGCACCCCCCTGCTTCATCTTCATGATGCTGTACGAGGCACCCGAGGTTTCACCTTGAACGTCGCCCCAATAGCAGCCGAAGGAGGCGTGGCTCGCGCTTCCTACCGTCTCAACACCGCCAGCCGCGGATTGCATGAGGTCGGGCCGATGACGATCCATGACAGTGACGCTTTCGGGCTTGTGCAGCGAAGACACGAGATCCCCAGTCTGTTGCGATTAGTTGTGCATCCTCGCCTCGAGATCATCCCCCAATTCCCAGTCCCCTCCGCAGAGCACTCATTGCTCGGCAAGAAACATCACCAGTCGCTCGGACTGAGCGATGACGACTTCGACGGGCTTCGTCCCTACACGCCAGGCGATGATCTGCGGCGCGTCCATTGGCTGTCCTCAGCACGCCAAGACGAACTCCAAGTGCGACAACCACGCCCTCCCCAGCACGGTCTGCTTTCTGTGGTGATCGACACACGACCACCGGGTGATCTCGCAACAGCCTTGGATGTCACAACATCTATCGCTGGTTCAATCGCGGCCTCCGTCCTCGCGGCGGGCGATGCCACACTTGTTGAGACAACTGACGGCCGCTCCACCAGACGAGTCATCGGCAGTTCACAACTCGACTCTCTGCTTGAGTTCCTGGCACTTTTGGCCGATGGTTCACCACAGATTCACGCGGCGATTCCAAGCAACGGCGGCACCGTTATCGCTGTTTCGGCCGATCCTGCACTCATCACCGACCTTGCAGCACGACGCAATTTTGCCGAACGGCTAGGGGCTCAACTGGTCATCACAACCGATGTGGCGAACTGGGGTGCCAATAGCCACAGTCACCGCTCATCGGGCTGGATTCATCTCAGCGCTCCAAACCAACTTGGAGCACTGTTGTCCTCAGAAGCTCGCCGATCACACGAGTTCGAGTGAATCCGCGTCAGGTCACTAGCGCCGTCGCCGAGGCTTCGTTGATCGCCGGATCGATAGTCGCCACGATCACACTGGAGCGCCTGTTTGTTGACCTGACCTTCTTGCGTGATGTCCTGTTGATGGTAGTCGTGTCTCACCTGGTGGCAATTGCCTGCCGTCGTGCCAGGTTCAAGATCGGACTATCGACGATCGTTAGCGCAGTCACGCTGATACTGCTCGGTAGCGCAGTTTTCTATCCCAACGACAGCGCATTCGTGTTCCCGACAGCGGAGACGATCCGCGCTCTGACTGACGACCTCTCAGCCGCCGCGATCGTTTTCGCCGATGACTCCGCGCCGGTTGAGCCGCTGCGGGGTTTTGTGGTGAGCGCATCGGTACTGATCTGGTTTGCGGCGTTCTTGGCCGATTCTGCGGCCTTCCGGATGCGATCCTTTTTTGAAGCCATCGCTCCAGCAACGTCGGTTCTTGTCTTCACCGCCCTTCTGGGTGTCGATCGCAATCAGATAGCTCATGGAATTGCATACACGGCGGCAGTTGCCGCGGTTCTGCTCTCAATGCGAGCTTTCAGCAAATCCGCTGATGAAGTCTGGGTCGCAACCAAAGCGAGTCGAGGCGTGTCCACAATTCTGCGGGTGGGCGCCATTTTCGGCTGTATTGTCGTCGTCTTCGGGGGCTTCGTGGCCCCTCGCATCCCCGGTGCCGACTCTCAACCGTTGTTCGACGTCACCGAACTGGACGACCCACCAACAACTCGCAGTATCATCAGCCCGCTCGTCAATGTCTCAGCTTCATTGGTTGAACAAAGCGATCAGGAGATTTTCTCGGTAAGGGTCGCCGAAGACGAGCGTGACTATTGGCGTTTAATGGCTCTCACGAGTTTCAACGGCAGCCAGTGGGAACGCACGTCGAACTTCGACGAGGTTCGGGGCCAACTCGACAGCACAGTTGACCCCTCAGTCGCAAACCGCACGAAGTTGACCCAAACCGTGACCATACGCTCTCAGGGCGAAGACGACATCTATTTGCCTGCCGCTTATGAACCAAGCCGCGTGCTCGACGACGGCGGAGTCAACCTCGAATACGAAATTGCTACTGGCGCGCTGGTGTATCACAGGGACTCTCAAGCGCAAGCAGAGCAGGGGTTTCGCTACACGATCGAGAGTTTGATTCCCGATTACGATCCTGCGCAGCTTCCGGACCGAGCAGCGGCAGGTTTAAGCGGAGAGTTCTTGGCCGAACATATTCAACTCCCGCCGATCTGCGGTCCCGCAGAGTCCACGACAACCCATGATTGCTGGCCACAGCGAATCACCACCCTCGCCCACCAAGTCACCGAAGGCGCCGCGAACGACTACCAGCGGGCCAGGATGTTGCAGGATTTCTTTCGGAATCCGGCGAACTTCAGCTACGACCTCAACGTCGCTAGGCGGCACAATGTCTCCACTGCGGAGGATTTCCTATTCAACGTCCGAAGTGGGTATTGCGAACAGTTCGCCTCGGTGTTCGCGGCGATGGCCCGTTCACTTGGAATCCCCACACGGGTTGCAGTCGGTTACACCTGGGGCTCGTGGGACCCCGCGCGCCAAGAATACGTAGTACGGGGGCATCATGGACATGCTTGGCCCGAGGTGCACTTCGCAGGGGTGGGTTGGATCGTATTTGAGCCGACCCCTGGCCGCAGCAGACCCCACGATTCCGATATCACCGGTCACACCGATGCACGGCAGTACTCCAGCAACCGCGCAGGAGCCTTGTCGGAGTTCGCGCCCGACTCAACCCCGGCTCAAAGCAGCGGCGGCCGTCAAGCTGCTCCCGCGCCCCGTCCAACAGCACCCGGGAGCGTTGCGGATTCAACCTCTGTGTCTGAGTCTCAACGGCCAGAGTTTCTTGACGTGATCCGCCTGATTCCCATAGTGATCGCCGGTATCGCAGCACTCGCTGCCGTCCCCCCCACTTTCAGAGCAATCCGCCGACGGAGGCGCTTACGCCGAAGAGCTGCCGACCCAATTCACAGAGCCGAGATTGCCTGGGACGATGCCATCAGAGCGCTCAGGTTGCTCGGTTTGTCACCCAAACGACATCAGACCCCCTTGGAGTTCGCCGCCGAGGCGGAACGCTTCAGAAGTGATCTTCCGCCGCTGCACGAACTAGCCGCCTGCGTCACAGCGCTGCGTTATTCAGACACCTCCAGCGCCGATTCCACCGACGAAGACGATATAGGCCGTGCCAACTTTGCCAACGAGTTGGCGCTTGGGGCCAAAGAGGCCTCGGCACAGATAGTTGATCGTTGCCATTCCCTTGCGGGCCTGCGCCGCGTGGCGCTAGCGGCGATTGATCCTAGAACCCTCGTTGATTAGTAGGGGCGCGAGCCGATTAGGAGTTAGCGGACAAACCGTTACAGGCGGTCGTCTGGGCGCTGGAAACGTTGGCGCAGACGTATACCAGCTCCTCCAACAGCGTCGCGCAAGGTGCCACCCCGATAGTGCTCAGTCATCTCCTGGAGCCCAGCCCGCCCCAGTTTTCGGGCATTTTTCTCGAACCACAAGACGCTCGCCAGCATCACCGCAAATCCAAAGAAAGCGAGCAGATAGTGGACCGATAGCAACACGACCATGAACGTGACACCCACCAAGAAACCCAAGGTCGCCCATTTGAGATTTCGAAAGGCATGCGTGTAGATGGTCGTCTGCGCAACCTCGCGCGCCAAAGCGGGGTCGCTCTCATAGAGATGGTCCTCGATTTCGTTGAGAATCCGTCGCTCGTCTTCAGATAACGGCACCGATCATTCCTCCGGATCAAATGGCCGACACCTACAGTGTCGCACAGCTTGCGCGTCAAACCAACGCAAGAACTACCTAACTCCTTCGCTCAGGATCTGTGACCCAACAAGCGACGCAGCCGATCCCGCACGCCCCACCAAGTCACCAGCACAAGTGCTTCGGCAACAATGCGGGGCGATATCTTCGATTTACCTCTCACCCTGTCAACGAACGAAATCGGGAGTTCACGAACAGTTCCACCGACACCCAACATCCGGTAGGCCATTTCGATCTGGAAGCCATACCCATCGGCTCGAATCTCGTGGAAATCGATCTTGGCAATCGTTGTGGCCCGAAAGGCTCGGTAACCGCTAGTGGCGTCGGCAACACCCATTCCGAGAGCGACTCCGACATAGCGGTTGCCCCATTTGGAGAGCAACCTGCGATGCCAGGACCAGTCAGGAATCGATCCACCAGGGACGTAGCGGCTGCCGATGGCCAGGTCCACTCCCTGCTCAATCGCCTCAAGAAGCTGTGGGAGCACTCCTGGGTCATGTGACAGGTCGCTGTCCATCGCTACCAGAATGTCGAATCCCTGCTCCAATCCCCGCCGAAATCCCTCGCGGTATGCAGACCCAAGACCTGATTTTCCACTTCGCCGCAGCAGTTCAATACCAGCGAGCTCCTCGCCCAATGCCTCAACAACGTCTGCAGTGCCGTCCGGGGAGGCGTCGTCAACCACGAGCACCCGGGCCTCAGGGCAGGCCAGACGCAAGCGGCGAAACACCTCGGCGATGTTCGCAGCCTCGTCATATGTCGGAAGAACAACGAGTGAGCGCACGGCCGGAACTCTAGGCGGCGACGCCGCTAGCGCGTCGGTAGGATCGGGGCAATGACGACAACCTCTGCTCCCAACAGATTTATGCGTGTTCTGGCCGTAGTGTCGATTCTGCTCGCTGGACTCTGTGGAGGTCTTATCGGCTATGTGGTCACCGACCTTCAATGCGCCGAGAGTTGCCCCACCGAAGCGGGAATCGTGGGACTTGTGAGCGCGATCGGTTGCGCCGCGGGAGTTGCTGTTGTGGCAGTTCTCGCCTTACGAGCTGCCGCTGAATGGAACCAACGAGAAGCACGCGAACGCGCCCATCAAGAAGGTGGGCTTACGTAACGGCTGAAAATCTGAGAACATCGTCTTTGTGAGCACACGTATACTTACCGTTGAGGACGACGAGCGAATCCGAATGTCTGTGCGACTCGCTCTTGAAGATGAGGGATACGAGGTAGCCGAAGCCGAGTCGGGCGAAGACGCGCTGCTTGCCTTCGGCCAAACCCCCGCAGACGTTGTCTTGATAGACATCATGCTTCCGGGGATGGATGGCTTTGAGGTCTGCCGGTCGATTCGCAAGGTCTCCGATGTGCCGATCGTCATGGTCACGGCACGAGCCGACACTCATGATGTTGTCGCGGGACTTGAGGCGGGAGCCGACGACTACCTGACCAAACCCCACGCCCCTAAAGAACTATCGGCACGGATCCGGGCGTTGCTGCGCCGTGTCCGCACCTCGGACCCGGGCGCTCGACAGCTTGTATTCGGTGAGCTGGAAATAATCCCTGACGAAGGGGTGGTACGAGTCGGGACAGAAGAAGTACATCTCACCAAGACCGAGTTTCGACTTCTTGTGGAGCTGGCGTCCAACGTCGGTCGGGTGTTTAGCCGCGAGCTGCTACTTGAGAGAATCTGGGGTTACGGTTATTTCGGCGACGGTCGCCTCGTTGACGTGCACATTCGCCGGCTTCGCACAAAAATCGAGTCCGATCCTGCCAACCCGCGTCACGTCCTCACTGTCCGGGGCCTGGGCTACAAACTGGCCGCGTAGGAGAGATTGGCGATTGTGTCTCGTTGGGAACGACTCGGTCTGCGGGCAAGAATCACTCTTCTTTTTGCTTTGGGAGGCCTGCTCTTAGCCACTGCGATCGGACTGTTGACCTTGACGCTGACGCGTCGAAGTCTCTTGGTTGAGCGCGACGCCGCGGCGCTGGCTTCGTTTGCTGAAAACGGTCAGCGGTTCCAACGTCAGATAGGCGATGAACCTGCTGCTGAAGGGGTCGCCGCAATTCTCGAATCCTTGACAACTACCTCAGGTGCTTTGCCGCTGGTTCGATTCGGTGATGAGTGGGTAGGGCTGAACCCGGTGGTGTTCAGCGAGGAGACTGTGCCCGCTACGCTTCTGCAGCTCGTCTCTCAAGGATCGGCGGGTCGCACCCGGGTCAATCTGAGCGGAGAACCTGCCATCGTCAGCGGCGTTCAACTCCCGGGCCGCGATGCCGCGTATTTCGAGGCTGTGCTCATTGGCGAAGTCGATGACACTTTGAATTCTCTGGGCCTGATTCTGTTTGGTGTTGGCACTGTCACAACTCTGGTTGCGGCTGCGTTCGGATTGTGGGCTTCGCGTCGCGCGCTTAGGCCGCTGGCTGATATTCGCGCGGCTGCTGAATCACTAGCCGCGGGCGAACTTCAAACCCGGCTCGATCCACCGGCCGACGCTGACTTGGCTTCGCTCTCGGCTTCGTTCAACGGTATGGCCCAGTCTCTTGAGGACCGTATTGACCGCGATGCCCGCTTTGCCTCGGAAGTTAGTCATGAGCTTCGTTCTCCGCTGATGACGTTCAGTGCTTCAGCGGAGGTTCTCAATAATGACCGCTATCAAATGTCGCAACGCAGCCAAACAGCGCTGGCACTGCTGACCGATGACATCGCTCGGTTCACCCAACTGGTCGAAAATCTACTCGAGATCAGTCGGTACGATGTCGGTACCGCAGCTCTGCAAGCCGAACCGGTCTTTTTTGCCGAGTTCGTCCGGCACGCAATCAGCTATTCGACCAGACCTGATATCGCACTCTCGGTAAGCGAAGAGGGTGAGTCTTTGGTGATCGTCGCTGATAAACGTCGCCTTGCGCAGGTGATAGCCAACCTTATTGACAACGCGGACAAGTATGGCGGGGGCAACATTGAGGTCGAGATTTCCAGCGAACAGGATGTGGCGTTCTTGGCAGTCCAAGACCATGGTCCGGGAGTCCCCGCGGACGAGAGGCGAGTGATCTTTGACCGCTTCAGTCGGGGCAGTTCGGGCGGACGACGCGGCCACAATACTGGCACAGGACTTGGGTTGTCACTCGTCTCAGAACATGTGCGACTGCACACCGGGGAGGTTTGGGTCGAGGATCGGCCCGACGGAATGCCGGGAGCCCGGATGGTCGTTGCTCTGCCGATACGAATCGATCCGGAAGACGATCAGTGAGCCGGATTTTCAACACGGCACTCGTAGTCGCGTTGCTCGCCGTCGCCTGTTCAGTTCCGACTGACGGGCCGGCATCTGAGATTTCTACGAGTGATCTGCCAGAGAACCTGCGGCCTGGCTACACCACGACCACAATCACCGCACCTGTGGTGCCCACCGAGCCCGCAACTTTTTATTTGATCGACCAGGTCGAATCGATCGTGGTGCCGGTTGTCAGAGAGATCCGACCGTTTACCACCAACGCAGGCCGGCTGCGGCCCCTCTTTGACGAGTTCCGCACCGAAGATGAGCGAAATATCGGCTTGGTGAATCAGTTGCTTGAGTTTGATCTGTTGAGCGCAACACGGGACCGAGATCTGTTGACGATCAATATCACCCAGGACGACCCCGAGGCTGATGTAAGCCCGATCTTACTTGAAGCCGTGGCCCAACTCGTTTGGACTGCGACCGAACCCGGTAGCAATGTGAACCGAGTCCGGGTTTTGATCGATTCTCAGCGCCAAGCACTCCCGACTAGCGCCGAGACCACAGACGAGGACCAAACGGTCGATCGCAGCAACTACGCCTCCTTCAACCCTGAATCTCAAGTTCAAGGTGAGCCTGAGTCTGGAGATGAAGATCCAGGTGACGTAGAGGGTTAGGCCCTTGTTCGCAGTTCAGCTTTGAGGAAAAGCCCTACGGGAAAAACGTGCGAGCCACTTCCAGCAGATCCGGGTCTGCGTATTTCAGCGTCGAGACACACTCATCGAGACGCCTCCGGACGACCTTGTTGTTATTAAAAGCAACCATCGTCCCAAAGTCACCTTCGTGCACCGCACTCATAGCGGCAACCCCATACCAAGTGGAAAGCACTCTGTCCAGCGCCGAAGGGGTGCCACCCCGCTGGACATGTCCAAGCACCGTGACCCGCGTCTCAAAACCAGTACGTTGTTCGATCTCTTGGGCCACAACGTTACAGATTCCACCGAGTCTGGCGTGGCCATATTCGTCGATTGTCGGCTCGGCGACCTCAAGCGTTCCAGGTGCAGGAACCGCACCCTCCGCAACTACCACTATCGAAGAGAAGCGGCCTCGCCGGTGCCTTCTCTTGAGCGATTCACATATCGCGCTGATATCAAAAGGCACCTCTGGAACCAGCACTAACGTGGCACCACCGGCGATCCCGGCCCAAGTGGCAATATGCCCCACATGGCGGCCCATCACCTCAACAACAATCACCCGATCATGGGACTCTGCTGTGGTGTGTAGTCGGTCGATCGCATCAGTGGCAATTTGCACCGCTGTGTCGAAGCCGAAGGTCCTCTCTGTCCCGCCGATATCGTTGTCGATGGTCTTGGGTACACCAACCAAAGGTACGCCATCGGCGTGAATTCGAGAAGCAGCCGAGAGCGTTCCCTCTCCTCCGATGACGATCAGCGCGTCAACAAAGTGTCGGGCCATAGTGGCTTTTACGCGCTCAACCCCATCATCAAACATGTAAGGCTGGTAGCGACTCGTCCCCAAAACGGTGCCTCCGCGGGTCAAAAGTCCTCGGCAAGCCTCGACATCAAGTGGCATCCAGTGATCATCGAGCAGGCCACTCCAACCGTCGAGGAACCCGACAACCTCGTCGCCGTATTCCCGTTCGGCCTTGCGTACGACGCCTCGGATCACCGCGTTCAAGCCAGGACAATCACCACCACCGGTAAGCACTCCAACTTTCATTCCAGCGACGCTACCAACAGATAACGTCGGGTCATGGGACTTGTTATCACTATCGATTCAGGCACGACCGGAGTTCGCACATTCGCCGTAGACGAACAGGGCGTGCCGCTCGGTTTTGCATACCGGGAGTTCACTCAGCACTTTCCAAGACCAGGCTGGGTGGAACACGATCCCGTCGAGATATGGCAAGCGGTCCTGGAAACCCTTGCCGAGATCGTGGAGACGACTGCTGAACCCATCTGCGCGATCGGTATTACCAACCAGCGAGAAACGGTGGTGGTCTGGGATCGGCGTAGCGGCCAACCCCTCCATCGTGCCATCGTCTGGCAAGATCGCCGTACCGCCACACGATGTGAGCAATTGCAGGCCGCGGGGCATCTCGATTTGGTGCGTTCAACCACGGGACTCGTCCTTGACCCCTATTTTTCTGCGAGCAAACTGGAATGGTTGTTCAAGCAAGGGGGTGTCACGCCCGACAAGCATCTGGCCTTCGGTACGGTCGACTCGTGGCTCGTTTGGAACCTGACCGGCGGGCACCACACCACAGACACTTCCAACGCCAGCCGGACCCTGTTGTTCGACATCGGCACAATGTCGTGGAGTGACCAGATGTGCTCACTATTCGACGTGCCGATGACCGCGCTGCCGGAGGTATTGCCATCATCGGGACGATTTGGTGAAACAACAGCCGACATTCCTACGGGCGCCGGAGTACCGGTCAGTGGGATTGCCGGTGACCAGCAAGCCGCTCTATTCGGTCAAACCTGCTTTTGGCCTGGGCAAGCCAAGAACACCTACGGGACCGGCTCCTTCGTGCTGATGAACGTTGGTGCCCAACGCCCCGAACCAGTCGAGGGGCTGCTCTCAACCGTTGCATGGACCATTGAAGACAAAACGACATACGCCTACGAAGGAGCAATCTTCGTTACCGGGGCGGCGATTCAGTGGCTACGCGACGGTCTCGGCATAATTGACGATGCAGCCGAGACCGGACCGCTCGCCGCGTCGGTCTCCGACACTGGTGGCGTCGTTTTCGTTCCGGCACTTGCAGGGCTCGGTTCACCCCACTGGGATGCACGGGCGCGCGGTACGATCGTGGGCCTCACCCGCGGCACCGGTCGCGCAGAAATCGTCCGTGCGACGGTGGAATCTATGGCCTACCAAAGCCGCGACGTGGTCGAAGCCATGTCTGCCGCTTCCGGAACGCGTCTTAGCGAACTCCGAGTCGACGGTGGTGCATCGGTGATGGACGTCCTATTGCAGATCCAGGCCGATCAGCTTGGCGTTCCCGTCATCCGCGCATCTGTTGCAGAGACAACAGCACTCGGCGCTGCCTACCTAGCGGGAATTGCTGAAGGGGTTTGGAGCGGACTTGACGATGTCGCCAGTCTGTTGAGCGAGTCCGACGCTGACCGCAGATTCCAGCCAGATCCTGACCGCAGGCGTGCTGATGCAGACTATGCCCAATGGCAACGAGCAGTGGGTCGATCTTTAGCGTGGGATCTAACCGAATAGACCCTGAGGCCGAGCGGCTTGGTCCCGCACACGGCAGCGACAGAACGAGGCCGTGGCCCGAGCGGCCCGCCCGCGGCCGAGCGGCCCGTGAGCGCAGCGAACAAGAGCGGGAAAGAAGCGCAGCGAACAAGAGCGGGTATGAAGCGAAGCTGGCGCTAGGCGAGTTTGGTTAGGGCAGAGCGCATTTGACGTATTGCTTGGTTGATTCGCTGTTCGTTTTCGATCAGGGCAAATCTCACATTGCCTTCCCCACCGGGACCAAAACCCATGCCAGGAGAAACCGCAACGTTGGCCTCGGTGACGAGCATCGACGCGAACTCGACTGAACCCAGGTGGCGATATGGCTCTGGGATCGGCGCCCAAGTGAACATGGTCCCTTTCGGTGGCTCAACCTCCCAGCCGATGCGAGCAAGCCCATCGCAAAGCGTGTTGCGTCGGCTCTCGTAGATTTGACGGGCCTCGCTGGGGAAATCCGAAGCTTCGTTCATGGTTACGGTGGCGGCGATCTGCACTGGCTGGAACGAGCCATAATCGAGATAGCTCTTCAGCTTCGCCAAAGCAGCCACAGTCTCAGCGTTGCCAACCATGAAAGCGACACGCCAACCCGCCATCGAAAAGCTCTTCGTCATCGAATAAAACTCGACTGCCACCTCTTTTGCGCCATCGGCTTCGAGGATTGAACACGGCATGTATCCGTCGTAACCGAGGTCGGCGTATGCGAAGTCGTGCACCACCATGACATCGCGTTGACGGGCGAAATCGACAACTTGTTGCATGAAATCAAGATCAACGCATGCGGTTGTCGGGTTGTGCGGAAACGACAACACAATGACTCGCGGGCGAGGCCAGGAATACTCGAAGCGGATCCTGAGAGTGTCAAAGAAGTCTTCCTGATTGCTGGTCAAGGGCATCTCGCGAACGTTGGCACCAGCAAACAGCGGAGCGAAGAGGTGGATCGGATACGACGGGGAGGGTACGAGAACTGAGTCTCCTGGCTCCAGCAAGACCCACATCAGATGACTGAATCCCTCTTTGGCGCCGATCGTGTTGATCACTTCGGTCTCCGGGTCAAGTTCGACACCGAATCGGCGCTGATAAAGATCAGCTACCGCGGCACGGAGCTTGGGGATTCCCCTGCTGGAGGAATACCTGTGGTTCCGAGGGTTTTGGGCCGCTTCAATCAGCTTGTTCACCGCGGTGGGGGGAGATGGGAGATCGGGGTTGCCGAAGCCGAGGTCGATCACATCTTCACCCGCTCGCCGTGCATCAATCTTCAACGAGTCAATGATCGTGAAGACATAGGGCGGAAGCTCGCCGATCCGGCGGAACTTCATGATCGACCGCTACTGATCTGTGCCGGGAGCATCAGAGCCTCCGGGGTATTCGTTGAACCTGAATCCTCTTGTGAAAGCGTCAACGAAAGACCTCCCCGTCGCTGCTACCGCTGCCATCGCTTCTGGATCTTCGATAACTCTTTCGGTAGCTTCGACCAGCCACTTTAGAGATGCCAAGACCGCCTCAGCGGCCTCCCGCACTTCGTCGAACCGGCCTTCATCAGCGGCCACCGACCCGCTCTCATCCATGCCAGTTGCGCTGATCGGTAGCAGGAGACCTCACGACGAACGGCTCTCAACGTGTTTGGTGAAGTTCTCAAGAGCCGTACGCAACAAGCGAGCCTCGGCGCGTCGCTTGACAAAACCCGGCAGGGGGACTTTCAGATCTACGGCTAGGTGATACACGACTTCGGTAGATCCGGGGTCGGATGGCACCGGCAGAAATTCATACTCGCCGTCGAGGCGTCTGGTGATGTCACCTCGTTGCAAACGCCAGGCAAGCCGACGCGGGTTGGCGCCGTAGAAATAGCGCAACGTGTAAGTAGTGCTACGTCCCATAGCCGCGGCCCGATATTCCACATCGACAGCTCGGCCTTCGTCGTCACGCGAGAGGACCCGAGCCATCTTGATGTCGGAGGCCCATTCGGGGTACTTCTCAAAGTCGATCGCCGTGGCATAACACTGCTCCGGCGTGGCCATTATCGTTGTTCGTTCGGTCGCCTGATCAACCATCGCGTTCGACCCTAACCGCTTTGCGGGTCGGTTTGGCGCAACTCGAATTCGCCGAAGCGAGCACACCACAGTCCTGTGAGACCGAGAGCCCAAACCGGAACCAGGATTCCGAACGCCGATGGCGTGTAAATCCGTATCGATGCCGTGGTCAGTGCCACCACTACCTCAACCGCTAGTGAACTCAGCAGGATCTTCTGCACTTGGGTAGGGGCGCTTCCCGCAGCAAAATAAAGGCTCCCGATCCCGATGGCATGTTGGCGACTTCGTTCCACGGCGAGCAAGAATGCCCACACCATCGCCCCGGTGCCAGCTACGAACAAAACCAAAGAAACGACCAAATTGGGCCACTCGAACCAAGCCGGCCAGATTGTGGCTGCCGCCGCGGTGAACGTGAACAGCGACGTACCGAACCACGACCAGTTGAGAATGGCTTGGCCTGGTGCCCACTGCTCTCGCCGTCTCATTGCTGCACCATGGTATTGATCGCCGTAGCTAGCCGGCTCGCCAAGATGTCGTAGGAGAATTCCTGTTCAGCTCGCGCTCTGCCGGCCTGCGCCATAGCCCCTCGGCGCTCGTCATCGTCGAGTAGTTCCGAGATCGCGCCCGCGGCTGCACGGGCGTCGGTGGGGTCATCGACGATCAAACCGGTTTCTCCATGGGCAACCGCTTCGTGCGCGCCCCCGCTACGGCCAGCCACCTGTGCCACACCCGCCGCTGCAGCCTCCACAAAGACAATGCCGAAACCCTCTTGTTCCAGTCCGCCCCAGCGGCTGCGGCACAACATCGTAAAGACGTCGCCACAGCCATACAGCAGGCTCAACTCATCGGTTTCTACTCTGCCCAGAAGCTTCACCGGTGCATCAAGCTTGGCGATCAAAGAACTCAGTCGCTTCTGGTCACGACCACCGCCGGCAATAGCAACACAAACCTCGGGATGAGTCCGACGAATCGCAACCGATGCCTCAATCAACGTGTCCATCCCTTTGCGAGGAACTAGGCGACTTACCGACACCACCAACGGACCCTCGGTTGGCAAACCCAGCGCCGATCGCGCAGCTTGTTTGCTGTGCTGGTCGAGTGGTACGAACCGTCCGGTGTCGACACCGGGTGGGATAATGCTGACCGGCAGGGAGTGCCCCAATGATCGTTCACCTTGCTGCGCCGGGTACCCCCCGGCTGCGATCACGCCGACGGCACCGTCCAGTACTCGATTCAAAAGACTGCGCACACCGGGAATACGACCGGGAATCGTGACTTCCGCACCGTGCAAGACGACGCCATAGCGAAGGTTCAAATGAGGGCCGATCAGACCAACTGGAACAGCGGGATCGAGAATCACCAGTTGGGCATCACAATCGGCTGCCAGTTGATCGACCCGGCGCGCTAACAGCGGGTGGGGCAACAGCCAAGGCTCGCGACTGCGAATGACCGTGAACGGCTGAGCCGCATCGAAAGCATCCGCGTCGGCATGTGGCGTGCTGTAAACGACAACTTCATCAGGCGGGAGTCGCCGCCAAAGCTCCCATAGATAGTTCTGGATGCCACCGATCTTGGGAGGGAAATCGTTGGTGACTAAGAGATGGCGGGCCACAGCACGCCACTATGCCACGGCGGTGACCGGCCGTCGGAGTTCTGCTGACACCATCTCGTCAATCTGGTGGTGCTCGTTCAGTTCACCTAGGAGATCATCCCTGCTGAGTCGGCGAGCTGCCCAAACAGCGTGAGCTACGACGATGGGAGAACGATGAGCCAATAGTCCAGTGAGCACCTTTGCGGTTCGTTTGTCGTCGCCTCGACCGATGTTGCCTAGAACCACCAGAGCATTTCGGCGCAAGTAATTCGGATCGCGATCAGGTACATACCAACGTCCAAGACGGGCCATCAGCGCCTCATCGTCAAGTTCCAAAATATCGAGGATCGGAACCCAAGCGCCGTCAGCGCCCACCGGGGAAGATTTCTTGGTACGGATCTGGTTCGGTGGACACACGTCTTGGCAGTCATCGCAGCCATATATGCGGTCGCCGAGCAACTCTCGATATTCGACCGGGAACGGACCCGATGCCTGAAGCAACCATGCCAGGCACTTGTTGGCGTCGACTACGCCCGGCGAGATGATCGCCTTGGTCGGGCATCCGTCGAGACATTTTGTGCACGTTTTGCAGCCATCTTCGACGATGTTGACTTCTTCAACCTCTAGGGGTGCGTTGGTTAGCACAGAACCGAGCACCACCAGACTGCCGACACCAGGCACCAACACATTGGAACTCTTGCCCCACCAACCGATACCTGCTCGATGAGCAACTGCTCGGTCGACGAGATGATTCTGATCAGCCAGAACGAGGGCCGCATGACCTGCCGCGCGCAGCGGGACGGCTATCTGTTCGAGCGCGGCGCGCAGCGACGCGTAGTGGTCTTCGGAGCTATAGGTGGCAACTCTGCCGGTTGGTTGATCGCGGGGACGAGGTGGGAGTTCGCGTTGGTAATCGTATGCCCCGACGATCAAACAGGTTGCGTCACCCATGGTCCTGTGGGGATCGGTTGAGCGTGACGGGTTGCGGTAGGTGAATTGCATGCCGCCACTCAGACCCTCGGCCTTGCGTTGTTCAAGATCTACGAGCGTGCGTTCAAACGGGGTCGCTTCGGTCGCCCCTACAGCCGCTAACCCCGCGCCGCGGCCGATAGCGACCAGGTCGGCGACAGTTGGAGTCATCTATTCATCGTGGCACGACAAATGAGAAACCAGACGCCGCAGAACCAAAACCGTGCAGAACTAAACCGCATCCGAGCGTGGAACGAACCTGCTTGATGGGACAAGTCCGGCGTCATTGAGCAATTCGTAAGCCCGTCGTTCCTCGAAATCGAGAACCACCGGAGTGCCGGCAACGTGGCCGACAAGATAACTGACCACGCAATCGTCACACGTTTCTGTGTGCTGCATAACGCACATGTCGCAGTCGATCATCAGCCCCGCCTGCTCGCTAGCAGAAGCGCCGCAATGAGGATCCAACTCGTCGCTAACCAATCGAAGATAAGTGTTTATTGCCATGCGCCCAAGCTACGCAGGGGGTGTGACACTGCTGGATAGATTGGCGTCATGGTCAACGCCGATGCACCCGATACGTCGGCACTCAAAGACGATCCCTCTGCTGCAACTAGCAAACGCAACGTTTCTCGACGTCAAGTTCTCCGACTGGGAAGCGGGGGCGCGCTTGCCCTCGTCATCGGCGGCGCAGCCGGATGGCTCGACCGGTCTCGTTCCACGACTTCGGAGATCACCTCTGCAACAAGCACCACAACGACCAGCTCCACAACGACCAGCACCACCACTACGACAACAGTTGCGCCGGTAACGGTGACAGGAATTGGCGAGGTGGATCCACGCATCCTCACTCTCGGCCAACGAGTGGTTGAAGTGACCGGCGAAAACGACATCGCTGAACTGCTGGCACAACTCCCCACGGTTGATCCCGACAGTGATCCCCTCGAACGTGCCGCGGCTCGTGTCAGAACCGATTTCGAAACGAGCGACACGATCACCGTCGACGGATGGATCCTCGCCGCATCCGAAGCAAGAGCGGCCGCGGTGATCGCACTGTTCTGTTCGGAGTCCGCCGAATCAACATGTTGACCGACGCTCGAACACTCAACTCCGGCGGCTCTCTGGAAGCAGACCTGTGCATCATCGGCGGAGGCGCCGCAGGCATCACCATGGCGATGGAACTGCTCAACTCCGGTTTGAGCGTCCTGTTACTCGAATCGGGGGGCACCGAATCAGACGCAGCGACGCAAGCATTGGCGCAGGGTGAAAGTATCGGCGCGCCCGTAACCTCGCTCGACAATCCGGTAAGCCTCGATCAAACACGACTGCGTCACCTCGGTGGCACCACCAACCATTGGGCTGGCTTCTGTCGACCGTTGTCCCCCATTGATTTCGAATCCCGAGATCATCTTCGCGTCTCTGGGTGGCCAATCGACTACGCCGACATCGTTCCGTATTGGCAGCGAGCGACTGAATGGATTCGAATCAGCGACGCAGATTTCTCGATTGACACCTGGGAAACGCGCCTGGGCGTCAGCGCTCCGCCGATCGATACCTCCGCGGTTGAGCCCCTGGCGTTCCAGATCACATTCCCGACGAAATTCGGAGACATATATGCCTCTGATCTCCGCGCCGCGGCCAACATCGAAGTGTTGCTTCACGCCAACGCCGTGAACCTCGCCAGCGACAACGGTCAAACCGTCAGACATGTAGATGTTGCCACTTTGAGCGGTATTTCCTTCACGGTTGTGGCGCGAGCCTATGTACTGGCTACCGGCGGAATCGAGAATGCACGCTTGCTATTGGCATCAACCGACCATGATCCCGCTGGTCTGGGCAACAGCAATGATCTCGTAGGACGCTATTTTTCCGAACACCTGCAGATCTATGCCGGCTTCGGCGTGCTTGAGCCGGATTTGAACGATGTCAGCGGATTGCAGGGCGGCGAGGTGTCCATCACCCAGGGCCGACATGCCGGTAATGTCCATGGTGCAAAGTTCGCCCTCGGACTCACCGATGCACACCTGCGTTCAGCTGCAACCACCGGCCTCGAACTGCAGTTTCTCCCCGGTCGTCTGCCCGACGGAGTGCCGCTGCAAGAGCAGGGAATCACCATTGGCGACATCAGCGCGCTGATGGCCCATACCGGGCCCGAGCCCGGTACCGCCGTGTATCTCCAAGCCTTGGCCGAACAAGAGTTGAATCCAGACAGCCGCGTGATGTTGGGGACCAATACCGACGCTTTGGGAATGCGCCAGGTACAACTGGATTGGCAATACACGGCGACTGACAGACACCGTGTGATCGCTGGACTC
This sequence comes from Candidatus Aldehydirespiratoraceae bacterium, assembly GCA_965261185.1. GTDB lineage: Bacteria > Actinomycetota > Acidimicrobiia > Acidimicrobiales > Aldehydirespiratoraceae > VXYK01. The sequence goes on along the minus strand of CBDHCN010000002.1, from coordinate 3,030,364 downwards.
CGGGTGATGGCCGAGGCCATAGGAGCAGCCGGTTGGGGGCGGGTTCAGCTCGTTCTGGGCGGGGTCCACGCCGATGCCCACGACCATCTGGTCAGCGGAGAATTCTTAACGATCTTCAGATCTATACCCGATGAGATCGACCTGTCGGGGTTTCCGGTAGGGGTGGGGTTTCATCACATGTGCACCACCCGCATGTCTGACAACCCAGTCCAAGGGGTCGTCGACGCCGATTGTCGCATGCACGAAGTCGACAATCTCTGGGTTGCTGGAAGCAGCGTGTTCGCAACCGGCGGGACAGCAACACCAACTTTCTCGATAGTGGCGCTGTCCATTCGTCTCGCCGACCATCTACAAGACTTGCTCAGCTGACAACGCCGACATCGCTGACGTCCTTGACAACAAACATGTGTTCGGGCAATGTTTTGGAGTGCTCGAACAAACGTTCGTATACCAGCAGAGCTTCGAGGACCTCGGGACTCCTCTGTACGAGGTCACTTTCGTCGTCATAGACCTCGAAACAACCGGCGCTTCGGCAGCCAACTGTGCGATCACCGAAATTGGTGCCGTCAAACTTCGCGGCGGCGAGTGCCTCGGCACCTACCAGACATTGGTGGACCCAGGATCCGCGATCCCACCAGAGATCACGGTCCTCACCGGTATAACCCAGGCCATGGTGATGCGGGCACCTCGCATCGAAGCAGTGATGCCATCGTTGTTGGAATTCGTCGACGGAGCTGTGATCGTCGGGCACAACGTCCGCTTCGATATTTCCTTTCTCAACGCGGCTTTGACACAACTTGGCCGTCCTCGCCTAGCGGCACGCTCGATCGACACGCTTGGTCTGGCTCGCCGCTTGCTGCGCGATGAGGTTCCCAACTGCAAGCTCGGCACACTTGCCGATCTCCTGCGGCTAAGCCACAGACCCAGCCATCGCGCCCTTGACGACGCGCTGGCAACCGGAGACCTGCTGCATTTTCTTCTCGAGCGGGCCTCCACGTTGGGGGTATTGGGGCTCGAAGACCTCATCGCGCTTCCCAAGCTTGCAGGCAGTCCCCAAGCCAACAAACTGAAGCTGACCGACGGGCTCCCACGCGAACCCGGCGTCTATCTGTTCCGTGACGGGCGCGATGAAGTGCTTTATGTCGGCAAGGCTGCCAACTTGCGCTCTCGGGTTCGCAGCTATTTCTCTACCGACGAGCGGCGCAAAGTCGGCCAACTGCTGCGCGAAACACATCGCATCGACCATCAGGTGTGTCGAAACGGCCTCGAGGCGGCCGTGTTGGAGTTGCGGCTGATCCATCAGTATCTGCCGCGCTTCAATCGACAAGGCACCCGGGCCGGCAAGTACCCGTACATCAAGCTGACTCTCAACGAACGGTTCCCTCGCCTCTCGGTAGTGCGAAAAGTGAACGATGACGGAGCTCTCTATTTGGGTCCAGTGGCATCAACACGGGTAGCAAAACGGATAATCGAGGCGATCCATAGCGTGGCACCTGTTCGGCGCTGTGGAATCGCCTCAAGAGCCTCGCCGACTGCGAGCGTTTGCGCCTCAGCTCAATTGGGGGTCTCGTGTTGTCCGTGTTCCGGAGCGACACCTGAAGTCGAATACGCGGCAGTAATCGAAGAGCTCGTCACAAACCTGACTTCGCGCCCCGATCTTCTGCTGTCCCCGTTGAGCGCAAGAATCGAGAAGTTGGCGAAGGCGCAGCGTTACGAGGAAGCGGCCGACGTGCGGGACAGAGCTGAGGCACTAGCGGGTCTGCTGCGACGGCATCGACGTTTTGATCTGTTGCGGCGCGCTGGACGCGTGCGTCTGGGTATCGGCGATGGCTGGGTGGAGCTTGTCGGAGGACAACTCAGTCGCAGCGGCCGAGCAGAAGACTCAGACGAACTCTTTGGGCAGGCTGCTCTGCCTGCTCCTGAAGCCACAGCAACAACAGAGTCTTTGCCTGTGGTGCCCCTTCCTGTTCCGCAGCGGGCGGAAGCCGACGAGTTGCTCACAGTCGTTGGCTGGATCGAACGCAATATCGACAAAGTGACTATCGAAGAGGTCGAGGGTGTGCTAGCCAACCCCCTGCCCGCCCTACCAGTCTTCAAACCCAAGACCAAAAGTCCAGCTCGCCGCACTGCATCCCGTACAGGCGTCACGGCGTTACCCGGATCGCTTCGATCAGCAGGCATGCCAAAGTCGCGAATCGCCTAACCACCCTATGTGCGGCGATGTCACCAGGCCCTTGATACCAGAGCTGAGAGTTTGGCCTCCGCGCGCCCATCGTCGATTGCAGCCGCGGCCGACGCCACCCCTTCGCTGAGATCTGCTGCGAGACCTGCAACAACCAGACCAGCAGCAGCATTGAGCAGAACGATGTCTCTGTGAGGTCCGCGGTCGCCCGCAAAGACCGAGCGACTAATCCTGGCGTTCGCCTCGGTGTCGCCCCCGGCGATGCCGGCAGGTGAGGCCGAGGCCAAGCCGACCGACGACGCAGTCACCGTCATCTCGGTGATTTCACCCTCTTCGAGCGAGAGAATCTTCGAAGGGCCCGTCGTGGACAATTCATCCAAACCGCCGTCACCGTGCACAACCAGCGAACGCTGCGATCCCGTTGCTTTGAGTACTTGAACCATGCGCTTTGCGGCGGACCAATCCCCCACACCGACCACCTGGCACCTCAAGCGACCCGGATGACTCAATGGACCCAGAATATTGAACACCGTCGGGATGCCCAGCTGCGCCCGTACGGGACCCACATGACGCATCGCCGGATGAAAACTTCGAGCGAAGGCAAACCCCAAGCCGATGCTGTTGACTTGATCCTCGAGCTGACCAGCAGTGATGTCAACATCGACTCCGAGAGCCTCGAGCAAATCGAAGCTGCCTGAGGTGGACGAGGCCTTGCGGTTACCGTGCTTGCACACCGTCGCGCCGGCTGCGGCAGCCACGAACGCTGCCATCGTCGAGACGTTGAGAGCATGGCGTTTACGGCTGGGCGAACCTCCCGCACCAACGATGTCGATTGTGTTGTCCGGCACCGACAGCGGAGTTGCTGAATCAAGCATGGCCACCTGGAGTCCCACCAACTCCTGCACCGTCTCACCCTTGATGCGCAGACCGACAATGAACGCGGCTATTTGCGCGTCTTTGACCTCACCATTGAGGATCGTGGAGAGAACCGCTCTGGTGATCTCCGCGCTGAGGTCAGCGCCGTCGGCCAGCGTGCCGAGGATGGCCGGCCAACCACCATGCTCGTCGATGCTTGTCGCAGGTGTCATAGGTGTCATCGGTATCATCGGTGTCGCAGGTGTCATAGGTGTCATGTTCGTCTCTGTAGGGTTTCAACAGCTAACAGCGCGACCGTAGCGCGCTGCTAGCCTCGGCTCCGTGTCAAAGTCCCTGTTTCCTGCGGCCATAAGAGCGGGTGCAGTGACTTGTCTGGTGATTACCGTGCCCGCGGCCGTGATCCAAGCAATCCTCAGCGACAGTGGCGAAACCCCACAGTCGAATTGGGTATATCTCACGCTTTTGGCAATCGTGGCGGCCTACCTCTTGGGAGGCGCAGTTGCCGGCCGGCTGGCGACCGACGCTCCGATGATCAACGGTGCAACCGCAACGCTCATCGCATTCGCGGTCGTGCAATCCGTCGCCGCGGTTTTTCGCATCGCTGGTGGCGACGGAATCAACCCGTTGGCGTTGACGTTCAATGCTTTGCTGGCCGCGGCTATCGGAACTGTCGGCGCTGGAATTGGCGCTTACCTTTCCAATCGCGCCAGAGTCAATCGATAAAGATTCTGTTCAAACAGAAAAGGGGCATCAGATGAAGCTTCCAGTTTCGGGCGCGGTTCACGACGAACGCGAGATCGAGGCCGTCGTGGCCGTACTGCGCTCATCGACGCTTGATATCGGCGAGAATGTCTTTGAGTTCGAGCGGAGGACCGCTTCGCTGCTGTCCAAACAGCACGGAATCATGGTCAACAGCGGATCATCGGCCCTGCGCATAGCGGTGGATCTTCTCCAACTCGAACGGGGCGACGAGATCATCACTTCGCCACTCACCTTCTCAACCGACATCGCCACAATGGTTCAGTCAGGTCTCGTCCCGGTGTTTGTGGACATAACGCCTGATACCTACCAGATCGACCACACCAAGATCGAAGCCATGATCGGGCCTCGCACAAAAGCGATCCTTACCCCGAATCTGTGCGGCAACTGCCCTGATTGGGACGCGATCCGTGCGATTGCCGATACCCACGGCCTGAAGGTAGTGGAGGATTCCTGCGATGTGCTCGACTCCTGGCAGCGGGGCGAGCGCACCGGTGCCCGAGCCGACATTGCAGTTACCAGTTTTGCCCGCAGTCATGCGATGACCGCAGGCGGCGCTGGTGGTCTAGTCGGTGTCGACGACCCGGAACTCTTTGATCTTGGACTTGAGCTGCGACGCTGGGGACGGCGCTCCGAACCGTACCTGTACGGCTCACGCAAAGGTCTCCAGGATCGTTTCGGGTATCTCGCAGATGGCACGCCGTACGACATGATCTTCACCTTCGACTCGATCGGCTACAACTTCGAACCAACCGAGATCAGCGCCGCTTACGGCTTGGTCCAACTCGACAAGCTCGCCGGTTTCAACCAACAGCGCCGCGACAATTGGCGGCGACTCGATGACTTCTTGGCAACACGTGATGGCGTGACCAGAGGCCGCACCACACCTGAGACCGACACGACTTGGATGCGCTTCTGCTTCACCATCGACGATGACCTCGGTATTGACCGCAGCGAGGTCCAGGAGCGGCTCGAAGAGCGGGGTGTCGCCACCAGGATGGTGTGGACTGGCAACATTTTGCGTCAGCCCGGTTTCGCTGGCATTGAGCATCGCGCTCCCGAAGGCGGCCTGCCGAACTGCGATCACATCATGGACAACGCTTTGTCGCTGCCAGTCCACCACGGCCTCAACGCCGACCACATGGGTTACATGTGCGAACAACTCGACGCGGTCTTGTGCTCCTAGCCTGAATCCATCCGGTCATAATCAATCCAACCGTCTGCAGACGGCCCGAGACCGATCCAACGAAGTAGACGAATGCGACGACCCCATCCGCGTGCTATCTAGGGTCCGACGGCTTACGCTCTTCTGAAGGCGCGGCGCGCAATGCAAGACTTGCGCCAAGTTACCAGACAGCCGGTCACGACTGACACACTGAAGATGCTCGCCACAACGTTTGAAGAGCCAAAGGTAAGCCAAGTTACGGCTGCGGTACAGACCATCATTAGTTGACCAAAAAATAGGATGGAGGCAACCAAATCGTCACGAATCTGTACGGTCCTGCCGTCTGGCCAGCTAGGCAACGAGGCGTATAAGCTTCGTCTAGGCAGTCCGGACACAGGATTCCTCATATCATTGACTTCCCTCTGTCTATCTACTGGCACTCTCATCCTAGCACCCTGCGCGATTCCTGGCATTACAGGTGTTAGACGGCCTGCCACTGCCTGTTGGCGGCGTCGAAGATGACGACAACGAATTAGCCTGGACAACGGTAGACACCGCCACTACAGCCGCGGCAGGAAGCGCGCAACCCGTAGCCGCGCATGTTGCCGCGCCAACGATCAATAACGCTGTGGAAGCGACATCCCACCAATTGGGATCGGCGACCACTGGGTACACGGCACCATGGTGGTCCACTCTCTGGACGAGCGTGTCGCCGTCTAGGGAATAGTTGGTTGGCACGGCGGCACCTGTCGCGTCAATCGCCCAAGGTGCCAAGATTCCACCGGACTCCTTACCGTCAGTATCGTAAAAGATCACTGAGCCGTCGCGCTGCAACACAGCCGAATGCTCGGCCGGAACGGCCTTCTCAAACCGGTACTCGGTGGGAGCATCGGCATTCTGAATTACCATAAGCGCAAGAAACCACAATTCGTCAGCGTTTGCGAACGTCACTAGATCGATATTGTCGTTGTCCGCCATCACCGTCAGATGTGACGGGACAATACCGCCGGGAACCCGCACAACCTCATAAGTCGGCGAGTCAACGAAACCAACAGGCCCGATAGGAGCCGGCTTGATCAACTCCTCAAGCAGGGTAAGCAGTGTGGCGTTTGTGGGCTCGTCTGGCTTCTCGTCGGGTTTTGCCTTCTGTGGTTTTGCGGGTGAGGTAGGCGGCTGCTTGGGGTTGGCTGCGCTGCTGGGTGACCGAGGCGATGTGCAGCACTGAGTTGATGCGCCGGTTGCCTCTGAAATCGAGCCGGTGTTTGACGGGATCGGCGGTGCCTTCGCCTGATGAGAGCGCGACGGCGCCTGTGCCGCACCAGCGGGCGAATTTGGACTCTCGGTCGAAGCGGTGGGGGTCGCCGACTTCGCACACCAGGGTGGCCGCAGCGATGGTGCCGATGCCTGGTTCGTCGCGCAAGGTCGTGCCGTGACAGTCGAGCAGTTCGTCGAGGAGGCGTTCGAGACGGCGGATCTCGCGGCGCGCTGAGCGGTCTTGGTCGATGAACTCTTGGAGCCACTTCAGGCGGTATCGGCCGGCGGGTGCGGTGGCAGCGTCGGGGTCGATCTGTTCGAGGCGGCGCAGCCGGGTTTCGATCTTGCCGTTGGTGCTGAGCTGGTCGCGGATCTCGGTGGGAAGCTTGGCGATCTGGTCCGCGACATGGTGCAGCATGAGTGTTCTGGCTGCTACCAGGGCACGTCGGTGCTCGAGCACCGCTTCGATCTCGGCTAGGTCGGGGTCATAGACCTCCAGTGTCTGGACGGGTCCCAGCGTCGGTTCTGCCAACAACGCGCGGGCTGAGGCGACCGCGTCGACGGCGTCGGTCTTGTCGAGCCGCCGCGAGCGGCGCTGGGCCGCTGAACGCGACGCCGGCACTTCGCGGGCATCGAATTTCGCTGCCGCCAACGCGATCGCGACATGCGCTCCCCACTTGGCCGAACCTTCCACGCCGACCTGGACGACGCCGTGAGAGTTGAGCAGACCGATCGCTGCGCCGTAACCGGCCGCGGTGTTGGGGAAGGTTTCGTGGCAGGTCTCGACGCCGTGATGGTCGACGATCCCGACGGTGAAGGTGTCTTGGTGGGGGTCGATTCCCCCGACTGATAATGCCATACTGTGCTCCTTGGCCGAAGTGATGTTCCGGTGGGTCCAGGATCGGCACCGGCGCTTCGTCACAACCGAGTCGAGACAACTCAGGCTCCCTTCACCACAGCAGCGCTCCTGCCGGTCCCACACTCGACACGACACCTCTGACAACACCCACAAGGCCAGAATTCTGAGTTGAGTCAACACCGAGCGCAGAACCGGACCGTAACCCCCCGGCAGAGAGCCCCGGCAACACCAACAGTGACACTCGGAAACTTTGTGTATCGGGTGTGATGGTTTTCATTTGATGTGGTCGGCGATCCGGTCGCCGTAGTGGATTGTGAGTGTGTTCAGAATGGTTTTCCAGCCGTTGGTCTTGCCGTTGAGGTTCTCTCGGTTCTTGTGTTTGGTGGTGGCGACAAGGTAGAGGATCTTCATGGCGGCTTGCTCGTTGGGGAAATGTCCTCGGTGTCTTACAGCTCTTCGGAACCGGGCGTTGAGGCTCTCGACGGCGTTGGTGGTGTACACGATCCGGCGAAGCTCAGCGGGGAACTCCACCAACGGCACGAACTCGTTTGAGCTGTTTTGCCGGCTGCGGATCATGGCCGGGTAGGTGGCTTCTGAGTCGTCGCTGAACGCCTCGAAGGAGGCTTCGGCGGCCTCGACGGTTCCGGCGGTGTAGATCTCGCGCATGGCTTTGGTGATCGGGCCCCAGTGCTTGCGCGAGGCGTAACGCAGACTGTTGGGGACCATGTGCACCACGCAGGTCTGCACCGTGGCGTCGGGCCAGGTGGCCCGGATCGACTCGGGCAGGCCCCCCATACCGTCACAGCACACGATCAACGCGTCAACGAGGCCCCGGTTGCGCAGCTCGGTCAGCATCGTCGCCCACTGCTTGGCCACCGTCACCGCCTGCGGGTCCGAGCCACAGGCCCCCCACGTCGCGTTCGCCGGCCAAGTTCACGCCGATAGCCACATAGACGGGACGGTCAGCGACCTACCAGTCGCGGACCTTGACGGGTGATCGCGTCGATCAACAGCACCGGATACACCGCGTCCAGCGGCCGGTTCTGCCACACCGCCATGTCCGCAACGATCTCGTCGGTGATCTCCCGTTATCGTCTCGCGGCTCACCTCGGTGTCATAGATCTCCGCTGGGTGCGCCTGGATCTCACCGGTGGCGAAACCCCTTTGGCATACAACGAGATCACGTTGCCCGACAGGCCATCAAGGCGACGCTGATGTTTGGGCACCGTCACCGGCTCGAACGTGCCGGCCCGGTCACACCGCACCCGCAGATCAACTTCGCCGATCTCGGTCTTGACCCGCTTCGGTGACGAACCGTTGCGAGAGTTCGGTGTCCCGCGGCCCTCAAGAGAGTGCCGTTCATAGCCGAGATGCTCAGCCATCTCGACCTCCAAACCCGTCTGCAACACCTGACGGACCAAACCCGTCAACAAGCCGTCCGCGCCGGTGAGCTCCACGCCCTCAACACGGGTACGCTCAACCAACAACTCAGCCCAGTCTCTCATCGCCGCCTCATCGGCAGCACCGTTCGCCGGCACAGCCGACATAGTCTGATCAGTCATAGACATGATCCTTTCTGGCCCACAGCACCAAGCCGCGGACCCTCAGATCACACCCGATACACAAAGTTTCCGAGTGTCACTGTTGGTGTTGCCGGGGCTCTCTGCCGGGGGGTTACGGTCCGGTTCTGCGCTCGGTGTTGACTCAACTCAGAATTCTGGCCTTGTGGGTGTTGTCAGAGGTGTCGTGTCGAGTGTGGGACCGGCAGGAGCGCTGCTGTGGTGAAGGGAGCCTGAGTTGTCTCGACTCGGTTGTGACGAAGCGCCGGTGCCGATCCTGGACCCACCGGAACATCACTTCGGCCAAGGAGCACAGTATGGCATTATCAGTCGGGGGAATCGACCCCCACCAAGACACCTTCACCGTCGGGATCGTCGACCATCACGGCGTCGAGACCTGCCACGAAACGTTCCCCAACACCTCGGCCGGCTTCGTTGCAGCGATCGGTCTGCTCAACTCTCACGGCGTCGTCCAGGTCGGCGTGGAAGGTTCGGCCAAGTGGGGAGCGCATGTCGCGATCGCGTTGGCGGCAGCGAAATTCGATGCCCGCGAAGTGCCGGCGTCGCGTTCAGCGGCCCAGCGCCGCTCGCGGCGGCTCGACAAGACCGACGCCGTCGACGCGGTCGCCTCAGCCCGCGCGTTGTTGGCAGAACCGACGCTGGGACCCGTCCAGACACTGGAGGTCTATGACCCCGACCTAGCCGAGATCGAAGCGGTGCTCGAGCACCGACGTGCCCTGGTAGCAGCCAGAACACTCATGCTGCACCATGTCGCGGACCAGATCGCCAAGCTTCCCACCGAGATCCGCGACCGGCTCAGCACCAACGGCAAGATCGAAACCCGGCTGCGCCGCCTCGAACAGATCGACCCCGACGCTGCCACCGCACCCGCCGGCCGATACCGCCTGAAGTGGCTCCAAGAGTTCATCGACCAAGACCGCTCAGCGCGCCGCGAGATCCGCCGTCTCGAACGCCTCCTCGACGAACTGCTCGACTGTCACGGCACGACCTTGCGCGACGAACCAGGCATCGGCACCATCGCTGCGGCCACCCTGGTGTGCGAAGTCGGCGACCCCCACCGCTTCGACCGAGAGTCCAAGTTCGCCCGCTGGTGCGGCACAGGCGCCGTCGCGCTCTCATCAGGCGAAGGCACCGCCGATCCCGTCAAACACCGGCTCGATTTCAGAGGCAACCGGCGCATCAACTCAGTGCTGCACATCGCCTCGGTCACCCAGCAGCGCAGCCAACCCCAAGCAGCCGCCTACCTCACCCGCAAAACCACAGAAGGCAAAACCCGACGAGAAGCCAGACGAGCCCACAAACGCCACCTCGCCAACCGCGTCATACGCCGAATGTGACGCGACGAACAAACCCGAAAACAACCTCTCACACTCACCGCTTGACAAGGGAGCGTCTGACAGGCCCGCTCGCGGGTTCAAGTTCTTCCCGAGCTGAAGCGACCGGGCCGAAGGGGAATGCTCAAAGCCGACTAAACTCAGTGCGTGACGGGGAGTCGGCTGGATGGCCGCGGCGCAGTTCGCTGCGTCGAGGAAGGTCGGGACTCCGTAGGGAAGGGTGCTGGCTTGCGCCAGTCGAGGTGACTCGCAGGAAAGTGCCACAGAAAACAAACCGCCTGACTGGTCTCTTCGGGGCTACCAGGAAGGCAAGGGTGAAAAGGTGCGGTAAGAGCGCACCAGCACCCCGGGCGACCGGGGTGGCTAGGTAAACCCCACCCGGAGCAAGGCCATGCAGGGAGAGGGCGTCCCGTCCGCAGACACTCCCGGGTAGGCCGCAAAGATGGATGGTCATCCACGGAGTCGGCAACCCGGCTCCCGGACAGAATCCCGCCTACAGGCCGACTCCCCGTCACACCCGCCGATTCGAAGTCGGCGTTGGCAGGTCCCGCACCAGGGTCAGTCGTCGAGGCCTGGCGTACGGCGGAACCGTTTGGTGTCGGAGCGACGGCGCTTTGCATCAATCCGACGTTTCTGAGAGCCGCGTGTGGGCTTGGTGGCGGTTCGCTTACGCTTCACCCGACTGGCCGCGTCGATCCGCTGCTGAATCCGCTCAAGGGCAATCTGGCGGTTTCGTAGCTGCGAGCGCTCGGCATCCACAGTGACTCGAATCACCTTTCCAAATCGCTCAATCACCCGCTCACGAAGGTCCTCGGGCATCGTTGACTCCTCGATGCGCAAGACGGCCTCAACCTTGGTGTTGGATCGGTTGGCGTGCTGTCCGCCAGGACCGCCTGAAGCAACAAAGCGGAACCTCACCTCGTCTTCCGGAACAGCCCAAGACACGCTCGACGGCTTCATGGCCCTAAGTGCTTCATAGCCCCAAGTGCTTCATGGCCCCAAGTGCTTCATGTCCCTAAGTTAGGTCATGCACGAGCTATCGGAGGTGCTCTCGGGGCAATCGACCTGAACTCAACAGCGTCCGGCGCTTTTCTGGCTTCGTGAGTTCGAAGCGGCGGACCAGCCAAACGATGGCAACAATCCCGAGCACCTCCAACATAACGAGCACGACTGCCGGGCGATCAAACTCCGGCAGTGGCGCGGCGGCAATACCGTCGAACCCGGCGAACGGCCACCAGAACAACTCGGTGCGTGTCCATGCTCCCGAGGCCACGAGAAAAACAAAAGTCCCAATCGGCACGCCCAACAGTCGACGCCGAACCAGACGCGACCCAACAGTCAGCGCCATCACAAGAGCCAACAAACTAACCGAACCTCCCAGCGTGTGAAGGATCAGCGGGCGTCCCGAGATGCCCTCTATCAGTGGCAGCACAGAGCCGCCCGCAACGTACCGGTAGTCGATCGCGGGGCTGTCAAATACGAAGAGAACACCGATCACCGCTACCGCAACAAAGAAAACAAACACGTCAGAGCAAAACGATCCGGCCGCATTCGTCACAAGACAACACGTCGGCAGTGGCGCGTTTCATCCGATCAACTTCCATCGCCGGCATCATCGACGGGCAACCAACGCACTTACCTGCCTCGAAGCGCACCACGGTCGCAGAACCGAACACGGGACGCAAACGTTGATAGTCGGCCATCAGCGAACTATCGAGTGCCGCTTCGAGATCTGCCCGATTTGAGCGGACTGTTTCGAGTCGAGCATCGATCTCTGCCTCAGCAGAACTGATCTCAACGGTCAAAGCAGTGATTCGTTCAGCTACAAGTTCGCCTTCAGAACCCAGCCCAGCAACCTGAGCGGCTAGCGACTCGGCCTCTTCCATGGCGCTGAGAGCTTCGTCTTCAAGATCACTCTGACGGTTCTGCAACGAAGCGATCTCTTCCTGCAGAGCCTGCAAGTCGCGCAGTCCGGTGACCTCGCCGCTGTACAGCCGCACCTCATCGGTTTGAATCTTGTTCGCAACGATCTGAGCCTCGTCTTCATAGCGCTTCTGGCGTGTCGCCACTCCGATCTGGGTGAGTGAAATTTGATCAATCTGAGTTGTGAGACGCTTCCGTTCGACCTCGGCTGCTTCAAGTTGCTCCCGCTGCACAAGCACAACTCTCTTGTGCAACAACTGTTCGGCCTCAACGTCAAGACGTTGAACTTCAAAAAGATCGTGGTGACTCATTCGTCAAGTAGCTCCCTACTGTGAAGACACCTCATAATGAACTGACCATGAGACAGTACCTAACTCTGACCCTCAACGCCCCACGAGGGTCGGCGGAATGACCACACTGGCGATCATCGGCGCAGGCAGAGCAGCGGTACTTCACGCTGAATCCTCGCGTGCGATCGCTGGGGTGCAACTCATCGGGATTGGTGGACGTTCTTTGGGACGTGCCGGCGCGGCTGCTGAGGCGCTCGACTGCGACGAACTCAGCGTTGACGACATGATCAAACGCGCTGACATGCTCGTTGTTGCGGTACCACCAGGCGACACCGGTGATGTATTGGCGCTCATCCCTCCGGATCGTCCCATCCTCGTCGAATCACCGGCCGGCATACCTTCGGCGGTCGACACAGCAGTTCGACCAAATGCGATGCTCGGCGCCAATCTCCTTCACGCACAGACAGCACGCCAGGGGCTCGCGTCGATCAACGGTCTCACGGACGCACACCACCTTCTGCTGCGCGCCAACGGTCTTCGCCCTTGCTGGCACACCAGCGCCATCCAGAGCGGTGTCATGTTGGACTTGGGAGGTCGCCTCCTTCCCGTCCTGTTGGCGGCCGCCGGCCAACCAGTAGTGGAAGTCTCTGCCAAGCTGAGCGGCCAAGGCGCTGTTGACATCGGCGCCGAGTTTGATCTGAGGCTTGACGACGGACGGTTGATACACGCCGAATTGCATTGGGGAGTCGAGCCACCCGCAGCCGATATTGAAGCCGCGAGCGCCAACGCTGTGGTAACGCTTCGACTGTGGCCATTTCCTGTGCTTGAAGTTGACGGAAGCGAAATCGCCACGGCTGAGAGCCGAGAGCCACTGCACGCGCTCGGATTCGTGTCCCAATTGCAGCGGCTAACCGCTGTCACCAACTATCAAGCTGCTCCTTGGCCCGAACTCGCTACCGGGTTTGGCGCGTTGAGAATCATTGAGGCAGCGCTGGTCAGCGCCAGCAGCAAAAAGCCCTGTCGACTCGCCTAGATCGACGCGCCAGGATCAGTAGGCGCCCGAGAGTTTGCGGTGGTCCCAGCTGATGACTTTTTGGGGCTCGACCACCACAGCTGTCCGCTTGGCAGCCATCTGAGTAGCCGCCTGCTCCAAAACCTCCTCGGGGATATCAGGTTGATTCCGTTTCATTACCTCAAGAGCCAGCGGATACACCTCTGAATGGTCAGTCACGAGCCGCGCGGTTCCCTTGATCATCACGCCTCGCAACTGATCGTAGACATCACCGTCTTCCCACAACAGAGTAATTCGCGGGTCTCTTTGCAGATTCTTGATCTTCTGGGATTTGGTGTAGGTCTCGAAGACGACTCGCTTATCGATGCGGGCAAACCACAAAGTCGACAAGTGAATGCTGCCGTCGCGCTCGATCGTCCCCACTTGGAGGCTCTTTTGCTCTTCGATGAAAGCGACGACTTCAGCTTCGTCCATGCGGATTACGTCTCGTCTGTTCTGTGCCATCTGCTCAGGCTAGAACTTCACGGTCAAGATTAGATTGCCGGCAAGCTAGAAAAAGGCACCCGTGGGTGCCTTTTTCCAGATTGATTGTTGACGCGATGGTGAACGAAAAGTTCGCTCAGATCACTCGGACAGCCAGGGCTTCATCGCCCTTGCGGCCAGGGCCGATCTCGAACTCCACGTTTTGACCTTCTTCAAGAGTTCGGAACCCGGAACCGTCGATGTTGGAGAAGTGCACAAACACATCCTCACCGTCTTGACGGGAGATGAATCCATAACCCTTCTCGTTGTTGAAAAACTTCACTGTGCCCGTGGGCATCTGGGCATTCCTTTCGATTAACCGCGGCGTTCAACGCGAACTCCGCACGCACAGCCTAGAGAGCCTTTAAGTGAATCCACCGACGCCGCTGAGAATGTCTCGTTGTCTCCCGCTCGGTCTCTCAGCGACCGGTGACGGAATCGAATCCGTCAACAAGTTCGCGAATCCGTTGCTCCGCATCGGGCGCTTGGGGCGCTAGACGCAATCCGAGCCGAAAGTCGGTCACTCCGGTTTCAACTAGTCGCGGGACCGGCGACATGGTGGCTTCAATGTCGAATGAGCCATCGTCGCGGGTGACAACGCCGAGGTTGGACACCACTTCGATGTCATCGGGATCGCGGCCTTCTGCGCTGACCGCCGCTCTCATTCTGGCGATACCGCTCGTGATGTCGGCGGCATCGGGACCCCAGGGGATCCAGCCTGTTCCGAAACGGGCGAGACGGCGCATCGAGGCCGCATTGACGGTGCCGCTGACCCAGATCGGCACTCCCGGTTTCTGGGTGGGTTTCGGCATCTGGTGTATCTGCGAAAACCGCAGACGGTCAGAGGAATGCTCAGCAACTTGTTGACTCCACAGCGTCTGGCACACCTCGAGCGTGTGATTGAGTTGCACTCCACGGTCGCGATAGTCGAGGCCGGCCGCTTCATACTCCTCACGTTGCCAACCGACCCCCACGCCCAGATCAACTCGGCCGCCTGACAGAACATCGATGGTGGCCAGCGTCTTGGCCAGCACCACAGGGCGGCGCAACGCTGCGATCAAGATCCCGGTGGTGAATCGGATACGTTCGGTCACTGCTGTCAGGTGGGCGATCGTGGTCAGCGGTTCCAACCAGTGACCGTCTGGACCGGTCGGTTGACGGCCACCTGCGATACCCCCGGTTTTGGGGTCGCTGTAGGCCTCAAGGTTCTCCCCGAAAACAACATGATCCGCCAAAGCCAGCCGATCGATGCCGGCGCGGTCCGCTACCTTGGCCCGCTCAACTAGGTGCGTCCAGCCTCCAGGATCGTCGGCCGAGAACGTGATCAGCATTGTCGAGAGTGTTGGGTGTGTCGGCATCGGCTACCTCAGTCGCTATCGGTTTCACTTGCATGTAAGCACACCACGCGGTTGCGGCAATATACGGGTGTCGATGATGGGTGCTCAGCTACGCCGGCGACGACGACGCTGCGGGCGATGGTCATCGCGGACAGTTTGACTCCGGCGGCTCGCCGGGGAGCTCGGTTCTTGAAGTTCTGGCACCGCAATCGTGCCGTCGAGGACGCCGCGGATCAACGACAGATGCGCTGGTGTATTCCCACAGCAGCCACCAATAATCTGCGCGCCCGCTTGGCGCACGCGATGGGCGTGAGCGGCCATGACCTCGGGGGTGCCGCTGTAACACAGCTCCACACCTCTCCATTGTGGTATTCCAGCATTTGCCTTGGATATGACCGGCACGCCGCTGACGGCCTGCATCTCAAGCAAAGCGGCCTCGGTATCTGCAAGATTGTTGCCGCAGTTGGCGCCCATAGCTGCTACGCCAAGCTCGGTGAGTCGTTTCGCTGCGTCGTCACCAGTGACACCCATCATGGTGCGCCCGGCGGTGTCGAAGCTCATGGTGACCGCGATGGGTAGGTCGCAGCGTTGCCGGGTTCCTTGCACCGCGGCCTCGACCTCTTCAAGCGAACTCATGGTTTCGATCCAGACAAGATCGACGCCTCCCCGACTGAGCCCCTCAGCCTGTTCGGCGAAGGCGACGACGGCATCTGCGAACTCAAGGGGACCCAACGGCGCGATCAACTCACCCGTGGGACCGACCGAGCCGGCCACGAGGACTTTGCGGCCTGCGCGGCCTGCGCGACCTGCGAGGTCAGCGACAACTCGACCGTTTCTGCCGGCAGCCTCGTTGACTTCGACTACGCGGTCATCAAGCGTGTGCAGTGACAGGCGATGACGTGTGCCGCCGAAAGAGTTGGTCAAGAAAATGTCGGAGCCGGCGTCAACATACGCTTGATGGACTTCCTGCACCTTTTTTGGAACGTCTAGGTTCATCCGCTCAGGCGCATCGCCAGGTAACAAACCACGGGCGAACATTTCAGTGCCCATGGCTCCATCAACGACGAGATGGCCTCGCTGCGCGACCAACTCTTCAAGCGCCATGGCCGCTGACGCTATCTGCAGGCCAACGGCTAACGACGTTGCGCGTACCCCCGAACTTCTCAGTCTCTTTCTTCTCTGTCTCTTTTCTGTTATCGAGTCTGACCGACGCGGCGACGCGTGGAACACTGAGACTGTGCTGCGCTTTTCTTGGAACCCAGGATCCTCCCGTAGCGGCACACCGAGCGCTTCGGCCCATGTTGCGCAACTCTCTTGGCTCACCTGGCCAGTGGTCCTCATCGCGATTCAGTTGTTGTTTTTTCCGGTGCCGGCAGCATCGGTGCTCTCCGGGGTGATACTCGGACTAATCACTGCTCTGGTAGCGCTGGGTATGTATCTCGTGTACAGAGCCAACCGGGTCATCAATTTCGCCGCAGGCGAGATGGGATTGCTACCAGCGGTTCTGTCGCTGATGTTGCTAGTGGAGTCGGGTTGGCCGTGGTATCTGGCATTTCCTGCGGGATTGTTGGCTGCTGCGGCGTTGGGAGTAACTGCCGAGTTTCTGCTGATTCGCCGCTTCTTCGACTCGCCTCGCCTAGTCGTTACTGTGGCGACCTTTGGTGTTGCTTCTCTGTTGGCGCTGATTGCCGTCTTCATGCCCGCATGGTGGGACTCAAAGCTGCAATCCCAGCGCATCGCGCCGCCGTGGGACATCCGTTTCACTGTTGGGACGCGGCCATTTCACAGCAACCACGTACTCGCCTTGTTGCTGGCACCGCTAGCGATCGTCGCCGTTGGTGCTCTCTTGCGCTATACCCGCCTCGGTATCGCTATCCGGGCCGCTGCGGAGATGCCCGCCCGGGCTGCGATGCTCGGCATTCCTGTCAAGGGACTTCAGGGGGTTGTTTGGGGCTTGGCCACAACGTTGGGATTTCTGGCCATATTCTTGCGCGCCGGAATTTACGGCATCCCCGTTGGCGGCCAACTCGGCTTGTTGTTGTTTCTTCGCTCGCTTGCCGCGCTGACTCTGGGACGTATGGAACACTTGCCGACGATCATCGCCACGTCTATCGGCCTCGGCATTCTTCAAGAAGGCATCGTCTGGAACTCTGGTGCCATAACCGCAGACGCCACGATGGGAGCGATAACCGGAGTCGTGATCGTGATCGCCTTGTTGGCCCGACGAGACAGAGGTCTGCGCTCCGAGATCGACACATCTAGTTGGCAGAGCACCAGCGAGACCCGGCCGATCCCTGAGATTTTCGCCAAGATCCCGCTGGTCCGGATCGGCCGTGGAATCGGGATAGCCGCGTTCGTGTCAGCGATCGTCGCCTTGCCTCACGTGGGTTGGATCTTTGACACCTCGGTAATTTTGCGTTTTGGCGAGATTTACATGTTCGCGATTGTCTTCGTGTCACTCGGAGTCCTCACTGGCTGGGCCGGGCAACTGTCACTCGGGCAGCTTGCGTTCAGCCTTCTGGGTGGAGCGGTGGCAGGCACGTTGACGATGAGATACGACGTCGACATCATCTTGGCCGTCTTTGTCGCGGGCGTTGCCGGAGCGCTCGCTTCGCTCGTAATCGGCATCCCCGCTCTGCGACTGCGAGGGGCTTATTTGGCAGTCACAACCCTTGCTTTCGGGGTGACGATGAGCCAGTACTTTCTCAACTCCCGCTTTTTTGACTGGGTGCCGGCTCAAGGCGAGCGCATAGCCCGCAAGCCCATACTCGGGGTGATCGATTGGAGTTCCTCGCGCGCGCTCTACTACGTGTGTCTGGTAACGATGTTGCTTGCCTTCGCCGCGGTAAGAGGCATTCGCAACAGTCGATGTGGGCGGGTGCTGATTGCGTTGCGCGACAACGAGGCCGCCGCCGAGGCGTACGGTGTGAGTCCTTTGCGCGCCAAGCTGACTGCATTCGCCATCGCAGGGTTTCTGGCCGCTGCCGCGGGAGCCATATACACCCACCATCAGCAGGCATTCTTCGTGTGGGATCCGGGGTTCTCGGTGGGTATCTTTGCGGGGGCTGTGATCGGCGGACTCGGCACTGCGGGCGGTGCCTTTTTGGGCGCGCTGTATTTCAACGGATCGTTCTTCTGGCTGAAAGGGACTTGGTTCTTGTTCGCGACTGGGGCCGGAATCCTCGTCGTGCTGTTGGTCGCTCCGAGAGGTTTGATCGGGTTTTGGTACGACATGCGTGATTTGTCTGTCCGCGCGCTGGGTCGTCGCCTCGGCATCACCGAAGACGCTCTTGCGGACCAGTCCCCTACCGCTTTTGAAGATCCGTCGGACTCACCAGCATCGCCCGATCCGGGGGTGTCGACATGATTTCCTCAGCTGCGAAGCAGACCGGACCGAAGCGCGAAAGCTTGCTGTCGAGAATCGCTGATGGGGGTCCCACGCTTCCGCTAGTGGTTTTCTTCGGTCTCAACGCGGTCGATGAACTCGATCGATCCGCAGCAGCAATTCTCACTCCAGAAATCCGTCAGCATTTCGATCTGTCGCGGGCCCGTTACCTGGGCTTTGTCGCGTTGGTCGTGTTGGGTGGTTTGCTGTTGCAACCGGTGGTTGCGATCTTCGCTGACCGTTACCGGAGGATCCGTCTAGCCCTAATCGGCGCGATCCTCTGGGCGTTGTTTTCGTTTATGACAGGCCTGGCGCTGGGGATGGTCTTGTTTTTTGTGGCACGCGCTGGATCTGGCATCGGTAAAGCCGTCAATGACCCCACCCACCGCTCGTTGCTTGCGGACTGGTATCGGCCGAAGACCCGGCCGAAGGTCTACAGTCTGCACGCTGCGGCAAACGCCGTCGGAGCAACAGTCGGTCCGCTCAGCGCAGGGTTGCTGGCCTACTACTTCGGCTGGCGCACGCCGTTTCTGTTCTTTGCAATCCCGACGCTGATCTTCGTGGCGGTGGGTTTGCGGCTGCGTGAACCCGTTCGGGGCGCTCAGGAACGGGCTTTGGCGGGCGGTTCGAGCGAAGCAATCAGCACTGAAGAGTTGCCTCCATCGGCCGCAGAAGCCTGGCGCATGTGTTGGAAGATCCAGGCACTGCGCCGCATCTGGTTGGCGACGCCGTTCTTGTCGGCGTCGCTGATCGGTTTCGGCACGCTGGCGTCTGAGTTGTATGCCGATGCTTACGGACTCGATGAACGAGCCCGCGGGATAGTCGCGGCAGCCTCAGAACCGGGTCAGCTCATCGGGCTGTTCATCGGTGCACGGATCGCCACCAAACTGCTGGAACGCGATCCCGGCCTGATCTTGCGGTTTCTGGCCTTGGTTTCGACCATCACATCGGCGCTGTCAGGTGTGTTCGCCATAGTTCCCAGTCTCGCCGTCGCCATTGCTGCCAACGTCGCGATCGCCTTGTGTCTGGCCATTGTCGGTCCTGGAATTGTTGCTTCCTTGTCGCTGGCGATTCCGCCACGGGCACGTGCCATGGGCTTCTCGATTGGTTCGTTGTTCATCATTCCGGGCTTGCTGATCTTGCCGATGATCGGCTGGATCGCTGATTCGTGGGGTATTCGCACGGGGATGAGCGTCATGGTGCCGGTGTTCTTCATCGGGGGTCTGGTGATCTCAACTGGCGGCAACGTCATTTCCACCGACATTGAGCAGGTGCGGCGCACCGCTCTGGCTCGAGCCGAAGTGTTGGCCGCTCGCCGACGCGGCGAGGTGAAACTGCTCTATTGCAAAGACGTGAGCGCCGGCTACGACGGGGTGACGGTGCTTCACGACATCGACTTCGAGGTTGACAAGGGTGAGATTGTGGCCTTGTTGGGGACCAACGGTGCCGGCAAGTCAACCTTCCTGAAGGCGGTCTCGGGTGTCGTTCAGGCGGACCGTGGGGCCATCATTTTCGATGGGCGTGATGTCACTCACGCTCCGCCGAACGAGATCTGTGGGTTCGGTATTGTTCAGATTCCGGGTGGCGCCGGAGTTTTTACGGGTCTTACTGTTGGCGAGAATCTTGAAGCAGCGGGTTGGCTGACCCGCAGAGACCACTCCGAGCAGAGCGCGGCACATGCCAAAGTCCTCGAAGCGTTCCACGAATTAACTGAGCGCCTCGATGATCGGGCCGCGGATCTCTCCGGGGGTCAGCAGCAAATGTTGGCGCTGGGCATGACCTTCTTGTTGAAACCGAAGCTGCTGATGGTTGACGAATTGTCTTTGGGTCTGGCTCCGATCGTGGTCGAGCGCTTGTTGAGGATGGTCCGTGAGATTGCCGCTGAGGGAGTGACGGTGATCCTGGTCGAACAGTCTGTGAACGTCGCTCTTGAGTTGGCAGAGACGGCGTACTTCATGGAGCGCGGGCGCATCCGTTTCAATGGCCCAACCCAAGAGTTGCTGAAACGCCGTGATCTGCTCAGGTCAGTGTTCCTGGGCGATGTCGGCGACCTTCAGACAGAGGACGAGACTACACCTGATGTTGGGGTTGAACCTGACCTGGAGGTTCAGACTCAACAGAGCCCGGAGATCTTGAAAGTCACTGGGCTGGCGCGACGCTTTGGCGGAGTGCATGCGGTCTCCGATGTCTCATTCACGGTTGACGCCGCAGAGATTGTCGGATTCATAGGGCCCAACGGTGCTGGAAAGACAACTCTGTTTGATCTCATTGCCGGTTCCACTACTGCAGATTCGGGCACCGTGGTCCTCTCGGGAAGAGATATCTCCCGTCAATCCGCTAGCGCTCGAGCACGCCAGGGATTGGGGCGCTCGTTTCAGGATGCTCGGTTGTTTCCGTCGTTGACAGTCACCGAGGTGATCGCGGTATCGCTCGAGCGTTGGATCTCTTGGGGTGATCCCGTAACCGCGGCGCTCTACTTACCGATGGCTTTCGATAGTGAGGCTTCGGTATCCAACCGAGTCGAAGAACTCATCGAGTTGATGGGACTCGAACGCTACCGGCACAAGCGCGTCCGAGAGCTGTCGACGGGAACCCGGCGTGTTGTTGATCTTGCCTGTGTTCTTGCCCACCGCGCGACCGTGGTGTTGCTCGATGAGCCTTCGAGTGGAATTGCTCAATCAGAGGTTGAAGCTTTGGCCCCGTTGTTGTTGCGGATGCGCAGCGAGATGAGAGCTTCTCTGCTAGTCATTGAGCACGACATGAATCTAGTAACCGCCATTTGTGATCGGGTTCTGGCACTCGATCAGGGGACCGTGGTGGCAACCGGTTCCCCCGCCCAAGTGCTCAACGATCCCAAAGTGCTCGCGGCGTATCTCGGTAACCCCGCCAAGTAGCCACCAACGACAGAAATCACATGCAACCATCCTCAACAGAACCTCAAGGCAGCAACTGGCAACGAACGCTGAGGCGATTCGGTCCGATTCTGGCTATCGCGGTGGTCGTCATTGTGGTGATCGTGATCGTGGCGAGTGGTGGCGACGATTCCGACGACAGCGGAGATCTAGGCGACGACACCGCTGTTGCCGAGAGCTCGGTCCCCGAATCCGACGCAACCGACCTCTCTGAAAGAACCGTCGGTGATGACGGCGAAGACCCCTCAGCAGAAAGCACACCCGACAGCACTACACCAGACCCCGACGATGACACGCCGGTTGACACTGGTTTGCCTGATGGGGTCATGACTATCAGCGTGGCTGACGAACTCGGTTTGGACATTGACTTCGGCCAGCGTTGCGATACCGAACGCGGCACTCTCGCTGTGCCCAACTTTTTCGCACCAGAGTGTTTTGCTCCTTTCGAGGGCGACAACGGGGGTGCCACCGCTCAAGGTGTGACCGAGGATTCGATAAAGATCGTCTGGTGGACCGCTCGCGACGCCGACCCGGTTCTCAGCTATGTCACCTCGGCGATACTCAACGATGACACCACCGCAGATGACGAGCACACAATGCACGAACTCGTCGAGTTTTACGAGACCTATTACGAAACCTACGGTCGCAAAGTCGACCTATCGGTGTACGAAGGCTCAGGCAACATCAGCGACATAGGAGCCGCTAGAGCCGACGCAGTGGAAATCGCGGAGGAACACAAACCGTTCATGGTCTGGGGCGGACCTACACTCACCAATGCCTTCGCCGAAGAACTCCACGCCCGGGGAATTCCTTGTATCGACTGCGGACCTGGTCAAACGCAGGACTATTATGTTGATCGACCCGGCCTCGCCTACACAATCACCAAGGGTCCCGATCAACTCAATTTGCTGGTGGCCGAATACATTGGCAAACGCTTGGCAGGCGACCTTGCGATCCACGCGGGCGACGAGTCGATGCACTCCAAAGAAAGGGTCTTCGGGCGCATCTGGATCGAAGCCGGCGCCGCATCCGCGGAGTCAAACAAACAGTTCGAAGCGGCACTAGCCGACTGGGACGTGGAGATAAAAGAATCACAGAACTATGTGCTTGATCCCGGCACTCTCCAAGAATCGGCCTCAACGGTGATTGCCCGTATGAAACAAGCCGGCGTTACTTCGGTGATCTTCAACGGCGATCCCATCGCTCCCAGAGAGTTCACCAACGAAGCAACCGCGCAGGACTACTGGCCAGAATGGATCGTCACTGGTTCGGTATTGGTCGATACCACTGCCTTTTCCCGCACGTATGACCAGGCGCAATGGGCGAACGCCTTCGGTGTCTCGAACCTCGCCGCTCGGGTCGACCGAGTCATCGGCGGGGATCACTCGCTATATGTCTGGTTTCATGGTGAACCGCCCCGAGCTGACGACAATATCGGAGTGATCAATCCCGCCATTCAGACCTTCTACTCCTACTACCAGCTAGTGGGGCCCGAATTGACGATCGAGAACTTCCACGACGCAATCTTTGCCGCTGAACCGACTCGCCGAGCGCTGACCGCGCCATCGATTTCGTATGGCTATGACGGAATCTGGCCAGCCGAGTTTGAGCCTGATTACCGCGGTATCGACGATGTGGCAGAGATCTGGTGGGACAACACTGTCTCCGGCCTTGACGAGATCGATCGGGATGGCGTCGGCATGTGGCGGTTCGTCAACGGCGGTGAGCGCTATAAACCAGGTGAGATACCAGAAGGCCCCCCGGATGCCTTCGTGCTTGAAGGCTCGGTCACGATCTACGAGCATCGTCCCGACGACGAAGAGTTCCCCGACTACTACGCGCCGCTACCAACTCGCTGAGGCGATCCGCCTGTTTGCAGAACCGCCAGCAGCGTTCTAGCAACCGCGAGCTATTCGCGTTCTCGTAGCTCGCGGCGCAAGATCTTGCCGGAGGCACTCTTGGGGATGGCGTCGATCATCTCGAGCAAGCGGATCTGCTTGTAGCTCACCAGATGCTCGCCAACGAGCGCTTGAACCTCTTCGAGGGTGACGGTCGCTCCAGGGGCGCACACCACGAAGGCTTTGGGGATCTCTCCGGCTTCAACATCTTCAACCCCGATCACCGCCACATCAATGATCGCCGGATGGGTGATAACCACAGCTTCGATCTCCGCAGGGGGAACCTGGAAGCCCTTGTACTTGATGAGTTCCTTGATGCGGTCCACGATCGAGTAGTGCCCTGCTTCGTCGAGCACTGCCACGTCGCCGGTGTGCAGCCAACCGTCTGCATCGATGGATTCGGCTGTGGCCTCAGGGTTGTTGAGGTAACCCTTCATTACCATCGGGCCGCGTACCCACAGTTCGCCTCGTCCGCCGACATCTTGATCCTCGCCTGTTTCGGGGTCAACGATGCGGCACTCGGTGTTGGACACAGCGGTGCCGCTGGTGCCGGGCCGGTAATTTCCTTCTGCAGTAGCGTGCGTCACCGGGCTGAGTTCGGTCATCCCGTAGCCCTGAACGACTTCGCATCCCACGCGATTGGCCGCTTCTTCTGCCAAGTCCGCCCCCAGCGGTGCCGCGCCCGAAAATACTTGTTTCAGACTCGACAGGTCGTAGTTCTCCACAAGCGGAGACTTGGCCAAGGCCAGCACCATCGGTGGCACCGCGAAGAAACGGGTAATCCGCCACGACTCCACGAGTGTCAGTGCCGCATCCAAATCGAACCGCGGCATCGTCACCACGGTCACGCCGTTGGCGAGCAACCCGTTCATCAGGACCTGCATCCCGTAGATGTGAAAAAAGGGCAGGGCTGCTAGTCCCACGTCGTTTTCGTCGTATCGGAGCACATGTTCCATCTGACAGACATTGGCAACCAGATTGCGGTGGGTCAGCATCACGCCCTTGGGCAGACCAGTGGTTCCCGACGAATACGGCAGCACCATCACATGCTCGTGAACATCAACCTCAACTTGGTCGATCTCGGTGCCCATCAGCGAAGCCATCGACGTGGCCCCGGGGGCCTCCCCTACCACGATCACCTCGCTGACACTGGTGCCTTCTATAGCGGCTCGGGCAACGTCGAGAAACATCGGAATCGTCAACAGCAGCGACGCGCCCGAATCCTGGAGTTGGAAACGGACCTCGTTGGCGCCGTATGTCGGATTGATGGTGGTGATCGTGGCGCCAACAACGCCTACGGCATGAAATACGACGGCGTATTCGGGCACGTTGGGGGCCATGATCCCAAGAACATCTCCAATGCCGAACCCTCGTGCCGATAAACCCCCAGCCATGGATCGTATTGCCGAGTCAAGTTCAGCGAAGGTGTATGTCGAAGAGGCGCCGTCGGTGATGGCCACACGATCCGGGATGCTTTGTGCATGACGCATGACCAACTCGGTTATGGAAACGTCTGGGATCTCCACGCGGGGCAAAGGACTGGTATGGATGATTGTCATCGGTTTCCTTAGAGACTTGATTCGTCCACGGATGGTAGCGTGAGCAACATCTGCGGGCTCATGCGGACTCAGGATACGGTGGACGCATCGCCTGGCAGACTGAGAAAGGCGAGCAGTACCACAGGCCAGATTCATGGACCCGCTTATCGACCCCACCGATCCCCGCAGAGTTCGCAACCGAAGACCTGTCCGTGCCTTCATTCGGCGGGTCATGCGCCCAGAGTCCCGTCCTCCCAAGGAATCCGACATCTTCACCGCGGCCCGTCACGTCACGGGCGCGATTGGAGCCGGCACCAGCCCGGCTTACGAGGCGCTGGCCGAAGGGGGCGAGAGTCTCAACCGTTCGCTGCGGAAGAACCCGTTGCCTCCCAGCACCCACGTTTCGCATCGTGACGCCACCCGCCACAATCTTCCGGTCCCGCTCTCTGAACGCTGCATTCAGGACCACCGCAAGCCCGAGGACTCGTGAACTCAGACACGCTTGGGTAGTCGAGCAAAGAGTCGCTAGGCAAGAGTCGCTAGGGGAAAAAGAGCAAGGCGTTACTGCTACGGGGTGGGGCACCTAGATCGGTTAGGTCAACAGAATCGATCTGGGCGGTCGTCAGGTCCAGAACCGACAACCGCGAGGCCGTAGCGGCGTTAAACCACGCAACAAAAGACGAGTCCGGTGACCAAGCGATCGCCCCGCGTACTTCGGTCGCGAGCACGACAAGTTCGCCGGCTGCAACATCATAGAGGAGGTCTGGATGTGACGGGCCTGTGGCTGGGTTGACCAGCAGAAGATGAGTTCCGTCGGGAGCGATCGTGACGCTCCCCAGGTCGCCCGCGAGTTCTGTCGGCAGGTCCGAGACTGCGCCTGATGAGCGATCAACCAGCACTGGAGTGCAGGCCAACGAATCAATGCAACGGATCTCGACATGATGAGTAGTCGTCGCGGCGATCACCGGCCAGTCAGAAAAGTGAACGAGGCCACTTTGAGTGGTGACAAACGTCTCACCGGTTGAACTAGTGACGAGCACACCGAGGCCAGGCACATCGAGCAGCACTGCCCCGACCGGCACCTCAAGACGAACCATGAAAACTCCAGAGGAGTTTCCAACGTAGATTTTTGCAGGATTCGGCGGCGCATAGACGACTATCGCGAGGCTGTTGATCTCACCCACAATGACCTGCCCCAGTGAGGAAAGACGGTAGATGCTGGGATCACCTGATCCAGTTCCCAACTCGAAACCGTACGTATCACCGCTCTGGTCGAACATGACGAAAGCGCCGAAGCCGGCGAGCAGGTTGTTCATGCTCGCTACTTCGGGTGTCACGATCCTTACGGGATCGTCATCTGAAGCAGGGTTGACAATGGCGATGCCGTCGGGCGCAACATATGCAACTCGATGTTGGCCAACGAGCAATGCCAGTTCGCGTACCGCTGGCGTGTTGCGGCCTTCAGACGCGGCTCTGTCGGAATCATCGCTCCCGGTGTCACCGTCTGTATCTGATGCTGGGCCTTCGTTCGGGTCAATGTCTGTGACGGGGAACGAGTCTTCGGGAGCGCTGACTGATTCGGGCGACTCACGCCAACCAATAAACAAAGCAGCTGCGATTATTGACAGCAGAGCAACCGTGAACCACTTCGCTGGTCCAACACGACCGGCGGCCCCGACGGCTCCGGTCTCTTCGGTGAAATCGCTGTGGTCCGAGTGACCGCGGTGGCTTTGGTCAATCTTCTGACCGCAGGTGGGACACACGTGCTCATCGAAGCGCTCATCGGCTCCGATCGAAAGATGCTGGATTCGAGGAGAGCGCGGGTTGTTGTCTCGCTGGTTGTGTTGCTCGGTAGCTCGCTGGGTGTCTCGCCTCATCTGCGACCGAATCTAGTTCGCTTCGTGGTGCGCATTTCAGAGCAACAGACTCCTGTCGCTGGTAGTTGTCTGAATCGCGGCCACGTTTACGCGGCCACCTTTAGAATGTGACCTGTTCGCCGGCCACTTAAGCAGAGTCAGGAGACGGGTGGTTACCCAAGAGCCATATTTGGAGATGATCGCCCCTTGGGACGGGCGTCGTGTACCGGTGACTTTGCTTGGCGGATACCTCGGCGCCGGCAAGACGACGGTGATCAACGAAGTGTTGGCCACAACCGACCGGCCGATCGCAGTGCTCGTCAACGATGTCGGTGAGGTGAATGTCGATGCCTCGCTGGTTCGTCGTCGCCATGGCGACACCGTTGAACTGACCGACGGATGTGTCTGTTGCAGCCTGGCCGGGGGTTTGACAGCGGCGTTTGACGGTTTGCGAGAGCGGGATACCCCGCCCGATCACGTCATTGTGGAACTGAGCGGTATCGCGGATCCCGCTCGGGTGGTGCCTTGGGCATCTTCGCCGGGGTTTGCTCTTGATGGTGTCGTGGTGTTGGTTGACGCCGATCAGTTCCCGGAGCGCATCAGCGATCCGGCTACGGCTGCTTCAGTGGAGACTCAACTCGCCGCAGCAGATTTGCTTGTTCTAACCAAACTCGACCTCGCGACACCTTCTGGCGTGGAGCAGACTCGGTCCTGTCTGCAGCGCCTTGCCCCTGATATTCCGGTTTTGAACAGCGACGATGCGGTAGCTACTGCCTCGTTTGTCGAACTCGCCACTCGTCGGCCCGGCGGTGTTACCGATGTCGGGCCGGCGAACCTGTTCGACGCCCATGAAGTCACCACTGTGGCGGTGCCCAGGCCCATAGCTCGTGCCGAATTCGAAGCCATGATCGACGCTTTGGCAGCATCGACGCTGCGCGCCAAGGGCATTGCGGCCACCCCCGACGGTACTCGCCTCCTCGCTCAAGTCGTAGGCCGCCGCCGTTCAGTCACCGTACTCCCCGACGCCGAGTCCCAACCCCCCACCGACCTAGTAGTAATCAACCCCCGATCTTGACTGCGGTCGACTCACTGGGGACATAGTTGAATGACTAAGCGTTATTTTCGTGTATGCTCACCGTAGGAAGAAAAGGAGGTATCCGATGAGCAAGAGGACGTCGACACGCGCAGCCCGTCGATCCTCCAGGGACCAGCAGATGCGCGGGCAGAGATATGTCGCGAACTGCCCAGCCCCTCCCGTATTCAAACATCCCCCATCGCCACCACCGCCGCCATCCTCCAAGAAATAGACCGTGCCAACGTCCCTGCTCGGGTTGGCGATACTGCTCGTTGTTGTTCCTGGCCTTGGCTATCAACTCGGCCGCGAATCAAAGCAGCCGGATTAGGGAACCGCACGGATTTCTTCCCAATGAGTCGCGGCTGATGCACGTGAGTACGTGTTTTCTAGGCATAGAGGCTGGTAACTCTAAGATGGCGTAAACCTGCTATACGAGTGGCCCTTCGACAATGAAGGAGCGCGAGGACAAAAAGATCGACTAAAAGATCTCTGCCCCCAACCGCTTCACCCGGTGAACCGGGGAGAGGCTGTTGGGGGCTTTAGGCAATCATTGTACCATGACGCGAAATGGCGGATCAACCCTGCGACTACGGCGGCGATGCAGGCGACAGGCTCATCTCAACTATGTCCGAGACTCGGTTAGCCACCTACCGGGAGCGGGTCGACAGTGACGCAGAAGCATTATAGCTCTACACGTGGAACACCACGGTGGCGGGCGCGTTCTATGGCCCGCTGCAAACGCTTGAGGTCGCCCTTCGCAACGCGGTTCACGATGTGATGAGCACAAAGTACGGTACGCGCTGGTTCGAAAACGGGCGGCTTCTTCGTGGCAGCGAAATGCACATAGTCGACGAAACAATCCAGTATCTCAACGATCGCAACAAGCCAGTCGCTCCCGGCCGCATGGTCGCAGAACTGCCCTTTCGGTTCTGGGTGGCGTTGTTCGCCAATCCCTACGACACGACAATCTGGCGGACTGACCTCCACCGCATTTTCACGCCTCGCGTCAAGCAGCGTCGGGGCCTGCACGACACGCTCGACCGGCTTCGCACGCTGAGGAACAGGATCGCCCACCATGAGCCGATCTTCCATCGCAAGCTTGATGAACACTATCGATGCATCCGCAACCTCGTCGGGTTCCTCAGCCCGCCAACACTCACATGGCTGGACCACCACAGCAGAGTACCCACGGTTCTCGAAACCAAACCGGACTCAGTTCTCTGGTTCTAGGAATAGCAGATCTTCACGGCCCCGTGGGTAACTCTGTCGCCTCTGGGATCGGGCCTGGCTTGACACAGGGCCGAAGCGGTTAGTGTGAGGCCGGTGAACGGTACTGACCCAGCAAAGCACGAGCAGCGGGAGACGGGTCGAGTTCTTGCCCCGCTGCCCGAGGATTGGGAACGGGCCTTGGCTGTCGTGGCCCATCCCGACGACCTTGAATACGGAGCGTCGGCGGCTGTCGCCCGTTGGACAGCAATGGGCAAAGACGTCCGTTACGTGCTGGCCACCCGGGGCGAAGCCGGCATAGATTCCATGCCTCCCAGCGAGGCCGGTCCGCTGCGCTCGGCAGAGCAGGAATCTGCCGCGGCCGCCGTGGGTGTTTCGATGGTTGAGTTTCTAGATCACCCTGATGGCCTAGTAACCAACGGACTCGAACTGCGCCGAGACCTAGCCGCGGCCATCCGCCGTCACCAGCCAGAAGTGATCATCGGATCGAATTACCGCGACCGGTGGGGAGACTCAGGGCCCTGGAACCATGTCGATCACCGAGAGCTCGGTAGGACCCTGCCCGACGCCGTTCGCGACGCCGCCAATCGCTGGCTGTTCACCGAAGCTGGCGAGCCGTGGAGCGGTGTGCGCTGGATCGCATACGCATCCTCTCCTGTGCCCACCCATGGAATTGATGTGACCGATCATCTCGCGGCCGGCGTGGCTTCATTACGCTGCCACCGCATCTACATCGAGAGCCTGGGCGACCTGTCCTTCAATCCCGATTCGTTCCTGAGCAATAGCTGCCAACAGGTCGGTCAGACGCTGGGCGTGCAGTACGGAGTCGCCTTTGAACTGATCCCAATGTGATCACGCGCTAGCGGAATCCCCCATATCGCCGACGCCAAGAGCCGCATGATCCCAAGATTCAGGTTCCGGCTAGGCGGGCGACGACGGGGGCTAACTCCTCCATGGATTCGACACCCAAGCCGATGTAGCTGATACCGAGTTCTTCTCGCTGGCGAACCAGCTTGTCCACCAACTCCTCAACCGTTCCAACCAAGTTGTGCGGCGACTCCAGGAACTGCTCGGCTTCGAGCCCGAAAGCCGGAGCCAGGGCCCCGACCAGGCCAGACGGGTCTGAAGTCACAGACGAAACATGGACCCGAGTGTGCAACTCCAGATCCTCGAAGTGGTCCTTGGCCTCATCACGGATCCAGTCGATCTTGGCCGCCGCAGCAGCTACTGTGGCCGACGGTCCCACTCGCTGATCGATGACCCCGGCACCCATGCTGGGGTTGACCCCCACAATGTCGGCGGTCCGAGCAGCCAACCGCAGCACACGCTTAGAACCACCGGCCACGATCAGCGGTGGACCTCCAGCCCGGACCGGCACAGGCAAAGGCTGCAAACCCTCAATGGAGTAGTGCTCACCAGAAAACGTCACTGTCTCTCCGCCAAGAAGACCCGTGATGATCCTCAGCGCCTCACTCAACCGCTCGATTCGCACTCCGGGACCGTCCAAGGCGATGCCGGTGCTCTCATAGTCACTGGTCTGCCACCCAGCACCGATACCCAACTCGAATCGCCCCTCAGACAGCGCATCCAAAGTCAAAGCTTCCTTGGCCAACACCGCGGGGTGACGGAAATCGTTGGGCAGCACCAGGGTACCCACCTTCAGCGTCGTTGTGGCCTCTGCCGCGAATGCCAGCGCCACCATGGGAGAAAGACCGCCGTCGAAATGGTCGGGCACGCTCAAGATGTCGTAACCCAGGTCTTCGGCTCGCCGCGCCATCTCCCTCCGCTGGCGAGCATCGGTAAAACCTCGAGCTTGAACCCCGAAACGAAACGCCCGCATCGCCAGCACGCTACCCGTCACCAACCGGCCTGTTCACTCCAATATCCCACCCCTGTGAAGGACGCGACAACGCGTTGAAGGCTCACGAGTTCCACCCTGAAGAAATACAACTTGTAGGTTGTATTATTGTCCCACTAGGTTCCCGGTGTGACCGTGAAGAACTTTGATGATCTTGCAGCGCCCCTGTACTCCACCGAAGAGGGTCAAGCCCTCATCGGGGAGTGTCGGCAAGAGCACCGGGCTGAGATTTTTGCCTACCGCATCGGAGAACTACGCCGAGAACTCGGCATAGACCAAGCCGAGTTGGCCGAACGTCTCGGAATGAGTCAGGCGGGTGTTTCAAAAATAGAGCGATCAACAGACCCCGAGCTGTCCACGCTCATGAAACTCACCGCTGCGCTTGGCGCGTCTCTCCATATCGAAATAACCGCCCAGGACCACACCATCGCTCTCGACCAGACTCCCAAGACAACATCTCATACGCCGGGATAAGAAAACGGCGCTTGAAACACCGGGTCAGCCGAGGGCGAGATCGAGGCTCAGGGCGTTGCCGAGTTGAGTCTTTAGGGCGTGGTCTCTGCTTGGGTGTACCGTCGGGCGGATAGCTGGTGGGCTAACACCGGGAGAGCAACGGCCATGCGAATCGAACCACTCACCGCCGCACTTGGCGCTGAGTTGTACGACACCCCCAGCTCTAAGACGATTTCTGCGTAGCACCGAGAACTCGGGCGAATGGTCTGCTGGAAATACTACAAAACTAAGTGTCAAGCAAATAGAGCAAGACCTAAACCCATCAAGTGTTCCCGGTTTGGCCACATGGTTATATTTTCTGTTCAAGAAAATATAACCATGTCTAGAATATTGAGATGACCTTTCAGTTTCTTGGGACTGATCCGCTTGAGCAGCAAATACACGCCGCGCTCCAGCGCCTCTCCGAAGGCCACGCTCCCAACGAGATCGAGACCACCCAGATCGACTTCAAGGAAGAGCCTGGCCGCCGAGAACGAAAAACGATCATCCGCGGCGAACGCTCCAACGAGACAGCCGGCTCATACCTGGCCGAGGAGATGGCGTGTATGGCGAACACCCCGGGGGGAGGCGCCCTGATTGTGGGAATTGCCGACGACGGCGCACGGATCGGAACCCAACTAGACGCGGAGTGGTTGCGTCACCGCATCTACGAGTTGACCGAACGCAAACTCACCATCAATGTCCGGGAGGCAATCCTCGACGAATTCAGAATCCTGGTGCTGACCGCACATGAAGCAGTTGAACCCATCCGCTACGGGGGACGAATCCGCTGGCGCGTCAATGCGAACTGCGTCGAAGTTGACGCCTCGACATGGCACACTAGAAAGCTCTACAACACGGGCTTTGATTGGTCTGAGCAGCCGTCTGGGCACACCATTGACGACCTGAGTCCAATAGCAACCGAGGTCGCAAGACGCTACCTACGGCAGCGAGGTAGCCCGATCGACATCGAGTTGGCAGAAGCCTCGGTCGCTGACCTCATGCGCCGCTTGAATCTGATTGACAGCAACGGCCGCCTGACCAACGCAGGCAGCCTGCTGTTCGTTGCGACTCCATACCCTGGTATCGACTACATCCGCCGCGACGCCCCAGGAGGCGACAGCCGCAACCGAATCTGTGGCAACGGTCCCCTATTGGAACAGATCCATGAGGTCGAAATCGCCTGCGGGGCAACCAACCACACGTTCCACATCGAACATGGCTTTGCCCACGGTCAGACGCATGCCATCCCGCTCAGAGCCCTTCGTGAGGTGATCGTCAATGGTTCGGTGCACCGTGACTGGGGTTCGACTCTACCCACCACCGCAGAACACACGGGCGACACGATGACTGTCACTTCCCCAGGCGGATTTATCGGTGGAATCGATCCGACAAACATCATCTCGCACCCTGCGGTTCCGCGATACCGCAGCCTCGCAGAGGCAGCTGCTGCATTGGGGATAGCTGAGCGTCAGGGAATAGGTGTCGCCAGAATGACACGCGACATGCTCGCCATCGGGAGGCCCCGCCCTGAAATCAATGAAATCAGCGGTCCATACGTGCGGGTCTCACTATTGGGAGGCAATCCTGACCTGGAGATGATTCGTCTCATCGCCGACATCGCACCCGCAAACTTGACTGCTGGTGTAGAACCACACCTACTCATCAACCAAATGTGCCAACGCGGCTGGATCGATGCTGAGACATCCGCCCCTCTTCTTCAGCGCACTAAGGCCGAAGCTGCCGAAGCCATCTCCCGTTTGCAAACTGCAATAATCACCGATGAACAGGATACGTACTGCGCTAGGCCCACAGACTTGATTTCAGGAGTAATCGCCAAGGTCGCCGGTGTTCCCGCCAACCACCCGGATGCCTTTCGCCTGAGCGATGAGGCACGGGAGCGACTCGCACACCTGTGCCCCTACCTCAGCACAACCGAAAGCCAAAACGTCCTGATATGCGACTGGGCCACCAGCCGCGGACGTGTTTCAAGCACTGAGGTCGCCGACCTCACAGGGCTAAGCGTGCTCACCTCTGGCCGACGTCTTTCATCTCTTGCCGAAGAGGGTTTGATCAGACCGGCACGGGCAGTTCGTGCCGGCCGAGGATTTCACTACGTACCCGAACTCAGACTCTCACCGCCCGTCCCGCCCGTCTAGGATGAGAAAATGAGGGAACTTCTTGCATGCTCAATCGCTGAAGACAGTGTCTCCTACAGCAACACTCCCACATCAGTCGTCTCGGTGGAACCCGCCAAAACTGAACCGGCCGGACAACTGGAGTTACTTCAGGATGTAGGGAACTTTTGGGAATCGCAATCCTTGGAGGATTTGGCCGACTCCCAAGGAGTGCATGTAATCGACCGGATCAAAGTTCTACGGGTCGAGACCATCTCCGACGAGGAAGCGGATGCCTTTCTCGCTGCGCTTAGGTTGTGAACGGAACAGTGCAAGGAATGAGTCAGGCGGGTGTTTCAAAAATAGAGCGATCAACAGACCCCGAGCTGTCCACGCTCATGAAACTCACCGCTGCGCTTGGCGCGTCTCTCCATATCGAAATAACCGCCCAGGACCACACCATCGCTCTCGACCAGACTCCCAAGACAACATCTCATACGCCGGGATAAGAAAACGGCGCTTGAAACACCGGGTCAGCCGAGGGCGAGACCGATGCTCAGGGCGTTGCCGAGTTGAGTCTTTAGGGCGTGGTCTCTGCTTGGGTGTACCGTCGGGCGGATAGCTGGTAGGCGAGCACCAGGAGAGCAACGGCCATGCGAATCGAGCCACTTACCGCCGCACTAGGGGCTGAGTTGCTAGAAATCGATCTCAAGCAACTCGATACCAGCGCGACCACAGTGTTGTGCATCTGACTTCGCGCGACAGGTTCTGAGTTTTTTCTCTTGGCGGTCCTAGGACCATAGAGCAGGTCGAGGTCACCCAGGCCGAGGCGGCTGCTGAGGCTGGTGTGGACCGGTCGGTGATCGCCCGGCTGCGAGCTGTCGCCCGGGATGGGGCGGTCGCGGCTTTGGGTTCGTCGAGGCCGGGCCGGCCCCGTCAGGACGGAGGCGTCTGAGGCAGCAGCCATGGAACGGTTGGGGCGTACTGTGGTCGAACAAGCCGTGGAGCTGGCGGTGCTGCGGGGAAAAACGACATGAGCGGTCCTGTCCCCGCCCGCGTCGACGGGATGCTCATACGCCGGGATACGCTTCGCGGTGCGTTGCTCACGCACAAAGTCGTGGGCATTCGAAACCAGTACCTTGACGACGACGATCACATCAACTTGGCCGAGGCACTCGGCGAGCCGTGGATCCATCCGATGGACCGCCTTGCCGGGATCGATCAGGCACAGCCATCAGAGCTTCGGGTCAGAAGCGATCACCAGTTACTAACCGACCGGTGGCATCTCGATGTGCTCTACGCACCCAACCCGCCGCCGATCAGTCACCGTGCTCCCCGACGTTCCGCCCGTTGGCGGCGACACCATGTGGGCCAACCTGGTGCTCGCAGCATCGTGGCTCCCCGCCGAACTGCGTGAACAACTGCAAGGTTGCTTCACGATGCACAGCGTGCCCGACACGCTGATCAACCTCAACCAGAAGCACCACCCGGACTTCGATCCCGCAATCTGGCGGGACAACCTTCAAGACGTGCGCCAGCCACTGCTACGGAGTCACCCAGAGACCGGTAAAGTCGCGATTTTTTGCGTCGGCACGGCGCCCATCGACGGGCTCGACCACGATTCGGCCAGCGACCTCATGGCAGCCGTCACCGAACATGCCACGAATCCCAGCATCACCTGCCGCTGGCGCTGGTGCAATGGAGACGTGGTGATCTGGGATGAGCGCTGCACCGCTCACTTCGCGGTGCGCGACCCCTGGGAGGGCGAGCGCGTGCTGCGACACCTCCTCGCAGAGGGTGATCGCCCGACTGCCGCAACGTAACCGAATCCGACCACTAAAACCAGCGACGGTTACTCATAGCGGAGCGCTTCGGTGGGCGACAGGCGAGAAGCGCGAACGGCCGGATAGATACCCGCGAGCGCACCGATCACGAACGCCGCGCCGAGACCGCCCCAGACCGCGATGTCGGGAATGATCACCCGCCATCCCTGAGTTGCCGAATACCCCGCGGTGACCGCAACACCGAGCAGCACTCCGGCTGCACCTCCCGCCGCAGACAAGAGCAGCGACTCAGTCAGAAACTGGCCGAGGATGTGACCTCGTGTAGCCCTGATCGCTCGTCGCAACCCGATCTCGCCGCGCCGCTCGAGCACACCGATCACCATCACGTTGGCGATTCCGATCCCGCCAACGAATAGAGCAACCGCGCCCAAGCCGAGGAAAAGGTTTGCAAACTGGTTCTCAGCGGCCTCTTGTGCCTCCAGCAGATCTGAAGGCCGGCTCACCTCCACCTCTTCCGGGTTCGCCGGATCGGCCGTGGCGGGCATGACATCGCGGGTGATATCAATCCACCCTTCGTCGACCCGTAGATAGACCGTCGTCGCCGCGCCATCAGCATCAAAATAGTCAATCGACGCCTGATGCCCGATAATCGCCGCCCGGTCCAAATCGGCAGCCAGCGCAAAAGGTTCCAAGATGCCCATTACCTCCACCCAACGGTCGCCAATGAGCACCCGCGGCCGGCTGCTGAGGTCCCTGATACCAAGCCGCTGCGCTGTGACCGAGCCCAGAACCACGGCTGGATACTCAAGGGCTGCCTCGGTGAGGAATGTGCCATGGGCGATTTCACCGTTGAGGGTGTCGAGCAGGGCCATGTCAGTTCCCACCACCGAGATGCCGCCAGTCCGGCCCGACGGGATGAAGTCGCTGCGGTACACGTCAACGTCGACTGAGGACACAAAGGAGATCTCCTCCACGCTCCCCACCCGTCCAATCATCGCCACAGCCTCATCAGGAAGAGTGGCGTCGCCGGCACCAAAACCAGCGGAGGGGTTACTTGCAAGAGGTTGGTGCCCAAAGCATTGATCTTGTCGAGCAAATCGGACTTGGACGATTCAGAGAGACCGAGCACTCCCACGAGCGAAGCGATACCGATGGCGATACCCAGCGCTGAGAGGGCAGCACGCAGCTTTCGGGATTGAAGCCCTGCAAACCCGACGCGAATTACATCGAGCGGACGCAGCCGGCTTGGCTTCACAGCCGAGTTCGGTGAGTTCGCCGAGTTCGTTGAGTTCGTTGAGTTCGTTGAGTTCGTTGAGTTCACCATGTCTGCCTCGTATCGGACTGCACCTGCCCGTCGAGCAGATGCACGATTCGGGGAAGCTGTGAGGCGATCTCATCGTTGTGGGTTACCACGACAATCGTGCTCCCTTCAGCATGCAGTCGCTCGAACAGTTCAATGATCGACGCGCTCGCCTTGGAATCCAGGTTGCCAGTGGGCTCATCGGCCAGTATCAACGCCGGGTCATGCACCAAAGCTCTTGCGATTGCGACCCTTTGCCGCTCACCCCCGGACATTTTCGAAGGAACGTGGGACTTCCGGTTTCCGAGGCCTACCCGGACACTACCGTACCGTAGTGTCCGGCAGCAGAGAACCAGACCACACGAAATCCGCGGCTGCGCCGACAGTGCTGAAACAGGCACCGCGCGGGATCCGCACACAATCGTTGGTTAGCTCAACACGGTTTCAGGACGGATCGGGCTTTGATCGGTTCTCATCGAACATCTCCTAGCGTTGTGTACAATCGGCAGTAACTTGCCAACCGCCTCGGCAACGTTCCGGAGAGCCAGCACAGCGCGGTGGGCGTCGATGCTGGTGGTTCGCCGACAATTCCAAAGTCTTGTTGGTAGGTTGGTGGTATGGAGAGTCTGGTGGCTGCACGGGATCTGCGCGACATGATGGTTGAGCAAGGCATACAGTTCGCCGACGCTGCACAGATCAGCGAATGGATCGGGTGCAGCCCCGCTGAGGTGCCGTGCCGACTACGCGGCGCGCGTCAAGCACAAGAGATGGTGTGTGTCACTCGCGGCGGCTGGGTTCCTGTAATAGCTGGAGTTATCGAACCGTTGGCGTTCGTGGAACCGATGATGCAGTATCTCGAACACAGTTACTACATAGCTGGGTTATCGGCGGCTGCTCGTCACGGCGCTTCACATCAAGCACTCATGGTCGACCATTTCGCCACGGACGGCCATCTCGCCAGCCGTTACATTCGTGATATGGCACGCATCGAAATGTTCCACACACCACAGATCGAAGCAGTGCCGACAGTCGCTCAACAAGTCAGGAGTTGGAGTGGGTACATGTGTCCTGTCACCGTTTCAACAGCAGAGGTAGCCGTATTCGATCTGTTTGCTCTGCATCCGTATCGTGGTGACGACGCCAAAGTAACTGTCGCATGCGAGTTGCTTGATCCAGGACCGCATCTACCGCCAGTGCTGGATGCCGAGACTTTGGCATCCGTCGCGATGCTTTACAACCCGACAACCCGTCAACGTGTCGGATTCCTGCTGCAAGAGATGTCCGAATATGTCGGACGCGACTTCGATCTCGACCCGCTGGAATCGACGCTACCTAGTTCTGTGCGGACCGTCGAGTTTGAATATTGCCCGGACCGCAGCGAACCTCCCGTCAAATACGACAGCCGTTGGGACGTGAGGCAGTGGTACGAGATGTGGCCGGACGTGTGATACCTGCCGACGCGGTTCAACGACGAGAGTTGACGCATCCTTGGCGTTACGCCGTCCAAATCGAACAAGATCTACTGCTTGAAGCGGTGTTGCACCGCGCATGCGACGCGGACGGCTTCGACCGGATGGCGTTTATTGGCGGCACTTGTCTACACAAGCTCTATGGCACAGCCCCGCGTCGTTATTCCGAAGACCTCGACTTCGTTTGGACGGGCGACGGCACACCCGACGACACACTGCGAAACATTGCAGATCAAAGCTGTAACCTCGGTTTTGATCGGGTCGAGGTCGTGACTTCTGCGGAGGCGCGGTTCCCAAAGGTGCTTTTCTTCTACGAAAACCATGACGGGTTACCAGCGAAGATGAAGTTGGAGACCAACACGAGCTTGGCGACAGCCCTGCGCGGCAAAGTCATAAAAAGACCTTTGGTGACCAGCAACACTTGGATGAACGAAGCCTCCGACATACCGTGCGCTCCACTCGAAGCGCTGGCTGGCATGAAAATTGTCGCTGGTTCTGTCCGTGGCAAGTCACGCGATATCTACGACTTGCACTACATGATCGAAGAACTCGGCGTGTCAAGCTCCGATGCTGTGGCATGGGCACAAAAGACACGACCCGAAGGTTGGAATCCGCCCCGCCGACACCGCTACGTCAAACGAACAGTACGCAAACCTACATACTGGGACGAATTGAACAGATACTTGCCTACCAATGAACACCTTCAAGAAACCGACAAAGAAGCTATGGCAACTGTGATGCTCGACGTGTTGGAGGAGATCCAAAGACTTGACAAGAAGTCAAATACACACAGCCATGGCGGGAAACGTTCTTCGGACGGCAGACGTTCCAGCGGTACACGGAAACCTTCAACGACGAGATACTGCGGTCATGGTGACCGACCATGCCAACGTCGTGTGGCACCCGGCAAGGTCTGTCCCGTTCACCGCCGTCCGCCACGCGGGAAACGGGGTTAACACAGAACCGCGGTGCCTTCTGGTTGATGTTCTCTCAGGCGTGGTGGTGCCAGTCAAGAGGCGCACCGCCATCAGCTCGCCGCTCTCAGCACGGCGACGGACAAGGCCCGGTACGCGCAGCCGTGGCCCAGCACCCAGCAACCACTCCGGTGGTGTCACTGGCGTTGTACATGGACCCCACACCGGAAGTTGCCTCTATCGCCCGCCAACCACAGCTGCGGATGTCTCTGGTGCGCCGACGCGTAACCGCGGGCACAGCATCGGCTTAACTGTTGCGGTGGGGTTTGGAGGATGTGTCCGCGGTCGTCGTCGACCTCGACGTTTCAGCGCATGCTGCATGAACCTGTTTGTGGGCGAAACAAACTAGGGGAACCAGACGTGAGCTAACACGCCTTACGGAGTGTTTCCTCCCATGCCTCGTGCGCAAGCTCCAGATTTCCGGTTTCGTCGTAAACCTCGCGGGCGGCGACATCTGCGGCGTCTAGCGCTTCACGTCTAACACTTTTCTGATCTGCGGGTTCGTCGTTCCATGCGTCGCTCTCGCCGGTATCGAAGGCCACATCCGAGAGTTCAGGGTTGAGGATATCTTCCCAGTTTCCATTATTACCAGAGCCGACCCGACGGTACTGGTCGATGTCCTCGCGGATTTCGCTTCGCGCGTTGTCGAGCGCATCGTCTAAGCCTGGATCCACCGGTGCGGTGAGGCTTGTGGGGTTGGCGCGTCCACCAGAAAGGCCTCCTGACGTGGGAGAATGCTGTTTGTTGTAACGGTCGTTCTGGCCATGTGGGGAGGCACTTCTGGTGAGGAGCGTAGCTGGTGGGATCGACGGGTTGGAGGCAGTGTTTGATGATGGGTCTTTGGTGGGGGATGCGGGGTTGTTGCTGGCGGGCACGGTGATGTCGAGGCTGGGTTTGGAGGCGTTGATCGACAACACGGTGCGCCTCGACGGGCGTGTGGCGGGCTCAGGCGCGGGTCGCAAGGTGTTGTCTTTGGTGGCGTCGATGCTGGTGGGCGGGCGCTGCATCGACGCAGCGGCTGCGGTCGGGGTCGGCGGCGGCGGTGCTGCCTTTCGCGGTGGTGGCGCCGTCGACTGCTGGGTCGTTTTTGCGGTCGTTCACGTTCGGGCATGTGCGCCAGCTCGACAAAGCGGCCGAGTTGGCGCTTCGCCGGGCGTGGTCTGTGGGCGCCGCGCCCGACGCTGGGGAGATGACTGTGGATTTGGACTCCACGGTGTGTGAGGTGTGCGGCAAGGCCAAGCACGGCGCCGCGTACGGCCATACCAAGGTGTTGGGCTATCACCCGCTGGTGGCGGTGCGCTCAGACACCGGCGAGGTGCTGCACTCGCGGCTGCGGTCGGGATCGTCTCAGCGCGGCAACGACCGGTTCGCTCGTGAGACCCTGGCGAGGGTGCGGCGCCTAGCGGCGGACGCGGCGGTGACGGTGCGCGCCGACGCGGGGTTCTTCTCCTATGACATGATCGCAGCCATCGGCGCCCACAACGCCTGCTACTCGATCACGATCGGCCAAAACGCCAAGGTCAACACAGCCATAGCGGCCATAGACGACGACGCCTGGGCAAGCATCAAATACACCCGCGGCGGCGAGGCCCAAGTCGCTGAGACCACCATCGAAGCCGGCCGCCGCGGCGACGACGCGCCCGCGAAGCTGCGGCTCATCATACGCCGCAGCCGCCTGCTCGGCGCCCAAGGCGAGCTGTGGCCCAACTGGCGTCACCACTGCTTCGTCACCGACAGAGAAGACCTCGACACCAAAGCCGCCGACACCTACCACCGAGCCCACGCCACAGTCGAGCTCGCCATTCGTGACCTCAAAGAGAGCGCCGGGCTCAGCCGCTGCCCCTCAGGACGATTCCCCGCCAACGGCGCCTGGCTCGCCTGCTGCGTGCTCGCCCACAACCTCATACGCTGGACCGCCCGCCTCGGCCGCGCCCACCCCGCGCGCCAACTCACCGTCGCAGCCACCATCCGCAACCGGCTCCTCACCGTGCCCGCCCGCCTCGTCAACCACAGCGGCCGACACAGACTGCGCCTGCCGCTCAACTGGCCCTGGCAGAACACCTTCACCACCGCCCTGTAACGAATCCGCAACCTACCCCTGCTCATCTAACCCGCCGCCCGCGCCCCGCGCAGCACAACCCAACCCCAAGCGCCACCAACCCACCACAACCCCGCACTCCAGTCCCGCACGCCCCAAAACGCGCCAGCCCACACACACGCACCAGACCGGCACCAACCAACCCAACACCAACCCCTGAATCACCATCTGACAGTCCCGTCGGTGGATTCAGGCTAAGTAACCGCACCAAAGCGACGATTCACCGCCACCGCCGCAACCTGGTATTAGCACCAAGACAGCTACCACAGGGATCGCCAGCCTGTGAACAATCTCATGGCTTTTCTTGTTGAGTCGCACCGCACCCTCGTTTCTTTTTGATTAGCCCTGATCGTTCACGAGAATTGGTGAGTGGCTCGGGTTTGTGTTTTTTCGTGTGATTTCGGGTGGCGGGTTCGCTGGTTGGGTTGTGTTGGGGGCGCGTGTTGGGGTTGTGCGCGTTGTTGGGGCTGTTTTGTGGCGCGGGTCTGGGTGTGGGGGCGCGCGGGGTCAGAGTTTTGGCGGCGGCTGGGGCCGGCGCGCGGTGGTGGCGTCTATGGGGCGCCGGGTCGGCAGGCGTGCAGTAGTTGTGGTGTGGCGGGCCACCAGTGCGGCAGGCGCAGGGTCCATTTTCTTGAGGAGCGCACTATTCGGGCGGGTGCGTGCCATAGTTGCCATCTGAGGCGTTTGGGGGCGGCTTTGGCGAGTGGCCCCCGCAGGCGCAGTTGTTGGAACCATCTCACCAGCGCCATGCTGAGCGCGACGAGTTGCGTCCAGGCGGCGTTGGCGTCGAAGTCGCTGAAGGGCATGCGTTTGAGGCCTGAGTCTTTGAGCGCGGCGATGGTGTTCTCGATTCGTGCGTGGGCTCGCATGTGGGCGTCGAGCTGTGCGGGGTTGCCGTCGGCGTCGGTGTAGAACCCGCGGTAGCGCCACTGCTCGGAGTCGAACAGGGTGCGCTGCGCGCCGGGGTGAAGCGGCTCGCGCCTCGCGATGAAGCGGGTGCGCTCGGGCCAGCCGGAGAGGTCGACGCTGTTGGTGAGCTCCGCGACCTGGGCGCGCTTTGATGGCTCGCCGTCGCCGCCGAGGGCCGGCTGCCACGTGTCGCGGTCGAAGCGGTTGTGGTCTATGGCTGTGGTGACCCCGTCGTTTGAGCGCGCCGTCATGAAGAACTCGATGTTGCGCTGCCGGCAGGCCTGCGCGATCTGCGTCGAGCAGCCCGCGGCGTCGACGCGCAGCTGCACCCGCCGCGGCGCCGGGGCCCCGCCGCTCGCGCAGTGTCCTGCCGCGACCGCCTCAGGGAGCTGTGCCACAGCCGCGTCGAGCACGTCGATGTGGTCCGCGATGTTGTTGGCCGCGGCGTTGCCGGGCCGCAGCATGATCGACAGCGGCTCGCCGTCTGAGGTGGCGCACAGCATCGGATGGAACCCGAACCCTGCCTTGAAATGCGCCGCCGCGCCAGCCTTGTTCTCAGAGTGCACCTCCACCAGCGTCGAG
The DNA here is from genome assembly GCA_965261185.1 of Candidatus Aldehydirespiratoraceae bacterium. Taxonomy (GTDB): domain Bacteria; phylum Actinomycetota; class Acidimicrobiia; order Acidimicrobiales; family Aldehydirespiratoraceae; genus VXYK01. Next base: position 2,987,797 of record CBDHCN010000002.1, on the reverse strand, counting down.
TCGATGTCCAAAACCACCGCAGCAGACCCCGCCGTGTCGCCGCGGCGCTCCCACACAGCGCCGCGCACAGACGCCACAGCAGCCAAAAGCGACTGCACCGCCTCGGGGCCCAGGCCCCGCAGCGTGCGATACAGCGTCGAGTCCGACGCCACCTGCCCGAACAGCACCGGCTGGGCCCGCAGATGCTCAATGTCGCTGCACGCCTCCCCTCCGCCCGCGAGCATCAACAACGCATGAACCAACACCTTGCCCCGATCATGAACCGGCGCCCGCTCACCGCCGGGCGCCACAACAGCCGACAACGCCTCCCCAAGCCCCAAACCGTCAGCGAAACGCCCCAGAACGAACAAACCCCCATGCGCCGCGACCTGATCGCCGCCCCCCGTCACCCTCACATCACAAGTGCTGCTACAGTCCATCTCGGAGATGCCCCTTCCAGTGGGTCAGATACGTGTCTTGACACACGCATCATCCCACATCGGAGGGGCTTTTCCGCGGACGCGCACCCCCACGCCGCAAGAACTCGTGAACGATCAGGGTTAGACCGTTAGACACTATCGGACACCTGCCGGCATAGCCGAGACGGGAACGTTCCCAACGCCGATCCCACGGTCTGCTTTATCGCGAACAAGCCGCGACCGAACCCCGACGAACGCAGTGTTTGAAGGCTCCACACCACGACCCGAGGCGGTGCAGACACCCGCAGATAGCCGCGCGTTATAACGCGCGGCTATCTGCCTGGCTCACGACAACTACCGGCACTTTCGCTGAGTTGCCGCGCGATACAACGCGCGGTCTCGACAAACAATCTGGTCATAGACGGTTGTATTCCGGGTCGCAGCATCGACTTATTAGTGAAGACACGAACCGAACTAGGAGAACACCATGACCGACCGCATCGACGATGCTGGACACGAAACGGTCAGCGAACACATCATCGAACAGCACCTAGAACATTTGCATCGAGGTGGGCCACCGGTTGATCTCGCCGCTCTACCACCAGAGACAGCCGCGCAAATCGAACCGTTGCTGATGATCGTCGACCTGCTCATAGACTTGGGTCCGTCGTCACCACCAATCGAAGATGACCCAGTGGCGGTCCGTCTCGGGATCATGCCGCCACGATTATGTTCGCCGACCCGCGGTCGGCGTGTGTGACGTGTCGGTCATGGTTCTGTTGCCCGCTGCCCCGCCGGGCATGTCACCCTTGTCGCGCCCCGACCGGCAGGCGTGGCTGTGTGGTCACGGTTTTAAGCCGCCGACCACGAGCCGCAACCCACGGATCTGGGACTGTTGGTTGCTGGTCCAACGGCATTCTTTGAAAGCTGGGTTCAACGCGTAGTCGAACACGTCGAGTGCAAGGTTCCGAAGACGGCGTCGTTCACGCTCATCGACCTCACCGTCGAACAGTCCGGTCGTTAACTGATACGCGGCGGTGTCGTCATACAACGCTGCTGCGACGATCATGTGTTGAACGGCACGGCTGAGATCGTCGTGTTCTCTGAGCGTTTCGGTCAACGGTGAACGACCGTAATGGTCTGTTTCGGTCAAAGCACGCCACACCAAATCGCTGTGTTCGCCGACGAACACGGGGTGCCCGGCGTGGCTGGTTGCGTGCCCCGCCGTGGGTTGCGGCCCCCACGGCGGATGAGGCGGGTCGGTGATATCCCACGCCGGTCGAGGCAACGAGTTGTACATCACGAGCGTGTTCATCAAGCATTCCGTCAGCAACTTGCGTGTGTCGGTTGGTATGTCGCAGCCGCCTAACTTCGTGCGCCATCCAGCCGGCGGTGCCATCGACTGGATCAACCGCAAACCACGGATCTGAGCGATGACCCCCGTCAACGTATACGGACCGAACCGGTCACCATCAACATTGCGTACTACAACACGAAAGCAGGTTCAGAACCAGTGCGCGACAACCCGCCTTCGGTATCCGACGCTATCGCTGGGGGCCTCCTCGGAGTAGCCGCAGGAGACGCCCTCGGCGCACCCGTCGAGTTCATGTCACCCGAAGAAATCCGTTCACAGCACGGTGTGCATCGCGAGATCACAGGCGGCGGCCGTTTGCGGTGGCGAGTCGGGCAAGGCACCGACGACACAGACCTCACCTGGGCAGCAGGCAACCCGCCAGATATTGGTGTTACGACACGCAACGCTCTCCGGAACCTCAAACAACACGGCGATCCCACAACCAGCGGACTCACCGACGAACACTATTGCGGGAACGGTTCGTTGATGCGTGCCATTCCCACAGGGCTGGTCCGCTCAGATGCCGTCGTGCGCCGGTGTACGGGGTTGTGCCGAGCGTGAATCTACAGATCAGAACACCTTCGCCCGCGATCAACGCGACGAAACTCGCAATCCCATACAGCCGCAGCGGCGTCGACACGGGTTAACTGATTTCGTTTCGCATGCGGGCGCGCCGTTCCCGCGCCTGTTGGTTCTTGGCTTCCCGGTAGGCGGGATCAGCCATCCGTTGCCGTTGCTGTTGGTTCACGGCTTCCCGGCATGGTTCGCACGCGTTCTCACCGCGCCGTCGATGCCGGTTATAGCCGACACTACCGCGACACGGCTTCGCGTCGACTTCGCACCTCAGGACGTCCATGGTGACAAGTATCGCCCAGGGGTGTGACATCGGTTCGGCGAGAACGCTTCGGAATGTAGCCTCAGTCGTCACGTCACCGCGGCGGTCCACTTCGGCTATGGCGGGAATCGTAGCAGCCGCGGCGTCGGCAGCGAGGATCGTGAACGTCTCGGCGGGTGTGTTCGGGTTCGTGCCCATAGACGGCACCGTACTTCACTGATATCGCCGCAATCAGAGAACCAACGAACCGTAACAACGGTCCGGTGTCACGATTGTCGTTCACGGAATCAGCCGCGCCCGCTTTCTTTGAACGCAACCAATGTTCGTTCTCTGATTCCTTCTGGGACCGGTTGTTACAGTGGCGGAACAGCCGCACTCCCCGACCGCGGCTAGGTCAGTGAAAGAACCTGTTGTGACCGAACCCTACACACATGTTATGCCCAAACGTGACACACATTACTGTTACGAATGCGACGACCATGTCACCGACGACCATGAGCACGACAGCGTTACGTACGATCCTGTGGTGGTACCCGGAAAGTACGGGAATGGCAACCCTAGCGACCCCAAACCCTACAAGTCGAAACTGAAACGCACCGCCTCGAAAATCTACAGGTCACGGAGATCGCGTCGTTTTCAAGACATACTGGTCTGCGCTCTCGCCCCGTTCGCGGTGATCGCGCTCGGTGGGGTCGCTCTCTTTGCGTTGCTTGGTTGGTTAGGCTCACGCGACTGGGACGAAGACGCTCTGCCCGGTACCTGGCGGTGCATGGTTGATGCCTACGTGGTTGATGTCTACGCCCCGGAGCAGTCAGTCAACGCCGGTGTGGTTCTCGGCGGCTACGACTTCGATGTTGACTACGACGACGGCGATCTGTGGATTTACCTCGACGGTCGAGAGTTCATGCAAATTGATCCACCGCGCCAGCTCTTAGCGGGGATCGTTGACTGTGCAGCGGACGACAACAAGTCCGCTGTATGACTGTCGGTTGCTGCGTGTCCACAGACGAAGACGCTCCCCCACTTTCAACACCGCGGTAACCATCTAGGACCAGCTCACCGGATTATGCAGGTGCCGCGTGGTCTGTGAACGCGGCCCATACTGCCGCGGATTTCGATAGGTGGGCGGGTACAGCGCCGTCGACGTCAGCGATGGCGTGTAACAGGTCAACCGTCGCGTCTATCCACGCTTCGAGGAGGTCTTGTCGGTCGAGGTCATCGCCGGCGAGAACGCCTTGGTTCCGTACTGTCGACGGGTCGGGGTATTTCAACGTTGGGGGCGACCCGTCGCCGTGCCCGTCGGCTTGGTTCAGCACGTCGCCCATACCAATAAGGTCGCTGTCGTTACCCCAGTAGTTGCGGTGCGCTTCGGCGTACAGGTTGTGGCGATGAGCGATATCTTCGGCTTGGTGTTCGCTGAGCCGCCGGAGAGTCCGCTCCTACCAACGTGGCCACTCCCGTAGTTCCGTCGCCTTGATCGCCACCGCCGCAGGATCCGGCGATCAACGTGATGGCGAGTGTTGCCGCCACCATGATTTGGAGCCTCAAGGTGTCCCCCTTGCCAAACTCAGTCCGGACCCGCAAATAGGCAGACCTCATATCTTGTCTCAGATCTCCCAAGAACCCGGCATCCGTCTTCAGTCGCGCACAACGTGGGCGCGGAGGGATTCGAACCCCCGACTTCTTCCTTGTAAGGGAAGCGCTCTAACCAACTGAGCTACGCGCCCGGAGATCAGCAAAGGCTACGGGAAAATTCAGAGAATTTGGCTGAGGAACAGCTTGGTGCGTTCTTCGGTCGGGTTCGTGAAGAAATGCTCCGGTGGGCCCACTTCGACGATTTCGCCGTCGGCCATGAACACCACACGATCAGCAACCTCTCGGGCGAAGCCCATTTCGTGGGTTACGCAAATCATGGTCATACCCTCGGTAGCGAGATCCTGCATGGTGTCGAGAACTTCCTTGATCATCTCCGGATCAAGCGCGGAGGTGGGTTCGTCGAAGAGCATCACCTTGGGCTTCATCGCCAAAGAACGAGCAATGGCAACCCGCTGTTGCTGACCACCGGAAAGCTGACCCGGATACTTCCTTGCCTGATCTGGGATCTTCACCCGCTCAAGCAACTCCATCGCTACCGCCTCCGCTTCAGCTTTGGGAACATTACGAACGTTGCGAGGTGCCAAAGTGATGTTGTCCATCACCGACAGGTGCGGAAACAGGTTGAAGCTCTGAAAAACCATGCCCGTCTCGCGGCGAATCCCCTGAATTGCTCGAATGTCGTCGGACAGTTCGATTCCATCCACCACGATCGAGCCGCGATCGTGTCGCTCAAGGCGGTTGATGCAGCGGATCAGCGTGGATTTACCCGAGCCCGAAGGCCCGATAACCACCACCACCTCCTGTTCCCCGACTGACATGTTGATATTGGTCAGAGCCTGAAAGTCACCAAAGAACTTGTCGACCCCCCGCAAGCTGATGATGGTGTCCCCTTTACCGAGGATCTCGGTCGCGTCTGCGTTGACGGCTATGTCGCTCATCTCACTCCGACTCCTAGTCTCTCTTCGACTCTACGACTCTCTTTCGACATGGTGTAGGCGAATGCCCAATATCCGAGGGCGACGAAGGGATACGTCACCGTCACCAGCCCTTGTCCCAAAAACTCTGTCTGGGCGTTGGCCACGGCAGAAGCCTGCAGGAACTCCAGCAAACCGATGATCGTAAGCAACGACGTGTCCTTGAACAACGAAATGAACTGGCCGACCATGGCGGGAATCACCGCGCGTAACGCCTGGGGAAGGACGATCAGACGTTGTATCTTCCCGGCGGACATCCCAGCGGCCTGCGCTGCTTCAACCTGACCACGAGGCACCGCCTGAAGACCTCCACGGACAATCTCGGCGATGTACGCGGCTGAGAACGCGATAATGACAATCATGGCTCGAGTCAACGGGCCGGGAATGTCGAGGTCCCTCGGGAACAGCAAGGGAAGCATCAACCATGAGAAAATCAACAATGAAATCAACGGCACGCCGCGCACAAACTCAATGAAGAGCACCGATGCGCTCTTGATCACCCGCAGATCCGACTGGCGACCCAAAGCCAACAAGATGCCGACCGGGAGTCCGGTACTGATGCCGATCACAGTCACGAACAAGGTGAGATGCAAACCTCCCCAATCCTCCCAACCAAAGCCTCCCAAATCGATGACCCTCAACCCGAACCACACCCCGACGCCAACAACGACTGCCGCAACCCGCGAGGCCACAATCCCCCCCACTCGCTTTTTGAACGGATAACGGAGGCGCCAACGCCGCGCTCGTGATGGCGCCCGAGTCGTTGCCGGTGCCCCGACGCCCCTTTCATCGGCATAACGTCGAACCTCCACCAGCGTCCAGGCGCCGACCAACCCACCCACGGTCAAAGCTCCGAGACCTCCAGTCCCGGCGAGAACCAGCAGCGATAGCAATCCCAGCAACCCCGCAAAGAACAGTCCGCGTGTTCGCATCGCGGGGTTGAACCTGCGGCCCAGTTCACGGTTGATGCAGAACACCACGAAGATGGAGGCCAAACCTACAAACGGCGGCACGGTCCGGGCGAAGGATAAGAAAAAAATCAACACCGCAATGATCGCCCAGAACCTGCGCAACAGATCAGGCCAAGAGTGGCGTTCGGTGGGCAGACCCTTTTCTTCTGCGTCTGCCTGCGCCGATCGCCACAACACTCCAGAACCGATTCCTAACGCCCCCATCAGCAAGTACCCCGACACCCAGGGTCGCCACAACTCGTCACGGGGGAACTGACCGACCATGAACAGGGCGAGGTTGCGGCGGATAATCAAGAAGTCAGAAGAAAATAGCCATCCCAGCGTTTGCACGACCGCGTAAGCAACGCAGAGGATGACAACACCAGTGATCAACGTGTTGTACCAGTTGTTGAACAGATTCTTCTTGACCCAGTCTCCCGGTGACAACCGGTGGCTCGGTGGCAGATCGCTCGCCTCCTGAACCTCGTCGTGGGCTCCCGAGCCAAAATCAGTAACCGACATCACACACCCCTCAACTGGAGGCGACGGTTGACCAGGTTGCCTATCGCCGACAGGATCAATGAGAAGGTCAAGTAGATCACCATGAGAATCAACAAGAGCTGCGGTGCCGGCTGAGACTGCCCGAACAAGTTGAAGATGATTGAAGTGGTCTCAGCGAAACCTATCGCCACGGCCAATGAAGAGTTCTTGGTGTAGTTGAGGAACTGGTTGATCAACGGTGGGAAGGCAATCCGGAAGGCCTGAGGCAATATCACGAACCGGTACCGTTGCAAACCACTCAGGGCCAGAGCATGGGAGGCCTCCACTTGCCCTGTGTGGACGGCCAAGATGCTGCCCCGAACAATCTCGGCGATATGGGAGGCCGTGTAGATGACCAGCGCCAACATCACCGCCACATAGGGCATTTGCATCCGAAAGCCACCCGACCAGATCCGATCCTCGACGGTGGTCTTGGAGAACTCGAACGGCCCTCCAAGCGCCAAGAAGAACACTCCACACAGCACAACCAAAGTCGCCAAGGACCACAGCCCACGACGATGGGGAACTCCCGTATTGTTGAACACTCGAGTCCGCCATGCCCAAACCCCCACGGCTGCGACAACGCTGCCCACGACGAGCAGTCGGTAAGTCCCGAAGTTGTCCAAACCGACAATCGAGGGGAACGCGAATCGACTGTTGCTGAAGATCATCCAGCCGCCGAAGGGCCGCCAAGCGGCTTCCGCTGTCGGACTCGCCCCGATTGGGAAATTGAGAAAAACGGCTCCCCACAAGAACACAATCACCAACAAGGGCGGGATGTTCCTGAAGAACTCGACGTATCCGGTTGCCAGCTTCCGCAACAGCCAATTGGTCGACAGGCGTGCGATACCAATGAGGGTCCCGAACAGTACAGAAAGAGGAATCCCCAACAGGATTATCAAAAACGTGTTCTTGACTCCCTGCTGCAGGGCGTCCCGGATACCTGCGTTCGAACTCAGCGGGTTGTCAGCAATGGAGATCCCCGACGGCTGGTCCAAGAAACCGAAGGTCAGTTCGAGGCCGATGTCGTCGGTGCGATCCCGGAAATTGCTCCACAACCAGGAGCCGACAGTAACGATGAGGCCGAGAGCAAGGACCTGAGCCGCCAACGACAGAACGTTCAGGTCACGCCATGGCGGTGGACGATCAGAGGTGTCTCGGCGGGTGACCTTGTCGACAACGAAGCGACCGACCAGAAAAAGCGCTGCCGCCAACACCAAGGCGATTACCAATAACAGCAGCCTGCCGAGCATTTGTTCGTCTCGCCCCTCTCTGCACCTTCTGTGGAACCGGTTGCTTAACCGGCAACCCGAACAATTAACGAACAGTAACCCAGAGTATTCGCCAAGCGGAGTATTTCAGAAAATACGCCAAACGCGCAAGACGATCCCGGCGACCCCCGAAACTCTGCGGGGGTCGACCGGAATCGTCTTGTCGAGTGATTCAGCCCAATCGAATTAGGCCCGAATTAGGCCGAGCGACTTACCGGAAGGGCGGAACGTACATGAGACCGCCGTCGGTCCACAAGGCGTTGGGACCACGCTCAAGACCGAGCGGCGCAAGGTTGCGCTCGTAGATCTCACCGTAGTTGCCTACCTGACTGATGATCTGATACGCGAAGTCAGCCGGGAGACCAAGTCCGACCTCGGTCACCTCTCCCTCAATGGCAAGACCGAGGAACCTGCGGATGTTGGAGTTTTCGGTGTCCATGAAGTCACCGAGGTTGCTCGAGGAGATGCCGTACTCTTCGGCCTGCACCGTAGACATGGTGGCCCAATTCACGACCTGTGCCCACTCAGTGTCGCCATCAGCCACCACAGGCCCGAGGGGCTCTTTGGAGATGATGTCGCCAAGGACGCGTGTGCCGATGTCGAGTGTGTCAGAGAAGGCCGCCAGCTGAGAGGCATCCGAAGTCCAAACTTCACACTGCCCGGCAACGAACGCCGGCTGAAGCTCATCGTTGGACTGGAACTCAACAGAGTTGAAGGGGACTCCCATGTCGCCGAGCACCGAGTTGAGGTTCAACAGCGTCGTGGTGCCCTGAAGCACACAGATGTCGGTGTTGGGCATGTCTTCCACTGACTGGATCGCGCTGTCTGCGTGAACCATGAAGCCCTGGCCGTCAAAGAATGTGGTGAACATGAAGTTCGCCTGCTCGTTGCCGTCGCGGCTGGCCGTCCAAGTGGTGTTGCGCACCAACAAGTCGATCTCGCCGGACTGCAGAGTCGGGAAACGCTGGGAAGCGTCGAGGGGCGTGTAGTTCACAGCGTCGGCGTCACCGAGCACGGCGGCTGCCACGACCCGGCAGAAGTCCACGTCAAAACCGGCGTTGTTGCCGTCTGCGTCGATATTGCCGAACCCAGGAAGCGTGTCGTTGACACCGCAGTTGACCTCGCCGCGATCGAGAACAGCGGCCAGACGACCGCCTTCGTCTTCGGGCATTTCCTCCTCGACGGGGGCAGCTGTCTCCGTGGGGGTGGTGTCTTCCGGTTCTGCGTCATCGTCGCCACCACAGGCAGCGCCTATGAGGACGATCGCGAATAGTAAAGCGAGCAAACGCAGCAATTTGCTGTTCTTGTTCATGAATTTGTTCCCTTCCAGTGTGACCAGACCCGTATCGGTGGCGCGCAACATGGGATTGCGGCCAGAGTCAATGGTTGCGGCTCAATATACCGCAGTGCCACCGGATGACAATCGCAAAGCGCCTAACAACGTTACGAAAGCGCGTTTTCGCCTCGCCGAACCGCCAAAAGGTGTGGCATCAATGCGACTGGCGCGGCAACTGGTGACCGTTGAGCCTTGTGATCAATAACCGCCAAGTCCCGGCCCTCGGCATCAACAACCTCCACTCCGACTTCATTGCAGACAAGCATGGCGCCCAAGTAATCCCATACATGGAGCGAGCCGGCGAAATCAACGAAACCAGCGAAACGGCCATCGGCGACAGCACATAATTCGAGAGCGCACGATCCCATTGTGCGAAACTGCCACCAACCAGCGGACCCGGGTGGCACACCGTTGACGGCCACTACCGCTTCGGAGAACTCCACTTTCCGAGGAGCCACGAGTCCGGCGCCATCAAGGGTGGCACCCCGACCGCGGATCGCCGTATAGCGCCGACTGTTGGGATGGTCGTGGACAACTGCGACCCACGGGCCGTGGTCGTCAACCACACACAGGCTCGTCGCAAACCACGGAAGCGACAGCGAAGCGTTGGTTGAACCGTCGAGAGGATCGACCACCGCCACCAATCCCGTACCGCACCCGAGTGCTTCTGACTCATGTTCGCTCCGCCCACCGGGCCGCTCGGGCTCCAGACCGCTCTCCTCACTGAGAACCCGGATACCCGCCGCTTTGAGCACGCCGAGCGCCGCTTCATCAGCGACAAGATCCGGTACGTACTGATCGTGACGCAATCCCGACTTTCCCCAGTCGTGGTGATCGACAAAGGCTGCAACAACTGCATCGGCGGCTTCATGAAGAACCACGAGCACCTCGTCCGCGTTCATATCTTGGCCTCGCTCCTGCACGTCGCTGGTGCGCTTTCAGACAATACGGTCAATGCCCCACACGATACGCGCCAACTCATGGCAAGCTAGTGGCAATGGCAGTTATCGACCTACAGGGATTCGTTGCCGATCTCAAGGATCATGTAGTTGAACACGGGTTCCACGTTCATGATGAGCGGCACTTCATCGAGACTTACACCAACAGGCAAACCTGGGAGGTTGATCTGCATCCCGACCGCGCTTGCGACGGCCCGTTGGACATGCATGTCGCTTTAGAAGTCGACCCTCGATCACTGATCATGTTCGAGGATGAGTTGATTCGGGTTGGCGAAGGCGGTGAGCCTTCAAATGAAATTCGCTTGCCGTTGACGATCAGTTTCGCCCTGCCCCCACTGCCTTATGCACCCGACTTGCTTATTTTGGCCACCGACCTCGCAGGCGTCGGCTCTACCGAGCTACCGCTTGAAGTGAGCGCTCTCGACAGTTTTGCCGCCGTGACTGACGCTCCAGTCAGAGCAATCAGTATCATCGCCCGGGTTGAGGTGGAACTGGCGAGAATATTCTTTGGGCGAGATGTTCTGTGCGATGTGCTTGAGCGCTGTTCAAAGGTCGCCGACTTCCTGCTCGACCGGGCGCCAGCTTGGATCGACGAACCCTGACCGGCGAACCCTGACAGCCCAACCCCGACAGTTCTAGTTCTGGTCTCAGGTCTGGAGTTCCCGCAGGGCCGCCAACGCCTCATCGGTGTGAACGGTCATGTCGGTCTCGCTGCGGATCGCGCGGATCACCCGGCGGTCCTGGCCGATCACAAAGGTGGTTCGGATCGGCGGAAGCAAGCCGATGCGTTTGACTCCGAACAGACGCGCAGCCTTACCCTTGGGGTCCGAGAGAAGCGGGAAATCCAGCGTGTGCTTCTCATCAAATTGTTTTTGCCGATTCACCGAATCAGGACTGATTCCCACTCTCTTGGCGTTGAGTTCAGCGAACTCCGACCTCAAGTCGCGGAAACTGCAGCTTTCCTTGGTTCAACGAGGGGTCATAGTTCGCTGGTAGAAGAACAGGACCAACGGTCCGCTCTGAACCAAGTTGTCCAGCGTCACGGTGTTGCCGTGTTGGTCACTCAAACTGAAATCACCAACCAGTTCACCTTCGCTCAGCATCGATTATCACCTCCGTCGTTCACGAAGCGGCTGCCGCAAACCCTATGTCGAGATCCGCGATGATGTCGTCGATCGATTCGAGACCCACCGACAGCCTCACCAACCCCGGAGTGACCCCAGTCGACTCCTGCTCCTCGGGTGTGAGCTGGGAGTGGGTGGTAGCTGCAGGCTGAATCACCAGGCTGCGAACGTCACCAATGTTCGCTAAGTGGCTGTGAAGCTCAAGGGCCTCAACGAACTTCTTGCCCGCTTCGAGACCACCTTTGATCACAAAGGCAGGGACCGAGCCGTATCCCTTCCCGCCGCCGAGTTCGTTGGCGATGTCGTGCCAGGGCGAGTCGGGCAATCCTGCGTAAGCGACAGACTCGACCTGATCGTGGGAAGCGAGATAATCGACGACTGCGTTTGAGTTGGAGAAGTGACGTTCCATCCGCATACTCAGCGTCTCAAGACCCTGCAGCAGCAGGAACGAATTGAATGGTGCAATTGCCGCACCAATATCCCGCAAGAGTTGCACCCGGGCCTTGATGATGTAGGAACCCGGACCAAGTGCGGGCCAATAGGCCAGGCCGTGGTAGCTGGGATCCGGCTCGGTGAACATCGGATGCTTGCCGGACGCCTCAAAATCGAAACTGCCTCCGTCGACGATCACGCCCGCAATAGTGGTGCCGTGCCCGCCGATGAACTTCGTCGCCGAATGGACGACGATGTCTGCACCGTGCTCGAGGGGACGGATCAAATACGGGGTAGCCACTGTGTTGTCAACGATGAGCGGCACGTTGTTGGCATGCGCGATATCTGCGACCTTGGCGATGTCAACCACGTTGTTCATCGGATTGCCGATCGACTCGCAGTAATACGCCTTGGTATTGGGCTGCGTGGCCGCTTGCCAAGCGTCGGGATCGTCGGCGTCGTCGATAAAGGTGCAGGTGATTCCCATCTTCGGCAACGTGTAGTGGAAGAGGTTGTAAGTCCCGCCGTAGAGAGCCGCGGCCGACACGATGTGATCGCCGGACTCAGCCAGATTCAGAATCGCCAAGGTTTCTGCTGCTTGGCCGGACGACAGTGCAAGTGCCCCGGGAATACCAACTGCGGTGTCTGTGCCGCCTTCAAGACTTGCGAGACGAGCTTCGACCACTGCTTGGGTCGGGTTCATTATCCGAGTGTAGATGTTGCCTATCTCGGCTAGGGCAAACAGGTTCTTCGCGTGATCGGTATCACGAAACTGGTAGGCCGTCGTCTGATAGATCGGAACGGCGCGGGCACCAGTGGCCGGGTCGGCTTCTTGTCCCGCGTGAATTTGGCGGGTCTCAAAACCCCAGTCATTGCTCATGTGTATTGCCTTTCGTGGCTTGATCCGAAGCCTCTGAGAGGCCTTGAACATCGCCGTTAGCCATTCGGCCAGCGACCAATGGAGCCTATAGTGGGCTCGGTGGGGATCGAACCCACGACCGAAGGATTATGAGTCCTCTGCTCTAACCACTGAGCTACGAGCCCAACGAGACACTATCGCTGTCGCCCATTGAAGATGCTCATCGAACAGCGAAGCCGACCGCACCTGAGTGCAGTCCGCTTCGTTGGCTCCGGGGGTGGGGATCGAACCCACGACAATTCGGTTAACAGCCGAGCGCTCTGCCAGCTGAGCTACCCCGGACCGGCACTGCAGATGATACCGCCACCAGATCTTGTCGATGTGGTTTTTCAACGCTCAGATCAGCGGGATTCTAGATAGTCGCGCAATTGGTCGCTCCGGTGCGGGTGACGCAACTTTGTCAACGTTTTGGCTTCGATCTGCCGGATCCGTTCCCGAGTAACGCCGAAAGCCTCGCCGACTTCTTTGAGTGTCCGGGGTTGACCATCGTCAAGCCCAAAACGCATCCGAACTACTTCCTGTTCTCGCTTGGGGAGATCGCCGAGTACCTCTCGAACCGCCTCGACGAGCAGAGTACGAGTTACCGCGTCTCCGGGGGCAACCGCGTTTTTGTCCTCTACGAAATTGGCGAGGTTTGAGTCTTCACCCTCCCCGATTGGTGAGTCGAGCGACAATAGATCCATAGAGATCCGGAGGATTTCTGAGACCTTTTCTATCGGTTCGTCGACTTCGGCCGCTAGTTCTTCGACAGTGGGCTCACGCATGAGACCTTGGCGCATCTCCGACTGCACTCGCTTAACTCGATTGACAGTCTCAGCAACATGTACGGGTATACGAATTGTGCGTGACTGATCCGCGATGGCGCGGGTAATCGACTGACGAATCCACCATGTCGCATAGGTTGAGAACTTGAACCCCTTACTGTGATCGAACTTCTCCACGGCTCGGATCAAACCGAGATTTCCTTCTTGGATGACGTCGAGCAATGCCATTCCTCGACCCGCATAGCGCTTGGCGATCGATACAACGAGTCGAAGGTTCGCCCGCGTCAACTCATCACGAGCCAATTCGCCATCACTGACCAAACACTCAAGGCGGGCGCGATCATCGGGCTCGAGAGGTTCTTTGGTGACCGATAGTTCGGCGAGTGTCTCCGCTGCGGTTCCCCCGCTGCGGATACGAGTTGCTATCCAAACTTCCTCGGCAGCATCAAGCAGAGGCACCCGACCGATCTCTTGGAGATACAAACGCACAGCATCGTCAGTTGACTTCGCCTCGGAACTAACGCGGAAAGGCACCCTTACCTTGCCCTCCATTCTGCGTGACTGATCAACCATGGTAGCAACTCGTCGATGGCACGTCGGCGAGTCACCGGTTCATCGAGTTTTTCCAGTTCCCGTTTGAGCCAGGTGAACGAGCGGCTCACTTCGATTCTTGTTCCATCGGCCGCTTCGTAGGAACGCAGACCACGGCTGATGCCGTCGAGGGTTCGTCGACCCGCCAGGCGCGCGACGCCAGCCAAGACATCATCACGATCAGCATCGAACCCTTCGACAGCCAGCCGACGCAACAGATCCGCCGCCTGAGGCCCGCAATGCTCAGGAGCTCCTTCAAACCCATGATCTCGAAGTGCTTGGAAAGCTTCTTGGCGCACGCTGTGACCGAACAGATTGGCGTGAAGTCGGACGGCTTGGTCGGGGTGGTCAATAACGAGCCGGATGGCTTCATCTTCTGCCGCAGTTGCGAGCGAATCCGTGAGCCTTACTTCAGGTCCGGTGCCTTGAGTGTCTTCGTCGGACGCGTTGGGAACCTCGCGTTCTGCTGTTCCTTGTTGACCACGGCGCCCCGCTGGAGGCGGTTGCGGTCGAGGCTTGGAGGCAAACTCCCGCAGCCTGGAGATCTCAACCCGGCAACGGTCGGCGATTTCCAGCAGGTAAGGGTCGCGTACCAGCTCATTGGGATGTTCAGCGACGACGTCAACTGCCCGCTCTGCGGCACGGGCCCGGCCTTCTGGACTCGAAAGATCACCAGCTGCCAAGGCTCTCTCCATACGAAAACGCATGTAAGGAATGGCCTCTTGCACGGCTCTGGCCAACTCCGCTGGGTCTTCACGGGCTACGTCATCGGGGTCGACGCCGGGTGGTAGGTCGGCCACCCGCACATCAAGTTCGAACTTCTGTTCCCATTCGTAGACGCGTTCGGCGGCTGCGAGACCAGCCGAGTCGGTGTCGAATGCGAGCACCAGGCGATCCGCTGAGAACCGCTTGAGCAACTTGATATGTTCTTCGGTGAGGGCTGTGCCACAAGTTGCCACAGCCCTCAAGATGTTGGCGTTGGCGAATCCGATCACATCGGTGTAGCCCTCGCAGATAATGGCTTCGCCTTCTTTGACAATGTCCTTGCGGTGGGCGTGCAGGCCGTATAGCAGTTTGCTCTTGTCGTACACGGCTGCTTCGCCAATTGTGTTCTTGTATTTTGGGCCTTCGTGACCTGGAAGGATCCTCCCGCCAAACCCTGTGGGGTCTCCCCGTTCATCGGCGATGGGGAACATGATGCGCTCACGAAAAGCGTCCTGTGGACGACCGGCCTTGTTAACAAAACCCAGACCGCTGTCACGGAGGTCGGCCTCACTCAACTTCAGGTGTTTGACCAAATCATCCCAACTGTCAGGAGCCCAGCCGAGTTGGTACCTGCTTACCACCGCACGGTCGTAGCCGCGAGAGCGCAAATAGCCACGAGCAGCGCCGGCGTCGGGGCTGTTGAGTAGCCGTTGATGGTAAAAATCGGCTGCTTTGGCTACTGCGTCAAGCAATACTCGTTTGCGCGCCCGAGTGGTTCCCTCTCCTTGGGTCGTGTAGCGCAACTGCACGCCGTAGCGAGATGCAAGCGACTCGACTGCTCCAACGAAATCGAGTTTCTCGATCTCTTGGACGAAGGTGATGGCGTCACCACTACGTTGACAACCAAAGCAGTAGTAGACGCCTTTTTCGGGGTTTACAGACAGCGACGGAGTGCGTTCACCGTGAAGTGGACAGCGGGCCATCCAGTTGCGGCCTGAGCGCTTGATGTCGGTATGTTCGCCTATGAGCGCGACGAGATCGGCGGAGGCTCGTACCTTTGCGATGTCGTCATCGTGTATGCCCATCAATCCGCAAGCTAGCCGAATACCACGCTCGTTATAGAGGTCCTGGAGTACTCGCTCAGCCGAGCCGAGCGGCAAGAAATCCTTCGAGTTGATCGATCGAAACTCGCTCTTGTTCACGCGTGTCTCGTTCACGCACGGTGACGGCGTGATCGTCGAGCGTCTCAAAGTCGACGGTTACGCAATAAGGCGTACCGATTTCGTCTTGACGGGCGTAGCGCTTGCCAATCGATTGTGTCTGGTCGTAGTCGGCCATCCAACGCAGTTTGACGATCTCGAAGACCTCTTGCGCGACCGGGGTGAGCGTGTCCTTGTTGGACAGTGGCAGGACCGCAACCTTGTAGGGCGCAAGCCTCGGGTCGAGCCGCAGCACCGTACGAATACTGTCGTTGACAGTTTCTTCATCGTAGGCGGCCATGAGAAACGCCATTGCCGCGCGGGTGGCTCCAGCGGCCGGTTCGATGACATGCGGTACGTAGTGCTGATTGATTGTTTGATCGAAGTATTCGAGACGCTCTCCAGAATGCGCGGCATGAACAGTGAGATCGAAGTCACCGCGATTAGCGATGCCCTCCAGTTCGTCCCAACCCCACCCGAAGCGATATTCCAAGTCTGAAGTTCTCGACGAGTAGTGGCTCAACTCATCGCAGTCGTGGGGTCTTAGGCGGATATCGGCTGTGGGAATACCCAGATCCAGATACCAGTCCAGTCTCTGGTCGCACCAATATCTGAACCAGTAGTCGGCGTCGTCGGGTGGAACAAAGAACTCCATCTCCATCTGTTCGAACTCTCGGGTTCGAAAAACAAAGTTCCCAGGGGTGATCTCGTTGCGAAACGACTTCCCGATCTGGGCGATGCCGAAAGGCGGTTTCTTGCGGCTGGTTTGAAGCACGTTGGCGAAGTTGGTGAAAATTCCCTGAGCGGTTTCGGGGCGCAGGTAGACCTCTGCGGTCGAGTCGACCATCGGCCCGGCGTGGGTCTTGAACATAAGGTTGAACTGGCGAGCCTCAGTGAAGCAGCCAGCGGTCCCACACGTCGGGCACTTGTCGGGATCTTCAAGCTTGTCCTGGCGGTGTCGAGCTTTGCACTGGGTGCAATCGACTAGCGGGTCCGAGAAGTTGGCGAGGTGACCGCTCGCCTCCCAGACCTGGGGTGGGGAAAGGATCGCCGCGTCGAGACCGACCACGTCGTGCCGGTGCTGCACCATCGCGCGCCACCAAGCATCTTTGACATTGCGCAGCAGCAGCACGCCGAGAGGCCCGTAGTCATAGGTGGAGCGGAAACCCCCGTAAATCTCAGCTGATTGGAACACAAATCCACGGCGTTTGGATAGGTTCACTATCTTCTCAAATAGTTCCGAGTCACCCATGGCCGCGAGGTTACCGGAGGTGCGCGAGTATGGAGTCCATCCAGCCTAACGATCCCGTTCCCGCTGACCCTACGGCCGTGTTCGGTCGTCGCTGTTTTGCCTACATCATTGATTTCGTCATCCTGTTAGTGGTCGTGGTGATCGCTATCTCTTCGTTGGCCACTTTCGACGAGGTCGATGAACCGGCCATGGCCGCGCAGATATGTGAACATTACGAAGACCTGAACAACGGTGACGTGTGCCTTGACCTGGAAACAGCGGTGTTCGTGTTTGAGGCCAACAAATTCAACTCTCTCGGAATCCTGATTCTCGCCATCGCAGTGTTGAACTCGGTGATCATTTCCACGATCACCGGTGGTTCTGTGGGCAAGCTCGCTGTCGGCCTTCGCGTCGTGGACAAATCCACGTTCCAGAGGGCCGGATTTCTCAAACACTTGCTCCGCTGGATCCTGCTGATTGTTGACTCGTTCCCATGGATCGTGGTCATACCGCTGACCGGGCTTATCTTGGGGTTGGCCTCTAGAGGGCACCGCCGTGTCGGTGACTTCGCCGCCGGGACTCTGGTAGTCAAGAAGAGCCATGTCGGTAGGCCCACTCTGGTTCCCGGGGTCAACGAAGCCGCGGTATCGCCCATGGGGTTGCCGGGCCTTTGGGACCCGCCCACACAGGCGCCCCCCACACAGGCGCCCCCCACCGAACCGATTGCACCCTCGCCAATAACAGAGCAGCCCACCACAGCATTCGACCCGGCGCCCGACACCTCGGGCGTTCCCGAACCGCACGCTGGTGGCGCACCGGAACCCACACCGGAGCCTGACGTTGCCAGCCAAGGCCAAGCGTCACAGCCTGGAGTTGACGCGCCAATGTGGGACGAGGCACGCGACACCTACATCCAGTGGGATCCGCAGCTTCAAGCCTGGGTGGAATGGAGCGAGTCTGGGGGCCGCTGGATCCCCATCAGCCAGTAAGCGCTCGCTGCGGCCTCAGGTTTGATCGAGCACGGCGATAGAGCGCAGTCGTCGCTCCAAATGGTGCTCCAACAGCGCGGTGGACAGTGCTTGTAGCTCGGCAGTCGCAGGGGTTGATTCTTCGGCCAGCACGCTGCCGAGTCCTCCGCTCAGAATTCGTCTCATGAGATCAAGGGCCTCCTCGGAAATGGGGCGTCCGCGCCGGCACTGCCGGCAGAGCACGCCTCCCTCATCAAGGTCGAACGCCACAAGTGCTTCAACGCTGCCACACCGATAGCAACCGTCGAGTTGGGGTTGCAGTCCCTCATGGGCAAGAAGTTTGAGAAAGAAGGCGGCGACCACCAGACCACTCTCGCATTTTTCGAGCGTGGCCAACCCTTTGACCAACATTACGTGAAGAGCGCGGTCTGGTTCGCGGTCTTGGGCAACTCCCTCGACTGCTTCGAGCAACGCTTCGGCACGCGCAAACCGCTGCGGGTCATCCCGCAGGGATCCGAAACGAGAAATCGTCTCCGCCTGAGTGACGGTGTCGAGGTCGCCGCGTCCTCTATACAACTGGACCGATACATGGCTCAAAGGTTCAAGCCGCGCCCCGAACTTTGATTTTGTTCGACGAATCCCTTTGGCGACAGCGCGGACCTTGCCGTTGTCGTGAGTATGGAGACTGATAATCCGGTCAGCTTCGCCCAGCTTCCATGATCGCAACACCACAGCTTGATCCCGGTAGAGACTCATCTCAATGGCCGCCATCGACACCGCCGAAACGGCGGTCGCGATCCTGGAATTCTCTGATAGCGGCAAAAAACTCCTGACGTTGGAACTCGGGCCAAGGGATATCGGTGAACACCAACTCGCTGTACGCCAACTCCCACAACAAGAAGTTTGAGATCCGGAACTCACCAGATGTGCGGATTACCAGATCCGGATCGGGCATTTCGGGATCGTAGAGATTCCGGGCAATGGTTGTTTCGGTGATTTTCTCCGGAGCCACGCCAGAGGCCGCGATCCGACGCACCGCGTCAACGATCTCCGCCCGTCCTCCGTAGTTGAAGGCGATGGTAAAGGTGAGCTTGCGGTTCTTCTTAGTCAGTTCCGATGCTTCGTCCATCCGACGTATCAGCCGTTTAGGGACCCGCCAGTCGCGGCGACCGACAAAGCGGATCCGCACCCCTCGTTCGTTGAGTTCATCACGGCGACGAACAAGGATCTCTTCGTTGAAGTTGATAAGAAATCGAACCTCATCACGGGGTCGGCGCCAGTTCTCGGTGCTGAAGGCATACACAGTCAACCATTCGACTCCGATTTCGAGGGAGGCGTCCACCACCTCGAACAGCGAATGCTCACCCGCCCTGTGCCCCTCAGTACGAGGCAGACCCCGGGCCTGGGCCCATCTACCGTTGCCGTCCATCACGCAGGCGATGTGACGGGGGATCCGATTCAGATCGAGAAAATCGACGGGCACCTCCCGAACCTATCCGCTCCAAGCGCCGCGCTAATTGATCGTCGCCCTAACCTTCTAGCTGCCCGTGCCCTATCTCCACATAGGGTGGGTATTTGAACATCCCCGAACCGTCTCCGCATGAACACCACTGAACAATCCGTTGAGCTCCTCGCCCAGGTTACGGCCGGCCTTCCGGGTGGCGGAGAGCACCGCGGTGGGCAGGTTGAGATGACTGCCACGGTTGCAGACGTGTTGGCTAGCAACGGTCATGCTGTGGTGCAGGCCGGAACAGGCACCGGGAAGTCGCTCGCCTATCTCGTGCCCATCGCCGTGTCAGGCCAAAAGGTCGTGGTCGCCACGGCGACCAAAGCACTACAGGACCAACTAGCCGGAAAGGATCTACCGTTCTTGTCCAGCCAGCTCGAAACGCCGATCGATTTCGCCGTTCTGAAAGGTCGCTCCAATTATCTTTGCCTGCAACGCCTGAACGAAACGGAGTCCGATCCCGGTCTCAGTCTCGGTCTTGATGACGGCTCATTGGACGATGAGACCCGCGAGAAACTTCGGTTGTTCGCAGACAGAAGCGAGACCGGTGACCGTTCCGAACTAGCCGACATCGCTGACCGAGTCTGGCAGCAGGTGAGCGTGAGTCGCCAAGAATGCCCCGGTGCCAACCGATGCCCCGAGGGGGAAAATTGTTTCGCCGAAAGAGCATGGCGTCGTGCCGCTGCAGCCGACGTGCTGATCGTCAACCTCTATCTCTACGCCATCGATGTCGCGGTGCAGGGCATTCTCCCCGAACACGACACGGTGATTATCGACGAAGCCCACCAGCTTGAAGACATTGTGGCCAACGCCGCAGGCCGTTACTTGAGTCCAGCCCGTCTAGTGACCGCTGCATCTGCCACGAGAGCAGTAGTAGCGGACTCAGAAGCACCCCAAAAAGTCGACGAAGCGGCCGCAATGCTCAATAATCGTCTTGAACCGTTGACCGGAAGTCGCCTGCCAGAAGGACCACCAGATGAACTCGGCAGCACACTCGATCTCGTCTCGGGTCGGGTTGCTGATTTGCTGAACGCGCTTAGGGCGGTGCCATCCGACGCACCCACCGATGTGTTGAACCGGACCATTCGAGCACGCCAAGCCATAAGTTCGGTGCTTGACGACATCAGCTACCTTCGCTGGGCCACCGACGACGAAGTGATGTGGGTGGACGGCCCAACCCATAACCCCAGCCTGCGTTCTACGCCACTGGCTATCGACAAGATTCTGGCTGAGAACCTCTGGTCGCAACGTGGCGCGGTGCTCACTTCTGCGACGATGCCGTCAAATGCCACTGCTCAGTTCGGACTTCCTCAGAGCACCATCGAAGTGGATGTTGGAAGTCCCTTCGACTACGAAGCCAACGCCCTGCTGTATTGCGCGGCAGATCTTCCCGACCCGCGAAATCAAGGGCACCGAGAATCACAACTTCAAGAGATCGAGTCTCTGGTCTCAGCGGCCGGGGGAAGGACCTTGGCATTGTTCACCAGTTGGGGAGCAATGACCCAAGCAGCCGCGCACATCGCATCGCGGGTCCCATGGACTGTGTTGCAACAAGGAGAGGGCTCCAAAGCGCAACTTCTGAAGCGGTTCATCGAGAACGAAGAAACCTGCCTTTTCGCCACGATGTCTTTCTGGCAGGGCATCGATGCTGTCGGTTCTACCTGCAACCTGGTGATAATCGATCGGCTTCCCTTTCCTCGGCCCGACGATCCACTGCTGCAGGCACGCCGCGAGCGGGTGGGTGCCGATGCTTTCCGAGTTGTTGATTTGCCGAGGGCGGCGATCATGCTGGCCCAGGGAGCGGGTCGGCTCATCCGCTCAGCTACCGATTGCGGTGTGGTGGCCGTGTTGGATCCTCGCTTGGCCACCTCGCGTAGCTACCGCTGGGCGCTGCTAGGAGCTCTTCCACCAATGCGCAGAACCAAGGATCGCGACGAGGCCGAACGCCTGCTTCGAGAGTTGCGAAGGGACTAGTAGCCGAGACGCTGAACCAGCTCGGGGCGACGCTGCCAGTTTTTTTCTACCTTTACGAAGAGTTCAATAAACACCTCTTCGCCAATTTCGGAGCGTACGGCGGTGCCGACTTTCTTGAGCACCTCTCCGCCTTTTCCGATCACCATCGGTTTCTGGGATTCTCGTTCGACAAGGATCTCGCAACGGATCCGCGGCCATTCCCATTCGGTAACCCGGGTAGCGAGGCTGTGAGGCAGTTCGTCGCGGGTCAGGGCCAGTAATTTTTCACGAACGAGCTCGGCTACCCAAAACTCATCACCGACATCAGTGAGCATCTCAGCGGGATACAAACGAGGACCCAGAGGCATCCTTTCGGTCAGATAGTCAACCAAGTCGGCTATGCCTTCTCCTGTTCGTCCGCTTAACGGAAACCACTGCGCCGCGTCGAGGTGAGCCGTCGCCGCTAGTTGTTGGGCGATTTGTTGGTGTGAGGCAATGTCAGCTTTTGTGACGACGATCACGGAGTCTTTGGGCAAACGCTCAGCTATGGAGGCGTCGCCACGGCCATACCGAGCAGTCCCGTCAAGCACGAAGCAGACAACATCAACCTCTGAGCTTGCTTGGTTGGCGGTGGCGTTGAGGCTGGTACCGAGGGCGGTTCGGGGCTTGTGGATCCCAGGAGTGTCAACAAACACAAGCTGGGCTCCAGGGCGGTTCAAAACCCCTCGTATCTGGGTACGGGTCGTTTGGGGCTTGTCGGAGACGATCGACACCTTGAAGCCGAGGATCTTGTTGAGCAAGGTTGATTTTCCGGCGTTGGGTCGACCGATGAGGGTCACGAATCCCGAGCGCTCATCAGTGCCCGGTTCCGACGCAGCGACCGAGCGCTCATCAGTGCCCGGTTCCGACGCAGCGACCGAGCGCTCATCAGTGCCCGGTTCCGACGCAGCGACCGAGCGCTCATCAGTGCCCGGTTCCGACGCAGCGACCGAGCGCTCATCAGTGCCCGGTTCCGACGCAGCGACCGAGCGCTCATCAGTGCCCGGTTCCGACGCAGCGACCGAGCGCTCATCAGTGCCCGGTTCCGACGCAGCGACCGAGCGCTCATCAGTGCCCGGTTCCGACGCAGCGACCGAGCGCTCATCGCCCATCGGCCGCGCGCCTATCTCCAAGCAGATCGACCGGAGTAAGACGCACCTTGGTGATTCGGCGACCCTCCATACGCTCGACCTTGAGAAGCACCCCGCCTTCTTCGATGGACTCGCCCACAGTCGGGACATGGCCCAAAGTGCTGAATATCAAGCCTCCGACGGTGTCCCAGTCCCCTTCTCCAAGTTCGGATCGCACCAGAGTGTTGAGTTGATCAACCGGCATGCGTCCGTGTACCAGCGCTTCTCCCCCGGCGAGAGGTTCGACGAGAGGCTCTTCGACATCGAACTCGTCGACGATCTCGCCAACCAACTCCTCCACAACATCCTCAAGTGTGACCACACCAGCGGTTCCGCCGTACTCATCAACAGCAACCGCAAGGTGATAGTGGCCCGCCTGCATCTCTCGCAAGAGATCACCTGCGTGCTTCGTTTCTGGGACGAACCGGGCGCGCCGCATCAGCGTTCGCACCTCCTGCTCGCCGCGTCCGGCACGTTCAGCGCGAGTCAGGTCTTTCATCAGGCATACACCTACGATGTCGTCGATGTCCTCGGCGAAAACGGGGAGGCGACTCAGCCCCTTGTCGATGGCGAGATCGACAACCGCAGTGATGCTGATGTCGGATGCGACTGCGACCATGTCAGTACGAGGCACCATCACTTCTCGCACGATCGTGTCGCCCAGAGCGAACACCGACTCAATCAGTTCTCGCTCCTCCTCATCGATCACATCGTCAGCAGCCGCTGCTTCGGTGAGCGCGATCAACTCGTCTTCGGAAGCAACCGGTGCTTCAGAGCGCCTCATGGAAAGGCGCTTGGGGATCCGGTCGGCCAAGGTGAGAGCAACGCCGGCGACAAGCCCGGCAATCAACGCTACTGCAACGATCAGCAGAATCCAGATCATGCGCGGTGATGTTGGCGAAGAAGAGCCTGCTCACAGGACTGCATGCGACTTGTCGTGGCGGTGTCGTAATGGTCGTGTCCAAGAACATGCAATAGACCGTGAACGATGAGCAGCGCCAATTCGTCCTCCAAAGAACCGTCGTGGTCGCCTTGGCCCTCGTGGTCGCTTGCTTGCGCCGCAGCTCGGGCGGGACAAACGACCACATCACCGATCAGAGACTCCCCAATCTCGACATCGTCTGATCCGTCAAGGGGAAACGACAGTACATCGGTCGCATAGCTATTCCCCATGTACTGGCGGTTCAGTCGGGTCATCGCTGATTCATCTACGAAGATCAAATTGAGTTCGCCGTTCACGACACCCGAAGAGGCGAGCGCTCCACAAGCGAGACGCTGCCAGCGATCAGTGTCGATTTCGACGCCACTCTGCTCGTCGAGTACTACCACCACTGGGCTGGCCGTGTCGTTCACGTAGATCCACCGGGGGGTTGACTACTATCAGTCGCTTTTTCGTAAGCATCGACGATCTTTTGCACGATGCGGTGACGGACGACGTCGCGCTTGGTGAGCCACACAAAACCAACACCGTCGATACCGCCCAGAATCGGCTCCAAACCCGAGAGTCCGCTGCGCCCGGTAGCCACGTCGACTTGGGTGATGTCGCCGGTCACAACTGCTTTGGAGCCATGACCAATCCTGGTCAAGAACATCTTCATTTGTTCCGCCGTGGTGTTCTGGGCTTCGTCGAGGATTATGAATGAGGAATTGAGCGTGCGTCCTCGCATGAAAGCAAGCGGCGCCACCTCAACCACGCCCCTTTCCATCAACCGTTCAACACCGTCAGTACCCGCCATGTCGTGTAGCGCGTCGTACAGCGGGCGAAGATAAGGATCCACTTTGGCCATCAGGTCACCCGGCAGGAAACCGAGCCGTTCTCCTGCCTCAACCGCCGGTCGGGTGAGAATAATGCGTTCAACCGAGTTGGACTGAAGCGCCGCAACCGCGGTAGCAACCGCCAACCAAGACTTGCCGGTGCCCGCTGGACCGATCCCGAAGGTGACGACGTTATTTTCTATCGCTTCTACGTATTGTTTTTGTCCGCTCGACTTGGGGCGGATCACTCTGCCTTGGTCGGCCCGGAGAATCTCGTGCGTCAAGACGCTTGAAGGTCGTTCGTCAGCTCGCACCATGTCGATAGTGGAATCGAGGGTGGTGAGATCGAGGCGTTGGCCGTTCTCAGCTAGCAACACGAGCTCTTCGAAGGTGGTTCTGGCGGCCCCGGCACCCGGACCCGACAGATGCACCTCGTTGCCTCGCACAGTCACAGTGGTATCGGGGAATGCGTCTTCTATATGGCGCAGATGCTGATCGTACTCACCGAGCAGCGCCCCCATCAGATGATTGCCGGGAATGTGAAGGGTGATGGTGTGTTCAGTCATCGGTCACCTTGATATTAGCGCTACCCTCAGGATTTCATGAACAGAAAGCTCTACAGGCAGCCGATCGACACCGACCGTGACGATCCTCTGGCCGGCTTGTCCAACTGGCTTGCTGATCACCAAGTCGACGAAGCTGCCGCTGCTCGAGCACGCCAAAGATCACTTCAACAGCAAGCCGCGCAAGAGTCTTCTATCGCTGGAATCCTCCTCGATTTAGCCGAGCGAGGTAGGCCGGTCACAATCAAAACGGCTGGTGGACAAGTCTGTTACGGTCAGATCGTTGCGGTAGGTGCTGACTTTGTGTTCGTGCGCGACGAGGACGAAGGCGAACTGCTCATCCCGACTACGGCGATCGCCACAATAGGAACCGCTGCAACGGACCGTCCCGTGACAGGTGCCCGCCCACTGTCATCGGTGGTTCTGGCCGACACACTCGACGAACTGGTCGCCGATCAAGCTCATGTGGCGGTATCAGTTGGTGATGAATGTGTTAGCGGACTGCTGCAAACGGCTGGAGCTGATGTGATCGCGGTTGCTGTCGACGAGGCACGCAGAGATCGGATCCACATTGCGACCGCCGCGATCGACCATCTGTCGGTGCTGGCGCGCTAAGGTCGTCGGCTCCGCCGTTGGCGCTCCAGAAATCTATACACGTCGAGCAGATCGATTCCCGGAAACGGACTGAACTCGCGATCTGAGGGTGGAAGGGCGGAAAGCACGTGGCTGCGTTCCGCGGCCGATGGCCAAGTGACGTCCTTCCATTCGTTCACCAGCGTTGGATCCGGTTCGATCTCACGGCCTCGGGCATATTCCTTGCGAAGCGTGTCTGATCCGCGGAAATAGTGCGCGTACTCAGACGGTGTGCCCAGGGTGATGGCGTGGGGCCAGCGGTCTGTTTCTGTCTCGATGTAGGTAGTGCAGAAGTACTCTCCGCCATTGGTGACGGTGAACTGGCTGTGCAGAATAAAGCTCCCAGAAGCATTCCAAGCCTGGCGACTGCCCCATTGACGCGGTACCCGCTGTCCTTCGAGACCCCCATCGGGTGCCGCCGGGAAACGGATCCCATCGTTCTCGTATGCCTTGTTGATCACGCCTTCTCTGTCGGTGCGCAGGAAGTGACAGGGGATACTCAAGTGATGGGTGGCGAGGTTGGTGAAGCGGTGGGCCGCCATCTCATATGAGATGTAGAAGATCTCCTTGAGGTCTTCCACGGAGATATCGTCGTCGGCCTGAGCTTCACGTAAGAAGTCGACCGCTGGTCCTTCTGGAGCGAGAATCGCCGCCGCGAAATAGTTGGACTCAATGCGTTGACGAAGGTACTCAGCGAAGTCTCGAGTGTCGTTGTGCTCAAGCGCGAAATGTCCAAGCGTCTGCAACACCACGGATCGAGCCTCACGGATCTTGAGGCCTCCGCGGTCGGGTATGAAGATGATCTTGTCGTGGGTATCGGTGATGCTGCGGGCGGTTGGAGGCATCGCCCGAACCCGTTCAATCGTGAACCCCTGACCAGCGACAAGTTCGGTAAGCACTCTTTCGCTGATCGGTCCGGTTCCTGGGTAGTTGGCGTCAGATAGTGCTTGCGCGGCGATTGCTTCGATTTCAGGATAGTGATTGGCTCGTTCCCGCATTTCGGCTCGCAACGCGATGTTGGCCGATCGGGCGATGTCTGCAAAGCGGACCTCAGTCACGGGGTCTTGCCGTATCTGTTGGTTCTTGCAAACGAACTCGTTGGCGAGCGCAACTAGATGTTCCAGAACATCGTTTCCCACTTTGGCTGACGGCTTCAGGTGTGGCAACCCGAGGGCTTGATAGGCAGAATCCGTTTGGGCGCGTGCCAAGGAGATCTCCAGGTAGGCACGACGGTCCGGAGGTTCGGACGACAGAAAATCGGCCGTGGTCGTCCCGAACATGTCGGCGAGTTCGTTAAGGAGTCTGAGCTTTGGTTCGACCTTGCCGGTTTCGAGTTGCGACAGATACGGTGCCGGACGTTTCACAACGTCACTGACTTCGGCGAGCGTCATCTGAGCGCGTCGGCGGGCATGGCGCACTCTGCTGCCCAGTACAAGGAGGTCAATGTCATCTGCCATTGCATAAGAATGGCAGAATTTTTGATTAATCCAAACTCATACACGAATATTGGACGAATATATCTGGCAATATTTAGGCTTACCCGGCTCATACTAAATTGTGGTCAAGACGTTGACTCTCTGCGCTGTAACACCTCACCCGTTGGCCCACGCGATCGTGACCGCGCAAGCAGCCGACTTCCTCTCAGACCTGCACCACAATTTCGAGTCCGAGCGGCAAAGACTGCTCGCAGAGCGAGTCATCCGTCAAAACCGCATCGACGCTGGCGAACTCCCCTCGTTCAGACCTGAAACAGCGCACATCCGCTCAGGCGAATGGGGCGTCGCTCCTCCCCCGCCAGATCTGCGAGATCGCCGCACCGAGGTCACCGGGCCAGTAACCGCCGAGTTCATGATCGAAGCCCTCAATTCGGGTGCCAAAGTCTTCATGGCTGATTTCGAAGATGCGACATCGCCGACCTGGCACAATATTTTGACCGGCCAAGCCAACGTCAAAGCAGCGTACGCAGGCGAGTTGACATCCCTTGATGATGAGTCAGCCACACTGATGGTTCGTACCCGAGCATGGCATCTCGAAGAGTCGCATATCACTGTTGACGGCAAACCGATCTCGGCAGCGCTGACCGACTTCGGGCTTTGCTTCATCCACAACTTCGACACCGCTATCGAACGCGGCAGCGGACCTTACTTCTACCTCCCGAAACTGGAAGGCCAAGCGGACGCCCGCCTCTGGAATCAAGTGTTCGACTACACCGAGGATCGTTTTGGCCTGCAAAGAGGCACGATCCGGGTGACAGTGCTAGTGGAAACGATCTTGGCGGCCTTCGATATGGACGAGATCCTCTTCGAGTTGAGGGACCACATCACCGGCCTCCACACCGGCAACTGGGACTATCTCTTCAGCGTGGCCAAGACTTTCCGAAAAAACCCTGATTTTTTGCTTCCCGACCGCGACCAGATCACGGTCAAGACCCCATTCATGCGAGCCTTCACCGAATTGTTGGTATCGACTTGTCATCGTCGGCGCGCTCACGCCATAGGTGGTATGTCCGGGGTCATTCCCGACGTCGAAAATCCGGCACGCACAGCGGGACCCTTGCGTAAAGTTGCTGCCGATAAACGCCGCGAAGCCGGAGACGGTTTCGACGGAACCCGCATCGCGGTGCCCCAGATCGTTCCCACCGCTGCTGTCGAGTTCGACAAGGTGCTGGGCAACAGATCAAACCAAGTAGAACGCCAACGAGACGACGTCTATGTAACGGCCGGAGATCTGCTCGCCGTGTCTTCTACCCGCGGCACGGTTACCGAGGGGGGCGTCCGCACCAATATTCGCATCGTGATTCGCTATCTCGGCGAGTGGCTCGTTGGCAACGCTGCGGTGCCGATCGACGATCACCTTGAGGACACTGCCATGGCGGAGGTTTGCCGAGCACAACTGTGGCAGTGGTGCCATCACCAAGTGCAACTTTCAAACGGACTAGTCCTCGACCATGGGCTGCTAGAGCGCCTCATAGACGAAGAGACCGAGATGCTGTGCACAGAACTCGGTGCGGAGGCGTGGTCCGCTGGACGCTTCGTCGAGGCTCGCGAACTACTGGGGTCGCTGGCCACAACCGACGACTACCACGAATTCCTCACCATCGAGGCCTACCGACTGTTGTGAAGAACGCCGCTTCTTCACACCGAACCCCAAACGAAACGACCAGGAGAAATCAGATGACCGGCAATCAGATGAACCCGAGCTTCGATGAACAGGTGAAATCCCTTGAACAAGACTGGGCTGACAACGACCGATGGACCGGACTCACGCGCGACTACACAGCCGCTGACGTCGTGCGCCTACGCGGATCAGTAACCCCCGAACTGACACTGGCGCGACAAGGATCAGCAAAGCTTTGGCATCAGCTCAAGACCATGGACTATGTCCACGCCCTAGGCGCCATGACCGGTGGCCAGGCTATTCAGTACGCCAAAGCTGGTCTCCCCGCCATCTACTTGTCGGGCTGGCAGGTCGCAGGCGACGCCAACCTCTCCGGCCATGTCTATCCCGACCAATCGCTGTATCCGTCGAATTCGGTGCCTTCGGTCGTGGCACGGATCAACAACGCTCTGCGACGCGCGGATCAGATCGAATGGTCGGAGACATCTGGCTCTCCCAAGGTGGACTACCTGCTGCCAATCCTCGCCGACGCAGAGGCGGGCTTCGGCGGCCCGCTCAACGCTTTTGAACTGATGAAGTCGATGATTGAAGCAGGTGCCGCTGGGGTTCATTGGGAAGACCAATTGAGTTCAGCTAAGAAGTGCGGGCACATGGGTGGCAAAGTGCTGATTCCGACCCAACAGCACATCTCAACTTTGAGTGCGGCTCGCCTAGCTGCTGATGTGGTCGGTGTTGACACGATCATCGTTGCCCGTACCGACGCACTCGGCGCCAACCTCATCACCAGCGATGTGGATGAGCGGGACCGCGAGTTCCTTTCCGGTGGGCGCTCGTCGGAAGGTTTCTTCTACACCGAACCGGGTCTGGCAACGCCCATCAAACGCAGCCTCGCGTACGCCCCTTACTGTGACCTGATCTGGTGCGAGACAAGCACGCCCGACCTGGCTGAAGCGCGCCAGTTCGCCGAAGCAATCCACGCCGAGTTCCCCGACAAGCTGTTGGCCTACAACTGCTCTCCGTCGTTCAACTGGTCCGCAGCTCTAGATGACTCGACCATCGCCAAGTTCCAAAAAGAGTTGGGCTCAATGGGCTATGCATTCCAGTTCATCACCCTCGCCGGGTGGCATGCACTCAACGCCTCCGCCTTCGAGTTGGCACACGGCTACAACTCTTCAGACATGTCGGCCTACGTCGAATTGCAGCAACGTGAATTCGCCATGGAAGGCGGGGGCTATACCGCCACACGCCACCAACGCGAGGTTGGGGCGGGTTACTTCGACGATGTGGCAACGGTGATCTCCGGTGGCAAAGCGTCAACTTTGGCACTCAAGGGCAGCACGGAAGAACAACAGTTCTAAGAGGCCGAGCGAATAGGTGGGACAACGCGGACCATACGGCGCGAGGCCGTGGCCCGAGCGGCCCGTGAGCGCAGCGAACAAGAACGGGATTGGCACCGCCGCCACATGACAGGCTCTCACCTATCTGCGGGCGCTCTAAGAATGCTCGGGTTTTTAACTTCCTGCGATCCAAGGGCTCAGCAACTCAGCGAACCGGCGTCCAGACAGGTAGCCCGCGTTTTGCCCGAGTGAACACGACCTGCCAGAGCTGGATGGCGCGCGCTCGAAAGCCCGCGGCTGAACTCATCAAGTAGTAGTGCCACATCCGTCGAAAACGTTCGTCGTAGTGTGGGATCTCGTGCCAACGAGCCGAAATGTTGGCGTGCCAGGCCAACAACGTTCGGGTGTAGTACGGACCGAAGTTGTGGACATCTTCGATCGTCCAGTGGGATTGCGCAGCTTTGCCGATCTGGCCGAGCGAGGGCAGCACACCCCCTGGAAAGATGTACCGATCAAACCAGGGATCACCAGCCGTTTGCCAGTCGTTTGAACCGATGGTGTGGTGCAGCATCATCCCATCGGGATCAAGGAGTTCACGGCACTTATCGAAAAATATCGGCAAGTTCTTCGGACCCACATGTTCCATCATTCCAATCGAGGTGATGCGGTCATAGGTGCCGTCAAGATCGCGATAATCGCCCTGCACAATTTCTACCGGCAGACCACGACACCGTTGTCTCGCTACCGCGACCTGCTCTTCCGCCGGAGAGACTCCCGTCACCTCAACCTGATAGCGCTCCGCCGCGAACTGCGCGAAACCACCCCAACCACAGCCAATATCAAGCAGTGTCATCCCTGCTTGGAGCCCCAGCTTGCGACAAATGAGCTTCAGCTTGGCTTCCTGAGCCCGATCCAGGGCAGTGACGTCTGAGTCAGCCCGGTTATCTGAGCTGGGATCGTCGTGTTCGGCTATGTCGAGCCAGTAGGCACACGAGTAGATCATTCGCTTGTCGAGCATTCGCTCGTACAAATCGTTGCCGATGTTGTAGTGAGCCTGTGCATTGCGGCGGGCCCTTGCCTTCGATTGCCGGTTCATGATCGAGGCCTGGACTCCCAGCACCAGTAATTGAGGGCTCGGTGTCACCATTGATCGAAGATCGGCCGTCTGGACCACAGTCAGGAACTCGTCGAGTTGGTTGGCGTCCCACCACCCGTCCATGTACGACTCGCCCAAGCCCAGTTCCCGATCTCTGAGAATGCGCGACCAAAGACGATCATCGTGAATATGAATGTCGCGCGGCGCGTCGCCACCGACAGTTATGCCCGCGGCGTCAAGAAGTTTGAGTCCCGTACTCTTCGCGTCTGGCACTGATCCCCCGAATCGCTATCCATCGACGAATAACCGCGGATACTATCGGCGTTCGCTTGTCTACTCAAAAGGAAAATAGCCCATGGCCAACCCAATTCCAGACAACTACCCGAGACTCACTCCAGCGCTCTGCGTTGACGGAGCGAGTGATGCCATCGAGTTCTATACGAATGTGCTCGACGCCACCGAACGGATGTGCTTGGAGGACGGAGGCAAGGTCGGTCATGCCGAGTTGGAGTTTGGCGACTCGCTAGTGATGATCTCCGACGAATACCCAGAAATAGGAGTGGTCGGCCCCAAGACCTTGGGCGGCACCGCCGTGTCACTGAACGTATATGTCGAAGATGTGGACGCCACGTTCGCGGCAGCGCTAAAGGCGGGGGCGACCGAGTTGCGCCCGGTTTCAGAGCAGTTCTACGGAGACCGGGCCGGGCAGTTTCTCGACCCTTGGGGCCACCGTTGGGGAGTGGCCACTCGTATCGAAGATGTTGACCAAGAAGAGATGGCCCGCCGGGCCACCGAAGCAACGAGTGGCGAATGAGCCACTGCGACCAACAATGAGTGGCGAATGAGCCACTGCGACCAACAACACGGCGGCAGCTAAGGATCGGTGGCAAGACTTGAACTACAGTTACGTCGGCAAATCCGTCAAGGAGACTAGGTCGGCTGCCCCGCCATCATTCAGAAAAGCGGGAGAAGGGAGAAGGCAATGGCAGACAAGGTGAATGCAGCGATCGTCCAAGTGGCTTGGACAGGCGACAAAGAGTCGATGATCGAGGTCCACGAGAAGTACGTGGCAGAAGCCGCCGCCGCCGGCGTACAGGTCATGTGCTTTCAAGAGTTGTTTTATGGACCCTACTTTTGCCAGGTTCAAGATGCTGAGTTCTACTCATACGCCGAGGCCATCCCCGATGGCTCCACTACGAAGCGTTTTCAAGAGCTGGCCGCGCGTCATGAAATGGTGCTCGTGCTCCCGATGTACGAAGAAGAACAGCCCGGATTCTTGTACAACACAGCCGCGGTTATCGACGCTGACGGTTCTTACCTCGGTAAGTACCGCAAGACTCATATCCCTCAGATTCAGGGATTCTGGGAGAAGTTTTATTTCCGCCCCGGAAATCTGGGTTACCCGGTATTCGACACGGCGGTCGGCAAGGTCGGCGTCTACATCTGCTATGACCGGCACTTTCCCGAGGGCTGGCGAGCTCTGGGGTTGGGCGGCGCGCAGATCGTCTTCAACCCCTCGGCCACCAGCCGCGGGCTCTCGGCCTATCTCTGGCAACTTGAACAGAGCGCCGCAGCGGTCGCCAACATGTATTTCGTGGGTGCCATAAATCGGATCGGGGTCGAACCCCTGGGTGACAACGACTTCTACGGGACGTCCTACTTTGCGACTCCAAGGGGCCAAATCTTGGACGGAGCCGCTTCGGATCAAACCGAAGAGTTGGTGCTGCGAGAGTTGGATCTTTCACAAATTGCCGAGGTCCGCAACCAGTGGGCGTTCTACCGGGACCGGCGCCCCGACCAGTACGGAGGGCTGACCGCACCCTGAGCTACTGACCAAAGAAGAATATTGGAGGAGACCGACATGACGACACTGATCAAGGGAGGCACCGTGGTCGCCTCCACAGGCGCTGCTCCCGCCGAAGTGCTGATCGACGGGGAACAGGTGGCTGCTGTGCTACAGCCTGGCAGCGACATCGCCACAGCAGCCGCAATAGGCGCTCACGTCATCGACGCCACCGGCAAACTAGTGGTGCCCGGTGGCGTGGACGTTCATACCCACATGGAGTTGCCTTTCGGAGGTACCGAAGCCTCCGACGACTTCGAATCGGGCACTCGGGCCGCTGCCTGGGGCGGCACCACCACCATCGTTGACTTCGCGGTCCAGCGTTACGGCGAGGCCATCCGCGACAGCCTTGATGTGTGGATGGCCAAAGCCGAGGGTAACTGTGCGGTGGACTATGGCTTTCACATGATTGTCGGCGATGTCACCAACGACTCGCTCAAGGAGATGGACCTACTCGTTGACGAGGGCATCACCAGCTTCAAGTTGTTCATGGCTTATCCCGGCGTGTTCTTCTCTGACGACGGCCAGATCCTGCGAGCCATGCAACAAGCCGCGGGCAACGGCGGACTCATCATGATGCATGCCGAAAACGGACTGGCCATCGACGTGTTGGCCGAGCAGGCTTTCGAGCGCGGCGACACCAGCCCGGTGAACCACGGCTACGTGCGTCGCAAGGAACTGGAGTCTGAGGCCACCCATCGAGCCATTCAATTAGCGAAGGTGGGTGCTGCACCGCTCTACATTGTGCATCTGTCAGCGCGTGAGGCCCTTGAGCAGGTGGCTATCGCCCGCGACCGCGACATGAACGTGTTCGCCGAGACCTGTCCCCAATACCTGTACTTCAGCGTGGAGGAGCACCTCGACCGTCCCGGGTTCGAGGGTGCCGCCTACGTCTGCTCCACTCCACTGCGGTCACACCACGAGCACCATCAACAAGAGTTGTGGAGGGGGCTGCGCAGCAATGACCTCGCCGTGGTGTCAACCGACCACTGCCCGTTCTGCATGAAGGAGCAGAAAGAACTGGGACTGAATGACTTTCGTGCCATCCCCAATGGCATCGGTGGAGTCGAGCACCGCATGGACATGATCTACCAGGGCGTGGTCACCGGCGAGATCGGTCTGGCCCGCTGGGTGGAACTGTGTGCCACCACACCGGCCCGCATGATGGGCCTGTATCCCCGTAAAGGCATCATCGCTGCTGGTTCTGACGCCGACATCGTGATCTATGACCCCAATAAGCAGTGGACGATCAGTGTTGACAACCACCACATGAACATGGATCACTCCGCCTATGAGGGAGTCGAGGTGACCGGCCATGTCGACACAGTGCTGGCGCGGGGCAAGGTGATCGTTGACCACGGGCAGTATCTGGGGCGGGCCGGCGATGGTCGCTACCTGCCGCGCAGCCTCTGCCAGTACCTCCAGTAATCGTTCAAATCTGGGAGCATTTATGGACTTCGGTGTTGTTCTTCAAACGGATCCCCCGGCTTGGCGGGTGGTTGATCTAGCGCAGCGGGCTGAAACCTTGGGTTTCAGCCATGGTTGGACGTTCGACAGCCATGTGTTGTGGCAGGAGCCTTTCGTCATATACAGCCAGATGTTGTCGGCAACCAACAAGATGATGGTGGGGCCGATGGTGACCAACCCCGGTACTCGCGACTGGACAGTCACCGCTTCGCTTTTCGCCACTCTCAACGACATGTTCGGAAACCGTACGGTTTGCGGCATCGGCCGAGGCGATTCGGCTCTGCGGGTAATCGGCAACAAACCCATCAATCTTGCGACTTTGAGAGAGTCGATGGGGGTGATCAAAGGTCTAGCCGAAGGACGAGAAGTCGAATACAACGGCACTATGGCGCACTTTCCTTGGTGCCGCGACAGCAAACTTGATGTCTTGATGGCGGCCTATGGACCCAAGGCGCTTCATCTCTGCGGCACTGTGGCCGACGGTTACATCCTGCAGTTGGCCGACCCGCAGATCGCGGCTTGGACTATCGGGGCGGTCCGCGGAGCCGCTGCGGAGGCCGGTCGAGATCCCGACGATCTCTATATTTGCGTGGCTGCACCCGCCTATGTTGGCTCGGATCTGGACCATCAACGAAACCAGTGCCGCTGGTTTGGAGGGATGGTCGGTAACCATGTCGCCGATCTGGTTGGGCGCTATGGCGATATCAGCGACGCGGTTCCCTCGGCTTTGACCGACTACATCAAAGGCCGAGAGGGCTACGACTACGCAGAGCACGGCCGGTCCGGGGCAGTTCACACAGAATTTGTTCCCGACGCGGTGATCGACCGATTTTGCATCCTCGGAGATGAGGAAAACCACATCAACCGCTTGCGTGAGTTGCGCGACCTCGGCGTTGATCAATTCGCCATCTATCTGATGCATGATCAACGCGATGAGACGTTGAACGCTTACGGCCAGCGGATCATCCCTGCTTTGAACGGCTGAACGGCGACATGGGCTTGAAGCGGCTGCGGGGATCTCTCCGTCAGGTGATCGTGTTCAGCCTCTTTGTCATTCTGCTGATGGCGGGATACTCCGCATATAAAGGGTTCGGGCAGTCGATCGATGATGCCCAAACCGACTGGCCTGTCATCGGTTCGATCCTGCCTCGCACAGATGACCTGACGATGCCCTCGGTATTCGAGATAATTTCAGGTGTCTTCGCTGAGCCGCGAGGACTCGACGAAGCCTTCGGCTCGATCGTGCTGGGTGAGGCGGCCTTCACGCTGCGTGAGGCGGCTGTCGGGTTTTCTGTCGGCGTGATCGTCGGCTTGTCCATCGCTGTCGTCTTGTCATCGTCGCAGTTGCTGGAGCGGGCGCTTGTGCCCCATGTGATCGCCAGTCAAACCATCCCCTTGATCGCCATCGCCCCGATTGTGGTGATCTGGGGACGCAAGAACCTGGATTTCTTGCCCTGGGAATGGCACGACTGGATGTCCGTTTCGCTCATCGCCACGTATCTCACCTTTTTTCCGGTGGCAATCAATGGTCTTCGAGGGCTGCATTCTCCGTCATCTGAGGCTCTTGAACTCATGGATTCCTACGCGGCTCGAAGAGGGCAGACGCTTTGGCGCCTGCGGCTTCCGGCGTCGTTGCCTTATCTGTTCTCGGCGTTCAAGATCGCCGCGACAACCAGCGTCGTGGGTGCGATCGTCGGGGAAATATCGGCTGGGGTACCCGGTGGTCTGGGCCGCCGGATCCTGCTGGAAGCTCAGCGCTACACGACCGGCCCGGAGCGTCTGTATGTAGCGGTGCTGGGTGCGGCAGCTCTGGGGATATTCGTCTTCCTGAGCATCTCACTGCTCGAATATTCGCTGGTCCGCCGAAAAGGAACGGAGGCAATTCTGTGACCGCTGAGGTGACACCCGCAGTTGAGATCCGCGGCGCGACCAAGGTTTTCAATCCCGGGGGAACCAACGAAGTGCTGGCCTTGGACAACATCGACCTGAGCGTTGACGCCGGTGATTTCGTCACTCTCATCGGCCCGTCGGGATGCGGCAAAAGCACTCTGCTGCGCCTTGTCGCCGCTCTTGTCGACAGCACTGCGGGAACCGTGCTCGTCAATGGCAAAACTGCGGATCAAGCGCGGCTTGACCGGGACTATTCGATGGTTTTCCAAAAAGCGGGCTTGTTCGACTGGCGTGACGTCTCGCGCAATATTGAACTTCCTCTGGAGTTGATGGGGTGGAAGGCGGCAGATCGACGTCGCCGCTCTAAAGAGATGCTGGATTTGGTGAAACTCGTCGACTTCGCCCATCACCACCCTTTAGAGCTTTCAGGAGGAATGGCGCAGAGAGTGGCCATCGCCCGGGCCATGTCGTTCAAGCCCGCGCTGTTGCTGATGGACGAGCCGTTCGGAGCCCTTGACGAAATGACTCGCGAGCACATGCAGAATGAGTTGTTGCGAATCTGGTCGGAGACCCAAACCACGGTGATCTTCGTGACTCATTCCATTTCTGAAGCCGTTTTTTTGTCAACCAAAGTAGTGGTGATGTCGCCGAGGCCCGGACGCATCGCCGCAGTGATCGACAACGATCTCGGTGTGCGAGACGATTCGGCGCGCGACACAGCGGCGTTTTTCGCCAACGTCAGCGCGGTGCGCAAAGTTCTCCGAGCGGGCGAGTAGCAATGAAGCGGTTGCAGCAGCTGTTGCCGCCCGTTGTGGCCGCGGTCATCGGATTCGGCGGCTGGGAGTTGCTCTTGAGGCTGACCCAACCCGACGGCTTTGTTCTTCCTGCACCTTCCAAGATCGCAGAAGCCGTTCTCGAGAATTCTGAAGCGATTCAGACGGGAACCAGAGTCACCGGGTTCATTGTCGTCAGCGGTTTGCTGGCTGGTGTGTTTTTCGGCATCGCCGCGGCTTTGTTGGTAACAGCATTTCGGACCGCCAACGAGACTCTCACTCCCTTGGCGGTCGCGGTGAACGCCATCCCGATCGTCGCCCTGGCACCGATATTCAATGCCTGGTTCGGACTGTTGTCTCCTCGTTCAAACCAGGCCGTTGTCGTTGCCCTGGTCTTCTTTCCGATCTTTATCAACACGTCACGCGGACTCGTCGAGGTCGAGCCCAGCCAGATCGAGTTGATGGAATCCTACGGTGCCAACAAGTGGCGGATCATACGAGAGGTGCGTATCCCCAACGCCATGCCGTACTTTTTCACGGCGCTGAAACTGTCCACTTCTTTGGCGGTAATTGCAGCGATCGTTGCCGAGTACTTCGGTGGGCGTCAGGACGCTCTCGGCAACATCATCACCAATTCAGCGGGGTTGACCCGCTACGCGGATGCTTGGGCTGCGGTTCTGGCCGGTTCTCTGTTGGGCATCGCACTCTACGGCCTGGCCGTTTTGCTGGAACGAATTGCGATGCCGTGGTATTTTATCGGGCGAAGAACCTAAAGATCCGGGTCACGATCTTCGCGCTGGTCGCGTCTGTCCGATCTGAGTCCTCAACTAGTACCAAACCTTGGAGGGAATCATGAAGGTACATCATCTATTAACGCGGGTCTTGGTGCCGCTACTGGCACTGAGCCTGCTTGCGGCAGCTTGCGGCGACGACGAAGCTGAACCAGATCCAGAACCTGCGCCTGAAGCTACTGATGGCGATGACGCAGCCGAACCCGAACCAGCCGAACTGACAGAGGTCACGTTGCAGTTGCAGTGGTTCACACAGGCTCAGTTCGCGGGTTATTACGCTGCCCGTGATCTCGGTTTCTACAACGACGTCGGGCTTGATGTCACGATTCTTGAAGGAGGAGTCGACATCGTTCCCGCCTCAGTGCTGGATTCTGGTGCTGCTGACTTTGCCGTCTCCTGGGTGCCGCGAGGTTTGGTGCCACGCGAAGAAGGCGCCAACATCACCAACATTGCCCAGGTATTCCAGCGAAGTGCCACGTTGCAAGTGTCTTTCGCTGATTCGGGGATCAACTCGGTGAGCGACCTGGCAGGAAGGACCGTAGGCAACTGGGGATTCGGCAATGAGTTTGAGTTGCTGGCCGGGCTTCGCACGAACGGTCTCGATCCACAATCTGATGTGACACTCGTTCAACAGAACTTCGACATGCTGGCGCTTATCAGCGGCGACATCGACGCTGCACAAGCCATGATCTACAACGAATACGCCCAGGTGTTGGAGACGATCAACCCCGACACGGGCGAGCTTTATCAGCCCGAGGATCTGAACATCATCAACTGGAACGATGAAGGTACGGCCATGCTCCAAGACGCCTTGTGGGCCGACGCCGATCGATTGGAGAGCGATGCCGACTACCGCGACGTGGCGGTGCGGTTCGTGGAGGCTTCAATTCGCGGCTGGGCACATTGCCGAGACAACTCCGACGCTTGCGTCGATGTCGTACTCGACAACGTGCCCACTTTGGGCGAATCGCATCAGGCGTGGCAGCTCAATGAGATCAGCTCTCTGATTTGGCCTTCTCCGCTCGGTGCGGGCGTGATGGACCCGGACTTGTGGACCCAAACAGTTGACGTTGCTACCGGCGAGAGCATTCTCTCTGCGGCTCCCGATGATGGCGCCTATCGCACCGACATCGCCGAAGAGGCGCTAGCGAACCTACGCGATCAAGGCGTCGATGTGATCGGCTCTGGCTTCGAACGCGTCGTAGTCGAACTTCGAGAAGGCGGCGAGTAGCGCACGCCCTCGCAACTCTCGGATCTGCTACTGAGGATCGGACTGGCCGCGCCTCGAAGAGCAAGGTTGTTGGCTTCGGTCTCGCAACTCTCGGATCTGCTACTGAGGATCGGACTGGCCGCGCCTCGAAGAGCAAGGTTGTTGGCTTCGGTCTCGCAACTCTCGGATCTGCTACTGAGGATCGGACTGGCCGCGCCTCGAAGAGCAAGGTTGTTGGCTTCGGTCTCGCAACTCTCGGATCTGCTACTGAGGATCGGACTGGTAGAGGCCCAATATGTTGCCGCTCGGGTCCATGAAGTGGAACCGCCGTCCGCCGGGGTAGGGGTAGATGGGCGAGATGATCTCCCCTCCCTCGGCGACCACTTCAGCTTGTTTGGCTTCGACATCTTCGGTGCTGATCAGCACAAACGGACCAATCGGGTCTTCTGCTCCCGGCGCATGCGCCGGGGCCGGCACCCCCGCGCCATTGAGCCCGACCTCCACTGAGCCGCCTTCGTAGGCCGCGTAAGTGGGACCGTACTGCGTCCAGTCCCAACCAAACACACGGCTGAAAAACCGCTTGCTGTTCTCAAACTCCGGTGCCGGAAGTTCAACGTAGTCGATCTGCAATTTGTGATTCGTCATCCGCCGACTCTACCGAGGAGCGCTCCCGAACAAGTCAGAGCCGGCTCCGGCTAGGCCCGGCCACATCCCGGCAACAACACAACGCGGCTCCGGCTACGCCCGGCGAATACACAGCAGGGCACCTCCGACAGGACTCGAACCTGCAACCTGCGAGGTAGAAGCTCGCTGCTCTATCCAGTTGAGCTACGGAGGCAGATTAATCGTACGCCGAGTGCCGCAACTCGGTACACTCATTGCCTGACCTCGGTCCGGGCTAGTGCCAAGAGCGGGGTCGGCATGGTGGGCGTAGCTCAGTTGGTTAGAGCGCCTGGTTGTGGTCCAGGAGGTCGGGGGTTCGAGTCCCCTCGTTCACCCGTAGAATCGCCTTCGGCTAATTCACGCACCTCTAGCTCAATTTGGTAGAGCAACGGACTCTTAATCCGCAGGTTCTGGGTTCGAGTCCCAGGGGGTGTACCAACAGTTCCGGGCGGGGTTGTCGAGATAGCTGCGCCCGCAGGTGAACGCGACGACCCCGCTCCCGGCGCGCTCGTCGCGCTGCTCGAGGCGGCCTGCGACCACAGGAGTCTGCGACCCGTGCAGCCACACCCACACGTAGGCTTCGCGGGGGCGTGGCGGTGTGTCAGAAATCGTCATCGACCGCACGGCGTTTGACCCTCTTGGGCAGAACGGCCAGCCGCGCGTCCACCAACTCGGCTTCACGCCTCCGCACCGTCTCGTCTTCGTCGAACAGCACAAGCGCCAACAACGCGAGATAGGCAGAGCGAAGAAGTTACTTGTGCAGTTCAAGGAGCGTCAGCACCGCGAAAGGCGCCGCCGTTGACGCGGTATAGTGAATTATCTATACTCGTCGCGAGGAGGAATCCACCGATGTCACATTCATACGACGAAGTGGTCGCATCTCGCCGAGCACAACTCAGTCCAGATGCAGTAGCGCAAGGCGAAGTCTTCGCCGACGCGTACAAGATTGCGCTACAGGTTCTGGACCTGCGCGAGAAGCATGGTCTGACCCAAGCCCAGCTGGCTCGGCGCTGTGGCATGAGCCAAGCAGACATCAGCCGAATCGAGAGCGGCTCGACCAGTCCGACGACCCGCACCCTGCAGCGGATCGCCGGCGCTCTCGAAGCCGAAGTGCGTCTCGTAGCCAACACCGCAGCTTGAGGCGTTCACAGACCCCGTGAGGGGTTCGCGGGGTCTGGCGACGGGTTGGGTCAGGTGCCTGCGGTTGGGAGTTGTTGTTGCACCGTTACGGTGTCGGCGAACAGATCGCCAAAGGATTCGATCCGTTCGAGCACCTCGGTGGCTTCAAAGATGAGTGGTTCTCCACCGGCGCCGTCGGCAACCTCGTCCCAACTCAACGGGGTCGACACGGTCGGTCGGTCTCTGCCGCGCAGCGAATACGGAGCAATCGTCGTCTTATGTCGTGAGTTCTGGCTCCAGTCAACAAAAATCTTTCCGGCGCGACGTTTGCGGTTCATGTTGGACAACACCAACTCCGGAAAGTTCTGTTCAAGTAGCTGCGCCACCGCCAGGGCAAAATCGGAAGCATCGGTATGCGTGTGCGGCGAATTGAGCGGCACATACAGCTGTAAACCCTTGTTGCCGGACGTCTTGGCGCACGATGCCAAACCAACGCTCTGCAACACCGACTGGATCTCCAGAGCCACTTGGCAGCATTCGACGATCGTCGCCGGATCACCCGGGTCGAGATCAAACACAACCATTGAAGGTGAATCGATCTCCCCGCAGCGGGCCATCGGTGAATGAATCTCAAGCGCGGCAAGGTTCGCTGTCCAGGCCAGCGCCGCGACTGAGTCCAATCGGCAATAGTCGATGCCACCTCGACGGTCGCCGGGACCTACGCAGGTACCTACCCAACCGGGCCGATGAGACGGACAGCGTTTCTCAAAAAAAGACTCGGCAGTAATCCCGTCGGGCCATCGTCGCAACGTGATACCCCGATCCTCGATATGGGGCAGCAACGACGGCGCGACACGGACGTAGTAATCGATCACTTGGGCCTTGGTAAAGCCGACCAACGGATACAGAACTTTGTCGAGGTTGCTGACCGACAAACGGTGGTTGTCAACTGTGACCTGAACGCGCTCCACCTCAGCCATCGGCAGAGGTCACGCCGAGCGCTCAGACGGCCTAGACGGCTCGGTCTTTTCGGCAGCCTTGTCACGCCCGGTGTTGCGACCGGCCGCGGGGTGGCGCTTACGAGCTTTCTTGGCCTCGTTGACCGACGCCTCAAGAGCAGCCATCAGGTCAATGACCTTGTCGGAAGAGGGTGCCGGCGCTCGCATCAAATCGTCGCTGCCCTCCCCTGCCGCCTTTCGCTCAATCAACTCGAGCACCGCTTCCCGGTACGTGTCGCTGTGGCGAGTCGGATCAAAGGTCGTGTTCAGCGTGGCAATCAACTGCTCAGCCATTGCCTGTTCCCGCTCGTCAATCTCAATATCGGCCAGCAGATCAAAGCCGCTGATCTCAGAATGGTCGACGATTTCGTCGTGATAAACCATCGTCGACAGCAACAGCCGACCATCAACAGGACGCACCGCTGCCAAATACCGCTTAGAACGCATCACGAAATGGCAAATGCCTACCTTTTCGGCCTCTTCCATGGCATTCGCCAAGAGCTTGTAGGGCTTTGACGCCTGATCACCGGGGACCAAGTAGTAGGCGTTGTCATAAAAAATCGGGTCAATGTCAGCCAGATCGATGAATTCATCTATGTCGATCGTGCGTGCCATATCGGGATCGAGCGCGGCCATCTCTTCTTCAGACACCGTCACATAGTCGCCATCGTCAAGAGCGAACCCTTTCACTATCCGTTCCTTGGGCACCTCTTCGCCGTCGGCCGAAAAAACCAATTTCTGCTTGACGCGCGCCCCACTAGCTGAATCGATCTGATTGAACCGGACCGTCTTGCGTCGGACCGCGGTGAACAGACGCACCGAAATATTGACCAGTCCGAAGCTGATGCTTCCGCTCCAAATCGCTCTGGGCACGCCAACGAGTGTAGTTGACGGTGTTGCACTCGCCGGGCGTAGCCGGAGCCGCGGAACTGGGTGCGGTGTATTCGCCGGGCGTAGCCGGAGCCGCGGAACTGGGTGCGGTGCACTCGCCGGGCGCAGGCGACTACGATCAGGTGTCTAGCAGGATCCGGGCTACAAGATCTTGGCCGAAGGCCGTGAGGATGGCCAGATACATCAAGCCGGTGGCGGCCATAACCGCGGAGTAGGCACGTTCGCGCAGCGCTGCTCGAGTCACAACAACAAGTGCGATCGTGGTCACCACACACGCTACCCAGAACCAGCCAAGCAAACCGTTGTAGGCATCGTCGATAGTGCCGTTGAGCACCGACACCATCCCAACTGGCCATAGCAACAGGATCGTCTCGGGGACCCAAACAATACCGGTCCACCTAACCAGTTCCAGGATCGGACCTCGAGCTAGTCCCGGTTGCACGAGATACCAGTGGCCAAGCAGCATGGCGTCGGACACGACGCCCAAAAACAACGCACTGACCAGGCCACGAGCAATCGACAAGGCAACCGGGTCACCAGCGTGAATCGAGGCGAACAGTACGGCTGCCAAACCGAGAACACCCGCCGCTAGATCGAGAACCGGAGGGAACTCCACAGCAGAGTCATCGAAACGCGGTTCATCACGATCAATCCCTGTCATCTCTGCGACCCGTGCGGAGCGTCGCTCAACGAGTGTTCGCCGGCCCGATACACCCGCAGACTTGCGAGCTACCGACACGACCAATGCCACCCCGCCAACCACCAAGAATCCAAGGGTGGTCAGATCACGCGTCCAGACCACAGCGGTTGCCAACGACGCAGCCAGCGAACCCACCGCCAAGAGCAGAAAAACCATTCTCTGCAACCAGCCGTAGCCGAGACCAACCTCACGACGCCGAGTAGTGACCCATAAAAAGACCCAACCACCCGCCGCCCATTGCACCAGAACCGTGGCGGCATCAATGCGAATCACCGCGTCAAGCTACCGCGTAGGCCAACTCGTTATGCCTCGACGACGGCTAGATGATGGTCGGTGAGGTTCAACGACTCGGGTCCAGCCTCAGTCGCAACGACAATGTCCTCAAGGCGCATACCCCAACGGTCCGGCATGTAAATGCCAGGCTCAATCGAGAACGCATTGCCCGCTACCAGTGGTGCCGTGTTGCCCTCCACGATGTACGGATCCTCATGCGCCTCAACCCCGATCCCGTGCCCGGTTCGGTGAATGAAGCAACTACCGAATCCGGCCGCAGCGATCCGCTCCCGCGCCTCCCGGTCGACATCTTGTGCGGGAGTCCCGACCGTGGCCGCTGTCACCGCCGCAGCCTGCGCCT
Organism: Candidatus Aldehydirespiratoraceae bacterium; assembly: GCA_965261185.1. Classification (GTDB taxonomy): domain Bacteria; phylum Actinomycetota; class Acidimicrobiia; order Acidimicrobiales; family Aldehydirespiratoraceae; genus VXYK01. The sequence goes on along the minus strand of CBDHCN010000002.1, from coordinate 2,943,542 downwards.
CGTGCAGAACCGCATAAGCCTCCAGATACTCACGATCCGGCCGAGAACCCACCCAGACGCAGCGGGTTATGTCCGAGCAGTAGCCGACACCGTCGTCTCCGATCATCGTCCCTCCGAAGTCACAGAGGAGTGCCTCACCCTCAGAAATCACCCGGGAGCCCGCCTCGTGGTGCGGGCTGGCAGCGTTTTCTCCCGCAGCCACGATGGCAAAGTTCACCCGATCATGACCTTCGGCGATGATCTGGCGACCGAGTTCAGCCGACACCTCCGCCTCAGTCTTGCCAATAAGCGGGATCTCGCCACTCTGGAGACGCTGCGCGATTGCGTCTACTGCACGGCTTGCAACTCGCAACCGATCGATTTCGGCAGCGTCTTTGACCGAACGGATTCCGCTGGTGATCGAGCTGGCCCGGCGGAAGTCCGTCTCCGGTCGAGCCGACATCAGATCAACGAGAAACCCCGACCACATGTGATCACCAACCGCGGCGCTTGACGCAGGTCCCATCAGGGCCGCTATCAAGGCGATCGGGTCTTCGGTCTCGGACCACGGTCTCACCGCGAACACCTCAGGGCGCGGCGTGACCCGTGAAGCTTCCAAGCCTGGCACAACCAGCGTGGCGTCGCCGTCGCGCGGCACCACCAGCATTGTGATCCGTTCGAGCGGCATCGCCTCGTAGCCGCAGAAGTACGGCAGATCAGCGCCGACCGACAACAGCAGCACATCCACCCCGTCGGCAGCCATCTTCTCTCGGGCCCGGTCGAGCCGTTCCGTGAACATAGTGCTCAATGCTAGACCCGCCCCGAAATCTGCGCGAAAAACCACACTCTATGTAGCTGAGCGCGCAGATTTCGCGGAAACCGACTCCAGACTGTCCACCGATTGGCGGGCGTGGTAACTCGAACGGGTCAGCGGGGAAGCCTCCACATGTGCGATTCCCACCGACTCGCCGAAGCGCTTCCATTCGTCGAACCGTTCAGGCTCCCACCACTGGGCTACCGGCAGATGGTGCGACGTCGGGCGCAGGTACTGGCCGATGGTGACAATGTCGACACCGACCGCGGCCAGGTCCGTGAGCGTCTGGCGAATCTCGCTGTCGCTCTCCCCCATCCCCACGATGATCGACGACTTGGCTGTCAAACCGGCTGCTTTGGCCCGGGCCAGGACCGAGAGACTGCGCGCATAGCCGGCCGACGGGCGCACCGCGCGTTGCAACCGCGCCACCGTTTCGATGTTGTGGTTGAACACGTCGGGCTGCGCATCAAACACCGTTCTCAGCGATCTGTCACAGCCCTTGAAGTCCGAGACGAGAGTCTCTACCCGACACTGCGGTGTGCGCTTGCGGATCGCGGCAACGACATCGGCGACCGCGCTGGCGCCACCGTCTTGAAGGTCGTCACGGGCGACCATTGTGACGACAGCATGGCGCAACCCCATCAACTCGACCGCCTCAGCCACACGGGTCGCCTCATGAGGATCCGGCGCCTCGGGATGCCGGGTGTCGATCAAGCAGAACCCACAAGCTCGTGTGCAACGGTCCCCCAGGATCATGAAGGTCGCCGTGCCGTCGTTCCAGCACTCGGAAATATTGGGGCAACCCGCTTCTTCGCACACGGTCACGAGTCCGAGTTCACGCATCGTGGACCTGATCCGGCGATACTGCGGTCCAGGATCGAACTTCACCCGCATCCACTCAGGCTTGCGCGCGCGCAAGCGCACGGGGTCGTGACTGGTGGCCCCCGCTTGAGCAAGGCGTCCAAGCAACCGCACCGACGTGCCATCAGCCTGTCTCGCAAATTCCTGCGGTGAGGACGCTTGTCCAGTGATTGCCGGGGTCGGATCCTCAGATTGGTAACCGACTCCAGAACGCCCAACCGGTGTGCCTGGGCCTTCTCCACGAGTGAACGGCGCAAAGTCAGCGGGTTTGGTCTTGAACCCAACGCCGGCGCGGTCAACTGATCCGTGTTGAGCGAACACAGCCACCGCCCGTTGCGTGAACACCTCGACCATCTCAGGCATCGAAACGTCAACACCGAGCGCGGCCAGCGAGGTGACACCCTTGTCGGGAATGCCACACGGAACGATTCGCTCATACCAGCTCAAATCCGGGTCAACGTTGAGCGCCACCCCATGCATGGAGCGTCCCCGCGCTATCCGCACCCCGATTGCCGCTATCTTCTGGGGCCGTTCTCCGGTGGGATCCACCCAGACGCCGGTACAGCCTTTGATACGCCCCGACTGCACACCAACATCTCCGAGGGTTTCAATCAAACACTGTTCAAGCGATGACACATACGCGGCGGTGTCGGCCATACCGCCGCCGCGGCGCCCCGGCACATCAACAATGGGATAAGCAACAAGTTGACCGGGGCCGTGGTAGGTAACGTCGCCTCCCCGATCCGCTACAAACAACTCCGCACCGAGCGCCTCAACGTCGGCAAGCAGATGCTCAGCCGGCGTGCGGCGACTCATGGTCACTACATTGCGATGCTCCAACAACAGCAGATAGTCGTGTTGGCGATTGACGAACAACGACCGTTGCAACGCGAGCGCATCTGAATAAGCAACCCGTCCCAACCAGCGGACCCGCAGAGTCCGCTCGGCCAAAACCGAACCGTTCAGCACCAACGAGCTCAGCGGACCTCCGCCTCCCAGTCGCGAGTCTCAATGATCTCTTTGACTCGGTGAAGGAACGCCGCGGCATAGGCGCCATCGAACGCGCGGTGATCCCAGGCCATCGCCAAAACCCCGACCGAATGAATGGCGATCGATTCGTTGCCGTAAGAATCAGTGACCACAACCGGTTTTCGTGCCACACCGTCGGTTGACAAAATCGCCACCTGAGGCTGGTTGATGATCGGGAACTGCATCATCGTGCCGTATTGACCGGCATTGGTCAGCGTGAAAGTGCCACCGGACAGCTCGTCGGGCATCAACTGCCTGGTACGCGCCCGGCTGGCGACATCCACAATATCTCGAGCGATTTGTCGCAGCCGCTTGCCCTCAGTGCCCTTGATCACCGGCGCCAGCAAGCCGCTGAAATCGATGTCGACAGCGATGGCAAGGTTGACCTGATCATGGATGACTAGATGGTCACCCCCGAAACTGGCATTGAGATGCGGGTATTCACGCAAGGCATCAACGACAGCGCGCGCAATGAACGGCAAGTAGGTGAGGCTGAATCCCTCCTCTGCCTTCCAACCAGATTTGATCGCTTTGCGCACTTTTTCGACACCCTCATAGTCGATTTCCATGGCCGTGAGCACGTGTGGCGACGCGCTCTTGGACATCACCATGTGTTCTGCAGTGCGCTTGCGAATGTTGTTCAGCGCGACGACCTTGTCACGCGTGCCCACCGCGGTCGATGGGGTCGCAGTCGTGGCCGCTGGCGTCTTGACCACGGCCGACGGAGGCGGAGGCGTTGCCGGCTCGGATGGCCGCTCGGCGACAGGCGGGGGCAAAGCCGATTCTGGAGGACTCTGTGGTGGCGCTGCGGACGCGGCAGACGCTCTCGAACGGATCACCGCTTCGGCATCAGCTCGGGTAATGCGGCCACCTATGCCTGTGCCGACAATCGTTGAGGGATCGAGTCCGTTGTCGGCTATCAACCGACGCACAACCGGAGACATGAGCGAACTCGGTTTCTCGCGCTCTGAGGATTCATCGACTGGCGACCCCGCCGGCGTCTCCGCATCAGGAGCAGCCGCGACTCCCGTTGGCGGCGGAGGCGGTGGCGGCAGAGTCGAAGACAGAGGTGTCTGTGCGCTGGGGATTTCTTCCGGTTCAGGCTCAGCTTCCGGTTCAGGCTCAGCTTCAGGCTCCGGTTGGGGCTCCGGCTCAGGTTCAGGCTCCGCCAAAACCTCGGGTTCTGCCGGGGCCGGTACAGCAGCAGCATCGCCGATCTGGGCAAGAACTTGTCCAACCTCTACCAGGTCTCCCTCGTTGGCGAATATCTCGATCAATGTGCCGGCAATGGGCGACGGGACTTCTGAGTCAACCTTGTCAGTGGAAACTTCGAAGAGGATCTCATCCATCTCCACATGGTCACCGACCTGTTTGAACCAGCGGGTGATCGTTCCCTCGGTGACTGTTTCCCCCAACTGGGGCATGGTCACGTCAGCCATCAAGTCCTCTTCTCGTCATCTTCTGATTCATCTCATTCGTCTCGTTTCACCTACCGGCAACAGTTTGCATCAACCATGAAGCGAACGCCCGGTCAACGACAACACAGATTCTCCAAAGAGTTCGCTCATCGTGGGGTGCGGTTGTATGAAAGCAGCCACATCATCAACGGTCGCCTCCCAGTTGACAGCAAGGTACGCCTGACCAAGCTGCTCGGTGACCCAGGGTCCGACCATGTGAACGCCCAGTATCTGCCCTCCGGTGCCGTCAGCCTGCTTCTCGGCTATGACCTTCACGATGCCATCGGTATCGCCAACAATCTTGGCTCGACCGTTGCCAATGAAACGCAGCGACGAAGTCACAACGTCGTGGCCCGCCGCGATCGCCGACTCCTCGGTGTGCCCGGCGAACGCCACCTCAGGATGGCAATATATGCACCACGGTGTTCCGTGGTGATCCAGCGGAGCGGGTTCTTCGCCCAACGAATCAGTGACCGCCAACATTCCTTCGGCAAAGGCCACATGGGCCAGCTGTGGTGTGTCGATCAGGTCACCAACCGCCCAAACACCCGGCTCTGCTGTCCGACAACGACCATCAACCTCAACGAAACCGCGCTCGTCAACGACTACCGAAGTACCACTCAGACCCAACAGGTCAGCGTTGGGGCGACGGCCGACCGACACCACCACCAGGTCCACGTCCACAGACTGGCCGTCGCCGAAGGACACCGATGTGTGCGAACCAGACGGATCGGGAGAATGACCATGTACCGGAGCCGAGGTATGCACCGTAATGCCGCGCTTCTTGAAGCTGCGCGCCACAACCTTGGCAGCGTCGCGATCACATCCGGTAAGGATCTGTTCCAGCGCCTCGATCACGGTGACATCAACTCCGAGATCAGCCATCATGGAGGCGAACTCGCAACCGATGGCACCGCCGCCAATCACCGCGGCACTCTGCGGAAGTGCTTCAATCGACAACAGTTCGTCAGAGGTCATAACGAATTTTCCGTCGACTTCAAAGCCTGGAATCGTGCGGGGCAATGACCCTGTTGCAAGAATCACCGAGGGGGCAGTGAGCGTTTGTGTCTCTCCCTGTTGCGTCACCGACACCACCCGATCGGCGCCTAGCGTGCCGATACCGTTGTAAACGGTGACCTTTCGGCTCTTCATCATCGATCCTAGACCTGCAACGAGTTGATCAATGATGCTCTGTTTGCGTTGCATCGTGACATCCCAGTCGAGCGCTGGTGCCGAAGTGTTCACACCGAAGTCTGCGGCATGGGTAACGGTGCGAAAGACGTGCGCCGTCTCCAACAACTCCTTGGCGGGAATGCACCCGACATGTAGGCAAGTGCCTCCCAGAGCGCCCTTCTCCACGAGTCCTACGTTCAGCCCAATACCCGCGGCATAAAGAGCGGCTGCATAACCGGCAGGGCCACCGCCGACGACGATCACATCGTGTTGTGTCTCTATGGGACTTCCTCCCCGTGCGGGCCTCATGTTACCGGGGCCGACTCTTTTCAGCCGACGATCATCAACAACTGAACGGCTCCTGCCACAAGAATCAGCAGCCCGACCAAGAGCGAGACTCCGATCAACATCCGGGTACTCATCGTGACCTCTTCGTTACTTCTCTCAGCTCAGCCAGGCTATCGCCGGTAGTACTGACAATACGGCTGCAAGGTGCTGGTAAATCCAAAAGGTCCTACGATGGGTAACGGTGAAACGAAATGTGCTGTCTCCGTTCACGGCCGCGTTGTTGGGCGCTGCGCTCTTCGTAAGTGCATGCGGCGACGGAACCGACGACGAAGCCACCCCAGCACAGCCGGATCCGACGACCACGACCACCACCGAAGGACCGTCACCATCAACCGAAGCGGGCGATTCTGTTGCGGTTGCATGGCCCCACGACTGGACCGAGGAACGCGTCGGTGGAGGCCAATTCGATGCCGGTGATTACGAGGGACAGGATCTCGTGTTGTGGTTTTGGGCGCCATGGTGACCGGCTTGTCAACGCGAAGCCGGTGCGGTCGCATCGGTGCAGGAACAATTCGCCGGTCAGATTGACATCATCGGCGTCGGTGGCAGCAGCACCTCAGAAGCCGATCTTGAGCGCTTCGTCGGGGGCTACGGAGTCTTTGACCTCATAAACGTGTCCGACACCGACAATTCGGTATGGGAACGCTACGGCGTCTTCAGCCAGCCGATCTACGCTTTCATCAACGACGATGGCACGACCGAGGTAACCAGACTCCCTGTCGCAGAACTCGCCGAACGAATTGAACAGTTGTTGGCCACCTAGGCCGCTGACCAGCTAAACCAATCGGTCACCGTCGACGGCGAACAATCCACCCGATAATCTCGCTCAGAATGGCACCAGCAACAGCTGAGACCACGATAATCAGCCACAACGGCGCACTGCGATCGATGAAGAACCATTGGACCGGAGTGCTATCGGTGTTTTGCACGACGAAAGCGATCAGAGCCACGGCCACCAGCGCAGCTCCGATGAACTTGCCCATACCGGTTTTGGCTGTCGGTTGATTGTTCAGATCGTCTGACATCTTCGGTCCTTTAGTTCGCGTGCGCTCGATGATTCCAGCCCTCTATGATTCGCAGCATAGGGCGTGACTCACTCAAGCGCGAGAAGCGAGATCGAAGGACGACTATGCGGGTACTGATCAGCGGCTCCACCGGCTTAATCGGAACATCGTTGGTTTCCGCACTCAAAGCCACGACCCACACGCCGATTCGTCTGCTGCGGTCACAGAACCGAGACGACACCGAAAGCATCTTCTGGAACCCGGCGAAGGGCGATTTCTCAAAAGATGCTCTCGAAGATATCGACGCGGTAGTTCACCTAGCCGGAGCATCAATAGCCGAGCGACGCTGGAGCGACACCCAAAAAACCCGGATTCTCGACAGCCGAATCACGACCACCACGCTGTTGGCAAACGCAATCGCCGAGGCCCAGAACCCTCCATCGGTGTTCCTGTCGGGTTCGGCGATCGGTTTCTACGGAGACCGCGGCGACGAAGAACTCAACGAGATCAGTTCCAGTGGCGATGGCTTTCTTGCCGATGTAGTGCGCGCCTGGGAACACGCTGCCAGCCCAGCACAAACTTGCACGCGGCTCACCTATCTGCGCACCGGTGTGGTGCTGGCAGGTAACGGAGGAGCCCTGAAGGCGCAACTCCCGTTTTTTCGGCTCGGAATCGGTGGCCGCATCGGCAACGGACGTCAGTGGCTGAGCTGGATATCGATCCAAGACATGGTTCAGGCCATCATCTGGCTGCTCGACAACGACATCGGCGGGCCCGTCAACATGACCGCGCCCAATCCCGTCACCAACGCAGAGTTCACCAAGACCCTCGGACAAGTGCTGCACCGACCAACGATTCTGCCCACTCCCAAACTTGTGATGTGGGCCAAAGTCGGGCGGGAATTGACTCAACAACTGCTGTACGCCAGCCAAAGGGTCGAGCCTTCGGCGCTATTGGCCAGTGGCTACCAGTTCCGTCAACCAGATCTCGCCGGTGCGCTACGGAGCGTTCTCGACAAGCCGCAGTGAAAGTCGTTCTAGGCGTCAACGACCCAAACGTCGTCGGGCATTTCACGTTCGAAAGCACTCACCACTCTGCCGACCCGGCGATCAGCACCGTCCCACACGATCAACGCTTCGTCGGCGACTTTTCTCAGCCATGCGTTTCTTCGCTTCAGCGCCTCGCCGGCCCGTTTGGAGGTGTCGGGAACCTTGCGTTGCAAGCACACGACTTTGGCCGCTCCTTCCAACATCTGCGCAAAGTGATTTCTGTTGGCCGACGGCCACTTGCGTGCAGGGTTGGGATATGGCAGCACTGCTACGTAAGGCACTCCAGCCTCCGCTGCTGCTTCGGCGCCAAGAGTCTCCGCGCCACGGCGCAACCCCGTCAGCACGACCAGGTCGTCGTCGAGTTCTTTCTTCGCCGCCAAGATCTCCGCGAGCCGCTGCCGCGTCTTATCCACATTGCTGTCTGAGTGGGGGCCCTCTGAGTCGAGCTGCAACCCAAGTATCGCCACACAACGGCCCGCTGGTCGCCACGAACTGCCGAAGGGGCGGTTGTCTGCGGTTCCGTCACGTGGTGCTAGCAGCCCAATCTCATCAGCCTCAGCGAGATCATCGGGCATACCAACACCTGTGCGACCCACTTGCGTACGCGAAGCTTCAGCCGCCAAGCGATCCGCTACCTCGTTCCATTCGTCGCCAGCGTGCCCTTTCACCCAAGTAAAGGTGATTTCGTGTGGCGCTGAGCGATAAAGCTCAATCAGCGGTTCCCAGATGTCTCGATTGGCGACCGGCTGCTTGTTGGAGTTGCGCCAGTCACGTTTGAGCCAACCTGCCCACCAGCGGTCACGAAAACAATTGACTACGTACGTTGAATCCGAGACGACCTCAACGGGACCCTCGATGGCCCGCAGCGCTTCGAGTACAGCGGTGAGTTCCATCCGCTGATTGGTAGTCGCAGTGTCAGCGCCGTTGGCCCAGCGGCCATCGGGCACAACCCAACCCCAGCCACCAGGCCCAGGATTCCCTAGACAGGCACCGTCCGTGTAAACAGTTGTTGTACTAGTTGCACTACTGATGCGCTCATTCTGTGATCTCTGCGGACAACTTCCACCCATTGCTTTCACCCAAAGCAAAAAAGTGATGCGAGAATAGGGACACATATGGCTGATCACTTCTCCCGCCAACTACCCGACATCGATCCAGCCGAAACCACTGAGTGGATCGATTCCCTTGATGCAGTCCATGCCAGTCAAGGTCAAGCTCGGGCCCGGTACCTGCTCGCCAAACTGCTTGAACGTTCCAACGAACTCCAAATCGGAGTCCCCCCGACTACCAGCACGCCCTACATCAACACCATCCCCGCCGAGTCGCAACCTTTCTTTCCCGGCGACGAAAACATAGAGCGACGCATTCGGGCGATCATCCGTTGGAACGCTGCGGCCATGGTGATCCGCGCCAACAAGATCGCTGACGGCATCGGCGGCCACCTGTCAACGTTCGCTTCAAGCGCAGCCCTCTACGAAGTCGGCTTCAACCATTTCTTTCGAGGCAAAGAAGACGGACTCCCCGGTGACCATGTGTACTTCCAGGGACATGCTGCCCCAGGGGTCTACGCACGGGCCTTCCTTGAGGGGCGCCTCAACGAGCAACAACTCGACCATTTCCGCATGGAAGTCGGCGGGAACGGCCTTTCGAGCTACCCGCACCCTCGCTTGATGCCGGAGTTTTGGGAGTACCCCACCGTCTCGATGGGTCTGGGCCCGATCAATTCGATCTACCACGCCCGTTTCAACCGCTACATGCATCAACGCAAAATCGACGACACCTCGCAAAGCAACGTGTGGAGCTTTCTCGGCGACGGCGAATGCGACGAACCCGAAACCCTCGGCGCGATCGCCCTGGCAGGTCGCTCCGCCCTCGACAATTTGAAATGGATCGTCAACTGCAACCTGCAGCGCCTTGACGGACCCGTTAGAGGCAACGGAAAAATCATCCAAGAACTTGAAGGCGTATTCCGTGGCGCCGGCTGGAACGTCATCAAGGTGATCTGGGGTAGTCGCTGGGATGAACTGCTGCATCGCGATGTAGATGGTGTGCTCCTCAACAAGATGTCCGAAACAGTCGACGGCGAATACCAGCGTTTCGCCGTTGAAGACGGCGCCTACATCCGCGAGAATTTCTTCGGACCAGACCCGAGACTGCGCAAACTCGTAGAACACCTGAGCGACGACGACCTCAAAGCGCTCCCCCGCGGGGGCCACGACTACCAAAAGGTCTACGCCGCTTTCAAAGCTGCAGCTCAGACCACTGGACAACCAACCGTGATCCTCGCCAAGACCATTAAGGGCTGGACCCTTGGTGAGGGTTTCGAAGGGCGCAACGCCACCCACCAGATCAAGAAGATGACCAAGGCACAACTTCTGGAACTAAGGGCCAGGCTCCGGATGGAAGAGGAAATCTCCGAGGATTCACTCGACGACGGCATCCCACCTTATTACCGGCCATCACCAGACGGAGAGGAGCGCGCCTATCTGATGGAGCGACGCCGCGCACTCGACGGGCCCCTGCCCAGCCGCATCGTACGAGACCGCCGACCACTCAAGTTGCCCAGCGAGGCACCCTTCCTTGATCTCCAGAAAGGCTCCTCGGGGCGCTCGGTATCGACCACAATGGCTTTCACTGCAGTGTTGCGAGACCTGCTGAGAGACAAGCGATTCGGCGAACGTGTCGTGCCGATCGTCCCCGACGAGGCCCGCACCTTCGGTATGGACTCGCTGTTTCGAGAGTTCCGCATATACGCGCCGCAAGGCCAACTCTACGAACCAGTCGACCACGACCTGCTGCTCTCCTACGCCGAATCTGAAGACGGGCAAATCCTCGAAGAGGGCATAACCGAATGTGGTTCGACCGCCGAATGGATCGCCGCTGGAACCGCCTACGCCAACAGCGGTGTTCCTATGGTCCCGTTCTACACCTTTTACTCAATGTTCGGGTTTCAGAGGGTCGGTGACTCGCTGTGGGCAGCAGCTGACGCCCGTACGCGAGGTTTTCTCATGGGCGCCACCGCAGGCCGCACCACCCTGCTCGGCGAAGGACTACAACATCAAGACGGTCACAGCATGCTGTTGGCATCAACGGTTCCCTCCTGCGAAGCGTATGACCCCGCCTTCGCCTACGAACTCGGCACGATCTTGCGCCAGGGCCTGCATCGGATGTACCCCGACGGCCGATCCGCCGATGGCGAAGACGTGTTTTATTACATCACGATCTACAACGAGAACTACGAACAACCCCCGCGTCCGGATCATGTTCAGGACCGCGACATCACCGACGGAATCTACAAGTTCGACGATGGCCCCGACGAGACTGAGCGCCGCGCGACCATCCTCTTTTCGGGCACCTTGAACCTGGCCGCGCGCGAAGCCCAACAGATCCTCGTCGACGACTACGACATCGGCGTCGAACTCTGGAGCGTCACCTCCTACAAGCGACTTCGCGCCGACGCACTAGACGTGGAACGTCGCAACCGATTGTCTCCTGATCGGCCCCCAGAGTTGTCCAACGTGACACGCAGACTCAGCGACAGCGAGGGACCGATAGTGGCTGTGTCGGATTGGATGACGCTGGTTCCCGATCAGATCGCACGGTGGACGCCTCGCCCGCTACATGTCCTCGGGACCGACGGTTTCGGTCGTTCCGACACGAGGGAAGCGTTGCGGCGATTCTTCGAGATCGACGCCAGCAATATCGTGGTGGCGGTATTGTCAGCCATGCTCGAAGAAGGCACCGCTACCCGTGAGGAAGTCAGCCGTGCCATCGCCAAGGCCGGTATCGACCCGTACCGCCCCGACCCAGCCCATCCAGACACTGGTGCCTGAGGCCCAGCGGCCCGCCAACGGTACGCTCGTCGTCACTGGTGACGCCGAGGCAGACCACCTGCTCAACACCAACCCGCTGGCGCTCAGGATCGGAATGTTGCTCGACCAGCAGATCCCCATCGAATGGGCCTTCGCCGCACCCCTGCGACTGGCCCAACGACTCGACGGCACCCTTGATGCCGACCACATCGCCGCGATGGATCCAGAAGAACTGGCCGCTGTAGCCGCTCAGAAACCCGCGGTGCACCGCTTCCCGGCCATGATGGGGCGCCGCATCCACAAGCTGTGCGAGCATCTGGTTGACGAATACGAAGGTGACCCAGCATTGCTGTGGGAAGATGTGGATGATGCCGAAGTGCTCTACAAGCGACTCTTGGCGTTGCCCGGCTACGGTCCGGTGAAGGCCCAGATTTTCATGTCCATCCTGGCCAAACGCTTCGATTACCAGCCATCCGGTTGGGAGACTATCGCCGGGGTTTTCGCCCAAGAAGATCTCCGCAGCGTTGCCGACCTCGGTGACCCAGGGGCTCTCGGTCGGCTCCGCGAGAAACGGAAGGTCGAAAAATCCAGAGGTTCAAGCTCTGGTTGATCCTCAGGCAACCTCAGAAAGCAGCCGGTTGCGCTGCCGGTCGAGCCAGCCAAGCACCACCGCGATAGCGCGGGGATCATGACGCAGGTGATGGCTCGCTCCATCAATGATCCGCAAATCTGCCGAGCCGTGCGAGTCCGCGACCGCTCGGGCGTCGAGCACCGGCACCACCTCATCGTCGCTGCCATGAATCAGCAGCAACTCCCGCGGCGACAAGCGAGCCGCGGCCTTGCTGGCATCGACCGAGCGCAATTGCTGCGACCAATCACCAAAGTCTTCTGGAAAGTTGCTATCGCGGATTGCTCCCATTTCGCGTGCCAGCACCAGCAACTTGCGGGGACTGCGCGCCCAGTCGCTGAAATCCGCTGGCAGCGAAACCGCGCAGACGCCACGGATAGTTTCATCGGCAGCCCCGGCCTCGATCGCCAGGGCACCCCCAGTACCAAACCCTAAAATCCATATCCCGTCGCAATGCACAGACTCACGCAGATGAGCGATCGCACCTTGCAGGTCCCGTAACCAACCCTCAAGGGAGAAGTCACCGGCAGATTGAGCGATCCCCCTGCTCGAAAATGCCAGCGCAGCCCAACCACACTCAGTAGCCACCCGATCAGCCAGACCCGGAAAGCTCGAAGTTGAGTTGATACCACCCCCAGCCTCGGCCGGGAAACCGTGAGCAATCACCAGCCCAGGTTGGGCCGTGCCACGATTCTGGGGAGGGCGGGCGACATGGGCCTCCAACTCAATGTCGTCGACAAGAAACCGGCTATCCACGAAAGCGTCGCCTCGCCAATCAGGTCGACCGCAAGCGGTAGCCGCGGTTTCGAGCTTCAGCAAGCGTGTCAGGCCCGAACGCTAGAGCATGGGGGCCATCGGCAAGTTCTTCTATGACAGACTCATCTGTCACGTCATCGAGGTCATAGACCACCTGGACCCGCTTATCCCCCAGAAAGCGGCTGTTTTGGTATCGAGCCGGTCGTTCCATGCACGCAACCTAGCGGCAGCGACGACAAGAGTTGGCGATTCAAAGGGATCCAAAAGAGAACCGTCCCAGGGCCGTGACAGCCCTAGGACGGTTCTTGAGTATTGCTTGAAAAACAATGTTTGCTGGAAACCCAGGGAGTGGTGGCACCTTGCGGTACCGCACCAGGCGTGACATATTCCCGGTCCACCTAGCCCCAGGGGTGGAGCTGGCTTGGTTTGCGCCAGTGGTCCAGCAGCTGTTCTAGCGGCCAGCCACCTCCAAGGTCACAGATCTTCTACACACTGCGGGACCACCTCCTTTCTTTGGTGCCAATAGTGAAGCACAAAAGCACTCGGAAGTGTGGGATATTTTCGCTCGGTCTACGAATCAACGACCTCGTCACCGACCGCGCCGATCGCGGCGAGGTACTTCATTTGGAGGTCGAGCACGCAGACCACATCGACTGCTTCTGGACCACCAGCAGCTAGCGAGCGGGCCACAATCGCGTCTATCGCCGCTTCGTCTGTGGCAATCGCCCCATCAATGCGGACCTGATCAGTTGCCAGTTCCTGACCGTGGCGCGAGGCGACCCCAACTTCTTGAAACCAATCAAGGTGCCAACTCAACAGCAAGGCGACGTCGTCATAGGAGATCTGCGCGGTCACCTCGTCGGGAAGCCGTTGCGCGATCCAAAGCACCGCGTCATTGAGGTCATAGACAGCCGGGTTTCGTTCGACTTCTAGTTGTCCAACCGCCTGCCCGACAGCCACAAAGGCGATCAGGACAACGATTAAGGCACCGACTAGGAAGAAGATCCATTCCAAGCCGCGTCACCTCCACATGCGCGTTGTCAGATCCCGATGCGTTGGGCGAGCAGTTCGCGATGGTAGGTGGGATCACCGAACAGCAACTCAGAACTCTTTGCGCGCTTGAAGTAGAGATGAGCGGGATGCTCCCAAGTGAAGCCGATGCCACCATGGATTTGGATGTTCTCGGCAGCGGCATGAAAGTAGGCCTCGGAGCAGTAGCTCTTGGCCAATGATGCGACCTGGCCCAGCTCATCGTTCATTTCAGCGGCGCACCAACCCGCGTAGTAGGCAGCAGATTTGGCCGACTCGACCTCTAGGAGCATGTCGGCACACTTGTGCTTGATCGCCTGAAAGGATCCAATCGGGCGACCGAACTGGACACGGACTTTGGCGTATTCGACCGACATGTCCAGACACATCTGCGCACCGCCTACTTGTTCAGCCGCGAGCGCCACCGCTGCTAGATCGAGCACTGTCGCCAAGACATCCCAGCCCGCGCCGTCTTGGCCGATCAACTCGGCAGACACGCCGGAAAACTCCAACTTGGCTTGCTTGCGCGTCTGATCCATCGTTGACAGCGCAGTGCGGGTGAGGCCATCGGCGTCAGCGGCAACGCTGAACAGCGACACTCCCGCATCGCTACGCGCCGCCACCAGGATCAGATTGGCGGTGTGACCGTCGAGCACATACATCTTCGTGCCGTCGAGCGTCCAGGAGTCGCCATCGGCCGACGCCGCCATGGTGATCCCGCCTTCGTCCCAGCGACCATTCTCCTCGGTGAAGGCAAGGGTTGCTCGGGTCTCTCCCGAGGCGATGCCCGGCAAATGGGCGTTCTTTGCGTCCTCATCGCCGCTTTGCATCAAGGTGTTGGCCGCCAGCACGCACGACGAGAAATACGGGGCGCAGAGCAGGGCCCGGCCCATTTCCTCCAGTACCACTATCTGCTCTACAAAACCGAAGCCCTGACCTCCGTATTCTTCGGGAATAGCCAGTGCTTGCAGGCCCATCTGCTCAGCCATCTGGCTCCAGACTGCGTCGTCATATCCGACCTCTGTGTCCATCTGCTCACGCACTGATGTTTCCGACGACTTGTCTTCAAGAAAGCTGCGGACGAAATCTCGCAACTGCTCCTGCTCTTCTGAGAATGCAAAGTTCATGCGCTGCACTCTACGACCCCACCACCACAAGTCCAATCCGCCCCAGTCTGACCCCGTTGCCAGACCCGCGGTAGGTTGCGGCTGTGGGCAAGCGAGTGTGTTTGGTGTTGGGTTTGGTTGTCGGGCTATTGGCACCCGCGGCACCTGTTGCGGGAGTAGCGGGTTTCGGTGATGTCGAACCAGAGCGCTACTACACCGAACCAGTCCAGTGGATGGTCGACAACCGCATCGTCGACACTGACAATTCAGCCTGTTTTGCGCCGAATATCGCGGCGAGCCGGGGCGACACCCGCCCTGTACATATGGCGCATGCGCGGACAACCGGATGCACCACCTCACCCATTTGAAGATGTCATCGGCGAAGACTGGAACAAAGCCGTCTCCTGGATGTACACGAACAACATTACCACTGGCAAAACCCCCACCGCGTTCGCGCCGAACGACACCCTCACACGCGGTGAAGTCGCCGCTTTCCTGCATCGCCTCGCAGGCAGACCCCACGCCGCGAGCCACCCTTTCGCCGATGTCACGGCACCCTGGCAACAGCAACCAGTGGCCTGGATGTTCCGCAGTGGCATAACCACCGGCACCAGCCCCACGACCTACTCTCCCGACGAACCGATCACCCGCGGTCAGCTGGCCACTTTCTTGTACCGCTACAAGGGCGAACCCCCGGTGTCCATCGACCCCGCCAGCCCAGATTGCAACGAATTCACCGCCGTTGCCGCAGGATACGAGCATTCCTGTGGGTTGCGCACGGACCAGACCATTGCTTGCTGGGGAGCGAACAACTATGGAGAGTCCAACCCTCCCGTTGGCCAGTTCACCGCCGTTAGCGCTTACGGTGGCGTTGACGGAGATCATTCCTGCGGGATTCGCACCGACAAGACCGTCACCTGCTGGGGCGACATCCGTTTCGGTCAGGCTGAGCCGCCGGTCGGGCAGTTCACCGCTGTCACTACCGCTAGTTCAATCTCGTGCGGGATACGGACTGACAACACCATCACCTGCTGGGGATCGAACCTTTGGGGACTGCCGAGTCCTCCGGTTGGGCAGTTCACCGACATCACCGCTGGTGCGAGTCACGCCTGCGGACTTCGCACCGACCAAACCATCGCATGCTGGGGGTCCAACTTCTACGGAGAGTCCAGCCCTCCCGCCGGACAATTCACCGACATCACGGCGGGATATCAGTATTCCTGCGGGTTACGCGCCGATAGGACCATCACCTGTTGGGGTCACGGCCAAAGCCAGCAGACCAACACTCCCAACGGGCTGTTCACCGCGATCACTACCGGAGGATCGCATTCTTGCGGGCTCCGTACAGACAACACCATCTCCTGTTGGGGATACGTCTACGAAGGAGCTACCCATGCGCCCAACGGACAATTCAAAGCCATTGCAGCCGGCGGATCACATTCTTGCGGACTACGCACAGACAACACAATCCTCTGCTGGGGACAAGACTACAACGAGCAGACCGACGCACCCATCGGGAAGTTCACCAATCTCACCATGGGCGATTGGCATTCGTGCGGAATACGCAGCGACAATACCCTTGCCTGCTGGGGAGACAACACCGAAGCTCAAGCCTTCGCGCCGAGCGGGCATTTTATCGCTGTCGCCACCGGCCACCGGTTTACCTGCGGTCTGCGCACCGACAACACCATCACCTGCTGGGGAAGCAACCTCACGGGAGAGACTGACCCACCCAGCGGACAATTTACCGCCTTAGCTTCAGGGACGTCTCGTTCGTGCGGGATACGCGCCGAACAAACCCTAGCCTGCTGGGGACAAGACTACGACAACCAGACCGACACTCCCGACGGACGTTTCACCGATGTCACAATAGGGTATTGGCATTCGTGCGCGCTACGCACCGACAAGACCGTCACATGCTGGGGCGACAACATCGAAGGCCGGACGGATGCCCCTAGCGGTCAGTTCACCGCGATCACAACTGGTGGTGGAATTTCTTGCGGTCTACGAACCGATATGGCAATCACATGCTGGGGGCCGGACGACAATCTGCAGACCGACACACCACGCGGGCGGTTCACCGCCATCACTGGAGGACAATCTCACTCGTGCGGCCTAGGCATCGACAAGACGGTTGCATGCTGGGGATACAACAACGCGGGTTACGGGACTCCTCCGAGCGGGCAATTTAGCGCCGTCAGCGCTGGCCGACGACACTCTTGCGGGCTGCGCATCGACAAGACAGTCAGTTGCTGGGGATACGACTACCCCGGTCAACCCTACGCTCCCAGCGGAGAATTCAGCGCCGTCTTCGCCGGCGGACAATCTCAGTCCTGCGGGTTGCACATCGACGGCACTCTCACCTGCTGGGGCTTCGCGCTGGCCGTGCCCATGCCGATCGGTGTCCGTCATACTACCGGTGCGGATCCGGACATGTGCCGACCCTTCGGTGGAGGGCATCTGTCGCCGGGTTTCCCACATCGCGGGTCTGTAGAGGCCACCAGAACTGTGCGGGTAGCGGTGCTGTTCGTGGACTTCCCCGATGCTGAGGCCGAATATTCGACACGGCATGAGTCCCGAGAGAGTCTGCGGTATGCCGAGCAGTACCTTGAGGCGGGCAGTTACGGAAAGCTCGACATCGAGTTCGTTCCCCTGCACCGATGGCTCAGAGTCGAGAACAATTACGGAGACTACTTGGGAAGCGTATACAACGAATCCGAATCGATTTCAGACGCCGCGGCAAGACTCGCCGACCCCGAATTCGATTTCAGCGGGATAGACGTTGTGATGACCGTCGGACCCGGCACCCATTTCGACGGAGCGAACGCCGGAGGTCAAGTGACGACCGACGAAGGTAGTCTGACCACCAACCGAATCAACCTCCCCTCCTCGTGGATTATCTTCTTGGGTGACGGCACGCTTCAAGAGTGGGGCCACGCCGCGGCTCACGAACTTGCGCACAATCTCGGCCTTGCAGACCTCTACGATGCCAGCGGTTCGCGAGCATCCAGAACCTCCGCGGTCGCAAACTGGCCCTCAGCGGATTTCGGCCTCATGGGATTCAGAGTCTTCCTCCCTCCCGAATACGGCTATCGCTTCGACGGCGGCGAGATGTTGGCATGGAACCGCTGGCTATTGGGCTGGCTCGACACCGCCCAAATCCGTTGCATCACCGAACCCGAAGCTACCGTCGACCTGACCCCCGTAGCCGACCCCGGCGACGGAACGGCAATGGCCGCAATACCGCTCTCGAGAACCGAGGTGATCGTCGTCGAGAGCAGACGCCGATTCGGCTACGACTCGGATATTTCGCAGCGACTGCCCGAAGGCGTGTTGGTGTACACCGTGGATGCCGCCATAGCAACAGGCGCACTACCGATCAAGGGAGCGAACGAAACAACCTCGGGATTCAGCGACGAGTCCCCGTTCCTGACCGAGGGCCAGAGCATCACCGTCGCTGGGTACACCATCACCTTGTTGTCCGACGACGGTGAGACACACACTGTCAAGATCTCCAGAACTAGCACTGAGAACGTCGGTCAAGGGCTCTCGTAGAGCGGTTTGCTTGCTTGAAGGATCATGCGAGCAAGATCACAGACGGTCTGTGCTCCGCCGCTAGCAGTCGCGGCGCCTCGAGTCACCAAGAACCGTCTGTGAGCTCCGATCAGATCGGCTGTGTCGTTGAGGCGGGCCATGTCGGAACGGCTTGGATTGCTGGTGAGTTTCACCTCAATAGCCCAGAGTTGCTGCCGTACGTTGACGACGAGATCAATCTCGCGACCGTCAGCCGTGCGCAGGTGCGAAGCTCTGAAGGGTGTCCCTGATTGCTGCAGGGCTGTCAGCACTTGCTCAATAACATGTCCTTCCCAGCTCGCGCCCACCATCGGATGACTGAGCAGTTCCGAGGCGTTGCCGATTCCCCACAAGCTGTGCAGCAGGCCACTGTCGCGCCAGTAGACCTTCGGTCGTTTCGTGAGCTGCTTGCGAACATTGCCATGAAAGGCGGGAAGACGCCTGAGCAGGAACGCGCCTTCCAGGTAGTCGAAGTAGTCGTTCACCGTGTGATAGGAGAGCCCCAGGGCGCGACCGATCTCGCTGGCGTTCCACTGCTGCCCATGTGATGTCGCCAACATCTCGAAGAGGCGCAGGGTGGTGGGAGCCGTGGCGGGTAGTCCCCACATTGGCAGATCACGCTGCGCAAGCAGGTTCAGATAATCGTGTTGCCAGTCGGGAAAGCCTCTGCCGTGGAGCACTCCACCGTCGGCAAACCCGCCGCAGTGCCAAAGGCGCTCGCGGGCTTCGCCGCCCAGCTCCAGCCAGGACAGAGGCGCCAACTCCACCACGCTCAAGCGACCGGCGAGCGACTCCGAAACGTTCTTCATCAGAGACGGCGCTATCGAACCCAGCAACAGGAAGCGCCCACAGAGGCCACGTTGGGCATCGATGGTGCTGCGTAGTCGACCGAAGATCTCCGGGGCTGCTTGGGCTTCGTCGATGACCACAAGACTTCCACCTCCAGCCATCTGGTCCCATTCGAGATCCAACCTCAAACGGTCGGATTCGAGCTCCATGTCGTAGTAGCGACCCCCGAGTGATTGAGCGAGCGTGGTCTTGCCGCACTGACGCGGACCAACCAGCGCCACCGCCGGGTAAGAGGCGAGGCGACGTTCCAGCAGCGATTCGTGTTGATCGTTGGCGATCCTCCGTTCAAGCATCGCTATTTAGAATAGCGTTGATTTCTATTTTTAGAGAATGTTTCTTCTATTTTTCTGACTATTGATTTCTGTTTTACTGCCCGGACGCATGCCAGCGAAGCGGTAATTTCTCCTATGGCCGTAGTGCGAAACTGAGAGCGCTCGTAAACTGTAAGGCATGACGACGGTTCCGCTATTTGAAATCGACGGCCTTCGGGCCTGCACCGTCGAAGGCGAGATCGAAATCCTCAAAGGCATTGATCTGCGAGTCGACGTCGGCGAAGTTCACGCTCTCATGGGACCAAACGGTTCAGGCAAGAGCACGCTGGCCAACGTGATCCTCGGGAGCCCCGAGTACCAAGTCACATCCGGTTCAATTCGTTTCCGAGGCGAAGACATCACCGAATGGCCCACCGACGTGCGCGGCAAGGCCGGCATGTTTCTGGCCTTTCAGTATCCCCAGGAGATCAGTGGGGTCTCGGTTCTCAATTTCTTGCGGCAATCGCTCTCGGCTCGCAAAGGCATCGACATGTCGGTGCTCGAGCTCCGCTTGGCCATCATGGAATGGATGGACCGGCTCAATATGGACGCCTCGTTCGCTGAGCGTTACGTCAACGAAGGTTTCTCAGGCGGCGAGAAGAAGCGCAACGAAATACTGCAGATGGCCATCCTCGAACCGGAGATGGCAATCCTCGACGAGACCGACTCCGGGCTCGACATCGACGCGCTGCGTGTCGTGGCCACCGGCGTCCAAGAGGTGCGCTCCGAACGGCCCGAACTCGGCGTGCTCGCCATCACCCACTACCAACGGCTGCTCTCTGAGCTGCATCCCGATCAGGTCCATGTGATCATCGACGGGTGCATCGTTGAATCCGGAGGCTCGGAATTGGTGCAGAGACTGGAAACCGAAGGCTACGAGCGGTTCGGAGTCTGAACCCATGACCCTCCCCGCCGCAATCAAATCCGACTTTCCGTTGTTGGACCAGCAGTTTCACGGTCATCAGCTCGTCTACCTCGACTCCGCCAATACCTCCCAAAAACCACAGGTCGTCATTGATGCGATGGCCGACTATTACCAGAGGACTAATGCCAACGTTCACCGTGGCAGCTACGAACTCGCGGTAAGGGCCACAGCTGCTCTTGAAGGCGCGCGAGCCAAAGTCGCTTCGTTCATCAATGCCAATTCTGACTCCGAGGTCGTTTTCACCAAGAACGCCACCGAGTCCATAAACCTATTGGCCCGCGCTTGGGGTGAGAGCAACCTCAGCGCAGGCGACGCAGTGGTAATCAGCGAGATGGAACATCACGCCAACATCGTTCCCTGGCACATGCTGCGAGCCCAAACGGGCGTAGAACTGCGCTGGATCGGTGTTGACCAATCCGGCTATCTGGATCTCAGCAACCTTGACCGGCTCCTTGACGGAGCCAAACTGCTCTCGGTGACAGCCATGAGCAACGTGCTGGGGACCCTCAACCCGATCGCTCAGCTTGCCGAACGGGCTCACGACGCCGGCGCGCTCATGGCTGTAGATGCCAGCCAATACGTACCCCATATGCCCACCGACGTACAGGCGCTCGGGGCTGACTTTCTGGTCTTCACAGGTCACAAAATGCTCGCCCCGATGGGAATCGGAGTGCTTTGGGCCAAAGCCGAACTGCTTGAAGCCATGCCGCCGTTTCTCGGTGGCGGAGAAATGATTCTCAACGTCACCAAAGACGGTTTCACCACCAACGAGATCCCATGGAAATTCGAGGCTGGCACACCAATGGTTGCAGAAGCCGTCGGACTCGGCCGCGCCATCGACTACCTCAGCGACCTCGGCATGGACAATGTCCGCCAGCACGAGGTTGAACTGACCGCCTATGCGCTGCGGACGCTCACCGAACGCCACGGCGACAAGATCACCATTCATGGCCCAACAGAGCCCGCAGAGCGCGGCGGTGTCATGTCGTTCATCTACGGCGATGTACACCCCCACGACGTCGCCCAAGTGCTCGACCAATCCGGGATTGCGGTGCGAGCAGGCCACCACTGTGCGAAACCACTCATGGATGTGCTCGGCACCAATGCCACCTCGCGTGCGTCCCTCTACGTATACAACAACAAATCCGACCTCGATAAGCTCGCCGATGCCCTCAGTGCAGTCGACGACATCTTCTCGTTCTAGGAGACCACAAGATGATTGGACTCGAAGACCTGTATCGCGAAATCATCCTCGACCACTACCGAACGCCCCGCAATCGTGGTGAACTCGAGACCCCTCCCGCGCGACGTGCCGAGGGCTTCAACCCGCTGTGCGGCGACGAAATCATCGTCTATCTGCAAGTCAACGACGCAGGCGTTATCGACGACGTTGCAATCGGCGGTCAAGGCTGTTCCATCAGCCAATCATCAGCTTCGATGATGTCGGTGGCGATAAAAGGCAAGACGGTTGAAGATGCTCGCAGGCTGATCGTGGCCTTCAAGGGACTCATGTCGATCCACGAGACCGACCTCGGCGGAGACGGCACCGAAACCGCTCTGGGCATAGAACTCGACGGTGCATCGGACGACACGAAGCTCGGCGACCTCGAAGCGCTGCGCGGTGTGGTTAAGTTCCCGATACGAATCAAATGCGCCACGCTGAGCTGGAACACACTCGCCCAAGCACTCGACGAAGCCGCAGCCGCCTGAGGGCCGACGCGAGTCAGCGATTCAGTGGCTGATTCGGCCTCAGAGTTGCTCGACGCGCTCTATCCAGGCTCGGTCGTTGTTTGATATACCGCCTGCGGCGTGGTCAGTGATGGCGATATCAACCCGGTTATAGACATTGCTCCACTCGGGATGGTGAAACAACTTCTCCGAAACCACCGCCACTTTGGCCATAAAACCAAAAGCGTCGATGAAATCGGAGAACTCATAGGTGCGACATAGTCGGTCTCCGTCACGTCGCCACTCACCAAACTCCGCCAGCAGTTCGGCAATCTCATCTTCGGTCAGCAGAGTTCTAGCCATGGCAACAGTCTGCCCCAGCACCACGACTCAGGCGAACGGATCGGCAAAAGGATCTTCGGGGAGCTTCGATGCCGGAGTGGTCGTCGGCGGCGAATCACGCCACCGTTCGTAACCGGTGTCTTCCAACTCTTGGGCCAACTCCGCCCCACCAGTCTGTTGAATTCGACCGCCGGCAAAGACATGCACGGTGTCGGGCCGGAGTTGCTCAAACAAGCGGCTGTAGTGGGTGATAGCAAGGACTCCCACCCCGTCTTCTTCGGTAGCTGCCTCCACCCGCGAGCCGACCAAACGCAACGCATCGAAGTCAAGGCCCGAATCGAGTTCGTCGAGAATCGCGAAACGAGGGCGCAACACCCCAAGCTGAAGCGCCTCATTGCGTTTCTTCTCACCGCCTGAAAGATCAACGTTGAGCGGTCGCTCCAGGAACTTCTCGTCAAAACCGATGCGCTTTGCCTCAGCACGCATTGACGATTCAATCTCGTCGACATTGTCGCTGGTACTCACCGAAGCTCGTAGCAGATCACGCAGCGCTACCCCAGGAACCTCCGTCGGGTACTGCATAGCCAGGAACAAACCGGCTTGGGCTCGCTCCCAAGCTGGTAAATCCAAAAGTTCAACGCCATCAAGACGTGCCGAACCACCCAGCACTTCGAGACCGGGGCGACCCGCCAAGGCATGGGCCAGGGTTGACTTTCCCGAACCGTTAGGTCCCATCACCGCATGGACCTCACCCGAAGCCATCGCCAGATCAACACCTTTGAGGATCTCTTGGCCTCCCACACGAGCCCGCAGGCCCTCAATCACCAGTTCACTCATCAGCACCCCTCCGAGTTGCTGAGCCTCGGCCGGGCGCAGGAGGTTCGGACCCTTCCGAAATCAAGATCCGGATCATGCCGTCTACGACCGAAGCGTCATACACCGGCACAGGGCGAACCGCGGGAAGGGTTTCGGGCTCACCCGTCTTCAGGTCGAACATCGCCCCGTGGCGCCAACACTCAAGCAGGCACTCCTCGGCGTCAACGTAGCCCTCCGACAAAGAGACATCCTCATGACTGCAAATGTCGCCGATGGCGTAAACGTCATCTTCGATGCGCACCAGTGAAATCTGGTGCCCCTCCAATTCCAACTTGCGCGCCGTGCCGTCTTCAAGCTCTTCAAGCTCAAACAATACGTGAAGGCTCACGACAGGACTCCTTGGTGTTGCACTTGGAGGCTCAGTTTGGCATCAATGGCAGAACGCAGCGTCTTACGCATGGCGGTCACAGGCAGCGATTCCAGCACCTCATCGAGAAAACCCGCCACGATCAAGCGCTCTGCCTCGGCAGTCGGAACACCACGGCTCTCCAAATAAAACTGCTGCTCGGCATCGACGGGGCCAACCGCGGAAGCATGACTACAGCGAACATCATTGTTTTCGATTTCAAGGTTGGGTACCGATTCAACCCAGGCGTTCTCACCGAGTTTCAGATTGCGGTTGGTCTGGAAGGCATTGGTCCCTCGGGCATCGGGACGCACTCGAATCAAGCCCGTGTAGATGCTGCGAGACTCGTCACTCACGACACCCTTGTAGAGCAGCTTGGAAGTTGTGTCCGCGGCGACATGGTCCTGATATGTACGAAAATCGAGTCCTTGCCGGCCGTCGCCGAAATACAACGCCAAAAGATCGCAGTTGGCACCGCGTCCGACCAGGCGAACATCGGATCGAGTACGGGCATAGCCACCACCGAAAGCCGCGGTGGAAGCAGTAAGCGAGGCGTCGCGGCCAGCCCTCGACAACTGCGACGAAAACTGCCATGTGCCCGAGCCGAGTTGCTGAACGTTGAGGTACCCCAGCCGACCAGCGGCAGAGACATCGAGTTCCGTGACCGGGCAAACCAGCAATGGGCCGCCATCAGAGGTGTGGTGATCGAGAACTTCCGCCTGTGCATTGGCGCCAATGTCGACAACAAGCCGAGGGAACGCGGCGACCCGCTCGCCGGCGACATGGTGGGTCACCACAATCGGCCGCTTCAACACAACCCCGGATGGCACTCGAATCAGAACCGGATCGGCAACAAAAGCATCATTGAGAACCGTGAAGTAGTCAGAAGCCTCTAAAGACACCGCTCCCAGCAGAGCAGACCCCTTATCAACACCTGCGAGCGGGCCGACATACACGCCGGCAGCTACAAGTTCATCAGCCACTTCGACCGAAGTGATCCGCCCGTTGACCGTACGAACCATAGCCGCCGAGTCGATCTCGAACTCGAGTGCCGGAGCGTCACAAGTGGTCGATGACGGCACAAAATCAGCCAGGTCGAATTCTCGGATAGCGCTATAGCGCCACTCCTCATCGGCAACATCCGGTGGGACCGCTGAGGCAAAGGCCTGGGCTGCGCAAACCCGGCGGTCAACGAGCCATGCCGGACCAGCCAAAGCCCTCGCGGCATCGGTTGAGAATTCAGTCATGGCCCTGCCCAATAAAGACGGCCCGAGGGCCCGTAAACACGGGCAATGCTACCGGCTAGACCGGCTGAACAGCACTCCAGCGGCTCCGGGTACGCCCCGCGAGTACAACGCGTGCGCTCTCAGCGTCGGCGTCGTCGGAGAAAGCGACCCAGGCCTCGGCGCGCCGCTTTCTGCTGCTCCTCTTGGATCTCCTGTAGCACCTCTGGCGCGGCATCGTTGATGATGTCTTCAGCTGCATCAAGCAACGCTGCGATGCTGTCGTCGCTGCCCAGGCTGGCGGGTTCTTGCGGAGTGGCCGGGGTGATCAGCGATCCGTGACTCCAATTCACGTCAGCCATACGCCTGGTGTACTTCGGGCAGTCATCGGGGCAGCGCCAAGGGGCTTCGGGGGCTAGGTCAAGGTCGCACTTGCGCACGGTGTCGCCGTTGGCATACGTGCGGGATTCAAAGTACTTGCAGTCCTGGCGCATCGGCATGGGTTTCATTGTCGCGCAACATTCACGCCACGTCACTAACCCAATCAGCAGAACCCCTCAGCCGACGCTGCCTTCCATCTGCAGTTCGATCAAGCGGCTCCACTCAACCGCGTATTCCATCGGCAGAGTACGAGTGACCGGCTCGATGAAGCCGTTGACGATCATGCCCATCGCCTGTTCTTCTGTCAGGCCACGACTTTGCAGATAGAACAGTTGCTCGTCGGCCACCCGGCTCACTGTGGCCTCATGGCCGATGATGGCGTCACCCGCACCGACCTCCATGTAGGGGTAGGTGTCGGAGACGGAATCCTCATCAAGGATGAGGGCATCGCACTGCACATGGCTCTTACAGCCGTAAGCATCGTCTTCGACTCGCACTAACCCCCGATACGAGGTGCGACCACCGTCTTTGGAGATCGACTTTGAAACAATCTTGGAGGTCGTCTCCGGTGCCGCGTGAGTCATCTTGGCTCCAGTGTCTTGATGCTGGTTCGGCCCTGCATAAGCGACGGAGAGAACCTCGCCCGAGGCTTTGGGGCCAGCGAGCACGACCGCCGGATATTTCATGGTCAGTTTCGAGCCGATGTTGCCGTCGATCCATTCCATGTGACCTTCAGCTTCCACGTAGGCGCGTTTGGTGACCAGGTTGAAGACGTTGTCTGACCAGTTCTGGATAGTGGTGTACGTCACCCGCGCCGATGGCTTCACGATGATTTCGACAACTGCTGAATGAAGTGAGTCAGACGTGTAGGTCGGTGCTGAGCAGCCCTCGATGTAATGCACCTTGGAACCCTCGTCTGCGATGATCAAGGTGCGTTCGAACTGGCCCATGTTCTCGGCGTTGATACGGAAGTAGGCCTGCAACGGCATGTCGACCTCGACACCGGGTGGCACGTAGATGAACGAGCCTCCCGACCAGGCGGAGCTGTTGAGCGCCGAGAATTTGTTGTCGTTGGGCGGGATGATCTTGCCGAAGTACTGCCTGACCATGTCGGGGTACTCCCGCAGCGCAGTGTCCATGTCGCAGAACAGCACACCTTGTGCTTCGAGGTCTTCACGGTTGCGGTGGTATACGACCTCGGATTCGTACTGGGCAGTCACGCCGGCGAGATACTTGCGCTCAGCCTCAGGGATACCAAGCTTCTCGTAGGTGTTCTTGATGGACTCGGGGACGTCATCCCAGTCGTCGCTGAGTTCTCCGGAGGGTTTGATGTAGTAGTAGATGTTGTCGAAGTCGATGTCGGACATGTCGCCACCCCAGTGGGGCATCGGGCGATTACCGAATCGCTGGTACGACTTCAGGCGAAAGTCGAGCATCCACTGGGGCTCGCTCTTGAGCCAGGAGATCTCGCGTAGAATCTCTTCGTTGAGCCCTTTCTTGGGCTTGAAGACGTAGTCTTCCTCGTCGTGCCACCCCAGTTGGTACTTGCCGAGGTCGACGCCGATATCGGTGGATGTCATGTTCGATCGCTCCTAGAGGTGCTGCTCAACCTATTTCTCCTATCCAGATAGTAACAACTAAGGGACGGAACGTCTACAACCCTGCGCTATTCGCTCAATCGATACGGCGCAGTTCAGAAGGGTAGTAGCGGGCACGGCGAATGTAAGTCTCAACGTTGCGGTCGTTGGCACCCTTCTGAAGTGCGTTCTCGCGATTTCGGGCCGGCACACCCAACGCCATCGCCAAGGCGGGCACGATCATCTTGGCGGGAACAAACGCGGCGGCTCCGACAAGGGCCTCAGGCCCAACAACCGCATCGTGCAGAATCACCGAACCGCTGCCAACCAGTGAACGGTCAAGGATCCGACAGCCCTCAAGATGAGCGAGATGGCCGATTGTCACGTAGTCACCGATGATCGTCTCATGTACCTCGGTGCAATGTAGTACCGCACCGTCTTGAATCGATGAGCCCCGTCCAATACTGATGACGTTGTCATCGGCGCGGATCACCGCCTGAGCCCATACGGAACTTTCTGCGCCGATGACAACGCTCCCAATGAGCGTGGCATCCGGGTGAATGTAGGCGTCGGAATGTATTTCGGGAACACGATCACCGAGCGCATAAATTGGCATCAGATGTCCTCGAAACGGCCGTAGCCGCCGCGGAAAAACAGCAGAGGCCCATTGTCGTTTTCGGTGGAGAGTGCTTTTACGAGTCCCACCACGATGTAGTGGTCACCTCCATCGTGGATGGCGTGGACCTCGCAATCGATCCAAGCAATAGAACCACAGATAACGGGCGAATCGGAGATCCTTGTGCTCCATTCGACGCCGGCAAACTTGTCTTCTGACTTGCTCGCGAAAACGCCGCACACGTCGGCTTGGTCGTCACCGAGCACGTTGACGCAAAATCTGTCCGTCCCCGACATCTTGGTCCAAGTCGCAGATTCCTTACCTGGACAGAACATGACCAGAGGTGGATCTAGCGAGACGCTGGCGAAAGATCCGATTGCCATGCCGACGGGACCCTCGCTCGTTGGCGCAGTCACCACTGTCACACCCGTGGGGAAGTGGCCGAGCACCCATCGGAACTCACTTGAGTCAATAGACATCCGGTTCCCTTCTACGGCCGAACGGATTGCTTGCACAGGCCGCCGAAAGGCTCACTCATGGCGGAGAAAGTCAGGCTCGTGCCTTCGGTGGCCGCTAGCACAGTGCTTACGCCGACTTCCGAACCCCGTTCGCTCAGGCGCGCGCTCATCTCATCGAGCGAGGCGTCGTCGTGAGAGGGGTCGTGATGAAACAACACCAACGTTTCAACACCGGCCTGACGGGCGACCTCGAGTGCGTACTCGGGCGTACTGTGACCCCAGGCCTGCTTCATCACTAGTTCATCGGGCCACAGTTGCCCGTCGTGAATCAACAGGTCGGCACCATCACACAGTTCAAGAACGGACTCATCGACATGTCTCGGATCGTTGATCGGCTCTTGGTGATCCGGAATATACGCGATTGACAAACCATGAAGATTGAGCCGGTAGCCGTTGGTGGTGCCGACATGGGGTACCGGTCTCGACATCACAGAGGCAAGGCCCACTGCAAAGTCGCCGTCGCAGACATCGTGGAATTTGATGGTGGCCGGCAAATCGGTGGTTCGAATCGGGAAGAACGGCGGGGCAATAAAACGATCAAACGCCTCGGCCAACGACTCTCCGCGTTCAGCGGACCCATAGATGTTCAACGTGGTATCCGGACAAAGCAACGGCGCAAAAAATGGCAGACCCTGAATGTGGTCCCAGTGAAGATGTGTAACCAACGCATGCAGCGTCAACCCGCTCTGGGGCGACATTGCACAGCCCCACGGGCGCAGCCCCGTACCCAGGTCCAAAACGATCGGGTCGTGATCGGCGGTTTCAACCGAGACGCAACTGGTGTTGCCGCCATAGCGCTGCACCGTCGGGCAACTACACGGCGTCGAACCACGAACACCGTGGAACGACACAACGACAGGCTCTTGCGTATCCCCCATTGACTTTGAACCGTACGCGAGCCGACTAGCCTCGCACACCGAGTGTGACAGATGTCGCTTCTGTCAGCGTGACCGCCAACTTCTTGTGTGCCACAGTTGGCGAGTGCCCGATACCAACACCGCTCCGCTCCCCGATGGTCTCGTAGCCGTTGTCAAAAAGGACTGCCCGACTTGTGTCCTAGTGGCACCAGTCTTAGCCGAGATGGCCGAACGCATTGGAGTCTCAGTCATCACCCAAGACGACCCCACCTTTCCCCAAAACGCCGACTGGGTAACCCACGATGCCGACCTCGCCTTGTCATGGCATAATCAAATCGAGACAGTACCCACGCTGCTGCGAGTCGACGACGGTTCCGAAGCCGATCGCATAGTCGGTTGGTCTCGCCAGGCTTGGGAAGAGTTCACTGGACTCAACGGTCTCGGAACCGACCTTCCCGATTGGAGACCCGGATGCGGCTCACTGAGTGTCGATCCCAACCTCAGCGATGAACTCGCCGTGCGCTTCTCAGGTTCAATACTAAAAAGTCGGCGAATCGAACTCGCCGAGTTGGAAGATGACGTAGAAGCCATGTTCGACCGCGGCTTCAGTGATGGAATGCCGGTCGTACCCCCAACCGAGGCGCGGGTGCTGAGAATGCTTGAAGGCACAAGTCGCTCCGCGGAGGAGGTGGTGGCCGTCATACCACCCGATCTGGTCGAATGCACCGTCGAGAAAGTGGCTGTCAACGCAGTAATGGCCGGCTGCAAGCCCGAGTATCTCCCTGTGGTGCTATGCGCGGTCGAAGCAGCCTGCACCGACGAGTTCAACATGCACGGACTGTTGGCCACCACTATGCCGGTAGGTCCAATCCTGATCGTCAACGGACCCATCCGTCACGAAATTCACATGAACAGCGGCCTCAATCTGTTGGGCCAAGGGAACCGCGCCAACAACACCATCGGCCGTGCTCTCCAGTTGGTTATTCGCAATATCGGTGGAGGCAGACCCGGCGGTGTCGACCGCGCCACCCAGGGCAGCCCCTCAAAGATCGGGTTGTGCTTCGCCGAAGACGAAGAGGGCAGCGCCTTCGACACCTTCGCCGAATCTCGCGGTTTCGACCGCAACGTCTCCACCGTCACCCTATTCCCCGGGGAAGGCCCCCGACTGATGTTCGATCAGAAGTCGCGTTCTCCGGAATCGCTCACCAAGCACTTCGCCGAAATGCTACGCGTCAACGTCAGCCCGAGAATGGTCATGTCGATGGAAACCGTGATCGTGATGAGTCCTGAACATATGGCCCGATACCGAGATGCCTCCTGGGACAGGGCCCGCTTTCTGGCAGAACTTGAAGCGCTGCTAATGATCGACGGCGACGACATAATCGCCGGCTCCGGCGGAATCGAAGAGGGTATGCCGACATCGGTCGCGGGCCATCAGCTACCGAAGTTCCCGCCTGGAGGGATTCATGTTGTTCACGGAGGCAGCCATGCTGGGTTGTTCTCTTCTACCATCGCTGGTTGGGTGACCGGCGCAACCGGTAGCGTGACTGTCACAAAGGAGATCACTCGATGACTGTTGTTCTTGATCCCACGGCTGAGTTGCGGCCCAACAAACGTGAGCGTGTCGCTCGACCCGAGTCTCTCAACGGACTAACGGTCGGACTACTCGACATCTCCAAGCCCCGTGGAGACATTTTTCTCAACCGCGTGGAGCAAAAGCTGACCGGCCTCGGCGTCAACGTGAAGCGCTTCAAAAAGCCGACCTTCACCAAACCAGCGCCGGTCGATCTGCGCCATGAGATTGCCGTGTCCTGCGACGCGGTGATCGAAGCGCTCGCCGATTGAGGTTCCTGCACGACGTGCAGTGTGCACGACATCAACGATCTGGAACGCCGCGGCATTCCAGGAGTGTTCGTTGCCACCGTTGAGTTCGCCGACGGCGCCGAGCAACAAAGCAAGAGCCTCGGAGGTGACATAGCCCACGTCTTGACCGAGCACCCCATCCAGGACCGCACCGACTCAGAGATGGTCGCTATCGCCGATCAAGCAATCGACGCCCTGCTGAGTTCGCTCACAGGCCCCGGTTAACCCCGCACGCCACGCCGACCGAGCCAGCCAACAAGCCGCGCCGACCGGCGAGTCACGCCAGCCAACAAGCCCCGCCGACCAGCCAGTGCGCCAGCCAACAAGCCCCGCCGACCAGCCAGCCCCGCCGTAGCAGCGAAGCTAGGTACTGGCCAGCAAATTACGTGTATTCGGCGTACTTCTTCAGGTGGCGGACCGGGCGGCTCAAAGCATCCTTACGGAAGGGATCGCCGAGTTCTTTGGTGGTCATGACTTCGATCACTGTGGTCTGCCGTTTGGTCATCTGATCGTCGATCGCCCGTTCTAGGGCCGGACCGACATCATCAAGCTGATCAATACGAACACCCTTCGCTCCCATCGCTTGAGCGATTTGCGCGTAGTTCTCGCCGCCTTCAAGTTCCCCGGCTACAAAACGGCGACCGTAGAAATCAACCTGGTTCTTCTTTTCGGCACCCCATTGGCGATTGTGGAACACAACCGCGGTGACCGGAATATCGTGGCGCACCGCGGTCATCACCTCAACCATGCTCATAGCCCAGGCGCCATCGCCAGCGTACGCCACCGCCGGACGATCATCAGCAGCCTTCTTGGCTCCAATAATGGTCGGCAGCGCATAGCCGCAGTTGCCCCAACTCATGGCTGCCAAGAACGACCTGGTTTCTTCGAAGCGCAGGTAGCTGTTGGACACCGAGTTGATGTTGCCGATGTCGGTGGACACCATTACCCGAGCCGGCATGGCCCGCTCCAGTTCCCGCAACACCTGACGTGGGTGCAGCCAACTGCCTTCTTCGGCCGCTGCTTCTTTGATCATGTCGATACTGAAGTCGTCGGTTTCTTCGGTCCAATCGTCGAGTTCGTCTTCCCACGCGGTCTTCTCAGAAAGCAGCGTCGACTCTCGCTCGGCACGGTTCTGGTCGGCCACCAGCGTGCGTTGAGCCAGCCGCGCGGTCAGCGCGGCAGCAGCTGCACCGGCATCGCCGCAAATCCCGACGTCAATCTTTTTGACCAACCCGAGCATCTTCGAATCAGCATCAACCTGGATGATCTTGGCCTCTGTTGGCCAATAGTCGAGGCCATGCTGAGGCAAGGTGCCAAAGGGCCCCAAACGGGTGCCGAGCGCCAGCACCACGTCAGCCCGTGCGATCAACTTCATCGCCGCTTTTGAGCCTTGGTAGCCGAGCGGTCCACACCACTGTGGGTGGCTGGCCGGAAACGAGTCGTTGTGCAGGTAGCTGTTGACCACCGGACAGCCGAGTCTCTCGGCCAAGGCGACCGTTGCGGCCATACCATCTCCGATCACCACTCCACCACCGCTGATCATGACTGGGAACTGCGCGCTGGCCAAGAGGTCGGCCGCTTCGTTGAGCGTACGCTCACCACCGGGTCCGCGATCGAGCCGCATGGGGGTTCCGATCTCTACATTGATGTCGCCATAGAAGCGGTCACGGGGGATGTTGAGTTGCGTTGGCCCCATCTCCGACAGCGCCCGGTCGAAGCAACGAGCCGCGATCTCTGCCATTCGGTGTTCGTTGTTGATGTGCCCCTGATACTTGGTGAACTCCTCAAACATCGGAAGCTGATTGGCTTCCTGGAAGCCACCGAGTCCCATCCCCATCGTGCCGGCTTCGGGGGTAACGATGACAACGGGACTGTGTGCCCAGAAGGCTGCCGCGATCGCGGTCACACAGTTGGAAATACCAGGGCCGTTTTGTCCGATCACGACTCCGTGGCGGCCACTGACCCGGGCATACCCGTCTGCCATATGGGCAGCCCCCTGCTCGTGTACCACCGGTACCAACTCAATACCTGCCGGCTCAAAAATGTCCATGGCGTCCATGAACGCGCTGCCCATGATGCCAAAGACAGTGGTCACGCCGTTGGCCACCATCGTCTCTACAAACGCTTCGCTGGGAGTCATCCGGGTCATGTTTCATCCTCCATTCCAGACCGTCGCAAGAGCCTATAACTAATCTGCAAGACTATCTAGCGCAGAATTTCGCTCGAGATGGCGGATCCCGGCAATCAAGAGTTCCAGTAGATGATCGAATGTGTCATCAAGGTCGTGTTCGTGCGGATGTCCGTCGCCAGACTCAAGATGAGAAAACCCGTGGAATGAACTCCGTAGCCCACGTGCCACATGTACACGCTCAGCTTCGTCAATGCGGAAGCTCCCCAGAGACCGCGCAATGACCGCCACAATCCGCTCGACCGCTTCTTCGAGTTCAACATCACCCGCGCAGGGATATCGGTCGGTCGCGGCGTACAAACCGGGATGAGTCCGCACTACCTCCCGCCAAGCCCTCCCGATGGCTACGACTGCGTCCTCGCCCGATACACCGATGGCAGCCTCAGTGAGCGAGCTAGCGAGTTTCGCTCGGCCTCTCAAAGCCAGCAGTTTGACAAGATCGCCGTACCCGTCGACATGTCTATAAAGCGCCGGTTGACGAACACCGAGTTCGTCGGCCACACGAGTGAGGGTGACCGCGTCAAACCCTTCTCTGTCTGCTATCTCTGAGGCGCATTCAATTACTTGCGCCGGGTCCAGAGTCCGCCTGGGCGATCCGGTCATGCGTTAGAAGCTATCACCGTCACGTTAGAGCGGACGCAACGCGGAGGCTTGGATTGAAGCGATAACCGCCACGTTGACAATGTCATCCTCCGAGCAGCCACGCGAAAGGTCGTGCAACACGCCATCAAGCCCCTGCAGCAACGGCCCGAATGCAAGCGCTTGACCCAGACGTTCGGTGATCTTGTAGGCGATGTTGCCGGAGTCAAGATCTGGGAAGACGAACACATTGGCTCTGCCGGCAACTTCGGAGTCAGGAGCCTTGACATCGGCAACCGCTGGAACCCAAGCGGCATCAAACTGCAACTCACCATCAATCTTGAGATGTGGCGCGGCCTGCTGAGCAATCGCGGTAGCGCTCCGCACCTTTTCGACACGCGGGTGTTGCGCACTCCCCTTAGTTGAAAACGAGAGCATGGCGACACGAGGCTCCTCACCACAAAGTTGAGCAAACGTAGCGGCGCTTGAAATCGCTACCGAGGCCAATTGCTGATCGTCAGGGTCGGGTAACACTCCACAATCGCCGTAAACCATTGTGCGACCGTCGGGCAGCACCAAAAAGAAGCAGCTACTCAGCGCTTCAACGCCCGGCGCGACCCCGAGCACTCGCAACCCAGCCCGCATCACCTCCGCGCTGGAGCGGCTTGCTCCACCCACACACCCCGCAGCCCAGCCTGTCTTGACCAGAGCCGCAGAAATCACCAGCGGATCGTCGACATCGAGCCGACGGCCCGCCCAAGGCCCCGTATCGACGGCTGCCAGATCCGTAACAAGCCTCTCGGCTGCACCATGAGCAACCTCGGCGAGCGCGCCGAAATCTCGACCCGCAACGAGTGCCTCGGCCAAACCCTCGGCATTGAGCCGATCGGCGGCGGCGATAGCTCGCGGATCATTTGCATCGGCCAAGATGATGCGCTGCGGGTTCTCCCGAGCGCTGCTGTACCAATCGTCGAGAACGCTCACAACGAGGCGTTCAGCCCTTCCCTCGCCAAGGGATCAGCCGCTTCTCGACCATGCGCATGGCTACGTCCATGGTGACCCCCAGAATGCTGATGAGGATCACCGCCGACAGCATCAGGTCAAGCAGGAAGAACTGGCGGGCCTTGAAGATCGTGAAACCGAGCCCGGAACTGGCACCAAGCAACTCGGCAGCCACCAACGTTCCCCAACACACACCGATCGCCACGCGCAACCCCGTGAAGATCTCCGGCAGCGCGTTCGGCAGGATCACATGGCGCAACACCTGGGGTTTCGACGCGCCCAGCGAATAGGCGGCATGAACCTTGGTGGTGTTCACCGCGAGCACCCCCGAACGCGCCGCGATCACCATGATCCATACGGCCGCGAACAGCAACAGGTTGACCTTGGCTTCCTCGCCGATTCCGAACCAAACGATGAACAACGGGATCAAAGCCAGCGGCGGTATCGGTCTGAGCAACTCGACCACCGGGTCGAAGATGCCCCGCCAGCGATTCGACAGGCCCATGGCCAAGCCGATGGGCACACCGATGGCCACCCCCCAGAACAGGCCCTTTGCCAAACGGCTGAAACTCACCCACAGGTGCTGCCACAGCGTGAAGCCGCTGTAACCGTTACGAGCAAAGTCCCAGGCCGCGTCCCACATCTGCAGCGGATGCGGCAGGGTCGATTCGCTGAGCCATTGCGTGTAGGAACAGGGTGGAAGTCCCGGATAATCGGAGGGATCGTCGGCTGACTTCTCACAGTCACGCAACAGATCACGCTGGCGGTAGCTCTCGTCCTCACTGAGACCGGCGCGCACCTCTTCTCCATAGTCGACCCATTCAGATGGCAGACCCCAGACCGTCGTCGCCATAAACCACACCAGCAAAATGACGGTCAGGCTGGCCACGGTCCACTGCAGAGCGCCGCCTACTTCCGCGGCGTCGCCGAATGTCACCGTCTTGCGTGCGCTCGAACCCTTCTTGCGGAACATCA
Source organism: Candidatus Aldehydirespiratoraceae bacterium (assembly GCA_965261185.1). Lineage (GTDB taxonomy): Bacteria > Actinomycetota > Acidimicrobiia > Acidimicrobiales > Aldehydirespiratoraceae > VXYK01. The sequence continues at coordinate 2,907,828 of CBDHCN010000002.1, read as the reverse complement.
AGTTGAGCATCCAGTTCCCTTGCTGGCCTTGTTGTTCGATGCTGTCTCGCGAGGCGAACACTCCGAAACCCTCAGTCATCGCTCGTCTCCTCGGTGTGCCGCAACGTCGGGTGACTCATCATCACTGGCCTCCCGCCGTTCCCATGATCTCCTCCTCCATCTCCCAGATCATCGACAGAATCTCCTCCCGCGTCTGAATGAATTCCGCAGAGGTCTTCAACTCCCGGGCGTCCGCAGTCAGCGCCTCCTGAGCGAACGGCAAGTCATAGACCCGTTCGATTCGACCGGGGCGCGGGGCCATGACGAATAGCTGATCGCCCAAATACAGCGCCTCCTCAACGCTGTGGGTGACGAGCACGATGGTTTTGCCGGTTTCGTTCCATAAGTTGAGAACCAAACTTTGCATCTTCTCGCGGGTCAGCGCGTCGAGCGCGCCGAGGGGCTCATCCATGAGGATGATCTTGGGGTCATTGGCGAGGCAGCGAGCCAGTGCCACACGCTGTTGCATACCGCCGGAGAGTTCGTAGACGGCCTTCTCTCCAAAGTCCGACAGGCCGACGATGCGCAACAGATCTTGCACCGCTTCACGAGAAGCAGGCCTGGAGCGCCCGTTCATGCGAGCGCCGAAACCGACATTGTCGTTGACGGAGAGCCACTCGAACAAAGCCCCCTGTTGGAACACCATGCCCCGCTCCTGGCTGGGACCAGTGATCAGGTCGTCGCCCAGTTTCGCCTCGCCGGCGGTGGGTGCCAAGAAACCGGCAAGGATATTGAGCAGAGTCGTTTTGCCGCATCCCGACGGCCCGAGCAAGGTGAGCAAGCGTCCGGGTTCAAGCGTGAACGTCACATCCTTGAGGGCCTCGACGCTGCCGCCGTCGGGCAATTCGTAAACCATTCCGAGCTGTTCAACCACAAGCGGGCTCTCGGTCTTGGACTCACGCGCGACCTCCACTTGGGACGGGTCGAAGTGCACTTCGGGGCGAGCCAACGAAATCCAAGCTCGGGCCAGCACGAACACCGCCAAGAGCAACCCCAAAAAAGGAATCGAGGAGCCATTGCGCTGCATGTAGGCCAAGATCACCGCCACCACAGAGGTGACCGCTAGGGCAAGCCAAACGTACCGAGCGATCCCAGCCTGTTTCTGCTGGTCAGCTCGTCGGTATGCCAACAGGAGGGCCAGCAGCGCTGCTCCACCAAGCAAGGCCGCAACTGGTTGCCACGCTGAGGCAGTGTCGCGAAACACCAGCACGACTCCGCCAACGAGCGACATTCCCGCCATGAGTTGGCCGATCAAGACGATGCCGTCGCTGGGTTGCGCGGCGTGGTCTGCGGCTCGGAAGCGCCGCGAGGGCGTTATCAGCAGATCGACGAGCATCACTGCTGCTCCGGCCGCTGCCAAAACGAAGAACACGACCGACAGCCAGTAGGCACCCCGCGCAATCACATAGGTTATGAGGTCATATACATCAGCCAGACCCTGGACGATCGAATCCATGTAATCCCCCTTTGTGCCCGAGGCGGGCCTCGCAGCGATTATTGCTTAGCTGACCATCGCCGGGCAACCGTAGTCAACGGGTCGCTGTTGACTACGGCCGCCCGGCAGTGGTCAGGAGGTTTCTATTCGACGGCTTCGAGGAAGCTGGTGTCGACGAAGGCGTCGTAGCTGGCCAGAGCTGATTCGATTTCTCCCTGGGCCACAAAGAAGTCCATCTGCTCCTTCATGGTGGACTGCACCGTGCCACCCAGCCATGCCTCAGACAGCTGCGCTTCCTTTTCGGGGAAAGCAAATGCGTCAAGCAAGGCAATCGTGGGTTGGCGCTCCATTCCGGCCGCCTCAGCGATGGTGTCGATGAACGCCGACCGATCCGCGTTGTAAGCCCGGTTGGCGTCCTCGGTCACCTGCAAGAAGGCTGTCACCACACCTGGGTACTGCTCAGCGAAGTCGCCGGTGGTCGAGATGATGTCGAACACACGAATGCCGATGGCCTCCTGTTCCGAACCGGTCATCACCAGATTCCCGCCATTGGCGAGCATCTGGTTGACCGCTCCACCGAACGCACAAGCCATGGCAACATCACCGGAGTCCAAAGCCGCAACAGCAGCCGGACCACCCTCGGACTGGATCAACTCCACAGACGAAGTGTCCACTCCGAGATGCTCAAGCATCTTCAACAACTTGAAATGCGTGACGTTGCCCAAAGGCGTATAGATGCTCTGACCAGCCAGCGTCTCCGCGGCGTTGTCAGCAGTGACGCCGTAATCCGCACCGGCGACGCAGTTGTCGGCATCGGCATATGTCACCGCCACCCCAACCAACAACAGGTCAGACCCACCGGTCACGAAGTTCGCGAACGGCGTCAAACCCTGCGAATAAGAGATGTCGATGTCGCCGGACTCCATCGCCTGAGCCATGTCACCACCCGATGCGAACGGGAACCAGTTCAGCGTCGTAGGTCTGTTCGGCCTGCGCCACCTGATTTGCCGTCGGCCATTCCAAGAAATACGCCACATTCAACTCATCAAGGGCCATCTCGCCATCGTCTCCATCATCACCGACTTCTTCGGGAGTTGTTGTGCCGCCGTCGTCGCCGTCGTCGGACGAGTCATCGTCCCCGCAGGCCGCGGCTACAAGGCCGAGTACCATAAACAATACTAGTAGTCTCTTCATTTGATTACCCTCCAATGGATATTCTGTAACCTCATGTTGAGGCCTTCAGCCAACCGCCCACGCGGTCGAGCACTTGGTCGACCCGCTTGAGCAGGTCGTCGATCACGGTGGTGTCTGCCACCAACGGCGGCGCCACAGCCAGCATGGCGGCACCTCTAGAGTCGGGCCGGACCAGAACGCCCGCCTCACGCACAAATCGTTCCAGCACTCCGCCCGGTAGTAATTCGGCGAACTCGTTGTCAGTGAGGTCCAAACCGCTACGGCGGTCACGCATCAGTTCCACGGCATGGAAGTACCCGGCGCCCCGCACGTCTTTGACACAACGATGGGATTCCATCAGCGCGCGCAAGCCGTTCTTGAGGCGGTCCTCGTTTGCCAAAACGCGGTCGAACACTTTCTCGTCGCGCATGGCGGTCATGTTGGCCACCGCTACCGCTGTGGCCACTGGGTGACCACCGAACGTGGCCCCGTGGACGAACATCGCAGCGGGCGAGTCCCACACCCGATCCACCAGCGAGTCACGTACAAGCAAACCTCCCAGAGGCACGTATCCGCTGGTGACACCCTTGGCGAAGGTGATCATGTCCGGCACGACGCCATAACGCTCGCTGCCGAACCAGTGACCGAGGCGTCCGAACGAGTTGATCACCTCATCTGCGCAGAGCAGCACGCCGTAGGTGTCGCAGATGCGGCGCAGTTCTTGCCAATAGCCATCGGGCGGGACCAGTGCTCCCCTGCCGTTCTGTACTGGTTCGGCAATCACCATGGCCACCGTCTCAGGGCCCTCGGCGAGGATCGCCTGCTCGACGGCTTTTACACACGGCAGTTCAGAGGCAGGTACGCCTTCGCCAGAACAGCCGAGTGTGTTGTCTACATGGCGCACGAACCCGGCGAGCATCGGCTCGAACGGATCGCGGAAGCTGGGAATGCCGGTCACGGTCAGCGCACCCAGGGTGGTGCCGTGGTAGGCCCAACGGCGAGCTATCACCTTTTGGCGACTCTCAGCGCCGTTCGCCAAGTGGTAGCAGCGAGCAAACTTGAGAGCTGATTCAACCGCCTCTGAGCCAGAGTTCACGAAGAACACTCGGTTGAGGTCTGCGGGAGCAACCGACGCGATCAGAGACGATGCCTCGATGGACGAAGGGTGGGCGAAACTCCAGTTGGGGCTGAAAGCCAATTTGTCCATCTGCTTGGCCGCAACCGCGGTCAGATCACTGCGACCGTGGCCGAGGTTGGTGCAGAACAACCCGGAGAGCCCGTCCAGGTATTCGTTGCCCTCGGTGTCTGTGACGTAACAGCCTTCACCTCGTTCGATTACGAGCAGGTCGTCGCGTTGCCAAGCATCGCCACGCGTAAAATGCGGCACCAAGTGGGCCCGGGCCTCGGCTCTAATCTCGGTCAACTGATTCCCCCCAGCAAATCAGTTACATGTTAGCAAGAATACGTTAGGAGGTCTAGCGCTATTGCGACGGTGACTAACTGATGGTCCGATTGCTTGATCCGCTCAGAGCGCGGTCAACATATGCGTCGCCAATGACGCTGATCGGTTCAGCACTCGCTCACGCCCATCGTTGCATACGATCATCACACATCTCTTGCGGTCTCGATCCAACACCGAAGTAGCCGACCACAGCGTGTTCGATCCTTGCATGATGTAGGAGGCAAGGGAGCCTCGGGCCTTGATCCATCCCATCGCCATACTGTCGCTGCCCGGCTCGGGAACGCGGAATATCTCTGCCATCGACTCTTCGCTCAAGAACCCGGTCTTCGTACTCGAGACAAAGATGCTGAGCAGGGTCATCCAGTCTTCGAGCGCCACATGCATAGAACCCGCCGAAGAGAACACCGCAGGATTGTCGCTGTCGGCGGTCGCCGGTTTCGCGGGTGGTCCCTTCCGCACCCCGATGCCCCCCACGTTCATCTTGGCACCGTGACCGCATATCTCCGCAGGCGCACCATAACCGACAGAACGGACGCCCAGCGGTCCCGAGAGTCGGCTGAGCACCGCTTCCTCGAAACTGGTTTTCGAGACTCGATCAATGGCCGCGCCCAAGATGATGTAGCTCAAGTTCGAGTAGCAATACTCACCAGGGTTTTGGGGGGGCGGCCCCAAGCGCCTCCGCGGCGAGATCCGTGCGTTGTTCAGGTAGTGGACGCATATCTTTGCGCGCCGATTCAAAGCGGGTCCAGTCAATGTTGGCGGGAATGCCGGCCCGACAGTTCAGAAGGTCGCGTATCGTCAGCTCTCCCCATCTGCCGTCGACGCTGTTGAGATCTCTAAAAATCTCAGGCAATGGCGTGTCCCATTGAGCGCTACCCGAGTCCACCAACCTCGCCCAGAGGACCGCCGTCATTGTCTTGGTGCAGGATCCGATATGCCACTTGTCGGACAACAGAACGTTGTTATCGGATCCACGCGCTCGCACTCCCATAGTGTTCGCCATACGAGTGCCTTCGTCATCCACGAACGCCGCACCCACCGCAGGCACGTCATAACGTCGTCTGAACCTGTGCAAAAGAGAATCCATCAACTGAGATTTTTCCGTCATGTGGGCTTCCTAGGTGAATCAGCTGCGCAGAGACACGCCGTGGCGTTGGGCCACCGCATCGATGCACGCTTGACGAACATCAGCCACCTCGGCATCAGTCAAGGTGCGATCGTGAGCCTGGAGCCGCAGACGATAAGCCAGACTCCGCGTACCCGTGGGCAAACCCTCACCGCGGTACACGTCGAACAACTCGATGTCGGTCAGCAACGTTCGGCCCGCTTTGCGTAGCGAACTCTCAACTGCCGCGGCAGCCACCTCATCGGGCACTTCGAAAGCCAGATCGATATCGCTCGACGGGTACTTCGACACAGGGCTGTACTTGCGATTGCTTCGAGGGCCACCGAGCAGTTCACCCAAGTCCAATTCGAGCCACGCCACTCTCCCCGCGACGCCATAGTTGTCGAGCACAACCGGGTCGACCTCGCCGACCACTCCCCTTACGCGTCCTGCAACGGTCACTTCAGCCGAACGAGTGGCATGCAGACCGGGGGGCGAGGCCGAACGCAGGACAACGTTCGGCAGACCCAACGCCCTCTCCAACAGATCAAGCACCGCCACCGCATCCGGTGCTTCGGATCCAGCCAGCGCAACCGCAAGGTACTCGCGTTCGTCAGGGAGTAACTGATCTCTCGAAGGCGACGGATCGATATCGCGATGGAATGAGTTGATGGGTTTGCCGTAGGCCGCGATGATGAGGAGTGCCTGCTCTCCCGGGGGTGGCAGATAAACGTGATCGATTTCGAAAAGGCGCACGTCAGCGCTGCGACGAGACTGGTTGTAGGCAATCGCTTTGAGCTGACCAGGAAGCAGCGAGGTGCGCAGGACAGACTGCTCGGCAACCAGAGGGTTGGACAAAGTCACCCCATTGTCGGCGAGGCCCGCTTTCAACAAGTCGCCGGGTGCCAGGAACGGCATGGGGAAGGTTTCGTCACATCCACATCCGACGAGAACCTGCCTGACCAAACGACGACGAACTTGGTAATCACTGAGACCTCCGGGAAGTTCCCCTCTAGGCACCGTTCTCACGATGTTCTCGTAACCGTGCAGGCGTGCCACCTCCTCGGCTACGTCAGTTTCGGTTTCGGTGTCCCAGCGCCAGGTGGGAATCGTCACGGCCAGGTCCTCAGTGCCGCTATCAGACACAACAACATCGGCACCGAAACCGATGGAAGACAGATACCCCGCCATCTCGGACGCACTCAGGTCAGTGCCGAGTAACCCGTTGATCTTGGCGCTGCGAACGTTGAGCGGTGTTCGATCAGGGGTGTTGCCCGACACGTCGACGTATCCGGGTACCGCGGTCGCTCCGAGTTCCGAAGCGAGTTGGATGAAGCGCTGCATTGAGCGATCAACATTCTCGCCCCAATCGGCGCCACGTCGGAACCTGCTCGAAGCCTCGCTCACAAGATTGAGCCGTTTGACAGTGCGCGAGATCGTCGGCGGGTCCCACCACGCCATCTCCAACAGCACATCGGTCGTCTGATCGGAGATCTCGGTGGTAGCGCCGCCCATCACCCCAGCCAAGCTGATTATCTCGTCTGAGTTGTTGGTAATCACCCCGTCGTTGGCGATGAGTTCACGTTCCAGACCGTCAAGTGTCGTCAACGTCTCACCGGGTACCGCCCGGCGCACCCGCAGGTGGCCATTGGGAATCGTGGCCAGATCGAAAGTGTGGTTGGGTTGACCCAACTCGAGCATCACGTAGTTGGAGATATCCACGATCGAGTTGAGCGGCCGCATTCCCGCCAACATCAGCCGGTCAGCAAGCCACTGTGGCGAAGTCCCCACAGTTATGCCGCGCAACACAGTCGCCACGAACCGGCCGCACAGTGTCGGATCGAGTATCTCAACGGTCAACAGCTCGTCAACACTGTCTTTATTAGCGGAGCCACCACTCGAGCAGTGGTCAGCAGCAACGCTGTAATCCGGGTAGGAGAAGTCGACACCGAGTGCGGCGGCTAGATCGCGCGCCACTCCCGCTACCGACATGGCGTCGGGACGGTTGGCGTTCACCTCGAGGTCCCACAACACGTCGGGTTCCAAGCCGATAGCAGCCCCCACAGCCATTCCCAGCTCAGCTTCGGGAACCACCCGGTCGTTGAGCACGAGGATTCCCTCGTGGTCATCGCTGAGACCCAGTTCAGCGCCAGAACAACACATCCCAGACGACACTTCACCACGCATCTTGCGCTGCAAGATCTTCAAGCCATTGCTCATGACGGTGCCCGGAGTGGCGAAAGGAATCAGATCACCGACAGCCATGTTGAAAGCTCCACAACACACCTGCCGCGCCTCTCCGTCGCCGGTATCCACATCGACGAGTTGGATTTTGTCGGCTGCGGGATGGGGCCTGAGATCGAGCACCTTTGCCAGTACCACCCCATCGACGATGTCGCCGATAAGGGTCATGTCTTCCACGGTCAAGCCGAGCGCGCTCAAGGTCTCGCTCAAGTCGACCGGATCACCGTCGATACCAGGCGCGAACTCGCGGAGCCAAGACAATGTCACCTTCATCAGAACTGCCTCAGAAACCGAACATCGTTGTTGACCAGTTCACGAATATCGTCGAGTTCGTGGCGCATCACCGCTAAGCGATCAATGCCGAAACCGAATGCGAAGCCTTGCCACTCATCGGGATCGATGCCGCAGTTGCGCAAAACGTTGGGATGCACCATGCCGCATCCCCCCAGTTCCAGCCACGTTCCATCGGCGCGGGAAATATCGAACTCGGCACTTGGTTCAGTGAACGGAAAATATGAAGGGCGTAGTCGGCTCTTCACGTCGCCACCAAAAAAGGTGTGTACGAACTCGTCGATAGTCCCCGCAAGGTCACCCATGGTTATCCCCCTATCAACTACCAGACCCTCAATCTGGTTGAAGGCGGGGAGGTGGGTCGCGTCGGCAGTGTCGGTTCTGAAGGTCCTGCCCGGCGCGACGATATAGACAGGTGGCTTTTGATTCTCCATCGTGCGGATCTGAACCGGCGAGGTGTGCGAGCGCAGCATTACCTCTTCGGGCTCACCTAAATCCACGAAGATCGTGTCGAAACTGCCTCGAGCTGGATGCCATTCAGGAATGTTGAGAGCCTCGAAGTTGTACCAAGCCGATTCAACTTCGGGGCCTTCGGCAACCGTGAAACCCATACCTACGAAGACATCTTCGAGTCTGTCGCGGGATTGGGTGACAAGATGAAGCGAGCCGCGCCGTGCCTTTTGGCGGAATTCCGTGAGATCGAGCCGTTCAGCCTCAAGTTGGCGAGTTCGAGCGGCCTGGGCTAGGCGCTCGCGGGCAAACCCAACCGCCGCTTCAATCTCAGTTCGGATCTCGTTGACGGCTTGTCCGGTGGTTCTGCGTTGCTCTGGGGCTAGCGACCCGAGTTGCCGTTTGGCCAGAGTCACCGCCGATTTCTTCCCCAAGAACTCAACATCAAGCTCTGCCAACGCGTCGAGGTCTTCGACTTCGGCCAGTCGAGCCTGCGCTTCAATAGCGGTCTGGCGGAGCGTCTCTATCATCAAACGAACAGGTTACGAGGTCCACCCGCGCCTTGGCTCCAAATTTCTGGGAGACTCTGTAGCGTGGTTCGGGACAATCCAGCACGCCAGCGCTATGAATTGATCGTCGACGACCGCATTGTGTCGATCGCTGACTACCAACTCGACGGCGCCACCGTGGTGGTCCCCCATGTCGAAACAGACCCGTCGATGCGAGGTAAGGGTTTGGCCGACCAGCTAATGCGAGGCATGCTTGATGACTTGCGGGCGAACAACAAAACCATCCTGCCGCTGTGTGGATTCGCCGCCGCTTTCATCGGTGATCACCCCGAAGACGCAGACCTGCTGGCCTCGTAGGCCAGCAGAGTTCCGGCCATTGCGACGTTGAGCGATTCTGTGTTGCCAACCATGTCGATCCGGACCCAATCATCAACAAGAGAATCAATGGAACGGTCAAGACCGTGGGACTCAGAGCCGAGCACAATCGCCAGTGGACCGTGGAGCACGCCACTGTCGTGAGGAACCCCCTCACGCACGTCGGTCGCCACTATTCTGGCTCCGGCTGCGCGCAACTGGCGCAAAGTTGTTGGTGCATCAACTCCGCTCACGACCGGCACTCGCAACACCGAACCGGCCGAGGAGCGAACAGCCTTAGGACGCCACGGGTCTGCACCACCGGCGGCTACGACGACACAGGCCGCACCGGTCGCATCGGCAACCCGGATGAGCGTGCCGACATTGCCCGGATCAGCAACCCCGAGCAGCACCAAGGCGAAGCCATTGACGTCGAAACTGGTTGGGATCGAGGCTTGTGGACGTGCAGCCACAGCCAACATCGGTTGGGGTGTCACCGATGGTGCCAAACGCTCAAACACTCTGTCTCTGACCACCAAGATCTCAACGGTGTCGTCAAAGCGCGCCCCAAGCTTTGAACTCCGAAGCGATGAGCCAGTGAGACTGTTAGCTGTGCTCTCCGGGACAATGACCGTGATCAGCCGCAGCCCTGCATCAAGTGCCTCGCCGACGGTGCGCTCCCCCTCCAGCACGATCTCCGCTGAATTCGCGCCGACTCGGTCAATGAGTCGCCGTAACTCGACGACTCGACGACTATTGGGGCCCTTGACGTCGACTCGGTCCATTAAAGCGGGCGCAACTCAGCCGATCCGAACAACACTCAGGCGTCGGCTAGTGCTCCGTTGGCTGTCTCGACCAGAACCGTGAACGTAGCAGGATCGTGAATCGCGGTTTCGGACAACATCTTGCGGTCAACCTCTATCTCTGCTGCCTTCAAACCCGCAATAAAGCGGCTATAGGAGGTGCCATTTTCGCGACATGCCGCGTTTATTCGCTGAATCCACAGCTTGCGGAACTGACCTTTGCGAGCACGCCTGTCACGGAACGCATAGTTGCCGGCGTGCATAACGGACTCGTTCGCTGATTTGAAACTGCGAGAACGATTGCCGTAGTGCCCCTTGGCCCGCTCAAGGACGACCCGGCGATGTTTCTTGGAATGTACGGCGCGTTTGGCTCTTGCCATCGTTGACTCCCTTTCTTAGTGGATACGGCTTCAGTAGATGCGGTTCAGATGCCGAGGTCGCGGATGCGCGGCTCGTCAGCCGGGGACACCGAAGCCGGCCTGCGAAGCTGACGTTTGCGCTTCGGAGACTTCTTTTCGAGGATGTGGTTCTTGTTTTGACTGCGCCGCCTCAGCTTGCCTGAGCCGGTGCGTTTGAAGCGGGCCTGCGCGCCCTTGTGCGTCTTCATCTTGGGCATATCGATTCTCGGTTCTCTTGATTTGGAGGATCTCTGAGCGGCGTTACCGCAAAAAGGTCACTCGGTTGTGGTTTGCTGAGCGGTTTCTGACTCGGCTCCAACGACCGTAGCTTCCGCTTCTTTGCGCATTTGTTTTTCGTGACGAGCTTGCGCTCGCTTGTCTGGGGCCAACACCATCACCATGTTGCGACCATCCTGGCGGGGATGAAACTCAACCTTGCCGACATGGGCCACGGTCTCAGACACCCGATCTAGGATCTGGCGGCCGAGCTCGGGGTGTTGCATCTCGCGACCTCGGAACATGATCGTGACTTTGACCTTGTGGCCTCCGCCGAGAAACTCAACCACCTTGCGGGTCTTGGTGTCGAAGTCACCGGGCCCGATTTTGGGACGGTACTTCATCTCCTTGACCGTGAGGTTGGAAGACTTCTTTTTCGATTCTTTAGCCCGCTGGTCGGCCTCGTAGCGCCACTTGCCGTAATCCATGATCCGACAGACCGGAGGATTGGCTTGCTCAGCTACCTCAACTAGGTCGAGATCTGCAGCTTGAGCGATGTTGCGCGCTTCGGATAGTGAAGTGATGCCGATCTGCTCGCCGTCCTGCCCGACAAGTCGGACTTCTCGGGCGCGGATCCGTTCGTTGATCCTTGGTTCGTTGTTTGGCGGTGCTATTGCCCTGGACTCCTGGTGAGCACGAAACCTCCGTCGTGTAGTGGATACCGGAATGTCGACATCCACGATCACACTCAGCTAGAGCGTTGCCGATTCGTCGACCTGGACGCACTGTGACCGCCGAAGAAGGCGACTTGTGGCCAGGTGGGAGGCATCTCGAGAGATTCCCCCACTTCGGTGTTCGAATTGTCAGCGATAGCGTATCAGCATGAGTTCTTTGTGGACACCCGCCGGGGAACACCCCGTAGATCGCCCCTCAGTATCGGATCTAGGCGACACCGCCGGACCGACACACGATGACAGCCTTGACGATGAGATCGCGGCCGCGTTGCCGGAGGGAATGAGTCTCAACGACTTGAGTCCCGAGGAGCGGGCAGGAGCCGAAGAAATGGTCAAAGAAATGGCCATCGCACGCGAACGGCTTGTTAGCACGCCTGCCGCCAACATCGTGGCCAACCATGCAATGGGTCTGTACGAACTAGCGGCACTACATCTCTCCGCGCAGACGCCCGACTTTGCTGAGGCCACCGTAGCCATTGACGCCCTGAGCGCCATCGTCAACGGGCTGGCGGGCCGGCTCGGGGAGGACGAACCTGCCGTGTCGCATGCTCTCGACCAGATCCGTCTGGCTTTTGTGCAGATCAAGGGCCAGGCTCACGCCAGTGGTGGCTGAGACTTGTTCGGCTTCACGCAACGATCTTGGAGATCGGCAGTTCAACGATGTCGCTGGCCCCATGATCGCGTAGTGCTGGAATCAAGATGTTGATCTCAGACTTGGACACAACGGTCTCAACCGCATATCCAGCGCCTCGAAACAGTTCGTTGACCGTAGGGGCCTTCATAGAGGGCAGAAGCTCAATCACTTCATCAAGGCGCTCTGTCGGCACGTTCATCTTCACCAGTACTTTGCCCCGCGCCTCGAGCACGCCCTGCAGCAGTGTGTTGATCTGACGCATAGCGTGCGCTTTTTCCGGGTCAGCGAACGACACCGGATTAGCAATCAGTTCGGTATAGGACGTGCACAGCGTGTCGATGATGCGCAACCCTGCGGCGCGTAACGCCCGTCCCGTCTCAGTGATGTCGACAACCAGATCAACAATGTCGGGGACCTTCGCTTCGGTGGCTCCGTAACTGAGACGCACATCGGCCTCAACGCCGGCATTCTTGAAATACCGTCGGGTAATTTCGAGATACTCCGTCGACACTCTTACTCCATCGGGAAGATCTGAGACCGAGTGCCAGGGTGAATCCTCTGGAACAGCCAACACAATCTGTATCGGACGCGAAGTCACTTTGGAGTACTTGAGCTCTCCAAGGCTTGCTACGTTGCTACTGGTCTCTTCAATCCAATCTCGACCGGTGATCCCGAGATCGAATAGCCCCTCTGCCACGTATCCCGGGATCTCCTGCGGACGCAGGATCCGAACCGATTCGATACGCGGGTCAGCAATCGACCCCTTGTAGGCGACAGCCGAAGGGCGCTCCACGCTCAAATCAGCAGCTTCGAAGAGCTCCAGCGTCGCTTTCTCCAGCGATCCTTTGGGAAGAACCAGCTTCAACACCGCGATGAGGCTAGCGGCGCACGTGTTCAACTAGCGGTGAATTTCACTACATCGATGCGTACATCGTCGCCCAGTTCTCGGACTTGCTCTATTTTTCCGCGCCAGATTTCGCTGATGGTCACCGTGCCGGGACCGCTGAACAGCGGAGCACCGTCATCTCCGCCCATGAACGCCGGTGCCAGATAGAGAACATATTGGTCTACCAGTCTTGCGCTGTGGAAGGAGTGGGCCACGGTCGGACCACCTTCGACCAGCAATTGCACGACTCCGGAGTCGCCGAGATGTTCAAGTAGTTCGTCAAGCTCTCGGTCCCATTCGAGGCAGGGGTTCACCTTGGCGGTGGCCTGCACCGAACCGAGAACGACTCGGCGAGGATCGCTGACCTCTTTGGGGTCGACTGTTTGATCATGGCCGGGCCAGTGGCGCACGGTCAGTGACGGGTCGTCGGCACGTACGGTGCCCGCACCCACAACAATGGCGTCTGAAATTGCTCTCAACCGGTGAACGTCAAGCCGTGCCTGCGTTCCGGTGATCCACTGTGAGGTTGCGTCAGGTGCGGCTACACGACCATCGAACGTTGCTGCGAGCTTGAGCACCACCCAGGGTCGGCCAGTGCGACGATGGTGAAGGTAGGGACGCAGTTGCTGCTCGACTTCTTCGGCACACACACCCACGGTGACATCGATCTCTGCTTGACGAAGACGCTCAATCCCACTGCCGGCAACCAACGGATCCGGGTCCTGGATCGCGGCGACAACCCGCGAGACTCCCGCTCGAATCAGCGCTTCAGTACAAGCGCCAGTGCGTCCGACGTGATTGCAGGGTTCAAGCGTTGTGTAGAGCGCGGCACCTTGAGTATTGGTCGCCCCGTTCAGGGCCACCATCTCGGCGTGGGCTCCTCCATAGACTTGCGTGGAGCCCGACACGACGCTGCCATCAGCACCGACCAGCACAGCCCCGACCCACGGGTTCGGCGACGACCGATGCCGAGCATTGCAGGCCGCCTTGATCGCCAACCCCATATAGTGCTCGTCTTGGTTCATGCGAGCGACCGACTAGTGGTGAGGGTGGGGGTCGGTGTTGTTGACCAAGAGTCGTACCGCATGAGGGAGTACGTCGAGAACGGCGTCGACGGTTTCGACACAGCCCTTCGATGATCCTGGCGTGTTGAGGATCAAGCTTGCGTTGAGTGTCCCCGCCACGCCGCGGCTCAGGCGCCCGAGGGGATTCACCAATCGCATGGCCTCAGCCAACCCCGGTGCCTCACGGTCGATGACTGCTCTGGTCCCTTCAGGTGTGCGGTCACGGGGACCGAAACCCGTGCCTCCGGTGGTGACGATCAGACCGTGGAAGCCTTCGGCGAGGCGTGTCAGAGTCTCGGCCACCGGATGCTCTCCGTCTTCGCTCACAATCCGCTCCACGACCGTCCATCCAGCGCCGGTCAGGTGAGACTCGAGAGCTTCTCCGGACTTGTCTTGGCGGGTGCCGTGTACCACGCCGTCGGAGACGGTTAGAACCTTCGCGCATAGGAGCGCAGCAGCCGAGTCGTGTTCTTCGTGATGGTGGTGTTGAGCCATGGCAACGACGATATACGCACTGGTTGCGCTACGAGCCCGGACTGCGAGTCCAGACCGAAAAGAACATGCCGTCCTGGTCGGTTGTCGGGAGAGAAAGATCGCTTGTTACTTGTTTGAAACCAAGCGCGCTGAGATCGGTGCCGGTCGCCTCAAGCACCTTGATGGTTTCGGCCGCAGTGAGAGTACAGACGCTGTAGACGAGTGTCCCGCCTGGTACGACGAGGTCCGCAGCGCTCGTCAACAGTTGCTTCTGTAGGGTCGCCAGATTGACAATGTCGCTGGGTTTGATGCGCCAACGTGCGTCTGGACGACGCCGCAGAGATCCCAAACCCGAGCACGGAGCGTCAACCAGAACCGCGTCGAACGTGCGGCTTGGAAACGGAGGCGCAGTGCCATCAGCTACTACGACAGCGACCCCATTCGGTTCGAGTCGGGGGCGACAGCCCAGCCTTTCGGCGTTTTGAACGATCAGCCCAGCCCGAGCGAGCCGAAGATCTGCGGCAAGCACAGCGGCACCCCGGCTGGCGATTTCAGTCGATTTCCCGCCTGGAGCAGCACACAGGTCCAACACCAGATCACCCGGCGCGGCCGGTACCAGAGTTGCGACTTGCTGGGAACTTCGGTCCTGGACGTAGCCGTCTTCGCGACGTTGCCGTCGTGCCGGGAGGTTCATCGCCGTTAAAGCATCGGTGGCCTCCTGGCTGCCGAGATCCTCAATCAGACGCGCAACCATCCAGTCTGGATAGCTGAGCGCCACCGCTTCGTTCGGATAGTCGATACCCGCCGAATGCGCTGTCGCAACCTTTCGCAAAACGGCGTTGACAAGGCCGCGGAACCTCTTGGGTGTCGCCTCCACTGTGGCCGACACCGCAGCGTGGGGCGGGGTACCCATCTCAATTAGTTGATGGGCGCCCAGCCGAAGCGCGGCACGCGCTGTCGGTGGCGGATCCTGAACCAAGAACCGGTCGACAACATGATCAAGTGCTCGTTTGCGTCGAGTGGACCCATAAACCAACTCGGTCACGAAGCCCTTGTCGCGGGCGTCCAAGTCGACCTCGGCGAGCACCTTTGGCAACAGCACGTTGGCGTAAGCACCGTCAGATTCGATGCGAACTACGACATCGATAGCAATCCGGCGGACATCTGCGGTCATCGGATTCAGACAAATCGATCTTCGGGCGTTAGCCGGGCACCGTTGCACCAGGCGAATGCAACTTGGCGTGCTCGGCCTTGCGCTTGCACTTCAAGCAAATCGATTCGGCCCTCGCCAGTAGCAACCGACACACCGCTGATCGATCCCGGCACAGCGGCAGGCGTTGCTTCAGCAACAGGAGCATCGGGAGAACCAGCTACAGCGGTACGCCAGATCTTGAAATGTTGGTTGCGAAAGGTTGTCCAAGCGCCTCCGACTCGCACTTGCCGGTGAATCTGGACCGCCGGTTGTGACCAGTCGATATGACGATCCGCCGAGGTGATCTTGGCAGCGTAGACCGGTTCACCAAGTTGCGGCTGTGGCGGACCAAGCCCCTGCGCAAGCGCGTCGATCAACACTTCAGTGCCAAGCGTTACCAGCCGCGCTCTCAATGCGCCGCATTCTTCTTCGGGGTCGATTGGCGTTTCGGCTCGTCGATAAACGGCTCCGGTGTCGAGACCCTCGGAAACCGCCATTAAACACACTCCGGTCACTTCATCGCCGGCAAGGATTGCCCGCTCCACTGGTGCAGCCCCGCGCCAACGCGGCAACAGCGAGAAATGAAGATTGACCATCGACAGCTGTTCGAGGGCCGTAGGCGGGATGATTTCACCGTAAGCGACCACTACGCCGAGACCGGCGGTGACTCCAGCCAAGTCTTCGAGATCGTCGCTTACGTCCAAACCAAGATCAAGGGCAGCAGCTTTCACCGGACTCGGCTGGAAGGACACGCCTCGTCCCCGTCGGGTGTCGGGGCGTGACACGACCAATGCGATCTCGTAACCAGCGTCACAAAGTGCACGCAAGGGCGGCACCGCGGTGGCGGGCGTGCCGAGATAGACAATGCGCTGAACCTCCGCCGGTGGCGGAATGGTCACGGCAGCCTTAGACCTTCGCCGGCACGGTTACTCGGTGGTCCGGTGCTTGCCGATCCGGTGCTTGCCGATCCAGTGCTTGCCGATCCAGTGCTTGCCGATGTGGGCATGGCCTCGGCCATTTGCAGGTCGCGGATTGCCTTCAGCGCGGTTTTGCGAGTGTCGGAGTCGAGTCGCTCGATCAGCAAGGTGCCGTCGAGGTGGTCGATTTCGTGTTGAAACAGGCGGGCCTCGAGTTCGTCTACCTCAAGGGACATTTCGTTGCCGTCGAGATCACGTCCAATCAGATGGACTGTTTTTGGGCGAACTATTTCCCAGGTCAAACCCGGAACCGAGAGGCAACCCTCGTCATAGAGCCATTCGCCGTCGGTTTCAACAATTTCAGGGTTGACGATCACGCGAGGTCCTTCGCCCATGTCCCAAACAAACAACCGCTTCTGCACCCCAACCTGCGGGGCAGCAAGCCCAATCCCTGGTGCCTCATACATGGTTTCGATCATGTCGTCTACGAGACGCACCAGCGCGCCATCAATGTCGTTGACCTGACGCGCTTTTTGGCGCAGGACAGGGTCTCCAATGACACGAATGTCGTAACTAGCCACTAGCTCAGGTTAGCGGGCGGATTCAGCCCACAAACTCGGAACTCAAGACCGTGGTTGCGAGTGCGCCGCCGAGTACGGTCGAAGCTGTGGGGACCGCGCACTATTTTGATCAGGAGCCGACGGCGGCATCGAAACCTACGCCAGTAGAGATCAACCTCTTTGACGTGTCTGTGACCCTCACATCGGACCGCGGAGTGTTTTCGCAGGACCGGCTCGACCCTGGCACCAAATTACTGTTGACAGAAGCTCCTCCGGTCGACGACAACGCGGTAACACTCGACATTGGCTGCGGTTGGGGTCCGATTGCCTGCGTCACGGCGTTGCGAACCGGCGACGGGCGAATATGGGCCATAGACACCAACTCACGGGCCCGGACCCTGACCGAGATCAATGCCCGAGCAATAGGCGCTGCTGACCGCATCACCGTGGCGTCACCCGCCGAGGTCCCAGCGGGTGTTCGCTTTGATCGAATCTTGTCCAACCCGCCGATTCGGATCGGCAAACCGGCGTTGCATCAACTGCTTGAGAGTTGGCTCAGCCGCTTGAACCCCGACGGTCAAGCTCATCTTGTTGTGCAAAAGCATCTGGGCAGCGACTCTTTGAATCGTTGGCTGATAGACCAAGGATTCCCAACAATTCGGTTGGTCAGTCGCTCGGGTTATCGCATACTCGAAGTCAACCCACGGGAGGAACTAGTGACACAACTCGATGGCACTGGCATGAAACGGCTTCACCGGTCATGGCGCCAGCGCACCACCGGCCGCGTCGCCTTGATCCTCGACGGCGTAGCCAACCCATTCAATGTCGGGTCGATTGTTCGCACGGCTGCTGCACAGAGAGTAGATCACCTGTGGATCGCCTCGGACACTGCCCCGGACCACGACAAGGTCGACAAAACGGCGCTCGGAAGCGCCCGATATCTAAGTTGGACGGAGATCGATTCGGGTCCCGCGGCAGTAACCGCGGCACGAGCCAACGGCTATCGCGTGGTGGCGGTCGAACTCACCAGCGATGCTCTGCCGTTGCACGACACCGATCTAGCAGGCGACATCGCTTTGGTGATCGGCCATGAGGATCGAGGGATCACACCAGCGACGCTCGCCGTCTGCGACAACGTCGCCTTCATTCCCCAACTCGGCAAAGTCGGCTCGCTCAACGTAGCAATCGCAACCGCAATCGCTCTCTACGAGACCCGCCGCACCAACTGGACTGCCTGAACGAACCGCTCACCGCGCAAGCCTCACAATCTCTGCTTCGCCATCAGCTTGGCCTCCCGGCAGGTGAATCAGATCGCCCACTCGTCTGTCGACGCGGGTGGATCCGCCGAGGCTGCCCGCTTGGGTCTCGCGCGCCAATCAACGACCAACCCTATCGCCAGCACCGCCGATACGGCCACAACCCGCAAGACCTCCCATCGCAGAGACGGCCAATCAACTACACCAAGCAAGTACCTGAGCAGAACCTGATTCACAGTTGGTTTGTTAGTTCAGGCAACCACCTGTTACCTGCCTGCGCCGCGGGAGTCCTGGCATGTGTTGACGGTAAGCGGCGCTGACGGCTACGACGGGGTACGGCTATCAGCGTTACCTGAACCTCGACGCGTCTGAGATGCCGACGCGACCATCTCGACCAATGTGTAGCCCGCGCCGGTCACCTCCGCTCCATTGACACTCGGCGGGGAAGGTCTGGAGTGACGCTGCTGGTGCAGACAACTCAGGGCTGGGCGCGTCGACGGGTGCGCCCAGCCCGGTCCATCTACGGTTAGTTCCCCAAGGGCCACCTAATCCGTGGGTTGACCCGCCTAGCTGAGAATCACCCGGCGATGCAGTGCAGGCGGCCGGCACCGGTATGACGTAATTCGCGAGAATCGACTGGGAGCGGCTGTTACGATTGTCTTGCCGCCACACGACCACGGTTGACGCCATGTATGTTCCCACTCTCTCCGCTGATCAGATACCTCGCTGGATGGCCAAGGACGACAACCGTGGTCGGGTTGTTGAGCTTCGTGAGCTTTGCAAACAGTGGGCGCTCACCGACCACGCCCACCGCGCCGCGATGGTGAGCACTGTGCCGCGTCGGTATCGCTGGTGGCACCGTTTCACAGCCCGTCGTCATGATCTGGCGCGGATCGCTGCGGTCGTTCACGCCCTGTGTGACCGTGACGGTGTCGATGTGCCGGGCTGGGTGTGGAAGCATCGCAGCGCTCGGCCGATTGGATTGATCCCACTGGATCTGGAGTCTCATTACGGGAGCATCGTGTTAGACGTCGCCCCCGACGCTTGTGTCTATCACCGAGTGTGGTTCGATCCCGCAAGTATCGAGAACATCACCGTGCATGGCTTCCGATCTTAGCCAGGCGAACAAACTGTGCGCCTAGACGACTCCGAGTTCAGCGAGTTCGACGGAGAACGGCTACGCGTATTGTTAGCGGAACTGGACGACGAACTCAGTTTTGAGGGTCTCAGCGAACCATGCCGTATCGCCATCGTGGGCGGCGCAGCTATTGCGCTTCATGTGTCTAATCGTGTGACGGTCGATGTGGATGTCGTGTCGGAGCGAATGCCGATGGGTCTGCGGCGTGCAGCAGCGAGGGTCGCAGCACGGCACGACCTGCGTGCAGACTGGGTTAACGACGGGGCCAAAGCGAAGACGGTTGCGGTTCGTGCTGAGCCAACGGTCGTTTTCGAGGGGACCAATCTCGTTGTGGAAGCAGCGAGTCCTAGGTATCTGTTGGCGATGAAGCTGACCACGGCCCGTCTTCTGGACAAGCCGGACTGTGTGATACTCGCTCAGACTCTCGGGATCGACAACGCCGATGAGCTAATCGACCTCATCGAGGAAGCACTCCCGCAGGGGACGCTCAGGACCGTAACTATGCACCATTTCGCTGAGGAGGTTGCACAGGAGGCAACCGCGCGAGGAGTCGTCCAGCGACAAGGGTTCTGGCAGGTTCTGCGTGGCCGGGTTAGTTCGTTGATGCGCAAGCGCACTCAAACGCAGGCGACCAGCGACCAGAAACAGGCCCCGGTGCTCCTGGGAGAATGCGGGGCGCGTAACAAGTCGAAGCGGGGGCGCTGCACACATCCCCATCCCGGAGTCGGTGGACGGTGCGCCGCTGGGCACCAACACTAGGTGAACCTGGTCTGCTACTACACGCCAACTGTCGAGGTGGACGAATGCGAGTCGTTGGTCATCATTTGTTCGATTCGAGTTGGACTCGACCGCGTATCACACGTTTTTGTCGCGTATTGAGTGCATAGACTCGCTGGTTAGCGGCCACGCGTTTGGTGTTGGGTGGTGTTGTTTGTTGATTGAATCGCCTAACACCTGCGCTGCTTTCACATAGTCACGAACCGCGTCGAACCCTTCGGTTGGGTATCCCCCCAAATCGTGGAGACATCGTCTATGAGGAGACGTTATGTCACACACACGACGCAAGTATGACCCGGAGTTCAGAGCCGGTGCTGTCGCCACAGGCCAGTCAGTGATTCAGCTTTGGTTGATCTCGCGAGCCTCAGACACGGAGCGGGTCGACCTCTATTCGCAGACGACGATCCGGGCGGGGGGTGGCTTCGAGGGCGTTGAGGAGTGGCTCATGGGTGTCGGCTTGCAACAACCAACGGTCATTGGAGGGGCCAAGAATTCGAATCCCAACCGGATGACCCAGCACGCCAATGAACTCTTTGGCGCCGACACCGGAGACCAAGACCTGTGCTCCGTAAGGGGCGATCCCCGCGGCTTTGCGACGATCGCGTTCTGCGACGGCGACGATCGAGGGGTCGCCGCGCAACACAGCCCGCACGACCTCATGGTCAGGTTGGCGGGTCTGCAGTACGAGGCGACCACCGGAGTCCCTTGGTCCCAACAAACGAGCCGCCCGTGCCAACAATGCCATCGTCTGTTCCACGGCTCTTTGACGAGGTGCCAACAGTTCCTGGTCAAGATCCAAAAACACGACGACATCGGCCGCGGCGACACGATGCAGCACCGCTTCGGTCCCGATCACGACGCGCGTGGTCGGTTCTGCCACAGATGATGCGGTGACCTCGTCGACTGCTTCGCCGACGAGAGCCGCTAGTTCTTCTTTGGCCCTTGTGACGCCTGCACGGAGGTTCTTCAAACGAGTATTGCCACAGTGGGCACAAACCGGCGGGCGCACCTCGGTCCCGTCGGGTGAACGAAGCTCATGGTCTGCCAGAACCATGGGCGAGGCACCGTCGAGGGTACGCACCAGTTCACCACAGGTTGCGCAGGACAAGAGCCGTGAACGTCCCTTGCGATTGAGTACGCAAATCACTCGACCCTCGCCGCGAAGCAAACCGGCAATATTCTCGGCAAGAAGACCCGCTTTGGTGGGGTCTTCATCACGACGATCAAGCACTTCAACCAGCGGCCAGCCGGTTCGCTGAGCAGTACGGTCGGGCCGCAACAACGGACCCGCTCTCAGAGCTTCCAGTGACGGCACCGGGGAACTGAGAACCGCCGGCACGCCACGACGACGCGCTCGTTCCAACCCGACCACACGGGCGTGCCACGTGGGTGACGACTGCTGCGCAAGCGACTCGTCGTGTTCATCAAAGACCACGACCGCGGACAGTCGTGGCATGGGCATCCAGGCCGCTGAACGAGTCCCCACCACCGTGGAGCCACTCGCGGCCACAGACCACTCCTGAGTCCCGAGCGCGACCTTCACACCAGCACGGCGCAAAGCAATCCCAAGGCGGCGAGCCCGACCAGAATCAGCCAACAGCAACAACGCATCACCGGTTCGGCAAGCTTCAAGAGCGAGGGGCACATCGTCGTTGCTCGGTGGGGTCCGGACCACGGCAACGGCTTGTTCTTGAGCCAGCTCAAAGGCTTGCGAAAACACATCTACCGGTCCAGACGGCACCAGTTCGCGGTTGGCGGCCTGCGGCACTCCGGCGAGCATCGAAGGCGGCGAAGCTGCACGCAGGAACTTCACTCGGCTACCCGCCCAGCGCCACGCGGCCCAAGTGGCCAACTCCATCATCTCAGCGCTGGGTCCAATGCCGCTCAAGGTCTTCAGTGGTGCCAACTCCAATCCCACTACAGGCTCAACATCAACAGCACACACCCAGGCACCCACCCGTCGCCCGGCAAGAGACACCCGCACCATCGAACCCACACCTAGCCGCTCCGAGCGGCCATCAGCCTCCCACGCTTCAGGAACGAAATAGTCGAACTCCCGATTGATTCCCAAGACATCGGGAATGACCCGCACAACCCTTCGTTCGGTTTTGCCCAAGGTCATCTGAGACGCTCAGCCTCTGGACCCTCAGAGTCCCAACGCTGATTTGAGTTCGTCGACCCGGTTCGTTTTCTCCCACGGGAACAGGCCGTCGTCGCTGGAGCGGCCAAAGTGGCCGTATGAAGCGGTCTTCTGGTAGATCGGGCGCCGCAGGTCGAGATCGCGAAGAATCGCCGCAGGACGGAGATCGAAAATCTCGTCGATAGCGGTGTCGACCGCGGCCTTGTCGACAGTCTCAGTGCCGAACGTTTCAATAAGAACTGAAACGGGGCGTGCCATGCCAATGGCGTAGGCAACCTGAACCTCACACCGGCTAGCCGCTCCGGCGGCAACCAGGTTCTTTGCCACCCAGCGAGCCGCGTAAGCGGCGGAACGGTCGACCTTGGAAGGATCCTTGCCAGAGAATGCGCCTCCTCCGTGGCGAGCCATCCCGCCATAGGTGTCGACGATGATCTTGCGCCCGGTGAGCCCGCAGTCCCCCACCGGTCCACCGATTACGAAACGGCCGGTTGGGTTGACGTACACGTCGTAGTTGTCATCGGCGAATTCAGCGGGAATAACCGGGGCGATGACATGCTCAATCAAGTCGGGCCGGATCATCGTGTCGCGGTCGATGCCATCGTTGTGTTGAGTAGAAACCAGGACCGTCTTGAGACGGATGGGTTTGCTGTCCTCGTATTCGAAAGTCACCTGGGTTTTGCCGTCAGGGCGAATGTACGGGATCGTTCCCGCTCTACGGACCTCAGCGTGGCGCTCCGCCATTCGATGGGCCAGATGGATGGGCAGAGGCATCAATTCTTCGGTTTCATCGCAGGCGTAGCCGAACATCATTCCCTGATCGCCGGCACCCTGCATGTCGAGCACGTCCTGTTCTCCCGCGATACCCGAACGAACCTCCTCAGAAGCGCGGAGACCTAGATCTATGTCGGGCGACTGATCGTCGATGGTGACCATGACACCGCAGGTATTCCCGTCGTAACCGAACGCTTCACGGTCGTAACCGATTCCCTTGATCGTCTCGCGAACCGTGCTGGCGATATCTACGTACGCTTCGGTGGTTATCTCACCGGCAACGATGGCTAGACCAGTCGTGACCATTGTTTCGCAAGCCACGCGACTCATCGGATCCTGAGCCAACATGGCATCCAGAATCGAATCTGAAATCTGATCTGCCATCTTGTCTGGATGGCCCTCTGTCACGCTTTCAGAGGTGAAGGTCCAGCGAGTCACTCTTGCTCCTTGTCATCTCGGTTGAGGGTTCCGAGGTTGAGGGTTCCGAGGTTGAGGGTTTCGACTGCAGCATCGAGCACGACCCGTGCCACCTCGTCTTTGCTGCACAGTGGCGTTTGCCGCCGGACACCATTGGCACAAAGCACCACAACCTCATTGGTTTCGTGCTCAAAACCCACACCTGGTTTGGAAACATCGTTGGCCACAATGATGTCGAGGTTTTTTTTGTCGAGTTTTGCGGCCGCGTTGTGTTCAACATCGTCAGTCTCCGCAGCGAATCCGATCAGTACCTGACCGTCGGGTTTGGCTGCGCCCAGTCCGGCGAGGATGTCGACGGTGGGTTCAAATTCAACGCTGAGCGTGCCCTGATCCTTCTTGAGCTTGCGATCCACGATTTCTTGGGGTCGGAAGTCCGCAACCGCGGCAGCCATTACAACCACATCAGCTTGAGGCGCCTCATCGCTGCAGGCCCGATGCATTTCGTCGGCTGTGGACACATTCACGACGCGAACGCCGCTTGGGGCGCTCGTCGGACTGGTAGTTATCAGCACAACATCAGCACCGCGTTCAGCAGCGTTTCGGGCCAGTGCGTGCCCTTGTTTGCCCGAGGATCGGTTGCCGACGAAGCGGACTGCATCGATCGGTTCGCGGGTGCCCCCTGCGGTGACCAGCACTCGCTTGCCCGCAAGATCGCCTGCAGTGAGAACATTCTTGACAGCAGTCACAATCGCGACTGGTTCGGCGAGACGCCCAAGCCCAAAATCACCTCCCGCGAGGCGACCGCTTTCGGGATCGACAACATGCACTCCACGGGAACGCAGTACCGCAAGGTTGTCTTGCACGGAGACCTGTTCCCACATTTCGGTGTGCATCGCCGGGCAGACCATCAGCGGTGCCCGGGTGGCAAGAATCGTGGCTGTCAGTAGATCGCCGGAACGCCCGGTGCGAATATCGGAAATGATCCGGGCAGTTGCCGGGGCTACAAGAACCATGTCTGCGTTCTGCCCCATCACGGTATGGGGAATTGGCGTGGCGGGGTCGTTGAACAGCGAGGTGCGGGCTCCTTCGCTGGCCAACGCAGAAAACGTGACCTCACCAACCATCTCAAGGGCGCCCTTGGTCAAGATCGGTGTTACATGCGCCCCGGCGTCAACTAGACGACGACATAGATCCACCGCCTTGTAGGCGGCGATCCCGCCGGTGACACCGAGAATGATGCGTCGACCCGAGAGCGTGGTCATGCCACAGACCCTGCCAAATGATTCGGGTCAGGCACCCACGTAGTCCGGAGCGGTTTCAGCTTCGGCTTCGGGATCAACGTCGATTGCTACGATCTTGTCCGCGGCGATTTCTTCAAAGGCAATCGACAATGGCTTGCTGGCCGTGGATGCAACCTGGGGAGGTATCGACGCTCCCATGCCACGGCCGAGTTGGCCCACATAGTTGGTGATTTCACGACTCCGCATGGCTGAGAGGGTGACGAGACGGAACTTGGAACCGACATCATCGAGGAGACCCTCAATCGAAGGATTCATCATCGTGTCGTAGCCGTGAGCCATTGTGCCTTCTCCCGAGATGTCGACGAGCCTTGTCGTCTATCGCATGGTGTTCAACCGAGTTGCAAGCCTAGCAGCGCCACTAGCTCCCGCGGCGCTCGCGAATCAACGCTTCCAACTCAGTCAACGCCCGATCCAAGTCGTCGTTGATCAAGATCTCTGCACCAAGTTCGTGGGCCATAGCCAACTCGTCCGCGGCCTTCGCCAGTCTGGCTTCAATCTTGTTTGCTGGATCGCCACGGCCTTGGAGCCGGGCTCGCTGAGCTTCACGGGAGGGAGCGTCTACAAAAACGACCAGAGCCTCTGGAAAGTGCTGTCGGATCTGTTGAGCACCGTACACATCGATCTCATAGACAAGATCATGTCCGGGTGGTGGCTCCGCTGCCGGCGTGCCCTGTCGATAATCTAGAAAGTCCACCCACTCAAGAAACCCTCCGGCTTCCAAGTGCCTGTCGAAGTACTCCCGGTTTGTGAAGTGGTAGGCCTCCATTGACTCGCCGGGACGCCGCGCTCGGGTCGTCCAACTGCGCGAAAGCCAGAGCCGTTGGTCCCGGTCCAATAGACGGGCTACAAGCGTGCCTTTCCCAACTCCACCGGGGCCAGAGACAACGATGACCAACTGGTCCGAGGCCGCAATCACTGTTGATCAACCAGCCTCTCTTGAGACCTTGGGTCAGCCAAACCTATTCAGAAGTTCAGCTCTTTGTTTTTGGCCGAGGCCTCGAAGACGACGGTTTTCAGCGATACCGATGTCTTCCATGGCGCGTCGGGCCTTGACCTTCCCTACTCCGGGAAGCGATTCGATCACCGCCAGCGTCTTCGTCTTGGCAACGATTTCGTCGCTGTCGGCTCTTTCGAGAACCTCTGCGAGAGTCAACGATCG
The DNA here is from genome assembly GCA_965261185.1 of Candidatus Aldehydirespiratoraceae bacterium. Taxonomy (GTDB): domain Bacteria; phylum Actinomycetota; class Acidimicrobiia; order Acidimicrobiales; family Aldehydirespiratoraceae; genus VXYK01. Next base: position 2,881,929 of record CBDHCN010000002.1, on the reverse strand, counting down.
CATCTTTAACAGATGCTTCAACTCTCTACGGGCCTTGCGCGCTTCGGTTGCCTTTGCAAGTGCTGCGGCGCGCGCTTCGTCTGACAACTTTGGAGGGTTAGACATGACAGAAACACTAGAGGCCAAGAGAAAAGAAGGCAATTACATGCGGCGATAGTTAGTCATGTGCCGCGCCTACGAGGTCGCTTGTGTGCGTCACGTCGTGGCGATCGCACCATTGTTCAAATTCTCCGAGGATCTGTCGCGGCGCTCGAGGATCGGCGAATGTGGCTGTGCCAACCTGAACCGCGCAAGCACCCGCAAGCAGGTACTCCACCACATCAATTCCGCTGGTAACGCCACCGACTCCAACGATCGGCAACGCAGACACTGCCTCGTGGACGTCGTAGACAGCCCTAACTGCTACCGGACGCATGGCCGCTCCCGAGAGTCCACCTCGCTTCGCTCCCAGTACTGGACGGCGGGTCTCGGGACTGATCACCATCGCCAGCAGAGTATTGGTCAAAACCACAGCCTCTGCGCCGGCGGCATGGGCGGCCGCGGCGATTTCTGCAATGTCGGGGGCGTTGGGGCTGAGCTTGGCCCAGCGGGGCCGACCGCAGCCGGCGGTGGCTGCTATGGCGTCGGAGGTCGCCCCAGCGCTATGGGCGAACATGCGACTGCGGTCTTCGAGGTTGGGGCATGACACGTTGACTTCCAACGCCACCACACAGGAAGGTGCTTGCGCCAGAGCATCAGCGGCCTGCCGGTATTCGTCGATGGTGTTGCCCCAGATGCTGGCCACTATGGTTGCACCGGTGGCCTCCAAGGGTGGCAGTTCATGTTCGAGCCAGTGCTTTGCCCCTAAGCCTTGGAGTCCGACACTGTTGATCATGCCGGCGGGGGTCGGGTGTACACGAGGTGCGGGATTGCCTTCCCACGGCGTGGCTTTCATCGACTTGACCACTACGGCGCCTAGTTCCGCGGGACGCAGGTATCGAGCGAACTCTGCACCGTACCCAACCGTGCCTGAAGCGGTCAGAACCGGAGCTTTCAGCTTCACCGAGCCCACAGACGTCGAAAGATCGATCACTGCTCACTCACCGCTCGGCCATTCGAAACCGCCAACCGCGCCCGGATATCCGCCTCGCTGGTGATACTCCTGAAGACTCCGAACCCGCAACGGGTACCGGGCCCAGTCTCGCAGCCCTTCAACCGCAGCCATCGCTGCGGCTGCGGTGGTCAGCAGCGGCACGTTAGCCAGTCCCGCAGCAGCGCGAATGTGCGCTCCGTCAGCGCGGGGGCGGCGGCCCCTCGGAGAATTGACGACCAATTGCACATCACCGCGTTCGATCAACTCAACCGCGTGGACTCCGCCACTTTCACCAAGTTTGGAGACGATGGTGTCTACGGTAACCCCAGCGACTTGCAGCATTGCTGCGGTGCCGCTGGTGGCAACAATCGAAAATCCCAGATCTCGAAAACCGCGTCCTACAGCAGCACCGAGGGTCTTGTCGCGGTCCGCTAGCGACATGAACACCGTGACGTCTTCTGGTCCAGCTTCTGGAAGTCGGGTACCGGCCGCCAGTTGTGATTTCATGAACGCCAATCCTGGGGTCAGATCAATCCCCATCACCTCACCGGTGGAACGCATTTCTGGCCCGAGCACCGCGTCGGCTTCGGGAAACCGATTGAACGGCAGCACCGCTTCCTTCACCGCCACATGTTCAGAGTTCCCCCGCTCTGTCAGCAGACCTTCGGCGCGAAGTTCTTCCAGCGTGGCGCCGAGCATTACTCGGCTGGCCACTTTGGCGAGCGGAACACCGGTTGCTTTAGCGACGAATGGCACCGTTCTCGAAGCTCGCGGGTTCGCCTCGATCACAAAGACCTGGTTCTCCTTCACCGCGTACTGAACGTTGATCAGTCCCCTTACGTCCAGGGCCGCGGCGATCCTGGCGGTGTAGCTCTCGATCAGTTCGACAGTGGGGGCGGTGAGATTCGTCGGTGGAATCGAACAAGCTGAGTCTCCGCTGTGCACACCGGCTTCCTCGACGTGCTCCATTACTGCGCCAATGACGAAAACGCCCTGGTGATCTCGTATCGCATCCACATCAACCTCGGTGGCATCTTCGAGGAAACGATCGATTAGGACCGGGCGTTGCGCGGACAGTCCTCCCTCACGACCGAGAGATCCAAAACCTGCTAGTTCGTCCATCGCTCTGCGGAGGTTTTCGTCGTCGTAGACGATTTCCATGGCCCGCCCGCCGAGCACATATGACGGGCGCACCAGCGCCGGGTAGCCAATACGGGAGGTGATCTCGAGAGCTTCTTCAGTGTTTTTGGCTGTTCCACCAGCGGGCTGGGGGATTTCAAGCCGGGCGCAGAGTGCGTTCCACTGCTCTCGATCTTCTGCTGCGTCAATAGCGCTCGGCGATGTGCCCAAAATGAGTTCTGCAGGCAGTTGATCGGCGAGCTTCAGAGGCGTTTGTCCCCCCAAAGACACTATGACGCCGAGTGGTTTCTCGCTCTCAATGATGTTCATCACATCCTCATAGGTGAGAGGCTCAAAATAGAGGCGGTCCGAGGTGTCGTAGTCGGTGGAGACCGTTTCGGGGTTGCAGTTGACCATTACCGTCTCAAATCCGGCATCTCTGAGAGCAAAGCTGGCATGCACGCAGCAGTAGTCGAACTCGATGCCTTGACCGATGCGGTTTGGTCCCGAACCCAAGATGATGACCCGTTCACGCTCACCGGGCCGAACCTCATCGGTGTCTTCGTAGGTCGAATAGTGATAAGGGGTTTCGGCGTCGAACTCCGCAGCGCAAGTATCGACCGTTTTGAACGTCGTTTTGACGCCAACAGCCAGCCGTCGTTCACGCACTTGCGCCTCTGTGGTACTCCACAGATAGGCGAGTTGACAGTCGGAGAAGCCGAGTTGCTTGGCGCGTTTGAGATCCCGCCTGTCAATGTCGTCGAGAGTACGAGTGGCGAGGTAGGCCCGCTCCTCGGTAATCAACAGCATCTGGTCAAGGAACCAGAGATCAACAGCCGTCGCTTCATTAATTTTCTCTACCGAAGTTCCTCGCCGAAGCAGGGCTTCCAGCTGAAACGGACGGTCGGGTGTGGCGACCGACGCGGCAGCCAGCAGTGCTTGGTCGTCAAGTTGGTCGAACGCTGCTTCTCCTGGATCGCAGTTGAGGCCGTATCGTCCTTGTTCGAGTGAGCGCAGCGCCTTTTGTAGCGACTCTGGAAAAGTCCTGCCAATGGACATCACCTCGCCAACGCTCTGCATCGAAGTCCCCAAGATTCCCGATGTGCCCGGGAACTTCTCGAACGCCCAGCGCGGCACCTTCGTAACCACATAGTCGATTGAAGGCTCAAAGGAGGCCGGCGTTTTTTTGGTGATGTCGTTGGGTATCTCGTCGAGGGTGTAACCCACGGCAAGTTTTGCTGCGATCTTGGCTATCGGGAACCCGGTTGCTTTCGAGGCCAACGCTGATGAGCGGCTCACACGCGGGTTCATCTCGATGATGACCTGCCGACCAGTGTCGGGGTGGACCGCCCATTGCACATTGGACCCTCCTGTCTCGACCCCGACCCGGCGGATACACGCAAACGATCCGTCGCGAAGTTTCTGGTACTCGACATCGGTGAGGGTCTGCGTCGGTGCCACAGTTATCGAATCACCGGTGTGCACACCCATGGGATCGAAGTTTTCGATGGCACACACCACCACGCAGTTGTCGTGGCGGTCGCGCATGACCTCCAGTTCGAATTCTTTCCAACCCGCTATCGACTCTTCAATCAGAATCTCTGAGATTGGGCTGCACTCGAGGCCGTAGCTGGCTATTTTCTCAAACTCTTGGTGTGTCGAAGCGATCCCGGTACCCCGGCCACCGAGGATGTAGGCGGGGCGGACAATGACAGGCAGGCCGACTTCGTCGACCACTTCACGCGCTTTCTCCATGTCGTGGGCGATCCCGGAACGGGCGACTTCCAACCCAATTTCGGTCATGGCCAGCTTGAAAAGGTCTCGGTCTTCGGCTGTGGCGATTGCGGTTGCATCTGCGCCGATCAGTTCAACGTTGTGCTCTTCGAGCACGCCTTCCCGTTCGAGTTCCATCGCCAGGTTCAACCCGGTTTGTCCACCCAGTGTCGGTAGCAGAGCCATGGTTTTGTCAGGGTTGTCGCGTTTTTCTTTTTCGATGATCTTGGCGAGGAACGCTGAATCAAGGGGTTCAATGTAGGTGGCGTCGGCGAAATCGGGATCGGTCATGATCGTCGCCGGGTTCGAGTTGGCCAGGATGACGCGGTAGCCCTCCTCTCTGAGTGCTCGGCACGCTTGTGTACCGGAGTAGTCGAACTCACAAGCCTGTCCAATGACGATTGGGCCAGAACCGATGATCAGGATTGATTCGATGTCGTCTCTGCGCGGCACTAGGCGACCAAACCTGTGGTGTCCATGAGTTGCGCGAAATCCTTGAACAGGTAGCGGCTGTCGTGGGGGCCCGGCCCGGCTTCAGGGTGGTACTGCACGCTGAACACCGGAAGGTCTTTGTGGAACATACCTTCGAGAGCGCCATCGTTCAGGCACACATGCGTTTCAACGACATTGGAAACCGATCCGATCTCCACCGCGAAGTTGTGGTTTTGGCTGGTGATCTCAACTTTGCCGCTACGAACATCTTTCACCGGCACGTTGCCGCCGTGGTGCCCGAACTTCATCTTGAAGGTTTTGCCACCAAGGGCCAACGACAGCACTTGGTGTCCGAGGCAAATCCCGAAGATCGGCACACGTCCAAGCAGCTTCGGGAGTTCGTTGACAATCGATCCAGCCATTTGTGGATCACCGGGACCGTTGGACAGGAAAACGCCGTCGGGTGAGGCGGCCAGCACATCGCCGGCCGGGGTGTCTGCGGGCACGACCGTGACCGTTGCCAACTCTGACAGATGACGCAGCATTGTGGACTTGATCCCGAGGTCATAGGCGATAATCCGGCGTTTGCCGCTCCCGACCGTGTATGGCTCTTTGGTGGACACGACTCGCACAAGGTCAACCCCGCTCGTTGTGGGGTCTGCGATGGCCGCGGCCCGCAGTTTCTCTTCGTCGGCTGAACCGAATGCTGCCGGCATTGCTCCGAAGTCGCGAATATGACGGGTGAGGCGACGAGTGTCCACGCCCGCGATGCCAGCCAGGTTGTGGGTACGCAAGAAAGTGTCAAGATCACCTTGTGAGCGCCAGTTGCTGTGTCGACGGGCAAGGTCGCGGATGATGACACCCTCACAAAACGGCCTGTGTGCTTCGTCGTCTGTGGGATTCACCCCGTAGTTGCCGATGTGTGGGTAGGTGAACGTAATGATCTGGCCCGCATACGACGGATCGGTAATCACCTCTTGGTAGCCGGACAGAACCGTGTTGAACACGACCTCGCCCGACGCAACACCATCGACTGGATCAGCGCCTATACCTTCGCCTTCAAAGACTTCACCGTCAGCCAGCACCAGCCGATAGGCGCGAATCGAACGAGAACCGCTCATCGTTGCGCGACACCGTCGACTACCACGGCCTCTCCTTGGTAGATGGTGTGACGCACTCTCCCCCGTAGCGCCATTCCCTCATAGGGCGTGTTGGAGCTACGGCTCGCCATCGCCGCTGCTGAAACTGTCCAAGCCGCGCTGGGGTCGATCACTGTGAGGTTGGCCACGGAACCTTCTTTGATTGGTCCACCATGGGTTTCGCTCAGGCCGGCAATGGCCGCGGGGCGCCAGGACATCGCCCTGAGCAGCGACTCAATCGGTATATCGAGATACGTGTTGGCCAGCGCGAAGGCAGTCTCGAGTCCGAGCATTCCGGGGGGCGCGTCGGCGAACGTCTGTTGCTTCGACTTGGGCGCATGGGGGGCATGGTCAGTAGCGATGGCGTCAATTGTGCCGTCAGCCAGACCAGCTTTCACCGCTTCCACATCCGCGTCGGTGCGCAGCGGCGGATGCACCTTGTAGACCGGGTCGTAACTCTGACAACAAGCCTCGGTCAGGCAGAAGTGGTGAGTCGCAGCCTCAGCTGTGACTGGCAGCCCTGCGGCTTTGGCCGCGCGGATCATGGAAACCGAACCGGCGGTCGACATGTGCTGGAAATGGACCCGCGCACCGGTGAGACGGCAGAGCGCGATATCTCTCATCACCATCAACTCTTCTGCTTCGGATGGTTGACCGGGGATACCCAGCCAGCTCGACCACTTTCCCTCATGCATGAAACCGCCCTTGCTGAGCGATTCGACTTCGCAGTGCTGTGCCAACACGATGGCTTTACCACCGCACAGGTGCTCTAGTGAACTGGCGTATTCCAACGCTGTGCGCATCAGCTTGTCGTCCTGCACTCCGTTGCCGTCGTCTGTGAAAATCCGAACCCCTGCACGCACGAGTTCGGCCATGGGTGCCAGCGCTTCGCCTCGGCGTCCCACCGAAATTGCCGCTGAGGGAACCACCTCGCAGATCGCCGTCTCGCCAAGAGCCCGTACTTCGCTGATCACCGAAACACAGTCCATGGCCGGGTCGGTGTTGGGCATAGCCACCACCGCGGTAAATCCGCCCAAAGCCGCCGCGCGGGCACCGGTGTCGACGGTTTCGGCTTCTTCGTTTCCGGGTTGACGGAGATGAACGTGAAGATCGACAAATCCTGGTGAGACAACACAGTCACTGGCATCAACGGAATGATCGGCGGTGAGTCCCGAATCAACGGCGAGAATTGTACCCTCATCACCTATAACCACATCGGCACGTCGAGAGCCTTGCTCGTCAATCACTGTTCCGCCGCGAATGGCCAGGGTGCTCATGCCACCGCACTCTCGGAGTCGACAAGACTGCCTTCTTCGACGAGATCGAGTCTCGAACCGATCAGCACGAACAGCACTGCCATGCGCGCGGCAACACCGTTTGCGACCTGCTCGGTAATGACGGCATTGGGGCGGTCAGCAACTTCGCCGGCGATTTCAACGTCTCGGTTCATCGGGCCGGGATGCATGATTAACGCATTGTCTTTAAGCCGGTCTGCACGGGCCGCGGTCAACCCGAACTCGTGGTGGAACTCTCGCAGCGTGGGCACCGCGGCATCATGCTGGCGTTCGAGTTGCATACGCAGCAGATAACAGATATCAACCTCGTCAACTACTTCGTCGAGGTTATGGGTAACGCCGACCTGCCAGCCTTCAAGACTTGCCGGCAGCAGCGTTCGCGGGGCAACGAAGATGACTTCTGCACCCATTTTGGTGAACCCGATGGCGTTGGATCGAGCAACTCGCGAGTTCTTGATGTCGCCCACGATGGCGACACGCTTACCGTCGAGTTCTCCTAGATGTTGACGCGCCGTGAACAGATCGGCCAGAGACTGGGTGGGGTGTTGGTTGCGGCCGTCACCCCCGTTGATCACTGAGGCATCGGTCCATTCGCAGACACGCCAAGGGGCACCTGCACCAAAGTGACGCAACACGACGCCATGGACACCCATTGCGGAAATGGTCTCGATCGTGTCGCGCAATGACTCGCCCTTGCTGACCGAAGAACGCTTGACATCGAACCCTAAGGTGTCCGCGGAGAGTCGACTAGCAGCGGTGGCGAAGCTGATTCGGGTGCGCGTGGAATCCTCGTAGAAGACCAAGGCTACGGTCTTGCCTCGAAGCGCGGGGATCCGCGGGATCTTCCGTTCGCTTACTTCGACGTATCGTTCCGTGAGGTCGAGCAGGTAATCGATATCGTCGCGGTCGAGGTCGTCCATCGATAGCAGGTGCCGCAGGGCTTTCACGAGATCTCCCCGAGGTCGACACCGCCGCTGTTGACATCGACCATTTCAGCTCGGCGGGTCGGCAGATTCTTGCCGACGAAGTCGGGACGAATCGGAAGTTCGCGGTGGCCGCGATCAACCATCACCGCGAGCTGAATCGCTTTTGGTCGTCCATAACTGTGAATCGCGTCGAGTGCAGCACGCACCGTGCGCCCCGTGTAGAGGACATCATCGACCAACACGATTATCTTGCCGGTTGGGTCGACTGGGATCACGGTGGCCGCTTCGGACATGATCGGGCGGAGATCAAAATCGTCGCGGTGCATGGTGGCGTCGAGACTCCCGACCGCGACATCGGTTCCTTCGATCTGACTGATGTCGTTTACCAGGCGCTCGGCGAGGCTGACTCCGCCTGTTTGCAAACCGACTATCACGACATCCGCGCAACCCGAGTTGCGTTCGAGAATCTCGTGAGCCATGCGCCGAATCGCTCGGGTTACATCGGACGCGGTCATTACTTGCGTCCGGGCCTGGAAAACACCGCCCGAGGGTGTGCCGGCCAATCGCCGTTCTCGCTCTGCCACTAAATGCTCCCGTCCATTCGAGCCTCACTGGACTCGTTTCATGGTCGAGACCCGAAGGTATCACGCGCGCTCGCTTACTCCACGGCACCCACCTGTGGATTTCCTGGTTTTACTTCGGCTGCGCCCCGCTGGCGCGACGGACAAAAACGGCTGGGGTTGAGTCGCGGGCCGGGCGCAGAAGATCGAAACCGCAACGAGTGGCCAACTCTTGGGACTTGACGTTGTTCATCTTGATTTCGGCGAGAACCGCGTTCAGCTGACCATCCAACGCCCAAGTGGCCAAAAGGTTCACAGCTCGGGTGGCGATACCTTGCCCCCGCGCCGAAGCCGACAACCACCAACTAATCAAGGAGGCGCGCCTTGATTTGTCGAACCTGTACAGACCGACCTCACCAAGCAGTAAATCGCTGGCGGCATCCGCAACAACCAGATCGACCGCTACGCCGGCACGCCGACGGACATCGGTTCTCGATATCCACTTGCGGGCATCTCGCAGCGAACGGTCTTCGGGCCCGACCGAGTCGCTTAAGATCGCGGGGTCCGTCCAGGCCTTCTCCAACTCGGGGGCATCTGCGAGTTGCCACGGTCGCAGGCGAATCAACTCGCATTTCAGGTCCGGTACCTCAAGCACGATCGCCCGCTCGCTCACTGCTCTGGCCTCATCTCGGTGGTCTGGAGGTGCTCATTGTTCCTCCGCTCCTCGAGCTTCGGTGGCGATGGCCCGCAGCACGCCGTTGAGGAAGCGGGGTGATTCCTCTCCGGAGTATTGCGAGGCGAGTTCCACTGCCTCGCTCAGCACTACGCCGGTTGGTACGTCTTTGCGTTCAAACAACTCCCAGGTCGCCATCCGGGCAAGCACACGATCAACCACTGCTAGTCGATCAACGGTCCAACCCATCAGGTGAGCACCTATCCGCTCGTCGAACTCGAACACCTGACTGGTAACACCCTCGATCATTTGCAGGGCATAGTCCTCCGGTGGCAGAGGTTTGGCTTTCAAGGCTGCTTGCAGCGAATCACCGGTGACTTCCATCTCATAGAGGAAACCCAGGGCTTCTTCTCGGGCCTCCCGACGACCACCGATGCTTGAGGGTCCGCCGTTCACGCGCGGCTGAGGTATTGACCCGAACGGGTGTCGATCTTGACCCGTTCGCCGGTCTCGATGAATAGCGGAACCTGAATCACCAACCCGGTCTCCAAGGTGGCAGGTTTGGTGCCGCCCGACGATCGGTCACCCTGCAAACCTGGTTCAGTTGCTGCCACGCTCAACTCGACAGCCGCGGCCATGTCGGTACCGATGATTTCAGTTCCGAACATCAACAGGATGGCGGTAGATCCATCGACAATGAAATTGGTGGTGTCGCCGAGCGTGGCGGGGGCAACGTTGATCTGCTCGTAGGACTCATTGTCCATAAAGACGTAGTCCTCGCCGTCTCGGTAGAGAAACTGCATCTCGCGCTTGTCGATGTTGGCCCGTTCGACCTTCTCGCCGGCCCGAAAAGTGCGTTCCACAGTCCCCCCGGCGCGCAAGTTGCGCAGGTTCGTGCGAACAAAGGCATGACCTTTACCCGGCTTGACATGCTGAAAATCGACAATCTGAAAGAGTCCATCGTCGAGATTCAGGGTCATCCCGTTCTTCAGATCGTTGGTTGTGATGACAGGCACACAAACTCCTTGGGATACTTGGTCAACGGGCGGCAACCGTCGTTGGTGACGACCACCATGTCTTCGACTCGCACACCCCCGTAGCCAGAGAGATAGATCCCTGGCTCGACGGTGATTACTTGGCCGGGCGAAAGGATAGCGGTGTTGCCGCGGCGCACCGCCGGAAGTTCGTGAATGTCGAGACCGACTCCATGGCCAGTTCCGTGTGAGAAGGCATCTCCGTATCCCTCGCGCGCAATGAAATCCCGGCAGACCCTGTCGATTTCACCCGCCTCAACGCCGGCACGCACCGTCGCCACTCCCTCCGCTTGAGCTCGGGTCACGATGTCGTGGATCTCCACCGCCCGATCGTCGGGAGAGCCGACAACGAAGGTACGAGTCATGTCGCTGCGATAGCCCTCAACCAAAGCTCCCGCGTCGACCACCACCAGATCACCGTTGGCGAGGCGTCTGGAACCCGCACGGGCATGGGGCAACGCCGCGTTGGGGCCCGAAGCCACGATCGTGTCGTAGGCCGGACCTTCGGCGCCCGCCGCACGCATGCCGTCCTCCAACATTTGAGCCAGTTCACGCTCGCTGATGCCCAGAACAAATCGGTTCTGACAATCTCTGAGTACCGCGTCAACGATTTCCGCCGCGGTCTCCATCCGAACCAATTCCGCTTCGTCCTTCACGCTGCGCAACTCCGCAATAAGACCAACGGTCCCTATCAACTCCGCAGCGAGCGCGTCGGCCAAGCGACGCTGATCTGCCCACACGATCCGATCGGCTTCAAGTGCAACTTTTCCGGCGCCGTTCACGCCGGTGACATCGTTGAGGATCGTGGCAACGGTGGCGACCCAGGCCGAGTCAATACACACCTCCGTGCCGCAGTCTGCAGCGTCGAGTTGAGCCGGGGCTTGATCGCAATATCTGCTGTCGGTGATCAACACGCTGCGGTCTTTGCTGATGACGAGCACACCAGCCGAACCTGTGAAGCCGGTACACCAACGGATGTTGGTCAGGTCCGTGACCACCAACGCGTCAGCACCTTTCGCCTCCGCCGCGGCCTGTACGCGTTCGCTGCGACCCTGTGCACTCAGCGGCGGCAGGTCATGGGGTTGAGCGTTCACAAACTCATGTTGCCAGCTTTGCTGCCACAGCTTCCATCGCGAGGCGATAACCGTCCGCGCCAAAACCGACGATTGATCCTGTGGCCACCGGGGCGACAACTGAAACGTGACGCCAGGATTCACGTGCTTTGGGGTTCGACAAATGGAGTTCAACTATGACTCCGGAAAACGCGGCGAGAGCATCGTGAATGGCCCACGACGAGTGTGTGAGAGCGCCCGGGTTGATCACGATGGCAGCCACCCGATCTCTAGCACCATGGATCGCCTCGATCAGTTCCCCTTCGTGGTTGGACTGAAAGTGCTCGACCTCCAAGCCGTGGACAGCCGCAGTGGCAGTCGCGTTGGCGACGTGGTCATCGAGGGTCTCGGTGCCGTAAACCTCAGGTTCTCGCGTACCCAACAAATTGAGATTGGGTCCCGATACAAGCAGAACAACAGAACTCATGAATGGTCTCCAGTCCTCGCGCCCAACTCGATTGCTGAATCAGACCCGGTCATCGCAGCGTACCCAGCGCGTCGCGCAGGATCGCAGGGTCGATCCCGGTGACCGGTTCGACCCCGCCGGGTCCGTCGAGCACCAATGTGACGCCTTGGATCGCTTTTTTGTCGCGGCTGAACAGGTTGAGCAATTTCTCGGTGTCCAACCCTTCGGGTAACCCGCAAGGCAGGTCATAGCCGGCTAGCACCCGGTGATGCTCCATCACGCGCTCGTCGCCGATGCGCTCAAGGCGTCGTGCGACCTCCGCCGCGTATGCGATGCCGACGGCTACAGCCTCACCGTGACGCAAGTCGTAATGCCCCGCGGTCTCGATGGCATGGGCGAGCGTATGGCCATAGTTGAGAATCGCTCGTCTGCCTCCCTCCCGCTCGTCTGCAGCTACAACATCAGCTTTGATCTGCACGCAGGCAGCCACAACTTCGGCATCCACTCTCACCTCCGGCGCACCCGTAGGCACCGCGGGAACCGGGCCGAGGAAGTGATATTTGGCGACTTCTCCCAAACCGCTGCGATATTCGCGAATCGGCAGCGTCGTCAACATCTCCGTGTCGCAAATTACCGCGGAGGGTTGCCAGAAAGCACCCACCAGGTTCTTGCCTTCAACCAGGTTGACTCCGGTTTTTCCGCCGATAGCGGCATCAACCTGAGCCAACAGCGTGGTTGCTACGTTGATGAAACGAACACCGCGGTGATAAACCGCTGCTGCGAACCCGCCAACGTCGGTGACGACGCCGCCACCAACTGCCACCACCACATCGGCGCGACTGAACCCGGCGACCGTCATCTTCCGACAGATGTCCTCCACGACGCTCATCGACTTCGCTGATTCTCCGTCGGGAACTGTGATTGTCAGTTGCTTGAGGCCGGGATCGACTGTCCAAGGAATCGACTTCTGGGTGACAACGGCAACCCGTTTGGCGCCCGTAGGGATCAGGCCACCAAGAAGTTCGCGCACCCCTGGCCCCACATGCACTGGGTAGCCGCGATCACGCAGTTCAACGTTGATTACCGGCATGGCGCCAGCCTCTTCTTCGCACGCGCCGCGGTGATCAGATCAACGCAATCCTCAACGGACATATCGGAGGTGTCGATTCGGATGTCTGCGACCTCGTTGTACCGGTCGGCGCGCTCGGCGACGGTGGTTCGCAGTGCGCCCTCAACATCGTCGCCGGCCAACAATGGCCTTGTTGCGCCGTCGCCGACCCGACCGGTCAACACCTCCACCGAAGCATCGAGCCAGACAACCAGAGCACCGGATCGGCCCAACAGGTCCCGGTTGGACTCGATTGTGACCACACCACCTCCAGTGGATATCACCGCAGGCCCCCCGACAAGCGCGCTTGACAGGGCATCGTGTTCAAGAGTTCGAAATCCAGATTCACCCTCGACCTCAAAGATCTCGGGAATTGTGAGTCCGCGAGCCGCCACGACCATCTCGTCGAGGTCGAGGTGGTTCATCTGCTCACGATCCGCTAGGGCGCGACCGACCGTCGACTTCCCCGATCCCATGGGACCAACCAGAACGACCGAATCCAACGACATGGCAGAAGGTTACCGGACCCGCTCCCCCACCCCGGGACGATTATGGCGCGCGTCCGTGTCGGGCCGCATCGCTCTGGTGCGCAGTGGGAAGGTGACCTCGTTATCAGCATCCACATACCCCAAGAACTCGCCGACGCGGAGCACTTCGAAGACACCTGGTTCGTGGTCAGAAAAGAAGGATCTCTCGTCGGAGTACAGCGGTGCAACGATGGTCATGCCCGTGACTTCGGACTTTAGGGACTCCAAATGGGTGTAGCCGACGTCATCACGCCAAAGGATGCGCACCTCCTTGGCCCTCAAACCGTCAAGGAAGAAAGGTGAGTGGGTGGTCACGAGCAACTGCGTGCGCGCCAAGGCCGAACGACATTCGTCCGCCAACTCGGGCAGCAAGCTGGGGTGGAGGAAGTTCTCAGGTTCTTCGATACCGCGGACAGCACAACTAGTTGAGTTCGAACCACGTTGGCTGGTGGTCCGACCCGACCGCGTCGTCGTCGATCCACGCAGATTCGACCCTTGATGCCAGGCCCGGCGTCACGAATCCGTAGTCGAGCTTCAAGCCGACCTCGAACCCTCGACTCCCGTCATACCAGCTGATTCCCTCGTCGAGGGAGTTGCCGGCTGCAGTCCACGTGTCCACGAGCCGGTCACCGGTGAGAGTATGGCCGTAGTAGTAGTCAGCCTCGCCGACGATGAGTGGATACTCGGTTGACGTTGGAGTCAGGTTGAAGTCGCCCATCAGCACGAACTCGGTTGGCACAGGGCTCTCGCCGATGCCCATCCATTCGATTCCGGTGACCGACGCCCCGTCGAAGGGAACTCTAAACAGAAATGGCAGCAGATACTCGATCTCTGTTCTCCGTAGCCGGGGGCTGACAGGATTGAGATGGACTGAGTAGCACCGAAGAGGCCCAGACGGAGCATCTATGATTGCTTCGAGCGCGCCAGACTGTTCGCCATGGGCATCGATGACCCGTACTCTCGGCAAGAGCAGGTTCCGACACGAGAGGATCGGCCAGCGGGAAAGGACCATATTGCCGAACTGAAGTCGACGATGCTCGGTTGACCCGTTGAGAGTTCCCGTGCTCGCGTCGAGATCGACGTTGGGTCCGTACACCCAGTGATGCTGCGAAAGCAACTCCCCCAACCGGGCTGGTTGATCTTTGTCAGGAGGCGCGTCGAGGTTGCGCACGACTTCCTGCAGTGCGATCACGTCGGCGCTTCGTACCGTGGCCGCGGTCCTTTCGAGGTCGAAACGGCCGTCCCTGCCTTGTGAGTAGCGGATGTTGTACGACACGAACTTCATCGGGGCAGCCTCCGGGAAGCGAGTTTAGCGGGACAGGCTAGATGATGGCCTCGGGTTGGGGGTAACGCAGTGAGTTCACCGCGCGACCTCCACTGATCAGCGAGGCTCACCGACGATCGACGACCCTTCCCGATCGGCGAGATGACATGCAGCCCAATGGTTGGGGGTGATCGCACGGAGTTCGGGTACCTCAGCACGACAGCGGTCGATAACCAAGGGGCAGCGGGTCGAGAAGACACACCCGGGGGGCGGCGCGGCAGGACTCGGAACCTCGCCCACGAGCGGTACACGGGTCCGACTGGCCTCGGCCACAGGATCCGGTACCGGAACCGCCGACAGCAAGGCCTGCGTGTACGGGTGAAGCGTTGCCTCGAACAGAGGCTCGGTCGGGGCGAGCTCGACGATGTGTCCGAGATACATCACCGCGACTCGGTCGGAGATGTGCTCCACCATCGAGAGGTCGTGGGCCACGAACAGGTAGGCGATTCCGAACTCGTCTTGAAGATCGGCGAAGAGGTTGATCGCCTGCGCTTGGATCGACACATCGAGCGCAGAGATGGGCTCGTCGCAGACGATCAGGTCGGGGCTGAGGGCGAGCGCCCGGGCGATGTTGATTCGCTGGCGCTGACCGCCGGAGAATTCGTGGGGGTAGCGGGTGCGGTGAGCAGCACGGAGGCCGACCCGGTCGAGAAGCTCCAGCACCCGGTCGTTGACCTGTTGCGTTGTCATCTGCGTGTGGACCCTCATCGGCTCGCCGATGATGCGGCCGACGGTATGGCGGGGATTCAGCGACGCATAGGAGTCCTGGAAGATCATCTGCATCCGCGGTCGGAGTTTGCGCAGCTCCTTTTCGCCGAGGTTCGTGAGTTCGATGTCGCCCAGCCAGACCTGCCCGGAAGAAGGGCGATGGAGCTGGAGCACAGCCCTTCCGGTGGTGGATTTGCCGCACCCGCTCTCGCCGACCAGCCCAAGCGTTTCGCCCGCGAAGAGCTCGAAGCTCACGCCATCGACCGCCTTGATCGGTTTGTCGCTCGACGTTCCCGGAAAATACTTCGTCATGTTCACGACCCGAAGCACGGGCTCAGCAGAACCCCTGACCGTGGCCGACGCCGCCGACTCTGCGACGGGTTGGGCCGACTCAGCCGAGCCGGGCTCAGCCATGTCGTGGCACCCCCGCCTCGACGTCGTAGAAACAAGCGACGTGTCGACCATGGACCGGCTCGATCAGCGTCGGCATCTCGCTTCTGCATCGGTCGAACACATGGGGGCAGCGAGCCGCGAACGGGCAATGAGTCGGCTCTTCAGTGAGATCGGGCGGCAGACCGGGGATGCTGGTCAACCGATCAGCTCGGTCGCCCATCTTGGGCAGGGCATTCAGGAGCCCTATGGTGTACGGGTGTAGTGGCCGCTGGTACAGGCTGACCACATCGGATGTCTCTACAAGCCGGCCAGCATACATAACCGCTACTCGATCGGCCAGACCGGCAACGACGCCGAGATCGTGGGTGATCCAGATCAGGGCCAGCCCGAGTTCGTCGCGCAGATCCTGCATGAGCTCCACGATCTGGGCCTGTACCGTCACGTCGAGCGCCGTGGTTGGCTCATCGGCGATCAGCAGATGGGGGTCGCACGCCACTGCGATGGCGATCATGACGCGCTGTCGCATCCCTCCCGAGAACTGGTGAGGGTAGGCATTGATGCGGCCGGCGGCGTCGGGTATCCCGACCCTCTCCAGCAGATCGATAGCGCGGTTGCGAGCCTGCCGCCTCGATAGACCGAGATGGGTGCGGATCATGTCGATGAGCTGGGTTGAGATCCGCACTGTTGGATTGAGGGAGCTCATGGGGTCCTGGGCAATGAACCCGATCTCGGCCCCTCGAACCCGTCGCAGCCGGCGCTGAGACTCTTGCAGGAGGTTGACCGTTCCGTCCGCTGTCTCGAGGGTCGCTGTGCCGTTGGATATCCGTGCCGGCGGCTCGGCGAGCAGCCGCAGCAGGGCTAGCATCGTCACAGATTTTCCGCTTCCGCTTTCGCCCACGATGGCCAGCGTCTCACCCTTGGCGACCGAGAACGTGACGCCGTTCACCGCATGCACGGTGCCTTCCGGGATGTCGAACCGGACCTCGAGGTTCTTCACGTCGATCAGTGCCGGCGCGTTCACTGCTTCACTCGTTGAGATCGGGGGTCGAGTGCGTCGCGCAACCAATCGCCGAGCAAGTTGAGCCCGAGTCCGGCAAAGACGATGGCGAACCCCGGTGCGAGCGAGATCCACGGACGAATCGTCAGCACGCCTCGACCGGCGCTGATCATGTTGCCCCAGCTCGGCGTGCTGGGCGGCACCGAAAGACCGAGGAATCCGAGGCCGGCCTCGTAGAGGATCATGGCCGACATCTCGAACGTGGCCAGCGTGGCCAGCGGGCCGACGAGGTTGGGCAACAGGTGCAGCCGTAGGATCTGGCCCTCCGGTACGCCGACGTTTCTCGCTGCCTCGATGAACGTGCTCTCCCGTAGCTTCAAGACCTCACCCCGCGTCACACGGGCAAACACCGGAATCGACGTGAAGCCGAAGATGAGAATCACGTTGAGCAGGCTTCGCCCAACGACGGCTGCGAAGAACACCACGAACAACAGGTAGGGCAGCGACAGGATCAGATTGATGAAACCGACGATCACGGCGTCGATCTTGCCGCCTCGGTAGCCGGCGATCAGACCGATCGCCATACCCAACGTGATGGCGATTCCAACGCCACCGAGAGCCACACCAAGCGAGACTCGGGTTCCGAAGATGATGCGGCTGAGAATGTCGCGTCCGAGGGTGTCGGTGCCGATCAGGTAGTCGTTGGAGCCACCATCGGACCAGAACGGCGGGGTATTGGCATCGCTCAGTGTCTGCTGGAGAGGATCATGGGGAGCGATCCATGGCGCGAACGTGGCGAGGATGAGCAACATGACGAAGACGAAGGCACCGAACATGCCGCCCTTGGACCGGCGAAGTAGCCGCAGGGCATCGCGAGCCCGGGCCCGGAGCCGCAGATCCTTTTCGGTGTCGACTTGATGGTGGGTTTCAATCTCCTCAGCAGAGAAATCCGCGCCTCTTGGAGTGGCGTGATCGGTCATGTGATCCCCTCTCCGCGTGGCTTCGGTATCGCCGCAGACGCATGGTCCGCGGCTGATCTACGCCGACCGGTCCCCGTCTGTCCCAACGTTCCCACTCTGATCCGCGGGTCGGCGACTGTGTACAGCACATCAGAAAGAAGCGAGAAGAGGATGACGATGAGCGCGCCGAAGAACGCTATGCCCTGTACGAGTTGGAAGTCGCGATTGCTCACGGCCTCGGCCAACAACCCTCCGGCGCCAGGCCACGCAAAAACAGCTTCGATATACAACGATCCACCCAGCAGCGCCCCGATCTGCAGGCTCATGACACTGATGAGTGGGATAAGCGCGTTGCGCAATATATAACGAATGTAGATGACTGGCGCTCTGAGGCCTTTGCTGCGAGCGATGCGCACGTACTCCTCATTGACGATCTCCAGCACCGACGATCTCGTGAACCGCAGAAACTGAGCCATCGGAAACAAGCCGAGAGCAACCGCCGGCAAGATTATCGACTTGTCAGGAATGGTGAGGAACCACATCGACATCGTGCTGCGCCCGAACGACGGCAACCATCCAAGCTTGACGGCGAACACCACGATGAAGACCAACGACAGCCAGAAATTCGGGATCGTCTGGCCGAGCAGGCCGATCCCGCGCGCCGCACCATCCCAGCGGCCGCCCGCCTTGACGCCGGCCAGAATTCCGAGCGGTACTCCGACCGCGACCGCGAAGGCCATCGCCACGACGCCGAGCTCGATCGTCGCCGGCATCCGGTCGAAGATCACTTCTCGTACCGGGATCTTGTAACGAAGCGAGCTACCGAAGTCAAGGCGGGCCGAATCGCCCACGAAGTCGACAAACTGCTCAGCAACGGTCCTGTTCAAGCCGTGCGCCTCTCGTGCCGCTTCTCTTTGCTCCTGGGTTGCCTCCCGAGGAACGAGCAGGTTGGTCGGATCCCCTGACACCCTCAGCATCGAAAAGACGATCACCATCACGCCGAGCACCAGCAACAGTGACTGACCTATGCGCCCGACCAAGTACTTAGTCACCGACTTCCCCCTCTGCTCGTTCCCGCTCTTTCGATCAGCAGGGCCGAGGCGTAGTGCCTCGGCCCTGCCAATCGACTATTAGCTCAGTGATCCGCGTCGATCAGCCGGCCACGGCCAAGTCCCAAAGCCAGTACTCCTCGGCCGAGCGCGGCTTGTAGTTGGCGACCCGATCGCTGATTGCCTCGAACGAGAACGGCACGTAGAGATAGATGAACGGTGGGTCGTCGTACATCTGCTGCTGCAATTGCCGGTACAGATCCGCACGAGCGTCGTCGTCGGGGGTCGCGAGTATCTCAACGAGGAGGCGGTCAACCACCGGGTCGGACCATGCTGAGTAGCTCGCAGATTGGCCGCCCATGGCCCCTTCCAGGCGGTCCCAACCCTCGGGATTGGCGTTCGACCAGCTATCACCGAACAGCGGCGGCAACTGCTTTTTCGACTCCAGATCCCAGTACGCCCCGGAGTCCATGATCTCGAGCGAGGGGACGTTCACTCCTACCTCGCGGAGTTGGGCCGCGACGGCTTCGCACACCTGCACGAAGTTGGTGTAGGCACCTGACGGGCAGGCGAATCCGATGTCGAACCCGTCGGGGTACCCGGCATCGGCCAACAGCTCCCGCGCCCGCTCAGGGTCGTAGGAGAAGGGCGCGAGCGCATCGTTGTAACCGAAGTCGGCGGCCGTCATCAGCCCGGTGGCTCGGACGCCGTCGCCGTTGAACAGAGCGCCGATGATGCCGTCGACATCGACCGCATGGTTGAGGGCTTGGCGCACTATGGGATCTTCGGTTGGTTGACCCACACCAGAAGTGAGGTTGTTGAACGCGATGTAGTAGACCCGGTTGGTCGGGTAGTCGATGACGTTGACTCCGTCTGCGCCCTCTAGCGATGCGGCTTCGTCGGGGCTGAGGCGGCTCACGATGTCGACCTCGCCCGTCTGGATCGCGGCGGCCCTAGTCGAGGACTCGGTGATCGGCCGGAAGATGATCCGGTCGAGCTTGGGGTAGCCCTCGCGCCAGTAGTTCGGGTTCCGCTCCAACACGATGCGGTCGCCCTTGGCCCACTCGGTCAGCATGAACGGACCGGTACCGATCGGCTCTTGGCCGAAGCCCGTCAGCCCGACCTCGCGGTAGTACTCGGGAGGAACGAAGAACCATATGGCAGCGGTGAGGCCGAGGAACAGTGCGTTGGGTTCCTGTGCGACTAGCTCGACGGTGTACTCGTCGATCTTGTTCACCTCGGCCGCTCGTTCGTAGTAGTTGAAGTAAGCGTTCTCCGGCTGCTTTTGCACTTCCCACGAGAACACGACGGAGTCCGCGTTGAACGGCTCGCCGTTGTGGAACACCACGTCCTCGCGCAGCTTGAACGTGTACGCGAGACCGTCGTCGGACACTGTCCACGACTCGGCGAGGGCCGGCTCGAACTCCAGGTCGTCATTGATCCACACCAACGGGTCGAATATCTGGTTCGACACATTGCCCGCGTTGCGTTCGGCTGCGTTCGCACCATCGAGCGCGTTCGGCTGCGTCGTGAGCGCGATTATCAACTCACCGCCGGCCGCGGACTCCTGACCCTCTTCGGGCTCCTGACCCTCTTCGGGCTCCTGACCCTCTTCGGGCTCCTGACCCTCTTCGGGCTCCTGACCCTCTTCGGGCTCCTGACCCTCTTCGGGCTCCTGACCCTCTTCGGGCTCCTCCTCGACCACGGGACTCGTAGCAGGACCATCGCCGCTGTCGTCGCCACAAGCCGCAGCGATCAGAGCGAACACGCCCAGCAGCAACCACAATTTCCTCATTCTGGCTGTTCGTAGATATGTCATAAATTCCCCTCCTAGGTAAATTGTCACCTTCACAGCCGGAGTCCTGAGGCAGGGTCCTTCGCCGACGGCCGCGATATCGAATCAACGCGTATACATGTCGAATCGCTAGCCGGCGGTTCCACACGATCTGAGCGCCCTCCCTCAAGAGCCTAGCAGTGATTCCGTACGATGAATCGTGGGATGCTGCGCTTCGGGCGCTGCCGGGTCGTGCTGTTCAACCCTCTGACCTTGGGAAACGCCGATCTCGCTCGGGTTGATCGTCACACACCTGTAACAATCCTTTCCGGATTCGGGCCGAATC
This sequence comes from Candidatus Aldehydirespiratoraceae bacterium, assembly GCA_965261185.1. Classification (GTDB taxonomy): domain Bacteria; phylum Actinomycetota; class Acidimicrobiia; order Acidimicrobiales; family Aldehydirespiratoraceae; genus VXYK01. The sequence goes on along the minus strand of CBDHCN010000002.1, from coordinate 2,861,203 downwards.
CATTCCACGGCCCAACAACTCCAACGCTCTAACCTTGGCGTTTGTTAATCCGCGCATACCCGACGAGGGCGGGGCTTGGTCGGTGCGCTTCGCGGCGCGAATTGCGCTCGAAAACTGCTGACCTTGTGGTCTGAGACTAGCCGCAAGCCACTTGGGGGACGCTCGGACATCCACCGCGGCAGGGCATCCACGCCAGATATGTTCAAACATCATGTGGAAGGTGTTAACAACACCAGAGTACCGAACATGGTTTCGTGCCCTGCCGGGCAGGGACAAGGCACGCCTCGAACGAGCCCACGAACAACTCGCATGATGGGCCCGCGCTACAGCTGGGACATTCACGACATCTTCCGACGGTTGGAACGGAACCGACCGGGACTTCCCGACGACCGATAGAGCTTGCCGTCCTATCATCGTTGTCTTGCATATTGCCGCCACAGATTGTGTTGCCCGTAGCTCCGTACCAATTGTCGGCTCCCGCAGTGGCAGGGAACGCTATGGTCGCCGCAAGCACCGCTGTAGCAAGAACCACTGCTCTTGTCCGTATACCTTGCAACAGCCGCGACCCTTGCGCAGGTGCCTTATGCGACCAAGTCGGCCTGTCAGACTATTTGCGCATCGGGCGTGGCCCGAGGATCCGCAGCTTTGGGTTGCGGGCCGGGAAGGATCATGTCTGTGACTGATCAGGTTGTGCTGGCGAAGTCTGCGAGCGAGGCTGCCGGGCAAGCCGCGCATCAGGGAAGATCCCCTCGAATTGAAAACCGAATTCAAACCTATCATTCGCGATTCGACTCCTTCACATGACTGCTCCCCGCTCCCGCGGTCAACCAGCCCGCACGCGAACACGTTAACCACTCATGCGCGAGCACAATCACGGACCACCACGATCCGCGGACGCGTCTGTGTCTGACGTACCTTGGGCAGATTGAACCTGATCGCGTCTTCGCAAATGTGGAACGGCACTCTGGAATATCTCCTGATACGTGCCTTTGAGGCACAGGAAGCGTCCACCTCCTGGCGCGAAAGCACGATGAACCTCACCGGGGCACCCCACTCTGATCCTTGAGAGTTGCGTCGGGCTTGCCTCCGCAGAAATTACGAGCCAGGGACAGATTCGACGAAGAGCACCACGGTCATGGTTCCGCAGGCCAGGGCCGGACCGAAGGGAAAACTCCACGCCAGGGGTCTTGTGGGTCGACCCCCTTCAGCCTGCGGATCGGCTAGCACATCCCGATTCAACTTTCGCCTGAGAACACCAAGCAACAGACCTCCGAAAAGACCGAGAATGCTTGCCAGAAGCTGAGCCCAGAACACCAGGCGGACTACCAGTACCCAATCCGTCACAGAGTCCCAGTCTGAGCGCGTGATCCCCGCGGCCCAACCCAAGTTGAGTCCGAGCAGGAGTGACAACTTGACGTCGCCGAATCCCAGGCCCTGAGGCGAGAGCAGATGCACCACCAGCAGCAAACCGAAATAGACGAACATGCCGACAATCCCATACCCGACAACACTCAGATCGCCGGTAGCAACCGCTCCACACAGCATCGCCGTCAATGACAGGCCCAAAGACCAGAAGACAAGCCGATCAGGAAGCCTGTAGCTGTACAGATCCACCACCGAAAGCGCCACCAACGCACCAACCAACACAAGCGGTGCAAGTGACTGCCAACCCCAACCGAAACGCAACACCACAACAACCCACAACGCAGAGGTTGCCGCCTCGACGCTGGGATACATCAACGAGATCTTCTTGGCGCAATACCGACATCGGCCGCTGAGCAACAACCACGACAACAACGGAATCGCCTCGTAGTAGGCCAACCGAGCCTGGCACGAACCGCATCGAAATCGAAACGACAGTGCCTCGCTGCGAGCGATCCGCTCAGCCAACATTGTCACTACCCCGCCAGCGATCAGCCCAGTTGCGGACACAGCAACGATCAGCGCCGTAGTCATGCTTCCGCCTCTCATCTGGTCCGTTTCGCGGCGTTTGCTTCGTTAGTAACGCACACCGTCGCTAGAGCAGCCGAACCTAACCGCGTCGCGACTTTCAACACAACAAGTTTTTGCTTGCCCTGTCTCTGGCTATAGCAGGCGAGCTTTCAACGCTGACCTCATGGCATCTATGGGAGCGGGTTGCCCCGTCCAGTGGGTAATGGCAAACCCAGCCTGGTGAACCAACATTGAAAGACCGTTGTAAGAGCGGATCCCCGCGGCACGCGCAGCCGCCAACCAGACGGTCTCAGACGGGTTGTAGACAATGTCAACCACGATTTGACCCCGGCGCAGCAACGCTGGGTCACACGGCATGGCGCTATCGGGTGCCATGCCGACCGTTGTGGCGTTGACCACAATGTCGGCGCTGGGTATATCCGTCTGCTGGGCCACCACGCCAACCGAGCCGGCCAACCCCGCACAGACCTCAGCGCGCTGCACAGTGCGATTGACTACCAACACCCCGGCCGCCCCCGCATCAGCGCAGGCGACCGAGATTGCCCGGGCCGCGCCGCCGGCGCCGAGAACCACGACCGTCTTTTCTCGAACCGTTGTGTCGGCATCTTCGAGCAAGCCCCCAAGGAATCCGTCCCCGTCTGTGTTTTCGGCACGAACCCGTCCGTCTGCGGAAGCCACGAGACAGTTCGCCGCACCGAGAGCCGCGACCGCGTCTGACACCGAGTCCGCGGTTTGAGCCACCGCGTCCTTGTGCGGAGTCGTGACCGACAAGCCAACCAATCCAAGGGTTCGCATCGCTGCAACTGCTTCGGAACCCTTGCCCGCGCTGACGGGAAAGGGCACTGACACCCAGTCGAGCCCGAGCGCGGCGTACGCCGCGTTGTGCAACGCCGGCGAAAGCGAGTGGGTCACCGGATCGCCGATCACCCCCGTCACTCTGGTAGCGCCCGATACCTGACTCATCCGCAATACCCAAGTTGGCGACAAACGGCCACTGCCGCGTTGTGGTCGTTGATATTGGTGGTGAACGTGTGAGCACCGTCTACTCCACCGTGGTCGGTCCGAGCCCAAAACAGCAGCTCGGGATTGGGATCTGGTTGCAGTGCCGCGCGCAGCGCCGCCTCACCTGGAGCGGCGATCGGAGTCGGAGGAATCCCGGTGTTGAGACGGGTGTTGTAGGGCGAGTCGACGAGAAGGTCCGAAGCGGTCAAACCTTCAGTGAACGACTTGTTGAGCGCGAAATAGACACTGGCGTCAACACCGAGAGGTTCGCCCCGCAACAAACGGTTGTACATGACCCTCGCCATTTGGGGACGATCAACATCTACCCTCGCCTCTTCTTCAATCAACGATGCAATGGTGATGATCTGGTAGTCGGTCAGCCCGAGTTGCTCTATCACCGGATCTCTTCCAACCTCATCGAGAAGGGCGCTGAAACGCTGGTCGAAGGTGTTGCTCATTCGCTGAATAAACCTAGCCTCGTCCCTCAGGTCGTCTTCGGCAACATCGTAAGTAGCAGGGAAAAGCAAGCCCTCGAACCACGAGTATTGACCTATGTCTTCGGGGAGAAAATTCGAAACGTAGGCCGGGTTGTTGAGCGCTGCGACGATCCGTTCACGATCGAACTGGGGGTTTGCCTCAATCATCCGGTCAATGATCTCCACGACCCTCAAACCCTCAGGAATCGTGAAGTTCTCATACACCTCAGGAATCGGACCGCTGATGAGAATGTTGTTCACATCGGCGTACGGCATGTTTTCAAAGAGTGCGTATTCGCCTATCTCAAACGAAGAGTCGATGTCGCATCGCAAAAAACCCGAAATGGTGATTTCCCCACCATTGGGGCCGTCGCAGCGAAGCCAATAGCGAAAGACCGTGGCGTTGCCGATCACCCCAGCGTTGTCAAGGTTGGTGGCTATCTGGTTGACCGCTTCACCATTTCCGATCGTGAAAATCGCTGGTTCGCCGATGGGTCCCGACGGCACGATCTGACCGTCAATCCAATCGTAGATTCGCCCACGAATTGTCGTGAGCAGAAAGAAAATGATCACAGCAACGCCGAGCAGGCGCAAGAACCCACCCCAGTGACTCCGGTAGCGAACCCAATTCCGATCCTCGGCGTCGTAACGGGGATCCACAAGCGGATCAGCTTCAGGTTCATCTTCCAAGACATACTCGGTGCCCTCGGCGTCGAAGCCCGCTGACAGCTCCACCGCCGGTGGCGCTTCATAATCCGGTAGCGCAAATGGGATTTCTTTGCTTTCAACGCCCATTTCCCATTCGTCTTCATGACCCTGCGGAGCGCTTCGGGGCGCCACGCCGGCACCAACCAGAGCACGATCATCCAACCGAGGACCTTCGATTCCCACCGATTGAGCAATTGGTTCCGATTGAGCAATGCGTTCCAATTGAGCAATGCGTTCCAATTGAGCAATCTGCTCCGATTGAGCTTCGACGGGGATGTGCTTAATCTGCCCGAGCAAAAAAGCAAGATAGTCGGTACGGACTTGACGAGGATCTTTTTCAGGCACGAGGCATTCCGGCGTCAAGCCACGACTGCAACATCACTGCCGCGGCGACCTTGTCAACGACACGACGGCGGGCGTCGGCTTTCATCTCTTGTTGCATGAGAACACGCTCCGCAGAAACCGTGGTCAGGCGTTCATCGTAGGCAACCACTTCAAGACCGAGAGTTTTGCCGAGTGCCGACGCCTCGCGCAGGTACTTCTTGGCCGCAGGTCCGAGCGACCCGTCCATGTTGTACGGCACGCCCACTACAACGATCTCGGCTTCCCACTCGCTAGCCAAAACAGCCAGTTCGCGATGCTCACGCTGTCGATCTCCTTGCCGTTTCAGCACCTCGATTGGTGTCGCCACCGAACCTCGGGAGTCGCTCACAGCTACACCTATTCGTTTCGAGCCGAGATCAATCCCGAGGGCTCGCATGTCAGCTGCGGTCGGCCGCGGCGCGGACCTCGTCGAGAGCGTCGTCTAGCGCCTCGGCATTGGATCCCCCGGCCACCGCAAATTCGTCACCGGGCTTACCTCCCCCGCCGACGGTCTTCTTGGCATCGTCGATAAGAACGCCAGCGTTGAAACCGCCCTCAGGGGTGACCGCTGATACCAGAGCCACACCACCACTGTCGAGCGCCGCTCCCAGCACCACAGCATCAACTCCGGCGTGATCACGAACCGACACGGCTAAATCGCGAAGCCCGTTGCGGTCCAACCCGTCCACCCGCGCAACCACCACACCGTCGACAGCCTGACTGGCCAGTGTCGGTGCTTGGCCGATCGCCATCTTCTGTTTGAGAGCGGCAACTTCATGGCGCAGAGACTTGGCTTCGGACTGAAGCCGCTCGACACCGTCCAGCAGGTCATTGGCTGGAACGCCCAGAGTCTTAGCGGCAGCGGTGGCACTGTTGCCAACCGAGCGGAAGGAGTCGATCGTGGCCTGACCAGTCAGCGCCTCAACGCGACGAATGTTGCTGCCAATCGAGCCTTCCGAGACGATTCGTACCGGCCCAATATCACCCAGAGCGCGTACGTGAGTCCCGCCGCAAAGTTCTGTTGAGTGGGGGCCGGCCTGCAGCACTCGCACCACATCGCCGTACTTGTCGCCAAAAAAGGCGATCGCCCCGAGACGCTGAGCCTCCTCCATCGTCGTCTCGAAATGTTCACAGGCAGGGTTGGCGAGCACCTCTGCGTTGACGAAGTCTTCGATCTCGGTGATCTGGCCCGCAGTCAACGCCTCGTAGTGGCTGAAGTCGAAACGCAGCCGATCAGGACCAACATAGGACCCTTGCTGCTTAACGTGCTCGCCAACGATCATGCGCAACGCTGAGTGCAGCAGATGAGTGGCCGTGTGGTTGCGGCGAATCAATTCTCTGCGCTCGTTGTCGATCGCAGCCTTTGCCGGCTGCCCCACTGCCACGTCGCCGATCACAGACTCGATCGCATGCACGACGAGTCCGGGCACGCCGTAACGGGTGTCGTTGACAGCAATCTCGCCGGTGTCGGTGCGAATCATCCCAGTGTCGCCGATCTGGCCGCCGGATTCGGCGTAGAAAGGCGTGCGATCGAGCACCACAATCTCGTCGTCTAGATGGATGATCTCCGCAACCGTCTCAATCTCTTCACGGCCGGTGAATTCGGTCTCGCCGTGTTTTTCAACCAACTGCACGAGGGTGCCAGTGTCGTTGGCGGTCATTTCCCCGCGGGCATCTTTGGCGCGTTTCTGCTGCTCTGCCATGGCCACGCGGAAACCCTCGATGTCGACGGCAATGCCCCGCTCCTTGGTGATCTCCTCAGTTAGTTCTAGAGGGAAACCGTAGGTGTCGTGAAGCAGGAACGCGGTAGGACCGGGCAGCGAATCCGCGGTGCCAGCGCTATCAGAACCGTCCAACTTGGCAAGTTCAGCATCAAGGATGGCCTGACCCGTGCGCAGCGTCTCTCGGAATCGTCGCTCCTCGCGATCAATCACGTCGCGGATGAACTGATGATTCTTGATCAGGTCCGGGTAATCAGCGCCCATTACTTCCACCACACGGTCAACCATTTGACCCATAACGGTGTCGTCCGCGCCGTCGGTTTCTTCGACACCGAGTATGTAGGAGTGGCGCACCGCGCGGCGCAGGATACGACGCAGCACGTAGCCGCGAGCCTCGTTCGACGGAAAGACACCGTCGCTGACCAGCATTGACGTGCTGCGTGCATGGTCTGCCAGAATCCGCAACGAAACCAGCTGCTCTTCTGACGCTTTGGAAGCATCGACCCCAGTGAGCTGCGCTGCGGTATCCAACAACGATTGGAGTTCGTCGGTCTCCCACACCGAATCAACACCCTGAAGCACCGACACAGTGCGTTCCAAACCCATGCCAGTATCTATCGACGGCTTCGGCAAGGGAGTCTTGGAGCCATCGGGATGCTGATCGAACTGCATGAAGACGAGGTTCCAGATCTCGATGTAGCGATCCTCGTCGCCGTGTTCGGGACCTCCGCCCGCCCCGAATTGAGGACCCTTGTCCCAAAAGATCTCAGAACACGGACCACATGGACCCGAAGCGCCCATCTTCCAGTAATTGTCCTCGTCGAGGCGCTGGAGCCGCCCGGCGGGAATCCCTACTTCATTCAGCCAAATCGCCGCGGCTTCGTCATCGCTGAGATGCACGGTGACCCACAAACGCTCCGGGGTGAGGCCCAGAACATCGACAACGAACTCCCAGGCCCAGGCAATGGCCTCCGACTTGAAGTAGTCACCAAAACTAAAATTGCCCATCATCTCAAAGAAGGTGAAATGACGGCTGGTACGCCCTATCTCGTCAAGGTCGTTGTGTTTTCCCCCTGCTCTAACACATTTCTGAATAGTCACGGCCCGATCGAAGGGTGCGGCTTGTTCTCCGGTGAAGTAGGTCTTGAACGGAACCATCCCCGCCACGGTGAAAAGCAAGGTCGGGTCGTGGGGAATAAGGCTCGCGGACCGCTGGTGACTATGGCCGCGCTCAGAGAAGAAAGACGTGAAAGCGCGGCGAACTTCGTTGGCTTGCATGAACGGCGAAGTCTATCGTCGCTAGTACGCCACCTAGAGCCGGATTAGCTCAGTGGCGGATGCGCGCGGGACGGTGACGGTGCGCTTGGTTGTCCGCAGCGAACTCCGCGCGTAAATCCTGCTCTTCTTGGCGCATCGTCTCGCTGCCCTGCTGCGCCGCGTCACGCAGATCCGATATCAGATCTCGGGTTCGGGCAGCGACCCGTTTGCTGGCGCCCGCTACATCTTGTCGGACCTGTTCGGGGGTGTAACGCTCAACCACGCGACGAAGCCGTTTCTGAACGTAAACGGAACTACCGACACCGAGAGTGAAGCCGGTGGCGGCCCAAAATGTGCGTTTCATCGAACCTTCGACTTTCTCGACCGTCTTGCGCCTCGTGACCTCTTTGAGCCTTTCGAGTTGCGCGAGCTGTGCACTGTGCTTGCTTTTCGAGCAGGGCTTGCTTTTCGAGCAGGGATTGCCTTTCGAGCAGGGATTGCCTTTCGAGAACGTCCCCTCCGCAGCGTCATCGTGGCTCTACCCGCGCCTTTCATTATTGCCGCTGTCTTGATTAGCGGCGGGGTGAAGACTCGCTGGGTAAGACGCGAGGCGACATCCGCGGTTGCGACGACCCTCTCTACTCGACCGATCACCTCATCGACCCGTTCGAGTTCATCGCCTGCTTTGGTGACCGTGGTGCGCAGATCATCAAACATGGGAAGGCTCTCGCCTCGTAGTTCGTCGATGGTCTCGCGAAGTTGGCGCAAGGTAGCAACCAGTGCCTGCACGGCCAATACCAGAATCACCACCACGACGAGACAAACAATCGTGACCACAACCGCGGCGAGGTCGACAGCGCTCATAGCTCTCCCATCTTGCCTGTGACCTGCTCGCAATCTCTAGCGAAGACGCTCCACACGCCCGACACCTTAGTGCCGTGTCGTGGCTTGGCGAACCAAGACGCGAGATACCTACTCGGACCATAATTTGATTGTATATTATTTCAATATTATCTATGATTTTCACTGTATTGTCATAGCCATTTGATACTATGAAAACTAATGAAATCTACAGTAGTAACCCAACCAAAACGGAGTACCGAAGACTCGTTCCATGTTGTCGAGCTCGACGATGTAGGCGATGCTTTAGAAATAGCAGCCAAGCTCGAATATGGTGGCTTGCCTGGTGCTGTGTTGGGTGATTCAACAGTACGTGTCGCAGAGTTGAAAGCACAACTAGCGGCGTTGGAAGCTGAGATCGTTGCCGCTTATGACGCCTCAGGCGATTGGCAGGTTTCAGGTTACCGAACCGTTGGCGCAGCCTTGACGCACCGCGCTCGGATACGGCGCTCAGAAGCCAACCAGACGGTTCAGTTGGCGCGTTCGCTCAAGGCAATGCCCGTCGTGTCTGACGCGCTCGGGGGCGGTGAGATCAGTCTCTGTCACGCACGTCGGCTGGCCAAAGCCTCCACACGCAACAGTTTCAGCGATGTTGAACCGTTGTTGTGCGACCATGCCCGCGGACTCAGTTACGCGGCTTTTGACAAGGCGGTGTCATATTGGGAACACCTCATCGACACCAACGCAGCCGAACATGACGCGACGTTCAAAGAACAACGCCGCGAGTTTCATGCGTCGATGACCTTCGACGGGATGGGACGCCTCGACGGATGGCTCGACCCGATCAGCTTCGAGGAGTTTCGTAGCGCTTTGGACCGCATCGAAGCCGAACTGTTCAACAACGACTTAGCAGGCGCACAAGCCGAACACGTCGACAAACACGCCGCTGAACTATGGCGCACACCCGCACAAAGACGCGCTGATGCCCTAGTCGAGATGGCGCGGCGCGCCACCGCAGTACCCGAAGACGCAAAGACTCCTGAGCCGTTGGTGATCATCCACATGGACAAACCAACCTTCGAAGCAGGCCTCAACCAGACCCTCGGCCTAACCCTGTTCACCAACACATCACCACCCAACCAACCCCCATTGCCTGAAACCAACGGCGGTGACACCTCGACCGGCAGACCCTGCGAAACTGACCGCGGTGACATGTTGACCGGCAGACTCTGTGAAACTGACAGCGGGGTGGTGATCACCCCAACCCAAGGCGTTGAACAAGCCCTCAAAGGCCACATCCGCCGCCTCGTCTACCAATCACCCGGCGTGATCTTGGACTACGGCCGCTCCACCCGACTCTTCACCGGAGCGCTACGCCAAGCCATACAAGCCCGAGACCGCACCTGCCGCCATCCCGGCTGCGACCTACCAGCCCGACAATGCGAAATCGACCACATCACCGAATGGCAACACGGCGGCACCACCACCCACACCAACGCCGCCACCCGCTGCTCCTACCACCACCGCCACCACAAACCCCCCATATAGACCAAGGGTCCGGCCACCCGGGGAAGCTCAGACTCACGACCGAGTGTCTTTTGAGGGTGGCGGGGATAGGCGCGGTCCTATAGAGCCCGTTCGGTCTGTAGCTTGAGTTTCGGCTTGAGCCGTCTCGATCGGAATGCTCAATGTTGCTAGGTCGGTGTCCGGCCAAGGGGGGATGCTCACAACCGGTGGTTGGTGTGGCTTGGTGGTGTGCTTGGCTGCGGGGTCGTTGGTTGCGGGGTCGCCCGCGGCTGGTGTTGCCGAGTACGGAGATGTAGCCGCCGACAAGTATTTCACCGAGCCTGTTCAATGGTCGGTTGACAATGGCATCACCGGTATTGGCGGTGATTGTTTTTCGCCTGACGCTGCGGTTTCGCGTGGTGAGGCCGCGGTTGATATCTGGAATATGGAGGACCAGCCGACGCACACCACGCCTTCGCATTCGTTTGTTGACGTGACCGACGAAAGCCAAAGCGCGGCGGTGTCCTGGATGTCTCACAACAACATCACCACCGGAACCGCCGAGACGACCTTCGACCCTGACGCGATCTTGACGCGAGCGCATCTCGTCTCGTTCCTGTGGCGGATCGCCGGCGAACCTGAAGCACCGGGGGAACACCGACAACGCGGTGGCTGACCCGCCGACCATTGATGTGATCCAGGCGGTGTACGTCGTTCCGTCCGACAAGACCTCGGTGATGGGCCAAGCCTCAGCGATCGCCCACGAGATCGTTGTGGTGCAGTCGTGGTTCGACACCCAGACCGGTGGCACCCATCCGGTCTTCGCTCGCGACGGCAACTCGATTTCGGTGGCGACGGTCAACCTGTCCGGTTCGTTAGAGGCGATAGACACGGACACGCGGATCGTAGTCGAAATCCGCGAGGCTCTTCCCGCTGCCGAGAACCAACCCCTCGCCTTGTTCGTGGAGGGTCAGCTTGATAAGGACGACGGAGGGAGTGCGTGTGGTTGGGCTCACTATCGGAATAGCCCAGGCTGGCTCGTGATCCTGATAGACAACTGCGACATCAGACCGTTGCAGGGCTCGGTCTGGCCCTTCGGGGGGACATATCTGATCGCGCACGAACTAACCCACTTACTCGGCGCTGTTCCCTCCTGCGCCCCGAACTACGGCTATAACGGACACGTCGTTGACGACAGGCGGGACTTGCTCTATCAGGGCGCTGAACCGCGGGACTGGGACAACCTCATCCTCGATCCGGGCAACGACGACTACTACAACCATGGGCGCGACGACTGCGCTGACATCGTCGACAGTCCTCTTCTTGGCAGTGACTGAACCGGCGTCAGCGCGACGAACGATTGGCTATCGACTCTCGGGGTGGTCTCCGGGTTCTGGCTGGTGACCGGGCCAGAACTCTCTGAGCCGTGCCTCGCGACCGTGGTTCGTCGGTCTATAGAACACCAGATCCGCTACTTCTGAGGGTCGGTAGTCTTGGGGTACCCAGCCAGAGGGGTCATCGTGGGGGTATGCGTAACCGTCGCCGTGGCCGAGGCTGGTGGCGCCCGAATAATGGGCGTCTCGCAGATGGACCGGAACCTCCCCGGTCCCCGACCGTCTCGCGGCCGCACGAGCAGCACCCAAAGCCGTAGTCACCCGGTTCGATTTCGGAGCGGTGGCCAGATGCACCACGGCATGAGCCAAGTTGAGTTGAGCTTCTGGCAAGCCGACAAACTCAACTGCGTGGGCCGCCGCGTTCGCAACGAGCAGCGATTGTGGGTCGGCCATGCCGATGTCTTCAGATGCCAGGATCACCAGCCGCCGGGCAATGAACCGGGCGTCCTCCCCCGCTTCGAGCATGCGGGCAAGCCAATACAGCCCAGAATCGGCATCACTCCCTCGAATCGACTTGATGAAGGCGCTGATCACGTCGTAGTGCCCGTCACGGCCATAGCGCACCGCCTTGGAATCAACCGCGGCCTCGGCGTCGGCGAGCACTACATGGATCGGACGACCACGATCGGTTGCCAGCGCGACCGCCACTTCGACACCGGTCAGCGCGTGACGGCCATCGCCACCGCTGCGGGCGCCAAGATGGGCGATGGCGTCTTCATCAGCAGTTGCTGATTCAATCTCAAGCCCTCGTTTGATGAGTTCTGCGACAGCCGGTTCGTCCAAAGCATGCAGCCGGAACAGAGTCGATCTCGACATGAGCGGCGGGTTGACCTCGAAGTGGGGATTCTCTGTAGTCGCCCCGATCAGCACAATCAGCCCTTCTTCGACCGCTGGCAACAGCGTGTCCTGTTGGGCCTTGTTGAAGCGGTGGACCTCGTCAAGGAACAGAATCGTTCCCATCTGCTGTTCACCGAGCCGCTGGCGAGCCCCAACAATAATCTCACGGACATCCTTGACCGAAGCCGCCACCGCCGAAAGTTCCTCAAAACGCTTGTTTGTGCTGGTCGCCACCAGACGAGCGAGCGAGGTCTTGCCGGTTCCAGGAGGGCCCCAAAGGATGACCGACGAAAGCCGGTCAGTTTCGATCAAAGCCCGCAGCGGACGACCAGGAGCCAAAAGATGCTCTTGACCGACAACCTCATCAAGGTTGCGGGGCCGCAGTCGAGCCGCCAACGGCGAACGACTCTTCAGATGCTCTCGGGCCGCCTCAGAGAACAGGTCATCGCTCACCGCAGGACGCGCAGGCCCAGCTCGGCGAGATGAGCGCTGTCAATCGGGGAGGGGGCGTTGGTAAGGGGATCTGCGCCTGACTGGGTTTTGGGGAAAGCGATCACTTCACGGATGTTGGCTTCGCCTGCCAGTAGTGCCGTCAAGCGGTCTATTCCGAAAGCGAAACCGGCGTGAGGCGGCGCACCGTAGCCGAAAGCGTCGAGCAGGAAGCCGAACTTTCGCTGCGCCTCATCGGGCTCGATTCCCAAACAGGCGAATACCTGGTTCTGGATGTCCCGGCGATGGATTCGCACACTCCCCGAGCCGAGCTCCCAACCGTTGAGCACCAGGTCATAGGCTTGCGAACGGACATCCAACAGCGCTTCGTCTCGGCTGGCGAGCAATTCCAAGTCGTCGGGATGGGGCATGGTGAACGGGTGATGGGCCGGAAGTGGGGAACCGTCGGCACCGATCCCCTGAAAAAGTGGGAAATCCACCACCCACAGGTAATGCAACCCACCTTCGTTGACCGGAGGCCGACCAAGCTCGAGTCGCAACAGCCCCAGCACATGACGAACCAAGCGATGCTCATCAGCAACGAGGAACACCATGTCTCCCACGCTTGCCCCCAACGCGGAAATGACCGCGACGGACTCTTCGGCACTCAAGAACTTGGCCACGCCGGCGTCAAGGACCGCCGAACCATCGCTCTCTACAACCTTCATCCAGGCCAGGCCCTTGGCCCCCCAACGCTGGCAGGTCTCAACCAGAGCGTCGATTTGGTTGCGGCTGAGCGCATCGATGCCTCCCGGCATACAGATCCCCTTCACACAGGACGCTTGGAAAACCCGCGCTTGGGTGTCGGCAAAGATTGGGGTCAACTCGACGAGTTCCATCCCGAAACGAACATCGGGCTTGTCGGAGCCATAACGCTCCATGGCGTCAAGCCAGCTAATGCGGGGAAAGTCGGCCGGCCGGACGCCCGTTACCGCTTCGGTTGCCTCGGCGATGGCATGGGAGATGAACTCGAAAACATCGTTTTGGCCGACAAAGCTCGCTTCGGCGTCGAGTTGCATGAATTCGAACTGACGGTCAGCACGAAGATCTTCATCGCGCAGGCAACGAGCGATCTGGTAATAGCGATCGATACCGCCAACCATGCAGAGTTGCTTGAAAAGCTGGGGACTCTGCGGGAGCGCGTAAAAACTCCCGGGTTCCTTGCGTGACGGAACCACGAAATCGCGCGCACCTTCGGGTGTTGACGCCATCAACATCGGTGTCTCGACCTCAACAAACCCTTGAGATTCCATGCCGCGGCGAATAGCGCTGTTCACTTGAGAACGGATCCGCAAATTGCGCTGCATACGAGCCTTGCGCAGATCGACGTATCGATGACGAAGCCGGATTGTCTCATCGACCTCGGTGCGCTCATCAAGCGGGAACGGTGGTGGCTCAGCGACCGACAGCACCTCGACACCGGAGATCTCGATCTCGATTTCTCCAGTAGTGAGTTCTGGATTCGCGGTGTCTTCGGGACGCCTGCGGACCTCGCCCGTCATCTGCACCACATATTCGCTGCGAAGATCGCGGCTTCCGTCTACGACACACTGGACAACACCGGTGTGATCACGCAGATCAATAAACACCAAGTGTTCGCCGTGCTCACGACGACGGTCGACCCATCCGCAAACAGTTACAACACTGCCGATATCAGAGGTGTCGACAAGGCCGCACATGTGAGTGCGCATCGAGGTTGAGAGATCCATCACCGTGTACGTTTCTGCAGCAATTCGTCGACGAGCAAACCTTGCTCAACCCGACGCTGATTGCCGTCACCCATATCGCGCAAAGTGACCTCACCCGCAGCAACTTCATCTTCACCAATAATCACCGCGAAGTTTGCGCCGGAACGGTCCGCCACCTTCATCTGAGCTTTCATTGATCGTCCTCCGTAACTTCGGTCCGCGGCGATACCGGCTTTGCGCAGAAGGTCACAGACCTTCAGCGCCTCTGCACCTCCAGTGACATCGACCACAAACACTTCAACCACGCTTTGCGAGGTCGCAAAAACCCCCTCCGTATCACAGGCCAACAGGATCCGGTCAACGCCGAGGGCAAAGCCGATCCCGGGTGTGGGAGGACCGCCGAGATCTTCAACGAGACCGTCGTACCGACCACCACCACCGACCGCATTCTGCGCGCCCGGCAATCCAACGGCTGCAAACTCGAAGGTGGTGCGGGTGTAGTAGTCGAGGCCCCGCACCAAACGCGGGGAGATTTCATATGCAATTCCAACTGCGTCGAGCCCGGCTCTCACCGCAGCGAAGTGCGCGGCAGATTCATCATCTAGGAAATCAACCATCATCGGGGCCCCGGCGATAACAGAGGAGTCCTGTTCACGTTTGGAGTCGAGCACCCGTAGAGGGTTGCGTTCCAATGTCACAAGCGTTTGAGCCGACAAACCTGATCGGTTCTTGTTCAGATAGTCGCTGAGCGCCTGCTCATAGGCCTGGCGACTACCAGAATCACCTGGGCTACCGAGACTGTTGAGTGCCAGTTCGATCCGACCCAAACCCAACGACTCGAAGAAGCGAGCACCCAAGACGATGACATCAATATCTGCCTGGGGGTCATTTGTGCCGAGTACCTCCACACCGACCTGCGTGAACTGTCGATAACGGCCTGCTTGGGGCTGCTCATACCGAAACTGGGGGCCCTCGTACCACACTTTCCAGGGTGGTACAGGTCGGTGCTCGGCATAGGCGCGACAAATGCTGGCGGTCAGTTCGGGGCGAAGCGCAAGTCGCTGAGGAGGATCTCCTTTGTCGAAGAAATCAAACATCTCTTTGGTGACCACATCGGTGGACTCACCGAGTCTCTTGAAAACTCCAAGATCCTCGAAGATTGGAGAGATGACTTCCCCAAATCCGCTGTGACCGGCCTGGCGCGCGAACTCGTCGACGAGCGCGCGCAGGCGTGTCGAGTCGGGTGCAAGGATGTCGCGGGTGCCTTTGGGTGCACGAAATGTCGGCTCAGCCACAGCAGGTCAGGCTACCCGTGCGTTACGGTAGTAGTCGGTCCGCTTGGAGCGGGTGTCGCTCTGGGAACAACACGGAATGCGTCGTATACAGCCTCGACCACCAGCAAGGAAGACAGCACCGAATCGAGTTGGCTCAGATCGGCGAGTTCAAACTCAAACTGCATCTTGGCAATAGCATCATTGCCGGTTTCTGCTTCCACAGCGGTGACATTGAGACCGTGAGAGGAAAGAACTTTCGACACATCAACCAACAACTCAGCGCGATCAAGAGCGTGAACTTCGATGGTTGTGGCGAAGTGGCCGTCGTGTTCGGCGTCCCACTCAACTTCGATGAGCCGATCGGGCTGACCTTCTTGCAAGGTGGTGGCGTTGAGGCAATCCGTGCGATGAACCGACACGCCGCGGCCTCGGGTCACAAACCCCACGATCTCGTCGGGGGGAATCGGAGAACAGCACCGCGAGATGCGAATCATTATGTCGTCGAGACCCTCCACATGGACTCCCGCCGATCCTGGAACCCGGCGCTTACCCTCCACTCGCCCACTGACGGTCGTCGGTAGACGAGGCTGTCCTTTTTCGGGGGCATCCTCGCCTCTCATCTCTCGGGCAAGGCGATCCGCGACCGTCCGGGCGGCCACATGCCCTTCCCCAATCGCCGCGAAGAGCAGATCCTCGTCGGCATAGTTCATCTGCTCAGCGACCTCAAGGAATACCTTTTCTTTAAGGATCCGTTGCGCTGGCAAGCCCTCCCGACGCAGTGCCTGGAGAAGATCGTCACGACCTTGCTCAATAGCGTCGGATCGACGCTCCCTGGTGTACCACTGCTTGATTCGGTTGGCGGCACGCCGACTCGCGACAAAGGTCAGCCAATCTCGACTGGGTCCCGCCCCTTCAACCTTAGAGGTGAAGATCTCAACGGAGTCACCGGACCCGAGTCGAGTATCGAGGGGCATCAGCCGACCATTGATCTTCGAACCGACACAGCTATGTCCAACATCGGTGTGAATCGCGTAGGCAAAATCGACCGGCGTTGCCCCCACCGGCAGTTCGATCACTTTCCCTTTGGGCGTGAAGACATAAACCTCGTCCTGGTCGAGATCGAACTTCAGGTTGGACATGAACTCTGACGGATCAGAGGTTTCCGATTGCCACTCAACGATGCGGCTCAACCACGCCATCTCACTACCAGGCTCTTCGTTTTTGTAGTCCCAGTGGGCCGCAACGCCGAACTCTGCGCGTTGATGCATCTCTTTGGTGCGAATCTGAACCTCAATCGACTTGCCCTGCGGACCTACCACCGTTGTGTGCAACGACTGGTAGAGGTTGAATTTCGGCATCGCGATGTAGTCCTTGAATCGCCCCTGTACTGGCCGCCAGGTGGCATGTATCGAGCCCAGCGCCGCGTAGCAGTCCCGCACCGATTCGACGATCACCCGGATACCCACAAGATCGAAGATCTCTTCGAAAGTCCGGCCCTTGACCACCATCTTCTCGTAGATCGACCACAAGTGTTTGGGGCGACCATCGATCTCGGCCACAATCCCGAGTTCGGCTAGACGCGCTTGCACATCTCCGAGAACTTGAGCCAAGTACAGGTCCCGCTCTGGAGCTCGCAACGCCAACATCTGGTCGATTTCTGCGTAACGCCGAGGATGAAGAGCCGCGAATGACAGATCCTCAAGTTGCTGTTTCAGATCGGCCATGCCGAGCCGGTGAGCCAGCGGTGCGTACACATCAAGGGTTTCGCGTGCGATTCGCTCCTGCTTGAACTCGGGCAGCGCCGCCACCGTTCTGAGGTTGTGGAGGCGATCGGCGAGCTTGATGATCAACACCCGCAAATCCGAGGCGATCGCAACAATCATTTTGCGCATGGTCGCAGCCTGTTGCTGCTCTTTGGTGTCGTACTTGACACGATCGAGCTTGGTTACGCCATCGACGATGTCGGCGAGGTCAACACCGAATTCCTCTTCAAGCTGACGCAAACCAACGGTTGTGTCTTCCACCGCGTCGTGAAGCAGAGCTCCTGCCACCGTTACATCGTCAATACCCTGGTGAGCGACGATGGTCGCAACAGCAACCGGGTGACGAATGTAGGGCTCTCCGGATTTTCGGTTCTGGCCTTCGTGGGCAGCATGAGCCAATTCGAAGGCTCGCTCTATCAAATCCGTGTCTGCTTTAGGGTGATGAGCGCGGTAAACACTCAGGAGTTGCGTGATCTCCGCAGAACTCGGACGATTGGCCGAACGGCGCCACGGCAAAACTCGAGTAACGGTTACCAACTCAGTTGCCTCCGAACACAACCACGGACTCAACCGTGAAATCACCCAACAGGCTGCGAGGCGACAAGAACTCCAACTCAATGAGTATCGAGAAACCAGCGACTGTGGCACCACTAGCACCAATGAGCGTTGCTGCAGCAAGCGCCGTACCAGCCGTTGCCAGCACATCGTCCACCACCAACACACGGTCGCCGGGTCCAGTTGCGTCTGTGTGAACCTCTATCGTGTCTGGGCCGTACTCCCGGTTGTAGCTCTGTGAAATCGTGTCAGAAGGCAGCTTCCCCTGCTTGCGGATGGGTACGAACCCGACCGAGAGGCGCTGCGCGATCGCTACGCCGAAGATAAACCCGCGGGACTCAATGCCGGCGACCTTGGTGATCTCTGTGCCTGGCTCTGCTCCGAGCCAAGGAGCCGCCATGGCATCAATAGCCACCTCAAAGGCGCCCGGATCCAACAGCAAGGGCGTGATGTCCTTGTAGACGATCCCAGGCTCGGGAAAGTCTTCGACGTCACGAATCAAGTCGCAGATGACATCCATACTTGTCACCGTAGCCGCCTCAGCGCTTCTTCTTTTTCTTCCTCGGACGAGGGGGTGTATGGGCCGGACGCACACGATCCGCGGTAGGGCGGGTCTTTATTGCACCGAGAGCGGCGTCATCTGCGGCGACCATGCGCGTGCCTTCTTTCCGGCCAGACCGCAGCCGCACCTTGCGTGCAAGCGCAACATGGTGCGCCTCGCGCTCTTTCATCATCGCCACGAGCGACGAAGCCACAAAGATCGAAGAATACGAACCCACGATGATGCCGATCAGCAACGCCAGCGCAAACTCTTGGAGGGTCAACGCGCCAAGGAAGAACGAACCCACGACCAGCATCGAAAGCACCGGCAGAACTGAAGTGATCGAGGTGTTGATCGATCGCATCAGCACCTGGTTGAGGGCCAGATTCATCATCTCGGTGTAGGTGTAGCGCTCGGTCGGACCCAACCTGCGCCCGATCTCGCGAACCTTGTCGTAGACAACAATCGTGTCGTAGAGCGAATAACCCATGATCGTCAAAAAGGCGATCACGGTAGCCGGAGTGACCTCGAACTGGAACAACGAGTAAAGACCGACCGAGATAATGATGTCGTGCGCGACCGCAATAAGTGCGCCCACAGACATTCTCCACTCGAGCCGTATAGCGATATAGAAGGCAATAATGATGAAGAACCAAACGAGGGCGTTGCGGGCTTTGTTGGTTATCTGGTCACCCCACGACGGGCCGACAGTTGTAACAGAGACTTCGCCGGTACCTACATCTGCCAGCACTGCTAGAGCCTGTGTGACTTCCGCGGTCCCGCCGGCATCGTCGATGTCGGCGCGCACGCGAATGCTGTCCGTGCCAACCGTTTGGATCTTTCCAGCGGCGGCACCGGTGCCGGCAAGAGCGTCGCGGGTATCGGCCACCGTGGTGTCGGGGGCGAGCACTTCCCAAGAAGTACCTCCCTCGAATTCAATTCCCAGGTTCAACCCACGAAATGTCAGAGAACCCAAGCTCACCAGCACAAGCACGGCCGACCCGATGAGGGCTCTCTTCCATATCACGGGAAAGTCGAACTGCTGCTCCCCGCGGTACAGGCGGCCCACGATGCTCATGAGGTCACCTGCGAGGTCTTGGCATCAACAGACGGGATGCCGAATCGCTTCGGGTGACTACTCATTGATTCTCGGCGGGCCATTCCTCGAATGACCGGACCCATGAAGAAGTAGGTCGCGATCAGGTCGAGCACCGTGGCCAAGCCGAGGAACAGCGCGAAACCCTTGACCTGACCCACCGTCAAGAAGTACAGCACCACCGCGGCAATCAAGCTGGCCACATCGGCTTTGACAATCGTCGAGAAGGCGATTGGGAAAGCCCGTTCCACCGCCGAACGCACCGTCCGACCAGAGCGAACATCTTCCTTCAAGTGTTCGAAATAGACGACGTTCGAGTCAACCGAAACGCCGATCGACACAATCAACCCGGTAACTCCAGCCAGCGTCAGCGCCAACCCCTGCGATTCACCGAGCCAGGAAATCATGGTCCACAGCATCGCTCCCGAAATTGCCAGGCTGGAGATGGCGACCACACCCAAGAACCGGTAGTACACAAGCAGGTACAGCGAGACCAGCGCCAAGCCGATGATTCCGGCGACTATGCCGGCGTCAAGGGCGTCTTCGCCCAGGGTCGACGAGACAATCCGGCTTTCCTGGGGGGTCAATTCGACGGGCAGCGAACCAAACCTCAACACCAACGCCAAGTCTTTGGCTACTTCCTCGGTCATAGAGCCACCAGAGATCACGACCTGGCCACGGTCAAAATTGGAGATGCCAACGGTCGGCGCGCTTTCCACGATCCCGTCGATCTCTACCGCAACTCGACCAACGAACGCCCCCGTATTAGGCGAGGTGCCCGTCGGCGGGCACACCTGTGTGCCTCTGCTGCACTCTGAAGCAAGCGCGTTGAAATCGTCGATCCCAGGCGAACCGGACCTGAAGGAAATATTTACGACCCACTCCGCAACCTGGAGTCGAGCCGAAGCAGTCTGGAGCACTTCGCCAGTCAAGCGAGCACCGGGATTCTCCTGCTGATCCACGAGCAGCGGCGCGGGACCAAGCAGGTAACGAACACCTAGATCGGCTCGGTCGACCGCCACCATGCATTCATCGGAATCCGCGTCGGGAGTCGGCGCGTCGAATTCCCCAAGCAGACCATCGTCGCCTGCGGTTGATCCAGGTGGGCACAAAGCGATGCTTGCCTCAGCGAAGGGAAAATCAGCGATAGTCTCCTGCAGCAAGGGACGGAACCGAAGCTCGGCGGTCTGGCCTACGAGTTCAATGGCCCGCTGCTGATCTTCGACACCGGGAATCTGCACCAAGATTGTCGAACCTTGACGACTGATCTCCGGCTCGCGCACGCCGAGACCATCGACTCGGTTGCGGATGATGTCCACCGCTTGGTCAAGCACTTCGTCAGAAATCTCAGAGCCGTCCTCGTTGGGTTCGGGCTCAAGCACCACCGAGGCTCCACCCTGGAGGTCGAGCCCTAGCAACGGTTCGTTTCCGGACGTGATCGTGTAGATCACACCCGCAAGGGCGATGACTATGATGCCGATCGCGAAAGTGAGTTGCCGACGCATCTACGGGGCGTCAGTTGGAACCGTCGGTGTCATCAGCGGCATCGGCAGCGTCGTCTGCTGAATCGTCGAATTGAGAAACAACCTGGACGATCGAAGATTTCTGGACCTTCAACTCGACCTCTGGTGCCACTTCGAGCCAGACTACACCGTCTTCAACCTCGGCTACCGCACCGTAGATACCGGCGCTGGTGAGAACCTCGTCTCCTTCGTTCAGCGAGCTGAGGAGCTGACGATGGGCCTTCATCTTGCGCCGCTGTGGGGCGATCATGAAGAAGTAGAGAAAGCCGACAATTAAGGCGGGAAAGAGAAGCGATTCCATGCGAACATCCGAAGGTCTTGGGCGAACTGACGCAAGGCTATCGGCCCCAAGCGTCATGAACGCGGTACCGAAAGATCTCAAAGTTCCCAGTGCTGATCGCAAGCGACATCTGGTCCATGAATCTAAGCAACCAAGCGAGATTGTGCAGCGTCAATATCCGGGCCGCGGTGGGTTCCTTGGTCGCCAACAAGTGCCGCAAATAACCGCGGGACCAGCGATTGGCGGGACTCTTCTGCCAGGACCCGTCGAGCGGTTCGTCGCTGTCGGCGAATTCCGCACGGCGCAGATTGTACTTGCCTTCATCGGTGAGGACCGTGCCGTGACGGGCAAGGCGTGTGGGAAGAACGCAGTCAAACATGTCAACTCCTCGCGCCACAGATTCGACGATCCCGATGGGATCCCCGAGGCCCATGAAATAGCGCGGCTGATCGCTCGGCAGCAGACCGATGCAGGCGTCGAGGCCCCCCAGCATCTGCTCACGGTCCTCTCCTACCGACAGCCCTCCCACCGCGTAACCGTCGAAATCGATAGCGACGGTCCGTTCAGCAGACTCAACCCGTAACGCTTCGTCAGCTCCACCCTGGACTATCCCAAACTGGCTCTGGTGCTGCGCTGCAAACGGATGCTCCAAGAAAGCCCGGCGTCCCCTGCCCGCCCAGAGCGCGGTGCGCTCAACTGCCGAACGTAAGACCTCGTGCTCGGCGACTGCGGAGGGGCACACGTCGAGCACCATCTGGATGTCCGCCCCGATAAGAGCCTGCACTTCGACAGCTTTCTGCGGCGTCAGCCGGTGTTCGGAACCGTCGTACACCGATTTGAAAGTGGCTCCATCGTCGTCTATCCGAGGCTTCAGAGAAAAGATCTGGTAACCGCCCGAGTCCGTCAGAACATGGTTGTTGAAGTCAACGAAACTGTGTATCCCGCCCAACTCAGAGATGATCTGAGCACCGGGTCGCAGCATCAGGTGGTAAGTGTTGGCCAAAATCACCTCAGCTCCGAGAGCCTCCAAGTCATCGGATGCCAAATGGCGAACCGCGCCGCGCGTTCCCACCGGCATGAACCGCGGCGTCGTGAATTGTCCCCGGGCCGTTGTGACAAAACCCGTTCGGGCTGCTCCGTCACGCGCGGTCTGAACAAAAGTTGCCTTCACAGCGTCAGACTACGCGCGGCACGCGCGCGACCGAACCTCTCCGATTCTGCATATATTCGAGCAGTGATCTGCAGCCATCCACAATTTGCTCCTACGGCGAGGGTCGCTAGGAAGTTCATGGCTGTCAGCCTGGCACTGCTCGTTGCGGCCGGCGGTCTCGGACTTTCTGCGACGCCCGTGCGCGCCGACCACACGATCACAGTAAGTGAAGCGGTGGCTGCCACAGAACTGTCACCCGATGAGTTTGTTGCGGTCTTCGATCACGCCGAGTTGCCCGGACTAGGCGAAATCGGTCCGGCCCCAGCCATTTCAGGAGATGCTGAATTAGACGCTCGGATTAGGGCTATCGGTGAGCAGCGAGGCTACAAACGCCGTGCGCTACCGAATCAGGCACTAACGCAAGTCGATGGTCGCCTCCTGCAACCCGAAGCGGCTGCGGCTTGGCAAGCACTTCGCGCGACAGCACGAGAAGCTGGTTTCACTATCGCGCTTACTTCGGCCTATCGCAGCGAGGCACACCAGGCGACTCTCTACCGGAGAAAAGCTGGAGGCACCTCAGAGGCTGCCATCAACCGAGCACTCCAATTGGTGGCCGTGCCAGGGTACTCAAAACACCACACCGGTTACGCGATCGACATCGCGGACAATGGCGGTGACCACAATGTTTTTGGCGACACTCGCGCTTATGCATGGCTGGCTGCTGACAATTTCGCGGTTGCCAAGGCCCATGGGTGGATCCCCAGCTACCCCAGCGACAGCAAACCGGCAGGACCCAACCCTGAACCCTGGGAGTTTGTCTGGGTTGGAACCACCAACATCATCTGCGGAGACTTCACACCGACACCCGAACACCGGTTTTGTGACACTATCGGTTCTATTTTCAGCGCAGATATTGACTGGCTGGCAGCAGAACGGATTACAACCGGCTGCACACCCAACCGCTACTGCGTGGACGGCGACGTTACCCGTGCTCAAGCTGCGACCCTACTTTGGAGGCACTCCGGAGAGCCTGAAGTTGAAACTGACCTTCCCTTCGTTGATGTACCTCCAGATTCATACTATTCTCAAGCGGCACAGTGGATGTTCGAGCAGGGTTTGACAACCGGAACCTCAGCGACGAATTTCGATCCTGACCGTCCAATATCCCGGGCGGAGTTCGTGACTTTCTTGTGGCGCATGGCTTCGCGACCCGAACCCAGCACAAGAACCCCGCCGTTTGTTGATCTTGCACCTTCGAGCTTTTTCGCAAAGGCAGTTACATGGGCGGTTGACACGGGTATCACCACACTCGCAACCAACAATCCGAACGATGCAGCACCAGACGGTAACTTGCCCCGGTTCGAAGCAACGGCAACAGCCACGCGTGGGCAGGCAGCGGCGTTCATTCGCCGTTTCGCTAGTCATCAAACAAATCAAACAACCACGACACCCACGACAACCCCAACAACCACAACTCCGCCTTCATCCTTGGTGTTGGGATTCGGGGGTGATTTGCAAATACTCGACTACCAGATCCCTCTCGGAATGTTGGACGCGATCACCGACATCCTTACTGCGCCCGACCTCATGTTTGCAAATCTTGAGACCGTGGTCGGGACTCATAGCGAAGTGGGGCCCCCTCCGATCAACAAACGTTTCAACTTTTTGTCTCCACCTGAGGCTATCGACCAGATAGTCGCCTCTGGAATTGATGTCTTGGGGATGGCCAACAACCACACGTGGGACTATGGTCCCCGCGGGGCGGCCTCCACACGCAGGTTGGTTGACGATTCGGTGTTGGTCGGGACGGGTGCCGGCGCTACCCCTTCCGAGGCGTACGCGCCCGTGTTCGTTGAAGTTGCTGATCGGGTGATCGGGGTGGTGTCGCTGACAACCCTTCCCTGCGGTTGGGCGGACTCGCCAACAGCTGAGCGGATCGGGGTGGCTTGGGCATGTGACCGGTTTGCCCTCGCGGCGCTGGGTGCAATCTACACAGCGGCGATCAACTCTGACATAACTGTCGTGATGCTCCATTCTGGATGGGAGTTGACGGACTGCCCCAATGCCCGGCAACGAGAGATTATCGATGTCTGGATAGACATTGGTGCTGACATCATTGCAATTTCGCATCCTCATCAACTGCAGGGAGTGGAGGTGATTGATGGCGCCGCGGTCTTGTGGTCCACCGGGAACTTGGCATTCCAGAACGGAGGGTTTCGCAGAGCCCGTTCCGCAGTGTTTGAAATTACAATACGCGATTCAATCGAGCAGATCCGCTTGATCCCGACAGTCCTTCCCGGCGCGGTCGCCGCTCCGGCTGACCCTGACATCGCAGAACTGGTCTTTTCGGAAGTGTCTATGCGCACCGTCGGAGGGCGAATCGACGAGAACGGAATCCTCGTACCCGACTCAGCCAAATCGATTTGCGATTACTAGTAGTCACCTTGAGTCGTGAACGGCTGAAAGGGCGGATCGCCTTGTCGTTGACAGTTGCGCGCTGAATCGTTGCCAACTACTACGTATATTCGGCAGGCCGCGAACCCCAGCCATTTCACCGCCCTGTCGTAGTGTCTAGCGTTGCTACTCGACAATGCCAGGGCGAACCACTCTCCGTTGGGAAGGAACACGAGACCAGCATCAATGATCAGCGGAACTGCATCTCCACAGCACCCAGGTGGAAGCCAACCCGTTTTGTGAAGCACCGATTCTGAGATCGCCGACGGCAACCGGTCAACGAGAGCACCGTCAACATAGGACAGGCGACGAGGCGTCTGCTTCAGCCAGCTTACGAGTCGGGCCGTTTCGGCCTTCTCCAGCAACTGGCCTTGATGCAGGCGCACATAGAAGAGGGCGAGATCGTTCATGGTCGTACGAGTCGGCCCAAGGCCGAGGCTTGACACGCGCCTCTTCCCGAAACTCCAACTAGAGAGATTCGTATCTTTCAACCCAGCAACTCCACGGACCCAGTTGTTCACGTTGTCTACCCCTCCGGCCAGGTCAATCACCTCTCCAGCGGTGTAGTTGTTCGACAACGCGATAGTTCTGTGGGCTAGCGGGACTACTGCTTCCAGCCCGGCTGCGTCGATCGCCGCTGCTGTCCAAAGCGGCTTGACGGCACTCGCTGAAGACACACGATCCTTGGCTCTCACACCGTAGACCGAGCCGTCCGACAAGATCACCGCGATCGCAACTTGAGCCGATTGATCCCAATCTTGAGCAATCTGCTCGAGTCTGTTCAACTCAGTGGTCAAGCCACAGAGGCCGGGATCGGTAGCTGAACCAATCTGGACACCGCAGCAAGCAGGCGCATCGGATTCAACCGTTACCTCAGGTTCACCTTGATATCGATACAGGAACGTGACTGCTTGCGCGCGCGTCAGGGGTAGGTCGGGAGAAAATGTCGTGGTTGATGTGCCGGTAGTGATACCAGCGGTCGTCATCCAGGAAACAGGCGCTTGTTGCCAAGATCTGATCACATCAACAAATGCGTGGGATGCTGCTGCTGGTTCATCGGCCAAGCGATGTAGAACGGTTGCCACCTGCCCACGCGTCATCGTGTCTTCAGGCGAGAATGTATTGCGTGAGGTGCCCGTAGTGATCCTGGTCTCGAGCATCCATGAGATCGCGTCGTCTTGGTACTCGAGGGTCACATCCGTGAATGAATGCGGTGCCGCAAAAGGCTGGCCCGCCATATTCCAGAGATAGACGGCAAACTCACCACGCGACACCGGCGCATCAGGCAAAAAACATGCATCGTCGATACCGGTGATCCCATGGTCGACCGACCACTGAACAGGCTTCGTGAAATATCGCTGACCGTCAACATCACCGTACCCAGCGACCGCGCCGGCAGGCAGCACGCTCAACGATCCAACCACCAAACACGACACCACCCCGCACCAAAGAACCGATCTCGCCCTTTCAGCAATCGCTTTTGAACTCAACTGACCCAAGATCCTTCATGGAGAACAACCAACACAGTACCGCAACGTTTGCTTGAATCGAATCGAACTGACTGAACCTCACCGGGTTTCACGCAGGCTGTGGGGTGCCTTGGGTGTTGTGGAGGTGGATTGGTGGATTCTCACGCAGCCGTTGATCAGCGGCGTTCGCTGAGCATGGCGTCGCCGAAACTCAAAAACCGGTAGTCCTGTGCTAGCGCCTCGGCATAAATGTCTCGCCAACGGGGGCCGACGAAGGCGTCGATCATGCACAGCAAGGTCGACGCCGGGAGATGGAAATTGGTCATCATCACGTCAACCAACGACCAGTCGAAGGGACGTCGAACAAACAGGCTGCTGCGACCCTCGGGCCGGCCACCGTGACCCCAGGTTTCGAGCGCTCTGACTGTGGTGGTGCCGATGGCTACAATCCGTTCGGCAGAGGAGATCAGTTGTTGGGTGGCCGCAGGAATCGAGTACCACTCGCTGTGCATCACATGGTCGTCGAGACGGTCGACCGCCATGGGCCTGAAGGTGTCAAGACCCACGGCCAACTCGACCGTTCCAACTTGCACCCCTTTCGCTTGCAAACCCGCGAACACATCCTCGGTCAGGTGCAGGCCGGCGGTAGGCGCAGCGGCCGATAACGGACGTTTCCCAAACACGGTTTGATAGCGCTCAGGGTCCGCTATCTGCTGTTCGATATATGGAGGCAACGGTGGCAACCCGACTTCGTCCAACACATCAAGAAGTCGGCGATTGCCCACCTCCGGTTTGACAATGCGCCGTCCCTCGCCGAGATCTTCCCCAATCACCACCGCCATCGCATCGTTTCGCACGATCGAACCCGCCTTGAGCTTGCGTGAGGGCCTTACCAGCGCCTCCCAGCGCTGGTCGTCTATCTGCTCCAACAACAGCACTTCCGCAGCGCCACCGGTGGACCGGCGAAGAGGAATACGGGCCTGAAGCACTCGGGTGTTGTTGACCACGACGAGATCACCTTTGCGAAGAAGCTCCGGTAACGCCGTGACACGGCTATGGCGGATCTCAGTGCCGCAATCAACCAGCAGACGCGCCTCGTCGCGCCGCTCAAGCGGTGTTTGAGCTATCGAGGTGACTGGCAGTTCATAGCGAATGTCGTCGAGGGTTTGCGGTGGCAGATCCACTAGGCGGATGCGTCGGTTTCGGGCGTGTCGAACAGAGCGGGCGCAGCCGACGGACCTACGGTCGGAACAGTCATGTTCAGATGCTCAAAGGCGGCCGGTGTGCAAACGCGGCCGCGTGGTGTACGCATTAGCAAACCCTGTTGAATGAGATACGGCTCGTAGACATCTTCCACGGTCTCGGCAGGTTCGCTCACCGCTATGGCGAGCGTGGACAAGCCCACTGGCCCGCCTCCGAAACGCCGACATAGGGCTTCGAGCACCGCTCGACTGGCTTTGTCAAGACCGAGTTCGTCAACACCGAAGAACGCCAAACCATCGGCTGCGATATCTGCGTCGATGTATCCATCACGTTCAACTTCTGAGTAATCGCGCACTTGACGCAACAACCGGTTGGCGATGCGGGGCGTTCCTCTGGCGCGACGTGCGATCTCCCATGCTCCATTCTCGGTGATATCGACACCGAGAATCCCAGCAGTCCGCGAGGTAATGGACTGGAGATCGTCAACGTCGTAGAAATCAAGGCGCGCGACCAAGCCGAATCGGTCCCGCAGCGGCCCGGTGATCAAGCCGGTACGGGTGGTGGCACCCACCAAGGTGAAGGGGGTCAACTCTAAAGGAATCGAACGGGCGGCCGGGCCTTTGCCCAAGACAATGTCGATCCTGAAGTCTTCCATCGCCGGGTACAGGACTTCCTCAACTGGGCGCGGCAAGCGATGGATCTCGTCAATGAACAGAACATCTCCGTCTTCGAGTTTCGACAGAATCGAGGCGAGGTCACCGGATCGTTCCAACGCCGGGCCTGAAGTGACCAACAGATGCGACCCCATCTCGGCAGCAATTATGTGCGCCAAAGTAGTCTTGCCCAGCCCAGGCGGACCCGCGAACAACAAATGGTCGACTGCATCACGACGTTTTGAGGCAGCGCCGAGAATCACCCGCAGGTGACTTTTCAGTTCTGCTTGGCCGACGAACTCAGCAAGGGTCCGCGGACGCAGTCCAGGCTCAGCGAGCAATTCGGTATCGGTTTCTGTCTCGCTTGGCGAAAGCAGGTCTGCTTCGGATTCGGACTCGTTGAGGAGTTCCTCGCGCATCTGCTCAATCCCCCGATGCCAGGCGACGTAGCGCGTCTTTCAATAGCCGGCTGGTATCACCTTCTGTGGGCATGTCTATGAGTACCGCGTGGATCTCTTCAGGGCCATAACCGAGGCTCTCAAGCGCGGCACGAACATCACTGTGGGTTCGGTGCGGGGTTGACGCATCCGCTCCGTCTCCGAGGGCCCCGGCGTAGTCACCACTGGGAATGTCGAGCTTGCTCTTGAGTTCCATTACCAACCGAGCGGCTGTCTTGCGCCCTACCCCGGGCACTAGGCAAAGCGCAGCCAAGTCGTCTTGGGCTACCGCAACGCGCAAGGCAACCGGACCATGAACCGACAAGATGGCAAGTCCCAGAGCTGGGCCGACCCCGTGAGCGCTGATCAGAGATTCAAAGATCCGGCGTTCGTCAATGGTCGCGAAGCCATAGAGGGTGTCGCTGTCTTCGCGCACTGCATGATGCGTATGCACAAAAACCTCGCTGCCCGCAGATCCCAAAGACACTGCGGTTGAGGGAGTCACCTGCACCCGGTAGCCCAGACCTCCGACTTCTATCAACAGTTCTGATTCCGAGGTGCGGTCGAGCAACTGCCCCCGCAACGATCCGATCATCGCACCGCTCCAGCGCCACGGGGCGAGCCGATGTGAGCGAGATGACAGAGCGCCACCGCCACCGCATCAGCGACATCTGCCGGCTTCAAACGTTTCGGCAAACCCAACAAGGTCTGCACCATCTGGCCAACCTCATCTTTGTCGGCGCCTCCCCAGCCAGCCACAGCCAGTTTGACCTCATTGGGCGAGTACTCAACCACCGCGCACCCCGCTGAAACCGCTTCGACCATGACGATGCCGCTGACCATACCGACCGACATCGCGGTAGTGGCGTTCTGTTGAAACAACACACGTTCTATAGCCACTACTTCGGGCTTGAGTTCACCAATCAGAACCCGGATCTCTCGTTGAATCTCCGCTAGCCGCAAGGGACGTTCGACACCCGGATCTGTGCGAATCACGCCTGCCGCGACTGCTCGGGGTTTGCGACCGTGTTCGACACAGCCGTAACCACAGCGCGACAAACCAGGATCGATTCCTAGCACGAACATACGTACGACTCTAGTCGCCGTTGTCGACTTAGGCGCGGCATACGCCAACAGCTGCGTGCCAGCGAGACCGACCGCGGGACTCAGCCTGCTCTAACAGACTCCATGAGGTCCGCAGCAGCCTCTGAATTGTCCTGAACGTCCTGAACATCATCAAGGTCATCGAGCACATCAATCAGGTTCAGCAGCTTCTTGAGATCACCGACATCGGTCATCTCAACTGTCGATGTCGGCAACATCGTGAGATCCGCGAACTCGACGGACACCTCGGCTCCGTCGAGCGCATCACGCACTCCGTTGAGGTCGCTCGGTGCGGTGATGATCCGCCACACCTCGCCTTCGTCGACGATATCTTCGGCTCCCGCGTCGAGGGTGAGCATCATCAGATCTTCCTCATCGACCGAAATCGGTACGAGTACGACACCCTTGCGTTCGAACTGCCAAGACACCGCGCCCGGCTCGGCCAACGAACCACCGTGTTTAGTCAGCGTGGAGCGGACTTCGCTGGATGTGCGGTTGCGGTTGTCGGTCAGGCATTCGATCAGCAGCGCAATTCCCCCCGGGGCATAGCCCTCATAGGTAATTTGCTCATAGCTGACACCCTCCAGTTCGCCGGTTCCCCGCTTGACTGCCCGCTCTATCGTGTCAAGGGGCACTGAGTTGTCACGCGCTTTCTGGTACATCGTTCGCAGAGTCGGATTTGCGTCAAGGTCACCCCCGCCGGCGCGCGCCGCAACCTCTACCTGCTTGATCAACTTGGCGAAGAGCTTCCCCCGCTTGGCGTCTGCGGCACCCTTGCGGTGCTTGATCGTTGCCCATTTGGAATGACCACTCATGGAAAGGAATCTACTCGCTACGTTTTGAACGCGGCCAACGAGCATCGATGACGCCGGCTTGTTTCAACCAACGACGGTGAAGTCGATTATCGCCCGACAGCTCTGGATGAAAGGCCGTAACGGTAACTGGGCCCTGGCGGCACAGAACCGGGTTGCCGTCTACTTCGGCGAGTGCCTCAACATCGGGGCCGAGCCTGGTGACAACCGGAGATCGGATGAACACCGCGTGAAATGGTGTGTCCAGACCTGTGATATCGATATCAGTCTCGAAACTGTCGATCTGACGGCCGTAGCCGTTGCGTTCCACGGTCATGTCCAACACTCCCAACGCCACTTGGTCATCGCGGCCGTCGCAGATCTCTGAGGCCATCAGAATCAAGCCCGCGCAGGTCCCGAAAACAGGCATACCCTCGTATGCTCGAAGCCGTAGCAACTCGAGCATCTGCGACCGCTCAAGCAGCATCGACATCGTGGTCGACTCGCCGCCAGGCACCACCAGCGCATTTACCGCAGCCAACTGGGCTGGTGAGCGAACCTGTTGCGTCGCGCATCCAAGAGACTCGAGGATCACCGCGTGAGCGGCGAAGGCACCCTGAAGGGCAAGAACTCCAACTGTTGGTGCTACCAACCCCGTTCAGCCAACTTCATGTCGAGCTTGGAGATTTCTTGGCCGGCCATGGCATCGCCGAGGCCAGTTGACACCTTTACCAAGATTGCTGGATCCTGGTAGTGAGTTGCCGCCTCCACGATTGCTGATGCCATTTTCGCCGGGTTACTACTCTTGAAAATTCCAGAACCGACGAAGACCGCCTGAGCGCCAAGTTGCATCACCAGCGAGGCGTCGGCCGGGGTGGCGATGCCTCCAGCGCAAAACATCGGTACTGGGAGCTGTCCAGTTTCGGCAATCTCCTGAATAAGCGGGAGCGGAGCTTGGAGTTGTTTCGCCCAGTCGAACAGTTCTGCGGAGTCCGCTTGGGTGATTTTGCCGATGTCGCCGACGATTGAGCGAAGATGACGAACCGCCTCCACGACATTACCGGTCCCCGCCTCGCCTTTGGAGCGAATCATGCAAGCCCCTTCGCTGATTCGCCGCAACGCCTCGCCCAAATTTGTGGCACCACACACAAACGGAACCGTGAAAGCCCACTTGTCTATGTGGTGAGCTTCGTCAGCTGGCGTCAGCACCTCTGACTCGTCGATGTAGTCGACACCGATGGCCTCGAGCATCTGCGCTTCGGCAAAATGGCCGATGCGGGCTTTGGCCATCACCGGTATTGAGACCATTGCCTGAATGCCCTGGATCATCTCGGGGTCGGACATGCGAGAAACTCCGCCGTCTTTGCGGATATCGGAGGGCACTCGCTCAAGGGCCATCACCGCGACCGCACCCGCGTCTTCTGCAATCTTGGCGTGATCGGCGTTTACGACATCCATAATGACGCCGCCCTTGAGCATCTCAGCCAAGCCCCGCTTCACGAGGGCTGTCCCAGTCTCGCGTTTGTTGTTCTGTCCCATGCTGACCATCTTATGACTGTCGCGTCTTTACGACGCAGAAGATTTGTTTGCTCGCCCGCTAGGGCCGCGGGCTTTCCCGCTCAGGCCAGCGGGCTAGCGGCGCGGGCTGTGTCCAGCCGTGCCGTGGCCTCCGCGGGATCAAACGTGGCGATGTGAGCCTCAGGGAAGCTAGAACCATCAGCCGCGGCGAGAATGAACCATGTTGAACCGGCCTGCAAACCAATGACCTCTCCGTTGAGGTCAGTCAAGTTCCACGCCGGTGCTTGTTGAGATCGAGTCCAGGTTCCCTCCACGACCTGACCACGCGTAAATACCTGCACCGGACCGGTATCAAAAGACTGGGCTTCCGGCGATGCGGGATCGGCTGGCGACACCTCGTAGACAACGTGCAGAACCACCACATTCGCAGGAGCTATCTCCACCTCTTCGTCACCTCTCAGCGCGGTATGAAGACTTCCGTCCTGCACTCGCACCCAGCCACCCACAGCTGGGTCCCACAGATGAGTGACCTGCCGTCCGAAACTGGCTTGGTAGGTGATCTCTACGCCGCCGATTTCAGAGCCCATACCATCGGCAAGTTCGCCGTAGCTCAGCACCGCATCAGGCACGCCGGCACCGCTGAAATCGATCATCTCCAAATCAACCCAGAGGTTGTAGGGAGCGGTGCGAGAACCCAGCCGGAAATACGGATCTAGACGGCGCAACGCACCCGCGTCCACAAAGACTCCCCTGTTTGCCGCCTTGCGTAATTCCGCAAGTGTCGGGGTGTTGGCACCAGAAAACACCAATGCGGGAGTTCCGAGACCGGCTAGCAGTTCAACATCAGTAGTTCTGGCCGACCGAACCGGTCCGGCCTGAAGAGATACCTGAGATTGGAAGACAGCCGCGAAACGTGTCTTGAGACCTTCGATCAACTCTTCATAGACGATGTCGGCTTCCGCCAGTCCCATTTGAGGCCGAGACTGTTCGTTGTTATTGCCAATCTTCACTACAAACGCAGAAGCGGTAGCGGCAGCCGGACTCGCGGCTGGAAGTCCGGTGAACGGCGCGACGGGACCCTCGTAGATAGTGGTGGTGACGACAGAATCTGCCAGCGTGGTGCTGGAAGCCGTGACGGTTTGAGGTTCAACCGCTGATTCATCTTCAGGCGCAATGACCTCAACCCCATTTCCATCTCCAAGACACGCGCCTGCAAAGAACGCGAACAACACGGCTATCGCCAACAACTCGACCCTGGGGCGCATCACAGCTCTCTCAGAGCGTCAATACGATCGCCTAACGGTGGCTGCACTCCTTTTGTGCCGTCCAGTGGTCCAATCATCCACAGATGCCGGGTGGCGCGAGTACCGGCAACACCACTGCCAAGCGCCGCCTTCTCAAAAGCTCCAGCCAGCGCAGGCGGGTATCTGGTCATTAGCACGCCCTGCACATCGGTGAGCGCTAGCCGCTGACTGTCCAGTTGAGCTCGACGCATCATCGGTGCCAACGGGCCGAGTAGCGGGCCGACCGATGCCAAAGTCGTGGCGGCATGAACACCAGCCCCGAACTGGGCTAGCTGGCGCGCTACCACCGCTTCAAGTTCCAATCTATCCAGTTGACGCAATGCCCCCGTCGTGACCACCAATTGCGTGTCGTTACCCCGCCCGACCACAGCCGCGTCCAACGCTTGAGAATCGACCAGATGCAGGTTTGGCTCTGCGATTCCGTGACTTGCGCACATGCTTGCCACGAGGCTCTCAAGACGCGGCTCCATCCCCTCTCCAAGTGGCTCAGCGCCCATAGTCGAAAGGATCACTCGCGGGGCGCGTCGATCAAGGACCATCACCATCCCAACAACAGTCACAAGGCCGGCTAGGACACCGACAACAATCCTCAGGTCAAAAGGTGCTAGCAACGAAAAACCCACCGCCACGACCAAACCGACGACAACTGCCGGGATCAACAAAACCAATCGGGGTGCCGCAGTGGGCATAGGGGGTACTCTCCGCAAGATCTATCAGTCCGCGGTAATGAGGGCCGCGAGTCGGTTCGTCGTACGCCTCAGAATATCGGCGCTCACCGCACTCAGCGCGGACTCACCGCAGTAGTGCCTCGTAATGCTCCAAGTAGAGATCGGCGAGCCTGACCATCGAGAACTCATCAGCTCTCTCATTGGCCGAGGCAACAAGTTCGCAAGCCCTGGTTTTTTCTCGTTGCAACTCGCCGATCACACCCGCTAGCGCCTTGTAATCGCCAGCGGGAAACAACACCGCATCACGTCCATGCCTAGCCGCGTTGGCGTAACCACCGATATCAGAGGCGACTACAGGCGTGCCCGCCGCCATACCCTCAAGCAGCACCAGCCCGAACGACTCGCCAAACAAGGAAGGGGCACAAAAGACGTCTGCGCCGCGGAGTCGGGCAATCTTCTCGGTCTCGTCGATCGACCCCAACCACTCCAGCCTTGAGTCGCCGCCGTACTGCGTCTTTAGTTTCTGCGTCTCAGGGCCGCTGCCCGCGATCCAGACGCGAGTATCGGACGGAAGCAACTTCACTGCCTCAAGCAGAACGTGCAGTCCTTTTCGCTGTTCGTGTCGACCTATGAACAACACGGTTGGACGATCGGTGGCGTAAGCCGGACTCTTCCGATAACGGCTCACCTCAACCCCATTGAAGAGAATCTGATACTCACCACCAAGATGTTCCATAGCGAGCTTGCGAGCATCCTCAGAGACCACCACACGATCGTCTAGCCGCCGAGCCAGATAGCGCACCGCCTTGGGCATCAGTTCGTACGACAATGATCGGCCCGCGGCATGAAACGTGCCGATCAACGGCGCGGGGTGGGTCAGCAACGCAGTCATCGTCGGCCCCGGCGCGAGCGGCTCATGCAAGTGAATGACATCGAAAGCTTCATCGCGCATCGCCCGAATGACACGAAGCTGAGCGGAGGGATCTGGTGCCACCGGGGCGATCGATCCGTTAGCCGACGCCGGCAGACTCAGACCCAGAGGAGTCACGCCCGCGTCCGGTGGCGGTCCATCGCAGGGTGCTAACACCCGTACCGCGTGACCGCGACGCCGCAACGCCCGGGCCAACGCCAACACTTGCGATTGAACCCCGCCAGGCATAGTCAGGCTGTAGGGACAGATCAATCCAATGCGCATCAGAGTTCCCGCAGGTGCTCGGGCAGTGGCAGGCCGAGTAGCTCATAGTCACTGGGCCAGTTAGGCGACAACATGTGCCATTGCTCTGGTGCCTGTGATATCAGAAACTCAAAATCTCTCGCCAAATCCTGAGTTACACGGGCGATGTCTTGGCGAAGCTTGCCGCGTCGTGTGGTATCGAGCGGCGGGGTGGAAATGGCATGGCGAGTGTTGTCGCGCCAATACACCGCCGAGGGAATCAGCGGCGATCCGGTCCTCAAAGCCAAAGTTGCGGGTCCGGCTGGGAGCGTGGTTTTTTCACCGAAGAACTCAACCGGGATGCCGTTGCCCTGAATGTCTCTATCCGCCAACAGGCACAACACTTGACCCTGTTTCAGTGCTTGAATGCTGGTCTTGGCGGCGTCGGGTCCGAGGGGCACGATATTCATGCCCAACGACTCGCGGAATCCAACGAACCACTCAAACAATTCTGGCGGCTCGAGCGGCTCCACCACTGCGGTGACCTTGAATTCAGGCACCAGGGCCAACCACCATGCCGCCCATTCCCAGGTCCCGAGATGGGGCAACGCCAGAATCGGCCCTTGACCGCGTTCCACAGCCGCGGCGATCTCACCGAACCCCTCGAAACCGAACCCCCGATCGATTTCCTCTACCGGCACACTCGGCAAACGGAAACTCTCGGCGTAATAGCGGGTGTACCACTCGAAGGTCTTGGCGACGCGACGACGCGTCTCGGTAGAAGACATGGGTCGCCTGAGCACCCGCTCAAGATTGCGAGCCGCGACCAGTCGCTTCTGCGAAGTGTTCGCCGAAGCAGCCCCTACAGCACGCGCCACCGCGTTCTGGGCGACAACCGGCACATGGCGGGCCAACAGCGACCCCGCCCGATAGGCGGAGACCGATGCCACGGTCAGCCTTCGCGCAGTGTCCGACGTTCACGCATTCGCTGAGCCCAAGCCGACTCGTTGCGTGTACGTGAGCGTTGGCGAGGCTGGCGCCGAGGCCGACGGGCCGGAAGGGGTCTGTCTATGGACGCCTGACGCCATACCTTGACGAAACGCTGCAGCGCAGTAACCGCAGTGAGGGCGAGCATGATCCACAGGATCGGTATGAGGACCTCGGGGAACAGCAAGGCCAAAGCAAGCATGATGACCCGCTCGGCCCGTTCCATGATCCCGCCTTTGGCCTCATAACCGAGCGACTCCGCCTTGGCCCGCTGGTACGAGACAAACATCGCCAAAGCCATGATAGCCACCGGCAACATCATGATTCGACCCGGCTCGGTGCTAGCCAGGTGCCAGGCGACTCCGCCGAACAGGAGAGCATCGGTCAGCCGGTCAGAGACAGAATCGAAATAGGCGCCCCTATCGGACCCGGAATCAGCGGCTCGCGCCACTGCTCCGTCGAGAGCGTCAGAGATGCCGGTGATCAACAGGAAAAGCAAGCCGATTCGGAGATAACCGGCGCCGATCGTCGCTGCTGCAACGGTCGCCATGACAATCCCGACGATTGTGATGACGTCTGGGGTGACGCCTGTGCGACGCAAACTGTGACCAATGGGGGTGAGGCTGCGGTCAACTGCCGTGCGCCAGTTTCCGTCGAACATGAAACGCTCCTCGCGGGGACGATTTCACGATAGCAGCACGTTGGGCACGATCCCAGGTCCTTGCCGGCGATACCAACGCGTGCGGGCTAGCAGTACGCAATCGGTGCTGACCCTGCGAGAATGGGGCAGCGATACCAACGCGTGCGGGCTAGCAGTACGCAATCGGTGCTGACCCTGCGAGAATGGGGCAGCGATACCAACGCGTGCGGGCTAGCAGGTTGGCTGAGCGTGGAGTAGCTTGTCCAGAGGTAGTGGAGTAGCTTGTCGGGAGCTAACTGCGCATTGCTACGGGAGGCAACGAGATGAACTGGCCAGGACAAACGAGCGCTCGACGTCGTGATCATGTCCAGGGGCAGGCTACGCCCCCCCCCCCCCCCGGATCTCGTCGTCGGCGCCGTCGGCGAGCCGATCGGACTACAGGGCGGCTCGAAGCCGCCGCTGTCGCGGTGACTTCCGCCGTCCGCGACGGCGGCGTCCGGCTGCGTCGGCCGATGCGTGCGTTGGCTGTGTTCGTGCTGCTGGTCACGGCGCTGGCTGTGGCCACGCCCCTGTCCCAGGCGCAGACACCGACGCCGGTGACGCTGGTGTCGAACGCCGGCCAGACTCGTAGTCATCACCAAAACTTTTACGCGGCGCAGAGCTTCACGACGGGGAGCACCACCGGCGGGTACACGCTGTCCGATGTCCGCATTTATCTGAGCGCAATTCAAAGAACGAATTGGGCGCCGGCGGTCAAGATCCGGGAGAACAACGCCAGCAACCAGCCAGGCGATGTGGTCGCCGCGCTCACGAACCCGGCCACCCTCACCAAGAATGCGTTTAATACTTTCACAGCGCCGGCGAACACCACCCTGTCGGCGTCGACGGTCTACTGGGTGTCCGTCAACGACGGCGTCACCGGAATCCGAACGAGGTTCAGTTATACGAACATCCTCACTGAGACGGGTCTGGCGGGCTGGTCCATCACCGATTCACGGTTGACGTCTAACGATGGCACCACTTGGAATGCGGGGGGCTCGGTGCTGTCGATGGAGCTCAAGGGCTACGCGACCAGCCCGCCCGCCACCACCACCACGACGACGACCACGACGACCACGACCGCGCCGGTCAACAGGGCGCCGGTGTTCGCGGCTGCTTCGTTGACGCGCAGTCTGGCGGAGAACACCGCCGCGAACACGAATGTGGGGGCGGTGGTTCCCGCGGCGACCGACGCCGACTCGGGTGACACGTTGACGTATTCGATGGTGGGCACCGACCGCGGCTCGTTCACTTTCGATGCGGCGACGCGGCAGATCAAAACCAAGTCGGGTGTGACTTATGACTTTGAGACCAAGGCCAGTTATTCGGTGACGATCAGGGTCTCTGACGGGACGGCCAGCGACATGTTGGCGGTCACTATCAACTTGTCTGATGTGGCTGAGCAGCCGGCGAGGCCGGCGGCGCCGTCGGTGTCGGCGGGGTCGAAGACGAGCCTGGACGTGGCCTGGACCGCGCCGGCCCGCAACGGGGGACCCGCACTGACCGGCTACGACGTGCAGTATCGGGATGGTTCCAGCGGCCCGTTCGCGGCGTGGTCGCATTCGGGCACGTCCACCTCAGCAACGATCACCGGGCTGCTAACCGATATCAGCTATGAGGTGCAGGTACGGGCTCTCAACGGGGAGACCCCCAGTGCATGGTCGCCCTCTGGTAACGGCGTCACCCATGCCAACGCTGCGCCGGTGTTCGCGGCTGCTTCGTTGACGCGCAGTCTCGCGGAGAACACCGCGGCGAACACGAATGTGGGAGCGGCTGTTGCGGCGGCGACCGACGCCAACAGCGACACGTTGACTTATTCGATGGAGGGCACAGACTCCGGCTCGTTCAGCTTCGATGCGGCGACCCGGCGTATCAAAACCAAGTCGGGTGTGACTTATGACTTTGAGACCAAGACGAGTTATTCGGTGACGATCAAGGCTTCCGACGGGACGGCCAGCGACACGGTGACGGTCACTATCACCTTGACTGATGTGGCTGAGCAGCCGGCGACACCGGCTGCGCCGTCGGTGTCGGCTACGTCGGGTTCGACGACGAGCCTGAACGTGGCCTGGACTGCGCCTGCCCGTAACGGAGGCCCTGCGTTGACCGGCTACAACGTCCAGTATCGGGCTGGTTCGAGCGGCGTGTTCAGGTCGTGGTCGCATTCGGGTACGTCGGTGTCGGCGACGATCACCGGGCTGACCGCCAACACCAGCTATCAAGTGCAGGTACGGGCTCTCAACGGGGAGACGCCCAGTGCATGGTCGCCGTCGGGTACGGGCCGCACCAACTCGCCTGCCAACAGTGCGCCGGTGTTCGCGGCTGCTTCGTTGACGCGCAGTCTGGCGGAGAACACCGCCGCGAACACCAATGTGGGTTCGGCGGTTCCCGCGGCGACCGACGCCAACAGCGACTCGTTGACTTACACGATGGAGGGCGCCGACTCCGTCTCGTTCAGCTTCGATGCGGCGACCCGGCGTATCAAAACCAGATCGGGCGTGACCTATGACTTCGAGACCAAGAGCAGTTATTCGGTGACGATCAAGGCTTCCGACGGCACCGCCAGCGACACGGTGACGGTCACCATCAACTTGACTGACGTGGCCGAGCAGCCGTCGCGGCCGGCTGCGCCGTCGGTGTCGGCTACGTCGGGTTCGACAACGAGTGTGGACGTGGCCTGGACCGCGCCTGCCCGCAACGGAGGCCCCGCACTGACCGGCTACAACGTCCAGTACCGGGCCGGTTCCAGCGGCGTGTTCAGGGCCTGGTCGCATTCGGGTACGTCCACCTCAGCGACGATCACCGCGCTGACCGCCAACACCAGCTATCAAGTGCAGATACGCGCCCTCAACGGGGAGACCCCCAGTGCATGGTCGCCGTCGGGTACGGGCCGCACCAACTCGCCGACCAACAGTGCGCCGGTGTTCGCGGCTGCTTCGTTGACGCGCAGTGTTGCGGAGAACACCGCCGCGAACACGAATGTGGGGGCGGTGGTTCCCGCGGCGACCGACGCCGACAGCGGCGACACGTTGACGTATTCGATGGAGGGCGCCGACTCCGGCTCGTTCAGCTTCGATGCGGCAACCCGGCGTATCAAAACCAGGTCGGGCGTGACCTATGACTTCGAGACCAAGACGAGCTATTCGGTGACGATCAAGGCTTCCGACGGCACCGCCAGCGACACGGTGACGGTCACCATCAACTTGACTGACGTGGCCGAGGCACCGTCGCGGCCGGCGGCGCCGTCGGTGTCGGCTACGTCGGGTTCAACAACGAGCCTGAACGTGGCCTGGACCGCGCCTGCCCGCAACGGAGGCCCCGCACTGACCGGCTACAACGTCCAGTACCGGGCCGGTTCCAACGGTGCGTTCAGGGCCTGGTCGCATTCGGGGACGTCCACCTCAGCGACGATCACCGCGCTGACCGCCAACACCAGCTATCAAGTGCAGATACGCGCCCTCAACGGGGAGACCCCCAGCGCATGGTCGCCCTCGGGCACGGGCCGCACCAACACGCCTGCCAACAACACGCCGGCCAACAACACGCCTGTCAACAACACGCCCGATACCGGTGCGCCTGATACCAGTCGGCCTGTCAACAATGCGCCGGTGTTCTACCCTGATATCGGCGGCGGGCCCGTCCCGAGCAGCGTTGACTTTGAGTGGACGGTGGACCATGACATCGAGAGCCTCGACGGGGACCACGGCGAGCTTACGGGTTCTTGGTCTGATGGTTTGACTCTGTGGATCGTCGACAACGACTTCAGCGGCGGCGAGGTGTACGCGTATGGTCTTGACACCGGTGAGCGTGTTGAGCACAGCGAGTTCATGCTTGACGACGCCAACCGTTTCCCGCGTGGTTTGTGGTCCCAGACGGGAACTGTTTGGGTTTCTGACAGC
The DNA here is from genome assembly GCA_965261185.1 of Candidatus Aldehydirespiratoraceae bacterium. Classification (GTDB taxonomy): domain Bacteria; phylum Actinomycetota; class Acidimicrobiia; order Acidimicrobiales; family Aldehydirespiratoraceae; genus VXYK01. The sequence continues at coordinate 2,820,468 of CBDHCN010000002.1, read as the reverse complement.
GGCGAGGACCGGGTCTTCGTCTACGACTTCGACAGCGGCGACCGTCTCGTCGGGCGCGAGGTCGTGCTTGGCGGGGCCAACAGCGACGCTCGCGGTGTCTGGTCCGACGGTGAGGTCTTGTGGGTGCTTGACCAGCAGCAGGCGTTGTTCGCCTATGACCTGGGGAGCGGGCGGCTGCTCGGCCACTATCTGCTCGACAACAACAACAGCGACCCCCGCGGCCTGTGGTCTGACGGTGTCGCTGTTTGGGTCTCTGACCACACCGCCAAACGCATCTTCGCCTACCGCCTGCCCGACCCGACCGCACAGACGGTCGCAGTCCAAAACACCCGGGCGGGCAGCGAGACCCGAAACGCCCGGGCGGGCAGCGAGGCGCCGCAGTTCCTTGAGCGTGTCCCCAGCGAGGAGTTCGGGGAGCTTTCCAGTGCCGGCAACCACAGCCCCAGAGGTATCTGGTCTGACGGCGACTTCATGTATGTCGTTGACCAATGGAGCAGCAGCATCTACACCTACAACATGCCCGACGCTATCGACGCGCGCCTCGCTGCGCTGTCGCTCAGCGGCGTCGACTTCGGCGAGTTCAACCCCGACCGCGTCGACTACACCGCTGTCGCCGACGACGGCGTAGTCGACACTGTCGTGACAGCCCAAACAACACAACCCCAAGCCCACGTCGAGATCAAACCCGACGGCGACGGTCACCAGGTCGCGCTCGACGACCTCACAGAGATCACCGTCACAGTGACCTCCGCGGACAACACCCGCACCAGAACCTACCGCGTGGCCCTCACCCGAAAAACAGCCGCGGAGACCACCACCATCAACGTCGCCGTCTGGCGGAACGCGCACAAACCCACAAACCTCTACATCAGCACCCGCGCACCAGGCCTGGACCGGACCATCCACAACAACGACGGACCGCTCACCATGACCCTCTACACAAACCCCCTCACCGGCACCCAGAACTGGTACCGCAGCACCCTCACACCCATCAAAACCATCCTCGCGGACGGCTCAACGGCCACCATCGACGTCGCCGTCTGGCGGAACGCGAACAAACCCACAAACCTCTACATCAGCACCCGCACACCAGGCCAGCACTGGACCACCCACGACAACAACGGACCGCTCACCATGACCCTCCACACAAACCCCCGCACCGGCACCCACAACTGGTACCACAGCACCCCCACACCCATCAAAACCACCCAACAACAACACTGAACCACACCGGCCCAAACCGCCGAAAAAGACCTGACAACAAGACAGGGACCCCCCCAGTGATTCTTGTGGCGGTCCCAGATACCTGCGTTGGTCGCGGACAAATCTGAATGTTTTGACATGGTCTGCCACCCATCGGAAGTTTTCCGCACATCGGAAATTCTCCGATGGCACTTAGCCTGGATCCACCGACGCGGTGAGGCTTGTGGGGTTGGCGCGTCCACCAGAAAGGCCTCCTGATCTGCGACGATTGTGATGTCGATATTCACGTTCGTCTCAACAACAGGAGGCACTTTTTGTGTCTGTATCTTCGCGTAGTTTGGACCGGTTCGCAACGACCTTCGATCATGAGGGCCTGGTCGCCAACGCGGGCCTGATCCTGGCGGCCACGCTGATGGACCGTTTGGGTCTGCTGGGGCTGATCGAGCGGTGGGTGCGCACCGGCTCGGCGAACCCGGGCCGAAAGATTCTCACGCTGGTCGCGGCGATGCTCGCTGGCGCCACTCACATCGATCATGTCGAGATGCTGCGCGCGGGCGGCACCGGTCGGGTGCTGGGGTTCACCCCGATGGCGCCCTCGACTGTGGGGTCGTTCTTGCGGACCTTCACGTTCGGCCACGCCCGCCAGCTCGAAGCGGTGCTGGCGCGCACGCTGGCGCGTGCCTGGGGACTAGGCGCAGGCCCCGGCGACAAGCCGCTGACGGTCGATCTGGACTCCACGATCTGCGAGGTCCACGGCAAGCACAAGGGCGGCGCCGCGTACGGCTACACCAAGGTGCTGGGCTATCACCCGCTGCTGGCCGCACGCGCCGACACCCGCGAAGTGCTCGCCGCCCGCATGCGCAAAGGCTCCGCGGGCTCGGCGCGAGGAGTGGTGCGATTCGTCGACGAGCTCGTCGCCAACCTGCGACGCGCCGGGGCCACCGGGCCGACCACCGTACGCGCCGACTCGGGGTTCTGGTCCCACAAGCTGATCGACCGCCTCGACGCCCACAACGTCAAGTGGTCGATCACCGTCGCGCTCGGATCCGCTGTGCGCGCAGCGATCCAAGCGATCAGCGACAACGCCTGGGCCGACATCGCCTACACCCAAGGCGGCCGCGCCCAAGTCGCCGAGACCCAATACGTCACCGGCCGCGGCAAACACGAGCGCACCGTTCGCCTCGTGGTGCGCCGCACCCGACTCGCCCAAGACACCCAACAACAGATGTGGCCCGACTGGCGACACCACGCGTTCATCACCAACACCGACCACGACACCGCCGCCGCTGATCAGTTCCACCGCAACCGACGCCGTCGTCGAGCTCGCCATCCGCGACCTCAAAGAAGGCTCCGGGCTCGACCACGTCCCCTCAGGCCACTACCGCGCCAACTGCGCATGGCTCGCCTGCGCAACCCTCGCCCACAACATCGGCCACTGGACCGCGCTCCTCGCCGGCACGCCGCCCGCCACCAACCACTCCCGACGCACCCGACTCGTCGCCCTCGCCGCCGTGCTGGTCAACCGCTCAGGCACACCCACCCTGCGACACCCCGCCCGCTGGCCCTGGGCAACACAATTCCACACCACACTCAAAGCCCTGCGAGCCCTTCCCGGACCCTCCGGCTAAACGACACCACCCGGAACTGACGCCCCCACACAAACCCAGCGTCAACAACCCAAACCACACCCCCACACCTAACCCAACACGCCCAAACACACCAAACCACACCCCCAACAACCCGACGCGACCCCAACCCGCCACCAGCCCGCGAATCCCACGCTCACCAAAGGCCAATCGGTGGATTCAGGCTTAAACCTCGCTCTCTTAGATCTCATTGAAAGCGGCGTCCACGGCCGACTGCACGACACTTGGTTCGGCGCCGAAAACTAGACAGCGCCTACTGCGAAAGCACGCCGAACAGCCAACCGGTCCTAGTGCAAGTAGTCGACGCCAACAGAGGTTGTGCAACACTCGCGGGCGTGGCAGAACTTGAACCGCACAGCGACTTGCCCGTGCATGGTCGCGAGATCAGCGGCGTGGCGTTGGCGGCACCGCAGCGGCGGGCCATTGCAAGCAACCACGGCGACTTGACATTCGCCGAACTCGACCGACAGGCCGAAGCGCTAGCCGGCTACCTTCAACATGCGGGATTGGCAGAGGGTGATGTGCTCGCTTTGTTGTGCACCAACCGCCCCGAATGGATCGTTGCCCAACAAGCCGCTCTGCGATCAGGACTACAGATGGTGCCGGTCAACTGGCACCTCAAACGAGACGACATCGCCTATGTGATTGCCGATTCGGGTGCACAAGCCCTCATTACCGAAGCCATTTTCGTCGACGAACTAGCAGACGCTGCCCGCGACATCTCAAACCGAATCGTGATCGGTGAGGGGGCCGAAGGGTTCACAAGCTTCAACGCTGCGGTGAACCAAGGTCTGCCGACGGATCCCCAGCGTCTTCGCAGAACCTTGATGATCTACACCTCGGGAAGCACGGGCCGGCCCAAGGGCGTACGCCAAGCCAGCGGGTCCACAGACAACGGAGCGGCGATCGGCTCGCAACTCACACCTCGACACCTGTTCATCGTCGACGAACTGCCCCGTACAGAGGCCGGAAAGCTGTACCGCTACCGACTTCAAGAGCAGTTCGAGTCATCGGTAGGGCGGTCCCGGCACGCCATCTTTAGTTGGCACTTGACCGGTGCCTAGCTCTCAGGTTGATCAAGCTCGGTAGCGAGGAAGAGTTCGGCTGCGTCTTCTAGCTCGCGCACGCCTTGCTCGAAAGGGTTCCAGCCGGGACCGCATGGGAACCGCTATGCGTCTCGCCGATGAGGGTGCCGATGTCGCACTTATGGAGCCTGCGCGTAAACGTGGGGTGGGGGGTGGTTGGGGGTCCCTGAGTAGGGGTCGAGGCCCTGCTGGAATCGGTGATTGACACACCAACGATCCAGGAGGGCCCCGATGGCTTCCGATGTTATACGGGTGCGGTTGCACCTGCGCCAGGTCCGCGTGTTAGCGGTGGTTGTGGACACGCCCGAGGAGTTGAGGGTGAGGGTGAGGGTGAGGGTGAGGGTGGAGTCGACGGTGAGGGTGAGGGTGGAGTCGACGGTGAGTCGGCCTCGTTGCCCGCACTGCGGGTTCAAGTGTCACAAGGTCCATGACACTCGCGAGCGCGAGGTGCGCGACTTGGAGGTGTCGGGGCGGCGAACGGTGCTGGTGTGGATGCGGCACCGGTTCAGTTGCGGTAACTGCGGTGAGCGGTTCTTGGAGGAGCACTTTGAGTTCGACGGGCCGTTGACCCGACGTTTGGCGCATCGTCTGGTCGCGGACGCGCAGGTGATGACGATCCGTGCGGTGGCGCGCCGCCACGGTGTGTCCTGCCCGGTCATCAACACGCTGGTGCGGGCCTGGTCGGGGTTGATCGCCGAGCATCGCCGCAGCCGCCGCTGCAAGGTGTTGTTGGTTGATGAGACCTCCATGCGTAAACGCCACGGGGTCGTCACCTTCGCCCGTATCACACCGACGACAGTTGTTGGTTGATGAGACCTCCATGCGTAAACGCCACCGCTATGTGACTGTCATCGTCAACGCCGACACCGGACACACCCTGGCCATGGTCGAGCACCGCAGCTCTGCTGCGCTGACAGCGTTTTTGATGTCACAACCCCACAAGTGGCGTCGCGCAGTCAAAGTCGTCGTCACCGACGGATCAGCCGCCTACAAAGCCTCCGTTGACGCCTGTTTGCCCCACGCCCGCCACGTGTTGGACCGCTTCCACGTGATCAGATGGTTCACAGCCGGGCTCATCCAGGTCCGCCGCGAGATCCAACGCCGCGAACCCCACGGCATCAAACCCGCGTTCGATCCCGAAGTGTTCAAAGCCCGGTTCGCGCTGCTACGCCGAGGCGACACACTCACAGACACAGACCGGGCCCGTCTCGACGCCCTCTTCGACACCCACCCACGCCTCAAAGCCGGCTGGCAAGCACTCCAAGAACTCCACGGCCTCTACCTCGCCGACGACCACGACGGCGCCCTCGAAGCGCTCGACCGGTTCTGCGACCTCTACCAAACCGGCGAACTACCCGAGTTCCACAACATCGTCAACACCACCATCAACTGGTCAAACGAGATCCTCGCCTGGCACCACACCAACCAAGCTAGCAACGGCAGAATCGAAGGCACAAACAATCTACTCCAAGTCCTCCGACGAACCGCCCACGGGTTCACCAACCCCACCAACTTCCAAGCCCGAGGACTCCTGATAACATGACCCGCCAACCGGTGCCAGCAACCCCAAATCCCACATTTACGCGCAGGGCCAACAAATACTTCGTTGCCGCCCACTCCAGCGAACGTCATAACCGTAATGAGAAGCAGAACAATATGATCAAACCGTTCAACAATGGGTTCGAGTGTCCATGAGTCATCTTACAAGATTCAATCTGGTCTTTCCGCGAGAAACTAGGGCAACGTTGGAAGCTCATCTCGGAGAGTCATCCGGCCGTGCACGCCGACGGCGCACGCCGTGTCCAACGTACCCTACAGCCACCGCCAACAATGCAATGATACCTATCTCGGTGCTGCTGATAACGCTTGTGAACATCACAACCGTAATGAGAAGCAGAAAGAATACGGCCAGTCCGATCAACACTGATAGCAGGACCTGCAGAGACTTCGTGGTCTCAGAAATCATTTGGTATGCTCCAATCTTTTTGACTTATATATAGGTTTCCCTATCTTATACTTACATTTGTTGTTCAGTCAGAAGTGTTCCAACTCCAAGTCCCATTTGAATGAGACCAAAGAACATTTCTTGGATATACATTTCCAATACATCCTAATTGTGGAACACACCATTCGAAGTGTCCTTGTTTCTCATGCCGATAACCACTTGTCGGGTATCCAGAGTACCAGCTATAAAACTCTGTACTGTCGACGATCAACCCTCTCCATCGATAAGTTATGTCAACATCTTCGATATACCAACCGGTGGATACATCAGATATCGTTTTTGCAGCACGATTCCAACACCATCGTGTCCATGTGTTAAACCAGAAAACAGTTTCTCCAAGAAAAATGGACTCTTTCTCATTGCGCACGGTAACGCGTATGCATCCGCTCGACGATGACGATCCACCGTGTCCACCACCAAGCGCTGTCAACTCGCCCCCCGATTGTGAATTTAACAGTTCCGCCGCCGCGAGTGCCTCTCCGGTCAATGCCACAGAGCCTTGGGATTGAAACCCATCGGGAACGGGAATTTCCTCATCGTCTAGTGAGTACGCCTTAGTAGACACATGTTCTCCAGTGATGGTGAACGTCTCTACGACAATGTGGTCTTCATCTACAAACTGTCCGTCCTCTGAACCCGCTAACTCAACTGCCGGTTCAACATTTGCAGACGCGGGATTCGCTACAACCAGAATTCCTGCAACTACTGCAACTGCTATAGCCGCAACTATGCCGTCAATATTTCTTTTGGCCATTATTCTCTCTATTCGGTATGAGCTCTCCATTCCGAAGAGCTGTCTTAATGTTGGTGCTCGCTTACTGGGTTCTCGTGCGTCGCAAGATTTCCCGACGCAGCAATCGCCCGTCATTCCCCTTCGTGTCCGCTTGCGTGCATTAGTCGCGAGAAATCTGGAATTCTTCGGAAATCCCTGCTGCGCGTCGGAAGCATCCCTAGGTCGGAATCAGAAATGTCGCGACTATTGGCCGGAGCCGGACACGTAGAGGTGGTCGGGTACCTGTGTCAGGCGCCTGAAAACGACCACGAGAGCAGGGAGCAAGCGATGCCAAAGAATACGCCTAAGAAATTGTGGAAGAAGAGTTGCGGTGGTCTTGCCGTGCTCGCATTCGCCTTGGCAGCCAGCGCTACCGCGGCGGCTTCCGCGGGGAACGCCCCAGAATCGACGGGCACCGGTAACAACGGTGCGGTGTTCGGCAGCGAAGTGATCGACATCTCTGAGGATTGGGGTGACGCGACGGCTTGCCTCGTGTGGCCCGATCAACTCGATGTGCCTGAGTGTTTCGGCACTGAAGCCGAACTCGAGGAGCGAGTGGTCAGCATTGAGGCCAGCTTGACGCAGAACCTTGCTGAATCGACAACGGCCGTGAGCGGTGCCAACTGTTCTGGGTACCTCAAACTCTATGACGGAACGTCCTACACTGGTTCAACCCTTTGGTTGCGAGGACGGGTCCAGTGGTTCAATCTTTCGTCGTTCAACTTCGATCAGAAGACGTCTTCGTTCAAGGTTGGCCCCTGTTCGGCCTACTTCGCAGATCTCGCCTCGGGAGGCGGATCCTGGTACCCGACCAGCGCCACACAGGCTCACGACGTCGCCTCAACGATGGCCAGCGGCTGGAACAACGACGTGAGCTCCGTCTACATCACGTAGAACGAAGAGAGATTGCCCGCCGCTATGTCCATGACCGTTGCCCTCGATTTCGGGACGTGGATGACTGACGCATCCTCAGACCGTGCGGCTATTCGATCGTTCGATCGCTTGTACGACGACACATTCCAAGACGTTCTCTCCTATTGCCGCCGCCGGGCGAACACCCCCGAAGACGCCGATGACGCTGCCGCTGAGACCTACCTCATTGCTTGGCGCAAGTTCGGAGAAGTCGAAGGAGCCGCCAAACCCGTGGCGTGGCTTCTCGCGGTAGCACGACGAGTTCTGCTCAATCAGCAGCGAAGCAATGCTCGTCGCGGGCGGTTGGTCGACCGAATACGGCAGCAGCCACGCGCTCTCTCCTTCGACATTCCGAAGGGGTTTGAAGAATCGGCAGTTGTGGCCGCCGCCTTGAAGTCACTCGACCATCTCGAGCCGCTAGACCAAGAGATCGTGACGCTCGCCGCGTTCGAGGGGCTCAGCTACGAAGAGACCGGCATTGTCGTCAACAAAAGCAGCGCGACCGTCAAAAGCAGGCTCCACCGTGCCCGCAAACAACTGCGACTCGACCTGGACAACCTCGGCTACACGGATAGCGAGAACAAGAATCCGAGTCCACCCGCAGACCCAGGACGGCGGACTCAACCATGAGCAACAACAACCACGACCCACTCGAATTGATCCGCCAGGCCGATCCCGCGCCGCGAGACAGCATGCCAACCGCGATGTCTCCTTTGGGCCGCTCAATTCGCGCCCAGGTAGCAGAGGAAATGATCGCCGGGCGGTCACCCAACCACGGGCGTTTGGTCGTACGTGTGGCTATAGCTCTAGCGATCGCCATTGTCGCCTCCGCTGCTACATGGATTATCACCCGAGACGCCTCTGATCCCACCGCGGTCGTCTGCTACGAGGAGGCCTCACTGCAATCCAACGGAATCGTCGTCGCAACGCCCGCCTCCCTGGACGCGTCGCTGTGCACCCCGCTATGGGCTGACCGAGACTTGCAGAATCCCTCACTCGACAGCGCAGGGGTGCCACGACTCGTCGCGTGCGTCAACAGTGAAGGAGTCCTCGTCGTCTTCCCGGACTCAGACAACAGCGACGTGTGTGCCGATCTCAACCTCGCGCGCCACGAGTCCTCAGCCGATGAACAGCCGGTCATGAACCTCAATACCAGACTCAACCGCTTGTTCGCTGAAGCCCCATGCCTGGAACTCACCGATGCAAAACGCCAGACAGCCGAGATTCTCGGTGCTGTCGGTCTCGAGGACTGGACGGCAGTCGTCGCTACAGCAGCGACCGAAGAAAGGCCATGCGCCAGCTACAGCATCGAAGCCAACGCTCAAACCGTCGTTCTCGTTCCTATCCCCAATCCGGGCTAAGGGTCGGTTGCGAGGAAGAGTTCGGCTGCGTCTTCTAGCTCGCGTACGCCTTGCTCGAACGGGTTCCAGCCGTTCTTCCAGGCGATCAACTCTGAGAACCAGATGTGTTCGAGAGAGCGAATTATCTTGTCACGACGCTCAAGGGGATAGTCAGACGGAAACGCGGTTCCGAGCATTGCGCTGAAAATCTCGTGCATCGCCTGCTGGCAAGCTGCCACCTGCTCTCCTTTTGCCACCAACCCGCCGATAAGAGCCGCGCTGGCCTTCTGGTTGCTTTGCATGGTCCGCGTCGCCCGCCGCAGCAGATCAAGCACCCGATCCAGCGTCGTGTCACCACGAGCGGGACTTCGAGCGACGTTGGCCTCAAGCCCACGGAGCCACTCGGTCAGCGACTCAGCCAGCAGATGATCTTTCGAAGTGAAGTAGTGATAAACGGTGCCCAAAGCAACGTCAGACCGTTCGGCAACCTCGCGCATCTGCACCCCCTCATAACCACCCTCGCCTGCAAGTTCTAGCGCCACCCGCAACATTCGCTGCCGTCGCTGGGCCTGCCTGTCGGTAAGAGTTCTCCGCGAACGCACGCCGCGATGCTAGCCAAACACCTCATGTCAACAGAATTCGACGTCATCTTGAGCGAGCCAACTTCTGGAGACTCCATCTTCTGGAATAGCTTCGTCGCATGTTGATTGATGTTTCCTTCACCGGCGATCTATCGGGGGCTGCGGAGCGAGCACGCTACCTCGCCGCTACCGGGATCGACGGACTGTTCACCCTCGAAGGCAACAGCGATGTCTTTTTTCCGTTGATCCACGCAACCGAACTTGACGTCGATCTCTACACCAACGTGGCGATTGCGTTCCCGCGTTCGCCGATGCACCTCGCTTATTCGGGATGGGATCTCCACCGGGCCTGCGGCGGTCGCTTCACACTCGGACTCGGTACCCAGATCAAGCCCCACATCGAACGGCGCTACTCATCGGTTTGGGGCCGTCCCGTTGAGCGAATGGTTGAGTTGATCACGGTAATACGAGCCATCTGGGCCAACTGGAGTGACGGCAAGCCGCTACGGCACCACGGCGAGTTCTACAGAGCCGACCTGATGACGCCCATCTTTGTACCCGCTCCGCTCGATCATCCGCCCCCAAGCATTTGGGTCGGAGCGCTCGGACCACGCATGACCCAGGCGATGGCCGCCCATGCCGACGGCATAATCATCCACCCGTTCAACACTGGCGAGTTCTTGCGACAACGGACGATGCCGATGATCGAAGCAGGCCTCGCTGAGAACGGCCGGGAACGGTCATCGCTGACCCTCAACGTCGGCTGTATCACCGCCCCGTGCCTGACCGACGAACAGTACGAGCGGGCAACCACTGCAATCCGCTTCAACCTCGCCTTCTATGGCTCCACCCCCGCCTACCGTGTCGTGCTCGACCACCACGGACTCGGCGACCTGCAACCCCGACTGCGCGAGATCACCAAGACTGGTGATTGGGCCACCCTCGGCGACCTAATCGACGACGACGTCGTCGACCTACTGGCGGTGCGGGGCACGCCCAGCGACTGCGCCAAGCGGCTGACCGAAGAATACGGCGACCACGCGGACCGTCTATCGCTCACCGTCTCCACATCGTCAAACGAATCGCTTGCCCAGATGCTGCGTTCCCTTTAGAGCGAGCGCTCATAGGTGAAGCCATCGCGCCAAACGTGCAACCCTTGACGGATGCCCACGACCCCTACTCCGCTCTAATTCGCGAAGAGCCAGCAAAGAGAGCGAATACCGGCGCTGTGGAATCTTTCACTAGCGCCGAACTGGCTACCGCGAGGGCAGCAGTGTAATATGACGATTCCGGGAACCCGATCGAACTATCAACCGATGAACTCGCAACGCTCCCTCAACGGATACGAGAGATCTTGACGGCCGAATCATCACACGTACGCTCCATCGATTGGATTGGGTGGTGGTCATGGGGCTAACTGCTGTAGCTCTGTTAGCCCTTTTCTTGATGCTTATCGAGATAGGCGTCGTTACTACAGTGCTGTATATCTACAACCGTGTTCGTGGCACGGGTACAGCGTACAGAGTAGCCTCAAGACGAGGTTGGGTGGCTATCTGTGCCTCTGGAATAGTAACTATTGCGTTGACAATGTTGGTTAGTGCTCCGACATAGACAATCTGATCCGCTTCACCTGCAAAACGCCCGGCCAAACTTGGCCGGGCGTTTTGCATTTAGGGGCCGAGAGCAGTGATGGGGATGACTGCTATTCCGTCGGATAGCTCGAAGCCGGAACCAGTAGCAGTGACAACAGCCAGTTTGCGGGGCTCCCCCATCCGCTCGGTGTCCACCCGGTCCCTCAGATTTCGCAGCGATTCGATTGCTTTGAGGACTCCCTCTTCACTGCCGAGTTTGACCTCGAACGCCGCCCACTCGCCATCGGCACGCTCCAAGACTACATCCACCTCCAAGCCGTGTTCATCTCGATAGTGCGACAGCACGCAGTCATCGAACTGCGAGTAGACACGCAGGTCGCGTACGACGAGCGACTCAAATAGCAGACCGAAGAACTCCAAGTCGGCACGCAATCGGGCGCTGTTGGTCCGCAATGCGGCAACCGCCAAAGATGGGCAAACAAAGTACCGTGTCGGAGATTTTTGCAGCCGCGTCCGGGATCGCAGATGCGGTTGCCATGCCGGCAAATCCTCGACGACGAACAAACGCTCAAGAGCTTGCATGTATCCCTTCACCGTGCGGGGATGCATCGGAGTTCCCCTGTCTCCAGACGCGTCCGCGGCAAGCGTCGAGTAGGCGGCCTTTGTGCCTACGTTGCGCCCAAGCGATGCCAAGAGTCGGCGTACGCCCACAGGGTCGCGTTTCACGTCGTCGACGCGGGCTAGGTCAGTCCTGCTGATGTCTTCTAGGTAGTTGCGCAAATACCTCTGCGCCGAAGCGGCAGGACTCGTCACCAACCTCGGCCAGCCTCCCCGACAGACCAAGTCGACGATATCGGGGAACTGAATAGCCGAACTCTGCGCCCGGCAGGACTCGCCGTTCAGCAGTCCCCCAAGCGACACGCTCCCGTCCGACTCGCCGGACTCGAACAAAGACATCGGCCGCATCCGCACACGGTCCAACCGCCCAGCACCCGAATGTCTCGTCGTCTCATCTGGTGGATGCGCGGATCCGGTCAATATGAACTGCCCCATCTGCGCCCTGTCGTCACAAGCTCGCCGCACTTGATTCCAGATACTGGGTACTTGCTGCCACTCGTCCAACAAGCGCGGCGTCGAGCCATCAAGCAGTGTTCCGACGTCGACAGACGCAGCCAACCTGGCATGGGGCATGACATCGAGCAGTGCCTCGCTTTCGGCAAAACTCTTACCGGTCCAGGTTTTCCCGCTAGCACGCGGACCCTCCAGAAGAACAGCGGGGCTGGAAATCAGCGCTTCGGCTACCTCTCGGTCAACTACCCGGGGCCGATAGCTGGGTGGTGTGAGTCTTTCTGGCATAGCACTCCGCGAGTTGTGAGTGTAACACTATAGCACATTCAAGTGCTGAAATACCAGCATTCTAAGTGCTGAATTACGGGCGATCGAAGTGCTGAAAAACCACCCGATTGGCCGTATTGGCCCGGGCCCGAACCTCCGCATCGACATCTCGGAACATTTTGGGGGTGACGCGCCTTGACCCCAGGTGCCCGGCATCTCAAGTGCTCGGAGTCTCAGGCTATTCAGTCGTTGTAGGTGAGTTCGAGGCCGGAATCGCATCCGGTTACCCGATCAAGGTTGCGGTGCAGGTTGATGATCCGGCATTCCTCACCAGACAGTGTGAGATGCGTTAGTCCCGGTGCGTGAAGCCCTCGCTGGGCGCGCTTCAGGTTGGTGACGTCCTGGTCGAGCACCAGTCCCAGACTGTAGGAACCGGGGTCCATTTCCGCTGTCACGGGTTCTCGGCGCGCAGCATCAGGGTTGACCCGGTCAAAGGCGATGATGTCCATGTAACCGTCATCCGGAGTTGCACCCGGGCGCGCACGCACCACCTGCAAAAGATCGCCGAACACCAGCACGGTGATGTTGGGAAACAGGTTGTACTGCTGCATGGTCATCATCTCGTCGGGTCCGTAGCGGCTGAGATCCACCCCGTCGGTGGCACAGAAGTGATCCACAATCATTTCCGACAGCACCTCGCGCAGGGTCGAGCCGGGCGGTACCTCAGGGCAAACGCCCGCATCGGCTGGCTCGCTCAAACCAACACGTCCTCCCATCACCTCGACAAACCCCTCCCAGACCTCCTGGTCGGTTGCGCCGCCGCGCAGACGAGGACTGGCCAAGCCATAGGGCTGAACGAGCTTTCCGTGACGTTCCCAGATCGTCTGGGGACTGTTGACGTCGTCGACCATCCGCAACATCTCAGGGTGTATGCCCTGCACATGATACGTCTCGCTGAAGCCGTCGATGATCGTCTTCCAGTTGGACGGTACGGGGATCGATATCAGCGCCTTGCAGCGAAAGTCCTCGAGATCAGCCCAGGCAATGTCGGCGGGGACAGGTGCCAAGAAGTCCCCAAGCGATTCGGCATCAGGATCAGGGTTGACGAACACCATCGGACCCCAGGTGTCGACTTTGGCGCCAAACAGGGGGAAATCATCGTTGCGCAACGCGCCGAATCCTTTGCGAGAAGGAACCTCGCGAAGTTGCCCGGCCAGATTCCACGACCAGCGATGAAACACGCAGCGCAGTTCGGTGAGTCCTCTTTGATTCTCGGTGCAAAGCTGCATTCCCCGATGCCGACACACGTTTTGGAATGCACGAAGTTCACCATCGTCACCACGCACAATCAGAATCGAAAGACGGCCCACGTCGTAGACATGGCTATCACCGGGCTCAGACACATGATCAACGGTGCACGCCAACTGCCAAGTAGTGGGCCAGAGTTTTTCTTCTTCGATCATGGCCCAGGCAGGGTCTGTATAACGACTGGCGTCAACCTGCACAGGCTTGCTCACCCGACCAACCGAAACAATGGTCTCGCCCACAGGCGCATCGTTGGTATGAACGTCGGGCGCCAAGATCGTCATCGGCTTGCTTACCCCGCGCCTGAGCTGAGCATCTCGGCCACTCGAGTCTTGGCCATCACGCCTTCAAAGGGGCGTCCAATTATGGCTTTGTCAGGCCCGACGAGAATCGGACGCTGAAGCAGCCGGTGGTACTTGTTGAGCACCTCAACCACGGCATCGACATCGTCGACGTAGTCGACTTCGTTGAGGCCGAGCTTGGCGAACTGAGCGTCCTTGCGCACCAGGTTCTCAACCGGTTCTTCAAGCTTGGCTATCAACTCTCGCAGCGTTTCTGCGTCGGGGAAGTCCTTCATGTAGCGAACTTCTGTGAACTCGACACCCATCTCCGAGGCGACCGCCACGGCATTGCTCGATGAGTTTCAATGTTGGTTGTGGTAGATGGTCAGGGCCATTGTTTCTCCTTGTATTGCCATTGTTTGTCCTTGTATTGCCATTGTTTGTCTTTGTATTGCCATTGTTTGTCTTTGTATTGCCATTGTTTGTCTTTGTATTGCCATTGTTTGTCTTTGTATTGCCATTGTTTGTCTTTGTATTGCCATTGTTTGTCTTTGTATTGATCGCGAAGTTCGTATTTGAGGATCTTCATGGTGGCATTGCGAGGCAGCGGTCCGTGATAGATTTCGAGTTGCTCGGGGGTCTTCTGCAGCATCAGTCCAGACTCTCGGCAAGCCGCTGTCATCTCCTCGAAAGTCAAGTCGGAATGTCCCGCGGCGGTCTCAATCACCGCGCAGACACGTTCGCCCCGTTCGGGGTCGGGCAGTCCGATCACGGCCGCATTCTCTACTGACGGCAGCGAGTAGAGAACATCTTCCACCTCTTTGGCCGAGATGTTCTCGCCTTTGCGGATGATGATGTCCTTGACACGCCCGGTGAGCGTCACATGACCATCGGCATGTTTGACTCCGAGGTCGCCTGTGCAAAACCGGCCTTGTGCATCGAACGCCTCGTCATTGAGGCTTGGGTCTGTGTAACCCGAGAACAGCATCGGACCCTTGACACGAACCTCGCCTTCGCTGCCTGGTGCCGCGACGGAGCCAACGGCTGTCACGATGGTCACCTCGCAACCTCTGATCGGGGCACCCTCGGTGTGGGCGAGTTGTTCGTCGGTATCAGACGGCGAACCCTGGCTGATCATCGGGCATTCGGTCATGCCGTAGCCATGCGCGATCGGTATGCCCATCTTCTCTTTGACTTCAAAGAAGATCTCGGGGGGCTTGGGCGCGCCGCCACCGGCCATGGCTCGTAACCGAGGCATAGATCCACCCCCGAGTTGCTGATCTTGCGCCAAGAACATCTGGTAGAAGGCCGTCGACCCACCGACGATCGTCGCTCCGTGCTCGGAGTAGGCGGCCACCGCCGTAGCGGGAGTGAACTTTTCGATCAGGATCGCCCCGAAGCCGTCTGCTAGCAGCATCACGATGAAGTCAGGACCGCCGATATGGGCATAGGGGAAAGCGATGGTCCCCATATCGTCGGCGTTGGTCTCCAGCGCTAAGGCGAGTCCGGTTCCTGCCGCGATCAGGGTCTTGTCGGAGTGCTTGACTCCTTTGGGATCAGCTGTGGTGCCTGAGGTGTAGTAGATCCAGCGCACTGCGTCGCCATCAGTCGGGGCGGGCGGCAGCGTCTGTGGGTCGCCTTCGGGGAGATTCGCGTAGCCGTCGAGGATTTGGGGTCGAGGATCAAGATCTTGGCTGACTTCGGTTGCCATGGCGTGGTAGTCGAAATCGCCCCAAACTCCCGGGGTGAAGACGAAGCGAGCTCCCGTTTGGGCGATGCAGAATCCGACCTCTCGGTGTCGGTAGATGTGAATGATCGGGTTCTGGACTGCGCCGAGGCGCGACAGCGCAAAGCTCAAGACGATTGTTTCGATCCGGGTGGGCAGCTCCCAAGTGACCGGAGTGCCCGCAGCTATTCCCAAGCCGTGCAGACCTGCCGCAACTCTTTCGGCTTTGTCGCGGAACTCTGAATAGGTGAGTTGCCGACCGGCATCGTCGACTAGGAACAGCCGGTCGCCTGAAAGCGCAGTACGACGCTCGAGCATTTCCCAGAACGTCGTAGCATTGAGAATCTGTTCGCTCACTTCGCCTCTCCCGTTGCCTCTCCCATTGATGCGCCGCGATCAGATATTACTCGCGCCAACCTGAGAGGCGAATTCGGCGGTTTCGGCGAACTCGGCCCAGTTGAATGAGTTCTGCTGACTCTAGACAGCGTCGACGCCGAGTTCTCCGGTTCGGATCCGAGCGAGGGTATCGACCGGCGTGACCCATACTTTGCCGTCGCCGATCTTCTCGGTCCGTGCAGATGAGAGAATTGCCTCGACCACACCGTCGGCTGTCGAGTCTTCGACAAGAACTTCGATTCTGGTCTTGGGCGTGAAAGTCACCCGGTATTCGGTCCCGCGATACGTTTCGCTGTGACCGCCTTGGCGGCCGAAGCCCTGTACCTCGGACACGGTCATGCCAGCCACGCCGACATCAGCGAGCGCAGATTTCACATCTTCGAGTTTGAAGGGCTTGATCACTGCAGTGACGAGTTTCATGACGGATTCTCCGTTTCTTATTGAATTGACACAATCATATTATGTATCAACACCAAGGGATGTCAATTTCCTGATATTTCTATAATATTTTCCATATTGAGGCTTGATTCTGTAGTTTGTATTGATACAATAAACAGATGATGGACACCGAAAGCGCTCCAATCGTCACCTATCGCGACCACCGCAGGTTCGAAAGACGGCTCATAATCCGGCTCGAAACAGGTACCAACATCCCCGTGTTCGAACAACTCCGCGCTCAACTATCGGTAATGGCCGCGGTCGGACGCCTGGAACCCCAAAGCAAGCTACCCACAGTACGAGAACTCGCAGCCGCGCTGGACCTGGCTCCCGGCACCGTGGCCCGCGCCTACCGAGAGCTCGAAAACGACGGCATCGTCGAAGGCCGTGGCCGCCGCGGAACTTTCGTGGTGGATGAGCCTCCCCACAGCGAACCGCTCCAAGAACGCCGAGACAGAGTAGCCACCGCGGCTGATCGATACGTTTTTGAACTCGCCATGCTAGGAATCGGACTCGATGACGCACTCGAAGCAGTCAGAACCGCAACCGAGCGACACAGCACCAAAACAGAAGCGGCGCCCGCTCCGTAGAAGCGGGCGCCGCATACACCCCTGGAGGAGGCGACACTTCTTGTTTGTTTGACCATTTGGTCGCCAAACGGGTTACATCGCTGGTATCGATTGCGCGTTCGCTTAACGCGCTCGTTAGTGGGGAATATCTCGGAAGGGGATTCCCTTGTCGGGCCTGGGTTCTTGGGGCAGACCCAGCACGTTCTCACCGATGATGTTGCGCTGTACTTGATCGGTGCCGCCACCGATGCGAGACATCCATTGCCCCAAGAAAGCGTAGTTCTGCCAGAACCCGTTGAACACGGCATCGGCGTCATACAGCGTGGCGCTCGGACCCATGATCGCCATCGACAAATCACCCATCATCTCCAACCGACGAGACGCCGCCAGCTTCAGCACCGAACTCTCAGGACCAGGCTGCTCACCACGCGAGGTTGCCGTTCGCACCCGATAGCCGAGAAACCGCATCGTCTCAACAATCGTGTACAGGCGCGCAAGCTGCTGGCGAATCACCGGATCACCGGCTACTCCGAAACGCCGGGCCAACTCGATCACATCGCCAATATAAGAAACCTGACCGCCGATCCCAGCTCGCTCGTTGCTCAGGGTGGTCAGAATCGGACCCCAGCCCCGATTGATCCCACCGACAACACAGTCAAGAGGCACCCGAACATTGTCAAGAAAAACCTCGTTGAACTCCGAACGCCCCGTGGGTTGCTTCAAGGGACGAATATCAATCCCCGGAGTACCCATATCGAGCAACAAATACGTGATTCCCCGATGCTTCGGCTGATCAACATCGGTGCGCACCAACAACATGCCATACGCGGCTTCGCGAGCGCTCGAAGTCCAAACCTTCTGTCCGTTGACGATGATCTCGTCGCCGTCAAGCACGCCAGACGTTCGCAAACCAGCCAGATCCGAGCCTGCCCCGGGTTCGGAGAATAGCTGACACCAGGTTTCCTCTCCTGTCAGCATGGGTTCCAGATAGCGGCTCTTTTGGGTGTCTGTGCCATGGGCAATAATCGTCGGGCCAGCCATGCCGATCGACTGTGCAAACTGGCCCATCGGCAGGTCGAAACGGGCTTGTTCCTCAGCGAAAATACCAGCCAGATGACCCGTTAGCCCGCGCCCCCCGTACTCAGTAGACCAGGTCAAACCCGCCCAACCTGCGTCGTATTTGGTGCGCTGCCACTTGCGGCAACGTGCCGTGTAGGCAGCGCTCTCCGCAGCACTGGGAGGCTTTGCCCAGTAGCTCTGGCTGAGATCAACTTCTTTGGGCAACAACTCAGCGTGCCGGCTCAAGAAGCCACGGCATTGCTCGCGCCACGCGGCTTCCTCAGCGGTGTCATCAAAGTCCATCGACTGCTCCGCTAGCTCCGCGCGCCATGCACTGGTTGCGGAGCACGCTCGCCTGCAATCGAGCGGTGGGCCAGTTCGCCCGCTTCGGTGACCGTCATGCGTCGGCCGCCAACTGAGGCAACCGGGCCCTTCTGCCATCCGTCGCAAACGTTGAGTTGATCTCCGGTGTTCTCAAAGGTTCGACCCGTCACGTCGCAGGAGGCGCTGCCCAACCACACAACCAGAGGAGATACGTTCTCGGGAGCCTTTTCGTCGAAGCCTTCGGGGATCTCAGAACTGTAGAAGATGCCCTCGGTCATGCGGGTGCGAGCATCGGGGGCGATGGCATTGGCAAGTACGCCATAACGCCCCCACTCCGCAGCCTGCTGGATGGTGAGGAGCGCGATCCCGGCTTTGGCTACCGCATAGTTGCCTTGGCCGATTGATCCGGCCAGGCCCGCCCCCGAAGACGTGTTGACCACGCGGGCCTCAACCGGCTCTCCTGCTTTGGTCCGGTCGCGCCAGTACTCGATGGCGTGGCGTGCCGGAGCGAAATGGCCCTTCAGATGCACGCGGGTGACGCTGTCCCATTCATCCTCCGACATTCCCGCGAGCATGCGGTCACGGAGAAATCCTGCGTTGCAGACCAGGGTGTCGAGCCCACCGTAGGTGTCGATCGCTTGCTGAACCAGCGCCGCGGCTTGGTCCCAATCGGCCACATCAGCCGCGTTCGCTACCGCAACGCCTCCATTGGCCACGATCTCGGCCGCAACCTCGTTGGCAGCGTCGCTGGTTGACGGTGTGCCATCGCGCTCAACGCCAAGATCGTTGACCACGACCCGAGCGCCGTGCGCCGCGAATGCCATCACATGAGCGCGCCCCAAACCTCTGGCAGCCCCGGTGACTATCACCACACGTCCATCAAGATCGGCCACCTCAGAACTCATCGCGGTACTCCAGTCTTGGTCTTGGCATCATTGGTCTTGGCATCACAGGTTGGTATCACAGATCGGCGTCATTGGTCTTGGCATCACAGGTTCGCATCACGGGTTGGCATCATTGGTTGGCATCATTGGTTGGCATCATTGGTTGGCATCATTGGTTCGCATCACAGATCGGCATCACAGGTTGCATCAATGGTTCAATCAACGCGGGGATCACAGCACACAGGGTCAGGAGAACACCGGGTCCAACTCAGAGGACACGATCCACATGGCAAAGTACTGAGCCGCGCCCCCATATGCGTGGCCAAGCGCAACTCGCGCTCCGTCAACCTGATAATCACCTGCAGTGCCACGCACCTGATTGGCAGCTTCAAGGCAGCGGATCATTCCCGAAGCACCAATGGGGTTGGATGACAAGACGCCGCCTGAGCAATTAACGGGAAAATCCCCGTCCAGGGCCGTGGCACCCTCGTCGGTCATCTTCCACCCCTGGCCATCCGGTGCGATCAGATGCCCCTCAAGCCACATCGGCTCGTACCAACTGAACGGCACATACAACTCGGCTGTGTCGATCTGCCGCCTCGGATCAGTGATGCCGACCTCCTTATAGAGCGCAGCAGCGCAATCGACGCCTGCTTGGGGTTTGACTGTGTCACGCCCGGGGAAACTCGAAAACTCGGTGCGCTTGGCGTGTCCCAAGACCCAGGCCGGCGGATTCGGCGAGCGGGAAACCAAGTCCTCACAGCTCAGCACCATCGCTGCCGCACCATCTGAGGAAGGGCACGACTCCAAAAAATGCAGTGGATCCCAAAGCATCGGCGATTCCTTCACCATGTCGATGCTGATATCGTCGAGATGCAGATGCGCGTATTGGTTCTTGAGCGCGTTCTGACGGTCCTTGACCGCTACTTGCCAGCCAATGTGGTCCGGGGCTCCCGAACGCCGTATGTACTCGCGAATCCACGGAGCAAAAGTACCTCCGGCGCCCTGGCCACCCGATTTGCCGCCCGACAAAGCCCATGTGGCGTTGCCCTCCGACTGTTTTTCGTAGGTGACGGTCAAGACGGTGTCGTAACGACCGCTCTCGACCAACACAGCCGCGGAGATGGCTGTTGACGCGCCCACCGATCCGGCCGTGTGGACTCGGTGGATCGGCTTGCCGACCGCCCCGAGAGCATCAGCGAGCGACAACTCGGGCATGATCACGCCCTCCAACGCGTCAGGGGCTTTGCCCAGCACCACCGCGTCAATATCAGCAAAGCTCACTTCGGCATCTTCAAGGGCCCGTAAAGCGGCCTCTCGTACCAAACCGTCGAGCGACAGATCATCGCGGCGACGCTTGTACTTCGTCTGACCAATACCTACGACTGCGCATGGTCGAGCCATATCAGGCTCCTCCTTCTAAAACACACAGCAAGTTTTGTTGCAATGCTGCGCCCGAGGACGCATGGGCTACTCCCCGACGAGCTTCACCAGCGGCGATCCGTCGCGCGACTTCGATGACTCGGACCAATCCGGTTGCCATGACTGGATCACCTGCGAGCGGTCCTCCCGACGGGTTCACCTCGGTGCTTCCGTCGAGGTTCAAGGCGTTGCGCAAAATGATTTCTTCGTGGGCATGGCTGACGTGTAGCTCGGCCACATCAACTGCTCCATCGGCAACTCCGGATCCTGCGGCTGCCAACCGGGTGCTCGGCGAATCCGTGAGGTCACGCAATCCCGCGTGATGTGACTCAATGCGGTGGTCGAGTCCGGTTATCCACACCGGGTTGTCGGTGATCTCTCGGGCCCGGTCTCGACGCGCGATCAGCAACGCGGCCGCACCGTCTGCTTTGGGAGACACATCATGGGCCCGCAACGGAGCCATGTCATAAGGGGCGGTAAGAAGTTCTTCAACCGTAGCCGTGCTCTGGATCTGGGCATGGGGGTTGCTCGCCGCTGCGGTGTAGCTGCGCGCCACGACTTCGGCGATTTCAGCCTCGGTTGCCTTGCGCTCCTCGATCAGCGAACGGGCCGCGATTCCAGCCATGGCGTCGGGGTCGAGTCCGAGAGGAGCCACAACATAAGGATCGGCTTGTAGATGGAAAACCTCACGGGCGTTGCACGGGGAGGACTTTCCCGAGCCCACCACCATGGCAATGTCGATGTCGCCCATCTGCAGGCGCAGCCAGGCTTCGAACAGCCCCCAGGCGCCGTCCATCTCGACATGCGATTCATAAACCGGGGGCCAAGCCCCCATGCCATCGACGTTCGACACGAAGGCGAAGGGCATGCCGCTGAGGTAGTCGCAGCTCCCGGCAATGGTGAAGTCGACGTCGTGCCGCTCGATCCCCGCACCGGCTAGCAGTGCATTGACGCATTCCATGATGAGGACGACTTCGGGCCCGTCGTAGCGGACGTGGGCGTCGGTTTGAGCAAAGCCCACGACGGCAATGTCGTTCTCGTGGCGTTGAGCCTGCGTTGATTGAGACAGTGCTGATTGAGGCTGTGCTGATTTAGACAGTGCTGATTTAGACAGTGTTGACTGTGACATTAGAAGTTGTGCTCCTTCAACAAATCGGGGTCGACATCAGGCTCGCCCGTCGGTTCCCAACGCTCGTACACCTCTTCGTTGAGGCCGTAGCCGCGATTGTCGAGATCCCCCATGCGGTCACCGCTGTCGCGCCACACCATCCGCAGGCGCATGCCAACACGGAAATCCTCAATGCTGATATCGCGAATATCAATTCCTCCAACCGTCGTATCAGCGCCGTCAAGGAGCACCGAACAACGAATGTAAGGCTCAGTCTCGGTCTGCCCGTGATACTGGACCGGCACTATCTCGGTGAACGATGTGACAGTGCCGACATCGGCCACCTCCACATCGTGCTGCGAGGTCATCGGCACCCGGTTGGTGGCGTCGTAGCCGCGGCTGGGCACATGTACCTTGCCGTCAGCCGGGCTGCGCTGCCCGATGATCTTTCCTGCTAGCAACCCCTCGGCGAAGCGACGGCGATGAGGCAGCAACGGTTCGCGTATGCGCACGCCGATCAGGTGCTCGGTGATCATCACCGGCTCAGCATCGTCATCGACTTGTGGCGCAGTCGGCGGCTCGTCACCAGGAACAAAATAGACATCGTTGATCGTGCCGAGCCGTTCACCACGGAAGCGCACCACCACCCGCATTCCGGTTGACATGGCGTCTTCGGAGCCGGCATCGACGGCATGCAACATGGTCGTGTCCGCCCCGTCGAGTTTGATCTGGGCGAACGCGAATGGATGGTCGAACGGATGCTTTGACGTGGGACGTGTGACCCATGTCCAGCCGGTGACCTCGCCGCCGGGACCAACCTCGACGAGGTTCTCGGGGCCGACGGTTGCGCCAGTGTCGGGGTCGTATTCGACCGGTGGGCAGATCACTCTGTCCCCAACCCTCGTAGCGAGTATTCGACCGTCTCGAAGACCGGTCAGGAACGGACCGATTATCGGGCCGGTGGTACGGGTATAGGGGTACTCGAGGGTGAAATCAATGTCTTGGAGTTCAGCCATACGCCCGCATTTCACCACAACTCCGGGAAGCTTCCCAAAACGGGCCCGCGTCGATTAGACCGGGTCAGCGTTCTGCCAAAACGAGGATCAGCGTCGACCGCGGACTAGGCGGCCGGGTCGTGCGCCGGTATCTTCGCCCTGCTTGCGAGTAATCTCCCCGGCAACGATCGTTGCCACGTAGCCCTCGGCTTTCTGGATCAGCCGCCGGCCGCCGGCAGGAAGGTCGTGAACCAGCTCAGGCGTGCGCAAGTTGATCTTGTCGTGATCGATGATGTTGATATCACCCCGGCGTCCAACCTCAATTGTGCCACGGTCACCCATTCCGAAGAGTTCGGCGGTGTCTTTGGTCTGCTTGCGCACGACCCACTCCAACGGAAGTTTCTCGCCGCGGTCACGATCACGGGTCCAATGCGAGATCATGGTTGTCGGCAGGGACGCATCGCAGATCAAGCCGCAGTGCGCTCCGCCGTCGCCCAACCCCACCACTGCTTGGGGATGTGTGAGCTGCTCGCGGATCACGTCGTGGTTGGAATCCACGTAGTTGTAGAGCGGGGCCATCAGCAGGGCCTTGCCGTCCTCGGCCAGGAACGCGTCGTAAGCGACTTCCTCGGCCGAGACACCGGTGGCCTCTGCAATTGCGCCAACAGAACGTTCCCGGGTCGGTTCGTAGTTTGGGGGGTCGCCGAGCACGTAGAGATTGTGAAGCATCCCGGCCACGAGCATGGCGACACCCTCGTGGACCGAACCTTGGCCTTCGGCATTCTCCTCAGAGAGAATCGCGGCTCGAACCCCCGGTCGTCGCAGTTCTGCTACTCGTTCTTCGATCGGGAGGTGGGCGAGCGCTTGGTACGTGGGGCGGAGCATGAAGGGATGTCCTGTCTGAAATCCGACCAGCACTCCGAAGGGCCGACCCGCAACCTGGGGGTACAACCTGGCGCCTTCTTCAGTAGCGGCCAGCGAAGCCGCCATCTGCTCTTTCCAAAGATCGGGTGCGCCTGGTATCTGCAGCATCGCAAAGGTGACCGGTTGGCCGGTTTCCGCGGAGAGCCTGCGCATCCAATCGACTTCGCGCATCGGTGCCACAAGATCAAGTCCCGCGGCACCAGCAGGCGCCAGCTCAAAGACTCCCCCTCCACCGTCTCGCAGAGCCCGACCCAACGCAAACAGTTCGTCCTCGGCCGCGAAAGTACCCGGCACGGGTTCGCCATCCATCGCCCTGTGCCCGATAGTTCGCGAGGTGGACACACCCAGAGCGCCTGCTTCTACGGCTTCCTGCACGATCTCAGCCATGGCTTCGATCTCGGGCGGCGAAGCAGCTTCGTTGCGCGCGCCCCGCTCCCCCATCACATAGGCACGCACTGATCCGTGCGGAATCTGGGTGCCAACATCGACTGACCAGCGGCGCTTATCGAGCGCATCGAGATACTCAGGGAAGGTCTCCCAGTCCCACTCAATACCCTCGCTCAAGGCTGCTCCGGGGATGTCTTCAACTCCTTCCATCAACTGGATCAGCCAATCTTCGGTACCAGGCTTCACCGGAGCGAACCCGACTCCGCAGTTACCCATGACCAGAGTCGTGACACCGTGCAGCGACGTTGGCTCCAGCGTTTCATCCCAAGTGACCTGACCGTCGTAGTGAGTGTGCACGTCGACAAAACCTGGCGTTACCAGCAGGCCAGTCGCATCAATGACTTCGCGGGCTTCGCCTTCAAGGTTGGAGCCGACAGCGACGATGACACCATCGGTGATGGCCACATCGGCGGTGAAACGGTCTGAGCCGGTTCCGTCTACAACGGTCCCGTTGCGAATTAGAAGATCAAACATTGTGGTCCTTTATGAAATCGTTTCTGGTTAGTAATTGTTTCTAGTCAAAGTTGTTTCTGGTCGGATCAGGCGGCGCTGCCGGCTCGCACCAAACGTCCTGGGCGCGCTCCCGTATCGGCATCATCTTGGCGGGTGATCTCGCCACTGACGATTGTCGCTCGGTAGCCTTTGGCGGATTGCACGAAGCGTTTGCCGCCCGCCGGCAGGTCACGGGCAACGCGGGGCGGCATCAGCGACAGATTGTCGAAGTCGACCACGTTGAGGTCCGCCTTGGCACCCACTTCGATCGTTCCCCTGTCATCGAGGCCGAAGAGGCGCGCGGTGTCATGGGTCTGCTTCTTGACGATGAACTCGAGTGGCAACTGTTCACCACGGCTGCGGTCACGAGCCCAGTGGGTGAGCAGCCAGGTCGGTTGCGAGGCATCGCAGATCACGCCGCAGTGCGCTCCCCCGTCGCTCAATCCGACGACTCCGGCGGGATGCTGCAGCATCTCGCGAAGCGCGTCGCCGTTGCCGTCGGCATAGTTGAGGAAAGGGAACAACAACAGCGCCTTGCCTTCGTCTTCCAGCAACATGTCGTAGAGCAGGTCATCAAGTTCGCGGCCTTGTGCTTCGGCCATCGCCTTGATGGTGCGTTCGGGTCCGGGCTCGTAATCGGGTGGGTCGCCCAGCACATAGATTCGGTGTAGCGAACCCAGAATGAACTGCGAGAAGGGGTTGTCGGTATCGGGGGTTTCAGCAAGGATCGCCGAGCGGCGCTCCGGTCGGCGTAGCTCTGCCACCAGCTCCGGTAGCGACAAATCGGCGATTTCGTCCCAGCTGGGCCTTTGACGCCATGGACTCAGACCTTCGAGCCCGAGCAGGATTCCGTTGAGGCGTCCAGCGATTTGGGGATGCAGAGAAGCACCAGCGGCCGCGGCCTCGGCTGAGCGGTCCATCAACGCCCGCCACAGTTCCGGTTCGTCGTTTATTTGAACCAGCACGAACGACACGGGCACTCCCGTCTCTTTGGAAATTCGCACCATCCAGTCGACTTCGGTATGAGGGGCGACTGTGTCCTCGCCGGCCGAACCCATCGGTGCAAGTTCCAAGAGCCCATGGCCCGCGTCTGCACAACCCTTCGCCAGCGCGTAAAGTTCATCTTCTGCGGCAAACGTGCCCGGCACCGGTTCGCCGTCCATGGCTGTGTGCGCGAGGGTCCGTGAGGTTGACACGCCAAGGGCTCCCGCGGCTACGGCTTCACGAACGATTCTGCGCATCTCTGCGATCTCTTCGCTGTTGGCGGGAGCGTTGCGGGCACCACGCTCACCCATCACGTAGGCGCGAACCGCCCCGTGAGGTACGAGACAGCCAACGTCGAGCCCCCAAGACCTGCCTTCGAGACTGTCGAGATATTCCGGGAACGTCTCCCATGCCCAGTCGATGCCCTCAGCCAGGGCAGCTCCGGGGATGTCCTCAACACCTTCCATCAACTGGATCAGCCAGTCCTCGCTGCCTGGCTTCACCGGAGCAAAGCCGACGCCGCAGTTGCCTGTGACGACCGTGGTCACTCCATGGCTGGCAGACGGTTCGAGGACCGGGTCCCAGGTGACTTGCCCGTCGTAGTGCGTGTGTACATCAACAAAGCCGGGGATCACGATGCACCCCGCGGCGTCGATCTCTTTGTCAGCCGCACCTGCAATCTTGGGGCCAACTGCTGCGATTTTTCCTTCTTTTACGGCCACATCACCCAGGTATCGGTCAGTGCCGGTGCCGTCGACAATGACTCCGTTGCGAATCAGTAGGTCATACATGGGCTCGTCCTTTTTCACTTTCCAGCGAAGGTTGACATCTACTTTAGGGCGGTCGGGTCCATTAGCCCGAATCCGTGGCTCAGCCGGTCGACCTACCTCCTGAGAGCGTCCACCAGGCTGCTGAGGTGACGGTCGAGGCGGGCAGCCGTGGCACGGTATGCAGCCAACGGTTCACCAGCAGGATCATCGATTTGTTCCGCCGGGCGCCCGACGAGGTCGCCTTCACGCTTTGCCCCGATCGCCTCGATTCGATCTCTCATGGCAGCTCTCGAGGGTGTCGTCAGCCCCATGGACGGCGAGTTTGTCGCCAAGCGACTGAACTCTGAAGGGAGGAACACTCGCGGCCTGAGTTCGCTGTCACGTCCGATCACCGCGCCTGCGTGGATTCTGGTCATGGCCACCACCAGATCTACGTCGAGATCACCGCCAGCGATGCGGCGACTGACATGCCCGCCGATATCCAACCCCATCTCGGCCATGGCCGTGACTGCATGTTTGCTAGCCGGGCGCTGCGACCACCCCAACGTCCCCGCCGAAGCGACCGCTGCGTCTATACCTGCGGAGGCGAGCCGCTCTCGCAATATCGCCTCACCCATCGGAGAGCGGCAGGTGTTTCCTGTGCAAACCACCAGCACCCTCAACTCAGACATCCATCCAGCTTCGCACGGCCCAGAAAGAGTCTCCAACTGCCTCCCCCGACGTCAGTTGCCGGGAGTACACAGCCGTTCCACACCCACAACTCCTTGCCCGCCTTGGTCGGTACCCCCTCGGCTCAACTGTAAAACGTGACCTCCTTGTCCGATACTTGGAGTAACATCACATGCACTCCCCATTTGATTCGGTGGAGGTCTCAGATGGCACAGACAGCACAGGAATCCTTCAACTTGGCGCTGAAACATCTTGAGCACGTAGCCGTTTCGATGGACGACTCGACCGACTGGCTTGAACTATCGACGTTTGGATTTTACTGCCTTGAGGCTGCCGTTGTAGCGGCGGCGCTTCAGTTGAAGCGAACGCGTCCTAGTAACCACCAGGACAAGGTGAGGGAGGCCGCGTACCTCACGAACGAGCATCACTTACCCGATATCGCGAACTTGCTCGTTGACCTGAACACAATGCGCAAGCACGAAGCTTACGGCGATATCGACCCACCCGACGGTCTCGATCCGGAGGATGTCGCGTCGGAGATTAAGGCATACGTCGAACAGGTCGGGAAACTTGTGCAATGAGTCAACAACTGGCTACGGAACGAGTATCCGGCACAGTCTTCACGAGAGACGACCTGTCGGATGTCGTGAAGAGGTGGCCAGACGAAGCCGCTCGAGTTTGGACATATGAGGCCGTGGAGGGAGCAGCCGATAATGAGGCCATCGAGGCGATCGTGGCCACCGGCTCGTCCGTTCGCGATGTCGAACACAGCGATGACCTTGATCTGGTTCTGGTTTACAGAGAGTGTCGGCCCATTCTGCCTCGACAGCCGATCTCTATCGACCTGCGGCTATACGAGCAGGACGACGTGCTGCAGAAGCTGGCGAAGTGTCACGACTACCTGTCTTGGTCCGTGCGTTACGGGAGGGTCTTGTTTGAAAGCCGTGATTGGTGGACGACACTACGCGCCGACTGGAAGGATCGGCTGTCGTTGCCGTCGGTGACTGATGCGCTCGAACGCGCTCAGAAGGCGGAAGGTCTGTACAAGAAGTTGATCGAGATCGGAGACACCGACGCTGCAGCCGACTTGCAGCTTTCAATGCTGACGTTCCTGAGTCGGGCAGCGCTGAGCAAAGCAAACGTCTTCGCGAAGTCACGACCAGAACTTCCGGACCAACTGTGCCAAATCGGCGAACGAGTGTTAGCCGAACGCCTCATCGATGCCTTGGAGCGCAGAACTGAGCGAACACCGAAGGATTCGTCGATCTGAGCAAGGTCCTCATAGAGCACTCAGACGAGGACTTGGACGGCACAATTCTCGTACCCACTCGCATTCAATAGCCAACCGCTTAGCGGAATCGCGAGTCTGAGTGTCAACTCCTCCGCCGACTCGCAGGCCGCGGCCCAGCGCGAACAGCACTGAGCGGGCGGACAGCTTGCTCGAAAGTGCCCCCCGTTATCTGTGAGGCTGGGCCGATACGCGAGACTATGGGTCAGACTGAGGGCCTTGGGACAACTCAGTCGATGATCGAGGAGCAGGGCATTGCCAGGACCACTTGAGGGCGTACGGATCGTTGAGCTTGGAGTTTGGGTCGCGGGACCTGCCGCGGGAGGAATCATGGCCGACTGGGGTGCCGATGTGATCAAGATCGAGCCTCTGGGTGGCGACCCGGCCCGTACCTTCCAACACATGCTCGGCGGTGACATGCCGACCAACCCGGTGTTCGAACTGGACAACCGGTCCAAGCGCAGTATCGCCTTGGATCTCTCCGATGATGACGGCTTGGCCATCGCCAAGGAGTTGATCGCGCAGGCCGATGTATTCGTCACGAATGTGCGGCTCGCCGGGCTCGAACGCCTCGGCTTGGACCATGAGACCTTGCTGGGAGAACATCCCCGTCTGGTGTACGCAGCGATCACCGGGTTCGGCCTCGAGGGCCCCGACAAGGACCGCGCGGCATACGACATCGCCGCTTTCTGGGCCCGGTCCGGGATTGCCCACATGCTCACTCCCGAGGGAAGCAACCCTCCGTTTCAAAGGGGTGGAATGGGCGATCACAACGCCGGCATGGCGGCCGCAGCCGCCGTGTCAGCAGCGTTGTACAGCCGTGAGCGCACCGGCCGAGGGCAACTGTGTTCCACCTCGTTGTTCCGCACAGGCATCTACACGATCAGTTTCGATCTGTCGATCACCGTGGGCTGGGGGCTCACGCTCGGCGTCGGTTCCCGAGAAACCATGTACAACCCCACCACCAACAACTACGTTGCCGGCGACAACAAGCGGTTCTGGGTTGTGGGCCTGGAAGCCAATCGGCACTGGCCACCGCTGGCGCGCGCCGTGGGGCACCCGGAATGGATCAGCGACGAGCGATTCGCTACGGCTGCTGATCGGGCAAGGAATGGCCCAGAACTGATCGGCGAACTCGACAAGATTTTCGTCACCAAGACGCTGGCTGAGTGGGCTGAGATCTTCGCCACAGAACCTGACTTCTTCTGGGCGCCGATTCAATCACCCGACGATCTGCTCGCCGATCCCCAGTTCTATGCTGCGGGAGCCCTCGTTGAGGTACCCGACGAGTCCCTTACGACCTCAATGATCGCCACACCAGTAGATTTCGACGGCACTCCTTGGGCACCACGCAGCCTGGCCCCCAAACTCGGGGAGCACACCGTGGAGATCTTGGAAAGTCTCGGCCGTGCTGATGATGCAGAATCTCTCGCCGTTCGGGGCGTGGTGGGCATCGCCAGATGATCCGCTGGCTCGGTCGAGGCCCGCTCCTTGCGGTTCTGTGCCTCTGTTGCTTCGCTGCTTCGGCGTGTGCTGGATCAGACGGTGACCGCGCTGTCGGCGAGCCTGTTGCGAGCACCTCAACGACAACGACCATCGGCGGCAGCGCCGAGCCCGGCGACCCCACTGCGGCCAGCAGCACCGCTGTTGGGTCTGCTCCGACGGCGACCACCAGTACCAGTGCGGTTTCAACCACATCCGCGGCGGCCACCACGGTTCCAACCACAACGACCAGCGCGGCCCCATCCACCGACTCATCCACGGTCACGACCACCAGCACCACAGCACCCACCGACCCACCTACGACCACCAGCACCACAGCATCCACGAACTCACCGACGACCACCAGCACCACAGCTCCAACCACCGACACAAACGCGACCACCAGCACCACAGCTCCAACCACCGACACAAACGCGACCACCAGCACCACGGCTCCAACCACCGACACAAACGCGACCACCAGTACTACGTCACCAGCTGAGGTCGCTGTCTCGCCGTGGCCCTCAGACCCCCGAACCGCTGACGATCGAGACTGGCGGGTGAGGATCGAAACTTCTTGGCGTCACGACACCGATGCCTTCACACAAGGACTTGAGACACACGGCGGCATCATCTATGAGAGCACGGGGCTTTATGGGGAGTCGCGTTTGCGTGCACTCGACGGTCCCACAGAGTTGCGCTCGGTTGCTATCGGCGGCGCCCTGTTCGGAGAGGGTCTGACTCTCGTCGGCGACGACATCATCCAACTCAGTTGGCACGAGGGCCGGGCATTGCGCTGGGACCGTGAGACCTTTGAGCTGCGTGGCGAGTTCTCATATGGGGGCGAGGGTTGGGGTATCTGTTGGGACGGAGTTCGCTCACGTCTGCTGATGAGCGACGGCACATCGACTTTGACTCACCGTGACCTAGATGACTTCGCGGTTGTGGCGAGGACGACGATTCGGCGCAATAACGAACCGGTCAGGAGGATCAACGAACTCGAATGCGTCGACGGGCTGGTTGTCGCCAACATCTGGATGACCAACGAAATCATCGTTTTTGACCCTGATTCTGGAGACGTGCTGGTGTCGATCGACGCTGCGTCTTTGGCCACCGAAGCTGGCATTTCAGCCGGTGAGACCGATGCCGTGCTCAATGGCGTGGCCTACCGCGGAGACGGCAAGTGGATTCTCGGCGGCAAGAACTGGCCCTTGCAGTTTCTGGTGACGCTGACGCTCAACTGACAAGCACGCTCAACTGACAAGCACGCTCAACTGACAAGCACGCTCAACTGACAAGCACGCTCAACTGACAAGCACGCTCAACTGACAAGCACGCTCAACTGACAAGCACGCTCAACTGACAAGCACGCTCAACTGACAAGCACGCTCAACTGACAAGCACGCTCAACTGACAAGCACGCTCAACTGACAAGCACGCTCAACTGACAAGCACGCTCAACTGACAAGCACGCTCAACTGACAAGCACGCTCAACTGATCTGCTGAGCGTCACAGGGCGCGCCTACGATCACGGCATCATGTCTGACAAGTTCCCGTTATACGGTCTCGATATAGAGACCGATACTTCTGTCGACGGCCTTGATCCAGCGGTCGCACCGGTGGTGGCTGTGGCGCTGGATGGCGAGGACTTCTCCGCGGTGTTCGACGGCAAAGAAACCGACTTGCTGGCAGACCTTGACCAACATCTAACCGATCTGAAACCTGGAATCCTAGTGACGTGGAACGGAGGGTGTTTCGACCTTCCCTTCCTCCGAGACCGAGCTGGGTTCTGTGGCGTACCACTAGGGCTGCGGTTGGTTCATGACCCGCTGATTCCCGGTGGTCACCACCCGCTGCAGCGCCACGAGGGCGGGTATCGAGCTCGTTGGCACAGTCACGGTCATCTCGACGCCTACCAGGTGTTCAGGGCCGATGTAGGAGCGAGCATAGGACTCTCGTGTGCTCTTAAACCCCTCGCTCGTCTGGTTGGTCTCGAAGTTGTCGAGGTCGACCGACAACGGATCCATGAACTGTCCGACGAGGAGTGTCGGGCGTATGTCGCCAGCGATGCCTACTTGGCTCGCGCCTTGGTCAAAAGGCGCGCTCAACCTCGGGCTGGGGTTGATCAGTTTCCGCTGTCGATCGGTTCGTAGCCGACCACGTCATGGTGCGGAGTGTCGAGATAGATCTTGGCTTCGGGTACTCCTGCGAATTTGCCGTGACTCCAACGGATCTCAACATGACCTTCCACAGTTCTTGGCGTTGAGTCTCTCTTGTCGACCACCTCTGCTCGCCAGCGAACGGTCGGTTGACCTGCATAGTCGCCCCACATGTCGAAATGTCGCATACGAAAGCGATTCTGGAAGTCCCACGGAGTCATCACCCGGTACCGAATCGGGCAGCCGTTCCTGTCGGTGCCGAGCACGAAATATGGGGAGGCTGCGAGGCGCAGAAGCCTCCAAAGCAGTTCCTCTCGATCTCGCCTGCTATAGGTGCGCTCCATGAGATGCAAAGCGCTGTTGCGGGCAATCTCGAACCCCACAAGTTCCCAGTCATAACGCAACGACGCCGGCCACCGCCCCTTCAGCGCCGAGCGCAGCGCAGCTCGATGGTTTGCGTTGAGCGCAGTCACACGCGTCGGTAGCGACAAGTCACCCACATGGTTTCGCACTTGGGAATAGAACTCTTGAAAGGACTCGGCGGCGATTTCGGCGAACCAATCAGCGCCACGCTTCGCACGCTCTGCCAACGCTCGGTCAAAGACATGCCACGGAGATGCATTGTGGAGGATGTCCGAGCCGTACTTGCAACTGATCAGATACACGTGATCAACCCGCAAATCAGCCGGAATCTGTTCATACGCGGGAGGGCGGTGAGGGCCTTTCCATTCGACCAGCCACGGGACGCGGCCCCGCAACCCGACATTGGCACGCGCGAATATCTCGCCGTTGGCGTATGCCGAGGAGAAAATCTCCAAATGTTTGCCGGTCTCGTAGGCGGCATCGAGTCGGTCGAACACTCGATCGGTGACGTTGTTGATCGAACGCGGTCTAGCGGCGAGCGCTCGTTCCAGGTCTCGGTAACCGAACAGCCCCAGTCCGGTGACTATCTCGGAGACTTCGGTGCGGACAGTTGCCATGAGCAGCGCCTCTAAGCTTCAACCCTTTTGATGCCAAGGCTCTGCTGTAGGACCTCGCTCAAAGGCGCTGGCCGAATGATCGTGCCGTCCGTCCAGTTCTTGAACGACCCAGCCGATACGCAGGTCGTGGTAGCGCTGTGCTTGGGACAATCGTACAACTGAACTCCCGTTCTCAGGCGAATCTTAGACTGACGCTGCTGTGACTTCAGCAGTGTCACACACCCAGACCATGATTGGGTTCCCTCGCGATCCGGGTTTGGACCGCCATCACCACCGACATCAATCGGAGACCAAGATGGCTCAGTCCGTATCCGCCTCATCTCTCGGCCGGCGCGCACTTTCGCTCGACTGCGGAGTTGCCGCCCTAGCCGATGAGATGGTTGCCATTCCCCCGCCACCCGGCATCAACCAGAATCCTTACGGCCCCCTCGTGGGCGTGCGCTGCGGCCCAGCCGTGCAAGCCGTCGCCTACCCACTCCCAGCACATCTAATCAGCTGTGACCCCAGCGATACCCGGATTGCCATCGTCGTCAGCCGGACGGAGGCTCCACTAATCGTCGATCTTCGCCAGGATCGCCCGATGACGATCGAGGTAGAACTCGGTCCGGCCGTTGATGTCGGGCGACGAGTATTGGGCATGGCCACACCAGTCGAGTCGACCCCTCCATCCGATGTATTGGATGTGTTCTGGCTTGACGGGATCATCAGCGCCGTGCTGCGCGCGGGACCCGAGGAATCGCCTAGCTGGGCATCGATATCGGTGCTTCACCCCCTCACAGACGACACGATTGAACCGTGGCGCTTGCGCAATAGGCGATTGAGGCTCTCCTTGGGCTGGGACGCCTTCCGCCATCGGGCCTGTGGCGCCACCTCGCGCTGGCCCGGGATGGATCCGGCGATCGCCGGGTGGCTCGACGACGGATCCTTTGCCCGATGGTGTCTTGCAGACCTGCCCGACCGAGACACCATTATCGACGATCTCCGTGACCTTCTGGAGCCTTCGCTGATGGCCTGCATCGATGAAGCCTTGGCTCCTCCCGGCGAGTGGATTAGGCGATGGCCATAAACGACCGTGAGGAAACCAGGCGAAGAGCGTTGCGAATAGCGGTAGTTCTGGCATCCTTGAGCACGGTGTATCGCTACCTCCGAGGACTTCTGTGAGCTACAAACCCGGCGACCGCGTCGTGTACCCGCACCACGGTGCAGCCGTTATCGAGAAGAAGGAAAAGCGCACCGCTTTCGGCGAGGAGAGGGACTACCTCGTGCTTCGCATGGCGCACGGCGATCTCGTTCTTTCTGTACCCGTCGACAAGGTCGAACAGGTCGGTATGCGTTGGCCGATTTCGACCGAAGATGTCGAAGATCTATTCGAGGTGCTGGCCAAGCGTGACGTGCGAGAGCCGGCCAACTGGTCACGGCGGTTCAAGAATCACCAGGAGAAGCTGAAGTCTGGCGACGTCTACCAGGTCGCCGAGGTAGTCCGTAACCTTGCGCTGCGCCATCACGCCAAGGGGCTGTCCGCTGGTGAGAAGTCGCTCTATACCAAGGCTCGCACCGTACTCATTTCGGAGTTGGCGTTTGCCCTTGATGTTGACGAAGAAGTCGCCACGACCCGGGTCGACAACGCTCTCGTTTAAGACAACCAACTAATCGCTGCTGTATAACGTCTCCATACGTTGACGGAGCCTGGGAAGGAACTCTTCGGCGTGCCGTTGGAGTTGTTCATCAACCATTGCCGGTTCCAGTCCGCTCACATGGATTCGTACGTTGACGGTGTCGCAGTCGGCTGGCCTCAGGAAGTCGGCGAGCTTGTCGGCCGCTTCGGCTCCGTCGGCCGCGGCGATCAGCTGATCGCCTTCCCAGTTCTTCATCGCACGCTCCGGCGCATAGCTGCGGTAGTGCTCCATCTGCTCTGCCATCCGCTCGGCCGGAGGATCGCCGATCCAGACCCGTCGAATAGCGATCCGTGGACCCGTCCCGTCTGCTTCGCGGTAGATCTCTCCGAGCCGCGCCGTGACCGCAGCAGTCTGCAGACTGTCGTAGAGGACACCGAGGTTGAGTGCCGCGGCGCGGCGCACGGCCGCGGGACTCTGTGCGGCGACAACCATCGGAAGCGGATTCTCGCCGGTGCGGGCGATTGCCCGGTCGGCCCCCAGCGGCGAGGTGTCGTGTCCGCGGAGTGCGTCTACCACCTTCGGCAGAGACCGTTTGAATCGTTCGACAATCTCACCGAACGGAACCTCGGCGAGTTCAAAGTCGACGGGGAGCGCGCCGGCGGCGAAACCGGCCCCGACTCGTCCTGGATATGCGGCATCAAGCCACGCCAAGTCCTCCGCTACCAGCGCATAGGGTCTCATTGGCAACAGCAACGGACAGGGAGCCGCCCAGCCCCGCGACATCGCCCCAAGCAACACGGTTGCCAGTTGAATCGGGTTTGGCAGGTAGCCCGGGAAGTTGGCGTGGTGTTCGCTCACCATCACGCCGTCGTATCCAGCTGAAACGGCCGACTCTGCCTGGCTGCGGATCAGATCAAGTTGTTCGCAGGCTGTGACGTCATGCGGGTACAGCCGCAGCGACACCGATCCCGCCGCGAGGGGTTCAAAGAGCATCTTGGTCCCCCTTGTTCAGATTGGTCAGAGCCGTTCGATAATCGTCACGTTGGCTTGGCCTCCACCTTCGCACATTGTCTGCAGTCCGTAGCGGCCGCCGATGCGTTCGAGTTCGTGCAACAAGGTGGTCATCAGCTTTGCTCCGGTGGCGCCAAGTGGATGGCCAAGAGCAATGGCACCGCCGTTGACGTTGACCCGCTCGTGGGGAATGTCGTGTTCTGCCATCCAAGCCATCGGCACGCATGCGAACGCCTCGTTGCATTCAAAGAGATCTATGTCCGAGATCGACATGCCGGTTTTCTCCAGGGCATGGGCGGTTGCGGGGATAGGTCCGGTGAGCATGAAAACGGGGTCGTCGCCGCGCGCGCTCATGTGGTGAATTCGGGCTCGGGGAGTCAGGTTGTGATCCTCCACAGCCTGCTGCGAGGCGATCAATAGCGAGGCCGACGCATCGCTGATCTGGCTGGACACTGCTGCGGTCAGCCGTCCGCCTTCCACAAGCGGCTGGAGCTGAGCCATTTTCTCGATGCTGCTGCCGCGACGAGGGCCCTCATCGGTGACACAATCCCCCAGCGACACAATCTCGGCATCGAAACGACCTTCGTCAATGGCCCGAATGGCCCGTTCATGGCTTTGGAATGCGAACTCTTCCATTTCGGCCCGTGAGATATCCCACTTCTCAGCAATCATCTCGGCCCCACGGAACTGTGAGATTTCTTGGCTGCCGTAACGTTCGACCCAACCAGCGGATCCGCTGAACGGATCATCGAAGCCAAGTTCGGCGGCCAGAGTCATCGCTGACCCGATCGGAATCTGCGACATTTGCTGGACACCACCGGCAACAACAAGATCGGCGACACCGGCCATCACCATCGTCGCCGCAAACGTCACCGCCTGCTGACCCGAGCCGCACTGGCGGTCAACGGTGGTGCCCGGAACATGGGTCGGAAGTCCTGCAGCGAGCCACGAGGTTCGGGCAATGTCACCGGCCTGACCCCCGACCGAATCCACGTTGCCGAAGATGACATCCTCGACCGCTGCGGGATCGATACCGGTCCGTTCGATCAAGGCATTGATCGACGCCGCTCCGAGATCGGCCGGATGGATGTGGGACAACCCGCCGCCCCTCTTCCCGGTGGGCGTGCGGACAGCATCAATGATGTAAGCCTCAGACATACCTACATCCTGCCCGCAACCGCCAGACTTCTCCACATTCTCCGAGACTGGAAACCTTGACTTCGACAGCGACTAGTGGGGTTTGCGGCCCAAAGTTGCGATCGACGCAGGACTCATCATCACAAAGCCCTCCGCGCGGACCTGTTCGAGTGCCACTCGGCCGTCAGCCTCGGCTACAACACCTGCGGTAATCATGTAAGGAATGGCCCTCTCAAGTGCCAGGAACCACCACTCACCGCTTGGTTCGTGTGGCCGCATCGCCCAGATATCGCCCACAACATCGAGATCGACGAGACCAGCAGACCGCATTCTTTCGAGGACTTGAAGCCCGAAGTCAGGGTCGCGCCATTCGTCGAGGCTTCCTGCCGACATGACCTGGTGGATTGTCCTGTACGGCTCAGGCAGTCCCTGTTGACCGAAACCTAAGAAGGTGCCGTCTTCAACTAGCAGCCAGCCACCCGGTTTCAGGGCGTCCACGAGTTGACCGACCACCTCGTCACGGGTCGGTACATGTTGCAGCACCGCGCGGGCATGAATGATGTCGAAATGCTCCCGTGGAAGCGAGTCGGTGGCAATGTCGTGTTGCCGGACGATCACGTTGGAGGGCATCTCGTCATGAAACTGAAGGTCGATATCGGTGGACATCACCCGACCCCGCGCCCCGACCTGTGTGGCCATCCAAGCACTGACCGATCCCGAACCCGCTCCGATCTCAAGACAGTGCATGCCTTCTGCGATCCCGACTCGCGTCAACAACGCGCAAGTCTTGGGGTCTCGCGCTTCGGCCAGCATCGACAGACGCAGTCGTTCAATATCGACCTGATCATCCCCGGTTCCGTAGCGTTCCTGCGGTTCGTAATCCTCATCGGTCATCGCGAATCCCTTCTATGGGCGACAGGGTCGCCTGGAGCGTAGAACTTGCTCGCCCATTTGCGGAATTGCAAGATCGGACCATCGGCATCGGCGAGTGCCGGGGCAGCATTATGGATCTTGTTATCGAAGATCACATTGTCTTCGGCCATCTGTTTGCGGAGGTCTCGAACCAGCGCCTCGCCAACCCGCCGACTCTTCAACTCGGCCTCTTCGCCCGAACCCGACCTTCGTATCCGATAGACCTTCATCGACCAAGTCGTCTCCCAGTCGATCGGCACGGTTACGTTGAAAAAGACCGTGTCGATGATCCCCGAGAACCGTGCGACACTGAACCCCGGACCGAAGCCGTCACTATCAATACGCCCTGGGGTTGGCCCGCGCGGTGTATCGAAGTCGACCGTTGAGCGCAGTCGATTGAACCAGCCATCGAACTCAAGGGATTCCAGAACTGGAACTGTGGCTGCTCCGTGCACGGTCCGCAAGTGAACATAATCGGGGCCATTCTCAGCCAGCTCCTGCCAGGGACAACGCACAACCCACTCTGCCGGTTCAACGGCAATCCATTCATCGCTCCGATACTCGGGTAATTCCGGTACTTCCCACAGCGGTGACTGGTCGGCATCAGGGTGGAACCAGAACATGACGAAGCCGTTGCGCTCGACTGTCCGATAGGTACGAACTCGCGCCTTGTTGTTGACCCGGTCCGAATAGGGAATCGACACGTTACGACCCTCACCGTCCCAGGACCACCAGTGATACGGACACACCAGATGGCATCCCTCAACGCGTCCACCGATCCCAAGGTTTGCTCCCAAGTGTGGGCAGTAGGCATCCATCACATGGGCTGTGCCGTCTTCGTCGCGCCACAGAACCAGGTCACGGGCGAGGAGTCGAACTGAGCGAACCTCCCCAACCGCGAGCGATTCGCCCACCACAATCGGGTACCAAGCAAATGGGAAGGCTGTGTAGTACGGAAATCGTTCCAGCGACGTCATCGAGGTCTGAGCCACGTGGCCTTGCCGGGCCATCACCTGAAGCGGTGTCTCACCATCAAAGGTTCGTATCATTGCGCTGGCGCTTACCACGCTGCGATCCTGGCTGATATCTGGGGGCATTGCGTAGGTCCTTGGGTTACAGAGGGTTGCGGGGTTTGGCGTTGACCTCAAGCACAAGGAAAGCTCTCGGCCATGACCGCCGCAAACCACAAGGCCAACGAGTCCGCCGAACAAATGGCATATCGAACCGAAGTTCGGGCCTGGTACGACGCCAATGCCACTCCCAAACGTGGCGACTCACCTTGGGAAACCAACGTTCATAGAGACCCTCAGGACGCGCGTCGTCACTTCGAGGCAGCCAAGGCTTGGCAAGGCCGTCTGTTTGCGGCGGGCTACGCGGGGATCGCTTGGCCCACGCAGTACGGAGGGGGCGGAGGCAAGTCTTGGATGACCCGCATCGAGCGCGAGATTTCGCTGGAATACGAGGAATGGGTCGGGTTTGTGGGCGCCACCATCGCCATGCTCGGACCCACGTTGTCGCGCCACGCAAGTGAAGAGCAAAAGCGGGAGTTTCTTCCCAAACTGCTATCCGCGAAGTTGTCTTTTTGTCAGCTCTTCAGCGAACCCGGCGCCGGAAGCGATCTGGCCGCGCTGGCGACGCTCGCCGAACGTGACGGTGATGAGTTCATTGTCAACGGTCAGAAGGTGTGGAACAGTTCGGCGCAGTTCTGCGACTGGGGTTTTGTGTTGGTCCGCACCGACCCCGATGCTCCCAAGCACAAGGGCATCACGTTCTTGTTGGTTGACATGTCAACGCCAGGCGTTGAGGTCCGGCCTTTGGTGCAGATCAACCAATCAGCGCACTTCAACGAGGTCTTCTTGTCTGATGTACGAGTGCCGGTCGCCAATGTCATCGGCGAAATCAACGAAGGCTGGTTCCCAGCGCGCACCGTGCTGTCCAACGAATCTGCGTTCATTGCGGGTGCCCGCATCCCGACCCGCACGAAGCTGATTGAATTGGCCGGTGACAAGGGTTGCCTGCAGGATCCGGTTCTGCGTCAGGATCTCGCCGATTATTGCTGCCGTGAAATGATTTCGGGTTGGATGGGTGAGCAGGTCCAATATGCAATCCGACGCGGTGAGTCACCACCAATGGACCCTGGACTCATCAAGTTGATGGCTTCGAACAACAGGCGCTTATCAGGTGATCTTGCCAGCCGGATAATGGGCGCGGAACTGGACGCGGGCAGCGGTGAGAAGGTTTTTTGGGCGCAAATGGAATTGATGGGCCGCTACTCGATCTCGATTGGAGGCGGTACCGACGAGGTTCTCAAGAACAACATCGGGGAACGCTCACTGCACTTGCCTCGCGAACCTGGCTACGACAGGAATCAGCCGTGGCGTGAAATCCTTCGCTCCTAACCCACTCGCGAACCAACAACTCGCGAACCAACAACTCGCGAACCAACAACTCGCGAACCAACAACTCGCGAACCAACAACTCGCGAACCAACAACTCGCGAACCAACAACTCAGAACCTGTCGCGCGAAGTCAGATGCACAACAAACAAAGGAACACAGCGTGACTCCTGTGAATGATCGAAGAATTGTGGTTGCCGGTTGCACCGGCCAAGTAGGCGAGCCGATCGCGGTGGCGCTGGCGGCGAGCGGTAATGAAGTCCACGGCATCGCCCGCTTCAAAGATCCAGCTGCGAGCAAGCGCATGGAGGCAGCCGGGGTTGTCTGCCACGCTGTCGACCTCATCGAACCCAACCTGGCGTCCGTACCTACTGAAGTTGACTATCTTCTCAACTTTGCCGTCACAAAGACCGGCAAATGGGACAAGGACCTCGCGGCCAACGCCGAAGCTACCGGTCATCTAATGAGCCACTTGCGCAATGCCAAAGCCGTTCTGCACTGCTCCACGACCGCGGTCTACGCACCAACCAACGGCGAGCCGATGCGCGAAGACTCAGCGCTGGGCCGTGATCACCACCAGAACCTCCTGCCGACGTATTCGACGGCCAAAACCGCTGCCGAAGCGGTCGCTCGTTTCGCTGCTCGCGAGTTCTCTGTGCCGACGACCATCGCCCGACTGTGCGTGCCCTACGGCGACCAAGGCGGGTGGCCAGTCTTTCACCTGATGATGGCGCAAGCGTCGCAGACGATTCCTCTGCATCCCGATGGTTCGCGTTACAACCCGATCCACCACGACGACATCATCGCGCAGGTCCCAGCCCTGTTGGACGCCGCGACCGTGAACACCACGACTCTCAATTGGGGCAGCGACGAGGTTGTATCCGTCGAGGAATGGACTCGTTACATCTGCGATGTCGCCGGAGCACCCGCACCGATCTTTGAGGTGAACGAGTTGACGATTCCGAGCGCAGTGATCGACACCGACGCGGTTCGCCGAGTCGTCGGTCCCTGCTCGGTTGCCTGGCGCGACGGCTTTCGGCGGCTCGCTGAGCAAATGGCGGCACACACCTAGCAGAGTTCAACGAGCGAATATCGCCGCGCTGTCTTAACCGCGCGGCGCACCGGTAGCCTGCTACAGCACCGGACCACGTGGTCGACGCGAACGTCGCACACCATCCCCGCTGCCGGAGTGTCCCCCGATGAGCCCCACGTTCGCCGATCTCGGCGTCCCTGATTCAATTCGCGCGGTCCTGGACCGGGGTGGCATCACCTCCCCCTTCGAGATCCAAGCCGCTACTATCCCCGATTTGCTGAACGGCCGTGATGTCGTTGGCCGCGCCCCTACTGGCTCCGGCAAAACTCTTGCTTTCGGTATTCCCCTGTTGACGCGAGTGCGCAGAGCCGAACCGAAACTCCCGAGCGCGTTGATTCTCGCACCGACTCGTGAACTGGCCGAGCAAATCGCGACCGAACTCCGACCTTTGGCCGAGACAGTAGAGCGCCGCATCGCCGCGGTGTACGGAGGTGTCGGCCTTGAGCCCCAGATCAAGAAGCTGCGACGCGGCGTTGACGTGCTAGTGGCTACACCCGGCCGCTTGGAAGATCTCATTGAGCGCCGCACCGTCAGTCTCAAGCGAGTCACGACTGTCGTGATCGACGAGGCCGACCGCATGGCCGACATGGGTTTCATGCCAGCGGTCCGTCGCATTCTTGACGACACTTCCGAGACGCGTCACACGATGCTGTTCTCGGCAACCCTTGAGGGTGATGTTGGCAAGCTGATCAGACAATACCAAACTGATCCGGTACGCCATTCAGTGGGGTCCGAAGCACCCGACCTAACAGCTACTCAGCACCACTTTTGGGAGATTCCAAGGCCTGAGCGAATCGCTCTGTGTGCTTCTGTGATAGCCACGTTCGGCTCCACCATCGTGTTCACCCGCACACGCCACGGCGCAGATCGCGCCGCCCGCCAACTCAAACAGGTGGGAATCTCAGCAGTAGCCATCCATGGGAACCGCTCGCAAGCACAGCGTTCCCGTGCCCTCCACGAGTTCGCCTCAGGCAAAGCCCTGGCGTTGGTTGCAACCGATGTCGCGGCCCGCGGCATTCACGTCGACGGTGTCGAGTGCGTGGTGCACTACGACCCCGTCGATGAGGACTCTGCCTATATCCATCGTTCAGGGAGAACGGCACGCGCTGGTGCGCAGGGACATGTGGTCTCGTTCGTAGATCCATCTCAGGTCAAACTCGTCAAAGCCATGAAACGACGACTCAAGCTGTCACAGGAAATCTCGGCGCCACCTTCGCTGGATGGTCCGGCTGTGTCTGTACCCACTGAACCTGTTCACACAGGCGAGTCCCCTGCTCGACGCAACGGAAAACACGCACCTCGCGGTGCTTCGCCTAAGACCCGTTCCAATTCATCCCGTCGCAACGGACACGCCGCGAAGAACCAACGCTCCGTAGACAAATCCAAACAGCACGGCAAATCCAAACAGCACAGCAAACCCAAACACCGCAACCGGCAACGCGTGTCCAGCGGTGCCGCACAGCGACACCAGAGTTCTGCAGGTCACGGCCGGCGACGCTCGCGTTAGGCAGTCGCGCAATCGAATCGCGCGAACTGAGCCGTCAGCCCACAGCGCCCACTCAGGACGTTAGCGAAAAGGCGCTGACCCACGGAAGGGTCCAGACTTCTGGCTGCGGCCGCGACCCCCTTGACCTGCGTTTTCGCCAGCGCGTATCCCGGTCGGAACGAAATCCACCGAGACCTGGGGCACCCATCCGCGCGCCCACTTATTCCATAAGAAAGTCGCGCGTCACCGAGAGCGACCTGGGGTCTTGCAGCATGAACAGATGGCCTCCCTCGAAGACCTCCAGTTGAGCCTGCGCGATCCCCGCAACGATCGCTTCTGAGTTGGCTACCGGAGCAATCCCGTCGAAACGCCCTGCACACACGAGGGTCGGAGCCGAAACCAAGTTGAGGTCAGCTGTTACGTCGTGGTGCCGTCGCGCTTCGAGTTGTTTGGCAAACCCCTTGGCGGACTCAGCCGATGTGGATAGTGCGTAACCGTCGCGAAACTGCGAAGTGAGCCCTTCAAGGCCAATGAGTTCATCACCGCTGCTGACGTTGTAGCGAGTATCCATGAGCGCCAGCATCAACTCGGCCCTTTCAGTCCCGGGAACGTCGGAAAGCTCGTCTAGCGGGAAAGAAGCCAATTCTCCGCCT
This sequence comes from Candidatus Aldehydirespiratoraceae bacterium, assembly GCA_965261185.1. Taxonomy (GTDB): domain Bacteria; phylum Actinomycetota; class Acidimicrobiia; order Acidimicrobiales; family Aldehydirespiratoraceae; genus VXYK01. Next base: position 2,776,990 of record CBDHCN010000002.1, on the reverse strand, counting down.
GGCGATGTGCAGTTCAATACCAATCGCTCAACAAGATCCGGGTGACGAATGGCAAGGTGCTGCGCCACCATCCCGCCGAACGACGTGCCGACCACCCGAGCGCGACCCCAACCCAGAGCGGTACAAAGAGCCGCCGCGTCATCGGCGTAGTCAAACATGGTCGGTTCATGATCACCGAGCGTTGTCTGGCCCAGACAGCGCTGGTCATAGTGCAGCCCCAAGAAGTCACGGTTGAGACCGTTCAACTGCGGAGCGGTCTGGCGAAGATCACCGCCACTACCCGAGATGTGCAACAGATTCGGGCCTCGACCGTGAAGTTCGTAATACATGGTGAGGTCATTGACCTCAATGAATGGCATCTCTCGCTCGCTTCTGGTCGTCCGTCAGATTCGCACTTCGTAATAGCGGTTCAGCGGATCGATTTCGAACTCGCGAACCTCGACACTGCCGAATCCCGCGGCGGTGGTCAGTTGCTCGAACACTTCAACGGTGAGTCCCAGCGTGCCGAGTCCGGCACCATTGGGCTCCGACATCGCCGACGACATGCAGTAGAGGACCGACATGGCGTACATGAGAGGCAGGACCGGAATGTTTCGATTCTCTTCAAGGCCCCCTCGGGTCTTGATATCGGCGACCATCCACACACCGTCGTCGGCTAAACACGACCGGGCCGCAGCAACTGCTGCTCCGGGATTGGGGAGGTCGTGGAGCACATCGAGAGTAACAAGAAGATCGACACCGCTAAGACCGGCGAGATCATCGAAAGCGCCAGAACGAAACGACAGGTTCGTCAGACCCTCCGAGGCCGCTCGCTGGGCGGCGGCTTCAATGGCGTGAGCCGACGGGTCAATGCCGACCACAGTCGATTGTGGATAGGCGCCGGCTATGGCCGCAGCAGCCACCCCCGAACCGCAACCCACGTCAACAACAGTCGCCCCCGCTGTCAACCGCTCAGTCATCTGCTCAATGGAATCGAGGATTACCGGCACCAGCCAGGCCCGCTGCCCAGATGCGCTCATAGCGGCCTGAAAATGACAGGCGTGGACTCCATGTTCGCTCCAGGTCATGCCCAACCCGGTTTCAAACGCCTCCGCTGTCCGATTGATCTCGTGATGGGTGATGGGAAGCCCAAAGACACCAGCGGTCGCCGCGGGATGATCGGGTTCACAAAGCGTTGCTTTAGCCTCCGGTGTCAGGTTGAAGCGGCCATCGTCATGCTCGGCCAGGCCCGCAGCCGCCACCGCGCAAAGCCATTCTCGGATCCAGCGCTCGTGTAGGCCGGTCGCATCTGCCAGCTCAGCCGAGGTCGATTCGGGTGCCTGGTCGAGGGCATCAAACAGCCCGAGGCGCACGCCCAGGTGGACGATGGCGCTCATGGCCTCGCCCTGTTTCATGCGGTACAGATCCTGGATGGTTTGTCCGAGGAGTTCAAGGTCTAGTTCGGTACGCATCAGATTGAGTCCATTATGAGTCCAGTAGTCGGGTGCGGAGCATATTGAGCGCCATGATGCAACTGAACTGCCGGATCCGTTCACGGTCGAAGGGCAATTTGATTGTGGTCGCCTCTGAGTTGTTCTTTTCCGCCGGTCCGGTGCCGGCAATATGGATGCCGATACAAACGACCCCAGCTTCGACACCCTCGTGGGGCTGCGGGCCGGCGACGCCTGACAGGGCGAGACCAACGTCGGCATCAAGAACGCGGCATGCACCTTCGGCCATTTCGATCACCATTTGTTCGCTGACGGCAGCTACATCGCCAGCACCGAGTAGAGACTGCTTGAGATCACGGTGATACGGGACGATCGCTCCCCGAAATACTTCGCTGCAACCCTGATGAGCAACGATTCGGCTTGAGATAAGCCCTCCCGTGAACGATTCGGCCAAGGCGAGAGTCATTTGACGCCTACGCAGCAGGTCCAGCACTACCGACTCAATCGTGTCGTCGTCTGTTCCAAAGACGATGTCGCCGATGAGGTCTCGGACTCGAGTTTCCTCGTCGTCGAGAATGGCGACCGCTTCGGTTTCGCTGTGGGCTTTTGCCGTGATACGCACCTTCAAACCTTCCAAGCCACTGGCAAGAAAAGCGATCGTTGCCGTACCGGTTTGATCGAGACGCCGGATTTCTTCGTCGAGCTGTTCGGCCAGACCAGACTCAGACTGACCCCAAGTACGCAAAGTCCGGCTGCGAATCACCGCGGTGATGCCTGCCCGTTCCCGCAGGTCCGGGAGAACTCCTTCCAGCACCATCTGCTGCATCTCCCACGGCACCCCCGGGACCGCATATATCACTTTGCCTTCGTTGGCACCGCTGAGTGGACAGATCAGCCCTGCTGCTGTGCCGGGCATCGCGGGATTGACACGCGCTCCAACGGGCACATCTGCCTGACGCTTGTTGTTCTCCGGCATGTTGCGACCGCGGCCCCCGAACATGGTTTCGATCTTGGCGATGATTCGTTCATCGCGGACCAGTTCCACCCCCATCACCGCGGCGATTGCCTCGCGTGTTATGTCGTCTTGGGTGGGCCCCAGACCACCGCAAACGATTACTGCGTCGCTGCGACCAAGGGCCTGCTCAAGTACCGAGATCATGCGATCCAAATTGTCGCCGACTTTTGTTTGGTGATGGCTGTCGATGCCCACCAGCGCCAGTTGCTCACCAATCCACGACGAGTTGGTGTCGACGATCTGACCCAGCAGCAGTTCGGTTCCGACCGCTACGACTTCACAGTTCATCGACGCTCTTTGGATCACTCACCTGTGGAGCTCAGCGCATTCTGGCCGTCCATCAGGTATTGAATCCCAGACACAAGAGTCCAGACAACCGCGATCCACAACATCACGACTATCAGAGTGTCCTGGTCTTGAAGCGTCGGCATCACCGCGGTGGCCAGAGCAACTCCCTGCACGAAGGTCTTGTACTTCGCTGACCGCCGAGCCGGCAAGGCCAATCCATGGCGTGCCCAACGGCCGCGCCAGGCGGTAATCCCAACCTCGCGAACAGCCATGAGTGTCACCGGAAGCCACCAATAGCGATCCACCGCAACCAAGCAGAACCCAGAGCCGAGGATCACTACCTTGTCTGCCAAGGGATCGAGAAATGCACCGCTGCGGCTGACAACATTTGCCCTACGGGCAATTTTTCCGTCGAAAAAGTCAGTGCTCGCCAAGGCGACACCGAGTCCGAAAGCTGCCCAAGAAACCCCTCGCGTGTCCCGCGCTGATACCAGCAACCAGAACAACAACGGGGCGAACAGCAGACGCGTGATCGTCAGCAGGTTCGCCGGATGGGTTATCCCAGCACTGCGCGGCACCGCCAAATCGCTCACCGCGCCTCCAGGTCCGGGCCGATGGCCCCGGTAACCGTCAAAGTCTGAATCGTTCCCACCTCAAGAGTCTGGGGCACGGAAATGATCCCGTCGATTTCAGGTGCTTCTCTGTAGCTGCGTCCGATCCCAGATTCATCCACAAGAACTTCGACCTCGCTGCCAATCAATTCGTCACGTTTGGTGGCGGTAATCGTGTCTTGCAACTCAGACAGCTCCGCGAGCCGGTCCGCGATGAGTTCAGGATCAACGGTGTGGTCCAGAGACACCGCATAGGTTCCCACCTCTTCGGAATAGGCAAAGAAACCGCACCAGTCAAGCCTTGCCTCGGTAATGAACTCCAAAAGTTGATCGTGGTCTTCTTCGGTTTCGCCCGGATAGCCAACAATGAAGTTCGAACGAAACGCGGCGCTGGGTTCTGAGTCGCGGATGGTTTCGATCCGGTCCAGAAACTTCTCGCCATTGCCCCAGCGACGCATGCTCCGCAACAAACGAGGCGATACATGCTGAAGCGACAAGTCGAAGTAGGGAACACCTGAGTCACAGATTGTGTCGATCAGAATTTCGGAGAGGTCTGAAGGGTAGAGATATAGCAGTCTGACCCTTTCGACCGCCGTGGCAACGGCTCGCACCAGCTCAATGATGGACCGCTTCTGTGTGCCCTGATCTCTTCCATAGGCGGCCAAGTCTTGAGCTACCAGGACTATTTCCTGCGCCGCGAGTTGTTCGACCTCGGACATGATTTGTTCGATTGTGCGACTGCGTTGCGGACCCCGAAACGACGGGATGGCGCAGAAGCCACAGGCCCGATCGCATCCTTCGGCGATCTTGACATAGGCCCAGGGCCGTGGTGCTGTGGGTCGCGGCAGGTTCAGTAGATCGAAGTCAGGGACCCGCCGAACGGACCCGCGAGTCGGCCCGAGCGCAACAGGCACCGCTGCAGGTTCAACCTGCGTGCCAGACCAATCCTGACCAGAGCCTCCCGTTAGCGCTGGTATGAGTGACATTCCAAACGGCGCCAGATGATCAATCTCGGGCAATTCGGCGGTCAGTTCAGCGCCATAGCGCTCCGCCATACAGCCTGTCACAATGAGCCGCGCGCCGGCATTGCGCTGCTCAGCAACCGCCAGAATCGTCTCAACCGATTCCTGGCGGGCTTCTTCGATGAATGCGCAGGTATTGACAACCACCACATCAGCGGTTTCGACATCGCTGGCGGCCGCCATGCCGGTATGGGCGAGTGTCCCCGCCAACTTGTCCGAGTCGACCTGATTCTTGGGACATCCAAGCGTCACGATCGCATATGACTGAGTTGACATCGTGAATCCGACCCTAACCGTTGGCGAGCTACGCCAAACCCGTCGCTCGACCGTAGCGCCACCAGACCCCAATCCAGCACCAAGCCCCAAGTGATGGACCAACGCGAGGGAATTGCGTATGGTTGCAGATGGCTATGGGCGCAACCAACGGTGGCGACCTGACGCGTTCGCTGGGGTTACGGCATGTGTTTGTGATCTCCACCGGGGCCATGCTGAGTTCGGGGCTGTTTCTGTTGCCTGGCCTGGCCGCGGCAGAAGCAGGTCCGAGCGCCGTGCTCGCCTACGCCATTGCCGGACTCCTCGCAGTACCCGCAATGCTCGCGGTGGCCGAACTCAGTACCGCCATGCCCCGCGCCGGCGGCGCCTACTACTTCTTGGAACGAGCGCTCGGACCCGCTGTGGGCACCGTGGCCGGTATGGCCACTTGGTTGTCGTTGGTTCTAAAAGACGCTTTCGCGCTCGTCGGCATGAGCGCTTACCTCAACATCGTCTTTGATGTTCCCGCGAAGCCCCTCGCTGTGGCCCTGATCGCTGCCTTCGCCATCGTCAACATTCTGGGCTCTAGGGCAAGTGGTGCCTTACAGATGGTGCTTGTGGTGTTCGTCCTCGCAGCTCTGGGGTGGTTCCTTGGCGCCGGGCTGACCCAACTCGACGGTGGCGGTGACATGAGCCCGTTCCTCACCGACGGAGTGGGAGGATTGATGGCGGTTATCGGTCTGGTGTTCGTTTCCTACGGAGGACTCACCAAAGTTGCTTCTGCGGCCGAGGAGATCGAAGACCCCTCGCGCAACATCCCGCTCGGCATGTCACTGTCGCTATTGGTCAGCACCACGGTCTACACGCTGGGAATGCTCGTGACCGTGGCGGTGTTGCCTGCAGTTGAGCTCCACGACGATCTGGCCCCCATCCACTCGGCAGCAAAAGTCGTGATGCCGACCGCTGGTGCGGTAATCGTGGTAATCGCCGCGCTGGCTGCCTTCTCCTCGGCGACCAACGCCGGCATCTTGGCAGCCGCTCGGTATCCCCTGGCGATGAGCCGGGATCACCTGATATCAGCGCGGTTCGGTCGCATCAGCCGCTTCAAAACACCCATTTGGGGGGTAGTGCTAACGGCTGCCGGCATGGCGACGGTGGTAGTGGCCTTTGATGTGGCAGCCATCGCCAAACTTGCCAGCGCTTTCGTCCTCCTCACGCTTCTGCTCGTCAACGCGGCTGTGCTGGTGTTGCGAGCAGCACGAATCTCGTCCTACGCGCCAGGTTTCAAAGCCCCCCTCTTTCCGTACTTGCAACTTTTTGCCATTTTGATTGACGGCTATCTGATTGTTGAGCTTGGTGCCCTAGCGCTGCTGCTAACGGGCGCTTCTGTCGTTGCGGGAACCGTTTGGTACTTGATCTACGGACGAACCCGGGCCACACACGCAGGCGCGATCTACCACGTCTTCGAGAGATGGGGGAAACTCGTCGACCGCGGCATTGACCGAGAGCTCAGCCAGGCGATGCAGAGTCACGGCCTGCGCGCCGATGACGAATACCCGGGCCTGATAGCCCGAGCAGCGGTATTGAGCGTTCCTGAGGGAGAGGACATCAACTTCGCGGCGCAGCGAGCAGCTGCTGTACTGGGCGCGAGAATGGGTATTGACACGGCCGCTGTGACCGAACGGTTTCTAGCTACCGAGTCTTTATGGATCCAGCCATCAGACACCCACCCGACAGCTACTCCCGTCGCTTTTTTTGACACCGACGACGATCACTTGGTCATCGTGAAGGCTGGACGTGCACTCCGAATACCAGCCGCTTGGGGTGGCCGCGGCGAACGGGTCAACGCCTTGTTCTTTCTGGCAGGTTGCTCCGACGCACCAGGGAGAGCGCTACGGCTGGCAGGAGAGTTGGCGGCATACCTGCATGCTGATGGAGCACGCGCGGTGGCCGGCGCAGCGTATGAGGCTGAGGTCAAAGAAGCACTCCTGCCAAATCTCTCAATCGGCCAGTACACGCTGCTACCCGAACTGTCGAGCGGCGCATTGATAGGAATGAGGGTCGACGAACTCAATATTGACGAAGGCTTCGACCTTGAAGCGGTCGCCCGAGATGGCGTAGTCCACAGGGCAAGCGAAGAGTTCGTACTCGAAGCCGACGATCAAATCACCTTGATCGCACCGCTCCACCAACTCCCCCATTTTGATGAGCTAGCCAAAATCCTGGCGCGCTTACCCGACTCTAAAGGGCCGACTCTAAACGGTCGCTAACACCACCACGCAGGCCACCCACATGGCCAGCAGCACAAGCCCTTCGACACGGCTGACACTTTTCTTGGTGATCATCATCACCGCGCTCACAACCACCACCGCAACCATCATCGTTGAACCCCAAACAGACAGGCTGGCGTCGAGTACCCGCCCTGGTCCCGCGAGCCCGATCGCACCGCCGACCGCGAGGCTGTTGAACATGTTGGAGCCAAGCAGATTTCCGATCAAGAGCTCAATCTCGCCTCGGCGCGAGGCTGCAATGGCAGTGAAGAGTTCGGGTGCGGAGGTTCCAATCGCCACCAAGGTGAAACCGATGAAGCCTCCTGTCAGGTCCAGTTCTTCGGCAATTCGTTCGGCCCCGGTGACCACGAACCACGCCGAACCCGCGACCAGCACCAGTCCTATGACGGTACGGATCGACTCGGTGATCGCCGAAGGCACTGCTTCGCCGACGAACTCCTCAATTTCGTGCGGAAGGTCTCCGAGTTCTGCGATGTCGAGTGCTGCTGTGTCCGGTTCTGTGCGGTCCGCCGCTGATCTGTCACTTGCCGACAGCGCGTCGGGTTCCGCTTGGGGCCGAGACGAGGTACGCAAAATGAACCCCAGTGCGCCGACTAACAAGAGCACCAGAATCGTCCCCTCCAAACGTGTGATCTCTCCCTGAATCAGCACTGCGAAGATAACTACCGACGCCACAGATATCGGTACCTCGCGGCGCAGTATTGAGGGCTTCACCGGGACCGCAGAGACAAGCGTCGCGAAGCCCAGAACCAAAGAAATGTTGGCGACGTTGGAGCCGATGACGTTGCCGACACCGATGTCGAGATTTCCTTCGACAGCAGCAATTCCGGACACGACCATCTCGGGTGCGCTGGTACCGAAACCCACAATCACCGTCCCGACGATCACCGGGGCGATGCGCATGACAACCGCTAAGCGAACCGCTCCTTTCACGAACTGATCGGAAGCCACGGCAAGCACCAGCAGCCCGCCGACCGCGTAGATGAGGCCGTTAATCATTGATTTCCAAAACTACAGATCAAAAGTCAGTATCGGACTCATCGACATCGGTCTCATGGGTGCCTCGTTCCGCAGAACTCGGTCCGTCAGCCAGATGGGCGCTTGTGGTTCCGCCCGTCTGCCGACGCGCTTCGAACTCTTCGTGGCTGACAAGGACTTCTCGAGCTTTGGACCCGGTTGATGGCCCTACCACGCCCTGTTGCTCCAGAAGATCCATGATGCGCCCTGCTCGCGCGAAACCGACCCGGAGCTTGCGTTGCAGCATCGAGGTCGAACCAAGTTGGGTTTGGATCACTAGTTCCATCGCCGCGCCGAGAAGTTCATCGCCGTCCCCCGCTGCTTCGGTTTGAGTGGCGGTTATCGAATCGAGCGGCGAATCAGTTATCCCGCTACCGGCGACCAGCGAAGAGACAGACCCGACCGGCGTGGCACCAGCGCCAGACCCAGGTGGCACGGTTGGGTCCTGTCTCAACTTCTTGGCCTGATCACGCCAATGGCCCACGATGGCGCGCACCTCGGACTCTTCGACCCAGCAACCCTGGATTCGATTCAAAGCCGAAGACGTAGTGCCCAGCATCAATAGATCGCCACCTCCCACTAAACGCTCCGCTCCTGCTTGGTCGAGAATGACTCTGGAATCGGTGAGGCTCGATACAGCAAAAGCCCAGCGGCTCGGGATGTTCGCCTTGATGACGCCAGTGATGACATTGACCGACGGGCGTTGCGTGGCGATCACCAGATGTATGCCTACGGCTCGAGCCATTTGGGCGATACGCGCTATCGACTCCTCCACATCGCGGGCTGCCACCATCATCAAGTCAGCGAGTTCGTCGACCACGACCAGAACAAACGGCAAGCGGCTATAGGTGAGTGGCTCGCCGTTGTCGTCAAGGACTCCGAGCCGAGGTTTCAAGGTGTTGTTGTCGACAGCCTGGTTGTAGCCGGTGATGTCGCGCACACCCACCTGGTGGAGCAGATCGTAACGACGGTCCATCTCACGCACAGCCCAGGCCAACGCGTTCGCAGCCTTTCGGGGATCCGTGACCGGTGCCGTGAGCAAATGAGGGATCCTGTCGTATTGCCCCATCTCAACCCGCTTGGGGTCGACGAGGATCATTCGCACCTGATCCGGGGTTGAGCGCATGAGAATCGAAGACAGCAACGAGTTCAGGCACGACGATTTGCCCGAACCGGTGGCCCCTGCGATGAGCACATGGGGCATGGTGGCGATGTTGACGATCACGTTTTGGCCATTGATGTCGCGGCCGATAGCAACCTCAAGCGGGTGGGAGGCTTGCTGTGCTTCCTTTGAGGCCAAGATGTCGCCGATAGTGACAATCGCCCGCTTGTTGTTGGGGACCTCGACACCAATGGCGCGCCGCCCCGGAATCGGCGCGATGATACGCACATCGGGCGATGCCATGGCGTAGGCCATGTCCTTGCGCAAACTTTCAAACTTCGTGACCTTCACTCCCTCGCCCAGGGTGAGCACATAGCGGGTGACGGTCGGACCAACAATCGGTTCAAGCAAGGTGGTTTCCACACCGAACTGGGAGAGCGTGGCCTGTAGCCGCTTGCCGCGCTCAACCACGTCGATTGTGTCGATTTCCTGTTTGTGGCTGCGAGACAGCAACGATGTGGACGGAAGCGTCCAATGGCTCATCTCAAGGGGCAACTTCTGCTCGGTGACCACTCCCGGCTCAAGTTTTGGTCTGCGGACGCGTCGGCGGGGCGGCTCAGGTGCGGTTTCGCCTGCCCCTTCGTTGCCCCCGTCTTCGTTGACCTCAACCCCGCTGTCTGTGCCAACGGGGGAAATCTCGTCACAAGCATTGTCCGCCACGAGGACCGCACCATCGACGACAGCACCGAAATCAGTGCCCTCTGAGACCTCAACATGCGTTTCAGTTGATTCGGTTCTGGACAGGTCGCTGAACAACGCCTGTACCTGCCCCTTCAACCAATTCAGAGGCGGACGGACGATCATGACAAAACCCCGGCCCAGTGCACCAGCGGAACTGCCAGTAAGCACGATGAGTCCAAAGATGCCCAACAAGCCAAGAATCAAAAGGCTCCCAGTGACCGCCGCTGCGGCGTGAAGTGCACCACCAACGCCGAGTCCGAGCACACCACCGGCTGCTCCCAGATCATCGACTGTGTCGTTGATCCCAGGGCGCTCTGAGACAACATGTAAAAGCCCGCTCAACGAGATCAGCAGCAAGATCCCACCAACCGTGACGCGCGCGGGCCATTCGGACTCACCTTCGGCACCAGTTCCGCGAATCAGAGCCACACCTAGAGCAACCAGACCGAGCGGCACAACGAAGCGAATCAGGCCAACGCCCACCGCCAGCCCATCATCGACTGCAACACCTACAACACCCGCGGCCCCAAACCACAAACTAGCCGCGCTCAAAAGGCCTGAGAGGACTGCTCCGAGGCCCCACAGATCGCTTCGGTGGCCCGACAACACGCCGAAAACCGAGCGACGTGAGACAGCCGACTTCTTCGAAGCGCGCTTCGAGTCGCTCTTCGAATTTGGTTTGGCGGAGTTTGCTTTGGCTGCCACGATCAGAAACGCTATCAGCGCGGTGAGTCACCCTCATGTACCCCACTGTGAGTCCCTGCACCCCGAACCCTCATGGGCCGTGCATGAGTCGCTACACCAGCTGGGTCCTCAACCTTCGCGGACCATCGGCACGATCATCGGGCGGCGGCGGGTCCGGTCCGAGACGATGCTGCCGGCGGTTCGGCGCACGATCTGAGACAGACGCGCCAGATCATCAATGTCATCGTCGAGCGCCTTCATCACTGCGCGTTCCACCGCGTCGACAACCGCGGTTTCATGGGCTCGCAACGCAGGCTGTTCGACCCAGCCACGTGACACCACATCGGGACCAGCCAACAGTTCGCGCCGTTCAAAATCGACGTGAACGATCACCGCGACAAAGCCGTCGTTGCCCAGGACTCGGCGATCACCGAGCACCGCGTTGCCAAGATCTCCAACAGTGCCATCGACATAGAGGTGATCCCCGCCGACCGATCCGAGGTGCACGAGCCCCGTATCGGACAGCTCCAGTTGATCCCCGTCTTCGGCCAGAACCACATGATCACGGTCCATCCCCATCTCTCTGGCCAGGTCACGATGCGCCACAAGATGGGAGTATTCGCCGTGCACAGGCACGAAGTATTCGGGCACCGCAACCGAATGAAGGGTCTTGAGTTCCTGTTGCTTGCCATGTCCGCTGGTATGAACATCGACCTGTCCGCTGTGAACAACCCTCGCACCCAGGCGCGCCAAACCGTTGCGGACTGAGGCCACCGCTGTCTCATTTCCGGGAATCGGATGCGCCGAGAATATGACCGTGTCGTTTTCGTCGAGCTTCAGCCAACGACTCTCGCCTAGGGCCATCTGGGTGAGCGCCGCTCGAGGCTCTCCTTGCGATCCGGTGCACACCACGCATACTCGTTGGGGGTCAATGTCGTCTACCTCTTCGACATCTTTGATCGCGTGATCCGGGATGCGGAGAATCCCCACCTTTCGAGCGAGTTTGATATTGCGCCGCATGGAAAGCCCGACGGGCACGACGATCCGGTTGGTGGTCAACGCAGCATCGGCCACCTGCTGCAGTCGGTGGATATGGCTCGCGAACGAAGCGACGATCACACGACGCTGATCGTTGTCTCGCAGCAGCGCGGTGAGAACGCCGCCAATTTCTTTTTCTGAGCGAGATGCGCCAGGGCGATCGGCGTTGGTCGAATCGGCGAGCATCAGTCGGATTCCCGGATCATGCCCCAGCGCGCCGATACGAGACAGGTCTGTACGGCGGCCATCAACGGGAGTCAGGTCCAACTTGAAGTCGCTCGAGTGGAGAATCACGCCTTGATCGGTGTGGAAGGCAGTGATGTTGCCCGAAGGGATTGAGTGGGTGACGGGCAAGAATTCGCAGTCGAAGGGACCGACCTTGAGGCGATCACCGTCGCTGACCTTGCGCAGCTCAGCTCTACCCTTCAAGCCAGCCTCGCGAAGCTTGTGTTCAATCATGCCGAGAGTGAAAACCGACCCGTAGATCGGTAGCGACATGTGGCGGAGGAGGTATGGAAGCGCCCCTATGTGGTCTTCGTGAGCGTGGGTGGCGATCACCGCTTCGACCCGATCGGCGTTTTGAATCAGCCAATCGAGGTCAGGCAGAACCGCGTCTACTCCAGGCAGATCATCGCCGGCGAACATCTGGCCACAGTCGAGCACCACGACCCGACCCTGCGTTTCGATGGCCGCGCAGTTGCGACCAATCTCACCTAGACCACCAAGAAAGGTGATACGAACCGGTTCTGCCATATCAGGACCGGCCAAGCGCCGAGAGCACCGCCCGGGCCTCTTGTTGGAGGCCCTCGGGTTCAGGCCCCATCGGCATGCGCGTCGGCCCACCGGGAAGGCCCATCACCCGCAGCATTGCCTTCGTCGGGACGGGGTTGGGGGCGTCGTCGCCCGTCTCGAACTGATAGGACGGGATCAGTTGGCGGTTGATCTCAGCGGCGGAGTCCACATCGCCAGTGAAGAATGCCTCCATCATCTCGGCCACTTCGGATCCGATCCAATGAGTAGCCACGCCGATGGTGCCCACCGCGCCGATAGCCAGCAATGCCAGAGTGAGTCCGTCATCACCGCTGTAGACCTCAGTGTCATCGGGAGAAATCGCCAGCAACCTGGCGGTCTCGGCAGGGTTTGCGGAGGCATCCTTCACGCCAATGATGTTGGGCACTGTGGCGAATAGTTCCGCCATGGTCTCAGTGGCAATCTTGCGACCCGTGCGGCCTGGAATGTCATAGAGCAGTATCGGCAGATCAGTGGACTGCGCACAGGCACGAAAGTGTTCTCTCAGTCCAGCTTGACTCGGACGGTTGTAGTACCCCGCTACATGCAACAGCCCCGCTGCCCCCACTTCGGTGGCGCGTTCGCTCAACTCCACCGCGGCGCGGGTGTCGTTGCTGCCTGCACCCGCAACTACCGGCTTGTCGATGGCTTCGGTCACCGCCGAGATCAGATCGATCTGCTCATCGTGAGTGAGGGTCGGGCTTTCTCCTGTGGTGCCCGCGATGACAAGACCGTCGCTACCGCCTTGGGTGGTGAGGTAACGGGCCAGTTGCTGCGCACCTTGGAGATCCAGCGATCCGTCGGAGTGAAACGGGGTGACCATGGCGGTGAGTACCCGCCCGAAGCGTGCTTGCATCTTGTTTGCTTGCATCTTGTTATCGTGCCACGCCGAAGCAGGAGTTGGCTTCCAATTCCGATCTTTGCTCCGGTCATTGTTCACAGGGCTCGATTCACAGCGGCTCGACGCGCGGCGCTCTTTGCGGCTCACGGTGACGCCTGCGCAGGATCAACCCGTAGACGACGATGGCTCCCGCCGAGAAGAAGAACCACTGAAACGCATACGAAAGATGCGGACCATCGTCGAGGCTCTCTGGCGGCACCGGCACTGGCAGTGAAGCGACCGCAGGTTGTTGTCTATCCAACTGCACCCATAGATCTGCAACCGTTAGACCCGTCAGTTCGGTGACCCGGTCGAGATCAAGTCGGTTCAGTTCAGTCAGGATGGCAATGTCGTTCTTGCCGATACTTCCCCCACCGACGCTGCTGAAGGCCCTGCCGACGACGATCACCTCCCCATCTGGGGCACTGAGATCATCGGTGTGAACCCCGGCGGCCCATAGGCGAGGAACCCAACCCCGACTAATGACCACGACCGTTCCATCTGACAATTCCATAGGGGTTACGAGCCAGTTTCCCGGCTCGGTGTCGTAGGTCCGGTTGGCTACCAGAAACGAATGCTCATCAAGGTATTGGCCAACGACGAGCGCTGCTGTGTGGTCTGGCGGCAACGTCGGCAACGCCAGCAACGTCTCGATTTCTTGTGGTTCCGCCTCTAGAACCGCCTTGATTTCGCTGTTTCGCTCCTGTCGTTCTTCGAGGCGCCGCATTTGCCAAAACCCCAGGTTGATCATGGTGACGACCATGGTCAGAACAAAGAGGTGGGAGAGAATCCAGCGCACTGAGAACGCCCAGCGCGCCGACGATGCTGGTGGCTTCTCTGGCCGAGCGGACTTCTCTGGCCGAGCGGACTTCTCTGGCCGAGCGGACTTCTCTGGCCGAGCGGACTTCTCTGGCCGAGCGGACTTCTCTGGCCGAGCGGACTTCTCTGGCTCAGAGACCGAGGAAGGCATCTAGGCCGAGGGTTAGCCCCTCGAATTCGGCTACCCGCTTGCAGCCAAGCAACACGCCAGGCATAAACGAGGTGCGATCGATTGTGTCGTGACGGATTGACAGGGTTTGGCCAGTCGTACCCAACAGCACTTCCTGATTGGCAACAACGCCGCGCATCCGCACCGAATGAACCCTCACGCCGCCGGGTCCTTGACCCCCACGCGCCCCTGGCACGACCTCGTGTTGCGTGGGGTCGTCGCCCCAATCAGCCGAAGCTGAGCTAATACGCTCAACCGTACGAATCGCTGTTCCCGAGGGAGCATCTACCTTGGCGTCGTGATGATATTCGATCACCTCAACTGTTGAGAAATGGGGAGCTGCCAACTCGGCGAAACGCATCATCAGCACCGCTCCGATGGCGAAATTGGGCGCGATCACACAGTTGCTTCCGGTAAATGCTTCAGCAAAAAGAGCCAGGTCCTCATCACTGAATCCGGTCGTGCCGACGACGGCGTGAATTCTGTTGGCGGCTAGGAACCTGAGCGTTTGGCGAGCTGCTGAAGCAACCGTGAAATCAACGACTACTTCACATTGCTTCTCAAGCAGCACCTCGAGTGAGTCATTGATGTCGATTGCAGCCACAAGCTCAAGTGCGGGGTCGTCTCGGACCGCGCTGCAAACCGCCTGGCCCATGCGCCCTGCGGCACCCACGACTCCTACGCGCGTCATGGCCGACTCAACTTCGGTCCCGCCTGTCGCGCAGACGCTTGGAGAGGTCTTCGAGCGTGCGGCGTTCGGCTTCGGTCAAGCTCTCCAAGCCATGCTCACCCATCTTGTCGAGCAAGGCGTCGATCTTGGCCTGGGCAGCGACATCGCCTGGGGGTGGTGGTGGGGGCGGAACTGAAGAGAGGTGAGTGCTGCGTTGACGAGGCTGGGAACGTTTGCGATGTCGGGTCGGCGGGCGATGATACGGACCGCCGGCGAGTTTGGCCGGTAGCGGAAACTTAGGTATCCACTCGTGTTGTTCCGCGTGGCCGAGGGCCCGCAGCATCAAAGGCGCCAGGAAGGCCATCGTCACGGTAAGGACGAATTCGTAAGGTGTCCGGTTGCTGATGGCTTGGAGCATTGCCATCCCAACGATGATCCCCGCTAGTCCCCAGGCAGGGATCCCTGGCCAGAAGCGGATGCTTGAGTATTGGGTTGCGAACGCAACCAGAATCCCGAGTTCGACGTAGCGGAGCCCATAGGCGAAGCCGAGGATGTCGGCGAACTCCAACGCCGTCATCACCAGCGCCGGAACAACGGTTAGCACCAAGAGAAAGAACGTGAAGCGCCGACGACCCATCAGCGCTTCCAGCTGTGATCCCAGCATCCAAAAGACTGCGACCAACAGCAGCGTCCACAGCGAGGGCGCCATCGGAAGTGGCCATGTCACCAGCCTCCAGATCTCACCATCGCCCACACTGCCGTACCGAGTCCCTGAATAAAGTAGGAGTTTTGTGGTAATCGGCTGCTTCAAACCCTCGAACGCCCAGACGAACATGTAGGCCACGCTCATCGCCGAAACGATGACGGTGGTAGTTACGGCGACTTGACCGACGCGGAACCATGGATCGTCACTCTCGCCGAAATTGCGAAACGGCTGCATATCTCTACAACAGTACAGCCGCTAGAGCCTGTGGGTGTGCCAAAGGGTTAGCGACGACCGCGTCCGCCAGAGCCGTAACCTCGTCCGCGCGCGGGAGCGTCTGGGCCGAGATTGTCGAACTGCTGGGATAGCTCTGCGTCGAAGGCGTCCTCGAACGAAACCGACTGGCGGTTGGGGTCATTGGACGCTTCTGATTCGCGGTCACCGCGGTCGTTGCGGCTGTTGCGGTCGTTGCGGTCACGATTCGCTCCACCACGGTCACGGCCACCGCGATCACGGTCACGACCACCACGATCACGGTCACGACCACCACGATCACGGTCGGTGTCTGCAGCGCCCTCGGGCTTCAGCGAGATCTTCCCGTTGGGATCCACGTCTTCGACGACAACCACAACTTCGTCTCCCAATGAGAGCACATCCTCAACCCGGTCGATTCGCTTGCCGCCACCAATCTTGGAGATGTGGAGCAGGCCATCACGTCCGGGAAGAATGTTGACGAAGGCACCGAACTTGGTGATATTCACAACTCGGCCCGGATAGGTGGCGCCAACCTCGGCGGTGGGTGGATCAAGGATCAGCTTGATTTGACGCTCAGCTTCGGCCACCTTGGCGTTGTCAACCGAGGCAATCGACACAACGCCGACCATGCCGTCGTCATCAACTGAAATATCGGCACCAGTCTCGGCCTGGATGGCATTGATGACCTTGCCCTTGGGGCCGATGATTTCACCAATCTTGTCGACCGGGATCTCAAAGGTGGTGATCTTCGGCGCGGTGTCCCGCACATCTTCGCGGGGCTCAGCAATGGCCTCAGCCATCACATCGAGAATGTCGAGGCGCGCCTCTCTGGCCTGCGCGAGAGCATTCGCCAAGACGCTGGCCGGGATGCCTGCGATCTTGGTGTCGAGCTGCAGCGCTGTCACGAAGTCGGTTGTGCCTGCGACCTTGAAGTCCATGTCGCCGAAGGCATCCTCTGCGCCCAGGATGTCGGTGAGTGTGACGTATTCGCCTTCAGCGTGAACAAGGCCCATGGCGATGCCGGCAACCGGAGCCTTGATCGGGACTCCAGCATCCATCAGCGAGAGCGTCGATCCGCACACTGAGCCCATGGAACTCGAACCGTTGGAGGCCATCACCTCAGACACTGTTCGCACGGTGTAGGGCCATTCGTCAAAGGAGGGAATGACGGGGAATACAGCACGTTCGGCCAGAGCCCCGTGTCCGATCTCGCGTCGCTTGGGACCTCGCATGAACCCGGTCTCTCCAGTGGAGAACGGCGGGAAGTTGTAGTGATGGAAGTACCGCTTCTTGTCCGTGGGCGAGATGTCGTCGATCATCATGTCGCTTCGACCCATCCCGAGTGTCGTGAAGTTGAGCACCTGGGTCTCTCCGCGTTGGAAGAGGCCTGAGCCGTGTGCTGTGGGGATTACCTCAACTTGGCTGGTGACCTTGCGGAGTTCGTCGGTTTTGCGTCCATCTATGCGGATGCCTTCTTCGACTATCCGCTTGCGGACTACCTGTTTGGTGATCGCTCGGATGGCGTTTTTGATCTGTTTGGCGGCACTGGGGTCTTCTGCGGTGAACTCAGCCAGTTCGGCTACGACGGCCTGTCTGAGTTCTGCTTCTGCTGCTTGGCGCTCGCTCTTGTCAGCAATTTGTTGCGTGTCGGCGATGCGCTCAGCAGCCGCAGCTTGCACTGCTTCGAAGATTTCGTCGCTGTGGTCGACGATGAGCGGGGGTTCCATCTTTTTGATGTCGCCAGCGGCGTCAACCGCCTGCTGCTGCAACTCGATCATCTCGCGAATCCAAGTCTTGCTCGCTTCGAGGCCTCCGGCGAGCACATCCTCGTCGACCTTGGGGGTGCCCGACTCGTACAGAGTCCAAGAATTGCCGGTTCCGCCGGCCTCAACCATCATCACCGCAACATCGTTGTCGCTCAGTCGACCGGCGACCACCATGTCGAAGGCCGATTCAGAGGACTCTTGATAGGTGGGGAAGGGAATCCACTCGCCTTCTGACGACCAGCTCATGCGGACTGCTCCGATGGGGCCATCGAACGGGACAGGCGAGAGGCATAGGGCCAACGAGGCGGCGTTGAGAGCCAGAACGTCATAGGGGTTCTCCTGGTCCGCTCCGAGAACGGTGCCCACCACATGAACTTCGTTGCGGTAACCATCAGGGAAGGCGGGGCGAAGCGGCCTGTCTATGAGGCGACAGGTGAGTATCGCCTGCTCGCCCGCTCGGGCTTCACGCCGGAAGAAGGAGCCGGGGATCTTGCCGGCGGCATACATCCGCTCCTCGATATCCACGGTCAGCGGAAAGAAATCCGCACCTTCGCGGGGTGTCGCTGCTCCGGTCGCGGTGACCAGTACAACTGTGTCACCGATACTTGCGGTGACGGAGCCACCGGCGAGGGGGGCGAACTTGCCAACCTCGAATGTGGCGTCTTTGCCCTCACCGCGCGCGAACGAGCCTGTGAAGGATTGGGAATTAGTCATTTTGTTATTTCTCCTGAACACATGACTGCCAGTTCCCAGTCGGAAATCGCTGATCTTGGTCTTGGCCTCTCGGGAGGCTGATCAATTCAGAGATTTTCGACTAGCACCAACGGTCTTGTGTTCTTTGTTTGCTGGACCTTCCAGCGACTGGGATTTGTCGGGCTGGTTCTGGGTGTTGACCTGGATCCAACCGGTTGGGAGCAGCCCTGTGGGGTTGCCCTTCGATTTATTCAGCGGATTTTATTCAGCGACGCAACCCGAGGTGGGCGATCACTGCTCTGTAGCGTTCTACATCGTTGTCCATGACGTAGTCGAGAAGACGACGACGGCGGCCTACCAGCATCTGCAAACCTCTCCGCGTGTGATGGTCCTTTTTGTGAACCTTCACATGTTCGGTGAGGTGTGTGATCCGTGCCGATAGCAGGGCGATTTGTATTTCCGGCGAACCGGTGTCGTGCTCGGCTAGATCAAAAGCGTTCGCCATATCGGCGATCGTCTCAGATTTTGGGCGCAGGCCTGTAGCCATTAGATATTTTCCTTTGGGTCTCTTACCCAGCTGCACGCCCCGCATTGCGCGGGCGGCAGCCACCATTCGGCTACCGGTGAGGATACCAAGGTCCAGAGATTATCGGCGCGAGCGACATTCGGTGTCCACCGGGAGCGCCGTCGGTTGGCCATCTCCGAAACTCAACTCGGACCTGCTGGGACCTACTAAGGGCTAGGTGACTCGCGACCAGATCAACCGTTCCCGGCTTGTTTGGGCCTTGGCGTTACCTGCACCCCTGAACTTGATCCTGATCGAATCACCTCCGACGGAGTCACCCTCTGGGGGTTTCGTTTCCGCGCCGGTTAGGTCGGTCCGGGTCGGGTCCGGGTTGCCCGGCCCCGGTCACTCGATCTGCGTCGCTCGATCCGGTCCAGGTCGGTCCCGGTCACTCGATCTGCGTCGCTCGATCCGGTCCAGGTCGGTCCCGGTCACTCGATCTGCGTCGCTCGATCCGGTCCAGGTCGGTCCCGGTCACTCGATCTGCGTCGCTCGATCCGGTCCAGGTCGGTCCCGGTCACTCGATCTGCGTCGCTCGATCCGGGTTGCGCGGTCCGAACCGCTGGAGTACCTGTCACCGTGCTGAGCTTGGTTGCCCCAGTCACCGAACCGTCACCCGAAGCGGTCCGAACCGCTGGAGTACCTGTCACCGTGCTGAGCTTGGTTGCGCCAGTCACCGAACCGTCACCCGAAGCGGTCCGAACCGCTGGAGTACCTGTCACCGTGCTGAGCTTGGTTGCCCCAGTCACCGAACCGTCACCCGAAGCGGTCCGAACCGCTGGAGTACCTGTCACCGTGCTGAGCTTGGTTGCCCCAGTCACCGAACCGTCACCCGAAGCGGTCCGAACCGCTGGAGTACCTGTCACCGTGCTGAGCTTGGTTGCCCCAGTCACCGAACCGTCACCCGAAGCGGTCCGAACCGCTGGAGTACCTGTCACCGTGCTGAGCTTGGTTGGGTTGGGGGGTTTGAGTTTGTATTTGCCGGTTGTGGGGTGTTTGTAGACTTGCCAGTCGTGGTCGTGGATTTTGTGGTGGCAGTCATCACATACCAAGACCAAATTGTCGACGTCGGTGGGTCCGTTCTTTGACCACCAAATAATGTGATGAGCGCGACACCACAACGGGTTCGCACCGCAGCCGACACAGTGTTGATCACGGGCGATCAACGCGACCCGTTGAGCTTCACTGGCGGTGCGTTGTTTACGCCCCAACCACATGTCTTGGGCTTTGGTGTCAAAGATCGAAGGCAACAAGTTCGCTTCAAGGGCCAGGCGATGCAGCTCAACAATCGGTATCGCTGAACCATCGGCGAGGCGGGGATTAGCAAGTTGTTGTTTGATCACATCGAAATCAGCGATCACCAACAAATCAGTACCCGCAGACTTACCGTCACCAGCAGGTTCACAAATCAACTCGGCTAACGCGTCGGCCATCCGTTGCTGCGGTGTACGCCGAGTCTTGGGGTCTTCGCGGTGCCATAGCTGTCGTTCTTTAGCAGTCAACGCCGTGGCGATACGCGCCCCGGTGATCTGATCAAACTCACCTGACAACACGAACATGCCCGATTCTGGTGATTCGAAGATGCGTGCTTTGCGGTTCTTGCGTTGACGATCCAACAAAGACTGACCATCATCAACAGCTTGGTCTTGTTGATGACGTTTCACAGTCCGCGCGAACTCATCGAAGGGTTCCTCGTTGGCTGCTTTGACCAGCAGCGCTTCATCAATCGTGCTTTCACCCGACGCCCTAGCAATCAGGCGAGCATGACTCACAGGGATCTCACCGGACGCCAACGCTTCACTCGTCGCAGGCAACTCCGCCAACCGGGTCGCTGACTCTACATCGCGTTTGGCCTCACGTTTCGATGCCTGCAACTCGTCACGAACCAAACGTTGCGCGTCCGTGCTGCTGTGACGACGACCCACCTCAGCGAGCACCTGAGCCTTCATCGCCGCCAAAGCCGACTCAGCACGCCCCAGCGCTCCCAAACGCAACGACAGCCCCTCATCACACAAAGCGGCCACATCCACCACCTCAACATGAACCACCCCGCCAGCAGCCGTTGCGGCACCAGCGGCAGTGTCCGAGAGATCCGAAACAGGGGCTAATTCCATGTGTGTAACTCTATCGGCACCCTGTGACAATCACTCATAAATCATGAAATATATGCAAATTTCGGGATATCCGCATCCAATTTCACGTCATATATCGGTAAACGGCCAGCCAGACCGGTCCATGTCTACAGGCCGGCCAGAGCTAGCAGGTCTGATCTCCGGTCGTCAGGAATGCGGCTTGAGTGGTAGCGGAGTTCCAGGGTGGCGTTGATAGCGACACGTACGTGGTCCTCATGGGTCTCATACGCATCGTCGACATGTGTTCGCATCCAGGCGGCTCCAGCGCCTCGACGAGGACAATTACTGGGTCTCATACGCATCGTCGACATGTGTTCGCATCCAGGCGGCTCCAGCGCCTCGACGAGGACAATTACTGGGTCTCATACGCATCGTCGACATGTGTTCGCATCCAGGCGGCTCCAGCGCCTCGACGAGGACAATTACTGGGTCTCATACGCATCGTCGACATGTGTTCGCATCCAGGCGGCTCCAGCGCCTCGACGAGGACAATTACTGGGTCTCATACGCATCGTCGACATGTGTTCGCATCCAGGCGGCTCCAGCGCCTCGACGAGGACAATTACTGGGTCTCATACGCATCGTCGACATGTGTTCGCATCCAGTGCTCAACCTCGGTCGCTCGCCAGAGCCGGTAGCGGCTGCGGGGATCGGTGACCGGAACTGGAAATCCGCCGGGACCTCGTTTGCCAGTAACTAGGAGCCGCACGCTCTCACGGGTCCGGCCGGTGCGCGCAGCAATATCGGCCATCGAGACCAGCCCAGAATCAGCAAGGCGAACGACCAGAATTCCGTCGACAGATTCAATATCGGTCACAGCCGAGAGGACCGCCTCCGCAACAGAAGCAGCTTCACGATCGAAGTCGATGTACTGGATGCCGCCTGAGCGACCGACGAGGGAATCATCGCAGCCCGCTTGGAATGGAGCGTCAATGACTTCGTCGCTCTGCAGGTCGGGCCCCGTCAGCAGCAGCAACCACTTGCATATTCGCGTCGAAGGCGTCAATAACTTCGTCGCTCTGCAGGTCGGGCCCCTCGACAACAAGGGTGAACGTAAACGTCGACATGTCAGCGCTCCTCACTCCCCCACTGCTGGACACAACGTTCGAGCGCTCGCATCAATTGGCGAGCGTCGCCGCCTGGACTACGCGGGCAAGACCAGATTGAGACCTGGCACCCGGACCGGTTGGACTCTCCACAGCGAGCCACCCCAGCGGTGTCCTGACGATGTGGGCGAAATCGTCCATTCGGCCTCCTCAAGTTCGCTCAGGGCTTCCTCGACCTCTTTCTTGGGGTGCCGAGCCCTCGTCACGTTGACACGACACAACACCTCGAATATAGGGTCGACGTCCGTGCTCGATCAGGGCTTGAGGGCGGTCAGGGGTACGACGGCGATGCCGTCGTGGGTCTGGTAGCCGTGGCCGAATGCGGTGACCACGATGAGGCGGGCTGGTTCTCCGCGCCGGGTGGTGTCGATCTGTGAGCGAACTGCCCGAAGCGATTCGAAGGCCCCGGCGACAGCTTTCCCTCCACCGAGCTTGATCTCCACGGCGGCCCATTGGCCGCCTAATCCTTCGATCACGACATCTGCCTCGAGGCCATTCGAATCGCCGTAGTAGTAGAGGTGGGCACCCAGCGACTGGGTATACACCCGGAGGTCACGGATCGCCATCGATTCGAACAGAAAGCCCATCGCCTCCTTGTCTTGGGCAACAGATCCCGCCGACGCGGCCAAGGCGGCGACGGCCAGTGCGGGGTCGACGAACAACCGCTTTGGGGATTTTCTCAAACGAGCCGAAGATCTCAGATGGGTGGTCCACGCCGGAAGAGGCTCAAGCACGAACAATCGGGTCAAGTCGTCCAGGTAGGCCCTGATCGTGGAGCGTGCCGGCGGGCTGCCCGCTTCCCCGGCCACATCCTTGATCAGGGTGGCGCAGGAGGCGGCGGTTGCTTCGTTGCGGGCAAGGGATGCAAGCAGGGCCATCACTAGCTGGGGGTCACGTTTGATGCCGGATACTCGGGAGATGTCGGTGCGGGTGATGTTGTCCAGATAGTCGCGCAGGCGGGCTTGGGCCGTGTCCGGCGCCATCCTGATCATGCGGGGCCACCCTCCTCGACAGATCACCGAAGCGACGCCGCGGTAGGTCTGCTCGGCATCTTTCGCCACGCAGCGTCCTCCTTCCAGCAGTGAGGCCAGGGATACTTCTCCGCTGGAATCCCCCGACTCCCACAACGACATCGGCCGCATCCGTACCCGGGCGACTCGGCCCGCTCCGGAATGCTCGGTGATGTCGTCGGGTGGATTCTGCGACCCGGTAAGAAGAAAGTGCCCGAACCCGCCTCGCCGGTCGCAAGCGTGTCGCATCGGATTCCATATGCCTCGAATGAGCTGCCACTCGTCGAGCAGCCGGGGTTCCGCTCCCTCAAGGATCGAGTCTGGGTCCACCTCGGCGGCGAGGCGAAGAGCTTCGGATCCGTCTAAGAACACCTCGCTGTTGGCGAATCTCCGACCGGTCCAGGTTTTGCCACATCCCCGCGGCCCTTCAATGAGCACGGCAGGCGATGAGGCCAGGACCTCAGCGACCTCGTAGTCTACGACGCGATCCAAATAGTTCGGGTTGCGGGTGTCGGGCATGCCTCCTCCTATAGAGAGAATACCTGTAAACTCCACTTTGCAGAGGTTTTACACTCCATTATTCAGCGATTTCACACTCCATTATTCGGAGCCCTGTGCCAAGAAAGCTGATCGCCTGGGACGCAGCGAATACCGTCTTAGGTCGAATGCGTCATAGGTTCTAACGACACCCTCAACAAGAATCCGACTGACGCAGCAGAGCTTCATTGCGGACAGCGGATGAGGGACGGAAGCGTCAAAGATCCCTGTTATGCGGTCACCACCACGCGGGTTTCCGGCGTCGCCGTGCCACCCTTTGGGCGATCAACCCTCCTATTGGAGAACTCTTTAGAGATCCAAAGGATCATTGTTTGGGTTCGAGAAGCCCACACGGCGGATTTCCACCCCCGCCAGAGCCGCCTTCAATGGAGGGCCGGACCATGATCCGAATGCGTCACCCACCCCTTCAATGGAGGGCCGGAGGTGTCGGTGGTGGTGCTCACAACGTCGCCGGGCCTTCAATGGAGGGCCGGACAATTGTCCGGCCAGACCACCAGATCAGAACGTTTCGCACTCACATTCTTCTCCCAGCTTCAATGGAGGGCCGGACAATTGTCCGGCCAGACCCGGAGACGCCTGTCCTGACCAGATTGCACGGCCCCGGCTTCAATGGAGGGCCGGACAATTGTCCGGCCAGACACCAACACGCCCCAGATCAAGGATGGTTCACAGTCAGGCTTCAATGGAGGGCCGGACAATTGTCCGGCCAGACCTACTTGGACGGTGTGTCGCCAATGCCACGTCTGCGCGCTTCAATGGAGGGCCGGACAATTGTCCGGCCAGACCGCAACTCTCCACCGGAGGTTCATCGTGAGCCGACGAGCTTCAATGGAGGGCCGGACAATTGTCCGGCCAGACGAAAATTAGATTCTGGTCTGTCGTGGTGTTCTTGAAGGCTTCAATGGAGGGCCGGACAATTGTCCGGCCAGACGCGCCCCGAAGGGGCTCTGGTAATGTTTCTGTCTGAGAGCTTCAATGGAGGGCCGGACAATTGTCCGGCCAGACCAACACCCAGGTCGCCGCACTGACCGCCGGCACATGGCTTCAATGGAGGGCCGGACAATTGTCCGGCCAGACCAGCATGTCACCCGTCCTCAACGTTGACGCTAGTCGAGCTTCAATGGAGGGCCGGACAATTGTCCGGCCAGACTTGCATTGCTCGGTCTCGTGGTCAGAAAGGCGTACGGGCTTCAATGGAGGGCCGGACAATTGTCCGGCCAGACCAAGTCGAGGATTGAGACTGGTGACGGCTCAATTATTGCTTCAATGGAGGGCCGGACAATTGTCCGGCCAGACCAGGTCATTCCCGGCCGAGTTGATGCTGGTCATGACGGCTTCAATGGAGGGCCGGACAATTGTCCGGCCAGACCCCGGTCAAGATCGTCCAACCGCGGTCGCGCATGCGAACCTTCAATGGAGGGCCGGACAATTGTCCGGCCAGACCCGGACGGCTGGGAGACGATCACGTCGTCGTTGACCTTCAATGGAGGGCCGGACAATTGTCCGGCCAGACCCGTAGATTTCGCGGATCTGTGGGGCGATGAAGCCTTCCCTTCAATGGAGGGCCGGACAATTGTCCGGCCAGACGATCGTGTTCTCGCCGGCCTGCACACCGACAACGCCCCTTCAATGGAGGGCCGGACAATTGTCCGGCCAGACCAATCTCCCGTCTAAGGGCCCTAGCGCTGCCATACAGCCTTCAATGGAGGGCCGGACAATTGTCCGGCCAGACACAAGAAGTGATAGGTGGTTCGTCATGAGCCGACGTCCTTCAATGGAGGGCCGGACAATTGTCCGGCCAGACGACGTTGCAGGTGCGGCGGTCGCGTGTTTGAATATCCCCCTTCAATGGAGGGCCGGACAATTGTCCGGCCAGACACAGCGCGCCCTCGAGCGCGTCCGAGGCTTGCAGCATCCTTCAATGGAGGGCCGGACAATTGTCCGGCCAGACGATTCTTCGACAAACTCATTTGTGAGCGGTGATCCCCCTTCAATGGAGGGCCGGACAATTGTCCGGCCAGACTGGAAGTGCTTACGGAGCTCTGGGATGCGGTGGCTGCCCTTCAATGGAGGGCCGGACAATTGTCCGGCCAGACGTAGGTCACCCCGACCTTTCCCAGCCCGTTCACCTTCCTTCAATGGAGGGCCGGACAATTGTCCGGCCAGACCTGTTGGCTCTCGACGGTTGGTCAATGACAGACATAGCCCTTCAATGGAGGGCCGGACAATTGTCCGGCCAGACGCGCTGCAACTGCGGCGGTCGCGTGTTCGAATTCCCCCCTTCAATGGAGGGCCGGACAATTGTCCGGCCAGACGCGTCTGCGAGATCAGACATCATCGGTCACCCCTCCCCTTCAATGGAGGGCCGGACAATTGTCCGGCCAGACCTCGTCGACGACGCCGCCGCCGCCGAGCGATCCATGCCTTCAATGGAGGGCCGGACAATTGTCCGGCCAGACTACAGCGCTGATAGGCGAGACCTACAGCAACCAGTTCCTTCAATGGAGGGCCGGACAATTGTCCGGCCAGACGCTGTTAGCGCGGGTCAGCCCCGCGGGGTGGCCCACCCTTCAATGGAGGGCCGGACAATTGTCCGGCCAGACATGAGAGGCGTTTAGGTGAACGGTGAGCTCTTTCTACCTTCAATGGAGGGCCGGACAATTGTCCGGCCAGACGTTGTCGAGTCTGGCAGTGAGGCGGCGAGGGCCTCGGCCCTTCAATGGAGGGCCGGACAATTGTCCGGCCAGACCGGGGCAAGGCTTTGTGCTCGTCGTCAAACAGCGTCGGCCTTCAATGGAGGGCCGGACAATTGTCCGGCCAGACTTGTCACCTGGATTGCCGTCGAGATGCCACACCCACCTCCTTCAATGGAGGGCCGGACAATTGTCCGGCCAGACCCGTCGACCGGTCCACTGTCAGCACCCACCGGACCTTCCTTCAATGGAGGGCCGGACAATTGTCCGGCCAGACGTCGTGTTCGCTGTCGGCTTGAGGAAGGTCAGGATCCCTTCAATGGAGGGCCGGACAATTGTCCGGCCAGACCGGGCAGTTCGAAAGCGTTGGTGTGCCGCCGGTCACCTCCCTTCAATGGAGGGCCGGACAATTGTCCGGCCAGACCTGCGTGATCCACCACGCGCTGCACCGGCTGGACCTGACCTTCAATGGAGGGCCGGACAATTGTCCGGCCAGACCGCTCACGTATTTTGGGGTGGTTTACCTGCGTGTTCGCGGGCGTTTGCGAGCGGTGTTGGAAGCCGAAGCTTCGAAGGGAATTGATTCAGTTGTCAAGTTGCAAAAAACTGCCCCGACCAGGCTTCGAGTGCTCCCTAGGACTTGGCAACGCAACTTAGCGCTCGCATCAGATGACCGTGGGGCCAGAGGTCGGTAGCGCTGTCCTGAGCCCCATGAAATCGAAACAGTCGCTGCCGCGCTTCGCTGGAGGGCCGAGATTGACGAATGCCACCGAGTCTTCTCCGTGATGAATGATCGAACTCAATTCCTGTTTCAACAATAGCATCTCGACCGCGTCCAGATCGCAGATAAAAACGCTGTACTGCATTGGCCAGCCATAGTCCTTGACCGTTTTATGCACCAATCTGAGACGCTTGGCCTCGCTGATGTCGTAGCTCACGAGAAAGCGGGTCCTACCAGTCGCCACAGCACTACCTCGTCATGAACGGCGTGTACTCGGGGATTTCACCAAGCAAGTGTGCTGCCAGGACGCGCGCTTGAACCTCAAGAACGCGTCGATAAGTGATCTTGTACCCATAGGTGGGATGCGTTACCTGGGTGTCGAGCCGTCGTTCGTACGCGGATAGGACCGATCGCCTTCCGTTCTGTGAGAGCGAAACTCCGCCGGCTCGGACAACGAAATCCTTCGCACTGACCTCTCCGTTGTTGATCACGTTGATCACCACAGACTCCGCGACCAACGGGCGAAACTCCTCCGCCAGGTCCAACGACAAAGCGGGACGACCGAAGCGAGGGCGGTGAAATACACCCAAGTACGGATCAAGCCCGACCGCGATTGCTACAGCCGTCAAGTCTTTCGTCAGAAGTGCGTACACATAGGACAGTAGACAGTTGACCGGATCCTTAGGAGGCCTCCTATTGCGTCCGTTGAAGTCGAACACCCCGAGGCTCTCATCACGAAGCATCGACGAGAATTTCGAGAAGTACAGACGCGCACCCGTCCCTTCCATACCCAACAGACTCTCAATCGACTCACTCCGACCGACACCATCAGCGAGCGACTTGATCTGTTCCAACTCGCGACTCACGTCAGCGCGAGCGTTCCGCCTAAGGAACGTCCGCGAGTTTCGCAGCTTGCCTTCGATCATCGACTGAGCGATCGGAAGTCCGGCTTGTGCCGCGATCGCGACCTGGCGACGACGGAGATCGACATGCTTGGAAGGCAAACCCTCCGCAATGCCTTGAAACCACCCCCCGTATGAGAACCAGCAAACCGGTATCCCCTCTCGAAAGGCTGCTCGCATCATCTGGCTGCTGATCTGGACGTTCCCATAGATCGAGATTTGCGACACATCAATGAGTCGAACCTGCTGGAGTTCATCACGACTCTTATTGACCACAACCCGCCCAGAACGGATACCGACCCGAGCACCCTGCTCTGTCACATACAGAGGTCTTGCTGCGGAGTCCCGCGGAGTGAGGCGCCGGGGGGCGGCAGTGCTGCGGTTCGTATGGAGGTTTGTTTCGTCCGGCAAACAAATGCCCACAAGCGAGCACCTCGGGCACTTGGGGCTATCGACGAGCGGTGGCGGGGCCTCAGGTAGTGCCGCTACCTTCCGGAGCTTCTCCACCAGTTCCAGCGTGTGGGCCACTAGCGAATCATCAAACGGAATCGTTGTCCGTTTGCGAGTCTCAGCGAAATAGAACTGCCCTTCCGTGCACTCGTAACCGTTGTCTTGCAACAGCAAGCCAATTGTGCATATCTGGACCTGCTCAGGCATCCAAGCTGGGCCGTGTTTGGGTGGCCGTCCGCGCTTGACCTCTACCGGCACGACGCTGCCGTTGCGTTGCTCAATAATGTCGGCCTTGGCGATCAAACCCAGCCGACGAGAACTCAGCTCGACGGATTTTGCCTTCTTGAACGGAGTATCTTCGGCTGCGCCCATCCGGCCGCCACCCGCGTCAACCACCCGGTGGACGTAGAGACCCTCAACCGTGTCGCGATTGTGCTCAAAGCGTGATTGCACCCACTCCAGATAGAAGAGCCTCGGGCAGTACTCGAACTCATTGATCATTCGAGCCGGTACAAGTTCTGGAACGTCACTCACGCTGCCACACAGTTCGCTATCGCCTGCGCGTACGCCGTATTCGGCGGGATGCAATTGTTGACATGCGGAGGTTCCTACTCAGTTCCAACCGGCAAGAATAGGCCAAGACCGAAGTGGCACAGCGCCCCAAGGATGATCGGACCTTCAACCGGGTTCCTAAATTGGATTTCCACCATGCTTGAGCGTCGGCTTGAATCCATTGTCTCTTTCGGCGGTAGCCGGTAACGGCGGTACCGCCGAGTGTCCTCTTTAATCCGGTTGACAGAGACCGGCTTTGGAAATGAGCGATACTCAGACAATTCCCGTTCGATCTCGTTTTGTAGGTGGGCGGACCATGAAATCTTCTTCGACGGGTGTCTACTGGGAGAGAATGGAGTCAGCGATCTCCATACTGAGGCAGGTCCCACAATTTCGGGGGCGATCTCCCCAATCTCGCCGAAACCGTTGACCGCAACTGCAAAATCAGGAACACCAGAGGCTGCCCGGCCCGCACGAAGCCATTTCAACTGGCTAAGCGCCGCGAACTCGTCTCCGTTCAGTCGCCTTGGAGCCCACACAACGAGCGCGTCCACGGGTGCCGCCGCATCTCCTCGATGGTCTTGTGGGAGCGATACGTAGTGGGCATGTCGGTGCCCGTCAAGCGTGTAGTCACCGGATGGACGCTTGCCACTAAGCGTCTCCGACGGATCTTGGTGTTTGTTCACCTTGCGGTGTTTGTTCATCGCAGCCCGACGGAGTAGATCTCCGACCGCGACCGCGTTCGCAATCGTAGGCCGAGGCCTGGGATGCACAGCTAACCGGACCGCAGCATACGTGGGTGGCCAACCCGTATTAGCGGCGGCACTTGTTTGGGCTTGGACCGTCTTTGCATAGGGCACGAGGTGACTTCCAGGAGGGATGATTCGCCTTTTCTTCCGCACGGTGTCGGGGCTTTGAATCAAGGAACTCAACTCGAGAGGCTGCTGAGGGCACAGGACCTCGGAGTCCACGCGATCGGTAGAGTGTGCTGGTTGCCACAGTTCTGGCGCCGGGTGTTCAACTTGAGACAACAATTCCGCCCTGCAGATTGACTCGGATCTTCCGAGGTAGGAGACCGAGGCGGCAATCTCTTTGAGAGCCGCAAACGCTCTTGTCGGCAACTCAACGTCCCACTCGATCGAGACCGGTTTCCTCGGATCGACCACGGCGAACGGGTCAAACGCGAGAGTCGTTTTGCCCTTATCTGGACCAAACGAACGATGAGCGACCTGAGGCATGTAATGGCGCAGATGAGCAGGCCGCATGTCAGGAAGATGAAACGTAGGGGGCTTTGCGAGTTGGCTCAGAGCGGCCTCGACATCCTCGGCCCCTAGGTGCGCGCAGCGAATTTTCCAAGTCGCGAATAGCGCACGGAGAACCCGCCACGGTGAAGGGGGCCACTCGGGTTGACCTTCGTTCACGTTCCGTCCCCACTCAGTAGCGTGGTACTTGCCCCAGGGAAACTCCACTTGGAGAACTACAGGCACTACGAACGCTTCTTCCTGTCCGACCAGCGAACTTCCAGCGGCGTCGCATCAGCGCCCTGGAGTTCATCAACACCGCTACTGATTAGGTCGCGGATTTGCGTATCTAAAGCATCGGTTTCAGTGAGTCCCACCGTGTCCTCATTATTGATCGATTCGAACTCGCAGGCCGTACGTAGCCGCAAACCCCGATCAAGAACCGAGCGAACTTCCCACCGCGCGATCGCGAGTAGCAATTCCCTTGCGTTAGCGGACAAGCCATATGCTTCGATCTGACCCACATCGATAGATACGTACAGAGCGATTGATCGGGCCGTGTATTCAGTTCGGGAGTATGGAACGTGTCCGTAGCCCTCGGCCGCACCACCCCCCTCTTCCGACTTATGCCGAACATCATCACGCTTTAGGCCGCCCGAATAGACGTCTCTAACGTCAGTCGCCTCGATAAAGCCAGTCAGTGCCCGAGCGATCTTGGGCTGGCCCGGCCACTTTTTGTCGGCGAAAAACACCCCGTGAATGAGACACAGGGGATCAAGAGCGAAGATCTGGGCGGCTATCCTGCTCGAAGAGAGCGGCGTATCGCTAACCAACTCGAACCGGCTCCGGATCTCATCGATCATGGATGTGCCATCCGACGTAGCGCTATCTTTGACAAATGCCGACGCCAGCCGATGGGCCTCGGTACGACTCGAAGTCAAGTAGCGGCCATCGCCATCCGCGATAACTCTGACCCAAGGCAAACCACGCAACGTTTCGACAGGCGCTTGGTCGCCTTCATTCCAGCCAACCGCTTCAAACCGATTCGCCATTGACTGAGCCGATTCGACCAGGATGGCGTCGACCCACCCGTTCGACCCATCAGGTTTCTCAAACTTAGCTGCGCCCAAGTCCGGGAACCCCGTCGGTTGAAACCGGTCTGACGGAATAGCTTTGAGGGCAATTGTGTACATTTCACGTTTGCTCATAATGTTAACTCCTTACTGAATCGACTCGCTTGGGACGCGAGAATCGGTGTGCTCTGGTAATTGAGAAGGCGTCGCATCTGCCGCTGCTTGATAGCCGGTGGGTCAATCTGCTTGTCAGGCGGTGGGTCAACCTGCAACAACAGAGATGTCGCCAGGCAACCTGGATCAAGGTTCGTCGGTCCAAAGTCGTCCGTGATCAGCCTCCATCCATGTCCGCGTAGCAGCCGTGCGGCGGACTTAGCAGCGACATGAGGCACTCCGGTGCGAATCGATCCGATCCACTCAGGTCGGGGACGCACAGGGATTGACCTGTTGGGGTTCGGTTCGGTGTCCGTCGGCGCAACCGGCAGCCATCCAGCGAAGAACGGAGCGAGCACGGCATATGTGGGTCGACCCTTGACATGAGATCGAGCAACTGCGTCGTCGCGAGCGCGAGAAAGGCGTTCTCGGGCGACTCCAAAGGAATCTTTCCACTCCAGAAGCAACAGACCCGCCAGAAGGTCAGCTATCCGCTTTTCGTCTAGCTGACCAGACAAAAGGTACCCGAGATCGACAAGATCAATGCTGAGGCCATGGTCAAAGGCAAAGGGTAGGCCCGCAACATGCTCTTGAGCCCCATTGTCGGAACGCTTGGAGGCGGAGAGCGCAGCACGGACCCCGAAAACGTCTGTAAGGACTTCGAACAGTGGACGACGACCCAAGTTAGGGACCTTGGGACCGCAATTGGACCAGAGCAAACCGTATTGGCTCAGGGACACTGGACGAAGAAGGGTCGCTAGACTCCTTCGTACGGTTTCGGCGGCATTAGGCTCCCCTGGCAACATTCGGTCATTCAAGGATGCGAGTCCGACTGCAACCCGGAACTCCACGGAACTATCGTCAAGCGAAGGCAACCACTCACGGGCCAATAGTCCTCTGACCGGCTCGAGGCGCTTGTCCTTACGATATGCGGGTGAACGCGACGCTGCGGTCTCCGAATAAGCGAGCGCGGCCAGCGCGTCTTGCAAACGCCTAGAACTCGGGAGCTTCGCAACTTCAAATCGTGCCCGGTCGAACCTGTGCAACGCCGCTGACACGACTGTCGGAGCGTTGCCGGAGCTTGCCCTATCCGCCCAATCATCCGTCTGGCGCAACAAATCGATCTCAGGCACGACCCTTCGCTTCACGCGAAACCTGTCCACAGGCACGGCTAGCGGACTCTGCCCGTGACGAACCCCTATTAGATAGCGCACGAACTCATCTACTGATCGATCAACGCCCAAGGTAGCAACTGCGCGTGCGAAATCGAGTCCTGACCTTGCCTGTCGACGGCCCCACTGGCATCGACCTTCCGAGATCAGCAGTCGAATCTCCGAAAATGACATCGCTTCACGCCACAAGGGGAGCCATATTTCCCCTTTCGTCTCTTCACCAGTCGCAACCGAACCGTGACCTGCCGCTGTTGCTACGACTGTGAACGGCATACTGGCCCTCGCTCCTCCACGACGGCTGTCACGCGACAAACGTCGCGCCGCGGCGCTCGCGAACACCATTGCCCCCTCCATTGCCAACACGAAACTCCATGGATTGGCCAGCGGACTGGCATCTCCAGAGAATGAGCTGTTGGGGCCCCCGACGGCACCGGGGTGATATTGGGCAGTACTGTCTTTGGTTAACTGCACATCTGCGTCACCGAACAGCGCGTTGCGAAGCAATGCGCGCGCATCGACCGAACCCTTCTTCCCGCGACGATGGGTCTCCGTTGAATCATCTAGGAATCCAAGATTCTCCAATTGAGTCAAGAAGTTGACCGACAGATCAAACCTGCCGATATTGCCGCCGGTTCCAAGGATCAAGGGGAATGCGGGGTCGACATCGTCGAGGAGCACAACTGAGGCGTCCAACCATGCAAGCGCGTCGTCAGGAAACGTAGAGCGGCACAGTTCGATAAACTGAGGTTTGGCCTTCTTGGAGATCTTGCCTCCCTCGGATAGGCCCCGGCGACGGGCTTCGCTTCGCGCTCTGTGCGCAGCAGCTACCGCCTCGCGAAAGGGGCGCAGCCGAGCGTTGGTACTTCCTGAGATCTTCGATACTAAATCTTGCGCCGTCCCCGAAGTTATCTTTCCTTCGTCTTGATAGCCGCTTCCGTTATTCCAAGGAGCTACAACAGGAGTGGGCGCGTAATCGTCGGCGAAGAAATCCGAAAGGCCAAATTCACTCAGCCCCTGTCCAGTGATGACCAGGTGGTCGCCTTCCCAACTGGTAGACACATCGGGGTTATGCTGCTCAGCAACCAATCGCACGACTCCGAGACCCGCCAGATAGCTAAGGAGCGGCTCGGCTCTACAACCACGCAAATGGATCGAGTTCATTCCGCAGCCCTAATGTCACGACTCGCTCGCCAATCAGCACTGCGGACGACTAGCTCAAGAAACGCCAATCGGAACGGTCCGAGATCAGCACGGTCACGCAACGCGAGCGCTCGTCGCTCATATCGGTCGTCACCCATTGGCAAGGTGAGATGACTCGGCGGCACGGTCAACCCACCGAGGTCTACCTCGGGTAACATGTCGCCCTCTGCGATCCCCAGAATCGTTACGGCCTTGTCATCAAGGTCAAACTCCTCGGGATGACGGCGAATCGACAAACGGACGCGACCATGGTGAGCCGCAACAAGGTAGATCACAAGATCGGTTTCGTGAGGATCGCCCAATGCTGATGCTCCCTCGCTCATGAGGGCCAGCGCTGACGCCAGCTCGTGCCGGAAATATCTGCGTGGTTTGTCTGTGGTTGGGTCGGTGTACCGCAGATGCTTGTTGTTGTCGCTCTTTGCATAGGGTCCACCGTCCTCAAGACTCGCCTGTTGGTCGTCATCCACAGTCGCCAGAACTGCGTTCTGCCATACGGGTGATGCCTTCCCAATATCGTGCAACCGTCCCGCGGTTACGCAAGCTCTTCGCATCTCGGGGGTGAGGCCACCCGGTCCGAAGCCATCTAGGAGTTCCTCGCACGCGCGTTCAACATCAATTAGGTGTTGGGCAAGTGGATACCAAGCGTTTGCTACGGACCCGGGGTCATCCCCAACCACTCTGTCGTCGTCGGGGCGGTAGCCCTGCGTCGCAAGTACCGAAATAACTTCCGCAGGTTTCCTTCGAGGATTCCAACCGATCTCAGAGTCATAACCTCCGTCGCTCGCGTCAAGCACGATCTCAACACCGTCGTGTAGATCATCGGCCGTGCATCGCGCCCACGGTTTGTCACGGTCACGCGACAAGTGGTCTAGTCTCCAAGCCCGGCACTTCTTCAACCATTTTCTGATCTCGGAGATTGGTACGGCGCAGAGTTCTTCACGATCTGGAGAACTTCCCGAAGGCATGCCGTGCGTAATCTCTCGCCATGCCACCTGGACGGTGCGATCACTTCGGTCGCGGATGAAGCGGGCGACATCGATCTCGTTGCCGCTTAAGTCGGGCGTCGTGTCGAACAAGTCGATCAAATCCTTGCGGCGGATAGTTGGTGTGATCCGGTCCGATACAGGGACGTCAAGGCTCTGTAGTTGAGAAGTAGTCACATCCGTCCCACCAAGCGAGCGGAGCGCTTGTACCGAAGCCTGCACATCGACTTCCTCGTACGGTGGACTCGCAGGTGGGGTCGCCCACAGCAGTTGCGCTTCTTTTTGACTCCCGTCTCGGTTGCAGCGACCGGCTCGCTGGACGATCGAGGGCCAAGGGGCCGCTTCGGTGAACAACCGAGCCGCCGATAGATCGATTCCAGCCTCAAGCACCTGAGTGCTGACGACGATCTTTCCCGCCGGGCCGCATGGAGAAAGGGCCGCTCGTGCATGCTCCGCACGATCAACTGGCCGATAGCGGGAGTGGAGAAGGACCACTTCGGCACCAGGGGAAAGGTTCTTAAGCGACCTCCATGTATCAACAGCACGATCCACGGTGTTGAGCACGGCAAGTGTCAACGTGCCGGGTTGGTGGCATTCGAGCAGTTCACTCGCGAGAGCGTGCTCAGGCTTGCGATCAGGCAATTCGATTTCTGAGACGGTGCGTACCGCCTCCAAACGGTGTTTGAGTGCACCACGGAGATCAAGGGCGTCGAGTTGGATCCTGTCTCCAACGTCTGGACGATCTACCGTGCGCAAGAGTCGGTCATCAACGGTGGCCGACATCCAGGTGCTTGATGTCGGAAGGGCTGTGCCGAGCTTGTCGCGGAAGGACTGAAGCTGCCGGGTGTTCGGAGTGGCGACATCCATTAGTTGGATCTCGTCAAATACCCAGTGAGTTCCATTGTTGAACCCCCCGAACGACATGGGCCATTGGAAACGATTATCGGCGTAGCCGCGATTGAGAGCGCGGGACAACAGCATGTCGATTGTCCCGACAAAAACAGCATCGCGATCGGGCTGGAGTCGCCAATCACGGTCACTCCAGCCGATACCGCCCTGAACGATGTGAAGGTCGATGTGTCCAGACAAGCGGAGTTGATGAATCCACTGCTTGAAACGGTCGGCAGTTTGCTCAACGAGGGTCCGCATCGGTAGCGCAATGACCAACCAATGCGGCGTACCATCGCGAACGGCGGAATCTGGATGAAACAACCGACGGTACAACCATCCGAGTCCGACAGCTTCGGTCTTGCCGCAACCCGTCTGGACTTGCAGTAATTCCGGCAACCCTTCCTCCGCCACACGCCGCTGGAAGTCGTACGGTTCAAATCCGGTCGCTTCTTTGAACATCTGGACAAAGCCATCGCCGCTATCTGTTCTCGGCACCTTCGGGTCGTATCCGTGGGTCGTCACAGTGATGCTCCGTGTTCAGGGTCTCGCAACACGCACATCTCAAAGCTGGCAACTAACGACATAACAAACCAATATTCTCGGAATGTCTGCGGCATGGTTCTTCCTCTGGTCAACTATGTCTAACCGACTCGTTGACTATTACACATGGGTAGGACAGTGCCCGCCGAGGTGCTCGATCGCTGCTAATGTCTATGGCAAATGACTCAACTTTACGAACTTCATTGGAGCGACAGAATTTCCTATGAAGCTGGACTTTCTCGCCGTCCCAAGCGATCTCCGAGCGCATTCCCTCGCCCACTTGCGTTAGCGAGGTGCGCTCCTTTCGAACTGAGACTCTCATTCGAACTCCTTTCTAGTCCGTGTAACGTTGGCAACGTTACAACCAAGCCGCTGTTCCGCCAACCTCGCGAGAAAAAACGGCGGGCAATGGTAACCTTGACAGTGGGACTTCGCTGCGAGTAGAGGTTCCACCTTGACATCCAAACGCGAGCCAAGGCCACCTGGCCAACGTTCGCCGACCGAAGTGTCCTCCATTGAAGGTAGTCCGTCTATCGTTGGGCAGCGGAGACGCCGCCAAATACAGAGGGCAGCAGTGCCCTCTCTCCATTCGTGTCTTCGCTCCCAACAACTTCTCGTCGAGCACTTACACCACTGAAGGCTCAGAACTCGGCCGTTCGGGCGTCTTCGAAGGAGGTGTCGGACTCGATCAGCATTCGGTAGCGCATCATGTGGCGGGGCGGTTGAAACTCAAGACGCCGACAAGGCGACCGGCGCGGCGATAGATCGCGGCATAACAACGTCCGGCGAGGCTGCCCGTGGCACCCCGCGCAACCGCGTTGTCCCGATGCTCAAGCCGCATCACTTCACCAAATCGCGACAAAAACAGTCTCTCACCATCCGGGCGGTTTGGTGATGGTTCCAATTTCGTCGGTCAGCGTGTCGGGGAATTGACTTCGCTTCAAATGACTCTTCCAGAGACGCTTCACGTAGGTCGCAGAATCGACCAGGTTCCTTGCGCACCGATTGTGGGGGTCTGGGTTGACCACCACGACGCGCATACCCAAGCCGTCTCGCACAAATCGTCTGGTGCCGCTGAGGTTGTCCTTGATTGCCGGGACGAATGTCGAGCCGGGCGGTGAAGTAGCAGACTCTGTGGATGGTGGCTTCGCCGAAAGAGGGTCTCGGCCAGTTTGTGCAGGTCAAGCCACCGAAACGGGGTGTCTTTGAGAGCGCGGTAGTAAAGATTGAATCCGTCGATGTACAAGTTGGTGATCAACTGCCGCCTCCGCCAAAAGACAGAGACCGCCCCGAGGGACGGTCTCGACCCT
Organism: Candidatus Aldehydirespiratoraceae bacterium; assembly: GCA_965261185.1. Classification (GTDB taxonomy): domain Bacteria; phylum Actinomycetota; class Acidimicrobiia; order Acidimicrobiales; family Aldehydirespiratoraceae; genus VXYK01. The sequence goes on along the minus strand of CBDHCN010000002.1, from coordinate 2,739,503 downwards.
ACCGCCGAAGCGAACAGGGGGTAATGCCTGAACACCAATGTCGGTGGTACCGACCGTCAATACCATTCGTCAAGACAGGTTCGAAAAAGAAAGAGGACACGAGGGGACTGGAAACACAACCTGGCTATCAAGCGCCGCCGCCGCCAATAGTTGCCGCCAAAGACAGAGACCGCCCCGAAAGGCGGCCTCGACCCTACCGTCGAATCGATAGGGGTGGTGAATGAACCCTACCGTGGCGACACCAACGGTCAACTCCCCCGTTGGTGACCAAGCCGCTAGAACTCAGCCGCGATTGCGTCTTCGAAGGAGGTGCCGGCTTCGATGAGCATCCGGTAGCGCATCACCTGGCGGGGGCGGTTGAAACCCAGAACGCCAACCAACCGACCGGCGCGGCCGTAGATCGCCGCGAAGCGCCTCTCCGCAAGGTCGCCCGTGGCGATGTGCATCTCGTCGTCGAGACCAATACGGCCGGCCATCTGAATCTTGCGATCATACTGATCAGACCAGAACCAAGGAACCGGCATGAACGGCTCAGCCTCATCGTCACCGACCAGCAAGCGCCGGGCCGCATGCGCGCCCTGCGCCACCGCGTTGTCCCAATGCTCGACCCGCATGACCTCACCGAAACGTTGATTGGGCCAGCGGGCAACATCGCCGGCAGCGGCCACCCCCGGAGCCGCTAGACAAGTCGCGTCGCACACCACACCGTTGTCGATCCTCAACCCTGAACCCTCGAGCCATTCCGTGTTGGGGATCACTCCGATCCCAACGACAACCACGTCGGTCTCGATCACATTGCCGTCGCTGAGCCGCACCCGCTCCACCCGGCCGTCGCCTTCGATCGCCTCAACACCGACGCCGGTGCGCAGATCAACACCGTGTTCACGGTGCAACTCAGCGCACACCGCGCCCATCTCATCGCCCAGCACCCGACTCAAAGGCTGGGGCAACGACTCGATCATCGTCACCTCGAGTCCCTGTGTTCTGGCGGTGGCGGCCACCTCGGCACCAATAAACCCGGCACCCACGATGACCACCCGAGCCGGGCCCGCATCAAAAGCAGCCCGGATCGCCAGTGAGTCATCCAAGCTGCGCAACACGAACACACCGTCGAGATCCTCAGAACCCCCCAGCGTGCGACAACGCGCACCCGTAGCGATCAAGAGCCCGTCAACGACGAACTCCTCGCCACTCTGATCATCGAGATCCACGATCCCCAAGCGCCGAGACGACAAATCAAAGCTCCTAGCCCGCACACCCAAACGAAGATCAAGGTCAAGGTCATCGAGCTTTTCAGGCTGGGTCAACACCAGACGATCCTCGCCCCAATCACCGGCAAGGAACTGCTTGGACAAGGGCGGGCGATCGTACGGAACGTGCAGTTCGTCGCCGATCAGCGTGATCGGCCCGTCGAAGTCATGACGCCGAAGAGACTCCGCTGCCCGTAACCCTGCCAGAGAAGCTCCGACGATAGTGACAGAGCGCCGCGTCATAGATGCGAAAACCGTGGTGAGCCCTCTGTCGGCCCCTCAGCCCCTTCGCCCCTCAGCCCTGAACTGATATGGCCTGCTTGGGGCAACGCTGAACGCACTCATCGACTCGTGCGCGATCTTCCTCGCCGGGTTCTTCGTTGAGCACATACAAGAAGTCGTCGTCACGCACTTCAAAGATGTCCGGCGCAATCTGCATGCAGATGGCGTTGCTCTCACAGAGGTCGAAGTCAACCACGATCTTCATGGGTCACCTTTCCTATCAGTTCACAGGGGAACAAGTCACAGGGGAACTTAGCCCACGCAGGGCTCTGGTGTGAACATCCGCGTCAACCAGCGCCAGATCCGGCACGAGCACGGAGCGCCTGTTGTGTCGGCGCTCAACAACATGAGCGGCCACTACCGTCCAGCCAAAGCAAGCCTAGAGGTTGCCCGCAGAGCGTTCGAATCGGCTGGAATGCGGATCCCAACGGGTGCCGTTCGCAGTTACGATTATGGAGCATCATGATTGCCACCACCGCGTCGAAACCGCCCCCCGAACTGACACAGGAGATAGTCAACTCCGTGCTGGAGCGCATCGCCGGGGCGACCGAATTCTTCGAATTCGAACAGGCATGGATTGACGGGCTGCGCATACTTTCTGCCTCATACGCCGGAGAGGCGAGGTCGCTGATCTTGGCTGAAGCTGGCGGACGCCTCAAGATGTTCGATGAAATACCGGACGATCTGGCGCGGCGGGGCTGGCTTCGCCAGGTGGTTGAAGAGGTCCGGTTGCGCGGTGACGGATCACTAGGAGAGCTTGCGGCAGTGGCGACGAATGAACTCCGCGAGGCCTTCGCTCGCGCCGGCCCAGCAATCGCAGATCTTCGAGCGGCGGTAAATTCCGGGGAGAGCCTACAGGAGTTCGCGATTCGCTGTCCCCTCGCTGCAGATCAAGTCCGGGACCTCGGACGAATCGCTGAGAGGCTCAGCGGCAGCGGACTGCTGGCGCTCTGTTCCACGCAGGATTATGAACTCGCCCGTGATCTGGCGCGAGCCATGAAACCTCCCCTCCATCTCGTGCCGACGGTACCTGAGTCCCTGCGGGTTACCCGAGACGACCTGCTTCAATGGGCTAGGACCAGTGAAGCTGCCGCGGTATTCCCAAGGCTGATACGCAGTCTCATCGCCGAGACCGAACCGTCTGCCGAACGGGTCCACATGCCCGCAGGCACCGGGGTCGCGTCGCCTGGCTTTGACGGCGGCGTTAGATGTGCTCGAGGAAACCGCTTCGTGCCCGCGGGCACCTCCGTGTGGGAGTTGACAACACAGCAGAGCGGTACCCACTCCAAAGCTGTCGAGGACTACGCGAAGCGAGTCAAAAACTCGACGCCTGACCAACCTTCCAAGATTGCGTACGTGTCGGCCGCTTGCGCCCCTTGGACCAAAGCACGGGAATTTGAGTCCCAATACTCCGCCACGGGCGAATTCAGCAGGGTCAGCGCTTTGAACGTCGACAATCTTGAAGACTGGCTGTCTTGTGCCATCGCCACGACTGTCTGGATGCGCGAGCAGATCGACAAGCCAACTGTCGGCATCAGCCTGCTGGCCAGGTGGTGGGAAAACTGGCTGGCAGCAACGACTCCTCCCCTCGACGAACGCTTCGTGCTGGCAGGACGCGAGAAGACAGCCACTGATCTGCGCGATCGCTGCAAGCAGAGCCCGGGCGTCGTGACGATTGGCGGTCAAGTCCACCGCGACGAGATCATCGCGTTCGTCGCTGCCGCGCTCGTCACCGCAGACGCTGCGGGGATGGACGTCGAGCATGTGCTCTTTGTGGACGATCACAACACCGCTCAGCGGCTGTTCGCGCAGGATGCGCTGTCGATTCCACCGGGTCAACAGACAGCCGGCCCGGTGCTGACGATGGTGGTGCCGTCAGCGGACTATGCGAGACACCTGCCCGCCGGGAGCCCACATCGAATGATCGTGCCGATCCCGGGAAGCACCCAAACCGAAATCGTCCTTGATCCGGTCGACTCTGCGGTGGTTGGCAAACACTTCGAGGACACCGAAGTGGAACTCAATGCGGCACACCGCCTAGGTGGGCTGGCTCGAATGAATCTGATGGCGCTCCGGCGGCATCTCAGCGTCAAACCCGAGTTGCACATGCCCAACTGGGCGAAGGGGACGGCTGACCAAACGATACCGCGGAGCCTTCTGCTCGGAGGCTGGAATGCCGCCCGCGAGGACGACCGTGAGATCGTTGCACGATTCGCGTGCAATCAATATGGGGACGTGACAGAGGCGCTGCTGCAACTCGACGCCGGTGACTCACCGATGATGTTAATCGGCGAATCGTGGCATGCCGTATCGCCAGCAGACACTTGGATGCTGTTGCGCGACAGCTCGCCCCCAGTGATCTCGAGGGGTTTGTTGAAATCGCACTCGACGTACTCACGGATTCTGACCCACTGCGAGAACTGACCGGCGAGGATGCGTTCCGAGCCCAGATCGACGGCACCAAGGCCAAGTACTCATCTCAACTCAAGCACGGGATAGCAACGACGCTGGCACTTGCAGGAAGCAACCCACCCAAACCACACGGTGAAACGGCGCCAAACTCGAACTTCGCAGAGGGCACAACTCGGAGACTGCTTAGGTCTGCCATGGAAGACGCAACTCCAAGTACGTGGATTGCCATTACGGACACGTTGCCACTACTTGCCGAGGCTGCGCCCGAAGCCGTACTGGATAGTTTGCGGACCTGTATCGCCGACAAGCACACGTTCAGCGAGGCCATGTTCACCGACCACGATGATCCGGTTTGGACGCACTCCGGTTCGCCGGCTCTGCACTACCGTTCAGCGAGGCCATGTTCACCGACCACGATGATCCCCTCCTCGACTTCTCTGGTCTATCGCCGCATATTCGAATCCTGAATGCGCTGGAAGTCATCGCATGGTCACCCGACCATCTGCTAGCTGCAACAGACGTCCTCGCCCGACTCGCCTCCATCGACCCGGGCGGCCAGTATTCGAACCGGCCAGATGAGACTCTCGCTTCGATCCTGTGTCTGTGGATGCCTTACACCTCCGCCGACATCGAAGTTCGGCTCAAGGCGGTCCGAATACTGCGGCAGGCCCATCCAAGCGTCGCTTGGCCGCTGATGCTGTCGATATTGCCACGGCACCACAACGTCCAAACCCCTGGGGCATTGCCGCAGTATCAAGACTGGAGGCCCTCGCAGCCGGATGTGACGCCCGGCGAGCGCGCGCAAGCGACTTCCGAAATCGCCACGATGCTGATTGACGACGCGGGTGAAAACCCCGAGCGCTGGATCGACTTGATCGGACGGGTCAACGATCTGCCTGAGGAAGCCCGCCACGGTGCAATTTCAGCCCTAGGGGACCTTGCAGATGCCGGAGCCGACGAAACGTTCAAGCCAAAGGTATGGCCGGTACTCCAGATATTCGTTGCGCGCCACCGGCAGTTCCACGAAGCCAAATGGGCACTTCCAGCAACCGACCTGAAGCCCTTCGAGCAAGCGATGGACGGTCTCCGTCCCGCTGAACCCTCTATCTTCTACGGTGACCTGTTTTCCAACAGCCTCCTTTATATCGATGGCGTAGGGGCAGCAGACGGATATGAGGAGTTCCAAGAAGCTCTGCAGCCGAAACAGACGGAGGCCGTAGACGCGGTTTTGGCCAGCGGCGGGCTCAACGCGCTATTCGAATTCGCTGCTGCGGTTGACCAGCCGCATCGAGTTGGCAGCGCCCTCGCGCGCTGTAGCCCGGGTCTTGATGAGCAAATACTTGAGGCGATGGATTCCGCTCACGAGGCAGTCACACAGGTAGCGCTGGGCTATTTCGGCCAACGTTTTGCCTCGCTGGGGTGGCAGGGTTTGGAGCAACTGCTCAGGGAGCATGAACTGTCGCCACAAGTCGCTGCGGATGTGCTGCGCGCACCTCCCCCAGTGGCGCGTGCTTGGACGCGGGTAGAAGCTCACGGTGCCGAAGTCGCAGCCGAGTACTGGAGCCGTGTGAGCTACTACGACCTCGGAATCCCGGACGGATTAGACCAGCTGCTCGAGGTGTACCGCCGGCTACTTGCAGTAGACCGCCACGAACTGGCTCGGTGGTTGCTCACGCTGCGTGCGAAGGAATACGCGTCCCATCCTGAGTTCGCCGAGGAGGCCGCTGCCCTTCTCGAACACTGGCTTGAACACCCGGGCGGCGAGATCAAGCAGAACGCCATGACCAGTTGGCGATTGGCCTCGCTCTTCAGGGTTCTCGACAACCACCGAGACCACCTGGGTACAGCGCGCGTCGCGGTCCTCGAATGGCAATACCTCCCGCTCCTTCACCACGATCCTGAGTTCAACTCGCCGAATCTGTACCGGGAGATGCTGCGTGACCTCGACCTGTTCGTGCATTTCGTGGAAATCGCCTTCATGCCTGCCAGCGCTGCGCCGGACGAACGACCCCCGCTGACGACAGCACAACAACAAATGGCACTCAGTGCCTGGGACGTGCTGCGCGATTGGCCGGCCTCACAGTTCACGCCGGAGGTCGACAATGAAGACAAACTCGATGCGGTCTCGCTCAACGAGTGGGTCGACCGCACTCGCGAGAAGCTCGCAGCAGTCGACCGGGCGGACATCGGTGATGAGATGATCGGAACCGCACTCGCCTCTTCTCCGGCAGATGCAAATGGGGAGTGGCCCGGCGAGGCCGTTCGCAATCTGCTGGAACGACTGCAAAGTAACAACGTTGAGCAAGGTCTCTATACCGCCATCCTCAACCAGCGTGGTATCACGACCCGCTCCCCAACTGACGGCGGCAACCAGGAGCACGAACTCGCAGACAGCTACAAAGAGCAGAGCCGTCGCTACGAGCAGTGGCCCCGTACAGCGGCCCTCTTCAGCCAGCTTGCAAAAAGCTACGAGCACGAGGGCGGCGTTCTCGACCGTCAGGCCGAGATCTCCCGCCGCGGCTTACCGAGATAAGAAGGCTGACCCGATTCCTTCCGGCACTGCACACGGCTACTGCGCGAAACGTCGGTCTTCTGTCTGCGGATTAGTGGCGTCATACCGGCCGCGACTACCGAGACCTCCTCCGCTGGGCGCTGGCGATGCTTCAACGGGAATGCCGCGTGCAGACACCGTGCTCACGACGGCACCGAGTCCTCCACTGGGCGCTGGCGATGCTTCAGCAGGAATGCCGCGTGCAGACACCGTGCTCACGACGGCACCGAGTCCTCCACTGGGAGCAAACGATATTTCAGCAGGCCCGAAGGTTCAGGCAGCGTCAACTCCCTCCGCTGCGATCCACCACGATGTTGTACCGCTCGCGAACAGCAGCATCAGCAACAAGGTCAACGTGAGCGGGAAAATGGGAGGACAAGACCTCTTTGGCGTATGCGTGAGCGACTCGCAGAGCGTCCTTGCCACCTGCGTCAATCCAGTCATCGGGAGTGTCACGATCTCCGATGAGCGGATAGATGTACTCCTTCTGCATCAATTCAAGTGTCTGCGGCGAGCCGAGGAAATGACCCGGCCCGTTCACGACCTCTTCAATCAGGTTGGCAGACAGCGTTTCTTCGTTGACCTCGATACCGCGAACGGTGCGGTTGATCGATCCGAGCATGTCGTTGTCGATCACCAGGGCTTCCAGCGAGCAACTCAGCAAACTCCCGAGCATCCCCGCGCTCTCATACACAAGATTGGCCCCCGCCTGGCCCGCCAGCACGACATTGATCCCCTTCTCGTAGCCGGCCTGGTTATCGGGGACTTTCGAGTCGGTCATTCCCGCGGCCACACCCGAAGGGAGTCCCAGCCAGTTCACAACCTGCGCGGCGGCCGCGTTGAGCACCCCCTCCTCTCCGCTCCCTCCGCTCATCGCCCCCGTGCGAAGGTCAGAAACGAAGGGCCAAAGCCCCATCACGCAGGGATGACCAGGACTCATCAGGTTGACCGCGGTGAGCGCAGAGAGGCATTCGGCGAGTGCTTGGGCCAGCGAACCAGCCAACGCGGCTGGCGAGGTCGCCCCGGCCTGGCCAGCCGACAGCAGGTTGATGGGCATTCCCATCTCTACTTGGGCGACCATGCAGTTGGTCGATTCCTCCGCGAAGCGCAGAGGCGGCACGACAAAAGTGTTGTTGGCGGCTACAAACGGTCGCTTACGAAATGAGCCTTCGCCGCCCGCCATCATGTCGTACATCTCGATGGTTTCGTAGACATGTGCCCGCTCAAACCACGATGTGCCGACGGGTTTACCGGTGCCGACTGTGGCGCCATAGGCAGTGTTGAGATCTAGTTCACGCGAGTCTTCTCGGTCCCGTGCCACCACGGTACGAACAAAGAAATGGATGTTGTCGAGATGATCAACTAAGCGAGCACAGTCGTAGACATCTTGTGCCGTGCTGTGCCGGAACGTGTTGGTCTGGTAGTCGTACATCAGCACCGCGGCTCCGGCGGTCCCGAAATGGACCCGGTCACCACCGACCTCGATCGACTTGTCGTCGTCGAAGCCATGCCATGTCCATTCTTTGGCAGCCGTGTCCATGGCGTTTTCAACCAGTCCTCTGGGGTAACGAAGCCGTCCCGAATCGTCAAGGCTGCCGCCCGCGTCTACTACTACTTCTACGAACTCCGGGACCGGAGAACCCATTCCCACACCTTCCAAGAGGCTTAGCGCGGTGTCGTAGACCTGTTGCATCTCCGCCGACGACAAGGGCTTGAATTTCCCCCCTGGGAGTCCCGGCCGAACCGGGCGGGCGTCTTCTTGCAGAGGCGCAGCGCGTTCGGCAATGCGCCCGGCACGTCCACCTGTCCTACGACGACGAGGCTCTTGGCTCACTGTACGGTCACAGTTCCTCCCGTGCGGCTGCGAAACAGTGCGGCTGCGAAACAGTAACGCATCGTAAGCAGCTAGGCACGGAGCACCGAGTTAGTCGGGTCATAAGCAGGTTCTGCCAGCACGGTCGCGGTTCTCATCTCACCTAGAAGTTCCAACTCGAAGGTTGATCCGGGTGCTTCGAAGGCGGGGTCGACATACACGAAGGCGAGACTCTTATCGACTGTGTGACCCCAGGTTCCGCTGGTGGCGATGCCCATGACTTTGCCGTCTTGGTCGTATGCGCCTTCGTTGCCTCGCACATCGTTGTCAGTGGCATCGACTTCACAGTAGACGAGCACCATCGACAGCGGTTCAGCCTGCTCGGCGCGCGCTACCGTGGCTTCCTTGCCTTCGAAATCGCCGGTGAAGTCAACGAAACGTTCGAGGCGGGCTTCGATCGGGGTGATCTCAGTTGTGAGTTCGCTACCCCAGGCCTTGTACCCCTTCTCGATGCGCATGACGTTCATGGCGTATGCACCGAAGTGGACCATTGCGCGGGGTTCTCCGGCAGCCACGAGCGCATCGTAGAGTTCGGCCATCTCAGCGATTGGACAATGCAGTTCCCAACCAAGTTCGCCGACGTACGACACGCGCAAGGCTTTACAGGGCACTCCCGCCACCTCGATCTCTTGAGCGGTCAACCAACGAAACGACTCGTTGCGCAAATCAGCGTCGGTCAAAGGCGCAAGCACCTCCCGGGCGCGTGGCCCGGTCACGGCCAACAGCCCATAGGAATCGGTGACATCGGTGACCGTCACATCCTCCGTTGGCTCGACGTGCTGGTTCAACCAGTCCAGGTCATGGGTGGTGCCTATCACCGCGGAGTTGAGGTAGAAGCGATCAGCGGCGAGCCGGGTGATCGTCATTTCACATTCGATACCACCCAGCGAGGTGAGCATGTGTACCAGCCGGATACCGCCATCTCGGACTGGGATTTTGTTGGCGGAGACTCGATCAAGCAGCGCCGCGGCATCAACTCCTGTGACCTCGAACTTGGCGAATGCTGTGAGATCGGAGATACCCACCCGTTGGCGAGTCCCGTTGACTTCACGAGCGACGAAGTCGAAGGCGTTGGAGCGCCGGAACGAGTGCCGTTCGGGTTCGCCGAAGTACTGCGGACGCTCCCAGCCGTAAACCTCCTGCCACTGAGCGCCCAATGCATCGAGGCGGCCGTAGATCGGGTTGACCTTCTGACCTCGCGCCACCGGCCGTTGCTCTCCGGGGAGACGAACCTGATACATCTCGTGGTATTCGTCAATCGCTTTTTCGATGGCGAACACCGATTTGGGACCGGTGTGGTCTCCGAAGCGGCGCGGGTCCATGCCCCGCACGTTGATTTCAGTCTGACCATGCACGATCCATTGAGCGAGATACTTGCCTGCTCCAGGACCTTGGGTGATGCCTATGGAAGCGCCGTTGCAATGCCAGTAGTTGCGAAAACCAGGGGCCGGCCCCATGAGATAGCCGGAGTCGGGCGTATGGGTGATCGGACCCGAGACGATCTTCCTTATCCCCGCTTCGGACCACGACGGGATCCGCAGCATGGACAGTTCGAGACTCTCGGCGATGTTGTCGATATCCGGCGGTGTGAGATAGAAGTCAAGCCCCCAGTCGATCCCGTCAACACCATAGATTTGAGCGTTGGCCATCTCGTAGGGTCCGATCAGCAACCCGTCGATCTCGCGGCGGTAGTAACAACTCGACCGGGGATCGCGTGTCACAGGCGGCTCGAAATCGAGATTGCGCATTGATTCGAGCGGTTCTGTGATGACGTATTGGTGGATGACCGAAACGATCGGCACGTCAAGACCAATCATGGCGCCCAACTGAGGGGCGTAGTGGCCCGCGGCGTTGACCACGTGCTCGCAGGTGATGGTGCCTTTCTCGGTGACAACCCGCCAGCGTCCGTCGGCTAGTCGGGCCATGTCGACAACCCGGTTGTGGCGCTGGACCTCACACCCGAGTTGACGGGCCCCTTTGGCCATTGCGTTGGTACAGCCCGTGGGATCGGTCCACCCGTCGTGGGGAGTGTAGAAACCCGTTTTCACGTCGGAGACATCTTCGAGTAGCGGGTTGAGTTGTTGGACCTCTGTAGGCCCGACGATGTGGGACTCAACACCGATCTGGTTGAGCATGGCGTGCACGTAGCGGTGCCAATCGACTTCATCATCAGTGCGCGCCAGGCGGACCGCCCCACATCCGTGCCAACCCGCCGAGAGGCCCGTCTCCTCCTCGATGTCGGGATAGAGGGCTATCGCGTCCTGATGCACTTTCGCCATGTTGAGATCGCCGATGAAATTGGGGATCAGTCCCGCCGCGTGCCACGTGGAACCCGAGGTCAGTTCACCTTTTTCGACAAGGATCGTGTCGGTCCAGCCCTCGTGGGCGAGGTGGTAGAGCAGACCCACGCCCATGGCTCCGCCTCCAATGATGACGCAGCGCACCTCTTGATTCATTCTCTGTCTCCTCTAACTCCTTGGTTCACCGGCTTCTCCTTGGTTCACCGTCTCGAACGGCCACTACTGTTTGGGGCATTGGTTCTGGGGGTCGAACCAACTGCGGATGGAAGTGCTGACAGGTATTCGTCGTCCAGCGATGTTGGTTTCCCATGAACCGCTGTCGAGCCAGTCTTTGGTGACCGCTTCGTGATGCTCGACGTAACCCATGGCGCAGCAACGGTTCTGGGTGGCGCTCCACATCGACGACGATATTCGACCCACAACGACGCCATCGCGATAGAGCGGCTCGTCGTGATAGGTCAACAGGTCCGGGTCTTCGATGCGCAACTGAACGAGCCGTTTCGTGCGGGGCTGTTCGCGCTGTGTCTCCAAAGCGCGTCGCCCGTTGAACTCGACGGGCTTGTCCCAGCAAATCGCAAAACCGAGTCCTGCTTCCAGCGGTGTGTCTTCGTCGGTGATGTCATGGCCCCAGTGCCGCATCCCGGCCTCTAAACGAAGCGAATTCATAGCGTGGTAACCGGCATGAACCAGCCCGTGGAGCCTGCCCTCCTCGGTCAGCGCATCGTAGACAACCACTGCGTCGGCATTGGGTATGTACAACTCCCAGCCCAAGTCACCGACGTAGCTCATCCGCAAAGCAAACACGTCAACCCCTCCAAGTTTGATGCTGCGACCAGTGCCGAACTCGAAACCAGCGTTTGAAAGGTCGGCATCGGTCACCGCTGACAACACGGCTCGGCTCTCGGGACCCATCAGACCGATCATCGCTTGGTCATGGGTGATGTTGGTGAGCGTCACCTGCTTGTCTCGACAGGCTCGCCGCAACCAAGCCCAGTCTCGGGTCTCCGAAGCTGCCGCAGTGACGACGAAGAACTGGTCATCGCCCATGCGGTTCACGGTCAGGTCAGCTTCGATTCCCCCCGCCTCGTTGCACCACTGTGTGTAGACCGCCTTGCCGACCGGCGCATCGATATCAGCAACGCTCAAAGTGTTGAGCACAGCCAGCGCATCAGGCCCGGCAACTGTGAACTTGGCGAACGACGTCTGGTCGAACAGGCCCACGGACTCTCTGACTCCGAGGCATTCCTGCACCATGTTGTCGTGCCAGTTCTGCTTGCCGTAGGAGTACTCGTATTCGGGTGCCTGGCCAGCACGGGCGTACCAGTTGGGTCGCTCCCAACCGGCGGTCTCGCCGAACACCGCTCCCGCGGCCGCGATCCGATCATGCAACGGCGACAGCCGCTGACCCCGGGCGCTCTCGTACTGCCTGAACGGCCAGTGCATGGCGTAGAGCAAGCCCAGGCTTTCCGAAATCCTGTCTTTGAGATAGTCGGTGTCTGCCTGGAAAGGCAGTGCACGGCGTACATCGACAGAGTTGAGGTCCATTGGGGGGCGTCGGTCCGCTATCCAGTCGGCCAACGCCCAACCAACGCCACCCGCTGACTGGATCCCCACGGAATTGAAGCCTGCCGCCACGAAACAGCCGTCTACTTCAGGCGCTTCACCCATGTAGTAAACGCCGTCGGGAGTGAAGGACTCAGGGCCGTTGAAGAACAGCTGGAGTCCACATTCGCCCAACGCGGGCACGCGATGAATGGCGCGCTCAAAGATCGGTCCGAGGTGTTCCCAGTCCTCGTCAAGAGTGCCGAAGGAGAAGTCGCGCGGGATCTGATCAGTGCGCCACACCTTGCCGCGGGGTTCAAAGAAACCCGCCATGAGTTTGCCGGTCTCTTCTTTGAAGTAGGTGTGGTTGCCCGGATCACGCAGCGTTGGTGTGCCAATCTCCATGCCCTCGATGGGTTCAGTCACGATGTAGAAGTGCTCGCATGCCTGAAGCGGAACGTTGACCCCGATCTGGGCCGCAAGATGGCGGGTCCACATACCGGTGGCGAGCACGACGGTCTCAGTTTCGATCTCACCCTGCTCGGTGACCACCCCGGAGATCCTGCCGTTGGCAACCTTCAACTCGGTAACCGAGACGCCTTCGATGACCCTTGCCCCGCGGCTCTTGGCGCCTTTGGCCAATGCCATGGTGGTGTCGACCGGTGAGGTTTGTCCGTCGCGGGGGATGTACAGCGCCCCGACAAGGTCGTCTGTGCGCATCAGCGGCCACAGTTCGCTTGCTTCGTCGAGGTCGATCACCTGAGTATCGACACCGACACCCTCCGCCATCGTCGCACCGCGCAGAATCTCCTCCCAGCGTTGTTCGTTGTCGGCGACCGATATTGATCCGGGGGTTCGATAGCCGGTTGCTTGACCGGTTTCATCTTCGAGTTCTTCGAACAAGCGCGCTGAGTAGGTCGCCAGCCTGGTCAACGAATGCGTTGATTTCAGTTGCGACACCAATCCCGCAGCGTGCCAGGTGGTCCCACAGGTGAGAGTGCCCTGTTCCAACAGCACCACATCGCTGATATCGCGACGGGTCAGATGGTAGGCAATAGAGCACCCGACGATGCCCCCGCCGATCACAACGACTTCAGCTCGGTCCGGGAATGCCGGACCCGAAGACAGCGAACGAGCCATGAACCCCAGAGACTAGCGAATACGGACCGCGCAAGTGTGCGTGGGTACGAGCGAACGGCGCAGATTTTCGAGACTCAAATTGGCTCGATACAGAGGCCGTGGCCCGAGCGGCTAATTGAGCGAAGTGCTCACGTTGCGGGGTGTCTCAATTTGATGCGGTCGTGACTCTAGCGATGCATGGCTGTGCGCCTTGTGTCCGATTTGTCGGTCTGTTCGTCGAAACGCGCATCAGGACGGAGTGGATTTGGCAGGAGCCTGAATGTCAAGGGCCAGTGGGATCTGCCCAGTGGCGGACAGTAGAACTGCCCGTTCGTGGCCAACAGAACTGCCCGGTGGTGGCCAGGTGTTCTGCCCGTGGGTCCGTTGCTCAGAGCGTTGTACACGACACGAGCCGTGACGGGACCGTGTGAAATGACCGCGATCACCATGTTTGTACAGCTAACGGAGGCCATACAGCGACCCACAACAACATAGGCAATGGCCCAGAATGGGTCTGCGACGACGGGGTACGTGGCATCGTGGTGCTCGACTGTTTGAACGAGCGTGTCACCGTCGGGAGCGTAGCTGGTGGCTACCTCTTCACCGTCTGCGTCGAAGTCCCACGGTGCAGCGATTCCGCCAGCCTCATTACCATCCGAATCAATAAACTTAACGGATCCGTCGGTCTGCAACGTTGCAATATGCCCGGGCGGAACAGCTTTGTCGAAACGATACTCGGTAGCGGCGTCACCGTTGTCAATTACCTGCGTCGCGGTAGTCCTGGCATGTGTTGACGGCTACGACGAGGGTACGGCTATCAGCGTTACCCGCACCTCGACCCGTCTGCGATGCCGACGTGACCACCACCGTGTTGCTGTGAACGACGGCCGGTCTGTGTGCCTGGATCGGGTGTGGCGTAACTCGCGAGAATCGACTGAGAGCGCCTGTTACGATTGTGTCGTCCGAACCCGAACCCCACACCTCCGGCTTTGACACACCGCCATGTTTGTTCCCGCGATCTCCGCCGATCAGCTACCTCGCTGGATAGACGACGACAACTGCGGTCGCGTCGTGGGGCTTCGCGAGTTCTGCAAGTAGTGGGCGCTCACCGATAACCCTCACCGCGCGGCGATGGTTCGTGGTGCGCCACGCAGGTTCGCGTTAGGAGAATCTAGATCAAGGAGGTCGAGCACTCCCTCACCGCGCGGCGATGGTTCGTGGTGCGCCACGCAGGTATCGTTGGTGGCACTGTTTCACAGAGCGCCGCCATGATCTAGCGCGGATCGCTGCGGTTGTTCACGCCTTGTGTGACCGTGATGATGTCGATGTGCCTGACTGGGTGTGGGAGCATCGCAGCCGACGACCAATTGGTGTTCCTGCCTCGCTAGATCCGGGCTCTCTACGCACGAGAAGTGTTGATCGACGCTCCTGAGGCTTGCGCGTATCACCGAGTGTGGTTCGATCAGTCGATGATCGAGAACGTCACAGTGCATGGCTTCCGTTACTAACAAGGACAGCCGCCTATGAACACAGACGGCTCCGAGTTCAGTGAGTTCGATGGTCAGAAACTGCTCGCCCTGTTAGCAGAACTGGACAACGAACTCGGTCTTGAAGGCTCCAACGGGAAGTGTCGCATCGTCATTGTTGGCGGCGCAGCCGTTGCGCTTCGTGTGCCCGACCGTGTGACGCTCGATGTGGATGTCGTATCGGAAGGCATGCCTATGACGTTGCGTCGAGCAGCCGCGACAGTCACACAGACGCCATCTCTAGCGGAGACACCAGAACGGCGGGTGTTGACTGTCACTTTTTGACCAGGGCGCGGATGCTGACTGCTTGGGCCATTTCCTTGGCGGCGAGCCTACGAAGTCTCGCCGCCTCTTTGTCCTCACCTTGGGCCTCTTTGTTTGTTGCGCGGACTAACAACTTTTTAGCTTTCTCGTCGGCCTTTCTTGCTCCGAGATCCAAAATCCGTTCATGAAGACTGCGCGGGCGGTCTGAAGGACGAGGGATCCCGTTCTGTTCGGCGTGGCGCACGACTGCGTGTAGTCGCCAGTTCATTGCGAACCATGTCAAAGGTGCGATTGGAGTTGCGATCAGGTAGTCACGGGCCGAAAATGAACCGCCCCACCAGGTCACGACCACACATATCAACGCCAGCGCAAACCCACCGAAGAGCATCGCAAGGCAAATTCGGTCATCAGTTGTTCTGGTCGGTTGCCCATCAGGCCATCGAGGGGCGAAAAGAAACCCAAGAATCGCTCGTGTCGTCTGCATGGCGGGAAACCTCTTCGAATATTTTTGGGTGGGTGAACTTCACCGGTGGTCGCGGCGGATCGAGGGATTGACCATCGTTGCCCGCGGGCGGTCGGCCGCGGTAGCTTGCCCGCGGGTGGTTGGCCGCGTAGACTTTCTTCCTTGATGGGGAAGGCGAACTCTACTGGTGGTTGCGACAAAGATTAGTGTAGAGGTGTTGTAATGAGCCAAGCGGCGAACGATCCCGCCCGTCCGCTTTATGGGAGCCGGACGCAGACGGGTTCAACGGCGCGGGATCTCCCCCCCCCCCCCCCCCCCCTTTACCTTGTTGGTGGCGCCGTCGGCGAGCTGTTGGGTCTGCGGGGCGGTTCGAGGGTGCCGCTTTGGTGGTGACTTCCGTCGTCGGTAACGGCCGCGTCCACCTGCGTCGGCCGGCGCGTGCGTTGGCTGTGTTCTTGTTGCTGTTCACGACGCTGGCTGTGGCCACGCCTCCGGCTCAGGCGAATACGCCGACGACGGTGTCGTTGGTGTCGAACACTGCCGGGAGGCATACCGCCCACCAGAGCTTTTTCGCGGCGCAGAGTTTCACGACTGGGAGCAGCACCGGCGGGTACACGTTGTCTGAGGTCCGCATTCATATGGGTCCGAGTCAGCGTGGGGGTTTTTCGACGGTGGTCAAGATCCGGGAGAACAACGACAGCAACCAGCCAGGCGATGTGGTCGCTACGCTCACGAACCCGGCCACCCTCACCACCGGCGCGTTCAATACTTTCACGGCTCCGGCGAACACTACCCTTTCAGCGTCGACGGTCTATTGGGTGTCCGTCAACGATGGCACCTCTGGAACCCTAACGAGTTTCACTTATACGAACAGCGTCGCTCAGACGGGTCTGGCGGGCTGGTCCATCGCCGATACACGGGTAAAGAGATCTGTCGAGAGCAACGCTTGGGATCTGGCGCAGGACCTGCCGCTGTCGATGGAGCTCAAGGGCCACGCGAATACGCCGACGACGGTGTCGTTGGTGTCGAACACTGCCGGGAGGCATACCGCCCACCAGAGCTTTTTCGCGGCGCAGAGTTTCACGACTGGGAGCAGCACCGGCGGGTACACGTTGTCTGAGGTCCGCATTCATATGGGTTCGAGTCAGCGTGGGGGTTTTTCGACGGTGGTCAAGATCCGGGAGAACAACGACAGCAACCAGCCAGGCGATGTGGTCGCTACGCTCACGAACCCGGCCACCCTCACCACCGGCGCGTTCAATACTTTCACGGCTCCGGCGAACACTACCCTTTCAGCGTCGACGGTCTATTGGGTGTCCGTCAACGATGGCACCTCTGGAACCCTAACGAGTTTCACTTATACGAACAGCGTCGCTCAGACGGGTCTGGCGGGCTGGTCCATCGCCGATACACGGGTAAAGAGATCTGTCGAGAGCAACGCTTGGGATCTGGCGCAGGACCTGCCGCTGTCGATGGAGCTCAAGGGCCACGCGAACAACAGCGTGCCGGTGTTCGCGGACGCGACGTTGACGCGCAGTGTTGCGGAGAACACCGCGGCGAACACGAATGTGGGTTCGGTGGTTCCCGCGGCGACCGACGCCAACGGCGCCGGCACGTTGATTTACACGATGGAGGGCACCGACCGCGCCTCGTTCAGCTTCGATGCGGCGACCCGGCAGATCAAAACCAAGTCGGGTGTGTCTTATGACTTTGAGACCAAGGCCAGTTATTCGGTCACGATCAGAGTTTTCAACGGCACGGCCAGCGACACGGTGGCGGTCACTATCACTTTGACTGATGTGGCTGAGCAGCCCGCCGCGCCGGCGGCGCCGTCGGTGTCGGCTACGTCGGGGGCGACGACGAGTGTGGACGTGGCCTGGGGTGCGCCGGGCCGCAACGGAGGCCCCGCACTGACCGGCTACAGCGTCCAGTATCGTGTCGGTTCCAGCGGCGTGTTCAGGGCCTGGACGCATTCGGGCACGTCGGTGTCTGCGACGATCACCGGGCTGACCGCCAACACCAGCTATCAAGTGCAGATACGGGCCCTCAACGGGGAGACCCCCAGCGGATGGTCGCCGTCTGGCACCGGCCGCACCAACGTCAACAGTGCGCCGGTGTTCGCCGACTCGGCGTTGACGCGCAGCATCGCGGAGAACACCCCGGCGAACACCAATGTGGGTTCGGCGGTTCCCGCGGCGACCGACGCCAACAGCGCCGACACGTTGACTTACACGATGGAGGGCACCGACCGCGCCTCGTTCAGCTTCGATGCGGCGACCCGGCAGATCAAAACCAAGTCGGGTGTGTCCTATGACTTTGAGACCAAGGCCAGTTATTCGGTGACGATCAAGGCCTCCGACGGGACGGCCAGCGACACGGTGGCGGTCACCATCACTTTGTCTGATGTGGCTGAGCAGCCCGCGAGGCCGGCTGCGCCGTCGGTGTCGGCTACGTCGGGTTCGATGACGAGCCTGAACGTGGCCTGGGGTGCGCCGGGCCGCAACGGAGGCCCCGCACTGACCAGCTACGACATCCAGTATCGTGTCGGTTCGAGCGGCGTGTTCAGGGCCTGGACGCATTCGGGCACGTCGGTGTCGGCGACGATCACCGGGCTGACCGCCAACACCAGCTATCAAGTGCAGATACGCGCCCTCAACGGGGAGACCCCCAGCGCATGGTCGCCCTCTGGCACCGGCCGCACCAACACGCCTGTCATTGCGTTGGTGTCGAACACTGCCGGGAGGCATAACACCCACCAGAGCTTTTTCGCGGCGCAGAGTTTCACGACTGGGAGCAGCACCGGCGGGTACACGTTGTCTGAGGTCCGCATTCATATGGGTTCGAGTCAGCGTGGGGGTTTTTCGACGGTGGTCAAGATCCGGGAGAACAACGACAGCAACCAGCCAGGCGATGTGGTCGCTACGCTCACGAACCCGGCCACCCTCACCACCGGCGCGTTCAATACTTTCACGGCTCCGGCGAACACTACCCTTTCAGCGTCGACGGTCTATTGGGTGTCCGTCAACGATGGCACCTCTGGAACCCTAACGAGTTTCACTTATACGAACAGCGTCGCTCAGACGGGTCTGGCGGGCTGGTCCATCGCCGATACACGGGTAAAGAGATCTGTCGAGAGCAACGCTTGGGATCTGGCGCAGGACAACGTGCTGTCGATGGAGCTCAAGGGCCACGCGAATACGCCGACGACGGTGTCGTTGGTGTCGAACACTGCCGGGAGGCATACCGCCCACCAGAGCTTTTTCGCGGCGCAGAGTTTCACGACTGGGAGCAGCACCGGCGGGTACACGTTGTCTGAGGTCCGCATTCATATGGGTTCGAGTCAGCGTGGGGGTTTTTCGACGGTGGTCAAGATCCGGGAGAACAACGACAGCAACCAGCCAGGCGATGTGGTCGCTACGCTCACGAACCCGGCCACCCTCACCACCGGCGCGTTAAATACTTTCACGGCTCCGGCGAACACTACCCTTTCAGCGTCGACGGTCTATTGGGTGTCCGTCAACGATGGCACCTCTGGAACCCTAACGAGTTTCACTTATACGAACAGCGTCGCTCAGACGGGTCTGGCGGGCTGGTCCATCGCCGATACACGGGTAAAGAGATCTGTCGAGAGCAACGCTTGGGATCTGGCGCAGGACAACGTGCTGTCGATGGAGCTCAAGGGCCACGCGAACAACAGCGTGCCGGTGTTCGCGGCTGCTTCGTTGACGCGCAGTGTTGCGGAGAACACCGCGGCGAACACGAATGTGGGGGCGGTGGTTCCCGCGGCGACCGACGCCAACAGCGCCGGCACGTTGATTTACACGATGGAGGGCACCGACCGCGCCTCGTTCAGCTTCGATGCGGCGACCCGGCAGATCAAAACCAAGTCGGGTGTGTCTTATGACTTTGAGACCAAGGCCAGTTATTCGGTCACGATCAGAGTTTTCAACGGCACGGCCAGCGACACGGTGGCGGTCACTATCACTTTGACTGATGTGGCTGAGCAGCCCGCCGCGCCGGCTGCGCCGTCGGTGTCGGCTACGTCGGGGGCGACGACGAGTGTGGACGTGGCCTGGGGTGCGCCGGGCCGCAACGGAGGCCCCGCACTGACCGGCTACAGCGTCCAGTATCGTGTCGGTTCCAGCGGCGTGTTCAGGTCGTGGACGCATTCGGGCACGTCGGTGTCTGCGACGATCACCGGGCTGACCGCCGACACCGGCTATGAGGTGCAGGTACGCGCTCTCAACGGGGAGACCCCCAGCGGATGGTCGCCGTCGGGCACCGGCCGCACCAACGTCAACAGTGCGCCGGTGTTCGCCGACTCGGCGTTGACGCGCAGCATCGCGGAGAACACCGCCGCGAACACGAATGTGGGTTCGGTGGTTCCCGCGGCGACCGACGCCGACTCGGGTGACACGTTGACTTACACGATGGAGGGCACAGACTCCGCCTCGTTCGCCTTCGATGCGGCGACCCGGCAGATCAAAACCAAGTCGGGTGTGTCCTATGACTTTGAGACCAAGGCCAGTTATTCGGTGACGATCAAGGTTTCCGACGGCACGGCCAGCGACACGGTGACGGTCACCATCACTTTGACTGATGTGGCTGAGCGGCCGGCTCGGCCTGCGGCGCCGTCGGTGTCGGCTACGTCGGGTTCAACAACGAGCCTGAACGTAGCCTGGGGTGCGCCGGGCCGCAACGGAGGCCCCGCACTGACCAGCTACGACATCCTGTTCGTGTCGAGCCCCGATTACATCTACAACGCCCGGTCGGTTTCGGGCACGTCCACCTCAGCGACGATCACCGGGCTGACCGCCAACACCAGCTATCAAGTGCAGATACGCGCTCTCAACGGGGAGACGCCCAGCGCATGGTCGCCCTCTGGCACGGGCCGCACCAACGCCAACAGCGCGCCGGTGTTCGCGGCTGCTTCGTTGACGCGTAGTGTTGCGGAGAACACCGCCGCGAACACCAATGTGGGTTCGGTGGTTCCCGCGGCGACCGACGCCAACAGCGACTCGTTGACGTATTCGATGGAGGGCACAGACTCCGGCTCGTTCAGCTTCGATGCGGCGACCCGGCAGATCAAAACCAAGTCGGGTGTGTCCTATGACTTTGAGACCAAGGCCAGTTATTCGGTGACGATCAAGGCTTCCGACGGCACGGCCAGCGACACGGTGACGGTCACAATCAACTTGACTGATGTGGCTGAGCAGCCGGCGACACCGGCGGCGCCGTCGGTGTCGGCTACGTCGGGTTCGACAACGAGTGTGGATGTGGCTTGGACCGCGCCTGGCCGCAACGGAGGCCCCGCACTGACCGGCTACAACGTCCAGTACCGGGCCGGTTCCAGCGGTGCGTTCAGGGCCTGGTCGCATTCGGGTACGTCGGTGTCGGCGACGATCACCGGGCTGACCGCCAACACCAGCTATCAAGTGCAGATACGCGCCCTCAACGGGGAGACGCCCAGTGCATGGTCGCCGTCGGGCACGGGCCGCACCAACTCGCCGACCAACAACGTGCCGGTGTTCGCGGCTGCTTCGTTGACGCGCAGTGTTGCGGAGAACACCGCCGCTAACACGAATGTGGGGGCGGTGGTTCCCGCGGCGACCGACGCCGACAGCGGCGACACGTTGACGTATTCGATGGAGGGCGCCGACTCCGGCTCGTTCGCCTTCGATGCGGCAACCCGGCGTATCAAAACCAGGTCGGGTGTGACCTATGACTTCGAGACCAAGACGAGTTATTCGGTGACGATCAAGGCTTCCGACGGCACCGCCAGCGACACGGTGCCGGTCACCATCACCCTCACTGATGTGGCTGAGCAGCCCGCGACACCGGCTGCGCCGTCGGTGTCGGCTACGTCGGGTTCAACAACGAGCCTGAACGTGGCCTGGACCGCGCCGGGCCGTAACGGGGGCCCTGCGTTGACCGGCTACAGCGTGCAGTATCGTGTCGGTTCCAGCGGTGTGTTCAGGGCTTGGTCGCATTCGGGCACGTCCACCTCGGCGACGATCACCGGGCTGACCGCCAACACCAGCTATCAAGTGCAGGTACGGGCCCTCAACGGGGAGACGCCCAGTGGATGGTCGCCGTCGGGCACCGGCCGCACCAACACGCCGGCCAACAACGTGCCGGTGTTCGCGGCTGTTTCGTTGACGCGTAGTGTTGCGGAGAACACCGCGGCGAACACGAATGTGGGGGCGGTGGTTCCCGCGGCGACCGACGCAGACTCGGGCGACACGTTGACTTATTCGATGGTGGGCACCGACCGCGCCTCGTTCACTTTCGATGCGGCGACGCGGCAGATCAAAACCAAGTCGGGTGTGACTTATGACTTTGAGACCAAGGCCAGTTATTCGGTGGCGATCAGGGTCAACGACGGCACGGCCAGCAACACGTTGCCGGTCACTATCAACTTGTCTGATGTGGCTGAGCAGCCGTCGCGGCCTGCGGCGCCGTCGGTGTCGGCGACGTCGGGTTCGACGACGAGCCTGAACGTGGCCTGGACTGCGCCGGGCCGTAACGGGGGCCCTGCGTTGACCGGCTACAGCGTGCAGTATCGTGTCGGTTCGAGCGGTGTGTTCAGGGCTTGGTCGCATTCGGGTACGTCGGTGTCTGCGACGATCACCGGGTTGACCGCCAACACCAGCTATCAAGTGCAGGTACGCGCTCTCAACGGGGAGACGCCCAGTGCATGGTCGCCGTCGGGTACGGGCCGCACCAACGCCAACAGTGCGCCGGTGTTCGCGGCTGCTTCGTTGACGCGCAGTCTCGCGGAGAACACCGCCGCGAACACGAATGTGGGGGCGGTGGTTCCTGCGGCGACCGACGCGGACGGTGACACGTTGACGTATTCGATGGAGGGCACAGACAGCGGCTCGTTCGCCTTCGATGCGGCGACCCGGCGTATCAAAACCAGGTCGGGTGTGACTTATGACTTTGAGACCAAGGCCAGTTATTCGGTGACGATCAAGGCTTCCGACGGCACCGCCAGCGACACGGTGACGGTCACCATCACCTTGACTGACGTGGCCGAGGCACCGTCGCGGCCTGCGGCGCCGTCGGTGTCGGCTACGTCGGGTTCGACAACGAGCCTGAACGTGGCCTGGACTGCGCCGGGCCGTAACGGGGGCCCCGCGTTGACCGGCTACAGCGTCCAGTATCGGGCTGGTTCGAGCGGTGTGTTCAGGGCTTGGTCGCATTCGGGTACGTCGGTGTCGGCGACGATCACCGGGCTGACCGCCAACACCAGCTATCAGGTGCAGGTACGGGCTCTCAACGGGGAGACGCCCAGCGGATGGTCGCCGTCGGGCACGGGCCGCACCAACACGCCCGCCAACAGTGCGCCGGTGTTCGCGGCTGCTTCGTTGACGCGCAGTGTTGCGGAGAACACCGCCGCGAACACGAATGTGGGGGCGGTGGTTCCCGCGGCGACCGACGCCGACAGCGGTGACACGTTGACTTATTCGATGGAGGGCACAGACAGCGGCTCGTTCAGCTTCGATGCGGCGACCCGGCGTATCAAAACCAAGTCGGGCGTGACCTATGACTTCGAGACCAAGACGAGTTATTCGGTGACGATCAAGGCTTCCGACGGGACGGCCAGCGACACGGTGCCGGTCACTATCAACTTGACTGACGTGGCCGAGGCACCGTCGCGGCCTGCGGCGCCGTCGGTGTCGGCTACGTCGGGTTCGACAACGAGCCTGAACGTGGCCTGGACTGCGCCTGGCCGCAACGGGGGCCCCGCACTGACCGGCTACAGCGTGCAGTATCGGGCCGGTTCGAGCGGCGTGTTCAGGGCCTGGTCGCATTCGGGTACGTCGGTGTCGGCGACGATCACCGGGCTGACCGCCAACACCAGCTATCAAGTGCAGGTACGCGCTCTCAACGGGGAGACGCCCAGTGCATGGTCGCCGTCGGGCACGGGCCGCACCAACACGCCGGCCAACAGGGCGCCGGTGTTCGCGGCTGCTTCGTTGACGCGCAGTGTTGCGGAGAACACCGCCGCGAACACCAATGTGGGGGCGGTGGTTCCCGCGGCGACCGACGCCGACAGCGGCGACACGTTGACGTATTCGATGGAGGGCACAGACTC
Organism: Candidatus Aldehydirespiratoraceae bacterium; assembly: GCA_965261185.1. GTDB lineage: Bacteria > Actinomycetota > Acidimicrobiia > Acidimicrobiales > Aldehydirespiratoraceae > VXYK01. Next base: position 2,715,820 of record CBDHCN010000002.1, on the reverse strand, counting down.
CGGCTCGTTCAGCTTCGATGCGGCGACCCGGCGTATCAAAACCAAGTCGGGTGTGACCTATGACTTTGAGACCAAGACGAGTTATTCGGTGACGATCAAGGCTTCCGACGGGACGGCCAGCGACACGGTGACGGTCACTATCACCTTGACTGATGTGGCTGAGCAGCCGTCGACACCGGCTGCGCCGTCGGTGTCGGCTACGTCGGGTTCGACAACGAGCCTGAACGTGGCCTGGACTGCGCCTGCCCGCAACGGAGGCCCCGCACTGACCGGCTACAGCGTCCAGTATCGGGCTGGTTCGAGCGGTGTGTTCAGGGCCTGGTCGCATTCGGGTACGTCGGTGTCGGCGACGATCACCGGGCTGACCGCCAACACCAGCTATCAAGTGCAGGTACGGGCGCTCAACGGGGAGACGCCCAGTGCATGGTCGCCCTCTGGCACGGGCCGCACCAACTCGCCGGCCAACAGTGCGCCGGTGTTCGCGGCTGCTTCGTTGACGCGCAGTCTGGCGGAGAACACCGCCGCTAACACGAATGTGGGGGCGGTGGTTCCCGCGGCGACCGACGCCGACAGCGGCGACACGTTGACGTATTCGATGGAGGGCGCCGACAGCGTCTCGTTCAGCTTCGATGCGGCGACCCGGCGTATCAAGACCAGGTCGGGTGTGACCTATGACTTTGAGACCAAGAGCAGTTATTCGGTGACGATCAAGGCTTCCGACGGCACCGCCAGCGACACGGTGACGGTCACCATCACCTTGACCGACGTGGCCGAGGCACCGTCGCGGCCGGCGGCGCCGTCGGTGTCGGCTACGTCGGGGTCAACGACGAGCCTGAACGTGGCCTGGGGTGCGCCGGGCCGCAACGGAGGCCCCGCACTGACCGGCTACAGCGTCCAGTACCGGGCCGGTTCCAGCGGCGCGTTCAGGGCCTGGCCGCATTCGGGTACGTCCACGTCAGCGACGATCACCGGACTGACCGCCAACACCAGCTATCAAGTGCAGATACGGGCTCTCAACGGGGAGACCCCCAGTGCATGGTCGCCCTCTGGCACGGGCCGCACCAACACGCCTGCCAACAGGGCGCCGGCCAACAACACGCCGGCCAACAACACGCCGGCCAACAACACGCCTGTCAACAACACGCCGGCCAACAACACGCCGGCCAACAACACGCCCGATACCAGTACGCCCGATACCAGTGGGCCTGTCAACAATGCGCCGGTGTTCTTCGCTGATATCGGCGGCGGGCCCGTCCCGAGCAGTGTTGACTTTGAGTGGACGGTGGACCATGACATCGAGAGCCTCGACGGGGACCACGGCGAGCTTACGGGTTCTTGGTCTGATGGTTTGACTCTGTGGATCGTCGACAACGACTTCAGCGGCGGCGGGGTGTATGCGTATGGTCTTGACACCGGTGAGCGTGTTGAGCACAGCGAGTTCATGCTTGACGACGCCAACCGTTTCCCGCGTGGTTTGTGGTCCCAGACGGGAACTGTTTGGGTTTCTGACAGCGGCGAGGACCGGGTCTTCGTCTACGACTTCGACAGCGGCGACCGTCTCGTCGGGCGCGAGGTCGTGCTTGGCGGGGCCAACAGCGACGCTCGCGGTGTCTGGTCCGACGGTGAGGTCTTGTGGGTGCTTGACCAGCAGCAGGCGTTGTTCGCCTATGACCTGGGGAGCGGGCGGCTGCTCGGCCACTATCTGCTCGACAACAACAACAGCGACCCCCGCGGCCTGTGGTCTGACGGTGTCGCTGTTTGGGTCTCTGACCACACCGCCAAACGGATCTTCGCCTACCGCCTGCCCGACCCGCCCGCACAGACGGTCACGGTCCAACGAGCGGTCACGGTCCAACGAGCGGTCACAGTCCAACGAGCGGTCACGGTCCAACGAGCGGTCACGGTCCAACGAGCGGTCACGGTCCGAAACACCCGGGCGGGCAGCGAAGCGCCGCAGCTCCTTGAGCGTGTCCCCAGCGAGGAGTTCGGGGAGCTTTCCGGTGCCGGCAACCACAGCCCCAGAGGTATCTGGTCTGACGGCGACTTCATGTATGTCGTTGACCAATGGAGCAGCAGCGTCTACACCTACAACATGCCCGACGCTATCGACGCGCGCCTCGCTGCGCTGTCGCTCAGCGGCGTCGACTTCGGCGGGTTCAACCCCGACCGCGTCGACTACACCGCTGTTGTCGACGGCGTAGTCGACACTGTCGTGACAGCCCAAACAACACAACCCCAAGCCCACGTCGAGATCAAACCCGACGGCGACGGTCACCAGGTCGCGCTCGACGACCTCACAGAGATCACCGTCACAGTGACCTCCGCGGACAACACCCGCACCAGAACCTACCGCGTGGCCCTCACCCGAAAAACAGCCGCGGAGACCACCACCATCGACGTCGCCGTCTCACAGAACGCGCACAAACCCACAAACCTCTACATCAGCACCCGCGCACCAGGCCTGGACCGGACCATCCACAACAACGACGGACCGCTCACCATGACCCTCTACACAAACCCCCTCACCGGCACCCAGAACTGGTACCGCAGCACCCTCACACCCATCAAAACCATCCTCGCGGACGGCTCAACGGCCACCATCGACGTCGCCGTCTGGCGGAACGCGCACAAACCCACAAACCTCTACATCAGCACCCGCACACCAGGCCAGCACTGGACCACCCACGACAACAACGGACCGCTCACCATGACCCTCTACACAAACCCCCTCACCGGCACCCACAACTGGTACCACAGCACCCCCACACCCATCAAAACCACCCAACAACAACACTGAACCACACCGGCCCAAACCGCCGAAAAAGACCTGACAACAAGACAGGGACCCCCCCAGTGATTCTTGTGGCGATCCGCGTTTGTTGCCATCCGAGCCGTACGGGCACCTACACTTCGGCGAGAACGTGGATCCTGTCCGGCGGGCCGCTGATCGATTAGGGACTCTCCGCGGCGGTGACGCGCTGGATGAACGAGGCCATGCCCGGGACGGTGAAGGCAACTTGGCCACGGCTCGGCACATAGATCAAACCCTTGTCGATCAGGCCCTTTCGGTGCCGTCCAGGGGAAGTGCCGAGTAGGCGCGCCACATCCATCGAAGCCACCGCGACCGGCGCCGCGAACCGCAGCGGAACAACGTTTGTTGCTCCTTCCTCAGAACCGGACGCCGTGTCGCCGGATGTGTGCGCGTAGGCCGCTTGCACCATGGCCTGCATGTAGTGCTGCTGAGCTGGCGTGGCGCGCTCCCAGCGAGAACCGAAGAATGAGAAGTCGAGGTCTTCTTTTGCAACGCCGATACCGATTGCGGCCTCATCGGCGCTGATCCGTGCGCCCGACGCGCTGTCCCACACAGCCTTGCCGAACGATTGCAAGAAATAGGCATAGCCCGCTGCTTCGTCGACTACTGCGTCGAGCGCCTCTGAACGCCACTCAACGTTCAGGTTCTCGACGGGCTTGGTCAGTGCCCGGCGCGCACTGACGACATCAAGAGTCCCGACCTGCCGATAGGAGTAAAGACGCTCACTGTAGGTCTTGACTTCGGTCAATCTGCGCTTGAGGTGCGGCAACCCCGCTCCGACCACGGCCACCGGAAGTCCGCGGCGGTTGACGTGGTGAGTCGCGCCCGCGACCGCGGCCAGTTGGTCATCGGGGAGCACTTGAAGTTCATCGACTAGAAGAAGCACCGCGGTCCCGAGTTGTGCGGCAGCCTCTCCCATGTCATTGAGGAGATCGATCAAGTCCAGTTCAAGATCTCCAGAATCCGCCCGTCCCGGTTCGGGTTCGATGTTCACACCGAGCGTCAGCGAGCCTTCGGGGGTCGCCGTCACCGAGAAAGACCGCAGGGTACCCAAGGCGCGCCGCAGGGTGCCCGACAAACGTCCACGTACTGAGCGAGACCTCAACGCGTCGCGCAGAGCGCGCGCGGCCGCGTAGCGAAAAGAGCGCCGCTGATCGGCTTCGACCAGTCCGACCAGGCAACCCCGCTGCGTGGCACTGTCGAGCAGCGTCTCGAGCAGCACCGTCTTGCCGACGCCTCGCAGGCCCGTCAGCATGATTCCTCGTTCGGGCAGGCCGCCCTCAAGTCGGTCCAGCAGCGTCGTAAACGCTGCTAGTTCCGCTTCCCGACCCGCCAACTCCGGCGGACGCTGACCGGCACCTGGGGCGTACGGGTTCTTGCTACGTTCCATTGTGCACAATTATGTTGCTATACGCGTAACTTTGCAAACAAGCGCACAATAATGCACAAAACTTCGACGTCTCGCCGTGGTCAGGTGCGCAGGTTGGTCCAGTCTTCGGGGTTTTGTTCGACGAATCTGTCGATGATCTCACCGTCGATACCGTCTACCAGCACCAGTCCCCGGTGTGTCGGCGAAGGTTCGTTGCTGTACAGAAGCACCCTCCAGGTGGGCCGACTCCGTAGACCTCTCCAACCAAGCTGCGCCGACGCGTGACCAACTGGGAAACCAACGTCACGCGCCGCTGCCTGCAACGCCTGCTCCTCGTCGAAGGACAGATCCCAACCACCCTGAGCGTGATATAGACCCACCAGGATCAAAATAATCCCAGCTACGAGCACTCCGTTGTTGACGAACGAGTCCTTCACAACGGGCGTGTCTGCGCCGACCGTGAGGCTCCCCAGGACGCAAACGGCACCGATCAACACGTACAGCACCGCCGGAATACGACGCCTGCTGTTGTTCGGAAAGAGGTACGGCTCCGCAACCGCGCTGGAGTCAAGATCCGCCGGAAGCGAATCGCGGAGTTCGTCATCTCGTTTTGTTTCGCCCGTAGCGTGGTCGTCGTTCACCGAAGTGAGCCTAGCTTCAGCCTGGTTTCATTGATGTTCAGGCCATCACCGTGTTGGGGGTAGTGTCTTCGCGGTTCGATTCGATTGAGTTTTGAGGGGCGGTGGTGATGCGGGTTCGGTTGGTGGGTTGGTGTGGGTCGGTGTTGTGTTTGGCGGCGTCTTCGCTGTTGGTGTCGGCACCGGCGGGCGCGGTCGCGGGTTACGGTGACGTCGCCGAGGATCGGTATTACACCGAGCCGGTCCAGTGGTCAGTCGATAACGACATCACCGATATTTCCGGGAACTGCTTTGACCCGGACGCTCCGGTGTCACGCGGAGAAACCGCGGTGTATTTCTGGAACATGGAAGGCCAACCCTCCGCTGTGGCTCATTCGTTCAGCTATATAGGAGTCCAAGCCCGAAACGATGCTGTTTCCTGGATGGCAGCTGCTGGTATCACCACCGGAACCTCACCAACCACGTTCTCTCCCGACGAGACCTTGACGCGCGCTCAGCTGGCAGCGTTTTTGCATCAGCTAGCAGGTCAACCGCCAACCGGGGCGCATTCCTTTGTTGATGTGTTCAAAGGTTGGCAACACGCCCCCGTTTCTTGGCTGGCGACCTCTGGCATCACCACCGGAACCTCCCCAACCAGGTTCTCTCCCGATGAGACCTTGACGCGCGCTGAGCTGGTCACGTTCCTGTACCGCTACCAGGGCGGACCTGATGTCAGCGTGGACCCCCTCACGCCAACGTGTGACCCCAGTGCGTTCATAGCCATCGCCGCAGGCGGGTTGCATTCGTGTGGGGTGCGCACAGACAACATCATCACCTGCTGGGGCGACAACTACTGGGGGCAGACATATGCGCCTGCGGGAGAGTTTCAACACGTATCCGCCGGCGCGAGCCACTCGTGCGCGATCCGCACAGACAACACGATCACCTGCTGGGGCAACAACCACAGAGGTCAATCCGATGCGCCCGCGGGAGGGTTCCAAAACGTCGCCGCCGGCGCGTTCCATTCTTGTGCGATCCGCACAGACAACACCATCACCTGCTGGGGCTGGAATTTCCACGGGCAGACAGAATCACCCACCCGCAACCGGTGGCCAGGCGGCGACGATCTGGTTCCAGGTATCTGAGAGCGTCTCGGGCATCACCCGCACATTGGCGACCGATGTCATGAAGTTGGTGTCGCCGGCGAAGCGTGGAACGACATGAACATGGAGATGATCCGGCACACCCGCCCCTGAGCCTCGGCCAAGATTGGCGCCAACGTTGATGCCGTGGGGCTGATAAGCGGCCGTAACCGCCAGCGTGGCACTGCGGACCGCGGCCCAGAGTTCGCTGTGCTCATCGGTCGTCAGGTCGCCGAGCGCGGTGACTGGCCGATTGGGGACCACCAGCAGATGGCCTCGCGCGTACGGATAGATGTTGAGCACCGCGAAGCAAAGTCCGCCCCGCCAAAGTATGTAGGTCTGCGCATCAGGCAGTTCGCTGTCAACAAGGGCCTCGAACAGCGTCTTGCCCTCTGGCACCACCAACTCAGTGTCAACACCAGCTTCAGCAACCGGTATGCGCCACCCGGCCCAAAGGCGCTCAACCATCAGAAGTCACGACCATCTCGAGATTAGGCACCTGGGCTCAGACCGGGCCAGCGGCTTCTGCCGCAAGCTGTTCGGCAAATTCGACTACCGGCACGTCGCGTTCAGGCGCGTTCTGGTCTCGGCGGTTGACTCCGACCGTGTCGTTTCCCACGTCATCGTCGCCCACAACGAGGATGTAAGGGATCTTCTGGACCTTGCCGTTGCGGACACGTTTGCCGAGCGGTTCAACCGCATCAGTCACCTCAACGCGAGCACCCACGTCACGCAGGCGGCTGGCAACGGTGTGGGCATAATCGTTGTGGACCGCGGCCACCGGCAGGACACTTACTTGAGTTGGTGCCAGCCAGGTGGGAAAGGCACCGGCATAGTGCTCGAGCAAGACCCCGAAGAACCTTTCCACCGATCCGAACAGAGCCCGATGAATCATTACCGGACGCTTACGTGACCCGTCAGCCGAGATGTACTCCAGATCGAAGCGCTCTGGAAGGTTGAAGTCGAGTTGCACAGTCGAGAGCTGCCAGGAACGACCGATCGCGTCACCTACGTCGACATCGATCTTGGGGCCATAAAATGCGCCTCCACCTTCATCAACCACGTAGTCCAAGCCACAGGTATCGAGAGCATCGCGCAGACCATCGGTGGCTTGTGACCACAGTTCGTCTTCACCAACCGACTTGTCAGGCGGACGGGTCGAGAGTTTGGCGACAAAGTCATCGAAGCCGAATGCACGAAGCACGCTGAGCACAAAATCGAGCAGCGAAGCCAACTCAGCCGCAATGTCTTCTTGAGCACAAAAAATGTGGCTGTCATCCACCGTGAATCCACGGCTCCGCATCAAACCGTGAACCGCTCCGGACAGTTCGTAGCGATACACCGCCCCCAACTCGAATAGACGCAGAGGTAACTCACGGTAGCTGCGTTGACCCGAGCGATAAATCATCACATGAAACGGACAATTCATCGGCTTGGGGTAATACGACGTGCCGTCGAGATCCATAGGCGGATACATCGAGTCGGCGTAGAAATCGAGATGTCCAGAGGTCTCCCACAGCACCGACTTGGCCAAATGCGGTGTGAAGACAAAGTCATAACCGCCTTGTTCGTGACGCTTGCGGCTGTAGTCCTCCATCAGCTTGCGGACCAGAGCACCCTTGGGATGCCAGACCGCCAAACCAGGGCCCAGTTCCTCGGGCCAACTAAGAAGATCGAGATCGACCGCAAGGCGACGATGATCCCGCTTGGCTGCCTCGGCCAACATCTGCAGATGGGTTTTCAGTTCCTTGCGCGACGACCATGCGGTGCCATACACCCGCTGAAGCATCGGACGCGAAACATCGCCCCGCCAATAGGCCCCCGCAACAGACTGGAGCTTGAAAGCTCCGAGCCGGCCGGTGCTGGGTACATGAGGACCGGTACACATGTCGCGGAAAGTGCCATCGCTGTGGATGTCGCCGTTTGCGTAATAGCTGATTGACGACGCGTCGGCGACCTCACCCACATCTTCACCTGTCGTCGCGCCCGACACGACGCGCTCAATAATCTCGGCCTTGTACATATCGTCGGCAAAGAAGGTCGCTGCTTCTTCGGCGTCCAGCTCGTGTCGCACGAAAGGTTGATCCTCAGCGACGATCTCTGCCATGCGCGCCTCGATCTGCTCCAATTCAGTCTCGGAAAGCGCCTGGCCATCGGGCAGTTCGACGTCGTAGTAGAAGCCATGTTCGATCGGCGGACCGATCGCAAGTTGGGTACCGGGGTAAAGGTCAACAATGGCCTGCGCCAATACGTGGGCGGTTGAATGACGGATAGTACGAAGACCAGCTTCGGACTGAGGTGTGACGATTTCGACTTTTGACCCATCGCGTAGCGCCACGTTGAGATCCTGTTCGACACCATCGACAACCGCTAGCAGCGCTACCGAACCGAGGCGAGGACTGATTGACGCAGCCAGATCAGCAGCCGAGGACCCGACGCTGAGCTGTCGCTCAGATCCATCTAGCAGTCGAACGGAGATCAAATCAGACATAGGCAGTTAACGATACCGGCCACGTCTGGGCCGTAGGTCGCATTATTCGCCCATCAAGCTCTCGCACCGGGTGCTCATCAGCAGCCAGAGATCAACTCGCCAGAGCAGCCGATTTCAACACCTCAGTAGATGAGCGGCGCGGCAACATCTCCAGATCAGTAGCCGCATGCGTTTGCTCAGCGGACTGAGTGGGCCTCTTCGTGGCGTACGCATCGACGTAGTCCTGCCCAGTCAGGTTTCCGATCTCAAACATCAACTCGTCGGTCAACTGGCGCAAACGAAGCCGCTGATTCGGCGCAGTTCCGCTCGGCTCACCCACGATCGGCTTGCCAAACCGAACCTCAATGGGCCGAAACGGTTTTGGGGCTTTGGCATCGGGGGGCTGCACCGCGCGAGTCCCGAGAATCCCCACCGGGATGATTGGCGCACCGGTCCGCATAGCGAGTCGCGCCGCGCCGGTGTGCCCTTTGTGGAGAAAACCGTCACGGGCCCTAGTCCCCTCGGGGTAAATTCCAAAGAGTTCCCCGTCCTCAAGCAGTCGGGCCGCGGTATCGAGCGCGCGAGCCGAGGCATTGCCGCCACCGCGATCAATCGGGATCATTCCGAGCGCCGGAAACAAGCGCCGAGTCTTCCAATCGTCGAGATACTCCGACTTGCCAACGAACGTGATCCGACGCGGCAGCGTGGCGGGCAAGAAGAAGCTGTCTATCACCGATGCATGATTCGGCGCCAAGATGGCAGGACCGTCAACAGGCACATTGTCGAGTCCCACCGAGGTGATCCGCCACAAAGCAGAAAATACCGGACGCAGGACGATCTTCGCGGCGGTCTGTAGCTGTCCCTGCTCCCGGTTCATGACCAGAGCATTATAGGACGACGCCAATAAGTGCGGCAGCGGCGCTCACTCCCTGTCGTTGTGCCACAGCTTCGTCAATCACCTTGAGCACGGCCGGCACATCCAGGTCATCATCGAGATGCGCCCGCACTTCGTTGATCGCCGCGTCCCCAGTGCCTGCGGCACGCCACTGTTCGAGACGCTCAGCAGCATCTGACATCAACTGATCACTCCAATTCCAGGGGCGGCGATAGTGATGAGCACTCAATGCCAAACGGATCGCCATCGGGTCATATTCAGATCGAAGCTCATGGACAAAGATCAGGTTTTGGGTCGACTTCGACATTTTACGACCGTTGAGGTACACCATCGACTGATGCAGCCAATGCTTGACAAACGGCTCCCCGGTCGCGGCTTCGCTCTGAGCCCTGACGCACTCATGATGCGGGTACAGCAGATCTATGCCACCTCCGTGAAGATCGATCGAAGGTCCTAGTTCCCGTAACGCCAGCGCCGTGCATTCAATGTGCCATCCGGGGCGACCGGGACCCCAGCGCGATTCCCAAGAGGGCTCACCGGGACCGGACGGCCTCCACATCAAAAAGTCGAGGGGATCACGTTTTTGGGGATCATTGGGATCCTCGCGCCATTCCAATCCAAGCCTTTGCATTCGTTCACGGCCCAACGAGCCGAGAGACCCGAAGTCTTCGGCTGCTCGGGTGTCGAAATACACAGTGCCGTTGACGACGTAAGCCATTTGGCGCTCGAGGATCGTTTCGATCACCCCTCTGATATCGGGAATAGCGCCGGTGGCCCTCGGCGCCGACCACGCCGGGAGCACGTTGAGGGCCTCCATATCGTCGTCGAAGCGAGCCGTCTCCCCGAATGCCAGATCGAGATAGTAGACTCCGCGTTGTTGCGCAGCGGCGAGGATGTCGTCGTCGACATCGGTGATGTTGCGGACACAGCGAGTCTCGTGCCCCAGGTCGCGCAGACGGCGCTGCAGCACGTCGTAGGTGACGTATGTGGCAGCGTGGCCCAAATGAGTGGCGTCATAGGGCGTGATACCGCATACGTACATGGTCACGACCGGACCAGGAGCGAATCCAACAGTCGCGCCCCGGTGAGTATCGTAGAGCTGCATCGGCTCCATGGGCGCTCAACGACTGCTAGGCGTGCGGATCATCGTCAATTCCCGCCAGCTGCAACGCGACCCGTGTCTGGTAACGAACATTCAGCTGCAACAACACCGCGGTAAACGCCTCAATAGCCGTGGCGTTGGACAATTCGCCCGCGTCCAGAGGCCTCATTCCAGGGATCTGACTGCAGAGATCAGAGATCGTAACAGTTGCCCGCTGATGGTCTGAACAGATCAAGATGTCCGACACAACCGGGCAGTCGATGCGGCCGAGTTCGGTAGCAGGCACATGGTGAAACGCGGCGGCAACGTAGGAGTCGCGCAGTTCGGCTTGCACGCTGGCACTAACCGAACCGCGAGGCGGGACTAGAGGCTGAAATTCACGACCAACCTTCGACAGTGCGTTGCTCATGCAAACGACCACCTTGCCGCGAAGTTTCGGACGCACGCTGTGGGCAGTTTCGGTAGCAGCGTTCCACGGCGTGGCGATCACCACTACTTCTCCCTCCGCCGCTCCGAGGTTGTCGGCGCTGTCGATGTGCAGTTCGGAGCGCGGCCATTTGTCGATGATCGAATCACGCACTTCCATGGCTCGATACTTCGAACGGGACCCGATGGTGACCTCATGCCCAACCGAAGCCAGTCTCGCCGCTAATGCCGTCCCAGCAGGACCTGTAGCGCCCAGTAATCCGATGTGCATCACAGTGAGGGTACGGTGTCGCTGCAGACTCCGACGCAGTAAGGGAGAAACGTGGGCCTATTGGACGGAAAACGAATAGTGGTAACCGGCGTCCTCACCGACGCTTCTTTGGCGTTCGGGGTGGCGACCCGAGCCCAAGCGGAGGGTGCCGAGATCGTACTCACAGGCGCAGGCCGCGGTTTGCGACTTACGCAACGAACTGCCCGCAAATTAGCTACTGAACCCGAAGTGCTTGAGTTCGACGTAACCGAGCCGAGCCATGCCGAGAGCTTGCGTAACGCTCTCGAAGCAAAATGGGGCCGCGTAGACGGTGCCCTTCATGCCATCGGTTTCGCACCCGAAGCCTGCCTGGGTGAGGACTTCATGGGAGCTACCTGGGATGACGTGAAAGTGGCCATTGAGATCTCAACCTATTCATTGAAGCTGCTGGCCGACGCGGTGGCTCCACTCATGACCAACGGAGGTTCGATTGTCGCTCTCGACTTCGATGCGACAGTCACCTGGCCTGCCTACAACTGGATGGGCGTCGCCAAAGCAGCCCTGGAATCGACCAATCGTTACCTTGCCCGTGAGCTTGGGCCGTCTCAGATCCGCTGCAACTTAGTGGCCGCTGGGCCGATTCGGACGATGGCCGCCAAATCCATCCCGGGGTTTTCAGCTTTCGAGGACGTCTGGGACGACCGCGCACCGCTCGGCTGGGATGTCGGAGATTCGAGCGCCGTAGCAGAGACATCGGTGGCCTTGCTCTCCGATTGGTTCCGTGCCACCACTGGTTCGATGATCCACGTCGACGGCGGTTACCACATCATCGGCGCCTGACATCAACGTGAGTCAACCACAGCACCAGCGTCACACTTCCCGTCTACGGTTATGGCATGCGTGAAGTAACGGCTGGGATAGCAGAAAAACCGCGGGTGGGCCGGGTGAGCGCCTACGCTCATGCAATGGATTTTCCGAATGGTTCGGTCAACGCCGCTACGGGCGCTGTGTCTCGTGGAGGTCGCTGGTGACCCGCGACCCGCTGGTTACAGCGCACCCGCCGACGAACCAACAAATCGCTCAGTGTCTGGAGGATTTAGCGGAGGGAGACGCTCAGTACTGGTCCTTCGCTGATCGCGGTGGTCGGCAGTTCGTTCACTCACTGTTCCAGTACCCGGCGATGATGGTCCCGCGCCTACAGGGGAAACTCCTTGAGTCTTTCGTGAGCCTAGATCCAGGGATCGCCGAAGTCTACGACCCGTTCGTCGGTTCTGGAACCGTCATGACGGAGGCGATGCTCCAAGGCCTGAACTTCTTTGGCGGCGACATAAATCCGTTAGCCGTGCTCGTTTCGCAAGCGAAAGCCGAACTTTTTGATGCTGACCTCCTTGAGGCTGAGCTTCGACGTGTGATGAAACGGTCGACTTCAAGAAAGTTGCCCGAACAAGAGGTGCAATTTCCCAACCTGGACAAGTGGTTTGAACCTCATGTGGTCGATGGCCTGAACAAGCTGAGGGGGTCGATCAAAGCCTGTGAGCAGGACACAGTGCGCCGCTTCTGGTGGGTTGCGCTGGCTGAAACCGTGCGCCGGTCCTCCAACTCTCGCACTTCAACGGTAAAGCTGCATATCCGCCCCGATTTGGAGATTGCAACCCGGCCTGACCCTGTACCGCTGTTCGCGGAGATTGCGAGACGTAATCTACGGGTTCTGCGCCAACAACAGGAGTTCCTTGGGTCTCGCAGGCTGCTTGACGGAACGAGTTACGCGCGGCGAATCCGCCTTCGGATCGGAGATGTCCGCACTGTTGCGTGGAACGAAACGGCAGATCTGATGATGACATCACCCCCGTATGGGGACAATCACACAACTGTCACGTACGGCCAGGCGTCCTACCTTCCACTCCAATGGATAGACCGTAGCGATATAACTGGGCTGGACTCCGACGAGTGCGTGGCCAACACACATCGACTCGATACCCTCAGCCTGGGCGGGTCAAGGTCTCGACGGTACGAACGGTTGGAGTCGCTCTTGGATCGTTCGCCTCAACTCAGACGCTCCTTCGACAGCCTGTGTGACGCGCCGCATGATCGGCGGAGTCGCCTAATCGCTTTCTACACAGACATCGACGACAGTCTCGGACCAATCGTCAATCTCGTACGTCCCGGTGGACTTCTGGTGTGGACGACCGGCGACCGAAGGATCGGCGGGGTCAAAATCCCCATGGCCCCGATCTTGCGTGAATTACTCGGCAAGCGCACCGATTTTGTATCGGCGCTAAGTCGCGAGATCCCCCAGACTCGCAAGAGGATGCCGTCACGCAACGATTCGGTACCCACAATGGGCGACGAAACCATCCTCGTTATGCGACGCACCCCGTTGTCAACATGACGGAGACCGTCAGCACCGCGAGCTTAGAGGTACACCCTTCTGTGTTGTTTAAGCTGGGCGAGGATCTGATCAGTGATGAAATCCAGGCGCTCGCTGAACTCTTGAAGAACTCATATGACGCCGATTCTGAATACGCCATCGTGCGGATCGTCACGACCTCCGGCCCAACGGATTTCCCCGAAGATCACGGTTATGTGGAGGTGGTCGACAACGGACACGGAATGATCGAGGAAGACATCCGGCGCGGGTGGCTGACGGTATCCAACTCGATCAAAAGCCGAATGAAGGACCGAGGCGAAACTACAAAGGGAGGACGCACACCTCTCGGCGACAAGGGTCTCGGTCGCCTCGGAGCACAGCGGTTGGGAAACCGACTGACGATCATCACCACACCCGATGGCGAGGAAGTAACGCACACCGTCACATTCGACTGGCGGACGTTTCGAGAATATGAACGTCTTTCCGACATTGAACTGTCCATCCGAACTTCTGAACGACTTGACGATGCTCGACACGGCACGAAGATCCAAGTCTCTGATCTTCGCGAGTTGGATCGCCTTGAGAACGTGTCTGAAGTGCAGCGTTCCCTTGCCAAGGTCGTCTCCCCTTACGGCGGAGTGGCTGCGTTCAAGATACGCGGCAGCGTCAACGGCGAAGACTTGGATCTGGATGGCCTGGAAGCGAGTCTACGCCAGGCGGCGATCATCCATTACGATCTCAAGTACAGCGTCGACAACGAACTCCACATCACTGGCCGAGCGCGTCTCAGCCACCTGTTCCCAAATACCAAAGAGGACCGTCCCGAGTTCGAGCGCATCTGCGAAGCAGACGATGGCGCCGCTCTCCTTGAATTTCTGCGCGAGAAGCCGCTCGCCAAGGATCTTCAACTCCGTCCGGCAGCGGACAAGGGGTGGTGGGTTGAGTTCCAACGAACGATCCGCCTGGCGGAACTCAAGCCGGTGTCGGCTAGCTCGGAAGCGGGAGATACCGCCTCGCCAGGGCCGTTTTCGGGGGAAATCGACGTTTTTAACCTCAGATCTGAAGTTGCCGAACGTGTCGGCGGGTTCGATTCAGTCAAGCTCCTGCGTCAACAGATCAAAGATCTCGCCGGGGTCCGAATCTATCGAAACGGCTTCAACGTACGCACCCCCGACGACTGGCTGAGGCTGGGACACGGATGGACATCCGGAGCATCGTGGTACGGGCTTCGCCCAGGGACCACCCTCGGCTACATAGAACTCAGCGCATCAGACAACGCCCAGCTCATCGAGACCACCGATCGCGAGGGTTTCAGTCGGACGCCTCACTTTGAAAACTTCGAGAAGATAATGCAGAAGTTCGTGGCAACAAGCCATGAGATCCAAGAACTGATCGGCCGCTCATGGGGCGAGTTCCGACGCGAGCAGGCACTCCCCGCAGACTCGAATATTTCGCGATCACCCCGCGACTTGACAAGACAACTTGGAAAGACACTCGCTGTCGCCGAGAGTCAACGGGAGGCACTCAAAACTACCAGAATGAACCTTGAGAGCGCCGCAGAATCAGCAACCGAAGCCGTCAGCCATGTCGTTGGATCCGGCGCCCAGCTAGATGAGAACGCCCAAGAGATGCTCACTTCTCTAACTGAATTCGGAAATCAAGCCGAAGCAGCCGCGATGGCCATGAAGGAGCGCGAGCAGTACATCGCCGAACTGGAACAACAGAAGCATGTCGGAGTCCGTCTTCAGAACGAGCTTGATTCGACAGAGGACCAACTCGCGCTCATGTATGAGACCGTTGGAGTGGGACTCGCAGCGGAATCGCTCTCACACGAGATCGCCAATATTGCTGATCGCCTCGCGCGACGGACTAGCGATGTCGCGAAGCACCTCAAGAACTCGCGTGCCGACGACCGACGGATCGTGAACTTCGTCGAACACGTCAAGGGAAGCGTCGCCGGACTCAGACGCCAAATCGCTCACCTCGCCCCTTCACTGAGGTTCGTACGAGAGCGGCGAGAGCGCCTCTTGTTGTCTCAAATACTTCAGGAAGTGGCGGACTATTTCATGGCACGATGGCGAACCGAGAACCTCCATGTGAACCTTAGAGTCATTGAGGACGCCACAGTGGTCATCAATCGCGGGAAAGTCTTCCAGGTATTCGACAACCTGCTGCTGAACAGTGAATACTGGCTTCGCGAAGAGATTCGGACCGGGCGCTTGGCGCGCGGCGAAGTGACACTCTCGGTTAACGGTACTTCCGTGCGCGTGCAGGACAATGGGCCGGGAGTGGAATCCGAAATCGAGCACTCTTTGTTTGAACCTTTCACAACTCGAAAACCAAAGGGCCAAGGCCGCGGACTCGGCTTGTTCATCTCAACGCAGTTGTTGCAGTCGGACGGCTGCGGGATAGCCCTCTTGGGAGACCGAAATCAGTTCAATCGTCGTTATATATTCAACGTCGATCTCTCTGGGGCAGTATCCCCATGACGGATTCTTCAACAGAAGAATCCACAGAGACCTCGATACGAGACCTGTCCTCAGACGGTGCTTCGCAAGGAAGCGGAGCCGACGCTATAGAAGCTGTGCGAGTTCTGCTGACCGCAGTGGGCATAAGCAGGGTCATGGTTGTCGATGATGAGTTCGAGTTGAAGATCGAAGATCTGTACGAAGCCGGGGTCTCAGTAAAAAATCAGACAATTAGCGTGGCCGAAATCGGCGATGTCGACTTCTCCAGCGAGCCGGAACTTTGGCGAGGCAAGCTCTCTGATTCGTGGGAGACCCTGGGGCCCGTTGAGAAGCGGAGCGCGCTCGAGGATCTTTGTAAGAAGTCGTCCACTCCATTGCCAATATCGGAAGAACTGCACCTGTTCTACGATCTGAAACCAGAAATCGACTTTCAGGGAATGACCCCCGACGAATGGAAGTCAACAAAGGATTCCGTCATCGGCGCTGGCGCAAACAGCCCAATGCTGGTGTTGTTTGATCGAGATCTCGGAAGCGGTAAGTCAAACGAAGGGCATCGCCTCGCCGTTGACCTCTACGACGCCGATCATGGCGGACACATCTGGGCGGGATTGCTGACAAACACGGTTGAAGTGGCCGACGAAGGTTCGGTGTGGAAGGAGTTCACCGATGAAAACGCGGACTATGCCGATCGCTTTATACTCTTGTCGAAGAAGCACCTCGTCGACGATGCCAACTCCTTCCCAGAGGCGCTCCGGGTCGTCCTGATTTCCCAACCAGCATCGACCCTCAGCAATCAAGTCCAGGCAGCGATTACCTCTTCTGCAGAGAAGGTCGCGCTTGAGATAAAGCGGTTGAGTCCACCCGAGTTTGAGCGGATCGTGTTCGGGCTCGCCAGGGACGAGGGCGTATGGGAGGTAGACGTGCTGTTACGGCTGTTTGATGCGCGCCTAAGGTCCAACGTGCGCGACGCACTGCACGAGGATCATGCGGTTCGTCGGTCCACTCGGTTGCTCCGGAAGTTAAGTGAGCCGCGCGGAACGAACAATCCCGTATCGGTCGAAGCCCAGCACATCTATCGAGACGAACTCTACGAGAGGCCCGAGCACCTCAACCGCTTTCATCTCCCAGTCGAACTCGGTGATTTCTTTCAGAAGACGACGGGCCAGGAGAAACAATTCGTCTTGGTTGGCCAACCCTGCGACCTGATGGTGCGAACGGATGGTAAGCGAACACCAGATCTATCGTTTGTCACTCTCTTACCGATCTGTTCCGACGACCCGAACAAGGCGAAACCGGATTCGAAAACGCACCGAGCTGTGTTTGAGTTGCCTGCGTTCAAAGGCGGCGACCCGGCTTGGGTGGAGATGGATCGGCCCTGCCTGGTACCCGTCGAATCAGTTGACTACTGCGTGCTGAATGACGACGGCAGTGGTCTCGCACCTATTCCAGGTGCCCCACCGGACTGGATCGTGCCGAATTGGGAGCGACGATGGGACAGACTCGCCCGAAAGGCGGAGACACTTCGTAGGGCGTTGGAAGGGTCTAACAACGACGAACGCATTACCCAAGTAAAGGCTCAGTTCGGCATACGCCCAGATTGCAAGGCGAAACCCTCGCTGGAAGGCGACAATTTTACTCTGGGTCTGACACGGACTGGCCGTATCTTGTCCCCGTACGCGAGGGCGCTGCTCACGAACTACAGCGCTCACCTTGCGCGAGATGCGTTTGAGCCGGCAATCGCCTGACGGCCTGAGTTTTGGGGCCTGGGCGTAGTTTCAGGTCTCTTGGTCGGTTTCGTCGCGGATGTCGCCTACTAGGGACTCCAGCACGTCTTCGAGGGTGACCATGCCTAGCAGTTGACCGTCCGGGGTTTGCACGAGGGCTGCGTGGCAACGGTGCAACCGCATCGACCACATGAGGTCTCGCACTGACTGATCAGGACCGACTATGAGCATCCGGCGGATCATTTCCAACGGAACTTGGTCAAGATGTGAAGCGTCATTGCCGTTGAGGTCACCGAGGCGCAGCAGATCTTTCGAATGCACGAATCCGACGATGTTGTCTGGTCGGATGCCCTGCATTGGAATTCGACTGTGTCCCGATGAGGCAACGATCTCTTCGATCTCGTGGACCGATGTGGAGCGCGGTACCGAAACCATCGCCTGCGCCGGGACCATAATCGACCCAGCCGTGTGATCTCTGAACGCCAGCGCGCCGGCAAGCAGATCGTGCTCGGTGTCCTCGATCTTGCCCTTTTCGAGCACGCCATCAAAAAGGGTGTGGAACTCGTTCACGGTGAGCGCCGTGTTGATCTCATCTACCGGCTCCGTTCCAAGCATCCTCACGATGCCGTTGGAGACGGTATTGAGCGTCCAAACCACCGGTCTGAAGACCGCCAAGTAAACAGCGTGGATCGGCGCGATCACGCGGGCGACGCGTTCGGGATTGGAGATCGCCAAATTCTTGGGAAGCATCTCCCCCACGACCATGTGTGCGGCAACCACCAGTCCCATGGAAACTACGAACGAGATTGTGTGGAGCACCCCGCCGGGCAACTCTACGAACGTCTCAACCGCTGACTCGATCAGCGAAGCCACTAAGGGCTCAGCCACATAGCCAAGACCCAAAGACGCCATAGTGATTCCAAGCTGAGCGCCGACGAGTTGCGGTTGCAGGTCCTGAACAGCTTCGAGAGCAGCCGAAGCGCCGGCGTCATCTCCGCCTTCAGCCATCGGTTCCAACCTAGTAACTCGACTCGCCAGCAAGGCGAATTCCGCGGCAACGAAGAAACCGTTGACGGCGATCAACAAGACAGAAACTGCCAAGAGGCCGACGGTCATGATGTGCTCTTTACCGGGGCCACTACCCGTACCGAGGCAACGCGAAGGCGTTCCATCGCCACCACTTCGAGGCGCCAACCATCCACCGTGCAGATCTCACCCGGCTCGGGGATGTGTCCCAGCCGGTCCAGTACTAGCCCCGCGAGCGTTTCGTATTCGCCTTCGGGCATAACAAAACCAGACACGTCGCGAACTTCGTCGGGATGTAACGAGGCCGGGACAACTGTCGAGCCAATCGCTTCCACTTTGGTCAAATTGGCCGACTCAGGGTCATATTCGTCGTCGATCTCTCCGACGATCTCTTCAAGCACGTCTTCCAATGTGATGATCCCAGCGGTGCCACCATGCTCGTCAATCACCACCGCCAGTTGTTGCCCACCTTCGCGCAGATCAACTAGCAGGTCATCAAGGGCACGGGCTTCCGGTACTGCAAGAACCGGTGCCATCAATGCCATGACCTGGGTTGATTCGCGAGCTTCGACTGCGACGGTATGAACCGACTTCACATGGACGACTCCGACAACATCGTCGAGACCGTCGCCCATCACCGGAAACCGCGAGTGTCCGGTTTCGATCGCCAAAGAAACCAGAGAGTCGATGGTCGTGGTCTTGTCAATCGTCACCATGCGAACTCTCGGCACCATGGCATCATCCGCGGACTTGTCCGCCAAGCGAATAGACCGAGTCAACAACTCGACCTCTCCCGCATCAAGGGTGCCTTTCTCGCCCGACGAGCGAATCAACAGCTCGATCTCTTCACGATCGCGTATCGATTCAAGTCCATCGGTCGGTTCGACTCCCAGCGCCCGGGTCAGTCGTAGGGCTAGTCCGTCGAGCAGCGCCACGAGGGGTCGGGCCAAGATCCCATAGACCGCCGTCGGTCGGGCCAGCAGCATTGAGGCTTCCAACGGATGGCTCGTCGCTAGAGACTTTGGAACCAGCTCACCGATCACCATTTGCACGACTGTGGCGATCAACAACGCCAGCACGATTGACCACGCTTGGGAATCAACCCCGGAGACCTGTTCAAGCGCCGGTTCGATGGAGGAGGCGACCGCCGGTTCAGCCACCGCGCCCAGCATCAGCGAGGTCACGGTGATACCGAGTTGTGCGCCCGACAGGTGATAGGAGAGTCGGCTCAGCAGGCGTTGGACCTGTCGGGCTGAGCCTCCCTGTTGCTTGGCACGCTCGTCGACCTTTGTGCGGTCAACTGAAACCAGGGCGAACTCGGCTGCCACGAAACCGGCGTTGGCGACAATCAAGCCCAGCGCGGCGAAGAGTCGCAGGGCGGTGGGGATCACAATCTCAAAATGTAGCCGTAGGTTGTGACGATGCCTGCAATGCGTTCTGTCTCTGAGTCTGTAGGGCTCTCGAAGATTGCTTCGCGACCCACACGGCCTCCGCTGCGGAGTCGCTATCCCGAACCGCCTTGCAGTATTGATCCTGACGAATCGAAGGGTTGGCTTCGCAGGGTATGGCCTGTGGTGTGGCAGCAGAAGTACATTTTCGTCAGCGGTGTTCTCTTCGGGTTGCTGGCCACTGTCGCCACGGTACTCGTGCCTCTGACCGTTGGACGCGGCATCGATGCCATCGTCAACGGCGACAGTCCAACACCGTTTGTAATCACCCTGGTGGTGCTTGCGGTCATGCGTTTCGGGTTTGGTTTCGGGTATCGCTTCAACCTCTTTCGGGCCGCGCTCCAGATTGAGAACGACCTTCGAAATCTGATCTTCGCGCGGCTCACGGAACTGTCGTTCAGCTACTGGGACCAGGTACAGAGAGGCCAGATAATCAGTCGCGCCAACACCGATATCCGCTCGATTCAGTTGCTTTTTGCCTTCGGGCCGTTGATCGCAATGCAACTCGTGCTGTTGACGATGGCTCTGGTCGTGATGTTGGTGACAGACGCTGCTCTCACTGTCGCGGCATTGGCTGGTCTGCCGCTGGTGTTCATCATCGGTGTGAAATTGCGAAAACAGATCTTTCCGCTCTCCTGGGTGGCTCAGGCCCGCCAAGCCGAAGTGGCCACAATTGTTGACGAGAACATTCAAGGCGCTCGTGTCGTCAAGGCGTTCGCGCAGGAGAAGGGGCAGGTGCAGACTCTGGCATTGGCATCGCATCGGCTTCGCTGGGTTGGGATCCAGGTAGCTCACACGCGAGCTCGTTATGCCCCCGCGATGGAGGCTTTGCCGCGGATGGGACTGGCGTTGGTGCTGTGGTATGGAGGCATAAAGACCATCAATGGCGATATCGGGATCGGTGACCTGGTGGTATTCAGCACTTACGTTGTGCTGTTGGCCACACCCTTTCGAATGGTCGGGTTCATGCTCTTGCAGTGGCAACGTGCCGCGGCCGCAGCGCTGCGCGTGTACGAGATTCTTGATGAACAACCCGCTGTGGTCGAACCTGCCAACCCAGTGCCTCTGCGAGAGCCTGAGGGGCAGATCGAGTTCGAGAATGTCTCTTTCTCATATCCGGGTTCGGACGGTTCGCTGGTGCTCGACGAGATGAGCTTCACGGTTGAACCGGGTGAGACGATCGCCGTTGTCGGTCCGACCGGATGCGGCAAGTCGACGATCACGCGGTTGATCCCCCGTTTCTACGACGCCGACTCGGGTGTGATTCGCGTCGATGGCTCCGACGTCACAGAATTGTCCCTGAGGGATCTGCGCAATGCCGTCAATGTGGTGACCGACGATCCATTCCTGTTCGACACCAGCGTGTACGACAATGTCGCGTTTGCCCGCCCGACCGCAGAACCCGATGTCGTCGACGCCGCCATCGCCGATGCTGTTGCTGCTGAGTTTGTTGCCGAACTCCCCAACGGTGTGCTGACCGAGGTCGGTGAGCGAGGTTTCTCTTTGTCGGGAGGTCAACGCCAGCGAATCGCTCTTGCACGGGGATTGTTGGCCGATCCCGCCGTGTTGGTGCTCGACGATGCCACCAGCGCCATCGACGTGACCGTTGAGCAGAGAATCCACGACGCCATCAGGCGACGACACTCAAACCGCACGACGATTCTCATCGCGCATCGACTGTCGACCATCGCCTTGGCTGACCGGGTGCTCCTGATGGACGAGGGGCGAATCGTCGCAGCAGGTGACCACTATGAGCTGTTGGCGAGCAACCCTGCCTACGCCTCAATTCTCGCCGACACCACAACAGACGCCGCCGCCATCGGCGATCTCGGCTCCTCGAACGGGTCCGGCCCAGATCACACCGAGACACGCTGATGTTCACGATCGGGGGTGGGTTCAGCCCACGAAGCGGTGCTCCCACTTCGATGGAAGCCAACGCAGCAGCCGGGCTCCCCCACGCGGATGTGCCCGGCGACTTACGAGAAAAGGTCATCAAGGTCCTCGAACACGAACCTGACCACACAATTGCCGAGGTTCCGTGGAGACACGACCAGTGGGATAGGCGACCGTTCACCCTGGTCCGGTTCCTATGGCCGCACCGGTTCCGGATAGCAGCAGCAATCGTGTTGGTGTTGATTGAGACAGTTGCTTTGCAAATCGGACCCGTCCTCACCCAGATCGGTATCGACGACGGTGTTCGCCAAGGTCGACGAGACGTTCTCGTCACCGCTGCTTTCGTATATGTCGCTTCGGTGCTCGTGGCGGGAGCGCTCGGTCGTGCGCGTGTCTCATACACCGGAAATCTCGGTGAGCGCCTCAACGACAACCTGCGGATTCGGGTCTTCAGCCACATGCAACGCCAGAGCATTGACTATTACAACGAGGAGAAGGCCGGCGTTCTCATCACCCGAATGACCTCAGACATAGAGGCCCTCGCCGTCCTGTTCCAAGAGGGCATCGTGAACCTGCTGGTGCAGATCTTCACCCTGCTGGTGATTACTAGTGCGCTGTTCTTCTATGACCCCCTTCTGGCCGTGATCACCCTGGCGGTGGCCGTACCACCTACGTTGATCACCTCGCTGTGGTTCCGCGATGTTTCGGCCCGTTCTTATCTGGTCGTGCGCGACCGTATTGCCGCGTTGCTTGCCAACCTTGCCGAGTCACTCGCTGGGATCCGCGTGATCGCCGCTCACAACCGCAGGTCGGTCAACCTGGCGATGCACAGCGATTTGGTCGGCGAGCACCGGGATGCGGCGGTGGCCGCGGCGAAAGCCAACTCCACTTACGCTCCGGCCACTGAATTCGTAGGGATTTGCACGCAGGCTGTGTTGCTCGGAGTAGGCGGTGCGATGGTTGTCAACGGACGCATCAGCATCGGCGAAATGGCCGCCTTCCTGCTGTTTCTTACATCGTTTTTCGCCCCGATCCAGACGCTTGTCCAGTTGTACAACTCCTATCAACAGGGCGGCGCGGCCATCGTCAAACTGCGAGAACTGCTGGGCACCGAGTCCTCGGTGGTACAAGCCCCGGATGCCTATCGGTTGCCTCCGATCGAGGGTGAAATAGAGCTCCGCGACGTGACTTTCGGATACGCCGATGAGCGTCCGGTGCTTCACAACGTGTCGCTGCGCATCGCTGCGGGGGAAACGGTCGCTTTCGTTGGCGAGACCGGCGCCGGCAAGTCGACAGTCGCGCAACTGCTGATGCGTTTCTACGACCCCCAACAAGGATCGCTGCTGATCGACGGCCACGATCTCCGCGGGGTCGAGATCGCCAGCCTGCGTTCACAACTCGGGGTAGTTCCTCAAGAGCCGTTTCTGTTTGCTGGTGTGGTACGTGACAACCTCGCGTTCGCCCAGCGAGATGCAAGCGACCGCACTCTCTGGGCGGCGTTGCAGGCGGTAGGCATAGACGATCTCGTGGAACGGCTAGGTGGGCTCGACGCGGTGGTGCATGAACGGGGAGCATCCTTATCGGCTGGTGAGCGACAACTCTTGGCGCTGGCACGTGCCTTAGTTGCTCGGCCCCGAGTGTTGATTCTCGACGAAGCGACCAGCAATCTCGACCTCGTCTCGGAGTCTCGGGTCGAACAGGCTCTTGATGTCGTGCTTGAGAGCCGCACGGCGGTGATCATCGCCCATCGCTTGGCTACTGCCCGTCGAGCTGACCGGATCGCAGTGGTTCACGACGGTGAAATCGTCGAACTAGGATCGCATGACGAGCTCGTGGCCTTAGGGGGCCGATATGGGGACATGTATGCGACTTGGGTCACCCATGGCGGGGCGAAGTGAAGCCTGAGATGAAGCCTGAGATGAAGCCATGAGATGAAGCCTGAGATGAAGCGATGAACGTCGAACCCGAGATCATTGTCGCCGCCGTGGTGATTATGGCCGTGGCTTCATGTGTGCAGGGTTCGATTGGATTCGGCTGTGGGTTGTTGGCCATTCCCCTGTTCGCTTTGCTTGACCCCGATCTGGTGCCCGGACCGATCTTTGTGGGTAACGCAGTTCTAACCACCTCCACAGCACTTCGCGAACGTCAGGACATCGACTGGTCGGCGGTCAGATGGGGAACCGCGGGCCGCCTTCCCGGAACCATCGCCGGTTCGCTGGTTTTGGCACGCGCGACTGACACGAGCCTGCAGCTATTGGTGGCAATTGTCATTTTGTTGGCTGTGGCGTTGTCGATTGGCCCTTTGAGAGTCCCAACCAACGCGCGGACATTGCTGGGAGCAGGCGGGTTTTCGGGGTTTAGTGCTACTTCGGTGGGTTTCGGCGGGCCGCCGATGGCGCTGCTGTTGCAGCACCGTCCGGGGCCGCAATTTCGTTCAACGATGGCCATGTACTTCACGGTCGGCCTGTTCATGGTTGTTCCCGGAATTGCGCTCGCTGGTCGCCTCGGAGTTGACGAGTTGATTGTCGGAGCCGCTCTCGTCCCTGGTGCAATTGCTGGGTTTGCTGCATCTGGACCGTTGCGCAAGCACGTCGATGCCCGCAGTCTGGCTCCGATTGTGCTTATGGGGGCGACAGCCGCCGCCTTCGCTCTGCTGCTGCGGGTCTTGACCTAGATGGCCGAGACGCATGCGCTCAAGGAAGTCTCCGCGGTGCTGGATCTGCGCGCAGTGCAACGCACGATTGATGGCGTGGAGGTTCTACGTGACATTGATTGGCGCGTCGAGCCTCAACAGCACTGGGTGGTTCTCGGTCCCAACGGTTCGGGGAAGACAACTCTGATGCAGATTGCCTCGATGTGGCTTCATCCCTCAGCCGGTGAGGTAACCGTGCTCGGCCAGAGGCTCGGGCACACCGACGTCCGAACGCTGCGGTCGCGCATCGGGTTTTCTAGCGCTGCTCTAGCCAAGATGTTGCGTCCACACTTGCTGGTGTCCGACGTGGTGATGACCGCTTTGAACGCCGCTCTGGAACCTTGGTGGCACGAATACCGCGACGAAGACCACGCGAACGCCCAGCGAGTTCTTGATCGCGTCGGTGCGGGCCACCTTAGTCAGAGACGGTTCGGGGCGTGCTCAGATGGCGAACGACAACGGGTGCTGGTGGCACGTTCGTTGATGACCGATCCTGGGCTGGTTCTGTTGGACGAACCAACAGCAGCTCTTGACCTGGCTGGCCGCGAACAATTCATCTTGATGCTCAACGATCTGGCCACGGTTCGGTCCAACCCTCCGATGGTGTTGGTGACCCATCATGTTGAAGAGATTCCAGATCGCTTCACCCACTGTCTGCTGCTTCGTGACGGACGCATTCTGGCCCAGGGTCCGATGGCCGAAGTGCTCACCGCTGAACTGCTCAGTTCCTGTTTCGGTCTGCCCCTCGTTATCGAACGGCGGAACCGGCGTTGGACGGCGTGGACGAACTGATGGCGATCACCACGCCTGATTCGACTCTGATCGTCGGCGCGTCGACGACGGCTCGGTTGGAGATCCCGAGTGCGACCAAGGTGGGGAGGTCCGCATCCACGAGGGGGTATCTCAAGTTGGTGGTGGTCACTCCCGTTGCCGTTCCGCCGACGGCGTGAAGCGCCAGCGGTTCGCCTGCCACCAGCGGAATAGTTCGCTCGTCGGCACCGTGCACAACCCAGACCCGATGCTCCCCCACAACCGCGTCAATGTCGGCTTGTTGCCAACGCTTTGACGCGAGCACCAACAGATTTGCGAGTTGATGATCGAGACGACCTCCGTCGCGTAGCACCACATGTATCCTTTGAACCCCGCTGTTGATTGCAGCGGACAAGGCGAGTTCAAGATCTGACTCGTCCTTGTCGCGCCGATGTTGCGCGATCTCTGAGCCGGCAGCAGTAGCCGCCGAAAGAGCCTCCGCTGAGACAGAGTCCAGGTCGCCGACCACCAAATCGACAGGTCTGTGTGCAGCCAACAGCACTTCTAGCCCCGCGTCGGCTGCTATCACGAGGTCTGTTTGCGGGGCGCGCTCAACGGCTCCGAGAGGTGCCCCCGAGGCGACTACCAAGGCACTAGTAGCAGAGCGCATCAGGTGCCGAGCAGTAGCAGTAGACCGATGACGGTGTAGGCGACCATCACCAGCAGCATCGGATATTGGGAGCGCAACGCTATTTCACGCTGATACCGGTCGATCGCCCGGTCGTGCGCTGCGGCCACCGCAAGCACATGCCCTACCGCGATAGCAACAGCTTGAACCCAAGCAATCTGCTGGGGACTGACCAGAGTCCAGTTAATCGAATAGTCACGAGTACCGAACAGGTCCCAACCGTGCCCGAAGGGGTCGGACAACAAGTTGATCAACACTTGCCCGTCCAGCAAGAGGGCGCTGAAATAGTGGGCAACCGCATAGGCCACCACGATCGGCACGAGCGTTGGGGCGAACTCTTTGGCCAGGTCTCGGGTTGAGTCACCAGTGACAACCGCCATCACTTTGATGGCCAGCGTGTAGAGCATCGCTACGAACGCGACGATCACACCTAGACCGATCGTGTTCACGAACACCGATTCCCAACCGGTGAGGTCGCCGGCCAGATCAAGCCAGATCGAACTGCGGGTGAAGCCGTCGAATGTCGTCGCTCCGAGCACCGTCAAGATGAAAGCGACGCTGTAGAGGCCGCCACCCAAGGTGGTGAGTCCCGAGAGCGGGGTCCGCAGCCGCAGGTCCTTGGCGTCATCACGATAAAGCGGAGAGATCAACGCAAGTTTCTTGAACAGCACCGCGAAACCGTCTGCGGATCGCACCCAACCGCGACCGAACCGGCTCGCGCCGACAAGCAGCACGGCCGAGTAGGCGGTCAGGAAGATTGCGACAGAACGGGGAGAGTCGGTGCTGTGATAGGCGAGTTCATACCAGAGGTAGGCCGCGATCATGGCGACCGCAATCCACGCCTCACGTCTGCCAACCTCGCCGTGAGCCACCGATGAGATTGGTGTGTTGCTGATTCTTCCCTTCACCCAAGCCGCTGTGTCGGCGATGGTCGTATACGGATTGAACGCCCGCCAAACATCGCCGAGAATCACAGACGCCAATTGGAGTCCCACCCAGAACCAGATGAGGAACGCGGTTGGAGCGATGTTGACCGCCGGAGTTGGCCTACCCCACCAGGCTGCACAAATCACCACCGCAAAACCGAATACCCCGATGAGTTTGCAGACGACCTCTACGAACCTCGCGGGTGTCGATGCCAGCGAGACGAGGCGCCGACCCGCCGAGGCGGCCACGAGCCGTGGTTTGTCCCAAAACGTTCCGAGCGCCGCGAAAGACACAATCACCGAGAACGCCGCAGCCCAGGCCATTTGCCAAGCAGGCAAAGGCAGATCCGTACGGCTGCCAGTGCCATGCGCCGAGGCAGGTACCGCGGTGCTCAACACCCAGACCCCCACAATCAGTCCTAGGAGCGCGCGCGAATAGGTGAAGTGTGTGGGTCGAAAGACGTTGCTTTCCCGCTCTTGTTCGCTGCGCTCACGGGCCGCTCGGGCCACGGCCTCGCGTTCCGAGCCTGGCACTCTGCGATCTATTCGCTCGGCCTCTAGGAGCCAACGTCGAATCATGGAGTCGCAGGGTAGCCCGGTTCGACAGCCGCCAACGACGCGGTAAATCTATCTTCGTGACATTCATCTTAAGTGGCGCATGTTCACAGTAATTCACAAAACTACCTGGCCACAGCCATAACTGAATTATCCGAACACGCGGAAGGTCGCGCCTGATAGCGTGACTTCTACACAAATATGTGGGGCAAGATGAGCGAAACATGGGCAGACTTACCACCGCTGAAGTCAAAAGCGCAGCACCGGGAAAGCACGGCGACGGCCTAATCTTGAACGTTACCGCCAAAGGCACGCGAAGCTAGGTTCAGCGTATCACCATCGACGGACGGCGCCGAGACCTCGGCTTGGGCGGCTACCCGGCCGTGTCGTTAGCCAAAGCCCGCAAACGCACAGCGGAGAACCGCAACGCCGTCGCAGACGGACGCGACCCCACCGCCGAAAAACGCCGAGGCACAATACCGACGTTCGCGCAAGCCGCAGCGAACGTCCACGCGCTCAACGAACCCAACTGGCGCGGTGCAGACACCAGCCAAACTAAACGAGCCTGCGCGGAATCGTAAGCAGGGCACGTCAACCAACAAACAGCAAAAACCGTTGTAACAACGCCGTGTTCGACTCCAACTTCGGCTGACGACGCTCCAACCGAACCCGAACAGGCACCCCCGAGCCTGCCAACAACCCTCCGACAACGGCTCAAAGAGACCGACCAGTCGGTTGCGAACCAACCCGTGACAGCACATGCGGCGAAAGGAACGGAATCAGCTCCGAACCCAAGCTGTTGATGTCGTGACGTTCAATCGGCAGACAACGGGAGGTCCTGAACACTGCCTGTCTAGTTGACCGCCTCAGCGTTGCTCGCTATTACAATCAGGCGGCGACTCATCCAGTACAGAGCCAGACATATGGCACAGACCAATAGTTCCGGAAGGAAAAACAGATCGGCGCCAACGTCGATGTTGGGGACACCCACCCACCCGCACACCAACGAGAACACGAGCGCCAAGAGCACCGCTGCCATGTGCGTCGCCAAGGCAACCTTATCCTCACCGCGACTGATCAGGCGGCCATCAGGCCACCGAGGCGCACGACATATGTGAGCGGCGATGCGACGGACAGCAACTCGGGTGCCGCCCGTCGCATCGTCGGCCAACGCCCGGATTCGTCTAGCGGACACGGCTTCACATGTAGCAGCCGCGGCGGCCAAGAAAGCGAGCATCGCCATCTCCGTGCCCGCATCGATCCGCACGTCAGCGAGTTCTATTCGCCCAACCAGCCAGAACTCCACGACTGCCAACAGTAGAGTGACGGGTCCCACAATTGAGTAGAGTCTGTCAGCCCCGGGATGCACCAACCGGCCATCGGGCCACCGAGTTCTGTTCCAACTCGACGAGGAACGTAGACTAGACAGCGAACGCTGCCAGTGCCTCAAGAATGCAGGCACTGCACTCTCGGCCTTTTTCGGCGGTGCGGTCCCCTCCAGGGAAGGGTCCGAGCCGCAGCCCGCCAAAGTCTGCTCTGTGAGCTTGTTAGTGTCGTTTTTGACACGTGAGTTAGGGCGTTGGCCCGCTGGTTTGGTCATTGTTAGCAGCCTGATCTGTTCCTCATATTGCAAGTATTGCTAACGTTACTATTGTTCGGGCCGGCGGAAACCTCAAATATGTAATTTGCGACGCCCACGAGCGCCAAAACACCACCAGCAGAAACGGCCACAGGCGCCACCACGGGGTTACAACCACCACCCAAGCACGCATAGCCCACTCCAGCGAGAACCGCGCCACCAAAGGTCGCTACAGTGTCCCACCAGCTCGGGTCTGCTACCACCGGATAAACGGCACCTTCGTGTTCGACTGTTTGAATAAGCGTGCTTCCCTCGATGCGATAACTGGTAGGAATTTCCGCACCGCTGGAGTCGTAGGCCCAAGGCGCCGAAATGTAACCAGCTTCCTCGCCGTTAACGTCCGTAAGCGTGATCGAACCATCGGGCAACAGAGTCGCCGTTTGGTCATCTGGCACAGCGTTCTCAAAACGATACTCAGTAGCAGCATCGCTGCTGTGGATTACCAGCAACGCCATGAGTGAGGGAACACCTTTGGTCGGTGCAGGGACACCTTTAGTTGATGCCGTCGATGAGTCAACGCCGTGTCGCAACGTCACCAAGTCGACGTTCTCGTCTTCTACAAGTACCGTAACCTGCGACGGGATACTCTCACCTGGAGTTCTGACGACCTCGTAGGTCGGCAAGTCGACATGGCCGACCGGGCCCGGGGGACCTTCGGGTGCCAACTCCCGGAGTAGGTCGTCATTCGGTGGATTGTCCTCGCCTCCCGGGACACCTTCTTCTTCTGTGACGGTCCCATGAATCAAGTCGTCGTCAAGAAGGTCGGAACCGCCCGGACCGGTAGCGACGACAGGTTGCGCGGCGATGACGCTAAACACTACAGATACCACGGCTATCCCCGAAAGACGGTACGCGCGTCGTGTTATGTTAAGCATTTTATTGGTTTTTATTCATTCATAGGTGCTTACCGTAGCGCTCGCGCCGCGCGAATACTCAGGAATGTAAATGTCTGTGCGTTGCGAGGCCCGTCGAGTCCTTAACGTGCGGCGTGTGACACGGCAGTACCCGGCTCGAGGCAGCAGCTGATCCGTATCGTGTCATGCAACTCGCCAACAGCGCCTCGCTAAGGAAGGACACGGGGCAAACCTGAACCACCCGACATTCCGATGTGGGAAGCAACGGCCACTGTGCTGGTGCCGGGATGCGCTCGATTCCTACAATGATGGCCTGGCGTAGAAATCTTCAGATAGAACATCAGCTGGGGCGGACAAAGACTTCATCGCATCGCTAACCGTGCAACAACAAAGTTAGCAGCGAAGAACACAGACCGCCCTGACACGAGCGAGGCCCTCCGTCGCCAAGCAGACGACAGAGGAACCCCAACCCCGTAGTGGATTACCGGAACAAACCGTGTCAGGAAACCGACGCTGCGGGAAGCTCAACCACCGAAGAACCGCCGTCATCGACGTCGGGGCGCATGCTCGACAAAATGTCGACACCGGTCGCCGCTTCGATCTGCTCGGAGAGGCTCACCACAGCAGCAGGCAACTGCGCCATCAACGCAGGAATACCACCCTGACCACCACTGTTACCGCCGTCGACCACTGCGACCCTGTCGATCGAAACGTTGTTAACCGTCGACACGATCTTGTCAACAAGATCAGGCAACATGTTCAACACAAAATGCGCTGACCGTCATCACCCCCAGCTGATACTGATCAGTGATCCGACGAAACACATCAACCTGAGCCTTACCGTCCTCGATGATCTTCGCCGCCTCAGCCTGAGCTTCAAGCTGCTTCGACTCAAGGTTCGCGCGAGCAGGCGTCACCACATCAGCTTCGAGCCGACATCGTTCCAACTCGATGCGCTGCTGCTCAAGTTCCTGCTCAGCGGTCGCACGAGCAATGTCACCCGCCACCAAAGCCTGCTCCTTTTTCGCACGGCAATCGCGTCAAGTTCGGGTGTACGAACACGCAGGTTGTTCTGTTCCTCAACAATGTTACGTTCAGCCAACGCCTGCGCAATCTCGGCCCGTTCCTTAGCTTTGGCTTCTGCCTGCTCAGACTCCGACCGCCGGTTCGCTTCAGCTACCCGAGTTTCCTTGACGACCTCTCCGGTTAACCGGCGACCAAGCGACTCAAGATAAAGGTTGTCGTCGGTCGCGTTTTGGATTTTCATAACGTCGAGATCAATCCCCAGTGTTTTGACGTCATCATCAGCCTCGTCGATCAACTGCTGCGAGAACTTCAAACGATCCTCATTGACCTCCTCGGGAGACAACGTTGCCAACACACCACACAAGTTCGCCTCCAACGTCTCCTTAGCAATCTGGCCAATGCTCTCCTTCGGCACATCCAAAAACCGTTCCGCAGCGTTCTTCAACACACCCTCCTTCGACGAAACTTTCACGTTGGCGATTCCCTGCACGTTCAACGGGATCGTGCCCCGCGAATACGCATTCGTAACCGACACCTCCAACGGGATCGTGTTGAGATCCATCCACGACACTTTCTCGATGATCGGGATGTGAATCGTGCGGCCACCCTTCAGAATGCGAAACCCGACCCGACGGCCATCAGACAGCACACGGCTACGGCCCGAAATGACCGCGACCCGGTTCGGGGGACAAATGATGATCAACGATTTGAGAATCATGATCAACAAAATCGCGACTATCGAAATAGTGAACCCAGACAACAGAAACAAACCCGTAACGATTCAACCTTTCCTGCGCCGAAACGCAAAACTGCACGGCCCGAGCGACCAAATAGATGCAGACACACACGGTCCGAGGTTTTTACTGTGCGGCAACAAAACGCGGCACTACGTGTGCAACGGGGGCCTTGGTCGACTTCGATCAACTGTGCACCGACCCGACAAACCTGTTGCGCCCAACAGCCCTAACCGCACCGTAGTCACTATGACCCGAACACTGCAGCCAACCGACCAGCTCGCATTCCGCGGACCTGAACAACCAAACCCGGTGCCGCACAACCCCGGGCGGCACGAGGTTGCCGGAGGTCCGGCGTGACCGTGATCGTGTCCGTCGGGTACGGGCACCGAACACCAACCGAACTGATCGAGCTGCTCACAACAAACAACGTGACAACCCTCGTCGACGTGCGGTTCACCCCAACTCCAGAAAACGAGGGTTTTCAAAACGGCGTTAACGGAAGCGATGCGCGACGCAGGGATCGAATACAGGCACGATCGAACATTGGGCAACCCCAAAGAGAACCGTGAGCCGTTCCGCCAAGGCCACAAAACCGCACGCCAAAAATCTCGGCAACACCTTCAAGCCAACACCGCCGATGCCTGTGACGCCCTCGCGAACCTGGCGCACGTCACACAGATAGCGTTGCTCTGCTATGAACGCGACCACGACCGATTCCACCGATCGTGCATCCTTGACGCCATCCAATCAAACCATCCGACAATCAGCATCAAACGACTATGAGGCGATGCCGGGGCGGCCAGCAGTTGTCTGCAACCCGACACGGGCCGCAATCACACGGGTTCAGCCGAACCATGATCGACGGCGTCAGCTATTGACATTTCAGCTTTCGAAACCGAATTCGTCGCAAACGCCAGCACATACGGCGAAGCGAACGGAATCAGCTACGCAGCCTGGCGGGCCGTAGGCGTCCCACCGACATACTCAAACTAGCTGGCGTCACACGCAGCGCGTAACCCCCGAACCCAGACGTGGGCGAAAACAACCCGCGTCGGCACATGCTCGCCAACAAATCCAGATATCAAACTGAGCGGCGCTCCCAAACGAAGCCGGACGGCAGCACAGGTGTCTGCACACACTCAACGGCGACGACCGGCAGGTGGCGTGCGAAACCCGCGCCGATCTCTCACCAGGGAACCAACGCTCACAAAAGCCCCACATACCATCCGAGCAAACACGACGACCCACGCTAGCAGAACAAGTACACGCAACCGCAAACGGAGTCCGGTCACGCACACGACCCGCCGGGACTGGCGCGTGAATCCCAACGTCATGGATGAACCGGGGTTGCATCGAACCGAACAACGAGACAAAACTGAACAAACTCAACGCACAATATGCCCTGTGGGAATAACCGTGGGAAAATCAGAATACAACCCACCAGGAACAGCTCCGAAACGTGGGCCGTCAGCAGGTTGCCTCCCTCGATGTTAAAAACCAAAACATACGATAAAATCACACACAACGCACCCGGTCAAAACTCCAACGCAACCCCGTGACCGTACCCAACGAAGGCCTATAGCACCTGTTAAACCCACCTTTTACGGGCACGGCGACCAGCATATGAAGTTTGCGGCCCCCAAGACAGATCCGCCAACACAAACCCCGGCACGGGTTGAAAACCCAGCACACCACACACCCAACCAGCCACCCGCCAGCCACACACAAACCAAACAGAGGTAAAAATATCTCTCTGTGACTGATACAGCGAACGACGAATACCGTGACATGGCGAAATCGCTCGCGGTGTGGTTGACCGAGCATCTTGACGATGCCGACGGCGTTGAGGTCGGCGCCTTTGATCGACCGAGCGGCGGATACTCTGCCGAGACGCTGATCGTGCCGATCGCGGTGACAGCGTCTGGATCAACAGAGAACCGCACGATTGTGCTGCGCCGGGAAATGCCCGAGCCGCCCGTGTATCCGGTGCAGGTAGCTGTCGACAACGAGATAGAGATCCAGTGGCGAGTCATGTCGGCGTTAGCCGAGCATGCCGATGTCCCCATCGCTTGGTTGCTCGGATACGAAACCGACCCCGCAGTGCTCGGTTCACCGTTCTTCGTGATGGACTTCATCGGGGGCGACATACCCCGTGAAGACCCGGCCTACGTGACCGCGGGGTTCTACGCTGACGCCCGGCCAAGCGAGCGCGAACTCATGGCCCGCAGGTGCCTTGATGTCATGGCCGGCGTGCACGCGGTGGACATCGAAGCGGCCGATCTCAGCTGGCTGTCAGACTCCGATCTCAACGATGGGCATCGGCAACTCAAGATTTGGCGCGACTACGCGGAGAGGGAACTCGATGGGCGGCCTCACGACTTGATGATGGCCGCGTTTGATCGGGTCGCTGATGAACTCCCGAAAACTGATCCAACTGTGCTGACCTGGGGAGACGCCCGCCTTGGCAACATTATCTGGCAGAACTTCCGACCCGCCTGTTTGACCGACTTCGAGGCAGCGGCACTGGCACCGCCTGAGATGGATCTTGGCTGGTGCTTGATGTTTGAGCAATGGTCCCATGCGCTCGCCGGGGTCGATGTGTCGGCCGGTGTACCGAGTTTGCAGCAGCAGGTGGAGCACTACGCGGCGGTGAGCAACCATGAAGTCGCAGACATCGGCCCCTGGGTTCTGTTTGCAGCCGCTCGTTACGCCGCGATCGTTGTACGGATCATGAATCGCTGGGTTGACCGAGGACTGCTCGACGCCGACCAGACCGTTTACCTGGATCCGATCGCGCCGGTTCTACGCCCTCTATTGGACACCTGAGTCCTCGCGGTGCCCGAAGCAGCGAGAAGGTTTGGCCAAATTGTTGGACAAGGCTCGTGGTATCAGTCCCGTGGCGGGCAACCGGCCGATGACCGTCGGCTTGCTGCATCTGTGTGTTGGTTCCTGTTAGTCCGTTTCGATTGTTTCTGGTTAGTTTTGATGATACTGTGATGTCCGTAAGCCACTTCCCCCCTTGACTCGACCATAACGAATTGAATGGGAGATCCAGAGTGGCCCTGACAGAGCAGCAGCGAGCTGAAATCTGCAGCAGTCTTGCCGACACGATAGGTCAACAGGGAGCGGAGTTCCTTATGGCACAGCAACCACCTGGAGGATGGGAGCAGTTGGCCACGAAACGTGATCTGGCAGACCTTGAGGTCAAGACACAGGCCGGATTCGTCGCACTCAACGCCAAGATGGATGTCCAGTTCGCGGCGGTCAAAGAGCAGTTCGCGGAGGTCAGGGAACAGTTCGCGGCAATCGACACGCGGTTCGCGGCAATCGACACGCGGTTCGCGGCGGTTGACACTCGATTCGCGGAGTTGTCAGACAAACGCAGCAGAGATGTTTGGGCGTTTGTTGCGGCAATTGCTGTGATAACCGTCTCCGTCTGCGGTTCGGTCTTCTTGGCGGTCTCGCAATTCGCACCAGCCTGAAGGGCAATCTCCTTTCCGAGTGCCGCAGTTCAGGAATTGCGGAACCTGGGCGGTGGAGTCCACGCCCATGTCATCCGGCTATGCCAGTTGCTTAGAATCCTGAAAGATGAACTCTGTTGGCCGACAACGACCACCTTTGTAGCCAACACGACCCAAACCCGGCACATGGCACGCCGACGAGCTCTCGGTGCGACCCGCTCAGACATCGCCATCCTCATCCTCACCCAAGTTGCGATGTCGGTCACGGCCGGACTACTCATCGCTGTCACTGCTTTCACCGTTGGCGCTTCAAGCCTGCACCATCCCATTGACGGGTCGCTGGTCATGGCGGTCACCATCATCATCGGTCTGACAAGCCTCGTTTCGTCCCTCCCTGTGGCCTCGATCGCCGCCAACCGTGATCCTGCCAGAGTTCTCAGAGTCCCCTGAACCTGCCAACCCCAACCCGCCCACCGCACCGATCTAGTCGTACGGGAACAACGAGTCGTCGTGGTAGGAGGGGTTGGCAACGGCGAGCTTGTCGAGGGTGGTCGCCCATAATGCCTCGGCGAGTTCAACTCGGCGGTCGTCGAGTAGGCCGTTGCGGATCGCCTGTGCCAGTTCCTGTTCGCTGCTGACACCAAGGCTCCGCAGTCGCTCGGCGTGAGCGGCGCGGTCTTGGGGAGCCGAACGCGCCTCGCGTACCGCAATGGTCAGCGCATTGGCTGCGATTCGCAGCATCCAGCGATCGCGCCCTTCGGCACGGGGACCCAGATCGTCGCTGAGATAGTCGCGCACGCTAGTGAGCAGTTCCTCGGCATCGGGCAGATCGTGGGGCCAGTCCCTAGGGAGTTCTGTGCTCACGTGTTGGCCTTCGCTAGTAGTTCCGGCCTCAACAGGAGCATCACGTCGTACTCCGTTTCCACGACTCGCCGCCCGATCACAGCTTGTTCCAGGGAGCGTTTTCGGCCCCGACGATGATCGTCAACCATCGCCATGGTGACCACACCCCAGCGAAGGCAGGCCAACATCTCCCACCAGCGCAGTTCGTCGAGCGTGATGGCTTCGCCTCCGTTGGCCTGATAGGCGTCGAGCAACTCGCTTCTCGAACCGATTCCACCGACCTCCCCCGCACCTCCGAAACGCCAGGCTCGCGCTACCAGCCATCCCAGATCGAAGGCAGGATCACCGAGGTACGCAAGTTCCCAGTCCAGCACCGCGGCGAGTCCCTCACTATCGACCAGCACGTTACCCATACGGAAATCGCCATGAACAACGCACGGCTGCCGGGCTTGGGGTCGACGCTCGTCAAGCCAACGAAAAGCCAGGTCAAAGACCGGGTGCGGGTCCTCGAAAGCCTCATACAGCGTTCGTTGAACAGCCAACGGATCGTCAATGGTCGCGATTTGATCCACCGAGGTCGTCTCCAGGCGATGTATCGCTGCCAGCTCCCTGGCGAAATCGGTGACCAAGCCTCGGCGTGCTTTCGCAAACGTGTCGTCGCGCAGAATCTTGCGGGGAATCGACTCCCCTTCGATTCGTCGACTGATCATGAACGGTGCACCGATCGGGTTGGTGTCACCAGTTTCTGACGCCACGATCTCTGGCACAGTCACACCACCGCGGCGGGCTCGTCGAAGCAGCGCCGCTTCGTCGAGTCCAGTCCGGAGCCGCGAGGCCGCAGATCGGTGACGCTGCAGAATCAACCGCTGAGATTCGTTCGTGGACACCGCAGTGAAAGACCAAGTCTCGCGGCTGGCACCTGCAGACAAACGCTGTAGGTCGTTGATCTTGACGTCACCTAGTGGACCGGCAAGCGAGACGGCGAGTGCGTTCGCCAAATCGGCGCTCATCAGAGCCCCATGCCGGTCATCTCATGTCGGTGCCGATGGGACGACCGTCGACGATCTGATCGAGGTACTCGCTCATCCCCATGCCGACGCGTCCGTTGCACTCGTAGCGGGTCATCGCTTCGGTAATGCGTGTGTGGAGTTGTTCTCCATCGTCGGTGGAGCGACGGTTGCGCAACGGAATCATCGACAACACCTGGCCGGTGATCTCATATTCTTCGTGGTCTGTTGCCGCCCAGCACCGAATAGCCGTGTGGTAGTCGTCTGAGTCCCACTCGGATTCGATCCTGCAATCTCGGATCAGCGAGTATTCGCCGTCTACCAGCACCATGCCACTGCGAGAAGGGGTGCCGTCGCGGTCGACTATGGACAGCATCATGGCGAAGTCGGGACCGAAGATCATCGGCAACCAGCGATACCACCTCAACGCTTGCCAATAGCGGGGTCCCCATGATTTGTCACGCAAACCCAGGCCGTCGAGCGCGATCGTCTCTTGGCCAACCTGGATCGTTCCGACAACCGCGGTGTGCTGTTCGTAGTGCGCCTTGGCAAAACTCTTGGTGGAGTCGGTCTCGAGCGGGCTGCCGTCTTCGTATTGCGGCATACCTCCGTACATGGGCGACACGCCGGTCACGTCGAGGCGCACTGAACAGTCAACGAAGGGGTTGTCGCGAAACGCCACACGAGGGTTCGTCATCTGGCGGGGTTCTTCGAGCAGACACACCTTGCCGTCGTAGTTGATAGTCAAATGCTCAAACGGTTTTTCGACCTTGATCTCAAGCCCACCGGCACGCATCTCGTCGTTGTTGGTGATTTCAGGTCGCCCGTAGAGGAAGCCGACCCTGCCGTCGGGCAGATAGATGCAAACTGTCATCTCGGCGTAACCCTCGTTGACGCGGTTACCGATCCTGAACCACGCGCCCAATTCTCTTGTTAGGTCGAAGCCGTTGAGATACATCGACTCGTTGTAGTTCGAAACCGGATCCGGTTCGTGGGTGTATTCGTCCTCCGGTCTCAAGACGGTGACGATCTTGGGTTCGCTCATCGGTTCAGCGCTCCGAACTCTGCGTGCCCTTGGAGCTCTGCTCGCCCTTGGAGAAGACGGCTCGAAGATCTTCAAGACCCGCAGGGAGTTCGATTGGCGGGTCTGGCAACTGCTCGACGCCGCTATCGGCCAACCAGCGCCGCATGGAGTCCATGTCTTCGCTCCACGAACGAGGGTCGCCCATCATGACTTCGTAGAGCTCGACACCTTCGGGTCCCGCAACAAACGGGCCGAATGAGGCTCCCAGCGGCAATTCAATATGGCCACCCGGACCCAGCTCAACATCACCGCAGGTGAACGAACCGGACAGGACAGTGAGAGTGTGCGGGCTGTAGTGCCCGTGATGCCGCACGATCATGCCCGGATCCCAACGCGCGAACAATGCCAGGTAGAGAGGCTCTACCGAGAACGCCACCCATTTCTCCCAGACATGAGACTCCGAGCCGTCGGCGTTGCGCTGGCTGCGCACCGCGATGAAGGGAATATCACCATCGTCGATGTTGGTGAAAGTGGGTTCTAGTCCCGCAATGCGCGGTGTGTCGCTCATCTGCGGTCTACGCCGCGAACCTAGGCGAGTGCTGCTTCGAGCGCTGCTACAGAAGGAGCGAAGTAAAACGAACCCGAGGCCGGAGTGGAGTAGCTGGTGATGGCGTCGAGCGCCTGGCCACCGGTGCCATACATGGCTTCCATGCGCTCACGCATCGGTGCTTGCGTCTTGCAGAAGCCCATGAAATAGAGACCGACGGTGCCCTCGTGGAACGCATAGGGGGTGGACCGGCGAACCATCTCACCCCGTTTGGGGGTTGACTCATCGGCGGTTGCGCCTTCGCGTAGTTCGACGTGAGACAGATGCGAAGTCGGCACCTGGGTGTCGAGCTTGACTGAGTCGGGCTTGGTGCGTCCGAAGGTGTTCTCTTCCTCTTCGAGCGAGAGCGTGGCCCAGTAGTCCATGTCGTGTACCCAACGCTGGGCGATGCAGTAGCTGCCACCTTCGCCTGGCTGGCCGTCATCGACAATGCCCCGGTCCTGCTGGTCTTCGGGCTCCGGGTTGCCGGTGCCGTCAATGTGGCCGGTGAGGTCAAGGCTGTTCTTGTAGATGAACGTCGGGGTTTCACGGGCAACTTCGAGGTGACCGGCTACGGCCTTACGGAAGGTGTGCTGCACCTCCCAGATCAGATCCTTGTCGGCGTGATGGAGCCACATGAGGAGCTCTTCCTGGGTTCCCTTGGCGACGCGGGACCCGTCGGGTGACTCGTAGCCGGGGTATCCCTGGAAATCGTCGGTTTCGATTCCGAGGTCGTCGGCCAGCGTCGGACCAAAGAGAACACAAAGGTTGACTCCCTGTGCCGCGGCGTCGGCAAGGCTGTCCTGTATTGCGCTCTTGATGAGACCGAGATCGGCGTTTTCGGTACGACTCATGTGTACGTACCACTGGTACTTCTGAAGATCCATGAGGATCGCGGGCTGCGAAGTTGCCATTAGATGATTCCTCTGTCGATTGATAGTGAATGACGATTCTGAGGCTAGACGATTGATACCCGCACGAGGCAAGGTAAGTACCGGATTTTGCGCATTCTCCGTTTGTAGAGATCCAGGTTCGGTCGCGGAGGTCTAGGTTGCGGGTCCTACGACGCTGAATCCGTCTTCGCTGAAACCGACTTCCACGCCGCGATTGATCGAAACCCAGTCGCGAGCCTCAAGATATGGGCGGAAAGTGCTGGCGATCACCCGTTCGTCGTCTTTGGTCTTGGGACGCTGGATCTCGTAGAGGTGCGGAAACTCAAGCCAACCACAGACCGTGTCCCAGAGGCGCAGCGCCGCGTCGTCGAGGGGCGGGTCCACCAGAACCGGTCCAAAGATTGTCTGCTCGCTGCCGTCGTCGCCCGCGAAGAACATGGTCGGCACTCCATAGCCCGACGCTGCGACAACCTTGTCGTGTTCGGTTCTGACCTCATCATGGGTGCTGGGGTCCGCGATTGCGGCATCGACAATCCCGGGATCGAATCCGAGCTGTTCCAACAGCTGCCGCGCCACATCGGGATCGTGGGGTCTGTTGCCGTCTTCGTGCAGTGCTTTGCCCGCGGCTGCGTACCAGGCGTCGAGATGGGCCATATCTATACGTCGCAGAGCAGCGCCGATACGCATCATCGACCAGCCATAGGACCATTCGCGCTCCCACGGGTGTTTCTTGCCCACCACTCTGTTGATCTCCTCAAGGCTGAAGAAACGCCAGTTGACCGTGAGGTCGGTTTGTTCGCGTACGGCTCGAATCCAGCGTGAGGTCTGGTAGGCGTACGGGCACATGACATCGAAGTGGAAGTCCACGCAAGTCGGTCGATCCATGACGAAACCATATTGCATGTCACCGGCCGGGCCACCGAGACGTCCGAACTCCATTTGCCTCTGTTGCCGTACCGGCACCGCTTTCGGTTACTGTCCAGCGCTGACCGGTAGTCAGGACTTGGGGGTCATATCGAACAGCACCCGGGTTCCTCCGGGGAGTTCTGCTCGTTGGCGAACATCGAAGCGCTCGGTGATTTGTGCTTCGATGACCGAAAGCGTGTAGGCGTCATGGGTGCCCGCGCGCTTGTGGCTCTTGAGTTGTTTCACCTTCTGGTCTGATTCAGTGGGCACCTCTAGAACCACTTCAGCGTCGAGGTGGAAGAAAAAGTCGAGGATCGCCGCGGTCGGCACGTTGTGGGTGAGAGCCAGGTGATGGATCACCGCGAGGGCGAGTACCAACTCAGGTTTTGAACGCTCGGTGAGCGGTGGCCGTTCGGTACCGCGCCAACCGATCCCAGGGGTCGGGTCCGCAAAGTTGACTACCAGCGGGATGATCCCATCGCTGCCGTCTTCGCGTAATGCCCGGTACAGACGGTCAACGACTAAGGCATCGGCATCGAGGGCTACCACCACATCTGCATGTTCAACCGCGATCTTGCTGAACATACCGTCGTTGGCGCCGATGTCCCAGACCTGTGAACGGTGTCGTTGCGCCACAACTCCGCTTACGAAATCGGCTTTGCTGAGCAGGTCGTTCGATGCGTAATGGCTCCGCTTCGAGTAACCGGCCCACTCAGAATCGGAACGATTCCAGCTCAAGTTGTCGACTAACTTGCGGAGCCGGTCGACCAAGCCAACGTAGATCTTCTTGTTGTATCCGGCTTGTTTCAAGTCGTTGACGGTGTCTGCAGATCCCCCGCTGAAACGTCTGTCGGCCTTGGCGTGCAACCACACATGAGGGATCAGGCCTTTGCTGGCGTGGCGACGGCCCTGGAGCACCCGTCGAGCCTGCTCCGGGGTGATGCCGTCAACCGCACCCCGCATCCATGGCTGGTGTGGGAGGTCCTTGTAGGCCGTGAACAGCAACGGATACAGAAACATCTGACAGAACTGTCGGTAACCCCACCAAGGCTCGCCTTTCCGGTAGGGCTCCAATGAGGCGATGTCGATGAATGTCGGCTTCGCCCCGACGAATTGGACGTTGTAAGGCGTGGCGTCCTTGCTGGTCATGTCTTCGTCGATTGCAGCTCGCACCAACTTGAGGGTGAGGCTCGCCGCGTCCTGCAGCATTGAGAACGACCACTCGTGGGCGTACGTGATCACGTCAATGGACCCATGCTCGAGCACCAAGGCCCAGTCAGACCCCTCAGGAACCGCTGCTTCAACAGGTTCGCTGCTGACCAGATCTCCGGCCTTGCACGCTCCTCGATAGAAACTGGTTGCGGTCAACGCGGCAAAATCGGCGGCCGCGGCCTCGTTGAGACCTCGCAGCACGCGGCTCCCGTCACGCCACACACGCGAGTCAGGATCCCGAAACGATCCGCTGTCATAACGAACCGACTCCGGGCCGCTACCCGGGATCATCACTGAGTGATTTCGTCGGTCTCGCCGA
Source organism: Candidatus Aldehydirespiratoraceae bacterium (assembly GCA_965261185.1). GTDB lineage: Bacteria > Actinomycetota > Acidimicrobiia > Acidimicrobiales > Aldehydirespiratoraceae > VXYK01. Next base: position 2,673,692 of record CBDHCN010000002.1, on the reverse strand, counting down.
TTCCTTCAGAGTCGTTTGTTTCTTCGTAGATCGGAGTCTCGTCGGAGGACTTATTCTTACCGAACCCCAGCTTGGCGAGCACTGCGCGGCCTGCCACCGCAATGCCGGCGCCGCCCGCTGCAACCGCGCCGATGATCGCACTGCCAGATGCCGGGTCTAGATATGCGCTTATCATCTTGGTGTCACCCCCGTAGTGGTTCCCGAACCCTAACAGCAACACCAGAGCAAGCACCACCGCCAACTCAACCTCGCACTCAACAAAGACGAAACCCCGGCCGTTTGCCGAGGCATTGACGGTTCCGGGGCTTTCACCAGTGACCATAGCGTCTCCGGAACCCGAGTCAAGCATCAACCACCGACCAAATGTCCGAACTCCCAAACAGTTCGGCGCCGTGTGTGGCTTATCCTGCTCGTGTGCAGAAGCTGCTGTGGCGAATCGTTCATCTGCTGGTGCTCGCCACCTTGGCGATCGGCCAACCGCTGCTGAGCATCCTGGGCGAGAACCCAACCTTCTTCACTGCGCATTCGAGTTCACCGGGCCAGATCATTGCGTTCGCAATCTTGGTCGCGCTAGCACCCGCGTTTGTGCTCAGCGTGGTGATGCTCGCCGCACACGCTCACTCGGATCGGCTGGGGCAACACATCTTCAGGGGCTCCATGGCGGTGCTGACCTTCTTGTTCGTCATCCAGGTGGTGGATGTGATCGGTGGGTTGGCTTGGCTCGTCACAGCGATCGCCATCGCCGCCACGTACGGCCTGATGATGCTGTATCTGAGGCATGACCGGGTTCGTTCAGTCGTGTCGGTGTTGGTAGTGCTGCCACCTTTCGTTGTCGTCTATTTCCTGTTCTTCTCAGCAGCCAACAGCGTCGTCTTCCCGGACCATGTCGAGGCGGTGACACTCGAAACCCTGCTCGGGACCGACCTTGAGGAAGATCTCGGCGGCATTGTTGATAATCAAGACCAACCGGATAGCGCTGTATCCGACGAGGCCCAGCCGACCAACACCAGAGCTGACCGAGACGACCCCGACAATGCTGCGGTCAGCCCGAGCACCGCCGGGCAAGCTTCTCTGGTCGAGCGATTGAACGAGCGGTTTCCGCCGATCTATCTACTGTTGTTCGATGAGTTGCCATGGTATTCACTACTCGACGAGACCGGTCGCATCGACCCAGTCCGCTATCCCAATTTCGCTCGCCTAGCCGAGACCGCACACGTCTTCAACAACGCCACCACGAACGGTTCCACAACTGAAGTGTCGGTGACGGCCATGCTTGCGAGCTCGCTTGAGAGTCATTCGGCTCCCGTCTATTCGATGTATCCCGATAACCTGTTCACCCTGTTGGGTGGGACGTACGACGTCTCGTCCTGGGACCCTCTCGTTGATCTATGCCCCGATTCAGTGTGCAACGGCTCAACGCCGGAGCAAGTCCTTGATCTGATCGCGGCCGACAACACGGCACCGGCCGCGCCCGGATCCACAGTCGCAGCTTCGCCAACGATCTCTTCTACAACCACTGCGGGTCTGTCGACTTCAAGTACCGCGCCCGTGCCTGCGCTGAGGAACGACGAGACATATTCAAGCGACAAGGGATCATTGGCTCTGCTGTTTGAGGACGCAGCAATCGTGTTCGGGCATCTCGTGGCGCCAGAGGGGATGGACCTCGGGCTTCCATCGATCGTTGCCGGATGGGGCAATTTTGGAAGGGGGCTGACCACAACCACCACGGCCAGCACAACCACCACGCAGGCTTCACCCACGACGGCCGCTCCGCCGCCGTTGGATCAAAGCCAACCAACGACCACGCTGCAGATCGCCGAAGTGGAATCCATCGTTGGCACCGATCCGGTAGACCCGGAGCGCATTGCCGACGAACGAATTCCAGACAGCCCGATCTTCGCAGACAAACGTCTCTTCGATTTTCGAAGAGACGTTGTTGCGATACACCCGAGGGATCTCCCCCGCCTGCACTACATGCACACATTTTTTCCGCACACGCCTTGGAAGCTGAGACCGGACGGATCGATCTATCCCGTAATCGGTATCCCCGGGTACACGACGAAATGGGACGACGACGAGATCAAGGCGAGGTTCGGGCAACAACGTCACCTTCTGCAACTCGGCTTGACCGACCATCTGCTGGGGGAATATATGGATCGCCTTGAAGAGATAGGAGATTTTGACCGCGCCATGGTGATCGTCACGGCGGATCACGGGATCACCTTCGTCGCTGGTGAGCACTCGAGGGGAGACACTCAGAACGTCGCGGGTATCGCGGGCGTTCCGCTGCTGTTCAAAGAACCCCACCAAACCAGCGGGACTGTTCAATCCCAGCCCGTGCAGTTGATCGACATCGTGCCCACGATCGCCGCGCTGCTCGGGGTCGATGTACCGTGGGACCTCGCTGGACGCGACATGTTGCGCGCTCAACCCGCGGTAGACCGGGCTGTTCGAATTGGGGGTTCTCTCGTTTGGGTGCAGGTGCCGGAGGACTTCACAACGATCACCGAAGAGTTGGCTGCCGAAATGCACGGAGTGTTCGGCGACGGAACCTCGGGAAGCCTCTACGGACTCGGCGGCGCGCACGATCTGATCGGTACTCCGGCGCGGGATCGGGCGACCAACCAATCCGCGCACTGTTTGGTCCAGAGCCGGCCAACAACAATTCCCGAACCTGACGGGTCGATCGGCTACGTGTTCGGGCTCATCGACGCCCCACCGGGCGCGTCAATCCCCTTCGCAATTGTGGTGGACGGTATCGTGGCTGGTACGGCCCGGTCTTTTGAAGACGGCCCAGCTCACCGTGTCTTCGCCATCGGCGATTCGCAGTACTGGCAGGGCGAGGACCCAGCCGTCGAACTCCACGAGATCATCAATTCCCGCCTAGCCCCGATTCCACACTGCTAGTTGTAATGGACGACGAGGTTGGTAGCTCCGTTATGGGGTAAACGACAGCGCCAACCCCCACTGCACTGGGGGGGCTACGAAGCGACGGCCCTAACACTGACGGGTATGGCCTCGCCTGACGCAACGAAACGCTGTCGTCGCTCTTGATGATGTTGCGTTGAGTCTGAACCGATATTTGGCGACCGCTTGGTCAAGCCAGCACAGATCCAACGAATCGAGTAATCGGCTTCGTCATCTCCTTCAAAGGCGACCGGAAATAGGAAGCCCCTGTCTTGACCTGTACTCCCAAAACAGCCTGGCCATCAAACAGGTCTGGATCCCTGGCCTGGACAAAGAAATCGGTGCCGCTGTCATGTTTCTCATTCGGAACCGGTCCCCATCCGAACGCTGACTCCAAAACGAACTTTAGTTTAGTCTCGCCTGCAGGACCGAGACTTCTGGAGTTGTTGTCAGATGACATGGGATAAGATGTGAGTCTGCTCGGGGAGGCAAGTCAGAAAAAGACGTAACCCCGGCCGTTTGCCGAAGCATTGACGGTTCCGGGGCTTTCACGAGCAAGCTTACAGGCGGCGGAGGCAATGTCAAGCATCTACAACCAAACAGTTGCTCAACGCCTCACGCGAGAGCGACTCAGTTCGTACCTTTCGGAGACCGGCGGAGATCTTCGAGAAGCGCTGGGCCTCTACGACTGGAACATCCGAGCAGGCGCAGCCATGCATGAGGACATCGGTCGTTTCGAGGTGGTTTTCCGGAACATCGTCGCGGTCACACTCGTCGAACACGGCGAGATCAGTGGCTGGGAAGGCCCCTGGTATCAGCAGCACCACCTGTTTCGCGGCAAGCAACACGAACCGATGAGCCAAGCCATCGCTAGGGCTCGCGATCGGGCCACCCGACATCATCGCCCCTAGGTCTATGGCAAGGTCATCGCCGAGTTGAACCTCGGGTTCTGGCGATACCTGTGCCATAAGAGATACCTCACCTCGTTGTGGGTCCCAGCGATAAGGTCTGCTTTCCCCCTGCACCCGGAGACCGGGAACTCCTACCAGATCCGACGAGAGGTCGAGAACCGAATGCAGAAGTTCCACTTCACGCGCAACCGCATCGCACATCACGAGCCGATTCACCGTCGGGACTTGAACCTTGAACACGAATATTTGTTAGAAACCATCGGTTGGATGTGTGCCGACAGCAGATCTTGGATCAAAGACACGAGCCGGACCCCAAGCGTCTTGGCCACACGACCAACGTTGGAGAGGTATCGGAAATGATCAATCGCGAGAAGTGGGGTTTGGGATCTGAGTTCGTGGGGACGGTGCGCTGATGGCGCCGCCGGTTGTTCTGATTCACGGGTTCGCTACTTCGACGGAACGGACCTGGCGCGAACCTGGGTGGTTCGACATGCTCAAGGACGCCCGTCGGCGTGCTATCGGTATCGACCTGTTGGGCCACGGTGAGGCACCGAAGCCCACCGAACCCGAGGCCTACGACGACCTGGCGACACCCGTGTTGGAGCGGTTCCCCGACTCGCCGGCCGATGTGATCGGATACTCGCTCGGAGCCCACACGGCGCTCGGTATCGCCATGTCGTATCCAGAACGCGTGAACCGGTTGGTCCTCGCCGCGATCGGGCGCAACGTAATCGATTTCGGTGACAGCCGGCACTTGGACGGCAACGTGGAAACCCGATTCGAGTCGTTGATAACCGCTCCGGGCAACGACTCCGACGCTCTTCGAGCCTGCCTCGCAAGAGAGCGGCGGCCGTTCACTGTTGAACAACTGGGGAAGGTTCAGGCACCTTGCTTGATCGTTATCGGAAGTGAGGACTTCGCAGGGCCACCCGAGCCGCTCGCCGATGCGCTGCCAAACGCCACCGTCAAGATAATCCCGGGCATCGACCACTTCGGACTGCCCAAACAATTCGGTTTCATCGACGCCGCGCTCGAGTTCATCGACGCCATCCCCCAATGGGATTGATCGCTCACTGACCGGGCCACGGCGCTGTTTTCTGTGCGGTAGCGCCGCGCGTGGGTCACACTTCTCGTGTGAAGACGCTGCTGTGGCGAATCGTTCATCTGCTGGTGCTCGCCACCTTGGCGATCGGCCAACCGCTGCTGAGCATCCTGGGCGAGAACCCAACCTTCTTCACTGCGCATTCGAGTTCGCCGGGCCAGATCGTGGCGTTCGCAATCTTGGTCGCGCTAGTACCCGCGTTTGTGCTCAGCGCGGTGATGCTCGCCGCACACGCTCGCTCGGAGCGGCTGGGGCAACACTTTTTCCGAGGCTCCATGGCGGCGCTGACCTTCTTGTTCGTCATCCAGGTGGTGGATGTGATCGGTGGGTTGGCTTGGCTCGTCATAGCAATCGCCATCGCCACCACGATCGGCCTGATGACCCTTTATGTGAAGCACGATCGGGTTCGTTCAGGCGTGTCGGTGTTGGCGGTGCTACCTCCTGTCGTTGTCGTCTATTTCTTGTTCTTCTCAGCAGCCACCAGCGTTGTTTTTCCCGACGATGTGGAGGCGGTGGCACTCGAAACCCTGCTCGGGACCGACCCTGAGAACGACCTCGGCGGCATTGTTGATAATCAAGACCAACCGGATAGCGCTGTATCCGACGAGGCCCAGCCGACCAACACCAGCGCTGATCGAGACGATCCCGACAATGCTGCGGTCAGCCCGAGCACCGCCGGGCAAGCTCCGCTGGTCGAGCGATTGAACGAGCGGTTCCCGCCGATCTACCTGCTGGTGTTCGACGAGTTGCCATGGCACTCGCTACTCGACGAGACCGGTCGCATCGATCCAGTCCGCTATCCCAATTTCGCTCGCCTAGCCGAGACCTCACACGTCTTCAACAACGCCACCACGGTTGGTTTCACCACCGAGGCGGCGGTGCCGGCCTTGCTTGCGAGCACGCTTCAGACTCAGCCGGCTCCCGTCTATTCGATGTATCCCGACAACCTGTTCACCCTGTTGGGTGGGGTGTACGACGTCTCGTCCTGGGACCCTCTCGTTGATCTATGCCCCGATTCAGTGTGCAACGGCTCAACGCCGGAGCAGGTCCTGGATCTGATCGCAGCCGACAACACCGCACCGGCAACCAACAGCACCACCACGACCGCCGCACCGGCAACCAACAGCACCACCACGACCGCCGCACCGGCAACCAACAGCACCACCACGACCGCCGCACCGGCCACGCCCGCAACCACGCCCGCAACCACGCCCGCAACCACAGTCGCCGCTTCATCGGCGATCTCATCTGCCACCACCACGAGTCTGTCGACTTCAAGTACCCCGCCCCTGCCTGCGCCGAGGAACGACGAGTCAAATTCAAGCGACAAGAGATCATTGGCTCTGCTGTTTGAGGACGCAGCAATCGTGTTCGGCCATCTCCTGGCGCCAGAGGGGATGGACCTGGGGCTTCCATCAATCGGTGCCGGATGGGGCAATTTTGGAAGGGGGCTGACCACCACCGTCCCAACTCCGACCACCGCCGGAGAACTCACAACCACAACCACCACGGCCAGCACAACCACCACGGCCAGCACAACCACCACGGCCAGCACAACCACCACGGCCAGCACAACCACCACGGCCAGCACAACCACCACGCAGGCTTCACCCACGACGGCGACGCTGCCGCCGCTGGATCAAAGCCAATCAACGACCACACTGCAGATCGCCACCCAGGTCGAAACCAACGTCGGTGGCAATCCTGTAGACCCGGAGCGCATCGCCGAGGAACGCGCTGCGTTTCTAGACAGCCTGATCTCCCTCGATACACGGGTCTTCGATTTTCGAAGAGAGGTTGCTGCGATCCACCCGAGGGATCTCCCCCGCCTGCACTACATGCACACACTGTTGCCACATGTGCCTTGGCGGCTGAGACCGGACGGCTCGAGCTATGCCGACATCGGTCTCCCCGGGTACTTCTCGAAATGGGACGACGACGAGGTCAAGGCGAGGTTCGGCCAACAACGCCATCTTCTGCAACTCGGGTTCACCGACCATCTGTTGGGGGAATATTTGGATCGCCTTGAAGCAATCGGAGACTTTGACCGCGCCATGGTGATCGTCACCGCGGATCACGGAGTCTCCTTTGTCGCTGGTGAGCGATCGAGAGGAGTAGGCGATATGAACGTGGGAGGTATCGCAGGCGTTCCGCTGCTTTTCAAAGAACCCCACCAAACCAGCAGGACTGTTCAATCCCAGCCCGTGCAGTTGATCGACATCGTGCCCACGATCGCCGCGCAGCTCAAGGTTGATGCACCATGGGATTTCGCTGGGCGCGACATGTTCAGCGCGCAACCGGCGGTAGACCGTGCTGTTGACGGGATTGGCGGTTCGGTGAAGGTACCGCAGGACTTCACGACAATCACCGAAGAGTTGGCTGCCGAAATGCACGAAGTGTTCGGTGACGGGACCTCGGGAAGTCTCTACGGACTCGGCGGAGCGCACGATCTGATCGGCGCCCCGGCGCGGGATTGGGCGACCAACCACTCCGCGCACTGCTGGGTCAAAGAACGGCCAACAACGATTCCTGACGCTGACGGATCGATCGGCTACGTGTTCGGGTTCATCGACGCCCCACCGGGCGCGTCGATCGCCTTCGCAATTGTGGTGGACGGAATCGTGGCTGGTACGGCCAGGTCTTTTGAAGACGGCCCAGCTCACCGTGTCTTCGCCATCGGCGATTCACAGTACTGGCCGGGCGAGGACCCAGCCGTCGAACTCCACGAGATCATCAATTCTCGCCTAGCCCCGATTCCCCGCTGCTAGTCGCCCGAACGACACACCCGGGAGTGGTTCGGGTGTGGTTCAGCCGGCGCAATCGGTCTACAGGGTCACGTCCGCAGTAGCGCGAATGTCGGTGGCAGAGGCGGCCAGAATTATCGAGTAGGAGCCAGGATCAACCACCCAGTCGTGCACCGCTGGGTCCCAGCGGGCAAAGGAACGGTCTGTCAAATTGACGCGGGCGGTTCCGGTCGCGCCCGGGGCCAGATCGAGCTTGGCAAAACCAGCGAGTTCCTTCACCGGGCGAGGGACGACACTCTGGGCGGGCGCTACATACACCTGCGCTACTTCGCTGCCGACACGATCTCCTGTGTTGGTGATCGGAACTTCGACGCTCAAGTCCGTGCCAGTACCCCTGATCGTGGGTCCGCCCCATTCGAAGGTGGTGTAGGACCCGCCGTGACCGAAAGGGATCATCGGTTCGATACCGCGAGCGTCATAGGAGCGGTAGCCGACAAAAATCCCTTCGCCGTAACGCACCACACCAGCTATGCGCGAATGCTCTACCGATGGCTGCCACAACGTGCCCGATGTGGACACGTCCGGTAGACACTTCCCGTCGTGCCGAGGATGCAAGTTCGGCGAATGGTCCGGGCTCACCCCACCTGCAGGCACGGTCGAGACGAACGCCGAACGCATGGCCCGTGAAGCAGCGCGGGAAGCCCGTCACGAGGCCCAAGCAGCGAACGACACGGCCCGCTGGCTCGAACGCCCGGCCGCCGATCCCGACGACGACACGACCGAAGCCGAGACTGCCCGAAGCCCGGCGACAGAAGCCCAAGCCGAAGCCGAGACTGCCCGAAGCCCGGCGACAGAAGCCCAAGCCGAAGCCGAGACTGCCCGAAGCCCGGCGACAGAAGCCCAAGCCGAAGCCGAGACTGCCCGAAGCCCGGCGACAGAAGCCCAAGCCGAAGCCGAGACTGCCCGAAGCCCGGCGACAGAAGCCCAAGCCGAAGCCGAGACTGCCCGAAGCCCGGCGACAGAAGCCCAAGCCGACGGCTCGACGTGGCAGCAAGTCTGCGAGGCGTTGACCGTCGAGGGACACGCCACGGCGGGCGGTGGGGCGTGGTCGATCACACAAGCACGGCGGGCGGTCGCCACAGTCGCCCTCGACGCCGACGCTCAGAGCCGCCGGGCGCAGCCGTGACCACGTACCGGCGGGCGTTATGGCACCGGCGGGTCTCGCTCGATCCCCAGCGACCGTAGATAGAGGTTTGCCCTATAGAAAAAAAGAGGGTCTGTGCGCCCGGATCGGGCCACACAGCGGGTGGTCGGTCATGTCGGAGCGTCGGCCTGCCCAGCGTTGTTGCGGCCCCAGCAGGTGATCGTGTCGTCGGCCCCTACGGCGCAACTATGGACGCTGGCTGAGCTGACTGTCTTGAAGGCCCCGGCAGGAGCGTCGGCCTCCCCGTCGAGGTTGCGACCCCAGCAGGTGATCGTGTCGTCAGCCCGCACGGCGCAACTATGCCAGCCGCCTGCGCTGACCGCTTTGAACGTGGCACCGGCAGGCGTGGGCACGGCACCGGTCGGCGCGTCGGTCTGCCCTTCGCCGTTCCAGCCCCAGCAGGTGATCGTGTCGTCGGCACGTATGGCGCAACTATGGCTTGCGCCTACGGCGACCGCTTTGAAGGCACCGGTCGGCACGTCAGCCTGCCCCAAGCCCCAGCAGGTGATCGTGTCGTCGGCACGTATGGCGCAACTGCGGCTGCCGCCTACGCTGACCGCTTTGAAGGCACCACCAGGAGCGTCGGTCTGCCCGGAGCCGTTGTGACCCCAGCAGGTGATCGTGTCGTCGGCACGTATGGCGCAACTATGGAAGCTGTTGTCGATGCCTGAGCTGACAGTCTTGAAGGCACCGGTCGGCGCGTCAGCCTGCCCAAACTGGTTCCAGCCCCAGCAGGTGATCGTGTCGTCGGCCCGCAACCCGCAACTATGGCCGCTGCCTGCGCTGACCGCTTTGAAGGCACCGGCAGGAGCGTCAGCCTCCCCACGGTAGTTGTTGCCCCAGCAGGTGATCGTGTCGTCGGCCCGCAACCCGCAACTATGGGCGATGCTTACGCTGACCGCTTTGAAGGCACCGCCAGGAGCGTCGGTCTGCCCACGGTCGTTGTTGCCCCAGCAGATGATCGTGTCGTCAGCACGTATGGCGCAACTATGGCCGTCGCCTGCGCTGACCGTCTTGAACGTGGCACATCTTGGGCTGTTGGCGTCAACGGTCACGGTCGGGTTGTTGGAGTACCGGTACAGGAACGTGACTAGGTGCGCCCGTGTCAACGTGTCGTCGGGCGCGAACGTGGTTGGTGACGTGCCGGTGGTGATCCCGGTACGAGACATCCAGGACACGGCTTGTTGCTGCCACCCAGCAACCACGTCGCCGAAACTGTGCGCGGGCGCTGGAGGTTCATCGGCTAGGCGATGCAGGAACGCCGCGGCCTGCGCCCGTGTCAACGTGTCGTCGGGCGCGAACGTGGTTGGTGACGTGCCGGTGGTGATCCCGGTCTCGGCCATCCACGAAATAGCGTCGTGCTGTGCCGCGTCGGTCACGTCCACGAACGAATGAGCCGCCGCCGGTGCTGGTTGGCCTTCGAGGTTGTGGAGCCACACCGCGGTCTCACCACGAGACACCGGCGACGAAGGCCCGAAACAAGACCCGACGATGTTGGCGATGCCGTTGTCTGTAGCCCACTGCACCGGATTCGTGTACCAGGTCTCTTCGGGAACGTCGCCGTATCCCGCCACCGCTCCAGCAGGCGCCGGCGACCACATCAACAACGCCGCCGTCAACGCCGCAACCAAACCGACGCCCAGCCGAACACGGCCAAGCCCAACCACTGCACTACACGAAGCATCAGACATAGACGACGAACACCAAGCCAATCCGATTTCTTGCTGCAAACGCTGACCCACCCCCAACGGTGACCGACTGGTACAAAGTCCAAACGTGACTAGGCGGCCGCATCACGTCCAGCGCCACCGCCGACGGTACCGCCGCCCTGTACCGGGCTGCTTGTGATCGCTGCGAACTGGCAGGGCGAGAACCCAGCCGTCGAACTCCACGAGATCATCAATTCCCGCCTGGCCCCGATTCCAAGCTGTTAGTTGTAATGGACATAGAGGTTGGTGGCTCCGTTATGGGGTGAGCGACAGCACAGAACCCCACTGCCCTGGGAGTACTACGAAGCGATGGCCCCGCCCGATGCAACCTAACGCCGTCGTCGCTCTTGATGGTGTGTCGCTGAGTCTGAACAGACAGTTGGTGTTCGGTGGTGTCTCTCTGGAGATCCCTCGGGCTTCGGTCGTGTCAGCACGAGGTACCGACGGTTCAGGGAAAACCTCTTTGCTTCGCTTGCTCTGCGGAGTCTGCGCACCGACGACGGGAACTCGGCTTGGACCCAGCAGTTGCGCTTACGTCCCCGCTGCAATAACCGCACCACGGCTCCGGGGGCGTGTACGTCGGCGCAATGGGAGGAGAGCCAAGAGCTGGCGTTGGGGCGTTCTTATCGGCGACTTGTGCAACAGTGATCGGCTTGGCATTGGGTAGCTGTTTGCATCAACCGGTGACAAACAACAGAAGTATCGCAATATTGGGTTCCGTGGCGTTGTATATCGGAGTCATCTTGTTGCCGCCGATCACCGCTGCCCACGAATCCCTGTCCCAGGGTCGTCTCACCCCCGTTGTCGTGCTGGTTCTCGTTTGCTGCCTCGGCCTCATCACGATTACCAAGGGATCAGCCCTCCGAGCCAACACTCGAGCCGCCTCTCACTGAGAGGTTTCGATGTCCGCTTTCAAGAACACGATCAACCCTTACGCGATGAGCCGCGGTGCTTCTAGGTTCTGAGACGAACAAGTCCTTGACGTGTTGATTATCAGTTTCGGGGTGTTCGGTGTGGCTGTGGTTTGTGGTCAACCGGTTTGAGCGGCCTGTGTCAACGATCCCTGGCCCGTGGCTGGGCTAGAACTCAGATAGAGGGTGGCCCACGCCAGTCGGCTCGGCCGATGCAAGACGACCCATCAGGTACAGAATATTAGAATATCTATATATTTCATGATTTATGAGTGTTTGTCACAGGGAGTTGGTAGGGTTACATCCATGGAATTCGCTCCTGTCTCGGGTCTCTTTGACACCGCCGCTGGTGCCGACACGGCTGCTGCGGGCATGGCTGCTGGCGGGCTGGTTCATGTCGAGGTGGTGGATGTGGCCGCTTTGTGTGATGAGGGGTTGTCGTTGCGCCTGGGGGTGTTGGGTCGCGCCGAGTCGGCTTTGACGGCGATGAAGGCCCAGGTGCTCGCTGAGGTGGGTCGTCGTCACAGCACCACGGAGGCGCAGCGCCTAGTTCGTGACGAGTTGCAGGCATCGAAACGTGAAGCCAAACGTGATGTCGAAACAGCCGCTCGGTTGGCGGAGTTGCCTGCCACTAGCGAAGCGTTGGCGTCCGGTGAGATTCCTGTGGGTCATGCTCGGTTGATCGCCCGTGCTTCTGGTGAGAGCACGATTGATGAAGGGCTGCTTGTCGGAGCAGCCAACACTGAGCCTTTTGATGAGTTCGCTAGGACTGTGAAACGTCATCAACAAGACCAAGCCGTTGATGATGGTCAGTCTTTGTTGGATCGCCAACGCAAGAACCGCAAAGCACGGATCTTTGAATCAGCTGACTCTGGCATGTTCGTGTTGTCAGGTGAGTTTGACCAGATCACCGGAGCCCGTATCGCTACCGCGTTGACCGCGAAAGAACGACAGCTGTGGCATCGCGAAGACCCCAACAAGCGTGCTACGCCGCAGCAAAGGATGGCTGACGCGTTAGCCGAATTGATCTGTCAACCTGCTGGTGACGGGAAGTCTGCGGGTACTGATTTGTTGGTGATCGCTGATTTCGATGTGATCAAACAACAACTAGACAATCCCCGCCTCGCGGATGGTTCACCAATACCTGTTGTTGAGCTGCATCGTTTGGCACTTGAAGCCAATCTGTTGCCTTCGATCTTCGACACCAAAGCCCAAGACTTGTGGTTGGGCCGCCGGTTGCGGACCGCTTCTGAAGCTCAACGGGTTGCGTTGATCGCACGAGACCAACACTGCATCGGCTGTAAAGCGAACCCGTTGTGGTGCCGCGCTCATCACATCATCTGGTGGTCAAAGAATGGACCCACCGACGTAGACAACCTGGTGTTGGTATGCGATGACTGCCACCACAAAATCCACGACCACGGCTGGCAGGTCAACCGAGACCCCGACACCGGCAAATACCAGCTCAAACCCCCCAACCCAACCGACGTAACCAACCCCAGCACGGTCACAGATTCTCCAGCGGCTCGCAACGCTTCGGGAGACGACCCGGCAACCGACACAACCAAACCCAGCACGGTCACAGATGCTCCGCAGGTTCGCAACGCTTCGGGTGGCGGCTCGGCAACCGACACAACCAAACCCAGCACGGTCACAGATGCTCCGCAGGTTCGCAACGCTTCGGGAGACGACCCGGCAACCGACACAACCAAACCCAGCACGGTCACAGATGCTCCGCAGGTTCGCAACGCTTCGGGAGACGACCCGGCAACCGACACAACCAAACCCAGCACGGTCACAGATGCTCCGCAGGTTCGCAACGCTTCGGGAGACGACCCGGCAACCGACACAACCAAACCCAGCACGGTCTGTAATACGGCGCACAACCTGGGCCGAAGAACCCGGCTAACCCGGGACCGAACAGCCATGGACTGAGCAACCCGGCCAAGCTGAACCGAACAACCCAGACCGAACAACCCGACACAAGCTGAACCGAAGAGCCCGGCTAACCCAGACCGAACAACCCGACACAAGCTGAACCGAAGAGCCCGGCTAACCCAGACCGAACAACCCGACACAAGCTGAACCGAAGAGCCCGGCTAACCCAGACCGAACAACCCGACACAAGCTGAACCGAAGAGCCCGGCTAACCCAGACCGAACAATCCGGACCGAACAATCCGGACCGAACAACCCGGACCGAACAATCCGGACCGAACAACCGGCGGCGCGGGAACCATGCCCTCAGAGAGTGACTCTTTCGGAGGTGACTCGATCGGGGTCAGTTTCACGGTGCAGAAAACGCCAAGACCCAGCCAAGACAGCAACGGTTGATCTCGTTTCAACGATGAGAAGAACGACTCAGCGGCGCCGTAGTCCCAGCAGTTGCACGGGAACGGTTGGGCCGGCGCTATCGGTCTACAGGGTCACGTCGGCAGTGGCGCGAATGTCGGTGGCAGAGGCGGCCAGAATTATCGAGTAGGAGCCAGGATCAACCACCCAGTCGTGCACCGCTGGGTCCCAGCGGGCGAAGGCGCGGTCCGCCAAATTGATGCGGGCAGTTCCGGTCGCACCGGGGGCCAGATCGAGCTTGGCAAAACCAGCGAGTTCCTTCACCGGACGAGGGACGACACTCTGGGCGGGCGCTACATACACCTGCACTACTTCGCTGCCGGCACGCTCTGTTGTGTTGGTGATCGAAACTTCGACACTCAAATCCGAGCCAGTGCCTTTGACCGTGGGTTCGCCCCATTCGAAGGTGGTGTAGGACCCGCCGTGACCGAAAGGGATCATCGGTTCGATACCGCGAGCGTCATAGGAGCGGTAGCCGACAAAAATCCCTTCGCCGTAACGCACCACACCAGCCTCGCCCGGGTAGTTCAAGAACGCCGGCGTGTCACGCTCGTCGCGTGCCCAGGTGGTCGGCATCCGTCCCGCTGGTTCGGCGTCGCCGGTCAGCACATCGGTGATCGCGTAACCTGCTTCCTGGCCCGGGTACCAGGCCAAAATGACGGCTGGCACATCGCCGAGCCACGGAAGCGACATCGGTGCGCCACAATTCAGCACCACAACCGTTTTCGGATTGGCCGCAATGACCCGCCGAACGAGTTCGTCCTGCTGGTTTGGTAGATCTATCGAGTCGCGATCGGATCCCTCCGATTCCCACTCGGCGCTCGATCCCACCACCACCACGGCGGTGTCGGCTTGAGCGGCAAGATCCGCAGCTTCGTCGAGACCGGCGCGCGGGTCGAAATCGGCCAGTTCAACACCAGCGTCGACAATACTGACCCACTGCCTTGCGTCGCGGGGCAGGTGGTCCAATCGGATCCGGTAATTCCGACCTGCTTCAAGGTCCATGAAGCCATCACCACCATGCAACCCCAACCCCGCGCTGAACGTCTTGACCGAGTTGTCAGCCACCAGTTCCTCGTCGACAAACAACGCTGCATGAGCGAAACCGAGGGCGCAGAAGCGGTGACGGCCCGATGTCGTCGGGGTCATGGTTAAACTCAACCGCACCGACATCGTGTCTATCCCGACAGGCCAACGCTCACCGAACCATACGTTGAATACCGAAGAGCTGGTCTCGATCTCAAACGGTTCGCTGTCGAAACCTATTCCCTCGAACAGCTCGAAGCGCACCTCGCCACCATCGATCCACTCAGGAGGAATCGCCGCGGCTCGACGGCGCATGTCGACCCCCGGTACAACTCCGATCAGGCGGTCACCGATCCGTTCCTGCATAGCTTGCGCAACCGTCGTTGTACGGTGCGGTTCCAGACTGGCCGAGCCCCCACCAAGAATGGCGGTCTCAGCCGCACCGGGACCGATCAACGCGACTGTCCCGTCACCTTCGAGAGGCAACAGGCCACGGTCGTTCTTGAGCAAGACCATCGACTCCGTAGCAGCGCGCCGTGCCAACCCACGATGCTCTGATCGTTCAACGTTCCGTTCGCTGTGGTCTGTCGGGGTGCCGATTCGGCCTGCCCAGTCGAGGAAACTGAGAATGCGGCGCACCTTGTCGTCGATCAGGTCTTCGGCAACTTCGCCCGATTCCACCGCGGCCTGAAGTTGCCCTCGACCCCAGTAGCGCCCTGGTCCCGGCATCTCAAGGTCGAGACCGTAGCGAGCCGGGGCAACCGTTTCTTTGATTGCTGCCCAGTCCGACACCACAAAACCGTCGAATTCCCATTCGTTCTTCAAGAGGTCAACCAAGTAATCCTGATGCGCGCAGGCATGCTGACCGTTCACGAAGTTGTAGGCGCCCATCACACTGCGCACACCAGCCTGTTTGACCGCGGCTTCAAAAGGGGGCAGATAGATTTCGCGAAGGCTTCGCTCGTCGACTTCCACGTTGATCGTATGGCGCTCGAATTCCTGGTCATTGGCCACAAAGTGTTTGACGCAAGCGCCTACACCTTGACTCTGAACACCTGTGATGTAGGCGACCGCGATTGCTGAGCTGAGCTGAGGGTCCTCGCTGTAGGACTCGAAGTGGCGTCCGCCGCGAGGAGAGCGGTGAAGGTTCACGGTCGGCGCGAGCAGCACATCCACGCCGCGGTCTTTGGCTTCAACACCGAGCGCCGCGCCCAGCTTCTCGACCAGGCCGGGGTTCCATGTCGCGGCGATGGCTGATGGCCCCGGGATCACCAGACCTGGACCCATCATTCTGCCGCGGACGCCGACGGGGCCGTCGCTGAGGCACCACTCAGGGATTTGCAGACGTTCGCAGCCCTCGACGATCCAGGCCGTCTCACCCACGACCATGGTGCACTTCTCTTCTAGAGTCATCTGCGCGATCAGCGCGTCGATGTCGGTCATCGTGGTGCTCCTACTGGTTGGCGCAACGCCAATCCGTGCATGAAGGCGTAATACGCCGGTTTCGGTCTGAGGTCTCGGTCGAACAGTAGGGGTTGGTTCGGACCCTCGGAATCGAAGGGTGGGAAGTGGTCGAGCCAGCTATGGCTGTCGGCTGCGCCCCAGAGCATGACGCCACGGACTGCTGGGACCCCGGCGAAAGTCTCAGCCAGCATGTTGTAGGCGTCGGCCTGTGCACCGAGAGGGTCTGAATCATCGGAAAACAGACCGATTCTCATGTCCATCTCGGTGATCTCGATGAACGGTCCCAGATCTGCAAGTCGTCGAAGGAAACGGTCCAAGGACTTCGGATCGGGGACTCCCATAAGCATGTGGCCCTGGAGTCCGACGCCGTCTATCGGCACGCCTTGATCCAGGAGCCTTCGCACGAAGTCGATGAACTCAGTCGCGCTCAGCCCGTCGTATTCGTTCCACGAAATCTGTTCGTTGAGCACGAGTTCGGCGTCAGGGTCGACTTCGCGTGCGAGTCGGAACGATTCCGCTACATAATCTTCGCCGAGAGTTTCATAAAAGACGTTCTTGTCGAGTCCTTCACCGCCGTAGGCCATCGGTTCGTTCACCACATCCCACACAGCGACCTTGCCCCGGTAGCGGGCGGCAACTGTTGATATGTGCTCACGCATCAACTTGAACAGGGTCTTTTGTGGATCACTGCTGGCGCGCAGAGTCGATTCAAGATTGTGGGGGCGACCGCCACGACCCCAGATGAGGGCATGGCCGCGCAGACGCATGCCGTGGCGCTCGGCAAAATCGGCAAAGGCATCGGCCAGCGTGAAGTCGTAGTCGCCGACGAGTCGCGCCAGGCGGTTCCATTTGAAGGCGTTCTCGGCACCGATTCCGTTGAATTCGTGACGCACCAGTTCTGCTTCTGGGCCTGTTGGCGTTGCTATCGCCGCCCCGATGTAGAAGTCGAGCGCTGCGGCCACTTGGCGCAGACTTTCCGGCGTTGGCAAGCGTTCTGCCAGACGAGCCTCCCAGCGTTGTAGCGACGGCGAGTCTTGCGGGCTCAGGTACCCCATTGATCCAGACGATTTGACCTGGGAGCCCGAGGACTTGCGAGGTGACATAAGTGACCCGAACGCCGACATCGCCATCAGATCGCCTTCGATACGCATCCGGCCTTCCATGAACGCCTTCATCGAGTCGAACCGGCCAGAGAATATGAGCGGCGCGTCTTGGGGTGTAGTAATGACGGTCGATGTGGCCTCGCCTTCGCCTTCGAGCAGTTCGCATCGGCCATCGATGATGACCAACCGGTAGGCGTCTCGACCGTCGGGCCGGTCGATCACGAACTGGTAGGTGGCGGTGACATCGCTGTTGCGCTCGTTGATCTTGCGAGCGGTTCTCTCCAAGACCGCTCTCAGCGACTCTGAATCAGACATTCATGTTCTTCCCACTGGACATTTCCTACCATCGGTATATTATCTCGACAAGTGACCAGCGTCACCGCAGGGGAGACACCATGAAAACCACTGAACGCACGCTTCGAGCCACGGCAGTTCTCTTGGCTCCCTGTATGTTCGTTGCCGCCTGTACCACGGGTGACAGCGACGACGACGCCGATGAAGCGACCACGCCAACGACGACCGCAGCGCCCGAACCCGACGAACCCGACGCGGACGAACCCGAGCCCGAACCCGACCAAGCCGACGCGGACGAACCCGACGCGGACGAACCCGAGCCTGAGCCCGAACCAGTCATTGAGGAACCACGCACAGCAAGTTTCAGGGGTATCACTGAAGACACGATCCAAATCGGTGTGGGGTTTTGGGACACCAGTGTCTTTGGATTCGGCTTCTTCGGTGATCCCGACTCGGTTTGGTCCGCACTCACCGGCGCGGTCAACGCCAGAGGCGGCGTCAACGGCAGAAACCTCGAATACACCATTGCCGGTTTCAACCCCGCCTCCAATGAACAGATGCTCGCGGCATGTATCTCCTTGACTGAAGACGCGCAGGTGTTCGCGGTTCTCGGAGGAATGCGCGGCGACGCCAACTTCTGCGTGTTCGAACAGCACGAGACAATCCACCTCGGCTCACAGGTGAATGCCGAAGGCGAAGCTTTCGAGCGGGCTAGGGCCCCGATTGCCGGATTCTTCCCTGCGGGCAACGTGCGTGAAAGTTCTTTCATTGCAGAACTGGAAGCAATCGAATGGTTCGACGGAGCCCAGTCCATCGGAGTCCACTACGACGGCGACACAACCGCGGGTCGTCTCTCGGATGCAGTCGCAACGGAGATGAGCGACCTCGGACTCGATCTGGCCTTGACCCTCAACATCGACGACCTGGTGCTTGACGAAGACACCCTTGAGTCACAAACCGACATCATGCGTGAGCAGGCCCGGGCCGCGGATCTGGACCGCATCATCATCTTCGGCGCGGCAGCGACCGGGTTGATCACCTACGGCGAACTCGATGTGGACCTCGCGGCGGTTGATTCCAACAACTTCACCACAGCAATCAACGCAGGTATCGACCCGGCCGACATAGACGGCACGATCGCGACTACCTCCCGCATCGGTTTGGATTCGGACCCGATCGATGCCACCACCCAACAGTGTCTCGACGATGCCCAGGCCGCTATCAGCGACGCTCGTTTCGAACAGCCGGGCGCAGGCGTTGTCAACAACGCCGACGACCCGAACTATTGGAGCTACACCGTGCTGGCGTGCCGTGACCTTGACCTGTTCGTGCAGGCAGCGGCCGCGGCTGGGGTCAACCCGACCAACGACAGCTTCAGAACCGGGATCGAATCGCTCACCAACATCTCATTGCCCCAGATCCCGTTCGTCTCGTTCGCGGAGGGGAAATACAACGGTGGGGACACACTCCGCCTAGTGATGTTCGATGCCGACGCCGATGAGGACGGCGAACTAATTTCCCACGGCGACCCCGTCGACCTCACTCCGTGAGCAACCCGAACCCGCTCTGCTCCCTCCGTGACCGCCCCCAACACCGACGATCCCACCAACGACAGTGAACGGTCCGGGTTTTCGGAACTGACCCAAGCAGTACTGGCAGAGCAGGCCGCCCGCGAAAGCGCCGCGGCGCAAGTCGACGCGACCAAGATTCGACCCGATGAGGAACTCCCGGGTGTCGGTGACAAACCGATGTTGTTTCGCGAGGGAATCGCCGCCGGTGGCGTCGGTGTCATCGCGGTGCTGGGCACGCTCGACGCGACCGACGCGCTCCAGATCGCCATTCCCAGCCTGCTAGGACCCGAGATCCAAACCAGCCTGGGAGTATCCGACACCGGCCTCGCCGTCGTCGGCATCGGCGGATTGATCAGCGCCACGCTGTGTGCAGTGCCGATGGGGCGACTAGCGGACCGGATCGACCGGATGAAGCTGGTCGGTTGGGCCACGCTCTTCTGGAGCCTGGCGATGTTTTTTCGCGGTTTTCAAGCAACGGCGCTCGGTTTCTTCTTGATCGGCGTGCTGATGGGAATAGGTTCGTCAAATACCTTCCCGGTGCAGGGCGCGGTGTTAGCGGATGCCTATCCGATTCAGGCCCGCGGCCGGATCTACGCCGTGAAGAACGTATTGGGCCGGGCAGGAGAGCGCATCGCCCCGCTGCTCGTCGGTGGACTCATGCTCATCGTGGACAACAACTGGCGATGGGCCTACTGGGTGTTCGCCTGGCCGATAGTTGCGCTCGGAATCTGGTCCCTTTTTGTTCCTGATCCACCGCGGGGCCAATTCGAGCAGCTTTCGACGATCGGCGAGGTGATGGAGGAAGACCCCGACCGGCCCAAGGTCTCGCTCAGCGCTGTGTGGCATCGTCTGATGGCAATCCGCACTCTGAAGCTGGCCTGGATCTCATTCAGCATCATCGTCTTTTCGATGATCGGGCAAGGCTTCCTCGTCAACCTGTTCTTGGACGACCGCTGGGGGTTGTCTCCTTTCCAGCGGGCAATGATCGGCTTCGTGCCCGGCATGCTCGCGTTCGCCGCCGCACCCTGGGCCGCCGTCCGCTACGACAAGCTGTACCAACAGAGTCCGGCCAAAGCGCTCGCCTGGGTCGGGGCACTGTTCTTCCCCATGGCCGCGGTGATTCCAATCCAGTTCTACATGCCCCACCCTGTGCTCTTCGCGATCGTTGGCATTGTTCCGTCGGTACTCGCCGTTGTGGTCTTCGGGATGATCTCGCCGCTTCTGGTAGGCGTAGTGCCATATCGCCTGCGAGCCCAGTCCACCGCACTGTCGATCATGGTCATCTTTCTGGGTGGCGGTGTGCTCGGGCCGATCGTCGCCGGTCTGCTGTCGGACGCCACTTCAGAGCGCACCGCGATCTTGCTAGTGGCGATCCCCTTCAAGATTCTCGGAGGGTCGCTGCTCATCTGGGGGGCCCGCCATATCCGCCACGATCTGTCTCTGGTCGTCGACGAGATCGAGAAGGACAAAGCCGAACTCGATTGGCGCGCCGCTCACCCTGATGACATTCCCGCGGTGTCGCTGCGCGATATCGACTTCTCATACGGCCCAGTTCAGGTGCTGTTCGGGATCGATCTGCGTGTCGAGCCGGGCGAGACGTTGGCTCTGCTCGGGACCAACGGCGCAGGCAAGTCGACGATCCTTCGGGTGATAAGCGGCCTGGCTGTTCCTGCGCGTGGAATTGTGGATCTGAACGGCCGAGACATCACCCTCACATCACCCCAAACCCGCGTTGAGCTCGGCGTCGCACAACTGCCCGGAGGCAGAGCTGTGTTCGGTCCGATGTCGATCCACGACAATCTCCGCACGGCGGGCTGGAGTCTGCGCAAGGACGGCACTGTCCTCAACAGTCGCATCGCCGAAGTGCTGGAGAGCTTCCCAATACTCGCGGAACGACTTGACGAACCGGCGAGCCAACTCTCGGGTGGCCAACAACAGATGTTGGCGCTGGCCATGGTGCTGATCCATAAACCCGAGGTCCTGCTGATTGATGAACTGTCGCTGGGCCTCGCCCCCGCCGTGGTCAGCGAACTGCTCGCAATCGTGGAAGGGCTCCGCGAACAAGGTCAGACGATGATCATCGTCGAGCAGTCCCTCAACGTCGCCGCGGCGATAGCGGAACGCGCGGTGTTCATCGAGAAGGGTCATGTGCGCTTCGACGGGCCCACTCGCGAACTCGCCGCGCGTGGTGATATCGCCCGTGCGGTGTTCCTGGGTGCCACAACCGACCCGCCCTCAAGTGACACCGAGGAAACACCAGACTCCGACCAACCCTCCGACGCACCGTGATCGCTGGACTGGAGTTCGGACGACAGTTCGTCTTCATCGGCGCCGTGCATGGGCTTGCGTATGCACTTCTTGCGCTCGGTGTCATCCTGGTCTACCGATCAAGCCGCGTCATCAACTTCGCGGTCGGCGCCACCGGTGTTCTAGCAGGCCAAGTGATGGCACATCTCGTGATCCGCTACGGCACGCCCTACTGGGTCGGTTTCGTGGTCTCAGTCTTGGCCGGCGCAGTGTTCCTAGGAGTGGCGGAACTCACGGTCGTGCGTCGTCTCTTCACCGCGCCGCGGGTGATCCTGCTGGTCGCCACCATCGGCTTGGCACAACTGGCCCAAGCGGCGATGTTCGCTCTCCCAGAGCCATCGGCGCAAGACAACCGCAACGACTATCCGACGCCGTGGGCACGAGAATTCGAGTGGTTCGGCATACGGATCGAAGGTGGCGAACTGCTCTTGTTCGTTGTCTCAGCAGCAGTTGTGACCGCCTTGGCGCTGTGGATGCGCTATTCGGCATGGGGCCGCGCCATCCGTGCCTCCGCAGCCGAGCCTGACCGTGCCCGTCTAGCGGGTATCAACCCTGGCACCGTGTCGACAATCGTCTGGGCCCTCACTGGTGCGCTCGCCGGCATGGTTGCCGTACTCCAAGAGGCAGGAAGCAGCCGCGCCTTTCTACTTTCGAGTCCGGGACCATCGCTGATGACCCGAGTGTTGGTCGTCGCCGTGATCGCCTCGTTCATATCGTTTCCGCGGGCGGTGGTCACAGGAGTCTTGCTCGGGATAGTCGAAGCCCTCGTCAGGCTCAACTATCCGCTCGATCTGGGTCGATTCGAAGCTCTGCTGTTGGTGTTGGCCATCGCCGGGGTCTTCGTGACGACACGGCGCTCCACTAGCGACGAGCGCGAGTCGTTCAGCTTCGCGCCGCGCCTGCGACCGATCCCGCCTGCGTTACGGGACTTGTGGTGGGTGCGGCACCATACGAGGATTATCGGAACTCTGGCGATTCTCGTCGCTCTCGCCGTGCCTCTGTTCGTCACCACAGCGAGCCGCACGTTCCGCTATAGCGAGATTCTGCTGATGGCGCTCGCTGCGTTGTCCCTAGTGGTCCTGGTGGGTTGGAGCGGTCAGATTTCTCTCGGTCAGGGGGCGTTCGCAGGGCTCGGAGCTCTGATCACCGCGGCGCTTGTGAACGGCAACGACATCGGCCTCGGAGCTCTGGGAGTCGACTGGACCCTGCCATTGCCTGAACTTCATTTCCTGTGGGCGCTGTTCTGGGCTACCGCTGCCACCGCGCTGGTAGCGGTGTTGATCGGACTCGGTGCCCTCCGCGTCCGCGGTCTGCTTTTGGCGGTGGTTACTCTCGCTCTGGCGGTGAGCGCGGAGAAGTTCTTCTTCCGCACCCCCTTCCTAAGCGGTGGAAGCACCTCCTCGGCGCTGCTTGAGCGAGCCTCAATCGGACCTTTTGAACTCAAACCGCAGCGCACTTACTACTACCTGGCCCTGCTGGCCCTCGTGCTGGGCGTCCTCTTCGTCGCCCGGATCCGGACCAGTGGGATCGGCCGCCGAATCATTGCCGTGCGCGAGAACTCCGATGCCGCAGCAGCCTCCACGGTTTGGCCCACGGGTTCCAAGCTGACAGGCTTCGCGATCAGCGGGGGGATAGCGGGGTTTGCCGGAGGGTTCCTCGGTGGACTCTACGTCACGGTGCTCTTCGCCTTCTTCGCTGTGGAAACCTCAGTCCAGATCCTCGCCATCTCGGTCATCGGTGGCGTCGGTTCAGTGGCCGGCCCCGTCCTGGGTTCACTTTGGGTCGTAGGAATGCCTGCGTTCTGGCCCGACTCGGCAATTGTCCCACTGCTCACCACCAGCCTCGGCATCCTCATTTTGTTGATGTACGCACCCGGAGGTTTCGTTCAACTCTGGTTCGGAGCCCGCGATTCGTTCTTTGCGTGGTACGCCTCACGGCTGCCAACTCCGGCGGAACCCACCCGCCGACTCCCTGAGCGTCCCAGCGTGGGACCGCCGCCGCACGAAGTCGCTTTAGCTGCGGCCAATGTGACGGTCAGGTTCGGCCCACGGGTCGCCTGCGACAACATTGATCTTGAAGTCCGCCACGGTGAGATCGTCGGACTCATCGGTACGAACGGGGCAGGCAAGACAACTTTCATGAACGCGGTCAGCGGATTCGTAGCTGCCACCGGTTCGATCGAGATTTTCGGCACTGCCGTCGACAAACTACCCCCGCATAAACGTCACGCACTCCACCTCGGGCGGACCTTTCAGGCCGCCACCCTGTTCGGTGACCTGACCGTGCGGGAAACCGTGCAAATCGCACTCGAATCGACCCAACGCACCCGCTTGGTCACATCTGCGGTGCCCTTCTGTGGCCGTGGCCACGAGACCAGACAAGCGGCAGCCGCCGACGACTTTATCGATTTCTTGGGCTTGGGCGACTACGCCAACGCCTTCGGCGCCGAACTCTCCACCGGCACTCGCCGGATACTCGAACTCACCTGCCTCGTCGCCGGCGGCAATCGAATGTTGTGCCTTGATGAACCAACCGCAGGCGTAGCCCAACGAGAGGCGGAAGCGCTGGTACCGCTGCTACAGGGGATCCGCAGAGAACTCGATGCGTCGGTCCTCGTCGTCGAACACGACATGCCCTTGATCATGTCGATAAGCGATCGCATCTACTGTCTCGAACGCGGTTCGGTCATCGCGGTCGGGACCCCGACGCAGGTCCGCGACGACCCGGTGGTAGTCGCCAGCTACCTCGGCACCGACCAACGCGCCATCGACCGATCCGACTCAGGAGCCACCCCGTGACAGCATTAGCCTCTCCCCCGCTCACCCCGAAGTCCACCGCTACCCGTAAACGCCTGCTGGACTTGGCTGCCCGAATGTTTATTGAGAGCGGTTATGCCGCCATTTCGCTGCGTGACATCGCCGATGAGGCCGGCCTCACCAAGGGTGCCATCTATGGGCACTTCCGTTCCAAGGGCCAACTGCTCGTTGAGGTGATCCGCTCGGAACTGGCCCAACGCGACACCATGTTGGATCTTGGCGAAGCGGCCCAGCATCCCGACAAACTGTTCGATCTCTTCATCAGTCCCGGGAGCCGCGAACTCCGCCTGTTGCAGACCGACGCGGCAGCCGCCGCCCGTCACGACCCGGATGTGGCAGCAGGCGTTGAGGAGGTCTTCGCGGAGCGCGCCGAGTGGATCCTCGAAACGCTCTCGCGATACGCGGACCCCGACACGGTCTTGTTCGTGATCAACGCCCTATCGTCGGGGATCGGAATTCAGGAAGCTCATGGCCGCGATGTGCCCGACATCGAGGTATGGCGTAAAACCCTGTCCGCAATGTTCGAAGCGTTAACGCGCCCCAGTGAACAAAAGGTCCAAGGAGAAACAGCATGACCGAGATCTACCAGGATCCGACCGCCTCGATCGACGAACGAGTCAGTGATCTGATCGGCCGGATGACCCTTGACGAAAAGGTGGCGCAGCTTGGGGCTGTCTGGGTCACCTCGCTGGTTGTGGACGAACAGTTCGACCCCGAGGTGGCCGCCGAGGTGCTCTCAGACGGCATCGGGCAGGTCACCCGCATCGGTGCCAGCACCGGCTTGTTGGCCGACGAATCGGCGCAGTTGGCCAACTCCATCCAGAAGGTGCTCGTCGAGAACACCCGTCTCGGTATTCCTGGCGTGATCCACGAAGAGGGAGTCGGCGGATTCCTGCATAGGGGGGCGACTACTTTTCCTCAAGGCCTCGGTCTAGCCGCCACCTGGAACACAGACCTGATGGCCGAAGTTGCGGGAGTGATCCGGACTCAGATGCGCGCGGTCGGCGCTCGCCACAACCTCTCACCGGTGCTTGATGTGGCCCGCGACCCCCGTTGGGGTCGGGTTGAGGAGACCTACGGGGAATCTCCCGAACTCTGCGGACAGATGGGCGTGGCGTATGTGAAGGCGATGCAGACCGACGACCTCGCCAACGGCGTGGTCTGCACCGGCAAGCACTTCTTGGGTTACGCATATTCGTTGGGTGGCCGCAACCACGCGCCGGTCCATCTCGGTGGCCGAGAACTGCGAGAGGTATACGCAGCGCCCTTCGCCGCGGCTATTCGAGAAGCCGGCCTCGCCTCGATGATGAACAGCTACTCCTCGATCGACGGCGTGCCGGTTGCCGCAAGCCGTGAGATTCTCACCGATCTACTTCGGGGTGAACTCGGCTTCGACGGAACGGTTGTCGCCGACTATTTCGCGGTGATGCAGCTTTATTTGAACCACAAGACTGCTGTTGATGCCCAAGGCGCGGCGGTTGCCGCACTCGGGGCCGGGCTCGACATCGAACTACCCGCGCTCGACTGTTATCAGCACATCCCCACCGCGGTTCGCGAGGGACTCATCGACGAGGCCCTCGTCGATGAGTCCCTCGCCAGGGTCCTGGCCCAGAAGATGCGGTTGGGGCTGTTCGAGAACCCTTATGTGGATGCCGACGCCGCGCTCAGGGTCTTCGACACGGCCGAACAACGCCAGCTGGCACGCCGCGCCGCGGCCGAAGGCGTCGTGCTGTTGGAGAATGACGGTGTGTTGCCTCTGGACCCCTCAATATCGCGGGTGGCGATGATCGGCCCACATGCCGATGATCAACGACTGTTGCAGGGCGACTACCACTACCCCGCTCATCTTGAGATCATCTACCAGGGTCGCATCGCCGAGGTCGCCGAGAATCTCGCCAATATCGGCGCGCCCGTCGGAGGTGACGGCACGGGAACTGACCAGCTGCCGGAGGCCAGCGGGGCGTTTGCTCCGGGTCCTCACTACACAGCTCATGTGACCCCGCTCTCCGGGTTGCGTGCTGCTCTTGGTGGAACCGACGTCACTTATTCGTTCGGCTGTGCCGACTCTGGCGACGACACCTCGGGAATCGCCGAAGCTGTTCAAGCCGCGGCCGCCGCCGACGTGGCGATTGTCTGTGTGGGCGCCCGTTCGGGGTTGGTGATGGATTCCACAGTCGGAGAAGCTCGCGATGCCACCGATCTTGACCTTCCCGGCGTGCAATCCCAATTGGTCACCGAGGTTGCGGCAACCGGCACCCCCACTGTCGTAGTTGTGATCAGCGGCAGAGTACACACCCTGGAAACCGAAGCAGAAAGCACCAACGCAGTTCTGTGGTCAATCCTTCCGGGCGAAGAAGGCGGCAATGCCATCGCCGGGGTGCTGACCGGAGCGCTAAACCCAGCCGGGCGCCTGCCGGTCAGCATGCCCCGCCACGTCGGCCAGGTACCGCTGCACCACGACATGCGCAATCGTGGTGACCGCTCAGAGTTCTACGGCAACTATGTCGATCGCGACGTTGCGGCCCTCTACTGGTTCGGACACGGACTCTCCTACACAACCTTCGACTACGGCGAGCCCGAGGTGGTAGCCGGCTCGACAACGACCCCGACCACGGTGTCGGTGGCGATCACCAACACCGGTGATCGAGACGGGGACGAGGTGGTCCAGCTATATGTCACAGACGATGTCGCCTCGGTGGCGAGGCCGTTACGCGAGCTGATCGGGTTCACTCGCCTATTTGTTGCTGCTGGCGCCACGCGGACCGTCACCTTCACGGTTCACCCGAGCCGTCTGGCTTTTCACGGCCTCAATATGGACCTCATCACCGAGCCGGGGACCTTCACTTTCCGGGTGGGCGGATCCTCGTTCGATCCGCAGATGCGCGAAGCCACGGTCACGCTTGGTGGAGACATCGCCAACTATGAGTGGCGCTCAATCGTGACCACCACCACCGATGTCAGTCCAAACTAGGACCAGGCCATCGGCAGGGGTTCGGTTGGAGCCGACACTGCCTCACCGTCACGCAACACCTCAACCCAATCATGGTTGGGTGCCCGCAGGCCTTCTGAGGTGGGCACCGCGAAGTGGTACACCATCGCGGCGCGCATGTTGTCGGAGTCGTTGTCGGTGGATCGGTGGCGCAGGCGAGAGTGGAAGAAAAGCGTGTCGCCGGGTTCCATGAGGACCACCTCTTCGCTGCTGGTATCAGCGTCGACGATCTCCACATAAGCCAGACCCGCATCGGGACGGGTGTCTTGCACCGCGTCATGAATGACCTCGGTGTGAGAACCAGGCACCACCCAAAGCGGTCCATTTTCAAGGGTGGCGGGTGTGCACGCGATCCATACGCCGACCTGTGGCAGCGGCGTCATTCGGAAGTAGAAGTCATCCTGGTGCCAGGGCTGGCCCAACGCGCCCGGATGCTTGAAGATGAACTGAGACAAGAAGCAATCGATATCGGGGCCAATCATCTCAGCGAGTATTGCGAGTAACCGAGGGTCCGTCGCGCCGGCGCGGAACACCTCTTCTGTGCGCATTACTCGGAACAGCTTGGCCAGTCGATCCTCGGGCTTCGCTTGATCCGCAAGCCTGCGCTCAGGGGTTGGCCACAGGTCCGGCCGTTGCGCTCCCTGGTCGATCATTCTCACAATCTCAACAACACGCTCGATCATCTCGTCGACCACGGAGTCAGAGAAAAAACCGCGCTCAATGAAGAAACCCCGCGACTCCCAACTTTTTTGTTGCTCAGCGTTCATCACCATCAGATAAATATACCAGCGGACTATTTCCGACTCAAGCCGCCGAGTCCTGCTAGCGACGACAGAGAGTGTGGACCTTGACTGGATCGGCGAAGCCCCTGAGCATTCGCCGTCCAGCGGGGAACGTCTCGAAATCGTCAACACCAACAAGATGGGAGGCCATATCTGACGACACCAGGATCTCACCCGGCACGGCTTGGCGTGCGATACGCGAAGCCAGGTTGACCACCGGCCCGTAATAGTCACCTCGGCGGTTGACTACCGGCCCGAACGTAACTCCGCCATGGGGCGTCACGTCTCCCTCGTTGCTGAAGGCGTCAACCAAATCCATGGCGATGGTCGCGGCCGCGGCCGCGTCGTTGGCCACGAACATGACCTCATCACCGAGATGTTTGACCGTGTGTCCTCCGCTAGCTGCCACGATGTCCAGCGAGCGGTTCTCAAAGCCCGACACCAAGTCGAACAGTTCCCCCATCGACACCTCAGAAGCACGTGCGGAGTACCCCACTATGTCCACAAATCCAACCGCCAGTAGACGCTCTGACGGACTCCCCCGGACCTGCGTGGCCTGCAAGCGCTCAGCGGCGTCGGAGATGTGATGTCGAATGAGCGCAGTCAACAGTTGAGGGAAAACCATGGCCTCCGAAGCTCTGGCGATGGTGAGCTTGGCCCGCTCCAATTCACTGGCCTCCGAAGCCATCATCCGCTGATAGGCACCCTGCTGATACATCGCCACCGCCGCGTCGGCAATGCGGCCTACAGCCTCTCCAAAAACCCGAAGTACCTCACCCAACTCCTCGTATTGAAAAAATTTGCCTCCGACAACATTCCCCAAACCGCAAACCAAATCCACATCTTGATCACCAAACCGGCGTTTGTCAGGATCGATGACTGGCACTCCAGCCACTCGGTAAATCGACTCGATTGCTTCTAGACCCACCCCGGCTCGCTGAGCCAGTTCGTGTGCCGACATGTCCGCTGATGTCCCATAAACCAACTCGATCGCCAACTCCCACAACTCGCCGATCTCGATGGCGGCGACCATCTGCTCGACTGTGGCTCCATACGAAGCCAACAGTTCAATCAGTTCTCGGCGAGTATCCGCGCCAGCCGACGCCGGGTCGTACAATCCAGCGGCCACGACCGCGTCCCAGTCCACGCTCACCGCTCCAGTGTGCCCGCTCCACCGACACAACGCGCCATGACCCGTTACGCGACCCCAGTCGCGTGCGTAGCTAGGATCGCGAGGTGAGGAGAGCGACCGCTGAATGCCTGTAGCAACATTTGGAACCTTGGGACTCATCGCTGAGATTCCAGCCGCTCCACCGGTGGTTCCGATCGTCTACCTGCACGGCTGGGGTCGTACACGGAGCGACTTCGCTGCTATTGCGAGCCAGAGGCCTGGAATGTCGCCTGATCTGCCCGGCTTCGGTTCATCGGTTCCACCCACAGTTGCCATGGGTTCAGCCGAATACGCAAACGGAGTCCTTGAGGCGATTGCCGAATGGACAGGGTCCGAGAGAGTTCTCCTTGTCGGGCACTCTTTCGGTGGTCGAATTGCACTGCAGATCGCGGCATCTGCTCCACAGTCTGTTCATGGGCTGATTATCGCTGGGACCCCACTTTTTAGGACCGAAGCAAAGGCCAGACCACCAATGCTGTATCGGGTGGCAAGGAGGCTTCACAGGTTGGGGCTCGCAAGTAACGCTCGACTGGAATCCGCCCGCAAAAAATACGGCTCGGCCGACTATCTGGCCGCTACTGGTGTCATGCGTGAGATATTCGTCAAAGTCGTGAACGAGTCATATGAGACCGAACTGGCCGAGGTTCGTTGTCCGACAGCGTTCGTGTGGGGTCGAAGCGACAGCGCCGCGCCGGTCGAAGACGCCAGACGAGCACACCGGATCGTCAACGGGTCGATTCTCCAAGAGCGGGATTGTGGCCATGACATTCATCTTCAACATCCTGAACTGATTGTTGAACTAATCGACCGGTTCGTACAGCAATGATTCCAATTCTGCTTGCTGTGGCCTCTGCGTTGGTCTGGATGCCGAAGTGGTGGCGGGTTGCCCAACGCGAGCACTACCTACCGGGATCAGTCAACTCAACGCTGTTTCGCTGGCTGGAGACGACCCCGGTGCCCAACATGGGGCTGGTGTTGGGTGGGTTGGTTGGTACGGCCGTCACAATCCCGACAACGGGCTCAGGGCGGATCTGGCCAACCGTTTCCGTTGTTGTGATCGCGGCGGTGACTCCCATTGGGCTCCCTCTACGCGGCAAGACCTCCAAGCTGCGTTTCACACGGCGCATGAAGACTACCGTTGGTCTGGCTGTGCTCATTTGGGGTGCCGTGTTGTGGCTGCTCAGCGTTTTTGCGACCGCCTGGTCGGCCGCGACGATCTGCTCGCTGTTCGGTTTCGTTACGGTTGACGCCGCTTTGGCCGTCGCCGTTCCTTTGGAGTCGCGACTAGCAAAGCGTTTCCAACGCAGCGCCGAAGAGCGGCTCGGCGCAATACGTCCACTTGTGGTCGCGATCACCGGCTCCTACGGGAAAACGTCAACCAAAGAGCATCTAGCGTCCCTGGTCAGCCCGGTCCGACCCACCGTCGCTTCACCCTCGTCGTGGAACAATCAAGCGGGATTGTCGCGGGCGATCAACGAACACCTCACCTCATCCACGGAGGTCTTCATCGCCGAGATGGGCACATACGGCAAAGGCGAAATCCGGCGACTCTGCCGCTGGATCAAACCGGAGGTCGTAGCAATCACCGCGATCGGGCCGGTCCACCTCGAACGCATGGGGTCTATCGACAAGATCGTCGCCGCGAAGATGGAGATAATCGAGCACGCCAAGACCGTGGTGCTCAGCGTCGACTCGCCGGAGTTGGCCGAACAGGCTGAACGGATTGCAGACACTCATCGGGTGATCCGCTGCTCGGGTAGTCGAGACAGCGTCGCCGATGTTCGCGTGTCGGTTCAAGAAACCGGGGCGGGTTTGCACCTCGACTACTTCACTGAGTCTTATGCGCTCGGATCGCTTCACCCCTCGGTGCAAAGATCAAATGTTGCGGTGGCCGCGGCCCTCGCGGTCCAGGCCGGCGTGCCCTCTGGTCGTCTAGCGGCGCTGATCGAGGACCTCGAAACAGGTGAACACCGGGCGAGCGTTTCGGTTACGGATTCGGGTATCACGATCATCGACAACACCTTCAACTCAAACCCCGCGGGTGCCAAAGAGGCGCTGGCCACGCTATTGGAACACAGCGACGTTGGCCGATCGGTGGTTGTCACCCCCGGGATGATCGAACTGGGGTCACTCCAAGACCTTGAGAACGCCGAGTTCGCCAGGCTGGTAGCCGAATCCGGTTGCGAACTCGTCATCGTCGGACGGACCAACCGCAGCGCCCTTCGCCGTGGTGCAACTCTGGTTGGCGGTATCGTGATCGAGGTTTCGAACCGTGACGCTGCGAGAGAATGGGTTCGCCTCAATCTCAGCGCAGGTGACGGTGTTCTCTGGGAGAACGATCTGCCCGACCACTATGCGTAGGACCTAGGAGGCCAATTTGAAGGTCGCAGTTGTATTCGGGGGGCTGTCACCAGAGCACGACATCAGTATTCTGACCGGACTGCAAGCGGCGCGCCTGTTGCGCGATGCCGGTACGGATACGAGCCTCATCTACTGGAGTAAACAGGCGAGATTTGAACGCGTGCCCGCTGATGCAGAGGCCCAGGACTTTGCTGGGCCCGACCGGGCGGGTTTCACTCCCCTGGATTTCACGATTCCCGGTGGATTCGCCGAACCAAGACGCCGACGGAGCCGACCACTCGATATCAGCGTTGTGTTGAACTGTTGCCACGGGGGTCCGGGCGAGGACGGCAGCTTGGATTCATTGCTTCGTCTCGCCGGGATTCGTGTTACCGGGCCCAATGCCAGGTCGTGTGCTGTTTCAATGGACAAACTGGCAACCACGGCTATCGCCGATGCTGTAGGTATCGACACGATCCCAACCGTTCCATACGAACAGGGCGCTGACTTCGCTGCTTCGTTTGATCCCCCGTGGGCGGTCAAGCCAAGATTCGGCGGCTCATCTATCGGCGTCGAAGTCGGTGTCACCGATGTTGCGACGATCAAGACGCTGTCACAGGTCGCCTCGGCGCGTTCGGGGTTGGTGGTACAGCCATACCTCGACGGCTGGATCGACCTGAATATCGCGGTGCGCAGGTTCCCGCAGTTGCAGGTGTCGGCCATCGAACGGCCCTTTGCCGACGGTGTGTACGACTACGCCACCAAGTATCTCTCAGGTGCTGAAGGGATGGAGTCTGCGCCTCGAGAACTGCCCGCCGATCTACCCTCTGCGATCAAAGCAACTATCGAGGATGCCGCCGAGACTCTTGCCGGGGTACTACAGATCAGCGGCGCGCCACGCCTGGACTTCCTGTGGGACGGCGACGGCACGGTCCTGTTGAACGAGATAAATCCGATCCCCGGTGCTTTTGGCTTGTACCTGTGGTCCCCGATCGGAGTTGACCGAGTGAGGTTGCTCACTGATCTGCTCGCCGAAGCAGAGAATCAACGCGTCCACCCCGGATCGTGGAACACGACGAGCGACGGCGCGGCACTACGGGCGGCTAGCGATATAGCCACCAAACTCGCTTAGGCGATCTGCGATCAGGAAGGGAGTCACACTCATGAGCAGCGGAGTAACTCGCCTTGACAGCGGCGCGTGGGGGGTTCGTGTGGCTATCGGCGTGAAAGTGGCTTTGGCGCTTGCTTTCATTGTCGCCTTGACAGTTCCTCTGGACCATCTCGAAGGCAAGGGCATGGGGTTTCGTTTCCCGTTGTTCATGCTTTCTGCCGTGGTCGTTCCCATCGCTTGGCGGCGGCGCTTTGAGCCTTATCCTGCGACAGCGGACGTGCTAGTCGTTCTGCCGTTCCTACTTGACACGCTCGGCAACCTCGTGGGTTTCTACGACAGTTTCGCCGTGACCGACGATGTGCTTCACACGTTGAACTGGGTGCTGTTGGTGTCGGCCTTCCACGCTTGGCGGTTCCGTCGAGCCGATGCCTCAAGTGCCATCTCGAAAGCCGACGCCTGGCTGTTGGGAGCCGGAATCGGCGCGCTGGCCATCGTCGGCTGGGAGATCGCCGAGTGGATCGTTGCTGAGACCGGTGCCGGAGGCGGACTCTCGTTGACCTACGACGACACCGTCGGCGACCTGGCCCTGTCAAGTGCCGGCGGAATGATCGGTTCGCTGGTGGGTGTCCGCTACTTCAGCCGGCGTTGATCGCCACGGCGCCGATCCCCGTACAGTCAACCGATACAAGCTGGTAGACGCCAGAAACCGGTTCCGGTTACCTAACGGGTTACCCAGACGCCCGTTTCTTCGCATACAGAGCCATATAGCGCGCCCAGAACAGAGCCGTGTGGCGCAAACCCCCAGCCGGATCGAAGCGATGTGGCGGGTCGAACCGTGGGTGTTAGTACCGCTTGCTGTGTTGAAACAAGCGCGGGTTCTGCTGGTTGGTTTGGTGTTGGCGGCGGTGGTGTTGCCCGCGTCGTCGGCTGGTGCTGTGGCCGGTTACGGCGACATCGACGACGATCGTTGGTTCACCGATCCGGTGCAATGGTCCGTCGATGACGGCATCACCGGTCTGGACGGTGCTTGCTTCGGGCCTGACAGGTTGGTGTCTCGCGGTGAGTTGGCGGTCTGGTTGTGGAACATGGAGGGCCAACCCTCCGCGGCTGCGCATTCGTTCACCGACGTGACCGATCCGGGTCAGCAACAGCCGGTGTCGTGGCTGCTTGAGGAAGAGATCACCACCGGCACGACTGAGACGACGTTCTCACCCGACGACGGGCTGACACGCGGGCAGTTGGTGACGTTCTTGTGGCGGTTGGCCGGTGAGCGTCAGGCGGCGGCGCATCCGTTCGTCGACGTGGCGGCGTCGTGGCAGCAACAGCCGGTGTCGTGGCTGGTTGAGGAAGAGATCACCACGGGCACGACTGAGACGACGTTCTCACCCGACGACGGGCTGACACGCGGGCAGTTGGTGACGTTCCTGCACCGCTACCAGGGTGAACCGGCCGTGACGGTTGATCCCGATAGCCCCACCTGCACACCGGCGACGTTCAAGACTGTCTCCGCAGGCGGCTTTCATTCGTGCGCGGTCGGCACCGACGACAAGATCGTCTGCTGGGGCTGGAACGGCGACGGGCAGGCTGACGCGCCGTTGGGAACGTTCAACACTGTCGCCGCAGGCGGCTCGCATTCGTGCGCGGTCCGTACCGACGACACGATCACCTGCTGGGGCAGCAACGACGACGGGGAGACCGACGCGCCGACGGGCACGTTCAAGACTGTCGCCGCAGGCTTCGGGCATTCGTGCGGGCTGCGTACCGACGACACGATCACCTACTGGGGCGACAACCGCTACGGGCTGTCTGACGCGCCGGGGTTGACACCTGTACCGGACACGTTCAAGGCCGTCTCCGCAGGCAACGAGCATTCGTGCGCTATCGGCACCGACGACACCATCGCCTGCTGGGGCGGCGACAACTGGACCGGGCAGGCGGCCGTTGCGCCGTCGGGCACGTTCAAGGCCGTTGCCGCCGGCGGCTCGCATTCGTGCGCGGTCCGCAGCGACGGCACGATCACCTGCTGGGGCCACAACACCGACGGGTTTGGCAAACACGACGGGCAGACTGACGCGCCGTCGGGCACGCCTACAGCGCCGTAGGTCCGTTTTGTGCCAAACCACCGACAGAACGGCTGAAAACGCCTAGAACCGCCCTCTCAGCGCTCTGACGGCAATATCCGGGCATGGCCGCACCGCAGAACCGCCCCACAGCCGTTACAACGCCTCTCTACGGCCCGTAACCGCCGTTTCGGGTGCTGCGGGGACGCTGAAACGGCGCCTACGACGGCTGTGACGGCGTTACAGCCGTCGTAGAGTGGACAGATATGGCACCAACACCGGCCCGCAAGGCAGCCGAGGAGACGATCACAGAGAAGCAACTCCAAGCCGCGGTCGTCGGGTTAGAAACCGACCTGACAGCCGGCGCGCCCGCTCGTGGACCCGCCCCTCAAGAACTCGGCAATCCGGGTAGTTAGAACCCTGGTAGGCACGCGGGCTCCGCACTGCCGCCGACCGCACAGTCAACCGAACCAACACATCAGACCAACGACGAGGTGACCTCAATGAGTGAGACGAAATGGACTGTTGACGACATCACGGACCAGTCGGGCCGGGTGGCGATCGTGACAGGAGCCAACACCGGTCTCGGCCTCGAGACAGCGCGAGGCTTGGCCGGTAGCGGCGCGTCGGTTGTGCTGGCCGTGCGCAGTCTGGACAAGGGGCGAGAGGCAATCGAAACCATCCGAGCTGACCATGGCGATGCCAGCCTCGAGTTGCAAGAACTTGATCTGGCGTCTCTGGATTCAATCCGCAGTGCTGCTGCGGAGATAGGGAGGCGATTCGAGCGCATCGACCTCCTCATCAACAACGCCGGGGTCATGTACACGCCGCGGCTCAAGACTGCGGACGGCTTCGAGATGCAGTTCGGCACGAACCACCTGGGTCACTTCGCGTTCACCGGTCTCGTCTTGGAACGTATGTTGGGTGTGGCCGGGTCGCGGGTCGTCACGGTCAGCAGCATCGGTCACCGCATTCTTTCGAAGATCGATTTCGACGATCTTCAGGCCGAACAGCGTTACAGCCGGGTCGCTGCCTACGGCCGCTCGAAGCTGGCGAATCTGTTGTTCTCCTACGAGCTGGAGCGCCGACTTCGGGCAGCGGGCGCCGAGACCGCTGCTCTGGCTTCTCATCCGGGAGGGTCAGACACCGAACTCGGGCGCCATATTCCCGCGGGCAGGTTGTTCGAGCCGATGTTGAAGGTCATGGCCCAGAGCGCTGCGATGGGCGCCCTTCCGACGCTGCGGGCAGCTACTGACCCCGCCTCACAGGGTGGGCAGTACTACGGCCCCGACGGATTTCAAGAGACGAGAGGAAACCCGGTACTGGTCTCCTCCAGCGACCGCTCCCACAACTCCCAGACGCAGCAGAGGTTATGGACCGCCTCCGAGGAACTCACCAACGTCCAGTTCCCCGTCTGAGAAGATCCCGTCAGCTGGGCGTGTGCGCTACCGTGGCGGCAACGGCGCCTATCTGCTAACGCCGTTAGCAAGAAACCAAGCGTCCGACTTGTAATCGCGTGCTTTCGTCTTGTACGGTGTTGATGTGACGATTGTCCGCCATCATGTTTCGCACCGGGGCCAGGTAGCACTCCCTGCGGAGACCCGTCGCCGATGGAACCTTGCCGACGGCGGACCGGTCGAGATCGCCGATCTTGGTGTTGCAGTCCTGGTCGTCCCCGCAGCCGGCGACGGGCTGCGCGGCCTGCTCGCCCAGTCAATCGAAGAAGCGGGCGGCTACGCGGCACTCGCCGCCGGCGTCGCTGCCCAAGATCCCGATTTGGCGTGAGCGTCCGTGGGCAACACGGTTGTTGTAGATGACCACTTGCTGCTGGCAGTGCTCTTGGGCCGGGAACCCACGGCCCTTGGACTGAGCGGTTCCCGCATCGCGACGACGGGTTTGTGGTATCACCGAATGTGCCGGGCGGTGACCGACTCGACGGTGGTCGGCTCAATGTCACGACGTCTGTCCGGGCTGGCCCCTGCCGCGGCCTCAGCGGCAATCGCGTCGGTCGTGCGACTTCCAGCCGACATCGAGATGGTGTCGTTGCGCACGTTGGGGTGGCCGATGGCTGAACTGCTGTCGGGAGGATTGCGGCTGAACCTGTTGTCACTGGAAGCAATCGCCGCTGCACGCGTTATCGACGCCGAGATATGCCTCGCCGAAGCCGACCGCAATGAAGCGCTGATGGACGCCGCACGCACACTCGGGTTGAGCGTGCGCACAGTCCAAGCCTGAGCCTTGGTCACGGCCACCGTGCAGATCGCGTCCGAGGCGCTCACCGCGGTGCAGTTCCCAGTCTGAGATTCTTGACCGGAACACGCTGTCGGGTCCCGACAAGAGAACCCGCTCGGTACGCGAACCAATCGGCCGTCTCGTTGATGGCATTGTCCACGCTGTCGGGTGGACCTGAGAGGTCGATCGCGAGCGTGTGAAGGAGTTTGTCGGCGTGGCGGACTGCGACGGTACGTTCTGGGCGGCCACCGTCGGCGAGGCAGTAGATAAGAACGCCTTCGCGTAGATCGAGAGCAGTCGTGTAGGCGAGAAGCTGGTAGTAGTCGTTCGCGCGGGCTCTCGCATCGGAGGTCAGTTTGTACTTGATGTCGGCAACCAACACGTCTGTGCCCTGCTGACGGAATACAAGGTCTGGGCGCATCGGGACCTTCCGGCCCACGCCGAGGTGGACGGGGCTCTGGCTCCGAACTTCAAGTCGGCCCCGTAGCGCACGGCGGAGTCGCTGGGTAACGAAGTCTTCGAACAGCCGGTTCATATCGACAAGGAACGAAGACGCTGATCGATCGCCACGCTGGTCGACCAGGGTCAGGTTCGACAGCAGGAGCCGGGCGAGGCGCAGTGCCGGCTTATAGTGGGCGTTGAGCCTGGTGAACGGCAACCGGTCAAGGTCATCGGCCCGGACGGGGGCGTCCGACACATCCTCAAGGGCGGCTACCTGTTGGAGCAACCGTCTACGATCCTCGGCTTTGACTCCCGGCACGCGCACCGCAAGTCTGGCTGCTGCCTTCACGTAGCGGTTCTCGAGAATGTCGGGCGTGTACTCTTCATAACGGCACGCCACTGGCAATGGGACACCCGCCTGACGAAACTGGGACGCCACATCGATTCGTCCGCGCAGCGCTACCAGTCGTTCTTCTTCGGGCCGGTACGAGTGCAGCAAGCCCCGAGCGAGCGTGTTCGCGAGTGTTCGAGCGAAGAACGCGATGATCGAGGGCAACAGGTCCGTGCTGGTGGTGTACTCGAAGGATTCCTGTCGCCACGCTTTGGATGGGAGTCCTACTTCGAGCAGAAGGAAAAGGTTCTCGGGCCGGATCTTGGGACGGATCAGGATTCGGAGATCGTCGACGACGAGCGTGCCCACCATGTTCTGAGCCGTCAGCGAATAGACGCCGGGTTCGTCAGTCAGTGCAACCGCGACCGCTCCGCGCCCCACCGCATTGAGTCGCCTCGCGGCACCGGCCGAGAGTCGACCCGTCGTCGACCCGTATTCGACCAGCTCAATCGGATCGGACACTAGCCAGTCGCGTCGTCGTCGCCATCAGCATCGGAACCGCCATCCGCAACGGAACCGCCATCGCCATCAGAACCGCCATCCGCAACGGCGTCACCGTCGGCATCGGATCCATCGGTCGCTTCGGGAGGCTTCCCGAGAGGCTCCTCCGCCTCGATTTGGTCTTCGGTTCCTTCGCCTCTGCCGGAGCTCTCGAGATAGCGCTCGTATACACGGTCGAACTGGAACTTGTTGATCAGGTCGCGGTCACCGAAGAACTGATCCTCGATGGAGGGCTTGATGTCGTACTCCCATATGCGCCGCACGGTTTCCTCGTCGAGGTTGCGTTCCATGAAGTAACTGGGTCCCAAACACAGGTGTGATCCCCCCAACTCCTCTTCGAGTTCATCGTTGACCTGGGCGACCAACTCCCCCACCCAAGCCGGTTCGCCATGTTTTTCCAGCCAGCGATCAAGCAGCCCTTGAATCGGTTCTTCGTTGGGTGAGAAATGAATGAAATGGAATCGCCGCCGCAGCGCGGTGTCGACCAACGCGATCGAGCGGTCAGCCGTGTTCATGGTTCCGATGAACCAGAGGTTCTTCGGCAGCTCGAACTCGTCTTCGGGACGGTAGAGGGGGGACACGCTCTCGTCGCGGTACTCGAGCAGGAAGAGCAGTTCTCCGAGAACCTTCGGAAGGTTGGCTCGGTTGATCTCGTCGATGATCATCAGGTGCTTTCGGCTTGGAGCCTCGGCCGCCTTCTCCGCCATGAGCGCCAACGGGCCGGGCTTGAGCCGATAGACCAACTCGCCACCCTTGCCCTGTTCAGGTCGGTAACCCTCAAAGAAGTCCTCGTAGGAACTCGACGGATGGAATTGCACCAACGCTCGACGGTTGCTGTCCGGAGCCAGAGCCTCCGCCAACTTGCGCGCAAAATAGGTCTTGCCCGTACCGGGCGGACCGTAGAAGACCACTTGCCGCTTCGTCTCTAGAAGATCGACGACCTTGTGAACAAAGGCCGGATCAATGAGCAGATCATCGGCAAGTTCGCCTAGGACATCGCGGTCATAGTCGGTCTCCGGTTCCTCGAGTCGTGCGAGATACCAGTAGAGAAACCTCGACATTCCCCAAGCGTCACCCGGGAAGAACCTCTCAAGGCGATTCCGAATCGACTGGTTCGAGGAAAC
This sequence comes from Candidatus Aldehydirespiratoraceae bacterium, assembly GCA_965261185.1. Taxonomy (GTDB): domain Bacteria; phylum Actinomycetota; class Acidimicrobiia; order Acidimicrobiales; family Aldehydirespiratoraceae; genus VXYK01. Next base: position 2,634,130 of record CBDHCN010000002.1, on the reverse strand, counting down.
CTGGATTTCCCCCGGCGAACCCGTCGGCGCGTCCAGTTCGAGAGCTCTGATCATTGCTTGTTTCCCCTTGGCTCCGCCGTACGGAAAAACCGGGATGTAGGTCTCAGGGCTCGTGATCGCGAGAAGTTTCATTATGACCGATTCCCCGAGTCCACTGATGCGGAGACCGTCGTCATTGAGCATGCGGTCGATCCGCTCAGCGTCCGGTTCCTCTCCCCAACACAAGTCCTGGATCGCGTTGAACATGTCTTGGCTCTCATCGGCACTCGCGGCATTGAATGAGCGGTTCAGTTCAGCCATCGGACCTGGGCGGCCGTACGCACCCGTGTTCCAGATTCGACGGAGGCCGCTTATGTCGAACAACGCGTCCGGGGCGAGCATCGCTGCGAATTGTCGGCGTTCCGAGAGGTGCTTCTCATCGGCCGGAGTCGGATATCCGCTCTCCGCACGATACTCCTCGACGAACCGGAACAGCGGATCATCTGAATTGGGACGGCCAACTGGGACCGGGAGTGGTTCGCCTACAGCCAGGTTCAACAACTCGTCGTACAGCGGCTTCAAGAGTTCAGCAACCTCAACGACCGTCGCCCAAATGTCGACTTCGGCGAATTGTTCCCGCTCGAACCATCGTCCGTAAACGAACTCCGCCCAGTTCCTCCCGCCTAGTCCAACATCCTCGCCGATCAACGAGGACGACCCACCGAGCACGCGACAATCGGGATAGTCGGCTGACTCGAGGATAGGCGCGACCTCGCTGCGCCAACCCTTGCGGATCGATCCTGGTCTCAAGGCGACCGCTGCACCTCGATTTGTCACCCACACGCGGATACCAAGACCCGGTGCCTCCTTACTCCACCAGTCCACCCAAAGATCCCCTCGCGGATTGCCTTTCTTCCATTCGAGTGGGGGCTTGTTGGCTTTCAGTTCGCGCCCGAGCGCGGCTGAGACATCGTCAACAAACCACCATCCCCAATTGTCTGCGATACTCACAAGTGCTCGCGCGTTGGTTCGGCGCTCCTCGGTCGGCACTTGCTGATCAAAACCGAGCGCTGCTCGATCCACGAGTACCTCATCGAGGAATACCTGCCCGTCAACGTGCCACCAAGCGGTGGTCATCTCAAACTCGTTGTTGTCTGTTGAGAGTTCACGGATCCGGTCCAAGAACCACTGGTAGCGCTCTGCCGGATCAACAGGTCGTTTCTCCCCTGTCGAATACTCAAGATAATCCTGAGCAGAGGACCAGATGATCGGCCAACGATCGCGGTCCGCAAGGGCCCAGAAATACGACAAGAGGAACGGCACAGAGCCGAGATTTGGATGAGAGCCCACGCGAATGTTCTTGATGTAGTCGACCACTGCTCTGATCTTGAGCTCGGCCTAGTCCTCCGACGCCGGGACTGTCAACGAATCACCGAGCAGAGCTGCGAGATGCTGAGGTTCGTCGCTGTGTTTGTTGAGGGAGTTCAGCGTCATCTGACCCACCACCCCATTGAAAGACGCATTCTCAGGTCTCCCCGCCCAGACTCGCATCTGTTTCATGAACGCATCGACATCACATGTCCGACGGAGATCAGCGAGCAGACCGAGCGCTTCGGGAGCACCCGCTTGATACTGCTCCATTTTGTTGATCATCTCCGCATAACCCTCCTCATCCGCCAATAAGCGGGCACAGTGTGCCTCGTACCAGCGGCGACGAAACTCCTGTTCACGGGCCATCCCTTCTACTCCGCTCTCAATCGCTGTGGACTCCATGGTTTCGCCTCTCTGCGAGGTTCCGTAGGCGAGGTTTTTTCGCCCGACTTGTGTGCTTAGGTTGACCTCTATGTGCGCTGCACATCCTAGACAGGGGGTCTGACAGCTATCGCCAACAGCTCCTAGCGGACAGCGGGCGTGGTTTGGGTGTGTGGGTCAATATTCTAAAATATGACTAATCGGATCATAATTTACTGGATTCAGCTTACACTGCGCTGAATGAGCATCGTTTTGGATCAGTCGACCCTCAACACAGACCTAGCCGCTAGCAGCGCTCTTTCGACATTGCACTGGGCGCAACAGGAGTTCGGGAAGGATATGTGTCTGCTGTCGTCGATGCAGGATGCGGTTCTGATCGATCTCGCGATGCAGGTGTCCCCGGCTATTGACATCGTTTTTCTCGACACCGGATACCACTTCAGTGAAACCTGGGACACGTTGTCGATGGTCGAACAGCGTTACGGAATCACCGTCAAGGTGATCAGCGCGCCTGCGACGAGGATACGGGACTCTGTCCGTCCGGGAGAGTGTTGCGATGTCAAGCCCTCACTCCTGGACGAACTGCTAAGACACCGCCGAGCGTGGCTCACGGGAGCGCGTCGAGCTGAAACAGAAACCCGTGCCCAACTCAAACTGGTTTCAACTGATCGACGCAACAAGACCAAGATCTGCCCGCTCGCCCAGTGGAGCGACGAGGACGTAACGCAGTACGTCCAGACCCGCAATGTCATCACCAACCCGTTGATCGTTCAGGGCTACCCATCGATCGGTTGCGCGATCTGCACGACAAAACCGCTTCAAGGTGCCCACCCACGAAGCGGGCGGTGGAGTGGTACCGCAAGAACAGAGTGCGGCCTCCACCTCTAAGACGCCCGCAATAGCGGAACCCCAGTGGGGTCGGTTCCGCCGACAAGACGGGGCCGGCTGCTCGTTACTGCTGTTGGGAGCCCTGTTGGTGCTGATTTGTGGGCTGTGCCGCGGTGGAGACTGTCAACGGTCCGCTCGATTCGTTCACGAGTTGGCCCGCCGGGCCGTCGGCCTGCTTGGAGATCACCACCTCGGCGTCCACCGCGGCTACTCCTGACCCCGAGAACACGCCCCGAACCGGGGGCACGTCGCCATAGTCACGACCGCAGCCGATCACCACATGACGCTCGCCGGCCTCACCTCCGTTGGTGGGATCAAGCGCCCACCAACCCCAACCGGGTACTGCGACCTCGATCCAGGCATGGGTCTGCACGCTCACAAGGTCCGCTTCCTGCGCGTCCAGCGCGGTCTCGTCGGCGGCGAACAAGTAACCCGAGACATAACGAGCCGGTACACCCACGCTACGCAGCATCCCCAGTGCCAAGTGGGCGAAGTCCTGGCACACACCCGCGCCCCCCACGAGCAACTCCGGCAGCGTTACGCCGATATCGGTTGAGTCCTGCCGATAGAGCAGCGCCGCTCGCACATCAGCTATCACCGCTAAGACCATCTCCACAACCGTTGAGGTTCCCGCAACCGCGGAGGCGGCCCGCTGTTCGACCACATCGCCACTACTCCAACCCACATGCTGCGACGGGACCAGGTACTCCAGGTGCGCGGAGCGGAACTCCTCCTCGGCCAACGCTGCGGGGTCGGGCGCGACCCCAGGTGTCGAGCGCGGCGCCGTCTCCACTTCCGCCTCCGCCAACAACTCCAACTCAGTGTGGGGTTTCCGGACACCGAGGTGCTCCACGACCGTGCCCCAATAGTCGAACACAGAAAACACCTCCAGTACGGGGCGTGACGTGAGTCGGTAGGAGAGCACCCGCTGGAAGTCATCGTCACGGGGTCGTACCCGCACCACGTTCTGCGACTCGGTCACAGCCTCGGAGTAACGAAAGTGCATCCTGTAGGCGATTCCGAGCCTCACCGCGAACACCCTCCGTCAACCGCTTCAATTCCGAGACTCACGACTCCGCTCCATCACCGAGAGGGCCGGGGCGCAGATACTGGGAGCGAGGTGCAGCCAGAGTCTGAGGTGGCGCGATTCCGTCCTGAACATCGCCGGCCACCTCGGCCAACTCCTTGCCGAATTCCAATAACGCGGCCGCCGGAGAAGAAGCCAAGGCCTCGGACAGGTCGCCGAACTCCAGACGGGAGCGCAAAAGGGCGGTTTTGCGGCGCGAGCGATCCAACGCCGTGGCGCCCGAAGCCAAACCGGCGAGACTCTCCTCCGCGCGGACCAGGCAGGACAATACCGAGCGGGGCAGATCGTCGGCGTGCAGCAGGTAGCGCACCACCGAGTCGAAGTCCGGGGCGTTACCGCGCTGGCGATGATAGGCCTGCAGCGAGCTGGTCAGACGCAGCATCCGTCCGGCGTCCAAGGATCCGCGGGGGTCGCTGTGGCTGGCTTCGAGCAGTCCCACCGTGAAAATCGACCGCTCCAGCATCCGGCCCACCACCACGAATGCGTGCCCCTCATCGCGTCGCATGCCCTCGTTGAGCACCCCGGAGATGGCCAAGCATGCCCGCCTGACCATCAGGAGCACCTCGTGGAGATCGCTCGGCGTGTTTTGGTGACCGAGGAACGGGAACCTGAGGTAAAGCCCGTTGGCCTCCTCCCAGAGCTCGATCGGAATCCGATCCCGGACTGAGCGAAGGTTCTCGCGCGCAGCGATGATCGACGACACCATCGAGCCGGGATTGTCGCGGTCCGACAACAGGAATGCGACCAACTGCGGTCTGCTGTCGAGCGGTCCGATTTCTTGCAGTTCCTCGGAGAGACCCAGGGTCTTGACTAGCAACTCGCTCTCGGCAATCGCTTCATCCGCGCGCAGCCCGGTGATCGAGTTTGCCGCGTAATCAAGGCACCTGGAGGTCGACTCCGCCCGCTCGAGGTAACGGCCAGTCCACAGCAGCGCCTCAGCGTGGCGAGCCAGAATCATGACCTGTCTCCAGACACGCTCGGCCCCGCCACCACAACGGGGTGACCAGAGCCGGACCGGACCGTCAAGATCATGGCGACTCGTGGGCCAGCACCCAGGTGTCCTTGGAACCGCCACCTTGGGATGAGTTCACGATCAACGACCCGCGTCGCATGGCCACTCGGGTGAGACCGCCCGGGAACACCTCGGTGGTCTCGCCGGTAAGCACGAAGGGGCGCAGATCCAGATGCCGGGACTCAAGACGATCGTCTGCGAAGGCCGGCAGCGTCGAGAGTTGCACCAGCTCTTGAACGATCCACTGGCGGGGATCGGCCTCGATTTGGGACCGAGTCGCCTCGAGTTCCTGCTCGCTGGCGTGCGGACCGATCAACACACCGGAGCCGCCTGATTCCCCGACTGGCTTGGCCACGAGTTCGTCAAGTCGTCCAAGCGCCTCGGCCCGCTGGTCGGGATCCCACATCATGTATGTGGGGACGTTGTCGATGATCGGTTCGGCACCCAGGTAGTAGCGGATGAGATCGGGCACGTAGGGGTATACGCCCTTGTCGTCGACCACACCGTTGCCGATGGCGTTGCAAACCGAGACGTTGCCTGCGCGCAGCGCGCCGAGCAGGCCCGGCACGCCCAGCGCCGAGTCGGGGCTGAACGACACCGGATCCAGGAAATCATCATCGATCCGCCTGTAGATCACGTCCACCCTCACCAGCCCCTCGATGGTGCGGGAGTAGACCCTGTGATCGTCGACCACCAGGTCGCGGCCCTCCACGAGTTCCACGCCCATGGAGCGGGCAAGGAAAGCGTGTTCGAAATACGCGGAGTTGAAGATGCCTGGTGTCAACACCACGATGTGGGGGGAGTTCCGCCCATCGGGCGCCATCGACTCCAGGGTGGTGCGCAACATAGGGCCGTACTGCTCGGTGGGTTGCACTGCGTGGTCGTCGAACAGCCAGGTACAGACCTTCGCCATCGCCGCTCGGTTCTCGACCACATAGGAGATCCCGCTGGGGTTGCGGAGATTGTCCTCCAGCACCCGGTAGCGCCCATCCGCGCCGCGTACAACATCAATACCGGCGATGTTGCAATGCGCGTTGTGCCGGACCTTGATCCCTACCGCGTTGCGTTCGAAGCCCTGAGAGGACACCACCAGCCAGCGAGGCACCACCCCGTCGGCCAGCGCCTCGCCGTCGCCGTTGTAGAAGTCCGCCAGGAAGCAGTTGAGGGCAATCACCCGCTGGCTCAGACCGCGGGCCAGTTCGTCCCACTCGGCCGCGGCGATAAGGCGGGGGAAGATGTCCATCGGCCAGATTCGTTCGGTGCCCGCATCATCGCTGTAGACGGTGAAGGTGATGCCTTGCCGACGGAACTCTTCGGCGACGAGCTTTTCAAGACGCCGTAGTTCGATCACGCCGAGCTCTCTGAAACGCTCGACAATCCGCGCATACGCGCTACGGACCGACCCATCGGGTTCGAACACCTCATCGTAAGCCCGGCTCGCGTCGTAGTTGTCCAGCAGCCCACCACCCGCTCCAGAAAACCCGTTTCCGCTCACGGACGCCATGCTAACCGTTCTGCCTCCGCGCAAAAGTACAGCCGCTGACAGGACCCCAACCAAGCACTCGGCTCTTGGTTGCTGGGAGTCCAGCCTTCAAAGCCCCTGCGAGCTTTCGAAATGGAGGTTTTGTAGTGCCCGGGGCGGGACTTGAACCCGCATGGAGGTTGCCCTCCCGGGGGGTTTAAGCCCCCTGCGTCTACCGATTCCGCCACCCGGGCGTAACCATAAACTAACGCCAAGCATCAGATTGCCACCAACTGCTCGCGATGGCCATCAACATCAGCTGCCGCTTCTGCTACACGTTCGGTGGAATTGTCGATGGCCAGCCACAGAGCGGCGCGTATCCGATCGGCCCGTGCTCCGCTGAGTCCATTGCCAACAACGATCCCTTCGATCATGTCGGACACGACCGCTGGCCAGGGCCGACCCCGGAGTCGCACCGCTATCGTCGGCACACCGCGGCGGCGCCTGATGGTTCTTTGCACTCCCTCAACTCCCGGCGGTGCGCGAAAACACGGCACGACGAGCCCACGCAGTCTCGCCGCTTGACCCAACGTGCGGGCCGCTGCGGCAAACTTGAGTGATGTGGCTTGCATGAATCCCATGCTGTCATACGGGTGTGACACTCCAGACGTGAGAGTTGTGCCAGAGTGCAGGGCATGGAGACTCCCGTCGACTTGAACCCCGCGCAACAAGAAGTCGTCGCCCTCCTCGGAGCAAGCCGCGCCGAGCGGCCTGTATTCGAGGCAAGCCTGCGCACCGAACTGGCAGCGGCTATCGAGCAAGGACTGGCGCCCCTCACCGAGCGGGCCAACAAGATCGACGACACCATATGGGTCTCAAAACACGCTCTTGGACAGGTAATGGGCTGCGAGCGGAAATACCTGGCCGAAGAAGAAGCACAATTCGAATGGTCGGTTCCCCTCGCCCGGGGTTCCATTGCTCACAAGGCAATCGAGTTGGCCATTCATTGGCGCCGTGAACCAGAACCGCTGGCGCTCGTCGACGAGTCTCTGAGCCGCCTCACCGAATCAGACAACAGTCTCGGTGATTGGCTACAAACAATCAGCGAGGCCGAACGGGCCGAGTTGAGGGCCGAGAGCAACGACCGAGTCGTCAAATTTCTGGAGTGCTTTCCGCCATTGAAGACCGGGTGGCGGCCGGTCACCGAAAGCCGGCTCCGACATGACGTTCACGACCAATTCGTGTTCAGCGGCAAGGTCGACCTCACACTGGGACACCCCGAAGGCAACCGGGCCGGCAAGGTCCTGATCGACCTGAAAACTGGTGGATTCTCGCCGCAACACCTCGAAGACCTACGTTTCTACGCCCTCATCGAGACCATCCGCCTGGGCACTCCACCACGACGAGTCGCCACCTACTATCTCGACCAGGGCAAATTCGTGCCTGAGGACATCACCAACGATGTTCTTTCTGCGGCTGCGGCTCGCCTCATTGACGGCACCACCAAGATCGTCGAAGTCCTTGGTTCCGAACGCGAACCGAACCTCGTGGCGGGCCCGGTGTGCCGCTGGTGCCCGGTCCTTCACGACTGCGAAGTTGGCAAGCGCCATCTTGAAGTAGACGACGAAGACTCCGGGTGGTAGCGGGCAAAGGCCAGTCGGGGTAGTTGACCCATGTTGACAAGCAATTCGATTCGATGGCGGCTCGGGGCTGCGGTCGCTGCCGGACTCGTTTTGGTCGGAGGTTGTGCTACAGACAACGAATTGGCAGAGCCGCGGCCAACCGTGCCTGCCGTTACGACAGCGCTTGTTGAGGCGTCGCCAACAGACGCTCAGGCCGACAACCAAGAGCAGCCCGACGAATCGACGCAGTCCGACAGCCCGGCACCAGCCGGCAACGCAGAGCAAACCGAAAACTCAGCGGAGGCGCTACCACCCGAAGGAAATCTGCTCAACGCCAACATCGCCCTGGAGCAGCTACTCATCCTCGATGAACCGATCGACATGGCCGCAGCCCCCGGCGACCCAATGGCCTGGATCGCCGAGCGGGGCGGTCGGGTGCTACGGGTGGACTTGGCGCACCGAGAGGTGGTTGAGACGATCTTGGACATCTCTGCTGAGACCATCGCCGAAGGAGAGCAAGGTCTACTGGGCATCGCCGTGAGCGATGGCTGGTTGTACGCCAATTTCACCGACCGAAACGGTGACACTCGTGTCGAGGCCTTCGCGCGGGAGGGCACTTCTCTGAGCGGTGAACGCCGAACGATCCTGCGTCAGTCCCAACCGTTTAGAAACCACAACGGAGGCGCTCTCGTGATCGGTCCAAACGGCCACCTCCATATCGCTTTCGGCGATGGAGGCTCTGGCGGCGACCCGTTCGACCACGGACAGAACCCTGCCACCTGGCTGGGGGCGATTCTGCGAATCAAGCCAACACCAGACTCAACCGAGCCCTACTCAGTTCCACACGACAATCCCTTCGCCGCTCCCCCAAGCGCCCCAAGCGACGCCACACAGGGCTCTGGGGAGGTTTTCCTGTTTGGAGTGCGCAACCCTTGGCGCTTCTCGTTCGACACAGGCACAGGCGACCTTTGGATCGCGGATGTCGGACAGAACCACTATGAGGAGGTGACCGTTCTGCTCGCCGCCAACGGTGGAGGAGTCGGGGCCAACCTGGGCTGGCGTCTGCGCGAGGGTCTGCACGAGTTTGCCGGCGACAAACCCCGCGGCAATGTCGACCCCGTATGGGAGTACGGCCAGGATGACGGCTGCAGCGTTACCGGAGGTTTCGTCTACCGAGGCTCAGCGATCGAGGAACTGGTCGGCTCATATGTGTTCAGCGATTACTGCACCTCACGCCTTTGGGCCGTGCAGATTTCATCTGGCGAAGTGGTGTTTCGGGACTTTGGGGTAACGGTGCCCGGTGGCTCACTCGCCTCTTTCGGCCAAGACGCCGACGGTGAACTCTACGCCTTGTCGCTCGAAGGTCCCGTGTCTCGCGTCATCGCAGGCTGACCTTCGGCTGACCGCGGCGGGGCCGGAGTGCTGGGATGGGCTTCGGCTACCGCTGATGGTCTATAGATTCCGCTACCAGAGTCGAGGGCCGCGAGTCGTCGAGTCAACAAGAGCAGAACTGCTACGGCTAAGAACGACAACCCGAAAGCCAAGAAGGTCTCCCGTGGACCGAATACTTCGATGGCCTGCCCCATCAAGAGTTGGCCCAGTGGACTCGACAACAACAACACCGTCAGATACACCGACAACACACGTGCCCGCAGCCGTTCGTCAACCTGCAACTGTATCGCCGTGTTGAGTGTCGAGGCCGAAGCGATGTGAGCCATACCGGTGACAAACATGCCTGCTAGCGCTACAAAAAACCACGGAGCCACCGCCATTGCACAGACACCGCAGCCGTACAACAACAGCGCTACTTCCTGGATCCGTGAACGATCAACCCGGCGTGCCATCTCGGCGACCATCGGCGAGGCTGCTACGGCACCGACTCCGGCCGCGGAGAGCATCCAGCCGAAGCCGCGTTCGCCCTGACCAAAGACATCCTCGGCGACAACGATTGACATCTGCTGCGCTGTGATGCCGAAAAAACCGATCACAGCACCCACAAAGACTGCCGTGGAGATACCAGCGTTGTTTCTTACATACACCACCGCCTGAGCGAACTCGGTCAGCGGCCGCAAACGTCCCTTCGCTTCAACCTGAATTCGCGGCAACCGCAACGACCCCAGCGCCGCTATCACCCCGAGAAACGACACCGCGTTGAACGCAAATGCCCAACCCGGCCCCCATTGCGCGATCACCAGACCAGCCAACGACGGACCCAACATGCGAGCCATGTTGAACTGTGCGCTGTTGAGCGTCACTGCCGACATCAACGTGTCCCGCGGTACCAATTCGCTGACAAACGCCTGCCAAGCGGGCAGGTTCAGACCGCTAGCGATACCAGCCAAAATAGAAACAACAACGTAGGAACCCGGAGACCGGACACCGCCAAACCACATCAGCACGAACAAAATCGCAACCAGAGCCTGGGTCGACTGCGTGACAATCAGAATCAAGCGGCGGGGATAACGATCCGCGATAGCCCCGGCAAGCGGGCAGAGCACCGCAGCCGGCAGCAACTGAGTGAACCCGGCCAAACCAACCCACGCAGCACTTCCGCCGGTGAGGTCATAGACAATGAGAGGAATCGCCAACACCTGAAACCAGCGTCCAGTGCTGGAGACAATCGCAGAAATCCACATCAGGCGATAGTTGCGATAGCGAAGAGCTGCGAACGCGCCGGCTCTCGTATCGGCAACTTCGGGCATCCGGCAAGGCTACGGAACTCAGTTCCCAATCGTGGACGGCCACCCCGAACGTGGACCGGCAGACCAATCGTGGACCGACCCGTGGACTGGGTTGACAGCCTGCCAGAATAGGTGCCATGCCCTTAGTCACTACAGAGGTTCACGACCGCGTAGCAGTGCTCACGCTCAACGACCCCGACAAACGAAACGCCGTCACCTTGGCCATGAACGACGAAATCATCGCCGCGCTCGACGAGTGGGAGTCAGATGACGGCATTGGCGCACTTGTTGTGACCGGTGCTCCACCAGCGTTTTGTGCAGGCGCAGACCTCAGCGATCTTCTTGCCGACCAGGGGCCGGCCGGCATGCGAAAGGTCTATGACGGTTTCTTGCGAATCGCTCATTGCCCAATGCCGACTATTGCCGCGGTCAACGGCGCTGCGGTCGGGGCCGGTTTCAACATGGTGCTGGCCTGCGACATCGTCGTAGCGGCGCGCCAAAGAGCTCGTTTCGATTCCCGATTCCTGCAGATCGGGCTTCATCCCGGTGGGGGCCACACATGGCGTTTGCGTTCCATAACCAGTCGCCAGACTGCTTTGGCGATGGTCCTGTTCGGTGAGGTCATTGGTAGCGAGCAGGCCCTCGATCTGGGACTCGTTTGGAAGGTTGTCGACGACGCCGATCTGCTTGATGCGTGCCTCACGCTGGCGACACGCGCGGCGGCTCAACCCAAGGAACTGACGGCTCGAACCAAGGCCACGATCCTGACACTTGACACCATCAGCGAATCTGATCAGTCCGTCGAACACGAACTCCACCCTCAGCTCTGGTCGATGGGCGAGGGTGCCTTTCGGAGCCTTGTCGAGGGCCTTCAGAAGCAGATCAGCTCCAAGGACTGAGCCTTCGTGGAGATCGAAGCTGAGATCGAAGTCGACGAGACGACCGGTCTCGTCAAACGCTCCGCCCCTCCCCCATACCCGATCGGGCCGGCTACTTTCGCCGCGCTCCTTGATGGACCCCTCAAACACTTTCCCGAGCAGGTCGCCTTGATCGACAACGAACGCCAGTGGACCTTCGCAGAACTGGACCGTAGCGTCGACCAAGCCGCGGCGGCTTTGACTTCGCTGGGCGTAGGCCCCGGTGATCGAGTCGCGTGGTCGCTTGCGAACTGCGCCGAAGTGCCGATCGGGTTCCTCGCCACCCAACGCCTCGCGGCAATCTGGCTTGGGATCAACATGAATCTCGCTCCCCCAGAAAAATCTCACCTTCTCAACGACTCGCAAGCATGCCTGTGGATCACCGCGAGCGACACGACCGCCGCGTCCAACAACACGTCGTTCAAAGGGTCTGTAATCAGCGAGTCCGAATACAACGATGCGGTCTCAACAGCAGACCCCACAAGCGCTCCACACCCAAATATCGACCCCCATGCGCCCGCCGCGATTGCCTACACCTCGGGCACCACCGGTGCGCCCAAGGGTGCGGTTCACAGCCAACACAATCTGTTGTGGCCTGGGCTGATCACGCTGAGCACCCATCCACCTAAGCCAACCGACCGTCAGGGCACGCCACTGGCACACACAATCCTCAACATGCTGATCCTCGGCGTTATCTCGGCTTGGACGCGGAGCACCACGGGCGTTGTCCTGCATCGCGGCGACCCCGAAGGCTTCTGTGCTGAGGTGGCACGCTACAGGCTCACAAGAACCACTCTCGTGCCCGCGCAGCTCCACGATCTCGTGCATCACAACGGCGTCGATCCCGCAGACCTGGCGTCACTCGAATCGATCCTCGTCGGCGGGGCCGCAACTCCGGCCAACACCCGCCGCGCCTTCGCCGAGAAGTTCAATATCCGCGCCCTGATGGGCTACGGCCTTTCTGAGGCACCCACCGGGATTGTCAGAGAAACAACGGACGAACCGATTAACGACTCAGCCGCCGGTTACGCGTTGGACCTGCTCGAAGTGGTGATCGTCGACGACAGCGGCCAAGAACTGTCCGCCCATGAGCAGGGCGAGATCTGTCTGCGACCCGCACGTGTGGGACCGTGGGCCGGTTGCTGGACTCCAACGCTCGGCTATTGGCGCCGCCCCGACGCAACCCAGGAGTTGCTGCGGGGCAACATTCTGCACACCGGCGACATCGGGGCTCTCGACAGCAACGGGCGCCTTACGGTCAGCGGGCGTCGCTCTGATCTGATCCTGAGAGGCGGGGCCAACGTTTCGCCGACCGAAGTCGAGAAGGTTCTGCTCGATCATCCCGATGTGGTTGACGCCGCTGTCTACGGCATCGCCGATGAGCGTCTCGGTGAGCGTGTGGCCGCGGCAATCGTGACGGCAGCCTCGCAACCGGACCTCGACGATCTGCGCGGGTACCTCGCCCGGCACCTGGCTCGCTACAAGATCCCCGACCAGATCCGTGTGCTCGACGGGCTGCCTCGCAACTCGATGGGAAAAGTCCGAAAATCCGAGCTACGAGCGCTCGGTGATCCACTCTGCGACTAGATCGGAGGAACGCTCGTTCCAGTCCTCAACGGTGAACCCGTAACGAATATGGTCCTCCCATACGCCGTTGATCTCGAGATACCTCACCGCGGTTCCCTCTTCACGTAGCTTGAGCTTCTCGACAACCCTTCGGCTGGCCGTATTGCGGGGCACAATCGCCACTTGGATCCTGTGTAGGCGCAACTCCTCAAAAGCAAACCGAGCAACCACCACTAGCGCTTCAGGCATGTAGCTGTTGCCTGCCAGGGCCTCATCGATCCAGTAACCCACGTAACAAGATTGAAAAGGGCCTCGCTGGATTGAGTTGAGGTTGATCTCACCGGCAAAAGCTCTGTCGACAAAAACCCCGAAGCTGTGACCAGAACCCCGTTGCCGCTCGCGCTGGCGAGCTGAGCAGCGGTTGGCGAACGCCACTCGGTCCTCGACGACATCCGGCGCGCCGCTGAGACGCTGCGGTTCCCATTGGGTCAACCAGTCTTGGTTGCGGCGGCGTACCTCCTGCCAGCCACCAAAGTCGTTCACTTCAAGTGGCCGAAGCAGCACCCGACGGCCATACAGTTTGCTCACAGCCAGAATCGTAGGCCAACCGCTCCGCTCGAACCTTTTCGATGATCGGTTGTCGAACAGCTAGTCCAGAAGCGAGAAGGCCAGGCCGTCGAGGATGTCGCTTTCGGAAACAAGGCATTCTTCGAAGCCGAAATAGCGCATGACCCTCACCAGGATGCACATGCCCCCCACGATCACATCGACTCTGCCCTCTTCGAGTCCCGGGTTGTGGCGACGGTCCTCACGCGGTTCGGTGACCAGCGTGCGGTACACATCCTCGGCCGCTTCTTTGCTCAGCTTGAAGTGATGGATCTGATCACGGTCATATTCGGCCAGCCCAATCTCAACGGCCGCAGCCGCCGACACCGTACCTGCCAGTCCCACGAAAGTCTTGGCCTGCAACGACGCAGGAATAAGGCGCGCAACATCATCAAGATGGGCTTCGGTGATCGATAGGCAAGCCAACAGTTCCTCCGGTGCCGGAGGATCCGATTCGATGTATTTCTCGGTCAGGCGAACACACCCGATGTCGACCGACAATGCCGCTTCGCATTCTGTTAGTCCATAGGCGAACTCAGTGGAACCGCCACCGATATCGACCACCAGAAACGGTCCATCGGTAGGGTCTAGCTCAGCGGTTGCGCCCGCAAATGACAGCCTGCCTTCGTCTGAACCGGACAACAATTCAGGACGGGTTCCAACAACGGACTCAGCAGCATCGAAAAACTCGTCTCGGTTGAGCGCATCGCGAGCAGCCGAAGTCGCGGTGATGCGAACCCGCTCAACGTCATGGCGATCCATCACTTGGCGATAGCTCCTTAGGCACTCGACTGTGCGCTCAATCGCCTCGGGCGCGAGTTGTTTGGTGGCGTCGACTCCCTGACCAAGCCGGGTGATGGTCATATGCCGTTCCAGCGTTGTCGAACCGTCATGCACCAACAGACGTGTCGAGTTGGTACCGCAGTCGACGGCTGCAACAGGTGCGCTCATGGCTGCACCGATGCGGCCAACTGCTCAGCCACCCACCGACCCACCGGGTCGTCGCCGCCGGCGAGATACCAGGCGTAGTGGGCGTGGAGACACTTGACACCACGGCGTGTGCCACCGACGCCACCACTGGGCCGAGGACCGCTATGAGACTCTTCGATAGCTGCGTCGCGTTCGGAGGCGTAGCGGGCGTGAGCATCGGCCAGTTCGACGGCATCGACAGCCGCTTCGGCCTGTCGAACTCCGCCCACAGACTCCAGACGACCAACAGCACGACGGGGTTCCTCGCCCACCAGCCAGTAGCGGGTTGGCATGGGACGGCCATTGCTCAACAGAGGCGCATTGCGTATCACGACCGGATCGCCCGCCTCGTTCTCCACGACTATCTCAAAGTCCCCTTCGGGTTCCCGCCCTAGTAGCTCGGCTACCCGATTGCGCTCTGGGGAGGTTGTCACCGCGAACGGCGCAGCAAACGACGCAGCAGCAAAAATGCTACAACCACTGCGGCTAGCGTCGCGATCCGTTTCAGCACCGGCGCACCGGCAGCGTTAATCAGGTCGATCGCCTCGGGTTCGGGCATATCAATCTTGCGGGTCCCACCGCTAGGCGCGGTTGCCTCGGAAGCGGTGGTCCCGGAAGCGGTGGTCCCGCCTTCGGTAGAAGCCTCGGGGTGCTCCGATTCGGCCTGCTCTGTTTCGCTGAGATCGTCGCTGGGTGCCTCGGCCAGCATCTCAGCGAGATTCTGCGCGAACTGATCCATCAGGTTGGCGCTCACGTCGGCCATCACTCCTCGCCCGAACTGAGCGAACTTCCCTGTGATTTTAATGTCGGTGTCGACGTTGACTCTGGTGATCGAATCTGACACCGCTTCGAGCTTGGCGGTGATCAACGCGCTGGCGTTTCCTGCACCGCGGGTGTCTCGACCCTTGCCGCTCAGCACCGCCTTGTGGTCTTGGTCGTTACGCTCCACGAAGTTCGCCGCTCCCTTGAACTGGGCGGTGATTGGCCCCACCTTCACCTTTACGAAACCGCGGTAATCGTCACCTTCAACTTCTGTGAGTTGCGCTCCTGGGAGACACGGAGCGATGCGTTCGAGGTCGGTAAGCACGGCCCACGCCTCATCGATTGGCCGAGCCACTTCAAAAGTACTGTTCAGGTCCATCTGCGCAAATCCTCCAACGTGTCGACATCTGCTGGGTCGCCATCACAGGGTATCGACTCAACCATCTCGGGGCGCTCGCGCCAAAGACTGCGCGCTCCTTCATCTCCCGACACCGGGAGCGATGCCCACATTGCCGCGGACAAGCGAATCGGAGGGCGATTGCCTCCACCGAAATCCGCAGCCGCGAAGTCGGCTTCGCTGTCCCTGACCGCTTCCCAAGCTCTCACGCCAACACCGGGTTGATCACCAAGACCAACGACAATCGCCTTATGTCCCCTGCTAGCAGCGTAGGTAACCGCGCCCCGCAGCGAGGTTGCCTGGCCATGGTCCCAGTGTTCGTTGTGAACGATGGTCACGTCTTCTGACAAGACTTCTGTGAGGTCCACGCACCCGGAAACAACGATGACCTCATCGAAGCCGGCTGCCCGGGCTGCGTCGACCGCATGACACACAATCGGCTTTCCTCTCACCTCGGTGAGAAGCTTGTGGTCCTCGCCCAAGAAGCGTGAACCGGCCCCGGCTGCGAGCACAACCGCCGCTGTTGTCACCACATCGCGGTCGGGACTGGAACCAGTCTGGGTGATCACTGTCCCAGTGTGGCAGCACCAAAGAGCAGCCATGCGCCTAGCGTGTCGGTAATGAGTGATTCCGTTGACCCCACATCTTCTCCAAGCATCGCCGAGCCTCCGTTGGTTCGGGTCAACCTTTTGATCGCAGACGCTGCCCAGGTCGCTGATGGCAAGCTCTACATCCTCGGCGGAGGACTAACCGCGGTCGGCCCTCGCCCCCAACCGATGGGAGTGGCGATCCGCATTGAGGTGCCCTGGGACCGCGCCAACGTTTCGCACGAATGGCGAATTGAACTGCTCGACGAAGACGGACACCCGCTGATGATCGGCGAACGGCCGCTCGTGGTGCAGGGGAACTTTGAGGCCGGGCGACCGGTAGGGTTGCGGCCCGGCACGCCGCTTTGTGTCCCCTTGGCGATCAACTTCCCGACAATTCCGGTGACCCACGGCAAGAGTTACACCTGGCAACTCTCCATCAACGGCTCCACGCACTCCGACTGGCGTCAAAGCTTCTTTGTTCGCCTCCCCAAGCAAACCGGCTCTTCCAGGACGCCACCCTCAAACCGCTAGTCTCCGGTGGCGCTGACCGCAGTCCTCAGCCGTGTATCGGGCCGTCGGTGACGGTTAGCGACTTGGCGTCGCGGCCGGTACGACGAGAGATGATCTCCGCGGTGATCGACACGGCTGTTTCTTCAGGTGTACGAGCCCCGATATCGAGGCCTATTGGTGAACGCAAGCGAGCCAAACCGGCTTCGTCGACACCGGCTTCGATCAATCGCTTCGTACGGTCATCGTGAGTGCGCCGACTCCCCATAACGCCGATATAGCCGACGTTGGTCGCCAACGAAGACACCACCGCGGGCACATCGAACTTGGCGTCGTGGGTGAGAATGCAAACCGCATCGCGTTCGCCCAACTCGTCGCCCACCTCGTCCAACAACCGGTTCGGCCACTCAACCACAACCTCATCGGCCATCGGGAATCGAGTCTTGGTGGCAAACACCGCCCGAGCGTCACAGACGGTGACTCTGTAACCCAGTACTTTGGCCACCCGGGCCAAAGCGGCCGTGAAGTCGACCGCCCCAAAGATCAACATTTTCGGAGGCGGAGCGAAACTCTCAATGAACACCGAAACCGCTCCCTCACGGGCCTCGCCATGTAGCCCGTAATGGCGGATGCCACTTCGACCAGCTGCCAATTCGCCGCGGGCGTCGCGGGTCACAACCCGATCAAGGTCAGCATCGCCAAGCGTTCCCGATGACTCCGCATCCGGCCGAACGATTAATTTGGCGCCAGTGGACTCACCCTCTACCACCGTGGCCAACGCCACTGGAGATTCCGCACGGATGGCGTCTCGGAGCTGTTCAAACAACGATTGATCGGCCGTCTTCGACACCGGCGCCTACCAATCAAGGGGTTCGATGAACAGGTGGATGGTACCGCCACAGGTCAACCCCACCTCGAACGCCTCATCATCGCTGTAACCAAAGCTGACCATGCGGCGCTCACCGGTAGCCAACACTTCAAGGGCTTCAACAACAACCGCTCCCTCTACACAACCACCCGATACAGAACCCGAAACCTCGCCGTCTTCGGTGACCGCCATGGCCGCACCCACCAGCCGAGGTCCAGATCCTTCAAGGTCAACTACCCGCGCCATAGCCACAGCTACTCCTGCGCTACGCCAGCGATCCAAATCGTCGAGCAGTTCTTTCATCGCCCCGATCCTACGGGAATTGTCGAACGCCCCTCAGAGCCGCGGAGCACGAGTTCGGCCAGTTCTTGCAGAGAGTCGAGGCAGTGCCCCTCAACAAAGTCGTCTACGTATGGCAAGGCGGCTGCCATGGCTCGAGCCAAAGGCGCATATCCCGGAGAGGCCTTCAAGGGATTTACCCACACAACACGGTGAGCGACACGGGCAAGGCGCTGCATCTGGATTTCCATCTCTTGCGGCTCACCGCGATCCCAGCCATCCGAGAGGATCACGACCGTGGCTCCCCGCGCCATGCCCCGACAACCCCACTCATCATTGAAACGACCCAAACTCTCGCCCAGGCGGGTACCGCCGGACCAGTCCTTGACCACCAGCGAGGCGGCTTGCAGCGCCCGATCCGGGTCTCTTTGTGACAACTCTCGGGTGAGTCGTGTCAGCCGCGTACCCAGCGCAAACGCCTCAACGCGAGCGCGACCAGCCACCGAGGCATGCACAAATCCGATCAGGGCCCGTGCATAGGATTCCATTGAGCCCGACACGTCGAGCAGCAACACCAAACGCCGCGGTTGTTGACCTGGAACTGTACGAGCGATCTCGGCTGGTTCACCTCCGGATCGCAGCGCCTGTCGCACGGTGCGTCGTATGTCGAGTGCGCCCCGCGCTCTGCTGCTGGGTACACGTCGACGACTCCGCCGACATGGTCCCATGAACAAGATCTCGTCCATCAAACGCCGAGACTCAGCAAGTTCCTCGTCTGAGTAGTCCGCGAAGTCCTTTTGCCCCAACGTCTCCGTGGCGCAGTAACGCACCGTGATGCTGTCGTCGTTGTCATCGTCATCGGCACCGTCAGCCGGGATTTGTTCCGGGTCGTCCAGCGCCAACGTGACCGGCGTTGGCTCTTGTGGGGGGCGCCAAACCAATCCCGAGTCCACACCACCCCAATACGCCGCGAAGAGACCATTGAACACCTCAATGTCTTCAGGCCGATGCAGCAACACGGCCCGGGCCGCCCAATACACCTCGGCGGGATTGCCAAGGTCGATTTCGGCGAGCGCTTCGGTGAACAACCGCGAAGACCCCAACGACACACCTAGGCCGCCACGGCGCAGAGTTTCCACGAACCCGACTGCCACAGCAATCGTCATCAACCCACCACCCAACGCACCACAGCAAGAGCAACCGGGCTCATCGGGATCACTCGCGAGCTGCGGCAAGGAGCGCTTCAAGACCGTGGTCTTGGACTCGCTCAAGATCTTCGCGATATTTCAGCAGCGTTCCCAGAGTCGCGTCTACCTGTTCAACAGCAAGCTCGCTAGCACCCAAAAGGTTCAGCGCACGAGCCCAATCGATGGTCTCAGACACACCAGGAGGCTTATAGAGACCCACCTGACGCACGGCCGCTGCCGCGGCTGCGACCTGGGTCGCCAAGCGCTGGCTGACCGAAGGCGCATGAAGCCGGATGATCTCGATCTCGCGAGCCACTTCGGGATGGGTCACCCAGTGATACAGACACCGTCGTTTCAGAGCATCGTGAACATCACGCGTGCGGTTTGAGGTGACGATTACTACCGGTGGCTCAACGGCAGAAAAGGTGCCGATCTCTGGAATGGTGATCGAATAGTCGGCCAACACCTCAAGCAAGAAAGCTTCGAACTCGTCGTCGGAGCGATCCACTTCGTCGATCAGCAACACCGGAGGCGGGCCGACACCACCAGCGATGGCTTCCAGCAATGGTCTGCGCACCAAAAATCGTTCGTCATACAGTTCATCGGTGAGCGCCTCGACTTCACTGGCTTTAGCCGCGCCCGTGGCTTCCGCGGTACGAAGATGCAGCAACTGACGGGCGTAATCCCATTCATAGACAGCTTGGCTGACATCAATGCCCTCATAGCATTGGATCCGCAACAACGGCCCGCCGATCCAGTCAGCAAGCACTCGTGCAACTTCGGTCTTGCCTACGCCGGGTTCTCCCTCAAGCAACAGCGGACGACGCAAGCGCAACGCCAAATAAACCGCGGTTGCGAGTCCGTCATCGGGGAGATAGCGATTCGCGCGCAAAGCGTCGCTCACCTGCGCAACCGATGAGACGCTGCGAGGATCGTGGCTATCGGTCATTTATTGGACCTCCGAACGACCAATGGTAGTCAGCGCCCAATGATAATCAGTGTGGCGCGATCACCGTGTTCGGCGGATCAGTTCGGATCGGGCCCAAGTACCAAAAATGGCGATTCCAGCGGCGATCACCAACAAACCAGGCCAAGTGTCGGCCCAGGTGACATCGCCGAGATAGCCCTGACGGGTCATGCGCAAAAGATTGGTTGTCGGATTGACACGAGCGACTTGTTCCATCCAGCCGTCCAACAAAGCGATAGGAACCTGCCCGATCGACGGGAAAATCACCAAGAAGCTGGTCATCTGCACGATCGTCATCGCCCGCACGTCTCCCATGCGAAGCACAACCCCCAAACCGAAGCAGCCAATCACCAGAGCACCACCGATGCCACCGGCAAAGGCCACCACGATTCCAAGCAACCCACCGGGCAAATCAGCGTTCATCGCGAAAGCCAGAATCGTCACCAAAGTGATGGGGATCAGCGCCCGAATGGCGGTATAGGTAAGCGGCGCAGCGATGATGATTCCGCGTCGCACCGGACTCACTAAAAGGCGATCGATGAAACCGGTCTCGATGTCGTTGGCTACCGACCCGGCGGTTCCGACCCCTGAGAACATGGCTCCTTGCAACAGCGCAAACGCCACTACCCAGTTGATCAGATTCTCGGTCGGGTAGCCGTCGACCCGGGAGATTCCATCGAAGCTAGAGGTAAAGACCACCAAAAAGAAGACCGGCATCACGATCATCGGCACCAGAATCGCGGGCAGCCGTACGAATCTTGTGAGGTTGCGGTGACACATCCAAACAACCGGAAACAACGTCGAAGCACCGACCCTCGGGTTTCCTTCAGCGGCAGTCATGAGCGCTTCAATCGCTGAAGGTAGGCACCGTAGGCCAAACTCAACGACACCAGCGCGACTAGCAAGCTGTAGCCGACCGCTTCAGACAAGTCACCCCAACTCCATCCCGAGATCACCAGTCGTCTCGTCGGGTTCATCACCAGGGTGAAGGGATTGTGTTCGGCCACCGTCTGATACCAGCCCTTCATCAGCTCAGTCGGGAAGAAGGCGGACGACACGAACACCATCATGAAGACGAGCGGAAACATCGCCTGTGTAGCCTCGCTGCTGCCGGTCCTTAGAGCCACGGCCAAACCAAACCCTGAGAGGCCCACGGACAGCACTACGCTGATCAGAACCAGAGCCAAAGCTCCTGCGGGGCCGCTCTCTACCGGCGCTCCCAGTACGAAGAAGATCGCCGTGTGCACACCCGCCTGCAAGCCCGCCGCCGCGGCCGATCCGCCGACCCGGCCCAGAAAAATTGACTGTCGTGCGACCGGAGAAACGACCAGACGGTCAAAAAACCCCGTCTCAATGTCGGCAGCCATATCGGTGCCGGCATTCGAAGCGCTGAAAGCAATCCCTTGAAGAATCGTTGCCGGAAGAATGAACTGCAGGAATGAATCGACCTCTGGAAAACCGGGCAGGCTGGTCGCTTTGGCGAACTGCGACGAATAGACAGCAGCCATTGCCAGAGGAAAAATCAATCCGGGTGCCCAGCGGTCGGTTTTACGCGCCGTAGCCAACACTGATCGCACAGTCAACATCCACGCCTGCTCCAAGCTGACCAGCAGACGGGGACGGTTCAGCGAGACGCTCTGAGCAGCGGTCAAGTCTCGGCGCCTTCCAACCGCCTGCCTGTCGCATCGGCGAAGACATCGTCGAGGCTCGGTGAGTCCAACTCGAAATGCGCCACCGGGACACCTTGCTCATCTAGGGCCCGGACCACATCGGTCAACCTTGGAGCCCCGCCCCGCAACCCGATGGCGACCCGACCTTCACGCGCTGGTCGCTCATCGCCGAAAGCACCAAGAACCCGCCGCGCCAACTCGATGGTTGCCTCATCAGCCACTTCCACCCGCAGAGTCGGGTCGCCGACTTGGCCCTTGAGCACCGTGGGGTCGCCCTCCCTGACAATGAGGCCGTCATCGATAATGGCGATCCGTCCCGCCAACTCGTCGGCTTCCTCAAGGTATTGAGTGGTGAGAAAAACGGTCGTGCCATCGTCGTTGAGCGACCGAACCTCCTCCCACACAGCGACACGGCTCGTCGGGTCGAGACCCGTCGTCGGTTCATCAAGAAACAACACCGCAGGACGATGAATCAGTGCCAAAGCCAGATCAAGGCGCCTCCGCATACCACCGGAATACGTGCCGACGCGACGGTCGGCTGCTCCGGTCAACCCAACCCGCTCAAGGAGTTCTGAGCTGCGACTTGCGGCTCGGCGGTAACCGAGACCGTGCAGCACCGCTTGTAGGCGCAACAGTTCATTGCCGGTCATCAGCGGATCAATCGCCGCATCCTGTAGCGCCACCCCGATCATGCGGCGAACCGAGTCGGCCTCTTTGACCACATCGAATCCGGCCACGCGGGCGCTACCAGCGGTAGGGCGCAACAACGTCACCAACATTCGAACGGTGGTGGACTTTCCTGCTCCGTTCGGACCAAGAAAACCGAATATCTCACCTTCGGCAACCTCCAGGTCGATACCTGCCACCGCGGTGACATCACCGAACGTCCTAACCAGACCCTCAGCCTCCACAGGTATCATGTGGACGCCTCATCAGGATTGCCGCCCAGGTATGTCACGAACTGGCCTCAGCGATAGCCGACCAGACCTTTTGGGGCGACAAGGGAATGTCGATGTGTCTGACACCCAGGTGACTCAGAGCATCAATAACCGCGCTTTGCACAGCCGGAGTCGACCCGATTGCCCCAGACTCGCCGATGCCCTTCGCGCCAAGGGGATTGTTGGGGGTGGGTGTTTCCATCGCCTCAAGTTCGAACGAAGGGAGTTCAGCAGCGGAGATAATCGAGTAATCAGCGAAGTTGCTGGTCACCGGGTTGCCATCTTCGTCGTAGCACAACTCTTCGAGGAGCGCTTGAGCGACCCCTTGCGCTATTCCCCCATGTCGCTGGCCTTCCACTATCAGCGGATTGATCAATGTGCCTGCATCGTCGACGGTCACCATGCGCTTCAGTTCAACTCCCCCGGTTTCAGTGTCAACCTCCACAACCGCTACGTGGGTCCCGAAGGGGTATGTGCACTTGGCGTTGAAGTCGGTGTCAGCAACGAGTTGCTCATCAGTGGCCGCAGCGGCTACTTCAGCCCATGTCTTGGTCACTGCCGGAGTACCAGAAACATGGAACACGCCGGAGTCGGTGTCGAGCACGACATCTTCAACGGCGGCCTCCAAAAGCTCAGCTGCGAGCTCTTTGGCAGCATCAGCAACGGTCGCCGCCGCGTTGAGCACCGCTGAACCTCCGAGCTGGGTCGAACGACTCGCCACGGTGCCTTCACCACGGGCGACTTTGTCGGTGTCTCCCTGGATCACTTCGATGTCTTCAATTCCAAGGCCCAATTTCTCCGCGGCGATCATGGCAAAGGTTGTGGCATGACCCTGTCCATGCGACAAAGCACCCGAGTAGACACGGGCCTTGCCAGCCGGCGTGATCTCAACCTTGCCGTATTCGTTTCCGCCTGGTGCCGGGCCAGCGGTTATCTCGACATAGTTGGCGACGCCGACACCGATCTGCACCGGGTCGCCTGAGATTCGGCGAGCTGACTGCTCCGACCGCAGCTCCGCATAACCCGACGCCTCCAAGGCCTTATCGAGCGCCGCTTCGTAGTCGCCCGTGTCGTATTCACTGCCCACCGCGGTCGTCACCGGAAACGCGTCCGCGGCGATGAGATTCTTGCGCCGCAGTTCAATCGGGTCGATCCCGGTCTGTGCCGCAAAAAGGTCGAACATGCGCTCAATCGTGAGCGTCGCCTCAGGACGGCCCGCTCCCCTGAAAGCTTCCGTCGGCACAGCGTTGGTGATAATCGACCGCGCCTGGGTCTCGATATTTGTGATGTCGTAGGTCCCCGGTGCCATCGGCAGCGTGAAGAAAGGCAAAAAAGCGCCTACACGGGTATAAGCACCCGCGTCCATCAGCACCTCAAGTCGGTAGTGAGTGACGTCGCCATACTGGGTTCCGCCAATGGCAGCGTAATGAACCTGTGCTCTTCCCGGGCCTGCCGCGATCAGGTTCTCGGTGCGTGTCTCAAACCACCGCACCGGACGTCCGGCGAGGCGCGAGAGCTGCGGGATGAGCACATCTTCAGGAGTCGGAGCCACTTTTGCGCCGAATCCGCCACCAACATCGGGAGTAATTACATGTACATCTTCGGGAGCCAATCCATACATCTGGACAAGCGTCTCTTTCACTCGATGCGACGCCTGGCTCGACAAGAACATCAACAACCGATCATCGGTCCAAGACGCTGCAGCCGAGCGCACTTCGAGCGGTGCCGCCGACATACGCGGATGGACAACACGTTGTTCGACAACGACTTCACAATCGGCGAAGAAGGAATCGTCAGTGATCCCTGTAGCCATTCCTAAATCGGAAAAGGTCAGGGCGTTGTTGGTTCCATGGCCCTCGTGCACGACGATCTCATCGGAGGCCGCGGCTTCAAGATCAGTGACCGCGTCGAACGGATCGATATCGACAAATACCAACTCGGCCGCATCCTGGCCCGTAGAACGAGTCTCAGAGAGCACCACGGCCACTGGTTCGCCAACGAAACGGACACGATCGCGAGCCAACACAGGACGATTGAGAAGGTCAGGAGGAAACATCGGCACGCTGCCCGGCAGCATCAGGTCAAGGTCTGCGCCGGTGAGCACCAACGCAACGCCGGGCATGGCGCGAGCATCGTCGGCGTCAATATCGATGATCTTGCCGTTGGCCACGAACGACCGAACAAAGGTCGCGTACAGCGATCCATCAAGGCGCTGGTCATCCAGATCAGCGGTGTAAGTCGCTCCGACGGTCAAAAACTGAGGGTCTTCCTTGCGTAGAACCCTCGTCCCGATAATCGTCATCCACCGCGCCTCTCGTTGCCTGCCGAAACCAGATGAGAGGCTAACCGGACGCTGAGTTAGTTCGGGCCTGAGACCACGCAACCCTGCAGTTCGGGCACAGAATAAACCTCTTCACCCGGCTCCACGAAGGGTCCGTAACAACGAGCCTCATTACGCAACCCCTCGTCATCAATGATGCCCTCAATGTCGGCATTGATCTCCGCGATCTCAGCTTCGAGTGCCGCGCGCTCGTCCTTGACGCTTGCTAGCTCGCTTCGCTGCTCCAAGTAGCCCCTCACTGCGGGCTCAACCAGCACGCCCGCCAGTAACACGAAACCCGCTACAAGCAGGAACAAGATCGTCTTCACCGCTCCGCTCCACCGATTGCGCTCAACGGACCGAAAGCGGCTGCTCCGCCGAGTTGCTCTTCGATACGCAAGAGTTGGTTGTATTTCGCCACCCGATCAGATCGCGCCGGCGCGCCCGTCTTAATCTGGCCGCAGTTGGTCCCAACCGCGAGGTCTGCGATAGTCGTATCTTCGGTTTCCCCCGAACGATGCGACATAACCGAGGTGTAGCCGTTGCACCTAGCAAGATCGACCGCCTCAAGTGTCTCGGTAAGAGATCCGATTTGGTTCACTTTTACGAGAATCGAGTTGGCCGTACCCCCCTTGATGCCCCGGGCCAGCCGCTCGCAGTTCGTCACAAACAAGTCGTCGCCCACGAGCTGACAGCTAGAACCGATTTCAGCGGTGAGAGCGGCCCAACCATCCCAGTCGTCCTCGGCCATGCCGTCCTCAATAGACACGATCGGGTACTTCCGCGCCAAAGACACCAACTCGGCGACCATTTCATCAGAGCTGAGTCGGCGGCCCTCGCTCGCCAAGTCATAAAACCCGTCGACGTAAAACTCGGTGGAGGCGATGTCCATGGCGATCGCCATCTCATCGCCCGGGGTCAAGCCGAGGCGCCCGATGGTATCGACAAGCAGTTGCACCGCTTCTTCGTTGCTCGCCAAGTCGGGAGCGAAGCCTCCTTCATCTCCGATACCAGTGGACAAACCCCGCTCGGATAGAACCTTCTTGAGCACATGGTAAGCCTCAACGCCCCAGCGCATTGCCTCGCTGAACGATGCCGCACCCACCGGCATCAGCATGAACTCCTGGTAGTCGACGCTGTTGTCGGCATGGGATCCCCCGTTGAGCACGTTCATCATCGGCACCGGCAAAACGTGGGCGTTGGCGCCCCCGATATGACGCCACAGCGGGATCTCCAATTCGGCAGCAGCAGCACGCGCCGCGGCCAAGGAAATCCCAAGGATGGCGTTGGCTCCAACACGGCCCTTGTTGTCAGTGCCGTCCACCGCGATCATCGCCCCGTCAAGGCCGCGTTGGTCTAGCGCATCGCGACCGACAACGGCTTCGGCAAGTTCAGTGTTGACAAAACCGACTGCCTTGAGCACTCCCTTGCCGGCTAGCCGGTCGCCGCCGTCGCGCAGTTCGACCGCTTCAAAAGCACCCGTAGAAGCACCACTGGGAACCATTGCTCGGCCCAAGGCTCCGGTGTCGAGCTCGACCTCCACCTCAACTGTGGGGTTGCCTCGAGAGTCGAATACCTCACGGCCATGGACACGTTCGATGATGCTCACTGGCAACCTCTCGACGGCGGGGGACTCTGGTCGTTGCTCCGCAAAAAGACGCAGCGAGTTTCAATAATACTCGATATGCACGCTAAATAGAAGGGGGCGCGCTATCTCTCGGTTGCGCGGATCTGCGACATGAAGCGAACGGAAGCGCTGCGCAGAGCCGTTTCGGGGTCGATATCGAGGCTGCGAGCCAACCCAACCATCTCAAACAAGGTGTCCCCGAACAACGTATCTCCAACGTCGTGGCGGCCCGGGCTTGTGGCTATCACGAGGGCGTCGCCAATACTGTCAATAGCCGCCACAGAGGCACGGTCAAAACCCAAACCAACACCTTGGGATCTTTCTTGAACCTTGGCGGCCAACATCAGTGCCGGAAGCGTCATGGGCACTCCGTCCATCGCTGAGACGCGGCCCTTTTCATGGCGCTTGATCTCTTCCCATCTGCGCGCCATGTCATCAGCATCTTCGGGACCGCGGACACCGCCGACCGCCCCGTCGCCGAACACATGCGGATGACGCGCCACCAGCTTGTCGTACACGCTGCGGGCAACATCGGCGACCGTAAACGAGCCGCGTTCTGCCCCAAGTCGAGCGTGGAAGAAGATCTGGTAAAGCAGGTCCCCTAGTTCTTCGACAAGATGCGCGTCGAGGTCAGCTTCAATCTCGCTGTCATCCAGTGCTGATCTGGCGTCAAGTGCCTCGAGAGCCTCATAGGTTTCTTCGAGTAGGTGTTTGCGCAACGATCCATGGGTTTGGACTCGATCCCACGGGCAGCGCTCGCGCAGCTCACGCACCAGTTCTTCGAACCGAACGAATTCGGCCGCAACTGGGGTATCAAACTCGGGGATCCACAAAGAGGTCAGATGATCGGCTTCAACTTCTCTATCGAGGTCATCCCAGGCGACCTCGTAAACGGATTCGTCTGGCAAACCCAGCCGCTGTAGAACCACCACCGAATCAGGCCCGTCTTCCACCGAGAGCTTGATTTCCGATAGCACACGGCGTCCGTGGCAGTGAGCAACCAGAAGCGGTCCTGTTTGACCCGCTGCGGCCAATGCGAAGTCTTGACCATCAACAAGCCGCGTTCCGTCGGACACGGGGTCAATCCCGAGCCGAGCCCAAGCAACATCCAGGAACGACATCGCGGCCAGGATCTCGACCGTCACCCGACCTGACGCAGCCGCGTCACGCAACAACTCCACGGTGCGTTCAAGCACCAACGGAGAACCAGGCACGGCGTAGAGCAAATCGCCTTTCGCGGATTCCAGAATCAGGCGCTCGCTGATCCCTTCATACACAGCCTCGAAAGACCCACCCTTTTCGTATTCGTCGTCGAACCCGACCGCGTCGGGCATAACTCGCGCTGCGGGGTGCATGCGTGTACGCAAGAAGCAGCGCGGAGCAGCTTCGATAGCTGCTCGTGTTTGGGTTGTAAGGAGCCCCTCGTCTGCCGGGCCAAGACCAACGACAGTGACCGTTCCCATGACCGAACTCAGCTCGCAGTTGCGTCGAGGGGCCCTGCATCGATCTGCGCAGTACCAGAAACAACCGCTCCAGAGGTCGCATCGAAGACTCCGAAGCGAGGATCCACGCTGATGTCACGGTCGAACAACCCGGCCTGCAGTTGCTGAAGCTCCGCTACGTAGTTCTTAAAAACGAACGACGTGATCTGCTCTGGCGCCAACTCATCGTGCTCGCCTCGCACCACCGGACCGAAGCTCCGAACCTGGATCACATGCCAACCAAACTGGCTCTGAACTGGCTCAGAGATACCGGGGCTGTCAACCGCCGCGGCACCTGCAACAAACTCCGAAATAAAAGTGGCGGGCACAACGCAACCAAGGTCGCCACCAGCGGCTGCGCTGGGACCTACTGAGATCTCTGCGGCCAAAGCTGCAAAGTCCTCGCCTGCGTCAAGCCGAGCAATCGCCGCGGTGGCTTCCGCTTCTGTTTCAACCAGCACGTGACTTGAACACAAAGCGGTCACCTCTGCGATGGAAATTACGTAGTCCGCGATCAGGTGCCGAACCGCCCGGTAACGCTGAGTGATGTGGCCGTAAGGGGTATCGACCGCGGGCACGGCTGGATCTTGGGTTCTAGCCTCTTCTTGTTCAATTCGAGCCAAGTCAAGGTGTACGCCGCTCAGCTCGGTACCACCTGCTGTGGCAAGGTCGATCCAACTCTCAAAGAAGATCCACTCACTGATATGGCGCGAAGCCAACTCCGATGAGACGACGGAAGTATCTTCAACGCCGTCGGCTTCAAGGATCGCTTCTAAATCTTCTTGGCTGAGAGTCGCTGCCCCAACAGTGGCGATGCCTGCGTCATCGGCTGATCCACAAGCCGCTGCAGCCAAGCTCAACACCGCGAGAACCACAAGAAAAAGAAGGCGGGGGTGGTTCGCGTTCACAGATCGTGCAGGTTACTCGCTGGAAACCAATGGACCCGCGTCAGCCAACAAGTCGACCATAATCTCTGCGATCTGCTCAACTACCGGACCGCGTTTGGCGTGAAGCGGAAGCTGCAACTCACCGATTGCCTCCTTGTAGATCGCGGTGTTGCCGGCACCCTTCGAAGAATACAGACGTTGCAGACGCACCTGCTTGCTGTCAGGCAACTCAACAGGCGACAAGCGAGCCACATAGGCGGGGCCACCAAAGCCTGGTCCCCTTGAAACAATGATCTCCCGCACGCCAGTGCGCACACATTCGACCCGTAACCGGCCTACCCGCAACAGAGCCTCGGCCGACGGAGGTATCGGACCAAACCGATCCAACCACTCGGCGCGCACATCATCGAGCATCTCTTGGGTCTCTACCGAAGCCAGTCGCCGGTATGCCTCAAGGCGGCTCGTCTGATTCAACACGTAGTCTTGCGGGAGGTGCGCGTCACCGGGCACATCAATAGTGATTCTCAAGGGTTCGGAAGGTTTCTCGCCTCGCAGTTCCGCCACGGCTTCGGTAACCATCTGGCAGTAGAGGTCATAGCCAACTGCCGCAATATGGCCAGACTGACCGGTGCCCAAAAGATTGCCGGCGCCGCGCAGTTCGAGATCTCGCATGGCGATACGGAACCCGGATCCCAGTTCGGTCGCCTCTCCGATTGTCCTGAGTCGCTCGTAGGCTTCTTCACTCAGCACCCGGTCCTGGGGGTAAAAAAGGTACGCGTAAGCCCTTTGACCAGCCCTACCAACCCGACCCCGGAGCTGGTGAAGTTGCCCGAGACCCAGCAGTTCGGCTTGATCCACAACCAAGGTGTTGACTGTTGGCATATCGATGCCTGATTCGATGATGGTGGTACACACCAGTACGTCGTATTCGCCTTCCCAAAAGTCGATCACTACCCGTTCAAGGGTGCCTTCATCCATCTGCCCGTGCGCCACAGCAATTCGCGCCTCGGGCACAAGCAGACGCAGCGATTGCGCTACGTGGTCAATGTCTCTCACCCGGTTGTGAACAAAAAATAGTTGCCCCTCCCGCAGCAATTCACGCCGGATCGCCTCAGCCACAGCACGTTCGGAATACTCGCCCACATAGGTGAGAATTGGCTGACGATCAGCGGGCGCAGTGTTGAGCACAGACATGTCGCGGATTCCCGCGAGGCCCATCTCCATGGTTCTCGGGATTGGTGTAGCGGTGAGCGTCAGCACATCGACATGGGAACGCAGAGACTTGATTCTCTCCTTGTGCTGCACTCCGAAGCGCTGTTCCTCATCTATAACCAATAGACCCAGATTCTTGAAATCAACGTCAGCCGAAAGCAGGCGATGAGTGCCGATCACCACATCGACCTCTCCGGTTTGTATCCCGTCGATGACTTTTTTGGCTTGGGCGTTGCTCAGAAAGCGGCTCAAAACCTCGACTCTCATCGGATACGGGGCGAGTCTCTCTCGAAAGGTGGCGTGGTGCTGTTGAGCCAACAAGGTTGTCGGTACCAACACGGCAGCTTGAGAGCCGTCAAGGACTGCTTTGAAACAGGCTCGCAAAGCAACCTCGGTCTTGCCGAAACCTACATCTCCGATAACCAAGCGATCCATCGGCGTCGGGCGTTCCATATCTTCTTTGACATCGATGACGGCCTGGAGTTGGTCGGGTGTTTCCTGGTATCTGAACGCGCCCTCGAACTCACCTTGCCAGGGCGTGTCGGGTGCGAACCCATGGCCAGGTGTGGTCACCCGAGTTTGGTAGAGAACCACGAGCTCCTGGGCAATCTCCGCAACCGCGGAGCGAACCTTGGCCTTGCTGGCGCGCCAATCTGCGCCTCCCATCCTCGACAGCTTCGGAGTTTCGCCACCGCTGTAAATCCGGATCGAGTCGATCTGGTCCGACGGCACGTACAGCCGATCCGTGCCGCGGTACTCAAGCAGCAGATAGTCGCGGTCATGGCCGTTGATCGAGCGTGTAACCATCCCACCGAAGCGGGCAACACCGTGATGAGCATGCACCACATAGGATCCCTCGCGAAGATCGTCGAAGAACTTCTGGGCATCCCGACGACGGGTCCGTGCCTGGCGATGGGTTCGACGACGCCCCGTCAGGTCGGTCTCAGCCAGCACCGCCAACTTGATTTCGTGTAGAACGGCTCCTCGTTCGAGCGGTACAGCAACCAGATGAGCACCCGGAGTCGAGAGGTCTGTGTAGACACCCGCTGGATCGACTTCGACCCCGTGTTCGGACAACAGTGCTGCTAAGCGTTTAGCGCTGGCAGGACCATCGGCGGTAACCACAACGCAGTATCTGTCGCTGAGCAGCTGACGAACTCGGGAGACTGCCGGTTCGATATCACCAACAACGGGTGCCCAAGCTGATGACGCCACAGTTGCAATACCCGGTCGGTCCGCCACCGGCAGCATCGTCAGTATCGGAACATTGGTGCGAGCCAACAGACGGTCGAACGGAACATGCAACCTGTGAAGGTCGTCGGCATCAACATCCCAGGTCTTGGCCAACGAAACCGCCAAATCCGCCTCTTCGGCCTCAATGTCAGCCGCCCTGTCCCGAATCCGACGTGGCTCCACCAAGATCACCCACGAGTCCGCTGAAAGAAGATCCGGAAGGACCACTTCGTCGCTGACCAGCCACGGGAGCCACGACTCCATCCCATCGAACAGCTCCCCATCAACAACTCGATCCCACTGTTCGCGCCCCCAAGGCTCAACAGCTAGAAGTTGCTGGGCTCGTTGCTGTGCCTCTTCGTTGGGTCGAAGCTCTCGGCACGGGTATATCTCGATTTCGGAGACTGGGATCGTCGCTCGCTGATCTGCAACAGAAAACTCGGTGACTCGCTCGACCTCGTCGCCCCACAGGTCGATCCTCACCGGCCGGTCCGCGGTGCTAGGGAAGACATCAACAATCGAGCCTCTCACCGCGAACTCACCGCGATGTTCAACTTGGGGTTCGCGGCGATAACCGAACTCGACTAGTTGCTGCGCCAAGACCACCGAATCGATTACATCGCCCGTGCCGCAAATGATCGGATCGGTAGCGGCTTCGGGGTCAAGTCGCTGCACCAGCGCGCGCGCTGAAGCCACGATCACCGAGGGGGTAGTCACCGGGTCACCTAGCCGTGCAAGAAGCCGCAGTCGCCGGCCCATCGTTTCGATGGCCGGACTTACTCGTTCGAACGGCAGCGTTCCCCACGCAGAAAAGAGCGCCACTTCATCGGTGCCCAAAACTGCCGCCGCATCATTGGCTAGTCGTACCGCTTCGTTGTGCGTGGCCGTAGCGACAAGGATCGGGCGACGCTCTGACGCTTCGGCCAAACCCGCCACAGTCAGAGCCCGGGCTGTCTCAGTGACGACGAGAACCGCGTCTCGGCCGGTGATTGCCGAGTCAAAGGAAGGCTCAGAAGCCAACAAAGATCTAAGTGAGCGAAGGTTTGTAACCGCGTCCAGCATGGGCGACTGTTCAGCTCCGGTTGAATAGGTTCATAGTGGTTTCGAGGTCATTGCCGAGCAGGAACTCCACAGCGTCCGCGGCACGACCCACGACTCGTTCGAGTTCCGGGCGTTCGCTGCGTGCCGGGCGTTTCAGCACATAGTCGCGGGCCTTCATGGTGCCTGGCACCGGTTTGCCGACACCTATCCGAATCCGGGTGAACTCAACGGAGCGCAGTTGGGAGCGAATCGACTTCAAGCCGTTGTGACCGGCTAGGCCACCGCCGGCTTTGACCTTCATCCGCCCTACCGGAAGGTCGATTTCGTCGTGAACGACTACCAGATTGTTCAGGTCGTCGATGCCGTATCGTCTCACCAGTGGCGCAACAGCCGACCCCGAGTCGTTCATGAAAGTCTTCGGGACTGCTACTGCCAGACGCTTGTCGCCGATGCGCAACTCCGCCGCTTCTGCTCGGTCGCGGCGTGCGGCGGTGAGCCGCCCGTTGTGGCGCGCCACAAGTTCGTCGATTACCCACACGCCGGCGTTGTGTCGTGTCTGTTCGTACTCGATAGTGGGGTTGCCGAGTCCAACCACGAGTAGATCCGCGGGAGTACCGCTGCGTTGCTTTCCACGCTTGGAGGAAGGGAGGCGAACCATCGCCCGGCCGCCGCTGCGCTATCAGTCGGCGGCGTCGGCGGCGTCGACAGGAGTTTCGTCTTCATCGTCGACACCGAGTTCGACGCTGGCCGCATCTGCAGCCTCCGCAGCCGCCATTGCCTCTCGCGTCGAGCGGGTGACTAGCGAGATTGCGACCGAGTCGTCGGGGTCGGTCGATGTCACAACACCGGGCGGCAGCGTTACTTCGCCGACCTTGATCGAGTCACCGAGTGTGAGTCCGCTGATGTCGACTGCTATTTCGTCGGGCACATCGGCGGGTTTGGCCGAAACGGTCAGTGTGTAGAGCGTTTGGTCAACCATGCCGTTCGCCCGGGTGACTTCAAGGGCCTCGCCAACGAGCACCAGCGGAACATCGACTTCGATTTCTTGGTCTGTGGTTACCCGTAGGAAGTCGACGTGGATCACGTCGCGCCGCACCGGGTGACGCTGAAGATCCTTGACGATCGAGAGTTGTTGCTCTCCCTCGATGTCGAGCGTGATCAGAACGTTGAGCCCCGCGTCAGTATTGAGGGCGAGGCGCAAATCGGGCCACGCGACGCTGACTGAGACGGGTTCGTTGTCGAGTCCGTAGACGACGGCCGGGATACGCCCTTCGCGGCGCAGGCGACGCGACGCGCGGGTGCCTGCTGTACGGCCGAGCGTGGCGTTCAGTTGCAACTGGTCAGACATGAGACTTGGGGTCCTGAACTGGCAAAATCAATAGGAAACAATAGCTGTAGGTTCTGAGCGAACCGGCGGATCAGGCTACCGGGATGCACGGTGTTCCCCAAGCCCCGCGGTCACAATCGTCGCAATCGTTGCGACCGCTGATCAGGCGAGGTGATTACCGGCGAAGATCTCGCTTACGGAAGTGTCCGCGAAGACTGCAGCGATGGCTCTGGCGATTATCGGCGCGACCGACAAGATCTCCATCTTGTCGATCTGCTTGTCAGGCCCCAGCGGCAGCGTGTCGGTAATCAACACCGTCTCGATAGCGGCGTTCTTGAGGCGATCGATTGCGGGCTCTGAGAAGACTCCATGGGTTGCCGCGGCGATGACCATGTCCGCACCGTTGGCTACCAACAGGTCGGCGGCTGCGCAGATGGTGCCACCGGTATCGATCATGTCGTCGATGAGCACACAGACACGGCCTTGGACCTCGCCGATGATCTCTTTGGCCTCCACCATGTTGGCCTCAACCGTCGAGCGGCGTTTGTGAACGTAGGCGAGATCGGCGTCCAGCAGGTTTGTGTACCTCTCCGCGACCTTCATCCGGCCCGCGTCGGGTGACACCACGACAAGGTCGCCTTCTATGTTGGAGAGATAGTCGACGAGAACCGGCATGGCGGTGAGATGATCGACCGGGCCGTCAAAAAATCCCTGGATCTGTCCCGAGTGCAGATCGACCGACACCAGCCGATCGGCGCCGGCCACGCTGAAGAGGTCCGATAGCAAACGGGCGGTTATGGGCTCACGACCCGAAGCCTTTCGGTCCTGGCGGCTGTAACCGTAGAACGGAATTACCGCCGTGATGCGCTTAGCCGATGCCCGCTTGGCGGCATCAACCATGATCAGTTGTTCAGTGATCGCATCGTTGATGGAGCGCCCATCCCACGGGGTATGGGTCTGCACGATAAAAACATCTGCACCGCGAATCGATTCGAAGTACTTCACATGAATCTCACCGTTGGCGAAATCGGTGATGCTGGGAGTGCCGAGCGGCACTCCCAACTCCTTGCAAATGTCGGTGGCCAGCGACTGCGTCGCCCGGCCTGCGACGACATGTAGTTTCTTCTTGTTGACCAGTTGCATTCGGTTCCAGTCGGTAGTTCGGGGTCCCGTATCGGCAGTGTAGAACCGACCGATGACAGTAGCCGGGATGCTGGCTGGCCCGGCAGGACTCGAACCTGCAACATCCGGAGCCAAAGTCCGACGTTCTGCCAGTTGAACTACGGGCCATCGCGTTGGGCGACGGCCTTACGGTACCGCTCGCGTGATACACCGCACCACACAATTCCGCAGAGCGCGGTTTTTCTGACGACTGCGGTAGCGTCGGCGGTCGTGGGTTCACTCATCAAAAAACGCCGCAAGCGAATGCGGAAGAAAAAACACAAGAAAATGATGCGACGGACGCGCCACCAACGCCGCAAATGACGCGGAGTCGTTTGCGCACAGACCCGATCTTGTGACTGATACATCACTTCCACCATGATGTGATCCTTTCGATATATGCATCTCAATGTGATGAATCAATCACATCTGATATACTCGTGGAATGGACGCGATCCCCTACTACGGAATGCGTTCCCCGCAGCGCATCAGCAGGGCATTGCGCGACGCGCGGCAGCGCCGGGGAATGGCGCAAGCCGATGTCGCCATAGCCGCCGGCATCTCACGGGAAGCCGTCGCGCGGCTCGAGAGCGGCAAGCAGGGGATGCGCGCGGAGACGCTGGTGTCAGTGTTGAGGGCACTGGGCATGGAGTTGGTCTTCTGGCCGCGCTCGATGCCGATCCCTGAGCCGTCAGAACGTGATCGGCATGGCTGACCTGCAGGTGTACATCGACGGAGACTTCGCCGGCGAAGTCACAGCGGGCGCGGGCACCAACGCCGTCTTCGCCTACGCTCCCTCGTATCTCAGGCAGGGTCGAGCGACGCCTCTGTCGCTCAGCGTGCCGCTGATCGGCGGCAGCCACGCTGTCGGCGCGTGGCTGGACGGGCTGTTGCCCGACAACGACGAAGTACGCCGAGAATGGGCGCACGCCAACGACGCCGCCGACACTCGCCCCATCACCCTTCTGGGAACACCGGCAGGACTCGACTGCGCTGGAGCGGTGCAGTTCTGCAGGCCAGGCAGAGAGGAGTCGATGGGCCGCGAAGGCGGTCTGGAAATGCAGACCCACAGCGACATCGCCGCGTGGGTTCGGCAAGCCCGCCACAACTGGCATGGGAGCGGCCCCATAGGAACACACGGGCAGTTCAGCTTGGGCGGCGCCCAAGCGAAGTACGCACTGCACCGCGAAGGAGACAACTGGGCGATCCCGTTCGGCGATGTGCCCACGACACACATCATCAAACCAGGCATGGCAGGGCACGCCGACGCTGATGCTGTCGAGCATGTCTGCTTGCGTGCCGCCCATCTGATCGGCCTCGACGCGGCACGCACAGACCTCGTGCGATTCGAGGACGAACGCGTCCTCGCGGTCGAACGGTTCGACCGCGCACGACAGGGTGACCGTCTCGTGCGGGTCCACCATGAAGACCTCTGCCAAGCGCTCGGCGTGTCGCCCGACGACAAGTACCAGGCCGACGGCGGGCCCTCACCTGCTCAGATCGCCGACTTGTTCCAGCGGGAGTCGACGGACCCTGCCCTCGACACAAGACAATTCCGAGACGCTCTGATCTTCAACTGGGCAATCGCCGCACCAGACGCTCACGCCAAGAACTACAGCCTGCTGATCGAGAGCGGCGATGTCAGACTTGCGCCTCTGTACGACGTCATCTCCTACCTGCCGTACACCACCGAACCACAGTCGAAGATCCGCACCGCCATGCGCATCGGACGCGACTACACCCTGCGCAAAGCCGACCGGCCCGAAGCATGGGAACGGACGGCAGACACTTTGGGCCTCGACCGCGACGAGACGCTCCGGCGCATCGACGAGATGATCCGCGACATCCCTTCGGCCGTGACCGACGCGGTCAAAGAACTCGACGATGACGATCGCACAACAACCTCCATCAAGGCACTGAGGGCGCGGGTCAGACAGCGTGCGAGCAGTCTGAAGGAGAAGTTCGCCAGACCAGCCGAGCCCAAGAAGCACCCGGCCGCGCAGTCACTCGCGGTCGACAACTCCACGAGACGAGTGGTCATCTGTCGAGCACCATTGCCCGGCGAACGCGGAACGTGTCGCCGAAGACTCACGACACAGCGGTGCCCCTTCCATCCCGCAAGCCCCGGAAGCGCCGCCGTTCACAGGTGATCCGCGGTCTCATCGACCGCTCGGCGATCAAGGATCAGCGTCAGACCCCCACGGGGTGGGTCAAAGCTGCATTCACGACTGGATCACCGCGACGACTGTCGAGAAAGATTCATGTAACACTTCGGCGTCGAGTGCAAAGAACCGGAAAACCCCGCATCCTCGCGTTTCACCTCCACCCGCTACCTCCACCCGAATGAAGTTGCCGCCATGACGAATCGGACAGTCGCACCCGATCTTGAGCACATCGAGGACGGTGCCCCTGCTTCACTTGCTTGGTGCTCTTCAGTCCACGCCTCTTACGGCACGGTCCGAGCGCTCGACAACGCATCTGTTGAGGTTCATGCGGGGCAGGCGCTGGCCGTCGTGGGGCCGTCGGGCTCTGGGAAGTCGACGCTGTTGCACTGCTTGATTGGTTTGCTGGTCCCCGACGGTGGAGCGGTCGGTTTCGAGGGCATCACACTGTCCGAGGAGATCGACCGGCGGCGAAGCGCTGTTCGTCTTGAGCGAATGGGTGTGGTGTTCCAGTTCGGGGAACTACTGCCCGAACTGACGATCCGGGAGAATGTGGCCCTGCCCCGTTGGTTGATCGGAGACAGCAAGTCGGCCGCGGCGAGCGCCGCGAGCGAACTCCTGGCGACATTCGATATCGAACAACTCGGTGATCGGCATCCAGCCGATGTCTCCGGCGGTGAACGGCAACGAGCCGCCGTGGCGCGATCACTGGTCCATGAGCCCTCTGTAGTGTTCGCCGATGAGCCCACGGGTTCTCTCGATTCGGCCAACGCAGACAACGTGATAGCGACACTGCTGGAGCGAACCCGCTCGAAAGGGCAGGCCTTGTTGCTCGTCACCCACGAAGCCCGCTTCGCCGAACAGTGTGACCGTGTAGTCACAATGAGGGACGGACGTATCGCTGAGCCGGCACCGAACCCGTGAAAGCCCTCTATCTCGGTTTGCGTCTGCTCCGCCCCACCGACCGGGCCGGACTGGCCCGTGTGGTGATGACGGGTCTCAGCGCTGCGATCGGGACTGCGGTGATCCTCGGTCTGTTGAGCGTTCCGAGCGTGGTCGATGCTCAATCCGAACGACTCGGCCGCCAAGTGCCGATGCGTGTCGAAAGCGAAAATTATCTTGGTCCAGAACCCGAGTTGCTTACAGCGACAAGGCACGCACTGATCGGCAATCGCGATCTCTACACTCTCGTGGTAGCAGACCTCGGCTCAGCGCCGCTGCCGGCATGGCTCGACGCATACCCTGCACCAGGCGAGATCGTGGTGTCTCCGTCACTGCGATCACTGATCCGCGACAACGACTACGGACTGGCGACACGGTTCTGGCAACGAACCATCCAGGTCGTCGGCGAAGACGGCCTGATCGCCCCGAACCAACTCTTCGCGATCGTCGGTGTCGACGAGAACACCCTGTCCGAACGCCAACGAAATGTCAGCGCAGCTACGGGAATCGGCGTATCGCGAGCCGTCCACCAGGGACCAGATCGAAGAGTCGTCCGAAGACTCGCCGCGCTCGCCGCGATTTTTGTTGTTGTCCCGACACTCATTCTGGTCGCCACCAGTGCCCGACTCTCGGCGCGGACCCGTCAGCGCCGGCTCGCCGCGCTTCGGCTGATCGGTCTCAGTGGATCGCGAACCTCGCTCGTGAACGGCGTCGAAACTGTCGTCATCACCGCCATCGGATCGGTCGCAGGTCTTGGTTTGTGGCGGCTTCTCAGACCTCTGTCCCAAGACGTCGGGCTGGGACCGCTGCGCTGGTTCGCAGCAGACATCGAAGTTGCTCCCGCGACACTCGTGGTTGTGG
Organism: Candidatus Aldehydirespiratoraceae bacterium; assembly: GCA_965261185.1. Classification (GTDB taxonomy): domain Bacteria; phylum Actinomycetota; class Acidimicrobiia; order Acidimicrobiales; family Aldehydirespiratoraceae; genus VXYK01. Next base: position 2,595,170 of record CBDHCN010000002.1, on the reverse strand, counting down.
TGGCGGGCTTGGTCGCTGTGTCGCTGATCATCGTCATCGCAGGGTCGGCGAGTTCCATAGCGGAGCCTCTGCGAGATCGTCGCAGCGCACCATCCCAAGCCCCGCGCAGGTACCGGGTGCTAGTCCTGGCCGCGGGGATCTCGGCTCTCGTGGTGACTGCGGTATGGTCCTCGCAGAGCGACACCTGGTTGGTCGTGTTCGCTCTAGGCAACATCTTGACCATCATCGGGCTCTGCTTGGCGCTGCCCATGTTGTCGCGACTAGCGGGCAAGTTGTTGATCCGCTCACCGCGAGCTTCGTTCACGATCGCCGGGCGCAGACTCATCCACCAGCCCTCAGCCCTTGCCCGAGTCGCTTCGGGACTTCTCGTTGTCGTGTTCGTAGCCGGATTCGCGCAGACCCTGCTCATCGTCCTCGACTGGGGCGCAAACAAGAACACGCCTGTTCTGGGTTCCGATGAACCACGAATCGTCACCTTGTACAACGCCCCGATGACCGAGCAGATGATCGCTGCGCCGACGATCCGGACCGCGCTGCCGGTCGTCGATCTACCAACCGAGCAGGGCGGCACGGCATCCGCTGTGGTCGCCACCTGCAACGACCTTGAGGCCATCGCCTTCGAGTTCGGGCCGCAATGCGACGACACGACCGTGCAGGCCCTTTACCAGACCTCTACGCAACTCGTCGGAACAACGCTCGGCCCGCCACTCGACTTCTCCTATCGCAGCCAATACGGCGGGACCGATGCAGGTGCGACGTTCCGCGTCCCTCCCCGCCTGTTGACCGCCACGACTGACCCGCATGCCCCGCCAACCGAATGGATCATCGTTCTGGCGCACGACGCCACGAACACGGACCTCGCAAATACCGTCCTGAGCGCTCTACCCGCCACTGGCATCGATAGCAGTCCCACCCCCGACCGCGGTCGGCTCGTCAGCACCTACCGAGCATTGGTCAACCTGGCGATGGCAACAGCCATAATTCTGAGCCTCACCTCGACGATCGCAGCGCTCGTTGATCGAACCCTCGAGAATCGGCGCACCGCGAACCAGATGCTCTCGCTAGGCGTCGCCCCGCGCAGTCTCAGAACCACAGAGGTTGCATGGCTCACTGCACCAACCCTGCTCGGACTGACTATCGCAGTGGCAGCATCAGGGCTCGCCGCTACCGGCTTCCTCCGAGTCGGAACCGAGAACATCTCAATCTCCTTTCCATGGACCGAACTGATAGTCGTCAGCATCATCGGAGCAGTCTCATTTCTCGCGGCCACCGCCAGCGTCGCCCTCGCCACCCCGACCAAGCCCACCGGCCGCATCGAATCCGACGCCTGAACCCACTCCTAGGTGTCGGTTTGCGTGAGGTTGTCGGCGCGCGATGCGGGCAGGCCCCCGATTTCTGAAGAATTTTGTAACACGACGGTGGGTTGCGCAAAGAAGGGGTGACAGATGTGTCAACTCGAGTGAACTGCGCAACGAACAAGGAGATCAGAGAATGAAGAAGGTCCAGGCGATGATGGTGATGGCGTGCCTACTTGTGGCGGCCCTAACTGGCACAGCGGCAGCCGCCCATATGTTCCAAACATATGACAACGAGTGCACGATAAAGGTTTCCGGCTTTGAGCACTGGGGTAAAGCCGCAGCTTCAACCCGTGATACCGAAGCGGAGTGTTTCAACATCCAAGCTAAGGTCCACTACAAAAACAGTAGTCAGGAACCTGGTCAACTAACAGGCAATATCACGACACTTGACTATTATCGGGTTACCGCCGGGTTCGGAACGGACTGGACCACTGCTAAAGGGCGCTCGCCGCAGGTTGATGCTGGCTGGCAGATCTTGAACCGATGAGCGCGTGGATGGCCAACTTGCCCGCTTGCCTTCGACGGTGTTGTTGGGTCGTCGGATTGGTGGGGATTATTGTTTCGTCTTGTGCTAGTGGCTCGGAAGTCGAGAATGATGAACTTGCTGCGATGATGGCACAGGAACGCCAGGCGATCATTGACTCGCTTTCTGAGACGACGGCGACCCAACGGTCAATACTTGCTGATGGCTACGTTGCGCCAAGCGAGGTTGACCGCGCTGCTACCGAAGTTGTGGAGTGTGGAATTGATCAAGGAGTAGACATTCAGTTGGTATTTCAAGAGGGATCTGGACGACCGTCCTTCAATACAAACTCCCACACGACAGACCAAGAGATAGCCAATAGACGTTTTGCCATCGCTGACGTGTGCATGGAGACTTTCTTCGGGTTGGTAAATCGCGCCTTGGCACTTCAGGATGCGTTGTCAAGTGAGGAGACGGATCGTCTCAACGCGCTGGTTCTAGACTGTTTGGTCGCTGCGGGGTTCGACGTCGGTTCCTGGCCAGACGTCCAGTCAGAACCCGATCCCTCCGTTGAAGCTGACTGTGTCGACTCGGCCATGAACAAGCTCGGTCTCTCGTGATCGCCGTGTCCCGCTGTTGTTGGGCCTGACGAACCTGCATGTAAAACGTGGGATGGGGATGGTCGAGGACCACGGACTCTCACTGTTTGAGGGTCGAAATGATGTCACGACGACAAATGGCGGTTGCCACAATCGGTACCAATCCGATGCCGGCTATTGCCACCGCTGTCGAGATGGCGCCGAGTCCGTGCAGTGCGGCTTGTCGGCCCAGGTCGGATGTGACCAGCAAGACGCTGGTGGCGAATGCGGCAATGACACAGCCGACGACAAGGGTCAGCATCTGATCCCCATAGAAGATCAAGAATGCCCCTGGACGCGTGGTGCCGGTGGCGCGGTAGACACCTATCTCTTTACGTCGCGTCTGCAGATCAACCGCAAAGATCGCTGCGACCGCAATGCCCGTTGCGAAACCAGCGAACCTCGAGAGTCGAGTGGCGTAGCGTTCGCTGGGCGTCTCCCCCTTCGCCACATTCGCGAGCGCGGTGACGATCGGGGTGCCTTCGGTCAATGTGTCCAGCGAGGCAACCCCTCCCAATCGATAGTCGTTGAACAGCCGGGGATCTATTTCGACGTAGCACACTCTTGTCTCGCTGCCCACGGCCGGCAACAGGATGGCTCGGTCGGCCAGCGGGTAGCGCACGACCGACGATCCGGCAACGAAACCGACGGTGAGTTGTTCTGAATGCTGGGCAGCCTGGAACGCAATCGGCGCTCCGGGTGCCAGCTCGAGTTCGTCGGCTGCTTCATGGCCCGCGAATATCGGTGCTGTTCTGCTGTCGTTCCCCGCGGTCAAGTCGAACACGTCGTAGAGTCCGGGCGTGACCGCGATGCGTCGCAGTGTGGTTCCCGGAGGCAGTCGCAGAGGCAGCAGGTCATTGGCGAGAACCGACCCCGAGGCAGTCACGCCGTCTTGGCTCACCAGGCGTTCACAAGCTCGCGCATCGAGCGGTGACCGATCATTGCTTCCCGGAGTGATCCGCAACACGAAGCGACCGCGGCGGGCGAGGTCGACGTCACGCTCAACGATCTGTTGGACGCTGTGGGCTTCGAGCAGACCGCCCATGGTGAGCACGGCGGCCAAGACCACCGATATCAGCAGCGTCCTCACTCCGCCGTTTGCGACGTTGAGGCCCGCCTCGCGTAGCACGGACCGAAGACGCCACCCCCGTATCATTCGCGTAATTTCCCGTCCACCAGGGACAGAGTTCGGTCGCAACGGCTTGCCAGGTCCAGATCGTGGGTCACCAACACCAGACCTCCTCCAGCGACTTGGACTGCTTCAAAGAGCGCATCGGCGACCAGTCGGCTGTTGGCCCGATCAAGTTGCCCGGTCGGTTCATCAGCAAGGATGAAAGGCAGACCCGTCGCTACCGCCCGGGCCACGCCGAGCCGTTGTGCCTCGCCGCCCGACAGAATCCCCGCCCGCTCGTTTGCATGGTTGGAGAGGCCGACCGCGGCCAGGGCCTCGTCCACGCTGCTCTGGATTTCTTGTCGAGGACGCCCCAAAGCTGACGCGCCCATGGCTGCGTTGTCCCAAGCGGAGCGACGGGAGAGCAGACCCGTCGTCTGAAACACCCACGACACCTGATCGCGGACCGACATCGAGCGGTTCCCGCTTCTGACGCGGACCTCGCCGCTGGTGGGCGGCAGAAGCCCCCCCGATGATCGCCAGCAACGTTGTCTTCCCCGACCCCGACGGGGCTACCACAGCGGTCGACGTCTTGTCGACCTGCACTGTGAGAGACACGCCGCGCAGCACGTCGCGGGTCTTGTCGAAACGGTGGAACAGCTCGCTTGCCACTAATTGCATGTCGTTGCCATGCCGGAGCGGATCGGGTTCACGACGACGCGATCCGGCAAGCGTTCGGCCACCCGCACGCTTCCTGCGCCGGCATCAACGATCTCAACGGAGGTCGCAGACCCTGCCTCGTCGACAACGCAGAACCCGCCATCGGTACCGCTCAGCACGGCAGACGAAGGAAGCTGATACGTCGTCAACGGGGTGATCAGCTCGACGACCGCGCCGGTGATGCGTTCATCGCCCGCGTTCACCGAGCGCGCGAGCCGCTCAAGATCTCGTATCGATCCGTCCTCAGTGAGACGATAAGCATCGTTGTCAACCTCCACCTCGCGTTCGTGGCCGTCCACGAATCGGAATCGACGGCCGGCGTCGGGGCCGTCACTCTCCGCGATAGTGACGTAGGCATCGGTGAGTTCGACAGTTCCTGCGACTGCCACTGAGCCATGTCCCGGCGCCAGGGTTCCCGCCTTCAACGCTGTCGTCTCCACGGCGGTGTCGTGAGGAAGCCACATCGTGTGCGCCGCGGAGAACTCTGCGGAGTCGACGCCGCGCCGCAGATTGAGCTCTCTCACCGCGGCAGCCGTCTCCGGACCGAAACCGTCATCGACATGGCTCTCTGACAGCAGACCGAGCTCTCGCAGTGCCTTCGACAGACGGACGACGTCGGGGCCGCTGCTACCGAGAGTCAGATCTCGGTACATCGGCTGCTCAGTGGTCAAAGCAATCACTCCCGAACCGTCGACTGTGGCCACCAGTCGCCCGGATGCGGCCACATCACCGCTCATCAAGTCCACCGAGGTGACGACCCCCGCCGCGCCGGGCCACAGCAACTCGGTCGGGTCGGACCAGATCAGCAACACGTCAGCCGGTTCAGCCAACGAACTGCTCGACTCCACCGGAGCGATCACCACCGGCACCACAGGCGCTTCAGACAGCACAGGCGATGCAGGCGCATTCTCGACAGCGACCCAAACGGTCGCCGAAGCAACCCCGACGACGCACACCACCGACAGCCACAGGAGAGCCGTACGCACGCTGCTCGTCTACCCCGCGAGCCAGGTTGCGCAACGGAAACGGACGGCGATCACGAAAGATCGAGCTTGTTCATAGCCGAGTCGACACAGTCAGCTTCAACAGAGGGATCGGGTTCTGACTGAACATCGGGCCAAGAGCCGACATCGAACCCGGCAGCAAGCAAACAGTCGAGTACCAAACCATTGCGACGCTCGATCTCCTCACTCGACAAGGCATTCTGAAGAGCGAGAGCGTTGGCAGTCAACCAAAACAAGGAGTCGTAGCAGTCGTCGAATACTGCGAGAACCGCATCTTGGTCCTCTGGCTGGCCTACAAGGGTCCTGAAATGCATTCCGCCGTCATCTTGCGAGAGCGGCGTAACAGTGACCCCTTGAGAGCTGGCACAGTCAACGACTTCAGCAGCTGCTCTGTCGGCTTCGCCGGGCGAAACATGAAGGTCGGCGAGAATCTCCTGTTGCGTCGGAGATGCCTCAGGCAGCGCCTCAACAATCTCTTGACGCATCACGGTCAACATCTCTTCACGATCGTCAGCGGAACTATCAGCGCCACAACTAGCGGTAACCAGGCCAAGGACTACCAAGACCCAACACAACCGACAAACAACTTTGGCTCCCTGATCTCTCATCGGTGAATCCAAAACCACTGGTTACTGATACTGGGAGAGCGCCCGTCTGCTCGAACCCAATCCGTATTGTAACCTGCTACGATTCTCGTGTAGCTATCAGTTTCGACGTCGCCCAATTCGGCGAATCCGTTGTTGAGAGCATCCTCATACACCAACCGTGTCTGAATTTCCCAGCATGCAGCGTTGTTGTCCCGAGTCGAGGACGCAGCCTTGCCCCAGTGCTCGAAACCGGAAACCTTGATCTCGCAACCAGTATTGTATGTGTGGAAGACATGTTGGGCCGCTGCAGTGCCCGTCAGAACGCCCACAAAAATGCAGGCCATTACTATCATCGCGTGGAACTTCTTCATTTCTCTAATCTCCTTGTTCGTTGCGCAACTCACTCGAGCAGACACATCCGTCACCCTTTCTTTGCGCAACCCCACCGTCGTGTTACAAAAAAGATGGCCTGCGCGTATTCGTGGGATGAGGGGTTGCTGGGTTGGTACCGATTGTCGCAACCGCCATTTGTCGTCGTGACATCATTTCGACCCTCAAACAGTGAGAGTCCGTGTCCCTCTGCGGCACCGAGGGAGGGTTACTTGCGATTGGTCGTCAAAACAATCTGAAGTTTTTTGTAACGAAATGCCGGTTCGGGCAAAGAACAGGAAACCGACAAAAAGTGGAGGATTGCTGTGGGGTCTACAGGGAGAGTTAGTCGAGGGAAGGATGAACGAGCGTGCAATTCACGAGTTTGGGCAATATTGATCTGCATCGGATTGCTGGCAGCGCTGTCGCCGGTCGCTGGAGCGGCTGCGCAGGGCGTTCAGCAAGAGTCTCACTGCGTTGTCGACGTAAGCGGGGGTGTCGCAACAGAGACAGGGTGTTTCGAGTCTCTTCGAGCGGCTCGCAACAGTATCTGGCAGAGCAGTTCCAGAGGCGTGGCGGCAGCCCGGTCATTGAGTGTGCTCGGGGTTCATTTCAAGGGTCAGAACTACAGCGGATCCTCGATCACGATCACAGGGTCAGGATGCTCGGGTTTGGTCTGGAAGCCGTCTGGGTCGTGGAACAACAATATCGAGTCGAGCTATCACCATTGTGGAGGGTCGCCGACCAAGTTCTACGATTCGTCTTCCTGTTCCGGGTCGTTCCGACCGATTTCTGGACCGGAGACAACCCTCGGGTGGATGAACAACCGCACGTCCTGTGTCCGCTACGGCTAACGGCTGAGTTTCAACGGTGCGAGACTGAGTTGGTGAGCGACCCGGCTGCGGATCACCGCCTCGGCGATCCGACGGTGTTCGATGCGTTCTATCGGAGTCATGCTGAGAGTCTTCTGCGATACTTTTATCGCCGTACCGATGACCCCGACGTCGCCGCGGATCTCTGTGCGGAGACGTTCGCCGCAGTTCTGACCAACAGTCGTCAGTTCGACGCCGAACGGGGCAGCGCTGCAGCATGGCTCTACGGGATCGCCAAACGCCAGCTCGCGATGTACTGGCGGCGACGCAAGGTCGCTGATCGTGCCAGAAAACGGCTCGGCATTCCGCGAGAACCCATTGATGAAGAATCGGTTCAGGCATTGCGCCGAACGGAGGACATCCTCGACGGTGCCGCAGCGTTGGCCGCACTCGAGAAACTCCCCTGGAAACTTCGCAAAGCGGTACGGCTGCGAGTCATCGACCAACTCGAATACCCTGAAATCGCCCATGAACTCAACTGCAGTCCAGGTGCCGCTCGGACTCGTGTGAGCCGCGGCCTTCACCAGCTGAACGAGATGCTGCAATGACTGGCTCCAACACCTCCGAAATCCCGTTCCTTGACCGGTTGGGTCGACACCTCCACGACGCGGCGATTGAACGCGCCACCGCGCCACAGCGACAGCGACAGCGACAGCGTTCGCCGGTCCTCGCAATGTCGATGGCCGGAGTGCTGGCGGTGGTCGCCGCCACCCTTGTGATTCTGTGGCCCCGGGCCGAACCCGCCCATGCCTTCACTATCACCCGAACCAACGGAACCGTCCGAGTCGAAGTATCCAACCTCGTCACAAACCCCGACGCAGCAACGGCACAACTCCAAGATGCCGGACTCAACGCAAGGCTGCGAGCCGTTCCGGTTCCAGAGGGACTAGTGGGCTACGTAGTCTCACTCGAAGTCCACGACGATTTCGAAGTGGAGTGGACTCGCGAAAACGGGGGCGTCACGGCCTTCGAAGTCGAGGGGACCGGCTTCTTCGTCGTTAATTACGGACGCCCCGCTGCGGATGGCGAAACGTACCTCGCCACACAGTCCAGCCCTTACTGCGCGGCGTGGCGAGGTCGACGCGTCGGAGACCTGCGCCTTGAGATCGAGAACTCCCTCGAAACGATCCGCTGGCAGATGTTCAACACATCTGACTACCGACTCACAGAAGTACAACAACCCGATGCGAACGCCTTCGTTCAAGACGTGGTCCCACTCAGCACCCGAGAATCAATCATCATCGTATCCGACCAGGAAAACAGCCTCCCAACCAACGGGGAATGCTAGTCCAAACCCCCTTCCCCCCAATGTGCCCCACAGCACAGCCAGAGAGGATCCGCACCGCGGGTCCTCTCTGTGCGCTTGAGGGGCCTCTACGGCGGGTCGCCGACGGCGCGGACGGCATGTGCCACAAGTCGGCCTTCGCCGGGGTGTTCGCCGTCGACCCACCAGGTGCTTCCGCTTCCGGCTAGCCGCGGGCGTTGACCCGAAGCGTCGCCGAGTTGGTCTCGCCAACGCTCCAATTCCGGAGCGACCGCGAGCGCTGCTGGTTCGAGATCGTTGCCGTTGTCACCAACCGGCCCGCCGAGACGGTCCCACTCCGCATAGACCTCACTCGTTGAACAGTGAACCGGCGGGATCAGCAGCGTCACCGAGCGCTCAACAAACGGCAGAGGTTCAACTATTTCGCCTATGCCGGTGACTCGGGCACGGCCGCCATGAAGACAAAAAGCCACGTCTGCACCAATTCCCGCAGCACCTTTCAGTTCCGTATATCCAGCCCACCGCAACACCGCAGCAGCGTCGGAGGACCCGCCGCCGAGTCCAGCACCTGCCGGGATCTGTTTGTGAAGTCGGACCTGTGCGCTGCGACCGCACAATTCAAGCGCTCGTCGCACCAGATTTTCTTGTTCGCTTCTCAACCCTTGAGCACGATGGGGGCCGACGATCTCAAGCGAGTCACCATCACTCAACTCGACCGTGTCGTAAAGATCAAGGCTCACCATTTCCGCGTCGATCAGGTGATACCCATCATCACGAACTCCCGTGATACGCAGTGACACCGTCAGCTTTGCCGGCGCAAGAATCGCAACCACTCCGACAGGCTAAAGCATCCGGTGCCTGACGAAGGACTGTTTGGCCGACGGCTAGGCTGCGCGGCATGGAGATTGACACAAAAGCGGTGGACTTGGCGCTCACAACCACCCGGGCAGTTCGGCGAAGGTTGGACCTGGAACGGCCGGTTGACGATCAGATCATCCTCGATTGCATCGACATTGCCGAACAGGCCCCCACGGGAGGCAACCAATCCAGCAGACGTTGGATCGTGGTGCGCGACCCCGAGACAAAACAGGAGCTGGCCCGGCTATACCGCGACGTTGTCGGAGATTTCATGATCGCGTCGCGCGATCGCTTGGCTGGCACCGACCATCCGGGCGCCGCAGCGATGCGCTCAGCAGCACATTTGGCGGAACACTTGGCGGAAGTGCCGGTGATAGTCATACCCACCATCGTCGGCCGCCACGACGGCAGCGGATCCCCTGGTCTTTTCGATTCGGTAATCCAGAGCGCTTGGAGCTTCTGCGTTGCCCTGAGAGCCCGTGGCTTGGGCAGCGCTTGGACCACCGCGGTTCTCGCCAAAAACCCCGAACTGAAAGAACTGCTGGGCATTCCCGCCGAGATCACCGAGATCGCCATGCTGCCGGTGGCGTGGACCAAGGGCACCGATTTTCGTCCAGTTCGTCGAAGCCCCGCCCGAGAGATCACCTTCTTTGATCGCTACGGCCGTACCTACGAGTCAGGGCCGCGATCTCCTGTGAGCGCAAAAGATGGCCCCGGTGTGGTGGTGGAGACCGACATTGCCGCCAAGGTCGACAAGGTCTGGGCCGCGGCCACCGACATCGACCTTCCGGCGCGATTCTCCGACGAGTTCACGGGTGCTGACTGGGACGATGGCCATGACGGCGCTGCTTTGGGAGCGACATTCACAGGGCGCAATCACCGAGAGGATTTAGGAGACTGGGAAGTCCGTTGTTTTGTTGACGTGTGCGACAAGCCCACAGTCTTCGGCTGGTGTACCTCTGAGGCCGACAATCCCGGTGCCCGTTGGCGTTTCGAGCTCCAACCTCTCATGGGCGGTGGTACTCGACTGCTGTTTCGCCTGCTGCTAGGTCCTGGTCGTTCCGGGTTGACCATGTTCATCGAGCAGGCTCCCGACAAAGAACCACGCATCATCGCCAACCGCCTCCGCGCCCACCGGACCAATATGGAGCGAGTAGTAGAGGGCATCAAGGCCCATGTCGAAGCCTCAGCAGGAGGTTCAGAATAACGATTGATCAGTCGGGAGTCGCGCCAGAAATACCGGCTACGGACGCCAATCGAGACCAATCTTCAAGGGACAGTGTTTCTGGCCGTGCTCGGCTGTCTATTCCAGAAAGAGCAAACCCGGCGGAATCGAGATAGTCAGCGAGTGACCGCCGCAACATCTTGCGGCGCTGATTGAATCCCGCGCGTAGCAGGATCTCTATCAGTTCCAGCGGCTGATCGACAGGCGGTACGGCGTGCCGATCAATCCGAACCAGCACGGATTCAACCTTTGGCTTGGGGTAGAACACCGTCGCTGGAACACGACCAACCACTCTGGCGGTGCCGTGATAGGCGACCAGTAGCGACGGTATTCCCACAGTCTTGTCGCCCGCTCTTGCAGCTAAACGCTCCCCCACCTCACGTTGCACCATCACCAACATTGTCTCCAGCGCCGTCACATTGCTCAATAGATCAACTATCAGTGAGGTAGCGATGTTATAGGGGAGGTTGGCCACAAGCCGCCAGCCATCACGACCAACGAGGAGATCCGCCCAGTCAAGAGTTCGTGCGTCCGCCTCGATCACCCGCACATCTTGATCGGCAACAACGTCTCGAAGCGCACGGGTGAGGTTGTGGTCAACCTCGACGGCGGTGACCTCAGCGCCGGTTTCTGCCAATGCCAGAGTGAGCGATCCCAGACCAGCGCCAATCTCAACAATCGGGTCACCGGGACTCGCCCCAGACAGCTTGGCGATGCGACGTACGGTGTTGGGATCGATCACAAAATTCTGACCGAGCCTGCGGCGCGGCTCAAGACCGTGACGATCCAGAATCTCACGGAGTTGTTGAGGTGAGTGCGTCACTGCTTTCGCCTATGCGCGCACCCTATAGGTATCCGAGTCTCTTTGAACAAGCAGGCCACGGAGCCCAACCATTGATATCCCATAGTGCCTGTGCCATTCGGTCCTGATCCTCGGGTGTTGCCTCAGCCGGATCTAACCCGACGAGGTACTCAGCGCCGATCTGGGGAGCCACCCAGTCCCATGTCGAGCGAAGGAACTGATAGGCGCCTCGATACCGACCAGCGGGACTAATGCTGATGGCGCGGTAGTTCCCGGTGGACTCACATTGTCGAAGCGCCTCCCACTGTTCCTCTGTCGGGAGCGTCGTCGCGGCAACCGTCGTACTAGGCGCAGCCGCGGTCGTTGCCGGGGCCGCGGTCGTTGCCGGGGCCGCGGTCGTTGCCGGGGCCGCGGTCGTTGCCGGGGCCGCGGTCGTTGCCGGGGCCGCGGTCGTTGCCGGGGCCGCGGTCGTTGCCGGGGCCGCGGTCGTTGCCGGGGCCGCGGTCGTTGTGGAGTCCAAGAGGGCTTGTGCTTCTTCAGACGCACGGGCCTGGGCCGCCAGCGACATGGCTCGAGCGCGGGTCTCGTCGCGGTGTTCTCGATGCGCCTCGGTCCAAGCTGCGGCACGAGCCGAGAACGAACGCAAGTCCACAGACCCTAGCGGGGTCGAGTAACTCTCCACAGGAAGCTCAACAACCGCGTCGACGGTTGTGGAAAAGTACAGACCCAGCAAGATCGCTACCGCTACCGAGGCCGCAACGAGCTTACGTCGTCCGTTTTCGATGGCGTCCAGAACTGCGTCCCTTCCCTCTGGCTATGCCGTCTTTACGGTGAATTAACCTGGTAAGGCAGCTAACAGTAGTGCAGTTTGTAACACAACTGCAAAAAACTCAGATTACCGAGCCACGGGGGAAGACCGCGACAGCGAATACCAATCCACGTTTACACCCGGGTCGCTTGAGCGGTGTCGAGACCGTAGAACACCGATGACGTTTCCCACACCATCGCTTCGACTTCATCCACAGGAAGACCTTTTGCTTCCGCTACCGCCGCTCCGATCAGAGGCACCAGCGCCGGACGGTTGGGGTTTCCGCGATAGGGCACCGGAGCCAAGTAGGGACTGTCGGTCTCCACGAGCAAGCACTCGAGCGGACATGCTGCCACGGCTTCACGCAACTCCTCAGCACGCGGAAAGGTGATGATGCCCGAAAAAGAGACCAACCCGCCCCGGTCAAGACATTGCTCGAGTTCATCGACACCACCGGTGAAACAGTGGAACACAAGACGGTTTGGGATGCCTTCTCGATCAAGAATCTCGAACGTTTCAGGCCAGGCACTTCGGCTGTGAATCATCAATGGGAGGTCATGGCGATTTGCCAAGCCGATCTGTCGGGCGAACATGTCTACCTGAGTGCGACGCGGCGAATGATCGTAGTGGTAATCAAGCCCACACTCCCCTACTGCCACGACCTTCCGCAGAGACAACAGTGCTTCAAGCCCATCAATTCCAGTCTTGGCGTCGTGGGGATGAACCCCGGCGGTGGCCCAAACACCTTCGATTTCGTGAGCCAGAGCGATCATCTCACGGGATCCTTCGACCCCAGTGCCCACTGTGACCAGACGTTCGACTCCGGCAGCACGCGCTTCGTCTGCAAGTTGATGACCTTCGATACCCAGAGGTAGATGGCAGTGCTGGTCTATCCAGGCCATGTCACTCAACTACTAATCGCGTCGATATCTACTTTCGCAAAGAGCGGCGCGGGTTTTGGTATCTCGGTACCCGGCGCCACTGGTTTGCGGGACCATCCGTCAAGCGGTCCCAGAATCTCATCAAGCCGGGCCGACGAAAACGGCAAGAACGGCGCGAAGCCGACGCGGATGCCATTGATCGCGTCAAGGGCGGTGGCAAGCACGGTTGCGCTTCGTTTGGCATCGGTCTTGGCTAGTTTCCAGGGCTCCGTTGCGTTGAGATAAGTATTGATCGCCTGCGCGCCGCGCATCGCGGTGCGCAGGGCGCCACGCAGTTCCGCCCGTTCGAATTGCTGGTCACAGGCCACGAGAGTCTCATCAACGGTGTCGAGTAGCGCTTGGTCCTCTGCAGCGCGATCGCCGGAGGTGGGCTGAACGCCATGGTTGTTGTACAGCATCGACAACACCCGGTTGACGAGGTTCCCCCAGTTGGCAACCAACTCCTCGTTGATCCGACGAGCGATCGACTCGATCGATACTTCGGTATCGGCTTGCTCAGGAAAATTGGCGGCCAAGGCATAACGCAGCCCGTCGGGTTCGAACAGTGCCAGGCCTTCGTCGATAGTCAGGCCAACACCGCGGCTCGCCGACGCCTTCCCACCCTTGAAGGTGACGTACTGATTGGCGGGCACATCGTCAGGCAGATGTAGCTTGCCCGCACCGATCAGCTGAGCCGGCCAAAACAGGCAGTGGAACGGGATGTTGTCCTTGCCGATGAAATAGACGTGGCGGCTGTCGTCGTTCTCCCACCAGCGTCGCCACGCATCGTCGTCTCCTTGCTGAGCGGACCATTCCTGGGAGGCCGACAAATAGCCGATCACCGCGTCGTACCAAACGTATATGCGCTTGCCTGGGCCTAGGTCGTCGACAGGCAATTCAATGCCCCACTCGATATCGCGGGTGATGGCCCGATCGAGCAGTCCCTCCTTGAGGTATCCGCGCACAAAGTTGAGAACGTGCGGGCGCCAGTGCGCCTTGTCTTTGTAAATCTCAGTCAGCCGCTCGTTGAAATCGGAGTATCGGAAATAGAAGTGCTCTGTTTCACGACGCTCAGGTGTTGCACCGCTGATCTTCGAACGGGGGTCGCCGAGGTCTAGGGCGTCAAGAGTCTGACCGCAATTGTCGCATTGATCACCACGGGCTTCGGTGTAGGCGCAATGCGGACATGTACCTTCGATATAGCGGTCAGGCAGGAATCGGTCAGCAGTTGGGTCGTAATACTGTTCGGAGACTCGGCGGTCGATGTGGCCGTTCTGCAATTGTGCCAGGAACATCTCCTGAGTGACTCGGGCATGGTTCTCGGTGCCAGTGGTGGTGAACAGGTCCCAGGAGAATCCCAATTCGTCCCATTGGCGCACGAACTCAGAGTGATAGCGATCAACGATCACACTGGGAGACACCCCCTCGGCGTCCGCTCGAACCGTGATCGGCGTGCCGTGGACATCAGATCCGCTGACCATCAGCACTTCGTTGCCCACAATCCGCTGATGGCGGGCGAACACATCTGCTGGCAGGTAAGCCCCCGCAAGATGCCCGAGGTGACGAGAACCCGAGGCATAGGGCCAGGCAACCGCGACGAGAACTGGAACAGACATCAGCCTGAGGTTACCGGAGCATCTGAGCGCCCAAGGGTCAATTCAGCGCGGTGTGCTCGCCGGTCCCAACTTCCCGAGGCGTCGGTACGGTCTCCTCTACTCCTACGTTTCCGCGAAGTTCGTCGATCTTGTCGATCTCTTTTTGCAGTTGGTTGCGCCTTGTGCCCGACAGCGATTCGAAGGTTCCGCTGACTGTGCCCAGCTGTTTCTTGACCTTGGCGATTTCGTCTGAGTATTTCCGCCACTGCACGCCGAACGATGTCAGGTGCCTGAGAATCTCATCTGTCGAGCGTGCCAACGCGAATGTGTCAATGGCCTTGCGGACCATCGCCAGTTGCGCGAACAGCGAGTAGGGAGAACACAGCACAACACCCTGTGACATGGCGTCGTCGATCACCGTCGACTCGTGTTCATGGATGAACCCGTAGATGCTCTCGACGGGAATGAACAGCAGTGCGTAGCCGACCGTTGTGTTCTTGTCGATGTAGCCAGGCTTGGCTACTTCCTTGACCCGCTTCTTCACATCGTTGAGGAATTGCTTTCTGGTTGCCTCGCGCTCCTGTTCTGTCTCAGCCTTGAGGTGCTTCTCATAGTTGTTGTAGGGGAACTTCACGTCCATGTGAAGCTGTAGGCCGTTTGGGAGCAGGAACGTGTAGTCGGGTCTGGACCTATCGGCCAGGGTGGCCTGTTTGTGGTACTGGATGCCTGGCTGCATCCCGGCAGCCTGCAACACGTCCTCGGCGACACGTTCACCCCACTGCCCACGTGTCTGGTTGCTCGCCAACGCCTCGCGAAGCTCTCCTGTGGTCTTGCTCAATACGTTGTGCACCTGAGAAACGCCTTCAAGGTTCTGTTTCACTTCGCCGTGCTGGAGGGCGCTCTGCCGTTGCAACTCAGAAATCACTTCACGGACATCGTTGAGCATCGTCTTGGCGGTGACGTGGCCCTTGTTGTCGATCTCCTGCATGCCCGAGCTCAAACGGTGGTCGACCAGTTCGACGACCCGCTCGACCAGCTTCTGGTCGCGGGCGTCGCGCTCCTGACGACGGTCCTCTAACTCTTGGCCGCGTCGAGTCCGAGAGAGCAGAACCCCGCAAGCGAACGCAACCAACACAGCGGCAACGAGCAATGAAATGACAGCTATTGAATCCATGCCACAAGATTACGGATGGGGTGTGACAGCCAAGGGGATACCCGCCAGAAGCGGGCCCTTTTCAACTGTCAGTCTTGGTGCAGAAAGCCGTAGGTCTTACGCTTCGACACGCCGAGGTCAGCCGCTACCAACGCTGCAGCGTCCCTGGAACTCAAGCCCTGTGCAAGCGCCAGATCGAGCGCGGCAACGATTGTCTCGTCGTCGGGGGTGGGGGCCGCTGGCGCTCCCTCAAGCACAAGCACAATCTCGCCTTTGGGCTCAGCAGCAGACCACTCAACCAACTCATCAAGCGAGCCGCGCACAAACTCTTCGTGCAACTTCGTCAACTCCCGTGCGACCACCGCCCGTCGCTCTCCTCCACAAACCCGAGCCAGGTCCCCCAAGGTTGCGGCAACACGCTTTGGAGATTCATAAAGCACACAGGTGCGCTGCTCGGCCGCGAGTTGCTCCAAACGGCTCGACCGCTCGCCACCGCGCCGCGGCAGAAAACCCTCGAAGCAAAAACGGTCACTGGCAAAACCGCTTCCAACCAGGGCCGCAATTACGGCGGCAGGTCCCGGCACAACCACTACCTCATGGCCGGCCCCCGCGACCGCGACGACCAAGCGTTGCCCTGGATCGCAAACTCCCGGCGTCCCGGAGTCAGACACGAGCACCACCCTGTGCCCCGCGGCAATCAACTCAACCACCTCCGCCGATGCCGCAGCCTCTGTATGCGCATCGACTCGTCGCAAGGCCCTCGCCCGCACCCCAACATGGCTTAGCAGGCGGCCTGTTCGACGGGTGTCCTCGCAACACACAAGCTCCGCTCCGGTCAGTTCTGCTATCGCCCTGGGCGACAAGTCACCCATATTGCCGATCGGTGTCGCCACAATCACCAACGCCGCAGTCACGATCTGACTTCTATCTGGACTCCGGGGTTGATGCCAAAACGTTGCATCGATCCCGCCTCCGCTTCCAGTACATGCCGGGTCCGCAACGAGAAACGGCCAACCCGACCGGGTTTCATTGTGGTCACCGTCAGCACACACATCTCCGAATCAAGATGAGCAACGTCAATTGCGAACTGCATGCCCACTGTGTGGACCGAACGCGCCGGTGACAAAAGCATGGCACCGTCGATTCCTTGGCGCCCCAAGAGTCCCTTGCAGCGAGCGCTGCGGGTAGTCACGACCTCCACCGAGGCGACCACTTGATCCTCAACCAGGAGCCAAGCCATAACGGCAAATGTAGAGCCCGACGAGTTCTTCCGCGCGCCGAGGCGACCGAGGACCAGCGAAAATCAGACTCCGACAGGTTGACGCTCCGCGGCCGCAGCCAAGCGTTCTTCGCGTCGAGCAGCAATACGTCTGCCAACCTTGCCAACTCGGCCGACGTATCGAATCAAACGCTCCCGCGCCCGCTCCGCTTCACCACTGAGCCCCTCGAGGTCGGCCACTTTCCATTCACGCATGACCACCGGCTGAAGAATTTGATCGTGGTGAATCGCCAGGTCATAGATACCAGCGTCAGCAATGGCTTTGGCGTGAGCTGTGAAGCCCGGAATCCCCACGCCGGGCATGGCAAAACCGGTCACCTGTTTCTCGGTCGCTATTACCGCAGCAGAGGGGTCGGATTCGAACACCGCGCTCATCGCGTCACGGTAGAACAGGAAGTGAAGATTCTCATCGGCCGCAACACGACGCATGACCGCTCGACCAGCGGGATCATCGATCCGAGAACCCGTGTTGAAGTGCGAGATGCGGGTTGCCAACTCTTGAAGGGCGACGTAGGCAAGCCCCTCTGCAGCATTGGGCGGCTCAGGGACAGCACCAGTTTGAACCTGAACCATCCGCGCTCGTTCCAGTTCAACTGGGTCTATCGAGCGGGTGGCCGACAGGTATGCGTTGATCACGAATCCGTGGCGACCCTCTTCGGCGGTCCAGCGCCGAACCCATTCGCCCCACACACCGTCGCGTCCGAACATCCGCTCAATATCGCGGAAATAGTACGGCAGGTTGTCCTCGGTCAACACGTTGACGAATAGAGCGCTACGCACTGCCGGGTCAAGGTTGGCCTCAGCTGGCGACCATTCGTAGTCGGCGGAAAATCCGGCGGCGCGATCCCAGGGAACCAACGTGTGCGGAAACCACTCCTTGGTCGTGGACAGGTGGCGCGCAAGCAAGTGTTCCGCTGTCGCTTCAAGCGCCTCTAGCACCGGTTTATCCACAGGAATGACCATAATCGTTCAGCCTACCTGACAGTAGGTAGGCAGTGGCAGAAACTATACCGCAAAACGGAACTCCATGACGTCGCCATCCTTGGCGATGTAGTCCTTGCCCTCCGAGCGGACCTTTCCCAGGTCTTTCGCCGCCGACCACGACCCGGCATGCAGAAGCTCGTCGCAAGCGATCGTTTCAGCGCGGATAAAGCCGCGCTGAAAATCACTGTGGATGACACCGGCGCATTCGGGGGCAGTCGCACCGGCTCGAAAGGTCCAGGCACGGCTCTCTTTTTCTCCCGTCGTCAAGAACGTGCGCAAGCCGAGCAAGTGATAAGCGCTGTTCAAGAACTGAGGCACCGCACCGTCGCCGAGACCGAGCGCTTCAAGCATCTCATTGCGGTCTTCGGCATCAAGCTGAGCTGCTTCGGCTTCGAGTTGAACGCTGAGAGCGATCACTTCTGCACCGTTGAGTTCTGCCACCAGCGGAGCTGCGATCTCGGCTTCTTGTCCGATTTGGTCTTCGCCAATGTTGAGCACGGCCAGCACTGGCTTGTTGGTTAGAAAGAAAAACTCCCTCAGCTGCTGTCGGGCGTCGGCCTCGAGATCTGCCCGATACAACGGCACGCCCGCACTCAAGTGATCAACACACCGCTTGAGCAGAGCAACCACAGGCCTCAGAGAACTGTCGCCTTTGAGCATCCGAGCGTGGCGATCGAGCGCCTTTTCAGCGCTTGCCAAATCAGCGAGCGCCAACTCAATCTCAACAATCCGCAGATGCTCAAGAGGATCTGCAAAGCCGGGCACGTCGCTGTCGGGAAACGCCCGCAACACAAAAACGATGGCATCAACCTCGCGAATGTGCGCCAGAAACGCATTGCCAAGACCATCGCCGTGGCTAGCACCCTCGACCAAACCGCCGATGTCGGTGAACTGAACCGCCGCCGGCACGACTCTGCGGCTGTTGCTCATCTCCGCCAGTTGGTCGAGCCGAGAATCGGGCACCTTGGCAACACCAACGTTGGGGTCGGTTGTGGCAAATGCATACGGCGCAGCGTGCGCGCCCCCTCCCGCGAGTGCGTTGTACAACGAGCTTTTACCCGCGTTGGGCAGCCCAACAAATCCGAATCGCTCCACTCCGCAACGCTATCGGTCGCCTCGTCGGGTACCGTCAAGGCAATGACGAACGTGACGTCGGCGAGTCGCCTCGCAACAACTGACGATGCCCAGTCGGCCGAACGCGCGTTCTCCAGGTCAGTTGTCATATCTGGAGTGCGTTGCAGCCTCACCTATGTGCTGATTCCGTTCGTATTTCCGCTGGTCGGTTTCGGCACGGGGGTCGGGCCTTTGATCGGGATTCCGGTGGGCTTGGCAGCGATTGTGGCCAACTTTGTGAGCATCGGTAGATTCCATCGGTCAGATCACCGCTGGAAGTTGCCCATGACCGCCATCAATGCGGCGATCATCGTCTTGCTGGTGATTCTGGTAACTGTCGACTTCGCCCAACTCTGACCGCTAGTCCGCTGGCCCTTCCTATAGCTCTCCAAGCAGGTAACGTTGGACTCATGGAGCCGGTTCAAGCGCTGCAACAGGCGATTCACTACCTTGACCGCGAACTAGCTCAACCGCAGAAAATTCGTGCTTTTCAAAACGCAATCGACGTAGTGCAGCAGGTCGGAGAAGCCGAGATTGCAGAACGAGCGGCCACCGGAACGCTCACGGACCTGAACGGGATTGGCAAGTCAACGGCCACCGTGATCGCTGAGGCGCTCAACAATGAGCCCAACGGATACCTGGCCCGCCTTGATGAGCGAAGCAGAATCCCCGTGCGCGAGGGAGGCGCGGTGATGGCCGCGATCCGCGGCGACTGTCATACCCACACCACCGCCTCTGACGGGAGCTCGTCGTTGCGTAGCATGGCCGAGGCAGCAATGGCTGTGGGGCACGAGTGGATGGTCATCACCGATCACAGCGCGCGCCTCACTATCGCCCACGGTCTCAACGAAGAACGCTTGGAGCGACAACTCGAGGAGATCGAAGCGCTCAATTCCGAACTTGCCCCGTTTCGCGTGCTGACCGGAATGGAAGTCGACATCTTCGAAGACGGCGCACTCGACTTGTCCGACGAGATGCTTGCACGCCTTGATCTGGTTGTTGCCAGCGTGCACTCGAAGATGCGGTTGCCAGCCGATCAGATGACCCGGCGCATGGTCACCGCAGTCGCCAATCCCCACACCGATGTGCTTGGCCACCTCACCAACCGCAAACTGGTCGGCACCGGTCGCCCGCCCAGCGACTTCGACCCGGAAATCGTCTTCGCGGCTTGCGCTCAATTCGACACTGCCGTGGAGATCAACTGCCGTCCAGAACGACAGGATCCCCCCGAGGAGTTGCTCGACATCGCCGTGCATTGGGGCTGCAAGATCGCCATCGACAGCGATGCTCATGCCACCGGACAACTGGAATGGCAACCGTACGGGGCCGACAAGGCGGTGCGTTGCGGCGTACCGATCGAAGACATCATCAACACCTGGCACCACGAGGACTTGCTCGCTTGGACAGCAAGCCACGCCGCGGCTTGATCGCCCGAGTCAGGCTCAAATTTCGCCGATAGCCTGCCCGCCATGTCCAAGCGCACCCAGAAGCGGAAGGCCAAGGCCCGTCGCTCCAAG
The DNA here is from genome assembly GCA_965261185.1 of Candidatus Aldehydirespiratoraceae bacterium. Lineage (GTDB taxonomy): Bacteria > Actinomycetota > Acidimicrobiia > Acidimicrobiales > Aldehydirespiratoraceae > VXYK01. Next base: position 2,574,530 of record CBDHCN010000002.1, on the reverse strand, counting down.
GCGAACCACGGCCGCAAGCCCAACACCGGCCGCAACTAAGCCCTTCGCTCTCTTTGAGGGAGTGCGCAACTGGCGATAGTTGAGATCGCCAGATCATGCATCGTCCTATTGTCACAGAAAACCTTGTTGACCGGGGAATTTCGGGCGACACTAAGAACGTGCTCATTTTTGACGGTGACTGCGGATTCTGTACTGCCTCGGCTCGCTGGATTGAGGCGCGCGGCCCGCGGGTGGAAGCCTGGCAGACACTGGATCTAGCCGAATTGCGCCTTACCGTTGCCGACGTTGACGAAGCGGCTTGGTGGATCGATGAAACCGGTAAGAAGCACCGTGGTCACTTGGCAATCGGACACGCTCTAAGAGCCGCAGGGGGTGGCTGGGGGTTCGTTGGCGCTGTGTTGGTACGTCCACCAGTTTCGTGGCTCGCCAAACCGGCATACACCTTGGTAGCTCGAAACCGCGACAAGTTACCCGGTGACGCCTGCGAACTGAAACCCTGACGATCGCTCGCACCCTGAGCGCAGACTGAATTGCTTTCTGGCGACACGCAACAGGTGAAGCTCGTGCTATACCGACGCCGTGAGCGTGACGTTGTCAGAAGCCGAATCGAGACGCTTGGTCGCCGAGTATGGCGTAGTGGTTTCTTCCTTCGTCACAGGCGAAACCACCGAGGCGACCCTGGATGCTCTCAACACCGACGAATCCGTCAGCTATCCGGTCGTAGCAAAGCTGTGCGGGCGCGCAATCGCCCACAAAAGCGAGCGAGGTTTGGTACGACTTCAGATCAACGATCAACAGAGTTTGCAAACGGCATGCGACGATCTTTGGGCCGCAGTCAGACCAAGTGACGGCAAAGTAGAACTACTGGTCTCGTCTATGGCCAAGGGCAACCGCGAGTTGATCGCCGGCTTGTACAAAGATCCGCAGTTCGGACTTGTGGTGATGCTCGGTATCGGCGGGGTGCTGGCCGAAGCCATCCGCGACGTAACGTTTCGCCTTTCTCCGATCACCGAGATCGACGCTGAAGAGATGATCAATGACCTGTCAGCCCAAGCCCTTCTTGGTGAGTTCCGCGGCGAACCCGCACTGCGCCGCCAAGAGCTGATTGACGTGCTGTTGGCGCTCTGCTCAATAGGCGCCGCGCGCCCCGAGGTTCTATCGATTGACCTGAACCCATTGATCATCGTCGACGGCCGACCAGTAGCCGTGGACGCTTTGGTGGAGATCGAACAATGACCCGTGATCTCACTCCCCTGTTTGAACCCCGAGGAATCATCATCACTGGCGTGTCGAATCACCCCGGAAAATTCGGTTTCGTCGCGCTACACAATCTGCTGACCGCTGGGTACCGGGGTGAGATCTTCGCGATAGGCCGCGAACCAGGCCAAGTACTGGGCCGAAACGTGCTGGGGTCGATCGACGAAGTGCCTGTCGGTAGGGCCGACATGGTGTTCATCTGCACACCACCACCTCTGAACGAAGGCTTGTTGCGCACCGCCGCGGCTAAGGGCGCGAAGGCCGCGTTCGTCGCGGCGGCCGGTTACCGCGAAGCCGGAGCCGACGGTGTCGAAGCAGAGCGAAGCCTGGTTGCTTTAGCCGACGAACTTGAGGTCGTGTTGGCAGGACCCAACGGCCAGGGCGTCGTCTCAACTCCGTCAAGCATGTGCGCTCAGATCGTGGCACCTTACGCACCGGCGGGCAACCTGGCCGTCGTCAGTCAGTCTGGGAATTTCGTATCGTCGTTGTTGAACATGGCTCACCAAAGCGGGGTCGGCATATCCCGCGCAATCTCCGCTGGCAACGCCGCACAGTTGGAGATCACTGACTATCTCGAATGGTTCGCCGGCGATCCGCAGACAGCAGTGAGCCTTGCCTATATGGAATCGGTTGACGACGGCCGCGCTATGTTCGAGCGACTTCGAGCCATCTCCGCAACCAAACCGATCGTGGTGGTGAAGGGAGGAGCTTCCACCGCCGGCGCGCGAGCTGCCGCCAGCCACACCGGAGCCTTGGCCACCGACGACGCAGTGTTCGACGGCATGAGCCTTCAAGCCGGGCTCATCCGCGCCCGTGACCTAGAAGAAGGTTTTGAAGCGGCCGCGACTTTCGCAACACAACCGTTGCCCACCGGTAATCGCGTCGTCGTCGTGACAACGGTCGGCGGATGGGGCGTGGCCGCTGTTGACGCCATGGCCGGCACCCTGCTCGACCCAACGCCACTACCTGAAAACCTGAAAGCAGAAATCGACAAACTGCTTCCGCCACGCTGGAGCAAGAACAACCCCATCGACATGGCAGGGGGTGAAACCCGTGACACAGTACCGATGATCCTGGAGATGGTCGCTGGCCACACCGAAGTCGATGCCGTGCTTTTCCTGGGACTCGGCATCCAATCCAACACCGCCGCCATGATGCGTCGCGGCCCGTTTTTCCCCGACCACGGGTTGCGACGAATCGTCAACTTTCACGAAACTCAAGACGCGCGCTACGCCGAAGCCGCCGCCGCTATCGCCAAACGCACAAACACTCCGGTGCTGGTGGCCACCGAACTAACGAACACGCGCCCTGAAACGCCTGGTCCAGCCACAATGAGAGCAGCCGGTCTGATGTGTCATGCCTCGGCTGCAAGAGCGATCCGCTCGCTGGACCTGCTGGTGCGCCACGCTCGTTGGAGGTGCGCCCGAGATATCTAAGGCTGGTGAACGAGTCTTAAGCTAGGTCCCACCGCGCTGAGTTAAGCGTTAGACCGCAGGACGCGATACTCTCGTCGGCGATACCTAGTTTTTCTATACGGACCCTGGAGGGACCAATGCGCAAACTATTGCTCCTATTGAGCATCTTCTTGTCGTTCACGCTCATCGCCGCCTCATGCGGCGACGACGAGGCCGAAGACACGGTTCATGTCGGTCTTGTGTTCGATATCGGCGGGGAAGGCGACCAGTCATTCAACGACTCAGCCGCCGCGGGGCTCAACCGAGCTGAAGAAACATTCAACATCACCACAACTAAGGTTTCGCCCAACGACGACGGCAGCAACCGCGCCGAACTACTCCAACTCCAGGCTGATAGCAGCGACATCGTTGTCGCTGTCGGCTTCTTGTTTGAAGGAGACGCCGCCGCTGTCGGCGGTGCCAACGGCGACACCAACTTCGGCGTCATCGACTCCTCCATGCTTGACTTCGACCAAGATCCGCCGGGACCGTACTCCGACAACATTGCAGGTCTCGTGTTCGCCGAAGAGCAGGGTTCGTTCCTCGTCGGTGCCGCTGCTGCACTCAGCAGCGAAACCGGGACCGTGGGCTTCATCGGCGGTGTTTGCTGCTTCGGACTCATCGAGAAATTCGAAGCCGGTTTCCGTGCCGGGGCGCTCCACGTCAACCCCGACATCGAGATCATCTCCCAGTACATCACCGAGTTCCCCGACTTCGGTGGCTTCAACGCACCAGATCGTGGCCGTGAAACAGCGCTGGCCATCTTCGAAGAGGGTGCAGATGTGATCTACCACGCAGCGGGAGGCACAGGTGCCGGGTTGTTCGCCGCGGCCAAAGAACACAGCGAAGCCACAGGCTCAAAGGTCTGGGGCATCGGTGTCGACTCCGATCAGTACCACACCGTCGACGAAGAAGTTAGCGAGTACGTGCTCTCCTCGATGCTCAAACGGGTGGACACCGCTATCTTCGAGATCATCAAAGCCCACCTGGAGGGAACTTTCGGTCCTGGCGAAACCCGCTATGACCTCTCCGTTGACGGCGTTGGTTACTCGACTGCAGGTGACTTCTTGAGCGCCGATATCATCGCCCAACTCGAAGAGTTCAAGGCGCAGATCATCGACGGCAGCATCGTGGTCCCGACTGATCCGACCGAAGTCGGCGCTTAACAGCGTCACCACGTTTCCGCTGACCAACGGAAACGGTGTCATATGACCTAGAAGCAGGGCTGGGATATACTCCCGGCCCTGCTTACTTTCTCTCCCTGGACCAGGACTTCCTGGTTCATTCGAACCAAGGGGACGCACTTTGACGCTCGCGATTGAGCTAACCGGCATCACCAAGCGCTTTCCAGGTGTCGTGGCCAACGACAACGTGAACCTCTCGGTCGAAACAGGAGAGATTCACGCGGTATGCGGCGAAAACGGGGCAGGCAAATCAACGCTGATGAAGATCCTCTTCGGCATGCAGAGCCCCGATGAAGGAACCATGCGCATCCATGGTGAAGAGGTCCGGTTCTCCTCGCCGGCCGAAGCAATCAACAGGGGCATCGGCATGGTCCACCAGCATTTCATGCTCGCCGGACAACTCACTGTGCTCGAAAACGTGATCCTCGGTGCTGAACCGGTGGCTTCACTTGGGCAAATCGACTTCAAAGCCGCGGAGGCCCATCTGCTTGAGGTGGGTGAGGCCTACGGACTCGATGTCGATCCCCACGACCTGATCGAGAGTCTTGAGGTCGGCGAGCGCCAACGTGTCGAGATCATCAAGGTGCTCTACCGGGGTGCTCAGATCCTGATTCTCGATGAACCCACCGCTGTGCTCGTCCCCCACGAGGTAGACGAACTGTTCCGCAACATGCGCGAACTCAAAGCCGCGGGAGAGACAATTCTGTTTATCGACCACAAGCTTGAGGAAGTTCTACAGATCGCCGACACCATCACTGTGCTACGCCAAGGCCGCACCGTGGCAACCGTCAAACCCGCCGACGTCAGCACCGGAGACCTTGCCGAGATGATGGTCGGTTCTGAGCTTCCGACACCGCAAACCTCAAGATCTACCGTCACCGACGAGATCGCACTCTCGATCAAGGGATTGACCGTGCTTGATGAGGATGATCGGCGAGTGCTCGACGATGTCAGCCTCGATGTGCACAGAGGCGAAGTCGTGGGACTCGCAGGCGTCGAAGGCAACGGTCAAACAGAGTTCGTAGGCGCCATTATCGGAACCGAAGACGCTGAGGCTGGTTCAATCCGATTGCTCGGCGAAGAAATCGCCCATCGCACGGTAAGACACCGACGCAACTCTGGGATCGGCTACGTCCCTCAGGACCGTCAACAAGAAGGCCTCCTGCTTTTTGCTCCGCTTTGGGAGAACGCCGCTCTCGGTCACCAAACAAGACCACCGTTTGCCAACGGTCGATGGTTTGATCGATTTGCCGCACGTGAGCGAACCGAAGCAATCCGCGGCTGGTTCGATGTACGCACTCCCGATATTGAAGTCACCGCCAACTCGCTGTCCGGCGGCAATCAACAGAAGCTGATCGTCGGACGGGAAATGGCCGCAGAGCCAAAAGTACTGATCGCCGCGCATCCCACCCGAGGAATTGATGTCGGCGCTCAAGCAGCCGTGTGGGACGACATTCGCGCGGCCCGCGCCGATGGCATGGGCACCCTGTTGATATCGGCGGACCTCGACGAACTGATCGGTTTGTCCGACACCATTGTGGTGATCCACAAAGGACAACTAACAGCCACCCTCGACCCCGCCAGCATTACTCCACGGCAACTCGGAAGCTATATGACCGGTTCCGAGCACATAGACGCTGAGCCTCCAATCGGCCCCGGATCCGGAGAAGACCCTGCCTTCGGTGATGCAGGAGAGTCGCAATGACGGACACAACAGTCATGGACGAGCCAGAAGACACTCCCGACACGAGGCCGCCCAGAGCCGCAGCCGAATCACGTCTACGCCAAGCTTTGATATCAATGGCCGCGCCGCTCGGGGCCTTCATTTTCTCGCTCATCGCCAGCGCCGTCGTGTTGATCGCAGCAGGCAGCAACCCCATCGAAGCCGCCCGAGACATGCTCGATCACGCAAGCAAACTCGAGGTGCAGGTCTCGATGATCAATCGGGCCACTCCCCTCTACATCTCCGGAGTAGCAGCGGCGATCGGTTTCAAGATGAACCTGTTCAACATCGGCGTCGAAGGCCAATATCGCATGGCGGCAATATTCGCGGCATATGTCGGGGGCGCGGTCGTACTGCCGTCGGTCCTGCATATCGGCCTGATCTTGATCACCGCCATGGTCGTGGGCGGACTCTGGGGTGGCTTGGCCGGAGTGCTTTACACCCACCGCGGGGTCAACGAAGTGATCGGCACGATTATGTTGAACGGCGTCGCCTTGGGTGTGATCGCCTGGCTCGTGCGCCGTTGGCAGGCCGAAGGCAACATCGTCCAGGTCGGGGTTGGCACAGAACCCATCGAAGAGTCGGGTCTTTTGCCCAACCTCAACTTCATCCCCGAACTCTTCGGTGACCTCCGGGCCAACGAAGAACTCACCGGCGTGCTGGTGATCGCCATCATCGTCGGTGTTGTCTACTACCTCCTGTTGAATCGCACAGTCTTTGGATACGACTTGCGAGCTAGCGGACTCAATCCACTGGCGGCGCGCGCGGGCGGCGTGCCTCCCCGCAAAATGGCCCTCGCAGCAATGCTCATGTCCGGTGCTGTGGGAGGACTCGTCGGCATGGCGGAGATATTCGGCAAGACCAGATATGACCCCAACTTTGTGGGGTTCCTTGGGTTCAACGGCATTGCCGTAGCCCTGCTGGGACGCAACAACCCGGCCGGGATCGCAGTTGGCGCGCTGCTGTGGGCCTTTCTCGACGCCACCTCAGACATCTTGCAAGTCACCCAAACCGCGCCCAAAGAAATCATCGACATCATGCGCGGCGTGATTCTGCTGACCGTCGTTATCGGCTACGAGGTGGTCAGGCGAATGCGAGAACGCGCAGAAGCAACTCGCACCGCAGCCCGGCTGGCGGAGGCAACATCATGAATCTGTTGAGACGAGTCAACAAGCTCTCCACACCGATTCGCTGGATGATCTATGCCGCTCTCGGAATCTTGGGGCTCGTCATCGTCCAGTCGTTCACCGACGCTTCGAAGCTGACTACCACAACAACCTCTGGTGCCATGCTGCGTTGGACAGTACCCGTAATGCTCGCCGGACTCGGTGGGATGTTCTCCGAACGAGCCGGCGTGGTCAACATCGGGCTGGACGGGATCATGGTTCTCGGAATGTGGTTCGGGGCTTGGGGAACCATCAACTACGGACCTTGGAACGGCTTGCTGATCGGACTGCTCGGCGGGGCGCTCGGCGGTTTGATCCATGCCGTCGCAACCGTCACTTTCGGGGTTGACCACATCATTTCCGGCGTGGCAATTTTGATCGCCGCACCGGGAATCGCCCGCTTCTTATCCTTGGAGATTATGGCTGGGCATGACGGGGGATCAATAACTCAATCACCCCGCCTGTCAGGTGCCGGAAAGTTCACCTTGCCGTTCCTTGCAGGAGGCAGAATCGGCGACTGGCGAAGTCCGGATATTCTCGGATGGTTCACAGACAAAGACTGGTGGTACATCTCCGATTTGACCGGATTCGCCCGCGGCTTCGTGTTCAACCTCAGCATCTTCACCATTATCGCTTTCTCGTTGGTGCCGCTGTCGGCCTGGGTTCTGTGGCGCACCCGGTTCGGTTTGCGGCTGCGGATCTGTGGCGAACACCCCACCGCCGGAGAGTCGCAGGGCATCAACATCTACCTCTACAAGTACATCGGTGTGATGCTCAGCGGAGTACTCGCCGGATTCGCCGGCGCCTTCATCGCCACCCCGGAACTCAACGGCATCTATCTCGAAGGCTCGGTCAACCAGCGAGGGTTCATCGGCTTGGCCGCGCTGATCATCGGTAATTGGAGACCCGCTGGGGTGATGGCAGGCGCCATGCTCTTCGGCTACCCGTTCGCGCTCGGACTGCGAGACCTCGACGGCAGCAACACGCATGCGTTGTTGTTGGTCGCCGCGGGGGTGCTGGCGGTGGTTTCGGTCAACAACTTCCGGAACGGAAACCGCACCGACGCATTCCTGGGAGGCCTCATCAGCGTGTTGGCCCTAGTTTGGTTCGTTGGGTCCGAAACAGTTCCCAACTGGTTCATCAACATTCTGCCGCAACTGATCGTGCTGCTGGTGTTGACGTTCTTCTCACAGCGACTGCGTATGCCCGCTGCAGACGGACAGGCGTATCGCCGCGGCAAAACCTAGGGGGACGACCCACCGATGCCGATGCTCAGCGACGCTCAGCTATCTGCGTGGGACCACGACGGATACATCGTGCTCCCCGATTTCGTGGACCCGAAGGACTGCGACGCTCTCAAAGACCACGTGATGGGTCTGATGCGCGACGCTGGCCCACAGGCCGATGGCGAACTCACCGTCTTCGATACAAACGCACAAAATCATGCCCAAGATGAGTACTTTCTCACCAGCGGAGACACCATCCGCTGGTTCCTGGAAGACGGCGCGGTCGTTGACGGCGAACTGACCCGGCCTCTGGAGTTGGCGGTCAACAAGTTGGGTCACGCCATGCACGATCTCGACCCGCAGTTCGATCGTTTCTCAAGGACACCCGAGCTCGCCGCGTTGGCCGCGGATCTGGGGTTCGTGCAACCACGCCTGCTCCAGTCGATGTACATCTTCAAGCAGCCCGGTATCGGCGGTGAGGTCACTTGCCACTGCGATCACACGTTCTTGTGGACCGAACCTCAATCAGTGATCGGCTTCTGGTTCGCGATTGAGGACGCCACGCTGGAGAACGGCTGCATGTGGCTGGCCCCCGGTCACCACCGCACACCGGCGCGCACCCGCTTTCGGCTCACTGCTCCTGGTGCCGACAGCACCACCACCGATGTGCTCAGTGCCGAGCCTTGGCCCACCACCGATCTTGTGCCGATGCCAGTCGAACGGGGCACACTTATCGCTCTGCACGGCACACTCCCCCACTGGAGCGCACCGAACACGTCGCCGATCAGTCGCCACGCCTACACCCTGCACCTGATCGACGCCCAAGCTGATTACCTGGCCGACAACTGGCTCCAGCGAGGCCCGGACATGCCACTTCGCGGGTTTGAACCGAGGGTCGTGAGTGATAGTCGAGATGAACGCGACGCTGCGACAGGTATTGAAGTCGGCAGCGCGTCTGCAGTCGGTCGTCCCTGATGCTGTTCTAGTGGGACGGTCGGCCGCGGCGCTGCATGCGGGCATCCGTGACTGTTTTTCCACGACCACTCAGCGAATCAGAGGTTCGCGAGTGGTGAGGAAGTTCCCAGTGCAGCGTTAGAATCCAGCATTGTGATCTGGACTCTACGCGAAGGGAATTAGGTATGGCTGACCGGCGCGCAGGCCGAGTCCCTCATGTCCCCGACGGGGGAGGCGGACGGTAACCCAGGTCTCGTAACCAGGACGGCTGTCGGCGCAAGAAGCGCGCTGACACCGGCAAGACGAAGCTGAAGGTCCGACAGACAATGGGAGACTTCAGTTAGTTCCAAGGCAGCGAGCAACGACCCATGGAGGCTCATATGGCAGGACGACAGGCCGAGATACAAGAGTTGCAACGCGTTCGTGGAAACCCAGTCATTGCTTTTGTGACTGGCGACAGGCATCCCATTACTGCTTCTATCGGGGATGACGCCGTTAGGCCGCTATTCGATGTGCTGCGAGGAATAGGCAAAGTTTAGACCCTCGATGTGTTCTTGTATTCCCGAGGGGGCGGAACTGAAGTACCCTGGCGTATCGCCTCCGCGCTTAGGCAATACGCTGATAAGTGGAACGCCTTGGTGCCTTATCGCGCTAACAGCGCGGCAACGCTTCTGGCGCTGGGGGCTGACAGGATAGTTCTCGGACCTCATGGCGAATTGGGTCCCATTGACCCAATTCTAAAAATTCAGCGTGCGCCGGGAACGCCAGGGCAGCCTGGAGGACTTCCACAGCAAGACGACATCAGTGTGGAAGATGTCATGGCCTATTTCAACTTTTTGAAGGACCAAGTTGGCCTAACAGACCAATCCACCTTAGCGGAGGGCGTAGGCCGTCTTGCTGAACGCCTAGACGCAGTGGGACTCGGCTCTGTTTATCGCATAAGATCCCATATTCGCGATGTGGCACATCGGATGTTGACGTCACAGCAGAATCCTCCGAGTGAGCGGGCCATGGAAACAATCGTCGAGACGCTAGCGGAGCGCGTCTATGCACATGGCCACGCTATTGGCATAAATGAGGCTCGCGACATCGGGCTCCCTGTTGATGCAGCCTCCGAAGATGAAGAGGCTGCAATTTGGAGTCTGCTAGGCAAGTACGAGGAAGACCTGAAGTTACGTGAACCCATAGACCCGATAGAATGTATTCAGACGAATGATAAATTCGTTGATGACTTGGTGATTGCTGCGCTTGAGGGTGAATCTACATGCTTCGAGTTTCAAGGCACGCTTGATGTGCGAGCTATTCGTCAAATGCCTCAGACCCTAAATGTGGCCCTAAATCTGAACCCACAGCTGCCAGCGGGGTTAGATCCTAATCAACTGCCAGCGGAAGCACAGAACATGTTACAGCAACTAGTGAACGAACTCCTACCTATTGCGCATGAGTCAGTCAACGAAGCTCTAACGGCACAGGCACCTGTCATTGGTGCTGACATCAAATTCCTGGGTAGTAAGTGGACCAGAATTCCCACGCCTGACCTTGAACTGAGCGGTGCCGGACGAACCTGAACTGATTCACGAAATTATAGGCTAACTGGGTCGGGCTCTCTCATGTCCTCACTCAAATCGGGAGATAATGAGATAGGCCAGAAGAAATGGAAGAAGTGGTCGTCGGGATGACGCGATAGTCCACCCGTTGCTTTGTCTCCTCGGGCTGATGCTCAGAATCATCGGTTGAGGGTGCTGGATGGCTCTGTACCTCAGCGGAGTAAGCTTGGAGGAACTGCAGGTTGAAAGTAATATTGATGTGAGGAGACATCGGGGCGCTGAACCGAGAATCTTCGGACTGAGAATCCGACGCCTGTAATTCAATTTGATTTCTCGCCATGTCCACAGTGTAGTAATCAAGCCAGTCTCTTGCATCCTCGAGAGGGCAGCGTAGTCATCTCTTGTGACGATGCGCGTCGTGCCAGCCTTGTGGGTCACGCCTCCCCGTAGTGGGGAATCCCGCACCAGACTGGCTCCAGCGAGGCCCGGACATGCCACTTCGCCGGTTCTGAGGGTCAGGGTCGTCAGCAAGGGCAGATAGTCACGTTACTTATCGGTTATGATAAGCAACGTGACCGAGATGAGCGCAACGCTGCGACAGGTACTGAAGTCGGCGGCTCGTCTGCAATCGGTCGTCCCCGATGCTGTTCTGGTGGGAGGATCGGCCGCGGCACTGCATGCGGGTCACCGTGACTCCTTTGACCACGACCACGTTCTCGCCGATCTGGTCGACCGCTACGAGACGGTCTTGGCGGCGGTGGAAGCGACTGAAGGATGGGCGACATCGGTCCGTGCCTCGAAGCCGCCGTTCACCATCAGGGGGAGCCTCGACGGAATCGAGGCTGGGCTCAGGCAGATGCGTCGGATTCGGCCGCTCGAAACGGTCGAGGTCACTGTCGGCGCCAACGCCGTCGTCGTGGCACCCACCGAAGTCGAAGCCTTGCGCGTCAAGGCCTATCTGGTTGTGCAACGCAACGTGGTGCGCGACTTCATTGACGTTGTCGCGCTCGTCGGCCATATCGGCGAGGATGTGGCCGACGCGGTGTTGTCGGACATCGATGACTACTATGCCGACCGGTCGGACGATCCCTCGTCGGTGTTGACCTCGTTGGTGATCGCACTCGCCGATCCCTCACCGCGTGACACCGACGTGATCAAAGAACTCCCTCGCTATAAAGGCCTCGACCAGCGCTGGCACCAGTGGTCCGATGTGGTGGCAGCGTGCCAGGATCTGGCCCTGCGCTTGAGCGGCGCGGCATGAACGGACTACGTTTCCGCAACGTCGACGCCGAGCTTGCCGACGACGTTGGGACTTGGCCCTATGAGGCACTGGTGACCGCGATCGACCGCGGCCTGGTCCCTGATTGGCACCCCGTCTTCGCGGAGATCAGACGGTCGCCGTGGGGGCCGCTGGCCCGTCGGGTCGAGCGCTACCTCAGCTACCGCGACCCCGACGGCGTGAGCACGTTGTTCGCGTTGGCTGTCGACCGGGCCCGCAAGGAAATCGAATGCGCGGACCGGGCCGAAGTGGTTGCCCGCATTCGAACCGCCGTAGAGCGGGCGGGAGTGACCAAAGCGGAGTTCGCAGCATTGGTCGGTACCAGTGCATCACGGCTCAGTACCTATCTGAGCGGCAAAGTCACACCCTCAGCGGCGCTGCTCATGCGCATCGAGCGCACCGCGAATTCACTGTGACCACACGCGTCCGCTAAAGTCGCACTGATGCCCCCCCCCCCCCTGAAAATGACGCGGAACCAGTTGATGTAGGCGATTTCGCGAGGGGTGGGCTTTTCTGGCTGCTTCGCGAGCGGTATGAGACCTCCCAGGAACGGGGCCGTGTATTTGAGCGGCTGATGCAGTACGCCTTTCGACGCCATCCCGACGTTTATGGCCCGGCTCGGTTCAAGAACGTGTGGCGCTGGATGGAGTGGCCGGATCGGGAGGCGTATGGATACCTCGGGGATGTGGGAATCGACCTCGTAGCGGAACAAACAGACGACTGGGGCGGCGGGTTGTGTGCGATTCAAACCAAGTTCAACGAGACGTCCCAAGTCGGCAAGGCCGCGGTGGATTCGTTCCTGTCGGCGTCGAGCGCTGACCTGTTCACTCACCGCGTTCTGGTGGTCACTTCGTCGCTGTCCACGAACGCCAAAACGATGGTGTCCAAGACCTCCCCTCAGTGTCACCTTGTGTCCCGAGCCGATATTGAGAGCTGGCCGGTTGACTGGTCGGAGTTCCTAGCAGCCCCTGAACGGCTCAAGTTTTCGCCGGTGCGCTATGAGCCGCATCCGTTCCAAACCGAAGCGGTCCGCAAGGTCGTTGCGGCTTTCAAGGAACACGACCGCGGGAAGCTGATCCTTCCCTGTGGTACCGGCAAATCGGTGGTGTCGCTGTGGATCGCTGAGAAGACGGCCGGTACGGGTGGGCGGGTCTTGTACCTCGTGCCCTCGATTGCTTTGATGGGCCAAACGATGCGGGAGTGGGCGAGTCAACGCGACCTAGAGATCCCGCACAGCTATGTCGGTATTTGTTCTGACACTCGTGCGGGTCGCAACGACGAGGATGCCGACATAGCTGAGTTGGCGATGCCGGTGACCACTGATCCCGAGCAGATCGCAGGCAAACTCAAAGAAGTCCACCCCGAGTCGATGACTGTGGTGTTTTGCACCTATCAGTCGTTGAAGCTTGTCGCTGACGCTCAAGCCAAAGGTGCGCCGGCGTTTGATTTGGTGCTTTGCGACGAAGCCCACCGCACGACCGGTATCCAGGAGCAGAAGAAGGGCAGCGCGTTCACGCTGATCCACGATCCAGACCAGGTTCTGGCCGACAAGCGGCTGTATATGACCGCGACTCCGCGGCTGTACACGAGCCAACTGAAAGCCAAAGTGGATGGGCACGCCCGAGATTTCGATGTCTACTCGATGGATGACACCGACACCTACGGGCCGGAGTTCTACCGAATGGGTTTCGGCGAGGCCGTGGATGGCGGCTATCTCACCGATTATCAGGTGCTGGTGATCGCGGTCGCTGAAGACCCTGTGTTGGAGAACCTCGACAGCATCGCCGTTGGTGAAGGGTTGCGGCCAATTACCGCCCGGGCAGCGGTGAAGTTCGCCGGGTGCTGGGATGCGCTAGCCGATCCGACCACGCGCACCACCCAAAACAGGATCACCGGTGCTGTCCGCCCCGACATGGCTGCTCGCAGGGCCATCGCGTTCACCAACACCATCAAGAACTCGTTGGGTGTTGAGAGGTACTGGAATCCGGTAACAGACATGATGACATCAAGTGCTCGGGGCGGGGTCGAGTTGCTTCAATGCGAGGTCCGCCATGTGGACGGATCGAAGAATGCGTTGGACCGGGCCAACACCATCGCCTGGCTCCAAAATGGCGACGACAACCACCGATGTCGGATCGTGACCAACGCCAAATGCCTCACCGAGGGCGTGGACGTTCCTGCGTTGGATGCGGTGCTGTTCATCGAACCGAAGCGTTCACAGATTGACGTGGTGCAAGCCGTTGGTCGGGTGATGCGACGCTCGGAGGGCAAGCAATACGGTTATGTAGTGGTGCCCGTAATGGTGCCGTCGGGTTCGAATCTTGCTGATGACGCGGTGCTGTCAGGCTCGGACTTCAAACAGGTTTGGAACGTTCTCAAGGCGCTGCGAAGCCATGACGACCGCCTCGACGTAGCGATCAACACCGCCGACTTGACCGGCAGACTCCCGGTCAAGGTCATTACTTCGGGGATCTGTGATAAATGCGGCGAGTCTGGTTGTGACAGCGGTGACGAATGCCCGGCGCGTGTTTCGGTGAGTGAGCTTGTGCAAGGCCGGTTGCCGTTCGAGAACGCTATCGCCTCGAAATTGGTGGATGTCTGTGGTGATCGCCAGTATTGGGACCGTTGGGGCAAAGAGGTGGCACGGATCACCAACACGATCACTCAACATGTCCGCTCGGTCATCAACCAGAACAGTGATTTGGCTACACGGTTCGACGAGTTCACCGAACAGATGGAAGCCACTATCGGCGGGGCGTTGCCTTCGGGTGACCTGGCGGTGATGGTCGCTCAACATGTGGTGACAATGCCGGTGTTCGACGCGTTGTTCGCCGGATCGGGTTTCGCGGACCGCAACCCGATCTCTAAGGCCCTCAACGAACTCCTCGGTGAGTTCAAAGAGCACGACATCCGTTTAGCCGATGAGACAGCCGGGCTGGACCGGTTCTATGCCAGCGTTCGTATCCGTCTCGTAGGCGCAGCGGATTCGGATGCACGCATCAAAATCATGTTGGAGGTCTATGAATCCTTTTTTGCTGAAGCGATGCCGGACGAGGTCCAGCGCCTCGGGATCGTGTACACGCCGATTGAACTCGTCGACTTCGTGTTGCGGTCAGTCGATGCTGTGCTGCAACACAACTTCGGGCGGGGTCTCAGCGCCGAAGACGTACACATCCTCGATCCGTTCACGGGCACCGGCACTTTCATCTATCGCCTGTTGACCCAGAACAACAGCGGTGGGGACCCACTGATCGCGGATGAAGATCTTGAACGCAAGTTCGTCAACACCCACAACCCCACAGTGCCAGGCGGAACCGCCCAAGAAATCCACGCCAACGAAATCGTGCTGCTCGCCTACTACCTCGCCGCGTTGAAAATCGAAGAGGGTTATCGAGCCCGTACCGGACGGTATGAACCGTTCAGCGGGATCGTGTTGACCGACACGTTCGAACACGACCCCTCAACGCTGCCCGGAACCGGTGCTATCGGCTACAACACAGCCCGCGCCAAACAACAACACGACCTACCGATCCAGGTGATCGTCGCCAACCCGCCGTGGTCAGCAGGCCAGAAATCATCCGGCGACGACAATCCCCGTCGCGAGTACCCCCACGTCGAGCAACGAGTACGCGAAACCTACGGCAAACGCCACCGCGAAGTCACCGGCAAGGGCGCAGGCAAATCGGCGGGCAATCTCTATGTGCAAGCCATCCGCTGGGCCTCGGATCGGCTCAATCATCCGGGAAGGGACCAGCCTGGGGTCATCGCCTTCATTCATCCAAACTCGCTGTGCGACGCCACCAGCCTCGCCGGGATGCGAGCCGCATTACGCGACGAGTTCACCGACATTTACGTCGTCAACCTACTAGGCGACGCCATGAAGTCAGGCGACGAGTTCCGCCGCGAAGGCGACAAGATCTTCGGGGCGGGGTCGCGCAACGGGGTCCAGATCACTGTGCTTGTGCGCAACCCCCACAAAAACCATAACGAACCCGCCAAACTGCATTACGCCCAAGTTCCCGAATACAGCACGCTTCAACAAAAGTTCCACTGGCTCGACCAGATCGGTGACATAACCAACGACGCATTCGAAACCGTTACGGTCAACGACGCCCACGACTGGGTAAACATCACCGACGGCACCTTTGAGACCATGCTGCCGGTCTGTGCAATCAGCGGTGAGCGAGAGAGAGGCGATACTGCAATAAAGGTTCACGCTCTCGGGCTGGCCACGAACTGCGATACCTATGTCTACTCGTTCTCTCGCGACGACCTGATTGACAAGATGAAATGGCTGATCGACACCTACGAGGATGCCCGCGAGTTGCACCACGACCTCGGACTGTCTTTCGACGAATGCACCGCCAACACCGACCTGGCGGTCATCAAATGGACCGCCACCCTCAAACAGTCGTTGAAGAAAGGCGTAGAGGTCTCCTTCGACGAAACGCGAATCCGCGAAGTGCTGTACCGGCCCTTCACCAAACTCTGGCTCTACGAAGACCACCGCATCCTCTCCAGCGTCAAAACCGTCTCCGCCATGTTCCCGAACAGCGGACGAGAGAGAGAGAGAGAGAGAGAGAGAGAGAGAGAGAGAGAGATTCTCGCTCCCGACACAGAACAACCGAGGCCACGCAACGCTCCTCGCAACGAGACTCATCACCGATCTCAACTTCCTCGGACCCAACCAGGGCGGATGCCGAGTCATCCCGAGACGGAGGCGATCTTGATTGCTGGCCCATCGAATATGGCGATTTTCGGGGCGTTGGCGACGCGGCTGCTACCGGACCTACATCTGGTGGGTCCGGGACAACAGACCCGAGTGCTGCCGCGTCGAACGCAATGAACGCCCCCCCCCCCCCCCCCAGAGATTCGCGATGCTCTTCAATCTCACCCAGCAGCTTCCGTTCGGGATCATCGCAACCAACCATCTCTTCGATCTCTGCGCCACCGGCAGACAGACCCGGTGCGTCCCGCAGAAGCGATCATGATCACCTCCACCAACAATCGTTCGATCTTCGCGGCCCTCGCAGCGACCACTATGCCGGACCTGAGCGGATGCGGAACCAACCAGCCGACCCGGGCCATCCCCAGGAGGCGGTCATGATCGTTTCGCCTAGCAACCGGTCAGTCTTCGCGGCCCTCGCGACCGACACCATGGCTGACCTCCACGCGCTCGACCCCGCCGGGCGAGTCATGATTCGAAAGTAACAACATGAGCGATGTGGTTGAGCTTGACCTGGATCTGCCCCAAGAGCCCACTGACAACGACAACATCACAGACTGGTGCTTAGAGCAATTCCATGCCCGTTACGGCGAACACATCACCAAAGACGACATCTGGGAATACCTCTACGGCGTAATGCACGCCCCCGACTGGCGCGAACGCTACAAACACGACCTGCAACGCAACCTGCCCAGGGTTCCCCTCGCTGATGACTTCGAGGCGTTCCGCGCTGCGGGGCGAACACTCATGGACCTCCACATCAACTACGAAACGGTCAACGAGTACCCGCTGGTTTGCCTCGTGGACAACGAAGTAGACGAAGGCGAAGCAGACCCCCACGCCTACCGGATCGACAAGAGGATGCGCTGGGCTAAGAACGGGAAAGAAACCAACCGGTCAGTGCTCGAAATCAACCACCGCTGCAAACTCATCGACATCCCCGACGAAGCCCACCAATACACCGTCTCGGGCCGCACCCCGCTCGACTGGGCCATCGACAGCCTCCGATTCAAACACGACAAGCCCTCCGGTATCACCGACGACCCCAATGGTTGGCAGGACTGGGCCGACCAACCCTTCAACCTGATTCGTCACCTCTGTCGACTCACCTATATCTCCGTCGAGACGGCACGCATCGTTGCCAGCCTGCCTCCATCACTGACAGCGCCCTCAACGACGGACACTGATGCCGGAGATCAATAGCGAGCAGGCAACGGGTCTGGATCAGTCGTTTGCGGCGATCGACTTCGAGACCGCCACAAGCGAAAGCAGATCAGCCTGCGCGGTGGGTGTGGTCGTGTTCGAGCAGGGGTTGCCTACGGACACGCTCAACTTGCTGATCAGGCCGCCCGGCAACCACTACGACGGCTTCAACACGATGATTCACGGCATCGGCCCGTCTGACACTAGGCGCGCTCCTGACTTCCCTGAGATTTGGGAGCGGGTCGCGCGGCTGCTTGACGGGCGGTTGGTCGTCGCTCACAACACCGCCTTTGACCTCTCGGTGCTGCGCAGAAGCGCCGAGCACCACGGGTATGAACCGGACCCGTTCCCGTTCGCCTGCACCTACCGCATCGCCCGTTCAGCGATGCCCGACGCCAGATCGTGGTCCCTCGATGTACTGGCCGCTGATTTCGGGATTCCCCTATCGCATCACGACCCGTTGTCAGACGCCAACGCAGCGGGGCTGCTGTGGCTAGCGCTGCCGGACCGCTTCGACACCACACCCTCGGACTTGCTCGCAACCCATGGGTATCGCCTCGGGTACTGCCACCTGGACGGGTACCGGCCATTCTCCAATGCGACACCCTCATCGTCGGGGTCGTCTAGGTCGTTCAGCGCCAAGCACTTCAAGCCCCGTGGCGAACCTGATCCGGAGGGACTGTTGTTCTCCAAGAGGATCGTGTTCACGGGCACGCTGGCGTCGATGCCCCCGCGAGAAGCATTCCAAGCAGCAGTGAACGCCGGGGCCAAGCCATCCCAATCAGTGAGCAAACGCACCAGTTACGTCGTGGTGGGATCGACCGACCTGCGCAGAGTGGGCGAATCAGGCCGAAGCAGCAAACACCGCAAGGCCTTCGCCCTCGCTGCCGAAGGCAGCCCCATCGAGATCATCGACGAAGACCAGTTCATCTGTCTGCTCGCTGGCACTGCCTGAGCTGCATCCTGCGGTGATCCGCTGAAAGGATGGCCGGGTTTTATATCAGCAACCTCAGCTTGTCGGTGAGCCATTCGAGGGCGGAACGAGCGTGTTCCACCACGCTTGAGTCGTGCTGTTGTCTTTGATGCAGTGCAGTGTCATACCCTGTTGTTAGGTTGTGGTCATGTTCGATTCGATGATCCAGCAGACCCGGGCGGTGGTGACAACTGGACTCTCGCGTGGCGAGTTGGAGGCTGTGGTTGGGGGTGCCGGGCGGGTGATCGCCGCGTTGGGTGCGTTGCAGACAAGGTGCGCGACTGAGATCGAATCTCTCGATGACGGCGGGGTGAACTCCAAGACGGTGTTGCGCGAGGTGGGGCGCATGTCGACACGCGCTGCGAACTCTGTCGCGAAGACTGCTGCTGGGCTCGCTGAGATGCCGATGCTGGCTGAAGCGTTGGCTGGAGGCGCGATCACCGCCGAGCACGCCGCGGTCGCTGTCGGGGCTGCGGCCAAGACTTCTGCTGGGCAAGTAGACGACGAGTTGTCGAAGCTTGCTGAGACATCGTCGGTTGATGTGTTCACTGAACAGTCGCGGCGGTGGGTGAACCGCAACCAACGCGACGACGGCGCCGAACGATATCAACAGCAGCGCCGCAACCGGTTGTTGAAACACTGGATCAACGACGAAGGCATGGGAGTGCTGTTGGCTGAGTTGGACCCGACCAGCTATCAACAAGTGGCCAAAGTAATCAACGTCGAGTACGACCGGCTGTGGCGCGACGACGGCGGACGCGAAGGCGCCCCAGATGATGTGCGCACTCCACAACAACGCTCAGCCGACGCTCTGATCGCGTTGTTGACCAACCCGGCGCGTCGCGGGCCTGGCAGTACACGCACACAACTCATCGCGATAGCTGACATTGAACGCCTCCGCGGCGACAACCCGACCGGTGTCGCTGAGATCGTCGGGGGTGAAGCATTACCGCAAACAGTGCTGGAACGTTTGATGTGCACCGCCGCTGTCACCGGGGTTGTCTTCGACGGCAAAGGTCAACCCATCTGGGTGGGACGCACCCATCGACACGCCACCGAAGCCCAAGTCAAAGCCATCATCGCCCGCGACCGGCACTGCACAGGCAAAGACTGCACCGCAGGCCCCGAACGCTGCGAAATCCATCACATCGTGCCCTGGGAACAAGGAGGGCTCACCGACATCGACACAATGTGTCTCGCCTGCCCCCACTGCCATCACAACATCCACGACCGCGGCTACATGGTCATCAAAACCAACACCGGCTACAAAATCATCAACCCCAACAACCCACCAAACGGCCCCTGAACCCAACCAACTTCGGGCGGCCTGCAAAAGGGCCGACCAACCCTTTCAACCGGATCCGCCGCCTCCGGCGACTCGTCAACCTCTCAGTCGAAACCACCCGAATCGTCAACAGCCTCCCAGCCTCACTCGACGAGTAGCAAATACCACCCTGTAACTAACCAACGGGTCTTTAGAAGCGACTGAACAGCACATACGACCCGTTCTGCCTTGAACAGATCCTCCGGCTCAAGTTGCGCGCCGCCGCTAAACGAGCGTGTTGCACGGCACGCTCCCCCACTGGAGCGCGTTGAACACGTCGCCGATCAGTCGTCACGCTTACACCCTGCACCTGATCGACACCCAAGCCGAATACCTGGCCGACAACTGGCTCCAGCGAGGCCCCGACATGCCACTTCGCGGGTTCGAACCATCGCCCGGTCGAGGGTATTGACCCGGCTTCGGTTTATCGAGTTATGGACGGTTTATCAAAACCTAATAAACCCTAAATACTCTTATAAACCTCAAATACTCTAATAAACTTTGCATAATCTTGTTACGCTGACGTAATGGATCCAAGGGAAAATCCGTACACGCCTAACGCTGGCGCAAGACCTCCGGTGCTCGTTGGTAGGCAAGATGAGCTTGATGCCTTTGAGGTACTGCTCGACCGGTTGCGCGCGGGGCGCTCAGAGCAATCCATGATCATCACTGGCCTTCGTGGCGTTGGCAAGACCGTTCTGCTTTCAGAGTTTCGGAGCTCAGCACTAGACCGCGGCTGGGTGGTGATAGAAATCGAGATAGCGAAGCACGACAACGAGCAGTTTAGAAGGCTCTTGGCACGCGAGGTTCGCAGAGCACTGTTCGCTATTGCCCCGAGAGCGAAGTGGGCTGGGAAGCTGAAACGTGCGGCCCAGGTGCTCAAGTCGTTCACGATTACGCTCGATCCGCAAGGAACGCTTACGGCAGGACTCAATGTTGAAGCACTTGAGGGGGAAGCGGATAGCGGAGCGCTCGATGCGGACCTGACCGACGTTCTGGTTGCCCTCGGCGAAGCGGCCGCGCAACACGACCAAGGTGTCGTGTTGCTTCTCGACGAGATTCAATTTCTCACGCGCCCGCAGTTAGAGGCTCTGATCGCGGCCATTCACAAGACTGTTCAGCGGCAATTGCCGATCACTCTCACCGCCGCTGGACTTCCACAATTGGCAGAGCTTGCCGGAGAAGCGAAGTCCTACGCCGAACGACTCTTCAGATTTCCCACCATCGATAAACTCACCGATTCCGAAGCTCGCCGAGCGCTCATTGAACCGGCCTCTGAAAGTAATGTCAGATTCTCTGAGGCGGCACTCGACACAGCGACCGATTTCACAGAAGGTTACCCCTACTTCCTGCAGGAGTTTGGCCAAGCCTCATGGAACCTCTCCGACGGTCCCGAGATCAACGCGATCGACGCGCGAACGGCCAAGACCGTTGTAGAGGAGAAACTTGATTCGGGTTTCTTCAAGGTGAGGCACGACCGAACCACCGAGCTTGAACTGGCCTACTTGCGGGCGATGGCTGAACTTGGCCCGGAACCACAACTTGCCGGTGCGGTAGCTGACCTGCTTGGGAGAACTTCCCAACAGTGCGGACCGATACGTTCCAAGCTGATTGAGAAAGGGCTTCTGTACACCCCGGAGCACGGATTTGCGGCGTTCACGGTCCCTCAGTTTGATCGATACCTGACGCGGGCGATCCCCGAACGAAAGGTGCCAGATGTTCGCAAGCGAAAGAGGAACACCAAGGACTGATCGTCCAATCCGCTAAAGCGCTACCGTCGTTGTGTACGGTGACGCTCAAGGTGAAGGACGCCCCGGCAGTCGTGCTGCTGATGCTAAACGTTGGAGGCGGCACGCCGAGGTATGGGGCGGTCGGCGTACATCGCATCCACAGCGACTCCGGTGGGGCTTACAGGTAGCCGAGGGGTGACCGCCGTGCTGCGTCGACAGGGCCAGCGGGCGAGACCGCTTCGGCGGCACCTGGGGCACATGGTCACCGGCGGTGCTGCTGCGCTGCACCTGAACCAGCGACCTCAAATACAGCTTCGCTGCCACCAAAGCAGTCGGACGGCACGTGGATTATCGAGGCAGCCGGATGACGGCGGCCGCAGCTTTGCTGTCGCCTCAGGTCTCGATCAGTAGCGTCGCGTCGGGGCGGAGCAGCGCGAGGCCGCGATCAAGGGTCGCGACGACGGCACCGTGGTGCTCGGCCAGTGCCGCAAGGTAGGCGTCGGTGACTTGCCGGTGGCCGATGACCCCACGCAGTGACGCATCTGCGTAGCCGATGTCGTCGGGCCAAAAGACATGATTCGGTTGCTGTGAGATCGTTTCGAGTGCCGTGAGGGCAGTGTCTACGGATCTGCCCTCTCGGATCAACAGTCGCACCAGCGCTCCCTGGGTGATCGGGCATGTGGCAACCGCACCTTGATGCTGCGCGAGCCACGAGTGCGCCGTGCCATGATGTACATGGTTCGGCACAGTCATTGCGATCAGCAGGTTGCTGTCCGCCAGCGCCACATTCATCCTTCGTCCTCTAGCGACCTGACGTCCTCGATGGTGATCGGCCGGTCGAGGCTTACGGTGGGCCATCCAGTTTCGTGTAATGTGTCGCGGGTGGCGTCTCCGGTACCGATGGCCTTGCGGAGCATCTCCACGATGACCCCGCTGAGGGTCTTGTTCTGCTGATGCGCCAGTTCGCGTGCGAGAGCGTGCAGGTCGTCGGGCAACTCTACTGTTGTGCGCATTAGCACATCATGACATTAATGTGCATTGATGTGCAACGCCGCGGCGCAACCGCGGCGGACAACCGCACGAAACTCGACCCTTCAACCTCATCCACCGCCTGCGTCGGCTCTCCCACCTTCGAAGTGCTGCCTTAGCCTCTGGAGTTCGTCATCGACGTCCCGAGTCAGCCAGTCCCGAGCGTACCGTTCGATCAGCGGGCCAAACGAACCCTTGAACCAAGAACGATAGCCGTGGGTGACGAGCGAGCCGCCGTCGGCCGGCTCGACCACGAACCCGCCCCGCATCCGCACCAACCGGTCGGCCAGCCACGGCCCGGCACTCTCGAAGGTGACCGACCTCCACCGGTCGAGCTTGACCGACTGGCGCTGCTTGGGGCTGGGAATACCTCGGATCGAGCCCCGAAAGACCACGAACCCGCTCCCATCCGCATCGAGAGGCGGGTTTTCGTAGATCCTCATGATCTTGCGATCCAGCGTCATCTAGACCCGCAAGTCGCAGGCGAGCTCAAGAACCTCCCGTGCGGCCGCATCCACCCGCACGGAGCCTTCCGCGGACAACATCACCGCCCAGTGTGATCGGGCCACTCCGACCTCGACCTCGCGCTCGGTGATTTCTTTGCCGTGTAACCATCTATGCGGCAAACTCAGGCGCGATGATCTCCTGAAATCGCCGTATAGCAGCCACGAGTAGCACATACGACCTTGTAGCAGACCAACGTGTCTTTAGAACCTGCTGAATAGCACATGCGACCTGATAAGTTGGTGTTGTGGGAAGATATGTCGAAGCCGAGGGGTGGATGGCCAGCCGGACCGGTTACGGACCAAGATCGTACCGCGCCTATGTACCACACACCTTAGGAGTTTGGGTCCCGACCCTGAACGCGGATTCTGTCAACGCGATCACCGCGGCCGAAAGCGCGCTCGCCGCGACCGCCGAGGCAGCCCAGACAACTCTGGGAGACAGCCTTATGGACTGGATGATGGCTCGTGACGAATCCATCCGTTCAAGCGTCATAGAAGGTGTCACCGCCACAGTGTCAGGCCTTGAATGGGCGCGTTACATGGACCAAGCGGGTAGACCCGTGGCCGACGACAACGATGCGCTCGCTCTCGGCGCGGCGAAACAGGTTTCAGCCGCCGTGGCACTCGGACACAGGATTCGCGCGGGGCACCGCTCCACGCTCGACGACATTCTAGGTTTACACAAGTGCCTGTTCGAGGGGACACGGGACCATGGCTTCGGAGGTTCGTTGCGCACCGAGCCAATATGGATCGGACCTCCCGGATGCCTCGTGGACGACGCGACATTTGTTCCGCCCCCCGCCGAGCACGTCAGAGAACTCATGGACGACCTGGTCAAATATCTGAACACCAGCGACCACCCCACGGCGCTGCGGGCTGCGGTTGTCCATTCCCAGTTTGAGACCATCCATCCCTTTGATGACGGGAACGGACGCACAGGCCGTGCTCTCATCCACACGGTCCTGGTCGCTGCGGGACTCACACGCTCAACGATTCCAATCAGTGCTGCTCTGAGCGGTGATCGCCGCGCCTACCACGAAGCACTCAACGCCACTCGAGTCATATGCGAACCCGATGACTCAGAGGCCCGCAGCGCTGCTTTGCGCAACTGGCTGAGCGTCTTCAGTTATTCATGTGAAGAAGCCAACCGACATGCAGCAACGCTGCGGACAACCGTGGAGCGCATGGTCGCTAGATGGCGGGAGACTGCTCGTTTCCGCCGTGGTAGCACAGCAGCAGCACTATTAGCTGCGCTGCCCTCAATACCGGTGCTTGACGCCCAAATGGTGGTTGAACGACTTGGTGTGACCACCAGAGCGGCGCGAACGGCGCTTTCATCGCTTGAAGCTGCGGGAATCGTGACCCCTACAGGGGGTCGGCGCAACCGAAGGTACTCCACCCCAGATGTGGTCGGCATTCTTCGACAAGTGACCCCAGACGGCGGTTCACTGCATCTGACTAGCTCATCGGGCAATACGCACGCCCTGGGACCGATGGGAAACCCCCGGTGGGTCCAATGCAACTACGTCGGCCCACGCTCCAAGAAACGCTGCCTCCTTCCCCAAGGGCATAGAGGCCAACATCGTTATCGCTAGACTTCAACGATGACGAATCTTGATGTTGGGGCTCCCACGCTGGACCGCATCAGGCAAGCGCCGAAGGTCTTGCTTCACGACCATCTCGACGGTGGACTCAGACCTCAAACAATCATCGAACTCGCCGATGAACTGGGCTACCGCAACTTGCCCGCAACCGAGCCCGAACCCCTCGTTGAATGGATGATGCAAGGAGCCAACCGCAAGGACCTCACCCTCTATCTCGAAACTTTCGCCCACACCATCGCGGTCATGCAGACTAGCGACAGCATCGAACGGGTCGCACGGGAATGCGCTGAGGATCTGAGCGCCGACGGAGTCGTCTATGCCGAAGTACGGTTCGCTCCCGAACTTCACAATCAACGGGGTTTAAGCCTTGATGATGCGATCGAAGCAGTGCTCGCCGGTTTCGCCGCTGGTTCGGATGGCACGGACCTCACCATCCGTACCATCTGCTCGGCCATGCGCGACGCCGACAACTCACTGCCGGTGGCCCAAGCGGCGGTGCGCTGGCGAGATCAGGGCGTGGTGGCGTTCGATATCGCCGGAGCAGAGGACGGTTTCCCGCCCGACGACCACATCAAAGCCTTCCAGTACTGCCAACGCGAGAACTTCCACATCACCGTTCACGCCGGCGAAGCCTACGGCCCCCGATCGATCTGGAAAGCTGTGCAGTACTGCGGTTCAGAACGACTCGGCCACGGCATCCGTATTGTCGAAGATATCGAACATGACGAACACGGCGAACCAAAGCTCAGCCGTCTTGCCCATTTCCTTCGTGATCGAAGGATTCCCCTTGAGATCTGCCCGACCTCCAATGTCAACACCGGAGTCGTCGACAGCATCGCCGCGCACCCGATCGATCAACTGATCAACCTGCGATTCCGGGTGACCCTCAATACCGATAATCGGTTGATGTCGGGGGTGTCGATGAGTTCGGAGATGGCCGCGCTGGTCGATGCTTTCGGTTACGGCTGGGATCGGCTTCGTTGGTTGACGGTCAACGGGATGAAGTCGAGCTTCCTACCCTTCCGCGAACGGTTGCGGCTCATTGAGCAGGTGATCAAGCCCCGTTACGCTCCGCTTGAAGCTTGGTCCAAAGAGCCACCTATCTAAGCTCCTCGCCGCGTTGAGATGACGCCCCGGTCACTAGAATCGCTGGGTGCTCAAACCCGGACCTCGTCGTCGGCCGCTGATTCTCACCGGTACGGCGTTACTACTTTCAGCATTGATCGCTGCCGCTTGCGCCCAGAACAGCACCATCGACGAGATACGCAACAACGCTGCATCCGCCACCCCAACCACAACTCTGGCGCCACCCGATGATTCCGCCGACGCCGACGGCTCGGGTGACTCCGACAGCACGACACGCCCACCCGTCACCGCGCCTGATCCCGATCCGACACCGTTGCCCATCGACCGTGACTACCGCATCGGCACGCTCGACAACGGCCTCACCTACCTATTGCGCACCAACGACTCGCCAGGCGCAACCCTCGAAATCCGCTTGCTCGTCGACGCCGGCTCAGCACAACAAGTCGACGGCAGCGACGGCAGCGCCCACTTCCTCGAACACATGCTGTTCAACGGCACCGAGAAGTACCCGGGGAACGAGCTAACGGCGCAGCTCCAGCGACTCGGCATCGAATTCGGACCCGAAGTCAACGCCTACACCAGCTTCGACGAAACCGTCTACATCCTTTCTGCGGCCACAGCCGATGAAGGCGCGCCAGAAGCAGCCTTCGATGTGCTCGCCCAATGGGCATCGGCAGCAACTCTGGAACCGTCCGCGGTCACCGAAGAACAAGGCGTAGTGCGCGACGAGCTGCGCCAGCGACTGGAATCCGTTGACGGCATCATCTCCAACGAGTTCGACAAGGTGTACGTGGCTGGCACACCTTATGAAGGCCACCTCATTATTGGAGATGCGGACAAGGTCGAAACCACCACACCCGATACGCTGCGGGCCTTCTACGACGACTGGTACCGGCCCGACAACATGGCTGTCGTAGTAGTCGGAGACCTGCCACTCGACGAACTTGAAGAGAAGGTCACGGAGTACTTCAGCGATCTCACCGCACGGACCGACACACCTCCGGCGCGTGAGCCGATTGCAGTTGAGATATCACCCGAACCTCAGGCGCATGTCGTCACGCACCCCGACAACTCGCTCGACAACCTGTCGCTTGACTTTCCGATCCCAGCTTGGGATACCAGCACCGTTGGTGGTTCCCGCCTTGTGCTCGCCGAGCGCGCCGTCGCCATCATGCTGAACAACCGACTCAACGACGCTTACCAGCTCGGTGAACTCGTACTCGAAGAAACCCCTTTCATCAGCGAATTCGCGATCAACCGCGAACTCAGATACTTCGGGACCAACCTCAAAGCCGCTGACCTGGCGGTTGGACTCGAAGACTACATGTCCTACTTGCTTGCAGCCGCCGAGGACGGATTCAGCGAAGACGACATGGAACGCATGCGCGACACAATGATCGCCAATTTCAACCAACAACTCGCTGGCCTGAACACTATCCAAGACAGCCAGTACGCCAACTTACTGTCGAGATACTGGCTTCAAGGCGCAGACATCGACAAAGCCCAAACACGTATCGCCCGCCAAAGAACAACCGTCGAATCATTCACCGCCCACGAACTCGCCAACCACTGGAGTTGGCTCCTGAGTATCAGCGGGCCAATCGTGATCGCCGTCGGTGCCGACGAGTCAACACTGCCCACAACCGACGAACTGCTCGACACGCTGGCCAACCTCACCGCAGCAAAATCAGGAGCCGGAGCAAGTCAAATCGACGAACTGATGGACGCTCCCTCCCGCGCGGAGCCAACCGACACAAGCGAACGAAGCACCGACCACGGCGAAGTCACAACTTGGACCTTCGACAACGGCGTAACGGTCAGCCACCGGCACTCAGACATCGCCGACAACGCATTTTCGCTGCGTGCCGCTTCGGCAGGTGGCTGGTCGAATTTCCCACAAGACCACCCCGGAGCCAACACTGCGATCCCCGGTGTCGCGATAGACGCCGTGTTCCGAGGTGGAGTCGGCCCTCACGACGCACTGACGCTTGATCGTTTTCTGTCAACAAAAAATGTTGGCCTTGTCGGTTTCATTGAGCAGTCAGAAGAGGGCTTCTCAGGTGAATCCGCAACCCGAGACGCCGAGGTTCTATTCCAGTTGCTGCACCTTTTCATCACCGAACCAAGAGTTGATGATGTTGCCTTCCGGACTGCCATTGATGAAGCCGAACAGAATCTCGCAATAAACCAAACCCACGTTGACCGTCGGGCAATAAGCGCTCTTATCGACCTCGTCTACGACGGTGATCCTGCGCAGCACCAAGCTGCCACACAAGAACAGCTCGACGCACTCACCGAACAAACCGCACTCGAGATTTACAAAGCTCGTCTCGGCAAAGTAGACGACTTGACTGTCGCCATCGTGGGTGACATCGACCGCAGCACGGTCGCTGATCTCGCCGCCCGTTATCTCGGTTCGCTCCAAGCCGGCGAAGCTGACACTTGGGTCGATCTCGGCTATGAACTCCCGACCGGTCAACAATCGGCAAGTGTGGAACTCAGCGAAGGCACTGCCGACGGAGGCATGTATGTCTTCCATGCTCAACCAACTGAACTCACAGCCAAGAACCGGGTAACCGCCAACCTGCTGCAAGGAGTCATCAACAACCGGATCATCGAACGCATCCGCGAGGAACTCGGAGCGTCCTACGGAGGTTCCGCTTCAATCTCGTTCAGGCGAGAACCAGAACCGTCGATCCGTTCATTCATGTCGATCAGTGGCGACCCGACCCGACTCGACGAGATCCGTTCTGTGCTGATGGAAGAACTGGAGGCCATTGCCGCCAGCGGCGTTACAGCAGATCAGTTTGAACAAGCGCACAACGTCATCCGCAGCGACTGGAATTTCTTCAACAACAGCGGTTTGGCCAACGTGGACCTCGATGCCATCAGGTTCGCAGACGAGGACCGGCTAACCATCGACAACCGCCAAGACTTGCTCAGCGCGGCGACCCGCGCCGACGTGCGAGCACTCGCCGCTCACCTCTACGGCACCGGTTACTGGTTGGAAGTCTCCAAAGTCCTCGCCGAATAAGCCGAGTTCAAGCCGGGCACAAACGCTTCAGATTTCAGGGGCTAACCTCGCCGGACATGCTCGATCATGTGTTCACAGACGCCATCGGAGCGTTACGAGACGCTTTCGAGACGGCTCGTCTTGAACGCAAAGCCTTCGAAGAACGGTTCTGGGTTGATGTGCTACTTGGAGACCTCAACTGGCAAACCACTTACGGACTTCCCGGGGAGGGACTTCCACCTCGAGTACAGGCGGACGTGAGTTGTAGCTGGCCGACATGGTCCCAAACCGCCTACCGCAGTTGGTACGTCACCGAGGAACTCGGCGAACCACCACGCATCGAGATCGAGATCGTGCTGCGAATACAGCGCCTAGGCATGGCCCCGGACCCAACCGCATTGCTCGACATATTGCCGGTCAGGAGCCCCTCGATCGGAGGCGAGAAGCTCACCCGCAGCGGGCCGACCGTCGAATCAAGCTACGGGCAAGATACCGATGACGTGCAGCACGCAATTGAGATCTCCTACGAGGGTGCCTACGAACTCGACGAGCCACGCCTCGCCGATGGCTCCATGCTCGACGACCACTTCAACGCGCTGGGCGGCTGGGTCTCCTCGACTCTGGTCCGCTTAGGCGACCTGAATCTCACCTGAACAACGCCACACAACCGACCGACCCTGGCTACAAGCCCCTTGCGTACGAAAGCGGCGGCACCATCGGCAAGCCGCGTGGGGAGGCCAAGTCAACCTTGCTGCTGCGCTGGGTTGGGGTCAGGGTCCGAGTGCGGTGATGGGGGCGACCTGCACGCCGTCGGGGCGACGGTAGGCGGCGCCGGTGGGGGGTGATCACTAGCAAAGCGGCCAGGCTGGCCGCTCGTTGGGGGGTTGTCTTGTCTTTGAGGCGTAGCAGGGCCTTGGCAGCCCTGTCGATGGCGTTGGGGCCGGTGTTGAGCTTGATCTCAGCGGCGATCCATCGGCCGTCGGCTCGCTCGATGATGGCGTCGGCCTCCAAACCGGTGTTGTCGCGGTAGTGGAATGTCGTCGCCCGTTGGGCCTGGCTGTAGATGCGGAGGTCGCGCACGGCCAACGACTCGAACAGCGCACCGAACGCCGTTGGGTCAAACAGCAGCCGCTGTGGAGTGGCCCGCAGCATGGCGGCAGCCAGAGACGGGTCTACGAAGTGCCGCTTGGCCTCCCTTCTGAGAGTGGCCTTCGATCGCAGGTTCACCGACCAAGCAGGCTGGTCCTCGGCGACGTAGATGCGGCGCAGGGCGTCGAGGTATGCGGCGACGGTGTTGCGCCCCGGGGGGTGGCCGATGTCCATATCAGAGGCCAGTTTTGTCATCTTGGCCTCGGTAGCCACGTTGAGCGAAAGGGACTGCATCAACCGCCGCACCATGGTCGGGTCGTGGCGCACCCCGCTGGCGGTGGGGATATCCACCCGGATGATCTCACTGAGGTAGTCACCGACCGACAACATGGCGTCGTCCTCGCTGAGGCCGAGGTTCTGAGGCCAGCCGCCGACGCAGACAACCGAGGCGATGTATAGCGCGTTCTGAAGATTAACAATAGCGCGTTCTGAACACCATTTACAGCGCGTTCCAGAAACAAATTGAAGCGCGTTCCGCCACAGAGAACTGAACGTGTGGCATCCGCACCAGGGTACTTCCGCACCCGCTGTCGGAACGCAGCGGGAGTGACCTTGCGGTTGCGCCGGTCAGATGATGACCGCACAACGATGGTGTGTTCTGGCTGATCGTGTGTCTCAGGTGCCATCGGCTGTACTCCGCTCGTTCTTTTGCTACAAGCCTCTGCGCACTGGACCCAAGTCGTCGAACTTCGGGTCGCGGCCCTCGGTTTTGGCGCGGAAGCACTCCATCGTGTCGTCGGGTTGGAACATACCGGTCTGCCAAGCGGCAATGTAGGAAAGGGAGTCTTCCACCGAATGATCCCTGCTGTAGTTGATTGCTTCCTTGGTCCCGTGAATAGCCAAAGGGGACTTCGAAGCGATCTCCGCGGCGATCTCGTGAACCCCCGAAAGCAGCGTTTCATGGTCATCGAACACCTCGTTGACCAGGCCCAACGAAGCGGCCCGTTGCGCCCCCATGCGGCGACCGGTATACGCCAGTTCCCGCGCAACTCCTTCGGGAATGAGTTTCGGGAGACGCTGCAACGTGCCTACATCAGCGGTCATGCCGATGTTGATCTCCTGAATACAGAACCAAGCGTCTGCGCTCGCATAGCGACAGTCCGCAGCGGTGACCATATCGACCGCTCCCCCGACGCAACCACCCTGAACAGCTACCAACACAGGCATCCGAGCCCGTTCCAGTGCAGTCAAGGCATTTTGGAGATGCAAGATGTTGTAACGCAACGCGGCACGTTGGCGACCCACTTCAGTGATCGCATCGTTGCTGCCAGCAGCGGACCCACCTGTGAAAACCGCAAGATCCATGCCGGCGCAGAAGTGTTTCCCGGTGGACGACAAGACAACGACCCGCGCCCGACCACTATCAGACAACTCGCCAATGATCTCGGGAAGTTCCCTCCAAAACTCAGGAGTCATGGTGTTGAACTCGTCCGGGCGACACAAGCGGACGTGTGCCACTCCCTCAGATTCGTCGATCTCGAAACAGGTGTATCCCATGGCCTCGCACAATCTCTCGTATTGGTTTCAGTAGACCGTCAGGTTAGCGACCCAAGCGATTCCTGGGGACGCGCGCCGATATGGGAGATGATCTCAGCAGCGGCGACAGCTCCGAGTTCTGCACAACGCGCCAGATCAGCGCCTTTGGCCATGCCGAACAAAAAGCCCGATGCATATAAGTCGCCTGC
This sequence comes from Candidatus Aldehydirespiratoraceae bacterium, assembly GCA_965261185.1. Taxonomy (GTDB): domain Bacteria; phylum Actinomycetota; class Acidimicrobiia; order Acidimicrobiales; family Aldehydirespiratoraceae; genus VXYK01. The sequence goes on along the minus strand of CBDHCN010000002.1, from coordinate 2,542,712 downwards.
GCCCGTAGCGTCGACGATCCGGGAGACATCCACAGCAGGAACTTCCACGCGCTCGTTCCCCGAAATCACTACCGAACCTTCAGCGGCCCGGGTCAGCGCCACGACCTCTGTGATGTCTGCGGTCCGTGCTGCCGCAGCGTCGAAATCTTCAGTCTCGAACAACGAACAAACCTCTGTCTCGTTGGCAAAAACCAGGTCCACCATGTCGCTGATGAGATCGAGCCACTCGTGGCGATGCCGATCTACGCAGAACGAATCGGAGAGCGTCAGCGAAACAAGTCGGCCCGCCCCTGAGGCCACATTCATGGTGTGGCGAATCGCGGCTTTAGCCACATCGACATCCCACAAATATCCCTCGCAATAGGTGATCGCGGCAGAAGCAACCAACTCAGCGTCGATGTCTGCCGGCTCGAGCAGGGTGCTCATCCCCAAGAACGTGTTCATGGTGCGCTCAGCGTCTGGCGTCACCTGAATGAGGCTGCGACCCGTCGGCGGCCCTGCAGCCGCAAGCGGCACATCAAATGCAACCCCCGCAGCGCGCAGATCATGGGCAAATACCTCGCCGAGTTGATCGTTGCGCACTTTGCCTATGTGCGCGGCTGAGCCACCGAAACTCGCCACACCAGCCACGGTGTTGGCTGCCGAACCCCCCGAAATCTCAAGGGCTGGGGGCATCACCGCATACAACGACGTTGCCCGCTCTGCGTCGATCAGGGTCATCGCCCCCTTGGCCAGGCCGTGCGTTTCAATGAAACTGTCGTCGACCATGGCAATCACGTCGACGATGGCATTGCCAACACCGACAACATCGAGGCTCGGCTCCACGGTCACTGGTCGTACAGGCTGGTGCGAGTTGGCAAGACCTCCGAGTTTAGCCGATACAAAGGACCTCATGACCCAGCGCGATCCCCGACTCCCGACCCATGTCGTACCCAACCGTTACCAACTCGAACTTGAGCCCGACCTGACCGCTGCCACGTTCTTCGGCTCTGTCGTAATCGATGTGGAGATCCTTGAGGCAACCGACGAGATCATCTGCAACGCCGCCGAACTGGAAATCAAATCGGCGCAGGTCCAACTCAGCGACGGCAGCCGAATCACCCCCGACTATCACCTCGATGACAACACCGAGCGGTTACACCTCGCTCTCACGACCGACATCGCCGCAGGTCCGGCCCATATTGAGTTGACCTTCTCGGGGATCCTCAATGATCGCCTCCGAGGTTTCTACCGTTCCACCTACCAAGACGAAGGTGGAACTCCGCACACCATCGCCACCACGCAGTTTCAATCGACCGACGCTCGCAGAGCCTTCCCGTGTTGGGACGAACCCGCATACAAAGCCACCTTCGCCACAACCCTGGTGGTTGATGCAGCGCATCTGGCGGTCTCCAACACCGGGGTGGTTCGCGAATCGTTGTCGGCTCCCAACAGGCGCCGAGTCACCTTCGCGGAGACGATGCCCATGTCGACGTATCTCGTCGCCTTCGTCGTGGGTCCCTTGGAGTTCAGCGATCCCATCGATGTCGACGGCGTGGAGATTCGTGTCGTGCATCGGCCTGGACGCGGCCACCTCACCGCCTACGCACTCGACGTAGCGGCTCATGGGTTGCGTTGGTTTTCGGACTACTACGCAATCCCGTACCCATCGGACAAAGTCGACCTCGTGGCCATCCCCGACTTTGCTTTCGGAGCCATGGAGAACCTTGGCTGCGTGACCTTCCGCGAGGTGTTGCTGTTGATCGACCCAGACAACGCCACTCAGCCCGAACTGCAAACCGCAGCCGCTGTGATCAATCACGAACTCGCCCACATGTGGTTCGGCGATCTCGTGACCATGAAATGGTGGGAGGGCATCTGGTTGAACGAAGCGTTCGCCACCTTCATGGAAGCTGCCTGCAGCGACGCCTACCGGCCTGATTGGCAGGTGTGGACCACATTTTGTCGGGGACGTTCAGCCGCATTCGCCACCGACGCGCTCGAGTCCACCCGCCCCATCGAGTTTCCCGTGCGAACACCCTCCGAAGCTGAGGGAATGTTCGACATTCTCACTTACGAGAAGGGTGCCTCGGTGGTTCGAATGCTGGAGCAATATCTCGGCGTTGAACGATTCCGCGACGGTGTCCGCCACTATCTGTCAACGCATGCATACGCCAATACTGAAACCAGCGACCTCTGGGACTGCATGGAAACCACAAGCGGTGAACCTGTGCGGCGGATCATGGACGGCTGGATCTACCAAGGCGGATACCCGCTCGTCGAGTTGACCGAAACGGCACACGGCGTCGCGGTGTCGCAGCGTCCCTTTGTTCTTGACCCGGCTAGCGCATTTGATGCATCTGGATCAGATGACCGAACCTGGGCAGTGCCCCTGAGCATTCGCCAACACCGCGGCGCTCGCGAAGACGGGAGCGAAAGATTCCTGCTTGACGGGCCGGTTGCCACCCTGACCGGTCACTGTGTCGAAGACATTCTGACCGTCAATGCCGACTCATCTGGCTTCTTTCGAGTTCGTCCCACCCAAGGAGCAATCGCGGCAGCGGTCACGGGCGACCTCACGCCAAGCGAACGCCACGCGGTAGTCGACGACGCCTGGGCACTCACCGTTGCAGGAGAAATCAGCGCCCCATCCTTCGTTGCGACAGCCCTGGGATTTGTCGACGAAACCGACCTCACCGTCTGGCAAGCACTTGCCGGATCGCTCGGACACCTGAAACGACTGATCGACGACGAACCCAAGAGCGCCTCGCTCTACAGCCGAGACGTTGGCACGCTCGCAAACCGTGCCTTGGAACGAATCGGTGTCCAATCAAACGACAGCGACACCGACCGGGTGCGCGAACTACGTGCCACCCTCGTTGTGCTGCTCGGAACGGTCGCCGATGACCCCGAGATCATCGCCGCCTCGCCGCAGCTGCGTCACCACCGCGATGCCACTTTGGCCACTGCGGCACTGACTGTGGTCGCGCACCACGGCGGACGGTCCGAGTTCAACGAGATTCGCTCTGCTTCGAGACAGGCAACAGACCCTCAAACCGAACAGCGGAATCTGCGGGCGCTCGCAGACTTTCGAGACACCACGCTGATAGATGAACTGCTCGAAGCCATCGTCTCTGGCGAGGTGAGAACTCAAGATGGGCCCTACTTGATCCGCCGAGCTCTGACCAACCAAGAAGTTGGTGGCCACGTCTGGGCCTTCGTGGCCTCGCAATGGGACCTGCTCACAGAACGCTTCCCGAGCAATTCAGTGGCGCGAATGCTCGAAGGGATCGTGATGCTCGATACCAGCGAACATGTCGCGGCGGTAGCCGGCTTCCTCACCGCCCACCCTGTGCCGCAGGGAGCTAAACAAGTTGCCCAGCATCTGGAGCGTCAACGGATCAACGCCGCGTTCCGCTCCCGAGTACAGCAATCGGGCATCGGACTCAAGGCGCAGCGGTAAGCGTGTGGCCCAGGCGGTCCCGCTTGGTCTTGAGGTACCGCACATTCTCGGGGTTCGACTCGACCTCGATCGGGATCCGCTCGATGATCTTGAGGTTGAAATCCTCCAAACCATCAAGCTTCATCGGATTGTTGGTCATCAAGCGCATCGCGGTGATACCCAGATCAACCAAGATGCTCGCTCCCACACCGTAGGTACGAGAATCAATCGGGAGTCCCTGCGCCTCGTTGGCCTCGACGGTGTCCAGCCCCGCGTCTTGCAACGCGTAGGCGCGAATCTTGTGTCCGATGCCGATACCACGTCCTTCGTGACCCCGCAGATAGACGAGAACCCCGCGGCCTTCCTCAGTGATCTTGCCGAGCGCGGCACGAAGCTGTTGACCACAGTCGCAACGAAGCGACGACAAGATATCGCCGGTCAAGCATTCACTGTGCAAACGGACCAGCGGAGGTGCACCGCCCTCGACGTCACCCATCACGTAGGCGATGTGCTCCTCCCCATCGGCTACGGACCGGTAGGCGTGGGCCACGAAAGTGCCATAGCTCGTCGGTACCCGAGCAGCAGCAAAATGTTCAACAGCCTTCTTGTTCTGAGTCGTTACGGTGGTTTGAGTCATCACCCTGTGAGGAGCTTTCGAGCTTCGTCAACATCTTTTTTGAGCTGTATGGCCAGTTGGTCGATTCCCTCGAACTTACGCTCACTACGCAAGAAAGCCACAAACGAGACAGCTACTTGAACGCCGTACAGGTCACCGTCGAAATCAATCAGGTGCGCTTCGAGCAGCGACTGCTCTGCGTGCTCATAGAACGTGGGCCGTCGACCGATGTTGATCGCGCAAGGATGCCGACTGCCGTCTGGGAGGTCACACCACCCGGCATACACCGCATCAGCGGGCCATGCCATCATCTTCGTCACCGGGATATTGGCCGTTGGAAAACCGATCAACTGTCCCCGACGATCACCTTCTTGTACCGTCCCGCGCACCTCGTAGGGCCGACCGAGCATCAACGCGGCACGCGCCACATCGCCACCCGCCAAAGCCCGGCGGATCTTGGTGGACGAAACCGGTTCACGAGCCTCGTCACTGTGTTGGATCAACTCCAGGGCATGCACCTCGAAGCCCCATTCGCCACCGATTTTCCGTAGAGCATCCACGTTGCCGCTGCGACCCCGACCGAAGTGGAAGTCCTCGCCCACAACGATCGCCTTGGCGTGAAGGGCGTCAACGAAAACCTGTTCAACGAAAACACCTGGATGGGTACCGGCTCGTTCGGCATCGAAATGGACCACGTAGGCGTAGTCGATTCCCTGAGCGTCGATCAGTTCCAGCTTCTGCTCGAGCGTCGTCAGCAAGCGAGGGGCACTGCGAGGCCGCACCACATGCGCGGGATGGTTGTCGAAAGTCACGACCGCTGAGGCAACGCCGAGGCGGTCCGCGACCACGCGAACCATGCGAAATACCTCTTGGTGCCCTACATGCACACCGTCGAAGACACCGATCGTGGACGCGACAGAGATCGCCGCGGGCAAATGATCGTCTTTGTCATGGAGGATTTTCATAGGACTGTTCCCAGAGCGTACCCCCAACGGTACAGGGGTTAGGGCGAGCGCGGCGCAGCCGCCTCGGAGATCACAACCATGGGCTTGGCGCGTCCTCGGCTCGGTCCGTACACGGCTAGAAGCTCGCCAGCAGGATCCACCACAGCCCATGGACCTTCATCTTGCTCAGCGACCATGAGCACATTCCGTTCAAGCACCTGCCCATAGCTGACACGAACTGCCACTTCGTCGCTGACCACACACACAGTGAGATGCGAGACAGCGTCAAAGAGGGGCCGCAAAACCGGCGAGTCAATACTGCTGGCCTCATCAATGGTGAATCCACCCACCGCTACCCGCCGTAGCGAGCGCAGATGAGCACCTCCCCCCAAAGCGGTGCCGAGATCCGCAGCCAGTGACCTGATGTAAGTGCCAGACGAACACTCAACTGCGCAGCGCCACACCCCAGACTCGCCCGCGACCGGCTCAAGTTCGTAGCGATACACCACGACCGAGCGAGGACGACGTTCGACTTCTTTACCTTGACGAGCAAGTTCATAGAGCCGCTTCCCGTCAACCTTGACCGCCGAGACCATCGGCGGAATCTGCATGATCGGGCCAACGAAGCTCAACGCCGCAGTGCGCACTTGATCGTCGGTCACTGCGGACATGTCGTGAGTCGCGCTGATCTCGCCATCGGCGTCAAGCGTGGAGGTCTCAACACCCAAGACGATTTCTCCCAGGTAAGACTTCGGCAGTTCAGTCAAGAAACGCAACAAACGCGTCGCTTTGCCCACCCCGAGCACCAAAACCCCAGTAGCAGCAGGGTCAAGCGTCCCCGAATGGCCGATCTTGCGAGTTCCCAACACACCACGACATTTGGCAACGACGTCGTGGCTCGTCCAGGTGGCCGGCTTGTCGATAACCGCAACACCATGAGGCCTCAATGCCCTACTGGACGCAGGGTCGGCGTCGTCAGCAGCGTGATCCGGGCTAGGAGCCATCGCTTTGCCCGCCGCTGCACCCATCGTTCGACGTGTGGTCGACGCTTCGATCATCGCGCAGAATGCCTTCGATGCGTTCCGCTGAGCGCACAACGGTGTCCGGCCTGAACTCAAGGAGGGGCGTGTGACGCAAACGGGCTTGGGAACCCACTGCCTTGCGCAGAACGCCGGAGTACTCATCAAACGCTTCGGCCGCGGCGGGTTCGGTGTCGCCATCAAGGGTGGTGAACCAAACTACCGCTCGGTACAGAGCCCGATCGACATCCACCGAGGTGATCGAAACCAGATCGAGACGTTCATCGTCAATCGACTCAAGTTCGGAGGCCACGATTCGACGAATCAACTCGCCGACTCGGCCGGTCCGGGTAGCGGCAGCGGGACTAGGCGATGCCCGACGACGACCTCGGACCCCCCTGCGCCTGCCAGCCATCGGTCTAGCTATCGAGGGTGCGCTCGATTTGGCGATTATCGAACGTCTCGATGATGTCGCCTTGCTTCAGGTCCTGGAAGTTCGACAAACCAATGCCGCACTCGTAGCCAGCGGCTACCTCACGGGCATCCTCGGCAAACCGTTTCAACGAGCTGACCTCTCCCTTCCAAATGATCGTGCCCTCACGCAAGAACCGAACCGCCGAACCGCGGGTAATGACCCCGTTTTGAACGAAGCAACCAGCGACCGCACCGACCCTTGGTACACGGAAAATCTCCCTGACTTCGGCTTCGCCGGTGACTACCTCCTCGAACTCCGGAGCCAACATGCCGACCATGGCGGCTTCAATGTCTTCGAGAAGCTTGTAGATGATCTCATAGGAGCGGACCTCGACCTTCTCCAACTCAGCCAGTTCACGAGCTTTGCGATCGGGACGGACGTTGAATCCGAGAATTGTGGCGTTGGAAGCCGCGGCCAGCGCTATGTCGTTTTCGGTTATGCCTCCAACCCCACGATGCACGAACCGGATCTTGACTTCGTCACGCTCAAGCTTTCGCAGCGACTCTGTCACCGCTTCGAGCGAACCATTGACATCTGCTTTAACGACCATATTGAGGGTGGCCGCTTCGCCTCGCTGAATCTGCGTGAAGATGTCCTCAAGCCGAGCGCCACCAGAGAGCGCGTGGGCCTCCCGACCCAGACTCGACTGCCGCTGCCAATGTTCGCGAGTGCTAGCAACACGACTGGCTACCTTCTCGCTGGCGGCAACAACGAAATCGTCGCCTGCGCCGGCGACATCAGAAAGCCCAAGGACCTGCACCGGCGTAGACGGGCCAGCCTCCAATACAGTCTCGCCGTGATCGTCGAGGAGCGCCCGGACCCGACCCCAAGCTGCGCCAGCGACCATCGGGTCACCAACCCTCAACGTGCCCCGCTGTACCAAGACGCTGGCCACGGGTCCGCGGCCAATATCCAGATTCGCTTCGAGGACCACACCCGTAGCTCGACCGTCGGGGTCACCGCGAAAATCCTCAACTTCAGCCAACAACAGCAGATGGTCAAGCAACTCTTCAATGCCCAGGTTTTTCAGAGCGGAGATCTCCTGGAAAATCGTCTCACCACCCCAGGCCTCGGGAACCAACCCGTGCTCGGCAACGCCGGCGATGGCTTTCTGCGGGTCGGCGTTGTTCCGATCAATTTTGTTGACCGCCACCAAGATCGGCACCTCAGCGGCCTTGGCGTGGTTGATCGCCTCAATGGTTTGCGGCATCACTCCGTCGTCGGCCGCCACCATCAATATGACGATGTCAGTGGAGTTGGCACCCCGAGCCCGCATAGCAGTAAACGCCTCATGGCCAGGGGTGTCGATGAAGGTAAGGCGTTTGCCGTCACGTTCGACTTGGTAAGCGCCGATGTGCTGGGTGATGCCCCCTGCTTCTCCGTCGACCACGTTGGCGTTGCGGATACGGTCAAGCAGCAAGGTCTTACCGTGATCGACATGACCCATCACGGTGACGACCGGCGGCCGAGAAGGCGCATCGGATCCATCCGCCTCCTCAATGTCGAGCAGTTTTTGCAGCTCGACCTCCTGCTCCTCGCCAGGGTCAACCAGACGGATCTCCGCACCAATATCTTCGGCAAACAACTCGATCATGTCATCGGACAGCGAATGAGTGGCTGTAAGCATCTCACCGGCTTGCAAGAGGAAATGAACGACGTCGGCAGCGGTCCGATTGAGCTTGGGACCGAGGTCTTGCGCGGTGCAAGCCCGCTCAATGACGACCTCGCCTTCTGGCACTGGGGCATCCTCAGGCGTGTAAAACGGTACGTCCATTGGCTGGAGTTCTTCACGGCTACGACGGCGACGACCCTTGCGACGCGGTGGACGCCGACCTTGGTTCGGTCCTCCACGCCCACCAGGACCCCCACGCCCACCGGGGCCGCCGGGTCCACCGGGAACCGCACCAGCACCCGGCACTGACTGACGGGGGCCACTGGGACCGCGACCGGCTGGCGAACCGCCAGGCCGCGGACTACGCGGTGATGTCGACACGCCGCTTGGTGGACGACCGCCTGCGGGCGAGCCACCGAGACGACGACCACCCGCTGGCGGACGTCCGCTAGGTGGAGGCGGAATCGAGCGACCAGTCGACGAACGGGGCGGAGGTGGGATTGGCTTGCCGCTGCTGGAAGCCGGAGGTCCGCCTCTGGTTGGCCGGTTGGGGTCTGCTACTAGCTTCTTGACGACCTTTTTGACGACCTTGCGCACCACCGGGGCACCTACTGGAGGCGAGCTAGTTGCTGAGTCTTCGCCACGCTTGGGAGGTGCGGCACTGCCACTTGAGGAGATGACTCGTCTGGGGGCTCCTGTGGACGGAGGCGAGCCCATGGGTTTGTCCTGTTCGGTTGCTGAATCAGGATCTGCCGCCGGCGCGGCTACAGAAGCGCTTGTTGGCGTACTTCCTTTAAGCGCAGCCTGTTTGACCGTTGCGCCTTTGGGCGCAGAAGCTTCGGTGTCGGACTCAACGACTTCAGCATCGGCACTATCACCGGCGGTGCCGGCAGCCGCGCTACCCACTGCAGCTTCAGCAGTTGCGGCGGCATCAGCGACAGCACTATCACCGCTAGCCCCACCAACCTCAGCATCCGCAGCAGTTTCAACAGCCGGTTCTTGGCGCTTGGCAGCCTTCTTAGCGGCGGCTTTCTTGGCAGCGGCCTTCTTGGTCGTCTTCGGCTCTTGCTCGGGAGGCTGTTCTTCACGAATCAGACCTTCCCTCTGAGCCTTGCGGCGCACCCGGTCCGCTTGCGCGTCAACAATGCTTGAGGAATGGCTCTTTACGCCAATCCCCAATACCTCGGTCAACTCAAGGGTCTCCTTGTTGGTGAGTCCTAGCTCCCGAGCGAGTTCGTATACACGAATCTTTGATGGCACGTTTTGGCGAATATCCTTGAGGTCAGTTGTCGAGTTCAGCAGCGCAGTTGCGCCACAAATCGTGGAGTTAGTATCTCTCGTGCGGGCACGCGAACGGTCCGAAGAGGCACGACTCCATGAGCCTAGCGATCTCCTCGGTGTTCGCGTCTGCTGATGCCGATCACCTGACAGCTCAGTTCGGGGTGGCCTCGGGCGCTTCGGGAGCAGCATCAGCTGTCGCTGCCGCGGCGGCAGCTTCGGCCCAGGCGTCGGCAGAAACCACCTCACCACCATCGGCTGGTTGCCATACCTGCTCGCCGCTCACGGGATGAATCACCCATTCACCCTCAGCCCACTCAACATCTCCGTAAGCTTCTTCTTCGGCAAGCTGCGACTCAGATTTGATGTTGATTCCCCAACCAGTAAGGCGCGACGCCAAACGGGCGTTCTGCCCTTCTTTGCCGATCGCCAGCGACAGCTGGTAATCAGGAACGATCACTTCGCAGTCGCCGGTGGCCTCGTCTGGTCTCACCTCTTTGACCTTGGCAGGCGAAAGAGCCTTCATCACGAACTCTTCGAGATCCTCCGAGTAGGGCACGATGTCGATCTTCTCGCCGCGCAACTCGTTGACAACCTGGCGTACACGGGCACCGCGGGCGCCGACACAGGCGCCTACCGGGTCAACGTTGTTGTCGTTGGACCAGACGGCGATCTTGGTGCGGTGACCTGGCTCGCGAGCACAGGCCCTAATCTCGACAACCCCGTCGGCGATCTCGGGAACCTCGAGTTCGAATAGGCGCTTGATCAGACCTGGATGGGTACGACTAACCACGATCTGCGGTCCTTTGGCCGTATTTCGGACCTCAACGATGTAGGCCTTGACTCGGGTGTTGGAGTCAGGACGTTCGTAAGGGACTTGTTCAGCTTGGGGCAACAGAGCTTCGACCTTGCCGAGATCCAACAGCGTGTAGCGCGCATCCGTCTGCTGGATCATCCCGGTGACAATGTCTCCTTCTCGTCCCGCGTATTCCTCATACTTCAACTCGCGTTCGGCCTCGCGAATCCGCTGGGTAATGACCTGGCGGGCAGCCTGCGCGGCGATACGTCCGAAGTCGTCGGGAGTAACGTCAAACTCATCGCCAACGGGTTCACCTTCTTCGTCAAGATCCTGAGCAAATACGCGAAAGTCCATGGTTTCAGGGTCGATCGTGACCCACGCATATTCGTGAGCGCCTGGAATCCGTTTGTAGGCAGATTCCAGCGCGTCAGCCAATGCCGCGAATAGTGCATCAACGGAAATCCCGCGCTCTGCGGCGAGCGCCTGGAGAGCTTCCATCATATCGGCGTTCATGATGCGGGGGCCTCCCTGGTTGAGGACGAGCCGTCGCGGCTCAAATTCGGTAAACCGTCGGGACGCTCGCTACCGGGCTTGGGTGTAGGTCCCCAAACAAACACGGTGCGAGCTTTCGATACTTCCTCGTAGCGCAGGCGACGCTGACCTTCATCTGTCTGCAAGTCGAACCCACCGTCGTCAGCACTCAAAAGGGTGCCTTTGAGACGACGAGCACCATCAAGGGTCGACATCGTCTTGATTTTGATGTTCTCGCCAACGGCACAACGGAAGTGATTCGGTGTGCGTAGTGATCGTTCGAGGCCAGGACTCGAAACCTCAAGCGTGTAACGACCTGGCATAGGGTCCACTTCGTCAAGCCGTCTGCTCACTGCTCGACTGATGCGTTTTATGTCGTCAATGCCAATTCCGCCTTCAACATCCACAAGCACCCGCAACACACCGCCGTTGTGTTCCACGTCGTAGAGGTCCACTGATTCGGCCTCAACGATTGGCATCACGAGTTCTCGCACCCGGTCGACGATCACCATTTCTGGACCTCCTCTCGTGTGCGTGGTTTTCAGTAGCTAAAACTCGATCTCCAAGAAAAGAAAAACGTGGCCCTAAGGCCACGCCTCATCCATACGGGACATCGAACGTAGCCGTCAGCCTAACATTTTTCCGTGTTATCGCGTCGCTTTTGGATCACTCGGTTTGGATGCACGCCGGATCTTGGCAATGGTCACCTTGGCGTTGTTGGCATCGTCGCCGAGCTGAACGAGATTTCGGTCGCGATCTTGTGCCGCGGCCCGACGTGCGGCGGATCGTGTGGACGATGCACGGGTAAGAGCTGCTTGCGCTCCGTGGGTGTGGATGTATTCAGCCCATTCGATCAGCGTGCCGACCATCTCATCTTCGGGAACAACCATCACGTTCTGTCCCTTGACGAACAGGTGGCCCCTCTTGTTGCCCGCAGCGATCCCCAGATCGGCATCTCGGGCCTCCCCCGGTCCGTTTACCACGCATCCCATGACCGCTACCTGTAGCGGAATCTTCTTTTCCCCGAAGGCCTTCATCGCTTCTTGCGCGATCGCGAAGACATCGACTTCGGCTCGACCGCAACTCGGGCAGGCGATCAGGTCAACGTTTTTTCGCTCCCGCAGTCCTAATGTCTCCAGCAGTTGACGTCCCGCTTTAGCTTCCTCGACCGGATCTGCGGTCAACGAGTAGCGGATCGTGTCGCCGATTCCCTCAGCAAGCAAGGTTGCCATACCTGCGGTCGCTTTCAGCGTGCCGATCGGTGGTGGACCAGCCTCGGTAACACCCAAATGCAGCGGATAGTCGGTAAGGGCTGCCAACTGGCGGTACGCCTCGATCATCAGCGGAACGCTTGAGGCCTTGACCGAAATCTTTATCAAGTCGAAGCCAACCTCTTCCAAGTAAGCGATTTCTTGTTGAGCGGACTCGACCATCGCCTCGGGGGTAACCTTGTTTCCGTATTTGGCGTACAGATCGGGATGCAAAGACCCACCGTTGACACCAATTCGTATGGGCACCTTGCGATCCAGAGCCTCGCTGGCGACCAGCTTGATTTGTTTGGGGTTGCGAATGTTGCCCGGGTTGAGTCGTAAGCAATGCACACCAGCTTCGAGCGCTTCGAGGGCTCGGAGGTATTGGTGATGTATGTCGGCCACGATAGGCACCGGCGAGCGCGGCACAATCCGGGCTAAACCTTCGGCTGCGGCCGGTTCATTGCAGGTGCAACGGACAATATCCGCGCCAGCTGCGGCCAGCGCGTAAATCTGCTGGAGCGTGGCTTCATGGTCCGCCGTCTTGGTAACCGTCATCGACTGCACAGTGATGGGCGCTCCCCCGCCAACTGCGACATCGCCAACCATGATCTGGCGCGTGTCACGACGAGGAAAGCTCTGGTTGAACTCCACAACCTAAAAACCTAGCGGTTAGACGCCGCAATCACGGCTCCGGCAACGCCCGGCAACAACAGAGCCGGTTAGACGCGGCAATCACGGCTCCGGCAACGCCCGGCAACAACAGAGCCGGTTAGACGCCGCAATCACGGCTCCGGCAACGCCGGGCAACAACAGAGCGACTTTGGAACCGACGCCATCGTGGTCCACACTTGCAGGATGGCGACGACCGAACCAGCACCACGTCACATGCAGCTTGGCGATGTGGTCAACGATCAATTCCTCGCCGAACCTCGACCGCTGTCGGGGATCCGAGTGCTGGCCGCAGAGCAAATGGCGGCGCTTCCTTTCGCCACTCAACTACTGGCGAGACTCGGCGCCGAGGTCGTAAAGGTTGAGCATCCCGTCACCGGCGAAAGCGGCCGTGGGTCGAAACCCGCTATCAAAGACCCTGACGGTTTAGACGTAGGCGCTACGTTTCTTCGCAATAACTTCAACAAGCGCAGCGTAGCTATCGACCTCAAATCACCCGAAGGCGTCGAGTTGTTTCTCAAGCTCGCACCAAAATTCGATGTCGTCTGCGAGAACTTCAAGGCCGGAACGGCCAATCGCCTCGGCATCGGCTACGAAGACGTGTCCAGGGGCCACCCGGAGGTCGTCTATCTGTCAGTGTCAGGATTCGGAAACGATCCGGCCTCTCCCTACCTGAATCGCCCGGCCTATGCCTCGGTGGTCGAAGGAATGTCCGGGATCTACGAATACAAACGGCACCCGGGAAAGCGCCCGGCCGCAAATCCAGTCGGAGCACTCGGAGACATCAGCAGCGCGCTGTTTGGTGTAATCGGGATTCTTGCTGCCTTACGCCACCGCGACACCACCGGGCGAGGACAGTACATAGACATAGCCATGCTCGACGCCACCATGGCCATGACCGACATAGTCGCCAATTTCTATTCGATGGGTATTCCCGATGAAGCTGCCAGTGGGGTGGGGATAGTCGAAACCTTCGAGGCCAAGGAAGGGCACTTCGTCATGCAGATTGTGCGTGAACACCAATTTGAAAAAGTCGCTGAAATCACTGGGAACGAGCAGTGGTGCACTGATGAACGATTAGCTAGCCGCGCCGGATGGCAAGAACACTTCGAGACAGTCCTGCGCCCCGGAATCGAACATTGGGCCTCGGACAAATCCCACCGAGAAGCAGTAGCCATCCTCTCGCGTGCGGGGATAGCTGCCGGCGAGTCCAACTCAAGCCGCGAAATCGTCGAAGACGAGCACGTCCGGGTTCGCCATATGCTCATCGAGATGCCAAACCAAGGTGGCGATCCAGTACTGGTGCCAGGCAACCCGATCAAGATGTCACGCACCCCCGAAGGCCCCGAAACCAGGGTCCCGTGGTTAGGCGAGCACACTGGCGAAGTGCTCACTAGCGAACTTGACATCAGCGCTGCCGAACTCAGTGACCTGCGAACCCGCGGGATCATCAGATGAGACAGCGACCCTGATAGGCCGCGCGGACCAACCGCGCCATAAGATCACACCGACTACAGAGTAACGAAGGAGGCAACTGCGAATCAGCGGCACGGAAGCCGCCAATTTGCAGCCACGCAAATGGACTTTGAGTTCACCCCTGAACAAAAGGCCTTCGCCGTCGAAGTGACCGAATTCCTTGACGCCAACGACGACCCGGAAGTCTTCGACGTAAGCCGTGAGAACATGGCACAAATCGTTGATACGCCGAAACGCCGAGCCTTCATGAAAAAGCTCGGACGCAAAGGCTGGCTGGGAATCACCTGGCCCGAAGAATACGGCGGATCCGACGGCGAAGGCGTCTACGAGTACATCCTCAACGAACAACTCGCAAGCCGCGGTGGACCCCAAATCGGCAAAGGCGTCGGCATCATCGGGAAGACCCTGATAGCCCACGGCTCAGATCGTCTAAAGCAGGAGTTCCTGCCCCAAATTCTTGAGAACGACGTTGAATTCGCGGTCGGTTATTCGGAACCCGACGCGGGTTCCGACGCTGCGGCCATGAGACTCAAGGCCGAACGAATCACCAGCGATGCAGGAGAAAACGGCTGGTTACTCAACGGTCAAAAAACTTGGACGACATCTGCGCACTTCGCCGAGTGGTACTGGGTAGGCACCCGTACCGATCCCGACAACAAGCACATGGGGATCACCTTGATGCTGGTACCGCTCGACCAAGAGGGGATCAGCATCACCGCCATTCACACAATGGGGGACGAGCGCACCAACGAAGTGTGGTTCGATGACGTATTTGTTAGCGATGACTATGTCGTGGGCCAGGTCAACTATGGCTTCCGCTACATCAGCCAAGCCCTCGATCTCGAACGCTTCACCCTGTTCACGATGTCGCCAATTCTGCAGCGGCTTGAGGTTCTCACCGACTACGTGAAGACCGCTGAACGTGACGGAGAGCCGTTGTGTGACGACCCCCGGGTTCGCGCGCAGTTGGCCCAGCTTCACACCGATGCCGAAGTAGCGCGGGTAATGGGGCTGAAGTTCGTGGCCGAGGCAGTCAAGGTTGAGCGCAGCGTGCGCGCAGGCAAGGAGGGCTTCCAGCCTCCAACCGTGGAAGCCTCGGAGTACAAACTCTTCGCCACCGAACTGTCGAGACGTTTGGCTGACGCGGCCATGAACATTGCTGGACCTGGATCACAACTCAGGATCAAGACTCACGACGCGCCGATGGAGGGTCGCTCCGAGTCGACTTACCGCTACACCGTGATCGACACCATCGGTGGCGGTTCCTCGGAAATCCAGAAGAACATCATCGCTCGCCGCGGCCTTGGTCTCCCCAAGAACTTCTGAAATGCCCCCAGACCCTGATATGGCAGCGTGGTGACCACCCTCGGAGCACTCGAAGATGTGCGCGTCCTTGACTTCGCGTCGGTCGGACCCGGAGCGCGCGCCTCGCGCATCCTTTCCGATTATGGTGCCGAGGTCATAAAACTCGGCCCGGTCCCAAGCAAACAAGCAACCCGGATCGTACCTCCCCACTACGCCTACTCGGGGCACCGTCTGATGAAACGTGCTCTACTCGATTTGAAGTCGGTCGAGGGCCGCGAGGCTTTCTTGGCATTGACTGAGGGGGCCGATGTAGTGCTGGAGAGCTTTCGTCCCGGTGTGGTCGATCGGCTCGGCATCGGCTACGAGGCTGTCAGGAACGTCAACTGCAAAATCGTCTACTGCTCAACCAGTGGCTTTGGTCAAAGCGGTCCCCGCAGCCACTGGGCCGGGCACGACGTCAACTATCTGGCCCTGTCCGGCTACCTGGACTGCACCGGGCGTCGCGAAGATGGATCACCACCGCTCCCCGGTGCCACCGTGGCCGACATCGCCGCAGGGGGGATGCACGCGGTGATGGCGATCATGGCGGCGCTGTTGCGGCGCACCAAGACCCATGTGGGCGAATACCTCGACGTGTCCATAGCCGATGGCGCATTCGGACTCATGTCTTTGTATGCCGACGAGTACCTCGCCACCGGCACCGAACCCGGCCCGGGTCACTACATCCTGACCGGACGCTACGCCTGTTACGACATCTACACCTGCGGTGATGGCCGTCATCTGTCAATAGGTGCAATCGAGCCCCAGTTTTGGCGCAATCTGTGCACGCAACTCGGCCTTGAGCAATACGCCGACAGCCAGACCGACGACGACCGTCAGGACGAAATCCGCGCCGCCATTTCCGAAGTTCTAGCCACCAAGACCCGGGATCATTGGGCAGCTCAGCTGGGCCCGGCCGACTGTTGCGTGGCCGCAGTCAACACCGTGGCCGAGGCAACCTCAGATGAGCAGTACCGTGCGCGGGGTCTCGTCGTCGAAGCAGAACATGTTAGCGAGGGCAGATTCCGCCAGACCGGTCCGGTGTGGGCCGGCACCACCCAAGTTGACGGCGCGTACCCGCTGCGAGACAGCGGTGTGACCGACACAGCCGAATTGCTGGCCACCGCCGGCTATGACGACACTCTTGTCTCCGAACTCATCAGCAAAGGAGCAATCGCGTGACTGAACCCGCAGCCACAGGACTGCCTGAACAGATTCGCACTCTGATAGGGAAGGCTCAGTACCTTGAGACCGCGACTTTTCCGGTCGAGCGGAGCTACTCATACAACACCTTGTCAGCCACTGAGAATGGCAATCCCCTCTACTGGGATACCGAAGTTGCGAAGCAGTTGACGGACGGGATGACCATGCCTGTCTCGACGCTCTCGCTGTGGATGCGTCCGCATCGTTGGGAACCCGGTGCCGCACAGGAGCAGGTAGCACTGAAAGCTCACTTCGACCTCAAAGCACAACTCGATCTGCCCGAAGCAATCATGAGCGACAACACCCTGATTCTTCACGAACCAGTTCGACCTGGAGACGTGATCAGCCACCATCAGGTGCTTCGCTCTATTAGCGATATCAAGACCACCAAGCTGGGAACCGGGCGTTTTTGGGTGATCGACGTGGAATACCACAATCAAGACGGAGAACTTGTCGGCATCGAGTCGTACACCGGTTTCGGCTACAAGCGTTCCAATGAGGTGAACTGATGAGCCAGCACACCAGCGCAGCCACAGACAACACAGCCACAAACAACACAGCCACAAACAACACAGGGACAGACAGCATCTCACTCGATCAAGCGTCGGCCGGGACCGTGCTCCCAACCCTCGGGTACGACGTCAGCGCAACCACCGTGGTACTGGGCGCGCTAGCGAGCCGCGACTGGCGGCCCATGCATCACGACTACAAGTTCGCCACCGAACGCAACGGCACACCCGACATATTCCTCAACACCCCCAACCTGGCCGCCTGGTTCGAGCGTTTCATCACCGATTGGACCGGCCCCCGGGGCCGTATCGGTCGCATGACCTTCCGGATGCGCGATTCGGTGTACCCAGACGACCACATGGTCTTCGCCGGAACAGTGAGCGGCACCCAAATTGACGAATCTGGCTGCGGATGGGCCGGCATTGACATCTCAGTGACTGTTGGTGATCGGCTGTGCTGTACATGCACGGCCCGAGTGGCACTTCCCACCGACAGAACCGACAACCCTTGGGCACGGAAAAGCGAAGATTGGAAACCCTGATGCTGGACCTTGACTTCACAGAAGAGCAAGAGATGTTGCGCGAGATGGTGCGCGGCGTCTGTGCGCAGCTGTCACCGATCGACACGGTGCGTGAACTCGAAGACGATCCCACCGGCGTTGCCCGCGAGTTGTGGGAGCAGTTCGGCGAATTGGGAATCTGCGGCCTGATGCTGCCCGAGGAGTACGGCGGGTCAGCCATGAGTCTGCTGGAAGGTGTGGTGCTCTACGAGGAACTGGGCCGTTCGCTGGCACCGGTCCCCCATTTTGTCAGCTGCGTGTTGTCCGCCGGGGCGATTCTCGAGTCGGGAAGCGGCGAGCAACACGCTTCGCTCTTGACCGGCATCGCCACCGGCGGAACGATCATCACGCCGGCATGGCTCGAACCTGATGGCGGTTACTCACCGAGAGGTGTGCAACTCAGCGCCGCCGTCGACGGCAGCGACTTCGTGCTCAACGGGTCCAAAATGCACGTCTACTTCGCCAGTGTTGCCGACCAGCTACTGGTGTTAGCCCGCACCGGCACCGCCGATACCGAGGTCGACCTGTTCCTGGTCCCCAGCGATACCGAAGGCTTGACTCTCGACCAGCGGATGTCGATCTCATCGGACACCCAATACCGAGTCGATTTCAACGAGGTTCGCATCCCCGCAGAAAATCGGCTTGGTGACGCCGGCAGCGGATGGGCCACTTGGGAAGCAGTGATGCACCAAGCGGTGATCTTGGCTTCCGCGCAGGCTATGGGCGGCGCAGACTATGCGCTTTTGACCACCGCGCAGTACGCCAAAGACCGGGAACAGTTCGGCAAAGCCCTAGCCGAGTTCCAAGCCATCTCGCACTACCTTGCCGACGCCAAAACCGAACTCGACGGAGGCAAGATTCTCGTCTACGAAGCTGCCTGGGCCCAATCTGTCGGGCACGACATCTCCCGGCTCGCGCCGATGGCCAAGCTGTTCAGCACCAAGGTATACCGCGACATCACAGCCATGGCCCAGCAGATCTTCGGTGGAGTCGGATTCACCCTCGAATACGACATCCAGCTCTACTTCCGGCGAGCCAAACAACTCCAGCTGAGTTGGTGGGACAAGCAAACCTGCGAAGATCGCGTAGCCAACTCAATCCTCGGTTGGCAGCGCATGAATCTTGAGCCCTGAATCAGGAAGGCGGCTCAGCATCTTCGATGATGACGGTGTCGGAACTTGAGCGGCCGAACACTTCTGGAGCGTAAATCTCCTCGGCTTTGGCGGGGGGCGCCACGAAGGTTCCGGGAGTGGTTGCCCGGGCGACATAGCTGTATTCGTGGGTACCGGCCCACAAATAGGACGAAAATGCCTCGGTCCGGTCGTCGCGTAGGTTCTGGTGTTCATACCAGGTCCACCGCCACCAATAGTCAGCGGCGTCGGTGCGAGGCGCCTCGATCTCGCCGGTCACCGCCAACGCGGGGTTTAGGGCTTCGAAACCTGCGGGCAGCGGATCAACCAGAACCATGTTGGTGCGGCGGCTGTCGTTGACCATGGTCAGCTTGACTCGCACCTCGGCTCCAGCCACGACATGGACCACACCAACAGAATCGACCCAGACGTCGTTGGGATCGTCGACCGCCTCATAGCTGCGCTGCACCACAAAGCCACGGTCAAGTGGGTCCAGATCAAGGTCATCGGGTGCGTAGCGAAGCCCAAGGCGGTAGTAGAGACGGCCGTCGCCGTCATTTTGAACGGTCAGATCGGCGTCGCCCGTCTCGATCAGGTCGTCCATCGGAACCAGAGTGGAGGCACGGTCGGTGCTCCGGCCCGAGAACTCGTGTTCCGCCACGTATTGGTCGCCAAGCCAAACACGGGCCACTAAGTCCGGCTCAACCGCTTCGAAAGTCTCGAAGTATCTGTCGAGGGCTGCCAAGATGAACGAGTTCTCCTGGACATTGTTCCAACGTCCCTTGACCTGGTTCGCCAACAGCCCGGCCACGACCTTGGGTATCAGGTCTGAATCCGGGGCCATGGTGATCAAAGCGTCGAGCACGATGCCATCGGTTCGGCGATCTGAAGCCAGGATCAAGTAGGCGTCTTCGCCATAATCGGTGACGAACGTGGCCGCTTGTGCCGTCTCGGTGACTCGATTGTTGAAGACACGCTCGATGTCGGCTTCGATGTCGGCATCTCCAACCACGGGCCATATCCAAGCCAACGCGTCCATCTCAAGATCCGCACCTCGACGGTTCCAGAGGTCACGAGCCGCGCTCAGGTCCCGGTCACCGTCGAGGGCACGCACGTGCAGTGCGTATGCCAACAGCATGTCTTTAGATTTTCTGCTGTAGTCAGATGGGATCCGGTCTTCGATGTCGCGCAAGTAGCCGCGACCGTTGTCCATCACTTCAGCGGAGACGGTGAACCCAGCGCTTTCAGCTGTCACCAGTGCGTGCATCGCCTGGATCGACGGGTATGGGTACGAAATACCTTTTCGCGCCCACCAACCGAAACCACCGTCACCGTGTTGCAGAGCCGCCAACTCTGTGATGTCGCTACGCACAATGGCGTCAAGTTCCGCTGGGGTAGGCAATCCTTCAGCTTCGAATGCTCCGAGCACGTCTCGCAACGCAGAGATGGCGAGGATGCGACTGGCGTAGGCATCCGCGCTGGCGTAGCGGTACTCCGAAAGATACAAGACCGCGTCGGTCAAAGCCTGGAGTGCGGTTGAGGAGGTATTGACTTCGAGTCCTCCGAACTGGGAGAACACACCTTGAGGTTCAGTAAGCGAATAGCTCACCACACCAGAGTCCAGCACCCCGTAGGTAGCGAACGCCTCGCTAGTGGCCGGGGTGTAAACGGGCAAGGAAACCTCTTGAGCATCAGTGTTGTCACCCGACACCGCCGCGACCCGGAAACGAGCGGTGCCAACAGAGCTTGTAGAGGCACCGAAGCGAACCTCTACCCGGTCATTGGCCGGTACCGTGATTCGCCGCCCAGCTGACCCTTCCAGATTCAGGTTGGCGCTCTGTACCACCACGTCCACCTCCGCGGGCGAATCGGTCTGGTTCTGCACCACGATCGGGAGTTCGAAACGGTCACCGAAGTTCAAGAACCTGGGCGCAGAAGGCCGAACCTGCAGAGGCAATCGTGCGGTAATGGCAGATTCTGCCGAACCGAAGCGTTCAGCACCATCGACCGCGATAGCCATAACCCGATAGCGCGTGAGGTTGTCGGGCAGGTCGAACTCGACCGTGGCACTACCTGTTGCATCGGTCGCAACGTCTGGATCGAACAGGGCCAGCGCATCGAGGTTCTGGCGTACCTCAACCTGAAGTCCTTGCGCACTGAGTCCGGTGCGCCGAGCTGAACCCGGAGTATCAGAATCAGCAACCATGTCAGACTCGGCCATATCGTCGCCAGCTCCTTCTTCGGGCGACTCCGCCACAGCCATAGCGACGGTGGTGCTAGCGGCCGCTTCGTCGCCACCTCCCTCACCGCCGATGGAATCAAGCAACACCTGTGGGTTCTCAAGCAGAATGCTTCCTCGTGCGCGCTGCGTGCTCAAATATGTGACCAACGACCGATAGAAGACCTCGAGTGGGTCAACGAGTTGGTAACCCGAAAGGGCCAACACCGCCTCGTCAACTACGACCAACAACACATCAGCATTGTCGACCGGCTCGCCATCAGCATCGTTTACTTGCACTGTGACGCTCGTGGTGGCGCCCGGCTTCACGCTCGCTGCCGCGGGCGTGGCAGTGACGTCGAGGGCTCGTTGCGCGGGAGGCACACGCAACAGGATCTGCCCCGAGGCGTAGGCGGGACGGTCAGCAACATCCTCCAACACAGTGCCGTCATCTGCGGTGCGTGGAGTGGTGGCAACGATCTCGACTTGCAGGATCAGTTTCGGAACATGATCGTCGCTGATCGGCACTTCCAGCACCGCGGCGTGATCGGTGATCTCAAAGGTGCGCAGTTCGACTATCTCGTTGTGTGCGATCACCAGCAGACCGGTTCCGGTACTGAAGGGCGAATCGACAAGGATCTCAGCGGTGTCACCTGCTGCATAAGTTTCCGCGTCGGGGACGAGGTTGACGCTTTCAAGTTCGACGTTGCGGCTCGGCACGCCGCTCTTGTTGCCCGTGACCCAACGTGTCAGTTCGCTGCGGTTGGTTCGCCCGGAGTCATCGACAACATCGGCGTCGATGCGGTAGCGGCCGCCGACCGCGGCCTCAAACTCACACGTAACCGGCGCGTCCACCGACACCACTTCACAGGTTTCTGGATCTACCGCTACTTCAGTCCATTCGCCGTCGACGTACTCGTCGATGATTCGCGACGCGGTTATCGCGAAGGCCCGATCGGCGACTGGGTTGCCGTCGAGATCAGTGACGATCGCTTCGATATCAAACCCGTCCCCCTCTCGTACGAAAGTTCGGGTTGACCGAACACCGACATAGAGGTCCGCGGCATGCACCAGCACATCGGTCGACGAAGCCCACTGCTGGCGGTTGACATCGAGAACTTCTGCTTCGGCGGTGACCGTCGTCGGGAGTTGATCCCCGTCACCCTCGAAGTCCATGCGCAGATAGTGGCTGCCGCTAGCGTCAGTCAAGCCGGAAAAGGTCTCGCGAACAGGCTCGGCCCACGGGTCACCGAAGCCGTAATCGTCTTCCCAGTACCAGTCGTCGCCGCCACCGAAGTCGTTGTAGTGCCACCACGGGGTCCACACACCGAATGTGAACTCGCTCCAGTTGGGCGGCGAGTACGTAGCTTGGCGTGTGGTGACAGACCAGAACACTTCGGCGTCGGGCAGGGGTCCACCCGAGAAATAGTTGGCGTCAACCGCCACGGTCGCGGGTTCGTCAACAAGATACGGG
Organism: Candidatus Aldehydirespiratoraceae bacterium; assembly: GCA_965261185.1. Classification (GTDB taxonomy): domain Bacteria; phylum Actinomycetota; class Acidimicrobiia; order Acidimicrobiales; family Aldehydirespiratoraceae; genus VXYK01. The sequence continues at coordinate 2,520,181 of CBDHCN010000002.1, read as the reverse complement.
CCGGAAGATTCGAGTCGAACTGTCACTTCAAACTCGGGACGACGGAACTCTTGAATCTGAAACTGATGGTAGTGCCAGCTGGTTTCGCGGTTCTGTGGGCCTTGGAACTCAATCCATGCATCGCCTAGGTTCGCTCCGTCACGCAACTCAACAGTGAGATCGAAGCCGCCGTGCTCGTCGAGACGGAAATTCCCATCTCCGAGTTCGTTGCCAAACGAGTCACCGACCCGATAGGTGATCAGTTGTTGGGGAGGAAGAAACTCGAGACTCCCATCGCCGCTCAGGTCGAGGTTGCGAACCCAGCCTTTCAGGTGAAGGGTCTCTCCGGGGCGGTATACACCGCGATCATCTGCGGTGTACCAGATCAATTGATCGGTTCGTGACCAAGGATGCACGTTCGCTGGGTTGATCGCCTGGTCGTCGTCGAGCGTTGCGACGATCCAGTCGAACTGGTCACTGATTGAGGTCTGTGCCAGTCCGTCGTCGTCAGTGGTGAGTGTTGTGTTGTGGCCCTGCAAGTTGATTTCGACGTTCGCCAACGGATCACCAGAGCGCAGATCAGTAGTCCATACCACAACGTCTTGATGATCGGTGATCATGTCGGCACCAATGTCGGTGTCCTGCACCCAGACGACCGCCGGGCGGTTGGACCAGTATTCGTCGTCTTGATAAGTCAGATCCGCAAAACGCCCGACCCCTTCGATGATGGCGATCCCATGGCCATGGTCGCCATCGAGGGCCTCGTCGAGATCGATACGTACCTCTGTAACTGCGTCGGAATCAACCCCGGTGTCGATCACATCTTCGGAGACGAGCGTCCATGGCGCATCAGGTAGTGCGCCGTCACGGGATCGTTCCATTTCTTCGAAGTAATCGACGAAGGACGCATAGTCGCTCGGGTCTACGTCATAGAGCCGGACGCGTAGTTGTTCGTGGTTGCGCACCGTCACCGGGATCGTCTGCTGCTCAACGAGGGGGTCGAGCGTCACCAGTCGTCGGCCCGGGGCGTTGATGAACGGACGAGCACTGTCCATATGGAACTCGACGATCACCGCCTCACCCAACGTTTGACCGAACTGGTCCGCGAGCGTTGCTGGGATCGTCACTTCGTAGGTGGTGTCTGCAACGGTTGGACCAACGATGCTGACGGAGTTGTACTCCACCCAGATTCGGGCATCCGCGAGCTCAGGTGATATCACCAGATCGTCAACATCAAGCGTGGCGGGATCCAGAACGTTGTTGAAGTAGACGTTCAGCCAACTCCCGGGTTGGCACCGATACTGCAACGAACAGTTCGTGTCCTCGACCTGCAGGGCTGCGTAGGTACGGGCCTGCACCGTCGTCGAAGTAGCAGATGTTCTGGTGCCCTCAGCGGAAGGCACATCCGGCCCGACCTCAATGGTGATTCGCGAATCGGGCTCAAGCTCCGCCACCGGCCTGAAAGCGACCCAGGTGCCGTCAAGAGTCACACCGACACGTCGCTTGATGTCCTCATCGCTATCGATCTCGGCTTCTGTGGCGAGCCTCAGTTCGCGTTCAGTGCCAGCAGCGCTCACGGTGATGGTCTCAAGCACCGCAGCAGCATCAACTCGCTGATCGAACGTGACCAGAAAGACAGGTTGAAGGTTGAGCGAGTCGTGCTGCGGTGTGAGCGACAGCATGCTAGGTGCAGGGGTTTCGAACTCGAACTGAACGGTTTCAGCCAATTCGCTGCCGGATTGTGAGGTCGTTCCGGCGGGAACTTCGACCACATATGAAGTAGCCATGGGTAAGCGATCAAATACCTCCGGATCATGCTCGAAGCGAAGCGTGCGAGTACCGATCCACTGCCAGCGTCCCGACAGCGACGGCGTCATCGTCACTGGAACATCAATCTCGTCTAGTTGAGCGAGGGTCGTCAGCGGAACCATTGCCTGATTGAAGGTGATGCTCAAGAAAGGAGCGATCCCGACCGCCCCGTCGGGCTGCACCCGCAACACTTCCAAGGGTCCCGAGTCGACAACGGGTGCGTCAACATCGGACTGCGTCGGGAACGGACTGTCTATGGTGTCACCAACGCGGGGCCGCGGAAGCGACTCCGGCGGCCTGTTGAAATCGACCGCGTCACCATCGGTGTCGGAATCCCAAGCCGGGAGTCGATCGGTCACCACGCTGATTTCCGCCTCGGTGAGTTCGCGGCCATCGACCCGTGTCACTACAGCCAAGGAGTCGCTTCCGGCAGCCTCCCCCTCGCTCAAATGAACCCTGAGCGCGCTTGGTTGGCGATCCCCTCCAGATCCAACCCCGATTCGGTCCTCGGAATCGCTGCCGGTAGCTGGCTCTACTGGGCTGTCCGGATCCGCGGTTGTCTCAGGCTCGTCGTCGCTCGACAATACGCCGGCCACCAACACCAGCACGATCCCGACGATCAACCAGCGCCAAAGATGTCTCACCATGGACAAACCCTCTCGACTTGACTTTCAAGACTACGACGACCGAGAGACACCATCTGGTTCCCGGAACAATCTGGTTCCCGAGATATTTCAGCGAGCGGCGATGGCTTGCCCGAGAGTCGCTAGATGTTCTTCACCGTTGCCAAGCGTCAACTCAAGTTGTCGGGCCAGCACAAAATAGCGATGCAGCGGGTAGTCGCGGTCCACACCGACTCCACCATGCACATGCACAGCTGCATGGACGACCCTAAAACCGCCTTCGGCCGCCCACCAACGCGCAATCGAAACAGCGTCTTGAGCCAACAGACCCTGGTCGATACGCCAAGCCGCTTGCCAGGCCGTCAACATGATCGCGTTCGTGTCGATATAGCTGTCACCAGCACGACTGCTGACCGCCTGGAACGTGGCGACCGGTCGATCAAATTGATAGCGCTGCTTGGTGTACTCGGCAGCCAATTCGATCGAGGATCGCGCCGCTCCGGCCATCATCATGCACATACAACAATTGGCTCTGAGTTCAATCCAGTTCACGATGTCGGCACCCGACACAGCCGACGCAGAGCCCCCGAGCAAAGCGTCGCGGGACACCACCACACCAGAGAATTCCAGCCGGGCTTGCGGACGACCAGAAGTGACCTCAACCCGAATCGCCGAAAGACCCGCCGAATCGGACGGCACCAAGAACACACCGCACGAACCATCGCCAAGCTTGGCCGGAACCAGGATCAAACCAGCGTCGAGCGCGTCGGCCACCATCGGTTTGACGCCTTCGATGCGGTAGCCGTCAGCATCGGCCAACGCCACAACCTCGGGCTCAGCAGCCGTGGTGCCTTCTTCGTAAAGGGCCGCAGCCACAATCAGTGAACCGTCGGCGATTGAGGGCAGGTAGCGAGCGCGTTGTTCGGCAGTACCGAATTCGGCGATCGGCATTGCGCCCATAACCGCGGTTGACAGCAACGGCACCGGCGAAGCAGTTGCGCCGACCTGCTGCATGGCCATGGCGGTCGCCAAGAACCCCAACCCCAAACCGCCGTACTCCTCGGGAACCGCCGCACCCAAGATGCCCGCCCGGGCGAGTGCGGCCCAGGCCTCAGCATCGATCCGATCATCGTTGGAGGCCAGCGCACAGAGTCGTTCATGAGTCGATTTGTCGCCGAGTATCTGCGCCGCGAGGTCGCTGATGGCCTGTTCTTCGTCGGAAAGTGTGAAGTCCATCAGCGATCTGCTTTCGGGTAGCCCAAGCCGAATTGGGAGATCAGGTCACGCTGCATCTCGTTGGTGCCTCCGCCGAACGTGAGTATCACCGTTGAGCGGTACTGCATCTCAAGGCGGGTCAGGTGACCTATCGACCCGCGAGCAACAGTGGCTTGAGGTCCATACACCTCCATCAGCTTGCGATACGCCCGTGTATAGAACTCGGTCCCGTACACCTTCACTCCAGAGGAATCGGCGATGAATCCGGCGATGGTGTCCGTGTCGGGTTGCTGACCATCGATCTTGTTGGCCACCGTCCAGGCCACCTGCCAGTTGGCGAGGCGCAGGTATTCGAGTCCTGCGCTGACTTCGGCGAGGTTGCGCTGCACCCAGGGCGCATCAATCAGCCGCGTACCATCGGCCCGTTTGGTGTTCTTGGCGTAGTCGATGGTTTCCTCAAGCGCTTTGGTAACCATGCCCGACGAACAGATCGCGACCCGCTCACGATTCAGTTGACTGGTGATCAGGCCCCAGCCGCCATTCTCTTCGCCTATGAGTGTGGAAGCAGGTACCCGCACGTCGTCAAAGAACGTGTGATTGATGTCGTGAGTCGACAGCAGGTCGAGCGGTTGAATCGAGAGTCCCGGAGTGTCCATCGGAATGCAGAACAGCGAGATGCCCTTGTGCTTTTTAACTTCGGGGTTGGTGCGAGCAGCCAGCCAGATGTAGTCGGCGTCTTTTGCCAGCGAAGTCCAAGTCTTTTGGCCGTTGATGATGTATTCGTCACCGTCTCGGACCGCCCGAGTGGTCAGAGACGCCAGGTCTGTTCCTGCATCGGGTTCGGAATATCCGATGCAGAAAGTGATCTCTCCTTTGGAGATTTTGGGCAGGAAGAACTGCTTCTGTTCCTCGGTGCCGAACTGCATCAGCGTCGGCCCGACCGTGTTGATCGTCAACATGGGGATGGGAGCGCCGCTCGCTACCGACTCATCGAACATCACGAACTGTTCAACTGCTGAGTAACCGCGCCCGCCGTACTCTGTGGGCCAGCCAACCGTGAGCCAACCATCGCGCCCCAGGCGACCCACGATTTCTCGATGGGCAGGGCCGCAGCCATCCTCGGCTGCGAGCGCCTCGCGGACTTCGGGGGTCAGAAGTTCGCGGTAGTAAGCACGCAGCTCAGCCCGCAACTCCTCCTGTCTAGTGTTGTACCCGATAAACATGGGTTGTTTCTAGCAACTTGACGTGTCGGGAGCACATCGCGACTTCCGTAAATTCCCCGTGCTGGGGGGTTACTCGAATCTGGTACCGGCTTCTTTCAGATAGTCGAGGAACCGTATTCCGGCATCCGCGACTAATTCGCCCGGTTTGTATGTCACCGCGTGCAGGGTGCCGGTGTACTTGAAGGGGCCGTGCTTTTCGTAAATCTCCCAACTCACCGGGGAACGGCGGTCAATCCCTACATCAATGCCCTCGAACGGAGCGATCGCCGTCAACACCGGCAAGTCAAGCGCTTCGCCCACCTCGCTGCCGTCACAACTGATGTGGGCGTTTTGGCGCCAATTTGGCTCTCGTTGCATCGCCAAGACGATTTCTCTGGTTCCCGCGGCGAGTTCACCGCAGTCGACAACGGTCATATCGCCGTAGCCGTTGAACGCAAAGAACAGGTGGCTGCCTTCCACATACATCGCGTAACCGCCACCCTGATCGCCGTGGGCGAACAACATGCCCTCGTCGCCGGACGCATAATCGAGATCCACGCACACCTCGAAAGACTTGAAGTTGATGAGTTGCAGCGCCCGCCAACGCTCAAGTGTCGGCATTCCCGGTCGGAGCCGCACGTCGGCAACGAACTCATCCTCCCAGGGTGGTTTCTGGATCATCTTGATGCTGTTGCCCTCGTCGAGGGGAAAGACTTGATTAGCCCAAGCAGCCTGCTCAAAGGCATCCTGTAGATCGGCGAGCCGTTCGGGGTGTTGTGCGGACAGGTCGCACGCTTCGGTCGGGTCTTCGGCCAGATTGTGCAACTCCCAGGGCGCCTCAGAAAACGACCGCCGCGGAATCCGCAGCGACACCGCCGACCAGCCATCGTCGTACATGCCTCGGTGGCCGATCATCTCGTAGTACTGCTGACGATGTGTCGTGTCGCACCCAGGGTCCGACAAAGACGCTGAAAAACTCGCACCGGCAGGCTGAGGAACTGGCTGACCGTTCTTGCTGGTAGGTATCTCCAAACCGGTCAGCTCCGCAAGGGTCGGCAGCAGATCCGTAATGTGTTGATACTGCGTACGGATCTCCCCGTGGCCGTTCGCATCTTGAACCTCAGCGACCGAACCTGACAAGGAATCTGCAAGACCTGCGGGCCAATGCACGATGAAAGGAACCTGATGGCCGCCCTGGTGGGTGTTGATCTTGTACAGCCGAAACGGTGTGTTGGAGGCCATCGCCCAACCCATCGGGTAGTGCGGCAAAGTTTGCGGCCCGCCCATGAGATCCAGTCGCGTGTGATCGAGCGCCACGTCTTCAAGCGCGTCGTTGCCGGTCTGCATCAGCAGGGTCCGAAAGTACTGTGATGTGCCGTCTTGTTGACCTTCGCGCGATCCCCCATTGTCGGAGGTGAACACGATGATGGTGTTGTCCCACTCGCCTGTGGCTTGCAGGTGCTCACGGAGCCGTCCCACGCTCTGGTCGACGCTGTCAACCATGCCGGCAAAGATCTCCATGTAGCGGGCGAATGTCTCACGTTGCAGGTCGCTGAGTTCATCCCAGGGGGTAACCGCGTGTTGCTCTTCGGTGTTTCGGGGCGGCAGCACCGTGTCGGGGGTGATGACCCCGAGCTCCTTCTGCTGAGCGAAACGCTGCTCACGGATCTGATCCCAGCCCGCATCGTAGGCACCCCGGTATTTGTCCATGTCTGCCTGTTTGGCCTGCAACGGCGCGTGGACCGCACCATGGGCGTAATACAGGAAGAACGGTTTCGTTGGATGCGAGGAGCGAACCTCGTCGATCATCTTGATGGCCTGATCGGTGAGGTCGTCGGTGAAGTAATAGTCGTCGGGGTACTGGTCGATGTTGATGTGATGGTTGTCTTCGTAGAGCCGGTGTGGCTGATGGAAGTTGGTGAAACCATCGAGGATTCCGTAATAGCGTTCGAAGCCCTTTTGGAGCGGCCAGGAGTTGCGAGGCCCGGCTTCGCTGAGGCTGGAGTCCTTGCAGAGGTGCCACTTGCCAACCATCAGCGACGCCCAACCATGGTCCCGAAAGAGTTCGGCCATGGTCACGGCATCATCACGGATCTCATGCGCATAGCCGGGGAATCCGGGATCGCTGTGCGCAACATGGCCCATACCGGCCAGGTGATGGTTGAGACCGGTCAGCATCGACGCCCGAGTCGGCGAACACATCGGGTTGACGTGGAAGTTGGTGTAGCGAACACCGTTGGCGGCTAGAGCATCCAGTTCGGGGGTGTCGATTTCAGATCCGTAACAGCCAAGGTCAGCAAAACCAAGATCGTCGGCCAGCATGACGATGATATTGGGAGCACCTTCACGGGCGGTGGGACGCGGCGGCCACGCTGGTTCAGAGGTTGAGAAGATGCGCCCGACTTCGCCGTCAAACCCCGCGTAGGGCGCGGTTGAGTCCGGTACCGGGGTGGTTGACACGTCAGCTTTTGAAGAAAGCGGGGCTGGTCGCTTTGCGGGGTATCTCCGCCAATGGAGTTGCCACCTCAGCAACCGACGGGCCGTGTTCAGCTCCGAGAGGCGCTAGCGCATCAAGATCAAAGCGGTAAACATGGGCCGCATTCCCGCTCAACACTCTGCGCATGTCTGCTTCTTCCCAATGGGAGAACGACCGTTGCAGCGCCTCAAGCGAATAGGGGTAGGTGCCTTCGTGGTGCGGGTAGTCAGAACCCCACATGACTTTGTGAACTCCTAGAGTCCTGATCGCTTCGGCTTCTGCCGGCGACGGGAACGACGCTCCGATCCAGACATTGCGGTCGAAGTACTCGCTGGGTTTCATGGGCAGAACCACATCGGCCGAAAAGCCGAGTTCGCCGACGCGTCCAGCAGAAATCTGCATGTGATAGGCGTCCATGCGCCTCAGTTCGTCGATGGCCCAAGCCGTACCTTGCTCGGTCATTACATACTTGAGTTGGGGGAAACGTTCGAACACGCCGCTCATGATCAGGTGAGACAGGTTCCGGTGGGCGAAGAACGGCACCTCCATCAAGAAGATCAGTCCCGAGGCAGGATCGCTGCCATAGTTCGGCGTGCCGTTGCCACCGTGTTGGGTGATCACCAGATCGAGGTCGGAGATAGCCGCCCACAGTCGATCCCAGTGCAGTGACCAAAGACCGGGCAAGTCAACATCGGGTGCAACATGGGGCATCATGAAGCTGCGGAATCCCTCCGCTGCAGCCCATTCGAGGGTGCTGGTTGCGTCGTCAAGGTCTTCTAAGAAGATCTGTGGCAGGCCGCAGCGTTGCGTTGGATACAGATCGCACCAATCCTTGAGCCAACGGTTGTGGGCATCAATGCCGGCCCGGCGACGCTCGTATTCCTCTCGGTCGCGTGGTGGGTAGGCGATAAGCATTCCGGTTGGGTAGAACGGCGGCACAGTGTTCGGAAAGGTGATCTCAGCAACGATGCCGTCTGCATACTGTTCGCTCAGCCGCCGCTCGTTGTCCCAGTTCCGGGTCCGGCCGTCGTCTTGGAGGTCTCGGTAGGGGTTGCTGTACGCACCCCGCCACTCGGCAAAGGCCTCTTTCCACTCTGCCGCTAGATACTCCTCATACATGGCCATGTTGCCGCCCGCATGGCTGTCCGCCGTAATGATCGTGTAGTTGTCACTCATAGGGGTCAGCCTAGGGGCCAAGCGAGCACCCTAAAGAATCCGTCACGACTATCTTTGAGTTGCGCGCCAATGAAGCCTCGCTACGTGGTTTCGTCGACTTGTTCATCCTCGCGCAGATGGACGGCACAACTCGGCAGTCCCACCAAGACGCCGCCGACGATGTTTCCCAGAGTGACCGGAATCAGGTTGCCGAATACCCCGGCCCAAGTGAGTTGCTCCACGTCGCCGGCCACGAGTCCGGCAGCTTCGATAGCACCGGGTTCGCCCGAGATCAGCACTCCGACCGGCGTGAAGTACATGTTGGCGATGCTGTGCTCGAACCCCCCGGTGACGAAGGCAGCGATCGGCAACAGCACTCCAAACATCTTGTCGGTGACGGTGCGTCCAGCCGCGGCCGTCCAAACGGCGAGGCAGACCAAGATGTTGGCCAAGACACCTCGCAGGAAAGCTTCCACGAACCCCAGGTTCACCTTGGCATTGGCGGTCGACACCGCTTCCGCGGCGAACGACATGTCGCCCTGTTCCCACCAGCGGCTGTAGAACACCAGCAGCACTAGCGCTATAGAGCCGACGAAGTTGCCTACGTAAACCAGTGTCCAGTTACGGGCCACCCCAATGAAGCGCACTTGGTGAGTGATGAGACTCGTGACCATCAAGTTGTTGCCGGTGAACAATTCGGCTCCGAGCACCACCACAAACAGCAGGCCCACCGAGAAGCCCATGCCCATCAGCAACCGCGTCGGTCCGAGGCCGAGTTCCGAGCCTGCCCCGATGCTGCTGGCGAACATGGCACCGAGAGCGATGAAAACGCCTGCCGCGACAGCGAGCATAAGCGTCGCGACCGTCTCGGCCTGGGCTTTGAGCGCTCCAGAACTCGCCACCTCGCGTGAGAGTTCCTCTGGTGTCGGAGCGGTCACGACACCACTTTAGACGCTGCCAAGCCTGACAACCGGTTCGCTACGGGAGTCAACCCGTATCGCTGTGATGAGCCACATGAACCGGGTGTGATCGGCGTCCAAGCAAACCCAACAATCGACGGGCCAGCGTCGGGAGCGTATCGACAATCAATACCGACAAGACTTGACACCAACCCCGAACCCAAGGTCCGAATATCGGCGGATATTCGTCATATGCGTGTATTAACATGTTCTTTTGTCTGATGCGGGTGTGTTCTCCGCAGATTGAATTAGCATGCTGCGATCTGGCCGTGCTGAAACGTCTGGTCATGGATTCGACGTCAGGCAGATCTGCACAACATGACCACACCCGAAGACGCAGCGGACGCCCACACCGCTGGCGGGCTCGAAAACGACAACGAGACCCCCGAGGTGCTGATTGCCCGCGCCAGAACAGCCGCGCTTGCCGACAGGACCCGAAAGACCTATGACACTGGATGGAGAAGCTGGACCCAGTGGGCCGACGACAACGGGCTGTCAGCATGGCCTGCCGACCCGAAGGATCTTCAGAACTGGCTGGCAGAGCTAATACGCCAAAAGAAGAAACCGACCACCGTACGCACCTACCTTGCGGCTGTAGCCGAGAGACACAACTCGCGTCCGGAACCAAACCCGGCCCACGATCCCGAGCTTCGACAACTGATGGCCGGACTGAACCGAACCTGCGTCGCAGAGGGGTGCACACCCCGACAAGCAGAGCCGTTGCGATGGGAGGACATCGAACGCATCATCGAAACGGCCCACCTCCCCAGACGCAACCGACCCGGAGGAGGCATCGAAACCCACGAGCAAGCCGGACAACGCGCCCTAGTCGACATAGCCATGATCGCGCTTGCCCATGACGCCGCCCTGCGCAGCAGTGAACTTCTAGCACTCCGTTGGATAGACATAGAAACGCCAAAAGAACATGGACTCAACGTTGTGAGGATCCGTCGCTCCAAGACTGACCAGACCGGGCAAGGTGCGGTCGCTCCCATCTCCGATTTCACCGCCCAAGCAATCGCCCGTATCCGACCCGACGACGCCGACCCCCGAGACCGGATCTTCAAAATCTCCCCCAGCACCGTCACTCGCCGGATGAGGGCGGCAGCGAAAGCCGTCGGCATCGACCCCACCAACATCACCAGCCATTCACCGCGTGTGGGCATGGCTCAAGACCTCGCCGCGTCCGATGTTACCTTGCTCGGTCTGATGCAAGCAGGACGCTGGAAATCCGCCGTGACCGCCACCCGTTACACCGAACACCTCTCCGCACACGACACTCCTGTGGGCCAATACCTGAAGACCCAGCACTACCAAACTCCTACCCAATAACCGTCACATAACCGGGTCTACGCGTTGAAGCGGGGACGTCGGGTTCTGATTCGTGTGACTGGTTGAGTTTGGCCGGGTTGTTGAGCCTGCGCGTAAACGTGGGGTGGGGGGTGGTTGAGGGTCCCTGAGTGGGGGTTGAGGCCCTGCTGGAATCGGTGATTGATAACACCAACGATCCAGGAGGGTCCCGATGGCTTGTGATGTTATGCGGGTGCGGTTGCATCTGCGCCAGATTCGTGTACTCGCGGTGGTTGTGGACACGCCCGAGGAGTTGAGGGTGAGGGTCGAGTCGACGGTGAGTCGGCCTCGTTGTCTGCATTGCGGCAGAATCAAAGCGCGCCAACAACCTCCTCCCAGTCCTACGACGAACCGCCCACGGCTTCACCAACCCCGCCAACTTCCAAGCCCGAGGACTCCTGACAACATGACCCACCAACCGAAACCAGCAACCCCAAATCCCACGTTTACGCGCAGGACCCGGTTTCTGTGTACTGCGCCCAGCCGGTGCCATGGCTGGCGGTGACCGTCACGGTGTACTGCGCTCCGTACTCGGCGCCGGTGAACACGAACGGTTGGATTCCCGGCGGGGGTAGCACGGGAACCCAACTCGCCCGGCTACGGCACTTACTGGCACGCCCTACGTGTCGACTCAGCAGCGATGATCGCATCAACGCGGCCAGACAATAACCGTGCCTCTATCTCAGAATGGTCAGCGTCGGCGATGTGAGCGGTGGTGTGTTCCTCGATAACCAAACCCCAGGCCGCCTCTGCTTCTGCCTGCTCGGTCGCGGCATCACGGCACGCATCAGCATTCACACCGTTGCCGCACCCGGCCAGCAGACCCGACAACGCCAACACAGCGCACGCCGACTTAAGCCGCGTCATCGGTCCGCGGAACCGCCGTGCCAGCAGCGTTGCTGGTCGTCCAGCGATCAGCTAGGCGCACGGTCGCCCAACGGATGGCCAGAAGACCAGCGTACGCAAGCGCCGCCACTGCAGCGCCCCTACCCACCGCGGCGGACATCGTGTAACCGTCGGAGTGAAACGACAGCGCAGATACCACGCCGCCGGTCACGGCTCCGGCGACAAACCCAAGGAGCGTAGATACCGGGTGCTTCCGATACAAACTCTCCATATTGGTAACGAATTTCCTCATAGCGATACTCCTTCTCATATTTCTCTAATTTTTTCGATCTCTTTCATCTTATGCCACCCAGATGACCGACGGAATCCAACTGCAGACCCGCTTGTTCACCCAGTGACCTGCTACAGCTCCTGCGCCAGCGCCGAGAGACCCACCGACGACGCCACCGACGGCAGTGCCCGCCCCAGGCGCAATGCTAGAGCCAACGGCCATGCCCCCCAAAGTCCCGACACCCGTGCCAGCCGCAGTCGTCGCAGCGAACACGAAGGCTTGGACGTACTCACAAACCTCGCTGCTGATATGCCAGTGGTTCCTGTTGACCGTTACGTAATAGGTAACCCACTCGCACACAGTGCGGGTATCCCACCTCCACCCGTAGATGGGTATGGGTTGGCGGGTACGCGGATTGACGCGATCCTCATACCCGACCACCACCCTCACATAGGCCGGTTCTTCAACACAAACGCGCTCCATTCGAGGAACCTGCTTTGTGACGGTGTGTGCGCTAGCGGGTTCGGGACTTACCAGCGCTTGACCAAACAGCGCGGCGCTGACAAGGGTCAAGACTGCAATCGCGGCCAACGGTGCGAGCACAAGTTTCCTTGAACGGGCCATGTCGCGTTCAGCGACACCCGCTCCTTTACGTCGGCCAAAGATCTTGGGGGCACTTGGCAGTTTCATTGGTGGACTCTCCTATTCAAGGTGACGGATAATTGCCGTTATTCGTCGCGTAGAATCCCCGACTGACGAGACGCGAAGCGTGAGGAGTCCAACCACGAAACCCCTGGTCGGAATCATAAATCGGCGAGAATCCGTAACAAACCGGACCATCCCCAGCGGTCACCGACGGCTGATGGTCCAGCCACTGTCCGGCGATGACCGACAAGTGCCAGAACTTGTCGAATTCATCTACAAGTATTTCGCGCTCAAGAAATTCGGTGGCTGGCTCAACTGCTGTCTACCCAGGTAAACCACACAATCGACAGGCCAAAGTCGGGTACGCGTCAACAATCAAGACCAACAAAGACTTGACAACAACCCCGAACCTACGTTACGAATAACGGCAATTATTCGTCAAGTAGGTGGCATCAACATATATTTAATGTGCTACAGATATGTTCTGCACAGATTGAAATAACATGCAATCATCTGACCGCGCTGAAGTGAAGCGGGTTAACGGTGAGGCAGCTTTGGCCTTCCCTTGCGTTGGTTCATTCTCGAATTCAACTCCAAAGGGGTCGATGAGACGCCTCGTGACTTAAATTCAAGGTCCAACCCTGGATGCTTCGGATCGACGTACCAGTCAAGTTGTGCTCGAACGCTCACCGTCTGAGTCGGATCGCATCACGCTTTGTCGGCCAGTCGGGTTCGCTGTTCGGCGAGGGTTCGGCCGGCGGCCCAGTTGTTGGCCTCCAGGGCCTTGAGGATTCCTACCAGGTTGCGGTCTCGGATGCGTTCCAGTTCTCGGGGCGTGTATTGGCCGGATTGAGCGTCTGACTGAGCGACCAGGGTGTCGACCAGTTCGTCGCTGAGTTCGGGGACATCGGTCAACTTGCTCCACGGCAAGTTCAGCGTTGGGCCGAACTGACGGATGAAGTGTTCGAAACCGCCTTCTCCGCCGGCCGCGCGGTACGTCTCAAAGAGTCCCATCTGAGCCCAGCGCAGTCCGAAACCGTAACGAATCGCGTCGTCGATTTCTTCGGTCGTGGCCACACCGTCGTTGACCAGCCATAGCGCTTCGCGCCACACCGCTTCAAGCAAGCGATCTGCTATGAAGGCATCGATCTCGACACGGACATGCAACGGCTTCATGGAGATCGACGAATAAGTCTCCATAGCCGCAGCAATCGCCGACTCGGCGGTCTGTTCTCCACCGCAAACCTCCACCAGCGGCAAGAGATACACGGGATTGAATGGATGGCCTACAAGCAAACGCTCCGGGTGGGCCAAGGGGGCTTGAAGGTAGGTGGGCTTGATCCCCGACGTTGACGATGCGATCACCGTGTCGGGCGGGGCGTGCTGATCGATCTCGGCAAGGATGCCCCTCTTGACATCAAGGTTTTCGGGAGCACTCTCCTGCACGTGGTGCGCCTCTGCGACAGCTTCGGCGATCGAGTCGACGATGGTCACGGTGCCCTCGTTGGTGGGTGGCAGTTCAAGGTCACCCCACGCGGCGCGGGCGTTGGCAAATACCTCGTCGATGATCCGCGCAGTGTCGGGGTTGGGATCAGCCACCAACACGTCAACCCCATGCAAAGCGAACCGAGCGGCCCAAGCGGAACCGATCACACCGGCGCCAACAACGGCAACTGTCTCCAATGAAGCCACGCAGACTGCCCCTTCCTGTCCTTAGGACTCGTCAGGTTCGCTTGGTTATACCGAGCATGTCGCGAACCTCGGCGGGACCCATGACATCGATGTTCAAGGAGTCGAGGATCTGCACGGCACGATCGACAAGCATGCCGTTAGTGGCCAATACGCCCTTTTCGAGATACAGGTTGTCCTCCAGACCGACGCGAACGTTGCCGCCCACCAAGACCGCGGCAGCAACATATTCGAGTTGCCGACGCCCGATCGAAAAAGTGGAGAAGGTCCAATGGTCAGGGGTGTTGTTGACCATCGCCATCAGGGTGTTCATGTCGTCGGGGGCGCCCCACGGAACACCCATGCACAACTGCGCCATGATCGGAGGTTCCAGCAGGCCCCGCGCTTCCATTTGCTTGGCGTACCAGAGATGGCCTGTGTCGAAACATTCCAATTCGGGTTGCACATCGATCTCGGCGAACTGACGGGCAATCTCATCAAGCTGCGAGGTGGAGTTGGTCATGATGTAGTCACCCTCTCCGAAGTTCATGGTCCCCATGTCGATCGTGGCGATCTCGGGCATGCACTCACGCACATGTGCCATCCGTTCGGTGGCACCGGCCATATCGGTGCCCTCCTCGTTGAGGGGAAGAGGATTCTCAACCCCGCCGAGAGTCAGATCGGCACCGGTTCCCCCCGTGAGATTGATGATCACATCGGTGTCCGACGACCGAATCCGGTCGGTCACCTCTTTATAGAGACCGACGTCACGGCTCTGCTTGCCAGTCGCCAGATCTCGGACGTGGCAATGCACGATTGCAGCGCCAGCCTTGGCCGCTTCGATCGCGGCGTTGGCGATCTCTTCGGGTGTGACCGGAATGTGAACGGACCTGCTGGCCGTGTCACCGCCTCCGGTAACAGCACAAGTGATGAACGTGCTCATTGGATCCCCTCTCTATTCGGGTCTTTCTGCTCTATTCGGGTCTTTTGGCATTCGAGCGGTCTGGTGGCGGCGCATCAAGACTCGCAGTCGCGAATGCACCTCATCGTGATCGACATAGGCGCCACGCAGCACTCTTCTACCTGTGGTTTCGCTGAACGGACCGCGTCCGTGAAGGATGCGCCGGTTGTCGAAGGCGACAAGTTCTCCCACCGAGAAAACGGAGCGGAGTTGATATTCGTCGCTGCGACACAGCTCCGAGAAACGCCGCAGAGCCTGATAGGCGAAGGGAAGGTCCTCTTCGGGCATGTCGGGAAAGGCTCTCACAGGGTGAAACGACCTGAATGTCAACGGACTACCGGGTCCCCCGTGATCAATCAGTGGGCCACTCCAACGATGGTCATGTTCTGGTGAACGATTGAAGAAGATCCATCTAGCGCGGCAGAGAATCTCATAGACCTCGGGCTCATTGTCTCGAAGGTGCCGAGCCACCGCGTAGCCGTCGGTCATGTGGCTCAATCCCCCGGTGCAGTCGTTCACTCGACAGTGAAGCAGCTGGTATCCCGGCGGGGTTTCGCGGGTCGGAAGATCGGCGTGCGGAGCCAACGGCAGAGCGGTGTTGGCGACCGAACCCGGATCCAGATCAGCGCTGACCGACCAAGTAGTACCAAAGTTCGTGTCGCGCAGCGCGCCGATTCGAAGGCCCAGCTCGGCAACCACTTCTTCTTCGCTTCCGAGTCCAACAAGGCGGGCGATACCCAACTCTACCAGCGTTGTGAGCCATGCTCCCAGCGCCTCGTCGTTTTCAAGCACTAGCGGACCGCTGAAGGTCGGCAGCTCCGGCAGTGTCGATACTGTCCAAGCTAGAACCGGAGGGATGTGGGCACTTTGGGCGTGTCGACCCTCATGCACGTGACGCAACCAGCCGGAGTGGTAGAGCGAAGTCGGATATCCCTCCCAGGTCACTTCCAAGTCGCCGTTGTGCGCAACAGCGACTCCTTTGAGCGTGTCCGGCGGTGGCAGATCCGCCGGGTCGAGTTTGTTTTCCCTGGTTTGTTCATCGATCGACTCGTCGCCCATGCGATTCTCAAACAGCCAAAGCGCGTAAGCGCGCATCTCTGCCCCATCGGGCCAGCGAATCACCACAAAATCTCCGTCTCGCTGAGCACCAGAAATCGGATGCTCAACGTAGCGATAGAAATCTGGTGTCCTACCTAGAGACACGACCTGCTGTATATGCACAGTGTATCAGTTATCGCGGAGCAGTTCGATGAGCGAACTTGAGTCCCAACGACCGTGCCCTTGGCGCTGGAGACGGGCGTAGAACTGGTCGACCAGTGCTGTTACCGGCAAGTGGGCTCCGATGCGGTCGGCCTGGGCCAGACAGATGCCCAGATCCTTGCGCATCCAGTCGAGAGCGAAGCCGTGATCGAACTTGCGTTCAGCCATTGTTTGGCTGCGGTTCTCCATCTGCCAGGAACCGGCGGCTCCTCTGGAGATGGTTTCGACGACATCGCCGACATCGAGTCCCGCCCGAATAGCGAAGTCAAGCCCCTCGCTGAGTCCCTGGATCAGCCCCGCTATGCAAATTTGGTTGACCATCTTGGTTAGTTGTCCCGAACCGGGCCCGCCGAGAAGACGGCAAGCCCGCGAGTAGGCGGCAATCAGCGGCGCTGCACGGTCAAAGTCGGCGCGCTCGCCTCCGCACATCACCGTAAGCACACCGTTTTCGGCACCCGCCTGACCTCCAGATATGGGCGCGTCGACGAAACCGACTCCTACCGCCGCTGCCGCAGCGTGTACTTCTTGAGCCAGATCAGCCGATGCGGTCGTGTGGTCGACTAGCACCGAACCGGATTTCATCGCCGAAAGAACTCCGCCGGCAGCGGTGGTGACGGCCCGAACATCAGGATCGTCGCCCACGCACACGATCACGAATTCAGCGCCCTCAGCGGCTGCCGCCGGTGTCGGTGCATGGGATCCGCCGTGCTCTTCGACCCAAGACTGCGCGCGGGCCGCCGTGCGGTTATAGACGGTGACCCTATGTCCGGCCGCCTGCAGATGCCCTGCCATCGGATATCCCATTACTCCCAACCCAACAAATGCACATTTACTCATGGGTGCAGGCTAGAGGGGCAACCTCGGCAGGTGGCAGTCTGGGTTAAGGTCGCACCCATGACCGAACCGGTACGGATCGTTGTCTGGTCCGACTTTCTTTGACCATGGTGTTATGTCGGGACAGTTCGTCTCGACCAGCTCAAGGAGCACTTTGGCGATCAGCTAAGCGTTATTTGGCGGTCGTTTCTGTTGAGAACCGAGCCGAAGGCAGCATCGCTTGAGAAGTTCATCCAATACACGAAGTCTTGGCGACGCCCTGCAGAGATGGAGCCTGCAGTGGTGTTCAACGAGTGGGCCTCCACAAACGAACCGCCTTCGTCAAGTTTGCCGGCTCAGGTGGCTGCCAAGTCGATGGAGATTCTTGCTCCTGAGAATGTTGACGCTTTTCATCATCGGCTTCTTCGGGCCTACTTCACCGAGAACCAGACCATCTCGGACTGGTCGGTGTTGGCTGCGGTTGCGGGAGACGTTGGTGTTGACTCAGACGAATTTCTGTCAGTGACTCAACAGCGTGATCGCTCACTCACCGAGGACGTGATAGCGGACCACAACGAGGCCATCAATAGAGGCATCACAGGTGTGCCGGCGATGATCTTCAACGACACGTTCCCGATCCAGGGAGCCCAAGACTTCGACAGTCTGTCGACATGGATTCAGCGCCTGCTCGATCGCCAGTCTGGGTGAGGTGACACCTATTGGTGGCGCTTCGGATTTCAGGGTGGAGTAAGGGTTGTGAGGAGGGCCCAGTTGCTTGCAGCACACCAGCCGCCGGGCCGCCGAACACGGGGAGGTCCACCAACACTGTGATCTGGTCGCCGTCGGACCACAACAGCCCGCCGCAACCCGAACACGGCGGCCTCTCAGCGCGTCTGCGCACATGCAGCCGCAGCGGCCCAGAGGACACTTGGAGGGCGCGTGCGGGTTCGAGGGCGAGCTGTCATCCGAGTTCACCCGTGGTGGGATTGGTCATGAGCGAGGCAAAGACTATGAGGTTGTCGATGTAGGAGCGTTCGCTTCCGTCGAAGACACCACCGCATGTTACGAGCCGGAGCGTTGGTTGCTCCATCGTTCCGTACACGGCATCGGTGGGGAAGGCGTCCTTACTGTGACGCTCAGACGACTCGACAACGTAGGTGACGGTTGTCCCATCTTGCCTGTCGATGTGAATATGATCACCGGTCTGCAATTCGGTAAGACGGTAGAACACGCCGGGTCCGGTGTAGGAGTCCACATGGCCGAGAATCACGGCTGGGCCTGGTTCGCCTGGTTCGGGGCCGTCTCGCCACCAACCTGTCTCTTCGGTTCCCCTTGGCACCTCGATCGAACCGTCGTCACGAAGACCGAGCCCGATGATCGGCGCATCGACCTGGATCGAAGGGATACGAATGGTCATTGGATCGGCCGCCTCGTCGTCGATGTTGCCGAAGGCACCGGCAACCGTGTCGTTCGAAGGCGCTGGTGCGATGTGGACGTTGTCCTCCGAATTGGCAGGAACTGCCGCTGTCATCGGCGACCCCGACATCAGGATGGTCTCGGCGGGAGCGTTGGCGGCCGCGACCCCAGAGGACATCGAATGGCCCAGGGCCGGATCGTCGATGGTCGCCACCTCAGAGGCGCATGACGCTACTGCGGCAACGGCCACGAATGCCGTTGCCGCAGTGCGCAAGATGGTCCTGATCGGCCTGGCCTCCGCGGTGGACACCTTCCTCCGGGGGGCTGGTTGGTCGTCAGTCGTTGCGGCGAAGGGCGAGGACCGCACCGCTCAGCAGTACCACAGCAAAGAGACCTGCCGCCACCGCTAGCGTCCAGTCACGTCCACCTGTCTCGGCCGTTCCCCCGAACCCCGTATCGGCACCACCGTTGGGAGCGGGTCCCGTGTCGGTGTCAGGCTCTTCAACATCGGGCTCTTCAGCGTCGGGCTCACCACCATCCGACTCCTCGCCATCAGGCTCTTCAGAATCGGGCTCACCACCATCCGACTCCTCGCCATCAGGCTCTTCAGAATCGGGCTCACCACCATCCGACTCCTCGCCATCAGGCTCTTCAGAATCGGGCTCACCACCATCCGACTCCTCGCCATCAGGCTCTTCAGAATCGGGCTCACCACCATCCGACTCCTCGCCATCAGGCTCTTCAGAATCGGGCTCACCACCATCCGACTCCTCGCCATCAGGCTCTTCAGAATCGGGCTCACCACCATCCGACTCCTCGCCATCAGGCTCTTCAGAATCGGATTCCTCGCCGTCTGAATCTTGCGCTGAAGCCTGGCTCGCGAACACAAATAAAGCAAACAAGCTCATCAGCGCCATTACTGCCATAACTCTCTTCATTTCACATAACCTTTCGTTGTTATTGGATTCTGTAACTTCGTGTGAATTTGTATCCACTAACGCCAGAGAAGTGTGACTGCTATGGCCATACACTCGCACTAGTATTGCCAGTGCTGACCGACCCGAAATCCATCTCATGGGTCTATCGAATCAACATCACCCACCAGGAAGATCAAATAGCGCTTCCACCGTTGTCTTCGACCAGTTGGTTTCCTTGATGTTGTCCCAGGTCTCATCCACAATTCGATATCCCATTTCTCGGCTTTCTTCCTCCGACAGACCCAGACCAAATGTCGCGCAACCGAAGACAAATCCGAGAAACTGAGTTGCCACCTTCTCGGATGCCTGTTGAAGAGCAGACTTGATAATGTTCTTCAGCGCCTGCCGCAGCGTTACCTCTCGGACCACCTTCTTTGCAATTTCCTTCGCGACAAATTTAAGTGCCTCCTTGGTTCCCTGCGAGGCCGCTACCGAACCGCCACCAGTGAAAGCTGCGGCTCCTATGCCTGCTATAGTGACTACCCAGCCCGCGACATCTATAGCTTTGAGAATATCCTTGATATTATTGTAGAAATCCAAGGCACGGCAACCTGCTGCAAACTGTGAGTCTGGATGAAATGCCCAATCAGACCACGGCCCAATACTCGACGCAGCCCCAATTGGCCTAACCCGCGCTTGCAGGATATAGTTATCGTTCCTGCTATGAATCCTATGAGAAAGGCTCTCAGGATTCCATCCGCCGCCGGACGAGCCGTTGATAGTATTTATAGAGTAGCGCCTTGTTTTAACATCAAAGTAGCCCTCCGGAGAATCTGCGTCGGCGTTTGGTGCCGAGTCTCCTCCGATCCGTCGGGCGGCAATTTCCGTGCCGACAAGGAGACCGTTTGCCTCAGCAGTGAGATTCTCTCTCGTCCTATTGTCAATCTGACCGTCGGAGAGTTGCCGATAAATCACCCTCAGTCTGTCTGTATCAATTTCCATATAGCGCCAGTCCAATTGATAGCTCCGTGCGGCCTTGGCGCTGATCCAATTGACAAACGAGTCGGGGTCGTCAACAATCCATGATCTGGCCTCATTCCCTACAGTAACCTCTGGTTTCTGGAGTACGACCACATCTCGATAGTAGGTCGGATCGCTTCGCTGACTGTTCCGAATTGTTGTGACACGGAAGGTATATGGAACACCCGACCGACCGGTGAATGAAAAATTCTGATTGCTCCTAGTCCACGTATTGCTCCACGGACCGTCGCCGCCGTCACGACCGCGGGACACGCGTACCTCATACGTGACGTATGAAGTGTTGCTTCCACCAGGAAGATTCCAAGTTACCAGAACACGTCTATCACCAGAGGCTTGAACCACCAAATCCGTCGGTGTGGGCGGTGGCCCATCTACCGGTTGAGTAGTTATTCTAGCAATCGCCGAAGCGCCAGTTCCCACGGCATTCCTCGCAGCGATTTCCACGGTATAGGTTGCTCCATTCCGGCCATGAAACGTCTCAGATCTACTGTTGCGACTATGGTTGTATGAATTTTGCCATGGACCTACGTCGGACGATAGGCGTGGGCGCGACATTTCCCTTGTATATTCTGTAATTGCTGAGCCGCCATCACTAGCGGGCGGATCCCAAGTTATCCTGAAACTATTGTCGTCGGTTAGAACAAGACGCAAGTTGCGCGGTGTTCCAGGAACGCCTTGAGTGGTGGTGGAACCGCAGTTATCGACGCATCGCATCGCCATCGCGTCAATACCCACACTGCGCCAAAGGACACCGCTTCGACCAGTCGCGTGCTCAGACTCATTATAGAGGACCGATATGGTAGTGTCGCGGCCATTCGTACTCCAGCGTCCTAGCGAATGCCACCCCTCAAGATCGGCCTGATTGACCCAATCGGTACGGCCGCTGCTGGTTGTACCTGACTGAGACCGCAAAGAGATTTTGTATCTGACTCGGGCTGAAGCGTGGTTCCCGGGAACATATACATAAAGCTCCTGTGTACCGACACGATTGCCCATGTCCCATCTCGCCCAGCTACCAGCCGGATCGTGACCACCTACAGCAGAGGTGTAGGCGTACTCGCTGTCGTTATAGTACTTTCCAGGACCATAACCATTGTCGCGACTGACAGGATCGCCACCAAGCCAGCCAACACCCGTCCCCTCAGGACCAAATACCGGGCCGTCGTTTATGTACCAGTTGGTTTGCTGGGTTTGGGCTAACGCCACTCCCCCGGGTGCGGTGGTGGCGAGACCAGCGGCTAACAGACACGCTGCAAGCACGGCTAGGGTCGCCTTGTGGCTCCGACGTTCATGTCGTGAAGAGCGAATTGAACTTGAATTAGTCTGGATCGTACGAATAAAAGGCACGGTTATCGCTTTCCGTTGTGTAGTAGTTCTCTGACGATTAGAGCGGTCGGGGTTCGTTGGATTTCATGTCTGGTGACCATCAATGCTCCTCAGCCGTATCGCATCGACCGCTAGACGGGCGTTCTCGTTGCCGACATCGCGGTAGTCGTCACGGGTTCGCGTATCGCGAACTTCAATTCGCACGCGGCCGTTGAGGTCGTGTATGCCCAGGGACTGCCATCCGCTGACGGGCTGTTGATCCAGCCAAGGACCGTCAACGTATTCGCTGTTGTCAAATCGACCGTCACGTGACGTGCCGCCGGGCGCCGGATCTGAGCCGTCGAGGACTCGCACCATCCACACCGCCATCGTCTTGCGGTCGATCGGATCGTCGGGGCAAAACCGACCGCCATCGTCATCGCAGGCGGTCAGGACGCCGCTGCTAGCGAGGCTATCTACTGGTTCCGAGAAGAACCTTCCGTCGGCTACGTCGCTGAAGCCACCGGCCTGCGCCGATGATGGCGAAGCGGCAACAAGCAACAGCAGAACCGCGGGCTCCAGCGCAGCGACTACATGGCTAGGTCTGCGAGATTTCGGGGGTGGGGGGGGGTGGGGGGGGGGGGGGGGGATTGGCGCGCGAAGCTATAGAACTCAGCCGTGTACAGCGTGCCGATCTTCACTGAAGTGTCCTATCTGCTGCCGAGACATAAGCGATAAATGTGTTGCACGGATCGCCGGGTGCACAATAATCGGGGGCGACAGACATTGTCAACAAGTGCTACGAGGGTCTCGTCATACATGCCATGCGACTTCGTCCTGTCTATTGTCCGCTGCTACAGACCAAGGGAGGACCGAGATGACTGAAGCATCGAGCTACGTTACGAAGTCGGGCCGCTCGCTGACCGAGGAGAACATTGAGCGCATCTCTGAGGAAGTCGCCACAACCGACGGCGATGTCGAGGAGTTGCAGCGTCGTGTGCGAAGAGGCCGACCGCCTATCGGTTCGGTACCTGCTTGACCACCAGTCCGCTTGAGGCGTCACTTGTTGGTGGCTGGACTACATCGGGGTCTGCACGGCGGGTGCGAGCGGCGACCACCGCCACAACCCTCGTTGCGCCAGCGTCACGAATCTGGCGGGCGAGGTAACGCAGAGTCGTCCCGGTGAGCACTATGTCGTCAACCAATATCACCACACGACCAGAAACCGGACTCACAACCTCATAGCCAGCCGCTTCGACGACGGCGAGACGCAAGTCGGGTGCTGTGTCCCGCAACCGCGCCGTGGGATTGCGCCGTACCAGGGCCTCGCACAGTACTGCGTCTGTTGCCGACGCGACCGTGTTGGCCAGTTCTAGGACAAGACGCCCGTTGTTACCCGGAAAAACCGGTACCGGAATTGCCAGTGCTTTGCCAGCGCCCGCCAAATCATCGTTGAGATCCAAATCACCGACGAAATCCGACAACTGCTCCTGAAGTTTGGTCACCGCCGGTTCCGAGTGGTGATCCTTTGCAGCGGCGATCAGTTCACCCAACGGCGTCGGCAAGTCGCTGTCGTCACGCCAATAGGCACCCATGACATGAATGCGATCAAGCACGACGGCTGACCCTAGCCGGCGCCCGGCTAGAACTTCACTCGCACATAGGTCCGGTCGTCGAAACTGATGTTGGACGGGAGCACGGCTTTGGTCCCCGGCGGTGGCCCGATACGAAGCGGGTCCGCCGCTATCGAGCGCGCGAGCACCTCCTCGCTTCGTCGTAGGGTCGGACGCGGATCGCAGTATCCATCCGTGGCTATAACCACCTCTGCGCCTGCTGGTATCTCGAAGACATCAATCATCTCGGGTGGTGTCACACCACCGTTCAACGATGCGAATCCATAGTTAGACCCGGATTGGTTGCGCCACGCCGTCGCCGCCCTCAGAAGAGGCAGAATCATCTCGCGACCCGGGTCTTCGGCGCGCAGAGCGTCGGAAGTCCAGCCGGCAAGAAGGTGCGTCCGCAGCAACGCGGCACGAGACGCGGTTGCGATGTCGTCAAGCAACTTCCGTTGAAAATGGAACTCTCCGTCGATGCCTACGGCAACATCACCGACGCGTGTTAGACGTCGAGAGCGAATGTCGAGCACCGCGCCAACGGCTGCCATTGAGGGGCCCGCTTCGGAGAGCGCTGCCACGGCCTCCTGGAGATTCTTGACTATGGTCTCGGGATCGCAGGCACTCGGCAGGTTTCTAGCCGCATCTGCCAGGGCCAGCGCGACCCGTCGTCCCGGTGCCGGGATGACGGCCTTCTCTTTGTTGGTCTCGCCGTCGAACACGGCGACCACACCGTCGTCGATAATGAACGCGTCCTCGTTAAGCGTCTCATCGCCCGTCTTGGAGAAAGAGGAGGCTTCAACGACCTCATGCACAATCGCTACTCCAAACTACCGACCCCTCAAGGGCGTGCCCCTTCTCCACCGACGCTTTGATGACGACAGCCAACTCGCCAGCCTGTTTGGCGGGAAGCGGGGCAGATACCAGAAATCGTGCCGCCGCGACCGTTCCGAAGGTGTGAGATCCAGAAAGGACAATAAGCCGGTGAGCGGATGAAAAGGGGTTAGTGATCCTCATGACCAATCCATAGTCAGTTCCCGTGGCATTGTCATCAACCTCGCCTTCGAGACGCTTGTCGCCGACAATTATCGTCGAGCCGTCCTGGCGGCAGCCCATGTCCTCTCCCACAATGTCTAGCACACGCTGCGTGAGGGCGTTTGTCTTTGGACCGCCTATCAGAATCAGATCGGTCTCAAGATCGGAGCCAGCGACCTCTTCAGCGAAGTAGACGTTCTGAACATCGATATCACGCCAAGCCTTGGTTAGGGATGGCGATATTTGCGCTAACGCTTTCGCCTGTCCGATACCCGTAGTCGGTCTGTGATACGCGCCTGTCTCAACGTTCGGAGAAGCCGAAATGCACAGTCGAACGCGGCGCGGGTCGCTCAGAAGCCACCTGCGTCGGATCAACCTTCGGTCGTGTAGCCGCTTCGCGATCCATACCAAGAAACTGACAAACAATCCCGGCAGAGGCCCAAACACAAACCAACCCAGAAACGATGCCATGATTCGACACTTTAATAGCTTTCGAGCATTTTTCAATCATTGTGCTATCGGCGATTCCTCAGCCATCGTACGCTCACGCTCGGTGTCAGGAGCGGAATTGAGGAGTGCGAACTTTTGTAAGCAATTTTGCTAAATGGGGTTGCTAACGCCGGGAGTGCTAACTATAGTACGCAAAGCGAGCTACAAGAGTGTCGGCTCGTTCAGTAACAATCCCCCAATCCCCCACATCAATCCAGGAGTCAAAATGTCTGAAGTTCTCGAACAGGTCAAGGCCGCCGCCTACGCATCGGTCGGGGTCAACCTATTGGTCACCGACGCAATCGTCGGACGCGAGCTTCCCGCCCCCGATTTCATCGAGGAGCACGCCACTCTCGCTCGCAAGCACGCCACCAAGGCTCTTACCGATTTTCGTGCCTTCGCCGAGCCCCGCACCCTCAAGCTCACCGAGCAACTCCCCTCGCAGATCGCCGAAGCGATCACCGAAAACCGCAACAAAGCGTGGGAGTTCATCGGCATCGAAGCCCCCGAGGTAGCCAAGAAGACCACCAAGACCGCCAAGAGGCCCACCGCTAACGTCAAAAAGCCCACCGCTAGCACCAAGACCGCTGCAACGGCAAGTAAACCCGCCGCCGCCAAAGCAACCGCCCCCAAAACCACCAGCTCCAAAACCGCCAGCCCCAAAACCACCAGCAAAGTCCAAGACACCAAAACCGCCGGTGTCGAAGACAAGGGCTGAAAGCCGCTTGAACGTTTCTCAGGTGCCCCTCCAATGGTGACCCGAAGAAACCTTGATCCTCTCAAGGATCTCGGCGACTACATACGTGAACAACGGCGCCAGGCCGAGTTCAGCCTTCGCAAGCTGGCCGACTTGGCCCAGGTATCAAACCCCTACCTCTCCCAAATCGAACGGGGTCTCAAGCGCCCTTCTGCAGAAATCCTCCAACAGATAGCCCGTGCGTTGGAGGTATCTGCGGAGTCACTGTATGTCCGAGCCGGGATCCTTGATGAGGATCGAGACAGCAATTTGATTGCTACTATCCGCGCTCAGTCAGATCTGACCACAGAGCAAAAACAAGTCCTCATCAGGATCTATCGCTCGTTCCTTTTGGAAAACGAAGAACCCGACCCCGACGAAGAATCAGCGAACGAGGAATCAGCGAACGAGTAGTTATGACCCAGGTGTGGGTCACCTACCCTCACTCGGCCAAGACTAGGCCGTAACCTGCGAACTGATGAAGCGAGTCGCACCCGAATTGTTGTTTATGTCGGGCGCGGTGTCGCAGTACCTCGGTGCAGTAGTAGCGGTGGGGTTGTTCGAGGAACTCTCACCCGGGGGAACCGCGTGGCTGCGAGTCTTGGGAGCTGCCGCGATCATCGTGATTCTTCGCCGGTCCTGGCGTCGCAGTTGGAAACCGGACGCACTCTGGAGTGCCGCCAAGTTCGGGGTAGCGCTGGCAGCGATGAACCTGGCGTTTTATCTAGCGATTGACGAACTGCCGCTGGGCAATGCCGTTGCGATCGAGTTTCTCGGACCACTGACAGTGGCCGCGATCGGCACCCGAACCCTGCGCGCCGGCGGCGCGCTGATGTTGGCAGTGGTGGGCGTGGTGATATTGGCTGGAGTCGAGGCCGAGGGCACCCTTCGAGGGGTGGGCTTCGCACTGCTGGCAGCCCTGTGCTGGGCAATGTATATAGTGCTCGGCCATCGTGTAGCACGCAGCCCGGCAGCAATCGACGGTTTGGGCCTTGGGATGCTTGCAGGCGCGATAGCGATCAGCCCCTTCGGAGTGCCCGATGTGACTCCGGCGCTGGGAACACCTTGGCTATTAGTCCTCGGTCTGGCCACCGGTTTGCTGTCAAACGTAATCCCTTACCGAATCGACCAACTCGTCATGCAACAGATAGACCAGCGTCGTTTCGCTCTGTTACAAGCGATGCTACCTGTAACCGCCACGCTGATCGGCCTTATCTTCCTGGTACAAGTGCCAAGCCTGCGCGATCTATCCGGCATCACCTTGGTAATCGTCTCAATAGCCCTCAACCGCTCCTGAGGAAAGCGGTCAGCATCGGTTGGTGGATACCTAGACTTCACAGGCAGCAAGCAATGCTGCGCTTCAGGCGCCAGGTGCGGCCACTGCACCCGAGAAGCCTACGAGGCCGCGCTGACACGGCCCGGCGGTGCGCCTCACAGAGCGTCGCTAGCATGGACATCATGGTTAGATGGTGGACTTCAGATCACCACTTCGGGCACGAGAACATCATCGGGTACTGCGCGCGCCCGTTCGCGAACGCGGACGCTATGAACCGCGCCATGGTGGAGCGCTGGAACGACATCGTCGCCGACACAGACGAGGTGTGGATCCTCGGCGATCTGGTGATGGGCCAGCTCACAGTGAACTTGTCGGCGCACGTGTGGCGCCTCAAGGGCCGCAAGATCCTCGTTCCCGGCAACCACGACACCTGCTGGAAGGGCCGAAAGAAGGGCCCCAACCAGGTCACCGCGTATTTTGACCTGGGCGGCATCGCTCGCATCATCGATGACCCCGACCCGGTCGTGTTGGCTGGCGAGTCGGTGCAGCTCAACCACTTTCCCTACGACCCCGGCATTCCGGGCCGGCCCGCCAAGTTCGCCCAGTGGCGACCTAAGGACGACGGCGGCTGGCTGCTGTGTGGTCACATCCATGAGAGGTGGCGCCAAGACCGCAAGCAGATCAATGTCGGTGTGGACGCGTGGCACTTCGCGCCGGTCAGCGACGACACCATCTGCGAGGTGATCCGGTCCGGCCCGGCGCGCATCCCCTGCCCGAGCTATGGGCCCGCCGATGCCTGAACCGTCGCGGTCACCGTCCTTCGGAGTGCCCGATGTGTCTCCGGCGTTGGGAACACCTCTCCCTGCCTTGAAGAGACAGGGCTTGCGCGGCTCAAACGGTCACCAAACCCGAAACGGTGGTTAGATCAGATCACCGCTGTTGTGGATGACGGCTAACGCGTCGTCGAACTCGATCCAGTTCTCGTCGGAATAGACGTACTGCCGGATTTCGTGGTACTTCGCTTTCAACGCGTCACAGGCGGGATGCCCCGGTCGAAACGCAGGCGAAGCCGCGAAACCGTCGGTTGGACGGGCACTGGAACGGTTCGCGAGCCCCGTAGGCAGAGAAGCAACGACGTCCTCGTGCATTTCAGCAACGCGGTCGCTGTTGAGAGTGGACAGCACGGATCCGTGACGCAACAGGCACGCTAGGTCGTAAATGTCGCGGGCTCGGAGCCCAACATCCTCGGGGGTGTCGGAGAGGCTGCGCCAGTGAAGTGCATCGAGCTTGTCTACAACCGCGATGATCGGGTCTGCTGTGAGAACCTCGAACGGTTGGAGCAGTGGGTACTCGGTGAGTAGCTCAGGGTCGATAACAGCAGCGGCTCATGATATGCGGGTGATCCACCACTGGGCTTGGAGGTGCTGCGACGATGGGTGAGGTGGTGTTCAGTCCGTCGTTTGACCGGTTCGAGGATGGTGCTGGCCGCGAGTCGATCCGGCTCGGGCATCGGCTTGTCGATTTGTATTTGGAGTTGGTGGCGGCGCGTGCGCGGCCGAACACGTTGTTGGCTCAGACCTATGACTTGAAGGTGTTCTTCTCGATCGTTGAGGTGGATCCTGTCGAGGTTGTCGCGGCTGATGTGTTGAGGTTCATCTCGGTGCAGCGTCAGCCCCGGGTGGCGGGCAACGTGGTGCGGATCGAGGACGGTGAGTCGGGTTTGTCGGCACGGACGATCAAGCGTCGGTTGGCCACGGTCGCGGGGTTCTATGACTATCTGGTTGTGCGTGGTGATGTGGCATCGAGTCCGGTGCCGAAGGGGTTGGCATCGCGTCGAGGTGGTCAGCGGGCAGTGCGTGGCGTGCCGTTGATCAGGGCACCTCGGATGCTTCCGCGGGTGATCGATGCGGCTGAGGTCGATGCGTTCACCGGCGCGCTTCGCAAGCATCGGGACCGGGCGATGGTCGACGCGATGCTGTTGGGAGGGTTGCGTCGTTGTGAGGTGCTCGGGCTGCGGTTCGAGGACATCAACGCCGGGGAGCGGCGGGTGTTCATCGCCGACGGCAAGGGCGGTCACCAGCGGGTCGTGCCGATCTCGTCGCGGTTCTTCGACGCGTTGGCGGCCTACCTGCGCGACGAACGGCCCGAGGAGGCCGACACCGATCGGGTCTTCGTTGTGCTCAAGGC
The DNA here is from genome assembly GCA_965261185.1 of Candidatus Aldehydirespiratoraceae bacterium. GTDB lineage: Bacteria > Actinomycetota > Acidimicrobiia > Acidimicrobiales > Aldehydirespiratoraceae > VXYK01. Next base: position 2,490,934 of record CBDHCN010000002.1, on the reverse strand, counting down.
CCCTCGCCGGGGTCGGCCGTTGAGCGCTGCGGGGCTCGACGAGATCGTGGCCGGAGCCCGCCGGCGGGCCGGGATCGAGGCGTTGACCTGTCACCAGTTGCGGCACACGTGTTTCACCCGGCTGCGGGAGGCGGGCATGGCGCTCGAAGCGATCCAGGCCCAGGCCGGGCATCGATCGATCGACTCGACACGGATCTACCTGCATTTGGCCAACGATTGGCTCGCCGGTGAGTATCGCCGGGCGAGCGAAGCCATCGACGCTGAGGCGTTCGGGGAGTGGTGATGGCCGCAGCGCTGGCGCTCAGCGACGAGTCGATCGATGACCTCGACGCGTTCGCGGCGGCACTGGAGGCCGTCGGGGTCACGGCGTGGCGTTCCACGCTCGGCGCGGCTCGCACCTTCCAAGGCCGCGTCGAAGGTGCGGGCGGCTGGGAGCGGGTGAACCTCGACACGCAGCTTGAGTGGATGCGCAGGGCCCGGCCGTTCGTGGCTTGGCAGCTGGTGACTGGCCGGCTCACCGCCACCGCCGAGTTCTTGGCCCTGGCTGATCTACGACTCGGGCTCTGTGCCCGAAAGCACCTCCCGGGCGTGCATGGCTGGTTCGTTTCCGCGGCCCGCAGGCTCGACGTGACCGCCCAGGACACCGCGTCGCAATGGAACGCTTTGTGCAAGATCGCCGTTGTGTCTCGATGCCGCCCCGACCACGTCGACACCGACGCGTTCGTCGCGGCCCGAACCCGAATCGCCGAGGCCTACAAGCGTCGGGGCCAGCCCGAAGCGGGACGCAACGTGCGGGCGGTCCTGCACCGGCTGCAGCTGACGTTGTTCCACGCCACCAAGATCGACTCGCTGACCCGACCAGCATCGAAGCCCTCAGTCACCGTCTCAGGCTGGGACCCGATCCCGCATCTCTACCGCGACAACGCACACCGCTACATCGAACAGGTCCGTCTCAGCCTGAGCCCGTCGTCGGTCAAACACATCGAACAGCACCTGCGTGTCTTTGGGACCTGGCTGGCCGAGCACCATGGCGGGATCGGCTCGTGCGCCGAGCTCCAACGCGACCACATCGAGGACTTCAAGATCTGGATCTCGACCACCCCCAGCGCCCGCACCGGCAAACCCCTGGCGCGCACCTCGGTCAAGGAACAACTGATCAATCTCGGCTGCTTCTTCGAACGCACCACGAACTGGGGCTACCCGAACGCGCCGACCAGACCGCTGCTGTTCGCTGGAGACCTGCCCCGCATCGACCGGCCCCTGCCCCGGTTCCTCGACGACGGCGCAGCAGCCAAACTCGCCCGAGCAACCCGAACCGAACCCGACCCGCTCACCAGGATCTGCGTCGAGATCCTCGCCCGCACCGGCATCCGTCTCAGCGAACTGATCGGACTCACCGCCGACGCCGTCGTGCAGATCGGCTCCGCGTTCTGGCTCCGGATCCCGGTCGGCAAACTCCACAACGACCGCTACATCCCGCTACACCCCGACCTCAAGACCCTGCTCGACGACTGGACCTGCAACCATCGCCCCAAAGACCTGCGCAGCAACCGGCTCCTACGTGGTGTGCGTCTGAGTTCGACGCGGAGATAGGGTCGCGAATCAAACCTATGTTGATGGTTTTTTCGTCTATGCGCGAAGGAGCGTCAGATGAACACCAGTCAGGGTCGGCGCAAGCCGACGAAGTTGTCAGCGGAGGTCAAGTGGGAGATTTTCTTGGCTGTTGCGCAAGGTCAGGTTACTCAGGCCGAAGCGGCTCGCAAGCATCGGGTGGATGTGTCGACGATTATTGGGATCCGTCGTTGTGTGAAAGACGCGGGGTTGGCGGCGTTGGCTCGCAAGCCGGGCCGTCAAACAAAGGAACGCAATTTCGAGCTCGAAGCTGCTCACGACGAGGTTTATCATTTGACCGAGGCGGTGAAGGCCCAGGCGATCGAGTTGGCTATTTTGCGGGGAAAAGCCGGTTGGGGCTCAACGGCGTAATCCCGCCGAGAGTCCCCGCCGCAGCCAAAGAGTTGATCTTGGACACTGTTGACGACGCCACCGCGGCGGGCTTGGCTCATCGTTGGGCGACCTCGTTGTGGGGTGTCAGCGATGACCGGGTCCACCGTTGGAGAACCCGGCGCCGTCAACGCGGGTCTCTTGTTGATCACCGCCCGGGAGGCGGTGCGGTGCATAGCCTGCTGACCGATGAGGTTGATGAGATATTGGCTCTTGCCGAGCGGTGGGGGCCGGTGGATCGTTCGCACCGCAAACTCGCGCATCGCGGGTCTTATGAGCATCGTGTCTGGGTGTCGCCGTCGACGTTTAGACGGGTTTTGGCTGCTCACGGCCTGATTGTGCCCCAAGCACCGACGAGAAGGCGCGAACCGAAACGTCCGTGGCCAGCCTGGCTGGTGTGGCAACCCAACCAGATTTGGATATGGGACGTGACTCATTTCAGTCGTGCCCGGCGATGCGTGTTCGCGATTGTTGACATGGTCAGCCGGCGTTGGATCACGACTCTGGTGTCGGCTGAGGAATCATCGAGCCAAGTCGTTGTCGTGTTCGACCAGGCGTTGCAAGTGGAAGGCCTCGTCGAGTTATTGACCGACGAACGCCTCGACCTGGCACTTGATGACCCGTCACGGCCGATTCTGTTGGCCGTGACAGACAACGGCCCGCCGATGGTCTCAACGGACACCCGCGCGTTTATGGCCGCAGTCGCCATCGCCCAGCACCACGGGCGGCCATCCACTCCGACTGACCAAGCCTGGATCGAGAGCTTCTTCGGGCACATCAAAACCGAATGGCCGCACCTCTGCGACATCGCCGAGGCGAACCTGCTCGAAACCGAGCTGCGACGAATCCGCAGTGAATACAACAACGTCAGACTCCACGAAGCAGTCGGCTACGTCACACCCAACGACGAGCACTACCATCAAGGACAAGCCATCCGCGACGCCCGCCGCCAAGGATTACAACAAGCCCGCCAAACCCGGCTCAACCACAACCGCCGAACCCATCTCAACAACCCCGAAAAAACCAAATGATAGGTTTGATTCCACACCCCAACTCCGCGGAAGACTCAGACACACCTCACTACTCGAACGCGGACGGCCCATCACCAGACTCCGCGTCGCCAACGCCCTCACCCGCATCGCCAACAACGCCGGCATCGGCCATGTCACCCCACACCAACTCCGCCACACACTCGCTACCCAGGCCATCAACCGGGGCATGAGCCTCGAAGCCATCGCCGCCCTACTCGGCCACAAGACCTTAGCCATGACCATGGTTTACGCCCGCATCGCAGACAAGACCGTCGCCGACGAGTACTTCGCCGTCACCGACAAAGTCGAGGCCCTCTACAACCAACCCCACCAACTACCCGCCAGCGACGAAGGCACCGAAATGCGCAAACTCCGCGCCCAGATGCACCAGCGCATGCTCGGCAACGGCTACTGCGCCCGACCCGTCGAGATCGACTGCCACTTCGAATCGATCTGCGAGTCCTGCAACTTCTTCGTCACCACCATCGAGTTCAAACCAACGCTCCGCCGCCAACGCGACGACGCCGCCGACAAAGGCCAGATCGGTCGCCAAAATATCTTCGACAACCTCCTCCACCAACTCGATGAGGAAGCCTCATGACATCGCCACTTGACCCGATCACCCACATAACTTCACCTACCAAAGACGTCACTGTTTGAACGGTGGTGGTGTTCGGTGGTTGATCGCGTATGTTCATTTCGACGATCACATCGCCGTAGGTGGGACCGCCAGCCATGATCGGAGAGTCGCTCATTATCGACGGGTAAGTGATCCTTGTGGACGCGAATCTGTCGCCGTGGCGGTTATGTGTCATCGGTAACGGGATTCCGGCGCTGAGACGTGTTTGTAGTTCGCGGAGGACGTTCTTGCGTCGGGCGCTTCCAAATGTCTGCTCTTCCGGCGGTGGCGGGATGATATTCACATCCACGTCCTCAGAGAAACGGTTGATGATCTTGTGCGCTTTCACCAACGACGTACCGCCCTTGAACACCACCAAGGCTTGCGGACACGCGTCAGACGGCACGACCGAACATCGCAGCGCCTCGGTTACATAAAGGTCTTTGTACACCATTTGGTCGATGTTTTGGGAGTGCCTGAACTGGGGCCATAAAGTCTCAATGACGGATTCCCAAAGCTCGTCGTTGGTGATGAGAGTGTTGATGGCATGGACGCACCCTGTTGCGGGTGCGTTGTCGCTGAGGTTATTGCGCATCAAACATTCGCAACAAGAGAACGAATCCGAGGCAGGAAATCGGGGCCTAACCCGCGTTCAGCCTCTGCTGCGTCGAGAATCAGGTCGCCGCGTATCTCGTCCCCGAGGTAACCGCGTTGGTAGGCGTCGGCGAACCTTGCTTGAGCGTCGTCCCAGGAAAGCTCAGCCCATTTATTGAAACAACGAACGGCTTCAAGGATTGAGACCTCCCACCGGTTCAAACCCAACCGCTTCCTGTTGGACCGCCTCTCGAACACCACACCGATTTCAGGGCATTGAGGTGGTCGCTCCAACATAGCCACCCATAAACGCGGCGACACCTGAGTGCTCCAACCGAACATGTTGATTGCATAGGGTCCTGTGACCCCAGCGCCTGGACCAGCGAACCGCCAAGGCAAAGCTCGGATCGCCTTGATCGGTAGCCGGGCTGGATAACGCGCGTTGACCCTGCGGCGGGTGTACACACCTCGGCAGATACGCGTTATGAGCGGGTCTTCGCCGCGGCAGAGCCGGACTACAGCCATCTTGATCGCGTCTCGTGATTTGTTAGGGAAGGCGCGTTGAACGTCGTCCAGGTCAAAAAGCTCACCGACCGGTAGCTGCTGTGCCCATCCGCGGATTTCTCCGTACATCGTTCCCTCTCCAAAAGCGTTACTAAATCGTATCATACGTTGTGAGTATTGACCCGCGAACAAGAAACGGCGCGCCCCGGTCGGTGCTGGCCCTCTCAGCCCACGGATGCACCGTCAGCCAGTGCTCCCGCGCCCACGAGTCAAGCTCAACACGGTCGGTGACCTCGTAGGTCATGTCGCGGTCAGCGGTCGGCATCGGTTCGTGGATACCTAGACTTCACAGGCAGCAAGCAATCAGGACTCTGGTGATAGGGAGACAAACGTGAATACGGGACTGCTGATTGGTGGGGAGCGCGTTGATGGTGCTGAAGGCGAACGGATCGTGGTGCTCAACCCCGCTACGGGTGAGCCGATCACCGATGTTGCTGCTGGAACACCAAGCGACGCCTCACACGCGGTGGATGTAGCAGCCGAGGCACAGCGAGGTTGGGCGAAAACCGCGCCGCGTGTCCGGTCAGAGATCTTGCGGGCAGCTTGGCAATCGATGGTGGACCACACGGAAGAGCTAGCTGCACTCATCGTCACCGAACACGGCAAACCGCTCGCCGACGCCAAGGGTGAAGTCGCATACGCTGCGGAGTTCTTCAGATGGAACGCCGAGGAAACGGTGCGCATTCAAGGGTCTCTTGGCACATCGCCGGGCGGCGACAAAAAGATGATCGTGCATCACCCACCCATTGGAGTGGTGGTCATGGTTACGCCTTGGAACTTCCCGGCCGCCATGATCACCCGAAAACTGGCCCCCGCCCTCGGCGCCGGCAACGCAGTGGTCATCAAACCGCCCCGCGAAACACCCCTGACCGCACTTCGTATCGGTGAACTTCTGGAGGACGTGGGACTACCACCAGGGCTGGTCAACATCGTGGCGACTTCAAACTCAGGGGCGTGGTTCGACGCGGCGATCGACAACACCCACACCCGCATGGTTTCGTTCACTGGTTCCACCGAAGTTGGCAGAGTCTTGCTGCACCGTTGCGCTGACCGTGTACTCAAGACCGTGATGGAACTCGGAGGCAATGCCCCCTTCGTCGTGTTCAACGACGCCGATCTCGAAGCCGCCGTCGAGGGTGCCATGGTCGCCAAAATGAGGCACTCGGCGGAGACCTGCACAGCCGCAAATCGCTTCTACGTGGAGTCCGGTATTGCCCAAGAGTTCACTTCTGCACTCGCTGAGGCCATGGGCGCTGTCAAGATCGGCAGTGGTTTTGACGAGTCAGTCACGTGCGGGCCCATGATCAACGCGCGTGCCATTGAAGACATCGACGGGTTGGTGAAGGGCGCAGTCGCGGCCGGCGCCAACGCGGTGATCGGAGGTGGGCCGGTTGACGGTCCCGGTTTCTTCTACGAGCCGACGGTACTGGAACGAGTCGATCATGGTTTCCCGATCGCTCGCGAGGAGATCTTCGGGCCGGTGGCTCCAATAATCCCTTTCGACGACACTGACGCCATGATCGATCAGGCCAACGACACCGAGATGGGACTCACCGGCTACGTCTATACACGTGACCTGGCCCGCGGGCTACGGGTCAGCGAACGCATCCACGCGGGGATGATCGGTCTCAATCGCGGCGCGGTGTCGGACCCAGCCGCTCCTTTCGGGGGCATGAAGCAATCCGGTCTGGGCCGCGAGGGGGCCAGCGAGGGGATCTACGAGTTCTGTGAAACTCAGTACATCGCCACCGACTGGTGACTCGGTGTGGCAGACGATCCCGTTCGCTTGAACCGAGGACTTAACCCAGTACGAAACGCTGGAGCCCTTCGTCGAACACGAACAGCGCCGTGCCTGCGTCGATGTAGTCGCGCTTGCCTGGGCCGAGGGAACCGCCGAGCACACCAGTGACGGTGAACGCCCCGATCTCATCTGCCGCGGCATCGAAGGAGTCGTTGGTTAGGTCAGGGCCAGCGAGTTCGGCTATCGCCTTGAAGAGCTCAAGTGCTTGACAGGAGCGGACGATCAGACCGACCACGCCGGTTTGCCGACCCTCTGGGCGCAACTCGACAGGAGCGTCGTCGTCGAACGCGTTGTCGAAGGTGTCGAAGCATTCCTTCACGCCGGCCTGACCAGCTTCATACAAGGCCGCGTTGTCCGCCGGGACGATGGCGATTGAACCGACGAGTGCTTCGGCCCCATAGCCGAAGCCTTCAAGTAGGCCAAGATCAGTGCCCGGAGCGTCGGTTATGACATACGCGCCATCCCAACCGTTGCGCGACAACGCGCCAGTGGTCGGAACTGCCGCACCGGGCACGGCAACCACCGCATCGGCACCTTCCGACGCCCATCTCTCAAAGTTGACATCCATCTCATTGTCAATAGCGAACTGATCAGACGACGGACTCTGAAAGTTCGTAACCGACACAACTTCGATACCAGCGTCCCCCAAGATCTGGCTCATCGTGTCGGCCAACTCGATTGTGGTTGGGGTCGCCGACAGCGCGACCTTGCGATCTTGGAGCCGACCCGAGTCGATCAGCGTCGCTAGTTGCGCCTCTACGGCGCGCTCGGCAAGGGGAAGGAAACCGATCATGGGGGCAACAGACTGTTCGAAGATCTCGGGCTGCGTCTGGTACGTGTTTATTGTGATTGTGTCGTGCAGCACCGTGTAGCACAGCGGGATCTCATTGCGGATAACACCCATCGCAACGAACACTTCTTCGTCTTCGGTAAGTTCAACACACGCTGCTTCTTGTGCCACCGCGTCGACCGGGCTCACGCCAATCGTCACAACTTCGATCATGCGACCGAGCACACCGCCCTGCGAATTGATCGTGTCCGCCGCCACTTGCCAGATCAACGTTGCTTCGTGGCTCGGTTCCCAACCAATAAAGGTCACGTCCGAATAGGGCACACCGACCTTGATGCTCTCGGCGGTGACTCCCCGATGCGAAGCAGTCAACACGATGGGTGCTTCGGTCGTTGTTGTTGGGGCCGCGGTCGTAGTGGGTGTCTCTTCTTCTTCTTCGGCCGCGGGCGCCTCGGTGGTTGTGGGCGCTTCAGTTGTCTCGGGCGCCTCAGTGGTTGCAGGTGCCTCGGTCGTAGTGGTCTGGTCGCTCGTCTCACCGCCGTCGTCGTCACCACCGCACGCGGCAGCGAGCAGTGCAAGCGCTAACAAGACGATGACCACGGGATTCCTGCGTGGACGACGCGGGTTTTTGGACATTTTTCCCCCAAGTTGAAATGTCGGAGCCGACTCGGCATCAGGAGCCTAGCCCATTACTATGATTGGCGAAAGTCACAATCTTCCTAACTGAGAACTACGTTTCCGCTCCAGTCTGAATTGAGTCAATCTGACCGGTACCGACCGTTCAACGGCAGGTCGGCCCAGGCATATCGCATGAAACCGCCCGAATCCCGGAGACTAGGAATGTGACTTCTATGTTGAGAAACAAGCACAAAGGGTTCCGTTGGACTGCAATCCTGATAGCGCTGGTCTTGCTGGCCACCGCGTGTGGCGGCGAGCAAGACGACCAACCCGACGCTGACCCAACCGACGAGACCGAGACTGCCACCACCGCCGCTCCAGAGAGCGACGACCTTACATCGGTGGTGATCGGTTTAGAGCAGGAACTCACCAACTTCAACAACCTGACCGCTGGCGACAACCTCCTGGCCGGCCGTCAGATCATCCGGGCTGTCTGGCCGACATGCGTTCGCACTCTTCCAAACTCGACCTTCGAGCCGTACTTCTGCGAGTCGCTGCCGACCATCGTCAACGAAGACCCATTAGTGGTGGAGTACAAACTGCGCGCCGACGCCAACTGGAGCGATGGCACCCCCGTCAGCTCTGACGACCTGGTTTTCTACTTCGAGAACTGCAACGAGCCCTCAGACGACTGCGCCGCCACTGCTGGTTTCGACAGCGCCGAACTTGAGGTGGTGGACGACAAGACCGTAAGGCTGAGCTGGCCTTAGGATCTGCCCTTCGTGGAGTACGTTGCGCTGTTCTCCGGTCCCTTCCCACCCGCCCAACTAGGTCTGGACTGGACCGAAGGCTTCCAGGAGGATCCCATCTTGGCCGCCGGCCCTTATCAGGTCGACGAATACAATCCGGGCAGCGACCTGACCCTGGTACCCAACCCGACCTGGTTCGGTGGCGGACCCCACATCGACGAAGTCACGTTCCGTTTCATCAGCGATGTCGGCAACCTTCCACTCGCCCTTGAAAATGGCGAGGTCGATGTGATCTACCCCCAGCCCCAGGTCGACTTGGTTGATCAGATCGCCGGTCTCGACAGCGTGGCTTCCACGATCACCTTCGGGCCCACTTGGGAGCACATCACCTTCAACACCGCAACGGTGCCCCCCGAGGTTCGGCGTGCTGTCGCTCTGGCGTTGGACCGCGAACTGATCGTGGCCGCACTGATGCGCCCCTTCTCTGATAGTGCGGAACCGCTGGGCAATAGGGTCTACATGAACGGTCAAACACAGTACCAGGACAACACCCCGGCGGAGTTCCGCATCCGCGATGTCGCCGCAGCCCGCGCCGCGTTGGAACAGGGCGGCTGGACCGCGGGTGACGACGGGGTCTACACCATGGATGGGCGACGTCTGAGCCTGCGGATTCGCACCACCGGCGGCAACCCCCGCCGAGAACAGTTCCAAGAACTCGTGCAGAACCAACTTGGAGAAGCGGGGATCAAGATCACCATCGACAACTTGCCCGGCGGAGAGATATTCGGCCCGGTGTTCGGATCCCAGAACGACCCGCCAGGCCCTCCAGGCGATTTCGACCTTGTGATTTTCGCCTGGGTTGGCGGACCCCTTCCCGCCAGTTCGACCCTGCAGGCATTTGGAACCGGCAGCGACGCCAATCCCGGCGCTTACGTCGATGAACAGGTCAACGACTTGTTGACCGAAGCCACATTCACCTTGGACCTTGATCGGCAAGCCGAATTGCTCAACCAAGCCGATACTTTGATGTGGCAGTCCCTGCCGAGTGTTCCGGTCTACCAGCTTCCCTTCTTCCTGGCATGGAACGACGCCCTCGACAATCTCGAGGACAATCCCACCCTGGAGAGCTTCACCTGGAACCTGGAGGAGTGGACCATCTCCTAACCGACGCTACGGACCCACCAGGCGTTGCCGGGGATATAACGTGGTCGCTCAGCGCTCGCCTATGCAACACGCAAGCTGCTGATTTCAATACCAGTCTTGTTCTTCGCGACCTTGGTGGCGTTCCTGCTGGTTGCGACCGTCGATACAATCGCCAAGCAGCGGGTCTTCTTGTTGTCTCAACCCGGCGGCGCTGAGCAGGCCGCCCGTCTCGAAGCCTCTCTCGGCTTGGACAAGCCGTTGATCGAGCGTTACGGAAGCTGGGTGAGCGACCTGATTCACGGAGACATGGGCTCCTCCAGCGAGAATGGCCGTGCAGTCACGACGCTGCTGGGCGAAGCCGTTCCGGTGACGATGCGGTTAGTGGTCGCCGCCACTGTGATCTCGGTGATATTCGGGGTGGCCATCGGAGTGATCAGCGCGGTGCGCAAATACAGCGTTTTCGACAATGGGCAGACGAAGCCTCGGCAATCATCGATGTGGCGAACACCGGTAACACCGAACACCGCAGTGTGATCGCGTGGGGGTTCAGGTCGGAGGGGCGACACAAACCCCAAGTACATGGAACCCGTGGACCGGCGCCTACGCGGCTGTCTGACAAGAAACGCCTGGTCACGGGCGTACGACCGGGTATTGGGCACCCACAGGCGAGTCGTACCTTAACTCCACAGGCTGAGACGCCGTGGATAGTCCTCGCAAGCTAAATGTTCGTTGAAAACACGGTGCGGATGAGTTCTCGGCACCCTTAGCCGTTAGTAAACCGTTAGCAAAACGAAACCCCCAGACGACGACTGTTATTTGGCGCCAAGGGGTGGCGCTCAGGTGAAGTCGAGGCCGCCATTTACGTTGATGCATTGGCCGGTCACGTAAGACCCCGATTCTGAGGCGAGCCATGCGATTGCCCCGGCCATGTCATGCCCGTATCCGTACCTGCCGAGCGGGATCTCTTCGAGCTCTAGCGCTTTCATCTCGTCGGTCGTGATACCTCGTTCGGTCGCGTCAGATTCGACGAACGACCAGTGCATCTCGGTCGCGGCCAAGCCTGGGCAGAGCGCGTTTATCGTCACGTTGTGAGGTGCGAACTCGAGCGACATCGCTTGGGTCAGTGTGTGAACACCGGCCTTCGAGGCGCCATACGCAGCTGAACCGGCGTGTCCCACTTTTCCGAAGAGTGAGCCGATGTTGACGATCGTGCCGCTCTTCTGCTCGATCATCTGGGGCGCAGCATGCTTGCAGCCGTGGAAGATGCCCTTGAAATTCACACCGAGAATGCGGTCAACGTCGGCCATGTCGGTCTCCCAGACCGGGGCGGGCGGGACATGTATCCCCGCCACGTTGGCCATGATGTCCAAGCGACCGTGGGTGGCGACGGTGCGATCGATCAGGTCCTTCACCGAGGCCTCGTCGGAAACATCGACGACGTGTCCCTCACAGCTAATGCTTGGATTGGCTTCAGCAGTTTTGGCCGCGTTCTAGGTCACAGAGTCAAGGACGTCTGCGAGAACGACGTTCACGCCCTAGGCGGCCAGCGTTTCGCCGACTCCGCCACCTAGACCGCGCGCGCCACCGGTGACGATTGCGACCTGACCGGAAATGTCTCGGAAGTTGTTCATTTGGTTCTCTTTTCTTGTTCGTTCATCAGTTGCAAATCATTCTCAGTACTCGTCGACGACACTACGGCGAAGCGGCTCACCGATGGCTCGGCCGATCCCTTGTGCTGCTCCCGTGACAATGCACGAACGCCCAATCATGTTTCCCATGTGCTCTCCCCTTGCTTTGAGTTGTCGAAGCTCGACGAATCGAACTTCCACTGTGCCTCGAAGAACGGAATTCGCCGGGACCACCGCCACCTGGAGGGGGAAGCTGATGGGCCCGGCGACGACCGTGTCGTCAGTAGTTCGACGACCTACCAGTTGACCGCCACATACTTTTGTTCGAGATATTCGAGCATTCCTTCATGTCCGCCTTCGCGTCCTATGCCACTCTGTTTCACTCCGCCAAACGGGGCAGCCGGATCAGACACAAGGCCCCGGTTGAGTCCGACCATTCCGGCTTCGAGCCGTTCAGTGACGCGCAACCCGCGGCCGATGTCGGAGGTGTAGAGATACGCGATCAGTCCGTATTCGGTGTCGTTTGCCATGGCGACGGCCTCGTCCTCGTCGTCGAACACGACGATCGGTGCAACAGGTCCGAAGATCTCGGCCTTCAAAATCTTCGCGCTCGAAGGCACATCGGTCAGAACGGTCGCTGGATGGAAGTGTCCTTCTCCCCCGGCAGGTGCTCCGCCCACAACGGCTGTTGCACCATCGGCGATGGCGCCATCGACCAATGCCCGCACGTCATCAACGGCTTCGGCGTTGACGAGCGGCCCGAGTTCGGCGCCGTCGTCGAGGCCAGGCGCCATCTTCAAAGCACCCATACGCTTTGCCAGTCGTTCGGTGAACTCTTTGGCGATGCCACGTTGGACGAAGAATCGATTCGCAGCGGTGCAAGCCTCGCCGCCATTTCGCATCTTGGCGACCATGGCTCCCTCGATCGCCTCGTTCAGGTCGGCGTCGTCAAACACCAAGAACGGTGCGTTTCCACCGAGTTCCATCGACGTGTTCACAACACAATCGGCAGCCTCTCGAAGCAGCACCCGGCCCACTTCGGTCGACCCGGTGAAAGAAATCTTGCGAACCCGCGGATCGTGCAACATGGCACTGACGATCGCTCCGGAGCTCCGTGAAGGAAGAACGTTGACCACACCAGGTGGCACACCCGCTTCTTCGAGGATCTGAGCGATGAGCAGGGCTGTGAGTGGCGTATCGGATGCAGGCTTCAAGATGACCGTGCAACCAGCCGCGAGCGCCGGGCCTATCTTTCGGGTGGCCATCGCTGCCGGGAAGTTCCACGGAGTGACCAGCACAGCCACCCCGACCGGCTGCTGCAGCACAAGGATCTTTTTGTCGCCGCTCGGCGACGAACCGAGCTGGCCGATGGCACGAACGGCCTCCTCGGCGTACCAACGAAAGAACTCCGCCGCGTACTTTGCCTCTCCGATCGCGTCGGGAAGAGCTTTGCCGTTTTCGCGAACGATCAACTCGGCGATCTCGTCGATTCGCCCGCTCATGAGCTCGAACGCCGTTCGAAGGATTTCGGCACGCTCACGTGGTGCGGTCAAACGCCACGTCTGCAAGGCCGTATCGGCAGCATCGACGGCTGAAATCGCATCATCGACCGTGGCGCTCGCGACGGTGGCGATCGTTTGGCCTGTTGACGGGTCGTGGACGTCGAATCCGGATTCGTCGCTCGATGCACGCCACTCACCATTGATGTAACAGCCGGTTGGGAGATTCTCCAGCGTTTCGTTCATTGTTGTACCGCTTTCATGATCGTGTCGAAGACACGGTCGACGGACGGAATGGTTGCATCCTCGAGCGAGTCCGTTGCGGGGAGGGGCACGTGTGGTGTGGTGATGCGCACAACCGGTGCATCGAGGTCCCAGAAGGCGTCCTCGGCCACGATGGATACGACTTCGGCTCCCCATCCGCAGAGGCGTGGATTCTCCTCGACGGTGAACATCCGGCTCGTCTTTGCCACGGAATCAAGGATTGTCTTGGTGTCGAGTGGTACGAGTGAACGAACGTCGATGACTTCAGCATCGATGCCATGCTCGGCGAGGCGTTCTGCTGCGCCGAGCGCCTTGTGCACCATGAACGCGAGGGCAACGATTGTGACGTCGCTCCCCTGTCGAACGATCTTGGCCGCACCGAGTTCGTCGACGATGTCGCCCCCGCCGGTCGGTACGTCGAACTTCATTGGGTAACAGGATTTGTGCTCGAAGAAGATTACTGGGTCGGGGTCGCGAACGGCAGCTGCGAGAAGGCCGATCGTGTCGATCGCGGTCGACGGGGCGACCACTTTTAGGCCGGGAATCATCATGGCCCAGTTCTCGACGCTTTGTGAGTGCTGAGCTCCGAAACGAGAGCCGGCACCGTTGGCGGTGCGGATCACGAGTGGGAGCGACGTTTGGCCGTCGGTCATGTAGCGGGTCTTGGCGATTTCATTCGCGACCATGTCCCAGCACACGGCCAGGAAGTCGCTGAACATGATTTCGGCGATCGGACGAAGGCCCGTCATGGCTGCGCCCATTGCTGCGCCAAGGATTGCCTGTTCGGAGATCGGCGCATCGCGGACACGCTTCGGGCCGAACTCTTTGAGCAGGCCGCCGGTGGTCTTGAAGACGCCGCCGGCTCCGGCGACGTCTTCGCCGAGGAAAACTACGTTTGGATCGTGCGCGAGTTCTTGGGCGAGGCCCATGCTGACGGCGTCGCGATAGGTCAGTTCCGCCATTGTGAACCTCCATCGTCCCAAACGTCGGTGTAGATCGATTCGAGGTTCGGCAAGGCGCCGTTCTTGGCGCCCTCGGTTGCCTCGTCTACCGAGCTCGCTGTTTCCTGGACGACTGCAGTCAACCGGTCTTCTCCGAAGCCGATCTCGAGCAGTCGATGGTGGTACATGGGAAGCGGGTCTCGTTCGTTCCAGGCTTCGACTTCTTCTTTGGGTCGATACTTGCCCGGATCGGCACGGCTGTGTCCGTGGTGTCGGTAGGTCTGGGCTTCGATGATCGAAGGTCCGCCGCCGGTCCGAGCTTTGTCGAGCGCTTCGGCGGCGACCATGTACACGGCATCAGCGTCGTTGCCATCGACGATGATCGATGGGAGACCGTAGGCGGCTGCTCGATCGGCGCCAGGGTTCGGGACTGGAGACACATCAGCGATCGAGGTGTACTCCATGTAGAGGTTGTTTTCGCACACAAAAACGGTTGGAAGGTTCCAGACAGCGGCGAAGTTGACCGCCTCATGAAAAGCACCGATGTTCGTTGTTCCGTCGCCGAAGAAGGCAACCGCCACTTGCCCTGTGTCGTTGAATTGCGACGTCCACGCAGCGCCGTTGGCCACACACAGATGGGCTCCGATGATCGCGTAGCTGCCCATCACGCCGTGTTCGACGCTGGTCAAGTGCATCGACCCACCTTTACCGCCCATCAGACCGTTTTCGCGCCCGAGGAGCTCGGCCATCACTGGCGTCATCGGCACACCACGAGCCAAGGTGTGTGCGTGGCCGCGGTAGGTGGCAAAGGTCCAGTCGTCCTTGCGCATGGCGACACCGAACCCGGCGGCGATTGCCTCTTGGCCGAGCGACAGATGACTGGTCCCCTTGACGAGGCCCTGGAGGAACATGTCGTACGCGCGCTTCTCGAACTGCCGGATCTCTTGTTGCACTCGAAACAGCTTCAAACGGACCTCTTCGGGGATCGGCAGCTTTGCGTTCTCGCGATCGACAGGTTGCGGAAATACGGGCGTGTGATTCCCGTAGTCCTCATAAGACGGCATCGTCGTCACTTCAGCCCCCAGTACTGATTGGCGACAAAGAGTTCTTCGGCCGGGAACAACGTGATCACATCGCAGCCATCCTTGGTCACGACAACTTCTTCTTCGATGCTTGAAGGCTTTCTACCCATTTTCGACGTCCCTCCGGGGGCCTGAGGCGGACCCGTTTGTTGAGCCAGTTGCTATGAGAGCAATTTCTGGTTCTGGTCAGCCCATCGTAGGGCGAACTCGGTTGGGGTGAGGTCGCCGTGGGCGCTGTGGGGCCGGTTCTCGTTGTAGTCGGTGCGCCAGTCTTCGATGAAGACTTGGGCTTCGAGCAGCGAATCGAAGTGCCACAGGTTCAACAGTTCGTCACGGAGACGGCCGTTGAACGACTCGATCCAGGCGTTCTGCCATGGCGACCCGGGGTCGATGAACATGGCATCGACATGGTTGAACCGGCACCAGTCCGCGATCGCGTAGGCCACAAATTCTGGGCCGTTGTCGAAACGGACGAACGCGGGCGGTCCGCCGCGTTCAACACAGAGCCGGTCGAGCACGGTGACGACATGGTCGGCGTCGATGCTGCGATGTGTTTCGGTGGCGAGGGCTTCGCGAGTGAACTCATCGATCACGTTGAGCAATTTGATGGTGCGTCCGTCGCTGGTCGTGTCGAACTGGAAATCCATCGCCCACAACGCGTTCGGGCCGATCAACGACATCGCCCCCACCCGCGCACCAACCCCAGTGAGTCGTTTCTTACGGCGTCCCTGCGGAACCCGCAGGCCCTCATCACGCCACAACCGCCGGACCTTCTTGTCATTGATCTGCCAGCCTTCACGGCGAAGGCCCTTCGCGGCACGGCGCCAACCCCAACGGGGTCGGCGTTTCGCGAACGCTCGAAGCCACTCACGGACCAGGAGCTCCTCAGCCGACGGAACCGGCGCCGAAAGACGCTGAGTCGACCGTGGTTGGCCCACAACGTTGCAGGGCCGTCGTTGCGAAACCCCGAACTCGTCTTCAAGCACCTCGACGGCTTGGCGGCGACGGTTCGGAGTCACCATTTTCCCTCGTTGAGATGCTTCAACATCGACTTGTCGAGCTCGGCCTCCGCGAGCAGCCGTTTCAACACCGTGTTCTCAGACTCGAGTTCCTTCAACCGTTTCGCATCGTCGGCTTTCATGCCGCCGTACTGGTTCAGCCACCGGTGCCACGAGGACTCCGCGATGCCGAACTCTCGGCACACGTCCTCCACAGTCATCCCGCCAGCCATCAACTTGTGACCCTCCGCGAGCTTGCGCATGATCTGCTCGGGCGAATGACGCCTCTGCTTCTTCGTCATGGGATTCATTGTCCTTCCTGCCACCATCGGCGGCAACGGACTCCCACAACAACTGGCTCAGCTCACGGGGCTCCCCTCACCTGTTGACAGCGTCCAAGTCTTCAGTGTAGATTAAATTTTTTTATGACCGAATCATGAATACCGAATAGGGGACATGCGATGCAGGGTACGACCAGATCAGTGAAATGGCTAGCGACGTTGATGGCACTGGCGATGCTCGCTGGAGCCTGTGGCGACGATGCCACAGACACTACTGAGGCTGCCACAGTCACTACTGAGGCTGCCCCAGCAGGCGGAAACTTCGGGCTAACATATACGCAAGCTGCACCGTTCTATACGGCTCTGATTAAGGGGGCCGAGGAAGCGGGAGCGCCGTCGGGCTTTACGATCAACGCTGTGAACCTCAGTAACGACCCCGCACTAGAGTTAGCGACCATCCAGAACTTCGTCACGCAGGAGGTGGATGGGATCATCCTTGATGCACTGGGTTCTGAATCGGTAGATGCAGTCAAGTTGGCGATTGAGGCCGGTATCCCGGTAGTCTGCGCCAACCTCTGCCTAGCAGATGAAGATATGAGAGAGTACACGGTGGGTTACGTCACCTCCGACAATTCCGAACTCGGCAAACTGCTGGGTATTGAAGTACAGAGGTACATTGACGAGAATCTAGACGGCACGGCGCAAGTCATAATGCTAGGATGCTCGCGATTCGAGGTTTGCCAGCTACGCGACGCCGCGTTCAAAGCGGCGCTTGGACCCAATGTGGTGGTCGTTGCTGAGCAAGACACATTGGAGCCTACGGAGGGCCCGCAGATCGCTCAGGACCTACTCACCGCAAATCCTGATGTCACGGTGATTGCAGGCATGTTCGTATTCGGCGCGGAGGCTGGGCTGGCCGGAGTAAGAGCTTCAGGGCTCGCCGGTGAGGTAGTGGTGTTCGGCACCGATCTCACTCCTCCGCTGGCAGAGGCGCTCTTGGATCCCGATGGCATCATGCAAGGCATGATTGATCAGGATAGCGCGACACAAGGCGCAATCGCCGTACAAATGTTGCTCGATGTGCTAGCTGGTGAGGAACTGACCGATCCATACGATCAGCGCACTAGTGCGCTGATCTATTCACGCGATGATCGTACTGCGATTGAGGAGTATCTCCTCGCAAACTAAACTGTGCGAGAAGCTCTTCCGTTGCCATTAGGAAAAGGGTGAATTGCTGTAAAGCGATGACTAATTCTTGCAATTAAGATCATCAGATCTTCTATGGATCGTAGTTTGTGCAAAAGGTCTATATTGGCCTTTAGATCTTGATCAATCTTAAGCAATTCTCCCCGTATCTGAGAAACCCTTTAGCGACGTATGATCGGAAGCGTGGCCCTGCACAACAATCTAATTAGCCACTTCGTCTCCGGACACCCATGCGTCGTCAGACACCTCAGTTTTGCCTAGCCCTTTGCGTAGCTAAATATCTGGGCGCCACCCGATGATCACCGGGTGGCGCACCAACGCCAAGGTGGGACGTTCGCTCTCGGCACTCACCATGAAACGGGCAACCGCTATGACAGTGGGAGCCGCCAACTGGGACAAGGAAATCGGGCTCTACGCGATGAACGCTGGGTTGGGGTGAGCGGCGGGCTGGTTCTATAGGGGTCCGTCGTGCGCGCCGAAGGTCTCGCCATTGTTGCGGCTGTCGAGACAGCAACTGATGGGAGACCTCCGGTGATCGTTGACGGTAGTTCGAGCGCGACTGCGCTGCTAGGGATGGATGGCTTCGTGGTGTGCGCCCAGATCGAGGCCGACGGCGAGGTGTGGATCTCGGTTGAGACGACTGCTGATGTGGCGGGGTGTCCGGGGTGTGGGGTTCGGGCGGTGGGTAACGGTCGGCGCACGGTGCGAGTTCGGGATCTGCCCGCTGGGGATCGGCCGGTGGTGTTGGTGTGGCGCAAACGGACCTGGCGTTGTGTCGAGGCCCAATGTCTGGTGGTGAGCTTCTCTGAGGAGACCGATGCCATTGCCCCTCGGGCGTCGTTGACTGAGAGGGCTCGAGCGGAGATCTGTCGCCGGGTTGGAGCTGATGGTCATTCGGTGGCCCAGTTGGCTGCCGTCTTTCGGGGTCCGGTGGCACACCGCTATGGCTGCGGTGCGAGACCATGGCCGGCCCCGGGTTGATCATCTCTCGAGGCTCGGAGCCCCCACCGCGTTGGGTCTCGATGAGACCTCGTTCCTGAAGGCCAACCGGTTTCATGCGACGTTGTTGATCACCGGGTTCGTGGACCTGGACCGGTCCCGGCTCGTCGACGTTGTTGCTGGTCACAGTGCTGCCGCGGTCAGCGACTGGCTCGACACCAAACCGGCTCTTCGCGAATTAGAGCGGAGTGGGGGTCGTGGGCATCCGCGGTTGAAGGCGAGGGATCCTCCAGAATCGGTGTTGTCAAAGACAACCGATTCTGGAGGATCCCTGTGGAATATGACCCTAGACGCATGTGCGAGTTGATCGTGGGACTCGGAGACGTGGAGGTGCTCGGCGTTGAAGACGAACAGGGCGCGCCGCTGCGGATTCATGTCCGGTGCCGGGCGCCGAGGCCGCTGTGCGGGGGCTGTGGCGGGCCGTTGTGGTCCAACGGCGAGCGGCGGGTGGAGTTGGTGGACCTCCCGGCGTTGGGCAGGCCCGCGGCGTTGGTGTGGCACAAGCGCCGATGGCGCTGCGGAAATGAGAGCTGCGAGGCGGGCTATGTCAGCGAGCAGGCACAACAGATCGCGCCTGCGAGGGCGCTGTTGACGTGTCGCGCGGCGCGTTGGGCGACCCGTCAGGCGGGCAGGGGCCGCCCGCTCACAGACATCGCGGCGGAACTGGGCTGCGCGTGGCACACCGTCAACACGTCGCTGCGGCGCTGGGGCTCAGCGCTGCTCGACGCCGACACCGACCGGGTCGGCGCGGTGCAGGCGCTGGGACTCGACGAGACCCTGTTCGCCCGCCGCGGCCGGTACCGGGCCAAGACCTGGTCCACCAACATCGTCGACGTCGGACGGGGCCAACTCATCGACGTAGTCCCAGGCCGTACCGCCAAAGCCCCTGCCCGGTGGCTGTTGGCACAGCCGTCGAGCTGGCTTGGGGGCATCGCTTGGGCGGTGCTTGACCTGTCTGGCCCGTACCGGTCAGCGTTCGACACGGCGCTGCCGCACGCCCGGCAGGTCGCGGACCCGTTCCACGTCGTGAAACTCGCCAACGGTGCCCTTGACGAGGTGCGGCGACGAGTCCAGAACCAGACGCTGGGTCACCGCGGCCACAAACACGACCCGCTGTACCGAGCCCGCAAACTGCTCATCAGCGCGTCAGAGCGCATCAGCGACCAAGGCCGCACCAAACTACGGGGCCTGCTCACAGCAGGCGACCCCCGCGGCGAGGTCCGCAACGCCTGGCACGCCAAAGAAACCCTGAGAGGCATCTATGGCATTCCCGACGCCAAACTCGGCGCTGCCACAGTCGCCGAAATCGCCCGCGAGTTCCAAGACCCAGACCTGCCCCCCGAGATCAACCGATTGGGACGCACCATCTGGAACTGGCGCGCCCAGATCTCCAACTGGCACGCCGCCCGAGTCTCCAACGGCCCCACCGAAGCCGCCATTATCTGTAGCGCGTCAGAGGGTGTCGTCGACGTCGCTGACAGACGCATAACGGCCTGTCGAGGACGCGTTATCTATAGCGGTGTCGTTAGTGTCCGCGATGTTGCTGTCGGTGTGCGTTAGACAATGCTGCGGTCGGTTTGGCTCGGTCCGGTCGAGGTGTCGTGGAGGTGGCCTATGAGAGTGCAGCGTGTGGTGATGCCGGTGACCGGCGCGGAGTCTTGGACGGTCATCGACGATGAATGGGCTGAGGTGGAGCCGGCGGAGCGTTATCTGGGGCATTTGGCGGGCATCGAGCGTTCACCGAACACGGTGAGGGCCTACGCGCACGGTCTGCGGCTCTGGTTCGAGTTCCTCGAGACCCGTCGCCTTGTTTGGGACAGCGTCGGGGTCGAGGACGTCTCGCGGTTCGTGGCATGGCTGCGGGCTCCGGCTGACAACGTGATCGTGTTCGATGACACGGCGGCGGTTCGCAGCGCGGCGACGGTGAACCGTCACCTGGCCGCGCTGTTCGGGTTCTACGACTTCCACGCTCGCAACGGCGGCGTGAGCGTGGCGGCTGAGTTGGTGGCGTGGCGGTGCGGGTCCTGGGGTTCTTACAAGCCGTTCTTGCACGGCATCGCGAGCACCGGTCCGGTGCGGATGCGGCCGGTGAAGCTGCGGGCGCCGCGGCGGCTGCCGGTTGTGCTCGGCGTCGAGGAGACCGCTGTGATCTTGGCGGCGTGCACCCGGCTGCGGGACCGTTTCTTGTTCGCCTTGCTGGCCGAGACGGGAATGCGGGTCGGCCAGGCGCTCGGTCTGCGACACGAGGACTTCGTGAGCCGCCGCCGGGAAGTGCGAATCGTGCCCCGGGCCGACAACGCGAACGGAGCCCGGGCCAAGTGCTCGTCGCTGGTGTCGGTGCCGGTGTCGGCGCCGCTGGTGCGGCTCTACAGCGACTACATGCACACCGAGTACGGCGAATTGGACTCTGACTATGTGTTCGTGAACCTGTGGTCGGCGCCGGTGGGCAGACCGCTGCGCTACGGTGCGGTCGCGATGCTGGTGAGGCGGCTGCGAGCCCGCACCGGCATCGAGTTCACCGCGCACACGCTGCGCCACAGCCGCGCCACCGAGCTAATCCGCGCCGGTGTGCCGATCGAGGTCGTGTCCAAGCTGTTGACGCACCGGTCGGTGACCACGACCAGCGACGCGTATGTGCACCTCGACGTCGAGGACCTGCGGTCCGAGCTGGTGCGTGCAGGCGCCTGGGAGAACGTCTCATGCTGAGCGCCGTCCCCGCCCACAGCGGCCGCGGCGACCATCTGGGCGAGCTCGTGGCGGCTGTGCGCCCGGAGTTCTGCGGCGAGGTCATCACGGTGTCGCCCGAGGACCCGGTGTTCGGTCGGGGCCGCTGCGAGGTGGCGGGATGCGGGCGCAGCGCCTGGGCGCGGGATCTGTGCTCTGCTCACCACCAACGGTGGGCCAGCCACGGCAAGCCCGACCTCGGGGAGTTCAAGGCGGGCGCCGCTGCGGTCGCGGTCCGGGCCGGCTCAGAGAACGTGGATGGCTTCGATCTGTCGGCGTTGGCCGTCGGGCCCCGCCTGGAGGTCGCATACGTGCTGCAGTGCCGCCACGACGATCGCACTGTGAAGGTGCCGCCCTCGACGGTGAGGCATTTGGTCGCTCTGCTGGCCGACAGCGGCGCCGGTTCGCTGCTGGACCGGCCGCTGGAGGACTGGCTCGATGAGGTGAGGTCCCACCGCCGCAAGCACCCGAGCCCTGTGATCGGGCTCATCGGCTACGCCTACCGCAGGCTCAGCGACCTCGGCGGCATCGACATCGAAGCCGAGTACGCATCCGACGTCTGGGTCGCCTCGCGGCTGGGGATCAAGGTGACCCGGTCGCCGGCTCAGACCCGGTTCGACACCATCGACGCGCTGTGGCTGCGCGCCGCGGTGAAGCGCTGGGCGAGGCTTCGGCTGGGATCGGGCAAGACCTTCGGCAGCGTGCATGTCGATGTGCGGGCGATGCTTTGGTTCAGCCGGTTCCTCACCCGACGCGATCCCCGAGCTGTCGACGAGACCGTCGTCACCCGCGACGCGCTGGAGTCCTATCTGGTGTGGGTCACCGGCTCACATCTCGCTGCTCACACCTCCAGCACCTACATCACCTGTCTACGAGTCTTTCTCGACGCCTGCAGACGCCACGGCTGGCTACCCCGACTGCCCGCGACCGCCGCGATCTATCACGACGACCTGCCCAGCCGACCCCGGCCCCTGCCCCGGTTCATCCCCGAGTTCGTCATGGCACAGCTCGAAAACCCCGAACACCTCGCGATGCTGCCCGACGCCACGACCCGGGCGCTGGTCATCGTGATCATGGAGACCGGCCTGCGGGCCAACGACGCCTGCTCGCTGCCGTTCAACCCGATCATCGAAGACAGCGCCGGATGGCCCTGCCTTCGCTACTTCAACACCAAGATGGCGACTGAGCAGCTCGTGCCCCTCAGCGCCACCGCCGCCGAAGCCATCCGCGCCCAACAGAGGCATCTGCTCCACCGCCGGCCCGACGCCTCGCCGGTGCTGTTCCCCGCCCCGCGCTCCAACCCCGACGCGACCCGGCCGTTCAGCTACGCCACGCTGCGGGGGCGTCTGGCCCGCTGGCAACACGACATCGACCTGCGCGACGACACCGGCCGGCCCGTGCGGGTCACCGCCCACCAGTTCCGCCACACCCTCGGCACCCGGCTGATCAACACAGGCGTCCCCCAACACGTCATCCAGCGGCTCCTCGGCCACGCCAGCCCCCAGATGACCGCCCGCTACGCGACGCTCCATGACACCACCGTGCGCGCAGCCTTCGACCAATACTGCCAGCAGCGGGTCAACCTCGCCGGAGAACGCATCGCCTATGACCCCGACGCGCCCACCGCCCAAGCCGAGTGGACCAAGCACAACATGGCCCGCGTCCAAGCCAGCCTGCCCAACGGCTACTGCGGACGCCCACCACAACAGGACTGCCCCCACCCCAACGCCTGCCTCACCTGCCCCGACTTCCAGACCACCCCAGCGTTCCTCGACATCCACCGCCGCCAACGCGACGAGACCAAACTACTCATCGCCACCGCCGAAGCCGACGGCCGGTTCCGCCTCGCCGACAACCACCGCCAAGTCCACGACAACCTCGACCGGCTCATCACCGCGCTCAAAGACATTGGAGACACCACACCATGACCACCGCCCTCGCCGCTGCCGCCCGACAACGCTCCGACCAGACCCGCCAACGCGCCACCGAAGCGCTACAGCGCCTCCACGCCACCGGCCAACCGATCACGTTCGCACACGTCGCCCGCACAGCAGGCGTGTCCCGGTCGTGGCTCTACCGCCAGCCCGACCTGCGAGCCGACATCGACCGACTCCGTCGAGTTGCCACAACCCAGACCGTCCCCATCCCACCAGCCGAGCGAGGATCAGCCCAATCGCTGCAACAACGGCTCAACGCCGCCCTCGACGAAATCACCAGACTCAAAACCGACAATCACCAACTCCGACAACACCTCGCCCAACACCTCGGCCACCGACGCCAAAACCGCATCCCCACCCCGTCAACGACATGTCTCCCACACGAAACCCCAGCTCAGAACCACAAAAGCGCCAAGTCCTACAGATAACCGCCAACAACTTGATCAAACACGTCAAACACGCCGCCTTCGGGTTCACCAACTTCGCCAACTACAGAATCCGCGCCCTGCTATACGCCGGCAAACCTAACTGGGCGCTGCCCGACACACTCACTCCGACCTAATTCGCGAAGAGCCGCTAATCGCCACGGGTCCGTCTGCCACGACCACTCTTCAAACCAGACCTGTATCGCGATCCTGCTTACCCCAACGCCGAGCTAGAGCTGAAGCCACTATCGACTAGCCAACCTCCGTCGGCAACCAGACAATGGCCGGTGACGAGTGAGGATTCGTTAGAAGCCAAGAATAGAGCAACCTGGGCAATTTCCTCCGCTTTGCCCCACCTGCCCATGGGCGCTGCAACCTCCAAAGTACTCATCTTGGTTTCTTCGTTCAGTCCTTCGGTCATGGGTGTCAATATAGGTCCAGGGGCTATACAATTCACTCGAATGTTCTTCCTGACGTATTCCATAGCTGCCGTACGCGTCAAGGAAAGCGTGCCACCTTTAGAAACATTGTAGGCCGCTTGATTAGGCACTCCCAAGTATGCACCTGTGGAAGACATATTAATAATTGAACCCCGGCCTACTTTTATCATTTCTGGGATGGCATACTTCATTCCAAGGAAAACGCTTCTCAGATTGACTGCAATTATCCTATCAAAGTTCTGGTCAGTGCACTCCATAATAGGGGCGTAGTCTCCTACCACACCGGCGTTATTGAATAATATGTCTAGCCTCCCAAAGCTATCGATAGTCTTCTGTACGATCATTTCAACATCTTTTGTCTGAGAGACATCAGCCTTAACATATAATGCCTCGCCACCTTCTTTCCTGATCATTCTGACGGTCCCCTCGCCATTGAGCGCCGTTCTGCAAGTAACAACCACTTTTGCCCCTTCTTGAGCGAAAAGGATCGCGCTTGCTCTGCCAATCCCAGAGCCGGCACCCGTAACAATAGCAACTTTACCCTCAATTCTCTTCACACCGACCTCCCGATCTATTTATTGCCAACATCAACTTGTAATTCTCAGAATCAATAATTCGTGCTCAACTGATGACTGCCACTTCAATATCCGACATGATTAGTCAACACCATAACGTGAGCTATTCTTTACCGATGCCACCGTGACCCGTAGATTTGGCTTACACATTGACATCTACTCCTCCTGCACTCTACAACACGGGCCTCCGACGCTCCCCATTCTAGCTCCAGATTAGAGTTGCCTTGCTTCGCGGAGGATGTCCCATCGGCTGCTGATGTCGCCGCGGGTGGTGGCCCCGATGGTTATGCAGCGATCGAGTCCTGTTCAGTGTCGCATGGTGCTGTGACAGCCGCGGCGTGAGCCCGGAGCTGGGCGACGAGGGCCGGCATCTGCCGGTAGCCCCTGACCCGGCGGAAGGACTTCTCGGATTCGATCATCCCCGCTGCACACCAGCGCCGGCGCATCTCGCCGTCCCGCCAGCGTTTCACGTTGCCGGTCGTGGTTCGGGCGATCGAGATCATCGATTCGATCGGGTTGGTTGACTTCAGCGTGCGCAACAAGGTGCCGGTGACACCGAGGCGACGCACGGTGAACATCTCCTCCAAGCCCTCGCGGATCGAACCGGCCGCATCGGGGTAAGTCTTGTCGAGCTCGGCGGCGAGACGACGGGCGTTGGCCAGGCCCTGGTCGGGGTCGGGCTGGTTGAACGCCTCGCCCAGACGCCGGCGCACCCTCGAGCGTTCCTTGTCTGGCAGGTGGCCTTCAACGTTTCTCTGCTTGTGGATTTGACACCGCGCCACCACAGCCAGGTCCCCGAAGACCTGGCGCACCGCGGCCGCCAGGGCCTTGGCGCCGTCGATCACCACCAATAGACCCCCGCAGTGGTCCAGGCCCCGGTCGACAAGATCAGCCAGCATCGCCGTCACCAGGATCTTGTTCTCGGTGTCACCGTGACGCAACCCAACCGGGACCTTGGTGCCATCAGTGGTAATCACCATGGCCACCACGCAGGTCTCGCCCGCGAACTCGACCCCGTCCACCATCAACACCGCCACCTCCAGCTCGCACAAATCCCGGCCCAGGAGCTCCTCGAGAGACTTCTGCGTGCCCCGGATGAACCGGCGCGATACCGACGACTTGGACTCACCCGTGGCCGCCTGCTCGACCTTGCGAGCCGGGTTAATATAGTCCAGGTTCAACCAGTCGTTGCAACACCAGCTTGTTGGAGAGATCGTAGGTGATCGTCGAAGGCTTCAGCCGGGGTCTTCCAGCCGAGGACCTTTCGTGGCCTGGTGTTCAGGGCGTGGGCGACAGCTTCGATCTCTTCCGCGGACCATCTCGACAGGTCGGTGCCCCCGGCCGACAGCGCGTCGACAGATCCAAGGCAAGGCACGAAGCCGATCCCAAGTTGGGTCAGACCCGCCCCCGACCGGGGACAATTACAGTATGAGTGTCCCATGTGAGCGATCTGCGAAGCTGTTCGGGCAGCGTGCACATCGATTTCACAAGTGCGTTCTTCATGGTGATCGCGCCGTAGCCTGCGAGGGCGGGCCCGTTCTTGGGAGTCTTCTTGTGCCGGTAGCCGGGCTCTCGGGGCAGGTGAACCAGGATCGTGAACCGAGTCGTCCGCTCGACAACGGTGCCGATCGCTGATCGCTCGATCCCGATCACGAGATCGCCTTCCCAATGACCGGGGACGGCACGGTCCTCGGCTTCGGTGGGGCGCTCGCTGATGAGTGTCTCGGGCGTGACGTGAGCCCACGTCTTGCGCCGGGAGCGCTCCCGCGGTGCTCGCAACGCTCGGCCGGTGCGTAGACACCAGACGAGTTCTCGCTTGAGGGCACCGCGTCCTTCGATGTAGAGCGCCTGGTAGATGGCCTCGTGACTGATCCGCATGGACTCATCATCGGGGAAGTCGAGCTTGATCCGGTTTGCGATCTGCTCAGGACTCCACGCTCGCACCCAGGCACGGTGCTTGCGATGCGGCTTGTTCATTCCCGTCCACCTGGGCGCTGGTGGTCCCATGATCTGGGTGCCGTCTGGACGACAGATCCGCCCGGCGAGGCGTTCCTCGACGTAGGCGTGCAGCCGCTTGTTCACCACGAGCTTGGCGACTTTCGGTCGACGTGCCGCCATGTCCGACTTCCATTGCGCGACCGATGCTCGATACTCAATCTCGCCACTTCGAGTCGCGGCGTTGCGGCGCAACTCACGAGAGATCGTCCCCGGGTCACGACCAACCGCCCGGGCGATCTCACGAACTCCCTTACCCTGGGCGCGGAGCAGAGCGATCTCCTCGCGCTCAGCGAAGCAGAGGTATCGACCCGAGGGCTGCGACTTGATATCAAACGGCGGCATGCCCCCAGCGTCGCGGAACCAACGAGCACCGACGGCCTGAGCTACTCCGGCAACGCCGGAGGCTTCCTCGGGGAGGAGACCCATGGCGATCTGGGTCCAGAACGCCGCTTCGACATGACGCTGGAACTTCGGGTGACCAGGTGACCTCAACTTCGGTCGGATCGCTCGGTCTGCTGCTTGTTGTCGACGAACCACGAAACACCCCCAGATCGAGGTGTTGCGACGACCACTTGAATCCGGCTAGTATCGACTCTGTTGACCTCCCCCAATAACAGGAGTCTCTTTGCAGTTCGCCGTGTCAGACGGTCGGCTCAGTGTCATCGCTGACGATTCGTTGTATCTGGTCGAGGACTCGCTGGGCCCGGACCCCTTGCTCGCAGCCCTGACCCAGGGGCTCGATCTGACAGAAATAGGTCGCTCCGCTATCCGCGTCGGCAGCGCCCTACCAATACCGGAGCGCCTCGATCCGCCAATCGCCAAACCGTCGAAGATCATCGCCATCGGACTCAACTACAGTGACCACTGCCGCGAAGCCGGTCTCGACGCTCCCGAATCACCCGTCTCCTTTTCAAAACACCCCTCGTCTGTGATCGGCCACGGGCATTCCATTCCACTCGATGCGACGATCAGTGATCAGGTTGACTACGAGGTGGAACTAGCCGTCATTATCGGTGAGCGCTGTTCTGACCTGGACGAAAAGGAATCTCTCGACGTGGTTGCCGGGTACACGATCGCCAACGATGTCTCCGCTCGCGATGTGCAGGTCGCCGAGGACCAGTGGGTCAGAGCCAAGTCTTTCGATGGTTTCTGTCCGGTGGGGCCCGTGATGGTGACAGCCGATAGCATCACCGATCCCCAAGCACTCGCCTTGCGAACCGAGGTGTCCGGGGAGTTGCTTCAGGACTCATCGACGGCCGAGATGCTGTTTCCGGTCCGCACACTCCTGGCCCATGTTTCACGCCGGACGACGCTGCTGCCAGGTGATCTGATTCTGACGGGAACTCCGTGGGGGATCGGATTCTTTCGTCTCCCGCCTCGTTATTTGAATGAGGGTGACGTCGTCCGTTGCTCGATCGAGGGAATCGGGACACTCTCCAACCCGGTTATCGCCGCTCCCCCGGTGACTACTAGAGTCACTTCCTGACGTGCGGGCCGGGCGAGGACTAGCTGAAATCGCTGCCTCTCTTCATAATCACATGAGGCAGCAATCAAGTCGAACTCGATAAGGGGAAGAACGAGGATGAGGGAACGTTTCTTGGTCACGGGCGGCGCAGGTTGTATTGGAGCTTGGACAGTGGCACGTCTACTCCGCGAGGACACCGATGTCATTGCCTTTGATGTCTCAGACGACGACCGACGACTTCGCCTACTGATGGATGAAGAACCTTCCGTTGAATGGGTGACGGGAGACGTCCGCAACTTCGATACGGTTCTCGAAATTCTGGTAGACAGCGCCATCACGCACGTCATCCATCTGGCTGCACTCCAGGTCCCCTTCTGCAAAGCAGATCCCATTCTCGGATCCCAGGTGAATGTAACCGGAACGATCAATATTCTTGAGGCGATCAGACAGGTGGGCTCTGGCGTTCGGGGATTCAGCTATGCCAGCTCGATAGCCGTGTTCGGACCTGCAGATCATTATGAGGGCGGCAGGGTGACGGACGCTTCGCCCCTGCATCCGACCACCCTGTATGGAGCTTTCAAGCAGGCTAATGAGACCACGGCTCGGGTATACGCCGATGACTGGGCCGTTGGCTCGGTCGGCTTGCGACCGTGCATCGTCTACGGCCCAGGAAGAGACCAGGGACTCACCTCGGATCCGACCAAGGCGATGCTCGCCGTCGCAGCCGGGAAATCGGGTCATATCGCTTTTGGTGGGTCGTCCACATTCCACCACGCTGATGATGTGGCGGCTACCTTCGTAGCGGCTGCGAGAATGGAATCGACGACGGCGCGCGTCTACAACATGGGAGGGATCGACGCGACGGTGGAGCAGGTTGCCGACCTCATAGGCGAAGCGGTGGGGGGAAAGGCTGAGATGACGTGGGAAGAGACTCCGTTATCGGCCCCCTCATCTGTGGACGGCACTCTTCTCGACAAGGCGCTGGCCGGAAAGGTTGCGCATCGCTCGCTCTCAGAGGGCATCGGCGAATCAATCGCCCAATTCGAGCGACTACTTGCCGACGGCCGCCTCACGGTCACTTGAAGATGATCGAAACCGTCAGCTCATCCGCACCCCGTTGGTCGGCGACTGCAACGGATACGCCCATCGAATCTATCGACCTCGGTAATGAGTTCGCGGTGGAAACACTCGACTGTCGCGCAGGGACGATTAGCGGCGTAGACGACATCGACAAGGTACCTGATGCCAGTCATATCAATCCCATCACCGGTCCGATCAGTATTCGGGGAATGGACAACGGATCCGTCAAATCGATTCGAATCACAGAGATCCATGCGATCGGTCAACCCCTAATGCTCATTCGCCCGGGAGTCACTGCCTTGAGCTTCGTCGACAGCCCCCCGATCTGGAGTTCCCGGAGGCCACACGCGACTCGGCCCTCGTACGCGGCACATGTTGGCGACGTCAGATATTGGAACTGTCTGAATGCCCCCTGTGGGGCCGTGCGTTGATCCTCTACGGTCCGCTCGCCTCACCCGACTGCCGGCCGCGATATGCGTCTATGCATTGCCTTGTATCCGATCACCGCTCACTCCGGGCCCGTCTCCCTCGCAACTCCGGGCTCGTCATTCCTTCTTAGCATCCGCCTCACAGTGCCCATATCGAATCGCGGCGAAGTGATCATCACTGCAACCACGAGGACGACACCGCCTGCAATGTCCTGAGCAAACGACGATACACCCATCAGAACCATACCGTTATTGAGCAACGCAACAAGCAGGGCGCCGAGGAAGGTTCCAATTACTGAGCCTCGACCTCCCGACAAGAGGGTGCCACCGATGATGACGGCTCCGAACACTTTAAACTCAATCCCGCCGCCGATAGCAGGCTGCGCCGAACCGGTTGCGGCGGATACTAAGAGTCCGCTCAACGCAGCGAGACCAGCCGTCAGCATCAAGACACCGATGCGAACCCGCGCCAACGATATACCTGAGAGATGCGCGGCCGAACTATTTCCACCGACCGCGTACACGGATCGGCCGAAAGCCGTGTGGCGGGCCGTGAATCCTATTGCAGCCAGAATCACGAGCATCACAATGCCGCTGGCTGGGAGATCGAGAAACGGCTTCGCTGTACCGAACCGCACTAGCCATGAACCACTCAGCCCCACCGGTATCGCGTCGGACATGGTATATGCAAGTCCTGAAAGAATGCTGAACGTTCCGAGCGTTAGAATGAAGGAAGGAACATCGAACAAGGTACGCATCAAGCCGACTAGGAATCCGAAGCCCAGAGCGACAGCAAATACGACTCCGATCGCCTGGGTCATTGGCCATTCGTGCACGACGTAGAGCTGACCGAGGAGCGCGGATGAAAAGCCCATCATTGAGCCCACACTAATATCGAGCTCCCCCGCAATGATTGCCAGTGTCATACCAAAAGCGATAATCCCAACGAATGACATTTGCTGCAAGACGTTGAGGAGGTTGCGCGTCGTGAGGAAGAAAGGAGACTGAGCCGTCAGAAATGCCGAAACAATGAGGATGCTCACTGTCAAGGCCAAGTGGTGGCGTGATGCATAGCTAAGCCGGCGCCCACTAGGACGAGAGTCTCTCGAGTTCTTGGCTACGGGAACAACCTCGTCAACCGTCTTATCATCTACCGGCTGGGTGCCTGCAGGCGTGGTTGGGTCGCTGGTCATGATGGCGCCAATAATAAAGAGAGCAACGCTTCTGGCGTGGTGTCTCTCGTTTCTAGGTCGGCCACCGCGCGACCGTGCTTCATTACAACGATACGATCACACATTTCAAAGAGTTCCTCAATTTCCAATGAGCCCACCAGGACCGACATACCGGCGCTCTTCAGCCCGTGTACGATTCCGTAGATCTCAGCTTTCGCTCCAACGTCGACGCCTCGAGTCGGCTCATCCATGAGCAGAACCCGAACGTCACCGGTCAACCACTTTCCAACCACAATCTTCTGTTGGTTTCCGCCGCTCAGGGACGATACCGGCGCTCGCGGCGATGATGCATGAATGCCGAGTTTGGCGACCGCGTCTCGAACAAGACGCCTCACCCGAGACCGAAAGATGAAACCCGCACGGCTGACCCTACGGAACGAACTCATGATGAGATTGTCCTCCACAGACAGGTCAAGGGCGAGGCCATCAGCCTTTCTGTCGTTGGGTACGAGCGCAACGCCACAACGAGCGAGTCGTCGAGGGGAGCGATGCGTGATGCGCTTGTCGTCAACATCCACCGTTCCCGTCGCCAGCGGTTCGATCCCCACTATTGCACGTAACAACTCGCTGCGACCCGCCCCTAGAAGTCCCGCCAACCCAACTACCTCACCAGCCCGCACGTCAAGATCAACGCCCTCGACCCGCCCGGGCACCTGCATTCCACGAAGCCGCAACCTCACACTACTGTCGACGGGAATCGTGCGCGAACGCCGCTCGGCCGGCGCCAGGACACCTGCGATCATCATCGAGGCTAGGCGACCAGAGTCGATATCAGCCGCCGGCACCGTGTCTACGATGATGCCGTCGCGCATCACGGTGACGGAGTCCGCAACTGCGGGAATCTCTACTAGGCGGTGCGAAATATAGATCACCGACACTCCCGCTTCGGCGACTCTTCTGACGAGAGCTACGAGGTTGTCAACCTCCTGCCGGTCCAACGAGCTTGTCGGCTCGTCGAGGATGAGAAGGTTGGGCTCGTAGGAGAGCCCCTTGGCGATCTCGACCAACTGCCGGTCCGCAATCTCGAGCGAGGAAACCTGAAGGTCGGGATCCACGTCCGCCCCTATACGTTCGAGCGCGGGAATTGCGACCGTTCTGAGCGCCGACCGACGCACAACATGAGTCGGCCAACGCCCGAGGCAGATGTTCTCCGCAACGCTCAGCTCCGGAACGAGGCTGAGCTCCTGGTGCACGGTTGCCACACCTGCCGCGAGAGCAGCTCTCGGGGATCCCGCCTCTAGCGGCCTTCCGCCAAGATAAATGCTTCCAGAGTCCGGCCGCACTGATCCGCTCATCATTTCGACGAGAGTCGACTTACCAGCGCCGTTCTGTCCAACAATGGCACGGACCTCCCCGCCTTCCACCCTCATGGACACGCCGCCCACGGCCAATATGCCTCCATACCGTTTGTAGACATCCAGGACCTCCAGTGCGATCCGCGGAGACGCGGCGGACTCTAACTCCGTACGATTTGAGGCGCTAGAGAGTTCCGGTGGCATACCTGAGGGCGACCCTACTCATCTCCAACATTGCGTACAACTTCGTCCGACCTAGATCCCAACTGCACCGCTAGTCCGCAAACAGAACTCGCGTCGACGGCTCCAGAGCGGACGACTGCTCCGGGTTGTGCCCCAATGCCCGTTTTGTATCCGTAACGTCCCTTATCGTAACGAACAAGGAATACGTTGATTAACTTTCTTGGACTTCCGTTCAGCTCTGAACCTACTTCGCTGCAAAATCAGCTATTGGAATAGTTTCATGCATGTTTGGCAGTCGCCCCTCCGTCAACAGCTAACACGATGCCCGTTACGTCCGAGGCTTCGTCGGAAGCCAAAAACAGAGCCGCATAGGCGACTTCCTCGACCGTGCCAAATTTGCCACGCGGCCTCGATATCTTTTTCAAAGCCTCCTGTTCGTCTGGGGCCATGGAAAGAAGCATTGGGGTAGCAATAATTGCGGGTTGGAGTACGTTAACCCGAATATTGTCAGCGGCAACTTCAACTGCCGTGGAGCGCGACAAGGCATTCACACCACCTTTTGAAGCGGTGTAACATGAGGCACCAGACTCACCCAAAACCGCGACTGCAGAGGACATGTTTATTATCGACCCTCCTCCAACTTTCAACATCTCGGGAATGGCATATTTCATACCGAGCCACACTCCTCTTAGATTGATAGCTATTACCTTATCGAAGTCCTCGTCTGGTAACTCCTGTATTGGGCCGTACTCTGTTCGAATGCCGGCGTTATTTACCAGGATATCAAGCTTTCCGTATGTATCGGTAGTCTCTTTTATCATGTTCTGGATGTCCTCGGTCTTCGAGACGTCGGCCCCAACATATGTGGCTTGGCCGCCAGCATCCTCGATCTTCCTGACCGCTGCCTGCCCGTTCTCAACGGTCCGGCTGACGACGACTACCTTTGCCCCTTCCTTGGCAAACATAACCGCACATCCTTCTCCAATACCAGAACTAGCTCCGGTAATAATGGCTACTTTACCATCCAGTCTTCCCATTATCTGACCTCCTCTTGTCGACACAAGTAACTCCAGGTTGTCACACTATCTACATGATCTCATCGATAGCCCGTAGTAGATCATCGACTTTAGGTATCCCTCCTCCTAGGGGTCAACCTCGAAGGACCTCGGCTACCGTGGCCCCAACCTCAGACGTAGCACTTCCAGTCTTTGGCTCTTCGTCAAAGATTGCCAACCTGCCTGTCTTTTTGGCGGAGACAATAATAGTCTCCTTGTCGAGTGGTGCCAGGGTCCTAGGCTCGATGACCTCCATGCTTCTGCCCTTCTTCTCAGCTCTTCTGCAGCCGCCAGGGCTCGATGAACCATGAGTGCCATCGCTACGACCGTAACGTCTTTACCCTGCATCTTAACATCTGCTTTGCCTAGAGGTACCAGATACTCACCTTCCGGTATCTTGGCCGTCAGTTCCACACCCAACAGGAATTGGTTGGTTCCGCGCTGTGAGCGGGGATGGCGCCATTTCTATGCTCGGTCATGGGGATGATGCCATTCCTGGGGTGAGGAGGATGGCTCTGCCTGCGAGGTTGACGAATCCGTAGGCGACCCGTTTGAGCACGCCGATTTTGTTGTTGGTGCGATCTTGCCGTTGGAGACCCGGTCGGTGGCATGGAAGGCGAAGATCTCGTCTCCCCACTCGAGCAGTGTCTCGGTGAGCTTCTCGAACTCGAGCAGGAGGTGGTCGGTGTACACGTCTAGCAACGCGGCGAGCGCCTAGTTCGCCTCGAGGTCGTCGGCGGCGAGGTGAATGCCGTAGAGGCTGCTTCGGCGATGCAAATCATTCCCCCGGTTGATGTCTTGCCTCTCTATCGTTCCATTGTTGGAGACCCAATAAATCCTGAAACTCCCAGAACTCCGAAGACAGTTCTGTCGCTCTGGCTTGAGTCAAATAATTCTTCTCCATAAACTCATTATAGGCGTTGCTTATGGCTTTAACCGCTACAAAAAGGGCAAACAGAGGGTAGATAACTATCTTCACGCCCCATTCTTCGTATTCCGAGAAAGGCAAGTGTGATTCTTCCCAATCACTAGTCAATCCGGCGACGACGAGCCTGCTATCCATGGATTTGGCAATATCCTTAAGATCTCGGACAGGACAATGCTCGCCAACATGTACCAAATCGGCACCGGCTTCTAGATAAGCATATAGCCTACTCTTACCCTCCGCCACACCCATAGATGACACTGCGTCCGTACGAGCAATGATAACCAGATTATCGTCTTCTCGGGCCTCTTTTACCACTCCTATTGTCGCTATCATTTCTTCAACTGGTGCTATCGACCTTCCTGGCAGACCACCACACTTCTTAGGGAAAGTCTGATCCTCGATTTGTACAGCTGTAACGCCTGCCTCTTCGAAACTCCTCATGGTCCTATACACGTTTCCAAGGCCACCATATCCTGTATCTATGTCGACAATCAACGGGAGACTAATGGCATGATTGATGTTTCGTGTTTGGTCAAGTACTTCTGTCATAGTTAGTAGGCCTATATCCGGAACGCCTACTCTGGAGGCCGCGATACCAAAACCCGTGGCATATACCGCATCAAATCCTAGTGATTCCAGTATTTTAGCCGATACCGCATCATATGCACCGGGTGCCATTATTGTCTTCTTAGTTTCAAGCAGTGTCTTGAACGCTCTTCGTCGTTCTTTTGACATCTTCGCCTCCATAGCTTACAACTGCGAACTGATCAGCGGAAGTCATTGGATACCAAAACGCTCTTGACCGATAGATCTAGCTACCATTAAGAGAGATTTCCTTTGGCGAAATAGGGCCTTAACCCAGTATCTGGC
The DNA here is from genome assembly GCA_965261185.1 of Candidatus Aldehydirespiratoraceae bacterium. GTDB lineage: Bacteria > Actinomycetota > Acidimicrobiia > Acidimicrobiales > Aldehydirespiratoraceae > VXYK01. Next base: position 2,455,491 of record CBDHCN010000002.1, on the reverse strand, counting down.
CTCCATTAATGTTTATTGTTTCTCCAGTGATGTTGCGCGAGATATCAGAACTGAGGAACATGACTAGATTGGCAATATCCTCAGGCTCTTGCGGTCTATTTAGCGGGATTGCTTCGGTCACCCGATCATTAAAGATCTGATCCCTAGGCTCACCTCCGCGCTCAGACTGAGCATCAAGGATAAACTCCCATAAAGGTGTACGCACTATGCCTGGGGCTAAAGCGTTGACATTGATATTGTATTCTGCAAGCTCTAGAGCCAGAACCTGAGTTAGAGCTCTCACACCAAACTTCGCTACGCAATATGCAGAAACTGTGGCAAAGCCTCGCATCCCAGCAGATGAGGAAAGATTGATAATTTTGCCGTTCCTAGCTGCTTTCATATGTGGAACGACAGCTTGTGACACTAAAAAGGTCCCTTTAGCAGAGACATCAATCGTACGGTCCCAGTCCTTTTCCTCCAACTCATCGAATGGTACCTCGATGGGCGGAAAGGCCGCGTCATTTACAAGTATGTCGATTTTGCCAAACTCCGTAACGGTGCAAGATACTACTTCGTCTGCATCGGCTTTTTGGGTAACGTCAGTCTTAACTGCTAAGACCTTCGTCTTAGCATTGCCCAATTGCTCAGATAGCTCACGTGCGGCGTCAATATCAATATCCCCTATGACAACATTGACTCCTTCTTTGACGAATCCCGCAACGATGGCTGCACCTATTCCTTTAGCTCCACCAGTCACAATCGCTGATTTGCTTTTAAGTCCTAGCTCCATGATTACTCCTCTGCATTATATTTTTTGTTCAGTTGCCATAAAGCACCTGAACTACGCATTTTGACAATTGCTGACAATCAAAGGGCGAACTGGCTGCTCCCCGTCAATGTGGACCTGCAGCTTGGGGAAGTCCTTGGCTTTGAGCAGCCTCGGTGACATTTCCATCCTGGGTTTCTGGGTAGGACAACCGCCAAGACTCACCTCGAGCCGCCAAGAATCACACATGGGAAAGGATACCACATTAGCCCCAATCGTTTCCAGGGTCTTGAGGGACTGAGGGCCGCGCATCCGCGGAAGGTCTCCGTTAGCCACAATCGAGCTGCGATCTAGCGGTACTTCGTGGTCGCACTGGAGTTTGGTGTTGACAGTCGGGACACTCCATCACGACTCGGACGATCTGGCCGTCCTTCACAGAATGAGCGAGGGCCCGATCGCAACTCTCACACCGAATGTCGACGCCGTCATCGAGGTATGACCCGAGCACAAATACGAAGGACTCTCGTTCGTCCTCACTCCCTGTGGGGGCCGAATATTCGATCGTGGGTGCTGATCAGGGGAAACACGGCCCATCCTGACCGACTGTGTCTCTTCTCTAGCGCCTCATCGCTGCTCTTGTCCGGCTCGCCGTACGCGCCGGCCGCTCCAAGGACCTCGAGATCATCGTGTTACGCCACCAACTCACCGTCCCGCGTCGCCAGAACAACCGACCCCACCTCGACGATGAGTACAGGTCCCTGCTCGGCGTCATCGCCGACGACCGAAGCGCCGCACTCCCCCAGCGGCTGCACACGCGTTGGACCATCACCCCGAGGCCATGCTGCGGTGGCACCGCCAACGCATCGCCCACCACTGGACCCAACCACCGTCCCGTCGCCGGGGACGACCACCCACCAGTAGCGAGATCCGCACCTTTGTCCTCCGCCTCGCCGTTGACAACCCCACCTGGGGCTGCGCTCCGGTCAGAGACCGCCGACCCAGGCTGGCCAGAGACCGCTTCCTGTTCGTAGGTGCCAGGTCGGGCGAGGGGCCGTGCCGGACCGGCCCGCTTTCGGCGTAAAGCCCATTCGCCACTATGTGGCTGCGCCGAAGCTGGCACCTCCCGACCCTACGGGTCGAAGGCCAGGGCTTGACACCGCGGGCCATCCCGGCGGGGTCGCTTCCAGCGAACGCAGCGCAGCGCTGCGTCCGCATCTGCGAACCAGACCCGCACCACCGGCGAAGGTGAGCAGCGCGAGACCCGACGGCTGTTGCCGCGTGTCTATGCGGTGTTCAACGCCCACCAGGTCGACGGCTACGACGCCCAACCCGTCACCATCACCGACACCCCGACCGATCAATGGATCGCGGCGGTCGGCGCCGACGTTCACTACGGCGGAGATCGCGCCTACTACGCACCGGGCACGGACCGGATCTATGTCCCCGGGATCGACCAGTACGACGACCCCGCCGCGTTCTACTCCACAGTGCTGCACGAACATGTCCACTGGACCGGCCACACCAGCCGCCTCAACCGCCCCGAACTCGGCCACACCTTCGACAGCGCCGAATACGCAGCCGAGGAACTCGTAGCCGAACTCGGATCGGCCATAGCTTGCGCCCGTCTCGGCATCTCTCCTCAGCCTCGACCTGACCACGCCGCGTATCTGGCGCACTGGTTGAAGGCGCTAGATGCCGACCCGAAAGCGTTGTTTCGCTCAGCGGCCGCCGCACAGCGCGCAGTTGACCTGCTCGAAACCCTCGCCAGCACCAAGAGCGAAGAGGCAGCGGCATGAGCCGGCACGCCAGCATCCGCTACCCCTTCGAACCCCTCGCCACCCAAGCCCGAGACACCACCATCGAAACCCTCGCCGGCCGTATCGGCGTCAGCCGCCGCACCGTTCACCGCTGGGCCGTCCACGGCATCCCCGCCGAGCAAGCCGACCGGGCCGCCATCGCCATCGGATCACACCCCGCCTGCCTATGGCCCGAACACTGGAACCGGGCATATCTCGAACCCTCCGCAGCTGAAGTCACATAGGGCCACAAGAGCCGGATGAGCCGATGCCGGATCACCCCGCCCGTCCACGCGGCAGACCCGCCCGGGTGCCACCAGCTCTCCAGTCGTCGGAAATCGGCTCAGGTGCCCCCGAGCAGCCAGCCCCTATCCGATGCCCCGAGCGCTCCGGCGCCGATCAGTCCTCCCAGCGAGCGATCCCGGTCGACCGCGTCTCCGCGACCATCGACGAGGTGTGGCTTCGCACGACGCGATCGCCGATCACTCGACGACCAGACAGCCATCTTCGCTGCATACCCCGTCGACCCGCCGCAACACCCAGACCGAAGCGACCCGTTGGCACCATCACCGAGGCCCCACTGCGGACCTGCCCGTGCCACACCAGTCCATGGCCAATCCCCTCCGAGGTCGCTTCTGGCGGCCCGGGGTAGATCCAGGCGTCATGCTCCGCCGGGCCCGTACCGACGCAACCCCCTTTCCCGAAACCACTCGCCACCGACTCCGTTGCCGTCCCCTCACTGCGTTCGGCCTCGCTAGGCCCCGGAAAAGAAGGTCGAGGCCCTACGGGCTGCGTCGCTGCTACAGCCCGACGGCTGAGACCCCCGAACACCCCGGACCACCGGGAACCAACCAAGAAACAGGAGACATCCAATGAACAACGTGACACTCGTCGGCCGGCTCGCCACCGAACCCCGACTAGAAGAAACCAACGGCAACCCGATCTGCACCTTCCGACTCGCAGTCGACCGAGGCAAGACAGAAGGCGCCGACTTCATCCCCATCAAGTGCTTCGGCACCCCCGCCGAACAACACCACAAGTACCTCTCCAAAGGCCACCTGGTCTCGATCACCGGCCGGATCAGCCACTCCCAGTGGAAGGACGAGGAAACCGGCGACCCCCGAGAGCGCTACGAAGTCATCGGCAACTACCTCGGCTACCTGGATCAGCCCAAGACCGATGCCAGCGAGCCCACCGAGGTCAAGCCCGGAGAGGAGCCCTTCTAGGGAAGCCGTAGATCGGTCGAGGCTACAAGCCTCGACCGATCGATTCGCGCAATCTGGACCGAAGATGTGGTGGATCTCTCCTGGACTTATCCACTGGTCGCCAGTGGTGGCCTTTGTGCTGCCTGATCTGCGGAAACGCCGACCGGCGCTGTCCATCGCGAACCGCTGATCATCCCTACTTCGGGGCGAAAGTAGGGATCCAGCGAGAGGCGGAAGATGAAACGCGCCCGGTGCCGCCGGTTCCGAGAGTTTGAGCTCGTGGTCGGCGGATGATGGCTGGGTCCCGCTACCGGAGGCGGCCTGAACCGGTCCCCCGGATACGACTCGCACGGCAGCCCGCATCGAGTGAGACCTTGGCAATTGTTGCCAAAGCGCTATACTGGTGGTCATGACCACGATGAACGTGTCACTCCCAGACGAACTCAGGAGCTTCGTCAATTCCCAGGTCAACCATGGCAACTACGGATCGACAAGCGAATACGTGCGCGATCTAATCCGCCGCGACCACGACCGCCGCCAGCTCCGAACCGCACTGCTCGAAGGCGCCCGCTCCTCCATCGCCGGCCCCGCCGACGCCGCCTACTTCGCATCACTCAGAGCCCGAGCCGAAACCGACAGCTGAGCACACGCCAGTGCAAGCCGACATCCGCGCCCTCGCCGCAACCGACATCGAGGCCGCGGTGACCTACTACCGCTCCGAAGCCGGCCCCACAACCGCGCTCGACTTCGTCAACGCGCTCGAAGCCGCGATCAACCACCTCTGCCAACATCCGCTCACTGGATCGCTCAGATTCGCCTTCGAACTGGAGATCCCAGATCTGCGGAACTGGTCCCTCCAGAAGTTCCCCTACCTCATCTTCTATGTCGCCGAAGACGACCGCATCGACATCTGGCGCGTCCTACACGCCCGACGAGACATCCCGGCCTACCTAGCGCCAGACCCACACCCACCGGGGTGATCATGGCACGGTGGTCACATCATCGCCGTCAGCCTCGGTGGCTTTGCGTCGGGGCCAATCCTCTTCCCCGTCGTGCGGGCGTGACGTGGACCCGGTCTAACTTCGCGTCATGATTCTGGTGAAGGCGGCGCCGGTCCTGACGTCACGTCTCGACGAGTCCATGTGCGGATCATCGATTCGCATCGACGGCACCGTGGCTCCACCGATCATCGGGGTCCCGCTCAATGGCACGAACGGCAGCGCAGCAATTCCTGACACCGACAACGGTAACTACGACAGAGACACGGTCTGGGACCACGCCGTCGGGCCATTTCAGCTCATCCCATCGTCATGGGCCATCTATGGCCAAGACGGAAACGGTGACGGTGATCGCAACCCAAACAACGTTTATGACGCGGTCCCGGCTGTGGTCGCTCACCTGTGTCCGACCGGGACGGTCACAGATATTGAGGCGGCGATTTTCGCCTACAACCGCTCCACGGCCTACGTGCAACTGGTGCTGGAGTGGGAGGCATGGCTGGAACAGGCCCGCGACCCGACACCACCGGCACAACAGCGCGACATCCAGTGAGCACCACCGACGAGGCTACGACAATTCAACGGCCCGCCGAACGGTCCTCGAAAAGGCCCGAGCTATCTCGCGAGACGATGACCGTGCCTGAGGTTGCACAGCTGCTCGGCATCTCCCGCTCCACCGCGTACGAACTCGCCCGCAGCGGACAGATGCCAGCCCTCCGGCTGGGTAGAAGAATCGTCATTCCGACCCGAGCCCTCGATGCCCTGCTTAGCAGCGTTACCGATCCACAGGCCGGTTGACCACGCGCCGAACAGAAGATGCGTGTCTTGGAGGTCTAATCGTCCCATCTCTCACCGCCCAGCAAAGCGCAACTAGTCCGGATGCGGGGTGTGCACGCGGTCAAGGATCTCGGCGGCCTCACGATCAAGAACCGGCAAGAAGGCGGCGTAGCGATCCAAAGTGGTCGCGGGACGCGAATGCCCCAAGCGTCCCGCCACTGTTCGAATATCCACTCCCGCCCCGAGAAGCTGGGTCGCCACGAAGTGGCGCAGCTGCCGTAGCTGGACGTGCTCAAGGCCCTCGCTCTCCCTGAGGCGACGGAACCGCGCACTGATCGAGTCCGGGTAGATGGGGCGGGTGCCCTCGGGGTCCTGCGCCCAGATGAAACTCCGTTCATCGAAGTCCAGGCCCACGTTCTCCATCTCGTCCCGTCGCTCACACCTACGAGCCTCCAGCACCTCCAGTACGCGATCGGTGACGGCCAACTTAGTCGCCGCTCCCGTCTTGGTCTGCCGAACCACAGCTCCATCTCCCCCACCTTTCACCACCGCTTGTGCAATCGTCACGTGGCCACCATCGACATTCACGTCAACCCAGCGGAGTGCACAAAGTTCACCGCGGCGCGCTCCCGTATTGGCAGCGACCACAAGGAATGCAAAGAGAGCTGGGTCAGCGGACTCCGCTGCGGCGAGCAGTCGCTGCACCTCCTGAGGAGAAGGCGGATCTGGCTCTGTTCGCTGTCCCCTCGGCGCTCTCGCGTGCACGGCCGGAGAAACCTTTATGAACTCATGCCGAACAGCATCCTTCAGCGCGACCGATGCCACGGTGTGGATCTTCTGAACACGCGCCGGAGACAGGCCGTTGTCCACCAACCGACGATAGAGAGCCTCGAGATCCCCGACACGAAGATCTCCGAGCATTCTCTCGCCGAGATTGGGCTTCAGATACATCTGAATCGCAGATCGCCACGGCGACACGCTGGACGGGGACAGCGTCGTTTTCTTTTCGACCCACCACTTGTCGAGCCACTCGCCGAACGTCACGGGAACCGCCACCGCATTGGCTTCGTCCGCTCGCGCGTGCTCTGCCGCGTGAACAAAATCACGCGCGACGAGCTGTGCATCCCTTTTAGTTCCACGCACAGTGCGCGAGATATACCGCTTCTTACCCGTCGTAGGATTCTTGCCCTTGTAGACCCGGACTTCCCACACGCCTCGTTCGCGCTGTCGAACTGATCCCTGCATGCACGCAAGTTACTAGAATTCTGCTGTAGATGGGATGACCGGATGGGATACCGACAGAATTCAGCGCGGCATCTTCGATAGCTTGGGTCTCTGACCTGGTATTATGCTTGGTGGGCGATGGGGGACTTGAACCCTCGACCTCTGCCGTGTGAAGGCAGCGCTCTAGCCGTCTGAGCTAATCGCCCGGCACGACGACGATACACCCTCAAAGCTCTACTGCGATCAAGCGACAGCGGTGAACGCCCAGCCCCAATCAGTTGGCTATTCATAGAGCATCTCGGGATACGCGCATGTCGAATACTCACATGCGTCCTCCAATCAGGGCGGCAGCGCGTTTGCGGAGCAGGTCCCAATAACAACTCGCTATGTGTGACAATGCGACACAACCCGGCCAGGATTGGTTCCTTTTCGGCAAAACTCGCCGGAAGCAACCAGGGGTGTCAGACTTGGCCGAGTGAAGGCACGCCTGTTAGCTCAACCGTTCGCCGGGGGAACGAACCTAATAGACTTTTTGACGGAAGTGGCCGCCGAAAAAAGCTACTGTCGGCTTCGTGTCGTGGTCGCTTGGGCTAAGCGAAGTGGCTTGAAGCACGCTGAACCTCACTTGGCAGCCATTCGCGCTCGAGGCGGGAGTCTTGAGCTGTTCGTAGGTATCAGCGAGGGTGGTGCTACCCAACAAGGACTTGAGCGTTCTCGGGAACTCTTCGATTCGGTGCGGGTCGTATGCGATGTGCGTGGGCGGACGTTCCACCCCAAGATCTATCTGGCCGACGGGTGTGATCGCGCCATCGTGCTGATCGGCTCGAACAACCTGACCGCTGGAGGACTCCGCTTCAATTACGAAGCAGGCGCGGTCCTTGAACTCGACCTAACCAAAAAACGTGATCTGGTTTTCTTCGAGTCTGTCGAACAACTAATTGATGACCTCCAGAACGATACACAGATCTGTATCGAGCTGACTGACGACTCGTTGGCCGCACTCCTATCGGACGGGCGGTACCGCATTCAGGACGAAGACTCGAACCGGTATCTATCGGGGGTGGGAGCACCTGAGGATCTCGACACTCTTATCAACGGTGTGCCCACTAGAGCGGACGGCCAGTCGATCCCTCCGCTGTTCGGGACGAGCCAAACGCCCAAGAAACCACCCGTATCGCTCCCAGGCTCCAAGTCAACCAGTCCTACCGTCTCGTCCCCGCCAAAGCCCACCACTTCCAAGGCCACGACGTCACCACCTCAGCCCGCGGCAACAGTCGTTCGTCGGTGGTTCAAAGAGATGAGCAATTCGGACGCTCAACAAAGAGGAAACGCGAACACACAGTTGACAGGCAACCTCAAGTTGGCAAAAGCGGGGCTACCAATCAACCACAAGACGTACTTCCGGCACGATTTCTTTGGGTCCTGTAACTGGGCTGGTACGCGGCAATCGACAGGTCCCAAAGAAGGGGTTGACGTTCCCTTCAACGTTGTAATTGACGGCCAACACAAAGGAGAGTCTTGGTTGAATGTCGATCACGCTGCGCATCGGGTTGCGGGACAAGGCAACGTCCCAACGTGGCTTCATTGGGGCAGCGAGTTAGGCGAATACTTGCAAATTACCGACCGAGTCGGTGACTATGTGACTCTCGAGAAGAGTTCTGACGGCCACTATACGATCACCATCTCAGAGCAACCGCTCGGCGACTTCGTCTAGCCAGACCGCTGAGGGGAATTCGAATTTCGGTCGAGTCTGCGATCTTGTAGACGGACCCGAGCTCGTTCGAGGCGATCCAAGAGACCCAATGAGAGTCCGATATCGGCCTTCGCTAGAAAGGCGTTGGTCTCAGCGATCAGGCTGCCGGTTTCGTTGGCATGATCGGAGCGAGAGATCTGGTCGAGTCGGTCCAACTCGACCCCGAAGCCCGGTAAGCGTGGCATTGTGAGCCGGCTGACTTCGGACGGCACAAGTTCGAGCACGCCACCCCCAAAACTCCTTCCTTCGATCTCGGCTGTGAGAAGAGTCAGCGAATTGTGGAAAGCCGCCACAAAATCTCCGGGAGAAAACATGTTCTCCAGAATCCGACCTCGATAGATGGTGTCTGTTGTGACAACCCCGGCCGCGTTCACAATTGCACGTGGGTACCAATGGGAGCGTTTCGAGAGCATCAGCTGTCCAGGCCGAATGTGTGGTACCCGGAACCATGGTTCGCGAATACGCGTCTTGTATCGCCGGTGCAACCCAGCTAGCTGGCCTGATCGGAGATACGTGCGCGCTCCCATGTGGTGGAGAGGGTCAGGCCGATGAACCGAGAAATCGAGCAGTGCACAGACAGCACCTGTCTCGGTGAGGTCGTCTTGTTCTGCCGCCGAATACACAAGTCCTTTGGCATGCCGGATTCGGGGAAGAAGCGGTGTCGTCCAAGCCTCAAGGCCGAATGTCTGGATCCTCTCCGCGTTGACAGAGAAGAAAGCGTTGGCCCCTGTTACCGCTGACACATCGAATTTCGCGATGGTTCCCAGGGGACACATCTGAGGTAGCGCTTGGGCTTCAGCCAGCGCTTCGAGTTCCGCAGGACTCAAGAGGTAACCGGTCCAGGTCCTTGCTTTCGGGTTGATCGTGTGGCTCCATTGGCTAGAGGCCCGTCCGTGGTCACAGATGTTCACCGTCGGCGATCCGCAACCCGGGATACATCGGCGGCCACTGAGTACTACAACTTCTTGGAGTACTTCGGGAAAAGAATCTGGAGGAAAGAGATCGAACGTCAACTCGTCACAGTTCTGGATCAGCCAATTTCTTACGGAGTTCGCCGAAGTGCCCGTGAAGCATTCCGACGGAATCACAAAGGCAAAAACACCTCCCATGCGGAGAGATGACAGCGCACCCAGGAGAACGGAAATCCATAGGTTTGCAACACGCTTGTCCGGTAGGCCGAGTTCGGAGCAAATCCTCTGTGCTTGCAATTTTGACTCGTCGTCGACGAATTGGAATCGCACGAAGGGCGGATTGCCAACCGCTATGTCGAAACTAACGCGGTTGTAGGACTGCCAACCTAGGAAGTCATCGTTGATGACTTCTACCTCAAACCCGATAGCTGCGGCAGAACCTCGACACTTCGATGCCTCAGCCTCAACAACCTCTACAGCAGTTACGTGACTCGCTCTTTGGGCGATCGAATTCGCAGCTATACCTCTCAAAAAGGCACCATCGCCAGCGCTTGGCTCCAGTATCCGTAGCTCGCCTGGAAGGGTTGAACTGAGTGCTTCTACTCTCCGCAGCGCGAGATCGACAAGGGTTGACGGGGTATAGAACCCGCCCCTGAGCTTGTCCGGCGTTACCTCGCTTCGTGTCTTCATGAGTTCAACCTCTTGGTTTCGAGAACGACTTGAGGGGGAAGGCTCGGTTGACTCCAGTTAAGCAGGGGGGTGTGACAGAACTGTGCATACCCCGGATCATCGACGTTGGGTCAAGCAACGTCGGGAGCGATCGGGTTGAGGTTGAGCAGGTCTTCGATCCAGGCAGTTATCTCAAGCACACGGCCGTCATCGTTCTGGTGGCCGACGACTTGCAGACCGACCGGCATGCCGTCAGACGTATATCCAGATGCCGTGGTGCCTGCGGGACGGCGCGTGACGTTGAGCGGGTAGGTGTTGCCGATCCACATGTCGGTCTCTTCTCCGTTGATCATTCCCGGCCCTTCACAAACGGGTGTCTGGCCGACAACGGTCGGGCTGAGCAACGCATCAAAACCAGACATCACCTCGGCTAGTCGAAGCGACGCGGCCTGCGCTTGCTTGCGGGCGTCCTCTATGGCGTCAGGGGTCAAACGCTGGTCTGCTCCTTCAAGAATATTCCGAAGGCCCGGGGTGATTTCTTCGAATGCAGGCGTGCCGAAGAGTTCCCGGTAAGTGGGAACCATGCCACCGTAAAAGAGCAACACGAACGGGCCGATTATTTCTGGCATGACCGGTTCAATGTCGACGACCTCCACCCCGGCCTGCTTCATGCGCTCAACCGCGCCCAAACAGCTAGCGAGGATCTCGTCATCGACTGGGCTCCCTTCAATGTTCGGGCACCACAGAACGCGCGCCGGAGCGGGCGGATCATCGAGCCGCGGACGTAGCGGCGCGATCGGGTCCAGAGAGCGCAGGTCACCTGGCGATGGGCCGCTTACTACGTCGAGCACCATGGCAACGTCACGAATACGACGTGCCAACGGCCCCACCGTCGACAAGTCGCTTGCTCCCATCGGTGCCGGTCCGCTCGGTACTCGACCTTGCGTGGGCTTGTGCCCTGACAGGCCGGTGAGCGAAGACGGTATGCGGATCGATCCGCCTCCATCGGAACCGGTCCCCAACGGGATCATCCCCGAGCTGATAGCGGCTGAGGTGCCTCCTGATGAACCGCCGGGCGAACGGTTGTGGCCCCAAGGGCTCACGGTCGCACCAAACACTGAATTGAACGTGTCGCCTGTCCAGCCGGCTTCCGGGGTGTTGGTCTTGCCGAGAATCACGCAACCTGCGGCACGCATCCTGGCCACTTCTGTCGAATCTTTTTCGGCTGGTGCCACATCGGCGAGATGCATGGCTCCGCGAGTTGTTTGGAAACCAGTTGCATCGGCGAGGTCTTTCACTCCTATTGGTACTCCGGCCAAGGGACCGACCTCAGATCCGGCGTCCAATGCCCGGTCGATGTCGGCAGCTTGAGTTCGTGCAGCATCGGCGTCCACAGCAACAAAGGCGTTGAGCACCGGGTTGAGGAGTTCAATACGTTCAAGCGCGGCGTCGGTGACTTCTGTGGCGCTCAACTCACGGGATTTGATGCGGCGCACCAATTCCTCAACGGTGATTGATCGAAAATCTGGGACGGTCATGCTGCCTCACGGTCAGGTGTCGGTTGGTTAGAGAAGAACAAAGACACGCTATCGCCCGCTCTTGTTCGCTTCGCTAACCTTTGCGGGTGCCTATCGTCGCCTGTCCGCACTGCGAGGAAGAAGAGAACCTTCAAGGTAACAACGTTGATGGCACCATCACCGTGACTTGCGGCGAATGCGGATTGGCTTGGGAGCGGGACATGAATCCACGCTGCCCGCAGTGTCAAACAACCAATGTGAGAGCCGCTTGGCAGGCCACGCTCGACAAGAGCCGTGGCACTCAACTTTCCATTCAGTCACTCAATATCGTCTGGCTCTGCGGGGATTGCGACGCTGAGAAACTGCGCCGTTACCTCGACTCCAACGTGCCCTTGCCTCCTGACACGTTGCCTGTCAACACAGACTGAAGGGCCTTTCAACCCAGGGCCGGTCAACCCGGACTGAAGATCGTGAGCAGCAAAAGCGCTATTGCGAGGGCGCAGGCGAGTCCGTGGGGGCAAGGGCGGCGCGCAGAAAGCGGGTCAGCTCCGTGCGGCGGACGACGGTAGCGCGCCGGGATGGGGGAATGCCCATTGCTCGCTGAACTTCGAGTTCGCTGGCAACACCAACCACGGTTGAGTACAGCGACAACAGAAGCATCGAGGGATCGGAGCGGCGCAGGCGGCCTGCGGTCATCTCACGCTCAAGGAACTCGCGGGCCCGGTCGACAGTCGGGCCGACGTGAGCGCTAAGGCGTCCCACCGTTATCGATCCCGGGCGGGTGACTTCCCTGACCAGCCCCAGAAGTTCAGGCCGGTTGACCGCTAGCCGGAAGATTCGACGAACGATCGCCTCTACTTGATCAATACCGGTCAGGCCCCGCGATGCCTCCTGTTCAAAAAGTTCAACAAGGTCTTGCGCGGCGGCATCGATCACCGAATCAAACAGCACCTGTTTCGATGGGAAGTAGTAGAGAATGGTCTGCTTTCGCACACCCAGTTGGTCGGCCAAGGCGTCCAGTGAGGTGGCCGCATAGCCGTCGCTGCCGAACGCAGACAGTGCCGCATCCAGCACACGCTGGCGGGTCGGCACGAAATTGTTCATGCCTTCTCTCTACCATTTGGTAGAGAGTTTTGCTATAACAAGTACTGTGATTTCAAAGGAGTTGAACAAGACGCGCATCGCCATTACCGGCGCAACCGGCTTTCTGGGCACCGCGCTTGTCGAACGATTCCTTCGCGCGGTCCCTGAAAGCGAACTGGTTCTGGTAGTGCGACCCGGACGCCGGGGAGCACAGAACCGGGTGGATCGAGACATCTTCCGCAACGACGCCTTCGAGCGGATTCGACACACCTTGGACGATGAGAGCGACGAGACCTTTGAGGAAATGTGCAAACGCCGAGTCTTTGCTGTGGCAGGCGATGTTGGTGTCGACGGGTTGAGTCTTGACCCCGAAGGCCTTCGGTTGCTCTCCACCTGCGACATCGTCATTCACTCCGCTGCCATAGTCAGTTTCGACTCAGCTCTTGACGATGCGGTCGAGATCAACCTGCTCGGACCAATGAGAGTCGCCGCGGCCATACGCCAAGCGGCGGCCGGACGCGAAGAACCCACTCGAGGCGGACTCGCTAACGGCGAACCGGCACATCTGATCGCGGTGTCCACCTGTTATGTAGCAGGCAGTCGCCGCGGCAGCGCACCCGAAGAACTCCTTGACGAGTCGCCATTCTTCGTGGATGTGGCTTGGCAGACTGAAGTCGACAGCGCCCGGCGCGCCCGAATCGATGCCGAACAGGCAAGTCGCACGCCCGATCGCCTCAGCGAACTGGCAAAACAGGCTCGCAGAAGTCTTGGTGCTGCCGGTGGCCCGGCCCTCACCGACAAGGTCGAACAACTCCGCCAGAAGTGGGTCGGACAACAGTTGACAAACGCGGGCCGATCGCGGGCTGGCAGCCTGGGCTTTCCGGATGCCTACGCATTCACCAAAGCTCTTGGTGAGCGCGCCCTCGTCGAAACCAGCGAAGGCGTACCGGTGAGCATCGTTCGCCCGTCGATCATCGAGTCGGCGTTCGCGGAACCGTCACCTGGATGGATTCGGGGCTTCCGTATGGCCGAACCGGTCATCGCCGCTTATGCCCGCGGTCTGCTGAAGGAGTTCCCGGGTATTCCCGAAGGTGTGGTCGACATCATTCCCGTCGATCTAGTTGTCGCCACGATTCTCGCGGTCGCGGCTCGTGGCCCAGAACGCGACGAAGCGGAGGTGCCCAAACCTGATGTCGTGCAGATCGCCTCAGGCGCGGCAAACCCGCTGATGTACGGGCAGTTGGTTGACCTGGTTCGTAGCTGGTTCAACGAGCACCCGGTCTACGACGAAAGAAATCAGCCGATTTCGGTTCCCGAATGGTCGTTTCCGGGCCGCGGTCGGGTGGTTCGCCAACTGGGGCGTGCTCGCAAAAGTCTCGATCTAACAGAGCGAGTTCTCCACGTGCTCCCGCTGAGGGGCAAGCAGGCAGACTTCAGTGCCGAACTGGAGGAGCGCAAAGAGCAGCTTGAGCGGGCCAACGGATACGTCGAGCTTTACGGGGCTTACGCAGAATGCGAAGCGCTCTATCGGCTTGACCGGATGTATGCGCTTTGGGAATCACTCAACGAAGAAGACCGGCGTGATTTCTGCATGGACCCTCGAGTCATTGATTGGCCGACCTATGTTCAGACTGTTCATCTCCCGGCGATGGTGAAACAGGCCCGCCTCAAGATGCAACCTGGCACCAAGAGCAGCGAGTCTCGGTCCACTCGTCTGCGCAAGCAGGTGCTCTCGCCCGAGCGGCAACTAGCCGTATTCGATCTCGAGAACACGCTGATCGCCAGCAACGTCGTGGCAAGTTACGCATGGCTGGCCACTCGTCATCTCAATGTCGCCGACCGTATGAGCTTCACCGTGAAGACCTTGCGAGAAGCACCTACGTTGCTTTCGCTGGACCGTCAGGATCGCAGCGATTTCCTGCGCTACTTTTACCGACGTTTCGAGGGAGCTTCGGTTGAACTAATGGCTCGTGACTCGCGCGAGATGCTCAGCGACTTGTTGATCACCAAGTCGTTCCCCGCTGGGATTCGCAGGGTTCGTCAACATCGCGCTCTGGGCCACAAGACGTTGCTGATTACCGGGGCTTTGGACTTTGTAGTGGAACCGTTACGCCCACTGTTCGATCACATGATCGCCGCAGAGATGACCACAACCAACGGTTCTTACGACGGTCAGCTCACCGCCGTTCCCCCGACCGGTGAGGCTCGCTATCAGACTCTTGTGGATTTTGCTGAGACTCACAATCTCGATCTGAGTCAAGCGGTGGCTTATGCCGACAGCAGCTCAGATCTGCCGATGCTTGAAGCTGTCGGCTTCCCGGTGGCTGTCAACGCCGAAACGAAGCTCGCTTCGATCGCTCGTCGCCGAGGCTGGCTGATTGAGCACTGGACGAAATCCGCAGGTGCCCCCAATCGATTACTTCCCATCGGCCCTCGTGCCAACCGGGGCCTCGCGGCCCATCGACAGAGGGCGGTGACTGCTCATGCCGTCTGATCCTCGCCGCAAAGCGCCTCGGCCTGGCTTCGTGCTCGACGTCGACAAGTCGACTCCCCCGATCCTGTTCCACCACGGCGAACAATTCCGGTTGGAAAAGCTGCCGGCAGACCGCAGTCGGGTTATATATCCAGCCGAACCGTTGCCCGGTCTTGATGACCCCGACGAGGCGATCCGTCAAGCCCTGCTCAACCCGACAGATGAGGATCCGTTACCTACGCTGCTGTGGCCGGGCATGAAGTTGACGATTGCTTTCGATGATCTGTCGTTGCCGCTTCCTTCGATGCGCCAACCCGACATCCGCCAGCGGATCATTGAGCAGGTTCTCGACATGGCAGCCGCGGCATCCGTCGACGATGTCCACTTGATCGCCGCTTTGGCTTTGCATCGCCGCATGACCGAAGCCGAGTTCCGTCACGCGCTCGGCGATCGCATCTACGACGCTTTCGCGCCCCGCGAAACTCTCTACAACCATGATGCCGAAGATCCCGACGGCATGGTCGAGCTGGGCCTGACCCGCCACGACGAGCAAGTGACCATGAACCGCCGAGCAGCCGAATCGGATCTGCTGATTTACGTCAACTTGAACATCGTCTCGATGGACGGCGGTTGGAAGTCGACAGCCACCGGACTGTCGGACTACGCGGGTGTGCGCCATCACCACAATGTGGCGACGATGCAGAACTCGAAGAGTTTCATGGATCGCCACTCCTCGGAACTGCATCACTCAAACTGGCGCCAAGGCGAAGTTATCAAGGCTCACGGCCCCCGGATCTTCCAGGTCGAGACAACCATCAACAACAACACTTTCGGCTACGACGGCCCCCTGTCGGTCTTGCAGAAACGCGAATGGGAGTGGTCGGCTCGCGACCGGGCGACCTTCATCGGTATGAAAAATGCCCTTGAAGTGATGCCCGCGGCCGCCCGGCGCAAGATTTTCCAGGCATGGGAGGCGCCGTATGAACTCACATCAGTGCAGGCTGGTGAGGTAGACGCCGTCCATCAGCAGACCCTGGAGAACGTCTTCGCGCAACACCTCGTGCCCGTTGAAGGGCAAACCGATGTGTTGACCTTCGGTCTCCCCTACATCTGTCCCTACAACGTCAACTCGGTGATGAACCCGATCTTGGTCATGTGTCTCGGGCTCGGCTACTTCTTCAATCTGTACCGCGGCAAGCCTTTGGTGCGCGAAGGCGGTGTGGTGATTATGAGCCATCCCACACCGTGGGAGTTCCATCCCGTACATCACCCGAGCTACATCGATTTCTTTGAGCAAGTGCTGTCCGACACCACCGATCCGGCGGAGATCGAAAAACGCTACGAGGAACAGTTCGCCTACGACGAGTGGTACATCCACCTGTATCGCAACAGCTACGCATACCACGGAGTTCACCCGTTTTATATGTGGTACTGGGGGGCTCATGCGTTGCAATGGCTCGGCCGGGTCATTGTTGTCGGCGGTGATCCGCGGTCGGTCCGCCGCCTCGGCTTTCAACCAGCTTCGACCATGCAAGACGCGCTGGAGATGGCCGGCGATGTGGTCGGCCCGCATCCCTCGGTCACCCATTTGCACAACCCGCCGATTCTTATGGCAGACGTGACATGAGCCGCCTAGCCAAGCAACTCAACCTGCCCCCTGTACCGAGCGGACTTTCACCGATTCGCCGTTATCGGACCCTCGGGTTTCCCTACCGGGCGCCGTCAACGCCTCGAGGCGTCGCCCCTGCTCCCAAGATCATCAACCGTGGTGCCGACTATGACGCTACCTGGGCTCGCAAGTACCCGGCTCGGTTGGCGAGGGCCGCGATCGTGGAAGGCCCGATGCGACTGGCCGTCTCCGGACTGGCAGCACCGGACCGTCGAGGACAGGACCGCTTGGCGTCGCTACGAGGCCCGGCCATCTTTGCCGCGAACCATCACAGCCACCTCGACACGCCGTTGCTGTTGACGTCGATTCCTGAACCGTGGCGTCACCAGATCCTGGTGGGCGCTGCGGCCGACTACTTTTTCGGGACGCGTTTGACTTCAGCGTGGTCTTCGTTGGTGATCGGCGCGATTCCGATCGAGCGCAGCCGGGTCAGCCGGCGTTCCGCAGATCAGGCGGCCGATCTGGTTGCACAAGGTTGGAGCCTGCTGCTGTTTCCCGAGGGCGGACGCAGTCCCGACGGTTGGGGTCAGCCGTTTCGGGGCGGAGCCGCATATTTGGCACAAAAGTCTGGGAGGCCTGTTGTGCCGATCCACATTGAGGGCACTGGGCGAATATTGCGGAAGGGCAAATCGCTGCCCCGTCCCTCAACCACATCGGTCACTTTCGGCAGGCCGTTGCGGCCAAACCAAGACGAGAACACCGTTCGCTTCGCGGCCCGTATTGAGGCCGAAGTGTCAGCACTTGCCGATGAGGCTTCCTCGGATTGGTACCGAGCCCGCATCAGAGCCCACGCGGGCACCACGCCCGGACTTACCGGTCCCCCAACAGGAGCTTGGCGCAGGGCTTGGGCTCTTGGCGATCGTTCGCGTCGGGCGCGCCAACGAACTCGCCGCTGGCCCAATCTCTGAGCGCGCCCGAACTTCTAGGGCGACCACCTCAGACGTTAGGCTCTTGTGATGCGCTTTTCGTACGCGGAATCCATGATTGACCCAACAATGTATGCGCCACTCGTGCAGGCGGCAGAAGCTGCGGGATTCGACAATTTCGTCGTTCCCGACTCGATTTGTTACCCCCTCGACGCCGACACGAAGTACCCATACAACGCCGATGGCAGCCGCGAGTTTCTCGAGGGCAAACCGTTCATTGAGCCCTTCTCTTTGATCCCCGCTCTAGCAGCGGTCACCGAACGCATCCGTTTCACCACGTTCGTCGTGAAACTTCCGATCCGTCACCCAGTGCTGGTAGCTAAGCAGGTCACGTCGGTGGGCGTGATTACCAACGGGCGTTTCCGGTTCGGCGTAGGCACCAGTCCCTGGCGCGAGGACTACGACGTGACCGGCGTGGGTTGGGCGCGGCGTGGCGCACGCATGGACGAGTGCATCGAGATCATCAACGGACTCCAAACCGGGGATTTCTTCGGTTACTCCGGCGAGTTTTACGAGGTTCCCGAGATACAACTCTGTCCTGTTCCCGAAGATAGGGTTCCGATCCTCGTTGGCGGACATTCCGCGCTAGCCCTTGAACGTGCCGGGCGGCTGGGAGACGGTTGGATCCACGCCGGAGGAGACCCCGGCGAACTAGCGCGCATGATGTCGGTGGTTGAGGAATCTCGCCATCGCCACGGTCGGGCCGATCTGCGGTTTGATGTCCTCGCCATCAGTGTCGACGCTTACTCTCCCGAGGGCATCGAGCGTCTCGAAGCCGCTGGTGTCACCGATGTGATCGTCGGTTTCCGCGACGCCTATTCGCCCGGACCCGACACCCAACCACTCGAGGAGAAACTCGGCGCACTGCAGTGGTACGCCGACGAGATCCTTGCCAAAGTCCGCTAGCAAAGTCCGCTAGCAAAGTCTCCGGTCTCCTCACCCATTCAAGAAGCCCACGAAATTGGAGGGAACCAAACGACCGAGTCGGGCGTCGTTGGGGTGTAATGGAGACAGTTGCAGCTATGTCAAACAATGGCCCAACAATTTCGGTCGAGTCGGTCGACGGGTTTGTGTTCGGCAAGTTCGACGATCTCTATCGGACCGAATATGTGCCGATGGTCAAGCTTGCCCGAGGACTGGTGGACTCATCTGAGCGAGCCGAAGAAATCGTGCAGGACGCCTTCGCCAAGGTCTTCGAGCGTTGGAACCGTCTCAATGAGCCTGGTGGTTATCTGCGCGTCACTGTAATCAACGGCGCTCGCAGCGAACTCCGCAAACGTGAAGTGAGCCGCAGACTCGGCTTGACGCGACGAACCGAAGCAGTCGCGGAGGAACGGGACTACTTGATCGACGCCCTGGATCAGTTGCCCGCGAACCAAAAAACGGTTCTAGTGCTGCGCTTTTACGCAGACATGTCCGAAAAAGAGATAGCCGACACTCTGAGCATTCGCCCGGGAACCGTCAAAAGCGCTACCTCGCGGGGGCTGGCAAGACTGAGAAAGGCCCTCGAACAATGAACAACGAACCGACAACCTCCCAAGAAGCTGAAGCCGACAAGGCACTGGGTTCAGCACTCGGCTCCGCGATCGGCGCTCGTGTCAACACCTCTGTGCAAACACCGCCTGTGTCGCTCATAACCGAGCGCGCCGCAGCCCGGGCGCGTGCCCGGACGGTCCAACGATCGGTGGTCGGTATCGCTGCGTCGGTCACTTTGCTGGCGGGTGGGCTTGTTGCGTACAACGCGCTTGAAAGCGACAGCAACTCCCCCACCGTTGCCACCGAATCCACTGGCACGCCTGACACCACGATTCCCGCCGACGAAACACCGACGACCATTGCTGTTGACGAAGTTCCGTCCACTTCGGCACTGACCTGGACCGAGGACGACGCAAACGATCAGTTTGGTTCAGATCTCCTAGATGTCTACGGAGTCGAGACTGCGGGCAACGGACGCGTCTTCGCCCGTGCCCGGGGCGATGCTGGTTCTCAGATCATCATCTCCGAAGTCGTTGGCGACTGGACCCGGGTTGAGATCCCGACCAGTGTATCACCCGACCATATCGACATATCAGGAGATCGCTGGCTGCTCGCAGGCCAAGACGCAAGCCAGTTTGATGCCCTCGCTCGGGTCTTCTATTCAGACAACCGGGGCGCGGACTGGACTGAAGTGGCTATCGACCCGGTTCCCGAGGGCCAATCGTCGATAGTGAAGGCTCTTACATCGGGGCAACAAATGGTGATCGTGCTCAAGATCCCCGCTGATCGCACCGCCCGCGATCTCCAAGTCCAAGCGCTGATTGCTGCCGAAGGTCTCGCGTCTGGCGAAACACCAATCGAAGGCTGGTCCTTGCAAGGCAACACGGTGAGCTTCTGGACGCCTGATTCATCTGACCCCCATAGCTTCGAGATCAGCGATGAAGAACGCTCCGCTCTTGATGCAAGCGTGGGCGACGAGCAAATCCGGGTGTACTCAAGCGATGGCGGCACAGCCACTGTGACTGGCCAGTACGTGAGTTGGCATACGACGGGATCCAGCGACGCTGAGGGCTTCTACATCGCCATAACCACCCCAAATGACGAGTTGCTGCTCACCTCGGTCGATGGAGTCACCTGGACCGAGACCTCCATCGACAACGCGGACGCCTTCGCTTCGGGAATACGAAGCGCAACCCGGGTGGACGAATGGTTCGTTGGTGGCTATGACGGCGAACTCCGCATCAAGTCTCTCGACCAACTAAATGACCCAGAATCGACCACCGCAACGATGGTGGGCATGGCGCACTTGATCTCTCTAGACGTCGGGCCAACGGGCATGGTCGCCGCGGTCTTCCCAGAAGGTTCCACTGGAACACAACCCGAGCCACTCCTTGGCTGGTCGACTGACGGCAACAACTGGGAATGGCTGACCCCTTCCGAAGCTTTCGGAATCGAAGAAAACCAAGCATCGGTGGACTTCGCCGTCGGGACCGACTTCGTGCTGGCTCATGTGACGGGATTAGCACCCGCCGCTGATTCCGAGACCCTGGAGGCCCAACCACCGAGGTGGTTCAAAGCAACCGTGCAATAACCGTGCGACAACCAAGTCCCTCCACCCCTGTGGGCGGTCCGAAGCGCTCCCCCCAACGCTTCGGTCGCCCACAGTTGGGGTACAAAAGTAAGAACTTCGTTTGAGTGGCGCGTTTTGGGTTTTTGGGGGACTTGTATCGTGGAAGCAAGAATTCGCTAACAGAACAGGTCCGACCATGTCGGTTGCAGCAAGCACACCAATCGAACTTGTCAACAGGGTGTACGCCACACTCGACCAACGCATCGGCGAAGCCCGAAAACGATTCGGCAGGCCGCTGACCCTCGCCGAGAAGATCTTGGTCAACCATCTCGACCGGCCTGATCAAGAACTTGAGCGAGGCGAGTCCTACGTTGACTATCGACCCGACCGTGTTGCGATGCAGGACGCCACCGCCCAAATGGCCTGGCTCCAGTTCATGACCACCGGGCTTGACGAGGTCGCGGTGCCGACCACCACCCACTGCGACCATCTCATCCAAGCCCGCCGGGACGGGAAAACAGATCTCCTCGCCGCGGTCGACACCAACAAAGAGGTTTACGACTTTCTGGAATCGGTATCGGCCAAGTACGGCGGAGGGTTCTGGAAGCCCGGTTCGGGGATCATTCATCAGGTCGTGCTCGAACAGTACGCCTTCCCTGGTGCCATGATCATCGGCACCGACAGCCACACCCCCAACGGCGGAGGTATCGGCATGGTGGCGGTGGGTGTCGGCGGCGCCGACGCCGTTGATGTGATGACCGACTCCCCGTGGAACAGCAAATGGCCGATGCTCATCGGCATCAAGCTGACCGGTTCTCTCAATGGCTGGACCGCCCCCAAAGACGTGATCTTGAAAGTGGCCGAGATTCTCACCGTCAAGGGCGGGACGGGCGCGATCGTCGAGTATTTCGGGGAGGGTGCCGCATCCTTGAGTTGCACAGGCAAAGCCACCATCTGCAACATGGGCGCCGAAATCGGTGCCACAACTTCCGTGTTTGCCTACGACGACGCCGTAGCCCGCTATTTGAAGAGCACAGGGCGCGAAGAGATCGCCGATGCGGCGAACGCCGTCGCACACCACCTTCGTTCTGACGACGAAGTGTTCGACAACCCGGCCGATTTCTATGACCGAGTGATCGAGATTGATCTCGACAAGCTCACACCGCACATCAACGGCCCTCATACTCCAGACCTTGCCCGTGAGGTGGCCGATCTTGGTGAGGAAGCCGAAGCCAACGGCTGGCCCCTTGAAATCAGCGCTGCGCTGATTGGCAGTTGCACCAACTCTTCGTACGAAGACATCACTCGAGCGGCTTCGATCGCTCGTGCCGCAGCAGCGAAGGGACTCAAGGCCAAAACACGCCTGCTGGTCACTCCCGGCTCTGAACAGGTACGGGCCACGATCGTGCGCGACGGTCTGCTAGCGGACTTCGAGGCGCTGGGTGCAACCGTGCTTGCCAACGCCTGCGGTCCCTGCATCGGCCAGTGGGACCGCTCCGAGGAATCGGGTCACCAACGGGGAGTTCCCAACGTGATCGTGACCTCCTACAACCGCAACTTCCCCAAACGAAACGACGGCGACGCGCAGACACTGGCTTTTGTAACCTCGCCAGAGACGGTGATCGCTTTGTCGCTCGCTGGCACGCTCGACTTCGATCCGATCAACGACACGATCACCAATGGCGCCGGCGAGGAAGTGTCGCTTGCTACGCCTATCGGTCTTGAACTGCCTGAAGCGGGCTTCGATCCGGGTGACAACAAATTCGTTGCCCCACCGAACGACCGGTCCGACATCGTCGTGGCGGTGTCCCCTACCTCAGATCGGCTTCAGCTTCTCGAAGCGTTCAAGGCCTGGGACGGCAACGACTACGAGGATCTCCCCGTCTTGGTCAAGGCGAAAGGAAAGTTCACCACCGACCATATTTCAATGGCAGGGCCGTGGCTGAAGTACCGCGGTCATCTGGAGAACATTTCTGGGAACCTTTTTGCTGGGGCGGTCAACGCCTTCGACGGATACGAGGTCGGGCACGGCAAGAGCCAACTCGACGGTTCGGTCAGAGCTTTCCCTGAACTCGCCAAGGACTACCACGAAGCGGATCTCCGCTGGGTGGTGATCGGCGACGAGAACATGGGCGAGGGATCAAGCCGCGAGCATGCTGCCATGGAACCCCGCTTTCGCAACGGTGTGGTGGCTATCGCACGGAGCTTTGCTCGTATCCACGAAACCAACCTCAAAAAGCAGGGCATGCTGCCGCTGACCTTCGCTGACCGCTCGGACTACGACCGCATCGGCGAAAATGATCGAATCGCGGTGCGCGGTCTGGCCGAGTTGTCCCCAGACACGCAAGTAACCGTCGAGGTGACGACTCCCGAAGGCAACACCTGGACCTTTGCTGCCAACCACACCTTCTCCACCGATCAAATTGAGTGGTTCAAAGCCGGTAGCGCTCTCAACATCATCCGCCAGAACCTCGCCTGACACCGGCCGCCTGGGTTTCGTCGCCCATTGACCGGAGCAAATCGATTCACGTCGGTGCAACTCGTCGGGGGCGACACATTGCCGTGGATGCTGCAACGTCAACGAAAAGGGCGTGTTCGGATTTGGTCGGCGACCAGCCGACTCCAGAGATCACCAGGCTGCCCGCGCAGGCTCTTGTGCTTTCCAGACGAGAACGCGCCGGAAAGGTGCGAGACCTCGTGACGGTCCGCTGACGAACAGTGATTTGATATCTGGGTGCACATGACCGAACGCCCCGAACTGGTGACTTCAGAAATGATTTCCGGCCGCGGATTATTGAATCGGGAGCGCCCGATAGAAAACACAACTGTAGACGGATCGACGGCATTCAATAGACACTTCGCGAATTCCCTGTTCTTGTCTTCGGTAGAGTTCGAGCCGACATTCCCCCCGTGATGCGGAAACACTAGGATGTCAGACGCGAGATCCTGTCCCGAATGCAGGAGATGGGACAGACCGATTGTGTCGATGTCTCCGGCAAGCAAGGCGCTCTGAGAAAACCCGCTCACACGAGCGACCGCGCTGAATGAGTTAGTCGTTATTCGCCGACCCTGATCGTCCTCGCTGCCAGGACCAGTCGCCGCCAAAGCTGGACGCGGTGCCAAAATGTCTACGACCACCTCCGGTGCAAGCCTAAACTTTTGACCTTCGGTCAGATCTATCCTGAAGCTGCACTCACCGCGTCTTTCGCGAGCATCCAACTCAAAGACAAGAGCCTTCCACTGCTTAGATTTTTGCTCGCGTCGCTGTTCAACCAGACCGCATCAACCGCAATGTCGCTTTGTGCAAGCAGTGCATCCAATCCTTTCAGGTGATCAGTATCGGCGTGAGAAATAAGAACTGCCACAACTCTGGTGATGCCTCTTTCACTGAGAAACTCAAGCAGCCCGGTACCTGGCCCGGCATCAATGACGATCGCTCGTTCATTGTCGTGAACCACAGCGCAGTTACCATGACCAACATCAAGGATGGTCAATTCAGCAGCCATCAAATTCCCATTCCTTGACAAAGAGCCGGTCAGATGTCTGCGCTCCGAGATTGATTTGAGCATGAGTACGAAAGTCTTCTTGGATCCTCGGCTTGAGCGAGTCCGGCAAGTCGCTGAGCCTGAGCCGGATCAACTCCTCAAGCTCCCATGCAGGAATGTAGACATCAAAGGTTCCATCTGCGTAATTGACGCTTTCTACAACAAGTTGTGACCGCCATGGCTTTCGTTCTGGGGGAAGATTCCCCGACAGCTCTTCAGTGCAATCGCTCAAGGCTGTCCGCAACTGTTCCGGTTCGTTCAACTCATCCCACCTGCGCACCACCGGGATGTGGGGCAGCATCGGACGGATCGAGTCAATGTCAGTCCCCTGACATCGAGTACACAAAATCGCGGGGAATCCCTGCCGGATACTTTCGGCAACAAGTTCTGCCCCTTGGAAGAGCGCGTAGTTCTTGACGCTGAGGCGGTGATCACAGATCAAGGCGTCGGTCTCTTTCGCGATTTGTATTTGTACCGATCCAACTGAAGCTAAAGGCCCCGGTAGAGCGTGCATCTCCAAGCCCGCGTCGGACAACATCCACCCAAGCGATTCCCTACTCGATTCTTCATCGTCAACCACCGCAATCGTCGAGAAATCAATCTCCCTAATTCTCATATTCAGGCTCCAATGATTGGGATTCGTACACGGAAGTGGGCTCCACCAAGCGGTCCATTCGCCATGGCGTTAGCTTCACCACCCAAGTCTGCCGCTGTATCTCTGACAATGGTCAAACCAAGTCCCGAACCGCCTTGCCGTGAGGTAACACCCGGTAGCCAAATCTCACTAATATCGAACTCAACCACACCGGGGCCGTTGTCGTCAACGGTTAGCTCAAGCCAATCGGGTTCAATTGTGGTGGAAATTCCGACCAATCTGGTCTCCGCAGCTGAATTCGCTAGAGATGTAAGTGCATTAGTCAACAGATTAACGACAATCGACTCGATAGCTGCGACCGACCCTCGAAGGAACGGTTCCGCCACCGCAAGTCTCAACTCAACTCGCGCCTCCCGTGCCTCCATAAACGGCTCGTAAACCTGCACCAGTTCGCTGACAACTTTGTGGACATCGACACGACTAGCCCGTCGCTTATCGCGATCAACAAGCTCTAACGTCGTATCACTAAATGCGCCAAGAGATAGCGCGCTAGACTCAATACGATCAAGTGGCTCACCGATCCGTTGAGGCACTGGGGCGAGACAACCCTCTAACCGCCGCCGCACAGTTGCAACCGCTCTTCCGATCACCTTGAGCGGGCCCCCGGAGGCCTCGTGAGCGAAGGTCGCCGCTGTAATTCCTGCCGTGCTTAGCGTCCGGTAGAGCTGAACCTCCTCGCGAAGTGCCGTTACTTCGCGTTCACGTGCGCGGTCATACTTCCCAAACGCTCGCTGAAGATCTGGCTTTGTTGCTCCAACGGTCTCAATGACTTGTTCAACATCCGCTTTGGTTCTTGAGGACTGCGTAGGCGCGGTTGTCCGCTTTGCTTGGCGACGCCGTTCTGCCTGTCGCAGGCGTTGACCAGCCATCCAATTCAAGGCATCTTGGGCGAATTCACGAAGGTCGTTGAAGGCGGCGCCCTCAATGAGTCCTGATCGATCCGTCTTGGCTTCGAGCAGGCCGGATTCGTCGGTTACCCTCATCCGGCCCAATGAGGTATTTGTTCCTGGGCGCTCCTCGGGATTGCGAGTTCGCTGGAGATTCATATCAAGCCAATCGTTATTTGGATCCCCGTAGGGGCTGACCCGGATACCATTGAGATAGAGCATCACCCCGCCAAACTCAGCCAACCATTTCTTAACCTCTCCAACCGATGCGCTGCGAGTCTGGAAAGTCTTGGCGTTCAATATGAAGACCCAAAGGTCAAACTCCACCGCTGGGCATCGGTAAGGACCATTTGATCTTCGTAAGTCACCATGTGCCGCCGAGAACAAAACCTCGCGGCGCCAGTCGATGACCTCGCCTGTGGCATAGCCGCCGGTGTCGACTGTCGCACGCAAGTGATACTCGGCATCCTCAAAGTACTTTTTCTTTGTCAATTCTGTGAGGTCTCTAAATTCCGGTGCGTCCAACGACGGCCTAAAAGCGGACGGGTCGTCATCAAAAGGATACGATAGAAGCAGTAAAGATCTAGCAAGTCTCTTTACCTCCATTCGACCGATGGGCCGTGTCAGTCCTTTCACCTCGATAGTCGTGCCACTGGAAACACCGGTCGCTCGAGACTTCGACGCCAAGTCGAATTCGACCGCGTCAACTGTGTCGGTGCGATCGAAGAGAGACCAATCGATCACGAGGCGATGTTCGAGTTCGGGTTCTGATGCTGGACGAGTCGAAAGCGACGCCACACGGCCAGATCTCAAGGCAGCGAGACGCCCAAGACCTTTGCTACCCGCAAGAATCCTCCCTCTCTTCGTGAGCCCTTTCCCAACCTTGTCGGACTTTCCGAGAAGTAGAAACTGGTCAACTACGTCATCGGCGGTCATACCGTCGCCGTCGTCGGCGACTTTCAGGGATCCTCCTACTCGGCCGACATCGTCGAGCCGGACCTCGCACCAAGTAGCATCAGCGTCATGCGCGTTCTTAACTAACTCAAGCACTCCCTGATCGAGCGACGGATTGAGTTCCTCACCCAGTCGCCGAAGGATGTCAGTTGCAAACCGAAAGGGCGCTCTACGCATCGGAACCCCAGGGAATCCCAGACACAGCTCCCACAGTCAGGTGACGGCAACAGATAACTTGATTGAGCCAGGCGGTGGAAACCGGCGACTTCAGCACCAACAAGAGTTCGTGACATGTTTCGACCTTTCCGTCAAGAGGCGCGGCCACAAGCAGGTGATTGTCGATCGCTACCGATCTGGGGTCCACAACAACCGCACCACGAGCCCGAACCGACTCTTCTGGACGCGATGTGCGGGGAATTACGACGAGTGGGCCGTCGTACAGTCGGCCTGCAAAGTGACGGTACTGGTGAACCGAATTGATGGTCTGCCAACTCGGGAAGCGTTTAGAAGTCAGGTACGGGACCCTTACTCCCTCATGCGGGTCTCGGTTGTTCACGACCGTGCCAACCGAGACCCGGAACTTATCCTGAACGGTAATTCCCGACGATGTCGGCGTCCACGATTCTCTGGCCGTCAGAGAAGCAAGATCAATCTCACCTCGAAGAATGAACACATCGACATCCGTCCATCGATCAAAACGGCCTGTCGCGACAATAGAAGTAACGTTCATGTGCTGGTCAACGAACTTGCGCCAGCGTTTGTAGCGGCTACCACTACGGAGAACCTCTGGCAAAATCGCATGAAGGACCACTCGTTCCCGCGCGGCAGTCACAACATTTTCCACAAAGGCAGCCGCGCTGTTAACCGTACCGCTGGCCCACGTACAATCAGGATTGACACGCGTGGGCACGAACGGAGGGTTCAACAGGATATGCGTGGCTGACCGTAGCTCGGGAGTTGAACGACCGTCACCGCATCGAGCCATTACCGTAGTGTTCGCGTCCGAACGAATCTGGAGCGCCATCCTCAAACGTTCGGCCGTGGCATCCACGAATTGAGGCACAATATCGATTCCCAACAGAGCCACCGAGCGTTGCGCAGGGGATTGAGGCGCAGGCAGGATCCGTACCGCTGCGAGCAAGAGTTCTCCTGCCCCACAGCTGGGATCCAAGATCTGGAGGTCT
The DNA here is from genome assembly GCA_965261185.1 of Candidatus Aldehydirespiratoraceae bacterium. Classification (GTDB taxonomy): domain Bacteria; phylum Actinomycetota; class Acidimicrobiia; order Acidimicrobiales; family Aldehydirespiratoraceae; genus VXYK01. Next base: position 2,427,471 of record CBDHCN010000002.1, on the reverse strand, counting down.
CCCCCGGCATCCTGTAGCGGCTCGACTAGTTCGTCTGCCAGGCGATGAGGAGTAAAGAAGGCGCCGAGACTGCGCCGCTGCGAAAGGGGTACTGTTTGTCGGAGTTCCTTTGAGGCTTCCCCGTCCAACAAACCTACAAGATCCGACTTGCCAACGTTTCGTGACGCGAGTTGCAATCTATCCACAAATCGCTGATATGTGCCAACGTCCACTGGCTCGATGTTCGCCACGCGGCCATCTTAGCTCAGAGGCGCAACTGCCCATGTCAGGGTTGAGGCAACCGAAATCGGAGAATCCGACACATGCGCGGATCGCTGACCGCCCGCGACTATTGTTGAGAAGCGTTGGTCTAGATGAAGATGCGCACACAGGCATCTCCGGCCCACATGCTGAGGACACGCCCTTCGGGGGTCACATCCGACGTCGTTCCGTTGATCACTCCCCCCGAGGCCGGATTCGTAACCGAGAAGAGTCCGATTTCCTCGCCTTCTATCGGCTGGACGACCTCAAACGAGCTTCCGTAGGTCACTTCTAGGAACCCGACTGTTGCCGAAACGCCGAGACCATCTTTGGTGACCAACCTAGTTGGATCGGTATGGCCTGAGGCGTACCACTGTCCAAAGGTGCCCGTAGACGCCGGGATGAGCTCGGTGCCATCTCCACTGTTGTCTCCGTTTTCGTCCTCAGTATCACCGTCGGTAGTGCTTCCGTCTCCAGGGTCGACGGGAACCGCAACCGGTGGGTCCTGCACAAACACCAGCTCTAGTTCACCCCAGCGAACAGAACGCGCGCCTTGCCGGCAAGCGTCGGTGGTCCGAAAATTCGTTGCGCTGTCGGGATCACCGAGGACAGAGCTGACTTCGTCGATAACGGTGGCCATCGTTTGGTCGAAACGGACCACCCTGCCAGTATCGAACTGCAATCCGGTTTCGACAAGAGTGACCGGGCCCGGTGTGCCTACAGCAACCGGAGTGGTGGTTGTTGTCGAGCTTGTACTACTGGTGGTCGAAGAGGTGGTGTCGGGAGCCTCGGTAGACCTCGGTTCGGTACTTGTCGCAGCGGTGGTCGGCGCGGTGGTGGCGGGAACATTCGTAGTCGGAGGTTCTGTGTCAACAGGTGTCGGTTCTGCTGAAGCGGTGGTGTCTGACGGACGAATGTTGGGCGAGTCGTCACCAGCCAGAAAGATCAACAACCCGCCAACAGCGCCTACTAGAACAACCAAAGCCAAGGTGATCATGGCCTGGGAAGCCCCGCTACGAGGTTGCTTCTCTGACCTGACGGTCGCGGCTGGTGGGCCAACCGACCCCATGACCTGTGTTGCACCAAACTCTGGAGGATCCGCAGCCGACAACTGTTCGGGACTGGGCCGAGCAGGATCAACCAGCGACTCATCATCGAACACCGAAACCGACTCGGGCCGCGGCACATCGGGGACGGGTACGACGGGGGTCTTCGAGGTGATCGGTTGGCCAAGGTCCTCACGAGTCACGAAATGCGCCGATGACAAACTCCCTGCCCGTGCTGCTCCTGCCGCTAGGGCCGCCACACCCGTAACCGACGTGGGTTGTGCCGCCGCAGCCGCACGCGGCACAACAATCGTGTCCGCCATCCCCGAAGCCACGCCCGCTTGCACTATTCGATCTCGCGCCGCACCCTGCCAGTCGTCGTCAACTATCACCGCCAAGCGAACTGGAGTCTTCCCATCAACCGCGGTAGCCCTGCGAATCACAAAGCCCAAGACTGCGGCGAGCGCACCTATTCTGCCTGTCGCCGCTCGTTGCAGGGGGTTCGTGACGCGAGGTCCCTCTGTGACCAGTGCTGCTTCGTCGCCAACCAGCACCGAACTACCGTCGCCTCGGGCTACAACAGCCGCCGCGGCGACATCAGAATCACCGAGCACGACCACTCGGGGCGGTTCCACCGATGATGCGTCGAAGCGAACCGCGGTGATATGCGATTCGCTGATGTGCACGCCGAGGGTATCGGTCATGACCCGTCTCCAGCCCCACTGGACTCACCCTCGCCGCGCCCTGGAGGAAACGTGCGAGCCAACTCTTCTGGGGTCGGGTCGTGAGCGACCTTTCCTTGTCGCGGATGCAGGTCAAGGATTGACGACATCACCAACTCAGTGCCGTCTGCCAAGCCGATGCCATCGGGAAGCCATAGTGCCTCGCCGACCCTGACCCGGACTTTTGGTGGGCGCACAATGTTGAACATGTTGGGAACGCGTGCTGAACGTGGCCACACGTTTTCGGTGCCCCACAACGAGATCGGCACTATCGGCGCGCCAGTCATGCGTTGCAATCGGACAACGCCGGGTCGACCGGTCATCTGGGGATCGAAAAAAGCTCGACCTCGGGGGATCGTTCCTTGCGGCAAGATAACTACCACCTCACCCGCGTTCAGCGCTTCGGCCGCGGCGACCAGCGGTGCGTCCGAACCGCTACCACGGTCAACGGGTATCGCGCCGAAGGCCGTGACTATCGAGCCGACTACCGGCGCATCAAACATCTCTCGTTTGGACAGGAAGCGAGCCAGGCGACCTCTCTTCGACAAAACCGCTCCCAGCGCATACACATCGAAATAGCTGCGGTGATTGGCAGCAATGATCGCTGGTCCCTGTTCGGGGATGTGCTTGAGTCCAGCGAAATCGAAGCGGACATAGGGTGCCAGTTCGGGCCGAGCCAGCAACGCCAGAGCCTTCTGGGGTTCGATACCCGCCAGCTGGGGGACGCCTTTCGGAGAATCGAAGTGGCGCACCGGCCAACGGCGGGCTGTTGCGGCCACTACCAGCCTGGGATCGGGGTTTACCGCGACAGGATGTCCGACTGCTTTGAGCAACGGCAAGTCGTACCAGCTGTCGGAATAGGCGTAGCTTTCGGCCATATCAATGCCATTAGCGTCGGCCCACTCTTGGCTCGCAGCCAGTTTTCCTTTGCCCCAGACATAGTGGCCATCAACCTCACCCTCAAACACCCCGTCGGTGCGGGCGTAGTGGGTGGCAACGATGTCGTCGAAACCGAGAGCCTCAGCCAAGGGGCGAACCAAGTCATCAGGGCTGGTTGTGGCAATCACGAGCTTCCGGCCCTGGTTCCGGTGCATTTCCATTTCAGTGCGGGCGTAGGGCAGCACCTCGGCCACGAGTCGCGAAGCTGCGATCTCACCGGCTTCGGCTACGAGTCCGGCGTCCCATCCCTTCGAGAAACGCACACCCTGTCTAGCCAGCAACATGGAGGGCCTGGTTTCGCCGATGAGATCAAAGATGCCGAACAACAATCCCTCACCGGGGATCCGGCTCTCCGACAGGACTCCCACCTCCCGCAATGCTTGCGACAACGCTGGTCCCGAAGCCCGGGGCAACAGGGTCCGGTCAAGATCAAAGAAAGCGGCTGCGCTCACGGCGAAAGGGTAGCCGGTCAGCGGCAAACAATCGTCGAAAGGCCTCTATCCTCGGGGCCTTTGTGATCGTTGTAACAGTTGCCTCAAATATCTGGCATCATTATCGGCGATGGACCTCCGCCAACTCCACGCACTCCTCGCTGTCGCCGAACACCACTCCTTTTCTGCTGCAGCCCGCGCCCTGCACACGGTGCAGTCCAACATCTCTACCCATGTTGCGCGGCTTGAACGTGAAGTCGGGGCGCTGCTCATCGACAGGGAGCGCAGCGAACTGACGACCGAAGGCGCAGTCGTCGCCAGTCGTGCCCGACGCATGATCGCAGAGCTTCGAGCCATCGAAGATGATCTGGTCGCCTTGCGTGACGAGTTGAGCGGTTCGGTGCGAGCCGGGGTTATCGGAACAACGGCTCGCTGGTTGGTTCCCGCGCTGTTGGACGCAGTGACCCAGAAGCACCCTCGTGTCAACCTGCAGATCATGGAAGCGACCACCACCACGTTGGTACCGCAGTTGCTCAGCGACGGTCTCGACATCGCAGTGGCCAACCTCCCTGTTGTTGATCCCGATATCGATACCGAGCCACTGTTTCTTGAGGATCGCATTATTGTTGCGCCACTCGGTCATCCGTTGGCCAACTATCAGCGAGTCGACATCACCGACCTCGCAGATCACGAAATCTTGCTGCCACCCAAGGGGACCGCTTTTCGCGACGAGATCGACGCCGACGCCCGCCAAGCACGGATCAAACTCGCAATCCGAGCAGAAGTAGACGGATTGCGACTCCTTTCGTCGCTCGCCTTTCAGGGCTTCGCTCCCGCTCTGGTGCCGGCAAGTGCTGCACCAGAATGGCTGGAAGGCGATTTTCGCAGGGTCCCCGTAGACGGTTTCTCACGACGCGAAGTCGGTTTGGCGCTGCGCCGCCGTTTCGCTCCTTCAGCCCCAACCCGAGCCGTTGCCGAACTCATCCGAACGGTGGTCGCGGCCAACGGCCCTGATCAAGGTGGTCTGACTCCTGCGCCGGGCATCGGAGCGGATATCGCATGAGCAACTATGAGGACGGCGCTGTCGATATCCGGGCGCGTGCCCAAGGATTCGTGCGGGTGCGTTCAATCAAGTTTGGTGGACGTCGCGTGGTTGAGATCAATGCCCAAGGAGAGGACCTCGCCGGAGCGCTCTCTCCCTCCGACGGGCACTCAATCGCTGCGGCCGCCCGCTACAGCCGTGAGCAGCGCCTGCCGTTGTTGATCCGGCTAGCGTCAAGCGGTGCCAATCTGCAACAAGGTGTAGCCGCACTCGACAGCTGGGGCGGTGCGGCACTTGAACTCACGCGTTGTTCCGGGGTGATCCCATCGATGGTTATCGTGAGCGGGCCGACCGTTTCTGGACCTGCGCTGATGCTTGGACTCGCGGACATTGTGGTCATGGTCAGCGACTCTTACGCGTTCGTTTCGGGGCCGGCGATGGTTAAGCAGTTCACCGGTGTTCCTGTCGACGGCGCTGAACTCGGCGGTCCGGATGTCCATGAGAGAATCTCCGGCGTCGCTTCATTTGTGGCCGCTGATATGGCCGAGGCCGAGTCGATCATGGCCGACGCTCTCAGGTTCTTGCCCGATCACACCGACGCCACACCACCCACTCAGCCGTGCTCGGATCCGGTTTCTCGCTTGACACCCGAAGCCTATGAAGTGCTCCCGGCTTCGGCCAATGGTTCCTACGACTGCCGCGAGATCATCCGTTCGATTGTCGACGATGGCGACCTCTGCGAGTTGCATACCTTGTGGGCGCCGAATCTGGTTACCGGGTTCGCATCGATGGGTGGCCGGTCGATCGGTGTTGTGGCAAACCAACCGCAGAGCATCGCCGGCACACTCGACATCACTGCCTCTCGCAAGGGCGCCCGCTTTGTTGCATTCTGTGACGCTTTCAACCTGCCTCTGCTCACCTTTGTCGACACTTCGGGGTTCTACCCGGGCAAGGATCTTGAATGGCGGGGAATGATCCGTTATGGGGCGCAGTTGGCCTTCGCCTATGCCCGCGCCACCGTTGGCCGCGTCAATGTCACCACCCGCAAGTCTTACGGCGGCGCTTATATCGTCATGGACTCCAAGACCATGGGCAACGACATCGCTCTGGCTTGGCCTTCTGCTGAAATTGCGGTGATGGGAGCCAAAGGAGCGGTTGAGATTCTGCACAGGCGGCGTAGCGCGGAAGAACGCGCCGAGCTTGAATCGGCCTACGAACAACGTCTGCTCAACCCATACATTGCAGCGGAGCGGGGAACGATTGATGCGGTGATCGACCCGGCGGAGACCCGTCAGCGTGTGTGCGCTGCCTTTGAAATGCTTGCCAGCAAGCGAGAACGTCTCCCCCGTCGTCGCCACGACAACACACCCCTGTAAGCTGCGTTCAACTATCCGCAAACGTTGTCTCAATGTGCAGGTCTGGGCTGTCTCAGTCTAGATTCAGATGCAGTTTCGACCTCTAGATCGGGAAATTCCGAGGAGTAAACGAGTGCCCGAGAGCATCACCATCACCGACAACCGAAGCGGATCTTCAATCGAAATCCCGATCGAGAATGGCGGGATTGATGCCGCCCAGTGGCGCGGATTCTTGCCTGAAGTCTGGTTCTGCGACCCGGGTTTGACCACTACAGCCGCAGCAATCAGTGGAATCACCGAACTCGACGGCGATAACGGCATTCTGCGCTACCGGGGATACCCGATCGAGCAGCTAGCCGAGCAAAGCTCGTTCCTTGAGGTCGCTTACTTGCTGATATATGGCGAGCTTCCCACGAAGGCCCAACACGACGCATGGCTTTACGAGGTCACTCATCACACCTTCGTGCATGAGAACTTCCGACGCCGGATCTACGACGCTTACCACTACGACGCTCATCCGATGGGTCTGCTCACCTCCGGTGTCGCCGCCCTCTCAACATTTTATCCTGAGGCCAAAGAGATCGACAATCCGAGCATCCGCATGGAGCAGACAGTCCGGTTGATTGCCAAGATGCCGACACTGGCTGCGGCCGCTTACCGTCATTCTCAGGGACAGCCGTTCGTCTTCCCAGACAACCTGCTCGGATATCCGGAGAACTTCCTCAACATGATGTATCGCATGGGTGGGGAATATGAGATCCACCCGGTACTCGGCAAGGCCATGGAAATCCTGTTGATCCTGCACGCCGACCACGAACAGAACTGTTCAACCACCGCTGTCCGGGTGGTCGGTTCGTCCCACGCCGATCCCTACACCTCAGTGGCCGCGGCCTGCGCTGCTCTCTACGGTCCGCGCCACGGAGGAGCCAACGAGGCTGTGCTCAACATGCTTGACGAGATCGGCGACTACAGCAATGTTGACGCATTCATGAAGACAGTAAAGTCAGGCGAGAACCGCTTGATAGGGTTCGGGCACCGGGTCTACAAGAACTACGACCCTCGGGCCAAGATCATCAAACAGGTCGCTTACGACGTGTTTGAGGTCACCGGCAAGAACCCCCGGTTGGACCTCGCCCTGAAGCTTGAGGAGATCGCAATCAACGACTCCTACTTCATCGACCGCAGGCTCTATCCCAACGTCGACTTCTATTCGGGCCTGATCTATCAGTCGATGGGCTTTCCCACCGAGATGTTCACCGTGCTGTTTGCGATCGGCCGGACACCGGGTTGGTTGGCCCATTGGAACGAAATGATGGAGCAAGATTCTCGCATCGCCCGGCCCCGGCAGCTTTACACCGGGCCCGAGATGCGCGACTACGTGCCTTTGAGCGAGCGCTGAACAAGTCCGCTAACTGAACAAGTCCGCTAATCAGCCTTATACCGTCGGGCTGAGCCGTTCGGTTGGCGTGAACTTGACGGGCATCGCCTCAACACCGGAGATGAAATTCGAGTTGCGCCACGGTAGCTGATCGGCTGGCACCGCCAATTCGATATCAGGTAGGCGGCGCAGCACTTTGGTGAACATCTCTTTGAGTTCGAGCCGGGCCAGCGAAGCGCCGAGACAGAAGTGCGTGCCGAAACCGAACGCCAGGTGGTGGTTCGGTTGACGCCCGATGTCGAAACGGAACGGATCCACGAAATGGGCTTCGTCGCGATTGGCCGATGGATACAACATGATGACATCGGCAGCTTCGGGGATGACCTCGTCGCCGAGTTGGATCTCGGTCATGGTGGTGCGGGCCATGTTCTTGATCGGCGTGACCCAGCGCAACATCTCTTCGACCGCAACCTCTATTCGCCCGTCCAAATCCTCTTGCAGTTTCTGTCGCTCGTCGGGGAACTCCATCAGTGCCTGCATTCCTCCGGTGATGACATGACGACTGGTCTCGTCGCCGCCGATCAGGATCAGCAACGACTCCTGCACGATTGATTCGTCGTCGAGCCTTTCGCCGTCAACTTCGGCTTCACACAGGATGCTGACCAAATCGTCACCGCCCGGGTTGGCCCTCCGATCAGCGATGACACCCATCTGGAACTCGCGGAAGGCGATCGCTGCGAGCATCCCCTTCTCGGAGGCCTCAGGGTTTGTTTCGGTCGTGGCACGCATCAGGTCATCAGACCACTCGAGCAGATCGTCGAAGGACTCGCGTGGGAACCCCAGCATGTCGCCGATCAGCAACAGCGGTAAGGGGGCTGCGATGTCCCAGACGAAGTCGGCTTGGCCCTTCTCGCAAACTCGATCGATGATCATGTCGCAAAGCGTCTCGATCTCGCTGAGCTTGTCACGTACCCGTCGGGGCGTGAACCCCTTGTTGACGAGCTTGCGGCGGTTGAGATGATCCGGGTCGTCCATCGAGATCATCATCGGTAGCGGATTGCCCTTGGGTCGAGGTGCCTTGTACGACGAGTAGGTCTTGGGATCCCGCGAGACGCTCAGGACATCGTCGTAGCGCGCTACAGCCCACGCATCGGAATTGGGGTCGTAGTAGACGGGTGCGTTGTTGCGCATCCAGGTCCAGTCGTCGTGTGGCCGGCTCGCATACCAGTTGCCATCAAGCAGATCGACGTGTTCCAGTAGCGGATGGCTCGGCACCATCGTTCCTTTCTTCGTGTCCGGCTTGGTCAGTCGACTACCGGGGTTGGTGGGAGTCCCTTGTCGAGCAGAGCGTCGAAACGGGTTTGGATCTGTTGACGGTACGACGGCTTTGTGGCAATTAGGAAATCCCCGTCGGCAATTCCTTTCAGCACGATCGGCGGCACTTCCGTCGGGTCGATTCCGGTTTCGGTCATCGCGAACAATGATTGGCGGATACCCGCCGCGTCCTCACCCTCATCGGCGGCTCCACCGGGCCGCACCCTGTCGGTGTGGGCGATTCCGGTGCGGATTGCGCTGGGGCACAGCACCGATGCTCCGACTTCAGCACCCACCGCGGCGAGGTCATGGGCCAGCGATTCTGTGATCGAGAACGCAGCCACCTTGCTCACGTTGTAGGGACCGGTGAACGGCGCCGCCACGAAACCCGCCACCGACGATGTGTTGACGACATGGCATTTTTCGCCTCCCGCCAGCATGCGAGGCACGAATGACTTGATTCCGTGGATGATCCCGTAGAGGTTCACCCCGAGCGTCCAGTCCCAATCATCGACAGATCGTTGCCAGCAGAGACCTGCTTGAAACACCCCGGCGTTGTTGCAGAGCAGATGGACCGCACCCCAACGCCGGTAAACGTCTACCGCCAGCGACTCGACCTGATCGGCAGAAGCGACGTCAACGGTCGCAGCTACCACTTCTCCGCCTGCGCTTCGGGCCGTTGTGTCCGCCGATGGACCGTCTATATCGGCGGCCACAACCTTCATCCCCACACTGGCGTAGTGCTCGACCATTGCTCGGCCGATCCCCGATCCGGCACCAGTCACAACCGCAACGCTGCCTTCCAATCTTGACAGAGGCATATCAGTTCTCCTCTCAGTTCTCCTGGAACCGCAACTCTTGGGGGTAGGGGAAAAAGTCTGGGAGTTCCCCAGCATGGTGCAGCTCTTGCATCGACTTCCAGAATTCGACGGAACAAATATCGGCGTGACGCGTCTCCATCACCTCGCCGACCACCCGGGGGGAACGCAGATAGGTGCGGAACTCCTCGGGGAAAACGTCATTGGACTCAACCGGGAACCATGGCTGATCCGACATTTCGTCGTCATAGTTCTGACTGACCGGCATCTTCCGGAAGTTGATATCACCCAACAATGCCAACTCGTCATAGTCGTAAAACACCACTACGCCGTGCCGTGTGACCCCAAAGTTCTTGGGAAACAGGTCGCCTGGAAAGATGTTGGCCGCGGCCAGGTCTTTGACGGCGTAGCCGTAGTCGATAGCAGCAGCACGCGCCCGGTCCGGTGACATCTCCCGGAGGTAGAGGTCCAGGGGGTAGAGCCGCCGTTCGGTGTAGGCATGGTGCAGCACAACTTCGTCGTCGGTAATCGTCACCGTGCGGGCGCAGTCGTTGCGCAGTTCGTCGATCAGTTCCTCATCGAAGCGGTCACGGTTGAAACTCAAGTTTGTGAACTCTTGCGCATCAACAAGGCGACCGACTCGATCATGGCCGAACACCAGCTTGTATCGCCGTTTCACATCTTCTGGGGTGGTCCGTTTGGTCGGCGCGAAGCGATCCTTGATGAGCTTGAACACCACATCGAAGGACGGCAACGTGAAGACCGCCATCACCATGCCGCGTGCGCCTCGGGCCCGTTCGAAGCGAGTGTTGGAGTGTTCCATATGGCGATACAACGCACGAAACAAATTGGTTTTGCCGTGTTGGTTGTAGCCGATGGATGTGTACAACTCGGCCACCGGTTTCACTGGCAGGACCGACTTGAGGAAACCAACCACCGCAGCCGGGCGCCGACACAGCACATGGAAATAGGACCGTGTGTAGCCGAAGAGGCGACTGGCGTCCGTCTCGGTCAGCAACACCGCGTCCACTTGAACGCCGGCATCTGTATGGACCAGAGCGATAACTATGGGCGCCAGGCGATTCAACCAGCGGAGCCGACCGACCAGATAGGCGCCCTTATTGCGATAGAAGATCGGTCGCAGCACGTCTATTGCATCAAGATGCCCGTCCCAGGTTCGTTCTAGGAAGACACTGACTCGTCCGGCGACCTTGGAGGCATCCCCATCGATGTCTGCGAAAATCGAGGCCAGAGGCGAGTGCTCAAAGATCTCGCGAAGACAGTCGGTGATGGTGGTGTCAACCGGGAACTTCCGGTATTCGCCTCTGGTGCCGTCATCGGCCGGCAGTTTGGTGGGACCGAGCCAGAGAAACTCCAATTCCTCGTCTATTCCGATGATGTGGAACAGCCGCCGGGTAACAGAGTTGTAGAACGTTTCCGCCAGTTCGAGGTCCATGCGTTCTGAGACGAGATCCACGTAGCGGCGTCGGGCCTCGATCCAAACCGTGCGGGCTTGGGGGTCGTCTTCTGACAGCACCAAGCGGGCCGCGTCCACGACATTGAAAACAAGGCGTTTATGCAGGTTCAAGCGATCTCTTGTGTCTTGTTGATGCCCGGCCCAGTCACGCTCAATAAAACACCGGGAGGCTCGATGGGTCAGTTCCAGGTAGCGCTCGTGGTATTCGACGAAAGCATCGCGGAGCATTCGAGCCAGACGGTCAACGCGGGGATCCACCTCCGGACCCCAGCGAGCCACAGAGTCGAGGGTTCGCTTCGGAGGGGTCGGTTCTACTCCTCGGGAGTCCGCTGAAGTTTGCACCGATCACCCCACAAGCTGGCCAAAGGTGGGATCGTAGCAGCATGGCGCGCCTCACTAACCTCGATGATCGGGCCGAACTGGCCGATCTCACCGCCTTGTACGCGCTCATCGTCGACCAACGTGATTTCGCTCGTTTCGATGAGGTGTTCACTGCAGACGCTCTGCTCGATACGGGTAGGGGTGAAAGGTGCGGTCTGGCAGAGATCACCGATGCCATGGCGGGATTGTTCCGTTATGAGGCCACCAGCCACATCTTGGGCCAACAACTTCTTTCGGTGACTGACAACGGAGAGATCGAGGGAGTGACCTACTGCGAGGCCCACCATCTCAGAGTCGACGGCGATGAGCGCATCGACCATGTCATGCACATCCATTACCACGACCGGTTCGTGCCGACACCCGACGGCTGGCGAATCGCCCACCGCCGGCTATCGGTCCCGTGGATTGCCGACCAGGCTGTTTAAGACTCTAGGCTGGCATCGGCAGGGTTCCGGGGTTCGTTGGCGGTGCGTTCGTGGCGGCGGATTACCTCATCGATCACCAAACGCAGGAAAGCCTCACTGAAAGATGGATCGAGGTTGGCCGAGGATGCGAGTTGTCGAAGCCGCGCGATCTGCTCTTGTTCACGTTCCTTATCCGCCGGCGGGAGACCTTGTTGAGCCTTGTACGCGCCGACGTCCTCGGTGACCTTGAACCTCTCGGCCAACAACAGGATCAGCGCTGCATCAATGTTGTCGATACTGGATCGGAAACGTTGGAGTTGCGCGTCTGTCATGTCTAAAACCTAGGTCACCCAAGGATCTGTCGAACAAGTAGCCCGAAGGTGTCGTCGCCACTCTAGAACTAGTCACCTGAGTTCTCTACACCGGGACCAAGCTGATCAAGGTCCGTCTAGCCAATCAGGGTGCTATTGGGAGTGCCTATGGGAGGGTGTCGAGCATGGTTCGCAGGCGTTTTGCTGGGGAATCACTCAGCACCAGGGCTTCTCCGATCAGCGCCGCGTCGTAGCCGACTTCGGCCAGATCTTTCAACTTGGTTCCGTTGGGTGTTTCGATTCCGGATGCCGCCACCGTAACAATTCCTGGTCCTAGCTCGGCTAACAGGCCCGCCATACGCACTGCCTTGTGGTGGTCGACCGTGAAGCGGGTGTCTTTGGGATTGTCTCGCTGGTTCACCGCGATCAGGTAAGCGCCCGCGTCTGCGGCCATTGCCAGGTCGTGTTCTGCGCGGACCTCTGTCAGGGCATCCATGCCCAAGCTCAGGGCGAGCTCTTGGAGGTCCGCGACTTCGGCAACCGATCCGATGTCTTCCACGATCAGCAGCACCGCGTCGGCTCCCATGGCAGATGCGTCGTGGATGTGTTGGGGGGTAGTGAGGAAGTCCTTGCGCAGCACCGGAGCGTCCACCGCTTGTTTCACCGACTGCAGATCTTCGGGACTGCCACCGAAGCGCGGCCCCTCGGTCAGTACCGAAATACAGGATGCGCCGCCTCGCACATACTCGATTGCTGTCTCAGCAGCTCCGAGACCGGGACGAAGGTCCCCCGCGGAAGGCGACTTGCGCTTGACTTCGGCAATAACCGCTAGTTCGGATTTGGAGGTCAGAGCGTTCTTGAAAGCATGGCCCACGGACTGCATAGGCACCGATTCTAATCCTGCCTCGTCTGATCATGTCTGACGGCGTTGGCTCAGTTGGGGGTTCCGGTTGTGCCGTCGAAGCTCAAGAGCACCTCTTCGGGAGCATCCCGCACCAAAGGCGTGCGGTCGAGTTCGAACGCGTCCGACAGCTCAAACGTGCTGATGGCGGAAATGAGGTCGTCGCGGGGCACGTCGAGCAGGCCGGCGAGCGGCGCTGCGCCGACGATGCCGTCGAGCAGACCGCGTAGGCACCGTGAGGCGAGCAACAGCGGAGGTCGTCGCTCTGGACGGGAGCCGCGTGCGGCCAGCAACGCTCGGCGGAGATCCTCGTCTTCAACACGCGCCAGCAGCCCCGTCCACCCGACGGACTTGAGCCTGTCGCGTCCGGCTGCGTTGACACATTGCATGTTGTGCAGCCGAAACACGAGCGATTCGTAGCTGACCCCGAACTCGACCAGCATCAGCGCGAGCGAGTCTGGGCCGAGCCCGTTCGAGGCAACAGTCCTCCGCAGGTCCGCCTCGGGCATCAGCAGGGCCGCAGCGAACGCGTTGGCCAGGCGTTCTCGGTCTGTGCTGGCGCGCAGGTCGTTGTCAATGTTCAGGGTCGCTCCGTCTGCGTTCAAGACGTGGCCGAGCTCATGGGCGAGCGTGAACAGGGCACGCGGTCGGGGCTGATCGGAACTCACCGCAATGAGCGAGAACTCCGGGTCCGTGATCGAAGCGCCCGCCAGCGAGACGTCGCCGAAGCTGTCTACGAGCACGTCGATACCGAGCTCGCGTTCGATTGCCTCGACCAAGCTCGTGAACGGATCATCCGCGACCGTGACACCACGGAAACGTTCGCTCGCCCAGCGCGCGAGCGTGTTCGCGCGATCGAGCCATCCCTCGGGGTTCTCGTTCGCGGGAGCAGAGCGAATCCGACGCGACGGGTGCCCACCATCGGCGAGCACATGATGCAGTTCGGCCATCGCGGTCAGACGAGCCATGACCGATCCCTCAACCGAGGCACCGTCGGCGCGAGCGGCGACAGGTAGCCGCGCCAGCAGCGAATCCGGCTCCAGAATGGCGAGCTGCGACACCCCGAGGAAGTCAGCGATCACAGCCAACTCGGAGGCCTTCACCGACCGCTTGCCGTGCTCGATGTTCGAGACCGCGCTCGGGTCCACCCCCAGCGCCGCCGCCAGCTGAGCAGCCTGCAAGCCTGCCGACTCCCGCAGACGACGAATCTGGCCTCCGATCGAGACGGCCGACGACATGAGGACAAGTTATCGGATCGCTTGCGATTTTCGCAAGCCAATGATGCCGAGTCGAGGCATTTGTCGCCCGCGTCGGCAAGACAGGTCCGAAGATCCTTGGGTCAGAGCGCCGCAAAAGCTCTGGTTTGTTGCCCGTAATTCTCGGCTGCCGCATGGCCAAACCGTTGCCAACGGAGCACCCGGGCACACGCTGGTGGGCCGTACAAGAGTCGAACTTGTGACCTCCTGCGTGTCGAGCAGGCGCTCTAACCAACTGAGCTAACGGCCCCAACAGCCCCGAACTGTAGCACCGCTCTGCGACATTTCGACGGTCACCGACCGTGCCGGATCACGCCACAACCCACGCAATACGTCAAGCGCACAGGAACTTTTTGCAAGACTTTCCGCAATGGTCTGTTTGTGCACAAAGTTTCTACAATGTGCGACTGCTGAGACTCATTCGAACTCTCCGAGCCGACCGCTGTTCACGATTCGGTGGGTGGCATCGACCATGCTTGTGGCAACGTTGATCGCGTGCTGCGCGTCTTGCTCGGTTGTAGCCGCTGATCTGTGGTCGGGGTACTCGCGGCGGTTGCGCCTTCTGCGCAACTGATGGAGTTGCCCGAAGACTTGCATGCCGCCAGCTTCGTTGAATTGCGCCTTTACAGCATCAATCACCGCAATATGCCCACCGGAAACGGTGGCGCGAATACCTTGGAGGATCAATAGAGCAGCAGAAAACTCGCGCGCAGCGTCATAGCTGAGTTGCAAGGCACCGGCAGCGTCGTGGCCGATGCATAACTCGGCGCTCTTTAGGTGAGCCGTTGCAGCTGTCATCAGGCGATGCGCCATCAAAGATGAGAGGGGACTCGCTCCAGTTCTCGGGTCTCTATCAGCTTCTCGACCGTTGAACGCCCGCGTTGCCACATCAGGTATTGGCCAAAGCGGGGTCGACACCGAATTCGAACGAATCAGCACCAACGTTGTGGTCGTCAACAAGAACCACATACAACGGTCGGGCCTTGAGTTCTTTGATGAAGCTCTCGTCGCCGTCATCCCATTGGCGACGCGTTCTGACAACGCCCTGGGTTGGGAATCCTAGGCGCTGTTCGACTCGATCAGCGGCAAGATCGACAGCATCGCGGTCAGCGTCCCCGATAATCAGAACGTCGATGTCGTTGGGCATATGCCCCGCATGCCCTGCTTGTCGTGCCGCCCACGAACCGAACAGCATCACGGCTTCCGCTCCGTCAATATCAGCGAACTCCTCGGCGACCACAATGGGCGGACCATACGCCGCCAAGACGATCTGACTCATCGCACCATACAGAGGGTGACGCGTCTGTGCCCTAGCCCGCCTCACGTTGCCTTCTTTCCATGTCTCAACAAGCCCAGCCTGTTCTGCGCGGCGCACTTCGCGTATCACCGTGGGCATGCTCGTATTCGAGTATTCCATGAGAGAGGTCAGGCTATGCCCGATTTCGGGGTCAGCGAAGATACGGGCCAAGATTCGGCCCTGGGTGTCGGAACGCAGAACCGGGTTGAGAGTCGGCACCGGTACTTTCATAAAACGTTATGTTAGCATCCGTTTAATGAAAACTGAAATTAACCTGGAAGTCACCGCGGGTCCCAGTGTCTTGAAGCAATGAAGCAGTGCGAGGAAGCCTTCTGATCCGAGCTATGGCCTTCCGCGTTTCAGCAAGGTGAGCCAACCCAGATCCGTCCAGAGCGCGTTGCGCCGCTTGAATCGCCGGGAAGTTGATCGCCGCCAAACTTCGCTGCAGGTAAGTGAACTCACTCAACTCGTGCGGCCTGGAGGCTCCTTTGCTTTCGCCGTCATCGACGTTGTCATCCACCGTCACAGTATGCCGTAGAGGTGTGACACCGGGCGTTGCGGCGGCGTCAGAGCGGCCGTGACATGGCCGAGGACCGGGCTACCGCCACGCATCGTTGCGCGCGTTCGACCGCCTTGACGGCGACTCCTTTGGCAACGGCGTTCGGTTCGTATTCGGTCTGAGTCTTTAGTGGCAGCAACCGCCGCAGGTCTTTCGCAACCGCCATGCCATCGGTCCCGGCGTCTTGGAGCAATGAAACCACGTCATCGTGCCGTTGGCCAGAGGCGCGCTGACCGATGCGGGCACCACACACCGCGTCCGCTGAATTGATTGCGGCGTGAATCGCCAGACTGGTGGCCGAGATGAAGCGCTCAGCCGAGAGTTCACTGACTGCTGACTCGGCAAACTCCTCGGCCTTTCGGACATAGTCGTGCACCTGAGCGGCCGAAAGCGGTCTCGTGCGCGTCGGTTTAGGCATCGGCCATCTCTCGGAGTTCGTTGATCGTCGCACCGTGGACGACTAGGCCGTCGCGGGCGATCTCTGTCCAGAGCGGGCCTCCGCTCGTCAACTTCTCGATGGCGCTCGCCAACCCGATCTCGATGACTTCAACGGTGTTGCCGCTGATCGATCTTGCGTCTCGGCACCATTGCTCAACCTCGGCGACCCATGTTTCATCCTCAACATCGACCTCGTCGGGGCGCACTATGACCACATCGATGTCGCTGTCACGGTCTGCGGCACGACGGGCGAATGACCCGAAGACGATCACGCTTACGGGGGGAACTGACATCTGTCCGACCACCTCGCCGATTCGGGCCAGCACTGTGTCATAAAGCGAAGCGAGGGAGACCACGACCTGGGCGGCCGCGTTCTCTCGGTTCAAGCGAAACAGCAACGAGGGTGGTACCTCGCGTCGCTCAACCAAGCCCAACTCCACGAGGCCCGGCATCACCCGCGACGCCTGGGCGGTACTCACGTCGGCGAGTTGTGCCACAGTTCGGAGGTTGAGTTCGGCGGTCGTCTCTGCGAGCACTGCGAGCACACGGCCCTGCACACCAGGAATGAGAGCACGGACTGGATGAACAAAATCCACCCCTTCACTCTACGGATAAGCAACAAAAATGCAACGAGTGTTACATTTTTGATACCAGATCCAAAGATTCTTGGTCCGTGAGTTGGCGCTGGGACCGATACTCGCTTGTCGATCAGCGGGCCGTCTCGTTCAGGCTGAGATCGTGGCCAATTCGCGGGAATCTGCGGATTCGACGCGGTGGTCGTCGAAAAGGCCGGCCTCGTCGAACAGGACCCGGTCCTCGTAGTCGTCGAACCAGAGGGCTTCGGGGTTTCGGCCCACGATGCACACCTTGCCCCGGTCGGGGGCGTCGGCGACGCTGCGCAGGAGCTTGAGTATGACGACCCCGTTCGCAGCTCCCGCAAGGCCCGGGACCGGGTCATCGGTGACGGCGCACACCTCGGTCTTGCCCTGGTAGTGGGCGATCGCCAGGCGGGCGTGGGCCTCCACGCCGGACAGCCCCTTCTGCGACTCGTTGACGATCCGCCAGGCTTCCTCGATGGGCACGTTGAACGCCCGGTAGGCGACGATGTCGCGCCCGCAGAAGAAGTAGTGGTTCTCGACGCCGACCCGTTTCAGGGTGCGCTGCAGGATCCTGAGCGCGTCGGGGTCGCTGTTGATGCCTCGGATGATCGGCGACTGGTTCTCGACGCTGATCCACCCTCGGGAGACCACGGCTTCGATAGCTCTCCGTGTGGCGGTGTGCCACTTGTAGAAACCGTTACTGTCCTCGGTGTAGTCGCCGTCGGGAGTTTTGGCGAGCAGTTCGTCGGGGTGGTTGAAGTGGGTCATCAGCCGGAACCCGACGTCTGGGTAGGTGTCGTGGAACCGGTCCATCATGTCCAGGAAGGCGTGGTCGAAGCGGTCGGGGTGGAAGGCCAGTTCCTTGGTGCCGAGCCGGATCGCCTCAACGCCGGCTTCGGCGAGGGCGGTGAACCAGGCGGCGAGCTTGCTGTTGGGCAGCACCATGGGGTCGCCGCCGGACAGGAGTATCTCGCGGAGCTTCTCCCTGCCGGTTTCCGGGTGGCGACCGCCGTTGGCGGCCACCGCGGCGTTGTGCACACGGATGTAGTCGGTGACCTCGAGGATCTGGGCAAGGCCCTTCTTCTTGACGGTGCCGTCGCGGTGCTCGACAGGTTTGCGAGCGATCAACTCCTCCCGATAGCAGAACCGGCAGTGCGCCGAGCAGGTCGAGATCACGTAGAGAAGGCCCATCTCGTATTTGTGGATGAGGCCTTCGACGGGGCTGTAGTCCATCTGCTTACCGGGGTCCTCGACACCGTCGAGGTTGAGGGTCTCGTCGGGGGATGCTTTGACGAGCTTCTGCAGGGCGGGGCTGTTCCTGGCGATCTCGAAGTAGTGGCGGGTCATCTTCACCGGCATGCGCGATTCGATGTCGAACTCTGTGCCTCGGATCTGGACAAGTTGATCGAGTTCGGAGGGGGTGTAGAATCCGATCATGTCCTGGGGGGCGGTGCCGTTGACAAAGGGGCCGAGGCCGTTGAGGATCTGCCGGTCGTATTTGGGGTTCTCAACGGCGTCGAGCACGAGCCGCTCCCTATCAGCCGGTTCGTATTTTGGCTTGCTCATGGTTGGTTCTTGCCTCCGCTCGCTCCGCTTTGTTCAAGCACCATCCACCCACGATGTTCAACAATGAACAGCATACTATAGTGATTGTACTATAATGCACAAGCATGAACATCAGATCCCCTCAGCTACGGCAGCTGAAGCGCTGCTCGGTTCGCCTGCGGTGATGACGGTCACGGAACTGATCGCCAGGGCGGGCGGGGAGTTGACCCCCACGGAGCGTCGCATTGCTGAGGTTGTGGTCTCCGAGCCGACTCTGCTCGCGTTCGGGACTGTGTCCGATCTTGCCAACCGGATCGGCACGAGCCGACCGTCCATCGTCCGGTTCGCCAACAAACTGGGGTTCGACGGCTACGCATCGCTGCAGACCGTGGCCCGGCGGAGGGTCGAGGACGATCTCTCCCGCCCCCGTGATCGCATCAGGCGGGACCCGTCCGAGCGGCCCACGGCGCTGGACGAGCTCGTTGGCGGGTTCGAGTCGGCTGCAGCTACGGTGGCGCGGGGTGAGGTTCGGGCCATTGCCGAGAGGGCTGCGGCCGCCGAGTCGGTTTGGATCGTTTCGGGGGAGACCTCTTTGGCCGGCGCTCATGCGCTTCGCAGTGGCCTTTCCATGATCCGACCCCGAGTTTACCTGATCGAGGAGCACTCCGCCGGCCGGGATCTGGTCGACGCCGGACCGGGAGATTTGGCAATCGTCATCGCCTTCTACCGTTATCGCAACTCCTCTCTGGCTGCGGCTGGCGCCTTGTTAGACCAGGGAGTTCCCCTTGCGGCTGTGACTGACAGCCCGCTCTCTCCGCTGGCAGCTTCAGCGGAGGTGCTTTGCCAAGTGTCGGTTCCGGCTGTCGGCCCGTTCGACAGTTCTGTCCCCGCGGTGGTTGTCGCCGAATTGGTCGTCGCCGATGTCGCGGTACTCGTCCAGGCAGAGGCCAAGAAGCGCGTCGACCGCCTCGAAGCGCTTTGGGCTGCGACCGAGACGTTCCTGCCCGGAAGCTAGATCCGGACTCTGGAGTTGTCGTCGGCAACGAGAAGCGCCATTGGCGCTTTCTTCATGCCGTTGTAGCACATATGTGTAATGCTGCTGCCGTGCCTGGGACCACCACCGTGCGCCTCAACGATGCGGAACGAGCGCTGCTTCGAGTGCGGAATGCAGCACACCTTGCCAAAGCAAAGCCACGGGTCCAGCGGTGGCGCTAGGCGAGTTGAATCGTGTCGTTACGGCCAGTAAGTCCCGGGCGAGGGAGACGGATTGGTGTCGGCCCATGCATCGAGGCGACGCGCGAGCGCTGGCCCCAACGCGCTGCCTGAGGGCAAGTCACTCTTTCGAACGAAGGCGACAAGTCCATGGGGAGCGCCGCGCTCCAAGTCCTGGGCCACCAGGGATGCGTAGTCGGCGAAGTTCTCCGTCACCACGACGCGGCCCTCGCCCGTGGCCAACTCGTAGAGATGCTCGTCGTCGGTGCCCGCCAACGCTGAACCCGCGACGCTACGGGCGTCGTGGCCCAGTCGCCGCAATTCGGCAGCAGCGGCCGGCGGAAACATCTCGTCGAGCAACCACTTCACGTCGAGAGTATGCGCTTACGGCGATCGGCGAGCTCCCGCAGTTCCTCCGCGACTCTGGCATCGGTGGCGATGCGATCGTCGATCTCTTCGGGGTATACCACGTAATAGTCAGCGGCGAGTTCGATCATCTGGGGCGCAAGGCCCGTTTCCTCGGCGACGAAACCGATGGGCTGCCTACCGGTGCCCTGAGCGCGCTTGAGGTCCCGAACGATCTCCCACACATCGGGTCCTTTCGCCAGTCCAGCGCGACGACCGGTCGGGCCGTCGCGGAACACGATGCCGGGAAAGCGCCGCATCCTGAGTCCTTCGTCAATCAGCACGACGGCAAGCGTCGACGGCGCTGCAGAGATCCGCTGGCACTCATCATCGAGCCGCGCGCGCACATCATCTGGTAAACGCAACGATGTCGGACGGCTCATCGCTCCTCCTTTGAACGCCTCACGCTACAGTGTAGCGCGCTGGCATACAACACCGCTAACCAGTGACCTCGGCGAAGAGTTGTGCGACTTCAGTCTCAAGACTCCTGAGGTCGGCTTCGTTGACGCGCGGCAAGCTCTCGCCAAACCGGACCTGGCACCGGCAGCGTCGTGTCCGATGCATAACTCGGCGCTCTTTAGGTGGGCCGTTGCATCTGTCATTAGGCGATGAGCCATCTCAGATGAGACGGGGACTCGCTCCAGTCCTCGAGTCTCTATCAGCTTCTCGACCGTTGAACGCCTGCTTCCGCCTCGCTGATCGACCGGCCTTGTTGTCGGCAACGAGAAGCTCCATTGTCGCACCGTCGCACCGTTTTGTAGCACATGTGTGATATGTTGCTGGCGTGACTGAGACCACCACCGTGCGCCTCAACGACGAGGAACGAGCGCTGCTCGACGAACTCGCCTCTGAGTTCGGCGGTCGATCAGGCGCGATCAAGCAGGGCATCCAAATGCTCGCCCAAGAGCATCGCCGTCGTCGCGCCCTGGACAGATTCATGGACGACTGGGTCTCAGAGACAGGACCCGCCGACCCAGACGGCGTGGCTGCAATGCGCGAGCGCTTCTTCGCACGGCGGTGATCCTCGACGCAGTTGTGCTGATCGCCGTGGATCGTAACGAACCAGGGGCCAAGGACTTCATCGAGGCCGCTCGGCTGGCAGGCGAGCCGTTCCGCACAACCGCACCAGTAGTCGCGCAAGTATGGCGGGACGGCTCGCGGCAGGCTCGTTTGTCTAGGTTCCTCCCAGCGCTAGACGTCCGCCCGTTCACTGCAGAGCACATCTCGCTGGTCGGAACGCTGCTTCGCCACTCCGGGGCTTCCGATGTCGTCGATGCTCATCTGCTCGCATGCGCTATCCACCTCGACGACACCATCATCACTGCCGACCTCAACGATTTCACACGTCTAGCAGCACACCTTGGCGAGGCAAAGCCACGGGTCCAACGGTGGCACTGAAGAAACCGTCGCGTCAACAACTCAAGCACGATCTCGTGGGCACCGGGATGTTGACGTCAGGAATGATCAGCGGAGTCCGTCGGCGTCAAGTGCATCCCACACGGCGTCCTTGTCGGCAATGTCGACCAGCATGCGCCCACCGCTGAACGTGGGTAGGGGCGCACCATGGACAACTACACCGTCACGAGCTATCTCTGTCCATAGCGGACGCCCGCTTTTCAACTTCTTGATGTTGTGCCGATCAAGGGCAATAGGAGACCCGAACACCAAATGCAGGCATAAGAGAATTTGAGGAGCGTCGGGCGGGATTTGAACCCGCGGCTTTACGGCTTTGCAGGCCGTTCCCTTGGTCCACTCGGGCACCGACGCTAGACCCAAAATGCTAGCGCCGGTGTGTCGCCGTGCGACTATGGGGTGATGGCAGTTGAGATCTCTTTCGTCGGACGTACCGCAGTTGTTGTGGGAGGTGGCGGCGGAGGCATCGGCACCTCGGTGTGTGAACGGATAGCCGAGGCGGGGGCCAACATCATCGCCATTAGTGCAGTGCAAGAACACGTTGACGACACCGTTGACCGTGCAAACGCCATCGGAGTGCAGGCATCGGCCCAAGTGGCCGATGTGAGCGACTTCGATGCTCTCAGAGCCGCTATAGACGACGGCGCCCAAGCGGTTGGGGTGCCGGACCTTCTGGTCAACGTCGTCGGGGGCGTGACACCGCAATATTGGCACCGCCTGTCGGACTACCCGATCGAAACATTCGACCACCTGCTCACCACCAACCTGCGCTACGCCTTCGTCAGCGCGCAGCATGTGGCCCGAAGGCTGATCAACGACGGTCGCCCTGGCGCGATCGTCAACATCTCCTCAATCGCCAGCAGTGGACAGCCCCTCCTGGGAGCCTATGGCGCAGCCAAAGCAGGCTTGGATTCGCTCACTCGCACCATGGCGATGGAATGGGGACGCCATGGCATACGGGTCAACGGTTTGGCACCCGGCACCATCAACACGCCGCGGTCAGGGCGCGATCCAGATGAGGTTGACCCCATGGCTGCGTCCATCACTCTGCAACGCCGCGGGCACCCTGACGACATCGCCGATGTCGCCCTCTTTCTGCTAAGCGACCTAGCCGGTTATGTGACCGGTCAGACCATTGCCGTTGACGGAGGTCCGAGTCGTGCGGGCATCGACCAACACGATCTCCCCAGAGCCGTCACCAACCCCGCGATCCGCGCCAGGTTCGAGCAATAGGGTTCTGGGGTGTCTACAGCACCCGTATGAGGCGCCCTATAAACGCTGCCATCTGCTCGCGCGTAGCGAACTCGTCAGGCGAGAATGTGGTTTCGGTGGTACCGGTGGTGATGCCGAGCCCGTAGATACGAGCGATGTCGTCAGCCGCGAACGACGAAGAGACGTCGACGAACCCCGTGAGAACCGCATCAACGGCACTTCCCGAGACCGCCGCATACATTCGGGCCAGCATTGCAGCCACCTGCTCGCGGGTAACGAAATCGGTCGGCGAATATGTGGTGTCGGAGGTGCCGGTGGTGATGCCGAGCCCGTAGAGCCGGGCGATGTCGTCAGCCGCGAACGACGAGGAGATGTCGACGAACCCTGTCTCCACCACATCCGCAGGGCTACCCGTCAGCTCGTGATAGGTCCGGGCAAGCATCGCAGCCACCTGCTCACGAGTAGCGAAATCGGTCGGCGAATACGTGGTGTCAGAAGTGCCGGTGGCGATCCCTTTGCTGTACAGCAATTCCATGTAGTCAAAGGAATAGCTGATGGGGTTGACATCTGCGAAGCCCGGTTCAGGCACCGATACCGAGTAGGCATACAGCTTGGCATCGAAGCGGTCCAGCGCCCACATGCTCGTGCCATCTGACCAGATTCCCCAAACGCCGCTGTTGTCCGAAGCCAACTTGATGTCTTTGGCTACATCTCTGGCACCGGTCGACAAACCGTATGCATATATGTGGCCTTCGGGAATATCGGCCACCCACATCGTCTCACCGTCAGACCACAAACCAACCGGAATGGTGTTCTCGGTATCCAACACGATGTCGAAATCAGTTTCGCGGGCACCTGTCGACAGGCTGTATGCAAATAGCTTGTCCACCGAATGGTCCGCTACCCACACCGTTTCGCCGTCAGACCACAAACCAGTCGCGTCCGTATTCTCGGGATCGAGAGTCAGGTCCTTGTCGGTTGCGCGAGCACCTGTCGACATCGTGTAGGCGAACAACTTGTGTTCGGTTGGATCCGCAATCCACGCAGTCTCGCCATCGGACCAAACTCCAGCCGGGTCCCCGCTGTCCGGGCCGAGTTCAATGTCGTTTCCGGGTTGGCGTAATCCCGAGGAACTGTCGTACGCGAAGAGGCGGCCATGACACCAGTCAACTACCCATGCTGTTTGGTCCGTGGCCCACATACCGGCGGGACAATCGTTGTCTTCGGCCAACCCGAACAACTCAATATGGCCCTCATTGGCTGATCCCAATCCAAACTCTTCGGATGTCCCACTCGCGCCGCTAGTCAGCGCGTAAGCGTAAGCGTGCCCATCGATTGAATCCGCAACCCAGACAGTCTCGCCATCAGACCAGATCCCAGCGGGATCAGAGTTCTCCTCGGTCAGCGGAAATTCGCTGTCGAGACCCCGGTCGCCCGTCGACAGGGAATAGGCGAACACCTTGTCTTCGTCCCGGTCGGGAACCCATATTGTGGTTCCATCCGACCAGAGGTCATAAAATCTGGCATTCTCCGGGTCAAGCTCTATATCGCGGCTCGAGTCGCGGACTCCGCTCAACAGTGTGTAGGCATACAGTTTGAGGTCAGCTCTGTCGCCGACCCACATGGTCACGCCATCGGACCAGAGACTCCACGGCCAGTCGTTGGCTCCATCCACAATGAACTCTTTGCTGGAGTCCCTGAGGCCACTGGACAACGTGTAGGCATAGATCTGCAGGTCATTGTCATCTGCGACCCACATGGTCGTGCCATCAGACCAAATCCCGAACGGGCTGTCGTTGGCGGAGACCAGGACGAATTCCTTGTCCGGGTTGCGGGATCCAGTCGACAGGTCGTGGGCGTACACCGCATCGTCAACCCAGTCGGCCACCCACATGGTTTCGCCGTCTGACCACACACCGAAAGGATTGCTGTTGACTTCTCTGGACAGGCCGATGTCTCTGGCCGGGAGGCGCTCACCCTGTGTTGTGGTGACAGTGATCGTCACGAAAATGATGTCGTCGATCACGGGCGTGGCCTCCACGTTTCCCTGTGAGTCTTTCCCGTCATAGACCGTCACCCAGAACCGGTAGCTGATCCGACCGCTGCCCGCCACCGCGACTCCCAGCGAGATCTGACCGTCAGCATCAACAGAGAAAGAAGACGCGTCCTGGCCGATGAGCGAGTACGTCAGCGTGTCGCCGTCGGAGTCGGTCGCCGAAACCGGGTCACCGACCCCTGCGCGTGCGCCGGTCTCGTCGTGCATTCTGCGCATCGTCGTGTTGCCGTCGACGAACACCGGCTCGGAATTGGAAGGCTTTGAATCCTGGGCTACCGAAGGCGTAATCGACCCGGCAAGCACGGCAAAAACCAAACTCAAAGCAAACCCGACTCGGGTTCCGTGCCGCGCACCCCCGGTCAGGTAACTGAGACGCATATCAACTCCAATGCGAGGTACGAACTGCGAACGGGCTAACGCTAGCCAAGACTCCGGCCACTTTTGTGGACCCAAATCTGTTAATTCCCGACCTAGTAGGTTAGGATTAGACTTCCAACCCGTATCAACGACCGAAGGCGGTCAAACCATGTCACTTCGAATCAACGACGAAGCACCCGACTTTTCAGCCGACACCACCGAAGGAACCATCTCCTTTCATGATTGGATCGGCGACGGCTGGGCGCTGTTGTTCTCACATCCCAAAGACTTCACGCCGGTCTGTACCACCGAACTCGGTGCCGTAGCAGGGCTCAAGGACGACTTTGCGGCTCGCAACTGCAAGATCATCGGTATCAGCGTTGACGGGGTCAGCGACCATCGAGCCTGGAGCGGCGACATCGAATCAGCCACCGGAAACGCCGTCAACTATCCGCTGATCGGCGACCCCGAGCTCAACATCGTCAAGCTGTATGACATGTTGCCCGGCGATGCAGGCGACACGTCGGAGGGCCGAACCGCCGCTGACAACGCCACCGCCCGGTCGGTGTTCATCATCGGCCCTGACAAGAAGATCAAGGTCACCCTCACTTACCCGATGACAACGGGACGCAACTTCGACGAAATCCTGCGCATCCTTGATTCATGTCAGCTCACCGCCAACGAGGCGGTAGCCACCCCCGCAAACTGGCAACAAGGTGAAGACGTGATCATCGTGCCCGGCGTGTCCGACGAAGCGGCCGCGGAGAAGTACCCGGACGGTTTTGAGCGCCGCCTTCCTTATCTCCGTTACGTATCCCAACCCTAAGGTTCAACTTTACGGTTGGGCTGTAGTTGCTCTGACCCTGCGGGCGGGGAGATCCTCGATCTCGCCGCGCTTGCGCATCCGGTCAAGGTGCAACTCCGCGCTACGCGCCTCGACACGGTCAGCAAAAACAGACTGTGCACCAGGGCGATATATGAACCGGTGGCGCACCATGTCGGCAATCGTGCGGGGCTCAGACAAGAACTCAAGCATTGCCGCGTGGCGCCGAGGGATCGCCGCTTCGAACGCATCAAGCAGTTTCAGGAACTCCTCGCGGCCTTCGATGACGCCCTTGTGGTGGAAGGTCACATAGAAATCGGCCTCCTCGTCCCGAACCTGGCCGATACTCGCCTCGAATTGGTCAAGGTCACTCCAGGTGTCCCCGTAGTAGGGACCGAACCCACTGAGATCGATGTCGGACAGAAAAAACACGCCACCGGAAATCCGAAAGCCGCTGTGGCCACGGGTATGGCCCGGTAGATGAACGGCCTCAACTGTCACACCGCCAAGGTCGAACACATCGCCGTCGCTGAAACCGTGGGCATCAGGACGCGGTGTATAGAAGAACTCATCGACAAACAGACGTGCCAGTTCGTCTCGCTCCTGTGGTATTGGACCTTGTACTTCGAGCATGCCCTCAAGACTCTTCAAGGCCAGCAAGTCCTCGTGATGTACGTGAATCCGAGCGTCGGGAAACATCTTGTTCCCGGCGATGTGATCCTCGTGCCCATGACTGTTGAGCACCGCATCGACAGGAACAGACAAGCCACCTTGTGCAACCACTGAGACCGACGGGTCGATTATGACCGACTCCCCTGCGCCGCGGACAACCAGCGAGTTGCCCGACGGGTACTTGCCCTGGTCTGCCCCCACCAATACCGTTACCGCATCGGTGAGAACTCGGCTCTCCCCCGTCCACATTGGTGCCATCGCCTGACCCTACTGCTGATCGATACCGTGTCCGAAGCTGAACGACTTCGAGTTCGTGAATCGGGATCGGCGCGGTAACATAAACAGCCGATTGCGGACGTAGCTCAGTTGGTAGAGCGCAACCTTGCCAAGGTTGAGGTCGCCGGTTCGAACCCGGTCGTCCGCTCCAATCAATGGCCGCCACCGATGACTGACACAGGCACTCACACCAACACAGGCACTCACACCAACACAGGTACTCACACCAACACAGGCACTCACACCAGCACAATCGACGTTGAGGCGCTGACTCGCTGGATGGACGCCAACGGCGTGCCCGGTGCCGGTGAGATTCCGGAGTTGCAGGACTTGGCGGGAGGCTCCCAAAACGAGCTCACGATGATTGAACGGGGCGGACACAAGATGGTTATCCGTCGACCACCCGCTACCGCCGTCGACGACCGGCTCGACGGCATCCGCCGCGAACACCGTCTTGTGAAAGCGCTGAAAGGAGCTGACGTCCCCCACGCTGAGTACATCGCCGGTTCAGACGACACCGAGCTATTGGGCATGCCGTTTTATCTCATGGAGGCCGTCGACGGTTGGTCGCCTATGGATGTCGGAGGATGGGCCCCGCCTTTCGACACTGATCTCGGTGCCTGTCAAGGCCTGGGACTTGAACTCGCCCGCGGCGCGGCGTTGTTGTCGAAAGTCGACTGGCAATCGCGTGGGCTTGAAGGCTTCGGGCGCCCCGACAACTTCCACGAACGCCAAGTCGACCGCTGGCTGGCGTTCCTCGAACGGATCAAATGCCGCGAACTCCCCGGACTCGACATCGCAGCCGAATGGCTTCGTAACCATCGCCCCCGCCACTGGTCACCCGGGATCATGCATGGCGACTATCAATTCGCCAACGTGATGTTCAGCCATGGCGCCCCAGCAGAACTTGCCGCCATCATCGATTGGGAGATGACCACCGTCGGCGACCCTCTATTGGACCTCGGCTGGGTGATGATGTCGTGGCCGACAGCGGACGGCGACATCGACGGCAACTCCGTTAGCAGTTCCTTGAGCATGGAGGGGATGCCGAGCCGCGACGAAATGCTCGACCATTACGAGACGATCAGCGGCCGTTCGACCGAAGACATCGACTACTACATCATCCTCGCCCGCTTCAAGCTTGGGATCGTGCTCGAGCAGGGCTACAGCCGTTTCCTTGCCGGCGCGGGAGTGAACCCGAAGGTCGAGGCATTCGGCCCGATCGTGCTGGACCTGATCAGCAAAGCCGCCGGCCTGGCTGCTAAAACTCCCTAGC
Organism: Candidatus Aldehydirespiratoraceae bacterium; assembly: GCA_965261185.1. GTDB lineage: Bacteria > Actinomycetota > Acidimicrobiia > Acidimicrobiales > Aldehydirespiratoraceae > VXYK01. The sequence continues at coordinate 2,399,316 of CBDHCN010000002.1, read as the reverse complement.
GTCCATGAGCTAGACAGGAATCCAGAATGGACCACAGAACCTTCGACGCACTCGCTGGCCGACGATTTCTGGTCGTCGGGGCCTCATCGGGCAGCGGACGTGCCACTGCCATCGCCTTGGTGCGCTCAGGCGCCGATGTGGTTTTCGCGGCGCGCCGAACCGACAAGCTGCAAGCAGCCGTGGAAGAAGCAGGCGCAGGACATGTGGTCACCATGGATGTCCTCGACGGCGACAGCGTCAGCCGTGGTGTGAACGAGGCGGCCGAGCTCCTCGGCGGGACGATCGACGGCATCGTCTACACCTCGGGGATGTCACCATTGCGCCCTTTGGCAGACCTGAGTGTGGCCGACTGGCAGCAGGTGTTCGGTGTCAACACCATCGGCCCGAACCTGGTAATAACCGCCGCACTCCCGTATCTCAGCGACGACGCCGTTGTGACAGTCTTCTCCTCGGACTCTTCGCTGCAGCCCCGCCACTCGCTGGTTGCCTACGCGGCAGCCAAACGAGCTCTAGAGGCGACGCTTGAAGGTTGGAGGACGGAGCTGCTCGGCGGTCGGCGATTCGTCGCTGTGCTGCTAGGACCCACCATGCCGACCGAGTTCGGAGACACCTTCGACGCAGAAACCATGGGCGCCACCTTCGTGCATTGGCAACGCCAAGGATTTCGTACCGGCCTCATGAATGCCGATGATGTCGCCAACGGACTCACTTCATGTTTGGCGGCAATGTTCGCCGCTAGTGACTTCGGCATCGAGACAATACTCTTACGCGCCCCCGAACCTCCCCAACCGGAACCCCAGCAGTAGATCCCCTCGGTAGGAGCCGGATTGCAACTCTGCTAGCGGTTGATGTTCTTCTTCATCTCGTCGAGCCGCATCAGAATCGGATAGCCGCCGACGCTGATGGCATTGCCGTGTCCCGTGCTGTGCACGTCGAACACCGATTGAAGCGCCGCGTAGTAGCCCTGCGTGTCGATGTCCCGGGGAGCAGTTTTCGTGATGCCTCCGACATTAAGAGTATACTCTTTAGGCTGAGACGCCTGAGAGGCAACCATGGCTGCAGAGACATCCGCTGAGTTCCAGAAGGCCACCGATCACACGTTCAGGGAGGAGGATATCGAGCAGGCGAGGAGGGCGGTCGGCATCTACCGGGCGTCGCGCGCTCAAGAACATCTCACCGAGGTCACGCATGATGCGATGCGGAACTTTGCTCGCAGCTACGGCGACGACAATCCTCTGTACGGCTCTGTGGAATACGGGGAGTCCACGAGATGGGGGGCGCAGATCGCGCCGCCGATGATTCCGATTGGTCTCAACAAGCCGCTGTACGAGGACAAGCCGGAGGTTCGAGTCAAGCGTCCCTCGTTTAGGGGGATTCATGTATTCGTATCGGGAAGTTCTTGGGAGTGGTTTCGGCCGCTGGTCGCAGGCGATCAGCTGTTCAGCTACGGGGGGATCGAGTCAGTTGAGGAGAAGGAGTCAGAATTCGCCCAGCGGTCAGTGCTGATCACCTACGCCAGTCTCAAGATGAACCAGAACGGTGAGCTCGTAGCCATCTCTCGCACGCTGGCGATTCACACGGAGCGAAAGACGGCCCGCAAGAAGGGCAAGTACGCCAAGATCGAGCCCGCTACCTACACCGAGGCCGACCTTGCGGAGATCGACGCGATTTATGCCCAGGAGAGCGCTCGAGGGCGAGAGGCGCGGTGTTGGGAAGACGTCACGGTCGGCGAGACCCTCACGCCGATGGCGAAAGGTCCGCTCACAACCACCGACATGATCGTGTTCCATGCGGGAGGATACGGCTTCGTTCCCTATGCCCCATGTTCGAACCGGATCGCGTACGAGAACCGACAGCGGATCAAGCCGTTCTATGTGGCCAACGAGTACGGCGTCCCCGATGTGGCTCAGCGCGTCCACTGGGACTCGGCGTGGGCGCAGGCAATTGGGAACCCGATGGCATACGACTACGGAGTGATGCGTGACTGCCACCTGTCGCACTTCGTGACGGACTGGATGGGCGACGAGGGATGGCTGGTGCGACAGAGCAGCGAGATTCGCAAGTTCAACTACGTTGGCGACACTCACATCATCACTGGCGAGGTGGTCGGTAAGCGGGTCGAGGATGGAAGATGTCTCGTTGAAGTCGAGATGCGTGGCGTGAATCAACGAGATGTTGTGACCTGCCCGGGCAAGGCCACGGTGGCGCTACCGAGCCGAGAGCATGGTGCCGTTGTGTTGCCTGAGGCTCCAGGTGACCTGGCCGACGACGCATCGGCTCGAATGGACCGCCACCGCGACCTTGCAGCGGAGCGCCGCTTGGCAGAGCAATCGGCGTAGGCCGGGTCAATCCGCCCGCCGATGGCCCGTTAGCTCGTCGGGTTCTGCTCGGTAGGTGAAGCTGCCTTTTTGACATTCTTCACGCGGGCCATCGTCGCCTTCGCCGCACTGGCCTGATTGTCAGCCTCGTTGGCGAACAAGAATCGACGCCGCTCGATCTCGTCCTCGGCCTGATTGAGGTTGTCTTTCACGAGCGCTAGGACCTTGCGAGGCGTTTTGGCTAGACGAGCCGCTACCTCGGCGGTGTACTTGCTGAGTTCCGTCGAAGGGACGACCGCGTGGACCATCCCCAACTGAAGGGCCCGCTCCGCGTCGATCTTCTCGTTGAGGAGGTAGAGCTGGCGCGTAACCCCGGTCCCAGCGATGCGAGTCCACCAAAACGTGCCGCCGTAGTCGCCGGATAGGCCGATCGGTGTGAAGTTGGCAGCGAACACGGCGTCGGGCGATGCGAATCGCAGGTCGCAGGCGGCGGCCAGGCTGCACCCTGCTCCGACGGCTGGACCGCCGACCATCGCGATGGTCGGCTTCGGCATCTGGTGCAGCAGCATGGCGGCGTGAGTGTCGTGTCGGGCCAGCTCACCCTTGAGGGCATCGCGCGGGACGCCAAGCTCCATGCCCTCCGATCCACGACTCGACGACCTGTCTCCGCCGGAGCAGAAGCCGCCTAGCTGGCCATCGGCGGCAGCGCCCGTGATCACCACCACCTTGACGGCATCGTCGTCGGCGACAGCCTTGACCGCAGCGTCGAGCGCTGCGATGAGCTCACCATTGAGCGCGTTGCGGAGCTTGGGCCGGTTCAATGTGATGGTCGCGACCTTCTCGACGATGTCGACGAAGAGAACGGGTTCCGTGTGTGGTTCCGAACTGGCCATGCGATGAAACTCCTGCGGACTTTCGACGGTTGATAGAGGATACTTTATTCTGGACGGCACGGTGAACAGGCGGGGCTGGCACGACACAAGCTGCCGACACGATTGGTGATTGTTGATGCGCTTCCGCGTACCCCGGCGGGGAAGGTGCGCAAGCAGGAGCTTCGTCGACTGCTGTGACGGCTCAACATAAAACGGGATACTCTTTAGCGTCCCGTCGAGAGAGGACTCCCAGATGTTGCCTGACGACACACAAGTGATCTCGGTCGATGACCATGTGATCGAGCACGCGGCCGTCTGGACCGACCGGCTACCGAAGAAGGATCAAGAAGCGGGGCCCCACGTGGTTGAGGTCGACGGAGGGGGGCAGGCATGGCGATTCGAGGGTCAAACCATGCCGACGATCGGGCTGAACGCGGTGGCCGGCAAAGATCCCAAGGACTTCGGGCTGGACCCCGTCAGCTTCGATGACATGCGATCCGGCTGCTACGACGTCAAGGCTCGCGTGGCAGACATGGACCTCGATGGTGTGCACGCGCAGATGTGTTTTCCGTCGTTCCCGGGATTCGCCGGCTCGACCTTCTTTGGGGCCAAGGACAAGGAGCTAGCGGGCCGGTGCGTGGTCGCGTGGAACGATTTCATTCTTGACGAGTGGTGCGCGGCCGCTCCAGGTCGTTTCATCCCGATGGTGATGGTTCCGTTCTGGGATGTCGAGGCATCGGTCGCTGAGGTACAACGAACCGCCAAGAAGGGCGCGAAGTCCATCACCTTCAGTGAGGCACCGCATCGCTTAGGGCTTCCCTCGTTTCACACCGATCACTGGGACCCGTTCCTCGCGGCGGCGCAGGATGCCGACATGCCGCTTTGCTTGCATTTCGGCACCGGTGGCGCACCAGAGGTGGCGCCAGATGCGAACTTCGCGGTCGCGATCGCGCTATTCGGCATGAACTCGCAGTTCACCGCAATCGACATGATCCTCTCTCGGACGTTTCACGAGTTCCCCCGCTTGCGCGTCGCGCTCTCCGAAGGTGGCATCGGATGGATCCCCTATGTCCTCGAACGCGCAGCCGACACCTGGGAGCGGCATCGCTGGTACACGGGCGTGAACCCTGACGTGCGTCCATCGGACCTCTTTCGGGAGCACATCTTTGGTTGCTTCATCTCCGACCAGGCAGGCATCGAGGAACGCCATCTCATTGGCCTCGACAACATCATGTTCGAGAGTGACTACCCCCATAGCGACAGCCACTTCCCGACTTCACGAGAAGACCTTGAGGTCGCGCTGCGCGACGTGCCCGATGATGAGGCAAGCAAGATCGCTGAGGGCAACGCTCGACGAGTCTTCAACTTCCCCCGGCAGTGACGAGGTCCGGGAATGAGGCCGACACCGAAGGGACATTGGCGCCTCGCCGGCGAGAGCGACGCCGACAAGCGGTCGCCTATGTGGCTGTCTATGGCGGTTCTGGTCGGCGTCGCGAATCTTTGACATGTGTAGCCTGGGAGTGTGCGAGGACATGCGCAACCTGGGTACGAGCGAGCTGCGAGCGACGGATAGTCAATGACTCGCGACTTAGGGCTGGCCGGAAGCACCGACAAGTTGGCGTCGCGGCTTGCGACGCAGATCATCGACGAGATCGCGCAGCGCGACTGGCCCGTTGGTGAGGTGATCGGCTCCGAGGATGAGCTGATCAAGCAGTACGGCGTGAGCAGGGCGGTCTTTCGGGAAGGCGTTCGCATCGTCGAGCATCAGCACGTCGCTCGCATGCGCCGCGGCCCTGGCGGCGGGCTGGTGGTCGCTGAGCCTGTCGTCGACGCGGTGATCGACGCGGCCGTCATCTATCTGTTGCGCACAGAAGCGCAGCTCGATGAACTGTTCGAAGCTCGACGCATCATCGAAGAACTCGTGACGGCAGTCGCGCCAACTCGGGTCGATGAGGCCGCCCTGGTGGAGCTGCAGGAGCTTGTCGACGATGAGGATGCGGGTCGCGTGCGAGACCATCGGGCGCTCCACAGTCTGCTGGCTCGGGTAACCGGCAACCCGGCTCTTGAGCTGTTCGTAGAGATGCTCAGCCGCCTTGCCATCTTCTACTTCAGCGACGTCAACGAGATTTCAAAGCCCACAATCGGCGCGGTCAGACACGCCCATCGCAAGATCGCCGACGCAGTAATGGCCGGCGATGACGCGCTGGCGCGGCAGCGAATGACGGCCCATCTGCAGGCTGAAGCCGACTTCATCCGTGCCCGACGAGGTACTCGACAGGAACTCAACGCTGTAACGGCACTCCGCGGCCGGCAGGGTGGCAAGCGGGCGGAGAGTATTGCGCAGGAGATCTTCAGTCGGGTGATCAACGAAGGTCTCTCACCAGGAGTTCTCCTGGGATCAGAGGGCGATCTGATCGAGGAGTATGGCGTGAGCCGCGCCGTACTTCGCGAGGCGGTACGGCTTCTCGAGCATCACCGAATCGCAGCGATGCGCCGCGGCCCTGGCGGCGGCTTGTTCGTGGTGCCGGCCGATGCATCCGCTGTCTGCGACGTTGCCGCGGTGTACCTCAACTGGCACGGCGTTCAAACCGACGACCTCGCCGAGGTACGAACCACTGTCGAGCTCACCCTCATCGATCTGGTGATCAAGCAGCCTTCGGCACTAGTGGAGGAGCGGCTCAGTCGTGCCCTTGTTGACGAGGCTGAGGCGAGTGACGACGAGGTGGCCGAAGCGGTCCATGATGTCCACGCAGTTATCGCTTCGCTGGGCGGAAACCGCGTCCTCGAATTGGTCGCGCGGATCCTCCTTCGGCTTACCCGACTGCAAGACGCGCAGCGGACGGTCCAGATGTGCAGTGGGATTCGCGCTGAGGTTCTCGAAACGCATTCGAAGATCTGCGACGCGCTAATCGCTGGTGAGCGCGACCTCGCGCACCACCGGATGCGGAGGCACCTCGCCGCTGTGTCAGGAACGCTCCAGTAGCACCAACGCGCCAATGGGGATACTCTATTTGCGTGCGCCACCCCTGGGATCAGAGACTCGGCGTCTGGTCGATCGCAGAAGACAAACCTGATCTGCCAGCAATCATTGATAGTCCCAGCGGACGGGTTCTCAACTACCGTGAACTAGCCGGCTCGGCGCACCAACTCGTTCACGCCCTGCGATCCCACAGTCTTGGCCCGCGGGACATTGTCGCTCTTGCCCTTCCGAACGACGTGGACATCGTTCTGTGGCAACTCGCGGCGAGCGAGAGCGGAATGCGTTCGCTCGCGTTGAATCCGGCGTTGTCGGCTTCGGAGATAACTGAGATCGTGGATCACTCTGGCGCGTCGGTGATTGTCGCCCACACACAAACAGCTGAGAGGGCCGAGGTCGTCTCGCGTTCGGAGTCTGTTCGGCTCAAAGTGTCGGTGGGAGGGGAGATCGCCGGCTTCGTTGCTCAATCTGATCTGGTCAACGGGCATCCGATCACCAGTCCCGCGGACCGAACCCTCGGTGGTCCCGTGTCCTACTCGTCTGGCACCACCGGCAAACCGAATGGAATCTGGCGGCCGCTACCAGAGGTAGATCCGTCTGACGCGGCCGACGCTCAGAAGATTTTCGCCCGCGCGTTCCAGTTTCGACCGTTCGGAGGCCCACACCTCGTGTCGGCAGGCATGCACCATGGCGGATGCCAGGGCTTCTACACCTCCGCCCTTCACGTCGGCCAACCCCTTGTCATCATGGGGAGGTTCGATGCCGAGTCCGCGCTCCAACGCATACAACGCCACGGCGTGACGACTGCATACATGGTTCCCACTCAGTTCGTTCGACTCCTTCGACTGCCGGATCTCATCAAGGCCGCGTCCGATGTCTCAAGCCTCGAAGTCGTCGTTCATTCAGCCGCGCCCTGCCCCGTCGACGTGAAATGGCAGATGATCGAGTGGTGGGGGCCTGTGATCTGGGAGACCTACGGAGGGATGGAGGGCGCGGCGACGATCGCGAAGCCTCACCGCTGGGTCGAGAAGCCGGGCACCGTAGGCCGGGCGGTGCGCGGAATGAGCGTCGACATTCTCGACGATGACGGCAACCATCTCCCGAACGGCGAGCCTGGACACGTCTACATGCAGCCCGACTCCGGGCCGACATTCGAGTACAGCGGCGAGCCTGGATTGACGGAATCCGCTCACCGAGGACGGGCCTTCACGATTGGCGATATCGGCTTCCTCGATGAGGACGGCTACCTGTTCCTCCTTGATCGAGCGAAAGACATGATCATCAGCGGCGGGGTCAACATCTACCCCGCTGAGATCGAAGCAGTGTTGACAGGATTTCCTGCCGTGGCGGACGTTGCCGTGATCGGGATGCCCGACGACGAATGGGGAGAGTCCGTCAAGGCCGTGGTCGAACTTGTCGAGGACGTCGAGCCATCGACCACACTTGCGGACGAACTGATCGCTTACGCCCGCGAGCACCTTGCGAGCTTCAAGTGTCCAAGATCAGTGGAGTTCCGGGACACTCTTCCCCGAACTGAGGCGGGCAAGCTGTTCAAGCGGCTGCTGCGCGACGAGGCCGCCGAGCGGGACGCTCGTCAGGAGTGAGACATAACTCTTTGACGGCTCGACGACCGTCCCCGCCCGTGACGTCGATCGACACGGATCGAGAGACAGAACCAATCGAGTGCCATGTGGCACCGGCGCTGGCGCACGGAGGGAGCTGGGATGGCTGAGAATGAGCACCAGGGAACAGCTGATGTGGTGATTCCGGAATTGACGGAAGCAGATGACCGACTTCATCCGTCGACCGACGACTGGTGGGAAACAGAGACAGCTTGGTTCTCTTTCAGCGTCGCCGAGCGGCGGATCGGTGGCTGGTTCTACAACCAGATTCTTCCTACGCAGCAGGTTTGCAACGGCGGCGCATGGGTGTGGGATGACTCCGCCGCACCGGCGTTATACGAGCGGCGGGAACAGCAGCTTGAACTGCCATCGATCGATGACCTTGATCTCCGTGACGTTGAGCTCCCGAACGGGAATCACATCAAGATGATCGAGCCGCTGTCAGAGTACCGAGTGCGCTACGCCGATCCTGGTGCGTTCGAAGCCGACCTGTTGTTCCGAGGGATCATGGCTCCGAACTCTCACCCGCTGCGCACGGCACCGTTTTGGCGAGGGCGGCACTTCGATCAACCGATGCACGTCACTGGCGAGATCGTGCTCCATGGCGAGATGATCGAGATTGACTGCATCTCTGTGCGCGATCGATCTTGGGGGCCGCGACCGATGGGCCCCGATCCGCGGAAGAAGACAACAACCAAGCGCGCCTCGCGCCCTCGACGCGCGCGCGAGGGCGTCGGGTACCCGTTTGGCTCTGCATCGCATGATGATGCGTGGCTCATGTACAGCCGACCCACCGTCGTCGAAGGCGTGGCGTCTGATGTGCTCAGTACTGGCTACCTCTTGAAGGGGGGCGAATATGGCCACCTTGTGAGCGGCCATCGTCGTGTTTGGCTCGACGCCCAGACAAAGTGGATCTCTCGGATTGAGATCGAGGCGACGGACGAGCACGGTCGGACCCTCGAAGCCACCGGGGAGTTGGTTTCGCGCCATGGCGAGCCGGGCAGTGCATCGGGCAGCGGGTTGTTCCACTGGACGTGGAACGGGCTCAACGGCTGGGGCGAAGATCAGACCTACGCTCCACCAGACATCCTGGCTGCACTCGATCTCTCCGATCGGTAGCAGCGCCGGCTAGGGAGCCTGCGGCTAGACGACGCCGCCCGAGATTTTTGCCTCGATGATCTGCTCATCATCCATCCCGAGGTACCGCAAGACCTCATCGGTGTCGGCGCCGAATTCCGGCGCAGGATTGAGTTCGGCAGCATCGCGGTCGAACTGCACCGGTGAGGCGATGAGCCGAAGCTGGTGGCCGGTCGGATATTCCACAGTCTGGACGAACCCGTTCTCCACGGCCTGTGGGTCCTGAGGCAGCTCTACGACGTGCTGGACCACGTCCCACTGTCCGTCTTGAGTCGCTAGAGCCGCCCGCCAATGATCGAGCGTCCTCTTCGAGAAGGCCTCCACGAGGATCTGCACCATGTCGGCATGGTGCATCTGGCTATCGCCATCGTCCGCAAATTGAGGGTCGCTGATCAGGTCTGCTCGGCCGATGACCTCGAGGACACCTCGCCAGTAGAGGTCGTACTGCAGCATGCACAGTGCGAGCCAGCGCCCATCGGATGTTCGGTAGTTGTTCACTAGGGGATTGAGGATCATCGCCGGAGGTGGCGGCTCGCTTTCGGCATCGAACTCGGGCAACGTCGCGCGTGACGCTGCTGCTCCGACGATGCCCATCTGCATCGCCCACATCGCAGTACCCAGGAGCGCAACGTCAACTACGGCGCCCTTCCCGGTTCGCTCACGTCGAAGAAGTGCTGCGGCGATTCCACCCGCCAACGCCATGCCGCTCAGCGAGTCGCCGAACGCTCCTGACGGCATGCCGAGTGGTCGCGCGTACCCCGGTGGCGTTACGGCATTCGAGATACCACCTCGAGACCAGAAACTGATGGCGTCGTAGCCACCCTTGCCCGCTTCGTCCCCCTTAGGGCCAAACCCGGAACCGCACGCGTAGACGATCGAGGGATTGTGGGCCTGGACGTCCAGGATGTCCAGGCCGAGTTTCGCTCGCGTGTCGGGAAGGTAGCTCGTGAGGAAAACGTCAGCCTCGGCGGCAAGTTCCAGCACGATCGACCTGGCCTGCTCTTGTCGAAGATCCAGCGCGACGCTGCGCTTGCCGCGATTCCAGATCTCCCAAACGAACGTTGGCCCGTCGGTCTGGATCCCCGCATTGATCAGCCCCCGCATGGGATCTCCCGTAGGAGGTTCAACCTTGATCACATCAGCGCCCCAGTCAGACAGGACTGCCCCACCTGATGGCACGAACGCCCATGCCGAAACCTCTAGAACCTTGACGCCTTCCAGGACGTCGTACACCTGTGCCTCCAAGACTCGACGACGCGTGAAGAGTACCCTCATTTCGGACCGGGCCGCCGACATAGGGCGTCTAGCCTCAGATATGATCCGCAGAATACAGTATCCTAATTACGGGATGCCGCCGATGAGAGGAATCCAACCGTGGACGCATTCGAATACAACGACAGGCGAGTGCTCGTCATTGGTGGAGCGACGGGCATGGGAGCGGCCGCGGCCAAGACCGTGGCCGGGCTCGGCGCAGAAGTACTCGTCATGGACGTTGCCGAGGTCGACTACCCAGTTGGCGAGGCCATCCAGATCGACCTGCGGAATCAAGCAAGTGTCAACACCGCTATCGCTGCGCTCCAAGGTCCGATCCACACTGTCTTCGCGTGTGCTGGAGTGGCCGATGGCACGGAAGGGTTGATGATCATCAACTTCATCTCCCAACGCCACATCATCGAAAGGCTCGTCGAGCGCGACCTCATAGGACGCGGGGCATCGGTCGTGATGATCTCGTCGGTCGCAGGCCTGGGTTGGCAACAAGCCATCCCGACGGTTCTCGAGTTCCTCAACCAGTCGACCTGGGACGACGCCGCGGCGTGGGTCGAGGCAACCGGGTCGGACAACTACGCCTTCAGCAAGATGGCAATCAACACGTTCGTCGCCGACAGATCATTCGCGATGTTGCAGCGCGGTATTCGAATCAACGCGATCCTTCCTGGCCCGACAGACACACCCCTCGCCCGAGCGAACGCCGACACATGGCTCAGCTTCGGAGCCGACTTCCGCGAAGCCGCGGGAACCAAGACGCTTGTATCGGAACAGATGGGCAACGTGATGGCGTTCCTCGGCAGCGATGCGGCGAGCGGCGTGAACGGCGTGTCGCTGCTCGTCGATGACGGACACATCAGCTCGGGAATAACCGGCTCGTTCGAGAACCCGATGGTCAAGATGCTTCTCGGTCTGCAGTGATGGAGCAGACCACGAACAGGAACGGACACCGGCCATGACGAAGCGATGGGACTATGAGCTCTACGTAGATGGTGCGTGGACGGACGAGGAGTCGGTCGGCTCCATCGATGTGATCGACCCCGCGACAGAAGAGTCGATTGGTTCGGTACCCGAAGCCTCCAGAGAATCCGCGGTCAGAGCCATTGCGGCCGCTCGGAGCGCGTTCGACTCCGGGCCCTGGCCTTGGATGAAACCAGGGGAACGTGCCGCGTCCTTGGTGCGAATGGCAGAGATCCTCGAGAGCCGAGCCAGCGACCTTCGCGAACTCATTGTGGCTGAGACTGGCTCGGCGGGAATGCTGACCGACTACGTGCAGGCCTTCGGGTCAATCGGCATGTTCCGGTCGAACGCAGCCATCGCTGAGCACTCATTCGACTGGGTCGAGAACGGAGCGCCAACCGGCACGCCCTCGGGTGTTGCAGGAAGCGCCATAGTTCGCGAACCCATCGGTGTCGTCGCCGCTATCACCCCGTTCAACTTCCCATTCATGCTCAATGTCGTGAAGGTTGCTCCAGCGCTGGCGGTTGGATGCACGGTCGTCCTCAAACCCCACCCGTGGACCCCGCTCGACGCAATGATGATCGCGGAGGCGGCCCATGAAGCCGGGATCCCACCAGGGGTGCTCAACGTCATTACCGGTCACAGTGAGGTCGGCGACGAGCTCACGTCGAATCCGATGGTCGACATGGTCGCCTTCACCGGCTCGACAGCAACAGGTCGGCGCATCATGGGGTCGGCCGCACCGACGCTCAAGAAGCTCCAGCTCGAGCTGGGAGGCAAGAGCGCGCAGGTCGTGCTCGACGACGTTGACGAGGCTTACGCGCGCTCGATCGGTTTCGGAGCGGTACTCACTCACTGCGGGCAGGGCTGCGTGCTCCAAACCAGACTCCTGCTCCCCGAACACCTGCTCGACGCATACAAGGAGGGGGTGGCCGCTGCATTTCCGACGGTGACGATCGGCGACCCTCGCGATCCCGAAACCGTTCTTGGACCGCTCATCCGCGAGCAACAGCGAGAGCGAGTCGAGAGCTACGTCCAGTCAGCCCACGACGAAGGTGCCGAACTGCTGTGTGGGGGGACGCGGCCAGACACCTTGGACAAGGGCTTCTTCTATGAGCCCACCGTGTTCGTCGCCACTAACGACACCCGAATCGCACAGGAAGAGATCTTCGGCCCCGTGCTCACCGTGGTGCCGTACTCCGGCAACGACTCCGACGCGATCGCGCTCGCGAATGATTCGATCTACGGGCTTGGCGGCGGCGTGGTCGCGGCGAGCAGTTCGCGTGCGTTCAATGTCGCTCGACAGGTCCGAGCGGGACACGTGACTTCCCAAGGGCTCGACTCGCCGGCCGGGGGAGATAGCGCCGGCAGCGGACAGGGACCTGGATGGGGCGAGGCCATGAAAGGGATCGGGCAGTCGGGCGCCTTCGGTGGCTACAAACAGTCTGGGCTTGGTCGCGAGTGGGGACACCACGGGCTTGAAGAGTTCACCGAGGTCAAGTCCCTGAACTGGAGCTGACGCTTCAGGAAAGCTCAGGCCAACCCCGGTCATAAAGAGCGCCTGAAGCCAGCCGCATGAGGTGATCGTCGCGGAACAGGCGTCGCCAGTGGTAATCAACGTAGTCCTCGAACGAGACAGCGCCCTCATACACAGCGTCGACCAGTGCCGCCCGACCCTCACTGGCCGACGGTTGCGTCGAACGCAGGAGCCCCCCGAGGTCATCGAGTTCCTGCTCTCGAAACAGCCCTCCGTTGCGGTCGAGCTCCTTGAGGTACTTCACCTGTCGCGCCACGGCCTTTGCCGTGTTCGCCGCGGCGCGGTCCTCGATTCGCGGGACCATCGAGCGCAGCTGATCGAGCACCCGGTCGTAGAGCGCTGTGTGACGGGGTTCGGGTGCTTCAGTCAGATCGCGGGACGGCTTGTCGAGCCCCATCGCGTCTGCGGTGGCTGATAGTCGCATGCGGCGGTGCAGCATCGAGAGGATGAGCGCGCTTCCGTCAGCAGCGCGGTCCACCTCCGGTCGCTCATCAGGTTGTTCGTTGAGCGTGCGTCGATGACCCATTGACGGCAGGCCGAACTCGGCACCGAGCCGGCCGAACGCGTTGAGCCGGTAGTAGAAGACGCGTTTGGCATCGATGTCGATTCCGCTGAGCTTCTCGTACTCGCGAAGACGCGCAGGGAAGTCGGTGAAGCCGTGTTGGGTCGCGCGCCATGACATCCAGGCGATGTCGTCCATCGGGTCGCCGAAATGGGCCAACTCCCAGTCGATAACACCGGTGACAAGTCCATTCTCGTAGAGGAAGTTCCCCGGCCCAGTGTCACCCTGCACCAAGACGACCGGGCCCTCCTCGTCGGGTATGTTCGAGGCCAACCACCGGTTTGCGTGATCGACGAGCGGATCCAGCCGCGGCCCACCGGCCCTCGTCAACATTGAGGTGACGCCAGCGAGTTGATCGCGCTGGTGCTCTGGGAGGGTCTTCACCGCGCCCAGGGAAGGAATGTCGAGCGCCCTCGTGCCGAGTCGATGCCAGGCAGCGATGTGGCGGATGAAATCCTGGGCCACGCGGAGCTGTTCGGACTCGTCGGCGGGCGGGTGGAACCACACGGAGCCCGGGATGCGGTCGACCAAGAGAACGTCGAGGGCACTGTCGTAGCCCCAGACCTTTGGGACGGGAATGCCGTGCGGTCGCAGCGCGCGGTAGACCTCCACTTCGGTCTCGAATCCCCGAAAGCTGGTGAGCTCCTCTCTCGACCCGCGGCCGAGTTGGAGGAAGAGATCGTTCGGTCCCGCTGGGCCTGAGACGTCGATGAACCAGCCGAGCCTGCCACCGGCAGGAATCTGCCGAGCGGCGACGAGATCGAGCCCGTGACAGACTCGATCCATTGGGCGATTTCAGGCTGAAGGGCGCCCGGGTCGCCTGCAGGTCTCATAGCAATACCGTATACTCAATGACTCCATGGCCGCGCCGCGCATATTGCCCAAACTGACGCCGGAGACCGTTCCGTTTTGGACCGCGGGCAAGGACGAACGACTGTTGGTGCAGCGTTGCCGAGTGTGCACGAAGTGGCAGCATCCGCCTGCCGAGCGCTGCGGACAGTGCGGCAATGACGTCGAGGCGCAACCGGTGAGTGGCGACGCCACCGTGTTCTCCTTCACGATCAACGAATTTCAGTACCACCCTGACGTTGACCCCCCGTACGCGATTGCGATCGTCGAGCTCGCCGAACAGTCAGACCTCCGGCTGGCCACGAACATTGTGAACTGCGAGCCGGACGAGGTCCGGATCGGGATGCCCGTGCACGTGCTGTTCGAACGGCACGGCGACCTTTTCGTACCGGTGTTCGCACCTGCCGCACATGAGTGACCCGGCTGCGACGCGGGCCGTCATCTCCGGCGTCGGCATGTCGCAGGTCGGGCGCCGCCTGGGCGTTCCAGGCCTCGACTTGACTACGAATGCGAGCCTCGAGGCGATTGCTGATGCGGGACTCGTCGCGGCGGATATTGACTGTGTCTTGTCACTCGGAGACACGCCCACAGCCGAGGTCAGAGCGGCACTGGGCATCATCGATAGCTGCCCGGGCGCGACAGTTGACCGCGGTGGCCTACTCGCGCCGGTGGTGGCGGCCGCGATCGCAGTGTCGGAACACCGAGCCCGCCACGTGCTCGTGTATCGGACGGTCCAGATGATGGGAGGGACGGTTATCTCGTCGGATGGCGCTCGGCCCACGCAGCCAACGAGGCACGATACTGCCCGAGCGAACGTCATGGGTGACATGGACTCCCTGCTCGCGTACCACGCCTACTCGGCTGCCAACTGGCTAGCTATGCACTGTCAACGTCATATGCATCTGTACGGGACGACCAAGGAACAACTCGGCGCGCTGGCGATCAACAGTCGGGTCAATGCCAGCCTCAATCCGCGAGCGACATATCGCGACCCGATGACGATGGATGACTACCTCAACGCTCGTCCGGTCTCCTCCCCATTCGGCCTCTTGGACTGTGACGCGCCGGTCGACGGGTCAATTGCAGTCGTGGTTTCCCACGAGGACTATCGTCCCGACTGCCCCAACCCAGCGATCCGGATCGCGGCGATGGGATGGGCCTCGGGTCGAGGCGGATGGATCCATCGAGAGGACTATCCGAAGATGGCGTCGGTGGATGCGGCCGCCGAGATGTGGCGTCGAACAGATCTGACGCCGAGCGATATCGACATCGCAGAGTTGTACGACGGATTCACGTTTCTAACTATCGCATGGCTTGAGGCGCTTGGGATTTGCGGAGACGGGGAGGGAGGCCCCTTTGTGGAAGGAGGGAACCGGATCGCTCTCGACGGCGAGCTCCCACTCAATACATACGGCGGCCAATTATCGGCGGGGCGAATGCATGGGTACTGGGTCCTCCACGAGGCCTGCGTCCAGCTGCGGGGCGGTGCGGGTGAGTGTCAGGTAGCGGGTGGGCCCGAGGTCGCCGTTGTATCGGCAGGCGGGGGACCGATCGCCGGCTGCCTCTTGCTCACTGGCTGAAGTCGCAAGAACTCTCACGATCGAACGAACCGAGGAGTGAAACATGGATCTCGAAACCATCGAGTTCGAGGTACAGAACAATGTCGCCACCATCACGCTCAACAGACCCGACGCCCTGAACTCATGGAACGACGACATGGCCAGCGAGATTGGGGGGGCGTGGACAACTTGTCGAGACGACGACAGCATCCACGCCATCGTCGTTCGGGCCAACGGCGACCGAGCGTTCTGCACCGGAGCCGACATCCGGAGCGGAACTAGTTGGTTCTTCAGCACGAACGTCTGGAACACCTTCGATCCCGGATTGACACTCTCGCCGAAGTCTCACCATCGCTGCTGGAAACCAGTGGTCGTGGCAGTGCACGGAATGTGCGCGGGTGGCGGTCAGTACTTCCTGAACGAGGCAGACATCGTCATCGCCTCCGACGACGCTGCGTTCTTTGACCCGCACGCCAATGGCGGCATCGTGTCAGCTCTCGAGCCGATCGGCATGGTGAAGCGCGGTGTGCCGCTGGGAGATGTACTGCGCTGGGCCCTCATGGGTACCGAGGAGCGGATCTCCGCTGCGACCGCCCTTCGACTTGGGTTGGTCACAGAGGTCACCTCGCGCGAGCAACTGCGCCCCCGCGCGGCTGAGATCGCTGCCTCGATCGCGACTCGAAACCCGACAGCGATCCAAGGGACGGTGCGGGCCATCTGGGAATCGCTCGATATGACTCGCTCGATGGCTCTTCAAAACGGCATGGCCTACACCACCATCGGGAATGCCCCGCGGGGCGATTGGACCCCCTCTGCCGATCACAACGACGAGCCCACCTACCGATGACGAAGCGTCCAGCACCGACCGAAGGAGGAGACGACCAATGAGTCGTGTTACAACCCTGCCCGAGCCCGTGACCGACTTGGCCGAGGAGATCATGTTCTCGGACCCGTTCCCGCGGTATGCCGATCTGCGGCGCGACTCACCAGTTTCGACAGTGCAGTCGAAGCGGCTCGTGCGGGGCAGCGCCTACATGTTGACGAGATACGACGACGTCATGAAGCTTCACACCGACGCGCGGTTCTCGAGCGACATCCTCAAACAGGGTCGATCTGGCATGGTGCGCTTCGCGCCCCGCATGTTGCGGCTCCTGATGGACAGCATGGTTTTCAAGGACGATCCAGAACACAAACGCTTGCGTGGACTGGTCAACCAGGCCTTCACGCCAAAGCGAGTGCGATCCATGACCGACGACATCGAGCGAGTCGTCGATGAACTCATCGAGAATCTCGAGAGAAGCGGCACAGTTGACCTCGTCGGCGCTTTCGCCGTTCCTCTGCCGCTGCGCGTGATCTCGGCGATGCTTGGGGTGACCGACACGGACCGAGATCAGTTCTATACTTGGACCAAGGAGATCCTCGACAGCGCCGGTGAGGCGAGTCCGATCGCGATGCTCCGCGCAATGCCAACAGCACGCCGGATGCTGAAGATGTTCGACCGGTTCGCCGCCGAACGGCGCGTCACTCCCGACGACGGATTGATCACCGCGCTTGTCCGCGCCCAAGAGGGCGACGATCGGCTCGACGACAATGAGGTCGTCGCGATGATCTTCCTATTGCTGCTCGCCGGCCACGACACCACTTCGAACCTCATCGGAAACTCGATCCTCACGCTCCTGGAGCATCCCGACCAGATGGAACGGCTTCGCGCCGAGCCCGCATTGATTGACACCGCGGTCGAAGAACTGTTGCGGTTCACGTCGCCGGTGCCTTGCGGGGCTGCACGATTCGCGCTGGAGGACATCGAGGTTGGGCAGACCACGATCCCTGCAGGGTCCACAGTTCTCGGGATGATCATCTCCGCCAACCGGGACGAATCCGTTTTCGCGAATGCGGACGATTTGGATCTGGGGCGCGACCCGAACCGCCACATCGCGTTCGCCTTCGGCTCGCACTATTGCCTGGGGAATCAACTCGCACGGATCGAGGGCCGGGCCGCCGTCCAGGCGCTGGTCCAGCGCTTCCCACGCATGAGGCTTGCGGTCCCTACAGATGAGCTGCTTTACAAGCCGACGCAATCTCTACGCGGTCTCAGGTCCTTGCCGCTCCACCTCGGGTGAAAGGCCGTTGCTCCCGCTCGCGCTCCGCAACGACCTAGGCGCCGGATTGAATAAATACTATCCTATTTGCTGGTTTCGAGTTCCTCCGCGGTCTGGAGATGGGTGCGATGATTGAGGTTGAGGAGTTCCGGCTTGAGGTCCAGAGCTGGCTGGATGCGCACTACGCCCTACTCCCAGCCGATGTCGACGACGAGCGGCTCGACGTCATCTGTCGTGCCCCGGACGGCCACGCCGCCCTCGTTGAGCGCGCGAAGGAATTCCAGCGCGAGCTTCTCGACGCTGGGTTCGCCAGTGTCGACCTCCCTGAGGACTATGGCGGTCGGGGTCTTACTCGCGCACACGCGGCGGCTCTTGGTGCCGAGTTGGTCCGCTATGACACCCCGTCGCGTGTCCCCCTCGGCATTGGGCCGTCGCTCGCCAAAGCGACCCTCTTGGCCGTCGGGACTGACGCGCAGAAGCGTCGCTACCTCCCCCGAATAGCGGCTGCCGAGGAGCAGTGGTGCCAGCTGTTCTCTGAACCCGACGCCGGCTCCGACCTCGTTTCGTTGCGAACACGGGCAGTGCTCGACGGCGATGAGTGGGTGATGGATGGTCAGAAGGTCTGGTCGTCGTACGCGAGTGAGGCAGACTACGGCCTGCTCCTCGCACGCACGGACCCTGAGGCAGCACGCCCCCATGCCGGGATCACGATGTTCATCCTCCCGATGGCGGCCAGCGGCGTGCAGGTCCGCACACTGGTCGACGTTGCCGGCGGCCAGCATTTCAACGAAGTCTTCCTCGAAGCTGTGCGGATCCCGGCCGCTGATTCGGTCCTCGGCGAGTTGAATAACGGATGGCGCGTATCGTCGGGCACTCTCAGCGGCGAGCGGTCGGGCTACATGGGTGGGTCTGGCAACGGCCGACGGCGGCGTCAGGTCGTCGAGGCTGCTCGCGCGGCGAATCGTCTCACTGACGCACCAATGCGCCAGCGCATGGCGGCGGTGATCTCGGAGGAACGCATCCTCGAACTCCTGCGGGACCGGTTCGTGGCGGCCACACTGTGCGAAGGGAATCGAGCAGCTGGTTCCATGTTGAAACTCGCCGCAGGGACTCTCGAGCAGCGCAGCGCGGAGTTGGTGGCCGACCTTGCCGGTGCGTCCGCTCAGGCGTGGGACCGGCTGAATCGTGACGGAGACGTCGCTTCCCACGCCCTCAATGCCACGCGGCAGGCCCGCATCGCCGGCGGCACGCACCAGATCCAGCGCAATCTCTTGGGGGAGCGGGTCCTCGGGCTACCGCGGGAGCCGCTGGCCTAGAAGAGGTCGAGTCGCTCTTTGCCAGAGGCCCCTTGGGTGTATGCCATTTGGGCTCGCCAATGCTCGACAGCCCCCGCGACATCGCCGTCTTCGATCAGGTCGACGAGGTTTCGGTAGGAGCGAATCGCTCGCCGCATCAGGCGTTGTGGGGTGCCGGCCGCCTTCTCGACGTAGTAGCGCCACACGAGGCCGTGAATCAGCTGTGAGATGATGGAAAGGGCGGGGTTGGCATTGATCTCAAGAAGCGTCTCGTGCACTCGGGCGGCCGCCTGTCCGAACGCGAGTGAGTCGTTGGCCTCGGCCGCCGCTTCTGCATGGTCGATGGCCAGGGTGAGCGTGCGAATGTCGGCCGTAGTGTGTCGTTCGGCCAAAGTCCCGGCCGCGTGGGGCTCAATCATCTGCCGGACCTCGTAGAGGTCGCCGACCGTCGTGTTCTCGAGCTGGAGGGCCACCGCGAGGGCTGTTGCTGCCGGTTCGAGATCCGGCTTGGTGACGACCGGACCGCCGCCCCGGCCACGACGGATCTCGATCAACCCCTGTGATTCCAGAACGCGAAGCGCCTCGCGCAGAGTTGTGCGGGCGATGCCGAACAACTGATTGAGTTCATCTTCTGGAGGTAGCCGTTCGCCGACCTGGAGGTCGCCGCTCACGATGCGCCGTCGGAGTTCGTCGGCAACGAGCTCGTGGGTCTTCTTCGAGTTGTCTTCGGCGATGGCTAGGTCAGTCATGGCGTTCCTACGCGGCGAGCGATCTCTTCCGAGGCTACCGCTGGCTTCCCAGACTGACCGCGTGCGGTGCGTCTGCCTGATCGATGCGACGGTGCAGGCCGGCACCGTGAGCGGAGCGGAGCTCGTCTGCGCGTCAGGCAGTAGTCCTGCACGGGTAGTCGTCAGAGCACCGAGGGAGTGGTGGCCGCGTGCCTGACGAGGCGGTCGCGTGGAGGCGATTGACCCTCTCAGAGAATATATACTAACCTATTTGAATTCTGGAGCTCATCGCTGGGTTCGGGAAGCGCGGCCGACCGGAGCCGCGGACCTGAGGAGGGGACCGCTCTTGTCCATCTGGAAGAGACTCATTGTTGCGTTGGCAGTGCTCAGCCTTGTGGCCGCCGCGTGCGGCGACGACGATTCGTCGGCTGACAACGAGGATGTCGCCCCCAGCGACGTCGCCGACGACCCCGTTGACGGCGACGACCCCGTTGACGGCGACGACCCCGTTGACGGCGACGACCCCGTTGACGGCGATGACCCCGTGGAGGAGGGCCCAACCATCGGCCCGCTAGGGGAGCCAAACCCGGCAAGCGGTGACTCCGTGAAGGTCGGCTTCGTCAGCGATGGACGCTCGGATGCGATCGACAACTCGTCAGAGACGCCCGCCGCCGAAGCTGCGGCGGCGTACGCGAATGAATACCTCGCAGGCGCGGGCGGCCGTTCGATTGAGCTTGTCACCTGTGACACCGGGCAGACTCCCGCTGGCGCGCAGGACTGTGTCGCTGAGCTCGTATCGGAAGGCGTCGTTGTGGTTCTGAACGGCGTGTCCGGCCAGGGCGACACACTTTCGAGTGGGCTGAACGAGGTTGGCATCCCGTTCATTCAGACCGGCGGTATCTCTGCTGACGTGTTCGCTGCTCCGTTGTCATTCGTGATCACGAATGGTCTGGCCACGTTGGTCGGGCCGGCTGCTATCGCGGTTGAAAATGGTGTCTCGAAGGCTGGAGTCATCGTGATTGACGTCCCGGCCGCGGTGGATCCCATCAACGGCGCTGCGCCGCTCTTCTACGGAAACGTTGGTGTCGAGGTGGAAGTTGTCCCGATCGCTCCGGGCACACCAGAGATGTCACCTCAGGTGCAGGCTGCGATCAGCAATGGAGTCGAGCAGTTCGGGATTATCGGCGATGAAGCTTTTTGCACCAGCGCCATACAGGCCATCCAGACGCTTGGATTTGAGGGCGACACGATCGTGATCGGTCCATGCGTAGGGGAGGCATCGATCGCTGCGGTCGACATGGAGGGCATCCTCCTCATGGGGCCATCCTCAGACGACCCGTCGGACCCCGAGGTTGCTCTCTTCGCCAACGTGATGGCGGAGTTTGCTCCAGATGCGGTAACTGACAGCATCGCGCAGAGCGGCTACGCAGCCGTCCTCTCATTTGCTAGGGGCGTGGCTGCGCACCCAGACGGTGAGATGTCTGCTGAGTCCGTCGTGGCTGCACTTGTGGCGATGGATCCGGCCCCACTGCCACTCGGCGCTGGCGATTCGACCTTCCAATGCAACCGGATGATCGTTGCGATCGCTCCAGCGATCTGCTCGAGCAGCGCGGCGATCACGACCCTCGACGCTGACGGAAACTCGACTGGCTACGAAGCGGTTGATCTGACCGAGGTAATAACGCTTGGCGGCTGACGATGCCGGCCGAGGTGCGTCATTGCTAGAGGCTCGCTGACATGAGCGTCCACGTCATCTTTCTGATTCTCGGTCTGGCCAACGGGGCAGTCTTCGCCTCGTTGGCCTTGGCCTTGGTCGTGACATACCGCAGCTCCGGCGTGCTCAATTTTGCGACAAGCGCCATCGCTCTCTACGGCGCCTACACGTTCGCACTGCTTCGCAAGGGCGAATTGTTGATCCTCGTTCCGGGGCTACCGGCGAAGATGGACCTCGGGTGGTCCTTCCCTACAGGGCTTGCGATTGTCGCCTCGTTGGCGTTGTCCTCGCTGCTCGGCCTACTGCTGTATTTGGTGGTATTCCGACCGCTCCGCCGAGCGCCGGCGATGGCGAAAGCCGTGGCATCTATCGGGGTGCTCGTCGTCCTCACAGGACTGATAGCCGTCCGGCTCGGAACACGGCCGGTCGCTGTTGATGACGTGTTTCCCTCCGATATCTGGATGATCGGCGATGTGCGCATCTCCTCGGATCGTGTCTGGGTTGCCATCGCGGTGCTGGTGGTCGCTGGCCTGCTCTGGACGCTCTTTCGTTTCACCCCGTTTGGCCTCTCAACACGGGCGGCAGCAGAGACCGAGCGGGGCGCCTACTTGTCTGGTCTGTCGCCGGACCGTCTGGCGGCGCTCAACTGGATGCTAAGCGCCGCCGTGGCCGGCGGCGCAGGGGTCCTCATCGCCCCGATCGTTCCCCTTGTCCCAGTGGCATACACTCTCTTCATCATCCCCGCGCTCGCGGCCGCGATCCTGGGGCGATTCCAGTTCATGTTGCCCGCAGTCGTTGCCGGGCTCGCGATCGGCATGTTCCAGTCGTGGACGCAATACCTCGTCGCGACGAACGACTGGCTTCCGTCGTCAGGTGTGCCAGAACTGATCCCGCTGCTCCTCATCATGTTGGTGCTCGTGGTGCGCGCCGCGCCGCTGCCCGCACGCGGTGCAGTCGTCCAGCGAAACCTCGGGAGCGCGCCACGCCCGCAGCGGCGAGTCACACCCTTGACCGTCGTCGGAGCGATAGCCGCGATTGCTTCTGTGGTGCTCCTCGAGGGTTCTTGGCGGACCGCGGTGGTGATGACATTCATCTTCTCGATCCTGGCGCTTTCGTATGTAGTAATTACGGGCTACGCGGGACAGATTTCTCTAGCCCAGCTCACCTTGGCGGGATGTGCCGGATTTCTTCTTGGACCGATCACGACGAACTGGAACGTCCCGTTCCCTCTTGCGCCGGTGCTCGCCGCGCTCGGCGCGGCTGCCATTGGCGTACTGGTTGGATTGCCGGCGTTGCGCGTTCGTGGTCTATCGCTCGCCGTAGTCACGTTGGCCCTTGCAGTCGCCATCGAGACGATGTGGTTTCGCAACAGCGACTTCGTGGGTTCGTCCGGCGTCGAGATCGAGGACCCAAGCCTGTTCGGTCTCGACCTGAGTGCCGGGAGCGCCCTCGAGTTTCCTCGCGTCGAGTTCGGGCTGATGGTACTCACCGTGGTTGCGTTCGTCGCGTGGGGGGTGTCAGCGCTGCGCACGAGCCGGCTCGGGTCTGAGATGTTGGCGGTGCGAGCGAACGAACGCTCCGCAGCCGCTGCAGGCGTCAGCGTTGTTCGCGTCAAGATCCTCGCGTTCGCGATCGCCAGCTTCATTGCTGGGCTGGGTGGAGCGATGCTCGGCTACCGACTCGGTAGCGTGACCTTCGCCTCGTTCACGGTGCTCCTCGGGTTGACCCTGCTGGCCACCACGTACATCGCCGGAGTCACGTCGGTCACCGGTGGCCTCCTGACAGGAATAGGAGCGATCGGTGGTCTCTTTCCAGAGATCCTCGAATCGCGGTTCGGGTCAGCCGACTACTTCGAGACCATCGTGGGAGCGCTGCTCGTGGTAGCAATCATCCGCTATCCCGAGGGGTTCGTAGGACTGATACTCGAGCGTCGACGCGCCCCCGGTCGGCAGCGTGGCGAGAGACCGTTATCCGCAGGAACCGCGCTCATCTCCGTACCGACTAGTCACGACGAGACCCCACGATCTCGCTCGGCGCGGCCGCTGGAGATCCACGAGGTAACGGTCCGCTACGGCGGGGTTGTTGCAGTTCGCGACGTGTCGTTCACGGTGGATCCGGGAACGATCGTCGGGCTCATCGGGCCGAATGGAGCTGGGAAGACCACACTTGTCGACGCCGTCACCGGATTCACCGATAGTGAGGGATCCGTTGCGTTGGGGGAGCGCAAGCTCAGCGGCTTGCCTCCACATCGCAGGATGCGAGAGGGCCTGGGCCGAACGTTCCAGGCGATAGAACTGTACGACGATCTATCCGTAGAAGAAAACGTCGTGGTCGGCGAGGCTAGTGCCCGCAGTCGAGGGCTCGACCCCCCGACCACTCGAATGGTTCTCGACCAGCTCGGGTTGCAAGACGTACAACACGAGCAGGCTGGCGAGCTCTCGCAGGGTCAGCGACAGCTGGTCTCCATCGCTCGGGCGATGGTCGGCGACCCGGAGATTCTCCTGCTCGACGAACCCGCCGGCGGCCTCGACTCCAACGAGAGCGCGTGGCTGGGCGATCGCATCCGCGAGATCGCGAATACGGGAGTCGGGGTGCTGCTCATCGACCACGACATGCAGCTCGTTCTCGGTCTGTGCGACCAGATTCAAGTGCTCGACTTCGGCAATCAGATCGCGTCGGGCACGCCTGAAGAGATCCGCCGCGACCCCGCTGTGGCGAGTGCCTATCTCGGCGAGCCTCACGAGGCTCAAGCAGCGAACCAGGGCGAGACATGACAGGGCTTCGCTGCCGAGAACTCGCTGCCGGCTACGGCCGTGTGCAAGTGGTCGAGCCCATGAACCTCGACGTTTCGCCCGGATCAGTCGTGGCGCTGCTCGGCCCCAACGGAGCCGGAAAGACGACTTTGATGAACACGCTGGCCGGATTCCTCCCCGCGCTCGAGGGCGAGGTCCGAGTCGGGGACGAACCGGTTCCCTCAGGCCGCCCCGCGCAGGCATCGTCTGCGGGGATCGTGCTGGTGGCCGATGACCGGGCCTTGTTCAAGAGCCTGACTGTGCAAGAGAACCTTGCGGTCGCGGCCCGAAGGAGCGGAGTGAACCCGGAGGCCATGTTGGAGCTGTTCCCAGATCTGGAACGCCGGTGGACCGTCCTCGCAGGCAGTCTCTCGGGTGGCGAGCAGCAGATGCTGGCCGTCGCGCGGGGCCTTGTGCAGAGACCTCGCGTGCTGCTCATCGACGAGATGAGCATGGGCCTGGCGCCAATCGTGGTGCAGAGGCTCCTGCCGGTGGTTCGAAAGATCGCCGAGGACACCCCGGCCGCCGTTGTGCTCGTCGAGCAGCACGTCGGCCTCGCCCTGGACTTCGCCGACGAGGCCATCATTCTCGTGCGGGGGAGGGTCGCCATGCGAGGGTCAGCGCTCGAATTCGCTAAGGATCGCTCGCTCCTTGAGGCCGCCTACTTGGGCGATCAGAACTGAGCTACAGCCGAGCGGATCAACGCCGATGATGTTGCCAACGGACTCACTTCATGTTTGGCGGCAATGTTCGCCGCTAGTGACTTCGGCATCGAGACAATACTCTTACGCGCCCCCGAACCTCCCCAACCGGAACCCCAGCAGTAGATCCCCTCGGTAGAAGCCGGATTGCAACTCTGCTAGCGGTTGATGTTCTTCTTCATCTCGTCGAGCCGCATCAGAATCGGATAGCCGCCGACGCTGATGGCATTGCCGTGTCCCGTGCTGTGCACGTCGAACACCGATTGAAGCGCCGCGTAGTAGCCCTGCGTGTCAAGCGTCTGATTCACAGCCCGTTTCGCTTGGGCCAATCCGAAGGCGTTGTTCGTGGCTATTTGAGCCGCTAGCTCGTGCGTGCGCTCCCAAAGCTGATCGCGCGGCACTACCTCACGAGCCAGACCAATCTGATGTGCTTCCGCAGCACCCATAGTCCGCTGAGTGAAAAGGATGTCTTTGGCTCGCCGAGCGCCGAACTCCCAGGTATGGCCGTGGTACTCGACTCCGCCGATAGCCATCAACACCACTGGATCTGAAAACTCGACATCGTCGGCGACTATCAGCAAATCAAGCGGGAAAATAAGGTTGAAAGCGCCCGCGATGGCTTTTCCTTGGATGGCACCGATGGTGGGTTTAGGGATGTTGCGCCAATGCCACGAGTAGCCCAAATACTTGCGGGCCTCCCAGCGATAGATCTTGTGTAACTGCCAACTGCCGTCTTCTTCTTCGAGTCCCGCCCCTTCAGGATCGCGCGAACCTCCCAGATCATGACCGGCGGAGAAATGCTTGCCTTCACCGCGTAAAACGATGACTTTGACTTCGTCGTCGTATTCAGCAGTGCGGAAACGATGGTCGACCTCATCAAGCATTCGCTCGTTTTGAGCATTGGCCTTTTCGGGACGGGCCAAAGTGATGGTCGCCACTGCGTCGGCCACTTCGTAGTCGACGTATTTGAATTCGTTCATGGTCGGGACTCCTCTAGGGCGATTCCCACAGCGAGCAGAGTTCGGTGGATGTGGTGATGGTAGCGATCAGCGAAAGAGTGTTGTCAATCACAGCGTCTGCGTATTCGGCAGGCACGCCGGCGACCGCATCTCGCACAAGGACCACCTGATAGCCGAGATCAAGTGCGTTCAGACAGAGCCCCAGGATCCCAATGTTCACCGAGACGCCTGTCGCCACAACCGTTCTGGTGCCGAGATTGCGCAACACCTGGTCCAGCGAGGTGGACATGAACGGTGTCATCCCGTGCATGCGGGGGATCACGATATCGACTGGTTCAGGGCCGAGTTCACTAACCAGAGCAGCGCCGGGGGTACCGATCTCTGTAGGCAGGACACCCTGTTCGCGGCGGAGTTTGCCGATGAGCGCCATGATCTTGGCGTTCTCAGTGGCTCCAGCCCCGTCTGCACGATGCTCGGCGGTGCAATGCACAACACGGACGCCGACAGTGCGGGCTGCTTGGCACACTTTCGCCGCAGCCTCAACAGTTTTGGCTTCGGCTACCCGTTGCACCAACTCCGGGAGCAACGCATCGGGACCGACCACGCCCTGTTGGAGTTCCATCGTGACGACCGCGGTTGTCGAGGGATCAACAAGCGAGCGCAGTCGCTCAAGCTTTGGGTCCTCAGATCCGCTCACACTTTCAGCCTAGAGGCCCACTGGACTGACGGATAGAATGAACGAGATATGAACGAGCATGATCCGGAGAGGGAAATGACCGATACTGCGTCGAACGTCTGGCATATCGAGGTCGGCAAGCGCCCGCTGCCGATCCGCATGTTGCGGACCTTTGCGACTCTCGTTTGGGGATTGTTAACATTGGGCGGAGCGGCATCACCTTCAAACCGGATATGGCACATCATCGAAACCGGGACCGGGCGGGTGTTGACCACAATCAAAGACACCTACGGCGACGAATCCGACACCGGCGCCCAACTCGCTTCCGAGCTTGAAGCCTTCTCCCCAACAGAGTTCGCCGCTCGCTGGGGTTTCACCCCCGATCCATAACGGCTCAATGCCGTGTCCCACCTTCCAAGCGGACATGGCCGGAGTCCCGATTCTTCTTGGCCTGGATCCCCCCACACTGGTCTCTACCCAAAAAATCGGCCAAGACACCGCCGACTAATGGACCCGACATCAGCAGGATTGGGGTACTCACGTGTTTGCCAGAGGCGGCGGGTATTATCGTCGCGCAGTCATTCGAGTGTCGTTCTATGGGCGGAGTCACAGGGTTTGCCTGAGGGTTAGCGATTGAACACTCAGAGTTCGGCTAACACGAGCGCCGAACCGCGACGAACCGAGACCTGAGCTAGAACTTCACGCTCTGCTCCACCAACCCGAATCGGGACCAGTGTCGATTTATCGCCGCTTTCGTTGACTGTGTCAAGAACGGCCGCTGTCCGATCTGCAGAACGAATCGTCCCTTTGAATCCCGCAGGGAGACCTGCTGCCCAACGAAACCGCCAACCACTCGGATAGCGCGTCCAATGCAATAGGGTGCTGCGCCAACCGGCAATCTTGCCAAGCCGAACACACGACGCTGCTAGTGATGTATTCGAGCGTCCTGCGACAACACGCAGTGTGTGAAGTGTGTGAGGACGATTGGACGCCACGTCTCTTACCCAACCGGCGGGCAAGAGGAGCGCTGCCGCAAAGTCCTCGCAGAAGCGCTCCTCGTCATCATGTCCAATGATATGACGAACTGCTACTAGATCTGTTTGAGATCCTGTCAACAGAAGGTGGCATATTTCGTGAGCGATAGTGAAGCGCTTTCTTTCAGTCGAGATCGCGCTTCGCACCAGAATTCGGGCTGAGCCGTCCGATAGTTCCAAGCGTCCATCCTCAATTAGGGACTCTTCTGAGATCTCGATTACGCCAAGTGAAGCAGCTAAAGTCTCAACGTCGATCGGAGGTGGGCCCAATTCGAAACTACGGGTGACTCTTAGCGCCAAACGATCAGGATCCAAATTCACAGTTCGATATCCTCACGTAGTCTCAGCCAATCGGCGGGACTACTGAGCTTCAGACGTCGCACGCCTTCCGACATTTGGACCTGTTCAGCGTGCTGAAGCAACTGTTCGGTAAGGCGATCATTCCAGCCGTATTCCTCCTGAGCTGACACAAGCGCTCTAATGTCTTTGAACACTAGAACACTAGAACACTAGAGCACCCGTGTACCTAGTGAAGTAACTGGTGACGTTCACGCCCAGCCCATTCCCGATTTGCAGAATCTGATGGTGAGCTAATGTAGCAAGCATCAGCGGATGACTCAGAAAGTGATCAACAAGTTCAGGAGTCGTACCAGCTCGTTTAGCCACATCGCCTTGTCTCCTAACCTCAAGATCTCGCCATTTGTTCATCAAATCAGATTGTAGGGGACCGTATATCATCGATGTGTCGCGTCGGCGCGCCGGACCTGCCTCTATCGCAGTTCGATTATCGCGAATAAAGCTGCGAACTTCCTCTGCTAATTCATCTGGCAGCTGATACGTGCTCGCCGATACCAACGGATTTCCTGTCACTTGCCGACTTACTGCTTCATCAGTCGGTGATAGATGGAGAATAGGTATCTGCCGCCGTGTAGCGAGTTCGAGTTCCTGCCCCGTTCCGCTACTGCCCCCCTGATGAGCCAAGATAATGATGGCATCGGCTTCAGCCAAGACTAGGAGGGTGTTTTGTCGGTAGATGTCCCAGTCAGTGGCATCGTTCGACCATGGAGCACTCTGCACCGCTGGTGCATGCGTACGAAACTCAGGTTCCGCACCGTCAAAGCGAGGATCTTGAATAGTAGAGACGATCTTGTCAACCTCAAACGTAACACCCCGACGTAGTGCGCTTGAAGTGTTAACCCGCGTGAGGGGGGAAGCGATATAAACCAAAGGCAAGTCAGCGAGTTCTCCTTGGAGAGAGGGGTCACCGCTCGGAAAGGGGAGTGTCAATTCACCCTTCATGACTATCCGATGGTTCTACTAGCCTGTTTTGAATCCAATCCGCGAAGTCAAGCTGACTGACCGATCCTGCTGCAACGCGCTCGATTGTTGCAACGGTCTCCGTTCTTTCGGGACCGTCGTTCTGAGGCGGCACCCATTCGTAGTCATTCCGATAGACGAACTCAAGAAGACAGAAGTATCCCACGCGCTTGTTTCCGTCCTCAAGGGGATGCCCCTTAATGAGTTGGTAGGCCATAGCAGCAGCCTTTTGCGCGAACGAGGGGTAGTAATCGATATCCCCGAAACCACCGTTCGGCGCCGAGAGAGCATGCTTAGCCATGTGCAACCCCGGTTGGCGCGCCAGTACCTCGACCTCCATTCCGGTTACCCGCTCTGCGATCAGCAGGAAGTCCGGGAGGTCGAGGCACTGAACGCTCATGTCACTCGGCGAGCTTTTCAAGCACGACACGCTCCTGCTCAAGGATACGCTGGAGTCGGGCCTGGAAAGCAGGATCGCTTCGCCTCTTTTCGATGTGCTCGGCGATAGCGGAGCGGATCGCCTCCGAGGTGGATACGCCATCAACTCTTGCTACAGCGCCGAGTTCGGCAGCTTGCTGAGCGTCTTGGCGGATGGTGGTTGTGTGTGTGGTGTTCATGTTTGCCTTTCCCCTTTGAGTGGTGCGTTGAATAGCACCTACCGCTATTTGTAGACTGTAATCATTATGTCACAAATATTGATGTACTGCAACTATGGCGGGGCGCTCTAGCGGGCGCGGGGGAGGTTGAGGTGGCGTTCGGCGATGTTGTTGCGGTTGATCTCGGTGGTGCCGCCTTGGAATGTTTGCGGGACGGAGTGGCGGACATCGTGATCGATCCATCCGTCGGCTGCCGCGCCCGGCTCGTTCAGGCCAACAAGTCCTTCGGGTCCGGCCGCGGCTTGGGCCCAACGTGCGTGCCGTTGATACGCCTCAGTGGCGAAGACTTTGGCAATCGAGCCCTCCGTGCCACTCGGTTCGCCGATCGCCGCGGTCCACCCGGTGCGTTGGGTCAGTAACTCCGCAACCTGTGCGTCGATCGCGACTTGGGCCATTCGTTCACGGTGCACCAGATCGGCGATCACGCCTCTGCCCGCTGCCCATTTGTGGAAGCGGCGCAGCAGGGGTGTCAGAGCCCCGGTATTGGCTAAGCCGCGCTCGAAGCCGAACATGATCGACACAACCCGCCAACCCTCGTTCACCTCGCCGACCACCCATTCGTCGCCCACGCGGACATCGTCGTAGAACGTGACGTTGGAACGCTCAGTGCTCATCGTGTGAATCGGATCGACGGTGATACCGGGAGTGTCCATCGGGATGATGAAGACGGTGAACCCGCCGTACCGGCCCGCGTCGGGATCGGTGCGAGTCAACAGGAACACCCAGTCGGATACCTGCGCCAGCGTGGTCCACATCTTGGAACCGTTGATCACCCACTCGTTGCCGTCACGAACCGCTCGGGTCTTGATTGCGGGCAAGTCGCTACCGCCGTCAGGTTCAGTCAAACCGAAGCAGACGAACTCCTCCCCCGCCAACAGCGCCGCGGTGACCCTCTGGTACTGAGCCGCAGTTCCTGCCGCGTTGAGAACGCCCGCAATCACAAGCGCCATGCCTACCGAATCGAAAGGTGCTCCCGCCTTCTCGGCTTCGCTCGACAGCATCCACATCGCCATTGGATCCTGCCCCTCCCCCGGCATTGCCTGAGCAAGAAGGCCGGCATCGCCGAGCGCCTTGGCTAACTCGGCGCAATGGTTGGCACCCGTGCGATGAGCCCTTGCAATCACTTCGTCGTCGATATGGTCATCGATACAGGCGCGGACCTCGGTTCTGAGTGCCTCGTGTTGGTCAGTCAATCGAAAGTCCATGTCAGCGACCTACCAGCGCCTCAGCCGGACCCCACAAGAGATCGGCGAGTCGCCGCCGTTCGCCTGACGGGTCGCCAACGATGTTGGCCCAGCCTCTAGCTCGTCGGAAATACAGTTGGATGTCGTATTCCAACGAGAATCCGTAACCCCCGTGGTAGTGGAGGCTGCGATCCGTGCTGACCGCGGCAGCGTCGGCCGCGTGGACCAGCGCCATCGCTGCCAGCGGCGCAAACTCGGTGATGTTCCCTTCGTCCATGTCGATCACACCGGCTCCGTCCACCAATCCCTCGTCGAAGGCCCACGCCGCCTTGTGAGCCAGAAAACGACCGCCGTCGACCAGGGCCGGCAGGTCGGCCAACCCGTGCTGAATCGACTGAAACGACCCGATGGGCCGACCGAACTGGTGCCGTTCGAGCACGTAATCGACACCCATGCGCATGGCTCGCTCGGCGATCCCAACCAGCGCGGCAGCGGTGAGGACCCGCCATTGGTCGAGGTGCCGGGTAAGGTCCGACGCCTCTCCTAGCACAACACGTTGACCATCGCGAGCTGAACGGTCGGCCAACGGGGCCGAGGCGTGATTGCGCGGCGACGCCATCGGCGCCGGCGAGTGGACCGCAACTAGTTCGTCGCCGTCCGCTCCAACTACAACGTCGGCGACCGCACCAGCTGGTACGAGTCGCCATGTGCCATCTGCATCCGCAGGCCGAAGCGCTATTGCTGCTATCTGCTCACCGCTAACGACTTGTGGGGTTGGGTAGGCACGCGACGCAACCCAGTGTTCGATCAACGGCACTGGCGCTATCGCCTCCCCCAATGCCTCCGCCACAACCACGAGGTCGCTCAGAGTCGCTCCTCCACCGCCCGCGTGGTCCGGTACCGCCATTCCCGGCGCCTCCAAGCTCCCCAGCTTCTGCCAGAGCTGCAGCGAATAGCCGAGAGGTTCCGCGCCCCGCACAACATCAACCGGGCTTTCCTTCGCAAAGAACGCCCCGAAGGAATCCGCGATCGCTTCCTGATCAGCCGAGAGCGAGAAGTCGAGCGCCACTCAGACCCCCCGAACCTGGAACCTCGCCATAACGATCACCGCCCCATTGTTGTTCTCTGAGGCCCACGACACTAACTCCGACGGATTCTTGTCAGTCCCTCACCCCCAACCGCCGCGTCATAGCCTGATGCGCCTGCGCACCAATAGCTACCAACAAGGCATCCAACGGAAGCGTGCCGACGCCCGGTCCGCTGGGTCTCGGGTGTTTCACTTGGGCGTTCGGGGCTACCAGATAACAGTTGCCGCGGAAGCGCTTGTTCCGAGCGGCGAAACTACTCAACCCTCCGCGATGGTGACGGGGAGACGAGGCGATCTCAAACGCAAGTGGATTCTGCGGGTCGTCATAGATGAAGTCAACTTCTCGATCACCGTCTCGCCAGTGATACAAGCGAACACCGTTGTGTACCGCCAGCGTGCGCAGGGATGCCGCTACCAGATTCTCCAAGAGCACTCCCATCTCCGCAGAGTCGTCCATGAGAGCTAAGCCACGCTGCAAGGCGGCGTTACGCACAGCGCCGTCGATGAAGTACAGCTTCCTACCCCGACGCTGCACCTTCGCCTCGCTAGCCGAGTAGTTGGGCAACGTGAACACCATGAACGCCTGTTCCAAATACGACAGATAACGATCAAAGGTCGGCACCGTCATGCCCAGGTTGGTACAGATGTTCGTCGGCGACAGAAGTCCCGTAACCTGATCGGCTAGGACATACAGCAGCCGCTCCAACATCATCGGGTTGCCCACCCCGAAAGACTGCGGGATGTCTTTGTATACAGCCCGCTCCACCGCGTCCGGGCGGAGCACTTGCTGGGAAATGAGCGATAGGTCCCCTTCGGAGTACGCATGGCCTTCGTCTGATCCTTCAGTGGCGAAGCCGAGCAACTCCGGGAACCCACCGATCAACATGAGCCGACGGCGGTCGTCCGAGAACACCGAGAACCTCGATAGTCCAGCAGGCATCGCCCGAATACAGGAGGCAAGCGTCTCTCGGGCCAAGCTTTCCCAACCGATGTAGTCGCCGGCATCGACGATCTGGCGCTGCACAGCTGCCAGATCCAGATACTCGGTCAACGAATACGGAGTCAGGTGTTGTTCTTCCCATCGTCCGACTCCGCTCTCCACCCTGCCCTTGTGGAGTGCTGCCGCCGCACTCGACGTCGCCGCAATCTTCACGGGCCACTGGTCGTCGTAGAAGGATTTCAACCAGGTGTCCCAGGAGTCTGCGTAGACCAACTCGTCGAGCATCAAATAGACCGGCCGATCAGGGGTGGCGCCACTGGATTCGACCGCGAAGAGAAGCAAATCGCCGAGTTCCTCCCGCAACAGGATCGGATGGTCCAGACGGAACCACCAGATACGCGAAGAGTCCACTCCATTGTCCAAGAGATGTGCCACGGTCTGATACAGCACCGTTGTTTTTCCCACTCGACGCGGACCGAGGATGAGTTGATACCGGCGTGGATCGTCTTCAAGGAGCCGTCGCCACAACAGCTGCGCCAAGGGACGCTCCACTGGTGGGGCCAGCGGATCTGGTACCTTTCCTTGGCTCCGCCAAGGGTTCTGCTCGTGAATTACTCGTAGGAGGTCTTCGGGTGATGATTGGAGCATAAGTAACTCTCTGTCGTCGCTGTGAGGCTTATTGTACCCGAATAAGCCTCACCAAGTATTACTTATTTGCGGAATAAGCAATTTTGGGGCGTATGTGTGAGGCTTATCCGGCTTTCGGCTGGGGATCGGCGGGAGGGGTCGGGGGTAGTGTCCGGGCTGGAGGTAGCGATGAGGCTTGGGTACGTATCGATGAACACACCCTCAGACGTTCGGCCGGACCGGCTCGCCCGAGCCCTTGAGGACCGTGGATATGACTCGCTGTTCGTGGGCGAACACAGCCACATCCCGACATCTCGGCTCACCCCCTACCCCGCGGGTGGCGAGCTCCCCGACAGCTACCGACACATGATGGATCCATTCGTCAGCCTCACCCTGGCCGCGAGCGCTACTACCACCTTGACCATCGGTACCGGAGTAGCCCTGCCTCTTGAGCGTGACCTGCTTGCTTTGGCAAAGACGGTTGCCACGCTCGACGTGCTGTCTTCGGGCCGCTTGGAGTTCGGTGTGGGAGTCGGCTGGAACGCCGAAGAACTCGCCAACCATCGACCCGACATTTCATGGTCTATGCGCTATCGGGCTTTGGAGGAATGTGTGGAAGCACTCCGCCGCTTGTGGATCGACACGCAGTCCGAACACCACGGCAAGTACTTCGACTTCGATTGCTCTTGGAGCTTCCCGAAACCGCACCAGACCCCCCATCCACCGGTGCTAATGGGGACCGCGGGACGGCTCGGCAGTCAACACGCGGCACGTTGGGCAGACGGATGGATGCCGACCGATGTCGGTTTAGGACCCATCGAGGGGGGCACACTCGACAAGAAGGTGCGTTTGTTTCGCGAAGCCGCGGAGCAAGCAAACCGCCCACATCTGCCAATCACCATGGTGGTTTTCGGCGACCCGACAGCGGCAACGCTGGATCACTACCGCGATCTCGGCATAGACCGCGTGGTGCTCGGGACTGCCCGCGCCAACTGGGACGACCCTTCGACGACGATGACATTCATCGACCGCTACGCAGACTTGATCCCCGAACTCGCTTGAATCTTCGGGTGGCCCGGGTCTGGCACTCCAGTCCGGCAACTCCCGTCGGCACTCCAGGCTGACACTCTGGACGGGCGCCCCATGCTCGGCACTCGGACTGACGCTCCAGACCGGCACTCCAGTCCGGCACCTCGGGATCCGATGACGGTCAGGCTCCAGGGTTGGCGGCCAAGTGATCGAAAGTACCTACAGGCCGGGTACGGGCGTACTCGTCGACGATGGGACTCAGCTGGTCGGGGCTGGCGCCGTGCAGAATCACCCCGTCACAGCCGAGATCGAACTGGCCGCGAATCTTCTCCACACATTGACTGGGGCTGCCGCTGGCGGCTGGCGCGAGCCACTCTTCGGGAACCAACTCGGCAATATGTTCAAGCTGTTGGGTGGTGGCTACCTGGTCGATTGCTCCCTGGAACCCAGCGATCAAGGGGTCTGCCCGGTACCGTTCGAGCACTGCTGGATCCCAATTGTTGGTACGCACCATCAAATCGCCGTAGCCCTGAAGATATGTGGCCATACGACCCACCGACTTCTTCAACCGCAGGTCTTCTGGAAGGTGATCTCCGAGGGTCGCGAAACAGGACCAGACACGCACGGCGCTCGGGTCGCGGCCTGCCTGCTCGGCCGAACGCTTCACCGCAGACACAACCCGCGCAGTCGTTTCATCGGTGAAGAACGTGTGGAGCACCACCGCGTCGAAGCAGCGCCCACCGAGGGCCAGAGAGTTCGGCCCGAAGGCGGTCCAAGCCATCGGAATGTGCTCGCTGGTTGCGCCACGAAGCGACAGGTAGGGATAGCTTCCGGCCGGGCCGTCGTGACCGAGAATCGACTCACCTCGCCAGAGTCGACGCATCAGCCCCACAAAATCCTCCGTCTGAGCTGTCGTGATCGGTTCGAGACCGAACGCTTTGGACAACAGCGACACACCCCTGCCGAGACCGAGACAGAAACGACCGTCGGTCAGCTTGTGCATAGT
Organism: Candidatus Aldehydirespiratoraceae bacterium; assembly: GCA_965261185.1. Classification (GTDB taxonomy): domain Bacteria; phylum Actinomycetota; class Acidimicrobiia; order Acidimicrobiales; family Aldehydirespiratoraceae; genus VXYK01. Next base: position 2,363,813 of record CBDHCN010000002.1, on the reverse strand, counting down.
CATCGCGAATGCCGCGGTCACCGCCGGATGCCTGGTGTGGTGATTCGTGGCAGCAGTCGCCACACCCATGCGCTCCGATATCACGCCGACCGCCCCCGAGAGCGTCGCCGCCTCCTTGATGTTCAACCGCTCGCTGACGAATACCGAACCGAAACCCATCCCTTCGGCTTGGCGGACCTCAGCAACGAGCTCACGAGGCGATTCGGGCGCTCCCGCCAACGTAAAGAACCCAAGCTCATTCATTTGCGACATAACAGTCCTTCCCTTGTGCACGGATATCACATCTCAAATAGAAAACGAACAAATCTGAGGGTGCTTGCAACTCCTGCGTTGTCATTCATGACCGGCCGGGGGGCGGAGGTCGATGGTGAGGGTAAGGATTCCGTCGTCCAGGGAAACCTCGGCGTCGCCGATCATCGCAAAATCCTGATAGTCGGCGTTTGCCTGGGCAATAAAGAGTTGCCGCTCCTCACCGCCGACAGGGGGAAGGTTGCGCTTCTTTACAGCTTCGGCCCGGTCGCGGAAACGCTCCAACATTGCGTCGAGATCAAGTCCTTCTGCCATGTTGCAACCGTAGCCCCAGCGCAGTGGCGACACTAGCCACAATCAATAGACGTCTTGGGTTGGATCAGCTGACCCTGTGTTCGGATCAATCGGCGCGGCGTCAGCGTCAACATGCCGGATTGTCGCCCGCTGATCAGCGAGCCGTTTTGTGGCGACCCGTAGCCTTCGCGAAGGAATCGTGTGCCACCAGTAGGCAATGAGCAAAACCGTCATCAACGCGGCAATTACGATCAGGGTTCGGCGTGCCCGGTCGATCCCGGCCTGATTCTTGTCGAAGTCAACATCGTTTGCGGTGTCAACGTCGCTTTCGGCTTGGGCAACAGGGTTGATCGTCGGCCCGTTGTCGTCTTGGCCTTGAGCGGCGGCAACACCGCCAGACATCAACGCCCCGACCATCACCAGTGTCACAGCGCCTGCCCGGACCCATTTCATTGGCCCGACGGTATCGGTTTTCGCCAGCCCTGCTGACACCGCAGGTCCAGCCTTAGGCGAGCGGAGCGAGGGCTTGGGTCAGGTCTGCGATGAGATCATCAGCGTGTTCCAACCCACACGAGATGCGAATAGTTCCATCCTCGATACCAGCTGCAGCGAGTTCATCAGGCAGCAAACCGACATGAGTGGTCGACGCCGGGTGAGTCACCAGCGTTTCGGGACCGCCAAGAGAGGTAGCGCGTTGCAGTAGTTGCAAGCGATCAAGAAAGCTAGCTCCCGCTTCAAGACCCCCAGCAAGGTCGAAAGTAATGAGACCACCAGGTAAATCAAGCTGTCGCTGAGCTAGCTCATATTGCGGATGCGACTCCAAACCTGGATAGAACACTGCTGAAACCGCCGGGTGCTGTTCGAGCATCGTCGCCAAGACAGTCGCGGTCTCAGTCTGCTGTTGAACACGAATAGGCAGGGTCCGGATTCCCCGCAAACCATTGAGCGCATCAAACGGCGACGCCACTGCGCCATGAAGGACAGCGAAACCTCGGATCCAGGCGATCAGCTCATCGCTTCCCGAAACCACCCCGAGGATCGCATCATTGTGACCGGCGATGGCCTTGGTAGCTGAGTGAACGACCAGGTCCACCCCGTATTCCAAGGGCCGCTGTATTATCGGCGTCGCAAGCGTCGAATCGACAACGGTGACCGGGCCTTTGATGGCACCGAGCGACTCAAGATCAACGAGGGCCAGCTTCGGGTTGGCCGGCGATTCTGCCAGCACCAGTGTGGTCTTGCCCGGGATTACCGCCGCGCAGAACGCACCGGGAACCGAGCCGTCAACAAAGGTGACATCGATACCGAAACGCGGACACACCGCCTGTAACAACAACTGTGTGTGCGAATAGAGCTGTGACTGGGCGACGATGTGATCGCCTGAAGAGCACAAACCCAGCACAACCGCGCTCACTGCTCCCATACCCGAGGCGAATGCTCTCGATGCCTCGGCACCCTCAAGTTCCGTCATGGCGTGCTCAAAATCCGAGACCGTCGGGTTGGAATTACGACCATAGAACTTCGGCTCGGTGATGTCTCCAGCGAATTGTCGAGCTTGGCCGAGGCTGTCGGCCACAAACGCGCTGCTGGCCCACAGCACCGGGGCGAGCGCAGTGTCGTTGTATACCCGGCCAGCCCTGACCGCAACAGTGCGAGCGTCGTAGGTTTCACTCAGCGGACTACCAGCAAGCGAAACGCTCCCGCAGTCTGACGGATCGGATTCAACGGTTGGTTGCTGAGTCACAAGGCTGCTTCGGTTTCGGCGACGGCATCGTGGATCAAAGGCCCCAGAAGCGAAGACTCGAGCAAGAAACCGTCGTGTCCCTGCGGACTCTCAAGAATGTGGTAGTCGCAACGTCCACCAGCAGCTATCACGCGATCGTGAATCGCAGCCTGCTGATACGGGGGGTAGAGAATGTCCGAAGTGATCGAAGCGGTGAACACCGGACTCGACAGACGCGAAAAAGCCGCTCCGATACCCCCTCGGCCCCGGCCAATGTCGTGAAGATCCATCGCCTTGCTCAAAACCAAGAACGAATTGGCGTCGAAGCGACGCACCAATTTCTGACCGTGATGATCGAGGTAGGACTCCACCTGATATCGACCCCACTGGTCATACTCACGTCGTTGATCAACGTGTTGACGACCGAAGCGCTGGTCAAAAACCTCGCTGGTCCTGTAGGTGATCTGTGAAATCTCACGGGCAAGAGCCAAACCCGCCCACGGTCCCTTTCCGGGAGGAGCATCGTAGTAGTCACCGTTGTTGAACAAGGGATCGTTGACAATCGCCAAACGTTCAACCGCGCTCAGCGCAATTTGTTGGGGGCTAGCGGCCGCGCAAGTAGCAACCGGCATCAGCAAACGAACCCGATCACCGAACATCATGCCCCACTCAAGAACCTGCATGCCCCCCAGCGACCCACCGACTACGGCAAGCCACTTGCCAATACCCAACCGGTCAGCGAGACGACGCTGGGTTCGAACGATGTCACGGATCGTAACCTGCGGAAACCGCGCAGCGTAGGGCCGGTCCTCACCCGGTATGTCGCTTGAGGGACCAGTACTGCCCTGACATCCTCCCAGCACATTGGCGCAAACCACATACCAGCGATTCGTGTCGAGCGCTTTGTTCGGCCCGATGAACTCGTCCCACCAACCGTCGCCGGAGTGACCGGCCGAAATCGGTCCAGCCGCATGGGAATCGCCAGTCAATGCGTGACAGACAAGAACAGCATTGGAACCATCTGCATTGAGTTCACCCCACGACTCATAGGCCAACGTGATCTCCTCAAGCCGACCTCCCCCCTCCAGGGCGAACGGGCGACCGTCCGTGACGGTCATGAAACGCCGCTCTCCCACAGGATCTCCAGGACGCCAAGCACCGGACGCCGGAAGACCTGACGCGAAGCGTTCGGCGGGGTCATAGCGAAGTGGGCGGTAGTCGGGGTCGTGCACAGTTGATCTCGGGGGCCGGTACTTTCCGCTGCCCCTCGGCGACCGGTTGTGCCGGACACTTTGTTGCGACGGCTCAAAAAGCCGAGGCCACATTCCCGCCGGAGCGGGTGGGGCACCTTGGGCATCCGATCCCAGGTTGCCGGAATCGAACCGCACAACCGGGATTGCACTGCTCGAATCGCTCTTAATGTTGGCGTCCACTCTACCGCTGCCGACCAGCGGAGCGTCAACCAGATTAATTAGGCGGCGTTGGGATCCCAGCCGGCTAGATCAGCAAGCCGCCCGTCGTTGGAGAACATCGCGGTCAGGGGCGCGATGACATCAATTCGTTTCTGGAGCCGCTTGATCTCCAATTCTTCGTCCCAAACAGACAAGGTGACGACGAGGCCTGTCTCACCGGCCCGGGCGGTGCGGCCAGCCCGATGCAGGTAAGTCTTGTGGTCCCCGGGAGGGTCGTAGTGAACAACAATGTCAATATCGTCAACATGGATACCCCGGGCCGCCACATCGGTGGCTACCAGCGCCTGGAGTTTCCCGTTGGTGAAATCACGCAGCGACTTCTCCCTGTTGCTCTGACGAAGGTCTCCGTGAATCGCTGCCGCCTTGACACCAATCTGTGCGAGATCACGGGCGAGACGATCTGCCATCACCTTGGTGCTGGTGAACATGAGCGTGCGGTCCGTTGAACGAGCAATAGCGGCGGCAACTTTCACTTTGTCCATCTTGTGGACTGCAATGAAGCGATGGGTCATCTCTTTCGCGGTGAACTCTTGTTCGACCACCTCATGCATCACCGGATCGTGTTGATAACGACGGATCAGTGAGTTGACCACCCCGTCGAGCGTGGCCGAGAACAGCAGCGTCTGACGGTCGGAACGCACGTTGCGCAGGACCCACTCGACCTGAGGAAGGAACCCCATGTCGGCCATCCGATCCGCCTCATCAACCACGACATGGGCCACATCTCTCACAGAAATTGCCTGGCGTTCAATCAGATCAATCATGCGCCCAGGTGTGGCAACCACCAAGTCAACCCCCGATCGCAGCTTCTCAATCTGCTTTTCGATCGGCGCACCCCCATAGACAGCCAGCACCTTTCGGTTCACGGCTTGGGCCGGGGCTGCGAGTTCCTCTCTGACCTGACTGGCGAGTTCCCGAGTCGGTACCAGCACCAGTCCGGTGGGGAACTTGGGGCGCGCTCGGCTCATGCGTTGGAGCACCGGGAGACCGAAGGCGAGAGTCTTACCTGAGCCTGTCTTGGCCTTCCCGCAGACATCGCGTCCTTCAAGCGCGTCGGGGATCGTCAGTTCTTGCACCGGGAACGGGGAGTGAATTCCTCGCGCGGCAAGGACTTCAACAAATTCGTGGCGCAAGCCCAGTTCCGTGAACGAAGAAGTACCGGCTTTCAGCATTGCGCGCTCAAGCGTAGCGGGATAAGCCTCGGACCCGCCCGTCGACAACTTCGACACCCTCTTCCCGCAAGCGCTTCGCTTGTTCCTGCTCGCAGTTCGGCGCTAGGCGACCGGTAGTTGTCACAACCCGCCACCAACAGAGTCCCGCGTCGGGCAGGCGACTCAGCAGCGACCCAACCGCGCGGGCGGCACCCGGATAACCCGCTTCGGCGGCAACCTCGCCGTAGGTAACCACGTAACCTTCGGAGAGTCGATCCAGCACTGCTGCCACATCAGCCTCGAAACTGGTCCAACCCGAGCGATCGCTCACATTCGATCTCTCAGCGCTCAACCTGTTGCTCGTCAGCGTCATAAGATTCGCCTTCATCGCTCGCCTCGGCGTCGGTTTCGGGGCGGCGGCCACGCAGCAGCAACCACCCCGCGGCAATGACCATGCCGATGATGCTCATCCAGATATTGACGCGAACCCCGGCAATCTCGGTGGCGTGATCGACCCGCACCGTCTCAAGCCAGAGACGAACAGTCAGGTAACCGAGTGCGTATACAGCCAACAACCCGCCAGCGCGGAGTTTCTTGGTCTTGTCAACCCGGATCAAGAACAGAACCAAGCCGAAGTTCCACAATGACTCATACAGAAATGTTGGATGAAATGTCTCCACATCGGTGTAGCCACGGGCGGCGGCATATTTTTCGTCTATCTCCAGCGCCCATGGCAGATCGGAGGGGCCGCCGAAGAGCTCCTGATTGAACCAGTTGCCCCATCGGCCTATCGCTTGGGCCAACGGCAGGCCCGGGACGATGGCGTCGACCATATTGGGCCTGTCCCAGGATCTGCGATGGATGATCCAGACCCCGACGAGCACGCCAGCGGCCATACCACCCGGGATGCCAAGACCTCCCTCCCACAACTTGAACGGCTCCGCCCAACCCTCATCAAACCGCCAGTCGGTGAACACGTGGTAGACCCGCGAACCGATGAGTCCTGCCGGCACGCACCACATAGCCAGCGAAGTGATGTCGTCACGATCGCCGCCGCGGGCTTCCCAGCGCTTCTGCGAAAGCCAAACCGCGGCGATCACGCCAAGAGCAATCATCAGCCCGTAGGCGCGAATCGTTAACGGACCAATTTCCAGATAGCTCTGGGACGGACTGGGGATCGAAGCCACAAACATGTTGGGCGTAGCCTATTGCCGCTATTGCGTCAGCAACCGTGTTCTAGCCGACTGCAGGTCAGCGGCCCCAACCGTGACCGCAGCCAGCATTCCAGGAACCCTTGCCAATCTGTTCGCCGAGAAAACCCGGGCCAGAACGCCGCGGTCCGCTGCCACATCGGCTCCAGCATCGGAATCGGAACTCCGAGCGGCCGCGACTGCACCGTCGGCGAGAGCCTGACCTGCAGTCGTGACCGCGAGCATCTCCAGGTAGGCAGTTGCCCCAGCCAGGGCATCGGCCGGAACAGAACTCCGCCGCTCAAGCAGCCACTCGGTCGCGGCAAAGGTCGCGGAATGCGCTGCTTCGAGATGCTCAGCCACCATCTTCAAACTTGAGAATTCGGCCGCCGATTCAACTGTGTCTGCGATCGACTTCAGCAGATCCGTCACGACTCGGCCGCCACGCATCGGCAGCTTGCGAGCAACCAGATCAAGCGCCTGAATACCATTCGTGCCCTCATAGATCGGGGCGATACGGGCATCACGAAAATGCTGCGCCGCACCGGTTTCTTCGATGTAGCCCATGCCGCCGTGCACCTGAATCCCGATGCTGGTGAGTTCGCAACCGAGATCGGTACACCACGCCTTAGACAACGGAGTCAGCAACGCGGCGCGCTCCGAGTTCTTCGTACAGGTCGCTTCATCGGGGCCTCTTGCGGCCCAATCGAGGGCCTCGGCGTTGCGATAGCAGAGGCCTCGCATCGCCGCGATCGCCGAGCGCATGTCAAGCAGCATTCGCTGAACGTCCGGGTGCTCAATAATTGGTGAAGACTCTCCCGGGCCAGCACCTTGAGCTCGACCCTGTCGGCGCAGCAACGCATGATCCAAAGCCTGCTGGTAAGCGCGTTCGGCAAGGGCCACACCTTCCAGACCGACCGACAATCGGGCGTTGTTCATCATCGTGAACATGGCCGCCATGCCAGCATTCTCCCCGCCTACCATGTAGCCGACCGCTCCGCCATTGTCGCCATAGGCCATCACACACGTCGGACTCGCGTGAATTCCCAACTTGTGCTCAATAGACACGCAGTAGACATCGTTGCGCTCGCCGAGCGAACCGTCGTCGTTGACTAATAATTTCGGGACGATGAACAAGCTGATACCGCTGGTGCCCACAGGCGCACCCGGGGTACGAGCGAGCACCATATGGATGATGTTGTCCGCCATGTCATGTTCGCCCCAGGTAATGAAGATTTTTTGCCCTGTAATCCGCCAAGTGCCGTCGCTATTGGGTTGCGCCTTGGAAGTCAACGCCCCCACGTCGGAGCCCGCCTGTGGCTCGGTGAGGTTCATGGTGCCGGACCACTCCCCTGTCACCATCTTCGGTAGGTACGTCTCACGCTGAGATTCTGAACCATGATGAAGCAGAGCGTCGATCGCTGCCTGAGACAGCAGCGGACACAATGAGTAACCCATATTGGCCGACGCGAGCATCTCTTGAACGGCGATCCCCAGCAGCCATGGAAACCCTCCACCGCCATGTTCTGCGGGCATGGCGACCCCGTTCCAACCGGCAGCCACATGTTGCCGGTAAGCCTTGGCCAGGCCGGGAGCAGCAGTTACCGAACCGTCGTCGTTGCGCTGGGATCCAACCAGGTCACCGTCGCGGTTGGTGGGCGCTACCACTTGCTCAAAGAAACGAGCTGCCTCATCAAGGAGGCCATCCACCAAGTCGGGGTCCGTGTGCTCAAAGCCCTCAAGGCGCCCGAGCGCGTCTAGATCGGCGACGTGGCGAAGTGTGAAACGGATTTCGTCAAGAGGCGCTTTGTATTCCGTCATCAGTCGAGCGTACCTTGCGCCACCATCGAGACTTGTTGTCGTCCCCGCGTTCAAGAGGAATCCCGAGCCGAGTAGCGAACAACGAATTGACCTCGGCTCCCACCAAGAGCCCCATCGCCATCAGATACAACCAGAACAGCAAACTCAAGGCACCGCCAAGAAACCCGAACACAGCATTCGCTCCCGCAGCAACGATGCTGAGGTAGGTGCTGAACCCGAGCGAAACGACCGACCACCAAACCGCAGCCAGCAGTGCTCCAGGAAACTCAATTTTCCAAGGGGCGCGGTGGTAGGGCGCGATGTGATACACGATTGCGGCCCACCCCATCATCACCAAGAACACGACGGGCCATCTAAGCCAGTTCCACAAAGTCACGTAGTGCGCGCTGACGCCGAGAGTCTCGCTGAGTCGCTCGCCCTCTCCAAAAAGCGGTCCGACCACCAGCGCCACCATCACCACCGCAGCAACGACGACCGACATCAGAGTGATCCCAAAGCCAACGAGGCGAGTAGAAAACCAACTTCGCGTTTGTTGATGATCGTAAGCAATGTCGAGCGCGCGTACCACCGCAATAAAGCCACGGGTCGCCGCATAGACAGCGAGAAGCGCACCAATAGTCAGCGCGCCGGCGCTGCTACCGTCAAAGAGGTCGTTGACAGTCGCCTCAAGTGTGTTGTCACCACCAAAGATTCTGACTATCTGCTCAACGAGCCAGTCTTCAGCTTCCTGCGCGGCGCTTTGGCCAATGATCGCGTCAACCGATCCGAGCAGCGCCGTCAACACAATCATCGTCGGGAAAAAGCTCAACAAAGCAAAGAAAGCGATCTCAGCAGACAGTCCGCCAACACGATCGCGGGAAATCTGGTCGGCAAGCGCCTTGGCCACTTCAATAGAAGAGCTGAGCGCCTGCCGTGCATACTGCCTTACCCCGAAGTACATTGCTTCGAGGCTACGTGCTGTGATGGAACTCGCATGAATGATGTCAGAAGCTATTGCGCCAGTAGTTTTCCACTGGACCTACTGCTCGCAAAAAAGGGCGACCAGCTCATCTCGGTTTGCATTCCGGCACGCAACGAAGAGGCCACTGTGGGCACCATTGTTGCTTCCATCCGCAATCATCTCGCCAATACCGAAGTGCGCTTGGTCGACGAGATCGTGGTGATGGACGACCGGAGCGCCGACGCGACCGCCAAGACCGCCCGCCTGCAGGGCGCCAGGGTCGTGGCAGTCGACGATGTGCTGCCGGAAGCCGGGCCTAGCCGCGGCAAAGGCAACGTCTTATGGAAGAGCGTGGCAGCTTGCTACGGAGATCTGATCGTGTGGATCGACGCGGATCTCACCTCGTTCACTCCCAGTTGCGTCACCGGTCTTCTCGGACCTCTACTAGCAGACCCCGAAGTGGCGATGGTGAAGGGCTACTTCGAACGACCCGAGATTGGTGGCACAGGCGGAGGCCGCACCACAGAACTCATGGCCCGCCCTTTACTAGGCACTCTTTTCCCTCATCTCAACTCTGTGCGCCAACCGCTCGGCGGTGAATACGCTGCACGGCGCACGATTCTCGAACAGGTGCCGTTCAACACCGGCTACGGCGTCGAAACCGGGCTGCTCATAGACATCGCCGATCTGGTGGGTCTTGCCCGGCTCGCCCAGGTCGACCTCGGGGTGCGGGTACACCGAAATCGCTTGCTTGACGAACTGTCTGTGCAAGCCATGGAGATCCTTCACGCAGCGCTTCACCGCGCCGGCATCGAGTGGCGATCGAACTGGACTCATCACTTGCTTCGACCAGACCTTGAGCCGGTCGAAGCGCAAGTCGACGAACGACCTCCGCTCAACTGTGTGCCGGCCTATGTAGATCAACGAGCAGCAAGCTGACAGAATGGCCAACCAAGACGAGCAACGCCGCTAGTGAGACAGGAGACACAAATGGGCCGTTGGAGCAGGGACGAGTTGGAAGAAGAGTTCGAAAAGTACCAAGCGCGGGCACTCAAGGCCGGAATGACGCACGACTGGCGGGAGTGGGCTGACCAATTCACCGAGGACGCCACCTATATCGAACATCACTTCGGGACGCTGGGTGGCCGCGAAGCCATCTACAACTGGATCCAGGAGACGATGGACACCTGGCCCAACAATGAGATGATCTACTACCCCATCGACTGGTATGTCATTGATGAAGAGAAGGGCTGGATCGTCTGCCGTGTCTTGAATCGAATGGCAGATCCGGGTGACGGTTCGGTTCACGAGGAGGGCAACTTCACGCTCCTCAAGTACGCCGGCAACGGAAAGTGGAAATACGAAGAGGACGTCTACAACCCGGCCAAGTTCGCAGAAATGGTCAAGACGTACCTCCGCCACAAGAAGTCGCTCGCAAGCGACGACAGCTAACCGCCCTGTTCGCTCGTTCCTTAGGGTTCTACGATGTTGAAGGCACCATCGAACTGATCAAGGGCGCCAAACAAAACGAGCAGTGCATCGACGTCGCCGTCGATCTGAAGGCGACCATCGCCTATAGCGTCTATCGCTGTCGTACGACCTGTCAAAAGCTCACCCAGTAGGTCCTTGGTGAGCGTCAAAGTGGCATCTGCACCAGCTTCATGGCGGCCCGCAATGTGGTGCAAAGCACAATTTTGCAGACCGAGCGCATGCTTCTCGCCAACGTCGGTGAATTCCCAGTTGATGAGCACCCGCTGATCGACGACACGTTCGGCCATCAGATGCACACCAAGCGCGTCGAAAATTTGCTCGACCGTCAGCGCGGTGGTCAACGCTCGACCCCGTCCACCCACACCCCGCACCCCTTCACGGAGTTCAAGCGCTCCGGTCAGATAAATGTTGCGCCACGGCCCCGATTCGGCCTGATAACCGAGTTGTTCAAGTGCGTCCGCCGCCAGCAAGCGGCCAGGCTGATAATCGGGTTCGGCGAACACTAGATGGTTGAGCATCTGCGCGGCCCAGCGATAATCACCTTCATCGAAAGCTGTTCGGGCCTTGTGCAACACCTCATCTCGGCCGCCCATTGCCTCGACATAGCGGACACCCGCTGCCGACGGGGGATGCGGATTGAGTGTCGCAGGGTTGCCGTCGAAAGCTCCGAGATAGCGCTGATAAACAGCTTTGGAGTTGTGGTTGACCGTTCCGTAGTACTCCCGCGTGTGCCCCTGCGCCGCGAAGCACTCCGGTAGCTGCAGCTGCTCGGCGATCTCGGGAGCGGTGAAACCGTGGTTCGCCAAGCGCATCGTCTGGTCATGAAGCCAGCGATACACATCACGCTGTTTGACCAAGAACTCTCGGGCATCGTCTTGACCCCACCTCGGCCAGTGGTGCGTCGCGAACAACGTGTCGGTGCGATCGATATAGAGTTCCAACGCCTCGTTGATGTACTTGCTCCAGCCCAGAGCATCACGGACCTGAGCACCTCGGGGCGTCAAAATATTGTGCATCGTGTGGGTGCAGTTCTCGGCCATGCACAAGACCCGCATGTCGGGAAACAGAAAGTTCATCTCCGCTGGTGCCTCTCCACCCGGAGTGTTTTGGAAGACCACCCGAATCCCATCGACATCAAGCTCAGTTCCGGTAACCGAAATCTCTTCGGTCGGAGCGATCAAACCCGAAGCGGCCCGAGGAATAATCTTGCCGAGGCCAGAATCGACATGGCCCAACGGACCCGGTGTCAGCAAAGGCCCGAACATATAACCCGCCCGGCGACCCATCGCCGGGCCTGCGATCACGTTTTCGCTGACCGCCTCGCGCAGGAACCCATCTGGCGCGATGATGCGAACATCGCCGGCGTCCGCCGCCTCTTGAGTGGTGACACCATGGATCCCGCCGAAGTGATCGGCGTGGCTGTGTGTATAGATCACAGCCTGAACCTCCCGATGGCCAAGCACATTGTTGGCCAATTCAAGGCAAGCCGCCGCAGTTGCAGTAGTTGTCAGAACATCAACGATCAGCCAACCGTGGTCGCTCGCTATCAGCGTCATATTCGAGATGTCGTAGCCGCGGACTTGCCAAACGCCGTCGGCCACTTCGAACAGACCATGAATGGCGTTGAGTTGACCTTGACGCCAGAGGCTCGGATTTACCGGGGGCGGAGCAGGCGTGTCTCCCCGGTTGAAATCATGGCGAGAAACATCCCAGGCAATGCCGTGCGGAGCCTCAATGACTCCGGTCGGGTGGGTGGCGATCAGCCCTCGACTGGCACGCGCGAAATCGCCGGGGTCATCAAGGGACAGCACTGCGGCAACAGCCGCGTTGCGCCGTGAAGTATGAGAGGTGGCCGCCTTGGGTTGCCGGTCGCTGTCGGTCATAGGCGCAGTATGGCCCACATCTGTTGGTAACCGTGATCTCAGGCGGTTCGCTCGCCTCTAACTACAACCGCTGGTGGTGCCGCAGTCACCGCAGACGTAGCAGGCGCCAGTTCTTCGCATCCGAACCCCACACGACATGCAGAATGGCGCACCTGAACCGCCGTCAACCTCGAACGCGAGTTGAGCCGCCGAAGCTGAGGTTGCTCGGTGAGGCGGAATATCGGATCCCTGCACAGTCTTGGTGACCTGCTCTTCAACCCCGGGCAGAGTCGGTTGGACTCGTTCGTCGGTGGTGAATATTCCAAGACGGGAGCGTTCATCATCGCTCAAATACATGACTGCGAGCCTGCGGAACAGATAGTCCATCAGACTGTTGGCGATGCGAATCTCTGGATCGTCGGTCATCCCCGCGGGTTCGAACCGCATACCCACGAAAGCCTGCACGAAAGCGCTCAGCGGCACTCCGTATTGGAGACCGTGGCTGAGCGAAATGGCGAACGCGTCCATAATCCCTGCCAAGGTGGAACCTTGCTTCGAGACCCGCACGAAGATTTCGCCTGGTCGTCCGTCTGCGTACAGGCCGACCGTGACGAAGCCCTTGCAATCTGCCACTCGAAACTCGAACGTTTCGCTGGTGCGGGTCCGGGGCAAACGCTCCCGCACCGGCTGATTTGCGGGCGTTTCCACGGTGCTCTCGGGTCGCTTCGTAGTGCCGGGGCTGGTCGAGCCAACTTCTTTAGTGGCGTTGTTCCAACCGTCAAGAGTGAGGGTTCCCGAACCGTCCGCCGCGCTTTTAGTTGAGCCGTTCTCAGCGCCGCTGGGTGTGGCGACTCCAGTGGAGAGCGGTTGTGCGACCTTGCAGTTGTCGCGGTAGAGCGCAACGGCTTTGAGCCCCATCTGCCAGGACTCAATAAGCAGCAATTCGATATCGGTGATCGTGGCCTCTTCTGGCAGGTTGACCGTCTTGGAGATCGCTCCAGAAATGAACGGCTGCACCGCACCCATCATCTTTAGATGACCGAGGTAGTGGATCGGGTCGCTGCCCAATGAGCAGGCGAATACCGCAAGATCACTGGGATCAAGTCCGGGGGCTCCGACCGCGCCGTGATGGGTGTTGATGTAGGCGACGATGGCTTCAACCGCATCGGGGCTGTAACCGAGGTTGCGCAAAGCGTGAGGCACCGATTGGTTCACGAAGCTCATCGTCCCGCCGCCAACCAGACGCTTAAACTTCACCAGCCCAAGGTCGGGTTCCACGCCCGTTGTATCGCAGTCCATAAGCAGGCCGATGGTTCCGGTGGGCGCCAAGACGGTGGCCTGCGCATTGCGGACGCCACGGCTCGCAGCGAACTCACAGGTTTGATCCCAGGCCTGTTGCGCGGCCTCAAGAATGGGGGTCGGCGCAAGGTTTTCGTCGATGTCGGCTACCGCTGCGCGGTGCTGGTCGAGAACTCGCAACATGTGTTCACGATTTTCGTTGAATCCGCTGAAAGAACCCATGCGTGCCGCCAGTTTCGTCGACTGGCAATAAGCCTCTCCGGTCATCAGCGCGGTTATCGAAGCGGCTACCGCACGCCCTGCGTCCGAGTCGTAGGGCAGCCCCAGAGTCATCAACAACGCACCAAGATTGGCGTAGCCGAGGCCTAGTTGACGGAAATCTCGGGCATTTTGGGCAATCTTGTCGGTGGGGTAATCGGCGTTGCCAACCAAGATCTCTTGGGCGGTGAAAACAATCCGCACCGCATGAGCGAGCCCTTCGATATCAAAACCGTCGGTGCCGTCACCGCTGTGGAAGGCAAGCAGGTTGAGCGATGCCAAATTGCAGGCCGAGTCGTCTAAGTGCAGGTACTCCGAGCAGGGATTGCTGGCGTTGATACGACCAGTGTTAGCCGCTGTATGCCAATGGTTGATGGTGCTGTCGAATTGGATCCCGGGATCCGCACACTCCCAGGACGCTTCAGCAACTTGACGCAACAAGCTGCGGGCCTTCACCGTGCGAGTCACCGAACCATCGCCGCGAGCAGTGAAAGCCCAGTCGGAGTCGTCGAGGACGGCTTGCATGAACTCATTGGTTACACGCACGGAGTTGTTGGCGTTCTGGTACTGGACCGAGTGAATATCCATTCCGTCCAGGCTCATGTCGAAACCAGCTGCCTCCAGCGCATGTGCCTTTCGTTCTTCACGCGCCTTGCACCAGATGAACTCTTCGACATCGGGGTGATCGACATCAAGAATCACCATCTTGGCGGCACGGCGGGTCTTGCCTCCAGATTTGATCGTGCCCGCGGAGGCATCGGCGCCGCGCATAAAGCTCACCGGGCCACTAGCAGTGCCACCACCAGCAAGGCCTTCCGTTGAAGCGCGGATGCGTGAGAGGTTCGCTCCGGCTCCGCTTCCTCCCTTGAAGATCCGGCCCTCCTCGGCATACCAGTTGAGGATCGACTCCATGTTGTCGTCGACCGACAAAATGAAGCAAGCCGACGCCTGTTGAGGAACGCCCTCTACACCGATGTTGAACCAGACCGGCGAGTTGAACGCCGCCTTCTGGTTAACCAACAGGTGGGCGAGTTCGGCTCGGAAGCTGTCTGCCTCCTCGGCATCAACGAAGTAACCATCACGCTCGCCCCAGGCTGTAATCGTGTTGACCACCCGAGAAACGACCTGGCGCAGCGACGACTCGCGCTCTGGCATGCCCAGCGTCCCGCGGAAATACTTCTGGGCCAGGATGTTGGTTGCGTTCTGGCTCCAGGAACTGGGTACTTCCACTGCGAGCTGCTCAAAGGTCACAGAACCATCACGATGGTCGATCAGCCGCGCTTCGCGATGTTCCCATTCCATGTCCGTGAACGGATCGGCGCCTTGGACCGTGAAGCGGCGACGGATGCCGAGGTTGGCTCGCTCAGATACAAGCGTCATATGGCGGGGCTCCTTTCGAGCGCCGTCATAAACAGAGTAGCTCGATCATTTTTTGCGAGTAAAAAATTTTTCAAGATGAGGATTACGTACTTAGGTTTGCCGTGTGGTCGGATCTTCCCGGGTTAGGGGGAAGACGAGTTTGCGGCGGATCCCACATTCCCTACTTGGTACCCCCAAGGAACTGATTCGACTCTCGTCTGAGACGTTTCGCACCACCATCCTGGCGATCCGAACCACACAGCGGAGACAACTCTACGGCCACTTGCTTGTGGATGAGAAGTGGATGACAATCTGATTTAGTTGTGGATTTCTACGGGTTATATCCACAAGTTCGCCTCCTGCGGTGGACAACGCAAGGCGTCTGTGGTTGTCGTAGGCGGGACCCTGCAAAAACGGGACTCGCAACGGTAAGGTCGGCGGCAGTGCAGCAGATTCTTCCCACCTGGATCGAAGGCGTTGACCCGCTTGACATCTATCTGGACGATCCTCGGCCAGCACCGTTGAACCGCCCGTGGGTCATGGTCAATATGATCGCCAGCCTTGACGGCGCCACTGCCATCAAGGGCCTGAGCGGTGACCTCGGAGGACCCGCAGACAGCGCCGTGTTTCGCGCGGTACGAGCTAGCTGTGATTGGATTCTGGTCGCATCTGGCACCGCCGGCGCTGAGAGCTACGGAACTCCGAAACGAAACGAGGCTGTAGTTGAGCGCCGACTGAGAACTGGTCGTTCCGCCGTCCCTCGCTTGGCTGTCTTGACTGCCAGCGGAGCTATCGACCCGACGATTCCGGCGTTTGCCGACGCCATCGAGGACGACCAGCAGCGCCCGCTCGTCATCACCGGTGAACAAGCAGATCCGCAGAAGCTCGCCGCTCTCAACGCCGAAATTGTTCGCCTCCCCATGCCCAGACCGCAACCCGACGCAGTGCTCAACGAACTTTATGAACGGGGCGCGGAGGTAGTGCTTTGTGAAGGCGGACCAACCTGGAACGGCCAGATGGTGCAGGCAGGACTCGTTGACGAAATGTGTGTCAGCATCTCGCCAATCCTCGCCGGCGGCACTTCGTCGCGCATCGTTACTGGCGCCGAGAAAGCCATCCCCACGCAAATGCGCCTGAGCCGATTGCTTGCCGAAGACGATCTGCTCTTTGCTCGCTACACGCGGGCATGACTGGCCAATCATCATCCCCGCCGCCTCACTCGAGCAGGTGACTGGGGATTACCAAATGCTGACCTGGCTTCAGCGTGTCGGAACCGGCGATGCCGCTTAGCGCTTCGACTAGCGAGCGAGGGTCGGCGCCTGGATCAAGCCATGAGGCGATAGCCCAGAGTGTGTCGCCCGGTTGCACAACCACGACAATCGCATCAGGAGACCGGGTCTCATGAGTAGTAGCCGACTGCGCCGAACGGGCGAGCGACCAAAGACCAACAAGCAACGACAAGACGACGGCTAGCACAAGCAGACGGCGGCGCCGATACACCTCAACGGGTTGAACGACGCCTCGGTCATGAGCACGGGGGCCATGAGCACGGGGGTCATGAGCACGGGGGCCATGAGCACGGGGGTCATGAGCACGGGGGTCATGAGCACGGACCGGCCCAACCCTGGACGGAACTGTGACACGCTGGCGAACAGAAGGGGGATTTGCTGGGTAGGCAAGAATTGCAGTCATGACTCCACTCTGCTCCTGGGGTGTGACATTGCTCCTGGGGTGTGACACTCACCGGCGTATAAGTGGTTTCGGTGAGAATCTCGAAAAGATGCTTGACATCGAACGAATGTTTGGCGAACATATGTCTGTCGAACATCCGTTCGATACCATTGAACACGAACATTTGTTCGTTGTCAACCAACAAGCTTGTAATTTCGCGGAAGTCACCCACCGAGGCGACCTCACCCACGGAGGCGACCTCACCCACGGAGGCAACCTCACCCACGGAGGCAACCTCACCCACGGAGGCAACCTCACCCACGGAGGCAAAAATGTCCGACACGCTCACAACCCGTCAGCGAGAGATCCTTGATGTGATTGTCTCTCACGTTCACGATCGCGGGTATCCCCCGTCCGTGCGCGAAATCGGCGAAGCGGTCGGGTTGCGCTCCCCCGCCACCGTCAAGTGCCATCTCGACAACCTCCGAGATGCCGGCTACCTAAGGCGTGACCTAGCGAAACCCAGAGCGATCCAGGTCAACTATGAGGGCACCGGCAACACCGCTGAGCACCGGCCCGTGCGCCACGTTCCTTTGGTCGGCGATGTCGCCGCCGGTACTGATGTTCTAGCGGAGAGCAACGTCGAGGAATTCATCCCTATGCCCGAAGATCTCACTGGCAGCGGCGAACTCTTCATGTTGCGTGTACGAGGTGATTCCATGATCGAGGCGGGCATCTTCGACGGAGACTTTGTTGTCTGCCGTCGCCAGCAAACCGCTGAAGACAACAAAATCGTGGTAGCCGGAATACCTGGTGACGAGGCCACCGTCAAGACGCTGCAACGCCGGGCCGGTTCGGTGGTTCTGGTGCCCGCTAACGCTGAGTTGAGCGAGATGGTATTCAGCCCAGACGACGTGCAGATCTTCGGTCAGGTCGTCACCGTAATGCGCAAACTGTAGGCAGCACTGCACGGCACTAGCACAGCACAGGCCCAAGCTCTAGGCGCCGTTGGTAAGCAGATCCACCAAAGCGGCGTGAGTGTCCAGCAACCAAGCCCGTTCCAAATATTCGCCTGCGGTATGCGCGAGAGTGGCGTCACCCGGGCCGAAATTGCTCGCTGGAACACCCCGCTGTGCGAAAAACGCCACATCAGTCCAACCAAGCTTGGCCCGAACCTCAAGACCGTTGCGGTCAATAAGCGCCTGTAACAACGGGTCTTCAAGTCCCGGACGAGCCGCGGGCGAGCAATCAACAACTTCGATGTTGTCGGAATCGGTGAGCACAGGCGACATCAACTCGCGAACAACAGCCTCCGCAGTCTCGGGATCACGGTCCGGAGCAAAGCGATAATTGACCCGCAACATCGCCCGATCCGGTACGACATTGCCAGCAACGCCTCCCTCCACAAACACCGCTTGTAGCGATTCGCGGTACTCACAACCCTCCACCACCGGACGGCGGCCTTCGAAATTGCTGACAACGTTGAGGACCTCGCCTAAACGATGGATGGCGTTGCGGCCCATCCACGGGCGCGCGGTATGAGCACGAGCACCCCCAAGGGTGACCTCCAGGCGCATGGTGCCCTGACACCCCGCCTCAACCGCACCGAGCGTCGGTTCACCCAACAAAGCCACATCGCCTTGTAGAAGTTCGGGACACGCAGCATCGATCTCGCGAAGACCACTGTGCTCAATCGCCACCTCTTCACGGGCGTAAAACACATACGTCACATCAACCACCGGTTCAGTGACCGTGCGTGCGAGTTCGAGCATCGTGGCGATGCCGCCCTTCATGTCGGTCGTACCGACCCCGTACATGCGATCGCCTTCGATGCGAGTTCTGGCATTTCCGTTCGGGGGCACCGTGTCGGTGTGGCCACCCAACAACAGTCGCCGATCGCGCCCCAATTGGGTGCGAGCGACCAGATTGTCACCTATTCGGTCGACGCTGAGATGAGCCTGACGACGCAGGTCTGACTCGAGCAAGTCGACAAGTTCACGCTCGTTGTGGCTAACCGATGCAACATTGACGAGCGCGGCCGTCAACGAAAATAGATCTCCCGTAGGCAGTTCCCCCGAGGGCAATTCCGTGCCGTCGGTCAAGTGGACACTCCATGGTCACGCAGGATGTCGTTGAGAGCGGACTTGTCGTGGCGTTCACCTTCGGTGAGCCGTTTGATCACCAAAACAGCAGGCAATCCGAACCTGCCACCCGGGAAATCCCGCGGTCGAGTGCCCGCAACCGCCACGCACCACGACGGGATTTCTCCTCGGCTGATCTCTTGGCCCGTTTCAACATCAATCACCGGAATGGAACCCGTGAGAATTGCGCCCGCGCCGAGCACAGTTCCCTCACCCACTCGCGCGCCCTCAGCGACTATGCAACGGCTGCCGATATAACACTCGTCCTCGACAATCACAGGCGCTGCCTGCGCTGGTTCAAGGACACCGCCGATTCCGACCCCACCCGAGAGGTGAACGTTCTTGCCGATCTGCGCGCAGGATCCGACCGTGGCCCAGGTGTCGACCATCGTGTTCTCAGCAACGTAAGCGCCGATGTTGATATAACTCGGCATCATCACCACTCCCGGTGCCTGGTAGCTGCCCCAGCGAGCCTGTGCTCCCGGCACAACCCGCACGCCACGAGCCATGAAATCACTCTTGAGCGGGATCTTGTCGGCGTACTCGAACGGCGCGTTTTCGATCGTCTCCATCCTGGAGATGCGAAACAACAACAACACCGCGAACTTGCACCATTGGTTCACTGTCACGCTGCCGTCGGCGTTGACTTGCGCAACCCGGGCAGTGCCGGCATCAAGTTCACTGATGGCTTCGTGGACAGTCGCGGTGACCTCAGGATCGTCAAGATCCAGAGACGCGCTATCAGCCCAGAGGGCTTCGATTCGTGACTGCAAATCAGACATGATCCGCACCTTACCCGTCTTGTGTTGCGGCATCACCGGCTCGGCTCAGCGCTAATTCAAGAGCCGCTGTGGGCTGCACGACCGCGATACGGACAAACCCTGTCGATTCAGGACCGTAAAACTCTCCGGGGCTGACTATTACCCCGCAGCGCTCGGCAAGCGTGTGGGCCAGACCCCAGGCATCGGCGTCGGGTGCCTTGACCCAAAGGTAGAAGCTGCCTTTGGGAAGATCGGCGGAGATCCCTAGAGCGCCCACAATTTTTTGCGCCAGTTCCAAGCGGTGTCGGTAGACACCGCGTTGCGCCGCTACGTGCTCTTGGTCACCCCAGGCGACTACGGCAGCGTCTTGCACCGGGCCCGGGACCATGCAACCGGCGTGCTTGCGCACCTCACTCAAGTAGTTCACCAACGCTGGGTCACCAGCATAAAAACCAGCCCGAATGCCCGCTAGATTCGACCGCTTCGACAGCGAATGGACACTCAGCACACCATCAACCCCGTCGGCCAGGATCGTCCGAGGCGGACCATCCCAAGTGAACTCCAGATAGCACTCGTCGCTTATCACCGGCACATCGTTGGCGCGGCCCCAGCTAGCAGCCGCGGATAGATCGTCGAGCCCACCTGCAGGGTTCCCGGGCGTGTTGACCCAGAGGCAAAGCGCTCGCTCGACATCGGCATGATCGACCTCGCTCAGATCAATGCGCCATTGATCGTCGACTGGCACTGGTACCGCCCTACAGCCCGCCAGCACGGCCCCCATCGCATAAGACGGATAAGAAACTGCCGGATACAGCACTGTGTCACGAGACGGATCGCGCAGATGCAGGTAGTGCGGCGTCGAGACCACGAACTCTTTGGTGCCGATGCAAGCGGCTATCTCGGTGCCCGGATCAACCGTCACGCCCACCACTCTTTGCAACCAGTCCACTGCAGCGGTGCGGTAAGCCGGCGTGCCAACCGATGGCGGATATCCCCGCTCTGAGTTCGACGATGTCATCGCCTCCACTACCGCCGACGGTGCTGCGTCCATCGGGGTGCCGATCGAACAGTCAAGCACCGCTCCGAATCGTTGCCTTGCTATCTCTCGCAGGTCGTTGAGACGGTCATACGGATAGGGCGGAGGAACGAATCCGCTCATGATGCTGCCCCGTGGGTTGCCTGCGGTGGTGCTGTTGGCGGTGACTCGGATGTCTGTGTGACCAGAGGTTGGGTGACGATGAACTGTCGCAGAGCGCCAACCGATGCCGGCTCTAGGCGTGCGTGCAAGCGCATTCCGTCTTCCTCTGACGCTTGACTAATCACATGCCCTTCGCGGTGAACCGCCGCCAATACATCGCCGCGGTCCCACGGCACCAGCAACTCCACGAACTCGGTCATGCAGCGAAGCCGATCGCCGATGGCCTCAAGCAGTGCGTCTATGTTGTCGCCACGTTGGGCTGACACTGCTGTCGACCCCTCATGTGTCCGAGCGAGGCGGACCGCATCGTCACCCTTGTCGGACTTGTTGAACACCAAGAGTTCAGACACATCACCGGCGCCGATCTCACTGAGAACCTCACGCACCGCGGAGATTGACCCAAGCGGATCTGGTCCGGCACCGTCAACAACGTGGACCAGCAGGTCGGCGTCGCGAACCACGTCAAGCGTGGTCTTGAAGGCAGTCACCAGCTGATGTGGCAACTTCTTGACAAAACCGACCGTGTCAGTTGCGAACACGGTCTCTCCGCCCGGCAGGGCGAGGCGACGGGTGGTGGCGTCAAGGGTGGCAAACAGTCGGTCTTCCACCAGCACGTCGGCTTCGGTGATGCGATTCAATAGCGACGACTTGCCGGCATTGGTGTAACCGACGAGCGCCACAGCCCGATTCCTGGTCCGACTCCTGGCCTTGGCCTGAGTGACCCGATGGGCTTGAACCTTACGGAGATCAGCCTCAAGTTTGTGAACCCGGCGAAGGAGGCGGCGTCGATCCACTTCAAGTTGGGTTTCTCCAGGTCCTCGGGTGCCGATCCCACCGGCTTGCTGCGAGTAATGACCAGCGAGACTACGTAGTCGCGGCAAACGATAACGAAGCTGCGCCAACTCGACCTGCGCCTTCCCCTCCAGGGTGCTGGCGTTCTGGGCAAAAATGTCGAGAATGACCGCGGTGCGGTCGAGGGCGGTACAACCAAGAATCTTCTCGAGATTGAACTGCTGTGCCGGGGAGAGTTCATCATCGAAGACAACCGTGTCGCAGTCGACTTCTTCGACAATCGACTTGATCTCCTTCACTTTGCCCGACCCAACGAAAGTCGCGGGGTCGGGAGCGGTACGACGTTGCAGCACCCGTTCAACAGCGTCCGCACCGGCAGAATCGACGAGCAGTGCAAGTTCGTCTAGCGAAGCGTTGACCGAATCCGCTGTGTCGTTTTCTCTCACCATTCCCACAAGCACGATGCGCTCGCGAAACGTCCGATCGATCAGACCGTCCGCAACACCTCCGAACTCTCCGAAACCGCCTCGATGCGTCGCTTCTTCGGATAACAGGTCTGCGTCCGGGTCGGAAGACTCAGGATTCATTTCCGTAAAGAACTCGGCGTTTTCTTCGCGAGCCTTGTCGTTGAGACTGTCTCGGGTGGGTTCATGGTCCTCAGGCATCAAACACCTCTATGTCGGCGACATGGGTCGCCGGTCCAGTGAGCGTTAGCGGGCCGCTCAGGTCGACGACAGCATCACCGCCCGGCATCTGCACCACCGATTTCGGGCCGATCAGGCCCCAACGATGGAACACATGGCCCGCGACTGTGGCCCCTGTCCCGCAGGCACTGGTGATACCAGCTCCTCGTTCCCAGACCCGCAGCTCAAGCTGATCGTGTCCCTTCACGGTGACGAAGCTGACATTGGCACCCTCGGCAAAGTGGTGCTCAATGGCAGGGCCGACAACATCGAGAGCAATCTCATTTGGGTCATCAACCTGACAGACGACATGGGGATTGCCAATATCACAGGTTTCCCAGCGCCGCACGTCAACCGACTCCGCACCGAGGTTCTGCAATTCCTTGGCGACGGCTCCCATCAGGTCATCGACATCGGTGGTCGGACCTGCGGTAACAGACCCCATGTCGACTGTGGCAACCACAGTTTGGGGATGGTCGGTGGCACGTACTGAACAATGGCGGATTCCAGCCGGCGTCGCGACATCGATCTCAACGGCCGAGACGGAACGTTGACGCGCCACGGCCTGAGCGAGGCAGCGCAGACCATTTCCGCTGACCTCAGCGATGCTGCCGTCGGAGTTGAACAGCTTCATCGAGACGTCGTGGCTTTCGCTGGCAATGCCATAAATCAATCCATCGGCGCCTATCCCGGTACGTCGATCACAGAGCGCGACAGCCTGATCCACTGCATCAAGCGGCAGCGAGTCGGTGAGCAATACCAAGAAATCGTTGCCCAATCCGTGGTGCTTTGAGTAGCGGAGGGCCATGGCTCTTATTGTCGCAGGTTCGCGCCTCTAACCGGCGACGATTTCTCGATGCTCGTCCCAGAGATTGATCATCTCGTGCGCGGTGACTGGGGCGTCGATCCAGTGGATTCGCGGGTCACGGCGGAACCAGCGCTGTTGACGACGGGCAAATTTGTGGGTCCGTTTGGTCGCTGTGACGAGCGCCTCGTCAAGTGAACATTCCCCCTGTATGTGCGCAAGAAACTCCCGGTATCCGAGTGCTTGAGCAGCAGTGCGGCTCACTTCGCCCGTGGCTAAAGCTCGGACTTCGTCGAGGAATCCTGCTTCCATCTGATCTTGGTAGCGGACCGAGATTCGGTCGTCGAGAATCTCTTGAGGCCAACGCAATGCCACCATCACAAATGGGGTAGGACCGTAGTGTTCTAGGCCGGGACCGAACGACGAGAACAGCGATCCACTGCCGATCGTGACCTCCAAAGCACGTAGGACCCTGCGTCGGTTGCTCGGTTCCATCCTCGACGCTGCTACAGGGTCGAGGATGGTCAAGCGGGCGTGTAGAGCTTCAGTATCTGGCTCACTGTCGAGTTCGGCAGCAATTTCGGGGTATCGGCCCGGCAGCTTGAGATCATCGACAACGGCCCGCAAATAGAGTCCCGTGCCACCGACCAGGATCGGTGTGTTCCTCCGTTCGCGGATTGCGGCTATTGCTTGCAAAGCCAACCGTTTGAACAGGCCTACGGTGAATTCCTCACTAGGGTCCGCCACATCGATCAGATGGTGCGGGACTTGGGCGCGATCGCCCGCCGTGGGCGACGCGGTGCCAATGTCCATCCCTCGATAGACCGCCATCGAGTCGATAGACACGATCTCTGCATGTCCAAGCTCTTTGGCTATCGCCATGGCCAGCGACGACTTGCCCGAAGCAGTGGGTCCCAAGATGACCAGTGGCCGATCCGCTCTGGTTGTCGGGGTCAACGCAGTGTCCCGTCAGAGCGCGGTGACCGGAATACGGGTGCGGCGCCGGGCAGGGACAGTCACATCCAAGAGGCGACCCAACATGTGGTTCATGCCTGCAGACTCAACCTCAACCAAAGCATAAGTTCCTGTTCGCAGCGGCGTCGGAGACGGAAAATGAACGAGCGTGTTGCGACGGGTGCGCCCGGTGAGAACCATCGGGTCCTTCTTGCTCGGACCCTCCACGATGACTTCTTCGGTCAAACCAATTCGCGAATCGTTGGCCGCTCGACTGGAACGCTCGATCACCACACGGAGACGTTCGTACCGCTCAACGGCAACAGCGTGATCAACGAAATCGGCCTCCATCTCAGCGGCTTCGGTTCCTGGACGGGGAGAGAACACGAACGTGAAAGCGCTATCGAACTCGGCCTGCGCCGCAACCTCCAAAGTGCGTTCAAAATCGTCGTCGGTTTCGCCTGGAAACCCCACGATGATGTCGGTTGACACGGCAAGGTCCGCGATTGTGGCGCGAGCCTCGCGCAACTTTGCGAGGTAACGCTCAGCTGTATAGCCACGATGCATGGCTGCGAGAACCCGGTCGCTGCCGGATTGCAACGGGAAGTGCAGATGCTCGCAGACTTCGGGAACCTCGGCCATGGCCTCAAAGGTCTCGCTGCGCATGTCCTTTGGATGTGGGCTTGTGAATCGCACTCTATTGATGCCCTCAACCGCGCCGGTTGCCCGCAAAAGGTCGGCGAACAGTGGCCTGGCACGACGATCGTCGAGCCAGCGATGGCCACACCAGTGATGATCGTTGCTGCTGGGTTCAGCCCGTCGGGCCAGTGCCAGATCTCGGCCATAGCTATTGACGTTTTGACCCAGCAAGGTGATCTCGCTGACACCGTCTTGGGCCAGATCCTCCACTTCGACGACCAACTCACCGAACGGACGACTGATCTCAGGACCACGAACAGCGGGAACGATGCAAAATGCACAGGTATTGTCGCAGCCGATCTGGACAGTGACCCAACTTGCGTGATCAACCTCTCGCCGGGTCGGCAGAGCCGAGGGGAACGCCTCGCTGTCCGCGCGGGCGGTGGCCTCAAGAATCTCGACAATTGGGCCGTGTTCGGCCGCATGGTTGAGCAACTCGACTGCTCGATCAACATTGTGGGTCCCAAACACCACATCCACATGAGCCGCGCGCTCGCGGATGAGGTCACGGTCCTTTTGCGCCAGGCATCCCCCGACCACAATCTGCAAGTCGGGATTGACCTGTTTCAGCGCCTTGAGATTGCCCAACGCGCCATAGAGTTTGTTGTCGGCATTTTCGCGTATGCAACAGGTGTTGAGAACGATGACGTCGGCCTCCGTCTCATCGTCGACCCGCCACATCCCGTCAGCCTCAAGGAGACCGGAGATCCGTTCCGAGTCGTGCTCGTTCATCTGGCATCCATAAGTACGGATCACATACGACTTACCCACGAGCACAGGCTACAAGCGCCAACGCCTGTGGCTCCCCTAAAGCCCGCACCTCCCTGATTCGTGGCTAGCTCACGTTGTCGTGCAACGAATGTCCAGCCAGCGAATCAAGGCAGGCGGTGCGTTTGGCCAGGCTGGCCCTGACTAGTCGTCGAGAGCTATGGGCAGATCGTCGGCGTGGTCGAACTCCGCCTCTGCTTCGATCTCTGGTTCTGGTTCTGGCATAACAGCCTTCCAGACCCGGTCTGAGATCTCGACCATGACTTCAGGGTTGTCCTGGAGGAACTTCTTGGCGTTTTCTCGGCCTTGGCCAAGCTGTTCACCGTCGTAGGTGTACCAAGCGCCAGACTTTTTGACGATTCCCTCTTCGACCGCCAAGTCGAGTACCGAGCCCTCACGGGAGATCCCAGTGCCATACATGATGTCGAACTCCGCTTGCTTGAAGGGCGGCGCACACTTGTTCTTCACGACTTTCACCCGAGTGCGGTTGCCCACGATCTCGATACCGTTCTTGATCGCCTCGATACGGCGAATATCGAGCCGACACGACGAATAGAACTTCAGCGCCCGCCCACCGGGGGTGGTCTCAGGCGAACCGAACATCACGCCGATCTTCTCCCGCAACTGGTTGATGAAGATGCAGATGGTCTTCGACTTGCTGAGGTTGCTCGTCAACTTGCGCAATGCCTGCGACATGAGCCGAGCCTGCAAGCCAACATGAGTGTCGCCCATCTCGCCTTCGATCTCGGCGCGAGGGGTGAGCGCCGCTACCGAGTCGATCACGATCACGTCCAACGCTCCCGAACGAATCAGCATGTCGGTGATCTCAAGGGCCTGCTCACCCGTATCGGGTTGAGAAATCAACAACTCATCGATGTCAACACCGATCGCCTTGACGTAAACCGGATCCATTGCATGCTCAGCGTCGATGTAGGCACAGACGCCGCCATTGCGCTGAGCCTCGGCCACCACATGGGTGGCGAGGGTGGTCTTGCCCGAAGATTCCGGACCGAATATCTCGGTGACCCTGCCACGAGGCAGACCACCGATCCCGAGAGCCAAATCCAATGCCAACGCACCAGTCGGGATTGACTCAATCGCCATGGTGCTCTTCTCGCCCATCTTCATGACCGAGCCCTTGCCGTACTGCTTCTCTATCTGGCCTAGAGCCATGCTGAGTGCCTTGTCTCGCTCCACTGTCTTTTCTCCTATTTTGTTTGCTGCGCCTCGCAGCCGAGTTGGGGGGATGTCGGATTGCTGGACTCGAACTTACGGAGGGGGTGTGACACAGCCCCGGGGGAAAGGACGAACGACACAATTGTAATTGCGAACATTCGTTCGGTCAACCACTGATCGGAAATTTCAGAAATCTTGCAGTCCGAGGACCAAACCAGGGTCGTGATGTGTTCTCATATAGACAAGACAAGGAGGTCGTTGATCATGACCGATATCACCCACAGCGCAGCTGAACTCCGTAGCCGCTTGACCCCAGAGCAGTACACGGTGACTCAACAAGCAGGCACCGAGCGCCCCTTTACGGGCGAATACTGGGATTGCCACTACGACGGCACTTACCGCTGCATCGTCTGTGATGCTGTCCTATTCATGAGCGACACCAAATTCGACTCGGGCACCGGTTGGCCCTCCTTCTTCGAGACCGCCGGACAAGAGGTTGTTCGAATCCAGACTGATACCAGTCACGGGATGGTCCGCGAAGAAGCAGTATGTGCCAACTGTGATGCCCACCTCGGCCACCGTTTCGGCGACGGCCCCGGCCCGCACGGACACCGCTACTGCATGAATTCCGCCTCCCTCCGCCTTGATCGAGACGAAACCTAACCCGCATCCACTCACAACGCAAGACCCTTCGCCCCTAACCCAACTTCACTTCCAAATCTGCGCGTTTAACCACAAGGAGTGTGGTTTATCGCGCAGATTTCGGTGTGAGCAGGCTCTGGACGGCAGCGATTAGATCCTCGGGTGTGTCTACGTACATCGACCACGTGAACACCAGAGGCGTCCAGCGCTCACGCGTGATCGCGTTCCATCTCGCCCGGTCGTGATGAAACGAAGCTCGGTTGAAGTGCCATGCGATGCTGTCGAGTTCAATCGCGACCTTCGCTTCTGGAAAGGCTAGGTCCACTTGGGCAATAAGTGCCCCGGAGCGATCCAAGATCCGGTACTCGTACACCGGCTCGGGCAGGCCTGCGTCTACAAGGAGCCTGCTGACGAGACGACTCCACTTGCTCAAGGGAACCCCCGAGTCCGGCATTCTGCTGTCGAGCACCTCGCGCAGCACACCGCATCCGTTTCGACCCTTGCTCGCATGGCGCACGACGATTGCATACAGATCTGACAGATCGAACCGACTCGCGCGCAAAACGGCGTCGACCATCTCTTGAACTCGCCGTGGGTTCGCAACCGCAGCAACGTCAATGATCGTTCGACCCAGGTCGGTACACGGGATGTGATCGCGGACGATGTACTGGGCGGCATACCATTGCCGGGTCTGGTGAACTCTCACCGCATCGATAGGTTTCCAGCGTCCCTCGGGAACCGTGATCTCTCGAACCGTCTCGCGGAATCCGTCGATCCCGTGAAGGGCAGCGGCCGAACGATGGCTAGCGACGCCATTGGAAATCAGGCAGGCGGCGAGCAGTTGACTCTTCCAGGTTGCCGCAACCGCACCATGTCGGTAAACGCCCGGACCGATACGAAGCCACCGCTTCGTTGTGCATTGATACTCAAGTTGTCGGGCAGAGAGTCCTGACTGCAAGGCTTGCTTGCGCGAGACAACTCCGTGCTGACGCCGGATGATCTTGGTTACTTCCTCGTTGTGCATGCCGGTCCATCGGTCTGCCAATCAGGGAGGAAGTCGCCGAAGTATGCCCGTCTGTTTGCCCGACCCCCTCCGTCTTAACCCGAAATCAATTCCAAATCTGCGCGTTTAACTACAAGGTGTGTGGTTTATCGCGCAGATTTCAATTGGGAGCGAAGCCGGGCGCTAGGGGGTAGATTGCACAGCACGGGACGTGGCGCAGCTCGGTAGCGCACCTGCTTTGGGAGCAGGGGGTCGCTGGTTCAAATCCAGTCGTCCCGACCAAACCCCTGGACGACAGGGCATGCTTACGAATACTCGGTTCACCGGTGGTCGGTCTGTGTGGTTGCCCATCGGCGGCTGAGGTCGCTGACGTGAGGGAACCGCGTCGAGCAGTGCGGCCCATTTTGTTGCCGAGGCAACAGTTGGTAACGCCTGGAGACTCCATCAGAGCTGTCACACCCTATGTATACGTTCAAATTATGCAGCAGAAACCGAGAGTTGAACAGATGCAGATCCCTGCGTGGACCCCAACACTTCACGCAAATGCTGGCCACCCTGACCGTGGTTCCACCGCTAGGGATCGCGACCGTGGCATGCTGGTCAGCGATACAGGGAATAGAGACGACTCTTCGCAGACTGAGGGTTCCGCAGTGACCCATCGACTTTCGACAATGGGATCCCTTTCGCCCGACTGCGGCCCAGGTTTTCCTGTGTCGCCCATCCCCGCGGCCAATGTGGCTTCGGTGCCTCAGCGCTCGCCGCTGCGCTACCCAGGCGGCAAGACTTGGTTGATTCCACACATTCGAGCTTGGCTTGCACCCATCCAACCAAGGCCCAAGGTTCTCATTGAGCCTTTCAGTGGTGGCGGGACGGTAGCTCTCACTGCGGTCTGCGAAGCCCTGGTTGAACGAAGCATCATGGCTGAACTCGATCACGATGTGGCCGCCTTCTGGCACGCTGCGCTGCGCCACAACTCCGACTTATGTCATCTCGTCTCGGAGTTTCAACCCACACGCGAAACTGTCTCCGCCCTGGCTTACGGACCTAACCGGGACTTGCTGGAGCACGGATTCCGAACTCTGGTGCTCAATCGCACTCGACGAGGCGGTATCTTGGCCCCAGGAGCTGCCTTGACAAAGTCGGGAGAGAACAACAAGGGACTCTCCTCTCGGTGGTACCCCGACACCATCATCAAGCGACTGCAGAACATCGAAGCCCATGCGCCGCAGATCACCTTCTGCGAAACCGACGGACTGGAACTCTTGGAGGTCGTTGCCGACGTCCCCGGCACCGTCGCCTTCATTGACCCGCCATACACAGCTGGCGGTAAGCGTGCTGGTAATCGCCTCTACGCCCACCACCAAATCGACCACCGTCATCTCTTCAAGATCCTGGCTGCGACCTCGATGGACTTCTTAATGACCTACGACCGTTCCTCTGAGATCGCAGAACTGATTGCCGAATACGGATTTCACGCCGTAGAAGTTGTAATGAAGAACGCTCACCACGCTCGGATTTCCGAACTCCTAATCACACGCCAAGATGTCTTCAATTGATCCTATGTCAAAGAAATGTCTGACAAAATCAAGACACGTTACGGAATTGCAGAGTGGTACGGGCAGTCCTTCACGTCACTGAAAGCACCACAACGAACAATCTACGCCAAGCATGCTTTAGGTGAGGCAGACGATAGACGTCCCCAATGCCCATTCCAGGCGAACCAGCCGCCATGCTCAAAGAAGGGAGGTGTCTGCTCCATCCAACGGTATGCAGAAAACGCAAAGCACCGCCTCGGTGATCCGGTCGGTGAGCCGGTCATTACTTGTCCATATCGTTTCGAAGAAGAGGGCCTTGTGAACCGGTGGCTCGCTGAAGTCTCAGGCTTTCCGGTTCACGAGAGTCAAGTGGCGAGGGAAGTCCCGTTCATGAGGAGCACAGAAACAAACAAGCCTGCGGGCAAAATTGACATGATCGTCGCCCACGTGCAGGGTGAGCGTCTCAGTTGGCACGGGTTGGAGATCCAGGCCGTCTATTTCTCTGGAACTGGAATGAACAGCGAGTTCGAAGCCTTACTGAACGACTTCAACGAGCCCCCTCCCTTTCCTTCAGCGATTCGGCGCCCCGACTGGCGATCATCTAGTGCCAAACGGCTGATGCCCCAACTTGAGATCCAAGGCCCCGACGATCCGCAGATGGGGTGCCAAGCTGGCTGTGGGAGTCGACCGCCCATTCTTCAATGCCATCGGCGGCACTAGCACACAACCTAGCCACGATGTCAACGAAGGTGACATCATCTGGCTGGTCACCCGTTTAGAGCGCACGATCCACGAAGGTCTCCGGCTGGTACGTGACCACTGGGAAGTGCTCACGCTTGAGGACTCCAACAAGCGTCTCCAAGCCGCCGAAATCGTCAGTCGAGAACATTTTGAGGCAGCACTCAGGTCACGCCTGCGTCCCCTGTGAGCAGCAGGGGTCGCTGGTTCAAATCCAGTCGTCCCGACCAAGCAATTCCACAGTTGATCCAACGGTCGGGCATGATGCTGCGATGCATGCGGAACAACTGCTCGATACGGCCGCGGCCACAACAGGCCTCGACGACTTTGGCAAGCCCTCATTTCGAGACGGACTTTAGGTGCTCGTCGAAGCGCTGAACAACGAAGCGCAACTCAACGCCATCGGTGGACCCGCGGCGGAGGCACTGGTGACTGGAGCTTTGATCAACCGGCTCAGGATCACCGACTACTGGAATCAGCACCCGGAACTGGCCGATCAGGTGATCACTGCACCGCTGTTCATTGTCGGGGTCTCTCGTTCGGGAACCACCGCGCTGAGTCAACTCTTGTCGGTGGATCCAACCAATCGCAGCCTGCTCGCCTGGGAGGCGAGCAACCCGGTTCCGCCACCCCAAAGTGCCACCTACAACGACGACCTACGTTTGCTCGCAGCCATCGAAGCCGACGCGGACAACATGTTGCACCTGCTCAACCCTGATTGCAAGGCGATGCACCACGACCCTGCTGACATGCCGATCGAATGCGTAACCCTCATGGCCTACGACTTCGTGAGCCTGCAGTACAACGCCATGTTCAACATCGAGTCGTACGCCGATTGGATCTTGACGCGATACCACACCGCCACGTATCGCTATCACCAACGAGTGCTGCAACCCGTGTCGCTCACCGTGTTGTGTGGGTAAATCCCTTCCGCCACGTATCGCTATCACCAACGAGTGCTGCAACTACTCCAATCGGGAGTGCCGGGTCGTTGGCAACTGAAGACACCTCATCATGCATTCGCCGTCACAACGATCGCCGAGATCTACCCAGATGCCCGTTTCATCTGGACGCACCGCGATCCCGCAACATGCATCGCCTCAACCGCCAGTATCACTGCCTCGCTCAGCGGCACGTTCAGCGATGCCGACTGGTCTTGTTTCGAAGGGACGCTGTGGACCCGGCTTTTGACCGAGATGATCGAACGCACAACCACGGCCCGAGCCGCGCTGGGTGATCACCGGTTCATTGATGTGGACTACCGGCAACTCGTGAGCGACCCGGTCGCAGCAGTGCGAGGCATCTACCGTGACCTCGGCGAGCCCGTCAACGACGCCGTGGAGACATCGCTGGCCGCCCATGCCAACGAGCACCGGCAACACAAACACGGCAGACACAGCTACACGTTCGAGGACTTCGGCCTGAATCGCGACGCACTCAACGAACGGTTCGCTGATTACCGCAGCACCTACGACCTCTGAGCGCCAAGACCCGGGGGGCCAAACGCCGGGGTTACTTGAAAGCGGGGATGACGTGTTCGCCCATCAACTCGATGGTCTGCATGACATCTTCATGGGCTACGTCGTAGGGGTTGAACAGGCAGAACACCACGTCACAACCGGTGGCCTCATAAGCTCGGAACATCTCAATCGCCCGATCAGGATCCCCGCACACACAGGCATTGGTGTCGAGCAGATAGTCCATGGTCAGGTGACCGACTGAGCCGTCCTCGACACGATCCGCGGTCGGACCGAGATAGTCATAGGTGCCGAGCTCCTCTTCCATTTGGCGCAGCCATTGAGCCACCGAACCGATCAGATGAGCACCGTGTTTGGGGTACCACTCAAAGGAGCGTCCTGCTTGGTCGACCGCCTGTTCGTTGGTCTCGGCAACGTTGACCATTGTGAAGCTCGCTGCACGGTTGTTGACGAACTTGCCGATCGGTTCGGTGCAGGACTCGATTCCTTGGCGATAGATGCCGATCCGACGACCGAGTTCTTCAGGTGGGGTGCCTACCGAGAAAGAAAGGAGTCCGAGGCCGAGTTCGCCAATGAGCCGATGTCCGCCGTCGGAACTAGTCGCCGCCCAAACCGGCGGGTGCGGGTCTTGGAGCGGTTTGGGAAGCACCCGTCGCATCGGCATCTGCCAGTACTTGCCTTCGAAACTGAACTCGTCGTTGGTCATGGCGCCGAGTGTCATCGTCAGAGCTTCCTGCCACATCGACCGGGTGTCATTGGGGTGAATCCCAAATCCTTCGAGTTCGGCGCGGGTTGCCGAGCGACCGGTGCCGAACTCCACTCGCCCGTCGGAGAGCAGGTCGAGCACTGCGACTGATTCGGCCGTGCGAACCGGGTGGTTGTAAGGCTGCGGCATGAGTCTCACGCCGTAGCCGAGTCGGATGTTGTTTGTGACCGCTGCCAGGTGGCCGTATAACACTTCCGGGTTGGAGCAATGCGAGAACTCTTCGAGGAAGTGGTGTTCGACAGTCCACACCGAATGGAATCCAAGCCGGTCCCCGAGTTTCACCTGCTCGACTACGTCCTTGTACACCTGATGTTCCTTGCCCGGCGTCCAAGGCCGAGCGACCGGGATCTCATAAAACATCGCAAATTCCATCCCCCGATGGTGCCCCACCACAGACCCCGAACGCCAAACCGTTGTTGGTCGTATGGGCAGGATCCAGGTCAGGAACTTGCCACAGAGATCGCTTGGCGACTGTATGCGGAGTCGCTCACTTGGTCGACAAGGAAGTCTGCAAGGTCCTCACGGCTGATCCGCTTCGCTGGACTGCTGTTGCTTGCCGCGTATCCGGTTGCGGGACGATCGTTGAGCACAGCCGCGCGAACGATGGTCCAATCCAACGCACTCTGGCGAACGATCGCTTCTTGCGCCTGATGGTCGGCGAAGACGTTGCGGAGCAAGGTTCTGAACAGGACGCGAGCCATCAGCGAAATCTGCTTCCAACTCTCGCCGACCCCAGCCGCGGAGATGACGACGAGGCGTTCGATCTCGTGTTGAAGCATGGCTTCAACGATGTTCTTGGTGCCTGAAGACAGCGTCGTTGTGTCTTTCAGGTTGGTACTTCCGATACAAACGATGACCGCGTCGTGGCCAGCTACGGCTTCAGTGACCTCACTCAAATCCAAGACGTCACCCTTGAAGGTGTGCAATTCGGGCTCAGCTTCGGAGAGCCGGTCCACCGAACGGCCAAAAGCTGTTACCTGATGCCCTTGCTGCAGCACCTTGCGCCAAGTGTGCATACCAGTTTTTCCGGTCGCTCCAAAGACAATAATGCGCATGTCACTACTCATTTCCCGCCAGACCAGCGGCTTTCAAGAGTTGCGCCAAACGACCGATCTCGCTACTAGCGGGTGCAGTGCCAAGACCAGCGACCAAATCGCGCCACATCTCTTCGAGCGTGAGAAATCCGATTGAACAACCCGGCAAGTTCTCCGCGATGGTCGGATCGCGACCCCAATCTGCGGTGTCGCCTCTGAGTCGAGTCACGGCAATGCGGTAACTGAACGCTCCCCTACCGGTGCAGTCCTTGATCGCGGCTCTGAAAGCCTCGCTCCATTTCGGGACCCACAACTCACGGTGATGACGCCAAGTCTCCCGTTTCGGGTTCTTCTTCTCGCCCTTCATCTGCGCGAGTCGACTGGTCGCGTCGAACCTTGACTGCCAAGACTTACAACTCACCACCATCACGCGATCCAACCCCCGCTTCTGTGGATTGATCCCGACGACATCCACATCGGAGCGGACTGAGTCCTGCTGCGAGTCGTAGTCCGGGTGATCATGTCGGGGGCGGAACCTGATGTTGTGCTGTGTGAAGTAACCAAGGTGCTGCAGATAGTCATCAACGATCTGCTCAAGTACGTCTTCCTTCACGCGCGGTTCCCTCTCTCATGGGCCAGGCAAGCGGACCACAGGGACGTTAGGTCCACCAACGATACCACGGTCGCGCCGGAGGTTCGTGTTCGTAGAATTGCTCACCAAGTATTGGCGGGTCTGACAGGGGACCCTGATTTGGGTCCATCTGTTGTGGGTTTGATTCCCCGAGAATGGGAGGTGTGATGTGTCAAGACATAGGAAAGGTGTGAACCCACGCGGGGCGGGGGTTTTCAGGGTTGGTGTTGGGGTTGGTAGTCGCGGGTTGGGTCAAGGGTTAGGTGTCGGAGGAGTTCACCTGTTTGGGTTGCGATGACTCTGATGTCGAGGTCGGCGACGAGCAGGGTTACGGGGGTGTGTTTGTGGGCTCTGCCGATGCCGATGTGGTGGAGTCGGCTGTTGTGGCGGAGTGTGACGGAGCCTGTTTTGTCGATGCGGTCGTGGCGGACTCTGAAGTGGATGTCGGCGCTGTTGTGTTCGGGGGTTGCTTTGGGGAGACGCTGGTAGGCAGCGGCTGGGGTTGTGCGGCCGAGGCTGCGGTGGGGCCGGTTGTGGTTGTAGTGACGGGTGAATTCGTCGAGGAGGCCTTGGAGCTGGTCGAGGCTGTGGGCGCGGGGTTGGGCGGTGAGGTATTTTTTGAGGGTTTGTTGGAAACGTTCGACTTTTCCGCAGGTGGTGGGGTGGTTGGGCGCAGAGTTCTTCTGTTCGATGTCTAGGGCCGCGAGGCGGGCTTCGAAGGCGTTTCTGCCGCCTTTCCCGCCGGAGAAGCGGGTGGTGTAGACCATGGCGTTGTCGGTGAGGGTGGACGTAGCAACCCCGTGCTCAGCACAGGTTTGGTTGAAGGTGTCGACAACGATCGGTCCGGTTATGCGCCAATGCACGGTGACTGACAGTGCGTAGCGTGAATGGTCGTCGAGCCAGGTGATGATCTCGGTGTCGGCACCTGTGGCGAGGCGCCAGTGGGTGAAGTCTGACTGCCACATCTCATTAGGCAGATCGGCAGCGAACCGTACGTAGGACGACTTCGGGCGTTTCTTCGCGTTGGGCTCCACGAGACCCAGATCGACGAAACGGCGCCGTATCGTCGAGGGCGAAACAGTGATCTGGTGGCGCTGCTGGAGGTGCCAGGCAATGGTGTGGGGGCCGGCGTCGAGACCTCGGGAGGACAGCTCTGAGCGTAGGTTCACCACCATCTCGACGGTCTCGTCACAGACCTTGGTTGGTGAGCTACCAGGACGCCGCGACTGGGCTTGGAACGCAGCGTCGCCCTCAGCACGCCAGCGGGCCACAAGCTTAAAGACCCAACTCTCAGACACCCCATAGAGCCTGGCCGTTTGGGCCTGGGTCCGACCCTCCAACACCACCGACAAGATAACCGATCGACGTTTCGACATGCCCCAACATCAGCCGACCAAACCCTTTCCTATGTCTTGACACATGCCTTTCCTATGTCCTGAACCACAACACCCGAGAATGGGAGGATGACCACGATACGGCGGGGGTATTTCCGTGGAGTGATCGGTGTGGCCGGTAGTGATTGTCGTTGTGTCGCCAGTCCTCGATGACGACTCGGGCTTCGAGGAGGTTGACGAAGTCTTCGATGTTGAGGCATTCGTCTCGTAGCTGGCCGTTGAACGATTCGATGTGGCCGTTCTGCCAGGGCGCGCCGGGTTCGATGTAGGCGGTGTGGGTGCCTGAGTGGCGGCACCAGTCTCGCAGGACGGTAGCGACGAGTTCGGGGCCGTTGTCCATTTGCAGATGCTGTGGCGCGCCGGTGACTGCGGCGATGGCCTCGACGGTGTCGACGACTTTGTCGGCGTTGATGCTGTGATCGACATGTATCGCCGGGGCTTCGCGGGTGAACTCGTCGATCACGTTGAGCAGCTTCAAACGCCGCTGTGCGGCGGTCTCGTCGAACTGGAAGTCCAGCGCCCACACATGGTTCGGGTGCTCGGCGCGCAGCTTGACCGCGGTGCGGTTACCGAGACGCCGGCGTTTGTGCCGCCGTTGCGGAGGCCGCTGAAGGCAATGAGCACGCCCAAACGCAGCGTGCGCTTGGGATTGGTGACCAAGCCTTCCCGAGCAGCGACATCATGGGCCTTGCGCCACCCCCAACGAGGGTGACGCTGCGCGAAGTCACACAGCCACTGCCCATAGACGCCATCGGCGTCCACTCGCGCTGGCCGAGAACGCCGCTGAGTCGAGGGATGCTGACCCACCACAGCGCACGCCCGGCGTTGCGACACCCCGAACCGCACCTTGAGCCGCACCACCGCGACCCGGCGACGGTATGGGGTCACCAGTTTCCCCCAGCAAGGTCCTTGAGCATCGCCTTGTCCAACTCAGCCTCAGCCAACAACTTCTTCAACCTGGCGTTCTCCACACGCAGCTCCTTGAGCTCCTTCACCTCAGCGGCCATCATCCCGCCATAGCTACTGCGCCACCGGTTCCACCTCGACTCAGCAATCTCCAACTGCTTCAACACCGAACCCAGTTCCTCACCCGCGTTCAGACGCTTCTCGCCCTCACTCAGCGTCCGCACAGCCTGCTCCGGTGTATGACGTTTCCTCTTCATCGTGATCATCCTCCCATTTTCGGGGAATCAAACCCACAACACATGGACCAAAATCAGGTCCCCTGTCACCGCCATCAGGCACGTTTCTGGGTCAAGGCGAGGTGGACAGGGGAACCGTTTCGTAGGCGGACTCGTCGATGGTTGAGGTCTGGTTTTTACAACCGCTCCTACACGCAGAAACGTTATCCTCGGCACCGGCGCCGACAACAATGGGGAACAGGGGGACCAGAGGTTAGTCCCTGTGGTACTGGTAGGCAGCGACGAGCATTAGCTGGGTCGCGAGTACCAGGTGGAACGCCGAAGGGATCGGCCGGTTGAACCAGGTGATGCCGGACAACGCGGTGAAGCCAAGTATCAACCGGGCGAACATCACCGTGAAGTACACAATGCCAGCCAACAACACTGGCACTATCCAACGCTTGCCGATCAGGCGGCTACCCCTGGACATGCGGAGAGTCACGGCCACTGCAAGCACAACAATCGCGATCTGAAATGCCAGCAACACGGGATAGGGAAGACCACTTCCCTGCCAGTCATCAAAAGCAGGCAAAAACGACACCGGTGCCCAGCGCTGGACGACCTGCCCGGTCACTCTCAGCGCGAAAGCGATGGTCAGCAACGCTACAACCCATGCCAAACGGCGGTTCCCACCGCTCCGCCCAGCTCCACGAGGAGTAATCCATGGCGATCGGTCGAAGCCCGAACCGCTGCGGGCGGTCACGGATAGCTCCTTAGCGAGACCAGTTGGCGCTTCGCTCGCTCGGAAATCTCCAACCCGAAGCCACCAGGGTTACCACTGTCGGAGGCAAGCACTCCTTCAACTGCAAGGACACCGGACGGTCCAAACATGATGCTGCGCGACGTGAGATCCCGTCGCAAAAGAAGCGTGCCGAAGGCTCCTTCAGCGCCCAACAACCGGGGCTTGATCGACTGCATCACCGTGAGCGCAGCGCGCGAGAGGATACTTGTCTCTCCGACCTGGCAACCGACGATCACGCCGACACCCGAAGCCGCTGCTTTCTGGGTCACCTCCAGCGCGCGGATGATGCCGCCCATCTTCGATACGCGAACGTTGGCGATCCAGATGGCGGGATCGCCGCTCAAGGCGTCTAGGTGCTCAGCTCGCAAAAGGCTCTCGTCGAGCACGATCCGCGTTGAGCACTGTTCCGCCACACCGAGCATGCCGTTGAAGTCTCCCGGCCGAAGCGGTTCTTCTACCGAAAAAAGGTCAACGTCTAACGCCCCTATGTGCTCAATGCACTCATCGGCCGACTCCCAAAGGTTGTTGGCATCTACCCGAATCCGCACCCCAGACGCCGCGGCTGAGGACCGAGCTATCGGGTTTGCGAGGACCCTCAGCTTGCGCTGGTCGCGGCGCAAATCACCGGACAATTTGACCTTGAAGTCTTCGAAACCGGCACGGCGGTACCGCCCGCATTGCCAGCGATACACCGGCCAGGGAAGATCGGACAGTACCGCGGTGTATCGGAACTCTCCGACGGGCTTCGCAACTTCGAGAATGTCCTCAAGTGACCGCTTCTGTGTCTTGCCGAGCAGGTCCAACACAGCTGTCTCGAGCGCGCAGAAGGCCGCCGGGTTGCGGTCAATCTCTTCACGGTGAGCTTTGATCCAAGCCCGCAGAGGCCCTGCACCGGTGATCTCTGTCAACAAGGCATCTGCGCGTTGATCTATGAACTCCAAGGCGCTGTCGATTGTCTCACCGGTCACATATTGACGGGGACAACCCTCTCCCCAGCCGATCTGGCCGTCGGCTCCAACCACCTGCACTATCAAGTTCTGAGCCCGCCGATGACTGGCCGATGCATGACGGACCACCGTCTTGAACGGCACCGGGAACGACATCACCGACAACCTTTTGATAGGTACGAGGGATTCGGGCGAGGACATCATGGGTGTTCGACGTAGGCGTCAAAATTGAAAGGACAGTCGTGGCTGTATTGCACATGCAGGTACTTGAACTGCATGTCGCGCTGACCGGCAGCCACTTGTTGGAGTCGGTAGGCAGCACCTGTGCCGGGGCGCAATCGCAGTATTCGCAGCGATTCAAGCCTTCCGCTGGCTCGCTTGGCGTCGTATTCGATATTGCCGGAGCGCAGACGCTTGTCAATGTCGCGCGCAAGGGACGCGACTGCGGCAGCATCGTCGGCATTATCGGAGGTCCGAGCAGGTTCGACGTACAAGGTGTATCGCGCGGTTTCTACGTCCGCCAGCATGACAAAAAAACTTGAGGGAAGCTGGTGCTCAGCGAGCGCGGGTGGTACCGCGCCCAACACCTGCGTCTCATATAGTTTCTCTCCGGTAATGCTGGTGATGCCACTGGCTTTTTGGACAAACTCGAGCGTCGGCGTGGCGTTCAACCAACCGGTCACACGAACAATGTCGCTCATGTCGTAGCGATAGAGTCCGTCGGAGGTGGTCACCACCACGTTGTAGTCACGCCCGGTCTCTAGTTCGCCAAGTGTCAACATCTCGGTGTCTCGAAATCCGATCTCGTTGCGTTGGGCAGCAGAAACATCCCTTTCGACGAACTCGAAGAAGGTGTCCTCCAGTAACGGCAGACAGGTGTTGTTGCGGGCATCGACATTGATGGTTCCTTGCAACTCGCTAGCCACCCAGCCAACCTCGATCACAAGGCAACGCTCGGGCAATGTCGGCTTCAGGCTGCCCAACGCAACCCCACAACTCCCACCGGTCCAGGTGACGACACCTGCCAGGTTGGGCCAGAAGTCGGCATAGGTGAGCAGCCCGTTAGCATCCAAACGCTTCTGCAGCCTCAGGGAGCGCGGGCGCCGAGGCCGCAGGTTTAGAAGGCATACCGCCTCGCCGACGCTGGCGGCTACCTCGTCGGGCAAGCGTCCCGTAGCCACCGCCTCCAGCACTAGCTCAGCATGCTGGTTGATCAGCGACAACAGCTGTGTGAGCGTCGAAGGGTTTGCCGTGGCGATGCAGGTGACCGCCGGTTCCGACACACCCAGGATCGCCATCGCCAGATAGCGGGCTTGATAATCGGCCACAGCGTTCAGCGCCGAAGGCAACACATAGCGGCCTTGCAATAGCCGCGGCTGGTTCTCATGCAGCTTCCCAGACGCGGATCCGTACGGAGTTCCACCTTGCAAATGGCCCTCCACCGCCGCCCCGCCAACCGCGAAAACCTTGCCCGACAGTATTGGCGCGCCAACCGACCAGACGTAGGTTCCCAAGCGTTGACGATCCCGAAGTCGTTCAAGGCCTGCCTCTGTGACCGGGATGTTCTTGGCAGCGGTGACAGTGCCGCTCGTACGATTATAAAACACTGGTCGCTCTGCGGTAAGGCACGGCTCGCCGGTCAGTTCCTGGCGCTCTACGAACTCACGCAGGTCCTCATAGTCCTGGACCGGTACGGCTTTGCGATATTCGGCAATGCTGTTGATGTCCGAAAATCCGTGTTTCGCCCCGAAAGTAGTCGAGGCATTGCTAGCCAGGATTCCTCTGAGCACCCTCAGTTGCGTCTCGTCAGGTTCCTTCGCAGACTGCAACAACGCCCGCAAACGCGGTCGTTGCGTAAGCGTCAAAGCAGTCCTCAACCCTAGGTAGCCGACCCTGCTCCTCACCTCGAGCCAACCCCAGTTTCTGAGTCCAAACCAGCAACGAACGGTGTGCCCATTTGCTGCCAGAATCCGCTCGGATATTTCCTGTTGATCAATCCAAGATTGCCGACTTGGCGCTCCGCCGGTAGAAAGCGTGTCCCGAAAATCCAGTCCCAGACAATCAAGTTGTTGCCGAAATTGGTGTTGGATTCCTCAGGGAACTCCGAATGGTGCCAACGGTGCAGTTCCGGTCCGCTGATGACGTAGTTGAGAAAACCCAGGCGCACGGCGCAGTTGGAGTGTTGAAAGAAGCCATTGACCGCATAGAACACGAAGTACGCGGCGAGCACCTCTCTCGAGACGCCCACCAAGACAAATGGCAGCGCATCGAACGAGAACTGAACAGCTTTCTCAAACGGATGGAATCGAGCAACGTTGAGCCAGTAAAGCCGGTGCGGCGAATGATGCACGGCGTGGTAACGCCACATGAACCCAAAGCGATGGAACGCTCGGTGTAACCAGTAGCGAGCTAGATCGGCCAGCAACAACATCAATATCGATTGCACGACGACCGGCAGTTGGTGCGGCCAAAGACCATCGACGGTGAAGCCCTCGGCCTTCAACCGGTCGGCAATGCCGATTGTTACGCCGATCGACAACAGGTAAGGCAACGTCATCTGAACCACCACCATGAACGCCATATCAGCACGGATCTCACGCCCCTGCGGATGCCACTGTTGGCGGTGGGGCCACTTGATCTCATGAACCGTCACCAAAGCAGCGGCCAGCACGCCCGCTCCGTAAGACGCGGGTGTCACATGCACTCCGCTAGCCGTCAGAGCCCAAAACCCGGCGAACGTGGTCAAGACAATTGTTGGGTATGAACCAAGCTCAACCGCTTTGGCGACCTGACTGGATCCGTGTTCAACGGCATCGGTCATCACAGCTCACAATCGACTCTGCCGAACAGGCGAAACATATACGCATGATGACATCACAGCCAGGTGGTGCCAGTGATGAGCAAAACCCGTGATGTGTAGAGCGGTCCGCCGAAGCGATACCGTCGCCTCAATGTCTGAAACCGGGGTACCCGATACCGAAGCGAAGACAGCACGGTTCGCATCGCTGCAGATTCCCGAATACCGCATGTTGTGGTGGGGAGGGATGTTCATTTTCCTCGCCTCACAGACCCAACAGATCGCCCGGGGTTGGCTCGCCTATGACCTCACCGGAAGCAACACCGCGCTGGGTGGGGTGGTGTTTGCTTTCGGAGTCACCAGCTTGGTGGCAATCCCCGCGTCGGGTGTGCTCGCCGATCGAATAGGTAAGCGCTCCATCTTGATGTTCGCGCAGTCGGCGATGACCGCCGCGGCGTTCTTGATAGCGGTCGCCATCTCAACGGGAACCATCCAATACTGGATGCTTGTCGCCGCAGGTGGAGTCCAAGGTCTAGGTATGTCGTTGTTGGGGCCATCGCGACTGGCGATGACCGCAGACCTCGTCGAACGTGACTCGCTCACCAACGCCATCTTGTTGAGCAACGCCAGTGTTCAGATGACCCGAGTCTTGGGGCCGGCGGTCGGCGGAATATTGATCGGCATCGCGGTGATCGGGGTCGGTGGTGTTTATTACGTGGGCGCCACGCTCTCTGCCTTGTCAGTCGTCGCCACCGTGAAACTCCCTGCCGGTGCGCCCAAGTACAGATCCCGCCGTTCAGCCTTCGGCGACCTGGCCGACGGTTTCGCTTATGTTCGCAAACGTCCGGAGTTGGCAAGATTACTGGTTGTCTCGTTACTGATCGTGATGTTCGGCTTCCCCCACATCACCTTTCTCCCTGGGTTGGTGGAAGACGTCTACGAACTTGACGCGTGGGCATTGGGCCTGCTCACGACCTCGGCAGCTATCGGCGCAGTCATTGCCAGCATCTCCTTGGCCAGTGTCAAACAATCACGGTTACCGTCGCTGCAGATCCAAGCCGCCATCGTCTTCGGTATCTCGTTGATCCTCTTCGCGGTGGTTCCGCAATACTGGGCTGCGGTCGTCGTGATTGTGTTCGTGGGCGGAGGTTCCGCGGCGTTCCAGGCGCTCAACAATTCTTTGGCGCTCACCATCGCCGATGTCGAATACCACGGACGGGTCCAGAGCCTGATCATGTTGAGCTTCACCGGTTTCGGGCTCGCCTCGCTCCCCTTCGGCAAACTGGCCGACATCTATGGCATCCGCCCGATCATGTCGCTGATGGGTGTGCTGGTGCTCATCTCAATGGGCTTCGGCGTGCTCTGGCGAAACCGTATCGCCCCGACAGAAACCCCTTCGCTGTGATTGTTCTACGCTCGGATTGGAGGAACCGATGAGCCGCGAAAATGAAGTGTTGATCGAGACTTTGTGGAACCACATCTGGATCGACCAATCCTTGGATCGACTCGGGGAGGTATTGGCTGATCCCTTTGTCCGCCACACCCGTGACGGAACCGAGCGCACGACGCCTCAGCGCTATGCTCACCACGTCAGTTCCTCAGTCGAGACGATCCGTCCGACCAAACTCGATTTCGCCCAAATCGCTGCGGTTGACGACTACGTTTTTGTGCATCTCGCCCTGGAGGGTGTCAACGTAGCCATCGGCTCCAAGGTGAAGATCACCTGGCTCGCCCAATATCGGATCGCTGCGGGGCTGATCGCCGAGTCTTGGAGTATGCATCAAACCGATCTCGACTGGTGAAGCTGCATTGCTGACCGACCTGACACTGGAGAATGCGGCGGCGCTCATCGTCGGAGCCGGGCAAGGTATCGGCCGTTGCTGTGCGTTGGCACTGGCAACTGAGGGGGCTGACGTGGCCCTCGCCGCTCGACGCGCCGAACCGCTCGAAGGACTCGCCGCCGAGGTTGCCGAGGCGACCAACCGACAAACGCTCACGGTTGTCACCGACATTGCCGATACTTCGCAGTGCCGTGCCGCGGTTGAGGCCACAGTCAGCGAGTTCGGCAGGATTGATGTGGTGGTCAACATCGCCACCTACGGGGGCGGCAGCGTTTCTGTCGCCGACCTTGACTGGGACGACTACCTACGGGCTGTGCAGATCAACGTCATCGGCACCATGGAGATCTGCCGCAGTGCAGCGACGCATATGGCCTTGACCGGCGGTGGGTCGATCATCAACATCTCCGCGCTCAGCGCAACCACGTTGATGGAAGACCTCTCGCGCTATACGTCGACCAAGGGTGCAATGGAGTCCATGTCCAAGACCATGGCCAAAGAAGTCGGGCCGGTAGGCGTTCGAGTCAACATCGTGACCCCCGGGTTGACCACTGGTGAACCACTAACAGCGATGTTTCAGCGTATGGCAGAAGCCCAGAACCGAACACCCGAGGAAATCAGCGACGGTTTTGCGCGTCAGGCGGCTCTGCGCCGACATGTGGGCCCTGATGACATCGCGCAGGCTGTGCTGTTCTTGGCTTCGCCCCGGTCACGCAACATCACCGGTCAAGAAATCCAGGTAACAGCCGGTCAGCACATTGCCTGAGCGAGGCGGTTTGTCTGTAGGGCGGTCTGTCAGAGTGAGTAACGGATTGCGGTGAGTTCTTCGGATGCGGCCCAGAGTCGCTGTTGTGCCTCAGTGTCGTGGGAACGATCACTGGATTTGACCAGCACCGGGTGACCGCGAGTCTCCATGAAACCGTCGGGGCCGAAATATTGCCCGCCTCCGGCAGTCGGGTCCGTGGCCGCTCTCAGGGTTGGAAGCGCACCCATGGCCGCGCTCTGCGCTAGCGGTGCAGACAGACGATCAACGATTCGACTCCCGGGGATGTGACGGGCGAGTTCGGTGCTGGACCCTCCCGGATGGGCTGCCAACGCTACGGTCTTGGCTCCGGCGGCAACGAGTCTGCGTTGAAGCTCGTAGGCGAACATCAGGTTCGCCAACTTTGAGCGCCCGTAGGCTGGCACGCGGCGGTAACGTCGCTCGGCTTGGAGATCGTCGAAGTCAATCCGTGAAAGGAATCGGTGCCCAAGGCTACTGACCGTCACAATCCGTGATCGGTCCACCTCCAATAGTCGGTTGAGCAACTGTCCGGTCAGAGCGAAGTGGCCCAAGTGATTGGTACCGAACTGCATCTCGAACCCGTCCGCGGTCTTCTGCTTCGGCGTGTACATCACCCCGGCGTTGTTAATCAGCAGGTCGATGTGTTCAAACCGGTCACT
Organism: Candidatus Aldehydirespiratoraceae bacterium; assembly: GCA_965261185.1. Lineage (GTDB taxonomy): Bacteria > Actinomycetota > Acidimicrobiia > Acidimicrobiales > Aldehydirespiratoraceae > VXYK01. The sequence continues at coordinate 2,318,887 of CBDHCN010000002.1, read as the reverse complement.
GATTTCTGAGGCAGCGTTACTGATGGAGTGGAGCGACGCCAGATCTAGTTGCTGCAATTCAAGGTGGGCGTCCGGGTAGTCAGACCTGATGGACTCGGCGGCCTGCTCGCCTTTGTTGAGATTTCGGACAGCAAGCACTACCGACGCTCCCCGACCGGCCAGTTCACGTGCCGTTTCAAGGCCAAGCCCAGCGTTGGCTCCGGTCACAACCGCAACCCTGCCCGATTGATCACTGATGTCTTCGATTGTCCATTTCTCGCTGCTCATTTCAATCTCCCCACAGAACACGGTGTTTCGTGTGAGGGTAGTGCCCCGTGCGGATTGAATCTATCTGTGCCGCCTTGTGTCAGTCCGTTTGAAACGAACTTGAGACGTCCGCTATCAAGCTACGGCAAGTTCGGGGAAGTAGGTGGCGTAGAAGCCGCGGTCGCGTGTGAGGAAGGCGTCCGCCGTGCTGAGTGCATGAGCGCCGATCAGGAAGTCGGTGATGATCCGTTCACGCGGTCCACCCGCTCGGCGGTACCGCTGCCAGCGCAGACCCGCCTCGTAGGCGATGTCAGTGGTGATCGGCGACACGATCAAGTTCAGGCTGTTCAACACCGACTGAGGTCTCACGGGGCGGGACTGCTCGCCGGGTTGGTGCGGTTCAGCTCCACAGTTCCTCGTCGCGCAGCGCCGCGTGGAAGGTCTCAATCGGCCAGACGTCTATGCCGTCCTCGGTGCGGAAGGTTCGACGTCCTCGATAGATCACGATGCGTCGGGTCAAGCCCGGCAGATCAACCACGGCTCGCAGCCCCTTGACGAATGAGGTGTTGTATCGCTCGGCTGCTTTGACCTCGATTGCCGCGTAGCGGTCTTCGCGGCGCAAGACGAAGTCGACCTCGATGCTCGACTCGGTCGCAGCCCAGTACGCAATCTCGTCAAAGAGCCTCCGGCGCTCGTTGTGGGCGCGCAGCTGGCCGAGCACCCAGCCCTCAAACAAAGCGCCGCGCTCCTCCGCGGCGACCGGGCCGAACTGGCGTTTGACGGCTCGCACCAAGCCCGGGTCCGCCCAGTACAGCTTCGGCCGTCGTCGCTCGCGGACCCTCAGCTTGGCCTCGAGAGCGGGAAGCGGTACGGCGAGCAGGGTGTCCTCGAGAATCTCGAGGTAGCCCTCGACGGTCGAACGTGCGACACCGGCATCTCGTGCGATGGCTGCGGTGTTCAGTTGCTGGGCGTGCATCAGCGCAGCGACCGGGAGGAATCTCACGAATCCGGCCAGGTTGCGAACGGCTGCCTCGGCGCGGATTTCTTCTCGCAGATACAGCTGGGCATAACTCGCAAGCACTTCGCCGCGATTGCGGGCTGCCCACACCAGCGGGATAGTTCCGTGACGCAGTGCCTCGTCGAGGTCGAAGTCGCTGCCCAGCTCCGCGGCAGTGAGCGGATGCATCGCCATGCGCAAGGCTCGACCCGCAAGAAGGTTGATGCCGGAAGACTTGAGCTTGCGTGCACTCGAGCCCAGAAGGGCGAAGCGAAGCTCCCGATCGGCGATCTGGCGATGAACCTCGTTGAGCAGGCTCGGAATTCGCTGAACCTCGTCGACGACGACCCAATCGCCCGTCTCGACCGCTGAGACCATGCGACCGAACAACGCAGGGTCAGCCAGCAGATCGGTGAAGAGAGACTCGTCGAGCAGGTCGAAGCGCACCGCCGACGGCAGCGCAGAGCGAATCCACGTGCTCTTGCCCGTCCCTCGCAGACCGAGCAGAAAGAAGCTCCGCTCAGGAAGCTGAGTCAGCCGTTCGTACAACACGACGTCGAATATAGCCGAAAAGTGCTAAGTTAGCCGTGACTTTCCCGTATCTATGGCTATCGACAAACGGATGGATCATTGAGGCGACGGCTCACGCTGGTGTCCACCAGGACGTTGGTGTCGACGGCGGTGATCACCGTCCTCGGATCTCCTCGATGTAGTCGTCGGTGCTCCCGCTGCTGTCGAGGATGGCATACACCCTCTCGACGGGATGCTGCGCAGCGGTCCGCTTGTGAATGAGGAGTCCTCCCTCGGTGGGAGTGAGCTCCACCTCAACGTTGTGATTCAGGCCGAATTGTTCCCGCAATACCTTGGGAATCGTGATCTGGCCTCTCTCAGATATTCGCATGGTGTCTCCATCTGAATTACTGCTACATCATTTCATGATCTAGCGTGCAGCACCAACGGTCCCACATCCGTAAGTGTGTTGGCCACGAGGGCGGGACTGGCGTTGGTGTAGACGTGGGTGATTGGGTTCATGCGGCCATGGTGAGCCTCCCAGTGGCTGGGTGACGGCGTGCCCCAGAGTTCGGCTAGCAGCAAATGAGCATCGACGTCGACACCATGTTGGCTGGGAAGACCAGCAGGCGGTAGGCGTCGAGCGCCTCTCGAATCTCGCGGCCGCTGGACTCGGGGATGGGCTCAGTGACAGCGTGGGCTGGCTTAAGCAGACCGAGCGCCTTCTACTCGAGTCCCCGCCGAACGGGCGGCAGACTGGGACGACGAACTCATCGCCTTCATCGGTTACCAGCTCGCGGGTTCGACACTGGGTCACTGGCGCAACACCGAGGATCCATTCAAGTCCTACGACGAACCGCCCACGGGTTCACCAACCCCACCAACTTCGCAGCCCGAGGACTCCTGATAACATGACCCACCAACCGAAACCAGCAACCCCAAAACCCACAAATACGCGCAGGACCAACTAGTTGGATGGTGCGACAGCAGCGCAACGCTAGTGATCAGCCGCAAGCACCTCAGCACGGCGCACGATCTTGTGCTGTTGAGCGTCACCTGTCTTGAACAGGCGCAACACAATGTCGGCTCCCATGGAACGCTCTGCCAGTGATCCACACCTCATCGAAGTAATCGAACCCGAACGTGTGAAGCGCATGGTTCGGGTGCGTCGGTCGCCAAACACGAATCTATGCCGCGAATGTCGAACGAGTTCAAAGGGTATTTTCTGGGCTGGTCGTGGTACCCCGTACGGGATTTGAACCCGTGCTACCACCTTGAGAGGGTGGCGTCCTAGGCCGCTAGACGAACGGGGCAGGTTCATCGCTGAGGCGATCTGCGACCGCATGAGTGTAACCGCGCGCCAAGATCCTCGGCGCGACAGAAACCAAAAGCTCGGGGAGGAGGACTTGAACCCCCAATGTCTGGACCAGAACCAGATGTGTTACCAATTACACCATCCCCGAAGGGCGACCGCATCGTACCGGTTTCCGCCGCTGTCTCGCACGAAATTTCCTCAACGTCGACCACCTCGGGGCCGGCACCGTTCAGTTGGCATTACCGAACCAGTTGTCGACGCGTCGATAACCAAGGATTCGCCCAAGCGACACAGCCATCGTTTCACGAGCCAACTGCCTCATCGAAGGGTCGCCGTCGGTTGGTGAAATATATGCGGTCAGACCAGCCTCAACGGAAATCTGGGCAAGGCGCAGCGTGTGATACGGATCAGACACCACAACCGCCGACGACAGGCCGCGGTCATTGAGCACCCTGGCTGTGGCTGCCATCTGCTCCCAGGTGGACGCACCATCGGTCACCAGCAGCAGAGCGGACTCGGGGACACCCGCCTCCAGAAGATACTCAAATCCGGTGAAGCCCTCAGTGAACCGATCGCCTTGTTGTTTCGACCCTGTGGTGACAATGAGCGGCGCGGCGCCTTCGTGCCAGAGTTCCAAAGCATGCTCCAGTCGTCTCGCCAACACCGGGGAGGGCCTGCCGTCGTATTGCGCTGCACCCAGCACCACGATGGCATCGCCCGGACCCCGATTGTCGACATCAAGATTCATTCGCACCTGAATGAAGTTGATCCCCACGTAACCGACGACCAGAGTCCCGATTATCAGGAGCGTCCAGATGACGCGCCGCCCGGACAGCCAACCAAGCCGTCCGCTGCGCATCGTCAGCCCGCTAGGCGGCTTCGGGCCGCGGCGATACGGGACAGTGTCTTCTCCTTGCCGAGGTGCGTCATCGCTTCCCACAGCGGGATGCCGGCTCCGCTGCCGGTGAGAGCAATACGTAATGGGGCCTGCGACATCACCCGCGCATCGAGTTCCTCGCTGAGCCGGTTGCCGACCTCGAACACGGAGGCCTCCAAGCGTGCAGGATCGTTGAACGGATCGGTTTCAAGCACGCCGGCGAGTTCGGCGAGAACCCGCTCTGCCGCTCGGCCCTTGATCATGGCCTTGGCCCAAGCCTTCTCGTTGTATTCGCTGATTTCATCCACAAAAAGCCAATCGAGCCAAGCCGCCGCTTCCGACAGCGTCAAAATGCGCTGCTGAACCTCCGGCGCGAGCGCCTCAACAACCCCAAGGTCATAGTGATCGGGAAGCCAAGGCGCTGCGGCTTCCACAAACTCAGCCGGCGTCAGCGCTTTGATGTATGCGTTGTTGATGTGCTTGAGCTTGACCAGATCGAAAAAGGCGGACCCCTTGTTGACAGCTTCAAGCGAAAACAGTGAAACGATCTCCTCAATCGGCCGAATCTCAATCTCGTCGGGTGGACCCCAACCCAGCAAAGCCAATGCGTTCAGCAGCGCCTCGGCGAGATAACCGTCAGCTGCGAACTCGGATAGCGCAACGCTGTCACGACGCTTCGACAGCTTCTTGCGTTGCTCGTTGACGAGCAGCGGAAGGTGGGCATAACTCGGTGTTGGACCATAGCCGAGCGCTTCCCATAGCAGCTTGACTTTGGGGGTGGTGTTGAGAAGATCCTCGCCCCTTATGACATGGGTGATACCCATGTCGTGATCATCGACCGCGTTGGCGATAAAGAACACAGGTGAGCCGTCGCCTCGCCGGATCACGAAGTCGTCGATTGTGTCATGGGCGACCTCAACCCGACCACGTATCAAATCTTCGATAACGGTTGAACCCATATCGGGCACACGAAAGCGGACCACTACCCCATCACCGTCGGCCACATTGCGATCACGGGACCAGCCGTGATAGCCCTCCCGTAAACCTGCCTCGGCAGACAAACGCTGCGAATCGGCAGCGCTCAGATCGCAGAAGTACGCCTTGCCATCATCAATGAGCTGCTCAATGGCAGCCTCATGCGCGTGCTTGCGTTGAGACTGGAAGTACGGCCCCTCATCCCAATCGAGTCCGAGCCAGCGCAACGGCTCCACGATGGCATCGACAAACTCCTGAGATTTCTTCGACTCGTCGGTGTCTTCGACCCGCAACACGAACTGTCCGCCGTAGCGACGAGCAAACAGCCAGTTGAAAAGGGCCGAACGGGCGCTCCCCACATGAAGGTAACCGGTCGGTGCCGGCGCAAAACGAACCCGCGGAGCTTGCATGAGCCTCAGGCTAATCGTCGCCCGACTACGCGCGATGACATCCCCAGAAGCTCTTCTCGCCGTTCATCAGCGAGTTTGCGTTCCTAAAGCCCTAGCGGAGATCTCCAGTCATCGGCACACGCAGCCGCCACCGCAGCAGGATCCATACGCAATGTTGCCTCTGGAACAAGATCGGCGATCTCGCGTGCGGTGAAGTAATGGAACGACACATGATGCAACTCTTCGAACAGCGGTCTACGAAATTCCACAAGCTCGTCGGCAGCGTCACCGAGATAGCCGAACACGATCAGCGCGACACGAAGATCATCAGACACGGGCGCGCGCCCATACAACGAAGCACGGCGCAGCGCAACCGCACATGCACCCTCCAACACATCGGCTGCGTGCTCGCCCGCGGTGAGCACAAGATCACCCTCGAAACGTTTTACGAGCTTATGCACATAGCCCTGATCGGGACCTTGGTTGCCCACCGCTGGTCCCGAAGGCTGCGCAGCGCCAACCACCTCACCCGGCCGATTCGCCAACCAACTCCCCGAACGACGCGGCGCAGAAACATACGCCTTGGGTTCATCGATCTTGCTGGGGAAATGCCGCGGCACAGACATCGCCGGTAAGCGTAGCGAGAATGCTCATGACGTTGTGCCTTCAAGCGCTCTACGCGAGACTCCAACGGTGATCAACCACCCCCTCGCCGAGTTCAAAATGCTTGATGCAACCGACCGGCGGGGAGCACTATGCGGACGGATCCTGGCTGATCTCGGCGCGGATGTCACTCGCTTGAACGACCATGACGACGACTCTGCCACCGACCGCTACCGCAACCACGGCAAGGTCAGCGCCGAAGCTGGCCAGGGACTCTCGGAGTTGTTGCCGCTCGTTGACGTGTTCATCGAGAACGGTGGACCCCGCGCTGACATTGACCGCCCCGCGCTCGGAGCCCAATACCCCCATCTTGTGATCGTCAGCCTCACCGATCTTGGTCTGAGCGGTCCGCGCTCGCACTGGTATCTGGAATCGCTCCCCGCCCAAGCCGCCAGCGGCGCACTTCACGCCACAGGTCATCGGTCGCAATTCCCCACCGCCCTTCCCGGATACCTGGCCCACGACTGTGCTTCGGTCCACGGCGCTATGGCCGCGGTGGCGGCTCTGATGGACCGGCGGCGGACTGGACTGGGACAGCAGATCGAAACGAGCTCGCAGGAAGCAGGACTGGGCGGGACGTATCCGTGGGGCGTGGCTATCCCCGGGTACCTGTCGGTAAACCCTTTCCTCCCGGTTGAAGGGAGGCGCAACGCTGAGGGGTTTTATCTGGTCGTGCCCTGCCGCGACGGCCATGTACGCATGGTGTTTGGCAGCGAGTCGGATTGGCAGGCGTTCGTTGAATTGTGTGGTGTGCCTACCGAGGTCGCTGGAGACGAGTGGAACGACCGGATTCACCGCATGCAGAACTCCGATGTCATCCGCGACGTTGCCACGCGGTCCTTCGCCGAACTCGATCGGTCTGAACTGTTCGATGAGTCGCTGCGGCTGGGCCTACCGCTGGGTTCTATCCAGCATCCGCTGGAGTTTGTGAACCATCCCCAGACCACCGAGCGAGGCTTTTTTGTCGATGGAGTGGCCGGCCGCCTCTGGAGGTTCCAGCCTCCACCAACCGACACCCCCTCGTCCAGAACCGCAGCCGCACCAGCTTCCCCTCTCCGCGACTCACCGAAGCACCACGGCTTGCTGCTCGAAGGGTTGCGTGTCATCGAGTTCGGCATCGCCGCGGTGGTACCCGAACTTTGCTGGATGCTCTCAGAACTCGGGGCTGATGTCATCAAGATCGAGTCCCGCAAGAAGCCTGATGTGCTCCGCGCGGCCGGCCTTGCCGACCTCGACAGGTCTTTTTGTTTCAACATGGAGTGCAGAGGTCGTCGCGGTATCGCTTTGGATCTCACCACAGCCGACGGGCGGCGACTGGCCAAAGAACTCTGCGCCACAGCCGATGTGGTCGCCGAGAACAACCGCGGTGGGGTGATGGCCAGACTCGGTCTCGATTATCCAGACATCGCGGCGGTCAATCCGAGCGTGGTCTATGTGGCCTCGCAGGGTTACGGGCGTGGGGGTCCCATGGGGGAAATGAAGGCTTTCGGCCCGCTGAATTCAAGTTTCGCGGGTGTTCATATGTTATGGAGTCACCCGGACGGTCCTTATCCGTGCGGTACCTCGCTCAATCATCCCGACCACATCGCCTCGAAGATGTTGACGGTGGGTGTCTTGTCTGCGCTCGACCACCGCTATCAGACCGGTGAGGGTTCCTTCGTGGAGATGGCCCAAACCGAAGCCGCCGCGTACCTGCTCGGCGAGCTCTATCTGGAGGCAATCGAGACTGGCGTGAACCCCACGAACCTTGCCAATCGCGACCCCCACATGGCCCCACAAGGTGTCTATCCCGGTTCAGAGGACGACAGTTGGGTCGCCATCACGGTGCAGAGCGACGATGCTTGGCGGGCACTTGAGCTCGTCGCCGGTTGGACCGCCGATGAGACCCTGGGCAACGTTGAAGCTCGATTCGTCGCCCACGACGCCATTGACGAGCGGCTGAGCCAGTGGACTTCGCTGCGTTCTGTTGCAGAGACCGCCGAGTTGCTCCAAGCTGTCGGGGTGTCGGCGATGCCGGTGATGGGTCCGCTGGATCACTTGGCAGACCCACACCTCGACGAACGCGGACTGATGGTCGATCTGGTACACGAGGTGCACGGGCCTGAGCAACAGCCTGCCAATCCCACCCGCATGTCACGCACCGTGCTGCGCACCGCCCAGTCTGCTCCTCCACTCGGGCATCACACCCACGAAGTGCTCCGTGAAGTGCTTGGCATCGATGACGACGAACTCAACCGCCTCGAAGCCGCCGGTGTTTTTTACTGAGCAACGCCGGGCGCCGGAGCGGTTGGGGCCACACACCAAATCTGCGCGTTAAACCACACAGGATGTAGCTAATCGCGCAGATTTCGGGGAATCAGGGCTGCTCGTCGGCTATGAGTAAGCCGTAGACGAGGGAATCGATGAGCGCCTGCCACGACGCCTCAATGATGTTCTCAGAAACGCCGATAGTTGACCATGAGCGCTCGCCGTTAGTGCTGTCTAACAGCACACGCGTCACCGCGCCGGTTCCCTGCTCAGTGTTGAGCACCCGAACCTTGAAGTCAGTGAGCGACACTCGATCGATCTCCGGATAGCGACCGTTCAGAGCCGAGCGCACGGCCGCGTCGAGTGCGTTGACAGGACCGTTGCCCTCCCCCACCGCGATTCGGCGTTTACCGTCAACCCAGATCTTGACGGTGGCCTCAGTCTCCACATCGACCGTTACGTCGTTCCACAAGCGGGCACCGGTGCCGGAACGATGGGCCATGTCGACCGAAAACGACTCTAGGTTGAAATAGGGTTGTTCCCAACCGGCCGCGCCGCGCATCAACAACTCAAGGGAAGCATCTGCGACTTCGAAGTGATAGCCCAGATGCTCAAGCTCCTTGAGGGTCACGACGACATCACCGAGAACCTTCCCGTCGATCTCAAGACCCAGGTTCTTTGCTTTCATTGCCAGAGTCGAGCGCCCGGCCATTTCTGAGACCACAATGCGCGTACCGTTGCCCACCGACTCCGGTTCAACGTGTTCGTAGGCATCAGGTCGCCGATTCAAAGCGCTGGTGTGAAGGCCGGCTTTGTGCGCGAACGCCGAGGAACCCACATAAGGCTGCTGCGCGTCGGGAGTGAAATTGACCAGCTCAGCGATGTGGTGTGACACCGAGGTCAACCGAGCAATACGACCTTCGGGAAGACACTCAATACCCATCTTCAATTCGAGGTTGGCCATGATCGGGACCAAATCACAGTTACCAACCCGCTCGCCGTAACCGTTGATCGTGCCTTGAACCTGGGTGGCTCCGACCCGCACGGCCGCTAGAGCATTGGCTACGCCGCAGCCGGTGTCGTTGTGAAGGTGGATACCGACACCGCAGTCCACGTGAGCGATCACATCAGCCACGGCTCGTTCGATTTCGGGAGGCAACGAACCACCGTTGGTGTCACACAACACCACCGCTTCAACCCCCGCAATAGCAGCCTGTTCGAGCACTCGAAGGCTGAACTCAGGGTTTCGTTTGTAGCCGTCAAAGAAGTGTTCAGCATCGAAAAACACCCGTTTACCAGCAGCTACCAAGAAGGCCACGGAATCGGCGACCATCGCCACGCCCTCATCAAGCGTCGTACCAAGCGCCTCGGTGACGTGATAGTCCCAACACTTGCCGACGATGCACACGACCTCGGTCCCGGCGGCCACCAGATTGGCCAGCGAGTTGTCAGAATCAACCTTTCCACGTGGGCGTCTGGTCGAGCCGAAAGCCACAAACTTGCTGGTAGTCAAATGCAGTTCGGTTTTGGCGCGCTCGAAGAACTCGTCGTCTTTAGGGTTAGCACCCGGGTAACCGCCCTCGATATAAGCGACGCCGAGCAGGTCAAGTTGTTCCGCGATCCGCAGTTTGTCGTCAACAGTGAGCGATATTCCTTCTAGCTGCGAGCCGTCACGCAGCGTGGTGTCGTAAATCTCGACTTGTTCTGGCCAAGCCTGGTCTCGAACCCCCGCGCGTTCGATCGATGCCTCGGGTTCGGTCATGACGCCAGCTCGTTCCATGATCGGTACTTCGGGTTTTTGCCCCTCACAACCTCGGCATACGCCTCCGCGATGGCTTTGGTGGCGGGACCCGGGCAGGGGATGGCACGATCATCAACTGAGTTCACTGCGCTGACTTCTGCGGCGGTACCGACAACAAATATCTCATCCGCTACGTAGAGGTCGTTGCGGGACATTTCACCGACAGCGATGTTGATTCCCATGTCTGTTGCCAGTGCGGCAACGGTGTCCTGGGTGATTCCTTTCAATGCGCCCGCCGAAGTTGGCGGGGTGTAGACCACATCACCGAGACCCACGAAAATGTTCTCGCCGCTGCATTCGGAGACCAAACCAGCATTGTTGAGCATGATCGCCTCGTCGTAACCCGCGGCCAGGGCTTCCATTTTGGCCAAGGTTGAGTTGGCGTAGTTGCCGGTGGTTTTGGAAGCGGGCGGCATGATGTTGTGGTCGTGGCGCTTCCACGACGAGATCTTCATGCGCACACCCTTGGTTGCGGCATCATCACCGAGGTATGCACCCCAGGGCCAGGCGGCGATGGCGATGTCGGTCTTGCAATGTTCAATCGACAAACCCATCTCGCCATAACCAAAATAAGCAATTGGGCGTAGATAACAGCTGCTCAGCCCAGTGTCGGCTACGACATCTTTGCATGCCTGAACGATTTCAGGAATCGAGTACGGCATCGGCATGTTGAGGATTCGGGCCGAGTTGAAAAGACGCTCAATGTGCTCGGTGAGCCGAAAAATGGCTGGCCCATCAGCAGTCTCATAGGCACGAATACCTTCGAATACGCCAGTTCCATAATGCAGCGTGTGGGAGAGCACATGGATCTGCGCTTGTTCCCACGGCACCATCTCGCCGTTCATCCAGATGTGGGGGGTGGGAGTGATGGGCATTGTGCCTCCTACAAGCGAGCGGCGATGACGTCGCCTATTTCTGTGGTTGATCCGCTGAGAGAATCAGGATTATTGCAGGCCTTGCGGATCCTCTCAGCAGCCTGGTCCTCGCCGAGATGGTCAAGCATCAACGCGCCAGACAATATTGCAGCTGTGGGGTTGGCTTTGCCGGTGCCCACAATGTCGGGAGCAGATCCGTGGACCGGTTCAAACATGGAAACCCGCCCAGGATGCAAGTTGGCCGACGCCGCGAAACCAATCCCGCCGCTCACAGCCCCGCCGAGGTCTGTCAAGATGTCGCCGAAAAGATTGTCGGTGACGATGACGTCGTAGCGCTGCGGATCATCCACAAAGTAGATGCAGGCCGCATCGACATGGTTGTAGGCCGTTTCCACTCCCGGGTACTCGTCGGCCACCTCGTTGAAAGTCCGTTCCCAAAGGTCACCCGAGAACGTCAACACGTTGGTTTTGTGAACCAGCGTCAGGTGTTTGCGCCGCTGCAACGCCAACTCGAACGCATAACGAACGCACCGTTCAACACCGACACGGGTGTTGACCGACCCCTGAGTGGCAATCTCGTGGGGGGTGTTCTTGCGCAGAAACCCACCTTCACCAGCGTAAGTGCCCTCAGTGTTCTCGCGGATGACGACAAAGTCGAACTCTGTGTCCTCACCCCCCGACATCGGACTGGTGTTGGCGCTGTCGGGTCCGCAACTGAAAGGCCTGTAGTTGATGTAGAGGTCAAGGTCGAAGCGCATTTTGAGCAGAAGTCCTCGCTCAATAACTCCGGGCGGTACATCAGGGGTTCCAACCGCCCCGACATAGACGGCGTCAAGGGCGCGCCACTCGTCAACTATCTCATCGGTCAGCACAACGCCGTCTTTCAGGTAGCGGCTGCCGCCGAGGTCGTAGTTGACCGCGTCAATTTCGACCCCTGCCGCGGCTATGACCTTCAAGCCTTCGGCTATGACTTCCGGGCCGATACCGTCGCCGCCCACTATTCCCACTCGATGGGTCATGTTCTTCTTCTCATTCGCTGGTTGTTGGGGGCAAAAGAAAACCGCCCACCGAAGTGGACGGTCGGGCGCACGCCACAACGGGCGTGCGCTACGAAATAACTACGATCAACGGGCCGTGTGATCCCATCCCCCGAGTGTACCCCCTGCATTCCCCGTCGTCATCTGCAATTTGAGGGGCTAGGGGTCGAGTTGGGCGAGGTACTTCTTTCGGCCGCGTTCTCCGATGCGGTTGAAAAAGGGGATGAGTCGTGGGATTAGCGACGGGGTCCACAACGCGGCGCGTGCGGAAAGGCTTTCGTGATAGGGGACGTATATCTCAAGCTTGGGTTTGGCGAGGGCCCGTTCGTAGGCGTCGGCCACATCATCGACCGTCTTGACGGCACTCAAAAAATTGAGTGCGCTGCCGCCCGAGCGGGCCTCGTGCTGCAGCATCGGAGTGTTGACCGCGGTGGGATAAATCCCGCTGATCGCCACGTTGGTGTGAGAAACCTCTGAGTTGAGAGCAGCGAGAAACGCCCGCAAACCTGCCTTGGCCGCAGAGTACGGAGCAGATGCCGGCAGCGGGCAGATTCCTCCCATGGAGACGGTGGCCATGATGTGACCACGGTTCCGGTCTAGGAACACACCCAACGCGGCACGAATCAACTGCATCGGGTTGCGCAACAAGACATCAAGGTGAAGATCAATGTCGTCAGCGCTCAGATCGGCTATGTCAGCGGGGATCAGCACGCCGGCGTTGCACACCAGAACGTCAAGATCGTCACGCCATTCGCCAGCAATCCGCTCGCACAGAACGCCGGTTTGTTGCTGATCAGAAAGGTCACAACCCACAGCGGTCACCGCCGCACCGATATCGGTAGCGGTGCGCTCGGCTAGTTCGGGCGTACGGTCCACGGCGATTATGTGAAAGCCCCGCTCGGCAAAACGGCGGGCCACTTCGGCTCCGATACCCGAAGCGGTACCGGTGATGAGAGCGCTGCTGCGGGTCATCGCTGGTTGCTTTCAGTGAGGCCGACTTTTGTCTTCACGTTGTCGAGGAGCTTCAAATATGTACTCACTTCGACATAGTTGGAGTGCCGGTCAGAGTCAACGTAGCGGTGACCAGCTTTCAAGTCGGGACGGTCGGTGGCTTTCAGATGCCGGAATGCCTGCGCGGTAGCCGATCCCGCGGCAGCGGTGGCGTCGGCGACGATGAGTTCGGCCATCTTGTCGAAATTGTCATAGGCGGCCGAAGCGAACTCGATAAAACCCAGAGCGGCAAGGTTCAGATGGCTTCGCGAAAAAATCCCCAAGTAGAGGTCGGGGCGGCCACCTTTGAACGACAGCACGCCCGGGTTGAGAAACGGGATCTCGTGCTGATAGCCGGTTGCTGTGATCACCAAATCGATCTGTTCGCGGCTACCGTCGACAAAGACCACATGGTCGCCGTCGAAACGCTCGACGTCAGGTTTGGCGATGCAGTCGCCGTGGCCCAAATAATGAAGTACCTGGGTGTTCATCAAAGGATGAGACTCAAAAATCCGGTGGTCGGGTTTCGGCAAACCAAAACGGCGCAGATCGCCGTTGATCATCCGCAACATCACCCCAAAAACCCGGACCTCCAACCAGTGCGGCAACGACGGGCCTTGCGACGCGAACACGTCGGAAGGCATGCCGATGATGTGCTTGGGGATGAAGTGATAGCCACGGCGCACACTCAAAAACGCCTGATCAGCGCTAAACGAAGCGTCACAAGCAATATCCGCGCCAGAGTTGCCGGCCCCCACCACCAAAACCCGTTTCCCCTCGAACTCTTTCGGTGAGCGGTAACTGACAGCATGGCGAATCACCCCATTGAACTCACCGGGCCAACCCACCAAATTAGGCACCCAGGTCACACCATTAGCGCAGACCAAATAACGGCAAAGACGCATATCACCGTTGTCGAACTGCAGTTCCCAGAGTCCGTCGGCAGTGAGAACAGCTTTGTCGACCGCTACACCGAAACGAATGTTACGGCGAAGATCAAACTCGTCAGCAAACGAACGTATGTAGTCGAGTAGCTGGCGATGGTCGGGGTAGTCCGGGAAGTCGTCGGGCATCGGGTAACCCGCGAAACCCGACAGGGTTCGCGACGAGATGAAATGGGCCGACTCATAAATCGGTGAACCCACAGCGTCAATATCCCAAATGCCACCCACATCCGTATTGCGCTCAAATATCGCGAAGCTCGCCGAAGTTTCACTGAGCCGACGAGCCAAGATGAGACCCGCCGGCCCTGCCCCCACCACACCCACATCAAGAATCGTCGGATCCGACACCATCACCCTCCAACAGCGGCACGATAACCACCAGACACATGTGTAGTCTCGCCGACCGACCGATGCTGTGCTGAGCTTGAGACGGTTGAGCGGCCGCGGCCCACTGGTATCGCGCTAGATTTCTTGGGATGGCGAACGTACAGCAGCTTTCACAGACGGCATTTGATCGCCTCAAAGCCGAACATGACGACTTGACCACCCGCGGGCGTATTGAACTCTCCCAAAAGATTGAGGCAGCTCGCGCGCTCGGCGATCTATCAGAAAACGGCGATTATCACGCAGCCAAAGAAGACAAAGGGAAAATGGAAGGGCGGATCATGCACCTCGCCCATGTCATTGAGAACGCGGTGATCGTCGAAGCCAACAACAACGGCAGCACGGTCGGTGCTGGTTCGATCGTGTCGATCGTGTTCGAAGGCGACAGCGTGCCCGAAAAATATCTGGTCGGGTCGATCGAGGAAAAACCCGAAGATCTGATGGTGGTGTCGCCAGCTTCACCCATGGGTGCAGCGCTCCTCGGGTCCACTATCGGCGATGTTGTCGAATATGAAGCACCCACCGGCATGTCGCTGAAGGTCTCCGTAGTCGAGATCACCTGACCGGTTATCGCCGGTGACTCGGCTTCCGCTACGGTCCGAACCATGTCGCTTCGAGATGAGGTGCTTCAAGGGCTAACGGGCCCCGACGGCTATTTTCCTGTGCAGGTTGAAAACGTGCGGGGTCACGACGTGCCCGTTCTTGTCAACCGCCGAAAAACGCTGCGGGATTTTGTTGAAGGATGTAGGGCGCACGGCGACCGCGAGTTTTTGGTGCTCGACGACAGGCGCATCACCCATGACCAGTTCGTCGACCTGGTAGCTGCCGAATCCGCAGCTTTGAGCGCGGATCACGGCATAAGCAAAGGAGACCGTGTCGGTATTTTGGCCGCCAACTCTCCAGATTGGGTGATCGCCTATTTCGCGCTCGTGAGTTCCGGGGCAATCGTCGCGCTTTACAACGGCTGGTGGACCCCAGATGAGATCGTTCACGCAACCGAGTTGACAACACCGAAACTGATACTCGGTGACGACAAGCGGCTCGCCCGAGTACCAGACTCAGTTTCGGCGCCGCTCGTCGACATGGACGCCGAGCGCCGGCGGCTGCAACGCGATGTCGGCGCGCACCAGTTCCCAACAGTTGAACTAACCGAAGATGACCCGGTGTCGATCTTTTTCACCAGCGGCACAACCGGCCGTTCCAAAGGGGCGACCGCCAGCCATCGGGGCCTCGTCGGTTTTGTCGAGATCCAGATGCTGAACGGCGCGGTCAGGATGATGCAAGCCGCAGCCGAGGCCGAAGCAGGCGGACAACCAGCACCCGACCGGTCGAGCGTCCCACCGCGGGTGATGATGACCTCGCCGCTGTTTCACGTGTCGGGGCTGTCAGGTTCGACTCTCATCAACATGGTCGCAGGCGGGACGCTGATCTTCCGCACTGGTCGTTTCGACCCGGCAGCGGGCCTTCGACTAGTCGAAAAAGAACGCGCCACCGTGTGGAGTTTGATCGGGTCGATGGGGCCACGAGTGCTCGACGAAGCAGCCGAAGGACTGACCGACACATCCAGTTTGACCAACGTCGGTTTTGGTGGTGCACCCGTCAGCCCCGACCTCGCCCAACGGGTTCGCGACACCCTGCCGACCACGGCAAGCAACGTCGGTATCGGCTACGGCTCAAGCGAAACCGTTGGTGTGGTCGCCTCCCACGGGGGCGCCGATATGAAAGCTCGACCCGAAGCTGCCGGCTGGGTCCTACCAACCATGCAAGTCGAAATCCGAGACGACGACGGCACGGTGTTACCTGACGGCGAAAACGGGCGCATCATGGCGAAAAGCGCCTACACGATGCTCGGCTACTGGAACGACGACAAAGCCACCGCCGAAACTATCGACAACGATTTCTGGCTTGACACCGGTGACATCGGACGGCTCGAAGACGGGATTTTGACCATCGACAGCCGAGCCCGCGACATGATCCTTCACAACGGCGAAAACGTGTACCCGAACGAAGTCGAATACCGCATCGAAGACCATCCCGCAGTGTCAGAGGTCGCCGTATACGGGCTCGATGACAAGTTGACAGGCCAGATCGTGGCCGCGTCGGTCGTGCCAACGACCGGCACTGACTTGACTGCACAGGACTTGCAGACCTGGGTTGCCAAATCGTTGGCACCATACAAAGTCCCCACATTTTGGGATGTTCGTAGCGAACCGCTGCCCCGCAACGCCGCAGGAAAAGTAGTGAAAGACGCGCTCAGCGGTCAACGCGAGTTCACCGCCGTTGAAGATTGACTCGGCTCTGCCCCGCCTCGACACGTGGTGGGCACCCGAATAGACCATTGGGATCCTCGACGACTCAGCCGGGTCCTGCGCACCGTATCCTGAGACAAGGCACCCGAGCAGTTCAACAAGAAGAGAGTCAGGTATGAGCGAACCCAAAACACTGAGCGAAAAAATCTGGGATCGCCATATTGTCAGCGCGGGGACCGATGGTGAACCCGACCTGCTATATATCGACTTGCATCTGATACATGAAGTCACGTCGCCGCAAGCTTTCGATGGTCTGCGTATCAGCGGCCGCAAAGTCAGGCGACCCGACCTGACCGTCGCCACCGAAGATCACAACGTGCCCACCGCGGATATCGACAAGCCGATAGCTGATGAGATCAGCCGGGTCCAGGTCGAGACTCTGCGCCGCAATACCAGCGAGTTTGGTGTGATCAACTATCCGATGGGGCACGCCAAACAAGGAATCGTGCATGTGATCGGCCCTGAACAGGGACTCACGCAGCCCGGTATGACAATCGTTTGTGGCGACTCTCACACGGCCACCCACGGTGCGTTCGGTGCGATCGCCTTCGGAATCGGAACCAGCGAAGTTGAACACGTTCTGGCAACTCAAACACTGTTGCAGGCCCGGCCCGGAACGATGGCGATCACCGTCGACGGTCAACTAGCCGATGGGGTGACGGCCAAAGACGTGATCCTGGCGATAATCGGCCGCATCGGCACCGGCGGAGGGATCGGCAAAATCATCGAATATCAGGGCGAAGTGATCAGCGCACTCACGATGGAAGGCCGCATGACGGTATGCAATATGTCGATCGAGGGCGGAGCCAAAGCTGGGTTGATCGCACCCGACGACACCACCTTCAGCTATCTCGAAGGACGCGAAAAAACACCCATTGGTACAGCATGGGAAGCCGCGCTGGATGATTGGCGCCAACTTCCGAGCGACCCCGACGCCGCCTTCGACGAATATGTGACGCTTGACGGAAACGAAATCGCTGCGCATGTGTCCTGGGGCACCAACCCCGCCCAGGTCATGCCACTACATGGTGCCATCCCCTCGCCGGACTCGTTCGACGACCCCGCCACCCGCGACTCCGCAGCCCGAGCACTGCAATACATGGGGTTGAAAGGCGGAACTGCGATGCGCGAAGTGCCGGTCGACACGGTCTTCATCGGTTCATGCACCAACAGCCGGATCGAAGACCTGCGAGACGCCGCCAACGTCGCAGCGGGACGTAAAGTTGCCTCCGGTGTGCGCACACTGGTTGTGCCTGGTTCCGGTCAAGTCAAAGAACAAGCCGAAAACGAAGGACTGGACGAGGTCTTTCGGGCTGCGGGTTTCGACTGGCGTGAACCAGGTTGCTCGATGTGTTTAGCGATGAATCCCGACAAGCTCCAACCAGGGGAACGGGCTGCCAGCACCTCCAACCGCAACTTCGAAGGACGCCAGGGCCGCGGCGGACGCACCCATCTGGTGTCCCCCGCAGTCGCCGCCGCTACCGCAATCGCCGGAACGTTCGCCACCCCAGCCGACCTCAAGTAACCGGTGCCACCCGACTCCCAGAAGGAATTTGATCGAATATGAAAGCAGTACGCATCGTCACCGGTACCGCGCTACCACTAGACCGGGCCGACGTTGACACCGACCAGATCATCCCCAGCGACTGGCTCAAACGCGTGGAACGCACCGGTTTCGAAAAAGGCTTGTTCTCGGAATGGCGCGACGACCGCGATTTTGTGCTCAACCAAGAGCAGTACGCGACAGCCAACATTCTTGTCGCCGGCCTCAACTTCGGCACCGGATCATCACGTGAACATGCTGTTTGGGCTATCCAGCAATACGGTTTCGAAGCAGTCATCTCACCACGGTTCGCCGACATTTTCCGCAACAACTGCACCAAAAACGGTTTGGTGCCTGTCACAGTCGGCACCGAGTTCAACGCCGCGTTGATGCAAGCGGTGCTTGATGACCCGACTTTGGAGATCACCATTGATGTTGAACGCCTGAGCGTTGAAGTGCCGGCAATCGGGCTTGAAACGTCGTTCCCCCTCGCTTCAGGCATCCAACAACGGTTCTTGGAAGGGCTTGACGACATCGGATTGACGATGCGCCACCTCGAAGAAATAGCGGCGTACGAAACGAAACGCCCAGCTTGGATACCCACAAGCTGAGGACCCTGCTGAGAATGCTCCAGCCGATCCGCTACCCTCTAAGTCATGCCCGCCGCACTAGGTCGCATGGCCCGACTGTTCAGAATCGGCGCTGTTGTTGGTTTCGCGGTTGGTATTCTGCGCGCTCTGCGGCGTCGCCGCGCACCGGAAGTGACCGGCAGCGCCACATGGCAGCCACTCACCGACACCCCGGCTCCAGCCCCCAGGGACGGCCCGGTTCAATTCACGCCTGCAGGGGTTGAACCAGTAGACGGGGTCTGCCCGTCCGGTTATCCGATCAAAGCCAAGTCTTCTTCGAAGATTTTTCACGTACCAGGCGGAAGTTCCTATGAACGGACGGTCCCTGACCGCTGTTACGCCAACGAAAGCGATGCGGAAGCAGACGGCTACCGCAAAGCCCGCCGCTAACACAACAAGTTGTTAGTCATGCACATTTGCTGTTGCTTGAACAGGTTTAGTTGACCGCAAACGGCACCGGCTCGCCGGCGAGAGCCAACCGCACCTGCTCAGCGATGGTGATCCCCGCGGCGTGCTGAGCTTCAGCCGTGTTGGCACCAAGATGCGGGGTTACCACGATTCCGTCCACACCCAACAGCGGTGAATCCAGCGCCGGTTCAACGTCGAACACGTCAATCGCCGCGCCCGCAATCGTGCCGGAACGAACCGCGGACGCAAGAGCCTCCTCGTCGATAACACCACCGCGTGAAACATTCACGATCCGTAAAGACGGCTTAGCTTTAGCCAGCATCTCGGTGCCGATGAGACCGATCGTCTCGGGTGTTTTGAGCAGATGCATGGTCACAAAATCGGAGCGGGCCATCAACTCATCAAGCTCAATAAGCTCAGCGTTGACCTTGTCGGCAATCTCTTGGGTGATGTACGGGTCGTGGGCCACGATTTTCATGCCGAACGCCAGGGCACGCTGCGCCACCAGCGAACCGATACGGCCCAAGCCAATAACGCCAAGAGTTTTCCCGGCCAGTTCCACACCCTGCCACTGCGACCGCTCCCAGCGACCAGCTTGCAAAGCCGCATGCGCCTGGGGCACGTTGCGCGCCTGCGCCAACAACAAGGCCATCGAATGTTCAGCGGCCGAGGTGACATTCGACAGCGGCGCATTGACCACTGTGACACCGCGTTTTGTGGATTCAGCCACATCAACGTTGTCGACACCCACACCAGCACGACCCACCACAACCAGATCAGTGCCCGCCGCCAGCACAGCCGCGTCGACCTGAGTCGCCGAGCGAACAATAAGCGCCGACGCACCCACCATCGCTTCGCACAACTTCTCCGGCGACAAGCCGAGTTGCACATCCACGTCGTGGCCCGCCGAGCGAAGCAGATCCAAACCCGCCTCAGCAATCGTTTCCGACACCAAAACTCGTTTCATCAAAACCACCTTGAACTATTGCGGTCACAGGCCGTCTGAGAGCCTGGGCTAGCGGCCAACCGGGCGATTCTATTCATTGCTTCTTGCTTCCGCGGTCATACCAGCAGGACTGAAATCGAGAACTTCGCCAAAAAATTCGAGTTCGGCTTCCAAGGCGCGCACAATGTTGTCGGCCTGACGGAAACCGTGCTGCTCGCCAGGAAACAACAAGTACGCCACCTTGACGCCTTTCGATTTGAGGGCCGAGACGATCATTTCCGACTGTGAAGGCGGCACAATCACATCCTCGGCGCCTTGCAACACGATCAGCGGCACGTCGATGCCGTCCACATGGTTGATCGGCGAACGCTCAACGTAAACGGCCTTGTCGGCGGGATAGGGGCCGACCAGCGTGTCGAGGTAACGCGACTCGAACTTGTGCGTATCAGTAGCTAAAGCTTCCAGATCCGCGATGCCATAACGACTTGCCCCCGCCGAGAACACATCATGAAACGCCAACGCGGCCAAAACAGTGAACCCACCCGCGCTGCCACCCCTGATCATTAAACGTTGCGGATCGACATCGCCTCGCCCGGCCAGGTATTGAGCGGCGGCGACACAGTCGGCCACATCGGCGACACCCCACTGCCCATCAAGTGATTTCCGAAAGGCCGTGCCGTAACCCGTAGAACCGCGATAGTCCACGTCGACCACTGCGATTCCTCGCGAAGTCCAATAAAGAATGCCCGGCCGAAGTTCGCGGCGGGCCTGGGCTGTGGGGCCACCGTGCGCCAGCACCATCAAAGGCGGGCGCTCGCCATCGGGCCCAACATGATCGGGATTCGTCGGCGGATAAAACAGCCCGTGAGCCACTATGTCATCCCCATCGCCGTCATCCCCATCAGCGCCATCCCCATCGCCGGGGCCGCTTGGGAACGTGATCCATTCGGGCTCAACCAGATAGCCCTGTTTAAACGGAAGAGGCCTTGAAGGTCGGATCACTTCACGGCCCAACCCGCTCGCATCGACGCTGAGACGAATCACCTCGGTCTCGTGGCCGTAACCCGAACCGACGGCCACCACCGCCCCGGGACCAGCCGATAGCGAAGTAACAGAACTATCGATCATCGACATAGTGCTGCCGTCGACAATCAGTTCATCACCAGTCGGCATGCCGGCAACAGCAAAAACCTGTTCGTCGCCGGAACTCGTGGGCCACGCGGCCCAGCGCTGCATACCGAACACCCAGGGAGGTGTGGCGATCTCGAACGGGCCGCCAACGACCCGTGAAAGCGCGCCGCTGCTCAGATCCACGTCGTAGAGGTTCCACCAACCTTCGTGATCGCAACAGACCCGCAGCCCGTTGATGCCGAAGTCGGGTTCGCAGTAGCTCGCCTCATCGAACTGCCCCACGGTGAGGATTTCCCCGTTGAGTCGCCCGTCAGCAAACGGGGCGATATGCAGCCGAGTCGAATCCCAGCCCATGTTGGGGTGATCCCAAGAAATCCAGGCCAGCAGATCGCCAGCCGGTGAAAGGCGCGGCGACATCACAAAATCGGCATCAGAGAACAGGACGTTGATTTCAGCGGTGCCGTTGTTTGCCACGGCCACAACTTCGTTGGCCGGCTCACTCCCGGCGTTGTGGCGCTCTCGCACGATCACGCACCAGCGGCCGTCAGGTGTGACTCTGCCATCGGCATAGCGGTCGGCCCGGGAGACCGCCGGTTCATCAGTCAGAT
This sequence comes from Candidatus Aldehydirespiratoraceae bacterium, assembly GCA_965261185.1. Lineage (GTDB taxonomy): Bacteria > Actinomycetota > Acidimicrobiia > Acidimicrobiales > Aldehydirespiratoraceae > VXYK01. Next base: position 2,297,063 of record CBDHCN010000002.1, on the reverse strand, counting down.
AGCGGACCCTGCCCTGACGGTTGATCAGACGCAGGCGCTGGTCGGCGAAGTCGACATAAAACAGCGCACCGTTGTGCGGCCACCAGGCCCCGCCGCCGTATTCGTGAACCAGCGTACGCACGTTGGCATCTGTCGGCGTGTGTTCGGTGGCGGTTCGGGCAGGGATTGAGTAACGCATCACCGCCGTGCGCCCGCCTTCTTCTGGCCGGGTTTCCGACCACCAGATCAAGCCAGGATCGACAGGATCCGCCCGAACCTCCGAAATCTGAACAGCTCCTCCCACCAGGTCGCCAGCACTAATCGAGGAAGACCAAGCTCCGTAGGGGGTGACGCGTCGCTCAGGCGACTGATCGACTTGAGTAGACACCGGATCAGCCGTTGAGATATTCGACGATGCGGCCCACACCCTCGCCGAGATCATCATCACCGAGCGCGAATGAGAGCCGGGCTCCCCCGCCAACTCCGAAAGCCTCACCCGGCACGATCGCCACCTTGATCTGCTCAAGCATCAGCTCTGCCAACTCAATTGTGGTCGTCGGCGTTACTCCGCCATAGTTGCGCCCGAGCACTCCCGTTAAGTCTGGATAGGCGTAGAAGGCACCTTGGGGTTCGGGGCACCAGACGCCGTCGATGCCACTCAGCAACCCGTACATGGCTTTGCGACGACGATCAAAAGCTTCTCGCATCCGTTCGACGGCATCGAGCGGCCCCGAAACCGCGGCGAGCGCCGCTGCCTGACAGACATTGGCAACATTGCTGGTGCAGTGCGATTGCAGGTTTTGCGCCGCTTTGATCACATCGGCCCGACCGATCATCCAACCGACCCGCCATCCAGTCATGGCGTAGGTCTTGGCCACGCCATTGAGCACAATGCACTTATCGCGTAACTCAGGTACAACCACTGGCATTGAATGGTGTTCGTTGTCGCCATATACGAGGTGTTCGTAGATCTCGTCGGTTAAGACCCAGAGACCGTGCTCGACAGCCCAGCGCCCGATTGCCTCAATCTCTTCGCGGGGATACACGGCCCCTGTCGGATTCGAGGGCGACACAAAAACGAATGCCTTGGTTTGTTCGGTGCGTGCGGCTTCAAGTTGCTCCAGCGAGGCCCTGAAACCATCGACCGCTTCGGTCAACACGGGAACCGTTACGCCCCCAGCCAGCGCAATCGGCTCGGGATAGGTGGTCCAATACGGTGTCGGCAACAACACTTCGTCACCTGGATTCAACAAAGCCTCAAAGGCGTTGTACACGGCGTGCTTTCCGCCGTTGGTTACCAATACGTCTGCAGCGGAACATGGCAGGCCGCTGTCGCGCATGGTCTTCGCGGCGATGGCCTCCTTCAGTTCAGGGAGGCCACCTACAGGCGAGTACTTGTGCATTTTCGGGTTGCGACAGGCTGCTATGGCCGCTTCCACGATGTGTTCGGGAGTGGCGAAGTCGGGTTCTCCCGCGCCAAAACCGATGACTGGTTCACCTGCGGCTCGTAGTGCTTTGGCTTTGTTGGAGACGGCGAGAGTCGCCGAGGGTGCGATGGCGGACACCCGGGTTGAAATGCGGTCAGTAGACATACCGCGGGAGGCTAGCGAGATGCCCATGCCGCGTGCGGGAAATTCTGTTTGAAGATCCGCGAAATACCCGCCGAAACCTCCGTTTTGCTGTCAAGATTGGCGCCGTGACAATTCCAGACATCATCATTCCTGCCGACCTGCTCCCTGTTGATGGACGATTTGGGAGCGGGCCGACCAAGGTTCGTCCCGAAGCTCTCAAGGCTCTGAGCGCTCGAGCTACCGACTATATGGGCACCTCGCATCGTCGCATGCCGGTGAGGCTGGCGGTGGCCGAACTCCGTAACGGTATTGCGGAACTCCTTCGTGCTCCTGACGGTTATGAAGTCGTGGTGGGCAACGGTGGTGCTACGGGTTTTTGGGATTGCGCCACGTTTAGTTTGATTGACGAGCGCAGTCACCATCTCTGTTTCGGTGAGTTCAGCGGCAAATTCGCTCGAGGTGTCGGGGGCGCGCCACATCTGCGTGCCCCCTCAGTGACGACCTCCGATTTTGGAACCCACCCCCCGCTGGTTGCTGTGGAGGACGTCGACGCCTACTGCTATCCCCACAACGAGACATCAACCGGTGTGATGCTGAACCCGACCCGGGTCGACGACGAAGGCGCACTGATGCTGGTCGACGCAACCTCTGCGGCGGGCGGTTTGATGTTCGACGGTGGCGCTGCCGACGCCTACTATTTCGCGCCTCAAAAAGCGATGGCCGGTGACGGTGGTCTGTGGATCGCGATGTTGTCACCGGCGGCAATCGAACGTGTCGAACGCATCGCCGCGAGCGACCGATGGATTCCCCCAACGCTCGATCTCAAATTGGCTATCGACAACTCTCGCAAAGATCAGACCTACAACACGCCCGCTTTGGCAACCGTGTTCTTGACCGCACACACGGTCAACTGGTTCAACGAAAACGGTGGTTTGACCTGGTCCGCCGGCCGTTGTGCGCAATCGGCCGAGATCATGTATTCGTGGGCTTCCAGCCGCGACTTCGCCAGCCCGTTCGTCCAAGACCTACAGCAGCGCAGCAAGGTCGTTGCCACCATCGACTTCTCCGACGCAGTAAGCGCCGACACGATCTACGACGTGTTGTTGGCAAACGGCATCGTCGACACTTTCGGATACCGCAGTCTGGGCCGCAACCAACTCCGTATCGGTTTGTTCCCCGCCATCGACCCCAGCGACATCGAAGCTCTAACCGCCTGCCTCGACTACGTCGTGTCGGCTCTGTCCTAGCCTCGCCGCTGACTCCTACAAGTCCGCCCCGCTAGTCTGGTCTTGTGAGCATCTCAGTAGAACTGTCCAATCTCGGGCCACTTCGATCCGCCCAGATGGAACTAGGCGACCTGAATCTACTCATCGGCGAAAACAACACGGGCAAAACCTTCTTTGCGACCGTCCTGCACCGCGTTCTCGATGCCAAGCCCGAACCACATTCCCGACTTGACCGAATTGGTCGACCGACCGAGGTTCCGGTTGAAGTTCAAGAGTGGATTTTACGTGTGCTTGATGATCCGGACGGCGACTCAACGGTGTCCGAGGAGTTCACGCGCACACCGAGCGACCAAACGGTGGAGTGGGCGAAGAGTCTCGCAACAAACATCCTGGAACGCTACGCGTCCGACGTACGAGACAGCGTCGAATACGCATTCGGGGCACAAGCCTCAGACCTACGGAGAAAAACACCAAACGGCAATGCGGACGACAGCTACCTTCGCATAAGTGGTTCGCTACGTGATTGGGAAGTAGAAGTCAGGTTTGACTCGGATACTTCGTCGGTAAATCTGTTGGACCCGGTTGGCTGGCTTCAACGCGCGTTGCATCCCCAAGAAATACGGCAAACAACCACTTTCAGGAATCTGAAGGCACACGGCTGGCGACGCGAATCCCATACACCGCGCCTAGATCGCGTGACCGACCAAGTTGCGTTCTCCATGCTGTTCTCGTCTTGGCCGAGCTCAGCTAGTCATCTGCCGGCCGATCGAACGGGGATAATGCAAAGTCATAGCGTTCTAGCAGGTTCGGTGATACGACAAGCAACCAGGGCAGGCATCCGACCGATCAAGTTTGGAACCCTGACAGGCACGGCGGCTGACTTTCTTTCACTCGTGCTTGAGATTCCTGAATTACTCTTCGAAGTGAAAGACATGCCATCGGTTTTTGATCCTCTCGTAGATGAATTCGAGGAGGACTTGCAAGTGGCGATCGAGGTTGATCCGAACGCAGAAGGCGTGGATTCCATCGTCGCCGTAACTTCCGAGGGGCGCTTCCCTATGGCCCGAACATCGTCGATGCTGTCGGAACTAGCTCCACTGCTTCTCGTCTTGCGGTCTCACTATTTTGTCGATCATCTCACCATTGACGAACCAGAGGCGCATCTGCACCCCGCGATGCAGATGCGCGTCGCGTCGTTCCTGGCCAAATTGGTGAACAACGGCGGCCGCATCGTGCTCACCACTCATTCCGACTTCTTCGTCACTCAGTTCAACAACATGATGCGAGTCCACGAATTGTCAGACTCCGCGGAGAACCCCTTCGGGTTGCCAAGTATTGATCGATCGAGGGTGCGATGCCTGCGTTTTTCGCGCGAAAATGGCGCGTGCGTAGCGCAACGCGTGGATCCTGACCGTATAGACGGTGTAGACGAGTCAACGTTCACCGATGTGATGCGGGCGCAGTACGACACGACATCTCAACTCGTGAATGACTTGATCGACAGTTCTAACGAATAGTCGCCAATGTCCGTCGAATCCGAGACTTTGCGCTGCTTGAGCGCAGAGTGCCAAGTCTGCAATCTCAACTCGAAGCTACTCGAACATGGCGCAGAAGCAGTCTCGTTGTTCGACCTGGAGGAAAACTTGTGTCGCCTCGACATACAGACAACAGTCACTCATCGCTGTCTCTACATTCTGCGTCTTGATGTTCCCGGAGCCGAATATCGGTTTGTCAAAAAGGGTCAAGACACGAGAATGTGCGACTTCGCCGTCCTAGCGGTTAATAGCAGTCTTGCTCAGCTTGTGCCGATTGAGTTAAAAAGCGGCGCCGCAAACCCGGATGACATAGAACAACTCCGCGAAGGACTGCGAGTACTAATTGACCACTTTGAAGAAAACGGACTCAAACTCAACCTCACGGCGTATTTCGTTGCAGGACGAGAACTAGACAAGCTCAGGTATTCGTTGAGAGACAGACTCGCCAGCCTGAGCTTCGGGTCAACACCCGTCAAGCTTAAAATACTCGAGTGTGGTGATTCTCTGCACCTCGAATGACCGGGGCGGACATCATGATCTCGTCAGCGTCGGCATCGGTGGATCGTGCCTCGGTGAATCCAACCGAGCGGTACAACGCAATCGCAGCCTTGTTCGCCGGGAGCACCTCCAGACTGAGCGAAGTCAAACCCCGCTGATCGCACCAATCGAACGCGGCACCGAGCAAACGTCGGGCCGAGCCGCGGCGTCGAGCGACTGGTTCAACCCACATACCCCAGATCGTCGCTTGGCCGTGTACCGGGGTGCATCCGACACCCAGCATCGCCAGTAGTTCACCGTCAATCTCGTCGACGAACACTGTCCCGGGTCTCCCCGCGAACGATGTCAGACGACCCATCCACGTTGTCTCGTCGAACGCAGACTCGTACTCATGGGTTGAACAGAATGCCTGTGGATCAACAAAAAGAGCGCGCAACCGTATCGCCTTGTAGTCCGAAACCTCGTCGGCAAGGAGTGCTCTGACGGCCATGGCCGCACCTTACTGGCACAGTCTCGACAGCTTGAGGCAATAAAGACAGACGCCAAAGAGGGCACAACTGCAACTTCTTGTTCCTACATCGGCAATCTCGACCGAACCGAAGGGTGCCGACCCAACAAAATGCGCGAAACTGTGACCATGACACCGTCAACTCGACTGAATGAACGGATCGACGGCGACACGTACCGGGTCTCGGACGACGAGAGGGCGCATTTTCAGGAGTTCGGCTTTGTGCATCTGCGCGGCCTTTTGACCGAGGACGAAGTAGCGGGACTCGAAGAGACATACGACCGATTCCTGCGACGCGAGATTGAGGTGCCCGGTAAGGACTACTGCGATATGGCAGGCGACCACGGCCGAAAACCTGAAGATTTCTCGATCATCAATGTCATGTTGCCGCGGCGCTACTACCCAGCATGGTGCGACAACATTTTCGAACGCCGCGCCGCTTCAGCGGTCCGCCAACTGCACGGCGACCAGATGACAATCGACTATGACCAACTCCTGGCCAAACAGCCCTACAAAGAAGATGCGATCTTTGCCTGGCATCAAGACATGGCCTATTGGCCCGAAACACCCGACACCCGCACCGCCACCTTCTGGCTGGCTATTGACGACTCCACCATAGAAAACGGCTGTATGCGTTTCGTGCCGGCAACCAACAAAGAACCCGCGCTACGGCCCCACACCCCGCAATACGGCGACCGCGGCAAATCACACGCCCTCGGCACAGACCTGTTGGACACGGACGAGCCGGTCCATGTCCCGATCAGCCGCGGTGACGTGACGGTGCACAACGAACAGGTCATGCACGGCTCAGGGGGCAACAGCACCGCCGGGTTCCGCCGTGCCTACGTCATCGCCTTCCGGTCAGAACCAACCGTACAAATCGAACGCCAACTAGGTTTCACCCACAGCCACAACGACGATCTTGAAGTACTCGACCAAGTAGGCGTCGAAGGCCAGACTCGATAGTGCCCATGCTGAGGTGCGGGCCTGTCACGGCCATGACGGCTTAAATCGCCGGTCCTCCGTTGATGTAGCTGATGTCTGCTTCGCTCAACTGCGCTTCCTGCGCGGCGACGTTCTCACGAACTTCGTCTGGTGTGACGCTGCCCGCAATAGCCATAGGTTGAAAATCAGCGGCAAAAACCCAGGCCAGTGCAGTTTGGCTCAAGCTCAGATCCATACCGCGACCCACCTCCGCGGCCCGCTCGCGGCGTTGCCAGTTCTCTTCGTTGAAATAACATCGCGCGGTGTCTGCCAAATGTGGCGCGGGCTGGTCTTCCAAGTCTTCTCGACTGACCCGCTCGCTCAAAAAACCACCCGCGAGCGCCGACCACGCAACAACCTTCACAGCGCTTTCACGATGCCATTCGCGGTCATCCGCTTGCGCTTCACCGGTGAGTGTGACCACATCGTCCCAAGGGCTGTCAAGCTGGGTTGCGAGGCTGTAGTGGGCGCTATTGCAAACCGGCGCGCGAAGACCATGATCAGCCGCGTAGTCGATCGCGGCTTTGATCCGCGCCACCGACCAGTTCGACACACCCCAAGCACTGATGTGGTCTCGATCAACAGCCGCCGTGGCAGCCTCAACCAGCGACCCAATGTCTACCGTCGGGTCGTCGCGGTGAAACAACCAAAGATCAAGACAATCCAAGCCCATCCGATCACGGGTCAGATCAATGTCGTCGGCCACAGCGGCCGGGTTCACCCGCGGGAGATGCCAGTCAGGCGGTGCCGGATGAGCGCCTTTGGCAATCACAACGATGTCATCGCATCCGCCGCGGTCCCGGATCCACCGGCCGAGCATCGCATCCATGCTGTAGTCACCGAAGGCATACGCCGCAGCTGTGTCAAAAACGTTTATTCCCGCGTCGAAAGCCGCTTCGAGCACCGGAAACGCCGCTGTGTCATCAGCACCCAACAAACCTGTCGAACCGTGCACCAACCGGCTGACAGGTTTATCCAAACCAACAAGTTCAATCTGTTCCATACCGACGCGGACCCTACCAGCACCAAAACACGAAACTAGAACCGCGCAGTCTGTGTTCAGCGCGCGAATTCAAATGCCTGGAGTGCGGTAGCCGTCGCGGTGCCACAGGATCGGGAAGTGGTTTTCGTCCATCTCATCATCGTTGAGCCGTGCATAACGGCTATACACCGGGCCGTTGCCCGAACCGAATCCTGCACGGCAGAAGCGGGCCTCGCTGCTCGCGCAGTGCAGCACCAGCGCCCGACGGTGCGCCCCCGATTGGTTCGGGCCCGAACCGTGCCAGGCCCATCCGTGATGAAACGCCGCTTCACCAGCAGCCAACTCCAGCGCGGCGATGTCGAGTTCAGCGCCTGCGGCCGCGGCAGCAGCCGCAACGGTCGTCCTGTAGTCGTCGGGAGCGTGGAACTCACCCTGCGGATCAGCCTTTGTTGGCCAACGGTGCGATCCGCGGGCCAATTCCAAGGTGCCGCCCGAGGCTGTGGTGTCGTCGAGGGCTATCCAACACGAACACATCTCGCTCGGCGTGTACCAGGCCAGGTAGGCGTTGTCGCGGTGAAAGCCCAGCGATTTGGCCCCCGGCGGTTTCCAAATCACGTTGTCCTGCACGATACGCGCTCCGGGCCAGCCCGCCAGGCGGGCCACGGCCGCGCCGAGGCGCTCGTCAAGCACCGTGGCCGCGATGAGCCGGTCGGCTTTCCAAGCGTTGCATATTTGGCGGGTCAGAGACGGATCGCTTTTGCCTTGCTGCCAGTTGACCTCGTCGGGAGCGGTGCCGGTTTCAAACTCACCAGCAAAAACCCGCTCGAATCGCTCCCGCAGTTGGTCAATCTGATCTGTGTCGAGGACCGCACCAACCATCACGAACCCATCGTTGTTAAACGAGGTCAGGTCGTCGACGCTGAGCATTTTGCAACGTTAGGCGAAGGCACAGCGGCTATCCAGCGACCAACTCAGCCTGTCGAAGTGGTTCACGGGTGACCGCATCCGCACCAACCGCGTCGCTAGCTTTCGCTTCGCGTGAGGTTGTTCGCGCAGGACGCGGATGAGTCGCCTAGGGCGGTGCTGTGTCGGTGACCGTTGTAGTCATGGATCCAGCGTCTGAGGCGGATATGGCGCTACCTCTAGTGAAGACGGGCTTAGCGCTCCTATGATTTCGCGATGGAGGGTGCGACGCTTCAATCTGACGACGGCTACTTCGAAATATTCTGGCAAGAATCTGCAGAGATCGAACCTCTCGAATGAGCGAACGCTCCCCAAAGAAGCCACGCTACTCAGGCTACTTTGAGGGCAGGCGGGCGAAGGTATTTTTCAAGACCATGAAGCTGATTGGCCGGGTCGGGGTCGCGCCAGACATCTTGAGAACTTTGGCCTACTGGGTGTTGAGACCACGTCGCGTCGAGATGAATGGTGTTGGCCTGATGAAGAGGTCCGAAGAGGAGCCGGACCACGATTCAATTGCTGACTGGCACGACAGCACGAGAGACATCCCCGCTGATCTGCTTGGGGATTGTTACACCCGAATCGGGGCGCTGACCAGCATGGACTCCACTTGGGAAGTCCTTGATATCAATTGCGGAACAGGGCGACTCGCAATGCCACTCATGGATTCGGGTTTCGAAGTGACCGGGGTTGACACGTCGTCGACCATGCTTGAGCAGGCAGATTCGGAGCTTCAGACGGGGTGGCGGGGATCTTTCGTTTATGGCGATGCCGAAAACATGGACCTCCCCGAAAACTATTTCGATGCGGCCATTATCTCCAGACTGTTTCTGCACCTCGGTAACGCTGCACAGGTCACCCAAGAACTAGCGCGTGTCGTGCGACCCGGTGGCATCGTGATCGTAGTCCACGGGAATAACGCTTTCGACAGCACACCCAGGCGACACTTCCGCGAAATGTGTGATGAACGGGGATCCTTGCCACAGCGACAAAAGGGGGATCGTTATGTAATCTCCTCCGTTTTCGCCACCCTCAACATGACCCACCTGCAACTTGACGTTGCGGATCTCAAGTGGACCAAAACTATGATGCATCGGGAGTCCATCGAGCACTTACGACTACGGGTTCACTCCGAGTTCTGGTTGGTCCCACCTAGCGAGTACGACGAAATGCTCTGCCAGGTGCAAGAGACGCTCGCCCGACAACCCGCCGGGCTGGAAACGGAAGACGTTCTGAACCCGACCCTGGAAGTCGATCTCTACGTTAAGCCCGAGTAGTTCCAAGACTGCCGCTTCAGGGGGTGATTCCGACGCGGGCTTTGGGTTGAGGGGCCGCCATGCGACGGCGAGCGCTCAACTCAAGACCTGCGAGGACGGCGTTGCGCAGGTCTCGCGGATCGATCAACTCGTCGAAGCCGAGTCCCGACGCTGAACGGTAACTCGATTCCAACTCCGCCTGTCGGAGCTGTTCACGGGTGACCGCATCGGCACCCACCGCGTCACTAGCGCCCGCCGAACCCATAGCCCCCATCGTGGCGCCCGGAAACGCATACGACACTGTCTGATTGTCGAAGGAATTCATTGCCATCACACACGAACCGAACCCGTACGCCTTGCGCATCGTGACCTGAATCTTGACCGTTGAAGCACGGGTTTGGGCGGTGAACATGCGAGCGCCCGCCCGCAGGATCCCAGCGCGCTCCGAGGCCGTTCCCGCCAATACACCCGGGTTATCAGTCAAGAACACCAAAGGAAGATGGAAACTGTCGCACACTTCGATGAAATGAGCTGCTTTATCGGCCGCGTCAACGTCAATCGAACCCGAGATGACCGCAGGCTGGTTGGCCACCACCCCAACCGCGCAGCCTCCGATGCGAGCAAGCGCACATACGATTGACGGACCAAAATCGGGTTGGATCTGAAAGAACCCGCCGCCGTCAACTAGCCGGCTCACCGCGAGCCGCATGTCGTAACCTGCAGAACCATCACGGGGGACAATCTCAAGCATGTCTTCTAGGCGCCTAGGCCCGAGATCACCGGTATCGCACCATGGGGGCTGTTCCCACGCCGACGACCCAAAAAACCCTAAATACGTGCGCACATCGGCAAGCAACGAAACATCGTCAGCCGCGACATTGTGTACCACACCGCTAGCTATTGCTACGGCCGGGCCGCCCAGTTCGCCTTTAGTGACGTCTTCACCCAGCGATGCCTTCACCACCGGCGGACCGGCTGTAAAAATAGCGGCGTCGGCGGTCATAACTGACCAGTCGCACAACGGCGCAGTGATAGCGCCGTGACCGGCCGATGAACCCATCACCGCGCACACCATCGGCACGTAACCCGAGAGCCGCCCCTGAGCTTGGAGATCACCCGGGCCACCGCCAGCGGGGTCCCCTGGTCTCGGTGGTCGATGGCCGGCACCTTCGAGCAGCATCACTAACGGGATACGTTCACGGCGGGCGATATCGGCGATACGCCAGCGTTTGCGTGAAGCGGCCGCACCGATCGAACCGCCCATAGTCGTGAAATCTTCAGCGCCAACCGCCACGGAGCGACCATCGATTTTTCCCACGCCAGCGACCAGAGCATCAGCCGGAGCGGACCCACCTGCCAATGTACCGATCTCGGTAAACGAGCCATCGTCAAGCAGCCCCGCAACCCGACTGCGGGCATCTAGGCGCCCCGACGCAGCACGGGCACCCAACTTTTCGGTGCCTCCCATAGCGAATGCTGTTGCCCGGCGTGCCTCTAAATCGTCAAGGGTTTCACCCCAATCGTGGCTATCGCCCATCGAAAGTGACCCTAGCAACTCCCCCGACGCACACGAACTCTCGGTCTACCTCATGTGTGGGTTGCTCTGAACTCCGCTCTGAGCGAAGCGCTGTGACTACCCACCGGTTGCGCCGGTGATGGCAACGCTCGGTGTCGTGGCGGCAAGACCGGTAGCCATTCGTCGGCGACTTCCACCAGCCACCGATCACCATCATTGTGCAGACGCGCATCGACAGAATCTGATGTCGCAAAGGTCGCAGCCCAGGCTGCGGCTCGGGCGAGTGGCATCTCCACAACCGCCGCATGCTTTGAAGCCAACAACCGCCCCCCCAAAGCGGCTGCTGCCAAACCCGTGATCGGATCAGCTACTGCGTCAGCGACAAAGCCGGGAGGGTCGCCGGGCAACCAAAGACCTCCCGCTACTGCCGTATCGTCCCCGAATCCGACACGCAACGCCGCATCCCCGGTCCGGCCATATGCACTGATCGACAACCAGGCAACACCCGTATCGGCCAGTGCGCAGGGATCGACCCCCAGTTGATCCATCACCCGAGGTCGAGAGCCCTCCAAAACGAGGTCGGCAGCGGCCAGCAAACGGCGCAGAAACGCTTGGTCGTCGGCGTTCGTGAAGTCGATTTCGACGCATTCTTTGGCGTGGTTGAGCAGATCAAAGAACTCAGGAGTCCCTCTGCGAGCCCCGTCGGGACGGCCCGTGCCTTCCACTTTCACAACCCGAGCACCAGCCTCGGCGAGCAGCCCGCCGACCAACGGACCGGCCCACAAAGATGTGAGGTCCACAACCAAAGGCCGCTCAACCACCCGGCGCGGGCCACCACGATGAAGTTCCCGACTAGGTGATGAGGCAGGTATCGGATAACTAGACGGAACCGCTATCGGGATCCCGAGCAGCGTTGCCTTATCTACAATCTCAGCGCTGGGAAGTTGACCGATACCAGCGGCAATCATAGGCCAGTCAGCGGCGCTCAACGATTGGCCCACAAGCGCCGGAAGTGACTCCACATCCTCGGTCCGAGCGAGGTTCGCCACGATCCAGCCGTCAGCTGCTTGCACGAAAAGAGCCGACCCTCCGACCGACGTATCGCCGTTGCGGCTCATACCGGTGAGCGCGGCACGTTCGCCCATCAAGGAGGGTCCGTCGACAACCACGGTTCGGCCCCATCGGGCGGTCTGTTGTGCCAGATCGCCAGCTGCCGCGACCAGAGCTTCAGCCACCCGAGCCGGAGCGGCCGACGGCGGACCGTCCCGCTGGCCCGTCAACCACATGGCACCACTTGACGCCCACGCCACGAGATCGCACTCCCGTCGCCTCATGACGCCCGACGATAGCCACTCTGGTTGGCCAAAACCGCGGCAAACACCAGGGCTGCTTTGGTCTCAGCCAGGCTTCGCGGCACAATGGAGCACCAACCAACGCCCAGGAGTAACAGACGATGGTCGAACTAAAGCCCGGTGCCCGCTTCCAGAGCACGGTTTGCACCACGCAAGTAATCGTGGTGAAAGGCGATGGTGAGGCCGAGTTGGCCTGTGGCGGCGCCGCCATGGTTGCAGCGGGAGCCAACGAAATCACCGGCGAGCCTGCACCGAATGCAGCCGAAGGCACCCTGCTCGGTAAGCGTTACAGCAACCCGGAAGGCACCGTTGAACTGCTAGCCACCAAAGGCGGAGCAGGCTCCATGACCATTGCTGGGGCCGCTTTGAGCGTCGCTGAGGCGAAAACCCTGCCTGCCTCAGACTGATTCGGCCGGGCCCCACCATGAACCTGATGATGCTGCTTGAGATGGCGGCGGAAGGACTCGGTGATCGGGTCGCAGTTGGCTCGTTAGAAAACGGGATCACCTACCGGCAGCTGTATGAGCAGGCTGCGATGGCGGCAGCGCAATTCCGGGCAACCGACGGTGACACGGTCGTGTTGTGCGACGAGTCGAGTCCGGCAGTGCCGATTTCTCTGTTCGGCGCGGCATGGGCGGGCATGCCTTATGCGCCTCTCAACTATCGGCTGCCCGACGACGACCTTTGCTCGTTGGCTCAGCGCAGCGCCCCCGGGGTGGTAATCACAGATGAGGCCGGGTCTGTCCGACTATCGGGGGTGGAACGTCTTCAAACGCTGACTCGTCAGCAGTTTCTCGAAGATCCTGCCAACGGAGCAGCGCCGTGCGCGGCACCCGACTGGTCGATGGACCCTGAAGATATTGCAGTGCTTCTCTTCACGAGTGGCACAACCGGTGCTCCGAAATCCGCTGTGTTGCGCCACAAGCACCTAGTCTCCTACATCTTGGGTTCGGTTGAGTTCATGGGTGCAGCCGCTGATGAAGCAACCATCGTCAGCGTGCCTCCCTACCATGTGGCGGGCGTTTCCGCCATGCTCTCGTCGGTGTATGCCGGACGCCGAATCGTGCAACTCCCGAAGTTCGATCCTGATGATTGGATCGACACCGTGGAACGCGAGGGTGCCACCCACGCCATGGTCGTGCCCACCATGTTGGCCCGCATCGTCGAAGCCCTCGACTCCCGTGGCAGCGAACCCCTGCTAGGGGTCCGAACCCTGTCTTATGGTGGAGGCAGAATGGCGCTACCGGTGATTACCCGAGCATTGGAGTTGTTTCCAATCACCTCGTTCGTCAATGCCTACGGCCTCACTGAAACTAGTTCCACCATCGCCCTGTTGGGCCCCGACGACCATCGGGTGGCCCAGTACAGCGAGGATCCCACCGAGCAACGACGCCTCGGCTCGGTCGGGCGCGCACTCCCCGGTGTGGAACTCTCAATCCGCGATGACGTTGGTGCGGAACTAGCTGCTGGCGAACCCGGTGAGATCTTTGTGCGCGGTGAACAAGTGTCGGGCGAATATCTCGAAGCAGGTTCGCTGCTCGTCGACGGCTGGTTCCCCACCCGCGACGGAGGCTTCATAGACAAAGCTGGCTACCTCTTCGTCCAGGGTCGCAACGACGACGTCATTATCCGCGGCGGAGAGAATATGTCGCCAGGAGAAATCGAAGATGTGCTGCTGACCCACCCAGGTGTCAAGGACGCAGCCGCAATCGGCGTGCCCGACCAACAATGGGGTGAAAGGGTGGTGGCCGTTGTCGTGCTCGCCGACAGAGCGGCTGCAGCTACTGATGGAGTCAGTGAAAGCGAGATCCAAGATCTGGTGCGCGAGCGCCTGCGATCGAGTCGGGTTCCCGAGCATGTGGTGGTGGTCGACGAACTCCCCTACAGCGACACCGGAAAACTCTTGCGCAGGGTGTTGCGCGAGCATCACGGGTATCTCGGCGAGCCGGACTGCTGAGGTATTGATGGACGCCGCTGAATGGTCGTGGGAGCAAGCCCAGGCCGCGGTGGCGTCACCGGGCATCGACCGCATGATCGGTGCCGCCGTTGACATACCGGTCGTAGCGGTCGAACTCGGCGACCGTCAAGGTGCCGAAATCGCCAACCGCCTGGCTCGGCTTCCAGTCGTTGCTATCGGAGTGGGTAGTTCCGCTGACTTCGCGTGGGACATCCGCACAACAGATCCACATTCGATCATCTCGGGGGTCCTCGCTGCGCCTACGGCCGCTGTGACCACCGCACAAATTCTCCGAGAGGGCGATAGTCGAACCGTCGACGAAGGGTTGCTGGTCGAATCGCTCGCTTACGCAACCCTGCAGTCAGGGTCCGAGTTCGCTTCCTGGCTCGCGGCGCAAGGGCGTCGGGTGCGCAACGATGACAGCCCACGGATACGGACCCGTGAACACGCTGACCGGGTGGATGTGATCCTTGACCGGCCGCGGCTACGCAACCTCATCGACGCACGAATGCGCGACGAACTGATCGATGCTTTCGCCGCGCTCGCCTACGGACCGACCCGCCCAATCCGCCTGATGGGAGAGGGACCCGCGTTCTGCGCGGGTGGCGACCCCGCCGAGTTCGGCACCGTCGCCGACCCGGCGACCGCGCACATGCTGCGTTCCAGCGCCAACATCGCGGCACATCTACACCGAGTCGCCGACCGTGTCACAGCCCATGTCCATGGACCGTGTGTCGGTGCCGGTGTGGAGATGATGGCTTTCTGCGGTCGCGTCCAAGCGCATCCCAACACCCGGTTTCGCCTGCCGGAAACCCGCATGGGCCTGATGCCCGGCGTGGGCGGCACCGTTAGCATCCCAGCCCGGATCGGACGGCACCGCACCCTCACTTGGCTGCTTCAAGACAACACAATCGACGCCAATACCGCGTTGGATTGGGGCCTGATCGACTCAATCCAACCCGAGACCGACTCTGGCAATACTTAGCGGCGCTTGAAACTCTGACCGATGCTGGAACCCTCGAAACCGCTCGGGGCCATCCCCGATGTTGCATAGAGATAAAGCGCTGTCTGGAACACCGCATTGAGCGCTGTCATCACGACGACCACAAGTCCAATCCAGGCAACCCCGATGATGATGCCGAGAATGAGGCCAGCACCACCCAAAGAACCCAGGACAGCACCCACGAGGATCGCTGGCAGAATTGCCACGAAACCTAAGAGCCCGAACCCGACCCGGGCCGCGAGGTTTTCACCCCAGGTGGACTTAAGCAACGAACCGGAGGTCTTTACGCCGTCCCAAGCCCCTTTGTCATCGATAATGATCGCTGGAACAACAAGGAACGTGGCGATTTCCCAGGCCATCCCAACCGCGCTGACTACCATCCGACCCAAAAAACCTGCCCGCTCACGAAGAGAACGCAAAATCAGACCAACGGTGGCGGTAAGTATCGCCCAGGGCACCAAGCCTGGAATCCGGCTGAACGCTTTGCGTATTGCGGAACCAACGGTCGGATCACCACCCGTGAGCCGTTCGTGCGCGCCCGCGACCAAGGCACCGTTGAAGAAGACGCTGATCACGCTCAGACCCAAAGCGGCAACGATCGCCACGATCGCCATGGCGGGACTCGCGGTGGTCTCTTCAGTGGTCCCAGAATCGGTGCTGGCCAAAGCAAACGCAGCAAACACAAGCGGAATCAACAGCGCTGCGGAGACGAGAAACGACAAAACCGGAATCGCCAACAACTCGCGGTCCTTCTTAAGCACCCCCCACGAGAGTTTTGCCAGTTCAAACGTGTTGCGAATCCTGCCCATAGCCGCTCCTTCTGCTCGGTCTGTTTCAGTCGGTCAAGTCAACCCCCAGCATAACCACGCCGACTGACACTGCCCCTGCCTTGTTGCTCAGCGGGGCTCACGGGGCAGGCCGAGAACCCGTTCACCGATCACGTTGCGTTGAATTTGATTGGAGCCGCCATAAATAGTGTGAGCACGGCTGTACAGAAAGGTGCGCTGCTCACGGTCGATCTCATAATCGGGAAGCTCATAATCGCCGAAACTCGGATGACCGTTGTGCGCCTCAGGCGACCCGACCATGGCACTTGCCCCACGGACCAGCATGGCCAACTCGCCCATACGACGATGCCACGACGCCCAATACAGCTTGCCGATCGACATTTCGGGGCCCGGCACCCCACCGCTCGTCATAGCGGTGAGCATGCGCAACTGGTTGAAACGCAGAATCTCCAACTCGCCGAAGCTGCGGGCCAGTTCCTGACGCACAACCGGATCAGCCAACCGTCCATTGTCTTTAGCCAGAGCAACAAGATCATCGAACTCTTGGCGGTAACTGACCTGTTGTCCCAACGTTGAGGCACCTCTCTCGAAGCCCAAAGTCCCCATCGCTACTTTCCAACCATTGCCAGCACCGCCCACAACCAAAGACTCCTCGGTGTGGGCGTCAGAGAAGAACGTTTCGTTGAACTCCGAACCGCCGGTGATCTGCACAATCGGACGAATCTCAATACTGGGCTGGTCCATCGGCACCAACAGGTAACTCAGCCCCGCATGGCGTTGCGAACCTGCTTCAGTGCGGGCCACCATAAAAATCCATTGGGCGTACTGTGCCAGCGAAGTCCAGACTTTCTGACCGTTGATGATCCAACGCCCGTCAACAAGCTCAGCCCGGGTCTTGACATTGGCCAAATCAGAACCCGCGTCCGGCTCCGAATATCCCTGGCACCAGTAATCCTGCGCCGTGAGGATGCGGGGCACGAAACGGCGCTGCTGAGACTCGCTGCCAAACGCCATCAACGTCGGACCCAACAAAGTCAGGCCCATGTTGGGCAAACGTCCAGGCGCGCGCGCCTCAACATAAGTCCGATGAAAAACCACCTGCTCAGCCAGCGAACAGCCCCGTCCGCCGATCCAAGTGGGGAAGTCGATCCCCAGCCAACCACCAGATGCCAACTCCTTCTCCCAAGACCACTGAACCTCAACGGGTACATCCTCTTGGCCGGTCCAACCGCGGCCCCGGTATGCAGCAAACTCGCCAACGCAGTGCTCTTCAATCCAAGTGCGGACTTCGTCAGCGAAAGCGTCGAGCGCGGGATCGTTCCAAGCATCCATGACCCGCGAGCGTACCCATGCCCTAGGCGTTCCTCCGAACTCGCGTCTCGGTCCGAACCGATGCGTCTTATCCTGTAGAGGCCGATTGTTAGGAGATCAGATGGGCGAATACGAACGCATCAGGGTGATGTGGCCGGATCATCTCGGGATCGCCCGTGGAAAATACTTGCCAGCCGATATCGCAGGTCGCGGTACCGGTCACTGCGCATCGGTGTTCGGCTTGGGCTACGACCGAAGCGTGAGTCCCGCGCCCGGGTCCTACATGCTTGAAGGGCTCAAAGACGTGCAAAGCAACTTCGATCCCCAAACCCTGAAACCCGGATGGGAAGACGACCGCACCTCAGTCGCCGTCGGACATCTCGAGTTCGAAGGTGAGCCCTACCCGTTCGCAGCACGTTTCGCTTTACAAAAGGCAATCGCTGATTGGCAGGATCTGGGGTACACGCCCCGAATCGGGTTCGAACTTGAGGCATATGTGCTCGAACCCGACAACACCGGAGGTTGGCGACTGCAACCGGCGCCACGGTCTTACGTCTACGGCACCGGAGCAACCGCAGACCCGACCGGAATCATCGACGAGATCATGTGGGTATCCGCCGCATCCGGACTGAAACTTGAGTCGGTCAACGCCGAGTTCGACGAGTCCCAATTCGAATTGACACTGCAACACGATGAGGCCCTCGCCGCAGCCGATGATGCATTCCTGTTTCGTGTCATGGCCCGAGAGATCGCCCTCAAGCGGGGCCAAGACCTCACCTTCATGGGCAAGCCCTTCAACAACATGAGCGGCTCGGGCGTACATGTGAATTTTTCTCTCAACGGTCCCGACGGTCACAACGCTTTCATCGACGTCAACGCCTCGGACGGGTTGTCAGCTTTGGCGCGAAGCTCGCTGGCCGGGTTGTGTATGCACCACAAAGCCATGACTGCGTTTTGCGCGCCAACGGTCAACGCCTACCGACGCCTTCGACCAGGAGAGTTCGCCGGATACTGGGCAAACTGGGGTTACGAGCATCGTTTCGCCTGCAACAGAGTCCCCGACGCTCGCGGGGCGGCCACCAGGATCGAGAGTCGCCTTGCCGACGGAAGCGCCAACATTCACCTCGCCGCGGCCGCAGTTCTGCAAGCGGCGCGGCTTGGAGTAACCGAGGAACTGGCGTGCCCCGAGCCGCTGACCACCGACGGTTTCGAGGAGATCAACACCGACGTATCCAGCGCTGACAATCTCGGCGATGCGCTCGCCGACCTCTCCGCTGATTCCGCTCTCATTGCGGCGCTCGGAGCGGACTTGTGTGCCAACTTCCTATTCAACAAAGGTAACGAATGGGACCGCTACATCGCCGCAGGCGGGAGCCCAGAACCCTCAGACCAGGTATCTGAGTGGGAAATCTCCCAATACCTGAACTACCACTAGCGGCTACGAAGCTCGGGTGACAACTCACCGTCAACGACCACAGCTTCGCCGTCCAAGGTTACGGTGCATGATCTCATTGGCAGGTCGAAATGCCCGCGGCAGAACCTGCCTGCCACTTCGTTGGCGCCGGTCGAGTAGAGGAAGTTGCCGGCGAAAGCCCGCAATTCGGTGCCGTTGAAATCGGTTTTGTCCCACATCGCCATCGCATCCCAACGCGCTGCCTCGTTCATGCCCCAGCCGACATGGCTGACCGCATACGCTTCGGGTTCGTCAAACGACGACAAATACGACCGGAACAACTCAGCGTCCACACCTGAACCCTCAATCTCAGTGACGTAGTCGTTGCGGACGGTCAATTCGATCGGATCGCGCAGATATTGTTTGAACGTCAGATTCACGTCGCCGGGAGCCAAAACGATTGTGCCGTCAACACTGTGGGCTGCCGGGAAACACAGGACGAGCCCGCCGGGCCAATGAGCGATCGAACCCTCCTCGGTGCACCAACCAAACGAACCCGCGACAAACGCCCCGGCGAGCCGCACCGTCAAATCAGTGCCCACCGCCGACGTGACCCTCATCACCTCGGCAGCTTTCAGACGTTCCACGCCAGTATTGACACGCTGAGCCAATGTCGGATCGTGCGGCCATCGTTCAACGTTTTCTGGGTGCTCATTAGAAATCATCAACACCCGAACGCCACCCGCAAGAATCTCAGCCAGCTCTGCTGCGTGCAGTAAACCCTCGACCGTGCAATCGGCGACGAAATCAGCGGCGCTCAACGCGGCGACAGCCGACCGGTTGTTCTGCAACGCCTGTGACGCCCCTGTGGAGCGGATCGGCACCGGACCCGGGTTGGGCGGTGTGGTCAGCACCACGTCGATCACGGCTGCACCGAGTGTTTCGAGTGCTAGGCGGGCAGTCGAGGCCACCACCGGGTTGCTTGTGGTCTCGGTCAAAACCACCGCCACATCGCCTCGTTTCACTTCACAAGCGTTGAACTGTTGGGCGTAGCGCTCAACCCAACGCCATTGCGTGTTCACGTTGCCGCCTCGGGGTACAAACCGCTACGACCGAGACGCTCCAGACATACCTCCACGCTCCATGGCAGCATTGCCGCACCACAGCGGGAGTCACGGTAGTACTGCTCCAGCCGAGACGGCCGCAACATCGAACGACCACCACAGATGCGGATAGCGGTTGAGGCCAGAACTGGGGCGCCTTCCATCGTCGACACCACCGAACTCCAAGCCCGTCGAACAGCATCCGCTGAAGAATCCACACCAACCTCGCCCAGCACCCGGTAGCACAACGACTGAACCTCGTCGTACTTCAGATTCATCGCGGCCCAGCCCTGCTGCTTCAGAGGATGGTCACGGCGTTCGGTCGGGCCGTCTGCACCGATCAGATACTCAGCAGTTGCATCGAGAATCGCTCGCATCAAACCGAGGTACGCAAACGACAACGTCATGTAGAAGTATGGCCATCGAAGCGCCGCCTGGTCGAACATTCCCGGCGGGATCCACTCGTGTTCGAGGGGGACGAACACCTCAGTCAAGACCAAGGTTCGAGAATCGGTCGCCCTCATACCAAGCGGATCCCAGTCGCCCTCAAGCGTAACCCCAGGAGCATCAGCGGGAACTCCAAGAAGCCGCACCCTGGAATCACCCTCAACCATGCACACAACATTGTGAATGTCCGCCGCGCCACTCAACGACGCAAATATCTTTCGACCGGTCACCCGGTATCCCCCATCGACAGGAACCGCCCGGGTGGCAAACCCTTCGGTCGCACCCACCGAAATTCCCTCTGAAAACGGCTGACTGTGAATCATGCCGTCTTCCACAATGCCCCGACGTAGTTTCGCCCTGCGTTTCTGCAGCGCCGACCGCTCAGCGGCTGTGAGGTCCATGTCGTCGCCGATCTGCCCGACCAACAGTGTGGTGGCAACATGCATATTGAAAGTCAGCGCGGTAGCTGCACAATGACGTCCCAGCTCCTCCGCAGCCAGTGCATACCCCACAAAGTCACCCCCCAACCCACCCGCAGAGGTTGGGATACAAATGCCAAGCAGGCCCGCGGCTTTGAGATCAGCCCAGTTCTCGGTCGGAAAAAGCGCTTTGCGGTCGTATTCAACTGCGCGTGCCGCAAAGGTAGGGCCCAACTCGGCGATCATCTCCACAAGTTCGGCGCGCGCCGCGGTATGGATGCCGGTGTTGCGGGTTCGTGGCCCTGCAATCATGGCCGCACAGTACCGGCGTCAACGAGAAAACGCCGAACAGCGGCATTGAAAGCCTCGGGAGCCTCGCACGGACTGAGATGGCCAACCCCGTCGATCACCACCAGCTCAGCACTAGAAATACGGTCGGCCAGGAACCTGCTGTAAGCCGGCGGGGTTTCCTCATCGAGTTCGCCGACGATCACCATCGTAGGCGCCGTGATCTCGCCGAGACGGCCGCTCACATCATGGGTGGAAAGGCATTCGCAAGCTGCTCGCAAACCGGCCGACGTGATCCGCGAAAACGACGCGGCAGCCGCCGCCAACGAGTCGCCGCCAAACTCCGGACCCGCTACCGAACACAGAACCTCCTGCGCGAAATCTGCCGGTGTCAACCCTGCCTCCAGGGGGGCGAGGCGGGCTTCGAGCCATGCCTCGGGATCGGTGCCGTCAGCGCCGAACACCGCGCTGGTACCGGCCAAGATCAAACTCGCAACCCGATCAGGATGGCCGAGCGTGAAATGCAAAGCCTGTTGACCACCGAACGACAACCCACAGACATGTGCCCGCTCCACTTCGAGCACATCAAGCAAACTCGCCGCAGCATCGGCAATCGCGCCAAAGGTCAACGGTTCGACCGGTGAAGACATTCCATAACCCGGCATGTCCCAAGCGACACAACGCCACCGGTCCGACAGATCGCGCAACTGCGAATCCCAACTGGTACGGGTCAGTCCCAACCCGTGGAGGAACAGCAGCACCTCACCTTGGCCCGCTTCGCGCCAAGCCACCGGCACACGGTTTACATCAATCACCGGCATCGGCCTCGCACAGTACCGCCCCCACAGCGCCCTGGCAGCTAACCGATCGAGAACTCAATCTTCATACGGTGATCGTAGACCTCCCCTGGATCAAGCCGGGCTGATGGAAAATGCGGCTGGTTCGGTGAATCCGGGAAGTGCTGCGTCTCAAAGCAGTAGCCCGCGAACCGGCAGTATTCGGCGTTGCCTTTGCCCACGTCAGCATCGCTGAGACCACCAGCGGTGTAGAAATGCACACCCGGCGCGGTCGTCGACACGTCGAGCAGTCGACCCGAGGAATAATCGACTGCGGTTGCGGCGTGGCGCATCGTTTCGGGTTCGCCGCGCAGCACCCAGTTGCGGTCAAGACCATATTCAGCGCCTTCACGACCAGCGGTTTGATCGAGTGCTTGGATCGCGTCACCGACGCGACGAAGCTCACGGAAATCGTAAGGGGTGCCTGCAACCGGACTGACTTCACCTGTGGCGATGAGTTCGACATCTGCCGTGGTATAGAAGTCCGCCGCTATCTGAACGTGCTGGTCGAGCACATGGCCCGTATTGTGACCCGCCAAATTCCAATAAGCGTGGTTCACCAGATTGACCAAGGTGGGCGAGGTCGTTTCGGCGGTCATGGCGATGCCCAACGAGTCTGGCCCGAGCGTGTACTCAACGCTGGCCGTGACTTCACCGGGATAGCCCTGGTCGCCGTCCGGCGAAACCATCGAAAATCGGACTGCGTTGTTGGTTTCGTCGTTGTTGGTTTCGTCGACTTCGATGCGCCAAACGTGCTTGTCGAATCCGACCGGGCCGCCGTGAAGATGGTTCGGACCGTTGTTCAAACCAACCTGATAGCGCTGACCGTCGAGCGTGAACCGGCCGCCTTTGATCCGGTTCGCGAAACGGCCACAGGTCGCCCCAAAATATGTGTTGCCAGCTTCGAGGGCCTCGATGTTGCCGTTGGCCAGCACGACATCAGCGAGATCCCCGTTGCGGTCCGGCACCCAGAGCTCCAATAGTCGCGCCCCGTAGTCGCAGAACACGGCCTTCAACGCCCCGCAACTGAGCGTCACCGTGTGGGTCTCACCGCCGGTGGCGTTTCCGTAATATTCAATTTCGATGGGCATCGTCTCTCCGCTGTCGGTGCTGTCGTCGACGGGTCTACGCTTCTGGGGTGCTTACTAGGATTGCACGTCGGGTGGCTGTGGACTTCGCCGACACTACGGCTTACCGCACGCAGCAGGGTTGGGGGATCACCTATGCGGAACTCGATCAGGCTGCCGATGAAGCCGCTGCCGGACTCGCAGCACGAGACATCGGCGACAAAGACGCAGTGGCCCTCGTGCTCGAATCCACGATCGACTATGTGGTTCTGTTCCTCGCTCTCGCCCGTTTAGGTGCAGTCACCTCCGGCATCAACCCGAAGCTCACCGCCCGGGAGATCAACGCGTGCCTTGAAGTCCTCAACCCGAAGCTGGCCATCGTCGGCAACGACCTGTCGGGCACTGTCGACGCCAAGCGCTTCACCTGCGGAAATCTCACTCCCGGCACCAGCGCCGAAACCGCGGCAGCCGAGTTCAGGATCGCCGAAGCTCACCCCGTTGCGCCTCTAACCGAAGATCTGGACCGAGCTGTGTGCGTGTGCTTCACCAGCGGTTCCACAGGCCTACCGAAAGGTGCCTGGTACGCCAACCGCCAACTGGAACAGATCGTCGAACTCGATACCGGGGGTGCC
The DNA here is from genome assembly GCA_965261185.1 of Candidatus Aldehydirespiratoraceae bacterium. GTDB lineage: Bacteria > Actinomycetota > Acidimicrobiia > Acidimicrobiales > Aldehydirespiratoraceae > VXYK01. Next base: position 2,273,452 of record CBDHCN010000002.1, on the reverse strand, counting down.
TGGGGCGGTGGCGGGCACGGCATCAGCTCCACCCAATTCGCACACGTCGGTTTCATGACCAAACTGCCGTGGCTGTTGGCCAGCGGCAGAACCACCCATCTGCTGGAACGCTGGTCTGCCGGACCCGTGCTAGGCCTCATCGCCGAACACCGCATGCCGGCAGTGACCGGCGTCGCACCTCAGATAGCGCTCATGCTGGCACACCCATCGATCAACGAACTCGATTTCTCCGCGGTGCAAGCCATCGTTGTCGGCGGCGCCGCCTCTCCACCGGCACTGGTGCGCGATGCCCGAAAAAGATTCGACGCGCCCTATTCAATCCGCTACTCGTCGACTGAAAGCGGCGGGATCGGACTTGGCACCGACCTCGACGCCGACGACGAAGAAGCGCTCAACACCATCGGGCGACCCCGCCCCGGCGTCGAGGCGGCCCTACGCAACGAAGCCGGAGAACCCGTCATCCGCGGAAAGATCGGCGAACTGTGGTTGCGCTCAGCTTGCACAATGTCGGGCTACTGGAACGACCCCGAAGCGACCGCAGAGGCCCTAGTCGATGGCTGGCTTCGGACCGGGGATCTGGTTCGTGTGGATTCCGCTGGTTGTTACCGGCTCGCTGGACGGGTCAAGGAGATGTTCATTCGCGGCGGATACAACGTCTATCCAACCGAAGTGGAGTCGGTCCTCGGCAACCACCCGGCCATCGCCGAGATCGCGGTGGTTGGTAGACCCGACGAGGTGATGGGGGAAATCGGCGTGGCAGTGGTCGTGGTGTCCGACTCCTGTGAGCCGCCCACCCTGGAGGACTTGCGTGACTTTGGTTCTGTTGAACTCGCGTCCTACAAACTCCCCGAAGACATCCGGGTCATCGCTCAACTGCCTCGAAACGCCAGTGACAAGGTAGACCGCCGAGCACTCAGCGAATTCGAACGAAGGACTCACGACACCAGCAACTGACGCCACTGGGCGACTCTGGGAGCACCGCCGGTGGTTATCGGCGCGGACGGTAGGAACGCTGTTGTTCTCGTTGGCGCTGTAGTGCCAACTCGGCAACGAGAGCGACATAACGCTCAACCCGCTTGGCATCCAGCGTGCCGTCGGTTACCGCAGCAGAAATAGCGCAACCGGGCTCAGACACGTGAACACAATCATGGAACCGACAGCCACCGGACAACTCCTCAAGATCGCCGAAAACTAGATCTAGGGCGTGCTCGGCCTCCCAGAGTCCCACAGAACGAATACCAGGGGTGTCGAGCACAAGGCCAGCCTCGTTGGGCAGCAATACAAGTTCTCGTGCGGTCGTGGTGTGCCGACCTTTTGCATCAACGTTGCGCACAGAACCAACCTCAAGGCGTTCCTGCCCTGCTAAGGCATTCACCAGCGCCGACTTTCCAACGCCGCTGGCACCAATCAGCGCCAACGTGCGCCCCGCGCCAACGTGACCCATGAGTTCGTTGAGTCCGGTTCCGTCGACGATGCTGGTTGTTACAACTGGGATATCGCGGCATACAGAACGAACGATCTGCTCGCATTCGTCACCGGCTGCTGCGGTGTCAGCCTTGGTCAAGATCACCAGCGGTGCTGCGCCGCTGTTGATGGCAACAACCAGCAATCGTTCAAGACGACCAGGCGGAAGTGAACGATCAAGCCCATGAACCACGCCCACCAACTCAACGTTGGTGGCCAAAATCTGTTCAAGGTCACGTTGCGCGGGATCTCGTCGGCTCACACTCGTCGAACGTTCGAGAATTGCGCTGATCACCGCGCCGAGTCCCTCCGGCTCTTCGATCTCCACCCAATCGCCGGTTACTGGTGCGGTTTCGTCTTGAGCACGAATCGAATCTGAGAGAACTCGGACGATTCCCGCTTCAGTCACGACATCACACTCGCCGCGATCTACACGGACCACGCGCCCCAAGGTTGCGGTGCCGCTTCCTACGCCTGCGGACGCTCGCGCAGAGAGCCCCCAGGGGCCGAGTTCGTTCGTCAAGGTTCAGGTATTCTCGCCGCGACGAGCGTCAACATCCACAACAACGCGAAACTCTTGGCAGCATCTGAAAATTAGCAACCCGGTTTGGGAACGATTCGACGACTTCGGGAGTTAGAACTAAAGCATGCACGCCGACGGAGGACTCCTGTGAACACCTCGCAGCACGACGACGACAAGACCGACGACAATTCGACCGCGGACGACCCAACAAACGACAGCAGCCCCAAAGCCCCACAGAGCAGCGCTTCCGGTCAACTCTGGTGGCAGGGAGCGCTGGCAGGTGCCGCCGCCGGTGGAGTCGCTCTGATGTTCGGGCAACTCGTCGAGGCACTGACCGACGACATCCCGGGACTCGTTCTGGGCATGGGCGAGTGGGTTCTCGACATCACGCCCGGGTGGGCTGCCGAGGAGAGCATCGAGAATCTCGGTTCATCTGGAAAAGCATCGCTGTTGCCTGGTATCAGCATCGTTGCCTTGCTAGCGGCCGCCGCTCTGGGAAACGCCTCATTTCGTATCTCCCGCAGGATCGGGATCATGGGTTTCGCGGCCTTCGGACTGTTGGGAGGCTTCACTACGGCACGAAATCCGAGTTCGCCGGCGTTGCAAAGTTGGTTCTGGTCGCTCGTGGCAGCCGGTCTGGGTATCGCCACTCTCCTCTTTTTGTTGAACCGCCTCAGAGGTCCCGTTAAAGATCGACAATCAGCGGGGCCTACCGCAGATCCCCTCAATCCCCCCGCGAGTCGCCGAGCGTTCTTGGGTTGGTCCGCTGGTGCCGGCGTGGTCGCGGTCGGCGGGTTTGCGCTCGCTCGAGGGATAACCCCCAAATCAGCGGCAGAAACCGCCCGCGAGAACATCACGTTCAGCGACATCACAACCACCACAACCACTCCCCCGACTACGACCGCCCCTGCCGCTGTCGAAGCATCCGTGACAACCGAGGCGATTACCGACATCAACGGGATCTCGTCCTATATCACCCCCAACGATTCGTTCTACCTGATCGATACAGCTCTCTCGCCTCCTCATCTCGCTCCCGAAGATTGGTCGCTTGAAATCAAAGGCATGGTCGACAACCCCTACACCCTTACCTGGGACGAGTTGTTTGCGATGCCCATGGAGGAACACGAAATAACTCTTTCGTGCGTGTCCAACCCGGTAGGCGGGCCGCTCGTTGGTAACGCCAGATGGCGCGGGGTTCCTCTCACCAGCTTGTTGGAGCGGGCGCAAGTGCAGCCCGGTGCCGACCAGTTCGTGGGCAAATCGATCGACGATTGGACTGCCGGATTCCCGACTGATCGCCTGCACGACGGGCGCACCGCTCTGTTGGCTGTGGGTATGAATGGGGAACCGCTACCGATCTCGCACGGTTTCCCAGCCAGGCTCATAGTCGCCGGCATCTACGGCTACGTTTCGGCTGTCAAATGGGTCACCGAAATTGAACTGACTCGCTGGGATGATTTCGACGGATATTGGATCGACAAGGGTTGGGCGAAGCTCGGTCCCATGAAAACAATGTCTCGTATTGATGTTCCCCGCCATGGTTCCTCCGTTCAAGAGGGCGAAACTATCTTGGCGGGTGTGGCATGGTCACCGCCCCGAGGCATCCATGCGGTTGAGGTTTCTGTCGATGACGGCCCTTGGTGGCAATGCGATCTGGCGGTGCCCGGCAACGACGAGAACTGGGTTCAATGGCGCACCACCTGGAACGCAACGTCAGGACGGCACAAGATTAAAGTTCGGGCCGTCGACGGTGAGGATGAAATCCAGCCTTTAGGACCAAAGTCTGTCGCCCCGGATGGCGCCGAGGGTTGGCATCAGGTGACCGTCTCGGTCATATAGTGTGCGGGCGCACGGGTCCCTATTACTGGGGCAACTCACTGGGGAGTGTCGATGACCAACGAATCTGTCGAACAGGTCAAGCAGAAGGTCGAGGTTCTCGATTGGGCCAACTACGGGCGTGGCGCCCGGGAACTGGCGGTCACAGTCGCTGAAGACGGCTACCGGCCCGAGATGATTCTGGCTATCGCCCGCGGCGGTCTCTTTGTCGCCAGTTCGCTGGGATATGCCCTTTCGATCAAAAACCTCTATGTCATGAACTGCGAGTACTACACAGGTGTTGACGAACGCTTGCCGGTCCCGGTGGTGCTTCCCCCCTACGTTGATCTCGTCGACATGGAAGAGGTCAAGGTGCTCATCGCCGACGATGTAGCCGACACTGGCCACACGCTGAAGCTCGTCTACGACTTCTGCAAAGAACGTGTCGCTGAGGTGCGAGCCGCTGTGCTGTATGAAAAGTCGCACTCATTGGTCAAATGCGACTATGTCTGGAAGCGCACCGACCAATGGATCAACTTTCCTTGGTCGACCGAAAAACCTGCGGTAAGCCCCGAAGACGCTCGCCACCGGGTCCTCGACGCCTAGCAGCGCTGAGCTCTAATCGCCTCGTTTGGCGCGGCTCGGAGAGACGCGGGGGCCTTCGTTGGGTTGTTTGGGGTAGACGGGGGGCCAGGGGGCATCGACTAGTCCTGAAGCCCAATCCTTTTTGTGCCACCCCAGCAATGTGTCCAACGACTGAAGCTGATCGTCGATGGTCGCCCAAGGATCGCCTCTTTGCTCGACAAGAGCCGGAACCGTGGCGATGGTCAAGCTCTCTGGATCGACGGTGGACACCTCGTCCCAGGTAATCGGCGTGGATACCTGCGCTCCGACCCGGGGCCGAACCTGGTAGGCCCCAAAGACCGTCTTGTGGGGAGCGTTCTGGTTGAAGTCAAAAAAGACCCGCTCCCCTCTTTGTTCCTTCCACCACTCGCAAGTGATCAGCTTTGGGCATCGCCGTTGCATTTCTCGGGCCAAGGCGACCGCCGCGTATCGTACGCCGTAGCCGTCCCAACGGGATTGCAGGCGAATCCAGATGTGGAGGCCCTTACTGCCAGATGTCTTGGGGTAGGCAACGATGCCCAGTTCGTCGAGCACGGACTTCACTTCGAGGGCCGCTGCACGGACATCGTCAATATCCGTGCCCGGCGAGGGGTCGAGGTCGATCCGCATCTCATCGGCGTAGGCGGGTTCGTCGACACGGTTGGGCCACACATGAAAACCCAGACAACCCATGTTGACTCCCCACACGATGTGCGCCAGATCAGCGGCAACGAGGGCATTGGAAGTAGTGCCGTTAGGGGTGCTCACGACGGTTGTTTGCAGCCAGTCCGGTGCTCCGGCGGGTACACGCTTCTGGAAGAACGACTTACCGCGGGCACCGTTCGGGTAACGCTCCATCATCAGCGGACGTCCTCCAATAGCCCGCATCACAGGATCTTTCAGTGCCAAGTAGTACTCAACGAGATCTAGTTTTGTCTCGCCCCGCTTGGGAAAGAACACTTTGTCTCCGCTGGTGACGCGAACCTCGACGCCGTCGATGTCGAGCACACTCGCGGCGCCGGCCATTGCGCTTCGCGACTAGACGCCCGGTTTGAAGATCATCAGGTAGAGCGACAGCAGGAACAACACAGAAATGATCAAACTGCCGGTCTCGGCCTTCTTGGTGTTGGGTTCATCGCCGACGACTATCGCCTTTTCAGCGGGAATCACCAAGGCGTGCAGGACACCGTTCATCGCCAGCCAGGCAATGACGGAAGCTACCAACCACCCGTCGCTCAGTTGATATACCTCGTCGGACAATCCCGCCACACCGAAACCAAGCAGACCACCGACAATCAGCGAACTGCCGTAGATTCGCATTGAGCGTTTGGCGATCCCGGTGTACAGCGTTCTACGAACCGAGTACTCCCCGTTCGTGTCACGGGCCAGGAACGGGTAGACGAACGTAGGCGACAACGCCACAAAGATCGCCACGATGTGCAGGAACAGCAGAATGTTGTATCCAGTGCCGCCAACTTGAGCAAGAATCATGAAACAAACTGTAACCAGATGTTCTTTGAGTTCTGCGGATCCTGGTACTTAGCCGATGGCAAAATCTGCTAGGTTTTTGGGCCGCTTGGCTAACTCGACCCTTGTAGACTCACGGAATGGCTGACTATCGCTCGAGCACATCCACCCAAGGACGCAACATGGCTGGGGCTCGAGCCCTGTGGCGCGCCACCGGTATGAAAGACGACGATTTCGACAAACCAATCATCGCCATTTCAAACTCCTTCACCCAGTTTGTTCCCGGTCATGTCCACCTGAAGGACTTGGGTCAACTCGTTGCACGCGAGATCGAAGAAGCTGGTGGCGTAGCGAAAGAATTCAACACGATCGCCGTCGACGATGGCATTGCCATGGGCCACGACGGCATGCTCTACAGCCTCCCAAGCCGGGACCTGATCGCCGACTCGATCGAGTACATGGTCAACGCACACTGCGCGGATGCCCTCGTCTGCATCAGCAACTGCGACAAGATCACCCCCGGAATGCTGAATGCCACCATGAGACTCAACATTCCCACCGTCTTTGTGAGCGGCGGACCAATGGAGGCGGGCAAAACCAAGCTCGCCGGGGTAAGCGTCAAGCTCGATCTGATCGACCCGATGATAAAGGCGGGAGATACCTCCGTATCAGACGAAGACCTGCTCGAAATGGAGCGCTCCGCCTGCCCCACCTGTGGTTCGTGCTCCGGCATGTTCACTGCCAACTCAATGAACTGCCTGACCGAGGCACTAGGGCTCGCTCTGCCCGGCAACGGCACCGTCTTGGCCACCCACGCCGACCGCAAAGAACTCTTTTTGGAGGCGGGCCGCCGCATCGTCGACATCGCAAAGCGCCGCTACGACAAGGACGACGAGTCGGTGCTGCCCCGTTCGATCTGTTCAAAGACAGCCTTCGAGAACGCCATGACCCTCGACATTGCCATGGGTGGGTCAACCAACACCGTGCTGCATATTCTTGCCGCGGCGCAGGAAGGCGGCGTTGATTTCACGATGGCCGACATCGACAGGCTCAGCCGCCAGGCCCCCAACATCTGCAAAGTCGCGCCCAGCACTGACAAATACCATGTCGAAGATGTGCATCGGGCCGGTGGGATCATGGGGATTCTTGGCGAACTGGACCGCGGCGAGCTGATCGATACGAGCTTGCCGACGATCCATAGCGAGACCCTGGGCGCGGCACTCAACCAGTGGGATGTGATGCGCAACCCGTCAGCCGAGGTAGTCGAGTTTTTCCGTGCGGGTCCTGCCGGGATACCCACACAGGTGGCGTTCAGCCAAGCAGAGCGCTGGCCGACCCTCGACCTCGACCGCCAGGATGGCTGCATCCGTACTGTGGCCGAGCCCTACAGCCATGAGGGTGGGCTCGCGGTGCTATTCGGCAACATTGCCGAACGCGGCTGCATCGTGAAAACCGCCGGGGTTGACGAGTCGATCTTCAAGTTCAGCGGACCGGCTGTAGTGTTCGAAAGCCAAGACTCCGCATGTGCCGGGATCCTCGATGAATCCGTAGTGAAGGCTGGCGACGTGGTGATCGTCAGATACGAAGGACCCAAGGGCGGACCCGGGATGCAGGAGATGCTCTACCCCACGTCCTACATAAAGAGCCGTGGTTTGGGCAAGGAGTGCGCACTTGTCACCGACGGCCGGTTCTCGGGCGGTACATCGGGTCTCTCAATTGGCCACGCTTCCCCTGAAGGCGCCGAAGGAGGCGCTATCGCCCTCATCGAGACGGGCGACATGATCGACATTGACATCCCCAACCGCACTGTAAACCTCAGAATCAGCGACTCCGAATTGGCAGCGCGACGCCGCGCTATGGAGGCCAAGGGTGCCGATGCATGGCGACCACTGGGGCGTCAACGCATAGTTTCGGCTGCTCTGAAGGCGTACGCCGCTATGACCACCTCGGCTGATCGCGGTGCGGTGCGTGATGTCAGCCAAATCTCCGGCTGAGACGGCTACAAACTTTTCTGGCGAGATGACTGAACCATCACCGGTCGTACGGGGGCCCGAAGCGGTCCGTCGCAGTCTCATAGACGCGGCCAAGGCGCTTTCGAGCGTGCGTTCGCCGCGCCAGGTCTCGGGACGTGAACTAGCACAGCACGCGGGCGTGAACTACGGGTTGATTCACTACTACTTCGGGACCAAGGACAACGTCTTCGCTCAAGCAGTGATCGAAGCAACCGAAACGATGGCCAAACGCTGGGACGAAGGCGGCATCCTGCCCGTCAATACCAGCGAAGAGGCCACGAGCTATCGCACTTTCGCCAAACTCGAAGTCGACGAGTCTCGTTCACCGATCTCCGATCTCGTCACACGTATCGTCGCCGGTCAAGCCCAAGTCAGCGGACGCTCGAAAACTGACGAAGAACTGCTGGCCGAGGTCGCCATTGCCACAGCGTTGCAATTTGGCTGGGGCGCTTTCGAAGAGGAGATTGTTGCCGCGCTTGAAGAGTTCGGCGGTGAACTCCATGCGCTTCGCGCCCGTGTCGCGGAGTTGTCGACGCGGCTCAAAGTGGACTAGTCGGTGGCCCGTACCTTGTCGGACCCCGAGGCTTCGGGGCATACCGCGGAGCACAGCGAACGCCAGGTCATCGTCTTCCTCGCCTTCCTCAGCATCATCCTCACTTTCGGCATTGACTCGGTGCTACCAGCTTTTGACGAGATCAGAGAGCAGTTTGAACTAAATTCTGGATCGGGCGAAGTCTCCCTAGTCATTACCTGGTATTTGCTGGGGATGGCGGCCGGCCAGTTGTTGTGGGGCCTACTGTCGGACCGTTTCGGCAGACGTTCGATTCTGGTAGTGGGATTGGGGCTGTATGGATTGGGAGCGCTCGGAGCGGGTCTTGCCCCAGACATGACCGGGTTGTTGACGATGAGATTCGTGTGGGGACTGGGTGCAGCGTCTCCGAGCGCCACAAGGTTGGCGATCGCCCGCGATCTCTATTCAGGGGACCAGATGGCCCGGGTTATTTCCTTCGTGATGGCCGTCTTCTTGTTGGGTCCCGCAATCACACCCGCGGTCGGTGAGGGAATCTTGCTGATCGGCGACTGGCGCTTGGTTTGCTTCTCTGCTGCGCCGCTAGCAGCGCTCGTCGTGTTCTGGACCGTGCGGTTCGGCGAGACGTTACCGCGGTCAAGTCGCCGTCCCATTGATCTTGGTGCCACCGGCCGCGGTATACGCGCCGTGCTGCTGACACGAGTGACAATCGGTTACACGCTGGCATTGATGTTTACGTTCGGGGCGTTTTTTGTCTATCTGGGAAGCAGTGCTCCCATCATCGACGAGATCTACGGTCTCGACGAATACTTCGCACTCATTTTCGGGGGTTCCGCCCTGTTCTTCGCCACCGCAGTTTGGACCAGCGAACGGTTCATCCGACGCTACGGCGCAGATGGCGTCTCGATGACGGCGGTGCTTGGTCTACTGGTCATCTCTGCCGTATTCACCTTCTGGTCTGTAGCCAGCGCGGGTGTCCCGTCGTTTTGGGTTTGGTACGCGGCCACCTGTTTGCTCGGCGCTTTCACCACGATCTTCACTCCGACTGCGAGCGCGATTGCCATGGAACCGATGCAGCGAATCGCCGGCTCAGCCTCGGGCGTGTTCGGCGTTATCACAATCGGTGGGGGTTCGATTCTGGCCAGCTTGATTGATCGACAGATCGACGACACGGTCACACCCATGGCTGTCGGCAACATCTTGTACACCACTGTCGCCATCGGTTTGGTTCTGTGGGCCCGCGGTGGCTCCCGCGCGGTCGTTGACCCCGAGGCCTAGCGGCCGTGAGCCTGCGAACAAGAGCGGAAAGCAACGCCTAGCGGCCCGTGAGCCTGCGAACAAGAGCGGAAAGCAACGCCTAGCGGCCGTGAGCCTGCGAACAAGAGCGGAAAGCAACGCCTAGCGGCCCGTGAGCCTGCGAACAAGAGCGGAAAGCAACGCCTAGCGGCCGTGAGCCTGCGAACAAGAGCGGAAAGCAACGCCTAGCGGCCCGTGAGCCTGCGAACAAGAGCGGAAAGCAACGCCTAGCGGCCCGTGAGCCTGCGAACAAGAGCGGAAAGCAACGCCTAGCGGCTTCGCAGAGCTTCGGCGATCAGTTCTATGGGGTGGCGGACGGTGAGGCCCGCGGCTGCGAGGTGCATGGAACATCCAGGGTTGGCGCTCACCACCAGGTCGGCACCGGATCGGTTGATGGCTTCGGTCTTGCGGGCGCGAACATCAAGCGCCAACTGACGGTGGACCAGCGAATACGCACCGCCGGCACCGCAGCACATTCCCTCATCGTCAAGCTCTACCAGTTCTTCAACGAACGGTTCAAGGACGCGGCGAACAGCTGAATGCGAGCCCTGCACATGACGCAGATGACATGGGTCCGCAACAGCGACCCGTCCGCCGATCTGCGACTCTGCACCGGTCGCCGCCAGCTCATCAATATGGGCAGCGAGCCACTCGTGAATGTCCAAGACCCGTGCCGAGAAGGCCCGAGCTTCGTCGCTGTTGAGCAGACGGCCATAGTCCTTCAAGGCCGCACCGCAACCAGCAGAGTTCACAAGAATCGCGTTGTCACCGTCGAGCGCTGAGATCACTCGGGCAGCTAGCTCGCGGGCGTCATCGCCGAGGCCCGCGTGGGTGTGCAGCGCGCCACAGCAAGGGGCCGCGTCGCCGCTGGGCCGGACCGTCGTGCCAGTCGCCTCGATCACTTCTTGGGTTGCGAGGTGAATATCACGTTGCCAGGCGTCCATTACGCACCCGGTGAACAGCCACACTTCGTCGCCCGATGCTTGCAACGCCCGGCGGCGGATCGGTAGGCGCTGCGGGATTCCCATGCGGCGCGACGGCACGAGCCGCAGCCGTTGCGCAACCGCAAGGCTGCTTGAACCGAAACGCAGGAGCCTTGGGTGAGCCAAACCCCGCAAGCCCAGCTTCAGCCACCACGGCGCTCTGCGCTGGGTCGTTTCGACGAACTCCTTGGTGGCCTCCAGCAGATGCCCGAAAGGCACATCGCCAGGACAAGCGGTCTCGCAAGCTCGGCATTGGATGCACGAATCGAAGGACTCAACGATTTCATCGGAAAGCGGCGCGATGCCTTCGTCGACAACCCGCATGAGCGCGATGCGTCCCCGCGGCGAATGGGTGTCGGCGCCGGTCACCCGGTATGTGGGGCAGTGCGGAAGACACAGTCCGCAGGCCACGCAACTGTCGAGTTCAGCTTGGTCGACTCCCAAGAGTCCGGGGGATTCGGTCATTGCTGCTCCGGGGATCGGCCGGGGTTGAAGCGGTGGTCGGGGTCGAAGAGGTCTCGCACTCGGCGGTTGAGGGCAGCCACACCGGCCGGGACCTGCGGCGGGTCAGGATCGGGCTTTTCGCAATGGGCGACGCCGACGCCGATCTCGGCCACGAAACGTCCGGTCCCGCCCCCGAGGTGGTACAGGTCCTTGGGGCGGCGCGACCAGCGAAACGGGGGCAACTCTGGCGGCGGGGCTTGAGACGCCTCCGGTAGTCGGGCGAGATCGTCTTGTACATCGACATGGTGTCCTGTGAGTCGAGCCCACACCGCGGATCCGTCCCACAAGATGGCCGTTGCCGTTTTTGCTGTGTTGAGAACGATCTGTGGCTCGATGTCGTCGAGTTTTGCCCATTGCGCATGCTCGGGTATCGGGCGTGTCCGCAGTATCGCGTCGCCGATGCAACCCAACGTGCCCAAAGAACCGACCATGATCCGGCACATGTCGAAGCCGCTGACATTCTTCACTGTCGGCCCGCCGGCGGTCACGAGTTGACCATCCGCGGCCACATACCGGAGCTGTAGCACCGCGTCACGGATATGTCCGTCTCCGAGTCGGGTAACCGGCGAGCGCCCGACAGCGATCGCTCCCCCGACCGTCGACAAAGCCGAACCAGACAAACCAGACCCGTCTGACAGGGCGGTGCGTTGGCCGGCTTCGGCGAGCGTCGCGTGCAATTCGGCCACGGTGGTGCCGGCGCGAACGCAGACTGTCATCTCGTCAGGACGGAAATTCACGATCCCAACCGGTGCCCGGATTTCCCGGGCGTCGCTTCGAGGACTGCCCCCGACCTGTGACTGGGTGCCTCCGCCGCGGACCACGACGGGGTCACAATCACCGACGTCTGCGGCGAATTCATGCAGCGCCTCATCTTTGATCAAACGACGCTCTTCGATCAGTTGCCGGGTGGTCATCCCCACACTCCGTTGGCCTTCGACGCCGACAAAGCGGCGATGTCTGAGCAGCTGTGCGCGGAGGGCAGAACCTTGCCGGGGTTCAGGCGGCAGTGTGGATCGAAGGCCCGACGCAGTAGCGCCTGATGTTCCAGATCGGCGCTGGTGAACTGGTCGGTCATGAAATCGCGTTTTTCGACGCCGATCCCGTGCTCGCCGGACAGAACTCCACCCACGGCCAGCGACAGTTCGAGGATTTCTCGGCTAGCCGCGGCTACCTGCTCATTCGCGCCCGGTTGGCGCGAGTCATAGGCCATGAGCGGATGCAAGTTGCCGTCACCGGCGTGGAAAACGTTGAGAACCATGAGATTGCGACGATCAGCGATCTCATAGACCGCTTCAAGCACCTCGACAAGCTTGGAACGAGGCACCACCGTGTCGTGGAGGTAGTAGTCGGGCGCGATCCGGGCAATCGCCCCGAAGGCGCTTTTCCGGCCTTTCCAGAGCAGCGCCCGCTCGGCTTCGTCGGCTGCCACCCGCACGTTGCCGTTGTGTGCCCGCCCGATCTCGGTGACTTTTTCTGTGTCTGTGGCGACACCACGTTCCATGCCGTCGACCTCGATCAACAGCACCGCCTCGGCTTCACGGGGATAGCCGGCATGCACAAAGTCTTCGACCGCGGCAACACAACGCTTGTCCATCATCTCGATGGCTGCCGGAACTAGACCTGATGCAATCACCGTACCCACAGTGGCCGCCGCATCAGCCACAGAGTCAAACGACAATAGCAACGTCTTGATGCTCTCAGGATTGGGCGTCAGTCGCACCGCAATCTTGGTAGCGATCCCAAACATGCCTTCCGAACCGACAAAAGCGCCTCGCAGGTCATAGCCGGGAGTCTCGCCTTCGAGTCCACCGAGAAAAACAGCTTCGCCGCTCGACAGAACCACCTCCACAGCCAGCACATGAGCGTTGGTCACGCCGTAGGCGAGACAGTGAGGTCCACCAGAATTGTTGGCGACATTCCCTCCGATCGTGCACACCTGCTGCGACGACGGGTCCGGGGCAAAGTGAAAACCAAGCGGTTCGGTCTGCTTGGAAAGATCAAGGTTGATCACGCCGGGTTGAACCCATGCAACGCGGTCGGCAACGTCGACTTCAAGCACACGATTCATGCGCGTTGTGGAAACCACTATCGGATCGCCGAGCGGAGCGGCCCCACCGCTCAGCCCGGATCCGGCACCTCGGGGCAGGACCGGCCGGTCGTGGCTCGCCGCGATGCCCATGATCGACTGAACATGCTCGGTGGAGTCCGGGAAGCACACCGGCCCCGCGGCACCGCCAGTGAATATCGATGCATCGGCGCTGGCGAGATGTCGAGCCGCGCTATCCGCGCGAACCCGTTCGGGGCCGAGCGCGCGGATCAGGTCTCGCACACACGGATCGGTGTGGTCTCTGCGGCTGTCGACTTGCCGGTTTCTTCTGGGGAGCTTCACTCGAGCTTCACTCGAGCTTCGCTGGATGAGAGGTCACACTCACACCGTAGCCAAGCGCGTCACTGGAACTTGTCTCGCCACCGATCTCAGGTCGATGCCGCAACTCGCATGGCACGTTCGAGAATCTGCTGGACTCCGAGGCGGTGACGTAGCTGGTTCTCCAGGCCGGCTATCGGATACAGGTTCTGTGGGGCACGGGTGTCCTTGTGTGGTTCGCTGGCAAAGCGTTGCAGCGTCGCGGTTACATCGTCGGCTCGCTGGATCGCTTGCGATGCGGTCCCGGAGCCGACGAGTTCGCAACGGACAATGCCCGCGTGCGGATTGCTCTTGGGTCCTGGCAGACGCAGGTACCAGGACCAACGAGTGAAGCCCCTACCGGGGATCAAGAACACCGGTGTCCGCTGTCCCTCTTGGAGTTGTTGCAGTATCGCTTGTTGCGGCTCCGGCAAATATTGGACGTGCTGAGTCTTGACGAATCCCACCCCGTTGGTGTTCGTGCGACCACGGAGCGGGCCGTCGAAGATGACCATGTCGGCATCGTCGTCGTTTCCGAACTGGGTCTCCAGGCGGGTCATCTGCTCGTGAATGCCGTAGTAGATGTCATTTGGTGCGTCGCTTGCGCATGGCACGAATTCGTAGGTGCCATGTCTCGTAACGATCGGCCCTGCGGCTTCAGACGCCGATGCGTAGACCCCTCGCTTCACCGCAAGATCAACAACATGAGCTTCGCTTTGGGCGCATTTGACTGCACCGGCTGCTACTGAAGCGCAGACACCCGCTCGCACCAGTTCACCGTCGGTGATCCAGATCCTGACATCGATTCGCCGAACGCCGTCGACGAACAGGACACTGTCGGGCAGCTCTGGCGACTTGGGTTCTAAAGGAGTCCAATCATCGGCGTCGACTTCAGGTCCGACATCGACTTCGACCTTCGATTCCTCCATTTGCTCGAGGTCCAGGCCGAGTCCATACTCCGGTGCCCAAGTCTCCACACTGAACTTCACTACGAGCGCTCCTTGTTGAGGCGGCCACGCCACCAGCTCATCAGTTGGTCGGCATCAGTGACGCCATAAGCGTCGCACATGAGCGCGCCTGCTTCTTGTAGCCGTTGTCTCTTGTCTTGTGCCGAAACCGATGCGTTGCTGGCATCGCGGATCAACGCCGCGGCAGTGTCCCAGTTAACGGAACGCGCTGGCAGGGGGAGGCCGAGAACTTGAGAGGCGCTCAATTTGAGGGCATCAATGTTCAGCGCCGCGCCCATATACCGTGCTGCCGCCCAAGCGGTGATCGGGGGTGACATCAGTGCCGCGGCGGCGTGCCACAAGCTGATGTCGTGGGTTGTTACGGTGATGACCGGCACGGATGGCAGCAGCACCCCTGCCTCGTCGACGACTACTTCGATGACGCGTGTTTGGGTCGCGAGCAGCAGTTTCGGAACTAGACGGTTCGCTGCCCAGTCGCCGAGTTCGCTTTCGGATCGCAGCCGGTTGAGGTCTACGAGCGGTGCTGTGTAGTCGGTCTTGTTGAACTTGGTTGACCGGTTGCCCCAATGAAGTTCGGCAGGGTCGATGAGGCCGGTTGTGATCAACGCTGCGGTGTTGACGCCGTCTGGAACTCGACCGTTGGCGTCTTCGACGAATCCGACGAGTCCGTAGTACTGATCTCTGAAGTCTGCGGTGGCGCTGAGCACGGCGCTCATGGTCCGGCTCTCATCGAGGTCGACTCTGGGGATCCCGAAGCCGTCGGCGATCAGAGGCGCCCAAGTCTCCATGCCTGCGATTTCGTCTGTGTTGGTTCGTAGCGGCACCAGTGCGCGGAAGTCGAGTCCGGTGAAACGGCGAAGCTCGGTCGTTGATGGTTCTTCTCCGTTACGAAAGACGATTGTGCAGGTGCGTACCGAAGCATCGAATACGCCTTCTCGTGCAGCCCAGAGGGTTTGTAGAGTTCCCCGGTTTGTGAGGGACCGTCGCGCCCCTCTGGTGTCGGCGGAGGCAAGGATGCTGGCCGGTTGCACGAGGCCGATCCGTCCCCCGTCGGGGCGAACCAGCTGCGATGCGAGTTCCGCGAAGATCACCGCGGTGTCTGCGTAGCCCTTGGCAACCCCGGGATAACGACGTTTCAGGAACGTGGCGAGTTCTTTTGACTGAGCAGTCGTGGTCTCTAGTTGGTTCAAGAATGGCGGATTGCCGATGACCACATCGAAGCCTCCGAGCCAACCCGTTTCGGGGTTGGTTTGGTCGCCCCGGAACACTTCGGGGAACTCCAAGTGCCATTGGAACGCGCTGGGTTCGCCGGTGTCTGGTAGTTGTTGGTCACTCTGAGCGAGGAGCTTCGGGGTCAGCCCGAGCAGCGAATCACCGCAGCGAATCCGGCTGTCACTTGAACCGGACGAAAGCGCGAATTTGCAGAGTTCTACGGCTATCGGGTCGATGTCGACCCCATAAATGCAGTTCTGCACGACATCACGGCTCGCTCGCTCGATCTCTCCGGCGCTGGGGTTGGATTTCCCAGAGCGCAGAGTTGCCAGTGCGAAGCCGACTCGGTCCGCTGCCGCGGTCAGAAAATGGCCGGATCCGCAGGCCGGGTCGAGGATCTTGAGATCGAGCAGCGCACTTTCCGATTCGTCGCCGGACAGCGCTTCGTTGATCGCAGGGCCGAGCGTCCAGTCGAGTATGCGCTCCACCAGCTCCGTCGGCGTGTAATAGCTGCCGGTACTCTTACGGTCGTGCATCTCCCCACGACCAAGCGCCACCTCCCATGAGTCCGTGTCGATGCTCAGCCTCATTTCCAGCAGCGATTCATACGCAACGCCGAGCTCTTCAGCATTGAACTCGCGAAACATCTGTTCCGCAGCTTCCCGAGACGAGGCGCCGGTCACCAGTTCACAGGACGGCGCAGTATTCAGACCTTCAAAAAACCGGCCGAAAGTAAGGCGCAGCAGCCCACGATAGAACTCCTGCTCGGTGACTTCGCCAATGGCAATCTTGTGACGTAACTCGCCGCTGTCAGCTAGCAGAGCATTTCCAAGGGTGGCAATCGCGCTGTTGATCGCCACGCTCACCTCTCCCCTGCGTCCTGTCATGAGCTTGACTATTACACCGGGTTGGACAAGTTCGCGCTCCTACACCGACACACTGGTGACGGTAGAGGAGCGTATATTTCTTGGCGACTTGCGGTCAACCATGACCACATGGTTATGGCAAGATCTCGTGCCCGCCTATGTCCAACCACTCGACATGGCGAAATCCTGGGCGTTGTGGAGTGCCCCAAATGAATACCGCGCGACCGTTGCCAGCCCAAGTCATCTCGTACTTGCGGGGGTCTGCTTTGAGCGAACTTACCCGAAGGCCGGGACGGAACCGTTGTCTCTGCCCTGTCTCCATTTCGCGCAAATCATCAACGAACTTCTGGAGCGCTGTCCTGAATTGCCTGCGTTGCTCGGGCGTCAAGCGACGATACGCCCGTCGGAAAGCTTCTTTCTCGTGGTGGGTCGGCACTCCGCTAGATGCCTGCTTGTGACAGTCAGCCGTTATTCGCGGGTTTCGAGGGACTTCAAGAAATCAGCGGTGTTCTCATAGAAGGTCCCCCCCGGCGTGCTGGGTATCAACCCAGTAGCCGCGTCAATCTCTGCAAGCGTCACGCCCGGTACGGCCTCGGCAGGGACGTCCCATTTGAACGGTTCGGATTCTGTCGTTCTCCAAGTGATGGAGGCCTCACCTTGTGGAAGTTCAAGGTGCACGGGGGCTGTCATCTAATCGTCTCCTTCTACTATTACGCCGTCCGGGGTGCTCCTAGCGTACTTGTCCAGATTGTCTGTCAACGCGCCGATGAGTTGCTCTACGAATAGTGGTGACATGTTAACGCGCTGGACGACCACACCCCTCGTCGGATTCTGTGTCTGATAGTCGAGGCGGATGAAGTCGATGGTGAACTCGTGGGGAGAGTGTGAGACAGCAGCAAAGTTGGCCCAGACCCCACCGGCCATCTCGATCGTGCCCTCAATCTGGAATTGGTTGGTTCCGGATTCCTCCATGGAACCGACACGATACGACTAAGCGTGAGAACTGTCTAGCAATTTTGGCGACAGGTTGTGTTGCGAGAATCCGACGTCCACCCTTCCCCCGGCGAGGCGTACCCATTTCACGCGGAGGTGAGTACCTATTTCACGCGGACATGGCTACCTATCTCACGCGCACCTCAGTACCTATTTCACGCGATTAGACGGAAACTAGTACCTGTTTCACGCGATTAGACGGAAACTCTGGTGCTGGGTCATAGTCCGAGCAGGTCGGCGATGAGTTCTCGGATCTGTTGCAGCGCGACGGATCCGATGTTCGTACCCGTCGTTTCGACGACGCGGTCGACGCTGATGGTCGTCGGGAGGTGTGCTTGGGCGACACCGAACCCGGTGACTTCAACCTCGCTCAACCATCCTCGCCTGCTGGTCGTGCAGGGTATTACTGCGATCGCGTGTTGCCGGAACTCGAGCACGTCATCGGAGGTGACGACGATCGCCGGTCGGATGAACCCCGGCTCGCCCCTCGCGGGCGTCCCGAAATCGTAGCGGACGATGTCACCTGCTCGCATCAGCGACATCGCTTGCAGACGCATCGAGCACGGCTTCGTCGTCAGCATCGAGTGGGGCGCTTGCGAGTTGTGCCCCGATGATGCGACGACGTTCCCGTCGGATCATCTTCCCAAGCTGCGCGTCGAATGTTAGCCCCTGGCGATCGGCGAGCAGGCGCAGTGCATCTCGGTTCCGGACCGAGACCTTGATGGTAGTCGAATCAGACATACCGTAGAGTATACCTTTGCGGACTCGTCCGTGGTGCTGCGTTGCGGGTTGTTCACAAACGGCGACCGTTCCAACACGGATCGCCGTGACGCTGACTGTCCCGTCTTTGAAGAGACACGTAATCGACTACACTTCACCCACCAGCGCTGCATAAATGCACTATGGTTGCATTTATGCAGCGACATCTGGGGAATCCGTTCACTCCGACTTTCGGTTTCGCGCCGCATGTTCTCATCGGCAGGGACGCTCTGCTCACAGCATCAACAATCGCTCTTGAAGAAGGCCCTGGCAGCGGCGGATACTCCGTTTTATACACAGGACCGCGTGGATCAGGCAAAACCGTGCTCCTCAACGAGATCGAGGACCAAGCCGCGCAACGTGGATGGACCATCATCTCTGTAGATGCTGGAACCGCTGGTGTAAGCGAACGAATCTCTGAGATGATCGACTGGGCCAAGTCCGACACCGACGATCCCAGCAACGAGAACCAACAGGTCACAACCCGTAAAGGCGTTCGTGTCGGACCCTTCCACGCGCACCGAGAAACACTGTCAAAGGTGAAACCCGGATGGGGCCTTCGACGTCAACTCACCGAGATGGCATCTGCTGCTGCCGAGCACGGCGGAGGTGTGCTGCTCACAGTTGATGAACTGCACCGTTGCGACTCCGGTTCGTTGCTGCGACTCGCCAACGACTTACAACATGTCGCGAAACGCCAACAACTGCCGTTGGCGTTCGCAGGCGCTAGCTTGCCGGAGATCAAACACACCTATCTCGAAGACGACAGGTTCTCGTTCTTCAGGCGATGCGATGCCGTTGACTTGCCACCAATAGACGCAGCAGACGCGTTCTGGTTCGTCACCGAGTCCGTCAAAAGCGCCGGCGGTGAATGCACCGTTGACGCGACGAGACTACTCGCCGACGCCTGCGGCGGTTTGCCTTACCAGATACAACTCCTCGGTGATCATGCGTGGCGCATCTCAGGCGCGCCAAACTCTGAGATCAACGCCGCCGCAGCCACAGAGTCAATCCGCGTCACAGCAACTGTGATGCAGGACCGCGTATACCGGCCGACTTTCAACAGCCTCACCGAAGTCGAACGCAGATACTTGACGGCGTTGTCAGAACACGGCGGCGTAGCCACACGACGCGACCTCGCAACCAGCACAGTCAGCGCTGCACAGATGGCAACAGCAGAACAATGGCTGATCAACAACGGCTGCATCACAATCTTGAACGCACACGACACACCGGCGGGCCCCGACACCGAAATCGGGTTCGGTTGCGCTGTCACATCGAATACAGTCGCTGAACGCGTCGAGATCGAATCAGGCTACGAACCGATGAACATTCCACCACAAGGACCGGTTCGTGCTTTGTCGCCTCGATGCAACTATCCGATGCCACGAGCACGAGCGCAATGTGTCCTGCGGTTGGGTCATCCAGGCGGGCACAGATCACGCTGAAACCACCGTCTTCGCCGACGAAGAAGGTCTGCCCGACGCCGCCGTCACTGTCCCAACGTGTAGTGCCGTTCCAAGGCATGTCGCTCTCGCTGTCGCCAACCAACAGGTAGCGTGTTGACGACAATTCTTGAATCCTGTATGATTGTAGCGTATTAACGACAATTCTCGAATCCTGTGTGATTGTAGCGTGGACGCTACAATCAGATGTTGATGCGTAGGAGGCTCCAATGAGGCGACGACCCAAGAAGACGGTTACATCTCCGCATAGGCTCGGACGAGCTATCAGGCAAGCCCGCAAGGAACTGGGATGGTCTCAAGACCAGCTGTCAAAGAAATCAGGGGTTTCGCGACCACAGATTTCGGATATCGAGTCAGCGAAGTGCAGCCCTAGAACAACGACTCTGTTCGAGCTGCTACGAGCACTGGACTGCGAACTGGAAATCCATCCGTTAGACGAAACAGGCGGCAGGCTCGACAATCTCTTGAGAAGGACTTCAAGCAATGCAACGCCTTGATGTCTTGCTGCACGGAGAGGTCGCAGGGTCCGTCACCGAACGAAACAACGGGCGTGTGGAGTTCGTCTACAACGACGATTATCTCAATTCGCCTACTCCTACACCGCTCTCTGTGAGTATGCCTCTTGACGGCAGAGCGAAGAATGTTGAAGCGTGGCTAAATGGCCTGCTCGCAGACAACGACGATGTACGACGACGATGGGCCGCGGATTATAGGGCGAAGTCCACGAAGCCGATAGATTTGCTAGCAACGCCGGTCGGTCGAGATTGCGCAGGGGCTGTGCAGATATGCAGACCTGAGTCGACCAGCGAACATCTGGGTAGAGGCGGCACCTTGGAGCCGCTTACCGAGTCTGATGTGGCTCAAATAATTGTTGATCTCCGCACAGACCCAGCAGGTTGGAATCACAATCGTTCACGTACGGCCTTCAGTCTTGGTGGCGCTCAGACCAAAACAGCGTTGCGTTTCGATGGAGTACAGTGGTCGCTTCCCGCAGGGGCGGCTTGCACAACGCATATTCTGAAACCTGCCGCTGCGAGGTTCGCTGACTTAGACATCGTGGAGTATCTCTGCCAACAGGTTGCCCATAAACTCGGTTTGCAAACGGCTCACGCTGAATGCGTCAGTTTCGACGATGAACGAACACTGGTCGTACACCGATATGACAGGGAACAACTATCGAACGGCGATTGGGAGCGTGTCCATCAAGAGGACCTGTGTCAAGCGTTGAGGGTTCCGCCGCATTTGAAGTATCAGAACAACGGTGGTCCAACGCCTCACGACATAGCGTCGTTGCTCCGTGAGCACTCATCGAAGCCGGATCAGGATGTTCGTCGGTTCCTTGACGCGCTGATTTATAGCTGGCTGATCGTGAACACCGACGCACACGCCAAGAACTACAGTTTGCTGCTCGACGGGGACGACGTTAGGTTCGCTCCGTTGTACGACTTATGCTCGTTCATCCCTTACAAGATCGTAGACGGCGAGTATACCCATCTTCCGAAATTGAAAATGGCGATGAAGATGGGCAAGGATTACACGCTCAAAAAAACCGACAGAGACTCGGCTTGGGCGCGTGTAGCCAACCAGTTAAATGTACCTCATGCGGACGTATCTGAACGGATTGAGGTTCTTGCAGAAGGACTCGAAGCGGCATTCACTGAAGCTATCGACACGCTGCCGGGCCGCGCTAGAGCTTCTCCGGTTGTCGCTGACATGAGCAAGACCATCGCCGTTCGACGAGCCACCGGTTTGAACATTGCGCGTCGTCTAAAACACTCATATCCAAGACCAGCTAAACCATCGACACAACCACCGCAGCCCGAAACGCCCGAAATACTAGGCAAATGCGGTGTGTCTAACAAAACGAAACGCGGATACTGCAAACATCCGCATCCTGGACCCGGCGGACGATGTGCTGCCGGACATCAGCATTGACACATCGACACCTTTTGACGCGGAGGTGAGTACCCATTTCACGCGGGGGTCAGTACCTATTTCACGCGGTTAGACGGAAACTCGGGTGACGGTGGAGGTTGTGGGGGATTTGGTGACCTCGAAACGCAGGGGCATCCGTTCGGCCAGTTCGCGGATGTGGGTGACGATGGCGACCATGCGACCCGACTCTCCCAGTTCCTCGATAGCGGCTGCGGTCGCATCAAGGGTCTCGGGGTCGAGCGTGCCGAACCCCTCGTCGAGGAACAGCGAATCCAATCCCGGGGCGCCCTCCGGAGCCAAGTCCGCGTGACTGTCGCTGAGCGCTAGCGCCAGGGCCAGGCTGGCTAGGAAGGTCTCCCCTCCCGATAGTGACTTTGCTTGGCGCACTTGATCAGCGTTGTGATGGTCGCAGATATCGAAGTCGGTCCCATCGGGATCAAACGAAAACTGGCCGTTGGACAAAGCATACAGTCGCTCGCTGGCTCGAATCACCAGATCGCCCACGGCTTCGGCTAGCAACCAGCGTTCGAATCCGTCGGCTCGGAGCAGGCGGCCAAGTTCACTCGCCACACTTTGTTCAACCTGCAGAGCCTCAACTTCGGCCTTCAGGTCTGCCATTTTTTGACGCTGTTTGCATGCCTGTTGGTGGTCGTTGTCTGCCCGTTGCACGGCTAGGGCCATATCGGTGCGCCACGTTTGAGGATCATCAGCCGGCTCAAAGTGCGTGACGCACACAGCGCGGGCCGCTTCAGCGTGCTCTCTCCTCTGCGTCTCGGTGTTGTTGACGTGTTCGTTGGCTGTATCGATTTCGGGGATCAGATCGTCGGCGAACTGCGACGCCCACGTGTCCAACGCCTGCCAGTCCTGAACCAGCGATGCTCCCGGTGTTGGTGGTTCCAGAGCGGCGAAGCCATCACGGGTCTTGGCGAACTCGTTGCGCTCCTGGCGTTCTGTCTCGGTGAGTCCTTCAAGGGCCTTGCGCGCCGCCTGTTCAGCCTCTTGCGCCTCAGTCTCGGCAGTTTGGGCCTCTCGGCTAGTCATAGCTAGTTCTTCGGCACGCGCTATCTGTTGTTCGAGACTTTGCACGTCGGGTTCGTCAGTCAGCTGCTGAGCAAGGTCATCGCGTTGGGAACGACGCGTGTCGCGTTCAGTGGTCAAGCGAGTCAGTTCGTTTTTGCGGTCCTGCTCGGTTGCGAATATCTCTTTGGTCTCGACGCCGTCGCGCAGGTCGGCTTCGGTTTGTCGAGCCGCGGTCAGCGGTGCTTGGGCTTTGGTGGCCGCCGCTTCAAGTCCACCGGCCACCACGGAGAGCCGCTTGAGTTCCTCGTCGTTGGGAGCGTCGGCGAGCTTGCCGACAAGTTCTTCGTGTCCGGTCGTAGCGGATTTGACCGTTGCTTCAGCCTTGGAGAGCGCCCCGCGGGCCTTGTCGAGTGCTTCTTCATGCTTGTCCTTAGCATCCTCGGCTTCGCGATGAGTTCGCTGAAGCTGACCCAACTCGGCATCGAGGTCGTGGTCGGGTAGTTCGTGTACTGGTTGACGACACACCGGACACGGTTCACCTTCGACCAACTGGGTCACCAGGCTCTCCGCTTGTTTGACCGCACGGGCTTTGTCGAAACGGACACCGGTTTCACGAAGGGTCGCGCGGGCCTGCTCGAAGGCCTCACGTGCCTCGGCCTCACGTTCTTGCTCAACTGACAACGCTGCGCTTGCCTGTTCCAGTTGGCCACTTAGACGAGCCAGGTCCGTGCGTTGGTCGCGCCAGAGGGCTAGCTGCACTGAGTCTGGACCATCTGACAGTTCTTGCTGCGCGGCTTGCGCGGTCGTGCTCGCCTCGTTCACAGCCACTTTCAGGAGTTCGATTCGTTCGCGAATCTCCGAGGCCTTCTCGGCCGCGGTTCGGTGTTGCTCATCAGCGCTCTTGCACTCGCCATCGAGGCGAGTGATTTGGTCTGCCAGCTTCGCTAACTGCTGGTGCTGACCAATCAGAGTTCTGCACATTTCGACGTTGGGGCCGTCTTTTTCGGCTTGTTCTGCTTCTCGGGCCTTTTGCGCAGCCTCCCCTCGCGCCTCTTTCGCATCCGAAGCCGCTGCCTGTGCTTGTTGAAGTTCGTCGCCGAGAGCCAATACCAGTTGCGGCACATCCACACCGGTCACTGCAAGTAGCAGCACCGCCAATCCGTCGGCTTGGTCGCGGGCGCGCTCGACAACCTCGGTGCTTCGATCAAGGTCGTTCAACAACCCGTCCAAAGTTGCCTGGCCCGCTGCCACAGACTCAACCGCTTCGTCCAACTGCGCGATCTGTTCCTCGTTGGGTACCTCTGCAACAAGTCTTGGTTCAAGCACCTCCAACTTGTCTTTGGCGGTGTTGGCTCGTTGCCGGGCCTGCCCACCTATCCGCCCATATATTCCCAGGTCGAGCAACTGCCGCAAGAGTTCCTGGCGGTCTGCGGGTTTGTCGTGCAGGAAGGCAGCGAAACGGCCTTGGGGAAGAACCACAGTCTTGGTGAAACGGTCGAAGTCGAGCCCCAAGATCTGCTCTAGTGCCGGTTCCATTTCGTTGGCCTTGCCAGCAAGGACTTCGCTGTCGCACTCCAGACGGGCTTCTTTGGTGGACGCGCCGTTGTTGGTTCGCCTCACCACCCGCACCGCGGTGTAATGCTTGGAGTCCACCTTGAACTCGAGCAACACCTGAGCTTCGTTGACCATCTGGTTGATCGCCGGAGCCACCGCTCGCCGGTCGTCATAACGGCAGACCGCACCGAACAAGGCGAAGGTTATGCCGTCGATGATGGTCGATTTGCCGGAACCGGTAGGACCCACGAACGCTGCCAGTTCAACGTCGTTGAAATCCACCACTGTCTTCTCGCGGAACGCACCGAAGCCTTTCATCTCAAGGCGCAGCGGTCTCATGACGTCGACTCCGACACCGACTCCGAGGCCAGCCCCGAGGCCGACTCCAGATCGGCGTCGAGCAACTCTGCGAACATGGCGCGTACTCGTTCATCTGCGATATTTCGCTCGGTGAGGAACTCATCGAACAACTCGGTGGGGACCCGGCCTTTGCGGACCGCCCTCTGCTTGCGCTGCGGGGCTGGGTCGTCCATGCGCACATCCACCACTCGCTCACCGAAGAGTTCCCGCACTTCGTCGGCCAAACCCGCCCGACGCGGCTCTTGGACCATTACCCGCAACCAGGCGTCGTCAGCCACGGCGCTGTCCTCCCCGCGGGCAGCCAATTCTGCGACTGTGCCTCGCAAAGTCCGTAGCGCTCGACCGCCGCTGAGCGGTACGGGTGTGACTGCCGGCGGAATTCCAGGCTCGATTTCTACGAGGTTGACCTGTTTGCGTTGGTCTTCTTCTCCGAAATCGAGTTGCAGGGGCGAGCCGCAGTAGTGAATCGGGGCCTTCCCCTGGATCTTCTGCGGGCGATGCACATGGCCGAGGGCGACGTAGCTAGCTGTGACCGGGAACGATTGCGCGCTGATGGCATATTCGTCGATGAAATGCGCTGCTCGTTCGCCGCCCCCCAGCTGTCCGCCGTAGACGAAGGCATGTGCCGCCAAGATGTTGACGGTGTCGCTGCCGAACTCGGCGGTCAGCGTCTCGATCAGCAGACGCATGCGGTCGGCGTAGGCCTGAGTGTTCTCGTACGCGGCGGCTTCCATGAGGTTTTTGGCCCGAACCACTCCGCGCTGGGACACGAACGGCAGCATCGCTAGACGCACCTGTTCGCCTCCCGGCATCGACAGGCGAATCACCCCGCCGTCATCAGGCCGGGTCGGTTCGGTGACCAGATGTATGCGACCGAGCGCTTCAAATACCGGGGCTACCGCATGCAGGCGGCGGGCGTTGTCGTGGTTGCCTGAGATCACTGCGACGTGTGCGCCGGTGTCGAGCAGTTGCAACAGAGTCCGATAGACCAACGATTCCGCTTCTGCGGTTGGGGTAGCGGTCTCGAACAGGTCGCCGGCCACGATCACCAGATCGACCGAATGCTCGTCGGCGAGCGCCACGATCTCGGTGAGCACCGCCTCATGCTCGGGTACTCGGCTGTGACCCCGAATGGTCTTGCCCAAGTGCCAGTCGCTGGTGTGGAGAAGCTTCACCTGCCCGACTCCCCGCCCCTGGAGTCCCCGGTGACCCTAGAGTCCCCAGAGTCGCCGGTGTCCCTAGAGTCCCTGGAGCCGCCAGCGCCCCTGGAGTCCCAGGCGTGTCCAACGATTAGTTGGCTCGTCTCAGCGATCACGAGAGCTCTTCGAACGGGTCGGCGGGCTGTGCTGACGGCTGGCCCGCCGGGTGCTGCGACAGGTCCGCTTCGGCGGTGCGGGTCGCCCAAGCCGGAAACGGGAACTCCACGAGCAACGGCACCGGGAGCCGTGGTTGGGCTACAAACATCGATCCAGGTTTGAGGATCGTGGCCCGTTGACGCTGCACCGCAGGCAGAAAGCCGTATTGCTCACGCCCGGCCTCACCGCTGTCGAGCCGACCCACCACACGCACTGCGCTGTTGGCTACCACCCGGCGTTCCACCTCGCTGGCGGTCTGTTGCGCGCCGATCAGGATGATCCCGAGGCTGCGTCCCCGTTCGGCGACGTCCAAGAGAATCTCCTTGATGGGGCTGCTGTTGTCTCGTGGTGCGTATTTGTTGAGTTCGTCCAAGACGATGAACTGCAACGGTTCGGCTGTCCCGCTGCGTTCTTTGGCTTCGAATGCCTGCCGCAGCACCACGCCGACAACGAAGCGTTTGGCCCGGTCGTGGAGCAGGTGGATGTCGATGACTGTGAGTTGCTGCGAGTCGAGGTCGATGGCATGCGCTGGTGCATCGGCGAGGTCGGCCCGGATGAGATGCTCGACATGGCGGACCGAGGCACTCAAGCGTCGAACGAAGGCGTTGATTGTGCCGCTGCCGATGGCACGGCCGGTCCAGCGCGGGTCTGCCGACTCATCGGGGTCGTCGGGAATGAGTATCGTCTCGATCCATTCCACCAACTGGCTGAATTTTCGGATCGTGGTTCCTTGAATCTGCACCGTTCCGGCCGAGGTGTCGGATTCTCTGGCGCACTGCGCCAGCCGTTCGCTGACCGACTGCACGACGATGGTGTATTGCTGGCGCTCATCCTCGGCATCGGCGAACAGGAAGGGCAGCAGTCGTTGACTGCAGAAGTCTGCGATCGTCCAGAAGTATGGGCGTACGCCGGTGATGCGAGCTCCCGTGGCCGGTGTGGCGTTGGGGTCGCCGGGCCGGGGTGGAGCGAGGATTCCAACCGACCTGAAAGGCGCCGCGGTCAGGCCGAGTGCCGCGTACCGGGAGCGTTGAGTGTCGTCGAGTCGGGTGTTGAGATGATCGAGAAACAGCAGGTCCTCGCCTTTGACGTTGAATATCAGGCCTTTGGTGTGCATGGCCGCGGCGCCGAGGACACCCGAGTTGAACAGCGAATACAGCAGGAACGTGGCGTAGCTGGTCTTGGTGGCGACTCCGGAGATGCCGCTGATGTTGATATGGGCGCCTTTGGTGCCGTCGACGAAATCGAGATCCAGGTAGATCGGATCTTCGTCACGGCTGAGCCCGGCCGGCAGACGGCGTTCGACTTCATCGAAATCGAGTGCGGCGTCTCGCTCTTCGCCTACAGCACGCCGAGCCTCAGTTCCCGGTAGGGGCGGTACGAACGTTTCTGGCACAACCCGGGTGACCTGCACGAGGGCTGCTTCTGTCACTTCTGCGGGCAGGATCCCGTCTGCAATCAAGAACACATCGCTGTCGAAGCGGGCGCCTTCATGGGCGGCACGAACCTGGCTGACTATCCCGTACAGCTTGATTTTGTCGCCGTTGGGCAGTTCACGGTCGACCGCTACCACGTCGTCAAGTTGCAGATGTTGTTCGGGGCCGAGTGCCACCCAGAACTCCAGTGGCGTAGCATCATCGGTGCCAAGAACCCGTCCCACGCCATTCACGAGCCAAACTATACAACCATGCGCATCCTCTATATCGACATCGACACTCTGCGATCCGACCATCTCGGATGTGCTGGATATCACCGCAATACCACACTCAACATCGACGCGATCGCCGCCAACGGAGTGCGCTTTGCCAACGTGTACGCCTCCGACGTGCCCTGTCTGCCTAGCCGCACTGCGCTGATTTCGGGGATGTTCGGGATCCGCAACGGGGTGGTGAACCACGGCGGAGTCGCGGCCGAGCTTCGCCCGGAGGGTCCTGGGCGGCATTTCATCGGGACGTTCGCCTCCAATTCGTGGGCGTCGAAGTTTTACTACGCCGGTTACCACACGGCGTCGATCTCCAGTTTTCCTTTCCGTCATTCTGCGGGTTGGTGGAATTACGGCTTTATGGAGGCCCTGAATCTGATGCGGGGCATGGGCGGGGAACGGGCCGATGAGGTACTGCCCAGTGCCCATAAGTGGATCGCCGAGAATGGTCGTAAAGAGGACTGGTTCCTGCATGTTCATCTGTGGGATCCGCATACCCCGTACAACACTCCGCAGGGTTACGGCAACCCGTTTGAGGGCGATCCGATTGCCGGGTGGCACACCGAGGAGGTCCGTGCGCGCAACTGGGGTCTGGCGGGGCCTCATTCTGCGCAGGAGCCGTGGGGTTTTGTGCCCAATGAGTGGGGTCCGCCAGGGCCGCGCCAGCCCGATGATGGTTCGTCGATGGACAACGTCAAGGGGATCATCGACGGCTACGACGTGGGGATCCGCTATGCCGACGATGCTGTGGGGAGTCTGCTCGACCAGCTAGCTGGGCTTGGGGTGCTTGACGACACCGCGGTGTTGGTCTCGTCTGATCATGGAGAGGCCTTCGGCGAACTCGGGGTGTATGCGGATCACCAGGGTGCTGACGAGGCGACCTGCCATATCCCTTCGGTCCTGTCGTGGCCGGGGCTTGACCCGGCGGTGTTCAACGGACTGCTCTACCACCTTGACGTGGGTGCCACCATTGTGGAGTTGGCAGGGATTCTGTTGCCGCTTCATTGGGATGGACAGAGCGTGGCGGGCGAATTGCGGGCCGGGACCGATGCCGGACGTGACCATCTGGTTGTCTCACAGGGTGCATGGTCGGCGCAGCGTGGGGTCCGTTTCGGCGATCATCTGTATCTGCGGACCTGGCACGACGGCTACCACGCCCATTGGAACGAGGAGATGCTCTTTGACATTGCTCGTGATCCGCATGAGGTCGACGATCTCTGTGGTGGCGGCGAGGATGTTTCTGTGGTGGCGCAGGGGCGGGAGCTGTTGGAGGCTTGGACGGACGAGCAGATGGCGCGCAGCTACAGCCCGGTCGATCCGATGGAGATCGTCTTGGCCGAGGGCGGGCCTTACCACTGCCGGGGACGTTTGCCTGCCTATCTCGAACGCCTGCGTGCGACCGGCCGATCCGCTTGGGCCGATGTCCTCGAACAACGCCACCCGGATGAGGTGTGAAACTGATCTCTTAGAGATATTTCATAAACTTATATTGCATATCAATCCAACCCCGACTAGTCTCAGGGAGCATGGAGGCAGACGCCATCGCTCAAATCGTCACCCTGTTGATGGTCGCCCTGGGAATCGTCTGGCACCAACAACGCAGCACCGACAAACTCCGCGAAGACTTCCAGACCGCGAACCGCAACCTCCGCGAAGAGTTCCAGACCGCGAACCGCAACCTCCGCGAAGAGTTCCAGACCGCGAACCGCCAGTTGCGTCAGGACCACGACAGACTCCGTGAAGCCATCGCTCAAATCGGACAGAGACTCGCGCGCATCGAAGGCTTCTTGGGGATCGGTATTCCCTCCGCTCTCGACGAATCCACCGACGCCGAACCCGACTAGCCGCTTCGAGAACTGCTCGCGGAAATCGGGGCACCCGTCACATGGATTGGGGTGCTGTTTGTGCGGTCGCTGCGAGGCGATCGGCTAGGGCCGTGATCTGTTGTTGTATGTCGGAGGGGCTGCCCGAAAGACTGCTCGCGGAATCGGGACACCAGTCACATGGATGGGGGGTGCTGTTTGCGCGGACGTTTCGAGGTGATCGGCTAGGGCCGTGATCTGTTGTTGTATGTCGGTGGGGCTGCCCGACAGGTCAATGCCGACGACGTGCAGTTCCTTGCGTGCGTTCTTGACTTCGATCATCGAATGCGCGAGTTGTGTCATCCGACCGGGGCCGGGCTCGGTGAGCGGCAGCCCGGTAGACGTTTCTGTGTTGCCGTTCAGGTTCTTGTCGGCCTCGGCCATGTCCTTGTCGGCGTCAACGCAGTAGATGAGCGTGCCGGTGGGATGTCCGAGTGCGGTAGTGTAGGCCAGCAGTTGGTAGTAGTCGGCGTGGGCCGCCCAAACCCCAGAACCCGTGTAGTTGCCGCTCGGTTCGTGGATGTCGGAAGATTCGCTGGTCTTTGCAATCTCGTCGGTGTCGCGGAGTTTGTACTTGATGTCAGCGACTCCGACGCTCACCCCGTCGCGCTTGAACAACAGATCGGGTTTGATCGTCACATCCCCGGCGGTGTCGAGTGAACTGCGCGCCTGCCCCTCGACTTCGAGGCGACCGCTCAGTTCGGCTCGCAAACGCTCGGTGACAAACCGCTCGAACAGATTGTTCATGTCCAGCATGAACGCCGAAGCAGTGGTGTCGCCATGCTGGTCTTGCAGCGTGAGATGGGCCAGGATCAGGCGGGCAAGACGCATCGCCGGCAGGTAGTGATCGTTGAGCCGGGTGAAGGTGATCCGTTCGATGTCATCTGCGTCTACCGGAGCATCAGTCACATCTTCGAGTGCCACGAGCAGGCGCATGAGTCGGCCGCGGTCTAGCGGCGGAACCCCAGCGACCCGTATTGCTCGTTGCATCGCCGCTTTGAGGTAGCGGTTCTCGACGACATCGGCGGTGAAGTCGTCGTAGGAGCAGGCCATCGGGACCAGAAGTCCGCCCCGGCGGAACTGACGATGGAAGTCGAGCCGTCCACGCAACGCCAGAAGGTCTTCCTCTTCGTGACGGTAGGAGTGGTAGTGCCCTCGGGCCAGAGTCGTTTCTGCTGTGCGGGCGAAGAACGAGATCAGCGCCGGTAACAGATCGTGAGTCTCTGCGTAGTCGATTGCCTCGGGCAACCAGGCGGCGGGCGGCAAACCGACCTCCAGCAGCAGGAACAGGTTCTGCGGGTTGATCTTCGGTCGCACGATGATCCGCAGCCCGTCGATCGTGAAGCCCCCGACCCATTGCTTGGCCTTGACGTTCCAGTAGCCGTCCTCAGGATCAGGTGTCACCGACAACCATGTCGTCTTCTGCAAGCGGCCCGCCTGCCGCTTGGTCATTTCAAGTCGCCGAGTTTCCCATTCCCTTAACGTGACCGGTTCCAACTCGACCGGCTCGCCGCTTTCATCGGCGGCCGCCTCGATCTCCTCCGTATCAATCACGCCAACGCTGCAACGCACTCGCTGATCTGATCAAGCGCTTCCAACACAACGTCAAGGGGAAGTTTTGGCTTCTGCCCACCTTTGTACTGGCTTATATCCTCTCCGAGTTCCAATAACAGTTTCGCGTAGTCTTCGACCTCGCGGCGCTTGCTCGACAGCCGATCAAGGTCAACTTTCGGCTTGAAATAAACGGTGTTTGGACTATTCCCAGTCATATGGAGAAGCGAGACACTTCCATTCGAAGGTGACGTTCGCAATGAGAAACCCCTCGAGCCAACGGTGTCGGCTTGCAAGCAACCAGCAGGCACGCTGTCGGGGTTAAATCTCAACCTGTTTCCGAGCCGGACCTCAAGCCCGCGGACTAAAGGGGTCTTCCGCATCTCTGGAGATACCGGGACCCGCCCGCCGCTGGATGACGGACCCGTTATCGGCGACAACTCGCTTTGCTCGATGCCAGGAATTGTTGGACCATCCAGACTGGTACTTTCTTCGAAATGCTCGGGACCGTGTCGGTCCAAGACCGCCTCTAGGCGAAACTGTTTGATCTTGTCGGGTTTGCCGAATAGTTGGTCCTCGATAAACGGTTCGATGTTGTATTTCCAGACCCGTTCGAATCCGCGGTCGTTCAGATCCTGCTTCATGAAGTGGCTCGGTCCGAGTTGCAGGTGATCCCCGCCCAGTTCCTTCTCGAGTTCGCGGTTCACCGCAGAAACGAGGGCTACAACCCATGCTTGTTTAGGAGCGTACTTGCTGGTCCACTTGCGCAGCAGGTTCTCCGTCGGCCCCCGCCTGGGGAAGAACGGGAAGAAATGGAAACGCCGCCGCATGGCGGCATCAATGAGTGCAATCGAACGATCCGCAGTGTTCATGGTGCCGATAAACCACAGGTTCTTGGGCAACTTGAAGCTGCCATCGGATCTGTGCATTACCGCCATCGACTTGTCGCGGTACTCGAGCAGAAAAAGCAGTTCGCCTAGCACCCGGGGAAGGTTCGCTCGATTGATCTCGTCGATCACCATGACGTGCTGCTGCTCCGGGTATTCCTCCGCATGTTCAGCCAACATTGCCAGCGGACCCGGGGTCAGTTCGTAGGTCATCTGCCGGACGTCGTCTGTCACTGGACGGTAGCCCTCGAAGAAGTCTTCATAGGAGTAGGCGGGATGGAACTGAACCAGGCTCCGAGTTTGTTCGTCGGGTGCCAACGCCTCGGCTAGTTCCTGTGCCAGGTAGGTCTTGCCGGTGCCCGGCGGCCCGTAGAGGATAACCTGCCCCTTGTCCTCCAACAGATCCACGATCTCTTGTAGATCCTTGGTTTCACACAACAGCTTCTCCGCAGCGCCCGCAAGGCGTTCTTGTCGTGATCGGGTGTCGGAGTCGTGTGACAACCGAGAGGTTGGAACGTCCCAGTTCTCGCACCACGACTTTATGTGGGAGGAATAGTCTCGGCGCGAGCCCTCACCAAGGATTCTTATGTCATCCAAGAACGCGTTCAACAGGGTTGGATCGAATACCACGGGACTCAGGCCTTGCTCCAACATGTGACGTATCCAGCGGCGGAGAATGCTCCGTTTGTTTTCGATCGTGCTGGCCTTGCGGCCAACCGTCCGCAGGTAATCCAGGTATTCCTTCAATCGTTCTTCCCAGATCTCGGGCGAGTCGTTGTCGACGCTGCGATTACGATCGCCAGGATCTTCGCCGTGCTCAGCCAGATACTTGATGCGATACGGCGCGTCGTTCTTTTCCAGCGAATAGACAGTGCCAAGGCTGTTCATCGACTTGTCTAGGTCGTCCTGAACAACTTCCCTGGGTAGATCAGTCTAGAGCCACTCAACTTTCCGGCGCTGCTGTGCGTCTCCAGGTTGCGAGGGGTCGAACTCATATGGCCCGATAACGCGCCCGATCGCGATCAAGCGCCGTCGCCCAAGCTCGGGCCGTTTCTGGGGCATGAC
This sequence comes from Candidatus Aldehydirespiratoraceae bacterium, assembly GCA_965261185.1. Taxonomy (GTDB): domain Bacteria; phylum Actinomycetota; class Acidimicrobiia; order Acidimicrobiales; family Aldehydirespiratoraceae; genus VXYK01. The sequence continues at coordinate 2,240,300 of CBDHCN010000002.1, read as the reverse complement.
GACCAAGTCGCCGACCTCTATTTCTCTAGCGAAGCACCAAATCTCCCTCGCGCCGCGCTTGGCGCCAAGTTCAGGGAAATGCTCATCAAGGTGTTCCTCAAAATCCTCGCGGTCCGTAAACTGCTCCAGTGCTTCGAGCCAATCGCCCCATCCGATGCTGGTGACGTGGTTGTCCAGATTGTATTGCTCTTCCAGGAATTGGCCAATAACGGCAGACTCGCCGGGATCGATGCTGGTGACGTGGTGGTCCAGATTGTGTTGTTCGGTCTCTCCATCTCGTCCGGCCCGCACGACCCACGCTCGCGGCTCGGGGTTCTGATGCTGGTCGTTGTCGCTGGGAACACTCATGGGTCGGAATCCTGTCGCGGCTAAGGGTCCTCGGTTGCGTGCCGATGAACCCGCGTCAGTTGGTAGCCCAGACGAGGCTAGCCGTCCAGCGCAGGTGTGACCTAGCTCGCAGGATCAGGCGGCGTGACCACCTCGCACCGCGGGCCGATGTCCTCGGACAACGCCATCCCGACGAGTTGTGAAGCTGATCTCTTAGAGATATTTCATAAATTTATATTGTATATCAATTCAACCCCGACTAGTCTCAGGGAGCATGGAGGCAGACGCCATCGCTCAACTCGTCACCCTGTTGATGGTCGGCTTGGGAATCGTCTGGCACCAACAACGCAGCACCGACAAACTCCGAGAAGAGTTCCAGACCGCGATCAACACCGGTTTCCGCGAACTGCGTCAAGACCACAACAACCTCCGCCACGACGTCGCGGGGATCGGGCAGAGACTCGCGCGCATCGAAGGCTTCTTGGGGATCGGCACTCCCTCCCCTCCCGACGAATCCACCGGTGCTGAATCCCACTAGCTGCCTGGGGAACTGCTCGCCCGAATCAAGTAGTCCCCTTCCGCCATCGATACGTTGATCGATCTCTAGGGGATGTCGACACCTAACTCGCTGGATCAGGTGGCGTGATCACTTCGCAGCGCGGTCCGTCGGCTTTGCTGAGCTTGCGGTCCAGGGTCACTAGCGGGCAGCCGAACGCTTCGGCCACTGCCACGTACCAGGCCTCGTAGCTGGTCACGTTGGTCCGCAATTCCCAAACCCGCTCAGAGAATGGAGTGAATCCGCAGAGCTCGATGTCCAACAGGAGCAGGTCGCGCTGTGCGATGGTGGCTTCCAATGGCGGCAGGAGCCCAGACAGTTCAAGGCGTCGAAGGATATTCGTGGCTTCAAACAATGCCAGTTCCGGTGCAACCAAGGGTTCGGCGGACACCGCAGTCTCTGCCCACTTGCCATCGGGACCGGCGTCGGCCAACGCCGCCACGAGCACCGAGGCGTCGACGACGGCGCTCACGCCCGGTCCGCGTCGCGTGCCGCAAGGATCTCCGAGGACGAGATTCGGGTTCCCGCGGCTTCTTTACGACGTCGAACCTCTTGCAACAGGGTGTCGACTGAGGGCTTCACCGCAATGCGTTCAAGTTCACCACTGAGGAATTCCTGCATGGACTGCCGCTTGAGGGCGGCCTTCGTGGCCAGCGCATCGCGGACTTCCTCGGGTACGCCTCGAATGGTGATCTGAACCGTCATGCATGCATTATGCCATTGCTGATGGCATTATGCGTGCACTTCTCCAGATCCCGCACCGGCTTAAGAATTCAAATATATTTTATGATTTTACAATGAGTTTAAAGGTCATTGTCACAGGGGGTTGATAGAGTTTCATACATGGAATTCGCTCCTGTCTCCGATCTCTTGGACACCGCCGCAGGTTCCGGCACGGCTGCTGCTGGGGCGGTTTGTGTGCTGGCGGTTGAGGTCGAGGGGCTGCGTGACGAGGGGTTGTCGTTGCGGTTGAGTGAGATCGGTCGTGCTGAGTCTCGGTTGGCGGCGATGAAGGCCCGTGTGCTTGCTGAGGTCGGTCGCCGTCACAGCAACGCGGTGGCACAACGGCTCGCTCGTGATGAGTTGCAGTCTTCGAAGCGTGAGGCCAAACGCGATGTCGAATCGGCGGTGCAACTAGCTCAGTTGCCTGCCACAAGTGAGGCCTTGGAGTCAGGGGAGATTCCTCAAGGCCATGCGCGTCTCATCGCTCGTGCATCGGGCGAGAGCAACATTGATGAGGCATTGCTTGTCGAAGCGGCCAACGAGCAGCCCTTCGATGAGTTCATTAAAACCGTTCGACGCCACCAACAAGATTGCTCAAAAGACGACGGGCAGGCGATTCTGGACCAGCAACGTGAGCGCCGTTCGGCACGCATTTTCGAGAGTCCCGAAACGGGAATGTTCGTGTTGTCCGGCCAGTTCGACCAGATCACCGGCACCCGTATCGCTACCGCGTTGACCGCCAAAGAACGCGAGTTGTGGCATCGCGAAGACCCCAATGCCCGTCGGACACCTCAACAGCGGATGGCGGATGCTCTCGCTGAATTGGTTTGCGAACCGGGAGACGGCAAGACGCAGGGCACGAATCTGCTGGTCATCGCCGACTACGACGTCATCAAGCAAGAACTCATCAACGCTCGTCTCGCCGACGGTTCTCCGATACCGATTGGTGAACTGCGTCTGCTGGCCCGTGACGCCGACATTCTGCCGTCCATATTTGATGCGAAGACCCAGAACATGTGGCTGGGTCGTCAACGCCGCACGGCGTCGGAGGCGCAACGGGTCGCGTTGATGGCTCGCGATGAGGGTTGTGTGTGTTGCAAGGCCAACCCGTTGTGGTGCAAAGCCCATCACATCATCTGGTGGTCGAAGGACGGACCCACCGATCTCGACAATCTGTTGCTGGTATGCGACGACTGCCACAAAAAGATCCACCTACACGGTTGGACCGTCCACCAACACCCAAAAACCCGCAAGTACTACCTCAAACCCCCCAACCCCAACGGAAGCAACCAGGCACAACAGGAGCGCAACCAAACCGGCGAGGTCGGGGGAAGCTCAACAGGATCACAAGCCAACCAACCGGCGAGGTCCGGGAGGGTCAACGGGTCGCAACAGGGGCGAGACCCAACCCACGAGATCGACGAAATCAAGGGAAGGTCAACAGCGGCGCAACCAAACCCACAAGATCGACGAAATCAAGAGAAGGTCAACAGCAGCACGACGCAACCCAGCCGACGAGGTCGGGAGAAGGTCAACAGCGGGGCAACACAACACAACCGGCGAGGTCGGAGAAGGTCAACAGCGCAGCACGACGCAACCCAGCCGACGAGGTCGGGAGAAGGTCAACAGCGGGGCAACACAACCCAGCCGACGAGGTCGGGAGAAGGTCAACAGCGCAGCACGACGCAACCCAGCCAGCGAGGTCGGGAGAAGGTCAACAGCGGGGCACGACGCAACCCAGCCGACGAGGTCGGGAGAAGGTCAACAGCGCAGCACGACGCAACCCAGCCAGCGAGGTCGGGAGAAGGTCAACAGCGCAGCACGACGCAACCCAGCCGGCGAGGTCGGGAGAAGGTCAACAGCGGGGCACGACGCAACCCAGCCAGCGAGGTCGGGAGAAGGTCAACAGGGACACGCCAGGGGCGCAACCCAACCGGGGAGGCCGCAAGGGTTCAGAGGGTGACCACTTCGGTGGTGACTAGGTCGGGGTCGGATTCGGGAAGTAGGTAACGCCAGAAGATGGAGCCCCGGCGGTGGGAATCGGTGTCGAGCCAGTTGGGGTGGCCGGGGTCCTCGGCGCATACCCAGATCTCGAAGCTGCCGTCGTCGTTGAAGGTGACCTGATCGGCGTTGAGCGATGAGGTTCTGCCGCGATACTCCAGAGTCTGCATGTGAGAGTTCCAAAGCATGACGTTGACGAACGGCCCCGGTGGGAGGGTCCCACGCATCACCAAAGCCTGACCAGGTTCAAGCTCCCAACGGCCCGAGGCATAGTGGATATCAGCCGCCCCCGGAACAGGTAGTCCCGAATCTCGGAAACTGAAGGGTTTGGGAAGTTCGTTGGCGACACTGGACACAAATGGCACACTCGAACCACCGCCGAACGGGTTCTGCTTGAGCGTCACCTGACGCAGAAAGGCAATCCCTTCGTTCATGCGACCGGCAATGAACTCGTCACTCAGCGGTGGTGGGGACGTATCCACGTCGAGGCATTCGATATCGATGTCGACATGGACCTGACTGTCGTTCTGGGCCGACACCGGCAACTGGAAGTAGCCACGCACGACCACGACAATCGTGTCAGGTTCCAGTTTCAACCAGTCCCCTCCTTCGGCGTCGGCGGGATCGGCGCTGAGGGTCAGGCTGTAGGTGCCGTCTTCGGCCACAGTCAGGTCTCGGTCGTTGACATCACCCCGCAGCGGTCCAGCCAAACCGCCGTCCTCGGCGGCTGAGTGCAGCGTGAACGACGTGTAGCACTCCTTACCAATACGGCCGCTGACCCGGTAATTTCTGGTGCCGTCGATACGGGCGTAGTGGTAGATCGCATCGGGATTGTCGCCCTGAAGTTTGCGACCCGGATCCACGATTCCAACAAATCGCGGGTGCTCAGGATTCGCTTCCCAGTACAGCTCCGACACAGCGGAGAGCATCTGGCCGACGTAACGAAACGCCTCAACCTGCTCAAGTGGCTCAGCCCATCGAGCAGAATCGAGAATGTAACCGTCGCGGATCTCGGTCAAGGCTGTGATCAGATCGTCGAATGCGGCAGTCGCCTGTGGTGTGGGGTTATCGCTCATCCGCGCATAATGTCACGCGGTGGCCGATTCCATCCAAACCGAACAGGAACCCGCCGGTGGCGACCTGAGCGACGCAGAACTTCTGGAACTGTTCGCGGGGCATGGCATCTACCGCGACAACGCACAACAATACCGGAGCCGACTCGACGGTCAGTTGCTGATCAATCGGTGCGCAGACTGCGACCGCTATCACCAGCCCCCGAGACCGATGTGCCCAAGTTGCTGGTCGTTCGAAATTGTTCCGACACCAGTGAGCGGCCGAGGCACGATTTATCTGCTCATGCACCTTCGCGCGGGGCCTCCAGCCGATGGCGTCGATTACCGCAACGGCGGCCATCCCGTGGGCGTGGTTGAACTCGAAGAACAGGAACACCTGCGTGTCACCGGAACCGTTCACGGATTCGACTTGAACGGGCCAAACATCGGTGACGCCGTCGAACTCGACTTCCTCGATAGAGGTGGTGTGCCGATAGTGGCCTTCCGGCCGAGTAAACCGAGCCGAGGGCACCGAGACTGATGGCCAGATCACCAATGAAAGACCAGATCGCGATTGTCGGGGTCGGCTCGACCGGTTTCAGTCGGGGTGACCGCTCACCGTTGTCGCTGGCTTTGCAAGCGGCCACCGCGGCGATCGGTGACGCCGTCGAACTCGACTTCCTCGATAGAGGTGGTGTGCCGATAGTGGCCTTCCGGCCGAGTAAACCGAGCCGAGGGCACCGAGACTGATGGCCAGATCACCAATGAAAGACCAGATCGCGATTGTCGGGGTCGGCTCGACCGGTTTCAGTCGGGGTGACCGCTCACCGTTGTCGCTGGCTTTGCAAGCGGCCACCGCGGCGATCGGTGACGCCGTCGAACTCGACTTCCTCGATAGAGGTGGTGTGCCGATAGTGGCCTTCCGGCCGAGTAAACCGAGCCGAGGGCACCGAGACTGATGGCCAGATCACCAATGAAAGACCAGATCGCGATTGTCGGGGTCGGCTCGACCGGTTTCAGTCGGGGTGACCGCTCACCGTTGTCGCTGGCTTTGCAAGCGGCCACCGCGGCGATCCGTGACGCAGGACTCACCGCCGCTGATATCGACGGTGTTGTTGCCACCGCAGAAGCCGGCGCGGCCAGCGCACCTTTCCTGGTTTCTTCGTTGGGGCTGACCGAGGTGTCGCACCACAGCCGCCCCGCCCCGTTAATTGTCTTTTCTTTGCTCGACGCAGCCCAAGCCGTGTTCGCAGGCGCTGCCGATCATGTGCTGGTCGTCACGCCGGTGATGATGTCGTCGTGGAACTCGCGGCGAGCCGCCGCAGACCCTTGGCGGCGCGGAGCCCCCACCAGCATCCGTCCCGTTCCCGAAGACTCGGCCAACGCCAACGCCTACGCCACCTGGGCCGGCCGCTACATGCACGAGTTCGGCGCTTCAAAAGACCCTTTCGCACGAATTGCCATCAATTCGCGAAGCAACGCCGCGGCCAATGAACTCGCGGCGATGCGCAAGCCGTTGACGTTCGACGAGTATCACGCCGGTCGCATGATTCGCACGCCGCTCAACATGTTCGACATGGACTATCCTGCCGATGGCGCCGACGCCTTCGTGGTCACGACCGCGCAACGAGCGGCGCAACTCCCGCAACCTCCGGTGCTGATCCACGCTGCCACGACGGGTGTGTTCGGCGAGAACACCGAAGACCAACTCCCCAGCCTCAGACGCCACGGCCAGCATGTCGTTGTCGATCATCTCAAAGCTCGATCCGACTTGTGGATCGACGATGTCGACTTGTTCTATCCCTATGAGGGTTTCACGATCATCGCCTTGAGTTGGCTCGAGAACTGCGGGTTCTGCGAAATGGGCGGTGCCGAACGGTATCTGGCTGAGCACTGGAATGACGAACGTCAGCGAATCGAGATCGATGGTCGGATCCCGCTCAACACTCACGGCGGATCGTTGTCGGAAGGCGCCACTCGGGGAACGGGTCATCTGCGCGAGGCGGTGGTGCAGTTGCGTGGTCAGGCTGGCGCACGCCAGGTTGAAGGTGCCAAGGTTGCACTGGTGACTCCCGGGGGTTTCTTTTTCAACTCCCAAGGTGCGATTCTGAGATCGGCCTGAGAAACCAGCCAGAACCGACTAGAACCAGCCAGAACAACCACAAAAGGGGGTGCCATGAAAGCAGAGGACATGATCCTCATCAGCGTCGACGATCACATCTGCGAACCCGCCGACATGTTCGACGCCCATGTCCCGGCCGCTTACCAGGACCGAGCGCCCCGGGTCGAAACCGACGAGAACGGTCATCAGCAGTGGTGGTACGGCGAGGCGATCGGACGCAATCTGGGTTTGAACGCGGTGGCAGGCAAACCGCCGTCAATGTTCAACATCAACCCCAGTCGCTTCGATGAGATGCGCCCCGGTTGTTACGACGTCGACGAGCGGGTCCGTGACATGTCCGCGGGAGGCCAACTCGCGGGTCTCAACTTCCCGAACTGGACCGGGTTCGCAGGCCAAGTGCTGAGCGAAGGTCCGGACCGGGATGTGAACCTGGTGATGATCCGTGCCTACAACGATTGGCATGTTGACGAGTGGTGCGGCAGCTATCCCGATCGCTTCATCCCCTGCGGGATGGTGCCGCTGTGGGATGCCGATCTGGCCGCAGCGGAGGTTCGCCGCTTGGCCGCCAAAGGCGTGCGGGCGATCACCTTTTCGGAAAATCCAGCGGCGCTTGGAGTGCCGTCAATGCATTCGGGTTTCTGGGATCCGCTGTTCGCCGCGTGCAACGACGAAGGCGTGGTCATTTGCTGCCATATCGGGTCGTCGTCGAAGGGGATGAACACTTCGTTTGACGCTCCGCCCGCGGTACCGATCACTTTGTCGCCGTTGAGCACCATGTACACCATGGGCGACCTGTTGTGGGCCGATATCTGGCATCGCTACCCGGACTTGAAGTTCGCTTTGAGCGAGGGCGACATCGGTTGGATTCCCTATCTGTTGCAACGAGCCGACCATGTGCAGCGCCGACATCAGGGCTGGACCGGCCACGAATTCCCGGCAGGCATGGAATTGGCCAGCGATATTTTCCATCGTCACATGTTGTGTTGCTTCATCGAGGATCCGGTCGGCGTGGCGCTGATTGATCAGTTCAATATCGATCATGTCTGTTGGGAGTCGGACTTCCCACACAGCGACAGTTCGTGGCCCAACGCCCCGGAGAGCCTTGAATCGTGCTTTGTCGGGGTCAGCGATGAGACCGTCAACAAGATCACCCATCTAAATGCCATCGAACAGTTCGGTTTCGACCCGTTTTCAGTGCGACCTCGTGAACAGTGCACCGCAGGAGTTCTGCGAGCCGAGGCGGCTGATGTCGACACCGTCACTCACTTGGGCCATGAGCCCGATGAAACCGATCTTGCGTACTGGCAAGCGCTCACAACCCGAGGTCTGAAGCCATCGCAGGCACAGCCCGCGAAGCCATAATGTCGCAGTCCGGGCGCGGACAGGGGTCTAGGCGACGGCACCGCGGAGCCACAGCCCTGCGTCGCCCGGAAGTCGGCGAACACGGCGCCGGACGAATCTCCGATGAACACCCCTCGTCGCCTTCCGCTCCAGGGTCCTCCTCGGGTTCGTCGGACGGATCATTGGTGGCTCAGAACCGTCGCCGCCCTCGTCGCTCTCACGCCTACGGTTGACTGTGGCCAATGAGCCCGGTGGCTAGTTGTTCGGCGTAGTGGTCGCCATCGCCGAAGGCAAGGTCATGCACCCAAGCCCGTTTCAAGAAGAGGTGGGCGTCGACTTCCCAGGTGTAACCCATGCCACCGTGGACCTGCACAGAGTCTTTGCCACAGGCAGCGGCCGCGCTGGAGGCCAGGACTTTGGCCACTGCTACTGAGTGGGCGGGATCGTCGACTCCTTTGCCGTCAATGGTTGTTCCCGCCGCGTAGACCGCAGCCCGTAAGACCTCAACTCGGGTGATCATGTCGGCGCAGCGGTGTTTGACCGCCTGGAAGGCACCGATTGGTTTACCGAACTGTTCACGTTGCTTGGCGTATTCGACAGCGAGGTCAGTGGCCCCCACGGCAAGGCCGAGCTGCAACGCGGCTGTGAGCAGCGCGCCGCATTGTCGCCATTCGTCGGCGGTCTTGGCATCGGCGATCCTGCGTCCTTGAGGTAGCTCCGTCACTGCCGTAACGGGAGTCAGCGGATCAAGCGGGTGGGCAGCGGGTGTAGCGCCGGCGGTTTCAAGTGAAGCGGCGTCAACCGACCACAGTCCCTCATCATCGCTGATCACCAGAGTGTCGATCCACGGTAGGAACTCGACGTAACAACGCCCCTCCGAGCGCTCTTGCGTACCGACCACGATGGTCCCCTGCGCTGCGCCATTGGCAATCGCTGCACCATCGGCACTGGCCGCACCACCCGCACCATCAGCCCCGCCCAATCCAACGAGCGCAGCGGTCAGGGTGGTGGCTACCAGCGGGCCGGGCACCAGAGCGCGACCAAGCTGTTCAAACACGACCACCGCGTCGGCACAACCCATGCCCAAACCACCGTCGGACTCTGGTCGGGTCAACGAGAACACACCCGTTTCGGCCAGTTCCGCCCAACGCCCACGGTCAAGCCCGTCGGTTGCCATTGAGCGGACCGTCTCAATGTCGAAGCGTCCTGCACACAAAGCGGCCACACCTTCGGCGAGCGCCTCTTGATCTTCATTCAACTCGAAGTCCATCTCAACGGTCCTTGGGGAGTCCGAGCAGGCGTTCACCCACAATGTTGCGTTGTATCTCTGAGGTGCCGGCGGCGATCGTGAGGGTCAACGTGTAGAGCCGCTCCCCCACATGGTCCAACTCGCTCAGATCCAGCGTGTCGCCTATGGCCAGACCCGCCCGGCCCAGTATCTGTTCGGCCAGGTCCGACATGCGTTTTCGGGCATCGGCATAGGCCAGCTTGAAGACAGATCCGCCGGGACCGACCATGCCTGTGCGTTGCGCCTGAGAAACGTTGCGTTTGGTCAAGGACCACAGTGCGTCTAGTTCGGCTTCCAGACGACCGAGTTGACGTCGGATCTCTGCATCGTCTGAGGCTCGGGCCGAACCTCTCGTTACTTTCCGGGCGATCCCCGCAAGGTCAGCCAGCAACCGTTGGGAGGCAACGATCTCGCTGATGAAGGCTGTTCCTCGCTCGAAGGCGAAGGTCACCATCGTCACCCGCCAGCCATCGTTGTGATCGCCGACGCGGTTGACTTTGGGGATTCGCACCTCGTCTAGGAACATCTCCGCAAACTCGCTGGCACCGAGGGCGGTGACGATCGGGCGGATCTCGATGCCAGGAAGGGCCATGGGCATTATCAACCAGGTGATCCCTCGGTGTTTGGGCGCGTCGGGGTCGGTGCGTACCAACAATTCACAGTAGTCGGCCACTTGCGCGAATGAGGTCCAGATTTTCTGGCCGGTGACGACGTAGTGATCTCCGTCGTCGAATGCTCGTGTGGTGAGGGAGGCGAGGTCTGATCCCGAGCCTGGTTCTGAGAATCCCTGGCACCAGACATGATCTCCACGCAGGATCGGGGCGAGGTGGGTGCTTTGCTGGATGGGTGTGGCTTCGGCGATCAGGGTTGGGCCGGCATGTAGTTGTCCCACGAAGTTCACGCCCACATAGGGAGCGCCCGCCCGTTCTGTTTCCTCAAGGAAAATCAGATGCTCGGTGGGGGTGGATCCCCGGCCTCCGAACTCAGCGGGCCAGTGGATTCCGGCGTAACCGGCATCGTAGAGGGTTCGCTGCCAACGGGTGTCGTAATCTCGGCGAGCTTCGAGATCCGTGTGATCTTCCGGGGGTGGGCCTACGTCGGGCAAAACGCCTTTGAGCCACGCCCGCATTTCGTCGCGAAAGGCTTCTTCGTCTTCGGTGTAGCAAAGATCCATGGGCCCACGACTCTATTCCCAAAGCTCGATTTGCCCAAAGCTCGAGGTGTTCGCGCTGCTCCGGGCCTGCTTCGAACACAGCCGGGCCACGCGGGCGTGGTCGGCCAGGCCGGCCAAACGAACCGAGTCACCCATGAACGACCAAACCAACCGAGTCATCCGTAGTCGGCCACGCAGCCCACTTCGAACACAGGCGGGCTGGATGGGCCGTGGGCGGGCTAGGTCGGGGTTATTCTGTGGCGGGTTCTGGCTTGTTTCTTCGCCGCGGCCAGCAACACCCGTTCCTCTCGTTGTTTGTAGAACTCATCGAGGGGGTAGCACCCGGATACGAGACCGTTTCGGGGTGCGGTTGTGCAGTCTGAAAAAGTGCGGCAGAGCAACCTTGTATTTAGCGGTCGACCGGCTAGCACATCGGCAGGGAGGTGCGGATACGACAGCATCATCCGGCCCAATCCCACCGAGTCGGCTCCACCGCCTGCCACGATGGCTTGGCCGACCTGAGGCAGCCATTGTTGGAGGTAGGACAAACCGGCGGCAATGATACGGATTTCCCGGTGTCGCTGGGCAACCTCGGCGGTGGCCGCAATCAGGCGTGCCACGCCAGCGAGTGGATCCTCGGGTGGCTGATAGCCGTCGGACGGCGGAAAATAGGCGGGCCGTTGCACATGGGGCACATAGTAGGGACTTCCCGCTGTGGCGCACACAAGCCCGACACCTAGTCCAGCGAGTTGGTCGAGAAGTTCATGGGTTTCGGTCAGGTCATAGCCGAGTCCAGTTCCATCGCCGCCGAAGGCGTGCTTGTAGCTCCCCGAATCCTGTGGATGAAACGGACGGCCGACCCCGGCGTCGTCAGCGGTATGGGGCACAAAATCAAACAACGAGAGCCGGACCGCTACGCTGATGTCTGGTGCCGCCTCGCGGATGCCAGCGATGACAGTGCGCAAGAAGTTGCTGCGACCTTGCAGGGTGCCTCCGTATCTTCCGGGCCGATCCATCGCGCTCAGAAACTCATGGCCGAGATATCCGTGGCAAGCCTTTATGTCGACAAAGTCGAATCCGGCCTGTTCTGCGAGCACTGCCGAAGCGATGAATCTTTCAATCAATTCGTCGATCTCCTCGTCGGTGAGCAGGGCCGCTCTGCCGGCGTTGGCACGATCGCTGTGGGCACGATCGCCGTTAGCCCGATCATCGAGGAGTGGATGTTCATAGAGGATGCGCGGTGTCGGCGTGTCGCCTAACGGTCGGGCGTATCGACCGGAGTGCGTGAGTTGCAACACGGTTACCTGCGTGGGGTCCAGCAGGGTCCGCAACTCTGCAATGTCGTCGACTGTCGTTTCGTTGAGAACTAGCTGGTTGGGGTTGGCTTTGCCATCGTGTCGGACCGCTGTTGCCTCGCACCACACCAAGCCGGCGCCACTCTCGCCAAGACGCTTCCAGCGCCGTCTCACCAGATCCGAGGGCCGTCCGTCTGCCAACCCGTCCCAGCCCTCCATCGGTAAGGCGGCGAAGCGATTGGCCACAACCGTTCGCCCCAAAGCGCCGTCGGTGATGGTCATGGGCGCTGCCAGCGCACCGGTTGGGTCGACTTCGTCGTCGATCGGTATCTCGATGTCGAGGGTTTCTAGATGGTCACGTAACACCTCTTGACCGGTGAGAGTTTTCATTTGGGGGAACCGCGGCATCACAGCACTCCGAGGCGCTCGGCAATGTCGCGTAGCACCGCTCGGTCCGAGTCGCGCCGATGTGGGGCGTCGGCGGGCACATTGTCTGATTCGACCCAGCCACGTAGTGCCAGGAACATCGCCGCGTTGTGGCGATAGGCGGGTACCGGGGGACGGAACGCGAATTGGCCGAGGTACTGGAGCGTGTCATTGAGTTGATGGAACCCCGGGTCACCGAGTGCCCAGAGCCGATCCCGTTGGGCGAACAAATCGGGGGCGAAAGTGGCCAAGCCCAGCAAGTAATCCGAGCCGTACATAACCATGTCAATGGCGAGGTCGTTGCCGGTCAAGACCATGAAATCTGGGCGCAGTTCGTCACGCAGCGCCAGCCGTTGCCATTCGAGTTCACGATCCAACGACGAATGTTTGGCTCCGATGCAGCTATCGATGTCGAGCATTGCTCGGTAGGCATCGAGGGAGTAAATGCGTCCGTAGGGCACGAACATGGGCCCGAGTTCGAAGCCCAGGAAGCGATCGAGGTTGGCTCCGATGGTACTTAGTGCTTCGACCCAGGTTTCTTCGCTACCGCCGTTGAGTCCGTTTGACGGGAAGATCACCGGGGTGCCGCCCCTGCGGGCAATCTCGGTGGCCGCGGCGAGATAGGCGTCGAGATTGAGACTGTCACCCTCGGTGTCGTCCACGAAGGCTCCCGCTACGAAAGTGCCGGCTTCGGCGGCTATGTCAAGCACTCGGTGCTTGCTGGGTTCATCAAGCATTTGCACGTAACCCGTGTCCATATTTACCGCCGGGGTCAGTCCAGATTCTAAGGTTCGGGCTATGAGTGCTTCCGCGGACGACCAGTCGATCTCTCCAGACGCCGAGAAGGGCAACAGCACCGCGGCCATCCCCACGATTGTCCGCCGCGGTTTGACGTCTACCGGCGCAGTCCGCTCACCTGGCGCAGTCCGCTCACCCGGCGCAGTCCTATCACCCGGCGCAGTCCTATCACCCAGCGCAGTCCTATCACCCAGCGCAGTCCTATCACCCAGCGCAGTCCTATCACCCAGCGCAGTCCTATCACCCAGCGCAGTCCTATCACCCGGCGCAGTCCGCTCACCCAGCGCAGTCCTATCACCCAGCGCAGTCCGCTCACCCAGCGCAGTCCGCTCACCCAGCGCAGTCCGCTCACCCAGCGCAGTCCGCTCACCCAGCGCAGTCCGCTCACCCAGCGCAGTCCTATCACCCAGCGCAGTCCGCTCACCCAGCGCAGTCCGCTCACCCAGCGCAGTCCGCTCACCCAGCGCAGTCCGCTCACCCAGCGCAGTGGGATCTGCTGGTCCTGTGCGATCACCGCGCCGTGTCCAAGCGCCCGAACCGGACTGATCAGCCAGCGGAGTTTCTGAGTTCGGTGCCGAGGTCGGGTAGATGGCGGGACCTTTCGACGAGCGCAGCAAACGGCGCCGGTTGCGTCAAGTGCTCAGGCTACCGGCGCTCAGCGCATCGGGGTGAACGCCCAAGCCGAATACCGCTGCTCATGCCCCGCTAGGACTCCTCGGACCAAAAGAATCACACCAAGAATAACGTTGTGATGCGAATATGAGTTTTTGGGTCTTGGTGCTAAGAGCGCCCGCAGATAGGTGAGAGCCTGTCATGTGGCGGCGGTGCCAATCCCGCTCTTGTTCGCTGCGCTCACGGGCCGCTCGGGCCACGGCCTCGCGCCGTATGGTCCGCGTTGTCCCACCTATTCGCTCGGCCTCTTAGCTCCCGCCATAAACTGTTGCTTGAAACCCGTTGATAAGGCGACCACGAACGCTAATTGTGATGATTTGACCCTAGAGGAGGAACTCTGATGGGACGTGTCGATGAGTTGAGAGAAGAAGTCGCGGCGTTGTAGAAGCAATTGGCTCTGCTCAGCGAGGCCAGCTTGCGCATCAACGAGAGCCTGGATGTGGAGACTGAGGTGTGTCTGAGTCTTCCGCGGAGTTGGGGTGTGGAATCAAACCTATCATTTGGTTTTTTCGGGGTTGTTGAGATGGGTTCGGCGGTTGTGGTTGAGCCGGGTTTGGCGGGCTTGTTGTAATCCTTGGCGGCGGGCGTCGCGGATGGCTTGTCCTTGATGGTAGTGCTCGTCGTTGGGTGTGACGTAGCCGACTGCTTCGTGGAGTCTGACGTTGTTGTATTCACTGCGGATTCGTCGCAGCTCGGTTTTGAGCAGGTTCGCCTCGGCGATGTCGCAGAGGTGCGGCCATTCGGTTTTGATGTGCCCGAAGAAGCTCTCGATCCAGGCTTGGTCAGTCGGAGTGGATGGCCGCCCGTGGTGCTGGGCGATGGCGACTGCGGCCATAAACGCGCGGGTGTCCGTTGAGACCATCGGCGGGCCGTTGTCTGACACGGCCAACAGAATCGGCCGTGACGGGTCATCGAGTGCCAGGTCGAGGCGTTCGTCGGTCAATAACTCGACGAGGCCTTCCACTTGCAACGCCTGGTCGAACACGACAACGACTTGGCTCGATGATTCCTCAGCCGACACCAGAGTCGTGATCCAACGCCGGCTGACCATGTCAACAATCGCGAACACGCATCGCCGGGCACGACTGAAATGAGTCACGTCCCATATCCAAATCTGGTTGGGTTGCCACACCAGCCAGGCTGGCCACGGACGTTTCGGTTCGCGCCTTCTCGTCGGTGCTTGGGGCACAATCAGGCCGTGAGCAGCCAAAACCCGTCTAAACGTCGACGGCGACACCCAGACACGATGCTCATAAGACCCGCGATGCGCGAGTTTGCGGTGCGAACGATCCACCGGCCCCCACCGCTCGGCAAGAGCCAATATCTCATCAACCTCATCGGTCAGCAGGCTATGCACCGCACCGCCTCCCGGGCGGTGATCAACAAGAGACCCGCGTTGACGGCGCCGGGTTCTCCAACGGTGGACCCGGTCATCGCTGACACCCCACAACGAGGTCGCCCAACGATGAGCCAAGCCCGCCGCGGTGGCGTCGTCAACAGTGTCCAAGATCAACTCTTTGGCTGCGGCGGGGACTCTCGGCGGGATTACGCCGTTGAGCCCCAACCGGCTTTTCCCCGCAAAATAGCCAACTCGATCGCCTGGGCCTTCACCGCCTCGGTCAAATGATAAACCTCGTCGTGAGCAGCTTCGAGCTCGAAATTGCGTTCCTTTGTTTGACGGCCCGGCTTGCGAGCCAACGCCGCCAACCCCGCGTCTTTCACACAACGACGGATCCCAATAATCGTCGACACATCCACCCGATGCTTGCGAGCCGCTTCGGCCTGAGTAACCTGACCTTGCGCAACAGCCAAGAAAATCTCCCACTTGACCTCCGCTGACAACTTCGTCGGCTTGCGCCGACCCTGACTGGTGTTCATCTGACGCTCCTTCGCGCATAGACGAAAAAACCATCAACATAGGTTTGATTCGCGACCCTATCTCCGCGTCGAACTCAGACGCACACCAAGACGGTGCTGCAGGGCGTGTTGGACAGCGCCAGGTTGTTGGTGGGCGCGCGTTGCGGTCTGATCTACTTGGTCAGCAGCCAGGGACGGATCGAGGAGAATGTCTATTCGGGGATCACTTCCGAGCAAGCACGCCAGCTTTGGGAGATGCCGCACGCGGTGACGTTCCAGAGCCACGTTGATGAGTTGGAGGAGACGTTTCGAATCCCCGATTTGCATAGTCACATTGCAGCTGTGGGTTTACCTGAGTTCCAGCCGCCGTTTCCGGTGAACCCGGTAATGCCATTGTTGGCGGTTTCGATCCTGTATCGGGGCGACCGGGTAGGTGCCATCTATCTCGGCGACAAGGAGCCGTCGCCGACGGCCGACGGAGACACGGTCCCGGAGACACGGTCCCGGAGACACGGTCCCGGAGACACGGTCCCGGAGACACGGCCGCCGGAGACACGGTCCCGGAGACACGGTCCCGGAGACACGGTCCCGGAGACACGGCCGCCGGAGACACGGTCCCGGAGACACGGTCCCGGAGACACGGTCCCGGAGTTCACCGCCCGAGACCAAAACGCCATTTCAATGCTCGCCGCTCAGGCCGCACTGGTCATCTCCAAAGCCCGAATTCATCGCGAAGAGCACCGGGCTAGGACACGATTTGAGACTCTGCTCAACACCACTCCGGTGGGAGTGCTGGTCTTCGAGCCCGAGCACGCTGGGTTGCTGTACGCTAACCGGGAAGCAGAGAGGATGCTCGGCGACTTGCTCATTCCGGGCGGGTCGTTGGGCGAACTCTTGGACACGGCGACTTACCGCAGCCCGCAGGGTGGGAAGATTCCGATGAGGGACCTTCCTGTGGCGAAGGTGCTGAGGTCCGGCGAGGTCATCGTGGCCGAGGAGATAGTTGTCGAGGCCGAAGACGGTCGCAGCATCACCGCGATGGTGAACGCCACGCCCATTGTCTCAGACAAAGGGGTGGTGGAATCGGTCGTCGCGAGTTTGCAGGACATGAGCCCGATCGCTGAGCTGGAGAAGCTGCGCGCCGAGTTCTTGGGGATGATCGGCCATGAGTTGCGCACGCCGTTGGCAGGTATCAAGGGCCCTGCTTCCACTTTGTTGGAGGCTGGAAATTCGCTGGATCCGGCCGAGACACACCAGTACTACCGGATCATCAATGAGCAGGCCGACTACATGAGGGACTTGATCGGAGACCTCATCGACGTCGTGCGGATCGAGACCGGCACGCTGTCGGTTCACCCTGAGCCGACAGATGTGGCAAGGCTAGTGGACGAGAGCAGGAACTCTTTCTTGAGCGCGGGTGGTCGTGACAACGTCCGCATCAATCTCACGGCTGATCTCCCGCCGGTGATGGCGGATCGAAGGCGTATGGCTCAGGTGATCAACAACCTGTTGATCAATGCCGCCCGTAACTCTCACGAGAGTTCTCATATCCGGATTGATGCTGTGGTGGAGGAACTCCATGTCGCTATTTCCGTCGTCGACAGCGGCAAGGGCCTCTCTGCAGAGCGGTTGCCGTTCTTGTTCCAGAAGTTCTCCACCCCCGATGACCGCGAACAGGGCCGAGACTTGGGCTTGGGCCTAGCCATCTGCAAGGGCATCGTCGAGGCTCACGGGGGCCGCATCTGGGCCGAGAGCGACGGGCCGGGATTAGGCAGCCGCTTCACGTTCACGGTCCCCACTTCCACCCATACGCCCGCCAGCGCAGCAACTGAACGTGTCCATGCCGCTGCCGCTAGCGGATCGCCGAGCCATGAGCAGACTCGGGTCCTCGCGGTGGATGACGACCCCCGGTTGCTCAAACATGTCCGGGACTCGCTCTCCAAAGCAGGTTACAGCCCGGTGGTAACTGGCGATCCCGGCGAGGTGCTTTCGCTGATCGCGGAGACCAGCCCTCATGTGGTCTTGCTCGACTTGATGCTTCCCGGTAGCGACGGCGTTGAACTGATGCAAGATATTCACGCTTCGCATGACACTCCGGTCATCTTTCTTTCCGCCTATGACCAAGACGAGTTGATCGCCAAAGCCTTCGAGAACGGGGCGGTCGATTACATCGTGAAGCCCTTCTCGCCCACGGAGTTGGCCGCGAGGGTGAACGCCGCCCTCCGCAAGAAGACGGAATCGCCGAATTCGTTCAAGAATGGGGATCTAGTGATCAACTACGCCGAGCGTTCGGTCGCCGTTGCAGGCCGTCATGTGGAGTTGACTCCGATTGAGTACCGGTTGCTGGTGGAGTTGGCGACCAACCTTGGTTCGGCGTTGACTCACGAACAGTT
Organism: Candidatus Aldehydirespiratoraceae bacterium; assembly: GCA_965261185.1. Lineage (GTDB taxonomy): Bacteria > Actinomycetota > Acidimicrobiia > Acidimicrobiales > Aldehydirespiratoraceae > VXYK01. The sequence continues at coordinate 2,222,296 of CBDHCN010000002.1, read as the reverse complement.
GTTGCTCCGGGTGTGGGGTAGCGCTGAGTCCGGTGACGCGAGGCCTTTGCGCACGACCGTCAAGAACCTGCGCCGCAAGTTGGGTGACGAGGTCGGCAATACGAGATTCATCGTCACGGTTCCCCGAGTCGGCTACCGCATGCCGAGACCGGACCTGACGGGATGAGGCTGGGTTCACAACCCAACCTACAACCCAACCCACAACGCAACCGAACCGGGGCTGGCTCCGGGTTTGGACAGCCCTTGTAGCCGACCTTGTATGAGTCAGCCAAGAGGGAGCACACGCAATCGCCGATTTACTACTGGGCGATTCCGAGCCGTCTGGCCGTATGCCAGCCCACATGGGCACGGTTCGAGTCCGACACGCCGTCTTTTGGCAACTATCCGGGCAACGATAGCATGGTTCACTACGAACCCAACTGGACTAGCGAGCTTCCAGAGAAGTGATGCTTGTGGGGTCAACGCGAGAATAGACTCTCGGGCGGAGGTTGGAGTGGACGACATTGGGGCGGAGGTTGGAATGGGCGATCTTCGGGCGGCGATCGACGCCGTCAACGCCAACGATCCCAGAACCCACGACACCGAACCGCTGGCCCTCGCCCAAGGCCGCAAGGCCGAGGCATGGGTGGCGCGCCTCGATCCGGACGCTTCGGTTGCGCTGAGGTTGGCCGCCCGGGCCCACCATCTGCGTCGTTGGGAACTGCCCCGCTCTGACTACCCGGAGGGCCGGGCTGGCTACCTGAGGTGGCGGCGGGCCCAAAGAGAGCGCCACGGGCGCGATCTGGTCGCTATCCTCGGCGTTGCCGGGGTGCAGGCGTCGGTGTCAGCCAGGGCTGCAGAGATCGTGGCCAAGAAGGGGCTGGGCTCCGACCACGAGGTGCAGACCTTCGAGGACGCGGTGAGCCTCTCGTTCCTGGAGACGGAACTGCGGCCGGTGGTTGACCGGCTCGACGACGACTCCAAGGTGGCCGACATCGTGGCCAAGACCCTGTCCAAGATGAGCGCTGGTGGAAGGGAACAGGCTCGGACTCTGGCCGCGGGTCTGGATGAGCGCAGCCAGAGGATCATCGGTGAGGCCTGGGTCCTGTTCGTCCAACGCCACGGACGTACCGAGCGTGAAGGGAATTGACACGAAGTTCACTGTGATTTAGTGTCATGCAACAGCTTCGCTACCGAGTCCCAACGGTCGCCGACAATTCAGCTATCGACCACCGCGAGGCTTCGTGACTCATCCAGCCCGTTTCCCAGCCCCCGAAACGACAATCGCAATGGACCCCCAAGACCCACATTCGAACGAAGCTCCAACACCCGCACAAGGCGAGGGGTCTACCGCGATTACGGTCGCATCGACCAACAAGCCCAACACGGCCGGCAGACGACTCGAACATCCACTACAGGCAATCATGGGTGCCGTCATCGTGCTCCTGCTGGGTTTCACGTTGACGCAAACCAACGATCGGATCTCCCGCCTAGAAGACCGGGTCTCCCGCCTAGAAGACCGGGTCGACGCCGGCTTCGCCAAGGTCGACGAACGGTTCGCTCAACAGGACGCAAAACTTGACGAGATCAATTTGAAACTCACCGCTTTGATCGCAGCCCTCAACGCGACTGCTGAAGTGGAGGCTGCTCTCGACGGTAGGCTGTTGGACCCCAACACCACCCCCACCGACGAACCAGAAAACTAACTCCCACCCGCGATCATGCAGCTGAACCAACAGTGAGGCGACCATCGCGAAAACGCGATGGAAACAAGAAAAGCGTGAGCTTCTCTACGCTCCACGATGATCTGGGTGGAAGAATCGGGACCCGTGAGCAGTTCCGCACCAACCACCTCTGCCGACAGACTTGCGCGCGGTATCTCGATCGACCTTGAAGTCACCAAGAAATCCAACGAAATTCGAGCCTTTGCCGGAGTGCGTGGCGATACCGGCGAATGCGTCACCAACTCCGACAGAGACCGCAACTCAGAACCGACGCTCGAGGAGCTCGACGAGCTCGACGAAGGCGCCGAATTCGTCCTCGGACACAATCTGATCAAATTCGACCTGCCCCGTCTGCGAGCAGAACGTCCCTCGCTGCGCCTACTGCAACTACCCGTAATAGACACGCTGTGGCTCAGCCCTCTGGCCTTCCCAGAGCACCCGTACCACCGTCTCGTCAAGCACTACAAGGACGGACAACTCAACCGCGAAAAACCCAACGACCCCGAACTGGACGCGCGACTCACCCTCAAGGTGTTCTCAGACCAGCAGAAACAACTACTTGAGACACCCCCGCACCTACTGACCGCATGGCACTGGCTCACAACTCAATCCGACGAGACCGGCTTCGATCTGTTGTTCGAATCCCTGCGCCGCTCGCCACGGCCGACAATCGGCGAGGCGCGTGACGCGATCCGGCAAACCCTCGACGGTCATTCATGCCGCCAGCAGTTTCGCTCAATCACAGCAGCGTTAGCAGAACACGGCTGGGGACTTGCCTACGCGCTGGCATGGATCTCGGTTTCGGGGGGCAACTCGGTGATGCCCCCATGGGTACGCCACAATTTCGTTGAGGCCGCCCGGTTGGTGCGAAGCCTGCGCGACGAAGCCTGTGGCCACCGCTCCTGTGAATGGTGCCGCCGACACCACGACCCCGCTTCTGAACTGAACCGCTGGTTCGGATTCGACGCATTCCGGCCCGAACCCGTCGACCCCGACACGCAACAACCGATGCAGCAGGCCATCGTTGAGGCGGCGATACAGAACCAGGACACGCTGGCGATACTGCCGACCGGCACAGGAAAATCTCTCTGCTACCAGTTGCCTGCGCTGTCGCGCTACGACAAGACAGGCGCACTGACCGTCGTGATATCGCCGCTCGTTGCGCTCATGGCCGACCAGGTTGCAGGCTTGGAGAAGCTTGGAATCACCGCCTGTGTCACGGTCAACGGAAACCTGTCAATGCCCGAGCGCACTGAAGCGCTGAAAAAGGTCAGGCTCGGCGACACGGCGATCCTGCTCATATCGCCTGAACAACTCCGCAGTGTCTCAGTGCGCAAAGCCCTCGATCAACGCGAGATCGGACTCTGGGTACTCGACGAAGCACACTGCCTGTCGAAATGGGGCCACGACTTCCGCCCCGACTACCGCTACGTCGGGCGTTTCATCCGCGAGAAAGACACCCACAGACGTATACCACCGGTGTTGTGTCTGACCGCAACCGCCAAACCCGACGTCAAAACCGAAATCCTGGACTACTTCCACCAAAACCTCGATATCGACATGGAAGTCTTCGACGGCGGCAGTCGCCGCACCAACCTCAACTTCACCGTGCGCGAAACAACCGAAGCCAACAAGTTTCACGACATCGTCACGCTGTTCAACGAGCACCTCCCCGAAGCCACGCCAGGCGGAGCCATCGTCTACTGCGCAACACGTCGCAGAACCGAAGAAGTCGCCGACTTCCTGATAGGGCAGGGGATAAAAGCCGACTACTTCCATGCCGGGTTACAACCCGAAGCCAAGAAGAATGTCCAAGCGAGTTTCATCAACGGTGAACTGCGGGCCATAGCCGCAACCAACGCCTTCGGCATGGGTATCGACAAACCCGACGTAAGGCTCGTCATACACGCTGACATCCCCGCGTCGCTCGAGAACTACCTCCAAGAAGCGGGACGGGCGGGTCGAGACCAGCAACAGGCGCACTGCGTCCTGCTCTACACCGAAGAAGACGTCGAGCGACAGTTCGGAATGTCGGCGCGGTCCCGGCTGACCCGACGCGAGATCCACGGTGTGCTACGCGCGTTGCGTTCCTTGGAGTTCCGCAACCGCCGCCACAGCAGAGGCGAACCGGTCATCGCCACGACCGGCGAAATACTGATTGAGGACCAAGAAGGCGACTTCACGCGCGACAAGGGAACCGATGACACCCGCGTACGCACCGCGGTGGCCTGGCTCGAAGAAGCAGACCTGCTGCACCGCGACGAGAACGAAGTGCGGGTCTTCCCCAGTTCGCTGAGCATCCGCAGCGTCGACGACGCGCGAGCCATACTACAAAACCAGCAATTGGACGACGCCTACCGAGAAGCGTTGACAGCGATGGTAACAACGCTGCTGTACGCGGCCCCAGACGAGGGCATCACTACCGACACCATGATGGAAGTGTCAGGTCTCAGCTCCAATCGGGTCAGAACTGCTCTGTTCGACTTGGAACGGTTCGGTATCGCTAGAACCGACACCGTGCTGACCGCCTTCGTTCACGTCGGAACACGCCTTCCCTCCCGTCGACGACTGACCGACGCAATAGCCATTGAGAAGCAACTGATCGAACTGATGCAGGAAATGGCACCCGACATGGGCACAAACAACTCGGCACCGCTGAATCTCCGGATCGCATCACAGCGCCTCAAAGACGCTGGCCTCGGCAATGTCCGCACCGAGCACGTCACACGCGTACTACAAGGCATCTCCAGAGACGGCCGCAATGACGACGGCACCAGCTCACGCCGCGCAGGCGGCAGCATCACCATCAGGAATCACAACTCAGAGAACGTTTGGCTGACCCTGAATCGAGACTGGTCCTCGCTTGCCGCGATAGCTGACCGCCGCCGCCAAGGAGCCAGACTTCTGCTCAGCCATCTGCTGGAGGAACTACCACCGAACCGACGCGGCCAGGACCTACTCGTCAAAACCACGCTCGAACAACTACTCAAGATCATCGAAGGTGACCTCGCTCTACGCAGCCAAACCAACAACGCCCAACTGCTTATGGAGCGAGCCCTGCTCTGGCTGCACGACCAAGAGGTGATCAGGCTGAACCGAGGACTCACGGTGTTCCGTTCAGCGATGACCATCACACTCACACCCGAGAGACGAGGCTTCAAACAACGGGACTTCCAAGACCTCCAACATCACTACGACCGAACCGTCCAACAAATCCATGTAATGGCCGAATTCGCTGAGAAGGGTCGCACCGCTATCGCCGAAGCAATACGCCTGTCCATCGAATACTTCGAACTCGGCGAAAAGGACTTCATACGTCGCTGGTTGCCAGAGCGCCGACACGAACTCAACCGCGAGACAACACGCAAATCGTGGGACATGATCGTTGAAAGCCTCAACAACCCCACCCAGCGCCAACTCGTGACCGACAACCGCGAGCCCGACAACATACTGGTGCTCGCCGGTCCCGGATCCGGCAAGACCCGAGTGCTCGTGCATCGGATCGCCTACTTGGTACGCGTCCGCCGACAGAACCCCCGAGGCATCCTGGCTCTCGCCTACAACCGTCACGCCGCTTTCGAGATTCGTAGCAGGCTCGCCGATCTGATCGGAAACGACGCCAACGGCGTCACAGTGCTCACCTGCCACGGTCTCGCAATGAGGCTTGTCGGTGCAAGCTTCTCCGGCAATTCGGACCTGCGTGACGGTGAAGAACTCAAGAACCTGCTCGATGACGTGATGGATCAAGCCATCGACTACCTGCAAGGCAACGAATTCGCTCCCGAAGACGCGTCAGAAGCCGAAGAAACCGCAGAATCCGAGCGGTCCGAGATCGACCAGGCCGTGATCGAACAAGCCCGGGCGCGCCTTCTAGCCGGATTCCGTTGGATACTCGTCGACGAATACCAAGACATCGGCCGCAGAGAATATGACCTGATATCAGCACTAGCCGGCCAAACGATCACTGATGTGGACGCCCGGCCCAGCCTCTTCGGTGTCGGCGACGACGACCAGAACATCTATGCGTTCAACGGCTCGTCGGTGGAGTTCATCCGCAGCTTCAACGAAGACTACGGCACCGAACCCACCTACCTGATCGAAAATTACCGCTCCAGCAAACACGTCATCGACGCCGCCAATGCCGTCATCTCCCCAGCACGCGACCGGATGAAGACAGGCCACGAAATCCAGATAGACCACCAACGCTCCCACGACCGACCCGGTGGCGTGTGGGAAGCACTCGACCCGATCGCACATGGACGAGTCCAGATACTGCCCTCGGGTGACGACATCTATTCCCAGGCCCAACGTGCGATCACCGAACTGAACCGACTATCAGAGTTGGCCCCCGACTGGGACTGGTCACGGTGCGCAGTAATCGCCGCCGAATGGAGCCATCTCGAACCCGTCCGCAGCCTCTGCGAACACCTGAACATACCGGTCCAGAAAGCCAACGAATCTGAGCTGAGCCTATGGAGACTGCGCGAAACCCAAGCTCTCGTCCGTAAAGCCCGTAAACCCGGCCTGATCAACATCGGTGACCTCAAAGAATGGATTCTCCGACAGCGCCCCAGCCCGTGGTTCGAACTACTTGAACAAGCTCTGGACGAACACCAGATTGAGACTGGCGCCACAGAGGTCCCCAACACCGCCTTCATCGAATGGCTGGCTGAATGGTGCCGCGACGCGCGTCGCCGACAGCGTGGACTGCTGCTGCTGACCGCACACCGAGCCAAGGGTCTCGAGTTCGACCATGTGGTCGTGCTCGACGGAGGCTGGAACCGGCGCAACCGCGAAGATGACGCTGACGCGCAACGCCGCCTCTACTACGTTGCCATGACCCGCGCCCGACAGACCCTTGCACTGTTACGCCGCAAAGAATCGCACCAGTTCCAACCTGGTTTGCAAGACAGACCGTCAGTGCTGCTCCGCGAAACGATCACCTCGCCCCGCCCCGGGCCCGAACTGACACGCCGCCATCGTCAACTCGCCCTCAACGAAGTGTTCCTGAGCTTCGCGGGCCACAAACCACCCGAGGACCACCTGCACAGGGCCATCGCCGCGTTGTCGCCGGGCGACACACTCCAAGCGAAGCAGAACGGGCAGGCATGGAAACTATTGGACGAAGCCGGGACCACAGTCGGGATTCTTGCCAGAAGCTTCGAGGCTCCCGACAACACGGTATGCACGGGTGCCACCGTCGCAGCCATCGCGACCTGGGGTAAAGACCGCTCCGATGCGGAGTATCTCGATCGTGTCCTGTGTGAAAAATGGGAAGTCGTTCTCCCCGAACTCACCTTCGAACCCCGAAATTCCCAGTAACCGTGACTACCCTCGCGGACTATGAACGGGCCCGGGAGATCCAAGAACTCAAGCACCTCCGAGACGATCCGAGCAAGCTCTCCATCATCTGGAAGCCATCAACACCTCGCTCGTGTCCTCTCCCGACGGTCCTTAGCCGTTCAGATGCGCGCGTAACGGAAGACTCCGCGGATCTGCTGGTGGAGGACGCTGCCGGGAGATCCGGTGCCTACAAGCTGATCGAAGATTGGTCGCGGGACATCGAAGTACTGATAGATCCCGCCCTTGCGGAACTCAATCTCCAGCGTGTGAGTCTGATCGTCATAGCCTGCTGACGCTATGTTTGACGATTCCAAGGATTTCCGATCCATTATGAGAACCTTACATAAGTCATCGAGGATCCGGTCCGCCTGGTTGTTCGTCTCCAACAACGGTCGGATCGGTGCTCTCCGGGCGGTATCTCGGAAGCTCCACCAACGCCCGCATGGGAAGGGGAACGGCCTCTCCCACAACTATGGCCTCACCAGTTCGGAGGACCGGGAGCAGCGAAAGCACGCCAGCAAGGGGGAAATCAGGCCCTCAAGAGTTGAACCCCCACTCCAATAGGTGGTTGTACCCCATTCCACGTTCCACGACACACAACAACGACATCTACGGCCTCCGCCTAGTGGAAACCCGCACTCTTTCGCAGCAGAGCGGGTCCGAAGGGGCGAAGTAGGCGGCAGTCCTATCCGCGTTGTCCCTTTGGTGGACTGTTCCACTCGGCGCGGGACACGCCCGCCTGTTTCAACAGTTCGCCAATCAGAGCCTTGCTGATGTCGCCGGAATGCTCGTTCGGGATGGTGAGCTTCCGTTTGCCTTTACGCATCGTGGCGTGCTTGCGCCCTGGGTGAGGTCCGTCCCACCCGAGTGCCCTAAACCGTCTCACAACCTTGCTGCGGGGAAGGGGGGCGAGTTCGTCTCCCATTAACGGGGATTGAAATTAAGGCCCCCGAGTACAGGTATGTCATCATCCCCATCAACCAATTTCAGATGAAGCCAATCAGCCAACCCGTATCTAAGGCTGTCCACCGCGTCCGCCTTGGAGGCCCCGTACCCAATCGCCCCTTGAATCCAGGCCACTGTTGCCACAAACTCGCCAGGGGCTATCTCCTTGACAGCGTTATGCCGTATGGCGGCATCGACCCACTTGCTGAGAATCTTCTGGTAGAGGTGATCCCGTAGCGTCGCGCCTTCTGGCCCGTCTTCTGTTTCCCATGTGCCTGTAGGTGCCTCGGGTGCCTCATCTGGACTCCACACTTTTGAACGGCCGACTAGCAACCTAACAGGAGCCGGCGTGTCGATTTGATGATCTGGGTCGATGTCGGTCAGGGTTATCATTTCTTCATCAACTCCTCAGGCACGGAGGTAGAAACAACGTTGCTGGATTCGATCATATAGACCGGTTCGCCTTTGTCGTTGTATGCGTCATCAATCCTGTAGATATTGGTCACGATCAGCTTCACGCGGACCACGGTGCCATCGTCAAGCAGGTGCTCATTCCAGTGCTCCCCGTTGGAGCGGTGGCCTATCTCCGTGGCATCCACCGACTCGCCTGTGAGTGGATTGGGAAGTTTGATTTTGCGCTCCATGGCCGTGAGGGTACTAAGACACCGACAGCATGTCCAACATGCACAGAATGCCCCCACCCACCGACACGATCCGCATTTGCAGACTGCGCGAACCGCTCAGCAAAAGGATGCGGCTCTGCCACCGTCCGTAGGATTCTTTTTGTGGCTTGACGTGCACCTGCGTGGAAAGACAAGCTGATCGGGCAAGTGTCTGAACGGATATTCAAAGGGGATATCGGCCCCTATGTACCACTAGGTCGACGTGCCGGTCGCCGAGACGGAACCGATAGCTGAGACCATCAACGCGATTGCGCGATTCCGAGATGGATCGCCACCAGGTCGTGTTCAAGCAGGTCAGCAGAGATCGTGTTCGTTGGTGGGGGCAACGGACCAGTCGCCCATCCAACGTCCTCCGCCCCGGGTAGCAGTGGCGGACCGGACTTGTTCGCCATCGCGACCTGGGGCAAAGACCGCTCCGATGCGGAGTACCTGGATCGTGTTCTGTGCGAAAAATGGGAAGTCGTTCTCCCCGAACTCACCTTCGAACCCCGCAATTCGCAGTAACCGTGGCTACTCTCCGGGGCTATGAATGACGGCGTGTGGCAGACGATTCCAGAACTGATCGACGACGCAGCCAGTCGCTTCGGTGACCGTGAAGCGATGGTGGATGACGACGTCCGCTGGCACTTCTCTGAGTTCCGCGCACAAATCCACACTGCGGCACGTGCACTGATGGCCTCAGGGGTGGCCGCAGGGGACCGCGTGGCGCTGTGGGCACCCAACATTTGTGAATGGGCCGTAGCCGCGCTCGGAGTCCACACCGCAGGCGGGGTGGTGGTGCCGATCAACACCCGCTTCAAGGGACGCGAAGCCGCCTATGTTCTTGAGAACTCCGGGGCCAAGATGCTGTTCTGCGTCACCGACTTCCTCGACACCGACTATGTGGCACTGCTGCAGCAAGCCGAAGTGCCCGAAACGTTGGCCGAGATCGTCGTGATGCGAGGAGACTGCCCGACCGGCACCACCAGTTACAGCGATTTCATGGCCCGTGCCGCAGCCGTCAGCGAAGACGAACGAGCCGCCCGCAGCGCCGCGGTCAAAGGCGACGACCTCTGCCACATCATGTTCACCTCCGGCACCACAGGCAGCCCCAAAGGCGCCATGTTGATCCATTCCGCTGTCTGCCGGTCCTATTTGAGCTGGTCCCGAGTGATCGGACTCGACCGCGACCGCTACCTGATCATCAACCCCTTCTTTCATTCATTCGGACTCAACGCGGGCATTTTGGCCTGCCTGATGACCGGGTCAACGATCATTCCCCATCCGGTATTCGACGTGCCGTCCGTAATGAAACGCATACCCGAAGAACGTGTCTCGATGCTCCCGGGACCACCGGCGATCTACCAGACGATCCTCAACACCGAAGACCTCGACCAATGGGACATGTCGTCGCTGCGACTGGCGGTAACCGGAGCCGCGGCCATCCCCGTCGAAATGATCATTTCGATGCGCAAACGGCTCGGCTTCGAAAAGATCGTCACCGGCTACGGGCTCACCGAGTCATCGGGGATCGCCACCATGTGCCGCCACGACGACGACCCGGAGATCATCGCCAACACCAGCGGCCGGGCGATCGACGATGTCGAAGTGCGAATCGTCAACCCCGCGGGACAAGAAATGCCAAGGGGCGAACCGGGCGAGATCGTCGTGCGCGGCTACAACGTGATGAAGGGCTACCTCAACGACCCCGTAAAGACCGCAGAAACAATCGACGCCGACGGATGGCTGCACACCGGCGACATCGGGGTGATGGACACCGAAGGCAACATCGACATCACCGACCGCGTCAAAGACATGTTCATCAACGGTGGATTCAACGCCTACCCAGCCGAGATCGAAAACCTGATGATGAACCACCCCGGAGTTGCACAAGTGGCGGTGGTCGGCGTGCCCGACGAACGACTCGGCGAAGTCGGCTATGCCTTCGTGGTGCCCGCCGTTGGATCCGACCGCGACGCCGAGGCGCTAATCGCCTGGTGCCGCGGCGAAATGGCCAACTACAAAGTCCCCCGCCACGTCGAATACGTTGACGCACTCCCCCTCAACGCCAGCGGCAAAGTTCTCAAATACCAACTCCGCGAGCGCGCCGGCCAACAGTGAACAAGTTGCCTGCACCGTTCGACGCTGACCAGCGAGCAGCACTTCAGGCCGCGATCGATGAGATCATTCCCCCCGGACCCGACCATCAAGGCGGATGGCGTGACGGGGTGGAGTCGTACCTCGACACCGAATGGCACGGCGTACTCGACTGGGCTCATGAACTGGTGACATCGGCGGTGGGCGCGCTGACCGTTCACCCGTCGCTGAGCACGTTGGAGCATGCCCAACAGGACGCCCTGATACGCATTGCTCACGAAGGGTTCTACGCCGCACCGCATCTCAAAGAACCGCCAGGATGGAGAGTTGTCGGGTTCAGTCCGATCCCAGAAGGCGTGCAAGCGATCGAACCCGACCCGCTGCCAACCATCGCACTCTCCGCCGTTGACGAAACGTATGACACCATCGTGATCGGAGCAGGCACCGGAGGTGGTGTGGTGACCGCAATGCTCGCAGATGCGGGCGAGCGCGTGCTGTTGGTCGAACGATCACGCCAACACGCATCGGCTGAACTGCGTAGTGACCATCTGCGCGGTAAACGTGCCGCGATCTACACGCCCACGGCCGGGCCGTCACGCCACGAGCTGCGGGTACAACAAGACATCGATGGAGTTGCCTCAACGCTCGAACCTCACGACATCGGCTGGGGCCTCAACGCCATGACCGTCGGCGGAGGCACCCGGCTCTGGCAAGCGCAAGCCTGGCGTTTCCTGCCCGAAGACTTCCAGATGGCATCGGTCTACGGCACCCCAGAAGGATCAAGCCTCATCGACTGGCCGATCAGCTACGACGACATGGCACCTTTCTACGAACTCGCCGAACACGAGATAGGTGTCTGCGGCGACGCCGAATTCTTGCGCCACTACCGACCACAGGCCAAGGACTTCCCGATGCCTGCTCTGCCCAAGGATCACCGTGCCGAGGTCATGCACACCGCGGCGGACCAACTCGGATGGCGTTCCGGTCCGCTGTCTTTCGCCATCAATTCCGTAAAGAGACACGGGCGTGCTGCTTGCGTGGCCTGTCAACAATGCGTCGGCCATTCCTGCCCGGTCGACGCCAAAGCCGGTAGCCACAACACTGTGTTGCGTCGCGCCTGTGGGCCGGACTCGTCGCTCGACATCGTTGCGGGCACCCGCGTGCTGCGGATCGAAACTGAACGCGCCACCGCCACGGGCGTGACTGTCAGCGACACCGAAACCGCACGAACCATCGGTGCCGGGCGGGTGGTGCTGGCCGCTGGTGCCGCAGAAACACCGCGGCTGCTGATCTGGTCAGGGCTCGGCAACGACCAGGTAGGTCGCCACCTTCAGTCCCATACCTACGCGCTCGCTTACGCAAAGCACCGCGACCACTTTCACGCCTGGACCGGACCCGGCCACTCTTGGGCCACGCTTGACTTCAACCACCACAACCCCGGCGTCATCGGTGGTGGTGTCATTCACGACGGAACCCAGAACCTCCCCGTCGCTGCCGCAGGTATTCTCGCCGGCTTCTTCGGCGTGCCACGCTACGGACCCGCTCACACCGAGTTCATGCGCAACGGCATCCATCAACTGCAGACCACCATGGCTTGCGGTCAGCAAATCCCCTCAGCGACCGCGCGGGTCACGCTTGATCCCGCTGTCAAAGACTCCTTCGGCGTTCCCGTGGTGCGCTTCAGCGGAGGGTCGCACCCTGCCGATGAGCCGATGCACGAATTCCTCAGCGCCCGCTGCGTGGAATGGCTCGAAGCCATGGACTGCACCGACATCGTCGACATCGGCGACAGGGTTCGCTGGTTCTACAGTCGCTCAACCACCGCCGGCGAGCATGGCGCTGGCACCTGCCGCATGAACGATGACCCGAACCTCGGGGCAACCGACCGCTTCGGCAAGGTCCATCAGACCACCAACGTCTTCGTTGCAGACGCCTCGCTGCACCCCACCAACGGAGGCGTCAACCCCGGCTTCACCGTGTTGGCCAACGCCTTTCGAATTGCGCATCAACTCAACAAAGGGTGACTCATGCTGCGCTGACCTAGGGTCACGGCATGGGACTGAAAAAATTCCTCACGAATCTGCTCAGCCCATCGAGTCCACGCCACCGTTCGGTGCCCACGACACCCAAGTCCAGCGAAGATTACGCCGAGGAAATTGAGTTCGAGAAAGAACGGCGCAGAGGAATGCGTGGCGACTAGGCACCGTGTCCAGTGCTCTGCCAGCCCACGAACTCAACAACCAATAGCGCAGGTCCTAGACGTTCACCTGTTCAAGCAGGCCGGTGGTGACGTCGTAGACGAAGCCACGGATGTGGTTCTTTTCTAGAATGTACGGCGACAACAAGAGCCTCTGAATCGACTGGCGCACGTCGGCGTAGGGATCCTCAAAGGCTTCGACAGCCCAATGCGGACGTATCCCGAGTTCCTCTTCCAGTTCGGACTTGAAGGAGTCTTCTGACACTTTCTGCAAGCCGCAATCGGTGTGGTGCAACAAGATGATCTCCTTGGTGCCCATCGCCCTCTGCGACAAACACAGTGAGCGGATCACATCATCGGTGACCACCCCACCAGCGTTGCGAATAATGTGGGCCTCGCCGCGGGCAAGCCCCAGGATTCCGAAGATCGGCATGCGGGAATCCATACAAGCCACAATCGCGGCTCGACGTGCCGGCGCAACCGACATGCCCCGAAAGTCAAAAGTCTTGGCGTATTCCGCGTTGTTGGCCAGCAGTTCGTCCGCCGTTGGCTGAAAGTCTTCGGGCATGGCCGCATCGTAGACGCGCAACGATTCTGTGCGGTGCCTCATTGTCGGGCAAGCTTGGCCTATGAGCGACTGCATCAATCAAACCCCGGCAAGCGAACTGATCGAGATCGAATCTCCAAGGCCTCACACGACCATTATTCGCATGAACCGTCCCGAGCGGATGAACTCGATGGCATTCGAGTTGATGGTCCCTCTCGCCGAAGCGTTCGATCAAGTCGACGAAGACAACGACACGACCTGCGTGATCCTCACCGGGACCGGCGCCGGTTTCTGCTCCGGAGCCGACACCCGAGACAGCATGCCACCGCCCAACATCGAAGGCATGACTTTAAGCCGAATCGCCACCAAGGCGATGTCCACGCTGTCAGACCTCGTGCCCCGCATGCGCAAGATGAACAAACCCGTGATCGCAGCCATCAACGGGGCCGCCATCGGCGGAGGCATGTGCCTGACGCTCGGAGCCGACATCCGTATCGCCGGCGAATCGGCCTATTTCCGTGCAGCAGGCATCAACAACGGCCTGACAGCCAACGAACTCGGGCTCTCGTTCCTGCTTCCCCGGGCTATCGGCGCCACCCGGGCCTTCGAGTTGATGCTCTCAGGGCGTGACGTCAGCGCCACCGAAGCTGCTGAGATCGGCCTCGTTTCGACCACTGTGCCCGACGACCGCCTGATCGAAGAAGCACTCGACCTCGCCGACCAGATCAACGGTTGGTCAACCCAAGGGGTGGCTCTCACCAAACGACTCATGTGGGCCGGGTTGGAAACCAACAGCCTCCAAGCCGCGATCGAGATGGAAAGCCACACCCAGCTGTATGTGCGCCTCACCACCAAGAACTTCGAGGAAGCAACCAAAGCCCGCGCCGAGGGCCGCGCCCCCAACTTCTTAGACTGAGCTCATGCACTGAGCGCCACGGCACTGACCGCAACGGCTGAGAGTCTCAAGATTCGTTGACCATCGGCACAACCTGCTCCGCAAAAGCATCAATCTGTTCGAGATACTCCGGCAGGTCACGAGTTCGGAACTTGAGATGGAAAGTGTTGGCCCCCACTTGGCGCGCCGCGCGGATGTCTTGCGCGAGTGCTTCGGTGCCCCCCGACAGCGCCATCACCCCTTCAGGAACATCGCCAAGCAAATAGGTCCACGGCGGCATGTAGCCAACGTCGCAGCCCGCCCCAGAACGGCCCGCAGACTCAGCAGCGGTCGCGATGTTCTCCAAAATCTCGGGGTACTGCTCTTTGGCGTTGCCCATCGGGATGTAGCCATCACCTATCCGTCCGGTGCGCCGCCAAGCCGCCTTGCCCATGCCGCCGACCCAAATCGGCAGCTCGGCCGCGGGTTGGGGCGCCACTCCAACATCGGAGTACGAATACATCTCACCGTGGTGGCTTACATAGGTGTCAGCAAATGCGCCGCGTACGGCATCAAGGGTCTCATCGAGCCGCTTGCCCCTCGTCGAAAAGTCGACTCCCAACGCTTCGAACTCGGCTTCAACATGGCCAGCACCCACACCAAGAATGGCGCGGCCCTCCGAGAGGTGATCGAGCGTGCCGAATGACTTGGCGGTCTGCAGCGGATGCCGGTACGCGGCGATCCACACAACCGACAGCAACCGCACATTGCGGGTATGCGCAGCCAAAAAAGACAGGGTCGCAACCGTGTCGTACCAGGTCGTGGTCATCCGAGCGGCGTATTCGTTGTCGGGAATCGCCACATGATCGCAAACCCCGACGAAGTCATAACCACGGTCGTCACACCGCTGAGCAATGGCGACAAGATCGTCTACGTTCGCGGCGTCTTCCCACGGATCAACCAACGTGCGCGTCAAGGTCTGAATAGGCAACTGGACACCGAAGGACCAGTCGCCGGGCGCAGTGATCGCCGCCATCAGCTCGTCTCGTCTCCTGCGTCGGGGGAAGCCTCTGCATCGGCGGCCTCTCGACGACACTCGCTGATTGCTTCCTCCGTTGTGCCCACCAACTCCGCGGCCCTCGGATAACCGACATAGGGGGTGGCCTGAATCAACACCTCTCGTACCTGCTCCTCGGTCAACTCGCCCCGTTTGAGCGCAGACTTACATTGGAGTTTCCAAGTATTGGGGCCGCCGATAGCGGCGATGACACCCATCACGATCAGCCGCCGCTGTCCCACATCGAGCTGTTCTCGGGTCCAGATCCCTCCAAAAAGGTCTCGGATCATGATGTCGGAGAACTCCATCAGGCCCGGCGGGACCGCCGGCACCATCCCCTGATAAACGTCCGCAATCTTCTCGGCCCCTATCTTCCATCTCGCGTCGTTGATGTCATTGATATCGTCGCTCATCTCGTTCCTCTCTGTTTTGGTCTAGTTTGATGTGGCTTTCGGTTCAACTCTTCGGCATGCCGTACACCAGACGCATCGAATCGCGCACAGCCTCCACAACCGGCATTCTGCGGCCGCTTTCAAGGCCCAGATTGACGGCGAGGTCAAGGTCTTTTTCGGCGATCCCGATGGTGGTCGCAAGATAGGAACCAAGCGGACCTCCCTTCGCCTCGGGTGGCATAGAAACCAACGGGTAGAAACGCTCGGTCAAGGTTCCCAACTGACCAACGTGTCGCCAAGCCTCAAGCAACATGTCAGGGTCGCTGCCCTCTCCGACAACAATCTGATGCGACGCGCTGAGCGCAGCTTGCTGCAAATAGGTCATTACGTTGAAGGCAACTTTCATCGCCATTCCCGCACCGATACCACCGCCTTCGAACACCGCCCCAGCGCACTTGTCGATCACGGCCCGGGCCAACTCGCCGATCCCATCGGCGGGGACACCAAGCATGATCACTAGGCCGCCTTCGCGAGCAGACCAGGACCCACCCGCAACACCCGCGTCAAACAAGGTCACATCACGATCCGCGGCCAAAACGTGAAGATCCCGAATCGTGTCGGGGTGAACGGTCGAGTGCACCGCGATAGAGGTACCCGGTCGACACGAAGCCAGGATTCCGTCAGTACCTGAGACCACATCCATGACAGCCGCATCGTCGGGTACGCAGATGCTGATGTGCGCGCACTGTGCAGCCAGCGCCGCGCCGGAGGTCGCTGCCCGTGCACCTTTCTCTACCAACTTGGCGATGGCGGCTTCGCTGAGATCAAAGACAACTAAGTCATAGGAAGCGGCGATGGATTCAGACATGGCGCCGCCCATGTCTCCCAGCCCTATATAACCAACTGTTGCTGGCACGTTTTCCGACACGATTTCCTTCCTCGGTGTACCCGGCGTCACCCCGACCCATGCGAGGGTAGTCGCTGGGCTGCCCGACAAAAAAGACGCGGACGTAACTCCTTGGATCGGGAGGATTTTCGACAACCATTGCCGTAATGTCATGCACATGGCTCAAAATCCGTTTACCGCGCATCCTCACGCCAACGGCGAGACGTACGGCCAGCACTTCGGTATCGCCTTCGGTGTCGGCCGGCAACTAGTGGTGGCGGCACTCGCTGCTTTCACGCACGCGCTCATGCCGTTCTTGTTTCCTACCACCGCTAGTACCAAGATCCGCGCCCTCAACGACTGCCTCGACCGCAACGACCGCGACGGGTTACGCCACAAAGCGAACCTCGTTTCGCAAGACTGACGAACACGCGCCAAACTGAAACGGTGAGCAACGAACACCACAAAGAACACCACACAGTCATCAGCGCGGACACGCACTGCGGAGCAGGTCTTTGGAGCTACCGCGAATACCTTGACGCCAAGTACCTCGACGAGTTCGACGACTGGGCCAAATTCATGCAGCAGGACAACGAGGCGCGCAAAGAGCTCTTCAAAGACATGGAACGGACACCGCTCGAAGTCGGGGTGGACGGCGACCCCGACGTGTTCTCGTACCGCAACTCATCATCGGCCAAACGCCTGGAGGAACAGCAAGCAGACGGCGTCATCGCCGCAGTGCTGTTCCCCAATACCCAACCGCCGTTCGCTCCACCCGCAGCAACCTCATTTGAGGCCCCTCCCTATTCCGACAACTTCGAGCACCGCTGGGCAGGGCTGCGAGCGCACAACCGTTGGCTCGCCGACTTCGTCAGCGAAGCTCCCGAACGCAGAGCCGGGATCATCCAAATCTTCCTCGGCGACGTCGAAGGCTCGGTCAAAGAAATCGAATGGGCCGCCGAACAGGGACTCCGAGGCGGGATTCTAGTGCCGGGGGCACCACCGGATTCGCCCTTTGAACCCCTCTACTCACACACCTACGAACCGATCTGGGCCGCGGCCGCGGCAGTTGGGTTGCCTCTCAACCACCACGCCGGCGGTGCCACACCAAACTTCGGCAACTATTTCCCGGCCTCGCTGGCGATGTTCATGCTCGAAGTGCAGTGGTGGACCCAACGGGCGCTGTGGCACCTCATGTTCTCGGGAGTGTTCGAACGCTATCCCGACTTGAACTACGTCATCACCGAAACCGGCACTTCCTGGGTGCCCGACACACTGGGCAAACTCGACAGCTTCTACCACCGGATGAAGCACTCACGCTACGGCTCCGAGTCGATCTTCGGCGGGCAAGCCGTGGCCAAGATGTCGCTCACACCCGCGGAGTATTTCAACCGGCAGTGCTACATTGGCGCATCCTTCCTGCGCCCCGCCGAAACCGAAATCGTCCGCTCGATCGGCGTTGACCGGATCATGTGGGGCTCGGACTACCCCCACATAGAAGGGTCTTACCCACACACCCGTGAACACCTGCGGCTCACCTTCGCCCAGATGACACCCGAGGAGACCACCACGATCCTCACCGAAACCGCAGCCAAGGTTTACAAGTTCGATCTCGACGCGCTCGCGCCCCTCGCTGAGAAGTACTGCCCGACCAAGGAGTTCGTGGCGACCCCCATCGACTACTCAGAAATCCCCGAACGCGCCAAGGGCTGCCCCGGCATGAACCCGCTCAACCAGGTCCAGGAGGTCGCATGACCGGATCCAACGGCAGCAACGCCGACAATGACATTGCCCAAATCGACATTGCCCAAATCGACATTGCCCAAATCGAGATTGCCCAAATCGAGATTGCCCAAATCGAGATTGCCCAAATCGAGATTGCGGAGTGCGTGGCAGTCGTAACCGGCGGCGCAGGCGGGATCGGTAAAGGCATCGTGGGGGCACTTTTGCGCCGCGGCGCCACAGTGGTGATAGCCGACATCGAACAGAGCGCTATCGACGCTGCCGTCGAAGAACTGTCGGGTCTGGGCTCCGTGACCGGGATTCGCACCGATGTGAGCGACGAAGCATCGGTCGGCGAACTCGCCGACTACGTTTACCGCACCCACGGCAAATGCAACTTGTTGTACAACAACGCTGGGGTGACCTCCGGCGGAGGCGGCAAACCCTGGCAACAAGAACCGAACGACTGGCGCTGGTGCTTCAGCGTCAACGTTTTCGGCGTTGCCATCTGCGTGAGCGAATTCGTTCCCCGAATGCTCGAATCGGGCGAAGCCGGCCAAATCATCAACACCTCCTCTGGCGACGGCGGGTTCGCGCCCGTGCCGGCCGCCTCCGTCTACGCCTCCTCCAAAGCGGCCGTCAGTTGCTTCACCGAAGCGCTGCACCACAACCTCGTCAGCGAGAACACACAACTCCGGGCTTCGGTTTTCTACCCCTCAGGTGGATTGTTGCGCACCGGCCTGTTCACCGCGAGCCGCAATCGTCCCGCGCACCTCGCACGGGTCGGTGATGCCACCGGTCGAAAGAGCATGACCTTCAACGAAATGAAAGACATGCTCGACGCCGCAGGGCGAGACGTGACCGAAGCCGACCTGGACGCGCTAGGAGATTTCGTGGTGGCCGAGACCGCTGCACGCCGTTTCATCATCTCCATCGACCTGCGCGACACCGTCGATCTGCTGCAACGCCGAGCAGCCGCCATCGGCAACAAGGATGTCCCACCCCACCACGGCATGCCCATCTGAGGCCTGATCCGACACGGAAACCGTTACAGGGTTTTCGGACGGTTCACGAAACGGCCCTGAGTCGGCGAGAAGAACCAACCGCCAGCGGTTTTGGTACCTCCATCAACGGGAATGTTGTGGCCGGTCACAAACGACGAAAGATCGCTCGCCAAGAAGAGCGCAACCCGGGCCTGATCCTCAGGCCAACCCAAGCGACCTACCGGTGCCCAGGATTCCCAAAGGTGCTGCGATGACTCATAGCCCGTCAAATAGTCAACCTGGGGCGTTTGGGTGAGGTCCGGGCCGATCCCGTTGACCCGGATTCCTTTGCGCCCATATCCCACGGCCAGACATGTCGTGAAGTGGGCCAACGCCGCCTTCATAGCCCCATAGACGGGTTCGCCGGGATACCCGCGTTGTCCTTCAACAGAATGAACGTTGACAATCGACCCTCCCCCATTGTCGATCATCGGGTTCAAGAATGCGTGCGTGACCATCACCGCATGCAAGAAATTGATCTCATACATCTCAGTCCAAGACTCAAGCCCGGAGTCATGAAAACGCACGATCGGCCGGTAATCGCCAACGTTGTTGACTACCACGTCCGGAGCGCCGTGAGCCGACAGCACCGCAGTCTGAAGGCGCTCGACATCTTCGGGGCGCCGCACGTCGACTAGATGCGCCTGCGCTGATCCCCCGCTCGACACGATGTCTGACACTGCGGTCTCGGCTCGTTCGCGGTCTATTTCGGCTATCTCAACGATGGCCCCGTGCTGGGCGAACAGGCGACCGATAGCCCCGCCGATCCCGTCACCTCCACCGGTGACCACCGCCACCTTGCCTTCGAGGAGTCGGTTCCAGTCATCGATCGGCGGCACGTTCTGTGGGCCTTGAGTGTTCATGGCACCACCTTCGGACTGCGGTTCGCTCATTGCAGCTTCCTTCCGCTAGCGGCAGCTTTCTTCAGCAGGGCGCGGGTCCGCTGCTTCTCTTCGGGATTCGTACCGACTTCGACCGCCGCGAAATCGGTCGCGCCCGCCGAAGCCAGGTTCTCGAGTTGTTGTAACACCAAGTCCTCATTGCCGACCAGGCAGACATCGGCAGGAGTTTCTGCGCCTTCACGTTCAAGCATTGACCGATAACTCGGCAGCGAGCCATAGCCGGACAGATTGGTGGCGTGTCTGGCCCGCACACCGTCCTCATCATCGGTCACGGTAACGATCAGGCTCGCTACGATGCGCGGTTCTGATCGCCCCGCGCGTTCAGCGGCATCAGAAATGGTGGGTCGAATATGGTCTCGAATCGTCTTGGGGCCGGTCAACCAGGTGACGGTGCCCGAGGCCAGCCGACCGGCGACCGCGAGCATTTGCGGCCCGAGCGCTCCCAGCAGAACGGTTGGCCGGTTTTCGCTGAAGACCGCATAGCGACCGTTAGCCGCGAAAATCTCGCCGTCATAGTCGACCCGGCCCTCGTCGAGCATGGCGTTGAGCACCTCCAAATAGTCAATGGCGTGCCGGATCGGTCTATGCCAGGCCATGCGCAGCCGTTTCTCCACCACTGCCTGATGCGATAGTCCGACACCGAGAGTCAACCGCGCGCCGATGAGCGAAGTGGTCGTGTGAGCCTTAGCGGCCAACGTGTGGGGTGGATACAGCCAGGTTGGGATAACCGCGGTGCCCATCTCGATACGCGGCGCAAGCGGGGCAGCCGCGGCGAACACGGTGAGAGCATCGAGGTATCCCGCTTGTGGCAGCCACCAATGGGCGAACCCGTCGGCATCGCATTGACGGGCACTGTCGAGCACCGGTTCGATGGAATCCAGCATCGTGGTGTTGGAGAAGTTGATACCGATGCGCATATTGCGTCTACCGTACGTCTGATGCCGACTGCAGATGGAACTGAACTTGATGAGACCGTCGCTTATGTCGCCCTGCGGCGCCTCCAGAACCGTTATGCCGACATAGTGACCCGACGGGCCTGGCCCGAATTAACCGAGATAATGCAGCCCGATTGTGTGATCACCGTCGATCTTGTTGATCGGGCGATCAACTTCGATGGGCCGACCGCGATCGGTGATTTCATCGCCGCTCAAATCGAGCAATTCGACTTCTTCGAGTTTGTGATCCTCAACACAGTGATGGAGATCGACGCCGAGGCCGGGCGAGCCACGGCGCGGATGTACATACAGGAGGCCCGTCAGAGTGTGGAATCAGGCCGACGCTGCGACACCTTCGGCGTCTACCACGACCACTTCGAGCGTGGCACCGATGGCCGCTGGTGGTTCGCGCTCCGCCGTTACAAGTCCTATGCCCGTACCAATCCCGCGGGTCCGGGTCCTGACCTGACCGTCTTCGAACTCCCCGAGATCTCCCTTTAGAGGCCGAGCGAATAGGTGGGACAACGCGGACCATACGGCGCGAGGCCGTGGCCCGAGCGGCCCGTGAGCGCAGCGAACAAGAGCGGGATTGGCACCGCCGCCACATGACAGGCTCTCACCTATCTGCGGGCGCTCTTAGTCAAACGAAAACGATTCGCCGACCAGTTGCTCAGACACTGACCAGAGACGAGTGGCGTAGTCGACATCGGTGGCGTAATCGGCGGCTACCGAGATTGCCGCGTCCTCGCAGTAGGTGCCACCCACGTCGGTCATATCCGCCGAAACGGCTGCCCACACGCTGGTAGCGGCACCCTGCTGAACGGACTTGAAATTAGGAAGGCCCGGCCCTGATCCCGAAGCGGCACGCGCCGCGGCCCGTCGTTGCAGCTCAGTCAGATCGTCAGAATCCATATGCCGGGCCAGGTCGGTAATGATCATTCCCGGGTGCACAGCACTGGCCCGCACTCCTGAGCCGGCCAATCGACGGTCGAGTTCAACCGAAAAAAGGATGTTGGCAGTCTTGGACTGACCGTAGGCTTCGAACTTGTCGTAAGGCTCTGCCTCAAAGTGCAGGTCATCCCAACGAATCTGCCCGCTGTGATGGCCCGCGCTCGACAGGTTGACGATTCGTGCCGGAGCGCCGGCACGCAGGGCACCCAACAGGTGATTGGTCAACACAAAATGCCCGAGATGGTTTGTCCCGAATTGTGTCTCGAATCCTTGCGCGGTTCGTCCCTCGGGAGTGAACATCACGCCTGCGTTGTTGATCAATAGATGGATCACCGGGTGCTGTTCCAGAATACTGGCGGCTCCCGCTCGCACCGTCGGCAGGTCGGCGAGGTCGAACACTGCCGTGGACAGCTTCGCCGCGCTCACAGTCTCTGAGATCGCCTCAGCCGCCGCCTCGCACTTCTTCGCGGTTCGTCCACAAAGAACCACTTCAGCTCCACCTGCGGCAAGAACTCTTGCGGTCTCAAGACCAAGCCCTGTGGTGGCGCCGGTCACCACCGCAACCCTTCCGGTCAAATCGATTCCCGCCATTACTTCATCAGTTGTCGTCGAAAATGCCATCACTGCGCTCTCAGCTGGTCCTCTGTAGTCGCCGGTCACGCTAGCGAACTAGATACCGAAAATGATGGTGGGCTAGAGTAGCGCCGCTATGGATTGCACTTCTTTAAGGGGCCACGCGTTGAGCAGCTCTGCGTTGAGGGATTACCTGAGTGGCTGACGAGAACGAAGCACCACGTAGCGCGGCCTCGCTGACCGCAACCATGCTCGACGAAGAGGCTGCGCGTCAGCAGACCCAGGCTGAACGGTCCGAAGCCGTGCTTTTTGCCGACGACCTTTTGCCTGGCGTGGGCACCGACGAAATGGAATTTCGAGATGGCCTCCAAAAAGGTGGGGTCTACACCTTCGGTGTGCTCCTCGCGCTCAACTCAATGGACGAACTCGAAGGTGCCGCGATCAACATTCTCGGCCCCGATATCGCCGAGTCGCTCAACGTATCCGACGGCACGATCACCTTCATTTCAGTTGCTTCAGTAGCTTTCTTCGTGCTCGGGGCGGGACCCATGGGTTGGCTCGCCGACAGGGTACGACGAGGCCCGATCGTCGGCGTTGCCAGCATGGCCTTTGCCGGTTTCGCCGCTCTCAGCGGCCTCGCTGTCAACGCTTTCATGCTGTTTTGGACCCGGTTCTTTACGGGCATCTCCAAGGCCAACACGATCACCGTTCACGCCACCTTGTTAGCCGACACCTACCCGATCGGCGTCAGGGGCCGCATCTTCGCGACCAACGCGGCCGTTGGCCGAGTGTTCAACGCGGCGAGCCCGATCCTGGTTGGCGGTATCGCGGTCGCGGTCGGGGGTGACGACGGTTGGCGCTGGGCGTATTTGAGCTTGGGCATACCTGTCGCCGTACTAGCGGTGCTGGCTTTTGCCCTGCCTGAACCGGAACGAGGTCAGTGGGAGAAAAAGGACGTACTCGGGCATTCGTTCGGCAAGGACCTGGCCGAGATTCCCATATCGGTCGGCGCTGCGTTCGCTCGTATTTGGCGCATCGACACGATCCGTTACATGACCATGGCCATGGTCGCGATCGGTTTCGCCTTGTTTCCCGGCGCTTCCATCCAGAGCTTCTTCCTTGAGGAAGAATTCGGTCTGGACGCTTTAGGGCGGGGGTTCGCGACCGCACCAACAGGTGTGTTAATCGTCGCGTTCCTGCCGTGGATCGGTAAACGGTTCGACCAGACGTTCAGGGAAAGCCCCGACAAAGCGCTGCGAATCATGGGGTTGTTGCTGATACCCGCCGCGATCTTGGTACCGCTGCAATATTCGATGCCCAACGTGTGGTTGTTCGTGGTGTTCGCCACACTCAACGGCACCTTCCTCGGCGCCGCATTCTCGATGGTCCAGCCGTCGATCCAGAGCGTGGTCCCCTACCGCCTACGCGGCATGGGCACCGCAATCATCACCTTTTTCATGTTCGCGGGCGGCGGTGTTGCCGGCGGGCTCGTAAGCGCTTTTTTGCAAGACACGGTTGGGGAACGCGCCGCTATCACCTTTTTGACGATCGCGTTCATGCCGCTCGGCGGTTACTACATCATGAGAGGCTCGCATCGGGTACGGCACGACCTGTCACTGGTAGTTGAAGAACTCCGCGAGGAACAGAGCTATCACGATTTGATTGACGCTGGTACCGACGTTCCGGTGATGCAAGTCAGCCACATCGACTTCAGCTACGGACAAGTACAAGTCCTGTTCGATGTGTCGTTCGACGTCGCAGAAGGTGAAACGCTGGCGTTGCTCGGCACCAACGGGGCCGGAAAATCGACGATCCTGAGAGTGGTCGCCGGCCTTGAAACACCGGAGCGAGGAGTGGTGCGCTACAAGGGCCGCACTGCGACGTTCGCGAGTCCCGAAACCAGAGGGAAGCTCGGTATCCAAATGCTGCCCGGCGGCGAGGGGATCTGGCCATCCATGTCGATCGGCGACAACCTGACGATCGGGGCTTACAACTACCGCTCGGATCCGGCCGATGTACAGCGGCGGATCGACCGAGTACTCGAAATGTTCCCTGCGCTAGCGGGACGGTTGTCGGACCGTGCCGGAGACCTATCAGGCGGACAGCAACAAATGCTGGCTCTGGCACGGGTCATGTTGCACGAACCCGACCTGCTCATCATCGATGAGCTCTCTTTGGGACTCGCGCCGACCGTCGTCCAAGAACTGCTTGAACACATAGACACATTGCGCGCCGCCGGTCAAACAATGATCATCGTTGAACAGTCGCTCAACGTGGCCCTCGCTGTTTCAGACCGCGCCATTTTCTTGGAGAAAGGGCAAGTCAGGTTCGAAGGCTCCGCGCAGGAACTGGCGGCTCGTGACGATTTGGCCCGAGCTGTGTTCCTCGGGAAAGAAGGCGGCTGATGCCCACCGCGATCCTCGGGGTTTGGATCACCAACCAGGTGATCTTCTGGGGAGTAATCAACGGACTCATATTCGGCCTGTTGGCGATGGGGATCGTGTTGATTTATCGCAGCACCCGAGTCATCAACTTCGCGGTCGGCAACATGGGCTTACCCGGCGCAGCTTTGTTCGCGTTGATGATCATCAACTGGGGTTTCCCATTCTGGCTAGCGCTCATCTCCTGTCTGGTCATTGGTGCTTTGATCGGCGCGGTTGTCGAACTTGTCATCGTCAAACGGCTCTTTCACCGCCCCCGGGTCGTGTTGTTGATCGCCACTGTCGGGATCGCCGAACTGATGCGTGCCATCGTCGTGTTGGCTTACCCCGACATCGAAGGAGTACAGACCTCCTATCCCGTCGCGATCGGCAGAATCTGGGAAGATTCCGTTTCCTGGCTCACGTCGCTCACAACCTGGATCCCCGGAGTCGCCGACGACACCGGTTTGCGGGTCATCGGAGCAAACGTTCAAGTGCTGATAGTCGTGCCTCTCGTTGCGCTCGTGCTCGGTTTGTTGGTGTCAAAGACGGTGTTCGGCAAAGCGATCACAGCCTCCGCTGACAATGTCGATCTGAGCCGCTTGTCCGGAGTCAACCCGCATGTCGTCTCCACCGTCGTTTGGACGATCGGCGGTTTCCTGGCGACCCTTTCAATGATCTTGTTGAGCGGCGGATCAGCGGCGACCGGTATCGAAAACTTGGGTCCGTACACCCTCACCAACGCGCTCGCCGCCGCGGTTATAGCAGGGATGCGTTCGTTCCCGCGGGCCATGATCGGCGGGATCGCCATCGGCATCGCGCAAAACATGTTCAACTTCAACTTCACCCGAGACCCAGGACTCGGCACGTTGTTGGTGTTCGTCGCGGTAGTCGTCGCGCTGTATTGGCAGAGCCGCAACGACGACGAAGCCGTCTTGGCTTTCGCACCCAAAGTGCGGCCGTTGCCGCTGTGGGCGCGAGACATCTGGTGGATCCGCAACATGCATCGCATCGCCATGGGGATCGGCTTGTTGATCGTGATCATCATTGCTTGGCGACACATCGAAATCTTCGGTTGGATCAACGACAACCAGACGTTCTGGGAAGCCCCCGAAAAGATCAAACAATCACAATTCCTGCTGTACTCGTCAATCGTCGCGATAGCCATATGTGTCGCATCCCTGACAGTAATCACAGGATGGTCGGGCCAACTCTCGTTGGCGCAGATGGCGTACGCCGGGATCGGCGCGTTGAGCGCTGCGGCTTTCAACCGCGGTATCGAACTCGACATCGGCTACGGCGACACCCGCCTCATCGACTTCGAATGGCCAGGAATACCAACCATCCCGGCGATCATCGCCGCGGTGTTCTTCACGGCCGCGATCGCAGCCATTACCGGAGTCGGGGCCCTGCGGGTCCGCGGGCTCATGCTCGCGGTGTCAACTTTCGCGTTCGCGATAGCCGCCCAACAGTACCTGTACGGCCGACCGTTCCTAAGCAACGGCGAACGCAGCGTCCTGTTCGATCGTGGCTATTTCTTCGGATGGTTCCTCAAAGACCAACGAAGCTACTTCTATTTCACGCTCGTCTGTTTGGTCTTGGTCGTGACCGTGCTCGGACGCCTGCGACGGTCCGGGTTCGGACGGTCAGTTATTGCGGTGCGCGACAACGCCGACAACGCCTCCGCGTACACCGTCTCACCAGTACGAATGAAGCTCATGGCGTTCGCGGTAGCCGGCGGAGTCGCCGGGCTCGGCGGAGCGCTGCTGGGCAACCTCGTCCGCCAAATCCGTTTCAACGAAGCACTGTTCCAGATCGGCGATTCGCTGAAGGTCGTAAACATGGTCGTCATCGGCGGGCTCGGATCGATCACCGGGCCGCTACTCGGCGCATTGTGGATCGAAGGCCTCCCGAAATTCTTTCCCGACCAGCCCGTAATCGGACTTGTCACATCCAGCATCGGATTCCTGTTCGTGCTCATGTACTTCCCGGGCGGGTTCGTGCAAATTGCCTACACAACCCGCAACACCTTGATCGGTGTCGTCGAACGCCGACGCGCCGACCAGACCTCGGGCGAGTCCACCACTCGGCCACCGGTGACACTACAAGACCGGATACGCCGCAACCCCCACCAGCTCGCCGCACCCCCACCTGATCTTGTTCGTTTCCTCGGCTACGGAGTCGCCATCGTCAAAGCGTTGGCGTCCGTTGTCATCGCGGTGCTGGCACTACCGCAACTGTTCAGCGGTGATTCCTTCGGCTGGGGAATCGTGCTTCTGGCGATCGCTGCATCAGGTTTCTGGTCAGCGCATCTGCTTTATCTGTTAGCCCCCGCCCCAACAAATATCGTTGGTTCCGTACGCCAAAAAACGCTCTACACGTTGTTGTTGCTGTTCGAAGTACCGGGCATCCCGTTCATCTGGCCATTTTTTATTCGCAACTGGCTGCCCAGCGAAAGGCGTTTGGCTTCAGCAGCGCGGGTCAACGAGACGAAGCCGAGCGACTCTGACGACAAACTGGTTTTGCGCACCCATGACATCACCGTGAATTTCGGGGGCAACATCGCAGTCGACCATGTGGACATTGATGTGCGCCGCGATGAAATCGTTGGCCTGATCGGCACCAACGGCGCCGGAAAATCCACGTTCATGAACGCCATCGGCGGATATGTACCATCGGTCGGCACCGTCGAACTCATCGGACTTGACATCTCAGATTTATCCCCGCCCAGACGCTCCTCGGAAGGCTTGGGGAGAACCTTCCAAGCAGCCACACTCTTCCCCGAGCTAACGGTGCGCGAATCAGTACAAGTTGCGCTGGAGGCACGGGAACGATCGTCGTTCGTGAAAAGCGCCCTGTTCTTGAACGGACCTGCTGAACGCCGCAAACGGAACGACGCCGACGACCTGATCGACTTTCTCGGATTGGGACGCTACGCCGACAACTTCATCTCGGATCTTTCGACCGGCACCCGACGCATCGTTGAAATCGCCGGGTTGCTGGCGGTTGACGCCGAGCTGTTGTGCCTCGACGAGCCGACAGCGGGGATCGCGCAACGCGAAACCGAAGCATTCGGTCCGCTGATTGTCGAGATCCGCAAAGAACTCGGGGCTTCGATGCTGATCATTGAGCATGACATGCCGCTGATCATGAGCATCAGCGATCGGGTGTATTGCCTCGAATCCGGTGCCGTAATCGCTGCCGGTGAGCCCGAGGCGGTGCGCAACAACCCCGCAGTGATCGCCAGCTACCTCGGCACCGACGACCGCGCCATAGATCGCAGCGACCAATAACCCCCGGTTGAGAGATACCAGACTGAGACGAATCTGCCTGATGTCACAGCTCGGTCAAGCTACCCTGCAAGGGTGACATCCAGCGGATACACCGACTCCGAGCTAGCCGCGATGATGTCTGGACTTGAATCTGACCTCGTAGAACGCACGGAGTCATGGTCAAGTAGCACTGCCGAGAAGGTTCGAAAGAACATTTGTGCGTTCGCCAACGACCTTCCAGGCAACAACGCCCCAGGAGTGTTCTTTGTCGGTGCACATGACGACGGATCTTGTGCAGGGATCGACATCACCGACGAGCTGCTGAAAAACCTCGCAAATCTGCGCGACGACGGCCTACTGCTCCCTCGGCCCTCAGTGGACGTACAAGAACGAGTGCTCGATGGTTGCCATGTTGCCGTGGTGGCGGTGCAGCCGGCCCTGGATCCTCCTGTTCGATACAAAGGTCGAGCGTGGGTGCGTGTTGGCCCAACTGTGCGCCAAGCAACCCCGGCCGACGAGCGGCGTCTAGCCGAGCGACGTCGGGCATTGGACGCACCGTTCGACTTGCGGCCCGCAAACGGTTCCAAGCTCTCCGATCTTGATCTATACCACATAGAACGCCAATATCTGCCCCAAGCGGTAGCTGCCGATGTGCTGGAGCAGAATCAGCGCACTCTTGAAGAGCAGATGCACTCGCTGCGTCTATTACGGGAGGGCGTACCCACTTGGGGTTCTCTGTTGGCGTTCGGCCGGGATCCTCAACAGTGGCTGCCCGGCGCTTACGTTCAGTTTGTCCGGCACGACGGCATTGAAATCACCGACCCGATCAAGAGCCACCACATGCTTTCGGGTCAGTTGGAAGACGTTCTCAGAAGTCTCAACCAACTGCTGGAGATCAACATTGAATCCAAGGTTGACGTGATCTCTGGTCCAAGGGAGCAGAGATATCCCGACTACCCGATTGAGGCACTGCGCCAGCTCTCATACAACGCAATAATGCACCGAAATTATGAGGGCACGAATGCTCCCTCCCGTCTCAGATGGTTTTCTGACCGTGTGGAGATTGAGAGTCCCGGTGGCCTATTCGGAACGATTACTCCCGAGAGCTTGAAACAAGGCGCCACCGACTACCGAAACCAGCTTGTTGCCGAGTTGATGGCCAACTTGGGGTTCGCGCAGCGTTTCGGACTCGGGATCCCGTTAGCCCAGCGGTCGTTGCGCGAGAACGGCAATCCCGACATCAGCTTCATGGTTGAACAGTCACGGATTCAGGTCACAGTAGGGTCGGCGAAGCGCAGCGGTGTGAAACGGTAGGTGCCATGTTTGATTCGCTGCGGTCGGTTTTGCGGTTCCGCAAATTTGAGCTGAACCCGGACCGGCGACGGCTCGCGACATCTGCCGATGTCGATGACCTTCGGCGACTAGCCAAGAAACGGCTACCTGCTGGGGTTTTCGACTACATCGACGGGGGCGCGGAAGACGAACTCACACTCGTCAGAAACGCGCGGGCTTACCAAACGCTTGGATTTCGTCCCCGAGTTCTGCGCGATGTGTCCGCAGTTGATCCCACCTGCACACTTCTGGGTCGGCCAACACCACTGCCGTTGGTGCTTGCACCGAGCGGATTCACCCGTATCGCCCATCCCCAAGGCGAACTTGCGGTCACTCGGGCGGCTGCTCGGCTCGGGATCCCCTACACGCTCTCCACGATGGGCACGCGTTCCATCGAGGAAATGGCCGCAGCCAGCGACAGCGTTACCTGGGGTGGCGAAGGCGAGCGACGTTTGTGGTTCCAAGTTTATGTTTGGAAAGACCGTCAGTTGATGCGCGACATGATCGAGCGTTGTGCCGCTGCACGTTACGAAGCACTCGTAGTAACCGTCGATACGCCTCGTTTGGGTCGCCGCGAACGCGATCTGCGGCGAGGGATGGAACTGCCCCCCAAGCTCGGGCTCGGCACAATAGTTGACGGGATGTTGCGCCCGTCGTGGACCTGGCAGTTCCTGCGCAACGATCCGATCGTGTTTGCGAACGTGACAACCAGCACCAGCGGCGCTGCTAGTCCCGACGGGTCAAGTGCCATCGTTCTCGCTGATCACCTCAGCAAACAGTTCGACGCGTCACTGTCATGGGACGACATCGACTGGTTCCGTTCAATATGGGACGGCAAAATCGTCGTCAAAGGCATCCAAACCGTCGAAGACGCGTCGCTTTGCGTGGAGCGGGGAGTCGACGCCGCGTGTTTATCGAACCATGGTGGCCGCCAACTCGACGGCGCTCCCGCACCCATTAGTTTGGTGACACCGTGCCGAGACGCCGTGGGTGACAGCATCGAAATCATCGCCGACGGTGGAGTGCGGCGCGGCTCAGACATCGTCAAAGCCCGAGCGTTGGGCGCCGACGCGGTCATGACCGGACGCCCCTACCTCTATGCCCTCGGCGCCGCAGGCGAACTCGGTGTTGATTGGCTGTTGGAGTTCTTCGACGACGGCATGCGCCGTACCATGGCGCTTTGCGGCGCGTCGACCGTCGAGGAGCTAACCCCAGCTCTGATCAGCCAGGAGACTTGAGTGTCACGAAACAGTTCCATGCCCGCAGACATCGTTGCTTACGCCGCGGCTCATTCGACCCAACCAGATGAAGTCCAAAGAGCCCTGATCACGGCCACCAACAAAAAGACAGAGGGTTTCGCCGGCATGCAGATCGGAACCGAACAGGGTGTGTTCATGACCCTGCTCACCACGGTTCTGCAAGTCGAATTCGCGGTGGAGGTCGGAACTTTCACGGGATATTCGGCTCTTTGCATAGCTCGGGGACTGGCACCTCGTGGTCGGCTGCTGTGCTGTGATGTGAGCGAGGAGTGGACCAGCATCGGCAAAGAGCATTGGGAAATGGCCGGCGTCGCTGACCGGATCGATTTGCGGCTCGCCCCCGCAATCGAAACGCTGCGTTCCCTACCCTCAGAGCCCACGAT
Organism: Candidatus Aldehydirespiratoraceae bacterium; assembly: GCA_965261185.1. Lineage (GTDB taxonomy): Bacteria > Actinomycetota > Acidimicrobiia > Acidimicrobiales > Aldehydirespiratoraceae > VXYK01. Next base: position 2,190,801 of record CBDHCN010000002.1, on the reverse strand, counting down.
CGATTTGGCGTTCATTGACGCCGATAAGACCGGCTACATGTCGTATTACGAAGAAATCCTGCAGCGCTTGTCGCCGCGGGGGGTCATATTGGTTGACAACACAATCTGGCACGGAATGATCCTTGAGGATTCCGGTGCGCAAGACCCCGACACCGTGGCTCTACGAGGCTTCAACGACCATGTCGCAGCCGACGAACGAGTCGAAGCCGTGTTGCTCACGATCGGCGACGGAGTCACCCTGATCCGCCGCCGCTGAGCAGGCGCGAGGTTAATCGAAGGGGCGGATCACGGTGAGCGTTGGTTCGACATCCTCAGTTGCTTGGTTCCACCGCAAGCCGGTGAGGCCCTGGGAATGGCCGTCGGTGCTCATCCAGTTGCCGAAACCGGGATCTTCTTTGGCCACCACGATCTTCACTGAACCGTCAGGTTCATAATGTGCGGTGTGCTTGTTGACCGTCACCGGCAACCACCGATAATCCAGGCTCTCCATCCAACGATTGTCGACCTGAAAGTTCCAGTAATAACACTCGGGGGGAACAAACTCGATCAGCAGCGCCTCGCCTTCGGCCAGGTCATAAGCACCGTGATAGAAAATCTGGTTCGGGTCGCCCCAGGCACCTTGGGCGGGACCTGCCTTGGTATGCATCCCATTGGGAACCTCGGTCATCAACTCATCAGCCCAATCGGTGAACATCTGCGAGCAACCGGCGACGAACATCATCGCTCCCTGCAATTGCTTGCCGAACTGTGTTGGGCTCAGCGGAGGCGGCAACTCGTCGTGGTCCAGGCATTCAATGCGTAGAGTCGGCAACACCTCGGTGCTGCGGTCAAGAAAAAACTGGCGTATCGCGAGCATGCCCGGTTCGGGATCTGTTTTGACCCAGTTGTGGTCGTGAGGAGTCGGACCCACGAAAAGCTCGAAATTGCCTTCCTCGTCAAGCAACAAATTACTGCCGTCGATGAAGCCCATCACGCCCAGACGCTCCTGAGCAGCACCGTAGTTTCCTGCGAACGCGCTGAACGACAGATAGTGGACGGTGCCGCGATTGCCGGACACCTTGTAGTTGAGCCGTCCGTCGATCGAGCAGGCCATGTAGGCCGCGTCCGGGTTGTCCGAACCGATCTTGACCTGGTCAGGCAAAGGCTTGATGATCGGGAAGCGGATATCGCCCCCTTCCACGAAGCTGGCCAAACCTCCCCTGGTCAGACGACTCAAAAAACGGAATCCTTCGGTTCTGTCGAAATCGGATTCAGAACGCTCAAGAATCATCTCCCCGGCGGTCTTCAAAGCATCACAGAAATCGTTCCAGGCTTTGCCCGAAACCACATCGTCATGGAGTTCGCGGTTGGCATCGTCGCTGGTGGCGTCAGTCATCGCCGAACCCTAGGATGCCCGAAGTCACCGCCGCTAATCAGCCGCCTCTGTGGACCGCAGAGTTGTTGGTCTAGCCGTCAGCTTGGCTCTCAGGATCAGAGCCGCCCTTGGCCTTCTTGGGGTCGGATTCAGGCTTGGACTCAGATTCAGGCTTGGACTCAGATTCAGGCTTGGACTCAGATTCAGGCTTGGACTCGGACCCGGACCCGGCTTCGGTGTCGGAGTCGGTTTCGGTGTCGGACTTGGCTGCAGCTTCGGACTCAGCCTGCTTACCCTCTTTGCCATGAGACACGGAATCGACATTGCGGTGCCAGACAGTCTGCTGCGGGAAGGGGATCTCTATCCCCGCTTTGTCGAACGCATTTTTCAGCCGCATGCGCAGCTCTCTTTCGACGGCCCATTGTTTGGAGGGCTCAGTCTTGACCACTAAACGCAACGCCACTGCCGAAGCACCAAGTTCCTGGACGCCCCAGATTTCTGGACGCTCCATCAACTCGTCGCCGCCCCATTCCTTGTCCTCCCACAGACTGTCGCCGACCTGCTGGATGACGTCGCGGGCCAAATCGAGATCAGTGTCGTAAGCCACTTCCACATCCAAAAGGGCACGCGACCAGAGCTGACTAGAGTTTCCGACCCTTGAAATAACACCATTGGGCACGTGCCAGACCGTTCCTTTCACGTCGCGAATGGTCGTCGAGCGCAGAGACACCTTCTCGACGGTGCCCGAAGCGCTACCGACATCGACAATGTCACCGACACCGTATTGATCCTCGATCAGCATGAACAGGCCCGACAGGAAATCCTTGACGATTGACTGAGCCCCGAAACCCAGAGCCAAACCGCCGATACCGGCACCGGCGATCAAAGGTGCCAAGTCGATGTCGAGCTGGCCGAGCATCATGAACAAGGCCAGTATCCAGACTGCCGCAACACCAATACTCCGCAGGACCAGTCCAATGGTTTCGGCGCGCGCCGAGGCGCGCTTCGTTTCGCGTTCTTCCATCAACAACTTGCCAGGTCCTCGCTCGCGGAGAGATTGCAGACGGGGATCCGTCGGAGAGTTGGCGATGGTCTGGGCGAATTTCAGCACCGACTTCTGAAGGATCTTCGAAGTGATCCAGGCAAGGATTACGATCAGCAAAATTCGGATAGGTCGGTCGAGCAGCCAGTCGGCACCAGTTGCAAAGAGTTCGTTATTGGTCCATTCGTAGACCTTCTCGCAGATGTAGGAGCCCTCGGCTCCGCAGGCATCGAGCAGGCCCTCGGTTTGTGCCAGCAAATTTGTCATGGATTGAGACTACGGGAGGCGCGGACCCTTAGTGGACTTTCTCAGTAGAACACTTACCGTGACTTGATTACCGCAGATCATAGGTTTTAGCTATAATTTAGTAGCATGCACAAGTTTCGGATGGGTGAAGCAGCGCAATTGCTGGGCGTAAGCGTCGATACGGTTCGCCGCTGGGCAGACCAAGGACGACTCGAAACTCAACGCACGCCGGGCGGGCAACGAGAAATCGACGGGCCGGAACTAGCCCGGCTAGCGCTTGAGCTCGGAGAAACACCGCTCGATGAAACCCGCTCTGTATCGGCACGCAACCGATTCCCCGGACTGGTGACGCGGGTGATTCGCGACACCGTGATGGCCCAGGTCGAGATACAAGCCGGACCCCACCGAGTCGTCTCGCTCATCTCCGCCGAAGCGGTAGACGCCCTCGGTCTTGAGCCCGGGGTGCGGGCTGTGGCCTCAATCAAGTCAACCGCGGTCATAGTCGAACGAGCCTGATGCCCCGGACCCTGCCGATGTTGCAGAAGATGAACGCGCACAAGGTCATTCCGCTAATCGTGTTGGTCTGGGTGCTCCCCGCATGTTCATCGGGCAACGGCGAAACCGTGATCTTCGCGGCGTCATCGCTGGCCGCGGTCACCGACAACATCGACGCGGCGCTGGAAGCCGAAGGAAGCGTCTCTGTGCCCGAATGGGTGCTGGCAGGAAGCTCCCGACTCATCGCACAAGTCAGAGACGGAGCAAGACCCGACATCATCGTTTCCGCCGATGCGTCACAGCTCGAAGAGATTCTCGACCTCGGCTACGTGGTTGTCGACGAGCCGCGAATTGCCAACCGGCTGGTGTTGGCGGTGGCCGACGGTAATCCGGCAGAAATCAGCAGCATCGACGATTTAAGCCTGGACGCACCGTTGATCGGCCTTTGCGCACCCGAAGTCCCCTGCGGAGCAACCGCGCTGCGAGTGGCCGACGAGTTCGGCATCACCATGCGCCCCGACACAGCCGAACCCAACGTCCGCGCCCTAGCACACAAACTCGCCAACGGGGAACTCGACGCCGGTCTCGTCTACGCCACCGACGCCCACAGTCTTGGACTCACCACGATCGCCGACACCCGCATCGCAAAAGGCAACGACTGCTCCAACCCGGCAGTCACGAGATACGGAATCGCCGCGCTCGCGGGTTCATCTGACAGCGGTGAGCCACGCCCGGTGGTACCGGTCGACCGCTATCTAGTGACCGAGGCTCTGCAACAAGGCGGGTTCGAGTTGGGACTCTGCCGATGATCCGGCTGCGGCGTGCTCCGGTGACGCTAGTGGCCCCGGCAATGCTGGCGGTAGCGCTCTTAGTCGTTCCACTGGTTGGGCTGTTGCAGCGCGCTCCGTGGTCGTCGCTGGTCTCCCGACTCCTCGACGACACGGTCCTCGAAGCCATCAGGGTCTCGCTCATCGTCAGCTTCAGCGCAGCGGGACTCTGTCTGGTCTTGGGTCTGCCGTTGGCGTGGGTTCTGGCCCGAGTCGACTTGCCGTTCCTCCGACTGGTACGGGCCTTGGTGTTGCTGCCCATGGTCCTGCCACCAGTTGTTGCTGGAACGGCCCTGCTGTTCGCGCTCGGCCGTCGTGGTCTCGTGGGCCAGTGGCTCGACAGTTGGTTCGGGGTGACGCTTCCTTTCACGACGGCGGGCACGATCCTGGCCGCAACTTTTGTCGCTTTGCCATTCTTTGTCACAACCGTCGATAGCGCCCTCGTTGCACAGGGACGCGACCTCGAAGAAGCCGCCGCGGTCAACGCAGCAGGGCCGATGACTGCTTTCGCAACTGTCACGGTGCCATCAATTCGAGGTGCAATCGGTGCTGGTTTGGCGCTCGGCTGGGCCCGCGCGCTGGGCGAGTTCGGAGCCACGATCACTTTCGCGGGAAGCCTCGGCGGGCGGACTCGTACGTTGCCGCTGCAAACCTTCCTGGCTCTGGAATCCGATCCAGAGTCTGCGGTGGCGATCAGCGTGCTGTTGCTAGCGGTCAGTCTCGGAGTGCTCGTCGCTCTGCGTGGCAGGTGGCTGACCCGATGAGCGCCGAGGTTCGTTCGCCAGGACCGGGACCGGTTCAAATCGAGGTTCGCGGAGTAGTGAGACGCGAAGACTTCACGCTGTCGCTCGATGTTGCTATCAACCAGGAACGCACCGCAGTCATAGGCCCGAACGGCGTGGGAAAAACGACTCTGCTGCGCCTTATTGCAGGACTCGAACGCCTCGAGAGCGGAGAACTCATGATCGACGGGCAGGTCGTTGACGACGGCGAATCAACATTCATCGCCGCCCATCAACGAAGCGTGGCAGTGGCGTTTCAAGATCACCGGCTGTTCGGTCATCTGCGGGTCGTCGACAACGTGGCCTATCCGCTGCGTCGGGCCGGATTGAATCGGAACACTGCCCGAGCCCGCGCAGCCGGCTATCTCACCGCGGTCGGCCTCTCAGAAGTGGCCATGGCCAGACCCGCGCAACTATCGGGTGGTCAACGCCAGCGGGCCTCTATCGCCCGGGCACTCGCCACGCCAGCCCAGGTGCTGTTGTTGGACGAACCGCTGGCCTCAGTCGACGACCAAAGCCGCAAACCCCTGCGAGACCTGTTGATCAACACCGAACACCGCACCGTCGTTTGGGTGACCCATGACCCCAACGACGCCAAATTCGCCAACACCACCCTCAATCTCACCTCAAAGAACACCGTCGCCCTGCCCTGAGAAGCACAGATCTCGACCGAAGTTGTCTACAACGCGGAGGGCAACAAGGGAGTGCGACTGATGCCGCGGGCACCTACGGTTCTACGGCTGAGATGTGGCTAGAGTCCAACAGGACATGAGGAAGCGGTAGCCAGGAAATCCTTCGTGTCGCACAGGTGTAGCCGCCCGATGGTGGATTCTGTCGGACGGCGACCGAGAATGGATCACAGAACTGCCATTCGGGGGTTAGGGCCAGGGACATGGAAGCAGACACAAGAAGCGCAGGGCGCGATCCGGCACCGGCGTGCCCAAAGTGCGGCTCGTCGATGGTGATGCGGACTACTAAGCGGGGTAAGAACATCGGAAACCAGTTTTGGGGGTGCTCGACGTTCCCGGATTGCTGGAAAAGAATCCCGATCAGTGACCAAACCCGCGGCAACACAGACGCAGATGCTTCCGGCGGTGCTGGTGAAGACCGGGGCGGCGGCGTTGCGCCTGTCAACACCAAGACCAAGAGCGTTCGTGCTGACCGAAGCGAGGAAGCCCTTGACGCAGCAGCGTTTCAGCGGAGGGTCGACTGGGCAGACGGCACGTTCAACCGCCGGGGTTGGACCGCCCGCCACGCATCCGCAGGAGGTTCGCTGAGGGCGCTTCCTGATGCCTGTGCCGTGCAACTGGGGTGTTGTTGGGTCGCACGCGAGGATCGTGGTCCTAGACAAGCAGGTGGTGGCCCTCCTCCTTTGTCGCTTGCTGTCGGGTCGATGTTGAGGCTGCTGGCCAGGGGCACATCTCCCCCAATGCACCCCGACGCTGAGAAACGTTTGATGTCGGAACACGACGACGGTGTCGCTTCGGCGGTGGAGGATCGAGATTTCTTGGTTCCCGCTAGAGGCGCAGCGGTATTCGCGGAAGGGATGTGCGATTCAGACTTTGAGGAACTGCTGGTCGAGCAGATAGACGCCCGACGGTCGGGGGCGGCGAGATGGCTGGTCCCGCAAGCCCCGCTTGATGTCCTTGCAGTTGCCGCGGGGGTGGAGAACGCAGAGGCGCAGGGTGAGCGCCGATGCGATTTCTTGTTCTGCCCGCTAGGGTCGGAACCCGTCGTGTTTGAGGTTGACGGCTCCCAACACGAAGAAGCCCAACTGGTAGACCGAGAGCGGGACACGCTCTTACGAAACGCTGGTATCCCCACGGTGAGGGTGACGACCGAGGAGCTACGCGCCGGGAAAGGTCCGGGGCTTGAGGGTGTGTTCGAGGCGACCCGGAAGGCCCTCGCCGGTCGAAACAGTCCGAATCCGTGGCACCCGCTGGTCTGGGGACCGCTTCAAACTCATCGGCTGATGCTCGCCATTTGCGAGTCTGCAGATGCCGGGTTCTTGTCAGGCGAACGCTGGGTGATCGAGTTGTCTGACCCGACCGGTTTGTCGGCTGGTTTGATCGGACCATATTTGGAAACACTGGCCGCGCTCGCCGATATCTGGGGTGCTGGAGATTCGGTACCGAAGGTAGTGACGTTTCGCGGCGACGACGTTGAGGTTGTCTACCGGCGTGACGACGACGGAGGGCTCGGGTACGAACAGACCCATGAGTTGGGGACCAGCGACGGCACGGCATCAGTTGTGGTGCTGTTGCAGAGCGACTGGTCACCATCTGAACAACTCCCCCGCCCCGATCTGGATGGCCCGCCGTTGGTGGTGGTTCGCTCCACCGGAGTGCCGGTCCTGCCGCGAGACCCGGTTCGCTTACAGACTGCCGCCCATCCGGGACAGTCGAACAAGCTGCGGCTGCGTCAACCAGCGTTGGAAGCAGTGATGCGAGCCGTCTTCGCCAAGGACCGGTTCCGTGAAGGCCAACTCGAAGGGGTCTCAGCGGTTCTCGCGGGTCGGGACTGCGCGGTGCTGCTCCCCACTGGGGGCGGTAAGAGCATGATCTACCAGATGACCGGGTTGATCCTCCCCGGTCGTGTTCTGGTGGTTGATCCGATCACCTCATTGATCGACGACCAGATAAGCGGGCTGGCTGAACACGGGATCGACCGGGCCTGCGGGATCACCAGCCGAAACAGCGGGGAGAGCCTAGACACTACAAAGGACGCGTATTTCGTTTTCGTTGCCCCCGAGCGGCTGCAACGGCAGAAGTTCCGAGACTTGCTCGCTGCCTCAGCCCGGTCCTTCCCGGTGAGTCTGGTTGTAGTTGACGAGGCGCACTGCGTGTCGGAGTGGGGACACGACTTCCGCACCGCCTATCTGAACTTCGGCAGAACTGTCCGAACGGTGTGCGACCCCTCTGGGCTTGGAGCGCCGCCGATCCTGGCGTTGACCGGCACGGCTTCACGAGCGGTGCTGTCGGACGTTCTGTTCCAATTGGGAATCTCTGGCGACTCTCCCGACAGCATCATCAGCCCAGCGTCGTTCGACCGGCCAGAACTCACCTACGAGGTGAGACGGACCAGCCCCAATTTGTCTGAGGAGACCCTCAAGGACGTGCTCCGGTGCATCCCCGCCGAACTCGGCGAGCAGCCAGCAGCGTTCCAGGTAGAGGGCAGGCTGCCGGGAATCGTATTCATCCCCACGGTGAACGGGCCCCGCCGCAATATGAGAGAGACGCTCAAAACGGTTCGTTCGGCGATCTCCAACGCAGTCGGGTTTTCGTCTAGCACGCCCAACGGATGGAATCGCAATGAGTGGGAGGATGAGAAAACCCGCAACGCACAGATGTTCAAGGCTGACCGGACTGGGGCCATCGTCGCGACCAAGGCGTATGGCATGGGCATTGACAAGCCAAACGTCAGATGGATCGTCCACTACGGGCTACCGCAGTCAATCGAGTCGTTCTACCAAGAAGTCGGACGTGCCGGACGCGACCATCAGCCTGCGAAGAGCGTGTTGATCCTCACCGAACACAGCCAGGCGCAGAGCAGGGCGCAATTGGAATCGGGGCAGCAGCAACAGACCAATGACGACATCTCTACCGTGTTGTGGTTCCACAACAAGTCGTTCCCGAGCCCAGGCGGGGATGCCCAAACCACAGAGGAACTGTTCCGCAGACTCTGCGCGAGCAGCACCATCCCCCTCGGCGACCAGGAAGAGAAGCGGAACGCGTCGAAACGAGCGTTGCACCGGCTGGCGATCCTCGGCGTTGTCGACGACTACTGCATCAAGGGATTCGGCAACACCGAAACCGCCACGGTCTCAGTGTCTCTTAATATCAGCCCCGAGCAGATCGCCGACAACCTGCTTGGCTTCGTTGCCCGGTCCCAACCAGGCCGAGTGGAAGCGTTCCGAGAGCGCGTCTCCACGTACGCGAACGCACAAAGCGCCGTCCGGGAATGCAGCCGGATGCTCGCCGAGTTCGTTTACGACACAATCGGACGGGCACGCCAACGAAGCCTCTACGAGATGTGGGAACTGGCCGGTTCCGGCATCCAGGACGGCGAACTGGTCCGACAAGGCATCCTCGACTACCTCACTGAGGGGGTCCCGTCCGCTGTCGCCCAACGGCTCGCCGAGATGTCCAAGTTCTCCTTCGCCGACTGGGTCGCGGAATGGAACGGCATCGCCAGCGTTGACGACGCCCGTCAGTGGAGGGCCGCAGCCGCCCGACTGCTCGGGTCCTACCCGGACCATCCGGGTCTCCTCGCGTCCCGCGCCCTAGCCGGTGTGCTATTGCCCGACGGCTCAGCAGACGATCTCGAAGAGGGCCTTCGGCAATCAATGGACAGCGCCCTGAACCGCTACCAAGCCGACCCAAGCGACACGGAGGATCTAGCAATGCAGATCATCGGTATGGTCACAGGCCCACCAGAGTCCGAAATGGCATCTGTGATCGCCAGCAAACCACGAGACGAACAGCTCACGATTGCCTCAGCAGCCGTCGCCGCTGCCCGCGCCACGCTACCGACTTGCGAAAGGGTCAACGAATGGCTGGAAACCAACTGGCAACTCAGCCCCCATCTCGCAGTGTTCAGGCTCTCCGAGACCATCGCCTCAGCCAACCGATTCGCACACCAAATCACCAGCAGCAACGGAACATCATCACCCCAAATTCAGCAGCCAGAACACGAAAGGACCGTCCCATGACAGACACAACCAGCCCGCCCGCCGACTTCGACTCCTCCGCCCGCCGATTCGCTGAGGCGGCGGATGCTCTCGAAGAACTCCGTGACAATGCGGGAACGCTCGCTGACCTAAGAACCCAGCAAGTCGACGCATCACAAGCCCTAAAGGAGTCGAGCGCAGCGCTGCACACCGCCGTTGAGTCCCTCAGCCCGGTCGGTGAACTCGGAACGGAACTGCTCACCACACTCAAAGCGACCGTTGCCGCTGCCGAAACGGTCTTCGACCAGGACACAATCAAAGCAGTAAGGAACGACACAGCAGCGCTCAGCCAAGAAGTGGCACTGCTGCGAGAAAGCATCAGCGCAGAACGAGACGAAGCCCGCCAAGAACTCGCCGAGATGCAAGCCAAGATTCAAGCACTACCCGAACGGGTACGAAACAAGCACGGACTAGGCTGACCCTCCCGCCCTGAACGACCATGAACGCGCGGCCAAACCCAGGTCAGCGGTCTGTGATCGGCGGCCCGGCTGGGATCGCCTCGGTCTGTGCGGGTTTGCGGCGTTGAACTGGGTGTGGACCTGTGGGGTGCTGAACGGGTATCTATTTCATGCAGTGTCACACCCTGTGGTTAGGTTGTGGTCATGTTCGATTCGATGATTCAACAGGCCCGGCAGGTGACGACTTCTGGGCTCTGCCGCGGCGAGTTGGAAGGCGTGGTCGCGGGCGTGGGACGGGTGATCGCAACGACGCCCTCGACGAGGTCCGCCGCCGGGTCCAGAACCAGACCCTCGGGCACCGCGGCCGCAAAGACGACCCGCTGTAGCCGGAACGCAAGCTGCTCATGTCAGCGTCTGAGAACATCACCGACCAAGGTCGCCGCCGGCTTCGGAGCCTGCTGGATGCGGGCGACCCCTACAGCGAGGTCCGCGACGCCCGGCGCCGCTGAAGAGACCCTGCGAGCCGTCTATGACATCGCCGACGCCGAAGTCGGCGCCGCCACCGTTGACCGGCTCTCCTGCGATCTGCAGGATCCCGCCATGCCCGCGAAGATCAACCGGTTGGGCCGCACCATCTGGCGCTGGCGGGACCAGATCCGCCAACTGGCACTCCCCGAAAGTCACCAACGCCGCCGCCGAGGCCGCCAACACCTCGTCAAACGCGTCAAACGCGCCGCGTTCGGGCTCCCTGACTTCGGACAACTACTGAATCCGGGTCCTGCTGTATGCCGGCAAACTCATGCGTGTCAGGATTGAGGTTGGCAGCATCGGCGGGGATGGCTCCCAAACCCTTGCTCCGCCTGTGGTGGTGGCTTTCCAGTTGAGTGCCTCCCCGCCGATGCCGGCCCGGTGATGTCGCTTGATAGAAGCGTCTGAGCCTTGGGGCTCATCAACGCATGGTTGCGCATCACAGGGCCATTGTGCCACAACGACAACAGGAAGGCTCAACAATCATGACTGTAATAGGGATCGACTCCCACAAAGACTTGCTCGCGGCCTGTTTGGTGGACGCCTCGGGGGTGGTCATCGAGCAGCGCAGCATCGCCAACACCGAGGCCGGGCACGCCGAGCTGGTCGGCTGGGCGCGCGCGGTCGACGCGCAGCGGGTCGGCATCGAGGGTGCCGGCAACTACGGCAGACCCGCAGCCGAGGCGCTCATCGACGCTGGGGCAGCGGTGCTGGAGGTGCCCCCGCAGATGACCGCCGCGGCCCGTCGCGGGCGGCGCACCTACACCAAGACCGACCCTGTCGACGCGCTTGAGATCGCCCGCATCGCCGCACGCGACGACGACCTGCCCGCACCCCGCTTCGCGGGCGCGCCTGGCGAGTTGGCCTGTTTGGTCGCCTACCGCCGTGAACTGGTCAAAGACCGCACCGCGGCCATCAACCGCCTACACAGCTCCCTCGAAAAGATCCGCTGCGGATACCACACCCGCACCGCGGCGCTCACCAGCCGTGCCGGGCTCGACGCTGCATCGAGGCTGCTACGAGGCGACACCAGCGCACGCGCCGAGATCGCTCGCAGCCGCATCCGCAACATACGCCGCCTCGACCGCGAGGTCGACGCGCTGACCAAACGCTTAGTCGCGGCACTCAACGACACCCGCACCAGTCTCACCAGCATCTACGGCGTCGGACCGCTAGTGGCCGCGGAGATCCTCGCTGAAACCGGCGACCCGGCCCGGTTCACGACCAAAGCCCGCTTCGCGATGGCCAACGGCACCGCCCCCATCGAAGCCAGCAGCGGCCGAGTCGTGCGCCACCGGCTCAACCGCGGCGGCAACCGCCAACTCAACAAAGCCATCCACATCGCCGCCATCGCCCAAATCTCCAAACCCGACACCGAAGGCCGCACCTACTACCAACGCTGCCTCGACCGAGGCAAAAGCAAACGAGAAGCCATCCGAGCCCTCAAACGACGCATCTCAGACCGCGTCTGGACCTGCCTCCAAAACGACATCCAAACAACAAATCCCGCACCCAAGTTGACATAGAAGCTCAACTGGATTATAGAATTCGCGTCTTGAGCGATTGTTTCGTGCATGCTTCGGACCTGCACTTGGACGCGCCCTTGGGAAGCCTTGGACGGCTTGACGACCATCGGCAGAAGGAACTGGCGGCGCTCGCAATCAGGGCATGGAACAACCTGATTGATCTCTGCATCGCGAGACAGGCTTCACTGCTGTTGCTCGCGGGCGACATATTTCACACTGCAACAGCGGGCATCGATGTGCAGTCACGCTTCCGGATAGGCCTGCGGCGGCTCGCCGAAGAGGGCGTTCGAGTGTTCGTCTGCCACGGGAACCACGACCCGCTCAGCGAGAGCTTTAGGCCGACCGGCGACCTGCCCGAGGGAGTCGTGCGTTTTCAGCCCGGCGACCCCCAGTCCCATGTCGTGACGTTGCGTCACAGCGGCGACCCAGTCCGGGTGAGCGGCGTGAGCTTCGGCACCATGCACGAGACCGAGAACCTGGCTCTGCGCTTCCGGCACCTGCCGCCGCATACAGATACTCCCGCTGCTCTGCACATGGCGGTGCTGCACGCCAACGTTGGGGCCAACCCGGGTCACGACCCGTACGCGCCGTGCAGCTACGACGATCTAGACGGAGCCGGAGTGGACTACTGGGCGCTGGGCCACATCCACAAGCGGGATGTCCGGCGGCTGCAGCGCGGCGGCTTAGCAGCCTACTGTGGCAACCTCCAGGGGCGGAGCTTCAAGACCTCCGAGTGTGAGCCCAAGGGCGCTTTGGTGGTACCCGTCGACCAGGGACAGATCGGCGAGCCTAAGTTCGAGCCCTGCGATGAGGTGAGGTTCGTGCAGCAGACTGTCCAGTTGTACGGTGACTCGATCGCCGACACGCAAGACAAGATCTTGGACAAGGCTGAAGAGGTCGGGATCGAGCACGCGCCCCGACCGGTCGTGCTGGAGGTTCGACTAGCCGGCACGAGCAGCGACGCGAGTCGGCTTACGGAGGCCGCCGATGACGGAGAGTTGTACAGCGAACTGGCTGACGAACTCGCTGGCCGGTTGAACGGCGGGGGCCTGTGCGCCGTCAACCCGGCAGTTCGCGCCGACGGCGACCGCGACGCAATCATGGCGGCCGACGACCTCAGGGCCGACGTTCTGAACGAATTGCAGAGCCTGCGACCATCCACCGCACCCGCCGGCGAGGCCGGTGCGGACGCACCCTCCAGGCTGGAGACACTACTCGCCGACGGGCTTCCGGCGACTCTGCTGAAGCCGTGGCAGCAGGCCGGCAGGGATCCCGCACTGCTCAACGACGTTCTCGACAGGGCCGAGCAGCTACTGTTGGCAATCTACGCCGAATCGCAGGCGTCGCCATGAGCGAGATGCTGCGGATCGAGAGGGCAGAGGTGACGCGTTGGGGACGGGCGTCGGGGTTCGAATTATTCCTCCCCAAAAACGGGTTCGTGGTGCTCTACGGACCGAACGAATCCGGCAAAACCAGCATTGCCACTGCTCTGGCCTGGATGATCGCAGGGCCGGGAACGACTCATCTGCTGCACCGATTCGGAAGCGAGGGCGAGCACCTCCAGGCAAGTCTCCGAGGATGGCTCGGGGCCGAACGCCTGGATGCCGAGGTAGACGTCAGAGTGCCGCGAAGGCAGTCGCGAGCCACCGCGACAGAGACCTTCAACGCCGCCGTCGGCGGCAACACTGATTTGGGCCGCGCCGACCTCATCACCCGTCTGGGTGTCGGCGACTTCGATAGCTACCGACGGTTCTACTGGGTGGGCACGCAGGAGGTCGCCGACGGGAGCGGTCTCCAGGAGAGCGTGTCAGTGCGAGCCGTATTCGGCGGTGTCAACCCTTTCGCCAGAGCAACCGCATTAGCAACCGAGGCCAAGGGCTTGCTCGGAGGGCCGCAGGGCCGGGCGGCAGCCGGCACCGCCCGGGAACTGCAGGGCCGCGCGACGGGCATCGACAACGACATTAAGAAGCTGAGCGGCGCGCGGGACGAATGGGGCCGCCTAGAGGACGAGATCAGAGAGGTAGCCGCGGGACGCGCGCAGGACAAGTCGCTCCTCGCGAACGCGAGGGACAAACTGCGGTCGGTCGAGCTTGCCATCAAAGCCCACGACGAAGGATCGGTGGCGGCGCGAGAGGACGCCGCTCGAACACTCGCAGACACGCCTGAGTCGTCCGATGCCGAGCGCCACCTGTATGCACAGACGACACTCGCGAGCATGGGGATCGGAGAACTCAAGGCGAGCGAGTCGGGTGTGGCCTCGGCACAGCGAGAATATGAAGCGGCTGAGAATGCCGTGGACCTCAGCTGGCGCCCGTTGATCGGAGGCGACGAAGTGGGCAGCCAGGCACTTGAGGTTGCCGAGAGCACCGAGCGCCGTCTGAAGGATCTCCTCTCGCAGGCCGACATTTCTGAAGCCGGCAGGGACAGCGCTGACGAGCGACGGCAAGCAGCCGAAGGACGCTTCAGCGGACTGGCCGAGGAGTGGTCGCGGCTCGCTCCCAAGAACCTGATGCCGGACGAAGTGCCTCTTCCCGGCGACCCACAGCCGGGCGAGACGGATTCCGGTGTCAGGGCATCGAGGAGCACGGGGGCGGGCGGGGCTGGGATGGCCCATCTGGCGGCGGCTGTCTGTTTCATCATGCTCGCATTGATTCCAGAGACGCGGGGAGGCTTGATCGAATGGTTGATCGCGGGCTTGGGCGTCTTGGCGTTGGGCGCCGCTGGCGTTCTTGCCTTCCGGCCCCGCAGGCTCGATGCTGAGGCGGTCGACCTCGCCCGGCGCTACCAGGCCGCCCGCGGCGATCTGAGGGACGCTGAACAGCATCTGCAAGATGGGCAGAGGGATCTCGCCGCGCTGAGCAGCCGCGCCGAAGCGGCCCGACGGGACTACCGGCAGAAGCTGTGCGCTCTCCATGTCCCCGACGACTTGATCGGTCGATTCGAGCCCGATGCCGTCGCCCATCTCAGGGCGGTACGCGATGCCCAGGCGACCCATACGACGTTGGAGCGAGTGCGCCAGGAGGCGCGAGAGCAACGGCGAGCAGTGATTGACCTGTTCGTCGGCGTCTCGGCCGAGGGACCAGCCGCGGCAGCGCTCGCCGCGGAACGTATGAGCCAAGCGGGCGAGACCCATGCCGGGCCGGTGCAGCCCGGCGGTTCCGAGTCGCATACGACTCGTGCCGCCATCGCGCCCGAAGCCTTCGACGCCGCCCACGCGGAGACGCTGCTGGATGCTGTGGCCAACAAGGTCGAGACCCGTCGAGCCGCCGACGAAGAGGCCAGAAAGGCCGACCGCGACCTTAGGAGCACCGTCAACTACGACGAAGCAGCCCTGGCAAATGTCGAACACAACACGCGAGAGGAGTTGCGGAAGGAAAATACGGCGCTCATCGCCGAGGTCGCCCGGCTCGAAGAGAAACTGGAGGAAACGAAGCAACGAACCATCGACTTGGAGGCCGATAAGCGGAAACTGGAGTCTCCCGAGAAGACGACGGCGGAGCTGTCACTGCGGCGCAGCGAGCTTCAGTCGCGCACCGAGCACCTCATGGTCCGCGGCCTCGCCCGTCATCTCGCTGCGACACTGCTGCGCGACACTGCCGAACGGCATCGCACCGAACAGCAGCCCGAGCTTCTGCGGCGGACGGCGGAACTGGTGTGCCGTGTGGCGGACTGGCACGGAGTCGCAGTGAACCCGCGGGCGCAGACCGAGTCCGACCCAGCAACGGAATTAGAGAACCTGCTCGTGGACGGCCCCCGAGGGGAACACTCGGACCGCCAGATCTCGCTCGGCGCACAGACCCTCCTGTATCTGACGCTTCGCTTGGCCACAGTGGAGCGGCTGGCGAAGTCCCGCGGCGTGCGTTTGCCGCTGATCCTCGATGACGTGCTGATCAGCCTTGACGACGAGCGCGCCAAGCGCTGCCTGGAGATTCTCGCCGAGTTCTCTGAACGTCATCAGATGATCCTGCTGACCTGCCATGAGAGAACCCTGCAGCGGGCCAAGGCAGCAGGTGCCGACTTCTTGCAGGTGCCGTCCCCTTAGCCTGGATCCACCGACGGGTTTGTGAAGGGTGGGCTTGTGTCGGGTTGGTTGGTGTCGGGCTGTTGGGCGTGTGCGGGCTGGCGCGTTTTGGGGCGTGCGGGGTCGGTGTGTGGGGCTGGTGAGGGTTGGTGGCGCGTGGGGTGGTGCTGGGTTGCGCCGGGGTGCGGGGCACCGTTTAATGACAACCCCAGGCGCAAGGCCCGACACCGAAGAACCGTAGTTGGTTCAGTCGGCCACAAACCCTGTGGGTCGCGTATACGACTCACCTCCCCCGGTCAACAAGGAACCGGTCATGAACACAGCCGCGAACTCCGCTAGGAGCCTGCTGAGCAAGTGGTGTGGCAGCCGGCCCGGGTGGGGGTTGGCGGGGTTTGGGTTTTGGGGCTGGTGCGGGTGCGGGCGCGCGGCGCTGCCGCTGGGGGTCAGAGGGTGAATACGCCGTTGTTGTGGGTGACGCCGAGGTTGGTGAGGCGCGCGAGGTTAACGGCTGCGGCTCTGGTGGTGAGCCAGAGGTGGTTGGCGGCGATACCTCGGTAGGGAACGCATCTGGCTTTGTTACGGGTGCGCCACACGATCGCGAGCACCCCGGCCCGAATTGCTCAGCAGGCTCCTAGCCCGGCGCGCAGGTCGGTGAGGCAGTACGTTGGCCGGGGTGACGTTGCTTGAGACTAGAGTGCTATCGGTTGAGTTCGGGGGCGTGGCAGCGCTCGACAACGTGAACCTCAAACTCGAAGCAGGCACCCTGACCGGGCTGATCGGGCCGAATGGGGCGGGCAAAACAACCTTCATCGACGCGGTCACCGGGATGGTCCAAAGCAGCGGACGGGTCATGTTTGACGGAGTCGACATCAGCCACGACGCAACCCACCAGCGAGTCGCAAAGGGCCTGGTCAGGACATTTCAAACGCTGGAACTATTCGAAGATCTGACCGTCGAGCAGAACCTCTTAGCCGCAGCCGAGCGCACCGGTTGGTGGCAGTTCATCAGCGACGCGGTCCGCCCCCGCAAATCAACCTCGGCCAACGCCACCGCCCGCCGATCTCTAGAACTCGTCGGGCTGAGCAACGAACGCTACCGACTCCCCGCAGAACTCAGCCACGGGCAACGGCGACTCGTGGGCATGGCCCGAGCCCTCGCTGCTGGACCACAACTACTGCTTCTCGACGAACCCGCCGCCGGGCTCGACTCCAGCGAAAGTCTCATTCTCGGTCAACAGATCTGCACGATCGCCGAGACAGGTGTGACCATCTTGTTGGTCGATCACGACATGGGCCTCGTACTCGATGTCTGTGAACTCATTCATGTGCTCGATTTCGGCAATATCATCGCCAGCGGTTCGCCTCAGCAGATCCAAGACAACCCTGCCGTTGTCGCCGCCTACCTGGGCAACCCAGCGGAGAGCCAGTGACCACCACGCAACCAGCGACCGCCAGGCGGCCCAAAACAGCCTTGGCCATCGCCGGGGTTGACGCCGGATATTTCGGTGTTCCGGTGGTGCGCGGACTCAACCTCGAAGTTGCGCCTGGTGAGATCGTTGCCCTGCTCGGACCCAACGGTGCCGGCAAGACCACCACGCTGCGCACAATCTCGGGTTTGCTCCCATTGCTGAGCGGGACCATTGACGTGCTCGGCAAGCCAACAGACAGTCGCCGCCCCCATGGCCTGGCGCGCCGGGGAGTGTCACATGTGGCCGACGACCGTTCACTATTCCCTGGTCTGACCGTGCGCGAGAACCTTCGTTTGGCACCCGGTCTGCGCCGCCGCCGCCGCTCCGCGGCCTATGACCGGGCCGTCGACATCTTCGCTGCCCTCGGTCCTTTGATGGACCGCCAGGCAGGCTTGTTGTCCGGTGGTGAACAGCAGATGCTGGCGCTGGCCAGAGCTATTGTCTCTGGTCCGAGCCTGTTGCTGGTCGACGAGATGAGCCTCGGTCTGGCACCGGTGATTGTGGAGGAAATACTGCCGGTCGTGCGCCGCGTCGCCAACGAAGAAAACACCGCCGTCGTCATGGTTGAACAGCACGTTCATCTGGCTCTACAACTCGCCGACCGAGCCGTGGTGATGGCCAAAGGAACCGTCGTGCTCGAAGGAGACACCGCTGATCTGCGAGCCGACCCGTCGGCAATCCAAGCCAGCTACCTAAGAGGCCGAGCGGATTGATCCCGCACACGGCCGCGACCGAATGAGGCCGTGGCCCGAGCGGCCCGTGAACGCAGTGAACAAGAGCGGGAGACGACAGATCTCGGCGCACCCACGATGTTCAATCCGCGCACGTCCTAAGTTGACTCCCTGCCAGTTAGCGCCCACTGCTGGTGCGGGCTCCTTCGACCTGCTTCGGTGGGCGCGACCAGGCCGCGCTCCTCGAGTTTGCGCAACCAATTGTGCACCGCTACGCGCGACACCTGTAGGTGTTCAGCTATTTCTGAGCTTGGCATCGGACCATCGGACAAGATCTCCAACACCAGCTTCAGACGAGACGAGAGCGGCAACTTGGTCGATGCCAAGTTATGTTGGCTCAGTTCGTTTTTCGGTTGCTCAATATCCCCGGCGTCGTTGAACACCAACGGAAGCCGGTTCGCGTCGGCCTGTGGGCTGTCTGGGAGACGGTCAACAAGATACCAGACTGCCCATCGTCGGTCATTCGACTTTCGCAGCAATTCACGTCGTCCGAGATCAGTCAAATCCTGTGTTGCCTCATGGGCCGAGCACCCGGTCAACGCCCGATAGCTCCGGTTATCGATTCGGCCGTTGCGGCGAGCAAAAGCCAGCCCCAATTGTTGCCGGTGGCCGAGACCGTCACTGCCGATTCTCCTGAGCCAGACAAGCGCATCCTCATCAAGCAGTGCATGGTTGCGGAACACAACTTTGAACACCGAGAGGCTGTAGTCGATCTCGGGTGGAGCGAGTCCGGCGTTGCGAAGGCGCGTCGCTACCGCAATAAGACCGGATCCTACGTTTTCGCAGACAGTTCTGTCCGTTCCTTGGACCGGCACATCTTGAAGCAACTTTGCCAGACGGGCATTCCGTGCCGCGGTCACCGGTTCGTTCATGAGCTGCTGAGGATCGATGGCACCGTAGAGTCCGCCGGGACTTGTGACCTCCAGTCGATCCGGGTACAGGGCCATCAAGACCGGTTGCCCCCTCGCTGAAGGGTGGTAGTCGCGGTGCATGAGCGCGTTGACAACCACTTCCCTTATCGCCTCGACGGGATAGTCCCAGTGGTCCTCACGGCCCAAACCTTGGATCACTGCGCGTCGTCGCATATTCCGCCGCAATGCGTCGAGTGCAAGGCTTAGCATCGTAGGTATGGAGCCATCGATGGACTGGTTGTCCAGAAGACGAGTTCCGTCTTCCATCGGCTCGCCTGTATCAGTCGGATAAGCCGCGAAAGCCAAGTTCACCCGTGGAACATACTGCTGGGGGTAGAGCCCCAAGGCGAGCAGACCCGCCAACGTAACGTCCCCATCCGTGTCAGTGCTGGATAGCACACCGAGCATTTGGAGAATCTCGGTGTCCGCCGCGTCCCGGAACACCGGACCCTTCGTTTCTCGAACCCTTCGCAAAAGAGACTGCAGTGCTTCATCATCCAGATCCTTGATCCTTGTGCGCTCGACCACGGCCTCGTCATCAATCGGTTGCCCTTTCGCCGCCATAAGAGCGTGGTGTTCGTAAACGGTCAGGCGACGGTTGCCATCATGTGTTCGCAGGTAGGCATGACTCGGCCGGCCCTTCTCTTTCACCGAGCATGGTTTTTGGCTTGCGTCGAGTTCATCCACTAACGCGACGACAACCGGCTGACCATCAACGCTGCATATCTCTATTTCGGGCCGGATCGGGGGTTCAAGGTTGTCAGCACACTTCGAAGCCAACGCCGATGCCAATGTGCCGGCATCCGCGCCGGTCGGACTGAAATCTGGTTCCGCCAGACCTAGGACGATTAGACCACCCGACCCGTTTGCGAAAGCCGAGACGCTCTTCAACACGGACCCTGGGAAGCCACCACGAGCATCTTTCACCTCGATGTCTGCCAAGTCGGTACCAGCCACGCGCAATTGAGGCAAGAGGTGGTTGAGTTGGTCCTGAAGCTCATTCACCGCGACATTCCATCCGTGTGCTGATTGCTTCTTGCAAAATCATACAACTTCTTAAAACCTCTTACAACCTCTTACAAGTTGCATGTGGCTAGATCACTTGAAAGAGTGCTCACCGTGGTTACAGGAGAGCGTTGGCCTCCTCGACGCTGAGGCAAAAACGCGATCGCGGTCTAACGCCCAAGCCAGGAGCCGTGGGCGCCGTAGGGGACGCGTTGGGGGGTGAACACACGCGCAACTGGGGGGCCGCTGAAGTTCTGGGCATCGATTATGCGCAATTCGCTGCGGTCCTTGGACGGATCGTAGGTGAGCAACATGGCCCAGCCGTCGTCTTCGGCGGAGTCAGGACTTCGAGGCACAAAGAGCGCTTCGCCTCCCGTTACAGGTCCCATGTCGTGCACCTCAGCATCGCCGGTGGTCAAGTCGTATTTGTAGATCTCGGTACCCATCTCGGGATTGTGGGGGTTGCTGCCGAGTTGCATCGTGTAGCCGTAACGCGCAGGCAAGCCAACAAGGCGGTCATCAACACGGGCGAAGTCGGATTTGCGAGAGTCGATCTCAACTTCTGAAACGGTGCCCAGTGTCAGATCTATCGTCCACCGCCACAGCGACGCTTTGGCCGAAATGTCGTTGAAACCACCCTGCATCGCCCGCTCCGATCGACACACAGTCAGCACAATGCTGTCACCTTCTTCATGCGAGTTGACCGGATGAAAGACGTAACAGGGGTCGATATCCAACCAACGAATATCGGCGTCTGTACCGGTGCGTGGCATAACCCCGAGGCGAGCGCCATTGTCAGGGTTCCAATAAAACGGACTCTCCCCCTTCATTGCCAGTTCAAGGTCGAAACAAACCGGAAGGTCCATCCAAACGACGTAGTTCGTGGTGATGTTGAAGTCGTGCATCATCACGCCAGCAGGAAGCGTGATCGGTTCGCTTTGCACCAGGTCGCCGCTTGCCGAGAAACGGTAGTAGTTCAGGTACTCCGGTCCCAGCACGTTGTACCCGAACGCCAACATCTCGCCGGTCAACGGGCAGATCTTTGGGTGAGCGGTAAATGCGCCGGCTAGGCGGTCGCCGAAAGTCTGCACACCGATCGTGTTGAGGTTGATGTCGATCTCCCACGGGTAGTGGACCTCTTCAAGCGCCAGGATCCGCCCGGCGTGTTGCACGACATGGGTATTTGCCGGGGAAGCAACCGGGTCAAGCGACACACTCGTGCCACCAGCCTCAAAGTAGGGGGTGCGCACATAGCGATTGCGATAAGAGGCCCGACCGTCGGCCAGATCGATGCCGTGGATCATTCCATGGCCAAAAAACCAGTGATCGCTTTCGCCGTTGACGGGGTTGAACCCGTTACGCAGATAGAAGCCGTTGAGTTCAGGGGGAATCGTCCCCTCAACTTCGAGGTCGCTGGCGTCCAACTCTTCGGTGACCGGGGCAAAGTTGCCGCTCAGATGCCATCGGGGGTCGGCCTCGGCGGCCTCCGCGGCGCTAGCGGTGCGGTCGTCTTCGGTGATAGTCATGCGGTTCCCCCGGTTCAATTCGGTTTGTGTACCTTACCCGAATCGGTTAACACTGTTAAGTTACCAACGAAATACGCGAGATACGGAATTGTTAGAGTGCCCAGAATGCCAGCGTTGCCCAGAGTGCCAAAATTGCCCAGAGTGCCCGAGTTGCCCAGAGTGCCAAAATTGCCCAGAGTGCCCGAGTTGCCCAGAGTGCCAAAATTGCCCAGAGTGCCCGAGTTGCCCAGAGTGCCCGAGTTGCCCAGAGTGCCCGAGTTGCCCAGAGTGCCCGAGTTGCCCAGAGTGCCCGAGTTGCAACGTAACCGCTTGCTGCTCGCCTTGGCGGCCATGGTCCTGCTCCTCGCCGCCTGCAGCGAACCACTCGACGACAACACCGGCAACGATGCCGACGACTCCGCGGACCTGTCCAGTTCTGAATCCGACGAAGACGGCGACACTGACAATGCCGACCCGGGCACCGAACCGGACAACGCAGAGAGCAGCGCCGGTACCGCCGACGACACCGACACCAACGACGGCGCCGGCACAGACGAATCTGACACTTCAGCGACAGGCGCTGACGGCACCACAGATGCAGTCGCGGATGACGGCAGCATCGTCTGGCAACACGGAGGTGAACCCTGGTTTTTGGGAGCTGTCCCCTCTGTGGCCGTCGCCGCCGACACCAGTCTGCAACCCATCAAGATCGGCATGATCAACCAAGAGGACACGCCCATCGGCTCGTTCCCCGAAGTGCGCTTCGCGGCCGAAGCTGCCGTCAACTGGATCAACGCAGAACTCGGCGGGGTTGACGGGCGTCCACTTGAGTTTCACTGGTGCATCAGCCCGTTCAGCCCCGAACAGTCCCAGGCCTGCGCCCAAGAAATGGTGCAAGAAGGCGTGGTCGCTCTGGTCGGCGGCATCGACGTCATGAGTCAGGGATCGTTCCCGATCCTGGAGCAGAACGGAATTCCCGTAGTCGGTGGTATCCCCGCGGGACTCACCGAACAGCGCAGCGCCACCAGTTTCACGTTCTCCGGCGGATCCTCGGGCGGTCTCGCGGCTTTCATGAAACACGCGGCGGACAACGGCGCCAAGAAAGCAGTGATCGCCTACGGCGAGTTCGACGCCTTCGAGGTGGCCGCAGCCGACTACGGAGCGGTCGTCGGCGAGTACCTCGGGCTCGACGTGAAGCTGGTGCGATTCCCGGTGATCGCCGCGGACTTCCTGCCAGTGCTGAACCAAGCCATCGACTTCGAAGCCGACGCGGTGGTGATCGCCGCGGCCGACAGTTCCTGTGTCAGCATCATGAAGACCTTCAAGGAACTCGAAATCGAAGCCCAGCTCTACCTCGTCGGGGCGTGCGCTGCCGATCACGTGATCGAGGCCGCGGATGGCGCCAACATCGGAGTGGTGTTCAACTCCGAGGGACCCCCCGACGACGCCGATGTCGAGGGCACACTATTCGACGAAGTCACCAACCGATACAACACCGGCCCAGCCCAAGCCGCGGGAACCGTCGGGTTCAGGGGAATGATGAACCTCTACGGCGTACTCGTGGAACTCGGCGGAGACCAGATCACCAGCCAAGCGATCATCGACACGCTGCGCCAATCCGTTGACCACGAGAGTTTCTGGGGCCACCCCTACACCTGCGACGGCCAACAGGTGCCGGGACTGCCCGCCCTGTGTGCCCCGCAACAGACGTTGTTCAAGATGGAAACCGTTGGCGAGGTCGAATATGTGAGCGGCTGGATCGACACCGCCGAATTGTTCGCCGCCAGCGGTGCAGGACCGTAACACCAGCATGTCGAACCGTACGCCGCGGCAATGCCGGTGCCTGTCGTAGCGGGCTGATAGACCCAATGGCGTGAGCGGACATCTCAGCAACCTGTTGCTCGGCCTGGGAAGCGGAGCAGTAATCGCCGCCTTGGCAGTCGGGGTGGTAGTCACCCACCGGGCCAGCAACGTGATCAACTTCGCCCACGCCGCAATCGGCACTTACCTGGCCCTCGTCTACTACGAATTCCGTGCAACCGGAGATGTCGTACAACCATTCCTGATCCCGTTCGTACCGGAGCGGTTCCATCTTCTGGCGCGCCCCACGGTGGCCAGCGCCTTCATCATCGTGATGTTGCTGGCAGCACTCGTGGGGGCGCTCTGTTACCTGCTGATCTTTCGGCCGTTGAGACTGGCACCACCGCTGGCCCGCATCGTGGCGTCGCTCGGGTTGATGACCTATCTGATCGGCGTGATGGCGCTGCGCTTCTCAACCCTGTCTTCTGCCACCCTCAACATCGACGGCCCGTTGCCCACCAACATCGTTGAGATCGCAGGGGTCAGAAACATCGCCGACCGCTACTGGCTGACCATCATCGTGGTGCTCGCATCGCTGGCAGTGTGGGCTCTATATCGCTTCAGCAACTTCGGGCTGTCCACCAGAGCAAGCGCCGAGAGTGAAACCGGAGCTGTTCTGGTCGGTATCTCCGCGGACCGGATCGGTGTTGTCAACTGGATGCTGGCAACGATGTTGGCTGGCGCAGCAATGATTCTCGCCGCGCCGATCACTCGGATCGAGCCGACAACCACGCCGTTGCTGATCGTGGCCGCCCTCGGAGCCGCCTTGCTCGGCCAGTTCAGATCGATAGGCGTGAGCGCTGCTGCCGGCTTCGGCATCGGAATGCTCCAATCCGAACTCCTGCATGCCCAATCGGAGTGGGACTGGTTGCCTGCCATCGGATTGCAACAAGGCGTGCCTTTCGCGCTGGTGGTTTTGGCCCTGATGTTGCGGGGCGATCGGCGGATTAGGCGGGGCGATCTGAGCACAAACATCACCTTGCCAACCGCGCCCGAGCCTCGCCACGCCATACGGATCACCGTCTTGGTGGTCGTGACCTGTGGAGCCGCGGTGTTCTTGTTGGGCTCGCATTGGCGACTCGGCATCATGCTCTCCGCCATCGCCGCGGTGATAACCCTGTCGGTGATCGTGCTCACGGGTTTCGTCGGTCAGATTTCGTTGGCGACTTTCGCGTTGGCCGGAATCGCTGCGTTCGGCATGGTTCGAGCGCAAGACGAACTTGGCCTCGGGTTTCCCGTGGCACCGTTGTTGGGGGTGTTGGTAGCTGTGGCGGTCGGAACTATCGCCGGCCTACCGGCGATACGAATACGCGGTTTGACTCTGGCCATCGCCTCGCTTGCCGCGGCAGTGGCTGTCGAAGAACTCGTGTTCAAATGGCGCTGGTTCACCGGCGGCTTAGGTGGCTCTCCGGTAGAACCCGCCCAGCTCGCCGGGGTTGACTTCAACATTCAAGCCATCGGCTCGGGCTACCCGCGCGCTTGGTTCGGGGTGCTGACGCTGGCCATGCTTGCTGGGTCGATGTGGCTCGTCGTCAACCTCAGGCGCAGTGCTACGGGTCGCCAATGGCTGGCAGTGCGCGCCAACGAGCGTGCCGCTGAAGCAATCGGGATCTCCGCGGTGCAAGTCAAGCTCAGCGCCAACGCAGTGGCCGCGTTCCTTGCCGGTGTCGGCGGCACACTGCTGGCTTACCAGCAACAATTCGTGTCAGCTGCGTCTTTCGGCGCTTTGGACTCACTAGTCGTGGTGGCGATCGCGTATTTGAGCGGGATAGCAACGCCGATCGCCGCCCTTGTGGCTGGAGCACTCACCGAAGGCGGGTTGCTCACCGTCACGCTGGACCAATTCAATGACGATGCCTCAAGCTACCAATTCGCCCTCAACGGACTGTTCTTGATAGTCGTAGCGGTCAAGTTCCCATCCGGGATCACTGGAGCAAGACCTCTGAGGACCAGAGGCGTAAGCAAAGGAATGCGCAAGAACATGGTGGTGGGCACATGAGCGTAGAAACGAGCCGGGCGGCGCTGAGCGCTGATGCGATCGTGGCCGAAGCTCTCACGGTTGTGCGTGAGTCGGGAATCGAAGCGCTATCAATGCGGACTCTGGGGGCACGCATGGGTGTCACCGCTCCCGCGTTTTATGCCTACTTCGGGTCCCGCGACGAGTTGATGCGGGCTTGCGCGCAAGTCTGCTACGAAGACCTTGCCAGCCGTTTTGCCGCGGTGCCGGCGGGCAGCACCATTGAGATGCTCCGACAATCGAGTCTGGTCTACGTGCAGATGTCAACAGACGAGCCGCAACTGTTCCAGCTCATGTTTCGTTATCGTCCCGATTCCCTCGGAATCGACATCGGCAGCGAACACAGTGGAGCATCGGCGGTGTTCAATGCCATGGTCGACAACCTGCGCAAAGCCATCGCCGAAGGCGACCTCAAAGCGGCCGAACCGCTCGACTACGCCATGGCGCTGTGGGCGTCAGTGCACGGTGTTGCAACCGTCGTCAGAATGGCTCCGGGTCTTGACGCCGAGAGCCTCGTCGAACGCGTTGTCGACGGCCTCATCGCCGGATGGTCACCCCGAACCGGTTGAGCTGCACCGCGGCAAGTTTTGTCTCACAGCTGGTGTCATGACTTGTGTCAAGGGAATAGTCCCCACCTCGCGCCGCGTGTGGTCCTAGTATTTGGACTGCGCTGGCGGTGGAGCACACCTCCTCCCCCAAAGGATGCGCACCACCGCCCCGCGCTCTCGGAGCCCGTAGGTCCCAGAACTCTCAGACCAAAACCGACATATGACGGATGCAACATGTTGCGCCACAATGCGCTCAGCGTCAAGCGACATCTCGACCGCCGATGTCAGACCAGGTTTTCGAGGTCGACGAGACGGCACGAAACCTCGGGTTCGGTTGCCGGTCGCACGAAGCGACAACCCATCACTCCGTGGTCGTGAGTGACTGGTTCGATCCAGTTGGGAACGCCCGGGTCGGAGTGGGCGACGACAATGCGCACAGTTGAGCCGTCACGTACCACATTCTCCTTGTCGATATACCCCTGACCGGTTGCGTAGTTGGCGAGGTTCTCCATCCAGTGATTGCACAGTTGGAAGTTCCAATGCTGCGTTTGTGGTTCCTCAAACTCGACGACGAGCGCCTTGCCTTGCGGCACTCGCCAGTAGCCGAACTCGAAGATGCGATCATCGGGGGACCCGCCGATGCGCTCATACCACTCTTTGGTGTACTCGGTCTGATTTTCGCGGGTGAGAAGGTCACGGGTCCAACCTCCGTAGTCGGATTGCAGACCCAGGATGAGTTGCGCTGCTACCGCGAGACGCACCGCCATGTCTTGCGGTTCGGGGGTGAGCGGCTGAGGGTGCTCGTCGAGGCATTGGATTTGTAGCCGTGGACGGGCTTGGGTAGCTCGGTCGTCATAGACCACACGGCCCATCAGCTCACGAGTGGTGGTTGCCATTGACATCCAACGCGACCCGTCCGTGGGTTCTTCGACTGACAAGATGAAGTCGACGGTGCCATCTGCGTCGGCGAAGTCATGCAGATAGGCGGTGTGGGGGGTGAGCGCCATGTTGGGGTTGAAAGTCTCCAGGTGATCCTCAGCGTCAAGGCCTACGGCGGTGGCTCCAACATCGTTGGGCACCGGTGGACTCCACGCCGACAAGTGGGTGTAGACGTCTCCGACCGTTCCGGTGATCCGGTAGCTATATTTCGGGTTGACGGCTTGGACGATGTGGTCCTGGTTGGGTGACTGCACCCCCATGCCCCCTTGCATGGGCGGCGGAATCACCCCAATGCGCTGGGCTCTGGTGCCCGGGGTGCGCTGCTCGATCACTCGGGCGTTGGCCATCAACATCATCCGAGTCAGGTAACGAAACCCCTCGACACGATCTTGCGGGTCGCCGTCGGGGGATTCTCGAATGACGATGCGACCGGCCGCTTTCAACGTGTCGCAGAAATCATCCCAGGCCCGGCCGTCAAGCAGGCGCGCCCGACGCTCGTCAGCGATTTCACTCATATGTGTGCCCCCAGCCGTAACGCTTCAAGTTTCACTGCGCCAGAGCATCGCGAAGAAACCCGCACGGCGGCAAACCGCCCCAACTCTGGCGTTCGCAGGTTTGGGCCAGCTTGTAGATGATCTTCGGGCCGTACCCCGGGTACCCTCCCGAGACCTAGGAAAATTCATCGCCAGACTCTGCTAGCAGAGAAGCTGGGATCGAAAGGAAACGCAGGACATGGACAATCTTGATCTTTGGAGCTTGAACTATTGGGCCATCCTGGTTGCGGTGCTGTTCAACCAAGTGCTCGGCGCGGCGTGGTACACGCTTTTGGCCAAGCCTTGGATGGCCGATGTCGGCCTCACCGATGACGACATGGAAGCCATGAAGGGAACGCCTCGACAGTGGTACCCCTACTTCATCGCTGTCGACGCCGGGTTCGTTTTCACGATCGGTTTGGCACTGCTGGTGCAGGGTCTGGGCGCTGAGGGTGCTGTCGAGGGACTCCTCGTTGGTGTTCTGGCCGCTGTCGGGTTCATCTTCACGTCGAACGCCATCAACTATGCCTTTGAGGGCCGTAGCCTGCGGCTATTCGTAATCAATAGCGGCTATCCGCTAATCGGCTACAGCGTGATCGGGATCCTGCTGGCCACCTGGAGCTAGCTCGCTTCGCCCACATCTATCGCCGGTGATGACATCGCAGTAGGGTGGGGTTGTGGGACCGTGGCTACTGGCGATCTCAATGGCCCTGGCGCACGGGCAACTGGCCGTCTTCTTGGTCTTCGGTGCACCGGTAGCAGCACGCAAGCCTCTGGTGATGCGCTGGTACCTGGCGATGCTGGTGCCGACCGCCGCGGTGAACATCTTGGGCATGCCCTGCCCGCTGACGGTCTGGGAGAAGTATTTCTGGCGCCTCGCCGGCGAAACCCCGTACCGGGGAGGTTTCATCTCGCACTATTTCGTGGAACCCTTCTACGCCCCCGGCCTGAGCCCCGGCGACGAGACTGTCCTGCTCATCGCAATGGTGCTCTGGTGCACGCCCTGGCTCGGTTACTCCGCCTTGAAGCGCCTGCGCCAGCCAAGCGATTCAGCGGGTCTTGAGCCAGAAACTCGCCTCGAGGTCTTTGAAACCAGCAACAACTGAGCGCACAAAAGCCTAACCCATTAGCCATATTACGGATAACCTGTTAGTCTTTTATGTATGGAGTATTTGTCCCGGCGCGCTGATGGTCGGCTTTCGCGGCTGCTAGGAATACACCCGGCCCTGTTGATCGAAGGAGTGCGAGGGGCAGGCAAGACAAGCACCGCATCGCGGTTGGCTGCCGCCACGCTTCGCTTGGACTACCCACCTCACGCCCAGATGGTCGCCAACGATCCCGAAGCAGTCTGCGCATCGCTACCAAATCCTCTACTCATAGACGAGTGGCAGCGGGTCCCCACGGTGTGGGACGCCGTGCGACGAATGATCGACGAAGACCGGTCCCCGGGCCGATTCATCTTGAGCGGTTCGTCACGCGCCGCGGTCACAGCAGACATCCACGCCGGTGCCGGGCGGATTCTGCCCTTACGGCTACGACCGATGACCTTGAGCGAAAGACAGGGAGTTGCCCTGACGGTGTCGCTTGAAGATCTCGCTGACCAAGGGATCGAAGCAGTACGCGGTGCCCGTTCACCATTCTCGTCCGCTGAACAGATCGCACCAACGATGGAGTCGGGACTGCCCGGGTATCTCGGCATGGAACAGCTCGATCATCAAGAGGCCCTTCGTTCCTACCTGGACCTTGCAGTTTCACGAGACCTTGCCGAGACCACCTCCACGCCGCGTAACGCAAGCAAACTCCGACGCTACGTCCGCGCCTACAGCGCCGCCGTCGGGACCAACACAGAACACGCCGCCATCCACCAGGCCGCGAATGTGTCCAAGGCCACCGGCGAGACCTACCACGACCTACTGGACCGGCTGGGTCTGATCGAAGAACTTCCAGGATGGTCCCACAACCGGCTGAAACGCCTGACCAAACGGCCCAAACGCCATCTGATCGATCCCGCGCTCGCCTCAGCAGACCACTACGACACCGCTGCTTCACTGAGTGAACGGCGCCCGCGCCTCGGCGAACTGTTCGAGAGCGTCGTCGTGTGCCAGATCAGAGCCACAGCCGAGGCTCTCGGGTTGGGATGGCGGTTCGGACATCTGCGAACCGCGGGTGGCGACCACGAGGTCGACCTCGTCGCCGACCTACCCGACGGGGGCGTCATCGCATTCGAAGTCAAGCTCTCAGAAACGGTGGGGACCGCCGATGCCCGCCACCTCACCTCGTTGCGAGACCGGCTCGGCGACTCCTTCCGAGCGGGACTGGTAATCCACCCATCCACCACAGCCTTCCGCCTCGACGACCGCATCGCCGCAGCCCCCCTCGGCACCCTCGTCTAACGAACAAGCTGTTGCGGCGCGAATCACTTTGACAGGGCGTCGTTGAGAAAGGCTAGCTGCAGGAGCATGGGGTTTTCGGCGACTTCTTCTTGGGGGGTCATGTAGGTGACGCCGGACAGGGGAAGCACAGTCTCTGATATTGTTTCGTATGTACGCTCCATGTGGGCCTCTCCCCTCGGGTGACGCTCCTGGTTGCAGACAACTCAGGGCTGGGTGTCGCTGACCACTGTGACACCCAGCCCGACTCTTGCCACCAGGTACACGGAGACTTCGGAGCGCACCGCAACCGGTAAACACGCGTGTACTCATTCTGTCGAACCATGCGACCTGTTCGTACGTCGTAGGGCGTTGCGGAGGAAGTGGAGTTGTAGGAGCATGAGGTTTTCGGCGACTTCTTCTTGGGGGGTCATATGGGTGACGCCGGACAGGGGGAGGACGGTGTGGGGGCGGCCGGTTTCGAGCAAAGCGCGTGAAAGCTGCAGAGTGTGGGCAGCCACCACGTTGTCGTCGGCTAGGCCGTGGATCAGCAGCAGCGGCGGGACCCCTCTCGCATCGTCAACCTGCACAGAACCAAAGAGAACGTTGCTGCGCTCGTAGTTCTCGGGCTCGGTCTCGGGGTGACCCAAGTAACGCTCGGTGTAATGGGTGTCGTACAACCGCCAGTCGGTCACCGGTGCTCCGGCGACAGCAACGTGAAACACATCGGGGCGGCGCAGCGCAGCCAACGCAGCCAAATAGCCGCCGAACGACCAACCCCGAATCGCCACACGGTCAAGATCAAGGCGGGGATTCAACTCGGACATCGCATACAGAGCCTCGATCTGATCGTCGAGGACCGGGCCCGCCAGATCCCCTCGCACCTCCCGCTCAAAGGTTGGTCCCCGACCCGGCGTACCGCAGCCATCGGTCACCAGCACCGCGAAACCCTGATCGGCGAACCATTGCGAAACGTAGAACAGCGACCGAGCCTGCTGCACCCGCTGCGCGTGAGGGCCGCCATAAGGGTCGAGCAACACCGGCAATTTCGTCTCTGAATCCGCTTCAGAAGACTCGTTCGGCAACAGCAAAGCAGCCGCCAGTTCACGTTCACCGAGACGATGCAACGACATGTTTAGATCGACATTCGGTGGCTCGCTATGGCTGGCGATCCGTGACACAGCACGCCCCCGATGTCGAACCTCGACCCCGGTGCCATGATGAGCCAGGCTGCGGTTCACACGCACTTCGGTTGCACCGCCGACGACCGCGCTCTTGATGCCGGGAGAGTTGTCCCACCAGCGCAGTTCGCCATGCCAGCTCACCGTCGCAACCTGCACAGAAGTTGGTTCCCGACAAGCGGTAATCACGATGCCGTCGTCGCCGACGTCAATCACGCTTCGCACCTGCACCCCGTCGCCGGTCAGCGCCACGCCATCAACACACAAACGCCGAGCCGGCGAGCGATCCTCAACCGTGACCAGCCGCTCGTCGTGCAGCACGGGAGTTCCAGCGATCAACTCAATCCAATGCTCATCGACCACTTGGTAGCGCTGTTGGCACTCCCCCGTCGCTGCGTCAACGTCTAGCACGCCGAGAGTGCGCTGATCTCGGCTCTGCACCGTCAACAAAATGCCCTCACCAGTCCAATCCGCCTTAGCCAGGTACTCCCAGAGAGCGGTGCTATCACCGGGCGCACCCGGAGCCGCGGAGGCGCGTGACGCGTTAGAGTCAGGCGCACCCGGAGCCTGGCGGTATCTCCAATCCACGTCAACCCGCCCGCCGTCCAGCCCGATAATGGCCAGGGCCACATCGGCATTGGCGCTACCGGCTGCTGGGTAACGAATCACAGTTGGCGTCTCCCAAGGGGTAACCGGCGCACCAATCCACCAAGTATCGATCGGAGCCACATCAACTCTTTGGACCAACAGTGCATCGCTGTCCGGCCCCCACCAAAACCCGCGAGTCCTGCCCATTTCCTCAGCCGCGATGAACTCGGCAGCGCCCCACGAAACCGTCTCATCTGCCTCCCCGATCAGCAATTGGTCTTTGTCGTCGGTCGCCATTCGCAGCTCACGGCCTGCCACATAGGCGACCTTTTCTGTGTCGGGCGACAACCGCGGATCGAACGCACCCTCGGCTGTGTCGAGCGCACGCACTTCGCCGCTTTGTAGATCCACACGAGCAATCTGGGATCCGATAGCAAAAACGGCGACCGTCAGATCACGGTCAACGTCGTAGGCCACAATACCACCCCCGGACTCGCGGGCCCGCTCCCTACGAGTTCGCTCCGCTGGTGGCAGATCAGCGAGATCTGAGCCGAACTCCGCCGCGTCAACCACAAGACGTTCGATGTTGTTCAGCACATCAAACAACCACAGAGAATTAACCGAGTCGACAGGTCCGCTCGAACGCAGAAAGGCAACCCGCTCACCATCCGCGGAAACCCGAATGTTACGGGGAGCGCCGAGCGTGAAACCCCGAGTCAACGCATGACGTCGAGGAAAGGACCCTTGATCGGCAACCGGCGGAGATTTCATCTGCGTATCCTTGCGGATGCAATCGCCAATCACACGGTCTTGCTCAAGCTGTCGCTGGTGAAGTGCCCTGCACAAAAAGCCCACGACATGCCAACATGAACCGCGACACAGAATGCACCGAATTGGCCGAGGACACCAGCGGAACGGCGCATGGGCATGTCCGACCGACCATTCGTTGCCTCCTGGAAGATCTCCGACCAACCATCGGAGCCGGAGAGATGCGTGAAGCGTTGAAAACCGCGGAGGCCGACCTCAAGACCGACGCTTTGTACCTGTTCCCAGTCACGCTTGATCAATTACCGCATACCACGCTGGACAAGGCAAACTTGTTGGCCAATGACCCAAACGCCGACCGAATGCGGATCGAAGCAATCACGGACCGACATGTCATAAAGGTCAAGACGGGCCCACATCGTGCGGCGATGTGGAGAGACGAGGATGGTCAGTGGTGGTTGCCGGCTGCGGGGCGCCGAAGAGACGATGGGCCCGGCGACTTCTATCGAGAACTTGAGAAGTACGGTAACGACTCGTCTCCTATCACGCCGACGCAGCGTGACAAGGATTATCTGCGGTTTGAGACGGAGTACAGCAAAGAACTTGAAGTGGAACGAACTGTTCACGCCCGGGTACTGCAAGCTCTCCTTGGGGCCGCCTCTACGCCAGGTGAATGGGTCTCGCTGGAGGCCTTCGGCGCGCAAGTAGGTCTTCGGATCGAGCCGGACGAAGACGGCCTTGCCGTCGTTGAGGTGACTTGGCGGATGGTGGATTACGCCGACCAACAACGATTACCCGTCGACTTGCTGGCGATGATCCCGGCGGGCCAGAACATCAACGACTGGGAGTGCCTGGAACCACGGGACTCGGGCATGGACCAGTTGTGGTATATGTACGTCACCGAAGTATGGGTCGAGAATCTCGCGGTATCTGCTGAACTCGACCTACTTGAGCAGTTCACGAACACCCGGACGGCGAAAGATCCTGTCAGCGACGGGTCGGAGAACTTCAGCCACTGGGCAAAGGGCAGCGTGGTAACCCGAGCCTCCATCGAGGGGATCGAGATCATAGGGCTGTGTGGTGCCCGCGTGGTCGCTCATCGCGACTACGAGGATCTGCCAGTCTGCGACAAGTGCAATGAAGCATTCGCTCTGCTGCGACAACTTCGCGCCGCGGGCGAGTCTTGTTGAGCGGAACGGTTCAGAGAAGTCCAGCGGCGTGGGCCGCGCGCTCCCGACGACGATCATCTGCTGTCGCGGCAGCTTCGCGACTCTGGATCATTGCCGCAGCACGCTCTCTGAGAATTCTGACAATCTCTTCTCCGGGGACTCGTAGATGGCTGCCGACTACGAAGGACTCAATTCGACCTTCGTCGCACATTCGAGTCAGGTGCGTGCGAGACATACCAAGCGCCTTGGCTGCCTCAGTTGAACTGAGTGGTTTGTTGGTGCTGATCGCGGCGACGACATCTCCACGGGCAAGAGTGTGCAGGGCGAACATGAGTTGATCTTGTACGGGTTCCGGTAACGCTCTCAGGTCTAGTGTTCCGCTGTCATCGGCGTCTTCGGCTATGCGGCTGAGCAGGTGGAGGTCGTCAGCACCAAACGATGCGGGATCAACAACGTTCAAAGGAGAGTTGCGCATGGGTCTACCTTTCATGGGCATCATAACTGGTGTAAGTGCAATATCAGTTAAAAGTGCGATAACTCTACACCTTCAGTATGGTTTAGTCCAACCAAAAAATGCACTGAACGGTCACCGGTGGTGTGCTCGTGCTTATCCTTGCGGATGCAATCGCCAATCACACGGAGACATCATGGAGCAACACCAAGGAATGGTTCGCTGGGGCATCTCTTCCACCGGCAATATCGCCACTCAGTTCGCTGACGCGTTCACCCACGCAGAAGGTGGACGGCTTGGTGCCGTCGGTTCACGAACGCAAGACAAAGCCGTTCAGTTCGCGGCCACCCATCAAATCCCCCGTGCACACGGCAGCAACGCTGATCTGGCAGCGGACCCCGATGTCGATGTCGTCTATGTGGCCAGCTTGCAACCCGCCCATGTGCACGACACCGTGATGTTCCTAGAAGCTGGCAAACACGTGCTGGTTGAGAAGCCGATCGCCCTCAATGTGGCAGAGGTCGACCGGATGACCGCCGCCGCGCAAGCCAATGACCGGTTCTTGATGGAAGCCATGTGGATGCGCTTCAACCCAGCCCACGTTGAAGCCGTCAAACGCATCAACGACGGTGCCATCGGCGAGGTTCGTCGCATCCACGCCGAC
Source organism: Candidatus Aldehydirespiratoraceae bacterium (assembly GCA_965261185.1). Classification (GTDB taxonomy): domain Bacteria; phylum Actinomycetota; class Acidimicrobiia; order Acidimicrobiales; family Aldehydirespiratoraceae; genus VXYK01. The sequence continues at coordinate 2,156,149 of CBDHCN010000002.1, read as the reverse complement.
TTCTCATTCGCCATGCCTTTCGACCCCGACAACCGGCTTTGGAACCTCGAAGCAGGCGGCGGGTCGCTGCTTGACCTCGGCGTTTACCCGCTCACGTTCGCCTGGTGGATTCTCGGCGAACCCGCCTCGATCTCCGTGGCTGGGCACATCGCCGAATCTGGCGTCGACGCTGAAACGACCCTGTTGTGCCGCTGGTCCAATGGAGCCTCAGCCACACTGACAAGCGGAATCGACGTGTTTGGAACCCTCGACGCCCGAGTCGAAGGCACCGGTGGATTCGTGGAGTTTCCCGCACCAGCCCACGCCACCGACACCGTCATTGTGCAAAGCGGACCCGAACGCGAAGAGATCAAGGAATCACTCCCGTCGCTGCACTATCAGGTGGCTGAAGTCCACCGTTGCCTCGCCGCCGGTGAACAACAGAGCCCTCGCATGACTTGGGCCACTAGCCGGTCCATGATCGCAGCTTGTGACGCGGTCCGCGCCGAACTCGGCGTCCGCTACGCCAGCGACTGAACCGGACCATCGGCGAGCACCACTTGGACCACCTGGGACTCGGAATCTGCAACGAGCACACCGCGGCCGGGGATGTTCGGGAGTTCAAGACGGGCCGGGAGCGAAACGCCTAGCAGGTCGCCGTCGATGGGATCTGGTTTCAACAAGAATCCGACCCTTGACGAGCGGATGTCTGCGGCCCAATGACCGTAGGCAGAACGAAAACGATCTGGCCGAGCAGAAGCCACGATGTGGACCCCAGGCGATGGTGAGGCCACCAAGTCGGCCAGTTGACCATCAAGATCAGCGACATTCAAGCAATCATCAATCAACACCACCATCGGGCCGGACGAAACCGCCTCGGCCAGCGACTCAACCCCGACAGGATCGCGCCCCGCACGCGCAGCGAGTTCATTCTCGCTCCGTGGACCGTCACCAACAATCACGCAGCTTTCGCCGCACGCCGCTGCGATAGCTACCAAAGCGTTGGTCCGCCCGGAACGCGCCGGCCCCAAAATCAGCGCATGTTCGCCACGATGAAGCCGCAAAGCGCTCAAGCCCAGGTCGCGATCCCCGACTGCCACGAACAACTCGGTCTCCACAGGCCCGATCTGAGCCGATGCCCCCACAGCACAAGCCGCTATCACCGCAGCCAGCACCCCGACCTTTTGGGGTGCAACCGAAGGAGCCACGCAATCGCGACGGGCCAGCACCGACTCCGCTAAAGACGGCGCATCCCTAATCACTTGGGCAATGGCATGGTCGCCGGCGCGCAACACCCGCCCGGCACCGAACGCTGCAGTTGACTCCTTGACCCCAAACCGCAGCGCGTCAGAGGGATCACCCACACGGTGCAACAACACCGTCCCCACCGTTGCCGCCATTGCCGGGGGGAGATCAGCACCACGGCGAAGCGAAACTGCCACCGTCACACCAACAGACGGTCCATCAGCCCAGATCCGCTCCAACGCCTCATGTACGCTCTGCTCGCGAACCGGATCATGCGCCCGACTGAGACCACCAAGATCATCGATCACCAACAAGATCTGGGGTGTCTGATGGTCGCTGGCTCGGCGGCGCACGATCTCTTCGTCCAACCAGCGCAACAACCGCACACGGAGTTCCTTGTCCGTAGGCGCCACGACCGTACCGCAATGCGCCAATCCAACCAACGGGACGAGTCCACCAGCGTCATGGTCAACGATGTGAACATGGGGAGCTGCGTCTCCGGCGCAACGAGTCACCTCCAAGATCGCTGTGGCAAGGGTCGTCGTCGCCCCCGCACCCGGTGCCCCGACAACCACTAGGTGACCGTCATGCAGCATCCAGCCAGACACCGACTGGCGCTGCTCATCGGGCTCATCGACAAGTAACCAACCCGAAGGTTCACTCAGCTCGGATCGGCAAATATCGGTGGGCAGCGCAGGTGGCCACGGTGAACGCGGCGCTCGGCCACCCGCGCTCAAATGGGCGTCACGGATCGTGGCGACCAGACGCTCCAGGTCGGTCGGGCCGTTGAGTGAGCTGGTAATCTCTGCGGCCTCCCGCACACAAACGGTGGCCTCGGCACTCGAATGGCCGGTCGACAACGCCGACTGAAACGGAGTGAACTCGCCAGGTCCGAAACGGGCGATCGCCCGACCAGGACGACTACGAGGAATCCCCGCAGCATCACCAGCATCGATGATGTCGACCGACTCACGGGGATCGCTTACCCGCAGCGCGATCCGACAGGTTGCGTTGGCACGAATGTCGTCGGTAACCACCCCAGCCGGTCGTTGCGTGGCGAGCACCATATGAACACCGAGGCTGCGTCCCCGTTGGGCGATGCCAACCAAAGCATCCAAGAACTCAGGCAAGTCAGCAGCCAAAGAAGCAAACTCGTCAACCACCACCAGCAGACGGGGCAGCGGCTCAATCGAAGAACCCTGCGTGCGGCTGCGAACCCGGAATGCAGCGAGATCCTCTGCACCCAGTGCGCGCAGGCGCTGCTCCCGATATCGCAGTTCCGCTTCCAAACAACGCAACGCCCGAGCCCCGAGATGTTCGTCTAGATCGGTGACGAGCCCGGCAACATGGGGGAGATCAGCGCAACAATCAAAGGCTGCACCGCCCTTGTAGTCGACGAGCACCATCGCTACATGGTCCGGATCAGCCGACGCAGCCACCCCAGCAACAAGCGACCGAAGCAACTCGGATTTTCCTGAGCCGGTAGTGCCACCGATCAGCACATGAGGACCGTCCGCGATCAGATCAAGCACCACCGGCCCCTGCGCATCTGCACCGATCGGTGCCGCCAAATCAGCGGTCCCCCGCGTGCGTCGCCAACGACGCCGAATCTCACGCTCGTCGTCACCGCTCACACCAAGCAACCCCAACAATGAGCACGCGGCCGGAACGCCAGCGCCCACCAAAGGCAGTTCGGGATCATCAAGGCGAGCTAAACGCCGAGCCGCCCGCTGAGCCACCGCCGCGTCAATACCCCAACCCAACGCATGCTGCCCAGCCCCATGTTGACGTGGATCAACCAGTTGAAGCCGACCCAAATCATCGGCGGTCACCACCAGATCGCATCCCGCGGGGAGGCGATGAGCGTCTTCGACCAAAACAATCGCCGCAGTTCGTTCACTTGCGAGCAGCCGTCGACCAACTGTTGAGCGGCCTTGAAACGGGTCCGCGCCGTCAATCACGGCGAGAATCATCCGTTCAGCAGCGACTGCCAGCAACGCGTCGGCGGTTCCAACATCGACGGTGGAAACAACGGTCGCGCCCCGCTGGGCAGTGATGTGATCCGCGGTGTGGGGAAGCCAACGACACCAATCCCAAACCTCGGTGTCATCCGCGCCGACAGCCACCGCGAGATCGGCGGGACCGTGATGCACCGCCGCCTGCAAAACAAGAGCTCGCGCTACCGCCACCGTGACATCGCGGTCGCCCACCAGACCAAGGATCTGTCCCGCAGAAAGATCTACTTCGACCGGCACATCGCTCATCAGCGGCAAATCCGTCACAAAGGTCACGGCTCGCTGCGCGGACGGTTCACCCTCGGGCGTGACAAGAGTCGGTAAAAACGCCTGGTCGGTGACACCTATCGCAATCCTAAAAGCGTCGGGATGTTCGGGCCGACGTTCCCAACAACGCACCGATGGGCCTTCAGCCCGTCTCACAACCTCCGCCGGATCAGGATGCAATCCGCGTCGACGCGTCATCTCCGCAACACGACGCACCGGTAGGGTCGCGACCAATCCAGCCAACTTCTCGTCTAGATCTGCCAGCGCACGGCGATGATCGCGGCGGTTGCGGCGACGCCGTTCCCACCAAGTGCCGATCGTGATCACCGGCCCGAGCGCCGCAAAAACCGCGAACAAAGGACTCAACAGAAGCGCGATCACCAGCCCAGCGATGATCGGCAGCACGATCCCTGCCACCGACAAAGCCTCGCTTTTGGCCAACTCCGGTGCTTCAGAAGGTGCATCGAGCTCGGGAAGATCCACATCAGGAAGGCGCCGAGGTGGGCGGTTGAAAGGGATCGTGCCGCCCGAAGCGCCCAGCGCCGAAGTGACCGCCACAGGCCGGTCATCTGAGATAGTGCGCATCATCAAGCGAGTCGCGCCGATGCGTACTATCCCGCCGACCGGCAACACCGCGCGGATGCCCGACACAACAGCGTGGCCGTCAACGGACGTGCCGTTGCGCGATCCGTGGTCAACGATCTCGGTGATCGAGATGCTGCAGTGGCGAGCCGACACTGTCGGGTCATCAAGACGCACACCAGCTTGGGGGTCGCGTCCAACCAACACTGTTCCCGACAGCGGGAACGGGCAGGCCATACCGGCCCGGACGCCGCCGACAATGGCAAGCGTCCGGGCGGTGGGGGTGGCTGCAGCTTGGTTCGCTGCTGTTTCCAGCACCGAACCTTCGCAAAGAGCAACTGACGACAATGGCGCGTCGAGGCTCAGATGTTGTCCATCTAAAATCGCGGGCCCAGACACGCCAAGCGCGGATAGTAGATCTTCAACCGGGGCGTTCGGGTCGCCGATCTCAAGTTCAGCGATCCGTTCGCCAACTTCGCAACGGTGAACGATCCGCACGCCGAACCTGCCACACCAACGGTGCCGTCACCGAGAGTCCGACAGCCTCAAACTGTGTCGAGTGCAGAAACGCCAGCCTGAAGCTCGCGGGTGATGAACGAAGAATGCTCGCCCAGCGCCTCAGACAAATTCATCAGGTTCGGGCGGAACTCGGTGTTCCAAAGCTGATGAAAACGGTCGGCACGGTTGCCTTGCCAGGTGGTGCCTTCGAGTCCGGATTGAATCGCCCGAATCACGTCTTGCACCGCTTGCTGTTGCCGAGCAAAGTTGCCTGCCAGCTGCTCCATTTGTGACTTGCTCATGACCAGCATGTCGCCCGCCATATGTCCTCCTTAACTACAGGGTTAACAAAGGGGGAAATATGGATCGGGGAAATCCGCCGGAGCAAACACTCGCAGACTCCAGCTTGAAAAGCAACTAAATAATCCAATAAATCTTGAAAACTAATGGCCCGCTGGGTCGATTCAGCTTGAAAGCTCACGTTTGATCGCCCCAAGCGGGTCTGACTTGAAGGCTTGTACCGACCCTTGGTGAGCGGCGAGGGCCTGAAACTCCTGGCCGGCACGCATCGCGGCACGCCCACCAGCGACGTCGAACTGGCGGTGAACCATGCGTTTATGCAACTGAGCCAGATCCGTCGGGATCGCGGCAACACGCTCCGCTATCGCCAGCACCGAGGCCTCGAGCTCAGCTGCGGGGTAAGCCCGGTTGGCCCAGCCGACACGAGCCGCTTCGACCCCGTCGATCACGTCGCCGGTCAACATTGCTTCCATGGCGTGACGCAAACCCAGCAACGGTTCGTGATACTGCCAATCCGGTGGCGACGCGACCCGCACAACCGGATAGCTGATCTGTGCGTCGGCGGCGACATAGACAAGGTCACACGCCGAAGCCAGCTCAGTGGCCCCGGCCATCGCATAACCATGCACCTGGGCGATCACAGGTTTCGCCAAATCCCAAATCGAGAACCACCCATCAGTCGCCTGGCGGCTCCAGGCTCCGTCACCGGGCGCCGAATGATACGGCGTGTCATCCATCAGCGGGCTGCGCAGGTCATATCCCGACGAGAAACAAACACCAGAACCACGCACAATCGACACATGCACGTCGGAGTCACGGTCATGTTCCTGCAACGTGGCAAACAACTCGGCGCGCAAAGGTGTGGAGATGGCGTTGCGTTTGTCGGGCCGGTTCAACGTCACATAACGAACATGGGGCGCTGCCTGTTCAACCGTCACTAACTTCTCACTCATTTGACTTCCTCACTCTCGGCTTCCAGTCATGTCAGCGGCAACTTCAAGACCCTCGTCGGAATCGCTGCGCACGATCAACCCTGTCACCCCCACAGGCACCACCTCATGCCAACGGTTCCGGCAGCGTTGCGCCGAACCAAACAGCGAACCAGCATCAATGTACTCATCGGGAACCGCGGCGATCGCCTCGTCCTTACGGCCCGCCAACCACAAATCCTGAATCCGTTGAGCCGCCTCTGGGAAACCCCTCCGGGCCATGGCCTCCTTATGGAAGTTCTTGCTTTCGCTGCCCATCCCGCCCACATACATCCCAGTCAACGGCTTCTTAGCCTCAATCGCGGCTTTCACATCGTCGGTAATCTCAATCGTCAACCCGCCCATAATGTCGAAATCATCGGGACGGCCACCACGGCGAGCCCAACCCTTGGAAAGATTCGGTCCGTGGACCTGCCAACCATCAGATCCGTAACCCATCGGCAACCACCCGTCGCACACCTCCGCAGCCAGCGCAGTGTTGAGCGGCGCACCTGCCGCGATCCAAATCTCGATGTTGCCCGCCGGATGCAGAATCGACTTCAGCGCTTTGCCTTGACCGATCGCGCCCGGCCCCTCATAGGGAAGCGAGATCTCGGCGCCGTCGTGGCTTACCGGAGCTTCCCGAGCAAAAACTTTGCGCATTATCGCCACATAGTCACGCAGCCTTTTGACCGGTGAACCCCATGGCTGGCCATACCAACCCTCCACGATCTGGGGGCCCGACACACCCAGACCGACAATGACCCGACCGCCGCCAGCCAAAGCGTCGATCGTCATTGCGGCCATGGCAGTGGCCGCAGGGGTGCGGGCTGCTAGTTGCACAACTCCGGTCGCCAACTTGATCCGGTCGGTGTGGGCAGCCAGAAACGCCAGCGGAGTCAGCGCATCGCAACCATAGGCCTCAGCGGTCCAAACCGAGTGATAGCCGAGCCGTTCAACAACCTGCACCCGCTCAACAGGCACCTCAAGATGCGCCGCACGATAAAGATCAAGTCCCAAACCGAGTTTCACTTTGTTCCCCTCACTTTGTTCCCCTCACTTTGCTCCCCTCACTTTGCTCCCCTCACCGGCTGGACGACGGCCTACTCTGCTTTCCAACATTTTGGGTCGCTTCATAACTTACGGGCCGTGTCGATAGCGTGCGCAATTGATGTCCACACGACCCCAACCACCGGCACCAGCCCATCGTCGATCTGTGTGGTCGCTTGGCGATGACTGAGCCGGACACGCTGTGGGGGCCTCGGCATCGCCCGGTTATGACTGGGTTGGTCTCGATCATCGCCATCGCCTCGTACAACAACTTGGCGGCAACCGCAGTCCTACCCGACATCGGCGACGACCTCGGCCGTATCAACCTGTTGCCCTGGGTCATCACCATCGAACTGCTCACCTCCGCGGTTGCAGTGCTGGCGGCCGGGCCGATCGTCGACAGTGCCGGAGTACGCAAAACCTTCCGGATCGCAGGGATCGGGTTCATGATCACCTCGATCATCGTCGCCGCAGCCCCAACGATGCCTACCCTCATTGCCGCCCGAGCCGCCCAAGGCATATTCGCAGGCGGAGTAATGACCGTCGCCACCGCCGGGATCGGCGTCGCGATACCGTCTGTACTTCGACCCCGAGCATTCGCTTCGATATCAACAGTGTGGGGGGTGATGGGCGTAGCCGGACCGGCAATCGCCGCGCTCCTAGTTGCAGTCTCTAGCTGGCGTGCCATCTTTGTTGTCAACATTCCTGTGACCGTCGTCGCGTTGTGGGTGGGCTGGAACGAACTGCCTGACCGGCAAAGTGCCGAAAGCGCCGTGGCCAGCGGCAGCAAACGGATTGACGGCGTCGGCGTCGTCCTGGTCGCTATCATCACCGCGGCCGCGCTCAGCCTCACCGTAGCCACACCACTGGTTGTGGTCGTAGGAGCGGTGGTCATGGTGGCGAGCGTCGGGATCTACCGCTCATGGGCACAACGGACCCCCGAACCCATTCTGCGCCTCGGCCACATAACCGCTGTCAGGTATCGCAGTGTGCATATCACCTCGATGGCAGTTCTCGCCGCGGGGGTAGGGGTGAGTTCGCTGCTGCCGCTTTATATCCGTGGGGTGCGCCAGGAAAGCACAACCGTCGCCGCCTTCTCAGTGCTGTACATGACCGTCGGCTGGACCGCCGGCGCCTGGACCGCAAGTCAGCTTCAAGATCGTTGGCGAGGCGAAACAGTCAGTTTCTTAGGGTCGATCATTGCCTTCCCGGCCACGGTGGCCGTTGCTGCGGTCATCCACATCGACGCAGCCCTGCCGATCGTGTACCTGGTGTTTGCATGGATGGGCCTCGGAGTCGGAATGATCACCTCCACCGGTGCCGCACTGCTCCAAAATCGCACCGAACTGGCCGAGATGGGACGCCTCAACGGCGCTCACCAATTCCTGAGAACAATTTCGCTCACCATCGGTATCGCTGCAGTCGCGGCGATCACACTCGCGGTTGTCAACCACCGGATCGGCAACGTTGAAGCCGTGCGCGACCTGCTCAGCGACAATACCGAGATTACCTCCGATGGCCTGATCAGCGCCTTGGCCGACGGCTACGCCTGGGCCGCCACAGCCGCCGCAGCTATCGCCGCCATCACTGTCCCCTCAGCCCTGCACCTCTTCCGAACCCGCCACCACCACATCAACTCAGCTTCCTGAATGTGTCGAACTTCAAGGTTTGCGACGCTCAAGAATGGGGGTCTCTCCCGTTGGACAAAGCGGGCTTGACAGGGCCGGGCGGACTCCCAAAAATTTTTTGCTAATTGGTTGGCTCTCCGGATACTTGGTACAGGATCCGCAGCTGTAGCAGTCGTCTATGAGCGAGTGTGCCAGACCGTTGAAAAGATCATCTGGGCACTCTAACATGCGTGAACGGAACAGAAGGGAGACGAAGAAATGCTAGCTCGTTATGTAAATTGGCTTGCACGCCTGCCTAGAACGTGGACGTTTGCAGTTTGTGTGATGATATTTTTGTGGGTGTTGACGCTGTTGCCACTGTGGGTCGCAAACGTATTCATTGGTGCGTGTCTCTTGAATGCTGTCGCTGTGCTCGCAAATGGGTGGTCGAAGCGTCGGGCTAAGGCTGGTCCCGAGCAGGTTCTCCCCAACGGCAGCAAGTAACGGTCCAAATGTATTTCAACCATGTGTAGACGTTCCGTGACGCTCGCGGCCGTTTCTCTGTCGCTCGCGTTAGCCAGCTGTGGCGGCAGCGTGTCAGCCTCGGAGTGCCGCGCCGCCGCTACCGCCCAGGCAGCAGCCGAGGACGCGTACGTCGCAGCAATCACAGTCCATGATGCCGCCCACGCGGCGAGCAGCGACGAACATCCCGACACCGACGATCAGACGTTCACCAGCCGGGTTGATCTGATCGTTGCTACAGAGGCAACCCGGGGGGCTTGCCAGTGACGGTTCCCCAACACCTCGAGCTACGCAACACGGGGCTTGGGCGACATCGAGGAACGGTTCAACCAATTACCGGTGCTGCACGACCGTAACCCTGACGACATCGTCGGTTACGACCAACACGGCCTACGTTCGTAGCGCTGACGACACGTCAACGGTCACTGCGCCGCTGATGGGCGAAGACGACGACGGGCTCTTGGCGCAACCGCGCTGATTGCTGCCACGACGATTCCTTGTGCGCCAAACCTTTTCCGCACCCGCAAACACCACACTTGATCCCAACAGGCGAATCGCTTGTTGGGATCAGGGTGACAAGGCGGTGATCGGGGCTACCGCTACTCCGTCACGTCGCTCGTATCCGTAACCGGTCGCTGTAATCACCAGGAGTTTGGATGGAGGGCCGACTTTGCTGACATCAACCAGATCGCGGAGACGTAACAGGGACTGAGCTGCCTTATCGATCCCCTCGGCACCTCCTAATTTCACTTCGACGGCGATCCAGGCACCGTCAGATCTGCGCTGGATGACCGCGTCCACTTCCAATCGAAACAGCCGAATTGACAGCTTGGCTAATTTTCAATCACCAATTTGGCCTGTTTTCAACAACCAATTTGGCCATATCGCACACGAACCAAGCGCCGATTCTTCCTCCAGTCCGACTAGTTGCGCTACCGGCTTGCCTCTGTCCGTGATGATTGTCCGCTCCCCTTGGCCCACGGGTTACGCGCCGACGACCTCTAACCCAACGGATCGTGCTGCCTGGGCTTGCCTGATATCGAACGTGAGAAAGGTTGTTGACTTGCCAACTAGTAGGGCCGCTGCTACGTGCAACGCGTCCAGCGATCTGCATTGCGTCTGTTCTGCGATACTCGCGGCTCTAGCGCATGTGACTGAGTCGATATTGATGATCGCGAAGTAGCTGAGATCAGACTGGAACTGTCGCCGCGCGCCGATCAGGTCCTCTCCTTTCAACAGCCGGGCCAGATTGCGCCGAATCTCTACCTCGGTAATATGGCACGTTGCCCTCCGCTGGTCGCCTGCGATGAAACGTACGGCGACTTCCGAATTTTGTTCGGAGAGGTAGCGCTTCATCAATGCGCTGCTATCGACATACAGTGTCATCGGCGGAACTCAAATCTACCGACCACGGTCTTCGTCCAACACCTCTAATACGCTGAGTGACGAGGTGTACCGCAAGGCCTTTGGTAGGGATCCCAGAGAAGAAGGGGGCGTGATCCATCCTTCTTCAATGCCGCGATCCAGCGCCGATTCTTCCTCCAGTCCGATGAGTTGCGCTACCGGCTTGCCCCTGTCCGTAACGATTATTCGCTCTCCTCGGGAAGCCCTGGCAACATGTTCAGACAGTCTTGCTTTGAGTTCTCGTATGCCAACATTCATGTAGTCACGTTATCAGCTTGTATGTAACCACATCAACTGGCGAAGCCGCTAGCTCGTGTCCAGGCAGTTGTCCGAACAACTTCGCTGGCGGCCAGCGCGCAGCCCCGTTCCCCGAAATGACAGCTGTCGGCTCGATGCCAAACGTCAGGCGTCTCGTTTCTGCCAGATGGATCCCCTTGAGGTCCCCGGTTGCTTCTCGGATATTCGGAGTTCACCCATAATTGCTTTGAGTTGCTTGCCGACTTCGGCTCGATAGTTCCGTTCGCCCTTGAACCGAGAGTTTTGCTGCTCCATCTCGGGGTGTTCAATCAAGTCAAACGTCGCAAAGGTGTTGGGCATGGCTGCTACAGCCCGACGTATGGCGTTGAGGTTCAGATCACTTCGTTTCACGGGTCCAAACCGTAGAGGTCGAGGGCGCTTGCAACAACCCGTCCATCGCGACCTCGTTCAAGGTCGCGAAGCCCAACCTCCCCCGCGGCCCTGCACCTCTTTCGAACCCGCCGCCTATGTTGGACATTGGAACCGAGCCAACACTGTTGACGAATTCTACCTAGTCGGGTAGAATTCTACCTATGGTGTTGAGCATCAAGAACGCAAAGGCTGATCAGTTGGCTCGAGAGTTGGCCGAACTAACCGGCGAATCCATCACCACCACGGTGGTCACCTCCCTGCAGGCACGCCTCGAACTGGAGCGCCGACGCCGACGAACACGAGGTTTGGGCGACATCGTGGAACGGTTCAACGAGTTGCCAGTGCTGGACCCACGCAACCCCGACGACATCGTCGGTTACGACCAACACGGCCTGCCTTCGTGATCGCGGTCGACACTTCAGCGATCACTGCGCTGTTGTTCGGTGAATCCGGCAGCGAGCAGATCGAGAGACTACTGATCAGCGCCTCATGCGCAATGACCGCAGCGACTCGAGTCGAACTCGGCATAGTGGTCGAATCCAGGACAGGCGCCGAGGGCGTGCAACTGCTCGAAGAACTCCTTGACCGTGTCGAGATGCAAATCGTTCCTGTCGACGCTCGGCTCGCCAATGAAGCGCTGGTGTGCTGGAAACGTTTCGGTAAAGGCAGACACAAGGCAAGTCTCAACTTTGGCGACACGTTCTCCTATGCGCTCGCCAAACAATTTGGTTCCCCGCTGTTGTTTGTCGGCAAGGACTTCACCCATACCGATGTGATACCCGCGTGAGTCCCCAAGCGGTAGCCTCAAGGGCGTGAAGGCACTTCGGTTCAACCGCAAGGAAGTCAGGTATGTGGCGGCTATGGCGGCATCGCGCTGGCGGCCCGGCGCCGGCGCGGGAGTTGGCCCGCTTTCGCTCGTCGAAGATGACGCACCTGAACTACCCGGCCAAGGATGGCACCGTGTCTGGCCCCGCCTGTCTGGCATCTGCGGCAGCGATCTGGCAACCATCGACGGGCATTCGTCGCGCTATTTCGAAGATTTCGTCTCCTTCCCGTTTGTGCTCGGACATGAGATCATCGGCGAACTGGCCGACGGCCGTCGAGTGCTTATCGAACCGGTGCTGGGTCACGCCGCCCGTGGCTTCCCGCTGCCGTTTGATGGTGCCGCCCCCGCCGATGGCAACGACTACCGGCACCTCACCTGCGGCCACCTGGAACCCGGATTGCAAACAGGTTTCTGCGAAAGCACCGGTGGAGGCTGGGCAACCGAGTTCGTTGCCCACGACAGCCAACTCCACGATGTGCCCGACTGGATGAGCGATGAGATCGCCGTCACCGTCGAGCCCGTGGCCGGAGGCGTACACGCCGCGCTTCGAGCCGGCGTTGAAGACGGCGACACGGTGGCAGTCATCGGCGCTGGTCCGATGGGTCTGGTGACTGTGGCAGCACTGCGCAACTTCACCGATCCCGGATCGATCATGATCGGCGCCAAGTATCCGGTGCAGCGTGATCTCGCCGCCGAGTTCGGAGCTGATGTGGTGAGCTCCCCCGACGAGTTGAGCCGAGCGGTGCGGCGCGCCACCGGTTCGTTCATGGTCGGTCCCCGACTCTCCGGTGGTGCCGATGTGGTGATCGACGCGGTCGGCTCAGCAGAGTCGATCAGCCAAGCGATCGGGTTGTGCAGACCACGAGGTCGTGTGGTGCTGTTAGGAATGCCCGGTGTGATCGATATCGACCTCACGCCGGTGTGGCATCGCGAGACAGAACTCGTAGGCAGCTACACCTACGGAAGCGAACAGTTGCGAGACGGGCGCTCAATCACGAGCTTCGAACTGGCCATTGAGCTCGCCGGCAAGGTGCCTCTCGACAAGATGTTGTCGGCCACCTATCCCCTCGACCGTTACCGCGACGCCCTGACACACGCTGCCGAAGCCGGGAGTCGCGGCGCCATCAAGATCGCCTTCGATCTTCGCAACGAACGCCGACGACGGCCTGTCTAACAACATATAATTAAATGAAATAATAGCAAAAGGTCCGATCCAGACTAGTGTCAGCGGGTGGACATTGAGGCGAGCGCCTGCAAGCACGGTGTCCGAGACGAAGACATGCTGCACGCGGTGAGACACTTCTGGCGACACATGGTTACCGACGACTCGGCCGTGACCATGTTCATAGGTCCATCAACCACGGGTCAACCGCTGGGGGTGGCCGTTGTCCGCGATGATCGTGGCACCGCTATCATCCACGCGATGGGTGCTCGTCGCAAGTATCTGGGGGATCAGTGGCTCCAATAAACCGAACCCGAGCCGAGCGGGCCGCGAATTTGGAGAGGTGGGCTGACCGTGTCAAGCCCGAAGACCTGAAAGACGCGAACACCGAGGATTCACAAGAGATTCTCGATCTGCTTGACGGATCCGCTGAGAGAGAGGGTCTGTTCACAAACGCTCCAGACACCGATCTTCGACAACGACATGGCTCTACAGAACCCACGAAGCGTTAGAGCGACGGAACGGACCTATGGCCAAGATCACCTTTGACGACGAGACAACCGCGGCGCTGACACTCTTCAACGAGTACGTGGCCGCCGACCGTGAACGCACCCAGCGCGAGAAGCGGTTGAAGAAGGCCGAGCGCGCCAAAGACGACGCCGCGGCGTTGGTCAAGAAGCTGTCCAAAGGCGGGTCGTCAAAGGAACGATCCGAAGCCGAAGCCACATATCGCGCCGCAGCCGAGAAGTGGAAAGCCCTCCGCGACGGCAAGGAACCACCAGCAGACCCCCAAGACACCAAAGCTACAAAATCTGCCGAGCCAGAGGTCGACGCCGAAGCACAGGTTGACGACACCGAGGCACAAGTCGACGAAACCGAGCCTGAGACTGAAGCCGAAGCACAGGACGAAACCGAAGCACAGGACGAAACCGAGCCTGAGACTGAAGCCGAAGCACAGGACGAAACCGAAGCACAGGACGAAACCGAGCCTGAGACTGAAGCCGAAGCACAGGACGAAACCGAAGCACAGGACGAAACCGAGCCTGAGACTGAAGCCGAAGCACAGGACGACAAGACCGAAACCGAGCCTGCGACAGAACCCGAAGCCACCGCTGAAACCGAACCTGAATCAGAAGTCAGCGCCGAACCCGAAGCCGAACCCGAGACCGAGACTGAAGCGGAACCCGAAGCAAAGGCAGAGGTCGAAGCTGAAACCGAACCAGAAGCAGAAGTCAGCACCGAGACCGAACCAACTGCGGAGGCTGACGCCGACGACGAAGCCGAAGAAGACGACGAGCCCGAAGAAGACGACGAGCCCGAAGAAGACGACGAGCCCGAAGAAGACGACGAAGCCGAAGAAGACGACGAGCCCGAAGAAGACGACGAGCCCGAAGAAGACGACGAGTCAGACTCAAGCGAGAAACCCGCCGAATAAACCTGCAACCGACGAGGTTCATGTGACCTCGAATCGGCTCGAGGGTTGCAGTAGTTGTTGTGGTTGTGTTGTTTGGTGGTGGTTTGATGAATGTTCGTGGGTGGCTACCTACCTGCCGGGGGTCTGGGTTGGTGGGGGTGGGTGTCACAGCCTGTGTGTACGGTTTTGGTTATGGACCGCGACCGTGCTGTGGGCTGCTGATGCAGAAGTACACGCCGCCTGAAGGGTGGGGGTTGCAGGGATTTTCGTTCGCGTTGAAACCGACACGCCAGCAGCACCAATCCATCGACATGTTCTTCGGTGCTCGCCGGTTCGCGCATAACTGGGCGGTTACGCAGATCAAAGCTCAGTTGTTCGTTTACCGGTGGGTTGGTGTCTCGTTGCCGGCACCGTCGTTTTATGGCCTACGTAAACGTTGGAACCAGCACAAGCACACGGTCGCGGTGAACGCGCAGACTGGTGAGGTGTGGTGGCGTGATGTCTCCAAGGAGGTGTTCAACGACGGTATCCGCGCCGCTGTAGACAGCTACTGGCGTTGGCAGAAATCACGAGCGGGAACCATTGCTGGGCAACGTGTCGGATTCCCTCGGTATCACAAACGAGGCAAACATCGTGATTCGTTCACGATCACCCGCAACAACCCTGCTCAGCGGCTAGTCGGTCGTGGCTGTGTGTATATCCCGAAGATCGGCTGGATCGCCACGCATGAGTCCACCCGTAAACTCGCCCGGTTGATCGAACAAGACCACAGCGAAGCATTAGCGGTAACCGTAACCCGCCGCGGAACCCGCTTGTATGCACGCGTGAGAGCGTCTGTGGAACGCCCCCAAACCAACACCAAACCGCGAACAGCCCCGTCAAGGGTCGGTGTAGACATCGGTCAACGCGTCCTAGCTGTCGTCGCCACCCCAAACGGCGAGATCCTTGACCGTGTCCCCAACCCCAAACCATTGACCGAGTCCCTTGCCAAACTTCGACGACTGAATCGTAAACTCGCCGGTCAAAAAAAGGGTTGAACCGTTGGCACCAAACCAGAAAGGAACTAGCCAAACTTCATCACCGCATTGCCTGTGTCCGGCTCGACGCAGTTCATAAACTCACCATCAGCCTCACCAAAAGCCACGATGAGGTCGTGATCGAGGACCTGAACTCAGCCGGTATGCGTCAAGGCGGAGCCAAACACCTACGCGACGCACCACTAGGCGAAATCAAACGCCAAATGCTCTACAAAGGGCCTTGGTATGGATGCAACGTGATACTCGCCGACCGGTTCTTCCCGTCGTCGAAAACATGCTCCGCGTGCGGTGAGGTTGGTAACCCACACAGCAAAACGAGGTGGCGTTGCAGCCATTGCGGCACCAGCCATGACCGTGACGACAACGCTGCGATCAACCTCGCCCGCTACCAACCACAAAACCAAGAAGTGGTAATGAACCGGAGAGTTGCCCCGGTGCAGGCCCCCGCCGTAAGAAGCGGGGGGATCAACGATTCTGTTGACCGAAACGACGTACCAAAGACCGGCACTTCGTCGGCAGTCGTACCGCCCTGTAAACACAAACCCTCGAAAGAGGCAGCGTGACTCCGCAAGGAGGCGTTAGCGCAGTTACATCAAACTGCACTAACAAGCAACGGTTAGGCTGGCCGAGTGACGCTAGCCGTTTCTTTTCCCGACGAACTACCGCTGGGCTATAGCTGGATCGCGGATGAACCGATCTTCGATCCGAGTGTGCATCTTCAACTCGAATCACCGTCGTCGATCACCACCCTAAAAGATCTCGGCTACAGCGACGACGACATCGCGCCCACGGCCACACCGATGGCAGCGTCCACGCCGTTCAGGGTCTTGTCGAAAGAAGGCGCTGAAGTGCTGCTCGACGTGGCGCGCAAGCTGCGGATCCACGAGCGACGCGCCGGCAACCGCATCGAAAACGCGGTACGGGGCGGCTGCTACCGGTCGCGTTGGTTGAGAGACTTGTGCTTCAGTCCTGACTTCACGGAACTGATGAGTTCCATATTCGGCACCCCTGTGGCGCCTCACACGATGCCGGTGCATGTCGGTCACATCAACTACGAACCCACAGCCAAACCGGACCAACCGGTCGACAAGTGGCACCACGACACCGTCGCTTTGGACTACGTGATGATGGTGAGCGACCCCACCAAACTCCCTGGTGGCCAATTCGAGTGGTTCCACGGCACCAAACACGAAGTCGCCGAGTTGGCAGCTCGTGGCGAAACGCCGCCGCGCGAGCGGGTCGTGGTCCCCGACTTCGCTGGACCTGGTTACGCCGTCGCGCTTCACGGAAACATGGTGGTGCACCGTGGCGCTGAGTTAACTCAAACCGCCGAGCGGATCACCATGGTCAGCGGCTACGTGAGCCTCGACCGGAGCCGAGACGACCAGACCCGCACACGCGACCTCATCGGCATCGATGACCCCGAGGTCCTCTACACAGAATGGACCCGCCACGCAGCTTGGCGTGCATCCGGACGCCTGAATCAACTAGTAGAAACATTGGGTTTCGGCATCGACGCCGAAACCGCTGCCACCGAACTCGAAGAATCGATCGTCGACGTAACCCGAGCAATCGACGACATGCGCGCAGGCCCGCGGCCCGCCCTGCACTACGAATAGCTACCGCACGACGAATAGTCGACACCGCAACCACCGCTCTAAGCGACCAAACCCGACATCCTGCACGATGACATATGGTTGGGTTCATGCCCCGCCTAGTCTTTGAGAACAACTAGTGGCGGTCAGCAAACTTTTGGTCGCCAACCGGGGCGAAATCGCCATCCGAGCTTTTAGAGCCGCGAACCAACTCGGTATACGTACCGTCGCCATCTTGCCCATCGAAGACGAGCGCAGCGGCGCGTTGCATCGCATCAAAGCCGACGAAGCGTACGTGATCGGTGAACCGGGATACCCGGTGCGCGCCTACCTTGACTACCAGGCAATCGTCGCCAAAGCAGTCGAGGTCGGAGCTGACGCAATCTATCCCGGTTACGGGTTCTTGGCCGAAAGCCCCGACCTAGCCGAGGCCTGCGGTTCCGCGGGAGTGACTTTCGTTGGACCGAGCCCAGAAGTGCTGGAACTGGCCGGCAACAAAATGCGGGCCCGTCAAGTCGCCGACACAGCAGGGATTCCGGTGCTGGCCCAGTCACCGCCGATTGAGGATGGCGCCGACGCGTCGGCTCATGCTGAGACGATTGGTTTTCCGTTGTTCGTGAAAGCCGCGGCTGGCGGTGGCGGTCGCGGGCTGCGCCGGATCGGCCATCAAGACGCCATCGGCGACGCTGTTGATGCTGCTCGTCGGGAAGCCGAAAGCGCCTTCGGCGACCCAACCGTTTTTCTTGAAGAAGCGATGACTGGTGTTCGCCACATTGAGGCCCAAATACTGGCCGATGGGTCGGGCAACATTGTGCATCTGTTTGAGCGGGACTGCTCGGTGCAACGCCGTTTCCAAAAAGTGATCGAAATCGCCCCAGCGCGCCAGCTCGACCCGGCGGTGCGGGACGCCATGTTGGCTGACGCGGTGCGCTTCGCGGACGCCATCGGCTACGAAAACGCCGGCACGGTCGAGTTCTTGCTGGACGCAACCGGCCGTTACGCGTTCATAGAAATGAACCCCAGAATCCAAGTAGAACACACCGTTACCGAAGAAGTCACAGACGTCGACTTGGTCGAGTCGCAACTCCTGATCGCGGGCGGGAGCACCCTGGAAGACTTGGGACTAACCCAAGACAACATCAGCGTGCGCGGTTACGCCATGCAATGCCGGGTCACCGCTGAAGACCCGTCCAACGATTTCCGTCCTGACACTGGCCGGATCGTCGCCTACCGACCAGCCGGCGGTGCCGGGGTGCGCCTGGACGGCTGTGTTTATCAAGGCGTTGAAATCACCCCACATTTCGATTCGATGATCGAAAAAATCACCTGCCGAGGCCACGACTTCGAAACAGTCATCCGTCGGGTCCGCCGAACACTCGCCGAATACCGGGTCCGCGGCCTGTCCACCAACCAGCGATACCTGCAAGCCATCCTGAGCGACGAAGAATTCCAAACCGGGCCGGTCACCACCAACTTCATCGACGACCGACCAGACTTGACGGCCGCTTCGGTAGGCACCAACCGAGCCACCCGGCTGTTGCGATACGTAGCCGACGTGACCGTGCATCAACCCGACGGGGCGGCCCCGACACGCATCGATCCAGCCACCAAACTACCGCCCCAACCCCCAGGCAGACCCCCCGCCGGTTCACGTCAACGACTACTGGAACTGGGACCCGAGAAGTTCGCGGCCGAGCTACGGGCGACCGACGCGTTGGCTGTCACCGACACGACGTTGCGAGACGCCCACCAGTCGATACTCGCCACCAAACTCCGCACCATCGACCTAGTCACCGGTGCACGCCAATTCGCCCACCGAATGCCCGAGTTGTTCAGCCTCGAATGCTGGGGCGGTGCCACCTTCGACGTGGCATTGAGATTCCTGCACGAAGACCCTTGGGAACGGCTCGAACGCATACGCAACGCAGCCCCGAACCTTTGCACCCAAATGCTGTTGCGGGGCCGCAACACCGTCGGCTACTCGCCGTACCCCGACACCGTCGCCGAACATTTCGTGGCCGAGGCCGCCGCCACGGGGATGGATATCTTCAGGGTGTTCGACGCCTTCAACGACATCGAACAAATGCGCCCAGCCATCGACGCAGTGCTCCACTCCGGGGCGGTCGCTGAAGGCACCCTCTGCTATTCCGGCAACCTCACCAACCCGACCGAAGATCTGTACACGCTCGACTACTACCTCGAAATCGCCGAACATCTCACCAAGGCCGGTGTGCACATTCTGTGTGTCAAAGACATGGCCGGGCTGCTACGACCCGCAGCCGCGCGCAAGCTCATTGCCGCTTTGCGTGAACGATTCGATCAGCCCGTGCATCTGCACACCCACGACACCGCCGGCGGCCAGCTCGCCACCTACCTGGCTGCTGTCGACGTCGGAGTCGACGCGGTGGACGCGGCCGCCCCTCCCTTGTCAGGCATGACATCGCAACCCTCGATCGCTTCGGTCGTAGCCATGACCGACGACACCGAGCGGGCCACAGGACTGAGTCTCGACGCGATTGGTGATCTTGAACCGTTCTGGGAAGCAACCCGAGGTGTCTATGCCCCGTTCGAGGCCGGACTGGCGTCGCCGACAGGCACCGTGTACCGCCATGAGATACCCGGCGGGCAGCTCTCAAACCTGCGCACACAAGCCAACGCGCTGGGTCTTGGGCACCGCTTCGAAGAAGTCGAAAGGCAGTACGCAGCCTGCAACGAATTGTTGGGCCGACCCATCAAAGTCACACCGTCATCCAAAGTCGTCGGCGATCTAGCCTTACACCTCGTCGCCTCCGGTGTGACACCCGAACAACTCCTCAACGACCCGGCCGGTGTTGACCTGCCCGACAGTGTGGTCGGCTTCCTGCACGGCGAACTGGGCACTCCACCGGGCGGGTTCCCCGAACCGTTCCGCTCACGGGCGACAAAGAACCGAACCTGGGAACCCCACACCGAAACACTCGCCAGCGAAGACACAGAAGGACTGGCCACTGACCGCCGCGCCACGCTCAACCGTTTACTGTTCGCAACACCCGCCGCGTCACAACTCGAAAACCGTGACCGATACGGCGACCTGTCGGTCCTGCCGTCGCTGCTGTTCTGGTACGGACTCGACCCCCACCAAGACGACACCGCAGTCAGCCTCGGGCAAGGAGTGCGACTGTTGCTGGGGCTCAAATCGGTTAGCGAACCCAATGACGAGGGGATCCGCACCGTCGCATTCCGCGTCAACGGTCAATCCCGCGACATCGACACCGTGGACCGTTCTGTCGCCTCTGACCGTCCCGAAACTGCACGGGCCGACCCGACCAACCCCGGTCATCTAGCTGCGCCCTTCAGGGGCGCGGTGACCGTATCGGTAACGGTCGGCGACCAAGTCGATGTCGGCGAGGTGGTAGCTGTCATTGAGGCCATGAAAATGGAATCGTCGATCTCAGCTCCGATCGCCGGCACGATCGAAAAAATCACCGCATCACTAGGCGGACTGCTCGAACCAGGCGACCTCATCTTGGAGATCCGACCAACCGGTCTAGCTGCCAGCCCAGAAACAGACCGCTCCGCTTGAACGACCCAGGGCCGGCCGGATCTTGATCAGCTCCCCAAAGTGGTCGACGCGAAAGCGCGGAGTTCACGCGCAACGTCTGGACCGGCCGGGGTGTACATCACTTCGGTGACACCAGCATCGCTAGCCGCAGCCACGCGAGCACGAATCTCATCAGCGGTTCCAACCCACGACATTCCTGCAATAGCTTCGCCGCTTGCTGCCATCACCGGCGCGTCGCGTTCAACAAGGTGGGTGACATGGCCCTCCCAGACAACCAGGTGACGCTCACCAGCCGGACGTTCGGCCTCGATTCCTGCTCGCCAGTCGGTACCGCCGGCCATGGTGTCGACCGCTTCAGGCGCAGCCTGATAAATGCCGTGGTAGGCAACCAGGTGCCACGGTCCGATAGCTGCGGCAGGGCGCGCGTCGGTGATCACTTCGCCCTCGTCGAGCACAGTGCCCGAAACCATCTGCACGCGCTCACCGAACCCTTCCGCTGGCGGGAACATGTTCATGATCCCGTCAGCTAGCAACTCGGTCGCCACGCTGATCCCTTTGGGGCCGAACGCGCTCAACAACAGCGGCACGTTGATCGGACGCGCGACAGCTAGATCGCGGTGGTGCATCATCTGACAGGCTCTGCCGTCGATCTCCACTGTTTCACCAGCCAACAGAGCCTTGAGCTGCGCCAGATATTTGCCCATGAACTTCCAGGTCAAAGCAGGCTGATCGAAACACCAACGCGCCGAGGCCCCAGTTCCGAACCCATAGGCACAACGCCCCGGAGCGAGACGTTCCATGGTGGCGATCGCCGAAGCGGTCACCATTGGATGCCGCGAATGAGGCACCAACACCG
Organism: Candidatus Aldehydirespiratoraceae bacterium; assembly: GCA_965261185.1. GTDB lineage: Bacteria > Actinomycetota > Acidimicrobiia > Acidimicrobiales > Aldehydirespiratoraceae > VXYK01. The sequence goes on along the minus strand of CBDHCN010000002.1, from coordinate 2,134,612 downwards.
CCGTGCCCAAGCCCAGCTTGTCGGTTACCGAAGCCAGGCGTGCCAGTGTCATCCACACGTCTTCGTAGATCGCAGGCGAGTCGTACAACCAGTACCGCTCAAAACCCAGTTCCTCGGCCAGCACCGCAAGTTCTTCGGCTTGCGGTCCAGGTGCTGTCGCCAGCGAGATCTTGATACCGCTCATCACCACTCCTTAGGTCGTTTCGAGGACTCAACCCACGACTACACCACACCACCGACAACGACGACAACCTGTTCGTCTGCACGTCAGCGACAGGAGATAGATTTGTTGGTGTCGAATCCGATACCATTACTGTCATGGACGCATCACATCTGATACGGGAAGCTCGCGCCAAGTCAGGGCTGACGTTGAGGGATCTGGCAGAACGGGCCGGAACTTCTCACTCCACCATCTCAGCCTACGAAAAGGGACGCATGTCACCGACGGTAGACACGTTGAACCGAATAGTACGAGCCGCGGGCTTCGCGCTCGACGGCGCGCTACAACGGCGTATCTACGGCGAATCGGACAACCGGGGTGCTGAACTCGAAGCGGTTCTCACCTTGGCCGCAGAGTTTCCCGCCCGCTACTCCACCGACGCGCCCACCCCAGTTTTCGGACGACTCCCCGGCCAGTCCTTCCCACCCGGCCCGCCCGAGTCTGAGGGCAGCCAACCATGACCAGCGCTCAAGAAACCGGACCTGTCGAGCGCATTGTCAGACTCCACCACATGCTCAAAGCAGGCAACATCCCCCATGCCTTCGGAGGCGCGCTGGCCCTTGCTTGGTGTACACAACGAGCACGAGGCACCATCGACATCGACGTCAACTTGTTCGTCAGTCATCTCCAGGCCGACGGAGTTCTCAAGCTCCTGTCGCCCCACATCGAAGTCAGCGACGCGCACCGCCGAGCCATCGCTGCCGACGGCCAAACCCGCTTGTGGTGGGACCAGACACCTGTCGACCTGTTCTTCAACACAACTGACTTCCACGAGCAGGTCGCAACCCGGACGCGCACCGAACGATTCGGCGGTCACGACATTCCGTTCCTCGCCTGCGGTGACTTGGCCGTATTCAAAGCATTCTTCGATCGCCCCCAAGATTGGGTCGACCTCACACAGATGGCAGAAGCTGGCACCCTTGACGTTGAGAGCGTCGTGGCTGAGATCATGCACCGCCTCGGTGTCGATGATCCACGAGTGGAACGGCTACGCCAACTGGGGTGACCACTGGCGACCGGCTAGTGCGGGTGCATGCCGCCGTCTACCACTAGTACTTGGCCGGTCATGTAGGACGAGGCGTCGCTGGCCAAAAAGAGAGCCGCACCTACCATTTCGTCGGGTTCAGCGCAGCGATTCAGAAGGGTCTGGGCGCCCATCGACTGAGCCGCCCCCTCACCAAGATTGCGCACCATGTCGGTGTTGACCGGGCCGGGAGCCAAAGCGTTGACCCGGATGCCCTGCTCCGCGAGCTCACCGGCAAAAGAACGTGTGACCGACAACAAGGCAGCCTTCATTGATGCATATATCGAAACGCCTCGTGCGAACTGAAACGCCCCCACCGAAATCACGTTGATCACCGCACCGTGGCCACTGGCAGCAAGGTGAGGGACTGCGGCGCCGATGAGCAGAGCCGGTCCCCGCAGGTTCACTTCGAAAGACTTCTGCCACATGCCAGCGACCTGGCTGCCAACTGGGGCCGCTAAAGGATTGGCAGCGTTGTTGACAACGATGTCGAGACCGCCGAAGCGATCCACGGCTGCGCCAACGATGGTCTCGGCGCTGTCAGGATCGCCCATGTTGACCGCAATACCGAGGGCGCCTGCTCCCATCGACTCGAGGTGAGCCTGTGTCTGTCGGCAAGCGTCTTCTTTGCGGCTGGCGACAACGACATTCGCTCCCGCCGCGGCGAACCCTTCGGCAACAGCACGGCCGATGCCGCGTGTGCCACCAGTAACAACCGCAGTACGGCCCGTGAGATCAAACAAAGACCGCAATTCGCCCACATCCATAGGTGCCGACCCTACCTCATCGGTACCCGGGCTCCTAGATGAGGCTGTCGGCGCGAGACACCCGCCCGGTCAGCCCTAGAGTGCAGTTCACACATCACTCGCAGAACGTGGAACACATGGCACCTGCCAAGCGAAGGTTGTCTATCTGGAGAACTTCGTCGTTGCTGCTGGTGGCGTTTCTGTTGGTCGCCGCCGGCTGTTCAGACGCATCGCAATCCGACAGCCAGCCAAGCGAGCCTCCCGACGACCCCTCTGAGCACGCCGCAAATCCCTCATGCGCATCGGAATCCGACGGCCAGCCAAGCGAGTCTCCAGACGACCCCTCTGAGAACGACCTGAACCCCTCAGACATACCGCAATCCGGCAGCATCGTCTACGCGGAAGGGGGCGGCGGTGATGTGCATATCGGGCAGCTGGACAACGGACTCACCTACTACCTGGATTCCAACTGGACGCCCCACGACTCGCTGACACTGATCCTAGTAGTCAAAGCCGGGTCCCTTCACGAATCAGAACCCGCCAGCGGTGTGGCCCACTTCGTTGAACACATGATGTTCAACGGAACCGAAGAGTTCCCGGGCAACACAATCTACGACGAGCTGCGAGAGTTCGGGCTGGAAATGGGTCCTGATCTGAACGCGTTCACAACCTACGACCACACGATCTACCTCCTGACCGGACTCAGTGATGACGCTGATTCCGTAGAAACTGGGTTTGCAGTACTGTCGCAGTGGGCGCATGCGGCGACAATCGCACCTGATGCTGTCGGGAGCGAACGGGGCGTTGTCCGCGACGAGTACCGACTTCGCAGCGGAACCAGCCATGGCGTTGCGCTTGATTCATCCTTGCGCCTCTTAACAAAGGACACGCCTTACGAACAACGTCCCCCGACAGGCAGCGCCGCGGGCATCGAAGAGGCAACCGCAGCGGACCTAGTTGAGTTCTACGACACCTGGTATGTGCCCTTGAACATGGCTGTCGTTGCGGTCGGCGACCTTACCGTCGATGAACTCGAGGATTTGACCGAGGATTACTTCGGCCAGATCACGGCACACGACCCACCAGCGGCCCCCGATACGAACTCCCCGTTGAGTCCGGAATCCAAAATCGAAGTGACAGCAACTCCGGGACAAGCAGACCCCTATCTATCGCTCTACTTGCAGATCCCCGTATGGGATCCGACGACACCTCAAGGCGAACGAGCCGAACAACTGGAGCTTCTGCTCGCCAACGCCATCGACATCCGCCTTCGCGCTGCCTACGACCAAGGTCTGCTATCCCAAAAAGATCCGCCGGCTTGGGCGGCTTTCAGCAATGCTGCAGGGCTACGACATTCCGGAACAGGCGTTCGCGCCGATGACTTGAGCCAAGCAGTCAGCGAAGTCTGGGCCGTGCTGCAAAGCTTGGCAGGTCAGGGATTCAACGAAGACGACCTGACCCAAGCCAAAGCCCGGATCCTCTCTGAGCTGCAGTTGACAGCAGACAACGTCGAGGTCACCTACAACGTCACGTACGCCCTTCAATACGCCAACCACTTCCTCGTTGGCGCCAGCGTCGAGACCTCACCCGAGCGACTTGAACGCGTCTCGGCCCTACTCGAAACAATCCAACCTGACGAACTCACCAGCCACCTGCAGTCGATCCTGACACAGAGCGGACCCATCATTTCCATCAACGCCGAGGATGTTACGGAGGTGCCTACCGCGGATGAAATCCAAGCGGCACTCAACTCCGCGCAGGCAGTCGAACTGGCACCAGCCGAGGCTTTGATCGACGAACTGATGACTCCACCTGATCCTGTTGAGCCGATCTCGCAGGGTCCGATCCCGAATCTAAAAGTTGGCGGGTGGGACGACCCGTACGAATGGTCGTTCGCCAACGGCGCACGAGTCAATTTCAGTAATTCGCCTGGTGAGAGCTTGGTTAGAATCGAGGCGGTCTCATTGGGCGGATGGTCAACACTCGAACCCGGTTATCGGCCACTCGCCGAGGTCCTCGCCCCTCTAGTGGTAGCCCAAAGCGGCCTAGCTGATCTGGCGCCGGGACAGATCGCTCAACATTTGAGAACGACGCAGGTCTCGGTCTGGCCATTCATCACAGAAACCACAGAAGGGTTCACCGGTTCCGCTCCCAGCGGGGAGGCCGAAACGCTCTTCGCAATGCTGCATCTGCTGATCTGCGAAGCTCGCGTCGACGACAAGGCTTTCAACAGCGTCATTACAATCGCACAGCAGCAAGCTTCGTATCTTGAAAGCGACTGGATGTCGCAGGTAAGGGTCGCCTACAACGAAGCGCGCCACGGAGACCAGATTGAGTGGTTCCATCCAGTCGCATCCCAAGAGGTGCTTGGTGAAGTGACCGCTGAGTCGCTTCTCGACATCTATCAAAGTCGTCTCGGCAACGCCAACGGTTTGCTCGTTGTAATCTCCGGCGATCTTGAACACGACACTGTTGAACGCCTGGCCAGCCGCTATATAGGCACGTTACCGTCGGGCGAACCAGACACTTACACAAACAGAAGACCGACTCATCCTACGGGGATCGTGCGCAAAGAAGTGGTGCTCGCAGACGACACAAGTCCCACCGGCATCACCGTATACCACGAAGCGCTTCAACCCATTGATCCTCAAGCGGAAGCCGTGCTGAAGGTACTGGAGGCGGTGCTCAACGCCCGCTTGTTGAGCGACATCCGAGAAGACATCGGTGCTAGCTACAGCGTGTCTGCGTCGCTCAATCCGCAGTTCATGCCAGAGTCAGCCATCAACTCCGAGATCAACGCCAGTGGCGCCCCCGAATCCATCAATGAAATCCGCGACGAGATCATCCGGATCCTCGATGAGTTGGCAACGAATGGACCCAGCGCAACCGAACTTCGCAGCGCAGTAAGCGTGGTCGAACTCAACCACAGCCTATTCGAGTCGAGTGAGGACGCTCTCGTCCGGCGGATACACACCCCAGATTCCGAGATGCCCTCGGTAACCGATCGTAACAGCGAACTCTCCAAGCTCACTGCCGCCGACGTGCAGGCGTTGGCCGACGAGCTATACGGCACCGGCCAACACATCGAGGTCGCACGAGTCCTCTCCTGAGCACGGCACGCAACACGGCTAGGAGAGCAAAGCCGCGTGGAGCAGGGAGAAGAAGTGGTCGCTGGGGTAGTGGGTCACGATTTCGACGTTGGGTTCGCCAACGCCGAAGCCAAGTTGGTCAACCTCCATCACTCCGCGTTGCGGTCCATCGCCAACCATCACATCTACATGCAAACGCTTGGTGGTTGCCACGCTCGGGTCGATGGCATGGGCCATGGCGATCGGATCGGGAAGGTCATCTCCTGCCAGCCCGTTCGCCATAGCAAACCTGCGGACCACCTGCGCGATGTCGACCGCGAACTTCGACAGTGGAGTGCCGATGGCCTTCATCGCCTCGTGACGGGCGGCGTCGACCACTGCTGAGGCGATCGAAATATCCCAACCCACGAACTCGATGGGGAATCCGGCGCGGGTCACCACCGCAGCCGCTTCGGGATCGGCCCAGAAGTTGTACTCCGCCATGGCCGACACATTGCCCGGGCCGTTGACTCCGGTACCCCCCATCACCACCACACGGTCGACCGCGGACGCGATCTCAGGCGCCAGCAAGACCGCGATAGCAACATTGGTCAACGGACCCAAAGCCACCAGCGTGATCTCACCGGGCGCACCCAGGATCGTCTCCACGATCACATCGGCTCCGCGCCCCTCAGCAGGCACTCGACCCGACAACGGATAGCCGGCGTCGCCCATCCCATCTTTGCCATGGACGTACTCCGCTGTCTCCAAAGGCCGCATCATAGGCTTGGCCGCACCCGCATATACCGGCACGTCGGCACCGCACAATTCCACCGTGTACAGCGCATTCTGTACTGCTTGGTCAAGGCCGACATTGCCTGACACCACGGTGATCGCCTCGACATTGACATCGGGACGGCTCAGAGCCATCACCAAAGCAACGGCGTCGTCGCTGGCGGTGTCGGTATCAATCAAGAATCGGCGCATCCGCTGAGCCTAGACCTAGCAAGCCAACGAGATGCATTCTCGCGCCCGCACGATGGCACTAGGTTGGGCGGCATGGCAGGCACCGTCAAGAGGTCGAACACGCTGGCTTTGGCTTCTTACGAGGTTTTGAGGCGAGACAAGGCTCCATTGGCGCTGCCGTTCATGGGGTTTCTCGGTTCGATGGCGATCACTTTGGCGCTCTGGATCCCCATTTGGCTCATGACGAACGGTGTCGAAAGCGCCACCGCAACCGATGCCGCCGAGTGGGGCCTTCAACCCGTTGTGTGGATCAGCGTCATCCTTTCGTGTCTGCTGGTGAGCTTGATCTCTGTGTTCTTCAGCGTCGCTCTGGCTTACGGTGCCTGGCAGCGGTTCCAAGGCAACAAACCCACCATCTCCGACTGCATCTCGGCAGCTGTCGACCGACTCGATGTAATCGTTCCTTGGTCGATGCTTGCCGGCACCATCGGACTGCTACCCACGATCGCCAGAAACCTCAGGGACTTCCTCAAAGACTTGCCCTTCTTCATAGGTCCCATCATCACCGTGTTGAGCTGGGTGTTCGCCATCGTGTGGGATGTGATCAGCTTCCTCGTACCTCCCATCCTGGTGGTGGAGAGACCTCGACCGTTGGCTTCTTTTCGGCGCTCGCGCCAACTGTTCCGCGATACTTGGGGGACACAACTCGTCAATCAGGTGAGTTTCGGACTTATCTGGCTGGTAGGCGTGGTGGTTGGACTGGCGGTCGTGGCGGTCGTGGGCGCTATCCCCTTCGCATTAGGTGTGCCCGGAGCCGTCTATCTCTTTGTCGCCCTCGGGATCGTCTGGGTGGCGATCGTCTCGGTTGCGATCGGTGCGCTCACCGGCGTCTTCAAGATGGCCCTGTACCTGTTCGCCACCACCGGGGAAGTACCGGGAGATTTCCAAGACGCCGGTCTTGAGGAAGCGTTCGCAAACCGCAAGGAACTAAAGGCGGAACGAAAAGCGAAGCGGGCCGCGAGGCGAGGGGTCGGCGAAGCCACCGACCTGTCGCACGAACCGCCTGAGTTGCCAAGTCGTTCATAGCGGGAGGTCAACAGCCGCGCGCCGGTAGCCTGTGGCCCCATGAGTGACGCCGCCAACGCCCCCTACCCGCATGTTGGGAAAGCGGATCTGCCGGGCATTGAGCGGCGTATTCTCGAATATTGGGCGACCAATGACACCTTCGAGACCTCTGTCGAGCAGCGCCCGGTTGACACCGAATACGTGTTTTATGATGGCCCGCCGTTCGCCAATGGGCTCCCCCACCACGGGCATCTGCTTACCGGTTACGTGAAAGATGTCGTCCCCCGTTACTTCACAATGAAGGGCCGTCGGGTTGAGCGGCGTTTCGGCTGGGACTGCCACGGCCTTCCCGCCGAGATGGAAGCCGAGAAGGAACTCCCGGTCGCCGGCAGAGCATCGATCATCGAGTACGGCATCGAGAAGTTCAACGAGTACTGCCGCACTTCGGTACTGAAATACACCAAGGAGTGGGAGAAGACGGTCACCCGGCAAGCCCGCTGGGTCGATTTCGACAACGACTACAAGACCATGGACCGCGACTACATGGAATCGGTCATGTGGGCGTTCAAACAGCTTTGGGACAAAGGGTTGATCTACCAGTCGAACCGGGTGCTGCCCTATAGCTGGGGTGCCGAAACGCCTCTGTCGAACCACGAGATCCGGCTTGATGACGCCACCCGTCCCCGCCAAGACCCGGCGATCACCGTGGGGTTCGAACTCGACGACCCGAGCGGACTGCCCGGTTCCAGCGACACGGGCGTCGGCGACACGGGTGCTGACCAGACGGGTGCTGACCAGACAGTATCGATTCTGGCTTGGACGACAACGCCGTGGACATTGCCGTCGAACCTTGCTCTCAGCGTGGGCCCGGACCTCCAGTACGCGGTGATGCGCGATGCCGACGGAAGCCGCTACGTGCTGAGCGAAGCCGCGGTCGCGTCCTACGAGCGCCAACTCGGCGATGCAACCCATGTCGGCACTATCAGTGGATCCGAGCTCGTGGGCCGCACCTATGTGCCACTGTTCAGTTTCTTCGCCGATATGGCAGAAGTCGATCCACAAAAGTCGCATCACGGCAAAAACCGTGCTTTCGTCGTCCTCGAGGGTGACTTCATCGACACCTCCGAAGGCACCGGGGTGGTGCATATGGCACCCGGCTTCGGTGAGGACGACCAACGGGTGGCAGCCACCGCCGGCATCGGCACCGTGGTACCGGTCGACGATTCCGGTTGTTTCACCGAAGAAGTCACCGATTGGGCGGGCATCAACGTGCTTGAAGCCAACGCTGGGATCATCAAAGCGCTACGCGACACAGGCCATCTGGTGCGTCACGACAGCTATACCCACAACTACCCGCACTGTTGGCGCACAGACACGCCGATCATCTACAAAGCCATGCCGAGTTGGTATGTGAAAGTCACCGAGATCCGCGATCGGCTGCTGGAAACCAACCAGGAAATCAACTGGGTCCCAAGCCATATCCGCGACGGTCGATTCGGCATGTGGCTCGAAGGGGCAAGGGACTGGTCGATCTCACGCAACCGATTCTGGGGTTCGCCCATCCCCATTTGGATCAGCGACAATCCCGAGTATCCGCGTACCGACGTGTACGGCAGCCTTGATGAGTTGGAGGCCGACTTCGGGGTGCGCCCCGACAACCTCCACCGCCCCTTCATCGACGAGTTGGTGCGACCCAACCCTGATGACCCGAGCGGCCGCTCGATGATGCGGCGGGTCCCTGAAGTCCTCGATTGCTGGTTCGAGTCCGGTGCTATGCCCTTCGCTCAGGTTCATTACCCCTTCGAGAACAAGGAATGGTTCGACGAGCATTTTCCAGCGGATTTCATCGTCGAGTACATCAACCAGTCACGCGGCTGGTTCTACACGTTGCATGTGTTGGCCACGGCGTTGTTTGATCGCCCTGCCTTCCAAAATGTCATCTGTCACGGAATCCTGCTGGCCGACGACGGAGCCAAGCTCTCCAAGAAACTACGCAACTACACAGAGCCGGAAGACATCTTCTCGGCGCAGGGATCCGACGCTTTGCGCTGGTACTTCATGTCGTCCAACATCGTGCGGGGTGGCGACGCCAGGATCTCTGATCAGGCCATCGACGACGTCGTACGCCAGGTGATCCTGCCGATCTGGAACGCCTATTCATTCTTCACGCTGTACGCCAACGTCGAGAACTATCAGGCGAGTTTTCGCACCGACAGCACCGAATTACTCGATCGCTACATCCTCGCCAAGACGCGTGACCTGATTGCCAGAACCGAAGCCCGGATGGACGCCTATGACCTGTCGGGCGCGGCGACGGAGACCCGCTCGTTCATCGACGCGCTCAACAATTGGTACATCCGCCGTTCTCGGGACCGTTTCTGGGGGGTCGACGGCAGTGGAGCAGACTTCGGCGGACTCGACACGCTGTACAGCGTTCTAACCACGCTTGTGCAGGTAGCAGCGCCTTTCTTGCCGATGATCAGCGAAGAGATCTGGCTAGGCCTAGCGGGCGACGACGAATCGATGGCACCGTCGGTACATCTCTGCGATTGGCCATCGCTAGACAATTTTCCTGCCGACGACGCGCTTGTGGCCGCGATGGACCGGCTTCGAGATGTCGCCTCCACAGCATTGCGGTTGCGCGAAAACGAGGGTTTGCGGGTTCGATTACCGCTGGCATCGCTCACCGTGGCGGGCCGTGACGCAACCACGCTCGAACCGTTCAGCGAACTGCTCGCGGATGAACTCAACGTCAAGGCCGTGAAAGTCACCGACGAGATTGGGAGCCTTGCCACGCTGATTCTGCGACCCGACGGCAAAGCGCTCGGTCCGCGTCTTGGTTCAGCGGTGCAAGCTGTGTTCGCCGCGGCTCGCAAGGGTGAATGGGAAGCCAAACCAGATGGCACAGTAACGGTCGCCGATCAGGTGTTGAGCGCACAGGAATACGAACTCGTGCTGGAGTCCCCCGAGCGCGTCGTGGCAGCGGCTCTGCGCTCCAACGACGCCGTGGTCAGCATCGACACCAACCTCACCCCGGAACTTGAAGCCGAAGGTCTCGCCCGAGACATGGTCCGCGAGATCCAGAACGCTCGCCGAGCCGAAGATCTGGTAGTCACCGACCGTATCGAGGTCTGGATCACAGCTGCTGCCAACACTGCCGTCACATCGCTCAAAGAACACGACGCCTATGTGTCTGAGCAGGTACTAGCCACCCAAATCACCACCGCCCCAGCCCCTGACCACCTGCGCATCCACAAGACAAAAATCGACGGTGAACCTTTTTGTTTCTCGCTGCGCACGACCCCGACCGCGACCACCTAAGCGGCAGACATGGAGCGCTTGGAGTTCACCGGTGGCGCGGGGGCGAAACTCGCTGGAATCCTGCACCGCCCGCCTGACGGCACCGAGACGGTCGGCGCATCACTGCTAGCCCATTGTTTCACCTGCTCCAAGGACCTGTTCACGACCGCACGCATTGCCAAGGGTTTGGCCAGTGGCGGATACCTCACGATGGCTTTCGATTTCACCGGGCTCGGCGACAGCGGCGGAGAGATGGCATCCACAACCGTTGCCACAAATGTGGCTGATCTGACTCAAGCCGCCGTGGCGCTGATCCAGCGCGGCGCCGGCCCATGTGTGCTCGTCGGCCACAGTCTTGGTGGCTCCGCCGCGGTACTGGCAGCGTCGCGCCTGCACACCGTGACCGCAGTCGTGGCAGTCGCCTCTCCGGCCTCGGTCGCTCATGTCGAGCACCTCTTTGACGCTGACGCCCTTGAGCGGATCCGTCGCGACGGTCGAGCCGAGGTCAAGATAGGTCCAAGACCGGTAACTATCGGCAGAGAGTTCCTCGACGACCTGCGTCGCCACGATGTGACCGCGGCCGCTGCCGGACTGAACCGACCCATGTTGGTGGTACAAGCTGGAGCCGACACCGTGGTTGGACACGACCAAACTGAAGCGCTGGCCGAAGCCGGATCTGCGACGCTTCATACGGTCCCGGGAGCCGACCATCTGTTCACCAACCGAGATCACTCCGACGAACTAGTCCGTGCCATCCTCAACTGGCTATCCAAGGACCGCTCGGCCTCTTAGTTGTCGAGTCGGCGGCCTTCTTCTACCAGGTTGATCTCCCAGATCACCTTCGACAAGGCGTCACCCGCGGTGATCGTCGGGAACCTCAGCGGGTTCTGCGGGGTCACTGTCGTGGGAACCGGCGCCAGGATGGTCCACGGTTCGGGATGGGCGAACTGCACCACCGAATAGCGGTCACCCTGTTGGCCTGCACCGGATACGACACGATGGAATCCTGGCGGGATTGCACCATTGGTCAACCGTTCGAGCATCAGACCTGTGTTGATGATCGCCCCGTCATCAGGCGGGATCGTATCAATCCAGCGGTCTTCGACTCTGACCTGTAGACCGGCCGCGGTGGCGCGGGGCAACGCGGTGATCAGATTGATGTCAGCATGTTCGGCGGCCCACACATGGGTCTCATCGGGTGCCTGAAGCATCGCCGGGTAATGAATTGCCCGGGTGAGATTTGCGCCGTCGACAAGCATCTGATCGAAGAACGATTCGTGAAGTCCCAGACCAACCGCGATGATCCGAGACACTCGAATCTGCAGCTCCACAACCGTGTCGTGGAAATCAAGGAGTAGTTCGCCGACACCGGCGATGTCATTGTCGGGCAGCGTTGGTGGCCCGTAGCGGAAGGGATACTGGGCGCGAAGCGGATGACCCTCGGGCCGCGGAGCGTGCCAGTTGAGCATTTCTTTGAAGTCGGGCACATCGGCGATGGCCGCGGTCTCCACAAGCAGTCCTGTGTACCCCGTTTGACCGTTACTACCAGCCACTTTGTATGCGTCCTTACGGTCTTGCGGCAACGAGAAGAACTCTTCGAGTTTGCCGTAGACCTCGTCGATCATGTCGATACTCATGTCGTGCTCGACGTAAACGAACCCTGTCACCAGGCTCTTCATCACCCCATCGACAACGCCCTGACGGGCAGCACGGTCGCCTCGTTCAAACGCCAACAGGTCAACGTCTAGAATTTCCATCCCAGAAAACTACTCCAGACCGCTTCGACGCTGCTTAGATCGCACGCTTCGACTCGAAAATCCCTGACGGCGGATCACACAAATGGGCAGGCCAGAGGACTATCGCGAAAGTGGGGTTGACGCGTGCGTAATTACTCGGCTGTAATTATAGGTCCGCGACTACTTCTAGAGTCACGGTGAGGGCGGTGCCAGGCCGGGACCACCACCCCTCAAACTCCTCTCCCGCACGGAAAGGTCACGCAATGGTGATGCAACAGGATCGGCTCAGCGCCGTACAGAGCACACCAGCAGCCTCATCCGTCACTACCAGAATGCGAGTACGCAAGCGCAACGGCACGCTAGAACCCGTTGACGTCAACAAAATCGTCAACGCAGTCGCCAGAGCGACCGAAGGACTCCACGGCGTTGACCCGATGTTCGTATCGACCCGTACCATTGCCGCGCTAGCCGACGGCGCCACCACCCAGGAACTCGACGAACTGTCGATCCGCACCGCCGCGGGTTTGATCGTTGAAGAACCCAACTACTCAAAACTCGCTGCTCGCCTGCTCTCGACCTACATCGACAAAGAGGTCCGTAACCAAAACGCTCCATGGTTCTCTGAGTCAGTAGCACTCGGCCACAAGCTTGGCCTTATCAGCGACGAAGTCTTCGAGTTCGTCGGCGAGCACGCCCCAGAACTCAACGCCGCCATCGACAGCCAACGAGACCGCAACTTCGAGTTCTTCGGGATCCGCACGGTCTACGACCGCTACCTGCTACGCCACCCCGAGACCCGCAAAGTCATTGAAACCCCCCAGTACTTCTTCCTGCGTGTCGCCTGCGGACTATCCAACAACCCAGAAGAAGCCGTCTACTTCTACAACCTGATGTCCTCGCTGGCCTATCTGCCATCAAGCCCCACGCTCTTCAACTCCGGCACCAGACACCCACAGATGTCGAGTTGCTACCTGCTCGATTCCCCCGAAGACTCACTCGAAGGCATCTACAAGCGCTACACCGATATCGCTCAGCTTTCCAAGTTTGCTGGAGGAATTGGCGTCGCCTGGCATCGAGTTCGGTCCAAGAACAGTCTCATCGTCGGCACCAACGGGCTGTCCAACGGCATCGTGCCATGGCTCAGGACCCTTGATGCCTCTGTCGCTGCTGTCAACCAGGGGGGCCGTCGTAAGGGCGCAGCCTGCGTATACCTAGAAGCATGGCATGCCGACATCGAGCAATTCCTCGAACTACGAGACAACACCGGTGATCACACCCGGCGCACCCACAACATCAATCTCGCCAACTGGATCCCCGATCTATTCATGGAGAGAGTCAAGAATGGCTGGAAGTGGAGCCTTTTCGACCCCAAGAAAGTCCCGGACTTGATCGACACGTACGGTGACGAGTTCCGTGCCATATACGAACAAGCAGAGGCCGACGGACTCCAAGAAAAGCAAGTCGAAGCCCGCGAGCTTTACCAACGCATGATGAGAGCACTGGCCGAGACAGGCAATGGTTGGATGACCTTCAAGGACTCCGCCAACCGGAAGTGCAACCAGACCGGTCCCGGTTCAACGGGCGAAACCAACGCCCGCGACCGAGTCGTGCACCTATCCAACTTGTGTACCGAGATCCTTGAGGTCACAAGCCAAAGCGAGACTGCGGTGTGCAACCTCGGCTCGGTCAACCTCGGCAAGTTCGTTACCACGATCCCCGCAGGAGCGCCCCCGACGCTTAACAGCGCTACCAGCACAAACGGCACAACTCCCGACCAGACAGCCACAGCACGGACCGCCCCAACTGACGTGAAAACGATGGACTACCAGCGGCTCGGCCAGGTCGTGCGCCAAGTCGTGCCGTTCCTTGATCGAGTGATCGACATCAATTTCTACCCGACCCCAGAAGCCGGCACATCCAACCACCGCTGGCGACCCGTCGGCCTCGGATTGATGGGTTTGCAAGATGTCTTCTTCAAAATGAGTCTGGCTTTCGATTCGCCCGAAGCGCGCGAAGTCTCCCGCCGTATAAGCGAGGAGATTTACTTCAACGCCCTATGGGCCTCAACGGAATTGGCCGAGAGCAGCGGAGCGCACGCCACCTTCGCCGAAACCAGAGCGGCCCAAGGCGACCTGCAGTTCGACCTGTGGGGCGTCGAGCCATCAGACCCCGAGCGCTGGGAGACCCTGCGCCAACGCATCTCCCAGCACGGTCTGCGCAACTCGCTGATGATCGCCATCGCCCCGACCGCGACCATCGCTTCGATCTCCGGATGCTACGAGTGCATCGAGCCACAGGTATCCAACCTTTTCAAACGAGAAACCCTCTCAGGAGAGTTCATGCAGATCAATCGCTACCTCGTCGCAGAACTTCAGCGCCTGCGTCTGTGGGACACCGACATGATCGCCGATGTCAAGAAGGCGGAAGGCTCAATCCAAACAATTGACCGTGTACCCGACGACCTCAAGACCATCTATCGAACGGCATGGGAAATCCCGATGAAGTCTCTTATTGAGATGGCCGCTGACCGCGGCGCCTTCGTCGATCAGAGCCAATCACTGAATCTGTTCATGGAAGCCCCGACTATCGGAAAGCTGTCTTCGATGTACATGCACGCCTGGGAGAAGGGCCTGAAGACCACCTATTACCTGCGGAGTCGCCCAGCAACACGTATCAACAAAACTACGGCCGGCACGCCGGGAACCGGTGGCCCGACCAACGGCTCCCGGGACAAAAAGACCTTCACAGACGCCGAAGCTCTCTCCTGCTCACTCGAAAATCCCGAGACATGCGAGGCATGCGACTGATGGCCCTAACTGACGAGCTGAGTTTTGCCACTGAGCCGGCACAGGCCACTGATCCAGCACAGGCTTCAGAAGGCCATGCCGGTCATTACGCCACACCGGCCAATGCCGAAACCAACATCTTGGACCCTGGCTTCAACTTGACCTTGCGTCCCATGCGCTATCCGCAGTTTTTTGAGATGTACAAGGACGCAATCAAGAACACTTGGACCGTCGAAGAAATCGACTTCTCCGACGACCTCACCGACCTTGATCGCAAGCTGATGCCAGCCGAGAAGCACCTCATCAGCCGGCTCGTGGCGTTCTTTGCCACGGGTGACTCGATCGTGGCCAACAATCTTGTCCTCAATCTCTACGAGCACATCAACTCACCCGAGGCGCGGATGTATCTTTCGCGCCAGCTCTACGAAGAGGCACTGCACGTCCAGTTCTACTTGAACCTGCTCGACAACTACATCCCCGACGCCGACGAGCGGGCCGCTGCTTTCTCCGCAATCGACAACATTCCCTCGATACGGGCAAAAGCAGAGTTCTGCTTCAAGTGGATGGATTCTGTCGGCAACGGTCCGCTGCTGACCGCCGAGGATCGCAAACGGTTCCTAATGAACCTGATCTGCTTCGCCACTTGCATCGAAGGCTTGTTCTTCTTCGCCGCTTTCGCCTATGTCTACTTCCTGCGTTCAAAGGGCCTTCTCAACGGTTTGGCCGCTGGCACCAACTGGGTGTTCCGTGACGAATCAATGCACATGAACTTCGCCCTCGAGGTGATCAACACGGTGCGGTCCGAAGAACCAGAACTCTTCGATGCAGAACTGGGCGAACGCATCACCGCCATGCTTGAGGATGCCGTCGAGGCCGAATTCCTGTTTGCACAAGATCTGCTGGGCGAAGGTGTGCCGGGTATGTCCACCTCCGACACCCGCAACTACCTTGAGTTCGTTGCAGATCAGCGACTCGTCCAGTTGGGCCTTCCCCGGCGCTTCGGTTCCCGCAACCCGTTTGCCTTCATGGAGTTGCAAGATGTCCAGGAACTGTCGAACTTCTTCGAGCGGACAGTGTCGGCCTACCAGGTCGGTGTTGAGGGCGAAGTCTCCTTCGACGAAGATTTCTAGCGACCCACCCACAAGAGCGGAAATCGATGGGCGTGTCGCGGCGTTTCTACCGTCTTCGCCGCCGTGTTGATGTGGTCCCAGGCCGCAGGGCACTGGTCAATCGTGAGCCGCGGCGCGATCGTCGTCCCTCTCGGAATGCTGGTAGCGGCAACGTTTGTGGCAGCCCGATCCGCGCAGGAGGCTGATCAACGACGACTAATCGGCGCCGGAGTCATCGGTGGTGCGCTCGCGGGTTGGATGTGGCTTCCCTGCGTGGGCGCTCAACTCGGCGACATTTTGAACAATGCAACCAGCCAAGGACCTCGCACCTTGGCGCTGATGCTTGTCTACACGGTCGGGGCGCTGCTCCCGATGCTGCTACTCGCTCTGCTCAGCCACGCCGTTCCAGCCAGCGAGAACATCCTCAACCACCGTGCGGTCGGAGTCATCGGGATGGGATTCGGAGCGCTCTACGCCATCACAGTCGCTATCGGCCGCTACGACGACCTCATAGGCGAGCTCTACCGAATCTCGGCGACCTAGAGCGCGCTCAGCGGTCGACTGAACCGCCGTAGCCGGTGGTGCCTGAGGCACCCGCGGCAGCACCGAGGCGTTGCAAAGGCGTGGTGTGAGTAGATGGCGTCGGTGTGAACTCGACGGGCATCTTCTTTACGCCACCGATGAAATTGGAGCGCAGGTAGTCGAGGTCTCCGGCCAGCCGAATATCGGGCAGGCGCTCGGCGATGCCCTTGAACATCAGACGAATCTCCATGCGAGCCAGGTTGGCTCCAAGACAGAAGTGAGGTCCGCCGCCTCCAAAACCAATGTGGTCGTTGGGGGTCCGCTCAATGTCGAAATGCCAAGGATCAGCAAAGGCCCGTGGGTCGCGGTTGGCGGCAATATGCCACATCACGACCTTGTCGTTTTCTTTGATCTTGACACCACCCACTTCATGGTCCCGCATGGCCTGACGGCGGAAATGGAGAACCGGCGTAGCCCAGCGCACCACCTCGTCGGCCATAGTCGCGGCGTAACGGTCGGGATCTGAACGGTACTTCTCCCACTGATCGGGAAACTGGAAGAAACCGTGCATGCCATGGGTCATCGAGTTGCGGGTGGTTTCGTTGCCTGCCACACAGAGCAGCAGGAAGAACATGTCGAACTCGGTCTCGCTGAGTTTCTCCCCGTCGATATCGGCAGACAGCAGGGTGGTGATGATGTCGTCTGCGGGCTTGTCGCGACGCTCCTTCTGCAAAGCATTGGAGTACGCGAACAGCTCCATTGAAGATGCGATCAGATCTTCCCGTGAAGCCACGACATCAGGATCGTCGCCACCGATCATGGCGTTGGTCCAGTCGAAGATCCTTGAACGGTCCTCCAGCGGGATGCCCATCATCTCCGCGATCGCCTGCAACGGGAGTTCGGCGCTCAGATCCTCCACAAAGTCGGCATGACCCTGCTCAGACACCCTGTCAATGATCATGTCGGTGCGATTCAACAGGTAGTCCTCCAGCAAGTTGATCATCCGCGGTGTGAAACCGCGACTGACAATGCGGCGATAGCGGGTGTGCTTAGGGGGATCCAAGGAGATCATCGAATCATGTTTGAATTCGTCGATTGCATCTGCGCGGTTCCGCTCGGTCATCTGAGTGCCACCGCGATTGGATGAGAACGCCTCAGCGTTGCGGTTGACCTCTTTGAGATGCTCAAGCCGGGTGATAGCCCAGAACCCAGGACCCCTGTCTCCCTCATCGATCCAATGAATCCCTGGGTCGGTCTCACGCAGGCGCTCAAGCATGTCGTGGTGTTCCTGACGCTGGAACGCATCCATGTCCCACAAATCAACACCATCAGCAACTGTCATGCTCGCTCCTAGTTTTGCCTTCCTACGAAGGAACTTTAGAGTAAGGACACCCCGACTAGAAAATCAAACTGCGGGAGCGACAACCGGCTCAGGCCCGACATAGCGCGCACTGGGCCGCATGATCTTGCCCTCGGCGTGCTGCTCCACCACATGAGCGGCCCAACCAATCGATCGACTGACCGAGAACGTCGGGGTGAACATCTCGCGGGGCAAACCAACCAGTTCCAGAACCACACCAGCCCAGAACTCGACGTTGGTAACGATCCGCTGATCGGGTCTCCACTCGGCCAACACCGCTAGGATCTCACTTTCGATTCCCGCAGCGCGGTCCACGAGTTCGCCACCAAGACGCTCAGCGGCTTCGCGCAACACAACCCCGCGAGGATCTTCAGCCCGATAGACGGCATGACCAAATCCCATGATCTTGTCGCCCGCGCCGAGACGAGCGCGGGTCCAGTCGGCAGCAGCAGCCGGATCGCCAATTTCATCAATCATCTGCATACAACGACTCGGCGCTCCACCATGCAATGGACCCGTGAGTGCTCCCACCGCGGCAACCAGCGACCCGGCCATATCGGCTCCCGTGCTTGCCACCACTCGACCCGTGAAAGTCGAGGCGTTGAAACCATGATCCAGCGTGGCCACAAGGTACTGCTCAACGGCACGTTCAGCCTCTGCGCTCGGAACCGAGTCGGTCACCATACGGAAATAGTCAGCGGCATGGCCGATGGCTGGGTCTGGAGCTATCGGCGACAACCCCCGCCGCTGTCGATAGTGGCGAGCGAGGATCGTGGGCACAACCGCAGCGAGACGCATCGCGTCGCCGTGTATCTCTTCAGCGCTGCGGTCAAGCAGTGGGCCGCGGGCTTCGTGATCACCCACCGCAAGCATGCCGATACGAAGAGCCACCATTGGATCGCCAACCCAACGGGCGCTCTCGTCAAGCAGCCGCGACACCGGCTCAGGGAGCGTTCGCAATTGGCCTGGATCTAGACGCGGCACCTCGGGAGGCAGCGCACCGCTCATCTGCAGAGTCCAGACATCTTCGAGCGACCGGGTACGAGCGAGCTCCGCGGCGTCGTACTGCCGGTAATGGAAGAATCCCTCTTGGCCTCTTACCGCGCCGAGCATCGTGTCAGCCACCGCCAAGCCCTTGAGTCCAGGGGGCGCGATTTCCATGGGTACTCTCTCCTTGTTCTGGCGATGTTCTTTAGCAGTTGGCCGCTGCAATCAAGCTTCGGTAGTTCTTTGAACTCAGAGTCCGAATCGATACCGCTGTACTCAATATTGCCGCGGAGAAAGACAAAACGACAACACCGGCCCCGCTCTTGGGCGGATTCAGTTTCGCGGGTGTGGTCAGCTGTCGAGCAAACGGTCGACAGCGACACTCGGGCTTATTTTCCCGGCTGCAACTGCGGCTTCCAGTTCGGCGTTGCGGGTAGCGAAAGCACTATCAGCCGCGACTTGATCCAACAGTCGTTCGCGCACCATGTTGCGCATCCAATTGAGTTGTTGATCTCTTCGGCGCTGCTCTCGTTCACCTGTTTGGTGAAGCGCGTGGCGATGCTGTTGCACAAGTGTCCAGATCTCGTCCAGTCCCTCACCAGTCAGCGCAGAACAAGTGACGACGGGAGTGCTCCAGTTGGGGCTTTGCGGCGCCAACAGGTGCAGCGCTCGGCGATAATCAACCGCGGCGAGCTCAGCGGGCTGCGAATTGTCCCCGTCGGCCTTGTTGACAGCCACAAGATCGGCCAACTCCAATACACCTTTCTTGATGCCCTGCAGTTCATCGCCCGCGCCTGCCAACATCAGCACCATAAAGATGTCGACCAAGGAATGGACCACCGTCTCTGACTGCCCGACTCCCACAGTCTCAACGATGATGATGTCGTAGCCACCTGCCTCCAGTACCAGCATCGACTCACGAGTTGAGCGGGCCACACCCCCGAGGGTGCCAGCCGACGGTGCGGGCCTGATGAAAGCCCCCTCGTCAGCAGACAGTTTCGTCATCCTTGTCTTGTCGGCAAGGATTGAACCACCGCTACGCGAACTCGAAGGATCAACCGCTACAACCGCGACACGGCGATTTGCCGCAGTGAGTTTGATGCCAAGCGTTTCGATGAACGTCGACTTGCCGACACCGGGAACACCGGTGATCCCAATCCGGTCGGCTTTGCCGGTGTGCGGCAGCAACACCTCCAGCAGCGCCGCGGCTCGCAGACGATGTCTGGGTTTGGTCGATTCAACAAGCGTGATGGCGCGCCCAATTGCACTGCGATCACCGGTAAGCACCGCGGCAGCGAGGTCTCTGTCGCGTGCGGTTGGTTCGTCTTCATCGTCTGGGATTGCGCTTGACATCACTGCCGACGTTACCGTTTCGTCTGTCCCGAACGAGACCAGGAAACTAAAACAAGTCGAGCAACTCTATGGCGGCGTCGGCAATAACCGTTCCGGGGGGGTAGACAGCCACCGCGCCCATCTCCAGCAGGGTCGCAATGTCGTCTGGAGGAATCACCCCGCCGACGGTGATCTTGATGTCTGAACGGCCTAGTCGTTCGAGTTCGCGGATCAACTCGGGCACCAGTGTGAGATGGCCGGCTGCCAATGACGATGCCCCCACCACATGGACATCGGCCTCAACGGCTTGGCGTGCCACCTCGGCGGGGGTTTGAAACAGAGGACCAATGTCGACATCGAAACCGAGGTCGGCAAAAGCTGTGGCGATTACCTTTTGGCCCCGGTCGTGACCGTCCTGGCCCATCTTGGCCACAAGAATGCGGGGGCGACGGCCACGGGCTTCGGCGAACGCCTCGACTTGTTCTCTGACTCTGGTGATGGAATCGTCGTTGGCGCCCATTTCGGCTCGGTACACCCCTGCGATAGTACGGATCTGCGCTACATGACGACCGTAGACGTTTTCTAGGGCGTCGCTGATCTCCCCCACTGTTGCTTTCTGGCGGGCCGCGTCTATAGCGAGGGCCAATAGGTTGCCCTCCGCGGTCTTCGCGGCCATGGTCAACGCCGCTAAGGCGGACTCCACGCTGTGGTCGTCTCGTTCGGCTCGCAACTGCTCCAGCTTGGCAATTTGGGCGGCTCGCACATCGGCATTGTCGATCTTGAGGACCTCAACGTCTTCGTGTTGTCCTAGTCGCGGATCAAGCCGGTATTTGTTGACGCCGATCACTGCCTGAGCACCAGAGTCGATACGAGCTTGGGTTCGTGCGGCTGCTTGTTCAATCCTCATCTTGGGGATTCCCGCTTCGATGGCTGCCGCCATGCCGCCCATACCTTCCACTTCGCTGATGTGACCCCAGGCAACTTCGGCTAGATCGTGGGTCAATTTCTCAACGTGATAGCTGCCACCCCAAGGGTCGACCGTGCGGGTTGTACCGCTCTCCTGTTGCAGGAACAGTTGGGTGTTGCGGGCGATTCGGGCAGAGAAATCGGTGGGCAGTCCGAGTGCCTCATCCAAGGCGTTGGTGTGGAGAGACTGGGTATGGCCCTGGGTGGCGGCCATCGCCTCTACACAGGTGCGAACGACATTGTTGTAGACGTCTTGGGCGGTGAGGCTCCAACCGCTGGTCTGTGAATGCGTGCGCAACGACAGCGACTTCGGGTTTTCAGGGCCGAATTGCGCCATCAACTTCGCCCACAACAAGCGGGCAGCACGGAGTTTCGCCACTTCCATGAAAAAGTCCATGCCAATGCCCCAAAAGAAGCTGAGACGTGGAGCAAACGAGTCAACCGGCAACCCGGCGGAAATCCCTGCCCGCACGTATTCGATACCGTCGGCCAAGGTGTAAGCCAGTTCGAGATCAGCGGTCGCCCCGGCTTCTTGGATGTGGTAGCCCGAGATCGAAATCGAGTTGAACTTCGGCATCTGCTGCGACGTGAAAACGAAAATGTCCGAGATGATCCGCATGCTCGGAGCCGGTGGGTAGATGTAGGTGTTGCGGACCATGAACTCTTTGAGAATGTCGTTTTGGATGGTCCCCGAAAGCTGAAGTGGTTTCACCCCCTGCTCTTCAGCGGCCACCACATACAGGGCCAGTACCGGCAGTACCGCGCCGTTCATGGTCATGGACACGCTCATCTGATCCAGTGGGATGCCCTCGAACAACTGGCGCATATCAAGGATCGAGTCGATTGCGACCCCAGCCATGCCCACATCGCCCAAGACGCGTGGGTTGTCGGAGTCATAGCCGCGGTGTGTTGCCAGATCGAATGCGATTGAGAGGCCTTTTTGGCCGGCTGCCAGGTTGCGGCGATAGAAGGCGTTGGATTCTTCAGCGGTTGAAAACCCGGCGTATTGGCGGATGGTCCACGGCTGGTTCACATACATCGTCGGGTACGGGCCTCGAAGGAACGGTGCGAATCCCGGCAAAGTATGCGGGAAATCGAATTCAGCGATGTCTGCCGCGGTCGCGACCGCAGAAATATCGATTCCCTCCGGGGTTTGGCTGATATGGGCACGTCCCGCGGCGATCTGTTCGTTGTCGAGACCGGTGAATTCACCGCCGTCAAGATCAACCGTCGTGAAATCCGGGATCACGCTCATTGCTTCACCGTATCTGCCACCGCAGCTCCAACAGCAATGATCCAGACGCCGGTTTCTGGGACTACGGTCTGTGCCAATGTCTAGGTTGACAACACCGGAGTCAGCAATGCCGAGAGCAGCGACGCCGGCGAAGATCTACGTCCTTGGGATCAGCGCGTTCTACCACGACAGTGCCGCCGCGTTGCTGCGCGACGGAGAACTGATCGCCGCGGCCCAAGAAGAGCGTTTCTCCCGAAAGAAGCACGATGCCGGCTACCCGTCCAACGCCATCGCCTGGTGCCTTCACGACGCTGGGGTACAACCCCACGAACTGGCAGCGGTCGTGTTCTATGAGAAACCTCTTACCACCTTCGTAAGGCTGATTCGCACTTACCTGAAGGTTGGGATCAAAGGCTTCTCTTCCTTTCGCGAAGCAATTCCGTTATGGATGCGTCAGAAACTCTGGATCCCCATGGAAATCGAGCGAGGTCTGAAACGACTCGGCTGCACACCGCCAAAGCAGATCTGGTTCACCGAGCATCACGAGAGCCACGCGGCCAGTGCGTTTTATCCGTCGCCCTTCACCTCAGCCGCCATCGTCACCTTTGACGGGGTCGGCGAGTGGGCCACGAGTTCAATCGGCGCGGGTCACAATAATAAAACCGAATTGATCGAGCAGATCGACTTCCCCCATTCGCTGGGGATGCTCTACTCCGCGTTCACGTATTTCTGCGGGTTCAGGGTCAACAGTGGCGAATACAAACTCATGGGCCTCGCCCCTTACGGCGAACCGGTCTACGCCGACACCATCCGGGATCATCTCATCAACCTGCGACCAGACGGATCCTTCACGCTCGACCTCAGTTATTTCGATTACCTGACCGGTCTCACCATGACCAACGACAGGTTCGCAAATCTCTTCGGTGGACCGCCCCGCGCCCCCGAGTCGGAACTCACCAAACGAGAAATGGATCTGGCGGCCTCAATTCAAGTCGTGACCGAAGAGGTCGTGCTGGCGATCGCACGACGGGCTCAAGCGATAACCGGCGAACGCAATCTGGTACTCGCCGGCGGTGTGGCCCTCAATTGTGTGGCCAACGGCCGACTGCTTCGCGCAGGCATCTTCGAGCGGATCTGGATACAACCCGCCGCGGGAGACGCTGGCGGGGCGGTCGGCGCGGCTTACCTTGGATGGCACCGGATCATGGGTAAGCAGCGCATCATCGACGGTCACAGTTCAAGCGAGAGCGCAACCGATCATTCGATCGACAAGATGCGCGGGGCCTATCTCGGGCCCTCGTTTGACAGTGACGAGATTGGCGCGTGGCTGAACACGGCGGGTTTCCCCCACGAAACCCTGCGAGGCAGCGACAGAGCAGAGCGCATTGCCGCCGAGATTGATGAGGGTCGGGTCGTTGGTGTGTTTGCTGGACCTATGGAGTTTGGACCCCGCGCTTTGGGCCATCGCTCAATACTCGGCGACGCCAGGTCCGAGCAGATGCAGTCGACAATGAACCTCAAGATCAAATATCGCGAATCGTTTCGGCCATTCGCCCCAGCGGTGCTTGAGGAACAGACCGAAGACTGGTTCGATTTGACGCAACCCTCCCCCTACATGTTGCTGGTTGCGCCGGTGGCCGCCAAAAGGCTCGATGCCGCAGCAATGCGGGCCCGACAAAAGAGCGGTCACATACCAGAACAGCAGATACGAGAATCAGACATTCGAGAGTGGGTCAACGAGCGGCGGTCCGAAATACCTGCGGTAACCCACGTCGACGGCTCAGCGCGGGTGCAGACCGTCAGCGCCACACGCAACCCCCGGCTGCATGAGATCCTCAAAGCCTTCGAGGCCCGAACCGGTTGTGGAGTGATCATCAACACGTCGTTCAACGTGAGGGGCGAACCGATCGTCTGCACACCCAGCGACGCCTACCGGTGCTTCATGCGAACCGAGATGGATGTGCTCGTTCTTGAGGATCACGTGCTGATGAAGAGCGCACAGCCGAAATGGCCTGAGTCCGACAACTGGCGCCAAGCCTTCGCTCTGGATTAGACGAGGCGTGCTTGACTGACCATGCTTGCTCTCCGATTCCGCCACTTTGCCCGCCTAGTCCGAGACCTGATCGGCTTTGCGGTGCTGAATCGGGCGTGGTGGCTGATCCCAGTGATGGTCGTACTTGCAGTGATCACGATCTTCATCGTGGTGGGCCAGGCCGCCGCGCCATACACCCTCTACACGGTTTTCTGATGCCGCTGCGATGAACGAGACCGAACCACTTCTTGACCACGCATGGTCGGCGCTACCGCCGAGTGGTGCGCCACCCAGGCAGCGCCGGCCAGTGGCGGTGCTGGTGCCGTTGATAGTCGCGGCGGCACTTTGGTTCCTGGGTCACCCGACGCTGGCGATCATCGTTGCGGCAATCGCGCTGACGATCACCGTGGCAAGCGCAGTGTCGCCCGAAATCAGAACCAGACTCGACCGAATCATGGCTTTTGTCGGGCATTGGGCGGGCCGGTTTCTGACTTTCTTTTTGCTGGGGATCGTGCAGTTGGTGATATTCGCTCCGGTGGCGATGTGGTCCCGCTTAACGCGCAGCGACCCTCTCGATGTCTCCTCACACAACGACGAAACCAGCCAATGGCTTCCTCGTTCCCCCCAGAAACGGTCGCTGCACCAACGCCCTTACACCGACGAGCGGTACCGACACCCGTCAACAGGAACGGCCGCACGGCCCGGTTCGCTTCGCTGGCTGCAAGGCCTGCTGGGCGGTCTTGTGTTGCTGTTGATCGCCGATATCGCTCTCGGTTCGCTGCTGAGCCGCTTTGACAACGACGACACCGGTCCAACCGACGATCACGTTGTGTTTGGATTCGAGCCGACGGCGCAGGAAGCGCTCGCTACCCAACCCGGCTCAGAGGAGGTCATGTCGCATCTCACCAAAGCAGGTATCGGAAATTTCGACCCGTTCACTGGTTGGCGATTCGGTCCTGGAGTCACCTATGAATCACCTGTAGTCAACATCGTCGATGGCGTGAGGAGCACGCGGGCCTCTGCTATCAATGGTGGGCGTGCCGAGGTTTGGTTCTTCGGGGGTTCGACGCTGTACGGGTCGGGTCAGTCCGATATGGCCACAATCCCTTCTGTGGTCGTTGCGCTGCTCGATGATGCCGACATGCCGATCAACGCCGTGAATTTCGGACATCCCGCTTACGCCAACTGGCAACAGGTGCAATTGCTGTCCCACGAATTGAGTGCCGGAACCCACACCCCGCCCGATGTGGTGGTGTTCTACGACGGTTTCAATGACCTCACTCTGCAGACCCATTTCGGGGTTCACGAAGAACCAACTCATCTCTTTTTCGGCATACCCGCCGAGGAACCTGTTGCTGACGAATCGGCCGCAGCAACCGTTCGATCTTGGTGGGCCGATCACAGTGCGGTGGCCCTCGCCGCGCGTCGCGTCGGCGGTCTGTTCGACGCTGAGACGACTGTGCAGGTGGCTGATATCGACGCTGTGCCGATCGACACGATCGACCCCGTCGCCGCTGCCGACGCGGCGCTGAAGATTCACCGTCAAGGTGTTGATCATGTGCGCTCACTTGCCCGTGGTTACGACTTCGAGACCCTGTTCTTCTGGCAGCCCTATCTGTACACCAAATCGAATCTCACTCCAGCCGAGCAAAACCTTGTCGGGCTCCCCGGATACGACACCGATGTGTGGCTACCCATGACTGAACGGGTACGCGCCGGCCTAGCAGCACCCATCATCGATTTGAGCGAAGTGCTCGACTCAGTTCCGTCATCGGTCTATTGGGACTTCGTTCACACAAACGAACACGGAGCAGCGATCATCGCCGCTGCCATCGAAGAACACCTCCGCCAAGCCCTCAGCCAACTGGACTAGAGGCCGAGGTCGGATTGGAGGCGGGTAAGGGCCTCAACTACATCCATTCCCTGGTGCCAGAACTCGTCGACCCCAGCGGTTTCCAGATCGCCGCGAAGATCACCTGGCTGACCAGCGAGGATCACTCGCTCGGCGCCCGCCTCACGCAACGCCAATGTTGTGCCGACGCCGCGAAGTGCATAAACGGGATCTGATGAGCAGATCACCGCGACCGAAGCACCCGATTCGCTGAAGCGAGCTTCGGCTTCCAACGGTGATTGAGAGCCTTGGGCTTGTGCTCCCGATCCGGCTACGCCCGCCACAGCCAAGAGGTTGGAGACCCAGGTGCTGCGAGCCGTGTGGGTCGCTGAATCTCCGAGCGCGGCAATGTGCACTAGGGGGCGCTCACCGGTAGCCAACAGATGGCGGTCTGCTGCGTCTCGCAGAGCTTCGAACGGCGCTGCCAGTCGGCGTAGCGGAAGCCCCACACCTTCCGACCCCTCCACTGCGGTGAGTTCTTGTTCCGATTGTTCTTGATCTGCCAAGTCCGGATATTCCGACACGCCGGTAATGACCTCACCACGAGTGCGAAGCGCTTCGAGTCTTCGCTGCCACGAGCGGTCGATCGCCGCACTCACAGAACCATCGGCGATTGCAGCTTCGATCCCACCCGCAGCTTCAAGGGCCACAAACTCCGCCCAGGCTCGAGCCGCAAGTCGGTCGGTCAACGACTCAACAAACCAGGCGCCAGAGGAGGGATCAACCACCCGAGCCAGATGTGACTCTTCGATAAGCAACGTCTGGGTGTTGCGAGCAAGACGTCTGCCAAGTTCATCGGCTGGACCGAGCGCCTCATTGAAGGGCAACACAGTGACCGCATCAGCACCGCCGACACCAGCCGAGAAGGCTGCTGTCGTCGCCCGCAACATGTTGACCCACGGGTCGCGGCGGCTGTAGAAGGCTCGACTGGTAACCGCCTGTTGGAGTTGTGGCGCAGCGGCCGGGTCGACGCCTGACGACTCCAACACCCGCGCCCAGAGCCGCCTCGCGGCGCGCAGCTTAGCCATATTAAGAAACTGATCGGCACCAACACTCAACCTGAAACCGATGGTGTTCGACCCCAACGAAGGGGCTACGCCAAAAGACTCAAGGAGACGCAGATAAGCAACTCCGGTAGTAATGCTGTAGGCCAGTTCCTGCGCCTCGCTGGCACCGGCCTCGGCGTAGCGTGTCGAGTCGACACTCAATGTCCGACCGGACCGAAGCGACGGCACCAGCGAAGCAGCCACATTGACCACATCGTCTGCGTTGGCGAAACCGCCGCGCAGCACCTCGCCAATCGGGTCTAGCCCCAGCCAGCTAGCGGTGGTCGCCAAGTCGCCTTGCTGCTGGATCACCGCAGCCAGCGCGCGCGCGGCGTTGATATCAGCATGAGGGGCCAAGACCACCGCGGCCAGGTCGAACAAAACCCCCGCAGTGGCCCTCTGCAATGCATCAAGGGTCCAGTTCGGGGTCGGTGGGCTGAGTTCTACCGAAGTGACGCCCCTTTCGAGTTCTTCGAGAACCGCTCGTCCGCAAGCGTCAGGGTCTTCACCGCTGAACTGCTCGCGCACATCCCAACCGCGCTCAAGCCGTTGAGCGTCGACCGGCACGAACTTCGCAGGCGCCACGGCGTCCGTTTCGGTGTAGAGCGGCTGGATATCGAGACCGTCGCGGGTCGTCGTGACGAGCACCTCGTCGAATGACTTGCCTCGCAGCACCTTGTTGACCGCGTCTATCCAGACTGAGCGGTCAGTCTTGCTGAAACTGAGGTCGAGGTCTGGTTGGGTCACCGCTCTATCCTGCGATCACCCGAGTTGGCCATGCAAACCCTCGACCGCCTCGATGAACTCTTCGATCATGTCGATAACAACTGTGCTCGCGGACTTTCGCTGGTTCATGTTGCCGACAATCTGTCCGACGAAATAGTTAGCCAACTTCTCGGCTCCCGATCCAGGGTTGTGGGCTGCCCGATCAATGCGTCGCTGGGCGGCCGCGGTGAGGATCGGCTGCAATGGCATGCCCAGCGGATCGGGCGTGTCATCTCGCTCCCATTCCTGTGTCCACGCCGACTTCAACATCCGGGCAGGTTTTCCCGTGAGTGACCGTGATCTGATCGTGTCGGCCGATGTCGCGGCAAGAAATTTTTCCTTTACGACCGGATTCGTTTCAGCCTCATCGGTGGTGAGCCAGACAGATCCGCACCACACACCCTGCGCACCGAGCGCCATCGCTGCAGCCATCTGACGACCACGGCCTATGCCGCCGGCGCCTAGCACCGGAAGCGATGTGGCGTCGACGATCTCGGGTATCAACACCATGGACCCGATCTCACCCGTGTGGCCGCCGGCCTCAGAACCCTGCGCGACAATCAGGTCAACTCCAGCGCGCTCATGCGCTTCGGCGTGTGACGGTCGACCGGCTAGCGCACCCACCATGCGACCAGCTCCTTTCACCGCTTCAATCATCTCTTTGGGCGGCGGACCCAGAGCGTTCGCCACAAAAGCGGTCCGCTTGGCCAACGCCACATCGATTTGCGGAGCCGCTGCGTTTGCAGAAAAGGGCGCCGCGCCGGACCGGTCCAGACCTTCCTGTACTGCGCTCTCGCCCACTGCGGTCTCCGGCATCGCCGGCACCTCGTAGCGGGCCAGGATGTCATCGACGAACTCTCTGTGCTCCGGCGGGATCATCTTGACCAGATCCGCGGTCGTGAAGCCGCCGGAGTCGTCACCGGCATAGCGGGCCGGGATAATCAAGTCGATGCCATATGGCTTGTCGCCAACCGCGTCCTCAATCCACTCAAGATCAATTTCAAGTGCTTCGGGGGTGTGGCCAACGGCACCTAGAACTCCCATTCCTCCAGCCCTCGAAACCGCCGCTACCACGTCTCGACAATGGCTGAAGGCAAATATCGGGAATTCAAGATCGAACATTTTCGTTACGTCGTTGCGCATCTGCGGATCCTCTATCAACTCTCACTACCGACCATACCGGTAAGTTAGCGACCGTTCACATGCTTGGGGTAGACTGCGCGCATGAGCACACCAGAAGTCGTAATCGTCGACGCCGTCCGCAGCCCAATCGGCAAACGGAACGGCGAACTGGCCACCATGCACAGCGTCAACTTGCTAGGCGATGTACAAAAGGCGATCTTTGATCGCACCGGTATGGACCCGGCCGCAGTTGGCCAAGTTGTTGGAGGATGCGTCGGCCAGGTCGGTATGCAAGCCATGAATACGGCTCGCAACGCCTGGCTCGCGGCCGGGTTGCCGCTCTCGGTGGCTGCGACCACAGTCGACGCTCAGTGTGGTTCGAGCCAGCAGGCAACCAACCTCGCTTATTCACTCGTGAAGTCTGGCGTTGTCGAGGTGGCACTGAGCTGCGGAATCGAGTTGATGAGCCAGATCAAGATGGGCTCGACCATTCCCGATCCCGCTACTACCGGCGTACCGGTCAACTCTCGCTATTGGAAAAGCTACGAGTGGACCTCACAGTTCGAAGGGGCCGAACGTATCGCTGACAAGTGGGACCTCACCCGGACCGAAGCCGATGAATTCGGTCTACGAAGCCAGCAACTAGCAGCTAAAGCCTGGGAAGAAGACGCTTTCGGGTCACAGATCGTTCCCGTCGAAGTCCCGGTCCTCTCCGACGACGGCAAACCCACCGGCGAACACAACCCAGTAACCAAGGACGGAGGTCTGCGCGAGACCACCCTGGAGGCCCTCGCCAACCTGAAACCGGTTGCTCGTGACGACGGGATACACACCGCTGGCTCGTCAAGCCAGATCAGCGATGGTGCCGGCGCGGTTTTGATGACGACCCGCGAAAAAGCCGACGAACTCGGCCTGAAGCCCCTAGCAAAGATCGTCGACACCTGTCTCGTCGGCACCGATCCGGTCCTGATGTTGACCGGACCCATCGATGCAACCCAAAAGCTCCTCTCCGACAACAATCTCGCTATCGACGACATCGGTCTCGTTGAGATCAATGAGGCCTTCGCCTCGGTCGTGTTGGCTTGGGAACGGGAGCTGTCGCCCGACATGAGCACCGTCAATCCCAACGGTGGGGCCATTGCTCTTGGTCACCCCCTGGGGGGAACCGGGTCTATCTTGATGACCAAAGCGGTGCACGAGATGCAACGCAGCGACATTGAGTACGGAATCGTCACCATGTGTTGCGGTGGTGGTCTAGGAACCGGAACCCTGCTCCAGAAAACTTAGCCGACTCTTGGGGCGGTTTTCTGGCGGCTCTCGGGGCGGCTCTTGGGGCGGCTCTTCAGCCTTGCGCCCAGAACTCTTGCCAGTGTTCGCCGTCGTAGGGAATCGAACCTAGGCCAATCTGCTTGTCTGGCCAGTCGGCCGGCGCTTGCACCAACGGGTCGGGTTCATCGTGTCGCCAGCCAAGCCACAGTAGATGACGTCGGCGCGTGAACTTCCAAACTCCATCGACACGTATGTAACGGTCTTCGTACTTGATTAGCTGCTGAATGAAGCCCTCGTCAGCATCGTCGATGAATCCATGAGCCCAAACCGTGCCCTGTGCAGTTGGTGTGCCGCTGTCGGAAGGATCGTTGCTGTCGGTTTTTTCGTCAAACTCGATCAAGTGATTCGCGACTAGCAGCACGGCCATGCCGATCTGGCTGAGCGATTCAGCAAAAAACGCTCGTGCTCCGCCGGCACCCTCGCCGTACTGCCCAAAACGCACGTCTGGGCGGTACAGCGAAACCAATAGGTCGAGATCTCGACGATCAACAGCGTCGGCATACGCGAAGGCCAGTTGCCGGATCTCGTCTCGCGCCACCGTCTGCTCAATGGCTGTCATTTCATCAGCCACTAAGACCCTCCCTCTGCTTCTGAGACAACGACAACTTGGTCGAGGAAACGGTCGATCGTGGCTACCGCAAACTCCAAGAATGCCGCCCCTTGCGGGGTCGGCTCCGGATCGACGACTACCCCCCAGGAAAGGTGGCACTCGGGTCCGTCATCACGCAGCACAAACGTGGCGTGGTACAAGTCAAGGCCCGTGGGCCCGGTCACCGAATAGGCGCGCCGCCACGGTGGTTCGAACGACAACACCGTTTCCACTAATAGCTCGTCTGAACCAAGCAGTTCCTGCTGACCCGGCAATTTCAGATGCAGTACCGCTCCCGGACCATGCGGTGCTGGATCACCCTCGGTGACATAACCGCCCGTCAGCTTCTCGATTAGGTCATTCAACACCTTCCAAGTGTGTTCGCGGGGCGCGTTGACATGCCTCTCAAGCGAGCGGGACTGATGCTTTTTGTTCATGGCTCAATACCTCCGAGTCGACATGGCATCCACGATCCTGTCACGGAAAGCCGGTTTGCAGATGATGAGACCCGGCGACCACGGGTCGGCCTTGTTGAACCAAAGCTCACTGCCGTCAAGCCGACAAGCAACCAGACCCGCAGCCTCTGCCACCGCGGCTGGAGCGCACACATCCCATTCGTAGAGTCCACCACCATGCACATAAGCATCGACTTCACCGCGCACCACCGCCATCGCTTTCACCCCCGCTGAACCCACAGCCAATATTTCCGCGTCGAGCGCTCGCTGCAGCAAACGGCCATCAATGTGACGACGCGAACGAGAAACCAAGACCCGAGGTTTATCTCCGACACGCGACATGATCGGCACCGGTGTCGGTTCGGTCGCCCATGTTGTATCCCATCCGGGCACCGCCACAGCTCCCGCTGTTGGTTTGCCCGCTTCCACTAGTGCCACATGCACCGACCAGTGAGCGCTCCATCCAAAATCATTCGATCCGTCAAGCGGGTCAACTATCCATACCCGCTGCGCGGACAGGCGAGAACTCAGATCGTGTCCCTCTTCGGAGAGAATCGCATCATCTGGCCGATGCTGAGCCAATTCCCCGACAATAAAATCATGCGCTGCACGATCACCCGCGTACTCGAGGGACCTCCAGCGCTGATGCGAGCCTTCAGATTTTGCGAGCATGCGCTGCAATAGCTCCCCTGTCTCCGACGCAATACGAAACGCCAAGGCATGATCGGAGGAATCGGCCATTCAGACAGCTCAGATCGCCCAAGTCGAGGCACTACCGCCAGCGGCTATGTGTTGAGCACGAGCGACGATCTGCTCTCCGTATTGAGGATGAGGGAGGATATAAAATCTCTCTTCCACGATCGCTTCGAACACCTGCTGCGCGACCTCGCTGGGCGGCATCCCCGAAGCAAGCAGGTCTCGCACTGCGGAGCGCCTGAACTCGCTCTCTTCGGTCGGCTCGGCCAACGACACCAGGTGTTCAGGGATGTTGCGATCCGAATCCGCGATGCGGGTGTGCACAAATCCGGGACACAACACCGAGACTCGCAGGTTGGTGGTCTCCCGGGTTTCAAGTGAGAGCACCTCGCTCATTGCAACAACACCGTACTTCGCCACCGTGTACGCCCCCATTGACGGTGTCGGAAGCAGACCGGCCATTGATGCTGTGTTCACTATGGCGCACGGCTCTTGGTGAGCGACCATGGCCGGGCCGAAGGCCTTGATTCCATAGATCACACCCATCAGGTCAACACCGAGCACCCAGTCCCAGACCCCGATGTCGTCCGGTTCGAGGATCGGCCCTCCACCGGCGACTCCTGCGTTGTTGAACAGGACATGGACATCTCCGAAGTGTTCGGTGGCAGCCGCGGCGAGGGCCTTGACTGAATCATTGTCGGCAACATTGGTGCGTTGTCCGAACACGCTCACGCCGCTCGCCTTGAACCCCCCAACCGCTGAGTCAAGGGCAGACTGCTCGATGTCGGCAATGACCAGGTTCATTCCCTCGTTGCCCAATCGTGTGGCCATCGCAAGACCGATACCGCTCGCACCGCCAGTTATCACCGCAGTCTTTCCGCTGAATTCGCGCATCTGTTGATCCTTACATCTAACCCCGCATGAACAGAAGTCAGGTCGCTGTAGAACTCCGGTTGGTCAGCCAGCCACTGAACTGAGCTGGTGAAGCGAAACAGCGTAATTCTCGTCACGGTACCGCTCTTGCTCCCAGGTTGCCCATCGTCCCTTTAATGTCAGGCCGGCCGCGGCCGCGTGACGGTCGTAGTCCCCCAGACTGAGGCGCCCAAGCTGGAAACCGGTCAGTATCAGTCCATCTGGTGCAAGATGTCGGGCCAGGTTGGTCAACACTGTCGCTTCGGTGCCCGGTGCCAAGAAGATCATCACGTTGCCGGCCATGACGATCAGGTCGAACCGTCGATTCAAGTCCAGCAGGCACAGATCATCTTGAGACCAGCACAGCCCGGTTGCCTTTGATTCGGCTTCGGCAAGCATGTCTGGATCTAGGTCCACCCCGACAACAGATATTCCCCGCCGGTCGAGCTCAATGGCGACGCGACCTGTGCCACACCCCGCGTCGAGCACCGAAGCCGCCGGACCGAATCCGTATGACTCGAGCAGCGCGGAAACCAGGTCGGCTTCCCCGTGAATGGACTCACCGGCCGCTTCCATTGCGGTCCATTTGCTGTCGTAGTCAGCACCACTGCGAACGTCGCTGCGGTCGTTCCATCTGCTCACGGGTCACCTCTGCTGATTACCCACAAACCATACAGTCCAGCGTCGTGCAGTCCCTTCTTGGCGCGCTGAGCCGTAACGGAATTGAGCGCTAGAGTCCAACGGGTGAAACGCACTCGGCGCGATCGCAGCCCCCGGGCGCAAACTCACCCTAGCGAGACCTTCGGGCCACACAGACTGCCAATAGTTTTCCTGCTCCTCGCGGTGTTGTTCATATTGACCTCAGTACTCTTCTTCGCACCAGCGAGTTCGGCCCAAGATTCTGTCACGAACCGGATTGAGTGCAGTGAACCCACTGATGATTTCGTGCTGTTCTGCCTGGCATTCGAGTCGGTTGTCAACCATTTCGTGGACGGAGTCGTGGTGGCGGACTTGGCAGAGGCCGCCAAACAAGGCTTGATCGGAGCCGACCTAGCACCCAGAACAACCCATCCACCTCCCTGCGCACTACCAACCCCCGAATTCGAAGAAGTGTGCGCCGAAATCGACAAGGTCAACGACACGCGCAAGGCCGCGCTTGTTGCGACAAACGCAATGCTGGCATCTCTCAATGACAGCAACACCAATCTGTTGAATCCTGTGCGGACAAGAAGGTTCTTCAGTCTGTTGGACGCTGGTAACTCCAGGGCTGGAATCGGTATCGAATACGCACCATTGGGAGCCGACGGAAATCCGTGTTTCACGCTCAGCGACATCTGTTTGTTGACCATTATCGAGGTGTATCCGGGAAGTCCCGCGGAAGCGGCGGGACTGATGGTCGGCGATGTGATCGTCGAGTATGGAAAAACTGTCGCAGAACATTCCTGTAGCGAGCTATTGGACCTGGACAACCGACACTATCTCGGTGAATCTGTCACGGTCGTAGTACGGCGTGACGGCGTCGACACTCATTTCGCATTGGCGACAACGGAGGTGGTCGATCCGCTAGTTACGAGTCGAATCGTCGATGGCAGCATCGGTTACATCCAACTTGA
Source organism: Candidatus Aldehydirespiratoraceae bacterium (assembly GCA_965261185.1). Classification (GTDB taxonomy): domain Bacteria; phylum Actinomycetota; class Acidimicrobiia; order Acidimicrobiales; family Aldehydirespiratoraceae; genus VXYK01. Next base: position 2,099,741 of record CBDHCN010000002.1, on the reverse strand, counting down.
CGTGTTCGCCGTCGGAGCTGCTGCGTTGTTTGAGGAGCACCTCAATAATCTCCTCGGAGCTGGGGTTGAGTCAATCGTGGTAGATCTCCGCAACAACCCAGGCGGGTATCTGAACGTCACCGCCGAAATCGTCGATCTGTTCCTCGAAACGGGCGACCTCAATCATCAAACACAATCAATTCGGATGGACTCATCCTTATTCGCTGATTCTGACGGCATCGCCTCAGACGCCATTGCACTCCCCATGGCTATAGCCGCGAATGGTCTCTCGGCTTCGGGTTCTGAGCTGTTTCTGTTGGCAATGCGGGGAAACTATCGGGCCAAGATCGTCGGCGCGACGACCTATGGAAAGTCCACCGGACAGTTGACGTTTGTTGGCAGATCCACCGATGGCACGGTGTTGGGCTCAGTTCGTGTGACGACCCTGAGATTCTTCGGACCAGAAGGCCTCAACGCAGTAGACGGAGTCCAACCCGACACCCTCTCAGAAATATCGGACTGTGCACATCCCATCGGTGTTGCACGGGAAGCCGTCGCCTCGCTGATCCCGCGAGTCTCGCAGTTGGCCTTCAAGTCCACTCCGATCGCGGATGCGTACGAGCCGGGTGAAAAAGTCACGGTGCTTGTTCAGTTTGACGCGCCGCTCGTTGTTGACACCAATAACGGAGAGCCACACCTCGACCTTGAAGTCGGAACCAACATGCGCCAGGCCACCTACATCGCCACATCAACGGAGAACGGCATCAGCACAATCGAGTTCGAATACACAATCGACAACGATGCTGACCACGACGGCATCAGCATCGGGGCCAACTCGATCAACCTGAACGGGGCAACAGTTCGTAGGGCCGCAACCGGCTGGGATGCGCTCCTCGACCATCAGTTGCTGGGCGCTGATCCAGCCCAGACCGTCGCAACTGACCCAGAGTGGTTTTTCGGCGACATCACCGAAACGCCTTTTGTCGACGCCATCAACTGGCTGCGACACGCAGGAATCACCACAGGTTGCGGAACAGACACGTTCTGTGGAGATCTACCCGTCAGCCGCGGCCAAATGGCCACCTTCTTGAACCGAGCGTTACAACTACCGGCCGCGGACCAAGACTATTTCACCGACGACAACGGCTCGACCTTTGAAGACGACATCAACCGCCTCCGACAAGCCGGAATCACCACGGGTTGCGGAACAGACATGTTCTGTGGAGATCTACCAGTCAGCCGCGGTCAAATGGCCGCCTTTCTGAACCGGGCGCTACAACTCCCCGCGGCGGACCGGGACTATTTCACCGACGACAACGGCTCGACCTTTGAAGACGACATCAACCGCCTCCGACAAGCCGGAATCACCACGGGTTGCGGGCCAACCACCTCCTGCTGGGATCAACCCACCAGCCGCGGCCAGATGGCCGCCTTTCTTTATAGAGCTCGTGACCTCATCAAGGCCGCCGGTCAACAAAACTTGTGAATCCAGCAGTCGTCGACTTTCGTTCAAAACTGCCGCTCTCGGCCCTTTGCGTGGTTAGCTCGGAGATGTGAGTAGCCGATTTCCCACACTGACGACGGGCGATCTCGTTGCTGGGATCTCGGTCGCGCTGGTGTTGTTGCCACAATCACTGGCCTACGCCGAGATCGCGGGTGTTCCGCCACATGTGGGTCTCTTTGCCGCAGCTTTGCCTCCTTTGCTGGCGGCGCCTTTTGTTTCCTCGCCGTATCTCCAAACTGGTCCGGTTGCGCTTACTTCGCTGCTGACCTTCGGTGCCCTTTCCGGCCTCGAAAGCGCTGGAACCGTGCCATATATCGAGCTTGCTGCGTTATTGGCGCTGATTGTAGGGGTTACTCGTGCGATCCTCGGTCTGCTGCGGGGGGGCATTGTCGCCTATGTCATGTCGCAACCAGTGCTGACCGGGTTCACCGCTAGCGCAGCGATCTTGATCGTGGCCTCGCAAGTACCTTCAATGTTCGACGCAAATCCCGACACCGAGGGAGTTGTCGAGCGGGCATTGTGGGTGCTGGTACGGCCAAACGAGTGGGACGCAACCGCGATAGTGCTCAGCATCTCCACGGTTCTGGTGGTGCTGGGAGCACGCCGAGTTCACCAACTCTTCCCCGGTGTGTTGATAGCTGTTGTTGCGGCCGTGATCTGGAGCGAAGCCACCAACTACGACGGGACCGTCGTCGGCGACCTTCCCGGAGGCTTCATATCCCTCAGTCTCGACCTTCCCTACAGCCAAACCCCATCGCTGCTCGTTGCCGGGATCGTCATCGCGCTGGTTGGGTTCGCAGAACCCGCATCCATCGCCCGAACCTTCGCTACTGCCGATCGCATCCCCTGGTCGGCGAATCGAGAGCTCTTGAGTCAAGGCGTCGCCAACATCGCATCGGGGATTTCTGGCGGCTTTCCCGTTGGCGGATCTTTCTCTCGCAGTTCGCTGAACCGCTTCGCTGGGGCGCAGACGCAGTGGTCGGGCGCCATCACAGGAGCTTTCGTATTGGCCGCCATCCCGTTGTCGACAATGCTGGAATCATTGCCCACGGCGGTGTTGGGGGCGATCGTGTTGACCGCGGTCTATCGCCTCATCGACGTGCCGGCCATGCTACAGATCGTCCGTGGTTCGCGACTGCAGGGTCTCGTGGTCTTCGGCACTTTCGCGGCGACGCTGATATCAGCGCCCAACGTGGAGCGCGGCGTCATTGCCGGCGTGGGTCTTGCGCTCGTAGTCCATCTCATTCGCGAGCTTCGTGTAGACCACAGACACGGGGTTGAAGGCGACACGCTGGTTCTGCGTCCCTACGGCGTCATCTGGTTCGTTACTGCTCCGCATCTCGAGACAAGCTTCATCGCAGCCCGAGCCGAGCACCCCCGACTCCAGAATCTGCGCATCGACTTCGCCAACGTCGGGCGTGTCGACTACGGGGGTGCAGCAAAGTTGGCAGAGCTTGTGGACGACGCGGTCGACGCCGGTCTCAACGTCGACATTGTCAACATTGCACCCCATGCGAAACGCACCATGGCCGCTCACCTCGGGGGACGTCACGGAGTTCCCACACTCGACCAATTGGCCGACGATGAACGCCACCAATGGCGCCTCCGCCGCAAGCCGCACAGCCCATGAACAGCAGCTGAAACGATTCCTGCCAGCGGTTCTGTCAGCCCTTCACCAACTCCGCGATGACTCGCAGTTCCTCTGGGGTGCGGGCTGACACGTTGAGCATTGTGACCGGACTCTCGTCCCATGCTTGAAGACGGTCACGGATCCGATCGACCGAACCGACAAGCGAGATCTCATCAGCGAACTCGGTGGGGACCATGGCAATCGCCTCGTCACGCTTCCCCTCGAAGAAAAGGTCCTGGATCTTGTAGGCCTCCTCCTCATATCCCATTCGCGCCATCAACTTGGTGTGATAGTTCTGTCCCTTGGCACCCATCCCGCCGATGTAGAACCCAAGCGAAGCCTTGGTGGGATACAGCGCCTGTTCCACATCGTCGTGGACACGCATGGAGACATTGACTGCGATCTCGAAGCCAGGCCTCGCCAGGGCCAACTCGCTGGCGTAGACCTCGGGTCGAAACGGCGAGTAATACAACGGAATCCAACCGTCAGCGATTTCGACTGTTTGGGCAATGTTCTTTGGTCCTTCGGCGCCGATCCAGATGGGGATCTCACGCAACGGGTGGGTCATCACCTTCAACGGCTTTCCTAATCCCTCCGAACCGTCACCCTGGTAGGGCATCTGAAAATGATCCCCTTGGAACTCCATCGCGCCCTCACGACGAAACACCTGGCGCAGAATCTCCACATACTCGCGAGTCCGAGCGAGGGGCTTGCGCGAGGGCATGCCGTACCAGCCTTCGACGACTTGGGGGCCAGACACGCCGAGACCCAAAATCGTGCGTCCGTTGGAAATGTGATCGAGGGTTATGGCATGCATGGCAGTCGCTGTTGGCGTGCGAGCCGAGAGTTGCACCACGCCGGTTCCGAGCTTGATGCGCTCGGTGTGGGCCGCTATGAGCACAAGGGGGCTGAATGCATCCGAACCCCACGACTCAGCGGACCAAACAGCGTCGAAGCCAAGCTTTTCGGCTTCCACGCTCAACTCCACCAAGTTGTCGGGCATCCCCCGACCCCAGTAACCCCAGATTAATCCCAGATCCAACACGGTTTCCTCCTCAATTCAGTGGTCAGTTCAGTGGTCGGCGACCAAACCCTCGATGAAGTTGTAGGTCGTCTCCGCGATGACTGACCAATCGGTCTCGGCTTGTTTTGCAACTGCCGCGGCGGCCGCGCTGCGAAGCTCATCATCGGTCAGCCCATCGATGCAAGCTGTTAGTTCTTCGACCGTGGATCCATAACAAATCCCAGCCGGTCCGAGAGCCTCATCCAGGTACCCCCAATCAGACACCAAGCTGGCAAGCCCCAGTCCGATGGCGTCGGCAACTACGCCGGTGGTCAACATTCCTTCGCTGTACGGCATGACCAAAGCGTCTAGTGAGAAGAGCCGACGGGCATATACCTCCAGATCAACCAACCCGTATCGTTCGGCAATGACGATGCGGTCATCATCAGGGACCCCCTCGTCTGCCAGCGACCAGACACATAGCTGCACATCGTCGCGGTTACAGGCATGCACCGCGTCAATCACCTGTTGCACGTCCTTGTGTTGACGTGGCGCGCCGACGATGCCTAAACGCAGCCCCGTCGGAGCCAGGCCGAGGCTCTTTTCGGCTTCGGCTTTTCCCCCAGCGGGCCTGAGCGGTTCCAAACGCGGTCCCCAATGTCCGTGGGGGGTGACCAAATGACGAGTGTGATCGCCGTAGCCGTAGTCAGATTCCATCACCGCGCGGCCATAACGGCTGTGATGGACAACGCCATCGGCTTCCGAACACCAGATTTGGTAGCTCTCACGCGCCTGCGGGAAAAGGTGAGGTTTGCGATTGTGCTGAGTCCACAGAATAGGGATGCCCGCGGCACGCAGGTTGGCGATCACTTCTCGGGTTCGAGCCGGGTCGGTTCCTGCGGACCACTCGGGCCAGTGCAAATGGAACACGTCGAATTCGTAGAGCGCAGCGGGGTCGTCCAGCAACCAGGTCGCCTCTTGGTCAGCCACCCGTTCGCCGAGTGGGTCATACAAGCTGCGGTTGTACCAGTGTCCTGCTGCTGTGCTCGCTACGCGCAGCTGCGGCGTGATCTTCCAAGTGAAGTTGATCTCCGCGGCTGGCTCAAGGTCGATCTCATGTACACGCACGTGTTCGTTCCAAAACGAACGGTGTGCCAACATTCCAGCGGTGTCGATCACCCTGGTTGTGCACGGGTGATCTGTTTCGAACTCGACGAGGAGTTTCCGTTTTGAAGTTTCTGGGATCTGCAGCGATATCCCGTCGATGGTGTCGGAAGGGCGCTCAAATCTCAGTGTCTCATCCACCACTACGCTGCGTCGGTCCACTCGATAGCGGGCGCGGCGAGATCCATCAACAGACGCCGCTGCTAAATCAGAGTCACCCGTTTGGGCCGAGAGACTTTGCAGCGGTAGGAACTGCTTGAAGCAGACTTCGAGTTGATTGTCCGCGTGCTGTATCGAATCTGGCGCCCCAAAGGTGGTCCAGACGACGCCATCAGCGTGAACGGCGGGCAGCATCGCCGCTAGCTCGTTGTTGTTGACCGGCACTTCGTAGGTGCCGGGCCAGCGCAACGCTGGTGTGTAGTCAACCCAAAATCCTCCGACGAAAGGCAGTACGAAGTCGACCCCTTTGCCGCGATGAGTCCAGACCGAGGCATTGTTGCGCGGGTCCAAAGTAATGAGCCTGTCCACCGCCTTGAAGCTCGCCGCTGGGGTGGCCGCATCCAGCGGTTCGGCTTTCTGCAACTCGAGCGAAGCCTGCACCAACTTGCCAAGAAGATCAAGAGTCATTTGCAGACGTCGTTGCGGGCCTCGGTAGAACATCGTCGAGCGGTGTTTATGGGCGTTGACGAGACCGTCTTCGAACCAACCGCTGATTTGGCGGGTGGCGAGGTCGGCTTTGCCCAACCAACCTTTCGGGTCATCGGTCAACCGCCGCGACAGCGCGGTCGCGCCAAGTTCAATATTCATCACCACACCGAGCGCGCCTGTGGAGCGCCCCCAGACGATTGCTCCCTCAGGTGTTGCCAAGTCAGCAACATCACTCAGGACCTTTCGAAATCCTGTTGACCAAGCAGTACCCAAACGCTCGGCGAATGGTTCGGCGAACAGATACACGTCGGGCGTGTAAATGTCGAAGTTGGCACCCCCGAAGTCGTCCAACCAACGTGTCGGGAGTTGGGTGAACAAAGCTGAGACCTTGTCGATCAGCGTGTCGAGTACGCCCTCGTCTGGGAGCCGGCCGAGACGGGATCGATCAAACTCGCAGCGGGTGAGGACCACGGCATAGTTGTTGGGGAGTTTGCCGGCGGCGAGGGCTTCAAGCATCGAAGAGGAATCGATGGCCTCAGCTGCATTGGCCAGATCTGCTTCGTTCCAGGCTCCGAGCGCCGGGTTGTCGTCAAGTCCTCCAAAGCGCAACAGGGTTTCAGCTGTGCGGTAGCTGTAGAAACTGTGAGTCATTCTGCCGTCGAGCTGTCGCACGATATCGAGCGCGACATCCGCGCACTGCAGTCCTGCGACCTGCTCTACACCCGCCTCGTGCAACAACGAGAGCGTGGACGCGAGATCGGCTCGGGCGTCGGGGCCAACGAGGTAGCCACCATGTACTCGTGGCAAATCGAGACCGGGAGCGTGTTCGGCCTCAAAATCGCTCAGCACTGCTTTGACAAGTTCAAGCAATCCGTTTGCTAGGTCAGAAGCGGTTTGCATAGCAGTCGGTCAGAGGTCGGGTGAGAGGTCGCGTAGGGCCGTACGCTAATACTCTGGAGCGGCGCGACCTCAACCCGATCGAGTAGGCATTCGAGGAGCAGACATGACCCGACGACTCAGCAAACTCAGCCGATCAGTTGCGGGCAAGGTCGTGCTCATTACTGGTGCTGCCTCGGGAATGGGTAGAGCCACTGCCCTGCTGTTCGCCGATGAAGGTGCCAAGGTCGCAGTCACCGATGTGGACCCCGATGGGGTCGAGTCTGTCACCGCTGAGATCACCTCTGCCGGTGGCACCGCGTTTGGAGTGCTGCTTGACGTTGCAGATCCAACCTCTATCACCGCAGCTCAAAAGACGATCCGGGAAAGTTTGGGCCGGGTTGACGTGCTGATCAACAACGCCGGAATCAGCGTTGGCGGAGAGATAGACGATGAGGAGTTCGACGACCGCTGGCAACTCGCACTCGATGTGATGCTCACCCCTCATCAGCGACTGATTCGGGCATGTCTTGATGATCTCAAGGCCAGCAGGGAAGGTCGGGTGATCAACATTTCATCGACTGAAGGGTTGGGTGCTTCTAGATCGACGACTCCCTACACCGTTGCCAAACACGGCGTCATCGGCCTTACCCGAGCAATGGCGATTGCATTGGCAAAATACGCCATCACCGTCAACGCAGTGTGCCCAGGCCCGATTCTCACCTCCATGACAGAAGCCATTCCGGCGGAGCACCGGGACACGTTTGCCCGGCGGCGCACCGCGCTGCGTCGCTACGGCGACCCCGAAGAAGTAGCTCACATGGTGCTGAACCTGGCTCTGCCGTCATCGTCGTACGTCACCGGTGCGGTGATCGCGGTTGATGGCGGACAGACCATGAAGAACGACTGAAGCGGGCACGTTCGTGGTTGGCGCTTTGATACCGTGAATCCTGTTCATTGCAATTGTGTGACAAAATGCCCGGCACGTCGCGATCACCTGTAGCTCCCTCACGAAATCGCCGCAACCGGTGGGTTCGCGTCATGGCCGCTGCCCTGGTTTTTTCCGCGATCGCCGCAACAGGCCCAATAGCGGTCGCGCAAGACAAACCACCTGTCGAACTCCGTGAGGAACGAAAGCAAGTCCAAGAAGACGCGGCAGAAACACAAGAGGAGATCGAGAAACTCTTGGGGGACCACGACAAACTGGAGATCGCGTTCAACAATCTGATCGCGGCCGCAGACAGCGCCGATGCAGCTGTTGACGCCGCTGACAGAAAATTAAGATACGCACAGGCAGAGCAAGCTAGGACTATAGATAGAATCGCCGAACTTGAAGCCGAGATCGCCGAGACCCAACTGTTGTTGCAACAATCAGCCATCAGCGCCTACACGTCGTTTCAAGGACCCAACAGCGAGCAGACGGCGTTGAGTTCGGACCCTTGGCAGCAGGCACGCAGCCAGTCCCTGCGCAGCTTTGCCAACCGCAGCACCGAGGATCTCCTCGACGCGTTTCGAGGCCAAGCAGCTGAACTCGAAGCGCTGCGTGAAGAATCGGACCGCCGCGTCAACGAACTCGAAGAACTACGCAACGAAGCACGCGAGCGGGAAGACAGATTCAACACTGCCGTGGCTAGCGAGGGCAACGCGCTCGTAACGATCGAAAACCACCGAGATGATCTCATCACCGAACTCGAATCTCTCGAGAATCAGAGCGCCGAATTGGCAGACAGAATCACCCGAGAAGTTGATCGCCTAGCCGCCATCGCGGCCGCAGCTCGAAGGCGAGCACAGAGCGTCACCGTCCCGCCGAACGCACCGGTTGAGCTGGCGCCCGTTTGGGGGATAGTTGTCAATGTTCTTATCGTCAATCAGCTCGAGGGGCTTCTAATAGCAATGGAAGCCGAGGGATTCATCCTTGGCGGTGGCGGATATCGAGACAACTCCAGGCAGATCGAACTGCGACGCCAGCATTGCGGCACCTCTGAATACGCGATCTACCAGATGTCGGCGTCCCAGTGCAGTCCACCCACCGCCCGACCCGGTTTCTCGCAACACCAGGTCGGGTTGGCCGTCGACTTCACACACAACGGCAGAATCATCAGAAGCCGAAACACGGCCGTGTTCCAAGCCTTGACCCGAATCGCCCCGGACTACGGATTCAAAAACTTGCCAAGCGAGCCTTGGCACTGGTCGACCACCGGCCAGTAAGCAGTTCGCCGAACCTCAGCGTCGTGCTAACGAGATGTTGCAGCGACCGCTTCGGCGGGACGGCCCGCGATCAGACCGTCGACGCCTCGACCGAGGAGATCGGCGTAGAACTCGCGTGTCTCGACCACATTGGTGCCGCTCAACCAAACCCAGACGTAGCGGCCCTCGTTGTGGATCCTCTCGGTGAGTTCCGGGGTAACTACTTCAACTCCCTCAAAGGTCAACGGGACCTGTAGGACTTGGTTCCGGGAATCGAGAGGCACCCCCGACAGGAACCACGCGAGCATGGCTTCGAGTCCGGGGCTGGTGGCCACGCCGGGGGCAAGTTCGTTCAGCGCGGCCAGCGTCTCGTCGTCGAAAGAACTCACGATCACTGATTGCTCGCGATCCAGCTCTTCGATCTCCGCGGCGAGCACCGCCGCCGCGGCAATCCCGGTACGAGGGTCTGCTTCGCCGTCTGGGCCACTTTGGATTTTGATCTCCACGTCTAGCACGTGATGGGGGAAGCGCTCTGCCACCTCCTTGAACGTCGCCACCGAGAAGTCGTCGGGTTCGAAACCCGGCGGTGGTTCAACCTCCCCTGTGCGCACCCCGCGAAATACATACTCCTCATCCGGCTGGGATTGGTCTCCCCACCGGCCGGGCAGGAACCAATGTGCGTTATCGAACGCTTTGATCTGTTCCAGCGTCAATTCGGCTACTCGACCGGTGGTTTCGGTAGTGCGGTCCACGGTGTCGTCATGCTGCACGATGAGTACACCATCGGCGGTGAGTTGCACATCAAGTTCGAGGATGTCGGCACCGGCCGCTGCTGCTTGTGCGTACGCGTAGATCGTCGAGTGTGGATAGTCCTGATCGCCGCCCGCGTGGGCAATAACCAGGGGGCGGTCAAGTTCGAGGAGTTGGTCGAGAGTCGGCGCATCCGGTCGAGGTGCCTCGGTGGTTGTCGTGGTCGAGGGGGCCTTCGTCGTGGTCGTCGTCGCGGGCGCTTGTGTTGTGGAGGTCGTCGAATCCACGGTCGATGATGTCACCGTCGTGGTTGTCGTCGTTGACGGCTCGACCGATGTTGAGGGCGTTTCAGCACCAGACGGCTCTCCACTACCGTCTTCGCCGTTACCACAACCCACAACAAACAACCCGGCAACCAGCGCTAGAACCCTGAGCCTGCATGGTTTAGCCAGCGACCGTAAACCAACAGTTCCCTGCACAGCATTGCTTTTCATCGTCGATGCCCACATCGTTGAGACTCTGCGGCAAAAGGTATCATGGCCGGATGTCTCAAACCTGCCTAGAGCAAGTCCGAGTCGTCCTTAGTCGGTAGCAAGCAACGCTTGGGAGCGTTGTAGGGAGTCGATGCACTCCTCCACCAATTCAAAGACGACATCGGCGCTGCGCTTCACTTTGTTCATGGATCCGACGATCTGACCAACAGGGTTGAAGGCAACCTGCTGAGCCTTGTCGGGGTAACGACCGCTTCTCACCATCGCCTCGCGTACTGCCATCATCTGCAACGGCATTCCCAGAGTGTCGGGAGTCTCGGGCCGTTCCCATGCCTCGGTCCAGTCGTTGCGCAGCATTCGGCACGGTTTTCCCGTATATGAACGAGAACGCACCGTGTCCTTGCTGGTGGCATCAAGGAAGGATTGAATTTGAGCTGGAGGTCCCGCCGCTTCTTCGGTGGTCAGCCATAAAGAACCGGTCCATACGCCCGCCGCTCCCATGGCCAAAGCAGCAGCCATCTGACGGCCCGATCCGATCCCCCCAGCGGCAAGCATCGGTAACGGCGAGACCTCGTCGATGACCTGGGGCCACAACACCATCGAACCGATGTCTCCGGTGTGGCCGCCTCCCTCGTAGCCCTGGGCGATCACGAAATCGAGGCCGGCCGCAGCGTGGCGACTCGCTTGAGCGGGTGTGCCGCAGAGCGCTCCGAGAGCCCGACCACTTGCCTGGATTTGCTCGACGAGATCCGGCGGCGGTGTCCCCAAAGCGTTGGCCACCATAACCGCGTTGTCGTGACGCAAAATCTCTTCGACCTGGGGAACAGCGGTTGCTGCGTTCCAGCCCATCAGCCCGCTACCGAGCTCTTCGTCGGTCGGTAACTCTGGAACCTCGTGCTTGTCAAGCATCTCCCGTACAAACTGACGGTGCTCGTCTGGGATCATCGACTGGAGTTGGCCTGTCAACTTGTTGAGGTCCATCTCGCCGGCACCGTCGTACTTGGCTGGCAGCACGATGTCTACGCCATAGGGCTTGTCGCCGATGTGTTCGTCGATCCATTCGAGTTCGATCCTGAGCTGTTCCACACCGAAGCCCACTGCGCCCAAGACTCCCAATCCACCCGCCTTGCTCACAGCAACTACAACGTCACGGCAATGCGTGAACGCATAAATCGGAAACTCCATACCAAACCGTTGGGTCAACTCGTTCTGCATGGGTTCAACCGTAGCCCTCTGCTTTCGCCGGGCGTAGCCGGAGCCGCGTCAACTTCGATTTGCGTAGCCGGAGCCGCGTCAACTTCGATTGGCGTACCTACTCGGACCATAATTTGATTGTATAATATTTCAATATTATCTATGATTTTCACTGTATTGTCATAGCCATTTGATACTATGAAAACTAATGAAATCTACAGTGGTAACCCAATCAAAACGGAGTACCGAAGACTCGTTCCATGTTGTCGAGCTCGACGATGTAGGCGATGCTTTAGAAATAGCAGCCAAACTCGAATATGGTGGCTTGCCTGGTGCTGTATTGGGTGATTCAACAGTGCGTGTCGCGGAGTTGAAAGCACAACTAGCGGCGTTGGAAGCTGAGATCGTTGCCGCTTATGACGCCTCAGGCGATTGGCAGGTTTCAGGTTACCGAACCGTTGGCGCAGCCTTGACGCACCGCGCTCGGATACGGCGCTCAGAAGCCAACCAGACGGTTCATCTGGCGCGTTCGCTCAAGGCAATGCCTGTCGTGTCTGACGCGCTCGGGGGCGGTGAGATCAGTCTCTGTCACGCACGTCGGCTGGCCAAAGCCTCCACACGCAACAGTTTCAGCGATGTTGAACCGTTGTTGTGCGACCATGCCCGCGGACTCAGTTACGCGGCTTTTGACAAGGCGGTGTCATACTGGGAACACCTCATCGACACCAACGCAGCCGAACATGACGCGACGTTCAAAGAACAACGCCGCGAGTTTCATGCGTCGATGACCTTCGACGGGATGGGACGCCTCGACGGATGGCTCGACCCGATCAGCTTCGAGGAGTTTCGTAGCGCTCTGGACCGCATCGAAGCCGAACTATTCAACAACGACTTAAGAGGCGCACAAGCCGAACACGTCGACAAACACGCCGCTGAACTATGGCGCACACCCGCACAAAGACGCGCTGATGCCCTAGTAGAGATGGCGCGGCGCGCCAACGCAGTGCCCGAAGGCGCAAAGACCCCTGAGCCGCTGGTGATCATCCACATGGACAAACCAACCTTCGAAACCGGCCTCAACCAGACCCTCGGCCTAACCCTGTTCGCCAACACATCACCACCCAACCAACCCCCGCCGCCCGAAACCAACCGCGGTGACACCTTGACCGGCAGACCCTGCGAAACTGACCGCGGTGACATGTTGACCGGCAGACTCTGTGAAACTGACAGCGGGGTGGTGATCACCCCAACCCAAGGCGTTGAACAAGCCCTCAAAGGCCACATCCGCCGCCTCGTCTACCAATCACCCGGCGTGATCCTGGACTACGGCCGCTCCACCCGACTCTTCACCGGAGCGCTACGCCAAGCCATCCAAGCCCGAGACCGCACCTGCCAACATCCCGGCTGCGACCTACCAGCCCGACAATGCGAAATCGACCACATCACCGAATGGCAACACGGCGGCACCACCACCCACACCAACGCCGACACCCGCTGCTCCTACCACCACCGCCACCACAAACCCCCCATATAAGACCAGCGCCCGGGTTAGCCCAATTTCGCCGGGCGTAGCCGGAGCCGCGGGGGTCTCGCCGGGTGTATTAGCCGGTCAGTCGTCTTGGAGGGCTGGGATTACACGATCAACGGTGAGCTCCAAGGACTGCCAGGCCGAGTCAATCGGCATACCACCAACCAAAGGGTGTAGCGAAAGGGCGCCCGTCTGGCGAACTCGGTCCACTGCCTGCTCTGGCGTCAAGAACTGGTAGATGCCTTCTGCACGCAGTTCTTCTGGGTTGGTGGCATGGGTATGGACCGCAGAGGTCTGGCCCGGGGGCTGCCACGAGTCATAAACCGAGGCCTCCAGCCAGAAGTGTTTGCCAAGTTTGGCCCAAGCCTCATCAGGATCGTTGACCACATGGATCATGGCCACTTGCTCCGGTGAAATGCAGAACCCCTGCGTTCCCAGCCTTTCGCACTCGGCGTAATACAGCGCCTCAACCTCTGGGTTGGCCGCAGGAAGTTGCAGGGGCAAACCGAAGCGCGCCGCCCGCTTCGCCGCAGCCGGGCCGGAACCCCCGATCATCACCATGGGATGCGGGCGGGTGTAAGGCATGGGACCAACCTTGATCGTCGCGCCGTTGTATTCGAACTCCTCACCTGACCAGACCTTCTGCATGGTTTCGAGGGCATGGTCGAGGATCTTGCCGCGACGTTTCCAGTCCTTTTGGACCGCGGCGTATTCGGCGGGCCGGTAACCGAGCCCCGTGGTGATCGCAATCCGACCCTTGCTCATCAGATCAATCACCGCTAGCTCTTGTGCCAAACGCACCGGATCGTGCAGCGGTACCAACAGCGCGGTAATCGCCACTGACAGGTTCTCAGTGCGGTTGAGGATCATCGCGGCGTTGAGCAGCGGCGTCGGACTCCAACCGATTTCGGTGGCCTGATGCTCCTCAAGGCTCACCATCGCGAAACCGTTCTTGTCGGCGTACTCGGCGAGGTCGAAGCCGGCTCGATAGCGGTCACTCATCTGCGCTGGGTCGGTCGGGTCTGGATGCACGAAGTTGAGCCGCATCATCATGAAAGCCACAGCAAAACTCTCCTTGGGTCTGGGTCTGGGTCTGGGGTTGAGTCAATCAGCGAACGGAGCGGGGACACCACAATGCTCACCTGGCGAGAATGTAACCGGCATAGTGACAACGCTCGTCATTAGCAGGTTGCCGAGATACGGCTTCCTGGTGGTCAACGTCTATATCGTCGCTCACTGAGTCTCCTGCCAACTTGCTCACCGATGCTCAGTCTTGTTTCATCTACTGGCGCAGCGCAATCGACTCAGGGAGAAATGCAATGACCATGGACCTATTCCGATATGACGGCAAACGTGTGGTCGTTGTGGGCGGAGCTACAGGAATGGGAGCTTCCACGGCGCGTATGGCCACCGACCTCGGTGCGGAAGTCGTGGTCATCGATGTGGCCGAGGTTGCATATGACTGCGCCCAGTCAATCCAGGCGGACCTTCGCGAACAAAGCGAAGTCGACGCCGCAATTGAAGCGATCGACGGCCCGGTTCATGCGGTGTTCGCCTGCGCCGGCGTAGCAGACGGCACGCCGGGAATAATGCTCATCAACTTCACCAGCCAACGCCATCTGATCGAGCGCATGGTCACAGACAACAAGCTGGTCTCCGGTGGCTCTGTTGTGTTGGTCTCATCGGTAGCCGGACTGGGCTGGCGCAACAACATTGAGCAGGTGAAGGAATTTCTCGCTAACGGTGATTGGGCAACAGCAGCCGCTTGGACCGAGACGCATCCAGAAACCGACGACTACGGTTTCAGCAAAGAGGCGATCAACTGTTACGTCGCCCAGCAGGGTTTCCCTTTGCTCACCAAGGGAATCCGCATCAACGCGATCCTGCCGGGCCCGACCGATACTGCCCTGGCACGCGCGAACGCCGATCTTTGGCTCACCTTCGGCACCGACTACCGTGAAGCGACAAACTCACCGACTCTGCAGCCCGACCAGATGGCCTCCACCATGATCTTCTTGTGCTCGACAGCCGCCAGCGGGATCAACGGCGTGACCTTGCTGGTTGACCAAGGCCACGTGAGCGCTTCTCTGGTTGACTCCTTCGACGCCCCTCTCGTGAAGATGATCGCCGGTGAGATGGAGTTCGACCTCGCAGCACTCGGCTTCGAGTAGCCCACCCAAGCGTTCTTGGTCACGCAACCAGCACAGGTGTTAGTTTCTGCTGTGCCCGACGACGAAGTCAACCGCATCACCCATCTCAACGCCATGGACTGGTATTCCTACGATCCGTTCGCGGTGCTCGACCGCAAGGATTGCACCGTCGGCGCGTTGCGCGCCGCCGCAGAGGACCACGACGTGTCGGAAAAGCCATTGTCGACAGGCCGTTACGAAGCTGGCGGCAACATTTCGCTGAAGGACTTCGCGGCCAAAGCCTCAGGCCGCTGACGGTTAGCGCAAACCTCCGTCGAGACGCAGGATGGCGCCGGTGGTGTAAACGCCGGCATCGCTCGCGAAATAGAGGGCCGCGCCGACAACCTCGTCGGGTTGACCAGCCCGGCCCAGGGAGATCTGGTCACCGAGTCCAGCGATCGCCTCAGGTGACCAAGCCTTGGATATGTCGGTCAGGAACGGGCCTGGTTGGATGCAGTTGACCCGAACCTCGGGTCCGTACGCCTTGGACAGGCTTTCGGTCAGATTGTGGAGGCTCGCTTTGGCCATCCCATATACGACTTCGCCCGGTGTCGGTTTAGTTGCCGCGCTCGAGCTGACGAAGATGATCGAGCCTGAGCCGCGCGCCTTCATACGGTCGCCTACCACGGCGGTTAAACGGAACGTTCCCTTGAGGTTGACATCCATCACCTTGTCGTACAGCGCTTCGCTGATCTCTCCAACTGAGGGATACAAAGGTGCCATACCAGCGTTGTTGACCAGGATGTCAATGTCGCCGAACCGTTGGCAGACCGCATCGGCAAGCGCCTCCACCTGGTCCCAATACCCAACATGACACGCGAGCGGCAGGGCTTCGACACCAAAGGCACGAGCTTCATCAGCAACCGCTTCGCAGTTGTCGAGCTTGCGGCTAGCGATGACAACGTTGGCTCCATGTTCGGCAAAGGCCAGAACCATTTCACGTCCGAGTCCCCGACTGCCGCCAGTGACTACGGCGGTGCGCCCCGTCAGGTCGAATAGTTCACTTGCGTGTGTCATGGCTCTTGCTCTGTGATGTTGGCTAGGGGCTTCGCGATGTTGGCTAGGTGCGCATTCCGAGGACGTTGTGCCGGCTGAGTTGGGTGGGGGTGGCCGTGGGGGTGTCCCAGTTGAGGGTTCCGTGGGGCCGGTGAGGCTGCGGTCGACTGCCGTGCGCCAGTTTCCGTCGAACATGAAACGCTCCTCGCGGGGACGATTTCACGATAGCAGCACGTTGGGCACGATCCCGGGTCCTTGCCGGCGGTACCAACGCGTGCGGGCTAACAAGTTGGCTGAGCGTGGCGTAGCTTGTCCGGAAGTAGTGGAGTAGCTTGTCGGGAGCTAACTGCGCATTGCTACGGGAGGCAACGAGATGAACTGGCCAGGAAAAACGAGCGCCCAACGTCGTGATCATGTCCAGGAGCAGGCTACGCCCCCCCCCCCCCCCGGATCTCGTCGTCGGCGCCGTCGGCGAGCCGATCGGACTACAGGGCGGCTCGACGGCGCGGTTGTGGCGGTGACTTCCGCCGTCCGCGACGGCCACGTCCGGCTGCGTCGGCCGATGCGTGCGCTGGCTGTGTTCGTGCTGCTGGTCACGGCGCTGGCTGTGGCCACGCCCCTGTCCCAGGCGCAGACACCGACGCCGGTGAAGCTGGTGTCGAACGCTGCGAGTTCTATTGACGGCCGCAGCGCCACTTTCCAGGCGCAGAGCTTCACGACGGGGAGCACCACCGGCGGGTACACGCTGTCTGAGGTCCGTGTTCATCTGAGCGCAGATCAAAACAGCAATTTGGCGCCGGCGGTCAAGATCCGGGAGAACAACGCCAGCAACAAGCCAGGCGATGTGGTCGCTGTGCTCACGAACCCGGCCACCCTCACCAAGGATGCGTTTAATACTTTCACGGCGCCGGCGAACACCACCCTTTCGGCGTCGACGGTCTACTGGGTGTACGTCAACGACGGCGTCACCGTATCCAGCAACCGAGGAAGGTTCAGTCGTACGAACAGCAATTCTGAGACGGGTCTGGCGGGCTGGTCCATCGCCAATACACGGCAATGGAAGTTTAACGAGGGCGCTTCTTGGACTTCGTCCGACCAGGCGCTGGTGATGGAGGTCAAGGGTTACGCGACCACCAACCCGACCACGACCACGACGACGACCACGACCGCGCCTGCCAACAGGGCGCCGAGCTTCGGCGTAGTCGCGTATGGGCGCCGTATTCTGGAGAACACCGCGGCGAACGCGCATGTGGGGCCGCCGGTTCCTGTGGCGACCGACGCGGACGGTGACACGTTGACGTATTCGATGGTGGGCACCGACAGCGCCTCGTTCACTTTCGATCCGGCTACGCGGCAGATCACGACCAAAACGGGCGTGACCTACGACTACGAGACCAAGGACCTTTATGAGGTCGAGATCAGGGTTTCTGACGGCACGGCCAGCAACACGGTGGCGATCGCCATCAGCCTGGTCGATGTGGCTGAGCAGCCGTCGCGGCCTGCGGCGCCGTCGGTGTCGGCGACGTCGGGTTCGACGACGAGCCTGAACGTGGCCTGGAGCGCGCCGGGCCGTAACGGGGGACCCGCGTTGACCGGCTACAGCGTGCAGTACCGGGCTGGTTCCAGCGGTGTGTTCAGGGCTTGGTCGCATTCGGGTACGTCCACGTCTGCGACGATCACCGGGCTGACCGCCAACACCAGCTATCAGGTGCAGGTACGGGCTCTCAACGGGGAGACGCCTAGTGCATGGTCGCCGTCGGGCACGGGCCGCACCAACACGCCCGCCAACAGTGCGCCGGTGTTCGCGGCTGCTTCGTTGACGCGTAGTGTTGCGGAGAACACCGCGGCGAACACGAATGTGGGGGCGGCGGTTCCCGCGGCGACCGACGCCAACAGCGACTCGTTGACGTATTCGATGGAGGGCACAGACAGCGGCTCGTTCAGCTTCGATGCGGCGACGCGGCAGATCAAAACCAAGTCGGGTGTGACTTATGACTTTGAGACCAAGACGAGTTATTCGGTGACGATCAAGGTTTCCGACGGCACCGCCAGCGACACGTTGCCGGTCACCATCACCTTGACTGATGTGGCTGAGCAGCCGGCGACACCGGCTGCGCCGTCGGTGTCGGCTACGTCGGGGTCGACGACGAGTGTGGACGTGGCCTGGACTGCGCCGGGCCGTAACGGGGGCCCTGCGTTGACCGGCTACAGCGTGCAGTATCGTGTCGGTTCGAGCGGTGTGTTCAGGGCTTGGTCGCATTCGGGTACGTCGGTGTCTGCGACGATCACCGGGCTGACCGCCAACACCAGCTATCAAGTGCAGGTACGGGCTCTCAACGGGGAGACGCCCAGTGCATGGTCGCCGTCGGGCACGGGCCGCACCAACTCGCCGGCCAACAGTGCGCCGGTGTTCGCGGCTGCTTCGTTGACGCGCAGTCTGGCGGAGAACACCGCCGCGAACACGAATGTGGGGGCGGCGGTTCCCGCGGCGACCGACGCCGACAGCGGCGACACGTTGACGTATTCGATGGAGGGCACAGACTCCGGCTCGTTCGCCTTCGATGCGGCGACCCGGCGTATCAAAACCAGATCGGGCGTGACCTATGACTTCGAGACCAAGACGAGCTATTCGGTGACGATCAAGGCTTCCGACGGCACCGCCAGCGACACGGTGACGGTCACCATCAACTTGACTGATCTGGCCGAGCAGCCCGCGAGACCGGCTGCGCCGTCGGTGTCGGCTACGTCGGGTTCGACAACGAGTGTGGACGTGGCCTGGACCGCGCCTGCCCGCAACGGAGGCCCCGCACTGACCGGCTACAACGTCCAGTACCGGGCCGGTTCCAGCGGTGTGTTCAGGGCCTGGTCGCATTCGGGGACGTCGGTGTCGGCGACGATCACCGGGCTGACCGCCAACACCAGCTATCAGGTGCAGGTACGGGCTCTCAACGGGGAGACGCCCAGTGCATGGTCGCCGTCGGGCACGGGCCGCACCAACACGCCCGCCAACAGTGCGCCGGTGTTCGCGGCTGCTTCGTTGACGCGCAGTGTTGCGGAGAACACCGCCGCGAACACGAATGTGGGGGCGGTGGTTCCCGCGGCGACCGACGCCAACGGTGACACGTTGACGTATTCGATGGAGGGCACAGACTCCGGCTCGTTCAGCTTCGATGCGGCGACCCGGCGTATCAAAACCAGGTCGGGTGTGACCTATGACTTTGAGACCAAGACGAGTTATTCGGTGACGATCAAGGTTTCCGACGGGACGGCCAGCGACACGGTGACGGTCACTATCACCTTGACTGATGTGGCTGAGCAGCCGGCGACACCGGCGGCGCCGTCGGTGTCGGCTACGTCGGGTTCGACGACGAGCCTGAACGTGGCCTGGGGTGCGCCTGCCCGTAACGGAGGACCCGTACTGACCGGCTACAACGTCCAGTATCGGGCTGGTTCGAGCGGCGTGTTCAGGGCCTGGTCGCATTCGGGGACGTCGGTGTCGGCGACGATCACCGGGCTGACCGCCAACACCAGCTATCAAGTGCAGATACGCGCCCTCAACGGGGAGACGCCCAGTGCATGGTCGCCCTCTGGCACGGGCCGCACCAACTCGCCGACCAACAGTGCGCCGGTGTTCGCGGCTGCTTCGTTGACGCGCAGTCTCGCGGAGAACACCGCCGCTAACACGAATGTGGGGGCGGCGGTTCCCGCGGCGACCGACGCCGACAGCGGCGACACGTTGACTTATTCGATGGAGGGCGCCAACTCCGCCTCGTTCGCCTTCGATGCGGCAACCCGGCGTATCAAAACCAGATCGGGCGTGACCTATGACTTCGAGACCAAGACGAGTTATTCGGTGACGATCAAGGCTTCCGACGGCACCGCCAGCGACACGGTGCCGGTCACCATCAACTTGACTGACGTGGCCGAGGCACCGGCGCGGCCGGCGGCGCCGTCGGTGTCGGCTACGTCGGGTTCAACAACGAGCCTGAACGTGGCCTGGACTGCGCCTGCCCGTAACGGAGGACCCGCACTGACCGGCTACAACGTCCAGTACCGGGCCGGTTCCAGCGGCGTGTTCAGGGCTTGGTCGCATTCGGGTACGTCGGTGTCTGCGACGATCACCGGGCTGACCGCCAACACCGGCTATCAGGTGCAGATACGCGCCCTCAACGGGGAGACGCCCAGTGCATGGTCGCCGTCGGGCACGGGCCGCACCAACACGCCGACCAACAGTGCGCCTGTCAACAACACGCCTGTCAACAACACGCCTGTCAACAACACGCCTGATACCAGTCGGCCTGTCAACAATGCGCCGGTGTTCTACCCTGATATCGGCGGCGGGCCCGTCCCGAGCAGCGTTGACTTTGAGTGGACGGTGGACCATGACATCGAGAGCCTCGACGGGGACCACGGCGAGCTTACGGGTTCTTGGTCTGATGGTTTGACTCTGTGGATCGTCGACAACGACTTCAGCGGCGGCGAGGTGTACGCGTATGGTCTTGACACCGGTGAGCGTGTTGAGCACAGCGAGTTCATGCTTGACGACGCCAACCGTTTCCCGCGTGGTTTGTGGTCCCAGACGGGAACTGTTTGGGTTTCTGACAGCGGCGAGGACCGGGTCTTCGTCTACGACTTCGACAGCGGCGACCGTCTCGTCGGGCGCGAGGTCGTGCTTGGCGGGGCCAACAGCGACGCTCGCGGTGTCTGGTCCGACGGTGAGGTCTTGTGGGTGCTTGACCAGCAGCAGGCGTTGTTCGCCTATGACCTGGTGAGCGGGCGGCTGCTCGGCCACTATCTGCTCGACAACAACAACAGCGACCCCCGCGGCCTGTGGTCTGACGGTGTCGCTGTTTGGGTCTCTGACCACACCGCCAAACGCATCTTCGCCTACCGCCTGCCCGACCCGCCCGCACAGACGGTCGCAGTCCAAAACACCCGGGCGGGCAGCGAGACCCGAAACACCCGGGCGGGCAGCGAGGCGCCGCAGCTCCTTGAGCGTGTCCCCAGCGAGGAGTTCGGGGAGCTTTCCAGTGCCGGCAACCACAGCCCCAGAGGTATCTGGTCTGACGGCGACTTCATGTATGTCGTTGACCAATGGAGCAGCCGCGTCTACACCTACAACATGCCCGACGCTATCGACGCGCGTCTCGCTGCGCTGTCGCTCAGCGGCGTCGACTTCGGCGGGTTCGACCCCGACCGCGTCGACTACACCGCTGTCGCCGACGACGGCGTAGTCGACACTGTCGTGACAGCCCAAACAACACAACCCCAAGCCCACGTCGAGATCAAACCCGACGGCGACGGTCACCAGGTCGCGCTCGACGACCTCACAGAGATCACCGTCACGGTGACCTCCGCGGACAACAGCCGCACCAGAACCTACCGCGTGGCCCTCACCCGAAAAACAGCCGCGGAGACCACCACCATCAACGTCGCCGTCTGGCGGAACGCGCACAAACCCACAAACCTCTACATCAGCACCCGCGCACCAGGCCTGGACCGGACCATCCACAACAACGACGGACCGCTCACCATGACCCTCTACACAAACCCCCTCACCGGCACCCAGAACTGGTACCGCAGCACCCTCACACCCATCAAAACCATCCTCGCGGACGGCTCAACGGCCACCATCGACGTCGCCGTCTGGCGGAACGCGAACAAACCCACAAACCTCTACATCAGCACCCGCACACCAGGCCAGCACTGGACCACCCACGACAACAACGGACCGCTCACCATGACCCTCCACACAAACCCCCGCACCGGCACCCACAACTGGTACCACAGCACCCCCACACCCATCAAAACCACCCAACAACAACACTGACTGCGAAGTCTCGCCGTGGATCAGATGCGTCGCTGCGCTGGGTGTGGGACTGTCTGATTTCCAGTCTCGGGCGTAGGCCCATACTTCGTTGAGGATGCGGTGGAAGCGTTCGACTTTGCCGTTGGTCTGGGGCCGGTAGACGCGGGCTGGGGACGTCTAGTGTATACCATCAGAACCTCCTGAGGGGGGACCGGGGATAAGCACCCACATCCTCCCTCAGAAGGCCACCCAAACCCGGTCACCACCCCGCGCAGCAGGGACAACGTCCGCGGTTGTCACAGCTAGGCGACAGTATGCACCCTGGGCCATACTTGGCAGCAACATCTCACTCAACAGCATCTCACTCAACGACGAGGCGGCCGCTATGACCAAGCGAACGATTGACTTCCCGGTGTTCGACGCCGACAACCACATGTATGAGACAGAGGATGCGTTCACCCGCTATCTTCCGTCGAAATACGCCAACGCCATCAAGTACGTGCAGGTCGAGGGCCGCACCAAAATCGCCATCAACGACAAGATCTCCGACTTCATCCCCAACCCGACATTCGAAGTCGTGGCCGCTCCCGGAGCACAGGAAGAGTTCTACCGTTCGGGGAATCCCGAGGGAAAGACGCTACGAGAGATCTTCGGCAAACCGATCAAATGTCCTGAGTGGGCTCGCAATGCCGAAGCCCGGCTACCCCATCTCGACGAACTGGGGCTTGACGGCTCGCTCATGTTTCCGACGTTGGCCAGCCTGCTCGAAGAGCGGATGCGCGACGATCCCGATCTCTGCCATGCCGCGGTCCATTCCCTGAATCAGTGGATCTATGACGAGTGGCGTTTCGACTACGAGGGACGGATCTTCGCCACGCCGGTGATTTCCCTGCCGATCGTCGAAAAAGCTATCGAGGAACTGGAGTGGTGTTTGGACCGAGGTGCCCGCTGCATTCTGATCCGCCCCGCACCCGCCTGGGGGTTGCGTGGTCCCCGTTCGCCCGGTTTGCCGGAGTTTGATCCGTTTTGGGCGAGAGTGCAGGAAGCAGGTGTGTTGGTCGGCATGCACAGTTCAGATTCGGGCTACGCCGATTTGGTTTCGATTTGGGAAGGAAGCGGGGAAATGCTGCCATTCAAGCCCAATCCGTTGCGCAGTCTGCTCATGTCCAACCGGCCGATCACCGACATGATGAACGCCATGGTTTGTCACGGCGCTTTCTACCGCTTCCCAGATCTGCGAATCGGCACGATCGAGAACGGCGGCACCTGGGTGGCACCCCTTGTCAAGAGCCTTGAGGAGATTTACAAGAAATACCCGCAGGAGTTCAGCGAACATCCTGTCAACGCTTTCAAGCGCAACGTCTATGTCAATCCCTTTTGGGAGGATGCTCTTGAAAGTTTGCTCGAAATCATGACTCCGGACCGTCTCCTGTTCGGGTCCGACTACCCCCATCCTGAGGGGCTCGGCAATCCAATTGAGTTCGTTGACGATCTGCCCTCGTCTCTTGACCACGATGATGTCGCCAAGATCATGGGCGGAAATCTCAAGTCGCTGCTAAAAGTCTGACGAGCAACGGATGAGACGGAAACGGGTGAGAAAGCAATGAGTGACGAAGCAGCGGCTGCCGAACCTCCAGCAGAAACCACCACTGGGTCTGTGCCGGTCTCGAGGTTGATTTCTCTGCAAGTAGACGCTGGGCCGGAACTAGTCATCGGGTAGAGCCAAACGATGCCACGGTTGATGCGGTTGAGATTTGGTGCCAACGTTCTTGCAGAGCAATCGAATCGCGGGCATGAACAAACCGCGCCGCGAGCGCTCCAACACCATCTATGCTGAGCCAGTCGAACAATGAAGTTCTCCGTCACTTATCCGCTGGTCAGCCACCCCTACAATCCCGAACTCCTGACCAAGGAGAGCTTGATCCGGTTCGCTCAAACCGCCGAGAGCGCCGGTTTCGATGCGATGGGCTTCACCGACCATCCAGCGCCCACCCACCGTTGGCTCAGCGCCGGAGGCCACGACGCCCTGGACCCCTTCGCGGCGCTCGCATTCGTTGCTGCGGTCACCGAACGCATGTTGTTGATTCCCAACATTGTTGTCCTCCCCTACCGCAACCCCTTTCTTGTCGCGAAGTCGATAGCGACTATCGACGCCTTGAGCAACCAACGGTTCGTGTTGGCGGCCGGCACCGGCTATCTGAAAGGCGAATACAAAGCGCTAGGCATCGACTTCAATGAACGCAACGAACTGTTCGACGAAGCCATCGACGTCATGCGCGGCGTTTGGGCCAACGATGATTTCGCCTACGAAGGCCGCAACTTCCTGGCCCAGGGTCAAACCGCCAACCCCAAGCCCGGCAAGGTTCCGATCTGGATCGGCGGTAACAGCAAACTCTCACGCAGACGGGTCGCGGCGTTAGCCGACGGCTGGGTCCCGTTCCCAGCGCCACGAGCCCTGGCCCGCACAACCAAGACCCCTCCGCTAGAAACTCCCGAAGACCTGGCGGAGATGCTCGACTATCTGTGGCAACAAGTTGACGAAGCTGGGCGCAACCGATCAGAGATTGACGTCTGCTTCGGCACCTCTGCTGGGGGATCTTTGGCTGACGACACCTTCGATGCAGATGCCCACATCGCGGGACTCGCCAAATGGAGCACGCTGGGGGTCACTTGGGCATCAGTGACCGTGCCGGGGGACTCGATCAACCACGCCACCGAAGCACTGCAACGCTGCGGCGAACAAGTCATCACCGCGGTCAGGACCAGTTGACACTCAAGCCGTTAGTAACGCTGGTTGCACCTGATCAATGAGCAACTCCATTTGACGCTCAACCAAGTCTTCGGGCATGCCACCAATCGAAGCCCACAAGTACAGGTGTTCAACGGGCAAACCGTCGCAAATCTCAGCGATCCGAGCTATCGCTTCGTCAACGGTCAGGATCTGCAGTGCACCCACCACCCGGGAGCCTCGGCCTTCACGAATCTCGTCTTCGGTCAGCCGGCGAGGAGTCCGCCCAGTACCGAGCGCGGCCTGCTGTCGGTAGCTGTTCAGCTGCTGAGTGCGGTGAGGAAGGATCCTCTCAAAGGCTTGCTCAGGGTCATCAGCCACCAAGAAGTCCACCACCCCGCCCATACGGGCCGTTTCGACACCATGACCTGATGTCTCAAGCGCATCGCGGTAGATGCCAAAACTGTCCCGGTTGTGGGTCAACAAGCCGACACCGAGCCGCCCGGCCCGAGCCGCGCCCACTGGACCCAAATATCCGGCCCACAACGGCACAGGTTGCTGCACCGGGCCAGGACTGCAGCGACTCTCAGCGAAGATCCGGCCAATCTCGCTGAGAGCACGATCCGTATCGTGGTAACGGCGACCAAGATCGACTCCGAAAGCCTCGAACTCGGGAGCTACATAACCAGCACCAAGACCCAACTCAAGACGACCACCGCTGATCACATCAACGATGGCGGCTTGCTCAGCTATAGCCACCGGGTGTTGCAGAGGTGCCACCACCACTGCGGTACCCAGGCGCGCCCGTTTCGTTCGCGCCGCTATTGCCGCGAGCGCGGTTAGTGGCACGGGCATATAGCCGTCGTCCACAAAGTGATGCTCGCTCACCCAGATCGACCCGATACCGCGCCGATCAGCCTCGGAGATCAGATCAAGATGCCAGCCGTAGTAGGCCGCCGGGTCGCGTCGCCAAGGCTCAGGGTTGCGAAAATCGAAATACAAACCCAAACTCGGGCGCGGCACAGGTCCCATCAGCTAGCAAGCGCCGGGATCTTGAAGACCCTCTCGGCATTTTCGTGAAGGAACTTCGGCCAGACATGGGGCCGCAACCGCACCTCGGGAAGCTCACTGAAGATCCGCTCCAGATCGAGGCCGGCCGGGTAGTAGCCCGCGTACATGACTTTCTCGGAGCCACGGGTGTTGGCGTAGTCGATGATGGCTTCGGGGTAATACTTCGGCGCGAAAGCCGAAGTCATGTAGTACAAGCCCGGCCATTTCAGCATCAGCTTCACAGCGAGGGCCTCCCAAGGCTCAGCTCCGTGACGCATCACGATCCGTAGTTCGGGAAAGTCATAACAAACATCATCGAAATGCCGTACGTGTTGGCAGTCTGCTGGCACTCGTGGGCCTGGAATACCGGCATTGGAGATGATCGGCAGGTCGAGATCTATGCAGGTCATGTAGATCGGGTAGTAGCGACGATCGCTGACCGGAACTTGCGGGATGCAACCCGCTGGGAAAGTTGTAACCGCGCTGAGACCGTGTTCGCTGTGTTTTTCGCGGATCTTCCGCACGGTGCCGGCAATATCGTTGGGGTCGATTTCCAACGAGAAATACACCCGCCCGGGGTGACGTCGGCGAGCCTCGATCGACACCTTGTTGAGACCGAAAAGGCCAGCCCGAACGCCACAACGATCCATCTTCGAAAAGGTCGTCTCCATGGGGTCCTCGGCTGGGGCAGCCTCGGGTGGAGTGTCGGTGAACATGTATCCCGCCGGCATCACCAGGTCGCCGCCCTCGGCTGATTCGGCGTCTTTGAAACCAGCTCGCAGGTACTGATAGATGGCGTTCTTGTCGGCAAACGGGAACCCGATCATCAAGTCGACTGCTTGCGGGTCCGATGGGTAGTTCATTGCTGTTCCTCTGGTTCTGAATTTGGTTCTGGTTCTATAGGCAAGATTCGGCGCGACTCTTCGCGGCAAACAGTAATCTCCATCACAATGACCACCAACGCCCAATTGCTTGAACGTTACCGAGCGATCCTGCCGTCGTATGTGAATCCGCTCTACGCCGAACCGATCTCCGTCGAACGCGGCGAGGGAGGCTACGTATGGGACGTGGAAGGTAATCGCTACCTCGACTTCTTCGGTGGAGTGCTCACCACCATGGTCGGCCACAGCAATCCTGAGGTCGTGGCCGCGGTGCAAAGCCAAGCCGCAAAAGTCATGCACACATCGACTCTGTATCTCTCGGAGCCGATGATCGAACTGGCTGAACAAATCGCCGCAATATCGGGCATTCCCGACGCCCGAGTCTTCTTCACTACCTCAGGCAGCGAAGCCAACGACACCGCCATCTTGTTGGCTACCAGCTATCGCAAGTCCAACCAGGTATTGGCCATGCGCAACAGCTACCACGGTCGTTCCTTCACGGCTCAAGCAATCACTGCGCATTCTTCCTGGTCCTCAACCAGCCTCTCGGGTTTGTCGGTGAACTTCATCCAGGGTGGTTACCGTCTGCGCAGCCCGTTCGGCCACATGAACGACGAAGACTTCACCAACGCCTGTGTCGACGATCTCGTGCAAGTGATCGACATGATGACCGCCGGTGATGTTGCGTGTTTGATCGCCGAGCCGATTCAGGGTGTCGGAGGCTTCGCCACCCCTCCCGACGGTTTCTTTGGTGAGCTCAACAAAGTGCTCGCCAACCATCAGATCCTGCTCGTGGTGGATGAGGTACAGACCGGCTGGGGACGAACCGGCGAGCACTTCTGGGGCTATCAAGCCCACAATGTGGTGCCAGACATGCTCACCTTCGCCAAAGGCGTCGGCAACGGTGCCACGCTGGCAGGGATTGTGGCCCGCGCCGAAATCATGGACACCATAAGCGTGCTCTCGTTCAGCACGTTTGGAGGCAATCCGCTCTCGTCTGCAGCCGGTTTGGCCACGCTGCGTTATGTGCTCGACAACGACCTGCAAAGCAATGCTCTGCAAATGGGTCGACAACTGACCGCCGCGCTTGCACCGGTCGCAGAAAAAACGCCGTGGATTGCCGAACTGCGCGGCAAAGGCTTGATGCAAGCCATCGAAACTGTTCATCCAGGTTCAACCGAACCCGACGCCCAACGAGCCGGTGCGATATTGGAGGGCTGCAAACGCCGAGGTCTCCTGGTTGGAAAGGGCGGACTCTACGGCAACGCCATTCGCATCACCCCAATGCTTGATGTCAGCGCAGCTGAGTTGAACGAAGGAATCTCTGCGATCATCGAGACGATTGAAGAGATCAGCTAGAAACCGACGAGCACCCACAGACAGACGAGCACCTACAGACAGGAAAGGCTCATGAAACAAATCACCCACCTCATAGACAACGAGTCCGTGGTTGGCACATCCGGGCGCACCGCCCCCACTTTCAACCCCGCGACCGGCGAACAAACAGCAGAGGTGGCTCTGGCTTCGCCCTCAGAGGTCGATGCCGCGGTCGCCTCTGCCAAAGCGGCATTCACCGAGTGGAGCGAGGTGAGCATCGCCCGTCGAACCAAGCTGATGTTCACGTTTCGCAACCTCGTCGCAGACAACGCTGCCGAAGTAGCGGCCCGGCTGACCGCCGAACACGGCAAGGTCACCTCAGACGCCGCCGGCGAAGTGGCGCGAGCCATCGAGAACATCGAATTCGCCTGCGGTATTGCCGAGCATCTGAAAGGCAGCCACAGCGAACACGCCTCCACTGGGGTCGACGTCTATTCGGTGCGACGTCCTCTAGGGGTGGTCGCTGGCATCACTCCCTTCAACTTCCCGGCAATGGTTCCGATGTGGATGGTTCCCAACGCCGTGGCCTGCGGCAACACCTTCGTATTGAAGCCTTCAGAGCGCGATCCATCGGCGCCATTGTTCATGGCCGAACTGTTTTGCGAAGCCGGTTTCCCGCCGGGTGTTCTCAACGTGGTGCAAGGCGACAAGGTCGCAGTAGACCGCCTGCTTGCCCATCCCGATGTGAAAGCGCTGAGCTTCGTGGGGTCAACACCGATCGCCCAATACGTCTACGAGACCGCCAGCGCCAACCACAAGCGTGTGCAATCTCTTGGTGGAGCCAAGAACCACATGGTCGTACTTCCCGACGCGGACATCGACTTGGCTGCGGACTCCGCGGTATCGGCGGCGTACGGCTCTGCCGGAGAACGCTGCATGGCGGTCTCAGTGGCCGTCGCTGTCGGCGATGTCGCCGATCCGCTGGTCGATGCCATCAAGGTGCGCATGGAGAAGTTGACGATCGGCGACGGTACCGATCCTGCCTCGGAAATGGGACCGCTGATCACCCGTGCTCATCGTGACAAGGTCGCTGGATATGTGGCCGCAGGCGTTGCGTCGGGAGCATCGGTGGTTGTTGATGGCCGCGAAGCCGAGTTCGACAACGACGGCTTCTTTCTGGGCGTCACCCTGCTCGACCATGTGACGCCGGACATGACGGTATACCAAGATGAGATCTTCGGCCCGCTACTGAGCGTGGTGCGGGTCGATACCTATCGTGAAGCCGCTGAGTTGATCGCCACCAATCCGTGGGGTAACGGCGCGGCGATCTTCACCCGCGACGGTGGCGCGGCGCGGCAGTTCCAGCAGGACGCGGATGCGGGCATGGTGGGCATCAATGTGCCGATTCCGGTACCCGTCGGGTACCACTCCTTCGGCGGTTGGAAGGATTCAGCCTTCGGTGACACGACCATGTACGGTCCCGAGGGCATCCACTTCTACACCCGCCCCAAGGTGCTCACCACCCGCTGGCCGGACCCCGCCGGTAGTTCTGTAAACCTGGGTTTCCCCACAAACCAATAGTTCGCA
This sequence comes from Candidatus Aldehydirespiratoraceae bacterium, assembly GCA_965261185.1. Lineage (GTDB taxonomy): Bacteria > Actinomycetota > Acidimicrobiia > Acidimicrobiales > Aldehydirespiratoraceae > VXYK01. The sequence continues at coordinate 2,070,230 of CBDHCN010000002.1, read as the reverse complement.
ACGACCACCCAGCGGTCAGCTTCGGTCGGCTCTTGGAGTGCCTTCTCTGGGACCTGGAGTGAACCTCACGGGCAGCGAGCGCCAACCGGTGACGTTGGATGAGTGGAAGCGCACCTTTGCTTCGTGGTCGACCTCGTAGTCGGGGATTCGTCGCAGAATCTCCTCGACTGCCACTTTCCCCTCCATGCGGGCCAGCGCGGCACCCAAGCAGAAATGTGCGCCGTACCCGAATCCCAGGTGCCTGTCTGGGCGACGCAAGATGTTGAACTCCTCGGCGGTCGGGCCGAACTCCCGCTCGTCGTGGTTGGCCGCTCCTATGAGCAGCAATACCGATTCGCCCTCACGCATCTGCTGTCCATGAATCTCGAAATCCCGCGTCAGCGTGCGGTGCATGTATTGAGTTGAGTTGTGGTATCGCAACACTTCTTCAATCGTGTCGGGGATCAGCGCAGGCTCCGCGATCACCGCAGCCTCCTGATCGGGATGGCGCGAGAGCAACTCCATGACGTTGGCCACCATCTTGGTGGTCGTCTCATGCCCGGCGATGATGAACAAGATGCAGAAACCGAGAAGTTCCTCGTCGGTGAGCACCCGCCCATCAAACTCGAACCCGACTAGATCGTTGATGAGGCCAGTGCCTTCACCGGCCTTGCGTTTCGGCAGGTCCTCCATGAAGTAGGTGACGAGACCGAGCATCCCGTCGGCAGCCTCGCGTGGGATCGCGAACACGCCGTCTTCGCGGATCATTACCTTGTCGCTGCTAGCCCGCAGCGCGGGACGGTCCACCTCCGGAACGCCCAAGATCGCCGAGATCACATCCATCGGAAAGGGGCTCGTGAGGTCGTTCACCACCTCAGCTCGGCCAGATTCGATTACTTCATCGAGGTAACTGGTGAAGATCTGGCGTATCTCGGCTTCCATTTTCGCAACCGTGCGGGTGGTGAACACCCGGCTGACCAACTTGCGCAACACAGTGTGTTCTGGCGGGTCGAATTCGATCATCTGATCAAAACCGACGCTTTGCCCTATGGGCCGACGATTCTCAAGCGCGATCCCTCCAGCAGACGAGAGCAACTTGGTGTCGCGAAACCCCTCCATGACATCGTCGAAGCGGCTGAGCGCCCAGAACTCAAGCTCGGGGTTCCAGTAAGCAGGAGCTTCGTCACGGAGCCGCTTGTAGGTGACGTACGGATCGTCCTGATGCGCAAACCCAAACGGATTGTAAACGAGTTCAGTCACCGCGAGTTCAGTCACACCAAAGACCGTAGCCAACCCGGTCGCAGACTTCGATTCGTAAGCACTACGACGATTCCACGGTCCTCAAAACCTCCTGTCCCGACCGCGGCCACTCGATCCTTCGCCGAAGAACATTGATTCCTTCGTATCCCATAGGATACACTAGAGGATGGTCGAAATTCACAAGAGAGGAATAGAACCGTGGGACGCGGCCGAGTACCTAACGACGAAACAAGACGTGATCGCGTACTTGGACGCGGCACTGGCGGAGAATGATCCGCAACTGGTGACTGCAGCACTGGGAGACATTGCACGGTCCAAGGGGATGGCAAAGGTTGCTGCCGACTCCGGGTTGGGCCGCGAGAGCCTCTACAAGTCAATGTCAGAGAGCGGAAACCCAGAATTCGCCACTGTGCTCAAAGTAATGAGCGCTCTCGGCGTCCGCCTACAAGCCATCCCTCTACAACAACACCGGCCAGAAGAACGGCTCGGCGAATCCCCGCGCCTCCAGTGAAGAATTTGTCGCGAGAGTCAAGTGGACCGAAGATGCGATCGAAGCTTGCAGACGGGATTAGCGGCTCTTCGGATATTAGCGGGAAGTGGGTCCGTGGGGGTGGGGGCTTCGAGAATTGGGGTTGAACGAACAACGGATCACAAGGTGGCTCCCGGTGGAACCTCAAGTAGTCCAGAGATGTGGTGATGTTGACCTCGAGTCTTGACTCCGAGTTTTTGGTCAGGCGGCGCGTTTGTGGGCTTTGGGCTTCGCTCTGGTCAGGGGCCGTTTGGTGGGTTGTTGACCGAACATCCCGGGGTCATCGGACCGCTGCCGGCACCGCGGCAGGCAGTTAGGGGCCGTTGGGCGGGTTGTTGACCGAACATCCCGGGGTCATCGGACCGCTGCCGGCACCGCGGCAGGCAGTTAGGGGCCGTTTGGTGGGTTGTTGGGGTTGATGATTTTGTAGCCGGTGTTGGTCTTGATGACGATGTAGCCGCGGTCGTGGATGTTGTGGTGGCAGTGCGGGCAGGCGAGACACATGGAGTCGATGTCTGTTGGTCCTCCTTCTTCCGCATAGACGAAAAAACCATCAACATAGGTTTGATTCGCGACCCTATCTCCGCGTCGAACTCAGACGCACACCATTCCCAGGGGATGATGTGATGGATTTCGCAGCGTTCGGGACCGGCGGTGCAGTCTTTGCCTGTGCAGTGCCGGTCGCGGGCGATTATGGCTTTGATTTGGGCTTCGGTGGCGTGTCGATGGGTGCGTCCCACCCAGAGGGGTTGTCCTTTACCGTCAAAGACGACTCCGGTGACAGCAGCGGTGCACATCAAACGTTCCAGCACTGTTTGCGGTAGGGCTTCACCCCCGACGATTTCGGCGACCCCGGTCGGGTTGTCGGTTCGTAGCCGTTCGATGTCGGCCACGGCGATGAGTTGCATCCGCGTACTACCGGGTCCGCGACGGTGCGGGTCGGTCACCAACGCCACGAACGCGTCGGCCAAGCGTTGTGGTCGTGTGCGCACATCATCGGGAGAACCTTCGCGTCCGCCGTCGTCTCTCCACAACCGGTCGTACTCGACATTGATTGCTTCGACCACCTGTTGATAGCTGATCGGGTCTAGTTCTGCTAACAGCACACCCATGCCTTCTTCGTTGATCCAATGCTTCAACAACCGGCGTTGACGCCGCACTTCGTGTGCATCAGCACCGTCGTCGGGTTGGTTGCGGTTGACCCAGCGCCGCGACTGTTCCGTAAACACATCTACAGACGACGTCTCAGCGAGTTTCGACAATTCGTCGTCGACTTGCTCCGCGGAAGTTTTGGCCGCAGCCCCAACCGCGACTGTGGCGTGTTCGACAGTAATCGCACCTCCAGCCAACGACTCGGCCAACTTCGGCATCTCAGCCAGCCCAGCAGCAGTCTTCGCCACCGAGTTCGCGGCACGGGTCGACATGCGCCCCGCCTCGCGCAAAACGGTTTTGGAGTTCACGCCGCCATCATCGAGCGCTTCGATCGCGGTTGCGCAGCGTGTCTGCAACGCAGACATCGCCGCGATCACCCGTCCCGCACCCGCGACCACGCCTTCCAACTCGCCGCGGCAGAGACCGGAAGTCGTCACCTGCCGGGCCTGTTGAATCATCGAATCGAACATGAACACAACCTATTCAAAGGTTGTGACACTGCATGAAATAGGTGTCTATTCGGTACCGCACAGACCCACACCTCTTTCAACTTCAACCCTACGAACCCCCACAGACCGAGGCGATCCCAGCCGGGCCGCCTATAGCGGTGTGGTATCGCCGCTGCGTTGGCATCACCAGATCACCAACTGGCATCAGGCTCGGGTCAGCAACGGCCCCGCCGAAGCGGTCAACGATCTCAGCAAACGTGTCAAACGCGCCGCCCTCGGTTTCCGACGATTCACCCACTACCGGATCCGGCGCTGCTCTATGCCGGCAAACCCATGCGTGTCAGGATTGAGGTTGGCAGCATCACTCCCCGCTAATGTCCGAAGAGCCGGATTAGCTGTGCTCCCGCAGCGGCTGGTCCGCGCGAGATTCGACCAGCACTTCAGTTCTGCACAGTGCCGTGGCCGGTCGGTTCTTCACCCAAATCCTTCGGTACGTGCAGTTCCCGGACTGCGTCCGCCACGAGTTCAGGATCAGCAAGTTGATCAGTACGTGCCACCGCGCCCAAGTCCTGGAAGCGACGCGCTTGCGGTAGCACCATGCGCTGGAGCGAGCCGACGCCTTTGTTGTAGGCGTCCACGGTTTTACCGAGTTCTATACCCATCTTCTTCAAGTGTCCGGCAAAGACGTTGAAGCGGTTGAACAACGTTTCGCCAAGTTCCGCTATCTGTTGGGCATTTTCATTGATCTCGTGCTGTTGCCAAGCCAACGTCACCGTTTTGAGGAAGACCATCAGAGTGCCGGGAGTGACTATGAGCACCTTGTGCTTTCGCCAAGCTTTCTCCCACAAATCCGGCTGCACCTTCATAGCTGCGTCAACGATGGGGTCTGCTGGTACGAACATCAACACGAAGTCCGGAGACCCGACGATGGCGTCGGAATAATTCGAATTTCCCAAATCTTCGGCTCGTTTCAGCAAGTTGGCGGCGTGTTTTTCTAGGTGAGGTCTCGCAGCTTCGTCCGTCGTCATCGAATGAGCCTCCTGGTAGCGATCCCACGGGGCCTTTGCGTCTATGACTACCTTGACTCCTCTGGGCATGAACACAACCGCGTCTGGTCTGAGTCTTTTCTCACCGTCGTCGATGGTGAACTGGAGCTTGTAGTCATCGTTCTCCCGCAAGCCCGAGTTCTCCAAAAGGTTGGTCAGTGATTGTTCGGCCCATTGGCCTCGTCGGTTAGGTGAACTCAGTGTCTTGTGGAGTTCGGCAGCGATACTGTCAACGGAACCGACCCGCGGAGTGAGCTGATTGAAGATGTGGTTGTCGAGTCGGTCCACGCTTTCGCGCAACGACCGGAGGTCAAGTTGGTTCTGATCCGCCACCTTTCCAGCACGGGATCGGTTTACGAGCACGCCCACGATGATCACCGCGGCGAGCAGAAACAAACTGACTATGAGAATTGATTCCATAGCAACCACTCTAGTTGCCCTCTGTGACACCACTACGCCCGAGTGTTGGGCTGCTGTTTGCAAAGTAGCGCTGTAGCGCTATTCTGCATGCATGGCTACGATTCAGATTCGGGACATTTCCGAGGACGCCTATGAGATCATCCGCCGACGAGCGCGAGCCGCCGGCCAATCCATCCAGGCGTACATGAAGAAGGCGATCGAAGGCATGGCGCGACAACCCGACGACGACGAAATCTTCGCCGACCTTGAGCGCTTCGTCGAAGCCCAGGGAGTCAGACTCGACATCGAAGCACTGCTCGACGACATCGACGAAGGCCGCAGATGAACTCAGGAACTGTGGTCGTAGATGCTTCTACGCTCGTCGCAGCCGTCACCGACTCTGCCTTAGTTGGAATCCAAGCACGGGAACGGTTACAGGGCTGCCGTCGCGTTGCTCCGTTCTTAGTCGACGCCGAAACCGGACACGCCCTGCGGGGATTGGTGCTGCGAGGCACCCTCGATGCCCGCGTTGCGGGAGCTGCGCGGTTACGGGCTGAGCGGATGGTCCACCGCCGCTTACCTCACCACGGCCCACTCGCCAACCGGGCCTGGCAGTTGCGCCACAGTCTGACCTTCTACGACGCCCTGTACCTGGCCCTAGCCGAGAGCCTCGGTTGCCCGCTCATCACCGCGGACCGGCGAATTGAGCGAACCCATCCATCCCATGAACTGGTCCAAACGATCCCAGTCAACTAAGAGGCCGAGCGAATAGGGGGGACAACGCGGACCATACGGCGCGAGGCCGTGGCCCGAGCGGCCCGTGAGCGCAGCGAACAAGAGCGGGATTGGCACCGCCGCCACATGACAGGCTCTCACCTATCTGCGGGCGCTCTAAGGCACAGCCAATTGGAGTGTTGGTCGACCAGCTCAACATTGCGATCAGAGGGCCTGGAGGGATTTGGTGATGGCGACTACGGCTTCACGGCCGTCTCCGAAAAGCATCAGAGCGTTGTCGGCGGCAAAAAGAGGATTGGCGATCCCCGCGAAACCTGGGCTGAGGCTGCGTTTTATCACCACCACAACGTCGCTCTTGTCCACATCGAGAATCGGCATTCCTGCTATTGGACTCGACGGATCCGTGCGAGCCACCGGGTTCACGACATCGTTGGCGCCGATGACGATGGTCACGTCGGTCTGCTCGAAAGTCGGGTTGATGTCGTCCATCTCAACGAGGTGTTCGTAACTAACTTCGGCTTCGGCAAGTAACACGTTCATGTGGCCAGGCATCCGCCCCGCAACCGGATGGATGCCGAACACCACCTCCACACCGCGGTCCTGCAAGCGCCGGGTGAGATCCCTCACCGCATGCTGGGCTTGGGCCACTGCAAGCCCGTAACCGGGGACGATCGCCACGCGCTCAGCCGACTCAAGCAGCATGGCCACATCATCAGCGGAGGTGGAGCGGACCTTACCTGCATAGATATCGTCGACATCGCCTCCGACCGCTCCCGACGGCGCAGGACTGAATATCACCGCCAGCAGTGTGCGGTTCATAGCCACACACATGATCTGGGTGAGGATCAAACCGCTCGCTCCCACCAGCGAGCCGGCAATGATCAACAACGAGTTGTCGAGTACGAAACCAGCCGCCACCGCAGCCATGCCCGACAGCGAATTCAACAACGCGATCACCACGGGCATGTCAGCTCCGCCAATCGGCACTACCACCAACAGTCCGAGAACCGCCCCAACCCCAACCAGCAGCCACAACCACAGAGCATTTTCGGCGTCGAGGACCATCAGCACACCGAAAACCACCGCTGCTACCGCTCCAAGGGCGCTGAGCACCGTGATGCCCTTGAACCCCGACCAACGCAGCGCTTCGCGGAGCTTTACAAAGGCGACGAGACTCCCTGTAAACGTCACCGCCCCGATCAGCGACGCCAGCGCCGCTGACGACGACAGTCGGGAGGTATCGGTGGCCAAATCAACAGCCTGGGTGTAAGACGCAGCCGCAACGAGCACCGACGCACCCCCGCCCAAGCCGTTGAACAAAGCAACCAGTTCGGGCATAGCCGTCATCTGAACGCGTACGGCCAGCAGCGCTCCCACAGCCGCTCCGAGAATCACCCCTCCGATGATCCACCCGAAGCCGATGATGGAGTTGTCGGTGAGCGTGACCAACACGGCGACGAGCATTCCCGCTGCTCCGTACTGGTTGCCTCGCACCGCGGTGCGGGGCCGACTGAGCCGTTTCAGACCAAAGATGAACAGTATTGCCGCCGCGAGGTAACCAAGCGCGGCCCAATCGTCCATCACGAACCGTCTCCGTCGGTATCTGACTGATCCACCGCAGCACGACGCCGCTTTGGACCGAACATGTGCAGCATTCGATGGGTCACCAAAAAGCCTCCCACCACGTTGATCATCGCCATGGTGACCGCAACAAATCCCAAGACCGCGGTGAAGGTCGAATGGTCTGCACCGGCCGCCAACAATGCCCCCACAATCGTGATGCCCGAGATGGCGTTGGAACCCGACATCAGGGGGGTGTGCAATGTCGGGGGCACCTTGGTGATCAACTCCACCCCTAAAAACACGGCCAGCACTAACAGGGTGACGGCAATCAACAGTTCCACGTTCTCAGCCCTCCCCAAGCACAGCTAGGACATCTGGATGGACAACCGCACCATCGTGGGTGACCAGCATGGCCGAGAGAATCTCGTCGTCACTGCGTATCTCCACCTCACCGTCGGGAGCGAGATACTCCAGAAACGCCACAAGATTGCGTGAGAACATCTGGCTGGCGTGGCGGGCACACTTCGAAGCCAGATCGGTCGGGCCGAGAACGGTGACACCGTTGTGCTCCACCTTCTCGTCGGCTTCGGTTACCTCACAATTGCCGCCGCGCTCGGCCGCCAAGTCAACCAGCACCGACCCGGAGTCCATGCCGTCGACCATCTCCGCGGTTACGAGCAGCGGGGATGATCGACCTGGCACGGATGCAGCAGTAATCACAACATCAGCGCCGGCCACATGAGGCGTCAGCATGTCCCGCTGGATTTGCGCGACATCGTCACTCTGGGCAACCGCGTAGCCGTTGATGCTCGTGACGGCACTAGATCCCACAGCCTCCGGTGAAACCTCGAGATCCAACGCACGGGCGCCTATCGAACGAATCTGCTCGACCGCCTCGGGGCGCACGTCGTGGGCATCCACCACACCACCGAGTCGCCTCGCGGTGCCGATGGCCTGCAAACCGGCCACGCCTGCGCCCAGCACCAACACTCGGGCCGGAGCCAGCGTGCCCGCAGCAGTGATCATCAGGGGGAACATCTGGGGCAGATGACTCGCGGCAAGCAGCACAGCCTCGTACCCGGCGATCGTCGCCATCGATGACAGCACGTCCATTGTCTGCGCACGGGTGACGCGCGGTACCAGGTCCAAAGAGAATGCCGAGACACGGTTCGCTGCATGGCGCTGTGCTCTGTGAGGCGCCCACAGCGGGTCGAAGACGCCCACGAACACCGTCTCGGGTACCGCGGCCGGGTTGAGAGAGGAGGAACCCATCGGAGCGTCCCGCACCGAGACGACCACATCGGCGACACCTGCGTCCGAAGCAAACTGATCGACGATGGTCGCACCGGCACGCAGATAGGCGTCATCGTCAAAGCCCGAGCCCAAACCAGCGCTCCGCTCAACGAACACATCGCATCCCCGCTGTACCAACACGTCCACGCCGTCGGGAACGAGCGCTACGCGATTCTCCCTCGATGCTGACTCACGCAACAGTCTCAGGCGCACAAGCTATGGAGATTAGCAGTTCCGTTCGGGCTATGGGTGGGACCAAGGACGGTTATCTGGTGAAGCGGTTCAGGGCGTGGCGGCGACGCTCGGTTTGGCGCTGACGGCGGGCTCGGGGACTCACGCGTGGAGTGTCGGGATGGAGCTGGTCCGCCAGCTCGGGCACCGACATGAGGCGTAGACTGGGAACTGGCACGGTGTCGGTGTTGTTCCAACGGTAGGTGATACCACCTTGGGGGCAGCCGCCTAGAGCGATCCAGTTGACTACACCGGGGTCTTGATGAGAGATCACTACCCGCAGCAAGCCGTCGGGGTCGATCTGAGCCTGCGAGTCGTTGAGGGTGGCGGGCAGGTTCACGTAGTCGAGGCTCTGGAACCAGGTGTCGCCCACCTGAATGTTCCAGTACAAGCACTTCGGTGGGGTCACCTCGAACAGGAGCGCTTCATCTTCGCCCACCTCGAACCAGCACTGCCCGTATGCCTGTTGGTCGCTACCGCCATATCCGACCCCGCTCGCCTTGCGGCCGGTCATGTGCTCAAAGGAGTTGACCTCTCCCCGATCACGTTGGCTGACCACATAGTCGGTCCAGAACTTCGGGACGATCCTCATCTCGGCGGCCAACTGGTCCAGGCCCGCAACCGCGTCTGTCGGGTCCAACCGCTGCGGTGGCTCAACCAAATCGAGGCACTCAAGGTGCAGGTCTGCGAGGTCTTCGCCAGACCAATCGGAAAAGAACTGACGCACCAGCAGGCGACACTCTTGGGGCTCCAGTTCGTACCAATCGCCGAGATGGTCGCCCGGGTCGGGATCGGGGCTGAAAACCACATCCATGCGGCCACCGCCTATGTCGGTCAAATCAGGGCTGCCGATGTTGAGGATCTGTGTGACTTTGCCCCGTCCGAACCGAAAGTCCATCAATGAAAACCCGAGATAACGCGGTGTGTCGATACGCCCGGTGAGCCGGTAGCTGCGGTGCAGGTCCATCGGTGCAGACATATAGAAGGCGTCGGGGTTGTCCTGCCCCATCTTGGCTGGATATGTCCAGCCCAACTCGGGGTGATCAGGGTCGGAGTTTTCCAACAAGCGGTCGGAGGCCCCGTAGAGCAGACGCAGATGATGGCGCAGCCCTTCAGCTTGTTCGGAGGCATCAACGCCCAGCGATGGATCAAATATGTAGTCCGCCGATTCCTTGAGTGTGTCGCAGAGCCGCTCCCATGCGGCTTTCAGGTCGTTTTCCATCCCGCCATGTCTAGCGCGCTGCCAATAACGAGATGTCATCGATCTCAGCATTGTTCATTGGCCTGCCGCGTGCGCGACACTGACGGTATGAAGGGACTGATTCTTGAAGGAACCACCGAAGACTCCGTGCGTCTGTCGGCGGATGTCGAACTCGCTCACAGCGACCTGGCTCCCCGCCAGGTGCGTGTCGAAATCAAAGCCGCTGGTGTGTGCGGATCCGATCTGAGCTGTGTGCACGGCAAGTACTACATGCCCACACCGCTCGTGCCCGGCCACGAAGCCGCTGGTGTGGTTGTGGAGACGGGAGCCGCGGTCACCTACTGCGCGGTTGGTGACCATGTCATCTTGTCGACCTTCAGCAATTGCGGACACTGCGGTGATTGTGAGGGAGGCAACCCGGGTAACTGCAGCGTGTCTATGGGCAACCTCACCCAGCCCTACCGTGAAGGCGACCAGCCGCTCTACAACTTCGCGGGGATCGGCGCCTTTGTCCAGCAAACGATCGTCGGCGAGAACCAGTGCATCCCAATTCCCAAAGAGATGCCTCTCACCGCCGCGGCGCTGATCGGCTGTGGTGTCATCACCGGCACCGGCGCGGTGTTCAACCGGGCCCGGCTCCAACTCGGCGATACCTGTGTGGTTATCGGTGCCGGCGGTGTCGGTCTCAATGTCATCCAGGCCGCCAAACTTTGTGGTGCCAGCCAGATCATTGCCGTCGACCGAGTGCCGGAGAAGGAAGCCTTCGCCATCGACTTCGGTGCGACCGACTTCATTTTGGCCGACGAGGGCGTTGACGTGATCAACGAGGTCAAGAAGATGACAGGCGGAGGCGTTGACCACACATTCGAAGTGGTCGGCTCCACCAAACTCCTCACCGACTGTCTGCAGATGACCCGCCCCGGCGGCAACATCTGCGCCGTGGGAGTGCCCGATCTCACTGCCGAAGTCAGCTACCCGTTCCAGGCTCTACACCAGAACAAGAACCTGCTCGGGATCAGGGCTGGCGGTGCTAGGCCCCGCAAGGACTTCCCGATGTTGGCCAACCTTTACCTGAAAGGGCAGCTCAAACTCGATCAACTGATCAGCAACACCGCCGGCCTCGACGGACTACAAGGCGCTTTCGACGCCATCAAGACCGGTACCGAGGCCCGCACGGTCCTGCTCCCCAACGGCTGAGAATCCGCGGCGAAGGTCTTCCACGACGGTTCAACCGAGATCACAAAGCCCGAACCAAGGTAAGATGAGCGCGCGGTCCTGCTTTCCAGCGAGGGGTCAATCAAACCGTCGGTGTGGCGAATTTTGCTTGTTCCGCAATCATGTCGAGCACCTCTACCACCTCGGGATCAACCTCGTCTGGTTCAAGGACGGCGACAAGTCGATGGTAGTCACCCTTGCGCAACACCAGCGGCAACTGTAGCTCCGATGAGAACGTTTCAAAAACCGGCTTCAGCAGCGCGTCGCTTATCTTCGTGTCTTTCCAATAGTCGGCGTTTTCATCCCTTAAAGCGGCGGGAGGTACCTGATCGGCAAGCGCACGCTTCACCAGCTCTGCCCAGGCTTCGCCTTCGGATTGTTTGAACAGCGGACCCGGACCGTAGTGCGTTCGTGCTTCGTGCAGCGCCCACCGTTCCAGTGAGCGAGTAGGGGCCAAGTAGTTTTCGATTTCGCGGTGACGCCATTCCCTCTCGACCAATCCATCCGGCGACCTTGATGGACCGCGTTCCAGACGATCAAACAACGCGAATCCGACTAAATCTGGTTTAGCCTCGCGTAGCCCGCTGAAGTGTCGCCGAGCAGCGCTTGGGTCATTGCCGACGTACTTCACAAATGGTCGTTCAAGAGCCGTAGCCGAACTGTCGTGTTCCAACAGTTGCGCGAAGGAACGCAAAATCGCGAGGTCAGTTGAGCCTTCCAAATACAGAACCAGGCCAGTGCTTTCGGCTTGGTAGTACTGATCAAAACCGATCTCACTGAGTGCCTTCACGACATGTTCACGCTTGTTCAGCCTGTGGGGGGAGCCTACAAACGCGACCACGTCACCTCTCTCTGCCGCCTCACCCAGAATCACTTCGGAGTGCGATGCCACAACGACTTGAGTGCCCTTGTTTGCCGCGGCCTCGCTCAACAGATCATAAGCCTGCCGTTGACGCAGGATTTCCATATGGGCATCCGGTTCATCAAGCAGAACCACGCTGCCCGGATTCAGTTCGAGAAATGCCAGGAGTAGCAGCGTCTGTTGCATTCCTCGACCGGATGCGGTCAGATCCAATCGTGAATTCTCGGTTGTCCGATAGGTCAACTCAATTTCGCCTCGCTCTGGGATATGTTGAGGATTGTCGAGTCGGAGGCCGAACAGTTTCTCGATGTGTTCGGCGAGCTTTTGCCAACGTTCCTGTCCGTCGAGACTTACAAATACCTCGTAGCAGAGATTTCGTAGCACTTCTGCTGTTCGTCCTTCGCCAAGAAGGACGTCGATAGCCCCTTTTTCGAGACGTCGTTCATTCGCTACCAGACCAGACATCGGACCTAGCAAGACAACCCGATAGCCCAACGCTGCTCGCGGTATCGGCATCCGAGCAGACCCGTCCTCAACGCTGCGCAATGGCCGGCAATAAAAACTCTCCGCATTGGCAAAGTCGAATTCAAGCCCACACTTCCACTGCGGTTTTTTCTGTGACTCCCTGACCCCAGCATCCAACGGCGCAAGCCCTAGGTCTTCGTCGGAGATCTCAAGGCCACGGTCGTGTCCCTCGACAATGATGTCAATGCGGATGTTCTCGGTGCGCTGTGAACCGGTCGCCGCAGGGCTGCTTCTCCGCCGCACCACTAGCTCTCGCCACAATTGCCGGGCAGAAGGCACTGGCAAGGCGACCAGATCTCGTCTACCCACGGTGACGCCAGATCTTTTTTCGGGAGCGGTCTCGCCCCGGCGCTCCATCCAACGACGCAAGCCCAAGTTCCAGAGGGCGAGCGCCTGCAATGCCGAGGTCTTGCCTGAGTCGTTGGGACCAACAAAGACAACCGGGTTACCGAGTTCTATCTCAGCCTCTTCCCATCGCTTGAAATTGTGGACCGTGAGCTTCGTCAGCATCAATGCCACATTATCAGGCACGAACGCGCCGCTGTCTCGAGCACGATCTCAGCCGAGGGGGAGCACTGGGGTGGGGAGTGGGTGACGGTAGAGAGCGGCGGCGTTTTGGCTGCACATCATGCGTAGTTCGGCCGCGGGCAGGTCACCCCACAGGTCTGCAATCACCTGCTGGGTGTCGGGCCAGGTCGAGTCACCGTGGGGATAGTCGGTTTCGATGCATATGTTCTCGACGCCGATCACGTCGCGGCAGCGGATCGTCGAGGGGTCGTCGATGGTGCAGAACCAGAAGTTGCGGCGCAGCACGTCGGCGGGGCGCTCAGCCCAGCCTTTGCCATAGCCGGATCGGTCGACGAGGTTGTCGAGCCGGTCGATCAGCATCGGCACCCAACCGATACCGCCTTCGCTCATAGCGATCTTCAAACGTGGTTGACGCAGCGGGTACTCCGACCAGAGCCATTCAGCGCACGACCCCAACGAAAGCTGCCCGAACATGGTGGCGCCGAGTTGTAATCCAGGAGAACCCGCAGGCATCGGGTACATGCCGGAACTGCCGACATGCAAAGAAATCACCGTGTCGGTGTCGACGCAGGCCTGAATGATCGGATCCCAGAAATCCCGTTTCCAGAGACTGGGAACGCCGATGGCATGAGGGCGCTCCGGCATCGTCACCGAAACAAAGCCTCTAGCCGCGTTGCGGTGAATCTCCGTCACCGCGCCCTCCGACGAACCGAGGTAGGTGATCCCACCGGGAATTACCCGCTGCGGATATGGCTCATACCATTCGGTGAAAAGCCAGTCGTTCCAGGCCCTTACGGCATCGATACCGACGTCACCGTCTTTCGCTCCGGCAAACACCGAGCCGCAGAAACCGGTGATCTGGCTGGGAAAGTTGAGCATCGCCCAGATCCCGCCGAGATCCATGTCGCGCACACGAGCCTCTATGTCGTAACAACCCGGACGCATCTGCTCGAAGCGGAAAGGCTCGATCTTGACCGTCTCGGGTCGCCGACCGGCTACCGCATTCATGCCCATCTGCACGTAACGCTCACCGTCGAACTCCCAAACTTGATGGCCCTGGTCGGTTTCGATCAGTTGAGGCCCGAGATCACGCAGGCTCGGCTGCATATAGGTCGCAAAGAGATGAGGTGGTTCGACGACATGATCGTCGACAGACACAACCGTGTAGCGCACTTCCGCGGGTGATGGATCGGGGAGAAAGAGGTCATCGAGTGGCGCTCCGCTTTCACCGTAGGAAGTCACAGATCAGCTAGCGTAACCGGGCGAATTTGCTCGGGCTCAAATGGAGCGTACGGCGCGCAGCTGCCTACGCTGTCGGCGTGAAGGTTCTGGTCATGGGTGGGACAAACTTCAACGGCTTGGCGCTGGTACATGAACTTGTGCGACAAGGTCACGAGGTAACCGTGTTGAACCGCGGGCGAAGCAGCGCTGAGATACCGGATTCGGTGAGCCGTCTCGTCGCTGACCGCAGCCAACCCGAAACTGTGCGCGCTGTTCTAGCCGGAACCGAATGGGACGTGATCGCCGACATCACCGCATACCACCCCCAAGACGTTGAACTCATGATTGAGTTGTTCACTGGCCACCTGGGCCATTACATCTTCGCCTCGTCGACGGTCACCTACGCCCAAACCGATGTCTTGCCGATCACTGAGACGCATCCCGACGACCGTAGTGACCGCCAGAACGAATACGGGATGCACAAACTGTTGTGCGAGGATCTCTTGTGGAAAGCCCACCGCGAGCACAACTTTCCTGCTACCAGCGTGGCGTTCTCCATGGTCTTCGGGCCGCACAACATGATCGAAGCCCGCGAGCAACGCATGTTTCGCCGCATTCTCGACGGCAGGCCAGTGTTGGTTCCCGGCGATGGGCAAACGCTGCTGCAACTCGGTCATGTCGACGATCAAGCAGCCGCCCTTGAACAGATGATGGGCAACAACGTCACGTTCGGTCGCCGCTACAACCTCACCGGCAACACTGCGGTGACGCGCAACCACTACGTATCCACTATCGCCGCGGCTATCGGTAGCGCCGCCGATGTGCGTCATATCCCGCACCCGATCATGGACGCATTGTGGAGCGGCGAGCAGCTGGTTGATGTCGCTGCGAATACGGGCGTTGGATTACAGACTCGGTCGACAGTCAAAGCGTCCGACACCGCCAGGGTGTCTCGCGGTGCGCAACGATTTCAGTTGGCACAACTCGTGCAGCACCTTGCGCCCAATATTCATCACTGGAACAAGAGCACCGTGTTCTCGATTGATCGTCTCCGCAACGACATCGGCTGGGAGCCTCAACACACTTTCGAGTCGATGGTCGACCACACCTTCGGTTGGTACCACGACGTCGGCCTGGCCCACACTCAGGCCGTCGATTGGGGTTTCGAAAATTCGATCCTCGCCACCCTCAGCCACGAGGGCGAATAGCCCGACGAACCACTAGGTCTCAAAACCCCGGCACGGAATTATGCGGTTCGGGGGGCGCCTGATCTATCGTTTCGGCCATGGACATAGACGGACTTGATCTCATCTCTCCGGTTCGTTACGGCGAGTCGGGCCAACCCCACGCGCAATGGGAGCAGCTTCGCAAAGAGCCATTGCAGTATTTCGAGACTGAAGATCGTGAGCCGTTCTGGGCTGTGACCAGACACGCCGACATTACTGAGATCTCAAGTCGCCCCGAGGACTTCGGCAACAGCGACGGCATCGTGGTGTTGACTAGCGAACAAGTGGAGCGACGGGCCAAGGGCTATCCGGTCCAGATGAAAACGATCATCGAAATGGACCCGCCTGACCATCGCATATTTCGCAAGGTGGCCAGCGCTTACTTCACGCCTCGAGGTATCGAACGGCTCGACGAGATCGTGGAGACCAGCGCCCGCACCGTCATCGACAGCCTCGGCCCCGAAGGCGAAGCCGACTTCGTTGAAAGCATCGCCCAGAAGCACCCTCTGCGAGTCTTGGCGACAATTCTAGGGATCGAACCGCATCAAGAAGAGCAGTTGCTGGAGCTGACCAGCCAGCTACTCGCCAGCGATGACCCTGAGCTTCGACGCCAGGGCGATGATCGTCACGAGGCCAGCTTTGACTTGATGATGGACTTCTTCAACATGTTCAACACCATCATTCAAGATCGCCGGGCCAACCCCCGCGACGATCTCGCCAGCATGCTGGCCAACGCCACCTTCGAAAACGGCGAACCTTTGGGAGACATCGAAACACTCGGCTACTACTTGATAATCTTCAACGCCGGGCACGACACCACCCGCCATTCACTGACCGGAGCGTTCCAAGCATTCCTCGACAATCCCGCTGAGTTGAAACGCCTGCGTGAAGACCCGAGCTTGCTAAAGACCGCCGTCGAAGAGGTGGTCCGCTACACAGCACCCGTCAACTACATGAAACGAACCGCAACCCGCGATCTTGTGTACGACGGGCACGACATCAAAAAGGGCCAGATCCTTGCGCTTTTTTACGCTTCAGGAAGCCGCGACGAGACCGTCTTCGAAGACCCGCACCGCTTCGACATCGGTCGTAGCCCCAACCGGCATCTCGGCTTCGGTTGGGCGGAGCACTATTGCCTAGGTGCCCATCTGGCCCGGGCCAGCATCAAGGCGTTGCTGGCGCAGATGGCGTCGCGAATCGAATCAATGGAGCATGCGGGTCCGGCGGACTACGTGGCATCGAGCTTCGTGGTCGGACCCAAGCACCTACCGGTTCGCTACAAATTGTTCGACCGCTGAACGTGAGACTCGGGGAACACCATTTCCAAGAACCCGGCTATCGGCTGACCGCCAGCGAGTTCATCAAACACGTCGCGAACGATTGGGGTGACCGCAATCTCTGCGTGATCGAACAAGACACGCTCACATTCAACCAAGCCGAAGCACGGTCAGCAGAGTTGGCCAAGGCCTTGTTGGCTTCGGGGGTGCAGGCGGGCACCCATGTCGGGTTACTGGCCCCCAACGGAGGTGACTGGATTGTTGCTTGGCTCGCGGCAACCCGCATCGGCGCGCTGGTGGTGCTGCTCAACACCTACTACAAACCCCGCGAGTTGGGTTGGGTGCTTGAGCACAGCGATGTGGAGGTGCTGCTGACCGTTGACGAGCATCTCAACAACAACTATGTCGAACGACTCGAATCGGTGGTGGAGGGTCTGGGCGAGGCGACCGCAGGCGATATTGGTGCCAACTCCCACCCGGCTCTGCGCAGAGTTTGGATGTGGGGAGATCAGATCCCGTCCTGGGTCGGGCACATCGACAACCTGCTCGCTGTTGCCGAGCGCACCAGCGACGCTGAACTCGCCGGCGCCGAAGCAGCCGTGGCGCCCGAAGACCCCATGATCGTCATGTACAGCTCTGGCAGCACGGGTAATCCGAAGGGCGTGGTTCATTCGCACGCCGGTGTGATCTGTCACCCCTACAACCTGTTGCAGTTCCTTGATCGCCAAGCGGGCGAGGTGGTGTACACACCGATGCCGCTGTTCTGGGTTGGCGGAATGACTTACGTGTTGATTGCGAGCATGCACGCGGGTACCACGATCATCTTCGAGCATCAGTTCGAGCCGGAGGCGACGCTGAAGTTGATCGAACGGCATCGAGTGAACCATGTTGTCGGCTGGCCTCACATGGCCAAGGCAATCGTTGAGCACCCGACCGCTGAGCATCGAGACCTCTCCTCGGTGCGCTCGGGCAGTATCGAAGAGTTCTTGCCTACCCACATCCGCATCGACGATCCCGAACTTCGGCCCAACGCTTTGGGAATGACCGAGTCGCTGGGGCCGCACTCCATCGAGGTGATGGGCGGCGAATTGCCTGCTACCAAGCGGGGTTCGTTTGGCCGTTCAGTACCCGGCGTTCAGCATCGCATCGTCGATCCAGCATCGGGAACCGAGCAACCACTGGGCGAAATGGGCGAAATACAAATCAAGGGTTATTCGCTGATGCTCGGCTTGTTGAAGACAGACCAAGACGAAGTGTTCACCTCCAACGGCTGGTACCCAACCGGTGACGCCGGGCACCTCGATGCAGATGGTCACCTCTATTTCAAAGGTCGTATGGGCGACCAAATCAAATCTTCGGGGATGAACATCACACCGCGCGAAGTGGAGATCGTCCTTGAGGAACAGGACGAGGTCACCGATGCCTACGTAATGGGTGTCCCTAGTCAGCAACGTGGCCAAGATGTGGCCGCAGCAGTTGTTTTGCGACCCGATGAGTCCTGTGAACCGACCGAGCTTCAGGCCCGTGTCAAACAGGAGTTGTCGAGCTACAAAGTCCCGCGTCACATCGCGGTGTTCCGCTCACCAAGCGAACTCCCCTGGTTGGACAGTGGCAAAATCGACCTGACCGCGCTGGGTCGACTGCTTGCCGATCGTTTCGGTAGCTGAGTCCGCATTGGCAATGAGCCCCGCTGCGTGGCTACGATCCGCTCAAGTGAATTGTCGTCCTGCAAGGAGGCCCTGAGATGGCCAGCAAAAGTCCCAAGAAGCCGATCGCAGCGCTAGCCGTATTGGCCCTAGTCTCGGCGTTGCTTGCATCGTTGACCGCTTCAGCAGAGCCACAAACCCCCGTGCCCATCAGCGTTGAGACCTTCACGCTCACGATCCTGCACAACAACGACGGCGAGTCGAAACTCCTGCCCGACGAGGACTCCGGGTTCCCCGGCGTGGCCCGTTTCGCGGCACAGATGAAGCTGATGCAAACCGCTGCGGAAACCGACGGTAACGGTGTTATCACGCTCACTTCGGGCGACAACTTCCTCGCTTCGCAGGAACTCGGCGTCTCTTTGGCTCGAGAAGGCGCCCTCTACGATTCGATCGCCCTCAGCGGGCTATACGACGCCATGGCCCTCGGTAACCACGACTTCGACCTGGGTCCCGAGGTGACAGCCCGATTCATTGAAGGGTTCACACCGGCAATCCCGTTCCTGTCCGCCAATGCCGACTTCTCCGGCGAGCCCGTGCTCCAAGCACTGGTCGACGCGGACACGCTCGCGGCAAGCACAATCATCGAGACCGGAGGGCAGAAGATCGGCGTGATCGGGGCGGTCACCCCGCTGCTCCCCAACATCTCCACGCCCCGCAACGTGGTGATCTCCGATGTGCTGGCCGCAGTGTCGGCCGAGGCTGAGTCGCTGACCGAGCAAGGGGTCAACAAGATCATCCTGGTCAGCCATCTCCAAGATGTCGACGAGGAGATCGCCCTAGTGGCCTCTCTGTCTGGCGTGGATGTGGTTATCGCCGGAGGAGGCGACGACCTGCTTCGCAACGACGGCGACACCTGTATGGCTGATGACGAGCCAGCCGGCCCGTACCCGACCTTGGTGACCGACTCCAACGATGTTGAAGTGCCGGTGATCACCGCGCCCGGCGGCTACCGCTGTATCGGCGCTCTCAGCGTGACCTTCGATGGTGACGGCAACATCATCAACAGCAGCGGCCGCTCCGTCGGTGTCAGCTTCGATGTGACACCTGATCCAGACGTGCAGTCCAACGTCATCGAACCCCTCGCCGAAGCGGTCGCCGAAGTTGATGCCGACGTCATCGGCACCAGCGAAGTGGACTTGGACGGTCGTCGCGCCATGGTGCGCACGACCTCCACCAACCAGGGGAACCTGCACGCCGACGCTCTGCGAGCCACCGCCACCAACCTCGCGGACTCTTTTGGGATCGCAGCACCGGACGTCGCCATCCAGAACGGCGGTGGCATCCGCAACGACGCGGTGATCTCAGCCGGCGACATCACCACCGGCGACACTTGGGACATCGCCCCGTTCCGCAACTTCGTGGTGGTGCTCGAAGTCCCGCGTGACACCTTCCATGTGCTGCTGGAGCAGGCAGTCGATCGAATCCCAGGTGCCGGCGGCCAGTTCGCGCAGGTCTCAGGGTTCACCTTGTCCTACGACCCAACTGCTACGGCCCGTGAGACCGACCGCGCCGGCGACTGTTCGCTTATCGGCGACCCCGGGTCTCGGGTGCGCGATGTGGTTCTCGATGACGGCACCGTCATCGTCAAAGACGGTGCCGTGGTGCCCGGTGATCCCGTGGTGTTGGCCACCATCGACTTCCTAGCCGGCGGCGGAGATTGCTACCCGCTCGCCGACTTGGAGTTCACCAAGATGGGCGTCAGCTACCAGCAGGCCCTCGCCGATTACATCTCGACCGACTTGGGCGGAGAAATCACCGCGGCCGATTACCCGGTCGGCGGCGACAACCGAATCGTCGCCGTTACTCCAGAGCCAGAGCCAGAGCCAGAGCCAGAGCCAGAGCCAGAGCCAGAGCCAGAGCCAGAACCAGAACCAGAACCAGAACCAGAACCAGAACCAGAACCAGAACCAGAACCAGAACCAGAACCAGAACCAGAACCAGAACCAGAACCAGAACCAGAACCAGAACCAGAACCAGAACCAGAACCAGAACCAGAACCAGAACCAGAGCCAGAGCCAGAGCCGACCACAGTCACGGTCGTGCGCGGCGACACGCTGTGGGGGCTCGCAAGGACCCATCTGGGCGCCGGCACTCGTTGGAGGGAGATCTACGAGTTGAACATGGGCAGGACCCAAGCCGATGGACGACGTCTAACCAACCCGAATTTGATCCTGATCGGCTGGGTGCTCGAACTCCCCTCCAGCTGAGGATCTCCACCGACCCCTTTCGGAGGGCTTGACTCGATCGAGTTCTCCGAAGGGGCCATCGTCGCCAACGAACTGATCTAGTTTGGTGACGTGAAATCCACGACACGTACCAGCCTCGCCATGGCTGAAGACGAAGCGGAGGTTGGCGAATCCAGCGTCGAGAAATCGTCTTCACAGGAGATAGCCCCGTATGACCAGCCCAGACGTTGCTGATCAAGACAGTACCGATGAAGACATTGCCGATGAACTGATCTCGGTGGTCGCCACATGGATCGACCGTGAAGTAGTCCCCCGCGCAAGCGAACTCGAACACGCCGATGAGTTTCCCCAGGAGATGTTCGACCAGATGTGCGAGTTCGGCCTCTTCGGAGCGACCATCCCCACCGAATACGGAGGCCTAGGACTCAGCGGCAAGACCTACGCCCGCCTGATCGAAGAACTCAGTCGGGGTTGGATGAGCCTGTCGGGAATCCTCAACAGCCACAAAATCGCCACCGTCATGATCGAACGGTACGGCACGCCTGAGCAGCGCAAAAAACATCTTCCCAGAATGGTCGACGGCCACTATCGGGCTGCTTTTTCCCTATCGGAGCCAGACAGTGGCAGCGACGCAGGCGCCCTTCGCTGCAAAGCCGTGCGAGACGGCGACGAATGGATTATCAACGGCACGAAGATGTGGGTGACCAACGGCGAGCGAGCATCCGTGGTGATGTTGCTCGCTCGCACTCCCGACGATCGTGTGACCTGCTTCATCGTCGAAAAAGAACCGGGCAGCAAATTCGAGGGGATCAGCTCGTCGAAACACATCCGGAAGTTGGGCTACAAGGGTCTTGAGACGGTCGAGATGAGTTACGTCGACCATCGGGTGCCCAATGCCAACCTGCTCGGCGGCTCCGAGGGTTTGGGCAACGGACTCCGCTACGCCCTGTCAGCATTGGAGTTGGGGCGGATCAACATCGCGGCACGAGCCGTTGGGGTCGGGCGAGCCGCGTTCGACGCGGCGATGAAATACAGCCAGGAACGTGAGACCTTCGGCAAGCCGATCTTTGAGCACCAAGCCATTCAGTTCAAGCTCGCCGAGATGGCTACGAAGCTCCAAGCGGCTCGACTGATGACCTACGACGCCGCCGAAAAATACGACTCCGGCCAGCGAATAGACCTCGAAGCGGGCATGGCGAAACTGTTCGCTTCAGAGGCAGCGTTCGAGATCTGTACCGACGCTCTACGTATCCACGGCGGCAACGGATACACCCAGGAATACGACGTGGAGCGCTACTTCCGGGACTCGCCGCTGATGATCATCGGTGAGGGTACCAGCGAGATCCAAAAGATGGTTATCGCCCGCAAACTTCGTGAACGCCACGCAATCGAGTGATCGCGCAGCGCCAGTCACCGCTTGCAGATCGCATGAACACACCTCAATCCCACGAACGGTTTCGAGCACTGTTCGAACCACGGGGAATAGTGGTAGCCGGAGAACTCCGGCCCCGTTACGGTGCGTACAACCAGGCGTTTCTGTCACGCGGCGGGAGACGAAGCTGTAACCGCCCTCGAACACATGTGGCGTTACACCCGCCGAACCCGCTACAAATCCTGAACCGATCATGAGCGACGCAGACACACATATTGGCTTGACGCTGAACGAATCGAGGATGCCGCGGCCCCCCGATCCGTACCGTCGTGGTGCGCCCAACCTGATCATGATGGTGCTTGATGACTGTGGCTTCGGGCAGTTCGGTTGCTACGGATCACCGATCGACACACCGAACATCGACCGCCTAGCCGAGGGGGGCTTGCGCTTCACCAATTTTCACACCACCGCAGTGTGTTCACCGACCCGAGCCAGTGCCTTGACCGGGCGTAATCATCATCGCGTCGGCATGGGCATGTTGCCGGACATGCCACTCCCGTTCCCCGCCTACACCGGGGTCATGCCGCCGAGCGCCGCCACCCTGCCCGCAGTTCTGCGCGAAGAGGGCTGGGTCACCTGGGCGATCGGCAAATGGCATCTCAGTCCCCGTGACCATCGCGGGCCGGCCGGCCCGTTTCATACCTGGCCGACCGGCGTCGGATTTGATCGCTACTACGGATTCCTCGGCGGCGAAGACAACCAGTGGACCCCCGATCTGGTGCGTGACCAATCTTACGTAAGTCCGCCTCGCACTCCCGAAGAGGGCTATCACTTCAGCGAAGACATCGCCAATGAAGCCATAGCCAACATTCGTCAACTGCGGATCCATCAGCCTGACCGTCCGTTCATGATGTATTGGGCGACCGGCGCACCGCACTCACCTCATCAAGTGCCTAAGCAGTGGATCGATGCTTACGCCGGTTGTTTCGACGAAGGCTGGGATGTCTTGGCGGAACGCACCCTGAAACGCCAGAAAGAACTCGGGATAGTCCCTGACGACGTGGAGTTGCCGACCCGGCCCAGTTGGGTAGCCGAATGGGACACACTACCCGCACCCGAGCAACGGCTCTACGCACGGTTGCAAGAGGTGTTTGCCGCGTTTTTGACCCACGCCGACGCGCAAATCGGCCGCATCCTCAACGAACTCGACGCCACGGGCGAACTCGACAACACCATGATCTTGTTGATCTCCGACAACGGAGCGTCGGGCGAAGGCGGCCCCCACGGGTCGACCAACCACATGGCCCAACTCAACGACAACTACGAGGACGTTTCTCAGCTCATAGACGAAATTGACACTGCTGGCGGTCATCAGGGTTACAACCACTACCCATGGGGTTGGGCCCATGCAGGTAACACTCCGCTGAAACGATGGAAGCGCTACACCTTTGAAGGCGGAGTCAGAGACCCACTGATCCTGCACTGGCCCGCTGCCGTTGAGGACCCCGGCGGGATCCGTGATCAGTATTGCCATGCCATCGACTTGTGGCCCACGGTGCTTGACCTAATCGGTGTGTCACAACCCGAAGAGGTGCGCGGCGTTGCGCAAATGAGTGTCGATGGCGTGTCGCTGCGAGAACCGATCGCCGCTGCCGACGCGCCCGAAGTGCGCACGAGTCAGTACTACGAATGTTGGGGACATCGGGCGATGTATCACCAAGGTTGGAAGGTTGTCACCGATCACGTCAACCAACTGAATCCCTACGAACGCCGGTTGATGGATGGCAGCGCAGATTTTCATCAAGACAACTGGGCCCTGTACCGCTCCAGCGTTGACTTCTCCGAGAGCCACGATTTAGCCGATGAGCACCCCGAAAAACTTGAAGAGTTGGTCGATTTGTGGTGGGTGGAAGCCGAGCGCAACCAGGTGCTGCCAATCGACGACTCGACGACGGCGCGCTTCGGGCACATGTTCGTGCCCTATGCCGGTTACCGCAAACGTTACGAACTCAACGCTGGCGAGCGCGTGGCGGTCTACTCCGGGCCATTGCTGTATGGCGGGATCACAGCCGCCGCCGAACTCAACGGACCCTTGGGCAACGCTGCGGGAGTGATCATCGAACAGGGAAACTGGATCACAGGCTGGTCTTGGGTCGTACTCGAAGACGAGATCGCCGTGTTCGTCGCTTCTCCCGGGCAGGGGCGACACCGGATCAGCGCGGCACGCCCCACTGGGGCCACGGTGCTCGGAGTTGCGCTTGGCGACACCGCGTCGGACTCAACCTATATCACGTTGTTGGCTGACGGATCAGAAATCGGCCGAGGCACTATCGCCGCGCCGCTCCCCCGAGTCATCAGCACCAACGGCAGCTGGCTGACGGTGGGTTACAGCGCTCCATTCCCGGTGAACGACGCCTATTCGCCACCGTTTTGCCTTGACCCACTAGTACGTGTAGTGGTTGATGCAGGTCGACCCGAATTACCTGCCTTCAACGAACTCCTAGAAGAAATCATGCGCCACCAGTGACCCGCCGCGCCGTGGCTTCGCTGTCAACTGACTGCGATGGGAGGCTTCGTAGATGTTGATCGAGCTGTTTGCCGAGGCTCCGCAGCGAGACGATCTGATCGTCTGCGGCGACCGGCGGGTGTCGAGCACGGAGATAGTTGAGCAGGCACTGGGCTTTGCGGCCGCGTTCAACGCCCGAGGGATCGGCCACGGCGATCCTGTGGCGTTTCAGATGCCCACTGGGATCGATGCCATCGCGCTGTACCGGGCGTGTTGGCGCATAGGCGCGGTGGCCCTGCCGGTACACCCGAGAGCCGGCGCGACTCAGATTGCCGACATGATCGACCAGTCGCACCCGAGTTTGCTTGTCTCTCATCCGGGCTTGGCGCTTGCTGATGAACCGGGCACGTTGTATATCGAAGAGCTCAGCGGTGGTGAGGCACCAGCGGTTGAGTGCCGAGACTCAGACGACGCTTTGGTGATATTCACTTCTGGGTCGACCGGCAGGCCCAAGGGGGTGGTCCACACTCACGCCAGCCTTGAAGTCAAGACCCGCCAAATCGCTGAAATCCATTGCCTGACCAGCGACGACTGCGCGCTCATGCCCGCTCCTTTGGCACATGTCTCGGGTTTGCTTCACGGAGTGCTGGTGCCCGCGACCTTGGGCGCCAAAACAGTGCTCATGGAGCAGTGGCACCCGGGTGCTGCGTTGCAAGCCATCGAACGTGAGCAGGTGACGTGGATGGTGGGGCCGCCGACTTTCTTCATCGACTTGATGGACGACCCGACCTTTGATCGCGGGCGCGTGGCTTCGCTAAGGCTCATATCGTGCGGCGGTGCCGGCGTCACGCCAGCGTTCGCGCAGCGGGCAAGCCAGGAATTCGGCGCGGACGTGAAACGCACCTACGGCTCCACAGAAGCTCCGAGCGTCACCACTAACCGCTTCGACGACCACAGCTGTCAATAACGACGTCCTGGCGAGTTACACGAAGCTCCGAGCGTCACCACCAGCCGCTTCGACGACCCTGCCAGCGTGCGCTCGTGTTCGGCGCCGGTTCCATCGGTGCGGCCATAATCGCCATCCTTGTCGCTCGGGGGATCAGCGTCGCCGCCGTGGAACTTACCGACGTGCGATTGGAGCTAGCCGCGGCACTCGGCTCCACCGTGTTTCGACCCGACGAACTCACGATTCCCGACCATCCCGGAGAGACGCCGGAACGGGTTACCATGTCGTGTATGAATCGTCGGCCGCAAGGTCGGCCAGCGAGATAGGACTAACTCAACTGGTCGGCGGTGGCACGCTGGTGATCGTCGGCACCGGACTCGACTACCCGCGGCTCGACACCAACCGGGTGATCCTCAACAAACTCCACATTACCGAGGCTTTCAACTACGATGCCGACGGATTCGGGGCCGCTCTGGACCTGATCGCATCGGCCACACTGCCGCTGGAACTGCTGATCCACCCCGAAACGGTGGGCCTTGAGGGAATGCTCGACGCCATGACACAACTACGCTCAGGCGAGATCGCAGGAAAGGTTCTGGTCACACCATGACAGAGTTCTCTGGGCCGACACGCTTCAACCATGTTGCCATGAGCATGCCCGCCGATTCGCTTGACGAAGCTGGCCGAGCCGACATCTGCCGGTTCTACTCTCAGGTCTTCGGGTGGCAGGAGCACCCAAGCATGACCGAGGACCGCAAACGGCTGGTTATGGGTGTTCACTCCTATGACCAGTTCGTGTTTCTCATCGCCGACGATGAGCCGATGCGAGCCCCACGCTTGGACCATTTCGGTCTTGCTGTCGACAGCATCGAGCAACTACACGAGGTCTTGAACCGAGCCAAGGCTCTGGCCGAAACCGACGACCGAATCGAGATCATCGACAACGAAGTTGAAGACCACGGCGTGTTGAAGCTTCACAGTTTCTACGTCGGCTACCTACTGCCGATGATTGGCGAAGTCACGGCCATCGAACGGGGTCCCATGCCCACTGACGACCCGGACGGGATCGGGCTCCGCAACGTCACCGTCACCATCACCATCTCCGAAACCCTCAAAGGCACCGCAGCGGGCACCACCGTAGTGATCGGTGAGGCGGGTTACTACAACGACGGCTCTACCGACGTCTCTTATGAGTTAGCCGACATGCCCTGGAGCCAGCTTGGTGATATCGGCGTTTTCTCGTTGAAGCACTATGACGGTCAGCCCGCGAACCACTTTACGCATGTACATCCCGATGGGCGCATGCTGACCCATTACCGCGGTGAGGACGGCCAGTCCCACATGTATGAAGGGACTGTGGAGACGTTCTCACACACCGCGCTCGGCGCGACTCTGACCGAGTTGGCGCCCGACCGAGCCGCCGAACATGCCCGGCAAGCAGCCTTGGCTGTCGTGACCGAGGGAATCGAACCGCAAAGACCGTTCTATGAGTCGATATTCGAAATCGAGTCCGATGACACCAGTCCCGGCGGGATCAACAACACCGGCAGCGGCACTGACAGCAGCGTACCTGTCGGGCCCGGTGAACCCGGCACAACGTCCGAACACGCGTTCTGTGAGCAAGCCGAGTTCTTCGCGTCGCGGAGCGTGCGAGACAACGACAACCACACCAGCGAAATCCAGTCCCAGTCCGGTACGGCGTCCCTTGACGCTCTAACAAAACTAAGGGATCTCGCACCGGCATCCCTGCGAGCCGATCTGGATCTGCTCGTAGCCTACGAACAGAGCTACGACCCGGCCAACGAAGAACAACCCACCAGTGTCGAGGTCAGCCGAGCCGGGGAACGGGTCGGATCGGCCATAGAACAGCGCTGCGACCTGCAACTGCCGTATGTGCGCAGCGACAGTTGAGGCAGGTGCCCGATTCGAGTCGGCTAGATGTGCGCTCCGGCGATGGCGGATCTGGTCGAGTCCAGTACTTCGAGTTCGCCGCTTAGCTGGCCAGTTGGCGGCCGGTCAGCGGCTGGCGCGGTAACGCTCGGGGTCGTTCTCGTTGTCGGCGGCAGCAATGCGATCGGTCACGTCGGTCAACTCGGCGCGTGCCTCACGGCTGTAGCGCGGGTTGGGCTCAACCACGTCACCGGGCAGAGGCGGCAACCCGAACGAGGAGTAGACAACCTTGCGGGGTCGCTGGATCGGTGGGTGTGCCCGATGCAGGGTGTCGCTGCAATGGACCGTGACATCGCCTTTGTTCGTCTCCAACATTTTTGGTTGAAGATCGAGTTTCGGGTCGCGCCCGGTGGCCATGGTGTTGGCCCGATGCGACCCGGGGATTACACCGAGCGCGCCGCTCACCCGATCAGCTCCGGTGACGCTGATCCCAGTGGTCATTCCGTTGCACATGTAGGAATGGCGACCCTGGCCACAATCCTTGTGCCAGGGAAGATCCGACAGCCCCTGTACTATCCCGAGCGGCTTGACCAAACCTTCAGCACCGCCGTTGTGCCGATGACCGTCACCAGTCAATTCGGTAAGCCACTGGTAGCGCTCATCTTGCACGATCTCTCGCAACGCGGCTGATTTCTCCAAAAAGAACAGAACCCGCACAGCCTGGTCAACCCCGTCTTTGTCCTTGGCCCACCAAGATTCGCCGTCGTCCGGGGTGGCCTTCGCTATCCACTCATCAATGTCGGCAGCGACCGTATCCATCTCGTCTGGTTCAAAGATGCTCGTGAGGTGCAGGAACCCGGCCTCGCGCAGGAAGTGGGCCATCTCCTCACGGTCATCGTCAATGCCGAAAGTCTGGTTCAGGTCGAGTTCGTCGCCGTTGAGATCCTGGAATGTCACATCGCCGGTTTCGTGGACCCTACGCCCATCAAGCAGGGCTCGAAACGCCGGCTCCCAACCAATCCATTCGTTGATGTTGCCGCTGGTCAGCTTCACCCGCGAGGTCATTGCCAAACCCATCGTTGATTGATGGTCCTGGATCAGGTCCGAGATGGCATCGGCGGGCATCTCAGCGGTCATACCCGTGGGTTCGTCACCTTCTTCGAGTACCAACGAGTTGCCCTTGGC
Organism: Candidatus Aldehydirespiratoraceae bacterium; assembly: GCA_965261185.1. Lineage (GTDB taxonomy): Bacteria > Actinomycetota > Acidimicrobiia > Acidimicrobiales > Aldehydirespiratoraceae > VXYK01. The sequence continues at coordinate 2,041,748 of CBDHCN010000002.1, read as the reverse complement.
ACGCAATGTGACTGCTCGATCGTCTACCCGCAGGCTCACCGGCGGGAGTTGTTTGTAAGCGACGCCACGACCAGCGAGGGCGCCGTGTTCAGAGATTGCTTGGGGCAGCAGCGAATCGAATACTTCGTCACGTTCGATATCGCGAACATCTTGTTGGAGTCGGGAGCGGCGATCAATCGACATGGCAACCTTCTTGTGGCGTTTCTTCTCTTCCCCAATCGTGCCTCAAGTCAGTACCGAACCGCCACTTTCGAGCCGTTTAGTCAACATCGCCGCGAGACGCTCACGGTGATGACGAGCATCGCCGAAGGCTGTCTGGTCGAGTTGAGCACGCTTGAGATAGAGGTGAACGTCGGATTCCCAGGTGAAGCCGATACCGCCATGTACTTGTAGTGCGCTTTCGGCAACTCGCAGGATTATGGGCATCCAGACGTCCACCGAATTTGGTACCGCCATGTACTTGTAGTGCGCTCTCGGCAACTCGCAGGGCGGCATCGCTGCTATCGCCGTCCATCCCTGGTCGATCATTGCTGCCCACAGCGCCGCGTCGAAACCGCCGGTTTGTGCTGCGGCCCGTACCCGTTCGATCGAGCATTCAGCGCTCAACAGTTCCCTCGCCGCGCTCTGCAGGGCAACCTGATCAACAGAGAGGTCAAAGTCCATCATCTTCAATCGTAGGCTGTCGGTATCAGCAGCAATCTCTCGATGAGTTATCCGTTGAGGAACCTTTGCTTCGTGCCATAATGCGATATGGCTCCCGATCCTGTCCTCGACCGGCTCGAAACGGCCTTCTCCAAGCAGCGGGCTGGGTTGTTGGAGGAGAACGCCGGCCGTTGGGCGCTGTTCGTGCAGCCGATGGACAGACGCTTTCGACCCCAATTCATCGACTGTTTCGATGACGAACATCAAGCCTGCGAGGCTGGCTACCGCAGCACCATCGGTAGGCGCTTCCTGATCAAAGAAGTACGAGAAATTGATCGGGTCATCAGCGTCCCGTGGGCGGTGCCAACCGATCAACTCTGACGAGCGCGACTACTCACGCATCACCGGACGCATCGGAGACAGAGGCCCGATTGTCGACGTGGAGGTCCGCCTGCCCCAGGAGGAATTGGATCGAGGGCGTCTACTAGGGGTGGATCCATATCGCACAACTGGGATCATCGACACCGGGGCAGAAAGGACATGTGTCCAAGCAAACATCGTGGACAAACTTCTGCTCAGACCCGCAGGACAGGGGCGTTTGCACTCGAGTTCGGGGCTGAGCCTGAGCCCCAACTATGCCGTCACCTTACAACTCGCCTGGAAGCTGGAGCATCCACCCGATCCGATCCCTGTCAAAAAGGCCTACGCATTGCCAGAAGTGTTGGGTGCGGAACTGTTGATCGGCCTTGATGTGTTGCGTCTAGGCGAGTTTGTCATCTACGGACCGGACAACCGGTATGAGCTGATCCTGCCCCGAAGCACGAGACCACCGAGTTAGTTGGCACGCGCTTGTCGAAGCGGGTCAGCCTGGTTGTCGACCGCGTCGGCTCAGCCTGATAGACCAACGGTGTGGATTTGTCGCCGACTGTTGAACAGGCGGGGTTTCGCCAAGAGTGCCGCGAGTGGTTGAAAGCCAACCTGGACTGGGAGTACGGGGTCGGGTTTCCGCCGCAGTTCGACGACCTCGCCGACGAGGTGGAGTATCTACGCGGCTGGCAGCGGAGGTTGGCTGATGCCGGATTTGTCGGCGTCACCTGGCCAAGCGAATACGGCGGACGCAACGCCAGCCCGCTTCACCACTACATATTGCAGGAAGAACTGGCCCGGGCCCGAGCCCCGGAGTTGGTGGGACGTATTGGTGTCAACCTCGTGGGTCCCACGCTTTTGGCCTACGGCAGCGCCGAGCAACAGGCTCGCTGGCTACCCGACATCCTCAACGCCCGCCAACTCTTCTGCCAGCTTTTTTCTGAACCTGATGCCGGCTCTGACTTGGCATCGCTGACTACCCGTGCCGTCGCCGTTGACGAGGGCTGGAAGCTCTATGGCCAGAAGGTCTGGACCTCGTATGCTCAATTCGCTGACTGGGGTTTGTGTCTGGCTCGCAGTGACGTGAATGCCCCTAAACGCCGCGGTATTTCGATGTTCATGATCGACATGTCCGCCGACGGTGTCGAGATACGCCCGCTGCGTCAAATAACCGATGAATCCGACTTCAACGAAGTGATCTTCGACGGTGTTTTCGTCGCGCAAGACCAACTTATCGGGCCGCTGCACGGAGGCTGGACCGTTGCGGGTTCCACGTTGAGCCACGAACGGGGAACCAACCCACGCCAGCTTGTCATCCACAGCCAGTTGCTCGACGAACTTTTTGCCTTAGCCCAAGAGCGCGGCCTGCTGAGCGATCCGAACACCCGACAGGACTTGGCCCAAGCCTTTGTCGAACTGCGGCTCTTGCAGCTTCAGGACTGGCGCTCACTGTCACGCCTGCAGCACGGCCGCGAACTCGGCGCTGAAGCGGCTACCGCGAAGCTCTACTGGAGCGAGATGAGCAAAAGACTGCATCGCTGTGCCATGCAGGTGCTCGGCGATGAGGCACCGTTGTGGCGCGGTGCGGTCGACAATCCCGCCGACGGGCGCTGGCAACGATCCTGGTTGTATTATCTGGCCTCTTCGATCTTTGCCGGCACCAACGAAATCCAGCGCAACATCATCGCCGAGCGCACCTTGGGCCTACCCCGAGAACCCGTCACCGCAGCCGCGGCCGCCGAAGGTCCGCAAGATCAGCGCTTTCCTCAGTCGGCAGATCCTGGGAGAATCAAGACATGACCGAATTTTCGTCGATTACTTATGAAGTTGACGAGGCGGTGTGCGTCATCACGATGGACCGTCCCGAAGTCGCCAACGCTCAAAACACCGAACTGCTCGATGAGATCGACGCCGCGTTCGACCTAGCCGATGCCGACGACGATGTACGTGTGGTGATACTGGCCGGCAACGGCAAGCATTGGTCAGCGGGGCACGACCTGAAAGCGCTGGTGGGCGACGTAGAACCCGATGAGTGGCGGCTGATGCGAGACACGCCCGAGGGCAAATGGCATCACGAGAAGGTCATGTACTTCGACCGCTGCCTGAGGATCAGGGACTTCCGCAAGCCAACCATCGCCGCGGTGCAAGGCAAGTGCATCGCCGCGGGAGTGATGCTTGCTTGTATGTGCGACTTGATCGTGGCCAGCGACGACGCTTCATTTCAGAATCCGGTGTTGCGAATGACCGGAGCCGGGGTTGAGATCCTGGTCGAGCCTTGGGAGATGCCGGTGCGAAAAGCCAAGGAGTTCCTACTCACCGCCGAGAGCTTTTCTGCCACAGAAGCCGAGCGTTTGGGGATGGTCAATCGGGTGGTTCCCCGAGCCGATCTGGCCACAGCAGCCCGAGAACTCGCCGAGGAGCACCCGTTCCATATCGAGTCGATCCAAGAGGATTGCGCCGCCGGTGAGTATAAGCAGAGCAGCGAAGGTCAAGAAGGTGACGGTCGACTGACCCCGGCGTTGAGAACGTCGCTCAGATCTCTTTTCTCGCCAGGTTTCTTTGGATTCCTGTGGTTCGTCTCCCATGTTCGCCCCCGGCCACTCCGAACCAGCCGCCGAGGGAGGGGGCGGCACCGTATTTGTAGTCGGTGCCGCAAACGGCTCGGCCGGAGTGTCCAGGGGGGGCGCCGATCGGCGGGGCCAAAAGATCAGCCCAACACCGGCGAAAATCAGCGCAAGCGCCAGATGCGGCGCTGTGCTCGACACTTTCGCAAACACTTCAAAAACGTTGCGACTCAAGATTGCGGTGATGAGCAGTCCCAGGGCGATCAAGACGATGCCTGCGAGGTTTCGGATCCGGCGGGGCGCACCGCTGCGCAGGGCGTTGGCGAGGATGCTGCCCGAATCGCCGAGCGGCACGACCAACCAGCTCACGAGATAGAGAACCGCCCCGACTCCGCCGAATAGGGTCAGAACGATGAAGCCGACGCGGATGATCACCGGGTCTATGCGGAAGAGGTCACCGAGTCCACCTGCTATACCGGCAACCAACCGATCTTCTTTGCTGCGGCGCAGAGCGGGCCAACGAAACTTGCGCTTTTCTCCGGCCTGTTCGTCGGCAGCTTCCTCGGGCTCAGTCTCGCCCGGCGGCGGATCCTCTGAGTCCTCCTCGGACACGTGGTCCTCCGCCTCCGTACCTTCTGTTGACTCGACCTCGGTCGGGTCCGCGTCAGCAGTTTCTTCGCCCTCTGAGTGGTCTGCGTCGTCTGTTGGGTCACCCTCAGTCGGGTCTGCGTAAGCCTCGGTCTCGTCTGCGTCGTCGGAGGGAGATTCCTCTGGACCGGCGGGAGGGTCTTTGGCCATGGGACCATTGTGGAGCAGTCTGATGCCTGCACAAATAGGGGATAACCCTGAACTTTCCCTGAGTCAACACCGAAAAATAGGGGTTGTCCCCCATGTGCTTGGCAGGCGCTTCGTGTCATCATCAAGACCATGATCTGGCGTCGCTCGGTGTTGCCTGCACGGTCTGACCGTGACCGAATCATTGCGGGCGTCTGCGGAGGCATCAGCGACCGTCTCGGCGTTGACGTGACCATCGTGAGGGTGGCGTTTGTCGCCCTCACTCTGGCGTGGGTCGGCATACCGATCTATTTGCTGGCTTGGCTCTTGTTCCCACGGGCCACCGCCGATGGCCCTCCGGCGGTCGCCGTACCGGCGGGCACTGTGATGAGACGGGCTCTGGGGTTGGTGCTGACCGCATTGGGCGCGGTGTTGTTGGCACGTCACCTCCGGGTCACACTGCCGGACGCCTTCATATGGCCCGCTCTGTGCGTTGCGTTCGGAGTTGGTGTCGTGGTTTGGAGGGTTCAGCCGGTCGCTTCGGTCGGAAGGGCCTTCGCCATTCGAATAGCTGGCGGCACGATTCTGGTTGCGTTCGGAATCGGGGTTCTGGTGGCGGCCAACGTTTCGTTGGGGGTGGTGCTCGACGGGCTGCTTTCCACGGTGTTAGTCGTCGGTGGCTTGGCTCTGATCCTCGGGCCTTGGGTGGCAGTGTTGCTGCGTGACCGGCGCGCTGAGCGTCAGCAAAGAATCCGTGCCGACGAGCGCGCCGACGTCGCGGCACATCTTCATGATTCGGTCTTGCAAACCTTGGCTCTGGTTCAGCGTTCAGACGACCCCGCCCACATGTCGGCCTTGGCAAGGCGCCAGGAAAGGGAGTTGCGAGGTTGGCTGTACGACGACAAGTACGGACCGCAGCAAGCCACAGTGAACGTTGCTGTGGAACATCTCGCTGGTGTGGTTGAGGATCGTTACGGGGCGATGATTGATGTGGTGGTCGTGGGCGACACCAAACTCGACGCGGCGATGGAGTCTCTGGTTGCTGCGACCGGTGAGGCCATGACCAACGCCGCGCGATGGTCCGGCCAATCCGATATCGGTGTCTTTGGTCGAGGCGACCGACAGCCAAGTGGAGGTATTTGTTCGCGACCGCGGTATCGGTTTCGACCCCGAAGCTGTCGGCGAGGAACACCACGGCATCCGCGACTCGATCCAAGGCCGACTGCAACGCGTGGGCGGCGACTGTGAGATCATCAGCTCCCCCGGTCAAGGCACCGAAGTACGCCTCTGCCTATCCCGCGCCTGACTCTGCAGCACCGTACCCGTTAGCACCGCGCAGCTTTGGTGCTCCGCTACCGCTGGGCTACGTTGGATCGCGAGGCCTGACCGCAAAGGGGAAACTTGCGAATCGAACCGCTCAACGACACGATCGGGGCATCGGTCAGCGACATTTCGCCCGATGATCTGACTAAAGCCGAGGTCGCCGGAGTTCTTCTGGATGCGCTTGAGCGTCATGGCGTGCTGGCGTTCAAAGGGCTGCACATCTCCGACGAGCAACATGTCGCTTTCAGCCGCCATCTCGGCGAGGTTGAGATCCTGCCCGTTCCCGGACTCGAATATCCGGAGATCTTCACGGTTTCCCTCGATCCCGACAAGGCTCTCAGCGCCGAGTACCTCAAGGGCACGTTTCACTGGCACATCGACGGAGCCACGGACGACATTCCCAACAAAGCCACCATGCTCAACGCACTCGAAGTGTCGGCCACCGGCGGCGAGACCCAGTTCGCCAACACCTACGCAGCCTGGGAAGCGTTGCCTGACGATAAAAAGGCCCGCTATCAGGGGTTGAGGGTGCTCCACAGCTTCGCGGCTGCGCAACGGCGCGTTCACCCCGATCCCAGCGAAGATCAAGTCGAGTTCTGGGAGCAGCGACCAGCCAAAGTTCAACCACTGGCCTGGACTCATCGCTCCGGCCGTACCTCGTTGGTGCTCGGCGCGACCGCCTCGCATGTGATCGACATGGTCCCAGATGAGAGCACCGAGCTCATCGAGCGCCTTGAGGACTGGACCACCGATGAACGTTTCCGCTACCAGCACAGTTGGGAAACCGGCGACTTGGTCCTGTGGGACAATCGGGGCACGATGCACCGAGCGCTCCCCTATGCCGCAGACTCCGGGCGGCTCATGCATCGCACCACCATCGTGGGCGACGAGCCGTTCGCCTGATGGTCACTCCCTGCAGATGTGAGAAGGCTTGATGAGCGAACCCTTCAGCCTCGACGGCCCCTTCAAACTAGACGGCCCCTTCAACCTCGACGGCAAGGTGGTGTTAGTCACCGGGGCTAGTCGAGGCGTTGGCGCGGCAACCGCGCTGGCAGCAGCGGCACGGGGTGCCCGAGTGGCCTGCGTGGCCCGGTCAACGGACGCGGCACCGAAACGGATTCCCGGCACCATCGACCAGACAGTCACAGCTATTGTCGAAGCTGGGGGTGAAGCGCTGGCCATTCCGGCCGATCTCACCTCGCCGGACGACATCGCCCGCATGATCTCGGTGACAGTCGCTCGCTGGGGTCGCCTTGATGTGCTCGTCAACAACGCCGCGGTCACCTTCGTCGGCGATGTTGATATCGAACTGAAGCGCCACGATCTGGTCATGGCCATCAACGTTCAAGCACCGCTGCTCTGCGTGCGAGCCGCGCTGCCGCATATGCGCGCGGCAGGCCGCGGCCGAATCATCAACCTCTCCTCGCAGGCCGCGCTGCGCCCGGTGCCTGGACTGATGTCTTACGGCATGTCGAAACTGGCCCTTGAGCGTTTGACCACCGATCTGGCCCGCCAACTGGTCCGCGACCGCATCACGGTCAACTGTTTCCGCATCGACATCCCGGTGGCGTCAGAAGGCACGCTGGCAAATATGGGAGACGTCGACCTTTCAGACTGGGAGCCCACCAGCGTTCCCGCCGAGGGAATCCTGTGGATGGTCGAGCAGCCTGACGAATACTCGGGCTACTGCGAGTCAATGTGGGAGTTGCGCCATCGGGAGAAGATCATGGCTACCCGAGCGGAGCGAGAGTTCGCAAAGAAGCCACCCCTTCAGTTCCTCCAAGGACTCCACGATGTCGACACCGACAACGCCTTCGCCCGCCGAACGGAACCCTGACTCTATGGTTGAGGTTGAACTTTCACGCCGAGTGGTCCTCGTCACCGGGGCCGCATCGGGAATCGGTGCAGCCTGCGCGGCCCGCTATGCAGCTCATGGAGCCACGGTCATCGCAACTGACATCGACGATGCCGCAGGCGAGCGCCTCGCCGCAGATACCGGTGTCCGCTACCGCCATTTGGATGTGGCCGATCCGGCTGAGTGGGCACTGTTGACCGAAGAACTCGAAGCCGACCCGGGTCGACTCGATGTGGTGCACCTCAACGCCGGTATTCGACAGGGGTTCAGCGACATCACCGAACTTGACGACGATGCCTACCAACGGATCATCGGAATCAACCAGCACGGGGTGTTCTACGGGATCCGAGCAACCGTCGGACTTCTCGAACGAACCGGGGGCGGCCACATCCTGGTCACCGCATCGAGGGCATCGCTCCGACCCCTGCCCCAAGACTTGGGCTATGTCATGTCGAAGCACGCTGTGGCCGGCTTGGTGCGCAGCGTCGCCGACGACCTCAAGAGCCGCGGTGTCCACATCAACGCCATCTGCCCGGCGACGGTGGATACTGGTTTCGTCGGCGTTAACCGAACCCGGCTCGAAGCTGCGGGCATCGAAGTGATGGATGCCGACGAAGTGGCAACCGGAGCTATCGCCGTGCTCGGCTCCGATCTGGTTGGCCAATGCTTCGTGCAGTTGGCGGGGAAGCCACCGGAGCCGTTCGACTTCGCGGCGGTTCCCGGGCGCTAAGCACCGGCCGGCTCGGCGCCCGAACCCGCCGAAGCATCACCGAGTTTTGCCCAGCGGGCTTGCATCTGCTCTGGCGTCAACTTCTCGCGGTCGCTCATCGCCTTGATGCTGACGTCATGTCCGACTGCCGCGGCACGCAGCGCGCCAACCGTGGCTTGATCTCGGGCCACATGGGCGAACGGATCGAAGGAGTACCAGCGCATGGCGTTCTCGTGGGTGATCTTGGCCACCTCATCGGGCTTGACCGCGGCCTCGGTCATCACTTGGGCCAGTTCCTCGGGGGCGCCGGGCCACGCCGAGTCGCTGTGGGGGTAGTCGCACTCCCAGCTGATGTTGTCGATGCCGATCTCGTTGCGCAGGTGAACCCCCGTGTGGTCGGAGATGAAGCAGGTCAAAAAATGCTGCCGGAACACTTCACTAGGCAGCCGACCGCCGAAGTCCTGCCCTGTCCAAAGGTGGTGCATCTCGTAGGTGCGATCAACCCGCTCAAGGAAATACGGGACCCAGCCGGTGCCGCCCTCGGACAGCGCGATCTTGATGGCCGGGAACTCTTTCAACACACGCGACCACAACAGATCAGCGGCCGCTGATTGGATGTTCATCGGCTGAAGCGTGATCATCACATCGGCGGGAGAATCCGGCGCGGGGAAGCAGAGTTGGCCCGATGATCCGAGATGGATCGACAGCACGGTGTCGGTGTCGCACACCGCGGTCCATAGCGGATCCCAGTACGAGTCATGGAAGCTTGGATACCCGAGCGCCGCTGGATTCTCGGTGAAAGTGAGCGAGTGGCAGCCCTTTTCGGCAACTCGACGCACTTCGGTCGCGCATTTCTCTGCGCTCCAGATCACCGGCAGCGCCATGGGGATGAACCGGCCTGGGTGGGCCCCGCACCACTCATCAATGTGCCAATCGTTGTAGGCCCGCACCAAGGCCAAGCCGAAACCCTCGTCTTCGACTGCAAAGAGACGGGCCGCGAATCCGGGGAACGAAGGGAAGTTCATCGACGACAGAACCCCACCCGCGTTCATGTCCTTGACCCGCTCATCCACCAAGAAACAACCCGGCCGGATCTCTTCGAGGGATTGAGGCTCCACGCCGTATTCCTCTTTTGGTCGACCGGCTACGGCGTTGAGCGCCACGTTGGGAACTTCGACTTCGCCGAATCGCCAGACATCGGCACCATCGGCGCGGCGAACAATTCGGGGGGCCTCGGCCTTGTAGCGTTCCGGTAGATGAGCGTCGAACAGGTCGGGTGGTTCGATGATGTGGTCGTCCACGCTGATAAGGATGAGATCTTCAGCTTTGATCGACATGTTGTCTCCTCAGGCAATCGTCTGACGAGTAGGTCGACGCGCCCAGCCAGAGAGTAGTTTCTCAGCAGTAGCAGCCGCGCATTGCGGCTCCAGGTTCGCTGGCAGTTGCCCGCTCAGCGACAGGAGAGATCGAATGAGCAAGCATCAAATCGGCGAGCACGGAACTAGTAAGCACTCAACTAGTAAGCGCTCAACTAGTAAGCAACGGCTCACCGTTGCCGATTCGACGCCTGAGCATCCAGTTCTGCCCCGCGCCGCGGCCGGAGCCCCGAATGTGCTCGTCATCCTGCTCGACGACACCGGTTTCGCCCAACTGGGTTGCTTCGGTGCAGACATCGCCACACCCAATATCGACCGCCTGGCGGCCAACGGCTTGGCCTACAACCGATTCCATGTCACGGCTCTATGCTCGCCCACCCGTGCTGCGCTGTTAACCGGACGCAACGCCCACGCCGTCGGTATGGGCTTCTTGTCCGACATGGGCATGGGATTCCCCGGCTACACGGCCAGGATCCCCCGCTCAGCGGCCATGCTCCCGCGCATCTTGCGCGACGCTGGTTGGGCCACCATGGCCGTGGGCAAATGGCACCTCGCTCCCAGAGGTGAGCGCAGCGCCGCAGGGCCGTTCGGTTTGTGGCCCACCGGCGTCGGATTTGAGCGCTATTACGGGATCCTGCACGGGGGTGCCAACTGTTGGACCCCTAATCTGGTGCGCGATCAGCATTACATCGACCCTCCGACCAGCCCCGAAGACGGCTACCACCTTTCGGCCGACCTAGCCGACCAGATCATTCGCCAGATCACCGATCAGAAACATGCCGCTCCCGACAAACCGTTCTTCTGCTACTACGCAGAGACGGCGACCCATGCCCCCCATCACGTTGCCCCGCAGTGGGTCGAGTCCTACCGAGGAGCCTTCGACGACGGCTGGGAGCGCTGGCGGGAGCGGACTTTCGCCCGCCAACTGGAGTCTGGAATCGTGCCCGAGGGCACGGCGCTGACCGAGCGGCCTTCCTGGGTTCAACCGTGGGACACTCTCGATGCCGACGCCCAGCGCTTGTTCGCCCGCATGCACGAGGTGTACGCAGGGTTCGTCAGCCACACCGACGCTCAGATCGGGCGGGTGATCGACTGCCTTGAGGCCATCGGCGAGCTGGACAACACCATCGTCATGCTGTGCTCGGACAACGGGGCCAGTGCCGAGGGCGGTCATGTCGGTTCAGTCAACGAGCATCGCTTCACCAAAGGGTTGCCCGAATCGGTTGAGGCCAACTTGGAGTGGATCGACCAACTCGGTGGGCCTCGCACCTACAACCACTACGCCTGGGGGTGGGCTTGGGCGGGCAACACCCCGTTCCGGCTCTGGAAGCGCTACGCCTGGCTGGGCGGTACCCGCACCCCGCTGATCGTTCACTGGCCAAGCGGGATCGCTTCGGGCGGCGAAGTGCGGCCGCAGTTCTGCCACGCCATCGACCTGATGCCCACCGTGCTCGATCTCTGTGGGGTCCAAGCCCCCGATTCTGTGGACGGCGTTTCCCAGCAATCGATCGACGGTGCCAGCATCGCCGTTACCTTCGATGATCCCACCGCTCCGCCGCCGCGAGAGTCGCAGTATTTCGAGGTCCAGGGGTCGCGAGCCATGTACCTCGGCGGTTGGAAGGCCACCACCGACCATGTTGGCGCGGCTCATGGCGACGAACTCGCTTTGTTGTCTGGCAGCCGTTCGTTCAGCGACGACTCTTGGGCACTGTTCAACCTTGAGCAAGACTTCTCCGAGGCTCACGACCTGTCCGCAGAGCATCCTGAGAAATCGGCCGAGCTTGAAGCCGCCTGGTGGGAGGCGGCCGAGCGCTACGACGTGCTACCGCTCGATGACGGATACGCCACGCGCATGCCGGCTATCAGTCCACCGGCTTATCCGACGCCGACTGCGGTGCGCTATCGGCCGGGCGCTGGTCGGATTGCCGACGAGGCGCTGCCGGTCCTCATGCGAGGTTTCACGATCACCACCGAGTGCACTGTCGAACCCGGCGGCGCTAGCGGGATTCTCTGGGCGATGGGTGACTGGACCAGCGGCATCGCCTTGTACTGCCGCGACGGCTGTCTAGTGCTGGCTCTTTGCCTGTCGGGCGATCAATTCCAAGCGGCAACCGACTCCGTGATCGACGCGGCCAGCACAACCTTGGCGTGCCGCTATGAGCTGACGTCGGCGACTTCGAGTGCGGTGACCTTGCTGGTCGACGGCCAAGTCGCAGGCTCGGTTGAGCTTGACCGCACCCTGCCCAACTCGTGGCAGAACGGCGGTACCGGATTGATCATCGGCTACGACACCGGTTTCCCAGTCTGCGACGACTATGAGCCTCCTTTCCCCTGGAACGGCACAATCAGCTACGTTGACGTTTCCGTTCTCGACGCACGCCCCGCCGATCCCGTCCAAATCGCCCAAGAGTCCCTCAACGCCGACTGAGCGGAGGGACAACACAACAACAGCGAGGAACCTGTGAGTATTGACATGGACCGACTTGTGAGGGGGCACAACGGGGAGAAGACCCTCGAGCCGTTCACGCCGGCAGAGATGGAAGATCGTCAGACCAAGCTGCGCCTCCACATGGCCGAACACGACATTGATGCCAGCGTGCTGACCAGCCATCACAACATCTGCTACTTCTCCGGCTTCATGCACTGCGCGTTCGGCCGCAACTACGGCTTGGTCGTTACCGCCGACAACGCCACAACCGTCAGCGCCGGTATCGACGGTGGCCAACCTTGGCGTCTAACCCACGGCGACAATCTCATCTACACCGACTGGCGCAAGGACAACTTCTATTATGCGGTCCAATCTCTGACGCGAGGGGCTGAGCGCATCGGCATCGAGTTCGATGAGGTAAGCCTCAATATGGTTGAAAAACTGAGGGCGGCCCTGCCCGACGCTGAGCTGGTTGATGTCGGCACCCCAACGATGTGGATGCGCACCATCAAATCGGCTGAGGAGATTGCCCACATCAAGAAGCTCGCCGCCATCGCCGACATCGGCGGCGAAGCCTGCCGTGAGACGATCGCCGTCGGTGTGGGCGAACACGAGGTCGCTCTCGCCTCGACTCAGGCCATGGTCCGGGAATTGGCAAGAACCTACGAATACTCCGAGCTGATGGACACCTGGACCTGGTTCCAATCCGGGATCAACACCGACGGTGCCCACAACCCGGTCACCAACCGAGCTATTGAGGCGGGCGACATCCTCTCCCTCAACTGTTTCCCGATGCTCTTTGGATACTACGTAGCGCTCGAACGCACGCTCTTCGCCGAATCGGTCTCCGAGCAGCACCTGCGGCTCTGGAACATCAACATTGAGGTGCATGAAGCCGGCCTGGAACTGATCAAACCTGGTGTCAAGTGCGGCGAGATCGCGGCGACGCTCAACAACATCTACCGCGAGTACGACCTGCTCAAGTATCGCTCGTTCGGATACGGCCACAGCTTCGGTGTGCTCTGCCACTACTACGGGCGCGAAGCGGGTGTGGAGCTACGGGAGGACATTGAGACGGTCCTTGCGCCCGGCATGGTCGTCTCAATGGAACCGATGATCATGATCCCCGAAGGCCAGCCTGGGGCCGGCGGCTACCGCGAGCACGACATCCTCGTCATCAACCACGACGGCTCAGTCGACAACATCACAAGTTTCCCCTACGGCCCCGACCACAACATCGTGCCCTCGGCCTGAAAGATCACAAGCCGGTTGGCGATTCTCCATCAAGCAAGGAAGATGGCCCAAAGCCTTGATCGCGTCAGACTGTCAATCCATCCGCATTGATCAACAACCGATATACCCTGAAATGGAGGCAGAAACGGCGGACTGAGATCGGGCCGCGCCGCCAGATCGACAAAAAGGAGGATCCGTTAGCGATGCGTGTCCAAGTGTTCGTCGACGAGTCCCAACGCAAGCATTACATAATCTGTGCAGCAATCATCTCCCCAAACCATCTTGCGCAAGTCCGGACTTCGTTACACAAGCTGTTGCTCCCCGGTCAGCGTCGCTTGCACTTTGTCGATGAGAGTAAGCAACGTCGCCAGAAGTGCCTGACAGCCATGGCCGAACTGCCCGTACAAGCACGGATATACGCATCCCCCCATAACGAATCTGTCGCTCGCAAGTTGCTCCTTGACCATCTGCTCAACGATCTGATCCCACTACAGTGCGAACGATTGGTCATCGAGAGTCGCGGGGTGAACCCAGACACACGCGAACGCAGTCAGATAGCTGCGGCGATCAGGAACGACGCTGCACCACAGGTGATCTATCACCACATGAGGCCGCACGAGGAGCCATTGTTGTGGGTGGCGGATGCGATCGCGTGGGCTTACGGAGCTGGTGGAGAATGGCGATCGCTCGTGGAGCCGCAAGTCGGCTATGTCAAGAGGGTCTGATTGCGAGAAAGCGCAAGGCCCGGCTCCTCTCCGTCCGGAGAAGTACCGGGCCCCACTTCCCAAAGCTAGTGCTCTAGGCCCCTACATTCTGCCGCCGCACCACGAGAAATGTCAACCGCAATATCGGAATCGGCAGCGAAAATCCCGATATCACGTCGAACGCGGGGACAGACTGCTCCAAGGCTGGCTCGATACAATGTAACGCCTTCAAAAGGTGTGACCCGGGTAATCTCCTGGCTTGGGCGATTCGTCACACGCCGACCCTGCAATTCGCCAAAATGGAGCAACCTGTGAGTACTGACATGGACAGACTTGTGACATGGCACAACGGGGAGAAGAGGGAGGCAGTCCGGGCGAGCCCGACGGTGGTGCAGTGTCAAGCGGGTTAAACCTTCGACTACGGCGGGTTACCCAAATTCGGAGGATCGGGAACCCAGGTTGGTCGCGTTCTCAGAGACTGTGCGTCGTGTGGCGTCGTCGAACCCGTCTGAGTTGCGGGCACGGACTTCCAGGGTGATTTCCACATCTGGGCCGAGTCGGGCGGTCACATGTTCGGCAATCTCACCTAGCTGCCTGATGCAGCGAACCGGGTCCAACTGGAACTCGGCGTAGAACTCGGTCGGCCTGGAGGTGGCACCGGTTGCGTCTCCGGCTGAACCACTAGGTTCACCGTCAGCGGGCTTGCCACCGGTATCACCGCTGGAGCCTTCTACTGCCGGAGCACCCGTGTCGGGTTCGGGGTCTGCGGGCGGGGGCAGGCTGTCTGGGCGAATCAACAGCCCGCTGTGTGTTGGCGTCACATGCTGAGCTGTGCGGACACCGAGCCAGCCTTCACCATCATGCACGTCTGCATAGGCGAAGGTCGTCTGCTCCCAGTCGAAGGCCGCCACCCCGCCTGAAAGAGCATCGGCCATCACCTCGAACGATCCCAATCTCGGCATGTGACAGAAGCGGGCATAAGTTGACCAGAGTTCGCCAACCGCCAAGTCCCCGCGGTCTGACCACAGTTCGCCGCGTTCGATGTCCATACGCACCCGCACGCCGCTGTATTTGGAGATGAGTTTCTCCTCGCTGCGCAGTTTGCGACTGGCACGAACGGCAATTGTGTCTTCTCCCGCAGCGCGGCTTGTCTGCCACACGATCTCAGAGGTCCCTGGCAATTGCTCTGGGGTGAGGACCAGTGTGAAAGTCTCGGCGATGAGCGACTCAACCCGCTTCTTGGAGTCATCGAGCTTGGTCTGCGCCTGGCGAAGTTGATGCGCTGTCAGTTGCAGATCGTCACCGCTATCGACGATTGAGCGCCAGGCGAGGTGCGCACGAGCGGCATTGAGCAGTTCGCCAACCCGGTTGGTGCCCGGTGCAACGAACACCAACAGATTGCGGTTCAACCGCGGCCCCGCGTCTCGTTTGGCGAGAATCTTCTCCGCCATCTCTATCGCCTTGGATCTGTCGTCGCCCGCGGAATGTGTGAACTTGGGCGCCAACACAACGAGCCGCACGCCATCGTCGTTGTCGGGAACGTCGCCCGGACCTTCAGCGAACACTTGCACCGCGTGGAAATCTCCGCGGTCACGCTGCTCAGCCACCATTCTCCGCGCCAGATCCTCGGCGTCGCGCTCGTCGTAGTTGGACGCGCGGTCCTCGGCGATTCGGGTGACGTTGGGGACAAGCGAGTACCAGTACTGGGAGCCGTCGACGTACAGGTGTGTCGCCCGGTCCGAGAGCCGTCGCAGGGCGTCGGAGAACTGACCGAGAGACTCGCCGGGTTGCGCGCAGCCGAGTGTCACCGACTTGACGTCGACACCGCGTTTGCCGTCGGGGCGCGGCGCGGAACTCATGTACACGGTGCGCGCGGCGCGACGGGTGGCCGAGAGTCGTCCGAAGTGGGGGAACTCGCTGTCAATGTGCAACGGCAGAGCGTTTTCGCCGTCTACGTCGGATTTGATGACTGGATCCCAGCCTTCGTCGAGGTACTTCTTCATCTCGCTCACCAGTGGCCCAGAGTCCATCGGCAAGCTGGCCGGCATGATCATGAGTGATCGGTCATCGCGCTGCCATAGCTGCGATATCACCAGCGCCATCAACCGCAACACTCCCCTGGTGCGCTGAAACTTCTCAAGTGCCGACCAGTCCACGAACAGGCGGTCGAACAGTTCCGGGTGGATCGGGTAGGAGAGTTCCATGCGACGCCGGTATTCACCCTCTCCGACTCTGGCAGGGAACTCTTTAGCGTGCTTGCGGTACATCTCGCTGAACGCCCGGATCACGCCGTCTCGGACCTTGGCCTGCTCAGCGCTGACCGGGTCGAACAGGCGACGGCGCACGATCTCGAAGGATTCGTCGGGTGATGCCGGCTGCCATTGCGCCGCCTTGCGGGCGACCACGTTCTTGAGCCTCTCGAGTGCCGTGCGCCCCCGGGGACCGCCCGTCTCAATGTCTGATGCAGGGATGGCGATGAGCACCACCACATTGGGCACGGCCGCCGCCGCTTCGGTCAGCGCTTGCGCGAACGTGAACTGCGTGTCGAAGTCGCCTCCAGCCAGCCGCCGACCGTTATCGGAGGAACTGTCGTTGAGTTGGCGGGCATACGCTACCCACTCGTCGATCAGCACCACGGCGGGGCCGAACTGCTGGAACAGTGTTCGCAGCGCAGCACCGGGGTTGGTTGCAGCCTCATCGTCGACGCGCACCAGTTCGTAGGCTTCCCGCCCGCCGAGTTGGTAGGCGAGGTGGCCCCACAGGGTGTGGAGGCTCACCCCAGGTTCCACGACTTCGGGCTTTGAAGGCGAGATCATCTGGCCGACGAGAACCGCACGGTTGATCTGTGGTG
This sequence comes from Candidatus Aldehydirespiratoraceae bacterium, assembly GCA_965261185.1. GTDB lineage: Bacteria > Actinomycetota > Acidimicrobiia > Acidimicrobiales > Aldehydirespiratoraceae > VXYK01. The sequence goes on along the minus strand of CBDHCN010000002.1, from coordinate 2,024,923 downwards.
GAAGCGACACTCCTTGCGCTGCCAGCACGTCACTGACACCTGGCATTTCCGCGGCCGGTTCGCCTGATGCCAGGTGGTACAGCGCGATCATGGAGTGGGTCTTGCCGCCGCCGAAGTTGGTCTGCAGTTCGATCACGGGGTCGCCGCCTTCGCCTGAGAGTCGGCGTGCCGCACCCGCGAGCATGTCGTCCAAACCCTGAGTGATGAAGGTACGGGCGAAGAAGGCGCGGGGATCTTGATATTCCGACTCGGCGTTGCCGCGCAACACTTCAAATAGATCGGCTGCAAACTCGGCTTGGTCGAAGCGCCCGGATGCAACATCGCCGTGTGGCGTGATGATCTCGCGCCATGGGGTCAGCCCGGTCTCGGGCCGGCCTTCGGCCGGTTTGGCGGCGGTGCGGCGGCGCTCGGAGCGGGATTGCTCGTCCACCATCTGGCGCATGAGGTCCTGTCGCAGGCCGCGTATCTGGTGTCGTTCGGTTGCATTGCCGAAGGACTCGAGCACTCGTTCCATGGAGTCGAGCGCCCGTACGGTGTCGTCGGTGGACATTGACTGTTGATGCGCCCATTTGTTGCGGGTGTCGGCTATCTCGAACACCATTGAGCGCACCCCGGCGGGAAAGCCGTGACCGAACACTTCGTTCCAGGTGATTTTGATACCAGTCAGCAGGAACGCAGCATCATCGGTGGAAGGTTCGCGTGAGGGATTGTGGAGCCTCTGGTTGACGGTTTGGAGCCAGTCGTCGCCGTAGAACCCTTGCCATGTCTCTTCGCACTTCGGACGCAACCCGTCTCGCAGCAAGTCGAGCGCTTTAGCGATGCGTTCCGTGTTGGCCATCACCATGGGCGTCTCCGTTCGTCAGCAGGAATCGTTGGATTCACGCCCCATACAATGCCACGAACCTACGACAATGCCATTGCAGCGCGTTCAGGGAGTTTCACCACTCGCTAAGTCCTCAAGACGATCAAGGTCCTCGGGGGAGTCCATCTCGATCACGGCTCGAACCGCTTTCTCGGGCCCGGTGAGCTCCTTGAGGGCACGGTCCCCTGCGCTGTTCGGAGTGGGGCGGTCGGTGGTGAGAAGGACCAGTCGGGTTTCTGGGTTCTTCGAATGCAGCACGGATGCTTTGCCGAGCGCCTTCCAGAGAGTGTCGGTACGGCGGAGTCCCGGGCGTTGGGTCACGCTGAACGCTCCCGACACATCGAAGCACCATGGCCGGCCCTTCTCATCGAGAGCCTTGAAGTTGATCTCCACGCCACAGTCCTCGGCGACTTTCACCTGGATCTCCCTGAAACCACAAAGGTGCAGAACCGCGAGGGCCATCTCCTGGGCTTTGCGGCCCTCCTCTCCCGCCCGAGCCTGGAAGTCTTCGTTCTCAGGAGAAGTGGTGCGACGAGACTGACCCGAGCGTCCGTTCGGCGATCCCGACGCGCCGAGCAGTTCCTCGGAGAAACTCAGTTGACCATTGCGCCCCTTTGGGCGAGGGGCCGTGACCGACCAGCTAAGCGAGTCCGAGCGCTCGACAGGTGTCTGCTGCTCTGCGGTGATGCGCTGCTCAGCCAAATCAATGTAGCCAGCGTCCGTATCGAAGCCGACATAGTGACGTTTTGAGCGCACGGCGGCCACAGCGGTGGTTCCCGACCCCATGAACGGGTCCAGCACCAAGTCCCCCCGGTAGGTGTAGAGCTCGATCAAACGCTGCGGCAACTCCACCGGAAACGGCGCTGGATGACCCACACGCGTGGCAGAAGCTGGAGGGATTTCCCATACATCGGTTGTGGCTTCCATGAACTCGTCGACATGTGCAGTGCTCACCGAGGGCAACCCCTCATCAGCGCGCACCGTGGCCGGCCGCGCCCGGTCCAGGCGCCCTTTTGAAGCAATCACAACCCGTTCGGTCAGATCTCGCAGAACCGGATTGGCCGGTTGTTGGAAGCTACCCCATGCACAACTACCCGCCGCGCCCCGTGCCTTGAGCCAGATCACCTCGCCGCGCAATAGCAGCCGCAGACGGTCTTGGAGTATCTGCACCACATCAGCCGACAATGATCGATACGGGCGGCGCCCCAGGTTGGCAACATTCACCGCGATGCGACCACCGGGTTCCAACTTGCGCACGCATTCGGCGAATACCGCCTCCAGCATTTCCAAATAGGCGACGTAGTCGGCCGGCACATGTCCACACCCCACCGCTTCTTCGTATTCTTTGCCTGCAAAGTAAGGCGGCGACGTGACAACAAGCGCCACCGAGTCGTCGGCTACATCACCATAGGCATCCATATCACGCGCGTCGCCCTCCCAGAGTGTGTCAACGCAGGAAGGCGAGACAACATCGTCGTCGCTGCTGATCTCCGGTACCGGGAACCGGGCATAGAACGCCGACGCGTCATGTCCCTCGCGCCGTCCGACTCCAAAGTTGGACGTGGACGTTCCCCTACGGCGCCGATCCGACGTGCTCATACCGCACGGGGCCTCTCGGTATGGCCCAAACCACTAAGGGGCGACGGCGAGAGACGATCAAGAATCATGCATACAAGCTACCCCGACCGTGTGACACAGGTGGCGGAGCCTTCCGCTCAGATCGTTGCCTGCCGACCAATTGCAAAACCGCCTAGCTGGGCCGGTAAACGTCTCGGCTGTGCTGGATCCGGTGAATCACCACCATCTTGTCCGCTTCCGAGATCGGGATCTGCGGCGTCACTTGTGCCTGGGTCAGTCGCTCGCTGCTTCGGGTCCACGACCTAGACTCTAGGCCGCTACCGGTCCAACCTGAGCGAACTTCGCCATCTCGACAGCGCGAATTAGCCGCGCTGCAACGGCCGTAACTAGGATCGTGAGGTGCCTTCGCTGGCAGCGCTTCGGGAATTGACCGATGAAGAAGCGCGTCGGCAGTGGGGACGCATTTTGCAGCGGGTCGACAAGTCGAGGCAGGAACCGTACACCCCGGTTGAAGTTGTCCTGTGTTGTGCGCTATTCCGCGTCGTCGATCCACATCGCTTTGGTGGGCGCAACATCCACTTGATTCCAGAGGAAGTTGCGCATCTGGCAGAGTTGTTCAAGCGGTCGACGCGATCAATCAACATCAAGATGCTGAATCTCGATGGATCACGTCCGAATGGCGCCGCTAGCGATGTCCCGTTCTATGACGCGATGGCTGCGGACCCGGTGCACTTCACTGCTCTCTACGAATGCGCGGTGCTCGCAGCCAGACACATGGGAATCGGTCCAAGTCACCTGCCTGACTTCATCGAGCGCGACACGGCGGGCAATGCCGTGATGCTCGGCCAAGACAGCTTGCCTCACGGGGCCCTGATGGAAGCGGTGGAGGTTGCGGCGGCCCGGCTACGAGTGAGGCAGTTGGCCGCAGATGACGCGCAGACTTTCCGTGTAGTTGAGCAGAAGATCCGACTCGGACAGCATCGGTTCGCAAAGAGTGTGCTTGAGAACTACGGCCATCAGTGCGGGTTTTGCGATTTCGCACCACGCTCACTGCCGCGCCAAAAGCTACTGGTTGCATCCCACATCAAACCGTGGGCGGTCTCGAATGACACTGAACGGCTTGACGCCGCAAACGGAATCGCCTCCTGCCCGATGCACGATGCCGCATTCGATGTCGGCCTGATCACTGTCAACGGCGGCCTTCGGGTGCACCGGGCAGGATCTTTGCGGCACAGCTTGGCAGTCGACGCCGGCGTCGACCACGGCTTCGGTAGCACGCTACGGCCGACACTGCGTCCACCCCACTGTGCCTCACCCGACAACACATACCTCGCCTGGCACCAAGAGCATGTCTATGTCGACGCGATATGAGCAGCGTTCAGCTGTGGATTCGTCGCAGTCACCGAACACCCCCGGCAAAGACACGTCGCATACAACTGCGACACTCGACCGGCCGAAAGCGTCTCGAATCGAATCCCGCTCATGACCGCACGCTTCGCCTCAGCCACTCGGACTGGTCAGTCCCGGTGCGCGTGGCGGTCGAGCCGAGGCTGTGGACCACTTGAGCCGCCAGATCGGGTCTCAAGCGAGTGACTACGCGATAGCGAATGCCCTCCTCGTCGGTGAAGTGCCAGTTCGGCGAACTACCCTGAGCGACTACCGCCCGAGCCTGCGTGGGCGCAAATCGCACTAGTTTCAGCCGATGCAGATTCGTGTCGAACGAGATCCCAGTGGGCGCACCATCAGGAAGGCGGATCATCGCCTGGGGTTCGTCAGCGTCCACGCGGATTGGAACGAGCGGAAACGCTCGCGGCTCCCGCAACCGCACACTGTCGCACAAGGGCTGAACGCACAGCCACAATTGCTGGTCGGCATCATGCCCGACCTGCTCAGTTTCCTCCACCGTTGACTCACGCATGAGTACAACTCCAAGTTCAAGCCGCGGCGGCGCACTGCCGAAACCGTGCGAGTCGATGAGAACTGCGAGGTTCTCGCTGGACGACCGGGCGTCAGCTATCGCTGCCACCAAGTCGGCCGATGCCTTCGTGATCGCCGAATCGCCCAACCCCATGCCAGCAAGTCCGCGCGAGATCGCCTCACGCACCAGTTGGTCGTCATCGAGACCATCATCTGCAACTTTCGGCGAGTCTCGCAACCTCGCAACCAGCGGTGCTGCGTCTCCGGCCTCGGTCACACTCGCAAGCGACTCCGACGAAGCATCGACATCCCAGATGTTGGAGATCTCTGCATCGCGCAGCGCAAGTTCCATATCACTGCAGAGCAAGCGAATGAACTGAGCGGCCGCCTCTTCGGGGTCCGGCAAGAGCGCTCGGTGGATCCAAGCACCAGCGTCCAACTCCTCATTGAAGGTTGCGAGAATCCGTGGTGCCGACTCGCGCAGGGCATTGATGCCGCTAAACGCGAACACAGGCATCAACCCGCGGTAGATCAACTCGAGATCATCGCGGATCATTCCCGGCAGTTCACCATAGCCATTTGGCTGCCGACGATCCTCGCCACCGGTCAACTGCACTCCTGGTTTGCCGAACACGAGCACGACCGTGTTGCCCCGCCGCACGATGAAGTCGTCAGCGCCTTCGTCGATTCGAAAGTCAGCTTCGCCGATAAGACGTTGAACGACACCACTGAGACTGTGCGCGCCGGTGAACACCACGACAACGGTGATCCGCTCGGGATGCTTCGTGGCGACTGCATCGATCGCCTCGATCGTCGCCGATTCATCGCCATCGATATACCAGTCAAGAATCAGCAAGTCCGCTATCTGCGCTCCTTGCACTGCCTGATGCACCAAGCCTGGGGAATCCTCTGAATCTTCGCTGGCCTCAAGCACGCTGCACACCACACCGCAAGCGAGGAACGCTCGGGCCAGTTCCGACGGATGCACTGGAGTCTCGTCTTCTTCGGACGGCACTACCAGGTCCGGTGCTGGGTCCTCAAGTGGGCCCGCCGTCGGGCCGCCCTGGAGTCGCTCAAGGGGTCGGAAATCTGCAGCCACGCGATCATCAATCAGCAGAGCCGTGCGGAAGTAGTCGCTGACAGCACTCATCGTTACCGACCCTTCGGGCTGATGAGGAACTCGACGCCGTCGAGGCAGTCACCGAGGTTAATGGACCAACCTGCCCGTTCGAGCACTTGACTGGCGATCGCAAGACCAAGACCGCTCCCGCCCGGTCGGGTCGTGAAGCCGAAGTCGAACACTCGGTCGGCGATGTCCTCTGCGATGCCAGGGCCGTTGTCTCGGTAGACGATCGTCTGGCCGCGGCATCCAAGTTCGATAGCGCCGGATGACTCGGATTTGGACTGGCCGAACCAGTACAGGCTGTTATCGGCAAGATTGACGAAGACCGGATAAAACGTCGACGTGTAGCCCTCGATCTTGAGGGCACGAAACTGACGGCTGGTGTCGAACGTGACGTTTGCGGAGCGCATCCGCTCGTAGAACAACTCGCCGAGGAACCGAGATATATCGCTGCCCTTGATGGTCGTCTTCGTGCGCCGGATCCTCCGCTGCATCGGCGTCAGCAGCGTGAGGTAGCTGTCGAGATGATCGAAGTCGCGTCGTAGATCCTCGTACACGCCCACCAACGGCGGGTTCTTCTTGGCCCACGAACCGACCCGCCGTACATCGCTACGAATGTTGGACACCGTCTGTCTGAATTCGTGATCAACTACGGCCAGTGCCATACCCATCTGCACGAATTCCAATTGGGCATCCGCTTGTTCTCGAAGCTCCACGATCTCGGCATCAGCAGCCGCAGCAAGCTCGGTCGGCGTCGGCGTGTTCGCGTCGAACACTGCACTGCTCGACCGGACGAGATTTGCGACCCTGATGAATGCCCTGCTCGAATCGGCCGCGAGGAAGTCGATTGCTCTCTCGAATTCGGCCTGCTCCTCGATCCATCCACGACCTCCCGTTGCGCTCGGCTCAGCCACCGTCTGCAGTCGTGCCTCGAAGTCAGCGCGAAGTCCTTGCAGCACGGACTTCACACTGGCGCTCATGGTGGTCAGTGCTTGCGCCCCTTCGTTCTCGCTATCGCGCACTCGGCGTTTTGCCGAATCGACTCGCTCTCGAACAAACTGCCTGCGCTCGCGCTCGTCCGATTCCGCTACCACGAGCCGTGCTTCGGCCTCAGCAGCCAATTCGTCGACTGCCTCGAACGCGGGCTGGATGTGTGACTGCTCGATATCGGTGACTGCGCGCTCCAAGTGGGCCATGTCGCTACGCATCGCCTCGGTCGGAGCGAACCCCTCGGGCTCGTCAAACGCCAGAGGTTCGATAAGCCCCTGGAGCGTGCGCTTAGCATCAGCAACTCGCCGCGTGGCAGGTTGCAGGCGATCGGTAGCGGCCAGGTCGTCACGAAGTGATTCCACGACTCTCGAAGCCTCGAGCCCGATGTCAGTGCCATTGAGATGCCGTTCCGCGGCGACAAGCTGACCTCTGAGCCTTCGCCGCCCAGCAGTGGCGAGCTTGTCTCGTTCTTTGCGCAGTTGGTGTTCTCTGACCAAGCGTTCCCGGCCCTGCTCGTAGGCACGGACCTCGGACCCGTCGGAGCGGAAATACCTTGCGGCTAGCTCCATGAGGAGGTCCATGAGCAGGCGGCGAAAGTCGGAGTAGGCGCGACCGGCGGTGAAGCCCTCTCTGCCTGCCTTTTCCCTCAGCTCAGGGTTTCGTTCGCTGGAGAGACAGATGGCGCCGAACATACGCCGATAGGAGAAGAAGTAGTAACCGGCGCCGAGAGTTCGCCGCTCCTCGATCTCGAGGTAGTCCACGCCTGGCCGACCGTATGGCTGAACTCGGATGCCGTCCTTGTAGACGTACAGGCCACCGAGTTTTCGCAGCTTCGTGTTCATGACATGAAACGCTTCGGGGTCAAACATCGACTGGCTGGCCATGCCCTGCACCACTCCGGTCTCGAAGGTGAACGGGCCGCAGCGCGGGGGCGACGAGAGCGCGCACGGTATCTCCACGCCAGCCGGATCTTCTCCGAAAATCCGGATAGTGCCAGAGAATTTCCCGCGCTCATCGAACTCGCCGCGGATGTGGTGGTCGGCCCGTTCGAAATCACTCGCCACAAAGAAGTCACGAGGGTCGAGTCGGCTCTCGTTGTCGCCTCCTCCGCGGTGATCCATGAAGTCAACCGAGAATTCGGGTGCTGTCGGACTTCCGATCCATACGTCGGTGAATCCGTGCAGAGTCTGATCGAACAAGGGGGCCTCGTTCGATCCTTGGGACTCGAGGTCGGACGAGAGAACCTCGGACACCGGTGAGATTAGAAAGATCGTGCCGCTCTCGCCGAGCGCCGCCGTGTCAGAGACGTCTCGCCAAGGATCATCGGGCAACAAGTCGATCGTTGCACGTATGCCGTCAAGTCGTCTTTCCCATCCCGTCGAGCGATCTTTCTTGCGGAATCGCTCCACTGCCTCGGAGAGGGGGGTCTTCAGACGCTGCACATCCGCGTCCGTCAGCGCGTCGGAATCAAATTCGATCAAGCCGACAGGCACTTCGTCGAGGTCGATGCCAGGCAACTCGAACATCTGCCAGTTCACGAAGGCGGCGATCGCCCGGCAACCTGCGCGCTTCGAGATCATGAGGACCTGACTGCCGAGCCCCCCGATGGCGAACCGGCCGATACCTTTCTCGCCGAGTTGCACCCTCGGCTGCATGCCCCGCGGTTTGGCCACGGGCGAACGATCCAGTTTGGACTCCGTGGCGATCGTGAGCCACGACTCCTGAAACGTATCAAGGTCCATTCCCACGCCGTCATCGCTCACCACGAGCGCATCGAGCGTGCGGTAGTAGTCGGCGATGGCGTATGTGGCGTACGCATCGTGGGCGTTCTTGAACAGCTCGCTCAACGCGGTGGGTAGGTTGGCGATCTGCTGCCTCCCGAGCATGTCGACCGCTCGTGCTCTGGCCCGGAAACCCGTCATGCCACCATCCTCGCTTCTACGGCGCGATTCCCATCCGAGGCTGAGGGTGGATCGCTGGACCCAACGTTGGGAGCACGGTCGGCCTCGGAGACATGCTTGACGAAGTGCTCGCCAAACCGCTGCGCCAGGATTACAGGGACGGCGTTGCCAATCTGCCGCGCCTGTGAGGTCAGCCCCCCGGCAAACTCGAATGAGTCTGGGAACGTCTGCAGACGTGCTGCTTCTCGTGCGCTGATCGCCCGATGCTCGGTCGGGTGACCGAAGCGGCCGTTGCTGTAACTGACGCACTTCGTCGTTAACGTCGGCGCGGGCTTGTCCCAGCTGAGGCGTCCATACACGTCGGTGTGACCGCCGAATCCACCTGCGTGACAGGACGGCCAGAGATGCTTCGGCCATTCGCGTCGGTCGCCACCTTCCGATGTGGCTTCGATGCGTTTGCGATTCAGCGCCGACAGGCGCATCGCGATGTGGCTGCTGAACTTGCCCGCGTCGGGCCCCTCAAGATCTTGGGGCAAAGAGTAAATGGCGTCCCGGACCGTCTTGTGCGGTTGGTCGGTCGTCGGGCCATGTGTCGGCTTAGGCAACTCGATCTCGCCAAGATCAAAACTGCTGGCGATGAGCACCAGCCTGCGCCGGGTCTGCGGCACGCCGTAGTCCGCGCAAGAGATGGTGTCGAGAGCTACGTGATAGGTCTTCTTCAGCTCTTCGACGAATTCCGTGAGCGGGCCGTTCGACTTGGATGCTCGCCGCATCCCCGGCACATTCTCAACAAAGACAAGCTGCGGACGTAGCGCCTCAACAAAGCGAAGAAGCTCAAGGACCAGTTCGGACCTTTCGTCCTCATGTGTCGCGGCGTTTCGGTGGCCGGCGAATGGCTGACACGGCGCGCACCCCGCCAGCAGGCGGATGGCCTCGTCCGCGGGCGGCATGACCGACACGACCTCGTCAGTCTCCAGTTCCCGGATGTCACGTTGGGCGGCGTCCACGGTGGGGAAGTTCAGCTTCAAGGTCTGGACAGCCTCCTCGTCCCAGTCCGTAGCGAACACCGGGCGCACCCCGGCGGAGGCGAACCCCCGTGCGGTCCCCCCGCAACCCGAAAAAAAGTCTGCCAGGACGATCTCGCGCCTCATGCAACCCGCTCCATCACGGTCTTAACTGACATGATCCGAACTCGGCAGCGAACTCCATGAGTCCAGTCAAGCAAAGCGGTGTGACAACCCGCAACCGAGTTCGGGCTCGGGACGCAACGACGGCTGCTACTCATGGTGAGAACATCTGCGCCTGGACTGGTGTTGCTGCGGCGGCTTCGGCGCTTACTTGGAGGTTGGGCCAGGCGGTGATGAGGGTGTTGTAGGCGCCGGCTTCGGTGGTCCAGCCCTTGTCGTCGGCCTTCTGGTACAGAACGTAAGCGAGTTGACGGGCTCTGTCGCCGTTACCGCCGAGGGTGTGCAGCAGTTCCGCGGCTTCGGTCTCTGATTTCTCCAGGGCTGCGACAAGGTACTGCAAAACCTCCCAGACGGTGAGACGGGGGTCGTCTACTGGTGACCAGTCTGGAGCCAGTTCGCCGCGTTCGAAGAGACGGAACTTGCCTTGGCGTGCCTCTCCGATACCGGACTGTTCAATGCCCGCCAACGACGTGTTCTTGGCCCGAGCCACACTGTCGGCGTCTCCTGATGGGCCTGAGTTGTAGCCGTGTTGTGCGAACCAACTGAGCGCGAACCGTGTGTCGGTGTCGAGTTCTGCTTCTTCACCGTCGAGTATTTCACCAAGCACATCGTTGATGATTCGCAACGCCACCGATACCGACATGGACGACCCGTCCGCTTCCACCACCCGGGCGTACCGGGAGAACACTTTGATCCCCGGTCCGATGGTGGACTGGGCCATGTCCACCGGGGCGATATTCCCCGACTGCAGGAGGCGAACGGCCTCTGGGAGTTCGTTGCGAAGTGCCGCGATGAACTCTCCGCGTGTCGCCAGCGATGCCGACAACGAACGGGGACGGCACGCCAACACAATCGACGATGCCAGAGCGTTGCTCTTCGAGGCCACCAAACGATTTCCAAGTTCCGTACGCATCGGCCATGTGGCGTTGACTTGCAATCCCGCTTCCAGCACCGCGTGCAAGAACGTGTCCCATCCAGTGGTGCGAATCTCCCCGTCCTTGGTCTCGGTCGCCTTATATGCGTAGTAGATCGTTGCGGGAACATCGCCCGGCTGACTTTGGGCGACCTGCGCCATGAACTCTGCCATCCCGGACTCGAAGTGCTCCTCGGCTTGTTCCTTTGACCCAGCGCGGTAGCGGCTCGCTATCAACTCCTCAGCTTTTGGGGTAAGGAGCGTCGAACACTCAACCGGCCATACATCGCCAAGATTCCGCCGCAACCACACGTAAAAGAAGTCCGACAGGTCCGCGTAAGAGATGTTGTCGTAATACGGAGGGTCAGTCGAGAGCACAGCGCCCGAGCATTCCTGAACCCTCGCCCGTGCATCCCGCTGCAAAGCCTCCCCCGGGGTCGCACCAGGGAGGTGTTCAAGCGCTTTCGCAATCCCAGAAATGCAATTTTTCCAACTCCCCGATGACGGTCCGATCGGGTTATTCTCCGTAAAGTCCCAAGACATGGGAATCGCTTGGCGCGCGAACACATTTCGGGCATGTTGGCGAGAAGAATCCCAAGAGCAGATCGTGCAATTTCGATCGGCGAGACGATCAATTGCAAACGCCAGATAAGTCGCGATGGCATCTGCGTACGCGACAGCGCCTCGTCCACCATCTCGTAACCGCTTCTCGTCGTCAGCCAAACCGGCCGCGACGGCATCCGCCAGAATCCGTTGTCTAACCTCCACAAGAAGCTCCGAAAACGTCGTCAACGCCACAAGCTGCCGTGGCGTGAACAACTTCCACCACTCGTCGAGCCCATAAACGTACACCGTGCCGCCTGTCAGTTTTTGTGGATTTCTGCCCACCGGTTTCCAGGCAGGTTCACCACAAATCGCAGCCGCAGCGTCGACCGACTCGACCGGGCAGTAACTTCGTCCGCGTTCTCCTTCGGCGACAACCGCCATCAACTGCTCGCTCATTCGTCCAGCACGGCTCTCAGACTTGATGTAGCTCCCAGGGATAGCTGAACCGGTCGCTAGACATGTCCCGTTGCCTCGGTTGACAGTCCGCTCAAACGCCGGTTCGCCGCTTTCGCGGATCTCATAGCTGATCGACTGGGTCTCGCTGTCGATGATCGGCTCGATCCACACCTTGGGCTTACCCGGCCTGTTGGCCAACGTCCACGACGCCACCAGTGGTACCTGACCCGACCAACTCGGGTCAGGAGAGGTCACTGTCCGCGCCCATATCCAGGCGATCGGCGTGAGCTTCTCCCCATGGGGACCTGTGGCATCGGGGTAGAGATGCCCGATCCGGCGTTGCGCCTCGTCACGCATCCACTGTCCATAGGCTTGCACATCGGCTGCCAGTCCCTGTGCCCGCTCCCAGGTGGTCAGGGTCTTCTCGATGCTGGGATGGACCGGTGCCCTCCCCGCGAAACGCGACGGTATCTCGATCATCGCCTTGTTGATCAACACCGCCACTGGGTTCAAATCCCCGGCCAACGCCTTGAGTCCAAGCCGCTGCGCCTCCAACGGAATCGCCCCACCTCCAGCGAACGGATCAAGAATCGGTGGTGGGCCGTCTGGAAAGCACCGGTCGATCTCAGCTTTGGCCTCCGCTAACACGTCAGGATTGTTGGAGTTCTCCCACACCACCAGCCGCTCCAGAATCTTGAACAAGCGCTGCCGCTCTTTCTCCTGTGCCTCCAGCGTCAACGACTCATCGCCGGACGGATCATCCACCAACGACGCCCAGATCACCGCCCGGGTCGCAGCCAACGGCCGACGAGCCCACCAAAGATGCAACGTCGAAGGATGCCCATGACGAATCGACTTCTCCCTTGACGCCGCCTTGTTGATCGCCGCCAGCGGCAACGCCACCTCAATCAACTTCGGCCGCACCCCACTCCCACTCACAACCCTCATCGTACACCGATCCCCCACCCCGCCCAGTTGCACCTACTCCTTGTCGCTCGAACCGCTACGCAAGGGAATCCATCAGATGCCGCCTACTGAAACAACTGTATTCGTGATATATGTATGATTATAATATTATTCAATGATATCCCAGTACACATCACTGAGGGAGCCCGCCGCCACGGGGTAGCAGATGAGGATATGCTGCATGCATGTAGGCACGCGATCATTGTGCATCAGGAGGACGATCTCGTAATGTACGTGGGTGCCGACCAAAGTGGGAATCCGCTAGAGGTGGGGGTTGTTGCTGAAGGCAAGCGTTTCAAGATCATTCACGCAATGCCCGCAAGGGCAAAGTACTTGAGGTAGAAGAATGTCCGAGTCCCTCCAAGACCTCATTGACCAAGCCAAGTTGAGCGGCGACTGGAATCCGGTCACCGACTGGTGCGAAACCTTCGACTGGCCAACGGCTGTGGGGGCGCCAACCGCCGAGTTCTACCTCAAGTGCGTCTATGAGACCTCCCCGGACGGCGAAACAAAACTCGTAGAAGCCGTCTCAGCCGCCAGAGCCGCGGGAACGCCTTGGCCCCGCATCGCCCGAATCCTCAACACCACCCCCCAAGCCGCCCAAGACCAATACGCTCCCCTCATCAAGTCCACCGAACCCGCCCGTCAGTAACGACAATTCAGCCCCCTCAGCCGCCTGCCACGGCACCGGCAACGCTACTTCTCAGTTTCGGCCGCACCCCGCTCACGACCGCTCACCCTGCCCATAGGATCAAACCATCGTTCAACCAAGCATCGAGGTCGGATTCGGACCCGCCCCGCATCGTCAACAACCGTCCGTTCCCCCGCTCCGCAACATCGCATTAATGAACTGCAATATGGTAGTTACGAAAGGAGTCAGACCCTGACACTCATTGATGACCCCCGATTCAAGGTTCCGCTGTACACCATCGGGCAGGCAGCGCGGATCGTAGACGTTCCAAATTCGACGTTCGCTACCTGGGCCAAAGGGTATCTTCGGCGCCCGCCTGACCGGCCAAATGTGACCGGACAACCCGTGCTCACATGCTTGACGCCTTCCGCGCGCACAAGTCCATCTATCCCCTTCGTCGGCTTAGCCGAAGGGCTAGTGCTCGCTGCGATTCGCCGCAGCGGCGTACCGATGCAGCGGATCCGGCCCGCTTTAGATGAACTGCAACGTCAGATTGGCATTGATCATGCCTTGGCGTCTCAACACCTGTTCACCGACGGCGCTGAACTTCTGTACGACTACGCCGAGCAGAATCAAGCAGGTGCCAAGGGCATAGACACGAGAACCTTGATCGTCATCCGCAACGGCCAACGAGTGTTCTCAGAAGTCGTTGAACAGTACCTCCAGTTGATTCGGTATGGCTCTGACGGGTACGCCTCCGTCATCGAGGTTCCCGCTTACCGCGACGCAGATGTCGTCGCCGATCCTGGACGGTCGTTCGGTTCTCCTGTCTTCGAGCGCGGCGGCGCGAGAGTCTCCGACGTGCTTGAACGCTTCTGGGCCGGCGAACCCCTAATTGAACTGAGTGAAGAGTTCGGCGTCCCATCCCAACAACTCGAGGATGTCGTTCGTGCCACATCCCGACGGGCTGCCTGACCTCTTCCTTGACCGCAGCCTGGGACGGATCAAAGTCCCGGAGTCTTTGCGCGCCGCTGGACTCGGGCTGGTCACTTTGGCAGAGCACTATGGGATCCCAGCCGACGAGAAAATGGCCGACGAAGACTGGCTCAAGTTGGCTAGCTCCCAAGGATGGGTGGTGTTCATGAAGGACACGCGGATTCGCTACAACCAGAGAGAGCGCGATGTGGTGTTGGCATACTCAGTCCGCTGCTTCTGTCTTGCCAGCCAACAAATCAAGGCCCAAGAAATGGCAGACCGCTTCTTGAGCAATCTGAACAGCATCACCTGGAGTTACTCCGGGTTCGGTGGAGGCTACCACCTCCACAAAACCCAGGGAAGACCACTCCAACATCAATAGCTGGCCCACCGACCCAGATCATCAACCTGACCGGACGAGTCAAACGCACAGCCTTCGGGTTCCGAGGATTCGAGCACTACCGGATCCAAGCACGCTTCTACGCAGGCAACCCAACTGGTGGGTCCTCAACACCATCACTCCCCCTAAATTTCCGAAGAGCCAGTTTCCCCTGACCGGGTAGAATAGCCCGCCGTTGAACAAGCATACACTCGATCCGGTGCAGGTGTTGTTCGCGGTCGGGCCCCGCTACACTGTTCGGTTACATCATCCGCGGTCAACGCGCGTTGGAAACACTGGGGTTATGTCCGGTAATTTATCTCCACATTGGATCGAATATTTTGTTGGTAGTTGTCACGGAAACGCCGGGTAATTGGAGCATCATTAAGCCCTTCAAATACTGTGTCAAGATAATCACCGGTGATAAATCCAGTTTCTAGTGTTTTTGAAGTTGTTATCGTTAGCACCGGTTGTTCAAAAAGCTTGTGTACTGCATACACGGTATCGTATTTTCCGGCAACATCCACCCAAACAGAATCTGAGACGGAAGCATCAAATATTCTGTCTATAAGCATACGTTCGTCAGGTAACACAGACAGATCATTTTCACCCGCCCAAACTTTCATGAAGTGTTCTACAGAAACTTCATAAACACGATATATAACTGTTCCGTTGCTGAATGGGTCAACAAACAGAACAGGGCCTTCCCATTTTTTGGATCGACCTGCGGCATAAAGCTGACCTTCGCCTACCAACCAATGAGAATTTTGTGTCAATATCTCGATATCTACATCAATATATTGGTTTAAACGCCGCGGTGATAAATTTGACCCGTACGATGCGTACCAAAGTGTATTCATAGCGCCTTCCTTTGTGGTAGTCGTAGAGGCGCAAGGGTCAAAAACAGAATAACAACGACTGTAATGATCCAGGTGAGCGCGCCGACGACCGGACCGGAAGGGAGACCAATCGACAAAACCGCGAATAGAACCCCGAGCAATGGAAGGCTTAAAACATGAAAGCGGCTACGCACCAACGGCCAAACCGCACGTTCTACAGTTACCAACCCATGGCGATCAATCAACAGATCTCTGCGAAGTGGCATAGGTATCCAAATTCGCAAGTGTTCTGGAACTTCCTCATCTTGGAACAGGTCCGTAACCTTTTGCTGACCTGTCCCAGGCTTTCGCTGAACCTGTATTCTCTCTATCATGTCCTGGCTCCGCGGAACTGCTACAGCGAAAGCGTGGAGGGGGCCAGATCTCAGAATCACTCCGTCACCTGGGTTTATTCCAAGTGCAGGAAAGTAAGCGCAGTCGATCCGAACGACACCTTGGTTGTCGTCTCCTGCAACAGCTTCGCTAACACGTAGTGCAACCATCGGACTCAACAAAAACCAACGTAATACCTTTTGAAAGATCAAACGCCATGATTTTTCATCCTGAGATACGGGTTTTGGAACGGGTGCTACCTCAAGACACTCTCCTATTTTGCTGTTGAAGATAACTCGACTCGAATATTGTGTGTACACACGGGAGGGATCGCTACTGTCTGCTTTCGGAATAATTCTGCGAACCTTTAGTAGTGCAAAACAGTTTAAGGTACTAACCTGAACCCAGTCGCCTGACCGAATTCCTGGCATCGGATTAATGTCCACTTCGTTTGCTAACGGCAACAACCCGCTAGAAACCCCATCTACATTAAACCTGAATGTTTCCGGAACTTCTAGCGTCAACGATGTTACATTGGCGTCTACAGTCGCCGCAATCTGTGTACTAATTGTAATATCATTCTGATTAATAGAAGACGGTACAACATAGCAGATTTTGCCTTCCATTACACCAAGTATTGGGTGCTTGTGTTCTGGAAGATCCAACCAGATCACGGGTAACCATGAGGCGCTCTGTTTGGTCGTTTGAGAGTCAAAATCAATTCGCAACACAGCAACACCATACACCTTGAAGTTGTTGGTTAGCTACTCGATCGTGACATTTCGGGTTCGCTTCTTCACCAAACCGTTTTTCGACAACGCGACCCCGTCGCAGCCGCTAGAGTTGCTGGTAGTCAACGTTTCAAGCTCAGACTATCCCAATGGCACCGGGCAACCAGGGTCTAGACTTGACAGCAGCAGGGCTTTTGCGGCGTTTACCGGGCTCTTCGGATTCAAGCGGGGAGTGGGTCAGCGGTGGCGGGGGTGGGGGCCTCCGGAATCGGGGTGTTCTTTCAACCGAGTCTGAAGGAGGCCAGCGGTGGAACAGACTGGACCTTTCGGGCGGCAACGAATAGGCGCACAGAGAGAATGCCTACCTTGGGGCTGTTGCTGGCCCTCGAATCGCCGACGAAACCGGCATCTCCAAAGCGGTCTACGTTGTCCACCACATGGCTGAACGGCGTGAGCAGCAGACCAGCGGAGTCTTGGCATCAGCTTGTTACGGTACCCACGATGGCTGTCTCGGCGCTCTCGTGGTTCAAGATAGACCGAGCCTGTGCGATCACTCGCGACCTGGTAGCTAAGAACCCACTGACGCCGGACTATTCACCTGACTACATGGCCGTACAGGGATGGCCGTTCGTGATCGCTCTCTACAGCGGCGTGGAGCAGGCATTGAAGATGCTGCTCCTCGCCCAGCCCAGCCCCCAATTTGCGCTTGCCGATCTCAAGAAGGAGCCATAGGGGCACAACCTGGTAACACTCTTCGCGGAACTGCCCTCCGATGATCGGGACCACATCGAGCGGCACTTCCGGGAGCACTGGAGCCTCTACGAATACAACACCCACGGTCAGGTCATCCACACAGCCGAAGACTTCATCGTTCACATCAACAGCGGCGGCAAGCAGGGCCGGTCGGTCTCGTGGCGGTACGTCCTAGTCGAAGAGACGATGAAGATCCCTGCGATGAACTTGTGGACAATGTGTGAGATATGGCGTGCGGTCTGCTGCCGCGTCAAGACGAAGCACTGGATAGGCAAGGCGACTGCTCCCGACTTAGCCTGGATCCACCGGTGCGGTGAGGCTGCGTGTGTTGGCGCGTCCACCGGAAAGGCCTCCTGACGTGGGAGAATGCTGTTAACGACAACGGTCATTCTGGCCACGAGAGGAGGCACTTCCTGTGAGGAGCATAGCGGGTGGGATCGACGGGTTGGAGGCGGTGTTCGACAATGGGTCTTTGGTGGCTGATGCGGGGTTGTTGCTGGCTGGGACGGTGATGGGCCGGCTTGGGTTGGAGTCGCTGATCGACGAGGCGGTGCGCCCCGCGGGCTCGGCGGGGTCGGGGTCGGGCCGCAAGGTGTTGACTTTGGTGGCGTCGATGCTGGTGGGTGGCTGCTGTATCGACGACGCCGGCCGTCTGGGGGCGGGGGCGTCGCAGGCGGTGCTGCCGTTTCGGGTGATGGCGCCCTCGACTGTGGGGACCTTTGTGCGGTCGTTCACGTTCGGGCATGTGCGCCAGCTCGACAAGGCGGCCGAGCAGGCGCTCGCGCGGGCGTGGTCTGTTAGCGCCGCGCCCGACATCGCGGAGATGACCGTGGATCTGGACTCCACGGTGTGCGAGGTGTGCGGCAAAGCTAAGCACGGTGCCGCCTACGGCCACACCAAGGTGCTGGGCTATCACCCGCTGGTGGCGGTGCGATCAGACACCGGCGAGGTGCTGCACTCTCGGATGCGGTCGGGGTCGTCGCAGCACGGCCACGACCGGTTCGTGCGTGAGACCCTGGCCCGGGTGCGGCGCCTGTCGCCGGGCTCTGTGGTGACGGTGCGCGCCGATGCGGGATTCTTCTCCTATCAGATGATCGAAGCCATCGGGGCCCACAACGCGCGCTTCTCGATCACCGTCGCACAAAACACCAAGGTCAAAACAGCCGTCGAGGCCATAGACGAGGACGCCTGGCAGGCGATCGCCTACACCCGCGGCGGACAGGCCCAGGTGGCTGAGACCACCATCGAACCCGGCCGCCGCGGCGACGGGCTGCGCGTCCGCGACGAAGACAAACCCGCCAAGCTGCGGCTCATCGTGCGCCGCACACGCCTGATCGGCACCCAAGGCGAGCTGTGGCCCAACTGGCGTCACCACTGCTTCGTCACCGACAGAGACGACCTCGACACCGTCGCCGCCGAGGCCTACCACCGAGCCCACGCCACCGTCGAACTCGCCATTCGTGACCTCAAAGAAAACTCCGGACTCAGCCGCTGCCCCTCGGGACGGTTCTTCGCCAACGGCACCTGGCTCGCCTGCTGCGTGCTCGCCCACAACCTCGTGCGCTGGACCGCCCGCCTCGGCGGTGTCCACCCCACCCACCAACTCACCGTCGCGGCCACCATCCGCAACCGGCTCCTCGCCGTGCCCGCCCGCCTCGTCAACCACAGCGGCCGCCACAAACTCCGGCTCCCGTCGTGCTGGCCATGGGCCACGGCCTTCACCACAGCCCTGCAACGCATCCGCAACCTGCCCCTGCTCATCTAACCCGCGCCCCGCGCCCGACGCAGCGCAGCCGCACCCCCAGCGCCACCAACCCGCCACAACCCCCAACTCCAGCCACACACGCCCCCCAACGCCACGGCCCGCCCCCACACACCAGCCCGGCACCAACCAACCCAACACCAGCCCCCCTCACAAACCAACCGGTGGATCCAGGCTAAGTCGGTCACCAAGCAGGCTAGCGGTCTTAACGACTGTGAGACATCCCGAGACGCAATCTAGGGCGTCCGGCGCCCGTGTCTAGAAACAGCGGCATTTCAACAGTCTCCGAGTCACGCTCCAACAACCTCACGCGAACCGATAACTAGTCGCGACTGAGGTTGCGGTGGCACCCGGGACTATCGCTCCGAGCCTCACGACCCTTTCTCACGTTTCTAAGCGTGCCAATATGCCGTCGATGTCAAGAGCAGGCATTCCAACTCGCCCCATGTAGCGATTGAACCGATACGACAGGGCCTCCGCAAAAGGACTGTCGAGCGACGCGATCTTCTCATAGGTATCGAGTTCCGCGCAGGGGATAGACTCTAAGTTCTGGAGATCAGCTATACGGTTTGGCATATTCCAAGCCGCGGGAAAATAGAAATATCGATCTTCTTGGCCCTTCGGTCTTGAATCGAATAGTTTTCGCAATGAATCCTTCTTCTTGTTATTGGGCCTAGTCTTCCACCCTCGGTATTCCACAAAGCTATCAAGAGGGAAACACCGAGCAAGAACCACTCTTTCCGCTTTCATTCCCTCCGATCGAAGAACAAGATCGCAACTCGGTGTAAGGACCACGTATAATTTCATTTCGTCCGCACCCTCTTCGACCGATCCAGACTTAGCGAGCAGGTCGCCCATCTTGTAGCTAGAGTTCGGCGGCTGAACATAGTAGCGCGTTGGATGAATCTTGTCTCCTGGAGCTGTCGAGCCAACTTGTCCAAGTTCTTGCGCCAGACTCTCCGCTCCTTCCTCGAAGGAGGCCGCCAACCGTCTGGACAACAAGTACGCCACGTCTTCCGGGCGTTTTTCAAGATCTGACCAATTTTTTTCGACAAAGTTAGCCATGAAGGTACGCTCAGTATCAGCAAGATGATCTGATACGGATTGCAGAAGATGTGGTAGACGCGAGCGAATTACGTCCTCAACAGCGCTCTCGATATCATTAATGGGGTCGTGAGCAATCTTTGAAACTGTTTGAACGAACGGAGCTGTCGAAAAATCTGCTGAGGCATTCGGCAAAGCTGTATAGAATATTATAGGGATGAAGCGACGCTCGCGTATCTTTTTAAAGACTTCGATACCCGCTATATTCGACGGCGTGCTACCAGATTCGTCGCGAATATCTAGTACTAGAATATCGAACTTCTCCCTCGCAAGTAGCTCAGCAGCCTGGTCAAAGGACTGCTCGAATCTTGTAGTGATCGGGCGCGGGTCTGAAACGGATACATATGACTCCAGTAACTCTGAAATCTGTTTTCCAATGTCTCGCTCATCGTCGACTACCAATACTCGCCAACCGTCTGTCAACCGACTCTCCTCCTCAAGGTCACCCTAAATCGAGCTCCGCCGAGTTTCCCAGGTTCCAACAGCGCCAATTCACCACCGTAGTAGTCCTCAACGATTTCTCCAGCGATTGCCAGACCTAGGCCGACACCGTTCTCTTTGGTAGAGAAGTAGGGATCGAAGATGAATTCACTATCAACCTCTGGGACGCCCGGACCGGAGTCTTCAACCGTGATCACGAGACTACCGTCTTGGCTACGTTCGACAGCCAGCGATATTACTCTGGATCCTCGTCTGACTTGCTTCAACCAAAAGAGGGAATTGTTCAGGAGATTCAGTAGCACTTCTTGAATCTCGGTGCTATCCAACGTTACATCGTGAGTTCCTTCAGGCAAACGTAACTCAGCACCTACAGCATCGATCTCGTCCTGCAGCAGAGTCACCGCGTTCTTGATGGCCTGTTCAACAGGATATTTCTGTGACTTCCCACGTCTTCGGCCCCCGAAGGGTTCGATGCGTCGAATTACGTCGTTCGCCACTTTGGCTTGAGAGGAAACGGTCCTGAATCGCTTCGTCGGGTTCTCCAAGGGTGTAGCACCTGTCCATGAGCTGATCTCCTCAGCTATGTTTCCCAACTCTCTTTCACCCAGCACAGCAGCCTGACGGATCGCTATTATCGGCTGAGCTATATCGTGAACGACCTTGTCGACGAGTTGTCCTAGAGTTGCAAGTCGGTGATATCGCGCTAAGACCTCACCTACTTCACCGATCCGCTCATCGAATTCTTGTTGCGTCTCATCTAGTAGATTGCGAATCCGTGTGTCATCAGGTAATTCCTGCCCGACAGTTTCTTTGATAACTGTCAGATCGAAGCGATCGAGTAGTCCACTGCTACGCTTACGCTTTACTTCCTTCCGTGGCCGCGCTTGATATCGTTTAAACTCAATCAACGACAGTATCTCCGCAACTGCTTTACGAAGATCGACGAATGCAGGACCGTCGATGATCCCCTCTCGATTGGACTGATCGTTTAGTTCAGGATTCCTATCTCGCTCTATGAGTATGTATCCAACAATCTGATTGTTCGACAGTCTAAGTGTAGGATTCTGGACTCGCCTACGATCAAGGCCGAGCCAGTCATCGCCTCTCTCACCATATGGCAGTACACGGAAACCGTCACGATAGACATTCACGCCAGCTGCAAAATCCAAAACCTCTCGGGCCAGCTTTAGCGTTCCGACTTCATCCGTAATTGGCCTGAGGGAATCACTGTCGCGATCCCAGACGTTCAGAAAGACTTCAAACGGTCCACACTTAAGGTGTTCCCTATCGGCAATCATCTGAAGAGTGTGATCAAACTCCAGTTCGATCCCATCCTTAAGTTCCATGAGTACCGTGACACGACCGGTTTCTTCGACTTCAGCGATAAGCTTGTAATGTGGTTTTTGGAGCGTGGAAGGTGAACTGACTAGTTCTGTGCCGCTGCCCGCATCAACCTGTGTGTCGAGAATGATGGCGAAGTCGTTTACAATCTTTCGTTCATCCTGAAACGGAGTGATGAGCCTAGAAAGGGAACGGCGGAGTTCCGTGATGAGTTCCGAAGTCCACGCACTGCGTAGTCCTGAAATCGTGAGGAGTGTGCCATGGTCGACCGTGGGCCTCTCGATTACGTCCAAGTGGAGACCGGCGTCATTCCAGATTCTGCCCACTAGTCCATCCGGACCAAAGTCGCCTTGTTCGACCACGTCAAGGCTTACCTCGACATCATCGAGATATTTGTCATCATCTTCGAAAGCTGACCAATCGATGTCCAATTGGACCTCCCGGGCGCTTTCAGCTTTCGAGATCAGTTCCAATCGGTCACCTAACTTCGCAGCCGCGAAGCGCCCGACACCCTTCTCGCCGACTACCCTTCGACCTCCTGTCGTGGTCTGCGATCTCATTCTGAAGGATGTCGCCGGTTCGAGCCATGTCTCGAGGATCGTCTTATCGTCCATGCCATGGCCATCGTCCAGGATTTGAATTCTGCTCGTGCCGCGCGACCCCGACCCATCCAACTCGTCCGTCAGCCGAATAAGCACCATCCGAGCATCGGCGTCGTAGGAGTTCTTCACGAGTTCGGTAATGGCCACCACGTCGCTACTGATGAGCTCGCGTCCGAGCGTCGTCATGAGGCGGGCCCGCGGCCTGAATCGCAGATCGTGTCGCGCCTTGTCGCCCACTGGCCTCAATCCCCTTCACCGACCACGCCGCAACGACACGTCGAATGGTATCGCCCGACCGCAAGCGTCACGAAACCGCCCCCCGACAGACCCGCTTCAGCGGGCACCGGTGGCAGTCCGGAGACTTGGGTGCACAGAAGTCTGTCCCGATGCGGTGCATCGCCACGTTGAGCGTTGCGGCGTCCTCCCGCACACCCACCAGTTTCGCCAACTCCATTCGTCTAGCCGAATTCGTCTTCAGCTGGCCGCACGCCGCGCCGGTCATCCTCTCAGCAACCCGCAGGACCGGCGCTGAAGCGACCAGTGCATCGGACTCGCCCGTCATGAGGGCGTACCAACGGCGAGCAGCGGGACCCAGCCGTGTCGCGTCGCGCCAATTTTCGGAGTCCCAGCCGTCCGGATCGTCGCTCAACAAGAACGCGGCCGCTCTGATACGGGCGAGGAGCGCGGCGTATCGCCTTGAGCCATCGGAAGCGGCCAACAGATCGAAGGCCCACTCGTTCGCCCCGGTGAGCGTCGGCACCAAGCGCAGCACTCGATCCGCTGTCAGCCGCGCTTCCTTGCCCCCTGGCCGGCAGATCAGTCCCACCGTCACCGGCCACAGATTCCCGGGGTAGGCCCAAGGAGCGTCGGCGCGGTCCAAAGTCGCCCAATTCGCGAGCGCTACCCGGAAGTCAGCTCGCTGCGTCGACACTCGCGGATGAAGCGAATCACGCGCTCGCAAGCTGTCGAGTATGGAGGATCCGACCGACTCGCCGAGCACGGGGGGCACGGCATTGCCAATCTGTCGGAATTGGTGCGAACGCGTCCCGGCGAAGCGAAACGCGTCGGGGAACGTCTGGAGCCGAGCGGCCTCCCGTACGGTGAGCGTTCGGTGTTGTTCGGGATGTATGTACCAGTAGCCGTCCTTGGCTATGTGCGCCGTGATCGACCTAGAGGGTTCAGTCCAGCTGAGTCGGTGGTACTTGTCGTTGAAGATGTCGTCTCGGTAGCGCTTCAAGTCGCCGGGCAGATCCGAGTAGAGGGTTCCGGCGGTCATGAGTTTGAATGCTTCGAAGTCGTCGGGACGAACCGCACGGGTGCCGTGGTCGTGAACAACCCACGCCTCCGCACCAACGCAATCCTTGCGTGCTGCTCGAGCAAAGTCGCTAGCCTCCCGGTCGCCGTAGGCCATGCTCTCCGCTCCGATCGGAGTATCCGGCGCCACACCGAGAACCGGCAGGTCCCAAATAGCGTCGCGTACCGTCGCGGTGCCCGAGGCCACTGGCCATCGGAGCGGTCCCTCGCCTCGAAGGCCGATGAGAATGAGGCGCTGGCGGTGCTGGGGTACTCCGTGTCGCGACGCGTCAACGATGCGGGCGTCCGCCTCATAGCCCGCGCGCTCCAGCCGGTCGATCATTGTCCTCAGCACCAGCATCTCGTCGCCGAGCGCCATATCGGGCACATTCTCCAATAGCACCGCACGCGGCCGAACACGCTCAACTACATCTAGGAACGCTCGCCACAGTTCCTTGCGGACATCGACGGCGTCACGAACCCCTTGATCTACCAGACTGCGGATCTTGGATCGACCGGCCCGGGAGAAGGGCTGGCATGGCGGCCCCCCAGCGATCAAGTCGATGTCTAGCCTCTCGCAAAGTCCGACGACAAAGTCCCTGGATCGTTCGTCACCCAAGTCGAGCTGCAGGGTCCTCCCCGGCAGGTTATGGGCGTGACTCTCCAGCGACCAGCTGTCGGAGTCCACAGACAGCGCCACGCGGTACCCAGCCGCCGTCAACCCGTGGCTGAGCCCGCCAGCGCCACAGAACAGGTCGACAGCCAGAGGCCGCCGAGAACGACGAGCCCAAACCTCCCACTCATCCGTTCCGGGGGCATCAGGATGCCCGGCAAGCCGCAATGGAGTCGTGCGCCGCGGCTTGACGCCGCGCTTGCCAAGTCGTGCTGATTGTTCTTGCGGCATCGATCCCACCCTATCCCAAGGCGAATGGCTCAGAATCCACCCACCCTCCGGAAGATTATTATTTATCATAATAATCTTTTAAACAACATGATAGTTGCCATTTCATCGACAAGCGTTCAAGCATGAGGTTCGTACGCGCCGATGTGCACGCTGTTGCGGGCTCTGCAGCGGCCGGTCGGCTGAGACTGATGCCCGCAGGGGTCAGTCGAACGGGTTGGCCTCCTAGCTGACCCGTCGCCGCTAAATCCCAACATCGGAACACTCCACGGTGAGGCGAAGCGTTTGATCAGGACGGTGCCGCTGGAGGCAAGAACGTGAACATAACGTCGGTGTTGGCCCTCCAATTTCGTCCCTCCCGCAGGATCAGACCTGCCTCTAGCAGTCGGTTTAGGTCACGACTCAGGGTTCGGGGGCCGGTTCCGGCGTAGAGAGCTGCCATGGCCGGGGTAAGGAGGGTCAGACCTTCTCGAGACATGGCGGTGTTCGGCGGCATTGCCAGAACCAGGGCGCGTTGGCGGTCACTGGCTTTGCTTGTTGGGAAGCGGTCCATTGTCTTGTTCACATAATTCGTCCAAGAGACATCTAGCTGTTGTCCCCGGACAAGGTTGATCTGCTCTCGCAAGCCGTCCACCAAACCCTGAGCAGCGTATGCCACGAAGTTGCCCGTTGAATCCGTCTGGCTAGCGGCCTCCAATTCCCGGTAGTACTGATCACGGGTGAGGTTGTAGTGGTTGGACAGCAGGTGTGCAGCCAACAGGGGAAATTGTCTCGACCGGGCCAAGAGCGTGTACTCCAGCAGCCGGGCGGTGCGCCCATTGCCGTCTCCAAACGGATGGATCCAGGCAATGTAGAGATGGGCAAAGACCGCTTGGACCACGGTGAGCGCGAAATCGGTCTCAGGGTCATCAGAATCGAAGATGTCGCTCTCCAGCCACTCAGCCAGTCGCTGCGTCAGGTGTGGGCAATCCTGGGCTGGTGCCCCGCGGTACTTCCCAACCATGACTGAATGATCCCGATACTCCCCTGGTAGCACATCGGGAGTGTGCTCGATGGTGTCGAGAACAAGTCGGTTGTAGTCGCAGATCAAATCAGCGGTGACGGGACCAAGCTTTCCGTTCGCCGCGTGCTTGTCAATGTGGGCTAGAGCCTTGAGAACGTTGCGCACCTCTCGTTCTTGGTATGCCCGCGAAGGGGGCGCGGTGTACTCCCCACGGTAGATTCCGGCGACCTGTTCCTCATTGAGGGTGTTCCCCTCGATAGCCGTAGTGGCTTGGGCACCCTTGATCAGCGCTAGCTCCTCCAAGTCCCAAGCAATGCTCGGTCTTAACGGAGTGCTGGAGATCTGCTCGCAAATTGCCCGCGCCTCACCCAATAGCATCCATGTTCGCGGCGGTAGGTTGTTCACGTCCGTGGCTTTGAACGTGATCCACGGATGTGACTCTTCGTAGGCCCTCATCAGCCGAATTCTACTAATAGGATACTTTTTGTCCAACATGTTGTCCACTCATTTGTCCAACTTTTTGTCGACCTTGCTCAAGACCTGGCATAGCCAATTTCTGTCCAGCACTTGAGTCTCCCGCCCCATCGTCAACACGGCGGAAATCGTCTCCAGTGATCCCTTCGGTTGGACGCCGTCCGGTAGCGATGCGGAATCACCTAGGGGCCGAACCTCTGAAGGCAAACGCTCGGCACACACCATGCTGCGAATCAGCGAATGCTCGGAGCGCTGTCACACCAACTCACTACCGTGATCGACAGGAGAGGACATGCGATATCCGTCAGCCCACGAAATTGCGATCCGGGAGGAATCCGCGCCGTGATCCGCCGTCGTCTCGCGAGTCTCTGAACATCAACTAAAGGACACACATGAACAACAAGAAAAAGAGCAAGTACAAGAAGAATCAGATCAAGTACAAGAAAGCGTTCCCCCGTCGGTTCAGGAATCTTCTTTGGCTCCTCAACGTAGGCTTTCTAATAGCGTGTTTCAAATACGCAACCATGCTTAGCCCGGAACAGCAACCAGCGTCCGAAATGTGGACCGACGCCGGACGCTGGACAACAGGCGTGGTGGTCGCCCCGTTCGTGGCCTTGGCGGCAACGTATGTGTGGATGCGATCAAAGGTTAGATCCTGGCCTCGCGGGCCGAATGATCCAGTGAGTTGGGCCTTCGCTCTGAGCGGCCTCTTTCTGGTCGTGAGCATTGTTGTTCTCACGATCAACCCAATCACGGAATCAGGTGATTGGGAGAATTGCTTGGCCGTGTTGGGGGTGGTTATGCCATTAGGTTCCGGCGCCTTCCAGATTATCGGATTGCTAACAATCCTCAGAACCTGGGATACGCTGTCGGACAGGACTCAACGCCGTGGCTCGAAGTAGTAACTTCAGCACCTTCGCGAACCCCTCCACGAGATCCATAGAACCAGCGCCTTCGTATCGGTGCACGTTCCCATGACCGCATCGCAGCCAACGTCATCTTGCGAACCTTTGCCAGTGCTTGACCGTCTCACTGTGGGGGCAGTGATTTGGCCAGGAAATCTGAGACGCGAAGGGGGATGCTGGTTTGGGCTTCGTGCATCGTCACGCCCTCGAATGGCCGAATCAGGTAACGGACCTCGGGTTCGAGGTCGGGTTCGTTGGGGACTGACACAACAGCTAGACGCCACACATCGGGACTGCACTGAGCCTGCCCGACCTGGGTCTTGCTGACGCTTATCTGCTCCGTGCCCGGCAGATGGCCTTTCACTTCAATGAGATAGTGCACATGGTGGCGAGGATCATACGACATCACATCGAAACCAGGGTTGCTGTGTTCCTGTTGCTCAGGTCTGCGGCCCAGCGCCCTCTCGGCCTTCATCACCGCGGCAACGGCACGACGGTCGGTTTCCATCTTGTCGGCGGTGGCATCAGGAACGGGCGGACTCCCCTGCAATTGATCGAGCAGGCCCTGCGGGACCACGAGCGCAGCCCCGACCACTGTCGGTGGGCCGTTATGGAGATTCTCCTCCAGAGCAAGATCGGTACGACGTTGCGCCAAACGAGCCTCCAGTTCCTCAGCACGAGCCCGCGCCCTCCCCGAATTCAAACGAGGCTTGCCCCCGGCGAGTTCCTGAGCCTTAATCTCCGCAGCTCGCAAGTCCCAGAAGCGAATCTCAGCTTCCAGTCGCTCCCTCACGGCCTCTGAAACACGGGCAACCCGGCTGGTGACGACCGTACGAACTTCCTCAAAATGTGGGGTGGCCATCTGCTCGATCGCCCAATCCCGTGCACCGACCTCAGCCGCGTGACCAGCCCAGTCGAGATCAAGATGCCCATCGAGCAAATCCGCTTGCTCCTCGGCCAGAGGCGCATAGTTGAGATAAGGCTGACCGCCCGGATCACAAACGTTTCCGTGTCGGTCGATCTCCACATACTGAACCCTCCGAGACACCACCTG
Organism: Candidatus Aldehydirespiratoraceae bacterium; assembly: GCA_965261185.1. Lineage (GTDB taxonomy): Bacteria > Actinomycetota > Acidimicrobiia > Acidimicrobiales > Aldehydirespiratoraceae > VXYK01. The sequence goes on along the minus strand of CBDHCN010000002.1, from coordinate 1,996,924 downwards.
ACGACTCCCGTGAACTAGGCGCCCATCGGTGATGGAATGGTCAAGAAACACCAGTAACCGGGGCTCCACCGACGAATTCTTGGGGTCAACCAGAACCGCTCCGCGCTGGAGGGTCTCGCCGTGATCGGCAGAAACCTTGCGAAGCACAGCTGTAAGCAACGGACTCCCAGGCGACACGAGTTCAGCCTGGACTCCAACCCCTCCACGAGTACTCGATTCACCAGAATCAGAACGAGGCCGATCCGGCTCGATGTGGGCCTTGTCGAAGGTCACCCTTTGGTAACGGTCATGCACCGCCCCGAGCGAAGGATCAGCGGCCGCACGTACCGCCGCCGGCACACGGGTGATCTCAAAGCGACCATTCTCACGGCCCGTGATCCGTCCGCCGTACCGACGCAGCGCCGTCGAGAAGAAAGTCTGCACGAACCACGGCAACAATCTGCGGGCACGAGCCTGCGCCATCGTTCGGCGGATCTCATCGTTGGCAGCCGTATCGGCAAGACCCGACACCAATGCCCGCTCTTCCAACACGCCGTTGAGCTGGGTTCCGATGTCGCCGTCGATCACCTCGTCCATCCAGGCCGCATGCGCTGGATCAGCGTCAGAGCGAATGGCCCGTATCAACAGATCCCGCAGCGAAACATTGATCTGCGAGTCACCAAGCACGTCATACACCTGATCACCGAACACGCCTCGCTGCTGTTCGATCTTTTGGAACAGGCGCTGGAATACCTGGCCCTCCCGAGTCTCGTGCGCGACCAGGTTCCACATGTGACAAGGCCGATTCTGGCCGATTCGATGGATGCGCCCGAATCGCTGCTCAATACGGTTCGGGTTCCAAGGCAAGTCGTAGTTGACCATCAAGTTGGCGACCTGCAAGTTGATACCCTCACCTGCCGCATCGGTGGCCACCATGACCTGAGCCGTCGGGTCCACCCGGAAACGGTCCTGAATTGCCCTGCGGTCATGGCGCTTGATCCCGCCGTGGATGACGACGACCGCCTCGGGACGACCCAACTCAGCCACTATCCGCTCCTCCAAATAAGTGAGCGTGTCCTTGTGTTCAGAGAAAACGATCAACTTCGGGACCGCTTCGTCCCCGACGGAGCCTCCGCCAGCGCCGCTGAGGTCGGCCCCAGCCGCAAAACGATCGGAGCGCAGCAAGTCCCGAAGCTGCACCCATTTGGTGTCCTCACGGCTCGAGCGAACTCCGTCGGCCAACTCAACCAACTCTTCCAACTCCACAACCTCTGCCGCAAGCTCATCAGCAGTTCCCGAAGCGGTGGCAGCGTCGATCACAATGCTCTCCAACTGCTCGAACTCATCATCGCTGTAGTCGTCGAAATCGAAATCCTCCAGATCGGCGATCCGCACGCCACGCGGCAGATCAACAACAGGAACCGGATCACCCGAGGAAGCCAGGCGACGCAGTTCCGACTCCTGATCGGCCAAACGGTCCCGACGGCGACGCAACGAGTGATAGATCGCCGCCGGGGACGATGCCAACCGACGCTGAAGACCCGCAAGGGCGAACCCGACCATGATCCCACGACGATCGCCGCCTTCCTGCATCCGCAGGGCCCGATTCATTCCCGTCCGCACATAGTTCGTAACCGCCTCGTACAACTCGGCCTCAGGCGCCGACAGCTCGAAATTCAAGCTGTGTGCATGGCGCTCAGGGAATAAGCGACGACCCTCGAAAGTACGCAGGTTCTCCTTTACTATCCGACGCATCACTTGTGACGTGTCAGGCATCTCGGGCCGCTCGTCACCGGCGCCGCGCCTTCGCAGCTGGCCTTCGAACATGTCCGGATCGACCAGAGTCATGAAAGCCAAGAAGTCGTCGTCCTTGCCGTTGTGCGGAGTGGCCGTCAGCAACAACAGATGTCGAGTGCGCTCACGTAACGCCTCGCCCAGGATGAACCGTTTCGTCCGGCGAAGCTCCCCGCTGTAACGGTTCGCCGACATCTTGTGAGCCTCATCAACAATCACCAGATCCCACTGCGAGCCCTTGACCCGCTCAAGCATGTCCTCAGACCGAGAAAGCTGATCCAGCCGGGCGATCAGAAGATTCTTCTCCACAAACGGGTTACCCGTGCGGGAATCCTCGACCGCGGCACGCGACATCAACTCGAACGACAGTCCGAACTTCTCCCACAACTCATCCTGCCACTGCTCCACCAAGCTCCCCGGTGCCACGATCAGGCAACGGACCACATCACCACGCAACATCAACTCGCGGATCAACAACCCCGACATGATCGTCTTGCCCGCACCCGGATCGTCCGCCAACACAAAACGCAACGGCCGCAGCTCAAGCATCCGGTTGTAGACCGCATCGATCTGGTGCGGGTAGGGCTCAATGTTGGATGTGTCGACCGCCGCGAACGGATCAGCGAGATGAGCCTGCTGCAACCGTTGTGCCTCCGCCGCGAGCTTGAACATCGCACCGTCGGCATCGAAACTCCACCTCCGTTGCTCCGGCTCGCCGAACCCCGCCAGGTCAGCCGCTCCGATGATCCGGTCGCCCAACCGCCCGTCACCCGTGTGGTAGGTGAGGGTTGCTGAACTCGGCCCGTGCATCTCCACGGCCACCACGGTCACGTGGCCATCAGCAACCACCCCCTCCAGTCGCATCCCGGCGACCAGATCGTCGAACGCAAGCGTCACGGGTTTGCCATCCAAACATCAGCCCGTGCGGTCACAGGTCACCCTTCCAAATCGACCAGCCCAGATCGTACCCTTTGCCCGTCCTGATCGTTTATCAGCCATACCGAGACCCGTGAGTCGGTAGTCTCCCGAGATGGATGAAACGCAGGCTGAGAGCGGAACGGAGCCGGCTTCGGAGCGGGTGAAGGTACGGCGCAGTGCTGATCGGGGGCGTTATGACCTGGCCGATGTGCTGCAAGTCCTCGATGCCGGACTGATAGCCCACGTCGGGGTCTCCACAGCCGACGGCCCGCTGGTGCTGCCGATGGCCTACGGACATGACGGCAATCGTCTCTACCTTCATGGCGCGGTCGCCAATCATCTGCTCGGCTCAGGTGAAGGTCAAGAGATATGTGTGACCGTGACCTGCCTCGACGGGCTGGTGGTGGCACGAACACCGTTCCACAACTCAATGAATTACCGCTCCGTGGTGGTGCGGGGACATGCCCAGCGCATCACTGACGACGAACCCAAACTCGCAGCACTGCGGCTCGTCACCGACCACATCGCCGAGATCTGGGACACGGGTCGTCCGCCCTCAGAAATCGACCTGCACAAGACGCTGGTGTTGCAGATGCCGCTAACCGAATCATCGGCCAAGGTTCGCGGCGGAGACCCGATAGACGAACCCGATGACATTGCCGGTCCGTGGTGGGCCGGCGTAGTGCCCATCACCACACGATTCGAACCACCGGTCGCGTCAGCCGACCTCACCGGCGACACCACCCCACCCGAAGCAATCTCGCAGATGTCGGGCTGCAATCCCGAAGACCGCCCACGCCTCACCGCCAACTGACGGCCCAAAGGCCCGGCAAGATCTTCGGGCGGCGAGAGCCGAGCGGATCAGCGAAGATGGAGCATGCCCAGCGAGGACGACAAGCCGAACCGAGGCCGCCGGGGCAGGCGCAAGAACTCTGGCCGCGCCACAGGTGAGCAAGCACACCGACGACGGCGTTTGACCATGGTCGGCAAACAGATCAGAAAGCGTGGCGTGGTCGACCCTCGGGTGCTGGCTGCCATGGCGGCCGTTCCGCGACATCGGTTCGTGTCCAAAATGCTGATCAACCAAGCCTATCAGGATCACCCGTTACCCATCGCGGCCAGTCAGACGATCTCGCAGCCCTACATCGTGGCGTTGATGGCCGAAGCCGCAGAGATAACACCGGACGACCGGGTATTGGAGGTGGGAACCGGCTCGGGCTACGGGGCCGCAGTACTCGCAGAGTTGGCCGCTGAGGTGGTCACCGTCGAACGCCACCAAAAATTGGCTGACGCGGCTGCCGAGGTGCTAGCCGAACTTGGCTACGACAACGTGACGGTGGTCAAAGCCGATGGCTCGCTCGGCTATGCCGACGGCGCTCCCTATTCGGCGGTGGTGGTCACCGCGTCCACCGAAAATATCCCGGTCCCCTTGGTTGAGCAACTCGCAGACGGAGGGCGTCTGATAGTCCCCCTCGGACCGCTGGGCCAGGTCCAACACCTCACCCGCCTAAGAAGAACTGGTAGCCAAAGGACCACTGAAACCCTGAGCATGGTTCGTTTCGTTCCCCTGATCGGAGACACCGAAGACGGCCAACAGTTGCCGGCCTCGCCCTGAACCTGAGCCGCCGCTACCACCGGTCCGCTGGCAACAGGCCGCAACGGTGGGGGATGGTTGCTGCGAGCTGGCTGGCGAAAGATATCGGCAGAGCCCTAGCACCTGACAACAGGCCGCAACGGTGGGGGATGGTTGCTGCGTGGACTGGGAGAACCGCCCCTGGGTCGTCCTCGCGACTGACAACAGGCCGCAACGGTGGGGGATGGTTGCTGCAGCTCCGAGGGTCGTCATCGTTGATGACCATCGGCTGTTTCGCAGCGGTGTACGCGTTGAACTCGGGGATCGAGTCGATGTCGTGGCTGAGGCCGACGACATGGCCTCGGCGGTATCGGTCATCGAACAATGGCGGCCCGATGTGGTGTGCTGGTAGCGCCCGCCGGTGGGCTGGGGGCGGACCGGCGAGGCGCTACCTTTGTTGACGGTGGGCTGGGGGGCCATCCACCGCCAGATCTACAACTGAGAGCTAGTGGATAGCCGGGGATCCGCTGATGACGCGCAGGATGTAATCCGATGCGCCACCAAACTGATAACCCGGACCAAAAGCCGAGCGAAGTACTGACGCTGTAACTATGGATGGATTCGGGTTGGTGTTCATGACTGTATTATCGGGCATCAATAGCTATGACACAACCATATATTCTTTATATTTTCTACCAATAATTGTCATGCTTCGACTAGGGTGCCCAACCAATGCAACTCGACATTGAATCGCTGAGAACTTTCATCGCTGTCATCGATCTGGGCGGCATGACCCGAGCGGCCGAATCTCTACAGGTCAGCCAGTCCGCGGTCAGCTGGAAAATCAAACGGCTTGAACAAAAAGTCGGGCGCGACCTGCTGATTCGTGAAGGACATTCCCTGCGTCCCTCGCGCGACGGACGAGAACTCCTCCACTACGCCCGAGCCATCGTCGGCACCCACGACGACGCCATCCGCCGTCTCGAAAGCTCAGAACTTACCGGCACAGTCAAAGTCGGCACCCCCGAAGAGATCAGCACCGAGCGCATTTGCGCCGTGCTTTCACGCTTCAACCGCATTCACCCCAAAACGTCGATCGAATTCTTCGTTGATCGCTCGTTTCGGCTCAGTTCAATGTTGGCCCTCAGCGAACTTGATGTTGCCGTGCTGCAGGTGCTCGAAAACAACCGACGACCAGAAGACAAGATCCTCTGGAAAGACCCACTCATCTGGGTCTGCGCGCCAGACTGCCAATACGAAGAAGGTACCGTACCCCTGATCACATTCGGTGAAGGTGGGTTTTATCGCCCGCTCGCACAACAAGCCTTGACCAACTCGGGCATCCCCTACAAAATCACCTTCTCGGGACCAAGCGCAGCCAGCGTTATCGGTGCCACCGAGGCAGGGCTTGGGGTAGCCGTTCTCGCCGAGAGTTCGGTGAAGGGCGAACTGATCCGCTGGCCTCGGGCCGAGTCGATTCCCCCACTCCCCGACTCGATGTATGTGGCACGTGCCGCTGCCGGGGAGCCCACCGAAGTCGCAACCGAACTCATCTCCGACATCGTCGCCGAACTTCAGGCCGAATGACCCGAGCGTCGGACGCTCAGCAATCGAGCGCCGGTTTAAACTTGCCAATACGGACGTAAGTCTCTTCGGGAATGTCCTGCGGGCGTCGGTACAAGTGATGCACGCATGGTTCACCGGCACGCACCGGCGCTAGTCGACGCATGTCGCTTTGGCGCTAACCACACCGAACTCGCCAACGCGGCCAGCGGGCCTTGGTTGGTGCGCGGACTCGGTACGGGATTCGAGCACCCGGTACTCGATCCAGGTCACGGACACGGCGAAGTTCTTGAAGCCGGAATGGTGCTGAGCGTCAGCCAAGGCGATCATCGTGACGTGATCGCCGTTACCGACGGCGAACCACGCGTACTGTCCACCCGTCCCCCCACCCGCTGACAGAGACCCTCATGCCAGACTCGCAACTCCAACCGAACCCAACCCGCAGACACTCACGACACGAAGTTTGCGACAACGGATCGGTGCCAACATGAGCGGGCTGCTTGAGGGCAAGGTCTCGCTTATCACCGGCGCGGGCGCCGGAATCGGCGCAGCCGTCGCCAAACGATTCGCCGCGGAGGGCGCGACTCTGTGGCTCAACGACCTCAACCCCACAGCTCTCGACGCAATCATGGCCGAGACCGGTGGCGGTGGACTCGCGGGCGACATGTCCGACTCCAACTTCGCAACAGACTGGGTGAACCAAACCGCGACACAGCACGGCCGCATCGACGTTCTGTACAACAACGTAGGCGTCTCCCGAACCGGACTCATCGGCGATCTCAGCGACGACGACTGGCGGTTTCAGCAGCGACTCACGCTCGACACCACATTCTTCGCAACCCGCGCGGCACTCCGCCATATGGTGCGCCAAACCGGCGGCAGCATCGTGTCGATGTCGTCTGGCGCCGCTGTCGGCGGGCAATACCGACTCGGTGGATACGCAGCGGCCAAAGCGGGAGTCATCTCGCTGATGGAAACCGTCGCCACTGAATACGGGCACCTCGGCATCCGTGCCAACTCGCTCACCCCGGGACCTACAGCCACCGGCCCTCTGCTCGACTACCTCAACGAACAACCCGGCGGTATCGAAGCCCACACCGCGGACCTGAATCTGGCACGACTGAGCGAAGTCGAAGAGATAGCAGCCACGGTTACCTGGCTCGCCTCCGACGAGGCTTCCAACATCAGCGGTATCTGTCTGCAGTCCAACATCCGCGCAGCCAGCAGAAGACCGACATGAGCGACCCGCTCAAGGCTTGGCACGCAGCCTGTGATCGCTTGAAAGCTATGGGTGAGCGGCTCACCGAGGCTCCTTTTGCTGTTGACCCCCAAGGGCTACTTGAGGGCTTCGAACACCTAGCGGATCAACTCACGCTCTGGCTCGCCTGGGAAACGCTGCACGCCGATCCAACACGCCCCTTCTTTCATCGTCACAACGATCTCGTCAGCCAATGGGGCGGACCCAACAACGACAACACCTACCGCCACGCCCGCATCGACCCCAACCGCCGTTACCGAATAGTCGGTCGCATGAATTCCTGCGAGGAGTTCCTGCTTGCGATCCGCAACGGTTTCATGCACCAGCCGGTCTGGGGCACCGTGGCGCAACTGACCGCAACCGAGCACGCAATCACCGAAGGCACCGACTTCGAGTTGCTACTGGGGGGCGACAGCGAAGGCGCCATAGAACTGCCCGACCGTGCGGTGATGGTCTCCATCCGTGAGTACTACTACGACTGGCGCCCGCTTGAACCAGCGACCTTCACTATCGAGTGCCTCGACCCCGAAGCGCCCACACCACTCACCGCGCCGGCCTTTGAGGTCCGACTCGACAAGACCCTTACCGAGATTGAAGAGTCGATCAGTTATTGGAACGACTACCTGGTCACAAATCGGGCTCGGCGAACCGACAACTCCTTCGCCGATAACACTGTCGACGTCGGTAAGGGACTGGCGGCCGCCCGCTACGAGTTCTGTTTCTGGGATCTCGCGCCCGACGAGGCACTGGTGATCGACTGCGAGCAACCCGACGCCCGCTACTGGTCGACACATCTCTACACCATGCACAACTTTGAGCCGGTGGACCTCTACGCCCACATCAGCAGTCGCAACCACCGCCAGGTTGAAATTTCCGCCGATGGACGGGTGCGTTTTGTGCTGAGCACCACCGACCCAGGTGTGCACAACTGGCTCGATATCGCGGGGCGACGCAATGGCCTCTGTACTTTGCGCTGGTTCTGGCCGTACAGCGAAACCCGGCCCGAACCAGTCACCACAGTCGTCCCCGCAAGCGAAGTCCGCTCGTTTCTTCCCGCCGACACACCCACCTTCACCCCAGCCCAACGCCACCGCGAGGTCAACGCCCGGCAAACCCACCTTCGCTGGCGTTTCCGAAGCTGAGGGCCTAGCCAACCGCTGGTTCAAACGAGTTGGTTCAAGGGAGTCTGGCTCCCAGTTGTCCAAAACCGTCAGGTTTCGACGATTTCAAACCTGAATTCATGAACGCAACAGACCGCCGCCGTCGACGCTGATCGTCTGGCCGGTGACATAGCGGCTCCCAGGCGAGAGCAGAAACGCCACGGCCGGGGCGATATCGGTGTCTGGGTCGCCGTCGCGTCCGAGGGGATGATTGTCGTACATTGCTGCGAAGGCAGCCACCCTCTGCGGGTCCGACGCCGGATCGAGCCGATGGGCAACCGACGCCGGCAACACGCAGTTCACGGTAATCCCCTCACGGCCCCACTCGTTGGCCGCGGTACGGGTCAGCGAGCGAATCGCCTCGTTGGAAGCCGCATACGGTCCATATCCGGCAGCTCCGGTAAAGCCCATCGAGGTGGCCATCGTTACGATCCGACCAAATCCCGCGTCGCGCATATGCGGGTAGACAGCCTGCATCGCCCAAAGGGTCCCTTTGGGTCCGGTGTCATACAACAGGTCCATATCCGATTCGCTCACATCAATTAGCGGCGTAACCGGGCGAAAGCTCTGAGCGTTGGCGACCAACCCATCAACTCGTCCCCAGCGCTCAACCACATCCGCCACCAAGTCGGCGCTGGCAGTGGGATCGGCTGCATTAACAGACCGAGCCAGATGATCGATGTTCAAGCCCGCCAACTCGGCGCTGGCCGCAGCGACACCGGTTTGTTTGCGTCCAGTCACCACCACGCTGGCACCGCCGCGTCCTAGGTGACGGGCCAGGCCGATGCCGATTCCCTTGGTGCCCCCCGTTATGACGATGACGCGGCCAGCCAAATCAAGACCGCCAGCCGAATCAAGACCGCCAGCCGAACCAAAATTGCTGGCCGAACCATAAACGCCAGCCGAATCAAAATTGCTGGCCGAACCAAGATCGCCAGCCGAATCAAAATTGCTGGCCGAACCAAGATCGCCAGTGTGAGTCACGCCGCGTATCGTAACGTCCATGGCATGGTCGGTGGGTCCACAAGCTGCGTGGGTTGCCGAAGCCAACCGCGGCGATCGCCCAGAGTTCCGCCCGACCCCCGGACCGTTCAACGCCGGCGCGCTGATCGAAGATGCACTCAAGCGTTCCCACAGTGCCGACCAATTCGTAGCCAACCAATTCGCAGACGACGACTTCGCTGAACCGCTCAGTATCTTCTGCGAAGCTCTCGAAACGACGGCCCAACTCACTCCGCTGGGTCGCTGGGCCACGCAGCGATACCTCAGACGCTTGCTTGATGTCCGGCTCGAGTTGGAAGCCTACGAAGCCGCTCATCTCGAGCTGAACGACGAGGCCGTCGTCGAACCGATCTTCGTCATCGGCCCGCCCCGCAGCGGAACCACCGTGCTGCACCGACATCTCGGGGCCGTAGCGGGCCATCGAGTGGCACGGGGATGGGAGTTCACCCGTCCACTGCCGCCACCAGACCCAGAGACCTACGACCACGACCCGAGAATCCTCGAGACCGCCGACGAATTGGAGTTCCCTCAAGCAGTCGCGACTGGGCTCCGTTCGATTCACACCTACTCCGCACAAATGCCCAAGGAGTGTCTGTCGGCCATGTCGTTCGCGGCACGCACAGAAGAGTTCATCAGCCGCTACAACGTGCCTGCTTACGTTGAATGGTTGCAAGCGTGTGATATGGCCCCCGTGTATGCGATGCATCGTCGGATCCTGCGCGTCTTGCAACAGCGCATGCCATCAGCCCGTTGGGTGCTGAAGTCGCCGGTTCACCTCCAATCTGTCCCAACCCTGGTCGCCACCTACCCGGATGCGAGCTTCATTGTCACCCACCGCGAGCCGGCGGAGTTTCTAGCTTCGGTGTCGAGCTTGGTGGCAACGTTGCGTTCCGCCTTCAGCAACACAGTTGATGCGGTAACCATCGGCCACTACCACCAAGACCTCTACCAGCGCAGCCTCAACGCTCTAGTTGACCATGTGGATCAGGGTGTACTACCAACCGAGCGCACCATCCATGTGCCGTTCAAAGACCTGGTGGCCGACACCCCAACAGCTGTCGGCACTATCTGCGCGAGCCTCGGAATAGACGCCGCGGCAAGCCAAACTTCTACCAGCATCGTCGCCAAAGAAGTACGAGAGGACGCCGCAGGCGCACACAAATACCAACCAGCCGACTTCGGCCTCAACAGCGCCGAGATGACGCGATCCTTTGAACGTTACCGAACACGCTTCATCAACTGAACCCAGCTGAATCGACCCAGCTGGAAAAGGCTTGCAACCCGAACTCGCGGTAATGTCCGCTGCTGACAGCAGCGCCGACGAAGCGGCCGCGCGAGGAGGTCCACACATTGGCCATCGACTTCGAAGTTGAACCCGAGTTTCAAGAAAAACTCGACTGGATTGAAGAGTTCGTCAAGTCAGAAGTCGAACCGCTCGACCTCTATTTCCGCGGTGAAGCATCGCCGTACGACAAGAAGAACGAAACCGCCCAGGCTCTGGTTCGACCACTGCAGAAGCAGGTACAAGAACAAGAACTCTGGGCCTGCCACATCGGTCCGGAACTCGGCGGGCGCGGCTATGGACAAGTGAAGCTGGCGCTGATGAACGAGATCCTTGGTCGTTCGAGTTGGGCACCTTCAGTGTTCGGCTGCCAAGCGCCCGATTCGGGCAACGCTGAGGTTCTCGCCCACTACGGGACAGACGAACAGAAGCGCCGCTACCTCGAACCGCTGTTGCGAAGCGAGATCTCCACCACATATGCGATGACCGAACCTCAAGCCGGCTCCGACCCCGCCTACTTCAGATGCCAAGCCCGCAGAGACGGCGACGAGTGGGTCATCAACGGCGAGAAGTGGTTCGCCTCGAACTACAAGTTCGCCGACTTCCTAATCGCCATGGTGATCACCAACCCCGACGTGCCCGTGTACAAGGGTTCGTCGATGATGCTCGTTCCTCACGGAGCCGAAGGCCTTGAACTGGTACGCAACAGCCATGTCGGCGGTGGTGCATCGGCTGACAGCGCCGGTCACGCCTACCTGCGATTCAACGACGTGCGGGTGCCCGCCGAGAACCTGCTCGGCGACGAGGGCAGCGGTTTCAAGATCGCCCAGACACGGCTCGGCGGTGGACGGGTCCACCACGGCATGCGTTCGGTCGGTATGGCGCAACGCGCGCTCGACATGATGTGCGAACGGGTGCTTTCCCGGGAGACGAAAGGCTCACTGATCGCTGAGAAACAGTCGATTCAGCATTGGGTTGCGGACTCTTGGATCCAGATCCAACAATTCCGGCTTCAGGTCTTGCACACCGCCTGGATGATCGACAAGGAGGGCGACTACGCCAAGATCCGCCAACACATCGCCGGGGTCAAAGTTGCGACACCCAAAGTGTTGATGGATGTGGTCTACCGAGCCCTGCACTCCCACGGTTCGCTCGGTGTCACCGACGAGATGCCGCTGGCAAACATGTGGATGGCGGTGCCGGTTATGGGCATTGCCGATGGACCCACCGAGGTGCACAAGAACACCATTGCCAAAACAGTCCTGAAGCAGTACAAGCCATACGATGGGCTTTGGCCCTCAGCCCATATTCCCAGCCTTATGCAGGGTGCCCGAGCTCATATCGAAGCCCGAATCGAAAACGAAATAGCCAATCTGTGATTCCTCTCGACGGCCCGCATTATGACCAACTCGTTGTCGGTCAGGAGTTGCCGCGCCAACCGCCGGTAACTATCGACGAAGGTATCGCCGCGCTTTATCAGTCGCTGGTCGGCGAACGTTTGGCGATGGTGCTGGACGGCCAGGTGAGCCGCGCCGTCACCTCCACAGAGGGTCGACTCGCCAGTCCGGGTTTGGTGATGCAGTTCTCTATCGGCCAGAGCACCACGGTCAGCCGTCGGGCCATAGCAAACCTGTTTTACCGCGACGTGCGCCTGCTACGCCCGGTGATGATCGGCGACTCAATAGAGACGACGGTGACCGTTGCCAGCCTAGCCGACGGTTCGCACCAATCAGGCCGTGCACGGCGTGGCAAGGTGCTCATCGATGTTGTCACCTACGCCAACGGCGAACCCGCGGTGGTCTATCAACGCTGCCCGATGCTCCCCCAACTCGACGATGAGGCCGAGCCTGGCCACAACGACGACTTGGGTTCAAGCAGCGATCTCGACCTCGGCTCCTACGTCGAGTTGGTGCCGGAGTGGAACTTCGCGGCCTTGGGACCGCCGACCGAGTGGAGCGTCGGCGAGACGATCATTGATCCCACCCGAGACGTGATCGATGGCGCCACCTCACTGGTACGCCTGACCCACAACCTGGCAATGATTCATCGTGACGCCGACCTGTCACCGTATCCGGAGCGACTCGTTTATGGCGGGCATACCGTGGGACTCGCCCAAGCGTCTTTGTCGCGGGTGTTGGCGGGGATGGCCACCGTTGTCGGCTGGCACCAATGTGACCACACCGGCCCGGCATTCGAGGGCGACCTGTTGTCGTTTAGCCACACGCTGCTCGACGTGAAACCCGCCCGCGGAGGCCGCGTCTTTGCGGTGCAGGTCGAAGGCTTTGCTCAGCGCCCCGACACCGAAGGATTGCCCATTACTGGGAGCGACGGTACCAAAGTCCTCGATTGGACTCTGATCGCCGCCGCGCCCTGAAACAGACCGAAAGCTGATCGCTCCGATCAGGCGAGCTCCCACTCAGCGTGTACGTCGCAGGCCGCAAGCAGTATCTGCTTCACAGTGATCTTGGCGTCGGATCTGTCGAGCGAAACACGAGCCGCCACATCATGCCCGCCATACGCACAATCGATAGTAGGGCCGTCGGCCTTGAACGCCGACACCTTGGCATTCGCGAGCGAAACGAAGATCTCGCTCGAAATCTCTAGGAGTTGATAGCGGTGGGGGATGGCATTCGGGCCGGAGCGAAACGCCCTCAGCATCACGATCGCGTCAACAGCCTGGCAGTAGTCGTCGAACAGCTTCAGCGTCTCTGTTCTGCGATCGCGTGCAGACCTAACGTCCTGGATCCATGCCGCTTCGGTGAGTTTCGAGATGTGGACGGAGGTCTTGGAAAGGTTCCGCGCCGCGGTCGATTTCAACGACAGCTTCCTTGATATCCCGGTAGAGGTGCGGACTGTGAGGTCAACAAAGCGCTGCGTCGCTGGTCCCGGTGGATCAACCTGCCAGCCGACAGCTTCACACGCGCTGCGAAACCCGGTTTCAAAGCTCAACAACCCCAACGGTTCGACCGTGTGACCGTGTAAGCCGACACCACCAACCCGAAGTACTCAATCCAGTCAGCTTCTGCGGTGATCCATGTGGGTTGCGACGCCAGTTGCAGCTGTGGTGGTTTGGCCATTGCGTCGACCATGCGCGCGACGAACCGCACGCCCATTGGCGACAGCTCGTCGATTCGCCGTTTGACGGCCTCGCGATCACTCACAACGCCAAGCGATATTCTATGAGATCGACGAACGACGGGTTGAGTTCGATACCAACCCAGCGGCGATTGAGCTTTCTTGCCGCTAGCAGCGTCGTGCCTGATCCGGCGTAGGGATCAAGCACGACGTCGCCGGGCTCGCTGGTGATGCTCACGCACTGATTGGCCAGCGTCATAGGCATCACCGCAGGGTGATCATCGACTCCGCTGTCGCTGCGCCGGCGAGGCTCGGTATTGACATCCCATACCGTGCGTAGCCTGCGCCCATTCGGTCCCCGAACGGCGTCCGTGTCGTAGTAATAGTTTTCGCTCTTGGAAAGCAAGAAAACCGTCTCATGGGCCTTGGTCGGACGATCACGCACCGACTCGGGATGCGCGTTGGGTTTGTTCCAGATGACCTCAGAACGCACCCACCACCCTGCGTCTTGCAGCGCAAATGCCAGGCGCCAGGGAACCCCGATCAAGTCCTTGGGTTTCAGACCCTCCGGGGTCGCGGGACGCACGCTCATTGCCCGCGCCCGGTTCTTCCGGTCAGGCGCTCGATAGCGGCGGTTACCCGATGTGTAACTGTCACCCACGTTGAGCCACACGGTGCCGTCGTCACTGAGCACGCGGCGCAGTTTGTCAAAAGTCACCACGATGCTTTTGATGTAGTCTCCCAGCACATCGTCGCGGCCGATTTGGTCCTTCATTTCGTAGTCGCGCAGCGACCAATACGGCGGAGAAGTAACCACGGTGCGAACGCTGCGATCTGGCAACAGATCGAGACCATCTGAAGCCGCCCCACATATCAGCAGAGACTCTCTCAACTCACCGCGCGGCACTCCGTCGCTCGAGTTCACACGCCGATACGGGCACGCAGCAAACAGTCCAGGCAAACGCATCATCACCTCCGACGGTACTTCGCGCCGCTCCCCACACTGGCGATCACCGTTAATAGATTGCAACAATCGATCACGCACAACAACTGACGTTAATAACGGACTATGACAGCGATCGACGATCTGCAGACCAAGTTGGCAACGAGTGGTGCCCAGCTTGTCGCCGATGACCCGCACGTTGGTGGAGTGAGTAACGATCTACGGCCCCTTCGGGACGCCTTCATGAGAGAAGGGCGCGATGCACACCAGAGTCGCCACGTCTGCGATGAGCTCGGCCAACTCTGCGATGTATCGGCGGTGGCTGGGAAGGACCTGGTTGATGACGACCGCGAAGCGGGCTGACGGCGGACTGTCCTTGCGGGATCCCTGATCGCTCAAAACCACCGCTGCCAAGCGTTGCGGGGTCAGTCGGTCCTCAGGTGAGCATCCAGCGATCTCGGCAACTCGCTCTGGGCGTTGACACTGCTCGGCAATGGCCACACCGAGTGCGGCGGCACCCACACAAGCGACCAGAGTCGTGGTTTGCGACGGTACGACGGGCTCATAGTCGAGCGGAGCCTTGAAAGGCATGCGCCGAGAGCCATCGGCCTCAACGACTACATGGTCGGCCAAGCCGAACCATCGGTCACAGACCTGAGGCTGCACACCGAGAGCCTTGTGGTCTGAGACGGCCCGCCATGCCAACGCCACCCGCCGATTCGCCAAGTCACTCAACAGCTCATCATTAGTCGGGCCGACAAGCGGCACATGCCCACCCAACCGGTCACGGCCCATCTTCGTTGTGGTTGTCAACACAACCGTTCCCGCGAGCTGTGAGCCAAGAGCGAACAACACCGTCGTCTTGCCTCCTCCCCCAACTAGCGACACCAACTCGTGATCACCCAGACCAAGAGCGTCCGCGATATCGCCGATCATCACCGGTTCAGTCATAGCAAGCCCACCCTAGGGCCCTCCGGCACCGCCGGGGGTTGCAATTGATGGGGGGATCTGGTTTCATTGAATGTGTGAATTGCACCACCACCCTGCTTCTTCTCTTGTAGGCGAGCGCCACATACCGGCGCTCGCCGAACCCCTCGTGCCTCGTGCCGGGGGGTTTCGTGCTTTTAAGACACGAACTTGAGACCAAGTAACAGACCCACAACGACCCCTACCAAAACAGCAAACACAACCAACCGAAATGGCCGAACCACGGCCACCCACGATGGAGACCATCATGACCAAGATGCCGTTTGAGAAGTACCGCCCGTTCCCCACGGTTGAGCTTCTTGACCGCGCCTGGCCGACTCGACGCATTGAGAAAGCCCCGGTGTGGTGCTCGGTCGACCTGCGTGACGGCAACCAGGCCCTGGTTGATCCGATGGACTCCACCCGCAAGAAGCGCATGTGGGATCTGTTGGTACAAATGGATTTCAAAGAGATCGAGGTCGGGTTCCCAGCCGCGTCGCAGACCGACTTTGACTTCGTGCGTGAGCTGATCGAAGGCGACGAAATCCCCGATGACGTCACCATTCAGGTGTTGACTCAAGCCCGAGCCGACCTCATCAACCGCACGTTCGAGGCGATCGAAGGTGCCCCATCCACGATCGTGCATCTCTACAACTCGACGTCGACCACACAACGCCGTGTGGTGTTCGGAACCGACCGCGCGGGCATTGTCGACATCGCCGTCAACGGTGCCAAGATATGTCGGGAAGGACTTGAGCGATCACGCAATCCGGAATCGATTCGCTGGGAGTACAGCCCCGAGAGCTATACCGGAACCGAGCCGGACTTCGCTGTGGAGGTTTGCGAAGCCGTCATGGATGTCTTCGAACCAACAGAAGAGAATCCGCTGATCCTCAATCTGCCCGCCACGGTGGAGATGTCGACACCGAACCTCTACGCCGACATGATCGAGCAATTCGACCA
This sequence comes from Candidatus Aldehydirespiratoraceae bacterium, assembly GCA_965261185.1. Lineage (GTDB taxonomy): Bacteria > Actinomycetota > Acidimicrobiia > Acidimicrobiales > Aldehydirespiratoraceae > VXYK01. Next base: position 1,980,448 of record CBDHCN010000002.1, on the reverse strand, counting down.
CATGATCCGCGACCGCTCCGCAGTGCTTTTGTCGCTGCATCCCCACAACGACCGCGGCACAGCAGTGGCCGCCGCGGAGTTGGGCCTCATGGCCGGTGCTGACCGCATCGAGGGCACTTTGTTCGGCAACGGCGAGCGAACCGGCAACGTCGATTTGGTCACAATCGCCCTGAACCTGTTCACCCAAGGCGTCGACCCGATGCTCGACATGAGCAACATAGACGAGATGCGCAGGGTGTACGAGTTCTCGAACCGTATGACCATCGATCCACGGCACCCCTACGTGGGCGACCTCGTCTACACCGCATTTTCGGGAAGTCACCAAGACGCCATCAAGAAAGGCATGGCAGACATCTACGATGTGCGCCCCGGCGAGGTGCTCAAGGGCGACTACGACTCCTGGGATGTCCCCTACCTGCCGATTGATCCCCGCCACCTGGGTCGCAGCTACGAGGCCGTTGTTCGAGTCAACAGTCAGTCAGGCAAGGGCGGAGTCGCCTATGTGTTGCTGCACGAGTACGGCCTCGACTTGCCGCGGGGCCTACAAGTTGACTTTTCCAACACGATCCAGCAGGTCACCGAAGACACTGGCACGGAGATCACCTCTTATGAGATTCACCGCCGCTTCATGGCCGACTACGTGGAGCCCGCCAACCCTCGGGTCGAGATCGTCGGTCATCGAGCCACAAGCGACACCATCGACAGTGGACTCACGACTTTGGAAGCGAAACTCATTGTCGACGGCGAAGAGCTCATGGTTTCGGGTGAAGGAAACGGCCCAATTGATGCTTTTGTCCACGCGCTCAGTTCGGCTGGCCTGTTCAAAGGCAAGATCGCGGACTACACCGAGCACACCCTCGGTCTCGGATCCGACGCCACAGCCGCCGCCTACGTGGCAATCGACACTGGCGCTCGGAATCTGGTCTGGGGCGTAGGTCTGCACGAGTCGATCGTCAGCGCCTCGCTGCGGGCCATCATCTCCGCCGTCAACAGTTCCATGTCTTGAAGCTCATATCCTGAAGCTCGTATGGAGCAACTCCTCTGGCACCGCGACCCGCCGCGGCTACTTCGCTCACCCATTCTGGTCACCGCTTGGGACGGCTGGTTTGATGTCGGCGGTGCCGCGACTGGTGCTGTCGAAGCGATGCGAGGCCCAGACGCCACCCATCTAGCCAGCATCGACGCGGATGAGTTCTTCGACTTCAACGAACGCAGACCCAACTTGCGGATCGGCCCGCACGGTCGGCGGATCGTCGAATGGCCCTCCAACGATGTGCATTGCTTGGCGCTCGACAACCGGGAAAGAGACCTCGTGTTTATTGAGGGTGTGGAGCCCCACCTGCGTTGGCGAACCTTCGTCGACGCGGTGTTAGAGGTCGTCGAACGGCTCGATGTGAAACTTGTGGTCACGCTCGGAGCGATGATTGCCGAGGTCCCCCACACCCGCCCGCCGACGATCACCGGATCAACCACCGACGCTGAACTCGGCAAGCTGCTGCGCCTCGATCAACCCTCGTATCAGGGTCCGACCGGAATCGTCGGAGCTCTCCACCAACGCCTCGACGCCGCCGATATCCCAGCGGTGTCGCTGCGGGTGAGCGTGCCTCACTACGTGTCGGGCGCGCCCAACCCCAAAGCATCTCGCGCTCTGCTCGAACGTTTCGAGCGAGTGACCGGCTTGCCAACCCATTGGGCCAAGCTCGACAAGGAAACCCTCCAGTGGGAGTCGCAGGTCAACGAAGCTATGACCGAAAACGATGAAATCGTCCAATACGTGCGCGCCCTCGAACAGAGTTATGACACACAGGCAGAATCCAGTCTTCCGACCTCGGATGATCTCGCCGCGGAGTTTGAGCGCTTCCTTCGTCAACACGACAACGATCCGCTGGACTAGCCCCGAGCGCGTTTTTATGAAAAGAAGTAACAGGACCGCTGGACATGTGCGCTTGGACGCGGCAACATTTCAGCTTCAACGGTCCACGATCAGGGGAAACGCATGGAGTCAATTACTTTGGCCGTCAACGGCACCGAACGAAACCTCGAAGTGGAGCCACGCACCCTGCTGGTGCATGCGCTTCGTGACGATCTACGGCTGACAGGCACCAACATCGGCTGCGATTCCAGCAGTTGCGGTGCTTGCACCGTGCTTATCAACGGTCAGTCCGCAAAGTCCTGCACGATGTTTGCAGTACAAGCCGACGGGGCCGATGTCACCACCATTGAAGGTGTCGCCGACTCTGACGGCACGATGCATCCGATGCAGCAGGCGTTCCATGAACATCACGCTCTGCAATGCGGTTACTGCACACCCGGAATGGTGATGGCCGCAATATCCCTAGTCGAGGAATACCCCGACCTTGACGATCACGGTGTGCGTCACGGGCTCGAAGGGAACCTGTGCCGCTGCACCGGTTACCAGAACATTGTGAACGCTGTCCTCGCGGTGGCCGGCTCCGGATCAGAACAGGAGTGAATCATGACGATGACCGATGACCCCGTAACCACTCACATGGGAAGGCCCCGGCTACGGCGTGAAGACCCCGCGCTGTTGACCGGCGAAGCACAATTCATTGACGACATGAGTTTGCACGGCGAGATTTGGGTCGGGGTTGTGCGCTCCACCGAAGCTCACGCCACGATTCTCGGTGTCGACGGCAGCGCCGCGCTCGAAATCGACGGTGTGACCGAAGTGCTTTCAGGGGCCGATCTCGCGCCCCTGTGGGGTGAAGGCGCCCTACCGTGCGCTTGGCCCGTAACCGACGACATGCGCAACCCTGCTCACCTGCCGGTAGCTACCAGCGTCGCCAAATATGTGGGCGACGCAGTGGCCGTGGTGCTTGCCACTTCGCGCTACGCAGCGGCCGACGGCACTGCTGCTGTTTCCGTTGACTATGACCCGTTGCCTGTGGTTGTCGACATTGAAGCTGCTGCGGCTGAAGGTGCGCCGCTGGTGCATGCCGATCTCGGTACCAACGAAAGCTACACCTGGCCGTTGATCCCCAACCCCGAAGCAGTGGACGAGGCCTTCGCCAACGCCACGCACGTGGTGAGTGAACGATTCGTTCAGCAACGGTTGATACCCGCTCCGATGGAACCCCGCGGTGTGCTAGCCGCTCCAGGGGTGGCCAACGGTGAACTCACCTTGTATTCGGCCACGCAGATCCCACACATTCTCAAAGTGATGACTGCTGTGACTCTGGGTATCCCCGAACACAAGATCCGGGTCATCGCACCCGCCGTAGGGGGTGGCTTTGGTTGCAAACTCAACGTTTACGCCGAAGAGATCCTGTGCTGCGCGTTGGCTATGGACCGAGGCGTGCCGGTGCGTTGGACTGAGAGCCGCAGCGAAGCCGCGACGGCCACGATCCAGGGCCGTGGCCAGGTGCAACACATCGAACTAGCTGCCGACGCCGATGGCAAAGTGCACGCAGTGCGAGTCAAGCTGCTTGCTGACATGGGCGCCTATCTGCAGTTGGTCACCCCGGGTGTGCCGCTGTTGGGCGGGTTCTTGTATCACGGCTGTTACGACATTGCCCACTATTCGTTTGAATGCACCTCGGTGTTCACCAACAAGACACCAACCGACGCATACCGGGGAGCCGGACGGCCCGAAGCTACTTACGCGATTGAACGGGCCATGGATTCTCTGGCGGTGGCTGTCGGGGTTGCACCTGAAGAGATCCGGTCCCGCAACTTCATTGCGGCCGATGCGTTCCCGTATGAATCTTGCGCCGGACTCATCTTCGACAGCGGCGACTATCAGGCAGTGCTTGACAAAGCTGTGGAGATGGCGGGTCTTGATGGGGTGCGAGCCGAGCAAGCCCAACGCCGCGCCGACGGGTCAAACCGTCAAATCGGTGTTGGCTTCTCAAGCTACGTGGAGATGTGCGGACTCGCCCCGAGCCGAGTGCTGGCGTCACTCAACTATGGAGCTGGTGGTTGGGAAGCAGCCACCGTAAGGGTGTTGCCCACTGCCAAAGTGCAAGTCATCACCGGTTCGACACCACACGGGCAAGGCCATGAGACTTCCTGGTCGATGATCGTCGCCGACAAACTCGGAATCGACCCCGACGACATCGAGGTGTTGCATTCAGACACGGCGATCAGTCCGACGGGTCTCGACACCTACGGATCACGGTCGCTCTCAGTTGGCGGCACCGCGGTGTTCATGGCCACAGACAAGGTGCTTGACAAAGCCCGGTTGATTGCCGCTCACCAGCTCGAAGCCAACGAAGACGACCTTGAGTATGTCGACGGTGCCTTCCAAGTGAAAGGCACACCGACCGCGGCAGTACCATTCGCGGCGATCGCATTCGCAGCTTTCACCGCTCATGACCTGCCCGACGGGATGGAACCCAACCTTGAAGCGCACGTCACCTATGACCCGCCCAACTTCACGTTCCCCAACGGCACCCACATCGCGGTGGTGGAGGTCGACACCGACACCGGTGATGTTGACATCATCGACTATGTGGCCGTCGATGACTGCGGTAATCAGGTCAACCCCATGATCGTCGAGGGTCAAGTACACGGAGGCGTGCTACAAGGCGCAGCCCAAGCACTCTATGAGGACGCCGTCTATACCGAAGACGGTCAGATCGTGACAGTGAACTTGGGCGACTATCTGGTGCCGTCGGCTGCTGAAGCACCCGCATACCGGGTAGCCAGCCACGTCACGCCCAGCCCAACCAATCCAATGGGCGTGAAAGGCATCGGCGAAGCCGGCACCATCGCCGCAACACCAGCGGTGATAAACGCCGTGGTCGACGCTTTGCGGCCGATGGGTATTACCGACATGGCGATGCCGGCATCACCCCAAACTGTTTGGAGAGCCATTAACGAGGCCCAAGGAGGTGCGTCGTGATTCCCGCAAGTTTCGACTACGAGGTGGCCGAATCGGCCGAACACGCTGTGGCACTGCTCACTGAGCATGGCGACGAAGCCAAACTCCTGGCCGGAGGCCACAGCCTCATTCCGATGATGCGTTTCCGTCTGGCCACACCAACGGTGCTTGTTGATGTGGGCCGGTTGGATGATTTGCGCTACATCAACGCCAACAACGGCACCATCGCCATCGGCGCGCTCACCCGCCACAGTGAACTCGAGCATTCAGCGCTCTTGGCGCAGTCCTGCCCGATGCTGGCGTCAGTAGCGGCGCTAGTGGGCGACCCAGCGGTTCGTCATCGCGGCACCCTCGGTGGCACTTTGGCCCACTCTGATCCGGCTTCGGATTTGCCCGCCGCAGTGCTCGCCTTAGGAGGCACGATCGTAGCTCGCGGTCCGGGTGGTGACCGTGAGATCGCCTCCACAGACTTTTTCGCCGGCTATTTCGAATCAGCGCTCGCTGATGACGAAATGATCGTCGAAGTGCGAGTCCCTGCTAGCGACGCCGGCTGGAACTATCAGAAGTTCAACCGTAGAGCGCAAGACTGGGCAATCGTCGGTGTCGCGGTAGCCAATGCGGGCGCCGGTGTGAGCTTGGTCAACATGGGCTCCACCCCGTTGCGCGCATCTGCTACCGAAGCGGCGGTAGCAGCAGGCGCTTCTGCTGCCGATGCCGCCGCCGTAGCCGCCGAAGGGCTACAACCACCCTCGGACCTCAACGCCGATGCCGATTATCGGCGTCATCTGGCACGAGTCTTCACCGAACGAGCCCTCAACGCCGCCGGGGTCGCCTAGCTTCAGCGTCTCCGCCGTTCGGCCCGCTCAGGTTTACGCGTTTCGCTAACCAACGACTGGCGATCTACGCTGGCGCGCCATGACAGAAGCATTCCACCTAGGTGAAGAAGAGATCCCTTGGGTTGACACCGGTACAGGTGTTGAACTCAAACTGGTGCAAGCCGATATCGAGGCCGGTCTTTGGATCGTGCGTAACCGTTTCGCGCCCGGTGTTGTGGTCCAAAAACACAAGCACACGGGTCAGGTGTACGGCTACACGTTGACCGGTGCTTGGATGTACGCCGAATATGACTACATCAACCGTGCCGGGTCGTTCCTGTACGAACCGGCCGGCTCAGAGCACACGCTCACAGTGCCCGACGACAACACCGAACTAACCGACGTGTGGTTCCAGATATATGGCTCCAACCTCAACCTCGATGCCGACGGCAACGTCGAGTCGATCACCGACGCCGAAGGCATTTACGTCGCCTACATGGCAATGTGCGAAGCTCAAGGCCTCCCGCGCCCAAACGTGCTGACGTAAGTCACGCTTCGACGCTTCTAGGATTGACCAATGGCACGAATTGATGTTGTAGACGGCGAAGGTCTCGAGCGGGAACGGTTGCTGATGATGCAACCCGACGTAGCCAAGGGCATGTGGGTTTTCGCCAACGCGGTGTACGAGAAGACTTCGCTACCAGCCCGACTGCGTGAAATCGCCCGGCTCCGGGTCGCGGTTGCAAACGGCTGCGGGGTGTGCCTCAACACCCGCTCACCGAAAGCCGCTGCTCAGGGACTCGACGAGGACGCAGTGCAAGAAGTCATGACCTGCTCGATCGGCACACCACCCGCGATCGAGGGCTTGACCGAACGTGAACGGCTCGCCGGTGAGTTCGCTGATCGCTTCGCCAGAAACCATCACTCGATCGACGACGAGTTCATGGCCGAGGTTCGCACACATTTCTCGGATGTGGAAGTGATCGAGTTGACCGCTTTGTGCGCCATGACAGTCGGCAACGGGCGTTTTCTGGCGGTGCTCGACATCGCCGCTGACGACGACGGTTTCTATCTGCTGCCAGAAGGCACCGACTGAACCACCGTGACGTCCCTGATCGAATCCAGCGACGGCGTTCGCGTTGCGCTACACGACCTCAAAGGCAACGGCCCACCGCTGCTGATGTTGCACGCAACCGGTTTCCACGGTCGCTGTTACGGCGCTATAGCCGAGCAGCTCCGAGATCACTTCCATATTTGGGCACCGGATCTGCGTGGACACGGCGACTCGATCACACCCGCCGACACAGAGCTCGGCTGGGCGTCAATGGCCAACGATGTGCTGGCGATCAGCGAATATCTCGGCGTTGATTCTTGGGCGGTTGCCGGTCATTCGATGGGCGGTGCAATAGCCGCCAAAACCGCCTACCTGCATCCCGGGTTGGTCTCGGCGGCTTGGGTGTTCGAACCAGTGATTTTTTCGCCGAGCACGGTAACCGGCGCCAGCCGAGGCAACGAACTCGCAGAGTCTGCGCGGCTTCGTCGACACGATTTCGATTCGTTCGACCAAGCCATCGAGCGATACGCGAACGCAGCACCATTTGCGCTGGTCAGCCGCAATGTCATCAGAGACTACGTGATCGGTGGTTTCTTCGAGACCGACACCGGTATCACCCTTAAGACCTCTGGAGAAACCGAGGCGCGCCTCTTCGAGGGGGTCGACCTTGAGCTGTTCGGGCAACTTCGATCAGTGGCCGCGCCGTTTACGGTCGCCACGTCTCAAGACGGAGGTCCCCCCTCAACAATCGCCGAGCAGATAACGGATCAGCTGCCCAACGCGCGTAGCGTTAGCTGGCCCGACAACACCCACTTCGGCCCCTTCGAAGACCCCCAGCGAGCCGCCACCGAAATCCTTGCCGCGGTGCTCTGACCCAAGTCCTGCGTTCAGAGAAGTTGTCGGTGAAACTCAACCATGTCTTGTCTGAACAGCGCAGGTTGGCCCTCAAGGCTGCCGACGGTGGCACCAGTAGTACCAAAGCCCTGTTCCAGCGCGAACACGAACAGATCAAAATCAACTAGCGACGGGTCCGCTAAACCGGTTCGCGGGTCGAACATCGCGCCGTCGTTGTCGAGCATGACAGTGGGAGCGCTACGGGCTACGCGTGCTTCGCTGATGACATTGGGCTCTTCGGCTCGGTCGAAGCTGTGATGGGCCCCTACCACGACCCGAACCTCAGCATCCACGCCACCCATCCGCATGGCGTTGATCTGTCCCTGAATCTCCTGGGCAGAACACCACTCATCTTGATCGCCAGCAATTGCCCGCACCCGCGTCGCCCCTACCCGCGGTTCGCGGAACTGATGGCCACACCACGGGTAGACGGCATAGACCGCGGCGAAGGAGGCCTCTGGGGACCCCACCGCATCGGCGAATTGGCGGCACACCGCGATCAGCACCGCGGCACCACCCCTGCTGTGCCCTTGCGCGGCGATTCGGGCCGGGTCGATCTCTGAACGCTGCTGCAACGCAACGAGGGTGGCTACTACGTCAAAAGCGCTCGCCGCGAAACTGAACTGAGTTTGGTTGGCAACAGTCGATGAAACTGTCCGAGCACCGAACGGATCGATCACACACACAGCGAAACCTTCGTCGAGAAGCGTGGCAGCATGGGCTTCTATGTTCTCTCCGACTCCAAGACTGCCCGGCGCGAGGATGACCGCAGGCGACGGTCCCCGAGCAGCAGGCAGAAACAGCTTCGCATCGATGTCGATCGGTTCGCAGGAATCGGGCGCGGTGATTGCTTGGAAATAGTTGGTCGGATTCGCGGATTTGATGACTATGTGCTCACCGCGTCTCCCCGCGTACACCGGATCGCGATCTCGATATCGATCCGTTTCGGTCATCTCCGGCCTCCAGTTGGCCCAGAACCGCCAAAGCTCTGCGGTGCTCGTTTACATGGCGAAGGTGCCATTGTCTCGAACTTTCCAGGCGGCGGCAGCAATAGTACCGCCATCTACAGGAATCGACGATCCCGTAACGAAACTCGCCATATCAGACGCCAAGAAAACAACCACGGCGGCGTTCTCATCGGTCGATCCCATGCGACGCAGCGGCGTGGGTGCCATACCGTCGATCTTGGCGCTACCAGCCTCAGACAGACTCCGGTCGCCAGGAGTCGGGGTCATGTCTGGCGCGATGCAGTTGACCCGAATACCGCGGCCACCCAATTCGAGGGCGAGCGACTGAGTGAACTGCTCTACAGCAGCTTTCATCGCCGCGTATACAGCGAAACCAGGGGCGGCATGATAGGCCTCCACCGAAGTCACGTTGATGATCGAAGCCCCGTCGTTCATGCGATCAACCCCGTAGCGCACACAGTTGCTGACAGTGGAAAAGTTCTCCGCTATCAACACACCTTCACCTTTAGGGGACACTCCCGAATACAGCGAGTGAAACCCTCCCCCGGCGTTGTTGACCAACACATCGATGCTGCCGAGTTCTTCGACGACATTGCCGAGCCATCGGTCAACACCGTCGGCGTCACGTACGTCGAGTTCGGTCGCGTGACCGCGTCGACCCGTTTGTTCGATAGCTGCCTTTACCGACGGCAACCTGTCGCCGTGCATGTCGCAGATAGCAACATCGGCGCCAAAGCGTGCCAGCGCCAGCGCCGTGGCTTCCCCGATGCCTTGTCCGGCACCAGTCACCACCGCAACTCGATCAGTCAACAGAATACTCTGTGGGTTAACAGCCATGCCCAACGCTATCTCCGAGCCGGGTGCCGGTAATAATTGCCGTGTGAAAGTAGACCCTCGTACGCCTGTGATTGTCGGGGTTGGACAGATTGCTCGCTTTCCTGTCGGCGACCATGAGATCGGCAACGCAGCAGACTCGGTGACCTTGATGGCAGAAGCTGTTGAGATTGCTTTGGCTGACTGTGGGACAGGCGATTGGCGCTCAGCGGTCGACACCATGGCAGTCGTCGGCGGATTGTGGCGCTACCGGGACCCGGCTGCTCTGGTCGCCGACGAGTGTGGCATCGCACCCTCACGGACCGTGCATTCTTCGTTCGGTGGGCAGATGCCGATTCATCTGCTTGGCGCTCTCAGCGATCGGATTCGGGGCGGCGAGATCGACATTGCCGTGATGACCTGCGGCGAGAACAACCTGTCGCGACGGGCGCAGAGGAAGCGGGGCATCAACCTTGCACGCCGCAGCGAAACCGACACGAGCACAGTGGAGAACTTTGGCCCACCGCTCGACATGGGCGATGCAACCGCCATCGAAAGGGGCGCAGAGATGCCCCGCAACAGCTACGCGGTCTTTGACAGCGCCCTGCGCCACCGCCGAGGCGAGACCCTCCAAGAGTCCAGAGAGCGATCTGCTTCGCTCTGGGCCGCCTACGCGGCGGTGGCCGTCGACAATCCATACGCGGCTGATCGCCAAGGCATGACCGCGGCGCAGATCCGCGAACCTGGCAACAACAACCGCTTCGTGAGCTGGCCCTACACGAAGGCAATGTGCGCCAACAACAACGTCGATCACGGCGGTGCCATCGTGATCGCCAGCGTCGAAGCCGCCGACCGGCTGGGCACCAGCAGCGATCAACGGGTGTACCCGCAGCAGTGTGTGATATCGAGCGACACCGCCAGCCTTATCGGTCGACATGAAGTATCTACCGCCCCGGGCCTTGCTGCCGCGGGGAAAGCGCTACAGACCATGATCGGCGACCTCAACGAGGTTGAGCACCTCGACCTCTACTCGTGCTTCCCGTCGATGGTGGCGCTCACGACAGAACTACTGGGGATCAGCACTGATCGTGCGCTCACGGTGACCGGTGGGTTGGCCTTTGCGGGTGCCCCGCTCAACTTCGCTGCAGGTGAGAGCGTCATCGGCATGGTCCGTCGACTCCGCGCTGAGTCTGGATCTGTGGGTCTTGTTCAAGGAAACGGAGGCCACGTATCCAAACACGCCCTCGCCATCTACTCGACGACGCCGCCTCATAAACCTCACCAAATCAAAGCCGTCGAGCACAATGCCCCTATGCTTCGGGCCGCTGACCCGGACACAAGCGGCGTGGCAACACTCGACGGAGTGACAGTCACCTACGACCGCCAAGGCCCCCTGCGAGCCATCGGTCTGGTTCGCTTCGCCAACGGAACCCGGACCTGGGCCACAAGCACCGACCCAAGTCTCATGCGCGCCTGCATCGAGGTCGAATGCGTCGGTAAGCCAATCGAAGTCACCTCTGGAACCTTCAGCCTCTAGCGCAGTTCTCGGCAAATCTGCGCGTCTAGCCACACATCTTGTAGCTGAACGCGCAGATTTCGGAGATGTCGTTAGCTGCGGGGGATGCCGTGGTAGGGGCGGCCTGCTTTGTTCCACTCAGCGAAAAACTCGAAGAACTGCTCCCCGAAGGGATCGAGGTCTTGCAGAGGCATGGCCGCCCGGCGCACTGTGAAGTCCAAAGGGGCTAACTCAACGGCCGTCGCGAACCAATCGGCCGCTGACGGTTCACCCAAACGACGCAGATGAACAGCAATCCTAAAGGCTAGGCGAGCCTCGATCTCCTCAACGTTGAGATCAGGAATCTCCGTGGCTGCGTCTGCGGGAAGCGTTCCAGACTGCACCCACTCCCGCACCTGGTCCATGTGCTGTTCAGGGCGCACACCCGTGAATTTGAGGAACATGTCGGTGCCAACCTCGGCTGAGTTGGGGCGGGCAATCGCACCGTCTTCATCGATCCAAATCACCGTGGGCACATTGCTGACGGCGTAGAGTTCGGCGAGCACATGGTCTCGATCAAGCAGCACAGGAAACGAAATACCCTCGGTGAGGGGTCGAACATGGTCGGCTGACTCGTCTAGCGCAACCCCGATCACCATGAAATTGCTGTCGCTCAGTTGATCGTTGAGTGCCTGCCACCCGGGCAGTTCATATCCGCAACCTCACCAACTTGCGAAAGCCACCAGCAGTCGTTTCCGGCCTTGGAACTGCTCCAAGGAGTGATCCTCCCCGTCGAGGTCAGGCAGCACAAAATTGGGGGCACGACGTCGGGTGAGCATGTCGCTGCGGGCCTGGGACGGCACGCTCAAAGCCACGAGATCGGTGTCGTCTGCAAGCATGGAAGTAACGCCGACGGCTGACGCAGCGGCGCGAAGATCAACGCAGTCAGCGTGTAGCAGGTCGCTCTCGGTGACCGGAATGCACTCGCTTTCGCGACACAGACCTTGAGGTTTCAGCTCCCAGCCGAGAACTTCGGTTAGCGATGATCGGTCAACGAGCACCAAATCATCGACACATTGTCCCTCTACTTCAATCGATTCGTGCGGCATAAGCACGGTTACCGTCGACATTGAATCCCCCGGCGACTGCTCGATTAGCCCAAGGCTAGGAGTCTTGCAGCTTTGCATCCGAAACGCCCATCGGCGGCCCCGAAATTTTGGATCGAAAGATAAGATTCCGGGTCATGCCTTCAGTAGTCCAATTCGAACGAAACACCACCACAGGGGTCGCCACAATCCGGCTCGACCGCCCCAAAGTTAACGCTGTAAACGAAGCAATGCTCGAAGAACTCGGTGCGATCTGCACCGCCCTGGCCGACGACCACGAGATCCGAGCCGTGGTGTTGACCGGAGGATCCCGTCACTTCGCGGCGGGTGCCGACATAGAACGGTTCCCAACCTTTGATCGCGACCAAGCACTCGCCTTCTCCGTGCAGTTCAACAACATTGCTCTGGGTATTGAGGCGCTGCCGCAGATCAGCATCAGCGCAATCAACGGCTACGCCCTCGGGGGCGGGCTCGAATTGGCTCTTGCCACCGACTTCCGGGTGGCTGCGCGCAACGCACAACTCGGGAACCCCGAAGTTCTCCTCGGCATCATCCCAGGCGGTGGGGCCACCCAACGGCTAGCCCGGTTGGCCGGCGTCACCAAGGCCAAAGATCTGGTGTATTCGGGCCGTACGATCGGCGCCGAAGAAGCTCTGGCCTGCAATCTGATCTCAGCAATCTTCGAACCAGACGTTGTGCAAGCTGAGGCGATGAAGATGGCCGAGGGCTATGCCGCCGGTCCAGCGTCACTGCGACAGGCCAAGGCTGCTGTGCTGAGCGGTTACCACCTTCCCCTAGACGAAGCGGTCAAGATCGAGTCTGAACTGTTCGCCGACACCTTCGACACCGAAGACTGCGTGATCGGCGTGCAGAGCTTCTTGCAAAACGGTCCCGGCAAAGCCTCCTTCATCGGCCGTTGAGTACCCATCGGTTGCGTACTGGGTTAGGCGACGTCTAGAGAGCGCAAACGCAGGGTGGACAACACAATCGCGGCGATGACTACGAGTGCTGGCACGACTACGGCCACACCCATTGAGAGATCACCGAGATACAGGTCAACACCTGTCTGCTCAGCAATGATCGACCGGGTGTATCCGCGGATGGCGAGCTTCTCCCCCACACCGCTGATTCCAGCCACCAAGCCCTCCCAGATGAGGATGTAGCCAATACCCCACACAACGGAGTTCTTCGTCAACAAGCCGAGAAGCATGAACACTGCGGAGTAGGCGAGGTTGCCTACCACGCAGGCCAAAATCGTGGCCATTACCAAATCAGAACCGACATTGGTGATGAACGCCGCCGCCGTCAAGGGAACCAGAGTCAACGGAAGGCTGACCGTGACCGAGCCCAGCCAGGCTCCAACAACCATCGGCCAACGGTCCATCGGACGCAACCACAAATACACCAGTGTGCCGTCCTCTTTGAGATCACCGAATGCCGCTGCCGCGAACACCAGAGCCACAATCGGAACCACAATCGTGAATCCCAGATTGGACATCAACTCGATTCCGAGTTCGAGAGCCACTTGCGCTGACTCGTCGTCGCCAACGGTGCGTGAAACCAGCGCCACAACCAACGAGATGACGACCCCAACGCCGAACAGTGCCGAGACTCGTCCCTTCGTAAGCAACTGGCGGACAAGCAGACGATGAGTGATCACGATGGCTCGCGAACCAGAGACGTATCTGCTCATCACCGCTCCACCAGATACCTGAAAACCGAGTCGAGGTCGTCGTCTGTCGGGACTATCTCCTGGAGCCGGATTCCCAGTTCAGCCGATACTGAGGCGATGTTACGGCCGAAACGGTCGACGTTGAGCGTGTCGATCAACACGGTGTTCTCCCGCACGGAGGCTCCGTCGACCAAGCCGCGTCCGATCAGCGCTGAGGCTAGCCTGCGAGGGTCGTCCACCTGCATCCTGATGCGATGGGGACGGTCGTCCATCAGTTCCCGCAGACGCCGATAATCGCCGGACGCAACCAGTCGCCCTTGCGCAATCACAAGCACTCTGGAACCGATCCGGGCGACCTCGTCAAGCACATGGCTAGAAACCAGCAGGCACTTGCCGCTGTTGCCGAGGTCGTGGAACAGGCTGATCATGCGGTTGCGTTGAACCGGATCAAGGCCGGTGAGCGGTTCATCGAGGATCAGCAGGTCGGGGTCGTTGACCAACGCAGCGGCAAGTTTGACTCGTTGCCGCATCCCTTTGGAGTAGGCACCGATCCGCTTGGGCTCTTCGGGATCCAGAGCAACGTACGCCAAACTCTGGCGGGCTTGGACGGCTGGGTCGACAATGCCGTGGGTCTTCGCAGCGAGTTCAACGAACTCGAACGCCGTGAAACGGTCCAACAAAGCGTCCTGCTGGGGCGCAAGGCCAATGCGGCCGCGTACGTTGCGGTGTTCGCGAGTTTGCTCCCCGAGCACCCTCACAGTACCCCGCGACGGGGCCGTGAGGCCACACAGCATACGAAACAGCGTCGACTTGCCCGCACCGTTCGGTCCCAACAGGGCGGTCACGCCGGGCCCCACGGTGAAACTCACATCGGAAACCGCGACCACATCACCGAATGCTTTGGTGACGTTCTGCGCTTCAACGATCGACCTAGCGGTGGACAGCGGCGGTGGGGCCGGTGGTGGCGCCAGAGAAGGCTCAGAGACAGCCATCAGGTCGCCTCAAACTTTCGGTACTTGTACCCCACAATCCCGGCTCCTGCGACGAACCAAGATGTGGCGCCGAGTGCCACGACTGCGGTATCAATCTCGGCCAGCGGTTGGCTGACGTCTGACGACTCTCCGAGGATTCGTGTCGCCATTTCGCGCGCAGTGCCCAAAGGATCGAGAAACCCGTATGCGTTTGAGAATTCAGCCGCCTCTACGAGAATGTCACTGACAATCGCACCCCCGAAGGCGACCAGAATGACTGCGACGCTCGCGAAAGCCCTGCGATCAGTCACGCTGGATCCCGCCATCGCCACGGCCGCCATAACCGCCGATATCACCAAGCTACCCGTAATCAACTTCAAGAAAACCTTGAGCCATTCCACTACGCCGGGGGGGCCGTCACCCACCACGGTGTATCCCAGCAAAGCGAGCAGCACCGGCCCGAGTGCGATAATCATCATCACCGTTAGCACAGCCAAGACCTTGGCACCCACATACGAACTCCGAGTCAGCGGCGTGGACAGGTACAACGAGAACATGCCGTCGCGGCGGTCGCGAACCAAAGCCTCCGGAGCCACCATCGCCGCAAAAACCATGATCGGAGCAACCAAGAAACCGAACAGATCCGAATAGTTGACTAGCGAACCATCACCCAGATCACGGAACAGGATGGCGACACCCAAGAAGACCACAGCAGGCAAACCCGCGATCACAACCACGATGACCGGGAAGACTTTGTGACGAGCGGGGCGACCCAAGCCCAAAATGCTGCGAATCGTCTGCCACGCCAAAGACCGGACCGCGCCGGCCACACCGGATCGGGCACCTTCGTATTTGCGATAACCCCGGTCGTGGATCTCGCTTCCGTCCGCGCTCGACTTGGTATGGCCGTTCATGTCGTTCCCACCGAGAAAATATCTTCGAGACGGCGCCGTCGACGCTCGATCCGGATGACTCTGGCGTTCGCATCAGCAACCGCGTCACGCACAAGGTCGGCGACCAGATCGGCGTCGGGCCCTATTACTTCCATGCGAGACGCCACTTCGCCGTGACGGACATCAAGGCCGGACTCCGACAACTGGCTCACCACTTCATTGAAGGCATGGGGCTGATCTGCAATCTCTGCGAGTTCGAGCACCACCCCTTGCTCGTCTCCGATGAGGTCGGTAAGCCGCCCTTGAGCAACCAGTCGGCCGGCGTCGAGGGCCACGATGTGGTCACAGATCCGTTCGACTTCTTCAAGCAGATGCGATGAGAGCATCACATCAATTCCGTATTCACGGCTGACCTGGCGGATCAATGACAGCATCTCATCGCGTTGAACCGGGTCTAGGCCATCAGTCGGCTCATCCAATAACAACAGGGCGGGATCTGAGGCAATGGCCTGGGCGAGCTTCACCCGCTGACGTTGACCAGTGGACATCGTCCCCAGTGCTCTGGCACGCTCCTCCCCCAAGCCGACCAGCCACAACGCGTCGCTGGCACGACCTCTGGCTTCGCCGCGGGGCATGCCTCGTACTTCAGCCATGTGTTTCACAAAGTCTGAGGCGGGCATGTCCTCGGGCACGACATTGTGCTCCGGCCCATAGCCGATCTGCGCACGCAACTCTGCGCCCTTGGTGCGCGGGTCAAGTCCGAGGACCCGTGTTTGCCCTGCTGTAGGCGTACGTAAGCCCAGCACCAGGCTCATCAGCGTTGTCTTGCCGGCGCCGTTGGCACCTACCAAGCCGGTCACGCCGCTCTGCACCTCAACATCAAGCGAGTCGAGAGCACGCTGTGCCCCGAACTGCATCGTCAAGCCGCTCGTGGTGATGATGCTCATTGAGGTCGAACTATAACTGGATACAACAGCGGACCACCGCGGCGTTCAGACAAGTAGCGCGTCGGTGATGACTTCGACTAGGGCGGGACCCCGGTGGGCGATGGCTTCGGCAATCGCGGAGGACAACTGGTCGATCTCGGTGACACGAATGCCCTTGGCGCCGCACAGTTCAGCGAAAGCCGCAAAGTTGGGATTGTGCAGCGAGGTTTGCCAGACATCGAAGTCGGCCGCTCGTTGTTCTTTGGAGATCTTGCCGAGTTCGCTGTTGTTCATCAGCACATGGGTGATGTTCATGCCGTACTTCACCGCTGTGGTCATCTCCATGGCGTACTGACCGAAACCTCCGTCACCAGAAACAGACACGACCGGACGGTCAGCGTATTCCGGTTGGCTCTGTGTCACAGCCCAGCAGCCCATCGCGGCTGGTAACGAGAAGCCGATCGACCCGAGGTAACCCGACATCAACACGCTTTGTTGTTGCACTTCGAAGTAGCGGCCGAACGAGTAGGTGTTGTTGCCAACATCGACCGGCATGATGGCGTTGTTCGGCACGCAATCACTGAGCGCGCCGAACAGCGCCGCCGCGTTGATCCCTGCGCCACGATCGTCTTGGCGTCGGCTGGCTTTCTCGCTGCGCCAGATGGCCCAACGTTGCGCGATTTCGTCGGCAGCACCGGAGCGGGTAACCCCCTCACCGTTGAACCCATCAAGCCCCTCAAGCAGCGCTTTGGCGACAACCCCGACATGGCCCTGAACAGGAACCGCCACAGGATGGAAACGGCCAAGAGCCATCGGATCGAAGTCAACCTGCACGATCGGTTTGTAATCGGCGATTCCGGTGTGATTCGCGAACGACACCCCGAACGCCACGATCATGTCGGACTCGTTCATGAACCAACTCGCCACAGGAGTTCCGGAGCGTCCCAGCACTCCCGCCGCCAAGCGATGTTGATCTGAGATCAGACCCTTCGCTTTGAAGGTGGTGGCGACCGGTGCATCAATGGCCGCAGCGAAAGCAACGATGTCGTCGATCCCGGCACGCGCACCGTTGCCGATGATGACGAGGGGCCGCTCAGCAGCCGAAATCGCCTCGATCGCTGCACGTAACGACTGTGTTGGCGGGGCTATCCCACGATCTCCGCTGCGACCCTCGGGGGAACCCACGCGGGCGTTGTCGCCAGCCGCGAGCACCTGGACTTCGTCGGGCAACACCAAATGAGCCACATCGCGTTCAACCAACGCCGATTTGCATGCCAGCGTCATCAACTCGCCGTGGTCAGAGGTTGCCTGAACGGTTTGGGAATAGCGGGCAACATCCGCGAATGCCGCTGAGAGGTCGGTGTCTTGAAAAGCGCCACGACCGCGGACTTTGCTGGGAACTTGCCCGCAAATCGCAAGCACCGGCGCCCGATCGGTTTTTGCGTCATACAGTCCGGTCATGAGGTTGGTCGAGCCAGGACCCGCGATCGCGAAACATGCCGCAAGTTTGCCGGTGAGCTTGCCGTAAGCGACAGCCGCAAATGAAGCGGCACCCTCATGACGGATACCGATAAAGGCAAGGTCGCCACGTTCCTCAGCGGCTCGCATAGCATCCGCGAATCCGAGATTTGAGTGTCCGACCATGCCGAAGACATGGGTTACGCCCCAGTTGACCATCGTTTCGACCATCACATCAGAGACACTCCGGGGCCGTGCCATTTCATGGGGCAGGGCGACATACACCCCGCCGTCGCGAACTTCAGTCCTAAACGCCATTGGCGCGTCTGAGAAGGCGCCCGGTGGTTTCCCGTTCTTGGGTGAATAGTCATAGCCGTGCCAAGGACAGCGAAGCCATCCCCCCTCGATAGACCCTTCGCCGAGCGGACCGGCCTGATGCGGGCAGGCATTGACCAAACAGCCATAGCCACCCTCGGGTGTGTGGGTTACGCAGAGGCTCTCGTGGCCGATGGTGACCGTCGAGACCCGGCCTTGAGGCAACTCGTCGAGGCTCACCAAGCGGTGCCACGAGAACTGCTCTTGTGGCAGAGGGGGCTCGGAAATCGATGGTCTGTCGTCAATTGAGTCGCTCACTTTGTTACTCCTCCGTAGGCGATACCCGTTAGTTGGGCCATGTCTGAGTCAAAGGTGGTGAGATCGTCGGTGCAGAACTCGCGCAGATGCGTGTGCCCGCAGGCCCGCGCCAGAACACCCATAAGTTCTGCGCTCGCAGCAAAAAAACGTTCGAGCCTTGGCGCTGCTTCGGTTACCGGCAGGCGCGCCCGCAATTCAGGCTTCTGGGTGGCTATACCAACCGGACAGTTGTTGGTGGAACAAGCGCGCATACCGATACAGCCGATCGCCTGCATGGCCGAGTTGGACACCGCCACCGCGTCAGCGCCAAGCGCAAGAGCCTTGGCGAAATCGGTGTGGGTTCTGAGTCCGCCAGTCACGACCAGGGTTACGTCGCGCCGCCCGCGACTATCGAGATGGCGGCGCGCCCGGGCAAGCGCCGGGATCGTCGGCACCGAAATATGGTCACGGAAAACCACTGGTGCAGCTCCGGTTCCTCCGCCGCGGCCATCAAGGATGATGTAGTCAACTCCGATCCGCAGTGCCGCGTCGATGTCGTCCTCAATGTGTTGAGCCGACATCTTCACCCCGATCGGCACGCCGCCGGAGACCTCCCTGACCTGATCAGCGAAACGCCGGTAATCGTCTTCGCAATCGAACTCGACAAACGTGGACGGAGAAATGGCGTCGGTGCCTGGCACCAGGCCCCGCACCTCGGCGATCTTGCCTTGGACTTTGATGCCCGGCAGATGTCCACCTGTTCCGGTCTTGGCACCCTGGCCGAGCTTGAAGTGAAAGGCTTGCACATCAGCGACTTTGTCGAGTGACCAGCCGAACTTTCCGCTCGCCAACTCGTAGAAGTAACGTGAATTCTCGGCCTTCTCCTCGGGCAGCATCCCGCCCTCTCCTGAACAGATCCCTGTTCCCGCCAACTCTGCGCCACGCGCCAGTGCCACCTTGGCTTCCTCCGAGAGCGCCCCGAAGCTCATATCGCTGACGAGCACCGGGATTTCAAGGCACAGCGGTTTGGCGGCGTTGGGCCCTACGATCACCTCGGTGCCCACCTCCACATGATCGAGCTGGGGCTGGCGTGCCAATTGGGCCGTCACAAACTGGATGTCGTCCCATTTCGGCAGCAGATTTCGCTCGACCCCCATCGAAACGACAGGTCCGTGGTGACCGAGATAATCCAACCCCTCGTTGGCCAACCGTCGGATCAGGCCAACATGGGGTTCGGCCGGATCTCCGTGCGGATCTTGAAATTCGCCCTGGTAGGCATCTCTGTCGAAGGGTTGGGGATGTTCTTTGGTCCATGCCTGAATCTCGTCGAGATCAACAAGCAGATCATCGTTCTCCACCCACGACGCGAATTTGGCGAGTCGCTCGTTGTTGTCGTAGCTCGAAACGCCGGTGTGGAACACGTAGTCCCAGCCATGGAGTCCGCAAATCAGGTTGTCTCCACTGATCTTGCCGTCAGCCATCAGCGCGCCGCGGTGCAAGCAACGACCGTAGAGCACCGAGTGGTTGTCATCGAAGCGAACGACAACTAGGTCGACCCCGTCAACTAACGCCCCAACCGGTTCACGATCAGGCACTTCTGACCAAGTAGCGATCTTCACCGGGCGCATATCTGCTCCTTCATTATCCAGTCCAACTCCACTCCCACAGAATCGCACCACTTTGTCACGTTCCGCGCCGAAACCCGCACAAACTCAAGTAGTTCGGAGTATGCGCAGCGATAGCCTCGTTTGGAGCTTTGCGAATCCTCTCCCTAGTGAACCGGAGCTTTTATGAGCGACGCAACCATTTCTGTTACCACTGCAGCCCTCGCCGTTGAAGCCACGAAGATCTATGGCGAAGGCGACACCGAAGTTCGAGCCCTCGATGGCATCGACGCCTACTTTGAGCAGGGCAAGTTCACCGCCATCATGGGCCCGTCGGGTTCGGGCAAATCCACTCTCATGCACTGCCTCGCGGGGCTCGACACGCTGAGCGGTGGTCAGGTCTTTATTGGCGCGACTGATCTGTCGAGTTTGAGCGAACGTGATCTGACCTTGCTGCGCCGTGACAAAGTTGGTTTCGTTTTTCAAGCCTTCAATCTTGTGCCAACTCTCTCCGCGCTCGAGAACATAACTCTGCCCATGGACCTCGCTGGAAACGACCCCGACGAGGCATGGCTCGACCATGTCATAAACACCGTTGGCTTGGCTGACCGGATGAGCCATCTACCAAGCGAACTGTCCGGCGGACAACAGCAGCGAGTGGCGGTGAGCCGAGCCCTGGCCAGCCGTCCCGAGATTATTTTCGCAGACGAACCCACCGGTAACCTGGACTCCACGTCTGGCAACGAGATTCTGCGGTTCATGCGAGACGCAGTCGACAATCTGGGCCAGACCATCGTCATGGTCACCCACGATCCTCTAGCGGCCGCTTTCGCGGACCGAGTCATCTTTTTGGCCGATGGCAAGGTCGTCGACGAACTGCTCGACCCGACCGCCGATCTGGTTCTAGACCAGATGAAGCAACTTCACTGATGATCTTCAAGCTGATCCGACGCAACATCTCAGGTAAGCCCTTCCGCTTCCTGCTCACCTGTTCCGCGGTCACCCTCGGAGTGATGTTCACCGTCGGCGTGTTCGTGTTCACCGACGGGTTGCGCGCGACTTTTGGAAGTATCGCCGAAGACATCGACGGTAACACCGAGTACGCAGTACGCTCCGAAGTCGATTTCGGCGATCGGGACATCGTCAGCGCTCCCCTCGGCGACGATGTCGTCGATCTGCTCAACAACATTGATGGCGTCGCCGGAGTACAACCGCAGATATTCAAGTTCGGGTCTGTCCCGATCGACGGCGACGGTGAGGCCCAGACAGCCAACACCGCCCCCAATCTTGGTGTCAACTGGCCCGATCAGAGTTCCATCCCGCTGTTGTACATCCAACAGGGGCGTCCTCCGCAAGGCCCCGGAGAGTTCACCCTCGACACCGATGCATTCGAAGCCGGCAACTTCGTCGTCGGCGGGACCTACACCGTCATCAACCCGGCCGGACCAGGTGACTTCAAGCTGGTAGGCACCTTCTTTTATGCTTCACCGGACGAAAACGCCGTGGTCGGGGCGAAACTCGTCGCCTACGAGACGGCCACCGCCCGTGAGGTCATCAACCTCGGAACCGGTTATGACCAGATCACCTTCGAGACTCGCGGCGCAGACTCAGACGCGATAGCCGATTCGGTAGACGCCGCTCTACCCGCTGGGGTCGAACTCGTCACCGGTGAACAACTCGTTGAGGAACAGACCGAAGAGTTCGAAGAGTTCATCGGCTTCTTCCAAACATTCATGTTGGTGTTCGCCTTCATCATTTTGGCGGTTTCGGCCTTTGTGATCTTCAACGTCTTCACGATCCTCATCGGTCAGCGAATCCGAGAACTCGGTCTGTTGCGCGCGATCGGAGCGAGCGGGACACAGGTCACCGGGGCCTTGCTGGGTGAGGCCCTGCTGGTTGGCATCTTCGCGACCGTGGTCGGCACAGGACTGGGGATCGGTTTCGGTGTGGGACTGCGCTGGCTGCTGGCTCAATTCGACTTCGGTCCCAGCGGTAATGAACTTCTACTCGAACCATCAACGTTCGTGTGGGGCATCGCCGTAGGGATCGGTGTGACCATGGCGAGCGCAATCGCTCCGGCGTTGCGGGCCCGCCGGATCAGCCCGATGGCAGCACTTCGTGAAGACGCCCGTCTGTCTCGTCACGTCCCCGAGGCGCATCTGCTGATTGGCGGGTTGGTGACCATGACCTCATGGATTGTCGCGGTCGTCGGCATCGTCACGGGCGACTGGCTGTGGATCCTCGGCTTGGGCGCGGTCGCAGCGGTCGGCAACGCTTTCGGTGTCCGACGTCTGGCGCCGACGCTGGGACGCTACGCAACACTCGGGTTCGGTCTGGTGATGATGCTGCTGGCGCTTCTGCTCAACTTGGGGATCGTCGCCGTCTTGTCGCTGGTGGGTCTTGCCGCGCTCACAATCTTTTTGGGTGTCAACAGCATCAGCCCGATTCTGGCCCGTCCTCTGAGCAACTACATTGGACGCTGGCCCTTGGCGATCCTGTTGGGAATCACCGGCGTGGTAACGACTGTGGTTGGGGTTGGTGCCACGTTGGGCGCGCTGTATTTGGTGATCCTGTCGTTTATCGATCTCGTGAGTGACTTCGACGGCGCTGGAATCGTCGGGTTGCTCGGGTCGTTGGCGTTGATTCCGTTGGCCTTGCTGGTGGTGATCGTGGGTGTGCGAGGAGTCGACGCGGCGTTCATCATGGGCTGGAAGCTCCGCTGGGTGGCAGCAGGTGTCGTGCTCTTTTTCGTGGGTGCGAGCGGCGTGGTGATGGTGTTGACCGGCCTGGTTGCGATTCTGACCACCGACTGGTCTTCAGTAGTCTTGATCCCGATAGGAGTTGCGGTACTGGCCGTGGTCGTCTGGTTGCGTCGTTGGCTGCCCCGCACGCTCAAGTCGAATGCCCGTATGGCCCGCGAGAATGCCGGCCGCAACCCGAGGCGCAGCGCTTCGGCAGCTGCGGCTCTGATGATCGGATTAGCCCTGGTCAGCACTGCTGCTGTCGTGGCGGCCTCCTTCAAGGCCACCTTCGCCAACGTACTCGAAGAGTCAGTCACCTCCGATTGGTTCGTCTCGCCGAGCAGCGGCGGCGGTCCGGATTCATCTTTCAGCCCCAAGCTGGCCGATGACCTCGAACAACTCGGCGAGGTCGACACGGTGGTGCGATACCGGTTCGCGTTCGAGGCATACCGGACTGTCTTTGACGACGACGTACGGGACTCCTCAGCTACCGACATGGCCACCTCTATCAGCCACATCGATCCTGATTTCGTTGCTCTTGATGAGTCGCGGCTCGACCGCAACAGCATTTGGATCCACGAGGACATGGCCGACGACAACGACTTCGATATCGGTTCCAGGTTCGATATCGAGTTCCCCGACCTGAGCCTTGAGACCGTGACCGTGGCGGGAATCTTCACCGATTCGAGCATTTATGGAAACCGGGTCATCTCCTTGGAAATGTGGACCGATCAGTTCCCCTCCAGCCAAGACCAGTTCATTTCCGTCAATGTCAGCGACGGAGTGGACGAAGCGCGGGCCCGAGCGGCTCTGCAGACCTTCACCAACGACTATCCGACGCTCAACGTCGAAACCCGGGACGAGTTCCAGGATCGCCAAGCCAGCCAGATCGATCAGGCCTTGATCGTGATCAATGTGCTGGTGGGTGTTTCAGTCGTGATCGCCCTGCTTGGAATCGCCATCACCCTGGCTCTGTCGGTGTTTGAACGGACACGCGAGCTTGGCCTGGTACGCGCCGTTGGCATGACCACCCAGCAGATGCTGCGGATGGTGCTCTTCGAAGGTGCGATAATCGCGGGGTTCGGCGGGGTGCTCGGCATCCTGTTGGGAACAGCTTTCGGCAGCGCCGCGGTCTCGGTCATGCCCGACGATTTCATCCGTGCGCTCGATATTCCGGTCGTCGATCTGCTGTCGTACTTGGTTGTTGCCACTATCGCAGGTATCGCCGCAGCTATCGTTCCAGCCCGCCGCGCCGCCCGTCTCAACATCCTGGACGCCATCGCTCGAGGCTGACCGGGCTAACGCTGCCCTACTCGGCCTGGTGCCGATTGTCGCAACCGCCATTTGTCGTCGCGACATCATTTCGGCCCTCAAACAATGAGAGTCCGTGGCCCTCTGCGGCGCCGCGGGAGGGTTGCTTGCGATTGGTCGTCAAAACAATCTGAAATTTCTTGTAACAAAATGCCGGTTCGGACAAAGAACAGACAACCGACAAAGAGTGGAGGATTGCTGTGCGGTCTACAGGGAGAGTCAGTATTGTGCCAACAGCTCAGATAATCTGTCGCATTCCGATTCTTGGAGCGCTTCAAGAAATGAACGATGGACCCCGATCATCGCCTGTGCGGACCGCTCCAAGCAGCCAGGCTCTGAAACCTCTTGTAGTGGCGCTCAAGTTGCTTGCGCTCGTTGTTGTGGCCGCCTTCGTTGCTGGATGCGGTTCGGAGGAGGAGGGACTCTACGAGGAGACATACGATTCGTACTTCAGATCGTTCTCAAGCGACTACGACCCAGCTGACTCGATCGCTGATCTGGCCGATCAGTCCGAAGTCGTGACGAAGGCCACGCTCGTGGATGTTGAGGAAGGGCGAATCAAGGCCGACGCTGACACAAAACCAGAACTCGACCCCGACAAGCCAGTGCCTGCTGAAATTCTTGTTGAGGTCAACCTGGTCTTCGAGACTGCCGACGGTACCCGTTATTATGTGGGACTCTTCCGACCAAACGACTCCTCGGTCGCGAAAATCCGTTCGGTTATGCCCATCGGCGCAGCAAGCGTCATCTACTTGCAACCAAATCATATTCCGGTCGTTGACGCTGCCGGGAGATGGTTCAACGTTCGCGAGGACGGCAACGAATGGCTCTTCACCACCCCACAGGGCTGGATCCTCGACCACCCCGAACGCGAAATCGTGTCGCCACTCGAAGGCTTCGACGACCTTTTCGCCGATATGCCGACATCAACCGGGACCCTCGATGACTGGCTACCCGAACAGACCGCCCAGCAAACCCAAGACCTCCTCGAATAGTCCCGGACACACAAAAAAGAACAGCTAGTTGTCCGGGTCAGTCGTCGCGGAGGATGTCGACGTCGTGGGGGTGGCTCTCGCGCAAACCCGCGCCGGTGATCCGCACAAGACGCGTGCGATGTTGCAGGTCGACAAGATCAGCAGCGCCCGCGTAACCCATACCAGAACGCAAGCCACCGGTCAACTGACCGACAAGCTCAGAGAGCGGCCCCGCGTAGCGCACGCGGGCCTCCACTCCCTCGGCCACATGCTTTCCCGCGCCTTGCCCGCTCCCGTAACGGTCGCTGGCACGCCCGCGCATGGCACCCGCCGAACCCATGCCGCGATACGTCTTCCACATCGCACCCTCAACAAGTTCAAGCTCTCCTGGCGCCTCGTCCACTCCTGCCAACAGGTTGCCGAGCATGACACAGTCGGCACCGGCAACAAAGGCCTTGACAATATCGCCGGAAGCGACAACTCCGCCGTCGGCGATCAGGGGAACCGAAAGCTCGCGGGCAGCCTGAGCACAATCGTGAATAGCGGTCATCTGCGGCATACCGGCGCCGGAGACAACTCGAGTCGTGCAGATACTGCCCGCTCCGACACCGACCTTGATGACGTCGGCGCCAGCAGACACCAACACCTCCACTCCTCTAGCGGTGACAACGTTTCCGCCCACTACTACCACTTCAGGCCATGCCGATTTGATCGTGCGGACCGCGTTGACGACTCCCGCGGTGTGCCCATGAGCAGTATCGACGACCAGCATGTCTACGCCGGCAGCGACCAGAGCCTCTGCCCGTTCGGCGGTGTCATTGACCCCGATCGCCGCGGCGACTCTGAGCCGCCGCGCGGCGTCGAGAGTGCTGTCGGGATACTCGATTCGCTTGGCGATGTCTTTAACGGTGATCAAGCCACCAAGGATCCCGTCGTCGTCAACCAAGGGGAGTTTCTCGATCCGGTGACGGTGCAAGATCGCCACCGCCTCATCCAGATCGGTTCCCACCGGCGCGGTCACCAACGGTTCGGATGTCATGAAGTCGGTGACGGGTTTCGAGTACTCGTCTGCGGTGCAGAAACGGACGTCGCGGTTGGTCAAGATGCCGACCAAACGCCCGCCCGATTCGCATATCGGCACTCCACTGATCTTGTGGCGCGCCATCAACTCCTCAGCATCGTTCAGCGTGGCCTCAGGTGAAAGGCTGATGGGCGACGCGATCATTCCGGCC
Organism: Candidatus Aldehydirespiratoraceae bacterium; assembly: GCA_965261185.1. Classification (GTDB taxonomy): domain Bacteria; phylum Actinomycetota; class Acidimicrobiia; order Acidimicrobiales; family Aldehydirespiratoraceae; genus VXYK01. The sequence goes on along the minus strand of CBDHCN010000002.1, from coordinate 1,954,066 downwards.
TGGGCTAGTTTCACCCGTTCGACCTGGTTGGCTTGCTCGGAGACAGTGAGGTTTCGATGCAGCACACCAATTCCACCGGCCCGCGCGATAGCGATTGCAAGGGGGGCCTCAGTTACCGTGTCCATCGCCGCGGACATGAGAGGCACTCGCAGTTCAATCCCAGCTAGCACCGTAGACAGATCAACATCGGCTGGAAGCACTTCGCTCCAGCCAGGCACGACCAACAGGTCATCGAAGGTGAGGGCTTCGTGACCAGCAAACACCTCGTCGTTCATCATTCAACAATAGACGCCCGAACACTGTGAAACGCGCTTTAGACGCTTGAAGAAGTCAACAGATTCCCGTGGCCCCGCCATACTGAACACATGGACATGTTCGGTATGCAACAAGCGAGCACGAAACCCGTCGGACGGATCTTTCGATACGCAATCCTGGCAATCGCCCTGGCAGCCTTTTCGGCATGTGGAGACGACAGCACGGGCGATTCACCAACCAGCGGCGACGACTCACTCGGAACCGTGATCGTGTCACCCGATGATGCCATCCAGATTCGATCCCTCAACTCCATCACCGGCGATGTTGCCTATCTGGGCATCCCCAACCAACGCGGCGTCGAGTTGGCGATCGCCGACTTCGGTCAAATACACGGCTTCGATGTGAACCTCGGAGCCGGACTCGACGAGTTCTGCTCCAGCGACGGCGGGCAGGCCGCAGCTCAGACCATCGTCGCAGACCAAGACGTTGTCGGGGTGATCGGCACTAGCTGTTCAGTTGCAGCGACCACCGCAGCACCGCTGATCACCAACGCGGGCATGACGATGATCGCCCCGTCCAACACCTCGCCGTTGCTCACTTCGGATCTAGCCGGCAATGCTGGTCCGAATCACAACCACGGTTACTACCGCACCTCAAACAACGGCCTCTATGTGGGAGAAGCCATGGCCCGTATGGTGTACGACCAGCTCGGGTTGACGACGGCTGCGGCAGTTCACGACGGCGATCCTTACACCCAATCGATAGCGCAAGCCTTTGCCGACAGCTATGCGAACCTCGGCGGATCGGTCACAGCTGTTAGCGCCATCAACAAAGAAGACACCGACATGGTGCCGATACTCACCGAGATCGCTTCGGGAAGCCCCCAAGCACTGTTCTTCCCGATATTTCAGCCCGCCGGAGACTTCATCGCGGATCAAGCACCAAGAGTATCGGGCCTTGAGAACGCGATACTGCTGACCGACGCCGCGTTGCTCATCGACGGTTTCATGTCGCTACCGCAATCTGAAGGCATCTACATCTCGGGTCCAGACACCAGATTCGGCAACAAAGCCAACGAAAGCACCGGGAAAACCGCCGCTGAGATCCTGCAGGTCTACCAAGACAGCTACGGAGAGTCACCGAGCGGTGCCTACTGGGCCCATGCCTACGACGCTACGACGCTACTCCTCGAAGCAATCCGAGCAGCCTCAGAAATCATCGACGACAACCTGGTGATCGACCGAGCCGGCATACGCGAGCATCTCGACGCCGTGAGCGGCTACCAGGGCACCATCGGCACGATCAGTTGCGACGCTTTTGGAGACTGCGGCGTGCAAAAAGTCACTGTCATCCACCACCTCGACCACACCGACATTGAGGCCAGCAAAAACAACATAGTTTTTGAGTTCGCGGCCGAGGGGTCGGGCTGACAGTTAACCGGTTCGCTTCTTGGGATTGGTGTGCTAGCCGGGCTTGGCGGTTGAGGCCACAGCGTCGCTGATGGCGTCGAGAATGGTGTCAACCTCATCTGTCGAGATGACTAGAGGCGGGCATATCCCCAGCGCAGTACCCATAGACCGCACGATCACCCCGCGATCTAGCAGCGCATTCCAGACGGCCATGGTGTCGTAGCCAAGTTCGGCCGCCCACACCGCCCCAATACCACGGTAGCTCTCGATAGTGCCATCGTCGGCGAGGGCTTTCAGACCTGTCTCGAATTGCGCGCCGATATCGGTTGCCCTTCCCAAAAGACCTTCGCTGTCAATCAGATCAATGTTGGCGATAGCAGCCGCACACGACGCCGGGTGACCCGAGTAGGTGTAACCGGTGCGCAAAATAAAGTCCGGATCTTCCATCTCCGCGCACAACGCGCGAGACACGATCACACCTGACAACGGCTGATAGCCCGACGTCACGCCCTTGGCGAAGGTCATCATGTCGGGCACGACACCGAACCGCTGCGCACCAAACCACTCTCCCGTCCGCCCGAATCCGCAAATGACCTCATCGAAAATCAGCAGCGAACCGTGGAGGTCACAGAGCCTCCGCAACGCCGGCAAATACCCGTCGGGGGGTGGCCACACCCCTCCAGCGCCCTGCACCGGCTCAGTTATCACCGCAGCGATACGCTCGCCGTGATCCGAGAAGGCCCGGGCCATAGCCTCGATGTCGTCGCGGGGAACTTCAACAAAGTGCGGTACCAAATCACCCCATCCTTGACGATTCAAAGCGATGCCCTGAGCGCTCGTACCTCCCATGTTGGTTCCGTGATAACCACCCTCACGGCGAATAATGACCTGACGGTCGGCATCGCCTCGGCGCTGCATCGTCATGCGCGCCAATTTGAGAGCTGTGTCCACTGCATCGGACCCGCCCAGCCCGAAGAACACACGGCCATCGGGGTGTGGTGAGCGAACCCTGACTGATTCTGCTGCGGCATCAGCGGCCGGGTTCGTGAAGGGGTTGAAGGTGTTGTAGCACTCAAGCTCGCTCATCTGAGCGGTCACGGCATCAATAATCTCGCGGCGTCCGTGACCCACCTGACACAACCAAAGGTTGGCGAGGCCATCAATATAGGACTTGCCGCCGGCATCGAAGACGCGACTGCCCTCTCCACGCACAAGCGACAGGTAGTCACCTGCTGCCTTGGCCGGAGAGGCAAACGGGTGGAGCTGTGCTGGCGTCATTTGAATTCCCTAACGGCTAGATCAAGGCGAGATGGCGGTGGGCGACGAAGCGCTCGGCCAAAGATAACAGTAAGCGCGCTGGTCACAGGGCAACGGCGAACAACAAGATTGAGACGGTGGCCAACCCGGCACCGACCCACTGCCAGCGCCAGACCTTCTCTCCAAACACCCGCCACGCCAAAGAGATCGTCACCACTGGCGCGAAACCAATGATCGCCGCAACCACCGCTACGTTGCCGCGTTGATATGCAATCACACTGCCGATGATGGCACCCGCATCAATAAATCCGACCAGCAAACCGAAACGGAGAACATCGCCTCGCAGAGGTGCCATGGGCCTGAACGTCCTGGCAACAAGCGGGATCAATGCCACTGCACCAGCTTGAACTAAGAAAGCTGGCATGGCACCCGCGTCAGGATCGATCTGGCCGAAACACAAGCTGGTAGCGCCGATCAAAGCACCAGTAATCACTCCCAACCCCAACGCCGGGCTATGGCGGACAGAGTCGATGGACGGAAACTTGCCCTCGGCTACGACCAGCACCACCGCCGGAACAGCCATCAGCACTCCCAGCAACTCCAAGCCGGTGAGAGCCTGACCAGTCAAGGGTCCAACAAGTGCTGGCACGACCAGTCCGACCACCCCAATGACCGGTGCAAAAATCGACATCGGCCCCCGCTCCATGCCCAGGTACAACAGCGGGCGCGCCAATGAAAAGAACAAGATCGCTGCAAGCGACCAGAGCAGGTCGTCAACAGTGAAGGCTTTCGGCTGAAAGATCAACACATAGACACCAGCCACAATTCCGCCGACAAGCGAAGCCACCCAAGCAATCGCTATCGCCGCACCCGCGTGACCCGTTCGACGGCCACCGAGACCTGCAAAGAAGTCACCAAAACCCAACAGAGCCGATGCCATACCGGCGAGAAAAACAGACAAGCCCTCAGCCTGACCTTAGACCACTATTGCCGCTGGTAACGGGATTTCATGTAATCGTCCACCCACCGGCGCGAACTGCGCCATCGTCCGTCGCTGCCACGGCTCGCTTGGAGTCTGCCTCGACTCGCCGCGGCGCGAAGGGCGCTGGCCTTTGTATCGGGCGAGGCCAGAGCTTCCAGTGGTACCAGTCGAGCCGGACCAGCAACAGCGGGGAGCACGAAGCGGTAGAGGCCTTCGAGTATCGCCCTCGCCAACAACTCCCCGATAGGACCGGCTTCCCCACTATCGGCGTGGCGCAGTGCCCGAAGGTATTTGGTTCGATTGCGCTTGTAGATGACCACCGGAGGATAGCCGAGGCGTACCAAGATCAGGTTCAGCACGAGTCGACCGGTTCGACCGTTGCCATCAAGGAAGGGGTGAATCTGCTCAAAGCGGCAGTGGAGCATCCCCAGCGCCTCGGGAAACTTGAGAGAGTGATCGTCAAGCGAGTTGGCATCGTCGGTCCAAGCGGTGAGTTCCGAGTCAATGAGCGGCCACGAGACCGCTGTCATGCCTCCGGGGAAGGGTTCAATGTCATGTCGGCGATAGTGTCCTGGGGCTTCTTGGTCATCGGCGTCTGGATGAGGCGACACCTCCCACACCGGGGACAACGCCGCGCGGTGTACCTCCTGGATCTCCGACAAGGTCAGAATCTTGCCGTGCTGCGAAAGACCGATGGGACGAATGGCCTGGTTGTACACCCAGTCCGCGGCGTCAGCGTAGCCCTTCACTTCCAGATAATCGCGCAGATCCTTGTTTCCAACGGCGCGGTTCTCAGCCAACAACTGCTCTACCTGCTTGAGGACAAGGGTGTTGCCTTCAATGGCTGTGGAGTGGTGGGCCTCCTCGTACCAGATGCCGCGCCAGATATCGACAGCCTCTGCGGGGAGAGGCAAGCCACCCAGGTTCTTATGAAGTTCGTCAACCTGAACACGGAGTCTTGCGTACAACTCACCATGCGTGGGACGACCCCGACCTCTTGGCTCTGTGGACATAGCGTCATCTTCCGTTACTGAAATATAATAAGAAGCTATCAGAAATGTTGTTGAGTTCGGAATAAACAAACGTACAAAACAATTTTGCTGGCACTTTGCTGTGGCCTAGTCGAAAATTTGTTGAGTTCGGGCAAAGACAAATGTACAAAACAAATTCTTACTTCCGACAGCCGTTCGGTGGACGACTACGAAGGCTTCACGCCCACGACATCTGTGAAACCGAAGACATCCCTACCCTCGCCCGCATAGCCACCGAGATCACCCAGCAACGGCTGGCCTTGAACACGCTCCTCGGAACGTGAACCTAGGTGCCCCGACCGAACACCCTGACTGCGTGCCCCGACCGAAACCTACCGCTTAGGCTCGGCGACCATGAGGCTCCGGGCTGCCAACGCGCTGCTCAACACAATCGTCGTGGCCGGCCTGCTCACCTCAGCCGTTGCCGCATCGCCTGTGTCGGCGGACCAAAGCGAAACCGACTCTGTGCCCTACTACCGCGATGCGGTGGCGTGGGCGCAAGGTACCGGAGTCGTGACCGGCTGTGTGGCACTGGGCGTTGCCACATCACGGGGAGAGGTCATCACGGTCATGCACAAAGCGCTCGATGAGCCGGAGGCCCGGTACCGTCATCGGTTCCTCGACATCAGGGCTAGAGAGTTGCAGATGCCGGTGGCGTGGGCGGCCAACAATGGAGTCACCCGGGGAACCTCGCCGACGACGTTCAGCCCCGACGCGCTCGCGACCCGAGCCCAAGTGGCCGCATTCCTCTGGCGCGCATCGGGACGACCTAGCGCAAGACCAAGTTCGTTCGTCGACGTCAAGCAAGACTGGCAAGTCGCTCCGGTCGGCTGGATGACAGCCCAGGGAGTCACGACAGGACGCTCAACTACACATTTCGACCCCGACACCGCGGTGACTTGGGCAGAACTCATCACCTTCGTCTGGCGCTGGCTCAAAACCCCGCAGAACCCTGCTGGCGAAAACGACGACTCGCAGGTGGACTGTGATGTCGTCAGCGGCCAGTGCAGCGACATGTTCAACGACGCTTTCGTCACCGAAATCAGCCAGGTCTATAGCGGTGCACGTTTCACTGCGGCGGTACACGATCTTCGAACCAGGTGCCGGTATCACCTCAACGGTGACCTAGCAATCACGACCGCTAGCGTGATCAAGGCGCAGATACTTGCGGGAGTTCTGCTGGCAGCCCAGGACGCAGGTCGCCCACTCAGCGGCGCTGAATCCGCAGACATCGAATTGATGATGCATTTCAGCCACAACAGCCCGCCCACATCTCGGCTGTATATCGCTGCTGGAGGTGCTGTCGGCATGGAGATGCTCGACAAACGGTTCGGTATCGCTGGTACGAGCCACACCGCGCGTTACGGCGCCACGGTCAGCACAGCTGAGGACCGAACGGTTCTCATCGAGCAACTCCTTGTTGGCGGCGGTCCGCTCGGCCCGGCTGCGATTGACACCGCATGGGACACGATGTCGGGCGTGAGCGCAGCCCAGAGTTGGGGGGTGACGGCTGGTTTGCCGGACGGCTACAAGGCGGCCCTCAAGAACGGCTTCTACCCGTTGCGCGGCTTTGGATGGCGACTGGGAACGACAGGCGTTGTGCGCGATGGTGACGGCGGGTCTTACGCCATGACGGTGATGACCGACCAGAACCCCAATGAGTCGGCGGGAATAGCCCTCGTTGAGGCGATCACGGCTCATGTCAACTCGGCGCTCACTGTTGGCGAGGTCGCGGTGCGAGCCGTGGATTCGGTCACCTGCGTCGAAGCGTCCGCTGGGTCGTCGTGGTCGTCGCTAGCCGACACGCTCGGCCTCCCGGCTCTGGCTCTGCGGCACCTCAACGGAGGTGAACCAGCACCCCTGGCCGGACAGCGCGTCTGCCGCCCGTGACGGTTGCGCTACGCTCACGTCATCTACTCCCCGCCCGCCCGATGGTGCCCTCAGCCCGTCCCCGGGCGGGTGTTCTTTAGTTCTGGCCACGGGCAGGGCGGTGTTTCACGGCGGAAGTCACGGTGATGGTTATCGGTGTGCCGGGGCCGGGTTCGCCTTTGGCGATCGCTGTGCCATCAGCAATCAGACTGAACCCGTCAGCAGCGGGCGGCCACAACACGCACACGTTGGGGCGGTCGATCGCATTGGCCGCAGCGCTCCTACCAACAACCGCAGAGATAGTGCCGTCATCGGCGACATCGACTGCTACGTGAATAACCCGGGGCCTGCCATCGGCACCGGTAGTCAGCACATAGGCAGCCGGTCCATGCTTCTGCGCGACACCGGCTAGATCGGTTGGTTCAACAGCGAGACTCATATCCCAACCGTAACGGGTCTCCGTTCAGGGTTGCTGTTACGCCCGAGTGCTGCTGGGTGTGGTCATTCACTTCCGACGGCCGTTTGGTGGCTTCGGCCGGTGCCGTTGCTCGGCTCGGCGTTGTTGCCGGTTCTTGTGATGCAGGCGCAGCGGAGCCGGATCATCGAGACGCTGCATCCTGTGCTGGCAGCATTCGCACAACATGCTTGGACCCATCATGACCTGTAGGAAATCGCCCTCCTCGGGGAACTTGTGGTAACGGTTGACCCACTCAGCAACCAGCCCATCACGGAAATGCCTCGGATCAACTTGCACGAGTTCGATGTCTGATACCGCCAACACCTCGGGGTCGAGCCGTCCGTCGTCCACCACCATCTGCCCCAACTTCGACGCCAATTCAGCTTGTACATCCGGCATCAACTGCACGACCAGCAGATCGGGATGGTCCAACCCCTCACGGAGTCCCATCGTGTACGTCCAGCCATGCTGGCCATGTTCTCGCACCTGGGTTATCGCGAACCCATGCACATCTATCATCAGATCGTGCATCCGCCCGACCTGCTCTTCGCCGTATCCCTCGCATCTAATACACATGATGACACCATTACATAGCCATATGACATTGGTCAACATGATATATACTGATAATTCTCTCAAGACGCAGCCTCGGAGTCTCCATGGCCCAGATCACCAACCCTCTGCCGGGTCCCAACTCGAAGCCCCAGGCGCAGCCGCGGTCCGATCTCCGGCGCAGCCAAGCTGACCTCATCCGTTGAGCAATCGAGCGCTACCTCGAGGACATCGACGATCTCGACACGCCTACCGGGGCAATCCAGGATTGTTGTGCTGCGTGCTACGGTCCGTTCCCACACCACAATCGCCAGGTTCAAACCTCTCGCGGTCGTACGACACAAATTTATAGACCGATGGAGATCCCTTGGGGTGAGAGTAGGGTCCTCGCGCGACGCCGAAGTCGAACAAACCTCTAGTGAAGCCAATCGTGCAAGCCCATTTCGGGTTCTGTAAGCTTGGATGTCGCAAGACACAACAGGAGAAGATCTTGAGTATTCTTGGCCGGTCTGATTCATCGCAAGATTCAGGAGACGCCGAAGCTGGCCAAGTAACGTTTTTTCTGGGGTCGCAAGACCAGCAGGACCCACGTCTCCACCTTGAAGCAAGGAAAGGTCAAGCCCTTGCGCGAATTTGGCACCGGTTCAACACGCCTGACCCGTCAGACGAGCAGCAGCCAGAATTCAGCGCTGGTACCGCAAGGCAACCTCGCGTAGATCATGTCGGCGGCGTGCGTTTGCTCATCAAGGAGATGCAGAACGACCCTGAGCTTGCCGATACCTTGAGAGTTCACGTTGCCGCATCACTCCGCAGAATCGCCAAGGACTATGTCGAGCGACCACTGAACAGACCTGCTCTCGAGGATCCCCAGCAACCGCTATTCAGGGCTGACCACTACGAAGAGGCTCCGAGCCGGACATCCTCCTCCCGGCAAGTGAGACAGGCAGTGCTCTCGTTACAAGCTAAGCAAACAGATCTAGTGTCAAGCCTTCAAGAGATAGAGAACATCATTCGCTCACTGCAGTTGTCCCAGTTGAAGATCACTGTCGTGCTAGATGTGATGAGCCCCGACAGACCGGCTATGAATAGTGCCATTATTCGCAGTTCGATTGAGGTCGTCGACTCCCTAGAAAGGCTCCGGAAGACAGCGCGTAAGGTTTCTAAGAACGCTGAGTTGCTTCGAGAAGACGCTAGTGAATATTCTGGACGCGTTGAGGTGTCAGATAAGTTTTCTAGGTATGCCAAAGAGCTCCGGGAAGCGACTCGCCAACTCCTACAGAGCACTGAAAAACTTGGCGACGAAGTGCAGCGAATGGTTGAAGATCGTCTAGCAAGCGACCGTGAGGAATCAAAAAGTGGCAATTTCTTGAGGCTTGGAGAGATGCTCTATATGGGACCTCGGCTCCAACATTCCGATCTTGACCCTAGCTTACAAACAGCTTTCGGATCGGCTGGAGACCTCCTTACCAGATCACTTCTCAGTGTCTGGCAATCGAGCGAAAAACCCCAAGATGTCGCATCTTCTGCATGATGGCGGAATCGAAATGACACTCAACGACGATCCAACCGAGAAGAACACCGATGAAGTGGAGCACGCGCCGGACGACGAAGTCGCCGTTGTCGAAGCGCCACCGCAAACAGCTGATCTGAATGAGGATGAAATTCTCGAGCAATTGTTTTCAGCGATGTCTGCAAGCGACGGAGCATCCTATATTGCAAGCCTCGCCGTGCTCGCGCAAACATCTGGACCACTACCGCCGCCTCAGATACTGCAAGATTACAACGAGATCATTCCAAACGGAGCAGACAGGATCATGGTGATGTCCGAGAGGGCACAAGCGGCTCTCATTGAAGGCCATCGAGAGGGGCGTCGGGCAGAGCATCGGGGCCAGTTTTTCGCCTTCATCTGCGTGCTAGCAGTTCTATCCACTGGCATCGTATTAGCCGTTACCGGTCAGTCGGTGACTGGTTTCGGTCTTACCAGTTTCAGTTTGGCAACGATGGTGTACGCGTTCGTGCGCGGGCGCGACTAACGCATCCATGTGACGGATAGTCGGCGAACAAGACCAAAGCGGCCACCACAGCGATCTCGTCTTATCCTGGTTTGCTGGCGGTTGCCAAGGGGGTGGTCATCCAGACTGCCGGACGGCCGTTGATAGACGGTCGCGGCACCGGGGAACTTCTTTCCCGAAGACCTGAAAGGCGCCGCAATCAGCGGGTCAACCCGGCACCAATCCTGGGAACAGGCCAGCCAAATCATTTTGTTCTAGGACTCTGCGAGAACCCCCAGCGTCTCCGTCAGACCTAGCTTTCATCGGTTTCGCTGTCTGTAGCGGTGGGATCTGCTGTCATCTCATCAAGCATTCGTAACAGGAGATCGGCTAGAACGATCACATCTGCGGCTCGTGCAGGGTCCTCATAGTCGACCACTCTGTGGCTCGTGGGGTTTTTGAATGCTCCGAGTGCTCCTGCATACAGATCGGCTATTGCTTGGCACTCACCTTTTTCCAATCGGTTGTCAGCCAGTGGGCCCTTCTCGGGATACAGAGCTTGACGAGCAAGCGCAACACCGATGAGATCATTCGAAGATCCAGATTTGTCTCGTAGTGAGACTTCAACCTCTCGCATGGCAGCAAAGACGCCCAACTCGATCTTTCCACCTCGGAAAAGCGTCCTTGATTCACGTAGCTGTTCGTGAATGTCTTCAGGAATGCGTTGATCCGCGAACACGTTCGACAAAGTGCCTTCTTCGCTGAGGCGCTGACCGCGCTCGGTCACGCGGTACCACCCGGATGATTGCTTCAGATCTGGACCCACACATCCTTCGGCTACCAACCAAGCCCATGTATCACTTACACGTTCGAGCAGACGATCCACGTCAGGTTCGTCATTGTTCTGGTGCGCCGATTTGTGATTAACCATCAAATTGTGCATGTGCGGCTGGCTTCCAAGGTTTGCCAGGAGTACCAGCCCTAGTTCGGGTGTAGATAGCTCGCGTAATTGTTCCGCCGACGGGTTAGTTCTATAGGTCATCGACATTTCTTCATCATCCTTCTAGAGCGTTTGAAGAGGGTACCGGAACCAGGAAACGAGCTATCGGTGAAGGGCAACTGAGCCGAGCCAGATGGATTTGCCGGTGGTGGCAAGGGTGGCTTTGTGGGTTTCGTAGGGTGGCATGAGGCGGGCGACTATCGACCAGAACTCAACGGTGTGGTTGGCTTCACGGAGATGGGCCAACTCATGCACAAGGATGTAGTCGATGAGGCTTGGGGGGAGTTGCAGGGTGGCCCAGTGGACATTGATGTGCTGTGAGCCATCCGAGGGACGGGCTGAGCCCCAGCGGTAGCCGAGATCACGGACTTCAATCGTGACCTCGGGTGCGCCCAAACGACGAGCCCAGGGGCGCAGCCTGCGCCGGAGCCACTGGCTGCCGACTTCGGTGTACCAGCCACGCATAAGCTCGGCGCCACGAGCGACATCTGAGGCATTGAGCCGGAAACGCCCTCGTTCCAAGCGGACGCCAGTGAACTCTCCCGAGGAGGTGAGGCTAAGCCGATAACTGCGACCCAAGTACGCGAAACCCTCCCCTTCCACGAACTGTTTCACAATCGACGGACCGGTCAGGGCGTCTTTGTCGGCGAGCTTGCGGTACACCCAGGGGCGCTTGGCTATCACGAACTTCTCAGCCCGCTCAATTGTCGAGGCGCGTGGCGCTTTCAGAACCAGCGAAGCGTCGCGCTCGACGATTATCTCGATCGTCTTGCGATCACTGGGCGGAGCGATGTGAAGCACGAGGTCACCGACTACCAGTGTCTCCCGATCATGAATCGGGACTCCAGCGGAGACAGTCAAGTGATCGTCCAGCGCAGCATCCGAACGTGGCGAGCTGACCGGTGCGGACATCACGTGAGGCGGCATTGGTTCGCTTTGGCGAGGGCGACCAGTTCGACGGACAATTCATCGAGACTGTCCCACTCGAACAGACCGCTGTCGTCAAGGGAGCGTTTGATGGCCTTGCGCAGGTCGTCCTGTTTGGTCGCGTTGTCCCAGAAGCCGACAACACCGATGATTCGACGGATCTCGTTGACGAGGGATGTCGTGAGAGTGATCAGCTGCTCGTTTGCGTCGGGTTGAGAGGTTGCCACCTTCTCGACCATCTGGTTGTGGAATGGCAGTTCGGTGGTCGGGTCGAGTCCTGTGTCGTCTTCGTCGGTGGGTCCCTCGTTGACATCGGTGATCAGATCCTCGAACTCAAGGGCTATCTGGTCCCAGCGGTCTTCGAGTCGCTCGAGGATGTCGTCGATTCGCTGCGAGAGCTTGCCGTAGTACGCGGGGTCTTCGTCGATGTGCTCGCGGATGTGGTGCCGCAAGGCGTGTTCCATTTCTGAGGCCTTGGTCCGATCCGAGTCGATCTGGTTGACATGCTCAGCAAAAGCGACCTCGTTGATACGCACCGGCGGAATCTTGTGCTCAAGATCAAGCACAGTGATGTGCTCATCAATCAAACGACGGATCTTCTCTTGGTATTTTCGCGGATCGAAGTCGCCGTCAGGTGTGTCGCGATAGCGGCGGCGGATCTGAACCTGGATTTCTCCGAAGAGTTTGAGGTCACCGATGAACGGCAGGGCCGCGGGTCTCGGCAGCACTGTGTTGAGCGTGTTGAGGAAAGCTCGCAGAGCAACGTCGAACTCAGTCCTGAGTCGTTCGTCGCCCAGCAGATGAACACAGTCTTCAGTGCTGTCGGTCGTCGGTTCCACTCCGCGTTGCATGAAGATCTGCCGTAGGCGTTGCTGTTGAGGTTCAAGCTTTTCGATCTCGTGGGTGAGTGGACGTAGGGCTCCGTCGACATCCGGGTCGATTTCACCGCTGGCACTCATATACGCCGCCAGTGCCTGGGTCAGTTGGGCCGACACCCCGTAGTAGTCGACCACCAAGCCGGCGTCCTTCTTCTGCGCTGTGCGGTTGACTCGTGCCACAGCTTGGAGCAGTTCGGCTTCCTGGATCATGCGATCGAGGTAGATGACCTGGGCCTGTGGCGCGTCGAACCCGGTAAGCAGCATCGAATTCACAATCAATAGCCCGAGCGGGGCGGTCCCCTGGGCCGTGGTCCCGAGCGGGAGCTTGAAGCTATCGATGAGCTCCTGTTGGCGTTGTTTGTTGGTCCATTGAGCGTAGTGGGGCGGGTCGTTGTGGTCGGCGGAAATCACCGCAGCGAAGTCAAGGTTGCGGATGAGGTGAACCTGCTTAGCGGCGCCGCTCATGAACGGTCCGTCCGTGTCGAACCGCTCAGCAGGCTGGTCGAGCAGATCGGATCGCTGGTCGAGTTCGGCTACCAGTTCGTCGCGTGCCTTGACCAAGGCTTGTTCATAGCGCACGCATGCTTCTCGGCTGGTCGCGACGACCATGCCTTTGAAGCCGTCGGGCATGACCGTGGAGATGTAGTGGCGCAGGATGTCCTTGGCCTTGGCTTCGATCAACTCCGGTGCTTCGAGCACTCGGGCAACAGTGGCGTATTTGTGTTGCAGGGACTCTCGTTGTTCGTCGGTGAGTTCGCTGAACCACCCATAGAACAGATCATCCATCTTCGACGCGCCCCTCACAGCGGCGTCGCTGGTACGGCCCTCATAGAAGATCGGCACAGTCGAACCATCAGCCTCCGACTCGCGCAGCGTGTACTGATCGAGGTAACCGCCAAAAATCTCCAGAGTTTTCTTGCGCTTGCCCATGATGATCGGCGTACCGGTGAAACCGATGCGGGCCGCGTTGGGCACGGCGTTCATGAGGCTGGCGTGCAAAGCCGACCCGTGTGAGCGGTGGGCCTCGTCGACCATCACCAGGATCGACTCCGACTCGTTCAATGCCTCAGATATCTCTTCGTCTCGATTTTTCTGGATCGTTGCCATTACCACGCCTGGACCGGGCTGGCTGAGCAGTCCCTTCATGTCTGCGGCGCTTTGGGCGACATGGATGGTTTCGTTGACCAGAGCGGCGGTGTCTCTGAGTTGTTTCTGGAGGTCGATGCGGTCGGTGACCAGCACGATCTTGAACTTTCGCAACTCAGGGTGGCTGCGCATCGCCCGGATAAGGAACACCATGGTGAGGCTCTTGCCCGACCCTTGGGTGTGCCAGATGATCCCACCCCGACGGTCGACATGGCCGTCAGCGGCGCGGGTTTCGCCCGTCAGTAGCCGCTGCATCGCCCTCTGCACGCCTCGGTATTGCTGGTAGCGACCCACGATTTTGCTGGTGCGGCCCGAGCCGGTTTCGGTGAAAAGCGTGAAGTGCCGCACGATGTCGAGCAGCCGCTCCGGTGCCAGCATCCCCGCGGTGAGTAACTCTTGTTGGGTGAGCGCGTCGGTTGGCTTGTTCAGCGACGCAGCAACTTCTTCAACTGTGGACGGGTACGGGTCTTTCCACGCCATGTAGTGCTCGGGAAGCGCTGTGAATGTCGCTGCTTCGGCTCGTTCTCCGGTTGTGGCAACGGTTAGTTGGTTCGTCCAGAAGAGTTGCTCCGCTCCTTCGTTGATTCCACTTCCGCGTTGGTTGGCGTACCGGCGGAGTTGGTCGATGGCATCGGTAATGCCGCTGTCGTGCCCTGGTGGCTTGGCCTCGATCACCACCAACGGGATGCCGTTGACAAATAGCGTCACATCGGAGCGGATGTTCGGGGCTTGCCCTGGCGTGGCAACTGCGAACTGCGACACCGCAAGGAAGTCGTTGGCATTCCAGTTGTTCCAGTCGATGTAGTTGATGGTCTGATCTCGACCTCCGTCCCACTCATTTAGACCTTCAACTGCGAAGCCTTGTAGCAAGAGTGTGGTTGCCTGCTGGTTGGATTCAAGCAGCTTCGCTCCCGCCGGCATCGACCGCAGTTCCGCGATCGCTGCACTGATCCGGGCCTCGTCTAGCCACGACCCGCCGTCTGGGCCGCGGTTGATCTTCTGCAGCGCGGAACCAAGCCGCCGCTCAAGAAGCACCTCGCGATCCGACGCCCGTACGTCAACGCCGTCCGCCTGCCGCTCGGACCAGTTCAGCGTTCCCCACCCCAACAAGGACAGATGGTCCAGCAGCGGCCGCTCGACCCTCTCCCACTCCGGTCCAGAACTCACGCCGCCACCGTCCGAACACGCCCCGATAGCAGATCGGCAGCAAGTCCAGCACGAAGTCTCCGGAGTTTCTGGAGTTGTGCCCTGTTATTCCAGATTGCGTCGTCGATCGCGTCGAGGATCTCAATGACCCAGCGTTGCTTCTCAATAGATGGCAGTCGCACCTTCAAGCCGCCAAGAAGTGACGTCTGCAAGCGGCCCGTGCCGTGACTGGCCTCATCAACCATACGAAGCACCCGGTTCTCGGCGGCCTCTAACGCAAACAGGAGGTACTTCGGGTCGATCCCATCGGCTGGAATGAGAGCCTTGCAGTCTTGGCCGAACGAAACTGGGCGAACGGCCATTCCGACTCGGAACTCCTTCTTGAGACTCATACCTCGAACGACGAAAAGAATTGTTCCTCCCGGCACAATTCTGCTGCCCGCTTCGGCACCTGCCAGAGTAAGACGCCGCTGGGATGCACTGAGGTACCTGCCCTTTAGCGAACTGGCAGTAATCCAGGGTATTTCGCCATCCCAATAGTTCAAGTTGCCGGTGTCGGGAGTTCCTCCACTCAACCAGCGACCGCAATCTCTCAGAAAGACCACATCCCCGACCCGATTCCTCAGGGTAAGACTTGACGCGCACGACGACGGTGCCCCATTCGAATTCATACTGGTGAACGACTCATTAGCGGACTTCACTTCAAGCAAGTCGGACGCGAGGCCGGTGCGAATTTGCTTGTGCTTGGCTGTAACGCGTTCGGTGGCTTGGATGGTTTCGTTGATCGCGTCGAGGATCTCTGCGATCCGCTGCTGCTCCTCCAGCGGAGGCAGGTGAACCATGAGCTTCTCGAGCTTCGCCTTATTGAGAGTCAACCCCTTGACTGCGGTGTCAGTTACCCCGCCCTCGGCGATCCCCGGAAGAGCATGATAGAGCCAGCCGTCATCAACTTTCCCTTCCAACCCATGGACCGAGACAATCGCTTCGTTGGTCAACAACTCAGTTCCGGCCCGCGCCACTCGCCCCACGGTCAGCTTGAAACTCATCATTGTCGAACCGGCGGAAACTGGGCGACCCGCGAACGGAAGCCCGGCATCGGAGACCGCTTCAGCCGTTTCCATCACGGGGTCCGTCCGCAAGTCCGCGATAGTCGCCCATGGATGCCCTCCGGACGGATTCCAGAATCGCGCTTCGCTGCGTGATGGCGTCTTTCCGAATCGAAGTTCTGCGACCTCAGCCAGACTCAGCCTGATCCATTCACGCATACCCCAGCCTCTCAAGGTGTCGGTCGAGCCGAGCAGAGGCAGCGTCTCTCAGGGCTTCGAGTTGGCAGAGCGTCGAGCCGTACTTCTCAGCGAGGGAGTCTTACCAGTTGAGAGCCGCACGTTCGATGGCCGAGAAGTGATCATCAGCCTGCTTCTCGACGCGGCTGCGGAGAACGCCGACCGCATTGGCAGTTGCTTCCCCCTGGGCCATCGCGTCGAAGGTCTGACGGGCGGTGGCCAGCAGTGAGGCGTTGATGGCCTTGAGCAACTTCTTGGAGTTGGTTCGCTCTGACTTCATCTTCCTGACCTGGGCCGGGGTAGGGGCGTCGTCGTCGAGCTGGTCCTCGTCGCCGCCGGAAGCCTCGGCGGCTTTGATCTCGGCATCCAGGCTGGCGAGCGCGGCTGCAAGCTCGGCTCGGGAGGACAGTTGGGACCCAGCTAGGAGTCTGACGGCTATCTGATCGACCAGATCTGGAGCGTTCTTGTCGTCTTGGCTGGCTTCAGCAGTGGTGAGCCAGGCCTCGAGTACTGCCTTCCAGCCCCGACTAACCGCAGTTTGGAGTTCGTGGACGCTGTCCTCCCACCATGTGGCCGCGATGCCCGCTGCGTCGAAACGGTCCATCCCGACAGCAGCCATATTGGCGGTGAAGTCCTCAACGAGTTGTCGGCGCAAGCCAGCGAGGCTGGCCCGGTCGGGCAGGGCGAGCAACATCGGTTCGACGTTGTCGGCCCACCATTGGGGCCACGGACTCGCGGCGGCCAGCTGGGTCACGGCGTAGCCGATAGCGCCGTGCGCGGCCTCTCGTCCATCGGCGGCAGTGGTGTCGTGGCACCAGTCGGCGTAGCCATCGCCGCGATCAGAGAACAGGACCTCCAGAGCATTCAATCCGGCCGACTCCAACAAATCCGTGGCATCGTCGATCTCAGCCATGGGCACGCCACCGTGGAGGTGGGCTCGCACATCGTGGGCTCGGGCGGGGGGAGTTGTCGGCGTAGCGGCGAATGTTGCAGTTGAAGTCATTCTCGGCCAACTCTTCGATGGCGACGGTCTTGGCGAACCCGTCCACGTCCGCGAAGTCCCGGTAGGCCGCTGTGATCTTCTCTTCATCCCGGGGGCGCAGGTGATTCTGGGCGCGGCCCTCGCCGTAGTCGCGATCAGCGTTGATGAACAGCACCTTGCCCCGCCGCTCGGGCGGCTTCGAACCCTTGGCCCGCAGGATCAGGATCGCGGCTGGGATGCCGGTTCCATAGAACAAGTTCGGACCGAGGCCGATA
Source organism: Candidatus Aldehydirespiratoraceae bacterium (assembly GCA_965261185.1). Classification (GTDB taxonomy): domain Bacteria; phylum Actinomycetota; class Acidimicrobiia; order Acidimicrobiales; family Aldehydirespiratoraceae; genus VXYK01. The sequence continues at coordinate 1,936,626 of CBDHCN010000002.1, read as the reverse complement.
ACCGTGTCGAGCAGGTCGTCTTCGATGATCTTCTGACGGATAGAGCCTTCGGCACCACCTCGAAAGAGCACACCATGAGGCATGACCGTTGCCACAATCCCGTCGGGTTTGAGTACGGCCAGCATGTGCTGCAGGAACATAAGGTCCGCTTTCTTGCCGCTCTCAGAGGTATAGCCGTACCGGAATCGCTCGCCGTGGGCGAGCGATTCCTTGTCGTAGTTCTGGCTGAACGGAGGGTTGGTGATGACACGGTCGAACCGCTTCAGCTCACCGCCGCTGGTGTGCTCGGGGTTGGTGAGCGTGTCGTTGTTCTTGAGGTCGGCGTCTCGGATACCGTGCAGCAGCATGTTCATCTTCGGGATCGACCAGGTGGTGCCGTTGTTCTCCTGCCCGGCGAGCACGAGATTGGCTGGATTGCCGCCGTTGTCAACCACATGGTTGCGGGCGTATATCAACATCCCGCCCGAGCCTGAACACGGATCATAGATCGCCATGCCTTCCTGCGGATCGACGAGGCGCACCATAAGCTGCACAACGGGTCTGGGTGTGTAGAACTCACCACCCTTCTTTCCCGCGGAATCGGCAAAGTCACGGATCAGGTACTCGTATGCGGCCCCCAGCAAGTCGGGGAACTCAAAATCCTCGTTGCGAAGCCGGTACTTCGAGAAATGATCTATGAGATCACGCCACTTCTTGTCCGAGACCGCCGTGTTCCCGACCCGCCGGCTGAAGTCGATGTGCTGCAGCACACCCTCAAGCGACTCTGGATTGCTCTGCTCAAGAGCGCCCAGCGCCTTGTTCAGTCCATGGCCCACCTGTTGATGTAGCTCGTCGAGCAGATACGACCAGCGCGCCTGTGGGGGCACGAAGAAATCGTCATAGAAATCTGCGTCATCGGCCCGTTTCTCGGCTTCCTCCTGCGAGCGACCGTTTGCGAGCTGTTCCTTGATCACCCGCTCACGCTCCTCTTCGAACACGTCACTGGCTCGTTTCAAGAACAGAGCGCCGAAGATGTACTCCTTGAATTCCGACGAGTCCATCTTCCCGCGCAGGATGTCCGCTGCCGCAAAGAGATGCCTCTCTAGTTGGGGAAGGGTGAGCACCTGACGAGAGTAACCGGCGTGGTCGCTGTCACACCCACTCAGCATCATCGTCCTCAGGTCTCTCGCCGCCCGAGCCACCTGCAGGAAGGAGGGCAGCCACCACAACAAAAGCAGAAAGCCCCCTCCAATGGACGGACAAACCGAACAACAAGGATCTCCCGATTCGGTAGAACCCCGTATCTATGTCGCCTCGCTGAGCGACTACAACAACGGCCATCTCCACGGCCGCTGGATCAGGGCCGCGCAAGACCCCGATTTGATCTACGACGAGATCCACCAGATGCTCGCCACATCACCATCACCCCAGGCCGAAGAGTGGGCCATACACGACTACGAAGGCTTCACCCCCCACGACATCTGTGAAACCGCAGACATCCCCACGATCACCCGCATAGCCATGGAGATCATCCAACTCCAACTGGCCCTAGACCCCTTCTCGGGACTGAGCGCGAATCATGCTCCCCCCACAACATCCCTCGAAGAATCCTCGCAGCCATGCCGATCCACCGCCCCGTGCATCCCAGCGACCTACCCTGAAGTATGGTCAATTGGTTCCAAACCGGAAATCAGTGACACTCTTGGCCTCGAACAGCCGTGACAGGGGGCAAGTGATGGCATCTGAATTCGGGCTCGCGCTAGACGCGCTAGGGAAGACCCCCGAAGAACACATCGTTCGCCTCTCAATCAACGGATCCACCATGCACGCCGCGTTTGAACTCTGTTCCAACGAACACGAGCGAAGATTGCAAGAAGGCGTAGGAGCCATCACCTCAACAGCTCTTCTATGCGGTCTTTGGTTATTGCCTTCAGGCGTGCCGGTAGCACCCGAAAGACTGCCTGATGTGAAAGCGCAACGATTAAATGAAGCCCCTTACGCCGTCGCCAAGACGGTTGCTGGTTTCGAACGAACTTATTCCCCTCCCGGAATCCTGCGATCGGTGATGTTCAGCAGCCGAAGCTTAGAACGATCAGTTGATCGGGCACTTCGATTCACACCGATCGTCCAAAGGTTCGCTCTGATTGATCAACGTTGCGCAGACCTGCCCTCGCCCGTTGAATGCCTGGCGCGTGAATGGGGGGTCGGGATCATCGCTCTCCATCAAGAAGCACCACCCCAAGTGCTAGTCCCCGCGATGCCTGCTGAGGTGGGACTCCCAAGCGTCTACCGATGGTGGGTGGCTGAACTGGCGTACAAGCGCTATCTATACGAGAACACCCAACCGGTTAGCTGAGACTTCGGGTTCTCTGGGCCCTTGAAACCCGCCAGTCCATAATGCGAGGCAGCGGTCCGGCATTCTTCTAGAAACAGTCGTGCTTGCTCAGCAGGATCCGCGTTGAGGACATACTCCGCAACATCGCCGAGAGCATTCATATTGTGCGAGTCCACATCGAGATCAGGATCAATGAAACGACCAAGAGAACGCCCGCTGCAGCACTTGAGACGACAGACCAGATCGCTGCCCGCCGCTGTCCAACCGGCAATTTGATCAGCAAGGAACCAATCAAGCAGGGAGCGCACAAATACCCTCGAGGACGGTCCAGGGCCACGCCTTGCTCCCATGGCAGCGGTTGCAAAGTGGCGCGTAGTAGTCGTGAGCCCAATCGACGCATGACTAGCTCCAAACGCGAGCGCACCAATCGCTCCATGGTCGCTGCGCAACACGGTCAGTTGGCTGACCCGCGATGCAATCCGGCGCAAACCATTGACCGCTCCACCAACAGAGAGAGGATCTGCAGGATGTGCGAGCACGAGTGCTACCGCTTGATCTGCCGAGCGCAAAGTATCCACAACCAGGTCAGTTCGCTTCCCGATCCACCTCGCGTCAATCGCCAACAGCATCGTTGCGTCCAAGTCCGCCGCGATACGGCTCTGTTCCTGCACCGCACCCACGAGCGCTTCACTACAGTCCTTATCCCAAGGCAAGAAGATACCCGGCAGGAGATAGCGAGCCGCTTCGGCACGGCGCTGCCGGTCTACCCACTCATCGGGTGGCGGCAAGTCTTGGCGCGCGTAACCAGTGCCGTCGAACAGAATCGGAGAGTCGAAACCAGAGGCGCGCAACTGATCGGCGGCGGTTGGACCGTTGGGACCGGCAATCGTTAACTTGTCGGCCAGGTTCGCTGCACTCCAAGCTAAATCGGGCCGACTCTTGCAGCGGTGGGCCGTCAGATAGAACGAAAAAGTAGCCGACCGGTCATGGAGGCCCCACTCGGTTATTGCGGTCATGAGAGCAGCCCTGCGTCTTGAAGTTCGGACCGGGCCTTTGGAATCAGATTGCGATAACGACTCCAGTTCTGGGTTTCGTACTGAACGCGTCCAACGACAACACTTGGATGCACCTCATATCGCATCGAGGCATCAACGATTGCCGACACCGATGCCGACTTGATCTGGAAACCGCTTGGGAAGAGCCATTTCGAAGCTTGCTCGTCGGCCTCTACCTCGGCTGGATCGTCCCGAGGCTCTCTCAGATCGTCGTCAAGAATCGTGCCGGTGTGTGAATCAATATGACCGAGCGTCAGATGTGCACACTCATGGAGAAGGGTGTACAAGAGGCTGTCGAAACGGTCTCCTCGCGTGGTCAACCCAATTGCCGGGCGGCCGTCGGGAAGAAAAGTTACGGCACCATCAAGTTTGCCGCGCCGAAGACCCTGGGCGAAGACCAGACAGACACCACAAGCTCCTAGTAGTGCAGGAAGTTCGGGGAGTTTCCCTGGACCGTCTTTGAACAGTCTGGGAAGACCCGCCGCGACCTCCCCTAGCTCGATTACGTCAAAGTCTGCGACGGTCTGAGCCTCAGCAATTCGTCGAACATGGCCGAGCCACGCTGACTGCTCAACGCTGATCGGGTCGGCGGAATTCGAACGCCTCGCCGCCAGTGCAAACTCTGGATCATTGTCGAGAGTGTCGATCTCAAGCAGTTCGCACACTGCCGCCTCGGTGACATCGAGATCGTCGGTTACCGGTATCCAACCGCGAGACCGCACCTCCGCTAGCGGAATCACCTCACGGAGTCGCGCTCGCCGGGCCACCGGGCTCGGATGATCCTCAGTGGCCGTTGAGCGCAATCGGTGAAGACGATAGGCGCTCTGAAGGTTGAGCCACAGCTCCGGAGTGGTACCGAGAGCTTCAGAAAAAGAACAGGCTGTCTCGGCAGTGATCGCCTTCTTCCCATTTAAGATCTCCGACACTGCCTGTAGGGGACGGTCGATAATTGCCGCGAACTCTGTGACAGTCCATCCGCGCTCGTTGAGTTCATCGCGGAGGTACTCGCCTGGCGGGAACACCTCAGCGGGAGTGTAGGTCGTGGTCATGGTGCTGAATCTCCTTCCTAGTGGTAATCGACTATCTCAACAATGATGAGCAAGCGGCCTTCAGCGTCGGTCTCAATCCGCAAGATGAGCCTCCACTGATCGTTGAGTCTGATCGAGTGCTGACCGACGCGGCCTCCTTTGAGTTTCTCGAAACGTAAAGCCCTGTAGCTCCGCAGGTCGGACTCGGACTCAGCGCTGGCGATCAACCCCATCTTCCTCCGAAAGGCCTTCGTAACGTCCGGCCCGATTCGGGGCAGCACAAAATCTCTTTCCTCGTACAGTCGTCGTAAGTCGTCATCCTCAAACTCGAACTTCATGTTTCAGCCCTTCACCCTATAGGTGAAACATTCTATACCAAGCGATACGCACGAGAAATCTGGGGACTGCCCAACGAGGCGACTACTAGGAACCTCAACCCGTTGATGATCGCCGTGTGTCGCCGGCTAACGATTTTGTATATTTTTCTAGTGTTTCATTATATTATAGGGGTTGTTGTCACACCCTGTTTGTAGAGTTGTGTTCATGGAATTAGCTCCTGTCTCGGATCTCTTGGACACCGCCGCTAGTGCCGACGCGGCTGTCGGCGGGGCTGTTAGTGCTCGCACGGCTGGTGCCGACACGGCTGCTGACCCCGTTGTTGGTGCTGACCCTGCTGGTGGCACGGTTTCTGGTGCTGGTGGGGCTGTCAGCGGGGTGGTTCATGTTGAGGTGGTGGATGTGGCTGCTTTGTGTGATGAGGGGTTGTCGTTGCGTTTGGGGGTGTTGGGTCGTGCTGAGTCTCGGTTGGCGGCGATGAAGGCTCAGGTGCTCGCTGAGGTGGGTCGTCGTCACAGCAGCACTGATGCGCAACGGATCGCTCGCGACGAGTTGCAGGCATCGAAACGTGAAGCCAAACGTGATGTTGAGTCAGCGACTCGGTTGGCGGAGTTACCTGTGACGAGTGAGGCGTTGGCGTCCGGTGAGATCCCCCAAGGTCATGCGCGGTTGATTGCTCGTGCGTCTTCTGAGACCCCGATTGACGAGAGCGTGTTGGTCGAAGCCGCGAGCACTCAGCCTTTTGACGAGTTCGCCCGGACGGTGAAACGTCATCAACAAGACCAAGCCGTTGATGATGGTCAGTCTTTGTTGGATCGTCAACGCAAGAACCGCAAAGCACGCATCTTCGAATCATCAGACTCGGGCATGTTCGTGCTGAGCGGTGAGTTTGATCAGATCACCGGGGCGCGTATCGCTACCGCGTTGACTGCGAAGGAACGACAGCTATGGCACCGCGAAGACCCCAAGACTCGGTGTACACCGCAGCAACGGATGGCTGACGCGTTGGCTGAGTTGATTTGTGAACCTGCTGGTGACGGTAAGTCTGCGGGTACTGATTTGTTGGTGATCGCTGATTTCGATGTGATCAAACAGCAACTTGCTAATCCCCGCCTCGCGGATGGTTCAGCGATACCGATTGTTGAGCTGCATCGCCTGGCCCTTGAAGCGAACTTGTTGCCTTCGATCTTTGACACCAAAGCCCAAGACATGTGGTTGGGGCGTAAACAACGCACCGCCAGTGAAGCTCAACGGGTCGCGTTGATCGCCCGAGATCAACACTGCATCGGCTGTAAAGCGAACCCGTTGTGGTGCCGCGCTCATCACATTATTTGGTGGTCAAAGAACGGCCCTACCGACGTAGACAACCTGGTGCTGGTATGCGATGACTGCCACCACAAAATCCACGACCACGGCTGGCAAGTCTACAAACACCCCAAAACCGGCAAATACAAACTCAAACCCCCCAACCCAACCGGCACAACCAAGCAGAACCCAGCCGGTAATACGAGCACAACCGGAAACCGGGCAACCCAAACCGAGCAAGGCAGCGCAATCAGGACCGACTCAGACCGGACCCAGCAACCCAGACCGACCCAGCAACCCAGACCGCTCAAACCGCACCCAGCAACCGGACCAGACCCAGGACCCAGCAACCCAGAACCCAGACCGGACCAGACCGGACCAGACCGGACCAGACCGGAGCAACCCAGCCCAGACCGGGCACGAGCAACCCCAGACCGGACCCAGACCGGACCGCGCAAACCGGACGAGCAAACCAGACCGGACCCAGCAAACCAGACCGGGACGAGCAAACCAGACCGGACCCAGACCGAACCCAGCAAACCAGACCGGACCCAGCAAGCCAGACCGGGACGAGCAAACCAGACCGGACCAGACCGGACCGGGACGAGCAAACCAGACCGGACCCAGCAAACCAGACCGGACCCAGCAAACCAGACCGGACCCAGCAAACCAGACCGGGACGAGCAAACCAGACCGGACCCAGCAAACCAGACCGGACCCAGCAAACCAGACCGGACCCAGCAAACCAGACCGGACCGAGCAAACCAGACCGGGCCAGACCGGACCCAGCAAACCAGACCGGACCGAGCAAACCAGACCGGGCCAGACCGGACCGAGTAAGGAGTAGCGGGATCAACGCGGCGGGGCACAGTCAAGCCGACTTGCTGAGGCAGAAACCCCAACCGGTAAAACCGACACAACAGAGCATTACCCGACCGACTTCCCGAGGCGAGACAGGGCCGATCAGTGAAGGGAACGCCGATGAGTCCAGGATCAGGGACGGAAGGTCAGGCCTCGGTAGCTGGGGGTGAAACCGGCGGATTGGAGACGGGCGGCCCAGGGAGTTTCACGAATTGCGACACCATCGACTTTGGCGATTTCCAAGGACCACAAGCCAAAGCTCGCAGCGGAGATATGTACAACACGCGGGTGCGCTGCAAGCGATCATCGGGCAAGGGCTCAAGCGATAGGCGGTCAATAGCCCACAAAAACGCCGAAAGAGTCTTACCCGATCCGGTGGGGGCGAAGATCAGCGTGTGGGCTCCCGCGGCGATCGCCGGCCAACCCTGTAGCTGTGCGGGCATACGACGAGGCCACCAATATGGTCGTGCTGGCTCCCGCGGCGATCGCCGGCCAACCCTGTAGCTGTGCGGGCATACGACGAGGCCACCAATATGGTCGTGTGGGCTCCCGCGGCGATCGCCGGCCAACCCTGTAGCTGTGCGGGCATACGACGAGGCCACCAATATGGTCGTGTGGGCTCCCGCGGCGATCGCCGGCCAACCCTGTAGCTGTGCGGGCGTGGGTTCAGCAAAGGTCGCAGTGAACCAGTCCCGAACAGGCGGCGAGAATCGTTGCAGCGGATCGGCCATCCCCGCACGCTAGCCGGCCCAACCCACCTTGTTGTCTTCAGCGGAACCAGTCATAGACACCAAATCGTTATGGAAACAGGGGGGTTCTGATGTTCTAGACTGCGAAGTATGGACGACTACGAGTCTCCGGAGTGGCACCCCGCATTCGAGGAATACTGCGAGACGATCTACGAACTTGACGAAGACGATCTGGATGTAATCCAAGCTCGGATCGCAGACCGTCTTGAGGTGTCGCGCCCTTCGGTGTCTGAGATGGTCAAGCGCATGGAAACCGAAGGCTTAATCCAGATCGGCGACCAGATCACCCTCACCCCGCAGGGAATGCACCTTGCCGAAACGGTTGTGCGTCGGCATCGTCTCGCCGAGCGCTTCCTGACTGATGTGCTCGGCCTGAACTGGGCTCAGGCCCATCAAGAAGCAGGGAAATGGGAGCACATCATCTCTCCCACCGTCGAAAAAGCCATGATGACGCTGCTCCACGAACCAACCACCTGCCCACACGGCAATCCCATTCCAGGTTCGGACTACGAAACACCAGATCTTGTCGCACTCGACACCATCAAAATCGGCCAGAACCTGACCATCCGGCGCATCACCGAAGAACTTGAGTTCACCGAAGGAATGCTCGACTTCCTCGAACAGTCGTCGATCGTCCCCGGATCAAGCGGTCAGGTAAGCGCCAAATCTCCCGACGGGACTTCCACAGTCGTCATCGGCGGAACCCCCGTGGTCGTAGGCGGATTCGCCTCCGCCCGAATCTTGGTAAGCGCTTCCTAACCGCCGTCAGCGAGCTCGCGGAACTGCGCGAACAGTTCGTCGATGCGGTCTTGGGCTGCGGCCCAAGCGCTGCGTTGCGGAGGATCGGCGGCCAACGCCTCCTGTGACAAGCGGAACTGACGATCCAACTCGGTGAGCAAGTCCACAAGGTTGTCGGGGAGTTCATCACCGGGAACGGATGGGTCATCGGCGTCCAAGGTGTCATCAGGATCGGGTGTGGCTGGGCGATCCACAACGCCGTCACCATCCGCGACACCTTCGCCGTTCACGTCACCCAAGGCAACTCCGACCACATCGGAGAAGTCCTCCCCGGGGAACAGCTGCTGCAATGCCTCGTTGAGATTTCGACCGATGCCGATCTGCTGGGTCTCACCAACGATCGCGGCGATCACAAACTCTAGATTCGGCACACTCGTGCCTTCCGCCGACACATACAACGAACGCACCCACAGAATCGAGTTATCGATCGGCAACATTACGAGATCGCTGAAATCAACTTGCGAGCCGGCCTGATCCAGCAAAGTGATCTGGGTCGTGATCTCCTGAGTCTGAGCAATACCTGAAGCCACCAAAACCGGACCCGGCGCAGCTGAGTTCGTCAGTTCGTAGGTGACAAGACGAGAAGATCCGTCGGGGCGCGTCTCACCCACCATGAACGCTTCAAGTTCTTTGCGGTCATCGTTCTCGTCGAACGGAACGAAAGATCGGAGCGTGACAAAGGACGGATCGTCCTCGCCCGGCAACTGCAACAATGTGTAGTAGGGACTGACCCGTTGTTCACGGAAGCTGACGATCCCCTGCTCGTCAGTTGAGGACTCCACCGTCCCGCCAGCCTCAACCGATCGGCCCGGATCCTGAGCCACCGCCCAGAGTTCGGTACCGACGAGCAAACTCACAGGATTCTCGATCTGGTAAGTCGAGTACATGTTGGTCTGAACCCGGAACAGGTCTTGCGGGTAACGCAGATGTTCCTTCAACTCATCGGGCATTTCCGAGAAGTCGCTGAACAAGCTCGGGAAGGCCGATCGCCAAGCCTCAATGATCGGATCCTCGACCGGCATCACGTAAAACGCCACATCACCGTCGTAAGCGTCAACCACGGCCTTCACCGAGTTACGCACATAGTTGAAGCGCGGACCAGCCAAGCCACCCCGCTGCAGCCTGTCGTTCTCAGATCGCTGCGAGTACGGGTATCTGTCGGTTGTGGTGTAGGCGTCGATCACATAGTGGATGCGGTCGTCCAAGATCACCGGGTACACATCGCTGTCGTACTCCAGGAACGGTGCAAGCTTCTCCACCCGGTCACGCACGTCACGCACATAGATCACTCGGGTGTCGTTGTCAACGAAGTTGGATATCAGCGGCTCGATCTGACCGAAGCGAAACGAGAACGCCAGCTGACGCACAATCCCACCGAGATTGACCCCCGCCGAACCCTGATAGTTGCCGAGGACATCACCACCATCGTTGGCGACGTAGTCGATCTCATCAACCGTTGTACCTACCAGGGAGTAACCGCCCATGTCCTCGCCGTGGTAGATCTGCGGAACCCCGAAATCCAGTTCGATTGAGTCGTCGACATCGTTGGTGATTGTGGAAACCAAGAAATCTGGGCGCCCCTCGTTGGTTGTTGCGTTGGCACTAGCCATCGCCAAGCCGTATCCGTGAGTGACACGGACGTGTTGTCGCTCCCAGTTGGCTGAGTCTTCACCTTTCAACTCGCGCGCTCCCATGATCACTTGGCGCAGTTCACCATCGACCACATAACGGTCTGTGTCGAGCGTCGGTTCCAGTGCACCGCTCCCCGGCACCGCATCTTCGCCAAGGAACCGATAGAAGCCGCGTTCGGCTTGGAAGCGTTCAAACGTGGCATGAACCGTGACCGGATCAAGCACTCGCGCATTCTGGACAGTCACGGCGTTGTTGCGGATCTGATCAGCGGTGAGATTCTCGGAATAATCGAACGGGTTGACGTCCATGTCCTCAAGACCAAAAGCATTGCGGGTGGCTTCGATGTTGCGTTCCGCGAATTCTGCTTCGCGGGTGGTCTCGTTGGGGTCAACCTGAAACCGCTGCACAAACGCCGGGTAGATACCACCCACCACAATCGCCACAAACGCCCAGAGCCCAACAGCAAGTACCGGAAGAGTCCAGCCCCGTCGCCACAAGTTGACAACCAACAAGACGACTGCACACAACGAGATCGCCATCAGCAAGTACAACGCTGGAATCTGCGCATTGACATCGGTGTAGAACGCTCCATCGAGGACACCGCGAGTAGATGTCGTCAGCTCATATCGGGCCAGCCAGTAGTCCAATGCTTTGATGACGGCCAAGACCGCCAAAATCGCTGAGAGATGCACTTTCACGATCGGTTTGGCTCGTTCGCCTCCGATCACACTGATGCGAACCGATCCGTTGAGGTAATGCGAGATCGCGGTAACGATCAGCAGGATCACGAAAGCCGCGAAGGCCCAGCCGACCACATAGCTCAAGAACGGGAGTTGGAAGACATAAAATCCGATGTCGGCACCGAACTGAGGATCGGAAATCCCGAACTCCTTGCGGTTTACAAAAAGCAGCCATTCTTCCCACTGGCTCGGCACTCCCGCCGCGGCCATCAGCGCAAAGAAGAACGAAAGGGCCGTACGCAACAAGAAGTAACGCCCCCCGACCGTGGCGTGGTACCGGGAGATCAACTCTTCTTCAGGCCCCGGAGGTCTGTGCGTGGGCGCGCTGCGATCGGAGATGAAGAGGTTCAGCCACATCAGCGCGAAGAAGACCGCGCCGAATATCAGCGTCAGAATGACCTTGGCAGCGAGCACCTGGCGCCAGACCGAGGCACGGTTGAGCGCATCGAACCACAGGTAATCGGTGTAGAAACTGGCGACTCCGCGCAGCGACAAGAGCCCGAACAGCAAAGCAACCACGACTCCTAGGACGATAAACCGTCCTCTGCGACGAAACCGTCCAGCCCTTGGGTTAATTATGTCCTCAACGTCAGTCATCGGATCTGAGGCTAGCGTCCCGAAACCTAAGCCGAACCTGATTAGCTGAATCAGGCAGCGATTCAGCTAATGATCCAGCTATTGAACCAATCACTCAATCAGCCGATGGCCTACCCGATCAGTTCCTAGACCTCGAGTTGGCAGGTGCACATGGGATGTGCTGGAGGAAATCGGTCACCGGTCGGGAACTTGTCGCCGGCGACCACTTCACCAGCCAAGGCATTATCTGCACAATCCGCACCGCAGGAACCATCAGCGTTTACCACCCAGCGCACTGTTCGATTGGCCTTGTCTTGGTGGGCTTTGTCAATCTTGACGAGGCCATCGACTGCGACCGAAGCCGCCGAAGCGGCATCGTTCAGGTGCCGAGAACGGGCCTCGCGATACAGCGCTCGAACCGCGTCGGAGAGTTCTTCTTCGCCATCAAATTGCTCAGCGATGTCCGCGAGCCGTCGTCGCACAGGCTCAAGTGCGATCACATGAATGTTGGCCAGCGCCGGCGTCAGGTCGAGTTCCGTAGGGCCTCCAAGCGAGACGCACTGTTCTCGGAGGGCTGGAATAGCGGCTTCATCGTATGAAGCATTGTGGCTTGCTTCTTCGTCGAAACTAGTCATTGCGGCCGCTCCGCTGCGCCGGATTCCGTCAAGCAATGAACCCTGCTCTTCAACCAGAACCTTCTTCATGGCTCTTGCCGCCGCGTCGGCCGCGCGTTTGCGAACGGCACCGTTTGAATCAACCATTGCGTCGGCGGTGGACTCAGGATCTCCGGTGGCCTCGGACTTCGAACTCTGGGGAGGTTCTGCGACCTGCTCGGGAGCAGACTCCGACTCGGTTGCTGCTCGCGAAGAGCGTAGACGAGCAAAAACGTCTCTGGCGTTTCGGGGAAGGTCACAGCTGTCGGTCTCCGAAACAGATTCGGATTCGGCCTCTGCTTCGACTTCTGCTTCTATTTCGGATTCGGCCTCTGCTTCGACTTCTGCTTCTATTTCGGATTCGGCCTCTGCTTCGACTTCTGCTTCTATTTCGGATTCGGCCTCTGCTTCGACTTCTGCTTCTATTTCGGATTCGGCCTCTGCTTCGACTTCTGCTTCTATTTCGGATTCGGCCTCTGCTTCGACTTCTGCTTCTATTTCGGATTCGGCCTCTGCTTCGACTTCTGAGCGGGGTTCATGTTCGGGTTGCGGGTCGGGTTCCGCTTCGGGTTGTGACAACTCAGCGGATTCGTCCGCCCCGGATTCGTCCGCCCCGGATTCGTCGGTGTTGCCACTGAGAGTATCTAGATGGTCCAGAGCCTCCATTTCACCGGTTGTGAAAGTCTCACTGATCGGCCCGGGGAGCGGGGAATCGGCGACCAATGGATGCCCCACCAACCTGCCCGCTTCGATTTCAGCCTCAAGATCATCGGCGGTAGGCATAGGTTCTGAAGAAATCCGCAGGCCGGCGCGATTCGCGGCCGTGCGGGCCTCAGGCACAGAAGTCACCAAATCTTCGATAGCTGTATCGAGACTGGTTTGAACCGTGGTCAAAGCATCGAGTAGCCGATCCCGCCCGGCTCGAAGTTGCTCGATCTGGGTACGGCCGGTCTGTCGCTTTCGGGCAAGATCGCGCAACATGCGCTCTCTTACCGTCTGGGCCTCATTGACCATCTCACGGCCATGATTGCGACTTTCTTCAACGATTTCCTCAGCTTCAAGCCGCGCCGACGCCACTAGCTCAGTGGATTGGGCGGTGGCGTCTGCAAGCACAGATTCAACAGCAGCGCGCGCCTCGTGGCTCATCGCCTCAGCTTCGCTTTCAGCTCTCTCAATCCGACTTGCTGCTGCGTTGTGAGCTGCCTCAAGCACGCTGCTCACTTCGACTCCGAGCATCTCGGTGACCCGTCGTGCATCCGTATCACCCCGACCGGCTTGTTGGGATTCGGTCAGCCTCCCACTCAATTCGTTACAGAGACGTTGTAGTCGACGGATCTCTGATGCCGCTGCTTGAAGCTGGGAACGCACCTCGGTGGGGTCGAATCCCCGCCTCGTGATCGGAAAAGACCTCAACTCAAGGTCACCCGGGTCGATCGCCTCATCGCTGAGCGAATCACTGGTTAGAGGCGCGCTCTCAGGCTCGGCGTCCGGCGTCTCGGTCACGCCCAATATCGTAGGAGCCGGGCTAGCACTATTGGGGAATACCCCAACGATCAGTTCTCAACCAACTCGGTTCTTTGTGAGCCATTTCTACAAGTCAAGGTGGAGGTCGTTGGTGTCGCCACCGAGTTCGGCAAGAGCCTCTATCGCCTCGTCAAGAGTCGACACCCCGAAGACTCTCATATCACCAGCTTGGGCTTGTGCATCTTCAAGCAAGCCTTCGGGGACAATGAAGGCAACTGCCCCAGCGGAGCGTGCCGCCACAGCTTTTTGACCAACGCCCCCGACATTGCCAACTACCCCTCCCACAAAGATCTGGCCCGTGACCGCGATTCGCTGGTTCCCGGTGAGTTCACCCTCGGTCAACGAGTCGATGATGGCAAGCGCGAAAGCGAGTCCGGCTGATGGTCCACCGGTTGAACCAGTGTCAATACTCACATCAATCCCCATCGACAGATCTTCAATCCGCGGGACAATCTCACCAATACCGATATAAGCGCCCTCGAACCCCTCGGGGTGTTCACCCCAGACAATCGAGACATCTCGTATTTCAACCGTGTCGCTGTTTTCCACGGTCACAATGCCGGTCTCCCCGGGAATCTTGATGGTCAGTTCATCACGCAGTGATTGCAGCGAATCAATCTCGACACCATCAACCGCAACGATGACATCGCCGACCGTCAGCAGGCCATCAACCGGGCCACCACTGACGATGACCTTGAACCCCACGCCGGTTTCGTTGACTGGCCCCCCTAGATGCTCCAAAGCAGCAGTAATCGCATCGTCTTTGGAGCGGCTCATCATTTCGAGGTTGCGGGTCCGATTCTCTTGCGGAGTTCGGTCACCCAGAATGTGTTCCAACGGTTGCAACTCAAAGTCGTCATTGATCTCAGCCTCAATCCACTCGAACACCGAAACATCCAAATCAACCGCAACGGTGGTAAAAAGAAAGTCACCTTCGGGTTGGAACACACGGTGCCCCCCGATCTCCACTCGGTCGCTGACGGGTCGTGCCGACCCGGGCCTCGTGACTGCCGCTCCCTTGTCAATGAGCGCCTGGCCCGGAATGACCCGCCCCAGCGTTTGAGCCGAAACGACCACAGACGCTCCAACGAGCACGATCGCCGTCAGCAATCCCAACAAGCCCCGTTTCAACCAGGAGCGGCGCCGTTGCCGGCGTGCAGGCATCGCCACATCGTGACCCGGCGTCGAGCCTTCCAGGTCGTCCTGTAGCATTGGAACGGACGTGCTCACCTCATTCATCGTGTTTGTGTTCGTCCTAGCGACGGTAGATCTTGTTGGCCGCGCTGCGCGACCACAATTGAGACTTCAGCCTGCCAAAGCCACAACCAACTATGACAGTGCGCATCGCCCGACCCAACTAGAAACCATCCGGCTCGCCGTCTGGTCGGCCACTTCAAACCGTGGTGATGAACACTCAGGACCCCGCCACAACCAGCCATCCGACCTGGTCGTGAGCTCACTGCGAGCCGTGGGAATCTTGCGGCGAACGGTGGAGCGTCCCGTTGTCGGACCCAAGGCATATGTTCGACTCTGGCAACGTCTGCGTTCGCTGATAGTGCTAGCCGCGATGGTAGTAGGTCTGGGTATCGCTGTGGCCGTTGTGATTGGCGTCATCGTTGTTGGGCTCGCGTTCTTGTTGGAGAACGCGATCTCCTGACCATCATGACGGGGTCCAACGCTGCGCAACGACGACAAGCTGCGGCGTTGGCCGGATATCGCGGCGACATCGGCACAGCCGAGGCGGCTCAAATCGATCCCGATCCGAAGGTACGTATCGCCGCGCTCCGCTCTCTCGCGAGGCTTGAAGTCACGACCGAAGCGCAGCTCACTAAAGCCCTCAACGACACCGAACCAACGGTTCGCATCGCGGCGATCGAAATAGCAGCCAACCATGCACAACCAATGCTTGAGCACCTACTGAACGACGGAGATTCGACGGTTGTGGAAACCGCCGCGTGGGCGCTCGGGGAACGTGAGACGGCCAGCGAAACGATTATCGATCAGCTGTCGCAAGTCGCTCGCAATCACCACGATCCGCTTGCTCGGGAGAGCGCCGTTGCCGCGCTCGGGGCTATCGGAGATGATCGAGGCCTGCCCGCGATCCTTGATGCAACCCAGGACAAAGTGGCGATTCGACGCAGGGCTGTCATCGCGCTGGCCGCGTTTGAAGGTCCCGAAGTCGCAGCTGCCTACCAACGAGCACGAAAAGATCGCGACCGCCAAGTCCGCGACGCAGTCGAAGAACTGCTGGGACCCGTCGAAGAGGACTGACGAGAGAGGTCTGACGAGAGAGGACCGATGTCCTCAGCGACCTCGCCCGTCAGCGCTGCCAGCCTTCATGAACATCACCTGAACCGACTCGTAGTGCTCAATCACCCGACCCGCTCCATAGGCAACGGCTTCAAGCGGGGACTGCACCAGCTGCACCCGAACATTCGTCTTGCGCGACAGCCTCTGATCCATGCCCCTCAACATTCCACCGCCACCCACCAGGTGAATACCCTGCACAATGAGGTCCTGAGCGAGTTCAGGCGGCGCCTGAGCAAGACAGGAGAGCACCGAATCGACCATCGCCGCAACCGGCTCATCTATCGCCCTGCGGATCTCCATTGGCGTCAAAACGATGGTCTTCGGCAACCCGCTCATCATTTCGCGACCGCGTACCTCCGCGTTGACTTCGTTTTCGGTGGGAGCAGCCGAACCCAAGACAATCTTGATGTCTTCCGCGGTACGCTCTCCGATCGCAATTCCATACTGGCGGCGGACATATGCCTGCACCGCGCTGTCGATGTCGAACGAGCCAACCCGCACCGCTTCAAGCGCAACTACTCCGCCAAGAGACAGCAAGGCAGATTCTGTGGTTCCACCACCGATGTCAACGACCATGTTACCAATCGGTTCATTGATCGGAAGATCGGCACCAATTGCAGCCGCGACCGGTTGTTCAATGAGTTGCGCATCAGCGGCTCCCGCTCCTCGGGCAGCATCGGTTACGGCCCGTCGTTCGACAGCGGTGATCGCAGAAGGCACGCAAATCACCACGCGAGGGCGATTAAGGCGGCTTACCCCCACGCGCTGCAAGAGAAGACGGATCATCCGCTGCGTAACATCGAAATCGGTGATCGCGCCTTGACGAAGAGGGCGTACCGCCACGATATGGCTCGGTGTCCGCCCGATCATCTGCCACGCTTCGCGGCCAGTAGCGAGCACCTTCTTGGTGCGACTATTCACCGCGATCACGGACGGCTCGTTCAAGACGATGCCCTCCCCTCGGGCGTACACCAGCGTGTTCGCGGTGCCCAAGTCGATCGCTAAGTCACGTGCCAGAACTCAACTCCTCACCAGAATCGGGATCAAATGGGACGATCCCGGTTGGTTGTTCAACCGTTGCTGAGCTATTACGCGGAGCGAGCGCCCTCAAATGCTCACCGAAAGTAGGCGGGGGGGTCGTCCTGGCACGATGCCACAACCACAGAATCAGTGAACCTACGATCGCAATCGCAACGGCCACCACAAGAAAACCGACTGCGCTACTCATGAGTCGAGCTTTGTCAAATGTTGCGCTTCAAGTCCCCAAGACTCACCGTCAGCCCAAATCTCCCTCTTCCAAATCGGCACGGTTGCTTTGAGGGCGTCGATTCCATAGCGGGCCGCAGCAAACGCCTCAGGTCGGTGAGGGGACGAGGCCACCACCACAACCGACGACTCACCCAGCTTCACCACGCCCACTCGATGCAAGAGCACAATCCTCCCCAGAGCGGACCATCGCTGACGCATTTGCCCAGCTATCTCTTCTAGTATCGGCACGACATAGCGATCATAAGCTTCGTATTCGAGCCGTTCAACGCATTCTCGCCCCTCAGCATGATCTCTAGCTGTTCCACTGAACAAGACAACTGCACCGCAACTGGGAAGTACCGCCCAATCGACGGCTTGACCCACCGGAAGCGTTTCTTCGGTCAGTCCCAGCCAAGTAGCGGAGTCGGTTGGCGGAGCGAGCATTCCATGAGCCGGCATTCTGTAATGGTACGGCTCCAACCCTGGGTCCGTCACGATCCGGTGCGGCGGACTCTGCTTACTCGCCGCAACAACCACACCAAAACCCCGAGTCCTCCCAGTACTCCCAACGCCGCGACCGCCAAAGCCAACTCTTGACGCCGACGCGCCGGCACCCAATCGAGTGGACCCGGATTGTGCGAAACAACCCACGCTTCCTCATTTGAGTAAGCCGGCTCCCAACCGAGCGCTCGAAGGCGATCACTGGCGATCACCCAAGAATGCGACGTGTAGGGCACGACACCGGGCGGAATAGGAGCCAGTCCCGCCTGCCACCGGACAGCGGCAAGACCTCGAGCCATCCACAGCGGGACACGCAGTCTCGGTTTGGGTCCTTCGAGATCACGGAGCGAGTCAGGTGGAATCCAACCATCGGGTGCAACATTCAACGGGCCGTCAGCACGACACACAACCGCGGTTATTACTGCACTGACCAGGTCGTCAATGTGGAGGTACTGCACGGGGGGGTCGCCATCGGCAGCAACTCCAAGTCGAGCGCTATGAAGCACCCGGGCTAATTGCCCCAAATCGTCGTCGGTAACGATTACTGTTGGACGCAAAACTGAAACCGCTGTGGACCGATGACCTGTCTTCCATTCAGCTGTCATCTTTTCGATCTCCGCTCGCGCTACAGCCCACGAGAAGTCGGGGTTGGGGCGTACTGGAGCGTCCTCGGTTAAAGGAATCGGGTTGGCGGTACGAGCGCCATAGACCAGCGCCGTTGACAGAAGCACGAGCTGATCGACCCGGCAATCCGCCGCTGCGTCCAGGATCCGCTTGGCTATCAGCAAGTCCAACTCATCAGATTTAGGATTTGTTTTAGCCGGAGTACCCCGAGAACTTAGATGCACGACTGTATCGGCATCACAAAATAAGGATCTGAGGTCTGCGAACTCCAGATCAACCCGCTTGGTCTCGACTCCCGGTGGCAGCGAGGGCAGTGTCGTTTGGTCAACCGCTAGCACGTCAAAGCGCGGCTGCGCGCTGGTTAGTTTCGCTACGACCCGCGCTCCAACGTCTCCAGCCGCGCCCGTGACAACGATTTTGTTCATCAGCAGCCACACCAATATGGGAGGATCGACACCGTCACGCATCTACGATGCCCGCATGAGCGACGATCTGCCACCTGAAGGCGAATCGCTCGGCGCGTTTCTTGGTGAGATCATGAAGATGCTGTCCGGTGCAAGCGGCTCTTCACCCAACTCAGCGCGTGATCTCGCCCGCACAATCGCCACCGGTGGAGAGTCCGAACCCAATATCGATCCCCGCGAGCGGATCACGATCGAGGAGTTGGTGCGCGTAGCTGAGTTGCAGGTCCAGTCGGAGACACAACTAGTGGTGGCTCGCGGCGCAGCCTTGAGAGTAGACGTTGTCAACCGCACGCAGTGGGTCGACAGCACGATCGAGCACTATCGACCATTGCTCGGAGCAATCGCCTCATCGATATCGACAGGCTTGCCAACACCCGACGACCTCTCTGAAAACGACCCGATGCGCCAGATGATGGCAGGACTTTCTCAGATGCTCGAATCGATGTTGCTTACTATGACGACCGGTTCGATGGTTGGTGAACTGGCGCGGATTGCTTTCGGAGGCTTTCAACTACCGCTCCCGCGCCCAACGAACGCTCCGTTACTGATTCTGCTTCCAAACGTTGACCGATTCGAGCAGGAATGGTCTCTCGACCCCGACGATCTCCGGCTCTGGGTGTGCCTGCATGAGACAGCTCACCGGGCTGTGCTGGGAGTTCCCCATGTGAACGAGCGCTTGAGTGACTTGCTGCAACGCCATGCCAGTGCTTTTGAGCGCGATCCCGAAGCACTGAACGACCGCCTCGGCAGCTTCGACCTGAGCGCAGGTCCAGAGGCTTTCGCAGAGTTGAACAAGACGCTCAGCGATCCCGAGATGATTTTCGGTGCGGTCCGTTCCCCAGCGCAAGCGGCGCTCGAACCTGAGATCACCGCGCTGGTCGCGGCCATCACCGGATACGTCGACTATGTGATGGATCAGACTGGTGGGCGCATCATTGGGTCTTACGACATGGTCACCGAAGCACTCCGGCGACGCAGGACTCAAGCCGACGCTTCTGACCGGCTAGTTGAGCGCATCCTCGGCCTAGAACTTGATCAGAACCAATACGATCGCGGCACAGCATTCGTCGAGGGCGTCATTGAGCGTGCCGGGACTACCGGACTCAACCGTCTCTTCGACGACCCCACCCATCTCCCCACGCCATCGGAAGTTGATGCGCCGGGATTGTGGTTGGCCAGGATCGATCTGCCGTCTAGCTAACGAACCCTGTTGGGCTAACGGGGTCTAGCTAACGAACCCTGTCGGGCTAACGGGGTCTAGCTAACGAACCCTGTCGGGCTAACGGGGTCTAGCTAACGAACCCTGTTGGGCTAACGGGGTCTAGCTAACGAACCCTGTCGGGCTAACGGGGTCTAGCTAACGAACCCTGTCGGGCTAACGGGGTCTAGCTAACGAACCCTGTTGGGCTAACGGGGTCTAGCTAACGAACCCTGTCGGGCTAACGGGGCGGCGTGTCGTCTAGTTCGTTTTCCTCACCGGGCGAACCGTCGGACGGGATTGGGTCAACTTCGACACCATCTATCGACGAAACATAAGGCGTGCTCTCGTCCCATGTCTTCGGTCTGGAATAGTCGCTTGTCCCTGCTGGAGGCGCTGGTTGAGATGCACGGATCTCCTCGTCAAACTCCACGTCACTGTCAACTCGCCCGGCTGTCCGGTCAGCGGATGGACGCTTGTTTGTTGAGGCCCGTCGAAGTTTGAACAAGCGTCCGGGATTGCCGAACACATAGACCAGCAAGGCAACTCCGCCTACCGCACCAACCAAACCCGCTCCAACAGGAACGCTCAACCGAATGACCACCGGCACCATGGCCCCTGTCGCGAACGCAAGCTGAAAGCGCGCTTCAAATCGAGCGAAGAAACGCCCATAGTTGGCGACCGGCGCGTCCCGCTGGACCAACGCATCAAAAGCAAGCTTTCCGGTGCCAGCCGCGGCCGTGACCGTGCATGCAAAGATGACCGTGCCGAACAGGCCCCCAGACAGCGCAGCAAAACCCGCTCCAGCCACAAGCACAGTAATCGCCCCAAGCAGGATTTGTTCTTCAGTCAAACGCCGACGCAACGTTGGAGCGAAACGCACACCACCGAGAGTCCCAACCACAGCAAACAACCCCACAATCCCGAAATGCCACACGGGTGCTCGGGGATCGCCGGTTATGTCAATGTCTCGCACCGTCGCCGTGGCACCACCCAACGCGGCGCCTTCTGTGCTCACATCAAGACCATCCTTGCCACCCCTCAATTCGAACATCAGCAGCATCGTCACAAACCCGACAATGCCTCTAACGATCATCATCGAAGTCGCGGCTAGAAGGATCTTTCTGTCCCTGAGTTCCGCCCGTTCCAACTGCTCAGGCGGGACCGCGGCAACGACAATTGACGGGATTGCCAGGGCCAGCAACGTGGCCAGCACAAAACCCACGAGACCCACCGCTGCAGATGCAGCCGGGCCACCAAAAATGCTGAAGAGTCCTGCTAAACCCGCACCGATCGGACCCGATATTGCGCTGATCAGCGCTAATCGACTGTTGGCTCCAACCAGATCTTCATCAGAGGTCACCAAACGGGGAACAACTGCACTCTTGGCAACCGAATAACTCTTCTGCAGCACAAGGACGCCAAAAATCTCTGGAAACAACAGCAGCGTGCCGACATGCTGGATCATCAACAGTGCGAGCAACGCCCGACCTATCGTCGTGACAATGATCATCATGCGACGACCGCCATGTATGCGATCGATGGCTGGACCGATCAGCGGCGTAACTACAGCAAACGGAGCCATCGTCAACAACAACGCCAACGCCACCCGTCCCCGTGACTCTTCTGGGCTGATAGCGAAGAAGATTGAACCAGCTAGAGCAGCCGCGATAGCCCCGTCAGCAGCGGCGCTCATTGCATGCAAACGCGCCAACCGCATGAACGGCGTGACAATCTCTTTTTCAGCACCGCGCGACCTTGAACCAAAGGGAGCAAACGGTCGCTTGTCGTCAGTGTTCACGCAAGCATTCTGAGCGAAGGAACGACCCCTGTCACGGAATCAAGCAGCAAAACATCATGTTCGTATGTCAAAACCCGCCGTGCTGACACCAAATCGAACCAACCCATGGCATCCACCTCAGAATTCGGCTCGAATTGCCCGTCGAGCACCTGCATGGTCCAATACACGACTGCTTTGCGACGGCCACGACCGTCTCGATAACGAATAAGCGGCAAGCGCTCAAGGCGCTTACACTTGAATCCAGTCTCCTCGTGCACTTCGCGCCAAGCGGCCTTGCCCAAAGTTTCACCCGGGTCAAGTTTGCCCTTGGGGAACGACCAGTCGCAGTGAACGGGCCGATGGATCAACAGAACCTCTGTGATGCCACGGTGATCGCGAAGCACCACACCTCCAGCGGCCCATACCTCGATTTTGGAGAACTTGCGCGAAAGCCGGTCGTAGAGATCACCCACGGGCCCGGACCCTCGCAAGCTCTTGGAGCGTTTCGTGGACATCAATACCGACAGTACCGTTCTGGCGTGTCCAGACACCGGACCCATCAAGAGTCCACGACAGACAATCATCCGCTAGGTTCGCGTCCAGCACCTCAATGAGCCGATTCTCTAAATCCGGATTGCTCATTTCGAGGAGCACTTCGACCCGTCGATCAAGGTTCCGACGCATGAGATCGGCGCTGCCGATGTAGGTACGGCTCTGCGGTTTGCCACCGCCATTCGCAGCTCCACCATTAGCACCTCCCCCATTAGCACCTCCCCCATTAGCACCTCCCCCATTAGCGAAGTGAAAGATCCGCGAGTGCTCAAGGTACCGACCCACTATCGAGCGCACGCGAATGTTCTCCGACAAGCCCGCGAGACCTGGACGCAAACAGCAAACACCCCGCACAATCAAATCAATTTCAACTCCAGCGCCGGAAGCTTCGTAGAGCTTTTCGACCATCTCGGTGTCGACAAGGCTGTTCATCTTGAGAATCATCCGGCCTTGGCCGCTGGCGATTTCAGCGTCGATCAACTCGTAGAGGCGTGAGCGCAGCATCTCGGGAGCCACCAAAATGCGCTCATAGTCGCGAGCCCGGCTGTAGCCGGTGAGGTAATTGAACAGATCAGCTAAGTCATCACCCACCACAGGATCGGCTGTCAACACACCAAAATCTTCATAGAGACGAGCGGTGCGGTGGTTGTAGTTGCCGGTGCCAATGTGACAGTAGCGGCGGATCCCGTCAGATTCTTCGCGCACAACCATGGCGATCTTGGAGTGAATCTTGAGACCGACGATGCCGTAGGCCACATGCACTCCCGCTTGTTCGAGTCGCCGAGCCCAACCGATGTTGGCCTCTTCGTCGAACCTCGCCTTGACCTCAATCAACACTGCCACCTGTTTGCCGCGCTCGGCCGCATCAATCAGCGCATCGATGATGGGGCTGTCGCCGGATGTGCGATAGAGCGTGAGTTTGATGGCGAGGACCGATTTGTCACGGCTGGCTTGACGAACAAACTGGACAACCGATCTGCTGAACGACGAATACGGATGGTGGAGCAGGACATCTCGAAGGGCCAGCACATCAAACAAGTTGCTCGGCTCGTTCTCAGACTTGAGTCCTGGCTCGGTGATCCCGCGCCAATGCCCCCACTTCTGGCGCCCAAGGTCGATGTCAGCCACGGCGTTCAGCGACGTCGCGTCCAAAGGAACTGAACTCGAGTAGACATCAACCGGTTCGAGATCAAGCTCCCGGATCAACAGTTCCAGCGTTTTCTGCGACATCGATGACGCAACTTCAAGGCGAACAGCGCGTCCGAAGCGGCGGCGCCGCAACTCGATCTCAACTGCCGCGAGCAGGTCTTCGGCTTCTTCTCCGAGAGTCAAGTCGGCGTTGCGGGTGACACGAAACGGCGCCGATTCAACAATGTCCATTCCCGGGAACAACTGGTCGAGGTGCGCGGCGAGGACCGATTCAAGCGAAACAAAGCGAAGGCCCTGGTCAAGCGAAATCCACCGCTCGAGAGTGTTTGGGACTTTGACACGCGCGAAACGTTTCTCACGATCCGCTGGGTTGCGGACAACAACAGCAAGATTGAGCGACAGATCCGAGATGTAGGGGAATGGGTGACCGGGATCAACCGCCAACGGCGTAAGTATCGGGAAGATACGGCTGCGAAACCTCTCGGCGATCATGTCTCGCTCGTCGCTAGTCAGATCATCGAACTCAAGCAGTTCGATATTCATCTCGTTCAGGGCGGGCAGAATCTGAGTGGCAAAGATCTTTTCCTGACGTGCACCAAGTTCAAGCACCACCGAGCGGATTTCTTCAATTTGCTTGCGAGGAGTACGGCCGTCGGGACCTACTGTGGAGATACCCGCGGCGATCTGATCATGAAGCCCAGACACCCGCACTTGAAAAAACTCATCGAGGTTGCCGGCATAAATCGACAAGTAGCGAACCCGCTCCAGGAGCGGAACTTTCAAGTCGGCGGCAAGTTCTAGGACCCTGCCGTTGAACGCCAGCCAACTCAGCTCGCGGTTCAACACAGCGGTGTCGTTAACGTCCCAGCCACCAACTCGAACACTCACATCTGACCCTCCTCAACGAGTAGGGCCGCGCCCAACGCCCCACTGGAGTCACCAGTGGACGCAGCCCGGATCGGCGCCACGCTCGCGGCGAAGACACGGGTCCCAAGCCTTGCGGCAACATCATTTCGGAACGTCGACCCAAGTCTCTCGGCCATCCCACCACCGAGTACGACCATCTCAATATCGATCAAGTTGATGACTGAAGCCAGCGCTGCAGACAGTGCTTCGGCGGCTTGGTCGATTAGACGAAACGCCAGTTGATCGCCTTCGTCAAGGGCGCGTTTCCAAAGTTTGGATTTCATGGGACCCTCACCGGCAAGCGTAATCAGAGCCGACGACTCACCTTGCGCATTAAGAGTTCGGGCGCGGCGTTCAAGTGCTGAGCGTCCGGCATAGTCCTCAAGCTCCCCTAAGTACTCATTGTCTGCTTTTGCCCGGTTCTCCTTCGCCAAGAAATCGACGAACGTGTGGCCGATTTCGCCCGCCACTCCACGCGGTCCTCGACGCAACCGTCCGTCGAGAATCAGCCCCGCTCCAACACCGGTGCCCATGAACACGCCGACAAGGTTGTCTACACCTCGGCCCGCCCCCAACTGGTGTTCGGCGAGTGTCGCCACGTTGCAATCGTTATCGACAAACACAGATCGTTGGTCGAATCGAGCGGACAGTTCGCCAGCGACATCAACAGGGGAAGTCCAGCCAAAGAGATTGCAGGCGAGCGGAAGCACCCCGCTACCCGGTACCACCGGACCGGGTACCCCTACACCTATCCCCGAAGCGATGCCATCGGGATCGACTTCGCGGGCAGCAACGATCATCGCATCGAGAATGGCCTCAGGCCCCTCCCTACTCGGCGTGGGTAGCTTGTGTTTGTCGAGTACCTCGCCATTGTTGGCGAGCACCGCCAAGATCTTGGTACCTCCGAGATCAATGCCGATCGACGCCATCTACCGCTCCCCCGAACCTTGCGGTGGGCTCACGCCCTCACCGCATCGTCTTCCGGGTAACCAAGATCCCATTCAACGACGATGCGCTCGCGTTCTCCGTCACGGTTGACTCGTTCGCGATTTCGTCGGAACTGCGGATCGTGCGGAGGAAGCAGCAACAAGCGGGCGTTCACTCGGTCACGGAAACGGTCCATCAGTTCGCGTTCTCCAAATACTGGGCGGATGTCCCAGTGTGGAGCGGTGGGTCCGAGGTAGACGATCATCGCTTGGCCTACTGGCGACTCGTCATATTCGGCTTCGGCGGTATCGGTCATCACAGCTCCTACAACTTCGATCCATGCTGTCTTCACAACAGTGCGCGCAAATCGGCGCGGCCTGAGTTTATCGGAGCAAGAGGACCGCTTTACGCGCAATCACTTCGAGGAAGTGGACTCCTCGTCGTCTGCTCCCTCCGTCAACCCTGACTTGAACTCTTTTTGTGCCTGGCCAAGCGAGCGCGCCAGCTTCGGGAGTTTGGCCCCACCAAACACGATCAAGACGATGACGAGAACGATGATCAACTCAGAAGCGGACGGGGTGGAAATCAAACCGTACATGAGGTCAGCTTAGCTGAGACTGCTTGTATACGCCCGAGCCTGGCCATTTTTATTCCAAGCTGAGTGTTCCAAGCTGAGTGTTGCAAGCTGAGTGTTGCAAGCTGAGTGTTCCAAGCCGGCCAACGTGTTGCAAGCCGGCCAACGTGTTGCAAGCTGAGTGTTCCAAGCTGAGTGTTCCAAGCCGGCCAACGTGTTGCAAGCCGGCCAGCGTGTCTGAACTAAACCTGGCCGACAACGGCGGCGCGTGCCAGCGCTCGCTGGCGACGTACTCTGCGACGCTCACGTTCGCTCTTACCGCCCCAGATACCGAACTTCTCGCCATTGCTGAGCGCGAATTCGAGGCATTCGTCTTGCACCACGCAACCACGGCACACCTCTTTGGCCTCGCGTGTTGAGGCGCCGCGCTCAGGGAAAAACAGGTCGGGGTCGACTCCAAGACAGTTGGCATAGTTCTGCCAGACCATCTCTTCACGTTCTATCTCGATAACGGCCATGGGTCCCTCCGTGGCGCATAAACCTGTGTTAGATTCAGTCCGCTAGTCGCACTAATGGAATTACAACACTGTGATTTCGAATTGTAAAGCCCGCGTGCCACATTTACAGTCGGATTTCTTCGATTCGCGCGAGAAATCAGGGGTCTAGCCCCCATCACAGGCGCTTACAACAGCCCTTCAGCGTCTTGAGCGGACGATGCTGCGTCGATTATCGACGAAATCGTGAAGCACGTAGTTGCCAAGATCTTGGTTGGTCGTAAAGAAGGCGCGGCCACCGTTCAACCGAGAAATCTCAGATACGAAACCCCGCAAATACGGAGTGACATCCAGCACGAAGGTATTGATACGGATGTCCTCGCGGGTGCACTTCACCACTTCAGCAAGCGTCAAATCGACCGTTGTCCGTGACGGCGGATAATTGAAGTACGGCTGACCGGACTTGGTGATGTGTGCCGTCGGCTCGCCATCGGTGATCATGATGATCTGCTTGGTCCCCGTCTGTCGCGCCAGCATCTTGCGCGCCAGCTGAAAGCTGTGCTGCATGTTGGTGCCGTACACGTAGTCCCACGACAGCTGCGGCAAGGTGGTGGCATTGAACTCTCGGGCCACCTCCGAGAAAGACACCATGCCGAGAAAATCACGAGGGTACTGACCCGAGATCAGCGAGTGCAGCGCCATGGTCACCTTCTTGGCCGGCAAGAAATTGTCCCGCATCGCCATTGACATCGACACATCAAGCATCAACACCGTTGCTGATCGGACCTGCTGTTCGGTCCGTTCGATCTCAAAGTCGTCGGGGTGAAGGCGAACCGGGACACCGCCACCGGTGCGAGAAATGGCGTTGCGGAGCGTCTGCGGTATATCGAGATTGAAGGCGTCGCCGTATTCATAAGGCTTCGTTTCGTACTCTCGTTCGTGACCCAAGCCCGCCTCTGACAGCGAATGTTGACCCATCATGTCGTCCGACATGCGCTTGAAAATCTCTTCGAGGGCACCGTTGCCGATCTTGCGTATGGCGCGAGGGGTGAGTTCGTAGCGACCCTCAGAATTTTCGATGAGACCAGCCTCTTCCAACATTCGGGCCAACTCTGCCAGCCTTTCGAGGCTCTCTGCTGATTCATCGCCAAGCAGGTCTCGAGCACGGTCGATATCGACCTCGGCCAAAGCTCCAGGATTGTTGGCTCCCCGCAAGAGATTGTCGAGCTGATCGATGTCGCCGAGTTCACCCATCATGTCCATCGCTGAAGACATATCGAGCGGGTCGGAGCCCTCAAAGTCGTAAGACTGGCTCCATCCCATTTGCGGGAATTGCTCACGGAGGTTGCCGGCGAACTGGTCCATCTGCCAACGCAGATCCATGTCCTCCATCAGCTGATCGCTTAGTGCCTGAAGCTGCGCTCGTTGCTCCGGCGTCATCGAATTCAACATCTGCTGAGCCTGGGCCATCCGCTGTGCCATCACTTCAAGCAACTCGTCGAGCGTTCTCGGATTTTCCGGGAAGAAATCGCCGTAGCGCTCCATGAAGCCATCGAAGTCAGGAACCTCGCCATTGGCCCGCTGTTCGAGCATGTGGTTGAGTTCGGCCAACATGTCCTTTAGGCGAGCCATGTCCTGCGGGGTCATGTCGTTGACACCCTCGGCCATCTGATCAAGTTGTTGTTGCATGAGTTGTTCACGCAACAGGTCCATGAGTTCCTCAAATTGTTGCTGCGCCTGCCGGCTTTCGAACTCATAGCTCTGGAGGCCTTTGACTTTGCCCGCGAGGTCCGGCGGAAGCATGTCAAGCTCCATGTTTTTCATCGTTGCCGAATCGCTGGCGAGCTCTGAACGCCTTTCGTCACCCGACTCGCTGGCGTTGTCAACCATGTCTTGCAAAGCTCTGCGCTCGGTGTCGACCACATCGTTGAGCGCGTCGGAAATCTCATCGAAGACGCCACCGAGGTCGTGCTGATCAAGGATTTCACGGCGCCGTTCGCGGAGACGATCAAGCATCTCGCGAATTCCTTTCAGGTGGCGTCCGTCGCGATCTGTCATTCCGCCCTGCATGATCCGGCGCAGTGCACTGTTGACATCGCCGTGATACAGCAAGTCGTCTGCCAACTCGTCAAAGAGGCGATCCGCGTCAACATCGAACCCGCTTTGTGTCCCGTCCCATGCCGAGTAGCGGAAGTGCGGTGGCTTGCGACGATTGCGGCGGCGGCGCCGACGGAGAACCATGGCGAAACCCTAACCCGTCGGACTACCCCCACACCTAGACGCCGCTCCCTGTTCGCTACGTCTGGTGATCTTGTTAACGTTGGCTAACAATGAGTGAGGGAACAGTCGCTGAAACAGAAGAATCGCCGACGCCTGCCGACGAACCGAACCGTCGACCCCCCAACCGCAGGGCGCTGATACTCGAGGCGGCGATAAAGCTCTTTCATGAAAGGGGCTATCCGGCAACCAGCGTCGATGACATCGGTAGTGCGGTTGATGTGAGCGGACCCGCCATTTACCGCCATTTCTCATCCAAGGAAGAGATCCTGATTGAGGCCATGATCCTCGCTGCGGACGAAGTTCACGAAGCAATCCAGGCCACACAAGTCTCCGCCGATGAACCGTTGCTTGAGCGCTATGTCAGCGCCTACGTACGCACCGCCTTGCGTCGTTCGGCGCTTATCGCAGTGTGGACCAGCGAAGCCCGCCACCTCTCGGCACAGCGCCGCTCCCCCATGTCGAAACGACTACGAGCCTGGATCAACGACTGGACTGCCGTGCTGGTTTCGGTCCGGCCTGAGCTAACCAACGAACAAGCCAACCTGCTGGTCACAGCAACTATCGGCATGATCACATCGGTAGCTACCAACGCTCGAGTCGATCAGCGGACCCAAAACCGACTAACAACCATTGCAATGGCAACGCTTCAAGCGCCCATTGAACAACCCCAGCAACAGGAGAAATAGCAAT
This sequence comes from Candidatus Aldehydirespiratoraceae bacterium, assembly GCA_965261185.1. Lineage (GTDB taxonomy): Bacteria > Actinomycetota > Acidimicrobiia > Acidimicrobiales > Aldehydirespiratoraceae > VXYK01. The sequence continues at coordinate 1,907,358 of CBDHCN010000002.1, read as the reverse complement.
GCCCATCAACCCCGAAGCCGTCGGCAACACCAGCGAACCAGCAGGCCTCACCTGGTCATCAAGCGACAGCCTGCTCTACGCCCTCGGGGTTGGCGCGGGCATGACCGACCCGACCGGCTTTGAGTTGGAATTCACCACCGAAAACACCGAGGACACGCCACAAACCGCACTTCCCACCCAGGTCGTGGTCATGGGCGCCGGCAAGATGCCGAAGTTCGGCGACTACAACCTCGCGGCCCTGCTGCATGGTGAACAAGAGATCGAACTGCACCAAACCCTGCCAGCAGAAGGCTCGGCTATCGGCACCGGCAAGGTGGCAGCCATCTACGACAAAGGCAAAGCCGCTCTGGTTCGCCTCGAAACCACCGTTACCGATACCTCTGGAGCGCCACTGTGGACCAGCCGATCGGGGTTGTTCATCTCTGGTGAAGGCGGATGGGGCGGCGAACGCGGCCCAGCCAGCGACTGGGCGTTGCCCGAACGCGCCGCCGACACCGTGGTCGGTTACGACACCCGGACCGATCAAGCCCTGTTGTATCGCCTCAACGGCGATCGCAACCCGCTTCACAGTGACCCCTCCTTCGCTGGGCCGGCGGGCTTTGACAAGCCGATCCTGCATGGCCTCTGTACCTTTGGTTTCACCGGGAGGGCGTTGCTACACGGACGCTGTGGGGGCGACACCAGCCGCTTCGGGTCGATCGGCGGGCGCTTCAAGTCCCCGGTCATACCCGGCGAGCGGCTCGATGTTCACATGTGGGATGTGAACGGTCGGACCCTGTTCCAAACCCGGGTCGGCAACCGGGTTGTCTTCGACGCCGGCGTCTTTACTCCCCGCTAGGCGACTCATGTAACGTCAAGGCGATGTTTGTTCCCGCGCCTGAACACACAGGGCAGATCACTGAATGGCTTGAGCGCCATCTGGGCGGCAAAGTCATAGAAATCAAGCAGCAGCCTCGCTGGCGACCAGTGTGGTTCGCCGACCTGGAGCGTGATGGCGAGACCCTGGAACTGTGCGTGCGGGCCGAGCGGTCCGACATGCCGTTGATCTTCCCGCTCGAACACGAAATGCGCTTCCAGTCCTTACTGGAGGAGCGCGGCATTCCTGTCGCCGCGGTCCACGGAATGATCGATACGCCGTATGCCTACGTAATGGACCGAGTCAGGGGCCAGGAACACTTCCCCAATACCCCCGACGACGAACGAGCAGCAGCAGTCGACGACTACCTCTGCCATCTCGCCCGACTCCATGCTCTTGAACCCGAACCCTTCGCCGCCGCGGGAATCACCCGAGCACACGACCCTTCTGCATCAGCAACCGTGGGCCTGGCCCGCTACGAAGAGGTCTACAGATCTCAGAAAGTACATCCAGATCCCTTTCTGGAGTTCTGTCTTGGTTGGCTCCGCCGCAACCCGCCCGATTCCAAGGGGCGTGAAGCTCCCATAGTGTGGGATTCGGGTCAGTTTCATCATGCGGACGGCAAGATCGTGGCCCTGCTCGACCTTGAACTCGGACACATTGGCGACCCCATGATGGACCTCGCCGCCTGGCGGATGCGCGACACCATCGTCGGCTACGGCGACATGGCTACGCTGTATGCCCGCTACGAGGAGTTGCGAGGCGAACCAATCGATATTGAGGCCATTCAGCACCACCATTTCGTCTTCACGCTTACCAACCAACTGGCGTTCAGCGCCGCTATCAAAGAGCCGCCGGCCACCTCGGATCTCATGACCAACCTGCAATGGTGTTACGAGACCAACCTCTTCGCCACCGAGGCACTCGCCGAGATGCTTGAGATCGAGTTGCCTCAAGTTGAGATGCCGGAGCCTGCAGGCTCCCAGGCGTCCGCAGGCCATCTACACCTCGTGGGCATGCTGCGCTCGCAACAGATTGATGATGAGGTGCAGCGTCACCAAATCCGTACCGCCTTCCGGCTGGCACGTCACCTCGCGCGCATCGACGAGATCGGCGACGCCACCGCGCAAGCCAACCTCGACGACATACACCGCCTCGTCGGACACAAACCCAGCGATTGGCGTGACGGCGAAGCAGAACTCGAGCGCTTCGTGCTCGCCAACGCCGACACCCATGTCCACGACGAGGAGCTAGTGAGATTGTTTCATCGCCGCAATCTTCGCGCCCACATGCTTTTGGGACCGCCGGACTCTGCAATGACCCATCATCACCCGATCCAAACATTTGCCGCCGAGCCTAGGGGTGTGAAGTGACCAACGAAGATCCATCGGTAGCCGCTTGGCGCGAATTCTGTGAGACCATGGCCGACGCCGGGGAATTGGTGCTCGCACCCGGCGTACCCGACGATCCGAACGTCCGGACCGAGGGAATTCGAACGCTGAGCCGATACCTCACGTTCGCATTGGAACGCTGCCTCGAGCGGGGTGACCCAACCCGGCCAGCTTTCGTCGACGTGCAAACCCCGATTCGAAAATATATGGGCGACAACCCTGATCAGACCTATTTTTCTGCCGTGGTGAGCGGCGACCGTTCTTATCGCGTCAAAGCTTCGGCAGCGGGCACAGTGGCAGTTGAAATTGGTGTGTACGCCGGAGATTTTGGAGCTAACAGCGGAGGCAGGCGCTTGGTGAGCGCCGTGGAGGACACCTCTTTGCGGGTCAACGCCGACGGCCGCTACGAACTTCTGTTAACCCCCGACCCAGACCCCAGCGATCCCAATCAACTACGATTGGATCCCGATTCCTCCTCGGTGCTGATCCGCACATACTTCACTGATCTACAAGTCCGGCTGGCTCATCGGAAACCGACGATTGAAGCCATTCCAGCACCGGAACCCACACCCATGCTCACACCCGAGCACCTGAAGCAGAAACTGGAGTTGACCGCGCTGCATGCCGTCGGATCGTTCAGGTGGTGGGGGCAGTTCGCATCTCAAGGGCATCAATTCGCACCCGTCAACACCTTCGCCCCACTGCCAGACGAAGGCGACATACACACGCCCGAAAATGTGCGTTACTTCTCAGGCGACTGGCAACTAGGTCCCGACGAGGCACTGGTCATTGACTTCGACCCTTCAGCCGGTGCCGATTACTGGGGAGTCGTACTGATCACCCACTGGGGCGAAACCGTCGACTGGCTGACCCGCCCGACGGTCATCAACAAAGAAACTGCGGTGCGACGCGAAGACGGATCGGTGCGGGTTGTAGTCGCACACGAAGACCCCGGCGTACCCAACTGGCTCGACACTGCGGGCAATCCCGAGGGATCACTGAGCCTGCGCTGGTTCCGCTCCAACGCCCCACTACCCACCGCTGAGTCCCAAGTCGTGCCCTTGAGCCAAGTCGCCACGCTCGACTAGCGACCGCATTTCTTCGATCGTTTGGCGACGGTGACAACCGTGAAGATGATCGTTGACAATTCCTGCCGCTTGCATCAAGGCGTAGCAGGTGGTGGGTCCGACAAAGCACCAACCAAGCGTCTTGAGCGCCTTACTCATCGCCGTTGACTCGGCGGTTGTCGCCATGGCCGCCACTGTGGCGTGATCTATCCGCGCTGGGCGGGCAGTCGGATCGGGTTCGAAGCTCCAGAAAAACCCGGCCAGACTGCCGTGGGTCTTCACAGTGTCGATGGCCGCGCGGGCGTTGTTGATCGTCGCTTCGATCTTGCCCCGGTGGCGAACGATGCCTGCATCACCAAGCAGTCGCTCCACATCCGCAGCATCAAATCGGGCAACCTGCTCTAAGTCGAAGCCACAGAAAGCGGCACGGAAATTCTCTCGTTTGCGGAGAATCGTCAACCAGGAAAGGCCCGATTGGAAGCCTTCGAGACACATCTTCTCGTACAGCCGCACATCATCGAGGACCGGCACGCCCCACTCTCGGTCGTGATACGTCGCGTAGTCGTCGTGGCCTTCACCCCACCAACAAGCCAGCGTTCCGTCGGCCCGCCGCGCCAAACCTGCAGGTACTCCGTCATCCACAACCGAGTTCACGCGGCGATATTCTAGCTGACCCCAACAAGAGTCTCGGTACTCTTGAGTCGGTGCCTTGTCGGCGGGTGCGTCGGCTCTGTGCTAGGCACTCTCGGCTGACTCGAGAGACTCGACTGTACCGTCGGGCTCGGCAAAGGTGGCAACGAGCGTATCGCCGACCGAGAGGTAGCCGGGCTTCTCGGTCTTCATGTAGTTGCCAAACATCATGCCGCTGCCATAGCAGAGCTCTTTTGGCTTCATACGTAGTCTCCGCAGCGTTCGCAGCATGTTGTTCCGGGGCCGCTCCCCCGTCTTCTGGTCGGTGGTGATGATGATGCATCGTTCGGCCGTGGACACGTTCAACAACGACACGTCGCTGTTGAACAACTTGTCGAAGGTCTCCTCTTCGTAAGCGTTGACCCCTTCGATGATCACGTTGGCCCGGAACCGATCCATGCCGACCGGATGATCTAGATGCTGGTTCAGGTCCTCGAGCGAGGCCTCGTTGGCGACCGAGACATCGGTTGCCGCGTTGAACCGGATCTTCGGATCCTTGTGTATTCGCACCATGTCCGCGACGGGAAAATTGACCTGCCACGGCTCCTTGGCGTCGACCAGGCGAACCGGACGGCCGAGGATGGTCGAGATCCAGACCGCCACTTCGTCACCCTGGTCGGTGACCTCGAATTCATCGAGAATCCATTTCCCCTGACGCTTCTCTCCTTCGTCGCGACGTCGATGGGCGTACTCGCCATGTTCAGGATGGCTCAGCGTCAGCGTCTGGCTCAGATGGTCATAGTCGGCGGCGATGGAGGCAACCCACTGATCGACCTTCTGGTCGACTAGGCGGCCGTCCTCCCAGATGGCGAACTCTCGATCCCCAACGATCCCCAGATCGGTGATCTCGATCGAGTCGACCTCGATGCCCTGCATCCCCTTGACCGGATACACCCACAGCTCATTGACCATCACTGTTTTCATACCTCGACTATACGATCCCTACACCCCCATGTTTCCGGCTATCCCGACAATTAGTATCGCAAAGCCGCCACGCGGGTCTACGTCTCGACTTGGTGGTTGGGGGTCGCCTGGCCCCCGGTGAGATCTCGGGGATCCTCTCTTATTGTGTGCGCACATTGGACCGCATATTGTCGCCATATGTCGCAAAACCGTCGGTCGGAGCTGGAGGGCATCCCCGTACCGATTCAGCTGACGGGCAACGTGGCTTTCGCCTGCGAAGAATACGGCCCCAAGGTGTCGATCCCGACACACTGGCACGACGTCGACCAACTGATCTACGCATCAAGTGGCGTCGCCACGGTTGGGACCGACGACGGAATCTGGGTCGTCCCACCGGCCAGGGCGCTCTGGGTTCCAGCCGCGACATCTCACCACATAGAGATGACCGGAGAGGTTCGGCTGATCTCTGTGTACGTCAGGCCCGAAATCGCCCCGATCGACCGAATCCGATGCTGCGTCGTTCATGTGTCTTCGCTCATGCGGGAGGTCATCCTTCGGAGCAGTACAACTGGCGAGATCGACAGCGCTACGCAGGACAGGCGTGTCGCGGTGCTCTTCGACGAGATCGGGACTGCCGGTATCGCCCCCCTCGAACTGGTGATGCCGACCGACCAACGCGCACGCGACATGGCCAACTCCTTCCTCGCCAACCCATCGCAACGGCGGTCCCGAGCCGAGTGGGCCCGAGAAGTCGGCACGAGCGAGCGAACCCTCGAGCGCCTCTTCCTCCAGGAGACCAACACCACAGTCGGCCGCTGGCAACGCCAGGCCCGGCTTCTCGAAGCGCTCCGCCTCCTCGCCATGGGCCACGACGTCACCCGTGTGGCCTTCGACGTCGGCTTCGACACCCCCAGCGCCTTCATCGCCATGTTCCGTCGAGCCCTCGGGACAACACCCGGCCGCTACTTCTCTCAGACCAGTGAGCGGAAAGACCCGGAGAGCTGAGCGGCGTCGGTCGGCCCCATAGTTGAATCCAGCCAGAGGCACAGTCAGGCTAAGAGGCCGAGCGAATAGGTGGGACAACGCGGACCATACGGCGCGAGGCCGTGGCCCGAGCGGCCCGTGAGCGCAGCGAACAAGAGCGGGATTGGCACCGCCGCCACATGACAGGCTCTCACCTATCTGCGGGCGCTCTAAGGCGGCGGCGAACGCATCCGCTGTGATTGTGGATTGAGTTCGCTGTTTCCCAGCAAGTACGTCGGCACCAAGTGGAGCACGGGCCCGAAGTAGCCAGTCTTTCAGCCGCGGCTGCGGAATTGGGATTTGGTGCCGTAGCCGTCTTTGTTGAGACGCTTCATGAGGTGGAGACCTTCGAGAATCAACTCGGTGGCGCTGGCCACCAAAGCCGGCGATTCAGCTTGATCTTCGTCAGACAACAGCGCCTGCACCGGGGGAATAAATGCCGGAATCTGTTCAAGCATCGCCGCGTATGCCTCGTCGGTGACGTCTTCGCCGGTGTCGACGACAAGGTCGCCCTCAAACGCCTCGACCACCGCGAGATGCGTGTCCGGCGGCACTCGCTGCTTGAACACCGCGAGCACCGCGGCGCGCACCAGATTGTTGAGTATCTCGCCATCGCGTCCCTCATCGAGAGTTTCCATCTCAACTTTTCCCGAAGTCGACGCGGGCAACGCTTCAAGATCGACAATTCGCGGCACAACATGGCTGCCGCCTGCACGCAAGGTGCGTCTCACCGCGTTGGCGACCATGATTTCTTCGTTGGCAATTGACAGACGAACCGACACACCCGAACGTTGCGAGATGTGCTGGCTGGCTCGAGCCGTGTGAGTAAGGGTCGCCACGATCTCACTCATATACGACGGGACCGAGACCTCAATCCCGTCGGCGAAGGCAACATCGGCCTCCTGTTCAACAATCGCCATCTCAGTGACAACATCGAGGGGATAATGGGTGCGAATCTGTGAGCCGAAACGGTCTTTGAGCGGGGTGATGATCCGACCCCGATTGGTGTAGTCCTCTGGATTCGCTGACGCCACCAGCACGACATCAAGCGGCAGCCTTACCTTGTGACCGCGGATCTGCACGTCACGTTCTTCCAACACGTTGAGCAAACCGACTTGAATGCGCTCCGCTAGGTCGGGCAGTTCGTTCATAGCGAAGATGCCACGGTTGGTGCGCGGCACCAGGCCGTAATGAATTGTCAGTTCGTCGGAGAGATAGCGGCCTTCCGCCACCCGGATGGGGTCGACCTCGCCGATCAGATCAGCGATCGAAGTGTCTGGGGTGGCCAGCTTCTCGCCCAAGCGATCATCGCGGTGCACCCATGAAATCGGTGTGTCGTCGCCGTGCTCTGCGATCAGGTCGCGGGCGTAGCGGGAGATTGGCTTGTAGGGGTCATCGTTGATTTCCGAACCCGCAACAATCGGCATCCATTCATCGAGCAGGTTGGTGAGGTCGCGAATCATGCGGGTCTTGGCCTGCCCCCGTTCACCCAGAAAGATGATGTCATGACCAGCGATCAAGGCGTTGGAAAGCTGGGGGTTGACGGTGTTGTCATAACCGATCACCTCGCTGAACAGCGGCTCGGCGCTGCGGATGCGCTCGATGGTGTTGTTTCGTAGTTCTTGACGGACAGGGATCGACTCCCACCCGCTCTTACGAAGCGCCCCTATGGTCTCTGGTCTCGACATCCCCGAACTGTACACCGGCGTTCTGGCGGTGCCATGAGTCGGAAACCGGCGCACGGCACCGCCAGAACGCCCTAGGGGTACGCTCGACAAGATGGAATTGACCGGCCAGTGGCGGGCCACCACCGCCAACGACGAGATGCGTCGGACGTTTCATCAACCCGAGCTCGATGATCGTGCCTGGTCAGAGATAACAGTTCCCGGCCATTGGTCTAACCATCGGGAGTTTGCTGAGGCCCACTCGGTGCTGCATCGAACCCGCTTTGCGCTCAAAGCACCAGAGGTTGAACGTCGCTGTTGGCTGTGGCTCGACGGTGTCTGTCAACAAGGTGACGTCTGGCTCAACGGTCGCTACGTCGGCACCACCGACGGTTACTTCATTTCCCACGGTTTCGACATCACCCGACACCTTGAGGACCGCAGTGATCACCTGCTGGCTGTAGACGTGACTTGTGCTCCTTTTAAGGGCGCCGCTGCTCGAACATCTCTGATGGGGGCACTTATCGACCCAGAACTTTCTGGGACTGCGGGAGAAAACCCCGGTGGCATTTGGCGGCCTGTCCGCATTCGCGAAACCGGGAGCACGGCGATCCTCTTCTCCCGCACCGTTTGCCTGGACGCCGACAAAACCAGCGCAACCCTCGCCATGCGCTGCGTGTTTGACACCCCGGTCGCTGGACCAGTTATGTTGCGAACCACAGTCTGCGGCCACGAGCACGAACTGGAGCATCCCGCCGCAGCCGGTGAGAATCGGGTCGAGTGGACAGTCGATGTGCCCGAACCGGAACTGTGGTGGCCGCACTCGCTGGGCAAAGCGCCACTGCATGACCTGCGCTGCGAGGTGGTCGTCGACGGCGAGGTTTCTGACTCACATGAGACCCGTGTCGGTTTTCGTTCGGTGCACATGCGCAACTGGGTTCTGCGTGTCAATGGTGAACGACTCTTTGTCAAGGGCATCGGCATGCTTCCGACGTCAGCTCGTCCCGGCGACGCCAGCGCTGTGGAAGTGGCCGGCGACGTGCTTGCAGCCAAACGTGCTGGTCTCGACATGATTCGTGTGATCACCCACATCGCCCGCCCTGAGGTATACGAAACAGCAGACGAGATTGGCATGCTGCTGTGGCAGGACTTGCCTCTCAGAGGACAGATGGCGCGTAGCGTTCGCGGCCAGGCAACACGCCAGGCCCGAGAGGCGGTTGATCTATTGGGTCATCACCCGTCGGTGGCCGTTTGGTGCGCCCATGACGAACCGTTCAAGAAGCCGGACACACCTGCGCCGACACTCCATTTGTTGGGCCAACAAATGCCCTCATGGAACCGCACAGTGCTGGACCGTTCGGTGCGCCGAGTGCTCACTCGCACCGATGGTTCCCGTCCGGTGGTGGCGCACACCGCGGTGCCGCCAACCTTTCCCGACTTCGACGGCACCACCAGCAATCTCTGGTTCGGCTGGCACCATGGCAGAGCGTCTGATCTCGCTGCCGCCGCGGCCCGGATCCCACGGATGGCCAGGTTCGTAACCGCATTTGGAGCAGCCACTGTTGAACCCCAAAACCCGCATCTCCAAGATTCCCATCCCCATGACTCTCAGTGGCCTTCGCTTGACTGGGAACAGATCGCCGCGTCGATCGGTGCTCCCACCGAGTCGCTGTTGCACCTCGTAGCGCCTGAACGTGGACGCGATGCAGCGGACTGGGCAGCACGCACCGGTCTCGCTCAAGCCGAAGTCATCAAGACCTCAATCGAATTGTTGCGCCGGTTGAAATACCACCCGACCGGCGGGTTCTCACTGTTTTATTTAGCTGACGCCACTGATGCCGGTGGTTTCGGTGTTCTCGACCGCCAGCGGCGGGCCAAGCCAGGCTGGCAGGCCCTTATCGATGCCTGTCGCCCAGTCATCGTCGTGGCAGACCCTCTCCCTGCTCTGCTATCGCCGGGTGAAGAGATCAACTTGGCTGTGCATGTTGTGTCTGATGAGCGCGCTCCTGTCGACGAGGCTCAGGTGCGGGCGACGGTGCGGGCCAATATCACTGGTGGCGGCTCTGCGATCGTTTCTGAGCAGAGTTGGGGCGGGACGATCCCTGCTGACAACTGTTCGCTTATCGGCAGGGTCAAGGCCATCGTGCCAGGGGTCGCGAACGAACTTGTTGTCAGTCTCAAGTTGACTGCAGATCAGTTGACCGTCACTAATGACTACCGAAGCCCGGTTCACAACCTGGCTGTATAGATTTCCGGTTCGGTAATCAAATCGGTTAGGCAAGCGATAATGAGCGTCGTCCTCGAAGCAGAGATCAGCCCGCAGATGAACACCGCGGCTGCGGTGCGGTTGGCTGAACTCGCCGAAGAAGCCGGTTTCACCAGGCTGGGAATCTCCGATGTGGTGTTTTGGCCCGACTCATTCATGGTCCAAGCGCTTTGCGCTCAGGCCACCCGCCGCATCGCGGTGGGGGCCATGGTCACCAACCCCTACACACGTCACCCAGTCGTGTTGGCCGGAGCGCTCGCAACGCTCGACGACCTTGCTGGTGGTCGGGCATTCTGCGGGCTGGGTGTGGGGGCCGGTTTGGAGCCATTGGGGATCGACTACCCGAAACCGGTTGCCGCGCTACGCCAAGCCGTTACCGAGATCCGCACGTTGTTGGGCGGCGGGGAAGTGGGCGGTGAGCGCCTGATCCGTCCGCCAACGCATCCGATACCGATCTCCATTGGCACGCGCAGCCCTCAAGTGATGCGCTTGGCCGGGGAGGTGGCCGACATCGCCTTGGTCGGGGGGCGTTATCTCTCCGCGGGTCTGGCCACGCAATACCGATCTTGGCTGGCCGAGGGTGCCGGACGTGTGGGGCGCACGCTTGAGGACTTGGAGGTGGCCCCCCGCCTGACCCTGTGCTGCTCTGTTGACGGTGATCTGGCCAGACGCAGCGTCAAACGCTATGTCGCTCACTACCTCGCCCTGATTCGCCCCGCTGAACTGGAGGTGGACCCCGATCGCATGACCGCTATCGAGGCTGCTCTGGAGCGCAGCCGGGGTTGGTACTTCGACCACAACCGAACCGACGACGATGCCCTCGACCAGCTCATCGACAACCGTCTAGTGGAGGCTTTCACCATCGTCGGCACCCCCGACGAGTGCGCTCAGCAGCTTGAAGCTGTGCTCGACATGGGTTTCGCCAGCGTCAGCCTCAACCTTGCCGCCACTGCCCGCCGCACCGCCGCGGAGGGCCTCGCCGAAACCATCACCTCCTTCTCCCCCGTCGTCGCCGCACTGGCCTCTCCTTCATAAGCCAGTCAAACGGAACCTTCTCAGCTTCGGCGCAGATGCGTCAGGCCACCGGATATAGGTGATGCGCGTTCTCGCGACCGTAGTCCTTGGCTCTGAGATTGGATTCAATGTAATGTAACAAAAAATAATGTCACCCTCCCGAATAGGCTGTTAGAGTGCCGCGAAAGGCAAATCACTGCAGGAGGATCGCCGTGACATCCGAAGCCATCGCCGCAATGCGCCGAACACCCACCGATCCCACCGAGACACTGACAAAAACCGTCCCCGACGACATCGAAACTTCGTCTGGAGATGCGGCACATCTGAACGAGTTCCTTGGAGAGGCGATCAAGGAGTACGAGGCGGAGTTCGGAGCATTCACCGAGGACGAACTCTCTGCGGCGCGTTCTGAGATGGGCCGGTGACAACGCTTGTGCTCGACACAGGGGCGCGCATTGTGAACGTTTGAATATCAGTCCAACGAACGGCACGCTGCTTCGAACGGCGGGGCGGAGTGTTACCGTGAGCCGGTGGCCGAGATCCAGCCTGCCGAGCATGAGCCTGCATATGGATGGGTAGCTGCCTCTTTGGTGTTGTACATCGTGGCAGGAGTGATCTTCAAAAGCCCGGTGCTGAACTGGATAGTCGGTCCGCTCTGGTTGTTCGGGACACTGTATTTGGTGCCGACTGCGATTCGTGTCCTGCGGCGCCGGGTGGTCGATCAGTGAGCTGGGCCGCGCATGAGTTCGAGAACTACTTCATCCAGCGCCACGTTGGCCTTAAGGCCTCTTTCCTCGGTGTGGTTCTCGGCACACAACTCTCGGACCTGTTCACCAAGGGCTTCGTTTATTCTGCCGACGATCCGGCGCAGTTCCATCGGGGTTGGCCCGGGGTGGGTTTCACTCACTCGCTCATTTTCGGTCTGTTTTTTGCGGTTCTGATCCTCGCCGTCACCCGTAGTCGCAGTTGGGCGGTCGGTGTGCTGATCGGCGACTGGGCTCATGTGGTGACCGACTTCGCCGACTCTGCGGGAACCATGGTGTTCTTCCCGTTTTCTGTCGAACCAGTCTCCATCAACATGTGGAAGCACGCTGCAGTCGAGGGGGCGCACGGAGATGCCGCCGCCTACTACTCCAGCCTCGGCGGCGTGTGGGACTTGTTCTGGCTGGTAATGGTGCTGCTCTTCGCCCGTCGCGCCCTGGCACCTTCCTACTTCCGCGACGTCGTGATCCCCGCCGATCCGAAAGTTTGGGGTTGGCTGCACAGGCGTCTGCGGATCAGCGAACCTGGACTCTTATTGCTGTACTGGGGGTTCATGTTCTACGGTCTCGGCCGGTTGGTTGCTTGGTTCATCTACGCTCGCAGCTCTCAAGCCGATGCTCCGCTTGATCTCTCCTGGGGTGGTCCTTCGTGGGTGGTAGGCAATGACCTGTCCGATGCCGGAGTTGGCGAAGTGCTTCTGCGTACCGGGATCGGCGGTGTGCTGTTCACCTTGTTCGTGATCGTGTGCTGGAAGCTGTTCATTCACCGGTTGTGGCTGCGAGGCGAAGACCCACCCCACGTCGAGCGAGGTCGCGGCCTGAGCGCCGTCTTCGGCCGCGACCATGTCTGACGCCGCCAAGATCCGGATAGCCACCTACAACATCCGCAATATCCGAGCTCTGGACCGGAGTTCGTGGTGGTGGCGGCGCCGCAACCGACTCGGGGAGGTGGTGAAGGGTATCGACGCCGACATCTGGGGGTTGCAGGAGGTTTACCGCGCTCAGAACCAATGGCTGAGCGCCAACATTTTCAGAGACGATTGGGATTACCGGGGCCAGGGTCGGAACCGCCGGGGTGGCGGCGAGAGTTGCCCTGTCTGGGTGCGACACAACGGCCTGGAGATCACCGCCGCAACCACCCGTTGGTACGGCGGCACCCCTACTCAACCGGGCACCCGACTCCCCGGTGCCCGGTTTCCTCGCTTGGCCACTCTGGTCCAGATCCGGTTGGGCGCAGGCGGTGACCCCTTCGTAATCGCCAACACCCACCTCGACGAACGGTCTGAGAAACGACAACTCGAAGCCTTGGAGCAGTTGGCCCGCTGGCTGGAAGCCGACTACCGCGGGCGGCCGGCGATCGTGACGGGCGATCTCAATTGCACCCTTGACGAGTCTCCGGTCGAGCCGTTGCTGGCGCTGGGTCTGCGACCGGTGCTCAACCCCGAGACCGGACCCACGTCGCACGGGTTTGGACGGAACTCGCACACTTCCCAGATTGACCACATCTTCGTATCGGAGCACTGGCGGGTCCACTCGGTCGAGATAGTCCGCCAAGCAGGTCATGGGTCGGACCACTGGCCCGTCACCGCTGTGCTCTCAAGCTGAACCTGCTCAGATTGCCGCACTTGGCGCATCTCGCTAGCTGTCGGCAGACTCTCTGGGGTAAGGGCTCTCGGGAGTAAGGACTCTCGGGAGTAAGGACTCTCGGAAGCCAGGGAATTCTCCGTAGCCAGGGGGCGGTTGGAGAGGTACCGTTCTCGCAAGCTAAGCGACCAGAAAGCAACATTCATGGCGCAGACCACCACGCCACAACATGACACCGAGCGACAACACGAGGTTCGCCCCGTCCATCGGCGACCGAGGCAGCTTCCGTGGCCACTGAACATCTACCAATCTGCGGTCGGCAAGAAGTACGCCATGGCAATCTCGGGCATTGGTCTGCTCGGTTTCGTGGTGGTCCACATGATCGGCAACCTTCACCTCTACGAAGGCCCCGTGCAGGTGCACGAATACGGCGAAGCTCTGCGTGATCTCGGCGGTCATCTGGCACCTCGCACATTCCTGTTGTGGCTGATGCGCCTCGGCCTCATGGCCATGTTCGCTATCCACATCCACAGCGCCTACTCGCTCAGCCGCATGAGCCTCAAAGCAGATGACGCCTATGCCGGCAAACGCAACTACATCGCCGCTAATTTCGCTAGCCGCACGATGCGTTGGACCGGCCCAATCGTGCTGCTTTACCTGCTATTTCACCTCGCAGACCTAACTTGGGGCTGGTGGCTCGGCGATGAGTACGTGCGCGGCGACATCTACCACAACGTGACTGAGTCGATGAGTTCGCTGCCCGTGGCGATCATCTACATCGTGGCCAACATTGCGTTGGCGATCCACATATTCCACGGCACTTGGTCGATGTTTCAGAGCCTGGGACTCAACAACCCGAAGTTCAACGATCTGCGCCGTGGTGTCGCCGGGGGTCTCGCAGCAGTAATCCTGATCGGAAACCTGAGCTTCCCAATCGCAGTTCAAGCGGGCTTGATCAACGAAGACAACCGTTCTGTACCCGTCGGAGAGTTCAACACCGATTCCCACAACAGCGCGGCTCCGGCCACGCCCGGCGAAGACACCGTGCCCGGCACAAACAACGAGGGCTCCTGATGGTTGTACTTGATGCCAAAGTCCCCGACGGACCAATTGCCGAGAAGTGGGACAATCACAAGTTCTCGGTGAAGCTGGTCAACCCAGCCAACAAACGCAAATTCGACATCATCGTTGTGGGCACCGGACTGGCTGGGGCGTCCGCTGCGGCCTCGCTCGCCGAACTCGGTTACAACGTCAAGGCATTCACGTTTCACGACTCGCCGCGGCGGGCCCACTCAATCGCCGCTCAAGGCGGCATCAACGCAGCCAAGAACTACCGCAACGACGGCGACTCGGTGTACCGCCTCTTCTATGACACCGTCAAAGGCGGCGACTATCGATCGCGAGAAGCCAACGTCTACCGTTTGGCGCAAGTCTCGGTCAACATCATCGACCAGTGCGCCGCTCAAGGAGTGCCCTTCGCCCGGGAATACGGCGGCCTGCTCGCCAACCGTTCGTTCGGAGGTGCTCAAGTCAGCCGCACCTTCTATGCCCGAGGCCAAACCGGTCAGCAACTGCTGCTCGGCGCCTACCAAGCCCTAGCTGCTCAAATCAAAGCTGGCAAGGTCACCCTCTACAACCGTTCCGACATGCTCGACGTCGTGGTCAAAGACGGAGAGGCATGCGGCATCATCACCCGCGACATGCTCACCGGCGAGGTCCACGCCCACAGTGCCCATGCAGTCGTGCTGGCCACAGGTGGCTACGGCAACGTCTACTACCTGTCGACCAACGCCATGGCCTGCAACGTGACCGCGGCATGGCGTGCCCATCGCAAAGGTGCCCTGTTCGCCAACCCCTGCTACACGCAAATCCATCCGACCTGCATCCCGGTCAGCGACGAATTCCAGTCAAAGCTCACCTTGATGTCGGAGTCGTTGCGTAACGACGGACGTATCTGGGTTCCACGCCAAATCGACGACTCCCGCTCCGCTGCTGAGATCCCCGAACAAGAGCGCTACTACTACCTGGAAGAGAAGTACCCGTCGTTCGGCAACCTGGTGCCTCGCGATGTGGCAAGCCGCAACACCAAGACTGTGGTCGACGAAGGCCGCGGCATCGGCCCGCTCAAGAACGGGGTTTACCTCGACTTCGCTGCCCCGATCGCCCGTGACGGAGTTGAAGCAGTGCGGGAACGATACGGCAACCTCTTCGACATGTATGAACGCATCACGGGCGAAGACCCATACACGTTGCCCATGCGCATCTACCCGGCCACCCATTACACGATGGGTGGACTCTGGGTGGACTACAACTTGATGACCACCGTGCCGGGACTCTATTGCCTCGGCGAGGCCAACTTCTCTGACCACGGCGCCAACCGACTAGGTGCCTCGGCGCTGATGCAGGGACTCGCTGACGGCTATTTCGTGCTGCCTTACACGATCGGTGATCATCTGGCCCCCAATCTCGGTGACGCTCCAGTGCCCACGACAGATCCGGTCTTCGGCGAAGCTCTAAGCGAAGTGGACCAGCGAACCAGGGGTTGGACTCAAGTGAAAGGCACCCGATCCGTTGAGCACTACCACCGCGAACTCGGCAAGATCGTCTGGGAGTACTGCGGTATGGCCCGCAACAAAACTGGTCTTGAGAAGGCCCTGTCGGAGATTCCCGCTCTGCGCGAAGAGTTTCGCAAGAATGTCAAGGTGCTGGGCAGTCCCGACGGGGTGAACCAGCAACTGGAGAAGGTCAACCGGGTTGACGACTTCATGGAGTTCGCCGAACTCAAGGTTCGCGATGCTCTGCACCGCACCGAAAGCTGCGGCGGGCACTTCCGCGAGGAGTCCCAGACCCCCGAGGGCGAGGCGCTGCGCGATGACGAGAACTTTGCTTACGTCGCCGCCTGGCAATGGCAGGGACCCGACGCCGATCCGCTATTGCACAAAGAGGATCTCGCCTTCGAAAACGTCCAACTCACTCAGCGCAGTTACAAGTAGGGGCTACAAGATGAGCAGTACCGAAAAAAGCAGCAGCGCCGAAAAAGGCAGAGTGCTGAACCTCAAACTGAGAATCTGGCGCCAAGACGGGCCCCACGCCAAAGGGTCCTTTCTTGATGTTGATGCTGAACAGATACCCACCGATGCCTCTTTTTTGGAGATGCTCGACCTGGTCAACGAGCGGCTTATCGAAGACGACGTTGAGCCGATTACGTTCCCCCACGACTGCCGCGAAGGGATCTGCGGTACCTGTGGTGTCATGATCAACGGTCAAGCTCACGGACCTGAGAAAGCCACCGCCACCTGCCAACTGCACATGCGTAAGTTCCGCGACGGCGACCAGATTGTAATCGAGCCGTGGCGTGCCGCCGCCTTCCCGGTATTGAAGGATCTCATGGTTGATCGCCGCGCCTTCGACCGCATCATCGAGGCAGGCGGGTATATCTCTGCCCCTACCGGCTCGCCACAAGACGCCAACGAGATCCCTGTGCCGAAAGAGGTGGCTGACACCGCCATGGACGCCGCGGCCTGTATCGGCTGCGGCGCATGTGTGGCTGCTTGCCCCAACTCGGCAGCTCAACTATTCACCTCCGCCAAACTCGCCCACCTCAACGTATTGCCACAAGGTCAACCGGAGAGATGGAAGCGCACCGAGGCCATGGTGGAGACGATGGAGGACTTCTTCGGTTCCTGCACGAACCACGGTGAATGCCACGAAGCATGCCCCAAAGAGATCTCGCTTGACTTCATTGCCTTCATGAACCGCGACTACATCAAGTCAAAAAGTAAGAACCGCAGTCTCGCCAGCCAATAGCTCCAACTGGTCGACCTGTGAGGCCGTCTACCTCGTTGGGGTTGCTTGACGAGTCCCTATTTCTGTGCCACAGTGACCAGTGTCACACCTCGGTAGATCGGTTGACGCCGCTCGGTCGAAGCACCCGCCTTGACCTGTCATCGGTTCTACCCGTGACAGAAGGGAGGAGGCGTACGATAAAAGCGGGCACCAAGCAATACGCCAAAGGGGCCTGCAGTTTTCTCGCCATACGAACCCACGTTGCACCGTGGACGGGACCACTCCCACAAGCTTCTCGCGCCCGATGTGCCCAAGAGGCAACCGGAGAAGCGCTTAGAGAGAAGATCCCAAAGGCCGCAGCAACGTGACGGGGACCTCTCTCGACAGGCGGGGTGTCCCACTCGGGACACCTCGCCTGTAGTTTTGCCCTCATGCCTGTAGTTTTTCCGACGTGCCTGTGGTGATTCCGACGTGACAGCCAAAGCAACAGAGTCCATCTCCGGTGGCTCATTCCGAAGACTTCTGAGGGTTTTCGGCTATGGCGTGTTGATGGGAGCAGCAGATGTCGTTCCCGGTGTTTCCGGAGGAACCGTTGCTTTGGTTTTGGGTATCTATCAACGCCTGATCGAAGCCATTCGCAAGGCTGCAAAGACACCGGTGCCGCTAGCAAAATGCGATTTCGGAGGGTTCTGGGCGGCCTTGAGGGCGCTTGATTTCGTCTTTCTGGTCCCTCTGGGAATCGGCATTGTGTTAGCCGTCGGATCGCTGGCAGGACCCATCGAAACCCAGCTTCACGACAATCCAGAAGAGATGGCCGGACTCTTCTTCGGCCTCGTCGCCGCCTCAATAGTTGTTGCGTTACGACTCATCAACCGGCCAACATTGGTTCACTACCAGCTCATGGCCGCGGTTGGTGCAGTCGTGTTCATGTTGCTTGGCTTTCAGTCAGGGCCGGTGTACGAGCCTCCTCCAATGATTTTGCTTGGAGTCGGTGCTCTGGCCGTTTGCGCCATGATCCTCCCCGGCATCTCCGGTTCGTTCATTTTGTTGATGATCGGCATGTACAGCGCCGTGATCCAAGCGATCAGCGAACGTGATTTCGCTGACATCACCTTCGTCGCTTTGGGCGCGGCCATCGGCCTCGCGGTGTTTTCGTCGGCGCTCGGGTGGATCATTGACAAGCATGGAGATCTGGTAACAGCAGCCATGATCGGGCTGATGGTTGGTTCGCTACGAGTGCTATGGCCCTGGCCCAACGGGGTTGGTGTGATCTCGGAGCGACAAGTATCCGTCATCGACGGCACTGGGTTGGCTTGGCCGACATCAAGCGAGTTGCCCGCACCAGCGATCCTTGCGGTTGTGGCTGGTCTCGTCGTACTCGGCTTGGCAAAGGCGAGCGAGAAGCTCCCCGCGAAGAAACACAGTTGAAATCCATCTCGCTCAAGCATCATGCCACCAGGATGAGTGTCAGCACTGCGAGCAGTCCGACCAGGGTCGTTCTCGCCACCACGTTCTATCCTGGCACGTTGTCTCCTGGCACGTTGTCTCCTGGCACGTTGTCTCCTGGCACGTTGTCTCCTGGCACGTTCTATCCTGGGTTGCATGAATACCGGGTATGGCGACGGGTGACATGAGCGACGTCGCGTCTGCGCCATGGATTGAGGAACGTCAACGACAAGTTGCCGAACTAGAGGTCACACCTGAATTGACGCTGACAATTGAGCATCGGATCAGCGGCAACGACGAAGGTACGTGGCATGTGGTGATTGAGGGGGGACAGATCACGTTCGGTGCTGGTCCACATCCGAATCCAACGCTGACCCTGACAGGTTCACGATCCACTACCGACGCCATTCGTAGCGGTGAGAAGTCGGCGCAGCGGGCCTTTTTGGACGGTGAACTACAGGTCGGCGGGAACATGGCGACGCTTCTGGAAAGCCACATCCAACTCGAAAAGGTGGCCGCGTTGCTGGCGGCAACTATTTGAGGAACTTGCTGGTGGTGTTGTCGGCCAGGATCTTGCCGCCTGTTTGACACGTCGGGCAGTAGGCCACCGTGTAGCGCCGGTACTCGACCGAGCGCACGACCGCTTCGCATGAGGTGCACGGCGACCCGACACGATGGTGGACTTCGTTGGGCCGATCCGCCGAACGACCAATATCGTCGAGCGTCCGCTCGAATTCCAGATGCCGGTCGATCACTGCGAGCGTCGCCGCGTGGAGTCGGTCTATTTCGTCGTCGCTCAACTTTGTGGTCATAGCAAAGGGCGAGAGCTTCGCGGCATGGAGAATCTCGTTCGAAAGAAGACGGCCGACGCCCGCAATTCGGCGTTGGTAGCGCAGAAACCCGTGTACCCGGGTGTTGTCAGATCCAAGCGCTGCCACGAAGTCAGGCCGGCTGATGTTGCTTGCTTCAGGGCCAAGATGATCAACCGGTTCTTGGGTTGTCGGGTCGCCTGAAACGAGCCAAACGCCCGCTTTGTGCTCGGTACCGGCCTCGGTGAGCAGCAACGCTTTGCCGTCGGCAAAGACCCAACGGGCCATCCCCGAACGCGGCTTTCGTGATTGCTTCGGGTCGGGCCGAAGGCGACCGCCCTGCATCAGGTGGATCACAAACGTGAAGTCGCCGAAATGTAAAAACAGGTACTTTCCTCGGCTGCCCGTGGCGGTCAACGAAAGGCCGTAAACCTCACGCGGTGAAGGTGCGTAGGTCTTGAGAGCGCTGAGATGAAGGGGAACGAAAGCACTGAGTTCCGCACCCTGATAGTTCCTTGCCAGTCGTTCGGAATGAGCCACAATCTCCGGCAACTCCGGCATACGCCAAACCCTATTCGCTCGGCCTCTGCGGCTGATCGCTGCGGCGCAGACCCCGAAGTCGCCAGTTCGGCATGCGGCGCTCCTTATCGGCTCCCGGCTGCTCCAGATCCACATCGGGCCTGTGCACCACACCAACACTGCCCTCATAAAGTTGGTCGGGCTTGGCTTGGCCGCTCCAAACGACCACTTGAGGGAAGGCGATAGTGATGGACTCCGCTGCGAACGCCTGATGGATCGCGACAACTAAGTCGTGGCGCGCGGACAGCTCGGAGGGAACATCGCTGGCGTGCCAATACAACACGGTGAAGCCGATGCTGGAGTCGCCGAATCCGTCCAGGTTCACCCACGGTTCAGGATCGGACAGCACCCTTGGCACTCTTTCCAGGGCCTGGTAGATCACCTCAGTTGCCAACTGGAGGTCGGTGTCGTAGGCCACGCCTACCGCCAACGAACTACGGCGCACCGGTTCGCGCGTCAGATTGACGATGGTGGCATCCACAACGTTGGCATTGGGGACACGGATATGAGTGCCGTCAAGGCCGCGAATTTGCGTGGTGCGCGAGTCAATGTCCTCGACGACCCCGATACGGCCTTCGAGTTCGACGGTGTCACCAACGGTGAACGGCCTGCGTGCTTGGAGGATCAGCGAGGATACGAAGTTCCCGACTACCCCCTGGAGCGCCAGCGCCAGCACCAAACCACCAAGACCCAAGGCCCCGAGTAGCGGGCCAACCCTCACGCCGAGACTCGTTAGCGCGTACGACAGGCCAACAAGAAAGACCGCATAGGCCATTAGGCGCCCGGTAATGATCGCCGCGAAACCAGCCCCGAGGCCGCGTGAAACGACTCTGCGCAGCACTCTGGAGACGACCACCGCCAACATCGCCGAGCCGATGAGCACCGCTCCGGCCCTGATCCAGTCCCCACCAGTCAGGGGGTCGTCCAGCAGCGCTGCGCTGTCGGACTGAGCCAGCACGGCCACAAACCAGGTCATTGGCGATCAAGTCTGTCATAGCTGATCGCGACGGTCCAGACCCGGACCCGCGCTCAATGTCTGCCGTTGTGGGTTAGATCAATCCGAGTTCGCGGACCGTTTCGCGTTCTTCTGCCAGCTCCGCGACCGAAGCATCGATACGACTTTGGGAGAATTCATTGATCTCAAGATCATCGACGATGGAATACTCGCCTCCCCCACAAGTAACCGGGAACGACGACATCAAACCCTGCGGAACTCCATAGGAACCATCAGAGGCAATCGCCATCGAGACCCAATCCCCATCGTCGGTTCCCAACATCCAGTCGTGAACATGGTCCACCGCAGCCGAAGCCGCCGAAGCCGCCGATGACAGTCCGCGAGCCTCAATGATGGCCGCCCCGCGTTGCTGAACAGTGGGAATGAAAGTGTCTGTGAGCCAGGCCTGATCTCCGATTGCTGTCGAAGCGTCGGAACCGTTGACCGTGCAGTGAAAGACATCGGGATACTGGGTCGCAGAGTGGTTGCCCCAGATCGTCATCTTCTTGATGTCGTTTACCGACGCATCGAGCTTGTTGGCCAGCTGAGCCATGGCACGGTTGTGATCCAAACGAGTCATCGCCGTGAAACGATCATCGGGAACATCCGGTGCGTTGTTCATAGCGATGAGTGCATTGGTGTTGGCTGGGTTGCCAACAACCAGCACCCTCACATCAGCGGCTGCGTTGTTGTTGATTGCCTTGCCTTGCACGGTGAAGATCGCTCCGTTGGCTTCTAGCAAATCCTTGCGTTCCATACCCTTGGAGCGAGGGCGAGAACCCACCAGCAACGCAATATTGGCGCCCTCAAATGCGATATTGGGATTGTCACTCCGGGTGATGCCGGCGAGCAATGGAAACGCGCCATCGTTGAGTTCCATAGCCACGCCCTCGAGGGCGTTCATGGCTGGCGGGATCTCAAGCAGTTGCAGGACTACCGGCTGGTCGGGTCCCAGCATGGAACCACTCGCAATTCGGAACAAAAGGCTGTAGCCGATCTGGCCGGCAGCACCGCTTACAGCTACGCGAACAGGATCATTCATGGACATCCTCATTCATGAGCAACGTATTCATGGACATCCTCATTCATGAGCAACGTGGGGTCTCCGAATGCGGGGAATTGGTGCACCGCGCTGAACGCTAGCAGCGAGACCACCAGGCATAGCGAATAGTGCCAGATTCTCCCCACGTCAACGACTCAACCACGAGCGCCCGACAGGAGGGTTCCGGCAGACCGCCCCCTCTGCTCCTTCTTCGCAACCCAAGCGGATGCCTAATTCAACCAATGCATCAACCATCACAGGACCTAGATCAAGTTCACTCCTTCACCGGTCTTTGAGACCGTCGGCCAAAGACCGACCAGCTAAGAGCCAGCTAGTCGTCATCACATTTGCGAGTACGATCCCGATCGCCGCAATCACAGAACGCAGGGCAACAAGCAAAGACTCCGATGAAACGGTCAAGTCCGACCACCCGGCTAGTGCTGCGGTGATCACAACCCCTGCAAGTGTCGCGACGCAAACCGACAGAGCGACTTCAACTGAGAACATCAGGGCCGTCTCGATTCTAGTGAAACCGAGCGCGCGCACCAGCGCTACGTCCGTACGGCGAAACCAAAGAGTGAGACCGAACAGCAGACCGACGACAATGCCCACTGGCAACCAAATGAGTCGCTCCCAACGAAGCTCCAGCTCCTCGTACGGATAGGCGGTCAACGCACCCCAGTCCAACATCCGGGCCGACACGAGCGGATCGGGGCCCGGAAGCAGAGCGGAGGCCAGAGCATTCCCCTCCCTGGAGGTGTTCGACTCAAACTCGATCCAGCACTCTCCCATCGAATCAACAGCCGCGGTCTCGTAGAGAATCCAACGGCTGAAGCGTTCAGATCGTGGGCCATCAAGGACGCCGACTACACGTGAGGTATCGCTTTCTCCGTCGATCGACACAATGTTCCCCGTGGCCAGCCCCAACTCTCTGGCGGTGGTGGCGCCCACGTATACAGCGTCATGTCGCGCATCGGCGGCGAGACTTCGGTCCGCGATCAGTTCATCGTCGAGTACTTCAAGGAGGCCCGGCGAAATAGCGGCACGTTGAAACCCGACCCCCGGTAGAGCCGACACCTCAGCGGGAGCCATCGTGCGCAGCGAACCGGAAGCGGCCACTCCGATCGTTGCCGTCAGCGCTTCGCACGCGGGTCCGGACACTACGCCGGGCGAATCGGACGCTGCAGAACGCACTAACTGAACATCACGTCCCGCGTCCACCTCCGTGCGGTTCCGCTCGATGAGCGCGCCGACACTGACCAGTTCCGCCATCATCAAACCAACCACGGCAACCAGTGTGACGGCGGTGATCGTCAAGCGACGGGCCGGCATCGACCAACGCTGGCGGCGCGCTTCGTCAACTACTACCCGGATCATCGATAAACACCAGCGGCCTGGATACGGCCATTGGCGATTCGAATCTGGGTGGTGCATCGCGCCGCAACGTTGGGATCGTGTGTTGCGCAGATCAAAGTGGTTTCCGGCGGTTTCGCGTCCAGAAGCGAACTCATGACGCGCGCGGTATTGGCGCTGTCGAGTTGGCCCGTCGGTTCATCGGTGAGAAGCAGGTTCGGTCGCGTGCAAAGAGCACGAGCGATACCGAGCCGTTGAAGTTCACCCCCCGACAGTGTGTAAGCAGGCATTCCTGCGAGTTCACCGATCCCGAGAGCGTCCAACCAAGTCGTCGCCTGCGCGACCGCCGCAGACCGCTTGGCGCCTCGCGCTCGAAGCGCGAGAACGCAGTTGTCGATAACCGTGCGTCGTCCGAGGGCATTGGTTCCTTGAAACACCCATGCAACCGAGAGTGCGTCCAATCTGGATGTTGTGCCGCCTTTTGATTCACTCCAGATGATTGATCCCTCGCTCGGACTGACAATTCCGCCGAGAATGGTCAAGAGCGTCGTCTTGCCCGACCCCGACGGCCCCGTTAGCGACACCGTGTCTCCACTCTGGATACAGAGGCAGACATCGTTCAGGATCCAGGGTCCATCCTTTGCGTACCGATGACTGATTTCGCGAAGTTCTATCTGCACGGGACGCTGCTCTCGCTTGCGTCGGCAAGATATTGCGCTCCAACGAGCCCGGGGTCGTGATCGAGAAGTGTGCGACCGGCCTGTGAGCTCCGCACGCTGACTCTAACTTCGATCTGTCCGTCCGTGCCGTCAAGGCGCAGCAAACAGGTCGTGCCGTCAGCAGCGACAGCAATTGCCGAGGCCGGAACCGAAAGCACCTCAACGGCGACCGAACGCTGAATCTCAACCTGCAAGTCTGTCGTGTCGGGTTCGAGTTGACTGGCTAAGACTTCCGTATCAACTACCATGTCGCCTTCGAGCGCGAAGGTTTCATCGACTCCCGGAATCCTCATCACCCACTCATCATTGGTGAGGTCGGTTCCACTCTCGACGGTCACACGTGCCGATTCGACCACCCGCTGCGCCGTGAACAAGAGATCAGATCCCACGAGCCTGTTGCCCACATTCACACCAATGTCCGCCGCTACAAAGTCATCACCCGGCGCGAGCCACAGGAACCAACTCGGGTCGAAGGTGGACAGTTCATCAGCCGGGACGTTGAGTTGCTCGTTCATCTTGCGAATGGCATCTCGCGTTACTGGGCCGACTCGTCCACTGACAGCGGTATCTGAATCAAGAAATCCCGCACCCTTCAGCAAACGCTGCAATCCCGCGACATCATCACCCTCGGAACCGATGCCGATCTCTCGGTAGAACGGCCGTTCACCTCGAAGGAGGCTCACACTCCTGTTGTTCACTGTCAATAGGGGTACAATTGTAGAGTCATGATCGAGTTCGCCTGATATGAATTCAATAGATGTCACGACACCAGCCAAGTCTGGCGATGCAACAAGTGTTTCCACATCTTCCCATTCAAGAAGCAAGCGCCCAACCGTTCGATATTGGATTCGCTCCAGCGCTGGAGTTGTGGTGAGCAGTCCCCCTTCAGCTTCAAGTTCGTTTACTTTGTCGGGCGCTCCGATCTCCCAAAGAACAGCTCCAAGAACCACCCCGAAGAGCAACGTAAAAAATACCGCAACAAAGGAAGGCGGCTTCGGGGATCGTCCCATAACACTCCTTTTAACAACTGGCGGTTCGGCCTGAGTTCTGCACCTAATCAAGGGAGAGATTCAAGTACAACTTTTTCGAGACATTGGTCATATACGGCGGGCGCCCTCTGATAGGCGGCGTCAAGTTCTGCGGGCGAAGTGCCACTAACCTCTACACCTTCGCCACGAACACAATCAGCGACGGCTTCGTAGAAAACTGTATCGGCATCTGGATCAGCATTAACATCGGCCCATGCCAGTTCAATCTCATCGAAGTGCTGCGACCGGCATTCGCCATGATCAAGATTGAACTTCGCCTGACCTTCTGGTGTATCGGGGTCCATCGTCGAGTAGTTGAAGCCCCCTGAATCAACGAACTCGGTATCGAATACGCGAATCCCTCGATCCTCCAGACACGCGACAAGCGAAAAAAATGCCTTTTCGTATTCTGCAAGGGTCAATTCGCCATCCGCGAGTAGCTCGGCCTGCTCTGGACTCGTCGATCGGAGCAGCGCTCCGAACTCCTGACTGCTGTCATCAGGCTCGTCGCTACAAGCAGCGCCCAGTAAGCCCAGCAGAACGATCAGCGCCGACGCTAACCATGGCCAACTCCGATTCCCACCTCGCAATATCCTCCATGTTGAGAAAGCTGTCACAGCCACCATCCAGACGACTGCCAGTGATCGGTTTCCCAGCTCTGAGCGCGACCGAGGGAATTATCGTGGACCTTGCTACCGATCGAGCATGTCATCCCTGTCGCGTTCAAACTATTGCACCACTTGGTGTAAACGGTGCTCTCGCCAATTTCGCGGTACTTTACGTCGGCATCGATATACCTACAGCCACCGTTACGGTCAACCGTCCGGCTGTAGGGAGTATAACCGAGCCCTAAATCCCCACCTGCCGCCTTCCAGTCACATCCCGAAAATGAGTAGTAGGCGGTGTTGGTCCAATCTGCGGTGGCCGGGCCAGCCAGAGTGATGACGACGAGCGCCACCACCGCCACAAATGACATAATGCTTGTTCTAGTAGCTTTACACATAACTAATTCGGTTCCTTTCGTGCTATCGACTGATCATTCCGGTTTCGTCCAGAACATCTTGGATACCCGTGTTGCTAACCCCACCATCCAGAACTCTGCCAGTGCCCCCACTGATTTGATTCAGCTCGGCCGCTGCCTTGGTAGTGCTCCTTCCAATTGATCGTGCAGTCGTTTGCCCAATCCACGATTGCGTCGCACCACTTGGTCGCCGTCGGTCCCGGCGCCTGATCCACGTAGTACTTGACATCTGCGTCAAGGTATCCACATCCTCCATTGTGATCAATCGTCAAGGAACTCGAGTAAAACGTACCCCAGCCAGCGGCTCCGGCCTGGTGAGTTGTGCTGGACCAGACGCAACCCTCAAATGAGAAACTCCTACTCGCGGAGGTCGCTGGAGACGCTCCTACCCAGAGGAGCGCTACAACCAGCGCGACCGCGAGAATCGATCGCGGCTTGATGAATCGGCTCCGAATCACCGTGTTGTCTTGGAATCTAGCCATTGGCATTCTTTGATGTGTTGTGTGGGTGAAAATGTGAACAACAGAACTGGACACTGACCGGCCTTCGATCAGTACAGATTCCGGGTCTCTGTTCGCTCACTACTAGGTACTTGCCCGCTGGGACGCCCGCGTCGCGCGGATTTTTGAAATTATTTTCGGGCGGCAAGACCTGGAGAGTTCGGAGGACTGTCCTAGTTCTCGGTTCGCGTGAGGTTTATGGTCCGGGTGTTGCCGATCCAGGAATCGTACATGGCGCTGTAGACGCCGTCGACGGCCACCAATTCCTGGTGAGTTCCCTGTTGAACGATCCGGCCCGCGTCAAACACCACCACCCGGTCGGCTCGCTCTGCGGTGGACAGGCGATGTGCGATCGAAATCATGGTTCGGCCGACCGCCAAACGGCTCAGCGCCGCCGCCAACGCCTCTTCAGTTTCGGGGTCAACCGCCGAAGTTGCCTCATCAAGAAGCAACAGACCAGGATCGGCCACCTGGGCACGGGCCAACGCCACGAGTTGTCGTTCACCAACAGAGAGGCGGCCGCCTCTTTCGCCGACCACCGCGTCGAGACCACCCGGAACCTTCCCCAACCAATCCTCAAGACCCAGCGCGGAAATAGCCGCGACTGCATCGGCCCTCGTCGCATCAGGGCGACCGAAGCAAATGTTCTCCCCAATCGAAGTATCGAACAGGAAGCCGTCCTGGGGAACCATGCGGATCGTGCGACGGCGCGCTGCGGGATCAACGGTAGCCAGATCAACTCCACCGACCAGGATTCTGCCCTCGGTCGGGTCGGCCAGCCGTGTCAACAAACGTGCCAGCGTTGTCTTACCACTGCCGGTTTCGCCGACCACCGCAACGTTGCTTTCCGCCGCGATGGACAGATCGACATCGTGAAGCACCTGCTCACCGTCTCGGTAACGAAAGTTGACACCGGCGACGGTCACCGCCAACGGACCCGCGGGCAGGTCCACCCCATCTTCGGGTTCTTCAACTTCAACCGGCACGTCGAGAACAGCCAGGATCTTCCACCAACCGGCCAAAGCAGTCTGGGTCTGATCCATCACCACACCCACTTCGGCAATGGGGTTCACCAACATGTTGACGAGGAACAAGAACGCCACCAACTCACCCACACCGACATCGGTGCTGCCGCTCCACCAAACGCCTACACCAACCGTCATGGCCAAAGACAACGACGAAAAGAAGTCGACCACGGGGAGCATCCCAGCGAACCAGATACTTGAACGAAGTTGAGCACCGTATTGGCGGTCAACCACACCATCGAGGCGATCTCGCAACCTGGCGTCATAACCGTAAGCCCGGATGACCGGCGCGCCCGAAACCGCCTCCGAGGTCTCTCCCAGTGTTTCCGATACCCGGGTCCTCACCAAGCCATAGGCCGCAAACTGGCGAACCTGCACCCAACGAAGGAACGGGATCAACGGGATATGACACAGCAGGACCAGAAGCGTCAGCTTCCAGTTGTAGACCGTCATTACCGTCAAGGTTCCGATGACGATGGAGCTGTTGATTATCCAACTCAACGCTCCCCACTGAGTGAACTGCGCCAGCGCCTCCACATCAGAGGTGACTCTGCTGACCAGAACTCCACGCCTGCTTCCCGTGTGGTCGGCCATCGAGAGCTTGTGGATGTGTTCAAAGGCACGAACCCGCAACCCCAACAGCAGCGCTTCGGCTGCGATCACCAGACGTATGTGAGTGATCCGAGCCGCTGCGAACACCACGATCACGATCCCGAGCGCCAAACCCGAAGCAAGCAGCACAAATCCGGGTCTATAACCGCCCTCACCCAACAAACCCTTGTCCAGAACCTGCTGCACCAGAATGGGAACGATGAGTCGTCCAGCCGCCGCGGTAAAGGCCATTCCCAGAGTCACACGCAAGCCAGATTTGAGTTCCGGACTGATCGCCAGCCCGCGCCGCAACACAGCTAAAGCGCCGACATCCGGCACCGCTTCGCCGTCGAGCAGAGCGATAGCCTCTTCCACGCCCGACTTCGCATCACTGTTCAGTTCGGATCGGCTCGCCTTCTGAGATCTGCCTGACATCGCAGCCATACCCACTTCGGCTCGGTCTGGGTGCGCGGCTCCGGCTACGCCCGGCGAAGACACTGGGTGCGCGGCTCCGGCTACGCCCGGCGAAGACACTGGATGCGCGGCTCCGGCTACGCCCGGCGAAGACACTGGATGCGCGGCTCCGGCTACGCCCGGCGAAGACACTGGATGCGCGGCTCCGGCTACGCCCGGCGAAGACACTGGATGCGCGGCTCCGGCTACGCCCGGCGAAGACACTGGATGCGCGGCTCCGGCTACGCCCGGCGAAGACTCTGGGTGCGCGGCTCCGGCTACGCCCGGCGAAGACACCGCGCTCATTTCAGATCGGCCTGTTCGTATGACATCACCAGCGAGCGGTAATCCTCACGCTCCAAGAGATCTTCGTGGCGGCCTACAGCCACAACCCTGCCGGCTTCGATGTACGCAACCCGATCAGCCAACAAGATGGTGGAGATGCGGTGGGCCACCACAATGACTGTGGTGTCGAGATAGTGACCCAAGTTGTCGAGAATGCGGGCTTCCACCACCGGGTCGACCGCACTTGTGGCGTCGTCGAGTAACAACAATTGCGGCGAGCGAGCCAGAGCCCGGGCCAGAGCCACCCGCTGTCGCTGCCCTCCCGAAAGCGTCTGACCACGCTCTCCCACCACCGTTGCAGAGCCCGCCGGTAGCGCCGCGACAAACTTGTCGGCCTCTGCGAGCCGAAGCGAACCGTCAACATCAACACCTGATCGGCCCATCGCCACGTTCTCTGAAATCGAGGAGGCGAACAGGAAAGCCTCTTGAAACGCTAGAGCCACCCCTCGTGACAGTTCCTCGGGAGCGAGGTCTTCGACCACAATCCCACCAATGCTGATACTTCCACCGGAAGGTTCGAGTAGCCCCGCGATGGATTCAAGCAGCGTGGATTTCCCAGACCCGGTTGGCCCCACCAACGCAAGCGTTTCGCCCCGATCAACGACAAACGACATTTTCGAGACCGCCTCGCTGCGGTCGTAGGTCACCGTCAGCCCGTCAACGACGACACCCAACGGACCATCGGGCAGTGTGGCGGTGCCGCTGCGATCTTGGAGCGGATGCGCCATCACCCGATCGACGCGTTCGAGGGACACCACCGAACGTGGCAGTTCCTCGAGAAAGAACCCCAATACACGCAAGGGGGTCGCGAGCAGCCCAAACAGAGTGGCCGCCAAAACCAGGTCGCCTTCGCTGGCCTCACCGCGAGACACCAGCCAGGTACCGACCAAGATCATTAAAATGATGCCAATGTTGGGGAGCGAATCAATCACCGGCTCAAAGTTCGCCCGAAGCCGGCCAACCCGCACCCGCCATTCTCGCAACCGATCCGAAGCTTTGAGCATGCGCTCAACTTCAGCGGCTTCACGCCCCAGCGTCTTCACGATCACAGCACCATCGAAACTCTCGTGCGCGATCGCAGATACGTCGCCGACACGCTGTTGGGCAAGTGCCGCGGGTTCTTCCACCAATGACGTGTATTTCTGGCTTACGACGACCAACGCGGGGAAAAGGATCGCGGCGATCAGGGCTAGCAGCGGGTGGACCAACGCGATGCTGATGATCGAGACCAGTACCAACAGAACCACGCTCACCGAGAAGGCCAGAGGCTTGAGGACCACCGTGGCCATCTGTACGTCGATGTCGGCGTGAGCCAACAACTCCCCGGTGGGTTTGGAGCGATGGAAGCGCAAAGGCACGTCGAGGTAGTGCCACAGCAGCCCGCGTCGCCAATCTCGCTGGGTCCGGAATTCAGCCATCGACAGAAAGAACCGGCGGGTGACAACGCTCAGGCCGCGCACCAAAGACACACCAATCAGCGCGGCCATTGCCAGCCAAACACTGTTCGCTGAAACACCACCGCCTGAACCAGCACCCGCTAGTGATCCATCGTCTAAAGCTGGAACGATCAGCTCATCGGTGACTCCGCGCAGCACCCAGGCGCCCCCGACCGCAGCGAACACGAACAGCGTCGCTCCAAGCATCGCAATCGTGTGAGGTCCCGGATGGGCGCGCAACGACCGTGCGATCAAGCGCCCGCCACGGCGCCAGATGTGATCGTCAAGGATTAGGGCTTCACTCACAGAACACGCACCGACAGGTCTCTGCCCAGAATCGGGCTACGGGCTTGATTTCAGAGTCGGTCAACGACTGCCGACGCGAACTCTGAGCATTTCACTTCAGTTGCGCCGTCCATCAGCCGGGCGAAGTCGTAGGTGACGACTTTGTCGACGATTGTGCTCTCCACCGCAGCAACGATGTCATCTGCTGCCTCCTGCCAACCGAGATGCTCAAACATCATCACTCCTGACAACAGCACCGATGACGGGTTGACCTTGTCTTGACCCGCATACTTCGGGGCGGTCCCGTGGGTGGCCTCGAACACACCGTGACCCGTCACATAGTTGATGTTGGCTCCCGGGGCAATGCCGATACCACCGACCTGAGCGGCCAGTGCATCGGAGAGATAATCACCGTTGAGGTTCATAGTGGCGATCACGTCGAACTCTGCTGGGCGGGTGAGTACCTGTTGCAGCGCGATATCAGCGATGGCGTCCTGCACCAGGATCTTGCCTCCTGAATCTCCGCCGCATTCATCCCAGCCGACGGCCACCTCGGAGAACTCTTCACGCACGAGTTCGTAGCCCCACTTCTGGAAGGCCCCCTCGGTGAACTTCATGATGTTGCCTTTGTGTACCCAATGGACTCTTTTGCGGTTGCGACGCACCGCATACTCAAGTGCGGCACGCTGCAGGCGCTGCGAACCGGTCTTGGAGATCGGTTTGACACCGATACCGCTGTCCTCACGGATCTGCCAACCGAACGCGTCATAGAGGAGGTCCATCATCTTGCGGGCTTCGGGCGTGCCCGATTCGACTTCAAGGCCGGCATAGATGTCTTCGGTGTTTTCACGGAAGATCACCATGTCGACCAACTGCGGTTCCTTTACAGGCGACGGTACGCCGGTGAACCAGCGAACCGGGCGGAGGCATACGTAGAGATCCATGATCTGGCGAATGGCAACGTTGAGGCTTCGAAAGCCGCCGCCGATCGGCGTGGTCAGCGGACCCTTTATTCCGATCAGGTATTCGCTGAAGTTGTCGATCGTCGCTTGCGGAAGCCAGTCGCCGGTTTCATTGAAGGCTTTTTCGCCGGCAAGCACTTCGCGCCACTCAATGGTTCTGCCGTGTTTGGCGGCTGCCGCGTCGAGCACCGACTTTGCGGCCGGCC
Organism: Candidatus Aldehydirespiratoraceae bacterium; assembly: GCA_965261185.1. GTDB lineage: Bacteria > Actinomycetota > Acidimicrobiia > Acidimicrobiales > Aldehydirespiratoraceae > VXYK01. The sequence goes on along the minus strand of CBDHCN010000002.1, from coordinate 1,875,559 downwards.
AGATATCGACTCCCGTGCCGTCGCCTTCGATGAAGGGGATGATGGGGTTGTCGGGTACCGCCAGCGTGCCGTCTGATCGCATCGAAATCTTGTCTGCCATGGCGTTGACTGTAGCCGCCACGCCGCAGGTGCCATCAATTCTCAGCGGAGTCCGAGGACGGTGAGGAGGGCCTCGTCAACGCCCCAGAGTTCTTCGGGTGTGAGGTGGCCTGCCAAGTCTGCCAACCGGGAGGCATCAACGGCACCGATCTGCTCGACGAGCACCCTGGTCTTCTGCCCGCCGAGGTCTATTTCGGGTCGAAACGAAGCTGCTCGCGCGGATTGCGACGTCGGGGCCACTACGACGACTGACCGGGGAAGCAACTCGTCAGCTTGGATCACCACGCCAAAACGGTCTCCGTGCTGTTCGTGCCCAGTTCCCTTTGGAAGTTTGAACCGGAAAATGTCACCGCGGAGCACGCATTGACTCCATCAGCTCCGCTACCGCAAGCATCTCGGATCGATCAAGCTCGTCGGCTTCAAGCCTTGCCGCTTCCGCGGCTAGAGCAGCGCGACTGAGTCTCCGCCTCGCCGCCTCAACCAACGCGGAACGAATCGCCTCCGAGCGGTTCAAACCAGACGCCTCCAAGACGCGCAGCGCCTTCGTGGCTTCATCATCAAGCCGAACCGAGACCGCATACGTCACTCCGTAAATGTATCACATATTGCGATACAACCTCACTGGTCTCATCCGTTCGGACTAGAGCACTGGTCTCGTTGGGTTATGGTGAAATGAACACAAGAATCATCTCTGGTAATTGAGGAGACTCACAATGAGATCGAAGCACCTGCCGCGCATGCTGGCGGTTTGCGCTGTGCTGGTGGCAGCGGCTTGCGGCGGCGGCGATGACGGCGACACAACTAGCACCACGCTCGCTACCGACGCAACCGAAGCACCAACCGAGGAACCTGCACCGGTTGCCGACGATCCTGAACTGGTCATCGGTCAAGTGATGCCCGAGACCGGCGCGCTGGCGTTTCTCAATGCGCCGATGATCGTGAGCATCGATCTGGCCGTGCAAGACATTCAGGCCGCCGGAGGCAATGTGCGGCTGCTGACCGGCGACTCCGCCACTGATCCCGATGTCGCCCCCGAGACAGTCAACCGCTTGTTGGGCGAAGGAGCCCATGTGATCGTGGGAGCCGCCGCTTCAGGAGTGTCGCAGTCGTTCATCCAGACCCTCTACGACGCCCAGATTCCACAATGTTCCCCGTCCAACACATCGCCGTCGTTCTCCACTCAGCAGAACGCTGGTTTCTATTTCAGGACCGTGGCTCCCGACCAGGCGATGGCGCTGATTCTGGCCAACCTCGTCGCCGCCGACGGCGCCACCAACGTGGCCATTCCAGCCCGAGCTGACGACTGGGGCAACGCCTTGGCCGAGTTGTTGGCCGACAACTTCGACGAACTCGGCGTGAACTACGAGATCTTCTCCTACGACGAAGACGCGGCCAGTTACGATCCCACCGTCGCCGCCATTGAAGGCATGGGGGCAGACGCAGTGGTGCTGCTTACCTTTGCCGAAGGTGCACAGATCATCAGGGGACTGCTTGAAGCTGGGTTTCCAGCAACCGCTATGTACGGCAGCGACGGCATCTACGACCTGGGTCTGCCAACCATGGTGGATCCGACCAACCCCAATGTGCTTGACGGCTTCGTGGTCATCGCCGCGGGCGGTAGTGATGAGTTCAGCACCCGCCTCAGCGCCCTGACCAATGGCAACGTGATCTACGGGGGCCAGTCCTACGACTGCGTAATGGTGCTGGCACTGGCGGCTCTGGCTGCTGGTTCGACCGATGGCCCCGCGATCATGGAGCAAGTGCAAGCCGTTACCAGTGGTGGCGAGAAGTGCTACGACTACGGCGAGTGCGCAGACCTGATCGCCGATGGCGCCGACATCGATTACGAGGGTATTGCTGGTCCACTCGAGCTTGACGAAGTCGGCGACCCGGGATTCGGTCGTTACCTGATCGCCGAGTTCATCGACAGTGAATTCACGGTGATCGATGTGACGGAGACGGCCGCTGCTGACCCGAGCCTGATGCCAGTTGATGGGGTTGCGCCAACAGCCACCTGATCGGCACCTCAGCGTCGCGACCAGCCACTATAGTCAATTAGCCGGCCGCCGGTCACGTCCACGATCGAGGTGCACCACCGTCGGCTGCGCCAAGGGTTGTGACAACCGAACAGGGTCTCATAGAGTCCCAACGCCTCCACAGCGCCGACCCGGTCACAGTCGGCGGCCAGCAGCGCCTCACCCCAACCGAGCACAGCTTTGTTGATTGTGTGCCACCCACACCCCAACTCGGCAAACCCTGCCCCCAAGTTTACATAGAAGCTCAACTCGGTGGCCACGTCTGACACCGCACGAGCGTCACGACCGATCGCTGTCGTTGCCCAGCGTCCCGCACGCGATGTCAACGCCGAACGAGCCGGGGCGATCTCGTCGTTGGTCTCGGTCAACGAACCCGTCGCACACGCCGCCGCCGGGCAACGCCATTATTGCCACACCAACCGCACCGGCCGCCCGAACGCTGGCAAATCCTCCAGCCGCACCAAACTGCTGCCCTTGGACCACACCAGCGCGCCACAACCCCCACACACCGGCCGGTGCCGCGTTCGGACATGCACCACCAGCGGACCTGATGGTTCGTCGTCGACGCCGAGCATGTCCACATCGCCTAAACCAACCAACAACTCGAGCCTGCGCGTAGAATTCTGTTCCACCGGGGGCCTCCCTCTGAATCGGTGTCTGTTAACCCCGATTCTGGAGGACCCCCACCCATCTCACGGCGGACCCAGCGCCCGCTTAAATTCGAAGAGCCCCATTTATGCCCAGGCTCCACTACAATCGTATTGATGCTTGACACGACAAAAAATGATGTCTACAGTTGGCGTGCGCAGCGAATCGATAAGCCGTAGGGAGGCTATGCCCGTGCGGAAAACGACCCCCCTCCCCGGAAGTAAGTAACTGGATACTTGATCGTACCGGGATACTGTGGAAACTTGCGGTCGCGGCAGTCGCCGTTATCGTGCTATCAACGTCTCTCGTGTTAGCACCCAACAACGTCCCAGACATTCCAATAGTGGGAGGTCTTGTTGAAGTCGAAACCGCTTCAGCGGATTATCAACAAGAGTGCTTCACCTACTCGGTTGAAGAACAGCGCACAAGACCGGCGGATCGACTAGAGCGACAATACCTTGGAGTTGAAACGGTCACCTACACCGTTACCGTTTACAAACAGCATTGCTGGAGGAACTGGCATCGTCACGTAGTCGACACGATTATTCTAAACATCGCCGTAGCCGTGCAGTGTGCGGTCGTGGGAGCGATTGCGGCGGGATTAACTGGTGGCCTCGGAATAGTGGCAGGCTTGGCATGTACCGCCATATTGACGACGGTTCAAGTAGTTTGGGGGCCAACACACTAATGCAGCATTTGAACGCTCTGAGGGTGCGACGTGATCGTATCAGGCAGTGGTACACCCGAGACGCTGTGACGGTTTACGGTGCTTATCGAAGCATCCGCGAAGTGGTAACAGTCTTCGGTTTATTCGCTATCGTTATATTCGTAACACAGTCACTTTTTCTTAACTCCTCTTATTCGACTGACATGGTTCTGATGCTTGTTGCGACTCCTTTAACGGTTTACTGGGTAGCTGTTGTGGGCTGGTGTCGCTGGGGACGTCAGCGGTTCCCGCTCCCAGAGAACAAGGATGTTGCCGAGTTCTCAGCTACTGATATTGAACAATCTGCGAGTGAAGGGTTAACCAAGCCGTGACGATGCTCTCTAGATCTGCCACGGTTACGTTGATCGGCTTCGCGGTTGTGTTGTCTGCTTGTGGAGGCGGCTCTTCCGCTGAGTGTCGCAAGGTGGCGACCGCCCAAGCGGAATCGGAGCGGACATGGGCTACGGCTATCGAAGCGCATAACGCGGCCCATGCAGAAGCAGCCGATCATCTCGAACTGGAAGAACAACTATTGGTTAGTCGCGTTGAAGTGATTATCGCTACCGAGTCAACGCGACGGGCCTGTCGGTGATCTGACGACTATTGGGGCGCTCCGCCGCCGACGCTATTTCTGGGCTGGGTTACACTGAGGTGTGTCTGACTCTTCGCGACGGATTGCCGGTTTTATTAGCCGCATCGGTGGGCGGGCGGTGGTGGTTGGTTGGTCATGATAGCGGCTGGTTCCGGTGCCGGGCACGTCGTTGTGTGTCGACTTGTTGGAGTCCGGCTCGGCGTGCTTGTCGGATCTGGTCGCCTTTGCCGGTGTGTTCGTCGTGGGGGGCGACGAACCGTTGCGAGAGTTCGACGTCTGACGGCCCTCAAAAGCGTGACGCTCATAGCCGAGATGCTCAGCTATCTCGCCACAGCGCCATACGCAGTTCCCAACCCTCCAAGCTCGACGCCGGCAAAGATCAGCAGCAATAGCTGAAACCCCAAGTACGGGTCAATATCGGCATCAAGGCCCACCAAGATGCCTCCCAGTCCGGCCAGAATCGCTCCCGCTATCCAAACTAGGAGCACGACCCGATTCACGTTGATCCCTGCAACTCGTGCCAGATCAGTGTTGTCGGCGACTGCTCGGGTGGCTTTCCCGAACCGGCTGAACTGAAGTGTGATCGCGACGACCGCGAGAACGACAGCAATGACCGCGACCGTGGCGACCTCGCGCGGCGTGATTGCCCAGGGACCGAATTCCCAGCGGTCTTGGACTTGATAGTCAATGTATGGACGGGGCTCGGAGCCGAAGAAGAGTTGGATGGTCTGGCGCCCTAACAGCGACAGGCCGATGGTGATGACCACGAGTTGGAACACACCGATCCGTCGTTTCCTAAGTGGGCGGAACAAGCCGGATTCGAGACCCGCACCCAGCGCGCCGCACACCATCAGGGCCAGAGCCGCGGCCACCACCAGGTTGAGTCCGCCCCATGAAGTGTTGAAATACCAGGCGATCACCGCGCCAAAGGTGACCAGTTCGCCGTGGGCGAAATTGACCAGTCCGGTTGTTCCGTAGATGAGCGACAGGCCCACCGCGCTCATAGCGATGATCATCCCGAGTTTCAGACCGGTGAAAGCCCTCTGGACGAAGCGCTCGCCGAACGGAGTGGTCTTTGGGGTCTCGCCAACTGCGAATACCACCGCCCGCGCCATACCCGCTAACACCTTCGTCTCCACGGTCGTCTCTTGACCCTCGCGCGGTCCTGAGTCGTTTGGCAGGGTGTCTTCGTTGAGGGTCACCAAATAGGTCCCGGCGTCGGGTACTGCTATCGACCACCGGCCTTCGGCGTCGGTGGCGGTGCGGCCAATCTCGACACCGTCCTGGTCGGTGACTGTGATCTCAACTCCAGCAAAAAACCGGTCAAAACCGAGCCGGATGGTGCCCTCTAGCGTGGTTTGGGTGGTGCTATCGCTGTCACCATCAGGGTTGGGTTCCTGAGCGGATTGGGCGGCCGCCGGACCAACACAGGTGAGGACTACGCAGAGTACGAACCCTAGGAGTGCTGCACCTCTCCGCATCAACCGCCACAATAGTGAGCCGCAATAGTGAGCAGTGCGCTCAGTGGCCCGGGTGGGGGTTGACGAGAGCTTGTGCTTCGTCGAACACGGCTTGGAGGCGTGTGCCGACTTCAATGCTCAAAGCAGCCAGCGCTGGACGACTCAGGCGGCCTTCCGGGGCTTGAATCGGGGCACCTATCACGATCACAGTTCGTACCCTTTTTGGGAACTTGGCTCCCGCAGCTAAAGCGACTTCCGTTCCGGCGATCCCCACCGGGACGATCGGAGCTCCCGTCTTGGAAGCCAAATATGACATCCCGTCAAAGACTCCTGTGACCTGGTTCCCGCTCTGGCGGGTGCCTTCAGGGAAGACCAGCAACATCGCGCCCGAGTCGAGGATCGCCCGAGCCGAACGCATGGCTTCTCGGTCAGCTTCACCGCGTCGCAGTGGTATCGAACCAAGCGCAGCACAAATCCACGCACCGACCGGATGAACAAACAACGATTCTTTACCCAGAGCCCGCAACCGGCGTTTGGTGCAGCCCGAAACCAGCGGGGCATCGAGGTTTGAGCGATGAACCGGAGCGATAATCACGGGTCCGGTCGCAGGAATATTCTCTGTCCCCCGGCACTGCAACCGTAGCCACCGCCAAAGCAACGTTCGGATGAGAAATCGGATCGTGTAATAGAACAGCTTCGAGCGGCGCTGCAGGCCGATCGCAAGAGCCCATTCCAAACTCTTCGCTTCTCTCGGCGCCTTACCCTCCGTAACCTCTGGCCGACCGCGCCGGGGACTCGCGGGTTGTTGGTTCATAGGCGGGAGTTTGGCACGGCGTCCCGCACCGCATCGCAAAAAACCTTGAAACTATGAGACCGGGATCGTCGGGGGTCAATGTGCTTGCTGACATTGCGAGCCAGTTCGCTCTTTCGCAGCCCCTCAGGAAACTCCGATTTCAACAGCCGTTCCAGGGCTTCCCATGTCCCTCCCCGAATGGCGTCGGGATCCCGATATCTCGATCGTCGCGCGACATTGGGATTGACTCCGGGATAGACGGCCCGAACCGCCTCCCAGTCACCGAAGTACCAGGCTTCGAGTTCTTCGATCACGATGCGGTTGACAAGTTGCCATCTCTGTCCGCTTGCCATCGTGCGGGTCACGAGCCCAACTTCCTTAGCGGTCGTTTCCAACTGAGATTTTAGATCATGGCAGTCTTGCTGGTCGCGGTCGATCAGCACGAAGAGACGATCCACTGGCGGAAAGTACGATGTCAGACCACGCAGGCGATCCTCCAAGTTCTTGAGGAGATCTTGCTTGCCGCGGAACTCTCGAACGTCGATATCCACATCTTGAGGCAGAAAACGGGGAAGGAACCCACGCAGAAAGTCCGCCATTGAGCGTTCTTCGACAAAGAACAGCAGACGCTTTAGCGTGTCGGAGTCGAACGGATCGATTCCAGTCGCGGTCACGAGCGAACCAGAGGGTCACCAACTCCGAACCACCCTTCTGTCCACAGGTTGCCGAGCAGTCCTCCTGTGTCGATCTGTTGCGTGATCTCTTCAATGTCCGAAGCCCGACGGACACGTGTGTAACCGTCATCGTCTCGCCAGAGGATTCGTACTTCCTTGGCCTTCAGACCGTCAAGAAAGAACGGTGAGTGTGTGGTCACGAGCAGTTGCGTTCGAGCAAGAGCCGAACGGCATTCTTCGGCTAACTCGGGAATCAGTCGAGGATGGAGGAAGTTCTCGGGTTCTTCGATGCCTATGAACGGGTACGGGTCGGGTCCGTGAATAAGTACCAGGTAGGCGAGCAATTTGAGGGTGCCATCGGATGCATACCTAGCCAGAATCGGTTCGTCGAATGGAGCGTCCAAGAATTTCAGCAGCAGGCGTCCGTCCTGCATCGTTTCAGCCTGCACCTCGGAAATGAGGGGTACTCGCTCACCAAGGATTCGTACGATCTTGTGGAGCAACTGCCCGTGGTTCTCGTTCAGGTACTGCACAACGTTGGAGAGGTTGTCTCCTGATCGAGTCAGGTTCTCTTGTGGTCCGCTTTCGGGTTGACCACGAGTGCCGTCAGCCGACAGGTAGGAGGTGTGCCAACCCATTATGAAATCGCGCAACTTTACAACTCGCGGATGTTCGGTGAATTGTCCCAGGGCGCTGACTGCCAAGAGGTCGGGACTCTTGAGCTGGACCGGGACCCGCTGCTCATCGGACTCGTCGGGCACCTCTCCGCTCGCTGCTTCTCCTTTGCCACGCGTGACTTCCAGGAACTTGAACGGTCGACCGTAGGGCTTGCGTTTCCAACTCAACCATTCGTGTTCCACGACTGGTCTACCTCTGTGTTCGTCAAGCTCAAGGTGGTAGGTGATCAGTGGGTTTGCTGTCGGTCCACCGGGTCGGCCCTCACGGTATTTGATCTCGATCACCACCGGGCCAGTACTTCCTCTGGACTTGATTTCGTTGGCCCGCCCTCGTCGGTCCCAAGCACGTCTCAAACCAGTCTCGAAGCACTCGGACAGGAACGCGAACACGTCGAACACAGTGGACTTGCCACTGCCATTGGGTCCCACCAACACCGTCAGTGGTGTCAGATCCTTCAAGTCAACTTTTTTCAGCGCCCTGAAGTTCTCCACTGTGAGTGACTCAACCCGTGGTCGATCTCGCTGAACCGCGCTTGGGTTCGTTGGCATGGGCATGTCGCGAGCGTAGTGGAGCGGACCCGATTGGGGGTGTCCTTGGCTCCTACCACACCGGTCAGTGAAGAAACTGTCGTTCGGCGGTAAAGACCATGGCGACACCGCTCTCGTCGGCCGCGGCGATTGTTTGTTGGTCGTTGACCGATCCACCGGGTTGCACGATTATCGCTGCTCCAGCATCTGCGGCTGCGTGAATACCGTCGGGGAACGGGTAGAAGGCATCGCTGGCGCAGGCACCGCCTTGGGCTCGCCCAGCCGCCTTGCTTGCAGCTATTTGGGCTGCTTCGACCCGGTTTTGTTGACCCGCTCCGATCCCGAAGGCCACACCGTCACGAGCCAATACCACAGCGTTGGACTTGACATGACCACAAACGCGCCATGCGAAGGCTGCGTCGGCCAGCTCAGCGGCGGTTGGTTCACGCTTTGTGACCACTTGCCACTGAGAGGGCACCGATGCGAAACACTGGGCCTCCTGAACCAGGAAGCCATCGGTGATCTGGCGCAGACTGACACCAGCCGCAGAAGCTGCCTTGGGAGCCTCAGCGCGCAGAATACGGGTGTTTCGGCGCTTGGCAATCAAACGCTCAACAACACCGTCGGCGTAGCCCGGAGCAATGATCACATCCGCCTGAGCCGCCGATTCCAGTGCTTGCGCGGTGGACTCCTCGACGATTCGATTCACCGCAACGATCCCGCCGAACGCGCTCCGAGGGTCGCATTCGAAGGCATGTTGGTAAGCAGTGGCAAGGTCGAGGGCCAGCGCCGCGCCACAAGGGTTGGCGTGTTTGATGATGGCGACAGCACAACCGTTGGAGAGATCGCCCAGTTCGTGGGCGAGACGCCAAGCCGCATCTGCATCAAACAGGTTGAGGTAGCTGAGCGGCACGCCGGAATATTGTTCGATTTGATCCCACATGCTGGTCTGGCCCATGGAGCGGTAGCGCGCCCCGTCCTGGTGTGGGTTCTCGCCATAGCGCAACACTTCGGCACGTTCGAGGGCTAAGTGGATCGTGGGGGGCAACGCCGCGGGCTCCGGCTCGGTGCTGTCGAGCCAGTCAACGATCGCCGCGTCATAAGCGGCGGTATGGGCGAACGCCGCTCGGGCTAGACGACGCCGTGTGGCTGCGGACAAACCCGAGTTGTGACCGAGGCTGCTGCCCGGTTCATCGCGGTGATTGTCGCGCAGTTCGGTCAGGATCGGTCCGTAGTCGGCTGGATTCGTGGCAACGCCGACGTAGGCGTGGTTTTTTGCCGCTGATCGCAGCAGAGTCGGTCCACCAATATCGATCATCTCGATTCCGGGCTGGGAGCGAAACGGATAGAGGTTGCCGACTACGAGGTCGATCACTTCGATGTTGTGGGTTTCGAGATCAACCTGATGCTCGGGGTCTTGTCGATCCGCGAGGATGCCCCCGTGAATGCGGGGGTGAAGCGTCGCCACACGGTGTCCCAACATGATCGGTGAGCCTGTGTAATCCGCAACATCGGTTACCGCAATACCAGCGGCCGATATGACCTCGGCTGTACCACCGCTGGAGATCAGTTCCCAGTCGAGGTCAACCAGTCCTCTGGCGAACTCCACGATCCCCGATTTGTCAAAAACGGACAACAGCGCACGGCGCCGACCCAAAACGCTACTCATTGCCTGAACCTAGCAAACCCCCGGACTTACAGGCCGGCGACAATGTCGGCCATGAGTTCGCCGGCTTCTGTCGGGTTCTGCCCGACGTGAACACCAGCATCGGTCAACGCTTCGATTTTGGCAGCAGCGGTACCTCGGCCTCCTGAGACAATTGCTCCTGCATGGCCCATCTTCTTGCCAGGCGGAGCCGTCACCCCGGCGATATAGCCGGCAACGGGCTTGGTCATGTGGTTCTTGATGAAGTCAGCGGCTTCTTCCTCGGCTGAACCGCCGATCTCGCCGATCATCATCACCGCGAGAGTTTCAGGGTCGTCTTCAAAGGCCTGCAAACAATCAATGAACGACGTACCGGGCACCGGGTCGCCACCTATACCCACACATGTCGTCACCCCGACATCTTTCTGCTTCAGTTCATAAAGCGCCTGGTATGTGAGAGTGCCTGAACGGCTGACGATTCCCACAGGACCTCCCGGCTCAGCAATGTGTCCAGCCGTGATGCCTATGTTGCACTTTCCGGGGCTGATAATGCCGGGACAGTTCGGACCGAGCATCAAGACATCTGGGAAGTCCCGCTTCAAGGCGTTGTAGAAGTAGACCTCGTCGTGTGCGGGTACCCCTTCGGTGATGGCAACAATGAACTTGACGCCCCCCTGCGCGGCTTCAATCACCGCACCGCGCACTCCTGGGGCGGGAATGAAAATACAGCTCGCAGTGGCACCCGTTGCCTGCACCGCCTCAGCCACATTGGCGAAAATGGGTACACCATCGACATCGGTGCCTGCCTTGGTCGGGTGGGTGCCGGCAACCACCTGCGTGCCGTAATCACGGTTCAGAAGGCCGTAGTAGCTGCCTTGTGAACCCGTGAGCCCCTGATAAATCACCTTCGTGTTCTCGTCGACGAAGATACTCATTGTCGGTTTCCTTTCTTCGTCGCCAGCTCAGCCTGCAAGCTCGACTACGCGGCGAGCCGCATCAAGCATTGTCGGTTGCATCATCAACTTGTCGGTTAGGTGAGGTTCTAGGATCGCTCGGCCCTCATCGGCGTTGGTGCCATCAAGCCTGATGACGATGGGGGAATCAATCTCCACGCGTTGCATCGCTTCGAGGATGCCGCCGGCGATCTCCTCGCCTCGGGTTATTCCTCCAAAGATGTTGATGAATATGGCCTTTACTGCGGGGTCGTTGTTGATGACCTCCAAAGCTCCGGCCATGACATCGGCGTTTGCGCCACCGCCGATGTCGAGAAAATTGGCCGGGCTTCCGCCAACTTGGTTGACCACATCGACCGTGCTCATGGCTAGACCCGCGCCGTTGGCGATCACCCCGACCGAGCCCTCGAGACCGACGTACTGCAGGCCCTTGGCGTGAGCTGCTTCTTCACGATCGTCTCGGCTCTGGGTGTCGTCGTATTGGCGGTAGTCGGGGTGACGGAACTCGCTGTTGCCGTCGAGGGTTACCTTGGCGTCAAGCACGTGTACGTTGCCTTCGGGTGTCAGCACAAGCGGGTTGATCTCGACGAGGTCGGCATCGCCTCGGGTGTAGGCGGTGTATAGCTTCAACAACACGTCGACAGTCCCCTCAACTGCTGGAGCAGGGAGGTTTGCTGCAGCTACCCAGTCCCGGCATGTCGCTTCGTTGAGTCCGTCCAGCGGATCTATCCAGATCTTGGCGATGGCATCCGGGTTGGTTTCTGCGACCGTTTCGATCTCGACTCCACCCTCTACCGAGAGCATCCCGAGATGCTTCTTTGCCGAGCGATCAAGGGTGAAGCTGGCGTAGTACTCCTCGGCTATGTCTGATGCTTTTTCGATCCAGACCCGGCGAACGATGTGGCCTTTTATGTCGAGTCCCAAGATATTGCCGGCGTGTTGGCGGACCGCGTCAATATCTGCGGCGAACTTGACACCGCCTGCCTTTCCCCGTCCACCCGTATGAACCTGGGCTTTGACCATGACCGGCGTGCCGAGCCGTTCTGCTGCGGCTACGGCCTCGTCGACAGTAAAAACTGCTTCGCCGGGTGAGATCGGCATTCCGTAACCGGCGAAAAACTCCTTTCCCTGATACTCAAAAAGATCCACCGCACCTCCAAAGTTCGCGTGAACTCAGGCGATACTAGGCGGGTCCCAATGCTGTGACACCTTCACCGCTGCTAAGCAGTCCGCCACAATCAGACGCGAGGAGCTATGCCCGTCGCCCGAGGTCCACAGATAAACGCCCGCAATGCCCTGCTCCTCGGATTCACCGCGGTGGTCATCGCGGTACTGCTCGGTCTTATGGTTTGGTTCGCAACGTCGCAGGGAAACACCGAGATCGTCCTTGGCGACAGAGACTTCAACGCCGGCAAAGTCGGAGCCATAAGTCGCGAGATTCAAGACAGGGGTCCGATTCTTTACTCCGATGTGGGAAGTGGCGGGCAGCGTGACATCCTCGTTACTCACATCGGCACGGATCCGGAGCAAGGGTGGCTCGCCTTCGCCGCTCGGCGCGCGGAAGACCCCCGAGACTGTTACTTCGCGTGGGACGCCACAACCGAAGAGTTCTTCCTCACCACCGCTGTGGGCAGCAGCACCACCTGTGACGAGGTCACAACCGACGCTGCAGGTACCGGCCTGTTTCAATACCGTGTCGAGGTTCGCGACGGCAACATCCACGTTCTGCTCAACGAAGACCCGCAGTGAGGCCACCCAACGTTGACTGCTTAGAGCTTCTCCAACGGGGCCAAGGACAACAGCAGTGTTTTCTGTCCGACACCGGCAAAGTTCACGGTCGCTTCTGGACTATCGGGGCTTCCGCCCATGTCGACTATGACTCCCTCGCCCCACTGCGAGTGACGAACATCGTCACCGGTCTTCAAGTCGAGTGATTCGGCCCCTTTCGACGCGAAAGGCGACTTCGTAGGAGGACGACTCTCGCTCTCGAACACGCTGTCGACAATACGATCACGGTGCTCATCAATTCGAGAGCCCCCGCTTCGGCCACCACCGTGTTGCTGGCCGCGTTGCTGATCGCTTCGGCTGCCGCCGAAGGTGCGCCTGCCGCTCGGGTACGAGCGGTCAAAACGGTTACTTCGGCGTTGACCGCTGATCTCGGTGACCAAATCTTCGGGGATCTCTGAGAAAAAACGGCTAGGCGGGTTGTATTGGGTCATGCCATTGAGCATGCGACTCCAAGCACACGTCAGATGGAGCATTTGCATCGCCCTGGTGACGCCCACATACGCCAAGCGACGCTCTTCCTCAAGTTCTCGGGGTTCACCCAGAGTGCGAATATGTGGGAGAACCCCATCTTCCATGCCGGTGAGAAAGACGACCGGGTACTCAAGCCCTTTGGCCGAATGGAGAGTCATCAGCGTGACCACCGACTCGCTGTCATCCATGGCGTCGGTGTCGCTGACCAAACTGATCTGTTCAAGAAACTCGTCGACCGTTTCGAATTCACGGGCCATCCCCAGCAGTTCATTGAGGTTCTCGAGCCGGCCTTCAGCCTCGATCCCCAGGGTCGCCTGGAGTTCTTCGAGATATCGGGAGCGTTCAAGAGCCTCTTCGATGATGGTGGCGGGACCCGCGTCGAGTTCGCGGATGTCTGTTGTGAGTTGCAAGAACTGTTCGATACCGGTTGTCGCCCGGCCGCTCACGCCGGCGTTTCTATAGTCCTGCAATGCTGCAGAAAATGACTGACCGTTGGTAGCAGCCCAGGCATCAAGCCTGCCGATCGAGGAATCGCCTACGCCCCGTTTGGGCACATTGAGGACTCGCTTGACGCTGACTTCGTCGGTCGGGTTGACGATGGCGCGCAGATACGCCACCGCATCTTTGATCTCTCGTCGGTCATAGAAACGAGCACCACCCACCAACTGGTACGGAATCCCGACCCGCACCAGATGCTCCTCAAGCACCCGTGATTGGCTGTTTGTGCGATAAAAAACCGCCATTTCGTCCCAGCGCATGCCCTCAGCGTTCAAGCGGGCCAGTTCATGAGCCACATAACGAGCCTCGTCATGCTCATCGGTGGCGTGATAGCGCACGATCTTGTCGCCCCGTCCGCGGTCAGTCCACAGATCCTTCGGGACACGCCCCATGTTTTGGGCAATAACCGCGTTGGCCGCGTCGAGGATGGACTGCGTCGAGCGATAGTTCTGCTCAAGCACAATTGTTGTGGCGTCCGGAAAGGCTTTCTCAAACTCCAAGATGTTGCGCAGATCAGCACCTCTGAATGCGTAGATCGACTGGTCGCCGTCGCCGACGACCGAGACCCCCCGATGCTGTTCGGCGAGCATCAAGACAAGATCGTTTTGGACAGAGTTGGTGTCTTGGTATTCGTCGACGAGGACATGCGCGAAGCGTTCGCGCCAGTGTTGCAGCACGTCGGGTTGAGTACTGAACAGTTCAACGGTGCGCATCAGCAGATCGTCGAAGTCCATCGCCGCGGCGGCAACCAGGCGTCGCTGATATTCCAAATAAATGTCTGCGACACGTTTCTGGAAAAAACCTTCAGCTCCGTCGGCATAGGCGGCCGCCGACACATTGTCATTTTTGGCATTTGAAATCGCGGCGTGGACTGATCGTGGCACAAATCTCTTGGGGTCAATGTTGAGGTCTCGAATCACGTAACCGGTCAAGCGCCGAGAGTCGGCCTGGTCGTAAATCGAGAACCGTCCTGGATAGCCCAGTCGGTCGGCATCACGGCGCAGGATCCGCACACACGCGGAATGGAACGTCGAAACCCACATTCTCTCGGCCACGGGGCCGACGAGGGTCGAGACTCGCTCTTTCATCTCGCCGGCAGCTTTGTTGGTGAAAGTGATGGCGAGGATTTCAAACGGCGACATGCCTTCGTCGATCATGTGGGCGATCCGGTGCGTGAGCACTCGGGTCTTGCCCGAACCGGCACCCGCTACGACCAGCAGAGGACCGCCTGAATGCAGCACCGCGTCGTATTGAGACGGGTTCAAGCCCTCTAAAAGAGGCGATGTTTCGGGCATCGGCTCACCCTACCCGTGTGTACTGACACGACGACTGTCATCCACTCAGCCGTTCACCCAACCCGCATTGCCGAGTCGCTGTCGGCCCTCTATCCCCCACCAGTAGATTGGGCCGGTGAACCAGGCTGAGATCGCTGTGGTGGTGGGCGTCGTAGCCACAGCCGTCACGTTCGTCCAGATCCTGCCCCAGATTGCACGGCTGCTGCGGATGGGTCGCACCGAGGGTGTGTCGCCGATATGGGCAGCAATCGGCACGACCGTCAACATCGGTTGGATCGCCTACGTGGTGGCCGAGGAACTGTGGGTAACCATTCCCGCATGTCTCGCCGGCGCGGGCAGCTACGGCGTAGTTCTATATCTGCTTTATCGCAACGATGCGGGCGTGCGAACCGGACTGCTGTTGTCCGCCGTGGTTGCCGTGGCATGCCTCGTGGTTCAGCTGGTGGCTGGTTGGACGGTGCTGGGCACGGTGCTGGGACTGTCCAACGGGCTCTACCTCGGGCCGTCGGTGGTCGCAGCCTGGAGGTCTCATGTGCCGGTGGGAGTGTCGCCGCTGTCGTGGGTGCTGGTGGCGCTCGAAGGCCTCCTCTGGGGCCTTTTCGGCGTTCTCGTCGAAGCTTCACCGGTTGTCGTGTTCGGGGTCACAGCAGCCTTGCTGGCCGCGCTCGTACTGCTGCGCCTATGGGTCACCCGCCACCGCATCCGTCTCGCCCTGAAGCCAACAACGAACGAGCCATAACGCCTCATTCAGGCCGTCAGTTTGTATCCAACGCCACGGATCGTGATGACGCGTTCGGGACGATCCGAGTTCGGCTCAATCTTGGCTCTGAGCCGCTTGATATGGACATCAAGCGTTTTGGTATCGCCGACGTAGTCATAGCCCCATACCCGGTCGATGAAGGTTTCGCGGGTCACAACCATCTCCTGATTCAGCATCAGCAAAGCCAGAATCTGAAACTCTTTCAACGGGAGTTGGACAATTTCACCATCCACGGTGACTTCGTGGCGTTCGCGGTCCAACTGTAGTCCTCCGACCCGCAGAACCTGATCGTTGGAGTCATTCCCTAAACCACCGCTGCCAGACCAACGACTGATCGCGGAACGACGTAGCACCGCACGTATTCGAGCGACTAATTCCCGCAATCGATAGGGCTTCGCCACATAGTCATCGGCACCGACTTCGAGACCCACGACCGCGTCAATCTCCTCGCTTTTAGCGGTCACCATGATGATCGGTACCGAAGATGCTGAACGGATCTCGCGGCAAACGTCGATCCCGGATATCCCCGGCAACATCACGTCTAGGAGCACCAGATCCGGCTCGCTTTGCGCAAATCGCTCCAAGGCTTCTGAGCCGTCGCGTGCAACGTCCACCAGGAACCCCTCTCGTTGAAGCCCGACACGGAGAGCTTCGACGAATGACTCTTCGTCCTCCACCACGAGAATCCGAGCAGCCGTGTTGCTCATGGCGTGCCTTCGCCGGGCACGGTGCTTGCGCCGGGCGTAGCCGGAGCCGCGGTGCTTTCGCCCGAGGGGTTGCCTTCGCCCGAGGGGCTGCCTTCGCCCGAGGGGCTGCCTTCGCCCGAGGGGCTGCCTTCGCCCGAGGGGCTGCCTTCGCCCGAGGGGCTGCCTTCGCCCGAGGGGCTGCCTTCGCCCGAGGGGCTGCCTTCGCCCGAGGGGCTGCCTTCGCCGGGCGTGGTGCCTTCGCCGGGCGTGGTGCCTTCGCCGGGCGTGGTGCCTTCGCCGGGCGTGGTGCCTTCGCCGGGCGTGGTGCTGTTCGGGGGCGCAGCCGGAGTCGTGGATGACAGATGGTCATTGAGAGCGTCGGGGTCGTCTTCACCGTGGTCTGGGATCAATGGGAGTTCCATGGTGAAGGTTGCTCCTTCTCCCTCGGTCGACTCAACCGACACACGGCCTCGGTGATTGGCGGCAATGTGGCGCACCATCGACAGACCAAGGCCGGTACCACCAGTCATGCGGCTACGTCCTCGATCAACTCGGTAGAAGCGTTCGAATATGCGGTCCAAATCCTGACGTGGGATCCCGACACCACTGCCGGAAACCTCAACCTCAACCTGACCGTGAACCTCGCGGATGCGAACCGAAATGGAGCCGCCACCCGGGTTCGAGAACTTGATGCCGTTGTCAAGCAGATTGAACACCGCTGAAGTGAGCTGACGACGGTCACCGTGCACCAGAAAATCGAGTTCCGGCGCTTCGACGTTGATCATTACGCCGCGTTGTGAAGCCGCCGCGCGCACCCGATCATGCGCTCCACCAACCACGCCTCGAATAGCAACCGGGGAAAACCCAGAATCGTCGCTGTGTTCAATTCGACTGAGTTCAAGCAAATCCTGCACCGTGCTAGCCAGCCGCTCTGCTTCAACAAGCAGGCGATTGGCGAGCGAGTCGATCACTTCGGGGTCATGCTCGCCGATCAGCGTTTCGGCAAGCAGCGACACTGCACCAATCGGTGTGCGGAGTTCGTGGCTGATATTGGACACAAAGTCACGCCGAATTGCATTGCTGTGCTCCAACTCGGTGACATCGTGAATGAGCGCAATGGCTCCCACAAGGTCACCCTCGATAAGGATCGGCATTGCCGAGACGAACAGCACGCGCCGCGGCGGCCCATAGAGCGCAACGCTCTGTTCAACCCTCTCGCCTCTCACCGCAGAGTGAATCAACTCATCAATCTTCTGAGCAATGACAGCTTCGCCGTGCCTGCCTTCGCGGTACCAACTAGCAGAACTGTTGCTATAAACGACCCCCTCGCCTTGGTCGACAACAACAACGCCCATATCAATGGCCTCAAGGGCGGCCTCATAGCGGCGTTCAGTTCCCCGCAACTGTCGCTCAGCGTCGCTGGCCTCAAGCACCATCTCAAGACGCTTCACCGCAGCCACGGGTGATTTCGACGCTGGTGCGACGGCACCCGAAACACGATTGGCGATGCGATCAAGATGCTGGTTGACAAGGCGCCGTTGCCGAAGTCCCACGACAAGAATCCCCAGCGCACCGGCCGCTGCTGCTGCCAAAGCGACCAACAGCGCTGTCATGCCAAACCGCTCCTATCAAGTCTCGTCGGAAACGACGCCGAATTCGGCCAGTCGAGCCTTCGCCCGCAGGGCGCCAGAGTGTTCGGGCAGCCAACCATCGACCATATAGCGAACGCGTTCACCCATGTTCACCGCGTGATCGCCGATCCGTTCGTAAAACCGGCAAACAAGCGCCAATTGCACTCCCACCTGCAAATCAAAGGCATGCTCACGGTTGCTTTCAAAGATCGCCTCTATGGCATCCAGATGAAGCTCATCAAGTCGGTCGTCAATGTCATCAAGAGCGACCGCCAGCCCGCTGTTGCCTTCTGCGTAACTGTCGATCGCCAACCGCACTAGACGTGCGGCCTCCTCGGCCATTTGGGCAATCAAACCCCGGATTCGGGGGCCGAAGGAACTGCCATAAACGCGGCGAGTCGCTTGGGCGATGTTGGCCATCAAATCGCCGGAACGTTCGATCTCCGCGTTCATCCACAAAGCCGTCGTGATAGCTCGCAAGTCTGATGCCATTGGCTGCTGCAGAGCCAGAAGTTGGTAACAGCGTTCCTCAAGCTCCACTGACATTGCGTCAACCGCGTCGTCGTCCTCAATAATTCGCTGCGCCTCAGCGAGGTCTCCCGACAAGAACGCTTCTGTTCCGCGCGGGATGCTCTCACCGACAACACCCGCCATGCGAACGATGGCCTCACGAATCGACTCAAGCTCTTCGTGATAGGTCTTGCGGAGTTCTTCAGTCACCGTGTCCTCCTCTCATCTCATCCGAAGCGGCCGGTCACATAGTTCTCGGTTCGCTCATCGGAGGGATTCGAGAATATTTGTTGCGTCCAGTCGTATTCCACCAATACACCGGTTCTGGTGTCGGACTCTGGATTTACCTCCACCGAGAAGAAGGCAGTGCGATCACTGACCCGAGCGGCTTGCTGCATGTTGTGGGTGACTATAACGATCGAATAGTCGTGCTTCAGTCCGTGCATCAGTTCCTCAATACGGGTTGTAGCAATGGGGTCCAGCGCCGAGCACGGCTCGTCCATAAGCAACACGTCGGGGTCGGTGGCAATCGCCCGAGCGATACACAAGCGCTGCTGCTGCCCACCAGACAAACCCAGGGCATTCTCATCGAGCCGGTCCTTGACTTCATCCCAGAGCGCGGCCTTGCGCAGCGAATTCTCCACGATGTCGTCCATCGCCGGGCCTTTTCTGGCCAACCCGGCGACCTTCGGACCATATGCGACGTTGGCCCGAATTGACTTTGGAAACGGGTTGGGCTTTTGAAAAACCATCCCAATCCGACGGCGCACTTCAACCGCATCAACTTTCGGATCGTAAAGATCAACTCCGTGGTAGCGCAGCGAACCCGTGACCCGAGCCGTCTCAATCAGATCGTTCATTCGGTTGAAGCATCGCAACAGAGTGGTCTTGCCGCAGCCTGACGGGCCGATAAAGGCAGTGATCTCATTTTCGTGAACTTCGAGACTGGCATCTCGAACAGCCCGAAACTCCCCGTAGTAGACGTTCAACTCTTCAACATCAAAGACCACATGGGGCACCGATGGACTCTCCTCGTCCATCTCAAGGACTGGCTCTGAATCGGAACCCTCAGTCAGATCATCGATCACCGTCATATCAGGCTCCTCGGAGCTTTCGCTGTTTTCGTCAAGCATTGTCCCATATGTGTACGTCATGAGTCAGCCTCGCTTCTTCTCGAAACGGTTACGAAGCAGGATTGCTGTCATGTTCAGCAGCAATACCAGCACCAGCAACACAACAATGGCGGCCGCCGCCGCTTCAGCAAAACCCGGATCCCGGCCGCTTTCGCTCACCCACTCAACGATGACAATGGGAAGTGCAGTGAACTTCTCACGCAGCCCTGAGGTGTCCCACAACTCAGGGTTACGGGTAAGGCCACCAGTGATCGCGCCAACAAGAATCAGCGGAGCGGCCTCGCCAATGGCGCGCGACATGGCCAACAACGTGCCTGTCAAGATCCCCGGCGCTGCGTAGGGCAGAATCTGAGTCCGAACCATCTCGGACTTGGTTGCGCCAAGACCATACGCTCCTTCCTTGAGTCCGGAAGGCACCGAACGCACCGCTTCTTGTGCAGTAATGACCACGATCGGCAACACCAACACCGCCAGAGTCAACCCTGCTGACAGAACAGAACGGCCACCGGTTGCGTCAGCTAGCCAACCGAGACCAACGAAACCGAAGATGGTGCTGCGCTCGACAAACAAGAACAGGCCAAGAAGCCCGTAGACCACCGATGGCACACCGGCGAGGTTCCGGATCATCAGTTCGATGATCGCGGCTAGGCGCGACTTCTGCGCATACTCCTCCAAATAAATGGCGGCACCGACACCGATGGGGAACGCCGTCAATGCGACGAAAACACCGATCCAGACCGATCCATACAAACCTTGTTTCACACCCAGTTTGTCGTCAATCGAACGAGACCGAAGGGACCCGTTCAAGAAGTCCCAAGCCCGGGTTGAAAGCTGGGACCAAGCGTCAGTAACGGTATCGACGATCAGCACCGCAAGTATGAGCAACGACAACACCAGGGCTGAAAGAATCAGCACTCTGAAGAGTCCACCGGCTACGTCCGTCTGCTTCTTCTCGAAGCCGGTCGCACCTCGTTTGGCAACCGTTCCTATCGTGGCAAAAGTCATGTCAGTAGTGCTCCCGGATACGAGACACGAAGCGGTCACCGATCAGGTTGAGTCCCAAAGTCAACAAGAAGAGCACCAGACCGACAAAAAACAGACTCTGAAAGGTCAGGCCCTCGCCAACGACTTGATCCGTGCCCGAAGCCAGCGATGCCATTGCCGAGGGCATGGTGAGACTGCCTTCGTAAGGTGAGTAAGTCTTGATTGCCGCATCAGCCGCGCCGCCCGCCATAAACACGACCATCGTCTCGCCAAGCGCACGAGACACCGCCACGATCAGCGAGGCGACCAGCCCCGAGATAGCGGCAGGCAACACTACCCGCAGTGTCGTCACCGCGTTACGCGCACCTAATCCCGCGGAAGCCTCGCGCAGCGACTTCGGGACCGCGCCCATCGCATCCTCCGATATCGATGCCACCAAAGGAACTGTGAGAATCCCCACGCCAATGCCAGCCGTCAGCATTGAGCCTCGGCCGCCTTCACCACCGATATGGGCTACCACGTTGGGAGCGAGCCACAACAGTGCGAAGAACCCGAGAACCACGCTGGGGATTCCCGCAAGGATTTCCAGGATCGGCTTGATAATTGCACGGTGCGTCGGCCGCGCGTATTCCGAGAGGTAGATCGCCGCGCCCATCCCCAGCGGCGCGGCCACGATCATGGCGATCAGGGTGGTCCATAAGCTCGCCACCAGCAGCGTCGGCATGTCGTAGATTCCGCGTCGTGGGAACCATCCAAGCTGACCCCAGGTATCGGACCAATCAACGTCGCGCATGAAGATCCATGCTTCTGAAATCAACGCGTAGATGATCAGCGCGGAGACCACCACCGAGACCAACGCCGCGCAGAACATCACTCGGCTGATGAACATCTCCTTCCGTACGCGGCGAGGTGAGCCTGCGAGGGCAGTCAGGCTCAACTGGCCGGGCACGGACTCAAGAGTTTCCACCTTCAGGTTCGCTCAGTCCATGCCGCGCGGACATCGGCCTTGGCAGCATCGGTCAACTCAACGTAGCCAACTTCGCCCACAGCCCGATCAAGGCCGACACCCATGTAGAAGTCAACATAGGCTTCTAGTCCCGAGTTGTTTGCAGCCCTGTCAGAGTTGACATAGATGAACAAGGGACGACTCAGCGGGTATTCACCCGAAGCGATGGTCTCGGGCCCGGCTGCAACGCATCCACTTTCGCCGTCGTCAACTTCGAGGAGCTTGACTCCTTGCGCGCCGCTAGCGAACGCAAAGCCGACCCAACCGAGCGAATTATCCGAACCGGTAATTCCTTGCAAGATCACGTTGTCATCACCGGATGGGTTGTAGTCGGGTCGAGTAGTGCCCTCTTGGCCCCGCTCTTCTGCCGGATCTTCAATCACCAGTTCAACGTACGTATCGAAGGTCCCAGACTCTTCTCCTGGGCCGAAAATGTCGAGCGGCACATCGGGGAGATTTCCGGCACCGCCGAGTTCGGCCGATACTGCATTGACGTCAGCCCAAGAACCACTGCCAGTTGCCTCAGGGCCGGTAAGGGCATAGAGATCAGCGAAGGACACACACTCGACCAGATCATTGGCGGCGTTGGTCATGACGCCCAGGCCATCAATGCCGACTTGCAACCCCACGTAGCTGACCCCGTTGGCTGCACATTGGGCTGCTTCGCTGTCTCTGATCGCCCGCGAGGCATTGGACATCTCGGTCTCGCCGCTGCAGAACAGGACGAACCCATCGCCAGTCCCGGGCCCGTCGACAGCAATCAAGACATCAGGGTGGATGTCATTGAACAACTCTTGGACACGCAAAGAAATCGGTTCGACCGTTGAAGAACCGGAGATGAAGATCTCGCCTGAAGAACCGCTGGAATCGGACGAACCACCACACGCCGATGCTGCGAGCGCCACGCTCACAGCCACCACCAGCAGCCGAACCGCACGCTTCAAGCGACTCATGGGTGTTCCTTCCGATGAGGACGGGCCCGCGTTGCGCGAACCCTGCTTCTGTCCGAAAGCTACGGGAGCTATGAGAAGTCACACCCCCAAACAGGTGAACCGAAAGTGAACACCCGGTGAACCTTCCGCCGGTCCAGACCGGCCGGTGCTCTATTCGTCGGTAGGCGATTCAGGTGGTCGTGTGATGCCGATCCCCAGATGACCCTCGATGCGAGCCAACCGCTCCCTGACATCTCCCAAGCCGATGCCGAGAGCCTTGATCTCCCCGCTCAGCTTGGTGTCGAGAGCCTTGTGATCAGCGCGCAACTCGGTGCCGAGAGCCTTCAACTCAGTACGAAACTCAGAACGGGTGTCATTGTTGAGCTGGATCATGAGGTCGCGGGTCTTGGAGTTCTCTCGAGTCTGGTGCCAAGAGTTGCCGAGCATCGCCACGAAGATTGTCGAGATCATCGCCAACAAGGCCGCATCCATATGAGCAACCTAGTCGATTCGTCAGAGTTGTCAACTCAATAACATGAAATACTATTAAAATTCCTACGCAGATGCCGGTGTCGCCCTTCCAGATCCGACGAGTCCGAAATAATTCGGTTGACAGATAGGCTGAAGTTCGCCACTCTGGTCTCGCTGGAGCTTCCGGCCGCAGGACAGGACCGCCATGAGCAACATTCATCGCACCGAGCATCAGCTCCAAGCTGACATTGCCGCGCGCGTAAATGTGCAGACGGTCATGCCGGCTTCTTGGTTTACCGCGAAGCCGTATTTCAACCCGCGGCCCTTCGGCGCTCCCTCTGGGTAACTAGACCCAACAACGGGAAGTACGCAGAAAGGCCGCCGGTAATCCCAGCGGCCTTTCTGCGTTGCCCAACCAGTTCTCACCGCACTGCCAGACAAGAAACAGACAGAAGAAGAAAACCGCCGACACATTGGAACCCAAGACACGGAAGGAGACGGGGCCATGTCCACCCTCGTCGACATCACTGAACAACTCCCAGCCGACAACACCACTTGGGAGACGCACGCGGCCTGCAAGACGGTAGCTAACGCCTATGGCCTGTTTTTCTCCGACGACATCGGCGAGATTTCTGCTGCCAAACGTGTCTGCGCCGAGTGCCCAGTGATCGCACCATGCCTCGAAACTGCTCTGAACAACCAAGAGCAATGGGGAGTATGGGGTGGGCAGCTCTTCATGAACGGCGAGATGCTGACCGTCAAACGCCGTCGGGGTCGTCCTCGGAAGGTGGCTCGTCCCGAGGATCTGATGCCGGTGATTCCGGTGCCGATCCACCTTCGGGAACGAGCGGAACGGCGGACCGCTTAGCGGCGCTGATCGACCACTCCTCTGAGAACCCGGGCAACGGTTTACGCGAGCCCCGGTTCTTGGTCGATCAGCGCCCGAGCGGCCGCTAGGCCGAGGGTGGCTGGGGCGTTCTGCGAGGTACCGTTTTGGCGGAGCCTTCGTGCCGGAGTTCTGATGCCCTTGTTCTGTAAATTCGCCGCGGTCTTGTTGACCGTTGTGCTGGTCGCTGCTTGTGGTGACGACACCTCTAGCGATTTTGGTGACGCCAACACCATCGATCTCAGCAACGGAGCACTCAGTCCCGAAACTGAAGACGTTCAAACCGCGGCTGTCGACGGGTCTATTCGCGATCTTGGGTTCGTCTCACTGGTTGGTGATAGCCAAGACACATTCGCAAGCCATCTCGACAAGCCGCTGGTAGTCAACTTCTTCGCTGCTTGGTGCGGTCCCTGCCGGGCCGAGCTGCCCGAGTTTGAATCCGTCTACCAGGAACTCAAAGATCAGGTGAACTTCATTGGTATCAGCCGCGACGAATCCGCCGCGCCGTCGCTCGACTTGTTGGCCGATACTGGAGTGTCTTATCCATCGGGATGGGACCGGGACGGGTCGCTGTTCCCAGAACTACGCTTGTTTGGCATGCCCAGCACCTTGATGGTTGATCGCGATGGAGTAGTTGTGGAGCAGTGGGCCGGCGTGCTCACCACAGAAGGACTACGCGACCTGATCACGGAGCACCTGCTCTGATGGGTGTCTACGCTTTTCCTTTCGCGCTTGGTTTGGTTGCCGCGTTCAACCCGTGTGGTTTCGCCTTGCTGCCCGTCTACCTGTCGTATTTTCTGGGTGTTGACGGTGACAACAAAGCCAGTCGGCTAGCCACCATTGTGCGCGGCCTGGTGGTGGGCTTGGTGATGACTGCGGGATTTGTCGCCGTGTTCGGGATCTGCGGCGTGGCATTCGAAACGTTCATCAACCAAGGCACGGTATTTGAGTACACGGGTTATGTGACGATCGCGATCGGCGTGTTGATGCTTCCCTTGGGTGTCTTCATGGCGCTGGGCAAGGACTTCGTGCTGCGGCTCCCGAAACTGAACCTGGGAACCGGCAGTCGGGATCTCTCATCGGTGTTTCTCTTTGGTGTGAGCTACGCGGTCGTCTCGTTGTCATGCACGATCGGGTTGTTTCTGTCGTCGGTCACAACCTCGTTCACAACCGACGGATGGTTGGAAGGATTCGGCAACTTCCTCGCTTATGCGCTCGGTATGGGCGCTCTGATCACCTTTTTGACAATGAGCTTGGCGCTCGCCAAAACCGACGTGGCCAAAGGGATGCGGCAGGTACTGCCCTACGTGGGCCGTTTCTCGGGTCTGGTGCTCTTGGTCGCGGGGCTCTATCTGATCGACTACGGCTACTTCGAGATCCGGCTGTTGTCGGGCAGCAACTACTCGAGCCCAAGGGTTGACAGTTTTCTGGAGATGCAAGCGGCGGTAAACAACTGGATCCAGGACACCACCCCGGAGCGCATCGCGGTGATCAGTGTTCTGGGCGTGATCGGCGCGCTGATCGTCGGTTGGCGAGATCTCGAAACAGACAGAATCAAGCGATTCAGTGTCAGCGCCGGTTTTATCTGCAGCTACCTGATCATTGAGTTTCTGTTCAACCAGGGAGAGTTCATTTTCTTGCCGCTGCTCCGCTTCATCGGAGGATGGCCGCTGCGGGTTGTTCATTGGTTCAGCGACCCGTTGCGCTTCGGCGTGCCTATCGAAGCTGCACTCACGACACTGGTCGTTTGGCTCGTTTGGCGGCGGTTTGCTCGTTATCTTCGATCCCGATCCGCATAGGGGGCTGACAACCTCACGGGAACCGACAACTAGCCGCGGTCAGGGGGCGAGACGCTCGATTATCCAGGCGTCCGCTTCTCGGCGGTAACGGACCCGGTCATGAAGACGGTCTGGACGGCCCTGCCAAAACTCGACGCGTCGGGGTGTAACCAGGTACCCGCCCCAGTGGCGCGGTCTCGGTATCTCGTCGGGATACAACTCGTTGAGCTCAACAACTCGAGCCTCAAGTTCGGCCCGCGACCCGAGCACTGCCGACTGCTCGCTGGCAACAGCACCAATCTGGGCACCGCGAGGACGGCTCGCGAAATATGCGTCGGATTCCAACTCGGGAACATGGCTGACCTCGCCAACAACACGTACTTGCCGCTCAATCTCGCGCCACACTATCGTGAGCGCCGCACGGCCGCTGGCTTCAAGTTGGGTGCCCTTGGCAGACATCCGGTTGGTATAGAACACGAATCCGCGGCTATCGGCGCCTTTCAACAGAACGGCCCTGGCATCGGGCCAACCATGGGCGTCAACCGTTGACAACACCATGGTGTCGGCGATGTAAGGGTTGACGTCTACCCAAAGGTCGAACCATGCGCGGAACTGCGACATGGGATCTTTGGCGACATCTGAGACATCGAGTCCAATGCGTCCAAACTCTTCACGCATCGCGGCCATGTCCATTGCCGGAGCCTACTGTTTGCGGGGTGAGCGCTAGTCGTCTATTTGCAATCGCAGGCTTGGCGATAGCGGGAATCGCAGGTGCGTCGTTGCGATGGGCCGCAACCGAAATCATCGACAACCCGTTGTGGACCTTGCTGCTGCTCAACAGTGCCGGAGCGTTCATCTTGGGCTTGCTGCTGCGCACTCACGCCGAGCACTCCTCAATCCGGCTCTGCTTGGGAGTTGGCTTCTGCGGTTCGCTGACCACCTTCTCCACACTCGCAGCCGAAATAGCCGAGCGCATCAACCAAGGCCAATATCCCGGGGCATTCGGATTCACCGCCACCACTGTCGGCGTCGGACTCATCGCGGTGGTGGCCGGACGCCAGTTGGGCGCTCAACTGGAGAGCAGGCGCACATGACCATCATGGCATTCGGCGCCGCCGCTCTGATCGGCACACTGGCGCGTTGGCAACTCGGAGTACGCCTCGGATCACCGCAGGGAACTCTCGTCGCCAATATTGCCGGGTCGTTCGCCTTTGGACTGCTGCACGCAGCCGGACCCGACGAACTCATCATCGTCGGAATCGGTGGCCTCGGAGCCTTCACAACCTTCTCGGCATTGGCCGGAGAACTCATCGAGATGTGGCCCCGCTCCCGCAAGCGCGCCGTGGCTTATGGCTCGTTGACCCTAATCGCCGGCGTGGCCGCCGCCTGGCTGGCGATTTCGCTGGCCTAGCCTGCTCCCGCTGAACAAGGTTCCGTCTCTATCGAGTTGATGACTCGCCATGCACAGGTGCGGGGACTCAGGTTGGTGCGAGTTGCCACACCGACAAAACCACAGACCCGCAGATAGAGACGGTCATCACCGCGATCGCCGCGATGAACGCCCACACATCTCTGCTGCGTCTGTCCGAGAACTCCGCGAAACGTGTGTCGATCGCCGCGAACTGCCCTTTCACCTCAGCGAACTGCCCTTTCACCTCAGCGAACTGCCCTTTCACCTCAGCGAACTGCTCTTTCACCTCAGCGAAACCCTTGTCCATCTTCGCGTGGACCTCAGCGAAACCCTTGTCCATCTTCGCGTGGACCTCGACGAAGCAGGCCTGTGTCTTGAGGTCGAGGTCTGCAAGGTCGCGTTTGGTGGCCAACTGTTCCCATCCTCCGGGCGGTTGCTGTGCCATAAGGAACTCCGCTTCCTGTGGGCCAATCGCGTTGGCGAGGTTGCTGTAGATTTCGGATCGCTGTTGCTGTGTGAGGGCCACTGTGGGGTCTCCAGTCTAATTCGTGCACAGTCGATTCAGGAGGGAAGTGGCTTGCCACAACCGTAGCACCAAAAGCAATCAGGGGCGATAAATCCACTCGAGATGCTCCTGTCCTGCAAAGGCCTCGGTCGGGTTAGCGGGGACCGGCCCGACGGCTCGGTCTACCGTTGATTCTTGGATCGCTCGACTGCTAGCGGTCAGCTGGGAGCGTCAATCTTGGTTAGTCCGCCGAGGTAGGGGTGTAGGACTTCTGGCATCTCGATAGAACCGTCGGGTTGTCGATAGGTCTCCACGATGGCAGCCCAAACCCGAGGGACCGCCAGTGCCGAACCATTGGTACAGGCCGCTTTCGGCGACCCGTCTACGCTTGGCAGGTAGAGACCCGCACAACCTGTAGATGGGAGAACGTTATCTCGTACAAACCAAGGCGACACATTCACATTAGCGAGGAGGACTGCCAGTTCTACGGCGTGACGGGTTCTGCTATTGCCGGGACTGTTGCAGGTGCTCCCGTCGGCGGCGCCATCGGCGCAGCGGTGGCCTACGAGGTGTGCCAGACTGTAAGTCGAATCATCTGGTATTGATAAAGGAGAATCATAATATGAACTTCGTAACAAAGAGATTGATCCCATTTCGAGAGAGAAGATTGCGCGATTTTCAAGCGAATCCGCTGAATTTTGTCGCCACGGTAGCGCTGTCAACCGTCGGGATCGTAACCGTGTTCGAGCACGCTTCGGATGGGGTTCGTAGGGTGGGCGTGATGCTAGCCCTTCTCTGTCTAGTCGCCCAGAATGTTTGGAAGAAGCGCAGCGCTAGCACGGCAATCCCGGTGGGCGCTCAGGGTGAGTGAAACGTTCCCTCGGCCGTAGCCGTGTTCCGGTATCTCGCGCGTGCGGGAATAGCGTTATCGCTATTGTTGGCTGGATGCAGCGGAGGCCCCGACACGGGCGCTTGCCGCGACGCCGCGACTGCACAAGCAGAAGCCGAGCGAGTCTGGGCTTCGATTGTTGAGGATCACAGCGCGGCTCACGTTAACGAAACCGGCGACCATCCCGAACTCGATGGGCTATTGATTTCTGCGCGCGTTGACATGATCATCGCCGTTGAAGCCACGCGGCGGGCTTGCCAGTAAGAAAATCCGAAACGCAGGGCACCGCTGGCCCACCAGCCGGCCCGACGCCTAGGTCCACGGCTGATTCTGGATCGCAAGACTCCGGACGATCAACTGCGTGGCGCTATCTTGGTGAGTCCGCTGAGGTAGGGGTGTAGGACTTCTGGCATCTCGATAGAACCGTCGGGTTGTCGATAGGTCTCCACGATGGCAGCCCAAACCCGAGGGACCGCCAGAGCAGATCCGTTGAGGCTATGGACGAACTGGGTGCCCTTTGTGCCCTCAGATCGATAGCGAATGTTGGCTCGCCGACTCTGATAGTCCGTGCACCACGAAACCGACGAGACCTCAAGCCAACGATCAGCTCCAGGGGCGAACACCTCGATGTCGAAAGTGCGTGTGCCTGCACCGCTGATATCGCCGCAAGCCAGGTCGACTACCCGATGAACCAGGCCCAAGTCTCGCATCGCGCTTTCAGCCCGTTCGAGGATCTCCATATGCATGTCGTGACCTTGCTCCGGGGTGCAGAACGCATACATCTCGACCTTGTCGAACTCATGAACCCGCAACAAGCCGCGGGTGTCACGTCCCGCGGCGCCAGCCTCGCGCCGGTAGCACGAGGTGTGAGCCATCAGCCTGATCGGTAGTTCGTCCTCGTTCAGGACCTCACCAGCAAACATCGAGGTCAGCGGCACCTCAGCGGTCGGAATCGCCCACAGGTCGTCGCGTTCAATGTGGTACGCCTGAATAGCGAACTTCGGCAAATGACCAGTCCCGATCATGGTGTCGGTCTTCACCAGGGTTGGGGGCCGGACTTCTTCAAAGGCATCACGGTTGCGGTCGAGACCGTAGGCGATCAACGCCCGCAATAGTCGCGCGCCGTCGCCGCGGTACATCACGAACATTGAGCCGGAAAGACGGACTGCGCGGTCAACATCAAGTATCTGTAGTTGTTCACCGATCTCCCAGTGGGGAACCTTTTGGTGATCGCCGAAGGCGTCTCGGTCCAAGCCAGAGTTTCGGACTTCGACATTGCCTTCTTCGGTCAACCCGTCCGGGGCATCAGGAGACGGCATATTGCTGACGTTGAGCATCAGCATTCGAAGCTCACCCGCGAGTTGCTCACAGCGCTCATCAAGAGCTTTCTCCCGAGCCCCGAGGGAACGACTGTGATCTGCCAGAGCCTGCGCCTCGCCGGCCTTGCCCTCCGCGTGCAGCGAACCAACCTTCTTTGAGGTTCGCCGAATTTCAGAGCGAATTTCGTCACGCTCGGTGGAAGTCGTCCGCAAAAGGGCATCGAGTTCCACGATTTCGTCGATCGACGATGTGGGCTCCCCGCGACGCGCGACAGCTGTCTTGACAGCTTCGGGGTCCGAACGGATCAGCTTGATATCGAGCATGGCCGTTGACGGTAGCGCCCCATCAGCGCCGTTCCGTCATAAGAGGCCGAGCGGAATGATCCGAAGCCGGTCGCGTCGGAACGAGGCCGTGGCCCGAGCGGCCCGGCCCGCGGCCTAGCGGCCCGCCCGCGGCCTCGCGGCCCGTGAGCGAAGCGAACAAGAGCGGGAGCCGAGCGCAGCGAACAAGAGCGGGAGCCGAGCGCAGCGAACAAGAGCGGGACATAACGGGGGGTGGGATCAAGTGGGGGCTTCGCGTGGGGGCTCGGGGTTCTCATCGAATGCCCGCTGCACATCGCCGAACGTGAGATCGGGGGTGATAGCAACCGCACCAACACGTTCCGGTTTTGGAGGGGGTTGTTTGCGGGTTCTTCTAGCCACAAGATCGGCCTCGCGACGTCCGGAGGCAAAACGGAAGTAGCGGAAAGTGATGAGCGCCCAAAGGTAGAAGCCTCCGATGACTTTCATCACCGCACCAGCGGCTTGTTGGTCGTCGGTCGGGGAAATTCCCCAGAGTGGCTCAGCATGGTCATAAGCCGAGTAGACAACTCCTTCCGCGAACGTCAACCACCCTGCGGGGACGGTCGGCACGATCGAACTGGCAAACAGGTAGACCATCTTTCCCGGCTCGCTCATCTGAAGTTCGGGTAGCGGACCGACGACCGGGAACCACATCAACAACGCCGAGAAGAACACCGCGAGATGGATGGTGTAGTGGAACACTCCATTCTCAACCGACAAGTTAACGACCGCGGCCCAATGCGAAAGGATCTGCAGAGCATTGAATATGACCGCGGCCACCACCGGCCGGGTAAGGACTCGCAACGCTCGCGATACCACGCCACCGTCGATCACCATCAAGCGAGCCAACCACTCCGGTATCGCCAGCAGCATCAGCGGCGGGACGACAAAAGCGATCAGCAGATGCTGACCCATGTGGACCGAGTAAAGGTGTTCCTCAGCGATGTCATGCAACGGCCAGTCCGCAGCGACCCACAACAAGAACACAGCAAGCGCGAAACAGCGTTTCTGTCGTTTCGTCACGACGGTTTGGCCCGCCGGCACCACCATGGGGCCGATATGGCGAACCGCGTAGTAGCCGAGCGCGACGATCCCCGCTATCAGCATCCAAACCGCTGGATGGGCCTCAAACTCCCAAGGCCCGTCCATTCAGATCACGCCCAGAACTCGAAAGCTGCAAGCGCCGCGACATATACACCGACAGCCAGCGTCAATCCCCCGACAAACAACTTGGCGAAGATCGGGTTGTCGAATTTCAGATGCATGAACCAGGTTGCGACCAGCCAGAACTTGACGACCATCATCAGCAGCAGCGACGGGATCAGAAAACTGCCCCAGGAAAACCCCAAATCGAAGTAGGTGAGCACCTCGACCGCGGTGATAGCACCGAGGATCAGCGCGATCTTGACGTAGGCCCAATCTGACGGGTGATCATGCTCCGCGTGCTCGACGTGCTCGGCGTGCTCGGTGTCAGCGGTGCCTTCGTGTCCGGAGGTGGTCGTGCTCATGCGTCTCTCCAAACTCTAGGCCGGAACCAGATATATGACAGTGAAGATGAAGATCCAGACAACGTCAACAAAGTGCCAGTAAAGACCTGCTACCTCGACGGTCTCGGCGTGCTCCGGACGCAGCTTGCCCTGCCACGAAGCAACCACCAAAGACATCAACATAACGATGCCGAGACTGACGTGAACCCCGTGGAACCCGGTCAAGGCGTAGAACGCTGAACTAGCCGGATTGTTGGTGAAGCCGACACCCTCACGCAAGAAGCTGGTGAACTCATACACCTGACCGCCGATGAACACGCCGCCAAGCATGCTCGTCGCCAAAAGCCAAACACGCGCACCGTGGTTATCACCCCGAGTAAGCGCGGCGAGAGCCAGCACCATCGTCAGCGAACTCATCAACAGCACGAACGAACTGATTGACGTAAACGGGATGTCGAAAACGTCGGTTGGGATCGCCCGGTTGTCTGGACCGCGACGGGTTTTGTAGAGCAGGTAGGTCGAGATCAGGCCACCGAAAAGAAGGCATTCCGAACCGAGGAAGACCCACATCGCCAACTTGGTGTTGGAGATTCCGGTTGAAGTCCCGTGATCGTCGTGCGCTTCTGGCGCAGCGGGTTCTGCGGTTGCGACTGCCATGATCAAGCACCTCCTTGCTGGTCGCCGGGCGTAGCCGGAGCCGCGGCAGAGCTAGCGCTACTAACGCCGGGCGCAACCGGAGCCGCGGCAGAGCTAGCGCTACTAACGCCGGGCGCAACCGGAACTCTGTTATCGCCGGGCGTAGCCGGAACTCTGTTATCGCCGGGCGTAGCCGGAACTCTGTTATCGCCGGGCGTAGCCGGAGCCGCGGCAGCAAGGGCCGCGTCGTCACCGCCGTTGTCGCCGGGCGCAGCCGGAGCCGCGGCAGCAGGGTCAGCGTCATCGTCGTCATCGTCGTCATCGTGGTGGTGGTCATGGGTGGCATCGGGGTCATCGACAGGTTCAAGAGCCCAAGCGAAAATCCCCATGCCGACCAGCAGACCGCCAGGAACGCAAAGCCACAGGTTGAAGATCAGGCCATAGCCGATCAACGGCAGGCCCAGAGCCAGTACCAGCGGCCAGAACGATGGCGCAGGCAGATGCACGCCCTTGGCCGAGCCGTCTTGGGCTGCTTCTTCAACCGTGGCGATCTGCACGACCTGCCCGTTGTCATCGAAACCGTATTTGCGGTGCCACCATTCGTCGAGACCCTCAACCGTGGGGACCTCATCAAAGTTGTGCTCCGGAACAGGCGAAGGAATCATCCACTCGAGGGTCCGGGCATCCCAAGGATCGGGACCCGGAGGCGGCAAATCGGCTGCCTCACGTTTCGACTTCCAAATATTGTGGAACAAGACCAGAACTGAAACGGCAATGATGAACGAGCCGATGGTCGCCACCATGTTCCAGAACTCGAATCCAAACCCGGCCGAATAGGTGTCAATACGACGACTCATCCCCTGCAAACCGAGTATGTGCATAGGCCCGAAAGTCAGGTTGAAGCCAATAAGCATCAACCAGAAGTGAATCTTGCCGCGGCGCTCGTTGAGCATGTAACCGAAAATCTTCGGCCACCAGAAATAGAGACCACCCATCAACCCGAGCACACCACCGCCGAAAATCACATAGTGGAAATGAGCCACGATGTAGTAGGTGTCGGTCTGTTGAGTATCGGCCGGAGCCAAAGCGTGGGTCACTCCCGACAACCCACCGATGGTGAACATCGCCACGGTTCCCACCGCGAAGAGCATTGCCGTCGTGAAACGGATCTGTCCGCCCCACATCGTGGCCAACCAGTTCAAGACCTTCACACCGGTCGGCACCGCGATGAACATTGTGGACAAAGAAAACGCCGCCACCGAGATCGGACCGATTCCCGACACAAACATGTGATGCGCCCAAACACCCCATCCCATGAAGCCGATGGCGATACCCGAGAACACCATGAACGTGTAGCCGAACAGGGGTTTGCGGCTGAACGCGGGAATCACCTCAGACACGACTCCGAAGGCAGGCAAAATGATGATGTAGACCTCCGGGTGCCCGAATATCCAGAACAAGTGCTGCCACAACAACGGATCGGCACCCGCGTCGGGATTGAAGAAACTGGCGTCGAACAACCGATCAAACATCAACAAGAACAGAGCGACGGTGATAACCGGCAACGCGAACAGCAGCAAGAACTGGGTGATCAGCAGCATCCAGGTCATGACGGGCATACGGAACAAGTCCATTCCGGGTGCCCGCATGTTGAGACAGGTGACGATCAGGTTGATGGCCGAGACCAACGAGGCAATACCAACGATCAACAAGCCGATCGCATAGAAGTCAACGCCGTGGCTCGGCGAGAAAGTCACACCGCTGTTGGGCGAGTAACAGAACCAACCGCAGTCGGCACCGCCTCCACCAACGATCCAAGAACTGTTCAAGAAGATCGCGCCCGACAGCCAAATCCAATACGAGAGCGCGTTGAGCCGCGGGAACGCCACATCTCTGGCACCGATCTGAAGTGGAATCAAGTAGTTCGAGAAAGCCGCTGCCAAGGGCATGATGAACAGGAACACCATGGTCACGCCATGCATGGTGAACACCTGGTTATAGACATCGGCCGACAGCACGCCGCCGTTGGGTACCGCCAACTGCAAGCGAATCAGCAGGGCTTCAATACCACCCACCACGAAGAAGACCATGGCGGACACGCCATACAGGATCCCGATCTTCTTGTGATCGACGGTGCTCAACCAGTCCCGCCAGCCCCTGCCTCCTTGCGGCCGGGTAAGCACCCCGAGGGGCCGCTCCGCCAGGGCCTCGCGGCCGGATTCAAGTTCTAGAGGACCCTCGGTAATGGGCTTGTCTGTGATGGTCATCTCACTCCACCTCTGTCGCCAAAATCTGGGCAGCGGTCGGCTTGGGGCCGAGCGTGGCCAGCAAGGTGATCACATCGGCAATCTGTCGTTCGGACAGCCCCATGTCGGGCATCCCGCGCGGTAGAGCACCCTCGGGAAGGTCATCCGCGTAGTTTTCTTTCACGTCGTAGGGGTTGCGGATCCAGGCAGCAAGATCGTCGTCGTTGATCCGGTAGATCCGCTCAAGGTCATCGACATCGTCGTTGAGCGAACCGTCCGGGTTGTAGAGGTTGAACAAACCACCCGCAAACGTGGTGCGGCTCGCGAAGTGTGTGAGGTCCGGGGCGGATCCAGAGATGGTCTCGGCCCCGTTGTAATCCTCTGTGTTGAGCCCTCTGATCAGGTGACAACTGGCGCAGAAGTTCGAGAACACCTCCATGCCGCGGTACTCAGCAGAGTCTTCGTCGGTCGGTAATGTTGCCGGAGCCATCTGGGCATCGATCCAATCCTGGAAGTCGCTCGGCGTCACAGCTACGGCCTGCATTCTCATCCGACTGTGCGAAAGCCCGCAGAACTCGGTGCACTGCCCGAAATAGACGCCCGGTTCGTCGGCTTCCAACTTCCACGGCGTGTACTTCCCGGGCACGGCGTCCTTCTTGCCGTTGAGCGCGGGGATCCAGTGCGAGTGGATGACGTCTCGCGAGGTGATGATCAGCTCAACTTCCTCGCCTGTCGGGATCACCATCTGGCCCGCAGTGACAATGTCGGCTTCAGGAAGGTTCCACGGGTCACCAAGGTCTGCTGTAGTGATGTCCTGGGTCAAGTAATAGCGGTACTCCCACCACCATTGCTGGCCCACCACGACCACCCTCGGCTCCCACGTCTCAACGTGACCATCAACCTGGACTTCAATGGCGTTGGCTTTGGTGCTGTTGACTGCCAGATGCGTAACCAAGGTGGCTACGGCAATGACAATCATGATCACGGCGGGGCCGATCGTCCAACCGATTTCCAGCCTGTTGTTGTGCGAAATCTGGGTGGGGAACTCACCTTCGTAATCGTCGTCGGCCGGCACGCGATTCTTGATCGACATCCACAAAATGGCACCGCACACGAGCACCAACACGACCCCGGCAACAATGAACACCGGAATTGCCAAGTCGTTGATTTGGCGGGCGGTCTCGCTTTTGTTCTGAAAAGTATCGAGTTCCGCATCGCCGGCGCATCCAGCCAGCACAAACGCCAGCCCCAGGATCAAACCCTCCGGCCAACGCCGACGCCGTGAACGAATGAGGTTACTCACCTTGGTGTCCCTCCACAGTATCGGTGCCGTTTTCGTCATCGGTGTGCACTTCATGGTGCTCGAAGTCTCGTTCACCGGTGACAGTCGCAACGATTCCGCCGGCGAGCACCGCCACAGCCATAACCAGGACCGAACCGGCCAGGATGTTCTTGTTGATCCGTCGTTTGCTGGCAAACAACACCGCGATACCGAGAATCAACACAGACAGGACACCGGCAACCACCACCGACCCGAGTTTTGAGGTGGCCAACAAAATCCGGCTGGTAGCCAACACACCCAACGCCACGATCACCGCGCCCAAAGCCGGGATCTCGATAGGCGCCATCACCCGATTGCGTAGGACCCGATTGGCCTCGGGGTCACCCGTCGCCCTGTCCGCCCACCCGTCCATCAGCCACTCGACCGCGACCACACCGCAGATGATCAAACCGGTAACGAACACCGCGGTGTGCAGGACCAGGCCGATCGCCATAGCGCCAACACCAAAGGCGCCAACCACCGGCCAGAAGCTGGCAGTAACCAAACTGTTGGTCGGGATCTGCTCGACTCCCATGTAGTGGGCCTGCGCGGCGGGGTCGGCGTCCCTGAAGAACACGAGGAACAGCGCCACCGTCATAGCGGTGACGCCGAGCCCCAAGAGCAGCGAATAGCCGAGGTGTTCGCCTATGCTGCCCTTCCAGCCCATCGTGAGCGGCCCCAGATGGTTGCCACCCGTCGTGTATCCGTAGAACACCGCGCCAGTCGCCAGTGCCAGCCCGATTCCGAAGAAAAACTTGAAGCCCGTGGTGAACATCTGACCCTTACTTCGTGATGTAGATGAGGTAGTAGACGATTGCCCACATGAACACCACGGTGTTCCAGACCAGAGCCGCGGAAGACACCGCTTCTGCTCTTCGTGGGCCGAACTGGCCGGCTAGTGCACGCACAGTTGTGAGCGCAATGAATACGACCGCAGCGATCAAAAAGACGATGAAGGTTCCGTTGACGACAAAGAACAGGAATTGGGGGGTGTCAGCAGCCATGGCAAACCCGGTGTCGTTGATAATGAACCACAGTTGATTGAAGATTGCTGCGCCAAAGAGTCCCGTGAGAGCCAAAGCAACATAGGCATTGACGCGGTCATCGGCATTGATTGCCTGCACGGCCCACTGAACAGTGAACACCGACAGGATCAACGTCCAAAAAATGAAACCCGAGGGACCTAATTCAACGACATCTGCGGGGAACCACTCAAGTCCTGCGTCGCGAAACGCGGCACGTTCAAGAACGTAAATGCCGACCACAGCACAGAAGAACATGAACGCAGCCGCGGTCCCAAACATGGTGCCCACCAACAGGGTGCGCGGGCGGGATACTTCCGGGGCTGGAAGCCCGGTGGTGGCAACCATCAGGCCTCCTCTCCATTCTCGCTCAGAGTGTCTAGCAACGGAGCTTCAGAGACTACGCGCTCCGGTGGTTCTGAGAAGTTACCGGCTGGCGGGGGCGACGAGGTGGTCCATTCCAAGGTTTGACCACCAAAAGGATTATCGGCGACCGCATCGCTTGACCTCATGGCCTTCGCCAGCGCCGCTAGCGCACCCAACACACCCAGCGCGATCAACACCGCGCCCACCGCGGCGACCACATTCATCACCTCAATGAAGCCTTGATTCGAAGGCTCAGCCATTAGCGGAGTAGAGCTACCCACCACTTGATACCCGAACGCGGGAGCCTCCAGGAAACCGCTCACAAAATCCGCTCCACCGAGCAGAACCGCACCAACGACTACATCCAAAATGACCAGACGGCCCATCGAAACCGAGAGTTGCTTGCCGCCTATTTTCGGGGCCCAGAACCAGATACCGGCAATCCCGGCAGCAACCGCACTGAAAAGCACCAGGTTCATCACTGCGCTGACGGTCGTCCGGCCACCCAGATCCCATGGTTGAATGACCCGCGCCAGCCCTGCGGTGGTGCCCGCCAGAAGCAACAGAGCCGCGCCGACAGCACCAACGCCATGGACCGACAAGAGTTCTGCGATCACGCCCCCGCCGCCAGCGCTGGTGTCCGAATCTGAAGCACCCGCAGACCCGCGCTTGGCGATTGTGTCAGCGGCACCCCCGATAGAGCCCAACACAGGAAGAAACGCAAAAAGTCCGAAGAGAATAAAGACGAACTTCTCGTCGTAGTTGTTGCCCTGGAACCAAGGCTGGCTCCAACCGCCCACCGACAACAAACCAAAGAGACCGATCAGAACGACAGCGGCCGCGTGCTGCGCATGGCGGCGCCTCGCAACAACGGGTGCAATCGTGCCCAGCACACCCAACACGGGAATCGCGAAGGCGTAAATCTGCGGCTGTTCAACGAGCCAGCCAAGCTGCGTGTAGATCGCGTTCGAACCCTCGGCGATGCCGAACGTTCCGGGTCCGCCGCGCAGATCAAAATAGACGACGGCGAGATTGCCGATCGCAACCGGCAAGGTCAACAACCAAACACTGGTCGCGACCAGCATTGACCAGGCAAACAACGGAACTCGCAGCAAGTTCATGCCCGGTGTGCGCAGCGACACAACCGTCGTGGCAATACAGACCGAAGCCACCAGCAACGAGACAATCACCAAACCAGTGCCAACCAAGGTCAAAGCGATGGCATCTCGTTCGGTACCCGTGATGCCATCCAACGCCCCCCAACCGCCGCCGGACACAACCGAGACAAACGTGATCCCCGCACCGATCATGAACAACCAAACCGCTCCATGAGCCGCGCGCGGAAAAGCAACATTTGTCGCACCGACCTGCATCGGCACTACCACCATGGCAAGTCCCACAAACAACGGAGCTACCACCAACAGCGCCAAACCGAAGCGGTAGAGGCTGGAGTACTGGAAGTAGCTGTTGACCCCACCGAAGATGTCATCGGGCGACGAATTGCTGTTTTCGATGGCGAGGACAACGCCGATGAGAGTGGCCGCCAGCAACCCGAGCAAGCCAGACCGAAG
This sequence comes from Candidatus Aldehydirespiratoraceae bacterium, assembly GCA_965261185.1. Lineage (GTDB taxonomy): Bacteria > Actinomycetota > Acidimicrobiia > Acidimicrobiales > Aldehydirespiratoraceae > VXYK01. Next base: position 1,836,804 of record CBDHCN010000002.1, on the reverse strand, counting down.
CCACAAGCGACCAATGCGCTTGTGGTCTGTGGTGGTGAGAGTATCAAAGAGGCCGACAACTCGGGGCGAGGTTGCCGCCAGCGCGGTGTTCGCAGCTGGTGGTGAATCGGTCATCGTCATGTTGGCAAATGTCCTCCGAGCGCCCCCGGCGCACAGCACCGCGCACGTGTTTCTGCTAATACCTGAGTTGCGTTACCAGCCGATGAGCCTACAGGGATGCGAGCAACAGAATAGAAACCCGGCGCAAGGTGTTTGTCAGACCCCACTGCGAATCACCTCATCAACTGCGATCGCCGCGAACAACAACGTGACATAGGTGATCGACCACCCGAAAAGCCGCATGGCCCTCTGTGGTTCCGGTCTAAGGAAAACTCTGATCGCCAGCCCCAAAAAAACGGCTCCAAGCAGCACCGCAGTGCAGAGATAGAGCCAACCCATTTGGGCCACAGGCGCAAACACCAAGGTGAGTCCCCAGAGCAGCAGCGTGTAGAGCACGATCCTGCTTGCGGTCGTCTTAAGGCTTGCGACCACAGGCAACATCGGCACGTCCGCAGCCGCGTAATCTTCCTTGTAGCGGATCGCCAGCGCCCAGAAGTGGGGAGGCGTCCAAACAAAGATGATCGCAAAGAGCACCACAGGCGGCCAGTCAAGCTGGTTGGTGACCGCAGACCAGCCGACCAGAACCGGTACTGCCCCAGCGGCCCCGCCGATAACGATGTTGCTCTTCGATGTGCGCTTCAACCACAGCGAGTAGACGAAGACGTAAAAAAGGGTGGCCGAAACGGCCAGAACTGCCGACAGCAAGTTGACGAATCCCCATAGCCACCCGAACGCGCCTATCTCCAGCACGAACGCAAAAACCAGAGCTTGGCGCGGGGAGACTTCGCCCGTCACAAGGGGGCGACCTTTGGTGCGTTCCATAAGACCATCGATATCGCGATCGATGTACATGTTGAAGGTGTTCGCCCCGCCCGCAGCCAGCGTGCCACCGAGCACGGTGGCAACGATCAACCAGAGTGAGGGAATTCCAGAATCGGCCACGACCATGGTGGGCACCGTGGTAATGAGCAGAAGCTCGATAATCCGCGGCTTGGTCAACGCCACGAAGGCGGCGACACGAGACCGAGATCGGACCTCTGTTACTTCACTCACGTCGGTCAGGCTACGCCCCCAAAACCAAGACCACGCCACCCGGGTTGAAGCGGCCCGCCCGTGGCTTCTGAACAAAGCGAACAAGAGCGGCTAGCAACGCCCTACCCTTTGATTGTGTCCTCATTTTCGGCGTCGCTGCGAGCGGTTACTTTCGGGCCGGTCAGCCCCGCGCGCTACTTGAGTTGGACCCGTGGCGCGCTGTGGTCACTGACCGTAATCGTGGTGTCGGGCGGAGCGGTTCGCTTGACCGGATCGGGGCTTGGTTGCTCCGACTGGCCCAATTGCGAAGAAGACCAATTTGTGGCTGACCTTGAGTACCACGCCTTGATCGAATTCGTGAACCGCCTCTTCACCGGTGTCGTCGCGGCGGCCGTGATCTTGGCTGTGCTCGGGTCTCTGCGACGCTCGCCTCGGCGAGGGGACCTGACGGTCTGGTCCTGGGGGCTCGTGGCCGGTGTGACAGCCCAGATCGTGTTGGGTGCGGTGCTCGTCAAGACCGAACTCGACCCCAGGTTTACGATGGGACACTTCCTATTGAGCATGGTGCTGTTGGCCAACGCCGTCGTGCTCGTTGAGTTAGCGGGGCGCCAGGACAGCGCAGCGCGCCGTTTAGGAGGGTCGTTTACCCCAGCCGCGCGCATGATCTCTGCAGTCGGTGCAATTCTGCTGGTCAGCGGCACAATCGTCACCGGATCAGGACCCCACAGCGGGAGCGACGAGGCAGAAGTTGCGCAGCGCCTGCCGTTCCTCGTACGCGAAGTGACCCGTATCCACAGCATCATCGCGCTGGTGTTGCTGGGTGGGGTTGTGTGGCTCATCCGCTCCGCTCACCGCCAACAGCAACCGGAGATCCGCTGGCGCGCCACGGTCGCTGCCAGCCTGCTGATAGCCCAGGGTGTAATTGGCTACTGGCAATACTTCGCTGGTGTTCCCGTGCTGCTCGTCGGGGTCCACATCGGAGGGGCCTCTTTGAGTTGGATCGCTATCGTCCGGCTGCATCTTTCGACTGCTGTCGACACCGCAGTTCTCGTCAATCGGGCTGAATCGAGAGAAGCCGTGACATGACGGCCCCGGTGATGGACCCCGAAACAGAGATAGCTGAATCGGTCGAATATGCGCGGCCCTGGAAGGTTCTGGTCTGGGACGACCCGATCAACCTGATGTCGTACGTAGCATTCGTGTTTCGGAAATTGTTCGGCTACTCCACCGAGAAAGCCCACCGATTGATGATGGAAGTCCACATCGACGGCAAGGCTGTGGTGTCTTCGGGAACCAGAGAAAAAGCCGAGTTCGATGTCGTTAGGCTTCACGAACACGGCCTTTGGGCGACCATGGAGAAAGACGAATGAGCCGTTTTCGTTACGACGGTGATGTCGTCATCGTGGAACTCCCTAGCGGAGAACGCGAAGTGCTTTCCCAGGTGCTGTCGGATCTCCGCGACTTGTTGATCGGTGGCGGTGACGAGACCTTGAGGCGACTGAAGCCTCCCGCTCATCCGGACAACGCCGAAGCCGAAGCCTCCTTCCGAGAACTCGTCGACGACGATCTTCTCCGCAGCCGGCTTGAAGCCATCGAGACAGTCGAGTCGACACTTTCAGGAGCTGAACTCGACACATCAGGTGTCGCTGCTTGGATGCAGAGCCTGAACAGTCTCCGGCTCGTGCTGGGTGAGCAACTCACCCTCGCTGGTGTCGATCTTGTTGGTGACGCGATGCCCGACACCGCATCGGCCGCCCTCTACGAATGGACCGGCTGGCTCCTCGAACAACTCATCGCCGCTGCCAGCGAACATCCCGAACTGTAGGTCTGCTGCTGGACCGGCTGCTAGATGTCGGTGCAGTACCAGAAGCCGCCGGCCGTGCCGGGTCCGGTGTGCGCGGCGATTGACGGGCCCAGGCGGTAGCGAACCATCTCCACCTCGACAGAGGCAGCCCGCAACCTGGACTCAATACCTTCGGTGAACATCAAGGTGGCCGGATCAGCCAGGCACACGCCGGCCCGTATCGGTCGCCCAGCTGCCAGGAAGCACTCGACCATCTGATTGCACAACTCATCGACGCTGTGCCCTAGCGCGACAACCTCAAGATCGCTTCCGTAACCCGAGAGGACTGCGACCCCTTCGCTGTCGTCTTGTTCGCTGTCGGACAACAGCTCCGGGTTGAAGCGGCCGCCCCGGCGAGCGAAGTCCAACGCGCTGAGGATGAACGCCGTGCCTATTGCAGGGCGCATCCGCTCCACCCGCGCGACCACCTCCAGTACCGATGCACCCGCGGCAATAGCTGAGGCGGCCTCCCAGATACAGCACGTCACGCCGAACGAGGCTGTACCGGAGTCAACAACGTGAACATCAACATCGACTGTTTCGGCTGCGATATGTGCGCTGTTGATCGTTCCTGAGTGTTCGGCGCCGATATGGACAGAAACGATGTCGGTTGCACCTTGTTCGACTGCGGACCGATAGATCTCGCTGAACGTCCCTGGACTCGGCTGTGAAGTTGTGATCTCGGGGACTTCTCCGTTGCTCACCTGCGCCCAGAAATCATCGGCGGTGAGGTCTGCTCCTTCGCGATATTCAACACCGTCGATATTGACGATGATCGGAGCAACTCGGACCCCGAACTCAGCAGCAAGACTCGGTGGTATCTGGGACGCCGAGTCGGTGACGAGAGCTATCACTTTCCGTTGCGCCGCTCAGAAAATGCTGAACCTTGGCTGCCAGGAGCATCCTGTGCTGACTCTGCCGCCTGGACCGACTCTGCCGCCTGGACCGACTGTGCCGCCTGGACCGGCTGAGACGACTGGACAGACTCTGCCGCCTGGACCGACTCTGCCGACTGGACCGACTGGACTGACTGAGCCGATTGTGCCGACTGCGCCGGTTGGAGAGACTGCGCCGATTCTGGACGATTGAAGGCGTCAACCGTTTCGGCACCGGCGGCGAACCGCAACGCGATGATGACCGAACTGGCTGCTGCCGCTAGCGGTAGTGAAACGGTAGGCGTTACTCCGCCCGGGTTGCGCCAGCCGTGCCACCACCAGTGCGCCGCTGTCAGCACCCAGGTTGCGCTGGCCACCGTCGTTGCTGTTCGCGTCCGCTGCTTGAGCGGCATTAAGGAAGTGGCCAGTGCCACTGCCGCGTCCAACGGCAAGTAGACGGGGAACGTGCCGATGACCTGCCCGATGCTGGTCGCCACTCCCTTGCCGCCGGTTCGGCCGAGCGGGAAACAATGGCCCCCGACTGCCGCCGTCGATGCCAGGTTTGCACCGGCGTCGCCTGCCAGCGCTCGGCCGAGACGAGCCGCGGCAACACCCTTGGCGATATCGGCCACACTCACAGCCGCTCCCCACGACTTGCCGAGCACATGACCGGCGTTCATGCCACCGGGGTTGCCCGTTCCGGACACGCGCAGGTCGGACCGCCTCGCAACACGGGCCGCGATATCAGCCGAAGGGATCATGCCAAGCAGATAACCGCCACTTGCCGCGGCCACGAGGCGCAGTGTCACGTTTCGGTTACTGATGGTCCCCTTGGCCACGGCGCTACCGTACTGCGTGCGCGTTTATGCGCGCACGCTCCGGGATCAGACGGCCTATGCTGTCGGTCGGCCGGTTCTCTGGTCGGGCCCCGTTCGTCCAGCGGCCTAGGACGCCGGCCTTTCACGCCGGTAACACGGGTTCGAATCCCGTACGGGGTACCACTGCGCGGCTCGCGCTGGCCCGCCTATGCTTACCTCCCGTGGCCGAGCGTACGAACGACAGGATCTCAAATGTCGGGCGCTGGACGGCTGATCTTCCACCACCCGTGATGCACGGGCAGGAGCGCCGAACTGAGAACGGACCTCGCGGTTCTGGCAGTGGTTTATCTGGAGAATCGGAGAACGCCGAGAATCTGGCTGCAGGAATAACAGATTGCGACGCTCCACGAGAGGGCTCTTTCGGGGAGCGCTACTCATGGTTGATTGCCTATCAAGACAAGCGACTCGTATGCTCCTGGCTTCCAACCCGCGCTGGAACAGTGCCTAAAAGGATGGAGTGTTCAACGTGGGGCGATCTGGCCAGGTTGTCTGAGGAGGCTCTGCGTATCGTCCCAGGAGTAGGCGAAACGACAATCCGCAGTCTCCACCGAACCTTGGAGTTCGGGCCGCTCCGCTTTGGAGACCCACCGGTTGGCACGGTAACCGCTGACACAGTACTTCGCGAAAAGCACAGTTGGATGGATGACGCAGCTGACGAGCAAATTGACACGTCACTGTTTGATGCCAGAACGTACAATGCGCTGCGCCGCCACAACATCGGGACTTGGGGGCAACTGGGCGCGCACAGCGACGAATCGCTCCTCAATCTTGTTAACGTCGGCACACTCACAGTTCAAGGCCGCGGCCACTCTCCATGGCAAGTTTTCGTCGAAAATGAGTCGTATCGAAGGACGTTGCCTAGGTGCTGACGATTGAGATCTCACGCCGTCAGGCTGGCTTCATACGCGATGGCAGCTTGCACCTGCTCAGGTGAGAGCTGGTAGTCATCCGACAAGTCCTCTATGCCCAGCCCGGTGCCCTGCAGATCGGCGAGTGTGCCGGTGGGAATCCTTGTGCCGTCGACGCACGGGGCTCCTGCCTGTACTTCGGGATTAACCCAAACACATCTATGCGGCCGCCAGATGGTTGCCATGCCCGAATCGTTGAACGTGATCGGTTCAAGCAGCGGTTTCACCACGATCTGGAAGGCCTGTTGGCCGCCCCTGCCAACATCCTCCCAACCCTCGATGGAGGCGAAGAACCCCCGCCCAACCGTGGCCAGACCCTTGTGGGCAAACGGCCTATGGGTTCCAAGCTCAGCAACCAGATATTCAGCACCTCGGGCGATCTCGCTTCGCGGAACTCCCCGCTCCACCAGCTCACCGATTACGCGTAGGCTGAGCAAGTCCCAAAAGCTGAATAGGCCGTTCAGTTCCCCCGACAGAAGCGGTGCCTTGTCCGCACCAACTCTGGTCCATCCCTCGACTCGGCGTCTGGTGCGCTTGATGAGGCGCACCACTTCGACAACGTCGTATATCCCCCGGCCCAAATAGGAGCTTACAAAGGGGACCGAGCGCGAAGAAGCTGCCATGCCCAAAAATCCAGTGTAGTGGCCCCGATGACAGCTATACCTGCCGGTGTGTTGCTCCAGAGTTCACGCCACCTTTCCGGCCTGCTGGCTGCCACTGGCGGGCACTCCGAGCTAGCGGCCATCTGAGGCGAGTCGTGCATATTTCCTTGGTGTGTACAATCAAAGGCGTAATCAAAATCGGGCGCTTAGGTTTAAACCAAACGCCACACACTGCGGTCGCCCTTGGCGACGGTAGTTCCATCTTCTACCGTGTTGTTCTGTTACTTGGATGAGTCTGGAGGGTTCGAAGCGCCGAACCAGAGCCCAACGGCGACTCCCCTGAGGGTGAACACTTGAGCCTGCAACTATCGCTGATAGACACAGCCACTGCTCCCGTAGGGCTTGAGTACCACTCCGATTTCTTGGCTGCCTCCGAGGAGGAAGGGTTGCTTGCACATATCGACAACTCTGAGTGGCTCACGGACCTCTCGCGGCGTGTGCTGCACTTCGGCTACAAGTACGACTACACCAGTCGCAGGCTCGACGAAACGGCTCGCATTGGGCCATTGCCCGAGTGGCTGACGCAACTGTCGAACATGGTGCGCAAAGCTGCATCTGAGGAAGCGAAGCAATTGCTCGACCCTCACCAACCGTTCGAACAGGCGATTATCAACGAGTACCTGCCTGGACAGGGGATCGCACCCCACATCGACAGGGACTGCTTCGGTCCCATTGTTGCGACCGTGAGCTTGGGATCGGCGGTCAACATGGATTTCTGCTGCGATTCGACCGGGGACGAATACGTGCAGCGTTTGGAGCCGCGCAGCCTCGTCCTTCTCTACGGCGATGCCCGCTTCAAGTGGCGTCATGGCATCGCCAAACGGCACTCCGACACTTGGAACGGCCAAAAGACCAAGCGCCAACGACGCGTTTCGATCACGTTTCGCACCATTGCAGAAACCGGGCCAGCGCAGACCTGATTGTGTCCCCATTTGATGGACACTTGTCGTGTGCGGTGTGCAGTTCTGCATAAAGACGACTTGAATCATTGTCCGGCGATGTGGACTGAAGGCGAACCACCTAGTTATCCGTCGAGGGGCTAGGCCCAGCAGGAGCCCGCTTCGGCGGGTTTCTGCGCTTCAGGCTCGCCCTTCCTTGGGGCTGTGGGTTGACGGTTCCTTAGAGTTCGTATTGCGGGGAGTCAATCTCGACGATCTCTAGGTCCAAGAGTTGAGCGATTAGATCCAAGAAGTCGACATTGCTGTAGAACCACTCCTTGCCCCCACGCTGATATTCGGTGGACCCCCGCTTTGGGCCTGCATGACCCGCAGAGTCCAGCAGTTCATGGAACCGCCGCTCGATGTTCCGGCTCGACTGACTCTCACCTAGAGTCGTCGAATAGGCGCGGAGGACGCGCCGATGCTCCGGAACTCCCGCACCGCTGGTCTCTTGGTTCACCCGATCAAAAATGCCGTGGTCGGCAAATCCCACCTTCAGCAGCGTGCGGTCCGGCATCTTCTCAGATTCTCTGGACGGATGCGTTGGGTGGCGGAGGTAGTGGGGGTAGGTGAACACGTACACGCCGGTGCGGTCACGCAACCTTTCCTCCACACTGTGCTCCGCTATCTCTGCCTTGTCTTGTTCAGCTTCAAACGCGTCGACATCCGATGCGATCCCTTCAAGCTCGGCGATGTTTCTCTCAAGAACCTCGCGTGCGCTCGGGGAGAATTCATGATTGCGCATCGTGGATTTCATGCGGGCAGCGATTTGCCTCGCCATTGAGGGCCCTTGGGGGAATATGCCAAACCGGAACGCATCCAGGTGTTGACGCAGGCCAATCGCCGTCCCAGGGCTGGTGTGGCCGAAGTGCTCCTTGAGAGCGCCGATTCGCTCGTCGTCAGAAATATCGTCCACGACGAGAAACCGAAAAGCGATGCCAAGCGTTGTGTCGGATTCGGACTCCTGTTGCAGTGCCCGGTCTATTTCGGCGCCCGCTTCCGCCCCTGGCAGGTCACCGAGTTGGTAGCTGTTGCGCGACTCAAGTGCACGATTTCGAAGCTCCGCGCGGCTCAGCGGACTCAAGTGTTGTGCGTCCCGGGTCTGGGCAGGTTCCGAGTCAATTTCCAGCGAAGATGTAGAAGCGAGCGGCTCACCTTCTGGAACGTCATGCATCTAAGCATCCTCCCGGTCCACATGAAGCTAGTCCCGAGCAGCCTTTCACACGCTCGGCAAACTGCTGAAATCGGTGTCAAAGCATCACTTTTGGCGAAACCAGCACTGGTCTGAGAGCGAACCGAGCCCGCCCTAGCGAACCCAAAAAATAAACCCCCGCCATGCCCTGCAAGCAGGCCAGGCGGGGAAGAGTAAGAACAAGTTAATCGCCTCCGCTCCTGCGGGCAACCCGATCTCTCGATCCTTGTCGGATCGGGTCCAACATTGTTGCTTATGTCGTGCCAAGCCGTCAGAGCACTACCCCTGGTGTGTGGAGCATGACGGCAACAAGGTTTCGAACCTGTATCGAGCCTGGGCTGTCGAAACCCTCGGCAAGCTGCGGCAGACCTTCTCGGCGCCGATCAATGAACTGCAACAAGCCAACTAGACCGAGCACCTTGATCCGCTGACCGCCACAGCCAGACTTCTGGAAGCGACACGCGCTGCTTCACTCGGCTAGAAACTGAGGATGATCGTAAAGCCATACGAGCAAACGACCGAACTCAAAGACCCCCGTCAGCAAGCGGGTGCGTCCGCCGAGAGGCAAATCGCGCACTATCTGCACCGAGGCTTCAATGAAAACCAAGAGGTTTACGTACTACACGACCTGAGGCTCGAAGATCACGCCCAGCCGGAGCACGATGGCTCCACTGGCGTGTGCCAGATCGATCATCTGCTCGTGCATCGCTGGGGGCTGTTCATCATCGAGAGCAAGTCGGTGACCGAAGAGGTGCGGGTCCGGTCCGACGACTCGGGTGGAGATGAGTGGTGCCGCGTGTATCGAGGTAAGGAGATAGGAATGCCCTCTCCAATTCGGCAGGCGCAGCGGCAAGCGGATTTTCTGCGGGCCTTCTTGGAACGACACCGGGAAGAATTGCTCGGCAAGCGAGCTATCGGACTCCGCACCATTGCCAGGCTCGCAGCAGGATCAGATCAGCGCGGTTTCAACACGGCACCGATCCAAATGGTGATTGCTGTGTCCGACAAGGGGAAGATCAAACGGCTTGGTGATTGGAAGGAACCCAGCGAACCATTTCGGGTATTTGTGACCAAAGCCGATCTGGTCCCCGACAAGATCGGCCAGGAGCTTGAGAAGCATAGAAAGAGCGCGAACATCATGAATGCTGAATCTGCTGGCAAGTACGGCTGGTGGAGCATGAAAGCCCTGGAAGTTGAGCAAGTGGCTGAGTTTCTTGCCGCGCAGCATGTGGGTCGCTCGGGTGCTTCGCCAGCCGGGTCTAAACGGCCTGCTCGCAACCGCCGTCGCAGATCATCCCGTGACAAGCCCGCCAGCACAGGACACTCGGCGAAAGCGATATGCAAGCATTGCGATTCAAAAGACCTCACCGCGCGATCGGGCAGGTACGGCTATTACTGGCGGTGCGGCATGTGCCAAAAGAACACGGCGATGCCTGTGGAGTGCTCTGTGTGTGGAGCTGAAGGTAAACGGAACAAAGAGGTACGGGTTCGCAAGGACAAGACAACATATTTCCGCGACTGCAAAGCATGCGGGACTTCCGAAACAATATGGACTGAGGACTGAACGCCGACCGCCCTTGTGAGACGTTGGAGGTCGTAGATAGAAGAAGCCAAATCCGAAGGTTCTGGGTCGGAGAGGCTGAGGGGCCGGGACCCCTAGTGGTGCGTCGCGGAATTGGTGATGCCATCGGCGTCGGCTCGTCCGCGACGATCTGGCGGGTCGGATGCCTCCCGGGGCTCGGGGCCGGGTGGGTGATTTCAATTTAGGCCGAGTTGCCTCAGACGGGAACCCAGGGGTGGCAAGACGCGGCGCTCCGCTAAGTACGACCGCGAGGGCTGTAGACTCGTAGCATGCCTTTCGAGGTGCCGAAGCCGTTCCCGCTCCCACCACAGGAAGGTACTGTCATCAACAGATCCACACTCTGCTGTGACGTGCGTTTGATCGCGCAATACAATCCGCGTACCTATGGCTGACAAGAGCCAGCTACCAGAGTATGACCAGCCTCCTGTTGTTGAGGTCGCCCTAGCAGTTGAGTTCAAGCAGTCTGTCAACTTCAGCGCCCTTGACCTGGGCCGACTTGCCGATGCGTGGAAAGACATCCTTCCACATGCTGAGGAGCGACCGCTCCTACCTCGGATGGGTCTCCCCTCAGAGGACCTTCTTGACACTCTATTTGAGATCGAGGAGACAGCGAGCAATCCGCCTCGTCTCTGGCTACAGAACGACTCCGGTGATCGTGTCGCTCAGATCCAACACGACCGACTAGTTGTCAATTGGCGCAAGGGCGATCTCGGAGGTGAATACCCGAGGTATGAGACGATCCGCGAGTCGATGCGGGACTCATGGCGGCGACTGACAACAGCATGCGCCGAACTCGGCCATGATGAACCAACACCGTTTCTGTGTGAAGTTCAATACATCAACCAACTGGGCGCAGATCAAGGGTGGAATTCACCTCAAGACACCGCGAATTTGATCGTGCCATGGAGCGGCATTGGCGATGACGAATTTCTGCCCCACGACCACCTAAGCGGGTTTGGCTTGCATTGTCACTTCCCAGAGGAGCAGGATGGTTGGTTGACTATCGACGGATGGACCTCAGGTGACTCCGAAACCAAGATGATGACTTTGAGTCTAACGTCCCGAGGGCGAGCACTTTCAGAGGATCTAGACAGTGCCCTGAGTTTCATGGATACGGCACATGTCTGGATTGTTCGAGGCTTTACCGCAGTTACTACTTCAGAAGCACACAAAATTTGGAGGCGCACTCGATGACTACTATCTGTTGTACCACAAGCGAAGGATGGTTTAGCGAGGGTTTAGGATGGACACGCCATCTGAGGAGAGGCGCGTCCGAAACAGTTTCACAACCCCTAGCTCGCGTGCACCAGATTCGCAGTAGTTCCCTGTCACAACCGACTCTTGATGATTTCTTGAAGCAACTCGCTACGCAACCATGGTTTGGTGAAGTTTCTAGTCGACTGAACAGGTTCCTCACCTATGGTGAAGATTGGAATGGGTATGGCGAAAAAGCGATCAGCGAACGCGCCGCAATTGGCACGATAATCGTATTGCACCGCATAGGGATAGGCGGACCAAAGCCCGTGGTTGTTCCAGTGTATGACGGAGGCATCCAGATCGAGTGGTACCACGACGGAGTAGAGATCGAGGTGGAAATCCCACCTTATGGCCCTGCCTCCATATATATTGCGCGTCCCGACGGCAGCAGGATCGAGGACGTTGTGCAGCAGATGGACAACCCTATCTGGGATGAACTACGTGGAGCCATCACAGAACTGAAGGCTGCTGGGGTTGAATGACAAATCAGCGTGTGGGCCGAGATGAGATTCTCTGGCGTAGAATACACAAAGATCATTTCGTTGATGGTCGCATTACAACCGCTGCATTCAAAGATCCTGAAATGTCGGTCGATTTGGCTCGACTCCGCGGCAACATGTCATTGACGCTTGCGAATGGTGTTGGCGTTGCCTCCTTTAGTAGCGCAGTTGCATATGACAATGAACAACAGGTTTACAGTTGCCCTCTTGTGGATAATCAGGCTCATGCACTCGTCATTGGCAACAAACCGCGAAGCGTGCGACAAGGATTCTGTCGCTCCTCAGAATTTGCTTCTCGCGAAACGATAGAAGCTTCGTAGGAAGCAAAGGCCAATAGCCGAGCCAGTGGTTGTCTGCGCTGAGCATTCCCCAACGCCACCAACCCAACCCCGACCCCAACCCAACACACCAAACCCGGCGTGAAACCCCAACCCGCCCACCCAACCCCAACCCCGCCCACCAACACCCAATCGGTGGATCCAGGCTAAAGCTTCACCGAAGCGAGTCCAGGCGAAGATGAGCGGGATTGCACCAATGCCCAGCGGTAAGGCCCGCTGAACGCGGACAACATCGACCCTGGGTTGCTCCTCCCACACCACACCGGCGTCTGGCTCGATCTCGGCTAGGCCCGCCGCGGCCAACGCCTTCAACCAAGCTTCAGCCCGGGCACCCAAGATCCCCCATTTCTGCGGGTTCGTCAATCGGGAATACTCCTCAACCAAAGGCATACGGCCAGGGTGGGGATCCTCCCACCCGGCCAGCCCTCGGCCCGTCTCAACAAACACAGCATCAACCGACGCAATCAACTCCACAACAGAATGCACGGCACGAGCTGATTCACCCTGGGTTTTGCGCAGGGTGTGTGTTTTGGTTTTCTGTTGTGTTGTGGTCGGTGTTTCGGGCAGTGTAAGCCGTTTCGAAGTCATCGGGTGAAGTGTCGCCGAGGTAGCTGTGAATGCGTTGGGTGTTCCACCAGTACACCCATCCCAAGGTGGCGAGTTCGACATCGTCGACGGTGCGCCATGGCCCTTGGCCGGGACCGCGGATCAACTCGGTCTTGAACAGCGCGTTGACGGCCTCTGCGAGGGCGTTATCGTAGGATTATCCGGCCAATCGCGGTCGGGGTGAAGCGAGGTTCGTTGGGTCCGGTCGTCTAGTTGGCTTTGCGGTGGGGTTGGCGGCGTTCGAGGTGGCGGAGTCGTTCTTCGTGGTTTCGGATTCGGTCGGCGAGGGCTTCGAGCCCGGTGTGGAGGTGGGCGATTTGGGTGGCGAGTCCGGTGATGGTGTGGTGGTCGTGGGTGTTGTGGCGGTGTTCTTCGATGATTGCTCGGAGTTGGGGGTTGCGGTAGAGGGTGGTTCGGCTGATGCCGGTGTGTTCGGCGATGGCGGTGAAGGTGATGGCCTCGCCTTTGTGGGCGAGGCGTGCGCAGGCGGTTTCGACGGTTTCGATGTTGGTGGTCATGCGGTGTCGGCGATGAGCGTGTCGAGGCGGTCGAGGAGGCGACGGTGTCGGTCGGCTTCGTCGATCCAGCCGCGTGTTTGGGCGTCGGCGAGGAGTGCTCGGGTGTCGACGCGCTGCGCGGAGAGCACGGCGGCCGATGCGGCGTCGGTGCGGAAGCTGGGGCAGTGCTCGCAGATGTTTGCGTAGGGGCAGGCTCCCTGGGCGGGGGCGCGTAAGCAGTGGCCGCCGGCGAGGCGTGCTTTGATGGCTGGCGCGTCGCGCCAGTCGTCGCCGGAGGTGCAGCCGCTGGCGCGGGCGTCGTTGGCGGTGACGGGGATCGATGGCCGACCGGTGGGTGTGGGCACGGCGCCGATGCGGTCTTTGGTCAGGTCGAGGGCGCGTTCGTATTCGGCGCGGACGGTGGAGTCGAAGAGGTGCGCGTAGCGCAGGCTCATCTCGGCTGAGACGTGGCCGAGGAGAGCCATGAGCGCCTGCAGCGAGACGCCTGCGTTGACGAGGGCGGTGGCGTAGGTGTGGCGTAGCTGGTGGGGGGTGACGTGACTGATCCCGGCGGTGTTGGCGCTGCGGCCCAGTTCTTTGCGGACCGCGCTCTGCGAGAGCCGTCGGCCGTGGTGGGTGAACAGGAACTGGGTCGGCCGGCCGGTTCGGGGATGCGGCAGCGGCTGGCCGCTGCAGCGGGTGGCGGTGATCCGGTCGATGAGGGTGACGGTCTCGTCGTCGAGGGGGACCATGCGTTCGGTGTCGAGCTTGCCGAGGGGGACCTTGAGCCAGGCTCCGTGTCCGCCGATCTCGTGCACGCAGTCGAGTTCGAGGTCGAGAAGCTCGCCGATGCGCAGCCCGACGGCTCGGGCCAACAGCAAGGAGTCGGCGGCGAGCCGGTAGGTGGAGGCTTCGAGCGCAGCGCGCAGACGCCGGTCAGCGTCGACGGGCACGTAGCGGGGAAGTGGCCTGGGCTTGCGGGGATGGTCGATGCGGAACACGAGCGTGCGCGTCGGGGCGTCGTCCCAGCCCCATTCGGTGATCTCGGCGAGCATGTGGCCGACCGCTCGGATTCGGCGGTCCTGGTCGGCGACGGTGACCGCCTTGCCCGTCTTGGCGGAAACGGCGTTGGCGACCGAGTTCAGGTAGGGTTCGATGTGGCGCTGGCGCCGCAGTCCGGCCAGCGAGGCGAGTTCGGGGTCGGCTTGGGCGAGGAACCGGCCGAAGTGAGCGAGCCGGGTCGTAAGGCTTGAGACGGTCTTGGACCCGCAGGTGCCGAGCTTTCGCTCGATGTAGGCAACGAACGCGGGGCGCAGGTTCGGGTGGCAGTCGGCCAGCCGTGCCTCGAAGCTGTCCGGTCGCTGGGCCGGTTCTGGCGGCTCGTCGATGACGCCGAGATGGAACAGGACCGTGTGGGCGCACACGAGCGCGGACCGGTAATGCCGCCAGCCCTGCCCGGTCGCAGCCTCGCGTGCCCGGCACGCGGCGGCCAGCCCGTCGAGATCGGCGACGGTGAGCTGCTCGAGAGGCCGACCGGTCTGGATCAACAGGCGGCCGACCGACTGAGACACCGCCCGCTTCGCCTGAATCTCACTGAACCCGACCGCTGTTGCGGTGTCGCAGAACCGGGCCAGATCAGCCTCAAGGGGCGACCCGTCGATCTCTCGCCAGAAGCTCGACAGCTTGCGGGCCACGAGCCAGTCCCAGCCCGGGCGCAGCCAGCCCTGAACCATCAAGCACATGAGCAGCGACATCGTCGACGGCGGCAACATCAACCGAGCAGCCAGCGGCTGATCAGCCCAGTCCTGGGGGACCGGCCAGCGACCCAGGAACTTCCGGGCCGCCCCCTCCGAGGCCGGGTTCCCCCGACCGGTCGCAGCCTGATCGGCCTGCCACGCCGCCAGCAACTCGCCAGCCGACGGGGTTGTGGCCCGCTCAGGTGCTGGCGCGTTGGCGGGCACGGGCAGCATCGAACTCGGCCTTGACATGGGCCGGAGCGAGATGGATGTAGCGGGCGGCGGTGTCGATGTGAGCGTGACCCAACAGGACCTGCATCACGGCCAGATCCACACCGGCCACGGCCAAAGCGGTGCCGAAGGTGTGGCGCAAGGCGTGGGGATGCGCTGTCGTGATGCCGGTGATCTCTCGGTGGTAACGGAAGATCCTCCGCAAACCCGCCGCGGTGAGAGGCTGACCGCGGGTGGGGCCCTTGGCCACAATGAACAGCCTGGCACTGGTCGTCTCAGGGCGTTCGGCGAGCAGATAGGTCTGAATCACCCCGGCCACGTCCACATCAAGCGGAACCCGGCGCTCGGTGCCGCCCTTGCCCGACACCCGCAACCATCGGACACCGATGTCGACATCGGCCACCTCCAAGGCCAAAACCTCCCCCGAGCGCAGCCCGCAGAACACCATCAGCCCGGCGATGGCCCGGTCCCGCCACGTTCGCAGACTCTCCAGCAGCGCCACGACTTCTCGATGCCCGAGCGTCTTCGGAAGCCGCTTGGCGTCGCGGACCCGCAACGGTGAACGCCGCCTCGGCGCACGCGACACATGAGCCAACATCCCGCCCCGCTCACCCGCCGACACCCACTCGGCCTCGCGGCCCCTCGGCATCGGGTTCAGCGCGTCCGGGTCACGCATCGACCGGAACGAGAACAACCCCGACACCGCCGCCAACCGCAGATTCACCGTCGCCGCAGACAACATGTCAGTCCGACGGCCATCAAGTCCGACCACATTCGCACCGCCCCGACGCCCAGCCACCCGCTCACGCCGGCAGGCCGCCAAAAACCGCAACAACACATCCGTCGTCACCTCGCCCAGATCCAACTCCTCATCAGCCAACCAACGACAAAACGCCAACAACCCAAACCCATAGGCACGGACCGTCAACGGCGAGTAGTTCCGATCCGCCAAATACGACAGATACTCGTTCACCAACCCGAACCGATCAGCCCCGCCGCCAGCCAAACGCCAACCAACATCGCCCTGATCGATGAACAGTTGAGGTGTTTCTGACTCTTCGCGACAGATTGCGGGTTTTTTCAAGTCGCATTGGTGGGTGTGCGGTGGTGGTTGTGCGGTCATGTTAGCGGTTGGTTTCGGTGGTGGGCGCGTCGTCGCTGGTCGGCTTGTTGGAGTCCGTCTCGGCGTGCTTGGCGGATCTGGTCGCCTTTGCCGGTGTGCTCGTCGTGGGGGGTGACATACCCGATGCCTTCGTGCAGCCGCACCGAGTTGTAGTGGCCGCGGACGCGTTCGAGTTCTCGGGTGAGGTCGGCGGGATCGCCGAGCGTTTCGAGGTGGGGATGCTCGCCTTTGACGTGGCTGAACAGAGACTCGATCCAGGCCTGGTCGGTGGGCGTGGACCGGCGTCCGAAGTGCTGGGCGATCGAGCACATGGCCATGAATTTGGCGGTGTCGCCGGCGCGCATCTCCGGTCCGTTGTCGCTGACCGCCAACAGCAGCGGGATTGTGTCGCTGTGGGGCAGGTCTGCGTGGGGGTTGTCGAGGCGGGCGGCGAGTTCGTCGGTGAGGAGCCCTTCGCTTTGCAGTGCTTTGGCGAACAAGACTCTGGCGGCGACCGAGTCCGGTGCCGCGGTGTGGTGCGTGGCGATCCATTTACGGGACACCACATCGACTATCGCGTAGGCGTGCTTGGCTTGTCGGCATGTCGGGAACTGGGTGCCGTCCCAACACCACAGTTGGTTGGGCCGCCACTCACACCAGGTAGGCCACGGCGTCTTGGTGGCCTTGGCGGGGCGCGGCGTGCCGGCCAGAGCGAGGCCGTGACCTGCGAGAACGCGGTCCACAGTCGAAGCAGACACCCACACGCGGCCCAGGTAGGAGCCGCGGTGCGCGAGCTTGCGATGCGACCGGTCGGTGTCGCCCCACTCGTCGAAGAGGCGCACGATCTCGTCACGTTCTGAGCTCAGCAGGCTGTGGATCGGACGTCCGCCCGGGCGGGCATCGTCAAGAGTCCCCTCGGCGCGGCGTTGGGTCCAGCGCCATGCCCGGCGGCGGTCCACACCCAGCACCGTGCAGACCCGGCTGTGCGTCCAGCCAGCCGAGGTGGCGTCGTCGATCAACCCCAACAGCACGGCTTTGGCGGTCCCGTCGACGCGGGCGGGGACAGGACCGCTCATCCCCAACCCGTTTTTCCCCGCAGCACCGCCAGCTCCACGGCTTGTTCGACCACAGTACGCCCCAACCGTTCCACCTCGACACGAAGGGCTGCTGCCTCAGACGCCTCCGCTCGGGACTGACGGGGCCGGCCCGGCCTCGACGAACCCAAAGCCGCGACCGCCCCATCCCGGGCGACAGCTCGCAGCCGGGCGATCACCGACCGGTCCACACCAGCCTCAGCAGCCGCCTCGGCCTGGGTGACCTGACCGCAAAGCATCCGCACCCACAAATCGTACTTCTGCTCTGCTGTAAGCAGCTTCTTCGGTTTTCTATGCTCGGAACTCATAGGCTGCAGCCTCCTGTCCTAGAACCGCCAACCCTGCCCGATGCTGCTTGAAAAAACTCAGAACCTGTCGCGCGAAGTCAGATGCACAACAGGCGCGCCGGCGAGGAGCGCGGTCCAGTGGCCGATGTTGTGGGCGAGGGTTGCGCAGGCGAGCCATGCGCAGTTGGCGCGGTAGTGGCCTGAGGGGACGTGGTCGAGCCCGGAGCCTTCTTTGAGGTCGCGGATGGCGAGCTCGACGACGGCGTCGGTTGCGGTGGAACTCATCAGCGGCGGCGGTGTCGTGGTCGGTGTTGGTGATGAACGCGTGGTGTCGCCAGTCGGGCCACATCTGTTGTTGGGTGTCTTGGGCGAGTCGGGTGCGGCGCACCACGAGGCGAACGGTGCGCTCGTGTTTGCCGCGGCCGGTGACGTATTGGGTCTCGGCGACTTGGGCGCGGCCGCCTTGGGTGTAGGCGATGTCGGCCCAGGCGTTGTCGCTGATCGCTTGGATCGCTGCGCGCACAGCGGATCCGAGCGCGACGGTGATCGACCACTTGACGTTGTGGGCGTCGAGGCGGTCGATCAGCTTGTGGGACCAGAACCCCGAGTCGGCGCGTACGGTGGTCGGCCCGGTGGCCCCGGCGCGTCGCAGGTTGGCGACGAGCTCGTCGACGAATCGCACCACTCCTCGCGCCGAGCCCGCGGAGCCTTTGCGCATGCGGGCGGCGAGCACTTCGCGGGTGTCGGCGCGTGCGGCCAGCAGCGGGTGATAGCCCAGCACCTTGGTGTAGCCGTACGCGGCGCCGCCCTTGTGCTTGCCGTGGACCTCGCAGATCGTGGAGTCCAGATCGACCGTCAGCGGCTTGTCGCCGGGGCCTGCGCCTAGTCCCCAGGCACGCGCCAGCGTACGCGCCAGCACCGCTTCGAGCTGGCGGGCGTGGCCGAACGTGAAGGTCCGCAAGAACGACCCCACAGTCGAGGGCGCCATCGGGGTGAACCCCAGCACCCGACCGGTGCCGCCCGCGCGCAGCATCTCGACATGATCGATGTGAGTGGCGCCAGCGAGCATCGCCGCGACCAGCGTGAGAATCTTTCGGCCCGGGTTCGCCGAGCCGGTGCGCACCCACCGCTCGATCAGCCCCAACAGACCCAAACGGTCCATCAGCGTGGCCGCCAGGATCAGGCCCGCGTTGGCGACCAGGCCCTCATGATCGAAGGTCGTTGCGAACCGGTCCAAACTGCGCGAAGATACAGACACAAAAAGTGCCTCCTGTTGTTGAGACGAACGTGAATATCGACATCACAATCGTCGCAGATCAGGAGGCCTTTCTGGTGGACGCGCCAACCCCACAACCTCACCGCGTCGGTGGATCCAGGCTAAGGGCGCCGGAACCGGGGGCGTGGTAGACGCCTACCTTTACGGATCGGTGCTGCGGGTCATGGAGTGGACAATCGCGGCCTACGACCGTCTGGGCACCGTGCGCCAGCGCACAGGGAATCGATCAGACCAAGTTGCGCCGCTCGACAACTTCGCCAGCCGGGACGGACGGTATGTGTGCGTCGTGGCTGTGTGCCAAGGAATGTTCGAACGCCTCTGTGAGACAATGAACCGGCCCGAGTTGCTGACCGACGAGCGCTTCACAACACCACGGGCGCGACAGCGCAACCGGGAGGTTGTCAACCAGACCATCGCTGAGTGGGCATCCGGGCTGGACGCGACCACCATCGAGGAGCGCTGCGGTCGCCACGGCGTGCCCGTTGGCGTCGTCTACGACGTGTCGGACGTGGTTGCCGACGACCATGTACTCGCCCAAGGAGATATGTGTACCGTCGATGATCCCGTCATCGGACCGGTTCGCCAGCAGGCCCCCTACCCCCGTTTCGACGACAACCGGCTTCCGGTCCCGGCGGGTGCGCCGCGGTTGGGGGAACACACCGACGAGGTGTTCTCCACCCTGCTGGGACTCTCGGAAATCGAGATCGCTGCGCTGAGAGAGCGCAACGTGATCTGAGTATGACCTCCACGCGGAGTCATACCAGCAACAGCTCGGTCGGAAGGCATCGCCGAAGCTTCGAATCTCGTGAGGGCTACAACCGCGCGGTCTGGAACTGCTCGGGGGTTAAAACAGGTTGTGAATATCGGTGGGGTGGCATACCGTTCCAGGTTCGCACGGCATGTCCGAGCGAAGGGTCCTGTAGATCAGTTTGGAGTGATCGCCACCCTGTCAAGGTGGAGGCCGCGGGTTCAAATCCCGTCAGGACCGCCACGCATCCTTTCGAGGATGCTGTGGGGTCGGGTAGCTCAGTTGGCAGAGCGGCCGCCTGAAAAGCGGTAGGTCACCGGATCGACGCCGGTCCCGACCACCACCAGCGGCCCGGCATACTCTGCCGGGTCGCTCGCGTCTACCCACTGTTGCTCAGCCGACCCCGTGCTCAGCCGACCCCTTGCTCAGCCGACCCCGTGCTCAGCCGACCCCGTGCTCAGCCGACCCCGTGCTCAGCCGACCCCGTGCTCAGCCGACGGCGTGCTCAGCCGACGGCGTTGCCGGCGTGGAAACCGTCGCTCATGGCCCCTTCGAGATAACCGACTCCGGTGCAATCTCCGATCGCCACAGGGTCGAGGCCAGCAGCCCGCAGTTGTTGCGCGACCGACTCATCACCGGTGAGGCCGGACGCGATCACCACACAATCGGCGTCAACGGCATGGTCACTGTCGTTGTGGCGGTAGCGCACCTGCGTGGGAGTGACCTCCAACACATCGGCGTTGCTCAACAACTCGGCACCGTGGGAACGCAGATCAGTCAGAACACGCCAACGCCGCGGGTGAGCCATCTCTGTGGCCAACGTCGCCGCAGCGTCCAGCACCGTGACCGTACGGCCACGGTCCACTAGGAACTCAGCGAGTTCGATGCCGACAAGGCCACCTCCCAGAATCGTGACCCGCTTACCAATCGGCATGTAGTGATGCGTCAAAGAGGCCAACCGTTCCGGATCGTCTGTCAACCCGAGTCGCTTACCCGCGGCAACCGCAATTCTCCCGGTCAACGAGAGCTTCCGTGAAGCGTCAGTGGATGGATCGGTCAGCATGGCCCGCAGGTCGTCGCCATCGAGCACATGGTCCAAATCGATGCCGGGTATGTCTGGTCGGACACGCGAAGCTCCCGTGGCCACAATCAAGCTGTCCGGCCCCAGCGCTTGGACTGCCTCTACAGTCGCCGGCGTGCTCGGCCGCACATCAATATCAAGCGATTCCATCTGCCTGGTCAACCACTTCAAGAGCCGAAGATTCGGCTCGTACACCAGCGCGCCAAATCTCAGAGCACCGCCGAGTTGTGGGCTCGCCTCAAAAATCGTGACCGTGTGTCCCCGTGTGGCTGCAACCCGAGCCGCCTCCATACCCGCTGGTCCCCCGCCGACAATAAGCACCGACTTCGGCACCGAAGCGGTGGTGCGTTCAATGTCGCGCAACTCGACTTCATGGGCTAGCACCGGGTTGACAGCGCAACGCACCCGTCTATCGAAGAACGGCTGAGCCACGCAGACATAGCAGTTGATGCACGGACGGATATCGGCAGGGCGATGCTCAGCGACTTTCAGCGCCGTAGCGGGGTCGGCGAGCATCTGACGACCCATAGCGATCAGGTCGGCTTTGCCGTGAGCGATCATTTCGTCGCCGGTTTCTGGCCGGATCCGGCCAACCGCGATGACCGGTACGTTGAGATTGCTCTTCAACTGGCCCGACAGCGCCGCATGGGTTGCTTCACGGTGAGGCAGGGTCCCTTCGGTGAAAGCCGGACCGGAAGTCTGGTCGCCATAGGCGCTGAGGTGAATCGCATCAGCTCCGGCCTCTTGGGCGAGTTGCGCGGTTACTTCGGTGTCTGTGAAGACAATGCCGTCCGGTGTGCGATATTCCAGAGCATCGAGGCGGCACCAGACCGCAAAATTGTCGTTGGTAGCAGCTTTGGCAGCAGCGATGACCTCACACAGCAGCCGTGATCGACTGCGGATATCTCCGCCGTATTCATCGGTTCGGTGGTTCCACTGCTTGGAGAGGAATCCAGAGATCAGATAACCGTGGGCACCATGGATCTCCACGCCGTCAAATCCGGCTTGTTGCGCGCGCCTGGCAGCAGCGGCAAACTCAGCGGTCACCGCGACGATGTCAGCCGCCGTCATCTCGTGGTAATTCGGTTTCCCTCCACCATTGGCCGCCGCCATCAACCCCAATTCCTCAGGAGTCAGGTCGTTGATCATGTCAAGCGACCCGTGCCATTGAGGAATCGACGGCACAAGAACAGGACGCCCCTCTTTGATATCGACTCGGGAGACCTTGCCGTGATGCACGAGTTGGACTGCGATCTTGGCACCGTGGCGGTGCACCTGATCGGTGAGTCGGCGCAGAGCCGGAATATAGCGGTCGTCTGACAACCCGAGTTGGTGCACGGAGTTGGCTCCCCGGGGGTACGCCATAGCGCACACCTCAGTGATGATCAACCCAACTCCGCCACGAGCCCTCTCCTCGTAGTAGGCGATGATTTGGTCGTTGGCGAATCCGTCATCGCCAACAATCTCGACTCCCATCGGGGCCATGACCATCCGATTTCGCAACTCCATCGGCCCGACAGAGACCGGTGACAACAGGTGTTCAAACATCGATTCAGACTCCAATCGGTTCAGCTTCCAGAGGCTTTGTGCCGGCTACGAACGACACCATCACACTCGGCTGCTTCGGCGACCGCTTTGGCCACCATCGGAGCGACGGAACGATCAAAGACCGACGGCACCACAAAATCGGGGCGGAGCTCCGATTCAGGCACGCAAGCAGCTATTGCAGCGGCCGCGCTCACCTTCATATTCTCGGTCACGCTATGCGCGCAAACATCGAGGGTTCCTCTGAAAATCCCCGGAAATGCCAAGACATTGTTTATCTGGTTGGGGAAGTCGGAGCGGCCCGTAGCCATGACAGCAGCGATACCGTCGGCTGCTTCAGGACGGATTTCTGGATCTGGGTTGGCCATCGCGAAAACGATCGGGTCACGAGCCATCTTGCGAAGGTTTGAAGCATCGATCAGGTCGGGTGCCGACACACCCACGAACACGTCCGCTCCCACCAGCACTTCTGGCAGCCTGCCCGCTTTGCGGTCACGGTTGGTTATCGCGGCAAAGCGTTCCTTGACCGTATTTTGCTGGTCGCGACCCTCATGTACCGCTCCCATTCGATCAACACCTATGACTTCGCCAACCCCCGCGTCAAGCAGAATCTTGCCCACGGCCACTCCCGCAGCACCCATCCCGGAGACAACAACCGAAATATCTCCGATTTTCTTGTCGACCAGTTTCAGCGCGTTGGTAAGAGCAGCCAAAGCAACGATGGCCGTGCCGTGCTGATCATCATGAAAGACCGGTATCGGAAGGGCCGCCTTGAGGCGCTCCTCGATTTCGAAGCAGGCCGGCGCGGCGATGTCTTCAAGGTTGATCCCACCGAACGTTGGAGCGATGTGCATAACCGTCTCGATGATCTCTTCTGTGTCTTGGGTGTCCAAACAGATCGGGAAGCCGTCTATGCCTCCGAATTCCTTGAATAGCAGGGCCTTTCCCTCCATCACCGGCATCGCCGCATGTGCGCCTATGTTGCCGAGCCCGAGCACCGCGCTGCCGTCACTGACTATCGCCACAGTGTTCTTCTTGATGGTGTATCGGTGCGCTAGTGATTGGTCGTCGCGAATGCTCAGGCAAACCCGCGCGACACCGGGCGTGTAGGCCATAGACAGGTCATCCGCATCGCCAACCGAACAAAGCGGAAGCACCTCAATTTTGCCACCTTCATGGAGGGCATAGGTACGGTCCCACCAATCGAGCACTGACACACCGTCAAGCTCGTCGACCGCCGCTGCTAGCTGCGCGGCGTGCTCTTCGGAACGACAATGAACGTCTATGTCCCGCACCACCGTGGGACCCTTCGCTTCAAAGCCGGGAATACCGGCGATGTTCCCCCCAACGTCGCCAACCGCGGCCGCGAAGCGACCGAGCGTGCCGGGAACATTGTCAAGCGAGATCTTGAGGGTGATGGAATAGGCGGCGGTTGGAGCGTTCTGCACGCTGAGAACGTTATTCAGTGACGCGGCTGATGCCTCAATCGGGCGGTTCGGTGAATCGCCGATCCAACAGCATTGACCAATATAAGAAGAAACAGATAGAGTTTATCTAGGCTTCACCCGAACATGAGTCAGAAAGTCGAGAATTGAATGCCCAAAAGAGAAATGTCCGACGAACACCGAGAAGCGCTATCGGTAGGCAGAGCCCGTGGCCGTGCCGTCCGTAACTACCTTGAAGCGCTGGAGTCGCACCGTCCAAAGCGGGGGCGCAGACGGACACCAGAAACCATGCGTGCGCGAATTGACGAAATCGACAACGAAATCGGTGACGCAAAACCGATGCAACGGCTGCACCTCACCCAAGAGAAGATGGATCTTGCAGCCAAGATTGACGCCGCCGAGACAACCGTCGACATTTCGGCTCTTGAAGACGAGTTTGTCGATGTCGCAAGCGCCTACGGCGAAAGCAACAGAATCAGCTACTCAGCTTGGCGTGCAGTTGGAGTTCCCGCTGCAATTCTCAAGCGTGCCGGGGTCTCCCGTTCTGCATAGAGCTAACTGAGCGAGTTGCTCTATCAGACCCGTATTTCGGCGCGTGCAATAGCCGCTTGTGGATGCTCGGAAATTAGCTTATTGGCGCGGGCCACAACGCGCTCTACCTGACTCACAGCAGTACCCGCAAAGTCGCCGATATCAGCCAAGCAGTTTTGGATCGCCGCGGAGTTCAGCGGTATTCGCTCGTCTGCAGCTATGCGTTCAACGAAACCTGGCCCGTTGTTGCCTTCACGGCGCGCCAACATTGCTTCCACAGCATGGCCTTTGATCAGTTGATGGGCCTCTTCGCGACCGAGTCCCGCTGCTACCGCGTCGCCCAGTATGCGCGACGACGCAAGAAACGGCAGTTCACGCTGCAGTTCGGCTTCGATGACGGCATCAAAAACCCCAAATTCATCGAATACACCAATAGCTGTCTGCAACAATCCATCAGCAGCAAAGAAAGCATCGGGAAGCATCACCCGGCGCACGGCCGAACAACTCACGTCACCCTCATTCCACTGCCGACCAGCGAGACTTGCCGCCATAGTCAAATAACCGTCCAGAATCGTGCGCAGTGCTCCGATACGTTCAGCGCTGCGGCTGTTAATCTTGTGAGGCATAGCCGAGGATCCGACTTGCCCAGGACTAAAACCCTCGGTAGCCAGTTCATTTCCAGCCATGAGTCGCAAAGTCGTTGCAGCCGACGCTGGTGCCGACACGGCTTGTACCAATGCAGCAACCACGTCAAGATCAAGCGACCGCGGATAGACCTGACCGACACTGTCGAGAACACGTCCGAAACCGAGATGCTCAGCAATCAGTTGTTCCAATTGGTCGACCGCATCAGCGTCTCCCAACAGATCCAACTGGTCCAGACGAGTACCGACCGCACCTTTGATGCCCCGAAGCGGGTATCGGGCCAGCAACTCTTCGACACGCTCAAGGCCGATCATGGTTTCCTCGGCTACATCTGCGAAGCGCTTCCCCAAGGTGGTGGCCTGGGCAGCCACGTTGTGGGTTCGGGCAACCATCACCAAATCGACATGCGTTGCAGCCAAGGTGGCGCAACGAGAAAGCAGCGCGACCAAGCGATCTCGCACTAGAACGAGGGCTTGGCGGATCTGCAATTGTTCAACGTTCTCGGTTAGATCACGTGAAGTCATTCCCCGATGGATGTGTTGGTGACCAGCAAGGTCACAAAACTCATCAATTCGAGCTTTCACATCGTGACGGGTGACTGCCTCACGCGCCGCTATAGACGCAAGATCGACATGATCCAATACCGCTTCGTATGCTTCGATCGTCCCGCTAGGGATCTCGAGCCCCAACGAAACCTGGGCACGCAGCACAGCAAGCCACAACTGGCGTTCCTGAACTATCTTGCCTTCAGGCGACCAGATCTCATTCATCGCTTCACTGGCATAACGATCAGAAAGAACATTGGCCGTAGCGTCAGTCATCAGATTACCCCGTCGTCGCGGTCAAGGTATTGTTCGCGGCCCGGACCGACCCCCACTAGACGGATAGGCACACCGATCTGAGCTTCAAGAAAATCGAGGTAGCCAGCAGCTGCAGCGGGCAGTCGGTTCGGGTTTGTTATCGCGCTGATGTCGGTATTCCAGCCCGGCAGTTCTTCATAAATCGGTTTTGCAGCATGGAGCTGGGATTGATGGTAGGGCAGATTGGTATAATGCTCGTCGCCGATCTCATAGGCGACGCACACCTTCAACGAATCCAGCCCATCAAGCACATCAAGTTTGGTAATTGCGATTTCGCTGAGCGAGTTGACCCGCACTGCATGACGAACCATCACTGCGTCGAACCAACCGGGGCGGCGCCGACGGCCGGTGTTGACCCCGTACTCACGTCCGACATCAACCAGATAATCACCAATGTCATCGTGGAGCTCTGTAGGGAACGGCCCAGATCCGACTCTGGTGACGTAAGCCTTGGCTACTCCGACGACGCGACTGATGTGCCGAGGTCCGATACCCGAACCGGTGCATGCTCCACCCGACACCGGGTTAGACGAAGTGACAAACGGATAGGTGCCGTGATCAAGATCCAAGAACGTAGCCTGCGCACCTTCGAGCAGCACCTCCTGCCCAGCTTCGAGTCCGTCATGCAACAACCCAACCGAATCCGTGATCAAAGGCAGGATCCGGGGGGCGCACTCGTCGAGATACTCCGCGGCAATGGCCTCGCCATCCACCGGTGGCCGGCCAAAAACCTTGGTGAGCACCTGATTTGTGTAACTGAGGACAGCTTCGAGTTTCTGGCGAAAGATCTTGGGGTCAGCGAGATCTTGCACCCTCAATCCGACGCGCATCGCCTTGTCTGCGTATGCGGGGCCGATGCCACGTTTGGTAGTTCCGAGTTTGGCGTCACCAAGGTGGCGTTCGTGGAGAGCATCCAGTTCGCTGTGGTAGGGCATGATCAGATGCGCGTTGCCAGAGACTTTCAGCCTTGAACAATCGACGCCTCGCCCGGTAAGCATGTCAATCTCGGCGATAAGAACACGAGGATCGACCACAACACCGTTACCGATCACTGGAGTGATGTAGTCGTACAGGATTCCGCTGGGAACAAGTTGCAGGGCGAATGTCTCACCGTCAACGACCAGCGTATGGCCTGCGTTGTGGCCGCCCTGATAGCGGACGACCATGGACATCTCTTTTGCCAGGAGGTCCGTAAACCTCCCCTTGCCTTCGTCACCCCATTGAGTACCGACGACTATGGTCGCTGGCACGGCGCTCTCCCTTGATGGATTTGCGTTACCGAAAAAGGTTAACCTGAACTCGCAGCGATCCGTACCGGGATTTAGCGAAGAACAATCTGCGGGTTGTCTGTCGGTCCTTCGACATCGACCTTTACGGTGTCGCCCTCGAGGTAACGACCTTCGAGAATGGCGATGGCCAGCGGGTCGCCGATGCTGCGCTGGATCAGGCGCCTTAGCGGACGCGCCCCGAAAGCAGGGTCGAAGCCCATTTCGGCCATGCGAATTCGAGCTTCACCGGTCACTTCCAGCGCGATACGGCGACTGGCAAGACGGGCCGCAAGATCCGCGAATTGGAGGTCGAATATCTTGGTCAGGTCGTCTTGGGTTAGCGACCCGAAACGAACAATGTCGTCGATTCGGTTGATGAACTCGGGCCTGAAGAAGTCTCTGGGCTCACCCGCGAGGTTGGAGGTCATGATCAACACGACGTTGGAGAAGTCGACCGTGCGACCTTGACCATCGGTCAGTCGGCCATCGTCAAGCAGCGCCAACAAGACATTGAAAACATCGGCGTGCGCTTTTTCGACTTCGTCGAGCAACACCACCGAATAGGGACGCCGCCTGACGGTCTCGGTCAGTTGTCCACCCTCGTCATAACCGACGTAGCCGGGAGGTGCCCCGATCAATCGGCTGACGCTGTGCCTCTCCATGTATTCCGACATGTCGATGCCAACCATGGCGCGCTCATCGTCGAAGAGGAACTCGGCCAGTGAGCGAGCCAGTTCGGTTTTACCGACGCCGGTTGGCCCAAGAAACAGAAAGCTGCCAATGGGGCGACGAGGATCGCCGAGCCCCGCCCGGGAACGACGGATGGCGTTGGCCACCACCGAGACCGCGTCGTCTTGACCCACGACCCGCCGCTGTAGGTGGTCCTCTAGACGGACCAGTTTCTGGACTTCACCTTCCATCAACCGCGACACAGGTATGCCGGTCCAGTGACTGACCACTTCTGCGATGTCCTGGTCGTCTACCTCTTCTTTCAACATTGAGTCTTCGGCCTGGAGCTTGTCGAGTTCTGCTTTGGCGGTCTCAAATTGACGCTCCAACTGGGGGATCTGGCCGTAGCGGAGTTCCGCGGCACGTTCCAGATCGGTCTGGCGTTCAACTTCGCTGCGCAAATGTTCGAGTTGCTCGTTAATTTCACGCAAGGCAGTGATGGCGTCTTTTTCGGCTTGCCATCTGATGGTGAGCGCGGCGAGACCTTCTCGTAGATCGGCTAGCTCTCGGTCGAGGTCGCTGAGACGTTCTGCCGAAGCAGCATCGGTCTCCTTGGCTAGGGCTAGACGTTCGATTTCGTATTGCCGTATCCGTCGCTCGACGACATCGATTTCGGTCGGAACAGAATCGATCTCGATGCGCAGCGAACTCCCGGCTTCGTCGACTAGATCAATTGCTTTGTCAGGCAGGAAACGGCCGGTCAGGTAACGATCGCTCAGCACAGCCGCGGCTACGAGCGCTGAATCTTGGATCCGTACGCCGTGGTGGACTTCATAGCGCTCCTTGAGGCCGCGCAGGATGGCGATGGTGGACTCAACCGATGGAGGAGCTACCAGGACTTGCTGGAAGCGTCGCTCCAGTGCCGGATCTTTCTCCACATGTTTGCGGTATTCGTCGAGCGTGGTGGCGCCGATCATTCGCAAACGGCCACGGGCAAGCATCGGCTTGAGCATGTTGCCGGCGTCCATCGCCCCCTCAGCACCTCCCGCGCCAACCACCGTGTGCATTTCATCAACGAACGTGACGATCTCGCCGTCGGCATCTTCGATCTCTTTGAGCACCGCCTGCAGGCGTTCCTCGAACTCACCGCGGTACTTGGCACCAGCCACGAGCAACGAGATATCGAGATTGATCAACCGCTTGTGCTGCAACGAATCTGGCACGTCTCCTTCGACAATGCGAGCCGCCAGCCCCTCGACGATCGCGGTTTTGCCAACTCCCGGCTCGCCTATGAGTACCGGGTTGTTCTTGGTGCGACGCGACAACACACGTATGACCCTGCGAATCTCATCGTCGCGCCCGATGACAGGATCGAGTTCGCCACAACGGGCGGCTTCGGTGAGGTCATGGCCGAATCGTTCCAGGGCTTGATATTGATTTTCTGGAGTTTGAGTGGTCACGCGATGAGTGCCGCGAACCTCTTTCAGTGCTGTGAGCAGCGCTTTGCGATCAACCTCGATGAGTTCAGCCAATGCGAGCAGTACGTGTTCGGTGGATAGGTAGTCGTCGTGCAGTTCGGCACGTAGTTGATCGGCCTCGTTGAGAGCGGCTATCAGCGGTTTTGCCAACTGTGGTTCGGATCCGTAGGCGTTTCCAAGCCGCTCCAGTGCCGATTCCGCCTTGCTTCTAGCCGTGAGGACATCAACTCCGAGGTTGTGCAACAGCGGTTGCACGATGCCGTCTTGCTGACCGAGTAGGGCAATCAACAGATGTTGCAGTGTGATTTCGGGGTGAGAAGCCCCGCGGGCCATTTCGGTGGCGGCTGAGAGGGCTTCGGTGGTCTTGAGCGTCCAGCGGTTGGGGTCGAGGGCCATGTTTGTCTCAGGTTTGTTTTCTGGTTGACGGTATGGAGCTAGTAGTTACAGTATAGCGCAGAAAACTTGAGTGTCCTACACTTAACTTTGTACTTTGTATCACTACCCAACGCGGCTAACATCGGGGTATGACTGTCACCGAGTCCGCAACCACAACAGCCGACAACAGCTTCCGGCGAATGGATGAGTCCACCGCCGAACAATGGGCACACATCGGCCGAAGCACGGCTCTGAACCAGCCTCGGGTAGCAGATCGGATACTGATGTTGCTGGAGTCGTTGGCCGATATCCGCGACGGATTCCTCACCGATCAGCTGACTCACAGCCTTCAGACCGCCACGATGGCTGAGCGAGCAGGCGCAGATGACGAGATGGTGTTTGCCAGCCTCTGCCACGACATAGGCAAAGCGATCTCGGTACCCAATCACGGCGCCATCTCAGCAGAAATCATCAAGCCCTACGTGCGCGACGACGTCTATCAGACGATCCTCAACCATCAAGATTTCCAGGGTCGGCACTATTACCACCACTTCGATGCTCCTACAGATTTGCGGGAGCAGTTTCGTAACGAATCGTGGTTTGCGCTGTGCGAAGAGTTCACCGACGACTGGGACCAGCAAGCCTTCGACCCCGGCTACGACACACTCCCTCTGGACCACTTCGAACCCCTCGTCCGAAAAATCACAGCCGCTGTGGGTCCTGGCACCAAAGGGAGTCAGCGACCCGCCGCTAGCTGAGGCTGGCGTAGCTAGCGTTGACCAATCGGCCACCACGAGGGTCGCCGGTAAGTTCGGCATCCATGCGGTTCATCACATAAGAGACGGTCATGCGGGCGTCGAAGTCCACCGTCGCCAACGAACCACCCCAACCACCCCAAAACATGTGATTGGGGTTCGGACTGTTCACCCAACCTTCCATCTCCAAAGCAAAACCCAGGCCGTGACGCAAGCGGAGCATCAACACTTCGTCAACGCCATCTATCTGAGGCTCAAGAGCGCGACGAGCCCCAGCCTCAGACAACAGCCGCACACCGTTCACCTCGCCACCGTTGGCAAGCATCGAATGGACCGCCGCAATGGAGCGAGCGCTACCAAGTCCACCCGCAGCGGGAATCTCCGCGGCGCGCCACTCGCGGGTACGCGGCTCCGTTGCATTCAGCGGACAACTCATCAAGGTGCGCATCGCAATTGAATCCAAACTGACGGGCACGCCATTCACCTCCATCCCCGTGGGAGGAGCTGGAAGTTGCAACTCGGCCACTCGGTGGTCTTCAGAAGCCGGGAGGCTCATCCAGAAATCGGCACCCAGCGGGGCCGCCACCTCCTTGGCGAACCACTGCGCCATGCGCACGCCGGTGATGCGATAAAGGATCTCGCCCTCAAGATTCCCCTGGGTAATGGCGTGATAACCGGACTTGGTGCCCGGTTCCCACCACAGTCGTTGACCGGCGAGCTGAGCGGCCACACGGTCGACGTCGTACAACATCGGCGGCACGACCGGAGGGACAAAACCCGGCAAACCAGCAGTGTGAGACATGACGTGGCGCACCAAAACACTCTCTTTGCCGTGCTGGGCGAACTCGGGCCAGTAACTCGCCACAGGTGAATCGAAGTCCAACTCGCCTCGGTCAGCCAGCATCAGCATGCACACCGCTGCCATGGTCTTGGTCGTGGAGTAAACGTTGACGATCGTGTCGCGTTGCCACGGATTGCCCGCTGAATTCGCGTCTCCGGCCCAGATATCGACCACCGCCTCACCGTCCAGGGTCACCGCAGCGGCGGCTCCCAACTCAAGACCGTCAGCGAAGTTCTGCTCAAATGCATCCCGCACCGCCGAGAACGCGGGATCACAGTGTCCGTGGATTTCCATGGGCTCATCATGGCCCACGGATCGTCGGCTGACTCAATTCGCTGTGTTGGTCAGACTGGGCTAATCGGGTCGTGCTAGCGGGCTTTCCATTGAGGGTCGCGTTTTTCGGCCCAAGCACGGCCACCTTCCGCGGAGTCCTCGGATTGCCCGACGACCCGGCGCATCGTTTCACCCATCCGCACCGCATCGGTCCATCCCATCTTGCGGCCTCGCCTGACCATTTCGCTGGTGGCTCTCACGGCCAGCGGGGCTCCCTGACAAAGCCGCTCGGCCAAACCGTGTGCCGCATCCAGCAATTCGTCATGGGGATGAACCTGCCAGGCGAGACCTATCTCTTTGGCGCGATCAGCGTCGATTGGGTCGCCGGTCAACAGCAGTTCCAAAGCATCGGGAATCGCCACATGGTCCGGCAACCTCAGCGCTCCCACGATCGTCGCCTGCCCCAGTCTCACTTCCGGGTATGCGAAACTCGCCCGTTCGCTGGCGAGCACAAAATCGCATGCCAGGACCGCGGTGAGCCCGTAACCAATACACGGTCCGTTGACCGCGGCGATCGTCGGCTTCCAGATTTCCATCCCGCTCTCGAAGGTGGTGATCGTGGGCCATTCCCAAAACGAACCCGGCCAAGTACCGGTAGCCCCCGCGCCATCGCGCAAATCCGCTCCCGCGCAAAAGGCCCTGCCAGCGCCCGTAACGATGGCTACCCAGGCTTCGTCATCTTCACGGAATTCGGTCCAGGCGGTGTCGAGGGCTTGGCGCATCGCCCCGTTGACAGCGTTGAGCGCCTCGGGCCGGTTGTAGGTGATCGTGGCGATGTGGCCGTCTCGCTGATAAGTCGCGGCCGCGGGTTGATCCGACATGAGCACCAGCTTTCCCTACCTGGCGCCTGATAGCCACCTCCGTGTCATCTTCGAGTGTGCCAACTTCAAGCGTGCCAACTTCGATTCGGCGAGATAGGACCCGCTGTCACTGAGATGGGTATGATTTTTGCCACGATGTGAACGCGGAGGGATGCACAATGGCTGACAAAAGCACGGTGGCTCAGGGATCAATCGAGGTCTTCGAAAGCGAAGGGCGGACGTTTCCGCCCTCTGCCGCCTTTGCGGGGGCGGCGTTGACCAACGATCGCTCGCTGTATGACGAAGCCGACGCTGACTACGAGGCTTTCTGGGCGCGCCAGGCCCGAGAACTGTTGAGCTGGTCCAGCGACTTCAGCACCGTGCTTCAGTGGGATCTTCCCTTCGCCAAATGGTTCGAAGACGGAGAGCTCAACGTCTCGGAGAACTGCCTCGACCGCCATGTCGCAGCCGGACTGGGCGACAAGATCGCTTATCACTGGGAAGGCGAACCCGGCGACACCCGCACCATCAGCTACTCAGAACTACTGGCCGAGGTAGAGAAATTCGCCAACGTCATGAAGAGCCTCGGCCTGTCAAAGGGCGATCGCATCGCCATCTACATGCCGATGATCCCCGAGCTACCGATCGCCATGCTCGCTTGCACACGCATCGGTGTGGCCCACTCAGTTATTTTCGGCGGTTTCTCGCCTGACGCCATCACCGACCGTTGCGAAGACGCTGAGGCTCGCCTGATCATCACTGCAGACGCCGGTTATCGGCGGGGCGAACCAGCTGCTTTGAAGCCCAACGTCGATGCTGCGCTCACGGCAGGTGCGCCCAGTGTTGAGAACGTCATCGTGGTTGATCGCTGCGGCACTGACCCGGTCATGGTTGAAGGTCGCGATCATTGGTGGCATGACCTGATGGCGACCGCGGAATCGAGTTGTCCTCCAGAGCCGATGGGTGCCGAACAGTTGCTTTATCTGCTCTACACCTCGGGTACCACAGCCAAACCCAAGGGCATCATGCACACCACCGGCGGCTATCTGACACAGGTGGCGTTCACCCACAAATACGTGTTCGATCTCAAACCTGAAACCGATGTGTATTGGTGCGCCGCGGATATCGGCTGGGTGACCGGTCACTCCTACATCGTCTACGGGCCGTTGACCAACGCTTGCACTTCGGTCATGTACGAGGGCACGCCAGACACACCGAGGCCCGACGAGCGCAGCGGCGACCGGGCCGGCTGGAACAAGGATCGGCTTTGGGACATCGTTGAGCGCTACGGGGTGACTCAACTCTACACCGCGCCAACAGCCATTCGCACGTTCATGAAGTGGGGAGACGACTGGCCCAAAAGGCGTGACCTTTCGAGTTTGCGGGTCTTGGGCACCGTCGGCGAGCCCATCAATCCCGAAGCGTGGATGTGGTACCACGACAACATCGGCGGTAGTTCCTGCCCGATTGTCGACACTTGGTGGCAGACCGAAACCGGCTCCCACATGATCACTCCGCTCCCGGGGGTGACCACAACCAAGCCAGGCACCGCCACCACGCCTATCCCCGGGGTGTACGCGGAGGTTGTCGACGACGGTGGTGACCCTGTTGAGATCGGCGGCGGTTATCTCACTATCACCCGGCCGTGGCCATCGATGCTGCGCGGCATTTGGGGAGACCCGCAGCGCTACCACGAGACCTACTGGTCAACCTATGAGGGCCGCTATTTCGCCGGTGACGGAGCCCGGGTTGATGACGACGGCTATATCTGGCTGCTCGGTCGTGTAGACGACGTCATGAACGTCTCAGGCCACCGCATTTCCACCGCCGAGGTGGAAAGCGCCCTGGTTGACCACCCCGCGGTCGCCGAAGCCGCTGTGGTCGGAGCCAAAGACGACATCACCGGCCAGGCGATCGTCGGTTACGTAATTCTCATCGGCGCGGTTGAGGCCTCTGAAGAACTGCGTGAAGAGATCAGGCGGCATGTGGGCACGAAACTCGGCCCGACGGCACGACCAAAAGCCGTGTTCTTGGTACCGGACCTTCCCAAGACTCGTTCCGGCAAGATCATGCGGCGGTTGCTGCGCGATGTGGCCGACGGGCGGGTCTCGGGCGACACAACCACACTCGCCGACCCTGATGTGGTTGCTGCTATTCGCGAGGGTGCCGCACAGAGCGACGAGGATTAGCCGAATCGCAGAAATCGGCGTAGCCGGAACCATGCGACTGGCTCTAGTGTTAACAACAATGTGGCGGCTGGCTCTGCACTGAGCCAAAGAAATACCGGAGGTCCTACCCCATGATCAACACAGCAAAGACTTTTGTTCTGCTTGCCATGCTCGGCGGTCTGATCATCGTGGCGGGTGGTGCCATCGGCAGTTCGACAGGCCTGGTGATCGGCTTGGTGATCGCTTTGGTCATGGTCGGTGGTTCGTACTGGTTCAGCGACAAGCTGGCGATCAAATCCGCTCGTGCTCAAGCCGTAACCCGCGAACAGGCGCCGCAGTATTACGAGATCATGGAAGACCTGACCATGCGGGCCAATATGCCCATGCCGAAGCTCTACATTTCACCCAACCCGCAGCCGAACGCTTTCGCAACAGGACGCAACCCGAACAACGCCGCGGTGGCGGTGACCGTTGGTTTGTTGGAACGCATGAGTTGGGACGAAGTGCGCGGTGTGCTGGCCCACGAACTGGCGCATATTCGCAACCGCGACATCCTCATCGGGTCAGTCGCCGCCGCGATCGGCATGGCGATCACATTCGCGGCCAACATTGTTATGTGGGGGGCGATGTTCCGAGGCGGTGGCCGCGATCGCAATCCGATTGGCGAGCTCGCTTTCGCGCTTCTGGCGCCGATCGCGGCGATGGTGATCCAGGCAGCGATCAGCCGCAGTCGCGAGTTTCAGGCCGACGCCTCAGCAGCCAAGCTGATCGGTAGCGGTGAACCGCTGGCCAGTGCTCTTGAGAAGCTGGAACGCGGCGCTCACGCCATCCCCGTGAATGTCAACCCGAGCCAGGCCAGCAGCTACATCATCAACCCGCTGAGTGCTCAGGCTCGCGGCCGAGGCGGTGGCAGCAAGCTGTTCAGCACCCATCCCCCGACAGCCGAGCGAATCGCCCGTCTGCGCTCGATGTGAGCCGGTTCAGTCGCGGAAGTTGATGAACTGAAGGGGGATTTGCAGGTCGGCTTCTTTGAGTGCCGCTATTACCTTTTGTAGGTCATCGCGCTTTTTGCCTTGTACACGGAGTTCCTCGCCCCGTGCCGATGATTGGATCCCTTTGAGGCCGAGACCTTTGATGAACTTGTTTATCTCTTTGGCCTTGTCTTGCGAGATCCCGGCTTGCAGGCGAGCGGTCTGGCGAACGGTCCCTGCCGAGGCCGGTTCTACGTTGCCGTAGTCGAGCGCTCTGAGGCTCACCTTGCGTCTCACCAGTTTCTCTTCGAGAACTTGTCGCAGCGCAGTGAGACGATCCTCAGATGACGACGCCATTTCGATGACGTTGTCTCCCAGTTTCACCGAAGACCCAGTGTTTTTGAAGTCGTAGCGTTGGGTGACCTCGCGGGAGGCTTGATCGACGGCGTTGCGCACTTCTTGGCCGTCAAGCTCTGAAACCACATCGAATGTCGGCATGGCGAAACCGTATCAAGCAGCGGTCGTTCTTGATTAGCTCCGCCCGCAAATCTGTGCCGGTCGCGGCGCTGAACCGGTAGTATTTCTGGTCCGCGGGTCGGTGCCCGAGCGGCCAAAGGGAACGGGCTGTAAACCCGTCGGCTTATGCCTACGAAGGTTCAAATCCTTCTCGGCCCACAGCGGAGACGGGGCCCGGCGCTACGGTGCCGGGCCTTGTCAGTTCCAGCAACGGTTATTGACCCTCTGCGGCTCCGCCCGCGGCGCAAGCAGAGCTAGGCAAGCATGCGTTGCATGATGACCGCATCGAGCCAAGCGCCGAACTTGCGGCCAACCTCGCGTTCTGTGCCCACAACCTCAAACCCGCAGGCTCGGTGCAGAGCCATGCTCGCTTCGTGCCCGTCGACGATGTGAGCGACCATGCTGTGAAAACCCCGTTTGACGGCCATGTCAATGAGTTCGTTCATTAGCGCCCGGCCCACACCGAGCCCTCTGGCATCTTCGCTCACGTACACGCTGTTTTCGACTGTCGTGCGATAACCGGCGCGGTTGCGGTATGGACTGAGGCTGGCGAAGCCAACCACACGTCCTTCGAGTTCAGCGACTAGAACTCCAAGAGCACCTTGGCGTTCGGTGATCCAGTGGCGCTGGTCTTCGAGGCTTCGCGACTCGATATCGAATGTGGCCGTCGTGTTCTCAACCTCGTGGTTGTAGATCCGGCGAAGATCTTCGGCATCGGCAACCGTGGCCAAGCGGAGTTGCATCAAGTTTTTCCTGTCTGGAGTTGCGCAATGAGTCGCAACGAAATGTATCTCACCGTTCATAACGAAAAAGCCCTCGCGTCGATAGTGGACGCTTTCCGCTCTTGTTCGCTACGCTCCACTTCCCGCTCTTGTTCGCTGCGCTCACGGGGCCGCTCGGGCCACGGGCGGGCCGCTCGGGCCCCGGCCTCGCAATTAACAGTCACGGATCAACAAATTTTCGACTAAACCGCTCGGCCTCTGGGCCCCGTGCTTTGATGGGGTATGGCACAAAACGTATTGGGGACCGAACTCGTCGACTGCGGAACTGATCCCGTCACCGGATTCTTTCGGGACGGCTGCTGCAACACATCCGATGAGGACATCGGTTCGCACACCGTTTGTTCGATCGTCACCCGCGAGTTTCTGGACTTCTCCAAAGAAGCTGGCAACGACCTATCGACACCGCGTCCCGAGTGGGGATTTGAGGGGCTCTCGCCCGGCGACGGCTGGTGCGTGTGCGCTGCTCGATGGCTCGAAGCCGCCCTCGCAGGCGCCGCCGCACCAGTTCGGCTCACCGCTACACACCAGCGGGCTCTAGAAGTCGTCCCCTTACAAATGCTGCGGACCCACGCCATCGACGCCGACAACTGAACCGAACGAGCGGTGAGCACCCCCGTTCACCCGTGTGGTGGTCTTTCGTCGTCAGGTGCAATGACTCGGTGAACCGGTCCTGTGGACGTGTTTGGAACCTCGCACCACCCACCGACCCGAGCCTGACCAGAAGCCGTCGATCCAGCGGCCAGGCAGCATGGCGATGGCAAACCTCGCACCGCCACCGACCTGAGCCGGGCTAGGAGTCGTCGATCTAACCACCCAGCAACATGGCGAAGGCAAACCTCGCACCGCCCACCGACCTGAGCCGAGCTAGGAGTCGTCGATGTAGTCGACCGAGTCTTGGCCGGTGGACCGGCGGGCAGTACGGCGCTGTCGTATGGCGTCCGGGTTGGATTGGTTACCCCACCGCACTTCGTCCCTTTCCGTAATCCGGGCTGCATCCCCGGAAATCGGTCGGGTTTCATCCGCACGAGTCTGGTTGACCGTCGCCCCGTCATGAGCCGCATCCCGGGAAATCGGACGGGTTTCATCCGCACGAGTCTGGTTGCCCATCGCACCGTCACGAGCCGCATCCCGGGAAGTCGGTCGGGTTTCATCCGCACGAGTCTGGTTGACCGTCGCCCCGTCATGAGCCGCATCCCGGGAAGTCGGACGGGTTTCATCCGCACGAGTCTGGTTGCCCATCGCCCCGTCACGAGCCGCATCCCGGGAAGTCGGACGGGTTTCATCCGCACGAGTCTGGTTGCCCATCGCCCCGTCACGAGCCGCATCCCGGGAAGTCGGACGGGTTTCATCCGCACGAGTCTGGTTGCCCATCGCACCGTCACGAGCCGCATCCCGGGAAGTCGGACGGGTTTCATCCGCACGAGTCTGGTTGCCCATCGCACCGTCACGAGCCGCATCCCGGGAAGTCGGACGGGTTTCATCCGCACGAGTCTGGTTGCCCATCGCACCGTCACGAGCCGCATCCCGGGAAGTCGGACGGGTTTCATCCGCACGAGTTGGAGGGCGCTCTGCCTCGGCCGGTGGATTGGTCGGGGGTTTGAGCTTGAATTTGCCGGTTTTGGGGTGTTTGTACACCTGCCAACCGTGGTCGTGGATCTTGTGGTGGCAGTCATCGCATACCAGCGCGAGGTTTTCGAGGTCAGTTGGCCCCTCCTTCGACCACCAAATGATGTGATGGGCTCGACACCACAACGGGTTGGCACCACAACCGATGCAGTGTTGGTCTCGGGCGATCAACGCGATGCGTTGAGCTTCAGTAGCGGTCCGCAACCGGCGTCCCAGCCACATGTCTTGGGCTTTGGTGTCAAAGATCGAAGGCAACAAGTTGGCTTCGAGCGCCAAACGGTGCAACTCAACGATCGGTATTGGTGAACCATCAGCGAGGCGGGGGTTGTCGAGTTGCTGTTTGATCACATCGAAATCAGCGATCACCAACAGATCAGTGCCCGCAGACCTTCCGCTGGCGGGTTCGCAGATCAACTCCGCCAACGCGTCAGCCATCCGCTGCTGCGGCGTGGCTCGTTTGTTGGGGTCTTCGCGGTGCCACAACTGGCGTTCCTTGGCTGTCAGCGCCGTGGCGATACGTGCTCCAGTGATCTGGTCGAACTCACCGCTCAGCACGAACATGCCGGACTCAGCCGATTCAAAGATACGAGCTTTGCGCTTGCGTCGCTGTCGATCCAACAGCGCCTGGCCATCATCGTCAGCCACCTCTTGTTGATGACGTTTCACAGTCCGCGCGAACTCATCAAAAGGCTCAGTGTTGGCTGCCTCGACAAGCAGTGCTTCATCGATCGAGCTTTCACCCGATGCCCGAGCAATCAGGCGAGCATGACCCACAGGGATCTCACCAGACGCCAACGCTTCACTGGTCGCAGGCAACTCGGCCAACCGAGCCGCTGACTCGACATCGCGTTTGGCCTCACGTTTCGATGCCTGCAACTCGTCACGAACCAGACGCTGCGCATCCCCAGTGCTGTGGCGCCTACTCAGCTCAGCCAAGGCCCGAGACTTCATCGCCGCCAAAGCCGACTCAGCACGCCCCAGCGCTCCCAGCCGCGACCGCAGCCCCTCATCAGACAACTTCGCCTCATCGACCAACAGCACCCGCAGCGCTTCGCCGGTGCCACCGTCACCAGCCGTGCCACCATCAAGAAGATCCGATCCCGAAACGAAATTCATAGATCACAACCTACTAACCCCCTGTGACAATGACCTTGTAAACCACTGTCACTACATACATTTTATTTAAATATCCTGCTACACGCAGGGTCCGTCAGCCTCTGAAACCCATCGTGCAGACGATTACGGGGTCCGCATCGGTTCCCTCAGGTGCGGGGGAAACGCAGAGTAGACCGTCGTTGTGGAGTTCAACCACCAAAGCTGCGAGGTCGTCCGTGCTGCGATCCCGTGCTGCTTTGGCAAGTCGCTGGGTGGCGGCCTCGTAGAGCGGCCGTTCATTAATGGCGTCGTGGACCCTCACACCCGAACAGGGTCTCATCAAACCCCAACGCCTCAACCGAACCTTGAATCCACCATTCCACCTCCACAAAAAGCGAGCGAAGCCAGCCAGAACCCGTGACGTGTCTGAGGCATAGTAGCGACGCTCCACAGATCGCACAGCCCCAACGCTGGCCACGGCTGGAACCTACTACCGACGTCGTCGGTGGTGGCTCTGATGGCCCGCAGTGCCTTGCGGTGTGCGCGGTTACATCACCTGGATGTCTTCTTCGCCCCAGTAGATGATTGTACCGTCGGCACGCAACCCACACGAATGTTCCCTGCTGACCGAAACGGTTTGGAACGCCCCACAGGCGCTTCACGCTGCCCAAAGTAGCCGCTGCCCCAGCAGGTGACTGTGTCATCGGCACGCACCCCACACGAATGAAACTTGCCAGCCGAAACGGTTTGGAACGCCCCCTCAGGTGCATCAGCCCGCCCATCGGCGTTGGCGGCCCAAGTGATTGCGTCATCGGCACGCAACTCGCACGAACCAAACTTGCCGGCCGAAACGGTTTGGAACGCCCCCTAGGCGTATCAGTCCCTGGTCGCTCTGGTTGCCCGAGGTTGGACCCGCAACCACGGCCCGTTGTCCGGCGCGGTCAACCCACCTGGACCGGCCCACCCAGGCCCCAGCACTCGATTGCGCCATTGACACGCACCCCACACGAACGTCGCCCGCCGACCGAAACCGATGTGAACTCCCCCGCAGGCGCATCAAGCTGCCCAAACCCATCGTCGTCGAAAGGGTAGAGCCCCCAGCAGGTGATTGTGTTATCGACGAGCACCCCACAAATATGATCCCCGACCGAAACCGTTTTGAACGCACCCGCAGGCGCATCAAGCTGCCCAAACCCATCATTGGGGCCCCAGCAGGTGACTGTGTTATCGGCACGCACCCCACACGAACGCACCCCGACCCGGAGCCGATTACTGTACCCGGTCGAAACCGTTTGGAACTCCCCCGCAGGCGCATCAGCCTGCCAGTAGTCACCCCAACAGGTGATTGTGTCATCGACACGCAACCCACACGAATGCGAACCGTAGCCCGTAGAGTAGGTCGAAACGGTTTTGAACTCCCCCGCAGGCGCATCAGACTGCCCATATTCGTTGTCACCCCAGCAGGTGATTGTGTCATCGACACGCAACCCACACCCATACCGTAAGCCGATCGAAACCGATTTGAACGCCCCCGCAGGCGCATCAGTCTGCCCATATTCGTTGTCACCCCAGCAGGTGATTGTGTCATCGACACGCAACCCACACCCATACCGTAAGCCGATCGAAACTGACTTGAACGCCCCCGCAGGCGCATCAGACTGCCCAGACCAGTTTGCTCCCCAGCAGGTGACTGTGTCATCGACACGCAACCCACACGAATGGTTGTAGCTGGTCGCAACGGTTTGGAACGCCCCCGCAGGCGCATCAGTCTGCCCATAGCGGTTGTCGCCCCAGCAGGCGATTGTGTCATCAACACGCACCCCACACGAATGCCCGCGGCCGACCAAAACGGTTTTGAACGCCCCCTCAGGCGCAGACTGGTAAGTGTTGCCCCAGCAGGCGATTGTGTCATCAACACGCACCCCACACGCCTCGAAATGCAACTTGAAACCCTCTGACCCGTTGACCGCAAAAATGGTTTTGAACGGAACCCCAGGCGCAATCAACTGCCCATAGAGGTTGCTGCCCCAGCAGGCGATCGTGTCATCGGTACGCAACCCACACGAATGCAGACGGCCGGCCGAAACGGTTTTGAACGCCCCCGCAGGCGCATCAGACTTCCCATAGCTGTTCTCGCCCCAGCAGGCGATCGTGTCATCGACACGCAACCCACACGAAAGCTGACGGCCGGCCGAAACGGTTTTGAACGCCCCCCCAGGCGCATCACGCTCCCCGTCGTAGTCGTGGCCCCAGCAGGCGATTGTGTCATCGACACGCAACCCACACGAATGCGTGTCGCCGGCCGAAACCGATTTGAACGCCCCCCCAGGCGCGCCAGACTGCGCACTGTGGCCCCAGCAGGCGATTGTGTCATCGACACGCAACCCACACCCATGCTCGAAGCCGAGCGAAACGGTTTTGAACGTCCCCTCAGGCGAACTAGCCCGCCAAACATAAGGGTTGCGGTAACGGTGGCCACTGCCGTAAGGACCCCAGCAGGCGATTGTGTCATCGACACGCAACCCACACGAATGGTCGTAGCTGGTCGCAACGGTTTGGAACGCCCCCGCAGGCGCAATCAACTGCCCATAGAGGTTGTTGCCCCAGCAGGTGATTGTGTCATCGGCACGCACCCCACACGAATGCAGACGGCCGGCCGAAACCGATTTGAACGCCCCCGCAGG
Organism: Candidatus Aldehydirespiratoraceae bacterium; assembly: GCA_965261185.1. Taxonomy (GTDB): domain Bacteria; phylum Actinomycetota; class Acidimicrobiia; order Acidimicrobiales; family Aldehydirespiratoraceae; genus VXYK01. Next base: position 1,794,655 of record CBDHCN010000002.1, on the reverse strand, counting down.
CGCAATCAACTGCCCATAGAGGTTGTTGCCCCAGCAGGTGATTGTGTCATCGGCACGCACCCCACACGAATGCCACCCGCCGGCCGAAACGGATTTGAAGGTGGTTTCACACGGTGGGCTGGCAGGGTCAACGGACACTTCGGGTTTGCCTTGATAACGCCACAAGAACGTAACCAGATGCGCCCGAGTCAACGGGCCGTCAGGATCGAACGTGGTTGGTGACGTGCCGGTAGTTATCTCATTGTCAGCAGCCCAAGAAACGCTGCCCTGCTGCCAAGACGCCTGCACATCAACGAAGCTATGCGCAGGCGCCGTGGGTTTACCGGCCAAACGCCACAAGAACGTAACCAGATGCGCCCGAGTCAACGCGCCGTCAGGACCGAACGTTGTTGTTGCCGTGCCGGTAGTGATCTCGTTGTGAGACATCCACGACACCGCCGCGTCCTGGTGTTCGCTCACATCAACGAAGCTGTGCGCAGGCGCCGAGGGCTGACCTTCCATGTTCCAGATGTAAACCGCGGCGTCGCCGCGAGACACCGGCGCATTGGGTAGAAAACAGTTTCCGTCTATACCAGTGATCCCCCCATCAGCCGACCACTGGACAGGCTCGGTGTAATACCTGTCCTCGGCAACATCACCAAACCCTCCGACCGCACCGGCCGAAGACGCCACCGCCAGCGAAGTGTTGTGCATCTGACTTCGCGCGACAGGTTCTGAGTTTTTTCAAGCAGCATCGGGCAGGGTTGGCGGTCCTAGGACAGGAGGCTGCTGTTGTGCATCTGACTTCGCGCGACAGGTTCTGAGTTTTTTCAAGCAGCATCGGGCAGGGTTGGCGGTCCTAGGACAGGAGGCTGCAGCCTATGAGTTCCGAGCATAGAAAACCGAAGAAGCTGCTTACAGCAGAGCAGAAGTACGATTTGTGGGTGCGGATGCTTTGCGGTCAGGTCACCCAGGCCGAGGCGGCTGCTGAGGCTGGTGTGGACCGGTCGGTGATCGCCCGGCTGCGAGCTGTCGCCCGGGATGGGGCGGTCGCGGCTTTGGGTTCGTCGAGGCCGGGCCGGCCCCGTCAGTCCCGAGCGGAGGCGTCTGAGGCAGCAGCCCTTCGTGTCGAGGTGGAACGGTTGGGGCGTACTGTGGTCGAACAAGCCGTGGAGCTGGCGGTGCTGCGGGGAAAAACGGGTTGGGGATGAGCGGTCCTGTCCCCGCCCGCGTCGACGGGACCGCCAAAGCCGTGCTGTTGGGGTTGATCGACGACGCCACCTCGGCTGGCTGGACGCACAGCCGGGTCTGCACGGTGCTGGGTGTGGACCGCCGCCGGGCATGGCGCTGGACCCAACGCCGCGCCGAGGGGACTCTTGACGATGCCCGCCCGGGCGGACGTCCGATCCACAGCCTGCTGAGCTCAGAACGTGACGAGATCGTGCGCCTCTTCGACGAGTGGGGCGACACCGACCGGTCGCATCGCAAGCTCGCGCACCGCGGCTCCTACCTGGGCCGCGTGTGGGTGTCTGCTTCGACTGTGGACCGCGTTCTCGCAGGTCACGGCCTCGCTCTGGCCGGCACGCCGCGCCCCGCCAAGGCCACCAAGACGCCGTGGCCTACCTGGTGTGAGTGGCGGCCCAACCAACTGTGGTGTTGGGACGGCACCCAGTTCCCGACATGCCGACAAGCCAAGCACGCCTACGCGATAGTCGATGTGGTGTCCCGTAAATGGATCGCCACGCACCACACCGCGGCACCGGACTCGGTCGCCGCCAGAGTCTTGTTCGCCAAAGCACTGCAAAGCGAAGGGCTCCTCACCGACGAACTCGCCGCCCGCCTCGACAACCCCCACGCAGACCTGCCCCACAGCGACACAATCCCGCTGCTGTTGGCGGTCAGCGACAACGGACCGGAGATGCGCGCCGGCGACACCGCCAAATTCATGGCCATGTGCTCGATCGCCCAGCACTTCGGACGCCGGTCCACGCCCACCGACCAGGCCTGGATCGAGTCTCTGTTCAGCCACGTCAAAGGCGAGCATCCCCACCTCGAAACGCTCGGCGATCCCGCCGACCTCACCCGAGAACTCGAACGCGTCCGCGGCCACTACAACTCGGTGCGGCTGCACGAAGGCATCGGGTATGTCACCCCCCACGACGAGCACACCGGCAAAGGCGACCAGATCCGCCAAGCACGCCGAGACGGACTCCAACAAGCCGACCAGCGACGACGCGCCCACCACCGAAACCAACCGCTAACATGACCACACAACCACCACCGCACACCCACCAATGCGACTTGAAAAAACCCGCAATCTGTCGCGAAGAGTCAGAAACACCTCAGAAGACACCGCCAGACACAAAACCAACCCACACCAACCAGCCAACGACCTAACCGACAGAAACGACATCAATTCCCCACTATTGTCTGGTTGTGGCATAGTAATGCCGCTGTCGGCGGATCACCACACGAGCCGATATCGAGCCGAAATCAAAGCACCGCGAGACTCGCGGCTCACGACCCGGCCGCAGAAGACGCCGCTGATACGTCGCGGGCGACATCGGACCAGCGGTCCAAAATGTCGGGGTGGCGACGCAGTTGGCTCGAAGCGGTGTAGGTCATCAACGACACATTCGGCGCAACGTCGCGGTAACGCTCAACCAGATTCGCCCCGAGGTTCGACCAGGTACCCGACACCGTGTAGTGGTTGAGAACATCATCGCTGACCAGCGAAACCATGCCCGCGATATCGCCCTTCCGTTGTAATTGATGGAGCTCATCTGCAAGTCCGGCGAACCCGTGAGTCTCAAAGACTGGCGAATAAGTCCTGGTCGAGCCATAGAAAGCAATCATCTGTCGGGCGTGTTCGCGGGACTCGGTCATCTCCTCATCGGTGTCGCCCACCGGTGTCATCACCGGAATCTCAAAGGTGACATCGGCAAGGTCGCGACCAGCACGGTCAACGCCTTCCTGCACACGGGGCAGTTGCACATCACGTACATATTCCGCGGAGTTGAACGGATGAATGTGGATCCCGTCGCACACCTCACCCGCCATCCGCGACATCCAATCCAGCACCGCGGAGACGTAGATCGGCGGATCTGCCACGGCGATCGGTCCCGGTGACCACTGTGGCGGCAACAAAGAAAACGAGTAGTAATCGCCCTCGAACGACAGCTTCTCCTCACCCCGAAAAGCCCGAAAGATCGCTTGCAAAGCCTGGACGTACTCTTTCATCCGCGGTCCGGGGGGCGCGTAACTGCTGGAGTACCGGCGTTCGATATGGGCTTTGACCTGCGTGCCCAAGCCAAGCGTGAAACGCCCCTCAGTAGCCTCGGCCAATTCCCAGGCCACCGACGCGGTGATCATCGGACTGCGCGGGAAGGCCACAGCAACCGCAGTTCCGAGCCCCAGCTGTTCGGTTACCAACCCAGCCGCAGCAGCCGAGAGATACGCAGTGCGGCCTGACTCGGTCAACCACATCGTGTGAAAACCGGCCTTCTCAACGGCTCGGGCATGTCGTTGCATAGCTCGCAACTCAAGCGCCCCAGACATGATGTCGAGTTTCACAATGCCTCCCCGTGCTGTGCCGATCCGTGCCTGGGCCGATCAGTGCTGCGACCATTCCCTTGACCGTCCAAACGTAGGGCAACAACTCGCCGATGGAAGCATCGAGAAGCAACCCCTAGAGTGATAATGGTGAACATTGCACCGTGAGTGGGTCTCCCGAAGCCCCGCTCGTTGTCAGTTCACTTCCAGAACCAAGGAGTCCCACGTGAAGCCCATCAACAAAACCGCACTAGCGGACACTCAAGACGAAGTCATCCCCACCACTGAACTCGTCGAGGAGGAACTGCTGGTTGAAGAAATTTCCATAGACGGAATGTGCGGGGTCTACTGATCCCGTGGAGTTGAACACCATGGAGTCAGCCACCGAGTTTGACGCGAATCGTCGCTACCGCCTGCATGAACGCGTGGCTCTACGGCCAGAACCGTTCGGTGCGCTCGCCTACCACTACGGCAACCGACGCCTGAATTTCCTGAGGGCGCCCGAGCTTGTGACGCTCGTATCGAGCCTTGGCGAGCATGAAAGCGTACGTGAGGCCTTCGCCTCAGCGGGTCTCGAAGATCGTCGTTGGCCGTCATTCGAGAAGGCCCTGGCATCGCTTGCCGCCTCCGATTTTTTGGTCGCAATATGACCGCCACTGCTATCTCGCCGCTTGCGTTCGCCGCTACGACAGCACCGAGCAATCTGGAGTTGTCACCGGTTAAACGCAGCGGCCTCGCCGACCAAATGAAGGCGGGACTCGATGCCCCAATCTGCTTGACCTGGGAGTTGACGTATGCCTGCAACCTGCAGTGCATTCACTGCCTAAGTTCGTCGGGCAGGCGCGACCCTCGCGAACTCACCACCAAAGAAGCCGAAGCCGTAATCGACGAACTTCAGCGGATGCAGGTCTTCTACATCAACATCGGCGGAGGCGAACCAACCATCCGCGGCGACTTCTGGCATCTCGTCGACTACGCCACAGGTCACGGAGTCGGCGTGAAGTTCTCAACGAACGGCTCCCGAATCGATGCCGCCGTTGCCCGCAAACTCGCCTCCATGGACTACGTAGATGTTCAGATCTCGATCGACGGCGCAGACGCGGCAACCAACGATGCGGTGCGCGGCGAAGGTTCCTTTGAGGTGGCTCAACAGGCCATGAAACACCTGCACGATGCCGGGTTCAGCGGCTTCAAAATCTCGGTGGTTATGACCCGTCACAACATCGGCCAGGTTGACCGGTTCGAAGCAATGGCCGCCAGGTTCGATGCCGAGTTGCGGCTTACCCGCTTTCGTCCTTCTGGGCGGGGCGCCGATAGCTGGCATGAACTTCATCCCACCGATACTCAACAACGCCAGTTGTACCGATGGCTGCTGGACCGGCCCGAGGTGCTCACCGGCGACTCTTTCTTTCATCTGTCTGCCCTCGGTGAGCCGTTACCGGGTCTGAACCTTTGCGGGGCTGGTCGGGTGGTCTGCCTGATCGACCCGATCGGCGATGTCTACGCCTGTCCTTTCGTGCTTCACGACGAGTTCCGGGCGGGCAGTGTCCGCGATCAAGGTGGCTTCGCACGAGTGTGGCAACACAGCGAACTCTTCGCCGAGCTTCGTGAACCGCAATCGGCCGGGGCTTGCGCCTCGTGTGGCCATTTCGATGCCTGCCAGGGAGGCTGCATGGCAGCCAAGTTCTTTACCGGCATCCCCCTCGATGGACCCGACCCCGAGTGCGTCTTGGGCCACGGTGAACCACTCGTCAACGCCGCCAACGCAGCCCGCCCCTCGCCCGCTCTCGATCATTCCCACCCGTCCCCCGTCAAGTTCTTGCAGCGCAATCACCGCGCTACCCGGGATTGATTGAAGCCCGCCAGGATCGTCGATCCGAAATCTGCGCGTTCAGCTACATCTATTGTGGTTAAACGCGCAGATTTCGGTTGGGGCGCTCGAGAATCACCGATAGCGGCACTCTCGGGCCGGCTGATGCAGTGTGGCCAGTGGGCGGTACGGTCACAAATCGTGAGTAACAAGTGGTTTGAGACCGTCGCCATCGCCGAGCAACGTGCCCGCAAGCGCATCCCCAAGTCGGTTTACGGTGCCCTGGTAGCAGGTGCCGAGGCTGGCCTGTCAATGCGCGACAACACCGCTGCGTTCGACGAACTGGGATTTCGGCCCGTGGCCGCGGGACAAGCAGCCGACCCCGAGATCACCGTCAATATCATGGGCCAGCCTTCGGCGATGCCGGTGATGATCTCCCCCACTGGCGTGCAAGCCGTTCATCCACAAGGCGAAGTGGCGGTCGCTCAAGCGGCAGCGAACCGGGGGATTCCAATAGGACTCAGTTCCTTCGGAGGCAAACCAATCGAAGAAGTGGTGGCCGCCAACCCGCAAACCTTCTTTCAGATCTACTGGGCGGGAGACCGTGACTTCATGCTCGCCCGCATGGACCGCGCCAAGGCTGCCGGAGCAGTCGGTTTGATCCTCACCCTCGACTGGTCATTCTCCCATGGCCGCGACTGGGGAAGCCCCCACATTCCGCAATCGTTCACCCCTAAAGAAATAATGCCGCATGCGCTTGAGGTCTTGGCCAAACCGGCATGGTGCTGGTCGTGGTTGCGTGAGGGCACAATTCCTCGTCTCCGGGTCCCCAACTTTGCCGGTGTCGACGAGCAAGCGCCGCTGTTCTTCGAGGCATACGGCACCTGGATGACGACACCACCACCGACTTGGGAAGACATCGCCTGGTTGCGCTCGCAGTGGGACGGCCCGTTCATGGTCAAAGGGATTGCTAGAGCCGACGAAGCCCGTCGCGCAGTCGATGCCGGAGCCACAACAATCTCGGTGTCGAACCACGGAGGCAACAATGTCGACAGCGCCCCCGCCTCGATTCGAGTGCTCAAAGAGATCGCCGAGGCGGTCAGCGGCGATATAGAGATCCTGCTTGACGGCGGTATCCGTCGGGGTAGCGATGTGGTCAAGGCATGTGCCCTCGGCGCCGATGCGGTGCTGATCGGCAGGGCGTACTTGTGGGGCTTGGCAGCCAACGGCGCGGCCGGCGTGGAGAACGTGCTCGACATTCTCAACGCTGGAATCAAGGCGACGCTGCGCGGCATAGGCAAGAACTCAATCACCGACCTGACACCCGATGACGTTGTCGTGCCAAGAGACTTCTCCCCTCCCGCGTTGGGCTGAGCCCTCACAGCTACGCTTCGAACATGGCCCTACTCGGCTCATGCACATCTCCAGACGTAGCCGCTGCATCATCGGAGGCGAAAGCGTTGACCTTGTTGCTTCCTCTAGGTTCCACCGAACAACACGGACCGCACCTTCCTCTCGACACGGACACGCGGATCGCACAGGCAGTAGCGGCAGGGGTAGCCCATCGTCTCGAATCGGTCCGGGTCGCGCCGGCTATCAGCATCACCGCCTCCGATGAGCACCGAGGCTTTGCGGGCACGCTTTCAGTCGGTACCCGAGTGTTGTCGGAGATGCTCATCGAGATCGTCGGAAAAGCCGGCCCCGAATTCGGACGCATCGTGGCGATCAACGCTCACGGCGGGAACGCCTACGCGCTTCGCGCCGCGACCGAAGTGTGCAAGGCGCGAGGACGAGCGTTCGAAGTGTGGTCGGTAAGACTCCCCGGCGCCGATGCACATGCCGGACGGACCGAGACGTCGCTGATGTTGGCAATCGCCGAGGACCTTGTTCAGCTCGACCAGGCCGAACCTGGAGCGTTGGAACCACTCGACGAACTGCTCCCCAAGATATTCGAGGCTGGTGTTCGCGAGGTATCGGCCAATGGTGTTCTCGGCGATCCCAGCGGCGCCAATGCAGCCGAGGGAACCAGGCTCCTTGCCGCTTTGATCGACGACGCCGTCAACCAGTTAACGAACGCCTAGCCAACAACCTGCACCGAACTTTCTGGCAATCGGCGCTGGACAAGCTAGACAAGTTGCCATGAATCGACCTGTCGCCCTTGTTACTGGAGCCGCCCGAGGTATCGGCGCTGCAACCGTCACACAGCTAGTTGCAGACGGCTGGTCTGTGGTCGCTGTCGATATCTGTGGTGATGTCCCGAATATCGAGTATTCGCTCGCGACCCCAGACGAACTTGCTGCGGTTGGAACCGCCGGTGGCGACCATGTTCTGACAATGCAGACAGACGTGCGGAATCAAGTCGAGCTACATGACGCGGCAGAAGCAGCGGTCAAGCACTTCGGTCGTCTTGATGCCGCGGTTGCGGTAGCCGGCGTGTTCAAGGCCCGTTCGCCACTCTGGGAGGTCAGCGACGCCGAGTGGAACACGATCACCGATATCGACCTGACCGGGGTTTTTCAGACAGCACGTGCAACGATCCCACGGATATTGGCTTCAGCCGAACCCCGACGAGGTCGCTTCGTGGCGGTGTCCTCGTCGGCGGGCACTATCGGGCTTTCGAAGATGGCGCCCTACGTCGCTGCCAAACACGGGGTCATCGGTTTGGTGAAAGCACTAGCTGTTGATTTGGCCGGTACAGGGGTTACCTCCAATGCGGTGGCACCGGGTTCGACCCGCACCGCCATTCTGGAAGCGTCAGCCGCTGCATTCGATACTGACATCAACGAGTTCGCGGCCCATCAACGACCCCTCGCAAGACTCGTCGAACCGGCCGAAGTGGCCGATGCCATCTGTTGGCTCTGCTCAGAAGGCGCCAGCGCCATCACCGGCACCGTCGTGCCAGTCGACGGCGGCATGACCAACACCATCTGAGCTGGGTCGGCGCCAGGCCTCCACGCACACGGGCACCACCCATCTATCGACGAAACATACGGCGTGCTCTCGCCAGGCCTCCGCGCACACGGGCACCACACTTGCGGGTACCACACTTGCGCGGGCAAGGGCGGAATTCGCCTGTGATGTTGGCTCTTACTACTGTGCGCGCAATTCACTTGGTCCGAACAAGGTTGGAGAAACAACGATGAAGACTCGCGCAGCGGTGCTGTACGGAGCCCACCAGCCATGGCTAGTTAAAGATGTGGATCTCGACGATCCTCAGCGAGGCGAGGTTTTGGTCAAGACCCACGCTGCTGGCCTGTGCCACTCCGACGAACACATGGTCACCGGTGATCTCGGCTCAGCCGATGCCCCAGGCGGCTCCTCTTTGCTGCCTGTAATCGGCGGACATGAAGGATCCGGTGTGGTGATCGAAGTAGGCCCCGAAGTCACCAGTTTGGAGGTGGGCGATCACGTTGCGGTGTCGTTCGTGCCGGCTTGTGGCAAGTGCCGTTGGTGCGCTTCGGGCCAGCAAAACCTGTGCGACCTCGGAGCAGGCACACTCGGCCGGGGCATGATCACCGACGGGCGAGACGCCCACATCGGCCCCGACGGTGAACCTCTCTCCGCAATGGCCAAACTGGGTACGTTCGCCGAGCACATGCTGCTCAGCGAAGACTCGGCGATCAAAGTCGACAAGGACGTACCGTTGATCGCCGCGGCGCTGGTTAGCTGCGGCGTAGCTACCGGTTACGGATCGGCCGTCAACCGTGCTGAGGTTTCGGCGGGCGACACTGTCGTGGTGGTCGGTTGCGGCGGCATCGGTTCCAACGCCCTGCAAGGCGCGAAGGCTGCGGGTGCAAAGACCATCGTTGCGGTCGACCCGGCGGAGTTCAAAAGGGAGAAAGCGTCTGAGTTCGGAGCGACCCACACATCCGCGTCGATGGAAGAAGCGATGGAGTTGGTCGGGGGCCTGACCCATGGGGTGATGGCCGACAGCGTGATTCTGTCACCAGGTGTGGTCACCGGAGATATGGTGGCGCCAGCCCAGTTTCTGGCACGCAAAGGCGGCACCATTGTGGTCACAGGTCTGGCCCCGATGACGCAGATGGATGTGCAGCTGAACCTGTTTGAGTTCGCCATGATGAACAAGCAACTGAGGGGCACGATCTACGGTTCCGACAGTCCCCGCCGGGCAGTGCCCCATCTGCTGGGTATGTACCAGGCCGGTCAGCTCAAACTCGATGAGTTGGTCACCCAGACCTACTCGCTCGATGAGATCAACGAGGGTTACCAAGACATGCGAGACGACAAGAACATCCGCGGTGTAATCGTCTTTGACTAGTCCAGTTCTAGTGCTCTGGCTGAGCGGAGTCCGAGACCGTAGGCTGGGGGCATGGCCGAAGCGCTGTTTGATCAGATTCCGGTGGTGGATCTGGGGCCGTTGTCGGAACCTTCGGCGTCTTTGGAGGCGCGTCAAGAGTTGGCGGAGGAACTTTGCCGGATCTGTCATGAGGTCGGCTTTTTCCTGGTTGTGAACCACGGGGTGAGCGACGGGCTCTGTGATGACGTGTTCGATATGATGCGCCGTTTTTTTGCGCTGCCCGACGACCAGAAAACGCTGATCGACAAGAGAAGTTCACGTCACTTCCGGGGTTGGGAGCCGGTGGGGGCCGAGTACACCAACAACCGCCCCGATATCCGCGAACAGATCGACTGGTGGACCGAGTGGCCGGCCCATCCCAAAGGCACCGAACCCAACTACTTGCGTCTGCTGGGACCCAACCAGTGGCTGCCCGAGGAGGTTCTGGCCGGGCAGCGGGAGCTTGCCAACCAATGGTTCGACGAGTTGGGTGGTTTGTCTGACCGGCTGCTCAGCGCGTTGTCGTCGGGCCTGGGGTTGCCCGATGACCACATGAAGCGCTATTTCGGGGATCGCCCGATGTCGCTGTCGAAGTTCATTCACTATCCGCCTACCCCTGATGGTGCTGCCGGGGTCAACGCACACCACGACACCGGGTTCTTGACTGTGCTTGCGCCGGGCCAGACCGCTGGCCTTCAGGTACAGAACCAAGCTGGCGAGTGGATAGACGTTCCCTGCGTGGAGGGGTCGTTCGTCATCAACCTCGGAGAGATGCTCCAGGCCATGACCGGCAATTATCTGGTGGCGACCGCTCACCGGGTGATCACCACCTGCGAACGCTACTCGGCTGGCTATTTCCATGGCCCGTCACTGGATGCTTCGCTGGCCCCGCTGCCTCTTGATGACCGGTTCGCCGCGGCGGTGGCGGCCAGTCCACACCACACCAGCGCTGGGTTCATGGCCCGCAAGGAGGAGACTGAGGCTGGCGTCGGCGACATAGCCAGCAGCTACCGCCCCTCCACCTACGGCGAGCAACTCTGGAACTATTTCTCCCGCAGCTACCCCGAAAATGTCGCCCGTCACTACGGCTGAACCGCAGCAGTGTCTCCCGCTGTCTCGGCTGAGAATCAGCTCAGGCGCTTCCCGATCGGCAAAGTTGCTACGGTCGGGTGGGAAACATTATTAGAGAGTGGCACAGTGTGATGCTTGATGGTACTCAGTGATATTATGTGGTACATTTGATATGTAGATGGGATATATACTGTCGTAGTGGGAGATCGTGGACGAATCGTCGTTCCGGCGGAGGTCCGCGAGAGCGAGCATCTGGCTGAGGGGACACCGCTGGTGATGCTGCCCACCTCGGGGGGGCTGGTGCTGATGACCCGGAAGCAGCTGCTCGAACGTGTGCGGGGAGAGTTGAAGGGCCTTGATCTTGTCGGTGAACTTCTGGCCGACCGTAGGCGTGCATCGGAACGGGAGGACCAGGCGTGAGCATGGTTCTCGATGCCTCGGCCATCCTGGCGTTCCTCCAGGGAGAGGACGGCGCCTCGGAAGTGGATACGGCCTTGGAGGCAGGTGCATTGTGCGGTGCTGTGAACTGGTCGGAGGTGGCCCAGAAGGTGCTCAGCGCAGGCCGCGACTGGGATCTGACGCGCGCGTTGCTGCAAAGTTACGGCCTCAGAATCGAACCCGTCGTCGGGGCTGACGCGGAGTGGGCCGCCCGTCGCTGGACCCGAAGCGAAGGGCTGTCGCTGGCAGACCGGTTATGTCTGGCGCTGGCCGATCGTGTCGACGCCGATGTGCTGACCGCCGACCGGCACTGGGGATCTTCCGGCTCTATCAAGCAGATTCGCTGAGCCCACCGAATCCACAACTCCGACAAAATTACTATTAGCTAAGCGGTAAAACAACTAATAAACTTGATGGACGTCTCATCGCCGTTGAAGTCAAAGCTGGAGCCACGGTGCGCCCAGCCGATGCCAAGCATCTCAGATGGCTCCAGGATCTGGTCGGCGATCGCCGATGTCTAGGATCCAGCGGCTTGCTCATACAGGAGTTGGAGTGCGTCTGCAATGTCTCCAACACTCATAACGCTCGCCGCCACAGCTATCACCACGTCGTACACGTCGTCATCTGCGGCGGTGCTCACGCTGGCTTCGATGTGCCATACGGGCCGGGCCGTCGCACCCGACAGACCCTAAAATTAGCTTCGCCCGTCTCTATGAATTAGGACCGTAATTGTGCAGACCCACTTCAGTTCCGAACTATTCCAGTTCCTGCTTGAGTTGCGGGCCAACAACGATCGCGACTGGTTCGCTGACAACAAGGCGCGATACGAACGTGACGTCAAGGAACCGCTGCTGTCGTTCATCGCAGATTTCGAGCCGCACTTGCACTCGATCAGTGAGCACTTCGTAGCTGACACACGGGCCAACGGCGGGTCCATGTTCCGCATCTATCGCGACATACGTTTCTCCAAGGACAAGACCCCTTACAAGACCCAAGCGGCGGTCCACTTCCGTCACGAGGCCGGCAAGTCGGCCCATGCGCCGGGTTTCTACCTCCACCTAGAACCCGACGATGTCTTTGCCGGGGTCGGCATCTGGCGACCGGATTCAGCCGCGGTTTCCCGCATCCGCGAGCGGATCGTGGCCGACACGCCTGCTTGGAGCGATGCGCTGGAGGCTCCCGGATTCGCTGAGGAGTTCGCGTTGGGTGGGGACTCGTTGAAGCGGCCTCCCAGGGGGTTCGATCCCGACCATCCCAACATCGAAGACCTCAAGCGCAAGGATCACATCGCCGCTGTCCCGTTCACCGAGGAGGAGGTTACGGCCCCGGGATTCATCGACGAGTTCGCCGACGCCTGCCGCACAGCCTCTCCATACGCCGAGTTCCTGACCACAGCAGTCGGCCTCCCCTACTGAGGACGTTAGCGAATAGGCGATGAACTGCGGAAGGTCCAGACTTCTGGTTACGGCTGCGATCACCTTGACCTGCGTTTTCGCCGGCGCCTATCACGGTCGGAACAAAATCCACCGAGACCCGTGTCACCAATCCGCGTGGCCCCTAAGTGATCGGTTCGCGTGAGGTTGTTGGCAAACTAACCGATCAAGTGTCTATAGCTAGCGTCTATAGCTATGATGTTCGCAACGGAGTCTTGGAGGTCCCAGAATGCCTACTAATAACCAGGGCCAACGAACGATACCCGCTGGTGAATTCAAGAACCGTTGCCTCGCGCTCATGGACGAAGTCAACGAGACCGGAATGGAGATCGTGATTACCAAGCACGGGAAGCCAGTGTCCAGATTAGTGGCAGCTGAGGACCCAACACCCGAGATGTGGGGAAGGTACCGAGAACAGGTGCAAATCGTCAAAGACATCCTCGACCCCGCTGTTCCGGACGAAGAGTGGGGAGTATTCTGCAACCCGGATCAGGTACTCTCCCCCGACTGAACGCCTAGACAGTGATCCTTCTCGACACCCATGTCCTGTTGTGGCTGATCGCCGGTTCAGCGCAACTCGGAGCGCGCACCCGGCAAGCGATCCAAGCTGCGCTGGAGGAACGTTCCGCAGCGGTGTCTTCATTTACGTTCTGGGAAATCGCCCTGCTCCACATGAGTGGACGGATCGAACTTGAACTGCCACCGCGCGCTCTTTGTCAACGTCTGGTCGCGGACGGGTTGAGAACCGTCCCCGTCGACGACGAGACAGCTCTCCGTTCTGTGGAACTGAGTACGCAAGGCTTCCACTCCGATCCCGCCGACCGCATCATCACGGCTACCGCAATCATCGGCGGATACCAGCTTGCCAGCGCCGACCGTAAGATCACCGAATGGGCAACGCGGACAAGAACCTTGGCAACGCTCGATCCGAGACTGTGAAGCACATGGCCCGACACTCCCACTAGGGCCGGTGGGGTTGCTGCTACGTTCGGCTGCTACGTTCAGCGACGTTGAAACCATCTCAAAGGAACCACCATGAAGACTAGGGCTGCCATTCTCCGCGAACCCAACACCCCTTGGAGCGTCGAGGAGATAGAACTCGACGATCCGATCGAAGGCGAAATCCTTGTCAAGACTCTCGCCGCAGGTATGTGTCACTCAGACGAACATGCCCACGACGGCACGATGCCGGCACCTATGCCTCTCGTAGGCGGACACGAAGGCGCAGGTGTGGTGTTGGCAACAGGCCCAGGTGTGACTGAGTTCGAAGTCGGAGACCACATCTCCTGTTCGTTCATCCCTTCGTGCGGCAAATGCCGCTGGTGCTCTTCGGGTCAGCAAAACCTGTGCGACCTCGGAATGCATCTGATGGAGCCAGAGATGATGGCCGGCGGTTTTCGTCATCACAGTGCAGCGGGCGAAGACCTGTGTGCCTTTCTAAAGCTGGGCACATTCGCTGAGCACATGGTGGTGAGCGTCGACTCCGCAATAAAGATCGCCAAAGACATCCCCGCGGGACCAGCCGCGCTGGTCAGCTGCGGTGTCACCACCGGCTATGGCTCGGCAGTGAACCGGGCCGATGTGAAACCAGGCGACACAGTGGTGATCGTCGGTTGCGGGGGTCTTGGTCATGCCGCAATTCAGGGAGCGGCAGTCGCGGGAGCCAAGAACGTGGTGGCTGTCGATCCCTCAGAGTTCAAGCAGGAGAGTGCCATGGAGTTCGGTGCCACTCATCGTGCCGGATCAATGGAAGAAGCAACCGAACTCGTTGGTCAGATGACCTTGGGAGTCATGGCCGACAGTGTCATCTTGACCCCGGGTGTTCTCACCGGCGACATGATCGCGCCGGCTCAGTTCCTCACCCGCAAAGGCGGAACCATCGTCGCCACTGCTGTCGCTCCCGCCATGCAGATGGACGTGCAGCTCAACTTGTTCGAGTTCGCCATGATGAACAAGCAGCTCCGAGGGTGCCTATTCGGCTCCACCTCGCCGCGACAGGAGATCCCACATATCTTGTCGATGTATCAGGCCGGTCAGATCAAACTCGACGAGATGATCACCAACACCTACACGCTCGATCAAGTCAACGAGGGTTACGAAGACATGCTCAACAATAAAAACGTGCGCGGCGTCATCAACTTCGCCTGAGCTGTCTGCAACAAACAGCAATCAACAAGCAGAACCAACAAACGATGAAACCCGACAAAATGCTAGACGATCCCGCGTTTCTCGCCGGGTTACGTACCGCGATTGTTGGTCGCCGCCGTGAGCTTGAGTTGCTCGTAGCAGCGCTTGGCGCAAACCGTCATGTGTTGTTCGAGGGTCCGCCGGGCACCGGCAAGTCCACGATTCTGCGCACCGTCGCTGCCACGGCGGGCAGCGACTTAGTGTTCGTGGAGGGCAACGCCGAATTGACTCCCGCACGCCTCACAGGACAGTTCGACCCATCCAGGGTGATGGCGGAGGGGTACGTACCTCATGTCTTTGTGGACGGACCGTTGGTGGAGGCTCTGAGAACCGGCTCATTGCTCTACGTCGAGGAACTGAACCGGGTGCCGGAGGAGACAATCAATCTCCTGATCACGGTGATGTCAGAGGGGGAACTCACGTTGCCTCGGCTCGGCCGGATTCAAGCTGCCGAAGGGTTCCGTCTGGTCGCCGCGATGAACCCGTTCGACAACATTGGAACTGCGCGAGTCTCGAGCGCCATCTACGACAGGATGTCTCGGATTTCGTTGGGTTATCAGTCTTTCGACGAGGAACGCGACATTGTCTGCTTACGCGTGAAGCCACTTGCGCCCGGTGGAGCGGGCGAAACCTTGCTACACCGTGCGGTTGCAATTTCTCGGGCGACCCGCAGGCACCCAGACCTGCGTATCGGTTCATCGGTACGCGGGGCCATTGATCTGGTTGAGGTGGCAACCCGGCTAGCAACGATTCGCTCCGCTGACATTGATGATTCATCGGTCGGCCTCGACGCTGCGTTGGTCGCTATATCCGGGCGCATTCGTCTTCACGAGGGCACCGACCGCACTCCCGAAGACATCGTCACCGAGCTGTGGGAGCGGATCATCAGCGCTGAGCAGTCCGAAAGCGCAACCCACGACCCGGGAAAAGCCCTGGCCCCGTAGGGGGCAACCACGGCACTCCCCTCACCCTTGAGGGCAGTGACGCACTCGATGCGCTGGCTGAGGAGAACCGCCGCACGATTCCACGTGGCCAGTTGAGCCGCTACCAAGGTTTCGCCGACATCAGCGGTGATGTGGGCGAGATCAACGAAGAGGCGCTCGCGGAACTAGTCGATCAAGACCTTGACCATGCTTTGACTCTCTTGACAGAGATGTCGTCTGCCACTGATCGTCGCTTGGCCGCGCTGGCAGCAAGCATCGCCGGGCGCTTGGTGCTCGATGTTGCCCGTAGTGGGCCGGTTGGCGCACGAGGGGTCGGGCGGATGGTCTCATCTGGGGCGGATCGTTTCGACGGAGATCTTGATATCGACCGCTCGATCGACGCTCTAGTCGCAGCCGAGGCCGGAGGCATCAGCGCCGATATGGCTGATTTGCGGGTCAGGCATTGGACCAAGCCGATGACCGCCCTTGCTCTGGTTGTTGATCGCAGCGGTTCGATGAGCGGTCAACGTCTAGCAACCGCGGCCGTGGCCGCGGCAGCGTGTTCCTACCGGGTCCCGGCCGACTGGTCGGCGCTGGTTTTTGCTGACCGAATCCTCGTTCTGAAGTCCCAGCAAGACGCCAAGGCCGCTCCGCAGGTGGTCAATTCCTTGTTACGCCTCCGCGGTCAGGGGACCACCGATCTAGCCGGAGCCTTGGCTGCTGCGGCTGATCAACTTGATCGTTCACGAGCCAAACGCCGGGTTGTGATTTTGTTGTCAGATTGTCGGGCAACCACCGGAGCTGATCCCGTGGCTGTTGCGCGGCGTCTTGATGAGTTGGCGGTGCTCGCCCCTGCTGCTGACGCCGACGACGCAAAGGAGTTCGCAACCAAGGTCGGTGCCCGCTTTGCTGTCATCAACGGACCCGCGGCCATCCCCGCCGCCGTCAGCCAAGTTTTTGCCTGACCCCCGACGCCAAACCCCTATGCGCCGTGGGTTTGTGGGCGCTACGGTGCGAAGGTGGAATCCCCGGCCGACGACGCGCTGCCACCGGCGGGGATTCGCTTGGTCGCAGACACCGCACTGGATCGCCGAGACCATGGCCGCTTACTCGTCGGAGGCGCGCCCTTGCGCATCATCCGGCTTTCAGATCCCGGCGCCAGGATCCTGGCAGGTTGGCTGGACGGTGCACCACTGGATGACGACACTCAAGCCCGTGCCCTCGCCCGCCGCCTACTCGACGCGGGGATCGTGCATCCCATTGTTGATCCGGTCAGCGACCCCGATGTGACGGTTGTGATCCCCGCCTACAACGACGCCAAGGGGCTCGCCCGTTGTCTTGAGTCTCTCGGTGATCTACCCGTCGTTGTAGTCGACGACGCCTCACGGAACTCCGCCGAGATCGCTGCGGTGTGCGAACGGCACACCGCACAGTTGATCCGCCACAACACCAACCAAGGTCCCGCCGCAGCCCGCAACACGGGACTGGCACAGGTGACTACCGCCTTGGTGGCGTTCGTCGACACCGATGTGGAACTGTGGCCGGGGTGGGTCAACCACCTGGTAGGGCATTTCGAAGATCGCCGTGTCGTGGCCGTTGCCCCGCGGGTTCGCTCTCGGCCTGGTGACAGCCTGCTCGAAAGCTACGAGCAACACCATTCGCCGCTGGACCTTGGTGACAGGAGGGCTCTGGTCGCTCCCAAAAACCCTGTTTCCTACGTGCCAGCGGCGGCATTGGTCGCCAGGGTCGATGCCATCTCAGAAGTTGGCGGGTTCGATGCTGAGATGCGCACCGGCGAAGACGTAGATCTGATCTGGCGCCTCGTTGATAGCGGCGGCATCGTTCGCTACGACCCTGTGGTGGATGTCGAGCACCGACCCCGGCCAAATTGGAGGGCTCTCGTCGATCAAAGGCGAGAATACGGTGCCTCGGCAGCGGAGCTTGGTACGCGACACGGTTCACGCGTGGCACCAGTGCGCTGTTCTGCATGGAGCGCCACGGCTTGGGGCGCGCTAGCAGCCGGGCATCCAATCGTGGGACTTGAGGTCGCTGTCGGTTCCGCCGCGGCGCTGAAGCGCAAACTCGATTCACTACCCGACTCGCAGGCCATGACTATACGCATAGCCGGGATCGGGCACCTGCATGCGGGCTATGGCCTTGCCCGTGCGGTGGCACGGGTGTGGTGGCCGCTCGCAACCCTGTTGGCATTGATCCGCCCCCGTACCCGGCCCCTGATAGTGGCCGCAATGCTGGGTCCATCGTTGCTCGATTGGATTCGGGGCGCTCGACCCGCTCCAGTGGTTCGCTCACTCGCCTTGCGGCTCGTCGACGACCTCGCCTACGGAGCGGGCATTTGGCAAGGCGTGCTGGATACCGGCGACTTCACGGCTCTCACTCCCGATTTCCCCAAAGGGTCGACTCAAACCATCGAGACTCAAACCGAGTCCGAAACCGTCGCACGCGACAACTGAACCTGGATGAGCGTCCACAGCAACCCAAGCGTGCAGGTCGCTACGAAGGTAACCGGAAGGGCCACTGCCACCCCGTGATGGTCGGCCAAAACCCCGACCAAAGCAGGCAAAATCACAAACCCAACCGATGACGCAGCCACTTGATAACCGACCGCTCGGGCCGCGCGTGCCTCGCCGATATACACCGCAGTGCGCCCGATCACCAAAGGGAACATCGCCGCCAAAGAGAGCCCGATCAAGGGCAGGGCAAAGGCGCCGAGCGATGCAATGTCCGCCCAATAGAACACCACTCCGATAGCGGTAGTACCGATCGTCGAGGCAAGCACTCGCTCAGGGGAGAAACGATCACCGAAACCTGCGAGCAGGAAACGCCCGAGCGTCAACCCTCCCCAGAAAGCGGCAACCAATACCCCAGCGAGCACATTGCTGTAGTCGCGACTCTCGGTCAGCAGTGTGAAGCTCCACTGGCCCACGGTCACTTCAATCCCCACATAGATCGAGAACCACATGATCAACAGCGCCAGCAGCATCCGTGACCCGCTAGTCGGGGCCGGAGTGCCCGCAACCTCGCTTGATACCGGTGCTGTATCGAAACCGTGCCGGGCACTGGCAATAACTGCGACGAGTACCACGCCGAGTCCGCAGATCACCATGAACGGACCCCTCCACAATCCACCGTTGGCAATGAACGCCGTTGCCAACAAAGGCCCAGAAAGCGCTCCCACACCGTAAGCAGCGTGCAACAACCCCATTTGCCGCGGCCCTTGAGTCAGCGCCATCCAAGCATTGACTGAAGCATCACACAGCCCCCATCCAGCCCCCAGAACCAACACGCCAAGCATCGAAGTCCACCAAGTAGGCGCAATCGATAGCAGCCCCAACCCAGCAATCGCCGCGAAAGACGCATTTCGCAGAACCAACCCGCTGCCGTAGCGCTGAGTCAGATGGCCAGAGCCGATACTGGAACATGTGTAACCCACCGCTGAGCACGCGATCAACAGCCCGAAGCTGCTGTCGGTCCGCCCAAAATCGTCGCGCAAGCTGGGCCAGACGGTACCAAGCACGCCATCTGGCAACCCCAAGGTGACATAGAGAGCGAAGCTCACCAGCAAGGCGCGACGAAGAAGCCGGGGGTTGGCAGTATTGGACTCGGGTGTTGGAGGATCCATTGGCACAGTGAAAGTCGGGCGAGGTCCGAAGCGGTGGGAATACTATGACGGAAAGGAGTTGGAGCGGGGCTTTTGCCGTGGCATCATTGCCAACGCTTCACGCTTCGCGGGTAGCAGGCTCCCTTAGCTCAGTTGGCAGAGCGTCTCCATGGTAAGGAGAAGGTCGTCAGTTCGATTCTGACAGGGAGCTCACGAAGCGGGACACCGCTTCGGGGCGGCGACGTAGCTCAGTAGGTGAGAGCGCTCGACTCATAATCGAGAGGTCGACAGTTCGAATCTGTCCGTCGCTACAAGCACCACAGGGAGCACCCATGGGCCAAAAGTCTAAGCGTTCATCGAAGTTGCGAATTGTCACGGATCCGTCACGTAACCCGGCGCAGCCTGCAAGGTCCAATATGCGCACCGCCGAACCAGACGAGCTCGTAGCTTGGGCGAAGTCTGGCGAACGCCAAGCGTTCGACGAGTTGGTGCGCCGCACCCATGGCGACGCCTTCGGGTTGGCACTTCGACTTACCGGCAACGAGGAAGACGCACGAGACGTGGTCCAAGACGCTTACCTTCGGGCTTACAAAGGGCTTGATCGCTTTCGGGGCGACGCACGCTTCAGTACCTGGCTATATCGAATCGTCGCTAACTGTGCCTCCACCCAGAGCACCAAGAAACGCCGGCATCGTCATGACGAACTGCCTGACGAAGCGCTCCTAGCCGAGACCCGACCCGACAACGACCCAGCCTTGCGCGGCGATTTCGTCGCTCTTCGAGACGAACTGGAGGTCGCAGTTCGGGATCTTCCGCATCGTCTGCGCTCTGTCGTTGTGTTGCGAGACGTGTACGGCCTACCTCATGAGGCAATCGCCGAGGAACTGGGTATCTCGGTGAGCGCCGCGAAAGTTCGCCTTCATCGCGCCCGACGACGGCTCCGCGAGCAGGTATTCCCCAATCAGGGAGAGGAATCTCATGCCATCTGAGAAGATTCTGCCAGCCAAGGCTGCTTGCCGGGACCTTGTTGACGAACTTGTCTCTACAGACGAGTCGTTGCTCTCGTTGCCGACTCGGGTCCATGTAGCCGAGTGTCTTAGATGCCAAGCCGAATTGGCGAGCTACCGCCGGTTGCGTCGGATGATGCGCACGCTGGCGAACGCTCCGATCGATCTCGACCCCACCCTGGAACACGAGATTTGTGACTTACTCGACCAGCTAGACCAGACACCTGCGCGTCGGATCCCGGCCCGTGCCGCTGCCACTCTCGGAGGTATCGCGGCGGCTGCGGGTGTGATCGCGTTGGCTAAACGGCAGCGCCGCGCCACCCGCCTGGCAATCTAACCGACGGCGGGAAACTAGGGCCAAAATCTCCAAGGGGATGCTAGCCTTGGTGCGCGTTCTCAGGGGCGTGGCTCAATTGGTAGAGCACCGGTCTCCAAAACCGGCGGTTGCAGGTTCGAGTCCTGCCGCCCCTGCGTGGCCCTGTCGCCAATTTGGCGGCGTCGTCAAGATCCAAGGAATTCGCTCATGTCGATGAACCGACAGCAAAAACGCATGTTGCAAAGGCAAGGTGAGGTTGATGCCGATGGCGAGCCGATTCGCGCGCGCCGCAAACAGCCAAGCACCGGACCTCCTCAAGAACGGACCGGTTTATTCCAGTTTCTGCGTGAGGTACGCAACGAACTCCGCAAGGTTGCATGGCCGTCTCGATCCGAAACCGTCAACTACTCGATCGTCGTTCTCGTCACCATCATTGTGCTGGGCTCAATTATCTATGGACTCGATTGGGTGTTTTCGGTGTTTATCCTTGATCTGTTCGATAACTGAGTTCTGATGTCTGACCAAACCGCAACCCCAACAGAAACCGACCCAGCACCAACAGGAGCAGGTCTCGCCAACGCCTGGACAGGCGCCAACGTGACGCAGTCTTCTGCCGTAACCAGTGACGTCAAGACCGAAGAGAGCCCCGATTCGGCCGACTCTGACGAGGAGGCAACGCAGGAATCCGAGGAGTCCAGCGAACCCGAAGTTCTCAGCGAAGATGACATCTTGGCTGAAGAAGAGGCGCCTTACGTTTCTCCAAACGACCGTCCAGGTCGTTGGTTCGTCCTCCACACCCAGTCGGGCTACGAGAAAAAAGTGAAACAGAATCTTCAAGCCCGTATCGCCTCAATGAACATGGAAGAGCGCATCTACGAGGTTGTGATCCCAACTCGTGAGACTCCCGAGTTCAAGAACGGCAAAAAGGTAATCACTGAGAAAAAGCTGTTCCCCGGCTACCTGCTCTGCCGCACCCGACTCGACGATGATTCCTGGTATGTCATTCGCAACACGCCTGGAGTCACCGGTTTCGTAAACCAGGGTGGCAAACCATCGCCTATGCGGCGCAAGGACGTGGAGAACTTTCTCGGTATTGAAGCTGACCTCACCCAGGAAGCGACCAAAAGGTCCAAGCCGATGTTCGAGTACGGCATGGGTGAAACCGTGCGGGTTCGGGAAGGTCCATTTGCCGACTTCTCCGGAGAGATCATCGAGATCAACGAAGATCAACTCCGTGTCAAGGTTCTGGTCAACATCTTTGGCCGCGAAACCCCCGTCGAACTTGAGTTTGCCCAAGTCGCCAGGCTCTAACAGCGCCGTTCGGCGAACTCCAACTAACCAACAACTAACAATTGGCGCGTTCTGATGCCGATCTCTGTGACGCTTGAGGTTGTCGCGGAGGCTCAACCGGCCCACACTGGATCGCTCCCCGTCTATCAGGAAATCACATGGCCAAAAAACAGGTCGCTACTGTCGTAAAAATCCAAATCCCCGCCGGTCAAGCATCACCCGCGCCGCCCGTCGGCACGGCTCTTGGCCCTCACGGCGTTGCCATCATGGATTTTTGCAGGGACTACAACACCGCCACCGAGGACCGGCGCGGTCAGATCATCCCAGCGGAAATCACCATCTTCGAAGACCGCTCATTCTCCTTCATCCTCAAAACACCACCCACCACCTATCTGATCAAGAAGGCAGCCGGCATCGAATTGGCAGCGAACAACACCGGACGTGAGACGGTCGGATCGATCACAGACGCACAAGTTGCCCAAATCGCCGAAATAAAGATGCCTGATCTCAACGCTATTGATCTTGAGGGCGCCAAGCTTCAGGTGGCTGGCACCGCCCGCTCGATGGGTGTTGAGGTGTCTGGCTAACCACACCAACCGACCGAAAGAACCAACCGGCTGATAGCCAGCCAACTGCTCGCACCGGAAGACCTCACCGGGCGGCATCCAACGAGAGGGAGCCATCCATGGCGAAGAGTAAACAATACCACGACAACAGCGCAAAGTTCGACCGCAACCATCTGCATTCTGATGTTGACGCGCTTTCGATCATCAAATCGTTTGGTGCGAAGAAGTTCGACGAGAGCGTCGATGCTGTTATCCGGCTCAGCGTTGATCCCCGCAAGGCCGATCAGATGATCCGCGGCACAGTGGCCCTTCCATCAGGTACCGGGAAAGATGTCCGCGTCGCAGTGTTCGCCCAAGGTGAAGCGGCGACCGCCGCTCGTGAAGCTGGCGCAGAACATGTTGGCGGTGACGAACTCGCCGCAGAGGTGCAAGGTGGCATGACTGATTTCGATGTGGCGATCGCTACGCCCGACATGATGCCCACAGTCGGAAAGCTCGGTCGTGTCCTTGGCCCTCGGGGATTGATGCCCAATCCGAAGACCGGCACCGTGACCACCGATGTGGCCAAGGCGATCGGAGAATTCAAGGGTGGCACCGTCGAGTACCGCACGGATCGCTTTGCCAATGTCCATGTGCCGATCGGCAAGATCTCTTTCAGCGAAGAGGCGCTGCTGAGCAACCTTCGTGCGCTCACGGCCGAAATTCAGCGGGTCAAACCTGCCGCTGCCAAAGGCAAGTACGTCAAAAAGATCGTGGTTTCCACGACCATGGGCCCCGGTGTTCAAGTAGATCCAGCCTTGATCGGCAGCGAAGCCTAGTCGCCTGTGTTTGGCACTGAGTCAAACCGCGCGCGTCTTGGTACCCTCCCCGACACAACTACAGATCTTGTTCACCGAAGACCTCCGGTGCGCTCAGCAAGAGCACCAATGGGCAGCCGCCCGCCGGACGAGGAGAGCTTCCTGATTACCCCAAAATTGCCCCAAAAATTTTGAGGTTCGTCTGGGCGTTCGCCGATCCGGTGAGCGCCCAAAGTTTTTTTACCCCAGAGTTTTTTTCGAGTTGAAAGGAGGAGCGAAATGAAAGACCCGAGACCTGAGAAAGTTGCGGTCGTCGACGAACTGAAACAGAAGTTCGCTGACACCGACGGCACGATCCTCACCGAATATCGGGGCCTTGACGTCTCCGCTATGGCCGAGTTGCGCAACGCTCTTCGCCAAGCAGGTGGCGAGTACAAAATCTACAAAAACACGCTGGTGCGCATAGCTGCGCGAGACGCTGGCTTGGAGATTGAGGACTTGCTCGTCGGACCGACGGCGCTCGCTTTTGTCGGAGAACGGCCAGACGGTTCAGACGGAGATGTTGCCGCGGTCGCGAAAGCCCTCCGGGAATTCGCAAAGACCAACCAAATGTTGGTCATCAAGGGTGGTGTGCTCGGCAACAAACCGCTCAACTCGGACAACATCAAAGCCCTGGCCGCGCTCCCTTCGCGCGATGTCTTGTTGGCGCAGTTGGCTGGAACATTCCAAGCACCAATGGCCGAATTCGCTGGGCTGCTTTCGGCGGTGCCACGGCAATTCGCCTATGCACTCAACGCTCTGATCGAAGACCGGGGCGGCCCCCAATCCACCACCGATGTGAACACGACCGATGAAACCACCGCAACCGATGCGGTCACAGCTGAGTCGGACGAAGCACAAACACAAACCGAGGCGTCGGCTGACGCCGATGCCGGAAACGCCGGCGAGTCTGGCGAAGCCAGCCAAGAAAAGGAGGCCTGACATGGCAACCAAAGAGGCAACCAAAGAACAGATCCTTGATGCAATCGGCGCCATGAGTGTCCTTGAACTCAGCGAGTTGCTGTCGGACTTCGAAGAGAAGTTCGGTGTCACTGCCGCGGCGCCCGCCGTCGCAGCGGTCGCAGCACCTGCCGGCGACGGTGAAAGTCCAGCCGAGGATGAAGAACAAACTGAGTTTGATGTCGTCCTGACCGCTATAGGCGAAAAGAAGATTCAGGTCATCAAAGAGGTGCGCTCTCTCACCTCCCTGGGCCTCAAGGAAGCCAAAGAGTTGGTCGACGGTGCCCCCAACAAAATCTTGGAAGGTATCGCTGTTGCAGACGCAGAGAAAGCCAAAGAAGCTCTCGAAGCAGCAGGCGCCAGCGTCGAACTCCAATAGGTGACCGTCACCCACATCAACGTTGTCTCAAATGACGACGAGTTGATCGTTACCTGGCGAGGTGGATCACCGTCGTTGTCGGTCTTCGTTTCGGCTGATCCCGACGATCCTGGAACCGATATTCGCGCCCCCGATACGGTAGGCCGCACCGTGATCGCTCGCACCGCGAGCCGACAATACATTCACTTGTTCGAACCCGAACAAGGGTTCATCGTCGGGGCCGAGAGGTGCCTGAAGATGGACGGACCCGACAACTTTCGAGACCTCGGCGGTTACCCAACCGCAGACGGCTCCTACTCACGCTGGGGACGGCTGTTTCGCAGCGACCGTCTTGACGGACTCACCGCCGACGATCAGGCACAAATCGAGTCGTTGAATATTTCCAGCGTGTTTGATCTGCGCAGCAACGGCGAAGTCGCGATGGCACCAGATCGACTGCCCAGCGCGGTCAAACACGTTCACCTTCCGATGTCGAGCGACGTGGCACAACAACGCAGCATGCTGGCGCGAATCCTCGACGGCACTCTTTTGAAGTTCGACAATGACGACATGTCTTCTGGGTATCTGGGCATGCTCGAAGGATTCGGCGACTACTTCATAGAAGTGATCAATGAGATAATCGAGGGACACCGCATCCTTTTCCATTGCACAGCAGGCAAAGACCGAACCGGAGTCATGGCGATGGTGCTTCTCGGACTCGCCGGAGTATCCGCACCGTATCTGCTCGATGACTACGAGATAAGCCAGCAATACCGGCGACCCAACTCCGAATCACCCTTCCGAGAGCAGATCCGATCTGCCGGCTTCAACCCAGACGATTTCGAGACGATGTGGCAATCACCAAGAGCAGTGATGCGACAGACGCTAGAGGGGCTGGAGCAACGTTGGGGAGACCACGCGAACTACCTCAATTCGATCGGCGTGAGCGATGAAATGATCGCAGCAGCTCGCTCCAATCTGTGCACAACAGCCGCCTGAGAATCCTCTGCTGCGCGCTCGGTACTTGACCTTGGCAGGTAACTGTTCTAATCTTCGTGTATCTTTCGGCTGGTCAACCGGCCGGGTGCGTGCCGCCTATACAAAGGGCAGGCGCGGCTTTTTGTTGCCCAAGTTGCCGCCAAGCTCACGGTCCACTAGCCTTTGAGACAGCGTGGTCCCCTTGGCGCCTGTTCCGACTAACTTCCCATCGATTTCTCGCGCTCCGGTGGCCGCGCTCTGTCTTCGTTCACTGGCAACTCAGGAGCACTAGTGACAACACGCGCCGAACCACGCGAACGCTATTCATTCGGAAACCTCAAAGAGGTTCTCGAATTGCCGAATCTGACTGCCGTTCAACGAAAGTCGTTTGATTGGCTGCTCAAGGAGGGGCTGGCTCAGACCTTCCGAGACATCAGTCCGATCCGCGACTTCGCGGAAACGCTTCAACTTGAACTTGAATTTGATCCCGACGACGAGGACCTTTGTCCACCGCCGAAGTTCACCGTTGAAGAATGCAAAGAAAAGGACATGACCTACAGCGCGCCGATCTTCGTGCGCGCCCGGTTCATGAACGCCAACACTGGTGAAATCAAAGAACAGACCGTCTTCATGGGTGATTTCCCGATGATGACGGACAAAGGGACTTTCATCATCAACGGCACCGAGCGAGTGGTGGTTTCACAACTCGTGCGCTCCCCCGGAGTCATCTTCCAACCCGGCGAACGCTACCGACTGCGCAACCGCAGCAAGCATCAGATCGTCACCGGCACGATCCATCCGTACCGGGGCGAATGGATTGAGTTCGACGTAGAGCAGAAGCCAGGCAAGGACACGACCGCCGGCGCCCGGGTCGCCCGCAAGCGTCGCATCTCACTGTTCACCTTGCTGCGAGCCCTCGGCTACGACGAGGAGAACGAACCGGGTTTCCTCGACCGGCTAGTTGATCACTTCTACCTTCTCGAAGGCCAGTGGGAAAAAGACAAGGACATCGCCCCGACACGCGAAGAATCACTCCTTGAGATCTATAAGCGGGCACGCCCCGGCGAACCGCACACGGTTGAATCGGCTCGCTCGTATTTCCGCAATGCCTTCTTCGATTCTCGTCGCTACGACCTGTCTCGGGTAGGCCGTTACAAGCTCAACCGCAAGCTCGGTCCAGAGATCGACTTCCTCGAACAGCAATTTGGTCTAGATCTGGAAAGACCCGACCCAAACCAGTCGGTGTTGGCCCAAGCCGAAATGCTGGCTGCAACCACCTACCTGCTCAACTTGGCTCATGCCACCCCCGGCTACCGCCTCGACGACCAGGACCACTTCGCCAACCGCCGCATCCGCAGCGTCGGTGAGTTGATCCAGAATCAGGTCCGCATCGGCTTGTCGCGTATGGAGCGGGTCGTGCGCGAACGGATGACCACCCAGGATGTGGAAGCAATCGCTCCTCAGACGTTGATCAACATCCGACCCGTTGTCGCAGCGATCAAAGAGTTCTTCGGGACCTCGCAGCTTTCGCAGTTCATGGATCAGGTCAACCCGCTATCCGGGTTGACTCACCGCCGCCGGTTGTCCGCACTCGGTCCCGGTGGTTTGTCCCGAGAGCGAGCGGGCTTCGAAGTGCGCGACGTTCACTTCTCGCACTACGGCCGCATGTGCCCCATCGAAACACCCGAGGGCCCCAATATCGGCCTTATCGGTGGTCTGGCCTCTTACGCCCGGGTTAATCCCTTCGGTTTCATCGAATCCCCCTACCGGGTGGTCACCGATGGCAAAGTCACCGACGAGATCGTCTACCTCGCCGCCGATGAAGAAGAAGAGTTCGTGGTCGCCCAGGCCAACGCCCCCATCGACGACGAAGGCAAATTCATCAACGACCGCGTGCTGGTAAGGCGTTCACCGCAAGCAGTGTCTCTGAAAGAACTACGCGCCCAGCTCGACGAAGATGTGTTCTTCGGCGCAACCACTGAAATCTCATCGGTACCCCCCGACGAAGTCCAGATGATGGACGTCTCTCCGAAACAGATCATCTCGGTTGCCACTGCGCTGATCCCCTTCCTCGAACACGACGACGCCAACCGTGCCCTGATGGGTGCCAACATGCAGCGCCAAGCTGTGCCATTGGTGCGTTCCGAAGCGCCCTACATCGGTACCGGTATTGAAACCGACTGCGCTACCGACGCAGGCGACATGGTGCTCGCGGAAGATGACGGCACCGTGCTCGAACTCGACGCTGACCACATGATCATCGACTACAAGAAGCTCGGCGAACGCAACATCCGGCTCAAGCGATTCGAGCGCTCAAATCAGGATTCCTGCATATCCCAAAAGCCGCGAGTCGCGGTTGGCGACAAGGTGAAAGTTGGCCAGTTGTTGGCCGATGGTCCTTCAACCGACAACGGCGAACTGGCACTCGGTAAGAACCTGCTCGTGGCCTTCATGCCCTGGGAGGGCTACAATTTTGAGGACGCCATCATTCTTTCTGAGCGGCTTGTCAAAGACGACGTGCTCACTTCGGTCCATATCCATGAGCACGAAATAGATGCCCGCGACACCAAGCTCGGGGCCGAGGACATCACCCGAGACATCCCCAACCTGAGCGACGACATCCTTGCTGACCTCGACGAACGTGGGATTATCCGCGTGGGTGCCGAAGTCGGACCAGGAGATGTGCTGGTCGGCAAGGTCACACCCAAAGGTGAGACGGAACTGACGCCAGAAGAGCGCCTGTTGCGGGCGATCTTTGGCGAGAAAGCCCGAGAAGTGCGCGACACCTCGCTCAAGGTTCCGCACGGCGAGAGCGGCAAGGTCATCGATGTCAAGGCCTTCAGCCGTGACGACGCCGAACTTCCGCCTGGCGTCAATCAGCTAGTCCGGGTCTATGTAGCCCAGAAACGCAAGATAAGCGTTGGCGACAAGCTCGCTGGTCGCCACGGCAACAAAGGCGTCATCTCCAAAATCCTGCCTATTGAGGACATGCCCTTCAACGCCGACGGACAGCAAGTCGACATTATTCTCAACCCGCTGGGCGTACCGTCGCGCATGAACGTGGGGCAGGTACTCGAAGCTCACCTCGGCTACTGCGCTCGCTGGGGTTGGGAAACCGACGGGGAGAAAGTTGGTGTCGAGGCTCCTCGGGGAACTGAAACCAAAACTCGCCCGACCACAAAACCCGCGATTTTTGTCGCCACCCCCGTGTTTGACGGCGCCAAGTGGGACGAAAAGGAACTAGCGGGCGACAAGCCAGTGATCGTCGACATTCTCAAAAACCTCAACCCTGAGAGCCACGATGGCACTTCCCGCCTCATCGGTAACGACGGCAAGCAGATGCTTTACAACGGGCGCACCGGCGAACCCTACGACAACCCGATCATGACGGGATACGTCTACATCTTGAAGTTGTCACACCTCGTCGACGACAAGATCCACGCCCGCTCAACGGGTCCATACTCGATGATCACGCAACAGCCGCTCGGCGGTAAAGCCCAGTTCGGTGGGCAGCGGTTCGGCGAAATGGAAGTGTGGGCTCTGGAAGCGTACGGTGCCGCCTACTGCCTACAAGAGCTGCTCACCATCAAATCCGACGATGTCTTGGGCCGCGTCAAGGTCTACGAGGCCATCGTCAAGGGCGACAACATTCCCGAGCCTGGCATCCCCGAGTCCTTCAAGGTGCTCATCAAGGAAATGCAGGCCTTGTGCATCAACGTGGAGGTCCTCTCCAAAGAGGGCCAGGAAATCGAGATGCAGGAGCTCGATGAAGAAACTTTCAGAACCGTCGAGGAACTGGGTATTGATCTCCAGCGCCCCGAACGAGGTTCGGATGAAGAAGATGCAGCCCGCGCCGCGGCTCGTGCGGCCCGCGGCTGAGCGGCAGAACTAGAGAGCTGAGAGGACAGTCATGCTCGATGTCAACGATTTCTCGAACCTAAAAATTGGGCTCGCCACCGCCGACAGCATTCGCACCTGGTCCAATGGTGAGGTCAAAAAGCCCGAGACCATCAACTACCGGACGCTCAAGCCCGAAAAAGACGGACTGTTCTGCGAAAAGATCTTTGGCCCTACCAAGGACTGGGAGTGCTCTTGCGGAAAATACAAGCGCGTACGCTTCAAGGGCATCATCTGCGAGCGTTGCGGCGTTGAGGTAACGCGCTCAAAGGTGCGTCGTGAGCGCATGGGTCACCTTGAACTCGCCGCGCCTGCCGTGCACATCTGGTACCTGCGCGGCACCCGTTCTTGGCTGGCCTATCTGCTCATGGGGACTCAGCCCCGTGAGGAACTCAAGGCCAAGCAGCTCGAGAAAGTCATCTATTTCGCCGCCAACCTGGTGGTATCGGTTGACGAGGAACGGCGCGACGCCGATCTGAGCGAGCTTGAAGCCGAAGTTGTAGCCGAGCGCGACGCCATCAACTCCGAGATGGAAGAAGAACTCGAGAGGCGCAACGAGGAACTCGAAGGCGAACTCGAATCCCTTGAGCAGAGCGGTGCCAAGGATTCCGAATTGAAAGCCCTGCGCCGCCAAGCCGACCGGGAACTCGCCGACATCCGCGAGCAGTACGAGATCGAACTCGACACCCTCGACCGAGCTTGGGAAGAGTTCACGGGTCTCTTCGCTCGACAAATCGTTGAAGACGAAATGCTCTGGCGCGAGATGCAGGATCGCTGGGGCAAGTACTTCGAGGGTGGCATGGGAGCCAGCGCTATAGCCCACCTCGCCGAGACACTCGATTTCGACGAGGAAGAAGAGACCCTCAGACAGCAGATCAACCCGCCCGAAGGGCAGCGGGGTCTATCCGCGCAGCGCAAGCAGAAGGCCATCAAACGCCTCAGGATCTTGGCTGCATTCAATCGCCGCGACGACCACGGCCGCCGGATCAACAGTCCCCGAGCCATGATCCTTGATGCCATCCCGATCATCCCACCGGAGCTGCGCCCCATGGTTCAGCTCGACGGTGGTCGTTTCGCAACGTCGGATCTCAATGATCTTTATCGACGGGTCATCAACCGCAACAACCGACTGAAGCGTCTGCTCGACATCGGTGCTCCAGACATCATCATCAACAACGAGAAGCGAATGTTGCAAGAAGCAGTTGACGCGTTGTTCGATAACGGACGTCGTGGCCGCCCCGTCACCGGTCCCGGTAATCGCCCCCTGAAGTCTCTGTCAGACATGCTCAAGGGGAAGCAGGGCCGGTTCCGTCAGAACTTGCTCGGCAAGCGTGTCGACTATTCAGGCCGTTCGGTCATCGTGGTCGGACCAACGCTGAAATTCCATCAATGCGGCCTGCCCAAGATCATGGCCCTTGAACTCTTCAAGCCCTTTGTCATGAAAAAGCTGGTTGATGCCGAATTGGCGCAGAACATCAAATCAGCCAAACGTATGGTTGAACGTCGCAAGCCCCAGGTTTGGGACGTCCTCGAAGACGTCATTCAAGAACACCCAGTGCTTTTGAATCGCGCCCCAACCCTGCATCGTCTAGGAATTCAGGCCTTCGAACCGGTTTTGGTTGAAGGCAAGGCGATCCGCTTGCATCCGTTGGTTTGCACCGCCTTCAACGCCGATTTCGACGGCGACCAGATGGCGGTCCATTTGCCGTTGTCGGCCGAAGCTCAGGCTGAAGCCCGAGTGCTCATGCTGAGTGCCAACAACGTTCTGAGTCCGGCCAACGGTCGCCCCTTGGTGACACCTACCCAAGACATGATCATTGGCGCGTTCTACCTGACTGAGCAGGTTGATGGTGCCATTGGTACGGGTCGGGTGTTCCGCGATGAGCGCGAAGTCCACTCCGCGTATGAACGTGGCGACCTGGCTATTCACGCTCCAATCCAGTTCCGGGTACCTGACCTGTTGGTCAGTGCTTCCGGTGAAGGAGCCCAATACGAGCCCACCACAGTGGGCCGCGTCTTTTTTAACGAAACTCTTCCCGACGCGTACCCCTACATCAACGCCAAAGTCGACAGGAAAGTGATGGGTCAGATCGTTGATGACTTGGCGCGTGGCTACGCCAAGCAGGACGTTGCCGTGAGCCTCGACGCCATCAAGGATCTCTGCTTCAGCTACGCAATGCAGTCAGGTCTAACGATCTCAATCGACGATGTGGCAACACCTCGTGAGAAGGCCAAGATTCTGGACCGTCACGAGAAGATGGCCGACACCATCGAAGGACAGTTCCGCCGCGGTGTCATCACCGACGGCGAGCGCCGCCAGATGGAGGTCGAACTTTGGTCTCGCGCCACCGCAGAAGTAACGGCACGCATGAAAGCCGAGCTTGAATCGGACGATTTCAACCCGGTCAACATGATGGTTTCATCTGGTGCCCGAGGAAACATAACCCAGGTGCGCCAGATTGCCGGCATGCGTGGGCTTGTAGCCAACCCTCGCGGCGACATGATCCCCCGCCCCATCAAGAGCAACTTCCGCGAAGGTCTGAAGATGCTTGAGTATTTCATCGCCACTCCAGGTGCCCGCAAAGGACTGGTCGACACCGCATTGCGGACCGCCGACTCCGGCTATCTCACACGTCGTCTGGTCGATGTCGCTCAGGAACTCATAATCAACGAAGAAGATCCATTCGATCGCCCCGGTGTGATACGCGGGATTTGGCTTGACGATATTCAACCCGACACGCCCGACAAGCTCTCCCACCTCGAAACCAGGCTTTTTGGTCGGGTACTCGCCGACGATGTCGAGTTGTCCGACGGATCGGTGATCGAGCGGGGCACCATGGTTGGTGACGATGAACTTGCCGCGCTACGTGACGACGAAAAGGTCAATCGGGTGCGAGTGCTATCGCCGCTAACCGACGATTCAGCTTTTGGGATCTCTGCAAATTCCTATGGGATGTCTCTGGCTACCGGAGGAATGATTGAACTCGGCGAAGCAGTCGGGGTGATCGCCGCGCAATCGATCGGCGAACCTGGAACCCAGCTCACCATGCGCACGTTCCACACGGGTGGTGTCGCCGGCGCTCAAGACATCGCCGGCGGTTTGCCGCGTGTTGTTGAACTCTTCGAAGCTCGCACTCCCAAGGGCAAAGCCACGCTGGCCCGTATCTCTGGGGTAGTTCGAGTCGGTGAGGATGACGGCCGCGGGCGTGAGATTGTGATCGTGGCAGACGACGGCGAGGAACAGTCTTACACGATCCCCTCGGGTTCTCGCTTGGAGGTCCTGGACGGTCAAGAAATCCGAGCCGGTGATGCACTGGTTGAGGGAGCCCGCGACCCCAAGGAACTTCTTGAAATCAAGGGTGTGCGCGAGACGCAGCAGTATCTCGTCACCGAGGTTCAGAAGGTATACCGCGACCAGGGCGTGTCGATTCACGACAAGCACATCGAGTTGATTGTGCGTCAGATGACAAAGCGCATCCTGATCAACGAGCCCGGTGACACCGATTTCTTGCCTGGCTATCAGGTAGCCCAGAAGACTTTCGCCGATACCAACCGTCGGGTTATCGAAGAGGGCGGGCAGCCTGCCGAGGGCCGCCCGCAGTTGATGGGGATTACCAAGGCATCGCTGGCCACCGAGTCGTGGCTATCCGCGGCGTCGTTCCAAGAAACAACTCGTGTCCTCACCGAGGCCGCCATCGAGTCGAAGAGCGACTCACTGCACGGCTTGAAGGAGAACATCATCATCGGCAAACTCATCCCCGCCGGCACCGGCATGGGCGAGTATCGCAACATCGCACCCAAGGCTCCCGAGTACGAGCCTATGGACTACTACTCCAGCGATGATCCGCAAGAAGATCTAGCCGCATGGCTTGCTTCGCAGACGGCCGTCGATAGTGCCGACGCCGCAACCCAGTAGTCACAGATCAATTTGCTCAACCTCAAGAGCCAGACAGGTTGAGGTTCCTCCATCTCGCTCGTATGCTTTGCCGTCGGCCTGAGCGCGCCCGTTAGTCGCTAGCTGCCGATATAGATCAACTAATTCCCAGGAAATCTTCGTGCCCACAATTCAGCAACTGGTCCGCAAGGGTCGCCAATCGAAACGTCGCAAGGAAGCGACACCAGCGCTCAAAGGCGCTCCCCAACGTCGTGGAGTGTGCACTCGTGTCTATACAGCAACGCCCAAGAAGCCAAACTCTGCGTTGCGCAAGGTGGCCCGTGTTCGGCTCACCAGCGGTGTCGAAGTGACCGCCTATATCCCGGGTGAAGGCCACAACCTTCAGGAGCACTCGATCGTGCTTGTTCGCGGTGGTCGCGTGAAGGATCTTCCTGGCGTTCGCTACAAAATTGTCCGCGGCACGCTCGATACTTCAGGTGTCCGCGACCGCAAGCAGGCCCGCAGCCGATACGGCACCAAGAAGGAAGGCTGACGATGCCTCGCAAAGGTCCCGCGCCGCGCCGGGAGACCCGCCCCGATCCGATCTACCACTCGGTGCTGGTCACCCAGTTCATTAACAAGATCCTTCAGCGGGGCAAGCGCACCTTGGCCGAGCGCATCGTCTACGACGCCCTTGAGTCCGTCGAAAAAAAGACCGGAGCGGAACCCGTTGGCACGCTCAAGCGAGCGGTCGACAATGTTCGCCCTCAGCTTGAAGTAAAAAGCCGCCGTGTTGGTGGGGCTACTTACCAGGTGCCCATTGAAGTTCGCCCCCGCCGGGCTACCACACTTTCGATCCGCTGGATCGTCAGCTACGCCCGCGGGCGTCGCGAGCGCACCATGGCCGAGCGCCTCGCCAACGAGATCATTGACGCCAGCAACGGGATCGGTGCGTCATGCAAACGACGTGAAGATGTCCAGAAGATGGCGGAGGCCAACAAGGCTTTCGCTCACTACCGCTGGTAACGCAGCGGTAGTGCTCTGACGAACTCATCGAGGAACAGCTATGGCTACGAAGCGAACCCCGCTCGCCAAGACACGAAACGTCGGGATCATGGCCCACATCGACGCGGGCAAGACGACGACCACCGAACGGATTCTTTACTACACCGGCCGCTCCTACAAGATCGGGGAAGTTCACGACGGCGCGGCGACGATGGACTGGATGGAACAGGAGCAAGAGCGAGGCATCACTATCACCTCGGCCGCTACCCACTGTCTTTGGAACGATCACCGCATCAACATCATCGACACCCCCGGGCACGTAGATTTCACTGTTGAAGTTGAGCGTTCTTTGCGGGTGCTCGACGGTGCGGTTGCGGTGTTCGACGGCGTGGCCGGAGTCGAGCCACAAACTGAGACGGTTTGGCGTCAAGCCGACCGCTACGGCGTTCCCCGCATGTGTTTCATCAACAAGATGGACCGCACGGGTGCCGACTTCTTTTTCGTGCTCGACACCATCAAGGACCGTTTGACCAGCAATGTTGCGGTGCTTCAGCTACCAATTGGCGCCGAGAGCGAATATGTCGGTGTTGTTGATCTGGTCAAGATGAAGGCTCTCATCTGGCAGGGCGAAGACCTCGGCGCGAGCTGGGATGAAGTCGAGATTCCCGCTGAACTGGCCGATCAGGCCGAACAATACCGCACGATGCTTCTCGAAGTTGCGGCGGATCAAGACGAAGACATCATGATGAAAGTCCTCGAAGACGAAGAGATCAGCGAAACCGAACTCAAAGCCGCGATCCGCAAAGGCACCCTCGAAAACGGACTCGTTCCGATACTCAACGGCACTGCTTTCAAGAACAAAGGCGTTCAGCCGTTGCTCGATGCCGTGGTCGACTTCCTTCCCTCACCACTCGACATTCCACCGATCGTTGGCGAAGATCGCTCCGGCAACGAAACCAGCCGCAAAGCCAACGACGATGAGCCCTTCTCGGCCATCGCTTTCAAGATAATGACCGACCCCCATGTCGGTCGTCTCACCTACTTCCGCGTTTATTCCGGCTCATTCGACAAGGGCACCCAAGTTCTCAATACCCGCACATCGAACCGGGAGCGGGTTGGTCGCATCCTTGAGATGCACGCCAACGACCGTCTCGACAAGGACAGCGTCGCCACCGGCGACATCGCCGCCGCGATTGGACTGAAGAACGCCCGCACCGGCGACACGTTGTGTGATCCCAGGCATCCGATCACTCTTGAGAACCTTGATTTCCCCGATCCGGTTATTGAGGTGGCTGTTGAGCCCAAGTCGAAGGCCGACCAAGAGAGGATGAGTAGGGCCTTGCAGGCTCTCGCAGAAGAGGACCCCACTTTCCAGGTCAGCACGAACGAGGAAACAGCTCAGACCATTATCGCCGGCATGGGCGAATTGCATCTTGAAGTTCTCGTCGACCGCATGATGCGTGAGTTCAGGGTTGCGGCCAGCGTCGGCAAGCCGCAGGTTGCCTACCGCGAGACCATTACCCGCCCGGTGCTTGACTACACCTATCAACACAAGAAGCAGACGGGTGGTAGCGGCCAGTTCGCGGTTATTTCAGCCACCCTCGAACCCAATCCGGGTGGTTCTTACGAGTTTGAGAGCCGTATCACCGGCGGTGCGATCCCCAAGGAATACATCAAGCCGGTTGGCGAAGGGATCAGGGAGGCGATGAGCAACGGCGTACTGGCCGGTTTCCCAACCGTCGACATCAAAGTCACCCTCAACGACGGCAAGATCCACGATGTGGACTCCTCGGAGATGGCCTTCAAGATCGCTGGAAATGCCTGGTTCCGAGAGGTCGCACCGCGTGCGAGACCAACACTTCTCGAGCCGGTCATGGCCGTAGAAATAGTCACCCCCGACAACCATCTCGGTGATGTTGTGGGTGATGTCAACTCTCGTCGTGGTCGCGTGCAAGGCACCGAACAGCGGGGAAACAACCAAGTCGTGAATGCACTAGTGCCGCTATCTGAGATGTTCGGATACAGTACGGACCTGCGTTCGCGCACGCAGGGGCGGGCAACGTACACCATGCAATTCGATTCGTACCAGCCCACACCTGCAAACGTCCAGGAAGAGATCGTCGCTCGCGTCCGCGGCGCATGATCGTCTCTGAACCCCAACCACAGAAGTAAGCCAAACCACAGAATAAGCAAGGAAGGCAGTTATGGCCAAGGAGACGTTCAAGCGGGACAAGCCGCACGTCAACGTAGGAACGATGGGCCACATCGATCACGGCAAGACAACGCTGACTGCAGCGATCACCAAAGTTCTCTCCGAACACGTTGAAGGTTCAGCCTTCACCGATTTCGAGAACATCGACAATGCTCCAGAGGAGCGTGAGCGCGGCATCACGATCAACGTGTCCCATGTGGAGTACGAGACGCACAACCGTCACTACGCCCATGTCGACATGCCCGGTCACGCCGACTACATCAAAAACATGATTACCGGGGCAGCTCAGGTTGACGGGGCCATCCTCGTGGTGTCAGCAGCTGACGGCCCGATGCCCCAGACCCGCGAGCATGTGTTGCTCGCTCGTCAGGTCGGTGTGCCAAAGATCGCGGTGGCGCTCAACAAGGTCGACATGGTCGACGATGAGGAGCTGTTGGAGCTCGTTGAAATCGAGGTGCGTGAGCTCCTCAATGAATACGACTTCCCGGGTGATGACACTCCAGTCATCCACGTCTCCGCGCTCAAAGCTCTTGAGGGAGATGCCGAAGCGGCCGAAGCCATCATGGATCTGATGGCACAGGTGGACGAGTACGTGCCGACCCCCGAGCGTGACCTTGACAAGCCTTTCCTCATGCCGATTGAGGATGTCTTTTCGATCACAGGCCGCGGCACCGTCGTGACCGGCAAGGTCGAGCAGGGAATCGTCAACACCGGTGACGAGATCGAGATTGTGGGTATCAAGCCAACCTCGAAGACGACTTGTACCGGTGTGGAGATGTTCCGCAAGCTTCTCGACCAGGGTCAGGCAGGCGACAACATCGGTGCACTGCTGCGTGGCGTCGACAAGGACGGGGTTCAGCGTGGCCAGGTGCTCGCTGCTCCCGGGAGCATCACTCCCCACACCGAGTTCGAAGCTCAGGTCTATGTGTTGTCAAAGAAGGAAGGCGGCCGTCACAAGCCCTTCTTCACCAACTACAGGCCGCAGTTCTACTTCCGCACGACCGACATTACCGGCAACATTTCGTTGCCCGAAGGTACCGAGATGTGCATGCCCGGCGACAACACCGCGATGCATGTCGAACTGATCAACCCGATCGCCATGGATGAAGGCCTTCGCTTCGCTATCCGCGAAGGTGGCCGCACCGTCGGTGCCGGTTCGGTTACGAAGATCATCAAGTAACGAGCTGATTATGGCAACGGGACAGAAGATCCGCATCCGGCTCAAGGCTTACGACCACGAGATCATCGATCAGTCGACAAAGAAGATCGTTGAAACGGTGAAACGAACCCAGGCTCGCTTGTCGGGTCCGATCCCATTGCCAACAGAGAAGCATCGCTTCACAGTCATCAAGGGTCCGTTCAAAGACAAGGACTCCAGGGAACACTTCGAGATGCACATTCACAAGCGCCTCTTGGACATCTTGGAGCCTTCTCCCAAGACGGTTGATTCCCTGCAGCGCCTCGACCTGCCTGCCGGCGTCGACATCGAAATCAAGATCCAACAGGCCTAACAAGGATCCCCGAAACCAAATCTGGTTTCCGGTAGTGTTTCAATGGAATGCGTTCGGCCATGTGCTGCACGATTTTCTGCTCAACATTGTGTATCGGAGGCCATGATGGGCAAACTCACGACGATAGCAGCGGTCCTGGTTTTGATAGCGACAGGTTGCGGCAACGACACTGTCACGGTTAACGAGGCTCCAGAAGGCACCGAAACCCCGACCGAAAGCACCGCGCCCGAAATCGAGGCAACTACGACGGAAGCACCCGCTCCAACTGCTTCTGCTTCGGATCTTCTGTTGGGAGCCATCGAGTCCTCAGCGGGCCGTGCGGTGCGCGGACAGATGAGGGTTGAGGTCGACGCCAACGGCGACGCCCTGACTATTGATTTCGAATCCGACGCGCAGGGTGACATCGAAGCAATGTTGTCGTCCGGCGGCGATCCTTCAGCCCCGCCGATGACGGTGCGAATCGTTGACGGCCAGACATACGCTGGGTTCCCTGGGGTCATGGCTGCACAGTTCTTCCCCGACTTCCAAGGTGAAACCGCGTGGTTCACCGTCAGTGGCCAGGACGCTCAAGCGTTTCCGATTGCTTGTGCTTCACCGCTGGCTCATTTGAGCTCACAACCCACCGGCTGCGATCCCGCAGGCGACTTGCGAGGGATTGTCGATGTGGCCGAAGAAGTAACAGTCGTCGGCAACGAGGAGGTAGGCGGAGTGCCCACGCAACGCATTGGGTTTGTGGTCTCAATAGCCAATCTGCCTTCGGAGGGGGCCGCACGGGACGGACTTGGTGGTGACCTCGGCGGTGTCGTAGAAGGGACCATCGCCGTTGATGCATGGATCGACGACGACATGTTGCTGCGGATGTTGTCCGTGGACCTCGGGTCAGTCTTCCCTGGGTTCGCAGGAGCTTTCGGTGGGGACGACGCAGACATAGAACTCCCCACTTTCCTAAGCATCATTGAGTACTACGATTTCGATGAGAGCATCTCGATTGAGCCACCCTCTCCTGAATCGCTGGTAGGGGACTTCGCCCAGGTACAAGATTTCGTCAACTAACCGAGCCGAACGAGCGAACTCAACGAGACGGACCCAGACAACGCGCTCCAGTTATTCGTTTCGGGGTTATTCGGTTCGGCCAGCTATCGGTTGAGGTCGCGGTGATGAAGATAGCCGGAGATG
The DNA here is from genome assembly GCA_965261185.1 of Candidatus Aldehydirespiratoraceae bacterium. Lineage (GTDB taxonomy): Bacteria > Actinomycetota > Acidimicrobiia > Acidimicrobiales > Aldehydirespiratoraceae > VXYK01. The sequence continues at coordinate 1,755,360 of CBDHCN010000002.1, read as the reverse complement.
AACGCCTGAACGGTTGCGGCAAAGGGGAGAGCCAACAACGCTCCGACCACGCCGAGTAGTGCCGCGCCCACCACCACCGACCCGAACGCGACAGCCACATGGATTTCCATGGTGCGGGCGGTGATTCTCGGCGACAGCAGATAGTTCTCTACTTGTTGATACGCCACGATCATGAGCAATACCCACAGCGCTTCGCTAGGTTCGTTGAGCACGGCGACCAGCACCGGCAAGGCACCCGCGAAATACGTGCCGACGACCGGGATGAACTGGGAGATCACGCCGACCCAGAGTGCTAGCGGGATTGGAAAGGGAATATTGATTATCTCGAAGACGATCCAGTGGGCCAAAGCAGAGAGCACGGCGAGGATCGTGCGGGAGAAGACATATCCTCCTGTCTTCTCGATCGCTAGATCCCAAATGTTCATCAACATCTCTTGGCGTCTGGGTGCCAGAAGCGAGCCAATGGTGAGCCTCAGTTTCGGGCCTTCGGCAACCAGGTAGAAGGTGAACAACAAGACGGTGAACGCTTGGAACACAATGTTGAGCAGAGCAGTGCCGAGGTTGACCAGATCGTCGGCGAAGCGCTCGGCTAGGTCGCTGATTCCGCCGCCCTCAACGAATTCGTCTTGGATCCTCTGCAGGTCAATGTCGTCGTCGATGTTGTCCTGCAACCAGACTTCGAGGTCATCAACATAAGTTGGTGCTTCATCGATCAGGCTGTCGATCTGGTCTGCTAGAGCCGTCCCGATAGCGGCCGAAAACCCCGCTAGGGCGAGAAACGAACCGATGTAGACGATCCACACGCCCACGCCGCGGCGAATCTTCCATGTCTCCATCCGGTTCACGGCCGGTTCCACCGCGAAACTGATGAACACCGAGATCAGCATGACGACCAAGAACGAGCGCAACGCCCGGACTGCGCCGGTGCCGATATAGACGACAACCCAGCCCAACCAGAACAGCGCGATCGCCTTGACGACCCAAGCCGGCACCTTAGAACTAGCCTGCTCTTGGTGCTTGGCGACACCGCTATCGCCCTCTGGAGCCGGCCCAGTTTCATCAGGTGTCATCGAAGCGGACGCTACATCGAAGCGGCCAACGATCCGGGGATGCTCCCAAGGCTCGAATCCCGGTTGTGCGCCGGTTGGGATGACGGGATTTCCCGATACGCTACGAGGTCTTGTTCGGCAAAGGTTCCTTATGGGACTCGCGCCACAACAATCGATGTCGATGAAGGCCCACGGGAACCACATCGCAAAACCTAAACACGCTCCGCCGGGTCCGCCCGAGCGGAGCGCTCGCGTGAGCGGTAGCTCACACTAGGGACCACAGGAAGCAACTATGGCCAGCAAGGCGATCGTCGGCGAGAAAGTCGGCATGACCCAGGTTTGGGACGAAGAGAACCGTGTCGTTCCAGTCACTGTTCTGCGTGTCTCGCCTTGCCGCGTCGTGCAGATCAAGACGCCCGAAAATGATGGTTACTCCGCGATCCAAGTAACGCTCGGTCTCAAGGATGCAGGAAAGCTCACCATGCCCGAAGCGGGCCATTTCTCAGCCGCTGGCGTTGAACCGGGTCGTAAACTCGTTGAGCTGCGGCTTGACGATGTCTCAGAATATTCGGTTGGTCAGGAAATCGCCGCTGATCTGCTCGACCAGGGTGAGCGCGTGGATGTGACCGCAATTTCTCGGGGCAAGGGCTTCTCCGGAGTGATGAAACGGCACGGCTTCAAGGGCGCGCCCGCTTCTCACGGTGCTCACAAGGTGCATCGCAAACCCGGAGCAATCGGCCAGTGTGCCACGCCGTCGCGTGTCTTCAGGGGCCGCAAAATGCCGGGCCGGGCGGGCAATGAGAAGGTCACTACTTTGAACCTCGAAGTCGTAAAGAGCGACCCTGGTGCCGAGGTGATCCTGGTCCGAGGCTCTGTGCCCGGTCCTGCTGGTGGCACGGTGATCGTGCGCAACGCGGTGAAGGGTGCCTGAGATGGCTGAAACAACCTCGAAGAAAACTACAGCCCCCGCCAAGCCTGCAGCTGCCAAGAAAGCCTCCAAGAAAACGCCCAAAACTATCGCCGTCAAGACCCAGAACGGAACTGACGCAGGCAGAGCGCCGCTCTCGCCCGAACTCTTCGGGGTCGAGCCCAACATCGCCGTGATGCATCAGGTCGTGACCGCACAGCTAGCTGCAAAAAGAGCCGGTACCCACAGCACCAAGAGCCGATCCGAAGTACGCGGCGGCGGTGCAAAACCGTGGCGGCAGAAAGGCACGGGCCGCGCACGAGCCGGATCGCGTAACTCGCCGATTTGGCGAGGCGGGGGTATCGCCCATGGCCCCAAACCCCGTGACTACAGCCAGCGGACGCCCAAGAAGATGATCAAGCTCGCTTTGGCCGGCGCCCTTAGTGATCGAGCTAGCGAGGGCAACGTCATCGTGGTTGACGAATGGAGTTTCGAGACTCCCAAGACCAAAGACGCTTCAGCAGCACTTGAGGCGATAGGTGCGCAGGGCAAGGTTCTTGTAGTCCTCGACGATGGCGATGGCAACGCCGCCAAGAGTTTCCGCAACCTTCCGCACGTGTCCTGCCTGCACTCAGCTGAACTCAACACCCACGACATCTTGGATTCCGATATCGTCATATTCACCAAAGCGACACTCAACTCCGCAACCAGCGGACCGCCAACTCAAGACAAGAAAACCAAAGACAGCGGGGAGGAGCAGTGAAAGACCATCGTGATGTAATCCTGCGCCCGGTTGTCTCTGAGAAGTCTTACGGGTTGCTTGAAGAGGGGGTCTACACCTTCGTTGTAGCTCCCAAAGCCACCAAGTCCGAGATCCGCGATGCCATCGAAACGATCTTCGATGTCTCGGTACTGAAGGTGAACACCCTGAACCGCAAGGGTAAGCGCAAGCGCGAACGGCGCTCCAATCGTTGGGTTCGCACCAGCGATCAAAAGCGTGCCCGTGTCACTCTCGCCGAGGGTGACTCAATAGATCTGTTCGAGGCGTAACATGGCCATTCGTAAACGCAAGCCAACCAGTCCAGGGCGTCGTTTCCAGACATCTTCGGACTTCTCCGAGATCACCACAACAAAACCCGAACGCAGCCTTGTTAGCGGAAAGTCCAGCACCGGTGGGCGGAACAACTACGGACGAAAGACCTCTCGCCACCGCGGAGGCGGCCACAAACGGCTCTACCGAGTGATCGATTTCAACCGCAGCAAAGACGGTGTGATGGCGACGGTCGCATCGATCGAATACGACCCCAACCGCACTTGCAATATCGCTCTGTTGCACTATCACGACGGCGAGAAACGCTACATCCTCGCTCCCCGTGATCTTCAAGTTGGCGACAAACTGCAGTCCGGTAGAGGCGCCGACATTCGAGTCGGCAATGCTCTGCCGCTCCGTTACATCCCGGTCGGTACCGTGGTCCACAACGTGGAACTCAAAGCCGGTGCGGGTGCCCAGATGGGCCGTTCGGCCGGCGCCGCCATCCACATGGTTGCCAAGGAAGGCAACTATGCAACCTTGCGCCTACCCAGCACGGAGATGCGTAGGGTACCGATCGACTGTCGCGCCACGGTCGGTGAGGTCGGCAATTCGGCCCACGAACTCTTGAAAATCGGCAAAGCCGGACGCAACCGCTGGAAGGGCAAGCGCCCGCAAACCCGCGGTGTCGCCATGAACCCGGTCGATCACCCGCACGGTGGCGGCGAGGGCAAGACTTCTGGTGGTCGTCATCCGGTGTCACCGTGGGGCAAGCCGGAAGGCCGAACCCGCAAAAAGAAACAGGAATCCGACAAGCTGATCGTGCGCCGTCGCCGGACGCGCGGTTCGCGGAGGTAATTGTTATGCCGCGCAGTCTAAAAAAGGGCCCCTTCGTTGATGACCATCTCCTGAAGAAGGTGGATGCTCTCAACGAGTCGGGCACCAAGAAGGTCATAAAGACCTGGTCTCGACGCTCAACCATCATTCCTGACATGGTGGGCCACACGATCGCCGTCCACGACGGTCGCAAGCACGTGCCCGTTTATCTCACCGAATCGATGGTCGGTCACAAACTCGGTGAGTTCGCCCCAACCCGCACCTTCAGATTCCATGCGGGCCAAGAACGGGGAGCCCGTCGCTGATGACCGGTCCCAAGACCAACGAACACCCCGGAACCCGGGCACAGGCCAAGTATGTTCGATCATCGGCCTCCAAGGCGCGCGAGGTGCTCAACCAGATCCGCAACAAGTCTTATGGGGAGGCCTCTGAAATTCTGACCTTCTCCGAACGCGGCATCAGCAAAGATGTGGCCAAAGTGCTGGATTCCGCTGTGGCCAACGCTACGCACAACGACAACCTGATGGCCGAAGATCTATTTATCTCAGCCTGCTATGCCGATGAGGGGATGACCCTCAAACGAGCCCGGCCGCGGGCCCGTGGTCGTTCCACTCCTATCCTCAAGCGAACTTGCCATATCACCGTGATCGTGAGCCAGTACGACGAAGCCACACTTGAAGCGCTCCGTGAACGTGAGGCAGTCAGCGGTCGCAGCGTCAGCAGCAACGCCGCTGAGGCACGCCGACGCAGAGTTCAGCGAAGCCGCGAACGCGAGCAGGTTGGCGAGACTGAAGATGAGACTGAAGAGGCACCAGAACCTGAACAAACAGTCGAAGAACAAGCCGCTGAGATCGTGGCCGCTACCGAAAAAGTCCTGGCATCAAGTGATGCTCCTAGCGAGACCGAAGCCACCGATACCGAAGACGCCGCCGAACACAGCGACGCCGAGAAACCCGGTAAAGGCACCGGAGAGGAAGACTGATGGGACAGAAAGTCAACCCCTACGGATTCCGCCTCGGCGTCACAACGGAATGGAAGAGCCGCTGGTTCGCCGACCGCCAAGAGTACGCCGACAACGTGATCGAGGACTGGCAGATCCGTGACTTCCTCTTCACCGAACTCCCCCACGCGGCTATCAGCCGGGTTGAGGTGGAACGCACCCGCGACCGTCTTCGTGTGGATGTTCACACTGCCCGTCCCGGGATTGTCATTGGTCGCCGCGGTAGCGAAGCAGACCGCCTACGCGCCGGGCTTACCAAGATCACCGGTAACGCCAAAGTTCAACTCAACATCCAAGAGATCAAACAACCGGAATTCGACGCCGCGTTGATTGCCCAAGGCATCGCCGATCAGCTAGCCGGTCGGGTGGCGTTCCGGCGTGCCATGAAGCGGGCCGTGCAAAACGCTCAAAAAGCGGGTGCCCTCGGCATCCGAGTGCAGTGCTCAGGTCGTCTCGGTGGATCAGAAATGGCTCGCAACGAGTGGTACCTCGAAGGCCGCGTGCCGCTGCACACGCTCCGCGCTGATGTCGACTACGGATTTCGCGAAGCCCCGACCACCTATGGGCGAATTGGCGTGAAGGTATGGCTTTACAAAGGCGACATCCTGCCTTACAAGACCCAAACCGAAGACAAGGCCACGCTGGAAGCCGCTATGGCGACCGGCGAGACATCAGGCCAGTCAAGGTCCCGCAAGATCGTTTCTTCGGCCGCCGCCCGCCGCCGCGAAACGACTGATCGTGAGCCAGACATCGACGAAGAACCGGCACCGCTCATCAAAGAAGCCGACCCTGAGTTTGAAAAGCTCCTCGACGAAGAAGACGCCATCGAAGCGTCAACTCGCGAGCAGAGCGAGACCCCCCACTTCCGCGCGAACGACTGAAGGTTGCCGTCATGTTGATGCCAAAAAAAGTCAAACATCGCAAACAGCACCGAGGTCGCACCAAGGGCTTGGCCAAGGGTGCAACCGAAGTGACCTACGGCGATTTTGGTATCCAGGCTCTTGAGCCAGGATGGATTACCGCCCGTCAGATCGAAGCTGGCCGTATTGCCATGACCCGCCACATCAAACGCGGTGGCAAGGTCTGGATCAATGTCTTCCCAGACAAGCCCGTAACCAGCAAACCCGCCGAGACCCGGATGGGATCAGGAAAAGGCAACCCGGAGCATTGGGTCGCTGTCGTCAAACCCGGTCGCATTCTTTACGAACTGTCTTACCACGACGAAGACGTTGCCCGCGCCGCGATCGAACGCGCCATCCAGAAGATGCCGATCAAAGCCCGCTTCGTAACCCGTGAGGAGGGCTTCTGATGGCCAAGAAGACCACTTTGGTCGAACTGGACGACACAGACCTCTTAGAGCGTCTCGCCGACTACAAAGAAGAACTGTTCAACCTGCGCTTCCAGTTCGCCACCAACCAATTGGACAATTCGACTCGTTTGAAAGCCGTAAAAATAGACATTGCCCGCGTACTAACCGAGTTGCGAGCACGTGAGATCGCTGATGCAGAGGCACTCGAAGCGGCTGGGGAGGCCTAAAAATGACGCAATCAGCTGAGCAGCGCAACGCCCGCAAAGTCCGTGAGGGCCTAGTCGTGTCCAACAAGATGGACAAGACCGCGGTGGTGGAAGCTATTGATCGCGTCCAGCACCGTCGCTATTCAAAGACAATTCAGCGCACCAAGCGCCTTCATGTCCACGACGAGGAGAACACTCTTAATGTGGGCGACCGCGTCCGTGTTCAAGAAACTCGTCCGCTTTCCAAAAACAAGCGCTGGCGGCTCGTGGAAATCTTGGAGCGTGCCAAGTGATCCAGCAAGAGTCGCGGCTTCGGGTCGCTGACAACTCGGGAGCGAAAGAGGTCTTGTGTATCAAGGTCCTCGGCGGTTCGAAGCGTCGCTATGCGTCGATCGGCGACGTATTCGTGGCCACCGTCAAAGACGCCATCCCGGGGGCGCAGGTAAAGAAAGGCGACGTCGTCCGCTGCGTCGTCGTCCGTGTCAAGAAAGAGAAACGCCGCCCCGACGGCAGCTACATCCGCTTCGACGAAAACGCTGCAGTGTTGATCAACGATCAGCGTCAACCACGCGGCACACGTATCTTCGGCCCGGTTGGCCGCGAACTACGTGACAAACAGTTCATGCGCATCGTTTCACTGGCCCCGGAGGTCCTGTGATGAGCGTCAGAAAAAAGCAAGCCTCAATGAAAATTCATGCAGGTGACCGGGTGGTCGTCTTGTCAGGAAAAGACAAGGGCGCCGAGGGTGTTGTGGAACGAGCTATTCCTGAAAGAGGAAAGGTCATCGTTGAGGGGATCAACGTTGCGCGCAAGCACCAAGCTCCGACTCGCGGGGACCAGCAAGGTGGAATCATCGACAAAGCGATGCCGCTCGACGTTTCCAACGTCGCGGTGGTGAGTCCCGGAGATGGCAAAGCCACTCGCGTCGGCTACCTGATCACTAAAGAAGGCAGAAAAGTCCGCTTCTGTCGCCGTACGGGAGTGGAACTTTAATGCCCAGCACAACCTACGCACCCCGTTTCCACACCCGCTACAACGAGGAAATCCGCGCGGCCCTCAAGGACGAACTCGGCTTGCCCAACCTGATGATGGTTCCCAAGCTCGAAAAGATCGTGCTCAACATGGGAGTCGGCGAAGCAGTCGGTTCCGCCAAGCTGCTCGAATCCGCACTTGCAGACATGACCACGATCGCAGGCCAAAAACCTGTCATCACTCGGGCAAAAAAGTCTCTCGCCAGCTTCAAACTACGCGAAGGCCAGGCCATCGGTTGCAAGGTCACCCTCCGAGGCAACCGCATGTACGAATTCTTCGACCGGCTCATCTCGCTGGCCATCCCGCGAATACGCGACTTCCGGGGACTCTCACAGAAGTCGTTCGACGGCAACGGCAACTACACCTTCGGTGTGACCGAACAGCTCATATTTCCCGAGATTGACTACGACACAGTCGGTGCCACCCGAGGCATGGACATCACGATTGTTACGACGGCGACATCCGACGACCAAGGCAGGGCGCTGCTTTCGTCTTTCGGTTTCCCGTTCCGACGCGAAGGGCAATGACCCATGGCAAAAAAAGCACTTAAACAAAAACAACAGCGCACCCCGAAGTTCAAAGTGCGCGCCTACACACGGTGCCGTCGCTGCGGGCGACCACGCTCGGTGTACCGCCGCTTCGGTCTGTGCCGAGTATGTCTGCGCAACATGGCCCACGCAGGCGAACTGCCCGGTGTCAAAAAGGCCAGTTGGTGAGGAGGTGACGCTGCTATGACAATGACCGATCCCATTTCAGACATGCTCACCCGCATCCGCAACGCCAATGTTGCTATGCACGACGAGGTGGTAATGCCCTCCTCCAAACAAAAGTTGGCGCTAGCCGGCTTGTTGCAGAACGAGGGCTATATCAGCTCTTTCGCTGAGATCGACAACGGTGATCGTCCCGGTAGGACCCTGACCATTGAGATGAAGTACTCCCCTGAACGGGCCCGAGTCATCTCCGGGCTCAAGCGCGTGTCCAAACCCGGTCTTCGCATATACCGCAGGCGTGACGAGATCCCCCGTGTTCAGGGAGGTCTCGGAGTTGCCGTTGTTTCGACCAACAAGGGTCTCATGTCCGATCGAGAAGCAAGGAAGAACCGCATGGGCGGCGAGATCCTTTGCTTTGTCTGGTGAGGAGCAAATATGAGTCGCGTCGGTAAAACACCAATCACCGTTCCCGACGGTGTAGACGTTTCGATCAACGGGGGCTCGGTCACGGTCGAAGGTGCCAAAGGCTCCCTCAACCAAAAGTTGCCCGGTGGTATCACCGTTAGCCAAAACGATGGAGTCTTAGTAGTCGAACGCCCCGATGACAGCAGCGAATCGAAGGCCTTTCACGGCCTCTCGCGCTCCTTGATCCAAAACATGATCCTTGGCGTGACGCAAGGCTTCAGCAAGGAACTCCAGATTCAAGGCATTGGCTACCGGGCCATCGCCAAGGGCAGCAACAAACTTGAGCTGGCGCTCGGTTTCAGCCATAGCGTCAACATCGAAGCCCCGGAAGGTATCGAGTTCGAGGTACCGCAACAGACCCAGATTTTCGTCAAAGGAATCGACAAACAGCTCGTCGGCCAAGTCGCCGCCGACATTCGCAAGTGGCGCAAGCCTGAGCCCTACAAAGGAAAGGGCATCCGCTATGCGAATGAACGAGTGATTCGCAAGGCCGGAAAGGCAGCCAAATAATGACCTACACCGTCAAGAAGCGCCGATTGGACCGCCGTCGCCGCCACTACCGAATTCGCAAGACCCTGAGTGGCACCGCGCAACGGCCGCGCCTCGCTGTGCACCGTTCCAACCGCCACATTTCCGCCCAGATCATTGACGACTCGGCAGGCAACACACTCGCGGCCGCGGCTTCAACCGAGAAAACGGTGCGACCCACCAGCAACAGCAACACCGAAACTGCTGGAAAGGTCGGCGCTCTGCTCGCGGAGCGGGCCAAGGCGGCAGGCGTTGACACGGTGGTGTTTGATCGTGGAGGTTTCCGCTACCACGGCCAGGTTGCCGCTCTTGCCGATGCAGCCCGTGAGGGAGGACTGAAGTTCTGATGGCCCATCAACGAAATACCAGACAAACCAATGATCGAGAGCGCAATCCAGACAACCCACGCGACGGTGGGGAGGGGCTGCGCGAGTCTCGCGTAATCAACATCAACCGTGTCGCCAAGGTCGTGAAAGGTGGGCGCAGGTTCTCTTTCACCGCCCTGGTGGTGATCGGCGACGGTGCCGGCAAGGTTGGCCTTGGCTACGGCAAAGCCAAAGAGGTGCCACTGGCGATCCAGAAGGGCACCGAAGAAGCTCGCCGCAACCTGTTCAGCGTTGCCATGGCCGGTTCGACCATCGTTCATGAGACCATCGGGGAGATGGGTGCTGGTCGTGTGATGCTCAAACCCGCCGCTCCCGGTACCGGCGTTATCGCTGGAGGCGCTGCTCGCGCCATCCTTGAGGAAGCCGGCATCAACGATGTGCTCTGCAAATCGCTGGGTTCGTCCAACAACATCAACATCGCTCGCGCCACCATCAATGCTCTGGCGGGCCTCCGTCGCCCCGACGAGATCGCTCGCCTGCGTGGCCTCGACCCTGAAGAGTTTATTCCGGCCGGTCTCTGGGCTGCGTACCAGGAAAACCAGCGTGGTCCAGAACCAACCACTCCAGCTGAGGTGTGATGATGGCTCTCAAAGTCACTCAGATCCGCTCCACTATCGGCACCAAACCCAAACAAAGGGGTACCTTGCGAGCCCTTGGTCTTCGCAGGATCGGCGCTAGCAACACACACCAGGACTGTCCCGAGATCCGCGGCATGATTGCTCGGGTCCCTCATCTAGTCAAGGTCACCGAGGTCGACCAGTGATCAAACTCCACGATCTGAAGCCCCCCGAAGGCAGCAACCGCCGCCCCAAGCGCAAGGCACGCGGTATCGGCGGTAAAGCCGGAAAGACCGCGGGCCGTGGCCACAAAGGCCAACGCGCCCGTAGCAAAGTCCCTGTCGGGTTCGAGGGCGGTCAGATGCCACTGCTGCAACGCGTCCCCAAACTTCGCGGTTTCACAAACCCGTTCCGGGTTGAGTATCAGGCAATCAACCTCGACACCCTTGAAGAGTCAGGTCTCACCGAAGTATCGCCCGAGTCACTGCTGGCAAAGGGCCTCGTCCACAAGGGCGCCTTGATCAAAATCCTTGGACGTGGTGAAATTTCGCAGGCTATCAACGTGAAGGCTCACGCCTTCTCTGCGTCCGCCGAATCAGCCATCACCGCTGCGGGCGGTAGTGTCGAGAAATTGGCGCTGCCGTGGGGCGACCGCCGTCCTCCGCACGGTAGCTTCAACCAACACACCAACCGCTAACCCCCAGAGAGGATCGCCGTGCTTTCACGGGTTCTGAACGTTTTCCGGGTCGCAGACCTACGGCTGAAGATTCTCTTCACCCTGTCGATGATCGCGCTTTATCGCCTCGGGTCGTTCATCCCCGCACCCGGTGTCGACATCGAAGCGGTTCAAACGCTGCGTGACAGCGCCAACCAGGGCGGAATCCTGGCCTACATGCAACTCTTCTCGGGCGGCGCGCTCACCCAGTTCGCGATCTTCGCGTTGGGGATCATGCCCTACATCACCTCGTCGATCATCATGCAGATCCTCGGTGTGGTCATTCCCAAGATCGAACAGTGGCAGCAGCAAGGCGCAGTGGGTCAGCGCAAGATAACGCAGTGGACCCGGTACTTGACTGTTTCCATTGCTGTGGTCCAGTCCACCAGCTTCGCCTTCTTGTTCCACAATGGCGGTCTGGGGGTCTCGGTGGACCTGCTGCCCAAGTTCAACGCTTGGACCGTGTTCGTGGTGGTGCTGACGCTCACCAGCGGCACCGCATTGTTGATGTGGATGGGAGAGCTGATCACTCAACGAGGCGTCGGCAACGGCATGTCGTTGTTGATCTTCACCAGCGTGGTTTCGACTATGCCTGCTCAAGGTGCGGCCGTTAAGGCCGAAAATGGCAACGCTGCTCTCGTAGGGTTGATCGTAGTCGCGGTGGGATTGCTCGTTTGCATCGTGTTCGTGGAACAAGGTCAACGTCGGATACCCGTGCAGTTCGCCAAACGGGTGGTGGGTCGCCGCATGTACGGCGGTCAGTCCACCTACATCCCCTTGAAGGTCAACCAGTCCGGCGTGATCCCCATCATCTTCGCCAGTTCGGTCCTCTATGTCCCCAACCTCATCGCCGTAGCACTGCCCAGCGAGGGAATCGGCGGGAGCATCCAGGGTTGGGTCAACAACAACCTCGCCGAACCAACCGCTATCACCTACCTGGTGTTCTTCGGTCTATTGATCGTTGGGTTCGCCTATTTCTACACGGCAATAACTTTCGACCCGGCCAAACAGGCCGACACCATCCGCAAGCAGGGCGGCTTCATTCCCGGAATTCGTCCCGGACCCCAAACCGAGCGTTACCTGGCTCGGATCTTGAGCCGCATCACCTTCCCAGGTGCCTTGTTCATCGCCGGAGTGGCGCTGATTCCCTCAATCCTCATCAAGATCACGCTCGACACCGACCCCACGACTTCGGGCGCCGGCGCCGGTGCCGGCGGTTTTGCATTCGGGGGTATCTCTCTGTTGATCGCCTCAGGGGTGGCCTTGGAAACGATGAAGCAGATCGATAGCCAGTTGACGATGCGCAACTACGAAGGGTTCCTTCAGTAGATGTCAACTCTCAGAATGGTGATCCTCGGTCGCCAAGGTTCGGGGAAGGGCACCCAATCACTTCGGATCTGCGAGGCCCACGGCTGCATTCATGTCAGCACCGGTGACATGTTGCGTTCTGCGGTGGCGCAAGGCACCGAGTTGGGTCTCCAGGCATCGCAGATCATGGATGCGGGAGGTCTTGTCTCTGATGAGATCATCAACGGCATCGTCGCCGAACGCTTCAGTCACCGCGACATCACCGAACACGGAGTATTGCTCGACGGCTTTCCCCGCACTGTTGAGCAAGCGAACGCCCTCGAACGCATTCTTGTGAGTCTTTCCCAGGATCTCAGCATCGCCTTGAACCTTGACGTGCCAATCGAGATTGTCACACAGCGAATGCTGGATCGCCGCAGAGAAGACGACACCCCTGAAGCGATACAGCGGCGACTGGAGCTGTATGAGAAGGAGACCGCTCCCCTGCTCGATTGGTTTACCTCGCGGGATTTGCTCAGCACCATCGACGGCGTGGGCACCGAAGACGAAGTATTTGCCCGCATAGACGCGGCAATCACCGCCCGCAACCAATGAACCCAATAAGTGCGGTCTTTGCAGGTTGGTCACCTTCGGTGAGTCCGGTAGCGTTGTTGTCTGACCTGGGCAACCGGGTCTTTCCGCGTGCAAGCAACAGGGCTTGAACGCGTCTAGGAGGTTGCACCCTGCCGAAGCCTAAGGAAGATGCGATTGTTCTCGAGGGCACCGTCATCGAGTCGCTCCCGAACGCCATGTTCCGGGTCGATTTGGAAAATGGCCACAAGGTGCTCGCACACATAAGCGGAAAGATGCGAATGCACTACATCCGTATCCTTCCTGGGGACCGTGTCCAGGTGGAGTTAACCCCATACGACCTGCAGCGGGGCCGTATTACCTACCGCTACAAGTAGCACCCGGCTTCGGCCGGCTAGCGGCCGCAGAATGCGGTCGGGAGTGAAATGAAAGTTCGAACCAGCGTCAAGAAAATCTGTGACAAGTGCAAGGTGATCAAACGTCGCCGCCGCGTCATGGTGATCTGCGACAATCCCCGTCACAAACAGAGGCAGGGCTGAGATGGCACGCATCAGCGGCGTAGATATCCCACGAGAGAAGCAGGTGGGCACCTCGCTCACCTACATATACGGAATTGGCCGATCCACCGCGCTTGACGTGTGCGAGGCCACCGGCATCGATTCGGCCACGCGAGTACGCGACCTCACAGACGACGAGGTCGCCAGGATCCGAACCTACATCGACTCCGACCTTCGAGTTGAGGGCGATCTACGCCGCGAAGTCAGCCAGGACATCAAACGCAAGATGGAGATCGGTTGTTATCAGGGTCTGCGTCATCGCCGGGGTCTGCCGGTTCGGGGTCAGCGCACCCACACCAACGCTCGTACACGCAAGGGTCCCAAGAAGACTATTGCCGGCAAGAAGAAGGTCACGAAGTAATGGCTACTGCAGGGGCGCGAGGGCGTCGGACTCGTAAACGGGAGCGCAAAAACGTCACTCACGGTGTGGCACACATCAAGAGTTCTTTCAACAACACGATCATTGCCATCAGTGATCAGAAAGGCGACATCATTGCCTGGGCTTCTGCTGGCAATGTGGGCTTTACCGGTTCTCGCAAGTCAACCCCGTTCGCTGCTCAACTCGCCGCCGAACAGGCCGCTCAGAGGGCTATGGAACACGGCGTCCGCAAGGTTGATGTGCAGGTGAAGGGTCCCGGTTCTGGCCGCGAGACTGCAATTCGTTCGATCCAAAACGCGGGAATCGAAGTTACCGGCATCAAAGATGTCACTCCGATCCCCCACAACGGCTGCCGTCTCGTCAAGCGGCGGAGGGCTTAAGCAATGTCACGTTATACCGGCCCCAAAGCACGCGTCTCGCGTCGCTTGGGCACCAATATCTGGGGGACCAAGGGTGAGACCATCGCTCTCGATCGGCGCCCCTACCCTCCCGGCGAACACGGCCGCTCCCGTCGCCGGGGCAACGTTTCTGAGTACCTTCTGCAACTTCAGGAGAAGCAGAAGGCTCGCCACACTTACGGTTTGACAGAGCGTCAATTCCGCAACATCTTCGCTGAAGCAAGCCGTCGTCAAGGTGTTACTGGCGACAACATGCTGCGCTTCTTGGAGCTTCGACTCGACAACGTGATCTACCGCGCCGGCTGGGGTGCTACTCGTCCTCAGTCTCGTCAGTTTGTCAATCATGGGCACGTCAATGTCAACGGTCGACGGGTCACCATCCCCAGCTACCGTGTGCGCAAAGGCGATGTCGTTGAGCTGCGCGAGAAAGCACAGAGCTTCACCGTCGTCCAATGGAACTCCGATGTCTTGGATCGCACGCCCCCGGCGTGGCTGGACCAGAGCGGAGAGTTCCAGATCACCGTTCGTGAACTCCCACTTCGGGAGCAGATCGATATCCCCGTACGCGAACAGCTCATCGTCGAGCTCTACTCCAAGTAGCCGAGGTACCCGATGCTCGTCATTCAGCGCCCAACCGTCGAATCCATTGACGAGGCCGAAGGCAACCTTCAAAGGTTCGCCATCGGCCCACTGGAACCCGGATTCGGCCACACAATCGGTAATTCGATCCGCCGCACACTGCTCTCGTCGATCCCCGGCGCCGCGGTAACGCAGGTTCGCTTCGATGACGCCCTCCACGAGTTCGACACCATCACTGGTGTAGCCGAGGACGTTACCGACATCATTTTGAACCTCAAGGATTTGGTACTCGAGGTCCACAGTGAGGAGCCGGTAACTCTGCGGCTCGACGCTCGTGGCCCGACTCTGGTAACAGCGGGCGACATTCAACCTCACCCTGATGTGGAAGTGCTCAACGGTGATTTGCCTTTGGCCAACATCAACGAGAAAGGCCGTTTGGCTCTCGACATCACCGTGCAGAGAGGCCGCGGTTATGTGTCTGCCGAACGAAACAGCACAAGCATGACTATCGGCGTGATTCCGGTCGATTCGATCTATTCGCCAGTTCGGCGTGTCGCCTTTTTGGTTGAGCCGACCCGGGTTGAGCAGTCCACCGATTTCGACCGTCTCATTCTTGAGATCGAAACCGATGGTTCTATTTCCCCACGCGAGGCTCTTGCTTCGGCCGGTGGCACGCTCCGTGCCTTGGTGCAACTCATCGAGGAGATGAGCGACGAGCCGCAGGGTCTGCAACTTGGTGAAGCCATTCAGGTGACCACGGGTGGGCCCGACATGGATCTTTCGATCGATGCCCTTGAACTGTCTGAGCGTCCTCGCAACTGCCTGAAGCGAGCTCAGGTCAACACTGTCGGAGAACTCCTGCAGAAATCCGAGATGGACCTTTTGGCTATCACCAACTTCGGACAGAAAAGCCTTGACGAGGTCGTCTCCAAGCTTGACGAGCGGGGTCTCTCGCTCCTGAACCAAGGCTGAACAATGCCAGCTAAACCGCGCAAGGGGCGTCGTTTCGGCGGTAGTTCTCAACATCAGAAGCTGATGATGGCCAACCTCGTTTCGTCGCTCATCGCTGCTGAGGGGATCACTACCACGCAGGCCAAGGCGAAGGCCATGCGCCCTGTCGCAGAGAAGATGATTACCAAAGCCAAAGCGGGCGGGGTTCACAATCACCGTCAGGTAGTCAAGTTCTTGGGTGACCGGGAAATGGCCTCGAAGCTGTTCGACGAGATCGGGCCTCGCTACGAGGACCGCCCGGGCGGCTACACGCGGATCATCAAGCTTGAGAATCGCTCCGGGGACAACGCCCCGATGGCCCGTATCGAACTGGTCTAAGAGGCGGGCAAGGGCGGACCGCCGAATTTTTGCGCGCCCGGGAACTGGAGGCCGGCTCTCGTCGTCGGATGGGGTGAACGGACACAACGTTGTCCGCCACCTAGAGGAGGGTGACCATGAGTTCAATCCGACGATTCGAACGCCTTTCAGGAACACGCATCAGCTGTCGCTAACTCGTCCGCACACGCCGCTCGCCTTTTGCGCCGCGGCCCGCTGGGCCTCCGGACAGAATTGTTCGGGGGCCCAGCCGCGCATCGCAACTAGACTTACAGTTGATGCCTTCTGTGAACGCGTGGGCGGGCGATGCCTGAAGCGGTTGGTCCCACCGCGGTGCCCCCACCGGAAGGTTCTGTTCGGGTGCGGATGAACGTTGCCTACGACGGAACCCCGTTTCACGGTTTTGCTCGTAACCCAGACGTCGTCACGGTGCAATCCGAACTTGAGAACACGCTGGCACAGGTGCTGCGCCACCCGGTCACAGTCACCGGTGCCGGACGTACCGACGCGGGAGTCCACGCCCGCGGCCAGGTTGTTTCGTTCGACGCCGATGAGTCTCATTTCGAGCCGGCTGCGCTGAGCCGGGCACTCAACCGCATGTTGAGACCAACGATCGCGGTCGACAAAATCCAAACGGCACCGCCCAGTTTCGACGCGCGCTTCAGTTGCACCGGACGCAGCTATCGCTACCACGTCTTCAACCGCGCTGTGATTGATCCTCTTACCAGGCATTTCACCTGGCATGTACGCGACCGACTAGACATCGACGCGATGCAGCGAGCTAGCGAAGCGATAATCGGCACGCACGACTTCACTTCGTTTTCGAAGCGCAACAAGAGCAAGCCACAGCAACTGTTCGTACGCACGGTTCGCCAAGCGCAGTGGCGCAGTTCCGGCGACACTGGTTCCGGCGACACTGGTTCCGGCGACACTGGTTCCGGCGACACTGGTTCCGGCGACACTGGTTCCGGCGACACTGGTTCCGGCGACACTGGTTCCGGCGACACTGGTTCCGGCGACACTGGTTCCGGCGACACTGGTTCCGGCGACACTGGTTCCGGCGACACTGTCACCTTTGAAATCACGGCCAGTGCTTTCACTCATCAGATGGTGCGAAGCCTGGTGGGCATGTGTGTTGAGATCGGGCGAGGTCGGCGTTGCGTCGCAGATATGGGCGTGCTGCTACGAGCCCTGAGCCGAGACGCTGCCCCAAGCCCCGCTCCTAGCCGTGGGCTGGTGCTTTGGCGTGCCCATTACGACTGAGCAGCGCCGGGAATTAGGCGAAGTCAAGAGGCCGAGCGGATTGATCCCGAACACGGCCGCGACCGAGCGAGGCCGCGGCCCGAGCGGCCAGTGAACGCAGTGAACAAGAGCGGGAGACAACGGGTCTGGGCGCAATCACTATGTTCAATCCGCGCATGTTCTAAGCCTAGAAATGTGTCGTTCGGGACTCAGGGCCGTAGCCTCATACAGTCCCGTATTTGTCTCGGAGAGTTCCGTGTCCACCACCGCAATAAAGGCCAGCGAGATCGAACGTCGTTGGCATGTCGTTGATGCCCAGGGGTTGGTCCTTGGTCGGCTCGCGACCGAGGTCGCCAACATTCTGCGCGGTAAGCACAAGGCCACTTATACTCCCCATCTCGACACTGGCGACCATGTCATCATCGTAAACGCCGACAAGATCGTGCTTACCGGTGGCAAGGCCGAAAAGAAGATCGTGTACACCCACTCGGGCTACCCCGGTGGCATCAGTGCCGAAACTTACGGACACAAGCTCTCTCGCAAACCCGAACAAGCCGTGCTCGATTCCATCCGGGGCATGATCCCCAAGACTCGTCTCGGTCGTGCTCAAATCAAGAAATTGAAGGTCTACGCGGGCCCTACGCATCCTCATGAAGCGCAGAAACCGCAACCTTTGGAGATCGCTCATGCCGTGGCGCGTGACCAAGCCCAACAAGGTCAAAGCTGATGTCTGCCCCAATTATGCAATCCACTGGCCGTCGTAAGCGCTCCGTCGCTCGGGTGCGATTCCGGTCTGGAAACGGGGTAGTCACCGTGAACGGCAAGACTCTCGACGAGTACTTCCCGTCTCGGACCCACCGAATGCTCTCAACGCAGCCATTGGTAGTGACCGAAACCAACGAGACATACGACATCGACGCCACGATTCACGGTGGCGGCACTAGCGGTCAGGCTGGTGCGCTCCGCCTCGGAATTGCTCGAGGTCTCGTGAAGATTGATGTCGAGTACCGCGATGCTCTTAAGAAGGCTGGCTTCCTCACTCGCGATCCTCGTAAGAAGGAGTCGAAGAAGTACGGCCTCAAGAAGGCCCGCAAGGCTCCTCAGTACAGCAAGCGCTAATCTCTTGGGCGCACACTCGGGACTCATTCGGTCCTTGGGGGTTGAGGAGAATTCGTGAGCCTGCGTTTTGGGACCGACGGTGTGCGTGGCGACACGCGCACGCTGTTGTCTGCGGAGGCTGTCGCCGCACTGGGCCGCGCCGGAGCGGAAGTGCTCGGCGCAACGGGGTTTGCGGTTGGACGTGACACTCGGGCGTCGAGCCCGATGCTTGCTGCCGCGATTCACGGCGGGATAGCTACCGCTGGTGGTCATTCAGACGATCTCGGGGTTGTGGCCACACCTGCGGTGGCGCGCTGGTGTCATGACAAAGACGTTGCCGGCGCCGTTGTGTCGGCTTCTCACAACCTGTGGCATGACAACGGGGTGAAGTTCTTCGCCGCTGGCGGCATGAAGCTGTCCGAGGATTCACAGCAACAGATCCAGCAGCGCTTCGATCACTACTTCAAGGCGGGCGGCACAGCGGTTGAATCCGCTGGGGTTGACCGACATCGCGAGGCGGTTGAACGTCATCTAGGTGCGGTCGTTGCCAGCCTTGGCGGTCGTACTCTTGGGGGGCTGAGGGTGGTAGCTGACCTCGCCAACGGCGCGGCGACAACCGTTGCTGAACGGGCATTGACCGAAACTGGCGCGGAGCTGACGGTCATCCACGATTCACCCGACGGTCACAACATCAACGACGGCTGCGGATCCACTGATCTCAAGTCTCTGCAAGACACGGTCGTCGAGAGGCGCGCCGATATTGGCCTGGGGTTCGATGGCGACGCCGACCGCGTGCTGGCGGTTGATGCCGCAGGCGAACTCGTCGACGGCGATCAAATCATCGCCATCTGCGCGCTTGACCGACACAGACGTCAGATTCTCACCGACAACACGGTGGTGGTGACCGCGATGACCAATCTCGGGTTTCGACTCGCTATGGATACCGCCGGAATCGAAGTTGTCGACACCAGAGTCGGTGATCGCTACGTGCTCGAAGCGCTCAATGCCAGAGGACTCTCGCTCGGCGGGGAGCAGTCGGGGCATGTGATATTCCGTGACCTGGCGACGACCGGCGACGGACTCCTTACCGCGGTCCAGCTGCTAGACGTTTTGGTCCGCCGCAACGCAAGCCTGGCCGAGTTGGCCGCGAAGGCCATGACTCGATTGCCTCAAGTGTTGTCCAACGTCGTGGTGCCAAAGCTGATTTCCGGCCAGGAAGCCCAGTTGCTTGACCGACAGTGTGCATCGTTGATCGACGCGGCGATGGCTCGCCTAGCTCAGAAGGGCCGAATTCTGATTCGGGCCTCCGGGACCGAGCCTCTGGTTCGGGTGATGGTGGAGGCCGAAACCGCAGCCGAAGCACAGATGGAAGCAGATGCTCTGTCCGGCGCGGTCGCCCTGTTGCTCGGTTGACACCACTGGTCACCGACCGGCGCAGGCGAGGCTAAACTTATTTGGCAGTTTCGGCTTGGAGAAGCTTCGACCTATACGCTCGGCCTCGAATTGGAGGACCCATGTGCGGGATCATCGCAATCGTCCGGCGACCGTCGAGGCGGCCGACTCCGCTCAAAGATGAAATCCTTGCTCCGCTCGCGGCTGTGGAGCAGTCGTTTTCGGATCTTGATGGTGGCGTGACGTGCGCCGTGCTACGCGACGCAGCCGACGAGTTGGCTGAGGTCGATTCGCGACTGCGCGGCGTTCCTGGGCTTCGTCTGCTGTTGCAAGACCGTTCAGTAGCTGGAGTATTGGCTCACAACTGCGATCAGATACTGGCCGCGGTGCAAGAAATCGAAACAACACTGGAATCGGACCCAACACTTGATACTGCTGATCTCGAACGACGCAACCACGAACTGAATCGCATTCGCGATGCGCTTTGGGCTATCACTCGGGATCGACTCCGTGCCGCCGACAGCGTCGCCCAATTGAGTAATGACTCAACTACAACTAGCGCGCTTGAGGCGTTCCTGTCGGTTCATCAGGCGTTGGCGTCGCTTGATCGCCTCGAAGTCCGGGGCCGTGACTCGGCGGGAATTCATCTGCTTATTCGCGACCACGCGCTTGATCTGGATGATCCGGCGCTTCAGGCGGAAATCGCACGTCGCAGCAGCGATGATAATTTCGTCTCGGGCAGCGTAAGGGTCGTTGACGGTCTTGTGAGCGTGGTTCATAAGGTGGCTTCCGAGATCGGTGAGTTGGGCGACAACACTGCGGCGCTGCGAGAGGCGTTGATCCAAGACGAGCTGTTGGCGGCCGCGCTTGCCAATGACACAGCTCAAGCTGTCGTGTTGGCGCATACTCGGTGGGCTTCGGTCGGCATCATTTCTGAATCCAACGCGCATCCTCTCAACAGCGAATTGATCTCGACGGTCGGCCCCTATGTTGTTGGCGCTCTCAATGGCGACGTCGACAATTTCGCCGATCTGATCGCCGAGGAGGGGGTACGCATTCAGGAGGCGATCACCACCGACGCCAAGGTCATCCCGTCGTTGATGAGTCAGCGGCTAGCCGAGGGGCACAGTTCCGCAGAGGCGTTCCGGCGTACCGTGGCCACCTTCGAAGGATCAGTGGCAATCGCGGCTAGCACCGCCACAGCACCGCAGCGTCTTCAATTGGCCCTTCGTGGGAGTGGTCAAGCTCTGTACATCGGCTTGGCTGAGGATGCCTACATCGTGGCCAGCGAGCCTTACGGCGTGGTTGAGGAAACATCTCGCTATGTGCGCATGGATGGCGAAACCCCGGGGAACCCGGATAATCCCAATGCCAGCCGCGGCCAGATCGTCGAACTCGACAGCGAAAATGCAGGCACCGCGGCGGGAATGCTGCGCCGGGCTTATGACGGCACTGACCTGGAGGTCACCGACGATGTGTTCACAGCCGAGATCACTACTCGTGATATCGACCGCGGTGACAGCCCTCATTACCTGCTCAAAGAGCTCGGTGAGGCCCCTGGGTCTTTCCGTAAGACCCTGTGGGGCAAGATCGTCGATGGTGACGACGGTCCGGAGGTATCGCTTGGGCCAGAGATCGTCCCCAGCAAGGTTCGCCAAGGTTTGCGCGAAGGATCGATCAAACGGGTCGTGATAATCGGTCAAGGCACTGCCGCAGTGGCCGGTCAAAGCCTCGCGGTAACGCTTGATGCGCTAGTTCGGCAGGGCCAGATAGTCACCGAGGCGATTTTGGCCACGGAGTTGTCAGGGTTCTTGCTTCGTTCGGACATGTCCGACACTTTGGTCGTGGCGGTGAGCCAGTCGGGTACTACCACCGACACCAACCGCACGGTCGACATTGTGCGGAATCGGGGTGCGCAAGTTATTGCCATCGTGAACCGCCGCGGCAGCGACCTCACGGATCGGGCTGATGGCGTGTTGTATACCTCTGACGGTCGAGATGTGGAGATGAGCGTCGCCTCGACCAAGGCCTTTTATTCGCAGATCGCCGCCGGGTTGCTGTTGGCCATTTCCATTGCCGACGAGTTGCAGGGCGACGAGGGCGCCGAGGACCGTCGTTCGCTGCTGAGCGCAATCCACGATGTGGCCGAAGCCATGGAAACTGTCTTGGGCCGCCGCGACATCATCGGCGAAGCTGCCCGTCAATTCGCTCCGAGTCGCCGCTATTGGGCTCTGGTGGGCAACGGCGCAAACCGCATCGCTGCCAATGAAGTGCGGATCAAGCTCTCAGAACTCTGCTACAAGTCGATGTCCGCTGATGCGACAGAGGACAAAAAGCACATTGATCTCTCGGCGGAACCACTAATCATTGTGTGCGCGGCTGGCCTCTCGGGTTCAACGGCTGACGACGTGGCGAAAGAAGTGGGGATTTTTCGAGCTCACAAAGCAGCACCGATCGTGATCGCTGACGAGGGCGAAGGCCGCTTCGATGCTGCTTTGGCGGTGATTCCGGTCCCTGCCATCGATAGCCGGCTCGGATTCATTCTGTCGACGATGGTCGGACACCTGTTCGGCTACGAGGCGGCTTTGGCCATTGACGCTCAGGCGCAACCGTTACGCGAAGCCCACAGCGCCATTGAGCAGGCCGCGGCTCGTTCTTTTCTCAACGGGGAGCAAGCCTTGGCTTGGGTGGAACCCGTAATCGAAAGATCTGCAGCGACATTTTTTGATGGCATTCGGACAGGTGATTACAACGGTCATCTCGAAGCGGCGACTGCTGTCAAGTTGGCTTCGCTGTTCCGCTTCGCATTGGGTTCTTCGCCACTTGAGGCATATCAGATTGAGTACGGCAAGGTCGGCACACCTGCGGTGATTCTCGATGATCTCGCGGCGGCTCTCAGCGTCGGGATCGACGAGTTGACCAGGCCGATAGACGCGATCAAGCACCAAGCCAAGACCGTGACGGTCGGTATTTCTCGCTCCGATGAGACGCTGTTGGAGGTACCGCTGGCGTTCGCGGCGTTAGAAGCAGGTGCTCCCCGCGATCGGCTCAGTTACGCCTCGTTGCGCACCTTGGCCGATCTTGATCCTGCGGTTGATGAAGTTCTGGGCCATACCCGGTATCGAGTCGAAGGCCTTGATGCCGATGGTGCCGGTGAGGCGACCGTAGTGGTCGTCGATCGCGGTGGAATCTCACGCCGCATTGTGTCTCGCACAGATCGTTTCCCGAGATTGCGGGGAACCAAGCACCAAGTTGCGCTTGAGCGTCGGGTTTTTGTTGCCCGCGGCCGTTCCGACGACCGCTGCGTGATCATCATCCCCGAACTCAAAGACAACGTAACGACGGGCCTCACGCTGCTTCAGGTTAAGTTCGCCGACTCTCTTACCGCAGCAGCGGCTCGTGGCGTGCTGCGCGGCTACCGCAATCGCTATTCGGCCCTGTATGACGCGGTCGTGGAGACCGAAGAGGTGTTCCGTGAGGACCTTCTTGCCAAAGAGGACGTCGCCGATTTGTTGACCTTGCCGATCAACGTGCTCGCCGACCACTGGCGATCCACCTGAATACCCGCCGTGGGAGGCGCTCGTCCGGCGTCTGGGCGGCGCGGTAGGCTGTCGGGGTGCTCGGCATCGGAACCGACCTCGTCGACATCGACCGTTTCCGCGCCGTACTGAAACGAACGCCTAGCCTGATTGATCGCGTGTTTCGGGCCGACGAACTGGCTTACGCCAACCAAGCTGGCGACCCGACGCCACGATTGGCGGCACGTTTCGCTGCCAAAGAAGCAACTCTGAAATCGATGGGTTGCGGTCTCGGCGCGATGAAGATGCGCGACATCGAAGTGCTTCACCATGAGGATGGCCGTCCCGAACTGCGGTTGCATGCCAGCGCTCGCGAGAAGGCCGAAGCGTTCGGCGCCAACCGCTTCGCGGTGACGCTCAGCCATACCGACCAGTTGGCGCAAGCTGTGGTCGTAGCCCTGGCCGAATAGTGACTCCGTTCGCGACTTACCTCTGTGAGGCCACCAGCACCCTGGTTCAGGGGGGCCACGGCTGATGTTGGCGATTGTCACTCCCGACGAGATGGCAGCGGTTGACGAGGCTGCGCCTGAACCGGTTGAGGTGTTGATTGATCGAGCAGCACGCCACGTCGCCCGAGAAGCCATCGACTTGATGGGCGGGGTGTACGGACGTCGCGTTACCGTGCTCGCTGGGCCGGGCAACAACGGCGCCGACGGACGGGTGGCGGCTGCGCACCTTTCCCGCCGGGGAGTGCGGGTTTCGGTGATTGACGCACTGGACGCCCCGGAATCGCTGCGGCCGGTTGACCTTGTGATTGATGCCGCTTTCGGAACTGGGGTGACCCGTCCTTACCTACCCCCAGTAGTCGCACAAGCTCAGCGTGTCATGGCTGTCGACATACCGTCGGGTGTTGACGGTTTGACAGGTGAGCGTCTCGGTCTTCCGCTTTCAGCGGAGCGCACGGTTACTTTCGCAGCACTCAAGTCAGGGCTCGTATTGGAACCGGGACGTTCGCTGGCCGGCGAAGTACGGGTGGTCGATATTGGCTTGGATGTGGGTAACCCCCCACGGCACGCGGTTGAAGATGCCGATGTGGCAGCTCTTATTCCGAAGTCGTCAGCCGAGGACCACAAGTGGCGTTCAGGTGTGCGCATTGTCGGTGGTTCCGGCGGGATGACGGGAGCCGCTTGGTTGGCTGCCCGCGCGGCACAGCGCGCCGGCGCCGGGATGGTGCAGTTGGCCATGCCGGGCGGGCGCGGCAACGAAGGACCGACCGAGGCTGTTCTGTTGCCGTTGCCCGCTCTCGGGTGGGCTGGTGACGCTCTTGAGGGGCTCGACGACCGTGTCCGAGCCGTACTTATGGGTCCTGGTCTCGGCCGCGAGGACCCCCAAAGCGTTCTGGCAATGCTTGAAGTTGGAGTACCGCTGGTGATCGATGGCGATGCTCTGACCGCTGATGTAGCGGAGACGCTTGATGTCCGCTCAGCACCCACAATCTTGACACCGCATGACGGGGAATGGCAGCGACTGGGCGGTGACGGGGGCCCTGACCGTCTCGAACGAACCCGAGAATTTGCGGTCAAACACGCGGTCACGGTGATCCGCAAGGGGCCGACGACGCTGATCGCCGCGCCGAACGGACAGATCCGAGTGGTCAACTCCGGAACATCGGCTTTGGCGACCGCCGGAACCGGCGATGTCTTAGCCGGATTCGTTGTCGCTCTAGTGGCTCAGGGTTTGACAGCTCTCGACGCCGCAACCGTCGCCGCTCATGTGCATGGCGCCGCGGGCTCCCTACTAGGCCCCGGTCTGATCGCTAGTGACCTTCCCGACACTTTCAGTTCAGTAATCCGCAAGCTGACCTGAGCGTTACTCACCCAGTGGCGCCGGTCAGCGGATCGCAGATTGGAGTTGGGTGACATGGAGGGAGATTGTGGTTGAGCGGCTGATCGTTCCCCACCAATGCCAACTGGGATTGGTGTTGGTCTGTTGCCAGATGTTCCAGCGGACAGTGGCTGTCAGGTCGAACGGTGATCCGCTGCTGTTTGTGTAGGTGTAGGTGCAGCGGCTGGTCTGAGGTCGGTTTGTTGTCGAGTCCCACACTTTGGAGACGTCTTGGCGACAGACACGCCTTGCGCCGTTGCCAAGATCCCAGGTGACATCGCGCAATGATGCCCAAACGGTGGCCCACACCGGACCGGCGTTGGCCGAGACTTCGTCGTACCTGAGTTGACTGGTCACAGCCAACCAACTCGTGACTCCGACGACTTGTTGGTGGGGTGGCGACAATTCAATAGTGGGCTGTTCGAAGTTGATATGGGCTATGGCGAACAGCGCGGTTTCCGCACTCGAGACTGCATCTCCCGATAATTCTCCTGGCCCGCGGTATCTGGTGATCTTGGGATAACCCGGATATGACACGGCGGGATCGTCGGTCCAACAGTTGAGCAGGTAGGTGCTGTCGACCTGCGGCCAGATGGAGTCTCCGATCGAGTCGAACAGGTACACACCGAATTCGACTGAGAAGTTGTACCAACTGCAATAAACCGTCCCACCACTGCCGGGTTGGCCTGGTTCAGAACTGAGATCCAACGAGCCCGGCGTCCCTGCGGTAACCACCAAGCCGCTGACGGTCTCCTCAATCTCTGTGCCGAAACCGTCTCCCGATGCCGCTGTGCTCGACAGAAGAACCAATATGACCGCTATCGATAAGCAGCGATACACGGCTCTTCCGAATCAAATTTCTGAACGGTGTTGAACTGGCTCACCAGCAAACCTCCGAAGTGGTCGGTTACCGTCAATTGCACCCAGGAATAGGCGACTGAGTCGTCGATGACCGCGTCAGTGTTGAGGTCGTAGGTCTCGAGGTTGTCACGCAGACAGATGTCGACAACTGCAATAGAGTCTCGGCGCACAACCGTGTTGGGTGCTCGCACGAAAGGTTGACGATCCGCGGGCACGCGAGTTCCTCGTCCCAAGGTGAGGTTCTCCCGGGCATTGCGCCGAAGATCAACTGCGTGCCAGGGGGATGCAATATCATCGAAGATCGGGCTGTTGGGGTTCGGGGGATCATTCACCTCAACCACCACTTCGAAATAGCGCTCGATGGCAGCGAAAACGTGATCGTCTTCGCTCAATAGAGCCGCCGCGGTCGTCGGCGGTGCGCTCGAAGGTATCGCAGCCGCGGTCGTCGGCGGTGCGCTCGAAGGTATCGCAGCCTCAGTCATCGGCGGTGCGCTCGAAGGTATCGCAGCCTCAGTCATCGGCGGTGCGCTCGAAGGTATCGCAGCCTCAGTCATCGGCGGTGCGCTCGAAGGTATCGCAGCCTCAGTCATCGGCGGTGCAGTGGTAGCCCGCACGGTGGTAGCCGATGGCAGGGTGGTCATCGGCACCGTGGTCGTGGCAGGAACGGTAGTAATCGGTGCTGCGGTGGTTGGTGGGATTGTGGTCGTGACCGACTCAGCCGCATTGCTGCCGTCGTCGCTGCAGCCGGAGGCCACGAGCACAGCACACAACATCCCACCAACGCACCGCAGCACCAAACCGCCTAACGTTCCGCTGACACGACGCACCGAACCGCCCGGTGCATCGCTGACGCGACACGGGACTTTCCTGCTCACCATTCCGCCAACGGATCGCAGTATCAACCCGCTCAACGGTGCTTCAACACGGCGTGGGAAAAGTCCGCCTCTTGTCCCGCTAGTTGTTCGCAACATTGTGCCCGCCTGTGAGTCGTTGTCCCGTCGAGGTGAAGATACATGATATATCTGAAAATACAACAAAGAATCCCAGGAATACGATTGTGGTGGCTTACGAAAGTCAAACGCCGGTAGTTTTCGGGGGGTGAAGGTTGAAATTGCGGGTGTGACTGTCGGACATTGGACCGACTCAGCAGCGCGCACCGGTTGCACGGTTGTCCTGTTGCCGCCTTCGACTACCGCTTCTGGCGAAGTCCGCGGGGGTGCCCCAGCAACCCGAGAGTTCGAACTGTTGAACCCAACTCGACTCGTCAACCATGTGGATGCAGTGGTGCTGAGCGGGGGGTCGACTTTCGGGCTGTCCGCCGCCGATGGTGTTGTGTCAGCGCTTGAGGCTCAAGGCCGAGGGTTCGAGACCAAGAGCGCCAACGTGCCGATTGTCGTGGCGATGAGCCTGTATGACCTCGGTATCGGTGACGCAGCGGTCCGTCCCGGTCCAATACAGGGAGCTGGGGCGTTGGCTGCGTGCAGCACCGATCCTGGGGTTGGCCCCCTCGGCGCCGGCGCAGGAGCCACCGTGGGCAAGTGGCGACAGCCAGATGACCCATCCCCTGGCGGGATCGGGATGTTCACCGTCCACAAAGGCGATTTGGTGGTAACTGTGCTGGTAGCCAACAACGCCGCAGGCGATATTGATGACGGAACCGTCGCCGCCGAAATCGCCGAGGGTACCTTCGAGGATTGGCCCGAGTCTTTCGGCCGTGACTCTTTTGCTACAAATGGCGGCAACACAGTGATTGGTGTTGTTATAACCAATGCCCGCTTGGACCCCATTGGATGCAGAGTGGTTGCTCAAGGAGCGCACGATGGTTTGGCCCGTGCGGTCTTTCCTCCTCATACTCGTTTCGATGGTGACGCCTTTGTTGCAGCCGCCACCGGAGAATTCGATGCTCATGTCGACGAGGTACGCGCCTTGGCGCTTGTTGCAACCGAACAAGCCGTGCGCAGCTCAGTCAAAACTGATGGACAATCCGTTGTGACCCAGCAGCTCAATCCCCCTCCTGTCGTGTGCCTAACCTCGGCGGTGGATCAGACGCGGCTGCTTGCCGGGGCTATCGCCGGCCTGGTTGACGACGGTGACCTTTTGGTGCTGGTCGGTGACCTCGGCGCCGGGAAGACAGCTTTCACTCAGGGTTTTGCAGCGGCTCTCGGGGTGGACGTGCCGGTTACCAGCCCTACTTTCACCCTCGCCAACCGTTATGAGGGTCGGTTGATCGTCAATCATCTTGATGTTTATCGGCTTGAGGATCTCGTTGAAGCCCGTGATCTTGCCATTCCGGAGCTGTTGGAGCAGGGGGTGACTCTGATTGAGTGGGGTGAAATGATCCTCCCCGCCCTGCCAGCCGACCGTCTTGATGTGAGCATCACCTTTGGTGATGGCGACGACGACCGACGCATAGAACTCCGCACGGTGGGCGACCGCTGGGGTGACCGGGTCAGCGCTCTCAGAGCTGCCATGCAGACTTGGGCCGGCCAGCAACAGGTGTGTCACTGATGGGAGGCCCGTTGATTCTAGGGATCGAGTCTGCGACCTCGAGAGTGGGCTGTGCTATTGGCGGTCGAGACGGAGTTTTGGCGGCACGTGAGTCCGCTCGACCCCGTCGTCATGCCGAGTCCCTTGTCCCTCAGATCGCCGAAATCGTAAAAGAATCCGGCGTGGCTATGGCAGATATCGGGGTGGTCGCGGTCGATGTCGGACCGGGTCTCTACACCGGTTTGCGCGTTGGTATCACTACCGCGATCACTATGGCGCATGCACTCGGCGCAGCGATGGTGTCGGTGACTTCGCTGGAGTTGGTGGCTCATGCAGCCCGGCGTAGCTGCACAAGCCGACGGATTGATGCGGTCATTGATGCGCGTCGCGGCGAATTGTTCCACGCGGCATTCACCTCCAACGGCGACTGGATCAGCGAACCAGCGGTGCTCGACCCTGACGATCTCGCGGTGATGCTGGCTAGCGAAGCTCCCGAGACGCTCCTTGTGGGCGACGGAGTTGAGGCTCACTCAGAGGCATTCACCCAGGCCGGTCTCGGTACCGAGGGGAGTTCCGTCTATCCGAGTGCTGAGACCATCGTTGAGCTGGCCGCCGCCGCGGTCGCGGCAGACAAGGTAGTGAGTCCCGACACGATTAGACCGCTTTACCTTCGCGGACCTGACGCACAACCAATCGGGATTGTTGCCTAGTGTCTGTTGACGTGCCCGTTGACGTGCGCATCGAGCGAATGACCGTTCACCATATTTCCGCGGTCATGGCTATCGACGAACAGGGTTATGTCGATCCCTGGTCGGCCACGACATGGCACAAAGAGATGCGTGATGATGATCGCCTGCATCTAGTCGCCATCACCGGCAGAGAACTGACCAGCGACAACGACGGGAGCGATGGGGAGGGCGAACGTGTTGTGGGTCATGCTGGTCTTCTCTATCTGGTCGGCATGGCTCATGTCAGCAACGTCGCAGTTGACCCCGATTATCAACATCAAGGCGTCGCCACAAGACTTCTCATCGAGCTTCTTGATCAGGCCCGCGAGTACGGTTCTACTGCGGTCACACTTGAAGTTCGTGCCGCCAACAAGCGTGCTCATCGCCTGTACTCTCGTCTCGGGTTTCAGCCATTGGGGATCACGCCCGATTACTACACCAAGCCCTCCGAAGACGCCCTGGTGATGTCGATCCGTTTTCTTGACGAACCTGCGGTTGCAGAGCACATCAACCGGGTACGGGCGGCACTGCAATGAGCGCTGTCCAAACCAGCCAAGCCGAGCAGATTCTGGCGATTGAGACGAGCTGCGATGAGACTGCGGCTGCGGTGGTGGAATCGGGTTCCGTGGTGCGCTCGTCGATTGTGTCGAGTCAGGTGGAACTTCACGCCCGTTACGGAGGGGTGGTCCCTGAGGTTGCCAGCCGAGCTCATTTGGATCTGATCGTGCCGGTTGTTTCAGCCGCGGTGTCTGAGGCCGGGCTCGAAACCACAGATATCGACGCGGTCGCGGCAACGCACGGCCCAGGGTTGGTCGGCGCGCTGTTGGTGGGCGTGTCGGCAGCCAAGTCTCTGGCTCTGGTTTGGGACGTGCCTTTTGTTGCTGTCAACCATCTCGAAGCTCATCTCTATGCCGCGTTCTTGGAGAAACCGGATCTGGAGATGCCGATGGTGGTGCTGCTTGTTTCTGGTGGCCACACGATTCTCGTGGTGATGGAGGATCATCTGCGTTACCGCACCCTTGGTGCCACGCTCGACGATGCCGCGGGCGAAGCTTTCGACAAGGTGGCCCGTTTCATCGGTCTCGGCTATCCGGGAGGGCCTGCCATTGATCGCTTCAGCGCCCAGGGTGACCCCAACTCGATTGCGTTCCCGAGGGCGATGGCCAACGACGGCTGGAACTTCTCCTTCAGCGGGGTGAAGACCGCCGTGGTCAACCATGTGCGTAAGAATCCCGGTGTTTCCAGGGCCGATGTCGCCGCGTCTTTTCAGGAGGCGGTGGTTGACGTGCTCGTCGACAAGGCCCGCCGTGCGGCTCGCGAGATCGGCGCTAAGGCCATCTGTTTGGCCGGTGGCGTGGCGGCGAACTCTCGGCTGCGGTCCCGGACCGCGCAGGTGTGTGAGGCCGACGGAATCAGGGCGGTGATCCCCAGCAGGGCTATGTGTACCGACAACGCGGCAATGGTCGCAGCGGTGGCATGGCAGCGGTTACAAGCCGACGGACCGTCACCTCTAACGACCGGCGCAGACCCGTCACTGCAACTTCCGATTGCATAGATTGCCGCAGCAGCGACCCGTGCGGGAACGTGGCCCTAGAAACTGGGTTGCCGCGGGTTGTTCACGTGGCAAGACGCTCCTATCGTTAGCACTCTCTAGTCGAGAGTGCTAACGATTAGCCCACGCGATTCAGAGACCTACACATCAGCAACTCAAGACCGATCTCGGAGGATCGAATGAACTTGCAGCCCCTTGAGGACCGCATCGTGGTGCGCTCCAGCGAAGCGGAGTCCACCACTGCCAGCGGCCTAGTCATACCCGACACCGCACAGGAAAAGCCCCAACAGGGTGAAGTCATCGCCGTCGGCCCAGGCCGTCGCTCAGAGCAAAGCGGTGACATCATCCCCGTCGATGTCGCTGTCGGCGACACCGTCGTCTACAGCAAATACGGCGGGACCGAAATCACCGTCGAAAGCGAAGAACTGCTCATCCTGAACGCTCGCGACGTGCTCGCGAAGATGGGCTGAGGTCACATCCATGGCAAAAATCCTAAAATTCGACGAGACCGCACGCCGCGGTCTCGAGGCGGGCGTCAACAAGCTCGCCGACACTGTCAAAGTGACCCTGGGACCCAAAGGTCGCAACGTTGTGCTCGACAAGAAGTTCGGAGCACCCACCATCACCAACGACGGCGTCTCCATCGCCCGTGAAGTCGAACTGGAGGACCCGTTCGAGAACATGGGAGCGCAACTGGTGAAGGAGGTGGCAACCAAAACCAACGACATCGCTGGTGACGGCACCACCACCGCCACTGTGTTGGCTCAGGCCCTGGTACGCGAAGGCCTGCGCAACGTAGCCGCCGGTGCCAACCCCATGAGCCTCAAGCGAGGCATGGAGAAGGCTGTGGCCGCTGCGGTCGAAGACCTCGCCAGTCAGTCCGTTCAAGTCGACGACAGCAAGGACAAGGTTGCTCAGGTCGCTTCGATCTCTGCTGCTGACACCGCTGTCGGCGCGGTGATCGCCGATGCCATCGACGAGGTGGGTAAAGACGGTGTTGTTACCGTCGAGGAGTCCAACACCTTCGGCATGGACCTTGACTTTGTCGAGGGCATGCAGTTCGACAAGGGCTACCTCTCCCCCTACTTCGTGACCGACGCCGAGCGCCAGGAAGCAGTGCTCGATGAACCCTACATCCTATTCAACCAGGGCAAGATCTCCAATGTTGCGGAGCTTCTGCCCCTGCTTGAGAAGGTCATGCAGTCGGGCAAGCCACTGTTGATCGTGGCCGAAGACATCGAAGGCGAAGCTCTAGCCACTCTGGTGGTCAACAAGATTCGTGGCACCTTCAACTCGGTTGCTGTCAAAGCACCGGGGTTCGGCGAGCGTCGCAAAGCGATGCTGGCTGACATGGCGGTCCTCACCGGTGGCCAGGTCGTTGCCGAAGAAGTAGGTCTCAAGCTTGAGACCATCGGCATGGAGTTGCTGGGCAAGGCCCGCAAGATCGTCGTCACCAAGGATGACACCACCATCATTGAGGGTGCAGGAACGCGCTCTGACGTTGAGGGTCGTGTCAGCCAGATCAAAGCCGAAATCGACAACACCGACTCCGACTGGGATCGCGAGAAGCTCCAAGAGCGTCTGGCGAAGCTGGCCGGTGGTGTGGCTGTCGTGCAGGTCGGTGCTGCTACCGAGGTTGAGCTCAAAGAGAAGAAGCACCGCATCGAGGACGCTCTTTCTGCGACTCGCGCCGCTATCGAGGAAGGCATTGTTGCCGGTGGCGGTACAGCCCTGCTTCGTTGCCGTGCTTCGGTCGACGCAGTGGCCGACAGCCTGGACGGCGATGAAGCCACCGGTGCCCGTATCATCAGCGCAGCCCTTGATGCGCCCACCAAGCTGATCGCGGCGAACGCCGGTCATGAGGGAGCAGTCATCGTGCAGCGAGTGGAAGCCGAGTCGGGTTCGACTGGTTTCGACGCCGCCCGCGGCGAAATGGTCGACCTCATCGAAGCTGGTGTGATCGACCCGGTCAAGGTCACCCGCGCGGCTCTACAGAATGCCGCGTCGATCGCCGGTTTGTTGCTCACCACAGAGGTTCTCGTAGCCGACAAGCCCGAGGAAGCACCGCCTATGCCCATGGGTGGCGGCGATCCGATGGGCGGCATGGGTGGCATGGGCATGATGTAATGCCCGGCCCAGCGTGTCAGCTGCGGTAATTCAAAGAGCGGTCTGGGTCTTTGGCCCGGACCGTTCCGCGTTCACCGCACCATCACCACTATGGATGTGACTGCGGTGGAGGCGTGCGCACGGCACTGGACGGCCAACTCTCACAATTCAGACCGTCCAATTCACATAATTCACACCGTCCGCCAGGTCGAACGAACGAACGCCTGTTCATGTCGGCGGGGCGAGAGCAACCCTCAACCCACGGCATCGAAGCAATTGGATCAGGCTCGACCGGGCACATCACGCTCCGAGCCCGCGCGTCGTCGGGACTCACCCCGCGGCGTGACCCTCCGGGAAGACGCCCACGTGGAGGTGATCGTGGTGAACCTCGTTGGTGAAGTTGTGCGCAACCGCGTCGTCGAACCGCCACGGACTTCCGAACTCCCTGATGTCATGCCGCGACACCAGCCACTCGGATAGCGTATAAATCGATGACGTCGCGTCGTGCGAGTCGATTACCAGCTCCGAGTCCACTTCGTGGATGTCGACCGCCCGGCCCACCGTGTGATTGCTTAACCTGTCCGTTCCGAACACGTTGTGCGGGTGTCCCGTTATCAACACGATGACGGAGTAGGGGGTTCGCTCGGCGATGTCGAGCATCACCTCGTGCAGCGCATGATCGGTGTGCCCGGAGTAGATGTCCCAGATCGCCGAATCGGGGAGATCGATTCGGGGATCGTCGACAACCGAGGCGGCGAGGGGCGAGAGGTCCGCAGGCCGAACGACCGACTGACCTCCGGCCGAAGCGAGCTCCTCGAACTCC
Organism: Candidatus Aldehydirespiratoraceae bacterium; assembly: GCA_965261185.1. Taxonomy (GTDB): domain Bacteria; phylum Actinomycetota; class Acidimicrobiia; order Acidimicrobiales; family Aldehydirespiratoraceae; genus VXYK01. Next base: position 1,721,821 of record CBDHCN010000002.1, on the reverse strand, counting down.
CAGACACCCGAAGCGCCCCTCACAAGGCGCACGTCCATCGTCCGGGTCTCGGCTCGCTCGGCATCCGCTGTGCCCCTCCAACCCAGCTCCTGGTGGACCACGACCATTATCGAGATCCGGTCGTCAAGGTGACCGCCGAGTTGGGCGTACTCGATCGTGCCGCGTGACCACATCCCGGGGTGATGCACGGTCGCCGCCTCCCTCGCGAGCGCGTCGGCGCGAGCAGGATCGGCTGTCACGCCCGCCGCCAATTCAATCACCGACGAGCCCGGGCCGTAGTTCGTGATCTGGTAGGCCACCCCGGCACCGAGCCGCTTGGCGTCGGCCTGCACCTCATTGGGCGAAGGCTCGAACTGGTCCGGGAATGGAGGAGGTGCAACTGGCGCCGCGGACACGTCCTCTACCGGTTCGGTCGTCGTTGTGACCCCGCCGTCCGGCACGTCACCGTCGACAGGAATGGCAGGAGCATCACCGTCTGCCTTGATCACCTTTTCGTTCACCAACAGGACGCCCGCGAAGAACAACGCAGAACCGGCCAGAACGAGCCATTGTCGGAAGGCGGAGGATCTCCTCATGGCGCTGGAAGTTTCCGAGCCTGACCCTTCCGCCTTGCCGCCCAGCGCAGGACCGGCTGTTCGAGGAGATACCACGAGGCGGCGGTCGCCGCGACGGTGAGGACGAGGGCCAGCCAGAGGGCGATGTCAGAGCGGATGAACACGTAGTGCCAGAGGTAGAGCCCGAAGGACATTTCGGCGACCCGCAACAGGACCCGGTTCGCCAACCATACGGGGCCAGTCAGCGCGTACTGAACCGTGAGCGCACTGAGCGCCAGGGCCACGAAACCGCCCCAGAGAACGGTTGTGCCCGTGTCGCCGAATGCGGGCACCAGCATTAGCGCCAGCAGCGCCGGAACCGACCACCTCGCGAACCGCCACGTGGTGGGCCGAGCGACGGCCAGATAACACCCCACCAGAAGTGCCGCGGCGTTGGTGTCGGTCGCGTTGTACACCCAGCCCGGCGACATGACTTCGATCGCAGTTGCTCTCCAGGCGATGGCAGCCAGCGCCAGGCCTCCGACGATGCGGGTCCGATGCCTGGCTCGTAGTGCAGCAATGGCGAGCGGCCACAGCACGTAAAAGTGGACGATCACGGCGATGAACCAGGTGTGCGTCAGCCGCTCCAGGTCGAGACCTTCGATTCGCGCATAGTTGGCGTAGAAGCCGAGCACCGCAATCAAGCGGGACCAGTCGGTCCCCACTGCGACCATTGCGAGACAGACGGCCAGAAGGACAGGAAGCAGCCGGAGCGCTCGTTTTCGATAGAACGAGCCGAGGTCGACCCGACCGGTCCGGTCCATCTCGGCACACAGCGAGCCGGTGACCACGTAGCCCGACAAGACGAAGAACAGGGAGACGCCGTAGTGCCCTGCAGGCACGACGGCACTGTCGATGTGGTAGCCGACCACTGCCGCAATTGCTACGGCGCGCAATCCATCGAGCGCGGGGATCCGTCGCATCGCACCTCCTAGTGCTACTCTCGCAGCGCAGATCAGCTGACGATAACGCATCGCCAGCCGGAGCGCAGAGCCTGCGCTGAAAGGACGGCGGGAGATACCTCCGACACCCAACAGCATGGAAACAACCCGACGCATAGGAGTCATAATTGCGGTTTTCCTGCTGCTGAACCTGCTGTCCGCCAGCGGCCGTGATGCCGTCGAGTCCGCGACTGACGCCGGATTCGCGACTGACGCCGGATTCGCGCGGCAAGTTGTGGAGACCACGGCGGCCCCTCGGATCGTGACCGTCCCCCCCACGACAACCGTCCCCCCCACGACGGCGGCTCCCCCCACGACAACCGTCCCCCCTACGACGGCGGCTCCCCCCACGACAACCGTCCCCCCTACGACGGCGGCTCCCCCCACGACAACCGTCCCCCCTACGACGGCGGCTCCCCCCACGACAACCGTCCCCCCCACGACGGCGGCTCCCCCCACGACAACCGTCCCCCCCACGACGGCGGCTCCCCCCACGACAACCGTCCCCCCCACGACGGCGGCTCCCCCCACGACAACCGTCCCCCCTACGACGGCGGCTCCCCCCACGACGACCACCACAATAACAACGACTCTGCCGCTACTCGATCTTCTGACATTCGAATCGCTTGACCGGATCAACATGATCCGCGACTTCAGCAAATACGTGTCCTCCGGCCGGTCCCGGTGGGAGCGGTCGGTCCCAGGAATCGAGCAGCTTCGGATTATTTCGACCGCGGACGGCGCCGAACAACCCGTCTTCTGGCTGGCTCCGAGTGGCGACCGCGATCAGCCCGTGTTGGTGATATTGCACTCCTGGAGCGCCCCGTACACCCAGCACGCCGGGATTCCCTTTGCGATGTGGGCCCAGGAAAATGGTTGGGCAGTCATCGTCCCCGAGTTCCGAGGAAAGAACGACGACGCCGACGCGGTCGGATCCGACTTGGCGGTCCAGGACGCGGTGGATGCGATCGACTATGCCGTCGCCCAGGCAGGGGTGGATACCAATCGGGTGTACGCCGTCGGCTACTCCGGCGGCGGGATGATGGGGCTCCTCCTTGCTGGGCGACACCCTGACAAGGTCAGCGCGGTCTCGGTCTGGGGGCCGCCGCATGACCTCGTGGAGTTCTACGAGCACGCGAGGAGGACGGGTCTGGGCTATGCCAGCGACATCAGGCGGGCCTGCGGAGGTGACCCGAGGGACGCCGGCTCGGCGCAGGAGGAGTGTCTGACCCGTAGTCCGGCGACGTACCTGGAGTCGGCCCGCGACCAGGCGGTCCCGATCTTCATCGCTCAGGGCATCCGCGATCAGTTCGTGCCCCGGAGTGTGGGCGCCGAGGTGTTCAATCAGCTGGCCGACCCCGACGACCGCCTCAGCGCTGAGGAAGTGGACCTTTTCGGTCGGGGGAGGGTTCCCGACCATCTGTCGATCACGACCGAGACCTACTTCGGGGACGGAGACCCCGCCCCCGTATTCGCCCGACAGTCGGGTCGAGCCTTGCTCGTCTACTTCCAGTCAAGCCACGAAATGGTCTACAATGCGAGTGCACGGTGGTTCGCAAGCGATCCTCGCTAGCGAACGTCGCCCGGTCGAAGGCACCGGTGTGAGCCGCGCCGGAAAGGTAGGTTAGGCCGATGCCCGTTCTGAGGAAGCGACTCGTCGCCGGGTTACTGGCGGCAGCGATGTTGTTCACCGTCGTCGCGTGCAGCAGTGACGACCCGAGTCCAAGCGAGCCCGACACCCCGCAGGTCGGCTCCTAGGCCTGAATCCAGGCCTGCGCTCCAAAGTGGCGTGTCGGAGGGCCGTGTGTCACATCTGCGCACACGCGGCGGCGAGCATGAGGTGGACCTGATCGTGGAACGCCGTGACAGCAGAGTGGTCGCGCTGGAAGTGAAGCTCACTGCCACCGTCGACGACGATGACGTCCGGCACCTGCGCTGGTTGTCGGACCGGCTCGGCGACAATCTGCTCGACGCCGCAGTGATCAGTACCGGCCCCGACTGCTCGACGCCGCAGTGATCAGTACCGGCCCCGAGGCCTACCGCCGTCAAGACGGAATAGGAGTCATCCCCGCCGCCCTGCTGACCGCGTAGGCCCGACCGCATCGGCCAACTGGGAAGTCGCCAACTACACCGGCATCTTCGACACCACCATCAACTAACCGCTCCCCCCTCCATACTCGACCCTCGGGCCTCTACGCCCGCGGTGAGGCAAACCGTTTTCATACCTCATCGGTTGGTTCTTGATCGCTGGTTGAACGGTGGGAACTCAAGGTCCTCGCTGTAATTCGAAGGAAGGAACGCCGCCAGATGAAGCAGAGATTCCAGCTTCTCGCCGTGGCTGAGGAGGTCCGGCCCTTCGTCTTCATCCGAATCGGCGCTGGCTTCTGCCATGCGCTGCCACCATGACTTGTCGTCTGGATCCGAGGGTGGGCGTGCGGAGGAACTTGTCACACCACCAGTTTAGCGAAGCGAGAACTGGGCACGTGCACGCATTATTGTTAACATAATTGCATGCAGAGCACGAGTGTCCGCATAGATGTCTCCACCCACCAGGAACTCAAGAGGCTCGCGGCTGAGTTGGGTGCCACCGTGGGTGACACCGTTGCGATCGCGGTGCGATGCCTGCGCCAGGACCGGATGGGCGCCGACCTGCGGGCCGATCTGAGCGAAGCCGAGACTGCATGGCTCGATGCTGACCTCGGGTGACGTCGTCATGATCGATCTAGGCGCGCCGACAGGGCACGAGGCTGGCTTCCGTCATCCGGCGGTGGTCATGACCGCTCAGCGAGTCATCGACGGCGGTGCCTCCGTCGTGCAGGTGGTGCCGCTTAGTTCACGGGTGCGCGGTTTCGCCTCGGAGGTGACGGTCGACGCCGATCCCTCCAACGGTCTCGATCTCCGCTCGACTGCCCAGTGCCAGCATGTCCGAGCGGTAGCCACAGGTCGAATAGAGGACCGACTCGGCAATGTCGGAGCGGCCCGCCTCGCGCAGATCCGCGAAATCCTGGGCCTGATTCTCGACATCCCCGGCTGAGCGGAGCCATGCACGTTCGTCAGTTCGGCATCTAGCCGCGCAGCGCTGGCCAAATACAGGGCTTGGCCGGGTAGCGTCGATGCGGTGACAACCGATCACGCCAATGCGTCTTCGCTTGAGACCCCGCAGACCGAACCGTTTGCGCTGATTCCCGCGGGACGGGGTGGCCCTCAGGAAATACCACGCCCCGAGGGCGCAAAGATGGGTGGGCCAGCACCCTGGGTGAATATCCACAGCCAAGATCGCCGGGTCACCCTCTCCGATATCACCACAGCATTCTCTCGCAGTAGGACTCCACAATTGGTGGGCACAGTCAGCGAAGGCATCGGCCACAGCGCCGTGCTCTGTTTGCTGTACGAACGCGCAGACGATGTCTACATGGTCTTGACAAGGCGCTCGCCACGCTTGCGTCACCACGCTCACGAAGTCGCGTTTCCCGGTGGCCGCCGCGAATCAGGCGATGCCGACCTTTGGACGACTGCTGTGCGTGAAGCACAAGAAGAAGTCGGAATCGATCCCTCGACGATTCGACGGATCGGTGAACTCGACAGCTTCGTGACTGTTGGTTCCCGCACCCTGGTCACCCCGTTCGTGGCAGTCACCGATCAGAAACCGACCCTGAAACGAGACCCGATCGAAGTGGAACTGATCCGTCATGTCTCATTTCGCGAACTTCTTCTTGATGAGGTGTGGCGCGAGGAGTTCTGGCCTTTGCCCCACTACGATGAACCCAAGGCGATCACCTTTTTTGAACTGGATGGCGACACCGTCTGGGGTGCCACCGGAGCGATGCTCCGTCAACTGCTGGCCATTGCCACGGGAGTGGATGACACAGCCAAGGTTGAGGTTGTCGTCGGGTGAGTGCGGTTGCGGCGAACTCACAAGCGGAGGGAACTGAGACGGTTCTTGTGGTCGACTTCGGTGCTCAGTACGCCCAGTTGATTGCTCGGCGGGTGAGGGAGGCCAATGTTTACAGCGAGATCGTGTCGCCTACGATCACCGCGGAGGAGATAGCAGCCAAGAACCCGACAGGAATTATCTTGAGTGGGGGGCCAGCTTCGGTTCACGTCGACGGCGCAATCCTGATCGATCCCGAGGTCTACGACCTGGGTGTGCCCATTCTTGGGATTTGCTACGGCGCGCAGATGATCGCTCAGCAGAACGGGGGCCGGGTGGATCACAGCGGTCGCGGTGAGTACGGCCGAACCACGATGTCGCTCGACAACGACGGTGGTTGTCTGCTCGGGGGCACTCCCGCAACCCAACAGGTGTGGATGAGCCACTTCGACGCGATTGTGCAACCCCCGAATGGTGTCACTGCGACAGCTTCTACTTCAGCCGCTGCGGTAGCTGCTTTTGAGGACCACGATCAGAAGCTCTACGGCGTGCAGTTCCACCCTGAGGTGGTTCACACTACGCACGGCCAACACATGATTGAGCGCTTCTTGACCGACGCCTGCGGGAGCTCTGGCTCTTGGACGATGGACTCGATCATCGACACCGCGGTCGCCCAGATCCGTCAACAGGTTGGCGACCAGACCGCTATCTGCGGGCTCAGTGGAGGGGTCGACTCGGCGGTCGCCGCCGCGCTGGTGCACAGAGCGATCGGTGATCAACTCACCTGCGTTTTTGTCGATACGGGTCTGATGCGGCTCAATGAAGGCGATCAGGTAGTCGAGACGTTCGAACGCAACTTCGGGGTTCGACTCGTGCATGCGCAGGCACAGGATCGTTTCTTCGCTGCCCTAGCAGGTATCACCGAACCTGAGGCGAAACGAAAGGCCATTGGCGAGCTCTTCATTCGTGTCTTTGAAGGAGCACAAGCTCAGGCGGGAAACGCCAGTTTCTTGGTTCAGGGAACGCTTTATCCCGACGTCATTGAGTCGGGAGGAAAACATGCTTCCACGATCAAGAGCCACCACAACGTCGGCGGACTGCCTGACGACATCGAATTCTCTTTGGTTGAACCGCTGAGGAGCCTGTTCAAAGACGAGGTTCGCCAGCTGGGCCGCGAACTGGGTCTCCCCGATGAAATCGTTGAACGCCAACCATTTCCCGGTCCAGGCCTCGGTGTCCGTATTATCGGCGAGGTCACTCCCGACAAGGTTGCCACCCTTCAACAGGCGGATTTCATTGTGCGCGAGGAGTTGTGCAACGCCGGTCTTGAACGCAGGATCTGGCAGTCATTTGCTGTGCTTCCAGATATCCGCACTGTGGGCGTCATGGGCGATGAGCGCACCTACGGCCACCCCGTCATCATCCGCGCGGTCACCAGTGAAGATGCCATGACCGCAGACTGGGCGCGTATCCCACACGAAGTGTTGGAGGCGATGAGCAGCCGCATTATCAACGAAGTGCCCGGCGTAAACCGTGTTGCCTACGACATCACTTCAAAGCCGCCCGGCACTATCGAATGGGAATAGGGCGAATGGGAATAGGGCGAAGAGGAATCGGGCGAAGAGGAATCGGGCGAAGAGGAATAGGGCGAAGAGGAATAGGGCGAAGAGGAATAGGGCGAAGAGGAATGGCAAGTGGCTGAGCCAGGGGCTACAGAGATCACGCCTCGCCCGAAGAGCGGACGAGTTTTTGAGCGCGGGCGTCGGGTGCGACTCGCTGACGTCGATCCTCGGGGACGATGTCGCCTGGACGCGCTGGTGCGGCATCTACAAGATGTCGCCCGCGACGATTCCGCCGACAGCAACCTGACGAACCCGATGAATTGGATCGTGCGGCGCACGATGGTGGAGGTTCGTACCGCGCCCGTCTTTCAAGAGTGGATCGAGTTGTCGACCTGGTGCAGCGGTTACGGAAGTCGCTGGGCCGAGCGGCGCACCCAAGTCCGTGGTCAGCAGGGTGCCGACGCCGAGGCTGTCACTATCTGGGTCCACATCGATCGCAAAACCTTGCGACCCGCAAGGCTCAACGACGACTTCTTTGAGATCTGGGGTGAGAGCGCGGGCAATCGCCGGGTCTCGGCCCGCACGACTTTGCCAACGGCTTGGCCCGACAATGCAAATGACGACCCATGGCCTTTACGCTTCACCGATATTGACCTGCTCGGACATGTGAACAACGCCGCCCAATGGGCCCCTGTGGAACAAGCTCTGCACCTTTCTGGATGGACTCCCGGATCAATCCGCGCTGAGCTTGAGCACGGACCCGGCGTCGAGTCCGACAGCGAAGTGCACCTGCGTTGGCTGGCTCTTGACGGAGGCGTAGACACCTGGCTCACAACTAACGGCATAGCCGGTAGCGTCGCCCGCATCCGGCCCCTCAAACCCCCAACCCGCTGAGATCCAACTAGTCGTCACGTCACCGAGACGACAACGTGAAGCGCAGCAGACCGTCTTCGTCGCGGCGAACGTCGCCATCGCCGATGAGACGCAGATGTTCGAGATGGGCAAAGGTTTCGCTGGCAGCCATCTCCCCCCAAGAACGCTCCTTGAAAAGCACCTTCATCCAAGCTTCAACCGGTGCGTCAGGGTGATCAACAGCAGCGTCGCGCAACAACTGCAAGCGATCCGCGTGATGCTCTTGGATGTGATCACAGCGACCCGCTAGATCCTCGAAAGGATGTCCATGAGCTGGCAACACACAAGTGAGACCGTCCAAGGCGGCCACCTTGTCGAGCGAAGCAAAAAAGGTAGCTAGGGGATCGCCTAGATCAGGGTTTCCGGCTATGTGAGGCGTGATTGTCGGCAAAACGTGGTCCCCGGAGAGCAGCACTCCATGCTCCGGATCAAACAGACAAAGATGGTCGAAGGTATGGCCGGGGGTGTGAACAGCAAACCAGTCACGATCGGCGAGCCGAACAGGATCGCCGTCGGCCACTCGAATTGTGGGGTGAGGCGCGAGAAAACGGCGGTGACCTGCGGGGTCCATGTGCAACCATTTGAGCATCACTTCGTCTGGTGGTGGTTGACGGATCTCCCCCCACGGGGTTCGTTCGGATTCGGTGATCCGCTGTTTCCAGAGCTCGACAATCTCCTCATTGTCCATTTCGAGCAGTTCCAGGTCGAAGTCGTCTCCGGCCTCCAGAATTCGGCTGTGGAACGCCTCATGCGTCAGTACCTCGGCCCCGGCGACCTCTCGGAGTTGGTCACTCCCCCCGAAGTGGTCGGGGTGGCTGTGAGTCACCACCACCGTGTGGACCCGCTCGACGGGTATCGACGCCGTCGCCAAACGATCCATGAGAGCCTGCCAAGACTCCTCACCGGGGAGGCCCGGGTCAACCAGGGCGACACCGTCGGAGTCTTCGAGGGCGTAGCAATTCACATGACCCAACCCGGGCATAGAAATCGGCAGTTGCATCCGCAACACCCCAGGGGCCACTTCACGAACTTCCGTCGAGGCAGGTTCCTGTTCTTGTTTGCGGTAGATCACCCCCGAACCCTAGAGCGTTGCCGCGGCTCCGGCTACGCCCGGCGAAACACAGAGCGTTGCCGCGGCTCCGGCTACGCCCGGCGAAACACAGAGCCGCGATAGTGGCGTAGTTCTTCCAGGCTCTCTCGAACATCATCCATGGCCCGATGGCCTGTGGCCTTTTGGGGGGCAGACGCCAAGACTTCAGGATTCCAGCGGCGAACGAGTTCCTTGATGGTCGACACATCAACTGAGCGGTAGTGGAAAAACTCCTCTATCTCAGTGAGGTGTTTGGCCAGGAAACGACGGTCAGTACCAATTGAGTTGCCACATAGCGGAACCGTGCGCGCTTGGTCGATGTGTTGCTTCAAAAAGGCCAGAGTCTGTGCTCCCGCTTCGGCAAGGCTCACGGTCGACTCTCGAACCTCAGACAGCAGCCCGCTTCGGGTGTGCATCTTGACGACAACATCGTCCATGCCGGTCAGATCCTCTTCGCTGGCATGGATGATCAAGTCTGGTCCCTCGGCGATCAACTCCAGGTTGTCGTCGGTGATAAGCGTTGCGATCTCCAAGATCGTGTCTTGGTCGGGATCCAGCCCCGTCATTTCCAGATCCATCCAGGCCAACATCGTCTCAGCGTACGTCGGCGAGAGCCTTACCCAGCCAGATCGCTCCGGTATCGACGTCGACGCGCAGTTCGTCGACAAGTTCACGAGCGGTGTCGTCGAAGAGACGTACCGCCGTTTCAGACACACCTGCGGTAGCGCTGCGAGTGGCTTCGAACTCGAAGCGGTTCTCCGCGATACGAAAGACCACGTCGATGTAAGGGTCCGCTTCTCCTGCTGCTTTGCCTCGCACGCCCGGTGTGCTTTCGAACCCGTCGAGTCCGTCGAGCAGCATGATCATTGCCTTGTCGATCACCAATCTCAGATCGTCGATCTCCACAAAGCTCATGCCAAGGTGGATAGCCAGTGCGGCCGCTCCCACTCGCACGATTGGCGCGTACGGTTGAAGCGCAGGAATCCGCAGAAAAACACCTTCGGCGTTGGGGGAAGCCACAGCGGCCAGTATCTCACGAGCGAGAGCGGTTTGGCCGACGGTAGCCTTGCTGGTCGTGGCACTCCTTGTTCAGAAGTTCGGCGGCACCTCGGTGGGCGACCCCGATCGCATCCGTGAGGTCGCTGACTATGTGGCTCGTAGCCACAGGCGAGGCGACCAAATCGTGCTGGTCGCTTCGGCGATGGGCAAAGAAACCGACGAGCTTCTGCGGTTCGCCGATCAGGTATCCGGCACAAAACCGGGGCGGGAAATGGACATGCTCATCACCGGCGGTGAGCGCAAAGCCTGCGCGCTGGTTTCGATGGCCTTACACGACCTGGGGGTTGAGTCCGATTCGTTCACTGGCAGCCAGGCGGGTTTCCTTACCGACTCAACCCACCAGAACGCCAAGATCCTTGAGCTGCGTCCCGACCGTATCCGCGAGGCGCTCCAAGCTGGTCGTGTACCTGTAGTCGGGGGTTCGCAGGGAGTTTCGACCGATAACAATGTCACTTTTTTGGGCCGAGGTGGCTCTGACACCACCGCAGTGGCGCTCGCCCACGCCTTGGATGCAGACGCTTGTGAGCTCTACACCGACGTTCCCGGGGTATTCACCACCGATCCACGGCTGGTAACCGACGCACAGCGGATCGACCAAATTTCATTCGACGAACTACTCGAGATGACCGCTACCGGCTGCCCCAAGCCGGCGATGCGGTCAGTTGAGTTGGCCCGGGCCTACGGAGTGAAGTTGCATGTGCGCAGCGCATTCTCGTGGGTTCCCGGTACCTGGGTAACCAAGGAGGGTCCCATGGAAGGTGCACTGATTTCTGCGGTAACGCATGACACCAGCGAGGCGAAGATGACCGTCTCGGGGGTTGTTGACCGTCCCGGTGTGGCGGCGTTGCTGTTTCGCACATTGGCGACTGCTGATATCAACGTCGACATGATCGTGCAAAACGTGTCGGCGCAGGGTCATACCGATATCAGCTTCACTGTGCCCCATGATCAGGTTGAGGCAGCCTTGGGGGCGGTCAACTCTATTCTCGGGTCGCTCGGCGCGGCCGGCGTTGTGGCCGACGACGCAATCGCTCGAGTCAGCCTTGTTGGGGCTGGTATGAAGACCAACCCGGGAGTTGCGGCCACCATGTTCGAGACTCTTTCTGACAACGACATCAACATCGAGATGATCTCGACATCGGCGATTCGGGTGTCGTGCGTGGTTCGTGAGGCCCAGGTTGAGCAGGCGGTGGCGAAACTTCACGCCGCTTTCGAGCTTCATATAGCCCCCGAGGACCGCAGCCATATCTAATGGCTGAACCGACCGTTCAACCTCGGCCGGTGGCGTTGGTGACAGGGGCCAGCCGTGGCCTCGGCAAAGCCATCGCTCTGGCGTTGGCGCATGCGGGTTACGACCTCGCAATCACGGCCCGTACTCTTGTCGACGGTGATCGTCGCCTTGAAGGCAATGACAGCATTATTGTGCCGGGTGGGCTCGACACGACCGGTGCTGGGATCGAAGCTGCTGGCGGGCGGGCGTTGTCGCTGTACATGGACGTTCTTGATCGGGCCACTGTCGAAGCCGCGGTACACCACACGGTTGCGCACTTTGAGCGCCTTGACGTTGTCGTGAACAATGCCATCTACCAAGGACCCGGTGCGATGTTGGAGTTCATGGATCTGACTCATGAGCAGATCAAAAAGCTGTTTGAAGGCAACTTGTTCGCTCATCTAGCCGTGCTCCATGCAGCCTTGCCAACCATGATTGCGGCGGGCGGAGGCATCGTTGTCAACATCATCTCAGCCACCGCCTACACGACTCCCACGAATCGGATCGGTTCTGGGGGTTGGGGAATGGGTTATGCCATGACCAAGGCGGCCTTCGAGCGTGTGGCACCGTTGCTTGAGGTTGAACACGCCGACGATGGGATTCGAGCTTTCAACATCGATCCCGGACATGTAGCTACCGAACGACAGATCGCGTCCGGTCGAGCCAAACAATACGAGCGCAACTCCACCGCTGGCACTCCAGAGCAGATCGGCGCGGCCGTCGCCTGGTTGTGTACTGACCCTGCTGCTGAGCAACACCGCGGCTCGATCGTGCTAGCCCAAAAACTCACTCACGACCACAGTCTGTTGTAATTCTTTCTGCAGGTGAATCTGCAGCACTGGGCGGTCGACAGTGGGTTGGCCGGAGGCGTTCGGACGTTCATTGCGGCACTATGCTCACTGCGACTACCAGATAGGAGCAGCAGTGGCCGAGGAGCCGACCTGGTCGATGGGTGTCGAAGAGGAGTATCTGCTTGTGGAGCGCGACACGGGAGTCCTCGTCCCCAAGCAACCTCCCGGCCTGCTAGAGAAGGTGGCCGACCTGCGCCACGGTCTGGTGGCCAAGGAGCTTTTCAGCTCGCAAATCGAGATCGCCACGGGCATCTGCTCCGATATGAAGTACCTTCGCGCCGATGTCGGGCTGCTGCGCCTAGCTGTGACTGAGGCCGCTACTGAGTACGGGTTGGCGCCTATCGCCGCCTCGACTCATCCGTTCGCGCGGGTGAACCAACTTGAGTACACCGAAGGGGAGCGCTACCAAGCATTGGTTGAGGATCTGCAGGGGGTATCCCGGCAGTTGGTTATCTCTGGGTTGCACGTCCATGTCGGCATTGAGGATCCTGACTTGCGGATCGATCTAATGAACCAGGCTGCATATTTTCTGCCGCATCTGTTGGCTCTATCGACATCTTCGCCTTTCTGGGAGGGTAGCGACACCGGCCTCAAGAGCTACCGCACGACGCTGTTCGCGACCTTGCCACGCACCGGGTTCCCAGACAAGTTCGACTCGTGGTCCGAATTCAGGCGCCATGTGGACGTGTTGGTGAATGCCGGGATCATCGAGGACTCCAGCAAGGTGTGGTGGCATATCCGCCCGTCGGAGCGCTACCCCACACTGGAGATGCGGGTCGCTGACCTGCCCACGAAGATGGAGGACACCATCGCCGTCGCCGCTTTGTACGTCTGTCTGTTGAGGATGCTCTGGAGGCTCAAATCGGAGAATCGGCGTTGGCGCAGCTACTCCAACTTCTTGCTGTCGGAGAACCTGTGGCGAGCCCAGCGCTATGGGATTGGCGGCGAGTTGATCGACTTTGGCAAAGGCGAACTGGTGCCATTCTCGGATCTGGTAACGGAACTGGTCGAATTGGTCAGGCCCGACGCCGAGGTCTTGGACTGCGTTGCCGAAGTGGAGCATGCGCTGACAATCTGTGAGCGGGGTTCCTCCGCGGATCGCCAGCTCGCGGTGTATCACAGTGCGCTCGAAGACGGTGCCGGCGAAGACGAGGCGCTCAAAGCCGTCGTCGACGCGCTCGTCGCCGACACGATCGCTCCTCCCGAGATCTAGCCGGGCGGTTCGTTGCCTGGGTCCTCGACTGGTTTGGGGGTTGCGTGTCGTTTGAGGCGGTTGGCCCGTCGTGCAGCATCGACGAGGGTGGCCTCAATCTGGGCGTTGATCGAGCGGAACTCGTCGCCGGCCCATATCTCGTAGGCGTCGTATAGATCCTGAGGGATGCGGAGCAGGTACTGCTTGCGTTGCCGGGCCATGAGGCTGGTGCCCTTGACGGCTACCGGTTCAGGGTGCCGACGTTGACGACCGGGTTGGTTGGACTGTCGCTGGCGATCACGGTCATGAGGTTCGAGGCGAACGTGGCCTTGCGGTCGGCGTCTAGGGGTATGGTGTTCTCGCCGTCTTCCCCCTCCTCGAGTCCACGCACCGCGTCGCGCACCATCAACACCGCGCCGTTGACGATTTCTTTGCGGGCCGCGACGATGGCGGCTGCTTGTTGACGGCGAAGCATGGCTTCGGCGATCTCTGGCGCATAGGCGAGGTCGGTGATTCGGGCTTCGAGAATTTCAACGCCCGCGTCGTCGGCTCGTTCTTGCAGTTCGACCAACAGGTGTGCGTTGACCTCGCTGGTGGCACCGATGAGGGTGGTCACGTCAGTCTCGTCGAATGCGTCGTAAGGGTAGGAGCGGGCCAGTTGCCGGACCGCTGACTCGGACTGGGTATGCACATAGGAGGTGAAGTTGTCGACTCCGAACATCGCTCGGGCGGTGTCGACGACGCGCCACACAACGACCGCAGCGATCTCGATCGGATTGCCGCGGCTGTCGTTCACCTTGGAGGTCTGGGTCGTGAAGTTACGGACCCGCAGTGACACTTTCTTTGATGTGTACAGCGGATTCGCGATTCGTAACCCCGCTTTGGTATCTGTGCCTCGGTAGTCCCCGAAGAACATCAGCACGGCCGCTTGGTTGGGTTGCACCATGAAAAAACTGATCGAGACGACAACCACCGTGATCGATAGCAGGGCCGCTAGGAGAATCATCCAGAGGCTGGCGGCGATTCCGCCGAAGACGTAGAGCAGGACCGACGCGATGAGCATCAGCACATCCGCGGCGAGCCACAGCACGCCTGACCGGGACCGGCTAGAGGTTTCTTTGAGTTGATCCATGGGTTTCGCTCCAAAATGATTAGTTATAGCGTTATGATATCACTTTGCTTACACCGAGTCTATGCTGGACAGTCACCAAACAAGGAGAATCTGATGACTGTTGTTAACGAGAAAGCCGAACTTGTGCCTATCTGTCCCCACTGCAGCGCAGCGCTCAACGAAGTCCACGGTCGCAACCTTCCGGCCACAGGGTCGGCCACGTTTCGGTTCGGCAAGCGCTACATCTACGCCTGTCCCAGTTGTCGCAAGGTCATCGCCATCTCCCATCGCAAAGGATTCTGGGCGGGCTGAACCTCACCCGCCCGAATCAATAGACTTGCAGAAGCAATGTCACAATCGGACGAGCAACAGCAGCTGATACAGCCCATAGCGGCCGACACCATGACCTCGCCCGATGCGACACCATCAAGTGGAAAACGACGGCATGACCTCGATGCTCTGCGCGGGTTTGCGATGTTGTTGGGAATCGCACTGCATGCGTCGCTGTCTTTCTTTCCCGGTTTCTGGGCGGTAACCGACAACAAGGCCGACCTCGACGCGGGCTACGACGAGTTCTTCCTCGCCGTACACGGCTTCCGCATGCCCTTGTTCTTCTTGCTGTCCGGCTTCTTCACGGTGATGGTGTGGCGTCGGCGGGGCATGTCGTCACTGCTGGGTCAAAGAGTCAAGCGGATCGCCGTGCCGTTGGCGATCGGAGTTGTGACGATCGTGCCGCTGGTCGACTGGGTCGTCGAGCGTGCCGTTGATCGACCGGACGACCCGGGGACTGCCCTTTTCGTTGCGATCGCGGAAGGGGATTCCGAAGCGACGCTGAGGGCACTCAAGGCCGGAGCCGACCTTGATAGCCGCGGCGAGGACGGCGGCACCTTCCTGCACTGGGCGGCGTTCATGGGTGATCCGGAGGTGGTGAGGCTGCTGTTGGAAGCCGGGGCGGACCCGACCGTTGTCGACTACGCCGGCAACACGCCTGTGGGTTCAACCTTCGTGTTCGGCAACGAGGAAGCCGCTGACCTGCTCGTCGCGGCGGGAGCGCCCGACCCTCGGGTGGGGGGCCAGGACTGGGACGATGTCCCATGGTGGGCTTTCGGCGCCGAAGACGCGCCCAAAACGGACGAGACTGCCGACGACGACGGTTTCGAGGGGCCCGAAACATGGATTGCGAGCTTCCACCATTTGTGGTTCCTGTGGTTCCTGTGCTTGTTCGTAGTCGGCTTCGTCGTAGTGGCGAGAATCGTCGAGTTCCTAGAACGCTTCTTCGCGGATCGAATCCCGCTTGATCGCGTCGCTTGGACGGTGATGTGGTTGCTCGTCCCATTCACGTTCCTTCCGCAGCTCCGCATGGGCGAATGGGGCGCCTATCCAACGTTCGGACCCGACACGTCAACCGCCCTCGTACCCGACTTTCACGTCCTTGCCTACTACGCCGTCTTTTTTGGGTTCGGGGCGCTCATGTACGACAGACGTAACCGCGCAGGTGAGTTGCTTGTTGACACAATCGGACGCCACTGGACAGTCCTGTTGCCGCTGACGGTCATCATTGTGTTGCCCGTAGCCCTCGGCGTCACCTACGCGGATGACCCGATCTGGCCTGTGGCCGCAGCGCTTCAGGTCACGTTCGCTTGGGCCATGATCGTCGGCTTGATGGGACTGTCCCGCCGCTTCCTCGCGGTCGAACGACCGGGCGTCCGCTATCTGAGCGACTCGGCCTATTGGCTGTATCTGATGCACTTGCCGCTGGTGATCGCAGGTCAGGACTGGGTCCGAGACTGGGACCTCCCGGCGTCACTCAAGTTCTTTGGGATCAGCCTTGTAACTACTGCGATTCTGTTGGCCGGCTATCAGTTGTTCGTCCGCTACACGCCCATCGGCTGGATTCTCAACGGCCCGCGCACGCCAACCCGATTCGATCTCCCCTGGGCTACCCGTGCCCAAGCATCCAAAGTCCCCGAAACATCAACACCCCACCACGCCCGCTGAAGCCGATACGGTACGGCTGTGGCTGAGATACATGGGACTTGTGAGCTTGGATTTGAAGGCGTGCGGGAGGCTTTCTCAACCAATTTTGATGAAGGTGACCTGGGTGCTTCGTGTGCTGTGGTCTACCAGGGTGAGTTGGTAGTCGATCTTTGGGGCGGGCACCGAGACGTCGCCGAAACGAAACCGTGGCAACACGACACAATCGTCAATGTCTGGTCAACCACCAAGATGATGGCCGCGCTGTGCGTGTTGGTGCTGCACGACCGCGGGGCGCTTTCGGTAGATGATCCTGTGGCGGCACACTGGCCCGAGTTTTCTGCCTCCGGCAAAGAGGGAGTGCTCATTCGTCACCTGGTGAGCCATACGGCCGGCATGCCTGGGTTCGACCCGCCGATCACCAAAGAAGAGATGTATGACTGGGACCACTGCTGCGCCAACCTGGCGGCTCAGACTCCTTGGTGGGAACCGGGCACAGCCTCGGGCTACCACGCATCCACGCAGGGATGGTTACTCGGTGAGGTGGTACGACGGGTGACAGGGCGCACACTCGGCACCTTTTTTAGCGGAGAGATAGCCGGCCCTCTGGGCGCTGACTTTCACATCGGACTCGATGACGCGGAGTTCGATCGTGTAGCAGAAATGCGCACCGATGAAGCTGAAGGCATCGGTAACCACAGCGACCCGATCCCGGCCCGTCAGGCTCAAGGAGAAGCTGAACATACTCAGTTCGTCAACACCGACCGCTGGCGCAGAGCCGAATTCCCTGCTTCCAACGGTCACGGTAACGCCCGCTCAGTCGTGCAGGTTGTCTCCATCCTGGCCCAAGGCGGTGAATCACACGGGGTCCGTTTCCTCGGCCCGGACACGATCGAGCGGATCTTCGAAGTGCAGGCTTCCGGACCCGACCTGATAATCGGTCACAACATGACCTTCGGTATTGGTTACGGGCTCAGCACGCCGGCAATGCCGCTCGGGATCAATGATCGCACCCTGTTCTGGGCAGGGTGGGGTGGTTCGATGGCCGTGGTAGATGTCGAGAACTCGCTCACCGTTTGCTACGCCATGAACCGCATGATGTCTGACGTGGTCGGCGGTATGAGGGCTGGCCGTGTGATCTTCGCCGCCCACGATGCCGGCACTGCCCTGCGCAACTCGTAGTGGACCCGTGGCCCGTGGTCGGAGGCGTCGGAGTTACCAGTAATGCTCAGGGGACCGGAACAGTGGCGGTGTCGGCGCCGCTGCGCAGTACCTTGCCCGGGAGCGCGTCGGTGGCCTCACCGTCGAGCACGGTTGTGACACCGTTGACCATCACTCGTTTGATCCCGGTTGCCTCGGCGTAGAGGCGCTTGCTGTCACCTGGCAGGTCGAATACCAACTCGATGTCAGTGGCCCCAACCTCTTCGCTGTCGAACAGCACCAGGTCGGCAAAATAGCCCTCCGCGATACGGCCTCGGTCTCGCAAACCGAAGAGCCGGGCGGGCACATCAGTGAGGTGCCGGATTGCGTTTTCCATGCTGGTGAGCTGCCGCCCGTGCAGGCAATCGGCGAGCCAAGCGGTCGTGTAGGTGGCACCGGCCATGCGATCAAGGTGCGCGCCCGCGTCCGAGCCGCCGATCATCACCGCTTCGTGTTCCCAGGCTTGGGCCCGCAGCCGCCAGCTCTCGGCATCATCATCGGTCGGCAGCGGCCACCACACCGTGGCGAGATCATCTTCGAGTGCAATCTCGACCATCGTGTGGAATGCGCGTTTGCCCCGTTCACGGGCAATGTCACCGAGGGTGCGGCCTTTGAGTCCTTCGTTGGCAGCGGAGTAGGTGTCACCCACTTGGTAGTTGTCCCAGCCGGTGAGGCGAGAAAACACACCCGCTTCGGGAAGAGCCGCCTGATTCTCAAGCCAGGTGACCACCTCGGGGTCTCGCAGTTTAGCCATCCGCTCGGGGTAGTCGAGGCTGAAGATTGTTTTCCACTCCGGGAGTTGATGCAACGCGCAGAAACTGCCGAGGTTCATGTTCATGCCGACCAGGATCGGCATGGTGAGAGCAACGATCTTCGCTCCTTGTGAGTTGGCTTTTTCGCAAGCCTCAATTTGGTTGCGGTAGGCCTCGGGGCGTGCCGAGTCGATGGTCAGCACATTCCAGTTGAGCGGCCGTTGGCCTTCAACCGACATTCTTGTCATCAGTTCGACTTCATCGTCCTCGAATCCGTTGAGACAACCGTCGGCCACCCATTCAAGGGTCGTACCAGGATGGGCTGAGGTTTCGCGGCAGAGTTCCAGCACTTCGTCCCAGGCTGCCCAACGGCTCGGCACGGGGTTGCCGTCCCAGTCGTTGTGGGTGAAGGACCGGCCGGTAGAGAAACCAAGACCGCCCGCTTCGATGGATTCTTTGAGCAGTTCCCGCATCTGTTCGACTTGTTCAGCACTGGCTTCGTGCCCCACCGAGTTGTCTTTCATAACCAGTCGGCGCAGAGCGCAGTGGCCCACAAGAAAACCAACGTTGATGGCCGAGCCGTTTTCGGCGACACGGTCGAGATATTCACCGAAACTGCGCCAGTTCCAGGGCACGCCCAGCTCCAGCGCCTCAAGCGCCATGCCTTCAACCTTGACCATCATCTTTTTCAGATATTCGCCGTCGGATTCGTCGCCGAGCGGTGCCAGGGTGAAACCGCAGTTGCCTCCAATCATTGAGGTGACGCCAAAGAGGTTCGACGGGGTTGTGTGCGGGTCCCAGAAGACTTGTGCGTCGTAGTGCGTGTGGGGATCGACGAACCCAGGGCAGACCACCAAACCGCCGGCATCCACTATCTCCGCTGCCGGCTCATCGACCTGCCCGACCGCGACGATGCGGCCATCGCGAATGCCGATGTCACCCACCGCTGGTGCGGTACCCGTGCCATCAACGATGGACCCACCTTTGATAATCATGTCGAGCATCGCTTCGTCCTCCTGGCTTGGAACGCGACCTGAAATGCCGTAGAGCTTTCATGCTATTGTCCGTCGCCCGTTACCACCTAGTTGAAAACGAGCGCGCGACTAGGCCGCGGCAGTTCGATCTTGAATTGAGCGCCACCGAGACTTAGCGACTCACCGACGGTGACATTGCCGTTGTGGCGTTCGACGATCGCTCTCACCAGAGCCAAACCGAGTCCGCTTCCACCAGTGTTGCGTTCGCGAGATTCGTCGAGTCGGGCGAAGCGTTCAAACACGCGAAGTCGGTCAACTTCGGGGATTCCAAGACCGTCGTCCTCAACTACGATCTCAACCGCCGTCGCTGTCTCGTTTACGTGGACGCGGATACAACGTTCGGCGTGGGTTGTTGCGTTGTCAATCAAGTTGGAAACTGCTCGCTCAAGTAGCGAGCCAACACCGTCAACCGCAATGGGGCCAGTGGCGTGCAAATCGATTTCAATGCCCGAGAAATCGATCCGCTCGATAGTCTCCCGACACATAGACACAAGCTCGACGGGCGCGATCGCACGCTGATGACGATCCTCATCAAGCCGCGCAAGATCTAGCAGGTCAGCAATGAGAGTCTGCATTCGTTGTGCTTCGCTACCGACTCCCGCCGCCAGCTGTTGCAGATTCTGGGGGTCAGGGCTGATTTGTGCGATCTCAGCGGATGCGACAATGGTCGATAGCGGTGAGCGGAGTTCATGACTGGCATCGGCCACAAACGCTCGTTGGCGATCAGCCGAGTTTTCAAGCCGATCCAGCATTTCGTTCATTAGCGCTGCTAGTTCGGCTATCTCGTCTTCGCTGTCTGGTTCTGGGACCCGCTCGTTAAGGGTCGAGCCAGAGATGGCCGCCACCTGTAGAGAAATGTCTCGCACCGGGCGAAGCGTGCGACCAACCGTCAACCAGATCGCTGCGGCCAATAACGCCACCACCACGGGGACGATGATCAACAATGCTCTGGAGGCCGCATCAACCCCGGCTTGTACTTCCTGAATCGAGGTATCGGTGATCTGTTGCTGGCGGACATCGCCACTGGATCCGCCGTCACCTGAGCTGGCTTGGCCCGACGTCGTTTCTTCGTCACTTTCGGACACATCTCGCCGCGCTCCCCCGTGATTTTCTGTTTCGCCTTCGTTCGATCCCTCCCCCGCTTCTCCGCTGGCGGAGTGCGCAGCCGCCTCAAGCGCGTCGTTGAGCGCGGCTCGGGCGTTGCTCTCGAGATCTCGTTCCACCAGTTCCAAAATCAAGACCGAGGCCAGGCCTAACACCAGGGCCGTGACGATGGTCGCCGCCAGCGTGGCCCGTGACCGCACAGATTTGAAATTGGGGCGATTCACGGTGTCGCTTCCGTGATCCGGTAACCGACACCGCGTTGGTTGATGATGGTCTTCACGCCGTAGGGCTCGTCGATCTTCTTGCGCAGGTAACGGATGTAGACCTCAACGATCTTCGGGTCAACATCAGTGTCAAAGCCCCATACACGCTCGAAGATTTTCTGCTTCGATACCGGTGTCCCGCCAGCCCGCATCAACACCTCAAGCACATCCATCTCAGTACGGCTCATACGCAACTCATCGGTGCCCCGCCGCACCGATTTCGTCGTGAGGTCATATCGCAGGTCGCCAGCTTCGAGAATCGCGGGCCGGGTCGTGGGCGTTCGCCTGGCCAGAGCTCGAAGACGAGCCATCAACACCATGAAGGAGAACGGTTTCGACAAGAAATCGTCGGCACCGCTATCGAGTGCTTCGGCCTCGTCCCACTCCCCGTCTTTAGCGGTCAGCATCATTATCGGAGTCCAGTTGCCTTCTTCACGAAGCGTCGAACAAATCCGGTAGCCATTGATCCCAGGCAACATGATGTCGAGCACTATCACGTCATAGCTGCCTTCCCGGGCTCGCCACAGCCCAGCACGACCGTCGTTTTCGAGTTCGGCGGCAATGCCCTGTTCCCGTAAGCCGTCGCAGATCACCTCAGCCAGTTGCACTTCATCCTCGACCAGCAAGATCCGCATTGGTTCATCGTCGCCGATCATTGGTTAAACGAAACTTAGAGAAACCCCAACGGGGGCACCGGTCGCCTTGGTTCTAACCTCCATTTAAGTAACGTTCCGCCATAGTCAGACACATGGCCACCTGGAGTGGTCCCGTCCACAGAAATGGAGCTTCAAGATGATCCGACCCTACAGCCTTGCTATCGCCGTTTTCACCTGCCTCGCTTTGCTCTTCGCAAGTTGCGGCGACAGCGACAGTGACGAAGGCCGAGAACACGGTGCCAACGAGTCGTCGGGCGAACATGACAATGGTCAATCGGAGGGCGGTGGCGAGCACCAAACTAGCCAAGGCTCTGAGAGCGACGAGTCAGGATCGGTCATCGCCGACGGTGATGAAGAGTCGGGCATCGAATACGCCAAGGCGGATTCCTACGACGAAACCCGTAGGGGAGCACGGCTATTGCTGCGCTATGACTCCGCCACCGACACCTTCGTCGGTACCGTCGAGAACACAACCACCGAAACGCTCGAGAATGTTCGAGTGGAAGTCCACCTCTCCAACGGAGTAGAACTCGGCCCCACCGCACCCGGTTCTATAGCACCGAGCGACAGCGCCGAAATAAGCCTCTCGGCCGAAGGCGAAGACTTCCAGACCTGGAGCGCCCACCCTGAAGTCGGACGCGACGAACATGGCACCGAAGGCGAAACCGACGGTGAACACGACGGCTAGCAACGAAAGTCAGCTTCCCAGTTCACGAGGGCTGAGAGTCTTTCGCCGATTTGTTCGGTCCGTTAGGAACCCCCCTGCACAAACATGTAGGTTTCCGGCGATGAGCAGACGGATTGATGAACTCCTCGCGGCGATGACTACCGAAGAGAAGGTGGCCATGGTCACGGGCGGCGACATGTGGCACACCCGAGGCGTTGAGCGACTCGGGGTTCCGAAACTGAAGGTGACCGATGGTCCCAACGGTGCTCGTGGCGACGGACTCATGGGTACCGGCAGCCGCACGGCATGCATACCGAGCGGTGCTGTCTTGGGCGCAACCTGGGATCCGGGTCTCGTAGAGGAATTGGGGGAGCTGTTGGGCGACGAAGCCCTGTCAAAACGTTCACAAGTGTTGTTGGCCCCCACGATCAACTTGCACCGTTCCCCCAAAGGCGGACGCAATTTTGAGTCGTTCAGCGAGGATCCGATCCTTACCGGGCGCATGGCTGCAGCTTTTGTGCGGGGTGTGCAGTCGCGTGGCGTAGCTACAACCGCCAAACACTTTGTGGGCAACGATTCTGAGTTTGAACGCAACAGCATCGACACCCAGGTCGATGAGCGAACCCTGCGAGAGTTGTATCTGGTGCCCTTCGAGCACGCCGTCAAAGATGGCGGTTCTTGGGGGATCATGTCGGCCTATAACCGGCTCAACGGCACGTTCTGTGCGGACAATCATTGGTTGCTCACCACCGTGCTGCGTGAGGAGTGGGGTTTTGACGGTTTCGTGGTGACCGATTGGTTCGGGGCGCGTTCCACAGTCGACATGGCGAACGCCGGGTTGAGTTTGGAGATGCCCGGCGAGGGTCGCTGGTATGGCGATCTGCTCACCGCTGCGGTCAACGACGGTGAGGTGTCCCCCAGCACCCTTGATCGGATCGCCGCAGACGTCTTGACACTGATGGACCGTACTGGAGCGCTGGACCACGACAACGATTTCACCGAGACCGAACTGGACCGCCCCGAGGACCGGGCCTTGATTCGTCGTGCCGCGGCGGCCGGTTCGGTGTTGTTGCGCAACGACGGGGTTCTGCCGCTCAATCCCGCCGCGATCACCAGGTTGGCCGTGATCGGTCCCAATGCTTTCAACGCCAAGGTGATGGGCGGCGGTTCCGCCAAGGTCAAGGCTTACCGCGCGACCTCGCCAGTGGATGCTCTGAGCGCACGATTGCCCGATGCCGAGGTTGTCTGGGAGAGGGGCTGCGACATTGACCGCACTTGCCCAGCCTTGACGGAACCGCTGGTGCAGGGGCCCGTTACCGTTCAGTACTTCGATGGCTTTGATCTAGACCACCCTGGCGACGCCGAAGCCGGAGGCCGAGCAAACAAAGCCAAGGCGACGATCCAAGCCGGCAGCTTCGATTTCATGGCTTTCGGATCACCCGCTCCAGGGGTGTCCGGCGAGACTTACTCACTACGAGCAACAGCAACAGTTGTGCCAACATCAACTGCGCGATATGAGTTCCGCCTGGTTCAGTGCGGACGTGCTCGTGTGTTGGTTGACGGTGAGGTGTTGCTCGACGCAACCACTGGCGACTATCCGCGAGGTGGCGCTTTCTTTGGATTTGGTACCGAGGAGCTCCCTGCCACGGTCGATCTGGTCGAGGGGCAACCGATTGAGGTGACCGCCGAGTTCTCAAACCGTGATTCGACGCTCTTGTCGGGCATGAAACTGGGTCTTCGGTCAACCGAGGAGGAGGATCTCCTCGGTCAGGCCGTGGCACTGGCTGCCAATAGTGACGTAGCAGTCGTGGTGGTTGGTACCAACGATGATTGGGAGACCGAGGGGCGAGATCGTGACCTGTGGGAACTCCCGGGTGATCAGCCCGAGTTGATTCGCCGTGTGGCCGCGGCAAACGAGCGAACAATCGTGATCCTCAATGTTGGTTCGCCTCACGATCTGGGTTGGCTCGATGACCCTGCCGCGGTGCTGTCAGTTGGTTTTGCTGGTCAGGAACTCGGCGATGCCATCGTCGACATGTTGCTCGGCGAGGTTGAGCCGGGCGGGCGGGCACCGACCACTGTCGGGACTCGTTACGAGCATTTCGGTGCTTACTTGAACTATCCGGGTGACAATTCGATTGTTCGCTACGGCGAGGGTTTGTTCATGGGCCACCGTTTCCACGACGCTTTGAGACTTGAACCGGCGGTGGAGTTCGGGTTTGGTTTGTCGTACACGACTTTTGCAATGTCTGAGCCGCGCATCATGTCTGAAACAAGCAATGTGTCTGGGTGTAGTACCTCCACAGGAAGCACGGTCGAGGTTGAAGTTGATGTGACCAATACCGGTGATCGGCACGGTTCTGAGGTCGTGCAGGTGTATGTCGAGCCGCTGGATCCTGAGATTATTCGGCCTGTACGCGAGCTGAAGGCGTTCCAGAAGGTAGCCCTTGATCCCGGCGAGACGGCGACTGTCAGACTTGATCTTGCGGCTCGTGCCTTTGCCTACTACGACATCGGCGACCCGATCTGGCACGAGTTGAGGAACGCGGGCCCCGTGCCTGCCGAGGGAGAGGGGCTTCATCGAACCGGGGCAGGTTGGTATGTGGACCCGGGTGAGTACCGGATCGTGTCTGGTCGATCTTCCCGGGATTTCTCGGGTACAGCGGTGCTCACCTTGACCGGCGAGGCAGCACGTCTCAACACTTAGACTCGCCCTTCCCCCAAATCTGCGCGATCAACTACATATGTTGTGGTTTATCGCGCAGATTTAGGCAGGTTGTGGGAACGCAGCGAAGCGCGACGGTGTTTCTGAAAGCGTAGGATCTAACCGAGGAGAAACTGAAAATGCTGTTTCGACGAGACAAGCAAACAATGCCCAGCCCTGAAGAGGCGCTTGAGGGGCGGCCCGATCCACTACCTGTGCAGGACAAACATCTCGTTCTTGGCACACCGCTTGAGGGTCCATATCCGGACGGGCTCGAGACAGCCATATTCGGGCTCGGCTGTTTTTGGGGCGCAGAGCGTTTCTTTTGGCAACTTGATGGTGTGTCCACCACCGCCGTGGGATACGCGGGCGGCTACACACCGAACCCGTATTACGAAGAAGTTTGTTCTGGGCGCACCGGGCACAACGAAGTTGTCTTCGTCGTGTTCGATCCCGAGGTCGTCAGCTATGAGGAACTGCTCGCAGTGTTTTGGGAGGTGCATGACCCCACCCAGTTCATGCGCCAGCACAACGACATCGGTACCCAGTACCGCAGCGAGATCTACGTCTATGACGAGATGCAGAGAGCCGCGGCTGCGGCCAGCCTCGACAAATACCAGGGCCTACTGAACGGAGCCGGATACGGTGAGATCGCCACCACCGTGGTGGACGCACCGGTCTTCTATTTTGCTGAGGAATACCATCAGCAGTATCTCCACCGGAACCCGGGCGGATACTGCAATCACGGGGCCTGTCAAGTCCGCTACGCCTGACCAGCCGGTTGGGTCAGGTGCCTATCAGTCCGCCGATCAAACAAAGGAGTGGATCAGATCGATTGGCTAGGGAAACCCGGGCCTTCGTGATCAAGTCCGTCCATACTGGCATTGAGGCGGGCCTTGCCCATCAACTCGGCCATGACGGATCCAAGTTCGGTCGGATCGTCCGGCTGCTCAGCGGTCGGGCCAAGATGCCAGCCTTCGGCGATGCCGAGGTGACGCCCACGAATGTCAAAGACGCGGCCAGTGACCTTGCCCGCCTCCGGGCTGGCCAACCAGGTGGTGAGCACCGCGATCCAGCGCGGTGACATGGCTTCCATGGCCGACTCGGAGAGGTTTTCCGCGCCACCCATCAACGGCAGAGTGAGTCGGGAGACAGCGGTGGGGGCCAGACAATTCACCGTGACGCCATACCTGACGAGTTCCTGCGCGGTAATGATCGAAAAGGCTGCGATACCAGCTTTCGCTGCACCGTAGTTGGACTGGCCGACATTGCCGTAGATGCCTGACGGCGAAGCAGTATTGATGATCCGGCCATATGCCTCACCACCAGCCTTGACCTGGGCCCGCCAATGCACCGCGGCGTGATGCGACGGTCCGAACGTGCCTTTCAGGTGTACCGCGATCACCGCGTCCCAGTCATCTTCGCTCATGGAGAACACCATGCGGTCACGCAAGATTCCGGCGTTGTTGACGACGATGTTGATGTCGCCGTACGTGTCGATCGCTTGATCGATCATGGCTTTTGCATCGTCGAACTTAGCCACGTTGCCACCATTGACAACGGCCTCGCCACCCATCGCCTCAATCTCAGACACAACTTCTTGTGCCGGGGTCAAGCTGCCGGGACCGCCGAACTCGTCGCCACCGAGATCGTTGACGACAATTTTGGCACCGTGTTCAGCCATCATGATGGCGTGGTCGCGGCCGATGCCGCGGCCTGCGCCGGTGATGAGAGCGACCTTGCCCTCAAGAAGCTTGCCCATATCCCCTCCGGGGTTAGAACCTGCCAAAACTCAGCAGGAAGTTAAAGTTAACGATCGTTAGCGTGCCACGCTCAACGCCAAACGACTACCTCCGCACGCAACCGGAGTGGAACTCGCCTCTGAGATGGTGTCGGCCGGTTACCAGCCGCGGGATACCCATTCGTCGAAACTCGGGACTTCGTTGCCGATGGTTGTGTCGGCGCCGTGGCCCGGCAGCACGATCGTGTCTGCGTCGAATACCCGAAACATACGGTCTTCGATGCTGTGCAGGATGGTCGGGAAGTCTCCGCCTTCGAAGCTCGTAGCTCCCGGTCCGCCGGGAAAGAGCGTGTCGCCGGTGAACAGCAAGGGCGTGTCTTGCACGCTGAATGACATGGATCCCGGTGTGTGGCCCGGTGTGTGATGGGTATGGATTCGCAACTTGCCGATCTCGATCACCGATTCATCGGTGAGGAGGTAGTCGTAGCTCGGCAGCATGGCGGCGTCTTCAGCGGTGACACCGACTTTGTAACCGGCTTCACGCACAGCCGGCACAGCCTGTATGTGATCCCAGTGGCCATGAGTCTCGAGCACGGTGCGCACATCAAGTGCACGGCACAGTTCCAGCAGTCGCTCGTGTTCGTTGGCTGCATCGAGCAGCACACCTTCTCCTGTCTCGCGGCAGCGGACTACGAAGACGTTGTTGTCGACGGGACCAACAACGAGGCGGTGTACCTCAACCCGTCTATCAGACCAGTGCAATGTTGGAGCAGACGGCGTTGGAGCAGACGGCGTTGGAGCAGACGGCGTTGGAGCAGACGGCGTTGGAGCAGACGGCGTTGGAGCAGACGGCGTTGGAGCAGACGGCGTTGGAGCAGACGGCGTTGGAGCAGACGGCGTTGGAGCAGACGGCGTTGGAGCAGACGGCGTTGGAGCAGACGGCGTTGGAGCAGACGGCGTTGGAGCAGACGGAGTCACACCGAGATCGTAGCGGCGGAGCGGTCCTCAGGCAGCCGATTCGTCTTCAACTATTCGCACGTTGCCGAGGGGCACTCCGGGGACGCCGCAGTTCCAGCAAGCATCCGCGCTGGTTCCTCTCCAGGTGACATCGCAACGAATGCAGCGCAGTCGCCGTTCGACTCCGTGGATCGCCGGGGAGACTGAAGCTAAATCGCTCACAGATGTCACACTATGCACACCCACCATGACAAGGGGGTGATCCCCGGCCACCTGTCGGATTTTGAGCCTGGCGCTCTAGCCTGCGTTGAGCAGAATCAGGAGATTTTCATGGCCCCAACCCCCCGTCCAGAGAGCGATGGCTCGAGTCCCAAACAACAGCGGTTCGATGAACCGCCGGCAATGTTTATCGACACGACCAAGACCTACACAGCAACGACGGAGACTTCGCTTGGCACGATGACCATCCACCTCGACGCCGCGGCCGCCCCGAAAACCGTCAATAACTTCGTGACCTTGTCTCGCTACCACTACTACGACGGTGTCATCTTTCACCGCATCATCAACGGTTTCATGTGCCAGGGCGGTGATCCCGATGGTACGGGCCGTGGTGGCCCCGGTTACCGCTTCGAGGACGAACTACCCCGCCCCGGGCGTTACCAGATCGGTTCTTTGGCAATGGCCAACGCCGGTCCCAACACCAACGGCAGTCAGTTCTTCATCGTGTCGGGAGCGAGCGGCGTGGGCTTGCCACCGCAGTACTCGTTGTTTGGCAAAGTCGTGTCCGGTCTTGATGTGCTCGACGAGATGCAGCAGGTCAAAACCGACCGCAACGACCGCCCATTGACCGATGTGGTCATCTCATCGGTTACGATCAGTCAGGCAGACTGACATGGCCATCGAGACAATCGGCGTAATCGGCACCGGCGCGATGGGCAGTGGAATTATCGAAGTTGCGGCTAAGGCGGGAGTCGCTGTCGTTGCCCACGACATCAACGCCGCAGCTATCGAGGCAGGCAAGACGAGGGTGGAGGGATCGCTGGACAAGGCGGTCACGCGGGGCAAACTCGACGAAAGCGCCCGCGACAGCGCTACCGCGAGAATCACTTGGACCAGCGACCTCGCAGACATGAACGGATGCCAACTGGCAGTCGAGGCAGCGCCGGAAATCCTTGATCTCAAGCTCGATATCTTCAAGCAGCTCGATGCGATATTGCCCGACGGGGCGATTATAGCGACCAATACTTCGTCGATACCGATCATCGACATTGCCATGGGGACCGAGCGGCCCGAGCAAGTATGTGGGATGCACTTTTTCAACCCGGCAACGGTCATGCGGCTCGTGGAAGTCATCTCCACGCAACGCACCGATGCTGCTGTGGCACAGGCCACTGCGGGTTTCGCTACCGATGTGCTCGGCAAACGGGTCGTACATTGCAAAGATCGGGCCGGCTTCGTGGTCAACGCGTTGCTGGTGCCTTTCCTGTGTCAGGCCATCGCCATGTTCGAAGCGGGCCATGCCTCAGCCGAAGACATTGATGAGGCAATGAAACTCGGGGCAGGTCACCCGATGGGCCCGCTGGCGTTGTGCGACATGATTGGTCTTGACGTGATGTTGTGGACCGCCGAGTCGTTGTACGACGAATACAACGAACGCTTTCTGGCTCCCCCACCGCTACTTCGGCGGATGGTGTCTGCAGGTCACCTCGGACGCAAGTCCGGTAAGGGCTTCTACGACTACTGAGCCGCTCTGCATTCCCCGGGCGCAACCGGAGCCACGGGACTTCTCGACGCTCTGCATTCCCCGGGCGCAACCGGAGCCACGGGACTTCTCGACGCTCTGCATTCCCCGGGCGCAACCGGAGCCACGGGACTTCTCGACGCTCTGCATTCCCCGGGCGCAACCGGAGCCACGGGACTTCTCGACGCTCTGCATTCCCCGGGCGCAACCGGAGCCACGGGACTTCTCGACGCTCTGCATTCCCCGGGCGCAACCGGAGCCACGGGATTTCTACGGCTACTGAGCCGCTGCCTTGCGTCCTTGCCAATCGTCAGCTTCGGCGAAGGCTTCACGCTCGGCTCTGATGGCCGAATAGGCGTCTCGGTGACAACGACTGCTTCGTAGTTCACGGAAATAGTCGCCCAGATAGGTGCGCAGGAACGCCCAACAACCCGCCTCGTGCCATTGTCGAACGTGGACGAGTTCGTGTGCCAACAATTTGCGATTGCCGCTGCGATCATCGTCGGTCCGCAACAGCACGAACCTGCCGACCGCCATTCCGCTTGAACCGAACGGAAGCACCGGCACTCGCACTATTCGCACCCGTTCAGCCAATTCACGGCGGAGAACATCGTACGATTGGATTTCAGGTCCCTCTAATCGTCTCATGTTAAACACGATCGTATTCGACTTCCGCGTAGCGTCTTGAAGACTGTTCGCGACATCCTGCCGCTGTTCTTCGGTCTGAAGATGCGAGTTCGCATCAGCGTGGTCTTAGCCGCGTCGGCAATGCTGTTGTTCGCCACCGCCTTGTTGGCCGAGCCGACCGACAATCTCGCTGGTGACGTGAACGCTACAAGCACAACCACAACAACGACCACCACGACCACCACCACGACGACCACCACCACGATCCCTGGATACTCCGGGTGGGTGGATCCCAAATCGTCTGGGACGGCCTGGGGTACCGAGGTTCGGGGGTTGCTGACATTTCGCGGCAATCCAACTCGTACCTACTACGGAGAGGGTCCGGTGCCGTCTGCGCCACAAATACTCTGGAAGTTCCCAACAGAAGGTTCTTTGTGTTCGCCCTCCACATCCGGCGGTGTGACCACAACCTGGTGTGGATCAGGGTGGACGGGCCAACCTGCCGTCTTTGAGTACAACAACAAAACCTGGGTGACACTGGGTAGCTACAGCAGCAACGTCCATTTCCTCAACTTCGACGATGGTTCCCAGATCCTCTCCGACTTCGTCACAGGCGACATCATCAAAGGATCCGTGACCATCGACCCCGACGGATTCCCACTGCTCTACACCGGCAGTCGCGACGGCTACTACCGAGTCCTCGCCTTCGACGGCGACGAACCCGTCGAACTCTGGAAGTTGTCTGCCCGCGATGTCTTTCCGATCATGTGGAACGACGATTGGGATGGGGCGGGGCTGGTCCTCGACGACTACCTCTTCGTTGGCGGAGAGAATTCTCAGTTCCATATCGTCAAACTAAACCGCGACTATGACACCGAGGGCAGGGTCACAGTTGATCCGCACCTGGTGTTCAACGCCCCGGGATGGGACGATGAACTGATCGCAGCCGTCGGCGAGAACGTCTCGATCGAGAACTCGGTGGCTATTTCAGCCAATCTGGTCTATTTCGCGAATTCTGGAGGGTTGATTCAGGGGTGGGACATCACCGATCTGGCCGATGGCGTCGATCCGACACGAGTGTTCCGCTTCTGGGCCGGCGATGATGTCGACGCCTCCTTGGTGATCGACAGCGACCAAATGATCTACGCGGCGGCCGAATACGAGCGGGGCAATGCTCGCAGTCAAGAAGTCGGTCAGATTTTCAAGCTCGACCCTTCGCGCCCGGATGATCCGCTCGTCTGGAGAGTCGACGCGCGTCCCTATCTCGGTGCCGGCGTTTGGGCCACACCGGGGCTGTACAAGGACATCGTGATCGCGCCCACCGACACAGGCGCCGTGTTGGGGCTCGACCGCGCCACCGGTGCACAGCGCTGGTCGATCAAACTCCAAGGACCAACCTGGTCGTCCCCGGTGATCGTTGATGACGTGTGGATCCAAGGGGATTGCGCCGGTTATTTGCGGGGATTTGATGTGTCAGACACAGCCGTTGAACCGTCGCAGTTGTGGGAGGTGTACCTCGGTGGGTGCATCGAGTCAACTCCGGCTGTCTGGGGTGGCAGGATCTTCGTCGGCACCCGTGCTGGACAGATCTTCGCTGTCGGCTGAACTCACCCTCGGTGCACGCTGACTAGCCACGCGGCTGCGGTTGATCGCGGCCGAGCCTTGGGCGAACTACGGCCGGTGCCAACCGGACCCGCTGGGCGTGTCTTCCACCACGATGCCCAACGCTGTAAGTTCCTCGCGAATTCGGTCGGCTTGGGCGAAGTCCTTGGCTTCTCGTGATACAGAACGAGCCGCAACCAACGCCTCGATCTCATCATCGCTAGCCGAACCACTAGCGCTTCTGGTGCCACGAGGTCCGCCGACTCCGATACCGAGCGCTCCAGCCAGATCGATCACGGTGGCAACCAAAACAGCAGCCTCTGCGGTATCGCTGGCACGGCTTGCGTCGAGGGCTGTGTTGGCTTTCCGAACCGTGTCGAAGATGACGGCGATGGCTTCGGGGGTACCCAGGTCGTTGTCCATCGCAGCCGCAAACGCCTCTAGCGACGCGGTATCTCGCTTGGTTCCGTCGAGAGAAATGCCAGCGGCGTTGGCCCTGCGAGCCATGGCGTCGATGCGTTCGATGCCAGCCCGGGCCTGAGTCATCACCTCGGCGTTGACCTCCATCGTCTTGCGGTAATGAGTCTGTAGCAACAGTAGGCGCAGGGCCCGGGCGTTCAACGGGTGTTCGTCGAGTAGGTCGCGAACGGTGCGGAAGTTGCCTAGTGACTTGGCCATCTTCTCGCCACCGACGTTGAGCATGGCGTTGTGCAGCCAATGCTGGGCGAACGGCCGACCCGCGGCGATCGCTTCGGCCCGTTCGTTGGTGTGATGCGGGAAGACGAGATCATCGCCTCCGCCGTGGAGGTCGAATCCGTCGCCGAGGAGGCCGAGGCTCATGGCAACGCATTCGATGTGCCAGCCCGGGCGTCCCGGTCCCCGCGGTGAGGGCCAGGTTGGTTCGTCGGGCTTGGCCGACTTCCAGAGAGCGAAATCGAGCGGATCCTCTTTGAACTCGTCTACCTCCACCCGAGCCCCTGAGCCTGCCGCGAGTTCGTCGAAGCTGCGGTGTACGAGGTCGCCGTATCCCGGCACGGAACGCACCCGCAGATATACACCGGATTCGGTGGTGTAGGCCGATCCGTTGCTTACGAGGGTCTCGATGAACGCAACCATTTCGTCGACGAATTCGGTGGCGTGTGGTCGGTCGTGGGGATGCAGAATGTTGAGTTCGTCCATCACTTCGATGTAGATCGCTTCCCATCGTTCGGCCACTTGAGGTTCGGTGAGGCCTTCCGTGTTGGCCCGGTTGATGATGTTGTCGTCGATATCGGTGACGTTGGCGACGTGATGAACCTCAACGCCTCGCCATTCGAGGTAGCGGCGTAGGACATCGTAGGTGAGGGCTTGGCGGGCATGACCGAGGTGCGGGTGGTCATAGACCGTGGGCCCGCAGGCGTAGAACGAGACCTTGCCGGGGTCTCGCTGGGCTAGGGGCCGAACCTTCATGGAGAGCGTGTCGTATAAGCGGATCAAGGGACTATCGGGTCGGGGGGTCGGGTCGGGGGGTCGGGTCGGGGGGTCGGTTAGGCGACCGGAGCCGCCGGGGTATCGAGTTCAATGCCGTACACACCGGCCAATTCTCCCAGCACGGCCGGTGCTGTCGGGTCGTCGCCTCCCTCGAGAATGGCTGTGGCGAGTCCAAGCAACTCATTTCGTGCTTGGGGGGCGTTGAGGTCGTTGTCAAGGGCGGCACGCATGCGGCTTGCGAAGGGGGCCGGGTCGGGTCCTGCGCTGGCGTTAGCTGCCGCGAGCAGCAAATCAAGTCCCGCCGCGGCCTCGCTGATGTCATCGTCGAACCATTCCCAGTCATCGCGGTAGTGGTGGGCCATCAGGGCTAGCCGGATCGCTCTTGGATCGGCGAGTTTCGACAGTTCGCTGACGAAGACGAGGTTGCCGAGCGATTTCGACATCTTTGTGCCTTCGTAGGCGACCATCCCGCAGTGCATCCAGTGGCGCACGAAGGTGGTGCCGGTAGCGGCTTCGCTTTGTGCTCGTTCGCATTCGTGATGCGGGAAGATCAGATCGCTCCCGCCGCCGTGAAGGTCGAGGGTGGTGCCGAGCAGACCCATCGACATGGCGCTGCATTCGATGTGCCATCCAGGGCGGCCCGGTCCCCACGGCGATTCCCATGCGGGTTCGTCGGGCAGCGACGGTTGCCACAGCACGAAGTCGAGCGGATTGCGTTGGCGGGGGTCGTCGGGATGGCCGCCGCGTTCGGACGCTAGTTCGATCATGGTTGCCTCGTCGTAGCCGGAGACCGCTCCGAAAGTGTCGAAGGTCGTCACATCAAAGAATGTGGCACCTTCAACGGTGTAGGTGTGGCCGCCTTTTTCGAGGGTTGTGATCAGTTCGATCATCTCGGTGACCCATTCGCGGGCGTGGGGTTCGGCTGTGACTTCTCTGGTGTTGAGCGCGGCCATGTCACCGTGGAAGCGTGCGGTTTCGGCGGCCGCCAACTCTAAGAAGTCGACGCCTAGCTCCCGTGCCTTGCCAAGGATGCTGTCGTCGACATCGGTGATGTTGCGGACGAGTTTCACGGTGTGGCCGAGTTCTTCGAGCCGTCGGATCAGCAGGTCGTAGGTCAGATAGGTGTTGGCGTGGCCCAGATGAGTCGAGTCATAGGGCGTGATGCCGCAGACATAAATCGATACTTCTTCGCCCGGCTCAAAGGGAACTGTCGAGTTGCGCGCTGTGTCGTAGAGAAACACCCCCGCAACGGTAGCGCCCCGATCTCCCAGCGCCCCGACATAGCACCCCCGATAGCCTGCCGGTTCTAAGGGACCTATTCCGGCGTGACGTAGGCGGCGGTCAGGCCTCCGTCCACCTGTAGATTGGCTCCGGTCATGTACGACGAGTCAGCCGAGGCCAGGAACAGCGCGGCCGAGGCCATCTCAGTGGCCTCGCCGAACCGACCCATGGGCACGTGCACCAACCGGCGCTGGCGCTTCTCGTCGGTGTCGAGGTACGACATGAGCATTTCGGTACGCAGCGGCCCCGGCGACAGGGCGTTGACCCGGATGTTCTCCCGGGCGTGGATCACGGCCAACTCCCGGGTCATCGACAGCACCGCCCCCTTGGAGGCGGTGTAGGCGATTTGCGGGGTGGCCGCGCCCACCGACGCCACGAAGGACGCTGTGTTGATGATCGAGCCGCCACCCGCCCGACGCATAGCGGGGATCTGATGCCGGCATCCGTACAGCACACCCTTGAGGTTCACGGCCAGGGTCTTGTCGATGGTCTCCTCGGAAGTGGCGATGGAGTCCGAGTCGTCGGCCAGCATGATCCCGGCATTGTTGAAGGCGACATCAAGCTGCCCGTAGGTCGCCTCCGCGGTCTTCACCGCCGAGGCCACATCGGCGTCATCGGAAACGTCGGCATGGACCGCGGTGGCCTCGCCCCCGGCTGCTCTGATCAACTCGACGGTCTCGTGGTTGGCCGCAACGAAGTCGACCGCAACGATCCAGGCGCCCTCGGTGGCGAAGCGCAGCGCGGTGGCGCGTCCGATTCCGCTAGCCGTACCGGTGATAAGCGCCACCTTGCCTTCGAGTCTCATACCCGCTCCCTTCAATGGCGTTCGCTACGACCCCCGCTATATCTAGCATCCTCGCGCACAATCAATTGGCGCCCCCCGGCACGAATCGAACCTGCCACGCACGGTCTAGGAAACCGACGTTCTATCCGCTGAGCAACGGGGGCAACGGGTGCGAGGCTTTCGCGCATGCACAACCGGAACTATCGAGTTACGGGCTGCGTCTTAAAGAAGGACGCCCGCAACGGTCGCGCAACAGGCACTCAGACCATCCGTGATCGGGTCGCTCAACAAGACCGCAAGTTGGACACGGCTTGCCTTCCTAAAAAGAGACAGCCCCGGCGCCGCTTCCGGTACAAGCGCGTTGTCGTCGCCTTCCCTCCAAAGCGGAGTTCAACCCAACTCAAGCAGGCCGCTTCCGCGGCGTTCTCGATCTTCCCTAAGAGGCCGAGCGAATAGGTGGGACAACGCGGACCATACGGCGCGAGGCCGTGGCCCGAGCGGCCCGTGAGCGCAGCGAACAAGAGCGGGATTGGCACCGCCGCCACATGACAGGCTCTCACCTATCTGCGGGCGCTCTAAGACGATCCAATCCAACCACTTACCCGATCCGGTACGCACTTCTGGCGGTGTGGAACTCTACGCGCCGAGCGGCTGGCTGCCATAATCTCAGAGGGCACCCCTCCCATAGCCCGACAAGGGTGACAGGCTTCGCCCGTTTGGCTGAGCCGTGCCCAAATGAAGCGGAGCCGACGTGTCAGAGCCTGGTTGTAAGGAGTGGTTTGAGACCTAAGGAGAACTACGGGTAAGGGTCTGATATCACAATCCAATAGTTCCTTTCAGAAGGGAATTACTGGCCTTAGAATCTCGCCATGAACCAGAGGATTGAGCCTGGACTGCTGTCGTCATACACGATATGCTTCACGTATGACGATGCTTAGCTTCAGAGTCGAGCCCTCCGAGGCCGCCCGGACCCGGGAGATGGCCGATGCCCTCGGCATCGGCCAATCAGAGATGATCCGCGAAGCGCTGCGGCACCATCTCAACGCGCTCGCCGCGCAACGAGACGCCACCGCCTACGAGGCGAACCCGCTCAGCCCTGAGGAACTATCGCTGATGGAGGTCGAGCACTGGGCACCGGCTGAAGACTGGTCCGACTGGGTCGATGCGACGCGGTGAGATCTGGTTCGCCGCGACGCCCGGTGGCGACCGGCCAGTGCTGGTACTCACCCGCGACCCCGTCGCGGGCCGCATCGACGCAGTCGTAGTCGTAGCACTCACCAGAACCCGCCGAGGCCTGTCCTCGGAACTGCCCCTGACCGCGGCCTCCGACGGCGTCCCCTCCGACTGTGTCGCCAACTTCGACACCATCCATACCCTGCGGCGGGAGGCGTTCCGTCGCCTAGTGGCGACGCTTGACCCCGCCCGACTCGAGGAGGTCTGCCAGACTCTCAAAGCCGCCACGGGCTGCTAGCAGCAGCGTGAGCACGCCCGCCGACGCGACATCACCCACAGGCGCGCTACCCCGGTTCCCCTCGCCTGACCAGCCACGACACGATATCGGGCACCCACGCGGGCCGCAGCTTCAGGCTTGGAGCACCGGTTGACTTCTGAAATAGTGCAGATATCATTGGATCATGCGAGTCGTCGAGCGTCCCTTCTCGGAGTTCTTGCGGCACCCCAACGATGTGGTGGCCGAACTGGCTGAGCATGATGTGATGCTGCGGCGGCGCAACGCCCCCGCGTTGTGGCTGACCCGTGCCGACCATCACACGGACCGTCGGGAGGCCTTCGAGGCGACCGCCCGGCTGCTGCGCAACCTTGCGGCCCACAGCCCTGGGGCCTTGGTCGCGGCGCTGGAGGAGGCCTACGCATGGGTGGAGTTCCTGCCTAGCGGCGCCCGCAACCGCTTCGCTGAGGAACTGACCCGGACACTACTTGCGGCAGCCTCGGTAGACCTCTACACGCCCGTCGCGCAACTAGTGCGCGAATGGAAGGCCACAGCCGAGATCTACGCCGATCCCGAACTCGCTCGACAACTCACCGAGCCCCTGGAGGCTGCCGGCGACATCGTCGCTGTACCAGCCGGCTGAGGACGATGGCCAAGCGCAGGGAGCGAGTTGCCCCGCCACCTGTGCCCGGGGGCTGGGATTTCCGGTATGCCACATCCGACGCGGTCAAGGGTTGGGCACAGATCAGCGCAGCGGCACCGGGCAACGCGCGCGTCGCGTGGGAGTCCATCACCGCGGATCCTCGGAACCGCGGCAAGCGACAGCATCCCCTCAAGGACGACCTCGCGCGGCGGGTCGTGAACGGCACCGAGATGGAGCAATGGCAATACGAGGTCACCGCAGGCGGAAGGATCTGGTACTGCATCGACGACCTCAAACGAACCGTGTGGATGACCGCCGGCCATGCGGGCCACTCCAAGGCAACCGAGTAGGGCTCTGCGCAGACGGCCGCGTCTTCCTCAACGCGCCAGCGGGCCACGAGCCGGGTCAGTGCTGCGCCTACGTGCCCGCTGCCTCCCCAACTGATCAGCAGCCCCAGTAGTCGCCACCGAAGCGCTCATCGCGCTTGGCCAGCGCCCCTTTAATCCCCTTGGTAGCCACGCTTGACCCCGCCCGGACTCAGGTCTCAAGGACTCGCGGTGGCTTGACTACCACGGCATAAGCGTGTCGCTGCTCAAATTCGGTCAGCGATAGGAACAGGTTCGCTACTTCACCAGCCGGGTGAAGAACAATCCCAAGAAGATGGAACGCCTATTCCGGCGTGACGTAGGCGGCGGTCAGGCCTCCGTCCACCTGCAGGTTGGCTCCGGTCATGTACGACGAGTCAGCCGAGGCCAGGAACAGCGCGGCCGAGGCCATCTCAGTGGCCTCGCCGAACCGACCCATGGGCACGTGCACCAACCGGCGCTGGCGCTTCTCGTCGGTGTCGAGGTACGACATGAGCATTTCGGTACGCAACGGCCCCGGCGACAGGGCGTTGACCCGGATGTTCTCCCGGGCGTGGATCACGGCCAACTCCCGGGTCATCGACAGCACCGCCCCCTTGGAGGCGGTGTAGGCGATTTGCGGGGTGGCCGCGCCCACCGACGCCACGAAGGACGCTGTGTTGATGATCGAGCCGCCACCCGCCCGTCGCATAGCGGGGATCTGATGCCGGCATCCGTACAGCACACCCTTGAGGTTCACGGCCAGGGTCTTGTCGATGGTCTCCTCGGAAGTGGCGATGGAGTCCGAGTCGTCGGCCAGCATGATCCCGGCGTTGTTGAAGGCGACATCAAGCTGCCCGTAGGTCGCCTCCGCGGTCTTCACCGCTGAGGCCACATCGGCGTCATCGGACACGTCGGCATGGACCGCGGTGGCCTCGCCCCCGGCTGCTCTGATCAACTCGACGGTCTCGTGGTTGGCCGCAACGAAGTCGACTGCAACGATCCGGGCTCCTTCGGTAGCGAAGCGCAGCGCGGTGGCGCGTCCGATTCCGCTAGCCGTACCGGTGATTAGCGCCACCTTGCCTTCGAGTCTCATACCCGCTCCCTTCAATGGCGTTCGCTACGACCCTCGCTATATCTAGCATCCTCGCGCACAATCAATTGGCGCCCCCGGCAGGAATCGAACCTGCGACGCACGGTTTAGGAAACCGACGCTCTATCCACTGAGCTACGGGGGCAACGGGGGCTCGCGATGGGCCAACCATAGTGGGGCGCCGATCTGATTGAATTCATATAGGACCCGGTGACGACGATGGAGACCCGATGAGCCACGCCAAGAAGTCCACTAAGGGGAAGGCCGTCAACGGGGGGTCGAAGGCCGACTCCGGGCCGCGGCTGCTGGCGGGCGGCAATCCGCAGATCCCCAAGGGGTACGGCGACGACCCTGTCCAGGACTACATCGCCGCCATGCCCGGATGGAAACGCGAAGTCGACGAGCACCTCGACGAACTCATCGTGCGGGTGGTCCCCGAGGTGACCAAGGCGGTGAAGTGGAACACCCCGTTCTACGGCCTGGAGGGCGAGGCTTGGTTTGTGGCATTCCACTGTTTCACCAGGTACATCATGGTGACCTTCTTCAGAGGGACATCGCTTGAGCCGGTCCCGCCTGAGGGGTCCAAGGTGCCCGGGACGCGCTACTTCCACATCTACGAGAAAGACGACCTGGACGAGGACCAGTTCGCATCCTGGGTGAAGCAGGCCAGCAGCCTGCCCGGCGAGAGACTCTGAACGCCGTCCGACAAGGGACCCGGAGCCACTAGCTGCAATAATAAGTATCATGTTGTTTCAGGTTGTGCTGTGCTGAATGTTGATATAGGTTCGTCGCATGGAGACGATGGCGGGAACGGCGATGGACACACAGGTGCTCATAATCCTCGGCACCGCTTTCGGCGTGATGTTCGCCACGCTCACCACGCTGTTGGTCACCTCAATCCGGCTCCAACACCGCGACAGCCTCCAGACCCGCATCGAAACCCGCGATCTCATAACCCAGGCGACCGATAAGTTCCAGACTCAACTCGAACAGGCCACCGATAAGTTCCAGACTCAACTCGAACAGGCCACCGATAAGTTCCAGACTCAACTCGAACAGGCCACCAAAAAACTGACGACCGATTTCAAAGAGGACACGGGCGTCACCCAAGGCAAACTCGACAAGGTGGTGACCAGCCTCAGCGACGCCCGCGAACGACTGGCGCGCATCGAAGGCCACCTCGGGATCGGATTGCCGTCAAAGACGGACCCCGAGTCAAACGGCGACACCAGCGAAGCGGCCTAGCTGCCCCAGCAGTCGCCGGGGGATCAACAGAGGAAAAACAGGGCCTAAAGAAACATATTGGGGCGTGACGTAGGCGGCCGTCAGGCAACATAGACGACCTCGGCTCTAGAGCGGGCTGAACCCAGCCGAAGTTGGTCATGCCGTAGGGTCGACAAGGCGGCCGACGAACAGGATTGCGCCGGTGTCTTGGTGGGCAATGGCCCAGAGGAAGGGACGGTCGGCAACAACGGTGAGATCGGGCTCTGGAGCACCACCTTGCCTAGGGCGTATTGATAAACCCGGTCAGACAGACAGACCAAGTATCATCCTGTCCCCGATTCCCGCCGGATTGCAGAGCATGCACCCGATTCGTTGCAGATCATGCATCCGTACGTAGCAATTGATACCCTTGATAATGAGTATCATGTCGTTTCAGGTTGTGCCGTGCCGAACGCTGGTGTAGGTTCGTCGCATGGAGACGATGGCGGGAACGGCGATGGACACACAGGTGCTAGTGATCCTCGGCTCCGCTTTCGGCGTAATGTTCGCCACGCTCACCACGCTGATGTTCACCTCCATGCGGCTCCACCACCGCGACAACATAAAGACCCGCGAACTCATCGCCCAAGCCAGCAACGACAACCGCAAGCTGATCAAACAAGCGACCAAAAAGCTGACGACCGATTTCGACAAACAAACAAGTGTCACCCACGGCAAACTCGACAAGGTGGTAACCAGCCTCAGCGACGCTCGCGAACGGCTGGCACGCATCGAAGGCCACCTCGGGATCGAATTGCCATCCAAGACAGAACCCGAGTCAAACGGTGACAACAGCGAAGCCGCCTAGCTTGGACACCACAACCGCGAGCAGGCCAACTGCGACACTGGCCACTTTGCTGCTTGGCACGATCAGTCGGTAGCGGTCAGGCGCGCCGTGAAATAGATGGCATCGATGTCGATGTAGCAGCCTTGCAGGTGTCGGCGTTCGGTGGAGTGGAACGCTCGCCGTCCGTGCAGGACTCGGCGGTTGTCGAATGCCACCAACTCACCGGGCTGCAGAGTGATCTCGATCGGACGCCTCGGCACGAGCGCGGCGCTAAGCAGACCCCGGTAGGTCTCAAGCGGCGGTATGACCAGACCGTCGACTTTGCCGTCGTCGTCGTAGGCGCGCAACCGCATCGCCTCAGCAGCAAAGGCACCAACCCGGAAAGCTTCGGTGTCGTCTTCACAGAGCGGGCCTCCCTGTTCCGCCAGCGACATTTGCGATGCCTTGCTGAGATGGTCGTGATAGCTCGGTTCGACCGCCACGCGATACCGCTTGGCCATGACATGGCCGCGAATGGGCTCGACAATGGCCTGGTCAAGCAGGGGTTGCAAAGCCCTGGCGCCGACCTCGGCGTGGCCGGGTAGACCCCAGTCACCGGACCGGCCCAGAATGTGGCCGAGATCGTGCAGCAGGCAGGCGAGCACCATCTCATCACCGGCATCATCGGCCACGGCACCCGCAGCGGACTGCAGCGCATGGTCGAGCATCGACAAACGCTCGCCGTATGTTTCGTCAGCAGTAGCGGCCATAAGGTCCAACACAACATCTACGAGCGGAGGTTCCCGGCCCAGCAGCGACGAGTCCTCCCAGCGGTGGTCGGGTTCGAACCCGCACAGGTCGGCGACGGTCGGAGCGACATCAAGAGGCGATGCGGTTGACCAGCCCGAACCGGGTTGAATCCGGCCCGGGACCCGGACCACCATGAACGTCTCCATCACTTCGGGGACCGTCTCGGTGTGATCGCCGCCGTGTCCTCCGTGGTCGGTTGTCACCAGCACAGACGCCTCAGGGTCAACAGAGCCGAGCAAGCGGGCCAGCGCTGTGTCTGACCGGGTGACCGCCGCAACATATTCGGCGCTGTCCCAGCCGTGGAGGTGTCCGCTGAGATCGGGTTGCGAGAGATACACGAACGACAAGTCATGGTGACAGTCGGCACTGGTCGCGATAACGGCTTCCATAATTCGGTGGTCGTCATCAAGGTCATATCCGCTGTCGATCACGAACCGTCGGCTGGCTGCATCACCCTCGATCACCGAGTCGAACGGCAGCCAGTTCACAAACATTGCGGTGGAATAGCCGGCTTCGCGGGCCGCGCCCAAAAGACGGCGCGTCGCTGCGCAACGGTGCCGGTGTGTTGTCGAACAGCCCGTGAGTGGCGGGATCGACACTCCGAAAAATCGATGTGTGGACAGGGAGCGTTTCGGGCGGTGTCAAGGTGCGCGCCCTGAAGCACGACGCTCCTTGGAGTGCGAGGGTAGTCAGAGTGGACATCGTGGCGCGGCTGATGTGTCGCGGAGCCAGCCCGTCAATCGAGACCACCAGCACAGGAGAACGCGAAACTGTCGTGCCCGACATGATACGACTTCGCAACCACCCAACGAAGCAACCAGGATGGTGGGGCCCGCGGTCTATCATCGGAATGACTATTATGTCGTGAACACGTCAGGAGGCTGGATTGCTCTCTGCCGAAGTTGACGCAGTCGCCGTTGAAACCGGGATCGTGGACACACCCGGTTTCAGCGTCGTGCACGAAGGCACAAGCACCGTGTTGAGGCACCGGCCAGCCAAAGCGTGTGCGCGGAT
This sequence comes from Candidatus Aldehydirespiratoraceae bacterium, assembly GCA_965261185.1. Classification (GTDB taxonomy): domain Bacteria; phylum Actinomycetota; class Acidimicrobiia; order Acidimicrobiales; family Aldehydirespiratoraceae; genus VXYK01. The sequence goes on along the minus strand of CBDHCN010000002.1, from coordinate 1,679,432 downwards.
AGCACCCGGACACAGAACCCAAGCAGAGACCGCGCACACGCTGCATATTGTGGCGACGCTGGTCGCCCAAGACGCCGCTGTGTTGCCCCCCTCTCACCCAGCCCCGGTACCTTTGCCGTCCGGACGGCACGTCACGTTCTGGCCTTTAGCAAGTCGCCCGACCAATGCCAGCATGACAAACCAAAAAATGGCCGATGCAATCCTCAGCGTGCACAAAACCCGACCCGACCCGTCGATGCGCCGATGGAGATACTCCGAGGAGTTGAACCGACAGCGGCTCGAAACAGCTCAACAAGCCGGTGTTCCCCCAGTCTTGATCAAGCGATTGGAGGACTTGCTTGAACGAACTTTGTTCGCTGTGCAAATCAAAGACATTGAGCCACACATTGCAATCCACGCGAACGCCCATCCAGCAAAGGCGGTCCAACACGAAGGCGAAATCAAGCTGATCGACTGCGATCAGGCCGGTTTCGGACCGCTCGAACAAGACCTTGCAACGGTCATACACAACTGTCGGCGCTACCCGGCGCCAACCACCGAATACGGATTCCTCAGCTGCTACGACGGCGAATACGACGAGGAACTGCTGCAACGGCTAGTGCGGCTCCAGGACGTGTCGTCCATAATCTGGCTAGCGACGATGCACGGCACAAAACTACGCGCACTCGACGAAGTGCAACACCGACTGGACACCCTCAACACATCACACCGCTGGCACCTCACCTGATCGCACGCCCCCAAGCTCGTGTCAGAATCTGGCTATGGCGTCGCCAAACGAACCGTGGTCTAGGCACGCAACATCGCCAAGAATCGACCGCTCCTCTTACCAATATGGACTCAACGCGATCTTCTGACAACACCGAGCTTCTGACAACACCGAGATTGGTTCAGAGTTCAACGTCCCAGACACCTCATGGGTAGTGCGTGAAGCTCCGGAACGACCCCGTCGACAATGGGTTTTGTCGCGGCCGCGCTGGCGGCCATTTGCGTAGGTGCCTGGATTCTTCAAAACCTATGAGATTCCTCCAGCGTCGTGGAACCTCCGCCGGTCGCGACACAGAGCGCCGTTCCTGAACCCATTCCTGAGTCCCCTTTGCCAGATGAGACAGCGCCCGAAGAGCCGCCGATCGTTACCGGTCAACCGTTGGTGAGCCTACTTGACGAGTGGCCCGGGATCGCGGGCGCAATGATCTTGAGGGGCGGCACTCGCAGCGGCCAAGTCGAAGATATCGACGTGATACTTGTCGGGGATCAGCTGAGCGACCCGATCCCCGTTCCTGGGTCCACCTCGAGCCCATTGTGGCTGTCCGCGGACGGAACAATCTCTGCTTAGAGCGCCCGCAGATAGGTGAGAGCCTGTCATGTGGCGGCGGTGCCAATCCCGCTCTTGTTCGCTACGCTCACGGGCCGCTCGGGCCACGGCCTCGCGCCGTATGGTCCGCGTTGTCCCACCTATTCGCTCGGCCTCTTACCCCAACGGCGTAGCAAGATCCGACGGCGGAGACTGGTCTTGGATCGCCAAAGCCGACACGATCATCGACCCGAATGAGGGAGCACTTTGGTCGGTCGACCACGAGCGTCGTGTAATCGCCTTCGTCTACAAGGACCCCATAACTCGGTTTGAAGCCTAGGCGTTGGATCCAGAAGTGGAGCAGGTCCTCGGCCGACTAGAGAACGGATTCCTAGTCGTACGCGGCTTGGATTCTGGCGGCAGCGAGTTTGCCAATTGGACAGACGACGGGCCGATTGTTCCTATCGAGGGACTCGCCGGACGCAAGATTGTCGACATCGGCTCCTCGGTGGTCTTGGTGGTGGCGGCGCAAGATCAGGTCGTTGCCATGGATGTGACCGAACCCGACACAGTGACAGCCATAGCGTCGATAAACCTTGACTTTGATGTTCAACGTGCGTGTTTGTCTCCCGACGAGACACTCGTAGCTGTCTTTGGGTCCCAGAGATTTGTTGTTGTCGAGATGGACCCGCGTGTGGAGTATGTAGACGAGCCACTAGTTGACGATTTCACCTGGACAGGCGATCGCCATCTGGTGTTCACAAGAAGAAACAGCCTGCTCGCTAGTGACCTCGACTCGGCCCAGTCCGCGTTGCCGAGCTCTCTGCTGACTATTCGTGGCAAGTCGCTTCAAGCACATCCGCCTGTTGACCACCTGCCCCCGCTCACGCCTCGTGTTGTAAAACGATGGCGATGGCAGGGAGAATGGGTGATGCGGATTTGGCAACAGCACTCACTCGGTGACCCGATGGAACTGTTGAGATTGGAAGAGGTTGACGACCCTGTTGTCGATCCCGGCAAGGTGTTGGTGGAAGTCGAGGCCGTGGGGTTGACATTCGTTGACTGCCTAATGGCCCGAGGTATGTATCAGGCAACTACACCGATCCCGTGGTCACCCGGCATGGAGATCGTGGGGCGAGTAACAGAGATCGGCGAAGGTGTTCAAGACCTGGAGCCGGGGCAGCGGGTAGTCGGTATGGGTGGCGGATGTGTAGCCGAGAAGGCCGCACTTCGAACCGCCGGTCTATACAAGCTCGACGAGAACGTGACCGCGGGGGCCGCTGCGGCTCTGTTGCTGAACTACGGAACGTCGTGGTTTGCGCTGCATGACCGAGCTCATCTCGCCGCTGGCGAGACACTGTTGGTGCACGCCGCTATGGGCGGGGTGGGCACTGCCGCAGTACAGCTTGGTTTGGCCGCGGGAGCAAGGGTTGTCGCCACCGCCGGCGGTGCCGACAAGACAGCCCGCTTGTCCGAGATGGGTGTGGAATTGGCTATTGACTATCTGGAGACCCCCGATTTCGTCGACGAAATAAGGGCCCACACAGACGGTCGGGGCGTGGATGTGTGCTTCGACCCCGTCGGCGGCGACGTGTTTGACCGGTCCCGACGAGTCATGGCCTGGGACGGACGCTTACTGGTAATCGGCTTCACTAGCGGGCGCATCCCCGAGGCCCCCGCAAACCATGTGCTGCTGAAAAACTACTCGATAGTCGGGGTCCATTGGGGAGCATCGGTAGCTCGCAACCCCCAAGCCTCGGAGCAAGCCCACCAAGAATTGCTCACCCTCCTCCAAGAGGAACGAATCAACCCACCTGTGTTCCCCCCGTTCGCTTTCGAGGACACACCCGCGGCCCTCGGCGCCATCTATAACCGCTCCACCTGGGGCAAAGTCATCGTCCAACGCTAAACCGCCCCTGCGCAGGGGATCTTCAGCGGAACATCAGAGCAGGATGCGGCGCGCTACCACGCGCGCGCCATCCAAATCTTCGACGAAATGGTCTTCGGGGACGCGACGCAGAACGTCCAACGCCTCAACGCTGGTGCTCGCCAGACCCGATAGGCCCATCACGATGCACTCAGTGTCGGCCACAATCGCTGCGTCCACCAACTGGCCCAACACCAGAGCAGCGCTGTCGTCGATGAACACCGTCTGGGAGAAATCAAGAATCACCACTTCGTGTTCGGCGATGTCGCTTCTGATTGTGCTGAAGAGCTTCGTCGAAGACGCAACGGTGAAGCTGCCCCGCAACGACAGCAGGCCCGTGCGGGCCGCAAACGGATCTTCCATTTCGAAATCGAAGTCGAACGCGTCGCCGCTGTCATCGTCATCGTCGTCATCGTCGTCTTCGGCGAGGAAGGTCATGTCAAGCAGCGGGGTCGAAACAACCATGTCGAGTTCCAAGCGCTCAAGCTGGCGGGCGCTTGTCATGGCCGCCGCAATCAAACCAACCGCCACAGCAACAACCAGGTCCGATATCACCGACAATCCGAGCGTCAGCGCCAGCACAACCACGTTTTCGCGAGGAACGAGACGGATTCGAGTGATGTAGCGCCAGTCGATGATGTCGAAGCCGATCTTGATGAGGATCCCGGCCAGCACGGCGTGCGGAATCGCGTCGGCATACCGCCCCAGCCCCAGCACAAGCGCCAGCAGAATCGTCGCACACAACACCCCGGAGGCCCGCGACCGGCCCCCGGCACGGACGTTGGCCACGGTACACGACGTGGCTCCCGCGCCAGGCACGCCACCGACGAGGGCCACCAGCACGTTGGCGAATCCCACGCCCATCAATTCCCGGTTGGGCTCGTGGCTCTGGAGGGTCAGCGAGTCGGCCACCCTCGCAGTGAGCAAACTGTTGATCGAACCGAGCAAGGCGATCGTCACAGCAGGTGGCAACGCCGCTCCGATGTCGCCCAGTGGGAGTTCCGGTATCTCAATGTCGGGGAGGCCCGCTGGCACCTCTGCCAAGGTAGGCACGTCGCGCAGCCACAACACTGCGAGCAGCGTCCCAATCAGCAGCGCGGCCACAGACGGAGGCATGAACTTGCGGAACCGTTCCGGCCAGAAAATACAGATCGCGAGCGAGACGAGCCCCAAGGCCAGCGCGCTCGGGTCGACGTTGCTGACGGCTTCGGGCCAGGAACGCAGCGATTTGAGTGCACCGCCCAGAGCAACCTCGCCGCCAAGCAACGGCAGAAACTGGACCAAGATGATGATCAATCCGACCGCGGAGGTGAACCCCGACACCACCGCGTACGGCGTGTAGGCCATATAGCTGCCCAACCGCAACGCACCCATGAGCACCTGGATCAGCCCGGCCAGCGCCACGATGGCGAGCGCCTTTCCAAGATCCTGGTTGGCATAGTCGACGAAGACCACCGCCATGGCCACCGACAATGGCGCGGTAGGCCCGGAGATCTGGGTCTTTGAGCCACCCAGCAGGGCCCCTAATAGACCCACCACGATCGCTCCGTAGAGCCCGGCGACCGCTCCCAACCCCGACGCGACCCCGAAGGCGAGCGACAGCGGCAGGGCGACCACGGCCGCGGTCAACCCACCAAAGATGTCACCTCGGAGCACCTGGAGCTTCTCGCTCGTTTGCGAACTCATCGCCCCTCGACAATAGACGAACGGTTAGATTAGCGGACCCGCTCACACTGCACATTGGTAGCGACCACACCGACAAAGCTGTCGTTCGAGCGGCAACCTGAGTCCGCAAACCTGCGAAGCTCAGCAGAAAACAGACCTAATTTCAGGATGGGTTACAGATTCAGTTACAGTTCCGCTACCATTCCGAGCATGACGAGTAGCGAGGTATTCCCTAACGCACCGCTCGCTCTCGTTGCGGCTGAAGTGCGCTACCCGGCTGTGACGGAAGGTTCCCTCAGCATGGCCGTCCACCGGCGCATCCGTGACGCTCTCAACGCGGACTGGGTGATCCACAATGACACCACTCAAACTCTGGAGGTCGGCGTCGACGCCGCTGGGCCACGCGCGTCATCACGGTCGGAGACAGTCGGACGTATCACATCCAGGCAACGAACGAGAATCGTCACCGCTCGACCGGACAACTTCACCGTTGAAGTCGTCGATTACAAGCACTTCGCCGACTTTAGGGAACTCCTTAAGCAAGCGTCGGCCGCAGTTGAGAGCGTGCTTCAACCAGACGGCATATCGCGGGTCGGACTCCGATACATCGACGAGATCACCGTCCCCGAGTCTCCTCCACTATGGAGCAACTGGATCGAATCGTCGCTGCTACCACCTTCTATGCCAAATGAACTCAACCCGACCGAATGGACGGGAGCGGTTCAATATCAGATAGCTCCAGACCAGTCCCTAGTGTTCCGATACGGTCCGTCGGTAGGCCCAGTCGTGTCATCCTCAGGCCCTCTCAGGCGACCTACCGTGCCTGAGGGCCCGATCTTCATGCTGGACTTCGACAGTTCTTGGCAACCCAGCGATATCCCAAGTTTCGAAGCCGAACGGATCGTCACGGTAGCGGACCGCCTACGCAGTCCACTACGAGAACTGTTCGATAGCCTCATCACACCGTCCCTGAAAGACATCTTCAGACAGGACCCAGGTGATGACTGAATCTGCGACTCCATCGATCGATGAACCCACATCGGCGACATCAGTGAACCCACCGCATATCGACGAGTTGACACGGCTGTCCCCTGATGTGCTCGCGGACCAGGCCGGATCTCTAAGGCAGGATGTCGGCGTTTTAACTCAGGATGTCGCTCAAGTGCATGGCGATCTACTCCAAGACCAACTTGAATCTCGCACCGAAGAGGCAGCCAAAAGAGCATCTACCGATCTGCTATCGGAACTCGCTGATCTTGGATTCTCGTGGACCACTATTGCGAGGATCGTCGGTGTATCGATCCCCTCGATTCGCAAATGGAGACACGGAGAGACAGCAGCGGGAGAGAACCGCCGAAAACTTGCCGGACTCGTGGCCCTAGTGGGTGTGCTTGAGAGCGATCACTTAATTTATGACGTCGCCTCCTGGCTCGATATTCCGCTAGCGGGATCCAATTTCACCGGGATCGACGTTCTTGAGAACGGGAAACTCTCCGACCTAGTGGAGTACGCGGCCCAGCACATAGAGAGCATCGAACTCCTAGACCGCGCCCTGCCAACCTGGAGAGACGCACCGCACGACCAATTCGAGGTATACCAAGCCGGGGATGGAGAACTAGCAATAAGGATCGTGGGCGAGGACGAGCCCGAGTGAGCCTCGAGCCAGCGGCGGAACCGGAAAAGCTCTACCTCGCCGTCGGCGCGGACATCAACTCTCATCGTCCGCTCTTTACTGGCGACATCTTCCCCGATATTGATATACTAGGTATCGGGCCTTCGACGGCCATCGTAATCGGGCATCCTTGTTCTATTCGCGGCAAGAACGGACAACTCGCCGAACGCACGCCGGTCGCCGCGGTCGAGATGCACACTCCGGTACCACCGGAGCGTTGGTCCACCGGCTACTTCAGCATGATGCCCTTGGTCGGCCTACCCGCAGAAGGCGAATTTCACGTAGCTCACTTGAATCTGTTCGGTCTCGCGCTCACAAGCGAACTAATCGCCGCAGAGCGCTTGGCGTGCCTATCTCACCCGGGGATCAACCAACTCCAGCAAAGGCTTGTCTTTCACCAAACTCGACTGGAGGTTCCACCGGGTAAGTTCCAGCAAGCATTCGACCATACCTACGAGGAGGCCGAACTGTTGGAAGACTGGGCCACCGACTTGAGCGTGGTCGATGATTGCCCCGAATCTAGTTTCGAGTCCTGGATCAGAGAAGGATCTCCCGACCGACAATCCCGCCTAAAGATTCGCGAGGAGAGGGCATCCATTCGTCGCGAGATGCGCAAAGAGATCAACAATCGACTCGATCAACGCCCGCTCCAGCGAGAATCGGTGGGGTTCTAAAAGAGCCACCCTTTTAACCTGAATCCACCGACGGGACTGTCAGATGGTGATTCAGGGGTTGGTGTTGGGTTGGTTGGTGCCGGTCTGGTGCGTGTGTGTGGGCTGGCGCGTTTTGGGGCGTGGGGGACTGGAGTGCGGGGTTGTGGTGGGTTGGTGGCGCTTGGGGTTGGGCTGCGCTGCGCCGGGCGCGGGGCGCGGGTTAGATGAGCAGGGGCAGGTTGCGGATTCGTTGCAGGGCGGTGGTGAAGGTGTTCTGCCAGGGCCAGTTGAGCGGCAGGCGCAGTCTGTGTCGGCCGCTGTGGTTGACGAGGCGGCCCGGCACGGTGAGGAGCCGGTTGCGGATGGTGGCTGCGACGGTGAGTTGGCGCGCGGGGTGGGCGCGTCCGAGGCGGGCGGTCCAGCGTATGAGGTTGTGGGCGAGCACGCAGCAGGCGAGCCAGGCGCCGTTGGCGGGGAATCGTCCTGAGGGGCAGCGGCTGAGCCCGGAGCCTTCTTTGAGGTCACGAATGGCGAGCTCCACGGTGGCGTGGGCTCGGTGGTAGGTGTCGGCGGCACAGGTGTCGAGGTCGTGTCTGTCGGTGACGAAGCAGTGGTGACGCCAGTTGGGCCACAGCTCGCCTTGGGCGCCGAGCAGGCGGGTGCGGCGCACGATGAGCCGCAGCTCGGCCCGCTGGCCGTCGTCGCCGTGCAGCTTGTCGCCGCGGCGGCCGGCTTCGATGGTGGTCTCAGCGACTTGCGCCTCGCCGCCGCGGGTGTATTCGATGCTTACCCAGGCGTCGTCGTCTATGGCCGCTATGGCTGCTTTGACCTTGGCGTTCTGTGGGATCGTGATCGAGTAGCAGGCGTTGTGGGCGCCGAGGGCCGCGATCATGTCATAGGAGAAGAACCCCGCGTCGGCGCGCACCGTCACCGCCGCGTCCGCCGCCAAGCGCCGCACCCTCGCCAGGGTCTCACGAGCGAACCGGTCGTTGCCGCGCTGAGACGATCCCGACCGCATCCGCGAGTGCAGCACCTCGCCGGTGTCTGAGCGCACCGCCACCAGCGGGTGATAGCCCAACACCTTGGTATGGCCGTACGCGGCGCCGTGCTTGGCCTTGCCGCACACCTCACACACCGTGGAGTCCAAATCCACCGTCATCTCCCCAGCGTCGGGCGCGGCGCCCACAGACCACGCCCGGCGAAGCGCCAACTCGGCCGCTTTGTCGAGCTGGCGCACATGCCCGAACGTGAACGACCGCAAAAACGACCCAGCAGTCGACGGCGCCACCACCGCGAACGGCAGCACCGCCGCCGCCGAGCCCGACCGCAGCCGCTGCACATCGTCGATACAGCGCCCGCCCACCAGCATCGACGCCACCAAAGACAACACCTTGCGACCCGACCCCGACCCCGCCACACGCCCGTCGAGGCGCACCGTGTTGTCGATCAACGCCTCCAAACCCAGCCTGTGCATCACCGTGCCCGCCAGCAACAACCCCGCATCAGCCACCAAAGACCCATCATCGAACACTGCCTCCAACCCGTCGATCCCACCTGCTACGCTCCTCACAGGAAGTGCCTCCTCTCGTGGCCAGAATGACCGTTACATCAAACAGCATTCTCCCATGTCAGGAGGCCTTTCTGGTGGACGCGCCAACCCCCACAACCTCACCGCACCGGTGGATCCAGGTTTAAGGGCTGCGGACGAAAGCTCGGGTCAAGGGCGGCTCGCGCTGAAGGATGACAGCCAAGCATCCACGGAGATACGTTGGGGGCTTGCAGGAGGGGACGATGAGCAAGAACGACCGAGCAGCGGACCGGGCCGCGGTGGTTGCTGAGGCGATGGAAGATATTGCCAAGATCGATGCCGAAGGGCGCGAGCACGGAGGTATCGATCAGGCTCGTGTCGAGCGCATCAAGCAGCGGTTGTTGCGTCTGGCCGAGCGCGAGGACTTGTTCACAGACGAGGAATTTCCGCCACCGGACGCTGCGTCCAGTTCGCTGATGTACCGAATAGCACAGGACGACGACCAGCTAGCGCTGTATATCCAAACCGTGGGCAACGGCGTTTCGGCACCACCGCACGAGCACACGACCTGGGCAGTGATCGTAGGCATGCGAGGCCGAGAGTTGAACCGGCTCTATGGTCCCTACGCCGGAGAGGGCGAACCGCGGGTGCACCACGAAGTCGTTGTCGAGCGGGGAACCGGGGTGGCGATGCTCGGCGATGATGTCCACTCGATTCATATCGAGGGTGCCTCGGCTAATTTTCACTGCTACGGCTTGGCCCTCGAACGGCTTTCGGGTCGCCGCTTCTGGAATGCGCAACATGGTGAGTGGCGTGAGTACCACGATGTCGGCACGATCGTCGAGGCCCGCCCCGACTGCTGACTACGGCAAGCTCTGACTACGCCCTGGGTTGTGTGAGGTTAGATGAAACGGGACGGTCTCGCAGAGGCGTTGAACGAAGCCGAACAAGCTGACTACGCCCTGGGTTGTGTGAGGTTAGATGAAACGGGACGGTCTCGCAGAGGCGTTGAACGAAGCCGAACAAGCTGACTACGCCCTGGGTTGTGTGAGGTTAGATGAAACCCGTGGCGTGGCTGGGGGTGAAACGGGCGATAAGGCGGCGTTCGTCGATCATGGCTTGGCGATATTCGTCCCAGTTGGAGTGCGTTCCCGCGACCCGCTCGAAATAGTTGACGAGAGCGTCGCTGGTTGCGTCGTCAGCGCTGGTGGTGACGGGCGACAACTCAACCGTGCCATCAAGCGAGACATACGACCACGCCTTTTCGTCAGACACGTGCAGCACGGCTCTGGGGTCACGCCGCAGGTTGGCGGTCTTAGCCCGGTCGTCAGTCACCGAGATACCAAGCACTCCGTTGTCGACGTAGTACACGACATCGGAAGACTGCGGCCGACCGTCTGCACGGATAGTGATGAGAACTCCAAGCCTGCGTTCCGATGCCCAGTCGATTGCCTCTAGTAGTTCCATGGTGTGGTTTTAGCCCACCGATTTTCGCACCGCTCTGTTACGACGACTTCACGGTTGGGACGACCTCACGCGCCGTCGAGCCAGTCGAGTGGGCTACGGCAGACCTCGTCGCCGATACCGGCGTAATCCTCGGCGAGTTTGTTGTCAGTCATTTCAGTCGCTGTCTGTTTGGTTACCACATCGCATCCACGCTGATTATTGCGATCAACAGACCAAAAACACCAAAACACCACTTCAGTCCAAGCGGTCCGAGGGCTTTCTATAAGATCAATAACGAACAATGATGGAAGACCAACCTTTCGCTGGCACAGCCGAACAGGCGATCCGCGTTCAGGCCGCAGCCTCGGCGGTCGGTCTGGGCGAAGGACGGTTCCGGTTGCTGCGGGTCGGTACGAACAACGTGTACACCAACCACGAAGATCTCGTTGTGGCCCGGGTTGCGCCGTCGCATGAGACTGTTGCTACAGGCAACGCCAGGCTACGAAACATCGAGTTGCTTATTGCCGCCGGCGCGCCGGTGTTGGGGCCTCTCACAGCCGCTTTGCAAACCGAGGATGGACGGGTCGTGACTTTTTGGCCGATGGGAGATACCAGCGAGGAGATATCGCTTACCGACATGGCCGCGCTTGTGGCCGAGTGGCATGGTGTGACTCCCCCGCTGTCGCTGGAGATGTGGACTCCGGGTCATCAGGACGGACGCCGCGAGCGGATGATCGCCGCTGCGGTAGCGGCGGACGTTCCGGCTTCAGCTCTCGATTTTCTGTTGACGGAGATGCATGAAGCCCGTGCCGCCCTTGTCGAGCTCTGGGACGAGCTACCGCACACACATCCGGTCGTACCGGTTCACGGGGATCTCTATCCAGGCAATGTCGTGTTCCACAACGGCAGATACCTTCTCATTGATTGCGATTTCATGTGCAGCGGACCACCGGAAGCAGACCTGGCGCAGATCGTTTCGCACTACGAGCGTGACGTTGGCGATCCTTCCGGAGATTTTGTGACGGTGTACGGCCTCCCGCTCGATGAGGAGTTCCTTCGACGGGCGACCCGGCTCCGTGAGCTTGATCACGGCCTCTGGCTGGCTTCGATGTGGAAAATCCGACCGGAATCGCCAAAGGAACTAATGCTTCGAGTCGAGAACTGGGATGACCGCTCGATCCGCTGGACAACCCTCTAGTTCGATCCCGGTTGACACCGGCGTTGGCTCGGTGAAGTGGTTGCTGCAAGAGTCCACCACAATCCCGCCCGCATAGGCGTCATCCACCAAAGGGCGTGTCGTAACCGGCATAATCCTGCACATACTGCAAGCCTTGAGCCGCTAATGGATCCAGCACTACCGTGACGTTGGAGTGAAGTTGAATCGCGGAAGCGGGTACAGCGTCGGTAATCGGACCCTCTATAGCTCGTGCCACAGCACTGGCCTTACCCGCTCCACAGGCCACTAACAGCAGTTCGGACGCGGCAAGGATCGTGGCAATGCCCTGAGTCATCGCCTGCGTCGGGACAGAGTGCCCGGCCGGAAAGAAGCGGGCGTTGTCGTTTCGGGTCTGCCCACTCAATTCAACGACTCGGGTGACGCTGTCGAACGGAGTGCCCGGCTCGTTGAAGGCGATATGGCCATTCGATCCGATTCCGAGGATCTGCAGACCGATTGAAGCGGCCTGCACCTCTTGTTCGTAGCGTACGCACTCCGCGCCCAGATTTGGGGCTTGGGGGTCCGGACCATGTAGTGAGCCACTATCCATATCGACGTGCCGCGCGAACAGGCGGTGCACAACAGACCGGTAAGTATTGGAGTCACACCGGTCCAACCCGACGTATTCGTCAAGAAGGTAGGCGTCAACGGTACGAAAGCTCAAACCCTGCCGACGACAACGGGTCACGAGTTCGGCGAAGAGGCCTTCCATCGTTTTGCCGGTGGCGAGTCCCAATGCCGGCGACTCTGAGGCGGAGACGAATCGTTCGACGATGCCCGCTGCTTCCTGTACGACGCTGTCGGGGTCCTTGGAGACAATTATCCTCATGGCGTCGAAGAGTTCCCGGCGCCTAGGCCGGCGCCGCAAGCAACTGCGGCGCCGACGATCCCGGCGTGCCTGCCGCTGCGGGCCACCGAGATCGGTTTTGAGAGTTCGAGCTTCGATGAGAACTTCTCAAAGTCATCGCTGAGCCCACCGCCAACGACCCACCGCGAAGGGTTGAGGATTGCCTGAAGCTCGTCGAAGAACGGTTGTGCGCGCCTGGCCCACTCAACAGGGGTGAGCGCCTCAGTTGAGATGGCACGACCCGACGCGACTTCCTCGAAACGGCCCTCGACACCGGTGAGGCCGCCCAACTCGGAATCGGCGATGAGGTTGCCGTTGTAAAGCAATGCACTGCCGATGCCGGTGCCGAACGTCAAGACAATCGTGAGGCCAGACTCGTCGAGACTGGCCTCGCCGTAGATCAGTTCGGCTAGCCCAACCGCGTCGGCGTCGTTGATCAGCACCGCATTACCTCCGTTGGGAGCGCGCAACCATGTCAGCGCCTCTGCCTGTTCCCACGAAGCGCAAAGATTCGGAGCGTGCCTCAAGCTCGAACCGCTGATCATGCCCGGTAGGGCAATACCGACCGGGCCGGTCCACTGCATCGCCGCAGCGATGCGCCGAGTCGCAGCGGCTACATCGCCCGGCGTGGCTGTCGGCGGGGTTGGTTCAACGAAAACTTGTCTCGTCAGCCTGCCCACTTCGAGATCGACGATTGCTCCCTTGATGCTGGTGCCTCCAACGTCAATGCCGAGCCACATGGTGGCGTCGTCATCTGGTGGGTGGGGCTGCTGGTCGTGTCCGTCCCCGTCATGGTTGCGAACATCCTCGGAATATTCCATCTCAACGTCGCGGCTCATTCGGCGAGACCGTCGGTTCGAGCACCCGTGATATAGGCAACGAGGTCGTCCTTGGTCACCTCACCGACATCGACATCTCCGGTTTTGCGACCCTGACGCAGCACGATGGCTCGGTCGCACACCGCCGTCACACGGTCCATGTTGTGAGTGATCAGCAACACCGCCACGCCCGAGTCTCGCAGGCCGCGGATCAACTCAAGCACGCGGGCCGCCTGTTCGACACCCAGCGCCGCCGCCGGCTCGTCAAGCAGCACGATCTGCTGTCCCCAAGCCACCGCCCGTCCTATCGCCACCGCCTGGCGTTGGCCGCCGGATAGAGCATCCAAAGGTCTTCGCAGAGACGGGATACGGATGTCGAGACGGCTCAGTATCTCATCGGACTCTTTTCGCATGCGCTTCTTGTCGAGCACGCCGACCCACGCTCCGAACCTCCCGCCGCGGGTGTGCTCACGGTTGAGGAACAAGTTCTCCACCACATCAAGAGGGTCGATCACCGCCAGCGTCTGGTGGACCGTCTCAATCCCCAGAGCCCGTGCGGCCTCCGGCGAGGAAACAGCCTGCTCAATACCGTTGACACGGACGGTCCCGGCGTCGGGCGCATACACACCGGAGATGCATTTGACCAACGTTGATTTGCCTGCGCCGTTGTCACCGAGCAGGGCCGTGACCCGCCCGTAGCGCAAGGCCATCGTCACACCATCGAGCGCCCGCACGGCCCGAAACGACTTGCACAGACCAGTGATCTCGAGCGCAACGGAACCCGGCTGCGCAGAACACGAATCGGGTGGCACAGAGATCACCGCTGCACACCGCTGAGCACAACGGGGTCACCAAAGCAGTTCCACACACCCGCTACCCGAGGTTCGTCTTTCGACAGGCCTTCAAGCCCGACGACGAAGGCCCTAGTCACAAAGGACTGTACGCGGAAGCCGAAGACCACCGTCGCACCTTCCGACACGGTCCGCCGGTCCCCGGGGCGCAGTTTGGCGTAGTAGTCGATGGCCGCCGGATGGGGCATGTCCACACTCACCGGGTCAGTCGAGACCTCAGACGGGTCGTGTGCCACCAAGGCCCGCACTTCGTAGTCACCGGATACCGGGTCGATGTACAGCCCACCGCCGAAACAGAACGGCACTCCCTGATGGATATGGGCCACCTCGCTCAGGTACAACACCGCCGGCTGCTCCGGCAGATCACGTACCGCATGCAACGGAGTCGTACCGGTCAAACCATGACCCGGTTCTACCTGGGTGCCGCCGGAGTCTGCCAACAGTCCGAGAACCTCAGTCGAGGTGGTCCCGGGCAGATTGATCTCCAGATTCTCGGGGCTCGCCGGATGCCGACCGGCGACCTCCGCAGCCCGGGCCAGGGTGTCAACGTTGCGTGTCTTGCGGACCGCTCCCGTCTCGGAAGAAAAAAGCAGCGCAGGAAACGTCGTAAGTCCGGCGAACTCCACGCCCTGCAGCGAGGCGATGTGATCAAGCATGGCGGGCAGATCGTCCAACAAGACGCCACCCTCATGGCCACTGTAGAACTCGTCGCCTGGATCGAAGACCCGGACCAACAGCCGCTGCGAACGCCCGCAGGCACGGGCCGCTGAGGCGGCTTCAGCGGCTTTGTTAGCTGAGAAAACCGTCCAATAGTCGGGCTCCAGGCCGGCAGCCTCAGCGGCCTCGGCTCTGGGAACTTGGACCAAATGGCCTAGATGACCGAGCCTGTGACCGGTACGCGCGATGGGCCGTGCACACGCCATGTCAACGGCTACGAACCCGTCTGCACCACCGCGCGCCATGGCAACAATCGCACCCGGCGCCCGGCCGATCTGCTTGGTCATGGCGTAGACGGTCAGGCCCAGGTTGTGCGCCCGTCCACACAACAAAGTGGTGTTGGCCTCAATGGCGTCAAGGTCGAGTACGCAACTGTTCGTCGGCAGTTGCCCGGCCTGGTGGAGTCCGACCGCCGCCTCAACGAAACGGGGATTGTGCTGGAGAAGGGACCGAAGGAACACCTCAACTCTCTTTCTGTTCTCGCATACTCAGTGACACGGCCAGGATGATGATCACTCCCCTGGCGATCAATTGGTCCGAAACCCTAAGGCCCATCAGGATCAAGCCGTTGTTCAGCATCGCCATCACAACCGACCCGGCGACAGCACCCGCTACCGAGGCTCGTCCACCGAAAAGGTTGGTGCCTCCGATCACGACGGCCGCTATCACGGTGAGCAACAAGTTCTCACCGAGGTCGTGGCGCCCGATGGCGAGCCTGCCGGCCAGCAACACGCCGGCGAAGGAAGCCGCCGCCGCGCTCACAACGAGGGCTGATATCCGGACTCGGTCGGTATTGATACCGAGCGCCTTGGCCGCGGAGCGATCAGAACCCACCGACAGTACATGGCGACCCCACCGCAACTGATGCAGAGCGAGATGCCCCAGAAGCCCGACCACTGCAGTCCAAACGAGCAGCGAGGAGACCGGGCCGACAGAGCCCGATCCAAAGACCGCCCGGAAGGTGTCGTTGCGTATCGGCAACGACTGCAAGTTGTTCATGTTTCGGGCGATTCCGCTGACAATCCCCAGCATCCCCAAGGTGACAAGGAATGAAGGGATACGCACCTTGACGGTGATGAACCCGTTGACCAGTCCAATGCCGGCGCCGACAGCTACCGCAGCCGAAGTGCCTACGACGAATCCGTGGCTGCCTACGACCTCCGCGGCAACCAACGATGATAGAGCGGCGACGGAACCGACCGACAGATCAATCTCTGAGGACGCCAAGGCAAAGGACATTCCCACTGCCATGACTGCAATCGGCGCCGACTGGCGTCCGATGTTGATGAGATTCGAGGAACTGAGGAACCCATCGTCGTGCAGGAACACGGCGAACAGCAGGAATACCAGAACCGCAGCCGCGTACACCACGTAGTGGCGCAGTTCCGCGTGCTGTTTCCAACCTGCAATCCGCGAACGCACCCCCGCAGGGAGAGGAACTGCGGCGCGCAAATCCTGGTTCACGATGGGTTCCTCAAATCAAACCGGCTCAGCCGTCGAGGGCATCCAGAACCTCCCGGGGAGGATCGTCGGCCAGCGACTGACGATACCCTTCCACAATGTTGTCGGCCGTGACTCCGATGGCCGGTACCACCACGAAAGCAGGTGCCGACTTGCCGAGCACTCCGTAGGCACCCTCAAGGGCCATGGTTCGTCCGAGGTTGTATGCCTCGTCGGCGGCGATGCCAACGACATTGCCTCCTTCAACCATGTCGAGCGACACGTTGGTATCGAGATCCATGGTCACGACCGCCACATCGGAAGCGCCGGCGGCGCGAAGCGCAGCGATAACGCCATCGGCCGGACCCGCTGACCACGGAGCGTAGATGCCGTCGAGGTCGGGGTTGCGGGTGAGCAGCGCAGAGGCGATCTCCTCAGCGGCGGCTGGGTCGGCCAACCCCTGCTCGGCGACTATCTCCATGCCCGGGTAGTTGATCTCGATCCAGGACTTGAAAGCCTGGTCTCGCTGGTTGGTCACGTAGTAGGCGGCGTCGTGGAAGATGAAGCCCACTTCGCCCTCGCCGCCAAGGGCGTCCGCGAGCAGATTGGCCGCAGTGATGCCCATTGCCGCAAGGTCGTCGGTCACAATGCCAACATAGTCTTCGCCATGGACGTAACCCTGGGGAACGTTGGACAGGAACACGAGCGACACGCCGGCGTCCACCGCCGGGCGGAACGCCTCGGCGCCCGCATCGGGGCCGATCGCCAGGCTGATGATGATGTCCGGGTTCTGGGCCATGACGGTCTCCACATCATTGGCCTGCTGAACTGCGTCGAAACCGGCGTCAGTCTCCGCTATTACCTCAATCCCGAGTTCCGCGAACGTGTCGCGGGCCCCCTGGCTCACTGCCTCAGTGAAAGCTCCAGAGGTGTGCCACAGCAGAGCCGCCGTATAACCGCCCGCCTGCACTTCGGCGATCTCGTTGTCGTCGAGCCCTATCTCGCTTGCCGGCACAGCCTGCTCACCTCCCGGACCCTGAGTCATGGGTGGCTCGGGTGCCGGTTCGGGGTCAGGCTCCGGCTCGGGTGTCGGTTCAGGATCAGGCGCGGCAGTGGTAGTAGTAGTCTCCGACGAGGTTTCATCGTCATCGCCGCATGAGGCAGCGAAGACTGCGAACACGGCCAGCAGCGACACCAGTAGCAGCCACTTGGGCATCTTTTTCTTGGTTGTTGTCATGGTCCCCTCCTTGGGTCCAGTTATGGATCAGCAACTCCGCACCACTCCGCGATGAAGTGGGCGAGCGTACGCGTGGCAGTGACCAGCTCATTGATAGCGAGCCGCTCGAACGGCGTATGACAGTGAGAAATGTCTCCTGGAGCGAAGTAGACGCAAGGAATCCCCAGATCCCGCAGAAACGGCTTCTCCGACCAATAGGGAGCGCCCTCGACGCGGGCACGCTCTCCGGTGACCTGTTCGATCGACCGGGCTAGCGCTACCACTCCCGGATGGTCAACGTCCAGCTCGTCGGGTGTGCCTCCGAAACGGTGGTCCCGCGGCGCGCTGAACTCCACTGTGCAGTCAACTGAGTGTTCGTCGGCAACCTCTTGAGCGATAGCGACGATCCGCTCGCCCGCGGTGTCAAGGCTCTCACCGGGGAGCACCTTGCGGATCAGCGACAGCTCGAAGCGTCCCGGCACTGCGATGTTTCCCCCCGACGTCACCGAAGTGACCAGCAGGAATGCCTCCCCTAGCAAATCATGCGCAGCAACATCTGACCCTAGTTCCTCAGAATGGCGCCACAGCCTCCCCAACAGGCTGTGGCCGGCTTTTAGAGCGTCCACACCCAGTTCCGGACGTCCGAAGTACGCGGACACCCCGGTGTAGCCGATATCGGCTATCAGGAATCCCATTTGCGCCGTGTAGATCGCCGATGTAGTCGGCTCCGTGTAGATCGCGAAGTCCGCTTCAGGCCGTTTTCCTGCGCGGCCCACCACCGCGGCGCGCATCCCCGCGGATACGCCACTACCGGGCTGACCCGACTCTTCGTCGCACACGAACAGCGTCGATACCGTGCCAGCGGGCCGCAGGCCGGCTCTCTCGAATGCCCGGATCGCTTCAATGATGGCGCAAATCCCTGCTTTCTGGTCCGCGACCCCGCGGCCCCAGATAGCACCGTCGATGATTGGGGAGGCGAACGGATCCTCGCGATCGGTCCCCCGCCAGTGCTCTATCCAGTCCTCGGTCGCCACAGTGTCGAGATGTCCGGCCAGCAGCAGCGATCGTCCCGAGTCGCCCCCGGCTGTACCGTGGACATTGGGTCGATTCGGGGCACATTCCACCAGTTCGGACTCACCAAACGCCTCGGACTCCTTGATCCTGCGGAAGACCCAGTTGGCGAAAGTCTCTTCGTGGGGGGTCACACTGGGAATCCGAACTGCTTCGCGCACGAGTTCGACAAGCGCATCGCTGTCGACGGCGCTTGCGACCTCCGAAGCAGCGCTCATCTCTGCTGGTCTCCCAAGATCTCTGAGACCAGGGATTCGTGCACGGAACGCAGAGACATCGACACCGCTCCTACCAGAGCCGCCCGGCGGCCCAAAGTGGATGCCGCAAGCGCCGGAGGCGAGTCGACTAACCGGGAGAGATGTAGCCGGACTGCGTCCACGAACAGCGGGTTGCTGCCCACGCCCCCGCCAAAAACGACACGCCCTGGATCCGCGATCAGACACAGATGCGACACCGCCAGCGCCATGGCCCCTGCCACCTCGTCGAGCACCGACCGCGCCGCATCGTCGCCCGCTTTGACGGCTTCGAATATCTCCGGCACATCCGCGCTGGGGTCGAGTCCAGAGCGGTGCCCGTCCTCGATCGCCCGTCCGAACAGCTTGCGGATCGAGGGCGCGGAGGCCACATCCTCGAGGGTGACCGGCACCGCGCCGGGGGCAGGCAGCGACAACAGCAGCGAGCCGACCTCACCCGCAGATCCGGTGCCGCCCCGATAAAGGTCACCTCCGACCACCATTCCCAGGCCAATACCCGTGCCGACGGAGATCGCCGCGAAGTCCCTGTCGGGCTGTTCGGCGCCCATTTGAGTCAATTCACCCAACGCGGCCAGGTTGACGTCGTTTTCGATATGGATACGGCCGACCATGCGTTCTGCGAGGAACGAGTGCAGCGCCAACCCGTCGAATCCGGGCAGGTTGAGGGCCTGTTCAACGCGGTCGCGGTCACGCCGGTATATTCCGGGCACTCCGATGCACACACCGCTACAAGGGCCGTCAATGCTCCGAAGCATCTCAGTGGACGTGCCAATGAGACCCTCCAGAGCCGTCCGGGCATCGGGACCCGTTTCCATCTCTCGCTCGGTGACCAGGTTGCCTAACAAGTCGGAGATGCCGATCAGCATCTTCGTGGCGCCGATGTCGGCAACCACTGAGTGCCGGACCGTCGGGACCAGTTCGTAGAGAGCGGCAGGGCGGCCGATCGAACCCGACTTGGGGCTGTCCTCGGCGACTCGGACCAACCCTGCGGACTCCATGTCAGCGACCAGCGCCGACACGGTCGGTTTGGAAAGGCCGGTGGCTCGGGCGATCCCGGCCCTTGACATTCTTCGGGGGTGTGACGCGAACAGTGCGTCAACAATCCGTTGGCCGCTGAGCAGCCTTAGAACACCGGAACCGGATCCTTCACCCATATTGTTAGTAACATTACCTTACTAATAATATTTGTCAAGCAAAGATCCGTGGCGATCCGTTCTTGCCACCGGCGTTGGCTCGGTGAAGTGGTTGCTGCAAGAGTCCACCTATGAAATATCGATTGATGGGTTCGAGCGGTCTGTGGGTTTCTGAGGTCGCGCTTGGTGCGATGACCTTCGGCAACACCGAGTGGGGCGTCGAAAAAGACGAAAGCCGATCGGTGTATGAGGGTTTCCGAGAGGCTGGGGGCAATTTTGTCGACACCGCCGACATCTATAGCGCGGGACGCAGCGAGCAGTTCGTGGGTGAGTTCATGGCGGGTCACCGAGACGAGATTGTGCTGGCGACAAAATACTCCGCACCGATGCGTCCAGGCGACCTCAACGCACAGGGAAATAGCCGAAAACACATGATGGAGTCGGTCCACGCAAGCCTTGAACGGCTCGGTACCGATTACATCGACCTCTATTGGGTTCATGCCCGCGATCACACAACTCTTGCTGAGGAGATTATGCGTGGTCTCGATGATCTCGTTACTTCGGGCAAAGTTCTATACATCGGAATCTCCGATACACCCGCTTGGCAGGTGGCCCGTTGCAACACAATCGCCGAATTACGGGGTTGGAGCCGCTTTATCGGACTCCAAATCAGGTACAGCTTGATCGACCGCGAGGTCGAACACGAACTGTTGCCTATGGCTGAGGCGCTCGACCTCACGGTCACGCCGTGGGACACGCTGGGTTCGGGTGTGCTGACCGGAAAATACAACCGCGACGCCGACACCACAGGCCGGGCCACGCAGCGCGGGCGGATCTCGGAACGCGGTCTCGATATCGCGGCTGAAGTTGTCGCAGTGGCTAACGAACTGGGCTGCTCAGCGGCACAGGTCGCACTTAGTTGGGTGCGTTCTAGAAGGGGCGTGATCGTCCCGCTCATCGGCGCTAGAACACGGGCGCAACTCGACGACAATTTGGGTTGTCTTGACCTTGAGTTGCCCGATGGCGCCATCACTCGGCTAGACGAGATCAGTTCGATTCGTACGCCGTTCCCCCACAACATGCTCGCAATGTTCCGCTCAGACCTCGGCGTGAGCCACCGTCCAGATCAGCACTGAAGATCTTCCAGGTTTGTGCCCCTAGCAGGTGTGCTCGCGAGTCTTCGAGACCCCACCAGGTAAGGGCACTACGAGCCCTTGGATTTTGATGGTGACTTGAAGATGGTGACGCTTTGGTGGAGCGGAACTAGATCGCGACGGTATTGACGGTGTACCTCGTCGACGGCAGCCGTGGCGTCGGTTTGCACCTGTTGCAACACTGCTTCGAGCTGGGCCACGCGGGCTTCGAGATTGAGCACCCGTTTCACACCGGCGAGGTTCAAGCCTTCGTCGGTCAAATCCGATATTCGTTCCAGCAAGGCGATGTCGGCGTCGCTGTAACGACGGCTGCCGCCTCCCGTGCGCGCTGGATCGACGAGTCCTTTGCGCTCGTAGATCCGCAACGTTTGGGGGTGCACACCGGCAAGCTCCGCGGCAACAGAGATCACATACACCGCTCGATGGAATCGTTCCTGGTCCATAGTTGTGTCTCCTTTCTTTCTGTTCACACGCCCAGGTGGGCGCGCGGCGAATCAGTCGTAGCCTCGGCAAACGCCTCAACCGCTTCACGTTGTTGAGTACTCAGTTCTTGGGGCACAGCGACGTTAACGGTCACGAGCAGATCGCCTGCTCCGCCTCGGCCCTTGAGCCGAAACGTCTTACCCGACACAGTTCCGGGCGGGATCCGAATCTTGACGACCTCACCGTTGAGTGTGGGTACCTTCACCTTGGCGCCGAGCGCCGCTTCGGAAAAAGTAATTGGCACTTCGAGCGTTAGATCTTTGCCGGACCTGCCAAACAATTCGTGCTGTTTCACATTCACATGAACGAACAGGTCGCCTGGAGGGCCACCGGCCCGTCCGGGTCCTCCACGCTGCTTGAGTCGAATTTTCTGGCCGGTCTTGACACCAGCCGGGATGCGTACCTTCACGTCACGAGGGCGAACTTCTGCACCCGACCCGCTGCAGGATGCACAGGGCGACGAAATCACCGAACCGCGGCCAGCACAGCTTTGGCAGGGCCGGCTGAACGAGAAGAGTCCCTGGTTCTCGTCGTGTACACCTTTGCCGTCGCAGTGTTCGCATTTGCTGGGCAGCGATCCGGGTTCTGAGCCCGTGCCCCCACACCCTGAACATGTCGCCTCGCTGGTAAGGCTGATGACCGTTTCCAAGCCGTTGACCGCATCATCGAAGTCCAGCGTCAGGTCCACCTCAAGATCGCTACCCCGCTGACCTTGGGTCGCGCCAGGTTGGCCTCGTCCACGGCCGCCGCGATTGAACAAGCCACCGAGCAGGTCACCGATGTCATCCATTCCGACGTTGAATTGGCCTGTACCGGGACCCGGGCCGGGCCCGCCTCCGAACCTGGGACCGATCGGACCCATCTTGCGGACTTCGTCGTATCGCGCACGCTTGTCGTCGTCGCCGATCACATCGTAAGCGGCTGACACTTCTTTGAAACGCCCTTCAGCAGTTACGTCGCCGGGGTTTGCATCGGGATGAAGCTCACGAGCCAGCTTGCGGTACTTGCTCTTGACATCTTTGGAAGAAGCGTTTTCGGTGACGCCGAGAATCGCGTAGTAATCCTTCTCGAACCACTCTTTTTCGTATTCAGTCACCAAATCACCTCCTCAAGCTCGTATCGCGGATCGGTCTATCCCTTCACCTTCACCATCGCCGCTCGCAAGATCCTGCCATTGAACGCGTAGCCGGTGCGCAGCACCTCCGAGACCATGGGTTCGACCTGGTCTTCGTCTGCGGTTTCGCTCATGGCCGCTTCGTGCCGGTTGGGGTCGAACGGTTCGGTTTGGTCGATGATTTCGAGACCTTGGGCTTCGAGCACGCTCTTGAGTTGGGCCGTTATCGGTTCAACACCTTCAACTTGCTGGAGGGCCGCCGCGTCGCAGGCATCAAGTACCGGCAGGATTGCGTGCATCACCCGTGCCGCGGCCTGTCGCACGGTCTCCGCGTTGCGTTTTTCTGTCTGCTTGCGGAAGTTGGCGAACTCAGCGGTGATTCTTTGCAGGTCGTTGAGGTGCTGGTCACGTTCTGCGGTGAGCAGATCCAAAGCCGAAGGCTCCGGCTCCGGCTCAGACTCTTGCTCAGGCTCTTGCTCTGGTTCCGGCTCGGGCTCGGATTCAACCTCGGCCGCTTCGTCGCCCGAGAGGGCGGGGTCGGCAGACGAGGCTGAGCCGGCTGCGGGCTCCTCTTCGTTGGAGGCGTCCGGTTCGTCGATGCCGCTCACGATGCCTGGCTGTCGGCGTCGTCCTCGTCGATGATCTCGGCGTCGACCACTTCGTCGTCGTCGGGAGTCGACTCGGCTGCTGCGGACTCGCGTTCAGCTTGCGCTGCTGCTTCGTAGAGTCGCTGACCGAATTCCTGGCTGGCGGTCATCAAAGCCTCAGTCGCGCTCTTGATGGCTTCAACGTTGGTGCCCTCCAAAGCGGAGCGCACTTCGGCCAGTTTCTCTTCGATGGTCGCTTTTTCGTCGTCGCTGACCGAGTCGGCTTGATCTTTGAGCAGCTTCTCGGTCTGGTAGACGAGAGTGTCGGCGGTGTTGCGTACCTCTGCCTCCTCCTTGCGCTTGCGGTCTTCTTCTGCATGCAGTTCGGCGTCTTTGACCATCTGATTGATGGCGTCTTTGTCGAGCGAGCTCTGACCTGTGATGGTCATTGACTGCTCTTTGTTGGTGGCCTTGTCTTTGGCGCTGACATGCACGATGCCGTTTGCGTCGATGTCGAACACGACGTCGATTTGGGGCAGACCGCGCGGCGCGGGCGGTAGGTCGACAAGCTGGAACTTGCCGAGCGTCTTGTTGTAGGCGGCCATCTCCCGCTCACCCTGCAACACATGGATCTCGACTGACGGTTGGTTGTCGTCCGCGGTTGTGAAGATCTCGCTCTTGCGGGTCGGGATGGTGGTGTTGCGCTCGATCAACGTTGTCATCACCCCGCCCTTGGTCTCAATGCCGAGCGACAGTGGCGTCACGTCAAGCAACAGCACGTCTTTGACTTCGCCTTTCAGCACGCCGGCTTGGATGGCTGCGCCGATTGCGACGACTTCGTCGGGGTTGACTGTCTTGTTCGGTTCGTTGCCGGTCATTTCCATGACCAGTTCGGTCACCGCCGGCATGCGCGTCGATCCACCGACGAGCACAACATGGTCGATAGCTCCCTTGGTTAGTCCGGCGTCTTTGATGGCAGCTTCGAACGGGCCGCGACAGCGGTCGAGCAGGTCGGAGGTGAGATCGCGGAACTTGGCTCGCGTCAGTTCGTAGTCGAGGTGCAGCGGCCCTGTATCGGTTGCGGTGATGAAAGGCAGATTGATCTGCGTCGACTGAACCTGCGACAGTTCGATCTTGGCTTTCTCCGCGGCTTCTTTGAGCCGCTGCGCAGCCATCGGGTCTTTGCTGAGATCAACTCCGTGATCGCCTTTGAACGACTTGGTGAGCCATTCGATGACGGCGTCGTCCCAGTCGTCACCACCGAGTTGGGTGTCGCCGGAGGTCGACTTGACTTCAAATACTCCGTCGCCGAGTTCGAGCACCGAGACGTCGAAGGTGCCGCCGCCGAGGTCGAACACGAGAATGGTCTGGTCCGACTCTTCTTTGTCGAGACCATACGCCAAAGCAGCCGCGGTCGGCTCGTTGATGATGCGCAACACCTCTAGCCCGGCGATCTGACCGGCTTCGGTGGTTGCTGTGCGCTGTGCGTCGTCGAAGTAGGCGGGGACGGTGACAACTGCCTGTGTGACCGTGTCGCCGAGATATTCCTCAGCGTCGCGCTTGAGTTTCATCAGGACGCGGGCCGAGATTTCCTGGGAGGTGTATGCCTTTTTGTCGATGTCGACCTTCCAGTTGGTGCCGACATGGCGTTTCACTGAACGGATGGTGCGCCCAGGGTTTGTGATCGCCTGGCGCTTGGCTACTTCACCAACGAGAACCTCGCCGTCTTTGGCGAAGGCGACGACCGACGGAGTGGTGCGCGAGCCTTCTGCGTTGGGAATGACGACGGGGTCGCCGCCTTCCAACACGGAAACGACGGAGTTGGTGGTGCCGAGATCGATACCTACGGCTTTGGGCATGGTGTGGACTCTGCTTTCGCTGCGGACGGCACCGCAGATCCGCGGAAACCGTCTTGGATGGGTTATTTGGTTGGACGGCACCGCAGATCCGCGGAAACCGTCTTGGATGGGTTATTTGGTTGGACGGCACCGCAGATCCGCGGAAACCGTCTTGGATGGGTTATTTGGTTGGACGGCACCGCAGATCCGCGGAAACCGTCAAGGTTTGTGTATGTTGTTGGGAACCAGTGTAACAGTATTTGAACCTGTTTACACCGAAAAGTTGAGTGTATTGTTATCAACTTTGCCGCCAGGTCTACCCTTACCTAGGAGTCCTACTGCGGCCCAAGTACCGGACATCAATAGCACTCCACCTATTCCGAGGCCAATGAACCGTGCAGTAGGCGAACTTGCCCTGCCCCTTCACCTATGAGTCCGAACTGTTCGTGGGGCCAACATCACCCCATAGGTCGGTTGGCGGGGTGAATGGAACTAGCGTCAGCAGATCACTTGTATCGGGTTGAATTGTGACTAGCAGGAACTCAGTTGTTACTTCGTACGTGTCAGTGCCGGTCACATAGTCATCAGAAGTGAGATGCAGGCCGTTGTCGGGAGACTGGAGAAGGGCATCTGTTTCCACGGTGATCCATGGCCCATTCAAAGTCCTTGCTTCGTCCAATCGCAATTGTGCACTCACGCCCCAGAGTTCATTTTCAACGTATACCGGCCGACGGTCTTCGATAACAAACGAGTCGTCGCCAAGCAAAGCGACAATGTCGCTGTTCCCCCGGATGGCACGATCAACCGTTGAAACACTGATGTCGATGCTAGTTCGGGAATCACCGCTGGCAGGCTGATCAAAAGAACTGAACAGAGCGTCGTTGGCCGCTCCCAAGAGAGAACCGCCTGACAACACCAGCAATGCGCCCGCCACAGCGATTCCAAGAGAAGCGGCGAACTTGCACCAAAACTTCATAGGTGTCTTGTCGTTCCGCGATCCGGCCATGGAATCGGCATGTGAACTCCCCCGTCTTCCGCTTTGCCATCGTCCACCGCCAACCATAGCATTGACGGTGCTTGCGCTGCCGTCAACGGCACAGCCAACGCAACCGTCCCGTCACTTGTCTGGTGCCCGGGCGGGAAATGTCTGCGCATTCCGTGAACGTCGTGGGCTTGCCCCTCGAGAAAACCCTAAGATGTCAGCGCGACGGTGTTGCGTTAGGGTTTTCTCGATAGAAAACCCTAACAATCCCGCCCAACAGCGTTGTGTTAGGGTTTTCCTGGGAGAAAACCCTAACAGAGGTGGACGCATGGACCGCGCAACATTCACTTACTTGCCGCAACCGCAGCGTCGGGAAGAGGTCGAGCGCGTTCTGTGGACCTTGAGCGAAGGCGGCAGCTCTGCGGACGAGTTGGAGTCGGCCGTCGTCGACATCAAAGAGGAGGCCGGCCGCCGAGCCGGTGACGGATCGATCCTGCCCGGCTCTCCGCACAACGACGAGGCGGCAGAGAAGCTGGCCGAAGCGGCGGCCTGCATGGCCAACTCGGCTGGAGGGGGAGCGCTGGTAGTTGGCGTGGACAACAAGACTGGCCGGATCATCGGAGCGAAAACCGATCCGCAGTGGCTGAGGAGTCGGATCTACGACCTGACCGAGCGAAAGCTGACGGTGCAGGTCGACCGAGTCGCTGCCGACGGAGCAGAGCTTCTGATCATCGAAGTGCCCCAAGCCCTAGAGCCGGTGCCGTATCGGGGAAAATACCAGCATCGGGTAGACGCCAGATGCGTGCCGGCCACGAGAACCGAGCTCATGGGAGCGCTGTTCGCCAACCTTGCGGCTGACCCTTCGAACATGCCGTCGCAGACCCCTATCATCGCGATCGCGCCGTCTGCGATAGAGACGCTCCGAGGCCGACTATCGGACGATGATTCCCCTAGAGCGGACCTCCCAATACGCGACCTGCTGGGCAGGCTCGGACTGGTTGCAGAGGACGGCGAGCATCTCAACCAGGCAGGCGAGATGCTGCTCGCGGTGCGTCGGCAGCCGGCCATCGACTACTCGTACCGGCACGTTCCCGGTGGGCCGTCCATCGTGCGGATCATGGAGGGTGGCCGCTCGCTGCTGGAAGAGGTTCTGACAGTCGAGGCACGGGCCAACGATCACAATTTCGTGACGGAGATAACCATCGGGCTCCAGATCCACAAGGTGTGGGCCATCCCGCGGCGGTCGCTGCGGGAGGCGCTCTTGAACGCGGTCTGCCACCGGGAGTGGAGCTTGCCGGGCCCCACGGTAGTGGAGCACATCGGAAACCACCTCCGCGTCACCTCGCCCGGCGGGCTCATCGGCGGCGTCACCGAGAACAACATCATTACCCACCACTCCGTGCCCCGCTACCGAACCCTCATGAACGCATTGCGGCTGACCGGCCTCGTGGAGCAGGAGGGCGTAGGGGTGGACATGATGTTCGCGGAGTTGGTCCGCATCGGCAGCCGGCCGCCTGCCATCACATCCCTGCCCGATCCGGCCGTCCGCATAGACCTCTACGGGCAACCGGTGAACGAAAACTGGTACAGGCTGTTCACCGACCTGGACCCACCGCCCGGCCGCGACGACGTGGACGCCGCGCTGCTCGTCTGGCGGGGGGCGCAACCGCAATCGCCGTTCCTCACCAGTGAATCTTGTGCTCCGTTGTTGCAACGCTCTCGCGGAGACACCGAAACTGCGCTGCGACGGGTGGCCGAATACAGACTGGCCACGCCGGGGGCACCCTTGCTGTCACCCATCGCCGTGCCCCATGACACTCCTGCCGCCTGGCAGCTCAGCCCGCCGGCAAAAGCGGCCCTCGGCTTGCAACCCGGCACCGAGTCCGGTGAGTGGGCGCTGGCTTGGGCACGCGAGCGGGGGCGGATCTCCTCTGCCGAGTATCGCGAGTTGGCCGGGGTATCGGCCGCCACCGCCACAAACCGGCTGAAAGAACTGGCGCAGCAAGGCCGGCTCGTGCCGAGCTCAAACGCAGGCCGGGGAAGAGGCTTCCACTACCTGCCCGCCCCGTGAGCAGCAGCCAGTCGCGGAAGTTCCCGAACTGGAGGAGATGGCGAAGTCGGCTTTTTTGGGCGGCGACCGCCTCGACCTCACAGCGCGGTTCCGGCTACGCCCGGCAAACCAACGCCCCGGAAAAACACAGCAGGGCTCCGGTTACGCCCGGCAAAACCAACGCCCCGCTAAAACCACAGCGCGGCTCCGGCTACGCCCGGCAAAAGCACAGTAGCGTCAAGGGGATGTACAACCTGATTTTGGTACGCCACGGGCGTTCCGAATGGAATGATCTCAACCTCTTCACCGGCTGGCACGATTGCCCGCTGATGGAAATAGGGCGACAAGAGGCCCGCGACGCCGTTCCGCTGCTGGCCGAGGCAAACCTGTTGCCAGACATACTCCACACCTCCCTGTTGCAAAGAGCCATCGAGACCGCCGAGATCATTCTCGCCGGGCTTGACCGCCGCTGGATTCCCGTTCGTCGGCACTGGCGGCTCAACGAACGCCACTACGGCAACCTGACCGGACTCGACAAGACCCAAGTCGGCGAGATACACGGCACCGAACAACTCCGCCTATGGCGACGCAGCTACGACACGCCTCCCCCACCAATCAGCCCCGAAAACGAGTTCAACCCCACAAAATCTGCCGCTTACGCCGACCTCGCGCCAGAACTCATGCCCGCCACCGAGTGCCTTGCCGATGTCGTCGATCGGCTGCTGCCCTACTGGTACGACTCCCTAGTGCCCGACCTGCGATCGGGGCGCAACATCATGGTGGCAGCCCATGGCAACTCGCTACGAGCCCTCGTCAAACACCTCGACAACATTGGCGACGACGAAATCATCGAACTCAACATCCCCACTGGGGTCCCTTTGCACTACCTGATCGGCGACGACATGCGCCCCGTCGATCAGGCCCACCCCCTCGATAGAGCCCTAACCGCCAGCAAATAGATCCGGTAGGCCGTAAGTTGCCTCGGCAGCGGTGTCGTCGGCGCTCGGTCATGTCACACGGGTGCCAACCCAGGCGACAAAACCAGGTTCATCGACAGTTTCCGCTGCTGCGGCCAACATCATCTCGACTGTCTCGTCGCCGTCGGGGTCGTCTGGTGGCTCGGTCCACTGGGTATTGTTGCGTTCGGCCATCTCGACCATCGCTAGAAACGCCACCCTCTTGTTTCCGTCTGGGAATGGATGGTTCCGCACGAGCCTGTATCCCATCACCCCGATCTTTCGGGCGAGACCAGGGTGGAATTCGACTCCCCCGAACGTGGCCGCGGGCGCGTGGACCGCTGAATCCGCATTATTGATACGGCTTGTTCGGCGAAGCACCTCGGGCTCAATGCCTACGACCGCTGCTGCAATTATGACGATGTCATCGAGCCCGAGGTAATTCACGCGCCCTATTCAGCCAAGCGTTCGAGGATCCGTCGATAGCGTGCCATTGACGCGACAAGCCGTTCTTGGAACCCATCGTCAGCCCGGCGGCTCTCGATGTGGTTCTCAATGGCATCTCGCACGGCCTCGGACACGCTCACACCATCGACTTCAGCAACCACCTCCAAGGCTTCAGCCTGGTCAGCGGGAAGCCGCAAAGTCATCGCCTTCGGTGTGTCTACCATGGGATTCCCCTAGAGCTAGGTCGTACTCCAATCATAGATACCTTGTCGTCACTCTGCACGCTACCTTGATACTATTCTACCAAGGTGCAGGGAAAGCGACGACGAGATCATCGAACTCAACATCCCCACTGGGGTCCCTTTGCACTACGTGATCGGCGACGACATGCGCCCCGTCGACCAGGCCCACCCCCTCGATAGAGCCCTAACCGCCGACCAAAAGATCCGGTAGGCGGGATGCCTTGGCAGCGGTGTCGTCGGCGCTTGAGCGATCTGGCGGCGACAAGGTCGAACAGTCAACAACCGAACCGATGGAGGTTTTCAGTACGGCACAGCGTTTGTGTTTCGACGAGCGGTCGCGGATCGAGGCAAGGTTGAGCGTCGCGGAGATGGCGGATCGGTCGGGTTGCTGTCGGTCCATGGTGTATCGCACATACCACTAGATTAGGGGCTGCGGTGCCATCCATAGATTGTCAGCGCACCGCCGAAAGAAGCCTGGGGGATGCTGTTCTTGCGCCGCCTTCATGCGCTCGGCGTTCAAGTTCTTTGGGTTTGCTTCAGTCATTCGAAGCGCTTGTAGACCACCGCAGACGACCTTCGCCGAATACCAACCGAGCCTTTGCGCTCCAATAGGCAGCCGGGGTGTTAGATCCACTGCAAAGGCTGGTCCAGCGGAGCGTTCCAGTTCGTTCGCAAGTTCAGCGAAAGTCAGTGGTCGTCCATCGGTGTGATTCGACGCGGGCGGCACGAACGCATCAACCCACTCCCGGAGTGACTGATTCGCTTCCTCAGAAGTCCAGTACTTAGCGCGAGTGAGGTCATCTACAACATGCGGTGGCGACACCTGGTCATACGCCGCGTGAACACCGCGGAGCACGCAAAGGACCTGGAGAGCCTCACGAAGCGCTCGGCAACTACCCTCGAGACTTGAATATGAGATCGCGGCACCTACCGCACTGGCTGGCGCCGGACCTATGACACAACCCACGAATGCGCTGTACCCCGGGATTGGGGTCGCCATCCGAGCGATCACAACGTCGGCATCTTGTTCTTCGGCGCTCGTCAAAAGGCGGTCCATGCTGCTCGATTCTCGGTGTTCAGCGAGATCGACTCGTTCGAGTCTGGCTTGACGATTCCACGAGACCATCACCGCATCTCGTTCAACGAGTTCGAGCAGACCCAACCGTATGGCAGCTTCAAGACTTGGACCAGATGCCGCGCCAGAGGGCGACGGGTCAACCGTCGCATTGGCGCTGATGTCAAGCGGATAGTCCACCTCGACTTCGGGGACAACAACGGTCTGTTTCCAGTCCGAAAGCCTGAAGCCAGAATATGGCGATTCGCGGTGCGCGCTCGGGAAAAGCGAGCGGCGCTCAACCGCCTCCCCAACGCCACGAAGAATCGTGTCGTGCCGGGTCAGACCCGCCGCACCAACCAGCGCTAGGGAGGGTGCCTCGTTATCAGCTGTCTCGTTTCGGCCGATATCAATAGCAAGAGTCCACAGCCTACAGTTCTCAACGCATGGCGGGTAGAGTGTGGCGCCGCTGGCCACACCTACCGACCGCTCCAGGGTTTCGAGGTATTTGATCACATCGCCCCCTCCTCGTCAGTTCTAGGCACTCCAACGGATGCTTCGTGTAGAATGGCTTCGACATCTTCAGCCGTGAATCGGCGCAGCACAGGGCGTCGGCCGCCCCAGCGATCAATGGTCGTTTTCGCCAGCGCGTGTATCTCGGCTTCAGAGAGACCTAGATCGGTACTTGATGGGTGACGTAGCAAGTGCTCAAGCTCCTCGGCACCCGAAAGACCGAGTGCTCGAGTCACCTCGCAGACCCTGCCAGGAAAGCCCCAGCGGTCGTCGCCCGCCACAACGCGCCGTAGCCAAGGGCCGACTAGCGCGCTGGTCGCCTTGACCTTGCTGAGTCCGGCGATCGTCGCCAGTTCGTTGGCCACGAACCACAGGGGCGATCCGATCGGAGGTCGCCCCTTCAGGGCAGCAGAGGTGTGCGTTGATGCGCTCAGCCAACCCGCGGTGAGGCGAGCATCTGTATCACACAGTCCGGCTTCGGGGAGGCGCAGCATCAGCGCCAGCGACCTGAGGAGACTCTCTGCGACGATGTCTGGGATCGTTAGCTTCTCCGGCGTGTTGACCACCGGGCCGAGGATCCGCACGAATGCCTCGAACAGCCCCTCCCAAACTGCCGTCGCGCTTAGCGTTGATGTTGCAACGCTGTCCAGAATCGCCTCATCAAAGTGCAGAGATCTTCCCCGGAGCAACAGTCTCTGATCCTGGATCCTCAAACAGGCAACAGAACTCACCTCACTCCCGGTGCCCACTGTTGTCGGGATAGCTATGAACCAGCGTTCATCTCGGTGCGTTTGCTCGACGGTCAACAGGCTGCTTCGCTGGGCCTGCGTCCTCCATCGCCCGATCTGACTTGGACTCGTGCTCGCGATGCGCGCAAGCTTTGCTACATCAAGAGTGTTTCCGCCGCCTATCGCCAGCACCGTGGTTGGCTCGAGATCAGCCAACCGACCGGCAACCCTTTCGATTTCGTACAGATCGGCATCCGGCGCGACGTCGATAACCGGGCCCCGGTAACTTTCGCTGAGCCATGTGCCGAGTAATGGCATGCGGCTGACCACCTCATCAACCGCGACCGCGCCTGGATTCGCCGTTGCGAGTGCTCGAAGAATCGAGTCGCCGCCGACCGTCAGCTTCTGACTGATCTGTTGCCACGGTTCGCCCGATTGGAATCGAGCGGCATCAAGTTCACGTCGCAAGTACGCACTCCACCGCTTCGAACGCAAGGTCCAGCATTTCATCAAGTTCCTCCGAGGACGCAACGAATGCGGGAACCAGCTGGATGCAGGACGGCCCGGGCTGAACGATTACCCCGCGGCGCAACGCCTCAGTGACGATCTCGCCTACTCGTTGTGGCTCGACGATCGTCCCATTCTCATCATGGAGCACAGCCGCACGGAATAGCCCGCTGCCGCGCGTACCTGCAACGAACCGGCTTGAAGCAGACCGCTCGGCGAGCCCGTTGCAAAGCTGCTCGGCTAACACCTGGCGTCGCGCTTCAGCGCCGTGCTCGACGTGCTGTTGGATTGAGGCGATCATTGCAGCACAAGACGGGGGGGTTCCAGCCTGTGTCTCGCCATGCACGAATGCGGCGTCGGCGGCGGAGAAGCGCTCACTGACACGTTCCGACCAAAGAACGGCTGAGGCAGCAGCTGCGCCGTTGGTCAGAGCTTTGCTGAGAACCAGCACGTCGGGAGTCACTGGCCAGGTTGAATGCGCGAAGAGAGGACCGGTGCGGCCAAACCCTGTGGCGACCTCGTCTGCGACAACCAGGACCCCGTGCTGCCGCTTCGCTTCAAGGATTTCAAGCAACAACTCCATCGGAGGCTCAATCGCCCCCGAGCCGAGCAGCGGCTCTAGCACGACGGCGGCTACCGAGTCGCCTGAATGAGCAATGAGTCGTCGAAACTCGTCGGCAGATCCCACAGCAACGTGTCGCACATGTCGCTGGTCAGCTCCGTACAAGAGCTGACCGAGATTCTCTCCTGAAAGCGCCACAGCTCCGAGCGTCGTACCGTGGTAGCTGCCCTTCATGCTGACTACCAACCGGCGCTGGGGCGCCTGCTCTAGGTTCCAGAACTGCCGCGCAACCTTGATCGTCGCATCAATAGCGGCCCCACCAGACGTCGCGAAGAGGACGCGTTGGAAATTTGGCCCGGCTAGCGTCAACAAGAGGTGGGCAGCCTCCTCGGCATATCTATGGTTGTAGCGAAAGAGTGTCAGGTATGAAGCTTCGAGGAGGGAGGAGTAGACCGCGTCTGCGACTTGGCGGTTCCCATAGCCAAGGCTGACGTTCCAGAGACCGCTCGTCGCACACAAGCGGCTTTGACCGTCCAAAAAATCAACACGGACGCCATGTGCACTGACGGCCATTCGCAGAGGGTCCGAAGAAACACTCGGCGGCGTGAAGAACTGAGCCACCGAGCTCTCGGTGTGCTTACTCATCGTGTTCCTTCAGGTAAGTGGTCACATACAGCCGTCGATCCTCGATGTGGTGCTGAGCATCGGCTACGCACGTTCGTGACGCGATTATTAGTCCTCTCATCTCCGCTTCCCGGTCAACGGTGTCCTGAGTAAGAATTCTTGTCGACGTCGTCCAAACGCTAAACGGCCGTGCGTTTGAAGCGACCGTCACGTGACGACGAAGGGCCTCAGTGTCGACATACTCGAAGAGGGTGAACTCCTCGCCGCCGAGATCGATCTCGGTGGTCGACTCCTGGGACAAGGATTTGGGTAGATCGACTTCGAGCAAAGAAAGAACGAAGCGCCCCCCGGGCCGAAGCATCTTCCACACTCGGTCGAAACAGTCACTGCGGTCCTCAGCAGACAGGAGGCTGATCGAGCTCGTACCGACAACTACGACATCAGCCCCCGCGTCCAGGCAGAACTCCTGCATTAGGCCCGTTTCAACGCTGAGGCTGCTCCGTCGCCGAGAGAGGCGCGGGTCCGCGTCAATTGTCTCTTCTAAGAAGCGGAGCATCTCTGGCGAGTTATCAACAGCTGTCACTTCGGCACCTATTGCGAGAAGTGCCTTTGTGATCCTCCCCGAGCCGGCTGCAAGCTCCACGACGCGGGTCCCGCGGCCCCCGCATGCCCGGATGATCTCTGGAAGCTCGGAACGATCGTTCTCGGTCAGGTGGTGGTAGAACGCGGCGCCAGCAACGTACATATCGCCTCGTCGCTCAGCCGAACAGCGAGCCCATGCGATGCCGCCTCGACCCGGCGGATCGGCTACAGGGGTCATCTCGTTTCGTCCCAGGTTAGCTGGTCTCCAAGTATCTGGGCCTGGACCATTTCACAGCTTTGGACAGCTTGATGTGATGGGATGCCGAACACACTTGAGATCGCTTCGATCGCTTCAGTTCGACTAGACGTTCCGAACATGATTTCTACGATCGTGGCCGCATCTGGGGGTGCTTTGAGGACCTGGCCAGTCACCGGGTTTGCGACCAGATGATCACTCCCATCGAAGAGCACGATTGGAGAGTCGGGACGCTCGGTTGGTAGCTTCGACAGTACCCCTTGGGTCGTTCGGTAGCCGAAGCCACTGACGAGGGGCATCTCCTTGACGTGTCTCGTCGACACCCGGCGCATGACCCCTAGCACGGCCAGGTACCGGCCGAGCCATGGTCGCTCGCTGGTTCCTCGCTGCAACTCAGCCCGCGCAACGGCCTCTGAGACACACCGCTCGGCGGTTCCACCAAAGTAGCTCGGCTGCGTCGACCCATCTCTCCCAACAAATACACGGGCGCCTGACGCACTGGCACAGGTGCCCGAGGAGCTCAGCGCGCATTCGTCGGCAAACGAAACATAGGGGTGAAGGAGGTGCTGCCGAAAGACGCCTTCGTCGACGGCATCGTCAGCATCGGTGAGGAAATCCGCGACATCCTCAGTCGAGTGGATCGTGAAAAGGGTTGGGCCGGTGGTCGGAATGTAGGTCCCCGTCGCGTACGCAAACGAGGTCACCGAGAGGCCGCTGGAGAGTGCAAGTTCGTCGCCGTCGAAGTCGAGCGACCCCGTGTATGTGGCGATGTCGCCTCGAGAATTGACGCGGCCCGCTAGCTCTTCGGGGACAAATGTCAGGCTGGTGGCCGGCAAATCCAGCGATTCAAGTACCGCAGCCGACGCTCCCGGCAGTACAAGTACCTCCTTGGGATACGTGGACGCCGAACCTGGTCCATTGTCATACCTGCCGGTCAGCACTCGCTGAAGTCGCATCGCGGCATCGTCTCTACCACTACCAAGCATGTGTGTTGCTCCTTTAACTTGTTAGAGATTCGATTGCCGGCTGAAGCACGCGTTGCCTTGCCCAGCCGCTTGGTGACAGGCCAGGCTGGTGCACGACTGCGCGGAGCGTCGCCCCTTGTGGTGCCAGCTCCGATATGAGCTCGATCGGAACACATTGTGCCTGAGCGGTCAGGGCCGACCCGGTTATCGGAACGATAGCCTCCAGTGGGACTTCGCAGGACACGGCCGGACCGGTGACGTGCGCTTGGCCTAGCTCATCTCCAAGCACCAGCCCACCGCTGTGGATGACGATCTCCATCCCGACGGCGATCCCGTCCTTGCTCACTGTTCCTATTGGGAAGACGACAAACCAGCTTCCATCGGTTTGTGTGACGCCGCCGATGTAGCGGTTGTGCATCGTGGTAAACGACAGCGTGGCCGACACGCCCAGCACTATCACGAGCAGCCAGCAGGCCACTCGGAGCGGTCTTGCTCCTTCTCGCAACACTCTGACGGTTCGGCGGACCGCAAGCCGAAGTGCATAGAAACAGAGGCCAGCGATAAGCGCGAATAGCGCCGCCGCCCCAGGCTTTGCCAATGCCATCAGCAGGGATCGAACGGCAAGGATCGCAAACATGATGAGCACGGTGGGTACAACGAGCGACACGAATCCAAACAAGGGTGTCCAGTTGCGGGTCGGCTCCCTGCGGTGGCCGCCTAGCAGTCGAAATGACACCCAGGCCCAGAAGTCGTCAATCGATTTCCTGCGGAGATGGGAGATATCAAGCCAGGTGGCGAGCGCCAAATATCCATCCAGCTTGACGAAAGGCACAAGGTTGAATAGTGAGAACACGTAGCATGTGAGACCAAATACCACGAGACCTGTCACGAGTTCGCCACTGACCGCGTAGGCCAACAAGACGGCAACGCCTCCCATGGTAGCATGGGCACCAACTCCTGCGAGAGCCACCGCGACTCTTTGCCGCGGCTCAAGCCGCCATGCGCCGGTCACATCACAGAAGAACGCGGGCGAGAGGTAGAACAGCATCACGCCCATCCGCCGAGGTGACTCGCCATAGGCCATCAGGACCCCGGCGTGTGCCATTTCGTGAACGAACGTCGAAACAAGGAGCGATATCAATATCGCGGCATACACCTCGAGCGAAATGGACGACCCCAGGGAATCGTCAACCAGCTGTCGATTCGTACCGAGGAGAACCAGTCCCGCGGCGGCAACCGAAAGGAAGAGAAGCCTGATTCTGGGCCTGAGAACGACGCGTGCGACGCCAGCTAGCCAACGTAGCCGAACGGATGGATCAAGGAGACTGATCTGCAGCGAGAACGGTGGCCGGAACTGAACGCGCTTTGGGCGGGTCTCAGCGCATTCGGACAAGAGTTCAAGTCTTTCGAGTTGCTCTCTTGTCGCCCGAGCGAGATCTGGAGCCCATGGCGGCCCGAGGAGTTGCGACACCTCGCTATCTGATATCGTTGGAGCCTGGAGCAAGACGTCACGCAGCCGTGAAGCGTCATGACCGATCCGAACCAACTGGCCGTTGGCTGCTTCGACTAGAACGGCTGGGGTGGCCTGATCAGGGGCGGTCATCCCAGGCCCTTCTTGTCGATCGCAAGCCACGCGACCGTGGTCACGACGGCGACCCAACAACAGAAGACAACGATGCCAACCGCCCAGCCCACGGTCTCGAAGCTCTGATCACGATAAATGGCTAGCTGCGCACCCCCCGGGATCCATCGGCCGATACTCGGGGACAGCGCCAGCACGGTCGACTCGACCGCAAGGGTCCAGACAATCGCGCCGATGATTGTCGGGACCTGGCGCCTTCCGAGCCAGCCAAGCGCCGCACCCCATGGTCCAGCCAGGCCAGAAACCAAGAAGACCCCGATCGCGGTCTTGACCATCTCACTGTTCCACTCAAGTTGGACGTCCTGTTGCGCCGCCCAGAGTGTCGCAGCAGCTATCCCGGTCCCTGCCCCGACCAGGCCAAAAACGACGCCGGAGCCAGTTGCTGCGATTGCCTTGCCCAAGAAGAGATTTCGTACACGACCAGCGCTTATGAGAGACCTGATGATGGATTCATTTTGGAACTCCCGGGTCACAATGAGTACGCCGACGATCATCGCGAACAGCGAACTTGCAAACCCCAACGAGAGTATCTGTTGTGTCGCGTCATCGGCTCCCACGACGCCGATGACGCGCTCGTCGGCGAGAGTTCGACCAGTCCCAAACATGGCAGTGGCATTTAGCACAGCGGCGAAGAGCGAAAGGATCCAGAGCGTGCGTCCGGCGCAGAGCTTGATGAACTCGGCGCGAAGTGTTCGACGCAGCACGGTCAGGTTCTCTCGTCAGGCTGCGCGGTCCCGACGGTTACTTCTAGGTACCGATCCTCGAGCGTGCTTGCCCCAGAAGCCGTGAAGTCGTTCCTGCTGCCCTGGTACCTCACTTCGGTATTCAGTATCGTGACTTGGTCAACGATCTGTTCGATCTCAGTCAAGAGATGACTGCAAAGGACAACGGCGCCGCCACCGTCTGCATGTGCCCGGAGCAAACGTCGCAACCAATGGATCCCCTGTGCGTCGAGTCCGTTGTAGGGTTCATCGGCTATCAATAGACTCGGATCGCCGATCAAGGCAGTTGCGAGCGAGAGACGGCGGCGCTGCCCCGTGGACAACTTCCCCACTCGCCGCTTTGCCAGGCCACTCAGCCCGCACTCCTCGACTAGGTCGTTGACCCGTTGCATCCCCGTGCCAGAGCCGACCGCGGCGGCGCGCAGATGACGGCCGACGGTCATGTGGTTGTCAAGCCCATTTTCCATCAGCACTCCCACCACCAAGGCGGGGTCAGGCAGATTGAGCAGTCTGGAGCCGTAGATCAGGACACTGCCCGATGACGGAGGCGTGATGCCTAGAAGGCACTTCAGCACGGTCGTTTTCCCCGCGCCGTTGGGACCGAGGAGCCCGTGGACCTCGCCCGTCTTGACAACAAGACTCAAATCGTCCACGGCGTTCACATCCCCGTAGGACTTCGTTAGGCCAGATATCTCGA
This sequence comes from Candidatus Aldehydirespiratoraceae bacterium, assembly GCA_965261185.1. GTDB lineage: Bacteria > Actinomycetota > Acidimicrobiia > Acidimicrobiales > Aldehydirespiratoraceae > VXYK01. The sequence goes on along the minus strand of CBDHCN010000002.1, from coordinate 1,640,982 downwards.
CAGGATGACTGTTGCGCATGACTCGGCCCTACTTCGGCTGCTGTTTCGAGCGACACACGCCAACTGACGCCAACAGCGACAGGGAAGCCAAGATCAGAAGGAACGCCAAGCCGATCGTCGTACCATCAGAGAGGCCAGCGTTGATCACCCAGACTGATAGGCCAGCGAAACACGCGGCAACCCCTGCGAGCCCCGCTGCAAACTGCGGCGTGGCGGCAAATCTCGGAGGCTTCATAGTTTCTCTCTCGTGTGTCTCGTAAGTACTACGTAAGAAGCGCGGAGCCCCCTGTGGCATAACCACAAAGGACTCCACGCTTGGCTCAGGTGATGGCTACTCCGATGTAGAATAGGCTGGAAACTCATCTTTTGGCGGGGGCGAGCCTCTCATCTCCCAGTTCCTAGCTCACCGAGGACAACGCGGGGACAAGCGAGCTTGGGCATCGCCGCGGATGTTCGCCCCCCCTAAGCCTGAATCCACCGATTGGCCTTTGGTCAGCGCGTGGTGGGCGGGTTGGTGGGCGGGTTGGGGTCGGGCGGGGGGTTTCACGCCGGGTTTGGTGTGTTGGGGCGTGCAGGGTCGGGGTTGGGGGTTGGGTTGGGTTGGTGGCGTTGGGGTGTGTGCTGGGGGTGCCGGCCCCCGGGGGTGAATCGTTTAGATGAGCAGGGGCAGGTTGTGTAGGTGTTGGTGCGCTGTGGTGAAGGTGTGTTTCCAGGGCCAGTTGAGGGGTAGGCGTAGGATGTGGCGGCCTGAGTGGTTGACGAGCCGGCCGGGCAGCGACAGGAGCCGGTTGCGGACGGTGGCCGCGATGGTGAGGTGTTTGGGGTGTTGGGTGTGGCCGAGGCGGGCTGTCCAGCGGGCGAGGTTGTGTGCGAGCATGGCGCAGGCCAACCAGGCGCCGTTGGCGGAGAAGTTGCCTGAGGGGCAGTGGGCTAGTCCGTTGTCTTTGAGGTCTTTGATGGCGAGTTCGACTCGGGCGTGGGCTCGGTGGTAGGTGTCGGCGGTTTCGGTGTCGAGGTCGGTTCGGTTGGTGACTAGGCAGTGGTGGCGCCAGTCGGGCCACAGTTGGGCTTGGGGGCCGGTGAGGCGGGTGCGTCGCACCACGAGCCGTAGTTCGCGGGGTTCGGCGCTGCGGGATCGGGGCCCGGTTTTGATGGTGGTCTCAGCGATTTGGGCTTGGCCGCCGCGGGTGTAGGCGATGGGTTTCCAGGCTTTGTCGTCTATGGCTGCTATAGCTGTTTTGACCATGGCGTTTTGGGGGATCGTGAACGACCAGAACGCGTTGTGGGTCTCGATGAGGTCCAACAGGTCATAGGAGAAGAACCCGGCGTCGGCGCGTACGGTGACTTCCGCGTCGGGTGCTAGGCGATGTAGCCGGGCCAGGGTCTCAGACACGAACCGCCCGTGACCGCGCTGAGACGAACCCGACCGCATACGGGAGTGGATGAACTCGCCGGTGTCGTCGCGCACCGCCACCAGCGGGTGATAGCCCAGCGTCTTGGTGTGGCCATAAGCAGCGCCATGTTTTTGGTGGCCGTAAACCTCGCACACCGTGGAGTCCAAATCCAGCGTCATCTCTTTAACAGCCGGCGCCGCGCCCAAAGACCACGCCCGGCCAAGCGCCAACTCGTTGGCGCGGTCGAACTGGCGCAGATGCCCGAAAGTGAACGACCGCAGCCACGTTCCCAGAGTCGACGGCGCCACCGGCCCAAACGGCAGCACCTGAGCTGTTGACCCGGCCCGCAGCCTGTCCGCGTCGTCGATGAACGAACCCCCCACAAGCATCGACGCCACCAACGACAGCACCTTGGCCCCCGACCCCCGCCCCGACCCCGGCGGGCGCACCACCTCATCAAGCATCGCCTCGAGCCCCAGACGATCCATCACCGTGCCCGCCAACAACAAACCCGCATCCCCCACCAAAGACCCCTCATCAAAACGAACCTCCACCCCATCAATCCCACCAGATATGCTGCTCACAGGAAGTGCCTCCTCACATGGCCAGAATGACCGTTACATCAAACAGCATTCTCCCATGTCAGGAGGCCTTTCTGGTGGACGCGCCAACCCCCAACACCTCACCACACCGGTGGATCCAGGCTAAGAGGCCGAGCGAATAGGTGGGACAACGCGGACCATACGGCGCGAGGCCGTGGCCCGAGCGGCCCGTGAGCGCAGCGAACAAGAGCGGGATTGGCACCGCCGCCACATGACAGGCTCTCACCTATCTGCGGGCGCTCTTAGCCTGAATCCACCGATTGGCCTTTGGTCAGCGCGTGGTGGGCGGGTTGGTGGGCGGGTTGGGGTCGGGCGGGGGGTTTCACGCCGGGTTTGTGAGGTGTTTCTGACTCTTCGCGACAGATTGCGGGTTTTTTCAAGTCGCATTGGTGGGTGTGCGGTGGTGGTTGTGTGGTCATGTTAGCGGTTGGTTTCGGTGGTGGGCGCGTCGTCGCTGGTCGGCTTGTTGGAGTCCGTCTCGGCGTGCTTGGCGGATCTGGTCGCCTTTGCCGGTGTGCTCGTCGTGGGGGGTGACATACCCGATGCCTTCGTGCAGCCGCACCGAGTTGTAGTGGCCGCGGACGCGTTCGAGTTCTCGGGTGAGGTCGGCGGGATCGCCGAGCGTTTCGAGGTGGGGATGCTCGCCTTTGACGTGGCTGAACAGAGACTCGATCCAGGCCTGGTCGGTGGGCGTGGACCGGCGTCCGAAGTGCTGGGCGATCGAGCACATGGCCATGAATTTGGCGGTGTCGCCGGCGCGCATCTCCGGTCCGTTGTCGCTGACCGCCAACAGCAGCGGGATTGTGTCGCTGTGGGGCAGGTCTGCGTGGGGGTTGTCGAGGCGGGCGGCGAGTTCGTCGGTGAGGAGCCCTTCGCTTTGCAGTGCTTTGGCGAACAAGACTCTGGCGGCGACCGAGTCCGGTGCCGCGGTGTGGTGCGTGGCGATCCATTTACGGGACACCACATCGACTATCGCGTAGGCGTGCTTGGCTTGTCGGCATGTCGGGAACTGGGTGCCGTCCCAACACCACAGTTGGTTGGGCCGCCACTCACACCAGGTAGGCCACGGCGTCTTGGTGGCCTTGGCGGGGCGCGGCGTGCCGGCCAGAGCGAGGCCGTGACCTGCGAGAACGCGGTCCACAGTCGAAGCAGACACCCACACGCGGCCCAGGTAGGAGCCGCGGTGCGCGAGCTTGCGATGCGACCGGTCGGTGTCGCCCCACTCGTCGAAGAGGCGCACGATCTCGTCACGTTCTGAGCTCAGCAGGCTGTGGATCGGACGTCCGCCCGGGCGGGCATCGTCAAGAGTCCCCTCGGCGCGGCGTTGGGTCCAGCGCCATGCCCGGCGGCGGTCCACACCCAGCACCGTGCAGACCCGGCTGTGCGTCCAGCCAGCCGAGGTGGCGTCGTCGATCAACCCCAACAGCACGGCTTTGGCGGTCCCGTCGACGCGGGCGGGGACAGGACCGCTCATCCCCAACCCGTTTTTCCCCGCAGCACCGCCAGCTCCACGGCTTGTTCGACCACAGTACGCCCCAACCGTTCCACCTCGACACGAAGGGCTGCTGCCTCAGACGCCTCCGCTCGGGACTGACGGGGCCGGCCCGGCCTCGACGAACCCAAAGCCGCGACCGCCCCATCCCGGGCGACAGCTCGCAGCCGGGCGATCACCGACCGGTCCACACCAGCCTCAGCAGCCGCCTCGGCCTGGGTGACCTGACCGCAAAGCATCCGCACCCACAAATCGTACTTCTGCTCTGCTGTAAGCAGCTTCTTCGGTTTTCTATGCTCGGAACTCATAGGCTGCAGCCTCCTGTCCTAGGACCGCCAACCCTGCCCGATGCTGCTTGAAAAAACTCAGAACCTGTCGCGCGAAGTCAGATGCACAACATTTGGTGTGTTGGGGCGTGCAGGGTCGGGGTTGGGGGTTGGGTTGGGTTGGTGGCGTTGGGGTGTGTGCTGGGGGTGCCGGCCCCCGGGGGTGAATCGTTTAGATGAGCAGGGGCAGGTTGTGTAGGTGTTGGTGCGCTGTGGTGAAGGTGTGTTTCCAGGGCCAGTTGAGGGGTAGGCGTAGGATGTGGCGGCCTGAGTGGTTGACGAGCCGGCCGGGCAGCGACAGGAGCCGGTTGCGGACGGTGGCCGCGATGGTGAGGTGTTTGGGGTGTTGGGTGTGGCCGAGGCGGGCTGTCCAGCGGGCGAGGTTGTGTGCGAGCATGGCGCAGGCCAACCAGGCGCCGTTGGCGGAGAAGTTCCCTGAGGGGCAGTGGGCTAGTCCGTTGTCTTTGAGGTCTTTGATGGCGAGTTCGACTCGGGCGTGGGCTCGGTGGTAGGTGTCGGCGGTTTCGGTGTCGAGGTCGGTTCGGTTGGTGACTAGGCAGTGGTGGCGCCAGTCGGGCCACAGTTGGGCTTGGGGGCCGGTGAGGCGGGTGCGTCGCACCACGAGCCGTAGTTCGCGGGGTTCGGCGCTGCGGGATCGGGGCCCGGTTTTGATGGTGGTCTCAGCGATTTGGGCTTGGCCGCCGCGGGTGTAGGCGATGGGTTTCCAGGCTTTGTCGTCTATGGCTGCTATAGCTGTTTTGACCATGGCGTTTTGGGGGATCGTGAACGACCAGAACGCGTTGTGGGTCTCGATGAGGTCCAACAGGTCATAGGAGAAGAACCCGGCGTCGGCGCGTACGGTGACTTCCGCGTCGGGTGCTAGGCGATGTAGCCGGGCCAGGGTCTCAGACACGAACCGCCCGTGACCGCGCTGAGACGAACCCGACCGCATACGGGAGTGGATGAACTCGCCGGTGTCGTCGCGCACCGCCACCAGCGGGTGATAGCCCAGCGTCTTGGTGTGGCCATAAGCAGCGCCATGTTTTTGGTGGCCGTAAACCTCGCACACCGTGGAGTCCAAATCCAGCGTCATCTCTTTAACAGCCGGCGCCGCGCCCAAAGACCACGCCCGGCCAAGCGCCAACTCGTTGGCGCGGTCGAACTGGCGCAGATGCCCGAAAGTGAACGACCGCAGCCACGTTCCCAGAGTCGACGGCGCCACCGGCCCAAACGGCAGCACCTGAGCTGTTGACCCGGCCCGCAGCCTGTCCGCGTCGTCGATGAACGAACCCCCCACAAGCATCGACGCCACCAACGACAGCACCTTGGCCCCCGACCCCCGCCCCGACCCCGGCGGGCGCACCACCTCATCAAGCATCGCCTCGAGCCCCAGACGATCCATCACCGTGCCCGCCAACAACAAACCCGCATCCCCCACCAAAGACCCCTCATCAAAACGAACCTCCACCCCATCAATCCCACCAGATATGCTGCTCACAGGAAGTGCCTCCTCACATGGCCAGAATGACCGTTACATCAAACAGCATTCTCCCATGTCAGGAGGCCTTTCTGGTGGACGCGCCAACCCCCAACACCTCACCACACCGGTGGATCCAGGCTAAGGGCTCCAGACAGCTAACCCGCCATTCAGTGGCCGAACAAAGGCTATTACAGGGGATCTGATGAATCACCGAGGTGTCCCTCCGTAGCCGGACGTTCCGTGCTCGTCGACACGCAGACCCAGAGTCTTTGTTCACCGGACTCGACAAGACCCAAGTCGGCGAGATACACGGAACCGAACAACTCCGCCTATGGCGACGCAGCTACGACACACCACCCCCACCAATCAGCCCCGAAAACGAGTTCAACCCCGCAAAATCTGCCGCCTACGCCGACCTCGCGCCAGAACTCATGCCCGCCACCGAGTGCCTTGCCGATGTCGTCGATCGGCTGCTGCCCTACTGGCACGACTCCCTAGTGCCCGACCTGCGCTCGGGGCGCAACATCATGGTGGCAGCCCATGGCAACTCACTACGAGTCCTCGTCAAACACCTCGACAACATTGGCGACGACGAAATCATCGAACTCAACATCCCCACTGGGGTCCCTTTGCACTACCTGATCGGCGACGACATGCGCCCCATCGACCAGGCCCACCCCCTCGATAGAGCCCTAACCGCCAGCAAATAGGTCCGGCATGTTGCCTTGGAAGCGGTGTCGCCCGCACTTGCGCGCCGTCAGCAACACGATCGCCTCCAACTACAGGCCAGTCGGCTATTCGCAAGCCCGCCGGGTTGCCTCCGTAGCAACAATCACATCAACCCGGCTTGTAATCACCTGTTCGTCAATCTCGGCGTGGTCGTGATCACTGCTCGGCGCGTGATCGTGGTCACCGCTCGCCGCGGTGAGCGCAGCTATGTACGCATCTTCGGCCACCGCCTGCGCCATAGCCGCGGCGCGGCACTCCGAAACCGACCCACCACCACCGCAACTAACCGCCACCAGCGCCAAACAAACCACCGCGAGCATTACGAAACGTCTAGGCACGGTTGAAAGATCTACGGTTGTTCGCCGACGGAGAGAACCTGCTCGGAGTCAACCCTAGCCCGTTGCCTCGCGCGCCAACTCCGCCACATCAACACAACCAGAACAACGGCTGACAACAATCCCAGCAGTCGGGTGATTGCGTGCGGCGCGGTTTCGATCACCACCACTACCGCGCCGCACCAAGCGACATACAACAGAAAAGAGAGCAGAGAGCGCACGATGAACCCTATACCGGCGGGACGTTGAGGAAAACAACAACTTCGTTCTCCACGCAGAACTCTTCAATATTGTAGTAGCCTTGTGTGAGTCCCAACGCCACAACCGCGGTTTCTACGCCGTAACCGGAGGTGCCGTGCTCGGCAACGTCTAGACCCGCGAACTCTTCATCAGCGTCGACACGCAAGCCCAGAGTCTTCTTCACGGGCCCTCACCGCTGAATGAACAGCGACAGCCGGTCCCGGTGGTGCCCCTTTACACCACCGGATCCAGCGAACCAACGAACTAGGCGACAACCGCGGTTTCTACGCCGTAACCGGAGGTGCCGTGCTCGGCAACGTCTAGGCCCTCGAACTCTTCGTCGGCGTCAACCCTCAGGCCGATCGTCTTCTTCAAGGTGTAGAACAGGATGTAGCAGGTGACCCCGACCCATGCGGCGACCACAAGGACCATCACCGCTTGCATCAACAACTGTTCGATACCGCCACCGTAGAACAGACCTGCGTTCTCTCGGCCGAGGAAAGCATCGTCGTAGCGGGCGAAGAGGCCGATCGACAGTGTGCCCCAAATGCCGCACACGCCGTGCACCGCAATCGCGCCGACCGGATCATCGACACGAATCCGATCAATCCCAAGCACCGCGAACACCACGATCAAGCCTCCGATAAAGCCAATCACAAGCGCAGCCCAGGGCTCTACCGCACCAACCGGGGCGGTGATCGAAACCAACCCGGCGAGCGCGCCGTTGCCTGCGATCGCCACATCGGGCGTGCCGGTAATTTTCCAGATGACCGCGGTTGCACCGATCACTCCAGCCGAGGCAGCGATCAGCGTGTTGAGTGCCAGAAACGGCACGAGATTGTCAGCGGCAAGTTCCGATCCGGCGTTGAAGCCGAACCAACCGAACCACAAGATGAACACACCGATTACGGCGAAGCCGATGTTGTGGCCGGGAATCGCCCGGGGGGAGCCGTCAGGGCCGTACTTGCCGACGCGGGGTCCGAGCATCGCGGCCCCGACCAGCGCCGCTACGCCTCCGGTCAAATGAACGATCGTTGAGCCTGCGAAGTCAGAGTAGACGGCGTCGCCGATGCTCATTTGGGCGATGAGGCCTCCGCCCCAGGTCCAGTGAACGACAACCGGGTAGATGACCGCGGTCATTGCCGCCGAGAACAACAGGTAGGTCGCGAACTTGGTGCGCTCTGCCATGGCCCCCGAGGCGATCGTCACCGCCGTGGCGGCGAATACCACTTGGAAGAAGAAACTCGCTGCGGGGGTGACGTTGTCGGTGAGGCCACCGCCTTCATTCAACACAGAGGGGTCAGCGCTTTCCTTGAAGAAGAAATCGCCGAGTCCGCCCCACCAGTCACCGCCGTCACCGAAGGCAACCGAATAGCCGATGATGAAGAAGGCCACCGTACCGACCGCCATGTCGGCGAGGTTCTTGGCCATGATGTTGGCCAGGTTCTTAGCGCGGGTCAGACCTGCTTCCACGAATGCGAAGCCGGCTTGCATCAAGAACACCAGACACCCGGCGATAACCAACCAGAGGTTGTCCATCACTTGTTGAAGGGCTGCTGCAGCCGCGTCTGAATCCTGAGCTGAGGCCGGGCTGGCCCACAGCAGTGCTATGGCACCGGAGGCGCCAATCAACATCGCTCGCTTTGTTGTCTTCCGCATGGTTCGTATCCCCTTGTTCGTGATGCTCTGCTTGGTGCCTTGCTGCGCTTGATGCACCGTTGGGTTGTGCGTGCTAGCAGCCCGTGCGTGAAGTTAGGAGTGACTGGTTTCGGCACTGTTACGCCGACATGAAGAAGTCAGACAATCAATGCGTGCGCCCGTTACTGATTCGGCGCGATGCTGGAGTTGCTGAAATCCAAGTTCGGGACCGGCCGACAATCAATGCGTGCGCCCGTTACTGATTCGGCCGCTCCGGGGAGGTATCGTCGTGGCAACATGAAACTGCGCCTCAAACCCCATCAACTCGTCATCGGCCTTGGTCTGGCGATCGCGCTTTTCACGCTCGTCTCGGGCATCGTGCCGAGCTACACGAACTGGCACGACGACAGCGTGGTGCAGCGTGAAGTCTTCGGCAACGTTCCCACCGCCTTGAAGCTCAGCTTCTACTCAATCATCCCGATACTTCTCGTCTACGGCGCCTACATGTTCGCCATGCGGGTAAAGAACTGGGAACGCGGCCGACCAGACAACCGTCGAACCACCGTGAAAAACGCCCCGCGACGCATGGCTGACTTCCGAGCCGGCGTCTATATGCGAACGCTGCTGCGCGAACCGGGCGCGGGAATCATGCACTCAATGATCTACTTCGGCTTTCTGGTGCTGCTCGGCGTTACCACCGTGCTCGAGATCAACCATCAAGTGCCGGAGAGTACGAAGTTCCTGCACGGCGACGTTTACCGGGCTTACTCTTTCGTCGGCGACGCTGCCGGCGCGATATTCCTGATCGGTATCGGCTGGGCGATCGTGCGGCGCTACGGACCGTGGAACTGGCGTCCTTACCGCATTCGCATCAAAAGCAAGCCTGAACACATGGTGATCCTTGGAGTGTTCGCGGCGATAGGGATCACTGGTTTCGGGGCCGAGATGTTTCGCATCGCCATCGATGGCACTCCGGACTTCGAGAAATGGAGTTTCATCGGCTACCCGCTGGCAACGCTTGTCGAAGACAACAACAACATCGCAGGCTGGCATCAAGGGTGGTGGATCGCCCATGTGGTGAGCTTCGTCGCCTTCTTGGTGATCCTGCCAACCACGATGCTGCGTCACATGTTCACATCGCCGCTCAACATGTATCTCAGCGATAAGGATCGCCCCAAGGGAGCGATGAAGGCGATGCCCAACCTTGTCGAGGGCGACACCGAACTCGAAACCTTCGGTGCATCAGTCATTGAGGACTTCACCTGGAAGCAACTTCTCGACACTGATGCCTGCACCATGTGCGGCCGTTGTACCTCGGTTTGCCCTGCGCACGCCACCGGAAAGCCGCTCGATCCCCGCGAGATCGTCTTGAAAACCGGTGAAGTCATGGCCCTTACCGGCAATCCGGAAGTGTCACCGCCAATAGGGATCGACACCGAGATAAGCGTCCCTGCCAACTGGATGTTTGATCGCATCACCAACGACGAACTCTGGAGTTGCACATCGTGCAAAGCATGCGACGAGATCTGCCCGGTCAACATCGAAATTCTCGACAAGATCCTGGACATGCGACGTTACCTGACCTTGATGGAGTCGGATTTCCCCTCTGAGCTTGGCCAGGCGTTCCGCTCGATGGAGAACTCGGCGAATCCTTGGGGTATGAGCCAGAGCGAACGGGCCGATTGGGCTCGCAACTTGGAGGGTCTCAATGTCATTTCCGGTGAGGATCCGCTGACCGCTGAGTATCTGTACTGGGTTGGTTGCGCAGGCTCCTTTGACGACAAGAACAAAAAGGTCACGCAGGCGATGGCGCAGCTCATGCAACGTGCCAAAGTTGATTTTGCAATCCTCGGCCCGGCAGAGAACTGCACCGGAGATTCGGCTCGCCGCTCGGGTAACGAATATCTCTTCCAGATGCTCGCCAGCCAAAACATCGAAACTCTGAACGCCATGGGTGTGAAGAAAATCATCACCCAGTGCCCCCACTGTTTCAACACCTTGGCAAACGAATACCCCCAACTCGGCGGCCACTACGAGGTCGTGCACCACAGCCAGTTCCTCGAATGGCTAGTTGATCAAGGTCGACTGGATTTAAGCGATGCGAGGCTTGAAGAACGAGTTGTCTACCACGACTCGTGCTACCTGGGCCGCCACAACGACATCTACTTGGCGCCCCGCAAAGTGCTGGGCAAGCTCGGCGGCATCGAGGTTGTCGAAGCTCAACGAAACGGAACCAAGGGAATGTGCTGCGGAGCGGGCGGGGCTCGGATGTGGATGGAAGAAACCATCGGTGAGAAGGTCAACGATGTCCGGGCCCAGGAGTTGGTCGACACCGGTGCTAGCCGTGTGGCTACGGCCTGCCCGTTCTGTTACATCATGATGGATGACGGCGTGAAGGCCGTCGGCAAGGAACCCGAAGATGTGCGAGTCGCCGACATCGCCATTCACATATTGGAGGCCATAGAAATTGGCGAGCAGTAACGTGGCGGGCGTGAATCCCAAGGTGCTCGTCATAGACAACTACGACTCCTTCGTCTACATCCTGGTGCAATACCTCGGGGAACTCGGGGCCAAACCCGTCGTGCGCCGCCACGACGCCATCGACATCGAAGGCATCCGCGAGATGAACCCCGATGGGATTCTCATCTCACCAGGTCCGGGCACACCCGATGATTCGGGGATCTCACTTGATGTGCTCGCAGAACTCCAAGGTTCGCCGCCGGTCTTCGGGGTGTGCCTTGGGATGCAATGCCTAGGCCAAGTTTTTGGTGGCAGAGTCGTGCGAGCACCCCAGGTCATGCACGGCAAGACCTCGTTTATTCGCCACACGAACTCTGGACTCTTCGAGGGTTTGCCGAACCCGCTTGAAGCAACTCGCTACCACTCACTCATTGTTGAACGCGACTCCATACCCGAATCCCTTGAGATCACCGCCGAAACAGAAGACGGATTGGTGATGGGCTTGCGACATCGCCAACTCGACATTGAGGGCGTGCAGTTCCATCCCGAATCGGTATTGACCAACTCTGGGCACGACCTCGTCAAGAACTATCTGACCCGCTGCAGCTAGAGCTAGCCGTCAACCGACTCGGGCGCGATGGTCGTTGAGGTGGTGGTAGTAGTGGTTGTCGATATCGGGTCGTCGGACGCATCACCAACTTCGATCACAACGACGGTGTCGAGTGGGACTTCTTCGAAAGGTGCCGGGTCCTGGGCAATGACCCGGCCAACAGAAGCACTGCCGATTGAAACGGGAACCAAGACGATGTCAACTTCGAGACGCACTTGGTGTAGAGTTTGTTCGGCGCTATCGGCAAAGAGGTTTACCACGCCCGGCACCTGAACGGTTGGGAAGCCCGTTGAGATGACAATCGTCACCCACGAGCCTTTGTCTTGGAGGCTGCCTGACGCCGGCTCGGTGCGAATCACCAGGTCTTCCTCAATCGTCTCGGAGGCTTCCTCCTTGTTGTCGGGGGTAACCCTGAATTCAGCCGAATGCAATGCTTCGATGGCCGTATTGAGCGTGGCGGATTCGAGAATAGGCACAGGAACTTTCTCCGGACCCGACGAAATCGTAATGACTACCGAGCCGCCCGCCGGCAGTTCGGTCCCCGGAGCAGGAAGCTGAGTAACGACCTCGCCGAACCCTCGGACATCGGACACAAACTCAACGGTGGCGCTGTAACCCAACGACTCCAGCATGTTGAGAGCCGAATTTTGGTCCATACCAATGACATTGGGAACCTGATCGGGTACACCTGCACTCACGAACAATGTGACTTCAGATCTGGGTTCTACTTTCTGACCAGCCAAAGGACTCTGCTGGACCACTTCACCTCTCGGGACGGTCTCATTTGGGCGCTCGACAATCGTGACATCAAGGTTGAGCCCCAGCAATTCCCGTTCGGCATCTGACACACTCATCCCGGCTACCGAAGGGAGCGCAATCAACTCAACGGGAACGGTTGTGCTCTCACCACCGTCGTCGTTGACTTGATCCACAAAGGCGACGATCAAATAGCCCAAGATCAAAACCAGAACACACAGCCCGAGCAACAGACCGCCTGTTCGCTTCCAGTCATCTTTGCGACGCAATTCGGGAGCATCGGAGTAATAGCCACCCTGGCCATACATCGCGCCACCGCGTGGATCGGCTGGGACCGAAGCCTGCTGAACCGGAACAGCAGCACGAGCCGGTGGAGCCGGCCGTTGGGCTCCAGCCTCTGGTGCTGTCGGGCGCCCAGACGCGGGAGGTCTTCTGGACCCGGGCGACGCAGCGCTCGGTGCGGGAGCTCCCGCACCCCCCGCGTCAGCGCGTCCAGGAACATCGGTCGTGCCGCTCAGATAACGACGCAGGTCAGAGCGGAGATCCTCAGCGGTGGGATAACGGTTCAAGGGATTCTTGGCCAACAGTTTCATGGTGATGGCGTTGAGCGCCGACGAAACCGGCACACCACGCTCAATCAGCGACTGAGGTTTCTCCTGAACATGCTTGTAAGCAACCGCTATCGGGGTATCGGCCACGAACGGAGGTTCTCCAGCGAGCATCTCGTACAGCACCACGCCCAGTGAGTAGAGATCACTGCGACCGTCAACCGACTTTCCCTGCGCTTGCTCCGGAGAAAAATAGGTGGCCGTACCCATCACAGACCCGTGTTGGGTAAGCCCCGCGTCGGTGCGACCTGCCAGAGCGGTGGCGATACCGAAATCGGCGACTTTCACATCTCCGTTGTCTGAGATCAAAATGTTGCCCAGCTTGACATCACGATGGACGAGACCCGCCTGATGTGCGGTTGAAAGAGCCGCGACGACGTCGGTGGCGATTTGCGCGGCGCGCTGCGCCGGTACTGGCCCAGAGGAGCGCACAACATCGGCCATGGTTCGACCCGCCACATGCTCCATGACGATGTAGTACGTGCCTCTCTCCTGGCCCCAGTCATAGATCCCAACGATGTTGGGATGGTTGAGATTCGCGGCAGCCTGTGCTTCACGGCGGAACCTCTCAACGAAGTTCGGGTCGTTGGCGAACTCGGGGAACAGAACCTTCAGGGCGACCTCGCGGCTCAGCAATTCGTCGCGAGCGAGATAAACGTCGGCCATCCCACCACGCGCAATATGGCGCAGCAGTTCGTAGCGGCCATTGAAGACCGTTGGCCGACCATCAGACATCGCCCCACAGTCTACCTGAGCGGCACCGTTGACCGTTGCACGGTCGCGGCCCGCAAAATCGGCGTCAAACGGCTATTCCAACTCGGCTTCGGACTCGACTTGGAAAGCGGCTTCGATCACGGCTTTGGCGATCGGCGCGGCCACGCGACCACCTGTTTGTTCGTTTGCTCCGGGTTGTGCTTCGACAATCACCGCGATCGCCAATTCAGGCGGGCTGTTGGGGAGACCGGCGAAGCCGACAATCCAGGCGTGGGAGTTCGGGGGGTCGGTGCCAAGCTGGGCAGTACCGGTTTTCCCGCCTACGACCAAACCAGGGACCTGCAGGTTCCGTGCCGTTCCGCTAGTGGCGACATGAACCATCGCTTCTCGCAAGACCTCGGCCACCCCTGGTGAGGTGGCGAGTCGCCACACGTCGGGTGCAACGGTGCTGTAAGCGGTTCCGTCGGCTGCTCTGATCTCCGCTACCACATGGGGGACCATCAACACACCGTTGTTGGCGATTGCCGCAGCGATCATTGCCATCTGCAGTGGAGTTGCAGCTACATCGTTCTGACCGATTGCTGTCTGAGCCAGGATCGCCGATCCTTCATGTATGGGTGTTTCGCCGTTCGGCAGGGTTGGCAGAGTTGGGGCCACCCCGCTTTCGGCTTCGCTGGTGTCGTTCGTCGAACCCTGTGCTCGAGCGGGTGCGGTCATTCGGTAGTACTGAACGTCGGCCAACAATGTGCCGTAGTCGTTGGGAAATCGCGAGGCAACCGCGCCGGGCACATCAAAGGGCAACTGATCGTTGAAACCGAAGTTCTCCGCGGTCTTGACCATAATCTCGGGTCCGATCCATTCCGCGCCCATCTCGGCGAACGCCGTGTTGCACGACACTCGCAGAACTTCACGAAGGTCGCCGCCGCACAAGGCATCCGCAAAGTTCTTTATTGGCGTGCCTGAAGGCAACGGTTGATACTCCTCACTTTCTGCAAATACGGGAGTGCTCGGCGAGACCAACCCGCTCTCCACCCCAGCCGCCGCGGTGACGAGCTTGAACGTTGAGCCTGGAAAGAACACTTCACGAAAAGACTTGGCCAGAAGCGGCTCATCAGGGTCATTGCGCAACGCCTCGTAGGCGTTGTTGACCAGGGTGCCGTTGAGCCCGCTCAGCGGATTCGGATCGAAACTCGGGTAGGTCCACATGGCCACGATCTCACCTGTGGAGGGTTTGAGAGCGACCACCGACCCGCGACGTCTACCCAGCGCAGTCGCCGCTGCCTGCTGCACATCGTCGCGAAGCGTCAACACGAGGGTGCCGGTGCTGTCTCGATCACGGAACAGATCGGCTGGCGACTGAAATTGTTGCTCGAACCGTTCACCTGCCAGCTCATCGTTGAACGAGCGCTCCAGACCGAACGCACCCTGATTGAAAGACTGAAAACCAACGATGTGGGCGTAGCGCTCAGCGGTTGGGTATTCCCGCACGAAATCAATGTCAGAATCAGGAGTTGTCGCAACTGAATGGGCTAGCAGGACACCGTCTGCGGACAAGATCTGGCCCCTGGCCCGGCCGAACTCTCTTAACAGGGGCCGCACATTCAGCGGGTCTTCACGCAAGTCCTGAGCCTTCACAAACTGAACGCGATTCAACTGCCCGAAAAGCAGCACATACAGAACCAGCATGCCGACACCGAGCTGGCGGATCCGGCGGTTCACCGCACAACCCCCGGTTCGGTGGCGCGTTGCTCATGCGACAGCCGAATCAACAGGGCCAGCACTATGTAGTTGGTTACGAGAGCAGAACCCCCATAGCTGACGAACGGCAAGGTGATCCCGGTGAGCGGCACCAGCCGGATCACGCCTCCGATGATGATGAACGCTTGAAGCCCGATCAAAGTCGTGAGTCCGACCGCCAGCAGCTTCTCAAAGGGCCGAGTCGCCCGGATGGCGATCCTTAGTCCCGAACCGACCATCACCAAAAAAGCCATCAGAATCGCTGTCGATCCCGCCAGACCCATTTCCTCACCGATGGCCGCAAAAATGAAGTCTGACTCAGCTATCGGCACGCGATCGGGGTCGCCTCGACCCAGCCCGGTGCCGGTCAATCCTCCTTCTGCCAATGAAAACGACGCCTGCGCAATCTGATAGCCGCCGCCAGAGAAATCTGCGAAAGGATCGAGCCAGGCGTCGATGCGCAACTGGACATGGTCGAACAGCCGCCAAGCCACAATCGCTCCGCCCCCGAACAAGAACACACCCAACGCTAGAAACGACGACCGTTCGGTAGCTACCCACATCAACACCACAAACAGCGCAAAGAACAGCAACGACGAACCCAGATCGCGTTCGAACACCATGATCCCCACCGAAGCCACCCAAGCAACTCCGATCGGAGCCAGGTCACGCAACTCGATCCGATTGCGAATCAGTTCCCGCGACTCAACCAGATAACCGGCAAAGAATATTGCTAAAGCGATTTTGGCGAACTCGCCGGGCTGGAAGTTCACCGGTCCCAGACTCACCCAGATTCGGGCGCCGCGAATATTGACGCCGATCCCCGGTACCAGCGGCAAGGCCAACAACAAGATCCCCGCTAGCCCCAACAGGTAGCGGTAACCCGCCAAAGCCCTGGCCTTTGGCACAAGCACCAAGGTGCTGACAAAAGCCATCACCCCAACCCCGGTCCATAGCGACTGGAGACCCGCGAGGTCTCCGCCGCCTTCGACATCGGAGCCGAGCCTGGCGATCATCACATAACCGATTCCGTTGAGCAGCAGAGCAGTCGGAACCAACACGGGATCGGCCGCGAAAGCCAGGCGGCGAACCGCAGAATGAATGAAAAAGAACAGCCCCAGAGTTCCGGCCAAGAATGGTCTGATGTCGGCTGGAAGTTCGGCGTTGCGGCCGAGGCTGGCAAGCCCGTACGCCGCGACAACCACTATCGAGACCATCACGACCAAGCCCAACTCGACCCGGCGGGGCCGGAGGTTGGTCAACGGCAGAGGTGTTGACGGCAGTTCCGCCGCGGTCACAGTAACGCTAATAGCACTAACAGCACCACCAGCACGATGAGCGCCAAGGCCACAAACCAGCTGATCGGCCAGGTCCCAAAGGAGCGCCAGTCAATGAAAGAGCGCCACGACAGCGAATCGAGCAGTGATCCCGATTCTTCTGCCTCTGTCGACTCGGCTTCCTCGTTGGGCATCTCTTCGTCGGACTCCGCCTCGCCAGGCTCCGCCTCGCCAGGCTCCGATTCGTCGGTTTTCGATTCGTCGGTTTTCGCTTCGTCGGTTTTCGCTTCGTCGGTTTTCGCTTCGTCGGTTTTCGCTTCGTCGGTTTTCGCTTCGTCGGTTTTCGCTTCGTCGGTTTTCGATTCGTCGGTCGCGTCCACATCGACGTTGTCAGGCACAGCCTTATGGGTTGCCACTACCCGATCAGCGGGTGGGTCGGGTTCGGTGGATTCCGTATCGACCACATCCACAACAACGACGGTCACGTTGTCTCGCCCACCGGCGGTACACGCAGCTTGCACAAGGGACGACGCAGCTTCTGCGGGATCGTCTGTTTCGTCGAGGATTCCCAGGATCTCTGCATCGCTGAGTTCGTTGGTCAGACCGTCGCTGCACAACAGATAACGGTCGCCGGTTACCGCTAGGAGTTCCCAAGCGTCGACCAGCAGCTCGTCTTCAACGCCTAGCGCACGCGTGACGACGTTGCGCTGTGGGTGGACCATCGCTTCTTCTGGGGATATCCAACCATCGCGCACCATGCCTTCAACGAGGCTGTGATCGTCGGTCAGTTGCAACATCTCATCTTTTGTGCGGACATACAGGCGGCTATCGCCAACATTGGCAACACAGAGCCGCTCGGAGTCAGCGTCGGTCATAGCCACGAGCGCCACCATCGTGGTTCCCATCCCGTAGAGCGACGGATCGGATCGGGCACGGTCCAGAACCTCGCGGTTGGCCCGCTGCACCATCTCGATCAGCTCATCGGTACTGCTGACGGTCGTGATTTTGGCCATCTCTTCGACAACGATGGCTGAAGCGACCTCGCCGCCACGATGACCCCCCATGCCGTCGGCCACTACAAAAACGTCGTCGGCTACAAAGACGCCGTCTTGGTTGACATCGCGAAGACGGCCCGTGTCGGTTACCGCGCCCCAAGCCAACGTGGTCATGTCAGAACCATCTCTATTTCAGTTATCTGAATTCGAGCGCCGCGTTTAATTCGTGTGGGGCCGACGACTGCCTCTCCGTCTAGTTGCGTGCCGTTGGTCGAGCCTAGATCCTCCAGATACCACGCCCCATCATGGAAAAAGAGGCGGGCATGTAGCTTCGACACCCGAACATCGTCGATTTGGACACCACATCCCGACGCTCGTCCTAGCGTGGTCTCCGCGCTGAGCAGAAACTTTCTGCCCGCAAGCGCAGTCGGTGCTACCAATAGCAACTCGCTGGCTCGTTGTGCCCGCCGACGCGTTGGTGCTTCTCGACTCGGGGCTTCTCGACTCGGTGCTTCCCCACTCGCCGCGCCCATTGCCCTGTTGGTGGCCTCGGCACCCTTGGCACCTCTGGCAACCCTGGCAACCCTGGCAACCCTGGAGACAGTAAGACCCTGTTCGGCTCTAAGTTCAACCCATACGGCCCGCAGCACGCGCAGAAACACCAAGTAGACGAGAGCCAACAAGCAAAGCCGAAGTAAGACGAGCGATTGTTCCGACACGGTTCTTTGAGGTTACCTCCCGCCAATGACACGAAAGCAGATGTTCAACCAGACCGGAACTCGATCACCATGGCGCCCAACTCAATCCGGTCGCCGTCGACGAGCCGGTGCGAAACCACAGGAGCACCGTTCACCAGAGTTTGGTTGGTCGAGCCGTTGTCTACGAGAAGAAATCCGTTGCCGTCAGGCCGAATCGTGGCGTGTTCACGGCTGACGTTGGGGTCGTCGAACGAGATCGTGCACTCGGGTAGACGGCCCAAGGTGACGAGGTGCTCACCGAGCGCGACTTGTTCGCCTGTCGGCAAGTGCAGCAAACCAACGTTGTCGTTGCCTTCTTTCATGCGGGCGAGCACTCCGATAGTCCCGCTTCGCAGCCGCTGATCGCTCGACAACTCCACCCGAACCGGCCCCATGAACGTCCAGCCCTCGTCGCGGGCATGGTCACGGGCCACCTCACATAACTCCTTGGCCAGCGAATCTTTCACTTCCGCGAAGCGCTCCAAGTCTTGAGTCGACAGCGTCACCCGAAAATGGTTGGGGACAACTGGCTGGCCCCGCACTCCGACACTGCGAGCATCGCCCATCTCGCGCACTATCTTGTGCCCGATCTCTACCGGTCGGACCCCGCCGCGCAAGATACGACCAACGGTGCCTCCCACCAACCGTTCAAGACGACGTTCAACTGACCGTAGGCCCACACTCAGAGAGTAGCCCCCACCGCGACAGTTCAAATCGCGATCTGGCGGCAAACCGGATCCAAACCCAGTCGCGCTAGGATCGGGGCACGTTCACTGCGGTGTGCGGCCACGCGCGAGTGGCGGAATTGGCAGACGCGCAGGCTTCAGGTGCCTGTGTCCTAAAGGACGTGGGGGTTCAAGTCCCCCCTCGCGCACACACCACACCCCCTCGCGCACAGCCCCTCCGACACCACGAAAACCCCCGGTCAGAAGGCTTCCTTAGGTTGGCAAGGGCAGCAATTAGCGACTGTTTCTTACGCCTCGTGCTCTCTCAGCGTTGAAACGGCTACGTGAGAATCGAATTACCGGGTAATTCTTTCACTGCGCGGCGTTAGCGGTCGATACCGTACAGGTATGGCACGCGCTGGACGAGTGAGCTGGCCGACCGGTCCACGGACTGTCTTCTTCGACGACATGGCCGGGAGTACGACCTTGTCGAAGGCAGTGGGTGAGGGTCGGATCCGCCGGCTCGCGCCGAAGATCTACACGACAGACATGGCGAGCGAGCCAGCGGAGATCGTGCGGGCGAACCCATGGCGGATCTTGGCCAAGCTCCTTCCCGCAGCCGTCATTGTTGATCGTTCCGCTGCCGAAGGGGGTCGGATTTCCAATGGAACGCTTTTCGTCGCGGCGGAAACGCAGCGACAGAGAGTCTCGCTCCCCGGTCTGGAGATCCGGATCCGACCTGGTCACGCGATCGACACGCCGATCGCAGACTCGGTCTGGCCCGAGGGCCTGCGGATGGCGAGCGCAGCGCGCACCCTGCTCGACAATCTCGTGTCCACGCGAGGTCGCCGCGGGTATGTTCCGCGTACGCTGTCTCGCGCAGAGCTTGAGGATTGGTTGGCAGGTAAGGCGATCGCCTGGGGTCCAGAACGAACCGAACGACTCCGCGCTGAGTGCCACGAACTCGCCGAGACGTTCCGCGGCGATCATGGCGTCGAGATCGTGGACGCGCTGTTCGATCAGCTCCAAGGGCTCGAACCTCCAAGACGAGATGCAGGCGAGATGTTCACGGCGTTCACCGCCGGAGCTGCGTGGGATGAGCGACGGATCAAGTTGTTCGAGTCCGTTGGCGATGCGCTCATGTCGCTGCCAGACGGAGTGCCCCGTCACCTGCCTGTGTCCGATGCCTTGGGCGAGCTCCCGTTCTATGAGAGCTACTTCTCGAACTACATCGAGGGCACCGAGTTCACGATCGAAGAGGCAAGGACCATCATCGAAACCCGGGTCCCTCCTGCTGACCGGCCCGAGGACGGCCATGACATTCTTGGCAGCTACCACTGTGTAGTCGACCCCGTCGGACGTGCTGCCACGTCGACCGACGCCGACGAGCTGATCAGTTGTCTACAGGCTAGACATGAGACCATCCTCGCCGGCAGAGCTGACAAGACCCCAGGGGAATGGAAGAGCAAGCCGAACCAGGTGGGCGTCTACCAGTTCGTTGCGCCTCAGTTGGTCGAGGGGACGCTTCGGAAGGGTCTCGCTGGGCTCGAGCGCTTCGATCCAGGGATTGCGAGGGCCTTGTACGTGATGCTGGTGGTGTCGGAGGTCCACCCATTCACCGACGGGAACGGGAGAGTGGCCCGGGTAATGATGAACGCGGAACTGTCCGCCGTTGGCGACGCCCGGATCGTGATCCCAAGCGTGTGTCGCAACGAGTACATCTCCGCACTGCGTCGCGTCTCAACCTCCGATGGAGACATCGACGCATACGTAGCGGTCATGGTGCACGCATGGAGATGGACCGCAGCGATGCCATGGACTGATCGCGCTGCTACTGAAGGCCAACTCGACGCGACCAATGCGTTGTTGGACTCCACGGATGCACAGAACAACAACGTCCGGCTCACGCTCCCATGAGCGGTGTCGAGGTGATCACACCCCCTCGCGCACACACCGGTGATGTCGCGAGACATCGGAAACTTGTGAACCCTCGCGGTGGGGGTTTTGGGGTTGGCAGTCGCGTGTTGTTGAGGGTGAGTTAGCCGAACCGAGGGCAGTCCCTCGCCATCGGCGGGATCGATTGCCACAGCCTGATCCTCCGTCTCGACCGGTCGGGGTATGGCACCTTGAGCACGGCCAACAAAACGAATGGCTATCAAGTTTCAACTAGCCTAGATACCATCAGTCTGCTTTCCCAAAGCGGAACACGCGGGGAGAATACGCGACATGGAAGCGAAGACCGTACCCATCACTGCCCAGGTTCTCGCTTGGGCTCGTGAAGAAGCTGGCCTCACGCAGGGTGAGCTTGCAGAGCGCACTAAGTTGAAAGTGAACTGGGTTAAGGCTTGGGAGAGTGCTGAATCGCGCCCTACAAAAGGCCAGTTCAGCACGCTAGTCAAGGTCCTGAAGAGACCATCAGCCCTGTTCTTCCTCCCTGAACCTCCTGTGGAGGCAGGAATGCCCACCTCACTTCGCAGCGCACAAGCTCTGGGTGATCACAGACTTGGCCCCAAAGAAATGAGCCAGATTCGCTGGGCGCGCAGACTTCAGGAGCTGGCCGCTTGGGTTCTCCGTGACGCGAGCTCGTCCCAGGTCCGCTTGGACAAATACCCCCCTAGTCAAGATCCGATCACGGTCGCTTCAGTCGAACGTGCGAAATCCGGTATCTCAACCACTGATCAACTCGAGTGGTCAAGTCCATCGGAGGCATTTCGTACATGGCGTGACCACCTTGAGGATCAAGGAATCTTGGTTATGCAGCTCTCAATGGGCAAGAACAACATTCGCGGATTTGGGGCATGGGATGACTACGCGCCCTTGGTTGCTGTTAATACCGCATACCACCCGCACGCTCGGATCTTCACGCTCTTTCATGAGGTCGCTCATCTGCTCACACGCACCGATGCCGCTTGCCAGAGTTTCGTAATTCCTGCTGACAATGATCAATCGGTTGAAAGATGGTGCGAACGATTCGCAGCTGCGTTTCTCCTTCCCGAGGAAGCTATCAGAACGCTCGCAGCGACAAAATACGGAGTAACGGCGGCTTCGAGGACCGCTGATCCCGACACCGCCCGGCTAATAGCCCAAAGATTTTCCGTGAGCACGCGCGCCACAGCGATTCGACTGCAGGAAATCGGAATAGCAGAGCCGACACTGTATTCAGCTGTCGCCTCACAGCTTGCGGCAAGAGACTGGAATGACTTTTTGGGAGGCGGGGGTAGCGGCCAACCCGCTTCAGAGAAACGAATCGGCCAGCTCGGGACACGATTACCCAGTGCCCTTCTCGCAGCCGCCGGTCGGGGTCGCCTGACCACGCGTGACCTTGCGGACCACCTCCAGCTCAACACCGGCCAACTCGATGACCTGAAGGGTATGTTGAATGAACCCAGATGATATCGATATTTGGATTGTCGATTCGTCTGCCCTAATTGCGACAAAGTCAATCGTGTCCGTAACAAACCAGTGGGATGCCTTCAAACATCTCGAACAGATGGTCCAAAACGGGCAGATCGCAATGCCGCGCCAAGTGATCAATGAGGTTAGCAAAATAGCGCACCCTGATCTCCCTGTGCTTGGGCACCAGGAGTTCGGGGAAGCCTCCAACATCCTTTGGACGCGGATTATGACCACATCAAAAGGTGATGTCGGTAGCCGGGGAGGTTGTTGATGTAAGCAAACCCGACGAAGACGCAGACCCCTACGTCTTGGCTCTTGCCAGACAACTCAAGAGTAGTGGCTACGCAGTCTGTATCGTGACGGAGGACACTGTCGACCGAAGCAGAATCTCGATCGCCACTGCGTGCGGGCGCCTCCAGATTGACTACTGTCGCGTTCGTGATTTTCTTGAGCAGTGCCAGATACCCCTGCGCAAAGAGAAAGCTGAGGAGACCTGACTCCATGGTGAGCAGTTCGGCGGACCTAAGTCCCTGCCAACTTCATCGATGTGTCACGCAACGTCAACCTGAGATGACATGGCCCATCGGTTCGGCAGGAATACCAGTTTTGCCCCGCAC
This sequence comes from Candidatus Aldehydirespiratoraceae bacterium, assembly GCA_965261185.1. GTDB lineage: Bacteria > Actinomycetota > Acidimicrobiia > Acidimicrobiales > Aldehydirespiratoraceae > VXYK01. Next base: position 1,618,174 of record CBDHCN010000002.1, on the reverse strand, counting down.
TTGTTGCCGAGCAGTCTGAGTTAGAAAGAGACTGTGCAACTCGACCGAAACCGATTGTTCGCACTGCTGGGAGCTCTAGAAGAGGACCTGCGGTACATCATTGAGGTACACCTTCTCGCAACCCACCACGAGGAGCAGATCCTAGGCCAAGCGTACGAGCGGGCGGCGCGTCGGTTAGCAAGCGATGAACACCGCGATATCACACAAACCCGTATTGTCGATTATCTGGACCTCGGCGACGAAATCGGGATTCTGCAGCAGTGGCGCCGTGACTTACCAGCCCAGACACGTGATTCCATGGAGGGGCTATCCGCGCGCTTGCACCAGCTCGTGCCGATTCGAAACCGAGTGGCACATCGGAGACCTCTCTTAGTTGACGATTGCGAAACGGCCGAGCAGATACTCGTTCAGCTCGACCGAGATGGCTTCGAAGGGCCCGAACTGAAGGCTGCGTTGCGTAATCTCCGTAAAGACGAGGGTTGGGCACCAACCGGGCCAATCGCATCAACCGGGGCGCGAGTACTCAACAACCTTCCACTGGGTGACTATGACGAGACTGGTCTTGTCGGGCGGCGTCGCGAACTCGATAAACTTGCGAAGCAACTCAGGGAACTATGTTCTTCTCGTCGCGGCCCCGTATGCACAGTCATTGGCCCTGGGGGTGTAGGTAAGACCGCGCTGGTGCTACAGGCGCTACATGACATGGTCAACGACGAAGCATGCCCCTACGACCTTGTATCTTGGGTCTCACTGAAGGCGGAAAGTTTGACCGCCAGAGGTGTCCAATCGATCAGCGATGCAATTCTATCTGTCGAACAAGCCGTGCCGGCGTTGATTGAGGCTCTAGACCCCAGTTTCGAAGGAACCGCCGCTCAACTTGCCCATTCGCTTGATGGTCTAACAACGCTCATCGTGATCGACAATCTAGAAACGGTGTCAGGCCGCGAAGTTCTAGACCTGATTGATTCCCTTCCAGAAACAGTCAGCTATTTGTTTACTTCACGCGAAGGATTAGGAGAGGTTGAACGACGGTTTCCTCTCGGGCCACTTGAAGAAAATGGCGCGCTTGACCTCTTGCGACGATTCGCTCGGGCCCGCGGATTAGAAAACTTCGCCAAAATAGATCAAATCGCTGGCCTTGATCTCGTGCGTCAGCTCGGCTCGTCACCACTCGGCCTTAAGTGGTTCGTTGCAAGCGTCGAAATCGGGAAAGAACCGCAGGACATCGTACGCCATCCAGAAGACCTAGTCCGGTTCTGCGTCGGGAGTGTTTTTGGCTCTCTTGACGACGATTCCCAGAAAGTGGCGAATGTGCTGCACATTCTTGCGCGACCTGTAACAGCGCAAGAGATTCGCCTCTATCTCCCCAACATGTCGCCAGATCGTCTTAGAGCATCAATCCATGCGCTCAATCGACGGATGCTAATCCGGAGTGATCTCGTTGCGGAGTCGATTTCAGAAACGTTCGAGGCTACGGCGCCTTTGTCCGACTACCTTCGATTTGCTGCGATCGTGAGTCCCGATGAGGAGGGGCGAATTCGAGATGCAGACGTCGAATACCGGCGTGAAGAGGAAAGGCATCAACTAGACGCGGCAACCGATCCCTTACGTCCGAACATAGTCCAAGGTGGCCCGGAGCACCGAGCGTCTGTCCTTCTCCTAAGAGACGCTCTTTCGCAGTCGAAAGGTGGCGATGTCGACGGTGCATTAAGCCACATTCGTGCGGCCGAACGGCTTGATCCTGAATTTTGGGAGATTAGCCGGGTGAGGGCGTTTATCATGTCCTCGGCAGGCCGGGTGGATCCAGCCACGTCGTCCTACCAGAGAGCGATTGAACTCGCCCCGGGCGACAAGGAAGCCGCCGCGGTAAAATACTTTTTTGCCGGACATCTCTCCAGGTCGGCTCAGGATGCGGAACGTGCCGCGATAGTTGCCTAGGAAGCTCACGAGGTATTGAGTTTGCCGAGGACTGCTTTCGAACTTGGTCGAGCGCTAACGTACACCGGTGACTATGGGGGAGCCGAAAGGCCCTCCGAGAGGCGATGCAATCGGACGATGTCCGCACACGCCTCATAGCCACCACACAACTGCTTGATTGTTTGAGGCGCCGTGCTGATACAGAAGCCACGGTTGATCGCCAGCCAATAAAGGCGGTCGAGACGTTCGCCGCCGCGATTGATGTCGCGACGGACGTGGTCGATAAAGGACTCGTCGACACAAGACTCAGCGACAAGTCAGTGAGCCTCGTTTCGGAATTACTCAAGGTTGCGGGAAGTTGTCCTGACGCTCAAATCACTAAAGACACCTTGATCAAGGCTCTTGCAGTAATCCACGAACTCGGCCGTGACGCACATCGATCTCGCTCTTTCGACTACCTCAAGGGACACGCCCGTCGGCTCATGGTGCGACACCCAGATCTTAGCGACTCTGTGCCTCTGATTGCGAACTATGCAGTGAGCGATCAAGAAAGCGGACCCGTTCATGAACTAAGTCGCGAAAGGGACGAGCACACGCTCCTCGGCTCGATTAAAGTCTGGAAACCTGATCGTCACTTTGGCTTTATTTCCACACTTGATCCCAGGGAGGACCTCTTTTTTCATCTCGCTGCGCTCGCTTCGCCAGCCGACGAGATCCTCCTCCGGCGTGCTGCCTCTGTTCGATTCAACCGGTCGATCGGAGCAGACGGCCGGTTTCAGGCTCAAGATGTTCATGTCGAGGAATCCACGGACCATACCCTTGTGCACCGACATTTGATTGTGGACGGGTTGCACTTCAGCGGTAACTGTGTATTTTCCGTCGACATCGAGTCTGGAGCAACCGTCTTCGTAGGTCGAGACGCAGTGAAAAACGACTCAGAATGGGATGAGATTGAGATCGGCTCTCGGCTTCAAGCGACGGTCGAAATCGAGGACGATGGCAGATTTAGCGCCGGGGTTAGGTCCGTTCGAGTCGTCCATGAGAATCTCTAAGGAGGGAACTACACAAACTGGATTTGTCGAACTACCCAATGTAAACGTAACAGCACCGGGGGCGTCGACTTTGAATGTGGCCTACCCCTCGCGCGCCCCCTCGGGGGATTGTTGTGATCAGACGTGTCCAGCGGTCCAGGCGCCTAGGAGTAGCAGCGCTAGGACTTTGGCGAACTCGGCACCGGCATAGACGCTGTGTAGATGTGAACGGGGTAGCACCTCGCCGTCGATGATCGCCTGAACCCTGACATCAAGCCGTGGGATCAACCACAGGGTTTGGCCGACCACGATGACCAGCACAAGCGCAATCAAGAACCAGTCGACCGGCTTCAGCGAATCACGGACCGCAACGGTGATCACCACCAAGGCCGCGCTGAGGAGCCATTCGAGTTTCCCGAAGGCGTGGAACGTCGTGCGGCCCACATCCAAGGCGACCGGTCGGGTCAAGGACTTGGCCCTGAACTTGACCGGTGTCGCCAAGAACGACACGCCGAGCACCAAGCCCAACCACACATAAGCAATGAAACGGATCACGGGAGAGTCCTCCAAGGTCGCGAAAAGAAGTTGAAAGCGGCCACTGAACTACCGGCACCCGGGGATGCCCAGTAGGCAACGCTGAAGCCGTCGGATTCGTCGAGACGGCTCTCAACAACCGCTGCGGTGCGGGCCGCAGATGCGGTCAAGGTCTCGATCAAATCCCGGCCGTCACGCGCGGACAGATCCAAAGCGTTGCGGATCACGTAACCGGCCTGACGGTCAACCCAGGTAGGCACATACTCCATACCGGTCGCTTTGATCTTGCCGTCAGGTCCTTCCAACAACGCAACCAGCGCGATCATCCCGTCCTGGGTTTCTGTAGGACAGCAGTTCGCTGACTGATTCGACAAGAAATTGCCGAGACCGAAGACAACGTACTCATCACCGAGGCGGTCAACGGGCTGAACCACATGCACGTGATGACCGATGATCAAATCAACCTCATCGCTCGGCAGTATCTCATTCAACCACTGAACCTGAGCCTCAGATGGGGCGCTCTGATATTCGTTTCCCCACTGCAGACTGACGATCACGAATTCTGCACCGACGTCTTTCGCCGCCCGAGCTTCGAGAATGATCGCCGAAGGGTCGATCGGGTCGACCAGATACGGCTGATCCGACGGGAGTACCAGCCCGTTGAGCGAGTAGGTGGCCGAGATGTGGGCGACCGCAATCCCGTTCGCCTCATAAATCACCGGCGCTAGGTCTTCGAGATGCGAACGAGCCATGCCGGCCTGCCTCAACCCAGCGGCCTCGATCACTTCGATCGTCGAGAAAACTCCGGCAACGTTCGTGTCAAACGAGTGGTTCGAGGCAGTACTACAACCGTCGTAGCCAGCCTGACGGGCGGCAACAGCCAAGTTACGCGGCGAATTGAAAAGCGGATAACCACTCAGCGCTGTGTCGTCTCGCGAGAGTGGCGTCTCAATGTGGCAAATCGCCAGGTCGACTGTCGAAATAATAGAACGAACCTCGTCGAACATCGGCCCGAAGTCGTAGCCGGATCCAACTTCGGAGCCGTCACCAGGATTGGCTGTGGCATACGCGGCCGCAGCGGACTGAACAGGGCCGTGAGCCAGCAGATCGCCGGTGAAGGCGAGTATCGCCGTGCGTGGTGGAGGCACCGTCGTGGTTGTTGTGGTGGTTGTGGTTGTGGACGTCGTCGTCTCAACAGGCACCACGGGAGCGACTACAACGTCATCGGTACCGCCCATTGCACCCACCAAAACCACTGCGCCCGCAAATAGAACCAGTGCCCCCAGGAGAACCCAGTTCTTCATGAGCGGACATTTGTCAACAGCGCCAACAGCGCCGCAGCAGCCCCTGCCCCTTCAGCGCTGGCGGCAGCCAACACTTCACGAAGATCAACCGGAATAACCAGATCGGATATCGACAGGCGGGCTCGAACCGTTTCACCGTCGATCACGAATTCAGTGACGCTGAGTTCGGCGGGCGCTTCGTCAACCGGAAAAGAAAGCGCCAGCGGCAAGCCCGCTACTCTGCTGGTCGTCCGACCCCACATACCAGCCGAAACAACATGAAGGTAAACACGTCGATTGTGCAGTTCGGGACCATTTCCACTTGAGGTGAGCCGCGATGACCACCCCGGCCGAATCACAAAAACACCATCGACAATCTCCACCTTGGCATCCAGATCACGAAGCTCGAGCCAGCGCCGCAACTCAGCCATCGAAGTCTCGACTTCGGCAGTGAGACGCCCAACTTCGATTCGGTCGAGTTGGTTCGAGTCAAGCCCGACGTCGTGCGCTGTCACCAAGGCTCGATCAAACCCGTACCCCTGCCAGGAGCCTTCGGTGAGTTCCATGCCAAGCCGCTGCCACACCGCGATACGACCGGCGGCCATCACTGGAAGCGCGAAAGAAGGAACAACCTCAACCACGCGCCCCAGAATCGCTGAACTGTCCTCATGCACAGTTGACTGGATCTTGCGGCCCTCAAGCGCCATCGACGCAGCCTTGACCGCGGCCTCAAAAGCGCTGTGCGCGGTAACGGGCACACCAACCACTCCTTCGATGGCTTTGCCGAATTCAGTCCCGAGCAAACCCAGCGATGCCAGGTATTCCGTCCAACGTCGATTCGGCACTCTCTCACGCTACCTCGCCGGTACCTGAGCAGCGTCTGTTGCGGGTACTGTTCGAGGCGTGACGGCACCAGAGGACGCTCCTAACAGAGCAGGAGTTCACGAAGGCATCGAAGGTTGGACAATTGATGGATCCTCCGACGATCAGTCGATTCTCGACAACGCCACTGCCTTGTTGGACACCGAACTCCCCGACCCTCGCTTTGTGTCGTCGGATTACCTTCGCTGGGCCTACCGCGACAATCCGTCGGGTCGGGCCATTGTGCGGCATCAACTGGTCGACGTTGAGGGTGAGTCGCTTCTCGTCGCCCACTACGCCATCATGCCCCGCATTTATCGTGGCCCCGATGGTGAGCGTAGCGACGGCGCTTGGTCACAGAACGCTGTGGTTCACCGCGAACATCAGCGGAGCCGCCACTTCAGCCGCATAGGCCTCGAAATCTACGACGAAGCTGGTGACCGCGGCTGGTCGTTCGTTGTAGGCGTGACCAACAAGAAGTCGACTGGCGCGGTGGTGAAATACATGGGCTGGCGTCTGCTGGGACCGCTGCCTGTGCGGGTCATCGTGCCGATTGGCCGCGGTAAACGCCGAACTCGACACATCGAGATCAGTCCAAGCTTTCTCGATTCCGAAGGGTTCGACGAGTTCGCCGCCACCATTGATCGGCACCGAGTCGTTGGTTGGACGACGGACTACATACCCGACGTGCTGCGCTGGCGTTTGGCCTGTCCGCACACTCGCTATTTTCTGCACATTGCCGATGACGTTGCGCTGATCACGACCCGGACATCGGCGGGTCCGATACCGGCGTGTATCGTGCTGAAGATCTTCCCGCTGACCAGCGGCACCGCCCGTATCGATGCCACTCGAGTCATTCGTTCCGCCACTCGCTGGCATCGTGGGGCTTTCGCCGTTTATGCCGGGTTCAACGGTTCGGTCCGGGTGCGTGGTGTCCGCCCTCCCAGACGCCTTCAACCGTCGCCGCTCAATCTCATCATCCGGCACCTCAACCCGGTGGTTGACCAAGACGCGATTACTCTCGACACCTTCGAGTTTCTAGACATGGACGCCTACTAGGGCGATTCGGAACCCCGCTGAGGCGGTGAGAACAGATCGTTTTCGTTGTCAGCGAGAAGACCCTCCTTGCGCATCTTCGCTCTGCGCTCTGCTTCTAGGTAGAGGTACCGAACAACATCGTCGGGGGTGTCGTCGTTGCACATCAGATCGGTAGCAAAGGCATCGCGCATCAACTCCGAGCGGATGTCGTCGCGAGTCACCCCGTGCTCATCTGCTTTGCCCGAGGATCTCCTCAGGTGCCGTCTGACCAACCTCAAAGAGGTATAGGCCGAAACCGACATACCAAGGGTGAACATGAAACCGCCGAAAAGTACGAACTCCAGCGTCAAGAAGATCCGCGCCATACTGATTTTCCTTATAGATCAGTCAATTGTGGCGCCCGGCAAGTAGGCCGCGATACTCACGCCGGAACGTATCGCCCTCCGCAAGAAATGTCTAGGGGTTTCTTCGCCTTCGCGTTTTTGGAGGTTCAAGCATCGGCAGGGCTAGACGTCGGCACCGAAGCGCTCGGCTAGGTGATCGACGGGGTTGCGCAGCACCACAACCGGGATCTGCTCGATGAGCTCACGGTGACGGCGTAACAGAGCGGTCCACAGACGAAGACGACGACCACTTCGCCGCAACGGCAAGTACCCGAGTTCCCACATCATCGCCAACCCCCAGAATCCCAGGTCGCTCTGCACTCCGTCGGGCTCAAGAGTCGTGCGGATTCGCATCGAACCATGAATAAAGTGCAAAATCGTGTCTTGGATCGCCTCGGCAAGAACCGCTTCAGGAATCGTGGTTATCCCCGAACGGTCATCGGGCGGCGTTACCGAACGGCCAACCGAACGAGAGCGAAACGAGACCCACCAGTACGGCGTGACCTCATCGGACGGCACAAAAAACACGAACGACTTTGGCGCTAGACGGCGAGCGAACACTCTTGGCACTTCACGCACGAACTGCGTGAGGTAGGTCTCGAAATCTTCCCAGTCAGCCACGACGCCTTCTTCTTCGACAGTGCGCTCAGCAATTTTCGGGCCATGTACTTTCAGCAGATCTTCAAGGTGCCGATCTCGATCGGAGTACCAATCCACATCGGAGCGGGCGAATCCCGTATCGCTGTCCCACTCATCGCCCGGGGCCATGGTGACAACGTCGGTGCCTTCAATGTCGCCACGCTCGGCTACGCCGTCAACCACCATGTTCGGGGTTACCAAATGTTCGTTGACCGCTTGGCTGTCCGGATGCAGGAAACCGACCATCGATCCGAAGGGCACCGCAAACTCAGGTTGCAGACCCGACATCACGTCGTGGAAGTCGTCGATATAGGTGGCGCGAGACACGAGCTTGAGTTGCTCGGGATCTTCCGATTCGTACAGAACCGGATATGACTGCGCAAACGAATGGCTCTTGCAAGCCAGTGTTGGCCGCCCGAAATCACGTTTGATCTGCTTCAGCGAACGCCTGCGAATCTTGCAGTCGTTGATGTCGATCACGACATTGTCGTCTTCGGCAACGACGAATGTCGTGTCGTCGAAACCGTACTGATACGAAGCGACCCGGACCCCGTCGCCGAGGTCTACCACCCGCCCGTGAACCAGTTCTTGGGGCGATTCGAAGCCCAGACTCTTCACTTCATCGACCATTACATCCACCCCGAAGCGAGGAATCAGAACTTTGGCTGACCGATCCATCCGTCGCATCGACGGATAGTGGAAGTGATCGAAGTGATGATGGGTGAGGTAGATCCAATCAGGTTTGAACATGTCCTCGTCCGGTTCAGCGCTGGGCGGGAAATGCCACCACGACCGCCAGTAGCACGAACCCGACAGCCACGGGTCGATCAACACAGTGCCTGCACGCGTCTTGACGTGCAGGCAGCTATGGCCGATAACGGTCACATGCATAGGTCGTCACGGTATAGCCACAACTAGGATTGGCGGGTGCGCAGGCCCTTCACTTCATCGAAAAGTGGCACTTCATTGAGTGGCACTTTCCGTTGGATGGTGGCGGGAATGTTCCTGCTCGCGGTGGCCGTGCGCTGGTTTGTGTTCCTACGTTGGTACCGATACCTGCCGATCGGCGAGATCAACGACAACATGTACTACCACGTCACAGCCAACTTATTGGCGGACGGGCACGGGTTTGCCGATCCGTTCGAGTACACAATTTTCGGAGAACTCCAACCAACCGCTGGACACCCACCTGGTTTTACGGTCTATCTGTCCATATGGTCGTTTCTAGGGCTGGACAGCATTTCTTGGCATCGCCTTGCCGGTGGATTCATATCCGCTACTGCGGTCATTCCTGTGGGAATGCTTCTGCGCCGCTTGTTCAACCAACGCACGGCTCTCATCGGCATGGCCGCAGTGGCGCTGCACCCACCCCTATGGATGAACGACGCCTTGATTCTCTCGGAGTCGATGTATGTCCCGATCGCGGCATGGACCTTGTGGTTTGCTCATCGCGTCTACGACGAGCCGTCGTGGCGTCGAATCATTGAACTCACGGTGGTGCTGTCGCTCGGAGCGCTGACCCGCAGCGAACCGTTCATGCTGTTCTTCTTGTTGCTGGCACCGATAATCATGACGCACCGCTCCTTGGACTGGCGTGAGAGGATTACCCGCACAGCCGGCGCGGCATTGATCGCCTTGCTGCTTCTGGCACCGTGGGTCGGCCGCAACCTGGCCACCTTCGACGAACCTACCTTTCTAGCCATCGGCCCTGGTTATGTACTTGAACTCGGTAACTGCGACGAGACCTACTCCGGGAGATTTCTGGGATACTGGAGCGGCGGTTGTGATCAGACGGACTCTCGGGGCGCGCTGAGTTATTGGAGCGCTGAAGATCGCCAGTCAACATGGCCCGACGGTGACGAGACGGTCATCGGAGCCGCGAAGCTCGACAAAGCACTCGACTACATCGGCGATCACCTGAGCGAACAGCCAAAGGTGATCGCTGCTCGGGTAGGGCGAGTGCTTGGCCTGTTCCGACCGCAACAAACCGCCGAATTCGATGTGTTTTTCGAACGGCGGATTCGCTCCCATGTCGACATCGGACTGTTCAGTCACTATGCGATGATGATCGCTGCGGTTTACGGTGCGGTGGTGATGCGCCGCCGGACAACTCTGTTGCCGGTGGTTGCGGTTGCCGGCACGTCGATCCTCACCGCAGCGATCACGCTTGGGATAACCCGCTACCGACTCGGTGCCGATGTGGTGTTCGTGTTCTTGGCCGCGGTTGCGCTGGGCACACTGCTTGACCGTTTCAGCCCGTCTTCGACACCGTCTGCCGACCAGCCCGAACCTACGAGCCCCGAGCCAGAACCAAAAGGGGCGTCGGCATGATGGCGCGGCTTCGTCAGCTTCTTGGTGCGCGCGCCGTTCAGATCATCGTCAGCGTCGGGTTGGCAGGATGGTTCTTACGTATCGCCGCGGTCCTCTGGTACCGCCCAACTTGCACAACTGGTGCGGCGGATTGCTACAAGCTCGCCGGCGATGCCTATTACCACCATCACCAAGCTGACCTAATCAGCAAAGGCCACTGGTTCATCAACCCACACGAGTACATAGTCAACGGTCATATCCTCGATTCCGCGGGTGATCCACCCTTATATGCTCTTTACCTGGCCTTTTGGTCGCGCGTCGGGCTCGACGGAGTGACCGATCACCGGCTCGTCTCCACCTTGGCGGGTTTGGCTCTGGTCGTCTCTTTGGGAATGCTGGTCCGCTGTCTGGCCGGTGACCTCCCGGGAATCATCGCCGCGGTTCTCGCCGCTTTGCACCCGCTCATGTGGATCAACGACATGATGCTGTTGTCGGAAGGCCTCTATCAGCCGTTGATCGTGGCCGTGCTGTGGGCCGGGTATGCGTGGGTCGAGAAACCAACAACTAAACGGATCGTCATCTGTGGCGCAGTGATTTCTATTGCGGCTTTGACGCGGGCCGAAGCGTTGGCCTTGTTCGGGTTCATGGTCGTGCCGCTTGTCTGGTGGTTGGCTGATGTCGGCTGGCGAGAGAAACTGCGGCAGATCGTGTTGTGCGGCGTGGCCGGGTTGATCGTCTTGTCTCCTTGGCTGATCTACAACAACCTCCGCTTCGAGGATCCCGTGACCCTGAGCGCGGTACCAGGCACGGTGATGATGGCGGGCTCTTGCGATGAAGCCTGGAGCGGGGAAGCCATGGGCTTTTGGACGGTTTGCTTCGATACCCGCGAACTCTGGGACGAACTTGAAGCTGAGTTGCCTGGTTCTACGCTGCGCGGCGACTCCCGTGTCGTCTACGACGAATCTGTTCTCGATTCTTTCAATCGAAAGTACGCCTTGGAGTACACGACCGAGAATTGGCAGCAGTTCGGAGTCGTGGCTGTGGCTCGGATGGGCAGATCACTCGAGTTGTTCAAACCAGGCCACTCCTTGCGGTTGAATTATCAAGTCGAGGGGCGTTGGGAGGAACCATCGACGTTCGGCTTGGGTTTCTACTATGCGCTGCTGCCGTTGACGATCATCGGTGGAATGGTGTTTTGGCGGCGTGGCATCAGGCTGACACCGCTGCTGTCGATGTGGCCGACGATCATGTTGGCTTCGGCGATTACTTTCGGTCTGACCCGTTACCGAGTCCCCATAGACATCGCCATGATAGCCCTGAGCGCCGTCGCCATCTCTTGGCTGATCGAGCATCTGAGACCCGACAATGAACACGAACGACCGGTGGTGCCTGCCTCTGGGACTGACCCCTCGCCAAGGTAGGGGAACGTTCAAGAACTCTGGAGGGGCGAGGATCCAATTCGTGTAGTTTGCTATGGGTGAGCAACGAACCGGTAGGACACCACTGGGAACCGATCACAGACTTGACGGAGGCCGACCTCGCAGCCGCAAGCCAGGAACTCACCGCTCTTCAGCTCACTTGGGAAGATGTACGCGACCAGTTGGACCACGTCCAAGTAGACCGCTTCAACGAACGCCTGAAAAGGGAGTGGGCAATCGAGACAGGAATCGTCGAGCGCATCTACACACTCGACCATGGCACCACTCAACTGCTGATCGAACAAGGAATCGATGCATCGCTCATCGCCAACGACGCATCGGACCAACCCCCCGAACTTGTGGCCGGGATGATCCAGGATCACGCCGCGACCGTGGACTGGTTGTTTGACGCTGTTACTGAGCAACGCCCGTTGTCCACTTCGTTTGTGAAACAACTGCACCAGTTGATGACACGCAAACAGGAGACTGCGACGGGCTTCGATTCACTCGGCCGCAAACAGGACATCCAGTTGCTGCACGGCACCTACAAGGAGTGGCCCAACAATCCCACCCGTCCGGACGGGAAAGAGCACCAATACTGCCCACCCGAGCATGTAGACGCCGAGATGGATCGCCTGATCGAGTTACACCAAGCCCACCGGACCGCCGATGTGGCACCAGACGTGAGTGCGGCCTGGCTGCACCATCGCTTCACCCAGATCCATCCATTCCAAGACGGCAACGGAAGGGTCGCCCGCGCCATCACCTCACTGGTTCTTATCAGCGCCGGATGGTTTCCGTTGGTCGTCACCCGCGACGACCGCGCTCGATACATTGAAGCACTCGGCGATGCCGATGAAGGTAACTTGGTTCCACTCGCAAACCTGATAGCCAAGCTCCAACGGAAACAGTTTCTGCGTGCTCTCAGCATCGCCGAAGAGGTCCAGAGTCAAGATCAACAACTCGAGCAGATGCTCGAAGCGATCAACGACATGTTCAACAGCGACCCCGCCCCCGCGAGTCGAGAACTCCAGCGAGCTCTCGATACCGCCGAGAAACTCTGGGAAACCTGCAGATCCTATTTCGAGAACACCGCCCAGAAGCTCCAATCGAGTCTAGGAGACTCACCCGACCGACGGGCGTGGACCGATTTCGGCCAAAATACCGACATCGAACGCCGCAGGTGGAATCGCTACCAGATCGTCCATACCGCTAACGAGTTCGATTATTTCGCCAACACTCGCGACCATCACGAGTGGGTGAGACTCGCGATCATCACCGAGAACGGCCGCTCCGAAATACTCACCTCATTCCACGCCATCGGCACCGAATACCGCGGACTCGTCGGTGTTTCAATGTGCTTCTACCGCCGCCAACAAGCCGACGATTTCGAACAGCAAATAATCGAACTGCAACCGGTGAGTGAAGACCTCTTCCAAATCAACTACCGAGAATCCGCCGATTCCGTTGAAGACCGCTTCATGAAATGGTTGGAGAGAAGCCTGGTACTCGGTCTCGATCAATGGCGCCGCGGCGAGTGAAGCGCTGGGCGTGAGCAATATCGTATTTACGCTTGATCTTGAGGATCATCGGCCTGACGAATCGGTCGAGCCGCGTTTTGGCGCGGTTACCGACGAGTTGTTGCACGACCTCGATGAATGGGGTGTGACCGGGACTGTGTTTGTGGTCGGTGAGGTGGCGCGGGACGATCCGGATCTGGTGGCTCGGGTCGCCGCCCGTGGTCACGAAATCGGCTTGCATGGCGCTGATCACACACCGTTGCCCGAGGTCGGACCGGCGGCCTTTCGCACGGTCACCGCTGAAGCCTCCGATCGGCTCGCCCAGCTTGTGCAAGCCGAGGTCCAGGGTTTTCGAGCACCGATCTTCTCGCTTGTGCCCGAGTCGGCTTGGGCACCGGAGATCCTCAGCGAGCTCGGTTTCAAATACTCCTCAAGCGTGCTTCCCGCCCGTAACCCTCTTTTTGGTTGGCCTCAAGCTCCCCGCACTCCGTTCAGGTGGCCTTCCGGGCTCATAGAGATTCCGTCGCCCGTGTTTGGTTTCGGGCCTCTCACAGTTCCGCTTCTGGGGGGTACTTACCTGCGGGCTGCCCCTCGACCGATCATCGGTTGGGCCGCAAAAAGAGCCCCTGAGCATGCCTGGTTGTATGCCCACCCCTACGACTTCGATCCCGACGAACCGCGTTGGGTGGTTCCCGAGGTTGGACGTCTCGGCAGCCGGGTTTTGTGGTGGGGTCGATCAGCGATGAAGACCCGGGTCAGGCAACTGGTGGCTGGCAGCCGGCAAACACTCGCCGATATGGCCTCCACTATGCCTGAGTTGCCTGTGTTCGGACCACCCGTCAACAAACTCGAAACGGAGTCGGGTCAATGAACTCTGAGACTCCCGAATACAGCCAAGATGAGCTAGTACACGAACTGCCCCACGCTGAAATCGTGGATCGCATCGAATGGCTCACAACTCAATGCGCCGGCAAGCGAGTTGTCCATATCGGGTTCGCAGACGCGGGGTTCCGCCTCGAACAGGGACGCTCCGGAAGATGGCTTCACGGTCATCTTCAGGAGGTCGCCAACGAACTCGTGGGGATTGACGCTGACGACGCTGGCGTAGCTGCAGCAACCGAGGACGGTTTTGAGGCCTATGTGGTGGATTGCACCGATGCCGAAGCCGTTGCCGCGCTCAATGTGGAACCCGCCGATGTTGTGCTGGCCGGCGAGGTGATCGAGCACATTTCCGCCCCGGGTCCGTTTCTCGACGCTTTGCACCACCTTTGCAAATCAGACGGCACTCTCATCGTCACCACTCCAAATGCTTATGGCCTCATCAACGTGGCCGCATCAATCACTCGACGAGTCGAGATCAACCATCCGGACCATGTGGTGATGTTCACTTGGCGCACATTGACCGAGTTGATGCGCAGATCAGGCTGGGACCACACCCAAACAGTGACCTACGTCCCCGCCATACGCGAGCGCGGCAACCGATCCCGGCTTGAGGCGGCTGCGGTCCGCTCAATCGTTGGCGTCGAACGGTTGCTCGGCAAGCTGAACCGCCCTTTCTCAGCCGATGGCCTAATCGTCGCCGCCACGCCGTCCACTAAACCAGTGTCCCCCACCGCCGAATAGCAGACCGTCAGGGAGTGGCGCGGGGGTTGATACCTTCGACTTCGACACGCAGCAGGGCCAACTCCTCGGCTAGGTCCTGGGTGCGGGCTTCGACTCGAGACATTTCGTAGGAGAGATGCACTGTCGTGGCGAACAGGAAAGCGGTGGCAGCAAAGAGCACCGTGGCCGGCTCGTACTCGATTCCGATGAAATCAGAGATCGGTACGAGAATGTCGGGAACCGCTGCCAGCGGAAGCAGAGCCAGGCCAACGAACGACCAGAGCAGGGCATATTTGCTCTTGAGCACCCGTTGGCGAACCAGGCGGAAGATGAATAGGACCGTCAAGAAGATGACGGCGGCGACGACGATATGGGCCGAGGTGGACATGTCCCCAGGCTACTCAACCAGTGGATCGCAGTCGCTGCGCACACCACTACCGCAATCTCAGCGGGAACTCGAAAGCGTGGAATCCCGTAGAACAGCGCGCCTGCCAGCGATACATGAACAGCCAAAATCGCGAAAGGCCAGCGGGTGAGCCGGTCGCGGCCGAGACGCCACCAACCGATCAGCGCTAGGGGCGCGGCCACCCAGAACCCGACAAAAGCAAGGTTGGAGGCCCAGGTTTCGCGCCCCTCCCCGGTGTTGAAGTCAGACATTTGCAAGGGTCGAAAAACTGACCACAACCGGCCTAGTCGCGCAGCCATGACCCGAGGCTGGTCGTCGAGATTGTCGCCAATGTAGGTCAACGCCTCTGCCCGCCAGATCCGCGACTGCTCGCTGGCATCGGCCCCCTGCAGTTCAGGTATGCCCGGAGCCAGCGTGTTGGCATACTCCAACGACCAAAACCCGATCGCGCCGCCCGCATAGGTCTGCGGTGAGTTGGCGCCGATCAAGGTCACGCCGTCGTTGGTCGACATCAATACCGGTTCGTTGAATCGCAGGAGGTTGGGAACCACCCAGGGGGCGATCACCAGAGCCGTTAAAGCGCCGCTGATGACTGCAGCCTTGACCCGTGCGCGCCAGCGAGGATGGCTCAAGATCACCATGGGTGCCACCAGCAACACCAGCAACAGCAACGACTCGGCTCTGGACAGCGCCGCGAAACCAATCCACGCACCTAGTTGTATTGCCAGACGACCCGAAGGGTCTTGCCGATAGCGCAGCGCGGTCCATATAGACCCGGCGACAAAAAAGGCCGTGAGCGACTCGGCCATGATCAAGCCGTCGTTGATCCACAACGCTGGATAAACTGCCGCGATCGCGGCCGCGGTGAGTCCCACAGCCCGGCCCGCTAGTTGTCGAGCCAGCAAGCCGATCATCACGATCACGCCAGCACCGACAAGACACATGATGAAGCGCTGTTCGAAGATGTGTTCACCTTGTCCACCTGGCAGCCACGAAGCGGGAGCGGCAACAATCGCCGTCAGCGGTGGATGGTCAGCCGCGTGGCTGGCTTGGACACCATCAGCCACACCCGACAACCCGTGCCACGGCGTGACAAACCCGTTGCCCGCGGCGAGCGCGTCGGCAGCGAGGGAGTAATAGAACTGGTCACCTGGGAAAATGTCGAGTGTCTGGAGTGTGTGGTCGCGCTTGACCACGATCACGTAGATGACGCGAAACACAAGTCCCACCGTAGCAACCACCGCCAACTGTGCCCGAAACGACGCAGATCTCCATCCCGCCGCTAAACGGCTGACGAACAGCTCGCCCACTGACGGTCCTTGCACGGGTCGCCGAACCAGCTGTTGCATACGCAAACCCAAACGTTCAACCAAGTAATAACTAGCCACCGAGACCACAAACATGGGTATGAAAGCCACGATGCAGAGGTGCCAATAGTTCGTGTCAAACAACTTCACTTCGCCGAAGATGTCGGTCATCGGACCCCACGGGTGGACGATGAAGACCATGTGCCAGAGATAAATCGAATACGAGATCTTTCCCAGCCAGTCCATCGGCCGGCTCGCCACGAAGCGCCTCACGTACGACCGGCGGTCGGTGCCGAACACCAGTGGGAACAACAACGCAAACCCGATTGCCCCGTACACGAACTGGCGTCCAATCTCCCGGGGCCATGAAGCCACATCGAGTCCCAGAGCCAACCCCATCCGCTGAGACACGACATAAAAGAGCAGCGCCGCACCAATCCACCACCAACCGGCTGGCGCTGCCAACCGCTCAAGTCGAACCCGTTGCACAGAACCGTGCTCAAACCCGACTCGGGCAACGGCAAGCGCCATGCCTATCGCGAAATAGTCAAACATTCCCGGAAGCCAGAGCAGCGCGTCGACGCTCCACTGGTTGTCTAAACCGAGCATGCAAATCCGAAAGAAAACCGACAGCAAATAACACCCGGCAACAAACACGAAAAGCGCATTCCGACGCTGCGGGCGCCCGCGGTCGGCCAACCAGGGAACCAGGAATCGGGCGAACAAAGGCAAAATCAGATAGAAGCTGACTTCAGTGGCCAAGCTCCAAGCTTGCGGAATCGGTCCAACTACGTGATCCGTCCAGTAGATGTGGGAGAGCAGCGAAGTCGTGATCCCGTCGGCGAGACCCAGGTCCTCGTTGGTGAACAAGACGATCAACAACAAGGCAGCCCAAAACGCCGGGTAGATCCGCATGAACCTGCGCCACAGGTATTCCGCGGTAGGACGTAGTGGGCGTTCGTCAATGACGGCTGCGGCGATCGGCCGGAACAGCAAAAACCCAGAAAGCACGAAAAAGATCGGCACACCGATGTCGAGGCGACCGATGTAGCGACCGATTGCCCCGTCATAGGTACGACCCGAGTGAAACCCGACATGGTGAAAGAAGACGGCAAAGGCGGCAATGGCCCGAAGACCATCAAGCCCGACAAGACGACTGATACCCGACCCTGTACTAGTTGAGCCTGTGCTAGCGGGCTCAGAGGAAACAGCGGGCATCAGACAGCAATCCTAGGTCGGTGTCTGAACGCTGAACTTAGCCGCCGAACACGGCGAGCCACTGCTCGCGGGTTTTGGGGCGGAACACCACGTTGCGCTCCCTGGTTATGCCCATAGTGGCCGAGGACTCCAGTGAATACCGATGTCCGGGATACAGCACCGCGCTGTCAGGCACTTTCGCCAGTTTTTGGGTCAGGCTTTCATACATCTGCGCCGGGTCCGATCCGGGAAGGTCCATGCGTCCACAGCCGTCAAGAAAGAGGGTGTCGCCCGCGACCAACCGACCGTCGACCAAGAAACACTGGCTGCCAGGGGTGTGGCCGGGGGTGCAAATCAGTTCGATGTCCACCGCCCCGACCGACACGACATCGCCGCTTTGATGCTGCACCAGAGCATCCTCGGTCAAGCCGGTGACGGTGCGCACGTACTCCGCTTCGGGGGTTTGCACATGTATCGGGACGTCTACGTGCTCGAGGAGTTCGGCGACTCCTTCCAATTGCATGCCCATCATCGATCCGCCGACATGGTCGGGATGGTAATGGGTTGCCAGCACCCCGGTGCAGCGCATGTCGTCGGCGGCAAGCACTGCGAGCAGGCCTTCAACATCGTAAGCAGGGTCAACGAGCACCGCTTCACCGCTTTGACGATCACCGATGGCGTAGACGAAGTTGACCATCTGCGCTGCTATAGGATCGTTGGTAGCAAAGTCTCGACCCGATAGCAGTTGACGAAAATAAAAGCGATCGTTGCTTTCGCCGGGCGTAGCCGGAGCCGCAGAAGTCATCGCGCGGAGCCTACCGGGGGTAGCCCGAACCGCAGAAGTCATCGCGCGGAGCTTCCGCCGGGCGTAGCCGGAGCCGCAGAAGTCATCGCGCAGAGCCTACCGGGGGTGGCCGGAGCCGCAGAAGTCATCGGCGGACGAGGGTTCGCCAGAATGCTCGATAGCTGGGGTAGGTGATGGTGTCGGTGATGTAGCCGTCTTGTTCCAAAGCCCGGTGGTACTTCGGGAGGTTGGACATCGGGACACCCGAATCGACATGGTGCGCGAGGTGAAACCCAACCGAATGCGGCAAAAACACGTACCGGGCCAACAACCCCTGATGAATGTTGTTGCTGGTCCGTCGGCGGTCTGGGGATCGGGTCATACCGCCATGCTCGGCTAACGCACGAAGCCGGTTGGCAACCTGCCAAAAGGTCGTCCAGGGAAGCCACCACAAAAACACGTAGAGCCACGGATGACCGAAAGCCAAGAACAGTCCGAACACGAATAGCTGGCCAGCGAAGAACCGCGCTGCACGGATCCGCCGTCCTTTCACAAACACACCAACAATTGCTGGTTTGAGGAGCTTGTAGCCCGACACGCCGAAGGTGTCACGTAACAGTTTGCGTCGCATCGAATCGGCCGGTATCGGATAGCGGGCATACAACATGAAGTCGGGTTCGCGTTCACCGAACTCGTCGCGGTGATGCTGGGTGTGAACCAAGCGGTAGGCCGGTCCACCGTCGCCGAAAGCAAGCAAACCGAGGAGTTTTTCACCCACCCAGTCGTTCGCCGTGCGGTTGCTGAACAGCAGTCGATGGGCGGACTCGTGATGCAACGTCAACGCCCGCTGGTACCAGACACCCATAGCGCAGAAAGCGAGCACCCACGTCAGCGGATGGCTTATCGTCAGCGCACCCCAAACCACCAGGAAGGGGTACACCAGAACCACAAGAATATGAACGACGTTGGCCAAGTGGGAATACGGCGAAGTTCAGCGCGGAACTCGGGGCGGGGGCGCCCGTCGGGCCTCAAACGATCCGATCCTTCAAATGGTGCGAGGTCGTCTTCGCTGGGCGCCAGCCCGCCGGTTAGTTCGGCTACAAGCTGGTCATGGGTGGCCGTATCGACCATAAACCGATCCTACAAGCCAGCCCTGCCACTGCGCTATGGGAATTTTCAACAGTTGCCGTCAACAATTGCCGTAGAGGGTGCGCGGTCCAAACGACGCGACCTCACAGAAGGACGATTCGACCACCGCGTCGGCTCGCAGGTCTCCATCGGAGGTTGAACTGTTGGGTTCGGACCAGCCGTTGAACAGGTTCGTCAAGATGAGCCAGTCCGCCTGTTCGATGTCCGCGGCAAGGCGACCACCTTCGCGGTTCGCCAACCCCGGATTCATCTGGATGTGATAAGAGGCAGGTTCGTAGTCACCAAGCAGGTGATACAGGAACGTCTCGGAGTAGTTGGTGCGAGCCAGCACCTCTGGACCCACGAACACGCTGTCGCCCGGCTCCGCGAACGCATCAAGCGTCCCCAAGATGTTTAACAGGTCGGCTATATCGTCTGCAGCGACCGCGAACGTTCGACCAGCGTAAGTCGAGCGAACTCCCAGCTCAGGATCAAAATACGTTTCGTATGTGACGCGACCCACATAGTGCGGGGCAATCGTGACCAGACAAGCAAAGATCCACACCGCCGCCAGTCCGCTGACGATTCGCCACCTGAGATGACGAGCCAAAGCAATCGCCAGTGCCGGAAAGATCAGCACTGCCACGAACTTGATGTGGTTGGGAGTCGGTCGTTGCAAAAGCTGGGGGATGGTTCCCGCTGCCAACAACGAGAAGGCGAGCAGGCGCCGGTCGCGACGCGCCAGCCAAATCGTTAGCACCGCGGCAAGTACCGTCACCCAAAACAAGGCGGTGATCTGAGCTGGGCGACCCAGGCCGGGCAGACTGTCGGGCCCTCGGATGAAATCATCAAGCCTCGCGAAGAACTCATCGGCGGTGTCTGAATTGGGAGGTACGGGGAGCCGCCTCCCAGAACGGAGCCGAATAACCGGACTGACGAACATTCCTTCGATCACCGCTGCTGGGCCTGCCGTCGCCAGATGGACGACGTAGCCGACCACGCCGGCGCCCAGACCCATCGCAAACCGTTTCTGATGCTCGCGGCCCGCTGACCAAACCAGAGGGCCAAGCCCCAAGGCCAGCGCAAGAATCAAATCCGCCCGAAACAACAAGGCAACTCCCGCCAACACTCCGGCCCCCAGCCATCTGCGAGAGTTCTCGTCGGCGTCAAGCGCTACCGCGAGGCCGGCTACGCCAAATGCCAGCGCTGCGATCCAGGAATACGCAATCAGCCCGAAGGGGACGATCAACAGCCAGGCGAGACCGGCCGCGGCTGTTGCGACACCCGTTCCCCAGCGGCGGGCAATTCGATAGATCGCCCAAACCAACAAAACCCGATACAGCATCCCGACGATGCGTTCAACAGTGATCGACACGCCAAATATCGAGAATGCGGCAGCCAGCGTCCACAAATCGGCTGGTCCGTAGAGGTGTTCGAAGTCTCCGTGAGGAGTCCACCCTCGCAGCACGAGTTCGCCGCCGATCAGCAAGGTCCCCTCTTCCATGGTGTTGCCCGGCGTTCTGAGCATGAAAAGAAGCGGCAAGAACATCAGGAGATAAAAAAGAAACCAAGACAAACGCTTGCGGTATCGGTGGACAAAATCGGCAAGACCATCCACGCGGCCGGCCGCATTGCTGGTCCAACGCCAATTCCCAGGGACCGAACGCGTAGGCCCCTCACCATCCATGTCCACAACGGTAGCCGCAGGGGTCGATAGGTCTAACGCTCGTGTCGTCCTATCCTTGGAGACGTGAGCGAATCGCCGTTAGACAAGCCGGTAGTCTGCTACCTCGGACCGCGCGGAACCTTCACCGAACAAGCCCTCTACACCCAGCCCGATCTCGTGGAGATGAACCATCTGCGGTTTGGTTCCATTTTTGATGTGTTGACGGCAGTGGAAACTGGGGGGATCGACTACGGCTTCGCTGCAATCGAAAACATGATCGAAGGATCGGTCAACGCCACAATCGACACACTCGCCTTCGATGCTGACTTGCTGATTCAGCGCGAAGTGGTGATCAACATCAACCTCAACTTACTGGTGCAACCCGGGGTGTGTCTGGAAGACATCAAAACTGTTCGTTCGTTCCCGATGGCCTACGCGCAGTGCCGTCAGTTCCTGCGCGACAAATTGTCGTGGGCAACCATCGAGGCAACAAACTCCACGGCGGATGCCGCTCGTGAACTCGCAGAAACTCAGCGGCGGGACACGGCCGCGATCGCTCCGCAAAGGGCCGCCGATGTCTACGAACTCGAAACGCTAGCGGCGGACATTGAAGACCACCCCGACAACCAGACTCGCTTCGTGCTCGTCACCAGCGAAGGCATAACCAGACCAACCGGTCATGACAAGACTTCAATCGTGGTTTTCCAACGAGCTGATCAACCAGGCTCGCTGATCAGCATTCTTCAGGAGTTCGCAGCGCGCCGCATCAACCTCACCAAGCTTGTTAGCCGCCCAACCCGCAGCGCGCTTGGAGACTATTGCTTCTTGATCGACTGCGAAGGCCACATTGCCAACGAAGTGGTCGGCGACGCGCTGCGCAGTCTCCACCAGCAAAGACACGTTGTGAAGTTTCTTGGTTCCTACCCATCGACCTACGGAACCGAAGAGGAACAAGAGAACAACCGTGTCGGCACCGGAGAATCGGATGTCTGGCTCGCTGAGTTGCGCTCGCAAATCCGCTCGGCGGACTGAAATGGAACGAACCTGAGTTGAATGCGTCCGGCCTCTGATCTGCGGGCTGACTGTTCTGGCGCAAGTTCTGGCGCATCTGTGCGCCGTCATCTTGGCCTTGACGGGTTGCGGGGTCTGGCGGTGGCGTGGGTGGTGTTGTTTCACCTGTGGCCTGATGTGGTCCCAGGCGGATGGCTCGGTGTTGGCTTGTTTTTCACACTGTCGGGTTATTTGGTGGTTGGCCTGATCGACGCGGAGGTGTCTGCTACCGGACGTTTGCGCCTTGGTCGGTTTATGGCAAGGCGGGTTCGGAGGCTGATGCCGGCAGCTTTGTTGACAATCGCTTCGGTGTTGGCGTTGACCGCGGCTTTGGACGACCAAGCATTACGAGAAGTCGGTTTTGATGCTTTGACGGCGGTATTGAACGTGTTCAATTGGCGCACCGCGCTTGATACTGCGGGTTACGCGGCGATCTTTGAGGCTCGGCCTGAACCGTTGGCTCATTTTTGGTCGTTGGCGATCGAGGAGCAGTTCTATTTGTTGTTCCCCGCAGCGGCTGCGTTGACCCGCCGCACTGCACTTGTTGTGTGGGCGATGGTGATAGCTGGGCTGGTCGGGGTGGTGCTGTGGTGGGGATCAGCCGATGCCTATGTGGCCACACCGGTGCGGGCATTGGAGATCGCTGCGGGAGCAGGCCTTGCCCTCGCCGCAGCACGCTTCGGTTTCGTTCAACGGCTCATGAACCCAGATGCCGGCCAAGTCCCGGGGCGCGCCAAGGTGATCGCTGAGGGCGTGATCTTTGCTGTGGCCGTTGGAGTGACTGTTGTGGCGCTGCTCGGTCTGGGCCCTCAGGACAGTCTTGTTTTCAGAGGCGGCCCGCAGCTGATGGCGTTGTGCTGGGTGGTCTGGGTTGTTGCCGCGGTAAGAGACGGGATCCCCGCACGGATCATGTCTGCTGGGGTATTGCGCTGGTTGGGCACACGTTCGTATGCCATCTATTTGTTTCATTGGCCTCTGATCGAGTTGACCGATTGGCATCCGGTCTCGGTTGTCTCAACCACATTGATCGCCGCGGAAGCGTCATATCGAGTGGTCGAGATGCCTGTGCGTTTGGGTGGCGGACGACGGGCTTTATCGCTGCTCGGCGCGGCTGCGCTGGTAGTGGCACTGATCGCCACAGCCACAGCGGCACTCTCCACACCAGCCCGCGCAATCGGCGAACGTGCCACCGATGCCGATGAACTACCGGCATGGGCTCTCCAGGACCCCGAAGATTCCGCTGGCGACACCACAGGTGTGACTGCATCGTCCACGACTGCTGAGCAACTACAGCCGCCGTCCACGACCGCAGCACCCAACGCGCAGGCCTCCCCAACCGACAACGCCGCTCCAACCTCTTCATCGCCACAAGCTGAACCCTCGACGACCACCGAGCCAACTGCCGGCAACTCCCCAACCACCACATCTAACCCCACGACCTTGCCGGTGGTGCCGATCATCACCGTGATCGGTGATTCTTCGGGTCTGCACATTGCCGACGGACTGCGCACATGGGCCGATGCCAACCGTGCCATGGCCGTTGTGGATCACACCCGTGTTGGCTGTTCTCCGCTGATCAGCGCAGACCGGCCTTGGCGGGCACGGCGTATCGATCCAGAGGCCGATGACCCCATCGAGTGGTGGATCCATGACGAGCCTTGTCGTGACGATTTCATCGAACCGGGGACGGATCTGGTGCTAGTGGTGGATCACGTCAACCCGCAGTACGAGCACCGACGACTCGACGGGTCATGGGCCTCCATGCTCGATCAGGACTTCGCAGCCGATATAGAACGTTCCTACCGAAAGTTGCTGGCGAACGCTCACTCTGTCGACGCCAAAGTCGTGTTTGCGACCGCTCCCTATCTGCTCTCGTATTACGGAGTGGGAATCGACCACGACCCCCGAAGGGCTGAGGCTTACAACTCGCTTGTACGTTCTCTGGTGGCTGAATTCGAGTCCGACACTGAAGGTGCAGTCGTGGCTTTGGTCGACACTGCGGTCGCGTTGGATGCTTCGGGTCATCACGGTCGCTACGGCCGAACCGACGGCGTTCACCTTGACTTCGAGCGCTCGGAGTTGTTCGCCGCCGAAATACTCGGCCCCGCGTTGCTGGAACTGTTGGCCAGCTAACCGAGCCGGTCGACGGGTCAGGCCCAACCTCCGTAGCCGGGGCGCGGTGACCAGCGACGACCGGCGAAACGCCAACGAGACACACTCCGCGGCGCAACAACTTCACTCGGCTGAGGCCACAGGAGTTCATAGGCGGCCAGAATGGCTGCGGCTTCCTCCTCAGAAGGTGTCGGTGAGAACTCAATCATCGCCACAGACCATCACCCTAAACCACTCTCAAGCACCCCTACAGGGGCACGTTGCCGTGCTTGCGCTGCGGCAACTCCTCACGCTTCGACTCAAGCAGTTGAAAACCGGCTACTACCTTTTGCCGAGTTTGCGACGGTTCGATCACATCGTCGATATATCCGCGCTCGGCCGCTACATAGGGGTTCGCCAAGCGGTCGGTGTAGTCATCGATCAACTCGGCTCGGCGGGAGGCCGCATTCGCTGCATCGGCTAGCTCGCGTCGATGGAGTATTTCCACCGCCCCCTCCGGTCCCATCACGGCAAGTTCGGCGGTGGGCCAGGCGAACGACAGGTCTGAACCAACCGATTTCGAGTCCATCACCACATAGGCGCCGCCATAGGCCTTGCGGGTAATGATCTGGATGCGTGGCACGGTCGCTTCACAGTAGGCGTAGAGGAGTTTCGCTCCGTGTCGGATGATGCCTCCGTATTCCTGATCCACGCCGGGCAGGAAGCCGGGCACATCCACAAAAGTCAGCAGCGGGATGTTGAAGGCGTCGCAGGTGCGCACAAAGCGGGCGGCTTTTTCCGAGGAGTCGATGTCGAGCACACCGGCCAGCATCATCGGCTGGTTGCCGACGACGCCGATGGCCCGTCCATCCACTCGGGCGAAACCACAAGTGATGCTGCGACCCCAACTGGCGTGGTACTCCAGGAAGTCACCATCATCGACCACGGATGTGATGACCTGTTTCATGTCGTAGGGCACGTTGGAGCTGTCCGGCAGGACCTCGTCGAGTTCGGGGCAGAGGCGATCGGGATCGTCGCTTGCTTCGATCCGAGGCGTTTGGTCGAGATTGTTGGACGGCAAGAAACTCAGCAGATCTTTGACCTCGTCAAGGACCTGCTCCTCGGAGTCGGCAACGAACGTCGCAACCCCCGACTTGCTGCTGTGACTGCCCGCTCCGCCGAGTTCTTCAAGCGTCACCTCCTCACCGGTAACTGTCTTGACGACGTCGGGACCGGTGATGAACATGTGCGATTTCTCGCGCACCATGAAAATGAAGTCGGTCATGGCGGGGCTGTAGACCGCGCCGCCTGCACAGGGGCCGAGGATCACCGAGATCTGCGGGATCACTCCTGAGGCCTGAACGTTGCGGAAGAAGATTCCGCCATAACCGTCGAGCGACACGACACCCTCCTGGATGCGAGCACCAGCGCCATCGTTGAGTCCGACCATCGGCGCTCCGGTGGCCAACGCCAGATCCATCACCTTGTGGAGTTTCTCCGCGAAGACTTCACCGAGCGCACCACCCATAACTGTGAAATCCTGCGAAAACACGAATACTTTGCGCCCGTCGACGGTTCCCCAACCGGTTATGACCCCATCGGTGTAGGGACGCTCTGCGAGTCCGGCTTCATGTGCCCTGTGACGAGCCAACATGTCGAGTTCGTTGAACGAGCCCTCATCGAGCAGGTAATCGATGCGTTCCCGGGCCAGCATCTTGCCTTTTTCGTGTTGGCGGGACACTGAACGCTCAGATCCCGCATGCACTGCCTGATCCTTGCGTCTGCGAAGATCGTCGAGCTTGGCGTTCATTGACTGGTCAACCACGCCCGCAATCTATCTGCCCGAAGCAGCCGCGCCCGAACCCAACCCGGTTGATCGCACCTGCGGATTCTCAGAATTGGCGGTTGCAACCTGTCTGACAGCTCAACTTGGCGGGCCACCGATCACTGCGTCGAACACGGTTGCAGGGTCTGTCACTGCAGGGAAGGAGCGCAGGAGCCAAGTTGCTCCTTGATCAGCAAACGACGGTGGTGTGCCGTCGAAATCGGTTCGCAGGCAGATATCGAACCCATCGAGATTGCCGCGCACGGTGGCTATTTCGTCAAGTGCCCGACAAAAGCTGTCGTGGTTCAGTTCGATCGGGAACATGCCCTCGTAACGGGCCGCGCGGCGCACCGGTTTCATTGCAGTGCCGCGCGCCGCGCACCAGATCGGGGGGCGGGGTCGTTGCACCGTTCGGGGCTCGGCCGATACGCCGTCCACAGTGAAATGCTCGCCGAAATGGACGACGAACTCGCCCTCCAAGAGTTCGGCAACGATCCGCAGGCCCTCGTCGAGGCGCTGGCCGCGGATCCGCGGATCGATCACCTCATCAAAACGGGCCAGTTCGCCTCCGGTGTCGGTGCCGGATCCGACACCGAGAGTCAACCGGCCCTCGCTCAGCAGATCGACCGTCAGCACTTCCCTCACTAGCTTGATGGGACGACGGCGCGGCACCGGTGTGACCATCGGACCGAGACGTAGCCGCCGCGTGGCCGTCGCCAAAACCGCCAACGCGACCCACGTGTCGATGATCTCGTTGCTCTCGGGACGCAGCACATGGTCCCACACGTAGATTCCATCCCAACCCGATTCCTCGACCGCTCGCCCTAGATCCATTAGTCGATGGGGGTCGGCGAACAGCCCGAACGGTGCCACAAAGATCCCGTGCTGCACGCCCCCAACAGTAGGCGCTTGTCGGCTGAGAGGCGCAGGTGGGCCAGTCGGGTGCCCCTAATTAGAGGCGGAATCGGCAAACCCGTGTTGCCTGCCCAGCTGGGTATCGCGACACTACAGTCAGCTATTCAGCAAATTGGTCCGGCGTCGGCTGGGCCGAAGTAAGGAGCGAGATACAGACAGGTGGCCCCACGGTCCAGTCCGAGGTGATCCGTCTCCAACCTGTGTTCGACGACCCTGGCCGGGTTCGCTCGCTAGTCCAAGAGGCGGGGCCGTTCACAAGTCTGGCCCTTGCCGCGCAAACCAAGGAGGAGCAGGAACGCTCAGGCAAGGCCCGTGTGCCGTTCGTGCCTCCGTGGTTCCGGCGCGATCTGGCCACCCACGGCGAGGTTCACTTTCCCGGCGGCGAGGAGTTGCTCCACCACGCCGGTTATTGCGATACCGCGCTCCTAGTGTACCCCGGTGCGCAGATCGTTGATCCGACCACCGTGTATGTCAACGTGATGGGTCCGGCGGCGTACCCCTTCGTTGCTCATCTCGACATCCCAGTGTTCACTCATGCCAGCCGCCGCAACTGCCCTGTGTGGCTGCTCATCGCTATGTTCCAGTCCGGCTTGTTCGTCGAACAGCGGGTTCGCTTAGCCACGGCGGTCACCTGGTTCTTCGACGGGCCCGGAGGCGCCTTCCACTATTGGCCCGGGGGACCGGCCGGTCCCATGCTCACTGAGCGACCACCGTTCGACAACGTTGCGGTCGTCGCTGACAACGAAGCCCTCTACCACGGCGTCGGCCCGCTCGGTTCCGGTGTCGAAGGCGCGGGCACCTCCCTGAGTGTTGACGCGACCATCCACCACGAATCGGACACTGGCCGGTGGAGCATCCGCGACCCCGACCCAGTGGTCGAGTATGAGCCGAGCGATGTCCGTATCACCATCTCGTGGAAGGCCGAGGTCTTCGCCACGGACAAAGAGCGCGCGGTTCGCCGGGAACTGTTCGATGCAGCCCTGCCGGTCGACGACATTGTTGCCCGTTTCGTTGACGACATGCGGGCCGGAGGCATTGACCCGGTCGTGCCCGACGACCCGCTCCACGACCAGGAATGGATCGAGCTGATCCAACGTGCGTACCCGTCGGCCCCGCCGCCGGCGATCCCTACATCCGGCTGAAGGCAGACGGTATGCCCGGCGCTCAAATATGTGTGGAGCAGTAGGCTTGCCCGATGCACAAGTTTCAACGAGTGTGCGTGTTCTGCGCTTCGTCTCCGGGAACGGACCCGGAGATCACCGATGCAACAATCGAGTTGGGCAAACTTCTTGTTGAGCGCGACATTGAACTTGTCTACGGCGGTGGTGCGGTCGGACTGATGGGTTTGATCGCCGACACGGTGATGTCACGGGGCGGACGCGTGACCGGGATTATCCCTACCGACCTCTTTGACGACGAGGTTGGCCATGAGAGTCTCACCTCTCTCGAGAAAGTCGATTCGATGCATACCCGCAAGGCACTCATGTATGAGCTGTCCGATGCTTTCATCGCCCTTCCTGGCGGTTTTGGCACGCTCGACGAACTTGCCGAGACCCTCACCTGGAACCAGCTCGGCATCATGGCCAAGCCGGTGGGCGTGCTCAATGTCAACGGTTTCTGGCAGCCTCTTCTCGACCAGTTCGACACTATGGTCAAGCGTACGATCCTCAAACCCTCCAACCGCCACACCTTGCTCGCCGAGGAATGCCCTGCCACGCTGCTGGACGCGCTCGCCAATCACAGCAACTCCAGCGACCCCAAGTGGATCCACGCCTAGCTGTCGGTGACAGCCTCAGAACAGTTGCCATCGGCCAACCCCCTGCAAAACGAAGAAACTCCTCTTTGAGGGTCACCGCTGGATGACCTCGTAGGCAGCGGTTGTCGGTTCGGTGATGTCTCGCCCACTCAAGTTACAATCACTCGTTCGCTTAGTCCGCGACGGATCAATCCAAGATGGGGGCATCGGCTGATGGAGCAGGAAAAAAAGTTTGAGAGCAATGAGAAGCCGCTCTCTGATTTGCTTGAGATGGCAGCATCCGGTCGCCTTCAACTTCCAGATTTTCAGCGCGGTTGGGTGTGGGATGACAACCACATCGTCAGCTTGCTGGCGTCTGTCTCACTCTCCTATCCAATCGGTGCGGTCATGACCCTTCGCACCGGAAATCCCGACGTGAATTTCCGCCCGCGACCTCTGGAAGGAGTTGAGCCTGTCGGAGATCAGCAGCCAGAATTTATGCTCCTTGACGGCCAGCAACGCATGACTTCGCTCTTCTTCGCGCTCTATTCTCGGGAACCGGTTCCGACCCGAGGCACCCGAGGCAAGGACCTGAGCCGTCACTACTACGCGAACATCAACGCATGCATTGATCCGTTCAAAGACCGCGAGGACGACGGCATTATCAGCGTGCCGGAAGACCGCAAGATCACCACGGGCTTTGGCAGACAAGTGCTACTCGACTTAGAGCGCCCGCAGATAGGTGAGAGCCTGTCGTGTGGCGGCGGTGCCAATCCCGCTCTTGTTCGCTGCGCTCACGGGCCGCTCGGGCCACGGCCTCGCGCCGTATGGTCCGCGTTGTCCCACCTATTCGCTCGGCCTCTTATCGTCACGGGAAGCTGAGATCGCAGCTAGCCACTTTCCGTTGGACATCGTTCTCGACGGGAGCGCGACCATGGACTGGCAATTGGCCTACCTCGAAAAGGGGCCCGCCGAACGGTCGGAACTGCTAGCCAACTGGAAGGCTTTCGCCGAGGTCGTTATCAAACCGTTCATCTCCTACGATGTGCCAACAATCGAACTCGCCAAGTCCACCCCTAAGGAGGCCGTCTGCCAGGTCTTCGAGAAGGTGAACACCGGAGGCGTCACACTCACCGTATTCGAATTGTTGACAGCAACGTTCGCTGCCAGCGATTTCAACCTGCGGGACGATTGGGACTCACGCAAGGAAAGGTTTCACGACTACCCTGTTCTCGATCAGTTCTCGGCTACCGACTTCTTGCAGGTTGTCACGCTGCTCGCAACATTTGAAAGACGAGCCGTTCATATCGCAAGTGCTCAGGAAGGAGATCGCGCTCCGGCCATCTCCTGCAAACGAAAAGCTGTCCTTGGCCTTGACTTGGCTGACTATGAGAAATGGGCCGATATCGCTATGGCGGGTGTAATTAATACAGTGCCTTTCT
The DNA here is from genome assembly GCA_965261185.1 of Candidatus Aldehydirespiratoraceae bacterium. Classification (GTDB taxonomy): domain Bacteria; phylum Actinomycetota; class Acidimicrobiia; order Acidimicrobiales; family Aldehydirespiratoraceae; genus VXYK01. Next base: position 1,588,092 of record CBDHCN010000002.1, on the reverse strand, counting down.
TGCACTCAGAGTACATTTTCTCAGCGCGCGACCTGCCCTACTCGACGCAACTCGTGCCACTCTCCGCGATCCGCGGCCAGCTCGGAGACCACGCTGAGAGCCATCAAGTGAACGAGCAGTTGCGAAACTGGTACTGGTGCGGCGTCTTTGGTGAAATGTACGGAGGCGCAACCGAAACACGATTCGCAAACGATCTCCAGGATGTCATCGCATGGATTCGAGAAGGTGCGGCCGAACCGCGCACCATTCAAGAGGCGCAGTTCCAAGCTATTCGGCTGCTGACCCTACGGACTAGGAACAGCGCAGCCTACAAAGGCTTGTGTGCGCTTCAGATGTTGCGCGGCGGCAGAGACTTTCGCACCGGGAAGCCGATAGACGTGCATGCATATTTTGACGACAACATCGATGTGCATCACCTCTTCCCAAAGAAGTGGTGCGCCGAAAAGGAAATTGCCCCCGGCATCGCCAACAGTGTCGTGAACAAGACCGCCATCAATGCACGGACAAACAGAATCATTGGCGGCGATGCTCCAAGTCGATACTTGGCGAGATTGGAGGACAGTTATCAGATTGATCCTGTCGAGCTAGATGAAATCGTGCGCTCGCACGACGTAGACCCGCGCGCGCTGCGTCAAGACGATTTTGAGTCCTTCTTCAACCAGCGATTCGAACGACTTATTTTCCAGATCGAAGAGGCCATGGATAAACCAGCTAACCGTTCCGCGAATCGTGATGAGAGCCCCTTCGCTTCCGACAGTCACGATCCAGAGCAGGAAGTTGCCGCAGTCAAAGCCCTCATGGCGACCGGTGAGAGCAAAGTTGTTGAGTTCAAGTCCACCGCGCTCAAGAATCTCCACACCGATGACAAGGACGCCGCGATGGCCTGGAGTGTTCTCAAGACAATCGCCGGCTTCATGAACGCCGACGGCGGAACGCTGCTGGTCGGAGTCGGCGACGACGGAGCAATCATCGGGATTGAGGAGGACTACCCCTTCGTGAAGGGCAATGACCGCGACGGATGGGAGCTCTGGTTGACGTCAGTCACCAGTAGCCACTTTCGACGACTGCTGCTTCAGACTTGCGAGTCACGTTCGCTGTTCTCGAAGAGAAGACAGTCGCTCGAATCGAAGCGGGCCCCGCGGCCAAACCAGTGTTCGCGAAGCCGACGAAGGGTGAGAAGAAAGAAGCCTTTATGGTCCGCGTGAATAATTCCACACAGGAGTTGCAAGGCCAGAACATGCTTGACTACCAAGCGAAGCGGTGGCCCTGAGTCCGATTGCCTCGGTTTTCTCGCCCCGCTTGCAGGGTCGCCCCACGAAGATCGGATGAGCGATCCAAACGCGAGCCGACATTTCCGCGGCGCCCGGTTCCAGGTGCTCCTCGGCCAAGTAAACAGCTAGGGGTGCTGCTCCGCTGCGATGTCGACGAAGTCGGCGAATAATCGGCGGATTTTTTCCAGTGCCTCCTTCCGAGGATCTTCGCCGAGTCGTTGGGCGCGCAGTTCCTTGGCACGCTTCGGCATCAGTTCACGTTCGAGTTGCTCGTACGACCTGAAGACTCTGTTCTGCGTTTGGCCTGTTGTCATAGTTCACCCTGCTCCTTGAAAGAACCGTAGCGGAAATAGTTGGCGAAGAAGTGATGGTTCAGCGTCGGGTCGAAATAGTGCTTCCGGCGAATCCAGACTAGTCCATCGCCCTTCGAGATTACCGCGACGTCAATCGGCCCTCCCACTGTCTCCGCATCGAGAGTCACACGCCGTTTGAACGAGGTCAGATTCACCAGGGTCTCCGCCATCGCCCCAAGTTCGTCTATTGGAAGGACAGAAACAGCGTCGAGGATCGGCGCGATATGGAAGTGTTGGATGTAATCCCGCAGGTACGAGTGATAAGTCTCAAAAAGCTCTGTGCCACCAGAGCGGAGTGATTCGAGCGAAGCGCTCTCAGTGACGGGAATTGCGTCTGCCAAGAGGCCGGCTAATGCATCGGTCAGATCAAGCAACGTTGAATCGACAACCTCCCGCAGTTCGGGGTCGATACCGGACATGAACAGATCCACCATCTCACGCTGAGCGAAGGGCAACACAGCTGCGTTGTTGTTGGCGGAGATGCGATGTTCATCAGGAGTCCGACGGCGCAACGAGCCACCCATCACGCCGTAGACCTGTAGTTCGATCAGAGCGGGCACAAACTCTGACTCGCCAAACCCTGCGACAACCAATCCTGTTCCTAACTCGGCTGCCTCGAGCGGACGTTCCATCCATGCGATCGTCAGAGACCGCAGCGAACGGGTCGCTTCATCGTCCAGTGGAAGTTGTTCAAAGACCTGTCGCTTGGCGAGTTCTTCGGTCTCGCTGAACCTGTTGACAAGATCGTCCCCGTAACCCTCCGGTAAGTTCTCCAAGGACTCTTCGTCCCCAATGTTGAGGAGTTCCTCTTGGAGCACTTCCGCAACCACCGCCGAGACATCGGCATCCGTGGTCTCACCACTGGCCTCGAACAGGGAGTGGAGGCGATCCACAATTTGCCTCTGTAGATATTCGTACAATCCAATGCAGTGGAGTTCGAATTCGCTCTGTTCCTGGCTTGCAGAGAACAGAGCTGATGTCTCTTCGATGTAACCGATCAGCGCCTCTGCATACTCGCTTACAGTCTCGAAGACCTCAGCGCCAAGTTTCTGTCTGAATGACTTGATGACAGTTTCCCAAGGGGTGCCCGTGAGCAGGACGTTGCCGTAGATCATGGCACCGACCGGGGCTCGTTTCGACAAAGAAAACAGTTTGTTCCCGGTGTTGTAGATCTTCGGCTGGGCAGACGCTCCGATGGAGACGGCACTGTCCGCCGCGAGCGCGATTCCGTTCCGGTTCAGTATCGCAATCTCTGCAGTCAACTCTTCCTCCCGCTACGTGCGCTGGGGCAATTGGAGGAAGTCTCCGGGCGTCAATCAGATTGCTGTTCGTGTTTCGCCCGGACCAACGATACTAACCGGTGAGTGGCGCGGAAAAGCGCTCTGGAGTTACAGGACGCTGAAGGCGGCGCGCATTTCGGTGATGAATAGGTCTGGTTGTTCCCATGCGGCGAAATGGCCGCCTATATCGAGTTCGTTCCAGTAACCGATGTTGGCGTAGCGATTCTCCGCCCAGCGTCTGCTGGCTCGGATGATTTCTTTGGGGAAGATGCTGCAGCCGGTGGGCACTTCAACGGCGCCGTCACCGAATTGGGCGAAGCTCTCCCAGTACAGGCGGGCCGATGAGGCTGCTGTGGCGGTGAACCAGTAGATCGAGATGTTGTCGAGCATCTGGTCAAAGGTCAGGGCGCTGCGGGGGTCGCCGTCGTTGTCCGTCCAAGCCCACATCTTCTCAGCGATCCACGCGCACTGACCCGCGGGAGAGTCGACTAATCCGTAGCCGAGGCTCTGCGGGCGGGTTGATTGCTGTTTGGAGTAGCCCGAGTCCCAACGGTCGTAGTGACCCAGAGCTTCTAGCGCCGCTTGCTCTTGTTCGGTCGGGTCTGCCAGCGATTCGGGCGTGGGTCCAGAGACGGGCATGTTGGTGTGTATGGCCCGGACGTTACCCAGATTCTGTGATCCGATTGTGGTGGTGACGGCGCTACCCCAGTCGCCGCCTTGGGCGACGTAGGATTCGTATCCGAGCCGGACCATCAACGTGTTCCAGGCGGTGGCGATCCACGGCACACCCATCCCGGGCCGCGTCGGTTTGCCGCTCCAGCCGTAGCCGGGTAGCGACGGGATGACCAGATGAAATGCGTCTGCGGCAGTCCCGCCGTAGTTGGTCGGGTCGGTGAGTGGTTTGATCACGGCCATGAACTCGGCCACCGAACCTGGCCAGCCGTGTGTGAGGATCATCGGGGTGGCGTCGTCGTGAGGCGAGCGGACATTTAGGAAGTGGATGTCGAGTCCGTCGATCTCGGTCAGGTAGTTGTCATAGGAGTTGAGCTCAGCCTCGAAGCGTCGCCAGTCATATTCGGTGGCCCAGTATTCGCACAGCATCTGCGTGTAGGTGAGGGGAATGCCTTGCGACCAGTCGTTTACCGGCTCGGCTTCGGGCCAGCGGGTGCGGGCCAAGCGCTCGTGCAGATCGTCGATTGCTGAGTCGGGTATGTCGATGGTGAAGGGCCTGATGTCGTCGCTCATCTCCGCATGGTGCTCGCCCCGACCGCCAACAGCAAACTGAGCGTAAGCTCGCGACTCATGGATTTGCCGGTTGCGCCGCCGCTGAAGCCGATGTTGGCTAAGGCGATCGACTGGATCCCCGAGGGTGGGGACCTCGCTTTCGAACCCAAATGGGATGGTTTTCGATGCATCGTTTTCCGTGACGGCGCTGAGATTTACCTGGGTTCGCGCAACGAAAAACCGTTGACCCGTTATTTCCCGGAACTTCTGGCGCCTTTGCAGCAGTGTTTGCCGCAGCGCTGCGTTGTCGACGGCGAGATCATCGTGACAGTCGATGACCATCTCGGTTTCGACGCGCTTCAGCAGCGGATCCATCCGGCAGCTTCGCGAGTCGAGCGGCTCGCTGAGGAAACCCCCGCCGAGTTCGTGGCTTTCGATGTGCTCGCCGTCAACGACACCGCTTTGACCGACGAGCCGTTCCGGGATCGCCGCAAGATCCTCGAAACGATCTCTTCGGGTTTCGAACCCCCTATTCATCTGGTGCCTTCCACGCTCGATCGAAATATCGCTCAAGAGTGGTATGTGCGCTTCGAGGGTGCCGGGCTTGATGGACTGATCGCCAAGCCTTGTAACGGCACTTACCTGCCCAACAAACGGGCTCAGTTCAAGGTCAAACACACCCGCACTGCCGATGTGGTTGTCGCTGGTTACCGCATGCACAAAGACGGCAACGGGGTGGGTTCGTTGCTCGTTGGTTTGCACGATGAGCACCAGCGGCTTCAGCACATGGGGGTGGCCTCTAGTTTCAAGGCCAGCCTGCGAGCCGAACTCGTCGACACTCTGGCCCCCAACATCATTGAGGATCTAGCTGATCATCCTTGGTCTGAGTGGATGAACCCGCAAGCCCACCAGGAGGGCCTGATGCCGGGTGCTCCGTCGCGCTGGAGTAGCGGTAAGCCGTCTCAGGACTGGACGCCGCTCGATTGTGAATTAGTGGCCGAGGTGAAATACGAGGCCGTTCTCAACGGCAGATTCCGGGGGACGACGCGTTTCGTGCGTTGGCGGCCGGACCGTGAGGCTGTGTCTTGTGAATACAGCCAACTCAAACAAGCGGCTCCTATGGGTATCAGCGAAGTGTTGAACGCCGAAGGGTGATCACGTACCGAAATCAGCGAACAGCCGATGAGCCCGCTGCGCAACCCGTTCGGCGCCGATAGCTGAACAACGCTCATCAAATCCGGCACCTGGACCGGCCCAAAGCAGCTCATCGACCGACGCGCTCACTGGAGCGTCGAGGTCGACCGTGGCGATTCGCCGAAACAACAGCGCTTCCTCGAAGTATTCACTGAGCGTTAGAGCCAACTTTGCGCCACCACGGACATCAACGTTCCACTCCGCCACGTCGAACGGAATCCGGTCGATATGCCCGAACTTCGACAGGATCTTGGCCGCTGACTTCGCGCCCCAGCCCGCAAGCCCCGGGAAGCCGTCTGCGGAATCACCCACCACCCCGAGATAATCGGGAATCGACTCTGGTGGCACACCGAACTTCTCGATCACCCCTTGGCGGTCGTAGGTGATGCCACGGCGACGATCAAGTTGCACGACTCGCCCGTCGGCGGTCACGCATTGGGCGAGGTCTTTGTCGGGCGTGCAGATGATGACCTGTTCGACCCGCTGATCAGCTGCGGCCATTGCCGCACCGGCCGCTAGGCCGTCGTCGGCTTCGTGGGCTATTTGTGGCCACACCGCAAACCCGGCAAGCTCCAGCAACTCTTCTACCTCACCGAACTGAGCGAAAAGATCCGGTTCTACCCCGCTGCCATCCTTGTAACCCATATAGAGGTCGTTGCGAAACGACTCGATCACGTGGTCGGTGGCGACTCCGATGTGGGTGGCACCGCCGGCCACGAGGTCCAGCACCGTGTTGAGCACACCACGCTGCGCACCGAGGCGGGTATCGCGGTTGGACGGGGCGTAGTGAAAGCGGAACAGCTCGTAAGTCCCATCAACAAGATGCACAAACATCTGCCGAGCTTCCCACACCCAAGAGCGCGACGCGCCATGATGCGTGTCTATGGAACTGGAGCCGACCAACCTCCCGATTGAAGAAGTGATCGAAGAGCTGCGGGGCGCGTTGGCAATCACCGGTCACGCTGTTTTGGTAGCGGAGCCCGGCGCAGGCAAGACAACCGTCGTTCCCCTGCGTCTGCTCGACGAGCCGTGGTTGGGTGACCAGCGTATTGTCGTGCTTGAGCCCCGACGGGTAGCAGCTCGAGCCGCGGCACGACGCATGGCTTCGTTGCTGTCCGAAGAGCCGGGGCAAACCGTCGGCTGGACGACACGCGACAACCGCCGGGTAGGGCCCCGAACACGCATCGAAGTCGTGACGGAAGGCGTGCTCACCGCCAGGCTCGTCTCCGACCCGAGCCTGGCCGGGGTGGGAATCGTAATCTTCGACGAATTTCACGAGCGAAGCCTTCCCGCCGACACCGGCCTCGCACTCGCTCTGCACAGCCGCCGCGAACATGGTCTTACGGCCCGCCTGCTGGTGATGTCGGCGACTCTTGACGACGACGCTGTGGCCACCCTGCTCGGTCAAGGTGACGACCCTGCACCGATCATCACCAGCACGGGACGGACCCACCCGGTGGAAATACGTTGGCGTCCCCGCAAGCCGCGAGAGCCATTGGTTCCCGCTGTCGTCAGAGCTGTTCGCGAGGGCTTGAAGGGACCCGGTGATCTGCTGGTGTTCTTACCCGGAGTCGGCGAGATCCGCCGCACCGAAAAAGCGTTGCACGCCGAATTCGGCAACCTTGGCCCCGCAGTCCTGCCACTGCACGGGTCTCTACCGGCCGGCGAACAAGACGCCGCTCTGCTCCCCCGATCACAGCGGCGAATCGTGCTGGCAACTGACCTGGCCGAAACCAGCCTCACCGTCGAAGGCATCGGCGTGGTCATAGATTCAGGTCTCACACGAGTCCCGCGCCACGACCTGCGCACCACGATGACTGCTCTGCACACGGTGTCGATTTCGAGGGCGTCAGCCGACCAGCGAGCCGGCCGCGCCGGACGTACCGGAGCAGGGATCGCCATCCGGCTCTGGTCGAAGGTCGAACACGGCTCACGGTTGCCGTATCTTCCTGCCGCTATCACCGAGGTAGAACTTTCTGATCTTGTGCTTGATCTGGCCCGCCGGGGTCTCACCGATCCAAGCCGAGTGCCCTTTCTTGATGCTCCTCCCGATGCCAATTGGGCCGCTGCGGTGGCGCTTCTGCGATCCCTTGATGCCCTGGACGAATCGGGCCACGCCACGGCGCTGGGTCACAAGATGGCCGGCGTCGGTGCTCACCCACGCCTAGCCAAGATGGTCGTGGCAAGCGCCCACCCGTGGCTGGCTTGCCTGCTCACCGCGCTTGTTGAAGACCGAGATGTCTTGCGCGGTCGACCCGACGAACTTCCGACGGACATGGCTGAACGTCTCACCTTGGTGCTTGACCCCGAACGCCACCATCGAAACGCCGATGGACAGCTACTACGCCAAGTACGCAACCGGGCCCAACGACTGGCCCGAAGCCGAGGCATCGAGCAGGTCCCGGTCGATCCCAAAGACATCGGCGCCACCCTGCTGGCTGGTTTCGGAGATCGCATGGCCCGCGCAGTGCAGGGTGTCAGTGGTCGTTTCGTCCTTGCCGACGGGCGCAACGCCAGCCTCGGGCGAAATGATGCACTGGCCAGTGGACGAGGCTTGGTGGTTGTCGATCTCGGCGGACGTCCCAAGCACCCGAGAATCAACCGAGCCGCCCTGCTTGAAGCCACGATCGACCATCTCGTCTACGCGACTCCCGATCTCGAAGCCACCGTGGCCGAGATCATCGAGTCTTGGGGTGTGACGCCAACTGAAGGTGGCCGTCACGACGGGCGGGGCACACGTAATGCCCTGCTCGCTCTCGGTGGCGGGACTTACCTTGAGGTCATCGGCCCTGATCTAGATCAACCCGAGCCCCCGGGTCCGCGACCGTTCGGTGTCGACGAACTCGCTGAGCCCGCCCTGGTCGCGTGGGCGGCGGGAGTTCCCAACCTTGATCTTTGGATCGCCTGGGCGCGCCGCCGTGGTGTTGACCCTGGCGAGGCGGCTGCGATGACTCGCACAACCCCAGCCGGTGAGACATTGCGTTGGCGCCTGACTCCTCCCCCCACCAAGAACGATGGTGAAGGGGTGCTGCCGTTCCTGATCGAATGGCCCGGTACTACTCCGGCCGAGTCGGCGGCTAAGGGGGTGACGCTTATGTCTTTTGTGCTGCGACATCCGAGTACCAGACTCGCTAGTCGTCTCGCCGAGTACGGCGTAGCGGTAACTGTCGAACCAGGCCCTGCATCGGTTACCGCAACCCTGCTCACCCCCAACGGCGTGGTGGAGTTGTGTTCTACCAGAGCCGCAGAATGAGCGGCGGCGCGCTACTCCTGCACCAGCTCGATCAGCGTGCCGAGCGAGCCTTTGGGGTGAATGAAGGCGACTGTCGTACCTCGTGAGCCACCTCGAGGGGCCTTGTCAATCGGGGTGGCGCCCGCTGCCACCATCTGGGCGAGCGCCTCGGCGCAGTTGTCGACGCGATAACCGACGTGATGCAATCCCTCGCCTCGCTTCTCTAGATACTTGGCGATCGGGGAGTCGGGTCGGGTCGCCGCGGTGAGTTGGATGTAGCTGTCGGCGACCTTGATCAAAGCTTCTTCGACGCCATCTGAGTCGACGATCTCGCGGTGGTGGACCTCGGCTCCGAAAGCCTCGTGGTAGTAGGCAATCGCAGCCTCAAGGTCGTTGACGGCTATCGCGATGTGGTCGATTTCTGTGAGTTGCACGCGCTGAAGAGTAGCCGCCTAAACGGCACCCGCCGCGGCTGCGGTCTCGTTGTCGTCGATGACCTTGCGGCCTTCAAGGGCACGGCCAAGAGTGAGTTCATCTGCATATTCGAGATCGCCGCCCACCGGCAGGCCCATGGCGATCCGGGTGACCCGTACGCCCATCGGTTTCAGGTACTTCACCAGCAGAGCCGCGGTTGCTTCGCCTTCAAGGTTGGGATTGGTGGCGACGATGACCTCAGAGATGTCCTCATCGGCGACCCGGCCCATCAACTCTTTGATCCGAAGCTGCTCGACGCCGACTCCGTCGATGGGGCTGAATGCGCCCCCCAAGACGTGGTAGCGGCCACGGAACTCCTGCGTTCGCTCAATGGCAACTATGTCTTGACTGTCTTCAACGACACAGACGAGCCCGTCTTCACGGCGCGGGTTGACACAAATCGAACACTCGTTGCCCGCCTCGGAAAGATTGAAGCAGCGTCCGCAATACGACACTCGTTCTTTTGCCTCGATGATCGCCTGTGACAGCGACAGCGCATCTTCGCGCGGCACTTTGAGAAGGTAGAACGCAACCCGTTGCGCGGATTTGGGGCCGATCCCGGGCAATCGACCTAGCTGGTCGATCAACTCCTGCACCGCGTTGGAGTAACTCATTGATCAACCTTGGCTGCTGGCGGGGTCTCAATCTCGGCACCGGGGAAAGCCTCTTCGAGAAGTTCCACCACCTGATCCGTGTGAGACGACGCATCTATGAGTTCGTCTAGGTCCAGGCCATCCCCGTCTGCGTCGCCCGCGTCGCTTGCTTCGTCAGCCCCCTCGTCGCTCGCTTCGCCAGCCGTCTCAGCCGTCTCGACTTGGGGTGGATCAACATTGGCCGTCTCGACTTGGGGTGGATCAACATTGGCCGTCTCGACTTGGGGTGGATCAACATTGGCCGTCTCGACTTGGGGTGGATCAACATTGGCCGTCTCGACTTGGGGTGGATCAACATTGGCCGTCTCGACTTGGGGTGGATCAACATTGGCCGTCTCGACTTGGGGTGGATCAACATTGGCCGGACCAACACCGGCTGGACCAACATTGGCCGGACCAACAATGGGGCTGCCAACACTGGCTGGACCAACACCGCGTGTTTCGTCTTGTGTGGGGTCTTCCGCTGGGTCGTCTTGGGGTACGGCGGGGGGCTCATCGGCGAGGGCAGGGGCATCAGGGACCGAATCTGGGCCGAACTCATCGACTAGCGCCCGCCACAATCGTTGAAGATCATCTTCGGAGCGCTTGCCTTGCGCGGGACCGAGAAAACTGTTGGCCCGAGTGATCACCAAGTTGCGCCCGAGAGAGAGATGCAGTCCAGCTAGCTCAACAACTTCTTTCGCCGATTTCGGTTGAAACGACCGGAGATCTTCTTCAGCAGCACTCTGAGCGGAGGCAGCTAACGGCGGTGGAGGCGGCAATTTCGGCGCGACAGCAAACCCTTCAAGCTGGCGTGGCTCATCCGGTTCCGGCTCCACCTCTGGGGCGAGTCCGGCCACAGGAGCCGGAGCTGGAACGGGAGCAGCCGGAACGGGAGCAGCCGGAACGGGAGCAGCCGGAGCCGGAACGGGAGCAACCGGAACGGGAGCAACCGGAACGGGAGCAACCGGAACGGGAGCAACCGGAACGGGAGCAGCCGGAGCCGGAGGTTCAGCTGCAAACGCGGGCGAAGCTGTCGGCGTACCAGCAGCAAGGCGGGCTTCAAGTTGTTCAATACGCGCCAGCAGCGAATCAACGGAACCGTCGTCAACAGGTCGGCACAGTCGAACCAGGGATACTTCGAGATGCACCCGGGGGTCGGGTGCCTGGCGCATCTCCACCAGTGCTGTTCCCAGAGTCTCCAGCGCCCGCGTGAGTTGCAGCGGAGACATCTGTTCGGCGATCTGTGAGGCACGCTCTTGTTCGGCCACAGTGATTCGAGGCGGGGGCGAGCCCATCACGGTCAAGAACGCGTCTCGCAGCCCTGCCACCAGCATCTCGCCGATAGTTCGGGGATCGCGGCCCCTGCCCAACGCATCGCCGACAGCACCGAGAGCAGCGGCCGTGTCCCTCACGGCAAGAGCATGAAGTAGTTGGTCGGTCGACTGATCGATTTCGACTACACCACCGGCCGCTACTACCCGATCGAGCGCACTGAGCGTGTCTCGGACCGAACCATCGCCGACCGAAACCACATAGTCGACCGCGCTGTCGTCGACGTCGAGAGCGGCGTCTTCAATGACCCAGCGGACATGGGCAGTCATTTCTTCGGCACCGAGCAGGCCGAGTTCAAATACTTGGCAGCGGCTCCGAATCGTCTCGACGACTTTGTGGGGTTCGGTTGTGGCGAGCACCCAGACAACATGGCTGGGGGGTTCCTCAAGCGTCTTCAGCAGCGAGTTCTCCGCTCCCCTGGTCAACATGTGAACCTCGTCGAGGATGTAGACCTTCATCCTCCCCGGGTTGCCGAGGTTGACTTTGCCCAACAAGTCACGCATGTCTTCGACGCCGTTGTTGCTTGCGGCATCGAGTTCGTGAAGATCAAATGAGCGCCCCTGCTCGATAGCCACACAGCTTTCGCAGGTGCCGCATGGTTCAGAGTCTTCACCGAGACGCTCACAGTTGAGCGCTTTGGCAAGTACCCGCGCAGAACTCGTCTTGCCGGTGCCTCGCGGGCCGCTGAACATGTATGCGTGACCGACTTGGTCTTTGGCAACAGCATTGCGCAAGGCCGTGACAACGTGGTTCTGCCCGCGGATCTCGGAGAATTTCTGCGGTCGGTAGCGGCGGTAGAGAGACTGATAGGCCATGTGCTCGTCATCCTACTGTGCGCCCGTGACACGGCTGTCCGACCCGTGTCAGACACAAAAATTGAGGCTCCCGTTTCCGGGAGTGACGGCCAGGCTGTCTGCAGCACACAGGCGGCTCCGCTGAGAGCTGCTGCCTTCCGGCCCTGACCCGGTTCACGGACGCCTGTTGCACAGGACCCGACCGCCACACCCCGAAACGGGAGCGATCAATCCACGCTATCCTTTTGAACCGATCCCCGCACCAGGGGGGTACCCGGAGGGTTGCCAGAGCGGCCGAATGGGCACGCTTGGAAAGCGTGTGAGGTGCAAGCCTCCGTGGGTTCAAATCCCACACCCTCCGCCGAAAAGTTTGTCAAGATTGCTGTGACCTGAAACTTGGGTTCAAGGACTTGACTCACTGCACACAGCCGTAGCTTGCCGCGTCAGCAGGAAAGGCGGAAATTGTGCACCACGACCGTGCAGCATCCGATTGAATAGGCAGTTCATGCTCGTTTCGCTCACTTCGACGACGCCCGACGCAACCGATCTCGGTTTTCTGCTGCACAAGCACCCGGACCGGGTGCGGTCAGTCGATGTCGGCTTCGGGCGCGCACATGTGTTCTATCCGGAGGCGTCTCCGCAACGCTGCACGGCGACGCTGTTCGTGGAGGTCGACCCGATCGATCTGGCGCGAGGGTCGAAAGGGCGTCAACCCCAAGGCCTTCAGCCCTACGTGAACGATCGGCCCTATGTGTCGTCGTCGATGCTGAGTGTTGCTCTCGGACGTCTGTTCGGCACCGCCTTGAGCGGCACCTGCGAAACCCGACCTGAACTAGTTTCTGCACCCCTCGACCTTGAAATCGAATTGCCGGTCGTGTCGGTGCGAGGCGGCACAGAAGTACTCGAAGCGCTGTTCGAACCGTTGGGTTACCAGGTTGAGTCGGTGCCGATCCCCTTGGATGAGCAATACCCGGCTTGGGGCAATAGCCGCTGCTTGTCGGTTCGACTCTGCGGCCGGCACACTGTGCGCAGCACGCTTGAGCACCTTTACGTCATGCTCGGTGTGCTCGATGACCGCAAGCACTACTGGATCGGCCCCGACGAGATCGACAAGCTGCTGCGGCGGGGTGGCGACTGGCTTGTGTCGCACCCGCAAGCGGATCTGATCACCCGTCGCTATCTGCGCTTCGGCAGCTTTGCCCGGGAAGCACTGGCTCGTCTCGCCGACGCTGGCGAGGACACAGATCTGATCGACGAACGAGACGACGATGCCGAACAGGCGGTGGAACGCCCGATCAGCTTGAACGAACAGCGCCTTGAGGCGGTGACCGAGGCCATTCGCCGAGCTGGGGGAGGCCGGGTCGTCGACCTGGGATGCGGCGAGGGTCGGTTGCTGCAAAGACTTGTCGCCGAACGCTGCGTCACCGAAGTTCTCGGAGTTGACGTGTCCGTCGGGGCGCTTGAGCGAGCCGAACGACGTCTTCGCCTCGACGAGATGTCAGAGCGTCGTCGGGAGCAGGTTTCGCTAGTGCAGGGCGCCTTGACCTACACCGACGAGCGGTTGCGGGGCTTTGATGTCGCCACCGTGGTGGAGGTCATCGAACATCTCGACAGTGAACGCCTCGACGTGTTCGCCGATGTCATATTCGCACACGCTGCTCCCGCAACGGTCGTGCTGACGACACCGAATCGGGAATACAACGCGAACTTCGAACGCCTCGGTGCAACTGGTCTGAGGCATGGCGATCATCGCTTCGAATGGACCCGAGACGAGTTCGCAGCGTGGGCCGACAGCATCAAAGAGCGGTACGGCTACGGCTACGAGATCAGCAGCATCGGTCCTGACGACCCCGTCGGTGGCCCGCCCACACAGATGGCGGTATTCCGGCGATGAGAGAGACTCTTACCAACATCGAGATCCCCGAACTCGGACTCGTCGTGTTGTGCGGCGCTTCCGGTTCGGGCAAGTCGACCTTTGCCCGTCAACACTTCTCGTCCACCGAGATCGTGTCGAGCGACCAGTGCCGTGCCCTCGTCGGCGATAACGAGAGCGACCAGTCGGTCACCCGAGCGGCTTTCGAACTGCTTCACACAATCATCGACAAACGACTCGAAATCGGTCGCCTGACCGTGGTCGACGCCACGAACATCAAGCCAGAAGACCGAAACCCGCTGCTCGAACTCGCACGCCGATCAGATGTCCTCTCCACGGCCATCGTCTTCGACCTCCCATTGGCCGTCTGCGTCGAACACAACAACTCGCGCCAGGACCGCCGGACACCGCAGCACGCAATCAAACGCCAGCACGGAGCGCTTCGCCGCACCGCCAAACGGCTACGAAAAGAACGCTTCAACCGGGTGTATACCCTCGGTTCGGCTTCAGAAGTCGACTCCGTCGCCGTGGTTCGCACCAAGTCCTGGAACGATCGTCGCCAAGATACTGGTCCGTTCGACATCATCGGCGATGTGCATGGCTGTCATGACGAGCTTGTGGGACTACTCGACCAACTCGGGTACGAGACATCGGCCGAACCGATCACTCACCGGAAGGGCCGGCGAGTTGTCTTTCTGGGAGACCTCGTCGACCGAGGCCCAGGTGTCGCCGAAGTGCTCGATCTGGCGATGTCGATGGTCGCTGCCGGCAGTGCTCTGTGCATCCTCGGAAACCACGAGAACAAGCTGAACCGGGCACTTACAGGGCGCAGGGTCCAGGTGACACACGGACTCGCCGAGTCGCTCGAACAGCTCGAACGACGCGGTCCCGAATTCGCTGAACGAGTCGCCGAGTTCATCGACGGTCTCGTCAGCCACTACCTACTCGACGGCGGTCGCCTTGTGGTCGCCCACGCCGGTTTGCCCGAGCGGTACCACGGACGTTCGTCGGGGCGCGTGCGAAGCATCGCCCTGTATGGAGACACCGACGGCGAGACCGACGAATACGGGCTTCCGGTGCGTTATCAGTGGGCCGAGGACTATCGGGGCGAGGCCGCCGTTGTGTACGGCCACACTCCTGTGCCCGTTGCAGGATGGCTCAACGAGACGATCTGTTTAGACACCGGCGCAGTCTTCGGAGGCGAACTGACTGCACTTCGCTGGCCCGAACGCGAGCTGGTCTCGGTTCCGGCGGCACGGGAATATTACAAACCGATCAGGCCGCTCGAGACCGACACAGAGGAACGACCGCCGCTGTTGCTCAACATCAGCGATGTCTTGGGCAAGCACTTCGTTGAAACGACCTTGGCGGGTCGCTTGACGATCGAAGCCGACCGATCAAGCGCCGCGCTCGAAGTCATGAGTCGTTTCGCGGTCGATCCCCGATGGCTGGTGTACCTCCCGCCGACGATGGCGCCCGTTGGCACCAGCAAACGCATCGATTACTTGGAGCATCCCGACGAGGCGTTCTCGTACTTCCAGAAAGTAGGCGTCAACGAGGTCGTTTGCCAGGAGAAACACATGGGATCGCGGGCCGTTTTGGTATTCGCCCGTGACCCCGACGCGGCTCACCTCCGATTCGGAATCACAAACGACGCGGCCGGTGTGGTTGTGACCCGCACCGGCCGGCCGTTCTTCGCCGAACCTGCCCTCACAAAGACCTTGTTGGATCGCCTCAGACTGGCCGTTGACGCGGCGGGACTCTGGGACCGGCTAAGCACTGACTGGCTCGTGCTCGACGCGGAGCTACTTCCATGGTCAGCAAAAGCTGCTGAGCTGATCCAACACCAATACGCCGCGACCGGCGCGGCGGGCACGGTTGCGCTCAACACTGCTCAACGACTACTCACCGACGCGCTCGGACGCGGGATCGATCTCGAAGCCCTCGCGGCACGCACGGCCGACCGAGCGCAGCACGTCGGTTCCTACATCGAGGCCTACCGGCGGTACTGCTGGGATGTCGACGGCCTCAACGGTATCGAGATCGCCCCCTTCCAAATCCTCGCCGCTCAGGACGAGGTCCTGGCTCGCCGACCTCACCGTTGGCATCTCGAACAGATTGACGCGCTCGTTGAGCAGGCCCCGGAGTTGCTTCGTCGCACTGATCGCCGATTTGTTGACCTGGGCGACGACGGCTCGGTGCAGGAAACCACGGATTGGTGGTGCTCGCTCACCGACGGTGGGGGCGAGGGCATGGTCATCAAGCCCCTTGAGCCCATCACCCACGCTAAGGGAGGCCTCGTGCTGCCGGGTGTCAAGTGCAGGGGCCGTGAGTACCTCCGGATCATCTACGGACCGGAATATCTCGAACCGGCGAATCTCGAAAGACTGCGTCAACGGTCGCTGCGCCGGAAGTCATCGCTCGCACGACGAGAATTCGCCCTCGGCATCGAAGCACTCGACCGGTTCGTCGCCAACAAACACTTGTCTCGGGTGCATGAATGCGTATTCGGCGTGCTCGCGCTCGAAAGCGAACCCGTAGATCCACGGCTCTAGTCTCTTCGGATTTCCTGGTAGCGGCACTTGCAGCGAGGTCAAGTGCTTCCCACGCGATGCGCCACTCGCTACCATTCAGCCCGCGTCGGCGGAACCCGAACCCGGCGCAAGACTGTCAGCGAGATCGCTCGGCGGGCCTGGTTCGTCGTATCCTCCTTTGAACCGTCGCCAGCCTGACCTGAAGGCTCAGGCCCGGGAGTTCGCGGGCGAACTTTCGGAGCTTCTCAACCACACCGTTACCGACGGGATCCGTTTGCGCTCCTATCTTCTGTTCCTTGTCCGGTTCGGAAGTTGCTCATAGAGCCAGTCGAGTGGTGACCTCGCCCAGTTCGCCAAATGATGCGCTGACCGTGTCGCCGGGGGCAAGCGACTGCATGGGACCGAGCGCGCCGGTCAGAACGAGGTCGCCGGCCCGTAAGAATGTTCCCCGCTCACACATGACATCCGCGAGCCACCGAACAGCATGTAACGGGTGGCCCAGGCATGCACTGCCCCGCCCGGTCGATACCTCGACACCGTTGATCTCCATGGACATCGGGATCGTTCGCAGATCGAGCCGGTCAAGCGGGACCGGCCGCCCACCAATCACATAGAGGCCACAGCTCGCGTTGTCAGCGACGGTGTCGACAAGGCGAATGTCCCAGCCGGCGATACGACTGTCAACGATCTCGATCGACGGCAAGGCGAACGCAGTCGCCCGAATGATGTCGGAGAATCCATGCTCGCCCAGGTCGAGATCGTGCTCGAGCACCAGCGCCACCTCGGCCTCGGCTCGCGGCTGGAGCAGCCGGCCCGGCTCGACCTCGACCCCGTCGCCGTACTCCAGGTCAACGAACAAGGTGCCGAAATCGGGTTGATCGACACCGAGCTGATCTTGCACCGCCCTCGACGTAAGGCCGATCTTGCGACCGCTCACTCGCCGGCCCGCTGCCATGTCGAGTTCGAGGTTGACCCGCTGAATCGCGTACCCGACGTCGATGTCGTTCGCGAGGCCGTCGATATCGCGGATCGGTCCGCATGGGGTCGCGCTAGCGGCTGCGGCGCGCAACTGGGCCGCCGCGGTCTGGATTGCACCTGAATCAGCCATGGCGACTTCTCCTCTTCGCGTCGTCCAATTCTACTCAAGAAACGCATGACCGCCACGGCGCAACGAACGGCCTCCAACGAGATCAGTCAAGGTGGAACTCCTCTCGAAGGACGTGCTTGGTGACCTTGCCGAGGGCCGTCCGCGGAAGCGAGTGGGTCAACACGACCTCCCGTGGCTGCTTGTACCGGGCCAGCCGACCAGAACACCACGACCGAAGCTCCTCGATCGTCGGGACCTCGGCGCCGGCGGCAGGCACGATCACGGCCACGGGAACCTCGCCCCACATCGGGTCGCTCCGGCCTATGACTGCCACTTCAGCGACAGCGGGATGGGTGATGAGCGTGTTCTCGACCTCGGCGGAATACACGTTCTCGCCCCCGCTGATCAACATGTCCTTCTCCCGATCTTCGACGAACACGTAGCCGTTGGCGTCGCGGCGACCGACGTCTCCGGTGTTGTACCAGCCATCGACAAAGGCGGCCGCCGTCTCCAGAGGGCGATTCCAATACTCGACGAACAGATTGGGCCCTCGCACCAGCAAGACCCCGGCGGTTTCGCCAACGACATCGCAGCCGTCCGGGTCTACGACGCGAAGCTCGGTGTGTAATGCCGGCTTGCCACACGAGCCTATGTGATCGACGCAGTCCTCATAGCGGAGCACGACCGCTGTCGGCCCGGTCTCGGTGGCACCATACACTTGGCCGACCGGTACGCCTCGATCGACCACGGCACGGATCAGGTGCTCCGGAACGACCGATGACCCCGAGTTCAGACCACGCAGACAAGAGATGTCGGTCGACGCGAACCCGGGGTGCTCCAGAAGTGCTCGCAGGGTCGCCGGCACGACCAACGATTGTGTTGGCCGGTGGTCGCGCACGATCGTAAGCGTCTCGTCCGGCTCGAAGCGTCGTTGAAGGAATACGGAGGCGCCGACATACAGGGCCGGAAGCGTCTGGATGTTCAGCCCACCGACGTGGAAGAGCGGAAGCAACGTGAGCACACGGTCATCGGCGACGAGATCCTGGTGCGCGACACCGTTGAGCACCGTGTGAAGCAGCGAACTCTGCGAGTGCACTGCTCCCTTCGGTGACCCCGTCGTACCCGACGTGTAGACCAGCAGCACGCGATCATCGCCATCGCCGACCGACGGAACCTGGACCGGTGCGGTCGGCACCGGATCATCGTCGAGGTCCACGACCTGAAGATCAGGGGCTGCGCTTGCCAGCTGCGATCCGAACCCATCGGTCACCACGGCGAGAACAGGCGCGCAATCCTCAATCTGGAACCTGTGCTCGTCAACCGACAGCCGGTTGTTGAGAGGCACCAACACGGCACCCAAACGTGCGCATGCGAACAGGAGCGAGATCTGCTCGACCCGATTGAGACCGCAGAACGCGACACGATCGCCGGCGGTCACGGACCGGGTGTGAAGCAGATGAGCGATATCGTGGATCGCAGACGACAGCTCTGCGTACGTCGTAGCCTCGCCCTCGAACCACACCGCTGGATGGGTGGGCCGGTGATCGGCCCAGTGGTGTATCCACCGATCGATCGCCGCCATGATCAGGGCTTCCTTCGCTCGACTTCGGAACTGAGAAACGACAAGACGAGTTCGGCAACCTCTGGTGCCTTGTCCTCCAGAAGGCCAACGGTGCCGCCCTCGACGACCGCAGTCATGGCTCCATCGATACTACGCGCAAGAGGTTCTAGCTCCGGGAAGGCATACGGATCGGCCGACGCTCCGATGCACAGGGTCGGCGAAACGATTCGGCCAATGGCATCCTCCATGCGGTACCGGCCCACGGCGAGGTGACCCTCCTCAGCGTCTCTCGCCACAATCGCATCATGGACGAACCGTTCGAGCACATCCGGCCGATGCGGCGGGTAGAGGCCCCGTCTCCGCTGCCAGAGCTCGACCAGGTGCGATCCATCCGGCTTCATCTCGACGCGGTCGATCGGCGGACGGTCTTTACGGCGTTCACGGCCCGCTTCATCCACCAAGGCGGTCGACGACAGCACGAGCCTGTCGACGCGTTCGGGATATCGGGCTGCAACATCAACCCCGATCACGCCACCGGTGTGATGACCCATCACCGACGCCCGATCAATGTCGAGCGCGTCGAGCGCAGCGACCGCTCCATCGGCGTACACCTCTATAGAAGCCTCCCCCGGGGGCCGGGCCGAACGCCCCATCCCGAGCGTGTCAACGGCGATCACCCGCAACGAGTCGGCGAGCAGCGGCAGCAACTCCCGGTACTCGTCCCACGAGCGTGGCGTCTGATGCAGACACAGGAGGGGTGCGGCCGCGGGGTCGCCGGCCTGAGCACAGTGGATCTGGCCGAACGGCGTCTCGAGATACGTGAACCGCAGGCGGTTAACCATCGCCCTCCCCCCGACTGATTCAACCGTCGTGCTCGGTGATGAACTCGATGCTCATCGGGTTGTACTGTTCGGACTGTTCGTGCTGTGGCCAGTGACCACAGCTGTCGATCAACTCGAGACGTGAACCGGCGATCGCCTCGCTCATGTTCGTCGCCTCGGGCACGTCACCGAACGGGTTCTCGTTGCCCCACACGACCATCGTCGGGACGGTTATCGAGTTGAGCCGCTCGTTCGTCATCAGGTTGCGCTGACGGATCTCCATGTTCTGGAGACAGAGCAGGTTGTGCAGGTTCTGCTTGAAGTCGGGGTGGTGATAGATCGCGTAGCGAGCCTCGACGAGCTCTTCGCTAACGTCCCTGGGGCCGTCGAACATGAGTAGGTACAACCGTTCACGGGTGAGATCGATGTCGTCCTCGAGCACGGCTTCCGTGGTCGAGTTCTTGATTCGCTCCATGATCTGGGAGTTGGCCTTGGTACCTCCGGCGGCCACCATCTGCAGACTCTTGACCCGCTCGGGCTGTTCACTGGCGAGCCAACCGGCGACCCAGCCGCCGAGCGACTCGCCCACGAGATGAGCTGACTCCGTTCCTTGGGCATCCATGTAGTTGACAAGGTGCTCGACATAGCGTGGAATCTCGTAGTGATAGTCGGGCTTGCCGGTGTATCCGTGCCCGAGCATGTCGATGGCATGGCAGCGAAATCCGGCCTGCACATGGGGCACGAAGTTTCGGGTGAATGCCTCGAGGTGGCCGCTGGTGCCGTGGAGGAATATGACGTCCGATCCATCGTCGGGGCCGGCGATCAGCGCCCGAGTAGGCACACCTCCGGCGTCGACGAATTCGAGTGAGAAGGCAATTCCGGTCAGGTCGGTCCAGATCGACACGTGGTGCTCCTTGGGTTGTTTGGGTTCGGGTCTGCGATTGTCATGAGTAATGGTTCGGATCGATGTGCCCCACTGCCATCCCGGTGAGCCATTCCGGCATCGGCGAGTACGCGATGTGCTGCCCCGGGGCATGTCCAAGTGCTGCCGCCATGACCAGCCAAGCTCTGATCTCGTTGCCGCCGTTGCCAGCCGTGGCGACGAGCTGATCGTCGGCCCATCGCTGCGGCGCTGTGTGCAACTCACCGGTTTCGAACAACTCGAGGAACGTCTCGTCGAACTCGGTGTTGAGCTGCGCCGGAGCCCCCACGATGAGCGGCCGACGTTTCGCTTCGTACCGTTCCCAGTTGCCGCGACCCTCGCGAAACGACTCGGCCAGGAATTCCTCGGCTTCGCCCTCGGGCGCGCGCCAATCGGGAAACGGGATCTGGTGCGACAAACCGCCGGTACCGATCACGGCGATCCGCCGGTCGCCGGGTAGGCCGTGGAGGACGTCCCGAAGGGCTCCGCCGAAGACGAGGCACCGAGCGAGGCTCGGTAGTGGCGGAGCGAACACATTGATCACCATCGGGATCGACGGCACGCCGTCGGGAACCAAGTACTGAATCGCGTGGGATATCCCGTGATCCACCTGGAGACGCGTGGAGAATGCGGCGTCGAAACCGGCCCCGAGCATGCCTTCGTACACGGCCATCGCGGCGTCGGGGTCGGCTGGCTGGGACCCCGACGGTGTGCCGTGTTCGCCGGCGGCAACCACCTCGTCGACACCGATCGTGAAGGGCGGCATGAGGTCGAGCCACAATCCCCGGAAGTGGTTCGACCCCACGATGACGACGAGGTCGGGGCTCGCGGTCTCGAGCGATGCCTTCGCAGTGGCGAGTCCGTTGCGAAAAGCGTGGGCACGCTCGAGGTGATCGACCTCGTCCCAGCGAGTGTTCATGAGCGTCGTGTGCGATGCACCGACCCCGGCGACTATCTCGGTCACGACGCGACTCCGCACACACGGACCGCAATCCGGACGAGCAGCTTTGTCAGCCGCTCCATATCGACCGCGTCCACCGCGTTCATACCGAGCTGGAAATCGAACTCGACGTGGCTGCCGACCCGCTCCCGTGAGATCTTGGGGAGCCCGACGCGGGCGGTCGGCACGCCGAGAGCGCGCATGATGTTGGCATCGGTTGCGCCTGAGAGACCGCTGATCGGTGCGTGGTCGACACCGGTCAGCTCCTCCCAACAGCGGATCGACGATTGGATGATCTCTGCATCGGGGGAAGTGCTGGTGCCCGGCACCGACACGATCTGGCGCCAAGAGACGTCGGCGCCGATGCTCTCGGCGAGTCGATTCAACTCTTCGCCGAACTCTTCGGCCGCTTCCTCCGACGATGTTCTCGGGTTCAGCCGCAGATCGACCCAGAATCGGCACACCGCGGGGGTGAATGCGGGCATGTGCGGCCAGCCGCCATCGATTGCCGCAACCACCGCCTGGGGCGCAATCAGACGATCGCGGTGCCTCTCCGTCCACTGCGGAAACCAGTCCTCGAGGCCGGCGACGATCATCCCGGCATCAGCGATGGCATTGCGATATGGCAGAAGATGTCGGCTGCCGACGTACGTGTGACTGCCGCGGACCTCGACCTCGAACCAGCTGAGGCCCACCTCCTCCCACGACACCGCCCAACCGGTCTTGGCGATCAGTCCGTGGTCGGGTCGCAGTAGTTCGACCAGCCGAGCACAACCGACGCCGTGGCCATCGGCGAGGCCCGGACCTCTACTGTTCGCCGGCATGCCTCCGGCACCGAACCCGACGAGCAGATCCCCCTCGAGCCTGGCACCGCTCGCGGACAGGGCCTCGGCCGCGGCCATCACACAAGCCGCATGTCCCTTCGGATTCTGGGCACCGAGCCCGATGACCACGTCACCACGAACATCGGCTGCGGGCCGCATGTCGGGCCTGAGCTCAGGGCCGATCCAAGGAACATCGGCGGACTCGCTGCCCACGCTCACGGTATCGATCGGCGAATAGAGCATGAGCGATACCCCATCGCCGGCGCCCGGCAGTCTGCCGTGGGCGCTGGCCATCGTCTCATCGATGCGCTGCACCTGGCCGGCGAGATCGGTCTTTGACAGCTCAGCTGCGATCAAGGCGGCGAGCTCGGCCTCTTCACCCGTCGGTGAGGGCACATCGACTATGGCGGAGCAGAGTTCGATCAGGCGGTCGCGGGTCACCAGGGCCTCGGCAGCAGCACTGACCGAGGCTGCATCGGCTGGGGCGGAGTCAGGCACTCGGCGCACCGACCCACGTACCCGTGAGCTTGGTGAGCAGATGCACGAGGTGCTTCCTGCACACGTAGCCGACGCCGGCGAGCGCTAGTATCGCTATCAGCTTCTTCACGATGGCTGTCCCGCTTCTCGGTCGGTTTGTTCGAGGAACCCGGTCACCACGGAGTAGTAGTGCTGTGGGCGCTCCTCCTGCAGGTGATGCGAAGCCTTGTCCATCACGTATAGCTGGCCGTGTTCGATCATACGTGCGAGCATGAGCGAGTAGTCGGGTGTGAGGAAGTCGTCGTACATTCCCCACGCGAACAGGACCGGGCACTGGATGCGGCCGAGGTCCTCGGTCATGTCCTGCCACTCGCCGCGGGGACTGTCGGAACGGGCGGCGAGCTCCACCTCCTCGGGGTCGATCGACTGCTCGAACCGCATCGTGACCGTGGCGTCGGGGATCTCGTCGGCGTCATACCACTCGAGGTCGGACATGAGCTGTCGCATCTTCTCCCAGGTGGGTCCCTCGGGCCCACCGAAGTAGCGGTTACGAGCGTTGCGCCCCCGCCTCGCTCCCTCGGGGAGCGGCGCGAGCGGACCGTAGAACACCGGCATGGAACCAGTGACGACCAATGACCGTACCCGATCGGGGTAGTTGGCCGCCAGGTTCAATGCGATGGTTCCGCCCCAGCTGTTGCAGACAAAATCGGCGCGGTGGACGTCGAGCGAGTCCATGAGGTCACAGATCGTCTTGGAGTGGAAGTCCCACATTGGGCCACTGATCGTGCACTTCTCCGACTTGCCGTACTGGAGCAGATCCACGAGAAGGCATCGTCGATCTTCGACGAAGAGCGGTGCGACCGGCCCGAAATCGGTCCACGCTGTACAGCCGGGGCCACCTCCATGGAGAAAGAAGGTGGGCCTGCCCTCCCCCATGTCGATCACGTGGTAGCCGAGTCCGTTCGCTTCGACGATGCGGCCGGCCGGCTCGGGTTGAATGTCGAACGGCATCACGCGTCGTCTCCGGCGGCGCTTCCGGGAGCGTCGCTCGCCTCGGACAAAGTGAGCGCGTCTTCAGGCATCACGTAGTCGTCGTCGAAGGGGTTGCCCTCCTCGACCAGCCGCCGCCACTCGATCAGCGAGATGTCGGGTCGATAGAGGCGCTCGGGCGGAGCGTCGGTTGCCTCGACCATCCAACCGTCCTGCCCGGAGAAGTTGCCATGGAAGAGCCACCTGATTCCGCCGAGGTACTTGGCGTAGAAGACGGCCTTCGCCAGCCCGGTCTTGAACTGGACCATCACGCCGACGTACTTCGTTCGCCCCTCCTCGATGGGCACGTAGAACTCGTAGTGAAAAAACTGTGGGTAGGCGATACGGAGGACTCCCGGGAGACTCAGCGATGCGAATCCGGGCAGGTCCTGGCTCACGATGTAGGGGGCATTCTTCTGTGCCCCACCGGTGTTGCCCAGCATCTTGCCCTGCTGTTGTCTCGGCTTGATCTTCCAGGGCCGCGCGTTGCTCCACGTGCCGAGACCCGGAAACTCCACCTCCCAGTGACGCTCGTCCTCGATGCGGTATATCCACCGACCATGGCGCTCGATGTGCACGATGTTCCATGTCGGCATCGTCTTGAAGATGCGCCAGTAGGACGTGCGGTGCAGGTACTTGGCATGCCCTTCGTCGAAGCCGTTCTCGGCGTAGAGACGCCAGTCGCCGTCGCGGTCTTCGATGCGGCCGCCCACCGCGTACGGAGGCGGATCTTGGAGCTCCTCGGGAAGTTGTTCATTGAGCGGATGCGGCTCACGATCGCCGATGAACACCCAGACGAGCCCGACCGCTTCGCCGACGGGATAGGTCTCGACGGCGACCTTGCCACACATCGGCGAGTCGGGGCCATCGGTGATGACCGCGACGAGTTCGCCAGTGCTCAAGTCGTAGGTCCACGCGTGATACGGACACGTGACCGTACCGGGGAACTCCTCGACCCCCATCGACAACGGCACGCCGCGGTGCAGGCACCGATCGTGCAACGCATGGGCGACTCCGTGTTGGTCACGCTGAATCATGATCTTCTCTCCGCACACCGTCACCCCGACGGGCTTCCGGCCCACCTCCGCCGACCAGTAGACGGGATACCAGTAGTTGCGTAGGCCCGAGACCGCCGCGTCGTATGCGGGCCACGACGACCAGTCGGCCCGCCCGGTCGCCTTCTTTGCGTCGCCGCCGCGCCGGCGACGCGCCATGAGAGCGACAGCACGATCGGCCGAACTCGCCTCGACAGGCTCTGTTGCGATGTCTGAACCCTCCCCCGACATGTCATCATCATCCACGGCTGAGATCATCCACATGTTGCGGCTATCTCGACCACTGCGTCGATGATCTTGTTGTAGCCCGTACAGCGGCAGAGGTTGCCACACAGTCCTTCGCGAATCGCCTGTTCGTCGGGTTCGATACCGTCTCGAATCAGTTGCTCGGCAGCGACGAGCATGCCGGGGGTGCAGAAGCCGCATTGCGCCGCACCGTGTCGGACGAACGCATCCTGCAGATCGCTCATCTTTCGGCCACGTCCTGCGAGGCCCTCCACAGTGGTGATCGTTGAACCGTCGACCTGAGAGGCGAGCTGAAGACACGAGACGACGGTTCGGCCGTTGACGAGAACAGTGCATGCGCCACAGTCGCCGGTCAGGCAACCCCACTTCGTTCCGGTGAGCCCTATGTCGTCTCGTAGCACATCGAGAAGGGTCTGCGCTGACTCGACGTTCTCGCGGTAGGGGTCGCCGTTGATGGTCAAGCTGAGCTTCATCGGGTTGATCCGTTCGCGGGACCCGGAAACTCTTCGGGGTCGAATCCATTTGGCGGAGCAAGTCGATCGATCGGCCACATGCCACGGGCGCGGGCCCCCGCGATACGGATGGCGCGAGCGGTCAGCACGTCGACGACATGTCGTCGATAGTCGGCGGTACCTCGGGCGTCGCTGATCGGCGAGCACGCATCGCGTGCTCGTGCTGCCGCTTCCGTGAGAACGTCGTGATCGAGCATATGACCGACGACGATGTCTTCAAGCCCCGGCACCAGCATCGGGATCGGGCTGACCGCGCCCAAGCCGACTCGCAGCGCGCTGACCGTGTCGCCGTCGGTCTCGACGCTTGCAGCAACGCCGACTCCGGCCAGATCCATGGCCCAGCGGATGGTTTGGCGGATGTAGCACGAGCCGATGCCGTCGGGCACGGTCGCGGTCACCGACACGAGCATCTCACTCGGTGCCAGGCTCGTCGTTCCCGGGCCGGTAGCGAGGTTGGTGAGATCAATCGATCGCTTCCCACTGGGCCCGGTGATCTCGGCGGAGGCTCCGAACACCAGCAGCGGAGGAGGCATCTCGGCCGAGGGCGTCGCATGGCAGAGGTTTCCGCCGAGCGTTGCCATGTTTCGGATCTGAATGCTGCCGAGCACTCGTGCCGCCTCGACCAGGGCCGGCGCCGTGGCCGCCAATTCCTGACTCGTCTCGATTGCCCGAATGGTGGTGGTCGCCCCGATTGTCAAGTCGTCACCGTCTCGGACGATTCCACCGGTGTCGAGGTGGGATATGTCCACGAGCCATTCGGTCGACAGTCGCCTCAGTCGCTGGTCGATCATCACGTCGGTACCGCCGGCGATCGGAATGGCGCCCGGATGGTTGGCGAGGAACCGGACAGCCTCGTCGATATCGGCGGGCCGGAACACCTCGGCGAGTGTGGCCGCGATCGGCGTGGCGGTCATGCAGATGCCTCCGCGGTCCGCTTGTCGACGACGGTCGAACTCTCGTTCCGCTGAATCCAATCGACGACCTTCCAGGGTCGCATCGGGTACTCGCGGGGCCTGATGCCGATCGCATCCGCAATAGCGTTGGCGATCGCGGCGGGCGGAAGGATGATGCCCCCCTCGCCGATGCCCTTCGCTCCGTAGGGTCCCTCGGGGTCGATCGTCTCGACGAGCGTCACGTCGATCCGAGGCGGATCGACCGACGTCGGCATGCCGTAGTCGTGGAGGTTCGGTGCGAGAAACCGACCGTGCTGCACCGGCAACTCCTCGGTCAGTGCCAACCCGATGCCCATGACGGTGCCACCCTCAATCTGACCCTCGCAGCTCATCGGGTTGAGTGCTCGGCCGACATCGTGCGCGGCCCACAGGTCGATGACCCTTATCATGCCGGTCTGGGGATCGACCTCGACCTCGGCCACGTGCGCGCCGAATCCGTACGTCGCCGAGATGTTGCCGATGAATCCCTTGTCCTGATTCTCTGTCGGTGGGTCGTAGAACGCCGACGACATGATGATCGACGACTGTTCGCGGAGAAGCTGGCGACGAATCGCCTTCGCGTACGGCACGGCGGTGTCGCGATCCCCGTTGTGCAGGATCATACCGTCCTCGATGTCGAGCTCGGCAGCGGCGACGCCGAATGTCTCAGCTGCGGCTTCGAGCAGTTTCACCTTCGCACCCTGGGCTGCGAGTCGTGCCGCATTACCAGCAACGAACGTCGTTCGACTCGCATGAACGCCCACATCCCATGGCTTCACGTCGGTGTCACTGTTGGTTACGGTCACGACATCGATCGGAACACCGATCTCTTCGGCGACGATCATTGCAAGCACCGTCTCGGAACCCTGGCCGAGCTCGGAGGACCCCGAGATGAGCGCCACCTGACCGGAGTCGTCGATCTTGATCATGGCGCCACAACCGTCGGACCCGTATATGCGTGCGCCTCCGCCGACATGGATGTAAGTGGCCGCCCCGAGACCCCGGAACTTCTCGCGCAGCGTTCCTCTTCGTTCGACCCAGCCCGACCTGTCACGGACGACTTTGAGACACTCGGTCAAGCCACACGTCGTGATCTTGAGACCCTGGGTCGTTGTGGAGCCGGCGGTGTTCGCGTTTTGCAGGCGAAAGGCGATCGGGTCGATGCCCAGGGCATCGGCCAACTCCTCGGTCTGCTGTTCGACGGCGAATGTGGCCTGGGGGTTGCCGAATCCGCGCACCGAACCACCGTAGTTCTTGTTTGTGTACACCACCGCGCAGCTGACCCGAGAAGCCGGAACCTCGTAGAGAGACGTGACGGTGTTCATCGCTACCAACATGGCGTGCGAGCCCCAGGCGTTGTAGGCACCGTTGTCGGAGACGACCTCCGCGTCACGGAAGGTGAGGTTTCCGTCGGCGTCGGCGCCGGTGCGCAGCTTGAAGTGGATCGGTTGTCGGGTCCGGGTACCGATGAACTCCTCCTCACGCGTCAAGGCGAGCTTTGTCGGCCTTTGAGCGGCCTTCGCCAACAGGACCGTGATGAAGTCGTGGGTGTCGATGTCGATCTTGCCGCCGAAGCTTCCACCGACCGGTGGCTGCTTGATCGTGATGCGCTGCCAGTCGAGACCGAGGCAGTCGGCCAATTCCTTGCGATACATGAACACCATGTGCACCGGCGAGATGACGGTGAGGTGGCCTGTCGGATCGAAGTCGGCGATGACCACGTGCGTCTCGATCGGGGCCGGTGCCGCCTGCGGGCTCGAGTACGTGCCCTCGACTATGACCGCGCTGTTCGCTTCGGCCGCAGCTAAATCACCGGTCTCGAAGTCCCATCGCATCGAGACGTTGCCCTCGATGTCGAGTTCTTCGTGGATGACGGGGGCGTTGGACAGCATCGCCGCGCTCGGGTCGTCGACCTCGGGGAGCAGGTCATAGTCCACTTCGATCAGGTCGAGCGCCTGCTGTGCGATCTCCGCGTCGACAGCTGCGACCGCAGCGACTTCGTCGCCGATGTATCGGACTTTCCTGCTCTTGAGTGGCTCGTTGTCGTGGCCGTAGCCGAATGTTCTCTGCGAGACGTTTCCGGCATGGATCACGGCGTGGACGCCGGGAAGTGCCTCGGCGTTCGAGATGTCGATCGAAACAATGCGGGCGTGGGCGTGGGGACTTCGCTTTATGGCGGCGGTCAGTAGACCCGGGATTCGCATGTCGTCGGCGTACACCGTCGACCCCGTCACTTTCTCGGGAGCATCGAGCTTCGGAATTCTCTTTCCGATGACGCTGTGAGCATCGGATGCCGCTTGGATCACGGTCACGGTCGGCCTTTCTCGTTGCGTCCTGCTTTCGCACTATATATCGGTTTTCCTACGAGTGCCAGAAATTCGTATGGTAAGGTTCAACCCATGACAAGCAGGGCGTCGCTTGATCCGCTGTTCAAACCGACCTCAGTCGCCGTGTACGGGGCATCGACGACGAATCCGGCCAAGCTCGGAAACACCCTGCTTCGCAATGCACTCCAGAGCGACGTGGCCGAAGTATTCGCCGTCAACCCGAGCGCTGGAAGTGCCGAGGGCCTCACAACAGTGGCATCACTCCAGCATCCGGCGGATCTGGCTCTCATATCGGTGCCCGACCGGGCGGTCGAGGCCGCCATTGACGACGCGGCAACCGCCGGCGCCAGGTGTGCGGTTGTACTCACCTCCGGGTTCGGCGAGACCGGCGACGAGGGCAAGGCCGTTGAGCGACGAATCGTCGATCGAGCCGCCCGATCCGGGATGCGTGTTCAGGGCCCGAATTGCATGGGCATAGTGAGTCATCTCGGCGACGACCGCTGGCTGAACGGCTCTTACTTCTGGAAAATCCCACTGAGACCTGGGCCGATAAGCCTGCTCAGCCAGTCGGGCGCATTTGGCGGAATGTTCTTCTCCGAGCTCGCAACACGAGGCCTCGGATGCAAACGCTTCGCCAGCCTGGGCAACGCCGCCGACCTCGATGAGACCGCTATGCTCGAATGGCTCGCCGACGACGACGAGACCGGCGTCGTCGCGCTCTTCGCCGAGGCGATCTCGGGCGGCCGACGATTCGTCGACATCGTTCGCGGGATCACGCCCGAGCGACCGGTAGTGGTTCTGAAGTCGGGGCGTTCGGCCGTCGGAACGCGAGCGGCAGCCAGCCACACGGGGTCGATCGCCGGCGGCCATGGCGCTGCCAGCGCGGCGTTACGGAGAGCGGGTGCGATAGAGACGTCGAGCTCCGACGAGTTCTTCGACGTGCTCACCGCAGTGTCGTCCACTCAGCCGGCGCTGACCGGATCCCGTGTTGCCGTCGTAACCATCTCCGGCGGGCCATCGGTTCTCGCCGCCGACGAGGCGGAGCGGATCGGGCTCACCCTCCCCACGATGGGGGACAGCACGGTCGAACGATTGCGCGCAGTCATCCCAGGATTCGCTGCGACCGGCAACCCGGTCGACCTGACCCCGCAATGTGCAGTCGATTCCCACTCCCCCGCCGTGTCCGCAGTGTTCGACGATCCCGCAATCGACGGCGTAATCGCCATCAACTGCGGGCTCGACCTCGAACCGTTCGGCAAGGCGGTAGCAGAGGCGAGTAAGCGAACCGCGAAACCTACGGTCGGCTTCGTCACCGACGCGCCGACCGTCGCCACGATTCTCGCCGACTCAGGAATCCCCCTGTTCTCCTCGCCCGAACGAGCTGCTCGTGGGCTCGCCTCACTAGCCGCCCGGAGTCGACCATGACCGAACCCCAAGTCACCGAGCTCTCCGAATGGGATTCCAAGCAGCGGCTCGCTGGCCTGCCCACCCCCCGCGAGGTTCTCACCACGACCGTCGAGGAAGCGGTCGACGCATGCGAGAACCTCGGCGGGCGGGTCGTCTGCAAGGCCTCGGGGGTCGCCCACAAGTCCGAACTCGGCTTGGTTCGGATCGGACTGGATGCAGCGGGCGTGCGCTCGAACTGGGAAGAGTTGGCGGCCGGTGGTGACGGCACAGTTCTGTGCGCCGAGTTGGTGTCGGGCGAGCTGGAGATGATCGTCGGCGGATTGAGGGACCCG
Organism: Candidatus Aldehydirespiratoraceae bacterium; assembly: GCA_965261185.1. GTDB lineage: Bacteria > Actinomycetota > Acidimicrobiia > Acidimicrobiales > Aldehydirespiratoraceae > VXYK01. Next base: position 1,557,424 of record CBDHCN010000002.1, on the reverse strand, counting down.
CACTTCGGTCCCGTCGTGTCGATCGGCATCGGAGGAGTAGCCACCGAGGTCATAGGTGACGTCGCGGTCATCCTGGCGCCGCCCGAACCGGGCGAGCTCGACGCGGCGCTGGCGACATTACGGGGCGACGCCTTGCTTCGTGGCCATCGAGGCTCACAGCCAGTCGATATCGCGGCGCTGGAGAAGGTCGTTATGGCCGTGTCGAACCTGCTCGAGACCGACCCGTCGGTGGTTGAGGTCGATTGCAATCCGGTTCTCATATCCAACGGGAAACCGCTGGTCCTGGACGCACTGGTTGTGCGGACAGCACGGTGAGCCATGCAGCCGTGTCGCCGGCGCGGTCCGGTGGGCGTTCGGCTTCGCTCGTCCTGGACCTGTTCGGGCTCTACGTTCGAAAATTCGATGGGTGGATCGCCGTGTCGGGGCTCGTGTCGTTGATGGGGGACCTTGGAGTTGACGAGGCTCCTACCAGATCCACGTTGTCGCGCATGGTGCGAAAAGGCCTTCTCGAACGACGACCTCGACGGTCGGTGAAGGGATACGGCGTCGCGCCCGGCGCGGAGGCCAGAATGCAACGCGCCGATCGGCGAATCATGGGGCCGATCAGCCCCGCGGACCTCGACGACGGGTGGACCGTCATCACGGCGACGATCCCCGAGGGGCAGCGCAAGACGCGAGACCGCTTACGCGAGCAACTCCGCTGGCTCGGCTGCGGCAGCCTCGGCAACGCCGTCTGGGTTGTTCCCCGAAGGTCGACGGATGACATGTGGGCCACGTTGCGAGAACTCGACCTCGCCGATGTCGTGACCGCCTTTGCGGGTGACCACCTGGGCGCCGGCGACCTGTCCGACCTGGTGGCGTCGGCTTGGGACCTCGACGGCCTCGCAGAGCAGTATCGCAGCTTCCTCGTCGGCTGTGACGAGGTCTTGGCGTCGTGGCCCGTTGCTCCAACCGGTGCTGACGTGCGGGCCTTCACCAACCACACCGATGCCGTCCATGCCTGGCGCAAGTTTCCGTATCTGGATCCAGGCCTTCCGCTCGAGCTTCTTCCCGATCCGTGGGTCGGTGCGCTCGCCACCGATCGATTCGCCCAGATCCGATGTCTGCTCGAGGCTTCGGCGCTCGCCTATGTCGGATCGGTCATCGAGGCGTCCTCGTAGGGTCACGCCTCCAGGATGTAGAGCATCTCGCCCGCGTGGTCTACAACCAGCGCGCCCGACGCCCGCCACTCGTCGACATCGACCGTCGTCGGATCGAGGTACCCGAGACCGAGTGCCGCACACTCGTCGGCCGAGATGCCGGTTGCCAGCGTGACGTCGATACGAGGCCGCTCGACGCCTTCGACGTAGGTTCCCGTGCCGCGAAGGTGGGTGGAGTGTGCGAGCACCCCCCAGGGGATGTGTTTGAACCGTTCCCACTGCGCGGTGAAGTAGTCGCGGACGTGATAGCCGATCTCGTGGATGAGCTCGCCGTGTGTACGGCTCACCTCGTGGAGGTGCGGCGCGGCGACAACGAGCTCGCCCCGATCGGCAACGACCGACTCAAGCTTGTACATGCCCTTGGCACCCACCCAGAGTTCGTCATACATCTCCGGCAGGATGGCCAATGCGCGCTCGACCGGCTCGGCGACTCGTCGAATGTGTACCTCGGCCGAAGCCCGAGCCGCGGCCTCGAAGGCGTCCTCGGGAGTTCCGGCGAATGTCTGGATCCGCTGTCCGGGATCGATGACCAGGCAGATCGCGTGTCGGGTCGTCGGAATGAAAGACACCGCCCGATCAATGAAGCGTCGAACCGGCGTATCCGCTCGGCCGATGACGGCCGACGATGTGATGAGAGCGCCGACCCAGTGGGTCACATCGATGATCTCTTGGGCGGCGACGCCCGGAACAAGGTACTTGTTGCCGCCCGAGAACCCCGCCACCTCATGAGGAAAGACCGGTCCGCACACCACGAGATGGTCGTAGTCGTGGAGCCGCCGGTTCAGCCGTACGGTCACATCGATCGACAGTCGGCCTTCGCTGAGGGTCTCGACCTCGGCGGCGGGGATGACCCCGAAATCGGCGAGATCGGCGGGGTTCCACCACTCGTGATTCAAGATGGTCACCGCGTCTACGGACCGGGGTTGGCTCGGTCGATCGAACAGCTTGCTGATCTCGGCTTCGGAGAGCCCGGGATGTGTGCCGAGAGCGATCATTACATCGACCTGTTCGACCCGGGGGCCGATCTCCTCGGCGATCGATCGGAGCACGGCCGGGTGGGGAAACGTGCGGGTGTGGTCCGGGACGAGGACTAGGACTCGGCCGTGGAGGACGATGTTCGCCATCGCTGAGCGGATCTCGGCCAGGTCTTCTTCGACCGGCTGCACGTTCAGGTACCCGTGTGCATCATGTCGTTGCGCCAATCTTCTGGAGAGCGTCGATGACTCGGGTGATCTCCTCGGTGGTTCCGGTGGTGAAACGCAGTCCGCCCGGAAGTCCGAAGTCACCCTCGGTGGGACGAACGATGATCTGTTCGTCGGCGAGCGCACTGGCGATGCCCGCAGGATCGTCGAGTCCGGTCGCGACGACGAAGTTCGCCTGTGATGGGGTCGGGGCCATCCCGAGGCCGGTGAGGACCCGAGTCAGGCGGTTGCGCTCACGACGATTGAGCTCGACCACCCGGGCGAGATGCTCCCGGTCTGCGAACGCGGCTTCCGCCGCGGCCACCGATGCCGAATTGACGGCGAATGGCGGTAGGTAGTCTCTGAGCCGCGCGGCTTCCGCTGCGGACACGATCGCGTAGCCGACACGCATTCCAGCGAGTCCGTACGCTTTGGAGAACGTACGGGTGACCGCCACGTTGTGTCCGGCTCGCACGAGCGCAACCCCGTCGGGGATGACCGTCTCGTCGGCATACTCGCGGTAGGCCTCGTCGATCACGAGTAGGATCTCTCCCCCGCGTTCGTCGAGTTCGCCGACGATGCGATCGAGTTCGGACTGATCGACGACACTTCCGGTGGGGCTGTGCGGGTTGGTGATGATGAACACGCGGGTCCGGTCGTCGACGGCCGCGAGTAGTCCGTCGACGTCTTGCCGGAAACTCTTGGTGGGCACGAATACAAGCTCTCCACCAGGTCGCTCGGTCATGAAGATGTGCAGATAGAACGTCGGCTTGGCGACGACCGTGCGGTCGCCCGGCTCGAGGTGTGTGGCCCCAATGGCCAGCAGCGCATCGCTTGAACCGTTGGTGACGAAGATCTGGTTCGGCGACACGTCGTTCGCGTCCGCGATCATCGTGCGCAGCCCGAGCGCCATCGTTCGCGGGTACCGATTTCCTTCGCTGACAGCTCGTCCGACCGCCGCCTTGACCGAGGGCGAGGGCCCAAGCGCGTTCTCGTTCGATCCGAGTTGCGCGAGCGGGCGCATCTGAGCGGCAGCCGATCTTTCGGTCACGTCACTTCCCGGGCACATCTTGACGACGAAGCGATATCGTGGCATTCACATCTTGCACCATAATTTTGATGATATCAAAATCTAGACGAAGGTGTCACGCTCGTCAACCTGACACCCTGCCTCAGAGCAGACAGGAACAGGAGTGGTTCTCGCCGACGAGCTTGGGCTCGACCGGGTCCTCGGTGCAGTCACCGAACACCAACGGGCACCTCGGCGCAAAGGGACACTGTTGCCTCGGGTCCACTACGAGCGCAGCCTCGTCGATAAGTTCGATCCGGTCCGTCCAGCGGCGGCTGACGGCAGGGGTCGAGTCGACGAGCTGTTTCGTGTACGGGTGGGTGGCGTTGTCGATCACCATCTTCGTCGGACCCGATTCCATCGTCGCGCCTCGATACAGAACATACATGCGGTCGCTCGCCGAGTAGGCGGTTCCCAGGTCGTGGGTGATGTAGATGAACGAGATTCCGGCCGCATCACGCATATTTTGCATGACCGAGAGAATCCGAGTGCGCAATGAGGCGTCGACCATCGACACCGGCTCGTCGGCCACGATGATCCGCGGACGGAGCATGTAGGCTCGGGCCATCATGATGCGCTGCCTCTGACCCCCCGAGAGTTCGTGGGGGAATCGATTGAGGACGGCTGAACCATCGAGACCGACCACCTCGAGTGTCTCGTCGATCAGGGTTGTCCCGCCTTCGAGATCGAAGTTCCTGATTACCACATCGAGGACGTGTCGAACCCGATAGAATGGATTGAAAGACGCAAACGGATCCTGGAAGACAGGCTGCACTTCTCGTCGGAAGGTCTTCTTCTGCTTCCTGCTCAGGTCCGCGAGTGACCGGCCCCGATACTCGAGACGGCCGGATGTCGGCTGAATGGCACCTAGCATCATCTCGGCAATCGTGGTCTTGCCGCTACCGGACTCGCCCGCGATCGTCACGATCTCGGCGACATCGGGAGCCAGCTCGAGGTTGAACTTGTGCACAGCAACGTGCGAGCTCTTACCAACACGGAAGACTTTCGATACGTCGTCGAGAAGTAGCAACGGTTCAGCCATGGCGATCCAGATGACAGGCGAACTCGCCCCCGCCGCTTCGACTTCGCACGGGCGGGGTCTCCGCCGCGCAGACGTACATCGCTTCGGGACATCGCTCGCGGAACGCACAGCCTCCGGTGACGGACGAGACGACGAGTCCCTCGTTCTGAACGGATGGCGCCTCCTTCCCGACCTCGGGAACGGAGGCGAGCAGCAGCTCGGTGTAGGGGTGCTTCGGGTTGGTCAGGACATCAATCGTCGGACCCGCCTCTACGATGCGGCCCAGATACATCACGGCGATTCGATCGACCAACTGGGCCATCAGGCCGATGTCGTGCCCGATGACGATGAACGACGTACCCATCTTGTCGCGAGCATCGAGGATGGTCTGGGCGATGAGTCGTTGCACGATGACGTCGAGTGCACTCGTCGCCTCATCAGCGATCACGAGAGCGGGACGGTTCATCAGCGCCATGGCGATGCAAACCCTCTGCTTCATTCCGCCGCTCAACTCGTGTGCGTACCGATAGATCGTCCTTTCGGGCAGACCGACGAGACTCAGTAGTTCGGAGATCCGCTCGTTCACCTCCGACGTCGAAGTGTCGTGGTGAGCGGTGACACCGTCTGCCAGTTGCTTCCCGACGGGCATCACGGGGTTGAGCGAGTTCATCGCTCCCTGAGGAACGATCGCGATGTCGCGCCACCGAACATCTCGAAGTCGCTTCTTGTCGGCCGACAGCAGGTCGACAGGTCCGGCATCGCCGTCGAGCACGGCCATACCCGCCGTGACCATGCCCGCCCTAGGCAAGAGTCTGAGCAAAGCATTGACCGTGGTGCTCTTGCCGCAGCCGGACTCGCCAACGAGGCCGACGATCTCGCCCCGCCCCACGCTGAATGACACGTCCTGAACGGCGACGAGAGCCGACGATCGCGACCGGTACGTCACTTCGAGATCAGTCACATCGAGAACGTTGTTCACAGTGACTCGTCTCGCAGACGGGGGTTGGCCACCTGGTCGAGACCGATGGTCAGAAGAAGGAAGCCGACGAAGATCATCGCGAGGACGAAGATCGGCGGCAACCACCACCACCACATCCCCCGGAACACGGCGCTACCCTCGAGCGCGTTGTTGACGGTCGTGCCCAAGGTCGGCAGCCGGCGAGAGCCGAGGCCGAGAGTCTCAATGCTGGTGACTGCGAGAATAACGCCCGCGACAGATTCGGTGAAACTCGCGGCGAGGTAGGGCAACAGGTTCGGCATAATCTCTTTGAACATGACGCCCGGCGTCGAGGTGCCCGACATGCGGGCCATTACCACGTAGCGACGATCGCGCATGGTGAGCACCTGGGAGCGCAGGACGCGGGTCGGCATCGGCCAAGCGAACGCCGCCATGATCAGCCCCATCGACACGACACCGATCTCGTCGACCACCGAGGCGACGACGACCAGAACGGCGAGGCCCGGAATGGTCATGGCGGTGTCGGCGAGCGTCGAGAGCACCGTGTCGACCTTCCCGCGCATGTATCCGGCCGAGAACCCCAGAATGATGCCGATCAGCGTTCCGAGGCCCGCCCCGATCAGGCCGATCTTGAGCGTACGGGGCGTGCCGACGGCGAGCACGGCCAGCATGTCGCGCCCGCGACTGTCCGTTCCCAACGGGTGGTCCGAGGTCGCCTCCACGAACCCGGCCGCAAGATCCGGTGTGGGGCCGAACGATGGAACCACACTCGGCGGTCCACTTCCCACGGCGATCTGATCGGTGTCGATGAAGACGGGGAGAATCCATTCGGACACAATGACGAGGAGCACCAGTACGAGCCCGGCGATCAGAGTCGGGTTGACCCAGAGCACCCACGATCGGGGCCCCACCAGGGTGTTCGTTGCTACGGGCGCGGACATGTCAGTCCGAGTCTGAGCTGTAGCTGATCCGCGGGTCGATGAGCGGATAGATCAGGTCGACGACCAGCACCGCGAACGCCACGCCCAAGACGAGATACCACGCGACGCCTTGAATGACCGGGTAGTCGTTGCGAGTCACCGCCCGGAACAGTCGCATGCCGATACCCGGGTAGTTGAAAACACGCTCGATGACCACGAACCCGGAGGCGATCGAGCCCAGCGTGATACCGAGCCGCGTGATCTGTGGGAGAATCGCATTCCGGACCTGGTAGTTGAACAGCACGCGACTTGAGCGAAGGCCCTTCGCTTCGGCCAGTCGCACGTACTCCTCTCCGGCCGTGGTGATCATCATTCCCCGCATTCCGAGCGCCCAGCCGCCCATCGTCACCATCACAACGGACGTAACCGGGAGAATCGCGTGTTCGATCACGCTGTTGACGAACGCGGCCGACCAGCCGGACTCGATCGATGGTGCGTAGGCGCCGGTCGGCGGAAGCCAACCGAAGTTGTACGAGATCACGTTGATCAGCAGCAACCCGACCATGAACGCCGGCAACGCGGTGAACACGAGCGGCACGGTGAGAATGCGGTTCACCCATCTGGGCGTTCGTTCCCAACCCAGCAGCGTGCCGATGACGTTGCCGAGCAGGAACGAGATGATGATCGCGGCACCCATGAGACCCAGCGTCCACGGCAAGGCCGATAGTACCAGGGAGTCGACGGTCGTGGGGAACTCGACGACCGAGTAGCCGTTGTCGAACTTGACGAGGTTCGTCAAGTATCGACCGTACTGAACCCAGATCGAATCGTCGAGTCCGAATCTCTGCTCGTACGCCTCGATGATCGCATCGGCGTTCTTCACTTGAGAACCGCTCGACACCAGCTGGCCGATGATCGCGTCGGTCGGATCCGACCGCGAGAGCCGAGGCACAAGAAAGATCACGGTGGCCCCTAGCCACACGGTGAACAAGAACCTCACCACTCGGGCCCGCACGTACCTCATGCGATCTCCGCGGTGTCCTTACGGGGCGGGCTATTCCGCCAGCTCGAGGTTGTGGACGATCCGATGGAACGCCGGAGTCGCGGTCACCAACTGGACGTACGGGTCGGCATCGGTCGGGAAGCCGGTCCAGTTTGCCTCCGTGAACGGGTTGATCTGCGGGTGCTGCACCAGAGCGACTTCGGGGAGGTCGGACAGCCACAGCTCGAAGGCATCGACGACGAGTTCGGAGATCCTAGGATCGCCGGGCTGAAGCGTCGCGATCTCGTCAACAATCGCCGAGTACTCATCGTTGGCCCAGCGCTGGCGGTTCCACCACGGCGGTCCACCCTGCTCGCCGCCCGGCTCCTCCGGCAGCCACCTCGAGTGGTAGAAGTCCATGGTCAGCCAGGGATCGGTCACCGAACCACAGAGGAAGAAGACGACCGACTCGAATCGGCCGACCCGGATGCCCTCGACGAAGTCGGGGATCGCGGCGACCTCGAACGAGGCGTCGATCCCGACGGCCGAGAGCTGTTCGACGATGACTTCGGCCATGGCGATCTCGGATGGCTGCTCGACAGCCGTGACGACCAACGAGAACTCACCCTCCTCGAAGCCGGCTGCCGCGAGCCGCTCCCTGGCCTTGTCCGGGTCGTACTCACCGACGGGGAACTGGTCGAACAGTCCGGCCGCCTCGATGTCCTCGACATAGCTCTGGAGCTCGGGATACGCCGGGAAGAATGACCTCGACTTCTGCGATGCGCCACCGGCGCCGCCATAGGCAACTGAGATGAGCGTGTCTCGATCTATCGCGTGGTTGATCGCCCAGTGAACGTCGGCACTCGGAATCTTCTCGTTGTTGAAGTGCAACGCCCGAGGACACGGGTCGACCGAACCGAACGGCGGCCCATCGGTCCAGCCGTGAACGTCGGAGTTGCGTGCGACGAGTGCCTGGAACGTCGGCCCCGTGATGTTGGACGCCATGTCGAGCTCACCACGGTCCATCGCGGCAACCTTCTGCTCCTCGCCGTCGTAGGTGACCCAGTGAATCTCGCTCGGGCCGGGAAGGTCCTCGAACCCGGTGGCGGCGCCCCACCAGTCATCGTCACGAACGTAGACGATGCGGCTGGCGCTGACGTCGCTGACCGTGTACGCACCGGTGAAGAGCGGGTTCTCGTTGGTGTAGGTGATCACGTCGTCGACCGACGACCAGATGTGTTCGGGCACGACCACGAACATGTTGCCCGAGGTCGGATTGCCGAAGAGGGAGAGCGCCCATCGGGGTGACGGATCAGCGTGGGTGAACGTGATCGTGTGGCTGTCGACGGCCTCGGCAGTGACCGAGCTGAAGTCGACCGATGGAACGTTCGTGAAGTCGGGTGTGGCGGCCAGCATGTCGACGGTGAAGATGACGTCGTCGCTGTCGAACGCCTCGCCGTCACTCCAGGTGACGCCGTTGCGAAGGGTGACCGTCCAAGTGAGACCGCCGTCATCGCTCACCACGGACTCCGCCAACCAGGGATCCAGCCCGCCCGTGGCGAGGTTCGGGAGGAACAGCGGCTCCGCGAGCGTACCGGCCATACCTTGATCCTTCGGGATCATGTACGGGTTGAAGTTGCTGAGGTCCTCCTGGGGACCGGAATTGATGTCGATGGTCAGGACGCCCCCGGACGGTGCCGGGTCGTCGTCGCCATCCGTGGCTGCCGTGTCATCATCGTCGGAGTCAGACGAATCAGTCCCGGAGTCGGACGGATCAACGCTGGAGTCTCTCCCAGCGGTCGAGTCGTCGTCGGACGAGCCGCATGCCGCAGCGAACGTCGCGAGCGCGAGTAGCGCAGCAAGAATGCGAGTCCAATACTTGTAAGTGGTCATGGTTTGGGATCCCCTCCTGTTGGGTACTTTCTTGGTTGGTCTTCGGTGGACGTTGCAGCCCTCTTCGTGCGCCTCGCCGTGAGTAGCGCCTTGGCCACGAACTTGATCACATCGAGGCTGAGGCCGTTCTTGATGGCAGCGATGACGTCGGATGCGTCCATGTAGGCGCGCACTCGCATCTTCTCGTCCTCGGAGTTCTCCATCACGAGCTGTCCGTGCTCGTCGACGTAGAGCTTGTCGATGAAGAATTCGGTCTTCACGAGCCTGGTGACGACGCGCATGTCAGTCCTTCCTCAACGTTCCACGGGCCTGGGCATCGGCGACCCGTCTGGCAACAACGCCAGGCATGTCCTCGATCTCGTGACCGTTCGGAGGCGTGAACTGGCCGCGCCCGTAGAGCACCTCGAATGCGGACTGCGTTCCTGCGATCTTCTCCGAAAGGTTCCGCGGGGGCGCACCCGGCGGGAAGAGGTTCGGTGGATAGATCGGCGCGGCGTACATCTCCCGGAACGCTTCCGTGCGCACGTCGACCCAAGTGTTGTGGTTCGTGACCGTTCGATGCCGACGCAGCCCCTCGATGTCGATTGTCGTCGCGATGACCTGCTCCTCGGGATACGGCGCCTCGCGCAGGATCATCCCCGTGTAGTCGATCATCATCGAATGGCCGGGGCAGAACGACTTGGGGTACAGGCCGTGGTTGACCTTCCCCCAGTTCGAGCAGAGGAGGTACATCATGTTGTCGTGCGCTCGCGTGCGGCGCGTGAACCTCCAGAAGTCCCATGGTTCGCTGACGCCTTCGACCTCTTGGATCGCGCCCGGATGGCACAGGACCTCACAACCGTTGAATGCGAGTGCACGCGACACTTCTGGTGTCGCCCCGTCGTGGCAGGTCATGGTGCCGAGCTTGCCGATCTCGGTGTCGATCACCGGGAACAGATCCCTGATCGAGTTGCCGTAGGTCTTCCCGTACTCGTCAAAAAGGTCGTGCGGGCTGCTTCCGAGCCCGAGCGACGCATTGACATGCCACTTGTGGTACCGCAGTGCCAGATTGCCGTCGGGACCGATGATGAAGGCGGTGTTGAACCAGCGATCCGGGAACTCCTCGGTTACCTCGATGATGCCGCCGCCCGAGATGTACATCCCGTACTCCTTGGCTTTGTCGCCGAGGCGCTTCATCTCTGGACCGTCGATTCTGATCGCCTTGGCCATGAACTCCTTGATGCCGTCCTCGCCTTTGCCGGGCGTCGTTACACCTTGGAGGAAGTATTCGGGCAGGACGGCGAGGCGTACGGGAATCTCCCAGAAGTATCCGACCCCGAAGTCGATCAAGTTCTCGACCCGGCCGAGGTTGACCTCGATCTCCTCTGGCGTGGAGGCCATGGTGACCTCGGGCTGGACCACGATCGCGGTGTACGGGTCGATGCCCATCAGAAGTCGGCTCTCTCAAGGCCCAGATCCTGGAGGATGACCCGTGCCGTGATTGTGCCGGCGCCCGAGATGGAACCACCTGGATGGCAGTACGGCCCGGCGAAGTAGAGGTTCTCGATGGGGCCGCGATATTGGCTGTAGCCGGGAAACGGACGCAGGAAGCCGGACTGGTACTGGCGCATGGCCCCGCCCGTAGTCGTGCCATCGACTAGGCACGGGTTGTCCCGCTGAATCACGGAGCCGGTCTGCACGTACTGCGCCATGATGTTGCCGTCGGTCATGTTGTCGGTGTATTCCCGCAACTTCTCGAGTTCGACGGTGTCGATGTACTTCTGACCGAGGGCCTCCCAGTCCTCGCCGCTCGCGAGTTCCTTGGGAACGAACGTGTCCATGATCAACGTGTGTTTTCCATCCGGGGCCCGCGTTGGATCCTTCGTGGTCCAGGTTGCGACCCAGAGGAAGGGATTCTCGGGTGCCTTGCCTTCGTACACATCGGACCATTGCTTGACGATCGAGCCGACCGACTCGTAGATGCGCTGGTACGGCGTGTTCGTGACCTCGGGCGAGCAGATGTAGTTGGGTGGCTCGTGCAGTGCGTAGTGGACCCGCACGATGGAGAAGTCGCCGACGTTGAAGTTCTCGACGCGGCGGAGGAAGTCCGCGTCGAGAACTCCATCGTCGAACAGCTGGGGGTAGGCGATCTTCGGGTTGAGAGTGTTCACGACAGCCTTCGAGGCGTGGAACGTGCGGCCGTCGGCAAGCTCGGCTCCTCGCGCTTCCCGGCGATCACCGACGAGGATCTTGGTCACCGGTACGCCGGTGTGAACTTCGCCTCCGTACGACTCGATCATCTTCGCCAAGGCCTGCGGAAGCGCGATGCTGCCGCCCTCGGGGATCGACTCCCCGTAGACGTGAATGGCTGGGATCATGATGAAGAACAGCTCGCCTCGGCCGTCCGTGTGCGGTCCAACGCCCGGCGCCGTCGCCCAGCCGACAAGGAAGGTCTGCACGACCGAGTGCTCGAAGTTCTCCATGACGAAGTCGTAGGGACTCATCGCATAGGTCCGGAGGAGATCGATTCCCTCCTCGGTGCTCTCGAGTGCCTCCTGCATGACGCTGGCAGGATTCGGCGGGGAGAACATGCCGGTGATGAAGCCGTCCTCGATCTCGCGGAAGTTGTCGTAGATCTCGCGGTACCGACGAGCATCCCGATCGGAGTACTGGGCGATGCTCGCACAAGTCTTGTCGATGTCCTTGTAGACGACGATGCCAGGCCCCTCGCGAGCCGGGTGTCCGGTGATGCCGTCGCGCGCCCAGAGATACTTCAGTCCGAGAGCTTCGAGTTCGGGCAGGATCGCTCTGAAGTCCGGGTTGGCGTGGATCCACACATGAGACGAGCCGTAGAGATCGTGCTTGAACCCGGGGAGGGTCACTTCGTCGGTCGTGACCCCACCCCCCAGCCTGGTGTTCCCTTCGAGAACCACCACCTTGAGACCACGCTTCGCCAGCACCGCCCCGCAGATGAGCCCGTTGTGGCCTCCTCCGACGATGACGATCTCGCTCTGACTCACCGTTCCCCCTCACGATTTTACGTAGATGAAGCTACACCAAACTTCGATTAGAATTTTGATCTTAACAGAATCTATGTGAAAGTGTGGCATCGGTCAACAGCAGCCGAGGCCGCCATCGACGCGAGAATGGTCAACGCAACGCCGTAAGCAGCACAGGGGGAGTCCGCAATGAATGGAGCCGACATCGTCACCGAGGCACTCGTCAGGTCGGGTGTCGACACACTGTTCGGTATCCCTGGCCTGTACAACATGGCGTTGTTCGATGCTGCGCGACGACAACCCGGGCTCGATGTCGTTGCCGTCCGTCACGAGCAGGGCGCGACATTCATGGCCGACGGCTATGGACGGGCGACGGGCAGGCCCGCGGCAGTATCACTGCTCCCCGGGTGCGGTGTCACCAACGGACTCACCGGAATCCTCCAGGCGAGCAGCTGTTCGGTGCCGATGGTCGTGCTTGCAGCGCAGATCGTCTCCTCGGACATCGACCGCGAACGGGGCCATCTCCACGAACTGACGGGTCAGACCGACACACTCGCCGGCATGTGCAAGGCAACCCACCGACCCCGAACCACCGACGATCTTGCCGCGCAGGTACAACAGGCAGTCGTCGATGCCCGGACCGGACGTCCCCGCCCGGTGCAGGTCGAACTCCCGATCAACATTCTCAAGCTGTCGGCCGATGTTGACTTCCCAGTTGTAGCGGACCCGGCCGCACCCGCGATCGATTCGACCCAGATCGGGACCATCGCGGCCGAGCTCTCATCGGCCGCGTATCCGCTGCTGTACGCCGGCGGTGGCGTGAACACTGCACGCGCCAACAATGAACTTCGTCGACTTGCCGAGCTGCTAGGCGCTCCAGCGCTCGTCACCGGTAACGGTGCCGGCGCACTGTCCAGCGACCACGAACTCTTCGCCGGCGTTCCCTGGGTTGCAGCCGGATCGATAGAACCGCTCGTCGACTCGTGCGATGCGTTCTTGGCGGTCGGGACCCGCTTCGACCCGGCGATGTGCAACATGTGGGACCTGCCGTTGCCCGAGCTGACAGTGCGCATCGACATCGACGCCAACGAGTTGACACGAAACATCGAGATGGCGCACCTCGTGCATGCCGATGCACGCGACGCGCTGGGTGCACTGGCTGATGCCGTGGCTGTGATCGACCACGCTGCATCGGGTCCGTCGGGTGACCTTGCCTCCGCCCTGTCGGACTATCGGGCTCACCAGTCGTCGCTCGTCGGCGAGGCGGCGCCGTGGATGCATGCGCTTCGCAGCGCGCTTCACGACGAGGACATCATTGTCGCCGACATGTGTCTGATGTGGGCCGACATGTTGCACCGGTTCCCTGTTCGACAGCCCGATACCGTCATGTTCCCTTGGAGCCTCGGCACCCTCGGGTATGGCGTGCCCGCCGCCATCGGCGCCAAGCTCGCCAGACCCCAAAAACGAGTCGTAGCCGTTGTTGGCGACGGCGCCTTCCTCTTCACCGGAGCGGAACTCACAGTCGCGGTCGAGCGACGCCTGTCCATCCCGTTCATCGTCAGCAACAACAACACGTACGGCATGATCCGCATGCAACAGATCGCACAGTTCGGCTCACCCAGCGCCGTAGATCTCGTCAATCCGGACTTCGTCATGTTGGGAGAGGCATATGGCGCGTCGGCCTGCCGGCTCGACACGCCCGAGGAACTGCAGCTTGAGCTCGAGCGAGCCTTCGACCGCGACGTCCCAACGCTTATAGAGATTCCGTGGCGATCCGAGTTCACGGTGGCTCGCTGAGCACCGAATCCGGAGCGACGCCATGGCGGCCGTCCATCGAGCGATCCTCACCATCGACATCGGCTCCACATCGCGCCGCGCGCAGCTTGTTGGCGAGGATCTAATTTCGTTCGGTGACCGCACGTGGCGAGTCGAGCGCCACATCGATGAGCGCCACGACGGCGCCGCCCTGTTGGACGCTTATGAGCTTCTCAACGACGTCACGCATCTGATCGACCAATCGACCCGGTACGCCGCAGAGTTGAACATCTCGATAGCTGCCGTTGCGATGTCCTGCATGTGGCACTCGCTCCTAGGTCTGGACGAGCACCTCGGGCCGACGACGCCGGTGATCACATGGGCCGACACACGTGCTGCCTCACACGCGACGGGGATTCGTCGCCGCCTTGACGAGACACCGATCCACACCCGCACCGGTTGCCCGCTAGAGGGCCTGTACTTTCCTGCCAAGATCGAGTGGCTACGCGCTGAGGACGAGACGGCGTGGGGCAGGACTCGCAGCTTGATTTCGCCGGCCGACTTCGTCGTACAGCATTTCACCGGAGTTCTCTCAAGCTCGTCCTCAATGGCCAGCGGAACCGGCCTGTTCGATCAGGTTGCAGGCACCTGGGATGAGATCCTGCTCGAATCGCTCGGCATCGCGGCATCGATGATGCCTCCGGTCGACGACGACATCCTCGGCACAGTGACGACTCCGCACGCATCGCGGTGGCCGCAGCTTGCCGAGGCTCCCTGGTTCGCCGCACTTGGTGACGGAGCCGCATCCACGCTCGGCGTGGACGCGGAGCGACCCGGCTCGCTCACGGTCACGATCGGCACGTCTGCTGCTGCTCGCCTCGCACACAAGCCGACTCACGCCGCTCCGCCGGACCGGGCCTGGCGATACCTGCTCGACCGCCATCGCGCCATCACGGGAGGTGCCCTCTCCGACGGCGGGAACGTGATCGCGTGGCTCCACCGCGTTCTGAGACTCCCCGAACCCGATGTGCTCGAAGAGCGCTTGGCGAGCGCGACACGATCGTCTGTTCAGATGACGACTACACTTCGAGGCGAAAGAGGACCGCAGTGGGTCGGAGGTGGCAGAGGCGAGATCCGTGGATTGGCATTCGATTCGACCGCGACCGATATTGCGCACGCCGCACTGTCCGGTGTCGCCGACCGGCTCGTCGGCATCGCCGAAGAAATCGCGTTCGTCCGACCGATCGAGACCATCACCATCACCGGGGGCGCTCTGGCCGCTTCGCCGGCGTGGCGACAGATCGTCGCCGACGCCTTCGACCGCCCGGTGCTCGACGCAACAGGCTTTGAGTCATCGCTCCGCGGCGCTGCGAAGACAGCCTGGCACACCCTCAAGACCAGCAGTTCGGCATCGGCGCGTTCGACTCGACTCGATTTCGCCGCGATCGCGCCGGGTGAGCGGCCCGAGCGACCCTAGGATGGCTCCTATGGTCCTGACCGAAAGCCGAACATGAGTCACGCGTTCGAATCGTCAGGAGCACCCACGCTCGGTGAGCAGATGCGCAAAGAGCGCAAGGCACAGGGCAAGACGCTCCAGACTGTGGCCGACGCGTGCGAGATCTCGGTCTCCTTCCTGTCACAGATCGAGCGCGACCACGCGCAGCCATCGGTCGCGACGTTGCATCGGTTGGCGGAGTACCTGGGCCAACCGCTGTCGGGTTTCTTCGGCGGCGCGTCGACCACCGATCGCCATCAGGCAACCGAGGATCACGCGCTGATCGTCCGCAGCGATCGGCGACTCACGGTCACGTTCCCGGGTTCGGGCATCCGAAACGAGCTCCTCACCCCTGACCTCAAGCGCGCGATTCAGTTCATCTGGGTAGTCATCCCTCCCGGTGAGGGGACTGGCGACGAGCCGCTCGTTCACGAGGGCGAGGAGTGCGGCGTCGTGATCCAGGGCCAAGTCGAGATCTGGATCGGTGAGGACCAGGACCAGCACGAGATTCTCGGTCCGGGCGACTCGATCTATCAGAAGAGCACGATCCCACACCGCAGTCGCAACATCGGCGACGTAGACGCAATCATCGTCACGGCGATCACGCCCCCGTCGCTGTGACTGTGGTCGACGCCGAACCTGACATCCACTGGGTGAATCTCAATCAACTTAGACGGAGAGTGCAATGCAGCTAGCAATGATTGGCGCCGGACGGATGGGAGCAAACATGTCTCGGCGCCTTCGCCGTGCGGGCCATGAGGTCCTCGTGCACGACCTGTCAACCGAGGCACTCGAACCGCTGAAACGCGAAGGTTTCGACACCTACACCGATCTCGAGTCGCTGGTCGTGGCGATGGACCCGCCGCGGATCGCATGGATCATGATTCCAACGGGATATGTCGGCGACACCGTTGATGCGCTCGCCTCTCACTTGCGCACCGATGACATCGTCGTTGACGGAGGCAACTCCTGGTACCGATACGCGATCGACCGCGCTGCCGCGATGGCGAAGCGCGGAATCCACTTCGTCGACTGCGGGGTCTCAGGCGGAGTTTTCGGACTCCAACGCGGCTACTGCTTGATGCTCGGTGGCTCCGAGGCAGCCGTGTCGCGATTGGATCCAATCTTCAAGACGCTCGCACCCGGCGTTGATGCCGCTCCTCGCACCCGTGGTCGCGCTGGACGCCCAACACCGGCGGAGTGTGGCTACCTGCACTGCGGCCAGGCCGGCGCTGGCCACTTCGTGAAGATGGTCCACAACGGTGTCGAGTACGCATTGATGGCCGCTTACGCAGAGGGACTCAACATCCTGCGTCACGCCGACCTGGGTCTCGAAGAGCAGCCCACCGATGCCGAATCCACTCCTGTACGCGATCGCACTGCCTACCAGTACGACTTTGAGGTTTCCGAAGTCGCTGAGCTCTGGCGTCGGGGCAGTGTGGTCGGTTCGTGGCTGCTCGACCTCACAGCGCACGCGCTCCACACCGATCCGGGGCTCGATGCGCTCGACGGGCGGGTCTCGGACTCAGGAGAGGGCCGATGGGCCGTCCAGGCCGCCGTTGACCTGGCGGCCCCCGTGCCGGTGATCTCTGCCGCCTTGTATTCAAGGTTTGCGTCGCGCGGAGAAGCCGACTTCGTCGGCAGAGTCTTGAGCGCCATGCGAAAGGAGTTCGGCGGCCACGATGATAACGCTGGCCGAGCGGTGAGCCGGGTGGTGTAACGGCATCCGGCGATGCTGCGTGGCCCACTCGGCCACACCACCACGGAGCGCCGTCTCCGCCGCGGTCAACACACCGCGCAGCGCAGACAACACCACCCGCAGCCTGCACTCAGGACTCCGATCCGACGGCTTGGTCATCACCATCACCTTGCATCGGGGGGTCCTGACCCGCATGGGCTTTGGGGTTGAGCCTCAGTGTCAGCAGCGGGCTGTGAGGTGGGCGCGGCTTCGCTATAGGCGTAGCCATCGCGCTTGCCACGGCCGATGTCAAGGCTCTAGCGAGACAACATGCGAGATCATCGGGATGTCGGCTCAGGTCGATATTGAGCTTCCCCCGGTGGGTTGACACTTGAGTTGCTCAACGACTTGCTGTCCGCCTACGATAGGCGCTCGTGACACTTCGGCTGTCGGGCGTCGAGAAGTCCAACGGCACCACCAAGGTGCTTGATCGAGTCTCGATGTGCCTGTCCGAACGAACGGAGGCTGCATGACACGCGAGCCGATCGACGTGTCGGCTTACTTCGCTCAACGGCACACGCAGATGGTGGAATGGCGACGTCACCTGCACAGAATCCCCGAACTGGCGTTCACCGAGCACAAGACGGCTCGCTTCGTCGCCGACCGCCTCACTTCGTGGGGGATGGAGGTGCATACGGGCCTCGCCGGCACCGGGGTCGTAGGGATCGTGGGGTCCGGTGACGGGCCGAGCATCGGATTGCGGGCGGACATGGACGCGTTGGCGATTGAGGAATCGACCGACGCCGAGCCGCGGTCCGAGCATCCCGGCGTCATGCACGCCTGCGGGCACGACGCCCACACGACCATGCTCTTGGGCGCGGCTCGCTACCTCACTGATCATCCTCCGTCTCGGGGCCGGGTGGTGCTGATCTTCCAGCCTGCCGAGGAGTGCGGGGGAGGTGCGGCCGCGCTGATCCGCGACGGCCTCTTCAAGCGTTTTTCTGTCGACGCTGTGTTCGGTCTCCACAATGTTCCCGCCGAGCCCGGCGTGCTCGACCTCCCCGCTGGCACGATCGCCACCCGATCTGGCCCCGTCTTGGCCGCGTTCGACTCCTTCGACATCGTGGTCAGCGGAGCGGGCGGACACAGTTCGACGCCTCACCAGTCGGAGAATCCGATCCTTGTCGCCAGCGAGATCACGGTTGCGCTCCACACCATCATCGGCAGCGATATCAGTCCGTTCGACGAAGCCACGCTCGCCGTCTGCGCGCTCCATTCGGGCACGTCCTACAACGTGGTGCCCAACAGGGCAGAACTCAAGGGATCGCTCCGGTACTTCGACGCCCAAGTTGGCGAGCGGATCAGGGAACGGATCCGGACCGTGGCCAGCGCAGCCGGCTACGCCCGCGACATCACCGTCACCGTCGACGTGCGGGAGTGTTACCCCGTGACGATCAATGACGCTGGCGCAACCGACATCGCAGCACGGGCGGCCGCAGTCGCCACTCGCAAGAAGGTGCCGACCTTCGACGCGCTCATGGGTTCAGAGGACTTCTCCATCCTCGCCACCGGGCGCCCGGGAGCAATGTCGGTTCTCGGCATCGGCGACGAGTCGGGACCGATCCACTCCCCGAGCTACCGATTCAACGATGATGTACTCCCCGTTGGCGCTGAGTTCTGGGTGCGACTCGTTGAGGTGGCCACCGAGTCCGTGACAGAGCAAGAACCTGCAGCGGGCTACCAGCCATGACCGTATAGACCGTCCCCACGGACTACGGCCGCGTTGCCTACCGAGTATCGGGAGGGGAGCTTATATCGAATGGTGCCCAATAGATCAGCCGGTACCGGTGTCCTCCGCGGCACCAGCCGGTTCGTCGCCAACAAGCACTTGTCTCGGGTGCATGAATGCTTGTTTGGTGTGCTCGCGCTCGAAAGCGAACCCGTAGATCCACGCCTCTAGCCGCTTCAGATTCCTGCTAGCGGCACCTGCAGCGGGTCAAGTCGCGACGATGCGAAGCGGTGGGTGCTGGGGTTCAAGCTGCGACGATGCGGAGCGGTGTGTGCTGGGCGATCTGAGCAAAGTCCCGGTCGCGATGCAGGACTGGCATATCAAGTCGAATGGCCACCGCTGCTATCAGAGCATCGAGCTGCGAACGAACGGTGACACCCCGCCATCTGAGTTCGCGGTAAATCGTCGCGGCATCGAGCCAGTCCAATTTGGGGAACAAGGATTCGAGCTGTTGGGCCTCCAACAACCTCTGCGTGCGTGCAACCGTGTCGCGACTTGCGCCAGCCATTACTTCTAGGAGGATCGGATCGATTACGACCACTTCCCTTTCGGAGATGGCCCGACGCAGGTGCACAGCTTGGGGTGATCCTGTGCCCCTCAAGAAGTCGACCCACGCCGACGTGTCAGCTATCAGCACTGCTGTCCCAATCACCGATCCTGTTCGCTCGCATCTCCTCGAGATCTCCCTCCCAGCCAATACCCTCCATGCCGAGTTGCTCGTCGAGGCTCATCGGTCCACCGCCAACAAGGCGTTCCAAAGCGACGTGGACCGCTTGCCGCTTGGTCCGCAACCCGAACGTTTTCATGGCGCGCTCAACGAGTTCCTCGTCGATGTCAATGTTCGTTCGAGTCATGGGGCGACTATACACAGTTATGTGTATAGATGCACAAGCACATCCCACATCCCGACGAACTGTCCGCTACTTGAAAGCACACATGGCTGCCCCCAAGGGTCGTACCCCAGTGGATGAGGAGCGGCCAATCTTCCCGAATGAGGGGCAACTGCCCTACCGCAGTACATGTGTCGCGGTTCAATTGCTTCCCACGCGATGCGCCACTCGCTACCACTCGGCCCGCGTCGGCGGAACCCGAAGCCGGCGCAAGAGTCACAACCCCGTAGCATGATGTGTGACAGCATTACAGCAAGCGGGTGCCAGACCGAGCATCCGGTCGACCGAACGGAAATGAGGAGACCATGACCGGGCACAACGATCGCTATAACGACATTGAGGTCGACGTTTTGGACGACGCGGGCGTGCGCGCTGTCATCAACAACGCTCTCGCCCAAGCCGAATGCACCTGGGAGGAACTCCAGGAACAGGCCAAGGCTGGATGCTTTTCCAGCGAGATCGCTCGGCGGGCCTGGTTCGTCGTATCGTCCTTTGAACCTTCGCCAGCCTGACCTGAAAGCGCAGGCCAGGGAGATCGTTGGCGAACTTTCGGAGCTTCTCAACCACTCCGTCACCAACGGGATCCGCTTGCGCTCCTACATAGACCGACAAGGGGGCGCGGGGATCGGCTACGAAACGAACGTGAAGAACCCGCTTGGCGATTCTGTCCCGCTAACGATCTCCAAAGCACCGGCACGCCTCTACCTGAGCGTCCTCCAGACACTTGAACTGGACGATTCTGGAACATTCCTCACCACCAGCAAAATCAGCTACACGCTTGAGGCGAACAGCGGCAAGCCTCCGATCCTCACTGCCAGTACACGGGGGCGAGCCCGGCGTAGGCGGCGAGACGGGCACCGTCCGCAAGCGGTGGAGGCCGCCGATCTCAGCGAGGGCTCTGGTCACGGTTCGCGGGCCGAACCCGCACACGCTGGCTAGGACTTCCTCAGCGGGTGGGCCATGAACGCGTCGGCGATGTTGACGGCGACTTGGGCCGCTCACAGATTCGGCCCAGGTCGGCGAGCTTTGAGATGGTGTCGCCCCGGAGATGGTTAGGTGTGCGCGTCGAGCGACGGCGCGAGCACGACACGCCGCGGGAGGCGTTCGGGCCGGAGTACTGCCCAGCAGCCGCCGATAGCCCGCCGCGCTGGCGGCGACCCGCACCGACGCTACCGCTGTGTTCGTGGCCGCGTCCACCACCGTGGCAGTGTGGGTCGACTTGTGGGGATCCACTCCAATGATCATGACTCAGTCCTTGGTAGACAACCGTTGAGCACCACGGCCGACACGCCGACTTCGAGACCCACCAAGAGGATCACGCCTCTGTTGAGCCAGACCGCAGCCAGCCGTCAGCCGGGTGGCACACCCTGGCAGAGCCAACCGAAGCGGCAGGCGGTTCACGAGCCAATCGGCCAACGACCTACCGGACGCTACGACCTCTCAGCCACACCGACCGGTCCCCACACACAAGTCTGCGGTTCAGCAGCGACTGCTGGAACGTGCTTCAGGAAGTCTTCGAGCAGTTGCGGGCTCTAGCTCTCGCCGGAGCTCGACGCCACACGTACTACCTCGTCGCGGAGTCCTAAGTCACGGACGACCGGACTCATGGAGCGGTGGTTCACACCGGACACGGACAGCGACACATGTCTCTTCGTGCCTTCGTTCACCAGCTGCATGCCGCGTACCACTCCTCCGGATTCGCTCAGGCCTCGAAACGCGACTTCGAGGGTCCCGTGTCCGGGTTCGTACACCATTTCCAGGCTCATTAGACCTTGGCGCTTCAACACAAGGTCGGCGATGGCGCCGAGTCCGAAGAGGGCAATGAACGTGAGCAGCCCGCCGGCAGCTGCTACCCAGTACAACCCGACGCCGGCCGCTACACCAAACGATGCGGCCATCCAAAGACTTGCCGCTGTCGTGATGCCTGTCACCGTGAGTCCGCTACGCAGGATCGCGCCGCCGCCGATGAAGCCGATGCCACTTACGACCTGCGCGGCGATGCGAGTGCGGTCCGTAAACTCGTCGTCGGTTCCGAGAAAGGCACCCGACACCGTGAACAACGCAGCGCCGAGGGCGACTAGCGAATGGGTCCTTGTCCCGGCGGTCTTGTTACGAGACTCGCGCTCGATGCCCAACGCCGCCCCCAAGCCGAGTGCGAGCACCAGTCGCAGAATGAGTTCCCAAGCTGGAACGTTCACCTCAACCACCACCATCCGACGAGACAGCTAGTCGCGTGACCAGATCAAGCGAATGGGCCATTATTGCTTGCCTCCGTGTGTTTCACGTTAGCGCTCACGGTAGCTCTTCGATCCAGGATCGGCAACAACTGTGCCCGAACGAGGATCAGACGAAGCCACTAGAGCGGCTGCACATGAGGAGGAGCGTGGAGCAGGCTTGCAATTATTGGCGCAACTCCGGAAGCTGCGCCAATAGCCCGAAGTGGTCGCTGGCGAAGACGGGGCCCGATAGGCGTTTGGCGCACACAACGGACATGGTTGCGCCTCGCGCGATCCTGCCGGGCGCGAGGATGTAGTCGAGGCGTCGCCGCGGCTCGTTTCGGCCGTGCGCGAGGGGATTCGTGGTGAAATCCCACGTGTACCCGGGAGTTGTCGGGTTGGTCAGACTCCAGAGGTCGTATATCCAAGAAGCCGTGCCTCTCGGTGGGGACAGCAGTCGTCGCATGGTCGGTGAGTCAGCATCACAGTTGAGATCACCGCATAGCACGGTCGTTGTCTCGTCCTGCGCCAGGATTGCTGCTCTCAGGACGTCGACCTGCGCCAGCCGATGCTCCATGTTGTGCAGATCTGGGGCCAGATGAGCCGAGTAGATCGTTGTCGCGCCGAACTGGATCCAGGCCACGGTCCTGCCAGCCACCGCTCCAGGGTCCGTCGGCAAGTCGACCTGTCCGGCGTCATGCGCCCGCACGCGGCTCAAGATCGCTACACCGAAGGCGCCCCTCTCAGTCTTCATGGGATGCCCGGCGAAGTGGCTGAAGTAGCTGTCGTGGTCCAAGAATCCAGAGATCTCATCAACACTGGTGCACCCCTCGTCCGTGCGACTCACCTCTTGGAGAGCTATCACGTCCGGGGCGGTGAGATTGATCCACGCGGCGACTTCAGCTGCCCTCTCATCCCAACGGCTCTCAATCGAGCCGATGTTGAGAGTCAGGAGTCTCACCCGTTGTTGTCCGATGCAGGCGGCTCTTGCAGGTGCGGCTTGGCCGGTGTAGAGAACGTTGTCGACTCGCGCACGAACAGCTCAGGCTCGACCAAGGTCGTGGATGGCCCGCTCGTCGGGTCGGCGATGATCTCAAGAAGTTGTCTGACCAGTTGCCGCCCCAGCTCGTCGGCTCGAAACCCGATAGACGTCAGCGACGGCACCGAGATCTCGGCGAAAGACGTGTTGTCGTATCCAACCACTGCGATGTCATCGGGACTTCGAACACCCAGATCGTGCAATCCACGTAGGCATCCCAGCGCAACGATGTCGTTGTAGGCAACAACGGTGTCGATGGAACGGCGAGAGGCAATCAGCTCGCGAGTCGCGTCACGCCCGCCTCCGGTTGTTCGTTCGGTGTTGACTTCCACGACAGGCGCGAGATGCTCGCGGTGAGCCTCCGTTCTTGGGTGAGGTATCCCGCTCCAGTCCGGTGGTGAGATGATGGCGACTGTCGAGCGCCCGACTTTCTCGAGATGCTGGGCCACCTTCAGAGCAGCCGCCTGCTCGTCGTGCAGAAACTTGTGGACATCGTCGGGAGCGCGGCGAGCGTTGACCACGATCAACTCCGGATTGGCCGCAGCGAAGCTCGAGATGGCCTCCGGAGTCATCCACGCCGCGTAGAGGATGACACCATCGACGCCTTGCGCCGCTAGCGAGTAGAGGTTCGCTGCGGCCTTGTCGGACCGAGTGTCCGAACTCGTGATGATGACGTGATAGCCATGCTCTCGCGCGGTCGCTTCGGCGCCACGCGCGATCTGAGCGAAGTATGGGTTCTCGATGTCACCGAACATGATGCCCATCGTCTTGGAGTAGTGGCCGGCCAATCCCCTCGCAAGTCTGCTCGGCCGATAGTTCATGCGACGTGCCACCTCGAGCACGCGGTGCTTCGTTGTCGCGCTGATGCCTGGCATGTCGTTGAGCGCGCGGGACACGGTCTGGCGCGAGACGCCGACTTCGCTAGCGACTTGGTCGATTGTGACTCGAGCCATTGATTACCTCGCTTGTGAACCCCCGCCTCAGCGGATCCCGAGAGTTGTCGTGCCGCAGCCAAGGATAAGACCGGGAGCGTTCTCGATACACGAACAACAAGCCGGAGGTCAACGGATCGCGTCGCCAGTCACACGGTCGAAGAAGTGCGATTGCGCGCCGTCAACCCGGATGTTGACGCGTTCGCCGATCACGGCTCGAAATCCAGCACCTGTCAGCAAGCGAAGATGGTGTGGGCCCACGGTGACCTCCACCAATGTCTCACGACCCAGGGGTTCTACGGCTATGACCTCAGCTGCCACCTCGCCTCCGAGCGTCACGGCTTCAGGGCGCAACCCGACCTCGACGTTTCCGAGAGCAGCGGCGGCCCGGCAATTGGGGGCACCGCCCAGGGACAGCGAGAGCCCTTCCGCAAGGCCATGGACCTCATCTCCGCTCGCAGTGAGGTTCATGCTCAGGAAGTTCATTGGCGGATTGCCGATGAAGCTGGCAACAAACCGATTGGGGGGCGTGCCATACAGCGACTCCGCAGTGTCGTAGGCACATACCCGTCCCTTCTCATACACCGCGATGCGGTCGGCCATCGTGAGTGCTTCAACCTGGTCGTGTGTGACATAGAGAGCTGTCACACCGAGTTCTTGTTGGAGCCTGCGGATCTCGCCTCTCATAACAAGACGCAATCTTGCATCGAGATTCGAGAGCGGCTCGTCGAACAGCAGCAGTGCGGGCGCTTTCGCCAGCGCGCGGCCTAGGGCTACGCGCTGTTGCTGACCGCCTGATAGTTCTCCAGGCTTCCGCTTCAGCAGTTCGCCGATGCCGAGCAGTTCGGCGATGCGCTGTACCTCAGCGCTGATCTTCTGGGACGACACTTTCTGAAGTTTCAGTGGATACGCGATATTCTGTTGGACTGTCATATGAGGATACAGCGCGTATGATTGGAAGACCAGCCCGAGATTCCGATCTTTGGGCGGCAGGTGTGAGATCGGATGATCGTCAAAGTGGATCTCCCCCGATGTCGGCCGATAGATGCCCGCGACCATCAGCAAGGTAGTCGTCTTCCCACATCCGCTCGGACCCAGAAGAGCAACGAATTCACCACTTGTGACATCGAGTGTTACATCTGAAACACCGTCGATGTCACCCCAAGACTTGCGGAGGTGATGGAGATCGACTCTCATGATCTGTGTTTTGGTTGGACTGCTAGAGTTGTCATGTGCCTTTCA
The DNA here is from genome assembly GCA_965261185.1 of Candidatus Aldehydirespiratoraceae bacterium. Lineage (GTDB taxonomy): Bacteria > Actinomycetota > Acidimicrobiia > Acidimicrobiales > Aldehydirespiratoraceae > VXYK01. The sequence goes on along the minus strand of CBDHCN010000002.1, from coordinate 1,532,187 downwards.
TTCCTGAACCTAGTGCCTGCATTAGCTTCCTCTGTGTGAAGATGAAGAACAGTAGAATAGGGACGAGTTGGAACAGTCCGATAGCTGCTACTCGGTTCCATGATTGGAAGCCGGTATCACCAGAAAACTGGTTTACGAAAACGGACAGGGTCGAGACTTTCGTTCCGATAGTGAATGTCTGTGGTATTAGGTAGGCATTCCAGCCTTGAATGAACATCAAAATTCCGATGGCTGCTAAGCCAGGGCGCATCTGGGGAAACAGGATTTGCCAGAAGACACGGAAGCGGCTAGCTCCGTCGATGAGAGCAGCGCGTTCAACTTCCCAACTAATCGTATCCATGAAGCCCTTCATGAGCCAAATGCCGAGCGGCAATTCTATCGTAACAAGCGTGAGAGCGACTCCACCCATCGTGTTGAAGCCGATGAACTTACCGATTATCGGAATACCGCCAGCAAAGAGAAGAACTTGGAAGGTTCCAACTATCAGCATTTCCGGTCGGAACGCATGCAGTAGCAGGGTACCCGACAGGAAGGCTCGACGTCCTGGAAAACTCATGCGCGACAACGCGTAGCCGCACGTTGCGGACACACTCGTCACGACGATGACGGTGAGCATGGCAACGATGAAGGAGTTCCTCGTAGCGATCCAGATTTCGCGGTCGTTGAGGAAGGTCCAGTTGTCCAGCGTGAAGCCCCCTACTGGCTTGAGTCCTTCTGTGCGGCTGGTGAATGTGGCGAGGATGAGCCACACATAGCCGACTACGATCGGTATGACGGATATGGCGAGAGCCACGTAGGGAGCTGCTTCGGTGAGCCGTATCGCTGCCTTTGAAGCAGTGGGAGTGAATTTGGCTTCAGTCTCTGTTGACTTCATCAGCTAGACGATTTCGATAGGCGGTTCGTGTACTAGTTCCCGGAATCGAAAGATTCGCAGATAAATGAAGGACATGACCGTGCCGATTCCAACGAGAATGAATCCCCATGCCGCCCCTTGCGCCCAGAGGTTCGATCCGAAGTAGGAACCGATCGCACGATTGTATGAAGTAAGCGCCCACACCTCTGTTTCGAAGAGTCCCGGTCCGCCTCCAGTCAAGAGAAGGATGTACTCGAACGAGACCAACAGAGATAGGGTCTGATATGAAATCACAAAGAGCAGAGGCCATTTCAATTGAGGAAGCATAATGTCCCTGGTAAGCCGCCATTTCCCGGCACCGTCCACTTCGGCAGCCATGAAATGAGATCGCGGAATAGATTCAATGGCTGATGATAGAATCAGCATTGCAAGTGATGCGCCCACAAACCCGTTTACAAGAACAACGAATACCCACGGATGCTCGTTTACCCAGCCGGTCTCGGGACTGACCCCAAAGACGCTGGCCAACTGATTGAAGATTCCATACGGGGCCTGCGCCCCTATCCTTGTCCAGATAACGATGTACACCACCGGCGGCGTGATCCGAGGAAGCAACCACAAGGCGCGAGCGGCAACTCCAACAGTCTTATGCACGAAGCTCGTCAGGATGGCGATGACGAGCCCCATGAACACATTGAAGACGAGCGTTAGGGTCACATATCTGAAGGTGTTACCCAAGATTCGGTTCCGGAACGGATCCTCATAGACCGTCCTATAGTTGTCGAAGCCGATGTAAGTCCAAGACTCGCTGAAGTTGGAGCCTCGCAGATCGGTCAGACTCAACAGGAAGAGCACGAGGACGGGCGCGAAGAAGAAGACAAGGACCAGCAGGACCGCAGGCCCCAGGAACCCGGCGATTGTGTAACGTCTACGAGCCTCCGCTTCATGGAGAGTTCGACACCTGTACGCGAGGAACCCTGCCGCGACGAGTAAGGCCATTCCGATGAGGCTCAGCTGCAGCCCGATCCGGCTCTCTAGCGACACTCCGACGTCTTCAGCGATGTCGTGGGCGTTCTTGAGTCTCGCGACGATGACTCCGAACGCCAACGTGCCGGAGATCATCAGGGCTGTCGATTGACCCGAACGAGGTGATCGCGAACGGACGCAGGCGATGATCAGGCCTACAGCCGACAAGGCCGCGGTCACTCCGGCGACCAAGTAGAGCCAGTGGGTCGAGACGAGAGTCTCTCCGGTACCAATAACCCAGTTCTCTTCTAGGGCAAGGTCAAGCCCCGACACCGTCAGAGCCCGACGCTGGCCCACTCTAATGCTGACCCAGGGCAAGAAGAGGCCAAGCAGGGGCAACACTGCACCGAGAGCCCAAATCGACCAACGGAGCACAGGTGTTGGCACTCGACGTGCCCTTACGCCGCTTGCTCCGGCTGGTTCGGGTGCCGATGTTGCTGGGTCGTCAAGAATCTTCATGCGCCTATCCCCGGATATGAGCCTGTTCGCGCATCAGAACGCCCGTGTTCTCTATCCGCCGGGTCTGCCCACCCCACCGCTGGGTGGACGCGGGAACCCTATCGAGCAGATGATGGTGGGGCCGACCCCGCGGACCTGCTACAGGCCCTGGAGCCAGCCCCACCTTCTTCCTGGAGGGCCTAGGGTTTGGACGCACTCCGGTTCGCCGGCTCTGCACTACCCCGAGATGATGACGTTGTCGCCGAGTTGTGCTTCGAGTTGCCCGACTACGTAGTCGACAGCCTCTGCGGCAGACAGCTCACCGTTCTCAACAGCCTGGACGCCCGAGAAGAAGATCTCAGACCAGGTGGAGTAGAATTGGTTGTTGGGCTGGAAGTTCGTGTGATCGAGCATGTACAGCGTCTCAGACAGGAACTCTGCTCCTAGGTAGGCCGGATCTTCACTCTGCGCGTTGAGTATCCCGAGGTGACCGGAGTCGACCGCGTACGGCGTGTTCAGTTCCGAGGTTGTCGCGTTCGCGATCAGCCGAAGGGCGAGATCTGGATGGTCGCTCTTAGACGACACCATGTACGCGATGGGCTGGGTGAGCGTGATCGGCTCTCCCGTGCCATCGGCGTTCGCCGGGATGAGCGCATGGCCCACGTTGTCAAACAGGTAGCTCTCACCGCCGACATCCTGGAGGTAGTTCGTGGCCCAACCAGCCCACCGCCAAGTTCCGTCGCTCACGAACAAGACCTTGGTGAAGTCAGCAGTGACCTCCTTGAAGAGGTCCCAGTTGCCGTCCAGCTTGTCATCCGGTGTCACGTTGAGTTCTTGCGTTGCCGTCTCGAAGAGCCGGTACACGTTGAGGGCCGAGCCTCGATCGAAGGTGATGTTGTCGCCCTCGCTCAGCTCGCCACCGCCACCGGCGTAGTAGTAGTACAGGAAGTCGGGTCCGTTCACGGGCCTGTGCCACCATCCGAAGTCCTCTTCGACGACCCCTGCATCGACAGCCTCGCGTGCCGTTGCCAGCATGTCCTGGAACGTGAACTCGCCTGAGTTGATCCGCTCATCGAGACTCTCGATCTCGTCTTCGGACCATCCAAGCTCAGCGAGCAGGATCTTCGAGTAGAAGATCGGTCGGGCCTCAGCATCCTGGGGCACAGCCCAGCGCCGCCCCTGGAACTCGACCGCTCCCCACAGAGTCTCGATGACATCGTCGAGTTGCGGGTGACGATCAATGTGCTCGGTGATGTCAGCCAGGTAGCCAGCCGGCACCCAGTCACCGATATGCACGTGGGACGAAGCAATGATGTCGGGCGCCTCGCCCGCTTCGCTGGCGAGTTCGAACTCCGTCTTGTACTCGCCCCATCCAAGATCGTCCTGGATGGTGTCGAGCGCGATGCGGCGGTTGTCGCCCGCTGCCTCGAGTTCGATGTTCGCGGAATCAACAGCCGCCGCGAGGTTGTCGCAACGGCCATCCTCGTGGGGCGGGGCGGCCTTGCATCGGGCGGTAAGCGTCACTGTCTCGATGGCGGCACCCGTGGTTCCCTGGTCCGCGTTCTCAGCACTCTGCTCGAGGTCGACGACATTGGCGTCGGTGCCGGATTCCTCTGCGTCCTGCTCCTGAGCAGAACCGTCGTCATCGTCGCCACACGCCGCTGCGATCAGCGCCACCACCATGAGGATTGGCAACAGCAGCCCCAATCTGGATCTACGCATGATTTCCATTCTCCCTCCTTAGGGTGTTGTGCTCCAAGTGCATTTCCATTCTCCCTCCTTAGGGTGTTGTGCTCCAAGTGCGGCGCACGGGAGCGCTCACGTTCGACGCACGATAGCCCACTGCCAAGCTCGAGGCAAGCCGAACGGGTATTGCGGCTTTCTCGTCGGCGCGGCGAACGGTGAGAAGTTCTCAGGGCTGGCGCTTGCCTGATGAGCATTGAGTCGACGAAGTGAACAGGACAGCGTCGACTAGCTCGTCGTGTATTCCTGGCGCTGTACACACAACGAGCCCATCGGTGTGGCCATCCAATTTCGTCACCGTTGCTCCTGCCTCAGTCGCAATGAGCAACGACGCGCTGAGGTCCCAAGGCTTGAGGCCCAGATCATAGAACCCGTCCAATCGTCCGCAAGCGACTGAGCAGATCTCGACCGCACATCCGCCTAAGCGACGCAGGTCGCCTATGCGCGGAAGGACATGGTGAAGAACGTCTGCCTGTCGCTCGCGACGGGTGTGGTCAGGGTGAACACCGGTACCTACAAGCGCGCGGCCGAGAAGGGCAACGTCGCTCGGGCGAATGTGCTCCTTGTTGCGACGCGCGCCGGACCCTCGGCATGCGCTGAACAGATCTCCTCGCGTGAGATCGACGACAACACCAGCAAGCGCTACGCCATCCACTTCGATGCCAACAGACACGGCCGATCCTGGGAGGTCATAAACGAAATTCGTCGTGCCGTCGATCGGGTCGATGACCCAAGTGACTCCAGTCTGACTAGCAACGGACGCACCCTCTTCACCCAAGATGCCGTCGTTGGGGCGCTTCTCGAGGATGCGCTCCACGAGCGTCCGCTCGGCCCACTCGTCTGCGCTGGTGACTGGACCCCCATGGTCGTCCTTGAGTCGGACCGCCCTTCGGGCATCAGGGGCTCGCTTGCGAACGCCGCTTGCAACGTCGGCAGCGAGGGAGATTGCAATGTTGAGGAGTTCCTGGGCGCCTGTCACATCTGTCACGTTAGCGCTCACGGCACGTCACCCATAGTCCCCCCGGCGGTTCCTGATTGTCGTGGGATCCGCCGCTCGCCGCGCTCACCGCAACAGAATCGCCGAGAGTATGGCCTCCCAGCGCGGTGAGTAGCGTGCTAGGTCGGTGTCTATCTCCGCTCAACAGGTGCCCGGATTGAGGCAGCTTCCCACCGAATTCGCTCTCGGCATCGAAGCACTCGACCGGTTCGTCGCCAACAAACACTTGTCTCGGGTGCATGAATGCGTATTTGCTGTGCTGGCGCTCGAAAGCGAGCCTGTCGACCCAAGGCTCTAGTCGCTTCAGATCAGCGAAAGAAGCCACCAGCCACGACATGGTCCTCACCGGTGACGTAGCTCGCGTGGCTGCTAGCGAGATAAAGCACCGCTGGAACCAGTTCGGGCGGGTCGCCGATGCGTTTCATCTCGTTGTTTTCGGCTGCGAACTCATAGAAACCCGGGATGGCCTCGGCCAGTTGGTCCATCATCGGTGTACGGAACGGACCTGGGCTGACCGCGTTGACCCGTATCCCCGAGGCAGCGTGTTGCATCGCCATCGACTGGGTGAAACTCAACAACGCGGCCTTGCTGGCGCCGTACACCGAAACCGGGAAGGCGCCGCGGTAGGCACCCACCGTGGTGATGTTGACGATACTGCCAGACCCGGCCTCGGCCATCTTGGGGATCATCAGTTCGCTCAAGCGAACCGGTCCCCACACGTTGGTGTCAAACACCTTGCGGTAGGTGTCGTGTTTGAGCGGCTCGAAGTCAGGGCCGGGGTTGAGACCGGCGTTGTTCACCAGCACTGCCACCGCTCCGAGCTCGGCGTGCACTCGTTCACAGCAGGCGACGATGGCGTCATCGTTGCTCATGTCGCAAGCGATCGCCACAGGGCGAGATATCTCGTAGGTGGCCTCGATCTCAGAAGCCGCTGTCTCGCAATCTTGTTGAGAGCGCGATGTGACCACCAGCCGCGGCCCCCATCGGGCGAAGCCCTCGGCAATGGCGCGTCCCAGCCCCCTCGTAGCACCCGTGACGACCACAACTTGATCGGCGAACTCGCTGTACATGGCTTACTCCTCTCGTTTCCTCTCATTTGTCCGTTTGTGCGTTTGTGCGTATGTGCGTTTGTGCGTATGTGCGTTTGGTGCGTCTGGTGCCTTGTGAGTTTGTGCGAATCAGCTGATCAACTCGGCCAAAGCCAGGTCGATTTGCGCGGCTTGGCAACGCCGAACAACCGTGCTCCACATGTCAAGCGCACGGGGGTTGGACATGTCGAGGTTGGCCATTACGAAGACCGGCGTGATCCACGAATACAGGGCACCGCAGCGGTAGTGACGGCGGGCGTCTTCGAGTGTGTAACCGCACACCCCGCCCGCAGCCAGTTCTTCGACGTAGACGCCAAGCAGGTCCTCCTCGTGGTCGCGGCGCACTCTGGTGTCGAGGCTCTGGGTCAGGAAATAACCCAAGTCGTAGCCAGGGTTGGCTCGGCTGACGGTCTGAAAGTCGATCATCCGCACCGGTGCCGCAGCAGCATCGGGACCGACCGCTGCGGGGAAGTAAAGGTTGTCGAGCCGGAAGTCAAAATGGATGAGCGTGTTCGGCGGTTCGGCCAACATGTCAAGCAGACGCCCGCCGTGGTCGGCGATCGTGTCGGTTATAAATGCGTTGGCCGGGTCAAGCAGATGGTCGAACCTGTCGCGGAACGCATCGATCGACATGCGGTATAGGTCGGAGCCCATCGAATTGCCCTCGAAATTGATTGCCGGCAGCCAATCAAACGCGACGAGCTGGGGAGACTCCCAGAAACGGGCGTGGAGCGCGGCCATGGTCCGCAGCGCGTTCTCGGCTTCGGCTGCGCTACATCCGGCCCGCTGATCCCCGAAGCGGCCACCCTCGAAATTCTCGATCAACAAGACATGGACTCCCTCAGCGGGCTCCTCGATCACAAGATGGACCGCCGGAACCCGATCACCGAGTTGGTGCGCCGCATGCTGAAAGAATCGGCCCTCGCGTTCATAAAGCCTCGCCGCAGCGAGCATCTCGCGCACACCGATGTCGTCGACGGGAATCTTGATCACCACGGATCGAGGCATGCTGCCCGGATCACCGGAGAAATCAAGGTCGAGCTGTGCGACCTCGCACATCCAGCCCGATCCATCGCCTAGCGCTGTTGAAGCAACGACCCGTGCCCGTGACCGTTGCGGCAGCACACCCGCAGCCACCAGCGCCTCGGTAAGCCACGCATCGTCGATGTCTGCAACGGTCGCTGGTGGACTCAGAAATGCGCTCATTTGGGTTCCCATTCGTATCTAGGGGCGGGTCCGGCCAGTTGGCGAGTCGACTCGATCCTGGCCGGTGCCGTTGCGCAAGCGGGGGATCACATGGTCGGCGATGTTGCGGATCGTCTCCAGCTGTGCCTGCTGGGGGACCGTACCCATCTGGCACAAGAACATGATCTCGTCGGCTCCGGCCTCGATCAGTCTTTTTACGTAGCTGAGGCAGTCCTCCGCCGTGCCATAGCCGTGGTTGGGGTTGCACAGAGCCATAGCCGGGTCTGACAAGTCGACTCGGACCGACTCAGAACCGATCGACGCCTCGACCACCGCGGAACCGTCGGTCACCGTGTCGCCCGCTTCAACCCACGACGCCGGATCGGGCAGCGGCGTCGCCCCGTTGCTTCCCCAATGACCGATCGACTCCAAAAAGAACCTCTGGCCTCTGATCCCCAACCGGCGAGCCTCTGCCCCATCATCGAGCACGATGGCGGGACACAAAGCCGACAGGTGCTCCGTAGGTCTGCTGCCTACCTGCTCGGCCGGGTCTCGCCCGGCGAAAGCCCGGCGGTACACCCGGTTCTTCTCCGCCACCTGGTCGGGGCCACCGAAACCAAGCACCAACGCGCCGATACCGCGGCGGCCGGCGTCGCTGAGCGTGTCGGTGTGGGTACACGCCTGATACAGCGGCGGATGTGGCACCTGCAGCGGCTTCGGATGGATCTCCCGGGGCGGCACATCGATGAATTCCCCGTGGTGCTCCACGATGTCCTCGGTCCAGAAGCGGGGGACGAGGCGCATCGCCTCATCGATCATGGGTCCAAGGTCGGCCTTGCGGTAGCCGAACGTGCCCGCCTCCTGCTCGGTGCCGCCCTTGCCGAACCCGACATGGAGCCGACCTCCCGACAAGATGTCGAGGGTGGCGCAACGCTCGGCCACCTTCACCGGATGGTTCAACTTGGGGGGCAGACAGATCACACCGTGACCGATACCGATGCGCTTGGTCGCACCGGCCACATAGGCCAAGAAAGTCTCGGGTGCCGACATGTGGGCGTACATCGTCAGCGCAGTGTGCTCGACCGCCCATACGACATCGAACCCGCACTCCTCGGCCAACAAAACCTGCTCCACGGTCTCCTCGAACACTCGGTGGTCGCCCGCTCGCGTGGGGTCGGCAGTCTGAGCCTCATAGATGAGAGAAAACTTCATGTTCTGCATTATTGTGGCCATTGGCCACACCGGCATGGATCTTGCCGAGACACTCAGCGAGCTGCTGGGACCGGACCCAGACGCACCCACGCTAAGGGAGCCCTTGTGCAGCCGGGTGTTGCGAAGCGGTGTGTGCTGGGGTTCAAGCTGCGACGATGCGGAGCGGTGTGTGCTGGGCGATCTGAGCAAAGTCCCGGTCGCGATGCAGGACTGGCATATCAAGTCGAATGGCCACCGCTGCTATCAGAGCATCGAGCTGCGAACGAACGGTGACACCCCGCCATCTGAGTTCGCGGTAAATCGTCGCGGCATCGAGCCAGTCCAATTTGGGGAACAAGGATTCGAGCTGTTGGGCCTCCAACAACCTCTGCGTGCGTGCAACCGTGTCGCGACTTGCGCCAGCCATTACTTCTAGGAGGATCGGATCGATTACGACCACTTCCCTTTCGGAGATGGCCCGACGCAGGTGCACAGCTTGGGGTGATCCTGTGCCCCTCAAGAAGTCGACCCACGCCGACGTGTCAGCTATCAGCACTGCTGTCCCAACCACTGATCCTGTTCGCTCGCATCTCCTCGAGATCTCCCTCCCAGCCAATACCCTCCATGCCGAGTTGCTCGTCGAGGCTCATCGGTCCACCGCCAACAAGGCGTTCCAAAGCGACGTGGACCGCTTGCCGCTTGGTCCGCAACCCGAACGTTCTCATAGCGCGCTCAACGAGTTCCTCGTCGATGTCAATGTTCGTTCGAGTCATGGGGCGACTATACACAGTTATGTGTATAGATGCACAAGCACATCCCACATCCCGACGAACTGTCCGCTACGTGAAAGTACAAACACCTGCCCCAAGGGTCGTACCCCAGTGGATGAGGAGCGGCCAATCTTCCCGAATGAGGCACAACTGCCCTACCGCAGTACATGTGTCGCGGTTCAATTGCTTCCCACGCGATGCGCCACTCGCTACCACTCGGCCCGCGTCGGCGGAACCCGAACCCGGCGCAAGAGTCACAACCCCGTAGCATGATGTGTGACAGCCTTGCAACAAGCGGGTGCCAGACCGAGCATCCGGTCGACCGAACGGAAATGAGGAGGCCATGACCGGGCACAACGATCGCTATAACGACATTGAGGTCGACGTTTTGGACGACGCGGGCGTACACGCTGTCATCGACAATGCTCTCGCCCAAGCCGAATGCACCTGGGCGGAACTCCAGGAACAGGCCAAGGCCGGAAGCTTTTCCAGCGAGATCGCTCGGCGGGCCTGGTTCGTCGTATCGTCCTTTGAACCGTCGCCAGCCTGACCTGAATGTGCAGGCCCGGGAGATCGTTGGCGAACTTTCGGATATGTTCAAAGCGAGGAGACTCAGACTGTGAACCTTCGACATCTAGGTGTACAGGACATAGAGGTTGGTAGCTCCGTGATGGGGTGAGTCTGTTGTGCGAGTGTGGGTTGTCGATAGCTGACACGAACCCAGGAGGCTTGATGTTGCACGGTTGCTGACAACTAAGCGATCGGTTCAACCGTTCCCGTCTTGGCTGGGTCTTTGCTTTATCTGCACCGTGAATTTGATCCCGATCGAGTCACCTGCAAAGGAGTCACTCTCTGAGGGTTTGATTCCCGCGCCGCAGGTTGCGCTTGGTTGTGTTGGTTGCCGAGTCGTCAGCCGGAGCGGTCCGAGCCGTTGGAGTATCTGTGACCAGGTTGCACTTGGTTGTGCCGGTTACTGAGCCGTCGCTCGAATCGTTCCGAACCGTTGGAGTATCTGTGACCAGGTTGCACTTGGTTGTGCCGGTTACTGAGCCGTCGCTCGAATCGTTCCGAACCGTTGGGGTTTCTGTGACCAGGTTGCACTTGGTTGTGCCGGTTACTGAGCCGTCGCTCGAATCGTTCCGAACCGTTGGGGTTTCTGTGACCAGGTTGCACTTGGTTGTGCCGGTTACTGAGCCGTCGCTCGAATCGTTCCGAACCGTTGGAGTATTGAGGTGTTTCTGACTCTTCGCGACAGATTGCGGGTTTTTTCAAGTCGCATTGGTGGGTGTGCGGTGGTGGTTGTGTGGTCATGTTAGCGGTTGGTTTCGGTGGTGGGCGCGTCGTCGCTGGTCGGCTTGTTGGAGTCCGTCTCGGCGTGCTTGGCGGATCTGGTCGCCTTTGCCGGTGTGCTCGTCGTGGGGGGTGACATACCCGATGCCTTCGTGCAGCCGCACCGAGTTGTAGTGGCCGCGGACGCGTTCGAGTTCTCGGGTGAGGTCGGCGGGATCGCCGAGCGTTTCGAGGTGGGGATGCTCGCCTTTGACGTGGCTGAACAGAGACTCGATCCAGGCCTGGTCGGTGGGCGTGGACCGGCGTCCGAAGTGCTGGGCGATCGAGCACATGGCCATGAATTTGGCGGTGTCGCCGGCGCGCATCTCCGGTCCGTTGTCGCTGACCGCCAACAGCAGCGGGATTGTGTCGCTGTGGGGCAGGTCTGCGTGGGGGTTGTCGAGGCGGGCGGCGAGTTCGTCGGTGAGGAGCCCTTCGCTTTGCAGTGCTTTGGCGAACAAGACTCTGGCGGCGACCGAGTCCGGTGCCGCGGTGTGGTGCGTGGCGATCCATTTACGGGACACCACATCGACTATCGCGTAGGCGTGCTTGGCTTGTCGGCATGTCGGGAACTGGGTGCCGTCCCAACACCACAGTTGGTTGGGCCGCCACTCACACCAGGTAGGCCACGGCGTCTTGGTGGCCTTGGCGGGGCGCGGCGTGCCGGCCAGAGCGAGGCCGTGACCTGCGAGAACGCGGTCCACAGTCGAAGCAGACACCCACACGCGGCCCAGGTAGGAGCCGCGGTGCGCGAGCTTGCGATGCGACCGGTCGGTGTCGCCCCACTCGTCGAAGAGGCGCACGATCTCGTCACGTTCTGAGCTCAGCAGGCTGTGGATCGGACGTCCGCCCGGGCGGGCATCGTCAAGAGTCCCCTCGGCGCGGCGTTGGGTCCAGCGCCATGCCCGGCGGCGGTCCACACCCAGCACCGTGCAGACCCGGCTGTGCGTCCAGCCAGCCGAGGTGGCGTCGTCGATCAACCCCAACAGCACGGCTTTGGCGGTCCCGTCGACGCGGGCGGGGACAGGACCGCTCATCCCCAACCCGTTTTTCCCCGCAGCACCGCCAGCTCCACGGCTTGTTCGACCACAGTACGCCCCAACCGTTCCACCTCGACACGAAGGGCTGCTGCCTCAGACGCCTCCGCTCGGGACTGACGGGGCCGGCCCGGCCTCGACGAACCCAAAGCCGCGACCGCCCCATCCCGGGCGACAGCTCGCAGCCGGGCGATCACCGACCGGTCCACACCAGCCTCAGCAGCCGCCTCGGCCTGGGTGACCTGACCGCAAAGCATCCGCACCCACAAATCGTACTTCTGCTCTGCTGTAAGCAGCTTCTTCGGTTTTCTATGCTCGGAACTCATAGGCTGCAGCCTCCTGTCCTAGGACCGCCAACCCTGCCCGATGCTGCTTGAAAAAACTCAGAACCTGTCGCGCGAAGTCAGATGCACAACAGTATCTGTGACCAGGTTGCACTTGGTTGTGTTGGTTGCCGAGTCGTCGCTCGGAGCGGTCCGAGCCGTTGGAGTATCTGTGACTGTGCTGGGTTTGGTTGTGCCGGTTACCGAGCCGTCAGCCGGAGCGTTCCGAGCCGCTGGAGTATCTGTGACCGCGGCTGCTGTGTCGGTTGGGTTGGGGGGTTTGAGTTTGTATTTGCCGGTTTTGGGGTGTTTGTAGACTTGCCAGTCGTGGTCGTGGATTTTGTGGTGGCAGTCATCACATACCAGCACCAGGTTGTCTACGTCGGTAGGGCCGTTCTTTGACCACCAAATAATGTGATGAGCGCGACACCACAACGGGTTCGCACCGCAGCCAACACAGTGTTGATCTCTTGCGATCAACGCGACTCGTTGGGCTTCACTGGCGGTGCGTTGTTTACGCCCCAACCACATGTCTTGGGCTTTGGTGTCAAAGATCGAAGGCAACAAGTTCGCTTCAAGGGCCAGGCGATGCAGCTCAACAATCGGTATCGCTGAACCATCCGCGAGGCGGGGATTAGCAAGTTGCTGTTTGATCACATCGAAATCAGCGATCACCAACAAATCAGTACCCGCAGACTTACCGTCACCAGCAGGTTCACAAATCAACTCAGCCAACGCGTCAGCCATCCGTTGCTGGGGCGTACACCGGGCTTTGGGGTCTTCGCGATGCCAGAGCTTTCGTTCCTTCGCAGTCAACGCGGTAGCGATACGCGCACCGGTGATCTGATCAAACTCGCCTGACAACACAAACATGCCAGAGTCTGATGACTCGAAGATCCTGGCTTTACGGTTCTTGCGTTGACGATCCAACAAAGACTGACCATCATCAACAGCTTGGTCTTGTTGATGACGTTTCACAGTACGCGCGAACTCATCAAAAGACTGAGTGTTCGCGGCTTCGACCAACACGGACTCATCAATCGGAGTCTCAGAAGACGCACGAGCAATCAACCGGGCATGACCTGGCGGTATCTCACCGGACGCCAACGCCTCACTCGTCACAGGCAACTCCGCCAACCGGGTCGCTGACTCTACATCGCGTTTGGCTTCACGCTTCGATGCCTGCAACTCGTTACGAACCAAACGTTGCGCGTCTGTGCTGCTGTGGCGACGACCCACCTCAGCGAGCACCTGAGCCTTCATCGCCGCTAAGCGAGACTCAGCACGACCCAACACCCCCAAACGTAACGACAGCCCTTCATCACACAAAGCGGCCACATCCACCACCTCGACATGAACCACCCCACCAGCAGCCATGCCAGCACCAGCGGCGGTGTCACCAGCCGTACCGGTACCAGCAGCCGTGCCAGAAACCGTTCCAGCAGCAGCCGTTCCAGCAGCAGCCGTACCGGTACCAGCAGCCGTGCCAGAAACCGTTCCAGCAGCAGCCGTTCCAGCAGCAGCCGTTCCAGCACCAGCGGCGGTGTCCAAGAGATCCGAAACAGGAGCTAATTCCATGAACACCACTCTACAAACAGGGTGTGACAATAGCTCATCAAACAACCTGAAATATCTGAATATCATAAGTATTTGTAGCGGATGGGTTGTCTTATATCGGTGAACAGCCAAACAAGCCCCGATCTGAATGAACCGCCACGAAGCACAGAACCACCCCATACGGAGCTACCAACCTCTATGTCCATTACAACTAGGAGGGTCGGCCATGACTCAAAGGTCTCAGCCCCGGACAATCGTGTACGTCGATGGCTTCAACTTCTATCACGGCGCGGTCAAAGGTAATCCGGATCTGAAGTGGCTTGCCCACCGCGAACTCGCTCGCCGTCTGCTGCGGGGACACAACGTTGGCGCTGTCAAGTACTTCACTGCACGAGTTCAGGATCGGCCCGATAACCGAGGGGTGGCTCAGCGGCAAGACGTCTACATCCGTGCCCTCAAAGAGCATTCCGAAGTCGAAGTCCACCTCGGCCAGTTCAAGCACAGGGAGAAGAACCTGCCCCTTGCCCGTGGGCGCCGGTCCGGCAAGATCAAGATGGTCCGCGTGGTGGATACCGAGGAGAAGGGATCAGACGTGTCCCTCGGTGCGCACCTTGTGCGCGATGCCTGCCACAAGAACATGGATGTGGCGTTGGTCTTTTCCAACGACAGCGACCTCCAAACCCCGGTCACGATGGCCGAGGAGGAGGGCATAGCGGTGATCACGGTCAACCCCCATAAGCAGACCGAGCAGCCGCGACGCTTGTTGAGTAGTGACAAGCGGACGCTGAAACGGAAACTGTTGGAGCAGTGCCAACTCCCCGACCCGGTGACAAGCGGGACGGACAGAGAGATCCGCAGGCCCAAAGAATGGACCGTCTGACGCGCAGAAACCCGCCGAAGCGGGCTCCTGCTGGGCCTAGCCCCTCGACAGAGAACTAGGTGGTTCGCCCTCAGGCTAAGCAGCCGGACATATCTTTCAAGTCATCCTGCACGAAAACGTGTGCAGCCCACGCGTGCGCCCAAGTCTCAGCGAATGGGCAGACGCAAACTTCCACCCAACTGCTGTTATCGCTTTCATGAACAAGGCCGTCTACTACTGGGTTGCTCACGCTCACACATCGGGTCACACAGTCGTCACTCATGAGGTATCGGCGCCAACCTCGAACAAGTCAATCAAGATCCCCGACGCCTGCAAAGCAATGGGAGTCGCCTGGATCGCCCCACACCAAATGTTGCGCTCGGAGGGTGCCCAATTCGATCTTCGACCCAACTCCCACGCGAAGCGTTGGGTTGTTGGCGCGGTAGGTTCGGTCGCATGTGTGGTCGCTTCGTTTCCAACACACCGCCCGATGAATTGGCCTGGCTCCTCAGGGCGCAAACACCAACTCCAGGCACAGCCTTGGATCCCAGCCACAACATCGCCCCTACCCAACTCGTGCACGCCGCACGCGAGACCGGTGGTGTGCGTCGTCTCGACACGCTGCGCTGGGGGTTGGTGCCGTTCTGGGCAAAGGACCTTCGGATCGGCTCCCGGATGATCAACGCCCGCGCAGAAACCGTCGCCACCAAGAACGCTTTCCGAAATTCGCTTGCCAAACGGCGTTGTATCATCCCAGCCGACGGGTTCTACGAGTGGCAGCGCATCGAAGGCTCCAAACGCAAACAACCCATGTTCATCAACCACCCTGACGGAGAGCCGTTCGCCTTCGCCGGGTTGTGGGAAGTGTGGCGAGACCGAGACAACCTTGATGCCGACGGAGAACCCCTCGAAGTGCACTCATGCACAATCCTCACCTGCGCCGCCAACGAGGCGATAGCAAAGATTCACGACCGCATGCCGGTGATTCTGCCGAGCGACACCTGGGACTTCTGGCTCGACCCAGCCAACACCGACCCCCAAGCAACCACAGAACTGCTGGTACCAGCCCCGTCTGGCTTGATCCGCACGCATCCGGTGTCAACCGACGTCAACAATGTCCGCAACGACGGCCCCCACCTAATCGAGCGACTACCAACGCCATGAGGTCTCACGTCGGTCGCAGATCTGGCATGTGTCACCTTCCGGTAGCGTGAACTGATGCGTTCACGGAAGTGGCAGGCCGTCACGGTTGTCATCGCCGTGGTAGTGGTGCTCGATCAACTCTCCAAACAATGGGCCATCGACCGGCTCAGCCGAGGTCGCATCATCGAAATCCTCCCGACGCTTGAGTTGGACCTCACCTACAACAGCGGTTTCTCGTTCGGCGCCGGCGCCGGCCACGGCCCGCTGGTTGGCACGCTGGTGATCGCCCTGTGCGGGTTCATCTGTTGGCGGCTTTGGCTTGAACCGCTGCCCGCGCGGGCCGCCATCTTCGCCGCGATCCTCGGGGGAGCGCTCGGCAACCTCATCGACCGTGTTGTCCGGGCTGATAACGGCCTCCTCTCCGGCGACGTCGTCGACTTCATAGATGTCACCTGGTACGCGGTTTTCAATGTGGCCGACATGTTTGTCGTATGCGGTTGTATTGTGCTTGTGCTCTACGAACTACGGCATCGCTCCGATGCCGCTGAACTGCCACTGAACGAAGAATTATCTTGACAGTCCACACTCCCACCGAAACCGAACAACCAGCCAGCCAGAAGGCCATTCTCAAGCATCGTCGGGGCAGCCGTTGGATGCACTGGATCAACTTTCCGTTGATCGTCATCATGATCTGGAGCGGTCTGCGCATCTACTGGGCAGAAGACGTATACGCCTTCGGGATTCTCGACTGGGAATGGTTCAAGTTCTTCCCGGAGAGCTTCTATGAATCTCTCGATCTCAACCGTCACCTCGCTCGCGGTTTAGCGTTTCACTTCAACTTTGCGTGGCTGTTCACCATCAACGGGCTCGCTTTCGTCATCTACACATGGCGCACCCGCGAGTGGCGTGAACTTGCGCCGAACAAGCGCTCGCTGCGCGGTTCGCTCGATGTTCTGCTTCACGACCTGCGCATACGCAAGGAGGAACCGCCCAAACGGGGGCGCTACAACGAAGCCCAGCGTCTCACCTATTCGCTGGTGATTGTGCTCGGTGCTTTGGCTGTTCTCAGCGGCTTTGCAATTTTCAAACCAACCCAAGTGTTTCCGCTGACCTGGATACTCGGCGGTTACACGTCGGCCCGGGTCATCCACTTCGCGGTGACCATCGCCTTCGTGCTGTTCTTTGTCGTCCATATCTTGCAGGTGGCGCGAGCCGGGTGGCGCAACTTCACCAGCATGGTCACCGGCTACGAGTTAGTCGATATCAAACCCGAAGAACCCGCAAGGTACGCCGAGTCTGCAGAACCCGAAGAGTTGGTGCATTCGGTACCGCCAGACCAGCCGCAGGAGACAGCTGATGCCTGAAAAACCAGAGATCTCAGTTGAGGCTTACCGGCAACGATCCCGCCGCTCGTTGCTGACCGGAGGCGTTGCCGCTGTGGCCGGTCTGCTTGGCTGGCGTTGGGTCCAGAGCCAGCCCGAGACCAACAACATCCCCAACGTGCTGCGCAACGGTCACGAACTCAACGAATCCCTTTGGACGAATCTGTTCCGAGACGACCACCAAGCACGCACCTTTGACCGAGACTCCGCATCAATCCTGCGTCTCAACGGGCGAATCGGCCTGAGGTCCGAGATCGATCTCGACAATTGGCAGCTCACCGTCAAGGGACCCGATGGAACCGAGCTGGGCCGGCATGTGCTCGCCGACATCCAACGCCTCCCCTACCACGAGATGACCGTCGAGCATAAGTGCATTGAAGGCTGGACTCAGATCACCAACTGGGGTGGCGCTCGATTCAGCGACTTCATGCGCCTCTACGAAAACCAACTCCCCGACAACATCAGCCACGTATACCTTGAGACCCCCGACGGCCAGTACTACGTGAGCAACGACATCGAGACCATGCGCCACAACCAGACACTGCTCGCCTACAACAACCTCGGAGACCCGATCGACGAACTTCACGGCGCACCGCTGCGACTGGCCACCCCGCTCAAGTACGGCATCAAGCAACTCAAACGGATAGGCGAGATTCAGTTCCTCACCGAAGCTGGCGGCGACTATTGGGGTGAGCGCGGCTACGACTGGTACGCCGGACTCTGAGCCCGTGGAGATCGCGAACTACCCGACTGACGAAGCCCTGATGGGGATCGCCATCGACGAAGCTCGCAAAGCAACCAAGCACGGAGATGTGCCGGTCGGGGCCCTGGTGGTTGTAGACGGCCGGATCATCGCTCGACGCCACAACGAACGAGAAGTAACAAACGACCCGACCGCTCACGCAGAGTTACTGGCCGTGCAAGACGCCGCCCGGGTCCTCAACTCCTGGCGCCTCGACGGCGCCACCGTCGTATGCACCCTCGAGCCGTGCCCCATGTGCGCTGGTGCGCTGCAACAGGCCCGGGTCACCCGAGTGGTCTACGGCGCAGCGGACCTCAAAGCGGGTGCCTGCGGGTCGCTGTACAACCTCGGCAGCGATCCTCGACTCAACCACGAGTTCGAGATACGCCACGGGGTACGAGCCCACGAATGCGCCGCGCTGCTCAGCGACTTCTTCGCCAGCCGCCGTGCCCACACGCAAGCCGCCCACACGCAAGCCGCCCACACACAAGCCGCCCACACACAACCCTTCGACACACAAGCCGCCCACACACAAGCCGCCCACACACAACCCTTCGACACACAACCCTTCGACACACAACCCTTCGACAACTAGTCGCCCAAAACCCTGGAGCAACTCGTCCCAATGCCAGCGAGAACACCCGAAAGCACCGATCGTGGTTGAGAGAGCACGGTCCCTGTGGCTCGATGAACTCGCCGATCACAACGAACTCGACACGGGGTTGCCCTCCCGGGCTGCACGGCAAAGCGATCTCGAAGTGGACGTGGCGATCGTCGGAGGCGGGTTCACCGGGTTGTGGACCGCCTACTACCTGGCTCAACTCGACCCGTCGCTGACCGTGCTGGTGATAGAGAAGACCCATGTCGGTTTCGGTGCTTCAGGACGCAACGGCGGCTGGGTTGTCGGTGAACTAGCGGCCAGCATCGAAAAATACGCCGAACGTCGTGGTCTCGACGAGTCGCTCCGACTGACTCGAGCGGTGTTCGACGCGGTTGATGAGGTGGGGCGAATTGTTGACACCGAGGCGATCGACTGCGGGTTCGCCAAGGGCGGCGTGATCCGCATGGCCCGCAACAAACCTCAACTTCGGCGCCAGATCGAAGAAGTCACCCACCACCACAAACTCGGCATCGGCGACGAAGAGATCCGCCTACTCAACAAGCAGGAAACCGAGGCGATCATCAACGCCACCGGGATCCTCGGCGGCATCATGTTTGCGCCCTGCGCCGCAGTCGACCCCGCCCGCTTGGTGCTGGGTCTCGCTACAGCCTGCGAAAAAGCAGGAGTCACGATTGTGGAACGCACCGCCGCGGAGGCAATCGGACCGCGCCGAGTCGTCACCGAAACCGGCACGATCAGCGCCTCAGTTGTAGTGCAGGCAACAGAGGGGTACACGCGCGATCTCAAAAGCCAGCGCCGCCGTCTGGCACCGTTCTATTCGCGGATGATCGCCACCGAACCATTGAGCGAAGACGTATTGGCCCAAATCGGGTTGGTCAATCGCTCGACTTTTGCCGACGACCGGCACATGGTCATCTACGGTCAACGAACCAGCGACGGGCGCATCGCCTTCGGAGGCAGGGGTGTGCCCTACCTGTATGGATCGAGGATCAGCCCGTCGATGGAGGTGCGCCCAGATTCGCATCGCTTGGTACGCGAAGCGTTGGTCGACCTGTTTCCGATCCTGGCCGACACCAAGATCACCCACCATTGGGGCGGAGTTCTCGGTGTGCCAAGGAACTGGACGCCATTCGTCGACTACGACCGCGCCAAGGGCATCGCCACCGCCGGTGGCTATGTCGGCGAAGGCGTGGCCGCCGCCAATCTGGCAGGCCGGACTCTGGCCGATTTGATCACCAACACCGACTCTGAGCGGGTCGATCTGCCGTGGGTGGCACCACCAAGCCGATCCTGGGAACCGGAGCCTCTTCGATGGCTCGGTATCCGTGGCAGTCGTCGGATCATGGCCAAAGCCGACGACATCGAGGATCGCCGCGGTCACCAAGCCCGATTGGCAATGGCTTTGACACGCTGGCTCCGAGGCTGAGGCGCTTGGGGCGCAGCCCTAGGACTGATAGTCCGGGTTGTACCAGACGATCAGGACCGAGTTGTTACCAACGGTCGGGTCCTCGACATAACCGGGCAGAGCACCAAGGGCAACAAATCCGTTGTTGAGCTGAAAGCTCAAAGTCGGGTCGCGCAGCTCGCCCGCAACCACCTTGTCGATGTACTCATCGGCGCTCATGTCGTGAAGGTGATCGGCATAACCGGGAAGGACTCCGCCAGCAACGATGCCGCGCTTGTTGAGCCGACGAACACACTCCTTGCGCAGTTCATACAGCTGACGACCGATCCCTCGACCGCGATACTCGGGATACACAGAGATATCGGTGCCGTAGTACCACGGATTGTTGAGGTCATGATTCGACACACCATCTTCACCGGTTATGTCAGCCAGAGAATGGTCGGTGTGATCGAGGTCGAACTCAACGAGAAGGCCCAAGCCCATGCCGATGGGGCGGCCGTTGTCGAGAACCACAAAGTTGCCTTCCGGGAACACTTGAGCCAGCCGCTCCAACTCGCCTGCGTCGTAGAGATCGACAGGGTCAATAGTCGAGAACACGGCCAGCTCGAGTTCTTCAAGGGCCTCGGCATGCTCCGCCGAAAGGTTGACGTATTCGAGATCACTCATCGCGTTACCCACACAACAGGCCGGATCACAAAGGGAACTCGACGTGTTGGAACTCGTTCATCGAAGGTAGCCCCCATACGGCCCAGAAGTCCTTAGTTTTCGGGCGCATCACAACAGCACCGGAAGACTCAACGTGATAGGGGTCGGTCGCAACTTGACAAACGGCGGAGTCGCGGGTGAGTGCCATCAAATCTTGTTCGGTGACGCCATCACGGTCCAGACGTCGCTGCGCAGTGCTGAGGCGACGCCGTGAGTTTTCGTCGAGAGCGCGGGGGCGGGGCCCTTGCAACGCGCCAGCGGAGTCGGCAAGCGTGTGGTTGGTGTGGGCAACGGCATCCTCGGCGACCGAGGTTACGGGTCGAGCACTGGGCATGGCTTCAATGTTGTAACCGACACCGTCGGCATCGAACACCAAAAAGTTGTGACCGCCTGCCAGATCTGCTTTCAGGATGGCGTCGCGGGCTGCGTCAGCCGAAGACTGTTCGAGAGCATCACGCACGACCTGTGTCCAGATAACACCCGAGGTGCCGTCGGTCGCAGTCAAGTTGTTGATCCCGACGCAAACACCGAGTTCGTTCATGCCGATCTGGCCCAGCGCGCCCGTGGTGGTGAACACCAGAGCCGCGGGCACGTCATCTGGCCTGATCCGCAGCAATATCACATGGTCGGTGGCGCTGGCATGCATGTCCCAGGTCTGGGCCATATATCCAGAACCGCTTGCGCGATGGTCCGGAACAATCGCCGCGGTGCAGTCATCGGCGATAACCGTTTCTGGATGCGCCCCGCCCCCGCCCACAACCGCCCGAACCGTGTCCACGAAATCTGTGAAACCACCGACCACCACCGCTTCGGCTGCGGAAATCCCCGCAGCATCAGCCATGGTCACCATCTCGGTATAGAGCCGCGGCGAATGCCGCTCGTGCGCCAAGAGCATCGACTCAGCCACGTCGATCACGTCGCTCGGTTTCATGGGACCGCCTGACCAAAGACCCTGCGCCACCAGCTCAACTCGCTCCGCGGTGTACTGCCGGATCTCTTCGGCGTAGCTGTGCCCGTGAGCGAAACCCATCGCCTCGGGAGTGCCAACAAGGTCGACGATGCGAATAGCGGGCCGCTGCATAGAGCTATTGTGAACCACTCAAACGAAAGCCACAAGCGAAATAGTCAACTAATCCGGTTGCGTTAAGGCCAAAATTGATGTTGAATCCGTCTTAACAAGCGACAACTGGCAATAACAAGAGAACCGAGTCATCGGGGAGGGACTGACGAATGACGTCATCGGCGAACGTAGAACTCGCGCTTCAAGCAGACCGGCACCTGTGGGGTCATTTCTCCTCGCTGGGCCGGAGCATCGATGGCATGCCGATCATCGAACGCGGCGAAGGCTGCTACATCTGGGACAACCACGGCAAGCGATTCCTTGATGGTCTGGCCGGTCTCTACGCAACCCAGGTCGGCTATGGCCGCGTGGAACTCGCGAGAGCAGCCGGAGCTCAAGCCGAAAAACTCAGTTTCTTTCCCATTTGGACCTACGCCCACCCAATGGCCATCGAACTTGCCGCCCGACTCGCCTCAATTTCGCCAGGCGATCTCAACCGGGTGTTCTTCACGAGCGGCGGTTCCGAAGCGGTCGAGTCAGCCTGGAAGCTGGCCCGCCAATACTTCAAACTGATCGGTCAACCGCTGAGGACCAAGGTGATCAGCCGCGACCTCAGCTACCACGGCACCAGCATGGGTGCCCTGTCGATCACCGGTCTGGCATCGGTGAAAGGGCCCTTCGAGCCCTTGGTACCCGGTGCCGTCAAGGTCACCAACACCAACGCCTACCGCAAGCCCGAATGGGTTACCGACGACAGCTACTTCGCCGAAGAGATCGAGCGGGCCATCCTGCGCGAAGGACCCGAAACCATCGCTGCGGTCTTCTTGGAACCTGTGCAGAATGCTGGCGGATGCATCACCCCACCTGACGGATATTTCACACGGGTACGCGAGATCTGCGACAAACACGGCGTCTTGTTGGTCAGCGACGAAGTCATCTGTGCCTACGGGCGACTCGGCGCCATGTTCGGCTCAGAACGTCTCGGCTACGTGCCCGACATCATCACCAGCGCCAAAGGCCTCACCTCGGGCTATGCGCCACTAGGGGCGATGCTTGTCAGCGACCGTATTGCCGAACCGTTCGTCGACACCGATGAACAGTTTCTCCACGGTTATACCTTTGCTGGTCATCCGGTTTGCTGCGCGGTGGCGCTCGCCAACCTCGACATCTTTGAATCCGAAGACCTGCTCAGCAACGTCAACACCAACGAAGCCGTTTTCCGTGCCGCGCTTGATGATCTCAGCGACCTGCCGATCGTCGGCGATGTGCGTGGCATGGGTTATTTCTACGGCATCGAATTGGTCAAAGACCAAGCAACCAAAGAGACCTTCAGCGACGACGAGGCACACCGTCTGCTGCGCGGCTTCCTGAGCCATCGGATGGCTGAACTAGGCCTGATTTGTCGTGCCGACAGTCGCGGTGACCCGGTGATCCAACTGGCACCCCCACTGATCGCCGGGCCCGCCGAGTTCGAGTTCATCAACAGCGTGCTGCGTCAGGCTCTCACCGAGGCCACCGCAGAGTTGCAGAGCATGCGTCGGAGCACGCCGTGACCGGGAGAACACAGTGACAGTGCAGGTTGATCTCGACGACACCGACAAGGTGATTATCCGCGAGTTGCAGGTTGATGGGCGCATGTCCTACAGCCGCCTCTCCCCGCTCGTCGGGCTGTCGGAAGCCGCGGTCCGACAACGAGTCAACCGCCTGCAAGCCCGCAACGTGGTGCAGATCGTCGCGGTCACCGACCCGATGTCGTTGGGATACTCGATGCAGGCCATGCTCGGGATAAAGGTCGGTTCAGAAGTCGCCGGCACCGCTGAAAAGATCAGTCAGATCGCATCGGTTGACTACACGGTCATCACCGCGGGTCGCTACGACGTACTCGCCGAAGCAGTGTGTACCGACAATGAGCATCTTCTGGAGGTAAGCAACCAGGTCCGCCGTGTTGATGGAGTGCTCGACGTGGAAGTAATGACCTACCTGCGCATGGTGCAACAAAACTACGACTGGGGAACCGCATGACCGCAGCCGTGGAGATCACCGGCATCACCAAACGATTCGGGGATGTCGTCGCCGTCGACAACATCGACCTGACCATCGCCGACGGCGAGTTTTTTGCTCTGCTCGGCCCCTCCGGATGCGGAAAAACCACCACTCTGCGGATGATCGCGGGGCTTGAGTTCCCCACCCAAGGGAGCTTGAAGATCTTTGGTGACGAAGTGGGGACGTTGCCACCCAACAAACGCCCGGTCAACACCGTTTTTCAGAGCTATGCCCTGTTCCCCCATCTCAACGCGCTCGACAATGTCGCCTTCGGGTTGAAAATGCAAGGAGTCAACAAGTCAACCGCCCGGTCAAGGGCGCTCGAAACGATCGATCTGGTGCAGTTGACCGGCATGGATGCACGCAAACCCTCGGAGCTTTCGGGTGGTCAGCAACAACGAGTGGCGTTGGCTCGAGCGCTCGTAAACCAACCCAAAGTGTTGCTCCTTGATGAACCACTCGGTGCACTTGATCTGAAACTGCGCCAAGAAATGCAGGGAGAACTCAAGAACCTGCAACAGAACCTCGGCGTGAGTTTTGTGTTCGTCACCCACGACCAAGAAGAGGCGCTCACCATGAGCGACCGCTTGGCAGTGATGAACGACGGCAAGCTCCTACAGGTTGGAACCCCCGAAGAGATCTACGAACACCCCGCCAACCGTTTCGTCGCTGATTTCATCGGTCAAACCAATCTGTTGGAAGGCAGGGTCCTGGATTCTGAAACCGTTTGCCTCGCCAACGGCGCGCACGTAACTGGAATCAGCAACCACCCCATGGGAACCGAGGTAGCTGTGAGCCTGCGTCCCGAACGAGCCCATTTAGGCCCCCGAGACGAGACCCAATCACGCCAAGCCGCGGTTGACGGCGTGGTTGAGTCGGTGACCTATTTGGGCAATGCCCGGGTCTACCGTGTCCGGTTCGACTGGATGGTGATTGAAGTTCGAGAAGAGAACCGGCCCGGTGCGACATTGCACGAGCCGGGAACCCCAGTCTCCGTTTCGTGGGATCCGAGCGCCGTGTCGGTGGTGGCTGACTAGTGACCGCGATCAAACTCCCGTCCGACGCCGAAGCTGCGGTAGCCACACCGGAGTTTGAGGCCGCAGCAATTCGGCAGGAATCGCGGCGTGGCTTTCTGTTAGCCCTACCCAGCTACTCATATCTGGTGCTGTTCTTCGCGGTGCCGTTGGTGATTGTGGTGGTCTACTCGTTCGCCACTCGCAACCGCTTCGGCGGCACCGATTTGTCGGGCTGGAACTTGGCAAGCTACTCACGGCTCAGCGAGCCGATCGTCCGCGACATTTTGTTCCGTTCGTTGTGGCTAGCGCTACTAACCACCCTGATTTGCCTGGTCATCGCCTACCCATTCGCCTATTACCTAGCGACCAGAACCCCAGTCGTCCGCAACTTGATGCTCGTGTTCGTGATGATCCCGTTTTGGACCAATTTCCTGGTCCGCAACTACGCGTGGAGGGTCATTCTGGGCAACGACGGCCCCTTTACCGACGTAACCGAAGCCATCGGTTTAGGCGAGCGAGAGCTGCTGTTCAGCAAGACCGCGGTTGTGCTCGGTCTCGTCTACAGCTTCCTGCCATTCATGATCCTGCCTCTCTACGCGGCCATCGAACGCATCGACAAACGCCTGTTGGAAGCCAGCCGAGACCTCTACGCCTCAGGCTGGCAGTCGTTTCGCAAAGTCCTGCTGCCGTTGTCGATGCCAGGCGTGATCGCAGGCTCGATTCTCGTGTTCGTCCCAAGCCTCGGCGCATATGTCACTCCCGACATTTTGGGTGGATCCAAAACCACCCTGCTCGGAAGCTACATCGTCACCCAATTCCTGACCGCTCGAAATTGGCCCTTTGGCGCTGCACTGTCGTTCGTGCTGATGGCAGTGATGCTCACCACCACGGTCGTGTACTTCCGCAAGGGAGGGCGCACCTTATGAGCAAGGCCGCGAGTAGCGCCGTCGATCCTCGGGGCTGGACCAAGGGTCTGCTCCAGGCCAACGGCTGGATGGTGTACGCCTTCTTCTACGCCCCGATCTTGCTGTTGGTGATCTTCTCTTTCAGTGACAGCCGCAACGTGGGCGTCTGGGGAGGTTTCACTCTTGATTGGTACGAAGAGTTCGTCGACAGCCGACAGACCCAAGCCGCGCTCTGGAACTCGGTGAAGATTGCCACGGTTTCCACTGTGATCTCCGTAGTTCTCGGAACCATGTCGGCGCTGGCTCTTGAGCGTTTCAAGTTCCGCGGCAAGCAGGTGTTCGACGCGCTGCTGTACCTCCCGATCATTATTCCCGATGTGACTATGGCCGTGATGATGCTCTTGTTCTTCGCAGAGTTCTTCGACGTGCTCAACGCTGTCTTCGGCACCGAACTTCGCAAAGGGTTCAGTTCGATCGCCCTGAGCCACATCGCCTTCAGCATCAGTTTCGTCTCAATAGTGGTGCGCGCGCGCCTGGCCGGCATGAGTAACCACCTTGAAGAGGCTGCTCTTGATCTCTACGCCAGCCGTTGGCAAGCGTTTCGGTTTGTTACGTTTCCCCAGATTCTCCCGGGCATCCTCGGCGGAGCGTTGCTGGCAATGACCATCTCGCTCGACGATGTCGTCATCACCCAATTCGTTACCGGACCGGGTTGGACAACCTTGCCGGTTTATGTCTTTGGCCTTATTCGAAGGGGAGTCACACCACTCATCAACGCCGTATCGGTGGTGATGCTGATGGCATCCATGACCCTGGTCGCGCTGTCGTTGCTGGTCGAACGCGTCCGCAACGTAGGCACGAATCAAAGGAGAGGTTTTTGACCAGCCTCAACACCGGAGAAAAAAGATCACTAATTTGGGCCCTGCGCCCTTTAAGGAGAAAACCATGAAGAACCTGACTTGGCTGCGAATTCTCGCCGGCTTGTTGGCATTTACTCTGATCGCCGCCGCCTGTGGCGACGACGACGGGGATGTCCAACAGGCCTCTTGCGACGTTGGCGAGACCGACGGCAACCTCGCCATGTACAACTGGGCCGAATACATCGACGAGGAACAACTCGCCGAGTTCGCCTCAGGGCACGGCATCAACTACACGCTCGACACCTACGACTCGAATGAGGCGATGCAACCCATCGTCTCCGCTGGTGGGTCCGGCTACGACGTCATCGTGCCGTCGGACTACATGGTGTCGATCTTGATTGAAGCCGGCAGTATCCAGCCGCTCAACTTCGATGCCATCCCCAACGCCGCCAACATCTCCGCCGACTTCGAGGGGATTTACTACGACCCAGAAGGCGAGTTCTCCGTGCCTTATCAGTGGGGAACCACCGGTATCGGCGTGAACACCGCGGTGGTTGGCACAGACTTCCCTCGTTCCTGGGGCTTGATCTTTGATCCCGCCATATCCGGCGAGTTCGACGGTGAGATCCAGTTGCTCAACGACCCGCGCGAGACGATGGGCGCTGCCCTCAAGTACCTCGGATACTCGTTGAACACCACCAGCGAGGCCGAGCTCGATGAGGCCACAGAGTTGGTTGCGTCCACCGGCTCTCGTCTGGCAGCGTTCAACACCGACTCAGCAGACGAGTTCCTCACCAGCGGTGAAACTGTCATCGCCCATGGCTACTCGGGTGACATGTTCGTCCAATATCTTGGGACCGACAACCCCGAGGACTATGTGTACTTCGTCCCCAAAGAGGGTGGTACTCGCTGGATCGACAACATGGCCATCCCGTTTGACGCACCTAATCCCTGCACCGCCCACACCTTCATCAACTGGATGCTGTCGGCTGAACAGGGTGCTGCGTTGACCAACTGGAACTACTACGCCACGCCCAACGAAGCCGCCTTCGAATTGCTGGACCAAGAACTTCTTGACTTCATCGGCAATCCTGAACTCTACGCAGGCGGGGTTGAATCACTCGAAGAAATCGAAGACACCGGCGACTTTGAAATCAACTATGCCGATGCCTTCACAGAAGCCAAAGGCTGACACACGTCCCTTTCGGTGAGTCATGGACGGTGCGTGAGGTCTACGCTCCGTCCATGACTCATCCCTTCCGCTTCAGCCTTCCATGATACGGAGCCGTTACATTCCGAGGATGGGTGGATTCAGTTACATTTTTGTTGTGTAACGGAACCCTCCCATCTAAGATCGGCTTGTGGCTACCGGTTCTTTCCGCTCTTTCAACACAGTCGGGTACCTCGGCTGGGAGGTGAAGCGGCTACGCAAAGCGGCCGGTCTGTCCCAGGCCGAGTTGGCTGAGCGGGCCGGCGTGTCCCGCAAATGGGTTGTCTTGTGCGAGCAGGGGCATGTACGCGGCGAGATTGGCAATCTGATGATGGTCGTTCGCGCCCTGGGGCTGGAACTGCGTTTCGACCGACCGCCTCAGGTTGTCGACTGATGGCAGCTGTCGAGCCAGTCACGGTGCTGCTGAACGGGAAGGTCGCCGGAACGCTGAACACCGATCGCGTCACCCACGCGGAATTCGCGTATGCGGACGGATACCTTGACGACCGCGCCGCTGTTCCGCTGTCGATGTCATTGCCGTTCCAAGAAGAGCCATTCCGCTCGACCACGACAAGCCGCTGGGTTGAGGGTCTGCTGCCGGACAACCACGAGGTGTTGCGGCGTTGGTGCTCGAATGAAGGGGTGTCGCCGCCGACCCCGCTTGGCCTGATCTCCACGCGGGTCGGCCATGATTGCGCCGGGGCCGTCCAGTTCTGCCGCGAGGGTGACGAGGAGACGCTGTTGGGCCGACCCGGATATGTGTCCCTCCTTGCAAGGGCAGAGCTGATGAGGGAAGTAGCTCTTATGGCTCAGGACACCGCTAAGTGTGACAACCACGGACGTTGTCCCTACTGCGCGGGGTGGGGGTGACCGGATCTGGGTGACCTTGCACCGCGAAGGGGGCGAATGGGGGCGTCCGTCAGGAAACATCCCCACGACCCACATCCTCAAACCGTCCCCCGTCGGACGCCCAGGCCAGGCAGTCGCGGAACACCTGTGCCTGGCGACGGCTCAGCGCCTCGGACTGTCCGCCGCGGACTCGGAGATCGCGGTGTACGGGGAGCACCCGGTAACAGTGATCACCCGATTCGACAGAACCCAGACCAGCGGCGAGTGGACACGCATCCACCAAGAAGACATGTGCCAGGCCCTCGGTCACCCGCCTTCCCACAAATATGAGAAGGGAGGAGGCCCCGGAATCGCTGCGATAGGTGACGCGGTCAAGCGCTTCTCGACCGACCCGGAAACGGACCTCCGCAGTTTTCGAGACGCGGTCCTCTACTCCTGGATCATCGTGAACCGCGACGGGCACGCCCGCAATTACAGCATGTTCATCCAACCCGGCAGCGTCAGGCTGGCACCGCTCTACGACATCAACTCCGCGCTGCCTTTCGCACACAAGCGGATCGGAACTCTCCAACTCGCGATGCGCCTCGGTGCCGACTTCACCGTGGACAGGGCAGGAGCGAACGACTCCCTGTTGAACCTCTCTGCCTGGCTGACACTCCCCGCAAGCGAGACGCTGGAACGGGCAGAGGAGTTGGCCTCGACCATCATCGAGGCTGCGGCCGCGCAGATCAGTTCCCTGCCCAGTTCCCTGCCCGGCATGGAAGCTGTGGACACCTTCCAAGGCAGAATCGACAAGAGGGCGGCTGATTCTCTGCGGACTGTCGCATCTACCAAGAACCGCATCGCCCACTGAACGCCGCCTATTCCTGAGGCAGACACCGGCGACTTTGAGATCAACTACGTCGACGCCTTCACAGAGGCCAAAGGCTGACACAGGTCCCTTCGGTGAGTCATGGACGGAGCGTGAGGTCTACGCTTCGGTCTTCATCTCTACTCGCTACGCCGAGCAGCAGGGTGGACCCCCACCCCTTGGAACTGCTCGTCTAGGAGGCGATCCGAGCGTTCGCCGGCATCGAAGTGTCTGCTACCAGCCTTGAGCGTCGAGTAGAGCCTTGAGTTTGCGTTTGGCCTTGTGCTCGGTGCGCACACGCTCCAGCAGCGACGCGAACCGTCTTGGCTTGCCTGCCGAGTCGGCCAGCCGGCGAACACGGACCATCAGATCGACCGCGGACTGGTACTGGTCGGCCTTCTTGCGGTCGATGATCGCCAGAGCGGCCGACTCGTACACGGCGATGGCGTCCAACGGATGGCTCTCCTGCCGGGCCCGGGCCAGCGTCAACCACGTCTGCGCCCGGCAGCCGTAGTCGTTGGCCACGTCCCAGGCGTCGTCGACCAATCCCTCGAAGAGCAGGATGTCCACCAGCGCCACGGCGGCTTCGGGCACGGCAGGCGACAGCGGTGCGAACGCGGCCGCGGGCATCGCCAGCCCGCCGGGTCCCGTCCCGCTAGCGATGCGCGTCAGGGAACTGCGCAACTCGTTACGGCAGCGCGCCAGCCAGTCCTCCCCGGCGCCCTCGTCGAGCAGCCGCCGGTACGCCGACAGCGAAGGGCTCGACACGAACGCATCCCAGAACAGAAGGACAGCGTCCTTCTCCTCGCCGCGGTCGCGCAGCGCGCGAGCCAGGAAGTCGCGCAGTTCGCCCACCTGCCACGGCCGGCTGCCCCACTCGGCCAGGCCGCGGCGCGCCCAAGCGATCGCCTCCTGGCCGCGGCCGGCACGGTCCAGGGTCTGCGCTATCTCCAGTACATCACCGGGCAGAACGCGGTCGCGGCGGTGCGCCTCTATAAGCGCGTCGGGGTCGCCGGTCCCGAGCGCCCATCCCACCAGGGCCTGCTCCACGGCGAAGGCACCGCCCGACCAGCGGTCGGCCTCAGGGCTGATCCGCTCGAGACGCGGTTCGAGTCCCTTGCGGAACGCGGCCAGGCCCGACTCACCGAGAACCCCGGCGTAACTCCCCGCGCTTCGGTGGAAACCGTCGAGCTCAGAGGTCAGCTCGAGCTCCAATAGGTGGCCCGCCAGCTCCACGGGGTCGGGCCTGCCCGCCTCGCAGGCCCGCAGATGCAACTCCGACAGCCGCGATGAGAACCCGCTCAGCCAGCCGTCGGAGTCGTCCACATACTCGATGGCCTTGTCGGCACGACGGTGGGCATGCTCGGAAAGCCGGGCCGCCGCATCGTGATGGCCCGCGTCGCAGAGATCCTCCAAGCCGTCGATTACATCGTCGATGGCCGCGGCCCAGCCGTGCGCCTCCTGATAGGTCACGAAGCCGTGGCTCATGAAGTCTCGATCCGCGAAGGCCCGGTCGATGCGGCGGCGCCAGCCGGCGAGGTCGGGCCCGGCGCCCCGGCCGGCCTGGGCCTCGGCCAGAAGGCGCTGGCGAAGGCGCCAGTCGGACTCCGCCCGGTCCAGCACAATCTCGGCCAGACGTTCCGGGGCCAGCCCCTTCACGAAGTCGGCCAGTTCCTCGCCCGTGCCGGACTCGGACCCGCCATGGAACGTTGGACCCCATGACCAGCCGCTCGCGGCGACAGCCGCCAAGACGGACGGGTGGTCGTCGGGAGCCAGCGACAGGGCTGTCGACACGCAGTGCTTGCAGAATGAGCCGTCGTCGGCCGCGGGGCACGTGCAGGACCATCGAGGCCTGCCCCGGTCGGCCCAAAGCTCCACCAAGTACGGCATTGTGCCTCGCACCGTCGCCTTCAGCCGCCCGCCCCGGGCCTCCGCCGATTCGACTCGCCGGTCAAGCAGGTATCCCGCTCCGCGTTGATACGCGAGTGGTCCGGCAAGCCGCGCCACCGTCGCGGCATCGAACAGTTCAGTCAGCGATCCCATGTCCGCATTCTTGGCGGAGGCGCACCGACGGCGCGGGATGCTCCCCCAAGCCGTCACATGCGGGCCCGCCTGAACGCCTCCAAGCACTCGCGGCCGTGACCCGCGACACGACCTAGAGTCGCCCTACGAACAACTCCTGCGCGACAACGCCCCGTGGGTTTGCCACTACCACCGGGTCTACTTCTCGGTCATGGATCTGCGCTCGACATGATCGACCTCGGGCCGCCGGTCCCACCCGATCCCCAGCTCGGCGCAGCCGACATCCGGCACCTCTGCGACCGGTCTTCCCACATCTGCGCGACGCCGGTTCCAGCGGCTACCACCTGATGATCGCCGACGGTGCCGCGTTGGTGCTGACGTGGGAAGACCGCATCACCCACGACATCGACGTCCTCGAGCACCGCTTCCGCGCCCCACCCGATCCCGGCAGCGAGCGGCGCACCACCGCGGTGGACTTCATCTCTCGATGCGCTTCCCCACCGAGTTGGCACGGCCCGCACGCCTCGTCGCCGACGCCAAGGGCCTGCCACGCAACTGGCTCAACGGCGCCGTGGCGAGCTCCACCCCCAGATCCGCCACCAAACCGACTGCCTCACAGTCGAGGCCCCCTCCCCCGCAGTGCTGCTGCTGGACGTTGCCCGCCCTTGGCCGCTGTCAACAGGTGCATATAGACTGAAGACGTGACTCGCAAGGAACTCGTGCTTGTCAAACACCGAGAGGCGATACGAGCGGCCGCGGCGCGCCACAGGTGCCGCTCCATCGCCCTGGTCGGCTCAGTGGCACGGGGCGAGGACAACCAGGACAGCGACTACGACTTTCTGGCTGATTTTGAGAAGGGCGTGACGCTGTTTGACCAGTGCGGGCTCCAGGCAGCGTTGGAGGACCTGCTCGGTTCGGACGTTGATGTGGTACCTCGCTCCAGCGTCCGCGAGAGCTACCAGAACATGCACGCCGACGCCATTAAGTTGTGAGCCGCACCGACGAGGAGCGAGTCG
Source organism: Candidatus Aldehydirespiratoraceae bacterium (assembly GCA_965261185.1). Taxonomy (GTDB): domain Bacteria; phylum Actinomycetota; class Acidimicrobiia; order Acidimicrobiales; family Aldehydirespiratoraceae; genus VXYK01. The sequence goes on along the minus strand of CBDHCN010000002.1, from coordinate 1,499,961 downwards.
CAGACATTCTTGACAGCTGCCGCAGGCTTCGCGACATCGCGTTGGTGGGCGAGGAGGAGTTCCTCGCCGACGAGATTCTCCAAGATGCGGCCTGCTACCGGGTCACGGTGATCGGTGAGGCTCTCAACAATCTCTCGGACGATTTTGCCGAGCAGCATCCCGACTTGGAAATCCCCGAAGCGCGGGGGATGCGCAACCGGCTCACTCACGAGTATCACAACGTTGACCTCGACGTTGTGTGGAACACAATCACAACGGACATTCCCGATTTGGAGCAAACCCTGTTGGGAGTCTCCGCCCCGTCCCAGTTCATGGGAGGCGCAGAACCTACCGTTGAGGCCAAAGGCTGACACACGTCCCTTTGGTGAGTCATGGACGGTGCGTGAGGTCTACGCTTCCGTCCATGACTCAACCCTTTCGCTTCGGTCTTCAACTCCACTCTCCTATCGAAGGGATGAGTTGGCTCGACTCTGCGCGCCACGCCGAGCAGCAGGGTTATTCGTCGATCCTCATTCCCGATCACTTTCACCATCAGTACGGCCCGGTCACGGCGCTGGCGGCAGCGGCCGCGGTGACCACCGAACTGAAACTCGGTGCGCTGGTTTTTGGCAACGACTACCGCCATCCGGTGATGCTGGCCAAAGAGATGGCGACCCTTGACCAGATCTCGGAGGGTCGTTGTGAGTTTGGTCTCGGCGCTGGTTGGATGCGCACCGACTACGAACAGTCCGGGATGACCTATGACCGGCCCGGTTTGCGTATCGACCGGCTGATCGAGAGCTTGGCGATCATCAAAGGCTGTTGGGCACCGGAGCCGTTCGACTTTGCCGGCGAACACTACACGATCACTGGCTACGACGGTCACCCCAAGCCGTGGACCGAGTCCGGGCCCCCGATCATCATTGGGGGTGGCGGCCCCCGAATGCTGGGGGTGGCGGCTGCACACGCCGACATTGTCGGTGTCACCGCCAATCTGCGCTCTGGGGAGATCAGCGTTGATGCCATCGCTGATTCGATGCCGGCTGCCTATGACCGAAAGGTTGCTCGTTTGCGTGAGCGTGCCGGGAGTCGCATCGACGATTTGGAGATCAGCTCGCTCACCATGAACACCACCATCACCGACGACCGCGATGGAGCTTTAGGGTTTTTCGCGGAGATGTTCAACACCTCGACGGCTGATGTTGCCGATTCACCAGCATTGCTGGTGGGTTCGGTTTCGCAGATCGTGGAGACCCTTCAGGAGCGCCGCGAACGCTGGGGTTTCAACTACGTGGTCGTGCAGCAGGACGGGGGTCAAGGCATGGAGCATTTCCCCAAGGTCGTGGCCGCGCTGGCAGGCACCTGATCTGGCCAGGGATCCGCACATCCGGTAGTGGCCACAGTCGCCCACCGACAGTGATCTATGCGACACTGACAACGTGTTGATCCTGTTACGTCACGGGCGGACTGCAAACAACGCCGAAGCGCGCCTTCAGGGTGATTTGGATGTGCCGCTTGATGATGTTGGCAAGATCCAAGCTGAGCGCGCCGGCGAATACATCCGTAAGCGCTGGACCATCGATGAGACGGTCACCTCCTCGCTGCAACGAGCCCAACAAACAGCCCAGTTAGCTGGCTTTTCGCCAGACACCTGTGAGGTCGATGATCGCTGGCGGGAGATCAGTTTCGGTAAGTATGAAGGGCAACGGGTCAAAGAAGTGGTCCCAGATATGGGTGCTCGTTGGCATTCCGATATCAACTACCGGCCCGAAGGTGGCGAGTCGCTTTCCTCGCTGCACACCCGCGTGGCCGATGCGTGCATCGATATGACCGAGCGCGCGATCAACAAGAACGTGCTTGTGGTGACCCACGCAACACCGATCAAATCGGCGGTAATTTGGGCGACCGGCGGAGGCCCGGCGATGATCCTGCGGCTGTGGGTACACCCAGGTTCAGTTTCGGTCCTCGAGTACATGGGCGGAAACCCGCTGTTGCTTGAGTTCAATCGCCGTATCCACACGACGTGATCCTCGGGCTTACTGCTACTCGGGCTTGGTGCTACTTGCCCCACTGTTCTTGCTGCTACTTGCCCCACTGTTCTTGGAGTGTGGCGTACACGCCCTGGTCCCACGAGAACTCCACCATGTTGCCGTCAGGATCGCGCAGCATCGTGATGTAACCGATCGGCGGAGGCATCATCGTCGGAGGCATCGCCAAACAGCCGGCGGACTCGCCTTTGGTTGCAATGTCATCGATGTCGTCTTGCGCGGGCAATTCCATGCCGAGGTGGGCAAACGGGGCGAGGGTTGCTAGCGGTGCGTCGGCGAAGGGGTCTCTGCCTTCAAAAAACTGAGCGAGAACCAAGATGAACGGGTTGTTGGTTTCGCCGGGCATTCCCAACCAGGCACCGTACCCCGCGTCATCTTCACGGCGGTCGATCAGTTCGAGAGGCGTGAATTCGGTGTACCACTTGACCGTGGCATCCATGTCGGCGACCCGCAGCGCGATGTGCGTCCATCGAGGTTCGGTGGGGTGAAGTTGATAAGTCGATTCGGTCAAAGCAGACCTCCCGGTCACGAAACCTAGCATGGTCAGTTGGTCAGACCAACAGCGCCGGTCACAGCATCCGAACCCTGTGTGGTATCTTGGTCGGACCATTGAACCGATCTAAACCAGAATCCGCTCTAGCCGCTGGGGGACAACAAGCGTGATAGCAGATGATCATCCCTTCGAACCAATTTCTCGCCAGACGGTCAGTTCGCAGATTCGGACCCAACTGCTAGAGAGAATCACCACCGGCGAACTAGCCCCAGGGGCCCGGATGCCCTCAGAGCGCGACCTCAGCGAACGCTTCCGCGTCGCTCGAACCTCGGTACGAGAAGCGATGCAGGGTTTGGCATCTCTTGGCATCGTGGAACGGCGAGGTAACCGGTCCTACGTTGCAGAGCATCTACCCGAAGTGGTGGTAGCACCGGGCGGTACCGGGAACGGGAAGTCGTTCGTCGCCGAGTTGTTCGAAACTCGTCGAGTACTGGAAGTGCCACTATTCGAGATGGCCGCAGTGCGGGCAACCGACGAGGACCGCGAGCGGGTGGCAGCACTGGCAGCGCGCTTCAACGGCTCACTGAACATCGGAAAATTCCGCCGCCTAGATCGTGAGTTTCACACCACCATCGCCGCTAGCTGCGACAACCCGTTGCTCATCGAACTGTACGGCAAGGTGCTCGACCGGCTCTTCCGGTCAGTTGAGTTCTTCACGTTGTTGAGTTCGGAAGCCAACCAGGCCGAAGTCACCAAGATCATCGCCGATTCATCTGACGGCCATCACGCGATCTCCGCCGCCTTCGTCGCAGGCGACGCGGCAGCAATGCGCCTAGCTGCAGAATCACACCTCGACCTGGTCGAACATTCCATGATCGACAAACTCGCCTGACCGCCTGCTCCAGGTCAGAATCTTGCTGGTCCAAGAATCTTGCTAGCCGGAGTGGGTCCAAACAGCGTGGCGCTTCTCGATGAAGGCTTTCGGCCACTCGGCACCGTCACCACGCGCCGCGTTGCGAGCCATCACGTCGATAGCCAACTCGTAGGCGTCGCCGGTTGACATGTCCATCTGGGCATAGAGCGTCTGCTTGCCGACGCCTTTGGCGTAGCGGCTGCCCCGGGTCGCCCGGGCCAGGAGATCCAGCGTGGCGGATTCGAGCTCATCAGCGGGCACCACTCGGTTCACAAGCCCCCAGTCGAGCGCTGTGACAGCGTCGATCGTGTCGCCCGTGAGCGCTAGTTCCACCGCCCGCTTTCGCCCCAGAGGTCGGGCCACCGCCACCATCGGCGTGTGGCAGAACAGCCCGCCTTTGCCACCCGGCGTCGCGAAAGCAGCCTCCTCGCTCGCCACGATCAGATCGGCGCTAGCCGCCAGTTGCGCGCCGGCAGCGGTGGCAAGGGCATGCACCTGAGCAACCACCACCTGGGGGATCTCCGCGATCGCGGTCATGGCCGACGTGCACAGCGTGAACAGCCCCCTGAGTTCGTCCTCGTTCATCTTTGCCATCTCGCCGAGATCATGCCCAGAGGAGAAGACGGGCCCGTTGGCCGCGAGCACGATGCCAGCGACTTCGTTGTCCGCGCCTGTGGTACGAAAGGCGTCTTCCAGCTCGGCCAGCATCTCCGATGACAGACAGTTACGCCGCTCGGGCCGGTTTAGCGTGATCGTTACGTAAGCATCATCACGTTTGTAGAGAAGATTGCGATAGTCCATAGATCCCCCACTCTAATTCGCTCCAGCCTCGCCGAACATTCAAGAATTAGACTCTCGCACCGCGCTGGTCAACAAGATGCCTCCTGCGAGGGCTACCAAGGGGGCGGAGCCGAACACGAGCAATCCGCCAATCATGCCACTCAGTACATTCGCGCCGGCAATAACGGTGACGGAAACACCCGCGACCTGGATGATCAACGAAACAAGCTTGCTAGTCGTCATGAACTCCAAATAAACGCCGACGATGAGCAGCAGCGCAACCAACGCCAAGATGAGCACAGGAATCCCGTAGGAAACGTCAGGATCCACTCCACTGAGGGGTCGAATGTCCAGCTCATCCGTTCCGAAACCCCAAACAGGCCAGGCCACCCAGTCAAGCCAGAACGAAGCGACGATAGCCAAGAACGCGCCGAGCCCCGCTGGGAAAGGGCTGGAAAGCTCTAGCTCTGCTTTGTCGGAAGATTCGACAGCCACGAGAACTGCCCCCGCCACTGCAACCGCGATGCCCACCAATCCGACCCATGGTCCAACGCCCAGATCTCCCGAACTCACGCCGACAATCGACATGAAAACCACGGTGACGCTGAAGGAGCCCAGAGCCTTGCCCAGGGTGACCCCGATCGACCAGTCTCGGAGCAGAAGCGACAACCCAAGCACGAAGACGGCCAATCCCGTACCCAACGTGGTACCGCCGATACCAGTGACGTGGGGGAAGCTGTCGCCGCCTACCTTCACCCAGCCAAGCAGGCTGGACAGGACCATAATCGCCGCGCCAACCCTGACCAGAACACGGCCTTCAACGTTTATCGCTGACCTCGACGATGGGACTTCGTCCCCACTGGGACTGGCTTTGGCGGCATTTTGAGATGATGAGCCCGAACTGGCGTCTGATGGCTCGTCGAGGTTCTCACCGCTCATGCTTGTGAACGGTAACAGGGTCGCCCTCTACCGTCAATCGAACCACGACCGTCAACGCCATCGCCGAAATCGTTCTCACCAAGTCGTAGCGCTCGTAGACGTTCCGGTCTCCGCCTTGAAATCGACGTTCGCAACTATCCTTTTGCTCAAGCCGCACCCGCGGAAGGGACGGACATGAGAGTCATTGTGTTTGGTGCCACTAGCAAGCTTGGACGACAAGTTTGGCGCAAAGCGCTCGACGCCGGACACCAGGTCACCGTCTTCGGCCGCTTGGTGAAGAGACTCTCCGAAGAAGAACCGGCACTGAAAACAATCATGGGTGACTTGATTGATGCCGGCGCGGTGCCGAAGGCTATCGCTCGCCAAGATGCCGTCATCGTTTGTCTGGGCACCGATTACAGAGAAGAACATGCGGAACCCTCGGCCTGTACCAACACCATTGTCAATGCGATGGTCCGCTACGACGTCAAACGCCTCGTCGTCGCCACCACGACCGAAGACGGCTTGTACAAGGAAAAGACTTCAATTACGGACGGTATCTCTCAGCGTTTTGTGGCCCGCATCCTTCCGCGTTTCGCGGCCTGGGCTGGCACTGGCCTTGGCAGTGGCGGTGGTTATGGCGGTTACAGCATGCATGGAGGCCACGCACCGCAAGAAGATTTCATCAGGGACAGCCCGCTCGACTGGACCATCGTCCGTGCCCCCGTGATCAACGACAGACTGGCTCCCGGCTGGGTCGAGCGCGGCACAAACGTCAGCAGAGAAGACGTCTCCAGCTTCATGGTGAAACAACTAAACGACCTCACCAACAACCACAGAACGATCACCGCTCGGAGTTCCGAAGGCTCGCCCGCTAAAAGCGAACCACACGCCGCCGAACCGACCCCAAGCGAACCACCCTCCAAAGGCAAGTTCGACGACTATCCGCTGGGTCCCGGTGCCGGGACACAAAAGCGACGCTCGTCGCGGTTTCGTCGAACCCCCTGACAGCCACCACACGCAGCCCAGTTCTGTGCTCACTGACCGACCAGCATTTTAGACCTACAGTTATCAGATCTCTTGATTCGTCTCTATCGTGGACCCATGATCGACACACGTTCTTTCGCCAGCGATCCCGCGACCACGTTCTACCGCCCACTGCTCCAATCACATCCTCTCGCTTTTGACGGTCTATTCGGGTTGCTCAACGACCCAGAAAACGAACGGTCCGCGACCTTTGAACAAAAACCAAAAAAGGACAACACCATGCTGCGCCTAAGAGGCCGAGCGAATAGGTGGGACAACGCGGACCATACGGCGCGAGGCCGTGGCCCGAGCGGCCCGTGAGCGCAGCGAACAAGAGCGGGATTGGCACCGCCGCCACATGACCGGCTCTCACCTATCTGCGGGCGCTCTAAGTGCCGAAGACTTCACCCTTGATCCCCACGCCGCCAAGTACCGAGACCAACTCCAAGCGCACGGTCATGCGTTTGAACGCCTATTCGCATTGCTCAACGATCCGGCAAACGAACAACGTCTGATTGATGCCGAACTGTACGACAAACCTGCTCTGGCCGGCGTCGTTCGACTCATTGAGGACGACCCAGATATCGCCACGCTCGTCGAGTCGGACCGCTTTCGCCAAACCGTCGGCGTAGCAGTGAAGCTGAAAATGGCCAAGCTCGGGTGGCGAAAGACGGGCAAGAAGGGGACAGTCAAAGGCGCTCGTTACTTCGCAAAAGCTGAGCGGTACATCAAGCAACAGAACACCGAGTCGGGATACGCCACCAAGGCGCTGGCCGCACTGGAAGCCGTGGCCCAGATAGGGGACGACCGCGAAAGAGGGGAGACAAGCCGCACCCTCATGGATGCACTCGAAAAATCAAGGCACGAGTCGGGGCGCGTATTCTGAGATGCTGCTTGTCCTCGACAGCGGTCCGCTCGGGTTGCTGAGCAACCCGACATCCACCGGCTTGAATCAACAAGCTCGGGCGTGGGCTGAGTCCCACCTGACCGAAGGAGACCGGTTCATCGTCCCTGAGATCGTCGACTACGAGGCAAGGCGCGAACTGCTGCGCGCGAGCAAACAACGTGGCCTCGAAAGACTTGATGTACTCGCCGCTGCCTTTGACTACCTGCCGTTGACAACGGCGATGATGCGAGACGCTGCCGCTCTGTGGGCGCACGCGCGAAACGTTGGATTGCCCACCGCGCACGACGAATCCTTGGACTGCGATGTCATCCTCGCCGCGCAGGCTCGAAACGTCCCGGCCGACAACCCCGCCGAGACCGTGGTGGTGGCCACTACCAACACCACTCATCTGGGCAGATACGTGGACGCCAGACAGTGGACTGATATCTGACTCCGGCTCCGGGGAACCATTCGGCGCAACCTCGAACAGCTGAACGGTTATCGGCCCGATACCTGGCCAACCCTGTACCCTCGAAAATTGCTCGGTCCCTCACCGCTCGTTTCGGTACGGGTTGTGTGTCAGTATCTGACATGACCGCAGCCGGACGATTCAGCGGGACTTTGGAGGCTCGCACGATCATTGATCGGGGCGTGTTGGCCAATCCCTACCCGTTCTTCGAGCGGCTCCGTCAAGAGCAACCAGTCTGGCTGGTGCCGGGACTCGACTTGGCCTTCGTGGCGTCGCACCAGCACATCGTGGATGCACTCCGGCGGATAGACGACTTCTCCAACCACCTCAACGTTTTGGTGATCACCGGCGATGACGGCTCGCCCGCCCTGTTCCGCACAGACGATCTCGGCGAGGGCACCACCACCCTGGCCACCGCCGACCCACCCGAGCACACCAAGCACCGCAGCGTGGTGTTCCCCGAACTAGTGGCCCGTCGCATGGAGGAGATGCGCCTCTATGTCGAATCCATCGTTGCAGACCACATAATCAGCGCCCGAGCCCAGGGGACGCGGGTTGAGTGGGCCAACACGGTTGCCCATCCCATTCCCGCTCGGGTTATCGGACACCTGATTGGGCTACCCGATGAGGACTGGCCCGATGTGATGCGCTGGGCGCTCCAGGGCGGTCTGATGCTGGGCGGAATTCGCGATCTTGCGGCCATGGCCGCCTTGGCAGTCGAGATGGGAGATGCCGCGCCGTATCTCGTCGAGAAGCTGTTCGAGGCCGGTAACTCTCCAGGTAGCGACCTCGCAGGGGTGTGCGCCAAGGCGGTGGCCGGCGGTGACCTCAAGATGGAGGACGCCATCGGAACCCTAGTGGTCTTGCTCGGGGCGGGCGGTGAGTCGACCGCTTCGCTGATCGGCAACGCCACACGGATGTTGGCCGACGATCCCGAACTCCAAGACCAAATCCGGGCTGACCACAACCTCATCGAGCCCTTCATCGAGGAGGCACTGAGACTGGAATCGCCGTTTCGAGGCCACTATCGCCAAGTAAAACGAGAATGCGAGCTTGGTGGCGTCACCCTCAAAGCTGGTACCACCGTGATGTTGCTTTGGGCTTCGGCCAACCGCGACCCCACCGAACACGACCGCCCCGATGAGGTGGTGCTGGACCGCCGCATCCCCCGCAGCCATCTAGCCTTCGGCCGCGGGATCCACCACTGCGTGGGCGCTTCTTTGGCCCGCATGGAGGGTGCCAGCACCATCAAACGGCTGCTGCAAGAGACCAGCTTCTTCTCTTTGGCCAACGACGACCCGCCCCAATGGGAGAGCAGTATGTTCGTGCGTCGCCACGAACACCTACCCCTTGACATCTCCTGGAACTAGTTCAGTTCTTGGTGGCTAGCTTCACCTTTGGACCGCACTTGCGAAAGGAACGACCATGAGAGTCGTTGTTATTGGTGCCAGAAATAGACTCAGACGGCGAATCTGACGCAAAGCGGTAAATGAGGGGCACCGTGTCACAGTTGTTGGACGTTGGGCGAAGGAACTCGCGGGTGAGGAACCTGGTTGAACCCCATCCGTACCGGCCGCTTACGCAGTACCCGGCTGCTCGGTTCGGCATCGCTTTGGGAGATCGGGTATTGTTCACGGCTATTGACTTTCCCCATGTCCGTTCTTGGTGCCCTTCGCAACGGGATGTTGACGGCTTCGACGCGCCACAAGGCTCACTAGTCGGGGTAATCCTGACCGTCCGCGGAACAGTGACCGGGCTAAGGCTCGGGCTAAGGCTGCAGTCGGCGACGCACGGCGACATGGGACACAGGCGGCAGTGGCGGTGACCGAAACCGTGACACTGGATCTGGGTTTGGAAGAGCCGCCCGTGCCGGAAGGCGATGGGGACAATATTTCTGACTGGTGTTTGGAGCAATTCACCACGCGCTACGGAGCCACAATCGACAAGGACGCCGTTTGGGAGTATGTCTACGGGGTAATGTACGCCCCTGACTGGCGTGAGCGATATAAACACGACTTGCAGCGCAACTTGCCCCGTGTTCCACTTGCAGACGATTTTGAGATGTTCCGCCGGGCAGGTCGAGAATTGATGGACCTCCATATCGGCTACGAAACCGGCCCCGAGTATCCACTCGTGTGCGAAGTGGATGGCGAACCAGACCGCGGTGAGCATCGTGTGGATGAGCACAGCGGTGACGTGTATCGCATGGGCAAGGCGCTCAAGTGGGGCCGCTCCGCAGACAACGCTGGCGCTGCGGACAGATCCGTTCTGGTGGTGAACGACCGTGTCCGCCTAGTTGGAATACCTTACCAAGCGCATGCCTACACAGTTTCGGGACGGTCGCCGCTGGAGTGGGCAATTAGTTCATTGAAACTCAAACAAGACAAAGCGTCTGGGATTGTCGACGACCCGAACGGCTGGCACGCATGGGCAGACGACCCATACGAACTGATCCGCCATCTCTGCCGCCTCGTGCATCTCTCGGTTCGTTCCGCTGAGATCATCGCATCGCTGCCGCCATCCCTGAGCACCGACCCAACCGATCTTTCCGCCGAAGAAATCTACTGATGTCAGACAGCTCAACTCATTTCAACGAAGCCCTCGAGATGCTACGTGCTGACGGTGCGGGGCTTACCGGCGAGGCAAACGTTTCGAGCGGTTGATGCGCAAAGCGTTTGCAGAACATCCTGGTGAATACGGTGTAGCACGGTTCTCAAAAGTGCAACTCTGGGGCGACTTCGCGGGACGACACGGACCTGACAATGGCATCGACCTCGTCGCCCGCGACCACGACGGCAACCTCGTTGCAATTCAGTGCAAGTTTCACAACGACCGTCGGAAGCTGTCCCAGGGTGTTGACACTTTCTTGGCGGAATCCAACACAGGGGAGTTCGCCGGGCGCATCTTCGTATCCACTGCCGATCTGACCGACAACGCACACAGAAAACTCACACGAGCGCAGCCATCTGTTGAGATCCTGACGCCCGCGGAGCTGGAAAGGTGGCCGGTAGAAGACTGGCGAGCGCATGTGCAGCAGCCAGAAAGTCTCGAGTTCCAAGATGTCCGCTATGAACCTCGGCCATACCAGAACGACGCTGTCGACGACGTCGTCTCCAGTTTCGCCAACCATAACCGAGGTAGACTGATTCTGCCTTGCGGAACCGGCAAATCGGTGGTCGCACTGTGGATCGCGGAGCGAATGGTTGGTAAGGGCGGCAGGGTGCTGTACCTCGTTCCCTCGATTGCGCTTATGGGCCAGACCATGCGCGAGTGGGCAGCCCAGCGCGATCCTGATCTGAAACCACGATACCTCGGCGTGTGCTCCGACCGAACCGCGGGCCGGGCGGGCGAAGACGCCGACATTTCCGAGCTCGCCATGCCTGTCACCACCGATCCCGAGCGGATCGCCGGTGAACTCGGCCAAGAATGGCCTGAAGCGCTGCATGTCACGTTCTGCACGTACCAGTCTCTGGTCCAGATTCTAAAAGCACAGCAAGCTGGCGCGCCGGACTTCGATCTTGTGGTCTGCGATGAGGCACATCGCACCACGGGCATCGAGGAGACGACCACACGGCAAAAAACAGCACGAAAAAGTCATCGACAAGTCAAACCGAGGACCGTTCACCCTAGTACACGACAACAGCAAGATCAGGTCGTCCAAACGCCTCTACATGACCGCTACGCCTCGAGTGTTCACCGAGCAGGCCCAACGCCGGATCGAAAACAAAGCGATGGAGCAGTCCCGCGAGTTTGATGTGTTCACGATGAACAACGAGGCCGTGTACGGGCCCGAACTATACAAGATGAGCTTTGGCGATGCTGTTAATGGCGGACACTTAGCTGACTATCAAGTCTTGGTAATAACCACAGACGAGACTGCCGCTATCAACTCTAGGAACGCCGCTGAGTACAAAGAGACCGGTTTGGCGCTCGACCATGCTGCTCGGTTGCTGGGCTGCTGGGACGCTCTGGCAGACCCCCGCACTACCTCCAATGCAGGGCGCGTCACCGGGACTGTAGGAGAGAACCAGCCATTGCTTCGTGCGATCGCCTATACGAATCGCATCAGTGACTCCAAGAAGTTCGCCCAGCACCTCTCAGAACTCGGCCGAACAGCTATATCTGAAGCGACGGCCATTCCCGACGGGGCCGGTGAGCGGATGCTCCGAGTTGAGACCCGGCACATAGATGGCACGCAGCGTGCCGACAGGAGAGCAGCCACCCTCGCCTGGCTGCGCGAGGACGCCGAGGGCCGCGTTCCGACGAGCCGCACTGTTGTGAACGCCCGGTGCCTTACCGAAGGGGTGGATGTGCCCGCGCTCGACGCCGTACTTTTCTTGGACCAGCGGCGCTCCCAAATCGACATCATCCAAGCCATCGGCCGGGTGATGCGCACCTCCCCCGGCAAGGAGATGGGATACATCGTGTTACCCGTCGTCGTCCCAGACGGCGCCGACCCGGACGGGTTCCTGTCTCACTCGGAGTTCGACAAGGTCTGGGACGTCGTGAAAGCTCTTCGCTCCCACGACGAGCGCGTCGACGTGTGGGTCAACAGTGTCGGCATGGCAAGCAACGGCCCTATTACCGTTCTCCCGCGACACAGCGATGCCGAACCCGACCAAGACGGCGTCGCGATAGACGCCGAGTATATCCAGGCAACGCTACCGCTTGAAGGCGCCATCGCATCGAAACTCGTTGAGAAGTGCGGAGACCGCCAATACTGGCCCCGCTGGGGTCAGAGAGCCGCCGACATTTCCCGCCGGGTTACTGCACGCATAAATGCGCTCACAGCATCCGACGGCGAGACGCAGGCCGTGTTCGATGACTTCGCAAACGAGATGCGCCGGGTAGTCAACTCGGCTCTTAGCGACAGAGATCTCACCGAGATGCTCGCGCACCACATCATCACGCGACCTGTGTTCGAGTCCCTTTTTGCCCACAGCAGCTTCTCCGGGGCCAATCCTGTGTCGCAAGCCCTTGACCTCATCGTCACGGCGTTCACGGAGGCTGACCCCGACCTGCACACCGAGACCAGTTCGCTCGCTGCGTTGTACGCTTCGGTGGCCACGGCAATGGAGGGAACAGCCACCTCCGAAGCCCGGCTGAGAGTGCTGCTCGATGTGTACGAATCGTTCTTTAAAGCAGCCATGCCCGACGAAGTGACTCGCCTCGGTATCGCATACACCCCCGCGGAGCTAGTCGACTTCGTGTTGGCCTCTGCCGACGCCGCGGCTCGGAAGCATTTTGGACGCGGCCTCTCAGACCGCAACGTCCACATCCTCGACCCGTTCACAGGCACCGGCACTTTCCTGTACCGCCTGCTTGTCATGCCCGGATTGATCCGCGACATTGATTTGGAACGAAAGTATGCACACGAGATGCACGCCAACGAGATGCTCCTTCTGCCTTACTACCTTGCATCGGTGAAAATCGAGGAAGGCTACCGAGAACGCCTCGATGCCGCCCAAGCCGAAAAACCTAAGAACACGGCCTTTTCCAAGATTGTCCTCACAGACACATTCGAGATGGGGGCACGACACACCCTGTTCACCGACAAGGGCTACACCGCTGCGAACTCCAAACATGCACGCGAACAAAACGACACGCCGATGGTGGTCATCGTCGGCAACCCGCCGTGGTCCGCCGGTCAGAAGTCCGCTGGTGACGACAACGCCGACATATCACGGCCCGCACTGGAGCAGAGAGTCCGCGACACGTACGGGTCCAAACAAAAGGAAATCACCGGGCGTTCCAGCGGCGGCAACAGCGGCGGCGATTTGTATGTCCAAGCCATCAGATGGGCCTCGGACAGGCTCGGACACAGCGAAGACTCAACCCCAAAGGACGGCGTCATCGCCTTCGTGCACCCCAACTCCCTCACCAACGGCACATCCCTGGCTGGGATGCGAGCTGCTCTGCGCGACGAATTCACCGACATCTACGTGATCAATCTCCGCGGCGACGCCAGGAGATCCGGCGACGCATCCCGCGCCGAAGGCGACAAGCTGTTTGGTCAGGTATCCAGAAGCGGCGTGCAGCTAACCGTGTTGGTGCGCGACTCCGCCAAACCCATCAGCAGGCAAGCAACCGTCCATTATGCGGCAGTTCCCGAGCACTCCTCACTGCAAACCAAACTCGACTGGTTGGCACAACTGGGCAACATCAACGGCGACGGCTTCAAAACGGTCCCGGTCACAGACAGCCACGACTGGGAGAACCTTACCGACGGAACCTACAAAGAACTAATACCGGTCTGTACTTCTGCACAGGACACCAGGATCGAACCGACCGTGTTTAGCATCAACGCGTCAGGAGTGAAGACCAATTGTGACTCGTATGTGTACGCCTTCGACTACGACCAACTGGTCACAAAAATCCAAGAATTGATCGACGCCTACGAGTCAGCACGCCACCGCGTAAGTGAAGGAATGAGCCTAGGTCAGGCCACACGCAACAACGATCTAGGATCCATCAAATGGACGGACACCCTCAAACAATCACTCAAGCAAAACAAGAAGATCGTCTTTGACGAATCCCGCATCCGAGAGGTCCTATACCGCCCTTTCATCAAAAAATGGATCTACGAGGATATGCGCATCCTGTCCCGGGGAGTGGAAGCAATAGCAATGTTCTCAGTCAGTCAGTCAGTCAGTCAGACAGACAGACAGACAGACAGACACGAGAATACCGGGATTATCACAAGCAGCCCATCCAACCGAACACGATTCTCCCTTCTCGCCACAACAGTCCTTGCAGACCTCCACGCCCTGGACCCAGCCGGTCGCCTCATCCCACGGAAGCGATCTTGATGGCCGGTCCGTCCAACATGGCAGTGTTCGGGGTGCTGGCGACGGTATCGCTTCCCGATCTACACCTGATAGGACCCGGCCAACAAACCCGATGCGCCCCACGGAAGCGATCCTATCGCTGAGAGACCTTCAACTTCCTTACGCCGTTCTGGCGAGCAACACATTGACGGACCTACACATAGCCGGGCGGCCGACTCGAGTCGTCCCCCGCTGGCATAGATCTTAATCAAGGACTCCTCTCCCAGCATCTCGGCAACTGCACGAGGCGAACGCGTAACATCTAGTTCCACGTTGGGTGAGATACGAACAGATGACCAGCGCTACCTATCAACCACTAGATCGAACCAGCAGCCAGACGAGGGCTATTACCCACATCCAGGTGATCCAGATAGCGAGAAACACTCTCCAAGGGCGCAGCAGACGTTCTGCGAGCGATGTCGTCTCTCGCGAAAGAACAACCGCTCCCGCCAATGTAAGCGGAAAAGTCAACAGCGCCAAGGACTCAACGAGTTGAGCGTCCGATGGTAGCTGGATTGCTACCAACCCCGCGGCACACATCAACATCGACAACCAAACCACAACTACCCGATGTCCTCCTCGGGCACTCGCCCAAAGTCGGATTCGTACGAAGCGCCGTTCATCGGAGCCAGCCGCGTAGATCGCAATGGCATCTCGCGTCACGCGAGCTTCGACCACGGGCACAGTCTCACGTTCGTCAATCAGATCAGTGATCCGAGGGCGACCAAGTACGACGTCGTGGTCCGCGGCGCGGATCTCGATATGTGTGGTCCTCGCTTCACCGAGTACCAACATCTGATCTAGGTCAGACCGGGTCGTTATGATTCGAACGAAACGCTCCACACGCTCCCACCTCGTGAGTGACGCCGGTGTCGCTGAACGAGCAGCCGGCGGTACTCCGATCCAGGGGCGTTGCTCCGACAGCTTGACGGAACAGGTCTGCCCAACGGGAACGACAGTTTCAAGAATCACCTCCCACCTGCGCCCGTACTCGGCGAGAGTCCGTAGAGACCTATCGTTAATCGTCTCGATTGTGTTACAAAACCGCTCCAAAAGTGCTTCAATATCCTGAAGTCCATTTGGACGTTCTGGCATAAAAGGAATCGCAAGGAGAATACATTCTGAAGACGACTCGGAGTCTTCGCCCTCCCCTAGTGCCGTGACCAGTCGTTGTCGAGCACCATCAATGCGACGCAGCCATCGTTCGACGTGAACGGGCTCAATGTCTAGCTCCAGATCTGCATTGAGGTAGGCGGCCAAGGCCCTTTGTCGCCACACATCTTCAAAACCGGGCAACAAACGACGCCAAGGTCGTGGCTTGGCGTCGTTTCGATGATTCCGCCAAGGTCGCGCGGTGTAGGCCGAAATGCCTCGCCAAAGATTGTCGAGCAGGGGTTGTTCGCCTAGAGCCTCGCTGTCGAGGTGTGCCAGGTATGCCGCTTGCAACTCTGAGTCCTTTGCCCGAGGCAGCAGCGCACAGGATTCGCCCTTGACCCCACTGAAGTTGACGTTGAGAAGGAGTTGTTTGGGCCGAATCGTGAACGGCAGAAGCAGCCGCACACGGTCGCCGGGTTTGACGGTTGGTTCGTAGCGGCGGATCAGATCGACGGGCAGGTGTAATTGGTACGCGGTCGAGACATCAACGTGATCGCTGTCGCGCAGGACGATCTCGTAAATGGCACGCTCGCGCCAGACCTTCGTGTCATCTAGGAGAGCAAAAGTCAGATCTCGTTGATTGGCCAAGTCGATGAACGGTGCTGGCATCGGCGCCGAGGATTCGCCTGAACGCAAATCGTCGGTGGTTGACATCACCCGAGTCCCTCCGCGCCACCTTCTGGCTAACCGACTCCAGAGTCGACTCATTGCAGCATCCGGACAAACCCGCAGCCAACCCAATTACACCATGCTCCGATGGTGCGCACGCATGAGTCCCTAGTCTCGCCTGGTAGATGCGGCGACTCACTACGATGGAGAGAGTGGCGTTCATCGCCGCCGCTAGGGGTGAAGCCATGCATCTGTCTGCCTCGGGTGGAACTATTCAACATTAGGATCTTGCCAACCCCAATCCTCTTAGCGCGGCGAGCACTTGACGGGATGGAAGTCACCGGCTCGTTTTGCGGAACTAGGCTTGACGTCAAGAGTGAAGCATACGGTTTCGTCGGAAGGGCTGTCGGACCGTCCGTTAGTCGGCGCTCGACCCGGAGAAGTGCTGGGCGCAATGCACGACCCACCGGCTGAAAACCGGCCTGACTTACCCTGATGGCAAACTTGGGAGAAGAGCGGATGTCCTCAGCCCTTGCCTGAGAGAATATCTCATTGTGTTAGCCTAAAACGAGAGAAAAGGGAGATGTGTCAATGCCCCAGGAGCGAACGGACGAGGATGGTCGGAAAATTGCAGCTAGGGACCAAGCGCCAGCTGGGTGGACGAAGCGCGAACCCAACGATGGAGGGTTTGCCATCACCAAGAAGTCCCGAGGCCGAATCGGAGGAGTGCGGCGTGAGCGTTGAGCAGGATGTCAGGCCACCCACAACCGAGCAGGGTCCCGGCAGCCCTAGCAGTGTTCGGTATCGCTGAACCTTGATAATGGAGGACCGGTCAACGTACTTGATCTCGGATCTGGCGTGCTCAGTACCTGACGGTGAGGCACGCCATTTACTCGCTGACCTCCTTGGACGTGACGAGCATGCCGCCTTTGTGCGCGGGTTGGCCGAGGATCCAGATCTCGCCACCACATGAACCAGACGGTACTCTCGGTGCCGAAGCCGTGGCGGCTTCCGAACACCTTTCTGCACCGCTCTGCGTCTGGGCCGCGGATTCGGTCTGCGATGTCCCATCTCGGCTGTGATTACCGCTCAATTTCTCGCTGAAATAGGGTGAGACCATGATGCAACAGGCTGAGTTGACCCATCTCAAGAATGACGAGCCCCTTGAAGACGTGTTGGAGGTGCTCGACACTGACGGGGCGGTGATCGTTGAGGAGTGCTTCAGCGCCGAGTTGATCGAACAGATCCTCTCGGAGTTGGCCCCACACATAGAGAAACCAGACGCCAACAGAACCCACATCAACCCGATCATTGCCGACTTCTACGGGGAGCACACACGCCATGTGACCGGCTTGTGCTCCAAGTCGCCCACTTTTGTCGCGGAGGTGCTGCTCCACCCGCTGATGCTCGGCGTTGCCGATGCCGTACTGAGGCCGAGCTGCGCCGACTACCAGCTGAATGTGGCCCACATGCTGGTATTGGGTCCGGGTGCCGAGGCGCAGTTTCCCCACCGTGACGAGGACGTGTGGGTACACATGCCCAGTCCCCGTCCCGAGATCGAATTGGCGTCGATCACCGCTCTGTGTGACTTCACCCCGGAGATCGGCGCTACCCGGGTCGTGCCTGGCAGCCACCGCTGGGAGAGGGACCGTTTGCCGGAGCCACACGAGTTCGCGGATGCCGAGATGCCCGCAGGTTCAAGGGTCATCTACCTGGGCTCCACCATCCACGGTGCGGGATCCAACACCACCACAGATCAGCACCGGCCCGCATTCCATCTGAGCTACATGCTGGGCTGGCTGCGCTGCGAGGAGAACAACTGCTTGGCCACACCCCCCGATATCGCCCGCACCCTGCCCCGCCGCGCGCAAGAGCTTCTCGGCTACGACGTCCACGACGCCATCAAAGACGCCGGCGGTTTCCTTGGAGCCCTCGACATGAAGATCCCCGCCGACATGCTCGCCTCCGGCGACCTTTAGGCGCTCCAGCGAACTCAACCAGTGCATCTATCGAGGGGGTTGGACTGGACTTAAATATACTGTTGACAGCATATACTGTTAATAGTATATTCCTGCGGTGACAGACGTTCTCTACCACCCGAGGTTCGCCAGTCAGTACAAGGCATTGGCCGCTAGTGCCGACGACTCCGAAGAACTCATGGAACTGTTCGGCGAGGTCACCGCCCTCCTATTGGCGTTGGAGGACTTCGGGCACGACATTGAAGGGGAGCAACCCGACGATGCCAGCCATCCAATCGTTATCTCCAAGTATCAGACCTTTGCGCTACGCCGAACTCCCCCGACCAGGTTCACCCCCTACGCCCACTCCCAACCGGTGCTGCGTATCCCTTACGTCTGGTTTGACAGGCCCCGCGGCGAACAACTCGCCGTAGTAATGCTCGCAGGCGACAAATCCGAACTCGGCAACGCCTAGTACCCCAGCATCGTCGAACAGATCGACGGAACCATGATCCCAGAGTGGGAACACAGAAACAAACAACACAAAGCGCAAGTCAGGAGGACACGATGACCGCCAGAAAGTCAGCCATCCCGGACGGGGAGGAAACCTTTACTGATCAGGACTGGGCCACGGCTACCGAGCAAGTGCGTGCCACTCGAGATCGAGTATTGGCAGAGAACCCGACGGCGACCGCAACCGCAGACCGCTTATATGCCGATATTGCCGGCCGAGTCCACACACTCGCCGCTATCCGCAAAGCGCGAGGCCTTACCCAGCAGCAAATCTCAGCCCAACTGAACATCAGCCAAGCCGAAGTGTCACGCTTCGAACGACGCAGCAACCTCCACCTAGACACTCTGGCCCGCTTCATCGAAGCAACCGGAGGCAAACTCCGCATAACCGCCGTCTTCAACGACACCGAAGTCGAAGTCGGCGTCGGCGACCTACTTGAAGCAGAACCCTCCTAGTGGTGTGTCGCGGATTTGATGCCCTGGTTGAGGGTTGCTCGTGTTGAGGTGACTTTGTCGATGATTTGTTGAGCGCTGCGGGTCCATGCGAAGGGTTGAAGGTTGTTGTTCCAGTTCTCGACCCACCAGTTGATACGGTTTTTGAGTTCGGCGACCGATGAGAAGCTGGTGTTGGTCAGGGCTCTGCGGGTCAGCACACTGAACCAGGTCTTTATGAGGTTCAGCCATGACGAGCTGGTCGGGGTGAAATGGAGGTGCCGACGTCGTCGCTTGGGGTGGGCGAGCCAGGCTCGCACAGGTTCGGACTAGGGCCGAGCTGCGCCGACTACCAACTGAAACGTGGCTCACATGCTCGCCTCCGGCGAACTCTAAACGCTTCAAGCATTTCGAGTAGATTTAGAGTAGCCGCGAAACCCCAGGTAAACCTATAAAACACTAACCTGTAATTCCTTTAGTGTCTTTAAATCCGGACTGTCCAGTAAGCACGAGGATCTTTCTGTGATCGTCCCACCCATTCGATCAACCCTTCGCTTTGGAGCGCACGAAGGTGCCTCAAGACCACGGGACGAGATTCCCCCGTGATTGCTGCGACATCCCCTGTGCTGAGCCTTTCCGCCGCGCGTAGCTCCCGCAGAATGTCACGCGCCCCCAACGGTAAACGTTGCTCCAGTTCCCGGTTCACGGGTAGACACGAGAGGACTAGTCGAGCACTGCCCGAAGTTTGCACGTAGACAGGGTCAGTCAACCCAGCCAGGTTCATCTCCTCGAAGATTCTCCGGATTCCCTCACCCAATTCTTGCCCGAACCTGAGATCAGCGCACACCCGTGCGATCCGCGGATTGCGAGCAAAGCGGGTGACGTCCCTCGGCTCGTGAAGGTCGACGATGCCCGGGAAACGCCCAGGACTCTCAATTTCAATGCGATCATCAAAAATCTCGACTCTTATGTGATCACCGCTTATGTTGTACGACCGGTGGATGACTGCGTTCACCAGACCTTCCAACCAGGCGTCTTCGGGGACGAGTGGGACCCGCTCGAATCGCCCACCGCCGACGAGAGCTCGACGAGCAGGCATAAGGTCGAAGATCGCCTGACGAGCATGCCCGATTTGCACCGGGATCGGACCTGCGATCCTGATGTCTTCGAGCAGTTTTTGACGTGCCCCGGTTCCCCGTTCAGTACCTTGGTAACGCAACACCCGGACATACGCCTCGGGTAGCCATACCTGAGGACTGGTACCAAACAACAGCAGTGCCGCGGTTGTTACTTCTCCGGACTTTGTGAGCAGGTTGCGCGCTTGCAACAACCGGTGCGAGTCAGGATGCTCGACGGCCTCAGCGTAGGATTCCAGCCAATGAGCGTCGAAGTCACCAAACGTGGCTTCGGCAACCGGCGTGATTTCGTAAGATGCCTGCCCTTTGTCGTACAGCAAGTCCCGTCTTTGGTCAAAGTTCAGTTTTCGATTTTCGTCACCTACACGGAGAAACACTTCATCTTTGTGGGTGGCGTGTAACTGTTCGGAAGCTTCGATTTCAATGACAACAAGCGTGTCTGCGGCACCGTCGACACGTTGGCACCTAACCAACTTGTGGGTACAGCGAACTGTCGGTTGTGTGAAATCAAACGCAACCTGTTGCATTGCCGAGAGTGACTTGGAACCAGCGGACTTGAACCCTTCGACCCGGCCATCCTGGAGTCCCAGAACCACGGTGCCCCCCTCGGCGTTGGCAAAACCGACAAGGGTCTCCGCGATCCTTGTCAGAGCTACGCGGGCTCCCTTTCGCTCAAACCACTGATCTTCGGATATGGACATGAGCGCTTCGCCTAGCTTGGCAGGAGGTTCGGCTAGTGCTTGTTGGACCGCCACGGTGGACATGTATCTACTCTAAACTATTTAGAGTAGATACATGT
The DNA here is from genome assembly GCA_965261185.1 of Candidatus Aldehydirespiratoraceae bacterium. Lineage (GTDB taxonomy): Bacteria > Actinomycetota > Acidimicrobiia > Acidimicrobiales > Aldehydirespiratoraceae > VXYK01. The sequence continues at coordinate 1,479,020 of CBDHCN010000002.1, read as the reverse complement.
AGGTCGTCTTCTGTCAGCACATCACCCCAAGGATGGTCACACCGAGTCAGGGGTTATGCCGAAGGGGGTCAGGGCGGTGCGGGCTTCGGCGGAGGTTTGGGTGAGGAACACGGCGCTGTCCCAGTAGTCGGTGCGGTGGGTGATGAGTCCGTGGGCAACGACTAGACGTTGTACGCCTCGTACAGATATGGGGTGTTCGCCTTGCCAACGGGCGGTCATGGTGTAGAACGCTGCGACCTCTGAGCCTTCCACGACCAGGTGCTCGATTTCGTAGCGCAGATCAACCATGCCGGCGAGGAAACCGACCAGCCGCTGGCGATACACATCCTGACCAACGCAGCCTGCCCCAAGAGCAGAGGTGTGCTCGTTGACAAAGTCGGGCGACACATGGGCAGCGATCGCTTCAGCGCTGCCGCCGGCGAAGGATTCCAGATACGAACGGGCGATCGCGCTCGGGGTAGCTGCTGCGTTGGATTCACTCACGGACCTCACTATAGAATGCCGCAAATGGTCAGTTGGTCTGACCAAACGGGAATGATCCCCGTGGGGAGGAGCGGTTCCAATGACAACATTCGTAGACCGAGCACCGCTACAAACGGCCTGGTATCCGGTCGCAGAATCGACCGATGTCACAGACAAACCCCATTCCACCCGGCTTCTCGGAGAAAACCTCGTCCTCTGGCGTTCACAGAACGGGGATCTGATCGCCGCCCCCGACGAGTGCCCACACCGGCAAGCTCCGCTCTCAATCGGCACGTACAACCAAGGCGCGCTCACCTGCGCATACCACGGCTGGACATTCGGGGAACAAGGACGATGCGTGCTCGTGCCGTCGTCAGGTCCAGGAGCTCCCATACCGCCAACTGCGCACTTGAACTGTCACAACGTGCAAGAACGATACGGGCTGGTCTGGGTATGTCCCGGCGAACCAGCAGTCGCAATTCCAAGAATCCCCCAAGACGAAGACCCGGCGTTTCGCAGGTTGAACACCGGAGTCGAAACGTGGAAGGTGTCCACCCCTCGACTGGTCGACAACTTCATGGACTTCAGCCACTTTCCGTGGGTCCACACCGGCACGTTCGGCCTCGGCCAAGACCCGCTGATACCCAAGCTCAACCTGCTGCAACTCGACGAACACTTCTACGGCTACATATACGAGGTGTACGCCGCGAACCCCGACGAAGCCACCGCTCTCAGCGGCAGCGAAGAAGCCGTAGTGCATCGGGTGATGACCACCGGCTTCGCTCTGCCGTTCATGGTCAGAAGCACCATCCGCTACGACGACGGCCTCGAACACATCCTGCTGTTAGTAAGCACACCTCGCGACGACCTCGAATCCTTGTTCACATTCGTTGTCTGGAGAAACGACGACCACAGCGTTGAGCCCGAAGAAATCGTCGCCTTCGACCGTGCTATCGGCGCAGAAGACAAAACCATGCTCGAACAGGTGCCCGGGACTCTGCCGCTCACCCGCACCGGCGTCGTCAACGTGCAATCAGACAAACCGTCGGTTGAGTGGCGTCGCTGCTTTGCCGAGTTCATCCAACTGGAGGCGTAATGAGAGCTAGCGACTGGACACATCGATGATCAGCGGCATGAACCACGCCGTGCTGTACGTGCGCGACTCCGAACGGCATCGAAACTTCTACGAAGACGTGCTCGGCTTCAGCACCGTTATCAACGCAGTTGGGCAATACGCATTCATGCGCGCGCCCGGCTCCGAAAACCACCACGACATCGCCTTTTTCGCCGTCGGCGAAAACTCCGGCGCATCGCAGGCCGGACGGCAGACAGTTGGCATGTACCACATCGCCTGGGAAGTAGCGACGCTTGCCGAACTAGTCGAAATGGAACAACGGTTGCGAGCCGCAGGTGTCCTCCTCGGTGCCTCAGATCACGGTGTCAACAAGAGCCTGTACTGCAAAGATCCTGACGAACTCGAGTTCGAAGTGATGTGGCTCGTGCCCCCCGATCAATGGGGTGCAGACGAACACCAAGCGATCATCCGACCCCTGGATCTGGCCGCAGACATGGAACGCTTTGCCGGCTTGGCGGCCAACGCCGCAGCCGAAACCACGAAAGAGACAGCGTGAACCTCTCCAACCACTACTGCCACTTCTTCGAAGAGGACGAGTTCAGCGAGACTGACCGGCCGGGATTCAGGCGGCGGGTGATAACAGGAGAGAACCTGCAACTTTGCTTCTGGCGCATCAAAGGCGGTGCGACTGGGTCGTTTCTGCACAAACACGACGACAATGAACAACTCGGGATCATCGTGCGGGGTGCGCTGGACTTCCGAATCTTCGACGGCGAGGAGTCCGACAACTCATCGAAACGAGAGGTGCTGAGCGCCAACCAGGTGTACCTGGCAGCACCCGGCGTGTGGCACGGCGACAGCATCTTCGTGGGCGACGACGAATACGACGAATGCTGGATCCTCGACGTGTTCAGCCCGCCACGCGACGATTTGGTGGCCGGCTGATGGCAGATTGGAGGCTCGCAGTCGACATCGGTGGGACGTTCACCGACGTTGTGCTGCTCGACGCCGAATCTGGGCGGATCGTTGTCGACAAAACCCTCACCACACCCGCGGCGCCACTCGATGGCGTGCGCACCGGGCTTACGCAGCTACTCAAACGGGCGGACGTGCAACCCCAAGACATCACCGCGCCCATCGTTCACGCAACAACACTCATCACCAACGCTTTGATCGAAGGCAAAACCGGGCGCGCCGCGCTGGTGACCACGCAAGGGTTCGGTGACACGCTGCTCATCCGCGATGAACACCGTTACGACATGTATGACCTGCAAATCGAGTTCCCGGCACCGCCGATCCCCCGCGAGCTGACCTTCGAACTCAACGAGCGGACCATCGCCGATGGCAGCATCGCTACTGACCCGAGCACCGAAGACCTCGAAGAGTTGACCCAACAATTGCGTGACGCCGAGATCGAGTCGGTTGCTGTCTGCTTGCTCAACTCCTACGTCAACGCAACCAACGAACAGAAAGTGGCCGCGCACCTGCGCCAAGCCTTAAGCGTTCCCGTCTGCATCTCCGCCGACATTTCACCACAAATCCGCGAATACCCGCGGATGACCACCACCGCTTGCAACGCGGCCACCATGCCTGTCATCGGCCCGTACCTCGACGAACTCCAAAAGTGGCTGTCGGCGGAGGGGTTCGGAGGTTCGGTGTTGATGATGTTGTCCAACGGCGGGGTTGTGTCGGCCACCGACGCTGCCAGCGGGCCGATCCGTCTTGTCGAATCCGGGCCTGCGGCAGGTGCGCTCGCTGGAAGCTGGTTCGCCAAACGACTCGACATCAAGAGGCTCCTCTGTTTCGACATGGGCGGCACGACCGCCAAAGCCTGTCTCATCGAACACGGTGAGCCGGAGCTGACCAACATCTTTGAGGTAGCCCGGGCCTACCGTTTCAAAAAAGGATCCGGCTATCCCGTTTCGGTGCCTTCGGTGGACCTCGTCGAGATCGGCGCCGGAGGCGGCAGCTTGGCTCGGGTGGATCAGTTCGGTTTGTTGAAGGTCGGTCCTGAGTCGGCCGGGGCTGATCCAGGACCCGCAAGTTACGCCCAAGGCGGAACGATCCCGGCGGTTACCGACGCGGATGTGATTTTGGGCTTGCTGGATCCCGACGCCTTCCTCGGTGGCGACATGCCACTCGACGCATCACTGGCCGATGCCGCCACCAAAACCGTGGCCGAAGACCTATCCCTGTCCATGATCGACACCGCCGCGGGGATCCATGACGTTGTCAACCAGAACATGGCGGCAGCAGCGTCGATGCACGGCGTTGAGATGGGCATGGACCTTCGAGGGATCCCCGTCATCGCCTTCGGTGGTGCTGGCCCGGTTCACGCCTGCGGTGTAGCTGAGTTGCTCGAATCTGACGAGGTGATATTCCCGGTCAACGCCAGCGTCCTGTCTGCGTTCGGGACACTGGTGTCGCCTGTGCGTATCGACCTCGCCCGCTCAATGCCCCGCCTGATCAACTCCGTTGACCCCGCAGAACGAGACCGTCTGCTCGACGAACTCCGCGACGAAGGGCGCCGCGTTCTTCGGGCTGCGGGGGTTCCCGACAGTGCGATCAGGTATCGCTACGGAGTTGACGCCCGCTATGCCGGGCAGGGCAACGAGATCACCATCTGGGTTGGTGAAGGTACCTCATGGCCCGTCGAGCAAGCCCAAGTGGTCGAAGCATTCGAAGCCGAATATCGCCGTATCTACGGAATGACCATTCCCGACGTGGAAGTAGAGGCCATCACCTGGCGATTGTCGGTCTCCGCCGCACCTACCCCATTCGAGCCGGCGGGCACCGGCGCAGACAACGCGCCGGTGCCGGCAACGCCCCGCGCAGACAACGCAGCGGCTCCGGCAACGCCCCGCGCAGACAACGCGCCGGTGCCGGCAACGCCCCGCGCAGACAACGCAGCGGTGCCGGCAACGCCCCGCGCAGACAACGCGCCGGTGCCGGCAACGCCCCGCGCAGACAACGCGGCGGTGCCGGCAACGCCCCGTGCAGACAACGCGCCGGTGCCGAACCGCAGCAGACCGATGGTGTTCGGACGTGGGATCGCAGCGGTTGACACACCGGTGTATGTCCGCAGCGAACTGGCAGTCGGAGCCAGGTTCAACGGCCCGGCAGTAGTCGAAGAACGCGAAACCACCACAGTCATCCGCCCGGATTGGTCCGTAGAGGTCGCCGCAGACGGAAGCCTGATGGCAACGAGGATACACCCATGACTGCAACCGACATGCCACAAGCAACCTTCGACCCTATCGAGCTTGAGATTCTCTGGCAATCGCTTATATCGACGGTCAACGAGCAGGCCCGGGCGTTGCAACGCTCAGCGTTCTCGCCGATCGTGCGCGAAGCCGGAGACCTCGCAAACGCCGTTTTCGATCGCCGCGGGCGCATGGTCGCTCAAGCGGTAACCGGCACGCCGGGCCATATCAATTCGCTCGCGATCGGCGCTTCGAAGATGCTTGAGGAATACCCGTTGGATCAGATCGAACCTGGTGATGTGCTGATCACCAACGACCCCTACAAAACCGCCGGTCAGCTACTTGATGTGACGGTGCTCGTACCTGCATGGCGCAACGGTCGCATCATCGCTTTGTTCGGCTCGACCATCCATCACACCGATGTGGGCGGCTACGGCATCGGCGCAGGCGGACGAGACGTCTTCGAGGAAGGCCTGTGGATTCCCATCTGCAAGCTGATGAAAGGCGGTCAGCGCAACCCCGACGTGTGGAAGTTCATCCTCTCCAACGTTCGCCAACCCGACCACATGGCCGGTGATCTGCACGCGCAGATGGCTTCTGGCGAGGTAGGTGCGCAAAGGCTGTTCACGCTCTGCGAAACGCATGGACTTGACGACATCGAAGCGTTGGCCGACGAAATCATCAACCGATCCGAGCACGCGACCCGGGCGAGTATCCAGGCGCTCCCAGCCGGGACCTACAACGCCGACGCGATGCTCGATCTCGCCGATGCCAGCCGTATCAACATTGTCTGCTCCCTTGAAGTCGACCCTGTCGCTGGTGAGATCACCGTCGACTATGAGGGCAGCTCAGAGGCATCGCCGTGGGGCATCAACGTGGTCATGAACTACACGCACGCCTACACCACCTTCACCGTGAGATCGGTTCTCAACCCCGACATCCCCAACAATCACGGCAGCCTCGCCCCGATCAAGGTCAAAGCTCCCGAAGGTTCAATCGTCAACGCGGTCACACCCCAGCCGGGCACGGCACGCCATGTAGTCGGCATGTTCTTGCCCAACGCGCTGCTCAAGGCGCTCGCTCAGGTTCGGCCCGAAGCGGCAATGGCCGAAGGATCCGGTGCGGTCTGGACCATGCAGGTCAACGGCAACCACCCCGACGGCAGCCCGTTCATCACTGCGATGTTCACCTACGCGGGCGGCGTGGGGGCTCGCGCCACGAAACCGGGCCTCAGTGCCTGTTCCTACCCGACCGGGGTTTCGGCAGTGCCGATCGAAGTGGTGGAAGCGTCGGCCCCCATCAGGTTCTCGGAGAAATCGCTGCGACCCGGTTCCGGGGGCAGAGGAGCACAAATCGGGGGTTTGGGCCAATCGATCGAGTTCAGTGTCGACACCGAAAAGCCCTGGCAGCTAAACGCTGTCACCAGCCGCCTAGCAGACCCTCCCCTCGGCGTGTTTGGCGGCGAAGCGGGCGCCGCGGGCAGCTTCAAGGTCAACGGTCAACCCGTACAGACACAGGCCCGGATCACTCTCGACGGCAGCGATGTGGTCCGGCTCGAACTCCCCGGCGGGGGAGGCTACGGAGCACCCGACGATGCTTGAGACCGCCCTTGTTCCAACGTTTTCGTCGGTTTGGCAGCGTGCAGTGCGCGCCCGGGCCGATGAGACGTTCTTGATCTTTGAGGACCCGAACGGCCAAGTGACGCAGTGGACCTACCAGCAGTTCGATTCACAAGTCCAACGAGTCGCGGCTCGGCTCAATGCTGAAGGCGTTGGTGCTGGTAGCTGTGTTCATTTGGCGTTGACCAACTGTCCGACCTTTGTGGCGGTGTGGCTCGCGGCCAACCGGCTCGGCGCCTGGATCGTGCCGGCGGATCCGCTGGGCAAAGAACCCGAGTTCGCCGAACAGATTGAGCGCACCTGCCCCACCGTGGGCTTCTGCTCAACGAGTCGGAGCACTCAGTATCGAGCGGCGGCGGCTAACGCGGCTGCCGTGGCCGCCGTGCCCGCGGTCCTTGCGGGATCCACGCCACCGAAGGCAACGACCGTCATCGAGATCGACGAATCCGATGCCTCATTTGCGCCATTCCCACCAGCGGAGTTCAGCGCCTGGGCGAATCCCAAGCCGACCGACCTGGCCGCGGTGATGTTCACCAGCGGAACCACCGGACGTCCCAAAGGGGTTTCAGTCACCCAAGCCAACTACGCCTTCGCCGGAAAAGTCATGGCGCAGGCGGCCGGTCTTGCCGCCGAAGACCGTCAACTAGTGGTGTTGCCGTTGTTTCACGCCAACGCGCAGTACTACTCGTTCGCCTCCGCGATTTGGGTCGGAGCGTCTGTGGCGTTGATGCACACCTTCTCAGCCAGCGGATTCCTGCCACAAGCAGCACGACATCAAGCCACCTGCGCAAGCCTTTTCGCGGCCCCGCTACGAATGATTCTGGCTCGAGGCGGCCCAGTCGAAGGACTGCGTCTGAGGCATTGCTGGTTCGCCCAGAACTTGGCTGAAGACCAATACCAGACAATCTGTGACTGGTTTGGCTGCCGTCCCCGCCAACTCTATGGCATGACAGAAACCATCCCGGCAGTGCTCACAGACGAACCGACCAACCCCCGGCCCGACTCAATGGGCTTCGTCACCAGGGGCTGCGAAGTCGAGATCCACGACTCCAACGGAGCGCGCTGCGCCAACGACGAACTTGGCGAGGTCGTGGTCAAAGGAACACCCGGCATCACCATCTTCGAGGGCTACTTCGAGGACCCCGCGACTACTGCTGCCAACTATCGCGGCGAGTGGTTCCGTACCGGCGACCGAGCTTGGCGTGGCGGCGAAGGCCGCTTCTTCTTCGAAGGTCGCCGCTCCGATGTGCTCAAGGTCGCCGGCGAGAACGTATCGACCGTTGAGATCGAGTCGGTGCTGTGTGCGCACCCGCTGGTGCTGGAAGCATCGGTTATCGGCGCGCCCGACCCGATCCGTGACGAAGTACCGATGGCATTTGTTGTGCCTGCAGACGCCACGAATCCCCCCGAGGCCGAAGACCTGCTCAAATGGTGTGACGACCGCCTTTCCAAGCACAAACAGCCCCGAGGAGTCACCATGCTTTCAGAACTCCCCCGCACCAGCGTCGGCAAGATCCGCAAGTTCCTGTTGGAAGATTCAGTGAAACAAGGAGTTGGTGTCTCATGAGCGTGCTGAACAGCGACCTACTGGCACGGCTCGACGCCTCGACCGACGATGTGTCGCAGGCAGTAACCCTTCCGCCCGAGATCTACACCTCTGACGAGTTCCTCTCGTTTGAAACCGACGCGCTGTATATGAAGGAATGGCTTTGCGTCGGCCGAGCCGAACGAATCACCAACGTGGGCGATTGGTTCACCGTCAATCTGGTCGATGAGCCGCTCATCATCACCCGCGACAAACTCCGAACCGTACGGGCGATGTCGGCGGTGTGTCAGCACCGTGCCATGCAGGTCTGTGAAGGCGAAGGCAACAGCACAACCTTCAAATGCCCCTACCACCACTGGAACTACGCACTCGACGGACGCCTGTTGGGCGCACCCGCAATGGAACGCACAGAAGACTTCAACAAATCCGAATGCGGGTTGCCTCAACTCAACGTGGAGGAATGGCTGGGTTTCATCTTTGTGAACTTCGACCCGGATGCCGCACCGCTGGGGCCCACCCTGCACCGCTATGAACCCTTTCTTGGGAACTACGACCTCGCCAACGCGGTGTGCCCCGGCACGTTCACCCTCGAAGACATGCCCTGGAACTGGAAGGTCATGTTCGAGAACTTCAACGACGGCTACCACGCCAACCGGCTTCACCAATTCGTGCAGGACTTCTGCCCTTCGAACATGTCGGGTTTTCCTGTGCCGTGGTCCGACGACTCCAATGTCATCTTCCGCACCGCCGGATACACCCATATCGACGGCGGTTTCAATGCCACCCATCGCGTCATCATGGATGTCTTCCCTGATCTCACCGAAGAGGAACGAACCCGGTCAACCTTTGCTCTGATCCCACCCACGTTGTGTTTCGGCACCGCGCCGGATCAGTGCTTCTTCTTTTTGGTCCGTCCCAAGGGCCCGGAGTCCATTGATGTGGAGATCGGCTACATCTTCCATCCCTCAGCACTGCAAGACCCGCTGTTTGAGCACAAAATGGCGCTTTCGGACGCTGGCGTGCAAGTGTTTGTTGCTCAGGACCAGGATGCCACCACCAAGGTCCAACGGGGTTTGCGTTCGCGTTTCGCACCGCGAGGCCGGTACTCCTGGCAAGAAGAAAGCCATATTCAATTCAACCGCTGGCTAGTTCAGCGCTACCGCAAAGCCTGGCCGAACACCTAGGACCAATACCTAGGGCCATCAAGTCCCACTAAGGAGGGGAACCCAATGCAAACAAAAACCCAAAGAAAGCTACTTCAGCTATTGACGTTGTTGTTGGCGTTCACGCTCATCGCCGCCGCTTGCGGAAACGACGATGGCGACGACGAGCCCGCCGCGAACAGCGCCATCGTGGAAACGTTCGACAGCAACGGCGACGGCACAGTGACTATCGGTGTCGCTGCCGCGGGCCCACGCGACGACAATGGTTACTACCAGTCGCTGGTGAACTTCGCCGAGCAGTTCTCTGCCGATAACGGTTTCGCTCCTCCAATCGTGTCCGACAACATCGGTGCAGCCGAAGCCGCGCAAGCCCTTTCGGACTTGGCGCAACAAGGTGTCGACATCTTGATGGTTGGAGCCTCCGAGATTGCCGAGCCGCTACCCGACCTGACCGAGGAGTACCCAGACATCTTCTGGTACTGCAACTGCGGCGCAGGATTCCAGGAGTTGCCAGGTTTGGCTCAAGCAACCGACTGGGGTTCGGCCATCCACTACACAGCAGGTGTTGCCATGGCAGGCATACTGCAAGCCGAAGGCGGCGACAAAGCCGTGTTCCTCGGTTGTTGCGACATCAACTTTGAGCGCGAGTCGTACAACGCCACGGTTTATGGACTTCAGTCCGTCGATCCCAACTTGACCATGGAGTATGTGGGCACCGGGGACTACCAGTTTGACTTCGACAACTCCGCCAACGCCACCGCCGCTCTCACCAGCGCCATAGCCAACGGTGTCACCCTGGCCTACGCCTATCTCGGCGGCGCGCTTGAGGCCGTCGGCCAACTCGCCACCGATGAAGGCGTCGCGGTGTTCGCCGCAGGACCAGCCGACGTGTGTGAGCGAGACGACGGTATCGCCTGGACCGGAAGCATCGTCTTTGACGGCGGACTCTACGCTGCACAGGCACTTCGCTTGATCGTCGACGGCGAACTGGCCGAAGGCTCGACCTATCAGTTCCCGACCGAAGCCGGCCTCAACGGTGCGTTGCTGTGCGACGCGCCCGACGAAGCCCAGGCGTTGCTTGACGACGCCTTCACCGCAGTCGCCTCCGACGGTGAACTGCTGGGAGCACTCGGAGCTATTTCGGGCGAGGCTTACTCAGGCGGGTGAGTAACGGCGAACTAGGCGCCGCGGGGACTGACGAGACCACCAACTCGTCGGTCCCCGCGGTTCAGCTAATCGGCATCACTAAACGGTTCGGCGCTGTCGTAGCCTGCGACAGCGTCGACCTAGCGCTTCAACGTGGGCAGATTCACGGCCTACTAGGCGAAAACGGCGCCGGAAAATCCACGCTCATGAAGATACTCGTCGGGCTGGTGCTGCCAGATGCCGGGGCTATATCTATCGACGGCACGGTCCAGTCGATACACGACCCGCTGACCGCCTCGGCGCTTGGCATCGGCATGGTTCATCAGCATTTCAGCCTGGTTGACGCGCTAACCGTCTGGGAGAACGTGACCCTCGGAGACTCAGGCCGACTCGACCCGAACGCAACCCGAACTCGCATCGGCGAAATCGCCGAACAGTACGGACTGGTAATAGACCCCGACAAACGAGTCGGTGATCTCACCGCTGGGCTTCGTCAACGGGTCGAGATCATCAAGTGCCTTCGCCGTGACCCGAGCATCGTCATCTTCGACGAACCGACCTCGGTTCTCACACCCGAAGAATCTGAGCAGCTTTTTGAATCCCTCCGTTATGTGGTCGCCGCCGAGAGCCGAACTGTGGTGTTGGTTAGCCACAAACTCGACGAGGTGTTGCACGCCACCGACGACATCACGATCATGCGCCAGGGCAAAGTTGTGGATCAGCGGCGCTCAGCCGACGCGAATGCCCCAACCTTGGCCCGGGCGATGGTCGGTCGAGAAGTGTCTCTGCGATCCGAACGGGCCGCGCTCGGCATTCACAGCCTCGATGACACCGACCTCGACGGCAGCGACCTCGACGAAGCCGATACCGCGACGGGTGACACCGGCGAAACCGGCGATAGCGACACTCCAGACACCGCGCCCGACATCGGGCCGACTGCTCAGCCCGTGCTTCGCATCGACAAGGCAGTCGCCCACGACGCAGGCGGGGTCGTCGCTTTAGATGAGTTCACACTTGAGATGTATCCCGGCGAGATCGTCGGAGTGGCAGGCGTGGAAGGCAACGGGCAACGGGAGCTCGGAGATGTGCTCTCCAGCCTGCTGACACTCTCGTCGGGGACAGTCACCGTGGACGGCACACCAGTGCCTACCGGCAAGTCTGGAGCGATGGCCAAAGCAGGAATCGGCGCCATTCCAGAAGACCGCCACGACAGCGGTCTGGTGCTCGACATGACAGTCGCCGAAAATCTTGTGCTCGTTGACCAATCCCGCGCCGCGACCCGCGGCCTTTTCGACCAAAAACGGCTCAATGCCTTTGCCTTGGAGATGATCGGCCAGTTCAACATCGCCTGCTCGGGCCCAAACGCCCCTATGTGGTCGGTGTCAGGCGGAAACCAACAGCGAGTTGTACTAGCACGGGAATTGGCGCAGGAACCCAAGATCCTCGTAGCGGCCCAGCCAACCCGTGGGCTTGATGTCGGCGCCATCGAGTACATGAGCCATCGACTTGAAGCCGCAGCGGCCACCGGCGTGGCCGTGCTGCTCATATCAAGGGAGCTGGAGGAGATCCTCGAACTCTCACACCGCATCATCGTGATGCACAGCGGGCGTATTGTCGGAGAGATGCCCCGAGCGCAGGCCAACTTCGAGACTCTCGGTCTGCTTATGGGCGGCGCCGCGGCATGACCACCGTCGAGGCCGTTGACGCCGAGGTCGTGCGACCCACGCGGGCAAGGCACGGGGCAAGACTGAGCGAGTGGATCGTGCTGTACACGCTGAGTGTGTTGGCTGCGCTGGTGTTGTCGACCATTTTGGTGGAGGCAACCGGGGGTGATTGGCGACCCGTGGTCAATGCTCTGCTCGACGGCAGCATCCGGCGACCTGGGCGCTGGGGCGAAACCCTCGCCACTGCCGCGCCCCTGCTCGTCGTCGCGCTCGGCACTGTCATCTCCGCCAAAGCCGGTTTGGTAAATATCGGCCAAGAAGGTCAGCTCTACGTCGGCGCCGCGATAGGGACCTATTTCGGGCTGCTGATCGGGGGGCCCGGGCAGCTCAACGTGGTGCTGATTCTGATTATCGGAGCTGCCGGCGGTGGTCTCTGGGCGGGAATAGCGGCAGGTCTGCGCTACTGGCGCGGCGTCCCCGAGGTGTTGTCGACGCTGCTATTGGTGGCCATCGGGGGTCATGCCGTCGCCTATGCGCTCCGCTGGGAATGGCTGCTATTGGCCCCGGAAGGCAGCCGCGGCAACCGCAATCAAGTCAGCGAGCAACTCGCAGTCGACAACCGACTTCCACGTCCCGACCTCTTCGGCAACGAATTCCCGCTCACTGTCTTCATCTCTATTCTCCTCGCCGCAATCGTTGCCTTTGCACTGTCACGCACAGTTTGGGGGTTTCGGCTTCGAATACTCGGCCGCAATCCGAGAGCAGCGCAGAGGTCGGGGGTATCGGAAACCAAATACGGCGCTACAGCTCTCGTGCTCAGCGGCGCTTTCGCGGGACTGGCCGGTGCTGCCATGCTGACCGGCGGGGGGTATGCGTTTGGGAATTACCAGATGGTGCCCGGCTTTTCCGCCAATATCGGCTGGACTGGTCTGCTCGTGGCGCTGGTGGCTTACGAGAAGCCTTTGGCCGCGATTCCCGTGGCGGTGGTATTCGCGGGGTTGCGCACGGGGTCGAGTTTCGTCGGCAGTACCGGGGTTGAGGGTCGCATCACCGATGTCATCTCAGGTTTGCTGGTGTTGGCCCTGCTGATCCCCGCGGCGGTGATGTTTCTTCGCGATCGCCGTCGTGCTCGGGCCGCGGCAACGGAGAGGGTGTGAGCCATGGCAGATTTTCTGCGCGCGATTTATGACATCTTCTCAAGCGAGGCGACCTATGGCAACGGCGCGTTGTTTGCGGCTTTCCTCGCCTTCGCGGCAACGGGCGAATGGGTGGCAGAGCGGTCGGGAACGCTCAATATCTCAGTCGAAGGGATGCTGCTGAGCGGAGCGTTCTCCGCCGTTATGGGCTATCACATCACCGGATCGGTGGCTGTCGGTCTGCTGACGGGAATCTTAGGCGGGATGCTGGTCGCGGGCGTGCAAGCCGAGATGAGCCACCGCCTCACCGCGGATCAGTTCGTGGTTGGGCTCACGCTCAACCTGTTGGTCCTGGGACTCGCCGGGTTTCTCGAAAACGAGATCGCACCGGAGTCAACCTTGGCCGGTAAATGGGAAATCCCGCTGCTTCACGACATTCCCCTCGTTGGACCGGCGCTGTTCGATCAGCGCTGGCCGTTCTACGTCTTGTATCTGCTCATGCCGTTTTCGTGGTGGCTGGTTTATCGGACCCGCTGGGGTTTGGAGCTGCGGGCGGTAGGTGAGAACCCGCAATCCGCTGACGTTTCAGGAATTGATGTCAACAAACGTCGCCGCCAGTCAATTTATTACGCCGGATTAACGTGCGGACTCGGGGGCGCTTTCCTGATCTTCGGACACATCGGCAGGTTCGAAGATACGGTCGTCGGTGGACGCGGCTTCATAGCCATAGCAGCGGTCATCTTCGGCGGCTGGACGCTGCGGGGAACGCTCGCTGGGTGTGTGGTATTCGCCGGAGCACTGTCGTTTCGGTTTTCAATTCAGGATCTCAAAATCAATAGTGAGTTGTTGCAGTCATTGCCGTTCATCGTCACCATCGCGGGCATGGCCATCTTCGCCCACCGAGTACGCGCACCGGCAGCGCTGGCCCGTCCCTTCATCCGCGGCCTCAGGTAAGCCAACTGTGCAATATCAACCTTTGGGGCGTACGGGAATACAGGTCAGCCGTTTGGGGCTCGGGGCAATGGTGCTCGGAGCTTGGGGCAATACCGACTTGGCGGACTGCACCCGGATAATCAACCGAGCGCTCGACGATGGCATCAACTTGATCGACACCGCTGACATGTACGGAGACGGCGAGAACGAGGGCATCGTCGGCTCCGCGATCAAGACCCGGCGCGATGAAGTGGTGTTGTGCACGAAATTCCATTACCCGGTCGGCGATGATCCTGATCCGAATCGGCGGGGCAACAGCCGTCGCTGGATCATGACCGCCGTTGAAGACAGCCTTCGCAGGCTCGGAACTGACCGTATTGATCTGTACCAAGTGCACCGACCCGACCCGACCACCGCGATTGATGAGACGGTCGAGGCTCTGTCCGATTTGGTGCGGTCAGGCAAGATCCGGGCCTGGGGCACCTCAACGTTTCCCGCCGAGGAACTTGTGGAAGCGCATTGGGCCGCGGCCCGCAGCGGGGGTATCGGACCCCATACCGAACAACCGCCGTACTCGATCTTGTGTCGAGGAATCGAAAGAGATGTATTGCCCGTGGTTCAGCGTTACGGCATGGGCACGCTGGTGTGGAGTCCGCTGTCCGGTGGTTGGCTCACTGGCAAATACCGGCGGAACGACCCGGCCCCGAGGGGTAGTCGAGGCGCCACAAATCCTGATCATTTCGACGGCGGCAACAAACTCAAGTTCGATGCCGCTGAGGTCCTGGGCCAGATCGCGGACGGCGCCGGTGTTTCTGTCACCCATCTGGCTTTGGCCTGGACGTTGGAGCATCCAGCGATCACTACCGCGCTCATCGGCCCCCGCACCATGGATCAACTCGAAGATCTGCTCGGCGCGGCTGAGCTGACTCTCAAAGGCGAGGTACTCGACCTGATCGACGATGTTGTGCCACCCGGTCACGACATCAACCCCGCCGACAAAGCCTGGATACCGTCGGGCCTATCAACCCACGCACGGAGACGGAGCTAGCGCAATGAAAGCAATGCTGTACCACGAATCGGGCGGACCCGAAGTTCTGCAATATGTCGATGTGGCCGATCCCGAGCCGGGTCCGAGAGACGTGGTTGTCGATGTGGCTGCCACCGCGCTCAACCGCCTCGACGTGGTGCAGCGCAACGGCTGGTTCCACATGCCTGGTTTCCAGTATCCCCATATCGCAGGCATGGACGTAGCCGGGATGGTCTCAGCGACCGGCTCGCAGGTCAACAACGTGGTAATTGGCGACCGGGTCGTGATCGACCCGTCGTTGGCGGGCGTGCCCGAGTCCTCCAAACTCGCCGGAATGGGCGACCTCTACGGTGATCTCGGGATCATTGGCGGCACGGTAGATGGCGGTTATGCCGAGAAGTGCCTCGCTCCTAGTTCGCACGTCTACAAAGTGCCCGATTCGATGCCGCTGGAGCACGCCGCCACATTTCCGACCTGCTATCTCACCGCGGCCCACGCGTTGTTCGAGGTCGGCGATCTACAGGCAGGCGAAACCGTGATGATCCACGCCGCCGGTTCGGGGGTGTCCACCGCCGCGATCCAGCTGGCCAAGCACGCCGGGACCACCGTGCTGGCTACTGCCGGCACCGACGAGAAGTGCGACCGGGCGCTTGAGTTGGGCGCAGACCATGTGTGCAACAACCGCAGCGGCGACGTAACCGGATTCGCCCGGGGGGTTACCTCTGGGGCGGGTGTCAACATGGTCTTTGATCATGTGGGCACCGCTTTGTTCGGCCAGTCCTTGTTCGGGATCGGCATCGGCGGGCGCCTCGTGAACTGCGGGAACTCTTCGGGCGACGAAGCGACCATCCCGTCGCTCGGCTACCTGTTTCACGCAGGTATCAAGATCCTCGGTTCGGACCCGTATCGGCCAGAAGAGTTCGGCCCGGTATGGGACACGTTCTGTCGGGGCGATTTCGAGGTTGTAATCGACTCTGAATTCGTGCTAGCCGACGCCGCCGACGCACAAGCCAAGATGTTGTCCAACGATTTCTTCGGCAAGATCATCCTCAAACCCTGAACCCCCGTTCTGGCGGTACCAATGACCAGCGAGCCGAGAGACGCCCCGTATCCCGAGTTGAAGAAGACCCACACGATGGCCTTCAAAGGTCGTCCGTGGACCGATCACAAGCCTCCACCAGCGGCTCCGATGTGGGCTGCGATCGAGGGGCTCGGCCGCTACTACATTCTTGTCGCCGCGCTCGAACTCGACGTATTCGACACCCTGAAGGAGACTGGACCAAGCACTGCTGAAGTGCTGGCCGAAAAACTCGATGTACCTGTTGGTCATCTTGCGACTCTGCTCGACGGTGTGGTCGCTTTGGGGTTGCTCGACCAATTCGTGGACGTGTACGAACTCAACGACGCGGCTAAGCGCTACCTGGTGAGCGATGGCCCGGCGACGATGGCCGATCTGGTGGCCGTGGCACCCGGGCCGCACCAAAACTGGACCCGCTTAGCCGACACAATCCGCAACGGCACGCCCGCCACTCCAATCGAGGACGACCCGGTTGCGTTCTACGTCCCGCTGGTGGAGGGAACTTTCACCACGATGTTTCGCTGTGCTAGCCGGGCCGATCTTAAAATCCGCTACTCGGCGCTGGAGCGACCACAGGTCCTTGATCTCGGGGCGGGCGGAGCGCCCTGGTCGATCGCAATTCTGAAGGCCTGCGCGCAGGGCAGCGCGGTGATCAACGACCTGCCCGGCATCATCGACGTGGCCGCGGCCAAGACCAGCGAGCATGGGGTAGCCGACCGCTGCGAACTGCGGCCTGGCGATTTCCACACCATTGATATCGAGGACGCGGCTTACGACATTGTCGTGCTCGGTCATGTCTGCCGAACCGAGGGCGAAGACGGCGCTCGCCATCTCATTGAGCGGGCCTTCAACGCGTTGAAACCACAGGGACGACTGTTGCTAGCGGACTACTTCACTGACGTGGAACGCAAGTTCAACCCGCACGCCGTAATCATGGGCACCACCATGATGGCCAGCACTAAGAGGGGCTCGACGTTCACCCATCAACAGTTCTCCGAATGGTTGCGAGACGCCGGCTTTGCACAGATACGCCTCATTGAACCCATCGGTTTTCAGCAGTGCTTCGTAGCTACTCGACCGTCCAGCCGTCGGGCACGCTGAACTCCCCGACCACTTGATGGGTGTCATCGTCGGTTTCGGTATCGGGAAGGTGCTGCCAGAGCATGATCTGGTTGCCCCACGGATCAAGGAAGGATGCATTTGCGCCCCCGAACTCGGTCCAGAAATGGTCTCGCCACAAGATCGTCCCCCCGAGACGCTCCGCGGCGGCAAGGATGCGATCGAAGGAATCATCTTCGCTCACCAGTATCCAAGCACGAATGGCGCGGCCACCGGGATTGAGGTTCGTGGGTTCGGTCGGAGCGGTGTCGGGGTGGGGCCGCACGTTGGCGGCGTTCGACAGGCCCATATGGAGGTTGCCGGTAGGACCTTGCGATCCATCGTCGACCTTGAAGTTCTGGCCGGGCACGATGCGGTGGAAAAGGCCAGGAATACGTTCCTCGATTTCCCAGTTGAATACTTCGGTGTAGAAGGCGTGGGCTGCGTCTACATCGTCGGACGGAAAGTCAATAAATACGAGCGTGTTCGGATAGGTCATGGTTCCCCTCTGATCTGGTTGCTCAGCGACCCTAGCCGTGGTCTTATGGTCTGACCAACCAGCGGCTCGATCCGGGTCTTAAGCGCCGCCAATAGCAAGGAGGGAAATCCAGACGGTCACGGCGAACCCGCACAGCATGAACACCAGCGTGCGGGTCTGCTTCGAGATCTCTAGCGAGATGGAACCACGAAGCTCCTTGATTTCACCCCTCAGCTCCCTGACTTCACCTCGCACCTCTTTGACTTCGCCTCTCACCTCTTTGATTTCACCTCTCACGTTCGCGAGTTCGCCGTAGACCTTGCCGAACTCCCCATCGACCCGACCGTTGATCTTGGCAAACTCGCCCGTGATTTTGTGCATCTCGCCCGTGAACTTGTGCACCAGACGTTCCTCAAGGGCGCGGAGATCATCTTTGGTGGCGATCTGATCCCAATGCGTTGGGGGTAGCGATTCCATTAGCGTCCTAGCTGCATCGGCTCCGAGTGTTTCGGTCAATCTGCTCAAGAGCGCCAAGCGCTCCTCTTCACTCGCCGGCATGACCATCCTCCTAAGGTCCTATGTATTGGAGGGGGTCGCATTCACCGTCCCCGAGTGACGCCCAGCAACTTAGTGCTCAGACCTTGGCTTGGCAACCATTCACTACACCTTGTTGACCATGAAATTACTCAACAGTCATGTCCATCTTCGCAACTACCTGGACATGGTTTCTGCAAGCCTGTCGGTCTATGGTCAAGGTCTTGGCGATCAACTGGTAGGTCGCTAGAACGCTGGAACAACGCATGAATGACTCCGATCTCGACAAGGACAAGTGGCTTGGCGTGTTCAAGTCCGTGGGTCAATACGGCGTTGGGGACAAACGTGCGCCATACAAGCCTCTACTCATATTGTGGCTGATCGCGCGTCTGTGCAACGGCGGCGACCCTGAGGTCCGTTTCAGAGACGCTGAATCCGAATTGAAAAAATTACTTGCCGAGTTCAGGGTTGGACGCACCGAACCCCAACCTAAGTACCCGTTCGTGTATCTGGGAAGCTCGCCAGAACTCTGGCAGGTCACCGACGAAGAAGGACACGACATTTTCGAGATGTCGGATCCGCTCGACGAATCATCGTCCACCCCAGCGCGAGAAATGGTCACGTTCTTGCGGGAAGAAGCGACTGGTCGAGTTTCGGAACCGTTTATCGAGGCAATCAAAGACACTCAGATCCGCGAATCGATCATCCGACACTTACTCAACGCTGAGTTCCCCGAAACAACGCATGAAGACGTGTTGGGTCGGATCGGATTGCACTTGGCGGAATCTTCAACCAGCAAACGAGATCCCAGATTCCGCGAGACGGTCTTGCGGGCGTATGAGCGGACCTGTTCGTTCTGCGACTTTGCAGTTTTCTTGTTGGGCAACTCAGTCGGTATCGAGGCCGCGCACCTGAAAATGCACTCCAAAAGCGGGCCCAGCGTGATCGAGAACGGAATAGCACTGTGCGCACTGCATCACCGCTTGTTCGACCGTGGAGCAGTCGGGCTGGTCACTCAGAACGGAGAGCGCAGAATCCTCGTAAGTCAAGATTTGAACGTTTTCAACGACTCGTCGCGGCATCTTCTCGATCTGTCGCTGAAACCCATGCGGCTACCTCAGAGAGGTTATTCGCCTCCCGCAGAGGAGTTCATGGATTGGCATTACGAGTACTTGTTCAAGCAACCAGCACGGAATTAGGACCTAAAAAAGGTTTAAGTGGCGAGTGCCAGGCACCGCACACCAGAGTCCACTTACTGCTTGGTTTCTGGGTTTGCGCGTCGATAGCAGCCGTGGTCTCATGGTCTGACCATCCCGCGACAAGCCAACGAACCGAGGAGCACCACTACCCATGCATGAGAGTCCGATTTCACTAGAGAGTTTGCGACGTTCTCGGGGTACTTTCGCTGACGCAGTGGGTCTTCCTCCGTCGGTTTACTCTGACCCCGACTTCTATCGTTTTGAGCTTGAGGCGGTTTTTGGCTCTGCGTGGTTGTGTGTTGGACGCACCGAGCAGATTCCTAATGTGGGCGATTACCTCGCCGTTACCCGTGCGGGTGAGCCGCTCATCGTGGTACGGGTCGCTGATTCGAAGATCCGCGCTATGTCGGCGGTGTGCCGGCACCGGGGCATGTGCCTAACCAGCGACACGAACCACAGCGAAGACGACATGCTTGACCCACCACGGTTTGTCTCGGGTACGGCTAAGAACTTCCGTTGCCCCTATCACTACTGGGTATATGACCTTGAAGGTCAACTCATCGGGGCCCCTGAAATGACCCGCACGACTGGTTTCGATACCAAATCTGTGCGACTGCCGAGTCTGGCGGTTGAACTTTGGCAGGGTTTCATTTTCGTGAACCTG
The DNA here is from genome assembly GCA_965261185.1 of Candidatus Aldehydirespiratoraceae bacterium. GTDB lineage: Bacteria > Actinomycetota > Acidimicrobiia > Acidimicrobiales > Aldehydirespiratoraceae > VXYK01. The sequence goes on along the minus strand of CBDHCN010000002.1, from coordinate 1,458,995 downwards.
GATTCTTCAGCGGAACCCCTCTCGCCGAAGCTTCGCAAGCTTGATGAGGCCCTTACGAACTATCGACTTGACCAGTTGATAACCGTGGACCCTGCGGTCATCGATGACGTGCCCTTCAACTGGAAGATCATGGTCGAGAACTTCATGGAGATGTATCACAACAGTCGGTTGCACCACGGCATCCACGACTGGGCACCGTCTTCAGGCGCTTCTTACGCCGACTTTGAGCCTGGGGACGGGGCGATGTTCGGGTTCAACCGCACCCTGGAACCAGACGGCGGTTTCAACCCGACCTTCAAGGCGTTGTTTCCTGTGCTGCCCGGCACCACGATCGATGAACGACAGCAAGTGGTGTTTGCTCTGGTACCGCCCTCGCTACTGATCGGGATTCAGTCAGATTCGGCGTTCTGGTTCGTGGTCGACCCGACCGGACCCACCTCTCACGAGCTGTCTATGGCCTATCTGCTTCCAGAGTCGACCGTTCGCCTGCCCCTGTTTGATCAGTTGCTCGAAGCGGCTATTGCTGGTGTCGCGAACTTCAACCGTCAAGACATGCCAACCAACATCGCTGTGCAGCGTGGCATGCAATCCCGTTTCGCCCCACGCGGTCGTTACTCCTGGCAAGAAGGCGTGTTGGCCCAATTCAATTCTTGGCTGGTCGATCGCTACGAATCCCACGCCACCCGATAGCCCACACCTGGCTTGCCGGGGTGGGAGGCGCGAGGCGCGTGCTACGTTTCGGGCACTAGTTCGGGCGAGGTGAGGTGTCTATGCCCAAGTTGGATTTCGAGCGAGGTCGTTGGGGTTGGCTGACCCTGCTCACCGCGTTGGTGACTGGAGTAGTGCTTGCGTTTCTTCCGATCTATTCGACGGGAGCGTGTGAGGCAGTCGCCGGTGGTACCGAGACGTGCACGACCGGCAGCGAGTCCTTGCTCCAAAGCGAGGGGTTGAGCGTGCTCGCTGTGCTGGCTGTACCAGTGTTCGTTGCGGCCGTCGCGGTCGTCTTCCCAAGACGCGGAGTAGCCGTCACCTCTGCAGTACTCCTCACCGTGCTTACGTTGCTCGGGGCCGCCTCCCTTGGTCTCTTCTACCTACCGACCACCGCCCTGGCCTGGGTCGCGGTCGCAGCGAGTGCGAGCCGGCCAAGGGGGATCAACAACCAAGCTTGACCGCTCTTGGGGGTCAAGATGCACAGCTCTTGAAGCCGGTATTGGATTTACGCGGCTAGGAAGACGAGCATGGGGGTCCATGTGGCGATCATGAAACCGACGAGAGTCGTCATGATGAGCCGGGTCTGCTTGGCCAACGCCGAATCGACGTATCCTTTCAATTCAGCGAAATCGGCGCGTACTTCCGCAAGCGAACCATCGACATGGGCACGCAACTCGGCAAGCGAACCATCGACATGGGCACGCAACTCGGCAAAATCTGCGCGGAGGCCGTGTTCAAGCACCTTGAGGTCGTCTTTGGTGGCGAGATGATCCCGACCGTCCGGGAGAACGCACTTCATCGGCGTCTCGACGGTCTTCGGGCTGGTAGCGGCAGACAATTCGTTCACCATCTCTGAACGCTCAGCCTCTGTGATTGGCATTTCCGGGTTTCCCTCATGGTTCGTAGTCCTTTGGAAGGGAATCCTTTGCGTCCGTAGACTGCCGATTCCGAGTGCATCTCACACCATATCGATATCCGTCAAAAGAGTCAATCGCCGAGTGATGCAACGCGTAGAGATGTTTCCTGTGGCCACGTCGGCAGGCCGCCCCTGCCCGTGCTGCTCGACACACTCACTCCGACCTAATTCGCGAAGAGCCGTTATAACGTCCCATCGCCGCGAGACCGATTGCGTTGAAGCGACTCATGGCCACGTTGCCAACCGCATGTTTCTCCGACGAGGTTCCGTTCGACATGTTCGCTCCTTCAACCTCACTCGACGACGAACTGTGCAACCGGACCGTAGTACGCTCGCCACAGAGTTCTGGGTAGTAGCATCGCGAGGTATGAAACAGCCCAACATTCTGATGGTGATGGCCGATCAATTGGCACCACATTTCACTGGTGCCTACGGCCATCCGTTGGCACGCACACCCGCCATGGACTCGCTCGCCGAACGAGGAGCGCGCTTCGACGCGGCGTACTGTCACTTCCCGATGTGTTCCCCCTCCCGATTCTCGATGCTGGCAGGCCAACAAGCGAGCGCCATAGACGCCTGGGACAACGCCGCTGAGTTCCCGGCAGGGGTGCCGACACTGGCCCACTACCTCAACCTCGCCGGTTACCGCACTGTGTTGACCGGGAAGATGCACTTCGTGGGTCCAGACCAACTCCACGGTTTCACCCGCCGTTTGAATACCGACATCTATCCCGCCGATTTCGCCTGGACACCCAACTGGGACGCTGCCGACGACAGGATCGACAAGTGGTACCACAACATGGACAGCCTGTCCGACGCCGGTCAAGCAATCGCCACCTACCAGATCGACTACGACGAAGAAGTCAGGTTCTCGACGACGCGCCAGATCTACGACTTCGCCCGTGAAGCCGACGAGCGGCCGTGGTTCATGGCGACTGGAATGATCCACCCTCACGATCCGTATGTGTCCCGCCCCGAATGGTGGGATCTCTACGACCACGACGACATCGACCTTCCCGACGACCGGCTCGATTCGCCCGATCCCCACACGCTGAGGATCCGTCACGGCATCCAAGCCGACACCATCGGCTACACCGACGATCAATGCCGCAACGCCCGCCACGCCTACTACGCCAACACCAGCTACTTCGACTCCTTACTGGGGCATATGATCAAAGCCCTCGAAGAAACCGGCCAGTTCGACAACACGATCGTGATCGCCACCAGCGACCACGGCGACATGCTCGGGGACCGGGGACTGTGGTTCAAGATGAGTTTCTTTGAACGGTCCCTGCGGGTGCCGCTGATCATGGCCGGTCCCGGGGTCGCCAACGGCACGGTCGGCAACGTCTGCTCACTGCTGGACCTGCTGCCCACCCTGCTCGACATTGCCGGCGATGGCACCGAGCGCACCGAACCGGTCTTGCCGCTGGCCGGGCGGAGCCTGTGGGAAAGCGCAACCGGGGGGCATGACCCCATAGATGAGACCATCGCCGAATACACCGGCGAGATGACCTCCCAGCCGATGTTCATGATCCGCCGTGGCCGACACAAGTACATCCACTGCGACAGCGATCCAGCCCTGCTCTACGACATCGAGGCCGACCCCCTGGAACGCACCAACCTCGCTGACGACCCTGCTCACGCCGAACTAGCCGCAAGTTTCGCCGCTGAGACCGCGGAGCGTTGGGACAGCAACGACATACGGGAGCGGGTCGTGGCCTCCCAGCGGACACGTCGGATGCTTCAAGCCGCCATGACTATCGACGGCCACTGCTCGTGGGACTTCACACCCGTCCGCGACAGTGCCAACGAATACATCCGCAATCACATGGACTGGGCCGAAGCCGGCCCACGATTGCGCTATCCCTGACCTGACCTGAAAATACAGGGGCCCACCCATATAGGTGGGCCCCGAGCTCTCCCCACGAAGGAGGAGAGGGGTTATGCCACAAGTGTATAAATATTTTTCGAGTGTCGATGGTGATTGCATCACACACCACCCGCGGACCCGCCAACGACCGAGTCAGCGCCTAGGAACCGTAGGGGTCGAAGTAGGGGCGGTCGCCGTCGATCGCAAGGCGACGGGACATCAACCCGGTCGGACTCAGACCGTGTCGAGGCGGGCTGCCGCGGAGTTGCCGAGTTCGATGAAGCGTTGGTAGCTGTGTTCGTAGGCGGGGTCATGGGTGGGCAGGATTGTTTGCATGGCGGGCATGGGCCATACGCCGTATTCGACGCCTGGTTTGGGCCACCAGTCAAGTCCCGCGCCGGCAGCCAAAGCGGAGCCGTATGCAGCCGAATAGTCCGGCTTTTCCGGTACCAGAACCTCAACGCCCAGCACCGATGCTTTGATCTCGCACCAAAGCCGGCTCAGCGCCGGCGATCCACCGCATGCCAGCGTCTGCAACTCGTACCCTCCAGCCGCCAGATTCTCAGCAATATGGGCAAGGCCATACGCAGTCGATTCCAACACTGCCCTAGAAATTTTCTCAGGACCCGAATCGAGGGACAGTCCATGTATCTCGCCTGTGAGCCGTTTGTCCCAGCGGGGATCACGTTCACCCGCAATGTAGGGCAGCACAAGCACACCTTCGGCTCCGGGCGGAACCTGCGCTGCTTTGGCGAGCACCGCGGCGATCGACAGTCCGCTGAGGCTTGCCCACCACTCGAGCAAACGGCCATGACCGTTTACCGGTCCACCGACGATCGACACGTCCTGCACCGCGCTCGGCATCGAGAACATGCCGTCACGAACCGAATCAGAGGCCACCGCCAACCCGAGCCCTCCGGTGCGCCCGCCGGGATCATGTCCAACCCCCGGGCGATAGGCACCGCACGCCCAAAACCCCATGAACGCGTCGGCCGACGCAGGCACCAACACCGTGCCTTTCGCCAAGCCATGACTGCCGTCGTTGACGCCCACCGACGAACCGGTGGCAATCGGCTCCCCGAAACCAACCGGCGCAGGATCACCGGGCCACAAACCGTGAAAGGGACCTCCCCCAAGCTGGCGCAACACCCAATCCCAAATCTCGCAAGGAGTAAAACCATCCCCAAGCTCCTCACGCAAAATCTCGCATTGAGCCGCATGAACTTCGTGAAGCCCCAGGTCGGCAACCGCGGGGTGGCTGACGGTGACTGCCAAGCCTTTTGGGATCGGAACCGTGGTGGGGGTTTGGCCGCCCACAGCAAGAGCTGCGGGTTTGCTGGCGGCTGGGCACCTCACCACCAGTTCGTTCATGGCGCTGAGCATCGCCTCAAGCCAACTGTTCGGGTCGGCACGGCCGACTGGCCAAGATTCGCTACCGCGGTAGCCGACCGCAGCGGTCGCAAGGATTCTTCCTTGGCGGTCACAAGCGATAGCCCGCGCCGCGCTGCTGCCGAGATCGGCACCAACGACAACCGACAATTCAGGCTCCAGTTTCGGCGCCCACCAGCACGCGGTATACCGGTGTGTGGGTGGCTTGTTGCAGGGCGTCGGCCACCGTTTCGAGGCTGTAGCGGGCGGTTACCAACCGGTCGAGGTCATCGCTGAGCGCCCCGGACCGCAGCAGACCGGCAGCGATACGCCAATCCTGGGGCTCTTGGCTGTAGACGCCCACCACCGTGATCTCCTCATGGTGGAAGTGATCGAGGCCGAAACTTCCGGTGAGTTCTTTCGGGAAGGCGCTGTAGAGCACGATGGTTCCGCCGCTGTCGCAGATGTCGACGGCCAACTCAAACAGTCCAGCGGCCGCGGCGGTGACAAAGACAATGTCGGCTTTCCCGCCAACGTCACGAGCGGTTTGCGGTGTGGCGATCCAATCCGCTCCCCCGTCAGCCGCTTCGTCGAGACGACTGCTCGATACGTCGACAAGCCCCACAGAACCGGCACCCCAGGCTCGGCACAGAGCGTGATGCAAACGCCCCATAAATCCCGCCCCCAACACCGCTACCCGGTCACCGGCGAGCATCCCGGCGAGCCGTACCGAATGAACCACACACGCCAATGGCTCACCCATGGCAGCTTGGGCGATGGGTATGTCGCCGGTGACGTACGCCTGCGAGGCGGACACCCGAACGAAGTCGGCGAGCCCTGCCCCCATCGAAATCGTGCCGTCGGCCAGGGCGCTGCCTTGGGGTTGTTTGCACACTGCGCTTCGACCGCGGCGACAGGTCGTGCAGGTACCGCAGCGGGTCAACAAGTCAACCGCCACAAGATCGCCGACTTTGGGTGCACCCGGCAACAAAGCCACCTGCTCGCCGGTTTCGACCACCCGCCCTGCGACCTCGTGACCAGGGGCAACAGGGTAAATCTGCTTCTCCCCGGAGAACAGGCGCCGTTCCATCGTGCATAGTCCGCACGCCCCTACCCGCACCAGAATGTCTTGCGCTCCTACCACTGGAAGCGGCTCTGAACGCAACTCCACCTCGCCAACACCGGTCACGACCGCGACCTGCATCCCAGCGGTCGGCACAGCGGTGGGCACAGCGGTGGGCACAGCGGTAGAAGCCATCTCTCAGACCGACTTCAACAAGAGATCGCTGGTTTTGCCAGACACAAACAGATCGCTTCCCGCCATCAACAACTCACGGTAGCTCTCTTCGGAGGGCAGCGAATCCAAATAGGCGTCGAGCGACCCGAGATCGGGGGCGTCGATCATCCAATACACCACTCCGTAGGCGCCGTACGCCTCCATCCAGGAAGTCACAGCACCACCATCGGGCACACGCGCGGCGAGGTGCGCGGTGTAGGAGGCGATCCAGTCCCGCACCCGCACACCGTCACTCGAATCGACCTGCGCTTTGCGAATCATCCGAACCATTGCTCCACGCTCACAAGCCAACCTTGCTACGGCCCGTGTACGGCCTGCATCAGCCGGGTCACCATGTTCTTCGGATCCTGCGAGCCCCAGACATTGCGACCGATCGCCACCCCGGCAGCCCCTGCTGCCACAACGCCGGAAGCCATCTCGATCACATCGTCTTCGTGATCCATTCTGGGTCCGCCCAAGGCGACCACCGGCACGCCACACGCCTCGATGATTTCGGTGAACTCGTCGGTGGGGCCCGGGCACATGGTTTTGATCATGTCGGCACCCAACTCAGTTGCGATTCGGGCGCCCTTGGCGACATTGGTGACCGTCCAGGGAACCTCTTGGCCCCAGCCTCCCGGAATCGACTCGGCGATCAGCACCATCCCGATCTTCTCGCACTCTGCACTCAGGTGAGCTAGCCGAGACAGTGAGACATGTTCGTCGTGAGTGCCGCTGAAGGCCATCACGATGATCGCATCGGCGCCGAGGACCATGGCCTGCTCCGCGGTGTAGAGCAGGGTCGACGTGTCGTCGGTTGCAGGTTCGCCCATGTCGGCAATCCCGCCATCGACGCGCAACACCAGACCGCTTCGGGCGAAGGCTTCGGGATAGCGCCGTGCCAGGTGCCAGGTTGTGAGCACAGCGTCGGGCTCTGCGGAGGCGATCGGTTCGATGGCTTCTGCGGGAACGCCTGTGCCCATGTAGGCAGGATGGTCCATCGCCACCAGCACGCAGCGACCGTCGCCGGCAACTACTCGACTCGCACGGCGGCGTTTGCCTGCCGAAACCGCCGACAGAAAATGCGCTCCTGCTCCCATGCAACGTACTCTTTCTCGGGTGGACTGATGGTCTTACCATACGCGATGTGCTGCTGTTCACCCATAACCAGCGCAGCGATCACATCAACCATCCCAACAATCTGAGGGGAAGCCGTGACCGAAAACATTGACCTGCTGATCAAAGGCAACTACGTCGTCACCATGAATCAGACTCGTGACGTCATTCACGACGGTGCCGTGGCAGTCCGTGGGCGTGAAATCATCGCCGTCGGCAAAACCAGCCAGCTCGAACAGCAATACCACGCAACCGAGACCATCGGGGGCGACCGTTTCGTTGTCACCCCCGGGATGGTCAACTCCCACATCCATATAACCGGCGAACCGCTGACCCGTGGCTATGTTCCCGACGACACACCTTTTGAAGAGAACGTCTTCATGTGGCTGTGCCCGCTGTACTCCATGTACACCGCCGCTGAGGAGCGCTTGTCTGCCCAGCTCGCGGCAACCGAAATGCTCAAATCGGGAACCACCACCTTTCTTGAGGCGGGCACTATCCGTTTCCTTGACGATGTTGTCGACGGACTCCAAGAAATCGGGATCCGAGGACGGGTTGGTCAATGGGTCTGGGACCTGCCACCCGAACCTGATGTCTACAAACAAGACACCGACCAGGCCATCGCCAACCTGCAACAACAACTTGAGCACCACCCCGCGGCAGCCGAGAACCGGATCAGTGCCTGGTCGCTGCTTGTGGGCCACACCACCTGCTCCGATCCGCTTTGGCGAGCCGCCCGGGAACTGGCAACCGAGCACAACGTCGGGCTGAGCTTTCACATGTCACCGGCCAAACTCGATCCTGAAGGTTTCGTCGCCGAGTTCGGGCACCGGCCGATGGTGCACTTGGCGCAACTCGGGGTGCTCGGAGGTGATGTCGCTATGACTCATTGCGTGCAGGTTGACGACAACGAGATCGAGATCATGGCCGAAACGGGTGTGCATGTGGCGCATTGCCCGACCACTGCGCTCAAGGTCAGCTACGGGGTGACCCAGGTCGGCAAGATGCCGGAAATGGTGCAGTCCGGTATCAACCTCGGCATCGGCACCGACGGCAACAACGCCTCCAATTACTCCGATTTGATGCGGGCCACTTATCTGGTAGCCGGGCTGTTCAAGGACGGACGCCAAGACCCGCAGATGTTCCCCGCAGAAAAAGCCTACGAAATGGCAACGCTGGGCGGTGCTGAGTTGATGCAGATGTCTGATGAGATCGGCTCGCTCGAAGTGGGCAAACTCGCCGATGTAGTGCTGCACGACGCCGACCGGCCCGAGTGGCGACCGCTTCTCAACATCGCCAACCAACTCGTCTGGTCAGCCGACGGGCGCGGCGTGCACACGGTCATCGTTGACGGAAAAAAGGTCGTCGAAAACGGGCAGATGACAACCATCGACGAACAGGCCCTCTACACCCAATCCCAACTCGCCGGCGAAGCAATCACCACCCGCTCCGGCCTCCCCGATAAAGCCAAATGGCCCGTGTTGTAGACTCAAGCTGATGACCGAACCCGACGCCTACGAGCGAGCGCGGCATTCCTACTTGAATCGAAAGCCGGTCCCGCTGGGAAAGCCCGGTCAGAGATACCCGACTCGCGACGAAATACACCAGAGACAAGAGTCACCTGCTCACTGAAGACCTTCAAGACGGACAAGTGCTCGACGGCTTAATCGTGGTGAACCCGTTCAGCCACAGCCCTGCCACATTCTTCTGAATCTCGCCTTTCCCTTTCATCCAATCGAGCCCTTTCATCCAACCGAGCCCGGTCATCCAATCAAGGGTTCAGCGAATTGGCCAGCGAGAGACGGCTTCAACACCGCTGCGGGTTCGCAGAGATCGGCCGGCGGCCTGGGCTTCTTCTAACAAACTCCCGACATCCACGGTTGTTACCTGACCGTCGGCGACTACGGGTTCGCCCGCTACGTAAACGTCTCTGACCGATCTGCCGTCGCTACCCCAGATGAGTTGCAGGACCGGATCGGGGCTTGGGGGAATCCACTCGATACGGGACCGGTCGTGAACCACGACGTCGGCTTGTTTGCCGACTTCGAGCGAGCCGATGCGATCGACCATGCCCAGGGCTTCTGCACCGGCGATGGTGAGTAACTCAAGCGCATCGTGAGCACCGAAGATCGTCGGGTCGGCCGCAGCGTCCTTCGCCACCCCTGCGAACAGGGCCGCTGTGCGGATCCCATCAACCATGTCGCCGGCGTTCTCGGCGTCGCACCCCAAAGCCAGCCTGCCCCCTTCGCGCCACAGGTCCAAATGCCGGAACTCACGGGTCAGACCCTGCCCGAGCCGCAGGTAGGCCCAAGGACACGACACCACCGCGGCACGGCTGTTCACCAGCACCTCCACTTCCTGCGCGTCGAGATGCACACCATGAGCAACAGCCACATGAGGGCCCAACACGCCCAACGCAGAAAGGTGAACCAGAGGCCGTAGCCCAGTTCTGGCCAGGTAGCTGTCGACATCGCTGGTTGTGGGAGACAGATGAAAGGTCATGCCAACCCCGCGTGAGCGGGCCAATTCGCTGGCTGCCACCACCAGCTCATCGGACATGAGGTCATGGCCGACGAGGCTCACCCAAGTAGACACCCGTGGTCCGGTCGCGAGGTCCAAAGCCGCGCGCTGTCGGTCGATCACCTCTTCGACTGAGCCTGCGAATGGCCCGTCGTCAACGTCCCATCCCCAGGTACCGACGGTCGCCCGAGCTCCCACGGTCTGAGCGGCGGCGACAACCCGATCCGGATGGGCGACAGTCCCCGCTTCGAAGGTCGTGGTGATGCCGTTGCTCAGAGCTTCGGCAAGGGTGAGTGTGGCGGAGAGTTCGTCGTCAGCCGGACTGTGCTCGCCGTGAACTGGCACGACCCAAGAAAAAATCGCCTCGCCAGGGGGTAGATCATCTGGGATCGATGATTGGATCAGGCGATCACCGGTCAGATGTTGATGGCCGTTGACATACCCCGGCAGGACCAGGTCACCGCTGTGGCCCGAAACGTTTTCCTCGGGATGCGCTGCCCGCAAGTCGTCGAAGCTCCCGACCGCGGCGATGGTGTCACCCGAGATGACAACAGCGCCGTCGCTAATGATCTCCCGGGCGGGATTCATGGTGACCACGCTGCCCCGCACGATTGTCATGGCCGATCAACACTCCTCACCGGCCCAGTATTGCACTGGGATCGCTGCGAACCCGTATGAACTCACGCTAAGGCTGATAGACCCATCCCCATGACGGTTACCCCAATTTGCGATCAATGGAGGGAAGGCAAAACAACCCTTGGAGGTTGGCTGGCAATCCCCAGTTCTGTTACGGCCGAGGCCGTGGCCAGATGTGGTTTCGACTACGTCTGCATCGATACCCAGCATGGTCCGATCGACTTCGCCGACTCGGTGTCGATGATCCAGGCCATCTTGTTGGGCGGGTCGAGTCCGATCGTCCGAGTGCCGCGCAACGAACCTGGAATTATCGGCAAGTCCCTCGACGCTGGTGCTCACGGGGTGATCATCCCGATGGTCAACACCGCGGCGGAGGCCGAGGAAGCCACTAGCGCAACCCGCTACGCACCCCGCGGTGTCCGCAGTTGGGGTCCGACCGTGGCCGGCCTGCGACACGACTACTTCAATTGGGAACCCGGCAACGTGGCTTGCATTCCAATGATCGAAACGACTGAAGCCCTCTCCAATCTCGATGAGATTCTTGCCGTGCCGGGCATTGATGCGATCTATGTCGGGCCAGCGGACCTGTCGATCACGCTCGGCTTGCCACCGGGCAACAACGACGGAAAGAAGGCGTTCGACGAGGCGCTCAGTTTCATCCTCGAACGCTGCGCTGCCCACAACATCATCGCCGGAATCCAATCGACCGGCGCTTTGACCCCAAAGCGGGTCGCTGCTGGTTTCCGCATGGTCACCGTCGCCACCGATCTCCTGGCCGCCCGCATGGGGATCAACGCCGAGTTGGCCCTGGCCCGCGGCGAGGGTCCTTCGGGTCCTTCGTCGAGTTTGTACTGACGCGTCGGCCCGGCCGTGGCCGCTGTCAGTGTCTTCGGACGCGAGTTGGTCTGGCACAGCATGGCGCAACCCCGAGCAAGGACCACACGCAAAAAAGCTTGAGAACCAGGTGTACATAACCGACGAAGGCACCGAGGTGCTTGACGCCTTCCCGATGGCACTGATCCCGCGCTGACCGGGCACGGCACGCCGAGGGTTCGGCAGGCACAGAATCCAGCTTGTATTGACGCGTCGCCCTGACCGTGTGGCGCTACTACAACGCCGGTAGTCTCTGATGCGGAAGGTTGCCAGAGCGGACGAATGGGGCGGCCTCGAAAGCCGTTGTGGCCTCCAGGTCACCATGGGTTCGAATCCCATACCTTCCGCGCCAGAATCGCTCAAACATGCACTTTGTCAAGGTACTCGAAGATGGCACTGGAGAGTTCTAAGCTTTTTGCAACGCCCGTTTAGCAGCTTGACCTGGTCGGAACCGTCTTGCTTCGTTCTTGGCTGGTCGACAATATCACGATTACAATCGCCATAATATCGCGATTATAATGATCGCAATATCGCGACTCGGGGACTTATGATGGTCCTGGGAGGTCGCTTCGTGGCTGATCGGCTCACACCATCCGGGTATATGCCTCGGGTCGCAGATCGTGAGGTGGAGAGCGCCTTGCGCGCCTCGCCGGCGGTCGTTGTTGAGGGGCCACGGGCTTGCGGTAAGACATGGACTGGTCGGAATCATGCCCGCAGTGAAGTGCCCTTCGACGCTGTCTTCGAGAACCGTCTGGCCGCGCAGGTTTCCCCGATGGATGTCCTTGAGGGGCCGGTGCCCCGCCTGCTGGACGAGTGGCAACTCGCTCCCAGTGTGTGGGATGCCATGCGGCGGGCTTGCGATGATCGGGGGCAGAAGGGTCAGTTCATCTTGACCGGGTCGGCCGATCCTCCTGACGATGCCACCCGACATACTGGCACTGGCCGGATCATCCGGGTGCGGATGCGGCCGATGAGCTTGTTCGAGAGCGGGGAATCGAGCGGGGAGGTCTCCTTGCGCGGCTTGCTCGCCTCGCATCGCAGTTCTGCCCCTCCCTCCGCTCTCGGCCTCTCCGACATCGTGGACTTGGCTTGCCGGGGCGGTTGGCCTGCCCTGTTGGGAGACTCACCCGCAGTGGCACAGAGACAGCTTCGCGCCTACCTCGACGAGATCAGCCGGACCGACGTCTCCCGGGTCGACGGTACTGCCCGCGATCCGGTGGGAGTGCGCCGTTTGCTGGCCTCTTTGGGCCGGAACACCTCCACGGAGGCGACGCTCAAGACACTCGGCCAGGATGTGGCCGGAGGCGGTGAGACGCTGCATCCCCAGACCGTGAAGAGCTACCTGGACGCACTGACTCGCTTGTACGTGGTGGAGGAGTTGGCGGTGTGGAGGCCACGTCTGCGGTCTCGAGCCCAGCTTCGCCGCACTCCCAGGCGCTACCTCACCGACCCGGCGCTGGCCGTGGCCGCGCTGCGGGCCAACGCCCACCAACTGATGGGAGAGCTGAGCTATTTCGGCCTCCTGTTCGAGTCGATGGTGCTGCGCGATCTGCGCGTCTACGCCCAAGCCAATGACTGGGACGTCTCGTATTATCGGGACAGCTCTGGCCTTGAAATAGACGTCATCCTCACCAGCTTGGACGACCGGGAGTGGGCTGCAGCCGAGGTGAAGCTCGGCGGACCCGAGTTGATCGAAGAGGGCGTGGCGTCGCTACGGCGGCTGCGCGACCGGGTGGACACCGCACAGATGGGCGAGCCGCGCAAGCTCATGGTCATCACCGCAGGTGGCCGCGGCTTCGAGTACCCCGACGGAATCTCAGTCGTCCCCATCACCGCCCTGGGACCGTGATCAAAGGCCACTCACGGCACCGATTATCTGCCAAACCCAGCAATTTGACTCTGCGCCTTCTGCCGTAACAGTTTGGTGCCAGGTGTTGAGATCTCTTTCCGCCGTTTTATCCGACGACGAGCGGACGGGGAAGCGGTGGGTTCACGGCCAGTGGACGCCGGGATACGGGTTCGGGTTGGTGAGGGACCACTCGTGCAGGTGGCGTGCCAGGGCGGGGCCCAACGCCGAGCCGCGAGGGTGCTGGCGCTTCTGGACGAAGACGACGGGTACGCATGGTGCCCCCGCGGCTAGACGGTCTTTCGTGATGGTGGCGAAATCCGCAAAGTTCTCTGTCACGATGACGCATTCCTGCTCGACGGCGGTCTCGTAGAGGGCGTCGTCATCGCTGCCGGCAAGCCCCGCCTCGGCCACGCTGAGCGCCTCATGCCCGAGCGCGGCCATCTCCGCCGCGGTGGAAGGCGGCAGCATCTCGTCGATCAGCCACCTCAAGACGACAGCAACTGCTCGCGCCGACACACCTGGCGGCGGACCTCCTCGGCAGCACGCTCATCTGCTTGGATCAACTCATCGATTTCCTCGGGGAACGACGCATAGAAGTCCGCCGCCAACAGCACCGACTCTGCGGTAAGGCCAGTCTCAGCGACGAGGTTCTCGACGCGATCCATCCCCCGGCCGGGCGCGCTCGCGAGATCTCGCACCACCTCCCACACGTCCGGGCCGCCCACAACCGCAGCGCGCCGGCCTCCCACACCGCCGCGGTACACGACACCGGCAAAGCGGCGAGTCTTGAGACCCTCGTCGAGCAAGGAGGAAACCAGTTGCGTGATCGAGGCGCCGACATCGCGACTCTCGGCCTCGATGCGCTCCAGTAGTTCCTCAGGAAGACGAAACGATGTAGGTCGTGGCACAGAACACCTCGTAGCTCTCTCGCGCTACAGAGTACTACACTACCGAAGAAACACAACCGAAATCCCCGGTTAGGGGAAGTGGAGTTTTAGGCCGGGGCGGGGCCAGGTGATTTCGGCTAGTTGGCCGGTGCCGGACAACGTGCAGAAGGCACGCGGCTCGTCGTCAACGAAACAGATGTTGGTTACCAACACATCCGGCAATGCAACGTGTTCGACAGTTGAACCATCGGGAGAGATCGCGGTGATTCCACCGTTGCCGATCGTGGCGACACAGACCCACCCCTCGCCGTCAACCGCCAACGAATCAAACAACTGCGCTCCCGGCGCGCCATGAAGCAGCTCGCCTCCTGTTGAACCCAACAAATCCGTCGTGTCGACCATCCCGGGTGCGGTCACATCCCAAACCCGAACCCGGCCCGTGTGGGTCTCCGCGGCATAGAGCCGGGAACCGTCAGGCGACAACCCGATGCCATTGGGAGCATCGAGTGGATGAACTCGCTCAACACACGAGGAACCGTCGATGGTGGCGTAGTGCAAACCCGTTCGGTCGCTCGTGCGCTCGAAGCGAACCCCGTGATCGGTGAACCAGAACCCCCCGAACTCATCGAAGACCAGGTCATTGGGCGCACGAAGCGGGCCGCTGCTGCTCTCGGTGTAGACAGTCTCAACCTCGCCCGTGACAGGATCGACTCGCTGGATCGACCCGCCAGACCAATTGGTCGGCACTTCGCCCGGGATCATCAGGCCCATGACTTCTTTGAACTGAAAGCAGCCACCGTTGTTGCAAACGTAGATCTTGCCATCAGGGCCGTAAGCGGCTCCGTTGGGTCCCCCACCACAGTCCGCCACGACCATCACCTCGCCATCGGGGGTGACCCGGCTCAACGTGCCGCGGGCGATCTCGACGAGCAACACGCTTCCGTCAGCTTCAGCAATAGGCCCTTCCGGAAACTGCAGTCCCGTGGCAACAATCCGAGGTTCGCTCATTGCCGCACAGTAACCCCACCCCCCTAACTTCGCCACCACGGAACCGACACACGTCAGTGTTGCTGTTCTGCGAACAGCGCCCGTAGCGATCCTGACGCGCCGCTGGCACATCGTTGCAATATGATGGCGAGCAAAGGAGACATCACACTGCGACTCGTAGACGATCCCCGATTCAATGTGCCGCTCTACACAGTCGGAGAGGCAGCCCGGATCGTGGACGTGCCAACCTCAACGCTTACCACTTGGGCGCGAGGATACGTCCGGCGATTTCCCGACCGCCCCGAAGTAACCGGCGAACCCGTGCTCACCTGCTTTCCGTCAACAACGTTCAACGGACCCTCGATACCGTTCATCGGCTTGGTCGAAGGACTCGTAATGGCAGCTGTCCGCCAAAGCGGCGTACCAATGCAGCGCGTCCGCCCCGCCCTGAAAGAAATCCAGAGACAAATCGGATTAAAACACGCCTTAGCCTCGCGACGGCTCTACACGGACGGCGCCGAGTTGTTGTTCGACTACGCCCAGCAACATCCGACCAAAGGACCAGGACCTACAACGAAAGACTTGGTTGTTGTACGAAACGGTCAACGGGTTTTCGCAACCGTCATTGAACAGTACCTCCAGCGCATTCAGTACGGCCCGGACGGTTACGCAACCGTTATCCGGATCCCTGCATATCGTTCTGCCGAGGTCGTAGCTGATCCCGGCCGATCGTTCGGTGCTCCAATTTTCGAACGAGGCGGGGCACGCGTGTCCGACGTGCTCGAACGGTTTTGGGTTGGCGAGTCCCTTGAGGACTTGAGCGATGAGTTCGGCGTTCCTCCCAAGCAACTGGAGGATGTCGTTCGTGCCGCATCCCGCCGAGCTGCCTGAACTATTTCTAGACCGAAGCCTCGGCCGGATCAAGGTCCCTCTCGTCCAAATCTCCAAACGATTAAGTGGGACAGTCTTCTAGGCCAGTACAACACCCGCAGCGACGAGTTGGGCCATTGCAGCGTCGGTCGTTTCGGGGGCGACACCGGCGCAGTGTTCGAGCAACACGGTGGTGTCGAAACCGGCGGCCACGGCATCGAGCGCCGTCGCTCTAACGCAATGATCGGTCGCCAAACCAACCACATCCACCGAAGTAACTCCTCGCGCCTTGAGCCAGTCACCGAGCAGCACCGATTCGTCTGAGGCTGCACCTCCGTCGAAACCCGTGTAGCTAGCGGTTGTCCGGCCCTTCAAGAACACTTCGTCGACCGCAATGTCCAAATCAGGGTGGAAGGCTGCACCGTCGCTGTCGGCAACGCAGTGAACCGGCCAGGTGTCGACGAAGTTCGGGCCGACTTCGGGATCGGCGAAATGTTCGCCTGGATCGACATGCCAGTCCTTGGTGGCCGCGACCAGCTCATAGGCACCACCGGCACGGTCCAAACCCGCCAGCTCAGTGATTGAACGGGCCACCGATCCGCCGCCGTCCACAGCCAAAGCACCGCCCTCACAAAAATCGTTCTGGACATCAACAACGATCAACGCCTTCATCGGCTCATACCTCCATTGCTGTTGACAACTGCCGCCGAAAGCGGTTCCTCAACACCTTCCCAAATTGTAGGCACCGCAGGAGTAGTCACGGGCCAGGGAGTCCTGTCTTCATCAACCAAACGTGCACGTCGTTCGGCGCAACGAGCCCGAGCCTCGCTCACATCGGTCAGGTCGGCGACAACTTCACCATCACGCAGTAGCGGTACCTGCGGGCACATCGAGTTCTCGGGCACATCCACCGGAAGAACCGAAAGAACCTCGGCAAGAAACCTGCCTTCGGTGTCATAGGTCCGGTGCACGGACTTGTGACCACCGATAGTGCGTTTCCCAGGCGAGTGCTTACCGACCGCTCGTAGCGGGCCGGGATGGTCATCGTCAGCGATAGACACCAACTTGTAGACCATCGAAGCCGTCGGATGGCCCGAGCCGGTGACCAGGCTTGTCCCGACCAGATAGGCGTCGATCGGTGCGCCGGCGAGTTCCAAGTCGGCGATCAGAAACTCGTCGAGGTCGCTCGACACGACAATCCGACAATCAACAGCACCCAGTTCGTCGAGCAACTGGCGGGCCGCACGACTGTCGGCGAGCAACTCGCCGCTGTCGATTCGTACAGCTCCGATTTCGCGTCCGACCACATCGACGGCCCGACGTATGCCTTCCATCACGTCGAAAGTGTCGACCAGATAGGTGGAGCCGACACCCAGAGTGTCACGTTGCACGCGGAAGGCTTCGGTCTCGCTGTTGTGGGCCAGCACGAACGCGTGAGCTGTGGTTCCGCCGGTTGGGATGCCATGGCGACGACCTGCTTCGAGGTTCGATGTCGTATCGAAACCACCGACATGCGAAGCACGAGCCGCAGCTACCGCCGATTCTGGATCGGTGCGCCGCGACCCACCCTCCACCAGCAGGCGTCCACCTGCGGCATCGGCTACCCGGGCCGCCGCAGAAGCAACCGCGCAGTCATGGTTCAGGACCGACAGCAGGACTGTTTCGAGCACTACGCATTCAGCGAACGAACCAGCCACGGTCAGTACCGGGCTGTACGGAAAGAAGAGTTCGCCTTCGGCGTAGCCGGTGATGTCTCCATCGAAGCGGTAGTTGCGCAGCCAGTCGGCCATCAATTCGTCTTGAACGACCCCACACGCCATCAAATGGTCAACAGTGTCGTCATCGAACCGGAAACGCTCAACGGCATCCACTAGGCGGTCGATGCCCGCGACCACGCCATATGCTCGGCCTTCGGGGAGGCGGCGAGCGAAGACCTCAAAGACGGAACGTCGAGAGGCGACCCCAGACTTGAGGGCGGATTCCACCATGGTCAACTCATAGTGGTCGGTGAACAGCGCACTTGAGGGACGTTCCATCCCGCATCACGCTACCGGTCTGTGCCAGCACCGATGACTTCCGCATCCGAACCCCGGGGAATCCACGCAGTGCCAGCACCGATGACTTCCGCGTCCGAACCCCGGGGAATCCACGCAGTGCCGGAACAGTGCCGGCACCGATGACTTCCGCATCCGAACCCCGGGGAATCCACGCAGTGCCAGCACCGATGACTTCCGCATCCGAACCCCCGAGAATGGCGGGGGCATCACGGGCGCAGGGTCTGCGTAGGCTCACGGTATGACTGCGTCGAGTCCGTTCCAGGTAATGCACTCGATGAGCGCGGACCGCTCCGGGATCGAAGGCAAGCAACTCAACAAGGACACACGGCGCCGCGTGCTTGCGTTCGCCCGCCCATATCGAGGCGCCATCTTCGTTTATCTGTCGATCATTGTGCTGACGACTTTCCTCGGGCTGCTGCCTCCGCTGTTGATCCGCAAGATCTTCGACGTGGCAATTGTCGACAGCAACGGCCGCTATCTCAACGTGCTCTTCGTTGTGATGGTGAGCGCGGCGGTCGCTGAGGCTCTGTTGTCGCTGGTGGAACGCTTGCTCAGTTCACGGATCGGTGAGGGTCTGATCTTCGACTTGCGGGTGCGCCTGTTCGATCACGTTCAGCGAATGCCTCTGGCCTTTTTCACCCGCACCCAGACCGGCACTCTGATCAGCCGCCTCAACAACGACGTGATCGGTGCGCAGCGGGCTTTCACCGGCACTTTGGGCACAGTTGTCGGCAACTTGATCACGCTCACCGGCACGTTGCTCGCCATGCTGATCCTGGAGTGGCGACTAACTCTGCTGGCCATCATCATCCTGCCGGTTTTTGTGCTGCCGGCTCGACGGGTCGGTGCCAGCCTGCAGGACATCACCCGCGAATCGATGACTGTCAACGCATCAATGAACAACACCATGACCGAGCGGTTCAATGTGGCCGGTGCGTTGCTCGTCAAGCTCTTCGGGCGTCACGGTGCCGAAGCCGCTGATTTCTCGGACCGGGCGGGTCGGGTACGAGACATCGGTGTGCGCAGCGCCATGTACAGCCGCATTTTCCTGGTGGCGTTGACGATGGTTGGGGCGGTCGGCACGGCCATCGTCTACTGGCTTGGCGCGCATCTCGTCATCGACGAGGCCATCACCATCGGTACTCTCACCGCTCTGGGTCTCTACACCGTGCGCATCTATATGCCTCTCACCAGTCTGTCCAATGCTCGGGTTGATGTGATGACCGCTTTTGTGAGCTTTGAGCGGGTGTTCGAGGTTCTCGACGCTCCGAATGCCATCGTCGATGCTCCAAATGCCGCGGAGTTGGTCGATCCACAAGGCGAGGTGCGGTTCGATCATGTGTATTTCCGTTACCCCGACCCTCCCGAAGGGACACCGGCATCGCTTGGGGGTGACGAATCGACTGCTTCAGTCGGCGATGTGTTGAGCGACATCGACCTGACCGTGGCCCCTGGCCAGATGGTCGCCATTGTTGGGCCTTCAGGGGCAGGCAAGACCACGCTCACCTCGCTTGTTCCCCGCCTCTACGACGTGACCACCGGAGCAATCAGAGTCGACGGCCATGATGTGCGTTCTCTCACCCAAGATTCTCTGCGGCGCGCGATCGGGGTCGTGAGCCAAGACCCGCACCTGTTCCACGACACGGTCGGGATGAATTTGTGCTATGCCGACACCGAAGCGACCCAAGCTGATATCGAGGCGGCGTGTCGCGCGGCTCGGATCCATGATGTGATCGCCGCTCTGCCGGAGGGCTACGACACAATCGTGGGTGAACGTGGTTATCGGCTTTCCGGCGGCGAGAAACAACGCCTCGCGATCGCTCGAATGCTGCTCAAGAACCCGGCGATCGTTGTGCTCGACGAGGCAACGAGCCATCTCGACACCGAGAACGAGGCCTATGTGCAAGAGGCTCTGGCCAACGCACTGGCCGGTCGCACGTCGCTGGTGATCGCCCATCGACTGTCGACCATCACCGACGCCGACATCATCGTCGTGCTCGACAACGGTCATGTGGTCGAAACCGGCACTCACGAAGAGTTGCGCCACCGCGGCGGCCTCTACGAGGAACTCTACGAAGCCCTGGTCCGCGCCGATCACGTGTAGCGGCCCGCTAACGGCCTTGGCAAGACTGAGACTGGGCGAGACGGAGGGTTCCGGGGCCTATAGCAACACGAGCGCCCGCGCGGGGCGAGATTCCGATCCGTGCTGGACTCACAACCGGGTCCCCTTCAGCGGAGCCCGGTGCAGGAACGCGGCCATCTGGGCGCGGGTGACGTGTCTGTTGGGGCAGAAGTTGGTTCCGTCGCCGCAGCCTGTGGTGATGCCCTGTTGGGCGAGCCACACGATCTCATCGGCGAAGATGCTGTCGGCGATGTCGCCGAGCACGGTCAGTGAGACTGTGTTGGTGTGGGTCTCACCGCCACGGTCGGTGACGGTGACGGTGACCGTGTACTCCCCTCCAGTAGGCGGCGAGAACGAGAATCGCTCGCCGCCGCCTGACCCGCTGAACCCGCCGGGGCCGGTCACGGCCCAAGTGATGGTTTCGAATCCGGCGGCGACGAGGACGCTGAATGTGGTCTGGGTGCGGGGGGGCCGCGAACTTGGCGCCGCTGATCTCAACCTCCGCCACAGCCGGGTCGCCTCCGGTGAGGGTGACGACGACGGTGATATTGAGGGTGCCGGTGCTGTGGCCGTCGAAGGCTTCGACGGTGAGCTCATAGATGTTGTCGGTGTCGGCGTCGCCGGGACGGTCGAAGTCCGGTGGCGCCACGAAGCCAAGCACCCCGCCGCTGTCGATGCTCAAGTCCCCGCCGTCGGGACCCGACAGCGACCATTCGATCTGGCGCCGCTCGGGATCCCGGGCGGTGTAGCGCGCCACCGCACCGGTGCCAAGATGGCTAAACCCCGGTGCCGGGTCGCCTGACACTACGGGCGGCTCGTCGACGTCGTCTACGTTCACGACAACATCGAAGCGCGCTGTGTTGTGAGCGTCGTCGCCAGCCTCCACGGTAACGTGGTACAAGCTCTTGGCCTCGAAATCGGGCGAAGCTGCGAAGCCCAACTGCCCCAACTGCCCCGAGGCGTCGATCGTGAAAGCGCGGCCGTCAACACCCGACAGCGACCATATGACCGGCTCGTCCTCGGGATCGCGGGCGGTGTAGGAGCCCACAAAAGCCGTGTCGTTCTCGTCGTAGCCGACCACGCCAGGCCCCGACACCACCGGCGCCTCGTCCACGTCGCTGACCGTCACCGTGACCGTCACGGTGGCCGACAGCAGGCCGGGGTCGGTCGCGGTCACCACGACACTCAGCGACGGCGTCGCCTCGTGGTCCAGCGCCGCCCTGGTGCGCAACTGGCCGGTCCGCTCGTCGAGGTCGAAGAGATCCGCGTCGGCGCCGGCCAGCCTGTAGGTCAGCAGGTCGCCCGCATCGGGATCAGTCGCCCCCACCGGCACGCCGATGCTGCGCCCCGCCGCAGTGTTCTCAGCCACGGCGCGCATCCCGGTCTCAGCGGCAGGAAACTCTGGAGGACTGTTGATCACCGGTGCGGCCCGCACCGTGTTCGCCGACACTGCCCTCGCCCGCGCCCTCAACCTCCAAACCCCCCAACAACCAGCCGGGTTCCAAGACGTCGACCCCACCAGCGTGCACGCCGCCGGTATCGAAGCGCTCTACGCAACCCAAATCACCCTCGGCTGCAACCAACAACCCCTGCGCTACTGCCCCCAAACCCAAGTCACCCGCGCCCAAATGGCCGCATTCCTACACCGAGCCCGCCACCTCATCACCGCCGCCGCCAACCCCACTGACGGATCCGCCGACATAGTCTGATCAGTCATAGACATGATCCTTTCTGGCCCACAACACCAAGCCGCGGACCCTCAGATCACACCCGATACACAAGATTCCCGAGTGTCACTGTTGGGTTTGCCGGGACTCTCAGCCAGGGGGTTATGAGAGTCGGTAGATGTGGATCTCGCCGCTGGAGCGGTCTCGGCAGTGAGCTACGGGTTGCGCCATTGTCACGTTGGATCACTTCCGCTACCGTGGTGGCGTGCCCACGAGAGAACTCAGGCTCGGGTGGTGGGCATGATGGCGAGTCGGCCGCGTCACTCAAACAGCGACTACGAGAAACTACTTCGAGAGAAGGAGAAGCTCGGAAGGAGGATCAAAAAGACGTCGGGGCATTTCAAAGCCTACTGTCCAGGTTCCTGTCGGTGTATCGTGACCGTTCCGTCGACACCATCGGCACAACGTACGTTGAAAAGAATACGAGCCATTTTCAAACGCTGTACAGAAGGTATAGGTGAGTAACCGTCATGCCAGAAAGTCAAACTCGAGTAGAGATTACTGTTGGGGGCACAGTTTCCTGCATCGATGATGGGGGTGGCCGGCCGCTTGCTTTCGACGAGTTCGACGCGTTGGTCGACAAGATCGCGACACACCTCGATTCAGCGCCAGGCGTGTCGGACCCGTGTGTCTGGGGGCAAGCATCTACCAGCGAGTTGGAGATCTCCTGTGTACTGACCGTGGCCAGGCCAGCTTCAGCCGATAATCCGTTGGACCGGTTCATTCGCGAGGTCTGTGACGCTGGTGAGCTCATGTTGGTCGACATGATCACGGCATCAAAAGAGCCGCCGACTCACCTAGATTCGACCACGCCCGTCAGATGGTCTCAGAAGAAGCGACACTTCGACCTCATCCCCGCTTAAAGCCGAGAGGCTAGTACCGCTGATCTCCGTCTGGCCCGGAGCCTGAGCGTCCACAATTCAACACAGACAGCCAGAACCACCGAGGGCCCGCGACACCCCAGCGAGGTCATCGTCAACAGCGTTGCGGTTGAGGTTCACGCCGGAGGTGAAGCCCAGCGCCGTTGTGCGACAAGTTGCCGAACACGGCGACTGGGGCTACTGCTTGGAGAGGGTTATCTCGTAGGTCCCGGCATTTGATGCGTCGAAGCCGCACACGAGCGTGAGGTAGTCGCCGCTGAGCCGAGGCGTGATCGTGACTCCCACAGATAGCAACCCCGGCCCTCCACGTGTAGCGGCCTCGGCCGCCACGGAAGTCCTGCGGCTTATGGCAGCACGAGCGCCGTAGGCTTGTAGCTCGTGCATATCGAAGCCGACGCTGACAACTCCAGCGAAACCGTTCTGGTGAGGATCACCGGGCCTGACCACCCGGGGGTGACCGCCGGGCTGACGAGTGTTCTCGCCGACGCCGGCGCCGAGGTGTACGACATCGAGCAGATAGTGATCCGTGACCAACTCAGCTCGGTTTAGCGGTGGGCGTGCCTCAGGGGCGAGACCTGCTTAAGGACGTGTTGCTGTTCGGTTGGGAACAAGGCATGGAGGTCGATTTCGATCTGGTTTCGAACACGCCGTCCTCGCAGCTGCCGGGCACTGTCGTCACCCTCCTCGGACACCACCTCAACCCAACCGAAATCGGTGCGGCCGCCACCGCGATCGCTGACGTCGGCGCCAACATCGATCGCATTATCCGGCTTTCGCGTTTCCCGGTGATGAGCTAGGAGTTGCTTGTTCGCGATGGCGCTGTCGGGAAGCTCCGTTCCAATCTCATGCATATCGCCGCGGCGCATCCCAATATGGATATCGCTATCCAGCGCGAGGGAATCGGGCGTCGAGCCAAGCGGCTGATCATGTTGGATGTCGATTCCACAATCATCGGCGACGAAGTTATTGATCCGCTGGCTGCTGAGGCGGGCTGCCTCGCTGAGGTTCAGCAAATCACCGCCGACGCAATGGAGGGCGCGCTTGACTTCGAGTCTTCGTTGCGCACGCGAGTGCGGCTCTTGGCCGGGCTCGATGAGGATGCGGTGGCTCGCGCCCACAGCAACCTCCGTTACACCCCCGGTACCCGCACCTTTGTCCGTACTCTGCAACGTTTGGGGTACACCGTGGCGATCGTGTCGGGGGGGTTCACGGTTTTCACCGACCGGATCGCTGAGGATTTACGGCTTCACCATGCCTACGCCAACGTGCTCGAATTTGTTGACGGGAAGCTGACTGGCGAACTTGTCGGCCCGATTGTCGACCGTGAACGCAAAGCGGCTCTGCTGCGAGAGATTGCGGCGACAGACAACGTTCCGCTGTCACAAACGGTGGCCGTCGGCGATGGCGCCAACGATCTCGACATACTCAGCGAAGCCGGGCTCGGTATCGCTTTCAACGCCAAGCCGATCGTTTCCGAAGCGGCTGACACGGCCCTTTCAGTGCCTTACCTCGACGCCATTCTCTTCGTTCTCGGTATCCGCCGTGAAGATGTAGAGGCCGCCGATCGCAGCGACAACAACGGTAACGGCGACCAAAATCTCGCCTGACCGGTGCAGCGCTCTGCCGACCGGCGATGCATCACTGTCACTTGGGGGGAGTACGGTCGGCGGGGTGAATCAGGGGACTTTGACGGTTGCTGAACTCTGCTCGCTCATTCGTGCGGTTATTGAGCAGACCATGCCCGACGATGTGTGGGTGGAGGGCGAGATAAGCGGCATTCACCGGGCCCGCAATGGCCATGTCTATTTCGACCTGGTCGGGCCTGGTGAAGGCCCGGGGGCTGCGCCTGTCGCAACCATGCCTGTGGTTCTGTTTCGAGAGACTCGTGACCGGGTCAACCGGCTGTTGAAACGGCATGGCGACCCGATTCGCATGAGCGATGGCGTCTGCGTGCGCATACAGGGGCGGGTTGATTACTACCCGCCTTCGGGGCGGGTACAGCTCCGCATGTCGTCTATCGATCCGACCTACACCTTGGGCAAACTGGCTGCCAGCAAAGATGCACTATTGGCTGACCTGTCGGCTGAGGGAATCTTGCGGGCTAATGCGGCTCGGCTTTTGGCGCCGGTTCCGCTTCGTGTCGGCTTGGTGACTTCTATCGGCAGCGCCGCTCACGCCGACATTTCGACCGTTTTCAAAGAAGCAGGTATGGCGTTTACGGTGGTGGAGGTCGACACGCCGGTGCAGGGATCTGGGGCTGAGATGTCGGTCAGCGCCGCGATCCGTGCCGCGGATGAGTCCGATGTCGATGTGTTGCTGGTGGCTCGCGGCGGCGGTTCCAAGACTGATCTCGCGGTTTTCGATCACGAGTGGGTCGCCCGGGCGATCGCTTCCGCGGGGGTGCCTGTCGTCACGGGCATCGGCCACGACATTGATCGCAGTGTCGCCGACGAGGTTGCTCATACGGCCACCACCACGCCCACCGCAGCCGCCCAGTTCGTTGTGGGGAAGGTTCGGCTTTGGCTTGACCGGCTGGGCGATCATGAGAATTCGTTGGTTGCTGCTGGACGACGTGCGGTGCAACGAGCCGATCAGCGTGTCGAGACGGTTAGAAGCGGAGTGGCCGTGTTGACAGCCAACGTGCTTGACCGCAGTGACCGGTCGTTGACGGCTCGTTGCGGTCGATTGGTGAGAACGGCGCGTTCGGTGGAGCGACGAGCTGTCGGCCAGATTGCTCAGGGGGTTGCTCGCCTTGAGGTTGCGCAACGGCACGGCTTGATCACTGCTAGTAGGCGGGTTGATGCGGCGGCAGCTCAAGTACGTGCTCTCGACCCGGCGTTGGCGTTGGCGCGGGGCTGGTCGATCACTCGAGACACCGATGGGCGGGTTGTACGCTCAGCGTCTGGCGTCGAGTCGGGCGACATCGTGACCACGCAGCTAGTGGACGGCATCCTCACCAGTACCATCAATGCCCGGACGCAACAGGCAAAATCCGGACACAACACCAAGAGCCGGACTCCAGAGGAGATCACATGAACGACATTCAGCCTGAACACGACGACGACGGAACCGACGGCGGCGGCAGACACGAGGGCGGCGACGAGGGCGGCGGCAGACACGAGGGCGGCGGCAGACACGAGGGCGGCGGCGGAAACGGCGGCGGCAGACACGAGGGCGGCGACGAGGCGATCGGTTACGCGGATGCCATGGCGGAACTTGAACAAATCCTGCGTGATCTTGAGGGCGACGACCTAGATGTCGACATGCTGGCCTCTCGCGTGGAACGTGCCTCTTTCCTTATAGGCCTCTGCCGCAAACGCATCGGTGCGGCGCGTGTGCAGGTCGAACGAGTCGTAGCCAACCTCGACAGCGAAGACGCGGCTGAGACCGATGCCGAGGACGACGACCTGTCGTGAAACCTCCGCCGCCGCAACTCTTGGCCGTCGCAACCAAGGTTGACGCAGCTCTGAGTGCCCTGTTTGTCGAAGAACGCAAGACTTGGGCCGAGCTCAATCCGGCGTTGGATGTGCCTCTGGCTGATCTTGCTGATTTCGTGGCGAGCGGAGGCAAACGCATCCGTCCTGCGTATTGCCATTGGGGTTGGGTAACTGCGGGGAGCGATCCTTCTGGTGACGGCGCTATTTCGGGTGGCTGTGCGCTGGAATTGCTCCATGCTTTCGCCCTCATCCACGACGACGTAATGGACGGTTCGCCAACCCGCCGATCATCGCCAACCGTGTGGGCTCGTTTTATCGAACGCCATCGTAATGGCGCTTGGCAGGGTGAGGCGCGGCGTTTCGGTGAGGCCGCTGCTGTCTTGGTGGGCGACATAGCCATCGTTATGGCTGACCGAACCTTGGGGAACGCCACCGCCGAGGTCCGCCACGTTTGGGACGCGTTGCGCACGGAACTCAACATGGGGCAGTACCTCGACGTGATCGGCACCGCTCAAGGTGGGGTTTCCGTCGCCGATGCCCGCACCATTGTGCGCAACAAAACTGCCGGCTACACGATCGTTCGTCCCCTCCAACTCGGAGCGGCGCTGGCCGGTCGAGTTGACCTCGCAACGAAGTTGTCCGCCCACGGAATGCCACTTGGCGTGGCGTTCCAGTTGCGTGACGACATGCTCGGCGCGTTCGGCGAGCCGGAACGCACCGGCAAGCCGGTCGG
This sequence comes from Candidatus Aldehydirespiratoraceae bacterium, assembly GCA_965261185.1. Taxonomy (GTDB): domain Bacteria; phylum Actinomycetota; class Acidimicrobiia; order Acidimicrobiales; family Aldehydirespiratoraceae; genus VXYK01. The sequence continues at coordinate 1,432,156 of CBDHCN010000002.1, read as the reverse complement.
CGATGATCTGCGTGAAGGCAAACCGACCGTGTTGTTGGCCTTGGCTCGTGAGGCAGCCAGTGACTCACAACGCGCGGTGCTCGCCACGGTGGGCGCCAACGGCGGACCCGAGATGAGCGATGACAAGATTGCCGATATTCAGGAGGTGTTGATCGAAACGGGAGCGGTGGCAGCTACCGAAGCCGAAATCGATCAACTGTTGGCCAGTGCTCTCGAAGCGATCGACAACCTTCCCGACATCAACAGCAGCCACGCAGCCCTTCGTGCTCTAGCCGGCTATGTGGTCGACCGCGACACCTGAACGACCCGCACGACCTGCAGCAAGACTAGCCAAGAGTCTTAGCCTGTAACGGTGGCTGATCTTGAGACCGAAGCGCAGCGTCGCAGAACGTTCGCCATCATCTCGCACCCCGACGCGGGTAAAACCACACTGACAGAGAAGTTCCTTCTGTACGGTGGTGCCCTGACCGCGGGTGCTGGGTCGGTCAGAGCAACGGGCAGAGGCCGTTCCACAACTTCGGACTGGATGGAACTCGAGCAACAACGCGGCATCTCAGTCAGCTCGACCGTGTTGCAATTCCCGTACCGAGACTGTGTTCTCAACCTGCTTGACACCCCCGGACACCGCGATTTCTCAGAAGATACGTACCGGGTGCTGGCCGCGACCGATGCCGCCATCATGGTGCTTGATGGTGCCAAAGGCATAGAGAACCAGACCCGCAAACTGTTTGAGGTCTGCCGAGACCGAGAGATCCCAATCATCACTTTCATAAACAAATGGGACCGGCCGAGCCGCGATCCATTGGGGCTACTTGATGAAATTGAGGAGCAGTTGATCCTCGAACCGGTCCCTATCACCTGGCCAGTCGGCGACGGTGACCGGTTCCGGGGGCTGATCGACCGCCGCAGTGGCAGCTTTCTGCGTTTCACTCGCACGGCCAGAGGAGCAACGGAAGCTCCCGAAGAACTAGTTGAGTCTGATCGGGCAGCCCAAGAGGAAGGTGATCTTTGGGTGGAGGCGCGCGACGGTGTTGAACTTCTTGATTCGGTCGGACGTGACTACGAGGCGAAGCTTTTTGAATCAGGCGAGTTGTCGCCCGTCTTGTTTGGGTCGGCGCTCACCAACTTCGGGGTCAGATTGCTCCTTGACGCAATGGTCGATCTGGTCCCAGCACCAACTCCCCGTCTCGACAGAGCCGGTGAACCTCGTGCCCTTGCTGATCCGTTCTCCGCGATCGTGTTCAAGGTGCAGGCCAACACGGATCGCAACCATCGCGACCGAATGGCTTTCATGCGAGTCTGTTCGGGGCGCTTTGAGCGGGGCATGGTTGTCACGCACGGCCCCACCGGCAAGCCTTTCGCCACAAAGTACGCCCAGTCGGTGACTGGTCGTGACCGCGAAACTGTTGAGGAGGCATACCCGGGTGACGTGGTCGGCCTGGTCAACGCCAACGAGTTTCAGGTCGGCGATGCGGTCTACGTTGATTCTCCGGTCCGCTGGCCTGACATGCCGGCATTCGCGCCCTCACATTTTCGGGTGGCACGCACCCTCGACACTTCCAAAGCCAAACAATTTCGCCGTGGCATCAGCCAGCTCGACGAAGAGGGCGTGGTTCAAGTCCTGCGGGAACCCGACGTTGGCGATCAGGCGCCGATCCTCGCCGCGGTTGGTCCGTTGCAGTTCGACGTCGCGACTCATCGCCTCGAAAACGAGTTTGGTGCACCCGTTGAGTTGAACCGGTGCTCATGGACCACTGCACGTATCACCGATGAAGCATCGGCTCTCAAGCTTCGCCAAATGAGCGGTGTGACTGTGGCGAACCGTTCCGACGGTGAACTGCTGGCCCTGTTTGAGAGTCCTTATTGGCTGCAAAGGCTCGAGGCGGACCAGCCCGAGTTGACCTTGACAAGACTTATCGCCGAAGGCTGATCTATGGTGCTGGCATGAAAATCAACTTGGACGTTGATGCGTGTCAGGGCCACAATCGCTGCTACATGCTCGCCCCGGAGCTGTTCGACACCGACGATGAGGGCTACGCCATTTTGCGTATCGAAGGCGAGATTCCAAAAGAACTCGAAGAGAAGGCAATGTTGGCAGTCGACAACTGCCCCGAGTTCGCGATTGCGGTCGCCGACGACTGACCGTCGCCACCGGCGTTCCCCCCAGCACGGTTGATCACGTACGCTGCGAACGTGCGTATCCACAAGTTCACGTCCACCGATGCTTTCGTGGCTATCGACCTCGTTGGAGCGGAGACTTCGTCGGGTCCGGTTCGTTGGGCTCGCAGGGTGCTCCAAGGGGGGGCCAAGGATCTGGCACGATCGCAGACCTATACATATGCGGTTCTCAACCTGCGTCATGGTGGGGCCTCTGCGGGGATCAGCGCTGAAGGCCCGAAGCGCAGCGCAGCGACTGCCGCGTTCGTGGCTGAGGCAGCCGAGTTGGTCGACTACGGCACCTACTTGCCCGACGCTGCCAAGGGCGTCAGCGAAGCCGATCTCGCACCATTGCGCGGCAACGACCCTCGCGACACCACTCGTCTGTCGGGCAACGGTTCAAACTTCGTGGACCAGTGCGAGGGTTTGTCCGCAGCGGTGTGCGCTCAGCACAGCGTGGGCGATCTTTCGGGCCGGTCGGTTTCAATCGAAGGGTTCAGTGCCAACGGGCCGGCTCTGGTTGCGGCTGTTATCGAACGGGGGGCCACCGTTGGCGCTATCGCAACGAGCGTGGGCACCGTCAGTTCCAGTTCTGGCTTCGATGCACAGACCTTGGCCGATACTTGGGCTGCACACGGGGCCGGGTTGGTGAACGAGCTTGGCGCTGTGGGTGGTCCCGCCGATGTGTTTTCTTCGGGCGCTGACGTGTTCTTCGTGGGTTCCAAAATGGGCGCGGTCAACCACGAAATCGCCGCGCAGGTCCAGGGTGCCGCAGCGGTGGTTGCGTGTGGGCGTATCCCTGTCACCGCTCGGGCTCTCGCCGTGTTGCGGCGCGGCGGTGTGGCGGTTCCCGCGGATTTTGTCGCTCTCGCCGGTTCGGCCCTTGCCCTTTGGGGGGACCCGGCCCGTTCAGATGCCGAGGTTCTCTACGCTGTGGCTGAAACCGTCAGCGTTCTCAGTAGCGAGTTCGCCAGTCATTCCGACGGGCCGTTTCTGGCTGCGTGCCGTGCCGCTGAGTCCTACCTGTTGACTTGGCAGGACGAACTGCCTTTTGGTCGACCCCTGGCTCCTTAGACCCAGCCATCCTGCGCACAAGTGGAGATCTTTCCGGCAAGGTCCGGTCTCATTGGACAGGCCTGCGGATGGTGCCGCAGACGTGCAGTGCCGCGAGTTTCTGCCACGAAGACGCACGCTCGCACGGTTTGTGAATACAACTCGTTACACCACTGTAATTTCGACACGCCTCCCAGGTTGCTTGGTCCGGGTCGTTCGGTCGTCGTTCGATCGTCGTTCGATCCGGGTTGCGCTGCGTTGCTCGGTCCGGGTCGCTCGGTCCCGGGTCGCTCGGTCCAGGTCGCTCGATCTGCTTTGCTCGATCCCGGGTCGCTCGATCTGCTTTGCTCGATCCCGGGTCGCTCGATCTGCTTTGCTCGGTCCCGGGTCGCTCGATCTGCTTTGCTCGATCCGGGGTTGTGGTTGGTTAGGTTGGTTGGGTTGGGGGGTTTGAGGTGGTATTTGCCGGTTGTGGGGTGTTTGTAGACTTGCCAGCCGTGGTCGTGGATTTTGTGGTGGCAGTCGTCGCATACCAACATCAGGTTGTCTACGTCGGTGGGTCCGTTCTTTGACCACCAGATGATGTGATGGGCTCGGCACCACAACGGGTTCGCTCCGCAGCCGATGCAGTGTTGATCACGTGCGATCAACGCGACCCGTTGAGCTTCACTAGCGGTGCGTTGTTTACGACCCAACCACATGTCTTGGGCTTTGGTGCCAAAGATCGAAGGCAACAAGTTGGCTTCAAGGGCCAAGCGATGCAACTCAACAATCGGTATTGCTGAACCGTCTGCGAGGCGGGGATTGTCTAGTTGTTGTTTGATCACATCGAGATCAGCGATCACCAACAAATCAGTGCCCGCAGACTTCCCGTCACCAGCAGGTTCACAAATCAACTCCGTTAATGCGTCAGCCATCCGTTGTTGCGGGGTGGCTCGCTTTTTGGGGTCTTCGCGGTGCCATAGCTGGCGTTCTTTGGCAGTCAACGCGGTGGCGATACGCGCTCCGGTGATCTGATCAAACTCGCCGGTCAGCACAAACATGCCAGGGTCTGATGATTCGAAGATCCGCGCTTTGCGGTGGTTGCGTTGACGATCCAACAAAGACTGACCGTCATCAACGGCTTGGTCTTGTTGATGACGTTTCACGGTTCGGGCGAACTCATCAAAGGGCTCGGAGTTGGCTGCTTGCACCAACACGGACTCGTCAATCGGAGTCTCAGAAGACGCGCGAGCAATAAGACGCGCATGACCCACAGGAATCTCGCCGGACTCCAGCGCCCCACTCGTGGCAGGCAGCTCCGCCAACCGAGCCGCGGTTTCGACATCACGTTTGGCCTCACGACCAGAGGCTTGCAACTCGTCACGAACCAAACGTTGCGCGTCTCCAGAACTAAAACGTCTACTCAACTCAGCCAAGGTCCGTGATCTCATCGCCGCCAAAGCCGACTCGGCACGACCCAACACCCCAAGCCGCAACCGCAAAGCCTCATCCGGTAGCGCCTGCTCATCCACCACTTCAACATGAACCACCCCACCAACAGCCGTGTCAGCAACAGCGGGGTCGGCACCAACAGCGGGGTCGGCACCAACAGCGGGGTCGACACCAACAGCGGAGCCAGCAACAGCGGGGTCGACACCAACAGCGGAGCCAGCAACAGCGGGGTCGACACCAACAGCGGGGTCGACACCAACAGCGGAGCCAGCAACACCGGGGGCGACACCAACAGCGGGGGCGACACCAACAGCGGGGTCGGCACCAACAGCGGAGCCAGCAACACCGGCGGAGCCAGCAACAGCGGGGTCGGCACCAACAGCGGAGCCAGCAACACCGGCGGAGCCAGCAACAGCGGGGTCGGCACCAACAGCGGGGTCCAAGAGATCCGAGGTAGGAGCTAATTCCATGAACACAACTCTGCAGACAGGGTACGACAATAGCTTTCTAAACATCATGAATTATCATAGGTTTCTAGTTATTCACATCCGATGGGTCGTCTTATACCGGTGAATCGCCCGGCAAGCGCCGATCCGGCTGAACCGCCACAAAGCGCAGAACCGACGAGCGCGGCCCGCCCCCTACCAATGTCCTAGCCCAGCCGCACATCAGGGATCATGGACACGGGACGGTCAACGCCTGTTAACCACAACCCACAGTCTCACCGAACAGCCGGAAACTGGTCGGCTGAGACGCAGCACCCGGCGAGGGCCAATGTATCTCGGCGCGCACCGGGGTGTCGGCGTTGCCGATCTGGCGGATCCTCAAGCGCACGCCCGCACCTGACACCCTCCGTTATAAGTTGGAATATATATAAGACTATTAGAGGCCGAGCGAATAGGTGGGACAACGCGGACCATACGGCGCGAGGCCGTGGCCCGAGCGGCCCGTGAGCGCAGCGAACAAGAGCGGGATTGGCACCGCCGCCACATGACAGGCTCTCACCTATCTGCGGGTGCTCTTAGAATGATGGTAATGACTTCAGTCACAAACTGGTTCGTTCTCGGGCCGCTGCCCGGGTTGGTAGTCAGCCTCTTGGCGTGGACTGGGAAGCGGCTACACGACCGACGATCGAACCGACGCAGATGGCTCCTGCGTGATCCGCGCCGCGTTCGGATCTGCATATCGACATCTCCGAGCGTTGAGACGGGCGCATACAACAGACCGACCACCGGTATCGGGCAGGCGAAGGCCCTCGCGCAGATATCTCCGTCGCTGACCAAAGCTTGGCGGGACATCGACGTTCAGAGCGTCTACTTCGCTGAAGAGATCGCCGGATCGGATCTTGAGACCGACCTGATTCTCATCGGTGGTCCCAAGACGAACGCCCTTACTGCCCGTGTTCTAGACTTAGTCGGAGAGGATCTGGGAGTGCGCCAGGACGAGTCTAGGATTATGGTTGGGGACAAGCATCTCGAGGGCGAGGTAGACGATCATGGGACGGGAGTTGACTACGGATTGGTCATGCGGATCAGAAACCCGTTCTCATCTGGTCGCCGGCTCATCGTTCTCTCGGGGTCTCACACCTTCGGTACCGTCGCAGCGGCGCGTTTCATGGCTTCTGCGCCGCTTCCGTCCGAGCATCGCGGAGAATTGGCTGTGGTGATTAAAGCATCAGTCGAGAAGGGGCACGCCCTTGAGGGGGCGGTCGTATGGAGCAGCAGTCATGCTTGAGGTAGTCGAGGCCGCATCTTTCTCCAAGACAGGCGATGAGACACTCAACGAGGACGCGTACACGGTTGAGGAGGGGGTGATCGCCGTGTTCGACGGTGAGACCAACAAGGGGGAACCTGTCATTCCGACGCCTGGACGACGCGCTGCGCTGGCTCTCGCAGAAGCAGCTAGCAACCTGCCGCTCGCCTGCGATCCCATAACTATTGTCAAGATTCTCCAAGAAGCCGTCGCAAGGGTGTCAGGGCCTGACCCCTCAACGGCGGCTGTCGGCGCGGTGCTGGACATTCGCTCACGTCTTCTGACCCGTGTCGGTGATGTCACCGTAGGCATCGACGGCAAGTTCCACTCGCAGCGCAAACTGCTCGATGAGGTTGCCGCGGCTTCCCGCGCGGCCCTATTGCGGACCCATCTGCTTGCTGGCTGCACTCTTGACGAGCTCCGTGCCCAGGACCCAGGACGTCAGATGATTCTGCCCCTGCTCATGGCGGGCTTCGCATGGCGCAATCGAGTCGAGTCTGACTATGGCTTCCCATCGCTGGACGGCGGTACGACACCGGCCAAGATGATCGATGTGTTCGAGATACCCGCTGGTGCCGAGGTCATTGTCGCAACGGATGGATACTGCGATCCGCAGCCGACGCTGCGCCAAAGCGAAGAAGTGCTTGCCTGCTCGATCGCCGAAGACCCACTTCGTCTCGGACCACCACCAGGCACTAAGGCCGTGCTCCCAGACCATGTGAGCTTCGACGACCGGACCTACGTGCGAGTGAGGCTATAGATAGTCAAGCCAGCCGACTCAGGCTGGCTAACCCACCGGACCCATCGCTGCGGATGTGGGGGAGGCGGGCACTTCGAGGCCTTCGTAGCTGGCAAGTTCGGAGCGTCCGACAACCATCCAGTGAACCTCGTCGGGCCCATCGGCGAGGCGCAGCGTGCGTTGGCTCTGATACATACCTGCCAGCGGCGTCCATTGCGACACGCCGGTCGCTCCATGCATCTGAATCGCCTGGTCAATGATGTTGCAGACCCGTTCGGGGACCATCGCCTTGACCGCACTGATCCACACCCTTGCTTCGGCGTTGCCAAGCGAGTCCATGGCTTTAGCGGCTCGCAGCACCATCATCCGCATAGCCTCAATCTCGGTTCTAGCTCGAGCGATGACCTCAGTGTTCCCACCCAGTCGGGCGAGCGGCTTCCCGAACGCTTCGCGGGTGAGTCCACGCCGACACATCAGGTCAAGGGCCTTCTCTGCGGCTCCGATGCCTCGCATGCAATGGTGAATGCGTCCGGGGCCCAACCGGAGTTGCGAGATTTCGAATCCTCGGCCTTCGCCCCACAACATGTTGCTGGCGGGCACCCGCACATCGGTGAGGCGCAGATGCATGTGGCCATGCGGTGCATCGTCTTGGCCGAACACATGCATCGGGCCAAGAATTTCGAGACCCGGGGCGTCCATCGGCACAAGGATCTGCGACTGGCGGCGGTGCGGCGGCCCGTCGGGGCTTGTCTGGCACATCAGGATCATGATTTTGCAGCGTGGGTCTCCGGCGCCGGAGATGTAGTACTTCTCGCCGTTGATCAGGTATTCGTCGCCGTCGCGCAGTGCTTGGCAGCGCACATTTTTGGCGTCGGAGGAAGCAACTCCCGGTTCGGTCATGCCGAAACAGGAGCGGATCTCGCCGTTGAGCAAAGGCTGGAGCCACCGCTGTTTCTGCTCCGGGGTTCCGACCCGTTCGAGCACTTCCATGTTGCCTGTGTCGGGGGCCGAACAGTTGAGCGATTCCGGTCCGAGCGGGTATTTCCCCAACTCAACGGCCAAATAGGCGTAGTCGAGGTTTGACAGGCCCTGGCCCGTGTCGGGCAGGAAGAAGTTCCACAAGCCCTTCGCCTTGGCCTGGTCTTTGGCGCCCTCCAGCAGTTCAAGTTGGCGTGCGGTAAAGCTCCAACGGTCAGCCCGGCCCTCACCTTCGGCAAAGAACTCTGCTTGCATCGGTTCAACGACCGTTTCGAGGAAATCCACAACTGCCTCGAAGAAGGGGCGGGACTCCTCGGACATCCGCAAATCAAGGTCGTCCATCGAGTTGGTTTTGAGTGCCCGTGATTCCATCGCTTGATCCTGCCACTGCGACACCCGTGTTGCCACGCCGAAGCCAAACCGGTGACCGTGGCAGTGGGCCAAACCGGTATCCTCTCCCCCACGGGGCTGTAGCTCAGTTGGCTAGAGCGCCTGCTTTGCAAGCAGGAGGTCGCGGGTTCGATTCCCGCCAGCTCCACGTCCCGCCGCTGCCCGCTCGCTCCTCCACAAGCGATTGTCAGAGCCCCCCTCAACGGCTCATCGCGATCTTCGGCCCCCGTCAGACCGGGAAGACCACCGCAGCGCGCCATGCGCTCGGATTCATTGGACAGGGGCATCGTTACGAAGCGATAGACACCACTGAGTCCATGGCAGAGCCATGGCCAGCTACCTCGGAAGCCGACTATGTGGCCCTTCCGTCGGCTCGACGCGATGCCCGATGGCTGGTGGAGGTCTGGGAGCGCAGTCGGCACCAGGCGTGGACCTCGCCGCAGGGCTTCGTCCTTGTGCTAGACGAGATTCAGAAGATCGAGCGGTGGTCGGAAATAGTCAAGGGCCTCCGGGACGCCGACCGGGCCAGTGGCTGTCCTCTGCAAGTGCCCATTTTGGGTTCGGCTCCGATTTTGATGCAGGCCGGTTGAGCGAGAGCCTCGCTGGCCGGTTCGAGCCGATCCATATCACCCACTGGTCGTACCCGGAAATGGCCGATGCCTTCGGCTTCAGTTTGGACGAGTACGTCTACTTCGGCGGATACTCAGGAGCTGCACCTTTAGCCCATGATCAGGAGCGTTGGAGGGCCTACATCCGCGGCGCGTTAGTCGAGCCCAACATCGAGCGCGATGTGCTCTCGATGACCAGAGTCGACAAGCCTGCCCTGCTCAAGCGGCTCTTCGAGTTCGGAGCGCTCTATTCCGGCCAAATCTTGTCGTTCAACAAGATGCTCGGCCAGCTACAAGATGCGGGCAACACCACGACCTTGACCAGGTATTTGGATCTGCTTTCCCAGGCGGGGTTGCTCACCGGCCTCTCCAAGCACACCGAGCGTCCGGTGTCGGCCAAGGCCTCGATACCGAAGCTGAATGTGCTCAACACCGCTTTGATGTCGGCTGCCTCCGGCTATTCCCTCGATGAAGCCCGAGCCGATCGCACTTTTTGGGGTCGTCTGGTTGAGAGCGCAGTTGGGGCGCACCTGGTCAACACGGCCTCGCCGAGCATCAAGGTGAGGTATTGGAGAGACGGCAACTATGAAGTTGACTTCGTGCTTCAAAGAGGGCCGCACACAGTGGGAGTCGAGGTCAAAAGCGGCCAGGCGCCGACCGGCCACCGCGGCCTTATAGAGTTCGAGCGCCGCTTCCAGCCCCGATCAACAGTCATCGTCGGAGACACCGGCGTGGCGCTCCATGAGTTCTTGTCCGAACCCGCCGACTACTGGTTCGAGACATGAACATCACGGTCGCCCGCACCTGTTCCGAACTGGATTCGGATGGCGACCGAGACATCATTCTCAGCAAGCCCAAGCCGCTCAGTGCCTTTAGACAGGCCCAGGCCTATGTGCTCCTGGCGATGGCGGGTCAGGCAAGACAACCGAGTTTCAACAGGAATCAGAAGCTCTCGGGGACTCCGCCGTATACCTGAGTGCCCGCCAATTCAACAGGTCCGATGTGGGCTCCCCCCGGAGTGGCTACCAGTGGCTGGCCGACGACACCGAGATCGACGGGGCGACGAGTTCCACATACACGGTCCAGACATCCGACAACAGCAAGGTCATCAAGGTGCGGGTCACTTTCACCGACGACGAGGGCGGCGATGAGTCGTTGACCAGCGCCGGAACGTCGGCAGTGGTGACTGGCGGGATTTAGGGACGATTTAGGGACACGGCAACACGGGAGTCAGAATCCCCCGGGTGACACGGACCTCACCCAGGGCGCATGCACGCCACGATGCGTAAAGGCAAACGGAAGCTCACCATCCCGAACGAGCATTCCGGCGACATCAGCAAGGCTCTGATTGGCGAACTGTTGAAACAGGCGGGCGTGTCCCGCGCCGAGTGGAACCGGCCACCAAAGGGACAACGCGGACAGGACTGCCGCCTACTTCGCCCCTGACGGACCAAAGTTGCTTGGGACCTCTGCATCGGAGAGTAGGCCCGCACCGCCGAGCCGCAGTACTTCGGCTCGGGATGGCTACACATCTGGGACCCATACCCTGCACAATACCCGGTGAGGTTCATTATCTCCTAGTGGCCAGTGCTGGCGCTAGCCTTGAGTCCCGACTGGCAATGGGGAGGGAGTGATGGCCGCGAAGACGTTTAGCGTCACCTTCTAAGGGCCAGGAACAGACAGTGGCGTGCCGCTGGAGGATCTTCAAAAGACCTTCGGGCATGTGCAGGCCGCTGTTCGGATCACGGTCGAGCATCTGTCGGGCCGCGACGTTCCGCGCGGAGGCCGCCCGTCGAACGCGGTGCGCCAGGCGAGCGGCCTGCGCCTGCAGGGAACCACCGCGGGATCTCTGACCGCCGAACTGACGCTTCCGCCCCCGGCGGAGGGGCAACTGTTCGACGATGACATCGGGCAGCGCGCCCTAGAAGCGATCTTGGGCTTCGACAGTGACGGCAACGGCAACGGCTCGGTCCCCTCGGAAGCCGCCGACCGGTTGCGATCTATCGGTGCCGGTCTGTCATCAGCGGTGAGTTCGGTGTGGCTCGGCGACTCCCGCGACAAGCGAAGGGTTCGATTCGAATGCGGGAGTGCTCGCACGCGAGCATCTGGTCCGACTGAGGGCGCCGTGCTGCATGGCTGGTTGAGGGAGGTAGACTGGGAGAGCGGAACGGCTCGACTCCACAACAACCTCGGCGAATATGTTGCGTTGAAGTTCGACCCTGCGCTCGACGACGAGATGTTGCGGCTCGCAACCCAGTACGTCAAAGTCTCAGGAACCGGACGATTCAACAAGCATGGCGACTGGACGACCGTGACGGTCGACGACATCCGTGACACGAGATCCTGGGACAAGCCGTTCGATCTGAGCTCGCCCATAGAGGAATCAAGTGGCACAGTGTTCGATCCCGAGGCAGTGGTCACAACTGAAGAACCCTTCGATGTGGAGGACTTCATCGACGCCATCCACAGAGCACGCGATGTGAGCGAACCATGGCCGCAGGGTCCATGAGCTCAACCGTGACCAAAGTCGTCCTAGACACGAGCGTCGTGTCTTTGATGTTCAGAGGCGACAGTCGGGCCGAGTACTACAAGACTCAGATCGCAGGCCTGAGTCCACATGTTTCGTTCCAAACGTTGGAAGAGCTGTGGTTTGGAGCGTGTGCCAAGAACTGGGCGCACGCCGAAAGAACGACTTGGCCCGTCATCTTGAGCAATACGATGTCGTGTGGATGACCGAGGAACTCGTCGACGTCTGTGCACAGTTCAGATGTGCTCTACAGTCTGCGGGTCGTCGGTTGATGAACGCCGACGCCTGGATAGCAGCCACCGCGCTGGTGGTCAATTGCCCGCTGGCTTCCCATGACCGAGACTTCTCCGGCATTTCCGAACTGAGCCTTATACAGGCCCCGCGCACGCCGCCCCTGCCGCTCTGGTACTGCCTCAGTTGAAACCGGTACCACCCGGTCTGCGCTTTCGTTGGTGCTTTCAGCGAATATCGCTTCCCCGCTCAATATGTGCTGCCCCCCAACACGCCTCTACATATCGGGTGCGGCCTCCTCTCCGCCGTCCTATGGCTGCGCTCAATATGTGCTGCCCCCCAACACGCCTCTACAAGGCCACAACCGGAACCGAAGCCCCATAGGCAACACCTCGAAGGGACTGCTGCCTACGGTCACGTCCGGTCCAGGGGTTCCGGCTACTGTGGCGAGGGCTCATAGCGGTCTTCCGGGACCGCTCAGTAGCCTCGCCTTGCGCTTAGGCAGGAGGAGCCATGGTCAAACTCAGCGGTGGTGAAGCCCTGGCCAGGTCGCTCGTCACCGAGGGCGTCCAGGTCGTCTTCGGGATCCCGGGCATCCAGACGTACGGGATCGTCGCGGGCCTGCGCGACGAGCCAGGGATTCGCCTGATCTCAACCCGCCACGAGCAGGCCGCGACCTACATGGCCGATGGCTATGCCCGCGCTTCGGGGAAACCGGGCGTTGCGCTGGTGGTGCCTGGCGTCGGGCTCTACAACGCCGCCTCCGGCCTGGCCACGGCATACGCTCGCTCCTCGCCCGTGCTCGTCATCGTCGGTCAGGTGCCACGGGGCGCCATCGGCAAGAATGTCGGCGCGGCACACGAGGTGCTGGACCAGGCCGACACGGTGCGCTCCGTGACGAAATGGCAGCGGGCGGTGATGAGGCCTCGTGAGATTCCCGCAGCCGTCACCGAGGCCTTCAGGCAGATGCGCAGCGGCCGCCCCCGCCCCGTGCTGATCGAGGCGCCGCCCGAAGTTGGCGTGGAACGGGAGGAGATGGAGCTCTGGGATCCGGTGCCCGTCTCGCCGATCGTGCCGAGTCCGGACCAACTGCGGGAGGCGTGCCGAGTCATCACCGGGGCGCGCCTGCCAATCATCTACGCGGGCGGCGGGGTAACCCGATCGGACGCTGAGGACGCCCTCGTCAGGCTGGCCGAAGCGACGAACATCCCGGTTGTCACGTCAAGCGGCGGCAAGGGGACGATCCCGGACAGCCATCCGCTCTCGTACGGTTCCTGCTTCAGCCCCCGGGGCGAGCGACAGGAGATGAACCAGCTGTTCGATGTGATGCAGTCCGCCAACGTCGTGATCGGCATCGGCGCGCGCTTCTCACTCGGAAATCCGGCGGGCAACGCCTCCACGCTGGTGAACATCAACGTAGACGACGCGGAGTTGATGCGGATTCAGTCCAACACGATCCCCCTGCACGGCGACGCCAAGGCGACCATCGAAAGCGATGCTCCCCTACCTCGACGAGGCCGGAGCCGGCGAGCGCCCATCGCCCGCCGAGGCCGTCGAGGCGGCCCGCAACCTGATCGCCTACTACGACATCCGCTTGAAGGAGCCGCAGTACGCGGTGCTCGAGGCGATCCAAGCCAGCATCCCCGAAGATGCATTCATGGTCTGGGACGTCACGCAGTTCGGCTACTACGCCCGCACGCACTACAAGGTGACCCACCCGAAGACGTACATCGACTCCGGCTATCAGTTCAACGTCGGCTACTCGTTCCCGGCGGCGCTGGGGGTGAAGCTCGCCCAGCCCGACCGAGGAGTGGTCTGCATGGTTGGGGACGGCGGTTTCCTGTTCAACGCGTCGGAACTCTCCACGGCCGTGCAGCACGGCATCAACGTGACGACCGTCGTCTTCCGCAACGACTCCTACGGCAACGTGGCGCGCGATCTTGACTCGGAGTTCGGCGGCACCTACGGAACCGACCTCCACAACCCCGACTTGGTCAAGTTCGCCGAGTCGTTCGGTGCCGTCGGCATGCGGGCGGAGCATCCGATGGAGCTTGCAACGCTGCTTCCGGCGGCGCTCGAGTGCGACGCACCCGTGATCATCGACGTGCCGTTCGGCGACATGCCGATCCCGCGCGCACCGCAATTAGCGTCCGTCTATCACTTGCCCTGGACGCAGCCCCAAGACGGCCTGATCGAATCCTGAGCGCGGGGAACGACTCAACATGGTTGCCTGGGACTGCCAACTTCTTGGTGACGTAAACACGAGCGCTGGGGCATGGGCGCGCAATCGTGTAACCGTTCGGTTGCATAAGCGGCATGTAACCGAACGGTGATATGCTAGCCGCATGGGTTCACATGCTGATCCTGCGTCCAGTCACGCTCGTGTGCCGCTTGCTCGACCGCTTGAGGTCGGCCGCGCCATCCGAGCTATCCGCAATGAGCGCGATATGACTCAGGCCGAACTCGCCGACGCTGCGCAAGTGTCGCGCAAGTGGCTCTCTGAGACCGAGAACGGGAAAGCCTCGGCTGAGCTTGGCTTAGTGCTCGCGGTCCTTCACGCCTTGGACTGCGGCATGACGATCATCCCGCGGTCCCAACCCGAATTCGACCTCGAAAGCTACATCGAATCGTTTGCCCGAAGGGACTGAGAATGCTGTGCGTACTGATCGGCGGCAAACACGCCGGCGACATCGAGTTCCGCAAACGGAGGGCCACGCTTCGGTACCGGCCTGAGTACATCGGGGAATCCTCAGTACCGTTGTCTGTCCGGTTCCCCGTGGCGGGGCGAGAGGCGAGCGGTCCCGAGCTGCGGAACTGGCTGCTGAACCTCTTGCCTGAAGACGACGAGGTCCTGAATCACCTGAGATTCGAGTACGGCGTTGCCGGTCGGGATCCGCTGCGGCTTCTCGAAACGCCGATGGGTGTCGACTGCGCCGGAGCAGTGCAGTTCTGCCCGCCTGAACGCCTTGCCGACCTGCTGGCTTCACGAGGCGGTGAGCAACCGGTCAGCCATGTTGAGATCTCCGAGTGGCTGCGTGACTATCCGGTGCTTCCTGCGAGCATGGACCGATCGCGCGGCGATCTTCAGGTCGGGTTCAGTCTCGCGGGCATGCAACCGAAGATCGCGTTACGGCGCGCTGCTGACGGAGGATGGATGCGGCCGTGGGGCAGATTGCCGACGACGCACATCATCAAAGCGGCCCGCGTCGAGTACCTGGACGAGTGCGTCTTCGAGCACCTCGCAATGGAAACAGCCGCTCGGCTGGGCATCCCCGCGGCGAGGACCGAAGTGTCTGAGATCGAGGGTCTCCAAATCATCATCGTCACCCGTTTCGACCGCATAGGCGAGGGAACGCGCCGCATTCATCAGGAAGACGCATGCCAAGCCCTCGGCAAGCCTCCATCAGAGAAGTACGAGCGATTCAACGGACCTGGGATCGCTGAGCTGCGTGAACTCGCTTCAAACGCCGGAAGCTCAACCGCGTCCCGCAACGTCGACCGGCTGAGAGACATGCTCATCTACCACTGGCTGATCGTTAGCAACGACGCACACGCAAAGAACTACAGTTGGCTGTTCGCCCAGGACGGAAGCCACCGGTTGGCACCACTTTATGACGCGTGCAGTTGGCTTCCCTACCGAAGGAACCGCCAGATCCAGCGCATTCCGCTGGCGATGAGCATGGGCGAGGGATTCAACCTGAAGACCTGCGACAAGGGCGTTGGCGGGTTTTCATTCGGGCGTGGGCCTCGGGGGTGCCGTCGTGGGTTCAGCCTCACGGCTAACCCAGAATTCTACACCCCAGTGTCAACTCCAGATTGCCCAACCACCGGACCCGAACTTGGCCGGGGAGATCAGGCGCTGGGGAGGTGGTCAAGGTACTCCTGGCGCAGGGGTTTCTTGTAGAGCTTGCCGGTCGGTAACCGGGGGAGTTCGGCTCGGAAATCAATCAGGCGGGGCACCTTGTAGTGCGCGATCTCAGCGCGTGCGAAAGTTCGCAACTCTTCGGCGAGTTCGTCGGACGGTTCCACACCCGCCTCGGGCTGAACCACTGCATGCACGTACTCGCCCATCTCCGGGTCGGGCAGACCGAACACGGCAACATCGGCGACCTTGGGATGCAGCGCGAAGCACGCCTCGATCTCCTGTGGGTAGATGTTCACGCCACCGCTGATGATCATGAACGCCGAGCGATCCGTCAGATAGAGGTACCCGTCCTCGTCGAGGTACCCGATGTCGCCGAGTTTCGACCAGTTCGGGTGGTGCGGGTGCCGGGACTCGGCGGTCTTCTCGGGGTCTCCGTGGTACTCGAACGCCGACGTCTCCTGTTCGAAGTAGACCAGCCCGGTCTCTCCTGTCGGGAGTTCGTTGCCCTCGTCATCGCAGATGTGGGGAATACCGAGCGCGGACTTTCCCACCGAACCCTTGTGCTCAAGCCATTCCTCGCTGGTGATGAAGCAGAACCCGTTGCCTTCGGTGCCCGCGTAGTACTCCTTGATGATCGGGCCCCACCACTCGATTATCTGCTCCTTCACCGGAATCGGACACGGTGCCGCCGCGTGGACACACATCTTCAGCGACGACAGGTCATATGCCGTGCGCACCTCGGTGGGGAGCTTGAGCATGCGCACGAACATGGTCGGCACAACCTGCGTGTCGCTGATCGAATAGCGCTCGACGTACTCGAGAAACTTCGCCGCATCGAACTTCTCCATCACCACGACCGTGCCGCCGAGTTCATGTATCCCGCCGCACCACTGCAAGGGTGCTGAGTGGTACAGCGGTGCCGGCGAGAGATACACGGAGTTCTCGTCCATCTCCAGCAGATAGCGCATGAGCATGGTCAAGCTCGACCGATCCGGATCGTTGATCTGCAGGCCGGTCAGTTTCCGCCTGATGCCCTTCGGGCGACCGGTCGTTCCGGAGGAGTAGAGCATCACATCGCCGGCCGGTTGGTCTGCGAGCGCTTCGGTGGGCATCGCGGCAACGGCCTCTTCGTAGGACTCAAAACCAGGTGCGGTCCCGTCCATCATCAGGCGCCTGGGACACCGCGGGATCAGATCAGCCATCCCTGTGGCGGTCTCAGCCATCGCCGCGGTGGTGACCAGCACGCTGGAGTTGCTGTCGTTCACGATGTAGGCCGCTTCTTCAGGCGAGAGGAAGCGGTTGATGGCGGTGATGTAGAGCCCCGAGCGCAGCGCCGCCCAGTACACCTCGAAGTAGCGCGGGTTGTTCTCGGCGAGGATCGCTATGTGGTCGCCCGGCCGCAGCCCTTGGGAGTGGAGCCAATGGGCCAACCGGTTCGAGGCCTCGTCAAGCTGGCGGTAGCTGACTGACTCACCGGAACCGGCCATGATGATCGCCGGCTTGTCGGGTGTCGTGGTTGCATAGTGGCCTGGGTACATGGGTCCTCAGTCAGGGTTCGGGCCGGAGTCCGACGGCACGATCACCGTGCGGGTTCCACGGTCAGTATGAAGGACCCACCCCCCGCCCGCCAACTGTTGACCAGCTAGGGCGGCAGGCGGCTCCACATCACGACGTCGGGTTGCTCGTTCTTGACGGGTTCCCACGCACGCAAGATGCCTTCTCGCTGATAGCCGCACCGTTCGGCAACACGCTCAGACGCGGGGTTGTCGAGATGGGTCACGAGATGCACTCGGGCCAAATCGTGCTCGGCGAAGCCCCAATCGGTGACCAGATTCAGCGCCTCGGTTGCGATACCCCGTCCTCGGACTCGCCGATCGAGCCAATAAAAGGTCACGGCACGACGGAAGTCTGCTTCCAACTGAAGACCAACCTGGCCGACGCATCGATCAGACGGGGGCAACGTCATCGCGAACGCAAACAACCCGAGCGGCCACCACTCCAGACGCTGTTCAACCCATTCCCGAGCCTGGGCTTCAGTCAAGTCCTCGGGCATCATCGTGAATCGGGGGATATCCGGGTCTTGGCACGACTCGGCGATGTCGGCCGCGTCATCAACCCGGAACGGACGCAAGCAAACCTGCTCACCGTGCAAGGTCGTGAAGGGGACAGCCACACTTCCAAGATACGCCCTGTTCAAGGCGGGGAGATTGTCAGATCCGTTGACCTTCCAGGCGCGAGAGCCAAGTTTTGACATCGCCACGGCTTCGGAGCCAGACAACTGGCAGCGTGGGCTGGTGTTTCAAGAGGTCGCGTACCCGCGGCTCGTGCTCCGGGAAGGTTCGCCAAGCCCAGCGGACGATGTGATCCCGATCCGTGAACAGTTTACGAAGCGGCGGTTCTCGGCATCCGTCCCACAATTCGGTCCGGAGCAGCATCCTCTTGAGGGTGCGACGGACCACACGGGCCACAGCCAGCCAGCGGGGCAGATCGAGGAACACAAGCAGATCGGCACGTGCGGCGAGCACCGGGCGCGCCGATTGATACTGCCATTCGGTCACCCACCGCTCCGAGCCGGCAAGATCCGCCACATCGCTTTCAAACGACGGACGCGGAACCCAACCAGGCCCGTGATACAGGGAATCCAGTTCCACGTAAGGGAATCTCAACTCCGCTGCGATGGCCGCAGCCACCGTCGACTTCCCGGCGCCACAGGCCCCCGCCACGACCACGCGGTTCAGTTGCGCAGGTAACGGATCATCCCGCCCGAGTAGTGCCACCTACGAAGCGTACGCACTCGCAGCCCGGAGCTGTGGTCCTCAAGAGGGGTTCTGCGGGGCAGTAGGTTGGGGGTGTGAGAGCACTGGTGCAGCGGGTGGCAGAGGCACGGGTCCGAGTTTCCGGTGAGGTGATCGGGGAGATCGGTGCCGGGTTGTGCTGTCTGGTGGGGGTGACCCACAGCGACGATCAGGACAGCGCCACAAAGTTGGCACGCAAACTCTGGCACCTGCGAATATTTGCCGACGAGAACGGGCACATGAACCGATCGGTGGCCGAAACGAGCACCGAGGTTCTAGTGGTCAGCCAGTTCACCCTGTACGGCGATACCCGCAAGGGCCGCCGCCCGTCCTTCGTGGCGGCTGCTGAACCAGATCGAGCTGCCGGGTTGATCGACGAACTCGCAGCAGAGCTCCGGCGTTTGGGCGCCACGGTAGCCTCCGGATCGTTCGGGGCAATGATGGATGTGGAGTTGATCAACGACGGTCCAGTGACCCTGATGCTGGAGGTCTAACTGGCAACCGCAGCTGGGAACTAATCTCGGCTTGGAGTCGTCTGAATGGGGAAGGTGCCGTATCGAAGGCTTGCCCGGCCTAGTCCTCTGAAGCGTGTGCCATAACAAATGCCCGGATTGCGACAACCCTCACCTACACCGACGAGACTCCAAAGGGATTTCTTCGCTCGGGATTCACTGGACGTGGCTCCCGAGCTGTTGAACAAAGTGATCGTGTTCGGCGGTTGCCGTGGCCGACTTGTGGAGGTTGAGGCATACCGGGGAGCCGACGACCCCGGCAGCCACGGATACCGCGGGATGACCCCCCGCACCGAGGTGATGTTCGGGCCTGCAGGTCATCTCTACGTCTACTTCACCTACGGGATGCACTGGTGTGCCAACGTCGTGTGCGGTGCCGACGGCGAGTGCAGCGCCGTGTTGCTACGGGCCGTTACCCCGCTTGCGGGTTTGGCCGAAATGAGACCCCGCCGGCCCGTGGCCCGGCGCGACCGGGACCTGTGCAGCGGACCGGCCAAGTTCACCTCGGCTTTCGGTATCGACGGCACCCAGAACGGCGCAGACCTGGTTACCGCAGACGCGGGGATCGAGTTGCTCGACGACGGAACCCCACCCCCACCAGACCCCGGCCGTTCCACCCGTATCGGCCTCAGCACCGGCGCAGACTTGCCGTGGCGCTGGTATGTCAGCGGCTGCGATGACCTGTCGCGCCGAGGTTAAGGTCGGCAAATGAGAGTCGGTATCCCGACACAGTCGAAAACGCTGGGTGCGCTGCTGGCGTTCTCGCTCGTGTTCTCAGCCTGTGGCGATGACAAAACGGAGGTGGGAGGCCCCGCAGGGTCGGACGATTCGAGCGGGCTGTCGCTCGACGGGCGGCAGTTCTGGTTGGTGTCAGTGCTCGACGACGGCGTCGAACACCCATTGGTGGAAGGCACGCGCATTTCGTTGCGGTTCAACAACGGCAACATCGGAGCATCAGCCGGATGCAACTCAATGGGCGGGCCGTATCAAATCGACGACAACCAGCAGTTGACGGTAACGGACCTGTCAACAACAGAAATCGGCTGTGACCCGGAGCGTCACGCACAAGACGAGTTCGTTGCGGCCGTTCTCATCGTCCAACCACAGCTGACCCTGAACGGCGACTATCTGACACTCGCCACTGACACTGTACGAATCGAGTTTCTCGACACGGAGGTTGCCGACCCGGATCGTCCGATCTCCCAAACACGCTGGGTCGTCACTGGATTCATCCAAGGCGAAGTGGCCATTTCCATGAACGTGGACCCTGCTCAGGAAGGATGGATCGAGTTCAGCGAAGACTCGCAGCTAACCGGGTTCGATGGTTGCGCCGCATTCAGTGCACCCGCAGAAGTCAGTGACGGCAGCATCGGCGGACCTGTCGAGGGAGACGGTGAGATCCAATTCGGTGCGATCACCTCGGACGTCTGTGCTGAGCCTTCCCGCTACAGCGTTGCCTTCGCTGCCCTGTTCGAGACCGACGACGCCGTATTCTCCATCGACGGCCCGAGGCTGACCCTGCTCAACTCCGCCGGCAACGCCACAACCTTCCGCACCGACGAATAGGTGTTGCTCGACGACCGAACCCCACCCCATTCGCCCCCCTAGAGGAACGCTGGTGCCCAGCAAAACACGAGGAGTGGCAGAGCCGCCAATGCCAGATACAGGACAGCCCTTCGACGCAGGGCGAACGCCAGAGCCAACGACAGCCCGATAGTGGCCACTCCCACCATCTGAT
The DNA here is from genome assembly GCA_965261185.1 of Candidatus Aldehydirespiratoraceae bacterium. Classification (GTDB taxonomy): domain Bacteria; phylum Actinomycetota; class Acidimicrobiia; order Acidimicrobiales; family Aldehydirespiratoraceae; genus VXYK01. The sequence continues at coordinate 1,411,377 of CBDHCN010000002.1, read as the reverse complement.
CTCCGTACGGACCCAGGAGATTCGGTGAGGCCGGGTCGTCCCAGTCCCTGTCAGCTACCAGCACGACTATCGTCGCAAACGAGTGCAGGGCCACCACGCCGGCAATCCACACGAAGGCCAGGCGCCGGTTCGATGCGCTGGCCGGTCCGTCGCCCAGCGCGAATACCATTGCCGCCACCGCGAATACGCTCAGGCCAAGGAAGAACATCTCAGGTCCCGGAGGTCAGCGTCACCAGTTGCATCTGTGCCACAAGACGCCCCAGATCCATCGCGTGTTGCTTGGCCGGTGGCCTTCCAAGTCCCAGGTGGGCCCCGTGCCCGCGAAGTGCCCGAGCTTGTGGCAGTCAAGCTGCTGGTAGATCGAATCCCAGTTATCCACATGCGGCCACATATGCAACTCTCGTTTGAAACAAGAGATCATAGCCGCGTAAATCTCGTAGCTGCTTGCAGCCCACTTGCCCCAAAACGAAATTTCAAGATGGATCGAGTCATAGCCGCCGTTCACCTGATAGGAGACGCCGATGTTGTCGATGTATGAGCTGCTGCATGGCATGTAGCCAGTGCTGGTGCTGGGCCGCTCCCCACTAGAAGACCTCTGCAAGCCCCCACTAGAAAACCTCTGCAAGCTCTCACTCGAAGACCGTTGCAAGCCCTGACCGCCCGCGGGACTGGACGTGTGGTTTGTTTACGGCTCATGGTCTGCGAGCAGCGCCAGCCAAGAGTCGATGAGCGTCGACCTCTCATCTGCGGTCAGTGTCAGATCGTGAATCTCTATCAGAAGGGACAGTTCAAATTCAAGAAACTCTCGCCGTTGCTCTGGTTCAAGTGGAGTCAAGTACTCCAAGTCTTCGAAAGAGAGGAGGCTGAATACGGAATCGATCTGAGATGCCGAATCCTCTTCCGGGATCTCTTGGGCCGATACGGTCGTCGGCACTAGGACAAGCGCTGTGGCCAGCACCGCCGGGGCAATCGCTAGAGCGATGATCCTTCTGGGAATATGCAGCGCCTTGAGACGAAGGATCAAGCCTTGCTGCCTCCCGACACTGTGTGTGAGTAATGCTGTATTTATGTGTTTATCTTTGTGCTGTTCAGCGGTTTGAGCGATTTTCATATCATGAAATTACAGTTTCCGATCACAAAACCCACCGCCACCACTCGGCGCCTCCTCCGCAAATCGAACTACCCCAACACGCAAACAGGACGGACAGACACCTCACAACCCGCGCCGCGGACAAGGACTGACCCTCCCCTGCGAAACAGCACTGAAAACCAGGCAGGGGCCGGTGTCGACGGTGTCCGGAGACCTCTTCGCCCGAATGGACGCAAAACCTTGCTCAACTCCGATGGCAACGGAACAACCTTCCGCACCGACGAACAAGTCACGGAATACTGCGCAGCAAATAGGTAACGTGTCGGGAGTGACCGACGCATATCTCCAGCAGATCGACACGGCCCTTCGCAACGACATCCGTCGACTCGGCACCCAACTCGGGGCGGCGCTGGTTCGTCAACACGGCCCCGAACTGCTCGAACGAGTCGAGCAGGTGCGCACACATGCAAGTCGACTACATCGCAACGGCGAGTCCGGACCCGACCTCATCGATCACCTCACAGACGTTGACCTCGTCGAAGCGATCCTCTTGGTGCGGGCGTTCACGGTCTATTTCCATCTGGCGAACACTGCCGAGCAGGTCCACCGCATCGAACACCTCAATGCCAACCCGAGAACAAGCAACAGGCGCTTCGCCGAAACGGTCGCCAAACTCCAAGCCAGCGGAGTCAAAGACTCCGAAATCATCGATACAACCTGCTCGCTCGACCTGCGACCGGTGTTCACCGCCCATCCCACCGAGGCCTCCCGCAGATCGATACTCGACAAGCTCGCAGAGATCGCTGTGCTGATCGAGGAGCGCAACGAATCCAGCGCCGGCACAAGCGACAAGCAGCGCATCGACCGTCGAATCGACGAACTGATCGATGTCATCTGGCAAACCGACGAACTACGCAGAACCCAACCCAACCCCGTCAACGAGGCACGCTCGATTCTCTATTTCCTCAACGAAATCACTACCGAAGGGGTTCCCGAACTCTTCGACGATATCGACGCGGTTCTGCGCAGCATTGGAGGAGCACTCAACGAGAACGCGCCGGTTCATTTCGGTTCGTGGGTGGGTGGCGACCGCGACGGAAACCCCAACGTCACACCCCAGATCACTCTTGAAGTGCTCGAGTTCCAACGAAGTCGAGCGCTGCGCATTCTGATCCACGAAGTCGAGCAGCTCTCAGCGGAACTATCGGTCAGCGACATAGTCGCCGACGTATCGGCTGAGTTGCTCAGCCAGCTAGACGCCGACCGCGCAGCCTTCCCGGCGGTTACAGCACGATTCAACCAGCTCAGCCGAGGCGAACCTTACCGGCGACGCTGCGGTGTCATTCATCAACGCCTTCAAGAAACCGCTAGCACACCCCCCGGTCCCCACGCCTACAGCTCACCTCAAGAATTGGAGGAGGACCTGGCGGTCATGGGAAGATCGCTCGTTTCGCACCGAGGCACCTTGTTGGCACAGGGCCGCCTCGCGCGACTGCGCCGCACCGTGGCAATGATCGGGTTTCATCTGGCCACACTCGACATTCGAGAACACACTGATGTTCACCATCGCGCGCTCGGCGAACTCTTTTCGGCTCTGGGCACCGAATACTTGACCTTGGACCGGTCGGCTCGTATCGACCTCCTTACCGCGGAGCTCAGCAACCGCCGCCCGCTTGCGCCGCCGACAGGCCGGACTGGTAGCGGTTCGCTCTCGCTGCTAGCGGCTCTGCGCGACGCCATGGACGAGGCTGGCGACGAGATCATCGGCGTCTACATCGTTTCGATGACTCAAGGAGTTGACGACATCCTGGCTCCCGCGGTGCTGGCCCGTGACGTCGGGCTTGTCGATCTGGTGGCGGGCGTGGCTCGTCTGGGTTTTGTTCCGTTGTTCGAAACAATCGACGATCTCCGAAGTATCGGCACCGTGCTGCGTGATCTTCTCGACAACCCGTCGTATCGACGGCTGCTGGAGTTAAGGGGTAACCAGCAGGAAGTGATGGTCGGCTATTCCGATTCCAACAAGGACGGTGGAATCACGACTTCGCAGTGGGAGATCCACAAAGCATTGCGTCAGATCGCAGCCGTGGCATCCGAAACCGGTATCAGAATCTCCGTGTTCCACGGTCGGGGTGGCACTATCGGGCGAGGAGGCGGCCCCACCAACGCTTCGATCTTGGGCCAGCCCGCCGGGGCCGTCAACGGTGCGGTCAAGATCACCGAACAGGGCGAAGTCATCGCCGACAAGTACGGTCTGCCCAAACTAGCCCAACGCAACCTCGACTTGGCGTTGTCGGCTGTGCTTGAGGCTTCGCTTGCTCATCGCACCCCCCGCCACGATCCGGCCACGACAAAGAGCTGGGACCTGGTCGTGGAACTCATGTCGCAACGGGCTTTTCGGTCTTACCGAGAGCTGCTTGAGACCCCAGGTTTCGTCGATTACTTCCAGAAGTCAACGCCAGTAGAGGAATTGGCCGACATGAACATCGGCTCACGTCCGGCACGCCGCTCAAGTGCCGGAACCGGCCTTGAGGGGCTCCGGGCTATCCCCTGGGTGTTCGGCTGGACCCAATCCCGCCAGATTATTCCGGGGTGGTTCGGGGTCGGCACCGCGCTTGAAGCCGCCCGATCAGCAGGTCATGCTTCAGATCTAGCGGCGATGTATGACGACTGGCAGTTCTTCGCGACGTTTATCTCCAACGTCGAAATGACCCTCGCCAAGACGGACCTTGCCATCACCCGTTATTACGTTGATCGCCTCGTACCGCTGGAGTTGCATCACTTCTTTGACACCATCGCCGCAGAACACGACCGCACACGAGCCGAGATCGCCCAAATCACCAACCGCGATCTTCTTGATGATCTGCCCATTCTGAAACGCACCCTGTCCGTGCGAGATGCCTACCTGGACCCGATCAACGTTTTACAGGTCGAACTGCTCGCCCGCTCGCGCGCCGGCCACGACGACGGCCACGACTTAACCCGTCTGCGCCGCGCTCTGCTGTTGACAGTCAACGGCGTAGCCGCCGGCCTTCGCAATACTGGGTAAGTAGACCTCTGGTGGGCTGGCCAATCGTGCCAACCCGAGACGGCGACACCAAGCTGATGGATTTGCTCGCGGATATCGCAGTGGTCGGCGTGAATCGCCCCCACCTTCAGCCCTTGTCTGATCCCATTGCCACTCTTGCATACGCCGTGCGAGGCTCGGATGTCGACATGACCATCGTTAACGGCCGCGTCATATACGAGGATGGGAAGTGCTCGCTGGTGGATGAGCAGTCAGTGATGGATGAGGCACGAGCAAGGAGCCGGGAACTCCTGCTGCGGGCTGGGATCTCAGCACCGCTGCTCTGATATCAAACGGGCGACGGATAGCGCGGGTCCGCGATCTACCCGCCGGTGATCGGCCGGTGGTGTTGGTGTGGCGCAAACGAACCTGGCGTTGTGTCGAGCCAGCGTGTGCGATGGCGAACTCGAGACCGAGCTGGCCATCCACCGTCGGGCCTGTCGGGTTCTGGGCGTGTCGGTCTCGGGCCATTAGCCCTGATCTTTCGTAGCGGAGTTTGAGGAGGCTCGCGAAAAGCCCTCCGAGCTGGGAGGATATGCTTTGCGACAAGTTCATCGAATCCCGAGGAAACGGAGGGCTCTCGTGAGCCACGGTAGCAGTCTTGTTCGACCACGTTCGCTGACAGGCGCGCACCTTCGGGCATCACCCGCTGCTGGCCATGATCGCTGAGATCGGCGAGATGCTCTGTGCAGTGCTGCGGCCGGGCAACGCCGGAGCGAACAACGCGGCCGATCGCATCGATGTTCTCGACGCTGCGATCGTGCAACTGCCCGATGCTTGGGCAGCGGGTCATGACCTCGCCCATGACGGGCACGATGCAAGGCGAGGGTGTGGACAAGGAGGGCGGTAGTCGATGCGAGATCACCGTCGACTATCGACTCGCTAGCGACGGTGACGGCACCATCGTCGAGCTGAATGCCGACGATCGCCCAGGTACACGGCTACTGCGACGGTGACGGCACCACTTGGGGCCTCATCCCCGACATCACGATCTGCTCGGAGGACGCCTGGTTTCAGATGCCACTCGTTCCCGGTTTCGGGCTTCCTGGTCTGGAGACGGTCTTCGAACCATGGGTCTACATGAACTACAAGCGAGCTGCGGAGTACATCTACACCGCTAAGCCTGGATCCACCGGTGTGGTGGGTGTTGGGGGTGTGGCGCGTCCACCAGAAAGGCCTCCTGACATGGGAGAATGCTGTTTGATGTAACGGTCATTCTGGCCATGTGAGGAGGCACTTCCTGTGAGCAGCATATCTGGTGGGATTGATGGGGTGGAGGTTCGTTTTGATGAGGGGTCTTTGGTGGGGGATGCGGGTTTGTTGTTGGCGGGCACGGTGATAGATCGCCTGGGGCTCGAGGCTGAGGTGTTTCTGACTCTTCGCGACAGATTGCGGGTTTTTTCAAGTCGCATTGGTGGGTGTGCGGTGGTGGTTGTGTGGTCATGTTAGCGGTTGGTTTCGGTGGTGGGCGCGTCGTCGCTGGTCGGCTTGTTGGAGTCCGTCTCGGCGTGCTTGGCGGATCTGGTCGCCTTTGCCGGTGTGCTCGTCGTGGGGGGTGACATACCCGATGCCTTCGTGCAGCCGCACCGAGTTGTAGTGGCCGCGGACGCGTTCGAGTTCTCGGGTGAGGTCGGCGGGATCGCCGAGCGTTTCGAGGTGGGGATGCTCGCCTTTGACGTGGCTGAACAGAGACTCGATCCAGGCCTGGTCGGTGGGCGTGGACCGGCGTCCGAAGTGCTGGGCGATCGAGCACATGGCCATGAATTTGGCGGTGTCGCCGGCGCGCATCTCCGGTCCGTTGTCGCTGACCACCAACAGCAGCGGGATTGTGTCGCTGTGGGGCAGGTCTGCGTGGGGGTTGTCGAGGCGGGCGGCGAGTTCGTCGGTGAGGAGCCCTTCGCTTTGCAGTGCTTTGGCGAACAAGACTCTGGCGGCGACCGAGTCCGGTGCCGCGGTGTGGTGCGTGGCGATCCATTTACGGGACACCACATCGACTATCGCGTAGGCGTGCTTGGCTTGTCGGCATGTCGGGAACTGGGTGCCGTCCCAACACCACAGTTGGTTGGGCCGCCACTCACACCAGGTAGGCCACGGCGTCTTGGTGGCCTTGGCGGGGCGCGGCGTGCCGGCCAGAGCGAGGCCGTGACCTGCGAGAACGCGGTCCACAGTCGAAGCAGACACCCACACGCGGCCCAGGTAGGAGCCGCGGTGCGCGAGCTTGCGATGCGACCGGTCGGTGTCGCCCCACTCGTCGAAGAGGCGCACGATCTCGTCACGTTCTGAGCTCAGCAGGCTGTGGATCGGACGTCCGCCCGGGCGGGCATCGTCAAGAGTCCCCTCGGCGCGGCGTTGGGTCCAGCGCCATGCCCGGCGGCGGTCCACACCCAGCACCGTGCAGACCCGGCTGTGCGTCCAGCCAGCCGAGGTGGCGTCGTCGATCAACCCCAACAGCACGGCTTTGGCGGTCCCGTCGACGCGGGCGGGGACAGGACCGCTCATCCCCAACCCGTTTTTCCCCGCAGCACCGCCAGCTCCACGGCTTGTTCGACCACAGTACGCCCCAACCGTTCCACCTCGACACGAAGGGCTGCTGCCTCAGACGCCTCCGCTCGGGACTGACGGGGCCGGCCCGGCCTCGACGAACCCAAAGCCGCGACCGCCCCATCCCGGGCGACAGCTCGCAGCCGGGCGATCACCGACCGGTCCACACCAGCCTCAGCAGCCGCCTCGGCCTGGGTGACCTGACCGCAAAGCATCCGCACCCACAAATCGTACTTCTGCTCTGCTGTAAGCAGCTTCTTCGGTTTTCTATGCTCGGAACTCATAGGCTGCAGCCTCCTGTCCTAGGACCGCCAACCCTGCCCGATGCTGCTTGAAAAAACTCAGAACCTGTCGCGCGAAGTCAGATGCACAACACGGGGAACCAACGGTGTTGCTGAATCAGGCTCGCCTGCCCAGATTCCACGGCGGGGGTTTGTCAAGGGCTCCCTTGGTGTGGCGGGGTTCGCGGCAACCGCCGCGTTGTTGGCCGCATGTGCAGACAACAACGTGTTAAACGCCGACTGCTCGCGGGGTGCTGAACGAGCGGTCAGCAGTCGTTCTCACATCACCGAACAGGCTGACGCCACAGTGAACTCAGGGGCACCGCCCAGATTCTGTCGTCGATCTGGAATGGGATCTCGCCGCTATACAGAACGGCGCCGTGTTGAAAGTTGTCCTGGAGCTTGTCCCGGAGCCATATGAGACCCTTGGCATCGGAACGGTCCACACTCATCGACGATTTGATCTCGAGTGCAACAACCTGGCCGTGCCGTTCGAGGACAACGTCGACCTCATTCCCGTCGCGGTTCCGGATGTGGAACAGCTCCGTCGCCTCCTCCACCGTTTCGAGATGCGTGGTCAGCTCGGTGACGGCGAACGTTTCGAACAGTTGACCAACCAGCGTCGCATCACGACCGAGTACAGTCGCGTTCGCATTGAGCAGATGAGCGGCAAGACCCGGATCAGCGACGTGGATCTTCGGTGATCGATTGAGCCGTTGGAGACGCCTGCTGTGCCATGGCGGAACCTGGATGATGATCGACAGATCCTCGAGAAGCGAGATGTAGGAATCCGCAGTGCCCCGTGCAACATCGGCATCGCTGGCAGTCGCTCCCTTGTTCAGCTCCTGACCGGTTCGAGCAGCGCACGACGACAACACCGCTCGCAACTTGCGCGGTCGAGGATTCCCACCGGCAACCTGTGCAGCATCTCGATCCACGAGCTGTTCGATGTAGCTATCGAACCACCGAGACCGGCCGCGCTCAGATCGCTCGACTACATCGGGGAAGCGTCCAGCGACAATCCGAGAGAGGTAGTCCGACCGTTTCAGATCGGACCTCTCATACTCCGGCCCCGATTTGGAGAAGAAGGCATCGATCGGGTTGTACACGTTGTCCCGCTCGAGCTCTCCTTGAGTGAGCCCGTACATCCTGACCCTGATGAGTCGACCGGTGCCCGGCCACGTCGCGGCCTGATGCGCGGCGCGGACCGAACCAGTGATGATGAACCTTCCAGGAGCGCTCGACGGATCAGCATCTACCGCTCGCTTCACCGCTCCCAGGATCTCCGGAGCCTCCTGCCACTCGTCGATGAGAACGCTGCCCGGCGAAGCAGCAAGCACGCCATCCGGATCCTCGATGGCGGCGGTCCGCACCCCCGGTGTCGACAGATCAAGGATCGTGTCAGCAAACTGCCCCATGGAAGTCGACTTTCCGCACCCGCGCGGGCCCACCACGAACACGGCAGGAAACTCCGAGAGCAGCTCGCCCTCCAGCATCCGATCGATCACACGGGGAAACAGAGCTTGAGTCACCTCGAGAGCTTAGACTGACCGAAGATCAATTGGACGATCTGCGGAGGGTATTTTGAACATTCTGCGGTCGCTTCAGTGACCAAACTGTCGCCCCCGCAGTGGGCTCTCTGACCGGCCCGGACCCAGCAGCCGGACGAGACCCGCGACCTCTCAGCGATCCCCTCGACACACAGTCGTCAGAGAAGACTCGATCCCGATGTTGCACGTTTGTTGCACGCCAACGAACTCCGAGGCCGAAAATCCTCCAAGACCCGTGCAAATCAGGGAGTCAGCCGTCAACGCAGTGCCAGCTTCCCAAGCTGATAACGCGGGTCCGATTCCCGTCACCCGCTCCAAACCCGGTCCGAGGTGCGGTCAGTTATGTTGTCTGGTGAAAATCCGTTGAGGGAGAAGCAGTTGTGAAACAAACACGGGGAACCAACGGCGTTGCTGAATCAGGCTCGCCTGCACAGATTCCACGGCGGGGGTTTGTCAAGGGCTCCCTTGGTGTGGCCGGGTTCGCAGCAACCGCCGCGGTGTTGGCCGCATGTGCAGACAACAACGTGTTGAACCCCGACAACGGGAGCGCCAACAGCGCAGGCACTGCAGACCCAAGCGGCACTGCAGGCACGTCGTTCTCCGGGCCTCAGATCCACTGGGACATGGCAACAAGCTGGCCCGAATCACTGGTGACGCTGTATGGCGCGGCACAGTTCTTCGCAGACAAGGTGAGCCAACTCACCGGCGGTGCGTTCAAGATCACTCCCAAGCCCGCTGATGAACCCATCGGAGCTCTCGACGTGCTGCCCGCGGTTCGAGACCTCGAAGTCGACATGGGGCACAGCGCGTCGTATTACCACGTGAACCTCAGCCCGGTGCAGCAGTTCGGAACCACGGTTCCGTTCGGGCTCACCCAGCGTCAGCAGAATGCCTGGCTATACCAGGCAGACGGCTTGAAGATGCTCAACGAGTTCTACGCGCAGGAGCACGGGATCATCACGTTCCCCGCTGGAAGCACCGGGTGTCAGATGGGTGGCTGGTTCAGCAAAGAAGTCAAGACCGAGTCCGACTTGCAAGGGCTGAGAATGCGAATACCAGGTCTCGCTGGACAAGTGCTTGAGAACCTTGGCGGTGTGCAGGTCGATCTTGGCGGCAACGAGATCCGAGACGCTATTGCGCGCGGCGAGATCGACAGCGCCGAGTTCGTCGGCCCGACCGATGATCTAGTCCTGGGACTCGACCAGTTCGACGGCCAGTTGTACTACTACCACCCGGGTTGGTGGGAACCCGGCACCACTCTGGAGGTGCAGATCTCACTTGAGCGCTGGAACGAACTCCCGCCGTACTACCAATCCGTTGTCGAGACGGCCGCCATGGCCGCCAACATCAACACGGTCGCCCACTACGACTACCGCAACCAGATCGACCTGAAGAAAATCCAGCAGTTCGCCATTATCCGCGAGTTCTCACCCGAGTTGATGAGGGCGTTCAAAACAGAAACCGAGAATGTGCTCAACGCACTCGCCCTGGAAGATGCCCAGTTTCGGGCCATCTTCGAGCCGTGGCGAAGCTTCCGAGACAGTATCTCCGTGTGGCACGGTCTAGCTGAGCGTTCGTTCCTGTCCCAACAATCCACCATCTGGATATAACGGTACGCACAAGTAGGGGGAGTTCTATTCATGACCACTGAAGCTTGGACCTTCGCTGACTATCGCCTCGGTGACACTGTGCTACCTGAACCAAACCTCGGTTGGAACATGTATGGCACGGGCCTTGAGCCTGGATCCACCGGTGCGGTGAGGTTGTGGGGTTGGCGTGTCCACGAGAAAGGCCTCCTGACGTGGGAGAATGCTGTCAAGCACGACGGTCGTTCTGGCCATGTGAGGAGGCACTTCTGGTGAGGAGCGTAGCTGGTGGGATCGACGGGTTGGAGGCGGTGTTCGATGATGGGTCTTTGGTGGGGGATGCGGGGTTGTTGTTGGCGGGCACGGTGATGTCGAGGCTGGGTTTGGAGGCGTTGATCGACGAGACGGTGCGTCCGGGCGGGTCGGCGGGCTCAGGCGCGGGTCGCAAGGTGTTGTCTTTGGTGGCGTCGATGCTGGTGGGCGGGTGCTGCATCGACGATATGCAGCGGCTGCGGTCGGGCTCGGCTGCGGTCGGGCTCGGCGGCGGCGGTGCTGCCGTTTGGGGTGGTGGCGCCGTCGACTGCTGGGTCGTTTTTGAGGTCGTTCACGTTCGGGCATGTGCGCCAGCTCGACAAGGCGGCCGAGCTGGCGCTTGTGCGGGCGTGGTCTGTTAGCGCCGCGCCCGACGTGGCGGAGATGACGGTGGATTTGGACTCCACGGTGTGTGCGGTGTGCGGCAGGGCCAAGCACGGCGCCGCGTACGGCCATACCAAGGTGTTGGGCTATCACCCGCTGGTGGCGGTGCGCTCAGACACCGGCGAGGTGCTGCACTCTCGGCTGCGGTCGGGGTCGTCTCAGCGCGGCAACGACCGGTTCGCTCGTGAGACCCTGGCGAGGGTGCGGCGCGCCTGGCGGCGGAAGCGGCGGTGACGGTGCGCGCCGATGCGGGGTTCTTCTCCTATGACATGATCGGGGCCTGTCAGATTGTCTGTGTAAGGGGGTGGTTTGAGATAGTTGTCCGGGGCTGTTTCGGCTCTGGTTTATGGAAAGGACCATTTTGACTGATATTTATCGAGGAGCACTGCCGGCGGATGCTGCTGGTTTGGTGTCTGAGGAGGTGCTGGACGCTCTCATGGAGCGTGTGCATGCCTCCGGCACTGATCTGTTGGGGCCCGAGGGGTTGTTGTCGCAGATGACCAAAGCTGTTTTGGAGAGAGCGCTGGGGGAGGAGCTGTCGGATCATCTCGGCTGTGAGAGGGGCGATGCGGCCGGGATCGGGTCGGGGAACTCCCGTAACGGGGCCACTCCCAAGCGGTTGCACACCGATGTCGGGACCGTGGACTTGGAGGTGCCCCGGGATCGTGACGGCAGCTTCGAACCGCGGATCGTTGCTAAGGGCCAGACCCGCCTGGACGGGTTCAACGAGCGGATCATCGCTTTGTACGCCAGGGGCATGACCGTTCGCGATGTTCAAGCCCACCTCAAAGAGATCTACGGCGATGTTCAAGCCCACCTCAAAGAGATCTACGGCGATGTTCAAGCCCACCTCAAAGAGATCTACGGCGTTGACGTGTCCCACGACCTGATATCGAGGGTTACCGACGGGGTCTACGAGGAACTCGAAGCGTGGCGGTCCAGACCCCTGGACGCGGTGTGTCCGGTGGTGTTCATCGACGCGTTGATGATCAAGATCAGAGACGGTCATGTCGCCAACCGGCCCGTGTATCTGGCTGTGGGTATCGACATCGACGGCCACAAACACATCTTGGGGGTGTGGATCGGCGACTCCGACGGAGAAGGCTCCAAATACTGGGCTGGTGTCTTGTCTGAGCTCGCCAACCGGGGCCTCGCCGACGTGTTGATCGTCGTGTGCGACGGGCTCAAAGGCCTGCCCGAGGCCATCGAGGCGACCTGGCCACACCCAACAGTCCAGACCTGTGTGGTGCATCTGCTGCGAGCCGGCCACCGCTACGCCTCCTGGAAGGACCGCCGCCAAGTGTCCACGGAACTCAAAGCCGTGTACACCGCCCCCAGCGTCGAGGCCGCCAAGCAGCCCTAGACACGTTCGAGTCCGGTATCGGCTCCAAATACCCCGCTATCGTGTCGCTGTGGCGGAACCGGTGGGAACAGTTCATACCGTTCCTCGATTTCCCCCCAGAGGTCCGCCGGGTGATCTACACCACCAACATGATCGAATCGGTCAACTACCAGCTCCGCAAAGTCACAAAGAACCGAGGCCACTTCCCCAACGAACGCTCAGCGCTCAAACTCCTGTACTTGGCCATCAGAAACATCAACACCCAAAGAGGAGGACCACAAGGAACAAACACCCCAGGATGGAAAGCCTGCATCAACCAGCTAGCCATCCGCTACCCACAGCGACTCCCAATCGCCTAACATGACCACCACCCCGCCTTACACAAACCAACTGACACCTCCCCGCTATGGCTGTGTTGACCTTGGCGTTCCGGCCGATCGTGATCGAGTAGGACGCACCGTGGGCGCCGAGGGCTGCGATCATGTCATAGGAGAAGAACCCCGCATCGGCGCGCACCGTCACCGCCGCGTCCGCCGCCAGGCGCGCCGCACCCTCGCCAGGGTCTCACGAGCGAACCGGTCGTTGCCGCGCTGAGACGACCCCGACCGCAGCCGAGAGTGCAGCACCTCGCCGGTGTCTGAGCGCACCGCCACCAGCGGGTGATAGCCCAACACCTTGGTATGGCCGTACGCGGCGCCGTGCTTGGCCCTGCCGCACACCTCACACACCGTGGAGTCCAAATCCACCGTCATCTCCGCCACGTCGGGCGCGGCGCTAACAGACCACGCCCGCACAAGCGCCAGCTCGGCCGCCTTGTCGAGCTGGCGCACATGCCCGAACGTGAACGACCTCAAAAACGACCCCGCAGTCGACGGCGCCACCACCCCAAACGGCAGCACCGCCGCAGCCGAGCCCGACCGCAGCCGAGCCCGACCGCAGCCGCTGCACATCGTCGATGCAGCACCCGCCCACCAGCATCGACGCCACCAAAGACAACACCTTGCGACCCGCGCTGTTGTGCATCTGACTTCGCGCGACAGGTTCTGAGTTTTTTCAAGCAGCATCGGGCAGGGTTGGCGGTCCTAGGACAGGAGGCTGCAGCCTATGAGTTCCGAGCATAGAAAACCGAAGAAGCTGCTTACAGCAGAGCAGAAGTACGATTTGTGGGTGCGGATGCTTTGCGGTCAGGTCACCCAGGCCGAGGCGGCTGCTGAGGCTGGTGTGGACCGGTCGGTGATCGCCCGGCTGCGAGCTGTCGCCCGGGATGGGGCGGTCGCGGCTTTGGGTTCGTCGAGGCCGGGCCGGCCCCGTCAGTCCCGAGCGGAGGCGTCTGAGGCAGCAGCCCTTCGTGTCGAGGTGGAACGGTTGGGGCGTACTGTGGTCGAACAAGCCGTGGAGCTGGCGGTGCTGCGGGGAAAAACGGGTTGGGGATGAGCGGTCCTGTCCCCGCCCGCGTCGACGGGACCGCCAAAGCCGTGCTGTTGGGGTTGATCGACGACGCCACCTCGGCTGGCTGGACGCACAGCCGGGTCTGCACGGTGCTGGGTGTGGACCGCCGCCGGGCATGGCGCTGGACCCAACGCCGCGCCGAGGGGACTCTTGACGATGCCCGCCCGGGCGGACGTCCGATCCACAGCCTGCTGAGCTCAGAACGTGACGAGATCGTGCGCCTCTTCGACGAGTGGGGCGACACCGACCGGTCGCATCGCAAGCTCGCGCACCGCGGCTCCTACCTGGGCCGCGTGTGGGTGTCTGCTTCGACTGTGGACCGCGTTCTCGCAGGTCACGGCCTCGCTCTGGCCGGCACGCCGCGCCCCGCCAAGGCCACCAAGACGCCGTGGCCTACCTGGTGTGAGTGGCGGCCCAACCAACTGTGGTGTTGGGACGGCACCCAGTTCCCGACATGCCGACAAGCCAAGCACGCCTACGCGATAGTCGATGTGGTGTCCCGTAAATGGATCGCCACGCACCACACCGCGGCACCGGACTCGGTCGCCGCCAGAGTCTTGTTCGCCAAAGCACTGCAAAGCGAAGGGCTCCTCACCGACGAACTCGCCGCCCGCCTCGACAACCCCCACGCAGACCTGCCCCACAGCGACACAATCCCGCTGCTGTTGGCGGTCAGCGACAACGGACCGGAGATGCGCGCCGGCGACACCGCCAAATTCATGGCCATGTGCTCGATCGCCCAGCACTTCGGACGCCGGTCCACGCCCACCGACCAGGCCTGGATCGAGTCTCTGTTCAGCCACGTCAAAGGCGAGCATCCCCACCTCGAAACGCTCGGCGATCCCGCCGACCTCACCCGAGAACTCGAACGCGTCCGCGGCCACTACAACTCGGTGCGGCTGCACGAAGGCATCGGGTATGTCACCCCCCACGACGAGCACACCGGCAAAGGCGACCAGATCCGCCAAGCACGCCGAGACGGACTCCAACAAGCCGACCAGCGACGACGCGCCCACCACCGAAACCAACCGCTAACATGACCACACAACCACCACCGCACACCCACCAATGCGACTTGAAAAAACCCGCAATCTGTCGCGAAGAGTCAGAAACACCTCAGCGCCTGAGCCCGCCGACCCGCCCGGACGCACCGTCTCGTCGATCAACGCCTCCAAACCCAGCCTCGACATCACCGTGCCCGCCAACAACAACCCCGCATCCCCCACCAAAGACCCATCATCGAACACCGCCTCCAACCCGTCGATCCCACCAGCTACGCTCCTCACCAGAAGTGCCTCCCCACATGGCCAGAACGACCGTCGTGCTTGACAGCATTCTCCCACGTCAGGAGGCCTTTCTCGTGGACACGCCAACCCCACAACCTCACCGCACCGGTGGATCCAGGCTCAGCGCAGATGTTGGTTGTCGCTGATGAACGGGTTGTGCGGGTTATCGGCGCTGAAGCCGCATATCTCAGCGGCTTCGCTCGGAGTGTGACCGCGCGAGAGCAGTGCCTGGCCGATCTCGGCGGCCAGACGCGTTCGCTCCGGCGCCAGTTCGTCGCTCAGTGGTTCTCGGGTGCGCCACCCCAGCGCGCTGAACCGCTTGTAAAAATTGGTTCGCTCTCGGGAACCAATGATGTCCAATTGGTGTGCCCGTTCGATGAGGGCCTGCATCGACACTCCCCAATAACGTTTGAGGTCGTGCAACCGCCCTACCGTGAGGTTACGTAGCTCGGGCCGAATAGTCTCGGCTGGCATCAGGAACTCGGCAGCAAACGCGTTGGCGTCAGATTCAACGTCATCGGGGACGCCTTGTCTGTGGAGACAGAGGTGTCCTAACTCATGGGCCAAAGTCAACCGACGTCGGTCGGTTGGTGCTCCAACGTTGAGCATCACCACTGGATGAGCGCCGCTCCACTGCGAGAGTCCATCAACCCGGGTTGTCTCGAAGTCCGTATCGATGATCAGACAGCCTGCGGCTTCCATCCACCCCACGTGGTCCGTAACCGGGCCGTTGGGCATTCGCCATTGCATTCGCAGGAGGCGAGCCGCAGTCCTCGGATCGTATTCGAACGGGTCGAACCAGGGAATCGTCAGTTCAGTCTTCAGGTCCAGTTCATCAAACAGCCGTTGGGCGTGGAGTCTGTAAAGATTCAATTGGGCTTCAAGGCGACGCCACGCGGTCGGTTTAGCGGTTGCCCGTCGTCGCATATGAGCCCCGGCGGCGAGCGCTCCTTGCATCCGGTCGGCTCGGCGCAACAGTTCTGGTACGACTCCGAGATTCGAGGCGATTCTTTCAAGGTCACCGTCGGTTGGCTGGCGCAGTTCGTTCTCATAGCGGGACAGTGCCGCCTGGGTTATGCCCAAGTCGTCGGCCAGATCTGCCTGTGTCAGACCTCGCGCACGCCGGGCTGTGGCGATCGCCTCCCCCAAACTCACCTCCCGTCAACCTCCGACTCTCTTTCATCGTCAACCGGGAACTCGATCCTCGGGCCTTCTGGAACATGTGGACCGGTTATCGATTCAACTGAGGCATCATCAGCCGGTTCGGGCACTTCAATCAGCCAGAGCACCTTGTCCAAGCCATCTCGAAGCGACAGAACCGCAGGACCTATCTCGTGGGTCGTTGAGTTCCACTGGTATCCCGTGATCAGAGGTATTTGGGCAAGTCCATCAAGCACCAATTGTTCTGATGGCTGGGAAAGGAACTCCAGTGCAGTCTGGGTGGGGTAGGCACTGACTCGACCCCTCCGATCGTGACGCTTGATTCGGACTCGGTAGGTTCCGTCCACGACGATCTCCCGGACGGGTCCCTTGTCAACGATCACAACGTTGTCGAGATCTTGAAGATCTGAGACGAGATGGTGCCAGACACGGTCGTGAAACCAGTTGGCCAGGCCTCGAGAGCCAGACGTCGCGACTATGTCTGGGAGTGACGTTCTGTATCTCTCAAGGTCGAGGCGGGTCCGGGGGATAGCGGACCCAAGTGCTTCAAGGACTTTTTCGCCAAGACCTTCACACACTTCGTCGGAATTTCTATACGAATTCATACCGAAAAATATACCACTCGTACCCTCTCGGTGTGCAACCCCCTGTTGGCCGGGGGTTATTCGCTGGCGGGGGGGCGGTAGAACAGGGCTAGTTGGGCGATGGCGGCGGCGACACCGCCGACAGCGCTGATCAGCAGACCGGTGGTGCCGTCGAGGTTCTTGATCAATTCGAGTTCATAGTCGAGGGAGTACTTTCCGGGGCCGGTCGTGGCTATGCCAACGGCGATGATCGCCAGCACGAAGTTGTACTCCCAGCCTTCGCTGACGATGAAGAAACCATTGTCGCGATGCACCGTCCATCCGGCCACGACCATCAGAGCCACAAAGGCGAGCGCAGCCAACGGAGTGAGCAGGCCCACAGCAAAGAGGAGCCCGGCGCCGACCTCGGTTGAGGCAGCAAGCAGGGCGTGGAACTTTCCCGGCTGCATCCCCATCGAGTCGAACCAGCCTGCGGTGCCTTTGATCTTGCCGCCACGGAAGAACTTTCCGTAACCGTGGGCCGCGAGGGTGAGACCAATGGCGACCCTGACGATTAGCGTGCCCAGGTTGAAGCCGTCGATATCGGTGATGTAGTTCTCGGCCCCAAACATCAATGCTGATCCCATTGCGTTCCTTTGCTTTGCGGATTGCCTTTGCTTTTCTAAGCGACAGGCGTCGGGTCCAAGCCTGATGGCTACCCGCGTCCAGCGTCAGTGTAGAAGACTCACGTAATGACCGTCATGCTCGCGGCTGCCTGCCGCACCCCTTTCGCCCTTACAGACGGTGTTCTAGCTGGTTGGCATCCTGTTGACCTCAGCGCGTTGGTGATGAACGAGGCGATACGCCGCGCTGAAGTTGATGCTTCCTCGATTGATGAGGTGTGGGTCGGATGTGCCGAGCCGGTCGGGGCGCAGGGTGCAAACATGGCCCGAGCCGCTGTGCTGAGCGCCAACTGGCCTGATCGAATTGGTGGGATCGTCGTCGACGCGGCAGAAACGAGTGGTTCGGCTGCTTTACATTCCGCGGTCGCGGCGATCACCTCTGGATCGGTCGGCTCTGCGGTTGTGGTTGGGGTGTCGGTGGCGTCGATTGTGGCGCCTGGAGCTTCGGCATTGGGCCGCGTGTACGGACAGCCGTGGGGTGAAGGCCCTGCCACACGAGTCGCCGACGAGGGAGGGTTGTTGCCGCCACCGAGAACGGCCGATGCGACTGCTGGGTTGCTTGGGATTGATCGAGCACAACAGGATCTCGCCGCGACCCGCAGCGTTAAGCGCCGCCGCTCCGCGGTGACTACGGGTTTGGTTCCGATCGCAGCCCATCCTGGGAGTCGTCTCGGAGCGGTTCGCGGAATGTCTGTGAGCAGCGACGAACTCCGCGGGGTGATCGACGATCCCTCCGAGTTGCCGCCATTGTTCGTGTCTGACGGCACCGTCACTTCGTACTCGTTTGCTCCACCCGTTGATGGTGCGGCCGCGCTGCTTCTCACTGCTGGAGGTCCTTCCGCCACGGGCCCGGGATTGGCCGATGTGGTCGATGTGGGGCGCGCTGCGGGCAACCCGCTTGATACAACCGGAGGTGTGGAACTTGCGCTTCATCGTGCGCTTTCAAATGCTGGTACTGACCTGCCCGAGATCGCTCGTTGGGAGATTGCCGAAAGCACCGCCGCCGGGTTCTTGTCGATCTGTCACCGCCTTGAGATAGATCCGATGATCGCCAATCTGAACGGAGGAACACTCGGCGTCGGCGATGCCGGCGCAGCCGAGGAACTCCGCCTAACCGTTGACGGCGTGCTGAACACGCCCCCCGGTGAATGCATCGCCGCGGTCAGCGCCGGGGCGACCGGCTCGGCGGTCACGCTGTGGCGTCGCCGCGCGTAGGCTGGCCGGTAGTGAACGTGTTGAATGTGATCATCGCGGTAGTAGCGGCATTCCTCATCATTCGTATTGGTTTGGCGATGCTACGGGGGCTCGCTCGGCCGGTTCCGGAGCCTCCACCAGCGGGTGAGTTGCGGAAGGTGAAGATCACTTACCGTTGCAGCATCTGTGGTACCGAGGTTCGTATGACCGTCGCTCCCGACGAGGATCCAGAACCTCCCCGGCACTGTCTTGAAGACATGGATCTGGTAGCTCCGGTCGACTAGATCGAAGGTTATCCACAGCCTGGGGGAAAACCCGTGGATAATCACACCTGTGTGATTCAACGAACAGGACCCGCCGACCGTCTCAAACCTCTAGAGTTGCCACATGTCTGAAAAGCCCACAAAACGCCGGGTGTCCGGCGGCAGGGTCACTCCCAAAGGAACGAGACCCGACGGATACACCCCCGACACTGTGTCTCACACCGGTCAAGACTCAATGCCGCCGAGTCCCATGTGGGTTCCGGTGCTCATGTTCGGCCTGCTCGGTGCCGGCATCGCAACCATCCTCGTCAACTACGTCGGTTCGTTCTGGGACACATCCAACCCCATTCTGCTGCTGGGCCTAGGAATGATCCTGGCCGGCATCATCACCGCAACCCAATACCGCTGACCCCACTCGCTTCGGCTAGCTGACGAAGTTCTCCCAATACCTGCTGGGCATGGGTCCACGCTGGTGTTTGTACTTTGATCGAAGTTCGTCGGAACCGTATGGATGCTCCGCAGCAGTGGTCATCTGCTGAAACGAGATCTGTCCGATCTTCATGCCGGGATACAGCTTGATCGGCAGATTGGCGACGTTGCTGAGTTCCAACGTCAACTGCCCGTCGAACCCCGCGTCAACAAAACCAGCCGTCGAGTGGATCAACAAACCCAAGCGGCCCAGGCTCGACTTGCCCTCAAGGCGCGCCACGAGATCGTCGGGAACCGCCACCCGTTCGAGGGTGCTGCCCAACACGAACTCGCCCGGGTGCAAGACGAACGACTCGTCTTGTGCGACCTTCACCAATTGCGTGAGATCGCTGAGGTCCTCCTTCACATCGATATGGCCCATCGTGTGATTCCGGAAGACCTGAAACAACCCGTCGAGCCTCAAATCGACCGACGAAGGCTGCAACGCAGAGGGGTCGAGCGGATCAATGATGATGCGCCCGTTTTCAAGCTGTTCGCGCAGTGTGCGGTCAGAAAGAATCACTTGTATCCGATCTCAATTGCCATTCGATGGCGACCCTACCCGCACCCGTCACACCATCACACCAAATCACGCCAAGCAAAACCCTCTAGCGCGGATCCTGGCTGATCACACGCTTTCCTTGGATCCAGACATCGATGATGTTGGCCGGATCTGATCTGCGCACGGGCTTTTCGAAGATTCGATCCCAGTCGTCGAGGCCGTCCCAGACACCGACGGACGACCCGTCTCCAATGCGCACGGCCACCGCCTCGAACACTCTACCCGGTTCCAGAAGCCCCGCCGGGATGCCGAGCAGATCAGCTCCCCCGACGGTGGCGAGCCAGAAGGCCGTCGGAATGTCGATACGCGATTTCTCAACACCGGAGACTCCAGGTACGTGTGTTATTGTTGGGTGGTTTTGATGGGTGTGGGGGTGCTGTGGTACCAGTTCTGGGTGCCGGTGCGGGGGTTTGTGTAGAGGGTCATGGTGAGCGGTCCGTCGTTGTCGTGGGTGGTCCAGTGCTGGCCTGGTGTGCGGGTGCTGATGTAGAGGTTTGTGGGTTTGTTCGCGTTCCGCCAGACGGCGACGTCGATGGTGGCCGTTGAGCCGTCCGCGAGGATGGTTTTGATGGGTGTGAGGGTGCTGCGGTACCAGTTCTGGGTGCCGGTGAGGGGGTTTGTGTAAAGGGTCATGGTGAGCGGTCCGTCGTTGTTGTGGATGGTCCGGTCCAGACCTGGTGCGCGGGTGCTGATGTAGAGGTTTGTGGGTTTGTGCGCGTTCTGTGAGACGGCGACGTCGATGGTGGTGGTCTCCGCGGCTGTTTTTCGGGTGAGGGCCACGCGGTAGGTTCTGGTGCGGCTGTTGTCCGCGGAGGTCACTGTGACGGTGATCTCTGTGAGGTCGTCGAGCGCGACCTGGTGACCGTCGCCGTCGGGTTTGATCTCGACGTGGGCTTGGGGTTGTGTTGTTTGGGCTGTCACGACAGTGTCGACTACGCCGTCGACAACAGCGGCGTAGTCGACGCGGTCGGGGTTGAACTCGCCGAAGTCGACGCCGCTGAGCGACAGCGCAGCGAGACGCGCGTCGATAGCGTCGGGCATGTTGTAGGTGTAGACGCGGCTGCTCCATTGGTCAACGACATACATGAAGTCGCCGTCAGACCAGATACCTCTGGGGCTGTGGTTGCCGGCACTGGAAAGCTCCCCGAACTCCTCGCTGGGGACACGCTCAAGGAACTGCGGCGCCTCGCTGCCCGCCCGGGCGTTTCGGACTGTGACCGCTCGTTGGACCGTGACCGCTCGTTGGACTGTGACCGCTCGTTGGACCGTGACCGCTCGTTGGACCGTGACCGTCTGTGCGGTCGGGTCGGGCAGGCGGTAGGCGAAGATGCGTTTGGCGGTGTGGTCAGAGACCCAAACAGCGACACCGTCAGACCACAGGCCGCGGGGGTCGCTGTTGTTGCTGTCGAGCAGATAGTGGCCGAGCAGCCGCCCGCTCACCAGGTCATAGGCGAACAACGCCTGCTGCTGGTCAAGCACCCACAAGACCTCACCGTCGGACCAGACACCGCGAGCGTCGCTGTTGGCCCCGCCAAGCACGACCTCGCGCCCGACGAGACGGTCGCCGCTGTCGAAGTCGTAGACGAAGACCCGGTCCTCGCCGCTGTCAGAAACCCAAACAGTTCCCGTCTGGGACCACAAACCACGCGGGAAACGGTTGGCGTCGTCAAGCATGAACTCGCTGTGCTCAACACGCTCACCGGTGTCAAGACCATACGCGTACACCCCGCCGCCGCTGAAGTCGTTGTCGACGATCCACAGAGTCAAACCATCAGACCAAGAACCCGTAAGCTCGCCGTGGTCCCCGTCGAGGCTCTCGATGTCATGGTCCGCCGTCCACTCAAAGTCAACGCTGCTCTGGACGGGCCCGACGTCGATATCAGGGTAGAACACCGGCGCATTGTTGACAGGCCCACTGGTATCGGGCGCACCGGTATCGGGCGTGTTGTTGACAGGCGTGTTGTTGACAGGCGTGTTGTTGACAGGCGTGTTGGTGGCCGGCGTGTTGTTGGCCGGCGTGTTGTTGGCCGGCGTGTTGTTGGCCGGCGTGTTGTTGGCCGGCGTGTTGTTGGCCGGCGTGTTGGTGCGGCCCGTGCCCGACGGCGACCATCCACTGGGCGTCTCCCCGTTGAGAGCGCGTACCTGCACCTGATAGCCGGTGTTGGTGGTCAGCCCGGTGATCGTCGCCGACGTGGACGTACCCGAATGCGACCAGGCCCTGAACACGCCGCTGGAACCAGCCCGGTACTGGACGCTGTAGCCGGTCAACGCGGGGCCCCCGTTACGGGCAGGCGCAGCCCAGGCCACGTTCAGGCTCGTCGTCGAACCCGACGTAGCCGACACCGACGGCGCCGCCGGTGTCGCCGGCTGCTCAGCCACATCAGTCAAGGTGATAGTGACCGGCAACGTGTCGCTGGCCGTCCCGTCGGAAGCCTTGATCGTCACCGAATAACTCGTCTTGGTCTCGAAGTCATAGGACACACCCGATCTGGTCTTGATACGCCGGGTCGCCGGATCGAAGCTGAACGAGGCGGAGTCGGCGCCCTCCATCGAATACGTCAACGAGTCGCTGTTGGCGTCGGTCGCCGCGGGAACCGCCGCCCCCACATTCGTGTTAGCGGCGGTGTTCTCCGCAACACTGCGCGTCAACGAAGCAGCCGCGAACACCGGCGCACTGTTCGCGTGGCCCTTGATCTCCAACAACAGCGACGGGGTGAACGAACCCCAAGAACCGCTCGCGTGAATCCACGATAACCTTGTATCGGCGATGGACCAGCCCGTCAGACCCGTCTGAGAATCGCTGCGCGTAGTAACGAAGCTCGTCTTGATTCTAGGGATGCCATCGTTGACGTACACCCAATAGACCGTGTCCGCCGAAAGGGTAGTGTCCGCCGGTGCCGTGAAAGTATTCAACGCGCCGGCGGTGAGGGAGGCCGGGTTCGTGAGCGTGGCGACCACATCGCCCGGCTGGTCACTGTCGTTGTTCTCCCGGATCTTGACCGCCGTCGTATAACCGGTATATTGAATTATAAGTTCGGTCAAAGAAAGGCGGACCTCAGACAGCGAGTATCCGGCGGGGTTGCTCCCAGTCGTGAAACTCTGCGCCTGGCGACCGTTGCTAAATCCGTTACTAGTCTCGGCAGTGTTCGACACCAACGACGACGGCGCCTGAGCCTGAGCCGAAGGCGCGGCCACAGCCAGCGCCGTGAACAGCAGCAGGAACGCGGCCAGCGCACACGCCGGCCGGCGCGGGAGGACGCGGCCGTCGCGGATAGCGGAAGTCACCGCCGAAGCGGCACCCTCGAGCCGCCCTGCGGTCCCAACAACTCGCCGACGGCGCCGCCGACGAGACCGGGGGGGTCCAGCGCCGTCGAGCCGGTCTGCGACCGGCTCCCACAAAGCGGACGGGCAGAGACGTTCACCGCTCGGCTTATCACAACACCCCGACTCAAAGACCTCATCATCACAGAAAAGAGCATACAACGGCCAACCACCCCGAGCAACGACAGTCAACCCACCGATCCGCCTCGACCACCGGTCAAGTTCACCCACCCAAAGACGTTCGAAGAGGAATCCCGCCATGTAGGCAGCACCACCGGGCATCACCGTCACCACTGTTACCCTTTCCAGACACCGAGCAGCAGAACCTCTAGACTGCGACCGAGCCGACACCACCAAGCCGATTCGACTCAGATCAACCATGCCCGCGGGTGTAGTTCAATGGTAGAACATCAGCTTCCCAAGCTGATGACGCGGGTTCGATTCCCGTCACCCGCTCCAACCGTTCCCCTCGGGTTGAGTATCGCCGTACTGCCGTACAATTGCCGTACAGTTATTCTGTAGTTGAACAGGAGAAAACAGTGGCTGCTGATACATGTCCCCGGCGCAGTGAGAGGATCGAGGTCCGGTTGACCAATCCGTTGTCGAGACGGCCGCCATGGCCGCCAACATCAACACGGTCGCCCACTACGACTACCGCAACCAGATCGACCTGAAGAAAATCCAGCAGTTCGCCATTATCCGCGAGTTCTCACCCGAGTTGATGAGGGCGTTCAAAACAGAAACCGAGAATGTGCTCAACGCACTCGCCCTGGAAGATGCCCAGTTTCGGGCCATCTTCGAGCCGTGGCGAAGCTTCCGAGACAGTATCTCCGTGTGGCACGGTCTAGCTGAGCGTTCGTTCCTGTCCCAACAATCCACCATCTGGATATAACGGTACGCACAAGTAGGGGGAGTTCTATTCATGACCACTGAAGCTTGGACCTTCGCTGACTATCGCCTCGGTGACACTGTGCTACCTGAACCAAACCTCGGTTGGAACATGTATGGCACGGGCCTTGAGAGCATGGGCGACAGCGGCGCTCCCGAACCAATGGAGATCCCCGAGGTGGCGCCAGATCAGCTGCTGATCCGCATCGACGCGGTGGGCCTGTGCTTTTCGGACGTGAAACTCATCCGCCTGGGCAACGACCACCCGAAGCTGTATGGCCGTGATCTGGCGGTGGACCCAACCCGTCTCGGTCATGAGGCGGCGGTCACCGTCATCGAAGTGGGTTCTGATCTCGCTTCGAGGTTCAGCAAGGGTGACCGCTTGGCGATTCAGCCCGACATCCATGTTGACGGACGCAGCACGGCCTACGGCTACACGATTCCCGGTGGTCTGATTCAGTACCACCTGATCGGCTCTGAGGTCCTCGACGCCGACGATGGCGCATATGTGATCCCGGTCAACGACGAGATCGGTTACGCAGCAGCGGCCTTGTCGGAGCCTTGGGCTTGTGTGGAAGCCGCATACACGCAGCGGCGCCGTCTTGAACCCCAAGCAGGCGGAAAAACCTGGATAGTGGGTGACCCGCAAGACCAAACCACCTATCAGTTCGGCCAGTGTGTAGCCGATGTGGCTTCTCTGGTGCTGACCGATCTGTCGCCTGAGGTTCATGCCTGGATTCTTGAGGCGATAGGTCCCGACACTGAGACGATCATCGCTGACGGGATCGAACCGGACGGTTATGAAGCCCTAGCCGCGGACATAACCGGTGGGGCCGGGTTCGACGACATCATCCTGCTTGATCCCCGTTCCGCAGTGCAGGTAACCGAAGCGGCCCGGCAGATCGCCTTCAGGGGAACCCTGAATCTCGTTGGCAAGCACCCCCTCGACGACTTGCCCCAGATCGATTTTGGCCGTTTGCACTACGACTACACCGCCTATGTGGGCACCCAAGGTCCTGACGTAACGGCCGCATACGGCGAGACCCGCAACCGCTGCGATCTGCGCACTGGAGGAACCGCTGTGTTCATCGGGGCGGGCGGCCCAATGGGGCAGATGCACATTCAGCGGGCGATCGAAAGCGGCCACGGCCCGGCGACCATCATCGGGGTTGATCCCGACGGCATTCGTTTGGCAGTGCTGGAAGCATCGCTTCGTCCGCTCGCGGAGAAGGCCAACCGCGCGCTGGTGTTGTTCGACCCGAGCGCGGCGGATGAGACCACCGAAGAGATGGTGAGCAGGCTCACCGACGGTGAGGGCGCCGACGATGTGGTCGTGACAGTGCCGGTGGCCGCGGTGATGGCCGACGCGGCACGGCTGATGCGCCCCGACGGAATGCTGGTGTTTTTCGCGGGTATCGCCAACGGCACCATGGGTCCGCTCGACATGAGCCGCGTCTATCTCCACAACGCCCAATACACAGGCACGTCAGGGTCTGCGATCAGCGACCAGGCGTTGGTGCTCGACAAGGCAATGAACGGTTCGCTCTCCCCGGCGCTGAACTTGGCAGCAGTCGGTGGCATTGAGGCAGCCCGCGACGGCGTGGAGGCAGTAATGCAAGGCCGTTTCGCGGGGAAGGTCATGCTCTTTCCCCAGGTAAGCGGTGTTCCGTTGCTGGGTTTGGCTGAGCTCGCCGAGCAGTTCCCCGACATTGGCGCAGCCTTGGGCGAACGGGGAGAATGGACCCACCAAGCAGAGAAACTCCTGTTCGAGAACTACCGAGCCACCTCAGCGCCTTGATCACCACCCTCACCCCGAACCCGAGCATCGACCGCACCTTGGCTATTGGGCGGTTGGAGCGCGGTGAGGTGCTGCGAGCAACGACCGCAAGCGTCGAATTCGCAGGCAAAGGCGTCAATCTGGCACGGGTATTGACAACCAACGGCTTTCAGGCTCAAGCGGTGATTCCCGGTAACCCCGATGGCCTCGCCGATCTGATCGCTCCGTTGAACGAAGCAGGAACCCAAACCCACATGGTTGCCATTGAGGGCACCGTTCGCACCAACCTCACCATCATCGAGGACGACGGCACCACAACAAAGATCAATGAGAGCGGTCCACACCTCAGTGCATCTGCGGTCGATGCGCTCCTTGACACCGCCGTGAACCAGGCCGCTGATTCGCAGTGGCTGGTGGCCAGCGGCAGCCTTCCACCTGGCGCGCCAGCGGATTTCTACGTACAACTAGCCCGGAGGCTGCCGGACACGTCCGAAAAACTGGTGATTGACACCAGCGGCACGGCTCTTGCACGTATGGCTCATACCCCCTGCGCAGTAGCGAAACCGAACCTCGAAGAACTAGCAAGCTTGACTCAAAAACCGCTGTGGACTCTGGGCGATGTGGTTGATGCGGCCAGTGAACTCCAGCGCCACGGCTGGAGCACGGTTCTGGTCAGCTTGGGGGGCAGCGGAGCGGTACTTGTGGACGACAAAGTGAGTTACGGCACTTCACCGGCGAGTGACATCCGCAACACGGTCGGAGCCGGCGATGCGCTGCTTGCCGGGTTTTTGGCTGGCGGTGCAGGGGGACCAGCCGCTTTACACAATGCTCTAGCGTGGGCGCGGGCCGCGGTGCGCTCAACAGACACTGTCGGTCCGCCCTGCACCGACGAAGACCGAGCCGCGGTGACCATGACCACCGATGTACCCCTTGAGATGAGTGTTGGCCACGGTTTGGGCTAGTCCTTACTTCTCTGTACTTCAGTGACCGGTGGGCCCAAAGATGGGTGGCGACATCGGACTATTTCCGCGAGACTCAGCCTGAATGACAGAACCGAAGATCAAACCGTTTCCTCTACCGATACCAGCGATGTTTCAGCGCGGCTTGCGTGGTTACGTCGCAAACGTGGTTCCACTGACGCTGGCCGCTGTCGCCACGTTCGGTGTCTTGGCCGTGTCAGTGATTCCGGTGTGGGGGGAAGAAAACGAGTTCCGCCTTCGGGCAGTAACCACCCTGGGGCTGATACTGGCAACCACAGCAGCATTGCCCTGATTCTCCTACGCGCTCAACGCCGCACGCAACGAACCGATCGACATCGCCGCGCCGTTCCGAGACGGGACTCGTTTTGTTGACCAGTTGGTTTGCTCATTCTGGTTCTGGGCGGCTTTCTTTCTCGGATTTCAATACCTCAGGACCTTCTTTGGGCCGGTTCTGTTCTTTCTCGTTGTGGTGCTGTATGCGTTCTTCGGGTTTGTGGTCGCCGAGGGGACAGTCCAAGGCCCTCTCAGGGCTCTGGGTACCAGCGTTCGACTGGGCGAAAAGCGACGGATCGCTTTGTTCGCGATCTGGGTCCTCTTCTTCCTGTTCAACTTCACAGCCGCGTTCCCACTCGTCTGGGGCCTGAATCCTGTAACGGTCGTGATCACGCTGATCACTTTGGCAATGACCACCAGCATCTCCATGGTTGCATGGGCATGCCTTTATGACACGTTGGATGACCTGCTTACCCCTCTGCCACCGGCGCAGAAACCACAATGGGGCGCGATCAGAAAGCAGAGAAAGTCGGGAAAGTCCAAAAAGCCCAGGAGAAGGCGATGAGTTCGCAGGCCGAAGCGAGAATTGTCGGTACCGGCGCTGCGGGGGGGGGGGGGGGGGGGGGTCGCAATCGGCCCCGCGGTGGTAATCGACACGGTGGAAGTTGAGATCCCCGACGCCGATGATCCTGTCACTTCGTTCAACGACGCAATGGCGGCTGTGCAGGCTGACCTGATCCGGTTGCAGGAGCACGCCCGCAATGCAGGCCGGACCGAAGCGGCAGAGGTGCTCGGTGCTCAGGCTTTGATGGCCGAAGATCCGATGTTGGCCGATTCCGTCGCTGAAGGTGTTGAGGCAGGGGCGACGCTTGAGGAGGCCGTGACCAACACTTCTGCTGAGATCGCTGCCATGTTCGCTGCTATCGACGATCCTTACATCGCGGCCCGCGCTACCGATGTGGTGGAGGTCACCGACCGTGTGCGGCGTCACCTCGCCGGGGTTGAGAGCACGGATCTCGGTGCCATCGAGGTCCCGTCGATCTTGGTGGCGGCGGCGCTCACCGCGGCAGAAACTGCGTTGCTCGATCCCAACCTGGTTCTCGGTTTCATCACCGAGGCCGGCGGTCCGACCAGCCATGTGGCGATTATCGCCCGGTCCTTGGGTGTGGCCGCGGTGGTCGGAACGACCGGAGTTGTCGAGATGGTGGGTTCGGGTGAGGTGGTGGCGCTCGACGGCACGAGCGGCGATGTGGCGATCCGCCCGAACGACGAAACCACAGCCACCTTCACTGCGTTGCGGGACGCATATGTCGCCGCGCAGCAGGCCGCGGCGCGGTATCGGGGGGTGAGGGTCAGTCTGGGTTCTCGTGGCGTGGCAGTGCCTGCCAACGTCGGATCGCGTGAAGACATCGAATTGGCGATTGCCGAGGGTGCCGATGGCATTGGTTTGTTACGTACCGAGTTCTTGTTTCTTGATCGCAGCGCTCCGCCGGGCGAGGAGGAGCAGTTCGAGTTCTATTCGTTCGCAGCGCAGGGTTTCGGCGACACCGTCGTGATTCGGACCTTCGACATTGGTGGAGACAAACCCGCCTCCTATCTCGACATCGACCCCGAGGAAAACCCGTTCTTGGGTGTGCGCGGTGCCCGTCTCTACACCCAGGAGGCTGACTTGTTCAACACCCAGGTTCGGGCGATTTTACGGGCTTCAATCCACGGTGATGTTGCGATGATGCTGCCAATGATCTCCCATGTTGCGGAGATCCGTGAGGTACGCGCACAGATCTTGGATGTGGCTCAACAACTCACCGACGAAGGCGTCGCCCACGAGGTGCCGCCGATTGGTGTGATGGTCGAGGTTCCTGCGGTGGCGTTGGTGGCCGATGCGATCGCTGCCGAAGTCGATTTCTTCTCGATCGGCACCAATGACCTCACTCAGTACACGATGGCCGCGGATCGCACCAACGGCGTGCTCGACGGATTTCAGGATCCCCTGCATCCGCGGTGTTGGTTTTGTGCAAGTTGACCGCCGATGCGGCCCATCGCAACGGGATCACTGTTTCTGTTTGTGGGCTGGCTGCCGCGGACCCAGCAGGTGCTGTGGTGCTCGCAGCTATGGGCATCGACAAGTTGTCGGTCAGTGGCCGTTCTGTCAACCCCACCAAGTCGGTCATTGATTCTCTTGACGCCGCATCCGCCGAGCAGTTGGTTCAGCCGGTACTCGCCGCGGCCTCAGCCAGCGAGGTCCGGGAGATCGTTCGTTCTGAGAGCTCCGAGAATTTCGAGGGTTCGGTGGGGTGAGCGTCAACATAGACACCAGGGTTATCCGGATAACCCGCTGGCTTCTCGACCAGCACAGGCCTAGAAGCACCGCGGAGCTTGCCGCTGAACTTGGTTTGAGCCAACGGGTGGTTCGCTATCGCCTTGATCAGGTGGAGCGGTACCTTCACGGACACGGTGCTGAGTTGGTGCGTCGGCAGGGTCTGGAGTTGATCATTGAGGCGTCTGACGATTTGCGGGAACAGATCATGGCCGATCTGCTGTCGCGTCCCCAGGCCCCCCGGGTTTATGCCCCTGAGGAGCGTACTCGCCTGCTCTTGGCTGCCTTGTTGTGGACCGCTCCGTCTATCAATTCGCTTGAAGAACTGCATGAAGAACTGGAGGTGTCGAAGACTTCAGCTCGTCGGGATCTCCATGCCTGCGAATCTTGGCTTGAGCGCAACGGCTTGCCTTTGGTCCGCCGACCCGGCAGGGGAATCTCCGTGGTCGGTACTGAACGTCGTATTCGGCAGGTGATGGTGCAGTTCACTTTGGAGTCGGTCCCCGAGGATGTGCTGCGACTGCAGATGGGCAATGATGCCCGCGCCCGTGAGCAATCGACGGTGCGTGTGCCCGTTGGGCTTCGGGAACGGTTGTTTGCGCTGCCATTAGCGGAGACGGCGGCAATCGTGCGCCAAAGCACACTTGGTGAGACTCTCACGTCCGGCAGAAGTGATGTGGTTTTGGCATTGTTTCTGGCTGTATCCATCACCCGTCTGCAGGCCGGTCACCGGGTTTCGGTGGAGGCGGGACTGGATCGTTCGGTCATGGACCATCCGGTGGCGGCGAGCGTGCTGGATATGGTCAGCGACATTGAGCAGGTCCTCGGGTCGGGACTGCCGGTAGAAGAAGTGGCGCCGATAACGGAGTGTCTGCTCGGCCTCGACGCCCTTGATGCTGTCTCCACCGAAACGATGGCTATCACTCAGGAGTTGCTCGACCGGGTGATCAGTACCGCGGGAGAAAGGCTGCACATTGCTCTTGGTGATGATCGAGAATTACGGCGCAGTCTGGCTCTGCATCTCGGTCGCTTAAGCGTCCGCCTTCGTCATGGGTTGCCCATCCACAACCCCTTGCGAGACGAGGTGACTGCGCGCTATCCGGACGTTTATGCCGTCGCCGGTGAGATCGCTGCGCTGGTTGAGGATGAGATGGGTTTGTCAATCAATGATGATGAAGTCTGTTTCATCACCATGTATCTCGCAGGAGCGATGGAGCGAGCGCGGCTGCATCCACGGCGGCGGGCTCTTGTGGTGTGCCCTAGTGGTATGGCTACCGTTTGGGTGCTCGTCTCGCGGATCCAAGCCGAGTTCCCCGAACTCGAATTGGTGGAGGTGCTTTCGGAGAGCGGCTATGAGGCGCTCAGCCACGACAGGTTTGATCTCGTCATTACGACGATCACGCTCAAGGAGATCAACGCGCCGGTGGTGGTTGTCAGCCCCCTGTTGTCGGCATCCGATGTCGCCCGAGTTGCGCGCTACACCTGATTCTTGAAAACCTAATTCTTGAAAATCGTGTACAACATGGTGGATTTTCAAGGATAACTTGGATAGATGCGGCTGATTGACCGGATTATCGACTCCCAGAACCTGCGCGAAGCAGTATTACACGCACCTGTGACCTTGCTGACAGGGCCTCGACAAGCAGGGAAATCTACCCTGGCCCGTCAGACTATTTCCTCGACGCCAGCAGCGTTCTTCGACCTTGAGGACCATCGCGACCTTGCTCGTTTGGCCGAGCCGACGCTCGCGCTGCGCGACACCGGCGAGACGATCGTGATCGACGAGGCCCAGCGGATGCCCGAGTTGTTCCCAACGCTTCGGGTCCTTGTCGACGAGAACCGTCGTCCGGGCCGCTTCGTCGTGCTCGGCAGCGCATCGCCCGATCTCATCGGTTTGGGCTCGGAGTCATTGGCCGGTCGAGTCTCCTTCGTCGAGTTGGGGGGCTTGCGGCTATCCGATGTGGGAGCGCACCGACTCGACGATCTGTGGCTGCGCGGTGGCCTGCCCGAGTCCTTTGTGGCCCCTACCGACGAGGCATCGAACCGCTGGCGCGACGACTACATCTCAACGTTTCTCGAACGCGACCTCGCCAACCTCGGCTTCCGCTTCCCAGCCACGACGATGCGGAGATTCTGGACGATGCTGGCCCACTACCACGGGCAGACTTGGAACAGCGCACGAATCGCCCGATCAATCGACGTGTCAGAGTCAACCGTGAGGCGTTACATCGACGCCCTCACCGACGCCCTGGTCGTTCGCCAACTACCCCCGTGGTTTGCCAACATCTCCAAGCGCCAGGTCAAATCGCCTCGGGTTTACATTCGCGATTCGGGCCTGTTGCACCGGCTGCTGGGTATCGCCACCATGGTCGACCTGGAGCGTTCGCCGATGCTGGGTGCCAGTTGGGAGGGCATGATCCTCGAACAGCTCCTGGCGAGGTTCACCGCGGCTTACCCCACCTACTGGTCGACCTACGGAGGTGCCGAACTCGATCTGCGACTGGAAATCGACGGACGAGTCCTCGGATTCGAGATAAAGCGAACCTCCCGGCCGGCAGTCTCAAAGTCGATGCACAGCGCTCTGGCCGACCTCCGCCTCGACCATCTGTTCCTCGTTCACGCCGGCCCCCACAGCTTCCCCCTCACCAACCGCATCACCGCCATCAACGCCACCGACCTCGTCACAGGAGACGACCCGTTCGCCGAACTGTCTTGAAAGTTCGCGGGAGCATCCGCTGTGTCCCTAATTGCGCGCTACACCTGACGCAGCGCCGATTTGTCATATCTTCTTAGTGCCTTATTGGCAGTAGCGAAGCATGACAACTCTGTGACATGTTTACGACAGCATTACAAAAAATAGGGCAGGACCCCTCGCCGGTTGGGTGATGCGAGAAATTGACAAGTACTTCGACCCCCGCACTCCGGCAGGGTTTGAAATGTTGATCAACAACTTCTCACAAGGGATCTCCGGCCTCTTCTTGGCCATGATCGGATGGCGGATCATTGGACCGATCATGCGAGAGATCGCCAACGCATTCGGCAACATGGTGGAAAGCATTGACGATTCAGGGCTCCTGCCACTGATTGACCTGCCCATTGAAGTAGCCAAGGTGCTGTTCTTGAACAACGCCATCAACCACGGTGTGCTCACACCGCTTGGCACAACCGATGTAGCCGAAAACGGGCATTCGATCTACTACTTGCTTGAGACGAATCCTGGTCCAGGTCTTGGTCTGCTGCTCGCCTATTGGTTTGCTGGCAAGGGCTTGGCCAAGCTCTCCGCACCCGGCTCGATCATCATTCACTTCTTCGGTGGTATCCACGAGGTGTACTTCCCGTACGTACTCATGAACCCGGTGATGATCATCGCAATGTGGGCAGGAGGCATCAGCGCCGACATCATCTTCGTGATCTTCGATGCCGGTCTAAAGGTGGTGCCGTCACCAGGCAGTGTCTTCGCCTACATTGGAGGCACGCCAACTGACGGAGGCGCAGCTGCAGGGGTCTGGATCGGCATGGCAGTTGGTGCGGCAGCCACGTTCTTCGTGGGAAGCATCTTGCTGCGGCTATTCCCGGTGAAAGACATGACCGACGCCGACGATGACAGCGACGACATGGCCGACGCCATGGCGGGCGTGCCAGGTGTCTCATAAAGGGGCCTGAAGCCTGATATTTGTTGTGGGGTGGGCTGGGCGTGTTCCCAGACCACCCCACAACATGAATACAACCACGAAATATCGGAGGGACCGACGTGACAGAGCGCGTGACCAAGCAGGCTGGCGATATCAAACTCATCGTCTACGCCTGCGAGGCTGGTATGGGCAGCAGCTTGATGGGTGCCAACCAGTTGAAGAAGATGGTCAAGAAGGCGAAGCTCGACATCAACGTCGTGCATTCACCTGTAGGCCAGTTGACCGACGCAGCAGATGTGGTTGTCGTTCACAAAGGCTTGGCCAAGCAGGCTCAAGGCAAAGTTCCGGGGGCGGCGATCATTCCGTTCACGTTGTTTATGAATGACCCGGCCGTGAAGGCATTGGTATCGAACCTGACCGCGGGCGAACCCATCGTTTCTGCGCTGTGAGTCAGCTGATGGACGACTCGCTCACCGCCGTTCTCAGCCTCGAAGACATCGTTCTCGGTCATCATTCCGATTCGATGAACGAGGCCATCGAGCACGCGGGCGGATTGTTGGTGGCTCGCGGTTCGATCTCTGATGAGTACATCGACGGGATGAAACAGCGTGAAACGAAGGCCTCTACGTATCTCGGCAACGGTGTCGCTCTGCCCCATGGATTGCTTGAGAGCAAGGACTACATCCGTTCCACGGGAATCGTTGTGGTGCAATACCCTGATGGTGTTGATTGGCAGGCGGGAACTGCCCATTTGGTTGTGGGTCTGGCCGCTGTTGGTAATGACCATGTGCGGGTACTCTCCCAGCTTGCCGAGGTTCTGCAAGATGAGGTCCTGTGTGAGGCGCTTTGGCGCACCCCCGATGCCCAGTTCTTGTACGACTGCCTTACCGCTGACCCCGACGACGACTAGACAATCATTGACCTCTGGGGGCCAAATGGACCGTGAGATCATCATCACCAATCCGCAGGGTCTTCATGCACGCCCTGCGTCCGCTCTTGTCGAGCAGATGAAATCCTTTGATGCGAGAGTACGCGTCGAGGTTGGTGCAAAATCCGCAAATGCAGCGAGCATCATGAGCGTGCTTGCCCTTGGCGCAACCACCGGCGACACCGCCCGAGTAATCGCTGAAGGCGCCGATGCGCAAGCCGCTCTTGATGCAGTTGAAATAATTCTCACTACGGAGGACGACTGAAATGGCCCGACTTGATCACAATGCGCTGTGCGAAGCGCTCAGTACTGCAGTCGACGCCTCGCCTGACCCAAGCGGCGATGCCGACTTGGTCTTCGCAAAGGGACAGATAAAGGGTTCGATTGTTGTGGCTTCAGAGGTTGCTGGCTTGAAGAAAGCCTTCAAGCGCGCCAAGAAGATCGACGGCTACCGCTGGGTATCTATCAATCGCGCGGACTTGTTCGGCGCCAATCCCTTGTCTCTTGGATCCAAAGCAGGGATCCTTGACGCCGCCGGCAAAGTCCTAAAAAACGCCGATACCCCCCGTAAAAAGGTCTAGCCCCCGGCCTCTCACGCGACTGGCAAAAATAGTCACTACTAGTAGTGATTACTTCACTACTAGTAGTGGTTGGTTGGTAGTCGTGGTATCGTCCCCGCTGCTGTCAATTCTTAGACAGTTGATTACCAACTACTAATTGGAGGGGATTATGAACCGAGTAAAGACCGCCGTCGTTGTGCTGATGGCCTTAGTGTTGCTCGCTTCCGCGTGTGGAGACGACGACGACGATGATGCCGGCGGTGACGACGCCACTGCACCCGAGGAAACTATGGCAGAAGAGGAACCAGCGGATTCATCGGACCCAATCCGTATCCCGCTCCACAACTGGTCGAGCCAGCTTGTGGGCGCCGAGGTGGTCGGGGGCATCCTCGAAGACGCCGGCTTCGCGGTGGAATACGTTCCTTCCGACAGTCAAGTCGTTTATCAGTCAATGTGCGATGGTGACATTGAGTTGGTACACGAAGTGTGGGAGGGAGCCTTCGGGGTTGCCTTCCAGGAGCAGGTTGACAAGGGCTGTGTGCTGGACTTTGCAACACACAACGCGGTCACCCGTGAAGAGTGGTGGTATCCGGCTTACGTTGAAGATCAGTGCCCCGGCTTACCCGATTGGGAAGCTCTCAACGAGTGCGCCAGCATCTTCGCCACTGCCGAAACAGGCGACAAGGGACGCTTCCTAGGTGGACCGGTCGACTGGCTCAAGGGCGATGAGGAGCGGGTTGAAGGCCTCGGAATGAACTTCGCGGTGATCAACGCAGGGTCGGCTGCCACATTGTGGGCAGAACTCGATGCTGCATCAGTCGACGAGACACCGATCGTGCTCTTCAACTGGACACCTAACTTCATCGAGGCTGTTTACGAAGGCGACTTCATCGAGTTCCCCGAATTCGAGGACGCCTGTCGTACGGATCCTGCGTGGGGCGTCAACGCCGAACTCACTCATGACTGCGGCAACCCAGCCGATGGCTACTTGAAGACCGGTGTAGGCGAGCACTTCCCAGGGAAGTGGCCCACAGCAGCGGCGATTGTGCAGCGCATGGACTTCACCAACCCCATGCTCGCCGCGATGGCCGCCGCAGTTGATGTGGACGGCCAGGAGCCGTCTGAAGCCGCGGTTGAATGGCTCGCCGCCAACGAAGACATCTGGCAGTCCTGGATCAGCGGCTGACCATTGTTGCCCTCGGCGTAGGGCAACAATCATTAGAGGTGCCGTCTGGGGCGATTTATCACCCCATCGTCCAGACGGCTTCCTCGGAAAGTAGGCTGATCGCCTCATGAGCAGCGATGCGATGATCTCGTGCCGCGACGTCTGGAAGTTGTACGGTCCAGATCCAGCGAAGTTCCTGAGCCGCCACAACGGTGAGCCCACTGCCGAAGCCGTGAAGAACGCCGGGTATATTCCGGCTGTCGTAGCCGCCACGCTCGATGTCATGCCCGGCGAGATCCTTGTGCTTATGGGTTTGAGCGGATCGGGCAAGTCAACTTTGGTGCGCTGCCTTTCACGCCTCATCGAACCGACAGCCGGGAGCGTCGAATTCGGTGGCATCGATTTGTTGGCCGCCTCACACAGAGAACTAATCGATATCCGGCGCCACCGGATGGGTATGGTATTCCAGCATTTTGCTTTGTTCCCGCATCGCACGGTGGCCGAAAACATCGCCTTTCCCCTTGAAGTTCAGGGGGTTGATGGCAACACTCGCCGAACTCGCGCCAATGAGATCATCTCGCTTGTCGGCTTGGAAGGGCGCGGCGACTACTACCCGCGTGAGTTGTCCGGCGGGCAGCAACAGAGGGTGGGTATTGGCCGGTCTCTGGCAGTTGAGCCGGATGTTTGGTTTCTTGACGAGCCCTTTTCGGCGCTTGATCCTCTCATCAGGCGTGAAATGCAAGACGAATTCCTGCGGCTTCAGTCGGTGCTTCGCAAGACGATCGTGTTCATCACCCATGACTTCGGTGAAGCGATACGTCTCGCCGACCGAATCGCCATCCTTTACGAGGGGCAGATTGTTCAGATCGGTCGAGCCGAGGAGTTGATCACCAATCCGGCGACCGACTATGTCCGTGCGTTTACCAAGGATGTACAAAGAGACAAGATTCTCACCACCGGCAGCATTATGGGTGAACTTGGTCTTGCCGATCCCAACGGGGTAGCAGTAAACGCCGACGCCCTTCTGAGCGATGTTGCCGCCGCCGTGCTCAGCAGTCAGATGCCTCTACTGGTTCGAGATGATGCCGGTACCGCGGTCGGGAGCCTTGATCGTAACGCCCTGATTGACGCTGTTTGGGGTGCCGACGACGACGACAACGATTCCGACGTCGGCTGATGGCTTCGGTCGTCGATACCGCGGTTCCGACTGGCCAACAAAGAAGGCTCCGACGCTTCAGGGGATGGCGCTTGGTGTTGTTGCTGGCGTCGCCGTACCTGCTGATCCAGTTCGTCCATGAGGTCGCACCGGGCCTGTTTCCTGACTTTTTTTCGATTGTTGGCGAAGACCAGATCGTGCCGTTCAGGGATTGGGCTAACCGTTCCCTGCTGCACTTGAAGAATGAGGATCTTCTGGGGTTGTTCAACTTCAAGGATCTGACGCGCGCTGTGTCGAGCTGGTTGGAATACCCCCTTGATGTGAGTGAGCAGTTGCTTATCGCCGGCGATGGCCCATTCGGCCTGGGTGCGGTTCCGTGGGTGACGCTGGTTGCCGGTTTCGCGGTGGCTGGGGCGTGGCTTGGGGGATGGAAGCTTTCCGTTCTTGTCGGAGGTTGTTCGCTGTATCTGGCGATCTTTGATGTGTGGGACGATTCGATGATCACTTTGTCGATCGTGTTGGTGGTTGCGCCACTAGCCGCGGTGATCGGTTGGGGCTTGGGTCTGGCAGCGGCCAAGTCGAAACAATTCGAGGCAATGCTGATTCCCGCGCTGAACGTGATGCAGTCGATGCCGCACTTCTCGTATCTGTTGCCGATTTCGGTGTTCATCGGGATCGGAGATGAGGCCGGGGCTATCGCTACCGTTCTGTTTGCAGTGCCACCGATGGCTCGGTTGACGCTGTTGGGCTTGCAGACGGTGCCAACGGAAGTGCTCGAGGCGGGTCGTATGGCTGGCTGTACACGCAGGCAGATGCTGTGGAAGGTGGAGATGCCGGCGGCGCGTCCGCAGCTCATGGTGGGTGTCAATCAGGTATTGATGCAGTGTTTTGGAATGACCGTGTTGGCGTCGTTTGTCGGCACTCGTGGTTTGGGTCTGCCGTTGCTCAACTATTTGCAGAGCCTTCGGGTCGGACGGGCCCTGGAAGTGGGGGTAGCCATCGTGTTGATGGCGATCATGCTCGACAGGCTGAGCCAGGCCGCCGGCAGTCGTAAGCCTGAGCACACTGACCAGTCTCTGTCTTGGCTGCAGCGTCACCCGTTTCTCGTTGCTGGTTCTGGAGTGACGGTTGGTGGGATTCTGCTCGGACAGCTTTCTAATCAGGCCAAGGTGCTTCCCGAGAAGTGGACGGTGAGTACTGCTCCGTTTTGGGAGGAGGTCGTCGATTGGGTGCAACTCAACTTGAAGTCCCCGCTTGGCGAATTCCGTGATTTCATGATCCTGGAGATTCTCATTCCGATGCGCAACGGGTTTGAGTCGTTGCCGTGGTTGGGTTTGTTGGCGCTGGTGGCGATGATCGGTTGGTATTTCGGCGGCTGGCGACTCGCCGCGATCGTGTCGTCGTTCGTTGCGTATCTTGCTTTTTCTGGATTCTGGATCGAGTCGATGGAGACGCTCTATCTGGTGGTGGCGTCGCTGGTGGTCAGCGTGGTGGTCGGCGTGCCGGTCGGTGTCTACGCTTCCAGGACTGACCATCGCTACGCGGCAATGCAGGTCCTGCTCGACACGTTTCAGGTGTTGCCGTCGTTCATCTATCTGATCCCGGTTGTCATGTTGTTCAGGGTCGGGCCTGTCGCCGCTCTTGTTGCGATCGTCATCTATTCGACGGTGCCCGCGGTGCGTTACACGATGCTGGGCTTACGCAATGTCCCCGCCGATGTCGTCGAGGCAGCGCGAATGGCTGGATGTACAGAGTTTCAGATTCTCCGCAAGGTCAGGATGCCGATGGCATTTCCCGAGATCATGCTCGGCATGAACCAGGTGCTGCTGTTTAGTCTGTTGCTGGTGATCATCGCTGCTTTCATCGGCGGTATTGAAGGTCTTGGAGATGAGATTCTGCGGTCTCGCACAGAGCAGGCTCTAGTGGGAGAGGGTTTGGTTGCTGGTTTCAACGTTGCGGTAATTGGGCTTACGGCTGACCAACTCATCATCAGTTACGCACGCGACCGCAAGGCGCAACTCGGGATCGCGTGATCTCCTCCGAGTGGCTGTATTTGGCCCTCTCACGCTACTGAGAGGAAAAAGTCGCTACTCTCAGTAGACGCGCGGGATTCATAGTGCTACGGTCGGCCACACCTGAGCAAGTTGTTGTGAAGGTGCTG
Organism: Candidatus Aldehydirespiratoraceae bacterium; assembly: GCA_965261185.1. Classification (GTDB taxonomy): domain Bacteria; phylum Actinomycetota; class Acidimicrobiia; order Acidimicrobiales; family Aldehydirespiratoraceae; genus VXYK01. The sequence goes on along the minus strand of CBDHCN010000002.1, from coordinate 1,372,440 downwards.
ATTCAGGTACCGAAGCCGCGGCCCGCACAGGTCTCATATTCATTTCCAAATGGGGGAGACATGGCCACTGATCTTGAGATGTTCATAGGGGCCGATGGCCGCGAAGAGCAGGTAAGGGAGGTGGAAGCCCGCATCGAAGCCGACGACATCGCATACTTGTACTGCCAGTTCCTTTCCGTCACAGGACGGATCATGGGCAAAGGCATACCGGCCAAGCATTTCGGCATGATCGCCCGCAAAGGCTTCCAACTCGTCTACGGCTCCACCGCGAATTTGTTCACCGACCGGCACGGTAACTACATCGGCTACGGACCTGAGGCCCGCGAGTTGGTCGGCCTCGCCGAACCTGAGACTTTTATGCCTTTGCCGTGGGACAGTCGCACGGCACGGGTTTGGTGCACGCTGTTTCGCGGACGTGAAGAGGAAGTAGACGGCGGTGCTTTCCTTACTTCGGACTGCCGAGGGAACCTCAAGCGCATCCACGCCGAGTTCGAAGCCAAGCACGGACTGCATCTTCGTGCCGGTTGCGAACCCGAGATGATGTGGTTGCGAGCCGACGAACACGGCAAACCCACCGTCGAGGGTTTGACCAAACCCAACTGCTACCACATCGATCAGTTCGCGGAGTTGCAACCGCTGATCCACAAAGTGATCGAGTACTGCGAGGCGATGGGTCTCGACATGATCCAGGGTGACCACGAAGACGCACCCGGGCAACTCGAACTCAACTTCAACTTCGACCGGGCCGAACTCACCTCCGACCGGCTGAGCACTTACCGGCAGGTGTGCAAGCAGGTTGGCCGGGAGTTGGGTGCGTTCCCGTGCTTCATGCCCAAGCCCTTCATGGGCGTGTCGGCCAATGGCTGCCACCACAACATTTCGCTGTGGGACGCGGACGGCAACAACAAGTTCATGCCCGAAGGAGACAACCCACAGTTGCCCGGCCCCATCGGCATGAAGGCCATCGGGGGGATCCTCGAGCATGTCCGTGCACTCACTTGCTTGACATCACCTACCGTCAACTCCTACCGCAGGTTGTGGGACACCGGCTTCTGGGCACCTGTGTTCGCCGACTGGGGGTTCCAGAACCGCACCACCGCGCTGCGCGTCAGCGCGCCGGGACGCTTCGAGTACCGCTCGGTGGACAGTGCGGTGAATCCGGCTCTGTCGTTCGCTGGTCTGCTCAAGGCGATGGACGACGGCTTGGACCGCAACCTCGACCCGGGTCAACCCGAGGAGCGCAACATCTACGATGCCATGAAGCAAGGCAAACAGGTCCAGAAGATCCCGCTCACCTTGGGCGAGGCGCTTGAGGCGTTCGACAGCGACGAGGTAGTCAAGGCGGCGCTCCCCGGCGAGATGTACAAGGTGTTCATGCACTACAAGACCGACGAATGGGAGCGGTTCCTGCACACCGTCTCAGACTGGGATGTCGAAGAATATCTCGACATCCTGCCCTGATTCGGCGCTGCTTCGCCGGGCTTCGGCCATCCAACAACAATTCACATACATCAGAACAACTAGGGAGGTAGCACCATGTGCGGCATCGCAGGAGTGATCCACCGCGACGGCACAGCCGACATTGGCGCCGAATTGACGGCCATGTTGCAAGCAATGAAGCACCGAGGGCCGGATTCCACCGGTTACGCGGTGTATGGACCAGCCGACGATCTTGTGGTTATCCGTTTCGTGCTCGCTGAACCGAACCGCAGTACCGGTTTCGGGATGGAGGAACGTCTGGCGCGCAACCGTTTGGAGGTCGAGTCGCGGCTCGCCAAGATCGGTGCGGAAGTGGCCACGGTCACCAGCGACACCGGTTACGCCTTTCGGGCCACGGTCCGTTACAGCGGTGAACTCAAACCGCTGGCCGACTACCTCGAGGACGTCCCGGGTTGTGAGGTGCTGTCGCTGGGCAACTCGCTGGAGATCATCAAGGACATGGGCGATGCGGCCACAGTGAGCGACCAATACGGTTTGGGCTCGTTTCAGGGGACTCACGGCGTTGGACATGTGCGCATGGCCACCGAATCTCAGGTTGACCTGGCCAGCGCCCACCCTTATTGGGCCTACCCGTTCGCCGATGTGGCTGTGGTCCACAACGGGCAACTCACCAACTATCACCAATGGCGCCGCCGCCTCGAGCAGGCAGGCCATCGTTTCCAAAGCGAGTGCGACTCTGAGATCATCGCGGTTTATTTGGCTGAGAAGATGACGGCTGGGCTGTCGCTGGAGACGGCCATGAAGGGCAGCCTCGACGACCTTGACGGCGTGTTCACCTACGTGTGCGTCACCGGCAACGAGTTGGGGATAGCCAAAGATGAGATGGCGGCCAAACCGCTGGTGCTGTTCGAGTCCGATGAGTTGGTGGCGGTGGCCACTGAAGAAGTATCGATCCGTACTCTGGTCAAGCGGGAGGTTGAAACCCGCGATCCGTATGAACGGGAGGTGTTGGTGTGGCAAGTTTAGGTTCGCGCAGCGGTGTCTCCTACGACGCCAGAGGGCTGGTTGAGCCCCATGCAGAGATGCCCGACAACATCGAGGTTGACGGCGACCGGGCTCGTTTCGACGCCGCTGACTTGACCATCCGCCAGATCAACATGGCCTTGCGGAAACTGATCTACAACGACGGCATAGTCGATGTGACGGTGCTCAACCCGGCCTCGAAGCACTCGCTGGCGGTCGGGATCCTGAAGCGCTGTCGGATCCATTTCGAGGGCAGCCCCGGTTGGTTCGCTTGTGGTCTGATCGACGGCCCCGAGGTGAGGATCAACGGACGGGTCGGCTGGTCGTTGGCCGAAAACATGATGTCGGGCGTGGTCGTGGTCGAGCGTGGCGGTGGCTCGCTCACCGGAGCTGCGATCCGCGGCGGGGATTTGATCGTGAAAGGCGATGTGGGTGCTCGCACCGGTATCGACCAGAAGGGGGGCACGATCATCGTGACGGGCGATGTGGGGATCAACACCGGGTTCATGATGCAGCGGGGCCGTCAGATCATCTGCGGCAACGCCGGCCAGAATCTCGGCGATTCGATGTATGACGGCGAGATCTACGTGGCGGGCAAGGTGAGTTCCTTGGGCATCGACTGCGTGGGTGGCGAATGGACCGACGACGACACCGAGTTGATCGAACGCAAGTTCCGCATCCACGGGTTGGGCGAGCCACCCCCGTTCGAGAAGTTCGTTTGCGGCAAGCAACTACACAACTACGACGCACTTGAACCGTCCGAGCGCAAGCTCGTGATGTGAGCAGAGAGAATCGACAGGGGACAAGGAGACGACGATGAGCGAAGTCAATAAGAGTACCGATGTGTTGGGGCAGAGCCGGATCTTCACCCGTGAGGTGATCAACGACATCCATGTGAAGGCCGAACTGGGCCGTTACCGAATGCGAGGCTTTTCGATCTTCAAGAAGATCCCGCATTGGGACGAGTTGGTGTTTCTGCCGGGAACCCTCACCCGTTTCGTGATCGAGGGTTACCGCGAGAAGTGCGAAACAAAGACTGTGCTCGGGGCTCGTTTCGCGGCCAAGCCTCTGGAGCTCGACATTCCCGTGTACATCACCGGTATGAGCTTCGGTGCTTTGTCGCTGGAGGCCAAAATGGCTTTGGCGAAGGGTGCTTCTATGGCCGGCACCGCTACTTGCTCAGGCGAGGGCGGCATGATCCCACCCGAACGGGACCTGTCGACCAAGTGGTATTACCAGATCATTCAGAGCCGCTACGGTTTCAACCCCCATCACCTGATGTTGGCTGACGCGGTGGAGTTCTTTATCGGCCAGGGCTGCAAGGTCGGCCTCGGCGGCCACTTGATGGGCCAGAAGGTCACCGAACAGGTGGCTGAGATGCGGTCGCTGCCAGCGGGTATCGATCAACGCTCACCGGCACGGCATCCCGACTGGCTCGGTCCCGATGATCTTTCGTTGAAGATCCAGGAAGTGCGTGAGGCGACCGACTACCAGATCCCGATCCAGTTGAAGCTGGGGTCGGCTCGTGTCTATGACGATGTGCGCATGGCCGCCAAGTGTGGTCCTGATGTGATCTATCTCGACGGTGCCGAAGGCGGGACTGGTGCTGGTCCCCATGTGGCGACCGAGGAGACCGGTATCCCGCTGATGGCGGCTATCCCGGAAGCTCGTCGGGCGCTTGAAGATGTCGGCCTCGCCGACGACATCGACTTGGTTGTCGCTGGTGGTATTCGCAACGGCGGCGATGTGGCCAAGTGCATAGCGCTGGGTGCCGATGCCATCGCTATCGGCACCGCCGCGCTGATGGCTCTCAACTGCAACAAGGAGTTGCCGGGCATCACCGACTATGAGGGCACTGTAGGTGTGCCCGCCGGCGAGTGCTACCACTGCCACACTGGCCGTTGCCCGGTGGGTGTCGCCACCCAGGATGTGGAGTTGCGCAAGCGCCTCGATGTTGATGAGGCAGCGCTGCGGGTCTACAACTTCTTGATCACGCTCACTATGGAAGTGCAGATGCTTGCTCGAGCGTGCGGCAAGACCGACATTCATTCGTTGGAGCCCGAAGACCTCGCCGCTCTCACCTATGAGGCTGCGGCCATGGCCAAGGTGCCGTTGGCCGGCACCACTTACATTCCCGGTGTCACCGAGGAGAACACTCTGACCGAGATCCGGGAGCTGTTCGACAAACACGTGATCGATGGAGGACACTGAGATGGCCGGATCGGCAAGCACGGGTGAGAGCCCATCGGAAATCCGCACTGTGGCGATCGACGCTGAAGTGTTGGCCGGTAAGCGTTTCGCTTATCAAGAGGACATAACGCTCGTGGCCGACATTGATCTGCTGGCTGCAACGCCCGGGCCCGATATCAACTGGCTTGAAGACATCACTCTGTTGGAGGAAGACGGCGTGCCGGCGGTGTTCGACCGCTATTCCAACTCATTTCTGAAGATCTATTTCGATATTCCTGAGGGCTCCGAGGATGACATCGCCCGCAAGGTGCTGATCCGGCATCTCGTGGACGGGAACTCCTACGGCATCACCTTGAAGGACATCCACTGCAAGTTCCCGCAGGTGGAACTGGGGCCGTGGGTGGCAGAGTCGCGCATTGTGGGCGAAAACTGGAAACCAACAGAGCTTGAGGGTTGGAGTGCGCCACAGGCGCATTAGGGCCCTGAGTCAAGCCAAGAACTAACAAGGAGCAGTCGCAGTGAGTCTTCCCCGCAGTTCTCGCTATGTGATCATTGGTGCTGGTATTCACGGGTTGTCCACGGCTTGGAACTTGGCCCGTGATCTGCGTTCGTCGGGGCGCGGTTCAGGTGCCGATGTGGTCGTGATCGACAAGGCCGGTGTTGGCGCCGGTGCTTCCGGGATTGCCTGTGGGGTGATCCGCAACAACTATTTTCAGCCGGCGATGCGTGAGCTGATGGCGCATTCGGTAGATGTTTGGGAGAGCGACCCGGAAGCGTTCTCGTACCATCCGGTGGGGTACTTGCAGATCAGCCATGAGGCGATGCATGAAGATGTTGCCTCGATCCATGCCCAACAGCAGGCCATCGGTTACGCCTCGACTTTCGTGGAGGGCGCTCTAGATTCTCGCCGTCACATGTTGGGGATTTTCGACGATTGGCAGGCGCAGGGCATCACCAGCGTTCTGCAGGAGCATCGGGGTGGTTACGCCAACAACATGGCCTCGCTCAAGGGCCTGTTGGGCAAGGCGGAGGCTGAGGGTGTATCGGTGGTTGGAGGCGTGTCCGTGATGGGTTTTGAGCGTGACGCTGCTGGGGCTGTGACTGACGTTGTCACCGATCAGGGCAGTGTCAGCTGTGATCAGGTGGTGGTGGCGGTCGGGCCTTGGGTGCAGAAGATTTGGGCCATGCTCGACTTGCCAGTGGTCACCGATGTTCTCGGCCGCGACGGTCGGGTGCATCGACGTCCGACTTGGACCTACATGTGTTTGCAGGAAGGCACGCTGGAGGTCGACCCGGGTTGTCTCATCGACAATGCCGGCAACATGCCGCCGGTGGTGCATATTGACACCGACGCGCCGCTTTACGACGCCGATGGCCTGGTCACTGAGGGGCCTTGGGGTGTGTATTACAAGCCCGATTTCAATTTCGGTGGCGTACAGGGCGGTTATATGCCCTACGTGGTGGACAAGCCTTCAGATCAGGTGGCGGTCGATCCGTACGGCCCGGATTCACCGGATTTTATTGTTGGTGAGGATTTCTATCGCACTTGGTCTGCGGCGCTGGCTCATTGTCAGAAGCGTTTCGAGGGCAAGGGTCATCTGATGAGCCGTGAGCCTTCTGGTGGTATCGGCAGTTTCTCTCCCGACAATTTCCCGGTGTTCGACATGTTCTGCGACAACGTGTATTTCATTGCCGACTCGAATCATGGGTACAAGATGATCGGTGTCGGCGCGCTTGTGGCTAGGGAGTTGCTGGGTGAGTCTCAGGCTTTGCTGGCCCCATTTTGTTGGTCTCGTTACGCAACTGGGGATCTGCATCCCGTGAGCAACTCGCCCTATCCGTGGAGCTGAGATGACTGTTACTGGTCGCTGTGGCTGTGGTGCGGTGCAGTTCACGCTGAGCGGCCCGTTGCGGCCGGTGATCAACTGTCACTGTTACCGCTGTCGGCGTTGGACTGGCCATTTCATGGCCGCGACCAACACTGCTGTAGATGATTTGTCGTTCAATCAAGGTTTTGACTCGGTGAGGTGGTGGGTTCCTGACGAGGACCCGACGGTTGCCTACGGCTTCTGCGCTGGCTGCGGCGGGAGTTTGTTCTGGCGCTCAGACTCCGAGGCCGGCAGATATTCGGTGGCTTCCGGTACTCTCGACCCGCCGACTGGCCTATCCACAGTTCATGCTTTATTCGTGGCCGAAGCCAGCGATTATCACCGCCTCGATCCCGACCTTCCCCACCATCTGCACGATTCCGGTACCGACGGCGTCCCGATTGAAGGGGGCTGGTAGCCGCAAGGCGGAAAACGACAGAACCCCGGGAACCGCTCAAAGCGACCCCTCGGGGTTGTCGACACCTACCTTACCTAACCCATGTGACAAAAGTCTGGCACGATGAAACCACCGATGCATCGGCGCTGAATTTCTTACAAGTGGGGGGGTTAGGCGCGGGCGCTGGGGCCGTAGGCGCAGAACATGTGGTCGTTCTCGGCGAAACGGGTGGGGCGCAACCGGTGAGGGTCGAAGGGCGGTTCGTGTCCAAGCACGATGGCCGCGACGATCTCACCGATGGCTGGTGACAATTTCAAGCCGTGACCTGAGAAGCCCAGGGCCAGACACAGGCCGGCTATTTCCGGGACCCAGCCGATGAGGGGATGGTAGTCGGGGGTCACATCGTAGGCACCGCTGACGTGGCTGAGGGGGGTGGCGCCTCTCATGGCGGGCATGCGGGCAGCCAACGCTTGGTCGATTCGTTCCAGGTGGGCGCGCTGGTCGGCTTTGTCGCCCATCAACAGCGGGTCATCCACGAGCGGCATCTCCGAGGGGTAGGCAGCGGCAAGGAAGCGGCGGCCCATGTCGGGGCGCAAGACGATGTTGGAGTTGCCGTCGGTGACACAGGAGTGCATCTGGGGTTGGCCGGGCTGGGTTTGCAGCATGGTCATTTCCAGCCGACGTCGTTGCACGGGCACGTGAACACCGATCGGGTCAAGCAGGTCAGTCGCCCAAGCTCCGGTTGCTGTCACTACGACGGGTGCGTCTATTTCGCCGGCGTCGGTGGACACTCCACTAAGTCGGCCACCGCTGGTTCGCAACGCTGTCACCTTGACTCCGCTGATGACCTCAGCACCATGACCCTGAGCCGCGGTGAGCCAACTCAGCACCATTTTCGTGACGTCGATGTAGCCGCCGTCTGGTTCGTATGCTCCCCCTGCGAGGTCGTCGGTGATCAGCAACGGTTCAAGGGCGGCGATCTCCGCGGCGTTTACGAAGCGGGTGTCCACGCCGCAGGCTCGCCCCAAGTCGATGTTGCGGTGCAGGGCATCGAGTTGGTCTTCGATGACCAACAGCAGGTATCCGAGCTGCACATAACCGGGGTCGCCGACTCCTACTTCGGTGTCCCAGTTCTGGATCACGTTGAACCCGTGCCGGGCCATCTGGACCAGCAGTTCGTTGGAGTAGTGCTGACGGATCTGCCCGAAGGTTCTTCCGGAGATCCCGCCCACCGGTGGGCGTTCGTCAACGACTACTACGCGGGCATCGGATTGGGCAGCGAGTTGATAGGCGATGCTGGCACCCATGATGCCCGCGCCGACGACAACGATGTCTGCTGTCGCCGGGGGTGGCTTCATGGGTCTAGCGGTGAACCCGTTAGGAGTCGGTGGCCAGGAACGACTCAAGCGAGTCGTCCAGGGCTTCGACCCAGTCGGTGTGGTGTGTCGGCGCAACCGTGCCGGTCATCGGTGAGGCGTGACCGTTGTCGCGGTAGCCGATGATCGACTGTTTCTTATGCCCCTTCCAGTCCTTGAACATTTTGGAGACCAGCGGGGTGTTGAAGTCCGGGTAGTCGCTCTGTTCGAGCAGGTCTTGGGTGTATGCGCCCTGGTAGTCGATGAGTCCGTAGTCGTCTTCGATGAGATCCTCGATCGCTTGTTCCTCAGCGATTGAGCGGGCTTGCTCCTCGGCCGACGGCAACTCGATGCGTCCGAGGATGACATCGCGGGCGTACCAGGCTTGCACGTCGAACATGTTGAACGTGTACCACTGGTCCTGCATACCTAGATACATCACTCCGTTGTCGGGCTGGAAGACCACGCCGCGGTACAACATTGAAGAGGCCAAGCGGTTGGTGGTGGCGAGGCGCAGGTCGTCGTCCATGTATGGAAAGTGATGCAGATAGCCGGTGCAGGAGACGATGGCGTCGATTTCGGTTGACGTGCCATCAACGAAATGCACGGTGCGGCCATCGACGTGGCCGAGGATCGGTTTCTCGGTGATACCGTCGGGCCAGTCGAATCCCATAGGGCCGCTGCGTGACGAGCAAACCACCGAGCGCGCCCCGTATTTCCAGCATTGCGAGGCGATGTCCTCAGCTGAGTAGCTCGATCCGATAATCATCACGTTCTGGTCGGTGAACTGTACGGCGTCACGGAAGTCATGGGCGTGCATCAGGGTGCCGCCGAAGGTGTCGTAGCCGGGGTATTGGGGCATGTTGGGCGTGGAGAAGTGCCCGCTGGCCACTACCACGTAGTCGAACTCTTCGGTGCTGGCCGTGTCGGTTTCGTGGCTGTGTACCCGTAGGACGAAACGGTCGGTTTCAGGCGAACGGCTGACGCTGCGCACTGCCTGGTTGAAGCGGATGTATTTGCGGATGCCGCTGCGGTTGGCGCGGCCGATGATGTAGTCGTAGAGCACTTCTCGCGGCGGGAACGAGCCGATCGGCCTGCCGAAGTGTTCTTCGAAGGTGTAGTCGGCGAATTCCAGGCATTCTTTGGGGCCGTTGGACCACAGGTAGCGGTACATGCTCCCGTGGCACGGCTCACCGTGTTCGTCCAGGCCGGTGCGCCAGGTGTAGTTCCAGAGCCCAGCCCAGTCGCTTTGTTTTTCGTAGCAGACCAGTTCCGGCATTTCCGCGCCGTCGGCTGCTTTGTCGCTTGCAAATGCGTGTAACTGCGCTAGTCCGCATGGTCCAGCACCGATAATAGCTACCCGTGTCATAGTCCAAATCCCCCCTGTGGTTGGATGTACCTCTAACGAGAGTAAAACTTAGCGCACTCGGAAGTCCCCTGCATAGGAAGACCAAAACAGCCAAAAACAGGCTCTAAGCAAGCAATGGGGATTACATAGTATTTACCCAAGTGGCAAAAGCCGGGGGGTCGACCTTCTGCAAGGCACTTGGATCGAGGGCGCCGCCCCGAACTGGACGCTCGGAATCGCCATCCTGGCGGGAACGTTCGTCGTGTGCTCGTCACTGTCGGTCCGATTCTTCCGGTGGGACTGAACGCCGCCTGTGTACAAGTTCGGTCGGGGTGGACGCAGACAGACCCAGCGTCCGGCACTGTAGTCCCGGCGGGTCAACCCCGCTGTCACACAGTGCCGAGTACGTTGGTTGCGAAGACACCCATCACTGACGAAGGAACGACCTCCATGTCCAACGACGCTGATACCCAGTCGACTGGCCACCCTCTGAATCGGCACCTGTTCATCGTTGACAACTACCGCCTGCTGAGATCGCTCGACACGGGAATCATCGATCTGATCTGCACCGACCCACCCTTCGCCAAAAACGACACCTTCATCGGCGAACTGAAACCGTCGCTGACCGATGATGAAGCGCAACGAGAAGTGGACCAGTTGAAAGATTGGGGAATTTCCAGCCCGTCGCAGGCAGAACAGAATCATGTGACTTGGCCGACAGGTGCAACCACCGCCAAGTTCAAAGATATCTGGTCCTGGGAGAAGGATGTCCACGAGCAGTGGATGGATGAAATCAAGACCGGTAGGCCCGACGTTCTCAGAGTAATCGAGGCAACCCGTTATACGCACGGTGAAGGAACCGCCGCGTTTCTTGCATATATGGCGGTTCGGCTAATTGAATGCCACCGAGTTTTGAAACCGACCGGATCGCTCTTTCTGCATTGTGATGGGACGGCTAATAGTTATCTACGGATGCTGCTGGACGCGATTTTCGGCCATGGACACCTCAGAAATGAAATAGTGTGGTGCTACAAGTCTGGTGGAGCTAGTCCTCGAAAGTACTTCAGCAAAAAGCACGACACAATCTTCTGGTACAGCAAGTCCAGGGACTACACGTTCAATCCTCAAAAGGAGAAGTCATACAACAGGGGCTTGAAACCCTACCGCTTCAAAGGAGTTGAAGAACACCAAGACGAGGTTGGATGGTACACGCTTGTAGGTATGAAGGACTACTGGCAGATCGACATGGTCGGCCGAACCAGCAAAGAGCGCACCGGTTACCCCACCCAGAAACCCGTAGCGTTGGCTGAACGCATTCTTAAAGCGGCGAGCAACCCAGGAGACCTAGTGCTTGATCCATTTTCGGGGTGCGCTTATGTGCCTGTTGCGGCGGAACGTCTCGTCAGGCAATGGGTTGCGTGTGACATCTCACCGAGGGCATTGACCGTCCTCCGGCGGCAGTTCAAGAAATCCGCGTACTCCGTGGACGGCGAACTGTCTGAGGGCGAAATGTTGAGCGTTGCGGATGTAACTCTGTGTGGCCCGAACCAACTGCCCGTGAGAACGACAGCAGATGATGATGTCCCACCTGTTAAACCGCTTCCGCCGCGCAAGTACAAAGTCTCGGCCAGCATCTTCTCTCGTGAAGAGCTGTTGGAATTTCTGCTTGATCTGTCGGGGTGGCGCGCTTGGTGCTGCGGGTTTGCCAACTGGAAGGTCGGCGCCGACGGGGTGCCTGCCATAGACCGGACCATCCGCAATTTTGAGCTTGACCACATTGACCCGAAGTCAAAGGACGGTCGCCACGAAATAGACAATCGTGCACCGTTGTGCCCATATCACAACAGCATGAAGAGCGACAGGAGAGTCCGCCTAGACGAACTACGACAAGAGGTCGTCAAGGCGGGAGAGATGCTCGTCAGTTCGGTTGATGATCTCGTGGACCTGCCGTGGGCACGAGACAAGGTGATGGACCACTGGGCATCCGAGAAGGCGCGGCAGTCGGGGCTGACACTTCCAGGAATTGGCTGAACCCAGAACCTGCCACTTCCATGAAGAATTCAATCAACTCGGACGGACTACGCGAGGAGTTCGTCGAGGGCTGCCAGTAGCAGCGTGACGTTGCGGGGACGGGCCGTGTGACCCATGCAACCGATGCGCCAGCAGGTTCCGGCGAAAGTTCCAAGACCCCCGCCGATTTCGATTCCGTAGCGGCTGAGGAGTTCTTTGCGGATATCGGCCTCGCTCACCGAATCCGGGAGCCGGGACTCGGGTATCCGCACGGATGTGAGTTGGGGAAGGCGGTTGGAGGCTGGCGCTACCAGCTCGAAACCCCGGGCTTCGAGTCCGGCTTGCAGCAGGTCGCCGCATTCTTGGTGCCTGGCGTGCGACGCCTCAAGACCCTCTTCGAGAACCGCGCCGAGACCGGCATGGAGGGCGAAGATCATGGCGATGGGGGCGGTGTGGTGGTAGGCCCGGGCACCGCTACCTGTGACATAGTTGGCGATCATCTGTAGGTCGAAGTACCACGAGCGGGGCCGTTCGAGCATCCGTTCCAAAGCGCGGGGCGCGACGCTCAGCGGCGACAGGCCGGGCGGTACGCCGAGACATTTCTGGGTGCCGCTGTAGGCGATGTCTACTCCCCAATCGTCGAGGCGCACGTCGATTCCGGCGAGTGATGTGACACAGTCCGCCAACAGCAGCGCGTCACCTTTTGCAGCGCCCAACTCGGCGAGGTCATTGCGCACGCCTGTGGAGGTTTCTGCGTGGACGACCGCTATCAGCGTCGGGTTCGGGTGTGCTTCGAGGAGACGTTGCGGGTCGATGGGGGTGCCCCACTCGGCTTCGACGGGGACCACCGTGGCACCGCAGCGGGCGGCCACGTCACACATGCGTTGACCAAAAACGCCGTTTACACCCACCACGACGGTGTCGCCTTCGGACACTACGTTCACGAACGCCGCTTCCATGCCTGCCGAACCGGTTCCTGATACGGGGAAGGTGAGGGCGTTGTCGGTGCGAAAGACTGTACGCAGGCGGTCACAAGTTTCGTCGAGCAATGCAATGAAATCGCCGTCGAGATGGCCAAGCAACGGACGAGTGAACGCTTCGGTCACTTCTGGGTAGGGGTTGCAGGGACCCGGACCCATGAGAACTCGATCAGAAAAAGGCATAAATCACCCTTGATATTAGTGGAACCATCCTTGAGAGTAGTGATAGTGTGGATAAATCCCGCCGAATTCCGCAGATATTTACTTTTTGGCTACCAGAAACCGACGCTCAAACCATCTACCGAATGGACAACGATGAGCCATCATCAAATTGCCGAGGTGACCCGACGGCTGCATCGCAGCGAGTTGGCGGTGCCGGGTTCAAACCCCGCTTTCTTCGAGAAAGCCGCGACGAGCCGAGCCGACTACGTGTTCTTGGACCTTGAGGACGCAGTTGCACCCGATGACAAAGAAATGGCCCGCAGCAACGTGATCGAGGCGTTACGCGACATCGACTGGCGAGGGTCCAACAAGACCATCTCGGTTCGGATCAACGGGCTCGACACGCATTACATGTACCGCGATGTGATCGACGTGGTTGAACAGGCGGGCGCACACCTCGACACGATTCTGATCCCCAAGGCGGGGGTGCCGGGCGACATCTATATGGTCGATGCCCTCGTCACCCAGATTGAACAGGGCATGGGCTTCAGCCACCGGATCGGTTTGGAGGCGCTGGTGGAGACTGCTCTGGGGATGGCGAATGTCGAGGCTCTGGCCGCGGCGAGTCCGCGGCTCGAGGCGCTCCATTTCGGGGTGGCCGACTACGCGGCCTCGTGCCGGGCCAGGACGATCACAATCGGCGGTCTCAACCCTGATTATCCGGGCGATCAGTGGCACTCGGCGCTGTCACGGATGCTGGTGGCCTGCCGCGCCAATGGGCTGCGTGCCATCGACGGCCCGTTCGGTGATTTCGGCGACCCTGACGGCTTCACTGCCGGGGCACGGCGAGCCGCGGCGCTCGGGTACGAAGGCAAGTGGGCTATCCACCCGTCTCAGGTCGATTTGGCCAATGAGGTTTTTACGCCACCCGCGACCGAGGTGGATCAGGCACGGCGGGTGCTTGAGGCTCTGGAGGAGGCCGCCGCCGCGGGCCGTGGCGCAGCCCAGATCGACGGGCGCATGATCGATGCCGCGTCAGCTCGGATGGCTAGCAACGTGGTCGAGACCGCCGATACCATTGAGGCCGGTTGAGGCCGTTCAGGGCGGTTGCGGGCGCTGAGCGGCGGCGACACCGCGGGTGAGTGCCACAAAGTTCGTAAGCGAACCGCATACGAGGAGTTTGAGGAGGGGACTTCATGGAGATTCATGAGTATCAGGCCAAGGCCATACTTGCCGACTACGGCGTGTCGATACCCGATGCCGGGCTGGCATACAGCCCGGAGCAGGCTGCTTATCGTGCTTCGGAAATCGGCGGCGAGCAGTGGGTAGTGAAAGCTCAGATCCACTCGGGGGCTCGAGGAAAGGCCGGTGGCATCAAGCTTTGCAGCCACGAGCGCGAGGTCGCAGATGCAGCAGAAGAGTTGCTGGGCAAACGCCTCGTCACACAGCAGACCGGTGAGCGCGGCAAGGGTGTGTACCGGCTCTACGTGGAGGCAGCGGTGGCGAGCGAGAGCGAGATATATCTCGGTTTTGTGCTCGGCCGTTCCGCTGAGCGGGTAATGATTGTGGCTTCGGCTGCCGGCGGGACCGACATTGAGGAGATCGTCGCTAAGGACCCTGCCTCGATCGTGCGAGTCAACGTCGAACCGGCTGTCGGGCTTCAAGCGTTCGAGGCACGCGAGATCGCTTTCGATGTCGGACTCGACCCGAGTCTTGTCCCGCAGGCGGTCCAGTTGTTGACCGCCTGTTACAGGGCAATTCTCGATCTCGATGCCACCATGTTGGAGATCAACCCTTTGGCGGTGACCGCGGATGGGCGGCTGCTGGCGCTCGACGCCAAGATGATCTTCGACGACAATGCCCTGTTCCGTCACCAGGACGTGTCTGAGCTGCGGGACAAGTCGCAGGAGGATCCCCGCGAGCGAACGGCTGTCGATCGGGGCCTCAGCTACGTGGGACTTGAGGGCGACATCGGCTGCATCATCAACGGCGCGGGGCTGGCTATGGCGACGATGGACATGATCAAGCATGCTGGCGGTGAGCCTGCCAATTTCCTCGATATCGGTGGGGGTGCCTCCCCCGAACGGGTTTTGAAGGCGTTTCGGCTGGTGCTGTCGGATGACAACGTCAAAGCGGTGCTGGTGAACATTTTCGCCGGCATCAACCGCTGCGACTGGGTGGCCGAGGGTGTGGTGCAGGCCCTGCGTCAGCTGGAGGTCACGGTACCGGTGGTGGTGCGACTGTCGGGTACGAACGTAAAAGAAGGACGGCAAATCCTCGCAGAGGCCGATGTGGGAGTGATCACCGCCGAATCACTGGCTGAGGCGGGCACGAAAGCGGTGGAGTCCGCCGCTGGGAGGGCAGCCTGATGAGCATCATTGTTGATGAGACCACGCCCGTGATCGTGCAGGGTATCACCGGGCGCATCGCCACGTTCCACACCACCGATATGGCCGAGTACGGCACCAACGTTGTGGGTGGGGTCACACCGGGCAAGGGCGGCACCAAGCATTGTGGGGTGGATGTGTTCGACACCGTCAAGCAGGCGGTGTCCGCCACCGAGGCCACGGCCAGCATTATTTTTGTGCCGCCTCCGTTCGCGGCCGACGCCATCATGGAGGCGGCTGACGCTGGAATTGAGCACTGCGTGTGCATAACCGAAGGAATCCCAGTGCAGGACATGATCAAGGTGAAGCGCTATCTGCGCCGTTATCTGCACGCCAAACGGATGTGCTTGATCGGCCCCAACTGTGCGGGCGTGATCAGTCCGGCCAAGGCGATGTTGGGCATTATGCCTTCGCACATTTACGAGCGGGGTCCGATTGGCATCGTCAGCAGGTCGGGAACGCTCGGCTATGAGGCGGCCTCTCAGCTCAAGGCGGAGGGCATCGGAGTGAGCACCAGCGTCGGGATCGGTGGTGATCCGATCAACGGTAGTTCTTTCCTCGATCACCTGAAGCGGTTCGAGACCGATCGCGAGACCGAGGCGGTAGTGATGATCGGCGAGATCGGTGGGCTGCAGGAAGCGGAGGCTGCGGTTTACGCCCGCGACCATATGCATAAGCCGGTGGTGGGCTACATCGCCGGTCTGACCGCGCCGAAGGGTCGGACCATGGGCCACGCGGGCGCCATTGTTTCGACCGTTGGCGAGTCTGCTGCTGAGAAGGTGCAGATATTGCGCGATTGTGGCGTGACGATCGTGAAACTGCCGTCGGATTTCGGCACCATCGTCCCCAAGGTCCTGCGCCGCTGACACTCCCGTTCTGTTGCGTTCCCATGACTAGGGGCAAGGGGGGATCGGCATGCTTTTCTTGAAAGGCTGGGGGCTGAGGCAGCTTGGAGCTTGTTGTATCTACATTTTGTGGTTAGTATTTTGGAAACAGATGGGAGAGATATGGCTTCTGGGCTAGGGCGACGAACCGTGGCGGCAAGGGAGTTCAAGGCCCACTGTCTTCAACTCATGCGGGAGATCAGCGAGACCAGAGAAGAGATCATCATTACTAGGCACAAGAACCCCATCGCCCGACTCGTGCCCATTGGACCGGAACAGACTCCTATTCGGGGACGGGACAAGGGTCGGATGCGGATAATCGGCGACATCGTGACCTCGGCATTCGATGACGAGCGCTTCGACATGGAGGATGACCCCGAGCGAGCAATCGATCCGTTAGCCCGATAATCGCCTCGTGATAACCGTTGACACCCATGTGTTGCTTTGGTTGCGCGCCGACCATCCAAGGTTGGGTCGCCGCGCAGCCGACCTCTTGGACCGGGCACACGCGGAAGGTTCGCTCGCCGTCTCTGCCATCGTCTTTGTTGAGGCAATTCGCCTGCATTTTTGGGGAAGGATCGATTTGGGAATGCCACCAGCGGCCTGGGCCCAAGAGTGCAGCGACAGCGGTTTGCGCGTCATCGCGGTGACAGCTCAGATTTCTGTTGAGTCATCGCTGCTGGCCAACACCGGTTTCCACGGTGACCCTATTGACTGCATAATCGCGGCTACGGCAGTGGTCGGAGGACACAGCCTGGTGACCGCAGATACAGAAATAGCTCGGTGGGCCGAACGTACACGACAGTTGGCCGTCGTCAACCCCTTGGTGTAGGGGAAACCCTCAGGTTCAGGGGAACCCTCGAGTCAGGGCGCTCCGACGTCGCGGACTCGGGATTTGGTGGGGTCGTAGAAGGGGAATTGAACGACGGTTGCGGGGATGCGTTTTTGGTGACCGTCGAGCTTGCCGACTTCGACTTGCGTGCCGATCTCTGCAAATTCGACGGCCATGCGACACAACGCCACGTTCTTGCGCAGAGTCGGAGAGAAAGTGCCGCTGGTTATCGAGCCCACCTGCGCTCGGCCCACGTAGACACCGTCGTCGAGCGCTGCGGGTTCTCCTCCTTGAAGTTCCAGGCCCACTAAACGGCGCTGCGGGTTGTCCCTGCGTTTCAGCAGCGCTTCTCGTCCGATGAAGTCGTCCTCTTTGGTTTTGAGCGGGACGGTGAAACCGATGCCCGCTTCGTAAGGGTCGGTCTGGTCACAGAACTCGTAACCGGCGAAGATCAGGCCCGCCTCGATCCGTAGTATGTCGAGCGCGTCGAGACCCATCGGCACGAGGCCGTGCTCGGCGCCGGCAGCGAAGACCGCGTCCCAAACCTCTGGGGCGTTTGACGGGTGGCAGAAGATCTCAAAGCCGAGTTCTCCGGTGTAGCCGGTGCGGGAAACGAGCACGGATATGCCGTTGTGGTCGCCGATGCGGGCGATGGCGAAGCGGAACCATCCGAGTTCGCTGACGTTGGGCTGATCAGGGCGTGTCCAGATGATCTTTTCGAGGATCTTGCGGCTGTTGGGGCCTTGGACTTGCAGGTTGTGGAGCTGGTCGGTGGAGTCCTTGACCCAGGCCCGCAGGCCGCGCTCTTGTGCTTGTTGGCGTATCCAGAGGCCGCTGATGTCGCTGCCGCCGATCCAACGGAAGTTCTCACGACTCAGGCGGAAGACTGTGCCGTCGTCGATCATGCCGCCGGTCTCGTAGCACATGGCTGTGTAGACGACCTGGCCGTCGGAGAGCTTGCGGATGTTGCGGGTGACGCAGGTTTGCATCAGCAGTTCGGCGTCGGGGCCTGCGACTTCGTATTTTCGCAGGGGCGAGAGGTCGATGGCGGCGGCTGCTTGTCGGCAGGCCCAGTACTCTTCGGTGGCACCGTGATCGCGGTAGGAGTTGGCGAGCCAGTAGCCGTTGTATTCGCCGAAGTTGCGGGTGACCGCAGCGGTGCGAGGGTGAAAGCCTGTGTCTTTGGTGAGTTCGGCTTCTGAGTCGGCGGTCATGCGGAATGCGGTCGCTTTCTTGAACATGTTGTTCGCGGGGTAGACGCGAACTTGAATATCGGTTGGGTACCAGCCGTTGGCTGCGTCAATGTCACATGGGCAGGCCGTCGACACGCATACGAGATCTTCTAATGCTCGCAGCAGCACGTAGTCGCCAGGTCGTGACCAGGGTTCATCGAAGTAGATCTGGTTGTTGTCGTCGACGTGGGTGTTGTAGAAGAAGTTGATGGCTTCCCAACCTCGTCGGGCCGCCACACCGTAGGAGGACCAGACGGTGTTGATGTTGTCGGTGCAGTTGATGTGGCCGGGGAATCCCATCTCTTCGTAGTAGCGGGAGTTGCAGGCGGTGTTGAAGGTGTCGTGTCGCCCGACGGTGTCTTGCAGAACCTCAACTAGGGGTTGCATATCGGCGTTGTAGAACTTGGAGTACAGCCCGGGTTCGGGGCAGGTGGAACCCATCAGGGTTCGGGTGATGGTGCCGTCGAGGCAGTTGGCTTTACCTTGTTCAAGGTCGCTGACAGCGAAACATTGAAAGTCTGAGCATTGGCGGCCTGCTACGTCGACCACTTGGAAGTAGTCGCCTTTGCGGACTTCGTAGGCTTTCCCGGTCGAGGCTTGGACAGTGAAGTCGTTTGTTGGGTCCGCTAGTGGGGCGGGTAGATAGATTTCGCCGGGTTCGGGTAGCGAGGCGCGGTAGATGTAGACGATGAGGTCGGTCGGCGGGTTCTGGTCTTGGGGGTTCATCGGCCCGCCAGGGGCGGCTACAACCACCGCTATTGATTGCATCGCCGTGAAACTGGCTTTGCTGTCCGCTGGTGAATCAGCTTCGAACACCAGAGCGGGTCGGGCTTGGCTGAGATCAATGCCTTGTCGTTCGAGTCCAGCTCGGACCCGTCGAGCGTCGGTGAGTGGGGCGGACAGAATCGTCCGGGTTCCATTGCCTGAGTTCGTATCGGCTGCGCTAGCCCCTAGCAGACCCGGGTCGCTCACCCCGTGCGCATCGAAGGCACTCAACTCGCATTGCTGGCGACCTTCGGGGTCGATGATTTCGATTCGGTCTCCGGCGTTGAGCGCCAACGCGGTGGCCCCGCCACCGGTTACTCGATATCGCTCGGTGCCCGGGTCGAGTAGCCACAAGCCGGACTCAAGCACTCGTGGCAATACAGAACTAATGCTCATCTGAGGAGGGGGTAGCGGAGGATACGGCAGAGAACAGGTCCCATAACATCAGGATTGCCGCAGCGAGCGCAGCAAGAGCCACAATCACTGGACCAATGCCGACATCACCGGGGCCGGTGTCGGAGAGGTTGAGGATGGCTCGCCCGCTGACCGCTACGGCGAAGCCGGCACCGGTCCATGCCGGCCGGAACTTGACTTGAATCAAGACCAGGGTGATGAGCAGGGCAAGGAAGACGACTTTGCCGTCGTCAACGGCAAAGCCTGTTGATGTCTTAGCGCCGCCGGTCTCCCAGGGAAGGAGTAGGGAGACAACGGCGATCACTAAGCAGAGCCGGGCCAAATGTAGACGGGTAAGCCTCACGATTGGCTTAGCCGGGGTTGAGGGGTTGTAGGGGGTACATAAACGTGAACTGTACCCCCTACCCTTTCTGGTGTCAGGCGCCGCCGACCAATTGGATGCAAATGACGACGAAGACGATACAAGCAATCGAGAAGATGACGACCGCCCTCTCTACGCCTTTGTCGTGGCCTTGCATCTCATCGAACTCAGCTTGTTTTCCGGCCATGTTCAGCCCTCCATATTCGAGTTGTACTTGCCAGCAAGACGCTCGGCTGACTCAGCGAGCAGGGCGTTTTCACGCCTGGTCACTGTGACTGCCGCATACACCGAGATGACGATGGCTATGAGCGTGATGAGTGCCGTGGCGAAATTTCCGCCTGGTCCCCATGTGAAGTAGCCCGTGGTTCCGTCGGCGGCTTCTAGAGCCGCATCCCAACTGTCGTAGGGAAAAGTATTCATGTAGTTCTCCTTAAGTAAGTGAACGTTGATTCAGGTCGTGTTGTCGTTGGTTCGGCCATCTGACTTCTGTTGTCTTCGCTTGCGAATCCCCCAGTACCCGGCGGTGGCTACCACCAGGTACATGAGTGCGATTGCTGCGATGAACTGGAGCCATGTACCGGACACTCTCGTTATTTGAGGTCGGCGTAGGCCGCTCGTAGCACGGCTTCGGCTGACTCCTCGGAGCCGTCGGCGTTGATGATTGGTTCAGCGGCACGGCCGAACTCCGGATAGAAGTCCGTCTCGAACTCTGCCATGTCGAGGCCCTCGATCTCTACTTCGGGTGGGACCCTCAGCAGGTTCATCTTCTTGAGGATTCCAGAACCGATGTAGCCGGTTAGGAATGCCAACGGGAAGAGGGTTGCGACACCCACGAGCTGACCAAGGAACGAGGTTTCCACCAGCGCTGCGCCGGTCGGATAACCTCCGGCGACAATACCGACAAGGAGTACGCCCCACATGCCCATGACGCCGTGGACTGATACTGCGCCAACAGCGTCGTCGATGCGGGCCTTCTGCTCGATCCAGTTGGCTGCGGCATACGCAAGCCCGGCGGAGAAGAACGCGATGATCAGGACCAGCGACGGGTTGTAGATATCGGCACCAGCCGAAACCGCCACGACCCCGGCGAGGCCTCCAGACAGTGTCCAGAACGGATCACCCTTGGCGAAGATGTACCCGCCGGCGAAGCCGCCGGCGAAGCCCATCGTGATCGTGAAGGTGATCGCTGACAGTGTCGCTGGGTTGAAGTAGATGTTTGCCCAACCCGGCGTGGTGTCGGCGGTGATCGCTAGACAAGCCGCGTAGAACGCGTAGAACGCCGTGAAGATGATCATCAGGCCCATCAACGTCAGATGGAGGTTGTGCGGCTTGAACGCTCGCGTGCCTCCGTTTCTGTCGTATCGACCAAGTCTGGGACCTAAATTGAACAACACCCCTAGGGCGAAGATTCCGGCGATGCCGTGGACCACACCTGATGCGGCGAAGTCGTGGTAGCCGAAGTGGATTGTCATCCAACCTCCGTAGCTCCAGCCCCAGGCTGCCGCGACCACCCAGACCAGACCACCCATTAGAGCGGTCAGCCACAGGTAGGCCGAGATGCGGATGCGTTCAAGCACCGCGCCCGACATGATCGAACCGGTCGTCCAGGAGAACAGCACGAATGCGGCCCAGAAGACCCCACTAATGTTGTCGCCAAGGTTGGGTCCCATTGAGCCGTCCCATGGAACGCCGTAGCCGTCACCGCAGAAATACGCTCCTTCTCCCCCGGTGCCGTTCGGCGATGTGGTTGGCAAGAATCCTTCTTCCATACAGAAGTAGACCCACCACCCGAGGTAGTAGAACGTCGGTGTGACCACCGCGATTGTCATGATGTTCTTCATTGCCGTGGACATGATGTTCTTGCGGCGGCTTACGCCGGCCTCGTAGGTCATGAAACCCACGTGCAGCAACCACATGATCGCGACGGTGAAGAAGTAATAGGCCTCTGTGAACACTACTGACGTGTCCATAGGCACACCCCCAATTCTTCGTGCTAATTCCGACCTTATGGCCGGATATCGGCGACGTTAGCACAGGGGCAGCAAAGTGTCGAATATCACTTGTGCTCTTTATGGCACTTTTAGCTGTACAGCTAAGAGGCCGAGCGAATAGGTGGGACAACGCGGACCATACGGCGCGAGGCCGTGGCCCGAGCGGCCCGTGAGCGCAGCGAACAAGAGCGGGATTGGCACCGCCGCCACATGACAGGCTCTCACCTATCTGCGGGCGCTCTAAGGTCTTCAGCTGTCTAGCTGCTGTCGGATTCGGTGATCTCAACCCCGATGACGGCACCGGTACCAGCGTCGATCCTCACCGTTGCGTGTTGGAGGAAATCGGTGCGGGACCCATCGGGATCGGCAACGGTGAACACCACTATCCACACAGCCCGCGTCGGTATGCCTTGGCGCAACACTCTCGCTTCGGTTTTCTCGGGCTCGAAATAGCCATCCTCGGCCTCAAAGGCGGCTGTGGCAATCGATAGGGCTTCCTCTCGACTCAGGTCGACTCCTGCACAGCCACGGGTCACGAACACGACAACCAACAGCCCGGCCACGATGAATATCACCTTGCGGGGAGTCATCCAGTTTTTGAGTTTGGCAATCCAGTTACTCATCGGGCTGGTCACTTCGAGTCACTACGAGGCGCACGCATAAGACGCAAGACTATATACCCGACCACATGCGTGATTGCCACGAAGCTCACCCACCACAAAGTGATCTTGAGTCGGTAGCCGCGCTCTCGGCATTCCCAAAGTGTCAACAACACCGCCACGCCCAGAAACAACCACAGCACCAAACTGTCGCGAGCGTCGCCCACCAAGATCATCAGCCCCATGGCTTGAGCCTAAACCACATGTGGGCAGGTAACCAGACCAACAAAAGTCTTCGGTGGTTGGTCGGGGGCTAACCGCCTGTGCGTAGGCTGCTTGATGCCTGAGATTATGTTGGGGCCACGGGTTCGGAAATCGCCCTACTATGAGGCGACGGTCGCCGCTGGGGTCAGCGCTTTCACGATCTACAACCACATGTATATGCCGATGTCTTACGGTGATGCGGCTGAAGAATATCGGCGGTTGACTGAACGGGTGGCGCTTTGGGACGTGGCCAGCGAACGCCAAATCGAGATTGTCGGCCCCGACGCTGCGCGCATCACCCAGTACCTTTCTGCTCGCAACCTGGCGGGCCTGAAACCTGGTCGGGCTCGTTACGCGCCGATCTGTGATCACGACGGCAATCTCATCAACGATCCGGTGGTGTTGTGTCTGGCCGATGATCGGTTCTGGTTTTCGATCGCTGACAGCGACCTCGGGTTCTGGGCTAAAGCCATCGCCAGGGAGCGTCGTGCCGATGTGCGGGTCTTTGAGCCGGATGTTTCGCCGTTGGCGATTCAGGGGCCGTCGGCTGAGGATCTTGCGATTGACCTGTTCGGTGCTGAAGTCGTTGGTCCGCTGGGGTTCTTTCACCATGTTGGCGTGGAGCTCGACGGGATTGGTCTGGTGCTTTGTCGTTCTGGTTGGAGCAAGCAGAACGGCTTTGAACTTTTCTTGACTGACGGGTCTCGGGGTGTGGAGCTGTGGGACCGGGTGCTGGCCGCGGGCGCTCGGTTCGGGATTGGACCAGGCGCGCCCAATGCGGCCGAGCGTATCGAAAGCGGTCTTCTGTCTTTTGGGTCCGACAACGATTCGCAGACCGATCCGTTCGAGGCGGGGCTTGGGGCGTGGGTGAACCTTGACGGTGAATACGACTTCGTCGGCAAGGCGGCTCTGCTGGAGCGGGTTGAGCGTGGCATCGAGCGCTCTTTGGTCAACGTTTCTCTCACCGACGGTTCGGGCTCGGCTGCGTCGCTGCCCCTGGAACATCCCCGTTCGGTGCGGTTGGACGGGGATGTCGTGGGCGAGCTTCGCAACGCCATCTGGTCTCCTCGACTGGGTCACGGGATCGGCATTGCTTTGGTACACCGCTCAGCGACCACTCCCGGCACGCGCCTCGCTGTCGACATCGACGGCGTTGTGTGCTCTGTGGTCGTGGCCCCCGAACCCTTCGGCACCCCCCGTCGGCCTATCTCGGCAACCTGACCCCGGCGGTGGTGGTAACTGTGGGGGTTTTGGGGTAGAAACAATGGTGTGTTGATCGTTGTTTCTCCGGCGAAGTCGCTGGACTATCAGTCGAAACTGGCCACGAAGAAACGGAGCGAGCCGCGGCTTTTGGATCGCAGCCGTGAGTTGGTCGAGGTGATGGCGCAAAAGTCGCCGCAACAACTCAGCACTTTGATGTCGATCTCGTCTTCGCTGGGGGAGCTCAATCACGAGCGATTCCAGGATTGGGAGACTCCGTTCACTCCCGAGAATTCGCGCCCTGCGGTGCTGGCGTTCAACGGCGACGTCTACATGGGGATGGAGCCGCAGACGTTCAGCGAACGTGATTTCACGCATGCCCAGAAGACGCTGCGGATTCTGTCGGGCCTTTACGGTGTGCTTCGTCCGCTTGATCTGATGCAGCCTTATCGGCTGGAGATGGGCAGCAGGGTTGCTACGGCTCGCAGCAAGGATCTGTACGGCTTTTGGGGTGACTCGATCACCGATGTGCTCAACGCCGATATCGAGGCGAGTCCTGGTGCGAGTGCTCTGATCAACTTGGCTTCAAACGAGTATTTTGGCGCTGTCAACACGAAGCAGCTCGAAGCTCGCCTGGTCAGTCCAGTGTTTTTGGACTCTAAGAATGGTGCCGAGCCGAAGATAGTGAGTTTCTTCGCCAAGCGAGCCCGGGGGTCAATGGCCGGTTGGATTATCCGCAATCGGGTCAGGTCTCCGAGAGCTTTGATGGAGTTCGCCGAGGACGGTTACAGCTACGACCCTGATCGCTCAGACCCCCACCGCCCCGTTTTCGTCCGCTACAACCGCTCCTAGCCCCCTTCGTTGATCCACTAAGTTATGTACGTTTAATATAATTACTGGAGTTTGTACTATCCATTTCAAATAGTACATAACTAATGTATATAATCTGTGGGTGGATCCGGACAAAGTATCTGACCTTGCCATCGCCGGCGAAACGCTCACCGTTGAGTTCAAGGCTGGTGGAATCGACCAAGACGACCTCGCTGAAGCCGTCGTCTGCTTGGCCAACGCCGACGGAGGGCGATTGCTGCTCGGGGTGACCGACAACGCTGAGATCCGCGGAATCAACCCCGACAAGACGAACTACGCCGATCCTCAGCGGCTCACCGCAACAATTTCGACCCGCACAGAACCTCCAATCACGGTTGCTGTCGCAACCGTCATGGTCGAGAACAAACTGGTTGCTGTCATTGAGGTGCCCGCTTCAGATTCGGTTCACGCAACAAGCAAGGGTCGCTACGTTCGCCGCGCTCTGGACGTCAGAGGCAAACCACAATGCCTACCGATGCGTCCCCATGAAGTATTGGCGTCCGCGGCAGGCGAGACAGATTTCTCTCGGCGGGTGCTCGATGGATTCTCTTTCCAGGACCTCGACGTGAACGAATTGGCCCGAATGCGCGAACTCGCCCGTCAAGGCGATGGCGATAGCGCGCTCAGTTCGTTGTCGGACATCGAACTCTTGCGAGCACTCAACTTGGTTGATCTTGATGATCGGTTGACCGTCGGTGCCGTTCTGCTGTTCGGGACTGCCGAAGCCATGGGCCGGTATATGCCGACCTACGAGATCGGATTTCAAGAACTTGATGGCACTGAGATTCGAGCGAATGAAACTAGCCGCATCCCTTTGCTGCGGGCTATGGCTCAGTTGGCCGAGCGAGTGGAGGCTCGAAACACAGAACAAGATGTCGAGATCGGACTGTTCCGTATTCCGTTGCCTCAATATGCGGCATCCACAATCCGGGAGTTGATCGCCAATTCGCTGGTACACCGCGACTACACCAAGATGGGGCTGACACTGGTGCGGATGAGTAGGGATTCGCTGACGATCTCGAACCCGGGAGGGTTCCCACCGGGGGTCAACACACGCAACTTGATGTCGGTAATGCCTCGCCCCCGCAATCCCGCCTTGGCCGACGCCTTCAAGCGAGCTGGTCTTGTTGACCGGATCGGACGCGGGATCAGTCGGGTGTTCGAGCATCAGTTGTCACTCGGCAGACCACCACCGGACTACAGTGGCAGTACTACCGACTCTGTAATTGTTCGCGTTCGATCCGGACCCGCTGATTCTGATCTCGCGGGCTATATCGCCCAATTCCGCCGTTCTGGGGAGGAGTTGGATCTGCAGGATCTGCTTACATTGCACGAGATTCGGGCTGAACGCAGAATCACCACCGCGCGAGCCGCCGAGTTGTTCCAAATCGATCCGTCTTCAGCTCGAGCCAAACTCAATGCACTGGTTGAACGCGGGTTGCTCGAGTCCCGCGGTGAGAGCAGAGCACGTACTTATCACATGTCCGCGGCCTTGTATCGGCAACTCGGCGAGCCGGCACGGTATGTTCGCACCAAGGGGTTCGATCGGATTCAACAACGGGAGATGGTGCTGACTTTTGTTGAGCAGCACGGTTCTATCAGCCGAGGTGACACCGCTGATTTGTGTCAGATCGCTCCACTTCAAGCTGGGCGTCTGTTGCGCCAGTTGCGAGACAGAGGCGAACTCGTGATGACCGGGGAACGGCGCACTTCCAGATACGCAGCATCCCCGAAGTAGTCCTAGCGGGTCTCCCCTTGAGCCTCCGAGAGCTGATCCACTAAGTTATGTACTTTATGTATAACTTTCAAAGTTTGTACTACCGATTTCAAATAGTACATAAACTATGTACATAACGCCGTTACTGGGAGGGGTGAGGGTGTTCTTGGGGTTCTAGGTGGAGCCAGGTGTCGGTGTAGGGGTTGGCGCGGGCGACTTCTTCGTTGAGGTCTGCGCCGAGACCTGCGCCGGTTGGCGGGATGACGTAGCCGTGGTGCCAGTTGATGGGTGTGGTGAGGAGGTCGGCGTAGAAACCGCCGAAGGTTTGGATCACTTCGAGGATCAAGAAGTTGGGTGTGCAGGTGGCGAGGGCGATGTTGGCGAGCGCTTCGATGGGGCCGCAGTAGAGGTGAGGGGCGATTTGCACGTGGTGGGTTTCGGCTATAGCCGCAATTTTCTTGGTTTCAAGGATTCCTCCGGATCTCCCTAAGGCGGGTTGGAGGATGGCGGCGGCCTGGGCTTCGACCACTCTGGCGAATTCGTATTTGGTGGTGAGGCGTTCGCCGGTGGCGATCGGGATGGATGTTTGGCGGGCGA
This sequence comes from Candidatus Aldehydirespiratoraceae bacterium, assembly GCA_965261185.1. Lineage (GTDB taxonomy): Bacteria > Actinomycetota > Acidimicrobiia > Acidimicrobiales > Aldehydirespiratoraceae > VXYK01. The sequence goes on along the minus strand of CBDHCN010000002.1, from coordinate 1,345,554 downwards.
CTCTGGCCATCTCTTCGATGTTGTCGGGTGGTACCGGTTCTTCGAACCACATTGGATCGTAGGGTTCGAGGGCTTGGGCGAGTCGGATGGCGCCGGCTGCAGTGAATTGGCCGTGGGTGCCGAAGAGCATGTCGGCTTGGGTGCCTATTGCTTCGCGGATGGCCGACACGAAGGCGCGGCTTCTTTCGATTACTTCGAGGCTTGGCATGTGGCCGTCGTAGACGGTGTAGGGGCCGGCTGGATCGAATTTGACCGCCGTGAAGCCTCGCTCGACTTCTTCTGAGGCTCGTTGCGCGGCTAGTTGGGGGTCGCTGTAGACGCGGTTTTCGGTGTAGGCGTCTCCGCTGTCGGTTGGTGAGGGATAGAGGTAGGTGTAGCTGCGGAGCCGTTCGTGGACCTGGCCGCCGAGCAGTTCATAGACGGGTTTGTCGACTGCTTTGCCGATGAGGTCCCAGCAGGCGATTTCGATGCCGCTGAGCACGCTGATGAGCGATAGGTCGGGCCGTGACGTGTAGCCCCGTCCGTAGACGTTGCGCCAGAGGGCCTCGACGTGGAACGGGTCGTGGCCGACTACGTGGCGTTCGCAGACGTCTTCGATCATCCGGGCGACGACATGGGGGTTGAAGGTGGCGGTGTAGACCTCTCCGTAGCCGACTGTGCCGTCGTCGGCCACGAGTTTCACGAAGATGAAGTAGCGGCCACCGAACGAGGGCGGCGGATTGCCGACCACAAAGGTTTCAAACGTTTCAACCTTCACCCGGACCTCCTCGTATGCCCGCAATCAGAGGCTAGTTGGCGAGTCTGTGCAAGGCGTCCTGAGCGATTTCTGGGCTACGTCGAATCGCGGCTCGCAGTTGGCTCTCGTAGTACTGATCTGTCAGTTGTTCCTGCACGTCAAGGCAGACAGAACCAGATTTGGCGCGCTAGTTCGGAGTCGAATCTTCCTGCTTTGGCTTGGGCGTCCAACTGCTCGCGGCTCAGCCCGACCTTATCCAGTTCGCGCTGTACGGCTGCATCCAACTGGGCGCGCGAAGGATAGTGGACGATGGACTCTTCGCTGTCATGCGAAGTTCCATCAATCGGGTATTCAGCTGTACGCGGCCCGGACATACGTCTAAGGGTACACAGAGTGTGTGTCAGTGCCCATGCAGGCGCAGATGAACGTTCGGGCCGTGGGTCGCGCCGGGTATGTTGGGGGGTGTGTCGTGGGGTGTGTGTTTGGCGAGGGTGAGGAAGCACTGGCCGGGGGTTGGGGCGGCGGGGGCGACGCTGTTGTTGGGGCTTTGGCGGCTCGATGTGCCGACTCCGCACTATGACGAGCCGCTGTATGTGGCGGTTGGGCGGCGTTATCTTGACGGCGACCTGAATCACATTTTGGGGCATCGGCATCCGCCGGTCGCGACTTACGCGTTCGGGGTTGCTCAGTTGTTGTTTGGGGAGGGGATTCCGTCGGCTCGGCTGGCTTCGTTGGCTGCTGGTGTGGTGACCACTTTTTTGGTTTGGTTGTTGGTGTCGCGTCTGGCGGGTCGAAACGTTGCTGCGTTTGCTGCGTTGGCGTGGGCTTGTTTGCCGCAGTCGTTGAGTGCTGGTGAGGTCGGCACGATCATTGAGCGGCCCGAGACGGTGGCGTTTTTTGAGTCGATCACAACGATGTTCATGGTGGCGGCGGTTTGGGCAGGTGTGAGGGCCTTGTCCGATGAGCGGTGGCGTTGGCTGGTTGCTGTGGGCGTCTTTGTGGGCCTTGCCACGGCTACCAAGTTGACGGGTTCTCTGGTCGGGCCGCCTATTGTTGTGGCGCTTTGGTGCACCCGGCGTTCGCGGCTCAGTTTGTATCAGGGGGCTGTGGCTGCGGGCATGTCGTTGGTCACTTGGGCTGCTACTTATGCGCCGTATGGGCGTGCGGCGAATGAGGCGTGGGTTGGATTGTGGAATGCGACCACGGCTCATATGGGGGCGGGTCATCGGCAGTATGTGGCTGGTGCGGTGTATGACAATCCGCCTTGGTGGACTCCATTTTGGCATCATCTTGATGCCGACGGTTTGTTGTTGAGCGCTGTTCTGGTGGGTCTTGTGTTGTTGTCGGTGCCGCGTTGGCGTCAGCCGGAGGTGGCGTTGGTAGCGGGTACGGCGGCGGTGGTTGTTACGGCTCTTTGCTTGTCTTCGATTCAGCTTCGGCATTACCGGTTGGTGGTGTTGCCGTTTTTGTTTGTGTTGGCGGCCGTGGGCGCGCAGGTGTTGTGGGCGAGACGGGAGCGGGTGGCTCGGGTGGCGGCGGTCGTGGCTTTTGGGATTGTGGGTTTGTTCGCAGCCGATGCTGTTGGCGACCGGGTCACTCTGCAACCGGCGGGATATGCGGCGGTTGGGGAGGTTCTCGAGGCTGAGGGTTTCGGTGACAGGGCTGTTTACGTTTTTGGGTCGCCGCATTTGCAACGCTATTACTTGGGAGATCGTGTGGTTGGGGGTGTGTCGGGTGATCCAATTCCTGTTGGTGCGGTGGTTGTTACTGAGCAGAATTGGGAGTTGCGTTTCCCGGTTCAGCGTGACGGCGTTGTGCTGTGGGGGTCTGACGGTCAGCAGTTGTCGTTGTCTGAGGCGCGTGACGGTCGTCAACTTGGCCCTGTGACTCTCTGGTTGCCTTAGGTTTTGAGTTTTTGGCGTCGACCGGGGCGGGGGTGTCGCGTGGTGTCACACCGGCGTTGCAGTTTGGAGATATGAGTGCAAGCGATCCGAGCACGCGCCTGGTTCTGTTGACGACCGACCGTCCGCTTCCCAACAATGCTGGTGCTCGTGCTCTTGGTGTGGTCACCGGCCCAGGTAAACCGGTCCGTGACGTGATCTGCATGCTCTCCCAAAAGGACCTCGACCGCCTCGAGGCCCTCGCCGCCGGCGACCCCCTCACCGAATAAGGCCTGCTTGTGAGGCTCAAACGGGATGGCTGCTAGCTGATTGGTACCTCGGTTCCACCACCCTTGTTGGAGCCCCAGCAACGGATGGTGCCATCGGTACGCAACCCGCAGGAATGCGTCGAACCGGCGGAGACCGCTTGGAACGAACCACGAGGCGCGTCGGTTTGCCCGAAGTCGTTCGTTCCCCAGCAATGGATGGTGCCATCGGTACGCAACCCGCAGGAATGGGCCGGACCGGCGGAGACGGTTTGGAACGAACCCTCGGGCACGTCGATGACCCCTCTGGCTTGCCCGAACTGGTTGGATCCCCAGCAGATGATGGTGCCATCGGTACGCAACCCGCACGAATACAAGTCGCCAGCGACAACGGCTTGGAATGAACCTTCAGGCGCCGCGGCTTGCCCGAACCAGTCGGATCCCCAGCAGATGATGGTGTCATCGGTCCGCAGCCCGCACGAGTGTTCCAAACCGGCGGCGACTGCCGAGTACAGATCGCCTGGGGGTTGGGATTCACCGAACCTGTCGCGACCCCAGCAGATGATGGTGCCGTCTGGGCGCAACCCGCATGAGTGGGCCCCTCCCGTGGTGACGGCTTGGAACGTATCCGCCGGCGCGCTGGCCTGGCCGTAGCGGTCAGAGCCCCAGCAGGCGATGGTGCCGTCTTCTTGCAACCCGCAGGAATGTCCCATTTCCATGGAAGCGTCGCCGCTTGTGGCGATGGCTTGGAACGAGCCTTCAGGCGGATCGCTCTGCCCCGATTCGTTGTTGCCCCAACAGGTGATCGTGTCGTCGGCGCGTATCGCGCAGGTGTTTCGGTAACCGGCAGCGACGGCTTGGAACTCGACTGGCGATGCGTCGATTTCCCGGAAGAAGTTGTTGCCCCAACAGGTGATGGTGTCATCGCTGCCGATCGCGCAGGTGTGGTGCCCGCCCGCGGCTATGGTTTTGAATGAACCGGTGGGAGCGCTGGTCTGCCCGTTCCAGTTGGAGCCCCAGCAGCTGATTATGCCGTTCGGGCGCAAGCCGCACGAATGGTCACTACCAGCGGTTACGGCTTTGAAGAACCCTCTGGGGTCGTCGCTCTGCCCGTTGCTATTGGAACCCCAGCAGCTGACTACGCCGTTCGTTCGCAGTCCACACGAATGAACCGCGCCGGCGTCAACAGCTTGGTACGTCCCCCCTCGAGCGGTAGTTTGCCTGTTCGAGTTGGCGCCCCAGCAGCTGAGCGTTCCATCCGCCCGTATCCCACAAGTGTGTCTTTGGCCGGCCGAGATGGATTGGAACGAAAAGGTCGGCGCTTCGCTCTGCCCGTTGATGTGTTCGCCCCAACAGATGACGATGCCATCGGTGCGCAGTCCGCACGTATGGTTCGCTCCGGCGGCGACGTCATGGAACCGGTGCGCAGGGGCATCGGTCTTGCCGTGGCTGTCGTCGCCCCGACAGGTGATGCTGTTGTCGACGCGTACCCCGCACGAGTGTCGGTCGTTGACACTCACGGTCTTGAACGAGCGTGTGGGACCGAATATTTGCCCGTAGAGGCTGTTGCCCCAGCAGGTGACAGTGTCATCTGTACGTATGGCGCACGTATGGTTTGTACCGGCGGCAAGCGTCTTGAACGTGCCTGCCGGTGCATCCGTTCTTCCGGTGAAATTGGAACCCCAGCAGGTGACGGCGCCGTCGGTCCGCACCCCGCACGTTTGGTTTGAACCGGCGGAGACGGCTTGGAATGTACCCCTGGGCGCTTCTCCTGTCCCGCGGGCGTTGCGGCCCCAACAGGTGATGGTGTCATCTGTGCGCAACCCGCACGAATGGCCCCAGCCGAAGCTGGCAGTGACGGCTTTGAACGAACCCGTTGGCGCGTCGCTTTGGCCGTATCCGTTGTGGCCCCAGCAGGTGACGGTGCCATCGGTGCGCAACCCGCACGTATGCAATCCACCGGCGGAGACCGCTTGGAACGATCCAGTCGGCGCGTCGCTTTGGCCGTATCCGTTGTCGCCCCAACAGGTGATTGTGCCATCGGTGCGCAGTCCGCACGTGTGGAATCCTCGGTCACCGTAGTGACCGCCACCGGCGGAAACGGCTTGGAAGCTACCGCTTGGAGCGGTGGTTTGCCCGCTCGAGTTGGCGCCCCAGCAAGTAATGGTGCCGTCCGTGCGCAGTCCGCACGTATGGTCCGAGCCACTGGTGACCGCTTGGAATCTGCCGGTTGGAGCGGTGGCTTGCCCGTACCAGTTGCCTCCCCAGCAAGTGATCGAATCGTCGGTGCGCAGCCCACACATATGACTTCCGCCGGAGGTGATGCTCTGGAACGAACCGGTCGGTGGCTCCGCTTGCCGATAGGAATTGTCCCCCCAACAAGTAACGGCGCCGTCCGTGCGCAGTCCACAGCTATGATCGTAGCCACTAGCGACCGCTTTGAACGAGTAGATCTCGGTTGCCGGGGTATGGTCGGCGGTGGGGTCACACGTCGGGGTTCGGGGGTCGACCGTTACCGCTGGTTCGCCTTGGTAGCGGTACAGGAAGGTGATCAGGTGTGCACGCGTCAAGGTGTTGTCGGGCGCGAATGTGGTGGGTGTGGTTCCGGTTGTGATCCCGTTGGCGGCCATCCGCGAGACAGGTGCTTGTTGCCAGTCTTCGACAACGTCGGTGAATGGATGCGGGCCTGCTTCGGGTTCACCGGCCAAGCGGTAGAGCAGCGCAGCCAGCTCTGCGCGTGTGAGGGTCTGCCCCGGCGCGAATGTGGTGTCTGACGTACCGCTCATGATGCTGGTCCCGGTAATCCAGGAGACAGCCGGGTTCTGGGACTTAACGGTCACATCGGTGAACGGGTGCGGCTCAGCGGAGGGCTGGGCTTTCATGTTCCAGATGATCTGTGCGGTCTCGCCCCGTGTGACCGCTGAGTCCGGCGAGAAGCAAGCACCGTCGAGGCCTGTGATGCCTTGGTCGACCGACCACTGAAGCGCATCGGTGTAGTAGGTGCCTTCGCCCACATCGCCATACCCCGCAACACCGGCCGCCGGGCCCGAGACCATCAGCGACGCAGCCGCCAAACTCAGCACCAACCCGCACCAACCGAGCAATCGGGGCTTCATCCGACTGACGACCCCTTCCTCAATTGGCGTAAGAACTAGAATAACAGTACTAGGGGACGGTTACTTGGTCGCCGGAGCGGGTGCTGGTGTCGTAGGTTACCTACGAATCCGTCGGAGCGGTGACTCCTTGTCAGTCCTCCTTGCGTTAGTTCTTCTTGCGTCTGCGGATCTCTTGACGTACGGCTTGCATCGCCTGTGGCCTTGAATGGGTTTCGCTCAACCAATTCCGTCGTTTGCGGTTGTCGCCATCGAGATATCGGTGAAACTCATGGTCCGAATCTTGGCCGAGTTCGCCGACCCACTCCTCATGGAGTTCCACTTCGGCAAGCACAGGAGCAGAGAACTCCGCTAGTTCTGCGACATCGATTATGACACGGCTTAGATGGTGAGCCATCCGCTGTTGCAGGAGGTGGATACCAGTGTCGGCCATGACAGCGATCCGCGGCTCAGCAGTCAGAACGTCCGTTGATTCGCTCCGGAGTTCACGGATACACGCGGCCGGGTTCGCCATGCTAGGTACTTGCGCACGCGGCAACGGCATCCAGTCGTAGTCGCCCTTCCAGCCACAAGGATGATCCCGAATCGGGGCAACGATTTGCGTGGGGTGGGAGTCAAGACCTCGGCGCATTGAGCAGGCGTGGGACACTATGCATACAGGGCCGTCGCATGTCACGACTACATCACCTTGCATGAGCATTCGGTGTGCGGGCACGTCAGTAGGCCCGGTGGCAAGCCACAGGTCTTCAGGGTTTTCTGGCGCGGCGAGTTCTGCCAAAGTGATTCCGTCACTCGCGCCGTGTCAGGACTCGTTCGCCGCCGGGAAGTGTAACGATCTTCCATTCTGAGCGGGAAGCGGTGCGCCAGTCCGGGGCGCAACGGTCAAGCAGTTGCTCCACTTCCAGATGCCCTTGTGCATGCTCAAGCAGATCTTGAGGATGTCCCGTAATATAGAGGTCCGCTGGGGTCACTGTGGTTTGGTCTGACAGCCTCATATTCAGCCAACCGGCGGGTTCGTCCACCGGACCAACTTCTTGGAGCAAATCCAAAAAGCTTGCGAGGCGGGCCAAGGAGCGGCGGTGTTCAGATGAAATCGTCTCGCCTGCTCTCCACTTGCGGACCGCGGATACCGAGACCCCGCAGAGTCGGGCGATCTCGGACCATCCCAGCCCGCGGTCCGTGGAGAGTTCTTCTAACAATGACTCTGTGTCCAGTCGGGATTTGGCTGATGTGCGTTCATCAAGGTCCAGCGAACGGACTGTACGACGGCCACCCTCTACGTCTTGGGAGAGAAGACGAACCTTGCTGGTGAGTCCTCCGTAAGTATCTGTGAGCTCCGCGATCGCTGACGCGTATTGGGCGGTTGAGTCGTGCTCGTACGCGTCGAGTTCAAGCTGCCTCGACTGATTGGATGTCTGGGATTGCGGTGTGGTCAAATTTCTCCTCGAAACAGTTCTCGTGATTTGTCTGTGATTGCGTTTTGGAACATCGTTCCCACTGGTTCATGCAGTTCTTCGAGAACCGGGGTTAGCACTTCTGTGGTGAAGCTGAGCATCTCCTCGCCGGGCGTATCCCGGTAGGAATCGGTGTCGATCACGAAGAACGGGCCGTCGGTCGTCTGAGACCGGCGTTTCAACGGCTCACCGGACACAACCCCTGCGCCCTCCAGGGCCGCATAGCGAACAACTAACTGGCCACTTGGTCCGTTCAGTCCGATGACCGTCTGGAACAACTCGGGCGTGTAACCCGGTATCGGACCAAGGTGGCTGAGCACATCGTCGTTGATCCATCCTGACCATCCTGAGATGTCGGTGATGGTCTCGGGAATCCGAATCTCGTCAATGTACCGAAGTCCAACCCGTTCGGCCCCGACTATCTTCACGGACTCCTCCACAGCTCGGACAGCTTCAAGTACACGGGGCTTGAAGTCTTCCCACTCCCCGTAATCGGTTGTCTCCACCACGAGTGAGTTTCGTGTCACGGAAACCGAAGTCGTCCGCTCCTTGTTGAGAAACCGTAGCTGTCGCTCCCGGTCGCCCAGCGCGTCCATTTCAGGTATTGACCCGAAGGTTGCTACCTCAGGAATTGGGAGTGTGTCGGCGAAGACCTCGGTCAGCGATTCGAGTGATCCGTCTCCCGTGAGTTTCGGCGCTAGCGGGAAACGGATTTCGCAAGCTACGAAGGCCAGAGGAGCATTCGCAAACACTTCACGTGCGTAGCTCATGCGCCTACGGTAGCAAAACACGTACCAAAACGTGTACCAACCAGATAAGCATGTGCCGTAAGCATCGGCCGCGGGGGTTAGGGGACGGTGGCGGTGTCGCCGGATTGGGTGCTGGTGTCGTAGGCGGATATCACCTCGAAGGTGCAGCCGATGGCGTTGCATGCGCTGACTTTGGCGGCGTGGGTGCCCGAGTCCAGGCCGGTGACCGTGTAGCTGTGGGTGCCTATATCGACTGTGGTGCTGCCGATGCTGCCGGAGGCACCGGCTTGGGAGGGGAACCATCTGATCTTGTAGCTGGTCACGCCGTCGAGCCCTTGTCCGCTTGACTCCCAGGTGATGATCTTGGTGCTGTCGGGTTCGTTTGTGGGTGCGTCGTTGATCCGTACGGCAACGATCGACACGTTGGTTGGTACGCCTGCGGTCTTGACGATGGGGGCATACCCCGAGGTGCCCACGAATCCGGAGCGAGTCACGGCTCGGACCCGTACTTGGTAACTCGCTCCTTCTTCTAGGGTCTGGACCTGTGCGGTCAACGCACCCAGCGGGAAGTCGGTGCCGGCGGTTTCGCTATCGCCGTCGACGGTTTCCCAGACATGTGCTGAATAGCGGGCATCTGGTACTGGTTTGTCGGGGTCGGCGAGTCGGCGGTATTGCACTTCGCAACCGGTGATCGGGGGTCCGCCGTTTGTTCGCGTGACGGGGGACCAGGTGACCGTCAGCTCTGTGCCGTTGCCGGGCGTGCCGTCGCTGTTGACTCTTGGCGCGGTTGCGGTGACAGTGCCGGGTGCGGGCGGTACCGCTGAGGTGTATCCGCTGATTTCGTGGCTGTATTCGCCCGTTCCGACAGCGTTGACGGCGCGGATCACTACGAAGTAGGTGGTGCCGTCGTCGAGCCCGGTGATGGTGTGGCGGTGGGCCGGTGCGTCGACTCTGATGTCGGTTTCGAATTGGCCGGTGTCGCCTTCTACGTAGTTGAGCAGGTAGTGGGTGATGGGAGTGCCGCCGTCGTCTGGCGGGTTCCAGGTCACGGTCAACAACTGGAATCCGGGCTCGATATCGATGTTGGCTTCGGATTCGACTTCGTCGGCACCGATGCTGCCGGGTTGGGTTGCTGGGGCTGACGAGGTCATTGCCCAGGGACCACCTTCGGTTGGGGTCGGGTTGTTTGTGGAACCGTCGCCGTCGTGGTCGTTGGTTGCTCGGACTCGCACGTCAAAGGAGACGCCTCGCCCGGTAGCGGAGCCACTGCGGCGGTCTTTGAGTTCGGTGATGGTGACTGTTCGGCTGTTGATGTGAGCGGCTGTGAGGGGGACTTCTGTCCAGTCTCCGGCGCGTACTTCGTCGTTGGCGTCTGGTGAGCTTCGGGGCACGACGGATTCGCGGTATTCCACGACATAGCTGAGCACGGGGTTGGTGCCGTTGTTGGCGGGTGGGTCCCAGGTGACTAGCAGCGATTCGGGGTCGACTACGACTGCCTTGCCGCTGGTGTCAACTGCTGGCGGAGGGCCCGCCGCGACGTTGCGTGGGGCGGCGGGCACAGCCTTTGGTATTGCGGTTACTTCAGATGAGGGTTGACTCTTGCCCGAGCCAGATATGGCTTTGACCGACACGGTGTAGCCGAAGCCGTTGCTGAGTCCGGTGATGGTTGTTGATGTGACCGAGCCAGTTACGTTGATTTGTTGGGGTGTTCCGCCCGACGAGTAGGTGATTTCGTAGCCGGTGATAATGCCGCCGCCTGTGTCGGCGGGTGGGGTCCAGGTGACTTGCAGGGCTTCATCGGCTGACAGCACTCCGGTTGTTTCTAGGCCAGGAGGACCTGGTACTTGTACCGGTGTGGCTGTTGCTGAGGCCCAGCGCCAGGGACCGGTGGAGCTGGTCTTGGCGTTGACTGCTCGTACTCGTACCTCGCAGGGTTGGCCGTTTTCCAGGCCGGTAATGGTGATCGAGTATTTCTCGGTCGGGGCGTTGGGCAGGTCCACTCGGCCCGCTGGATTGCCCGGAATTCCGGTGGTGATCCAGCCGGTGCTGCCGCTGCTGGTGGCGCAGTTGCGTTCGACTCGGTAACTCTCAACGGGATCACCGCCGTCGTCTCGCGGGGCTCGCCATTCGGCGATTAGTTCTGTACCTGATGTTTCAGAGTGGGTGACAGTGAGTTCTGAGGGGAGGTCGGCACCTACGGTGCTGGGGCTGATTGGTTTGCCGTTGGGAACTGGAGTCAGTGAGCCTTGGCCGTAGGCGTTGATGGCGGTGATCCAGACGTAATACGCCGAAGGGTCGGCTGTGGTGGTGTTTTGCAGGCCGGTGATGGTGTGGCTGCGTTGAGCCGCGTCGTCGATCAAGAACTCGAGGGGTCTGACTCGGCGGTTGGCAGTCCATTGGAGGAGGTAGCCGGTGATGTCGCTGCCGCCGTCGTCGGTAGGTGGTTCCCAGGTGAGGGTGAGTTCCATGTTGCCGGATTCGACGTTGAAGTTGCTGACTAGTCCTGGGGCGACGGCCGGGGTGCCGGTTGTTTCAACCGACCATGGTCCGTTGCCTCCGGCGTTTACGGCGGCGATTCTGAGCGTGTATTCGGTTCCTTTGGTGAGGCTGGGGATTTTGGTTGTTGTGGCCCTGGAGCTTTGTTGACGAGTTGTGGCATAGTTTTCGTCGCCGGATTTCCACTGCAGGACGTAGCCGGTGACTGTGTTGCCTCCGGCGGAACTGGGGCCTTCCCAGGTAACGGTCAGTTCGGTGCCGTCATCGCCGCTGGGCTCGGTCGTGAGACCGCTGGGGGTTTCGGCGGTGGTGTGGGCGAGTTTGCGATACAAGCGGGCAATGAACGATGCCATTTGTTCGCGTGTCACTCCGGATCTGGGTGAGAATGTGGTTGGTGTGGTGCCGGTGGTGACTCCGAGGCCGTAGATCTGAGCGATTGCTTTTTGCTGTTCTGGCGAGCGGCTGCCGATGTCGGTGAATTCGGTGTTGACGACCGGCGCGTCGATGCCGGTTACTGCTTTGTACAGGCCCGCTAGGAACAAGGCCATGTGTGATCGAAGCACGGCGCTTCTGGGCGAGTACGTGGTGGTGGTGGTGCCTTTGGTGATGTCGAGTCGGTAGATGCGGCCGATGTCGTTGACGGCGAAGGAGTCTTCGGGTACATCGGTGAAGGGCGTCTCGGCGATTTCTGCTGGGTTGCCGGTCACTTGGCGATAGGTGCGCGCCACGAACGCGGCCATTTCTTCACGGGTTACTTCGTCACGTGGGCGGTAGCGGTTGTCTGACGGTTGAGTGATGCCGAGTTCTAGAAGGCAGCGGATGTCGTTGAAGGCGAAGCTGTTGGGGTCGACATCGGTTAATGGCAGTGTGCCTGTGTCGGATGGGCAGGTGACGGTGTCTTCGGTTTCGGTTTGGGTTTGGATTTCGGTTTCGGTTTCGGTTTCGGTTTGGGCGGTGGCTGTGGTTGTAGCTAGTCCGACTGTGCTGGCGAGCATGACAAGGGCGATCGCTGCTCGCATGAGGCGAAGCAGGTTTGACCGAGTTGATCGGTGTGACTTCAGTGGCCGCGGTTTTTTGTCGGTGACTGCTGATCTCATCGCTGCTCCGTTCTGGCGTTGGCTTCTCGCGTTTCGCCAACCGCAGTCGAATCTACCGCCTATGGGCTCAACATTCAGAACAAAGGGTACTTGGAACCCCCGATTCTGGGTTGGTCGGTGGGATACGCAGGTTCAGGCTGGTTTGCTCACCCAACCCCTAGTGCCTGAGCAACCCGAATCTAGTTGCCTTTATACAAGCTCCGCGATCTTGTGGTTCTGAATCTGATGCACAACAACCTGTGAGGACACACCGAACTCTTCGGCTAAATCATCGACTTGTTCGTCGTCCACCACCCGGTTCACTATTCTTGACTCCAGGCTGGCAGACGGAGCCAGGAACTCAGCAGCGAATGCCCGGTTACGTTGTTGGCGTTCGGTGTTGCCTTTGGTGACGAGCGCGTCTCCTTGCGAAGTAATCGCTTCAGCCAACGTCCGGCAGAAAAGAAACCGTCGACCAGCATCTCCCCTCGTTGAAGGTGTCGACGACGATCGGTCCGGTTATGCGCCGGCAGAAAAGAAACCGTCGACCAGCATCTCCCCTCGTTTCCAGGCCGAAGGAAGCACTGCCCGACGAACCCCGTGTGACAACACCCTCTACCAGACTCAGGCGGTTCAAAGGCTCGACAGGCGCGGTTGCCCTTTCCAGCGTTCCAATATCTTGGCTCAGTGCTGAAGCCGACGACTCCGTGTCTGAGATCGGTTGGCCGTTGAGGCCGAGATGGGATCTCGTATCTTTGGCCAGGTCGTAGCCGGCCTTCCACGGCGGTCCGTCAACGGTCCAAGGAGTTCCTGACTTCTGCAGCGGCGGTAGGGGCAGTTCATTCGGTTTCGCTGCGTCAATCGCTTCCAAAATCGCCGCGCTGTCTTCCATAGGCGCCGAAGCGTTGATGACTGGGAACGCTTCCCCGCTCAACTCTCCAAGCTGATCGGCGAGATCAAATATCTGATCGTGTTGAGATTCGTCAAGGTCGTAGGGGTCCCAACCCAACTGGGCCGACATCGCGCAGAATCTCGATTCATCATCATCGGCGTTCCGGATGGCTGCCCATTCGTTTTGAAGAAACGTTGATCTGACATCACGAGCGTCGAGCCTGCGAGTCACTTTCTCGATGAAATCAGCACAGTCCTGCATGAACTGGTCAGTATCGACTGTTGTTTGACCGGAGTTCAGAAAATCGGTTTTGGTCCAGGGAGACGAACCAGCTGTCCACCGGAGAGTTGTTCGTGCCCCAGACGGAGTCACTGTCAAGTCTGGCAGCGCATAACCGTCGGTGCTTGTTTTCAATGAGTGTCTGCGATTGAATGCAGGTGTTCGTTTCTTGTCTGGGTTCTCGAACTCGTTTGCGAGAAACCACCAATTGGAAACCAACCACTCGGCTATGGGATATAGCGGAACAAAAATAGAATCCCGGATCGTCGCCGCTCGATTGTCGAGGACCTTGGTCAGCGGGTCGCCGTTCACATCGATCCGCAGAGCCGCGAACGTTGCGGCGAGTTCCTCTCCCGCAATTCGTTCGCCATCCTGCCACTCAGTGACGAAGCTGATTTCGGTCACGATCCCTCCAGCAGGTGTGGTGGCCACTCATCGTCGTCCAGCGGATACCCCTTGTAGGTGCCATTGCCGCGGTTCACGAGTCTAGCCTCGAATACCGTGTCATTCTCCTTGTCCCAGACATAACGAGGGAAGTCTCCGTTCCACGGCGCACCCGTCGAACCAGCGCGTATTGCAGCGCGCAACCAGCGGGTGATGAGTTTTTCGTCCCGATACTCTCGCGGGCAGATCGAGGCGTCACCGCGCGGCCGGGGTGGTCCAGCGAATGAGGGCGTGTCCTTATGCTCTGGACTCCCCACATATGTGATGTCCTTCTCCCGACCCCGCCAGCCAAGTAGCCTGATCAGCCCGACGGTTTTCGAGTGCTGAACCGGTTGGCGTTCAGCGGGCCGCAGCGTGTCACCGGGAAACCGTGCGGTGCAGCTTCGAGGGGCGTTGCCCCAAGCCGAACCCGATTGGGCGCTCCTCTCCACCGTCACTCTCCGCTAATTCCTTGAGGTCCTGCTTGGTGGCCAACTTCACGGGCTTCGACAGTCGCCATCAGCAGATGCACCACTCGGCTCGGGACACTCCTGCCTGCTTCAGCAGTTCGCCAATTAGTCCTTTGCTGACGTCACCGGGATGGTTGTTCGGGATGGTGAGCGGCCGTTGTCCCTCTTTGTACATGGTGTCGTGTTTCCGCCCACGGTGGGGGCCGTTCCATCCCAAGTCTTTGAACCGTCGTATGAGTTTGGTGCGGGAGAGCGGTACGAGTCTCTCGCCCATTAAGGGGCCGCGCGGATAGGCGCTGACCTGCGGGAACGCCCGAACCTCCGGCTATGGCTGCGGTCCCCTGACCTGCGGCTCTGCAGCCACCGATCACAGTCGAATCGAAATCTTCCAAGATCCGTATCGCCTATCCGCGCAACCCCTAAGCGGGATTGAAGTTTATGCCGCCCCGGACGGGGATGTCGTCGCCCCCGTGTTCCAGTTGGACGTGAACCCAGTCGGCCAAAGCGGAGCGGAGGCTGTCCAGCGCTTCTTCTTCGGTGCTGCCGTACCCGAGTGCCCCCTGGAGTCCGGCGACTGTCGCAACGAACTCCTCATGGCCGATGGACCTCACCATTGCGTGGGACATGGCGGCGTCAGACCATTGGGCGAGCAGCGACATATACAGGTCTTCTTGCGATCTAGTGGAGTCTGGACCGGCTTGAATCGTGGTTCTCGAAATTCTGATTTCAGCTCATTTCGTGTTCTATTTGCAATTTAGGGGGAAGCTGGACTGTGGCGGTCTGTGTCGTGCAACTCTACATTTGCTGTAGCTGATCTCGCAACAGTCGCGACTCAACTCGATTTTGACTCTCTGACATGACGGTTATTCAGGCTGGTCCGAATGGCTAGGCCGCTATGAAGACCGAGCCGCAGATGGAGACCGTCATCACGACAATTGCCACAACGAACGCCCAAACATCTCTGCTGCGTCTGTCCGACAGTTCCGCGAACCGGGTGTCGACCGCCGCGAACCGGGTGTCGACCGCCGCGAACTGCTTCTTGATCTCCGCAAACTGCTCAGCGAGCTGTTCGCGGAGTTGCGCGAACTGGACGTCCATCTTGGCGTTGAGTTCGACGAATCCGGCCTGTGTCTTGACCTCAAGGTCTGCCAGGTCACGTTTCGTGGCGAACTGCTCCCATCCTCCAGGTGGTTGCTGTGCCATAAGGAACTCCGCTTCCTGTTGACCTATCGTGTCGGCAAGACTGCTGTAGATTTCGGTTCGCTGCTGCTCTGTCAGGGCCACTATGGTCTCTCATCCAATTCGTAATGGCCGATTCAGGGGGGAAGTGGCTTACGGGCATCACAGTATCACTAAAGCCATTCAGAGACAATCGAATCAGACTAACAGCAGCCAACGCACATTTCGGGTGTCATGGTACGGGTACTCGTTCAGCAATGGCACCAACTTCCCATCACAAGCAACTTGACACCATGGCAGTGTCTACGTACAAGGAGGAGGCCTAGCGACGATGATCGCCGCCACCCACTGAACGCTCTAGGCGGAGTAAAAAGTCGTACCCAATGCCGAAATGCGACACCATACAGATGTAGTATCAGCGGACACACGCCAGAGGAGAGAGGGCATCAACCATGGCGGATGCGCCTACCGCTTCTTCAGCAGCGGTCGCTTCGGAGATCGATGTCGCCGCCCGAGCATGAGAACCATCGACGAGCAGGTCCAAAAGAACTACGAGGCTTACATCAACGAATATCAAGCTGAAATGGAACAGACCCATCTCGGCAAAACCCTCCTCATGCACGACGAAGAGATCATTGACATGTTCGAGGACCCAGGAAAGGCCTACCTCCGCGGCTACGAGGAATACGGACTCGGGCAGTTCACGCTCATCACAGTCGGCCAAAAGCCCGTCCAACTCGGTGTGATGTCGATAGCACTGGCATAAACCGCCCGTCGTGCCCACATTTAACGTCGAGATCGTCGACGACCGAATTATGGTTGAAGCGACACTCTCTGTACCGCCCGACGGCCCGAAGAGCGATCCGTTCACGGCTCTGGTTGATACAGGTGCTCAGGCCACGATGATCTCGGAAAAGGGGCTCTTCGCGAATTAGAGCGGAGTAGGGGTCTTGGGCGTGATCGGTGGTGTGGTGTCGACGTGGAGGGAGCGGGACAATGAACGATAGTAGTGGCTAGCCGGGCTATTGCGTCTCGAGTGGGTATCGATGATCATCGGCGAGACCACACGGTGAGAAGGATCGCTGGGGGTATCATGGCTGTGCTGCTTGCAGGATCGTGCATACTGCCGCGGCTACAGAGTGGTTGGCTGCTTCCGATCGACAGGTGTGAGAGCATCGGATGGGTTTATACGGACCACGGATGTTTTGACGGTGGACCGCCTCGGAGCCTCGCGCCTCATCGGTTGGCAACGCAGCGGATGGCACCGCACCGTTGCTTGAGGTGGGTTTACATCGACGATAGGTGCTCTGACCCGGGCCCGGCTTTGCGGCTGGCACCGCACGGCTGAGATTCTCGATGTGGTTGGGGTATCGTTGCTCATGCCATACGTGTTGTCCCAGACCAAACCTGCCTGGCTGTAATCATCTAGAGGGGGAAGCCTCCGAGTTCTAAAGTGAAAGGTCGGGACCTGGCTGAGCTTGAGAGACTTCGTTGCGAATGGCGTGCAACTGAGTAACGAGCTTCGGAATGCTGCCAGTGACCGCGTTGAGAATCTTCTCGGGGTGGAGTTTCAGGTAGTGGTGAGCGAGAATGTTGCGCATTCGCTTGGCCCGCTGGTAGTCGATCTGGGGATGCGTAGCGCGGAACTCTGGGGAGAAGTGGCCGACCATGTCTCCGATTCGTTCGACGAGTCGTTCGGTTGCTAGTTGGGTCGCGTCGTCGGTGTAGAAATCCCCAGTGGAGACGATGCGTTGGAGCCTGGCGGCGTGTGAGATAATCTCAGCCGCGAGTTCGTCGTCGGTCACAGCTCGATCGCATGGTCGAGCACATGTTTGGATCGGTCTGTGAGCGCGTCTAGGGCGATCACATCGACTGGGCGGTCAAGTATCGCCTCAAGAGCAAGCTCGAGGCCCGCGTGATCGAAAACATCCGAAGACCGCTCGAATGACACTACGAAGTCGAAGTCGCTCGTCGTGGTGTAGTCACCGCGTGCGACTGATCCGATCAGCGAGACAGCTAGCCCTCTGTTGGCTCTTACTGCTGCTTTGATCTCGTCGCGGTGTTCAATCAATACGAACGTTCGGAGATCCATAGAACCCATCATAACGCGAAGGACTCCCTTGATCGGGCGCCGGTTGAAATCAGACACTCGCAGCGGTCGAGGGACTAGCATGGCGAATGCGAAGCAGGCCGCTGCTGTTGCGTTAGGCCGAGACAATCTAGATGGTTGCTAGAGTCTCGCTTGGTGTCGTGGCGTTAGTTCCAGGTGCCTCTCGATACCGAGTGAGCATCCCACGCTCGACTGCCGAGATTTGCGATTGCTGTGATCATCTTGGTTAGCAGTCGCAAAGTGATGGGCGTGATGATGAAGAAGAACAAGACTGTGAAAATAACCGGCCCGATGATGTCGATGTTCTGGCTGCCAAGCTGGCCTCCAGAACGGATGCTAGAGACGAACGCGCCAGCACCGTCGTGATGTATGAACAGCAAGTACCAGAACCTCCACGCCAAGTGTTACCTGAGTGAGAAGAAGGCGCTCATAACCGGCTCTTCGCGAATTAGAGCGGAGTAGGGGTCGTGGGTAGGAGAAATATCGTTTCGCTCGGCGGGGAGCCCGTCGAGTCACCCGTGTACAGATTCAGGATCAGCGTTGGGAGCAGCACATCAGGGATCTTTTCCGCGTGGAAGGAACTCTACGTACAGCTACTCCCGGCCGATCCACCGAATTTTGATGTGCTGCTAGGTATGGACATCCTCGCTTCGTTTCACATCACCATGCACGACGGGTACTTCACCCTCAGGGACTAGCAACCCGCGAGAACCACCAACAACCGAGAACCACCAGACTTCACACCATGACCCCCATCACGGCTACCCACCTATTTGACCACGCTCATGGATTCTCTACGTCCATTCTCTTGGGATCAACTCGCAACCAAAGACGACTTTAACGCGCCGTCCACGTCGATAACCGCAAAGTTCGACCAAGCCGACGCACAGTTCACTGCGGTGGCAGCATAGTTCGTGAGCCTGCGCGGGGAGATCTCCAAAGAGGTCGCGGGACCATCGACAAAGATCGGAGGGCTCGACAACAAGATCGAACATCTCCACAGCAGCGTCTCCAAGAAGATCACGGAACAGACTCGAACCATGGTGCTGATGATGGCCGGGTTCGCGGTGGCCGTGTGCACAGCCATGGCCCGGCGGCATCCTCTTCGCCTGACCGCAGAGCCCGGGTCGGGAGAGCGGTTCGAGTCTCTCGTCTATCAAGCGGGATTGAAGTTGACGCCGCCCATGACGGGGATGTCGTCGCCGCCGTGTTCCAGTTGGACGTGAACCCAGTCGGCCAAAGCGGAGCGGAGGCTGTCCAGCGCTTCTTGCCCGCTGCTGCCGTATCCTAGTGCCCCCTGGAGTCCAGCCAGTGCGGCAACGAACTCTTCGGGTCCGATGGTCCTCACCATTGCGTGGCACATGGCGGCATCAGACCATTGGACGAGCAGCGACACATACAGGTCTTCTTGCGATCTAGTGGGGTCCGGTCTTCAGGCTTCTGCTGGAACGGGGCGATCGTCAACGGAGAAGATCGGTTCCCAGTCGAACTCCATGAGCACAAGCGATACCGGTTGGCTCGCACACGTCTGCAGCAACGTGAGCAGCATCTCGAGGTTTGCGTTGGGGTCAATCGAGATCGGCTCAAGGCCTGACTGTTCACTGGCCTCCGGCTTGCGCGGCGAGAGGCTGATGATGCGAACGCTTTCGGCGTGAGTTGCCTCGTCGGCTGTGTGCAAGGCTAGATGTCCGCCTTGCGGGTGGTGCTGCGCGAGGTAAGCAACTGTCGCTCCTACCGTGTCTCCTGGAATGACGATCACAAGCGAATCCGGAAGCTCGAATCGGTCGCTCGTCTGGGAGTCGGAGCGACGGAGACTACTCACAGCGTTGCAGGCCGCAGCCCGACGCTCGGAAAGACTTCCGGTGTCATTCACGTGGCAATCCGCTTCGTCACCGAAAACGAGCACGCTGTCTTCTCGCTCGGAAAGACTTCCGGTGTCATTCACGTGGCAATCCGCTTCGTCACCGAAAAGAAGGACGCTGTCTTCTCGCTCGGAAAGACTTCCGGTGTCATTCACGTGGCAATACTACCTGTGGACTCTTGTGCCAGAACGAGTAATACCGTTGTGGGAACCAGGCACTCTACGCTCATGTCACTGGGCGAGTCTTTCAAGCACGACACGCTCTTCGTCGAGTATGCGCTGGAGCCGTGCCTGAAAGGCGGGGTCGCGCCGTCGCTTCTCGATGTGCTCAGCGATGGCGGCGCGGATCGCCTCCGAGGTGGACACGCCGTCAACCCTCGCGACCGCGTCGAGTTCGGCGGCCTGCTGGGCGTCTTGGCGGATAGTCGTGGTGCGTGTGTCTGTCATGGTGCCTTCTCCTTGAGCGGTGCCCTGTCAACACTTATATCTGTCAGTAGGCGATATTCATGAAATCACACATACAGCGTCTACACAACAAACTTCGTTCTGTTGCCCTTCGGGCTGTTGCTCATCATCGGCTACTACCCGCAGTTGATCACCGTCCCAGTCGAGTTTGTCGCCGAGTTCATTCTGGACAGAATCATTCCTCAGCCCTCTAGTGGCGCATCTCCTTCACAGCCAGCACCGCGCCGTGGGACCGAGTTGAACCATCAAAGATACTCGGCGCTTATGTTGTTTCCAGAGCGGTCTCCGCTTCATTGGCCATCGCCGCACCATCATTGAATGTCACCGTCGATGCCGCTAAGTTCTTCGCCTAAGGAGCACCATGGGGTCCGTTAGTGTGATCAGGGGAGATCTTTTCGGGTCAAACGCGCAAACCTTGGTGAATACGGTCAACTGCGTTGGCGTGATGGGCAAAGGTGTCGCGCTGCAGTTCAAGAAGCGGTTCCCCGATATGTTTGCGGAGTATGCCCGTCGTTGTCGCGACGGTGAGTTCCAGCTTGGTGAGCCGTACCTTTGGGCACCATTGGTTCCCCCTGGGTGTTGAACTTCCCAACAAAGGACCACTGGCGTTCAGTCGCGAGACTTCAAGACATCGTTGACGGGCTCGACTACCTCAGAGAGCATTACGAAGGTTGGGGTATAGAGTCGATGGCCGTGCCTCCGCTTGGTTGCGGTGAAGGTCAGCTTGACTGGCATGTCGTTGGTCCTGTCCTGTTTCGCAAGCTCAGCGAATTCAACATTGATGTCGAGTTGTACGCGCCTCTCAATGCGACCGACCGTGACATCGGTCCTGAATTGCTCGGTGGTGAGTCGGCAGTCCACACAACCGACGGACCCTTCCGCCTCGACCCCGCTAGTGTCGCCCTCGCCATCATCGTGCGTTGGGTTGAGCGCGAACTCTACCATTGGCCAGTCGGAAGGGTGACGTTTCAGAAGCTCGCCTACTTCGCCACCACCCAGGGGATCCCAACAGGTCTTGTGTTCCAGAAGGGGAACTATGGCCCATTCTCGAGGGGTCTAAAGATGCTCCAAACGAGGCTTGTCAACAACGGGTTGCTTGTTGAGCAGAGGAATGGTCGTATGTTCGAAATACGGTCGGGGCCGACATACAAGGATGCAGTCGAACGAAATCAGGAGCAGCTCGAGGAGTGGCGCCCCGCGATTGAACGGGTCGCCGATCTGTTGTTGCGGATCCCCCAGGAGAGGCTTCCGGATTTGGCCACCGCGCATTTTGCGGCCAGTTCGCTCCAATCCGAACGTGGTTCAATTCCGACCATAGGCGATGTAGTTGATGAGGTCCGACGCTGGAAGCCCACACTTGAGGAACAGGATGTTGCCGAAGCCGTTTTCACCCTCAACGTGCTGGGTTGGACATCCGTGCCTGTACCAAGCGACTCGTCCTTCGCTCCCGACCCCGCCGGCCAAGTGGCCTGATTAGCCCGACACGGTTTTCGAGTGCTGAACCGGTCGGCGTTCAGCGGGCCGCAGGGTGTCGCCGGGAACCGTGGTAACCCCCACAGAATCGCCTCTAATCGATGTCTTTCTGTGGTTTCCGTCGGAACAGGCTCCTACCGAACATTAAGAACATGTAGCCAAGCGCACTTCCCAGCGCGGTGATTCCTCCTGTGATGTCGTATCCCAGGTAGGCCAGGTAACCGGCGAGTATGAGGCATCCGATTGCGATTACAGGAACCCCGAACATGAGGTACCTGATCAGATTGTCTGCGCGGTACTCACTCCTAATAGCCGCCTCTGAGGCGTTCTCTGCCATCCGCATAATGCGCTCTGGGGCGTTGGGGAGAACTTATCCGTATTCCTTGAAGTCTTCGGGTGTGGGCAGCGGAGCGCTTCGGTATCGCACCTCTCTGCGTTCGCTGTGTTCGAGAATCCGCACTGGAGAGGATTCCTCAGATGAAAGCAGATCTGGTGGTCCAGCGCCTGAGATGTCGATTTCAGCTAAAGGGTCTTCGACTGTCTCCCCTGCTTCGTCAGTGAGATCTTCGTCATATTGGGAATTGGAGCGGTCAGTCACTCGGAACTTCCGTTCCTCCCTCACTTGTTCCCTCATCCCGGTACTGGTTCATCGCGGCGCGAAACGCTGCTGCGAGGTGATCCGAGATCTTTTCATAGTGCTCTTGGATCCTCCGGTTGTGCCTCAACTCAGGCGACAGTGCGTTGGTCCGATCACCTGGCCATAGTCTGCGGTTTAGGTGATCTTCGAATAGCGATTGAGATTCTTCGATGCGCTCGAACGCATCAGCGAGAACCGTCACGGTCGCTCCTCTCTATGTCAATCTTTTTTGGGGAGGGGGAAGCTAGAGGTTTCCTTCTGCAGCGGCAACTCTACATCTGCTGTAGCTGATCTCGCAACGGGCGCGACTTATCTCGACCAGCTACGCGGTTTGGTTTGGCAGCCTCGTGATCCTTATGAGCGAGTTAGCTTGAGGGCTCTTCGAAATCTACGCACAGAAGGGCGAGCCCAGAGTTGGCGTCGACGACCAGCCGGCAAATTCCATTGGTGTATTGCATATCGTCGGCTATCCCAGCCCATGTTGTCGATTCGTTGGCACGTACGTCGCCGGGATCGTAGTCCCCTGAAAGGGTTTCAAATCAAGCGGTGGCTGTTTCAAAAGGGGTCCTGGTCGAGTCCGGCGAAAAGACGCTGCAACCCGAACCGAGCATGTTCGACCCAGAGCTAGGACGGTTGCGTCGGAGGCTGTTGCCGGGACTTGCACGGTGTAGGAGCCGGAGGAAAGGCCGTACAGCGAGTAGATCCCGGTGGTATTGCTGTTAGAGAGTACGTGCCGCGTGGATCGGTTCGGGACAGTATGACCTTCAGCCGAAGGATTCAGCTAAAAATGTTCTGTAGTCAAAATCTGTGAGGCACTCTTTGCACTCCCAAAACACATGGCCTTCTCGAATATCTTTTTCGACGGCGCTTCCATCGCACTCCGGGTCCTGGCAAGGCCGTTCGCTTGGAGAAGCAGGTTCTTCGCTGAAACTCTGGGACGTCGTAGTTGTAATCTTACTTTGCTATTAGAGGAAGCATCTCTAGAGATCCCAGACGTTGGGGTTGAGGCCGTTCTGGGTGGCGTGGTCGTGCCAACTGAGGAACCGGTCCTCGGGGGGCTCGGGGATACCAGCCGCGTTGGTTGCTCCGGGAAGGTAAGACCAGTAGCCGGTGGTGGTTCGGTGCCGTCGGGTTGAGATGACGCCTCGTGTGGCGAGTCGACCTAGACAACCACCGAGAAAGCTGGACGCGGAGTATTTTGTCTTCCCTCCACTTGTGTGGCCCCAGCGCCGAACCATTCGGGCCGCAGGCCGATCTCCTCGGTGATCCGTTTTCATGTGATCCGTCTGACAGGCGGCCACAGGCCCAACGATGATCTAGCGGGCCAGATTATCGCCTCCACCAAGCAGGTGACTGGCCATCGGGCGTTGTATGTTCCAAGCCCAAACCCCTCTTGGGGTTCTTGAGCAACTTTCCGACGAACGGACGGTAGTTCCGGTGCTTGACCACGCGCTCGTGCGCATCGAGCATCCGAGGATCATCAGAGACGTCATAGGTGTTGAATTCTTCTGGAAGGTCGTCTACCACTGCCCTCATGACATCCATGTCATAGTCGTTGAAAGTTACCATTTGATATATTCCTTCTTTCTTTTTGTGGATGGTCTCGCCGAACGAACAGTGCGTTGGGTGCGGGGACAGCAGCCTACGTGGGTGACTCGGGAAAGGCGCGGCCAACAGCCGATGGATTCATCAATCCTTACGGTGGCCAAATTCGGCATCACACTTCTGGCACTTCCAGTACAACCAGCCTGGAAAACTCTCTTCAACAGCGACTCCCTCGCAATCAGAATTATTGCAAAGCCGTGTTTTCTGGGGTGTCAAAGTTTTTGCCTTTCGTTGTCTTGAAAGGAGCATCTCTCAGGGTGCTCCAAGGGAAATCTAGTTGGCGCTCTCGTAGGGACAACCAATTGCTTTCGTTGCTTGACGGCTGCGGGTAGGGGTTGCTTTCGTTGCTTGACGGCTGCGGGTAGGGGTTGCTTTCGTTGCTTGACGGCTGCGGGTAGCGGTTGCTTTCGTTGCTTGACGGCTGCGGGTAGCGGTTGCTTTCGTTGCTTGACGGCTGCGGGTAGCGGTTGCTTTCGTTGCTTGACGGCTGCGGGTAGCGGTCGAGAACGTCCGCCGGGCAACAGTCCAGACCCCCTCCACGCGCCGTCAAAAATAGTCAGAGCCCGAGGCCAAGACCTCGGACTCTGAACTAATGCTTAGTTGCAATTGCAGCTAAGTAGCCGGCGGCTCTCTGTGCCCGGCGGAGAGCACAGGAGCCAGCCGACTACATCTTGTATTACCCTTGTGGGACTGTCACATCACTGGTATCTACCGCAGAGCTTTCACCAATGGCGTTAACCGCCTTGATGCGCACGGTGTAGGTCCCTGGGGCCAGTCCCTTGATTGTGTAAGAACCGGCCGTGTTATCGCTGACTGTCGCGCTGCCGAGTGACCCTTCCGCCCCAGCCACTGATGGGAACCAGTTAATCTTGTAGCTGGTGACAGTCTTAGCGGCAGTTCCGGTTAGACCGGTCCAAGTCACGCTTACCACCTTTGTTGCCGCAACGAACTCTGCCGCTGCGTCATCTGGCACTGCGGGAACAGCCGCCGTCTTGACAGGTACGGCGTAGCCGCTGCTGCCATTGACGTTATTTCCGGTCATGGCACGGACCCGTACAAGGAAGGTCGTTCCTCCGGTGGCACCGGATTCAACCTGGACGGTAACCGACGTGGTGTTTTGATCACACATTTCGGTCGTGTCAGTCGTAGCGGCGTTATCGCAAGCATTCGTAAGGTCCGCAGTTTCCCAGGACTCCGCCGTTGGCTGCCGGTACTCCACTATATAACCGTTGAGCACACCACCACCATTGGATGCCGTGACCTTGGACCAACTAATCGTCAGACTGTCACCGGTGCCGTCCTTTGCGGGTACAGCCCTGACGTTACGCGGGGCCGATGGAACACCGGACGTAACTCCAGAATGGGCTTGAGGGCCGTCCATGTCGACGTCCGAGTCCGACCATGCGCCAGCGCCGATTCTATTAACGGCACGAATCTGGACGTCATACGGTGTGTCTGCCATAAGGCCGCTGATTACATGGACAGTGCGTGGAGCAGCAACCGTCGTTGAACGCCACCCCATATCCTTCACGCTCCACCTCAGCTCATATTTGGTGACATTCGAGCCGCTAGTGGCAGGAGGTGCCCATGACACGGTCAGCAGCTTGTACCCAGCTTCAACATCAATGGACGTAATCACATTCGGAATGGTGCCGGGAGTACCCGAACTAATAGCTCTGGGTCCTGGACCACCTGTGTTTTGGGCTTGGATTGACACATCGTACGAAGTGCCCGGGGTCAGGCTGTCGATTGTGAGCTTCCGGGTCGTATTGGTTCCACCCAATGCATAGCCCGTTACCTGGAAATCACCGGCGTTACAAGTCATTCCTTCAGGAATAGCCTCGCTCGAGGTGGAACAATCCGCCTCAGAAACTGGTCCTGGGATGGCGGATACCCGATATGTCACCACATAGTTGGACACTGGTCCTCCACCCGTGAGTTTTGCTGTGCCATTGTCGGCAGGAGCGTTCCAGGTGACATCAAGCGATGCGCCGTCGTTGTCGACAGTGGTGCCGTCGGCTTCAAACTGCGGTGGAATAACAGCGCGGACACCGCGGGGAGCGGCAGGAGCTGGTGTCGGGGATGACGACCGCTGTTCCGAAGCGGGGCTGTCGCCCTTGGCGTTGACTGCCTTGACGCTCACCATGTACGTGAATGCATTTTTCAAACCAGTAATCGTGTGCGTCATTACGTTCGCTCCGACCGATATCTCGGTTGGTGCACCACCAGACAAGTAGCTCAGCTTGTAACCGGTGATAGCGCTACCACCGTCATCCGTATTTGGAGTCCATGAAACTTGTAGCGAGTTGTGAACCGGAATCACATCAGCATCGGCCAGTGTCGGTGCACTAGGAACCGTTGTCGGGGTAATTGAACCCGTGGCCCATTCACCCAGGCCGGTATCGGGATCTGGGTCGTCTGACGTGTTGTCGGCCCGGACCCTGAACTCCAACTTGTTACCTGCGACGGTGGTGATTGGGTCGGAGGAAATCACCTGGGTGGCTGGCAAGTCCACCTCAGTTGGTGGGTCGGACCATTCTGAAGTAGCACCAGTCGCGCGGTCTACGGTCCTAGTACTA
Source organism: Candidatus Aldehydirespiratoraceae bacterium (assembly GCA_965261185.1). GTDB lineage: Bacteria > Actinomycetota > Acidimicrobiia > Acidimicrobiales > Aldehydirespiratoraceae > VXYK01. The sequence goes on along the minus strand of CBDHCN010000002.1, from coordinate 1,319,811 downwards.
ATCAGATAGTTCTCGATATCGCGACCACCGGTATCGGTGGGTGCTGTCCAATAAACCGTGACCTCAGTGCCAGCTTCGTTAGTCTGTGCCGCTCTGAGCTTGGTCGGAGCACTCGAAGCCACCGTGGTAGGCGTCGTCGATGCACTCGGAGCCACTGTGGCTGACTCACCATCGCCAGCAGCGTTCATCGGGGTGACCGTCACCGAGTAATTGCCTGCGTTGTTCTTAAGAGTGATGGTGTGGCCCAGAGCATCACCGGCGGCCTTCGCCTCGGTCCTTGTTCTTTCAATGCTGGTGGATACCCACGCAATCATGTAACCAGTGATTGGGCTGCCGCCGTCATCAGGAGCTTCCCACGTGACGGAGAGCGTCTTGTTGCCCGGTACCACCTTGAGGTTGCCCACAGAACCCGGCACGATGGCTGGGTTGCCGGAGGCCTCGTCGGACCAGTCGCCCATGCCGTCAGCGCTCATCGCAGCGACACGGAAGGTGTACATCATGCCCTTAGTGAGGTCGTCGATGTTGGTTGAGGTGCCGTCTACCGAACTCTGGTTGTCATCGGAGTAGTCGTCGTCGCCCGACATCCACTGCACGACATAGCCGGTGATTTCGCTGGTGCCCATGTCTTCAGGGGCGGTCCAAGACACGTCGAGCGCATCGCCAGCGTCGCCGCTGACCATAGCTGCCACACCGGTCGGGACTCCCGGAGCCATCGGTATCGTTGCCGAGGCCTCGTCGGACCAGTCGCCCATGCCGTCAGCGCTCATCGCAGCGACACGGAAGGTGTACATCATGCCCTTAGTGAGGTCGTCGATGTTGGTTGAGGTGCCGTCTACCGAACTCTGGTTGTCATCGGAGTAGTCGTCGTCGCCCGACATCCACTGCACGACATAGCCGGTGATTTCGCTGGTGCCCATGTCTTCAGGGGCGGTCCAAGACACGTCGAGCGCATCGCCATCGTCGCTGACCATAGCTGCCACACCGGTCGGGACTCCCGGAGCCATCGGTATCGTTGCCGAGGCCTCGTCGGACCAGTCGCCCATGCCGTCATCGCTCATCGCAGCGACACGGAAGGTGTACATCATGCCCTTAGTGAGGTCGTCGATGTTGGTTGAGGTGCCGTCTACCGAACTCTGGTTGTCATCGGAGTAGTCGTCGTCGCCCGACATCCACTGCACGACATAGCCGGTGATTTCGCTGGTGCCCATGTCTTCAGGGGCGGTCCAAGACACGTCGAGCGCATCGCCATCGTCGCTGACCATAGCTGCCACACCGGTCGGAGCTCCCGGAGCCTCAGATAGCGCATCAAGTGCTCGATACATACGTGCAACAAACGAAGCCATCTCCTCGCGTGTCACATTTCTGGTCGGCGAGTACGTCGTATCTGATGTGCCCGTCGTGACATCCAGAGCAAAGAGCTGCCCAATAGCGGCCTGCTGCTCTTCACTGCGATCACCAATGTCGGTGAACTCAGTTGTTCCAGCCGGAGCGTCATCACCAGCCACCTTCTCATAGAGGCGTGTCAGGAACAGAGCCATGTGCCCGCGAATCACAGGATCGTTCGGCGAATACGTCGTCGGCGAAGTTCCCTTTGTGATGCCAAGCCCGTCAGGACTGATGCGCGCAATGTCATCACCGTTGGGGTCATCGGCGATGTCGGTGAACGTGTGCTCTTCGATCGGTGCTTCCATTCCGGTGAGCGCCTGGTAAGCATTGGCCATAAACGCGGCCATTTCCGAACGAGTCATGTCATCGCCAGGACGGTAGGTGTCACCAGCCTTGGAGATACCCAACTCGCGTAGGCATCGACTGTCGTCATAGGCAAAGCTGGATTCGGGGACATCCGAATAGGCGGCTGCGCCATCAGACGGGCACGAACTCCCGCCGGACTGCGCGGTCGCTGTGACCGTAGCCAAACCGAGACTGCCCGCGACGACGACAAAGGCCACCGCCATACGCACAAGGCGAAGGACACTCAACCGAATCGATCGGCTCGGCACCTTCACCGGCACTCCCTTTCCCGTTACTGCTGAACTCATTGCTGCTCCATTCTTGGTTGGATTGTCTGGCTCTTCGCAGACACCAGTCGAAATTCTAGCGGTTAACTGCACCCGGCACCTTGCTGGGACACAGAAAACACCTATCACGATCGGCACGCAAAGGTTAGCGCAGGCCGATTTCTAACACAACCCAACCCCCAAGTCAAAGACATAGGGGCCGGAAGATGCGTCGGAATCGCTAGGTGTCGGTCAAAAACCGCACATGTAATCAAGGCCCTCAGCATAACGCCACAATTGAATACGCGCCATGCTTTCACGGACTAACTGATCCACCTTTCTTCCTGTTGAGGACACTGGAGTCAGGGCGGGGGCTCGGCAAGGGACCGTTACGCTGTGCGGAAGCGGCCCCCTAGTCGCTGCGGGACACTGATTTTCACCCCGTCGACAACACGTCTAGCAACCCATGGAAGCACCGTGATCGAACTCCCAGCACTCCCCTATCCCCAAGACGCCCTCGCCCCGCATATCAGCGAACGAACCATGGGATTCCACTACGGCAAACACCACGCCGGCTACGTGGCCAACCTCAACAAACTCCTAGGCGGCGGTGCCGGCCAGGTCGGGAACTCTGTGGGGGCCTCCGGTGGTGTCTCTGGTGGTGCTGGTGTTGGGGGTGCTGGCGGCGGTGGGGCTGGCGGCAGTGGGGCTGGGGCTGGTAGCGCTGGTGCTGGCGGTGGGGCTGGTGGCGCTGGCGGCGGGGCTGGTGGGGCTGGTGGGGCTGGTGGCGGTGGGGCTGGTGGCGCTGGCGGCGGGGCTGGTGCTGGTGGCGCTGGGGGGGTGAGCCTTGAGACGCTTATTACTACCCCCGGGCCGGTTGCGGTGTTCAACAACGCCGCCCAGATCTGGAACCACACCTTCTACTGGCAATCCATGAGCCCCGGCGGTGGCGGCGACCCGAGCGGAGAACTCGCCTCGGCCATCACCTCCAGCTTCGGGTCTGTCGACACGTTGCGAGACGAGCTGACCGCCGCGGCGACCCGCAACTTCGGGTCTGGTTGGACCTGGCTCGTGCGCCTTGGTGCTGGGGATGGGGGTGCTGGTGCTGGGGGTGCTGGTGCTGGGGGTGCTGGTGCTGGGGGTGCTGGTGCTGGGGGTGCTGGTGCTGGGGGTGCTGGTGCTGGGGGTGCTGGTGCTGGTGCTGGGGGTGGGGAGTTGGCCGTCATCAACACCAACGATGCCGACAACCCGCTCACGAGCGGGCACCAACCACTGCTCACGATCGACATCTGGGAACACGCCTACTACCTCGACTACCAGAACGCTCGGCCCGCCTACATCGCCACGTTCCTCGAGCACCTTATTAATTGGGACTTCGCAGCAGCCAACTACGCCGCCGCCTGCTCGGCCTGAGCCTGACGCTGCGTAAGCCGCCTGAGCCGGCCGAGCCTTCCTAGTCATCCCTACGCTGCGTAAGCCGCCTGAGCCGGCCGAGCCTTCCTAGTCATCCCTACGCTGCGTAAGCCGCCTGAGCCGGCCGAGAACCACGCCGTAAGCCTGAGAATTACGCCCGCCTGAGCCACCGCAGCCTGAGAACTATGCTGCTGCGTGGGCGAGGCGTGTGGTGTGTGGGGCGAGGCGTGTGGGCGAGGCGTATCACAGAACCAATTGTAGTAATGTCACAAGGCATGTGATAGCTTGACAAGCAACGACAACCGGTCCTAATCGTGCCGCCTTGGCGGAGGGCGTGTTAGGTTCACGAAAGGACAACAATGGAGCCATCCGTGATCGCAACGATCAGCATTTTCGGAGGAGCAGTACTCATACTGTTCGGCTGGTTCATCAGGAGTGTGGGCACGAAGCTCGACAAGAAGGTCGACAGACTCGACACGAAGATCGGCTCGAAGATCGACAAGCTCGACACGAAAGTCGGCTCGAAGATCGACAAGCTCGACACGAAGATCGGCTCGAAGATCGGCATCGAAGATCGACAAGCTCGACACGAAGATCGGCACGAAGATCGGCACGAAGATCGACAAGCTCGACGAGAAGATCGGCACGAAGATCGACAAGCTCGACGAGAAAGTCGGCACGAAGATCGACAAGCTCGACGAGAAAGTCGGCACGTTGACAGCGAGCGTCGCGGCGATAGCGGCGACCCAAGCGGAGCACGGCATCATGCTCCAGCACATGATGGAGCATGGGGAGCGCATCAGCGCACTCGAAGGTGCCTCCTTCGGCACCGCCGCTACCTAGTTCATCAGGCCTTGGCCCGGCTTTGGCAATCGCCCGCTGGGTGGGCCAGGCCTGGTTGTACGAGGAATATCACAGAACCTATTGTGATTGTGTCATAGGGGCTGTATTAGTGTGATACATATCAACAATAGATCTCAGTCGTCTCGCCATACCGGGGATCCGTCTGAGGTCAGGAGAAAGGCAACAATGGAACTAGCACTACTTGTATCGCTCAGCGTGATGTCAGGAGCGTTTGTCTTTGTGTTCATGATGATGAGGGGCATGGTCCGGGACGATCGAAAACGAGAACGAGACCGACGGAAGAAGGACCTGAAACGCGAACACGACCAACGAGAAGAGAGGCTCAAAGAGGAGATCAAGACGCTTGAGCGAAGCCTCGGCTCGAAGATCGACACAATCGACAGGAGTGTCGGAAGGCTTGATGAGAAGGTGCTGCAGCTCAGCTCGCCCAGGACTTGACCTTCTCGATAATGGCCAGCGGGTCGCCACCAACCGGTGTGACCTGTAGACGAGTCACCCCGGCCGCGGCATACGCCTCCACACGCTCCCGGACCCGGCCCTCGTCGCCGACCATCGCCGTGGCATCAAGGAAATCCTGAGGGACCGCAGCCATCGCCTCATCCTTACGGCCTGAAAGGTACAGATCCTGCATCTCGTGTGCTTCTTGTTCATAGCCGTACTCACAGAAGAGATTGTTGTAGAAGTTCTGATCCCTCGAACCCATACCCCCCACATACAACGCCACCATGAAACGGGCGCCGTCACGAATCTTCTGCGCCTGAGGCTCATCACAAATCGAAACCAAACCGCCGGCCACGACCTCCAACGGGCCCAGAGCCGGATCACGCTTGGCCATGCCCTTCGCCAAAGTGCCGCCCCAAACCGAGCGCGCCTTGTCTGGATGGAAGAACACCGGAATCCAACCGTCGGCAACCTCGGCGGTCGTCGCAACATTGCTCGGACCAAGCGACGCAATATAGATAGGGATGTTCGAACGCTTCGGATGGTTGATCAACTTGAGCGGCTTACCCAAACCCGTGCCCTGGTCGGGCGGGAGCGGCAGCTGGTAGCTCGGGCCGTCGTGCACCACGACCTCACGGCGCCACACCTTGCGACAAATCTCAATCAACTCACGCTGGCGACCAACCGGGCGGTCATAGGGCACGCCATGCCAACCCTCGATCACCTGGGGACCCGACGCGCCAATACCGAGAATGAAACGTCCATCCGACACCGCATCAAGGCCGGCCGCAGTCATTGCCGTGAGAGTCGGCGTGCGCGAATAGATAGGCAGGATGCTTGAACCGAGCTCCATGGTCTCGGTCTTGGCTGCTAGATAACCGAGAATGCTGACCGCATCGAAGCTGTACAGCTCCGCCACCCAGCCAACATCGATCCCGGCGGATTCCAGATCTCGGGCTTGCTCGGCCGCAGCCTTCGGATCACCGGAGTAATTGAGTGTCATCGACAGCTTCATCGTCTTTGTGCTTTCAGTTCGGTTGTGTGGGTTGGGGGGTTCGGTTGGGGGTTCGGGGGTTCGGGGGTTGATTTCCGGGAGGACAACTATTGTCAGTGTTGGCGACAATAGTTGACCCGCCGTAGTGTCACACCGTTAACCAATACTGGCAACCAACCCTGCCCACAAACCCTGCCCACAAACACGGACGACCGACAAGCTAGGAGAACAACTCGTGCAGCAATACGGCGAATGGAACGGAACCATCGGCAAGACCCTCGCCGAATCCCAACCGTGGTTCCCCGAACCGCCCCACCCCGGCGAAGACGCCCCCAACGTCGTCATCGTGTTGCTCGACGACCTCGGCTTCGCACAACTCGGCTGCTACGGATCCGACATCGACACCCCCAACATCGACGCACTCGCCGCCAACGGCCTCCGCTACACCAACTTCCACGTCACCCCACTGTGCTCACCAACCCGAGCCGCACTACTCACCGGACGCAACCACCACAGCGTCGGCATGCGAGCCGTGTCGAACTTCAACACCGGCTTCCCCAACATGACCGGACACATCTCCAACCACGCCGCCACGCTCGCCGAAGTACTCCACGACGAAGGCTACGCAACCTTCGCCGTCGGCAAATGGCACCTCGCCCCAATGGAAGAATGCAGCGCCGCCGGACCCATGGACCAATGGCCCCTACAACGCGGCTTCGACCGCTACTACGGGTTCCTCGAAGGCGAAACCGACCAATTCAGCCCCTCCCTCACCTACGACAACCACCCCATCGAACCCCCAGGCCGGGCCGAAGACGGATACCACGTCAGCGAAGACTTGATTGATCGAGCTATCGGCTTCGTGCACGACACCAAAAGCGTGCGACCCGACCGGCCTTTCTTCTTGTATGTGGCGTTCGGGGCGACCCATGCCCCGCATCAGGCGCCGGCCGAATACCTCGAGAAATACCGGGGCCGCTATGACGAAGGCTGGGACGTCGTGCGGGTCCGCTGGTTCGCCAACCAACTCGACATGGGAGTGATTCCTGCGGGGACGGCTCTAGCGCCGCGCAACCCCGGAGTCGAACCCTGGGACGACCTACCTTCGAACCACCAAGCGCTGGCATGCCGCCTACAAGAAGCCTTCGCCGCTTTCCTAGACCACACCGATGCCCAAATCGGACGGCTAGTCGACGACCTAGCCGCGCTCGGGGAACTCGACAACACTATCATCATGGTGTTGGGCGACAACGGCGCGTCGCAGGAGGGCGGGCCTTTCGGGGTGCTCCACGAGATGAAATTCTTCAACGGGATCCTCGAGACGCCCGACGAGGCGGTGGCGCACCTCGACGAGATCGGCGGGCCACACTCCCACACCAACTACCCCTGGGGCTGGGCGCAAGTCGGCAACACCCCATTCAAGTGGTACAAGCAAAACACGCATGAAGGTGGAGTGCACGTCCCGTTGGTGGTGCATTGGCCCACCGGTCTTGCCGGCGGTTCGAGCTCGGGTTCGGCTGGCGGGGGGCCGCTGGCCGGTGCGGGCGGCGCCGAGGTGGACGGCGGTACGGACGGCGGTACGGACGGCGCCGAGGTGGACGGCGGTACGGACGGCACCGAGGTGGACGGCGGTACGGACGGCGGTGCGGGCGGCGCCGAGGTGGACGGCGGTGCGGACGGCGCCGAGGTGGACGGCGGTGCGGGCGGCGCCGAGGTGGACGGGATTCGGCCACAGTTCCACCACGTCAACGATCTCGCCGCCACTATTTATGACCTTATGCATATACAACCGCCCGCTGTGCGGCGAGGGCTCGAGCAGATTCCGATCAGCGGGACCTCCCTCGCCTACACGTTCGCCGATGCTGGGACCCCCACCCGCAAAGAGATCCAATACTTCGAGATGGCCGGGCATCGCGGGCTCTGGCACGACGGCTGGAAAGCCGTGACCCGCCACGAACCCGGAGTCCCCTTCGACGACGACACCTGGGAGCTGTACCACACCGACGCCGACCCCTCCGAATGCAACGACCTCGCCGCCTCCATGCCTGAGAAACTCGAAGAGATGATCGCGCTGTGGTGGCAGGAGGCCGAGACGCATGGCGTGCTGCCCCTCGACGAGCGGATGTTGGAACTCTTTGCGGTGCGCTTCCGTGACTGCTCACCGCACCCCGTCGACAAGACCTACCGCTACTACCCGCCGGTGTCGCCGATGGGGAGCCAATCCGCCGTGCCCGTCGGCGGCCGCAGCTGGAACCTCACCGCTTCAGTTGCCTGTGGCGCTGGTTCTGACGGTTCTGATGGTGACGGTTCTGATGGGGACGGTTCTGATGGTGACGGTTCTGATGGTGACGGTCGCGGGGACGGTCGCGGGGACGGTCGCGGGGACGGTCGCGGGGACGGTCGGGACGGGGTGCTGTTTGCCACCGGGACTGAGAACGCCGGTTTCTCTATCTTCTTGGACGACGGGTATCTGGTGTTCGACTACAACGCCTTCGACGACCACACCATCGTTCGCTCAAGTGCTGTTGTCAGTGCGGGGGATCACAAGCTCGGTCTCGAGTTCCACCGAGGGCCATCGCGAACCGCGCAGGCACGGCTGTTGATTGACGGCGAAGTGGTCGGTGAGGGGCAGATCCCGTGGATCATGGCCACGATCTCCTCGGTCGGACCCAGCGTGGGCTACGACGCCGGTTCGCCCGTCAGCCGTGCCTACACCGACCCCAACCCATTCACCGGCAAGCTGCACCAAGTCGAGATCCAACTGCTGTCGCGAGAAGACGTCGAAACCCTCCGGGCCCAAGCCCGCGCCGAACTCAGCCGCCAGTAACAGCAACGGGCACCAAATCAAGGCGATCACCACGACGAAGGACCACAGATATCGCTGTCAGTGTCATAGCCCGTGTATACAGTTGTTTCAAGCAACGCTGTGTGTCTCAGCGACCTGCGCTGCCCACAAAAAGGACCTGATGATCGTGCCTGTGACTTTGTCGGATCTCGTTAAGGACCCACCGCTTCTGTTGGCAGCGTGCGAACACTTGGTTCCGTTTATGAACGGATCAGCTATGCGTCGATTGACTTTTTTGCTCGACCAACTTGCCTTTGATTCTGACGGCGACCAACTCGACGAAGCTGACCGGCGCTGGTTGGAAGACGCTCTGTGTCACGGCGAACCTAACCGAGACTGGTGGGAAGGCGAATTGTCCCGGCTCCGCGACGCGGGCGTGGAATTGATCACCAGTACAGACGGCCGCTACCCGATCAATCTCAAGCTGGTTCATGACGGGCCACCGCTGTTGTTCGTTCAAGGACGCCTGGAGGCTGAAGATCACCGAGCGGTGGCGGTAGTCGGAACCCGTGAGGCATCCAGGGCCGGACTCGATCTGGCTCAGAACGTTACAGAAGGGCTGGTTGCGCGCGGCTACACGGTTGTTTCCGGTTTGGCTAAGGGATATAGACACTGCTGCCCACGCGTCATCATTAAATGCAGGCGGACGAACTATTGCTGTATTTGGTACGCCGATCGACAAGATCTATCCCGCCGCGAACCGCGCTCTGGCTCGACGGATCACCGACCGGGGCGCTTGCGTGTCGCAGTTCCTTCCCCGGGTGCGTACAGGACGTTGGTCGTTCCCGGCGCGCAACCTCACCGGTTCTGGATTGGCACTTGCCACCGTCGTGGTGGAAGCGTCAGAGAGTTCGGGAGCCCGGCACCAGGCCCAGGCCGCGCTCAGGCACGGCAAGCGAGTCTTTCTCGTGGAATCGCTTGTCACATCTCAGCCGTGGGCCCAGCAGATGCAGTCGGAGTCGCTGAACACCACGGTGGTATGCGACTCCGACCAAATTGTGGAGGCGCTAGAGCCCGATTTGGCAGTCGACGACAACGCTGTCTTCGTATGACAAAGCTGAATCCTAAGCGCTACCTCGAGCGCTTGGAGTCGGGGGGGTGACGGTCACGTCGGCTGGCCTCGCTCCGAGCGCTACCTCGAGCGCTTGGAGTCGGGACTGCTGCCAATTGCCGCAGCCCAACCCCTCGAGTGCAGCACGTGTCGCAGCGGTTCTAATCCCGGGTATGAACGCTGCTACCGATGTGAGGACGAGGGCATCGTGGAGGTGCTTCCATTATCGATGTCGATACACAGTGAAGCTCTCCACCATCGCCTGCGCAACTACAAAGACGGGAACCCGCGACAGAAGAAGGATTACACCCTGCAGCCCGCTGCGTTGTTTCTTCTCTTCTTGAACAACCACCGCAAGTGCATTGGTGGACGGTACGACGCAGTTGTTACGGTCCCGTCAAGTAAGCGGTATGCCGTCATGGGCATCGTGAAGAAGCTCTCGAACCTTCGTGACCTCCACGTTGCGCTCAAGTACACCGGCACAGATGGCTCACCGACTTACGAGGCTCCCGCCGACTTGCAGGCGAAGCGCGTTCTGCTCTTGGACGATACGTTCACTACAGGTAGAAGCATCACCGCGGCTCACGCCGCGCTCATGAAAGTCGAAGCGGATGTTCTTCTTCCAGTTGTGATTGGCCGCCACTTCCACCCAGAGTTCCCGACTAGTCGCCCTTTGGCGGCTTGCCTCAAGAGACACACATGGAAGCTTGACCGTTGCGGTATTTGTGGTCCGGTAAATTGCGGCCACGGCCCGGAACCACCGCTGTTTTAGGATCTCAGCAGCTGCACTGGCATGTCAGAGCTTTCCGTCACCCTCGGAAGCGTCTGGTGCGACACCGTCTTCGAGTTCGCCCCAGGTCTGCAGCGCTTCTGTGTTCGGCGGCGACCACCTCGCATCACGCATTGAGGCCACTCCCTTCGTCTCGTCGATCATCCGCTCGGGAGTTCTCGCCAGCCTCTGCGGTTCGACCCGACAATCCATGTATGAACCCCTTGCGAGAATCGGCCACCCAATCCAAGCCACCAGCACCGAACCGAGACGGGCCACCCCAACCAACACCACCAACGGCATCCTCCTCCTTGCCAACGCTGGACTCGCCCGGCACGCAGGATGGCACCATCTGCCGGAGCACCCACCAACGGCATCCTCCTCCTTGCCAACGCTGGACTCGCCCGGCACGCAGGATGGCACCATCTGCCGGAGCACCCACCAACGGCATCCTCCTCCTTGCCAACGCTGGACTCGCCCGGCACGCAGGATGGCACCATCTGCCGGAGCACCCACCAACGGCATCCTCCTCCTTGCCAACGCTGGACTCGCCCGGCACGCAGGATGGCACCATCTGCCGGAGCACCCACCAACGGCATCCTCCTCCTTGCCAACGCTGGACTCGCCCGGCACGCAGGATGGCACCATCTGCCGGAGCACCCACCAACGGCATCCTCCTCCTTGCCAACGCTGGACTCGCCCGGCACGCAGGATGGCACCATCTGCCGGAGCACCCACCAACGGCATCCTCCTCCTTGCCAACGCTGGACTCGCCCGGCACGCAGGATGGCACCATCTGCCGGAGCACCCACCAACGGCATCCTCCTCCTTGCCAACGCTGGACTCGCCCGGCACGCAGGATGGCACCATCTGCCGGAGCACCCACCAACGGCATCCTCCTCCTTGCCAACGCTGGACTCGCCCGGCACGCAGGATGGCACCATCTGCCGGAGCACCCACCAACGGCATCCTCCTCCTTGCCAACGCTGGACTCGGCCGGCACGCAGGATGGCACCATCTGCCGGAGCACCCACCAACGGCATCCTCCTCCTTGCCAACGCTGGACTCGGCCGTTGACTGTCAATCAGGACGCAGTTCCGCGGGCCGCGAACCTCGAGGCTGCATCCAAAGGCCCATGACGCAGGGTTCACCGGAGCCTTGTCGCCGTCCAACCCGACGACTGCGCCGTGCCGCTGCTTGAAGCCCTCCAAGCCCTGGACGGCGGGACCGGCCGGTCCCGCAGTGGTAACCGTGTGGTTTGTGGGACTCACCGAACCCGGCGGTTTAGTAGGGTTTACTGCTGTGTTATGATGTTTCCTGCTATGCAGTGTCACACCCTGTTGTTAAGTTGTGGTCATGTTCGATTCGATGATCCAGCAGACCCGGCAGGTGGTGACTTCTGGGCTATGCCGCGGCGAGTTGGAGGGTCTGGTTGCGGGTGCTGGGCGGGTTGTGGCCGCGTTGAATGCGTTGCAGACGCGGTGCGCGACTGGGATCGAAGCGCTCAATGACGGCGGGGTGAATTCCAAGACGGTGCTGCGCGAGGCGGGGCGCATGTCGACACGCGCCGCGAACTCGGTGGCGAAGACTGCTGCGGGGCTCGCTGAGATGCCCAAACTGGCCGAAGCGTTGGCTGGAGGCGCGATCACAGCAGAGCACGCCGCGGTCGCGGTCGGGGCTGCCGCCAAGACTTCCGCAGGGCAAGTAGACGACGAGTTGTCGAAGCTTGCTGAGACTTCTTCTGTTGATGTGTTTGCTGAACAGTCGCGGCAGTGGGTGAACCGCACCCAGCCCGACGACGGCGCCAAACGATACGAACAGCAGCGGCGCAACCGTTTGTTCAAGCACTGGATCAACGAAGAAGGCATGGGTGTGCTGTTGGCTGAACTGGATCCCACCAGCTATCAACAAGCGGTCAAAGCAATCAATGTTGAATATGACCGCCTATGGCGTGACGACGGCGGTCGTGACGGCAAACCCGATGATGTTCGTACAGCAAAACAACGCTTGGCAGACGCATTTGTTGCGTTGATAACCGACCCGGGTCGACGAGGGCCAGGTAGCGCTCGGGCACAACTCATCGCAATAGCCGACATCGAACGCTTACGAGACGACAACCCCACAGGCGTGGCTGAAATCGTCGGGGGTGAAGCGTTACCCCAAAGCGTGCTCGAACGCCTCATGTGCACTGCAACGGTCACCGGGGTCGTCTTCGACGGTGAAGGTCAACCCATCTGGGTGGGACGCGATCATCGACACGCCACCGAAGCTCAAGTCAAAGCCATCATCGCGCGTGACAGGCACTGCAGGGGCAGCGACTGCGCCGCTGGGGCTGAGCGCTGCGAGATCCATCACATCGTGCCCTGGGAACAAGGCGGGCTCACCGACATCGACAAAATGTGCCTGGCCTGTTCCGCATGCCACCACAACATCCACGACCGCGGCTACATCGTCATCAAAACCAACACCGGCTACAAAATCATCAACCCCAACAACCCACCAAACGGCCCCTAACGCCCACGCCAAGGCCGGTCCCCGACGAGCTGACGACCAGGGATCAACCCGGATTCGGCGGAATGACCCACCAACCCAACCACCAACACCTCACCCAAACCTCAACGGCACGACGGACTCCTGGAGGCAATACAGGCGCCTGCAGGGTGGGTGGTTGGGGTTTGACGAACTTGTATCGCTCGTGGCTCGTCAAGGGGCACGATCTCCACGGCCGCGACGCATCAGTAGATCACATGGGCTCCATGAACTCGAGGCGGTTGCCGAGGGGGTCGAAGACGTGGGCTCGGCGGTAACCGTCGATCTCGTTGATGTCGGTGGTTTCTAGGTTCTGGCCTCGGCAGAGATCAACCAGGACGGCAACATCGTCGACAACAAAACCGACATGGGCCTTGCGGGCAGGGCGAAACTCTTGCTCCACGCCCAAGTGAAGCTTGATGCTAGGACCCTCGAACCAAGCCCCACCACGCTTGGCCAACTCGGGCGGTTTCGGAACCTCGGTCAGACCGAGAACACCTGCATAGAACTCTCTGACCAAGTCTTCGGCACCGGGAGGCATCGCAAGCTGAACATGATCAATTGAGTTGACTCGGGCCACTGCGACCTCCGAGGGATGCTGACGGATTCGTGTCGGACCAGCTGGCGTACTCCGCAAGTTGCTCAGTGAGCCACCCCGCCAAACCAACCCAGTGCATCAACCGAGTGAGCCAACCAGGAGAGTCAGCCGGGCAAGCCACCCCGCCAAACCAACCCAGTGCATCAACCGAGTGAGCCAACCAGGAGAGTCAGCCGGGCAAGCTACCCCGCCAAACCAACCCAGTGCATCAACCGAGTGAGCCAACCAGGAGAGTCAGCCGGGCAAGCCACCCCGCCAAACCAACCCAGTGCATCAACCGAGTGAGCCAACCAGGAGAGTCAGCCGGGCAAGCCACCCCGCCAAACCAACCCAGCGAGCCAACCGGGACCCCGGAAGTTACTGGGTGTAGGCGAGGTTGCGGGCTGCGGTCTCGCCCCAGTGAGCGTCACCGGACCACGAAATCTTGTTGGTATCGATCTGGGACTGAGGGTCAATCCGGCCGCCGGCGAGCATCACAAAAGTTGCGACATCGGCAAACACCTCAACGTCAGGATCATCAAGCTCAAAGACCCGGCCCGCGCGGCCATCCACACGCACCAAGATGTCTCGGTCAACCGCACCACCGATCCGAAAAGCGATACTCATCGGGTCGGGCAAACCGATCTTCTTACCAACGATGTAGCCGATTGAGTCGTCAATCTCTTGCAGGGCTGTTTCAGCGGTGAAGCCCGAGTCGTCAAGAGTCTCACCGAGCGGGATTGCGATGTCGCGGGCATGCACCCACATATCGAATAGTCTTACCTGCAAGAAACGGCCGTAACTAGACATCCCAGCCGGAGTAAACGACGGGCGATCAAGTACCTCCGGACCCATCGCACGCAGATCATCAAGGCGCGTTGCGGTCGTTTCGGCGACAATCTGCGCGAACTCAGACCTGCTTGCACCTCGGGTACGGGCATCAAAGTCGCTAAACCGCTCAAAAGGCGGCGGGGCCGTATCCGACGGCTCCCAACCGGTCATCCAATACTCGGCGCCAACGGCGTGGTTGATGACTCCCCTCACATCCCAGTCAGGGCACAGCGACTGCACCGCCATCTGCTCGTCGCTCAAACGGCCGACAAGATCGTTGTAGTGCGCGAACAGGTCTTGATGGGCAGCAAAATAGTCGTCAAAGGAACTCATGGCACCGCAGAGTACCAGCGGCTTGCCAGCAAGAGAATCTGTCAGGCAAACTGGCACTTATGAGCGATAGCGAAGTCAACGCAATCAACGAAGCACTCGACGCCCTGCTAGCCGAGCACGACCCAACACAAGAGTCGTATCAAGAGTTTCGCGGTCATCAATTCGACGCTGGACTGGCCTGGGTCCAATTCCCGGTTGGCCACGGCGGTATAGGAGCGCGGCCCCAACTGCAACGCAACGTCAACCGGCGACTAGCCGAAGCCGGTGCTCCGTCCATGGACACCAGTCAGTTCTTCATGGCGCTATCGGGACCCACGATCCTCGCCCACGGCACCGAAGAACAAAAACGCCGCTTACTCCGCCCCATGTTCACCGGCGAAGAGAAATGGTGTCAGCTCTTCTCAGAACCAGGCGCCGGATCAGACTTCGCGGGTCTCGCCACCAAAGCAGAACTCGACGGCGACGAATGGTTAGTCAACGGCCAAAAAGTCTGGAACACCATCGCTCACATCGCCGACAAGGGAATGCTCGTCACCCGCACCGATCCACAACTGCCCAAACACAAAGGGATGACCTACTTCGCGCTCGACATGCACGCCGAAGGAGTGGAAGTGCGGCCACTCCGCCAAATCACCGGTGAAGCCGAGTTCAACGAGGTCTACCTGACCGATGTCCGCGTGCCAGACGCCGACCGCATCGGACAACGCGGCGAAGGTTGGCGAGTATCGATCACCACACTGATGAACGAACGAACCGTCATCGGCGGATCAGGGGGCGGAGGCATCCCACCCCGAGGCAGCGGTGCCATCTCCGAACTCGTGAAAGTCTGGAACTCACTACCTGACTACGAGCGCACCGACGCGCGGCGTGACAGCTTGATGAAACTCTGGAACCGGGCCGAAGTGCTGCGGCTGACCAACATGCGTGCAGTGCAAAACGCCAAACGCGGCCAACCAGGCCCTGAAGGATCCGTGGCCAAGTTGGCGGGAGCAGAACTCAACAAAGAAATCTACAGCGAAGGCATCAACCTCGCTGGCATGGCCTCCCAAATTGACCTTGACTACACCTTCCGTCAACCCACCACAGTCGTGCTACCCGGCGAAAGCGGCAGCCTCGGCTACCTCTTCTTACGGGCGCGGGCCAACTCAATCGAAGGCGGCACATCGGAGATACTCCGCAACATCATGGGTGAACAGATGCTCGGACTACCCGGTGAACCCCGAGTCGACAAGAAGATCCCCTGGGCTGACGTCCCCAAAAACTGAACCCGGCCGAACCCGAGCCGAGCAGGGGCCGAACCGACAGAACCGAGCCGGACCGGACCGAAACAGAACCGACCGGACCGAAACCGAGCCGGACCGAACCGAACCGAACCGAACCGAACCGACAAAACCGAGCCGGACCGAACCGAACCGAACCGAACCGAACCGAACCGACAAAACCGAGCCGGACCGAACCGAACCGACCGGACCGAAACCGAGCCGGACAGAACCGAACCGGACAGAACCGAGCCGAACAGAACCGAACCGAACCGAACCGAACAGAACCGACCGGACCGAGCCGACAGAACCGACCGGACCGAAACCGAGCCGAAACCGAGCCGACAGAACCGACCGGACCGAACCGAGCCGACAACCCGCAGAAACTGACCCGAGTTGACTGGGATGAACCGGGGCGTGCTCTTGTGTCTGCGTTGAATTCAGCTGGTACCGAGAAGGTCGATCACCGACCGGTGCAGTTGCCGCTTGATCCTCTGGAGGTTGGCACCCGCGGTAGCGCTATGAGCACGGCCATACTCTGAAGCCGCAATCATCAGGCGATCAAGGCTCACCGCCTCGTTCACGAACCCCGCAGCAACCGCATCAGGCCCGCTGTACCGGCGACCAGTCGCCAATGCCTCTCGGGCGGTGGAGTTAGTCAGAAGGTTGCGGATCATCGCCATCAAACCAGGAGAGAAAGTCATCTGCAGGTGCACCTCGGGCCAACAGACAAACCCCCGATCGGCGCGTATCACCGCATGGTCGTGTGCCAGGATCGCGAAAGCACCCGCGCCGAAAGCGTGTCCGTTGACAGCAGCAACCGTCGGTGCCGGAAAAGTCAGAATACGACCGAGCACCTTCTCCACCGTGTTGACGTAAGCCCTGATCTCCGGGCCTGAAAGCGTCGCTATGTGATCCACGTCGAGTCCGTTGGAATAGTGCTTCGCCGAACCCGTCGTGATCAACGCGGCCGGGCCGCTGAGGGCCTGCGCTTCCGCCTCGTCGAGCAGCACGTTCATGGTTTCAACCCAAGCAACATCGGTGCGGTTGTCATCGTCGCCAAAATCGATTGTCAGCAACTCGCCGTCTCGGCTCAAAGTTGGTATCCCCACGGTTTCTCTCCAATCCCAGGCCGACTGGCCGCACACCAACAACCTCACTGTGAAGCTAGCCCTGATCGTTCACGAGAATTGGTGAGTGGCTCGGGTTTGTGTTTTTTCGTGTGATTTCGGGTGGCGGGTTCGCTGGTTGGGTTGTGTTGGGGGCGCGTGTTGGGGTTGTGCGCGTTGTTGGGGCTGTTTTGTGGCGCGGGTCTGGGTGTGGGGGCGCGCGGGGTCAGAGTTTTGGCGGCGGCTGGGGCCGGCGCGCGGTGGTGGCGTCTATGGGGCGCCGGGTCGGCAGGCGTGCAGTAGTTGTGGTGTGGCGGGCCACCAGTGCGGCAGGCGCAGGGTCCATTTTCTTGAGGAGCGCACTATTCGGGCGGGTGCGTGCCATAGTTGCCATCTGAGGCGTTTGGGGGCGGCTTTGGCGAGTGGCCCCCGCAGGCGCAGTTGTTGGAACCATCTCACCAGCGCCATGCTGAGCGCGACGAGTTGCGTCCAGGCGGCGTTGGCGTCGAAGTCGCTGAAGGGCATGCGTTTGAGGCCTGAGTCTTTGAGCGCGGCGATGGTGTTCTCGATTCGTGCGTGGGCTCGCATGTGGGCGTCGAGCTGTGCGGGGTTGCCGTCGGCGTCGGTGTAGAACCCGCGGTAGCGCCACTGCTCGGAGTCGAACAGGGTGCGCTGCGCGCCGGGGTGAAGCGGCTCGCGCCTCGCGATGAAGCGGGTGCGCTCGGGCCAGCCGGAGAGGTCGACGCTGTTGGTGAGCTCCGCGACCTGGGCGCGCTTTGATGGCTCGCCGTCGCCGCCGAGGGCCGGCTGCCACGTGTCGCGGTCGAAGCGGTTGTGGTCTATGGCTGTGGTGACCCCGTCGTTTGAGCGCGCCGTCATGAAGAACTCGATGTTGCGCTGCCGGCAGGCCTGCGCGATCTGCGTCGAGCAGCCCGCGGCGTCGACGCGCAGCTGCACCCGCCGCGGCGCCGGGGCCCCGCCGCTCGCGCAGTGTCCTGCCGCGACCGCCTCAGGGAGCTGTGCCACAGCCGCGTCGAGCACGTCGATGTGGTCCGCGATGTTGTTGGCCGCGGCGTTGCCGGGCCGCAGCATGATCGACAGCGGCTCGCCGTCTGAGGTGGCGCACAGCATCGGATGGAACCCGAACCCTGCCTTGAAATGCGCCGCCGCGCCAGCCTTGTTCTCAGAGTGCACCTCCACCAGCGTCGAGTCGATGTCCAAAACCACCGCAGCAGACCCCGCCGTGTCGCCGCGGCGCTCCCACACAGCGCCGCGCACAGACGCCACAGCAGCCAAAAGCGACTGCACCGCCTCGGGGCCCAGGCCCCGCAGCGTGCGATACAGCGTCGAGTCCGACGCCACCTGCCCGAACAGCACCGGCTGGGCCCGCAGATGCTCAATGTCGCTGCACGCCTCCCCTCCGCCCGCGAGCATCAACAACGCATGAACCAACACCTTGCCCCGATCATGAACCGGCGCCCGCTCACCGCCGGGCGCCACAACAGCCGACAACGCCTCCCCAAGCCCCAAACCGTCAGCGAAACGCCCCAGAACGAACAAACCCCCATGCGCCGCGACCTGATCGCCGCCCCCCGTCACCCTCACATCACAAGTGCTGCTACAGTCCATCTCGGAGATGCCCCTTCCAGTGGGTCAGATACGTGTCTTGACACACGCATCATCCCACATCGGAGGGGCTTTTCCGCGGACGCGCACCCCCACGCCGCAAGAACTCGTGAACGATCAGGGCTAGTGCGTCTTGTCGTGGACACACCTAAGCGGCCAAGATCAACCAATGGGCCGACCGGCGATCGTGATTGCTCACTTCGAGGGTTTCACCGCCCTTGACGAGACCGCTTTGGATCGACTCGATACCGTCGGGAGGCTGCTCGACCGCAAACCGCTCCATTCCTGGGACGAACCACGGGCACAAGAATTACTACCCGATGCAGAAGTAATCGTCGGACACTGGGGTTGCCCCCTGTTCGGACCAGAGTTCTTCGAAACCGCTGCAAACCTGCGGTTGTTCGCCTACGCCGCCGGTTCCGTCAAGTGGTACCTCAGCGACGAACTCTGGGAGCGAGACATACTCCTGACCTCCGGTGCCGACGCAAACGCCGAACCAGTCGCCGAATACACGTTGGCCATGATCTTGTTGGCCAACAAAGGAGTCTTCGGGGCCATCGACCGAGAATCAAATCGCGTCTCATGGACACCGCCGCCCGAAGCCGCCGCTCACGGTAATTGGAACAAGACGATCGGACTCGTTTCGGCCTCGCTCACCGGCCGACGGGTAGCCCAGCTACTGCAGGCCTTCGCGCACCTTGAGGTCCAGATCTACGATCCGTTCGCCGACGCCAAGACAATCGAGTCCCTCGGCGCCACGAAACAAGATTCTCTGGTTGAACTCTGCGCCCAAGCCGATGTGCTCTCGATCCACGCACCCGCCCTTCCCGACACCCACAACCTCATCGGCGAAAAAGAACTCGCAGCGCTGAGCGACGGAGCCACCGTCATCAACACCTCCCGGGGACACTGCTTGGACCTCGATGCGTTGACCAGCGAACTCGAATCGCAACGACTCTTCGGCATCATCGACGTCACCGACCCCGTAGAACCCTTACCGTCAGACCACCAGCTTCGGACTCTTGCCAACGCCGTGTTAACACCCCACATCGCAGGCTCACAGGGCACCGAACTTGCCCGCCTGAGCGAATGGGTGATCGACGAGGTCGAGCGCTACGCCGCAGGTGCGCCCTTGCGCAACCCCGTAACCCGCGAAATGGTCGACCAGATCGCTTAACCACACTAGTGCCTGATCTAATGAGTGCCTGATCTAATGAGTGCCTGATCTAATGAGTGCCTGATCTAATGAGTGCCTGATCTAATGAGTGCCTGATCTAATGAGTGCCTGATCTAATGAGTGCCTGATCTAATGAGTGCCTGATCTAATGAGTGCCTGATCTAATGAGTGCCTGATCTAATGAGTGCCTGATCTAATGAGTGCCTGATCTAATGAGTGCCTGATCTAATGAGTGCCTGATCTAATGAAAACAGTGCTGCCCAGTGGGAATTTCGCCTCGGCCTTGAGATCGGTCACGTCGCAGCACGAATCGGCGCCCTTTCTGATCGAACCTCGCGGGCAGACTTACAGCTACGGCCAGATTGACGATCTAGCGGCACGCTACGCACACGTTCTCAACGCCTACGGTGCCGGCGCTGGCGACCGGGTGCTCGTACAGGTCTACAAGTGCGTCGAAGCGGTTGCTCTATATCTCGCGTGTCTAAGGGCGGGGACCGTTCACGTCCCTTTGAACCCCGCTTTCACCGCGGAGGAGCTCGACTACTTCTTGAGCGACGCCAATCCAGCGGTGGTTGTACTCGATCCCACCTCAGCGGCTGTCCAAACAGCGGCCGGCAACGACCGTCGAATTCTCACCCTCGCCCCCGGAGGAAAGGGCACGCTCACGGCACGGGCCAACGCGGCCGAAACCCAAGCCATCCGGGCCGCCACCGCGCCAATCGTTGACCGCCAAGACGACGACCTCGCCGTGCTGCTCTACACCTCAGGAACCACCGGTCGGCCTAAGGGAGCAGCACTCAGCAACGCCAACCTGCGGCACAACGCCAAAGCGCTCCACAACAGCTGGCACTTCAACCGCAGCGATCACCTTCTTCACTGCCTGCCGATATTCCACACACATGGACTGTTCGTGGCCCTCCACTGCGCCATGCTCTCAGCGATTCCGGTGACTTTCCTCCCCAGGTTCGATTCTGAGCGAGTACTCGACTCGCTTCCAAATACAACCGTGATGATGGGCGTGCCCACGCACTACAGCCGACTCCTGCAGAACCCGCGATTGAATGCTGAACTGGCCAGCGGAATTCGGCTGTTCACTTGCGGATCAGCCCCGCTACGCGACTCGGTGTTCGCAGAGTTCACCAAACGCACCGGGCACCGAATCTGTGAGCGATACGGCATGAGCGAAACGGGAATCATCACCTCAAATCTGTACAACGACATGCGCGTAGCAGGCACCGTGGGCTATCCCCTACCAGGGGTCGAACTGCGTGTGGTTGACAATGCGGCAACATCGGTTGAGCCGGTGGAGTCGGCGGAGTCGGCGAAGTCCGCAGAGCCGGCGAAGTCGGCGGAGTCCGCAGAGCCGGCGAAGTCGGCGGAGTCCGCAGAGCCGGCGAAGTCGGCGGAGTCCGCAGAGCCGGCGAAGTCGGTCGAGCCTGGAGCCATCGGCTCGGTAGAGGTTCGCGGTCCACATGTGTTCTCGGGCTACTGGCACCGAGACAACGTCTCCACCAATGCCCTCAACGATGACGGATGGTTCACAACCGGCGATCTCGGTAGCCTCGACGAAAGTGGCCGCCTGACCCTGCAAGGCCGATCCGGGGACCTGATTATCAGCGGCGGCGAGAACATTCATCCCAAAGAAATCGAACTCGTGCTCGACGAAGTTGCCGGGATCCAGGAATCGGCGGTGATCGGAGTACCTGACCGAGACCTCGGCGAAGCAGTGACAGCCATCATCGTTGTGGACGACAATAAATTCGCTCTCGACAATTGCACCGCGGAACTGGCAAAAAAACTGAGCCGCTACAAGCATCCGAAACAGATCCTGATAGTTCCATCGCTACCCCGAAACACCATGGGGAAAGTCCAGAAAAACGCCTTACGAGAGCAGCATCAAGGTTTCTACCGCTAACCCGTGACGAGGCTGGCAAGGGCCCAAACAGCAGCGACCAGGCCAACCACGATGAACACGATGCTGCGACCGAGCGGTGCTCGCTCCAGATCACCTTCGCGACGCTGCGTGGCCGCCGGGCGCAGCAAAGCCAGTAAATTGCCGACCGCCATCGCGCCGCCGAGCGCCAACACCAGCCACACCAGCAGATCCTCACCGAGAAACATTTAGATTGCTCGGGTTTCCAGGTTCCTGAACGACGTCAATCTGGGCACGAAGTTGAGGTTGACTGTGCCGGTTGGCCCATTGCGATGTTTGGCAATAATCACTTCGGCCAAGCCTTCGGTCGTCTGGTCTGTGGGGTTGTACACCTCGTCGCGATACAGAAACAAGACCACATCGGCATCCTGCTCAATCGAACCCGACTCGCGAAGATCAGACAGCATCGGACGCTTGTCCGTCCGGCTCTCAAGGGTTCGTGAAAGCTGGGAAACACCGATTACCGGGCACTTCAACTCACGGGCCAGAATCTTCAAGCCACGACTGATCTCAGCCACCTCAACCTGACGACTCTCAGCACGAGAACGACCCGTCATCAACTGGAGATAGTCGACTACCACCAACCCAAGATCGCCAATGGAGCTCTTCAGTCGCCGCGCTTTCGAGCGGATATCCATAATCGTCGGATTCGGGTTGTCGTCAAGCCACAACGGCACGTTCCTGAGACGGTCGATGGTGGACGTGATCCGTTGCCATTCATGCTCCTTGACTCGGCCATCGCTCATGTCCTTGGAGTCGACACGAGTCTCAGCCGACAGGATGCGCTGACTGATCTCCATATGGCCCATCTCCAAACTGAAGACGAGCACAGGTTTTTGTTCGCGAATCGCAGCATGGCTGGCGATGTTGAGGATGAAAGAGGTCTTGCCCATGGCAGGTCGAGCGCCGACCACGATGAAAGCGTTGGGCTGCAACCCCGACAACTTGTGGTCAAGATCAACAAATCCGGTTGGCGTGCCGACAATGCCCTTCCCAGACTCGTTACGAGCGATGAGGTGATCCAGCGTCTCCTTGAGGAGCACTTCGATCTTGCTCATCGATTCGGTGTCTTGACCTTCTGCGATCTGAAACACCATGTTTTCAGCCTCGTCGATGGCCGCGATAGCGTCACTGGGCTGGCTGTAACCGATCTCGGCGATTTCGCTCGCAACTCGGATCAGTTTTCTGAGCATGAAGTGCTCGCGCACGATGCTCGCGTACTTCGCAGCGTTCGACGATGCCGGCGTGTTCATTTGCAAGCGATGCAAACCCTCAAGCCCGCCAACTGCTTCTGCTACGCCGGCTCGCTCTATTTCAACCGCGACCGTGACCGGGTCGACCGGGTCGCCAGCGGCATACAACGCAGCAATGGCATCGTAAACATGGGCGTGTGCCGGTCGATAGAACTGCTCAGCGCTGACGAGTTCGATGGAGTCCGCTATTGCGTGACTCGAAAGCAACATGGCACCAAGCAAAGACTCCTCAGCCTCAAGGTTGTGGGGAGGCACACGACTGTCATGCCGCGTGCTGGTTTGAGTCATCGCCATTCGTTCGTCACCTGATCGTCACCCGTTCGTCATCTGAGCCAACCTTTAAATTGGCCCGCTTCCCCCGTGGGAGTCCAGGGGAAATCGTCGTATTTCTGGGGATTTCTTGTGTACTTTCCACAACGGCGGGCGCGCGCCTCTCAAACCGCCGGCAAACACGAGATATCAAGCTGTTGTCACCGGAGGGCGACAACCAGTTCACTCTGGAATTACCTCCACCGTGACCGGGAACTCCACTTCGTCTTGAAGCTTGCAGTTCACCGATACTTGGCCAAGTTCTTTCAGCGGAGCGTCCAGCGCCAAGGTATGACGATCGATAACAACACCGGCCTGCGCCTCGACGGCTGAAACGATGTCGAAGTTGCTCACTGAACCAAACAGGCGACCACCTTCTCCGGCGCGTGCGCTGATAGTTATCACCATCGGAACCAGGCGTGCGGCAATCTCTTCGGCCTCCGCCCGACCTTTGGCATCTCGCAAGACCGCAGAACGGCGCATCGACTCAGCCTGAACCTCCACTCCCTTGCTCGCCTTCAGAGCCAACCCGCGAGGAGCCAACAGGTTGCGAAAATAGCCATCGGCAACATCGCAGATCTCGCCCTTGCGACCGAGACCGGCAACATCTTCACGGAGAACGACCTTCATGCTCTGCCCGATTCAGTGGCCGCAAAGCCTGCACCAGCACCGTCATCAGCACCGTCATCAGCACCGGCAGCGTGATCAGCCTCTTCGTAGATGTCGTCGTCTTCATCGCGAGAAGCAGGTGGCGGACCGCTAGGGCGCGGCAACGGAGCATCGGCACGACTGATGCGATCACGATCACCCCGGCCGCTGCGTTGAGTGGTCACCCGGTTGGCGTACGGGACAAGGGCCATCTCACGAGCAATCTTGATGGCGTCGGCAACCATCTTCTGCTGCTGAGTGTTGTTGCCGGTGACACGGCGAGCACGGATCTTGGATCGCTCAGACAAGAATCGCCGCAAAAGGTTGGCGTCCTTCCAATCGACGTACTCAATCTTCTCGACGTTGAGGATCGAGATCTTCTTCTTGACCCTGCGGCCACTGTCCTTGGGTTTGCCCCGCTTCTTTACCTTGGCCATTACTTCTCCAGTTCTTGTCGTTCGTGGTTGATGTCGTTCGTGGTTGATGTCGTTCGTGGTTGATGTCGTTCGTGGTTGATGTCGTTCGTGGTTGATGTCGTTCGTGGTTGATGTCGTTCGTGGTTGATGTCGTTCGTGGTTGATGTCGTTCGTGGTTGATGTCGTTCGTGGTTGATGTCGTTCGTGGTTGATGTCGTTCGTGGTTGATGTCGTTCGTGGTTGATGTCGTTCGTGGTTGATGTTCGGTGTGCAAGCCGCTGCTCGCTGACGAGCTAGAACGGCTCCTCATCAAGGTCATACGTTGGTTGAGGCTGAGAGCTTTCGGGAGCCTGCGACCTAGCAGCGCCCCCGGACCTAGCAGCGCCCCCGCCGCTTGGTCGGCCGCCACCCTCAGCGCCGCCTCGGAACTCATTGCGGGTGACCTCAGCTGACGCCCACCTGAGGCTCGGTGCCACATCATCAGCAAGGATCTCGACCTTCGCGCGGTTCTCGCCTTGCGGATTCTGCCAGCGGCTCTGTGAAAGCGTGCCATAAATGACGACCCGCACTCCCTTACTGATCGAATCAGCAACATTCTCAGCGAGCTGACGGAAACAGGTCACGTCGAAGAACGAAACCTCGTCCTCGCCATCATTCTTTTTCTTGTTCCAGGCCACGCCAAAGTTGGCGACGGCCATTCCGCCCTGCGTAAAGCGCAGTTCTGGATCTCGGGTCACGTTGCCCACAACAGTTACAGTGTTATCAAATCCCATGTAGGTACCTCCTGGTAAACCGGCCTATGCCGGTACCGTCTCCCCAAACAGACCGCGGCGAGCCGCTTCCCTTTCTGGGAGACGAAAAAGCTTGTGACGGACAATGTCGTCCGTGAGACGCAACTGGCGTTCGGCGTTAGGAAGACCCGCCGATTCGGTAACGATCTCCCACACCACATAGGTGCCTTCAAACTTGTGCTGGATCTCGTACGCAAACCGACGACGACCCCAATTATCGGTGGACGCAATCCGGCCACCTTCGTCGACAATAAGGCCGTCGATGCGAGAGATCACCGCATCAATATCGCCATCATCAACATCAGAGTCGACGATGACCATCAATTCATAGGCTCGAGAAATATCCACGAGCACTCACCTCCTACGGACCCGACAAAGCCGGGGCCCCTTCCCGGGGCAGGGGTTGCTGGCTGAAGTTGTTTCCTTTCGGAGTTGCTTCCGTTGGAAACGCCACCTGGGGGAATTGCTTAAGACTACCGGCGCAAACCGCATGCCCACACCTTGAAAAACTGCATGGTCACATCTTGTCGAGGGGGTGTGACACTGCCCCCGAACAAAGCAACCAACAGCGCTCTATTCACCGCCGTAGAGTTGCAGTTCGGAAGCCTCAGCGTCGGCCATGTGATAACTCTCGGCATGGCTGGGGAACGCACCAGAACGCACATCAGCGGCATAAGCAGCAACCGCCGACACCGACACAGACTTCACATCCGCGTACCTCCGCACGAACTTCGGCACAAAGCGATCCTCAATGCCCAAGAGGTCGTGGTAAACGAGCACTTGGCCATCGCAGCGAGAACCAGCCCCAATCCCGATCGTCGGAGTATCGACAGCGTCGGTCACCATCTCGGCAACCCGATCAGGCACGCCCTCAAGAACCACCGCGTAACAACCGGCATGAGCCAGCGACTTCGCTGCCTGCACCAGCTTGCGGGCATGTTCAGCCTGCTTGGCCTGCACCTTGAAACCGCCCATCGCATGAATCGACTGAGGCGTAAGACCAATGTGACCCATCACCGGAATCTCCGCGGCGATGATCCGATCGATCATCGGCAACCGCTTACGGCCACCCTCAAGCTTGATGGAATGAGCACCCGCGCGCATCAGCCGGGCCGCGTTCTGAACCGTTTCCTCCGGAGAAACGTGATAACTCATCCACGGCATATCAGCCACGATGTGACAGTCCGGTTTGACCCGGGCGACAGCCGCGGTGTGATGACACATATCGTCGATAGTCACCTGAAGCGTGTCGTCGTAGCCGAGCACAACCATGGCAAGGCTGTCACCCACCAAAATGATGTCGGCACCAGCCTCCGACGAGATACGCGCACCAGGCGCATCGTACGCAGTCACCATCACCAGAGGATCGTCACCTGCACGAACTTTCTTGCATGCAATCGCAGGGGCAGTGAGCTTGCCCATGTCTGACTCCTTTCCCGTCCAGCGCCCTCTGTGACCAGGTAGGTCTGTGGCTGCCGGCGGTGAACACAGACTAGCGGATCAAACGGTGCAACTCCAAGCCCCAATAAGGCGAACAACAGTGAAGACCGTGAAGACCATGAAGGAAAAGAAAACCAGGAAGAAACAGAAAACAGTGAAGCCTCCATGTACTCTTTCAGGGATGGAGAGAGAACGACCTCGTTACTTTCCCGATGATGCCGACATCCCCGACGTGGCGCCTTTCACCCCCGGGTTCGGGAGCACGCCACCGTGTCTGGTGGGCCGAGACGAACTGATCCGCGACGTGTGCGCCCATTTGGCTCGCGACCCTGCCGGCGAAGGAACCGCGAATGTGCTGCTGGCTCCTCGGGGTCTAGGCAAAACGGTCGTGTTGAACGAGATAGAGGACGCCGCCCGAGCAGAACGCGGCTGGCTGGTCCTGTCAGTCTCCGGCACCGACGGCGACCCACTCGTCGAAACACACAAACAAGTCCTTCAAGCGCAAGCCTCATTGGAGCAAGCTCACGGCCAACCCACCAATAATCCAATATCGGGCATCAGCTTTGGAGCCGGAGGGTTCTCGGCTGGCGTCTCGTTCAAGGAAACGTCCGATCAGAGGCGCACCCGCTACGGCGATGACCTTCGACGCGATCTGACCGAACTCGCAGACGCAGCCGACCAAATCGGTTCCCGGGTCTTGCTCACCATGGATGAGATGCACGCGATCCCGCTGGCCAAAGCTCGCAAGTTCGGGTCATACATTCAGCACATCGCAAAGCGCGAACGCAAAGCGTTGGTGTACGTCGGAGCAGCGCTGCCATACATTACCGAAACCCTGCTGGCCGACCGGAAATCGACCTTCCTACAACGTCTTTCCGTCCACAGCCTGGATCTCCTATCCAACCCAGACACACGACGCGGGCTGCAAGAACCGATCCGAGAGCACGGGGGCCGAATAGACGGAGACGCTCTGGACATCGCTTGCTCGGCTGTGGCCGGTCACCCCTACATGCTCCAGTTGGTCGGAGACAGAATGTGGAGCGCCGCGGGCGGTGCAGGTAAGCAGATCACCGTCAACCACGCCAAGGCAGCCGTCAGCCAAGCCAGAGAAACGCTGGAAGACCAACTGTTCACCCCAACCTGGCACAACCTGTCCGACACCGACAAGCGGTTTGCCGGTGCCATGGCCGTCCTTTCTGAGCGAGATCAATCGCCTCGGGTCGTTGCGATCTGCGAAGAGGCCGGAATCAACATGACCAGCGCCAACACGTATCGCAGGCGGCAACTGTTGTCGGGAATGGTCAGCCCCGCTGGACGAGGTCGGTTGAAGTTCGCCCACCCTTCAATCGGACCATGGCTGCGCCGGACAATCGCCAGGGGCTCCGTGCGTATCCCCGAAGCGCCCCTGCCCGGCATCTGATCAAAGCTTGCTGCCGCATTGACTGTGTCTCGCTGATACAGATGTACAGATGTGAGGCGCTGCCGACCGATACGCGGTCCGGTTCAGCCCCCCACTCCCTCAACGCCCTCAACCGCTTCAACCGCGCAACCCCCGACCGAACGGCTCTTCGTCAGATGGTTCCAGCCGCAGTCCGTGCACACCTCAACCACGTAGCCACGCGACGGTTGCTTGCGAGCATTGAGCCGAGTCATCTCCTTGTCGCTAGTGACACAGCGACCATGCCCCGGCAGCCGCGGACCGAACACATAGGTGACCTCAACCAGCCCATCCGTCTCACAAACCGGGCAGGGCAACTCCAGAGGCCGTCCACAAAACTCGGCGTTGCGGCGCAACTCCGGTTGAGCATCGCACAACTCAGAAATACCGACCTTGCCGTCACGCCAAGCACTCAGAGTCATCTCGCGCATCAAGCGATAGTCGATGCCCGCATCGCCACCAACGGCCTGAGTCAGTCCCATCTTCACGCCTATCACAGTAACCGTCCACGCATGTTGCACGCACGACGACAAGAATCAGACCCATGCAACTGCACGACACAAGGGTCCCGGCAGACCGACCAATCGACTATGTTGACCTCGGCATAGGCGTTGAACCCACACTCGACCGACGCCTCATTGGACACGTCTCCGGGCGACGCGTTCTAGAGCTGGGATGCGGCCAAGGACACGCTGCGGTCGGGCTCGCGCTGCGAGAGGCGCGGGTAACCGCAATCGACGAAGACGTCAAGCAACTACGGGCCGCGCGGGAGCTGGCGATACACCACGAAACCACCGTCGAGTTACATCAAACCCAACTCGCTGAACTGGCCTTCTTGACCGCCGACCAGATCGACTTGGCAATCTCGGTGACCTCGCTGTGTTACGTCAAAGACCTCGACCGCGTGGTCCGACAAGTCCACCGCGTCATCAAACCCGGCGGCCATCTGCTCATCTCGCTCCCCCACCCCGCGGCACTGTGTGCCGACCCGGACAACCCCGCTCTGACAATCCGCCCCTGGACCGGCACTCGCCCGATCAAAGGACGCTATATCCACACCATCGAATCCATCGTGTCGTCGCTGTGCCGCGCCAAATTCGTCGTAGACACACTGCTCGAACGGCACATCGAAGACACCCTGCTACCCGCAACCCTGCTCACCCGAGCCCGCAAACCCTGAGCGAGCCTCCAGAGCAAACCGCTCGGCCGCCAGAACAATCCGCCAGAACAAACCGCCAGACCGCCAGAACAATCCGCCAGAACAATCCGCCAGACCGCCAGAACAATCCGCCAGAACAAACCGCCAGACCGCCAGAGCAAACCGCTCGGCCTCCAGAACAATCCGCCAGAGCAAACCGCTCGGCCTCCAGAACAATCCGCCAGAGCAAACCGCTCGGCCGCCAGAACAATCCGCCAGAGCAAACCGCTCGGCCGCCAGAACAATCCGCCAGAGCAAACCGCTCGGCCGCCAGAACAATCCGCCAGAGCAATCCGCTCGGCCGCCAGAACAATCCTGACTACTCACGGGCGTGCCCAGCCCACCAATCCTGCAACCGTCGAGCGGCCACATCACCAGCCAGCGGGCCCTCAGAGACACGCAACTCGGCCAACCATTTCATCGCCTCACCGAGTTCGCGGCCCGGCTCAATAGCAAGCATGTCCGCAACCTCCAAGCCACCAAAAAATGGTGCTGGATCATCCAAATCGGGCTCGCGGCGACGCAAGTCAACGAGTTGCGCAGCTGCCTGATCAACATCGTCGGCCCAAAGCCCGTCTGCAGAGCGCAAGCCAGCCACAAACGTCAGCAGATCCTCCACCGTGCGACCAGCGGGGCAATCCCTGGCAAGTTGGCGAAGCTGTCGATCCGAAAGCGTCGCCAGATCCGCGGTCAACAACTTCCGGCCCTCACTCAACAACCACCTCACCGCTCCGGCCAGCCCGCCCGAAAACTTCAGCGAACGCAGATCCGGTCTGTCGACCTGCAACGCACTCAACATCGCAGCCCAACGCATTACCGGATCTGCCGACACCGCTCGCAAACGAGGTGCAGCAGACTCCCAGTCGTCACAGCCACCAACAACCGGCACCATCCGACCAACCCCAGTGGCATCAATCAACCGCAAACCCGGGGCCGGATCGTCGAGCAACAACAACTTCGCCAACTCATCACGAATGCGCTCGACCGAAATGATTTCCAAACGGTCAGCCTCAGCCGTCATCGCAGTCACCAACTCCGGTGCCGGCAAAAGATCGCAACTCGCGCAAAACCGGGCCGCACGCAACATCCGCAACGGATCCTCAGACAACGAAACCTCAGGCTCAAGCGGAGTGCGCAACACGGCAGCCGCCAGATCGGCTTCACCCCCGAACGGGTCCACCAACGAATGATCGGCCATATCGATCGCCATGGCGTTGACCGTGAAATCACGCCGGGCGAGATCATCAACAATGTCATCGCCGAACACAACCGTCGGCTTACGCGAATCCGCACGATACGACTCCGCACGGTGCGTCGTGATCTCAAAGCTCTGGCCCGCTATGACGCAGCCGATCGTGCCGAACCGCTCGCCCTGGAACCACACCTCATCAGCCAACTCAGCAACCAAACCCCTGATCGCATCAGGTCGTGCATCAGTAGTGGCGTCGAGATCCTGACCAACGTCAGAACGCTTCAAGAAGTAATCCCGCACCACTCCGCCAACCAAGAAAAACCGATAGCCGGCAGAATCAAACACCCGCGCCAACGGATCGGCCCGCTTCAACGGTGCCTCAAGCTCGTAGGTGTAGCCGGCCATACAAAGACATTACCGGGCGCTACCTGCTCAACGGAGAGCGACGTATCGTAACAATGACCATGGCCCTCACCCAGCTCACGATCGGCGACGCCAGATTTCGCGCCGGACGCTGGCAAGGCCGCGCCGACCTAGCCACCCTCGTACCGCTCAGCGCCGCCCAAACACTCGACCGCGAATCACTCTCAACAGCCCGAAACATTTTGCGAAACCAAGGTTTCCAAGCCGTAGTCACAGCCGCAGTCGCGCCACCGGAACGGGCCGCCTTCCTGCTCGACGACTTCAGCGAACGCGAACATCTCCACCTGCTGCGCTACGACCTCCGACCACGCTTTGCCGCCAGCGGGCCCGACCGCGCCAAGCGTTCCGACAACTCCGACCGCGCCGACAACTCTGACCGTTCTGACAACTCCGACCGCGCCAACCGCGCCAACAACTCCGACCGCGCCGACAACTCTGACCGTTCTGACAACTCCGACCGCGCCAACCGCTCCGACCGCTCCGACCGCGCCGACAACTCTGACCGCTCCGACCGCGCCAACCGCTCCGACCGCTCCGGCAGCCAACTCTTAAAGTCATGGCAGCGCATACGGCCCTGGCACCGCCCCCGCCCCAGAATCCGCCGAGGAACCAGCCGCGACTGGGACGATGTCCTCACCCTCGACCGGCAGTCATTCGACCAATTCTGGCACTTCGACCGCGACGGACTGCGAGATTCAATCGAAGCCACCCCCGCCAGCAGACTCCGGATCATCCGCCGATTCGACGTCGCAGAACCGCCCGACACCAACGCGAGAACCGACGACAAAAGCAACGAAGACAACAACAACCAAATAGTCGGCTACGCACTCGCAGGTCACTCAGGCGGATCGGGATACCTGCAAAGACTCGCCGTCCACCCCGCCGTTCGCCAACAAGGAATCGCCACGCTGCTAGTCAACGACGCCCTCTGGTGGATCCGCCGACGCGGAGCAAGGATCGCGTGGGTCAACACCCAAAAAACCAACGACCCCGCCCTCCGGCTATACAAAAAACTCGGGTTCACTCTCCAAGAACACCCCCTGACAGTCATGTACCGAACCCTCACATGATTGGCAAAGCGCGCTTCGCTGCCGCGCTAGCGGCTGTGGTCCTGGTGCCCCTCGTGACAATCACGAACACGAGCCCAGCAGCCGCACAAACCAGCGGGCGCATAGACCTCGTCGCCCAAACCGCCTTCGTCGGCGACGACCCCGCAACCATCGACCTCAGAGTCATCGCTCCAGCCGATTCGACAATCCGCATACAAATCTTCGAGGCCCGCACAACCCGTGAAGACATCCGCGCCAGCTACACCGGCCTCGGCGAGCAAAGGCCCTTCAGCAACTTCAGCTGCGACGTGGACGAACCCCTCGACGAGGCCCACTGCCAACTCAACAGCACCGGAGAAATCTTCTCGATCGAGATCCCAGACGAAGAAATCGGCGAGATCCTGCGTATCAACCAAGGCGCTCTTCCCGTAGTCATCACCCTCGAAGACAACAACGGCGACGTCATCGACAGGCTCATCACCCACCTGCTCGTGCTTGAAGAGCAGCGGCGACCGACACTCCACGTCGCCTTCATCGCCGACCTGAGCGCACCGCTCGCTGTCCAACCCGATCAAACCATCAGCCTCGACACCCAAAACCTGTTTGCTCGAGCCGAACGAATAGCGGAACGCAACGAAATCCCCATCACCGTTGCGCTGCAACCCGAAACGTTGCAAGCACTGGCGACCAGCGGCAACGATCAACTAACCGAGTTCGCCAAGTTGCTCGCTGACCGGCCCGTACTGAACGCCCCCTGGGTCGACCTCGATGAAGAAGCCTGGCGGCTCACAGGCGACACCACCCTCATCGCTGACCAGTACAGCTACGGTGCCGACGTCATCTCAGAAATGCTCGGACGCGGACCCTCAAACATCTCCAAACTCGATGCCGACGCCACGATCGAAACACTGGCACTGCTGCGCAGCAACGGCACCCAAGCCGTGCTCGTTTTACCCAACCAAATCACCGGCAGAACAACCGACAGCAGCGAATTCGCGCCGTTTCAACTGCGCGACGCCACCGGGACAGCCCTGACCGCCATCGCCATCAACACGTCGCTGCGCCAAACACTGAACCATGCCGACCCAGAACTGGCAGGCCACCGGGCACTCACCGAACTCGCAATCGAAGCGGCCAACGCCACCGTCGACAGAGCCATCCTGTTCGACTTCGATCAACTCGAACCAGCAGCACTCGAAGTGCTCCTAGACGGCATCAACGAACGCAGCAACCTCCGAACATCCCCACTCGCCCGGGCATTACAAGTACCCGTCGCCCGCGACACGGACGGGCAACCAGTCCAGGCCACCTTGAAACCAACCCAAGCACCTGATCTGTCGCAGCGCGCAGCCGATATCGGTGTCACCCGAGGAACAGTCGATGCCTACGCTTCAATGGTTGCCCCGGCGCGAACGCCAATCACCGCACTCGAAACGCTCATGGCCGCCGCCGCCTCAAGCAGCCTGAGCGACGAACAAAGCTCCGCCTACACCCTCAGCGCGTTCAACGCAGTTCTCGCAGGAACAGCCAACATCACCATCGAACCAGCCGAACGCATCACGCTAACCGACCGACAAGCCAACCTGCGGATCACCATCCGCAACGGACAACCCCTTCCCATCACCGTCGACCTGCTGCTCAGCGCCGAAAAACTGCGCTTTTCCGATGGAGAGCGATTCAGCCAGACCTTGGTCCCCGGCGACAACGAAATCACTGTACGAGTCGAAACACTCGCCTCCGGGGACGCCAGAGTCACAGTGGCCATAACCTCGCCCGGAGGGCAACTCGAACTCCACCAAGGCGTCATCGATATTCGCTCCACAGCAATCTCCGGACTGGGCCTAGTCATCTCGATTATCGCCCTCATCGTGCTCGGCGGATGGTGGGTCCGAACGATTCGACGCGTACGCCGCAACCGCGCCGCTGCTACCGTCGCAGCTACTGACCAAACAGCCAACGCCGAAGCAACCACAGCAGAAGCAAGCGCCGATGAGCAGTCAACCCAACCCCAAACAAACCAAACCCAGCCAACCCAACCCCAGCAAAACCAGGAGGAACTGTGACCGTTCGTATCGTCACCGACAGTGCCTGTGACCTTCGCGGCGACGAGGTCGACGAGCTCGGCATCGAAGTCGTGCCCCTCTCGATTCGCTTCGGCGAAACCGAATACATCGACCGCGAAGAACTCAGCGTCGAGGAGTTCTACAGCAAGTTGGCGTCCGCCGACACGCTCCCCGAAACAGCCGCGCCCGCGCCAGGCCGCTTCGACCAAGCCTTCCGGCGGCAACTCGACGCCGGCGCTTCCGGCATCGTCTGCATCAACCTCTCCGCAGCCCTCTCAGCAACAATGCAATCCGCCAAAACCGCCGCGGCCGCAATAGACGGCGACATCCGCGTAGTAGACAGTCGCTCAATAACCGTCGGACTCGGATCGATCGTGATCGCCGCTGCAGAAATGGCTGCCAACGGCGCGACAACGCACGAAATCGAGACCGCAGTGGTCGACCTCAGCGACCGGACACACGTATTCGGCGCGCTCGACACGCTCGACAACCTCAAAAAAGGCGGTCGTATCGGAGGAGCGCAAGCACTCGTCGGTTCGATGCTGGCGATCAAACCGATCCTCGACCTGTCAAGCGGCGAGGTCCAAGAAGCAAGCAAACAACGCACCCGCAAAAAAGCTCTAGCTTGGCTCCGCGACAAACTCGCCGAATACGACGAGGCGGAGAACCTGGCAATCATGCACGGACAAGCACCCGACCTCGACGAATTCTTATGGATGATCGACGGGACCGTCGACATCAGAGAGGCACGAGTCGAATTGATTGGTCCAGTCGTCGGAACCCACGGCGGACCCGGAGTCATCGGCTTCGCCCTACAAAGCTGACGAACCGACTCGTACTAGGGTCGCAGTGACGCTTCCATGGACGACTCGACCCTTATCAACGCGGCACAAAGAGGAGACCGACAGGCCCTCGATCAGCTATTGCGTAAGCACCAAAGCCGCATCTACGCAGTTTGTCGACGAATAGCCGGCAACGACGCGGACGCCCTCGACGCCACCCAGGAAGCACTCATAGCCGTCGTCAAAGGACTCCCCCGCTTCGACGGGCGCTCCAAGTTCTCAACCTGGATCTACCGAATCGCCACCAACGCCTGCATCGACGAACTACGCCGTCGACAACGACAGCCCACACCAGGCTTGCCCGAATACGAAGAAGCCAACCCCGCCCCCATGGCTGCCAGTGCTCCCCGAGACCCCGCCGAAACAGTCACCGCGCGCATAGACGTCGACAACTGGCTCAAACAACTGCCCCAAGAATTCCGCAGCGCGGTGGTACTACGCGACGTGGCCGGTCTCAACTACAGCGAAATCTCCGAAGTGCTCAATATCGCGCCTGGCACAGTCCGCTCCCGGATCGCCCGCGGCCGACGCCAACTAGTCGACGTCATGAACCCCGGCAATTCAAGGAACCAACCCACACCCGAGAATCGTCACAACAAACAAGCCAATGAGTGATCCAACCCCTTCCGACGACGAACTCATTTCGTCCTACATCGACGGTGAAGCGACCCTCGACGAGGTCGCTCGCATCCAAGCCGACCCAGAACTGCGAGCACGCATCCAAGAATTCGAGGCCGCTAAAGACTTGCTGTCCAGCCCCGTGCCGCCGCTACCGGAAAGCGATGTGGACCGTCTCGTCGACAACGCCCTGTGGCAAAGCACCACCAGCGACCGGATCACCGATCTATTGGCGGTCAGAGCCATGCGCAGGTTCAGTCCGCAGCGACTGGCAACCATCGCCGCGACCTTGGTGCTACTCGCCGGGGTAGTCGGCGCACTGATCGCTCTCAACAACTCGGGTGCCGGCGACGAAATCGCTAGCACCTCCGGAGACAGCTCCGAAATGGCCGACGAGTCTTTTGGAGATGACGGCGACGACATGGCCGAGGACATGGCCGCGTCCGAAGACGACCTGGCTGACGACAGCGACATGGCCGACTCCGTGGACGACATGGCTGACGACAGCGACCTGGCCGAGTCCGCTGAGGAGATGGCTGATGCGATGCCCGAAAGTGACATGGCCGAGGACGACAGCGACCTGGCCGAGCCTTACGACTCCGAACAAAGCGTCACAGACGACCCAACAGCGGCAACTACCACGGTTGCAGCGGCTGACCCACCCAGGATCCACAGGTTGCTCAACATAGAGATCGCCGAGAGCTACCAAACCCTCGACGAGCTGATCGACCACACCGCAGACCAATGGCGTGAACTGGTTGCTACGGATTTCGCCGGATTTATCGTCCCCGAAGACGAGGAAGGTAATGAGCAGACCGAGCAAGCTCTGGCCGCGATCCCATGCGGGCAAAGCCTCCTCACCCACATGTACGCCATGCCCGACATCGACGGTGTTGACACCCTCAGAATCAGCGAAACCACAATCAACGGCATCCCAATCAGCATCGCCGTTCTCGTACTCACCGGCGACCACTCACCAGACACCGCGGCATTGCTGACCGCCAGCGAACCCAACTGCACCGTCTCCCAAATCGCCACCCTCAGCCCCTGACCCACATTCATTCCAGGCTCACCCAGGCCGGATGCAGTGGCTCGGGCAAAGGAGACCACTCGGAAAAGTTAAACTTCAAACACGATGGACAAGACGATCACCGAGAACCGTTTGGCCTGCTACGTCCCCGGTCTACGCGAATACGACGACGCGTTCCGGCTGCGGGTGATCCTGCACGACTTCGGAATGGTCTGGCAGCACGCCGACAGAGCCGAGCGAATCATCTTGGTCGAGGAAGAACCCGAGCCGTTCGACGAGCGCTGGGATGGTTTCTTAGCGGCCTACGTCGAACACCTCTGTTACCACGCCCAGCTGCCCAGGCCAGCATGGACACAGCAAGAGAACCGCTATCTGGAGCGCATGTGGTGGCCTGCCCATTACTTCGAGTTCGAGCGCGGCTCAGTGATGATGAGTACGCCGGCGGCGTTTGAAGTACACGGCATGTGGATAGCCGAACGTGAACTGGAAGTCGTGTGACTCCCGCCTTTTCGGCATCTGAACTTCAGCAGGCACTGAGCGAACTCGCGGCCATCCTTCAACGACGCGGCAAGCGGGCGCGAATCTATAACTTATGCTGGGCAGCCCAACTGAAACCAGAGAGAAATCCGCTATGTCCAAAGTGGCGATGGTCGCAACATTCAACTGCAAAGAAGGCAAGAACGACGAGATGGACGCCGCGCTAGCGGCCCAGGTCACGGTCGCAGCCGAGCTGGACGGCGTGGAGGTCTACTCGTACCACCGCGGCGAGGGCACCAACTACTCATACTTTGCGTTGTTCTCGTCGATGGAAGCGATCCAATCACAAGGCCAATCCGAAGAGCTGCAAGCCGTCATGGGAACCTTCATGGAGCTGCTCGCAAGCCCCCCGCAGATGTCGATGTACTCCCCCGTCGCCGCCTCCGGTCTCGACCTTTAAGAGCACCCGCGCGCTGTCGGTCATTCGGGTGCAAGAACCTCGATGTCGGCTTCGCTGATATCCGGCCATTTCTGATCGCAGGTCACAATCGGGCATCGATGCACCACCCCGAACGCGACGACAACCGCATCGACCATCGGGAAGCTCCGGTTGCCGTAATCGGCGCGCAATGCTCTGGCTTGGTCGGCAACATCATTGGTGAGCGGCTCAGTTCGAAACCCCAGTTGGTCCAGCACCTCGTTTGCTTCGTCCAACTGCTGCAAACGGCTGGGGTGAATCAGCGCCTCAGCTCTGGTCACGTTCAAGATCGCGACGCCATCAGCGGTGAGACAACGACGGATAGCGGCCCGGTGAAACGGGTGCCGAGAGTCGAGCACCGCGATCGCAACATTCGCGTCAACAACAATGGTCACCGCTCCTGAGCCTCGGCCCGCTGGTCCTCCAAATAGCTGTCGGGCCAGTCGATTGCCAGGGCTTCCGCACGGGCGCAAGCTGCCTCAAGGCGAGCTTCGAGGATCTCCTCTCGATGATCCGCCATGAAGTCCCTGATCGCCTGCTGGGTCAGACGTGACAAGTTCAATCCGACACGACGGCTCAAGTCGTCCAACTCTGTCGGCAGGTAGATAGTGCGGTTCGGCATGCGTATATCTTATCTATGATCTACGCATACCATCGCGGTCCACGCAGGGTGCTTGAAATATTGCGCTGCCGCTAGGCTCCGAGGCCATGAATGACGAGACCGCGCCAGTTGAGAACGACTGGATATCAGGTGTCGTTGACTCAATAGTCGACAACGTCGACAAGGTCCGCACCCACGGCACCGAAAACGCAATCAGGGTCGTGCGAGCAATCGTCTACGGCTTAGTCGCACTGGTTTTCACCACCGCCGCGCTCACCCTGCTGATCATCATCGGAGTCCGCCTCGCCGATGCCTACCTGCCAATCGGCTCCGGAGTGGGCGATGCAACCTGGGCCGCCCACCTTTTCATCGGCGGTCTCTTGGCGATCCTCGGCTTCGGATTCTGGCTCAACCGCAAAATCGACGGTATGCGCTGGGTCCACTCAGCGTTGATTCTCGACGCCCTGATCATCGTCGCAATCGTCTGCTACGGCATCATCGACTCGTTCGCGTGACCGCAAGTCCCACCAGCGCATGCGCTAGGAGAACTAATGCCCGAAACCCATGAGGTGATCATCATCGGCTCCGGACCAGCCGGACTCACCGCCGCCCTCTACACCTCTCGTGCCAACCTCTCCCCGCTACTGCTCGAGGGCGAACCCAGCAGCACCAGCGACCAGCCCGGTGGGCAGCTCATGCTCACCACCGATGTAGAGAACTACCCCGGTTTCCCCGACGGCGTCATGGGCCCCGAGTTGATGGTCAACTTCAGAGCCCAAGCGCAACGTTTCGGGACTGAAATCAAGACGGTCAAAGCCACCAGAGTCGACCTCTCCGAACGCCCGTTCAAGGTTTGGGTCGGTGATCCTGAAGCTGCTGAGCCGACCTATCAAGCCAGTTGTCTGATCGTCTCAACCGGAGCTCAATCGCTGATGCTCAACCTTGACCGCGAAATTGAACTTGTCGGTCACGGGCTTTCCACCTGTGCAACGTGCGACGGTTTCTTCTTTCGCGACCAGGAGATCGCCGTAATCGGCGGAGGCGACTCAGCCATCGAAGAAGCCAACTTCCTAACCCGATTCGCCAGCAAAGTCACGATCATCCACCGGCGCGACGCCCTACGCGCATCGAAGATCATGCAGCAGCGCGCCTTCGACAACCCCAAGATCGAGTTCATCTGGGACACCGTCGTTACCGAATACCTCGGCGAGGACTCCATCAGCGGTTTGCGGCTGCGCAACGTGAAAACCGACGAGAGTTACGATTTAGCAGTAACAGGCGTCTTTATTACGATCGGGCACCGACCCAACACCGACATTTTCAAGGGTCAACTCGAGATGAAAGACAATGGCTACCTGGTGACTCAACCTGACTGCGCACGCACCGATGTTGAGGGTGTTTTTGCATGTGGTGACGTGCAAGACGACATCTATCGACAGGCCGTTACCGCAGCCGGCTCCGGATGCATGGCTGCACTCGACGCCGAGCGTTGGCTTGAGGCGCAACACAGCTAGAGTCTGCAACAAGCCAACTGAAAGAGAATCAACCATGGCCGGATCCCTTGGGACCATCGACGACAGCACCTTTGACGAGGAGATCGGCAGCGCTACCACGCCCGTTCTGGTCGACTTCTGGGCTGAGTGGTGCGGCCCATGCAAGATGATCGCCCCGATCCTCGAAGAAATCGCCGATGAGCAGGGCGATGCTCTCAAGATTCTCAAACTCAACGTTGACGATGCCCCTTCGATCGCTCAACGGTTCCAGGTCATGAGCATTCCTACGCTGATCCTTTTTAAGGACGGCGAGGAAGCAAAACGCATCATCGGTGCAAAGCCGAAGGGTGCTCTTCTCGACGACGTGACCCCGTTCCTGTAAGCGGCCGTATGCGCTCGCAAGCCGGATGAATCCGCCCGGGCTTCCCCTTCGGCGCGGCGACGCCGGCGCCGGGGTGCGAGATCTACATCGTCGACTGGTCTCAGCTGGATTCAGCGATGTCGGGGATCTGGATGTCTTCGACGAAACCACCGAACAAGCGCTTCGTGAATTTCAAGCCGCGCGTCGCTTGGTTGAGGACGGAATCTGTGCTCAACAAACCTGGGCTGCGTTGGTTGACGCTCATTTCCGTCTCGGTGGCCGGATGCTCTACCTCCGTTCGCCGATGACCCGCGGCGATGACGTAGCTGATCTCCAATTGCGCCTGGGCAATCTCGGGTTCGACGCCGGGTGGCTTGATGGCATATTCGGACCCGACACCGAAGCGGCAGTACGGGATTTCCAACACAATCAGGGACTCAGCGCAGATGGCACCGTCGGCCGCACGACCGTTGCCGCGCTCGACCGACTCGCCGGACGACAGGTGGGTGGCAAAACGATTGCCGAGGTCCGCCAAACAGAGACGCTCCGGCAACACGCCGGTGTTGAGGGGCGGCGAATTCTGTTGGGCGAAACCGGAGGCCTGCCGGCGGTGGTGAATTCGCTTGCCCGCTTGCTGCAACTTGCCGGGGCGACAGTACTCACCCTGCATCACCCCGATCTCTCCTCACACGCCCGGATCGCCAACGGCTGGGGCGGTGACGCTTACCTCGGTGTCACCCTCGCCACCGACGATTTCCGAGTCGCATACTTCCAAACCGAGGGCTTTACCTCCAACGGAGGGCGCCTGCTAGCCCAGCAGTGCACGGCTAAAATCAGGTCTGTATTGGACAGCGACATCCCTGCAACCGGGATGCGCTTGCCGATCCTAAGGGAAACCAGGATGACCGCAGTGTGGTGCCGTGTAGGACCTGGGCCAGTGGTGGTGGAGCGAGCTGAGGCAATCGCCAACGCGTTACGCGATGCTGTGACCACTTGGTGTGACAGTCCCCACCCAGAGTGAACTCTCCCTATTATACAGAGTGAGCTCTCCGTATTATATTGACAGTTCTACTGACAATAGTTGTGTGAGATCACTGACCAGCGATGATCCGATAGA
This sequence comes from Candidatus Aldehydirespiratoraceae bacterium, assembly GCA_965261185.1. Classification (GTDB taxonomy): domain Bacteria; phylum Actinomycetota; class Acidimicrobiia; order Acidimicrobiales; family Aldehydirespiratoraceae; genus VXYK01. The sequence goes on along the minus strand of CBDHCN010000002.1, from coordinate 1,278,826 downwards.
TCCGCTCAAGGTCATCGACATCGGCGAAGTCAACCACTAGCTTCCCGGGACCCTTGCCCAATTTCACAGCGACCCTGGTATCCAGCCGAACAGCCAAGAGTTCCTCAAGCTCCAGCACCCCAGCATCCGGCACCTTGGGACTGGTCTGTTTAGCTGCGCTTTCGTCCTCACCGGCGGGTTCGGTAGGATCTTCCTCACGAAGCATTTCCTCGATCTGGCGAACCGTCAAACCTTCCTCAACAATCTGTGTCGCCAATCGCTCCTGCTCGTTCCGGTCTGGAGTAGCCAACAACGCTCGAGCATGTCCAGCGCTGAGTTGCCCCTCGATCAGCAACCGCTGCACCATCGGAGGGAGATGCAGCAACCGAAGAGTGTTCGCCACCGCAGACCGAGATCTCCCCACCCTCTGCGCAACATCATCCTGAGTCAAACCGAACTCTTCAACCAGTTGCTGATATGCAGCCGCTTCTTCAAGCGGGTTGAGATCCTGCCGATGCAAGTTCTCCACAACAGCCGTTTCGAGCGAAGACAAATCATCGGAGGTGCGAATGATTGCCGGAATGGCTGAAAGGTTGGCGCGCTTTGCGGCCCGCCAACGTCGCTCCCCCGCTATCAGCTCATACTGTCCGTCCTCCAACTCTCGGACGACAATCGGCTGAATAACACCAATCTCCGTGATCGACCGGGACAAAGAGGCCAAGGTCTCCTCGTCGAAGTGCTCCCGCGGTTGGTAGCGGTTCGGGACTACCTCTGTGATATCGATCTCTTGATAGACACCGCTGTCAGCGGTGAAGTCCGCTGGAATCAGCGAACTAAGACCTCTACCGAGTCCACTACGTCTGGTCACCAAGAACCTCCTTCGCTAGGGTGCGGTAAGCAATTGCCGCACGCGACCCGGGGTCAAATACCGAAATTGGCTGGCCAAAGCTCGGGGCTTCGCTCAAGCGGACAGCTCGAGGGATCACCTGTCGACACACTTTGTCGCCAAAGTGTCTCCGGACCTCTTCGGACACCTGCCTGGACAATTTTGTTCGCGCATCAACCATGCCCAACACGATAGTGCTGAGATGAAGCTCTGGATTGAGGTTGCGCGTCACCAAATCAATGTTGCGAATCAACAGGCCAAGACCTTCAAGTGCGTAGTACTCGGCCTGAACTGGTACAAGAACTTCGTTCGCCGCAGTTAGCCCATTGATCGTAAGGAGTCCAAGAGAGGGTGGGCAATCAATGAACAGAACGTCATAGTCGTCGGTAACCGACTCAAGCGCGATCTTCAATTTCCGCTCACGGTTCATAGTAGGAACCAACTCGATTTCCGCGCCCGCAAGATCAAGGCTTGACGGAACGAGGTAGAGGTTCTTTACCGAAACTGGCTCGATCACATCCTCCAGCGGAACATCCTGGAGCATCGCATCGTAGAGAGAATGATCGACCATACGCGAGTCAATGCCAAGGCCCCGTGTGGCATTTGCTTGAGGATCTAAGTCAACAATTAATACGCGTTGGCCAAGCTGCGCCATACAGGCCGCAAGGTTGATAGTCGTCGTGGTCTTCCCAACCCCTCCTTTCTGGTTGGCTACAGCAAACACTCTCGTGTTGGGTTGAGTCACAAACCAACTCCCTTCCTCCGAGCAGGAATATCTTCGGTCAGCAGATACCGAAGGTCAAGGACCCTCTGATTGTTTCACGTGAAACGCCTCGAAACTCTCAACAATCTGTTTCATGTGAAACGGTTTCACGTGAAACACTCAAAACAACGGTGTACGACGGCGTGCTGCCTGGCGGCGGGGGAGTCGATCCGCAATAGTTCTCCCTGTGCGTTGAGCACGCAGGTAGCTACCTGAAGTCGTCTCCCAGTGTTCGATCACCGAAGCCGCTAGCAGCGACAAGTCCGCAGATAGCCAAGCATTTGCCGTGTCGTCCGATACCGACACCACCAGAGATCCACCCTCAGCAAGTAGCGGGATCCCGCATTCCGCCACTTCACAAGGGGGCCCGAACAGTCGTGCCACCACCAGATCACTTGCTGATCGCCACTGCGGTTCACGGGCGTAGTCGTCCGCAGGCCCATGCACGACTTCAACTCGGTCGCCCAGACCAGCCGCGCGAACCGCGCCGCGAGCAATCTCGCAACACCGTGCACTTGCATCCAGTAGCCGCCAGGTCGTTTCTGGATGCAACATCGCCAGTAATACCCCTGGTACACCTACTCCCGTGCCCAAATCAACGCAACGCGCTCCCGGCCGTAAACCAAACCTCGGCGAAATATAGCCCTCCGCATGCTTGCGGAGCTCTTCAATTGATACCGAACCGAGCGAGCCGATCGCTCGCGCCGGTTCCCAAACTGCCGCTAGCGCCTCGTAGCGAGAATCAGCCACCAGTTGTTCGCCGCCTATTCTCCCGAAGGAACAATCACCACGTAACGGCGGGGATCTTCACCTTCGGAGATGGTTTGGACACCGTCTGTCCCGTCAACAGCATCATGAACGATCTTTCGATCCGCTGCATTCATAGGCTCAAGTGACCGAGGCACTCCAGAATCCTGCACTTCGACTGCTTTGTCACAAGCAAACCGAACAAGCGCTTCGTTTCGTCGCGCAATAACCCCTCCAATGTCCACTCGAACACGGCCATTCCGGGCACTACCTGCTCGGCGCTGCAAAACCGTCCGAACCAGGTCGTCGATCGCTCCCGCGGTCATCCCCCGGCGACCAACCATACGACCCAGTTCGTCGCCGCTGACGGTAATGCGGATCTCGTCGCTCCCGATATTTTCTCTTTGGAAGTTCACGGTCGTGCCAAACCGCTCAGCCAAGCCTCTAACAAACTCCTCGGCAATATCAGCCTGCTGCGGCAAGGGCATCATTTCTTGGTCTTGGTTCACAGTTTCTGCCTTTTTCCTGGGTTTTTGTGGTGTTTGCTTCTTCTGGTCTGATTGTTGGTTTTTTGAAGGTTGACTATCGGATTTTTTCGCTGAGGATTTCTTAGCTTTACCATTTTGGGAGCGTTCCTGTTGGCTCCGCCCGGAATCCTGGTTTCCACGGTTGCTGCCGTTGCGGCCTCGGTGGCCCTGGCCTTGCCGACCTCGTCTTTTTCCGCGATCACGTCGACCGCGATTTTCTTTAGTCCTCGGAGTCTGCGGGCGAACTCGCGCTCTCACCCGCGCCGGTTCTTTGACGCGACCAAACACCCCCGTTTTTACATCGCTAAGGACATCAAACTCCGCGTCGTCTTCATGCACTCCCAACCGATCCAAGGCGTGTTCTTTTGCCAGGTCGATCGAATCGCCGATGCTTTCTACCCATTCCATCACTTCTCCTTTCGCTGTCTGCGCTGCCAACCCCACCTAGAAAGTCCCACCGCGGTGGGGGATTCGGCGTTACTTCTTTCGTTTCTTGTGTTGTGGAGAACCTGGTTCGGTCGTACGACCAGACCCCCGTTGGTGCCGAGTCGGGGCGTTGCCCGTCCTACCCGCACCAGTGCGTTTCGGTTCGGGCTTGCTCGTCTTGTCCTTAGCCCCAGACTTGTCCGTAACTCTCTTGCCCGCCGACCGACCCGTATCCTTTTTCGATCGATTTGTGTCTTTTTTGCCGCCCGACTGACTCGGCACATTCTTGCGGGGCGCTGGTTTCCCACCCTTTTTCTTGGCAAAGCTGCCATCTCGTTTTGGGGTTGGTGCTCCCTTTTTCGGTGTAATACTCCCTTTCGACCCGGCACTATCACCCTCGTCGTTCTTAATCTCCTCACGCTTTTGGGCCAACAAAACCCCCGGGCTGTCCTCTCCGCGGTACAAACTCCGGGTTATGTAGGCTTGCTGACCGATGCGATAGAGGTTGGAGACCACGAAGTACACAACCAGCGCCGCCGGCATCGTGAAGCTGAACACAGGCAACATGTAAGGAAGAATCTTCATTAGCATCTGTTGCTGCGGAGGCATCGCCGAAGCGTTCCGTCCCTGGATCTGGCGCTGTTGAAAAAGGCTGGATACCAGCACAATCAGGATGAGGAGCATATAGGGGAGACCCGAGATAAGACTTTCGCCAATCACGTCTTGCGCGCTGCGAGACAGGTCTATTCCCCAAGACACCATCTCTGTTGGACGATCCTCAATTGTTTCTCCCTCACTGCCTGCAAGCCTCAAGTAGAGGTCGCTGTCGACCGGGAGATTCTGCGGCAGGAACGGCCGATCAATCGAAGAAAATCCTGTGCTGTCGAGTCCTAGGCCAGAAGAAACGCGGCCACTCGTCCATCCAAACTGGTTACCGAAGTTAGTCGCCCGGCTAGTCAGACCTTGAACCACACGGAACAGCACCAAGAACAGCGGCATCTGCACCAGCAGAGGCAAACAACCGCCGAACATTGAAATGCCATGCTCCTGCTGGAACGCCATCATTTCTTCGTTCATTTTTTGGCGATCACCGCGGTGGCGATTCTGGATCGCCTTCAACTCGGGCTGATAACGCTGCATCTGGAGCATCGACTTCGTGCCCTTGAGCGTCAATGGCGTAACGATCACCATCACTACGAGTGTGAGACCCGCAACAGCCATACCGTATGACGGCCAGAGGTGGTAGCAATACGCGAGTACTTCGCCGATCAGGTTGAACATTCCGACTCCCCAGTTACAGGCACCGGGTCATACCCGTAAGTACCCCAAGGATGACAACGACAAATGCGCTTTGTTGCTAGCCAACCACCGCTGATAGCGCCATGGGACTCAACGGCCTCGATCGCATAAGTCGAACATCCAGGCACATGTCGGCATGGTGATATTCGTCCTGCGGTCAACCGTTGGTACCCCCCGATCAACGCGCGTATCAGGCGTGCCAACGGACTGGGTGCATAGGAGCTCATGAGCCGGCAGCCAATACTGCAGACTCAGATTCCCGCTCTTGTTGGCGACGCTGACCCGGCCGCTCGGGTCCCGAGCACAAAACCTCAGTCACGGTGTTTCGCAGTTGTGTGGGCGACCAGTGCTCGATCTTGGAGGTGACCCGGAAAAGGTAGTCGCCCGGCGGAAGAATCGACGGGTTGTCTCGAGAGATGTCGCGCAGTATCGCGCGAATTCGGCGTCGGATCCTGTTCCGTTGTACAGCATTTCCTACTTTGCGTGAGACTGAGAACCCTATTTTCGCGCTTTGAGTGGGTTTATGGGCAGGCGCGGGCCGCGAAACCAGCCGAAGCGGACCTCGGCCGCGGCGCATTCCCTCCGTTCGTAAACGTTCGAAGGAGCGACGACCAGACAGCGCCTCAATCACGCGGAAAGCCGCGTCCGCTTCTTTTGACGGCGGTGGGTCAAGACTGAACGTCCACCCCGAGTACTCATGCGAGCGCGAAAACCATGCTTCATTTTTCGCTTGCGCACATTGGGCTGATAAGTCCGCTTCATTTTTCCTCCACAAGAGCCACCCGCAGATAGTGCGGCCGTGGCACACGCCGGGTCCCTCGGATCCGACATAGTTTCGATCACAGTAGGGTTGCAAGGTTACAGCAACAACCACGCAACCGGTCTGTGTGAGCTCACCGAGACACCTCCGAAGACCAAAATTCAGATCCCCAACCGAAATTACAATAACGAGATTATGTCTTTCACGAATGTAATTCAATGCGCTTATTGTCCCGTGAACAGGCCCGATGAAAAGACCTCCAGTTTCAAGTTGCAGAGATCGTGAACGTTGCTAAGTTCACCCCTTACCACGGTTAGGTTGCCTCACCGACAACGACAAACTTGTCAGTCACCGTTGCTCCCTTTCCCCAACCTAAAAAAATAGTCGTCCACATCTGTGGACAAGCCTGTGGAGAGTCAATTGAACAACGAAGAGGCAGACGATGCGAGCGGTTTGTGGAGTGCCTGTGCCGAGAGTATTCGTGCCCAAGTGAGCGACGCCGTCTGGCACACCACGTTCAGTGGCGCTAGAGCCGCAGCATTCGATGAGGGAGAACTGGTCATCGTTGTCCCCAACGGTTTACAGAAAGAACGAATCGAGGGTAGATACCTCGGGCTTGTCAAACACGCGATCACCGAAAGTCGATCCAACGCAACCGTCCGGGTGGAGATCGACACAGACTGGATCGAGGAATCCTTCGATATTCCGCCAGCCGATCTAACCACTCCTAACGAGTCTAAGCCCACGTCAAGGACGATTTCTGAGACACTCCCAGAAACAATTCCCGAGGTCAGAAGCGAACTCAACGAGAAGTTCACGTTCGAGCATTTTGTCATCGGCCCGTCAAACCGCTTCGCGCATGCCGCCGCATTCTCCGTAGCCGAAACGCCAGCCGCCAGCTACAACCCGCTGTTCATCCACGGAGACTCAGGACTCGGAAAAACCCACCTGCTGCGAGGCATCGCCCACTACATCGGGAGCCACTACTCGCACTACAAAGTCCGCTACGTCTCAACCGAAACGTTCCTCAACGAATTCGTCCAAGCAATTCGCACCAACACGCAACCCGAGTTCAAACGCCGCTACCGCACCAACGACGTCCTCCTCATTGACGACATCCAGTTCATGGAAGGCAAAGAAGGCCTCCAAGAAGAGTTCTTCCACACATTCAACGAACTACACCAAAACAACAAACAGATCGTGCTGTCGTCGGACCGAACACCCGACGCTATGCCCACCCTCGAAGAGCGCCTCCGAAACCGCTTCAAGTGGGGACTGATCACAGACATCCAACGACCCGATCTCGAAACCCGGCTCGCCATCCTCCGCAAAAAAGCCGAATCACGAACAGTCCATATTCCCAACGAGGTCTTCACGTTCATCGCCGAGAACATCACCCAGTCGATCCGTGAACTCGAAGGCGCTCTCATCAAGGTGACCGCCTACGCAAGCCTCACCGAGCAGCCCCTCAACATGCGAACCACGAGCAACGTCCTCGCCGACCTGATCAACAGCTCCCAGAAACCGCCGGTCACCGCAGCCCGCATCATCGAACTCACAGGCGAGATGTTCGGCTTAGAAGTCGATCAAATAATCGGAGGCAGCCGCCGTCGGCCACTCGTTGATGCACGACAAGTTGCCATGTACGTCACCCGCAGTGTGACCGACCTCAGCTTCCCCGACATCGGTCGTGCCTTCGGAGACCGTGATCACACAACCGTGATGCACGCCGTGCGTAAGATCGAAGCCCGAATGGGCGAACGCCAACAAATATTCGACAAAGTCACCGAACTTCAACGTCGACTCAACGAACCGCCGTGATCCCACCCCAAGACGGTGCCGAGCACTCAGCGCCTATGCCACGCAGCACGCAGGCAGTGAACAAAGCTGTAGATCACTTGTGCAACGCCAGTGCGCCAAAGTGCACAACTCTTGCAATACCCACAGCCAACGCCTCAGCTTAATCCAAGCTGTGAATCAACAGGCAAACCATGGGGACGCAAGAACTGCGGAAATACACGGCAAACTGACATTCATCCACAATCCACAACCCCTATGAACTCCTACTAGGAATGTTCATACAAAACTCAGGAGAAGTAATCGCACAATGAGCATGCAGTTCAGATGCGAAAGAGACGTACTAGCAGAAGCCCTCGGTGTAGCCGGCCGAGGTGTAGCCACCCGCGGGGGAACAGCAGTCATCGGCGGAGTACGCCTTGAGCTTGCTGGCGATGAGCTCACCGCCACGGGCAGCGACGGCGATCTGACGATTTCAGTGACCGTAACCGTCAACGGTGGCGGCGACGGCGTGACTGTCATGCGCTCGAAACTAATGGCCGATGTAGTTCGCTCACTTCGACCAGGCGCAGTTGACGTGATGATCGAAGACCAGGACGCACGCATCGTCGCCAGTCCCTCCGAATTCTCAATCCGGGTGATCACCACAGACGACTTCCCCGAGATCCCCGCCCCCGCCGGAGATGTAGTCACCCTCGACGCGACCGTCTTCAAGTCAGCCGTCGAACAAGTAGCAAAAGCAGCCTCGTCTGACGACGCCAGGCCCATCCTCACCGGCGTGTTGATGGCCGCGGAGTCCGGTGGGCTGCGGCTCGTGTCAACCGACTCCTACCGCCTGGCAGTTTGCGACATAGTAGGCCTATCGGTGCTGGGTGAGGGTCAAAAAGTGCTGGTGCCGAGCCGCGCTTTGAAGGAACTCGCACGGATCGTCGGTGAAGAAGAGGAGATCACACTGTCACTAGGCGAACACAACGCCAGCTTCTCCGTCGGATCAGTGACCATCACCACCCGCCTGATCGAAGGCGACTTCCCGAACTACAACCGGTTGATTCCCGACGCACACGACAACCGCCTAACCATTGATCGCGAAAGACTGTTGGATGCGCTGCGCCGCGTTCGTCTACTAGCCCAAGAATCAACTCCGATCCGCATGTCGATGTCCGCAGCAGGACTCGAGGTAGCAGCCGTCACCCAAGAAGTGGGCGAAGCCCACGAGGTACTCGAAGCCGAATACCAAGGCGAAGACCTGATGGTTGCGTTCAATCCCGAGTATTTGATCGACGGGATCGAAGTATCACCAGGATCAGAGGTCATGCTGGAGACCCTTGGCGAGTTGAAACCGGCCTTGCTCAAATCCTCCGAAGATCCCAACTTTCTGTATCTGCTGATGCCAGTGCGCGTCAGCTAGGGACGAACGTCTTGGCCGAGCCGCATGGCAATACAGTCCCTGGAACTACTCGACTTCCGCATCTACACCCAAGCCGCGGTCGAGTTTGATCCCGGCCTTACCGTCATCGTCGGAGAGAACGGCCAGGGCAAAACCAGTCTGCTTGAAGCCATAAGCTGGATCGCCGGGCGTGGATCATTTCGCGGTGTAGCCGATGACTCGCTGATCCGCATGGGTGCAGACGCGGCGATCATGCGCGCCAACGCGACAGCTCCCGACGGCCGCAAACAACTGATCGAAGTCGAACTACCCCGCGTCGGTAGAAATCGTGTGCAGATCAACCGCCAGGCTCTGCGCCGCAAAGGAGACCTGATCGGAGTCGTTCCCGTAACCATCTTCTCCCCAGACGATCTGGAACTGGTGAAAGGAGGACCAGCAGGCCGCCGCCGTTGGCTCGACGACGCAGCAGCAAGCCTGCAACCCAGCCACGGTGTGCTTTGCAGCGAGCTGGAAAAAATCGTCAGACAACGCAACGCCCTGCTGCGATCCAGTGGAGGCCGACTCGATGCCGACGGAACCTTCACCCTCGATGTCTGGGACGCCAAACTCGCCACCACCGGAACCGCACTACGAACCGCCCGCGAAACCCTGCTAACCGAACTCGAACCCCAGCTATCGGCGGCATACGACGCAGTAGCAGGAAAGCCCGCAGAGATCAGCGCTGCCTACCTGCCAAGCTGGGAAGGCGAACTAACTGCAGCTCTCGAACAGGCTCGCACGATCGACCTTCGACGCGGTTTATCAACCATCGGGCCGCACCGCGATGAGATCACGCTACAAATCGGAGACACGCCAGCTCGAACCCACGCCTCACAAGGCGAGCAACGATCACTGGTGCTAGCGATGCGGCTCGCAGTGGACGCACTAGTACGTCGAGGCGGAACCGCGGAGCCAGTGCTGCTACTCGACGATGTGTTCTCCGAACTAGACGCCGGACGTGCCGAAGCGTTGCTTGAGGCCCTGCCCAAAGGCCAACGACTCCTCACCACAGCCACCTGGGTTCCCCCCACCGCGACACCTGATCGAGTGCTCAAAGTGGCCGCAGGGACCGTTACGGAAATGCCCCGATGAGCAACGGTGACGACGTGCCTAAAAAACTTGGATGGTCTGTCGAGCGCCTACTGAACACAATGAAAGCGCCCAGCACAGACGTGCTCAAAGCAGTCTTTCTGCAATGGCCCGAAATCGTCGGTGAAGATGTAGCAGCCCACGCCCAACCCAGCGTCATCGACGGTCAGACGCTGCTGATAATCGCGGACGACCCGACCTGGGCCAGCCAACTTCAATGGCTCGAAACAGAACTCATAGCGAAGATCGAAGAAGTCTCAGGATCGGACCGGATTCAAGCCGTCAAAGTAAGGGTTAGACCGCAAGGATCAATGCCCCCCGACTGATAGACTCAGTACAGTGTATGGGCCTGGAAATCAGCGTCTCGAACGGACAAAACGAGATGACAATAGACACGATCAGCGCTGACGAATCGTCCTACGAGGCTCAGGACATAACGATCCTCGAGGGGCTCGAAGCTGTGCGCACCCGACCCGGTATGTACATCGGCTCCACCGGACCCACCGGCCTGCACCACCTGGTGTGGGAAGTCGTCGACAACTCTGTCGATGAAGCAATGGCCGGCCACTGCACGCGCATCAACATCACCCTGACCCCCGACGGCGCCTGCGAAGTGTCAGACGACGGCCGCGGCATCCCAGTCGCAAATCATCCCAACTACGAAGACCTGACAGCCGCTGAAGTTGTGCTCACCGTCCTTCATGCGGGCGCCAAGTTCGGTGGCAAGGGCTACAAAGTATCTGGAGGACTGCACGGGGTAGGGGTCTCTGTAGTCAACGCCCTGTCAAAACGAGTTGAAGTCGAAATCGATCGTGACGGCGAACGCTACGCCATGCTGTTCGGCAACGGAGGCGAGCTGATTCAACGGCTGAAGCCCGTGGGTCCGTCAGACATTGGCGAATTACCCATTGGCGAATTACCCATTGGCGAATTACCCATTGGCGAATTACCCATTGGCGAATTACCCATTGGCGAATTACCCATTGGCGAATTACCCATTGGCGAATTACCCATTGGCGAATTACCCATTGGCGAATTACCCATTGGCGAATTACCCATTGGCGAATTACCCATTGGCGAATTACCCATTGGCGAAACCGGACCCCGAACCGGAACCACCGTGCGATTCTGGCCCGACCCGGAGATCTTCGACGAAGTCGAATTCCGGTTCCAGACCCTGCTAGAGCGCTTTCAGATGATGGCTTTCCTCAACCGCGGGCTAGAGATCCGGGTGCGAGACCAACGAGGAAACGCGGTGTCAAACGACTGGGTCTCGTTCCAATACGATGGCGGGATCATCGACTTCGTCAGCCATATCAACGCCGCAAAAGAAGCGCTCTTCGAAACAGTCGGATATTTCGTCGGCTCCGAAGAGATCGACGAAAACCCTCACGAAGTCGAAATTGCTTTCCAATGGAACACCGGCTTCAACGCCGATGGCATACACAGTTTCGCCAACGGCATCGCCACCATCGAAGGGGGCATGCACGAGCAAGGCTTTCGCTCCGCGGTCACCCGCACGGTCAACAGCTATGCGCGGAGCAAAGGGCTGCTCAAAGAAAAAGACGACAACCTCACCGGCGAAGACATTCGAGAAGGCCTCACCGCGATCATCTCCGCCCGAATTGGCGAACCCCAATTCGAAGGCCAAACCAAATCGAAACTCGGCAATGTCTCAATGCGCTCGCTGGTGGAACGGGTGACCAACGAACGCATGGCCGACTGGCTCGAAGAACACCCCGGCGAAGCCAAAGCCACCATCACCAAAGCAACCAACGCCGCTCGCGCCCGGGTGGCAGCAGCCGACGCCCGCAAAGCCATCCGCTCCAAATCATTGCTCGACGGTGCGGGCATGCCCGACAAACTCAAAGACTGTTCATCGAAAAACCCAGCCGAGCGTGAACTGTTCATCGTCGAAGGCGACTCCGCAGGCGGTTCAGCGGTGAAAGCTCGAGATCCCCGAACCCAAGCGATCCTGCCGATCCGCGGAAAAATCCTCAACGTCGAACGAGCACGTATCGACAAGATGCTGAGAAACGCCGAAGTCAAAACCCTCATCACCGCGATCGGGGCAGGTTTTGCCGATGAGTTCGACCTCGAACAAGCCCGTTACCACAAGATCATTCTGCTAGCCGACGCCGATGTCGATGGCAGCCACATCCGCACCCTGCTGCTCACCTTCTTCTTCCGCCAGATGCGACCGCTCGTGGAAGCCGGATACGTCTACATCGCCCAACCGCCGCTGTACTCGACAAAAGTCTCCAACAAAGAAACCGTCTACCTCAAAGACGACGCCGCCAAGGAAGAGTTCCTAGCCGGCCGTCCGAACTACACCAAGGACTTCCAGCGACTGAAAGGCCTCGGCGAGATGAACTGGGACGAACTTCGCAACACCACGATGAACGCTTCCTCCAGATCGCTGCTGCAGGTTTCAGTTGAACAAGTCGCCATCGCCGATGACGTGACGTCGATCCTCATGGGCGACGATGTCGAACAACGCAAGAACTTCATAGTCACCAACGCACGCGAAGTGCGGAACCTGGACTTCTGAAAGATCCAACATGGCTGATATTCCAACTGTGGATCTTGATGACCAGGATGAGCCCGGTGACGTGACCGCCATCGAGATCCAAGAAGAGATGGAAAGCTCCTTCCTCGACTACGCCATGTCGGTCATCGTCAGCCGGGCCCTGCCAGATGCCCGTGACGGCCTCAAACCCGTGCACCGCCGCATCCTCTGGTCAATGTTCGACCAAGGCTTCAGGCCCGACCGAGCCCATGTGAAATGCGCTCGTGTGACCGGCGACGTCATGGCCCGTTTCCATCCGCACGGCGACAGCGCCATCTACGACGCGCTAGCCCGTATGGCCCAGCCATTCTCGCTGCGACACCCGCTGATCGACTTCCACGGCAACTACGGATCGCCAGAAGACCCACCGGCCGCAGCCCGCTACACCGAATCACGGCTCCACCCACTCGCCATGCACATGCTCGCCGGAATCGACGAGAACACCGTCGATTTCGTCGACAACTACTCAGGCGATTTCAGCGAACCACAAGTTCTCCCGGCCCGCTTCCCCAACCTGCTGGTAAACGGAAGTCAAGGCATTGCAGTCGGAATGGCCACCAATATCCCGCCGCACAACCTCAACGAAGTATGCGATGCGGTTGTCCACCTGTTGTGCAACCCAGACGCCACAGTCGACGACCTGATGGAACACGTCAAAGGCCCCGACTTCCCCACGGGTGGCCAGATTCTCGGCCGGGTCGGCATTGAGGCGGCCTACCGAGCAGGCCGAGGTTCGGTCAAAACCCGGGCCTCGATCGAGATCGTAGAGATCAGGAACCGCCGAGCGCTCATCGTGACCGCGTTCCCGTATCAGGTCTCCGCCGGGGCGGTCGCCCGGAAAATCGCCCACCTGGTCGACACCCGAGAACTCGAAGGCATCTCCGACATCAACGACGAATCATCTGGGGACGACACCCGATTCGTGATCTCACTCAAACGCGACGCCAACCCAGAAGTCGTGCTCAACAACCTCTGGAAAAGCACACCACTGCAAACCAGTTTCGGCGTCAACATGGTTGCGCTGGTCGCCGGGGTGCCCCGCACCCTCAATCTGCGAGAAGCACTCGTCGCCTACGCTGACCATCAAATCGAGGTCATCACCCGGCGTTCGCAATCTCGTCTTGATGCAGCCGAGAAACGCCTGCACATCGTTGAAGGCCTGATCCGCTGCCTCGACCTGATCGACGAGATCATCGCCACCATCCGCGCCAGCCAGGACCGCAGCGCGGCCCGTGACGCGTTGATGGCAGACCCGTTTGAATTCTCCGAAGTGCAAGCCAACCACATCCTCGACATGCAGCTCAGCCGACTAACCCGACTCGGCCGGTCTGATCTCGAAGAAGAAGCAGCCAACCTGCAAGAGAGAATCTCAGAACTCCAAGCGATCCTGGGCGACGATCAGAAACTCCGCGGAGTGATCATCGACGAACTCACCGAAATTCGCGATAAATTCGGTGAACCCCGCCGCTCAACACTCGAAATCGATCCGGGCGAATTCGATATCGAGGATCTAATCGATGACGACCCGCTGGTGGTCACCATGAGCGCCGCCGGTTATGTGAAGACGGTCATGGCAGAAGAGTTCAAGACACAAGGCCGCGGCGGGAGAGGCGTCGCCGGCACCAAACTCAAAGACGAAGACACCCTCATCCACCTCATCTGGACAACAGCACACTCGTATCTGCTGTTCTTCTCCACACACGGCCGGGTCTACCGCCTACGGGCGCATGAGATTCCAGTGGCGTCGCGCACCGCTCGCGGCACGGCCATCGTCAACTTGCTGCCCTTGCAGGAAGGCGAACGGATTCAAGCCATCATCGACACCCGAAACTACGAGACGCACCGCTATTTGTTCTTCGCCACCGCCAAGGGTCGAGTGAAGAAGACTCGTTTCAACGCTTATGACTCTTCAAGGCGAGCCGGCCTGATCGCTATCCGGCTCAACGACGACGACGAACTCGCCGAGGTGGTTCCCACCAACGGGCTCGACGACATCTTGCTGTCATCCCGGCTCGGCCAGACGATCCGTTTCGAGGAGTCCAACGTGCGAGCGACGGGAAGGCCCGCGGCCGGTGTTTTGGGCATCCGGTTCAAGAAGCCCGGCGATGAAGTGGTGGCCTGCAACATCGCTGGTGGGGGAGCTTCGCTGCTCCATCTCACCGCCAACGGTTTCGGCAAACGAACCCCCGTGGAGGAATACCGTACGCAATACCGTGGTGGAAAAGGAGTCATCGGCATCAAACTCACAGCAGACAAAGGGCCTGTTGTCGGTGCTCTAGTGGTCGAAGACCACGATGAGATCTTGGCCGTGACCGTCAACGGCGTGGTGATCCGCACGCCGGCCGAGGCGATCTCGGCGCAAAGTCGCAATGCAAGTGGAGTGAAGGTCATGAACCCCGACGAGGGTGACGTTGTCGCATCCGTGGTCCTGGTCACCCCAGACGACGACGGGCTCGATGACGACGGGCTCGATGACGACGGTGTGGATGACGACGGTGTGGATGACGACGGTGTGGATGACGACGGTGTGGATGACGACGGTGTGGATGACGACGGTGTGGATGACGACGGTGTGGATGACGACGGTGTGGATGACGACGGTGTGGATGACGACGGTGTGGATGACGACGGGCTCGATGACGACGGTGTGGATGACGACGGTGTGGATGACCGAAGGGACTCCGTCGACGAAAGCGGTTCTGTCCACGAATAGGCCAACCGGCTGAACCTGAGCCGAGCTATTTCCCCCAGCAACTCAAATCGAGCACAAGGGTGATTTCAAGACGTGCGGGAGCAAACTGGAGACTGGCCAACTGACCGCGGCCAAGCCGTGCCCATGATGGTGGTGGTATTGCTGTTGGCGGCGCTGGTAGTGATGGCGATCGCCCGGCTCGGTATGGCCGCGGACGACGCCGCGAGAGCCCGAACCGCGGCAGACGCTGCAGCATTGGCGGGTGCGGCCGAAGGTTTCGCGGTTGCGACCGAACTCGCCGAGGCCAACGGCGGGAACCTGTTGGACTACACGGCGTTCGGGAACCAAGTCGAAGTCCGTGTTCAAGTAGGAGCCAGCGTTGCTGTTGCCAGAGCGGAGCGCACGGTGGTGTGGGAACATCCCGGTTCGTGATGAACTTCCCCTACACTTGTCCGGTACTCGGCCACCGCTTTGGTCAACGCCCCGCCGAGGAAAAGTCTCCATGAGTGAACCCACAAAATCCCAGCCGGCCAGGCCGTCGCAACGCCCGTCGCAACGCCCGTCGCAGCCTTCTTCACAACCCCTAGCTGCCTTTCTGGAACGCCGCACCGCGAGCCGTCTCCGTGCCCGCAGAGTTCGCCGCCTAGTGCGCCACATTGAGCCGTGGTCGGTACTCAAGCTGTCGCTCATCTTCTACTTCTGTCTCTGGGTGATTTTGTTGATCGCCGGGGTGATTCTCTGGAGGTTTGCGGTCACCGCGGGCACCGTCGACAACGTGGAGAACTTCATCAAGGAACTGTTTGCGCTGGAGACCTTCACCTTCAATCCCGACCAGATATTTCGGGTCAGCGCCTTGGGAGGTCTGGTGATGGTCGTCGCCGGGTCAGGGTTCACGGTATTGATGGCGGTGTTGTTCAACCTGATCAGTGATCTGATCGGCGGGGTGCGGATGACTGTGGTGGAAGAAGAAACCGCCAGGCCCCGGCCGAAGCGCACACGACCCCGCAAAGCAACCTCGGGGGCTGCTCGTTATGTTGCAAAGCCGACACAACAGGCGGCGCAGGGCGCTGCCAGGCCGAAACAACAAAGGGCCGCAGCGAAAGATCCTGTTCCCGAACAAGCCGACCAAACCCCGTTTTGGCCCAGCGACAAACGCAAAAACGCAAAACGAGGTTCTTTGTCGAAACGACCGTCCGGCCGCTAGCGTGGTCGCCTTGCGGGGCTATAGCTCAGTCGGTTAGAGCGCACCCCTGATAAGGGTGAGGTCGCAGGTTCGACTCCTGCTAGCCCCACGTTCGGCGTCGCAAATCCACGGGAGGAACTGATGGGTAGGAGTGGCCTGTTCACACTCATACGAAGAGCCCTCGTTGCGATCGGGGCAGGAGTCGCAGTAGCGGCCGCGATCAGAGTGCGAGGAAGCGGTGGCTCGCCACCCCAAAAAGGAGGCTGGCGGGAGCTTCGAGGCGACGACCTTCGCTGATGTCGCACATCGTGGTGTTCGGGGCGGGAGCAACAGGTACACGGATCGCGCAGCAACTTCTGGCCAGCGGTCAAGCGACCAACATCGAAGTACGCGACGCCCGTCGGGAACGCTCGCGACAACTCGTCCACACCCTCGGCCGGGCATCGGAACTCGGCCACGGCTACCACCTTGATTCCTCGGTCGACTTGGCCGTCGTTGCCACCCCGGCCGCGGGTCAGGCAAACCTAGCCCGCCGTGCGGTTCACCACGGCGTTCCGGTCGTAACCACATCGAATCATCTGTCGGAAGTGCGACGTTTGCTGGCTCTGCATCAAGAAGCGCTGCACAACCGGGTCCCGGTCGTTGTTGGTGCCACCTTCATGCCGGGATTCACCTGCCTGATTGCCCGCCACGGCGCATCAGAGTTTGACCAAGTTGATGAGATCCACGTCGCCAAAGTCGGCACTGGTGGACCCTCATGTGCACGACAACACCATCAAGCCCTGTCGTCGGTGGGACTGGACTGGCGCGACGGGCGTTGGACCTCCCGTGCTCCAGGGTCAGGTCGGGAACTCGCATACTTCCCGGATCCCATCGGCGGACGCGACTGCTACCGGGGAGCGCTGCCCGATGCGTTGCTGCTGGTCCCCGAATTCCAAGGAGTGCAACGAGTGACCGCCCGAATGGCCGCAACCCGCAGAGATCGTTTGACTTCGCCGCTGCCGATGCTGCGCCCACCACACGCCGAAGGCGGCCTCGGAGCAGTGCGTGTTGAACTACGAGGCAGAGTTGGCATCGAACGTCGGGTGAGCGTGTTTGGTGCCGTGGAGCGTCCGGCTTCAGCAGCGGCTGTAGTAGCAGTCAGCACCAGCCTCGCTGTGCTCAGAGGAGATTTTCCTGCCGGCGCGTACGGCTTGGCAGCGGCAGCCGATCCGCTGCCGCTGTTGAACGACATTGCCGATCGAGGCGTTCGCCCGCTCCGCTTCGAAGGCGTATCCATGTACTACTAACCGGCTTAAAGTAGGGCTGTGCATTTCAGGTTGATGATGGCGTTCGCTTTGTTGGTGAGCGCGTGTGGAGGGTCGGGGTCATCCACAGAACCCGAGCCTGTCGCCCCGGCACCGGTCGACACGGTTGCTGTCGAGGCTCCCGAGGCATGTCCGGACCCCGTAGATGCGGCACCTGAGAGGCTGCCTGTCGGCGAGGTGCGAGAACTGTCCGACAATGGTGCTGTGCATGTGCTGTGTGCCAGCTACGATCACACACCCCCAGCCAGCGGAGATCACTTCTGGGCCTGGCAAAACTGTGGCATCTATACCCGGCCCATTCAGAACCAGACCGCCGTTCATTCCCTTGAACACGGTGCCGTCTGGGTGGCGTATCAACCGGACCTCGACGCGTCTTTGATCCAAGCGATGACCGAGCGCCTCAAATCGGAGAGGTTTGCGTTAATGGCGCCGTACCCCGGCCTGCAGAACCCGATCGTTCTCACTGCTTGGACACGACAACTCGCAGTCGACGACTGGTCGGACCCAGCAATCGAAGAGTTCCTCGACACCTACTTTGGGAGGTACTCCCCGGTTGCACCCGAAGCCGGCGCATCTTGTGGCCAAGCCGTCGGCTCCGCCCCCAACTCCCCGAACTTGAACTATCAAGAGATTCTTGAACAAGTGAACTGAGCAAGCCCGGTAGCGGGTCTGTGGTGAGGGTCAGTGCTGAGGGTCAGTGCTCAGCTTCAGCCACTGAACAGGGCTAGCAGATCGCCGTGGATCCGACTGTTCGTAGCAACAGCCGACCCGGAACTCCAGACATCTGCACCAGTTCGACCATCAAAGGCACTGAAACTGCCTCCCGCCTCAGCGATGATGATAGCGATAGGCGCTAGATCCCAAGGGAAGGCCTCGGGATCCACCATCGCCTCAACTTGGCCAGTCGCCACAAGGGCATAACCGTAGGCGTCGCCCCAAGTTCGCAACTTCACGGGACTATCGAGCAGCACCCGCAACGCAGCGTCGGGCCAGTAACCGAAGCCGCTCGTACACACGAAAGCACCGTCCAGGCCTTCGTGGTCGTTGACACGGCACGGCTCACCGTTGTGAAACGCCCCAAGTCCACGCCCGCCCCAGATCGTCTCACCCAATGCAGGCAGGTTGATCACACCCACAGCGGGACCGTGCTCATCAACAAGAGCCAACAGGTTGGCGAACAAAGGCACACCCCTCATGAAAGCTTTAGTGCCGTCGATCGGGTCGATCACCCAAGTTCTAGCCGATGTTCCAGAAGTGTCGGGATGCTCTTCACCGAGCACGGAGTCATTCGGGAAGGCGTCGTTGAGACGCTCACGCATCAAAGTCTCCACCGCGAGATCAGCCGCGGTGACCGGCGAACCATCGTGCTTGTGATCGACAGAGAAAGTACTTCCGCGGTACCACTCGAGCGTGAGCTGTCCAGCCTCTCGGGCGATCTCAACACAGGTCTCGAGATCTGCCGGGTTGGCGATGCCTAGCCGAGTCATCCTTAGAAGCTAGTTGCTCAAGTGGCATCAGCGGTGTAGAAACTACCGAATTATTATATTGTTTCATGAAGTTTCAACTAATAACCTACTCCACCAGAGGAGCGAGACGAGACGATGCCCAACATTGAGGTAGATGAGGCAGCACGCCTGTTGACTATCGCAGACCGATACTTCGCCCAAGCTTCGGCCGCCCGAGCGCTCGCCGCAGCCATCGACCAGCGCCGCATCTCCCTCACAACCAGGCTGGACCCGTGTATTCATCGGCATCTCCCCGAAGTGTGGTCGTCCGACGCCGCGGAAATCAGTCGCATGAGGCTGACCAGAATGATCGCCCGCGACGTTTGGGTCGCGTGTGAGCAACTACTCGAAACCCGGATAGCCCTGATCCGACGTGCTGAGGAAGCCGATGCGCAAGCCTTCGTTCTTCAGAGCCGCGCGGCCGAGATCAATTTGGCGACGGCGACCCGTGACAGCAAAACCTCTCCCAACAAGCTGGTTTAACTAGAAAAAAGGGTTTTCGGGGATTTGTCCGTAGTCTGCGCTAGCGACGAAAGGGTCGACAGTGCAACAACTCAGCGCTCAAGACGCAAGTTTCCTACATCTCGAATCACAACGAACACCGATGCACATCGGGTCGGTGGCGATTTACGACCAAGGCAGCGCTGAGGGCGGAGTAGTTACCTTCAAGTCCATCCTGGCGATGATGGAAGAACGCCTCGGCATGGCGCGGTCGTTCACCGAGAGGCTCGTTCATGTGCCGATGAAAGTGGATTACCCGTATTGGGTATCCGACCCCGACTTCGACCTTGAATATCACGTACGCCACATAGCGCTTCCCAAGCCAGGAGACTGGCGCCAACTATGGATTCAAGTTGCTCGCCTCGTTTCACGCCCGCTCGACTTGGAACGCCCGCTTTGGGAATTCACCGTCGTTGAAGGACTCGACAATCTCGACGGCATACCAACTGGTGCCTACGCCATAGTCTCCAAGATCCATCACTGTGCCGTTGATGGCGTATCGGGCCAAGAAATCACCGCGGCGATCCACGATCTCGAACCCGACACTCCCTTGACCGACCCGCCTCTGGTGCGCACCGACAACGTGCCCACCAGGGTTGAACTACTCGGACGAGCCGCAGTCAACAGCATTCGTCAGCCATTGCGTGTTCCGAGCCTCATCAGGGAGACCGTTCCTGCCCTAGGGCGCCTGGCACAGGTGGCCAGCAAAGACGATGTCCACCTGCCAGCAGTGCCGGGACGGGTACCGGCGACTCGATTCAACCAGAAAGTATCCCCACATCGAGTGATCTCAGGCAAAAGATTCGACCTTGACGACATCAAAGCGATCAAGAACACCGTGCAGGGCGCAACCATCAACGACGCGGTCCTCACCATTTGTGCCGGAGGTATTCGGCGCTACCTCGAACACCACGGCGAGCTGCCCGAAGAGAGCCTGACCGCCATGGCCCCGATCTCGGTGCGCGCCGATAGCGAACAAAGCGACGCCGGCAACCACGTTGCAGCCATGGTCGTGCGCCTACGCACCGACATCGCCGACGATGTTGAACGGCTATCAGCCATCCGAGAGGCTTCAAAAGAATCAAAGGAGCTCACCAACGCGGTGGGTGCTCGGTTGATGACCGACTACACCGAATTCGTACCTGCGGCGACCGCGGCGCTTGCCAGCCGCCTGGCAACCCGCCTGGCAGTCAACACCAACCGGCCAGTCGTGAACTGTGTGATAAGCAATGTGCCCGGCCCCCAGGTTCCGTTGTATGCGGCGTCAGCGCGGTTGATCGACATGTACGGATTCGGTCCACTAGTCGACGGCTTGGCGCTGTTCATTCCGGTACTCAGCTATTGCGGCGGAATCACCATCGGCGTTACGTCATGCCGCGAGATCATGCCGGACCCGGAGCGGTTCATGCTGTGCATCGAAGAATCCTTCGAGGAACTCAAAGCCGGCGTGTCGGCCTGAGCTTTGGGTCAAGGAGGCAACGCGATGAGCGTCTCAACAGAAAACAGCTCCACTCCACCAACAACATGACCAGCCCAATAAACTACGAACTAGCCAACACAGCCTAAACCGGCTCTTCGGATATGCTCACGGTGGTGGCACCGTGGCAGGTGGTCAGGGGCTGTTGTTGGCAGCGTGGCGGGTGGTTAGGGGCTGTTTGGGGGGTTGTTGGGGTTGATGATTTTGTAGCCGGTGTTGGCTTTGACCACTTGTTGATAGCTAGTGGGATCGAGTTCTGCTAGCAGTATTTGAGGTGTTTCTGACTCTTCGCGACAGATTGCGGGTTTTTTCAAGTCGCATTGGTGGGTGTGCGGTGGTGGTTGTGTGGTGGTGGTTGTGTGGTCATGTTAGCGGTTGGTTTCGGTGGTGGGCGCGTCGTCGCTGGTCGGCTTGTTGGAGTCCGTCTCGGCGTGCTTGGCGGATCTGGTCGCCTTTGCCGGTGTGCTCGTCGTGGGGGGTGACATACCCGATGCCTTCGTGCAGCCGCACCGAGTTGTAGTGGCCGCGGACGCGTTCGAGTTCTCGGGTGAGGTCGGCGGGATCGCCGAGCGTTTCGAGGTGGGGATGCTCGCCTTTGACGTGGCTGAACAGAGACTCGATCCAGGCCTGGTCGGTGGGCGTGGACCGGCGTCCGAAGTGCTGGGCGATCGAGCACATGGCCATGAATTTGGCGGTGTCGCCGGCGCGCATCTCCGGTCCGTTGTCGCTGACCGCCAACAGCAGCGGGATTGTGTCGCTGTGGGGCAGGTCTGCGTGGGGGTTGTCGAGGCGGGCGGCGAGTTCGTCGGTGAGGAGCCCTTCGCTTTGCAGTGCTTTGGCGAACAAGACTCTGGCGGCGACCGAGTCCGGTGCCGCGGTGTGGTGCGTGGCGATCCATTTACGGGACACCACATCGACTATCGCGTAGGCGTGCTTGGCTTGTCGGCATGTCGGGAACTGGGTGCCGTCCCAACACCACAGTTGGTTGGGCCGCCACTCACACCAGGTAGGCCACGGCGTCTTGGTGGCCTTGGCGGGGCGCGGCGTGCCGGCCAGAGCGAGGCCGTGACCTGCGAGAACGCGGTCCACAGTCGAAGCAGACACCCACACGCGGCCCAGGTAGGAGCCGCGGTGCGCGAGCTTGCGATGCGACCGGTCGGTGTCGCCCCACTCGTCGAAGAGGCGCACGATCTCGTCACGTTCTGAGCTCAGCAGGCTGTGGATCGGACGTCCGCCCGGGCGGGCATCGTCAAGAGTCCCCTCGGCGCGGCGTTGGGTCCAGCGCCATGCCCGGCGGCGGTCCACACCCAGCACCGTGCAGACCCGGCTGTGCGTCCAGCCAGCCGAGGTGGCGTCGTCGATCAACCCCAACAGCACGGCTTTGGCGGTCCCGTCGACGCGGGCGGGGACAGGACCGCTCATCCCCAACCCGTTTTTCCCCGCAGCACCGCCAGCTCCACGGCTTGTTCGACCACAGTACGCCCCAACCGTTCCACCTCGACACGAAGGGCTGCTGCCTCAGACGCCTCCGCTCGGGACTGACGGGGCCGGCCCGGCCTCGACGAACCCAAAGCCGCGACCGCCCCATCCCGGGCGACAGCTCGCAGCCGGGCGATCACCGACCGGTCCACACCAGCCTCAGCAGCCGCCTCGGCCTGGGTGACCTGACCGCAAAGCATCCGCACCCACAAATCGTACTTCTGCTCTGCTGTAAGCAGCTTCTTCGGTTTTCTATGCTCGGAACTCATAGGCTGCAGCCTCCTGTCCTAGGACCGCCAACCCTGCCCGATGCTGCTTGAAAAAACTCAGAACCTGTCGCGCGAAGTCAGATGCACAACATATTCCCATGCCTTGTTCGTTTATCCAATGCTTCAACGACCGGCGTTGACGCCGCGCTTCGTGTGCATCAGCACCGTCGTCGGGTTGGTTGCGGTTGACCCAGCGCCGTGACTGTTCCGTAAACACATCAACCGACGATGTCTCAGCAAGCTTCGACGATTCATCGTCGACTTGGTCTGTGGAAGTCTTGGCGGCAGCCCCAACCGCGACCGCGGCGTGCTCTGCGGTAATCTTGCCTCCAGCCAACGATTCGGCCAGTTTCGGCATCTCAGCCAACCCCGCAGCAGTCTTGGCGATCGTGTTAGCGGCACGAGTCGACATCCGCCCCGCCTCACGCAAAACGGTTTTGGAGTTCACCCCGCCATCATCAAGACCCTCGATCTCGGTCGCGCAGCGTGTCTGCAACGCAGACATCACCGCGATCACCCGACCCGCGCCTGCGACCAGACCTTCCAACTCGCTGCGGCAAAGCCCGGAAGTCGTCACCTGCCGGGCCTGTTGAATCATCGAATCGAACATGACCACAACCTAACAACAGGGTGTGACACTGCATGAAATGAATACCCGTTCAGCACCTCGCAGGCCCACACCCCGTTCAACATCAACGCCGCAAACCCCCACACACCGAGCCGATCCCAGCCGATCCGCCGATCTCAGTGTGGAATCGCCGGCGGCGTTGGCATCACCAGATCACCAACTGGCATCAGGCTCGGGTCAGCAACGACCCCGCCGAAGCGATCATTATCTCATCAAACGCGCCACCCACGGTTACCGACGATTCGCCCACACCGGATCCGGCACTGCTCTACACCCGCAAACCCATGCGTGTCAGGATTGAGGTTGGCAGCATCGGCGGGGATGGCTCCCAAACCCTTGCTCCGCCTGTGGTGGTGGCTTTCCAGTTGAGTGCCTCCCCGCCGATGCCGGCCCGGTGATGTCGCTTGATAGAAGCGTCTGAGCCTTGGGGCTCATCAACGCATGGTTGCGCATTACAGGGCCATTGTGCCACAACCACAACGACAACAGGAAGGCTCAACAATCATGACTGTAATAGGGATCGACTCCCACAAAGACTTGCTCGCGGCCTGTTTGGTGGACGCCTCGGGGGTGGTCATCGAGCAGCGCAGCATCGCCAACACCGAGGCTGGGCACGCCGAGCTGGTCGGCTGGGCGCGCGCGGTCGACGCGCAGCGGGTCGGCATCGAGGGTGCCGGCAACTACGGCAGACCCGCAGCCGAGGCGCTCATCGACGCTGGGGCAGCGGTGCTGGAGGTGCTCCCGCAGATGACCGCCGCGGCCCGTCGCGGGCGGCGCACCTACACCAAGACCGACCCTGTCGACGCGCTTGAGATCGCCCGCATCGCCGCACGCGACGACGACCTGCCCGCACCCCGCTTCGCGGGTGCGCCTGGCGAGTTGGCCTGTTTGGTCGCCTACCGCCGTGAACTGGTCAAAGACCGCACCGCGGCCATCAACCGCCTACACAGCTCCCTCGAAAAGATCCGCTGCGGATACCACACCCGCACCGCGGCGCTCACCAGCCGTGCCGGGCTCGACGCTGCATCGAGGCTGCTACGAGGCGACACCAGCGCACGCGCCGAGATCGCTCGCAGCCGCATCCGCAACATACGCCGCCTCGACCGCGAGGTCGACGCGCTGACCAAACGCTTAGTCGCGGCACTCAACGACACCCGCACCCAAGTTGACATAGAAGCTCAACTGGACCCTCCCCACCACCATCACCCCCCGCTTAAATCCGAAGAGCCACTAAGCCTGGATCCACCGGTGCGGTGAGGTTGTGGGGGTTGGCGCGTCCACCAGAAAGACCTCCTGACGTGGGAGAATGCTGTTTGATGTAACGGTCATTCTGGCCACGAGAGGAGGCACTTCTTGTGAGGAGCGTAGCTGGTGGGATCGACGGGTTGGAGGCAGTGTTCGATGATGGGTCTTTGGTGGCTGATGGGGGGTTGTTGCTGGCGGGCACGGTGATGCACAGGCTGGGTTTGGAGGCGTTGATCGACAACACGGTGCGCCTCGACGGGCGTGTGGCGGGGTCGGGGTCGGGTCGTAAGGTGTTGTCTTTGGTGGCGTCGATGCTGGTGGGCGGGCGCTGTATCGACGATGTGCAGCGGCTGCGGTCGGGCTCGGCGGCGGCGGTGCTGCCGTTTGGGGTGGTGGCGCCGTCGACTGCGGGGTCGTTTTTGAGGTCGTTCACGTTCGGGCATGTGCGCCAGCTCGACAAAGCGGCCGAGTTGGCGCTTCGCCGGGCGTGGTCTGGGGGCGCCGCGCCCGACGTTGGGGAGATGACGGTGGATTTGGACTCCACGGTGTGTGAGGTGTGCGGCAGGGCCAAGCACGGCGCCGCGTACGGCCATACCAAGGTGTTGGGCTATCACCCGCTGGTGGCGGTGCGCTCAGACACCGGCGAGGTGCTGCACTCGCGGATGTGGTCGGGATCGTCTCAGCGCGGCAACGACCGGTTCGCTCGTGAGACCCTGGCGAGGGTGCGGCGCTTGGCGGCGGACGCGGCGGTGACGGTGCGCGCCGACGCGGGGTTCTTCTCCTATGACATGATCGCGGCCCTCGGCGCCCACAACGCCTGCTACTCGATCACGATCCCACAGAACGCCAAGGTCAAAGCAGCCATAGCGGCCATAGACGACGACGCCTGGGTAAGCATCGAATACACCCGCGGCGGCGAGGCGCAAGTCGCTGAGACCACCATCGAAGCCGGCCGCCGCGGCGACAAACTCCGCGGCGACGACGCCAAGCCCGCGAAGCTGCGGCTCATCGTGCGCCGCACCCGCCTGCTCGGCGCCCAAGGCGAGCTGTGGCCCAACTGGCGCTACCACTGCTTCGTCACCGACAGAGAAGACCTCGACACCAAAGCCGCCGACGCAAACCACCGAGCCCACGCCACAGTCGAGCTCGCCATTCGTGACCTCAAAGAAGGCTCCGGGCTCAGCCGCTGCCCCTCCAGACGATTCCCCGCCAACGGCGCCTGGCTCGCCTGCTGCGTGCTCGCCCACAACCTCGCCCGCTGGACCTCCCGCCTCGGCCGCGCCCACCCCGCGCGCCAACTCACCGTCGCAGCCACCATCCCCAACCGGCTCCTCACCGTGCCAGGCCGCCTCGTCAACCACAGCGGCCGACACAGACTGCGCCTGCCGCTCAACTGGCCATGGGCAAACACCTTCACCACCGCCCTGCAACGAATCCGCAACCTACCCCTGCTCATCTAACCCGCCGCCCGCGCCCGGCGCAGCGCAGCCCAACCCCACCCGCCACCAACCCACCACAACCCCGCACTCCAGTCCCCCACGCCCCAAAACGCGCCAGCCCACACACACGCACCAGACCGGCACCAACCAACCCAACACCAACCCCTGAATCACCATCTGACAGTCCCGTCGGTGGATTCAGGCTAAGAGGCCGAGCGAATAGGTGGGACAACGCGGACCATACGGCGCGAGGCCGTGGCCCGAGCGGCCCGTGAGCGCAGCGAACAAGAGCGGGATTGGCACCGCCGCCACATGACAGGCTCTCACCTATCTGCGGGCGCTCTAAACCAACCCTCCACGATTCGGCGGTTTGGGCCGGTGTGGTTCAGTGTTGTTGTTGGGTGGTTTTGATGGGTGTGGGGGTGCTGTGGTACCAGTTGTGGGTGCCGGTGAGGGGGTTTGTGTGGAGGGTCATGGTGAGCGGTCCGTTGTTGTCGTGGGTGGTCCAGTGCTGGCCTGGTGTGCGGGTGCTGATGTAGAGGTTTGTGGGTTTGTGCGCGTTCCGCCAGACGGCGACGTCGATGGTGGCCGTTGAGCCGTCCGCGAGGATGGTTTTGATGGGTGTGAGGGTGCTGCGGTACCAGTTCTGGGTGCCGGTGAGGGGGTTTGTGTAGAGGGTCATGGTGAGCGGTCCGTCGTTGTTGTGGATGGTCCGGTCCAGACCTGGTGCGCGGGTGCTGATGTAGAGGTTTGTGGGTTTGTGCGCGTTCCGCCAGACGGCGACGTCGATGGTGGTGGTCTCCGCGGCTGTTTTTCGGGTGAGGGCCACGCGGTAGGTTCTGGTGCGGGTGTTGTCCGCGGAGGTCACTGTGACGGTGATCTCTGTGAGGTCGTCGAGCGCGACCTGGTGACCGTCGCCGTCGGGTTTGATCTCGACGTGGGCTTGGGGTTGTGTTGTTTGGGCTGTCACGACAGTGTCGACTACGCCGTC
Source organism: Candidatus Aldehydirespiratoraceae bacterium (assembly GCA_965261185.1). Lineage (GTDB taxonomy): Bacteria > Actinomycetota > Acidimicrobiia > Acidimicrobiales > Aldehydirespiratoraceae > VXYK01. Next base: position 1,251,842 of record CBDHCN010000002.1, on the reverse strand, counting down.
GACAACAGCGGCGTAGTCGACGCGGTCGGGGTTGAACTCGCCGAAGTCGACGCCGCTGAGCGACAGCGCAGCGAGGCGCGCGTCGATAGCGTCGGGCATGTTGTAGGTGTAGACGCGGCTGCTCCATTGGTCAACGACATACATGAAGTCGCCGTCAGACCAGATACCTCTGGGGCTGTGGTTGCCGGCACTGGAAAGCTCCCCGAACTCCTCGCTGGGGACACGCTCAAGGAGCTGCGGCGCCTCGCTGCCCGCCCGGGCGTTTCGGGTCTCGCTGCCCGCCCGGGTGTTTTGGACCGTGACCGTCTGTGCGGTCGGGTCGGGCAGGCGGTAGGCGAAGATGCGTTTGGCGGTGTGGTCAGAGACCCAAACAGCGACACCGTCAGACCACAGGCCGCGGGGGTCGCTGTTGTTGTTGTCGAGCAGATAGTGGCCGAGCAGCCGCCCGCTCCCCAGGTCATAGGCGAACAACGCCTGCTGCTGGTCAAGCACCCACAAGACCTCACCGTCGGACCAGACACCGCGAGCGTCGCTGTTGGCCCCGCCAAGCACGACCTCGCGCCCGACGAGACGGTCGCCGCTGTCGAAGTCGTAGACGAAGACCCGGTCCTCGCCGCTGTCAGAAACCCAAACAGTTCCCGTCTGGGACCACAAACCACGCGGGAAACGGTTGGCGTCGTCAAGCATGAACTCGCTGTGCTCAACACGCTCACCGGTGTCAAGACCATACGCATACACCCCGCCGCCGCTGAAGTCGTTGTCGACGATCCACAGAGTCAAACCATCAGACCAAGAACCCATAATCTCGCCGTGGTCCCCGTCGAGGCTCTCGATGTCATGGTCCACCGTCCACTCAAAGTCAACGCTGCTCGGGACGGGCCCGCCGCCGATATCAGGGTAGAACACCGGCGCATTGTTGACAGGCCGACTGGTATCAGGCGCACCGGTATCGGGCGTGTTGTTGGCCGGCGTGTTGTTGGCCGGCGTGTTGTTGGCCGGCGCACTGTTGGTCGGCGTGTTGGTGCGGCCCGTGCCAGAGGGCGACCATGCGCTGGGCGTCTCCCCGTTGAGGGCGCGTATCTGCACTTGATAGCTGGTGTTGGCGGTCAGTCCGGTGATCGTCGCTGACGTGGACGTACCCGAATGCGACCAAGCCCTGAACACACCGCTGGAACCGGCACGGTACTGGACGCTGTAGCCGACCAGTACGGGGCCCCCGTTACGGGCAGGCGCACCCCAGGCCACGTTCAGGCTCGTTGTTGAACCCGACGTAGCCGACACCGACGGCGCCGCCGGCCGCGACGGTGCCTCGGCCACGTCAGTCAAGGTGATGGTGACCGTCACCGTGTCGCTGGCGGTGCCGTCGGAAGCCTTGATCGTCACCGAATAACTGCTCTTGGTCTCAAAGTCATAGGTCACACCCGATCTGGTTTTGATACGCCGGGTCGCCGCATCGAAGCTGAACGAGCCGGAGTCGGCGCCCTCCATCGAATAAGTCAACGTGTCGCCGCTGTCGGCGTCGGTCGCCGCGGGAACCACCGCCCCCACATTCGTGTTAGCGGCGGTGTTCTCCGCCAGACTGCGCGTCAACGAAGCAGCCGCGAACACCGGCGCCCTGTTGGTCGGCGAGTTGGTGCGGCCCGTGCCAGAGGGCGACCATGCACTGGGCGTCTCCCCGTTGAGGGCCCGTACCTGCACCTGATAGCTGGTGTTGGCGGTCAGCCCGGTGATCGTCGCAGACACCGACGTACCCGAATGCGACCAAGCCCTGAACACACCGCTCGAACCAGCCCGATACTGGACGCTGTAGCCGGTCAACGCGGGGCCTCCGTTGCGGCCAGGCGCAGTCCAGGCCACATCCACACTCGTCGTCGAACCCGACGTCGCCGACACCGACGGCGCAGCCGGCCGCGACGGCTGCTCAGCCAGATCAGTCAAGTTGATGACGACCGTCACCGTGTCGCTGGCGGTGCCGTCGGAAGCCTTGATCGTCACCGAATAACTCGTCTTGGTCTCAAAGTCATAAGACACACCCGACCTGGTCTTGATACGCCGGGTCGCCGCATCGAAGCTGAACGAGACAGAGTCGGCGCCCTCCATCGAATACGTCAACGTGTCGCCGCTGTCGGCGTCGGTCGCCGCGGGAACCACCGCCCCCACATTCGTGTTAGCCGCGGTGTTCTCCGCCAGACTGCGCGTCAACGAAGCAGCCGCGAACACCGGCGCACTGTTGGCAGGCGAGTTGGTGCGGCCCGTACCCGACGGCGACCATGCACTGGGCGTCTCCCCGTTGAGAGCCCGTACCTGCACTTGATAGCTGGTGTTGGCGGTCAGCCCGGTGATCGTCGCCGACACCGACGTACCCGAATGCGACCACGACCTGAACACACCGCTCGAACCAGCCCGATACTGCACGCTGTAGCCGGTCAACGCAGGGCCTCCGTTACGGCCCGGCGCACCCCAGGCCACGTCCACACTCGTCGTCGAACCCGACGTAGCCGACACCGACGGCGCAGCCGGTGTCGCCGGCTGCTCAGCCACATCAGTCAAGGTGATAGTGACCGTCACCGTGTCGCTGGCCGTCCCGTCAGAAGCCTTGATCGTCACCGAATAACTCGTCTTGGTCTCAAAGTCATAAGTCACACCCGACTTGGTTTTGATACGCCGGGTCGCCGCATCGAAGCTGAACGAGCCGGAGTCTGTGCCCTCCATCGAATAAGTCAACGTGTCACCGTTGGCGTCGGTCGCCGCGGGAACCACCGCCCCCACATTCGTGTTCGCGGCGGTGTTCTCCGCAACACTGCGCGTCAACGAAGCAGCCGCGAACTCCGGCGCCCAGTTGGGATGGGTGACGCCGTTAGCAGAGGGCGACCATGCACTGGGGGTCTCCCCGTTGAGGGCGCGTACCTGCACCTGATAGCTGATATCGGCGGTCAGCCCGGTGATCGTTGCTGAGGTGGACGTGCCCGAATGCGACCACGACCTGAACGAGCCGGAACCGGCTATGCGGTACTGCACCTCGTAGCCGGTCAGCGCGGGGCCCCCGTTGCGGGCCGGCGCGGTCCAGGCCACGTTCAGGCTCGTCGTCGAACCCGACGGCGCCGACACCGACGGCGCCGCAGGCCGCGACGGCTGCTCAGCCACATCAGACAAGTTGATAGTGACCGGCAACGTGTCGCTGGCGGTGCCGTCGGAAGCCTTGATCGTCACCGAATAACTCGTCTTGGTCTCAAAGTCATAAGTCACACCCGACTTGGTTTTGATCTGCCGCGTCGCCGCATCGAAAGTGAACGAGCCGCGGTCGGTGCCCACCATCGAATACGTCAACGAGTCGCTGTTGGCGTCGGTCGCCGCGGGAACCACCGCCCCCACATTCGTGTTCGCCGCGGTGTTCTCCGCCACACTACGCGTCAACGAAGCAGCCGCGAACACCGGCGCCCTGTTGACCGGCGCGGTCGTGGTCGTCGTGGTCGTCGTCGTGGTGGTGGTGGCGGGCGGGCTGGTCGCGTAGCCCTTGAGCTCCATCGACAGCACCACGTTGCCCCCCGCATTCCAAGTGGTGCCATCGTTAGACGTCAACCGTGAATCGGTGATGGACCAGCCCGCCAGACCCGTCTCAGTGAGGATGTTCGTATAACTGAATCTTCCTCGCCTGGATCCGGTGACGCCGTCGTTGACGTACACCCAGTAGACCGTCGACGCCGAAAGGGTGGTGTTCGCCGGCGCTGTGAAAGTATTAACCGCATTCTTGGTGAGGGTGGCCGGGTTCGTGAGCGCGGCGACCACATCGCCTGGCTGGTTGCTGGCGTTGTTCTCCCGGATCTTGACCGCCGGCGCCCAATTGCTGTTTTGATTTGCGCTCAGATGAATGCGGACATCGGACAGCGTGTACCCGCCGGTGGTGCTCCCCGTCGTGAAGCTCTGCGCCGCGTAAAAGTTTTGGTAATGACTACGAGTCTGGCCGGCGTTCGACACCAGCGTCACCGGCGTCGGTGTCTGCGCCTGGGACAGGGGCGTGGCCACAGCCAGCGCCGTGACCAGCAGCACGAACACAGCCAGCGCACGCATCGGCCGACGCAGCCGGACGTGGCCGTCGCGGACGGCGGAAGTCACCGCCACAGCGGCGGCTTCGAGCCGCCCTGTAGTCCGATCGGCTCGCCGACGGCGCCGACGACGAGATCCGGGGGGGGGGGGGGCGTAGCCTGCTCCTGGACATGATCACGACGTTGGGCGCTCGTTTGTCCTGGCCAGTTCATCTCGTTGCCTCCCGCAGCAATGCGCAGTTACCTCCCGACATGCTACTGCGCAAGCTCTAGTGGTGGTTGCAAGTCAGTTGAATATAGGTGGTTTTGGCTGATTTCCAGTTGTGGAGTTCGCATGCACTACCTCCGGTCAAGCTACGCCACGCTCGGCCAACGTGCTGCTAGCCCGCACGCGTTGGTATCGCCGGCGAGGACCTGGCAACGTGCCCAACGTGCTGCTAGCCCGCACGCGTTGGTATCGCCGCCCCATTCTCGCAGGGTCAGCACCGATTGCGTGCTGCTAGCCCGCACGCGTTGGTATCGCCGCCCCATTCTCGCAGGGTCAGCACCGATTGCGTGCTGCTAGCCCGCACGCGTTGGCCAAAGGCGGGATCATGGAACGGGCCGAGCGCGTCATCATGCTTGCTTCGGCCTGTCTTCTACCGAGACGCGTCGTCGCGTCGCCAAGACCTTCGAGTGGTACACCCGCTATTACGCCGAGAGTTTCCGTTTGCCGAGTGTGCCGGTAGAGGAAATCGATCGGGGATTCGGTTTCGAGGGGTTCGGTGAGATCGCCGCGGCTGTGGAGCGCGGTCAAGGGCCGATTCTGGCGTTGCCCCATCTCGGGACCTGGGAATGGGCCGGTCAACCCGACGCACAACCCAGCAGCCAGCCAACGCCGACCAACCCTCCACGATTCGGGGGGAAGCTCTAGTACTGAATGATGGAGGTAGACTTGAGGAAGTCCGACCGATATTCTGATAATGAAGATGCAGTCTGTACTAAAAGATGAACAGTAGCTTGGGCCGCTACCAGCGGTGCCTGTTGCTAGCGGCGGTATGGGTTCTGCTTGCTGCCTTCCTGACCCCGGGTAGCGCCATGGCGCAGGTAGCCAACAGTCAACCGGCGTTCCCGCCCAGCGAGGACGGTGCCCGGTCGGTGGCCGAGAACGCCGCCGCAGGCGCAAACGTCGGCGCGCCGGTCGGGGCCACGGACGCGGACAACGATGCGTTGACCTACACGCTGGGCGGCGACGATGCCGCGTCCTTCTCCATCGTCCCCTCCACCGGCCAGTTGCAAACGCTGGCTGACCTCGATTTTGAGGACAGGGCCACCTACGGCGTTACGGTGTCGGCCAGCGACCAGAAGGATGCCGCCGGCAACGCGGACACGGCCATTGACGCCACCATTAAGGTCACCATCAGCGTAACCAACGTGGACGAGCCTGAAGCTGTCGTCCTCTCTCGCTCCCAGCAACGGGGCGCCGACGCCGCCGGGGTGACGGTGTCCAAATCGATGCTGACGGTGAATGAAGGGGGCAGCGGGACCTACACGGTGAAGCTGAACGCTCAGCCCGCCTCGGACGTGGTGATCAGCGTCACCAAGAGCGGCAGTAGCAGTTTGACGGCGTCGCCGGCGCGGCTGACCTTCACCCGGGCCAACTGGAGCGCGGCGCAGGCGGTGAGGGTGCGGGCCGCCCAGGACGACGACGCTGTGAACGACGCGGCGTCCATCGCCCACGCGGTGGTGGCCGCCGAGAGCGCCGACGAGTACGACGCAGTGACCATCGGCGGGGTGGTGGTGACCATCGACGACGACGACATCGCCGGCGTGGACGTGCCCTCAGAGATCACTGGGATGTTAGAGGGCAGCGGAGCCCTGTATACGGTGTGGCTCAACGCTCAACCCACCTCCGACGTGGTGATCAGCGTCACCAAGAGCGGCAGTAGCAGTCTGACGGTGTCGCCGGCGCGGCTGACCTTCACCCGGGCCAACTGGAGCGCGGCGCAGGCGGTGAGGGTGCGGGCCGCCCAGGACGCCGACGCAGTGGACGACACGGCCACCATCGCCCACGCGATCGTGGCTGCCGAGAGCGCCGACGAGTACGACGCCGTGACCATCGGCGCGATGGTCGTGACGGTGGACGACAGGGACTACGCCGGGGTGACGGTGTCCAAATCGATGCTGACGGTGAATGAAGGGGGCAGCGGGACCTACACGGTGAAGCTGAACGCTCAGCCCGCCTCGGACGTGGTGATCAGCGTCACCAAGAGCGGCAGTAGCAGTTTGACGGTGTCGCCGGCGCGGCTGACCTTCACCCGGGCCAACTGGAGCGCGGCGCAGGCGGTGAGGGTGCAGTCGGCCCGCGACGCCGACGCAGTGGACGACGCGGCGTCCATCGCCCACGCGGTGGTGGCTGCCGAGAGCGCCGACGAGTTCGACGCCGTGACCATCGGCGGAGTGGCGGTGGCGGTCACCGACGACGACGCCGGGGTGACGGTGTCCAAATCGATGCTGACGGTGAATGAAGGGGGCAGCGGGACCTACACGGTGAAGCTGAACGCTCAGCCCGCCTCGGACGTGGTGATCAGCGTCACCAAGAGCGGCAGTAACAGTTTGACGGTGTCGCCGGCGCGGCTGACCTTCACCCGGGCCAACTGGAGCGCGGCGCAGATGGTGAGGGTGCTGGCCGCCCAGGACGACGACGCAGTGGACGACGCGGCGTCCATCGCCCACGCGGTGGTGGCTGCCGAGAGCGCCGACGAGTTCGACGCCGTGACCATCGGCGGAGTGGCGGTGGCGGTCACCGACGACGACACCGTAACCCCACCGCCCAGAGGAGGAGGTTCGTCTGGAGGAGGAGGTTCGTCTGGAGGAGGAGGTTCGTCTGGAGGAGGAGGTTCGTCTGGAGGAGGAGGTTCGTCTGGAGGAGGAGGTTCGTTCAACCAGAGCCCGACGTTCGCCTCGCCAACGGTGGGCGGCCAAATCTACACGGTAGGTGAAGACGTAGGGACGGTGAGCCTGCCCTCCGCTCTTGGGGGTGACGGCGGCCTGCGGTACAGCCTGTCGCCGGAGCTGCCATCAAGGTTGCGCTTCAACTCGGACCGCACCATCACCGGCACGCCCAGCGCGGCTTTACCCCGGACCCGGTTCACCTATACCGCGACTGATTCCGACGGCGACAGTGTTGACCTGCACTTCTTTATCACCGTGAACGAGAGGCCGGGGGTGACGGTGTCGGCTACGGAAGTGACGGTGGCCGAGGGCGACGCCAACTCCTACACGGTGGTGCTGGACGCCCAGCCCGCCTCGGACGTGGTGATCGGCGTCACCAAGAGCGGCAGCCCCGACGTGACGGTGTCGCCGGCGAGCCTGACCTTCACCCGGGCCAACTGGAGCGCGGCGCAGACGGTGACGGTGCGGGCCGCCCAGGACGCCGACGCTGTGAACGACACGGCTACCATCGCCCACGCGGTGGTAGCCGCCCAGAGCGCCAACGAGTACGACAACGTGACCGTCGCCGGAGTGACCGTGACCGTCGACGACGACGCGACAGAGAGGAGCGTGGCGGAGAACGCGGACGAGGGCGAGGTCGTGGGCGATCCGGTCGCAGTCATGAGCCAGGACGGCGGCGCGCTGACCTACGCGCTCGGCGGCGCCGACGCGGCCTTGTTCACCATCGACGCCAGCACGGGGCAGATCAGCGTCCGGGCCGGGACGGCGCTGGACTACGAGGCCGAGAAGAACGTCTACGAGGTGACCGTCACTGCCACGGACTCATCGGGCGCAAGCGCGACCGTCGCTGTGACCATCAGAATAACCAACGTGGACTTAGGTTCCTACGACGTGGACAAGAACGAAGTGATCGACCGTGACGAGGCCCTCATGGCGGTGGGCGATTACTTCGCCGGCCGAATCACCAAGAATGAGGTGCTAGCGGTCATCCAGCTTTACTTCTAATTCCCCAACGAAACCGTCGTATGCTGGGGTCAAAACTGGGATGGCCAAACGGATACGCCCAACGGACAGTTCACCGCAATCAGCGCAGGAGGGGGTCATTCCTGTGGGATACGCACCAACGAGACCGTCGAATGCTGGGGTTGGGATGCCAGCGGCCAAACGGATACGCCCGACGGAAAATTCACTTCCGGCTCCAGCGCGCGCATAATGACAGAAATCTCCACCTGGTCGTCGTTGGTTAGGTCAACCCAAAGTTCACTTCCGGCAACCCGACGACCGGTGGATGGTCACCTATCGGCGCGGCCCCTAGGCCGCGTGTTGAGACGGATCGTATACCTCTGAGTTTGGAAACAACCCCCGTAACGCGGCAGGTGGCTTGAACGGCTGCCATTGCGAACCCTCTTGAGCCAAGCGATCCGCAACCACCACAATTGCCGCTGGGTTGTGACCAAGCCCACAGTGACTACCACGCACCTCAACGTTTTCGGTATGGGGAAAGTCACGGTTCAGGCAGTGATCCCACTTCACGATGCCGTCGCCGCGGGTGTAAATCGAAGTAGCCGAAACCGGGATTGGTTCCCTGGCCCAACTAGGTATACGAGGCATCATCACACGGTCCGAATGGAACTCTTTGAAAGAACTGAACGCCGCGCTGACATTCGAATCCTTCTCGCCGACTATTTGGAACGGACTACCGAGCGTGATCACTTGGCGGATCATCTCAGGAGCAAGCCGCGCCATCTCCCGCGCATACAGGCCACCAAGACTCCACCCCACAACGTCGATCGGCCCATCGCTGGTGCTGTGATCATCAAGGAGGTGCATCAGGCCGTCGAGAATCTCATCGGTAGGCCCGATGTTGCGGCCAAGCCCCCAACCAACAGCGTCATGCCCCAAAGAGCGAAGCAAGACACGCAGCGGCTTGGTGCTCGGGTCGTCACCCAAAAAACCAGGAAGCACCAACACTGGACGCCCGATGCCGCGAGGCAACACTCGGGACAACACAGGCGCAATAGCTACGAAGGTTCCGAGCTCTGCCAGAGCTCGAACCTCCAACATGACTCGTAGCGAATCAAGCCGAGTGCGCACAAAGCCAATCGTGGCATCTTCAAGTTAGTTCGGCAAGTGTTCATCTAATATGTATGCACGTTTCAATAAATCACACTGGCTTTTAATCGATTCCGTCGAAATTGGGGGGGCGCTTCTCAGCGAAAGCAGTCATCGCCTCGATGTTGGCGGGAGAACCCATAAGCACTGCGAACTCGCCGTTTTCTCGAGCGTGAGCCTCATGCAGAGCGGCCCGGATGGGTTCAACAATGGTGCGTTTGGAAGCAACCAGAGAACTGATCGGCTGGGCAGCCAGAATCTGGGCGTGTGTCATGGCTGCGGCCAGCAACTCGTCGGGTTCACAAACCTTGAAAGCCAAACCCATCTCAAGGCATTCGGTGGCACTGATCCACTCAGAACTCAGCAAAACCCAACTCGCATTCTGTCGCCCGATCAGCGCGGGGAAGCTGCCACTGCTCGCCAGTTCGGGGGCAACGCCGAGCATGGTGAACGGGCATTTGAGTCGGGCCGTCGACGACATGAACACAAGATCAGCCAAGCCCAGGATTGTGGCGCCGAACCCGAGCCCCATACCGTTGACAGCCAGGATCAGCGGCTTCGGGAAATCAATCAGGATTCTGGCAACCCCAGCGAACCCGTGGATCCCCTCGATTCGCTCACCCATAGCCATCCGACCCATCTCGATGACGTCCTGGCCGGCCGAGAAAGAATCTCCGGAGCCGGTGATGACGACCACAGCCACATCCGCAGCTTGTTCGGCTTCGTTCAACGCCTCTGCGAGACCGTCCCACATGGCTGCGTTCATGGCGTTCTTAGCTTCGGACCGCATCAAAGTAATGGTGCGAACCCGGTGGTCCTCGGTGATCTCAATCATGTTGCCCCTGTGCTAGTGAGGAGATTTGCTGATAGCGAGAGTAGGCGCGTGTTGCTGTATGAGTGTCATCATGTGGCTGGTTCAACAACGCAATCAAACCGCCGAAGGGGAAAGACGATGGCGCAACATGATCTGATCATCAGAGGCGGCACTGTTGTGGACGGCACGGGTGCCGCGAAACGCACCGCAGACGTTGCCGTGAACGGTGGCGTGATCAGCGAGGTAGGCCGGGTCAGCGGATCGACTCGCCGCGAGATCGACGCAGACGGGGCGCTGGTCGCCCCCGGCTTCGTCGACATCCACGCCCACTACGACGGGCAAGCCACCTGGGATGAACGCATGCAACCGTCGAGCTGGCATGGCGTCACAACCGTTGTGTTCGGCAACTGCGGGGTTGGTTTCGCACCGGTGCATGACCAAGACCACAACAAGCTCGTGGAACTGATGGAAGGCGTCGAGGACATCCCCGGAGCGGCTCTGCACGAAGGACTGCAGTGGGGATGGAACTCCTTCGGCGAATATCTCGGCGCGCTCGAGGGCCCCAAAGACATGAACATCGCTGCACAAGTGCCTCACGGTGCGCTGCGCCTGCATGTCATGGGGGAGCGCGGTTCCAACCGAGAAGACGCCACCGCCCAGGACATCGCCACGATGGGTCAGCTTGCCGCGGAGGGTATCGCAGCAGGCGGCCTGGGGTTCACCACCAGCCGCACCTCAAACCACAAGACGTCAACCGGAGACTTCACGCCAACACTGACCGCCGCAGCCCAAGAACTGATCGGAATCGCCGAAACAGTAGGTAAAGCCCACACTGGGGTGTTCCAACTCGTGAGTGACTTCACCGACCGCGACGCCGAGTTCCAGATGTTCCGCGACATGTGCGCAGTGTCGGGTCGCCCGCTTTCGTTCAGCATCGTGGAGAGTCCACGCTCAGCCGGATTCCACCAAGACCTCCTCAGCCGAATCGAAGCTGCTCGCGCAGATGGACTGGAGATCACAGGACAATGCCCGGTTAGGCCCATCGGCATCCTCCTGGGCTTCGAATGCACGCTCAATCCGTTCATGCGCAACCCGGTATGGCAAGAGGTTGCCGACATGGCGCCCGTTGGGCGAGTCGCAGCCCTACAAGACCCCGACCGCCGACAGCGCCTGCTCCAAACCGGCGGCGGCGTCGAACGCGACCTCGTCGGAGGCGGCCTGATCGAGAACTTCCACAACATGTTCGAAATGGGTGAACTGCCCTACTACGAACCCGACCCGAACCAAACAGTTGCCCGCCGTGCCGAAGCCGCCGGCAAGAGTCCTGAGGAGTTCGCCCTCGACCTGCTCTTGAAAAACGGCGGTACCAACATGCTGTGGTTACCCTTCACCAACTACGGATTCATGAACCTCGATGGCACGCGGGAGTTGCTCACCCACCCCTACACGGTGCCGGCGCTGGGCGACGGCGGTGCCCACGTTGGGACGATCTGTGACGGTTCGTTCCCAACCACACTGCTACAGCACTGGGGTCGGGACCGGCCCAACAACAAGATCAGCCTGGAGTTTCTAGTGCAACGCCAAGCCCGTGACACAGCCCGCACCGTCGGGCTATTTGACCGGGGAGTCGTCGCTGAGGGGTACCGTGCCGACATCAACGTCATTGACTTCGACAACCTGCAAGTGCGAGGCCCGGAGCTGGCCTATGACCTACCCGCCGGTGGTCGTCGATTGTTGCAACGAGCAGACGGTTACCTGCACACCATCGTCAGCGGCGATGAAACCTACGCTTCGGGTGAAGCCACCGGTGCTCTGCCCGGCCGTTTGGTACGTGGCGCGCAGTCGACACCAGCAATGGCTCAACCGGCAACGACGAACGGAAGCGGGCGGTGAGTGCCGTAGAAGCCGTTGAAGGCACAGCAGTTCGACCGCTCGAAGCTCACGCAAGCTGGACCGCGGCTGATGTTGCCGACAGCTGTGCCTGGACCTATCGGCTGAACGAAGACGAAATCGCCGAACTCGAAGCTGCGCTGGCCGTTGCACGCAGCCACACCCACGAAGTGCTAGACGTCGACAAAGACCGTTTCCCGTTGCCCACGATCGCCCCGGTGCTGGCACAGCTCGCGGTCGAATTGATCAACGGGCGTGGATTCTGTCGAATATCGGCACTACCCGTCGAAAGGATCGGTTACGAAGCAGCGGCCTGGATGTACTGGGGGATCGGCCTTCATCTCGGTGTGCCCTGGCCCCAAAACGTGAAAGGTCACCTGCTCGGAGATGTCAAAGACCAAGGGAAATCAGTCAATGACCCCACGGCAAGAGGCAACGAACTCGGGGGTGTCGCTCAACCGTTTCACTCCGACGGTTCCGACCTGATCGGGCTGTTGTGTCTCGATCCCGGCGCGTCGGGCGGTGAAAGCCTGGTGGCCAACGCCGTCGCCGCTCACAATCTCTTGGTTGGAACGGATCCAGAACTAGCCGGGGTGCTCTACGACGCGCTTCCCTACGACTTCCGTGGTGAGCAAAGCAAAGGAAGCGACCCGTTCTATCGGGTGCCGGTGTTCACCGAGCACGGCGACCGGTTGTTCGTACGCTATATCCGGCCCTACATCGAAGCCTCGCAACGCCATCCGGACGCCCCACGACTGAGCGATAAACAACGCGCCGCGATGGACGCCTACGACGCCCTCATCTACGACCCCAATAATCGAGTCGAAATGACCTTTGCGCCCGGCGACATGCAATTCGTCAACAACTACCACGTGCTCCACGGCCGCAACGCCTACCAAGACGATCCAGCAACAGGCCGGGTGCGCTGGCTGAAACGTTTGTGGCTCGCCACCGAGATCCTCGGCCCGCAAGATCGCCCCCAGCGTTTTCAATCCGCCGGCGCAACCCAACACTGGTCAACCCGCCGCACCCGCGCCGGAGCCTGAACCGGGTGGCGATTCCGACAGACAACTCTAAACAAACAAATTAACTATAAAATTGGTACTATAAAAATAGTAGTTTGTTAGTAGGGGCACAGTGTGTTAGATCTTCAGACAGAACTCGATGATGCTGTACTGAGGTTGCGGGTGGCCGGAACCGACCTGCAAACCATCGAAGTCAAATCTGGTGAGGGGGGATTGCCTAAGTCGCTCCCCGAAACGATCTCAGCTTTTGCCAACGCGCGCGGCGGTATGTTGTTGCTCGGTCTGAGTGAAACCGACGGATTCAACACGGTACCGATAGACGCTGCGAAACTAGCTGCTGATCTTGGTGCCGTATGTGCGGAGCATCTAGATCCACCGGTCCGTGCGGATATTGATATCGCCGAGGTGGAGGGCCAACCAGTTGTCGTTGCTCTGGTGGATGAACTTCCGCCGGACCAGAAACCCTGCTATGTGATAAGTCGCGGTGTTGACAGAGGTTCATACATACGCACCCACGACGGTGACCGACGGCTCAGCACCTACGAGGTACAAGTGTTGTCGTCGTCGAAAGGGCAGCCCGTTGATGACACAGTAGTAGTCCCCGACGCCGCGCTCTCTGATTTGGACCCTGACCGGGTTGGCTCGCTGCTACGTCGGCTCCGAGCGAACCGTGGGAATGTGTTTTCGAACGTCGACGACGCCACGATTCTTCGCATGATGGGGGTGACGGCCAACACAGACAGTGGACCCGGGATCACCCTTGTCGGGCTGCTGGCTCTAGGGATTTTCCCGCAACAATTCGTCCCACAGCTCAATGTCACCTTTGTGGCGTTTGCGACCCGGTCGGGTCAACCAATGGCTGACGGAACCAGGTTCCTAGACAACCAGTCGATAGACGGCCCAATAGCCTCAATGGTCAGTGAGACCCTCGCGGCGATGCGTCGCAACATGAAACGACGCGGAATCGTGGTCGGTCTCGGGAGGGAAGACCGTTGGGAGTATCCCGAAGAAGCGATCCGTGAGATTGTCGCTAACGCCTTGATGCACCGCGACTATCACTCTTTGGCCCATGGCAGTCAGGTCCGAGTGGAGTTGTACCCAGATCGGTTGGTGGTGTCCAGCCCTGGAGGGATCTACGGACCGGTCGCCCGTGAAGATCTCATGGCCGAACCGGTGTCGTCCTCGCGAAACGCGCGGTTGGCCAAACTGCTTGAAGACGTAGAGGTTGGCTCAACGGGCAGGACAGTATGCGAAAATCGAGGCACGGGACTGCTAGCGATGGCCGGGGCGCTGCGAGACGCCGGTATCGAACCGCCAACAATCGATGATTTTGTGCGTGAGTTCAGAGTTACCATCAGCAACCACGGACTGCTTGACGACGAAGCTGTGGAGTGGCTCTCAACGCTCGACACCGCTGGTCTAGGGGATCGTCAACGACTCGCTCTGGCTTACCTTCGGCGCAAAACGACTATCACGAACCGGGAGTACCGTTCGCTGAGCGGTTGCGATTCCCTCACCGCGACCCGTGAACTGACTGGTCTTGCGTCTACCGGTCTGATTGACAAGACCAGTGATCGCCGCTGGACAGTTTGGCGACTTGTCGACGAGACCTCGTCAGGCGGTGGTCAACAATCGTTGGAATTCGTTTCGTCGGGGGTGAGTCAACGGCGGGACCGACGCCCGGAGATTCGAAAACAACTAGGGTCAGGCCCGAAGAGCGCCCTTGAAATGTCAAATACCTTGGGGCTCACGAAACAGGGCCTGCTCGTGTGGCTCAGGCGAATGGAAGACGAGGGCGCAGTCCGCATTACTTGCGCCAATAGACGAAGCCCGAACAACAAGTGGGAACTTGTCTCTGAGTAACCACGAGCCGTGAATCGTGAACAGACCTAGTGTGACCGTGGTCCATCAACTGGCGCTCAAAAACCTACAACTAACAAACTAACTGAACAATTAACTGACAAGTGTCAAATTAAAACTTGTTAGAGGCTGCGCAGCGATTCCTGGTGTCCGACTGAGAGTTCATATCGCGCGGATGTGTCTTGGGGCTTGAAGCGCAGTATGTTACGGACTTCATGAGATACGCAGCTCCCACTACTGTGGATGAGGCTCTTGAACTGTTGCAAAGCGATCCCGACTCTCGGGTGTTCGCGGGCGCAACCGACCTCATCCCCCAAATCCGAGCCGGTCGCCCCGAGCCATCGGTACTAGTCGACCTGAAACGCATAGAGCGACTCGTTGCAGTCAGCCACGACAACGGCACCTGGACTGTCGGTGCGGCCACGCCCACATCGGCACTCACCGCCAACACCGAATTCAACTCCATGTTCCCGGGCCTGTCCGAAGCAAGCGGTTTGATCGGCTCTGACCAGATCCAGAACCGGTCAAGCTGGGGCGGCAACCTCTGCAACGCCTCACCCGCAGCAGATTCCGTGCCGGCGCTGATCGTCAACGACGCCAGAGCGGTGATCGCGGGCGCCTCGGGCGAACGGACAGCCAATGTGGCCGATGTCGTAACCGGGCCAGGGCAGACTTTGCTCAGCGACGGGGAGTTCGTCATCGAGTTCCTGCTCGACGACCCGCCCGCCAACAGCGGCGATGCCTACCTGAGGCTGATTCCCCGCACCGAAATGGACATCGCCGTAGTCGGCGCTGCGGTGCAACTGACCATGGACGGCGACAGTGTCGCAGCAGCGAAAGTTGCCCTCGGCGCGGTGGCCCCGACCTTCGTGCGAGTGGTAGACGCCGAAGCCGCACTTGTCGGCTCCAGCTTGGACGACGGCACGCTCGGAGCAGTCGCTGCCGCGGCCTCGGCTGCATGCAACCCCATCGACGACAAACGAGGCACGATCCAATACCGCAGGCAAGTAGCGGGAGTGCTGGCCAAAAGAGCCGCCGTGATAGCCGCACAACGAGCAAAAGGAGCGAGCTGATGCCACGAACCCACGTGAACTGCACAGTCAACGGCGACGAAGTGGATTTCCTGTCGGCAGATGAGACCTCCCTTCTCAACGCTCTGCGCGACGAGTTGGGCCTCACCGGCGTAAAGGAGGGTTGCGGAACCGGCGACTGCGGTGCCTGCACAATCCTGGTTGACGGCAAGGTCAACTGCGCATGTCTGATGTTCGCTCCCGAAGCCGAAGGGTCTGCGATCATCACTGTTGAAGGCATCGCCCAAGGCGACCAACTGCACCCGGTGCAACAGACCTTCCTCGAAGGAGCTGCTCTGCAATGCGGCGTTTGCACCCCAGGATTCATCGTGGCTGCCAAAGCGCTGCTTGACGAGAACTCCGACCCCACCGAAACCCAAATCCGCTACGCCCTAGCCGGCAACCTCTGCCGCTGCACCGGCTACGACAAAATCATCCGAGCCGTGCAAGAAGCGGCCGTTCAGGTAAATGGAGCCTCCAAGTGACTGTCACCGAGAACCCCCGAACCTACAAATACATCGGCACCCGACCGGTGCGTCACGACGGACTCGACAAAGTAACCGGCAAAGCCCGGTTCGCTGCCGACCTCGACATGACCGGGCAGCTCCGCGCCGCCCTGGTGCGCTCACCACACGCGCACGCCCGGATCGTCTCGATCGACACCAGCAAAGCCGAAGCGATGCCGGGAGTGAAGGCGGTAGTGACCGGTGCTGATTTTGCTGATCTCGACCCCACTCACCCCGAATTCGATATGGCAGTGAACCTGATGGCACGCGACGAGGTCCTGTACAACGGCCATGTTGTTGCCGCGGTGGCCGCGGTTACGACCGCCCAAGCCGCTGCTGCCGCTGCCGCAGTCGAAGTCAGCTACGACCCGCTGCCCGCAGTACTGACCATCGACGAAGCCATCGCCGAAGGCGCCCCGATCGCAAACCCCACCACCCGCACCCTGTTCTCAGCCGACACCGAACCATCGAATCTCGCCTCAGTCAACCAATTCGGACGCGGCGACGTGGAAGCCGGTTTCGCAGCAGCAGACATCATCCTCAAACGAGAATTCCGGACCGTTGCAGTGCACCAGGGGTATATCGAGCCCCACGCCTGCGTGGTCGACTGCGGCCAGGACGGCAAAGCCACGATATGGGCGTCCTCGCAGGGCCATTTCGCGGTGCGCTCCAAAACGGCCGCTGCCCTCGGCTGGAGCACGGACCGGATCAAAGTCATCCCCGCCGAAATCGGTGGCGGGTTCGGCGGCAAGACCACCATCTATCTCGAACCAGTCGCGGTGCTGCTGTCACAGAAAGCTGCCCGTCCGGTGAAGCTGGTCATGTCACGCGAAGAAGTGCTACGGGCAACCGGCCCGGCACCTGCCACCAAGATCACAGCCAAGATCGGTGCCACCGCGGACGGCGAAATCACCACCCTGCAATCCACGATGTACTTCGACAACGGCTCCACCAAAGGATTCAGCGCGCTCACCGGGGCGATGTCGGTGGCTTCCTACAAACTGCCCAACCTTGAGCTACACGCCATCGGCGCGGTTACCAACACGGCACGCTCAGCCGCCTATCGTGCACCCTCGGCGCCCCAAGCAGCCTTCGCCGTCGAAACGCTGATTGATGAACTCGCGCAACAACTCGATGTCGATCCGATCGACCTCCGCCTGCAGAACGCGGTCGTTGAAGGCGACGCAACCGCAATGGGCGCGCCACACCCCAAGATCGGTTTCGTTGAGACCCTCGAAGCGATCAAGAACTCCGATCACTACAACTCTCCGGTTCCAGAAGGCGCCGGGCGAGGCGTGGCAACCGGTTTCTGGTTCAACATCGGGGAACAATCGTCGGCGACGGTCAACCTCAACGAAGACGGCACCGCCACAGTGATCACCGGCAGCCCCGACATCGGCGGCAGCCGCGCTTCTATGGCGCTGATGGCAGCCGAAGAACTCGGCCTCGCCGTCGATCGCATAACACCGATCATTGCCGACACCGAATCGGTTGGTTTCACCGATATCACCGAAGGCAGCCGCGCCACGTTCGCCACCGGCATGGCAGTCGTCAACGCCTGCCGCGACCTCATCGGGCAGTTGAAGCAACGAGCTGCCACCATCAAGAGCGTGGACGTCGAGCAGGTCGAATGGGTCGACGGCGCGGCGGTCATTGAAGGGCAGGATCCGCTCACAATCCCGGAGATCACCGCGATGGCCAAGAACACCGGTGGGCCGCTCACCGCTACCGCCTCGCTCAACGCGGCGGGGGCGGGCCCGTCGTTTGCGGTCCATGTCGCCGACGTAGCCGTTGACGAAGAAACCGGGGAAACCACGGTCCTGCGTTACACCGCCGCTCAAGACGCCGGCACTGCCATCCACCCCTCATACGTGGAAGGTCAGATACAGGGTGGGTCGGTGCAAGGAATCGGCTGGGCGCTCAACGAGGAATACATCTACGACACCAGCGGAGTCATGGAAAACGCCAGCTTCCTCGACTATCGGATGCCTGTGGCGTCTGATCTGCCGATGATCGATGCGATCATCGTGGAGGTTCCCAACCCGAGCCACCCCTACGGTGTGCGCGGCGTCGGGGAAACAGGCATCGTGCCCCCGATCCCGACCATCGCCAACGCCATCGCTGCAGCGACAGACGTGCGTATGACCTCGCTGCCGATGTCGCCTCCGAGGCTGCTGGCCGCGATCAACGAGAACGCCGGTAGCTAGACCCCCCTAGCTAGAACCCGTGGCCACTGTCCATCTTCAAGCCGATCATCGTCGCTTCACCGGCGGTGAGAAGGTATTGCAAGTGGATGGCAACACGGTTGGCGAGCTGATTACAGAACTTGAGCGCCTTTACCCGGGGCTTGGACCGTTGTTGACTGACGGTGCCAGCGTGGCCATCAACGGCGAACTGATCCCCAACGGGATCTTCGAGAAGGTCGATTCCTCCACCGAGGTCTACTTCGTAGCGCCTATATCGGGCGGTTGACGTCAGCTGTTTGGGGCTGTTGTGGTGGTGGGGTTATAGTCGGCTGACCGTCTAACAAAGGGAGACCAATGGCTCGCTTCCACGAGTTCGAAATGCTATCGCTGGAAGGTGACCGAGTGGCGTTTTCGACGTTTGCCGACGCGGCTTGCCTGGTTGTCAACGTCGCTTCCGCTTGAGGCCTCACACGCCAGTACGCAGGTCTGCGTACGCTCCACAACGAAGACCTCGGAGTCCAGGTGCTGGGCTTTCCATGCAACCAGTTCGGTGGCCAGGAACCGGGCAGCGCTGAAGAGATCAGGGCCTTTGTCAACGACAACTACAACATCAACTTTCCGATGTTCGCCAAGATCAACGTCAACGGTGATGACGCCGCCGATCTCTACAACTGGCTCAAGCGCGAGCACCCAGGCGACGATGCCTCGTCGGGCATCCAATGGAATTTCGAAAAGTTCCTAGTCGACTCCGACGGAGAAGTGGTTGCTCGCTTCTCACCAGCGGTCACCCCCGAAGAAATCACCGAACAACTGCCCGCCCTGCTGAATGACCCGCCCTGCTGAATTGGAGGCATTATGACCCCCCAAGACCTCGTTGAGATCGAACAGATCAAACAACTCAAATACAAGTACCTGCGCCTGCTCGACCAGCACTTGTTTGAACAGATGCGTTCTGTGCTCACCGACGATGTGACCGTTCGCTACAGCGACGGCAAGTATTCGTTCGACGGCGTCGATGCGGTGATCGGCTTCCTAACGGAATCGATGGGTTCAGAGAGCTTCCTGTCGAGCCACTCCTGCCATCATCCCGAAATCACGCTCAGAGGGGACGGTACAGCCACCGGAATCTGGAAACTCGAAGACCAGGTGATCATCGGTGACCACGACCTGACATTGCGCGGCGCGGCCTTCTACTACGACGAGTATGCGAAGACCGCTGCCGGTTGGCGGATCAAGACCACCGGTTACCGCCGGATCTTCGAAGAAATG
This sequence comes from Candidatus Aldehydirespiratoraceae bacterium, assembly GCA_965261185.1. Taxonomy (GTDB): domain Bacteria; phylum Actinomycetota; class Acidimicrobiia; order Acidimicrobiales; family Aldehydirespiratoraceae; genus VXYK01. The sequence continues at coordinate 1,232,133 of CBDHCN010000002.1, read as the reverse complement.
CATCCCCGGTCCGCCATCGAAGGACTCAACCTCGTAGCCACCTGGTTCGGCGGAGAAAAATAGGTAGTCAGCACCGGCTACATCGAGGCAACGAAGCATACACACACCTGCCACAGGCGCACTTCTCATCTTCGTTATTCCCGGCGCTGGCAAACTACGGTGTTATTGCTACCGTCGCGTCGATCTCGACCAGCATTTCAGCTCGGGGTAGTCCGGTTTCAACTGTCGTGCGCGCTGGGTAGGGGGCTTTGAAGTACTCGGCGTACACGTCGTTCATTCCCTCGAAGTTCTCCATTGTTGTGAGGTACACGCGGACCTGCACAGCATTATTCAAGTGACATCCCGCGGCCAGAGCCACAGCGGCCAGGTTGTCGAGCGTTTGTCTGGTCTGTGATCGGATGTCGGGACCGGCCAAGGCGCCGTTTCTGTCATATGGGCCCTGGCCGGAGAGAAAGGCCAAGTCATTGTGTTTGATGGCCGACGAGTACGGCCCGGCGGCGGGAGGGACGTCGGTAGCTGTCACGGCTTGTCGAGTCATGGGGGGCTTTCCTTTGCTAGGTGGTTGTGCGGCTCAGCACCGTTCCGCTGTTGGAATGGGTGAGTCCGCGAGGTGTTACTGCTGGTCGACCGTTGACGAGCACCCATTTGATTCCCTCGGGTTGACGGCGTTGTTGGTAACTGCCGTTGTCGGCGATTCTGCTGTGGTCAAAGACGACGATGTCGGCGTATGTTCCCAACTGGATTCGACCGCGTTCCAACAGGCCGTAGCGGTCGGCCGGACATCCGGTCATCTTCGTGACAGCGGTGGTCAGATCGAATAGACCTTCGTCGCGGCTGTAGTGGCCGATGACGCGCGGGAAGGTGCCGAGAAGGCGGGGATGGGGAACACCGCCGTCTTGAGGGATGCCGTCGCTCCCGATCATCGCCAGCGGGTGACTGAGAACTGTCCGCATGTCACTCTCATCGATCTCGAAGATGATGCAAAGGGTTTCCACAGCGCGGGGAGCAGTGATGATTGATCGGGTGATGTCATCGACTGGTCTGCCCAACTCGGACGAGATGTCCAACAGATTCCTACCCTCATAGCTCGGGAAATCCTTACAACGGGTGATCTGCACGAGTTCTGCGCGTTGCCGATCGATGTTGTCGGGGTCGAAGTACTGCGCTATCGGTCCTGAACCCGCCATATAGGGATACACGTCGAAGGCAACGTCAATGCCGCTTGTGCGGGCCTCGTCTATGCGGGTCAGGGCGTCCTCGACCAGACCCCAATTCTTGCGTCCGATGGCTTTGAGATGCGAAATCTGTACCCCGGCACCTGACCTGCGGGAGATCTCCAGGGCCTCATCGATCGCCGTGAGCAGTCCGGAACCCTCGTCTCTGAGATGAGTGCTGTGCAGCCCGCCCAGATCTGCGACGGCGGAGATGATCTCGACGAGGTCCTCGAGGTTGCTGTAGCGGCCGGGCTCGTAGATCAAGCCGGTCGATACTCCGAGAGCGCCTTGTTCCACGGCACGTTTGGCTGCGTCCACAACGGCGGTGCGTCGGCTCTTGGAGAGACGTTTGTCGGTCCGCGGCGTGGTGTGGCTTGCCAGTGTGTTGTGCCCGACGAACGTGGCCATGTTTGGTCCGATACCGGTCGAACCCAGCGTGTCCACATATTCGGAGTAGGTGCTCCACGGGCCGTTAGTTCCCAGCAGGTCTTCTGATGTTCGGCCACGACGGTGTGGAAAGGCGCTGAAACCGCAATTGCCGCAGATGACCGTGGTGACTCCCTGAGCAAGCTTCTCCGGGTTGGACGGATCCCGGTACAGCTGCATGTCGTCGTGAGTGTGGGAATCGATGAATCCCGGGGCTACCACCGAACCGGAGGCGACGATCTCCTGATGGGCAGCACCGACTCTTCCGATCGCGGCTATGCGGTCACCTTCTATGCCGATGTCGCCTTCGAAGGGAGCGTTACCGTCGCCGTCGACAATGAGACCATCGCGAATGGCGAAATCAAGCATGTGTCACGGGACGGTTGAGTCCCGCTTCTCTCCAAGTTGACTGCGTATACTGCATTAGATGCTGCATTATACGCAACTGAGTTCCGCTGTGCCAGGAACGTGTCGTGAAACCGGATATTAACTCCGTCAAACTGGCGGAGCGACTCCGACGGGATCCGGTGGTGGCCGTTCTGCGGGCTCTCGACCCTCACAATACAGCTTCGAGGGCCCGCGAGTTGTTTGCAATGGGCATCGAACATGTTGAGGTGACCATCCAGGACCCGCAAGGGATCGATGCTCTGAGAGCGACGGTTGCGTTGTGCGCTGGACAGGAGCGGCATATTGGGGCCGGGTCGATCATCTCTCCAGAAATGGCAGAACTTGCGATTGATATCGGGGTAGATTTCTTGGTGTCTCCAGGGTTGAGTTCGTCGATCGTCAGAGTCGCCCAGTCGCAAGGTGTGGCTGTACTCCCTGGAGTTGCCACACCTTCAGAAATTCAGAAGGCCATTTCCCTGGGTCTACAGACGGTAAAACTCTTTCCGGTCTCGCAACTGGGTGGTGCTGGGTATGTTCGTGCCCTGAGAGGGCCTTTCCCCGAAGTCGGATTCGTCCCAACGGGTGGCGTCGACTGTGGCAGCATTGACCTCTTTCTTGAGGCTGGCGCAATCGGGGTCGGTCTGGGAAGTGAGTTGACGCGCGATAGTGGGTTAGAGGAGCTTGAACGATGGCTGACACAACACAACAGTCGATGATGGTGCAGCAACGATTCGTTGCATCAGACAAAGGAATTCCCAGCGATCTCATTGGTCAACCGGTCATGTCTCTGGTTGGTCGCAACGTCCGTGACGGCACCTTTCCCTCGCCGGTGATCGTGGCGTATTCCGACCGCATCGAGCACAACTTGGCGTTGATGAAAGCATGGTGCGATCACCATGGAGTGGAGATTGCCCCGCATGCCAAGACTGCTATGGCGCCGAAGTGGATCTGGCGGCAGTTGGGTGCTGGAGCGTCGGGCATGACGGTTGCGACAATCACACAGGCGCGGACGCTTCATGCTTTGGGGATCGACACAATTCTGTTGGCCAACCAACACATCAATCCCGCTGGTGTCAACTGGGCTTTTGATGCTTCTGTCTCTGGACTCGACCTGACCGTCTTCGTCGATTCAATCGAGGGCGTGGCCGCTCTTGAGCAGCAAGATCCCAGGGGGCAGGTGAAGGTGCTTGTTGAAGTGGGTGGTACAGGTGGTCGCACGGGGGCGCGTTCAATAGAGGAAGCGCTTCGTATAGCAGAATCAGCAAACGCCACTTTGGGACTGACTGTGGTCGGTGTTGCCGGATACGAGGGCGTGTTTCTCGATGACGGCATGACTGACCCGCGGGCTCGCGTACGGGCGTATCTGTCGCATGTGGCTGACACTTTCGAGGAGCTTGATGTGGCAGGGCACTTTGATGAACTCGACACGGTGGTGCTCTCGGCGGGTGGTAGCGCTTGTTTCGATGATGTTGCCGAGATTCTATCCGGCGTCAGCAGCTCGCGTCCGGTCCGAGTTGTATTGAGATCGGGTTGCTATCTCACCCATGACCACGGCTTGTATGAAGGCGTGTCTCCGCTGCGCAACCACTCCGATTGGCTTCCGTTCGAGCCGGCGATTGAGCTTGCCGCGCAGGTGTTGTCACGTCCTGAACCGGGGCTGGCGTTGCTGGATACCGGCAGGCGTGACGTGTCGTTCGACTGCGGTCTTCCCAAGCCCCTCGGCTGGTTCCGAAGCGGTTCGGGGCCCGAGGATACCCCCGGTCATTGGCGGGTTTTCCGAATTATGGACCATCACAGCTATCTCGCGGTGGACGAGAGAGACGGGCTCCGGGTCGGAGACTTCGTTACGCTGGGGATCTCTCACCCGTGCACCACACTTGACAAGTGGCGCCATATTCCAGAGGTCTCAAACGACGGAACCGTGCTGGACGTAATATCGACGATCTTTTGAAGCAGACGCGAGGTCGGCCTCCCTAGCCGGCCAGCGTCATCCGTGCCTATGGTGGGGGCTGCCAGCCGTAATCGATCGAGATTGCTCGAGCCGCGGCTGCAAGGACGGGTTCAAACGCAAGAAGTTGTTCGTAGGTGCAAAGCAGAGTGGTCGTCGTAATCGACACCGATCCGAGGATCTCTCCAGAAGCACCTCGTATTGGTGCTCCCATGCAATTCACGAAGTCCTCATGCTCCAGATGGTCCAGGGCGAACCCGCGCTCGGCGGTCGCCTCCAGTTCTGCCAGGAAACGGTCTGCGCTCGTGATGGTGTTTTTTGTGAACGGTTCGTAGGTCACCAGTCCAGCCAAGCGCTCTTGTTCGGAACGCGGGAGAAACGCAACAATCGCTTTCGCCACTGCGGTGCAGTGCATGGGGGCAACGTTGCCGATTCGTGACCACATCCGAACCGGATTCAAAGATTCTCGTTTGTCCACATAGATGATTTGGTCACCTTCAAGTATCGCAAGGTGGACTGTGTGCCCGACATCGCGGTTAAGTTGGTTGAGATGCGGCTCTGCGGTTGAACGCAGATCGACCTTCTCCAGTGCCTCGTTGGCAAGAGCAAAAAGCCCGCTGCCGAGACGGAACACATGGCGAGCATCTCTCACCACGAGCCGTCGAGCTTCGAGAACTTGAAGCGACCGAAGAGCTGTTGACGGATGCACCCCCATCAATTCTGCGACCTCTTCGATGGTGCGGGGCTCCTCTGCGATGCTCTCCAACACTCGTAATGCGCGCTCAACCGTCTGACTCAACTCGACTCGGTTCTCTCAAGGATGCGAATGCGGGAACTGATTGTAGACCAGCTTGCGCCAACCTTCGGCATCCGTGTCCAGCATAAGCTCGATTGCCTCAGAATCCGGCAATCGACCGACATCGTGACGGCTTGTCAGAGCGCTCATCGCCGTCACATGACCGAGTCGCTGGGCACGCCGGATGTCGTGCGGGCGTGTCAGCACACCAAAAATGAATCCGGCCGCGAAAGCATCACCAGCCCCCATCGGATCGACCACAAGACCACGAAGGGCGGGCTCAAAGTGCTGGGTCTCGGCGGTTATGGTATACACGCCGCGTTCGCCGTCCTTAACAACTACGCAATTTGGATCCGGGAGGAGCCTACGGATTTCGGAGACTTCGGTGATGTTCCATACGGCGGCTGCCTCGTCGGTTCCCACAAACACAATGTCGGCGCGGTTGGCCGCATCTGTCAGCACACTTACCGCCTCCGTTGACGACCATAGCGTTGGGCGCCAGTTCAGATCGAAGGAGCGCAAGCATTGTGACGGCTCGCTCAGCAGCGTGTTCACGAGATCGCGACAACCGTCGGATAGCGCCATCGTGATCCCGGTGAGATGCAGCAGCCTTGAGTTCAAACAGCGTTCGACAAGATGGCTGTCAGGTGACATCTGAGAGGCTGCCGACCCCGTGCGGTAGTACTGAACGCGTCGATTCCGGAGGGGGATCTCCTTCATCATCAGCCCGGTTGGAGCGGTTTCGGAGAACTCGACGCCCGAAGTGTCCACACCACTTGCCGAGATGGTGTCGTGAACAAGCGACCCGGCAAGACCGACACCCAATCGGCTGATCCAGCCTGTGCGGAGGCCCAATCCAGCGCAGTACCGCGCCACGTTTGATTCAGCACCGCCGACATACCAACCGAATCGCTCCGAATTGTTGTCACGGTAGAGCGTGAGCATGGACTCTCCGATTGTCAGGACATCGAAGGCGCAATCGTTTGGTTCGGAGTTGTTGGACATTTGACTCAGATCGTTTGTTTTGGGGCGACATCAATGGAGGACATCGTTGGATAGACAACACCGGTTGTCGGCGGGGTGAAGCAGGAGGGGGTTGCCGCACCCCGCCGACAACCGCGGACGATCAGGCGCGATCCTCCGAGTTGCTGAGCTTTGACGAGTTGCTAGGAGTCCAGTTCGATGTTTTCGACAATCAACATTGTGTCCACGGTCACCGCCGCTCCAGAAACACTGTCCGACACCGCGCTTGTGTTCTGGTTGTATGCGATGTTGATGACCCAAGAGAGATCAAGAAGGACATCACGGAGGTTCGCGAACGCGGCGGCTTGGTCAGACGGAGTGAGCGCTGTTGAAGCTTGGTTTATGGCATCGACATACTCCTGTGGGAGACCATCGGGCCAACCGCGGTTGTCCTCGAGCCGGAAGGTAGAATTTCCCGTGAGTCGCGTCGGGTACTTCGCAAGATTTCCGTTGAAGTTGGTAATGAGACCATAGTCCTTGGCCACGTAGAAGTCGGCGAAAGCAGCCCCGTCGAGACTGTTGATCTCCATGTCAAATCCGATCTTGGCCAGATCGGCCTGAAGGATTTGACCCATCAGAAGCATCTGCGGTGTTCCGCTGTTGATGTTCAGAACGGCGGAGGTTGGTGCGCCTTGCGCAACTCCAGCGTCGAACAATTCCTGTGCACGATCAAGGTTGAACGCGTATTCGGTGTTCAATGCGTCGTCGTAGGCGGGTGATGATGGTGCCCACGGCAACACGGTCGGTTGACTCTGACCGAACAAAGCGGCTTCCACGATCCCTTCACGATTCGTGGCGTACTGCAACATGTGCCGCATATTCGGGTTGTCAAACGGTGGTCGATCAGCGTTCATTTGGAACGCATAGGTCAAGGAACCCGGATGGCCTCGCAGAATATTGTTCTCCGAGAGGCTGGCCGCGTCCTTGAGCGGAATGTTCCAGGCGATGTCGAGCGCTCCAGAGTTGTAGGCCGCAAGTTGTGCGTCGCTGTCGTCGAACACCGTGTAGATGATCTGATCGACGTACGGCCCGCCAGAACCCCAGTAATTGTCGTTAGCAGTGAGAACGAGTTCAACGCCGGGTTGCCACGACTCGAACTTGAACGGTCCAGCTCCAGCGGCCCGAGTGGCAAGGTCATCAATTCCGGCCGGATCGATTATCGAAATGGCCTGGAGAATGTCGGTGATCGCCAACTCGGGTAGAGGGTGCTTGAAATCAATGAGCACGGTGGAGTCGTCGACAGCCGAGACTGCCTTGATATCGACGGCGAACCCGAGCATGTTGTTTCCCGTCTCCGGGTCCATGGCACGCTCATAGGTTGTCACGACGGCTGCCGCGTCAACCGGTCCACCATCGTGGAAGGCGACGCCATCGCGAAGGGTGACGGTCACTGATCTGCTGTCAGCCGCTACATCCCAGCTCGAAGCCAGGCTCGGCGAAACGTTGAGATCAGAGTCATACCGAACCAAAGCGTCGTACATTGCCATGATGGTGGGAAAGTGTTCGAAGTTCAGCGCGAACGGATCGAAGTTCAGGACATCCTGGTTCACGCCAATTTGAAGCGTGCCGCCACTCTCAGCGGGCGTTTCTTCAGCGGTGCCTTCGTCGGGTTCCTCGGGTGCGTCATCACCTGAGGAGTCGTCGCCTTCGTCGGGTTCCTCGGTCGGGTCTTCGATGGACTCTTGGTCGTCATCGTCTCCGCACGCCGCGGCGACGAGCGAGAAGATGAGTAGGAGACTGAGAAGCAGCCAACTGCGTTTGCGGGGATTCATGGTATTTCCTTTCGGTTTGTCGTCCGTGTAGCCAGTGCTTTCCTTCGGCACTTTGCGGCTCGAACGTTTGAATGTCATTTCTTGAGGGTGTGGTTGGTGTATACGTCTGTGCAGAGATCGCTTCCTTTCGCTTAGCCGCTTCGAATCCGAGGATTCAGAAAGCTGTAGAGGATGTCCGTGGCCAGATTCACGAGCGAGAAGATCACCACCACAACAAGCACCGCGCCCTGAACGACAACAAAGTCACGTTGAAGAATGGAACTCAGGATTAGACGGCCGATACCCGGGTAGTTGAATACCGACTCGGTGACGAGCGCTCCCCCGAGAAAGGTGCCGAACTGGATACCGACGACGGTGAGGGTCGGCAGAGAGGCGGCACGAAATGCGTGCTTGTAGACGAGCTTCGACTCGCTGACGCCCTTTGCCCGAGCGGTTCGGATGTAGTCCAGGCCGAGCACTTCAACCATTGATGCCCGAACGAACCGAGCAATGATTCCAGAGACGAAGAGGCCGAGCGTGAAAGCGGGACCGATCGTCAACTTGAACGCGGTGGCGGGATCCTCCCAAAATGGCACGTAACTTGATGCGGTGGGCACCCATCCGAGCGTGATCCCGAACAAGAGGATGAAGAGGATTCCGATCCAGAATGTGGGCACTGCGAGGCTGACGGCGGCGTAGCCGGCAACGAATTTGTCCAGCCATGAGTCCTCTCGACTGGCGGCCAACAACCCGAGGGGAATACCGGCGACTAGCCCGATGGTCATTGTTGCGAGCGTCAACTGAATTGTGGCGGGCATACGGTTGCCGATGAGGCTCGTGGTGGGGGACTGGCTCACGATTGATGTGCCCAAGTCACCAGTCAGCACGCGCCCCAGCCATTCGATGTACTGAACCGGCAGCGGCTGATCGAAGCCGAGTTCGGAGCGAACCCGTGCCATTTGTTCTGGACTGGCATCAAGACCTGTGACAGTGACGACCGGATCCCCGGGTACAAGATGGATCATCAAGAAGATGCCCACCGATGCCAGCCACAGGAGCGGGATCATGGCGACGATGCGAGTCGCGACGTAGCGGTACATCATCCCCCTCTTCCCGAGGCCGCATCAGCGGCGCCTGCTCCCCAGCGCCGTTGGAGTGCACGCCCGAGGATGTCGATGGCCAGAACGGTCGCTGTCAAAACAATCCCGGGCAATACTGAGTACCACGCGGATAGGTTCAAGTAGGATTTTCCGGTACTCAGCAACGATCCCCACGAAGCATCTGGAGGCTGAGTCCCAAGCCCGAGAAAGCTCAGGGCAGCTTCAAGAAGAATCGCGTTTGCTGCGGCCACGCTGGCTTGAACAATGAGTGGACTCAAGGCGTTGGGGAAGATCGTGCGAAACATCAAGTACAGATGGCCCGCTCCCGCACAGCGGGTGGCATGAACGAAGTCCTCCTCCTTTGTGGACAGGACACTGGCGCGGGCGAGCCGTGCGAATGCCGGTATCGAGACAATGGTCACGGCGATGGTTGCGGGGCCGAATCCCGTGCCTAGTACAGCGGCGATCGTGATGGCCAACAGGATTCCCGGTACGGCCAGCAGGAAGTCCATGAGGCGCATGATCGCGGCTCCGGTGGCTCCCTCAAGGTAGCCGGCAACGAGACCGCAAAGCGCGCCGACGGTCCCCGCAACAGCGACAGCAATCACCGCGGTCGTCAGTGAAATTCGACTTCCGTGGATGACACGACTCAACAAGTCCCGGCCGAGTTCGTCTGTGCCGAATAGATGGGATCGTGAGGGGCCTTTGAGTATCAGGCTGAGGTCTTGTTCAAGAGGACTGAAAGGAGCAATTCGGGCAGCCGCGATCGCTACCACCCCAAGGGCTGTCAAATAGACGATGGCGACAGCAGCAGGCCGCTCAGACCGAAGCCAAAGGCGTGTGACATCGATCTTCTGAAACGATTTGTGGCGTCGAGTAAGTAAAGCCTCGAACTCCGGGTCGTTTGGGGGTGCGTCGGGGCGGTGCTGTAGCGGTGATGTCATGGGCCGCTCACTTCATCCGCAATCCCCCCCAAGTGGCAGGCAATCTTGTGGGGTGCATTGTCTGTCGACTCAAGAGGAGGAATCTGCGAGGAGCAGACGTCTTGTCGGATTGGGCAACGCAGGCGATACGGGCAGCCTTGCTCTGCGATTTTGATGCCGCCATCGGCAGAACTGACGGTGAGTTCGTTGAGTTGCCGGGCAGGGTCCGCACCGGGAATTGCGGCCAGTAATGCTCTCGTGTACGGGTGTTTCGCAGAATGGAATATGTCGTCGGCTGTCCCGATTTCAACGATGCGTCCGGCGAACATGACCGCGACGTGGTCAGCAAGTTGTCGGACCACGGCAAGATCATGAGAAATGAAGAGGTAGGTCAGGCCAAGTTCGGTTTGCAGGTCTGCGAGCAGGTTGAGGATTTGCGCCTGAATTGAGACATCAAGAGCAGAAACCGCCTCGTCGAGCACGAGAAAGCGCGAATCCAGAACCAATGCCCTGGCGATTGCGATCCGCTGTCGCTGGCCCCCGGAGAGCGCTGCTGGTCGACTGTTCCACTGATTTTGGTTGAGCCTTACGCGGTCAAGCAGGAGATCAACGCGTTCGCGGGAGTCGCTGTCGAAACGTCCCTGGATCTTCAGTGGTTCGGCGACCAGTCGACGGGCGGTCAAGCGCGGGTTGAGAGAACCGAAAGGATCCTGGAAGACCATCTGAAGTTTGCGCCGGGCGTCGCGTAGTTGCTTGCCTCCTGACTTTGCCAAGTCGATGCCATCGAAGAGGATCTCCCCTGACGTAGGTTTGTGTAGGCGCAGAATCATCTTTGCAGTTGTTGATTTTCCAGAGCCGGACTCGCCCACCAAGGCCAGGGTGTTCCCGGCCATGACATCGAACGAGATATGATCGACGGCGACGCTCTCGCGTTGGGTTGAGAAGAGCCCCGTGCGAAGCGAGAATCGTTTTTCGAGGTTCTTGACTTGCAACACCGGAACGCGGTCGGCTTCTGCGTCGCTTATGGGCTTAGCGTGGCGCGCGGAGCAACGTTGGAGATCGACTTCAACTGCGCTGGTACGGCTGCTGAAGTGGCAGGCAGACTCGTGGAGTTTGTTGGTGCTCACCAGAACTGGGCGGGTCGTTCGGCAGATTGTCTCTCCAACTCCGATGTCGCATCTCGGCTGGAAGGAACACCCCGCGGGGAGGTCGGTTGGATCTGGAGGTGAACCCTGGATTGATACCTGTCGCTCGGCGCGTTCGTGAAGTGAGGGGAGGCTCCTCAGCAATGCAGCGGTGTATGGGTGTTGTGGATTGTGAAGCACCTCTTGGGCCGGACCGGATTCCACAACCGAACCGGCGTACATGACCGCCACCCGATCTGAGATCTGGGCAACTACTCGCAAGTCGTGGGTGATGAAAATAACGGCGGCTTGCGTCTCCCTTTTGACGACGCGAAGCAGGTCAAGGATCTCGGCCTGGATGGTGACGTCAAGTGCCGTGGTGGGTTCGTCAGCGATGATCACGTCAGGCTGATTGGCGATAGCCATGGCAATCATGCAGCGTTGTCTCATCCCTCCCGAAAACTCGTGGGGATACTGGTTCATCCGCTCTTCTGCCGGGGCGATTCCAACGCTGGTCAGCAGTTCGACACAGCGCTGACGGTTCTCTGCTTTCGATAGTCCTTGCTGATGAACGCGGATGGCTTCGCTGAGTTGGGAACCGATCGTGTAAGAGGGATGGAGGGAAGTGGTTGGATCCTGAAAGATCATTGAGATGCGACGGCCCCGAACCTCGCGGAGTTGGCGATGATCAGCGGTGAGAAGATCGTCACCGTTGAGCAGGATCCTGCCTCCTAGAACGCGTGCGGGTGGCTCTGGGAGTAGACGCAACACCGACATTGCGGTTGCGCTTTTTCCCGACCCGGATTCGCCGATGATTCCAAGCGTTTCACCACGGTGGACTGCGAGCGATACGTTGTTGACAGCTTGAACCGGAGCGTCGGTCGAAGCGAACTCCACGGTCAAGCCGTCTATCTCCAACAACACATCGGAGGACGATCGGGCGTTGCCGGTCATGTGTTGGCTTTGATCGTGATGTCGGTTATCCGCCGCTGCCCTTGGCATGACGTTTCACTCAAGCGTGCCATCGGTATATCAATAGCACTGCCCTCCGCATATTGCAATAGATGCAGAGAATAATGCAACATATGCAGTCAATCAAGGAATTGGGACGCGTAAGTCAACCGATCAAGCCATCTCGCCGAGGTCAGCCTTACGGAAAAAAACGAGAGGAAACTAGTGGCGGGGGCCGCCGCGGTCGCCGGGCCAACGGCTACCACCGACGACGTCGGCGTGGGGCCAGAAGGCGATCGGGTCTAGAGGGCCGGCGTTGGTGATGTCGCGTGCTTTGGCTTGATGGGTGACCAACTGGGACGACACCATCTCCTTGATCGGCAGGTAATGCGCCACTGGGTCCCATGGTGAGTCGAGGAGTTTCAGATCACCGTCGATCTCCTCCACATGGATCTGCTCAAAGCGAGTGGCCACGTCGACCACATGGGGTGGGAAGTCGTATTGCTTCTCGGCTCCGCCGATCGCACGGGAATACTTGGTCCACCACTCGTGCTCAACAAACTCGCCCTCAACCGTGGCTCCCACACCAGTCACCTCACCAGAGAACTCAATGAAGGTGTAGCCCTGATGGACAGTGCGAGCGCCGACATGGTCACCGAGGCGGAAGAACTCGATGTCGCACAGAAACTTGGGCTGACCATTGAGCTCACCGCTGATGAACACGGCAGCCTCCTGATCAATCCCCATACCGAGGTTGTAAGCCCCCTCGACACCATTGAACGAAGCCGGAACCTTCACGCTCACCCCAAACTCGGGTTCACCGAGAATAGGCACACAATAAATCCCAATCTGCACAACCGGGTCGAGCGCAGTGAGCCCAGGAGGCAACAGCGGGGCGACATTGGCCTCGTCGGTGGTGTACTTGACAACAAGCTTGGGCCAGCCGGCTACCTCACCCGGACGGCTCATCGGCGCAGTGTTTTCTAGCGTGGTCATTAGCAGTCCTCCGTTGGACTCGGATTTACAAGGGCGATCAACACTGATCTACAATGCCCGGGTTCGGGTAGAAAGCTCAAATCGTAAAGGAGCACACCCATGCCGAATCCCCTCGAAGGCGTTGACCAAAGCAACGCTCCATACATCATCGTGTCGTCGGATACCCACGCCGGGTTGTTCGTTGAGGACTACCGTGAGTACCTCGAATCATCCGTGCATGCCGAGTTCGACGAGTGGTTGGTGACGCGCCACCAGCAGCGGGCGATGGTCGAAGAACTCAACGGCGAATACGTTGAGCAGTGGGAGCGAGACAACGAAGTCGGCCTCAAAGGGGCATATGACCCCGAGATCCGCGACAAGACACTCGACGCCGACGGTGTAGCGGGCGAGATCATCTTCGCCGACGGAGATGCCGTGACCGGGATGGAAGCGCCACCTTTCGGGGCGGGGTTGCAGGCCGGGATGATCACCGACCCGAGGCTTGCTTGGGCCGGAGCCCGAGCTCACAACCGTTGGCTCGAAGAGTTCTGTGCCACCAACCCTCCCCGTCGTGCCGGCGTAGCGCTCGTGCCGATCACCCACGGAGTTGCCGAATCGGTCAAGGAGATAGAGTCGCTGGCCGGGAAACCGGGGGTCAAGGGAATCATGATCCCCACGATGTGGCACGACAACGCTTCCTACGGCCACGAGAGCTACGACCCGGTATGGGCTGCGTGTGCAGAAGCTGGGCTGGTAGTTCACACCCACTCTGGTGAGGCCGACTCCGGGTCTTACAACGACAACATGGCCCAATACATGCTGGAAGTGGCGTTTTGGACCCACCGACCGCTGTGGCAACTGCTGCTTTCCGGCAAATTCGACAAGTTCCCGAACCTCAAATACGCGCCGGTTGAATGCGGCTCCTGGTGGCTCGGTGATCTGCTGTTCAAGACCGATGCGGTCTTCGGCGGACGCAACTGGAAGGTCAAGAAGATGGCCTCCCGAACCAAGGGCCTGATCCAGAAACTCCCCTCCGAGTACATCGGCACGAACGTGTTCATCGGTGCGTCGACGATGAGCAAAGTCGAGCTTCGCCGCCGTTACGTGAACGGCATTGATGCGCTGATGTGGGGCACCGACTATCCCCATCCGGAAGGATCATGGCCGCACACGCTCGAACGTCTCGAGACTGATTTCCAGGAGATCCCGGTGGAGGAGACGCGATTGCTGCTGGGCCTCAACGCAGTGCGCTGTTACGACCTCGACCTCGACGGTCTCACCAGGATCGCTGAAGACATCGGCCCAACGCCGTTGGAACTGAACCAGGACCTCAGCCTGCGTACCTCGCCCACCGCGATCCGTGAGGCCCGATTCTGGTTCGAGGACTACAACATCGAGTGGCCCGACTAGGCCGGTCGCCGGTCCTTGGGTTCCGCACCGGGTTCCGCACCGGCTAGCTGATGCGGAAATAGTATAATCATCGTGGCGGAAATGGGATATTTCATTTGCGGGATTTGTCGATTAATTCCGGCGGAAATGGTATATTCAGGTTGTGAACAGCGCTTTGCTCGTACCTGATGGCTACGTTTCTCGAGTTGTGGAGTCTGCGGTTCGTCGAGCGCTTGAAGCGGCGCCGATAGTGCTTTTGGAAGGGGCCAAAGGGTGTGGGAAAACATGGACTGGGCTGAGCTCGGCACGCTCCAAGATGATGTTGGACGCCGATGCCAACGACTTGGCCTTAGCCCACGCCTCTCCCCGCCCCGCTCTCTCCGAGGGGCCTTCGCCCAAGCTGGTGGACGAGTACCAGCGGGTTCCGGAGTTGTGGAACATTTTGAAGGGAGTCAGCGACGAAGACCGCAACCCTGGCCGTTTCATTCTCACCGGTTCTGCGGAGAAGGTCGATGACATTACCCGGCACTCCGGGGCTGGCCGCTTGATACGGGTCCGGATGCGGCCGATGTCATTGTTGGAGACCGGTCACTCCAACGGGGGTGTGTCGTTGAGGTCATTGATGTCCGGTGAACCCGCGCAGTCAGGACGATCAGAGGAGATTTCTCTCGGAGCCTGGGCTGACATGATCTGTACCGGTGGGTGGCCTCGTCACCTGGGCTTGGCCTCAGATCCCGCTCAGAGGCTCCTTGCCGCCTATTTGAATGAAACCATCAGAGCCGACATGCCTTTGGAGACCGGTGTGCGACGTTCCCCTGCGAAGGTCATGCGCTTGCTCCGCTCTTGCGCCCGTCACACGGCGACCGTCGCAACTCAAGCGTCGCTCGCCCGAGATACCGCCGGCGATGGGCCTGCGGTGAACCGTCATACCGTTAGCAGCTATATCGACGCCATGCATCGCTTGTTTGTGCTGGACGACCTTGAAGGATGGGCACCAGCGATGCGTTCCAAGTCGGTGCTGCGCCAATCTCCGAAGCGGAATATGACGGATCCGTCGTTGGCTGCTGCCGCTCTGCGGGTAGGACCGGGCCACTTGCTCGAAGACCTGAGGACCTTGGGACTTCTGTTTGAATCGTTGGCCATACGGGATCTGCGGGTGTACGCGGAAGCCCACGACATGTCGGTCTGGCACTATCACGACGACAAGCATCGGGAGTTGGACGCGGTGGTCGAACATCTCGACGGTCGGTGGATCGCATTCGAAATCAAACTCGGAGGAGTTCCCTCGAAGTTGGACGAGGCTGCGGCGGCGCTGTTGGCTGTAGCCCGGCAGGCGGTCAGACACTCGCGGCGAGACCCACCGACCGCACACGTCATGCTCACCGCGTTCGGACACCGCGCCTACCGACGTCCCGACGGGGTTGATGTGGTGCCGCTGTCGCAGCTGGGGCCGTAGGCCAGACACAATCATCCGGCGGTTCTGCCGCTTAGCTGGTGACGGAGCCGCCATTGAGGTTGATTGTCTGGCCTGTCATCCAACTGGACTCTTCGCTGGCAAGGTAGACACAGAAAGCACCGATATCGGCAGGGCAGCCCAAGCGTTTCACCGGGATCGCGCGGGCCAGATGCTCCGTGAAGGGCCCCCCGCCCGCGGGATGGTCCATCAAGCCGATAGCCACGCTGTTTGCAGTGATCCCGAGCTTGGCGTTCTCCAATGCCAACGACCGCATGAAGCCAAGACCACCGCCCTTGCCCGCCGAGTAGGGCGCTACGCCGATACCGACGCCGGCGGATCCAGCCCCCGAAGAGATTGTGATTATCCGCCCCCAGCCGGCTTCAACCATCGGGTTGATCACGGCGTGTACGCAGTTCAGCACGCCTCGCAGGTTGACCTCGATGGGGCTGTCCCATTCGGTCGGGTCCATCTCGCTGAACGGTTTGGGTCGCATCTGTTCAGCACCGCCGTTGCCGGCGTTGTTGACGAGAATGTTGATGGGCGGGTGTTCGGCGAGTTCGGCCTGGATGGCGTCGAGATCGGTCACATCGAACGCTGCAGGTGCGGCCGATCCTCCTGCTGCTGTCAGCTGATCGGCAACCTCCGCTGCTCGTTCGGGGAGAAGGTCGTTGACCAGAACATGTGCGCCTTGGGCTGCCAGAGCCGAGGCGATGCCCGCCCCCACGTTTTGCCCCGCTCCGGTTACCAACGCCGTCTTGTCGGATAGATCAAACATCCACCTGACGCTAACCGACCCAAGCCTGCTCGCTGAAATCTCTTGCGCGGCTCCGGTTGCGCCCGGCGACCACACTGCGAAATCTCTTGCGCGGCTCCGGTTGCGCCCGGCGACCACACTGCGAAATCTCTTGCGCGGCTCCGGTTGCGCCCGGCGACCACACCCCCTAGCGGCAACACCGCGTAGCCTGAGATCTGTGAAAGAAACCCCCACCGGTTCGACCAGTAACTCGGGTACCGACTTCATCCGCGAGATGATCAAGAGAGACGCCGCCGATGGGCCCTTCGGGGGGCGGGTACAAACCCGCTTTCCTCCAGAACCCAATGGGTACTTGCACATCGGGCACGCAAAATCGATCACGCTCAACTTCGGTGTGGCCAACGAGTTCGACGGTGTATGCCGGCTGCGCTTTGACGACACCAACCCAGAAACAGAAGACGCCAGCTTCATCGAAGTAATCCGCCAAGACGTGGCGTGGCTGGGTTTCGACCCCGGCGAATCTGCCTATGCGTCGGACTATTTCGTGCAGCTAGCCGAATGGGCCGAACAACTCATCCGCGACGGACTTGCCTATGTCGACGACCAAGACGCCGAGACGATCTCAGCCAATCGGGGCGGATTCACCACACCAGGTGTCAACAGCCCCTATCGGGACCGGACCGTTGAGGAAAACCTTGATCTCTTCGCCCGGATGCGTGCCGGCGAGTTCGCCGACGGCGAGAAAGTCCTGAGAGCCAAGATCGACATGGTTCACGACAACATGGCCATGCGGGACCCGGTCATGTACCGCATCCGCAACGCCCACCACTTCCGCACCGGCGACGAATGGAAGATCTATCCGACCTATGACTGGGCGCATGGGCAGAGCGATGCGCTTGAAAAAACGACGTATTCGCTGTGCACGCTCGAGTTCGACACGCATCGGCCGTTGTACGACTGGTTTATCGAACACCTCGGTCTTGGTAACGACCATCCCCGCCAAACCGAGTTCGCCCGTCTCAACCTCACCCACACAGTGTTGTCGAAACGCAAACTGTTGGAACTGGTTCGCGACGGTCATGTCGATGGCTGGGACGATCCCCGCATGCCCACACTGCGGGGCTTGCGCAGGCGTGGTTACCCACCTGAAGCCATCCGTGCGTTCTGCTCGCACATTGGTGTAGCCCGGGTCAACGGCACGCACGAGATCGAACTACTTGAATCGTTCGTGCGAACCCATCACAACCGGCACGCCCTGCGGCGGATGGCCGTGCTCGATCCGGTCGAGTTGGTGATCGACAACTGGCCAAAGGGCTTGATCGATCAGCGCCCGGCGATCAACAACCCCGAAGACGAATCTGCGGGAACCCGCATGGTGCCGTTCAGCGGCAGGTTATGGATCGAGCGTGGCGACTTCATGGTCGACCCGCCCAAGAAGTTCTTTCGGTTGGCGCCGGGCCGCGAGGTGCGCCTGCGTGCGGGATACCTCATCACCTGCACCGATGTTGAGACCGACGCCGACGGTGAGGTGGTGCGCATTCACTGCAGCTACGACCCTGAAACCGCTGGTGGGCAGGCTCCCGATGGCCGCAAGGTGAAAGCCACGATCCATTGGGTGTCGGCTGCTCACGCGCTCAACGGCACGGTCATGCTCTATGACCGGCTCTTCACCGACCCCTTTCCCGGCGCCGATGGTGCCGACCAACTCGCTTCGCTAAACCCCGCCTCGCGTGAGGTTCGCAGCGGCTGCAAACTCGAACCTGCCCTCGCCGACACCCCAGCAGGCCAAGTGGTGCAGTTCGAACGCCTCGGTTATTTCGCCCACGACCAGCAAGACCCGCTGACCTTCCACCGCACCGTCGGCCTGCGCGACGAATGGGCGGCGATCCAACGCCGTCAATCCCGACAGCGTTGACGCGAACGGTGCCGGTTTTTGAGGGTTGCGAGGCCGTGAATCCCAACAGCGCTGACGCAAACGGTGCCGGTTTTAGAGGTTGCGATCCGACGCCGTCAGTCCCGACAGCGTTGACGCGAACGGTCCCGGTTTTTGAGGGTTGCGATCCGACGCCGTCAGTCCCGACAGCGTTGACGCGAACGGTGCCGGTTTTTGAGGGTTGCGATCCGACGCCGTCAGTCCCGACAGCGTTGACGCGAACGGTTCCGGTGTTGGGGGGTTGCGATCCGACGCCGTCAGTCCCGACAGCGTTGACGCGAACGGTTCCGGTGTTGGGGGGTTGCGATCCGACGCCGTCAGTCCCGACAGCGTTGACGCGAACGGTGCCGGTGTTGGGGGGTTGCGATCCGACGCCGTCAGTCCCGACAGCGTTGACGCGAACGGTGCCGGTGTTGGGGGGTGCCGGTGTTGGAGGGCCGCGAGCCTTAGAGGGCTGCGAGATTTTGGAGGTAGGGCCAGGCGGTTTCTGGGGGGATACCTCCGCACAGGGGTTGTAGGGAGAGAACGCCGTATTGGTCGCGGAGTTGGCGGGCTTCGTCGATGGTGGCGATCCGGTAGGCGCGGTTGTCGGCTCGGAGTTCAGCGACTGTAGTTGCGTTCGACAAAGAAGCCGAAGCGACATCGCCCATCCACTCCTTGTACATCACGGCGTCGTGAAGGAGATGAGGGCCAAGCTCCTGCCAAGCCGTATCAAGGTCGTCAGCGACAAACAAAGACGTGGGAGAACCAACCGGCGGCGACATGCACATGCCAACGGGATTGCCAGCCTCGAGCGCGGCCTCGTCGTAGGCTTCGGCCAGGGCCTGGTCACCGTGTTGAGGCAGCAACATCATGCCGCGCCGAGCGGCCCGCCGTGCCGCTGCCACAGTGCCACCGCCGTAAGCAATCATCGGGCCGCCAGCGGTCAACGGTTCGGGCGTGACATGTACGGTGCGACCCCGCCAGTCGAAGCGTTCCCCAGTCAAGGCACGCTTCAACAGATCGAGGTGTTCGTCCATCAACACACCACGCCGCGAGGAATCGACCCCGAACATTGCGTATTCTTCGGCTCGGTAACCGAGCCCGACCGTGTAACTGACCCGGCCGCCGCTCAGATGGTCGAGCACGATCATGTCTTCGGCCAGTTTGACCGGGTCGTACATCAACGCCAGCAAGGCTCCCACGTTGAGCGGAAGTGAGGTGGTGCGGGCCGCAGCCGCTGCAGACATGACGACCGGCGACGGCAAGTAGCCGTCGCTAGCACCGTGATGCTCAGAAAACATGGCCAGCATCGCCCCGTTGGCTTCGCCCCATTCGCACATCTCCAGCGAGGTGCGATAAAGCTCGGCCATCGTGGTATCGGATTGTGGGCCGAGGCGAAAATCGAATCGAAGAATAAACATGGCGCTCAGCTTTCCCCGTCGGGGCGGCCGAGTCGCAATCAGCTCAAGATTTCCCGCAAAACTGCGAGATCTGCGACTGCGGCCGCAAACAGCTTCTCTGGTTCGTTGTCGAGTTCGCTGAGGGTTCCGTCAACGAACTCGAGGCTCCAGGTGCCGTCGAAACCGAGGTCGCTGAGAAGGCCGACGGTCTTGGTGAACTCGTCTCGAATTTCAGCCAACGGGGGTGCCTTCAGGTTGAGGTGGTTGATGTGCGCATGACAGATGCGCTCGCCGTATGCATCGAAACGCGCTCGGAGCAGATCATGGCTGTCGTGGGTATGAACCAACGCACCCACTGCCTCAGGGGGTCCGCCAGCGGCCAACACTTTGGCTGCGACTGAGGGATCGTCCATGGCAGAACCGTCGTGGCATTCGCACACGGTTTGGACGCCCGGCAACTCGCTGACCCAACGTGCGAGCCGCTCGCCATAGGCGTCGAGAGAGGCTTCGTCACGGTCCACCCCAGTGTTCCACTTGACCTTTCCGGCCCCAGACAGGCGGGTCATTTCGGCGGCTCGCTGACGTTCCGTGTCGGATTCGTCGTCGAAACTGACGTAGGTGTTGCACACCGCCACCCCGAGACCGTGCCCGATGATGGCCGAAAACTCAGAGGGGTCGGCTTCGGAGGCGTGAGCTTCCCATAGTTCAATACCGTCGAATCCGGCGTCGCGGATTCGGTCGAGCCAGCGGCTGACTGTGATCGTTGCCCGACGGTCCTGCGTGATCCCAAACCAGCGGTTGGGTTCCAACGCGATCGTGGCGATATATATCCGAGCAGTTGGCATGTGTTTGGCGCGCCCGGAGAGAGTCGAACTCCCGACCTTCTGATCCGTAGTCAGACGCTCTATCCAGCTGAGCTACGGGCGCAACAGCGGTTCAGTGTACGCCAACTTCGCGGAGGCCCGACATCTCTTTTTTCAGGTCGGCCTTTAGTCAGTTCGGCGTTCCAGTCATTTCCGCCGGCTCAAGAACCACGACTGGAATCTCTCGATCAGTCTTCGACTCATAGGCGGCGTAGTGCTTGAACTCTGAGATAGCTGCATGCCAGATCTCCGCTCGCTCGTCCCCTGAGGTGATCCGAGCGTTCATCTTCTTGGTGCCGTCTGCAGTACGAACGGTGACCGATGAGTTGTCCAGCAAATTCAGAAACCATGCCGGGTGGTTGTCGTTCCCACCAGCAGAGGCGATCAGCGCCATCCGGTCGCCGTCCTGCCACGGCGCGGTCAGCAAGACAGAACGGGGTAGACCGCTCTTGCGTCCGATGGTGGTGAGCTCAAGGACCGGCATCTTGGCCCCGGTCCAACCGACCTTCCCGCGGCTGACGGCTATTGCTGCGCTGTGAAAGCGATTCAAGGCTTTGAAGACAAAATCAGATGGCATGACAAGGGGTTTTTCGGTTGGCGAGATCTTACCTCGGAAGCGGCGCTCAAACGCGGTGAGTGCGGAGGGTGGGTCCGAGCAGTTTGATGTCGTCCGGATCGCTCGTGACGACCGTTGCTCCAAGTCGATGAGCGCATACCGCCACATGTCCGTCGACAACGTCAGAGGTCTCGGTCGCAGCTAGCAGAAGACCAACACTTCTGGCTTCGGCGTGGTCCATCGAAACCACATCGGTATTGGACATCTTCAGCAGAGCCCCAAGGCGGGCTTGGCGGCTGGGATTACGCCACGCCTGAGCTATGCATGCCGCAGGAACGGTCAAAGTTTCTTTGGTTCGTCTTGCTTCGGAAACCAGATTTGCAACGAAGCGGTCTCCGCGCTCCAAGGCAATCAGAGCGCCGGTATCCAACACGACGCGGTTCATGTAGCGGCTTCACCGGCCAACAGGCGACGAGCTTCTGCCCTCTCCTCGTCGGTAGGTGGTCCGCCCGTGGCTTCGAGCATCTCAGCCAGCATCGTGTCGAATGAGGCTTCGGCTACGAGTTGACTGGCGACGGCGTGTTCGACGTACGCCGAGACATTTCGTGCCTCGCCCGCCGCAACTGCCGACTTGACGCGCGCCAGCACATCGGCATCGATGGTGACTGCGATCTTGGCCTTCGGAACGGTCATACCAATTATCCTACCTCTATGGATCGAATTGCTGCAAGGTCCATTTCCATGGCCCCCATACCGTAGTTCACTTGTGGTCGAGTCTTAACACGATAATATGAAAAACTATAAAAATAGGCAGGAGGTTCGTCGGTGCTGGTTGTCAATGAGCACGGTGATACACCGGGTGTTACACTCAAGCGCGTGCCAACGTCTCGACCTCGTCATCCAGTGACCGAAACGGACGACATCGCTGCGGTTCTTGACGAAGCGTCGCGGCGATGGTCAGGCACGCCCCGAGCCAAGCTCATTCGCCTCGTATTGCTGGATTGGGCTAGTGGAGGTCGTTCGCCGTCGGCGCGTGCTCAAGCGCGTGAGGATTTAACGGGTTCGCTTCCTGGTTCTTCGCACTTGTATCAACGTGCTGCAGACTGGTCCGAGTGATTGTTGCCGACGCAAGCTGGGTTGTGGCGTTGCGTGATCCGAGTGATCGCCACCACAGTCGAGCGGTGGCTGTCAACTACCAGATCGGAAGCGAGAATTCGCTTCTGCACCCGGTGACCCTAGCTGAGTGCCTCGTTGCGCCAGCCCGACTGGGGGTCCTTGATGAAGCTTCCGCACGACTGCAAGCGGCATTCGACATCGACATCGTCGATCCCGGAGCTCCCTTACGATGGGCGAAGCTACGAGCCGATACCCGGCTGCGGCTTCCTGACGTCATTGTGCTTGACACCGCGCTGAACCGACATGCCCGAGCTGTTGCCACATTTGACGAGCAACTGCAGACCTGCGCAGCCGATTACGGTGTTGATGTCCTGGGAACTTGATCATCTTCATTCCGTGGGCACCCCAAAATCTGTAGCTCTGGAATGCGGAGTCACGGACAGTTCGTAGGAGCGAGGCGATGGCTTCAATCGGTGATGCGGAAGTTGCTGATCTGGATGTCGTCAACGCCGTAGTCCGCGAAGTTGTCGTCGGCCCGTCCTTTGATGAACTCGCGCCAACTGAACCGGCGGTAGTGAGGTTGTCCGGTAAGCAACACATCGATCGGAGCGATCATGCAATCACGGGGAGGGTTCGAAAAGAAGGGGATGCTGTAGCGGGATCTCTTAGTCATGGGAACGACCCGATGAACCGCCGCCTTGTAACGGTCATTGGTCCACACCTGCATAGTGTCGGCCAGGTTCACGACAATGGTCCCGGGCCGGGGTTCAATATCGATCCAGCCGTGCTTGACCGATTCTGCTTGGAGTCCGCCAGTGTGGTCTTGCAGCAACAGGGTGAGCACTCCAGGGTCCGTGTGATAGCCCAAAGCGGTTTCGCCAAGTGGGTTCAACCCTTCGCGCTCTGGCAGCGGGACAGGATCCCCGACCGGGTAGTAGTTGAGACGCACGGTACTGGTGGAACGCATGCTCGTGTGGCTCTGCGCCACCTCTTGGGGCAGACCCAAAGTGTGATGTAGCAATTCGAGCGTCCTCGACGCGAGCGCAGCGAAAGCATCGAAGAATTGCTCCATCGTCTCGCGGAAACCGTCTACTCCTTGTGGCCAACAGTTCGGGTTGTGCTCGGGGGGGATCTCAGGATCGATGAAGTCGAACACCTCCTTGTGATCCCGTTTGCGCTTAGTGAGTTCACGGTCAAACCAACCGAGCATCGAGTCGGGATTCCGGCGAATCGACTCCTTCACTTCTGGCGGTGAATCAAAGAACTGGCGTGTGGTACGCCAGGCCTGGTCGATCAGGTCGTCGAGGCCGTGGCCTTCGAGGAGAAAGAAGCCATGATCGGCGCAAGCAGCGTCCAGTGCGCTGAGCGACGCCGCTGACGGCTCAGCAATGTCAATAGTCGGAACCAGATCCATCCCCAATGAAGCTAGCCAGATTATTCGAGAGCAGGATCTTCGCAGAAACTGGGAGCGCGCTGTGGGTCGAATATGCGGGGGCGCTGGATGAATCCTGTACCCGGACGTTCGGTATGCAGGTAGGCGTCGATGGCATCGGCGGTGGCTGTGGCGGCCACTTGGATGTATTCGTCGGTCTTGAACAGCGCGGCTTCGGAGGGGTTCGAAAGGTAGCCGTACTCGACTAGGGCAGTGGGGACAGCCGGTCGGACGATCATTCCGTAAGCATCGCTACCTCTTGACGACAAGACCCGAAGCACACCTGCACTGGCCGATCGGCTCCACGAGATGTTGTTGAAAGTAGCAAGCGCAGCGGTGACCTCTTCGTACAACAGCCCACCGAGACGAGCGGAATCGGCACGAGCGAGGTCGCGTGAAGCAGATTGAATGAACACCTCGCTACCAGGGACGCTGCTGGTTGCCCAATTGGGTGCGTTGTGGTGGATCGAAACCAGTGCTTCCACTCCCAGATCGTCGGCGAGGAGGGCGCGAACCGACAGCAACGTCCCATAGTCGCCGGTGCGGGTGCTGACCGCAGAGATTCCGCGGCTCGTCAGTTCGTCGATGACGGCGCGGCCGAGTGTGAGGTTCAAGTCGCGTTCTAACAGACTATTGGGTCCTACCGCGCCTGTATCCACGGGTCCGCCGTGGCCTGGATCGATCACTACGCGGACATCGTTGATCAACACACCTTTGGAAACTTCGGCGGTGTTTCCGCAGGGTGTCCGCACCAGGTAGCCCGAATCAGTACGTTCGAGAACCGCGACTGGGATACCCGTGGGTGTCACCAAGCCAGCCGGGACACCGCTCTCGGGGCCCTCCGGAGGTATGGAGTTTTCGAGAACGCCGGTCGTTGTGGTGGTGTCGTCGACTGTGGTTTCGGACACGGTCGTTGCGGTGGTGGTGTCGTCGACTGTGGTTTGGGGTGCTGTCGTTGTGGTGGTGTCGTGACCGAGTTCATCGCCACCTCCTTCAGCGGTGCATGCAACAGCAACAACGGTTAGTACGACTCCGAGAAGCAGGACTCGATGGCTATGTTTCACCGAAGCGGAGCCTAACCCCGAGGGCGTCCAAGTCGGGTGTGAAGGAGTTTCCCCGATTGCGTAGCCGGTCGGGTTGGGACCAACTGCTGGAGGTAAGGTGCAAACCGCTCGGGAAGGAGCGAACTATGCCCCGCCCTCGTTTCATAGTTGGTTTCATCGGCGCAACGCTCATAGTCGCTTTGCTAGCCGTTGGATGCGGTGACGACGCTCCCCTAGGAGGATCCGGCGCAACTCCTTCCTCCCCAGCGATCTCAAGCGGCGTCGGCCATTCCTGTGCGATCACATCCGATGGTGCTGCGACTTGTTGGGGTGCCAACGCGTGGGGCCAGGCGGATGCGCCCGAAGGCCAGTTCAGCGCCATCGCCGCGGGCAATATCAGCTCGTGTGCCATTACAACCGCTGGTGCTGCAACTTGTTGGGGGGACGAGGGGTTTAGTCAGTTGGATGCGCCCGAAGGCCAGTTCACTGCGATCACGGTGGGTGACTTCCATTCGTGTGCCATCACAATCGCCGGCACCGCTGTCTGTTGGGGTCACGGTGCCGACGCGGATGCGCCCGAAGGCCAGTTCACTGCGATCGCCTCGGGCAGCACCCATTCGTGTGCCATCACAGTCGGTGGTGCTGTGACCTGTTGGGGTGTTGAAGACTACGGCCAGTTGGATGCGCCCAAGGGTCAGTTCAGCGCCGTCACAGCGGGTGCGGCCAACTCGTGCGCTATCGCAGTCGGTGGTGCTGTGACCTGTTGGGGTGTTAACGATTACGGCCAGTTGGATGCGCCCCACGGCCAGTTCGTCGCGATCGCAACTGGCAACTTCCATTCGTGTGCCATCGGAGTTGACGGTGCTGTGACCTGTTGGGGCATAAACTGGTATGGCGAGTTGGATGCGCCCGAAGGTCAGTTCAGCGCCATCTCTGCGGGCGGGAGTCATTCGTGTGCCATTCGGGTCGACGGCACCATTACTTGTTGGGGCTCCAACTCGCACGGACAGTCGGATGCGCCCTGAGGCCATGGCGCGGACTTCGCGACTTGCTCCGACCTTTGACCAGACATCGGCGTAGTCCTCGGAAGTGCAGTCGACCAAAATACCGCGACAAATGGTCTGGACTCGGTTGGAGTGGGGTCCTCGGGCCATTGACGCCGCATCGGGGCGGCTCAGATGAACTCGCCTTGCCAGAGTTCTCGGACGAAGTCGGCGGCTCCGATCACGTCGATGCTGTCGCTGGTGCGACGCGGCTTCGGTTCGAGGCAGACCACGATTCGGCGACTGACGCCGGGATGTTCCTCGGCTAGGGTGCGGAGGCCCTTGAGGTGGCTGTTGTTGATCCTGCCGGTCGCTTTTGCTTCGATCGCAAACCGCATGTCGCCGACAATGAAGTCTACCTCGATACCGCTCGGGAGTCGCCAGTAGGTCAGTTGCTCGTCGCGTTCTCGGTATGCGAGGAAAGCCGACAACTCGTGGAACAACCAGTTTTCGAACGCCTTGCCGTAGGAGTCGGAGCCTCGGTGCAGTTCACCGCGCCGCGCCAGACGGTTCACGACCCCCACATCCTCGAAATAGAGTTTGGGCGCGCCAGCCAAGCGGCGCTTGGCCCGGCGCCGCCAGCGGGGCAACCAACGAGCTAGCAGCGTGTCCTCAAGGATGCCAAAGTACGATTTGACGGTAGGACCCGACACGCCGCACTCGCGGGCAACGTTCGAATAGTTGACGGAACTGGTGTCGCTCAGTGCGGCCGCGTCGAGAAAGTCTGAGAAGGCGGGCAGGTTCCGCACCAGTCCCTCGGCGGCGACCTCCTCACGCAGATAGTCGGAGATGTAAGCCTCAAGCCTGCGGCTGTGCCTGTTCGACTCGTAGATCGAGGGTAGGTAGCCGTGGTTGAGAATTCGGTCGAGGTCGAAGGACTCCCCGAGTTCACCAGCGGTCAGGCCACGCAGTTCGTAGCGCAGGGCGCGCCCACCGAGCAGGTTCGCGCCGCCGCGTCGTACCTTGCGCGCGCTCGATCCGCACAACGCGAACCGCAGCCCACGGTTCTCGATCAACCAGTGGACCTCGTCGAGCAGGGCGGGAACCTTCTGGATCTCGTCGATGACCACCTGGCGCGAAGGATCAGGGCCCGCCGCTTCCAACTCTTCGCGCAACTGCTCGGGCCGGCTGATGTAGCGACGGAACTCGTCCGCCTTGAGCAGATCAACCCACACGGCGTCGGGGTACCGATGTCTGAGCAGGGTGCTCTTGCCCGCTTGCCGCGGTCCCCAAAGAAAGAAAGTCTCAGCCCCGGACTCAGGCAGTGACAGCAACCGTTGAAACATCAACTTTAGATTATCATGACAATCTGAAGTTTCACTTCACTTTTTCGGCTTGGCGTGGTCCAGTGCCGTTGGGCCGTTGTCTTGATCGTGCCCAGTCAGCGGCCCAATTGCAGACTCCCATCGGCCAAGGCGGTTCTGCATGTGTCTTCTAGGGACTCGGCCCGCTACACAGACTCTGTCTCGCGGGCGGCCAGCGAGGCGAAGCTGAGAGCGATCAGTCGCTGGGCCCGTTTGTCGGTGTCCTGCTTGCAGCCGGTGCGGCGCTCCTGAGCCAGCCGCCAGGCCAGGATCAGCGCGGCCGACTCGCGGGTGGGTGCCTTAGCTATCGGCGGCGATCGCGTCTGTTGATGGCGGCTGAGGTCATCACGTCTGAGAATTGGTAGAGCAGCGCGCCGACGACGGTGAGCATGATCACGTAGGTGGCTGAGAGAGCGCCGAGGTCGCTCTCGCGGCTGATTCCGAGTTCGGCGATGACGATTGAGAACTCCCCGTGCGCCACAAGGGCGGCACCGGTCCGCAGTCGCCCGGGTGTGCCGATGCCGGCGCGGCCGGCCGCGATCCAGCCAGTGGCGATCTTGGCTGCAACGGAGACCACGGTGATGGCGGCCGCTACAGCGGCGACGCCCGGGATGAGGCCAGTGTCCACTTGCAGGCCGAAGAATACGAAGAACACTGCGGCGAAGAGGTTTCGCAGCGGCAGCAGCAGCCCCCGGGCATGGGAGACGATGTCGCCAGACAGCGCGACGCCCACGACGAAGGCGCCGACCGCGGTAGAGAGGTTGAGGCGTCCCGCGATGCCAGCGCCGAGCAGGGTGACGCCGAGCAGGGTCAACAACAGCGCTTCGCTGGACTGACTCAAGGCGATGGCGCTGAGCCGGTCGCCGAGCGCGTAGGCGATAGCGAGGACTGCCAACACCGCGGCCAGCGAGACGGCGACCGTCACGACGGTGCTCGTCACCGAACCGCCGAACAGCACGCCCGACACGATCGGCAGGTACAGCACCATGGCGAGGTCCTCGATGACCAGCACGCTGAGTACGACCGGGGTCTCGTGGTTGCCGATCCGGTCGAGGTCGGCGACCAGCTTCGCCACGATACCCGACGACGAGATGTAGGTGATGCCGCCCAACAGCACGGCCACGATCGGATCGAACCCGAGTAGCAGACCAGCGGCCAATCCCGGCGCGAAGTTGAGGGCCAGGTCTGTGAACCCGGCCAGTGTGGATCGGCGCACGTTGACGACCAGTTCGTGTGGCGAGAACTCGAGCCCCAGCATCAGCAGCATCAAGATCACGCCGATCTCCGCGCCGACCTCGATGAAGTCCGCCGATGCCGGCAACTCCACTAGGCCGCCGTCGCCGAGAGCAAGCCCCGCCAGCAGGTACAACGGGAGCGCGGGCAGCCCGACCCTGCGCGCCACACGGGCGATGACGGCCAAGCCCAGGACCACCGCCCCCAGTTCGATCAACAGGAGGTCGCCGCCCGTGTGCATGCTGGCTTAGCCGGATGGAGCGAGAAGCCTGGTGGCGGCCTTGACGGAAGACGGCACCCCTACCAACACTGCCGTGTCACCGGGTTCGAGACGGTCAGTTCCCCCCGGTATGGGAATCGAGCCCGAGTCGGTGACCAGCGCCACGATGCCGGCACCCGTGCGTTTGCGCAGCGCAGCCTCCGTCAGGGTCAGCCCGGCCAGAGACGACTTCTCGTCGATCCTGATCCACGAGATCACCAGGTCCTCCAGCCGGTGCACGGCATCGTCGAGATGCTCCAACACCGGGCTGCCGCCCAAGAGTTCGCCGAGCGTGTGGCCCTCGTCCTCGCTGAGTTCCACACTCTCACAGGCCCGGTCGACGTCCTGCTCGTCATATACGACCAGATCACGCCGGCCGGACTGATGCACGACCACACCCACACAACGACCAGCGTTCGTCTGCAGGTCAAAGCGAACCCCCACGCCGGGCAGATCCGCCTCTGTTACCTTGCGCATTGCTCACTCCTCCCGACAGCCGTTGAGCGATACCGCACCGTAGCACCGCCCGTGTCTGTCGGGTCCGAGCCAGCGCGGATCGGGTCTCGACGTAAAGAAGACGCACGCTGACGGTCCGCGTTGCGTCATTCCAGAGTCGTTCGCGGGAACTGGAACTCGGCTCGTCGATGATCAGGGGAATGAACGCGGACGTTCAGCGGGGGTGAATCACAGCCCTGCGGAAGCTATATCCAATAGAGAGTGGCCTCTATACCCCACTCAGCGTTTTGCTAGGTCGGTAGGGGTCTCGCGGTATCGCCGAGATCAGCCGGAGATTCCCGGCAGGGGTTGTTGGGGGAGCGTTTTGTAGGGGTCGTCGTGAGTTCTCGGTGGACGGGCGGCTCGGATCTCTTGCCACAGGCTGCGCAGCTGTTCGGACCCGTGGTAGGTGCGACCACGTCCCGCGCCGCTTGGTTCGAGGACCCCGGCATCAACCATGGCTTTCAGATCCCGACTCGCGGTGATCTCGGAAATCGGGTCGCCATCGGTCGTCTCCACGATATGGGTGTAGATCGACCGGCGAAGTCGGCGGCCTCGGGCGGCATCGGCCAACGCACCGGTCACCCGGTTCGGCAGGCTGTGGCGGTCGACGAACTGGGAGATGCTGTCGTAAAGGTGTTCAGTCTCGTGGATGCGCCTCTGCAATGTCCAGGCTTGTTGATAGTGGGCTCTGAGCATGAATCGAATCCACGGCCGAGCCGGATTCTCTGGGTGCCAACTGCCTTGGCCCACTTCAGACAACACTGCGTAGTAGGCACCGGTGTTGTGACCCAAATACTCTTCCACCGACGAGAAGATAGGGGAGACGACCCCCTCTCTTGAGAGCACCATCGTTTGCAACGCACGGGCCATGCGACCGTTTCCGTCTCGGAAAGGGTGGATCATGGCCAGGTTCAGATGGGACATTGCAGCTTGGAACATGACGGGCACAGACTCGTCGTGGTCGAGAGACTCGATGAGTTGGCCCATGAGCGGCTTGACGAACTCGTCGTCGGGCGCGTCGTAGACATGTTCCCCGGTTTCGTCGGCGACCCAGACCGGCCCCTGTCTGTATCTTCCTGGCCGTGCTCTCAGATCGTGTTTCGTCATCATGAAGTGGAGGGCTTTCAAGAGAGACTCGTCTATTCCGGTCCCGGCTTCGGCGAGCTGTAGCACATAGGTCAAGGCGTCTCGATAGCCGGAAACGGCAGCTCTGGTCTCTGCGGTTGCGTCTACGGGCTCTTCTCCCTCGATGGTGTCGAGAACATCGTCGAGAGAGGCGCGGTAACCCTCAATCCAGTTCGAGCCCCGGACGGCTCGAGCGAAGCTCATCCTCCGAAGGTTCTCGAACCATCGTCGTGGCTGGTAGGAGACGTAGTGAGAGAGTTCCCGGCGCAGCCGTTCGATCTCATTGATGACTAGGAGATCCGCATCGTCTGGATCTGGAGTGATGAAGATATCCGACGACATGAAGTTAAATATATCACACTATGATATGAAGAACATATCATAGTGTCCCGGACGTGGGACATACCGGACATCAGGCGCAGCAGGTGTCTTCTAGAGACTCGGCCCGCCATACAGACACTGTCTCGTAGGCCGCCAGTGAGGCGATGAACAGCCCGGCAAGCGGATCGGCCCACCACCATCCCAGAGTCGCGTGGGTGCCCAGGCCGATGAGCAACCCGCCCGACATGAGCGCGCACCGTACCGTCTGGGTCGCCTCGGCCTCCACGGCCCGCGATCCCATCACCGGGGCCAACCGACGCTTGGCCCGGGCCAGCACCGGCATGACTGCCAGCGACAGGGCAGCCATCACGATCCCCGCCAGCGATTCGTCGGGACGGTTGGCCAACACTAGGTCTCGCCCCGCCGCGATGCCCACATGGAGGGCCAGCGCGGCGAAGCTGAGCGCTATCAGTCGCTGGGCCCGTTTGTCGGCGTCCTGCTTGCAGCCGGTGCGGCGCTCCTGGGTCAGCCGCCAGGTCAGGATCAGCGCGGCCGACACCTCGATGCCGGAGTCCAGTCCGAAGCCGATCAGGCTCACCGACCCCGCTGCGACACCGGCGACGATTGCGACCACGCCCTCGATGCTGTTCCAGCCGATGGTCGCAGCGGTGAGCCACTTCTGCCGAACGACGGCTTCGGCTCGGTTGCTGGGCGCAGTCAGCGCCGTGCAGCCGTCGCCTCTCTTAGCGGTCGCTCCATGACCCTCAACCTATATGGCCGCACCGACTGCTATCGCCCCGGCACCACAATGAGTCCGAGGACGCCCGAACACGTAAATGACGCATCGGCGACCCGTAGCCGTGCATTTGGATCAGACGAACTCTCTCGCTCTTGTGGGTCAAGCCTTCAAGTTGATCGCGGACGATGCAGATCGACGCAACTCCACTCCAAAATGAGCGGCAGATTGGCGCCTCGCGCCGGACGATGAAGCTATCTCAGCGAGAACGGCGGGTAGCGGTCGGTGGTGAGAAGCCACATGTAGGCCCCGACGCGCAGGCTCCAACGGTTTACACCGAGCACAAAATTGAACAATCCACGGGGATAGCGGCCGGTTAAAATGATCGCGAACCATGCGATCACGACACAGATGAACGCGGCAACTCCCAGCACAGCCAGCACGATGTAGTGCGGGATGGCCAGTAGCCACTTGACCAGCGGCAGCCAGCGGTTCAGATCCTGGGCCGCGTCGGGATAGTCCAGTTCCAGATGCACGGCCTGCTGCTCATCGGTGGAGGGGTACTCATCGCGCATCAGCGACATGTAGACGATGAGGCGGGTGCTGAACCGCGTCAGTTCGAGGTTGAAGTCGAACCACCAACGGGGGTACTTCTGCCGGAACAGGATCATCAGCAATGTCGGACCGAACAGCGTGATGGATGCGATGAGTGCCGCCGAATCCATCTCGCCAGCCTGCCAATTGCCGACGAAGGAATCGGTGAGCAGGCCTGCCACGACCGCAATGGGTATGACCAGGATGATCCGGAATACCGTCGATGCCCGACCGAGTCCCTCCTCGGGATACTCGATATCCAGCCTCGCCGGATAGCTGCCGGACGCGGTGCCGCCATGATCGTCTAACATGGAACCCTCCCTAGGTGGTATCAAGTTGTGAGCCTAACCGGTCCCTGTCGCCGACTCAACCTTGCGGCCACCAGAGGAGCCCCCTTCGACGTTCAACTGCCGGGTGCAACAGTGAGTCCAAGATGAGTGGCGGCGGCGATGAGATTTTGGTCGCCGCTAGCGAAAACTGTGTCGGCATCGGCAACTGTCTGCGCCGCGGCCAGGTGAACGGCGTCGTAGCCGTGCAGTTGATGCTCTTCGGCTAGGTCGCCCGCAGTTCGGACCAGTTGGTCGGTGATCTCGACGTGATCGACTTGGGCACTGAGGTCGTCGAGTAGCGCAACCGCAGAAGCAAGCCCTCTGTGGGTCAGCCGCCCGAGTCGCTGAGCCCGAGCCAGCGCGGATCGGGCCTCGACGTAAAGAAGACGCACGCTTACGGACCGCGTTGCTTCATTCCAAAGTCGTTCGCAGGAACTGGAACTCGGTTCGTCGATGATCAGGGGAATGAGCGCGGACGTATCGAAGTAGACGATCACTGGCGCTGTTCGGCCACGAGGTCGCTCACTGTTCCCTTGCTCTTGACCTTGGTGTGGGACAGTCGCGTTTTCGCCGTCGGAGCCGGCGTGACCAACCCATCGTCGACCAGCCGGTCGATGGTTCGGGGCTCATGAATACCGACCAGAAGCGCTACTGCCTTCCCGTGATCGGTCACGGTGACCTCGGTCCCTGCTCGAACCGCGGTGAGGTAGCGACTCAAATTGTCCCGCAACTCCCGAACTCCAGCTTCCATAACAAAATTATAGCGCTTTTGCTGTAGTATTTCTAGCCATATTTTAGGTTGAGCTACCAGTCGCCGAGCGAGCGAGATGTTAGCCACCAAGCATTTGCCCAGTTCAGCGAAGCAAATCTCGGACCTTCGGATAATTTACCCCATCCAGAAGGCCGTCTATAACCCATTCGACATCTTGAAAGTTCAGGACTGGCTGTCGCACTCGGGCGCACACTCGCATGCGATCCCCAATCAGCCTTCCCGTCGAGCCGTTTCCCAGACGGCAGGGACCGCTTGCTGGGCGACGAGCATCGCCTGCGTAGAGGCTTGCCTCTCATCGTATGATTCTACCTAGTGCTCGTGGTGGCATCCTCGCATCTTGCTTGGCGTTGGGAGACTCAATGCAGCAACTCAATTCATCGGCTGGGAAGCGGCGTCCATACGAGCCGCTGAACCGGGTCCTCGTGATCTACACGCGCAAGGAACCGTACTTGTACGGAGCGATCAGCAAGATGGGGCTGCGGTACCGTTGTCGTAGTATGTGAAGTAGAGTGTGAAGTATGGCTACATGGACGAAGTCCCCGGCGACGCCGTTCGGAGAGATCCCGGAGCGAATACCCCTGGACCCTGATCCGTTGGTGAGAGTTGTCGCTCAGGTTCGGTTTGCACCAGTCCTCAGCGTTCGGGATCAGAGTTTTGTCGCCCCGTTCCAAGAGGCGATCCGACATTCTTATCCGCTGGTCGCGAAAGAGACGCAGGAAATGGTAGCGCCCGGTATTGGCGGAGCGCTTCAGGTAGCTGAGTCGGTGCTCTGGAAATTCTCGGATGCTGAACCCAACTGGCAAGTGACGCTATCGGAGGACTTTGTTGCGCTGGGTTGTGACGACTACAGCAATCGGGAGGACTTTCTGGGCCGCTTAGAAAACACTCTGGTTGCGGTCAACGAGCACGTTGGGCCCGTGTTCACAAGTCGGGTGGGTGTGCGGTACACCGACCGGCTGAGCGAACCTGACAAGTTGGAACAGCTACCAGATTTCGTCCGTCCTGAACTACTCGGTCTGGGTAGTGCAGAGCTTGGCGAGGGAGAGGCCGTTAGCGAGTTGACACAGGCCGAGTTTCAGATGGGCGATGTACACCTTCGGGGGCGGTGGGGACACCTCCCCTCAGGCGCAACACACGACCTTTCGATCGAAGGTGTTGGGCATCCGAGTTGGGTGCTTGATCTGGATGCGTATACAGAGACCACGGTGCCATTCGATCCACGGTTCTGTGTAAGTGAGACGGAACGGTATGTGGAAATCGTCTATGGTTTTTTCCGATGGGCAGTATCGGACGAGTTCTTGACGGCCCATGGAGCGGAGTTGTGACCGACTTGGTGGTCCACACCTCAGCTGACACCGCGGCGGGGTTCCTAGCGAACGCCGACAGAGATCTATTTTCTGTTTGTGTGGTTCGCGTGACGAAGAGCACGCCACCGTTCAAGCATGTCAAGTTGGCGGACGTAGAAGCGGCGGATCCTCGGTACGCAAGTCGGCGTGGGGGCGTGTTTTTTTTCGGTTCGTGGAACGAGGTCGCGGCGCGGGTTGAGTCCGAGGCATCGACCTCGTCACAGGGTTCACTCACCCGCGGGATCGATGATGAACCGCATCCGACCCCCGCTGCATCTTCACGAATTCGTCAGTTGAAGGAAGACTCGGGTCTCACATGGGATCAACTCCGGCGGCTCTTTGGAGTTAGTCGACGAGCGCTTCACATGTGGGCGGGTGGGGCTCAGATGAACTCGCGAAATCAGGAGCGTCTGACCTACCTGGAACAGTTCGTTTCGTCGCTGGGCGCAACACCCTCGAAACGACGCGACACGCTCATGAGTTCGCGGGAGGGTGGCGGGCGATCAATCTTCCAGCAGCTTGCGCTCTCAGTCAGTGGACCGCAAGGTAGGGATGTCGAGGCGTTGACCGAGTCGACAGGTGCCGGGAGAACGGTGCATGGCGACTTCCTCTTCGCAGAGGTGATCGACGGTGACCAGGAAGACCGGTGATCCGTGTCTTCCGCCGTTGAGTGGCTCAGTGACGAGCAACGCGAACAGCTGAGCGAATGCCGACAGGGGGATGTGGTTCTCTCGTTACGACATCAGGTATGGCTCGCTCACGGTGATCTACCTAGCACTGAGTACGCTCGCAAGCACGCCCGAGAAGGGACACTTTCGGGTATGTACGAGGCCGCCCCTCACGGGCACGCGATCCTTACACAGACGTGTGATCTCGTGCCTAGACCTGGGCGCGACCGACCGTTTGTGGCGCTAGCGCCGTTGGTGCAGCTTCACGGTAACGAATTGAACCAGGGTCGCCGAGGCCGGATGACACGATTCGCGCATGTCCCCGCTTTTGGAGATGGGTCGTACTTCGCCGATTTGGATCGAATCACGACGATCGAGACCGGTGTTCTACTGCTGCAAAAACGCACACCTGGACTCTCAGATGACGAACAACGGAACGCGTTCACACGAGCTGTTGCTCGCAAGTTCGGACGGTTCGCATTTCCCGACGACTTGTCCAGATCGCTCTCGAAGTGGCGCGATCACGTCGTGTCAAAGCACGACAAGGAGCGCAGCCCGGAGGGGACCTTGTATCGGGAGGCAGTGGATGTGCGTGTCTCTGCGACCCCGGCCTGGGACGCAGCCCCTGTCTCCGTAGTCGTTACTGTTCTGTTCCCAGCTGGATTCTTGCCCCCGATCGGCTCTGAAGCCGACCCAGCTATTGGACATGTGGGTGCTCTGAGCGGTCTCTCCGCTGCAGAAATTGCCCAACAGCTGTGCGACGGCGTTGCCGACGCAACCCACGGTGTGCTCCTGTGTGGCCGTCTTCAGCAGCTGTGGTCTGAACAATGCGATTGCGTGGGGACAGTCTTCGAAATCAGTTTTGATTTTGTGGGTATCGACGAGATGACAGTCGATGCCTACTTGAATTCGTTCTCGTTTGATCTGGAGTTCTTGACTCTCTCCTGACTGCTAATCAGCGTTGAGTGTCCAAGAACCTGAGCGCGGGGTCTTAGCCATTTACGTTTGCCCTGCAAGCACAGGGTGTAAATCAGGCCCCCAAGAGTTGTACCCCATTCAAATAGGTGGTTGTACCCCATTCAGCGTTTTCTGAGGTCAGAGCCGGCTTCTGACTGAATCGACGAAACGTTCGGTCTCGCACTCCTCATGCACTATCCAGATATCGTGTTGCCCACCAGCCGATCCCTTAGATGATCAGACGCACTGGCATTAGCATTTTGCCGCTGAGGAGGGCAGAAGACCTTGTATGTAACCAATCCGCTGTATGAAGATGCGGTTCAAGCTCTGGGGCAAACCTGGCTTTGGCGCTACATGGGGCTTGACCAGTTGGTGGGGTTATTGGCGACCGGTCAACTGTGGCTGTCCTGCATGACGACTATGGAGGACCAGACGGAGGGGCTACACTTCGACGCTCATACCTGCGATACTGAAGTCCTCATAGCCCAGCGTTACCGGATCGAGTCCCCGATGTCCTGCTGGAGTGCCAGCACGGACGAGTCGTTGCCGATGTGGAAGTCGTACACAGACGACGCTGCGGGGGTAGTCCTAAGATCCGATGTCAACTCAATGCGCAAGAGTCTCGGGAACCAAGATCACGACAATGTGTTTCTGGGGGTTGTGCGTTACGTCAAGAACAGAGTGCCATTGTCAAGAGTGATAGACGGGAAACAATATCAGGTGCCCTCGGACGCCCTGTTCTATAAGGACAGCGCCTTCGACTATGAGAGAGAGGTCCGTCTGGTGTCTCGGGCCTTTGTGGACAAACCCGCCCCCTCTTACCTGCACAAGCTGAACACGGCACCCACTCCGAGAACTCAGGGCGTGCTGGTCGATCTGCGCGACCTGATCCACGAAGTTAGAGTGACGCCGTTCGCTGAGCCGTGGCTGCGTGACACAGTGGGAGGACTCATGGACGCTTTCGGACTCAACGACAAGCCGGTGAGGGATTCGAGGTTCCGGGAGATCTTTGCCAGCGCCCCTCCGTGCGTCGATGTCCCCCAGTTCGCGGCTGTGCCCCCTGGCCAGCCGAACCCACCTGTAGCGGGGTTGCCACCGAGCCTTCGCCGGGCGGTGGAGAGGACACGTCCCAAGAGGTGAGACGGGCGTTCTGTAGCCACCAGGAATCCCCCAGCCGGCCCACAAAAACTATCAAAGCCTCAAAAGCCACCAAAAAGGATCTAAATCAGATCTTTTTCGGTTTGGTGGCTAACAAGATCGGGCCTAAATGGCTAAGACCCCTTGGGGGGGTCTTAGCCACCAGTCGTTTGCCCTGCAATCACAAGGGAAACGCCGAGCCCTCAAAAGCTATACCCCAACCAAAAGGCCGTCTATACCCCATATTTGCGTTCGCCGAGGTCAGACGGGGTTTTGTGGATTGGTCGATGCCTTGTCTTGGTTGTTGCAGAGCCTCCGCTAAGGCGTAGGGCTTTGTCGCATCGTAGTCCTAGACTTACGCGCCTGTAATTTCGGATCTGAGGGAAGGAGGTGACAATGACCATCAAGTCAGGCCAGAAGGCCCCTAAGACCGGACGGTACCGCTGCAAGTGCGGTAACACCGCATGGGTTGACCAAGGCGAGACAGTACCCCCGTGCCGTACCGCAGGTTGTCCAGGTGTGTGGACCGTTCCATAACCCAGGTGTGTCTACACCAAGGAGATGCTCATTGAATCCTTCCCGGATGATATGAGCATTTTCGCGATTTAGCGCCTACAGGGGTCAGTCTGGCGCTGTCGCCTTCCGCAGATCCAAATGCCGTCAGCAGTCTGCACGAAACGCTACGCGTCCGCCCGCTGCTTGGACTGGACACTTGGCGATGTAATCCGTGGCTAAAGAGTGTCCTTTGTGCCAGCCAAACGAACGGTGTGTTTCTATAGGGGACCATGTGCCCGGTAGGCGTCAGCTGGTGGGTGGGCCGGACAGCGTATAGCGTTTGGCCAGGTGCCTTTTTCCTTTTTGTTGTCTCGTCCCTACAACGGGGGCAGACAGGACATCGGAGGTGCTCAAGTCCGGCCCCGGTTGCGTACGAACCGGGGCTGGCGCAGTTTGGGTCAACTGCCATTACCCTTCGGAACGCCACCCGGCAAGTCGCCAGAGCGGTCCGGGTCTGTGCAACACAGGTGAACGTGACCTCGGGGTAGTCCCTGAGGAGCGTCTCAGCAACTTTGCCGTGTACGAACTTGCCCTAGCTAAAGAGGTTGATGCCGAGGTTCTTGTCGACGACAATCTCGAAGGCTGAAGTGGCGGCGCCGTCTTGGGAGGTGCGACTGCGGTGACCGTGTGCCCAGAATCGGAGAGATCAGTTTTCACGGTTGTGGCTGGGTTCACCGGAGTGTAGATGACCAGCGTGTGGCGGGCCCGGATCGAGGCGCTGTTGGCCGTCATCCGCGGTTGGTGGCGACGTCGGAAGACCGTAACGAGTTCCGATGTGTTGGCTAACCCGCATCGAAAGCACCTGAACGATGTGCCTCTCCCTCAATTTCTTGTCGGAACCTCCGAGGTCACGATGGTCACGCCCAGAGGTCATGACATCAGACCTGCGGCGCGGAGTTCGTCTCGGACGTTGGGAATGCTGCTTCTCTCGAAGGTGTACTCTTCGTAGTCGTGTTGGAGCCGTCCGATCACGCAGCTCGGGTGAACCGAATAACGTGTCGCTGTGTCTTCGATCCACGAGGAGCCGAACGGCTGGAGTTTCAGCCCACCTGGGAACAGCCACTCGCGTGCTTGATTGTCGGCCTGCTTCTCGCTGGAGTCGGTGTGTTCATCGGACAGTCCCTCATCCAGGATCGCTGCGGACCCCTCCTGGATGTGTCCGAGCGTTAGATGGGCGCACTCGTGTAGCAGCGTGTATAGCAGCGAGTCGAAACGATCCCCTCGTGCTGTGAGACCGATCACAGGACCGCCACCTTCGATGAAAGAAACGGTACCGTCTAGTTTCCCGCCGGGCAGCCCCTCCAGGAAGACCAGCCGTACTCCGCAACCCGCCAAGATCCCTGGCAACAAGTGCAGGCTCTTGGGTCCGTGTTGGACTTCGCTGGGAAGCCGCGCTGCGACGGTTTCAAGCGCCTCAACATCGAAACTCGCCGCTTTCTGCTGTTCTGCGATCCGTCGCACACGACCCAACCAAGCCTGCTGTTTGGGGGTGATCTGCTCCTGAGAGTTCGTCCGTCTCGCAGCAGCCGCGAAAGTGGGAGTCTCCGTTATGGTTTCGACTTCTAGCAGTTCACAGACTGCCGTCTCGATCATGTCGATGTCGTGAGTGTCCGGGATCCATCCTCGTGACTTGAGCTGAGATAGCGGCACGCCCACTGCCTCGTGTATCTGTTTTTTGCGTGCAGCGGTTGCCAGATTTGTGGGTGTTGACAGCGGCCGTTTCGCTTCGCTCGCAGGTGTTGAGCCTTTGGCTTGTGCTATCCCGGCGAGCAGTTTCTCAATCGACGGCCGGGAAGCGTAGGGGTCGATCCCGGAGGCGGCATCAGAAGACTCCACGAACGCTTCGGCTGCGCGGCGGTCTCTACCGCTGAGACCCTCAAGGCTTGGCGGCTCTTTGCTCTGGCCTTCGCGGTAGTCCAAGTACGCGGAGCGGAACTCGGTGAGGCTCTTGGGTGCGGGGGCAGGGTGTCGGTCGTTCATGACGGCGGCTCGGCTCTCCTTGGATCGTAGTGTCATGGTCCGAGGTTGTAGGGGTAACGGGGATGATTCTCTAGCGTGCTGCAGGCTTCGTCGTAGATCTGCCCGACCCGCTGAGGGGTCAGGTCTAACTCTGTGGACAGGTCTACTCGTGTGCGGTCTTGGAAGCGGATACCGAAGAAAACCGTTTGGGTTCGCTCGTCGAGCACTTCGCGGGCCAAGTCTCGAAGGTCGAGAGCGCTTCGCGAGATTATGTATTCTTCCTCGGGGGTGAGGCGTTCGTCGGGGTGCAGGTCCCATATGGTCGCTCCCGGCTCGCCCTCGGGGTCATTCATCGGAGCGTCTCCTGACTCCACCTTGATCTCATGTCGATGCTCTGTGCCTCGCAGCCCCTTCCTCGCAGCCTTCACAGCATCCGCTGCTTTATGTTTTGCGATGGTCACTCCCAGCGCAGCCCAGCTACTCGTGAGGTTCTCGGGCGGGTAGTCCCATAAGTCGATCGTTGCCTCTTGGAGCACGTCATCAGCGCTGACACCACCAATCAGGGCACGCTCTGATCTGGTACCTTGCCGCGATTTTCTACCAGCCCTCTTGTGCAGCGTCTTCTGAATGACGGCGTACATCGCGTTCGTGACGTCCTCTAGGAGGTCACGGTTATCGAACAGCGGGTGTTCGGAGCCAGGAGATCGGGCTGTCGAATCCATCATGTGTCTCTATCTGTCGAAAACGTTGCGCGCAACGAAAGTCGCTTTTCAGGTTTTTGTGGAGCGGCTTTCGTTGCGGTCGTGGATTTCGACATAGCAACAAGACCCAATCATCGAGCAGAAATGAGAATCCGATGACCGAAACAGACAATGTCGTGGAGTTGGGGAGATTGATCCCGTTCACCATCGACGGTGACCCGTATGAGACCGCCGACCTGAGCCAGCGGGCGGAGGCTCTGCTGCGCCTGGCTGGCCGGGATCCCGCCGCGTTCGATCTGGGCGAGCTAGAAGGCAAGGACCGCCCTCATACGAAGCGGTACCGCGACGACGAACTCGTGTCCATCACCAAAAACGCGCGGTTCGTGACGATCCGCCAAAGCGCACCCGTCGCCTAGTGCAACCACCAATTCAAGCGTTCGTCGATTCCATGTCGAGGCTCGGCCTCTCGCCCGTCGTAGAGGCCGAGCTAGTCATCTGTCGTATCACCCCCGCCGCTGGCGCCTGCGCAGGCAGCGTTGTAGAAGTCGGCGCGGCCGTGGACGAACTAGGCGGCTGGCCGCAGGTGCCGCCGCACTGGATCCACCTCCCGGACGATGTCAGATTCACCAACACAAATAGTCAGCCGTCGAGCAAGGCGGGTTGGCTGAAGCACAGCCGTAACTCCTCCGGCTGGGGTGATGCCCCGCCTGAAGTCTGTTGGACAGCTCACCTGCAAGCCGTGCTGAGCGAGGTGACCCAGTGACGCGGCGAGTCTCTGTCGCCATGACCGACGCAACCGAGCAGGCCCTTGTCGGTCTGCTCGTACGAGACGACGGCCAAGAAGACCTGTGCCTCGCCGCCTACCGGACGTCCACCGGTCTGACGCGCACCACAGCGCTGATCGCCTCGGTGATCCCCCCGCAGCAGGGAGACCGCCACGTTCACGGTAACGCCACTGTCATGGCCGACTACATCCTGCGCGGTGCCGAGACCGTCCAGCAGCGGGGCTGCGGGCTGGTCTTGTTGCACAGCCACCCGGGGGCCTCCAGATGGCAGCCGATGAGTGGTCCCGACCGCGACGCCGAGTCCAGCTACGCAAACCTTGCCCGTGAGATCACTGGCCTTCCTCTCGTGGGGATGACCCTCGCCACCGGCGACAGAACATGGTCCGCTCGGCACTGGGACATCGGCACAGGCAGAAGCGTTGACTGCACGCACGCTGCCAACGTCCGGGTCGTCGGAAGCCGTCTTGCCGTGTCATGGAACGACACGTTTATGCCTACGCCAAAGCCCACTTCCAGGCAGACCCGCACTATCAGCGCCTGGGGCGATAGATGCCAAGCCGACCTCGCCCGTCGCAGTGTCCTCGTTGTGGGCGTCGGGAGCGTCGGCCTAGACGTCGCCGTGCGCCTCGCGGCGTCGGGTCTGTCCCGGATCACCGTGATGGACTTCGACATCGTCGAGGACCACAACCTCGACCGCCTCATCGGCGCCACCCGCCGTGATGCGCGTCTAGTGCGTCCCAAGGTCCATGTCGCCCGCCGCTGCACCGTCGCTGCGGCTACCGCACATAATCCCGCAATCACAGTGTCGGACCTCTCAGTGTGCGAGCCCGAAGGTCTGCGCGTCGCTCTCGACCACGACCTGATCTTCTGCTGTGTGGACCGGCCCTGGCCCCGCGCTGTACTGAACTCGCTGGCCTACAGCGACCTCATTCCCGTCATCGACGGTGGCATCGCCATCGACACACGCGACGACGCAACGATGCTCAACGCCACCTGGCGGACCCACGTCATCAGACCGGGTCGCCCCTGCATGAGCTGCAACCGCCAACTCGACCTCGCCCAAGTCGTCCCTGACAAGCAAGGACTGCTCGACGACCCCACCTACATCGCTGGAACCGGGAACCCCCCCATGGCGCCGCTCTCCCAGAACGTCGCCCCGCTCTCGGTGAGCGTCTCAGCTGGCCTGCTGGCCCAATACGTCAGCCTCAGCGCCGCACCCGCCGGGCTTGGAGACCCCGGCCCGCTCCAGTACAGCCTCAACACCCACTTCCTTGACCATCGCGACGACCAAACCAAACCGCACTGCCAGATCGAGGTGGACGAAGCCGTGGGCGATGCCCGAGTCGATACCACGGGAAGTCATCCAGCCGCAGATCGTCAACGCAGGCGGGCCGCGGACGTCACCGTCAAGGTTCGGCTGCTGCGATGGCTGGACAACCGGGTTCAGTCTCTGATCGCACGAATGGACCGCACATGACACCCCAGCCATCAACAGCCCAACAATCCCTAGAGTCCGACAAGGATCGGGCACCGAACACAAGCTCACAACAATTCTCTGACCTGGGACAGGTCGAACAGGCGATGCGACCTGTGGAGGTTCTAGCGGTTGCTTTGCCTGTGTTGGCGTTAGCGAACCTCGCCGCGTTCGTGGCCGTTCTTCAAGCGCGCTGGTTCAGGGATTTCTTCGATCCGTGGCGGGCGCCAGTCGCGTTCCTAGTGTTCAGTGTCGTACTCGGATCGGTGTGCTGGTTGATCTCCACACAGGTTGAGGGGCTGTACGAGGGGTTCGCCATCACGGGTGGTGTTCTGTGTGCCCTTACATCCGTCGTGATTGTGGTGCTCGGGTTGGTCTGGTTGCTGTTTGTGCTGCTTGCGGGTTCCGATGACGACAGCAACTCGCTGAAACCCTCAAGGGGGAAGCGGCGCAGAAGGTCCCGTAGCCGTAGCCGCAGAAGGAGTCGCAGAGCATGATCTGGGAAATCTTGGTGTGGTCCTCGGCATATGCCCTACACCACAGCGGTGGAAGGTGGGGGGTCGCAGTTTCGGGTGGTCTCGTCTACTTACTCCTTAGTCTCAACGAGAACCGAACCACGCCAAGTGCAGTACCCACAAAGCAGGCATTGTGGCGGGCGTTCAAGCTAGCCAGGGTTCTTCATGGGCTCATCGTTGTGTCCGCCCTCTTCGTCGTGCATTCCACTTACATGTTCCTTGGCGGGTTGTGGAAGGAATGGTTGACGGCTGTTATAGCGGGCATGGTGGTGCTGTGGTGGTCGTCCATTCGACGACACCAGCCGACCGTCTAGGCACGCTGGCACAGTCGCCAGCGGTGACCGTGAGCTCGGGTTGAGGTAGTGAAACGCTCGTCTCTGACGCAGGACACCGACGACAAGACCCCGTGAACCAGCAGCCCGAACGATCTTGTTTCACATCGTTTGCGTGCTTCGGGTTATCGGCACACCTCCACAAGTTGTCACGGTCCGGTGATCCAGTTCGACGCTGATGTGCCTTGGCGTTTGAGACTATTGAATAACCGCAGGTCACCAGAATCGGCGGTTATTTCTAGTCCTGCAATAACTCAGCTACGAACTCTCTCAGCCACTTAGGGTGACGAATATTATGGAAGTCTTCCCTGAGAACCGTTCCTACTCCTAGCCTGTCTCTCTCGTACAGTCGCCTCAGCCTACGCTCAAGGCGATCCGACGACTTAGCCTGGATCCACCGGTGCGGTGAGGTTGTGGGGGTTGGCGCGTCCACCAGAAAGGCCTCCTGACGTGGGAGAATGCTGTTTGATGTAACGGTCGTTCTGGCCACGAGAGGAGGCACTTCCTGTGAGGAGCGTAGCAGGTGGGATCGACGGGTTGGAGGCAGTTTTTGATGATGGGTCTTTGGTGGGGGATGGGGGGTTGTTGCTGGCGGGCACGGTGATGCACAGGCTGGGTTTGGAGGCGTTGATCGACGACACGGTGCGCCTCGACGGGCGTGTGGCGGGGTCGGGGTCGGGTCGCAAGGTGTTGTCTTTGGTGGCGTCGATGCTGGTGGGCGGGCGCTGCATCGACGCAGCGGTTGCGGTCGGGCTCGGCGGCGGCGGTGCTGCCTTTCGCGGTGGTGGCGCCGTCGACTGCTGGGTCGTTTTTGAGGTCGTTCACGTTCGGGCATGTGCGCCAGCTCGACAAAGCGGCCGAGTTGGCGCTTCGCCGGGCGTGGTCTGGGGGCGCCGCGCCCGACGCTGGGGAGATGACTGTGGATTTGGACTCCACGGTGTGTGAGGTGTGCGGCAAGGCCAAGCACGGCGCCGCGTACGGCCATACCAAGGTGTTGGGCTATCACCCGCTGGTGGCGGTGCGCTCAGACACCGGCGAGGTGCTGCACTCGCGGATGCGGTCGGGATCGTCTC
The DNA here is from genome assembly GCA_965261185.1 of Candidatus Aldehydirespiratoraceae bacterium. Taxonomy (GTDB): domain Bacteria; phylum Actinomycetota; class Acidimicrobiia; order Acidimicrobiales; family Aldehydirespiratoraceae; genus VXYK01. The sequence goes on along the minus strand of CBDHCN010000002.1, from coordinate 1,187,875 downwards.
AGCGCGGCAACGACCGGTTCGCTCGTGAGACGCTGACGAGGGTGCGGCGCCTGGCGGCGGACGCGGCGGTGACGGTACGCGCCGACGCGGGGTTCTTCTCCTATGACATGATCGCAGCCATCGGCGCCCACAACGCCTGCTACTCGATCACGATCGGCCAAAACGCCAAGGTCAACACAGCCATAGCGGCCATAGACGACGACGCCTGGGCAAGCATCAAATACACCCGCGGCGGCGAGGCGCAAGTCGCTGAGACCACCATCGAAGCCGGCCGCCGCAGCGACAAACTCCACGGCGACGACGCCAAGCGGGCCGAGCTGCGGCTCATCGTGCGCCGCAGCCGCCTGCTCGGCGCCCAAGGCGAGCTGTGGCCCAACTGGCGTCACCACTGCTTCGTCACCGACAGAGAAGACCTCGACACCTGTGCCGCCGACACCTACCACCGAGCCCACGCCACAGTCGAGCTCGCCATTCGTGACCTCAAAGAAGGCTCCGGGCTCAGCCGCTGCCCCTCCAGACGATTCCCCGCCAACGGCGCCTGGCTCGCCTGCTGCGTGCTCGCCCACAACCTCATACGCTGGACCGCCCGCCTCGGCCGCGCCCACCCCGCGCGCCAACTCACCGTCGCAGCCACCATCCGCAACCGGCTCCTCACCGTGCCAGGCCGCCTCGTCAACCACAGCGGCCGACACAGACTGCGCCTGCCGCTCAACTGGCCCTGGCAGAACACCTTCACCACCGCCCTGCAACGAATCCGCAACCTACCCCTGCTCATTGTTGTGCATCTGACTTCGCGCGACAGGTTCTGAGTTTTTTCAAGCAGCATCGGGCAGGGTTGGCGGTCCTAGGACAGGAGGCTGCAGCCTATGAGTTCCGAGCATAGAAAACCGAAGAAGCTGCTTACAGCAGAGCAGAAGTACGATTTGTGGGTGCGGATGCTTTGCGGTCAGGTCACCCAGGCCGAGGCGGCTGCTGAGGCTGGTGTGGACCGGTCGGTGATCGCCCGGCTGCGAGCTGTCGCCCGGGATGGGGCGGTCGCGGCTTTGGGTTCGTCGAGGCCGGGCCGGCCCCGTCAGTCCCGAGCGGAGGCGTCTGAGGCAGCAGCCCTTCGTGTCGAGGTGGAACGGTTGGGGCGTACTGTGGTCGAACAAGCCGTGGAGCTGGCGGTGCTGCGGGGAAAAACGGGTTGGGGATGAGCGGTCCTGTCCCCGCCCGCGTCGACGGGACCGCCAAAGCCGTGCTGTTGGGGTTGATCGACGACGCCACCTCGGCTGGCTGGACGCACAGCCGGGTCTGCACGGTGCTGGGTGTGGACCGCCGCCGGGCATGGCGCTGGACCCAACGCCGCGCCGAGGGGACTCTTGACGATGCCCGCCCGGGCGGACGTCCGATCCACAGCCTGCTGAGCTCAGAACGTGACGAGATCGTGCGCCTCTTCGACGAGTGGGGCGACACCGACCGGTCGCATCGCAAGCTCGCGCACCGCGGCTCCTACCTGGGCCGCGTGTGGGTGTCTGCTTCGACTGTGGACCGCGTTCTCGCAGGTCACGGCCTCGCTCTGGCCGGCACGCCGCGCCCCGCCAAGGCCACCAAGACGCCGTGGCCTACCTGGTGTGAGTGGCGGCCCAACCAACTGTGGTGTTGGGACGGCACCCAGTTCCCGACATGCCGACAAGCCAAGCACGCCTACGCGATAGTCGATGTGGTGTCCCGTAAATGGATCGCCACGCACCACACCGCGGCACCGGACTCGGTCGCCGCCAGAGTCTTGTTCGCCAAAGCACTGCAAAGCGAAGGGCTCCTCACCGACGAACTCGCCGCCCGCCTCGACAACCCCCACGCAGACCTGCCCCACAGCGACACAATCCCGCTGCTGTTGGCGGTCAGCGACAACGGACCGGAGATGCGCGCCGGCGACACCGCCAAATTCATGGCCATGTGCTCGATCGCCCAGCACTTCGGACGCCGGTCCACGCCCACCGACCAGGCCTGGATCGAGTCTCTGTTCAGCCACGTCAAAGGCGAGCATCCCCACCTCGAAACGCTCGGCGATCCCGCCGACCTCACCCGAGAACTCGAACGCGTCCGCGGCCACTACAACTCGGTGCGGCTGCACGAAGGCATCGGGTATGTCACCCCCCACGACGAGCACACCGGCAAAGGCGACCAGATCCGCCAAGCACGCCGAGACGGACTCCAACAAGCCGACCAGCGACGACGCGCCCACCACCGAAACCAACCGCTAACATGACCACACAACCACCACCGCACACCCACCAATGCGACTTGAAAAACCCCGCAATCTGTCGCGAAGAGTCAGAAACACCTCATCATCTAACCCGCGCCCCGCGCCCGGCGCAGCGCAGCCCAACCCCACCCGCCACCAACCCACCACAACCCCGCACTCCAGTCCCGCACGCCCCAAAACGCGCCAGCCCACACACACGCACCAGACCGGCACCAACCAACCCAACCCCAACCCCTGAATCACCATCTGACAGTCCCGTCGGTGGATTCAGGCTTAGAGATCTTGCACCTCATGTAAGTCGGGGCGTCGCGTCCAGCATCGAGAAGGCACTAGCACTAGATCCAGCACGCAGGCACGCATCAATGACTGCGTTGGACAGTTCCCTTAGTGCGAAGGTGGCTCTACAGCGCACATGGCGTGAGAAGATCCCAGACAATGGCCATCTGAACTGCTGGGAGAGCCAGGAACCTAACAGTCTGTACGTTTGCCTGAAACCAGGCGAGACCAGCGCGAGATTCGACTTGGTAACAACACGATCATCAGGACGTCGGATCAAGAAGAATTGTTCAAACGGTCTCTATAGAGACAGCGCCACCAGACGCCTAAGGAAGATCTTCGACGATCTAAACACCTGAAATGATCGACCTCGTCAACAAAGCTCTGCGGTGAAGGATCCCCGAGGACGTCTCTAGCCCGCGATCCGCCTCGCCAAACCAATCAGTGGCAAGCGCGTTGGTGGCGGGTGTGCGGTTGAAGCAGACCCGAAGGCCGTTAAAGCCGCCCATCGGATGCTGCGGCTGAGTTTCGGGGTCTTTGAGTGGGCGCTGGCCGAGTTGGGCACCATCAACACAGAAACCGTTTATCACCCAGACAATGTTACCCAGTACGTATCTGAGGTCATTGCTCAACTGTCAGTTGCGCAGGAGCGCGAGGCCCTCTGGACGTTGGAACAGATCGGTCGAGTGGTGGCCCCACGATTCTGGCCGCGTGAACGCACGAACCGTCCTAGAACCGGTCCGGCTCTCCCCTACAGTCTTAAAGACGAGGAGGCTTTCCGTCTAGCCGCGACGATAAAGAATGCGTCTGTGAGAGCGGCATCTGCTGCTGTGGTCAGCCTCAGCCTGGGAGCGGGGCTGCCAGCTGTACACATCCAACGAGCAACGCCCGGCGATGTGGTGGAGATGGGCCAGGGTCGTCTAGCGGTCTGGGTGGACCCAGAAAGCCCGAGCGCCCGTTTGGTGCCGATTCGTGCCGGTTACACCGATCTGCTCAATGGAGCCGTTGAACATTCAAACGGCCAGAGGTTCGTTGCTGGGACATCCCGTAACGCCGTTTTTGCGCTCGCCAAACGTATCGAGGTCCACGGTTTCGGGCATTTCTATCTGACTAGGGCGCGTTCGACATGGCTGCAAGCCCACCTGCTAGCCGGAACGCCTTTGGCTGCGTTTCGTGTGATCGCGGGGCCAGTGTCGTTGCACACACTCGACCGGCTTCTTGGCCCTGCCTCCCAGACCATTAGCGCTGAGGATGCTGCTTTGGAGGGGTTGGGGGCATGAGCCTTCGCCATAAGCATCGTAGAGCTGCACGCGAAGACCCCTCAAAGCCCCTCACGGTTTCGGAGATAGCACGCCTCAACGCCCAACGGGCGTTGCCGTTGGGTCATCCCAGCTCTACGAAGGATTACCCGATCCTGGCTCCGTTGGACATGTCGTTGCACGCCATAGATGTCGTTGGATCCTCTGGTGTGCTGCCCTACCTGAAGCGCAAACTTCGGGGCCATCCCGGGAAGAGGTCCGATCTGTCTTTGTTGGCTCTGTTGGTTGTGATGGTTCTCGCGGCGATGCTGAGGTCGTCATATCGCAGAACCGACCTGTGTGCAGTGCTATGTGGCTTAGAGGCAGAGGTCGCCTACAAGCTGGAGTTGTGCAACCGTGCGGCCCGCAAACTGTTGTCCTACAACGTCATCAACAAGCAGTGCCTTCGTCTTGAAAGGGCTCTGCTAGAGGGCTGGGTGGACAAAGATGGCACGGTCTGTGACCAGGACTGGTTCGCTCACTGCCTTCTCAAAGCCAACATCCCCGAGGGCATGGCTGAGCAGATCACCGCTATCGCCATCGACAGCACCTTCCTGCTGGCATGGGCGGTGCCGGGTGCATACTCACCCGACAAAGAATCAACCGGCAAGCCATGCAGCGCCGATGTTGATGCCCGCTGGGGTCATCGCTCAGCGACCAGCAAACGCAAAGCAGGCATGAGACTAGGCTTTGACGACCACATAACTGTGGGCGTCCGACCTTCTGATTGGAAGGGCAGAACCGACTCCGCCAACCTCGGCGAACCAGTGCCGATCATGCCTCTGCACATGAAGCTCGTACCCGCGGACCCCAACGTTGCACCCATCGCGTTGGATTGCATTGAATGGACCAAGAAGGTCGCCCCGAACATAGAAGAAGTCGCAGCAGACCGAATCTACACAATGAAAAATGAGAACTTCAACCGACGGTTGCGTAAAGAAGGTCTCCGTGTGGTGATGGACCAAACAGCCATCGACGTTGAACGTGTCCGAAACCTTGAGTTAGGAAGAAACAAACACGAACTCATCGAGCACTGCGGAACGTTTCTCCCTGTTTGGCTGGACGAAGACCTCCACCGACCCGACCCTGCACTGACAGCAACGAAGCTCCGGGACTGGTATGACCGCCGGGCCAAGTTCAGATACAGCCCAACCCGGATTTTTGAGAACGGCAGCATCCAGATGCAATGCCCGCAATGCGCTGGCCGTATCCGCAGCAACCTCAAAACCCGAAACCGTAAGGCCAAACCGAACAACAACGCTCCGTTCATAGTCAGAACAGACGACGCCGTGTACTGCTGTGTCGGTCGTGTCACCATCCCTGTCAAGGAACTTGACCACTACCAGTCGATCCCGTATGGCACCACCGCTTGGAAACAGTCCTACAACCGCCGTAACCAGATCGAGAACCTCAACGGAATGCTGCGCGACAAAGGCGGGCTGGCGGACAGATGGTGTCGTTCCCTCGAAATCGGAGCCAGGCTCGTCGGGTCGGTGATGATGCTCGTCGCTCACGGCATGAGAGAAACACGCCCAGAATGGGCAAACAACTACTACAGGCTCGATGAAGAACTCTTAGCCTGAATCCACCGACGCGGTGAGGCTTGTGGGGTTGGCGCGTCCACCAGAAAGGCCTCGTGACGTGGGAGAATGCTGTTTGTTGTAACGGTCGTTCTGGCCATGTGAGGAGGCACTTCTGGTGAGGAGCGTAGCTGGTGGGATCGACGGGTTGGAGGCAGTTTTTGATGATGGGTCTTTGGTGGCTGATGCGGGGTTGTTGTTGGCGGGCACGGTGATGCACAGGCTGGGTTTGGAGGCGTTGATCGACGACACGGTGCGCCTCGACGGGCGTGTGGCGGGGTCGGGGTCGGGTCGCAAGGTGTTGTCTTTGGTGGCGTCGATGCTGGTGGGCGGGCGCTGTATCGACGATGTGCAGCGGCTGCGGTCGGGCTCGGCGGCGGCGGTGCTGCCTTTCGCGGTGGTGGCGCCGTCGACTGCTGGGTCGTTTTTGAGGTCGTTCACGTTCGGGCATGTGCGCCAGCTCGACAAAGCGGCCGAGTTGGCGCTTCGCCGGGCGTGGTCTGGGGGCGCCGCGCCCGACGTTGGGGAGATGACGGTGGATTTGGACTCCACGGTGTGTGAGGTGTGCGGCAAGGCCAAGCACGGCGCCGCGTACGGCCATACCAAGGTGTTGGGCTATCACCCGCTGGTGGCGGTGCGCTCAGACACCGGCGAGGTGCTGCACTCGCGGATGCGGTCGGGATCGTCTCAGCGCGGCAACGTGCACTTCGCTCGTGAGACGCTGACGCGCCTGCGGCGCCTGGCGGCGGACGCGGCGGTGACGGTGCGCGCCGACGCGGGGTTCTTCTCCTATGACATGATCGCAGCCATCGGCGCCCACAACGCCTGCTACTCGATCACGATCCCACAAAACGCCAAGGTCAACACAGCCATAGCGGCCATAGACGACGACGCCTGGGCAAGCATCGAATACACCCGCGGCGGCGAGGCGCAAGTCGCTGAGACCACCATCGAAGCCGGCCGCCGCGGCGACAAACTCCGCGGCGACGACGCGCCCGCGAAGCTGCGGCTCATCGTGCGCCGCAGCCGCCTGCTCGGCGCCCAAGGCGAGCTGTGGCCCAACTGGCGTCACCACTGCTTCGTCACCGACAGAGAAGACCTCGACACCAAAGCCGCCGACACCTACCACCGAGCCCACGCCACCGTCGAGCTCGCCATTCGTGACCTCAAAGAAGGCTCCGGGCTCAGCCGCTGCCCCTCCAGACGATTCCCCGCCAACGGCGCCTGGCTCGCCTGCTGCGTGCTCGCCCACAACCTCATACGCTGGACCGCCCGCCTCGGCCGCGCCCACCCCGCGCGCCAACTCACCGTCGCAGCCACCATCCGCAACCGGCTCCTCACCGTGCCAGGCCGCCTCGTCAACCACAGCGGCCGACACAGACTGCGCCTGCCGCTCAACTGGCCATGGGCAAACACCTTCACCACCGCCCTGCAACGAATCCGCAACCTACCCCTGCTCATCTAACCCGCCGCCCGCGCCCGGCGCAGCGCAGCCCAACCCCACCCGCCACCAACCCACCACAGCCCCGCACTCCAGTCCCGCACGCCCCAAAACGCGCCAGCCCACACACACGCACCAGACCGGCACCAACCAACCCAACACCAACCCCTGAATCACCATCTGACAGTCCCGTCGGTGGATTCAGGCTTAGACGACGAACACGAAAACGGTGCTTCTGTGAGCGGGCCACCTTTGGGACTAGAGGACAGCCAACCCGTAGACCGTTCAAGAGACGGACCCGCGTAACCCCCACACCCGGGCCACCCCCTCTAAGCCAACGACCAGCACAAAGGGTCGTTGGCTTCAACGCGCCCCGAAACAGCTACAGGGCCGCCATCACACCCGTGAAGATGACCCAGCCGGCCCACAAAAGCTATCAAAGCCTCAAAAGTCACCAAAAAGGATCTAAATCAGATCTTTTTCGGTTTGGTGGCTAACAAGATTGGGCCTAAATGGCTAAGACCCCAGAGCGGAGACGGTGGGATTCGAACCCACGAACGCCTTACGACGTTACTTCCTTAGCAGGGAAGCGCCTTCAACCTGGCTCGGCCACGTCTCCGGAGTTGTGAGGCTAGCGCACGGAAGCACAAGCCCACCTTCCTGATAATGTTCCTGTAAGCGGAACGTCATTCCGCAAACAAGCGAGCCGGAAGGGGGGCACTCGTGCCTGATGTCGTGGGGTACCGGGCCAAAATCGGAGTAATCGTGCCGTCGACCAACACGGTCGTCGAACACGACTTCGCCCGGGTGCGTCCGCCCGGAGTCACCTTTCATAGCGGACGCTTCTTAGTAGAAGCCCCCGACCTCAGCAGCGACGAAGCATTCTTGCACTTCCTGGATCTCATCCGCGAGACCATTCCCACAGCGATCCGCGACATCATGACCTGCAAACCCGACCACATCCTTATGGGCATGTCAGCCGAGACATTCTGGGGAGGCAAAGAAGGTAACGCCGCCTTCTCAGCACGTGTCGCCGCTATCGCCGGCGAAATCGGCATCACCTCGGGCGCGGCGGCCTGCAACGCCGCCCTCGGCAAGCTCGGCGTGTCGCGTATTGCCTGCCTCACGCCGTACCAACCAGCCGCAGACGAACAGGTGTACGGATATTTCAGCGAATGCGGCCTCGACGTGAAACGAGTACACGGACTGCGCTGTGAATCGGCAACCTCAATCGCCGATGTGACCCCGGAAACCCTCGTGGACGTGCTCAAGAAACTCGACGGCGACGACATCGACGCCCTCGTGCAATGCGGTACCAACCTGTCGATGGTCGAAGTAGCCGATCAAGCTGAACGCTGGCTCGGCAAACCCGTGCTGGCCATCAACGCCGTCTGCCTGTGGCATGCGCTACGGACCCTCGGCATCAACGACCAGTTCGTGGGCCACGGGATGATGCTGCGTGAGTACTGAGTTGTGCCGCACTCACATGTAGTCGTCGCCGGAGCCGGTCCCGTCGGTTGCGTGGCCGGGGCGGTGCTCGCCACCCGGAACATCAACGTCACTCTCTTGGAAGCCTCACCCGAACTGCCCCGCGAACTGCGAGCTTCCACCTTTCACCCGGCCACCCTCGACCTGCTCGATCGCTACGGCGTCGTCGACGAGATGCTCAGCCGAGGTCTGGTCGCCCCCCGCTTCGCCTACCGGGACCGACGCAAAGGAGTAGTGGCCGAGTTCGACCTCGGCACGCTGGCCGATGTGACCGACCACCCGTTCCGTCTCCAATGCGAGCAGTACAAGCTGTGTGAAATCATGCTTGACCGTTTCGCCAGAATGGCCAACGTCACCGTCAAGTTCGACGCTGAAGTGGTAGGAACCGCGGATCAGGGCGACGCCGCCACCGTGCAGGTGGCTTCGGGCGAGACGATCAGCGCCGATGCTGTGATCGGTGCCGACGGCGCGGCCAGCGCGGTGCGCAAATCGCTGGGCCTGACCTTTGACGGCATGACCTATGAGGATCGCTATCTGGTGGTGTCGACTCCGTTTGAAATGGCTGACCACCTCGACGATCTGGCTTACGTCAACTACATCTCCGACCCTGACGAATGGCTGGTGCTACTACGAACCGTGGACCTGTGGCGGGCGTTGTTCCCGGTCGGTGAGCACGAAACCGACGACGAAGCTCTCAGCGACGAGAGCGCTCAGCGCCGACTCAACGGGGTAGTCGCCCGCGAACAACCCTACGAAATCGCCCACCGCACGATCTACCGGGTTCACCAACGAGTAGCCGACCGATTTCGGGTCGGTCGGGTGGTGTTGATGGGAGACGCTGCCCATATCAACAACCCGCTCGGTGGGATGGGCATGAACGGCGGAATCCATGACGCGGTGCTGCTAGGTGGCTCACTGGCTGCCGTACTGCACGGTGAAATTGCTGAGGACCGGCTCGATCACCACGCTGAACTGCGCCGCACCCTCGCAATCGACTACGTGAAACGGCACACCCACAACAATGCTGAAAGCTTGGCAGCGAGCGACCCTGCGGCCCGACAACGCGCCTTGGATCAGCTGGCCGCCACCGCAGCCGATCCCGAACAGAGCCGGGCCTACCTGCTGCAGACCAGCATGATCGGTGCAGTGAACTCGATGAGAGCCGAGTTGGCCGAGGTCGGAGTACTGAATCCAGACTGAAATCGACGATTTTGGTCCACCGCCGTGCAATCGGCTGTTTCGTTGACCGGAACGCTGTTTCGCTGTAGTGTCACAGCAGGTCTGCGGGAAAGTGACCCGCGACAAAGCCGAATTCTCGGAGGGAACCCATGATCCGCACCAAATACCGCTTGATAGCAGCGGTTTCTGTTATGGCGCTAGCGAGTCTCGTTGCGCTACCTGCCGCATTTGCCGATCATGGTGAGGGTCACAACGGAGAGACTATGGAAGTCTCAAAGAGCGAAGGCATTGAAGACGGCGACGTCCTCACCGTTACGCTTACAAGCTGGCTTCCAGGCAAGACCGCGACAGTAGTCACCTGCTACAACTATCCAGCGGCCGGTCCCGCCGACTGCGAACTGAGCAACTACGGCCAGCACACCGTTGAGATCGCGGAGGACGGTACCGCAACGTACGACTATCCAGTATCGGTGATCCCCCTACGTTGCGACGCGGACAACCCATGCTTCATCCTGGCCGGCGATGGGTTCGGACCAGCCGCAAATTACGCGGCACAACTGGTCACCTTTGCCGCCGTGTCCGAGCCGGAACCGGAGTCCGAACCCGAGCCGGAGCCCGAGCCCGAGGTGGTCGAAGAGGAGCCGGAGCCGGAACCCGAGCCCGAGCCTGAGCCCGAGCCGGAGCCTGAACCCGAAGTTGCTGAAGAAGAGACCGCCGCAGTCGCTGACGGCGATGACGACGATTCTTCTTCCGGCTCAAACCAAGGATTGGTGGTCATCTTGGTTGTAGTGGCTGTTGCCGTAGTCGGCGCCCGGGTCCTGCTACGTAGGGGCCGCAAAGCCGCCTGACGTGATCGGTCGCCGAGTTCTAGTCGCGACTCTCGTCGTCGCATGCATCGCCGCGGCCGCTTGTGGTAGCGACGATGATGCCGAGCCACGCGACGATGATGCCGAGCCACGCGACGATGATGCCGAGCCACGCGACGACGAAGCGGAGGCACTTCCCGATGAACCCGAGCCAATTCACGACGAAGTCGAACCAGGCCCCGAGTTGGGTGAGTTCTGGCGTGTTCAGATCGGTAGTTCTGGGTCTGAAACCTCCTACGGCGTAGCTGCGACACCAGACGGCGAAGTAGTAATCACCGCATCCACCGAAGGCAATCTCGCCGGCGACAACCAGGGTCAGCGAGACGTGTTCCTGGCGCGCTACTCCAATGAGGGTGACCAGCTGTGGGCACTGCAGACCGGCGGTGAAAACAACGACTCACCCTTGGGCGTTTCGGTTGCGCCCGACGGATCGATCTACGTCGGCGGATTCACCGACGGCAACTTTGCCGGACTCAACCAAGGATCGGCAGATGTTTGGCTCGCCCGCTTCGACGCCGACGGCAACGAACTGTGGCGCAGACAATTCGGCAGTGACCAATGGGACCGCGGCTTCGACGTGAGCGCCTTCGACGGCGGCGCCTACATCAGCGGATACAGCGCAGGCACGCTCGACCCGGACACCGATCTCGGGGGCTTCGACGGCTTTGCCGCCCGCTTCGACGCCGACGGCAACCAGCAATGGGTACGCCAGTTCGGCACCGATGCCACCGACTGGGGTCAAGGTTCGGCGCTGGTACCCGACGGCGGTCTGTATGTCACCGGGTACACCGAAGGTGACTTCGGCGGCCCCAACGCGGGGGACAAGGACCTGTTCGTGGTGCGTCTCTCACCCGAAGGCGAACAGCAATGGGTCACCCAGCTCGGATCTGACGCTTTGGACTGGACTCAAGGAGTCGGGCTCGGACCCGACGGATCAGTGCTCGTGGCCGGTTCAACTGGAGGCTCGTTCGCTACGGACCTCGGTGATGAACGAGACATGATCGTGGTGTCGCTCAATGCCGAGGGCGAAGAACAATGGCGCTGGCAGTCCGGTCTCCCCAACACCGACACGGCGTTCGAAGTACGGTTTGTCAACAACCGGATCCTCGTCACCGGTACCGTCGACAACGATCAACTGTCCGGAGAAGCCAAGGCATCGGAGGAATTCTCCGACACAACCGTGGTGACTACCGGACGTGATCTAGCGTTGGTGTGGCTGAGGCCCCACGGTGTCCCGATCGTCGTCTCTTCGTTCGGTTCAGAAGCGGTAGAGGAGGCGACCGGCTTGGCAGTCGCTACCGATGGATCGATTTATTGGAGCGGTTACACGACCGGGTCTTATGCAGGTGGCAACGCCGGAGGGTCCGACCTGTTACTCGGTGGTCTCGCAGGCGACGGGTGACGACTGCGATGAGCGCTATTACCGAGGGCCGGACCACCGGAGAGTTGTTGGTCGAGGACATGACCGACGCCGAGCGCGAGCGGGCGCGACAAGTCGACTCGGTGCTACCAGCGCTGGCCGAACGGGCAATCGAAGCTGACCGGGCCGGGGAGTTCCCCATCGAACACGTTCGCACGATCTCCGACGCCGGCCTACTGGGACTAACCGTACCGGTCGCCTACGGAGGTCTCGGCGGGGGACTGCGCGACTTGGCGGCCGCTACCTTCGCCATGGCTACGACCTGCGCCTCGACCTCGCTGGCGTACTTCTTTCAATGCAGCGGATCATCTCGAGGACTGTTACCGCTTGAGGCCATCGAGGCCGGACTCTTCGCCGCCGACGAAGTCCCGGTAGTCAGGGCTTTCGGGGAGAAAGTGCTGCGCCGCATGGGTGCAGAAGGCCGCTGGGTCGCCAACTTCGCCAGCGAATCGGTGCGTACCAAAGACGCAGCCATCACCATCGCCACCGAAGCCTCCCGCACCACAGGTGGCTGGTTGATCAACGGAGTCAAATCCTTCGGTTGCGCTACCGGAGTGGCCGACGACTACCTGGTGACAGCCAAACTCGACAGCGGAGACACCGCCGAGTTCCTAGCTGTGTTCCTGATCCCCCGAGACACCGCAGGAGTGAGCGAACGGGCCAAATGGGACGCCGTGGGCATGCGTGCCACCGCCACTCACGGCATCGTTCTAGACAACGCCTTCGTGCCCGACGAGAATGCGCTGACCGTGCCCGCGACGTTCGTCAAAATGACCCAAGTGAGCCGAGGCAGTTTCGTCGGCAACCAAGTGGCTCTGTCATCGGTGTATATCGGCGCGGCCCAAGCTGTATACGACTATGCGATGCAATTCCTGAGGACCACCACCTACCACGGCACCGACGAACCGATCGGCGGCAGCGACATGCACCGCCAGCTGATCGGCAGCATGCGAGCCCACCTCGACACCGCCTACCTGTGGGCCCGCCGTCAGATTCGCTTGGAGACCGCCAGTCCCGAGATCCTGGCGAAACAAGATGTGGTCTCGAACTGGCGGATCGCCAAAGGAGAGATCGCCGACAACTGCTTCGGTGTCGCAGTGTGTGCGCTCAAAGCCTGCGGTACCGGCAACACCGGGGTGGACGGCCCGATCTCTAGGGGCTTGCGCGACCTGTCGATGGGACTCGTGCAGGGCTTCCCAGCCGAAAGAGGCCGCCTCGAAGCGGCTTCCTACTACGTGCACGGACGCGAAGGCGCTCAATTCGGCACCGCCGGGGAAAAAACATGAACCAACTCCACAGACGCCCCTGGTTCTTCCCGTCAATGGGAGCGTTCTTGTACCTGACCGGGATGAACGACGAACTGCTACATGTGCTCGGCGGTTGGTGGCTTGACTTCGGGCGCTGGGGGCAAACCGCGGTGGTGTTGGTACTGCTCGCGCTGGTCGCATACTTCACCTCAGAAGCGCTCAACCGCCGCCGCTCCGCCTACCGTGCGGCTATCAGTGCCGCTGATGCCACCCGTCTGGCATCAAACGATGACCCGATCACAGGTCCGCAGATTAAACATATGAGAGGTGCACCATGAGCTTCGCCGCCACCAGCGCTGTTCGTCGCCTTAAGAACTCCCGCGCGCTCGGGTTGCTGTTGGCGGTGGCAATGCTTGCCGCGGCGTGTTCCCAGTCAGCCGACGAGGACCAGACCGATGCTGACTCCGAAGCCACGCCGACCACCGCAGCCACCGACACGGCCACCGACGGAGGCGGAACCCCCGAAGATGAACCGGCTCAACCTCCAGGCCCGGTGCCCGCAGGAGCAGACACCCCCGGTGTCAGCGACGACACCGTCACCATCTCGTTCATCATCACTGACACGTCCGCGGTAGCCGCCGCATTCGGCTGGGAAACCCCCGATGAAGGCGACCGCGAAGCGCAGCTAGCAGCGATGATCGACCACTTCAACGCCAACGGCGGCTTCGCGGGTCGACAGATCGAAGCCAAGGTCACCGTGTTCAACGCCATCACCGACAGTCCGGTCGCTGAAGAGATACTCTGCAACGCCATCACTCAAGACGACAGAGCCTTCGCCGTGGTGATGACCGGCCAGTTCCAAGAAAACGCCCGGCCCTGCTACCACAACGCCAAGACACTGATGCTCGACGCCACTCTCTACCCAGTCGACAACGAAGGGTTCGAAGCGCTGGCGCCGTACTATTGGTCGCCGATACTTCCCTCCTATGACGACCTGGTAGGCGGACTCGCCGCGGGACTTATAGAAGACGGCTGGTTTGACGGAGCCACGCTGGGCGTCATCGCCATCGAATCAGAACTGTCTGAGCGGGTCTACAACCAGCAATTCGTGCCGAGGTTGGAAGCAGCCGGAGTGGAAGTGGCCTCGTACAACACCATCGACCCGACCGACGGAACGTCTTTCAACAACGACCAACTCCAAGCCATCATCAACTTCAAAGAAACCGGCGTAGACAAGGTCGTAGCCATAGGCGGCTCCAGGCTGGTCTCGTGGTTCATCGACACCAGCGTCACCCAGAACTTCTCGCCTGCATATGCCGTGACCAGCTACGACAATCCCGAGTTCAACGTCTTAAACTATCCCGACCTGATGGCCGGAGCCAGTGGCATCAGCGTGATGCCCGGCTACGACGTTGGCGACGAGCAGCACCCGTTCCCGGCCTCAGATGCCGAACAAGAATGCCTCAACATCTTCACGAACGCATCGCTGGCATTCGAAGAACGCAACAACGTCCGCACCGGACTCATGTTCTGCGACATGCTCCGACTGCTTCAAGCCGCTTCGCCACACCTGACCGAGGTGAGCGCCCAAGGAGTCACCGAGGCGATCTGGCAACTCGGCGACAACTTCGAGCCGGCATCGGTCTACGGGGTCGAGTACAGCGAAGGGAGCTACGCCGGTGGTGACGCCTACCGGAGTTTCCGATTCGACCCCGAATGCGAGTGCATGGCACTGATCGGCGATCCGGCGGATTTCGACGGCTGAACGGCTGGCGGGCAGACCGATGGACCAAGAGCGCGAGGGGCGGCCCGGCAAGCCTCGTCTCCTAACCGCGATCTCCTTGCAGGCAGCAGGCTTGGCGTCGCCGTTGCCGGTCCTGTTGTTTCGCCGAGAGGAAATAGCCGAGCACCTCAACTTGTTGGGCGCGATCGTCGGCGAAGCGACCCTGCTAGGCGCGGTGGCGGTGCTGGCAGCTCTGGGGGTGCCACGGCTCCGTGACAAGTTCCCTGCCGGGGCGCTGCTCTTTCTCGGCGGGCTGATGGCTGCGGTCGGGTTGGCCTTGATGGCATCGGCAGACCGACTCGGCCCTTTCGTGGTTGGTGGTGTGTTGTTGGCCTTCGGCACAGCGCCTGGGCTGGTGACGCACCGAATTTTGGTGGCTACCGACACACGCTCTGCGGATCGGTTCCGCACCCTCTCGTGGTATTGGGCAGCGGTGGCGAGCGGGGCTTCGTTGCCCTTGGTGCTGCGTGTTGTAGGCCCAATCAACCACGACACGTTGCTGTGGGTCAGCGCGGTGCTGGTGCTGGTCGGCACCTTGCTGGTTGGTTGCCATGCGCTAGTGCATGACGAAGACTCAGAAGTGGAGGACACCGTCGCCCGTACCGATGTGCCGTGGGCTCGTCGCGCTTATGGAGCTGCTTTCGCGGGCGGCGCAGTAGTTATCGGCGGAGCCGATTCTGCCGCATCGCTGCTGGTGGGAGAATGGCAACGCAGCGACACCCAAACCGCCGCAGTTCTGGCGGCTGGCGCTCTCGCCGCCGCGCTGATCAACGGTTTCGGACCCTGGTATCACCGGTTGCACCGGCTGGTGGGAGGTCGCCGGGCCGACGCCATCGGAACGAATCTGTTGGTAGCTGGTTTGTTGGTGACTCTGGGCGGCTTGTCGTTCACGTACGTCGGGTTGGTGGTTTGCTGGCTGGCCGCCGCCGGTGCTCTTGGCTTGGCCGCAGCCGGGCTGGATGCCGCGGCGTTCACCACGCTTGCCCCCGCGTTGCGTAGAAGGGTGGCCGCCCGCCAAGTCCTCTGGGCCGGTATCGGTGCGCTGGGTGTGTCGCTGGTCAACAACCTGGCGATCAGCAGTTGGTCAGACCAATGGAAGATCGCCTGGATCGGACTGTTGTTGGTGGTGGTGGGATGGGGTGTGCGCCGCTTCGCGCCCTCGTCGCGCGACGCTGCGACCACCGTGGCTCAAGCACAGGCCACCACCGTACCGCGGCGGGTTTACGCGCGGCAGACCTCCGAAGGCGGGCCTCCGAGTTCACCGTTGCTTTCAGTGGAACAGGTATCGGTCGCGTATGAAACCGTGCAAGTTCTGTTCGATGTTGACCTCCAGGTTGACGAAGGCGCGGTCGTCGCCTTGCTGGGAACCAACGGCGCAGGCAAGACCACCCTGCTGCGAGCGATCTCAGGACTCGAACCGACCATCGGCGGGCGCATCGTCTACGCCGGACTCGACATCACCAAGACCCGACCAACCTGGCGCGTCGGGATGGGGTTGCATCAGATCGTCGGAGGAGAGACGGTGGTCGGCCCGCTGACCGTGGCCGAGAATCTTCGCCTCTTCGGCCACGGAGCAAACCAGAAGACTCGTGACAAAGCCGCTGCAGAAAGCGTAGCCGAGGTATACGAGCTGTTTCCGCGTTTGGCCGAACGATCTGGCCAGCGAGCCGACACGTTGTCGGGCGGCGAAAAACAGATGCTCTCGCTGGCAAAGGCCATCATCGTGCGTCCCCGTCTGCTACTGATCGACGAGTTCTCGCTGGGCCTGGCCCCCACAGTGATCGCCGATCTACTGCCGGTCGTTCGCCAAATAGCCGACCAAGGCGCGGCCGTGCTGCTAGTCGAGCAATCGGTCAACATTGCTCTGGCAATCGCAGACCACGCCTACGTGATGGAAAAAGGAGAGATCGGCCACTCGGGAACAGCCGAAGAGTTCCGGGCCAAACCCAACTTGTTGCAAGCCGCTTACCTTGAGGGCCTTGCCGGCGCCCTCGGCGCGGATCGGTAGAACCGTGGACTCGTTCGACATCTCCGGGTTCGACATCTCCGGGTTCGACATCTCCGGGCCACTGCTGTTGCTGGGCTCAATCTTCGGCATCGGCTACGCCCTGTTGGGCATCGGTTTGGTGCTGGCCTACAGGTCCAGCGGGTTCATCAACTTCGCACACGGCTCTATCGGACTGGTGGCGGCCTCAATGATGTCGGTCGTCGTCAATGATTACGGAGTGCCCTACTGGCTTGGCTTCGTTGGGGCGTTGATCGTGGCCGCTTTGTTGGCGGCCGGCATAGAAGCTTTCGTGGTCCGCAAACTGGCTGCGGCCCCCAAAGTGCTGTCGATGGTCGCCACTCTGGGTGCTGCACAAGCTCTGTTGTTGCTGGCGTTGTCGTTCTCCAAAGGCGGTTTGGGCGGAGGCAGTTTCCCGCAACCCCCGGGCTTCCCCGATTTCGATCTCACCGTCTACGTTTCGCCTTCGTCGACGGCGCTGCTGTGCCTGTCGCCAGTCGTGGTCGCGGCGCTGTATCTGTTCCTGCAACGCAGCCGATACGGCCTGGCAATCCGAGGGGCCGCGGCCAACCCAGATTCTGCGACCCTCACCGGAGCAGACCCCCGGCACATGGCGATGCTGTCGTGGGCGTTAGCTGGAGCCATCGCCGCGTTCGCCGCCATGCTCATCATCGGAAACCAATCGACGGTCACCGCCGATGCGCTGGGTCCCGACTTCATCATCCGCGGCCTCGCAGTTGCTGCGCTCGCCAGGTTCGCCAACCTTCCGGTGGCGTTGGCCTCCGGCCTCGGGATCGGGATCGCGGAGCAACTCCTGGCGTCCAACCCAGAAGCCACCGGCTGGTTTGAAGTTGCGCTGTTCCTGTTGATCTTGCTGGGAGTAGCCCTGCAAGTGCGTTCGGGTCGAGAACAGCCCGAACGCTGGTCCAGCCTGGCACCGAGCCGTCGCTTGCCCGATGCCTACCGCGACATATGGCTGATCCGAAATCTGGGCTGGGTGATGGGCGCAGTCGCAGTGATCGCGGCGGTGCTGGTTCCTCTGGCGATCAGTAATCGGTCGGCTTTCGTGCTGTCCACCATCGTTGCCTTCGCCACCATCGGCATCTCGGTCAGCTTCCTGACTGGTTTGGGAGGCCAACTCTCGTTGGGGCAGGTGGCCTTCGCAGCTATCGGTGCAGTCGTCGGAGTACGGGTAGCTACCGACACCGGCAGCCTGATCTTGGGCCTTGTTTGCGGGGAGTTGTAGCAGCGGTGGTATCGGCCGCAGTCGGCTTGCCCGCTTTGCGGGTGCAGGGCTTGCTTCTGGCCATCGCCACGCTGGCGTTCGCTCTGGCCACGTTCAGTTGGTTGCTCCGCCAAGACTGGGCTTTCGGTGTGGGTTTGTCGTCCCGGCCGGTCAGCGTGGTCGGCATTAGTCTTGCCACCTCTCGACAGTTCTACTTCGTGGCTCTGGCGATGTTCGTGGTGGTGCTGGCTATCGCCCATGTGTTACGCCGTTCGTCGTTCGGCCGATCGCTGATCGCTGCTCGCGACAATGAGGCGGCCGCTCGGGTACTGCAAATTGCTCCGCGCCGTCTCTTGTTGCAGGCCTACGCCTTTTCTGGCTTCGTTGCCGGTGTTGGTGGGGTGATCCTGGCCATGAGCAATACTTTCGTGACCCGCAGCATTTTTACTCCAAGCGACAGCATCAACGTGGTGTCACTGGCTGTCATCGGTGGCCTTTCGGAGCTGACCGGACCCCTTCTCGGAGCGGCCTATCTGATCGGTATCCGCGAATTCTTCGACCTTGAGTTGTCGGCTTTAGCCGGACTCAACGCGGCGTGGTTGATCTTGATCCTCGAGCAACCGCGGGGCCTGCACGGTTTGCTGACCACTACCCGCAGCAACCTCATTGACCAGATAGCCCGGCTCCACGGTATCGACCCCATTGCCGCCCGGGCCGAGCCGAGCGCTGTCGAAGCGAGTTCGACAGCGGTGACAGTAACGCCCACTGAGCACCACAAACCCGCCGATGACCTGATGCTGGAAGTGCGTGGCATCAGCAAGCGATTCGGCGATTTGGTGGCCGTAGACGACGTGTCATTGCAGGTTCACGCCGGTGAGACACTGGGATTGATAGGACCCAACGGAGCGGGCAAAACAACCCTGTTTGAACTGGTCAGCGGGTATCTGCGCCCCGATGCCGGCACCGTGATCTTCGACAATGCCGACATCACCCGCCTGTTACCGGAGGCTCGCAGCCGCGCTGGTCTGGTGCGCTCCTTCCAGAACGCTTCGTTGTTCCCTACCATGACTGCCCGAGACATCATTTTCCTAGCGAACCAACGAGCCGCGGGACACAGTTTTGTGGTTGGCGGATCGGCCACCGAACGCCGAATCGAGGACGAAACTTCCGAAACGCTGGCGATATTCGGTCTTAGCGGGTTGGCTGACCAGCCGGTGAGCTTGTTGTCTACCGGCACCCGCCGCCTCGTCGAGCTGGCGACCAACGTTGCCTTGCGTCCCCGGCTGTTGCTCATGGACGAACCTTCGGCCGGCATCGCCCAAGCCGAAACGGAAGCACTGGGCGCGGTGATCACGCAGATCCGCGACGCCTACCAAGTGACGCTGATAGTGATCGAGCATGACATGCTGCTACTGAGTTCTGTCTGCGATCGGCTGATCGCCATGGAGACGGGCTCCGTTATCGCCGAGGGCACCCCGAGCGAGGTGCAAGCCGACGCCGCGGTGGTGCGCAGCTACCTCGGAGGTGACCTGACGGCTATCGCCCGCAGCGGCTCCGCGGTGACCGGTGCAAGCGAGTCCTAAGGGCCGTCAGGCGCCCTTGATGTCGACGAACAGATCGCGTTTTCGGAACGCAGCAGTCATGAAACGGGCGAAGGCTTTGCGGCGGGTCAGCCACACCACGCGGGCACCGGACTTGTCGGTGGCCAGAATGTGGTCGGCTAGCCAGGGAGTGACGGTGTGGACCTCGTCGCCCAAAATGTTGAAGATCTTCTTCGACTTCTCCCACTGTTCGGAGGTGAGGTCATAGTCGCCGGTGAGCAAATCGGTCACGACGATGCCCGGTGAGACAGTGCAGATCTGAACGTCGGTGTCGGCGGTGTCTTTGCGTAGGGCTTTCTGCAGGTAACGCACGGCGCGTTTAGTAGCGCCGTAGGCGGCCATACCGGGTTGAGTGGCGCCATCAGAACCGAACCCTTCGGTGTTCCAAACCTGCCCGTGGGCTTGGCGCACCATGTTGGAGACAGCTGTCTTGCTGGCTAGCAGCGCTCCGGTGAGGTTGGTGTTGACCAATCCCGCCAGGTCGTCGTCGCTTTGTTCCCACAGAGGTCGGCGCTCAATGCTGACTCCCGCGTTGTTGATCCATATGTCGACCCCGCCGAAGGCCTGTGCGGCGTGGTCCCATAGCTCCTGGAGTTGGGTGGGGTTGGTGATGTCGCAGGCCTTGCCGCAGACCTTGGACGGGCCGTAGTACTCAGCGAGTTCGGCCGCCACCGTCGCCACGCTGTCGGCAGAGCGTCCACTGATGGCCACCTGGCACTGGCGCTTCAGGAACTCACGGGCCAACCCGTTGCCGATCCCCCTCGTGCTCCCCGTGATAACGATGCGCTTGCCCATTGGGTCCCTTTCGGTTCAGATTCTACGAGGGTGCCGGCTTCGGCGTTGGTCTCGGCGTTGGTCTCGGCGTTGGTCTCAGCGTCGGCTCCAGTGGTTCACCAAGCGATGCTCGACGAGGTGCTCCAAAGTGGTGGTCGTCGTTAGCCCCAAGCTTGTGGCGATGAATGCGGCGATGACGTCGCCGAGCAGTTCTCGGACCTCGGGGTCTGCTGAGACAGGGTCGGACTCCAGGTAAGTGCGACCGCTTGTGGTGTCGAGCGGCCAGCAGATAGCGAAATGGCCCGCGCCGGCCAACTCAACCAGCCAGGAATCTCCGGTGTCGCGGCCGATTGCCTCGTCGAAGGTTCGGCGGATGGGGTCGTGGGCCGTGTCGTCTTGGTTTGTGAGGTAGCGGTCACGGCTAGCTGAGATAACCCCGTCGTCAGTACCGCCCAGCAACATCACCGGCACCTTGGCCGGCACGGTCACAACGGTGCTCTCGCCGTGCCCCAACGCAGCGGCGGTCATGGTGTGAGCGCCGTAAGTGAAAACCGCCCGCAAACCCGGGACCCAGGTTGGGTCGCTGTTGTGCAACGCCACCGTGCCACCGGCGGAATGACCGCCGATCACCACACTGGCCAAGTCAAGTAGCCCGGTTACGGGGCTGTCGTCGTCGGTGGCGCCGTTGAACCGGGCCAGATGATCAAGCAGCGGCCTGAGCACGGTGGACGACGGTCGAGTGCCGATTGTGTCTGGGCCAAGAGCGGTCACGTCGAGACCAGGAGTGATGCCGCGGCCGGCAGGCCCGAGCGAGCCGATAGCCGCATAGGTCACAACGCAGAATCCGTCGTCCACGAGGCGGTGAGCCAACCAGCGGTAACCGTCGGGAGCGACATTGATCCCCGGCATCATCACGACCAGCGGACACTCGGCGGCACTCTCGATCGCCGGAACCCGCCCGGTCAACCGCGCCTCGTCTAGACGCTGGTCGTCTCCGGGGTAATACAGCGTGGCTACCGCTGCGTCTTCGTCGGCCTCAAACGCAAAGTGCCATCCCCGAACGATCATATTTCAGCTTATGGTTCCGCTCAGTGGAACGCGGTTTCATTGTCGGGCCGGGCACTCTACGATTGCGCCATGAGCGAACAAAAAAGCTACGGCCCCGGATCGGAGAGGCCCTATCAGTGTTTCATGGGCCGCTGGGAAGGGCTGTGCAAGAGCTTCAGCCCCGAAGGGGAGTTCCTCGAATCCAGCGCGGTGCACATGGATGTCTACTGGCTCGACGACCAGACCTGGCACCTCCACGAACACTTCGAAAACCTCTACGGAGTGGGTGAAACCATCTTCAACACGCCGATCGGAGTTGAAGGCAAACGGTGCTTCGCCGACAGCGAACAAATCAGCCTCGAAGGCACCGAACTCACGCCGTACAACTATGTGTTCACCATCGACAGCAGAGTCAGTAACACCATCGTCTACAACAACCACTACTTCTTGGACCCCGACACCCGCCGCATCATCACCCACAAGGTGCGCGACGGAAAAACCAACCTGTTCCAGATTCAAGACTTCGCCCGGATCCAACGGCCATGATCGTCCAGCGAGCCCCCGGCGGGGTCAGCGATGGCCCGCATTTTGTGATCGCAATGCATCAGCACACCGCTTTCGCTGGAGATCTGGCCGCAAACTTCGGCAACGACGACTTTGCCGGGCTCGAACCCGCCGAACCGATGCAGTTCATCGTCGACCACCACGACCAAGGATGGGCCGACACCGATGCCACCGCCCCCCAAGACCCGGCGACCGGACTGCCATACAACCTCACAGCTACGCCGTTGCCGCAAATCGTTGCCACCTCCGCAGGGTCGCCGGCGTTCAACGAAACCCACCACCCGTTCAGCGGCATCATCTCGTCGATGCACACCTACGGCCTGTATCGGGGACGGTACGGGCTGAGCGACAAGATCTTCCTCGACAGCATCGGCGAAGACCTGCGGCCCGAAGTGGATGCGATGTTGGCGGCAGAAGAGGACCGCCAAACCCGCCTCAAAGAACAGCTGGCGGTGAGCGACCCCGACCATGCAACCGACGACTACCTGTTCCACGCATACAAACAACTCCAGTTCTTCGACACGCTCTCGCTTTACATGCACCTGGCCCCCGAAGGCGAAAGAGGCGAATCGGAGTTCCACAACGTGCCCCGAGCGGTCGGCGACGATGTGACCATCTCGGTTGTGGAGCATCCCGGAGCGGTGTACGAAGTGAACCCGTATCCCTTCACTGTGGACGAACTCGAGTTGGCAACAGAAGGCCGATATCTCGCACCGCAACCAGCGGGTACCAACCTCGGTCCGGTGTTGGCCGGCGCGGCGGTCCAGTCGCAGACGGTACGCTTGGTCCGGGCGTGAGCAGTGGGTCGTTCTCTCGGGGTGTCGGTGAATGGATCGGCGCGGCTGAGGTTTACGACGCAGAAGGCCGCTTCGCTGGATTGGGCCGCGACACCAGGTCGGTGCAGGCCGATGACCACGCCGGGACGGTAACCGTAGACGTCACCTTCGACGGGCCGTTCTCGCTGTCGGGTGAGTACACCATCGTTGATCATGGTTCGTATCGGACCTACCAAGGCCCTCTCAACGTCGGCTACGCGGAGGCATTGGGCGACGGCCTGGTAGCGGCTCACAACTATTGGCCCGATCTCGGTTTGTCACAGCGGTTCTTCTTGATGGTGATGCCCGATGGGACACGTCAGTTGTCGCTGGCGTTACTCAGCCGGGGGGAGCGCCTTGTTTGGACGGTGGTCGGCGAGTATCAGCGCCAAGTTGACGCTGAGGCGCCGCCGCCTGTTCAAGCGATGGATCCCGCGGAGTTGGGAGACGACCCCGCGGCGGGCCGAGACGAGCTTTTGTTGTTGCGCTCGGGGTGCTGGTCGGGCCAGTTGCACCATCTCGACGCTGCTCTTGAACACACCGAGGTGGCTGCATATGCCGAGACGGTCACCGCAGGGAACGGTCAATTCCAAGTGGAGTTATCAGGGCTTGGGTTCGCAGGCGATGTCTCGTTCCCGCTGACCTCTGATGGCTGGTGGGTCTGGGCTCCGAACGGCGAGGTGACAGGCAGCGCAACCCTATGCGGCGGCAGGGGTTTCAGCGGCCAATTCCATCATCAGACCGACGCGCTTCGGGTCTGGCGCCGCGAAGTCGCGGCCCTCGACGGCACCATGAAAGCGGTGCTTTGTTTCTGGTACCAGGGGGAACAACGCCTCGGCGCGACCTACGGGATCCTGGCCTTCAATCCGGTATCAACAACGATGTGACAGCCGCTCGCTCGAGCCTCTCGTGATTCGGGGATCTGGCAGCACAGGCTCGAGATGCTCCGACTGCCGACCTCGCTGAGACCGTGGTGGTGGCCACAGCCAACACCGCTCAACTGAGCAGATACGTTGACGCCAGACAGTGGACTGATATCTAACGCCGGTCCATGACTGGAAGAAGTCGTTTATATTTGGTGTCCCATGAACGACGATCCCGTTAGCGATGGTTCCGTTAGCGGCGACACTTTCGGTGGGGACTGGTTGGTAACCGAATACGTCTACGACCCGGACGGCACATACCGGGGAACCGTCGTCCAGCGTCGTTGCGTCGAACAAATCGACGCGGGTCGGCTGCGGGTGACCCAACAATGCGAAACCTCGGCCGCGCTCGACACCCATGCCATGGCCGCCTTCGCCGGCGAATGGGTATTCGACCTCGAAATGGTCGGTAACCAACGCCGCTATCTCGGCCCCGCCGTGATGGGTACAGCAACACAATGGCAACCCGGTGCTATGACGGGACAGGGCCTGTGGCCCCGGTTCGGATACGAGTTCGAGTCCTACAGCGTGCTCGTTGCCCCTGACCGCCAACTCACAGGCGGGTTCTTCTCACTAGCCGGCCGGTCAGTGGCCGACATCGTGGGTGTAGCCGTCCCAGAAGCCGCCGGGATCGAACCCCGACTCGACCTGTCGGCACTGGTGCCCGAAGTGGGCGACGAATGGCAACTGAGCCGTGCAGTCGGCCCGTTGCTGGTAGCCACATCCTGGCCGGCGCCGTCACAGCGCCGCCGCCTATGGGCGATGCACGACCCGATTGGAGCAACCGCCGTCTCCCTCGCTGAGACCATCGACAATGACACCCGCTCAGTAACAGTGACCGTTGGTTGACCCAGAGAACTCCACCCGGCGTAGCGCACCAAACAATCCTGTGATCGGTGTTCGGTACCGTCCGGGCTCAGGGGTCTAGACAGAGTGCGTCGAATTCACCCAAGAGACGATCGAGCACGAATTCCTCGTGGACGATCAGGCGGCGGCGATCGAAGGCATCTCTTAGCGCCGGGTCCCAGGGGGTGGTTCCGCAGTCCCGCGGCTCTTTTTCTAGCCGGGTATTGGACTGGGCGGCCATTTCGACTGCGGCTTCGTAATCGGAGGTGTCCATCATCCAGGGCCGGCAGCCACCGTCTTGCATGCGGCGGCAGATGTCGAGTCCGGCCGCGTCGAAGTCTCCGTGGTAGAGGAGTCGGGCGCCGGAACTCAGCAGTTGCCGGATGAGGACCCATGGTGCCGTCGTGGGATTCCCGTTCGTGCTGACAACGCTGCCAAGCAGTCTACGCTCGGCTGCTGCCTCGACTGGTCGCGGGTTCTCGACGACCAGCACGGGTGTGCCTGTTGGAACACTGATCGGGTGCTTCCGCAGCGCCATGAGGGTGATGTGGATGGGGATCGCGCCGGTTGTGGCCGCTCGTATCAGCTGGTCGAGCGGGGAGGCACCCGTTGCCGGAAGCGCCCAGGTGAGCACGGGAGCGGAGACGAGATCGGCTTGGATGCCTGCCGACTCCCATAGTTCCCGGCCCTCGATCCCCGGCTGGCCGGTGCGGAGGCGGAGGGCGGCCTCGGCCGCAGTGGCCAGCTTTTGGCCGCGGTCCAGGGCATGCGCGGACCCGAACAGGGCGGCAGCCACCTCGGTGCGGCTGGCGGCTTGGACGGGCACGGCTTCAAGGTGGTCGAGCAGTCGCCGCACATCCGCAGCGAGGCGGGCGACCGCTTCGCCGTCGAGTCCTCCCAGTGTCCCTGATCGTTGCACTTCGGCGGCCCACTCTGTTGCCCAAGACTCTTTCCAGGACTCGACGGCATCGCTCAGCGCGGCGCGTGCTGCGTGGGTACGGGCCCGGGTCTCGCGCCGTTCAGTCGCTGCCGCCGACGGAGGGTGGCCGAGGCGGCTGATGGCGTCGCCCAGGTCGCCGCCGACGTTACGTTTCACGAGGGCTGTTTCCATCTCTTCGAGGTCGAGCCTTCGTGGTGGCTTACGGCCGATCAGTGAAGCGAGGCTCAGACTGCTCGCCCGGTCGAGGTCGGGCAGGGCTATAGTGCCGCGCCAGGTAGGGCCGTTGCGGTCGAGCGCCCGGCGGATCGCCTCCCATAGATCGTCGAGTCCGGGGTGCTGCAGTGATTCGGGAATATTGCGATCAGTCATGGCGGCTATTGCCTCTTGGCCGATGTCGGCCATTGGTTCATGTCGGACGAATTGTGCGGAGCGTGGTTGGGTGTGCGGTCAAAACAGGTGTTCCTGCTCGAAACCGTCTTCAGCCTCCGGGTCGGCGATGTTGACGTCGGCCTGATATCGCCACGCTGCGGGGAGGAGCCGAAAAGTGCCGTTTGCGAATTCCGCGAGACGGTGGTCTTCAAGGAGGTCGAGGATTTCGTCGGCGAGGCTTTCAGGGTTGTCGGCGAGTTGCGACCAGTACTGGCGCCGTTCGGCGGCCAGCGCTGAAACTTCGGCGACAAAGTCGGCTTCGGCCATGACTGTGCTGTCCGCTCGGGTGAGCCGGTCGAGGAGCAGCAACGCCGCGTGCCCTGTGGTGCCACCTTTGGGAAATCGGCTGTCAGTCAGGTCTTCGCCGGGGTCGATGATGGCGATTCCCTCGGCGCGTGCTTCGAGGTATACACCGAGCATTTCTTCGAAAATGGCCGACTCGTGGCCGAGGCGGCGGCGCAATTCTCCCCATTCGTCGTCGTTCAGGTCGGTTCGGTACAGCACTGGCTCTTCCAGCAGCGCGGCGCGCATCCACTGGCGTGTCGCGGTTGTCCTTTCGGGCCGGTCTTGCAACTCTTGGGGGGTGTCGGCTCTCGCTAGCGATGGCAGCGGTAGCAGCGCTGCCCGGTCGGGACGGATCCGGAGAACGGCGTCAGCTCCGGCGTCTCCGACGTAGCGGTCCACTCGGTCGTGCATCTCGGTGGCTATGCCGTGAGCGATCAGCCACCGCATCGCCGTGACCAGAGCGCGGCGGTCGGCCGGTTCGTCGGTGATGATCACATTGGCTTCGGTCGCTGCCGACCTCACATCTTGAAGTAGGTCGCGCAGGCTGGTCACGGTCGGCCCGGATGAGGTCGCCGCGAGCAGAAGCGACAGCATGGTGTACTCGCGGATTGAGAGCGGGCGCTGTTGGGCGGTCTTGGTGCGCAGCGGGCGCCGATTGGCGACGGTGGTTGTCTTGCACAGGCGGGCGGTGTCCGATGTGAGTTGCAGGCGGTATCCGAATCGCTGGGTGAACCAGCGGTCTAGTTGCTGCTCGTGCCGTCGGATCAGCCGGAACGCGTCAGGGTCGTCTTCGGCGTTCAGCAGCGGTTGGGTCACCAGTCGGCGGGCTGTGGCCCGGAGTTCAACCGCTAGGCGGATTTCGGCAGAGGTTGCCGCGCTCAAACCCGGCCTCCTAGGCCAGCGAGGTCAGGTGCGAGATCTGGTTCGGCTGTATCCGGGACTGGGCTCACGGTGACTTCCAGGTCATGTAGGGTGAGCGTGCCTTCGCGGCACTCAACGACGGTTCGTGCCCCGTCGGTGCGCCGCACCTCGCAGCGCACTCCGTAGGCGGCGGCTGAGCGCGCGGCGGCGCCCGGCGAGGACCCTTGCCATGAGCGGGCTATCAGGTCGCGAAGCAGAGCGAAGGAAGCATCGGGAAGCTTCGCTCCGTGGAGATGTCCGCCCTCGGCGGCGCAAGCCAGCAGTTCGACGGCGACGACTTCGCGGGCGACGCGCTCCCGCTCTCGTCGTTGTTTGAGCCTGCTTCGGGCGGCGCTGCGGTCTCGCAGCGGTGTGACTGTGCCGCGCTGGATCCGGTCGCCGCGCTCCCGCAGGGAGACTGGTACGAGGGCGCGGGGGGCATCTTGCCATGGCGTCGTGGTGGGTGCGGGGTCGTCGGAGTCGGCTGAGAGCGCGCCGATGCTGCGACAGGAGCCGAGTCCGAATGCGGCGTCGGCGATCCGATGGGCATCGTCAGGGCCCTGGGCTTGGTCGAAGAAGCCGGCTAGTTTGACGAAGTCGCCCCGTCGCGACGCGGCGCCCAGGCCGGCACGCGACAGCCGGGTCACGTTGGCGGTCAGCGTCCGCACTGCCGCGACGGCCTGCCGGGTCAGCTGTTCCAGCCGGGAGGGGTGTCCCGGCGGCGTGCGGAACCATTTTGCCAGATGGTCCCAGTCCTCGGGGTCGGCGCCCTTATGTCGGTGGACGACGGTGCTCTCGGCCAGCCCGGCCTCGTCTATGCGGGCCGCGAGTCCGGTTTGCAGCTTGGGGATCAGTTCGTCGAGCCGTCCGAGCACTTCGTCGAGGCTGCGTGCGATGGGGCGCGTCATGCGCTCGATTTCGCCGAGCTTTTCCGAGACGTATCCGACGAGCACCGTTGCGAACATCTGTACCTCTTGGGCGTCGAGGTCGTAGCGGTTCTGCCGCAGATTCAGTTCTGCGAAAAACTGCGTCAACTCGCTGGTGAACCGTTCGTGGAGGTCGAATACCTGCCTGACACGGTCAGCGAGTTCGTCGCCGCCGGCACCGCCGTCCATCTGCTGTGAGAGTTCGCCAAGAGAGCGGTGGAGGTCGCGGAGCCGGCCGGTCTGCACGTCACCGATCTCGTCGCCCGCCGCCAGGACGCCCTCGACCAGTTCATGCACCTCTTGGCCGACGCGCGTGATGAGGTAGCGGTTGTGTCGGCGGTAGTAGTCCTCCACGCTCGTCGGCGTGCCTACCGAGGCGGACCTTGTGAGGTTGCCCCAACGGCACAAACTCTCGAGCCGGTTGGCAACCACGTCCAGTTCGATGTCTGCGGCGGCGACGGTTGGGTGGGTGGCTACGTCCGCGGCGGCGAACTCGGCGAAGAACGTGTTGGCAAAAACGGTGAGGATCGTCCGATAGTCCTGCCACTCCGGGCTTGTGAGATAGCTGAACAGCTGTCTGGTCCGGGCTTGCCCGTTGTCTCCATCGTCGCTGGTCGGGTAGTGGCCTTCCGTGCGGTTCGGCCCGGTTTGGGTTGCTTGCCCTCCGGTCACGGTGCGGCCCGTTGTGACAGCGTGGCACCGTCCCAGCTGTAGTGCTCCAGCAGGATCGTCTTGAGGTCCGCGTCTCGGACGACCTCGGTGATGGCCAGTTGCGGTACAGTCGCGTGGGTGCCCCAGAGCCGCTCGCTGGTGGCGATCAAGTCCAAGTCGAGGTCGATGATGAGGCCGAAGAGGGCGGCGTGGTTGTCCTCTGAGACTTTGGCGAAGGCGTCGTCTAGGAGCATGAATCTGGCGATCCCCGGCCGGTCAGGTTCGTGGCCCGGTTGCTGGGCGGCTAGAGCGTCGTATGATGCGGCGACCGCCGTGAACAGCGTCAGGTAGGTGACGATTTTCTTCTCTCCCTCCGACAGCGGGGTTCGGCGGACGAGGCGCGTTTCCCTGCTGTCGCCGCGTTTCAGCATCACCGACATCTCGTGCCACTGCTTGTAGTCGAGCGTTTCGGCGATCAGTTGCCGGTAGGACCCGTCGGGATCTAGTGACCGGGCCTCGTCAAGCCGTTCTGAGAGCAGGGTTCGCAGTTCTTGCTTGTCGTCCTCTAGGCGGAGGTCGGGGCGTTTGGCGAGCAACTCGACCATGCGCGCCGTCGGCGCGTCGAGTTCGGGGGAGAGCCGCCAGCGCAACCGGACGCCTACATCGTGCGCTGTTGTGACGCTGGCGAGCCGCTTGTTCATCAGATCGACGAAGCCTTCGGCGCCATGCACCTTCTCGGCGATCTCGGCGGCGATCAGGCCCTGCAATAGCTCGCGAAGAGCGTCGGCCTGCTTTTGGTCGAGCAGCCCAGCGAGTTGGCGGAGTTGTTCAGAGGCTGCGAGGCCCGCTTCGGCCAGCGGTGCTCGGCCCGCCGGGCCGGCGACCTCAACGACGAGAGGTAGGGACGGGCCGGGTTGGCGCGCCTCGGCGTCCCACCCGGCGCCGAGGGTGTCCCGGCGCTGTCGGAGCGACTGATGCACACTGTTGATATCGACGTTTCCGACCGGGGCAGCGTCGGTGTGCTCGTCCGGCACCAACTGCTCGATTCCGCCGAGTAGTTCTTTAAGACCCTCGGTGCCGCTCTGCGTGGAGGCGGTCGGTTCGACAGTGCTTGAGTCGGCGGGGGCGGCCACGGCTTGGAGCAGCCCGGGCGTTGCCAACGCCTCGGCCAGCGACTGGCGCATCTCCTCGCATTCGCGCACGGCCTGCGCCCGTCTTTCCGCGGCGATCTCGGTGTCGGCTCTCGACTGCGCGCGCCGCTCGCCGGCGGCGTCGCGATCGCTGCGAACCGTCGGCAAGCGGGTTTCGGCTGCTTCTTTTTCGGTTCGGTGGCGATCCCGCTCCGCCACAACGTTCTGGTACTCCTCGCCGATGCTGCGCCTGATGGTGGCGAGCCTGTCGTCCTGGCGGTCGTGTTCGTCGCTTATCGTTATTAGGTCGGCTTGCTCTCTGCGGAGGTCTTCGGCAGCGGATCGCCAGCGCTCAGAGGCGGCCGACCAGGTCTCCGTTGATCTCGCTGAGGCGTCCGCCTGGGAGCGGCATCGCTGCAGGGTTTCGCCGAGTTCGCCCAAGTCGGCGAGGAGGTACGCAAGACCGTCATGGTCGCTGGGCAGGCTCAGGGTCACCGCCCGGCGCTGCAACTCGTTCGAGGCTTCGACGGCCTCCCCCTCCGATTCCGCCGCCCGCACGGAGGCGTCTTCTTTGGCCGCGTTCGCCTGCTCCGCTGCCGCGGTGGCGGCGTCGAGGGCGTATGTCGCCTCCTCGATCCCGGAGGTGCCGGGAATTTCGGACTGCAGCCGGTTCGCATCCTCACGCGAATCGGCCAGCGCGGCCAGTTCGTCCTCTGAGGCGGCGGCCACGGCTCGGGCCTGCCTCAGCGCCTCGGCGGCGGCCCGCCGGTCACGCTCGAGTGCGTCGCGGCGGGCGGATGCGCCGATGAACTCGGCACGCTCTTTGCGGTGTCGGCCTTCGAGCGCGCCGACCCGGAAGGTGCCGTCAACTCCCGCAGCGGTGGCGACCCCAGAGGAGGTGTCCGAGGAGATCGAGTCGAGCAGTTTGATGACTAGGCCGGAGTCCACGGTCCCGCCTAGCCGGTCCGGAACCGTCACGCTGAGGAGATCACTCAGCGGGCTGGGGACGCTGCCGGTGGCGATGGCTACAAGTTCGCCGCTCGCTAGTTCGGCGCCACCGTTTTCGACCAGCCGCGCCGAGAGCAACCCGGAGGCCTCCAGAGCGGCTTCGAGGCCGGCTCGTCGGCTGTCGTCGAGGTGCGGATCGAAGTCGATCAGATCGGCGAGGCAGTGGTCGGCTCGGGCCTGCCACTCGAAGCGGGGCGGATCGGGTTCGGCCTGGTCGGCGAGTTTGTCTGCGACCGCTTGCGCTTCGGCGGCGGCGGCTTGCTCGTCTGCCAGCCGGTGTTCGCACGCCGCGACAGCTTTGACCCGGAAGGCAACGAGGGCGTGGGCGGCCGCCTGCAACTCCGCCCTCAAATCCGCGGCAGCGGGAGTGTCGGCGGCGTCCTCGGAGTTGGCGAGGGCGTTCACAGCGGCTGACTCCACTCCTGCCGCCTGCAACAAGGGGTGGACTTTCAATGCCCAGAGCCGGGCCTGCTCATCCCACTCGAGCTGTGCTAGTGCCAAGGCCTGGTCCCGCTCAGCGACGTAGTCGGCGGCGCTATGCGCGGCCGCGTCGGCGGTTTCCAGTGCTGTGTCGGCGTGGCGTTGCCGCTCGACCGCGCCGTCGAGTTCGCGGCGGGCCTCTTCTACCTCGGCGAGGTCGCGGCGGCGCTGGCTGAGCGCTCCTTCGGCGTCGCCGAGGCTGCGCTCGACCGCTGGGGCGTCGAAAGGCTCTGCCGGTTCGTTCGCGTCAAGCCCGTCAAGGGGCGCTTCGGATATCTGGGCGGGACTCGGCGGGCGACGGGCCAGCCCGCTGTGCATTGCCAGCCGGGCTGCAGTCGCCAAAGAGTCGTTCAATTGTTCGAGGTCGCTTCTGCTGCGAGCTTGCGCAGCCTTGACCTGGGCGCCTTGGTCGGCCGTTCGCTGTCTGTAGTCGGTGACGCGCTCTTCTGCCTTTGCGCGCTGCCGGTCGAGATCATGCACATAGCTCTCAAGAGCGGCGAGCTGCTGGCCCGACTTGTAGGTCTGGGACTCCTCGAGTGCCGCGATCTCGTTCCCCAGACGCTTGATCCCGCGCTCCAGATGGGCGATCTCATCATCCAACTGGCCGACCTCGGACTCAGCTGCTTCGGCGGCCCGCTGTCTCGCCTTCTCATCGCGGGCCCGACGGCGCAACGTGTCGAGGCGGTCGCTCCCCTCGGTCATCCGCCGACGCAGGTCGCCGACGCAGTAGGCGCGGTAGACATCGAGCAGGCCGTCGATGGCCGCCACAGTCCGCTCCAGTGCTGTGACGTTGCGACGGTGCTCCTCCAAGTCGTCTAGCGGTTGTGCCGCCTCTGCCAGCGACTGCTCGGAAAGTTGCGGAAGCGCGTTCACGAGTCGCTGTGGGAGTTCAACGTCGATCCGGTCACCGACACGGGGGTCGCGCACCAGGTGGATCAGCCCGATGTGCTGATCAATGGACGCGCCACCGAATAGCCTGCGCTCGATCTCGCGCTGGTAGTCGCGTCGCTGTCGCTCTCCATACACCTTCCCTTCGTGGAGCGCAGCACGAAGGCTGTCGGCGGTGAGGGGGACGTTTCCCCTTCCGACCAGACGGAAGTCGATGCCGGGGCGTTCGGCGGTGACGAACCACCAAGTGGTGACATTGTCGGACGCCCGGTTGGCCTTG
Source organism: Candidatus Aldehydirespiratoraceae bacterium (assembly GCA_965261185.1). GTDB lineage: Bacteria > Actinomycetota > Acidimicrobiia > Acidimicrobiales > Aldehydirespiratoraceae > VXYK01. The sequence continues at coordinate 1,155,332 of CBDHCN010000002.1, read as the reverse complement.
ATGCCGCAGCCACAGGTGAGGTACTCGCCGCGGCGCTCGAACTCTATCCACAGGTAACCGATCGGCTGAGGATCGTCGCGCCCTTCAAGCATCCACGACTTGAGGATGCCGACCTGCTCGCCGGCCGCGTCGATCCCCCTCTGCCGGGCTGTCAACAAAAAAGGCAACAGCATATTCATCGCCGTCGACTTGCCGGAACCGTTCACGCCCCGCAGCAGCAGCCTCCCCCCTCCGAAATACAGCACCTCGTTCTCGTATTGGTAGACGTTCACGATGCCGGCACGGCACAGCCTCCACCGGTCGGGCGTTTGCCCGGGTGCACTCAGCGTCTCGTTCGCCTCGAGGAGAACCATCGACGAGACAGTACACGGGGGCTGTGACAGCAACGACACCAAGAAGTCGGATGACAACGCTGCTCTGTCATCGCACCATGGCCGTTAGCAATTCTGAGGCACGACGCTTGCAGCGGGCCGGTCCCCCTTCCGCCAGATTGTGGGCACGCGAAACCGGCGTCCTGTAAGAGGCCATGTGGTCACAATGTTCAGTGACCGCGTGCAAGGCTCTCCAAGCTGTTTTGGGCTTCTGAGCCGTCTCGGACGCCAACCAGAGAGTCATCATCGACTTGATTGCCTCATCAGGCTTCCCGTGCCTTGTGTGGGCCTTGATGACCTTACGGAAGAACTGTTCGACCTCCTGATCAGTCATGGTCAGTCTCGACAGTTGGTCGGCGTAGACCTTCTCTGTTTCGATCCAGCCCGCCATCACCATGACATACCTGGCGGCGGAATCCAGCTTCTTTGATGCGGAAGCCGAGTGGACCACCGACGCGGACAATCCGAGTCGAGCGACTTTACGCGACATTGATCCTGAGCCGAGTCCTTCCAGCTTGGTGGCGTTCTTGGATACGCAGATTCCACAGGTCCACATCAACTACTCGACGTTTCTGTGGTTCCCGACGGGTCCTACCGGTGTGGTTGTGAGGTGATCCTTTGCTGATCCGTAGCCATAGTCGTAATCGTAATCGTGGATATTGTGGGTATCTATCTCATGTAGTGTCACACCCTTTAGTTAGGTTGTGGTCATGTTCGATTTGATGATCCAGGAGACCCGGGGGGTGGTGACTTCTGGCCTTTCGCGGGTGGAGTTGGAGGACCTGGTTTCAGGTTCTGGGCGGGTTATGGCGGCGTTGTCTGCGTTGCAGACACGCTGCGCAACTGAGATCGAGGGTCTTGATGACGGTGGAGTGAACTCCAAAACGGTGCTGCGTGAGGCGGGGCGCATGTCCACTCGTGCGGCTAACTCTGTCGCGAAGACTGCTGCTGGGTTGGCTGAGATGCCGAAACTGGCCGAATCGTTGGCTAATGGTGCGATCACTGTCGAACATGCAGCGGTGGCGGTTGGGGCTGCGGCCAAGACTTCTGCTGAACAAGTTGAGGACGAGTTGTCGAAACTTGCTGAGGTTTCGTCTGTTGACATGTTCGCTGAACAGTCGCGGCGCTGGGTGAACCGCAACCAACCCGACGACGGCGCCGAGCGGTATCAACAGCAGCGCCGCAACCGGTTGTTGAAACACTGGATCAACGAACAAGGCATGGGCGTGCTGCTCGCAGAACTCGACCCGACTAGCTATCAACAAGTGGTCAAAGCAATCAATGTTGATTACGACCGGTTGTGGCGTGACGACGGCGGCCGCGACGGCACGCCTGACGAGGTGCGTACAGTACAACAACGCCTAGCCGATGCCTTTGTTGCGTTGATCACCGACCCAGGCCGTCGCGGACCCGGCAGTACACGGATGCAACTCATCGCAGTAGCTGACATTGAACGCCTACGAGCTGACAACCCGACAGGGGTCGCTGAAATCGTCGGGGGTGAAGCCTTACCGCAAACAGTGCAGGAACGTTTGATGTGCATGGCCACAGTGACAGGCGTTGTGTTTGACGGTAAAGGCCAACCAATCTGGGTTGGACGCGACCGCAGGTTCCCCACCGAAGCCCAGATCAAAGCGATCATCGCCCGTGACCGGCACTGCACAGGCACAGGCTGCGCCGCTGGTCCTGAACGCTGCGAGATCCATCACATCGTGCCTTGGGAAGAAGGCGGATTAACCGACATCGACAAGATGTGTCTTGCCTGCCCCCACTGCCATCACAACATCCACGACCGCGGCTACATCGTCATCAAAACCAACACCGGCTACAAAATCATCAACCCCAACAACCCACCAAACGGCCCCTGAACAGCACCAACCGCACCGGTCACGGGGATCAGCAACCGTGGGCTGGTTCGGGCTGTTCCGCCAACAACCCACCAAACGGCCCCCAACCGTGACACCTCAGCCGTCTAGCCAAGAGAGGAGACGTTAGGCATGTCGACAGGATCCGCCGCGGCGAAACAGCGGCTCAGCCAGAAGAGACCGATGATGGTTCCGGGTTGTTTGAGTCCTGCTTGGTTGGGTAGGACCGATGATGGGGTCCGGTGGTTTGTCAGCGGCTCAGCCAGAAGAGACCGATGATGGTTCCGGGTTGTTTGAGTCCTGCTTGGTTGGGTAGGACCGATGATGGGGTCCGGTGGTTTGTCAGCGGCTCAGCCAGAAGAGACTTGGACAACCACCTATCCGCTCGGCCCCTCAGGAGAGGTGGCCATCGGTTGAACCCAACAGGCAACACCCCGTTTGGTGCGTTAGTCAGATGACCAGTTGAGGGGGCCGAACACGATGTCGGTCATGCGGTCTCCGGAGTAGAGCTTCCAGGCCACCGCCATGGTGTAGTTGCGATCAAGGATGAACTCCCGCCCTTTGATCTTGAACGCCTCGCTCGCGTGATGCTGGGTCGTGTACAGCGCCCGACCGTAAGCGATGGCGTTGCCCCAGAAATCGGGGCCGTCGTAGGTGTAGCGGTTGCCGCCAGAGCGGGTGCGGATGTAGCTCAGCGACCGGTTGATGGTCCCCGACATCTCCAGAGTGCAGTTGGCGCGCACCAAGTCGATGGGGTCGTTGCGCAAGCGCACATCCATTGTGCCTCGACGCTGTTGATCGGCCCCGAATACCTCGCACTCCCCGGTCCATTCACCACCGATCCGGTCGGGCACGGTGTGGGGCCATGAGGCCAACTCGCGTTCGGCCTCGATGTGGGTGTCGATCCATTCTTTGGTCTCGGGGTTCGAGTCGTAGTCATGGGCGTTGAGATACACCCCGTTGAACACCGCAAAGATGGTCGGTCCTTCATACAGCAGAGACGAGTACACCTGAGTCACTCCGTCGGGGAGGATCTGGTTCATGGTGTTGAGGTCGGCCCGCCATCCCGGAGAGTAATAGTGCGAATCCACCAGCGACCCGTAGGGATGGCCCGCCCCGTAGAAGTCGGGGCCTTGATAGATGCGGTCGTTGCCCTGGTCGTCCACGCTGAACTCAAAATCACGGATCTCGAAGCGGTTGCGCAACGGTCCGGTGTTCATGAAGTTGCACTGCATCCAATAGGTGACCTTGCCGTCGGCGAACACGCTGGCCCGACTGACCTTGTTGAACCCGGTATGGCTTCCTTCGGCATCGAAAACCGACGGAAGGCCGTACCACTCACCGGTGATGCGCTGCTGCCACTCGGAGGCTTCGGTTTCGCTCATAGGTGATCTCCGTTCTCGGTGCCTGCGGGTTGAGCGCGTGCTGCGGTTTTGAGACTGGTTTGGATATTGGCGCTGGTTTCTGGGCCGAGCAACTGGTCGACCCGAGCCCAGACGGGGTCCACCTCCGGGCTGAAGATTGCCTCGCGGTTGCGGAAGTCGCGCCGGTCCAGATCGTCGGCGGTCGCGCCCCCGACAGCGCTTTCGGGTACACCTTCGGTCACCAAACTGAGCCAGCGGTCGCGATATGTGGCCACCGCATCGAACACCCCCCGAAAACCGTCCTCGTCAGCGCGATGGGCCAGCATCCACGCCGACATCAACTGCCATTGCCGCGGTGACAAATGTGCGGGTGTCAACCCCTCCATCTCCACGACCGTGTCATGGGTTTCGGTGAGCGGGCCGTAGCAATGGTCGATGTAGGCCAGGTTCGCACCTGGGTCCAGGCGGGGGATCAGATCCAAGTGGAACGCATAGTGGGGTCCCGCCAACACCGAATCCACCGTGAAATGAGGCACTGCGCTTTGCGCGGGCGTGAACGCGAAACACATGTGGCTGTCGAGTCCGAATGCCTCCACAGTCATGCCGACATAAACCAGCTCGGCCACCCCGTCACGCGCCAGCACCCGATGGGTACCTACGGGCGAACCGTCCAGCGCCGAAACCAGTGGTGTCTTCACGGTCTCTTTGAGCCCTAGGCGAGCCTCGATCGCCTCGACCGCGCCAAGGCATAGATCGGCCGACAGGCTCATCGCGCGGTCTCGTCGACAGGCCGTTGCTCGGTCTCGTCGAGAGGTTGTTGCGCGGTCTCGTCGAGAGGTTGTTGCGCGGTCTCGTCGAGAGGTTGTTGCTCGGTCTCGTCGAGAGGTTGTTGCTCGGTCTCGTCGAGAGGTTGTTGCGCGGTCTCGTCGAGAGGTTGTTGCGCGGTCTCGTCGAGAGGTTGTTGCGCGGTCTCGTCGAGAGGTTGTTGCTCGGTCTCGTCGAGAGGTTGTTGCGCGGTCTCGTCGAGAGGTTGTTGCTCGGTCTCGTCGAGAGGTTGTTGCTCGGTCTCGTCGAGAGGTTGTTGCTCGGTCTCGTCGACAGGCCGTTGCGCTACAGCCTCAGTGACGGTGGGGAACACCCAGGCGTTAGCCAGTTCTGGATCGCCCGCTCGTGCCGGTGAGGGAATCACCGCAGCGGCCCGCATTGCCTCCTCGCTCCGCAGCACTTCAAGTCCCCAGCCTTTGTCGATTTGTTCTTGGCGCCAGCGACGGTAGGCCAACTGGATCGAATCGGACTTGACATGCAGTTCGGCCGACAAATCGAAGGGCAACAACTCGGGCCGTTGCCCCTCCACGGTGGGTTGGTCCTCTAGGAAAATCTTGATTGTGCGTTGCATGGAGTTCTTGTCGGCCCAACCGCCTGTGAAGAACGTGCGCAACATGGCGAACTTCGAGACGGTGAGGTGCTCATCTCGGGGGACCGCCGCGGTGAAGATGCGAATCTCGCCCATTGGCAAGCGCACGATCAACAGCGACACATTGGGGGGATAGAACCCGGTAGTTGTGCTAACCGGGGGGCGGTCCTGCTTGGAGATGAACTTCCACAGCCCTGACGGGCGTGGTGGCTCAAGGTCAACCGTGGCCGCAACCGAAGTCAAATAGCCGTCGCGGTGGTCCTCTTCGAGTTCAAAGTCACCGATTTCAGGTTGCTCGACGTTGCCGAACGATCCGGAGTGCACGAACGGGGTATGGGCGATGTCTACTGCGTTCTCCAACACCCGGTCGTAGTTGGCGTTCCAGGTGAACTCCCCGAATATGGCGCGGTAACCCTCGGCTTTGGCTTCGGTGTGTTCTTCGAGGCCGTCGAGTATAGGCACCGGAGGTCGCTGGTCCACAGGAAGGTCGCCCAAGAACACCCATACGAACCCGTAGCGCTCGATACAGGGATAGGTGTCGATCCGGGCCTTTTTGGGGATGGGCAGACCTTGCCGATTTGCGGGGATCTCCACACACGCACCGCCGGTGTCGTAGCGCCACCCGTGGTAAGGGCACTGCACGCAGTTGCCCACCAGCTTGCCTCCGGCAAGTGAACCGCCACGGTGGACGCAAAGGTCGGACTGGGCGTTGACGGTGCCGTCGGGGCTGCGCCACAACACTAAATCGTGGCCATGGATCCGGGCCAGTACAGGCTCGCCGGCGACATCGGCACCGAACTCAACTGCGTACCAGTGGTTCTTGATGAACATTCGATCCGTCCTTCAGCTGGGTCTCAGCAGTAGCCGGTCGCCACCCCAGAGAGCTCGAACTAGGCGATCGGTCATCTCCTGACCGAAGAACCGTACCGCCATCACGTTCGCCGGATCTCGTTCGGCGATGTTGCGTCGCCGGGCCAGATCGTCTGCGGCAAGTTTATCTCGACGTGCTTGCGGCACCGGTTCGGCTTCGTCAACCCAGCGCAGCCATTGGTCGACCCGCCGATGGGCCAGTTCGCTCACCTGGTCCAGCCGGTCGTCGTCGTGAGTGCGGTTTGGGGTGGTGAAACAGATGGCCACATCGCTCAGCGCTCGGCGGATATACAAAGCCTTGGAGGTGAACGGTGCCAGCCCCTCATCGGCACGCAACTCCAAGAACTCTTCGTTGAGCGGTTCGAAGTATTTGTCCAGCGCTTCGGTGTCGAGCATAAGATCGGAACGGGCATTGAAGTCGATGTAAAACCACAGGTCGGGCAGGGTTCCCCAAGCGATACCGAGATGGGGTACGTCTATGTGCGGGCCGAGCCAGGCGGTTACGTGCATGTTGGTGAAACCCAGGGGCGGGTTGCCGATCCAGGAGTGGACCAGCCAGTCGATTTCGGGTCCGGCATAGGCGGCAAGCCGTCCTGAGGGGTGCTCGGTTTCGCCTCGGTAGGACTCCAAATCGTCGGTGCTCGGGTCTCGGGTCAACTCGAACCGGGATTCGATCTTGGCCATGAGTTCGTGGGTGATGGACCACAGGCGGTTGAACGTTGCCGTAGCATCTGTCGGACCTCGCTCGTCGAAGATGTCTTGGACGCCCTTCAACGTCTCGCGCATAGGTACTCCGGTATCGTCAGAGGAAAGTTGTTCCGTTAAGCGGAACAACGTTTCATTCGGCCTGACAGTAGGGCTGAGCAGAGACGAGTGTCAACAAACCACACTGCCAACAACATCAGGGAACTGCCACGACAATGACCCGCACCACTCTCTACGTCCCGGGTGACCGCTCCGACCGCTTCGATAAGGCGCTCGGTTCGGGAGCTGATGCCATCATCTGCGATCTCGAAGACGCAGTCGCCGAGACAGCCAAGGCAACCGCCCGAGAAGCGGTTGCTGAATGGTTACGAGCCAACTCCGGCGCAGCGGCCTGGGTACGGGTCAACAACCGCCCCGACTTGCTCGACGCAGACGCTGCGATGGTGCGTTCGTTGGTCGCCGACGGAGTGGAATTCGCGGGTGTGGTCGTGCCCAAAGCCGATACAGCGGTTTGCGCAGTCGACTTCGCGGGCAGCTCCGTGATGGCCCTCATCGAGTCGGCTGTCGGCGTGGCCGGCATCTACGAGATCGCGGCGATGCCCGCGGTGGTGCGCCTGGCTTTGGGCGAAGCAGATCTCGCTGCAGACATGTGTATGGAACCGTCCGCCGACGCCCTCGAAATGTGGCCGATCCGCACCCGGGTGGTGGTGGCATCGGTCGGTTCAGGGCTTGAGGCACCCTGCGGACCTGTCCCCACCAACCTCGGCGATCACGACGCGCTGGTTGCCTCCAGTGAATCGCTGCGTCGACACGGCTTCGGGGGCCGCTCAGTAATCCACCCCACCCAGGTGCCCGCAGTCAACGCGGCGTTCACGCCTTCGGTTGATGCCATCGCCCACGCGGAGACGGTGGTGGACGCATATGAGGCCGCGGTTGCTGAGGGCCGTGCTGCATTGATTCTCGACGGTGAGTTCATCGACGCCGCGGTCGTGCGTCAAGCCCGAGCAGTGCTAGCTAGGGTGCCGCGCTGAGTATCTGCGAAGCCTGCCACGGTGGGCCACGCGTATGAGGCCGCGGTTGCTGAGGGCCGTGTTGCGCTGGTCGTGACGGTGAGTTCATCGACGCCGCGGTCGTGCGTCAAGCCCGAGCAGTGCTAGCTAGGGCACCGCGCTCCGGCTGAGTATCTGCGAAGCCTGCCAGGGGCGACCGCCTACTAGGTCAGTGTCCTTGGAGACCTCTCGATTCAGTGCTCGACCAGGGTGCAAAGTGGCCATCAACAACCCGTCGTCCGGCTCGGCCCGAATGGTCGTTGGAGTATTGATCGTGCCGTCATACGCGCTTGATCGCTGGGGATTCCACAGCGAATCAGCCGGAGGGTCGAGCATTATCGCAGCACCGGCCGAACCCGCCGGACCGCATGCGGCGAGGCTGACTCGGTTCTCGGCTGCACGCTCCACCAGAGCCAGATCCCACTCCCACCGGTGTTCTGGCTGCCAACACACCACAACCATGTGGGCGCCGGCCACCGCCGCTAGCCGCACCGCTTCGGGATATCGGTGATCGTCGGCCACCAGCACCGCCAAATCACCGAATGGAGTTCGATACAAGTCAACCGAATCGCCGAGCGTGTTGACTTGTGGGTAACGGTCGCTGCGGTGGATCTGCGGTTGTTCGTGGACGAGACCTTGCGCCGACCAAACCTGGCCCCTGTGTTGAATGTGGTCGTCTCGACCGTGGCCGTCTCGATCTGTTTCTAGGGCTGTGGTCACTACCAGGACACCCTCGGGAATGGTGGCGGGCACCGGTGTCAGCTCCGGCAAGATCACCAGCGACGCCGAAGAAGCGAAGGCCTCGTCGAGTAGTTCCGGATTCGCTTGGCTTCCGGGGACGCAGGCAACCACCACCTCAGCGGCCAAACCGGTTGCCGGCCGTGCCGTGCCGGCTTGCGCCAGCGGGGCGTACACACTGGGCCGTCGGCCCACCAACCGGGTTGGGTCGGCCTCGGACAGGTCGATCTCGGCGATGACTACCGCTTCGCCGGTCACCGGCCCGATGGCCAACACCTTGCCGTCGGGACCGACGATTTGGCTTTCGCCAGCACCGTTCAGAGTCTCAGGCGGTACGCCCAGCGCCTCGCTGAAAGCGTCCACGCGGTCAGAGGGCAAAAGCGGGCCGACCTTGTTGGCAGCCACCACAAACACGCCGTTCTCGGCGGCTCGCACCGGAATGTGCAATGCCGCTTCGTCTCGGGCGAAGGAGTTGAGGTTGTTCATCAAGAGCCGAGCACCGCGCACCGCCAACGTGCGGGGCATTTCGAAGGTCACCCCGTCCATGCACGAATACAAACCCACCGGGCCGAAGACGGTATCGGTCACAGGATTGGCACCGGCACCGCTGCTCAGGAATGCTCGTTCGTTACCCATCAGCATCTGCTTGTCGGCAGTGGCTGCCACATTGCCGTTTGGCTCGAACAGCACACCGGTCACAGTTGCCCGGTCATCGGCTTGGGGAACGGTAACCGCCATTGCGGCATGAATCCCGTGCTCAGCAACCCGCCGAGCAAAAGCCCGCATCCAGGGGCCGTCCAGCGTCACAGCAACCGCCCGGCAGTGCGCGGCATCGTCGTAGACCGAGATGTGGTTGCAGAACTCCGGCAACACCACCAGATCAGCCCCCTGCGCGACGGCCGCATCGAGCATTCGCAGGCAGGTAGCAAGGTTCTCCTCAAGATCGCTGCCCGTGGCAAACTGCACCGCCGCGACCTTCAAGCGATCCTTGACTTGATTGGCTCCGCTGCTCGGCCTCTCAGGCACCAGGGCGGGCCCCGAGCTTTGTGGACAGCGCTCGGGTGACCTCCACCACCGCAGCCGCCGAACTGGCGATTTTGTCGCGGAAGCGTTCAATCGGTCCGCTGACGCTGATTACCGCGACTGGCGCTTGGTTGTGGTCGAGGATCGGTGCCGCGACCGAACCGGCGTCGTGTTGGCGTTCACCGAGAGAGACGGCGAAACCCTGCTGACGGATGCGGCCCAGCTCGGCACGAAGTTCGTTGACAGTGACGATGGTGGCCCCAGTTATGGCGTCGAGTGAATTCTCGGCCAGATAGAGGTCAATCTCGCCTTCGCTCAGCCAAGCCAGGAACGCTTTGGACGAAGCGCCGGCGTGCAGCGGAAACGATCCACCGATGGGCACGGTCATCTTCACCTCTCGGGGAGGCGTTATCTGGGCGACATAAACACGTTTGTTGCCGTGGCGTACCGACAGAGTCGCAGTTTCGTCGGTCGCGGCGCTGAGTCTGCGCATCTCGTCGAGGGCCAGGGTCCGGATATCGAGCTGATCGCGGTAAGCAGTGGCCAGTTCCAACACAGCCGGCCCAAGCGCGTAGCGCCGGGTCTCCGGGTCGATGGTCAACAGGTTCCGTTCACGCAACGAGGTGAGTATTCGATGCACGACCGCCTTGGACACGCCAAGTTCCTTGGAAATCTCGGTGACGCCCAGAGTGCTCTGTGCCCTGGCGAACAGGAACAGCACATCAGCAGCCCGCTCAATAGCGGCCACGCTGCGACTTGTGCCAGTGACTGAGTCCATTGGTTCTGCTGTTCCGCTCAGGGGAATGAGGTTAGCGGATGTTCGCTGGTAAGGCCTATGTTCGCTGGAAACGGTTGCCAACAGACTCGATTGTGCGGAACACTAGGGCCGATGTTCCCCTGGGAGAAACGACGTTCCGCATGACGGGTCCTCTGGCCGACCTGCGCATCATTGACGCTTCCACCGTGATCGCGGGGCCGATGATAGGCCAGATCATGGCCGATTTCGGCGCGGATGTGATCAAGATAGAGCATCCCCAGACAGGCGACAGCATGCGGGGTCACGGCGCGCAGAAGGATGGCCAGGGACTCTGGTGGAAAATCGTGGCACGCAACAAACGCTGCGTGGGTTTGAACCTGAGCGATCCCGACGGAGCCGAAGTGTTCTTGGACCTCGCAGCCTCCGCCGATGTAGTTATCGAGAACTTCCGGCCTGGCACGTTCGAACGCTGGGGCTTGAGTCCCGATGTGCTATCGGACCGCAACCCGGGACTGATTCTTTGCCGGGTCACCGGATTCGGCCAGACCGGCCCGTATGCCCGTCGGCCGGCGTTCGGAACCTTGATCGAAGCCATGAGCGGCTTCGCCCACATGACCGGTGAAGCCGACCGGCCCCCGACCCTGCCTCCCTTCGGACTCGCCGACAGCCTTGCAGGTATCAGCGGGGTCGCCGCGGTGATGATGGCGCTGTACCATCGCAACGCCACTGGACAAGGCCAAGTAGTGGACCTGTCGATCCTCGAACCGCTCGCTACCGCGCTCGGCCCCCATGTCATCACCTGGGACCAAACCGGCCATATCGCCGGACGCTCCGGGAACCGCTCGCTCAACAACGCCCCCCGTAACACCTACCTCACTGCTGATAGTCGCTGGGTGGCTGTGTCTAGCAGCGCCGATGCCGTCGCCCGGCGCACGATGGAGTTGATCGGTCGGGGCGACCTGGTGTGCGAGCCGTGGTTCGCCACCGGCGCGGGTCGAGCCGGCCATGTGGATGAAATCGACGAGGCTTTGGCCGCATGGATCGGCGAACGCCCACTCGCCGAAGTGCTAGAAGCGTTTGCCGCGGCCGAAGTAGCGCTAGCCCCGGTATACGACGTGGAGCAGTACGTCGCTGATCCGCAAGTGCAGGCACGCGGAGCCGTGGTCTCGGTGGACGACGCCGACTTGGGTCCGCTACGGATGCAGAACGTCCTGTTCGGTTTGTCGGCCACACCCGGCGAGATCCGACACTCTGGGCGAACCCTCGGCGCAGACACCGATCAGGTATTGGCAGATGCCGGGGTAGGCGCTGAACAACTCGCGGATCTGCGAGACCGGGGAGTGATCGCATGAGCAAGGATGACCCTGCGCCAGTCGCTGATGACTCAGTGCCAGTCGCCGAGCTCCTGGGCATGCTTGCCGATAGCAGCGTCTACGACCTCGGTCGCCTAATGCGAAACGGTATGGCGCAATCACCGAACCACCCGATGTTCAGCCACTGTCTGGACCGACGCCACGGCGAACGGGTGCGAGCCGACGGTGGTTCGGCGGCAGCTGACCTACTAACAACCGGCTGTCACGTCGGGACACATGTGGATGCGTTGGCCCATGTCAGCCACCAAGGCTTGCTGCATGGTGGCATAGACGCGCAAAGAGCCCAGTCGGGTGGGAACTTTGAGGTGCTGGGGATCCATGAACTGTCACCGTTCATAGGTCGTGGCGTGCTGCTGGACATAGCCGGGCTGCTGGAGGAGGAGGTTTGCGATGGAGGCCACGAGATCAGCGTGGCCGAACTCAAAGGCGCGGCGACACGTCAAGGTACCCCTCTGCGCTCGGGTGACGCGGTACTGATACGCAGCGGCTGGGGGGCCTACTTCGACGACCCCGACCGTTATGGCGGTAAAGACACTGGGGTGCCGGGAGTCGGGGCGGAAGGTGCGCAATGGTTGGCTACCCAGGGCGCAACCCTCGTCGGGGCCGACACGCTTGCCTTCGAGTGCATCCACGCTGGACAAGGACATGCGCTGCTGCCGGCTCACCGGGTCTTGCTGGTGGAGCAAGGCATCAACATCATCGAGGCCTTGGAACTGGATGGTTTGGCTGCCGCCGGGGTTTATGAGTTCGTGTTCGTGCTGTCCCATCTGAATATCTACGGCGCTACCGGAGCCCCGGTCCGCCCGTTGGCAATCGCATGAGGGCCATCGCATGAGTCCGGTGGTTTCGCAACTGGCGGGACTGGCTGCCGCCCCGGTGCCAGAAACCGTTCGAGCCGGTATCCCGTCTCGCATCATCGACGTCGTGGGGATTGCCGTGCGGGCCTCCACGCTGGAGACCTCCCAAGCTGTCATCGGGTTCGCCGTTGACCAGGGCAGCGCCGCCCAAGCCACCGCGATCGGCGCGGGCCAGGCCATGTCGGCAGCCGAAGCCGCCTTCGTCAACGGCGTACTGGCCCACTCGCTGGACTACGACGACACACATCTGCCGTCCATCCTGCACCCCAGCGCATCGGTGGTGCCCGCAGCGCTAGCGGTGGCTGAGTGGCAATCGGTATCGGGCGCAGCACTACTTGATGCTGTGGCGGTGGGCTTGGAGATAACCGTGCGTCTCGGTATGGGCGGCTACGACCCCCAAGCCCGTCAATCGGTGTATTTCGAACGAGGCCAACATGCCACCTCGATATGCGGCGCGGTGGGATCAGCGGCCGCCGCCGGTCGGTTGCTCGGCCTCGGAAGTGACGGGATCGCCCACGCCATGGGAATTGCCTGCAGCATGGCAAGCGGAATCATCGAAGCCAACCGGTCTGGTGGCACAGTCAAACGGCTTCATTGCGGTTGGGCCGCCCGCGCTGGGGTCACCGCGGCTCAGCTGGCGGCGCGCGGTATTACCGGACCGCCGACAGCCATCGAAGGCCGGTTCGGTCTGTTCCAGGCCTTTCTCGGTGACCAATCCGACCTCGACTCGGTCACCGCGCACCTGTCAGATCGCTGGCATTGCAATGACATCTTCTACAAGCCATATCCAGCGAACCACTTCACCCACACCGGTATCGACGCGGCGGTGGCCCTGCGCCGACGGGGAGTGTGTGCTACAGACCTCGCTTGCGCCACCTTGGAAGTGGCGCCGCCGACCGTGCGCACTATCGGCGAGCCGATTGAGGCTAAACGGATGCCCGAAACCGGATATCACGCCCAGTTCAGCGGGCCGTACACGGTGGTCGCCGGTTTGCTGGGCGGCGGAGGACTAGGCGTTGGTCTGGGCGATTTCAGTGATGCGCTGGCCCGTGACCCGCTTCGTCGTGAACTGATGGAGCGGGTTGATGTCGTGGGTGATCCTCAGCTGATGCAGATATATCCGTACCAGCTTCCCGCCCGCTTGAGCGTTACGACCACGGCGGGTCAAACGTTGGTGGAAGAGGTGCTCGCAAACCGGGGTGGACCAGACCGGCCGCTGTCAGCGTCGGAGTTGGCAGCCAAGTACACCGACAACACCGCCGGCCTGTTGTCGAGCCAAGACGCCTGCAGAACGCACGAGACCTTGTCGGGCCTCGCCGATATTGACTCCACCGCCGGACTGCTGGCCCCTTTGCAACGAATTGACGCAGCAGCAAAGGAACGCCCATGACCGACATGATCATCACCGCTGCCACCGTTGTCCGCCCGGACGTGGGCGAAGCCACCAAAACAGACATAGCCATCAGCGCCGGCCAGATCAGCGATCTCGGTGTTGGGCTTGCTGCAGCCGCGCCCGAAACCACAGAGATATTCGACGCTTCGGGCCTCATCGCCTTCCCGGGATCGGTGGACGCCCACACTCACATGGGCATCTACAACCCGTTGGCCACCGACGCTGCAAGCGAGAGCCGGGCTGCCGCGCAAGGCGGCACGACCACGGTGCTCAACTACATGCGGACGGGTCAGTACTACTTGAACCGAGGCGGGCCTTACGCCGAGTTCTTCCCGGAAGTGTTGCAACAGATTGAAGGTCGGAGCCATGTGGACTACGCCTTCCACCTCGCTCCGATGCAGGCAAGCCACATCGCCGAGATCCCCATGCTGGCAACCGAATACGGAGTGACCTCATTCAAGATCTTCATGTTCTACGGCGGTCATGGCCTGCATGGTGCCAGCGACGACCAGTCCAAGTTTCTGATGACACCACCCGGCGAACGCTACGACTACGCCCACTTCGAGTTCATCATGCGGGGAATTGCTGAGACCCGCCGAAACCATCCCACCTTGGCCGGTGCGCTGTCGCTATCGCTTCATTGCGAGGCGGCTGAGATTATGACCGCCTATACCAAGTTGGTCGAAGAAGCGGGACACCTCACCGGGCTGGCCGCATATTCGGCTTCTCGTCCCCCGCACTCGGAGGGACTAGCCGTCACCATCGCCTCGTATCTGGCCCATGAGACCGAGGTGGTCAACATCAACCTGTTGCACCTGTCGTCAGCCAAAGCTGTGGACGCGGCCCTGCGCATGGAGCGTTGCTTTGAGAACGTGAACTTCCGCCGCGAAGTCACGATCGGGCATCTGCTGGTGGACATCGAAACTTCTGGCGATCCGTGGGGGAAGGTCAACCCGCCGATCCGTCCCCGTGCTGATGTGGAGGCGCTGTGGAGCCATGTGCTCGGCGGTGAACTGGATTGGGTGGTGAGCGACCATGCTTGTTGCCGTACCGAGGCCAAGGTGTCTACCGAGAATCCCGAAGACATCTGGCTTGCCAAAAGTGGATTCGGGGGTACCGAGTACCTGCTGAACGGGCTCTATTCCGAAGGGACCAAACGGGGTATGGGTCTGGTGGACATGGCTCGCATGCTGGCATGGAACCCGGCCCAGCGATTCGCGCTCGGTACCAAAGGAACTATCGCTGTTGGTTTCGACGCAGACATCGCATTGTTGGACCCGGCAGTCAGCCATGTGGTGTCAGCGGCGGAGTCAGAATCCAGCCAGGGTTACACACCGTTCGAGGGCCAGGAACTCAACGGCAAGGTGCGCCATGTCTGGTTACGGGGCCAACGCATCCTCGCGGACGGGTTGGTGGTTGGCGATCCGGCCGGCGAATACCAGAAGCGGCCGACATGAACGGCACGAGCGGCATGAACCGTTTGAACGGTATGAGCGGTATGAACGGTATGAGCGGTATGAACGGTATGAACGGTTTGAGCGGTTTGAGCGGTTTGAGCGGCATGGGCGGCATGGGCGGCATGAACTGTTTGGACCGTTTGAACGGTTTGAACGGTTTGAGCGGTTTGAGCGGTTTGAGCGGCATGGGCGGCATGGGCGGCATGAACCGTTTGAGCGGTTTGAGCGGTATGACCGGCGTGAACGGTACTGACTGGCTTATGCGGTCGGCGAACTCAGCGAGGTTGAGGGAAACCGCCGGCTTTAGCGACCAAGCTGGGCACGCCGTGGCCGAGTTGGGTTTCCAGCCAGGTGCTTGCGTCGATGAGCGTGTCCAAGTCCAGACCGGTCTCATAGCCCATCTCATGCACCAGATAAACCACATCTTCGGTGGCCACGTTGCCGGTGGCTTTCGGGGCGAACGGACAACCGCCGACTCCGCCAAGGCTGGAGTCGAAGATTCGCACGCCCTCGTCGATGGCCGCGGCGATGTTGGCCAACGCAGTATTGCGAGTGTTGTGGAAATGCCCGCGCAAAGCGATTCCAGGAGCACGCTGCGCCGCGCCGGCGAACAAAGCACCAACTCTGGTGGGCACGCCTGCGCCGATCGTGTCGGCAAGGGCCAGCTCGTCGGGTTGCGTGTCGGCCAGATCAGACACAATGTCGAGCACCTTGTCGGTATCGACCCGCCCCTCATAAGGGCATCCGCACACCGCCGAAATTGTGACAGCGGTCTTGATCCCGGCCGAGCGGGCAGTGTCGCTGATGGTGCGCCAGCGCTGTATCGATTCGGCGATCGTGGCCCGCTGGTTGGCTTGGGAGAAGGTCTCAGTCGCAACGACCACGCCGCAGACCTCGTCAACGCCCGCTGCTATTGCTCGTTCAACGCCTCGCTCATTGAGCGCCAGGGCGCTGTAACTCACGCCGCTGGATCGGGGTACGCCAGCCATGACTGCGTCTCCGTCGGCCATTTTCGGCACTGCTTCGGGGTTGACGAAGCTGGTGGCTTCGATGCGGGTATGGCCGGCGGCGATCAGCCGTTCGATGAGTTCGACTTTCTGTGCCGTGCTGAGATCTGCCGGGTCGGCCTGCAATCCATCCCGGGGGGCAACCTCGACGATTTGGATGGACTCGGTCACCTTGCCGAGCATACTGGTGACGCATGACCGGGGCGCTTTCCGATATCCGTGTGATCGAGATGGGCACGCTGCTAGCCGGTCCGTTCTGTGGTCAACAACTAGCTGACCACGGTGCTGAGGTCATCAAGATCGAACCACCTGTAACCGGTGACCCAATGCGCGCCTGGGGCCAAGAAAAATCCGACGGTAAATCGTTGTGGTGGCCGGTAGTGGGCCGGGGCAAGAAGTCGGTCACCATCAACCTTCGCGAAGCCGCCGGTCAGGACTTGGTGCGCCAGTTGGTAGCCGACGCCGATGTGCTGGTGGAGAACTTCCGGCCGGGTACGTTGGAGAAATGGGGTCTTGCTCCCGAAGATCTGCAAGCTCTCAATCCGCGATTGATCGTGACCCGCGTGTCGGGATACGGCCAGACCGGGCCGTATTCGGCACAACCTGGCTTCGGGGCTATTGGCGAAGCGCTAGGCGGTATTCGCTACACGACCGGTGATCCCGAGAAGATGCCCAGCCGAACCGGTATAAGCATTGGCGACACACTCACTGCGATGTTCGCCACGATCGGCACCCTCAACGCTGTTCACGCCCGTGGGCGCACCGGTAGAGGCCAGCTTGTCGATGCCGCGCTGTATGAGTCGGTGCTAGCGGTGATGGAGTCTCTGCTGACCGAATACCACGTGGCCGGGTTCATCCGTGAGCGCACCGGTTCCATGATTCCCAACATCGCACCGGCCAACGTATATCCGACCCGTGACAACAAGATGCACTTGATCTCAGGCAATCAGGACACTGTGTGGCGGCGGCTGGGCGAGGCAATGGGCCGTCCTGAATTGGGCGACGATCCCCGCTTCGCTACCCACATCGCCCGAGGAGACAACCAGCTTGAGTTGGACGAACTGATTGCTGAGTGGTCGGTAACCCTCGACGCCGAGGAGCTACATCAACTGCTCAACGAACACAGCGTCCCCAACGGTCAGATGTACCGCGCGCCAGAAATGCTGGCCGACGATCATTTCGCTGCTCGCGAGGCGATTGTTTGGGTGGACACCGCTGATTTTGGTGCTGTACCGATGCAGAACGTAGTGCCGAAGATGTCGAACACCCCGGGGTCGATCAATTGGTCGGGTCCGGCTTTGGGTGAACACAACGACGAGGTTTTCGGCCGGATCTTGGGACTCAGCGCCGATGTTTTGGATCGGCTTCGGGTTGACGGGGTGATCGGTTGATGCGGAGCGTGACGATATGAGCGAGGAAGTGACCGACGAGGGGTTGCTCGATGACTATCGCCGTGCGGGGTTCAACAACCGGCTGGGGTTCGGCAAGCGGCCCGCCCTCGTCGTCATCGACTTCTGTCGGGCCTACCTGGACGAGGCGTCGCCGCTCTACGCGGGGGTGGAGGATGCCCGCGCTTCGTGTGTCCGGGTGTTGAACGCTGCCCGAACCGCGCAGATCCCGGTGCTGCATACGAGAGTGGAGTTCCAGCCCGGTGGGGCCGACGGCGGCATATTCTTCCGCAAGGTCGGTGCCCTCGAGTGTTTCGTGAGGGGTAACCCGCTTGGCGAGTACGGCGCTGGTCTCGAACCCACCGATGGTGAGGTGGTGGTCGTGAAGCAGTACGCCTCAGGGTTTTTTGGTACGTCGTTGGCTTCGACGCTCACCTCGATGGGTATCGACACGCTGATCCACACCGGTGTTTCCACCAGTGGTTGCGTTAGAGCCACGGCGCTGGATGCCTGCCAGCACGGGTTTGTGCCGATCGTGGCGCGTGATGCCTGCGGGGACCGGGACGCAACGGTGCATGAGTCCAACTTGTTCGACCTCGACGCCAAATATGCCGATGTTGTCTCCGAGCAAGAAGTACTGGCCTACCTGGCAACTCAAAGAGCCTGAGACTCAGGCCGGCCGGGTTACTGGTACGAAACGAACAGCGCGTCGGGGGTCAGGGCCAACACCTGTGCAGCGGTGGCGGTGGGAGAGTCCTCGTCGTAGAAGTTCTTCCAACCCCAATAGAACTGGGCGGCGTCGGGCTGGCGGGTGAGGGCATTCCAGGAGCTGTACTTGGTCGGTAGCGGACCCTGACCGTCCATATGAACCAGAACCGCCAACTCGGCAGGAGTCTCGACCAGATGACGGTTCGTGATCATGGCGAGCTGGAACTGGTGG
Source organism: Candidatus Aldehydirespiratoraceae bacterium (assembly GCA_965261185.1). GTDB lineage: Bacteria > Actinomycetota > Acidimicrobiia > Acidimicrobiales > Aldehydirespiratoraceae > VXYK01. The sequence continues at coordinate 1,136,761 of CBDHCN010000002.1, read as the reverse complement.
AGCACCAGCAACTTCTGGGGAAGTGCTTCTTCACGGACGATCCCGGCCAACCACTCGACAACCTGGTTGATCTCTGCTGCGTCGACCGTGCCGATCTGCTGCAGATGACGCTCGCCGGGCTTGAGCCTCCACTCGGGATCCAGTGCAAGACCGACATGGGGGAGACGCAGGAACTCCTCGTAGATCTTTGCCTGCGAGAGATAGTCGGATAGTCCCGGCTGAAGATCCAAGACCACGTAAAAGTCGTTAGCGGCCGCTATCTCGATTAGGGGTCTGAGCACGTCCAAAGCGGTCTCATTCGAATAGTTTCCGTCGTAACCGGCGCTGCCCGCGGCAACGGTGGCGATGATCTCGAAGGTGGGCAATACGGCGAAACCGTCAGCGTCGTAGCCCCGAGCGATGGAGCGGAGGCGTTCGATGCTCCTAGCGGGACTCTGTTCTCCCAACACTCCAAGCCCTGATGTTTGTGGATGGCCGTACATGGCAACCATGCGGCGGGGTTGGTTTGGATCGAACAGGAGGAAACCACCCCCGGGTAGTTCAGCGCCACGGCGGATTACATCCAATTGCCAGGCTGCGTCCTCGCCGTAGTCCGAAAGCAGTTCCACCTCAGAAGCAGCGGCGATCATTTCCCGTTCCTTCGGAGAAGCGGCTCGGAGGTCCCCAGGCACAGTGATCACACTGACACCGATTTGGTTGCCGAGAACCGCCAGCGGCACAGCCTCGGTGTAGTTGTCGACAAGCCAGACGCGGTCATAAGACACACCTTGAGGCAAAAGTTCGGCCTGCTGATCGACAGTTACCGATTCGAAGACGAAGTCGGCCAGTTCGTCGTCAAGGTGCCGGTCGTCAATTCCTACAGCAATGATCTTCTCTGGAGCGAGACGCCCGAGCTCGTCCAGCAGAGGAACATCAAATTGACGATCGACGAATAGCAGCGGCCCCTGAATCTCCTGAGACTGAAGCGTGGAGATCGCGGCACGGTCGGTGGCGAACGCAAGACCGACCTCGTGGGCGCAGTCATAGGTGGCCTTTGATATCTCGATGCTCGCAGCCGTTGGAGAGGGTTGCGATAAGCGAAGATCGTTGGGGATATGAGGTGAACAATCGCGCTCGGACTCTTCAAGTTCAGACGGTTCGATCCGATCGTCGGGTTCGACAGAGCTGGTCGAACCCAGGTCTGGAGTGCCCTCGTCTCCAGAAGCGCAAGCCGCAATTACCAACAAGGCCACCAAGAGAAAATGTCGGGTCGCAAAACGCCAAGAACTGCAACTGCGCTCCAGGCCTAGAGAATTCAGCGAACCCAATTTGAACCTCCGAGTGCCGGTCGAGTCGCAGGCTAACCGACCAACGACCCGATTCGTGTCAAAAGCTCGACGGCCAGCTCCGTGCCGGGTCCTCTATTTCACGACGACGGGCTGGACGATGTGGAATTGGCTAGCTACTGCGCCGGCCTCGGCGGCGGCTGTTGTTCTCTACGACGGCAATCCGACCTACCCCGGTCTTGAAACGTTGTGGCAACTCGCCGCGGACCTCGGCGTGACCTTCTTCGGAACATCGGCGCGGTTCCTCGACACCTGCAAGAAGTTTGCCTTGGAGCCGAGAACCACCTGGGATCTGTCCGCCGTCCGCACCATCGCGTCAACCGGATCGCCCCTCGTCGCTGACACCTACGACTACGTGTATCGAGATGTCTGCGTGGACGTGCACCTGGCCTCAATTTCGGGCGGGACGGATCTGGCCGGCGGTCTCGTCGCCGGGGATACCATCGGCCCGGTGTGGGCGGGTGAAATCCAGGCAGCGGTTCTTGGCATGGCGATCGACATTTTCGACGAGCGCGGCGAGTCGGTCGAAGATGATGTTGCAGGCGAGTTGGTATGCACGAATGCCTTCCCGACAATGCCCTTGAGCTTCTGGAACGATCCAGACGGGGCACGCCTTCGTGCCGCCTACTTTGATCGCTTCCCGGGTGCCTGGCACCAAGGTGACTTCGCCACACGAACGAGCCATAGCGGCTACCTCATCCACGGAAGATCTGACGCCGCCCTGAACCCGGGTGGTGTACGAATCGGGACCTCAGAGATCTATCGCCAACTCGACGGAATCCACGAAGGTATCGAGAGCGTCGTTGTCGGTCAAAGGTCTGGTGATGACGTTCAAGTGGCCATGTTCGTCGTGATGCGCGAAGGCTACGAGCGCACCGACGAATTGATCCAAACCATCCGGAGTCGGATCCGATCCGGGACCACGCCGCGGCACATGCCGTCGCTGGTTGCAGCGGTACCCGACATCCCCAAGACCCGCAACGGAAAGATCACTGAGATCGCCGCCCGCGACGCGCTCAACGGGCTCGACGCCGCCAATACCGATGCCCTCGCCAATCCCGAAGCCCTCGACTACATCCGTGCATTTGCCTCATGATCAGTCCTTCGCCGCTCACCGCCGAGCAGATCAAGGCTGAGGCTGCGCTGCTCGACGAGGCAGAGGCCACCGCTACCCAGATTCGCCAAACAACCTCGGTCTATCCTCACATGACCATCGACGAGGCCTATCGGGTGCAGGCCGCCGGGCTCCAGCGCAAGATCGAACGAGGCGAGCAGTTGGTGGGGCACAAGATCGGGCTCACGTCAAGGGCCATGCAGGCGGCCATGAACATCTCCACCCCTGACTCGGGATTCTTGACCCAGGACATGGTCTTTTCGCCTGACTCCACCATCGGGGCCTCTCGCTTTTGTGATCCCAAGCTGGAAATCGAGTTGGCGTTTGTTCTGGCCACCGATCTCGGCGGCGTCGATGTGTCGGTTGAGGACGTGCTCGACGCCACCGACCATGTGCGCCCCGCTGTCGAGATCATCGCCGCCCGCTCGTATCGCACCGACCCAGAGAGTGGCCGCACCCGCACCGTGATCGACACCATCTCCGACAACGCAACCGACGCCGGCATCGTCTGCGGGGCGAGCCCGGTGGGTCCCCGCGAAATCGACCTCCGCTGGGTCGGCGCCCTCGGCTACCGCAACGGCATCATCGAGGAAACGGGGATCGCGGCCGGCGTGCTCGACCACCCCGCAACAGGAATCGCCTGGCTGGCCCACCGCTACGCCCAGCAGGGTCTAACCCTCGATGCCGGCCAAACCATCCTGGCCGGTTCCTTCACCCGCCCAATCGACATCCGCCCCGGCGACGAGTTCCGCTTCAACTTCGGCCCGCTCGGCTCGTTCGAACTGAGTTTCGCCTAGGAGGGACTCAGGCCGGGTTACTGGTATGACACGAACAACAGGGTGGGGGAGAGCGCCAAACATCACCAAGTACGAGTCCGCTGAGGTCTAGGGGCCTGCGGGGACCCAGAGGTAGCTGCGCTCTGGTGACTGTTTGCGCGCTACCGGTAGCGGCCAGAGTTTGGGGTGACGCCACATGGAGACATCGGGTGTATTGCCCTTTGGACGGTTGCACTACTCGTGGGCTGCCTGGAGGTTGTCGACGTGGTGCAGCCGCGACTGGTAGGTGGTGCCGTGCTTGACGCGGATGCCGTTGAGGTCGAAATAGCCGAACATCTTGGGAACAATGTGTTCCACTTGGGCTTGGCCTACGGGTAGCGGCATCGCGCACAATCCACAGCGGCTGTCATCGCTCCAGGCGAGGTATCGGAGAATCAGTTGCCGCTGCTCCGGCTCCCAGCGGGCCGTTGATAGATGAGGCCACTGCGAGATTGCCTTCACATGCAGTCGCACTGCCTCGGGGCTGTGACGGCGATACCACAGGAACGGCTCATAGTGGTATTTGTCAAGGGAGCGCTTCGTTAGATGCGCGCAGCACCACGAGCACACCGAACTGCGTCTCTTGTGAGCAAACTCAGCCCGGTTGCATCTCGGACAGACCTCCATGTCTTTCAACATAACAAGTCCATTCTGGCCGCTCTCCTAGGACGGACATGTGTGAGGCCGTCGAGTTTAGGAGGGCACACTGTAGCTCTAGCCCACCCTCTTGCCCTGTGCAAGCGGGTGGTCGCGTCCGGGTTCACTAACTTCACCAATTACCGAATCCTCGCACTGCTCTATGTTGGCAAACCCATGCGTGTCAGGATTGAGGTTGGCAGCATCGGCGGGGATGGCTCCCAAACCCTTGCTCCGCCTGTGGTGGTGGCTTTCCAGTTGAGTGCCTCCCCGCCGATGCCGGCCCGGTGATGTCGCTTGATAGAAGCGTCTGAGCCTTGGGGCTCATCAACGCATGGTTGCGCATCACAGGGCCATTGTGCCACAACCACAACGACAACAGGAAGGCTCAACAATCATGACTGTAATAGGGATCGACTCCCACAAAGACTTGCTCGCGGCCTGTTTGGTGGACGCCTCGGGGGTGGTCATCGAGCAGCGCAGCATCGCCAACACCGAGGCCGGGCACGCCGAGCTGGTCGGCTGGGCGCGCGCAGTCGACGCGCAGCGGGTCGGCATCGAGGGTGCCGGCAACTACGGCAGACCCGCAGCCGAGGCGCTCATCGACGCTGGGGCAGCGGTGCTGGAGGTGCCCCCGCAGATGACCGCCGCGGCCCGTCGCGGGCGGCGCACCTACACCAAGACCGACCCTGTCGACGCGCTTGAGATCGCCCGCTTCGCCGCACGCGACGACGACCTGCCCGCACCCCGCTTCGCCGCACGCGACGACGACCTGCCCGCACCCCGCTTCGCCGCACGCGACGACGACCTGCCCGCACCCCGCTTCGCCGCACGCGACGACGACCTGCCCGCACCCCGCTTCGCCGCACGCGACGACGACCTGCCCGCACCCCGCTTCGCCGCACGCGACGACGACCTGCCCGCACCCCGCTTCGCGGGCGCGCCTGGCGAGTTGGCCTGTTTGGTCGCCTACCGCCGTGAACTGGTCAAAGACCGCACCGCGGCCATCAACCGCCTACACAGCTCCCTCGAAAAGATCCGCTGCGGATACCACACCCGCACCGCGGCGCTCACCAGCCGTGCCGGGCTCGACGCTGCATCGAGGCTGCTACGAGGCGACACCAGCGCACGCGCCGAGATCGCTCGCAGCCGCATCCGCAACATACGCCGCCTCGACCGCGAGGTCGACGCGCTGACCAAACGCTTAGTCGCGGCACTCAACGACACCCGCACCAGTCTCACCAGCATCTACGGCGTCGGACCGCTAGTGGCCGCGGAGATCCTCGCTGAAACCGGCGACCCGGCCCGGTTCACGACCAAAGCCCGCTTCGCGATGGCCAACGGCACCGCCCCCATCGAAGCCAGCAGCGGCCGAGTCGTGCGCCACCGGCTCAACCGCGGCGGCAACCGCCAACTCAACAAAGCCATCCACATCGCCGCCATCGCCCAAATCTCCAAACCCGACACCGAAGGCCGCACCTACTACCAACGCTGCCTCGACCGAGGCAAAAGCAAACGAGAAGCCATCCGAGCCCTCAAACGACGCATCTCAGACCGCGTCTGGACCTGCCTCCAAAACGACATCCAAACAACAAATCCCGCACCCAAGTTGACATAGAAGCTCAACTGATCTCACCGGATCCTACGTCAACGTCGGGGGTGTCGCAGTCTCCTGTGACACCCTCGGTGCCGGCACCGCCTACGTGCACATCAGCGTCGCCGAGCGTTCCGCACAACAACACTGGATCGGCGGTTGTTTCAAGCACCAACAAACCGGCCTGTTTTGATATGTTGCTCACCGTCAGCGGGGTAGACCCCCCGTGAGCCAGACAAGCGTCATCCGCGGCGGGCGGAGGTGAGAAATCGCACGGGTTGGCTTGCTCGGCGATGATGAGTGTGTAAAGCGGTAACGGGTCCGGTTCGAACCGGAGGGTGGTCGTGTCCGTGATCAAACAATCGAACTCATCCCACCAGACAGTGCCGGTGAACGGTACAAGCAGCGACGCTAGCGGTGCGGCTTGGCATTCAGAAGCCGCGTAAATGGTGGCTTCCCACACCTCTAACGTCGAATCGTGCCCTGAACCACGCAAATCAACGTCGCGGTCGATTAACGGGTTGGAGAGCCCCACCGCCCAGCATCCCTGATCGCAGTACGGGTCGCCAGGTAGCGGTCTATGACCAGCGGGTCCGCAGGGTAATGGCTAGGTCCGTGGCGGCGGATGTCGGACGTGACGATATTAACGCCTGATGTCAACGCGTTAGCAGCCGCAAGTTCGGCACGGTTAGCGCGCACCGCCAGCACGTCAATAGCAACCGCTTGCATCACAACCGTGAACGCCAACCCACCCACAACGATCAACACGACTGACATCATCAACAAGTTGCCTTTGTCGTTCCGGTTTATGACGATGAGGCTACCTGACTAGTTGCCTACGATCCCGTTTTAGTGGTGGCTTAGCTGCAGCGGTGTAGCCAGTCGCGACGCGGTCCGAACCAGCGTTGCGACCCGGACTAGGGGTCCGCACGCTAGCTGCGAAACGAACTGTTACTGTGTTGCGGTTGACGCTGCGCAGCGTTTGCCAACGTAATCATCGGGCCCGGGTGGTGGAATTGGCAGACACGACGGACCTAATGCGTTGCTTCATACGAGCATGCGGTTCAAGCCCCGCCTCGGACACAACTACGACGGTGAGGCGTGTCGGTCGTGGTTCTACAACGGATGGAACGAACCGCGATATACTACCTAATGTCACGCGTTCATGTCGTCGCTGCTCGGGAGGTGAGGATCATGCCAACCACGATCTCTACCGCTGAAGCGGTACGCCGCTGGGTTGACGAGGCACACCCCGAGTCGGTTCTCGACACACGCGAAGCTCCAGGTGCGCCCTCCAACGCTACACGGGTCGCTTTGTCGAAGATCGCCTCCGACCCTGAATCGTCCGTCTCGTTCGTCCGTCGGCACATCTACTGGAAAGGCGGGTTCACGAAGAATCAATGGACCGAACCATTCGACGCTGAACCGGTCGATTACACCGCCGCCGCGCTTGCTGTTGCTGGTCCGGGTTCGGGCCTCGCCGGATATTCAGCCGCTCAGCTTTTCGGGTGGACCCACGAAATGCTGATCGCCCCGGAAATCGCGGTGGTTGGCCGCGCACCGCGAGGATTCGAGGAGCAGGTGTTGGTCCATTCACGGACTAACACTGCTAGGTATGAACTATCAGAGTTAGAGGTGGCATTGTTAGAAGCGACGATTGGGTTTATCCGCACTGGCGGCTTCGGGATCGAGTACAGGCACGGCCATAGCCACTACTGTGTTTGGGACTCAAACCCACACGACGAAGCCGAGTGTTTGTGGGACTGGCCTGATGCTGTGACGCAATTCATTAACTCGCGTCGCAGCAACGTTGCAAGCGGTGCGGATATCAACCCGATGCGTCTTGTGCGCGTGGCTGAGAGCGAGAGGTTGGGCGGACGCGAGATGCGCAGCAAGATCAGCGACTTGGCCGACGCGGTCACTGCTACCGACAGGCCCGCTCTGCTGTGAAAGAATGCGGATTTCCACTCAACGGTGACCGGAGGTGTCGCCGCCGCGTGCATCGAGGTAACTGCTATCAACACATCGGCAAAACTCCGCCTCAAACAGCGTCACCACCAGCGAAACCCAAAAAACGGCAAGACGGACGGATCAAACACAACCGGCGACGAAGCACACGGACCGGGTCAAAGCAAGACGCCCAGCAGCGTCCAGTTCGCGACGGAACAAACGCGATTGTTCTGAATGACAGCGAGGCGCTGAGGTGGCTCTGTGAGTCCCTTAGAAGGCACACAGCCGGAATGGGCAACGGACTCAACAGCTTCCAGGCAATGCAAAATTACCACGGGCTGTCCGCGCTGGGGAGACTCACCGCCGACAACGCTCTGCCCTACGGCGTAAGAACCGTTTTTGGTGGCGGGACATGCCTAGCCTTAGGTCACCGCCTGACCGAACGATACTCAGAGGACATCGACGTTGTGTTGGTCGGCGCTCGTGAATTGGGGGACAATCAGCGGGCAGAGGTTCTCGATGCTGTAAGAACGGTCATGCTTTCTGCCGACGGAGTTGCCGATATCGGCGGTCGCCGTAACCAACACTTCGTGCAACAAGAGATTTCCTATTTGCGTACCGTCGAGGATCGGTCCTTGCCCAACAGCCGGCTGAAGGTGAGAGTCGACGCTGGTTTCGCCGATCAGCTACCGGATGGTGACATCACAACCGTGAACGTTGAGACCTTCCTGTCGCTGCGCGGCGACCGTACGTTCGCATCGCACTTTCGTGACCTTCATTCATTGGAGGTACGCGCTGTCAAACCGCGGCTGGTATTGATTGAGAAGATGATTGCCCTTCACCAGAGGGGTGTGGCTGGGCAGGAAGCGGCGCTTAGGAGTCGAGCCAGGGACGTATTCGACATCGGATGTCTCCTCGACGACGAACCAACGCTCGTATCTCTAGGCGAACCAGGATTCTCAGCAGCCGATATCGACCACAGGCAAATGCAGCGAGACCAGAAGACCCCTACTACAACGCACAGAAGCAAACGATTGCAGGTACGTCGCCCGCCTGGCGGCTTCGCTGAATCACTGATCTGGCGACCCGGAAACCCTATGCACGAAGCCCTCAAACAGAGCTACAACAGCATGGGTGGTCTCGTTTACGACAAGTCTAAAAAACCCAGGTTCGAGAACGTCGTCCAACGCGTGCATGACGTTCAGAACGTGCTGTAGAAAACTGGCCCGGACGAAGTACATAACGCCGACCCGCCGACTGTAAGACCCGCTAACCGTTGCGTCCGAGTTCTACAGCAGCGATCTGCTCTGACAGGCGTTTGGTGACCTGGAGACGATCACGAGAACGGGCTTCTCACAGAGATCAGCTGTGCGGGACGGTTCGCTGTTTCGACTGTCAGCGTGGTTGTAAGATGACCGCAATGATTACCGATCCGAGCGTTCAGTGTTTGTGTCCAGCAAGCGCACCGTCCACCGCGCCCAGGATGGGGATGTGAGCAGCGACCATCTTTCGAGGTGTTCCGCGCCCGGCACTTTCCTAGGACGACCGGGCGTTGATCCGTGCTGACGGTCGTCTGATCCTGAGCGTGTCGACGTGCGAGCGAGCGGACTCAGCGTCGCAGCGCCTGCCAAAACCCTTGTCGCTGACCGGCACCTCGTGCGACAAGCCTCTCGTGTAACCTCCTCAGCGAAACACTCGCTTTAGACGCACTAGATGCCCGTTTGGGTTGACGTATAGTTTTTGTGGCCTTTGAGACGAGCACCACAACAAATCTGCTTCAGCGGGCGGTTTGGTGACCGGCTCGCTTGTGTCGGCGGCTCGTCGCGACATGTCGGTGATCCGGCCCGGCCGCGGCAACAGCGAGTCGTCAACCGTGGGGTCGTGCCTTCAGCCGTGTCGAAACCCTTAGACCTGATCCAAAGCGATGCGACGCACACGTTGCGAGCGTCACCCGGGGTACATGCCCACCGCCTCTGACCTGCGCTTTTACGGCGAAATGGTGACCTACCCCTTCGAGATGTAGAGATTCCCGCAAGGTGTGTTGGAAACCAGGTCGCGAGGTCAAAAGGGGTGGTCGTGGACACCCTCTCCAAACAAAAACCCGTTTCGGAACAGTTGAGGCGATGCTGCGTCTTCGCAGGGCGGACCCATGGATCGTGCCTGCGTGCAACGATATCTCTTCTACAGATCCAGACGCTTGAAACTATCGCCTGAATGGATCTGCGCTGGTAGAGTGGCCGATCTCCGTAAACCCGATAATCGGTGTAGTACGGTTTCGAGCCATGTTGACCAATTCCACCCTCAAACAAACAGTTCTCGTCGGTTTCGTCGTTTGTGTGCTCGCCGCGGCGTGCAGCAGCAACGACGGAAGAGGCGAACAACTGTCCCTTAACAAACCATTATTCCCAACGATTGAAGAAACATGACCAGCAAACCCATCATCCGCCTCCTAATCGTCATCGCCGCAGTGTTTGCGGTGTTTGCCGCCGCGTGCTCCTCAGACGGAGGAGGCGACGAACTCACTGCCACAACCACCACAACGGGCGCGTCTGTAGCCGACACCGCCACGACGGTTGACGACGGTCACGGACACCCCCACGACGACGAGACCACAACGTCGCTTGTTTATCCAGTGGTCGGGCCAGGCGGCGCGCAAGAAGGCGGCGGCGAGATTGTTGCCGAACCTGAACCCGATCCAGCAGACCTTGTGATCTGCGGTGAAGGTCTGGTCAAGATCGACGAACTCATCACCGACGAAGACAACGGATGCCGACCCGAAACATGCGCTGGTGAACGCGGCGCAAACGGACAATGCCTGATCATCGAGGATGAACTGCTCACCGAAGAAGAAGCAGCAGAACTCCTCGAAAACGCAGAACTGGTCCCCTGGGAAGAATACGGACCAGAAGGATGCACCCAAGTCTCGCCTAGTGTCTGCGAAGACGCTAGCGGCGTTCTACTCTGCGACATAGGCATCGGCAGTTGGCAACCATGCCCGGCGGATCAAGCAACGCAGAAGCGTGCCCTACACCAGCATCTGACGACCCGCTGGCGTTCACTGGATCGGTGCAAGCACACTCGCCGCAAGTCAACTTGACAGAGGGTGAATGGATAGCAGAAATATGTATACGAGACAACGACTTAAAAACCGGTGTCCCGTCATACTTCAGAGCAAGCCTATTTTTTTGGAGCGCCCCAGGAGAAATACTTGGCCATGTAAAGCTTGTAGATGCCGCAGCGATTGTTGACGGCAACTGGACCGAAACGTTCTCTTTGCCCGCTGATGTACCTCCAGCAGAACTCGCGATGGTCCCCGTTGGCGGCGGCACATGGACCATCACGTTCACAAAAACTGATTCAAACTGACCTACGTAGAGGGCGATCAAATATGGGAATAATTAGACGGCGGAGAAACACCCCCGTATGGATACTGCTGTGCCTTGCCCTACTAGGCACAGCCCTCTATTGGTCATCGGAAGCAGCCGTAACGCCCTCTATTGGTCATCGGAAGCAGCCGTAACACCCGAACCAGCCGAAGCACACTTTGGCGGGTCCGGGCCGCATTGTTCAACGATCACCTCAGCTAGCGGGCCAGGAACCCATGCCTGCCACAACCACGAAGCGGATTACTACCTCAAGACCGTTACTAGGTTAACCGGCTGCATTACAGGCACCGGCAGCTGGGATTCATGCGGCGGACACGAGACTACGACCTATCGCAGCTCAAACGATGACTGCCTCAGCCTATTGGTTTGGTCTTGCAGCGCCTCTGGCCCGAAGGCGGGTGATCCGGTTTCGTCGTCGGTGACGATTGCCGCGCCGCCGTGTCCGGCTGGGCAGTCAAGACACTCCGGTCCGCATGACAACGGATGGGTTAGCGGCGGAAGCTGCCATAGCCATCCGGTGAGGGGTTGCGGCGAAATCCAATACACCCACACCGGGTCCTACACTCGCCCGCCATGCACGACAACCACCACGACAACCACCACGCTGGCACCGTGTCCGGCTGGGCAGTCAAGACACTCCGGTCCGCATGACAACGGATGGGTTAGCGGCGGAAGCTGCCATAGCCATCCGGTGAGGGGTTGCGGCGAAATCCAATACACCCACACCGGGTCCTACACTCGCCCGCCATGCCCGCCGCCGCCACCGCCACCCACCACGACGCCGCCACCGCCACCCACCACGACGCCGCCGCCACCGCCACCCACCACGACGCCGTCACCGCCACCGATAACGGCTTGTCCGGCGGGGGAACACAGACACCCGCCGGACACTAATTGCCACAGACACACCACTACGTTGCCGCCGGGCACGACGACGGGCACGACGACGGGCACGACGACGACCGCAGCACCTACGACGACGAGCACCACCACCACGCTGCCACCACCACAACGACGACCGATTGTGTCCGTGACCGGCGTGACTGTTGACGAGGACGCAGGGTCTGCGACGTTCACGGTCAGGTTGTCGAAGCTGTGGACCAGCATCGTTTATGTGGATGTGGACACATTCAACGGCACTGCTACAGCAGGCAGCGACTACACAGCCGTGGACCGGCGGGTGTCTGTTTCGCGGGGGGCAACAACACGGTCTGTGTCTGTGTCGATCATTGACGACACGACCGTTGAATCAAACGAAACGCTCACGCTTAGGTTGTCGAACCCGTCCAACGCGACTCTGTCTGCTTCGCCGTCTGCTACGTCCACTATCCGTGACGACGACACTCCGCCACCTACCGCGGTTCAGAACCCTGTGGTGTCGTTAACGTCTACTGCGTTGTCGGTTGCTGAAACCAACAGTTCGGGTGTTCAGATCACTGCTGAGCTCAACAAAGCAGCAACCAGAGCGTCGTCTGTCAGGGTGTCAGCAACCGGCGCGGCTCGTGGTGGGTCGTGTTACGCTGGTGTCGAGTTTTATCTGTCGTCGTCGTCGTTCAGTTTCGGTGTTGGCGCTGACCGTGCGTCGATCACCTTGTATCCGTGTGCCGACACTGATTACAACAACGAAACAATCAACGTGAACCTCAGCAGTGTTGGTATCGCCGGGTTGACGTTGGGGTCGCCCACAACAACCGTGGTGACGATCCTCGATCCTGCACCGCCGGTTGTGTCGATCACCGGCCCAGGAACCGTTGACGAGGACGCAGGGTCTGCGACGTTCACGGTCACACTGTCCAAAACGTGGACTGCTGCTGTGTTGGTGGATGTGGACACATCAAACGGCACTGCTACAGCAGGCAGCGACTACAGCACCGTCAACCGCACAGTTACCATCAACGCTGGTTCAACAACACGGTCTGTGCTGGTGTCGATCCTTGACGACACGACCGTTGAAACCGCCGAAACGTTCACGGTCACGTTGTCGAACCCGGCAAACGCGACGTTGAGCGGGTCGCCTGACGTTCAAACCACGATCCGAGACGACGACACGCCACCGCCAACGACGACATTGCACAGTATTGGGTTCTGACGGTTTTAGCTGCGTCTCCACGGGTACGGTCGGTCCGGCCAGTAAGCAACCGGTTCGGCTGACCAGCCGTCCGGGATGTCGGCTTGTAGCGGTGCGCCTAAACACATTGGGACAGTAGTCGTCGTTGTTGTGCCAGGTGTCGTCGTTGTTGTTGTGCCAGGTGTCGTCGTTGTTGTTGTGCCGGGTGTCGTCGTTGTTGTTGTGGTGGGTACACGAGCGAAAGTGAAAGGGGTCCTGCCGGAAATTATTGTGCCGTTGACTGATATAGGTGACACAGCGGCGCAGCCGTCTGGACCGAAACTGGACCAAACACTGTTCGCGGCTACTAACAACACATTGTCGAAATACCGTCCGGAGGTGGTGTCGAGGATGATGTTGCAACCAGCGAACACCACCAACGTCGGTGCCGCAATGTTGGGGCCGCTTCCTTGGATGGTGACTGTATCTAACGCAAGCACCGCATGAGGGTTACTGGTAAGGCGATCAGGATGGCTGAGGTCGATGACGGCGGAACCGGTGGTTTGGTGACGGTTACCGGCCATCCAGTCCGGCACCAGCGAACCTGTGAACATGTCATCTGGTTCCCAATCGTCTGGTTCCCAGTCGTCTTTGATGGTTCTGTAAAGGGCGGGACTTAGGGCACACGCTTCGGCGGTCAAGTTAGCTAAGTCCAGGTCTTCACCGTCCAAATCCCAAACCCAACTGGACGCTGCTCGATACCCTCACTCCACCCTGAAAACGCGAAGAGCAGTTTAGTGACCGTATGCAAAGGACTGTTCCTGTGGAGAAAAAAGTCCCCTACCGCCTTTGGTTGAAGCTTCGAGTCGGCAAACCGCTGGCATCAGAGGAAGTCGCCCTGACGGCTTCGCTCGCTGGCCGCGAAGTCACGATCAAGTCCGAGATGGAGTCGCAACCGCTGTCGAAGGCGTCATGGTTGCTGATCGAGTGTCGCGGGTTCGAGACTGAGGATGACGCCTTGACTTTCGGCGAAGAACTCCGACGAGCTGTCCACATGGCCGGACTTTGCGCCAGGGTGGGAGTCGACGCGGGCGACCCGGGGGAGGACCGTACTGTCTCGTGGGTTAATCCAGACCTCTTGCGGAAAAGCGGCATCCTGGATCCAGATACGCGTGTCGGGCCTGACATCCATGGCATTCTGGTCCTGCCGGACGACGGGAAGACGCTCTTCGTTCGCGGTGGAGGGGTGGAGCTATCGGTACTCTCCAATGCCGACAACTTCGTTCGGGCTCTTGAGGAGGCATTCCCGAGGCCCGAAGTATCCGCTGCCGAAAGGCCTGCGATCCGGCGTGCTGTCAGGGTGCTGAATCTCGCGGAGATGAACACTGACCCAATCGCGAAGGTCGTGCTATCGATTTCCACGATTGAAGGATTGGCCACCGACCCTGGATGGACGGAGTTGCAGAAGGAAATGATCACGAAGACCGCCGATTGGCTTGAACGGGCATATGGCGGTGAGGAGGTGACTGGGCAAGTCATCGGGGCGATTCGGCGAATACGGCAGAGCAGCATCCGTCAACGGATACGCAACATGCACGCCGAAAATGACCTTTCGCTCTTGTGGGGGGATTGGGATCCCCTGTACTCGAAGCGGAGCCGCTTGTACCACGGCGGTGATGGAAACGACGGCGAGCAGTGGGGTGACCACTTAGTGGAATCAGAGCTTCACAGTCTGGCCGGAGAAGCAATGACGCTCTGTGGCAGGATTGTCCTTTCTCTGGCCAAGCGAGAAGGCGTCGCGATACCCTCCCAAGCCGACAAACACTTTGGTATCAAGTAACTACACGGCTCCGCTCGTCGAGCGGTCCGCCCGCGCCGACATCATCGAGACCAAAAGGCACTACAGCGTCTACACGATGAGACAGGTGTCCCGGCGATTCTGGCGCATCGGCCAGACGGAGCCATCGAGGTCATCTTCATGGTCTACGCGGAGATGGCAGCTTCTACTGCCCTAGCTTCCAGGTAGTGCGTGGATTGTTACCTTCACGGTGTCGCTGACGGACTCGCCGTCGTCACCGCCGTTGGTGACGGTGAGTTTGAGTCGGCTCTGTCACACACCGGCGCGAACCTATGTTTGTACGTGCCTTCTGGGAGCGATGAGTCCGGGACTCCAGGCCAACGGATAGTGCGTGTCATCGGATTAGCGTCCCCGAGTCGGAGCATCGACAGTGCAATACTTCACACAAATGACACTGACAGGAGTGGAGGCGGTGCCCGAGGCCGCGATCAGCGGGGGTTTGTCCTGCGAGCGTGGCCTCGCAATTGCTGCGTGGGCGATCGCTAAGAACGGTGCCCTTGCGGGGATCTCAGAACGCGAGTCAATCCTTTTGAATGAGATTGGACCGGTAGACGCCGATACTGGAATTGACGGGCTGATTAAGTTGATTCGGGAGGGCAGCGACCCGCTTGGCGAGGCGTTCACCCGGATTCGGCCAGCGAACCGACGTCGGTTGTTGGGAGCGACCTACACCCCGTCTGAGATCGTGTCCTCGATGGCGGCCTGGATCGCTAGTCAGGGTGAGCCTTCACGCATCGTCGACCCGGGGACCGGCTCGGCGAGGTTCTTGTTGGCGGCAGGCCGGGCGTGCCCGCAAGCGTCGCTGGTGGGGGCTGAGATAGACCCTCTCGCTGCTCTTGTCGCCCGTGCGAACCTGACCGCTGCCGGGTTCGACGCCCGGTCGCAGATCGTTGTGGGCGACTACAGAACAGCTGCGTTGGATGACTGCGACGGAACCACTGCCTTTTTAGGCAATCCCCCGTATGTACGACACCATCAAATCGAACCTGCCGGCAAGAAGTGGCTCGCGGACAGCGCGGCACGGCTCGGGTTGCGGGCCAGCGGCCTCGCTGGTCTGCATGCACACTTCCTGGTTGCGACCGCTCTTCACGCCCGTTCTGGCGACATTGGCTCCTTCGTCACGTCAGCCGAGTGGCTCGACGTCAACTACGGGCGGCTGATGCGAGAACTGTTTGCAGCCCGTTTGGGAGGTTTGTCGATCCACTTGATTGACCCTACGGCGAGTCCCTTCAGTGACGCGGCTACGACGGCTGTAGTGACTTGCTTTGAGGTCGGCACCACCTCAAAGGCGATCCGCATGAACCGAATTCCCGACACGGGCGCGTTGGGCGCGCTTGATGACGGACGTGAAATAGACCGACAACAACTTTTCAGTGCCCCCCGCTGGACCCCGCTGCTCAACAGGACGCCGAAGCCGCCCGTCGGCTATGTCGAACTCGGTGAGTTTTGTCGAGTGCACCGCGGTGCGGTGACCGGCGCGAACAAGACTTGGATCACCGAGGCCTCTGACCCCGCGTTCCCGTCAAGCGTGCTGGTACCTGCGGTTACTCGCGCCCGCGAACTGTTCGACGCACCCGACGGGAAGCTGAACACGGTGCTTAATCTGCTCGCTGTCATCGCCCTGCCCGCAGACCTGGATACGTTTGACTCCGCTGACAGAATTCTCATCGACAGGTTCCTTCGTGCAGCGCGGCGGCAAGGAATCCCGTCGGGATATGTCGCGAGCCACCGTAGGCCGTGGTGGTCGGTGCGGCTCAGAGAACCGGCTCCGATCCTCGCCACGTACATGGCGCGACGCCCTCCAGTGTTCGTGCGCAACAAGGCTGCTGTGGGCCACATTAACGTCGCCCACGGTATTTACCCGCGCGAACCGCTGACGGAGCCGACCCTCGACGCCTTGGCGACCGCTCTATGTGCTGCGGGTCCCACCGCTGTTGGACGCACCTACGCAGGCGGACTCGTCAAATTCGAGCCGTCGGAGATGGAACGCATCCACATCCCAGCTCCAGAGATGCTTGAAGTGATTGCAGCGTGACCACAATCACGCCGCCTTGGTGGGAACCCGAGGACTTCCAACGGGACCTGGACAGAGCCGTCGAACTGTTCCGGGTACGGAGACTGAAAGAACCCGTCGACCAGTACCGCAGGGAATTCGAGGAAGCCGTGGAGCGAGTCGAGCATCTCCTGAGGAACACCGACAACCTGACCGCGACCCTGCCGGGTGCGCCGAATGCGCCGGAGGTGGCACTGGGTCTCCTGGCAGACCCGGAGTTGCGCGTCGTATTGAGGTACTTGGCTGGGCCACCGATCTCAGAGGATGATCTCAAGACACTTGCCGAAGCGCCCTCCTTGGCCCCGAGTCGGCTGAGCGGAGACGAGGCCATGGTGCAGCGGATCATGGCGGTGTTACACGAGAGCCTCGACACCAAACGCTTCCCTTGGATGCCGGCGCCGGAGCAAGAATCGCCGGATGACAGAGATCTGTATGCCGCAGTCGTCGCGTCGGCGAGCCTCCCCGCCACACAGCGCGTACAGACAACCCGTCGCAATACCGACAAGGAACGTCAAGAAGGAAGGGTGCAGAGATACTTGACGCTGATTGGACTCAAGCAGGTTGATCCGAGACCGATTCCGACAGTCCGCGAAGCCCCTGAACCCGGCGAGTTCTGCGGTGAATGCCAGGTTGCCCGCCGAAAAGCCGACATCGTAGTGGCGCTCCATGACGGGCGGCTCATGCCCATCGAGTGCAAGGTCTCCAACTCAGCAATCAACTCCGTCAAACGACTCAACAACGACGCGGCCGCAAAAGCGGCCCAATGGCTCGATGCGCTCGGCAAGGACCAGGTTGTGCCATGTGCCCTGCGCCCTGCTGTCCGGCGTCTTCAACAAGCACAACCTCGAAGACGCCCAGAACGCGGGGCTAGCGATCTTCTGGGCTCACAACCTCAAGCCACTCGGATCTTTCATTCGTACCATCCAAGGGCAGACCCCCTAGCTCAACGGGCGCGACGCCGGCAATACCGACGCCCTCACCAATACCGACGCCGGCAATACCGACGCCCTCACCAATACCGACGCCGGCAATACCGACGCCGGCAATACCGACGCCGGCAATACCGACGCCCTCACCAATACCGACGCCCTCACCAATACCGGCGCCCTCACCAATACCGGCGCCCTCACCAATACCGGCGCCCTCACCAATACCGACGCCCTCACCAATACCGACGCCCTCACCAATACCGACGCCCTCACCAATACCGACGCCCTCACCAATACCGACGCCCTCACCAATACCGACGCCCTCACCAATACCGACGCCCTCACCAATACCGACGCCCTCGACTGCATCCGTGCATTTGCCTCCTGACCAGGCCGGGGGTCAGAGCGGGTTGCGCCAGCTCAGCCCCGGGAAGCGTGCGAAGTCGGTGTCGTTGGAGTGGACCTCTGCTTGGTGCTCAACGGCCAACGCGGCGATGTGGGCGTCGGTGACGAGGTCTCCTCCTGTGCCGGCGGCAGCCAGCATGTTGCGCAAGATCGCGATGTGCTGGGGGCCCGGGTTCAACGGTGAAACGGTGGGTGAGCTGAACCATTGGGCCATGAGGTCGACGGCGTGCGCCGGATCCGCTGGGGTGTTCATGACCCTGGGGTGGGTGAGCAGTCGCACGAACCCTGCTGCCACCAGCCACGGAACCCCGACTCGTTCGGTTCCGTTCACCAGATCCTCCCACCATTGCCGGGCCGGATCGTGCAGTGGCGCGCCGGTGCTGTGGGCGTAGACGAGCAGGTTCAGGTCCGGGACAATCACTGTGGCGGCGAACCAGCGAAGTCGTCGGCCGCAAGCGAGTCGTTGAGCTGATTCAGCCGCAACGGATCGACGCCGGGTCTGAAACCGCTGTCGTGGGGCCTGATCTTGTAATCGGACTCCGTCTTTGCGAGCACCGGGGACAGGCCCCGCCGCAGGGTGTCGTTGACGACATGCTTGAACGGCACTCCCACCCGTTGGGCGTGTTCTCGGAGGGCCGCGGCCAAGTCATCATCGAGAGTCAACGTTGTTCGCATTCAGACATCATAGCAGCTCCAATTTATGGTGCTCTGATGTGTCCCTGAAGAGCTGGCCCCACTGACGGGGCATCGAACCGGCAATCCTGTCCAGCAGGCAGATTCGCAGTTGGTACGGCCCGATGCTTGTCTTGACGATCTTGATCAGCCCAGCTGAGACTCGGCCGATTTCAGCGGCACGCTGAAGACGATGGATAGGTGTTCGCGTAACCCCTGACCCCTTGATGGTGTGGGGCTTCTGCTAGCCCGACGGACTTGTAGTCTGACCGACACCGATGGAGAGAGCGGGACGCCAGGAAGGTACGGACCATGACCAAAGACGACTCTGAGACGAGAACACCGACCGCTATTGGCCGTTGGGAGCTATTTGCGGATGTTCCTTTGTTGGTGCTCGCTCTCGCGAGTGTCCCGCTGATCGTCGTAGAGGATGTCGGACATGGCGCAGTCGCTCAAGGCGCAATAATCGCAAATTGGGTGATATAGGCGTTCTTTTTTGTGGACCTCACGGTGCGACTGTGGCTGGTTCGCCACAATCGGATGCGGTATCTCGCCGTCCACTGGTACGACGTGGGCATTGTTGTGCTGTCGGTGTTGCCCTACTTCCGCCCGCTGCGGATTCTGCGATCCGCAAGAGCGCTCCGCGTGCTGAGGGCAGCTCGCGTCATCGTCTACGCCACCAGCTTCTGGCACATAGTGGTACGCCTGTGGGGAGGGCTTGTCGGGAAGAGTGGTACGCCTGTGGGGAGGGCTTGTCGGGAAGAGTGGTACGCCTGTGGGGAGGGCTTGTCGGGAAGAGTGGTACGCCTGTGGGGAGGGCTTGTCGGGAAGAGTGGTACGCCTGTGGGGAGGGCTTGTCGGGAAGAGTGGTACGCCTGTGGGGAGGGCTTGTCGGGAAGAGTGGTACGCCTGTGGGGAGGGCTTGTCGGGAAGACGCTTGTGGTAGTCATTCCAGCCATTGTCGCCGCGGGCGCTGGAGGAGTGTGGATAGTCGAAAAGGACGGCAACGGTGCCATCGACAGTTACGACGACGCGGCCTGGTGGGCTGTCACTACCGTCACCACCGTCGGATACGGGGACATCGCCCCGGTAACGGTTGAGGGCCGCTTGATAGCGGCAGTGCTGATGGTCACGGGAATTGCCGTTTTTGGGGTCGCCACGGCCAACATTGCTGCCGCCATGACCACCAAACGCGAGACACCCACAGATGTAGACGCCCGCATCGACGAACTTCTCGCAGCCCTGAACGAACTCAAGCAACAGCGCCCCTGAAACGCCGATGGATCTCTGGAGGGGTCAACTCGCTATATCGATCGCCGGCGTTGGTGGTGGCGCGGGTGCGGCCCTTGATAGCGCGGAGCTTCTGCTAGCCCGGTAGCGGGAGTCCTCGTTCGATGGCAGATCGAACCCCTTTAGCGGTAGATGTCCTTCCTGGCACCGATCGTGAGCACGACAATGTCGCCGTCTCGCGCTGTGTAGATAATGCGGTGAGAGTGTCCTAGGCGCGCGGATCGCCGGTCCCGCAGTTGGCCCTTGAGTTTTTTCCCGAGTCCGGGCTCGTCGTCGAGTCGTCTGATGAGCTCACGAGCTTTCTGCGAGAGCGCCGGGGGCAACCCATCAAGGTCTTTTCTTGCTCTGGCGGTCAGTTTGGGCACGATTTGATCAATCGAGGGGAACGAGATCTCCGGCAGCGAGGTCAGCCTCGGCTTCGGCGATAGCGGCCATAGTGTCGCTGTCCGCAATGATGTTGAGCGTCTCGATCAGCGATTCGTAGTCTTCGTGCCCCACGATCACAGCTGCTGGGCGGCCGTGCTTGGTGATGACGAACTCGGCCCCGGTGGACTCGACCTCGTCGACGATCTCGCTCAGGCGACTACGGGCATCAGTCAATGGCGCTGTGTAGCTGCTGGAACTGGCGGCGGTGGTGGCGGTCATGTTCAAACTGTACAGAAAACAAGACAGAACGTCAACGGCGTTCTCCTGAAATCTTCAGATGAGGTTCTCGGCACGACGTTCGGATGGGCTCTTTACAGCCGGTGCGCTTGACCCAACCCGCGACTACCAACCCCAAAACCAAACCTGAAAAACCCCGCCCCGCGCAGGTTCACAAGTTTCCTATGTCTTGACACATCACATGAGCGGAGGGAGGGGGATTCGAACCCCCGGGGCCGTGAAGCCCGCTGGTTTTCAAGACCAGTGCATTCGTCCGCTCTGCCATCCCTCCAACTAACCAGGATACTGGAAGGCCTCTGGAACAGGACTCGCCAATAGCTCGGGCAAGACATCGAGATAATGGGTGCGAGGCCACTCGACAACTCCAAGCGTTGCGAGATGAGGAGTCGCCCACTGCACATCAACCAGCCGTCGCTGACCGTCACCCAAGAGGTCCACGAGCGCCACGAGCGCAACTTTGGAAGCATCCGTGACACGGTGAAACATCGACTCACCTGCAAACAGACCACCGACAGCAACCCCGTACAACCCACCAACCAATTCTCCGTTGAGCCAGGTCTCGACGCTGTGAACCCATCCCAGAGAACCGAGCCGAACATAGGCATCGCGGATCTGCTCATCGATCCAATCATGGGGCCGACCTGAGTTGGCACAAGCATCAATAACCGCAGACAGCGAGATGTTGATGCGAATCTCGAATCGGCGAGCCGAGCGCCGAAGGGAACGGCTCACATGCAGCGAACCGAGTTCGAGAACCCCTCGCGGATCAGGTGACCACCAGCCGATCAACCCGTCAGCCTGGATCGGCATCGGGAACATCGCAGACCGGTAGGCAGCCAGGATCGTTCCCGGTTCCAGATCGGCACCGACCCCGACCAACCCAGAGGGCTCCGCGCTCTCGACAGGTGGAAAATGCCATGAAGATCGAGGTGGGTCGACGGGCATGGGACAAGGCTAGGGCGCGCTAGGTTGCCCGGATGGTGAACCGCCCCCCTCTAGTTGCCTGGATGAACCCGTTGCCGATGGAGTTGGCACCCGCGCTGCGCAAACGCCGGAGCAGTCTGGCCTCAGTGGCGAGCGGCAAAGTCCTCGACCTGGGCGGTTGGTCCGACCATCTCGACAGCTATCAGATCTCCACCGAAGTCGATTCGGTCACCATGCTCGATCGCTTGGGCGACATCCGGGCCGGAACCGCCACACACGATCCCCAAGGTGTTGCCAGAGTCGATGCCGAACCCGAGGAGCTGAGCGAACTCGGCCACGGACCCTTCGACACGATCGTCAGCCTGATCCGCACCCCACTTGTGGCCGACCTGAATCGGTTCCTGCGAACCCTCACGGAGCTGCTCGCGGACGAAGGGCGGCTGCTGTTCCTCGAACCGGTCGCACGGGCCGGTCGAACCGGTCGCCTGCTGGAACTCGGCGGGCGCCTTGGCCGTGCAGTCGGCGGACTGCACCTCGACTGGGACCTGCCGGCAGAGATCCGCGCAGTGGGGCTGACGATCACCGACCTGCAGCGCTTCGAAGTGCCGACCGTTTCGGCACCGTTCCGCCCGTTCGTGGAAGCGAGGGTGCGGTGGCCGATCAGCCCACCTGAATCGTCACCGAGTTGACAGTGACGGTCCGCGACGGCCGACCTCCGAGCCCGCTGTCGTCGGGTTGGTGCAAGCCGATGATGTCCTGCATCACGCCGAGACCGGCTTCGTCGGTCTGCCCGAACACGATGTAGGTGCCGGAGCTGTCGAGCCGAGAGGTGTTGTTGCCGGTGGTGAAGAAGAACTGGGCGCCCGAGGCATCAGGACCACCACTTCGGGCCATCACCAACTGGCCCGGAACATACCGGTAGGGCCCAGTAAGGAAACCACCATCGTCATTGAAGGTCGGTTCGTCGGGGATCGTGTAGCCGGGTCCCGGATCGCTGGCTGAATCTGTGTGGGGCGAGCCGCCCTGAATGATGTCGATGCTGGGATCGGTTCGGAACAGAGTGGTGCCGTCGTAGTATCCCCAACGGGCGAGGGTCACGAAATTGTTGACCGTGTTGGGGGTGTTCTCGGTGTCGAGGTCGATGAGGATCTCGCCTTCGGAGGTGTCGAACACCGCTTGGTAGTTGTGGACGGGGTTGATACACATCGGCTGCGGACCACCGAAGTCGAGCGTACGAGGGCTGCTCTTGTCGGCCGCGGGGCAATCCGGATTGGACGGCTCCGAAATCTCCTCCGGCTGCGTGGTGTCCGTCACCACCGGGTCAAAACCGTCGAACGGGTCGTCATCGCCACGGTTCAGAAACCATCCGATACCGACGATCAGGATCACGATCACGGCGACCCCCGAACCCCAGCGGATCGTCTGCCGCCGGGTTCTGGCTTTCGCTTCGGCTGCCTGCGCCGCGGCGACACGGCTGGCTCGGTTGGCTTTCTGACGGGCGCGTTTGACGGTACTCACGGCATCGCAGGCTATCGGCTGGTCCCGCCAATTTCGGACCGTGGCCTGTTGTCTCCCGCTCTTGTTCACTGCGCTTGTCTTCCGCTCTTGTTCGCTGCGCTCACGGGCCGCGAGGCCGCGGGCGGGCCGCTCGGGCCACGGCCTCGTTCGGTCGCGGCCGTGTGCGGGATCAATCCGCTCGGCCTCTTAGCTCAAGAGCGTGAACATTATTCCTGCGGCGAGCGGCAAGATCATCGCCACAGCCAAACCCACGACCAACCAGAGAAGGAGGCGACGGCGGCGTTGCTCATACCTGGACACCGCTTGGGTGTGGTGCTGTTGCTGCGCGGACTTTACGCGTCGCTTGCGGGTGTTGGGGTTCGTGGCCACTGCAGTAGAAGCTAGCGCCTGCCTGCACAGGCTCCAAGCGTTATGTAGCCTCGGGACGTGCGCAGGTTGCTATGCCTGATCGCCGTCTTTGTTGCGGGTTGTGCGCTGCAAGGCAACGGTGATGACGAGGATCAGTCAGAACTAGAAGCCGACTCGTCATCAATCGCCAGCGATACGACAACGATTCCTCATTCGGTGGGACTTGTGCGTGTCGGTCCTTCTGCCTACGACCTTGTGTTCACATGCGTCGACGGTGGCGCCGGTGAAATCCTCGCGGTCGGCGTCGGAAGAGACGTCAACAACAAACCTGTCGAGGCCTTCGTTCAAGCATTCGTTGGTGAACCCTACGTGGGTTTGAAAGTTGGTGATGAGGGCGAAGAAGTGCTCTTCGAGCCACGTCTAGGGGTGTTGCTCAACTTCACCTTCGGGCACGACATCGTGCGGTTCGACAACGTTGACTTCGTCACCGATCTCAATATTGACACCGGCGAATACACACCCGCGGGAATCGGCTCGGTGGTCGTTGAATGTCGCAGCTACGAGGCCGAACTCCCCGACTAAACGCTTGAGTAAGAGGGCGTCTCAGGCGCAGGGGTTGTCTTGCAGGATCATCGGCAAGCGACCCGACCGATAAGTCGTTACCACGCCGTCTTCGACCGTGAACACAACTCGGAAGTTGGCGTCAGAGGCATCAGATGGCACAAAGATCAAGTTGACAGTGTCGGCATCGATCACCTGTCGCTCAAGCTTGTCTCCGAACGTATTGACTATATGTTCGGCAGTGGTTCCGATCCCTATTCCTGAACGTGTAGTGATCGGACCTCCAACAATATCGACCCGCTCAATTGTGGATGCATGCACCAAGAAGCTGATCCCGGGAGGAGCCGCGGCAGGCGTGATGTGATAGCACTCGCTCAAAGGCTCACAAGAGAGCATTGCCGATCCGCTCACTTCGGCGGCATTGGCAACTGTCAGTCCGAAGGTGACAATGCCGAGCCCCACCGTGCTGATCGACGAGCTACTGCCCAGTTGCGAAACCGCGTCTTCTGCGACATCGGCAACTACCTGAACACCAGCACCGTCGGCTGTACAAACAACAGGAACGTTGACTGGCACCGAAAGCGGAATCGAAGTTGTTGTGCTCGTGGTAACGGGCGTCTCAGTCGGGTCGTCAGTGTCGTCGCCACCCGTCCCAGAACCGGAGTCCGACGTTGTCGTAGACGATGTGATCGCACTGCTCGTAGTAGATGATGCATCTTCAGGATCTTCATCGTCGCCCCGACTGATGATGAGAAGGGCTGCGGCGACGATGAAGATCAGGGCGACGAGAGTAACTGCGATCTGGCGTGGTGACATGACTCAATCGGGCTGCTTGGGGTGTGATATTCGGACAGTTCGGAACTTATCACACGACACTGTGCTTTCTGGTGCAAGAACAGGCTTTTGGTTACATCAATGGGATTCGTAGGCCGCCCGGGGCTCGAACCCGGCACCTTGAGATTAAAAGTCTCCTGCTCTACCCGATGAGCTAGCGGCCCACCAAGCAGGCTACAGGCCGATTTGCGCGCTACTGCCTCACACTCCCGCGTCGGCTTCGATCTTCAACAATCGCTCGAAATTGTCTCGAAGCTCATCGCGCCGACTGCGATCATGGGCCAAATTCACCAGTTCCAATGGATCCTCGACGGTGTCGTACCACTCATGATCGTGATCCTCAAAAGAAGCATCGACATCAAAGAGTTTGGGTGCAGAAGACCGGGTGCCGTCACGCTCAATGCCACCGCCGATGCCGTAGTAGCGGGCATATTTGGTGACACCATCGAAAAAACCGCGTACCGCGTAACGGCAATTTCGAAGCAGCGAAGACTGGGCGCTGTCTTGGGAGAACAACACATGGTCACGCGGCCGGGCGTTCGAGTCGACAAGCGCGGGCATCAGGTCGACACCCGACAACGAAGGCGTTTCGTCGAGGTCAACTCCACCAAGCGCACACAAAGTCGCCGCGAGATCAACATGAGTAGCCAAAGCATCGGTCGTCGTTGCGGCCTCGGTAACACCAGGAACCTTGATGACCAGCGGCACACCCATGACCTCCTCATAGACACACGGCAACTTGGCGCGCAGGCCGTGGCTGCCGCAGGCATCACCGTGATCAGAGGTGTAGGCGATGACCGTGTCGTCGTATATGCCGAGTTCGTCCAAGGTGCTGAGCAAGTTGCCGAGATTCTGGTCAAGTTCCTCATGCAAGTAGGCGTAGTAGTCGAGTTGCCGTAGCCAGGCCCGCTCATCGGCGAGGTCCATCCGGCCCACGAAGTGTTCGTGGTTGCGCACCTGGCGCCAGGCCCGCTGGATCTCCGGTTTGGAATGGAGATCGTCGTGAAAGTTGGCGGGAAGTTCGCTGAACCGTTCCGGGTAGTCCTCTGACATTGCCTCCACAGGCACACCCTCAAGTCGCAGGTTGCGCATGAACTCGAAAACCTTGGCGTCTTTGGGGTGTTGGGCCTGGTAACTCGGATGGTCAATCGGAAACCACATGATGTCGTGCGGGTTCACGAGGGCAACCGTGAGATGCCAGGGTTTGTCGTCGTCGGCATGCGTGCGCAGCCAGTTGATCGCATCCGCGGCAATGATCGGATCGAAGAAGCGACCGCTCCAAGCCGACCCTGTGTAATGCGTGTCATTACCCCGAAAATCCTGGTAGCCATGGGCGGTCATTTCAGGGATGTGCTCGTGCGAAAGATGCCATTTGCCCAGGTAAGCACTGTAATATCCGTGGTCTGCCAGAAGGCTCCCGATTGTCGGAATCGCTGGATCGAGAGCCGTGTGGGCTGGGAACGAGACGTTGTCGACCACCCCATGCTCGGCGAGATAGCTACCGGTGTAGAGACTCGCCCTAGACGGCGAACATGGCGAAGAGTGTGTGTAGTAGCGGTTGAACGTCAACCCGTCGGTTCGTAGCCGATCGTGCGCCGGAAGGTCAGCCTTGCCGGTCAGCCAATCGTTGCGTCGTTCCTCATCGGAAACGATCAACAAAATGTTGGGTTGTTTGTCCATTGTGGCAGCGTAGAACGCTCAACTCAGCCGAGCTATATGAGAAGCCATAACTGAACGGACGGCATCGAGTGCTTCGCGGTTGCTCAACTCATCAATGGTCATGACCTCACCGATATGGATCTGCACCAACGGTCGCCCGCGCCATCCGAGACGGGGGAACCGACTGGTGCTGGGCCAGACCTCATCTGACCCGACAATGGTGACCGGCAACACAACTGCGTCGGCCGCTCTAGCGATCTCCAAGAACCCTCTACGAACCTTGCCGAGGCCGGACTCATCACGTTTTTCAGGGGGCACGATCCTGCCCTCGAGCATCACCGCAACGGGCCGGCCGTTTGCCAGGGTCTCGACAGCGGTGTCGATCGTTGCCCGCCAGCCAGTACCGGCGCTGATACAACCGGCCGATCTGAGGAAACTGCCCACCAAGGGAATGTCGAAATATTTTGATCGCACCAAGATCCGGGCTCGTAACCCGAGACCCTCAAGCAGCGCGAACCCGACCGGGACATCAAAGAAGCTCCTGTGATTGGCGACCACGACAACGGGCCTTCCCAGTGTGTCGATCGGGCCGTCCGTCGTCTGGCGCGTTCGACAAAACAGACGGCTCACGAATCGCAAGAACACAGCCCTACGCGCAAACCGGCGTTGATCACGATCAGAGACTGCTGCCACGGCCTTTGTCTAGCGCCCTTTGGACTGGGCGGCACACAAGTTTGGCGTGGCGATGAGTAGAAACCGAGCCTGTGAACTACGGTCGGCGGTTTATGCCCGCCGCAGCGCCCGAAGAGATCACCCGGGAGAGTTGGCTGGCGTTGATCGTCGTTACCGCGGCGGCGTTTCTGGTGGTGCTTGACGTATCTGTCGTCAACGTTGCGCTTCCCTCCATAGCACGCGACCTCAAAGCGACATCGGTGGAGCTCCCCTGGGTGATCTCCGGTTACAACATCGCCTTGGCGTCACTGTTGCTGCTGGCAGGACGAACAGCAGACCGTCGTGGCCGGAGGGCGACGTTCACGGCTGGGTTGTACCTGTTTCTTGCCGGCTCCGCCCTGTGCGGAATGGCCAATAGTCCAACAACCCTGATCGTCGCCCGGGTAGTGCAAGCGACGGGGGGCGCATTTCTCATGCCTGCTTCGCTGGCGATGGTCTTGCCCCAGTTCCCGCTCTCTCGACGAGGTGTAGCGATCGGAATCTGGGGTGCCGCTGGTGCGTTGGGAGCGGCCTTTGGCCCCTCTGTTGGTGCAGTGTTGATCAGCGTATGGAGCTGGCGGGGGATATTCCTTGTCAACGTTCCGTTAGGACTGATCGTCGCTGTCTTAGCCCGACGTCTGGTCGCTGAAACGCGTGATGAAACCGCCGAGGGACCGCTTGATCTAATCGGTGTTCCCGTCGGTGTGGCCGGCGTGGCCCTGGTCATGTACGGAATCGTTCGTTCAGAACAGCACGGGTGGACCGACCAGAGTGTGCTCTTGCTGATCTTGGCCGGGATCGCGGTCGGTCCTTTTGTGGTTTGGCGCTCGGCACGCCATCCTGCCCCGCTGCTTGATCTGTCGCTGTTCGCCGGTCGTTCCTACTCAGTGTCAACTGCGGCGTTTTGGGCCTATTCGCTGGCTTTCACGGCCGGATTCTTCCTCAACTCGTTCATGTTTCAAGAGCTTTGGGGTATGAGCGTGCTGAAGACCGGTTTTGGTCTCACTCCGGGTCCTCTGATCGCCGCGGTGACATCTGCACGCTTGGGAGGGATGGCCGACCGGATCGGACACCGCTGGATAGTGTCAATCGGCTGTTGGGTGGTTGCTGCGGGTTACCTCTGGATATTGCTGACTTTCACGTCGGAACAGGATTATGTCCTCGTCTACTTGCCGTCGGCGGTCCTTATCGGAGTGGGCGTCGGCGCAACTATCGCCGGTTATCAGAGCGCGGCGATGGCAGAGGTCGGAGTCGACCAGTTTGCGAGCGCCAATGCCACGCTCCGCACGTTTCAACAGGTCGGGTACGCCATTGGTATCAGCGTGGTGAGCACCCTTGCTGCCGGATTCAGCTACGACGGTATTTACAGCGGTTTCATTTGGGTGATCGCCTGTTTTGTTGTCTCCGGAGTGGTGATGCTGGTCGGCTATCCCTCAGGTTCAGCCGCCGCCCGCCAAGCCTCAACGCACTGATCGGAGACTATGGGAGATTCAGCTTCTCCACATCTCGGCTTGGCAGTTTGACTAAAGGGGAGGGCGACCTCCATCGGTGGTTGCGACAGATCGGCCATGATGGTCGGTGAAGAGTCAGCAACCGAACCGATGGAGGTTTTCAGTATGGCACAGCGTTTGTGTTTCGATGAGCGGACACGGATCGAGGTGATGTCTGAGGCGGGGTTGAGCGTGGCGGAGATGGCGGATCGGTTGGGTCGTTGCCGGTCCACGGTGTATCGCGAGCTTGGCCGTGGCGGCGGGCGTGATGGTTATCGGGCTGGTCGCGCTCATCGCCGCACGGGTGTCGACGCGGCTCGACCGAAGGTTCACAAACTCGCTGGTGACGCGGTTTTGGCTGGTGAGGTCGCTGAGGGGTTGAAACTGCGTTGGTCGCCGCATGCGATCTCTGCGGACCTGCACACTAGAGGGATGGCGGTGTGCGCCGAGACGATCTATCGGGCCTGTTACGCCAACAACAACAACACCAGCGGACTCAAAGCGGGTTCGTGGCAGAGCCTGCCCCGCGGTCGGCGAAGGCGTAAACCCCGCAGCCGTTGCGAAACCGCCAAACGCAGCGCTTTAGGCCCGTACCGGCCCCTGACGCAACGCCCCCAGCAAGCAGACGACCGCAGCGAACCAGGACACTGGGAAGGCGACTTGATGATCGGCGCCAACAACGCCAGCGCGATCGCCACGCTCGTAGAACGCGTCAGCCGGCTCACTTTGGTGGTGCCGCTGCCGCACGGTTACAGCGCCGACAACGTGACCCGAGCCGTCACCGCAGCGTTTGGTCGTCAGCCCGCGCAGCTGCGCAAGACCCTGACCTGGGACACTCATACTGTAATTGTCCCCGGTCGGGGGCGGGTCTGACCCAACTTGGGATCGGCTTCGTGCCTTGCCTTGGATCTGTCGACGCGCTGTCGGCCGGGGGCACGCACCAGCCGATCCGACGGATGTGACCTGATAGGAGCCTTGAGCTGAACACCGTGAGTGTCCTGTCCGCCGTCGCGGCCGGTTGGTGCCCCATCATCATCGGATTGCTCCAAGGAGGGCAGGATCATTATGTCAGAGAACCAAGCTGATGTCGTCGGCGGGGTGGACACCCCAGAGACGTCCATGTCGCCGCGGCTGTCGACACCGCCGGGCGGCGGCTGGGGACGGCCTCGTTCCCCACAGACGCCGCCGGCTGCGCGGACCTCGCCGCGTGGCTGGGGTCCTGGGGCCGCGTCGTGCGCGTCGGGGTCGAGGGCACCGGCTCCTACGGGGCGGGGCTGGCCCGGGGGCTTGCCGCCGACGGCGTCGAGGTCGTCGAGGTCAACCGCCCGAACCACCAGACGCGTCGCCGCCGCGGCAAGTCCGACAGCGCTGACGCCGAGGCCGCGGCGCGCTCCGCGCTGTGCGGCGACGCCGACGCCGAGCCCAAGTCCGGCGACGGGCCCGTGGAGGCGATCAGGATACTCAGCGCGGCGCGGCGCTCCGCGGTCAAGGCCCGCAGCAGCGGGGCCAACCAGATCTGCGGCATCGTCGTCACCGCCCCCGAGAACCTCAAAGACCGCCTGCGCGGCCTCGCTACGGCAAGCATCGTCGAGGTCTGTGCCCGCATGCGCCCCGACTGCGCCACAGACGCGACCGAGGCGGCGGCCAAGCTGGCGCTGCGGACCCTGGCCCGTCGCCATCGGGCGCTCAGCGCGGAGATCGATGAACTCGACGCCGAACTGCTGCGGCTGTGCGAGCAGGCCGACCCGGCGCTGCTGGGCGCCCGCGGCGTCGGCGCGGAGGTCGCGTCGGCGCTGCTGGTGGCCGCGGGCGACAACCCCGAGCGGATGCGCAGCGAGGCGTCCTTCGCCGCGCTGCGCGGAACCAGCCCCATCGAGGCGTCGGCAAGCTCTACTGGTGGTTGAATGAGCTTGAGGGCTTCGTCGGTTACTTGGTAACACCAGTTTGGAGAGTTGATGGGACGGGATGGGTCGTCAGGGTTCTCAATGACTAGGTGAGCCTGAATAAACTGGTGGAGGGTTTGGCGTCGAATTGTTTCACGGGTGTTTGGCATGTAGTCAATGTCATAGTGCTCCCGGATCCAAGCCATGATTTCGACGGTCCTGAGAGAGACTGCTGTTGCGTCACACCATGAGTCACCGGGCCTAAGAGCTAGTAGAGACAGCAGGACGAGCGCCGAACGTTCGTTTTGACGGTCAAAGTCCAATACGAGATTGCGTAGCAACGATCGGCAATCTTCGACTGAGACGGTGGTAGTCATCGAAATTAGTCAGTGGTGTCAGTGAACGACAAGCGTCTCTGTATATGAGTTCCGTGAATCGAATCGGTGTCTTCTAGTTGGGGGAAACGCATTCGTCTCAGGTCGGAGGCGTTTACTTGGGTGCTTCCACTGAACATTCTGAAATAGGTATCGACTAGTTCGCTGTTGAGGAACTCCGCTAGTTGTACCGCTTCGGACTGGTTGATCGGCTTTCGGTCGCGGTGAACAACGTTCACATGGTTTTCAAACGCGATGTAGTCGTAGCCCTTGACTGGGAGGTGTACCCCAGCGACTACTCGGCGGCGCTGTTCTTTGGCGGTAAAGCGCTTGGTCAGCACGTATGGGCCGTTTGGAAACAGCATTCGTCTATTCGTGTTGGAGACGGCGAAGCCTTGAGGTTTGGCGGTCGCGACGGGCCACTCGACACCGGTTGTCTTGATGTTTGCCGGATAAATCAAAGGCACGGATCCGGGGACTCCGGCTTCGGTAAGATACTCACGGGATCGAAAGTCCACGACGGGCCCTGTTGAGACTCTCAAGCACAGCGAAGTCAGGTCGGCGGGAAGTGCCGCCACCTGGCTGGATACATGCGTTTCTGCGGGGCTTGCGGGAAGGTTGATGAATATCTGGCTGTCTTGGGGCGACACGATGTTGTCATGTCGGACATCGTGGAGTTGGTGAGGTTCGCTGAGATGATCGGAGCGAGTCTCAACTCGGACTGAGTCGCTATCGGCAGGCGTAGACATCTTCAGCGAGAAGATGATCGTTTCTTGGAGCACAGATGAAGACCGAAAGAGCCGGTCACGGCGGTCGAAGAGGATGGCCCGGCGGAACGCGGCTCTGCTCATCAACTCCTTGCGGAATTTTGTGAAGTAGAGACCGTTGGTAAAGGATCGAGGTGTGATGGCGACAAGTTGCCCGCCGTCTTTACCAGAGCAGCTGCGACCGCGAGGAACGCGGCGTAAAGGTTGGGGCAGTCGAAACCGTGGCGACGAAGAACCATCTGGCGGCAAGGATCTCCAGAGTTGAGCTTCATATACGGAGGATTCATGATCGCAATATCAAACCGGCGGTCTCCTGCCCAGCTGAGAACGTCGCAGAAGTCATGCTTGACGATCCGAGTTTCGAGCGATATCCCGTAGTTCCCGGCGGTGACTCGCGCCTCTCGTGCGGCCTTTTCCAACAGGTTGATCGCGGTGGAGTCTGTCTCCACGAGGTCGACTTCTATGGGTACTTCAATGTGTCGTTCGATGAGATCGGCGATCAAGGCGAGCATCAGTGCGCCTGTACCGGCACCGGGATCAACCACTTTGAGTGGTCGACCGGTGGGTTCAACCAACGACGCGATGGTGCGAGCAACATCAGAAGGAGTTGTGAACTGGCCTATACCAGACCGTTGATCCCGGTCGGTGCTCTTTTCCAAATCCTCGTTCAGGGGAGTCGGCTAGGTGCCTCAGTTTATTGGCCGTGCCGAGCCTACTTGAATCGATTCTCGTGATTTCGATCACCGCCATGTCGTTCACCTCCGATCCCAGCGGGGATTGTTTGGAGCATAGACGACCCCTACGACACAGCCTGTGACGCCCGCCAAGCCTCAGTTGTCTGGTGACTCGGCCGTTAGGTGCCTAAGCCTTTAGGTGAAGGTGTATTCGCTGGAGTCGGGGGCCTTGGTCCACTGCTGGTAGGTGTGGATCGGCCAGGGCGACAGGGTGAATACGTCGCCGTCGGCGTTCTTGTAATGCGTATGGGGGATTGACCAGTGGCTCCAAACCATCTGGTCGATCTCGCTTTTGCGGTGAGCGTTGTAGGCGTCGTGGATCTCTGGCCGGGGTTCCATCATGCGATGGTCCCCGTCGAGAATCTGCTCCAAGCACCCCATGATGTAAGTGATCTGGCATTCGGAGTGGAAGATGAGACTTCCGCCGTGAGCCAAATTGGTGCCGGGTCCGTACATGCAGAACAAGTTGGGGAACTCTGGGATGGTTATTCCGAGATAAGCGGTTGGTTCCTCGCCCCAGTAGTCATTGAGGAGCTTGCCTTGGCGCCCGCGGATGTCCATCGGCCACAGGAAACGGTTGTGGTGAAATCCGGTTGCGTAGCAGATCACGTCGATTTCGTGCAGTTCGCCATCGGTTGTGCGCACACCAGTTGGCTCAATGCGCTCAATGCCAGTGCGGATGAG
The DNA here is from genome assembly GCA_965261185.1 of Candidatus Aldehydirespiratoraceae bacterium. Classification (GTDB taxonomy): domain Bacteria; phylum Actinomycetota; class Acidimicrobiia; order Acidimicrobiales; family Aldehydirespiratoraceae; genus VXYK01. Next base: position 1,103,537 of record CBDHCN010000002.1, on the reverse strand, counting down.
GTCGACATCGTCGCGGGTTAACGCAGCGAGCCACGATCCGTTGTCTTGCAAGGTCCGCTTTCCGGTCGCTGGATAGTCGGGAATGACCTTGGCCAACAGTTCCTCGTCGTCGCCGACCTGTTGCCGTAACCAACCCTCAAAGAAACCTCGGGTTGCCAGATTTCGTTCGCTGATGGCATATCCGTCGCTGTCGTCGTAGTCAGGGTCGATACGACTGCTGCTCAGATCTCCTCCAGAACCTGGCCAAAACTGTAAGAACCGGAACCAGCGCCCAAAGAACGGCAGGTGGCGGATCGCCCACTTCTGCCCTTCGGGTACTTTCTCGTGGTAGTTCGGGTTGGGGAACATCCATTGAGCCGTACGTTGAAAGATCGACAGATGTTCGACCTGATCGGCGATGGTTGGAGCGATCTGAAAGCCACTCGCTCCGGCTCCTATGAGAGCGAACCGTTTGTTGGTGATGTCGACCGTGTGGTCCCAGCAAGTGGAGTGAAACCACGGCCCCTCAAAGTCGCTGATGCCGTCGATTTCAGGCATTTTCGCGCGGTTCAAAGAACCGACGGCGCTAATGATCGCACGGGCCGGCAGCGACTCTTCAACGCCGTCAGCCGTACGAATCTCAACGGTCCAGATTCCGGTGGACTCGTCGAGAGTGGCTCCGACGACTTCGGTGTCGAAGCGGCAGTGATCGGTGATTTCGTTGCGCTTCATCACGTCGACGAAGTACTGCTGCAGTTCGGGTTGTTGCGAGAAGTACTCCGTCCAATGGTCCGAGGGCTCAAAGGAGTAGCAGTAGAAGTGGCTGCCGACATCAACCCGGGCTCCCGGGTAGCGGTTTTCCCACCAGGTACCACCAGGTCCACCGTTCTTTTCGAGGATCGTGAAGGGAAGGCCAGCCTCTTTCAGACGAATACCGGCCAACAGGCCCGATTGACCACAACCGATCACCACGACTGGGAAAGCTCTCTTGGCATCCTCTGAAATTTGGTCGGACCAAGCAATGCGGTTGACATCGGTGTCGCCCAATCCCATCTCGTCCAGCATCATCGGCACGACTTCTTCTGGGATCTCGGCAACCCCGATGAAGTTCATCATTTCGTGCAGAAGATCAGCATCTGGCTGTGGCTCGGGCAAGACACAGCCGCTGTCGCGGTAGGCGATGATCTCCGGCAAGGCACGGCGCCGCACCTCAGCTTTGGACTCTTCATCCATGTAGCCCTGGTACTCGTTGAGGAACAAGCCGGCAGGTTTGATTTCACCGCGAATCCAACTGAGATCCCCGGTGATGTGAACCATCGTGCACATCAGGGTGGGGATGCTGACTTCTTCGAGAACCGCGGCGATCGCGCTGTCATCGTCGGTAAACGGTTCCCCCGCGTGGGGATGGCGGGTATCCATTGCCGTAGCCTGCCGCGCCCTGAAGGCATATGTCAGATCGAGTTTGACGAAAAAGAGCGGCTTCGGTTGGTTACCCTCACCCTTGATGCAAGCCGAACCGTCTCCAGACACCACCCCTCCACCAAACCCGGACCAAGACCCCACCAAACGTGTCCCCGAAGATGACCGCGGATCCGACGCGGGAGTCATCGGCGCCAGCAACGATCTTGATTTCGTGGACGAGGCGCTGGACGCCCTGGACCAGGATGATCTGGAGCGAGCAGAAGAACTAGCCGAACGGCTCCAAAGCTCAGATTCTTCGGACCCCAGCTGAGATGATGGGCCGAGGTCGTCTGATTCTGGTCGCCTTGCTGGTCGCAATCGCGGGCTTAGTGCGTTTCCGACGCCCCCAGCGGTCGGCAACCTCGCCAATCGCGGCGTTGAGCCGAACCCAGCGCCGCGCCGAGATGGCACGACTGATGGTTCGCCGCGCCTTTGACAGGAGCATGACCAAGGCGCGCCTGAAACTAGCTGCCGACGGGTCACGGCGTCGTCTGCAAGCTGACCTCGAACGTCGTGAAGCCGAAGATGTCGTGGCAGCCCTGGGAGAAATGAAGGGCGCGTTGATGAAGCTCGGTCAGATGGCGAGTTACCTCGACGAAGGTATGCCACCCGCGATGAGTAGAGCGCTCGCCAGCTTGCGCAGCGACGCCCCACCGATGCCCTCGGATCTGGCCCTCACCGAGATCGAACGGTCACTGGGCCGTCCACTCCACGAGGTGTTCGCAGAAATCGATCCAGAACCAATAGCGGCTGCTTCGATCGGCCAAGTTCACCGAGCCATCACCACTGAAGGGAAGGCAGTGGCGGTGAAGGTTCAATACCCGGGGATCGCCCAAGCCATAGCGGCCGATCTTGACAACAGCGAAACCCTCGCCAGGCTCTTGAGCATGGTCTACCCGGGGCTTCACCCCGACGACCTCGTTGCCGAACTTCGTGCTCGCATCAGCGAAGAACTCGACTATCACCACGAAGCGGCGAACCAGATGCTCTTCGCCGACTACTACCGCGGCCACCCCCACATATGGGTACCTGATGTATCCCCAGAGCGTTCAACGGATCGAGTTCTGACCACCGAATATGTTGCCGGGCGACCGTTTGAGACCGTCTATGACGAAACGGACGAGGTGAAGGAACGAGTCGCCGAAGTTGTCTACCGTTTCGTGTTTCGCAGCTTGAACCGCCTGCATGTGTTCAACGGCGACCCCCACCCGGGCAACTATCTGCTAGCCGACGATGGCCGCATCGCCTTCCTCGATTTCGGGCTGGTCAAACACTTCGAACCCACCGAAGTAGAGCAGTTCGCCCGGCTGATTCGGGCAATGATTCAACGGGATCCCGCCGAATTCCGCGGCACTGCGGAGGAGGTGAAAGTGCTGCGGGCGGATGCGCCATTTGAGGATCAGGAAATCTTTGATTGGTTTGCTGCCTACTACGAGATGATTCTTGACGACGCCCCTGTCACGTTCACCTCCGACTACAGCGCCGGGCTCCTCCGTCAAACCTTTGATGCCAAGACCCATGCGATTTTGAAGCACACCAACGTGCCGCCCACGTTCGCCCTGATTCAGCGCATCAACCTCGGCTTGTTCTCCATCTTGGGGAAACTGGGAGCTAGGGCCAATTGGAGGAGGATTTCTGAGGAACTCTGGGAATGGACCGACGCGCCTCCCAGCACACCGATGGGCCACGCCGAGGCTGCCTGGCTAGCCGAAAAAACCCACCCGACATCGAATACCTCGCCGGATCACGGGGTTGGATCAGAGGAGTTAGCCGGCCTGAGGTAAACCGCTGTCGTCGACCTGCGCCGGAAGGTCAGCCATTGAGGACAGTCCGGTAATCGGATCGGCTCGATCGTTGAGGGCCATCAGGTATCCGATTGCGCGTTCCGTCAGAGGGTTGCGCTGCACCAACGCGTCGAAGGCCGGGGAGTGGTTGGGAACCACAAGGTGCACCAGTTCATGCACGATCACATGATCCAACACCCAGGGAGGTACGTCTACAAGCCGGTCGGAAATGCGGATGCGGCCACTGGGAGTGGAGCACGACCCCCAACGCTGGCGCTGAGTCTTGGACCAGCGAATCGAAGCCGGCAGGGGAAGGTCGAACTTTTCTGCCAGCACCCGAGCGCGGTTAGCCAGGTCGATTCCGTGGGAGCGTCGCTGTCTCTCGATGCGGTCAACAATGTCGCTGACAAACTCGGCTTCGTCTCGTGAAGTCATCCAAGAGGGAATCCGTACCCGGATCACCCCCTCAACGATGCGGGCTGAGACGGTTTTGACTCTGCGGTCGCTGCGAATCACTTCTACGGGGTAGCGCGAGGACATCCTTTTTGTGATTGGAATGTCGGTCATAAGATCAGATCCTGTTTCTGAGGTTCCAGTTTTTGGGTGAGCGCTACCCGCTCGCCGAGGTGCCAACTTGTGCCGTCGTGGTGCAACCAACGGCCTTCGAGATTAGAGATCCGGTTGTATTCGTTGCCGAAATGGCGTTCCAGGGCGTAGATGACCCCACCGTGGGCGACAACGAGCACGTCGCCGGCTCCGCACTGCCGGCGTAGCCTCTCCAGTGCTTCTAAGACACGCTGCAATACCGACTCGTCGGGTTCCCAACCCTCGGGCCAGATACCGGCGTCGAGTTGACCGGGGAACCGTTCGTCGATCTCTTCGCGGGTCAATCCTTGGTATGAACCGACATCGCGCTCTGAGAAAGAGTCGTCGATCAGCACCGGGCCGATACCTGTGACCTCTGAGATCACAACGGCCGTTTGGCTGGCTCGCTGAAGGTTGCTCGAAATGATCGCGTCGAAGGAACCGCAATGCGCCGCCGCGTCGGATGCCTGAACGAATCCGAACTCCGAAAGCTGAGGGTCGGCCTGGCCCTGCCAGCGCCCTAGTTGGTTCCATTCCGACTGCCCGTGGCGGGCAATAAGCACGTTCAGCATGATGGTGCCGACCGTACCGGCGCCGTGTGACAAGATCGGGGATACCACCCCAGGCAGCGAAACTGACCGCTAGCGTTTGGTGATGGCCACGATTCGATTGTTTGCTTCGGCCCGTGAAGCAGCTGGGCGCCGCAGCGACGAATTCGCTGGTTCCACCGTCGGCGACATTCTTGAAGCCGCAGTCGATTGCTATGGATCAGATTTCGAGGCTGTGCTGGAGACATGCGCCATCTGGCGCAACGGCGAACCGACCAAACGGTCCGAGGGCGTCACCGACAGCGACGAAGTCGCGGTGTTGCCCCCTGTGTCGGGAGGTTGACGGCGGGGGGTCTGCGGCGCCGTCCGCAGCGCTGGCAATGTCGCGGTGTTGCCCCCTGTGTCGGGTGGTTGACGGCGGGGGGTCTGCGGCGCCGTCCGCAGCGCTGGGAATGTCGCGGTGTTGCCCCCTGTGTCGGGTGGTTGACGGCGGGGGGTCTGCGGCGCCGTCCGCAGCGCTGGCAATGTCGCGGTGTTGCCCTCTGTGTCGGGAGGTTGACGGCGGGGGGTCTGCGGTGCCGTCCGCAGCGCTGGCAATGTCGCGGTGTTGCCCTCTGTGTCGGGAGGTTGACGGCGGGGGGTCTGCGGCGCCGTCCGCAGCGCTGGCAATGTCGCGGTGCTGCCCTCGGTCTCGGGAGGTTGACGGCGTTGTCGGCTCAAAGGCTGGGTATCGTTCAAGAAATGGATTGCCACCGAACATGCGCGGGCGGACCTTACGAGGTGGCGTGGTGAGTCGGGTCGCAGTTCTTTCGCTCCACACTTCGCCGCTGGTGCAGCCCGGCGGAGGCGACGCGGGCGGCATGAACGTCTATGTCAGGGAACTCGTTTCCTCGTTGGCCCAAGCTGGAGCCGATGCCACCGTCTATGTCCGACGCTGGGCCGATGCGCTACCCGAGGTTGTTGATGTGGAACCCGGGTTCCGAGTCGTGCACGTCGAAGCGGGCCCCGTCGGCCTCGCCAAAGAGGCGCTACCCGGAATCGTCGATGACTTTGCTGATCAGGTTCGGGGTTATCTACTGCGCGATCCTGTCGACGTGATCCACGCCAACTACTGGCTGTCTGGAGTTGCAGGTCACCGGTTGAAACACGAACTCGATTTGCCGTTGGTAGCAACCTTTCACACGCTGGCGCGGGTAAAGGCCGAAACTGGTGATCCCGAGCCGCAGCTGCGCATCGACGCCGAGATCGATGTGATCCGCTGCTCCGATGTGATCACCGCCAACTCCGTGACTGAGTTGCACGAGTTGGTGTCGCATTACGGGGCCGACCCGGACCGCATTGAGATCGTGCCCCCAGGAGTCAACCACGCCTTCTTTTCGGCTGGGGCACAACACGGAGCACGCCAGGCCCTCGGACTGGGTTCTGGCCCAGTGCTGTTGTTCGTCGGTCGTATCCAGCCTTTGAAAGGCGCTGATGTTGCTGTTGAGGCTCTGGCCGAACTCAACGATCCCGAGGCTCGACTGCTAATCGTGGGAGGGGCGAGCGGCACTGACGGTGACACCGAAGTTCGCCGGTTGGAAAAGCTCATAGCCAACAATGGCCTCGCCGAGCGGGTAGAGATTGTCGAGCCACAACCGCACCATCTGCTTTCGACGTATTACCGGGCTGCCGATGTGTGTCTGGTGCCGAGCCGTTCGGAGTCCTTTGGCCTAGTGGCCCTTGAAGCAGCGGCCTGCGGAACGCCCGTTGTTGCATCCGATGTGGGAGGGCTGCGCACGCTTGTAGAGCACGGTCGCACCGGATTCCGAATTGCCGGCCGTGATCCGGCCGAGTTTGCCGAGGCGGCTGGTTCGATCTTGGCTTCACCGTTGCTCGCCGATGAGTTGTCACGCAATGCCGCGACTTCGGCCCGGTCCTACACTTGGACGACGATGGCCGGACGGTTGCGCCGTGTCTATGACGACATCGCGGCTCGCATCCCGGTTGACTGCACGTGACCCCAGGCACTCTCGGTAACGTCGCGTGATGGAGTCGCCTCTCGCCACACCCGCCGAGCTGGCAGCCGTAGAGCAGTGCATCGACGCCTGGCTGGAACAAGCCGCGGCATCGAATCCGCTAGTTGACGCAGTGGAGCGCAGTACTGATGACATCGTGCGCTGGTTCGTCCGTGTACTCGGTGAAGAGAAGGATGTCTGGACAGCCTGGCTCACACTGCGCCAGCGCACCCTGCAGTTCGAGAGCTACGTGATGCCGGCGCCCGAAGAAAACGAAGCCGAGTTCTATCGCCAACTGTTGCGCCGCAATCACAAATTGACCGGTTTAGCGTTTGAGATAGGCGAGGAGGACGCGGTGTTTTTGGCCGGGTCGTTGCCCGTAGCCGCAGTGACCGAAGCTGAACTTGATCGAATACTGGGATCATTGTGGGCAGCCGTCGAGCTTTGCTTCAGACCAGCCCTGCGAATCGGCTTCGCCTCCCGCTTCTCGTAATATTTGAAACTGATCCCATTTTTGGTTGAGTTTCAATCTGTTTCATGTATATTAGTTGATGACCAGGCGGGACGTCGGTGTACTCGGGGAAGTGTGCATCTTCGTTCCCGCCGGTCCCCCCTCTCCTCTATGGGAGAGCGGCCGATAGTTGCAGGTTCATCTCGTCCAGGGCAGCGCGGGCCACTTCGACTGGGTTGGTCCCGTCGGGCTCTGATTGCCAAGCTCCCAGGATTGCCCTACTGGAATTGACGATGATCCCGGTCCCCTGATCAGTGCAGCCAGCCACAGCCTGTTCGGCGCCAGCTCCTTGAGCTCCGAACCCAGGCACCAAGAAAAGCGTGTTCGGAAGAATGGCCCGCAACTCTGCTGCTTCGGAGGGCCAAGTAGCTCCGACCACGGCTCCTACATCTGAAAACCCGCCGGCACCTGTGCGGCCAGCGCCCCACTGGTGAACCTTTCGTGCCACTACCGTCGACAGCGGGTCGCCGTCGACAGCCTGGTCTTGAAAGTCTCGAGCCCCAGGGTTTGAAGTGCGCACCAGCACAAAGACACCTTTGCCTTCGTCAGGTGAGCCGATCAGGGGTTCCACTGAATCACCCCCCAGGTAAGGGTTGGCTGTAATCCAATCGGCGTCCGTCCCCCGAAGCCGTTGTGAGGCAACCAAACCGGGCGCTGAGGTGAGCAGCCCTTGTCGATAGTGAACCGCAGATGAACCGATGTCGGAGCGTTTGGCATCCAAAATGACAGGAACCTTAAGCCTCCGAGCCTCGGCCACAACCCGTTCCAAGACCTGCCAACCAGCCGAACCGTAAGCCTCATAACACGCAGCCTGCGGTTTCACCGCCGCACAATGGCCCGCCACGACACGCACGATCGACACCATGAACTCCTCGAAAGCGATCGCCACCTGTCGGCGCGGATCATCACTCTGCGCGACCGCAGACCTGACGATCTCACCGGGAATGAGTTCCGGACGGGGATCCAAGCCCACACAAGCAATTGAACCGGTTGACTCACACGACCCAGCCAACAAGTCCCCTCCATGCATACGCGCACGTTACTGCCCAGCGGCATAGCTGCCAATGAAACGTGACCTGGTGGGGTACGGTGCGTCGGATGAAGCTGCAGATGATTGGTGGCGGCAAGATGGCCGAGGCGCTACTAGGGGGACTAGTCGATCGCGGCTGGGCCACAGCCGACGAACTGCATGTCGTTGAGCCTGTCGCCGAGCGCCGGGCGTTGCTCGCCACCAGACATCCGTCGATGTCGATCGGGACCGAACCGATTGACGAAATCGACGCGCTGATCGCGGTGAAACCGGATGTGGTAGCAGCGGTCTTGGGGTGCTTGGCAAAAGCCGGAGTCACCCGCGTGTTATCTATCGCCGCTGGTGTGCGGACCGAGTTGATCGAACAACAACTACCGGCTGGCACTGCGGTTGTGCGCTGTATGCCCAACACTCCGGCGCTGGTCGGCAAAGGTGCAGCGGCCATCGCCGAAGGCGCCGCGGCAGGTCCAGACGATCTTGATTGGGCGTCCAGCATCATGGGCTCGGTCGGTACCGTCGAAATCGTCGCCGAAAACGACCTCGACGCGGTGACAGGACTATCGGGATCAGGCCCCGCCTATCTGTTTCACCTAGCCGAAGCGCTGACCGCAGCCGGAATCGCCGAAGGCTTAGCTCCCGAAGTAGCCGATGCCCTCACCCGTCAAACCCTTCTGGGGGCGGCCACACTGCTATCAGAATCGGGTGAAGACCCGGCAGTACTGCGCAGCAACGTCACCTCACCGGGAGGCACCACCGCAGCGGGCTTGGCCGTGTTTGCCGAAGCCGACCTGGTCGAACTCGTAGGCAGGGTTGTGCGGGCAGCCACGCAGAGATCACGCGAACTCGGAAGCTGACGTCGTCGCTGTGGCTGCCCGATTCGACACCATCTCGTTTCTGTCCGATTACGGGTGCGAAGACGAATTCGTCGGCGTAGTCCACTCGGTAATCCGCTCAATCGCCCCGCACGTCGCGATCATCGATGTCACGCACGGAATAACCCCACACGACACCCGAGCCGGAGGCCTGGCCCTCGCCCGAGCCGCCAACTATCTGTGCCCCGGCGTGGTTGTGGCGGTAGTTGACCCAGGTGTGGGAACCCAGCGGCGAGCGGTCGCAATCGAAGTTGGCGACGGAGCGTCCTATCTGATCGGACCCGACAACGGACTGTTGGCTCCAGCGGTCGGTCTCGTGGGCGGTGCCACACGAGCCATCGAACTGACATCGCAAGACCACCGTGTGCCCTTGGCTGGAGGTGCAACCTTCGATGGCCGTGACGTGTTCGCGCCAGCCGCAGCGCACCTGTGCAACGGGGTTTCACTAGAAGAACTCGGAGAAGATATCGACACCGCCAGCCTGGTACCCGGTGTGCTACCGGTAAGCCACCTGGACGGTGACGAACTCCTGGCCGAAGTGTTGTGGATCGACCGCTTCGGCAACTGCCAGCTGAACGTCGATCCCGTCGACGTTGACCGCTTCGGTACAACAATGCTGGTGGTCATGCCGAACACCGAGAAAATCGGGATGAGAACCGAGGCATACGACCAGATCCCCACCGGTCGAGCAGGCCTGATGGTTGACTCCAGTGGTTTGCTTTCACTGGCGATCGCGCGAGGATCAGCTGCAAGCGAATTCGACCTGGCCGAAGGCGACGAGATTCGCTTAGCAGCAACCGACCCGAGCACAGCCCAACCTCAAGCGCAACAAGGCGGTGCGACCATCGCAGTCGAGATCCAAAGAAAGGAACGCCCCTAATGAGAAGCGGAACCACCATCGTCATCATCATCTTGCTGGTGCTGATTCTGGGTGCCGGAGCGTTGCAATTCCTGTTGTTGTGAACAACCCGATGGGTTCCACGGCTTGCTGATGGAGCGCGTGCCATCATTACGGTGATCTCGATAAGGACCCCGTCACCGTGAACCTCGCCACTCTGCTCGAAGACCATCCCGGTAGCCGCACGGCCATCGTTTCCGGTAGCGACCGTGTCTCATATGGCCAACTCCGAACCGAGATCGCCGCCACCCGAAGTGTGCTCGTTGGTCTTGGCCTTGAGCCGGGAGACAAAGTCGCCATTCTTTGTGGCACGAACACACGGTTTGTACGTGGGTGGTATGCGGCGGTTGGAGCAGGCATGGTTGCGGTTCCGCTCAATCCGCAGGCACCCGCGGCTGAGATCCAACGTGAACTGTCGGTTGTCAATGCCAGAGCAGTGATTGCCGGCCCCGCAGGAGTGGCTGCTCTGGAAACGCTCGACCGAACAGAGGTTGCGGCGCTTGAACATTGCCTTGTGCCGGCAGGTTCAGTATTCGAAGGTGCCATTGATCTCGACGCAGCCGTCGCCCAAGCCGCACCGGTGCCGATCGTCGACAGAGACGACGAGCAGTTGGCGACCCTGCTGTTCACCAGCGGCACCGCAGGCAGCCCCAAAGCCGCCATGCTCACCCACGGCAACCTGGCGTCGAATATTCGCCAGGTACTAGCCCGACCCGAACAGGTTGCCCGCCCAGACGATGTGTCTGTGTGTGTCGTTCCCCTCTTTCATGTGCTGGGACTCAACTCGATCCTCAATCTCTCGCTTTGGGTCGGCGCGACGCTGGTGTTGGTTGAACGGTTTGATCCAGTGTCGATGATCGAACTCGTAGTCGAAGAACAAGTCAGCACCATGGCCGGTCCACCCACCATGTGGTCGGCGTTGACCCATCTCGAAGACGTTGAAGAAGGGGCGTTCTCCTCGATTCGCTTGGCCGCCTCTGGTGCCGCGGCAATCCCGGACCGGGTGGTGGAAGAAGCACAGACCCGCTTTGGTATTCGGATCTATGAGGGTTACGGCCTAACCGAAGCAAGCCCGACAGTAACGCTCGCGACCGGCACAGACGCACCTATCGGTTCGATCGGTCGACCTATTCCCGGCGTGGAAGTACGCCTTGTTGACGATGGCGGCGACGTGTATGTCGGTGATCCAGGTGAGGTTCTAGTAAGAGGCCCCAACGTATTTCGGGGATACCTCGGTGATCCGATCGCCACCGCGAGGGTCATTGACGAGGAGGGATGGCTCCACACCGGTGACATCGCAGTGGTCGACGACGACGGCTATCTGTACCTGGTGGACCGAGCCAAGGATCTGATCATTGTTTCTGGATTCAACGTATTCCCAGCCGAGGTTGAACGTGTGCTCGTCACCCATCCGGCGGTTCGCGAAGCAGGTGTTGTCGGGATACCTCACCCATACAGCGGCGAAACAGTAAAGGCTTTCGTTGTGGCCGAAGACAGCTACATGGTGGAGGAGGACGAACTGGTGGCATGGTGTGCCAACGAGTTGGCTCGGTACAAATGCCCCACCAAGATCGATTTCGTTGACGAGGTCCCGCGGGGCATGGGTGGCAAGGTGCTGCGTCGCGAATTGCGTTAACTCGGCGGTAACTCGTAAGGCTACGGTTGTGTCAGTGAACGACCACGAACCCATCCCAGAAGCCACTGTTGCTCGCTTGCCCGTGTACCTGAGGAGCCTTGTGGAGTTGGCTGCGAGCGGCCCAACAACGGTTTCGTCGCTGGGCCTTGCTGAATTGGCCGGTGTCAACGACGCAAAAGTGCGAAAGGATCTCAGCTATCTCGGTCCGCACGGAACCAGAGGCGTGGGTTACAACGTTGATCATCTGATCGTCGAGATCAGCCGTGCTCTGGGCGTGACCAACACTTGGCCGGTCGTAGTTTGCGGACTCGGCAACCTTGGCCGAGCGCTCGCCAACCACACCGGTTTCACAGACCGAGGGTTCCCGGTGGTTGCCTCAGTGGACACCGATCCCGACAAGATCGGCGCCACTATCGACGGGGTGACCGTGCACCACCCCAAGCAGCTAGCTGAAGTCGTGGCCACCCATCAGATCGCTATCGGGGTGATCACCACTCCTGCCGAAGCAGCACAGGAAACCGTGGACCTACTTGTCGAAGCTGGGGTTCGCTCGATCCTCAGCTTTGCCCCAGCGGTGCTTGTGGCGCCCGACGAGATTGACGTTCGCTCCGTCGATCTATCCACCGAACTGCAGATTCTCGGATTCCATCTCCAGCGCCAACAACCACAAGACACCGGCGGGGTCGCCGAAAGCTCCTGAGCCCGGTACCGTTTTGTTGGTCTGGAAATCGAGCGGTGCCACGAGCGACCCGCTCCAACGTCGGATTTGAGGAATTTGGCTGTGTCGATCGTTGCGATTGGTTGTAATCATCGGTCGACTCCGCTCGCCAAGCTTGAGCGGATGACCGTCGCTGCCGAGCAACTGCCAAAGGTGCTGAGCGGGTTGTCGGAAGCAGACCATCTCTCTGAAGTTGTGGTGCTGTCCACTTGCAATCGCGTTGAGGTGTACGCCTTCGCCGAGCGCTTCCACGGCGGTTACCAAGATGTACGCGAGTTTCTGGCTCGCCATGCAGGTCTGGCCCCCGAGGATGTGGCTGACCATCTCTACGCATACCACGACGCTGACGCTGTTCGCCATCTGTTCTCGGTCGCCGCAGGACTTGATTCCGCCGTGGTCGGCGAACATGAAATCCTGGGGCAGGTGCGGGACGCTTGGGATCGTTCCGTCACCGAACACACCGTCGGATCGGTGCTCGGTACTCTCTTCCGCCACGCCATTGAAGTGGGAAAACGCGCCCGGTCTGAGACTTCAATCGGCCGTGGAATCGCCTCGGTCTCTCAAGCTGCAGTGGCGATGGCCAACGAACGCATCGGCGGCATAGCCGGGCGCTGCGTATTGGTGATCGGTGCTGGTGAGATGGCTGAAGGAACCGTCAAATCTTTGGCCAAGTCCGGCGCTTCGGAGATTGTTGTAGCCAACCGCACATATGACCGAGCCGAGCAACTAGCCGCGGTCTGCGACGGCACAGCAGTGCATATTGAGGAACTCCCTGACGCTCTTTCGCGAGCAGCGGTGCTGGTAACCACCACCGGAGCTCAGGAACTGATCCTGCAAGCCACGGATGTGGCAACGATGTCTGCTCGGCGCGGCGATCTACCGCTGGTGATCGTTGATATTGCCGTTCCCCGTGATGTCGACCCTGCGGCTAGCCGACTCAAAGGAGTCACGCTGCTCAACATGGACGACATCGGCGATTTCATCGATGGTGGCCTAGAAAGCCGCAACCGCGAAGTGGCCAGTGTCGTAGAGATCGTCGACGCTGAAGTCCAGCGCTACCAATCGATCACCTCAGCACGTGAGGTGGCGCCGCTGGTCAGCGCGTTGCGTCAGCAGGCCGACGAGATCAGGCTGGCAGAACTCGAGCGGATAACCGCGAAACTGTCGGACCTCAATGCCGAACAACTGGCGGTCGTCGAAACTTTGACCAAGCGGATCGTCAACAAGATGTTGCACGGGCCGTCCACGCATCTCAAAGACGCTGCAGGACGCGCCCGCGGAGATCGTCTAGCTGAATCTCTGCGTGATCTCTACGATCTCTGAGGCAAGGCACCGCACAATGCTCGCTGCCACACGTCAAAGCCCTTTGGCTCTGTGGCAGACCCGTCATGTGGCGTCACTGCTGGTCGGGGCAGGTTTGGTTGAGAGCCTGGAAGAACTAGCGGTGTCGACAGCGGGTGATCGACGAACAGACACTCCAATCCACGCAATGGGTGGCAAGGGAGCCTTCTCCAAAGAAGTACAACAGGCGGTGCTTGATGGTCGCGCCGATATCGCAGTTCATTCCGCGAAAGACCTCACGTCTTTCACACCCGATGGGCTGCTGCTTGCGGCGGTGCCACAGCGCGGTGATGCCCGTGACGCGCTGGTGGGAACCCGCCTGCAAGATTTGCGTGAAGGGGCCCAAGTCGCCACCGGATCCGTGCGCCGACGCGCCCAACTCGCTTGGCACCGACCGGACCTGGAGTTTTCTGAACTGCGTGGCAATATCGCAACGCGTTTGAAAAAGGCCGAACAGTTTGACGCGATCGTGATGGCCATGGCAGCTATCCAACGCCTCGAACTAGACATCGAAGTAGTTGAACCACTTGATCCTGAGGTGATGGTCCCCCAGGTTGCCCAAGGTGCGCTGGCAGTCGAATGCCGAGCAGACGACGAAGACACGATTGCTGCGCTGCGTGCTATTGAGGATCCCAGAACACGGCTAGTCGTGGATGCCGAACGCGCGTTTCTTCACGAACTCGGCGGCGATTGCACGCTTCCAGCGGGTGCGGTTGCAGTGCTCAACGATGCTGTCGGAGGTGACGGCAATATCGAATTGGTAGGAATGCTGGCCTCACTCGACGGTCAGACCCTGGTTCGTGAACAACGCCGCGGCACAGACCCGGATGCTCTCGGCCGTGGCGTGGCCCACTACCTGCTCGACGACGCTGGAGGCCGCGCTCTGCTAGCGGAATCCCGATCGGCAGACAATGGCTGAACATCCCCTCGACGGTGTTCGGGTGGTGGTGACAAGGGCCCGCCATCAAGCTGGGGGGCTTGCCGACGCACTGGAAGAACTTGGCGCCACAGCAGTCGTCGTGCCGGTGATCCAGATCGTGGACCCCGCCGATGGAGGTGCTGGTTTGCGACAACATCTCGCCGGTCTGGGCCCTGATGACTGGCTCGTGGTCACCAGCCCCAACGGCGCAAACAAAGTCTCCGAAGCTCTGGCTCTGGCACCGCTGGCCGAGGGGGTCTCTGTTGCCGTGATAGGTCCCGGCACCTGCGACCGTGCCCAAGAGTTGGGCATCGAAGTTGATCTCGTCCCGGATACCTCAATTGCAGAAGGCCTGCTCGAATCGTTTCCCCAACCCAGCCACCCGGACGCGACGGTTCTATTGGCCCGCGCTTATGAAGCTCGCAGGTTGCTTCCCGAAGGACTCCGCGAGCTGGGATGGACAGTTCACGATGTAGCGGCATACCGAACAGTCGGCGTACCGGTCAGCGACGCCGACATCATGGCTTGTCGTCAAAGTGATGTGGTGGCGTTCACCTCGTCTTCGACGGTCAGTCATTTGTATGCGGCTGTCGGCCCTGGCAACCTCCCCGAAATCGTTGCCTGCATCGGTCCAGCGACAGCCGCCACCGCACATGGGTTGGGCCTGACGGTCAGCGTTGTAGCCGAACCCCACACCATTGGCGGACTCGTGTCTGCAATCGTCGACTTCCACGGGACCGATTGCGGCTCCGACGCCACCAAAACCGAGCGGTAGAGTTCGGTCTATGTGGGGCTGCTAACCTCGGTCTGGACTCGGGACTCGTTCTAGAGTTGCGAAATCAAACAAGACAGGGGGTCAATAAAGACCATGTTGAGATTTGCTGAGGAAGTCGTTCTGCTGTTGTTGCGTGACGACGACGGGAAGTTCGTGCATGTGCCGAGTTGGCTACTGGACCGGATCCTTGCCGGTGCAGTGCTGATGGACTTGGCGATGGAATATCGCATCGACACCGACCCGGAGAGACTGGTTCTGCTTGATGACACACCAGTTGGCGACAGCCTTCTAGACCCGACGTTAGCTCGAATCGCGCAGGACCGAGAAGGTGCGGAGCGTGACGCCCGTTATTGGGTTGAACAGGAAGCCACAAACGCCGAAGAAATCCGCGAGGAGGCGCTCAACCGTCTTGTCGAAGTCGGGATCTTGGAACGTGAAGACGACCGCTTCTTGTGGGTGTTCAAGTCACGCCGCTACCCGATCATCGACGGCAAAGCCGAACGCGAAGTGAAGCTGCGGATTATGGGTGTGCTGTTCAGCGACGAGATCCCAGATCCGCGCGATGTTGTGATCATCTGCCTCGCTGACGCTTGTGGTATCTTCCGGGAGCTTTTGCCAAGGCGAGAACTCGAGCAGGCATCTGTCCGAATTGAGCAGGTGCGCAAACTTGACCTCATTGGTCAGGCGATGGCTCAGACCATCTACGACATGGGGGTGTGGCTAGCCGCCAGCCGCATTGACGGCCGTATGTTCTAACGGCGCGGTCCGTTCGCGCGGTCCGCTTCGCGCGGTTCGCTTCGCTCTGGGTCCGTTAGGCCCTAACCTTGCAGGGTGCCGTTTCCTCAACGCCGCCTGCGCCGCCTGCGACGAACTCCCGCTTTGCGGCGGCTCGTGTCCGAAACACATCTTCATGTCGACGACCTGATCGCCCCGCTATTCGTGCGGGAAGGCATCGACGAACCGCAGCCGATCTCGTCGTTACCCGGCCATTACCAGCACACTCGGGAGTCGCTGCGAGCCGAAGTGAGCGAACTTCGAGACCTTGGCGTTGGCGCGGTCATGCTCTTTGGGATCCCACAAAGCAAAGACGCCGAAGGATCAGAAGCTTGGAACCCCGATGGCATTGTGCAAGTCGCCCTCGCTGAGCTGCGTGAGGACCATGACGACGAGATGGTACTGATTGCCGATCTGTGTCTTGACGAGTACACCGATCATGGTCATTGTGGCGTGCTGGACCCCAGCGGTCAGCCAGACAACGACGCCACCCTTGAGCTCTATGCGCAAGTCGCTGTCGCCCAGGCACAAGCTGGTGTCGACATCGTGGCACCCTCGGGAATGATGGACGGGCAGGTAGCAGCCATCCGCAAAGCCCTCGACGAAGCAAACTTGGAACGAATCGCCATACTCGCCTACTCCGCGAAATACGCGACCGCTCTCTACGGCCCTTTCCGTGACGCGGTCGACGTGACCATTGCCGGTGGAGGTGACCGACGCGGCTACCAGCAAGATGTGGCCAATGCCCGAGAGGCAGCCGAAGAAATTCGCGAAGACATCGCCGAAGGTGCAGACATAGTGATGGTCAAGCCGGCTCTGCCGTATCTCGACGTGATCGCTCGGGCCCGAGCCGAGTTCGACATTCCCATCGCGGCTTACCACGTGAGCGGCGAATACGCGATGGTTCACGCCGCCGCGCAATTGGGCTGGTTGGAACTTGAAGCGGTGGCGTTCGAGCACACTCTGGCTATCAAGCGCTCCGGAGCAGATCTGATCTGCAGCTACTTCGCACGTTTGCTTGCCGAAAGACTCCAGTGAGTAGCGGCCTTTCCAACAGCGCGCTGTTCAAACGCGCTCAGGCAGTCATCCCCGGAGGTGTCAATTCGCCGGTGCGGGCCTTCGGGTCGGTGGGCGGGACGCCATATTTCGTTGCCCGAGCGAGTGGTCCCTATGTTTACGATGTCGAAGGAAACCGCTACATCGACTACGTGCAAAGCTACGGCCCGACGATTCTTGGTCACGCCCACCCGGCTGTAACCGAAGCGGTGCAAACCGCCGCGGTTTTGGGCACAAGCTACGGTGCGCCGACGCAGGCCGAGGTTCGCTTAGCCGAAGAGATCACTCGCCGCGTCGTTGGTTTGGAAATGGTGCGGCTCGTGTCTAGCGGCACCGAAGCGACGATGACCGCCATTCGCATGGCGCGCGGAGCAACTGGGCGTGATCGCATAGTGAAATTCGCCGGCAACTATCACGGCCATAGCGATGCGCTGCTGGTGGCAGGCGGATCGGGAATTGCCCAGCAAGGTTTGGTCGGTTCGTCAGGAGTTACAACCGGCGCGGTAGCCGACACCGTGGTGGCACCCTACAACGTTGTGCCCGAACTTGACGAAACGGTTGCAGTGGTCGTTGTCGAACCGATTGCTGCCAACATGGGTCTCATAGAGCCGGTAGCCGGTTTCCTCGAAGACCTTCGTCAGGCTTGTGATGAGGTTGGGGCACTGCTGATGTTTGACGAGGTCATCACCGGTTTTCGCCTTTGTTTCGGGGGAGCGGCCCAGTGGTACGGCGTGAATCCCGACATCTGGTGTTTCGGCAAGGTGATCGGCGGTGGTCTGCCGATGGGAGCGATCGGCGCCTCAACGGAGATCATGAGCAACCTCGCCCCGCTGGGAAGCGTCTATCAGGCGGGCACTTTGTCGGGGAATCCGCTGGCTACCGCGGCAGGACTGGCAGTTCTCGAACAGTTGACCCCCGACTCCTACAGCCGGCTGACCGACATCTCAGTTCGTTTGCAAGCAGGCTTGGCCGCAGCTTTCGACGACGCGGGTGTTGAGGCTTGCGTACCGAGGGTGGGGCCGCTATTGGGTTTGTTCTTCGGCAGCGAGCCCCCAACAGATTTTGATTCCGCCAAGGCGATCTGTGACAACGGCATGTACCAAAGGTTCTTCCATGGGATGCTGAGCCGTGGTGTGGCTTTCGCTCCGGGTGCCTATGAGGCAGTGTTCACATCACTGGCTCACACTAATACCGAACTTGACGCCACGATTGAGGCATGTCGCGAAGTGGCCAAGGAGATGGCGTGAAGAAAAAATGGCTGATAACTGGGGTTCTGGTGGTTTTGGCGGCGGTAGTCGTAGCACTCTGGTTGCTGTTCTTCCGTGACGATGCACCCGAAGCAGTAAGCACCGAAGCAGGTCTGGAGCAACTCCAAGAAGACCTCGTAGCCACCGATGGTGACTCAGACGATGCGGCCTCGCTCTCGGGCGATGACACAGCTACAGATGACACAGATACAGAGGTTGAGGCCGATCCTGAACCATCAGATGATCAAGAAGCTGGGTTGAGTGCCGACCAGAGTCCTAGCGGTGGTCCCGCCAACGGTACTTGGACGGTTGATGATGAGTTCGGTGACTTCGATTTTGAAACGGCCAGCGGCTCTTTTGCTGGTTTCCGTGTGGAAGAGGAACTGACGGTTGGCGAAGTCACAGCCGTGGGACGCACCGGTGGCGTGACGGGTTCACTCACAATCGAAGACGGAACACTTGCCGCCGCTGAGATCACCATCGACATGACAACGATCGAATCCAACGACGGCCGCCGCGAGAATGCCATTCGTGGTGCTGTCGGTGCCCGTGACTTCCCGACTTCGACGTTCGTGCTCACCGAGCCAATGCAACTCGACATTGAGGCCCTGGAATCAGGTTCGACGCTTCTTGTCGACGTGGTTGGCGACCTGACTGTCAAAGGCACCACAAATCAAGTGGCCTTTTTTCTGCAAGCCACAATCGTCGAACCCGGCATCGGTCTCATAATCGGGTCGACTGAGATCTTCTGGGAAGACTTCGGCATTACCCCACCACGAGCACCAATCGTCGTCTCCGTAGAAGACCACGGCATCCTCGAGTTCCAACTAGTAGTCCGCCGGGGCTGACCCTGCGACAACACGCGCGGCTCAGAGGCAGACGTCCAGGTTCATATCTTTACCAGGGGCGACGGATTTCTATTCGGTTGCTGGTGACCTCGTCGGATGCCGTAAACAGCGGCAGGTCAAGTTGTTCAGCCAGAATCAGCGCAGACCACGAGTCCAGGGCATCCACAGCATCGAGTCCGGCGCGAACGAGCGTTTGTGCCACGATCGTGCGCACCGGGAACCACTCGTCGACCCTCGACAGAGCGAGTCCAATCTCCACCTCGGTCATTTCGGCGCGGCTCTCGTGCCGGACTGCGAGAAAGCGCCCAATGGTCACCGCCGACCAGTCGAGAGCCAGGAACTCCGAATTCGCGGGAGCGCCGCCCGCAAGAATTCCAGCGGCCGCCAGAACTCCCCCGGCGTCGCAGACGACGCTATGGAGCATCAATTTCGCGAAGCTGTCGCCGGATGTCCGCAAACTCGGCGCGGCTCATCGGCCTGTGGCCCGCTGCGAACTCAGCTGGTGAGGAACGCGCCGCCATCCGGGTCAACTCGTTGCGCAGGTGCTGCTGAACCGACAGGCCCGCAGCGGCCGCCTGTTCCCGCAAGCGCATCCCAACGTGGTCGTCGAGGTCTTTGATGTTCAGATCCATGACCCCGATTATACCAAAATGGTATAACTTGACAAGCTCCCATCGGGATCCCGGGCAAAATCAGCCAGTCCCGATGCTGATTCGTGACTTCGGTTGGAATAGCAACGTGGTTTCCTGGTCAACTGTCCTCGATCCCAGCCCGACCGCTGAGATGCGGGACGATATCCCGCTTTGGTTGGCGACCCAGTCGGGTAAGTGAGTCAGCAGGGAGTTACCAGGCTCAAGAGTCCCTGCGTCGGTGTCAACGTGTACGGCACACTGCCTATTAGCGGCACGTTCAGGCGTCGTAGTGACGATTCCAGAAACGGCGGTGCCGATGAGGTGCTCATCCCAGGTGTCGGTGATGCTGTCCCAGAAAGCGGGGCAGCGCTCCTGGTGGGGACACCACTGGCACGTTGTCGGAGCCGGGTTTGCTGGCTGCTGGCCTGGGACTCGATGATTGAAGCGACGGCGGGCCTTGCGGACGTTTTCCATGGAGGTCTGTCGTCGTGGCACGTCGATCCGTACATCGATGAACGGGTCCCGTTCTTTGAATGACACCAGCACAGCTCGTAGCACAGGCCAACGCAGTGAGTCGGCGGCGAGGGCGGAGTAGATCTGGAGTTGTCGCTCGTGCTCAACTTTTGGAACACCTTCGTTGGTGACCACACCCGACTTGTAGTCGATAACGATCAGTCCGTCTTCGGTGTCAAGAACTAGGTCGGGAGTACCGGCGATCTCCCCATCGGGCGATGTCAGTTGTTGTTCAAGGATCGGACTCGAAACGAGGCGAAGTGATGAGACGTAACTGGCTACGGGCCGCCCTTCGTTTGAATCGGTTAGCGATACGGCGGATTCCAGAGATCTCTGAGAGAGCAACTCCAAGCGTGCCCGCGCACGTCGCATCCCAAGCTTCCTCTGGGTTGGCCCCTTCGCCGATCACTTGCTGCATCGCCGAATGAACGGCGATACCTGCTAACGCAGCGGGACTCATATCGGACACTGTGCGTGGCCCTCCTTCGTGTCGCTGATCGAAGGCCACCCTCGCTGGACATCCGAGGCGAGTGAGCATTGAAGGCGTAACGGTTCCCAACGTCAACGATGTTTGGGGAAGATTCACCAGCCCGCGCTAGGCACGTTGAGATTTGTAGCGGTCCATCCGAGCCGTCGAGAGAGATCGAACGAAGATCGCCACCTGATTTCAGAACCACTGCCGAGCCTGGCCTCAGCGTCGCCAACTGCTTCATCCATCCGGGCGGTGAGCAGCGCCTCGTCGTGAGTGGACACGGATTCAAGCGGATGATGCACGATGACAATCTGGTCGGCAAGCTGAATTGCATGTACATCTCCATCGAGGCGTACGACGTGACCTTCGAAAGCGTCAGCGAAGTCGTTTGCTACGGCGGACTCAGCCTCGACCCACCGTGAGAAGTCGATTTCACTGCCTGAGAGAAGACCTAGTAGGTCGCGCCCCAGCCGCCAATCAAGCAGCGGGTGATAGATCAGATTTGTGAAGTCACGCAAGCAGTCGGGGCAGGAGCTATCGCAAGTGTGGTCAGGTTTTTTGAGTTCTTGAACAAAGTCCCGTGTTTCCTTGAGGAGTCTTGGCAGATTCGTTTCGGCACCGAGCCAGGTTGCGTAACCGGCTCCGTTTTCCAAAGTGTCCGACAGAAAAACTTCAACCTGTTGCCGGTTGCTGTCCTGCAGATCGAGAAGCCGGACGGACACACCTACTTGCAATTCGGTTAGTCCGACATCAAGCAGCCTTGTAGCGGAGGCTCGAAGCATGAACCCGAGCGAATACCAGGCTCCTCGGCAACCAGGGGTAAATGGACCGAGAGTGAGTCCAGGTTGTTGACGAAGAAGTCCAATCAGCAAGGTATCGGTGCGTTTTGCTACGCCGATTGCTCCCTCCCAGTGGCTGTCCGTATTGGGGTTAATCGTGATCTGTTGTCCGAGTCCTTCAAGATAGTGGTCGAAGGAGATCCAGCCCCCGCCTTGGCCGCCAGTCACCGGAGCGAAACGAAATTTATCCCCATAGTTGTCGTTGATGACAAACACATCGCCTACACCTGAGAAGGCGAGTGATCCCGCTACCTCGACGCGCTTGAGTCCTGGAGTTGGTGAGACACGGGGGACACTGCCACGAGCGGTTCGTGTAAACGATCCTTCGAAGTCTTTTGGCCAATAGTCAGTTCGAAAGCCCGCTGGCTCCGAGAGAACCATCTCAAGGTAAATCCTCCGGCCTCCCTCACCGCAGATAGCGCATGTTGATCGCGTGCCAACCTTGGGGATACGGGCAACGGAACCACAATGGCGGCATCTTGAGATGGTATGACCGGGTCCAAAAGGCGTAGGTGTTGTGACCACTGTCCGTCCCTGCCTTGAATAGCCGACGACACCGATCGCCGTGTGGACCTGTTTGTCCTTGACGAGTTCACTACCGGGAGCGAACTCGCTTACGGCTAGGTCCAGATGGCGGTCGATTACGTCTGGCGGTGGCCAATCACGGCCGTCGGGTCTTCTGGTGTAAAGGCTTCGAACGCGGGTGGGGAACCCGAACATCGGCAGTACCCCTTGCTCGGCTAGGTGCTGGCTGAGATCATCCTGGATGGGAGGAGCCGCTTCGAGCGCAGCTCCCACAGCATTGCACAAGCCACCGTCACACAGGTAACCCACAATATCGCTGAGTTGACGACGCAGCGACTCATCAGCCCCGACCAAGAGCGTGACAACGAATTCTTCAAGTTCAGATCTCGTCTCCGTCAGTATGTCGGAGACGACGTGGCGTCTAGCAGGCCAATCGTCGACCGACCCAAACTGACCGTGGGTATTGAAACCACCATCGAAGTTGCCGTCGGTTACAGCGACAGCTTTGAACACCCGGCGGAGTGCTTCCATGGAAGCGGTTCGCAGGAGGATCTCATAGCGCCCCATATCAAGATAAGGAGCTGGCGGAGCCTCGTTCGTAATGCGATCGGGATGCCTGAAATAGAACTCATCGTGTGTTCGATCCCGGCACAGGGTGAGGGCATAGGAGAAAGGATCGCGGCGACGCCCAGCACGACCGACGCGCTGCTGATAGTTGAACCTTTGGGGTGGCATGTTGGACATCACCACACCGTGCAGGGATCCAATATCGACCCCCGCCTCCATCGTGGTGGTGACACTAAGCAGATCGATAGCTGACGTCAGAGGTTGTTCGTTCTCAAGGAATACGTCTTGAAAGTAGGCTTGGCGAAGTGGAGCCAACAAGCGGTCGGTCTGCCCGCTGAGTTCTTCGCAATGAAGACGAAAAGGGTCGGCTAGATCCGCCCTGTAAGCGTAGTAATCATCTGCGTGGTCGACACTGTAGTTTGGGTCGGTAGGCAAATCGGTGCCACAGCGGGTGCATACCCCCGCCGCATTGTCGAGGTGGATGCGAGAACAGCGGCCACACTCGTACCCATCCGAAGTCGTCGCTGGGGACAGGCGAAGTTCATCGGGCTGCAGCAAGAACTCGCGAACTCCCCCTGGGGTACTAAGAGCGGTAGTACAGGCTTTGCTGAACAATTCATCGTCAAGCCCGTACTTTGTTGCTATCGCTTTCCAATAATCGCGAAGGTTTGCCGGAGGGTTGTCGGGAGACCCGCCGCGGATGCCTAGGATTCGGCGGCTATCTCCAAGGATCCGAACGGAATTTCGCAGCACTTTTTGAAAGATCTCCAGATTGAGGCCGCTCGGCGCTTCAAGATCGGATGAGAGGGGCACGATGGCGGTAGCGAGTCCGAGGGATTCGAGGTCGCGACCGTTACCAGCGAACATGTTGAGTTCACATTCTCGTAGCAGCGCTGCCGCGATTGCTTCTTCGAGTTGCTGGTGAAGCGGAGTCTCTGATTGTCTCCGGGAAGGTTGCTCGTCATGCCACCAATACAGGTCTGTCCAGTGCGCTCGGGGTTGGCGTTTGATTAGCTTTTGCTGAAGCGAGGGATCGGGGCCAGCGGGGTTGATTCCCAGGGCGACAAGCCGTTGCTCAACCTTTGCCGACAGGTTCAAGACAGAAAGCCCCGCCTCGTATTTTGGGACGAGGTCGTTGAGCTTTTCCTGCGAACCGAGCATTCCATTTCGGACGTCTTCTAGAGCATGGACGAGTTCGGGATTCGTGTTTCGCAACTCGTAGTACGCCTCGGAAGCTGGTCCTGATCGGTCGCCATCGACAAATAGACGAACAAGATCAAGATCGACTCTCTGGTCTTGCCGCAGCACCGACACGATGAACTCCCGCACCAAGTCTTGGTAGTGGCGTTTCTCAAGCCCTGCGCTTAGCTTCGCGGCGTCTTGGCGGCTGTCGGAGAACAATACGAGCCGTCTACGAACCTCTCGATGTTCGTCATTGCCGCTTCGTAGCTCGCGAACCAGCGCGTCGATGAGCACTTGACCGATTTTTTCGTTACCGGTGCCCATCTGCTGGATCGGTGATCGGGACCGCGACCGGTCGGTGATTGGTCGCTTGTTCGGACCCCAAGCGAACATCTCCCAGTCGGCCTCACAGTGAGGGCAACGAATTGGTAATGCGGGAACGCGGTCTCGGTGGTCCTTACCGCCCTTATGACTGACCTCGAATGTCCAACCAGTGTGGCTACCCGGAGAAGTGTGGCGTAGTCGACCCGTTCGAGGTTCGAAGGTTGCGGCGCGGAACGCGAACTCGTATCTGCTGCCGCTGTGGCTCCTCCTCCAGGAATCGGGGATCTGCTGCTGAGGGATAAGGTTTGGCCAGTACATGGCGGAGTTCAGGGATGTTTCCTCGGTACGGGCCTGGTCGGGGATGGCGTCAAGATCGCCAAGTTCGGGGACCAGAAATCGTTCTTCATCTGCGAAACGTTGATCAGCAGCGATCTCTGGGGCCACGAAGCCTTGTAGATATAGCTCGCCGCATGACTGGCAGTACAGAAGACGGAGAACGCGTGCTCCGCAGTCACATCGGTGGCGAGGGTTATCCCACAATCGTCCGACTCCGCCGCGCGGAGCGTCGTCGGTGATTTCCGAGCAGTTCGGGTCGCTACACGCCCACACTCCGAGCACCTTGCGGTAGAAAAGGTGCGTTCGTAAGCGGGGGATCAGGTAGTCGGTCTTTTCGTCGGCGATCTCGAAGGCAATGTCGACGGTCCGCAGGAGTCCACGCATGGCGTCTGATGGATATCCCGGATTAGTGCTGCACTCAAAAAGCTGGGTGTCGAGGGTGGATAGGGCGACCGTTTGTCCGACGGGTCCAGCAGAGTGATGTGCTGCTGCGATAACCGCGTCCTTGGCACGGCTCGTTTCGAGGAGGTCTAGCGCGTCCGCTGGTTGTAGATCGTTGCCCAGGCCGATCTCGGTGAACTTTTCTATGTTCGCGGTTAGCGAACTAGGTGGCTGCTCCGGTAGTAGCGGCTCACCATCCAACTGGACAAATGTTGAACCGTCAGCACCAAAGAACTCCGAGAGGAACCGGCGCCCATCCTCGCCAGACCCAAGAGAAGCGGATGTCGCGATAAACTGAACCTGGTCGCTGCTCGGATCGAGACCTAGCCGGTGCAGTAGGTTCCGAATCAGGAAAGCCACCTCGGTACCCGACGTTCCCCGGTACATGTGCAGTTCGTCCACCACGAAATGGAAGATGTGGTTGGAGTCTGCTTGGAGCCATGCTTTGGTTTGTTCGATAATCGGAACTTCGATGTCTCGCAACAACATGATGTTCAACATCGAGTAGTTGGTGATAAGCACATCTGGGGCATGGGATTGCATGTCCCACCGGCAGCGCATCTCGGCACCATCGAGACTCTGCAAGAAGTAGCGCTTCGTATCGTCGTCGCGCCAAGCATTGAACCGCTCGTCCGCGTCTCGCAGAATCTGTTTCAGCTCCGTGGTCTTGTTTGAGTTCTTTCGATACCCAGGCACCGGAGTGTTTCCCGTATAACGTCCGAAGTAGAAGCGATGCCCATTTCGGTGCGTGTTAAGCCAAGATCTAGCGGCTTCCGAGTCGAGGGTCTTGCGGAGCCGGCCAAGCTGATCCTCTACCAGAGCATTCATCGGATACAGAATTAAGGCTCGGACCCCCGGAAGGCGTCCACTTTCTTCAGCACGTTGGGGCGAGTACCGGTCTCCTTTGTTGCTCCACCAGTCAGGCCCAGGAGGCGAAGTTCCGGGCCAACTGGCTGATTCGTGAATTAGAGCATCGAGAATCGGCAGTAAGAAAGCTTCGGTTTTGCCTGATCCGGTTCCCGCTGTGACAACAACGTTGCGCCCCGATCGGGCGGCCTGCAGCGATTTGGCTTGATGGGTGAACACATCGGCGTAGTCGATCAACCCGCAGCGAGCGAACTCGGCCAGCTCTGGACATGCTCCTGCTTCGGCCATAGCCGCCGCGAAGCCGCGACCAGTTAGCTGGTACTCGGATATTGGCTCGACCCATGGTTCTTGCCAAGTCGAGCCAGCGCGATCGAGAAGTCTGCGACGTTCCCCGTCGATCGCTGCGTAGCGCACTCGGTACGGTGTGCCGTAGTAGCGGAAGAACTCCTCGCGCAATCGTTCGAACACCGAGATCGGATTGCTCACGCTTGTCTCCTTCGTCGAGTTTTGGCGATGCCAAGCTGCCACCGCAAATTTTTGCTGACTCGGTCTGCGGTTTCACGGCTCACGTTCACGTAGATGCGTTGACGTTTCACGATCTTTGGCAGCAGGCCCGAAGCTGAAACTAGTGCCCGTTCAGCTACTACCGGCAAGCTGATCGAAGTGGGTATTCGTACCGTACGAGGTTGTCGAAAATCACCGGTGCCCCGTTGCCACACCAACACATCGTCGCGCCCCTGCAGCAGGATGGCTTGACCATGGGAACGATCCGTGATGAACCAGTCTCCTCTTTGGCGCAGTCGGAATGCTTGTCGACCGTGCAACTCGAAGCGATACAGACCCTCCTTCTCGCGATCATCAACGCTATTCCATGCCAGCCTCTCGGGGTCGAAGAACTCTAGGTCACCGTCTAGGGGTGGTGGGCTGGCAAAAATTGAAGGCGTTGCGACGGTCACCGCTTCGGCGAGTTGTGCTGAAGGGTCGATCACTAGTTGCGCACCTAGACGCTCCGCCGTCGCCTGAAGCGCATCAACGTTGGCGGCCTTGACAAAAACCGCCGGAGCAGTGTTGAGCTGTGGAACAGTGAACGGGAAAAGGTCAAGATCATCGGACGCTTCGTCGAAACGTCGTATCAAGAATGAGGTGCGCCACCCGGCAAGATAGGCACACAGACCCATGCCTGGACTCAAGGCTAAGCAAGGAGGACTCACGCTCCACAGTCCGCGTTCATAGTCGATATCGAGATGACCCAGCGCTGACAGATCAGCTGCCAACATCCACGGTTTGACTTTCATGTGTCGCGCAGCGATGCAGTAAGCCGCTGCATCGCGAAACGATGACCAGGAACCGCTTCCGCGTTCGCTCGCCCATCTGAGCAGGTCTTCGCCAATGGACGATCTCTCTGTCATTCGCAGGCTTTCAGGTATCGGTTCCAGAGTTCAACGGCTTTAGTTCTCTCATCGGTCAATGTTGCCCGGTGGAGCCATCCGGCAGCGTTGCTATCTGCAGCGATCGAACCCGGTTCCTCAGCGCGTAGTAACTCGGCGTGGTAGTCGCCGTTCACGGGGACTATCCGCCAAACCGGGTTGCAGTTCCATGCATCGCATTGGTCCCAACTCAGCGGTCCGGCTACATATTCCAGCCAAAGAGGGAACAGCACGGGTGTGCATTGGCCGTCGGGACCCAGCAGCACTTCTCCAGGGGTTTGAGAGGTAGGCACTGTTACGGGTGGCTTAGGCTGGGCGACGCCAGCACGGAGACCCGAGACCGGGCGTCCCCCTTCGGAGCTATGAGTTGCAGATCCCACGAGCGCACTGGGTGACTCCGCCAAGCCTTCAGACAAATCGAATCGGATGGCTCGGGAACCATCCGCGAGTTCGTGGCGTGCGCTGCCAAGTGCGAGTTCGTATTCCGCCGCCTCAAGAGACAATTCGTGCAGCGGATATTCTAAACGTAACGGGTTCAGGCCTAGTGGCGGGAATTCGCTACCGACTTGGCTCAGTGAGAGACGCAAGTTGGTGTCGCTCGGCAAAGCCACTAGCGGCGCCCCACCAGTGAGATAGGCATGTCGGAAACCACTGAACTTTAAACCACCGACCAACCGTAGCCAGCTACCGTTTCCCGACCGGAGCAAGTCTGCGATTGGTGGGGGAGGATCGTGACTAGGTCGCTGCTCCAGTTTTACGTTCGCGATCAACAGCCAGCCTTCAGGCAGACGCTGCGTCACTCCAGGTTTGAGTTCCCCTTCCGCCCGCTCTTTGCGAAGCCAATCGAGGATCTCCCTGTGGCCCTCCGAACGGACCAGGAGTAGGTGTGTTTCTCCAAACCGGATCTGTCGTGTAGAAACCCAGTTTGGGTAAAGACCCGGGTCGTTTCCGCGCCGGAATGCGTAGGCATCAGCGGCGTCAAAATGAGCCTCGAACGAGTCAGCAGTCAAGGTAATGCCTTTTTCGAGGCATTTGGCATCGGCATCAATTAGGCGCTGCGGTTCGTAGAATTTGCCGAGAGTGTTCGCCGAAACTTGGGTTACTCGTCCGTTTGACTGGCTGAATACGGCACTTTCAGGCAGTCGCTCATCGTGCTCACACACAAGATTCAAGTAAAAGTCTGGCTGAGTTGGAATAGTGAGTCGAAGGGTCGCAGACGGGTGCCCATCCTGGTTCGTTCCGATTGTCCCGTCCCAAGTAGCTGCGAGGCGCTCGAGCAATGCCTCCGCGTATCGTTGCAGAGATGGATCGGTGGCGAGCCGGTGCAGCCTCTCTCCGTTTTGTTGTCGCTTCGCCCAGATAGCTAATGCATTGCGAAGTTCCGAGCCAGTGGTATCGGATTCACCTGGAATCAGTCCGATGGCTTTGAAGAAGCGAAAGATGCGCAGGCGGTCAGAGCCACGCAGCGTTGCCTGCTGCATCGCGTACCCGATGTATGTGAAGTGCTCGTGACGCGTAACGGTTGAAAGACCGTGTGCTCCCTTGAGATGCTCGTCAAGCCACCAACGCAGGAGTTCCCAGCAATCTGGCACGGCATCTGCGTAGTTCCCGGGCGAACCGGTAGTTGGCTCACCGCCGAGCAGAGAACAAAGAGGTGAGTAGAACGGAGGCGCTCCCCCGTCGGGACCCGGGGTCATCTCCGATGCCACCAATACGTTTAGCGCTAGCAGGGGCAACATCGGTGGTGGCCCGTTAGCTCCCTTCGCTCGCCACGTATAGGCGCTATTGCGAATACGATGGAATCGATAGTCTGGCATAACCCGAGAGGCCACAGCCTCCGCGAGCGCTGTCGCGCTGTCATCTCCGCTGTTGCCGGTGAGGGCAGTGAGTTCCTCACGGTCGACGCAGAATGTGATAGGTTCGCCCGAGAACCGCGCACCGAAGAAACGCCGTTGTAGCTTATCAGCCCACCAGTCGTGATCCTGCTCACTCACGGGTCATTTGCTCCTGAGCGACGAATCTAATCCGCCGATCCCCGAACCAACCATATGGCGATCCTATTCCAGTGGTGGCCTTGTGTCTGACTTAGACACCAAAGACCCGCTACGCTTTCATCGGAAGCTCGTGACGAACGAGGTTTGGCACTTTTTCGATTTGGAAGTCAGTGTCAAGCCTGGAGAGTCGCGATAACGAGCAGTCGCCAGTTGTGGAGGATGAGAGTGGTAGCCCAGGGACCAACCTTCGTGTCGCTCTACAGCGGAGCAGGTGGCCTTGACATCGGTTTCATGGAGGCTGGGTTTGTGCCGGTCTTTGCGGTCGACATGGATCCTCTCGCCGCTGAGACATACAGCTACTCGTACAAGCGGCTACAGAGTCGCCTCCCTGATCTTGCGGGCCACGACCACCATTGTCACGCGAGCGACCTTGAGGACTATATGGGAAGTCTGGGCGCGCTGACCGCCGATCTAGTGGTTGGTGGTCCGCCGTGCCAGGGGTTCTCAGTGGCGGGGAAGATGGATCCGGCTGATCCTCGTTCCCAGCATGTTTGGCGATTTCTTGATGTGGTGGAACTGGTTGTTCCTTCAGCGTTCGTAATGGAGAACGTCAAGGCACTAGCGGTTAGCCGCAGGTGGGCGGGACTACTTGACGGACTCCAAGCCAAAGCCTCACAGCTCGGGTACACCACTCACGTCCTACTTCTCAATGCGTCCCACTATGGCGTGCCTCAGGCTCGCGAGCGGATGTTCCTCATAGGACTCCGAGACGGTAGGCGGTTTTTCACGCCGCCTACGTCCACACGAGAGAAACTACCTACGGCCCGCGGTGCTCTCGGAAAGTTACCGGCTTGGGGCACTCCAGGCAACAACCGCTTGTGCAACGCCGTAGTCACGCCAGCTCGTCGCCCGGTCATGCGGCGGTCACCATTTGCGGGGATGCTCTTCAACGGAACAGGCCGCCCGATGCGACTCGACGAACCGGCCCCAACGCTGTACGCGTCCATGGGCGGCAATCGGACACCGATCGTCGATCAGAAACATCTAGAAGGCCGAGACGGCTGCTGGGTTACGAGCTACCACGCCTATTTGATGGATGGAGGCACGCCATACGCGACACTTCCGGAACGTCTCAGGCGAATTACGGTAGAAGAGGCAGCCAGCATCCAGGGGTTCCCGCCCGACATGGAGTGGCGAGGCAAGCAGAGCGTCATTTACCGGCAGATTGGCAATGCAGTACCGCCGCCGTTGGCGAGAGCAGTCGCAATGTCAGTACACGCCGCATTGTGACGATGGATGGTGCGCGCTTTTGGGCCGTTCCGGGTAGGTAGGACAAGGCCTCGCTGGGCGGACGGGGCCTTTAACACAATCATCTGCTACTGGGCGTAGTCAAGGGAGCCAGGCCACAAATACCGTCTGGGCACGGCATCGGGGGACAACGCTTGGATAGTGTGGGTGCCATGCCAGCGTCGAGCACTAACGGACAACCCTGGACTCGACGCTTCGGAGCAGAAGACGAGTCGAGGGTCAGACATGGCACCTAGCAACACGAGCAGGATCGGAGTCAAAAGTCTCCGTCTAGATTCGCAGAACCCCCGCTTGCCGGAGAATCTCCAGGGATCTGGGCAAACCGAACTCTTGGACTACCTCTACAACAACGCGACACTTGATGAACTAATTATGTCATTTGTCGACAATGGATATTTTGGGCACGAACCGCTCATTGTTTCAAGACCTGATAGCGCAGGAATACATGATGTCTTAGAGGGCAACCGACGGCTTGCTGCCCTAACAATACTGCTTCGTCTGGACACAGCTACGACGCTCGGCGTCGAGTCTTCGGTTTTCCCGAAACCTACAAAGGAGGAATTGAGAGCATTACACAATGTGCCCTGTGTTGTTGTGGGTGATAGAGAAGAGATTCATCGTTTTCTCGGCTTTCGGCATATCGGCGGCATCAAGACATGGAGCGCCGAAGCGAAAGCCCGCTATCTGCTAGAAGAAGTTCACCGTACGCATGAACAGTACCCGGAGCGGGAGGTATTCAAAGTAGTCGGGCGACGGGTTGGGAGTAACGCCCAGGGTGTTCGCAATGCATACATCGCAATGAAGATTCTTGTTTTTGGGCGCGATGAGTTTGGTATCGACATATCAACGATCCAACTTTATCGCTTCGGTGTTTGGAATCGAGCAATGAACTCTCCTGATCTACGTGCCTATATCGGCTTCGGTAATAGCCGCAGTTACGATGAGGTAGAGGCATCTTTGAAACTCCTACGAGAGCAACAACTCCGCGAGGTTCTAAGAGATATCTCACCGGTTGAAGGATCGTCGCGGCCAGTGCTCGGAGACTCACGGGACGTGACCATATACGCGCAAGTCCTCCAAAATGACCGGGCTCGTCAGGTCTTGCGGGACTATGGTCAACTTAAGCTTGCTAGGCAGGTAATCGAGCAGGCCTCGATGCCTCAGAGGATCAGGCAGATTGGTCGGTCGATTGAGATTTTGATCCAAGAGGTCGGGCGAGAAGGGGCACCTTCGGATTCTCAAGGCCCTGCCGTTGAGCTATCCAATTTAGCTGGCTCGCTAAGGGATCTTATTAGTGCAAGAGTTCCCACCTAGTTCTGTGCTTGAGCCAGATATTGATGCGTACGGCAGTTTTGCTCGAGTCTCAGCTGTCGCCGATTTTTTGGAGCTATCGGCACTTCGCGAGCAGCGCGTCAAGCGAGCCGATGTCGCTGACTACATTAGTGACATGCGATGGGGGTCAATACCCGAAGAGGCATATGCAACTCCTGAAACCGTTGTCGATGAAGATGAAGATCCAGGTGAAGAACTCGGACTCGACGCTGAGGATGTGACCGGGCGGATCTTTTCTATACTCGGGCGACGTTCGGCCTATCTTGGCGCGCGATATCCTTTCAAGGTCGGGCCTGAGGAACAATCGATTGAGGTGCTGAATGATCAACCATCGCCCTACCTCGCTCTGTTAGGCATCACTATTGGGCATGCATTCGACGTCAATATCAGTGTCACCGTTACTGATGTGTTTGAAGACACCGTCGCTAGAGCGTTCGAGAATGCGGGCCACCAGTCGCTGAACTTTGCGCGAATTCGTAAGGATCATAGGAACTTCAGGTCAGCGTTGATTGCCGCTGGCAAAGATATAGATCTCTGTCCCACACCAGACAATGCAATGACAAGCAGCCACGCTCAGGACGCCGGATGCGATGTCCTCGCGCATATTGCTTCGGGGTTCGCTCCGGGCCACAGTTACGGTGCATGGGCACTTGTCGGTCAGGTTACTTGTGGGCACAGCAACTCATGGAAGAAGAAACTCCATGAGGTGGAAGTGCCTGCTTGGAAGAATCGGCTCGGCCTCCTGATCGAACCTCAAGCATTCCTTGCGATACCCCATGATCCAGGGAGTTCGCATCTGCACGCTCTTGTGAGGAATAATGAGCTTATGATCTTTGACCGCATGCGTTTGACAAGAATGCTTGATGCAGTCTCGGACGATGAAGATCTTGTCCTCAGTGCCGTTCGGGAAACCCCGGTAGCGAGTCTTGTGGCTACCTAAGTGGTCCACGTTGGGTTCAGACGATTAGCCGACTGAGCAGGGGAGGTGTTTGATGCCGTTGATGAAGTTGGAGCGCAGGCGCTCTGGTGGGGCGGTGGCCGCGATGTTGGGGAAACGCCCTAACAGTTGGCGGTACATAACGCCGATTTCGCGTCGCGCAAGGTGGGCGCCCAAGCAATAATGCGGACCCGGTCCGCCGAAGCCGATGTGATCGTTGGGGTACCGACTCAGATCGAACCGCTCGGGATGTTCGAAAACAGCTTCGTCACGGTTGGCTGAGTTGTACCACAACACCACCTTCTCGCCTTTGGAGAACTCATGGTCTCCAAGTCGCGCACCGTCGGTGGTGACTGTGCGTCGAAAATGAATGACCGGTGTCGCCCAACGCACGATCTCTTCGACCGCGGTTGGGGTGTTGCCCTCAAGATCGCTGAGCCACCACTGGCGCTGCTCAGGATGTTCGGTGAGAGCCACCAACCCGTGGCTGATGGCGTTGCGGGTGGTCTCGTTGCCGGCCGCACACAACAGCACGAAGAACGAAGCCAACTCCTGGTGTGTGAGCCGCTCACCGTCGATCTCGGCATGGACCAGCGCGGAAGTGATGTCATCAGCGGGTTCGTCGGCGCGGAAGGCCGCCAACTCGGTCATGACCCCAGCCAAAGACGCAGCCGCATTCAAGAACGCCTCCAGCGCGTTCGTCCCCTCCGGGACGTACTCAGGGTCGCCTGCCGACAACAGGATGTTGCTTTGATCGAAAACGTCCTGGTAGTGGCTCGGCGGAATGCCCATCATCTCGCAGATGATCTGCAGCGGCAGTCGGGCAGCCACATCGGGCACGAAGTCGCACTCACCAACCTCGGCGAGATCGTCGACGATCTCAGCGGCTATCCGCGCCACCTGCTCCTCCACACGGGCCAGAGTGCGGGGCGTGAAACCTCGGGACACCAGCCGCCGCAGACGCGCATGGCGAGGATCGTCCATATTGATGATCGAGCCGAGGAACTCGTTGAACTCGACTGGCAGATCGGTGACCTGGGTGCCTTGACCTGAGCAGAACAAATCGGCGCGGCGACTGGCCTCAACGACGTCGGCGTGTCGGGTGATCGCCCAGAAACCGGGCCCTGCGTGGGTGATCACCTCGCCGTCGAGGATATAGTCGCGCTCCTCGCAGAAACGGATCGGATCTTTCGCCCTCAACAAAGCGAACGCCTGCTGCACCTCTGCTTCTGGACGAGTCCAGAACTCCATGATGTTGCCCAAATCGATTTCGTACAGTTCCATGATTCACCTCCGACCACTATCGCATCCGCTGCCGTCGCCCCGAAAAGAACCCGAGCCGACCGAGTAGCGAAAGGTTAGCCGCAGAGCCAGCCACTCGGTAGAGTCGGCGGGACACCGACAAGACCGGAGGGGGCGGCTTTCAACAATCTAGTGCTCCGCCAGTCCGGCGGGGCCGCTTGACTGGTACGGGTTGTCCGCCGTAGGGTCCTCGTCGGACCCCAAAGTCGGGAGCAACCCCATGACTCGACGACTCCTCATAGTTCTCACGGCCTTCGCTGCCGCCGTCTCTCTGGCCGTAGCGACCAGCGCGGCCGCGGCCCAGGACTCGGCAGCCTCGGCTGGACCCGCGCCCGAGATCGGCTATGACACGGCGGTGTTTGTGGACGACTTCGACGATGTCGAACCGCCCCGCCCGCCGACCACTGACAACGACGGTGCCAGGTCCGGCAGGGTTGACCTGAGGCAGCGGAAGTTCTGCAACTACGAGACCAAGGTCGACAACCCGCACATCTCCTCGCGCAACCGCGGACAGGTCTCGGCGCACGGCCACTGGATCTACCACAACGGCACCTGCACGACGGCCAAGGTGACGATTTGGCTCTACCACCGCCGCACGAGTTCGTGGTATGGCTCCTACTGGGCACTCACCGACACCGACACCGTCCGCGGGATGCCTCGCAACGCGCGCCTGAGCCAGCGCGCCAACGCCCGCTACACATGCCAGTCCCACGACAGAGCTGTCGGCTTCTGGGCGATCGTGGACGTCGACATCGACGACCACAGCGATCCCGCGGACCTCGGCTACAGCAGGCAGTTCAACGTGAACTGCGTGCCGTGGTGAGAGCGACGAGGCTGGGTGCGGTCGTGGAGATCGACGCGGATCGCCGGCCCCCGGCCTCGCCCGGATTCAGCGTCCGCGAGTTCGCCGACCTCGACGATGGACGGCGAGTGTGGTGGCGCGACGACCGCGGCTGGGGCGGCTCCGTTCGGTGCAGCACCTCCGAATGGCCGGTTGGTAGCGGCCGCGACCTCGTCGCCGAAGTGATCCAGGTCACGGGCGGCCATGAGCGCACCGATGAGTACGTCACCTGCGCCATGTGGGCACTGCGGGAGATGGGCACCGGGGTCGATCCGGCTTCCGTGTGGGCTGCGCCGTACGTCGTCGAGTTCGGTCCGCTGCTGGAGACGGAGTTGCGGCGGGTGTCCGGCTTCTGGCGGCCGTCTGACCCCCCGACTCCCCCGCCCGATTGGTCACCCCCGGATCCCGGCGGTGATCGGGCGGTGTCCGTCTAGGTTCCAAGCGACCATCTGCAGCTTGATGCGCAGATACAGTTCCATGAATCACCTCCGACCACTATCGCATCCGCTGCCGTCGCCCCAAAAAAACCTGAGCCGACCGAATAGCGAAAGGTTAGCCGCAGAGCCTGCAACTAGATAGATTCACAGATTACCGGCAAGATCAGAAGGGATGGCGGCAATGCTCACCTCGGGACTCGACCATGTAGCGGTGATCACCAACGACTCTGACCGGCTGCAACGCTTCTACATCGACATGTTCGGCGCCACCGTCGAAAGCGACGGTGAGGAGTTCCCGGGCGGACCCCGCATGACCGTTATCAACATCGGACCGGCGACAGAGCTCAACGTCTTCGAGATCGACGGCAACGAACAGGCAGACCACCAGACACCGATGTTCGGGCGGGGACGGCTCGATCACATCGGCCTCCACGCCGCCAGCCTCGACGACTTCGATCAGATCCGCACCCGGTTGATGGCCGAAGGGGCAACCGACGGCACCGTCACTGACTTCGGTCGCAAGCTCAGCCTCTTCTTCCGTGACCCCGACCGGATGGAGTGCGAAGTGTTGATGTCCAACCCCGAACCGGGCCGTGTACCGATCGGTAGCGCCTCGGACCTCTACCAATAAGAACCGAACGCGGATCTGGCGCGTCGGCGCAAAGCAGGCCATTCTTCACGGATGGAACAAGGACCGATCTTTCGCCATCTCGATCGACTGGTGTGGGAGACAGCCGCTGATCAGAAAGCCGAAGTCGCCGCGCTGGCCGCGCAAGCAGAGGCTCTCGGTGCCCGGCGCAGCCGACTCACCACAGGCGAGCACGGCTTTCACAGCCACATCTCCGAAATGCCGCCGGGATTTTGCGTGCCGCCCCACACTCATGACATAAACGAGATCATGGTGATCCTCGACGGCAGCGTGGAAGTGACCAACGGGACCGTGCTGAACGCCGGAGACACCGCTGTCATCCCCGCAGGCCACATGTACGGCTTCACTGCCGGTGAGCAAGGTGTGCGATTCTTCGTGGCCCGCACCGCGGATGCCGCAACCAACATCAAATAGGAGAAACAAATATGCGCCACGGGTTCAAAGTCTTCGATGCGGACGCACATGTCGTCTACCCAGCCGATCTTTGGCAGAAGTATCTGCCTGAACGCTTCAAACATCGACTCGACCGCCGCAATCCGGCGGGACTCGAAACCTACAACCCGGTGCTGGTCGACGGTCGCTACAGCCAACACGACGTCAGCCTCTACGGACAGTTCCAGAAGGCGATCAACTGGACATATGAGGACATGGTCGCCCAGTACGGTGAACTCGCCACCGACGGATTCACCGGGGACCGGGTAGCCAAAGCGCTCGCAATCGACGGCGTTGACTGCTGCGTCATCTACGGACCCGAATACGACATGTGGCTCGCCGGTATCGACCCCGAACTCCAAGCAGCGATGGCACGGGCCTACAACCACTGGGGCGCAGACATGCGAGAAGCCTCCGGCGGGCGGGTGATGACCGCCGGCCCGGTCCCCCTCAACGATGTGAGCCGAGCGGTCGAAGAGATCCAATACGCCTATGACCACCTCGGGGTTCGCTGCTTTTGGACTCGACCCAACCACACCAACCACCGCGAACTCGGTGACCGCTACTACGACCCCATCTACGAACTGCTCCAAGACCTCGACTGCGCCTTCGCTACTCACGAATTCATGGGCCTCAACGCTCAAACCGAAGGCGTCGACCGTTTCAAAACCTTCACCGAATGGCACACCGTGGTGCATGTCCACGAAGCCCAGAACGCTTGTCTCTCAATGATCGTTCAAGGAGTGTTCGAGCGTTTCCCGAAGCTGCGCTGCGCCTATCAGGAAGCCGGTTGTGGGTGGCTTCCCTCCTGGCTGCATCGCATCGACGAACACCTGGAGATGGCAGGAGCAGCCGAGTGCGGGGATCTCACCATGACCGCCACGGAGTATTTCAAGCGCAACTGTTGGATCAGCACCGAATGCGAAGACCCTTTTGTGGCCGATGTCATCCGCTGGTTGGGAGACGACCACATCCTTTGGGAAAGCGACTTCCCGCACCCGGACTCCAAATACCCGGACGCAGTCCAGTACTTCCTCGATCTCGAACCGGAACTGATCAGCGAAGAGAGCAAACGCAAGATCCTCTGGGACAACTCCGTCGACTTCTACCGTTTCCCCGACGACTACCTACCAACCGAGTTCATTGAAGCAACCGAGCTAATGCCGCAATGAATCAGATTCGTCGACCTCATGAAGCGGTCGACTACGACCTGCTCACAACGCGACTTCCGCCACCCCCGGAGTACCTCGAAACCGCTTATCTCGACGACCCGGAAACGATTGCCGACAAGCAGCTGACCCGGTTGCAAGACCGCGCCCGAGCCGCCTATGGAGTGTCGTTCTTTCGGCGCCGTTGGGATGCCGCTGGAGTCAACCCCGACGACCTTCGTTCGCTAAGCGATCTCAGCAAGCTCCCGAGCTACACCGTGGACGACATCCGCGAGAGCATCGAAGGCGATCCGCCATATGGCGACTACCAGGCAGTGAGTGTCGAGCAGGCTGTTCACGAGCCGATGCGTGTCTACATGAGCGGCGGCACCACGGGTGTGTCCAGACCGACGCTGTACACCGCATGGGACCGTGAAGCCGGAGCAATTCTCAGCGCACGAGCGCTCTACATGCAAGGGATTCGCCCCGGAGACGTGGTGATCAACGCCTGGGCCTACTCCACCCACAACGGTGCCCACGCCATGGACGAAGCGTTGTATCGCTGGCTCAACTGCGTCGTGCTGAGCACCGGAACCGGCAACGTGACCCCAACCCGCAAACAAATCGAGTTGGCTGTGCAGTACGGAGCCAAAGCGATCCTGACCACCGGTGACTACCTGCTGCACCTTGCCGAAACCGCCCGCGAAATGGGAATCGACCCCATCGAGGACCTACAACTGCGTGCGCTACCCAACATTGGTGACAAACAACGACTCAGCGAAACCTTCGGCGCGGCCGTCTACGACTCCTACGGCTTCCACGAAGTGCAGTGGGTAGCGATCGAATGCGCTGCGGGCGACGGCTTGCACATCTTTGAAGACGCCTTCGTCGTGGAAATTGTTGATGTCGAAACCGGCGATCTGTTGCCCGACGGGGAGCAAGGCGCGGTCTGCATCACCGAGATCTACAAAACCGGCAGCCCCCAGATCCGTTACAACATCATGGACCTCTCCACGCTGTATCCCAGAGGCCAATGCGAGTGCGGAAGCTGGCTGCGCAAGATGGCCCCCTTCGCTGGACGCGGCGACAACATGGTGAAACTCCGTGGTGTCAACATTTGGCCCGAAGCACTGGGCAAGATCGCTTCAAGCGTCCAAGGAGCGGGCGACGACTATTTCGTGGTGGCCAACCGATCAAACAACCGAGACGAAATGACCGTGAAGATCGTGAGCGAAGCCGATCCGACCGATTTCGAAACGTTGTCCGATCGAGTTGCCACACAACTCCACCAAACAACCGGTGTGCGGATCGGAGCCGAAGTGGTCACCCCCGGATCGCTCGACCATCTGACCGGATTCGGTACTGCCGCCAAGCTCATCCGGTTCCGTGACGACCGATGATCGACTACTGGTGCAACGCTTTCACGCCCGACCGAGAGGCGCTTTGGGCAGAAGTGATCGACCGTGACGGTCTGAGCATCCGCACCCGCAGTAGTGATTCCAAAGACGGATTCTGTGAACCAGCCGAAATGGTTGAACGAATGGACCAGGTGGGTGTAGATACCGTCGTGCTGCCTGTGTGCGAACCAGAAGCAAATCTCAGCGGGGATCCGCGAGACCCAGCACTTAGAGAGTTCGCCCACTACGCGCTACGCGAATCTGAGATGGATGGCCTAATTGCAACACATCCAGGGCGGTTTGTCGGGGTGTTCAGCGTCAACCCCGATGCGGGCGCTGCGGATCTGGCCGCTGCCGCGGAAGCTGTCAACGCGCAGTGGTGCGTCGGCCTCCATAGC
Source organism: Candidatus Aldehydirespiratoraceae bacterium (assembly GCA_965261185.1). Taxonomy (GTDB): domain Bacteria; phylum Actinomycetota; class Acidimicrobiia; order Acidimicrobiales; family Aldehydirespiratoraceae; genus VXYK01. The sequence goes on along the minus strand of CBDHCN010000002.1, from coordinate 1,064,261 downwards.
CACACCCATAGCTGGGGCCGACCATTCGACCACCCCGACTATTGGCCGTACTACGAATTGTGCGCCCAGAACGGCATTCCCTTCACGATGCAAGCCGGAGCTTCGGGAGGCGACATGGTCCACGAGTCCGGTCATCCCAATGCCATCACGACGGCCGCCAGAGGGTTTCCCAACGTGGGATTCGTGCTGTCACACACCGGAGCTCCCTGGGTTGCCGAAACCATCGAGGCAGCCTCAAGGTTCTCTAATGTGTTTGTCGGCACTGCCACCCATCCGCCCCGCCGCTGGCCCCACGAACTTGTCGAGTTCATCAAGGGTCAGGGCCGAGACCGCTGTGTATTCGGCACTGGGTTTCCGCTCACGGGCCATGTCCGTTCAATGCGCCAACTCCAGGATTTAGCACTCGACCCTGAAACCGTTGAAGCTCTGCTTGACGGCAACGCACGTCGTATCTTTGGCCGTATCCCCCAACCCATTCCCGTATCGCAAAGGAGCTGAACATGGTCGGTACCACTTACAACGTTCCGCCGGTCCCACCCGACGAAGCCAGCACCGACTGGTTTGATTTCGCCCCGCTGCGAGTTGGGATCGAATACCGCAAGGTCGATCCGGCTGCTCTCGCCGATGTCTACGGTGACAACGCTGAGCACATGGCCGAGATCGACGAGCACTCCCCTGAAGGTGGATTCAGCGACGAGGGGATTTCGGTTCACATAGTTGCTGATGGCCACGAATACCTGCGCTTTGACGCCTTCGTCGACGACCCGCACTACCACTACATCGACAAAGAAGCCGGGACCAACACCATTGTTGAGTTCGACAAGGTGGCGCATGGACCGGTCAAATTCTGGGTGCTCACCCAGTTGCGTAATCGTCTGCCCGAAATGCTGAGCCATGCCGGTGCAGCCCATCTGTCCGACTCCCTCAGTTCCGACCTAGGCGCTGAAATCGCTGAACAGGTTGAACGCCATCTTCAAGCGATCGGTGAGTTGTGACTCTGAGGGTCGTTCCAACCACTCCAACTTTGGGGGCAACGGTTACCGGGATCGACCTGGCCAACGTCACTGCGGGCGACATCGATGCCGTTATCGAAGCGATTCTTGAACACAAAGTCCTGTTTTTCACGGGTCAACACCTCAGCGGAGAAGCACAACTGGCCTTCGCTCGGCACCTCGGTGAGATCGATGTTGCGCCCTTCGGCCCGAAACACCCAGATCACGCCGAGATGACCGTGCTCGATCAGGTCTCACCGAAGAACCAAGGTGCAGATGCCTGGCACACCGACAACACCTACCTTTCGTGCCCGCCGTCTTTCACGATCCTTCAATCGGTGATGCTGCCGGAGCTTGGCGGTGACACCTGCTTCGCAGACATGTACGCGGCATTCGATGCGCTGTCGTCACAGATGCAAGCGTTTCTTTGCGAGTTGACCGCCACTCACGATCTGACCAAGACGCTCAAGCGAGCCATCGCGGACGGCAACGCCGATGTCGACCTCGCCATGATGCAGCAACAGTGGCCCCCGGTGCATCATCCCGTCGTGCGAGTCCACCCCGACACTGGCCGCAAAGCGTTGTTCGTCAACGGCAACTTCACCACCAAGATCGACGGCCTCACCAGCGCCGAGAGCGAGGCGTTCCTCTCGATGCTGTTAGAGCACATCAGCTCTCCGGAATTCCAATGTCGCCATCGCTGGACTGGTGGCACGTTGACCATGTGGGACAACCGCTGCGTGCAGCACTACGCGGTTCCCGACTACACCTCCCGCCGAGTCATGCACCGCCTAACCATCACCGGCACCAAACCCACCGGAGTTGCGGGACCCACCGCTTAGCGACGCAGAGTTCGGGAACCCTTGGGTAATGACAACATATATAGTACAATATATGGCGTGAAGCAAACCACGATATACTTGCCTGACGATCTGAAGAAGCGTCTCGAACTGGCGGCACACCAGGAACGTAAGACGGAGGCCGCGATTGTTCGCGAAGCGCTTGCTGATGCTCTGAATCGCCGGGAAGTGACCCCAACAGTACCGCTGTTCGCCGAAGGCTGGGGAGACCCGACCATAGCGGAGCGAGTTGACGAGTTGCTGGCCGAAACCGCGTTCGGAAGGTGATCGTCGACACGAGCGTGTTGCTGGCGGCATTCGTTCCCGATCAGCGAATGCACAAAGCGTGTGCTCATGTGCTTGCGACAACTCGCCCGCTAGTGGTCTCGCCTTTGGTCTTGGCGGAACTGGACTACCTCACGGCGCAACTCGCGGGGGTCAATGCCGAATTGACGGTTCTCGCAGAACTCTCCTCAGGGGCTTACGAACTGGCGTCGTTCGGCCAAGCAGAACTGATCGCGGCACGGGCTCTGGTTGAGCGTTATCGCGACCTGCCCCTCGGATTGACGGATGCCTCGCTAGTCGTGTTGGCGGACAAGTACGAAACCGATGTCATCGGCACACTGGATGAACGCCACTTTCGTGTCGTCCAGTCGCTACGGGGCCATCCGTTCACCCTCCAACCCGCCGACTCCAGCCCACTCCCAGCAAGGTAAGCATGGCGGCTTCTACAAAGGCATTCCAGGCAGAGTCCCCATAGGGGAAGGGGTCTCGATGCTTGGCTGCCGAGGGTCACGACTAGTACAGAATTCGCTGTGGTCATCGTAGGGAACTGCAAGATCTCGCTGTGCGTATTTTGGTGACTAACGACGACGGAATCGATTCCCCTGGCCTGCACCACCTCTCCCGCAGACTCACGACAGTCGGTGAAGTGACGGTGCTCGCACCGACAAGCCAGTACTCGGGCGCGGGTACCGCCATCGGGCACCTTGGTGAACCTCTACCGGACGTTCATCGTGTCAGACTCCCGGAACTTCTGGATTTAGGAGCCGCTTACCACTTTGATGGGCCACCCGCCCTCGCGGCTTTGCTTGCTTGCAAACAACTCTTCGGAGCGACCCCCGATTTGCTCGTTTCTGGAACGAACCATCGATGCAACGTCGGACAAACGATGCACTCCTCCGGGACGCGCTTCGGCTTGGGTCTTATGATGAGTGGGCGGTCGATGCAACGTCGGACAAACGGTGCACTTCTCCGGGACCGTTGGTGCTGCGCTAGCCGCGAACGTCCTAGGAGTGACCGGGATTAGCGTCAGCCAAAAAGGCGGTCGTCCACAATTCTGGGAATCTGCAGCCGCGATTGCAGTCGATGTCATCAACGACCTCCCACCGGAAACGGCATTGTTGAACGTCAACGTTCCAAATCTGGCGTATGACGATCTGAAGGGCTTCGCTGCCACCACGCTAAGCCGACGAAGTCCGTACACGATGGAGCGGGCCTACCTCCGCCAGAAGACCGACGCCGTGTTCGGAGCAGACTTTGAACGCGGAGGGCGGTATGACAATTGCGAAGGAAGCGACGCTCACGCTGTCGAACAGGGGTTGGTTTCGATAACGAGGCTGTCGACACTCCAAACAATCGCACGGAAGTGAGCGCCAGCATTTCGCCACGCCGGGTCGCCTCGTCAACCGTCTAGGACCGTGTGTCTTTCCCCCCATGCACGCTGGGTTCTTCGCACCATTGAGTCCTCACCAAGTCCAGTGAGTCGAGAAAGTCATCTTTCTCGGCTCCGATCTCTTCGTGAAACCCGAGCAAGGAACAAAGAACCGCCTCGTCGAGGTCTTTACGGGTGTTGTCACGCCATGCCTCGTTAGCCGGGAGAAGAAGTCGGTCACAAAAGTTATCGAAGATGTCTTTGGCTTGTTCGAATTGGTGGGCGCTGAGATCACCACAGTTGAGGGCCGGTAGTTTGGGCAACAGCGTGATCGAGATGTTCGCACGACCCTGTTGTTGACGAGTGGCGGTCCACCACCAGCCAATCAGCCCAAGGGTGGTGTTAGCCCACAAAGCAAGCGGTAATTCCCAGGAAGTGTCTTTTGCAATCCAGGATGGCCACCCTCTACCGCCAAGGCAGCGGCTTTCGGTGATGCAAGCAGCCAGCGGTTGCGAATTCAACTGAAAATCTCGGTTGTAGTGAAGGCGGGTAGCGGTCCCCCAGATTCTGAGGGCGTGGTCGCGCATCCCGGTTCGTTCGCGACCGTGCTTGTCGGGGGATAGGATCATCCGCGATTCTCTTCCCGACCTAGTGTTGTGTGACCACAGAACCGGATACGCAGGATTTGAATCCGCTGCGGCGATGTCGTGAATCTCAAAGGGTGCCCGCTTCGATTTGGGATCTTTATTGTTCGGATAGTGCCGTATGTCGAGATGGTAAGGTCCCCTGGTTCCGAGGTTGCCGAGGGGGGTGATGGGAACTGCGGCTGTCTGGACGCCGGGAAGGTTCAGTTGTCCGGCAGCGAGAGAGATTGCAGCAGAGGCAACATCGGCAGATCGGATTGCTGCGGCTCCCCCATGGTCGATGGTCGAGCAGATGGCAGTGGCGGTGTGGTAATCACCCAACGTGATCCGTTTGGTCGACATTGCCACCGCCTCTTTTGATGCGCGTCTGATGGCCTGTGCCGTGACGACGGCGTCAACAATACCGTCGGGGCGTTTGGCGAGGCTCGTCCAAAAGACCGGTGGCGGTGGGGGCTTCGCTACTTCATCGGGTGGAGGAGTTTTGGTTGCGACTACAAGGATTTCGGCCATATGTGTGTCGGCAGAAAACGCTCGACCACTGCTGTCATGGGAAGCTATGGCGGCGATTGTGATGTCCGTGTAGTTGTCGTTCAAGAGAGTCCTCGCCAGCCTCCACCCATTTCCTGTCACGAACGTGTACGGCAAAACGAATCCAAGTACACCGCCAGGCCTTAGTTTTGCGTGGGCCAGGTCCAAGAAGTGTGACGCTAGTCCGGCGTTTCCATGCCCAGCCTTTTTTGATTTAGTGATCTGTTTCAGCCGGTCCGCCATTCTCCGCTGGTCAGCGTCACTGTTGGACAACCCCGCGAACGACGGGACGGGTACTGAATCGACCCGGTCGCCCTCGTGGCCCGTTGAACGGGTGAACGGGGGGTTCATTATCACAAGGTCCAGGCTTCCGTCTGCGACGTTGAACACAGTCTCGCCTTCGACAACCGCCCCTTCGGTTCCCGCCAGCGTCTGGCCGTGACTCCCGAACATTGACCAAGTCCCGCCACCGTTGCTGTTCAGTTCCAACGAACCAAGTAGCACCTTGCGCTTCGGATCGCCCTTATCTCCATAAGGTACGAGATGTATGCCGCAGCCGCCGTAGATGACGTCGGGGTGTACCGATGAGAGCATGGTTGTGGTCAAATGCGCGGCTGAAGGCATGACATCGCAACCGATCAGAACTTGTTCCATGAACGCTTTGTGTAATTCCTTGTCGTCCAAACCGGCCCGGCGGACCCGCGAGACAATTCGCCTATAAGCAGCCGACAACAAAGCCCCAGTCCCGCATGCAAGGTCAGCCACGCGCAGATTCTCGACGGTTTCTCTGTTGGACCAGTCAATTTCGAGGCGTGAAACGGCCAGCTCAGCCAATAGTGCCGACGACGATGGAAGAGTGTAGAAAGCAGCGAGAAACTTGCGGTCAGTGATTAGGGTTCCGAACATTTGGCCAGCGAGGTCTTGTACTGTGGCGAGACTTCCGGTTGCGAGCGTCTGCGCTGCTTTGGCCAGTCTGTCCAGAATCATGGGAGCGGACTTGTCCGATAGGGGCAACAACACCTCTTTAGCTACGGAGAACACCGGCCAATAGTTGATCTTGAGGATTTCCTCCCAGCAGTCGAGAACGTCGGACTTGAGCAAGCTTCTGTCTCTGCTTCTAGTTCGAATTTCGTCGATGGTTGGTGTACCAAATGTTCCCGACACGGTAATCTGAAACACGAACGCGTTGGCGATCACGGCAGCAGCCATGCGGCACGTCTGGATCCCATCTTCTTGATGAAGAGCCGCCGCGATCTTCTGTGTAGACGTTCGCTTCATCAGCGAGTCGGCGTCGTCGACGGCATTCGCAAGAATGTCGGCGGCTTCCGATACCGCTGAACTGGAAACGCCCATGGATTCTATGACGCTGGCGATTTCTGATACCGAGCCAGTGATCCATCCCGCGCTCGGCAACCTCGACTCAGGTTCGCATCCGGTGCCTGTCCAGATTGCCCATCTCAAATCGCTAGTGTTGCGAAGGTTCTTCTCGAGGGACTGAACCGGGAGCTCAGACAACGACTCCGGATAGACCACGCAGAGTGCTGTTTCGATTAGTCTGCCATCAATGTCAAGCGACTTGCCGATCCGTGATCTTGCTTTTTCCTCGACATCTCCAGGTCTGCCGATCTTGCACTCAATGATGACTGGAGCCGAGCCGACCGGGGCTATCACGATATCTGGTTGACTAGCCCTTTCGCCGCGAATCACTCGAGTCAGTTCAGCACCGCCAGAGTGCGACTCCTGCCAACGGGGATGCATTGAACAGAGGATGTCGTGAAGTTTGGTGTTGAGATTCGGTTCAGTATTCCGTTGGGCAGACACTCCAAAACTCCGTTTAGTGGATTGCACCGGTGGTTAAGGACACTATCGAAACGGTTCGGTCTAGGCGCGAACACTGTGGCGGCTGCGGGTCGATCCTCTCAGTGTTCTGGGAGTCAGTGTTCTGGGAGGTTCTTTCGTGTTCGGATACTGCGGTAGTGGGTGATTAGGGCGTTGGTGGAGGGGTCGTGGTTGAGGACTGGGGGCTTGGGGGCGCTCAACTCGGGAGCAATCGCGGTAGCCAGGGACTTGCCCAACTCGACACCCCATTGGTCGAACGAATTGATTCCCCAAACCACGCCCTGGGTCAGGGTCTGGTGTTCGTACAAGGCGATGAGTTGCCCCAGAACCGTCGGGGTCAGGTGCGGTGCCATGATCGTGGTGGATGGCCGATTTCCCGGAAATGTGCGGTGCGGTACCAAAGCGGGGTCGATCCCGCTCGCAGCGACTTCTTCGCTAGTCCTACCAAAGGCCAGAGCCTCGGCTTGAGCAAGACAGTTGGCTACCAGCAGCTCGTGATGACCAGAAAGACCGGGAGCGTCACGGTGATCCGGGTTGGCGAAGACGATGAAATCACACGGCACGATCGTGGTGCCCTGATGAAGCAACTGATGAAACGAATGCTGCCCGTTGGTACCAGGCTCACCCCACAGAATCGGTCCGGTTTCGTAGCTGACGGTGTCACCGTCGAGCCGCACACGTTTGCCGTTGCTTTCCATGTCGAGCTGTTGCAGATACGCAGTGAAGCGGCTCAAGGCTTGCGAATAGGGCAGCACGGCCCGGGTCGGCAGCCCACAAAACGTGCGGTACCAGACCGCAAAGAGTCCCGCTAACGCGGGCACATTACGGTGCAACGGTTCACCGAAGAAGTGTTGATCGACGGTGCGCATACCGCTCAACATCTCTTCGAATTGCTCCGGCCCGATGGCTGCCATCAACGATAGACCGATGGCAGAATCCACCGAGTAGCGGCCCCCGACCCAATCCCACATTTCAAACATGTTCGCCGCGTCGATACCGAACTCAGTGACAGCAGCTTGGTCAGCCGATACCGCCACAAAGTGTCGAGCGACGGCATCGTCACCCAAAGCATCGGTCAACCAGCGCCGCGCTGAGGCCGCATTGGCCAACGTCTCAGAGGTGGTGAACGTCTTGGAGGCAACAACAAACAGAGTCGTGGCGGGATCAAGATCCGACAGGGCACCCAGCAGATCGTGGCTGTCGACGTTGGAGACGAAGCGACAGCTCAGACGCTCATGTCGGTACGCGGCCAGTGCCTCATAAGCCATTGACGGTCCCAGATCCGACCCGCCGATCCCGATATTGACAACCGTGGTGATCGGCGCACCGGTGTGGCCGAGCCATTCACCATCACGCACCCGCCCACAAAAAGCGGACATGCGCTCACGCAAGTCATGAACCTGGGCGACGACGTCGGTTCGGCCTGTGGAGTTCTGATCGAGTTCGATCAGCGTGCGGGGCGGTGCCCGCAGAGCGGTGTGAAGCACCGCACGGTTCTCGGTGGTGTTGATCCGCTCCCCGCGCATCATCGACTGGACCCGTTCAGCCACCCCGGCCCGTTGCGCCAGAGCCACCAGCGCAGTCACGATCTCATCGGTCACCCGGTGTTTCGACATGTCGACCACAAGATCGCCAACCGTGAACGTCAAGCGCTCAGCCCGACCGGCATCCTCGGCGAACAAGCGACGAAGATCAAGATCATCGAAGGATTCGGCCAACGCCGATACCGTGCCCCATTCGCTAGTGGTTGAGATATCCACCGATCTCCCTCGCGTAGTTCTGCTGTGAAGATTGTCGCGGGGATCGCCCCTGCGTCGCTGACAATTGCGCAGATTGTCGGCCTCTCAACCGGTGGCGACCTCGTCGTGGGCGGCGGCGACTGCGGCGCGAGCCTCGTCAAGCTGAGTACTAACCTCGGCCACTGATACCCCGAGAGCCAGATTGCTCACACCCGCCTCCTCGTTGAGGTGGACGAACTCCTCAAGCACTTCAAGTTCGTGCGCGGCCGTTTCGTCGTCAATATCACCGTGAGCTACCCGCTCGTAGTAAACAACCGCTGCCAGCTCCTCGACTGTCAAAGATTCGGTGAAATTGCCCATTGCGGCACCGAAACTGCCGACTGTGCGGGGGCTGTCGGTCCCGATGCGGGCTGGATCGCCGTATTGGGGACCCTCGGTGATCTCGGTTTGATCCGAACCGTTGGCGACCCAGGCGATATGGCCGGCCAGACCGTCGTAGCCGGCCGCATCGCTGGGGAATGTAAGCAGTGCTTCACCGCCGTTGAGCTGGCGACCGGTGCCACCCGAGCCCGTACCACCGTGGCAGGATGCGCAAACTTCGGCATAGACCTCGCCACCCTCAAACAGCAAGCCTTCAGGGTCAGCGGGCGGGCGCTCCAGGTAACCGACGTAATAGATCGCCCAGATGGGCAAGAAAAGCAAGACTGGCATGACCCAATAGGGGATTGTCTTGCGCTGTAGTGCTGCGGTCACATAGGGGGGGACCGGTGCCACAACTTTGACCACTGGTTCTGCTGGAACCGCGGCGGGTGCGGTTGGCGGCGCAGGCACGGCGGGAGAAGCAGTCGCGGCAGCGCCGGCAGGTGCTGCTTGCGCGTCACCGTCGGCAGCGTCGGGTTCACCGCTGAGGCGAGAGCGTGCCTCAGCGGACCTCTGTAGAAGGTGATCGGGTACTTCGACCAACGTCGTCTCCGGTGCGGGGTCAGAACTAAGCAGAGTTTGCTGCGTGGCGCGACAAACTCTAGGGGAACTTCGGGGAAGGATAGAGCGATTCCCCCCAGATTCGGCAAACCCACCCCAATTCTGGGCGCGTGGCGTGCAGCACCGGCTCAAGGGCACGGCACTGGCGAAGCACAAGAATGCCGTGATCGGTCGCACGAAGCCATCGCCATGACCCGGCCCCTCGACCGCTACCAACAAACCCCGACCACCCAACCAAAAAATGAAGAATCCGTCTCAGATTCTTGACACGGGACACTGTTCGTTGTAGATGGAAAGCAATCGTAAGCACATTACGTGGAGAATGTGAGACGACCTCGTCATGATTGATCAAAACCCGATCCCGTCTCCGTCTCCGAGTTCGTGCTCAAGACCCGGCTGCCGATGACCGCAGCCAACGATGCCCGTCTGAGATATGGGTACCTTGACGGTGACCGCATAAAATACGGGGTCCTTGACCATCGCCGCCCCACGGGCGTCTTAGACGCTGTGTTCATAGCGTCCGTACTTGTATTGTTTGTGATGGTTGCCCGTTCAACGCGACTCCAATTTGGCGAGCCTTGGATGGGAGTGCCTTTCGTGTTGCTAGCGGCGGCCTGTTGGAAGATGCGCTACATCCGCGTGGCACACGAAGTTGCCGGGTTTGTGGTGGCTCAAGTTGGTGTGGTCGCGGTGGTGGTGGCAGTGTGGTTCATCGCTCGGGTTGGCCTTGACGGCACCCATCCGGATCTTATTTGGTGGGCGGTGATACCCTCATTTCCCTTGGGGGTGGTGAGCATTATTTTGCTTCGCCGAAAATGGCGTGCACGCAACTCTGACAACTGACCCACATTGAAACGACGAGTCCCCACAGTAGGGCAACTTCTGACCCATTTTCTGCGGCACCGTTCGTAGCTTGGGTCAGCGCGCGCCGAGAATCTTTGGGAGGGTCTGCCGTCCGCAGCGTAAGCAGAGAGAAACCGTGCGCCCAACTGAGCGGTTTTGTTGCTCGGGACTACACTTGTGCGAGGATTCACGAAGTACTTAGATTTACGACTCCGACGGAGCCGACCATGGTTGCTTTCACGCTGTCTGTCATCGTTACCCTCGCTGGCACCGCTGGAATCCTCGCGTATGCGAAGCGGCGCCCCCCAGACGCTCCCCATACCTGGGGCGAAGCGATGTTCGGCGCCATGCTTGTGTTCTTCTTGCTGTTCATGGCCTACGGAGTAGTACCCCATCAATGGCTCACCTGGGCAGAAAATGAACTGGCCTGGCGAAGCGACAAATTTTTCATCGGTTGGGGTGGCTTCCTCAAGCCCCAACCCGCGGGCGGCTGGAACCCGTTGACGATCAACTACCTGCACATCGAACACCTCATCGCGGTGTTGATCTACGGCATCGTTCTAGGTGGCAACATCGGGCTCTGGAAGGTCTGGCAGGAGCGAGGCAAGAAGTCCGCCGAGACCGCCCCGGCCCGTTCGGCTTTCGGCCGTCCGCTCGTGAGGGAGGGTTCGTCGCTATGACCACAACCGACGCCAACCCGCCAATGCCCGAGTTCCGCGACGACTACGTACTGCAAGAGGTTGACGCTGCCTGGCTCAGCGCGGCCGTCAAGCCCAAGCAGTTCATCCACATTGATCAGTCCGAGTGCATCATGTGCGAAGGCTGTGTCGATATCTGCCCATGGAAATGCATCCACATGGTGCGTCCCGATGCCATCGACGAAGCGATAGGCACCGAGCAGCCCGGGATCGACCCGAGCGATCATGTGATCTTCACCATCGACGACGACGTCTGCACGCGCTGCGCGCTCTGTGTTGATCGTTGTCCTACTGGTGTCATCATCATGGGCAAAATCAGCGATCCTTCGGCAGAAGGTGATGCCCACCAGCGAACCAATACCCACGGCTACGGATACGGAATGCGCCTCGGCTAGAACCGGGCAACGCAGGAGAGATTGAACACATGGCAATCGACACCGATGACGACATCAAGCCGCCGCTCAAACAGCGGTTGTCAGACCAGATGTCGAACCTGGGGAAAGACATCCAAGGCAGCCAAGCTTGGAGTTCGATTTTCAGGCCCGGATCAATATTTAGGAAGGGCTACACGGACAATCCACGTAACCGCAGCTATGTGATTATGAACAGCGTGTTGTATCACCTCCACCCGGTGAAGGTGAAACGGCATGCTGTGAAGGTTTCCTACACCCTCTGCCTCGGTGGGCTCACCTTCTTCCTGTTTATTCTGCTGACGGTCACCGGCATCTTCTTGATGTTCTTCTATCGCCCGACGGCTGCTGCTGCCTGGGACGACATTTACACGCTGCAAACCTCGGTCACCTTCGGGCTGCTAGTTCGGAACATGCACAGATGGACGGCGCACCTCATGGTGCTGACAGTGTTTCTGCACATGGCGCGGGTCTTCTATCACGGGGCTTACAAACCCCCCCGCGAGTTCAACTGGGTTATAGGCGTGATTCTGCTCACCCTCACGCTGCTGCTGTCGTTCACCGGCTATTTGCTGCCCTGGGATCAGTTGGCCCTGTGGGCTGTGACGGTGGGTACCAACATGATGGGGTACACGCCTGTATTCGGTGATCAAATCCGTTTCGTGTTACTGGGAGGGGTTGAGATTGGAACGGACACGTTGTTGCGATGGTATGTGCTCCATGTCCTTATGCTTCCGTTTGTGGCCGTCATCTTCATGGCGATCCACTTTTGGCGGGTGCGTAAGGACGGCGGCATCTCGGGTCCGCTGTAGGTCGTAAGGAGATCAGGAAATGGTTGAAGTTCCCGAACACCTTCGTAAGAGAGCAGAAGAAGCGCGAGCCAAAGCGGCTGCCAAAGCAGCAGCGGCCGCGGGCGAGGCTCCAGCCACTAACGAGCCCGCCATGACAGAGGAACAGAAAGAAGCAGCGTCGAAGATTCCGGCGCATCTGCTTGAGCGTTCCAGAGCAGCCAAAGCGGCAGCCGGCGGGGCAGCTAGCGACCCTTCATCGGTAGCACCAGCCGCCCCGACAGCACCCGCTGCCGCAGCCGAGGCGCCAGTGGCGACCGGCCCGGGTGGACACACTCAGCGTCTGCTCACGGTGGTCAAGTCCGGTTCCATCCAAGACGTCAAGTCTGTGCCGCAAGACAAGGTGCATGTCTGGCCGCATTTGCTGGTCGTCGAGTTCGCGGCAGCACTGTTCATCACCGCCTTCTCCACCGTCTTCTCGATATTCGTCAACGCTCCGTTGCTGGAGTTGGCCAACTTCAACGAGACACCCAACCCGTCGAAGGCTCCCTGGTACTTCCTAGGCTTGCAGGAACTCCTCACCATGTTCCACCCGATGGTTGCCGGTGTGACAATTCCCGGTATCGGTATCTTTCTACTCATTCTTGCCCCGTACATCGACAAGAATCCGTCGCACAAACCCGAGGATCGCAAATTCGCCATCTCGCTGATGACCATTCACCTCATGTTCTGGGCGGTGTTGGTAATGATCGGCTCGTTCTTCCGCGGACCCGGATTCAACTTCGTCTTCCCTTGGGAAGCCGGCCTCTTCTTTGAACTGTGATCGAGAACTTTGATTGAACTCTGATGACCCACCACTCAAACGCCTCAACCGTCGAACAATCCCAAAAGAGCACACCATGACGATCACGATCGCCATCATTGTCCTGGGTGCCCTAGTCGTGCTTTCGACCTTTGCTGCTATGCGGGGCCGACAAAACGCTGACGCCGTTGGCATGTTGTCACGCGAGACCCGCAAACGCGACGCCACAAGTGACTCGCTCGAACCCGTTGAAAGGCTCACAGGCCGCGAGGTAGAGAAAGCTGTGGTCGCTCAACGAGAAGCTGCGAGCAAAGAACTCGTGTTAGCAAGCCGCGTCAGCGCTCCGCCAGCCCCCTACGTGCCGCCAGACCCCGAGACCCTCGGAGTCACCCGGCGCCAGTTCTTCAACCGTTCAATCGTGCTGATGTTCGGCCTTGGTTTGTCGGGCTTCGGGGTTGCCTGCATCGCCTTTTTGTGGCCGCAGATCGGCGGCGGATTCGGGTCGGCCATCAAAGTGGGGCTTGTTTCGGACATTCTCGCGGAAATCCGCAACAACAACGGATTCCTGTACCGGGCTGATGGCCGCATGTGGATCACCGAATATCCCAGCGGCGCCGTCGAGAAAGCTCGCGCCGTCTACTCTGGGACGGAACTCGCCGGTATGGAATCCGGTGCCACTCTCGGCCTCGACGGAGGGGTTGTGGCGCTTTACCAGAAGTGCCCGCATCTTGGTTGTCGAGTACCGAACTGTGACACATCACAATGGTTTGAGTGCCCCTGCCACGGTTCTCAGTACAACCAGGTGGGGGAGAAACGCGGTGGTCCTGCGCCGCGGGGCATGGACCGTTTCGCCGTGTCGATTGGTATCGACGGCTCACTCACCGTAGACACCGGCACAATCATCCAAGGCCCCGCCATCGGGACCAACACCACCGGGCAGGAAGCCGAAGGGCCCAACTGCCTCGGACAAGCCAGCCACTAGTAACCTCTCTCCGTTCTCATGCTGCTCGCCGCTTCCACCCCGCGAACAATCGGATTCGTCATTTTGGCGATCGTCTTTGTTGGTGGACTCGTATATCTCTTCTTCAACATTCGAGCGGCCAAAGGCGAGGTGGGCTCTGAGGTCGAACTTGCCGCTAACCGCCGCGATGATGTCCGCGACGAAGACCTTGAAGGCAAACGCCTGGACTTTGCCTTGGGCGCCAACTTGGTGATGCTCACGATTATTGGTGTTTCGTTGCCGCTCTATTGGCTCGGTGAACCAGGCCGTCAACAGGGACGAGACGTAGACACCGCCCGTATCTTTACCAACCGCGGTGAAGAGATCTACCTAGCAGGCGCCGAGTGCGTAACCTGCCACGGAGCTGACGGAACCGGTGGGTCAACCAGCGTCGCGTTGACCTCAGAATCCGGGGAGTTCATCGCCCAGGTGAGCTGGATAGCCCCCGCTCTCAACACGGTGCTCTCCCGCTTCTCCGAAGACGAGATCCTGCACACGCTCAACTATGGCCGCAATGGGGTGATGCCTGCGTGGGGTGCCGCTGGCGGCGGCCCGCTTACCGACCAGCAACTCGAAGAAATCATGTTCTACCTGCGGAGCATCCAGATCAGCGGGGATCGCATCGTCGATCAGGTTGAAGCGGGGGTATTGCAAGCTGTGCGTGCACACCTCTCGGCTTCAGGTGACGATGTAACCGACGAGCACGCCAGGCAATGGATTTCCGACGCACGAGCTGTTGCAGAGGCCGCTCAACAACTGGCAATCGCGCAAGACGATTCGCTGGCGCTCGACCAGAACTCTGAGGACCTGAGGTGGGCGGCACTTGACATTCTGGTGAGCGGCGAGGGACTCAACCCTGCGGCCTGGGAGCAATACAAGACCTACGGGCAGTTGCTGTTTGCCAACCCTGGAACAGTCGGATCCTATAGTTGCGCCCGCTGCCATACCTACGGGTTCAGCTTCGGCGCGGATGAGGAAATGACCTTGCGTGTCAACGGGCGAGACACACCGATTGAAGGCTTCGAAGACGGACTCAACCAGGCCGGAGGGTTTTTCGGACCCAACTTGCAAGGCGGCGCGACCCTGGCTGAATTCGAGTCACCAAGGGGTCACGCTGAGTTCGTCGAACAAGGCCAGACAATTGGCTCCACATATGGGCGAGGCGGATCGGGCGGTAATGGGCAGATGCCGGGCTTCGGACCCCGAGTCGAGACCGACACGGTTGGACCCGGCATCCCCAACGATCTCGAAACCCCATACCCGGCTCTACTCACATCGGATCAAATCGATGCCATCGTCGCCTACGAGAGGAACCTCTGATGGAGGCGATCGAACTTATTGCAGGTCTCGCTTGGGACCCGGAGATCCGGGGCTTTCTTGCGGTTCTCACGGGTGTCGTGGTGCTCATGGGTTCGGTTTGGCTGTTGCTCGCCACCAATTCCGGCACCCGGCTGGGCACGCTGATCGCGCTCGCCGGATTCTTTGGATGGATGACGATCATGGCTGCGATTTGGTGGGTCTACGGGATCGGCTATCGAGGGGATGCGCCGAGGTGGGAACCGGTGGAGATCGTTGAGGGATTAGACAGCGAGGGCCATTTAACGTTCGCCGCGCTCGACGAAGCCGAAGAACTTCGCTCCGAAGACCTGCCAACAGCTCACGAGCTGGTAGTGGGCGCGTATGCGGGGCTTAGCAGCGTCTCGGACCCCGAACTACGAACCGAGATCGAAGTAGCAAACAAAGAGTATGGGGTTGTCACCGTCGCTGATCTGACTGCAGATCAGACCGAGGGCCTGACCGATCAAGAAATCGCGGCCCTAGCAGACGAGGAAGACGCCAAGAACCAGGCCACCACACTCAGCGAGTTGGCGGCTGTAGCCCCGAATTTGATCAACGAGGACGACGAGGCGCTTGGCGGTTGGACGTTGTTGTCGACAGCTCAAGCAGGCGAAGCCCAGGCGTCGGCAATCGCCATTCTGCTTGCAAGCGGCGATTTCTCGTTCAGCACCCAGAACGAGTTCAAGCTCCTTGATGCCTACCGCATCGGCGGGAAGCGCGGCCTTCCGTCAGACCCGAGTCGTTGGGACCGGATTGAAACTCAGATTCGCACGGCGCTGACGCTCAAGCATCCGACCCGATACGGTATCGTGCAGTTGCAGGCAGTCTTGCCGGAGTCAATCGACAACCTTCCCGGCCAGGCCCCGAAACGTCCGATCGCCGATCCCGATGAACCAGTCGTCTCGGTGGTGATGATCCGCAACCTTGGCAACCTTCGGCTCGTGCCGGCGTTGGTAACGCTCGGATCGCTCTTGATCTTCCTGGCCTTGTGCTACATGCTCCACGAACGTGACAAAGTAGTGATGACCCGCGTAGCCGAGTTCAACAAAGGGTCGGGATAGCACATGATCGGTCAGTACCTCCCACTGTTTGCGCTCTTCGTGCTGGCCGCCCTGTTCGCCGCTGGAAGTTTCGTCGCATCGGGACTGCTAGCGCCCCGAAACCCGACCGGCCCGAAGCGAGCACCCTACGAATGCGGCATCATCCCCACTCGGGAGACACCAGAACGCTTCCCTGTCCGTTTCTTTTTAGTGGCGATGATCTTCGTTGTGTTCGACATTGAGATCGTCTTCTTCTATCCGTGGGCGATAGCGCAGGGCGGCCTCGGCCTGTTCGGGCTGGTCCTGATCATGATCTTTTCGTTCGCAGTATTTGAATCGTTCGTATATCTGATCGGCAATGGAGCGCTTGAGTGGGGTCCGCTCAAACAAGTGGCCGGTCCCGCAGGAGCGATCTCAGCCGAGCGCACAATCACCTCAACTGTTCGCCGGGTAGGACTCGAAGATCGAGGCCCGGCGATTGTGTACGAGTCACGCGTCGCCACAGAAGACTCCGAGGACGGCGCAGGAGAGGCGGCCTGATGCGTATCCCCGGTATCGGCAAAGCCGGTGAGATAGCCGACGATGGTCTCGCCGGCCTTGAACACAATTTCATTACCAGCAACGTCGAATCGCTGGTCAACTGGGCTCGAATGCGCAGTTGCTGGCCTGCCACGTTCGGGCTGGCGTGCTGCGCTTTTGAAATGATGGCCGCGGGGGCAGCCCATTACGACCTGGCGCGCTATGGCATGGAGGTCTTCCGGGCTTCGCCCCGTCAGGCTGACCTGATGATCGTCGCCGGCCGCGTGTCTCAGAAGATGGCACCGGTGTTGCGGCAGGTGTACGACCAGATGATGGAACCCAAGTGGGTTATTTCGATGGGAGTGTGTGCTTCCAGCGGGGGCATGTTCAACAACTACGCCATCGTGCAGGGCATTGATCAGGTTGTGCCGGTGGATGTCTACGCCCCTGGCTGCCCGCCAGGACCTGAGACTCTCATGCATGCGATCTTGACGCTCCACGACAAGATCAATACCGGCGAACTGTTGAAGCGTCGGGAGACCTCTGGTACCGGCGAAACGGCAACTGGGGCGGGGATCATGGTACAGCAGCGCGATGGACAAACCGCCGGTCTCACTATCCGGAGCTGATCATGCCGGAACTTCTTGAGAGCGTGCGCTACGGGGTAATGGCATCGGAAATATCTTCTCAGATGGTGCTGTTTGTGACAGTCGACCAGTACCTCCAAGTAGCGACCGCTGCCCGCGGCGATGGCTTTGACCAACTCGTTGACCTGACTGCTGTCGACTATCTCAGCTATCCGGGGGCGCGGCCTCGGCCCGCAGATGTGATCTGCGAACGTTTCGAAGTTGTGGTGCAACTGATCAATTTCACTTCCCGAGAACGGCTGGGATTGCGAGTGCAAGTACCGGCCGATGAGCCGATCGCGCCATCGCTGTTCGACCTGTGGCCAGGTTGCGAAAACCTCGAACGTGAAGTGTTTGACATGTTCGGCATTGAGTTTTCCGATCATCCCGACATGAGCCGAATCCTGATGCCCGAAGACTGGATTGGCCATCCTCTTCGCAAGGACTTCGCGGTCGGCGACGTGCCCGTTCAGTTCTCTGAAGCGAGTGCTCCACGGTGACCGCCGAACGGGTGATGCGACGCGGCGATGACTCCGCGGTGCTGCGGCTCTCCGAAGCCGATGCTGCGCGTATCGGTGACGACGCGGCCGACCCCGACGACGACGAACGGGTCATGCTCAACATGGGCCCCGCGCATCCGTCGACCCATGGCGTGTTGCGTCTGATGTTGGAGATGGAAGGCGAAACCGTGCTGCGGTCCAAACCCGTAATCGGTTATCTCCATACAGGCATGGAAAAGCAAGGCGAGAATCTCACCTATCTCCAGGGTTGCACCAACGTCACCCGCATGGATTACGCGTCGCCGCTTTTTTCGGAGCTGGCGTTCTCGCTCACCACCGAAAAACTACTCGGCATCGAAGTCCCCGAACGCGCGACCTGGATACGAATGTTGATGTGCGAACTCAATCGCATATCGTCGCACCTGCTGTTTCTTGCGACCAACGGCATCGACCTCGGCGCGGTGTCGATGATGATCTACGGCTGGCGCGAACGCGAAGAAGTGTTGCGTTTCTTCGAAAAGGTCACCGGTTTGCGCATGAACCACAACTACATCCGCGTCGGCGGTGTGGCCGCAGATCTCCACGACGGGTGGCGAGACGACCTAGGCGAGCTGCTTGAACTCATAGATCCGAGGCTCGACGAATACGACGTGTTGATGACAGGTCAGCCGATCTGGCGTGAACGCCTGCAGGGCGTAGGGGCAATCAACGCGGATGAGGCGCTGGCGTTGTCAGCCACAGGGCCGTTGCTGCGTTCCACCGGTTACGTCTGGGATCTACGCCGTGACGAGCCCTACCTCGCTTACGACGAGGTCGAATTCGATGTCATCGTCGGAACTTATGGGGATTGCTACGACCGTTTCGCAATCCGCCTCAACGAGATCCGCGAATCAATGAAGATCGTGGAACAGACAGTCGACAAGATGCCCGGCGGTGATTACCGCCTGCAAGACAAAAAGGTTACGCCACCACCACGGATTCGCCTCGACGAGTCAATGGAAGCGCTGATTCATCACTTCAAGATTTTCACTGAGGGTTATCAGGTGCCCAAAGGTGAGGCTTACACGGCGGTTGAATCGCCTCGTGGTGAGCTCGGCGTCTACATCGTCAGTGACGGCACCGCCACGCCCTACCGGATGCGGGTACGCCCACCGAGTTTCATCAACCTCCAGACGCTGCCGCACCTCATGCGCGGTGGCCTGATCGCAGATGGGGTCGCCATCATCTCCAGCGTTGACCCGATCATGGGCGAGGTCGATCGATGAGCTTTTTCACCTCGGCCAACCTGGACACAGCACGCGAGATCGTGTCTCGCTACCCAGTGCCGCGCTCGGCGCTTATTCCACTGCTGCATCTAGCTCAAGAACAGCACGGTTGGGTCACAGGCGATGCGATGCGTCAGATAGCTGACTTCTGCGGTGTCACACCCGCCGAAGTCAAGGGCACTGGCAGCTTCTATGAGATGTTCAAATTCCATCCTGTCGGCAGCTACCTGATCAACGTCTGCACCAACATTTCCTGCATGCTGCTGGGAGGCGAGGAACTACTCGACCACGCACAGCAACGACTCGGCGTGAAGACCGGGGGAACCACCGCTGACGGCATGTTCACCCTCGAAGACGTGGAGTGCATCGCGGCTTGTACCGAAGCGCCGTGCCTGCAAGTCAACTACCGCTACCGCCTGCGAGTCAGCAACGACGACTTCGACGAAATAATCGACAGCATCCGCGCGGGCCGCACCGATGATCTGCCGCAGCACGGAACCCTCGCCCGGGTACGCCAACGCATCCCCCTAGACAGGCTTGCGGGGATTGTGCCCCCCGACGACGCCCGCGAGGCACCCGTGTGGCTGAACCGCAACCGCGCGCCGGAGATTCGGTGGTGAGCTGATGGCAACCAACGGCTATGTCGAACACGCACCGGGCTTTGTCGACAACGACGGCCCCAAAATCGTCAGCGAACGGTTTGGCTACCCCGACTCTTTCACCCTGGCCCGTTTTGAGTCCACCGGAGGCTACGACGGCCTGCGTGCCGCGCTCGCCAAGCGTCCTGCCGACGTGCATGACGAGGTGCGCAGCGCCACCGTGCTGGGGCGTGGCGGCGCGGGATTCCCGGCCGGTGTCAAATGGGGATTCCTACCGCCCGGCAAGTTCCCCTATTACCTGGTCGTCAACGGTGACGAAAGCGAGCCCGGTACATACAAGGATCGCCTGCTCATGGAACGCGATCCGCATCAGCTCATCGAGGGTTGTCTGATCACCTGCTATGCGCTCGGCCTTACCCAATGCTTCCTCTACGTACGCGGCGAGATGGCGCTTGCCCAGGAACGGATCGCAGCGGCACTCAACGAGGCCTACGACGTCGGATACGTTGGTCGCAACATTCTCGACACCGATTTCTCCGTAGACATCGTGCTCACCTGGGGTGCAGGTGCCTACATCGTCGGCGAAGAAACAGCGCTTATCGAAAGTCTCGAAGGCAACCGGGGTATGCCCCGCCTCAAGCCCCCCTACTTCCCTGCCGCGATCGGGCTCTACGGTCAACCCACCATCGTCAACAACGTCGAAACGCTCGCCAACCTGGGTTGGTTGATGGTCAACGGTGCTGAGCAATACAAGAGCTATGGCTCTCAGACATCGCCAGGGACACGACTTTTCGCAGTCTCAGGCCATGTGCGTAGACCGGGTGTGTACGAAGTTGAGCATGGTGTCACCACCTTCCGTGAGTTGATCTACGGCGACAACTTCTGTCAGGGGATCCGTGAAGGCCATGAACTGAAGATGTTCATCCCCGGGGGTGGCTCAGCGCCCTGGTTCTTCGCAGAACAATTGGATCTCCCCTTGGAAGCTGGGCCCGTCGGCGCGGCTGGTTCGATGCTCGGATCTGGTGCCATTGTGGTAATGGATGACACCACCGATGCTGTCAAAGCCGCGCTGCGAGTGGTCAAGTTCTTTGCCCGCGAGTCGTGCGGCAAATGCACGCCTTGTCGCGAGGGCACCACCTGGGAAGAACGGATCCTGCAGCGGATCCTCGACGGCGAGGGCCGGCACAGCGACATCGACATGCTGCTCGATATCGCCGACAACATCAGCCCCGGCCCCTACCCGGTTGCAGCCCATCCAGACGAGGGCCTCGAGGCGGTGCCCTTCCCGCCGAAACAAACGACGATCTGCCCGCTTGGACCTTCGTCGGTAGCGCCGATCGTCTCAACAATTCGCCGCTTCCGCCATGAATACGAAGCCAAAATCACCAGGCGTGACTCCATCCCAGTACGTGCCGAGGTGTTCCAGTGACTGATACTCAGCCCCCGGACACAGCAGGTGACCTGTCGACGGTCAGTGTCATCGTCAACGGCCAAGAAATCCAGGCACACCCCGATGAATTGCTCATCGACGCTTGTGAGCGCAACGGCACCTACATTCCCCGGTTCTGCCATCACCCCCGAATGAACCCGGTGGGGATGTGCCGGATGTGCCTAGTGGAGGTCGATACAGGGCGAGGATCCAGCCTGCAACCAAGCTGCATGGTTCCCGTAAGCGACAACATGAAGGTCGAGACCGAAACTGAGGTCACCAAAAAGGCACAGGATGGGGTGCTTGAGTTCTTGCTGATCAACCATCCCCTCGACTGCCCGGTCTGCGACAAGGGCGGCGAATGCCCGTTGCAAGACCAGACCATGGCCTATGGACCGGGCGAGTCCCGTTTCATCGAAGAAAAGCGGCACTTCGAAAAGCCGATACCGATCAGCGACACTGTGTACCTGGACCGCGAGCGTTGCATTCTTTGCGACCGCTGCACCCGCTTCGCGGATGAAGTCGCAGGCGACGCGTTGATCTACTTCATGGATCGGGGTTCCAACACGCAGGTCAATACCTTCCCAGACGAGCCGTTCGCCTCCTACTTTTCGGGCAATACGGTGCAGATTTGTCCGGTAGGAGCGCTCACTGCCAAGCCCTATCGGTTCAAAGCACGCCCCTGGGACCTCGAAGAAACGATTTCAACTGCTTGGACCGATTCAGTCGGTTCTCGCATCACTGTGCAGTCTTCGCGCAATCAGGTGTTGAGAGTCCTTGGTGTTGACGCCGATCCGGTCAACTGGGGTTGGCTCTCAGATAAGGAACGATTCGCTTTCGAGGCGCTCAATAGCGACAGTCGGCTGGTCGCTCCGATGGTGCGCAGTAACGGTCAACTCGAAACAGTTGGCTGGGGCGTGGCGTTTGAACGGGTAGTCGCTGCGCTTGACGGTGTCGATCCCAACCGAGTAGCGGTGATCGGTGGTGCTCGCCTCAACAACGAAGCTCAGTACGCCTGGGCGAAGTTGGCCAAGGGCGTCATCGGCACCGATCATGTTGATGCTCAACTTGGCGACGGTCTACCCGCCGAAGTTGTGCTCGGCCTACCCCGGGCCACCATCGACGACGCCTGTCGTAGCGGTGGAACCATCATCTTGTGTGGCCCAGACCCTAAAGAAGATCTCGGAGCGCTGTATCTGCGTTTGCGTCATGCCGTGGTCCAAGACGGGGCGACCCTTATTGAGCTCACCCCGCACCGCACCGGTCTCAGCAACATTGCTGCGCACTCTTTGCGCCCCCGACCAGGCGAGGTGGGAGATCTAGCCGCCGCCCTAGTCGCCGCCGCAACCACCCCCGAACCCGCAGATCACGAGGATTCGGGCACTGGTCTTGGCGGCTCCGGCTACGCCCAACAAGAGCACAGTGAGGGCTCCGGCTACGCCCGGCAACAGCACAGTGGCTCCGGCTACGCCCGGCAAAAGCACAGCCTATTAGCGGCTGCGCGGGACATCTCGGGGCCGGTGACAGTGGTGCTTGGTCGTGCCTCGCTCAGTGAGTCTGCCGATGCCACGGTCGACGCGGCCGTCGCCTTATCGGCACTTGGTGAAGTCTCGTTCCTGTCTGCGCTACGGCGGGGCAACATTCACGGTGCGCTCGACGCCGGACTCGCACCGGGCCTGCTTCCGGGCCGCACCACCTTGGAACATGGTGCACACCGCTTTGTTGACGCATGGCCAGGTGTTCCCGCAGACGTTGGTCACGACACCGCAGGAACCTTGCGAGCGGCTAGAGCAGGTGAAATCGACACGTTGATCTTGCTCGGAGCTGACCCGTTGAACGACTTCCCTGACGCTGCGTTGGCTCGTGCAGGGATGGCCGGAGCTGGCACTGTGATAGCAGTCGACCTGTTGCCCAACGACACGATCACAGCTGTTGCGGACGTGATCTTGGCTGCCGCCGGACCCACAGAATCATCTGGCACTTTCACCAATCTCGAAGGCCGGGTCAGTGTCTGCGGGCAAATCGTCACAGCCGCAGGCATTTCGCGGCCTGACTGGATGATCGCAGCCGAGATAGCGGCCCGGCTAGGTGCCGATCTCGGTGTTGATTCCCCCGCCGCAATTCGAGCCGAACTTGCCTCGGTCTCTGAAATCCACGCACCGCTTACCGAAGCAACCCTTGAGGACTCTCCAGTAGATGGCGTACTACTGAACGGCAACGGCGATATCGCGCCGCCGGGTCCGTCCGGAGCGACCAGTCCGGTGAATGATCGCTATTCGTTGCGCCTGTTGACCACCCGACGGATGTACGACGACGGCACAGCGCTTCGCCACAGCCCAGCAAGCAGCGGGCATGCTGCGCCACTCGAATTGCGACTGAATCCGGTTGACTTCGACAAGATCGGGGTTCAAGCAGACACCGTGGTGCGGGTCGAATCAGCGCGGGGCCGGCTCGACATGCCTGTGCAGGTTGATGCCGGTGTGCCTGTGGGTTCGGCCGCTGTGTCCTGGCGGACTTCCGGCGCAGACTGCAGGCCGCTCATTGACGCTGCGGCGATGGTCACTGATGTGAGAGTGGAGCGGTTGTGATTATCGCTGCCGATCCTCTTTTCAGCGGTTCCTTCGGCTTGAGCGAAGTCGGCGTGGTGCTGCTCAAAGTGGTTGTGGCCTTCGTTTTCTTGCTGGTTGCGGTGATGTTCAATATCTGGTTCCTGCGCAAAGTCATCTCCGACATGCAGAACCGGATCGGTCCCAACTTGGCTGGACCGTGGGGCATCTTGGTGACCTTGGCCGACGGCATAAAGCTGTTCTTCAAAGAAGATCTCATCCCCGAGAAATCCCACCGGTTCGTCTTCAAGATGGCCCCGTATCTGTCGCTGATCCCGGCTTTCCTGGTGTTCGCGATCGTGCCGATCGGGGGAGACTTCAACCGCACAGACGGTTCCGACGGCGTGATCTCGATTTTCGGGCACCAGACTCTGCTGCAAGTAGCTGACCCGCCTGTTGGCATTCTTTTCTTCTTGGCAATGTCGTCGCTCGCTGTCTACGGGGTGATGCTCGCAGGCTGGGGTTCAGGTTCGAAGTACCCGTTGTTGGGTTCGGTACGAGCTTCGGCTCAGATGGTCAGCTACGAAGCCGCCCTGGGCCTGTCGATAGCCTCGGTCGTGCTAGTCAGCGGCACGCTGTCGATGCATGAAATGGTGTTAGTGCAAGCCGGTCAAGGCTTCAACAGCTTTCTGCCCAACTGGAACATCATCGTCACCGGTTTCATCCCTTTCTTTGTTTTCTTGGTCGCGGGGACCGCAGAACTCAACCATCCACCTTTTGATCTGGTCGAAGCCGAACAAGAACTCGTCGGCGGCTTTCATACCGAGTACTCGTCGATCCGCTTTGCATTGTTCTACCTGGCGGAATTCATGAATCAGATAACTATGGGTGCGATTATCGTCACGCTCTTCTTGGGGGGACCCGCTGGTCCGGCACTGTTCGTGCCGAAGGGTTGGTGGATTGGCATTTTCTGGTTCTTCTTCAAATTGATGCTCTTCTTGTTCGGGTTCGTGTGGTTGCGCGCCACGCTGCCTCGGCTCCGCTACGACCAACTCATGGACCTCGGCTGGAAGTTGCTGATTCCCTTGTCGCTTGCCTGGTTCTTGGTTCTGGCAGGCATCCAGATAGGTCGTGACCGCGACTGGAGCAGCATCGAAGTAGGCGCCTTTGCGCTGGGTTTCGGGGTTGTTTGCATGCTGTGTGGGTCGTTGCTGATGATGGCGTTGCGCTCCGCACGCATGCAACGCCTCGCTGATCTTGAAGAAGAACAAGCGATGGGACCGCACCGTGGCTGAACTGACTGACTACATAAAAGGCTTCGCCGTCACCTTCAAGAAGCTCTTCGAGGATCGGGTCACCGGGGACTATCGAGGTGGGATGGCCAAACCCGGCCAACCTGACGAGAAGCGCCCCAAAGTTGAACGCCTACACGGGCGACATGTCCTCAATCGTTACGAAGACGGTATGGAGAAGTGCATCGGTTGTGAACTGTGCGCGGCTGTGTGCCCAGCCAAATGCATCCATGTGCGAGGCGCCGACAATGACCCCGACAATCCGACTTCACCCGGTGAGCGTTTTGGTTATGTCTACGAAATCAATTATCTGCGGTGCATCCATTGTGACCTGTGTGTGGAGGCGTGCCCCACACAGGCCATCACCGAAACGAAACTGTTCGAGTTCTCCTTCACCAATCGCAACGACGCCATCTATACCCGCGACGAACTGCTAGTCGGCGACGACGGCAAGCCCCAACAGCTTCCGTGGGAAGATTGGCGTGAGGGCGAGGACGAAATGACTTCTGGCTGGATGCGAGCCACATCGCCGTCAGGAGATCATCGCTATGAAGGTGTTGTGCAATGGTCCGGTGAACTCGGCTACGGCGTGCGAGCACCCGAACTCGGCCAGTCTGCTGACGGCGTTGCTAACGCTGCTGACACAGGTGCCGACGCAGTTGCCGACGCTGCTGACACAGTTGCCGACGCAGGTGCCGACGCTGCTGACGCAGGTGTTGACGCAGGTGCCGATGCTGCTGACGCAGGTGTTGACGCTGCTGACGCAGGTGCCGATGCTGACTCAGGAACCTCAAGCGGAGGTGACGCGTGAGCGAGGTGATTGTCTTTGTTGTCGCCGCGATCATTGTCTTGAGCGGCGCTATCGGCGTGGTCGCATCGCGTAACCCAGTACATTCCGCCCTCTTTCTGATCCAGACGCTGTTCGGGGTCGCAGTGCTATTTGTGCTGCAAGAAGCCCATTTCTTAGCGGCCGTGCAGATCGTGGTCTACGCCGGTGCCATAGTCATCCTCTTCCTTTTCGTCATCATGCTGCTAGGCGTGGACACGGCTGACGATTGGTCGGTTGAACCGATCGCAGGGCAACGCCCGCTAACGGTGATAGTCGGGGCGACGCTCCTCGGTTTCGGTTTGGTTCTGGTGATGGTGGCATCCGATGCACTGACCGGCTCGATCCGTGGTGGTGGTGAACGTGCCCTTGACAATGGGTTCACCGATATTGAACGCATCGGGCGGGTCTTGTTCACCGATTACGCGTTGTCGTTTGAGATAACCGCCGCCCTGTTGACGGTCGCGGTGATCGGTGCCGTGGTGTTGACCCGTAAGCAGCTTCGCAGTGAACTCCTTGAAGATCTCGAAGTTGCTTCGATGGATCTGCCGGCTCCAGCCCCTTCCGTTACGGAGGAGGTGATCTCCGATGGAACTGACCAATGATTGGTACCTGGTGCTGTCGGTGATCATGTTCACTATCGGCGCGGCTGGTTTGTTGTTGCGCCGCAACCCTCTAGTGATGTTCATGTGCGTGGAGTTGATGCTCAATGCTGTCAACGTCACCTTCGTGTCGCTCGGTACAGAGTTGAACGATGTGTCCGGGCAGATAGCGGTGTTCTTCGTGTTGGTGGTGGCAGCGGTCGAGGTCGTGGTCGGACTGGCTCTGGTGGTAGCCATCAACCGACGCCGAGCGGATGCCACCGCTGACGACATTTCGGTGCTGAGGGGCTGACATGGACCAGTTGCTCTACTTGGCTTGGCTTATCGTCGCATTCCCGCTTGTCGGGTTCGGAACAATTCTGCTGTTCGGACGTCGTCTCGGTGAGCCTGCTGCCGGCTGGCTCGCAACTGCCGCGATGGCCGGCTCGTTCGTTGCCTCGGTGCTTGTGTTTGTGGGCTTGCGCGATCGTCCCGAAGGCGACCGGCGGTTCGTTCAGACGTTGTTTGAATGGGTTCCAGCGGGTGACTTCTCAGTCGATGTGGGATTTCTGGTTGACCCGTTGTCGGTGACGATGACGTTGTTTATCACCGGTGTCGGCGCTCTGATCCACCTCTACTCGATCGGTTACATGCACGGAGACTCCGACTTCTCGAAGTTTTTCGTGTACCTGAACCTGTTCGCTTTCTCAATGTTGATGCTGGTGCTCGGCGACAACATGCTCCTCACCTTTCTGGGGTGGGAGGGCGTTGGGTTGTGCTCCTACTTGCTGATCTCGTTCTGGTTCACCGACGAATACAACGCATCAGCAGGGAAAAAGGCCTTTGTCACGAACCGCATCGGCGACTGGGGCTTCATGGTCGCCATGTTCGTCACCTTCACAACGCTGGGATCAATCCAATACACCGACGTGCTCGACAACGCCGGTGGTCTGGCGCAGTCAACGGCCACTGCAATTACTGTGCTGCTGCTTATTGGCGCGGCGGGCAAATCAGCACAAATACCCCTCTATGTGTGGCTGCCCGACGCCATGGCCGGTCCCACACCAGTATCTGCGTTGATCCACGCGGCGACGATGGTCACCTCCGGCGTGTACTTGCTGACCCGGGTCAATCCGATAATCGCTGAGTCGGCTGCGTGGGCTCCTTCGCTGATCGCCTGGGTTGGTGCCATCACCGCGTTATTGGCGGCGACCATCGCGGTGGCACAAAACGACATCAAGAAAGTGTTGGCGTATTCGACCATCAGTCAACTCGGCTACATGTTCCTGGCCGTCGGTTCCGGAGCGTATGTGGCCGCCATCTTCCATATGGTCACCCACGCGTTCTTCAAAGCGTTGCTGTTCTTGGGTTCAGGGTCTGTGATCCACGGCATGGACAACGACCAAGACATGCGTCACTACGGCGGACTTCGCAAGCTGATGCCAATCACGTCGACCACCTTCATTGTCGGCTGGTTGGCGATTGCCGGCGTGCCGCCCTTTTCAGGCTTCTGGTCCAAAGACGAGATTCTGGCCTTCGCCTGGGAAGAAAATGTCCTGCTGTGGTTTATTGGTTTGATCACGGCGGTGCTCACCGCGTTCTACATGAGCCGCCAAGTCTTCATGACTTTCTTCGGTCGTTACCGCTTCGCTGACGTGAGACCAGAAGAAATCTCTAAAGCTTGGTCGGCTCGGGTTGCCAACGCCGCCAGAGTCGTTGACGAGGCCCAAGCCCGACTCACTTCAGCCGAAGAGGCGATTGCCAAAGCCAACGAGAAGCTTGAATCAACCCGGGCCAAGCTCAATTCCCGCAACGCGGAAATGTCAGCAGCCGACCCGGCCGACGAAAGGGCCACAGCCAAAGCAACCAAGAACCTTGAACGGGCCGGCGGTGCGGTTGTGACAGCGGAGGTAGCGGTTGCCGCCGCAGTCGAAGCGCACGCCGAGGCCCAACGGGCGGCCCTCGCCGCTCAAACAACCACCGAGCGGGTGCTGACCGCTGCTGCGCTTTCCGAACAGGGTGACGATGGCTCGATCTTCGACGAACCCGACACGGGTGACCTCGACAAAGCTGATTTTGGCGCCTCAGTGAAAGCCCGCCGTGAATATCACCCACACGAATCACCCTGGTTGATGACGTTGCCACTGGTTGTACTGGCAGCGGGTGCTGTGGTCGCGGGAGTGATGAACCTTCCGTTCAGCAGCGACCTTCACTTCTTGGGCAATTGGCTCGAACCGTCGCTGTACAACAACGAGGCGCATCTAAGTTCTGGTGCCGCAGCGAAATGGGCGCTGGCAATCGTGGCGGTGATCGGTGGTGGTGTGGGCATCGCTGCCGCGGTGGCCGTGTACTTGCAGCGCCGTGCTGTTGCCGGGCGCAGTGCTGTTGCCGGACGCGGTGCTGTTGGGGGGCGTAGGCGGAGTCCTGAAAACGGTGCGGTTGAGGCGAAGCCCAAGTACTGGGCTCAGCGTGTTGAACTGCCGTTGTTTGCCCGTGGCTGGTTTATCGACGAATCGATCACCAAATTCATGGGTGGACCAGGTCGCAAGAGCTTCGATGCTGTCGTGCATTTCGACACGACGGTGGTTGACGGCACAGTCAACCGTGTCGGTCGTTGGATTCGCTTGGGTGGCAACGCAGTGCGCCGAGTCCAAAGCGGCCTCGTTCGCTCCTATGCGCTGATGGTTGCGATCGGCGCGGTGGCCCTCTTTGCCTGGTTCCTGTCGAGAGCGAGTTGGTGATGGGAACCCTGTTGGCCAATAGCCTGTTCGCCGCAGAAGCGAGCTCCGCTGCCAGCACATTTCCGGTGCTGAGCGCCCTTGTGGTCACTCCGGTGATCGGTGCTCTGGTGCTGCTGTTGTTGCCCAACAACCGCCCCGAGTATTTCAAGCAGATCGCGTTCCTGTTCAGCGCCGCGGTAGGTGCCATGTCGGTGTGGGTGCTCACAGATTTCAGCACGGGAGCAGCCGCGGAGTTCCAGCTGACAGACAACCACACCTGGATCGAGTCTTTGGGAATCTCCTGGTCGCTGGGAGTCGACGGAATCTCACTGTGGCTCGTGGTGTTGACCGGTCTGATCTTCCCGTTGACCATCGTCGGCGTCGACGCAGAACACGGCCCCAAGGCGTACTACTCGTGGCTGCTGATTCTTGAAGCTGGCTGCATGGGGGTTTTTCTCGCCCTCGACCTCTTCGCCTTCTTCACGTTCTTCGAGATCGTCCTGGTGCCCATGTACTTCCTCATCGGCAGGTGGGGTCACGGCGAACGGGCCTATGCGGCCACCAAGTTCTTCATCTTCACGATGTTCGGATCGGCCTTGATGCTCGTCGGGATCCTGTCGTTGGCGTTCCTCAACAAAGCCGAGACCGGGGTGCTCACCTTCGATCTGGTGGAACTGGCGAACTCCCAGTCGATAGCCACGACGACCGCGCGCTGGATCTTCTTGTCGTTCGCGTTGGCTTTCGCGGTGAAAGTGCCGTTGTTCCCGTTCCATACCTGGTTGCCCGATGCCCACACCAACGCCCCGACTGCGGGGTCGGTGATCCTTGCCGCGGTGATGTTGAAGCTCGGCACGTACGGTTTCTTGCGTTTCGGTATCTATCTGTTCCCCGAAGCTGCGGTGTGGTTCGCTCCATACCTGGTTGCTCTGGGCACGATCGGCATCATCTACGGCGCGGTGGCTGCCACGATGCAGCGCGACTTGAAACGCCTGGTCGCCTATTCGTCGGTCGCCCACCTCGGTTTCATCATGATCGGCTCGTTCGCGTTGAACACCGAAGGCCTCGTCGGCGGCCTGTTGCAGATGGTCAACCACGGCCTTTCAACGGGTGCGCTCTTCTTGTTGGTGGCGATGATCTACGACCGCCGCCACACCCGCATGATCTCCGAGCTGGGAGGACTCCAGAAGCCGGCGCCGATACTGGCCGGAGTTTTCATTCTGGTCACATTGTCCTCGCTGGGCCTACCGGGACTCAACGGTTTCGTTGGCGAGTTCTTGACACTGCTCGGTGCATACGCGGCCCACAGCTGGTGGGCTGTGGTCGCCGCTAGCGGAGTGATCATCGCGGCCCTCTATCTTCTGTGGGCCTACCAGCGGGTGTTCCACGGACCCGCGGAGGGTCCCAACGCCGAAATCAGCGACCTGAAGTTGCGTGAAGGGCTGTTGCTGGCGCCGTTCGTGGTTGGCATCGTCTTCATGGGCGTTTATCCCAAACCGGTCATCGACCGGATGGAACCGGCTGTTGATGCACTCATCGAGCACGTCGAGTTTCATGTCGATGACTTCTCCGAGCCCGTGGCGGATGTGATCATCGTTGTTGACCACGGCGGTTCGGTGCAGAGCCAGGACGATCACTGATGCTCGCTCAGGTACTTGCCCAGATCACACCGAATGTGGCACCTCCGCAGTACTCGCTCGCAGGGTTGAGTCCGCTGATCGTCCTGGCCGTAGGGGCGTTTGTTCTCATCATGTTCCGCTCTGTCATGAAACGGTTGCCGGAACCGGTAGAGCGTATTGCGACGATTGCCGTCGGCCCGGCCACGGTTGCGGTCGCCTGGGTTGTGGCTGGTCTGGTCGGTAACGATCTGCCTTTGACGAACTTGCGCTCCGATATCGGAATGCTGGGATTCTTGGTGCTCTGCGCTTTGGTGTTGGCGGTCGCTGGTCTTTTTGTGGCCACCATGCGAGTCGGGTTCGACGCGATCTTCACAGCCGGTACCGGGCTGGTTGCGCTCGCTGCAATCGCTGAGTTGTGGAACGACCATCACCGAGCAACGTGGCCGGTGGACTTTATCGACAGGCCTGTGGGCCTTCTCGGCAACCCGGTGGGCGCCATCGGCGATCAGTTCTCCTTTGACGGGTTCAGTCTGGTGGTTGCAGGGGTGATCGTGTCGGCGGTGGCGTTGTGCGCGCTTCTGCTCGACGAGTACTTGCGTCGTGAGGGCATCGACGGTCCCGAGATGTATGTGCTCATGATGTTGTCGGCAGCCGGCGGCGTGGTGATGGCCGGTGCGGGCGACCTGATCGTCTTGTTCCTTGGTTTGGAAACGCTGTCCATCCCGGTTTATGTCATGGCCGCCTTACATGTTCGTCGCAGTGAGTCACTGGAAGCCGGTTTGAAGTATTTCGTGCTCGGGGCGTTCTCATCGGCCTTTTTGTTGTACGGCATGGCGTTGGTTTATGGCGCGACTGGTTCTTTGAATCTTGTTGAGATCCGCGCTTACTTTGTTTCGGTTGTGATTCTGGACGATGCCATGCTGTTGGCGGGTTTGGCGATGCTGCTCGTCGGACTTGGA
This sequence comes from Candidatus Aldehydirespiratoraceae bacterium, assembly GCA_965261185.1. Classification (GTDB taxonomy): domain Bacteria; phylum Actinomycetota; class Acidimicrobiia; order Acidimicrobiales; family Aldehydirespiratoraceae; genus VXYK01. The sequence continues at coordinate 1,032,648 of CBDHCN010000002.1, read as the reverse complement.
TTCAAGGTCGCTGCTGTTCCCTTCCATGCGTGGACGCCCGATGTGTATCAGGGCGCTCCTACACCGGTCGTGGCGTTTATGGCTTCGGCGGTCAAGGTTGCGGGTTTCGCGGCGCTCGTGCGTGTGTTCGTGGTGACCTTTGCTCATTACCGGCTTGACTGGCAACCGGCGGTTCTTGGCTTGGCAGTGCTGACGCTGCTGGTTGGAGCGGTGCTGGCGATTGTGCAACATGACGTGAAACGCATGTTGGCCTACTCCTCGATCTCTCACGCCGGCTTCATTTTGGTGGGAGTGCAGGCTGCTTCCCATCGAGGCACAGCAGCGGTGGTTTTTTACCTGGCGGCCTACACCTTCATGGTGATCGGCACCTTCGGTGTTCTCACTGTGATTTCGGGCAGGGGCGACCGCAAGACCAGCCTTGATGATCTCGATGGTTTGGGTGCTCGCCGCCCGGCTCTGGCTCTGGCTTTGACTATTTTCTTGTTGGCTCAAGCGGGTGTGCCGTTGACTACGGGATTCGTGGCGAAGTTTGAGATCATCGGCGCGGCGGTCGAAGTACGGTCCTTCTGGCTGGCGGTGACAGCGATGGTTTCGGCGGTGGTGTCCGCTTTCCTCTACCTGCGCATCGTGTTGTCGGTGTATCTGGGTTCGCCAGCCGACGACTCCGAGATTTCCGACGACGAGTCTGGCGAGCGGGTACACCCCGCCGCCGGTCTCGCTATCGGTACAGCCCTGGCGATCACCATAGGTTTCGGCCTCTTCCCCGGCCCCATCGACAAGTTGACCCTCGAAGCCATCCCCCAACTGTTCGCCGTCTGACCCTCGAAGCCATCCCCCAACTGTTCGCCGTCTGACCCTCGAAGCCATCCCCCAACTGTTCGCCGTCTGACCCTCGAAGCCATCCCCCAACTGTTCGCCGTCTGACCCTCGAAGCCATCCCCCAACTGTTCGCCGTCTGACCCTCGAGGAACGTGTTCGGCCCGCGTCGGTAGAATGGGTCCGGGGAAGTCATGGCCGCGGTTTGGTTGCTGTGGGCCTCATTGATTCCAGGCCAGGTCCACATGGTGCAGCTGTGCCCAGGGAAGCAACTGCTCCTCGCTTCGTTGTTGGTGTTGGTCGCCGCCGTACACCGCGATCAGATCGCACCGGTGCTGATCGCCGATCTGGGCTTTCACTTTGCGGGCGGTTGTGAGAAAGCTGATTGAGGGCGTGGCCGCGGACTTTGCCTCCATCAGGGTCAACCGCTCAGGGTGTTCAATTACCAAGTCGACCTCGGTGCCGTTGCGATCACGATAGAACGACAGGCCCCGATTCAAGCCGTGATGGGTGCGCTGTTTGGTGATCTCCGAGACGACCCACGTTTCGAAGATCGGGCCGCGGAGCGGGTGCGAGTGCAGTTGCTCGGCAGTGCGGATGCCAAGAAGGTGACAGACGAGCCCGGTGTCGTAGAAGTGTAGTTTGGGCATCTTCACTAGACGCTTGCGGAGGTTGGTGTGGAAGGAGGGAAGCAGGAACACCACGAAACTGGCCTCCAGGATGCTGAGCCAGGCCTTCGCCGTTGGTTGGGAGATCCCGCAATCGCTGGCCAGCGACGAGAGGTTGGCCAGCTGCGCGGTGCGGCCTGCGCAGAGTTGGACGAATCGTGCGAAGCCCGACAGGTCGCCTACGTTGCGCAGTGTTCGCACGTCTCGCTCGATGTAGGTGGCGATGTATGAGCCGATCCATCCAGGCGGATCGAGTCCGCGGTCGAAGATGCGGGGATAACCGCCGGTGACCAGGGTCTCGTCCAAGTCTTCGGGGTGGTGGGGGAAGCGGACCGCCTCTCCCCGGCTCAGCGGCAGCAGATGATGGACTGCTGTGCGACCTGCCAGTGACTGGTTGACTGACTCGACGAGCGAGAAGTTCTGTGAACCGGTGAGAATCCACTGGCCCGGCGTCGGATCGGCGTCGATGAGCCCTTGGAGGTAGGAAGGAAGGTCCGGTGCCCGCTGGACCTCGTCGATGATCGCCCCACGGGGAAACTGGGCCAGAAACGCCCGGGGATCATCGACAGCGAAAGAACGCACATCGGGCGGTTCTAGGCTCACATAGGGATGGTCGGCAAACACTGCCCGACAGAGGGTGGTCTTCCCGCTCTGACGTGGACCAGTGAGCGTCACCGCCGGCGCGCTCAGAGCCGCTCGCTCCAACTGGGGCGCCAAGTCACGATCAACAGACATCGCTGCAAGCCTAAGCCATATGCGGCTGATTCAAAATCATATTTTGAATCAGCCGCATTGCAGGTGGTGATAGTGACGGACGTTGTCCCTGGATCACAGGCGGTTGCCGCCTATGATATCTATAGATATCATCTGTTCATGACCGATATCTTGATTCGAGACGTTCCCGAGGACGTAGTTTCCGAAATTGATGTCAAGGCAGCAAATGCAGGGCTTTCGCGAGCCGAATACTTGCGACGAGTGCTCTTGCGGGAACAAACCAACACTTCCAACGCGGTGACCCTCGAATCCTTGGCGCGAATCGCGGAAATGTGCAGCGATCTGAGGCGGCCAGAGGTGATGGCCGATGCCTGGTCGTGACCACGTGGCTAGTCGACAAGTCCGCTCTGGCACGACTGGCCCTAAGTCCTGATGCCGAGAAATGGGCTTTGAACATCCAGCGTGGTCGAGTACGAGTAACCACGGTAACTCTTCTTGAGGTCGGATTCTCCGCACGATCTGCGACCGATTATCGTGCCACGCTCACCGAATCGCCGTTCACACAAATGGCCGTTGAGTATCTGACGCCCAGAATAGAGGCCCGAGCCCTGGAAGTGCAGTTGGCGTTAGCGAACAAGGTGCACCACCGAGCACCGTCAATCCCCGACCTGCTGATCGCGGCCACAGCGGAACTGGCCCAACTCACCGTTCTCCATGTCGACAAAGACTTCGACCTGATCGCACAGGTCACAGGACAACCAATAGAGACCCTCCAAGCGTTCACCAAGAAGTCATGATCGCGGTTTTATCGCCATGGACCTCACCGATTTCGGCCTTTGCGTAACATTTGTGTTACGTATAGTTCGGTGTATGAGAAAAGCACGTCCCGGAGCTGAACGCTACCTTGAGGGTCGGCGTACGGACGCCGAATACGACCTTGCGTACAAGACCTCTCTGAGACGCATTGAACAGATTGACTCAATCATCCGAACACTGGACGAGCGTCGATGCAGTCTTGACCTGAGCAAGGCCGAATTGGCACGTCGTGCCAACCTTCGTCCAGAAGTGACTAGGAGGCTTTTTCCCGCCGAAAGCCCCAACCCGACGCTGGCAACGCTTGTGGCACTCGCCGAAGCCCTAGAGATGGAGTTAGCTGCCGAGCCTCTAGAGGCGAGTCAGGCTATTTGAGCACCCCTCGGTACCGGTTGAGAAGACCAGTGATCTTGCCATTTGCGGGTGAAAGGTGTTGTACTACACGGCGTGACGAACATTCCTGCTTCTTTATCTGCATTGACGCCTGAGTGGGTCAATGAACGGTTGGCCGCCGCTGGGTACGACTCCGAGGTCACAAGCATTGAAGTGCGACCTTTGGAGGGGTTCTCGGGGATCATGGGCGAGGTGGCGAATCTCGACCTGACCTATGCCGGCGACACGGACCTGCCCACGACCCTGTTTGGCAAATGCCCGCGCGATGACGAAAGGGCCCGGCGTTACAACAAGGTGATGAACGCCTACAAACGCGAACACGGTTTCTATCGGGATTTGGCCGGGCGGGTGCCGATGACCCTTGCTCGTTCGTTCGTCAACGAATACGACGAAGAGTCTGGCCGGGCCGTCCTGCTGATCGAGAAGATTGAAGGCACCGCCGGCGACATTCTGGACGGCCCAGACATTGAAATGTTCAACGACTTGATTCGCCAGCTCGGCACGATGCACGGTCAGTACTGGGGCAGCGACGTGTTCAGCTCGCGTGATTGGTGTATCGACTGGAACGCGCCGTCGTTGCGTAGCGGTATTCCAATCCTTCGCGAAGACTGGCCGTTGATGAGGCAGATTTGGCCCGACATGGGGCCTGTCGAGATCCTTGATTTCTACGAACGGACCTGGGTTTATGACACTGAGTTATGGCTTGAACGGTATGGCGAGCGGCCATGGACGATGATCCACGGCGACTACGAGTTCGACAACATCTTCTTTGCTGCGGACGGTCCTGTGATCCTCGACTGGCAAACCACGATGAAGAGCTTTCCAGGGGGTGATATGGCCTGGTTCCTCGGAGTCGGCTCCACCAGCGAGTCGGTTGCCGAAGAAGATGCGCTGCTCGACACCTACCGAGCCGCGTTGGCAGCCGCGGGGGGACCCGACTGGTCACGAGAAGAGCTGCTCAACGATGCAGCCGCCAGCCTTCAGTTCCACTGCACGGGCTCGGCAGCAGCTCTGCGCGGCGTCATTGCCGGAGGTGGGAAGCCAGAGGACCGCACCTACCAGCGGTTCGTCAAAATGGTTAATGGCATGATGGCCTGCTCGGTTCGTTGGAACGTGTTGGATCGAGTGGCACAGGATTAGGACGAGTCGAGCCAGGCAAGTAAAACTCAGCCCATGCCTTTGAGCCGCGCTGACGACTATCTAATCCATCAGTATCCCGAGCCGATCGACACGGTGTTCACAGGGGATCGCCACTTCTACGATCGCTACTACTTCAACATGCACGGCTCGGACGACATTTTGTTCGCGGTGATGGGCATGGGTCAGTACCCCAACCTGGGAGTAACCGACGCCTTCGTGAGCGTCAACCACCAAGGCCGACAGACCACGGTGCGCGCCTCGCGAGAACTCGGTTCGGATCGCCTCGATACCAGGGTCGGCCCGATTCGGGTCGAAGTGATTGAAGGACTCCGCTCGCTGCGGGTCATCTGCGAACCCAACGAATGGGGACTCGCTGTCGACGTGACTTTTCGGGGCACCACCGAAGCCCTGGCGGAACCCAAAAGCTGGACTCGGGTAGGCACCCGTGTCACCCAGGAGACTTACCGCTTAGCCCAGGTCGGCTCCTATGAAGGCTTCATCGAAATCGATGGGGAACGCTACGAAGTCAACCCGAACCGCTGGGGCGGTGCCCGGGACCACAGTTGGGGAGTGCGCCATGGCGTGGGCGAACCCGAACCAAGGGGTATCCGCTCAAAGGTCTCGCCTGAGATGGCGATGGGGTTCTTCCACAATTGGCTGCCGATCCAGTTCGACGATCACATGGTCAAGATCACGATCGACAACGACCATGCCGGACGACGGATCCTTGAGGAAGCGGTGCGTCTCTACAACCTGGGTGACCCGCGAGAAGCCGAACATCTGGGCCGCCCCGAGATCGACATCACTTATCACCCTGGCACACGGGAAATCGCCAGTGCAGAAGTGTGGTTCAGCGGCCCAGGAGCATCAGATTTGCGCATCAAGACCACCCCGCTGAAGACGGTCTATCTCAAGGCTGGGTCCGGCTACATGTACGACGGTTACTGGGGCCATGGCGTGTGGCAGGGAGACGACGAAAAGGTGGAGGGTGTGATCACACCAGTCGGTGAACCGACGCAACGTTTGGGTATCTCCTTTCTCAACGAAACTCTGAGTCGCCACGAGACCAACGATGGGCGTGTCGGCTATGGAATGCACGAAAATCTGATCTCCGGTTTGTATCTGCCCGACGGCTTCGACAGTCCCGAGGCAATGGCACCTCAGATAGGCACGTCATAGCCGTATCGGTGCTTGCTCCGGTGGTCTATTGGTTCACCACGCTCGCTAGGCTTACCGTTCGTGTCGGATTTTCTCCGTAGTTATCTCACCGTCGGAATCTTCGGTCTTGCAGGCGTCGCCCTCGTCGCTGTCTTTTTGGGCCTGGGCCGGATCTTCAGGCCCTCAAATCCGACCGAGCAAAAGCTCACCTCGTATGAGTCTGGAGTAGATCCGACCGGCGATATGTGGTCACAGGCCAACATCCGCTACTACGTCTTCGCGCTGCTCTTTGTGATGTTCGATGTGGAGGCAGTTTTCATCTTTCCGTGGGCCATGCGTCTTGAGGTTTACAAGATGTTTGGTCTTGTTGAGATGGCGATCTTCATCTACATCTTGTTGTTGGGCCTTCTCTACGCCTGGCGGAAGGGGATGCTCCGATGGGTCTAGTCGAATCGGGGAAAGTCCCCAAGCCGCTGACGTCGTTGCTCAACATGAGCCGCAAGTACAGCCTGTGGGCCTACCAATGGGGACTCGCTTGTTGCGCCATTGAGATGGGGGCCGCTTTCGGTTCGCCTCGTTACGACGTGATGCGGCTCGGTGTCATCCCGCTGCCGGCAAGCCCGCGTCAGTCCGACTTGTTGATCGTGTCAGGCACGGTGACCGACAAGATGGCACCGTCGGTTCTGCGTCTCTACGAACAGATTCCCGAGCCCAAATACGTCATCTCGATGGGTTCCTGTGCCAACTGTGGTGGCCCCTATTGGGACTCCTATTCGGTGACCAAAGGCGTGGATCAGATCATCCCGGTGGACGTCTACGTGCCCGGCTGCCCACCCCGGCCTGAGGCGCTGCTCGAGGGCATTGTCCTGCTCCAGGAACGGATCCAGAACGAAGACATGACTCAGCGCTGGAGAGGTGATCCCATTGTCGTCCAGTGACACAGTGTCGTCCAATGACACCGTCGACGTCACCTCCGCGACTGAAACGGACAGTGACGCAGCAAACGAATCAGCAACCGATGAAATCCGTGAAGCGGTTCTGTCTGAGCTCGTAGCTGAGTTGGGCGATGCCGTGGTTGGTTCCCACATAGCGGCAGGCGTCGACATCACCGTTCGCGTCACGTCTGAGGCTTGGGCCGCCACCGCTGAATTCCTGAAGAAAGAGATGGATTTTGCTTACTTCGGTTTCCTGAGCGCTATTGACTGGCTGCCTTCACCATTCGGCCGGGATATGGACAGCCAAGTGGATCTTGCTCTCGCCCCAGCCTCTGAACCCGCCGCTTCCGAAGCAATGGAACAAGGACTCGCCGGTGGTGATACCCGTTTTCAGGTTCTCGGGAGGGTCAACGACATCGTCAACCATCGGGCCATCACTTTGAAAGCCGATGTGGACGACGCCAGCATGTCGGTGCCGAGCTGGGTACCGGTGTACACGGGTGCCAATTGGCATGAGCGTGAGACCTGGGAAATGTTCGGTATCGACTTCGTCGGCCATCCCGGCTTGCGTCACATCTACCTGCCAGGCGCGTTCGAAGGGAACCCCCTGCGCAAGGACTATCCGTTGTTGGCGCGGCGCGTGAAGCCTTGGCCCGGCATCGTTGACGTCGAACTGATGCCGACCGAAGAGACCGACGAGCCACAAGACACCGAAGCCGCAGAAGAGACAGGCGACGCATGACCGCCGTCTCGAACCGCCGGCAACTCAACTACATCGCCGCGCAAGCCGCGGACGCTCGGGTCAACCTCGAAATTGAAACCGAGGGCATGACCCTCAACATCGGTCCGCAGCACCCGGCCACCCACGGCACGCTGAGAATCGTGGTCAAGCTTGACGGTGAGCAGGTCATAGCCGCCGACCCAGTCATGGGCTATATGCATCGTGGCTACGAAAAACTCAGCGAGGTTCGCACCTATCCGCAGGTAACGACGCTGATCAACCGCATTGATTGGCTGGGGAGTTTCGCCAACGAGGTGCCTTTCATCTTGGCGGCTGAGCAGTTGCTGGAGGTCGAAGCTCCTCCCCGAGCTCAATGGATCCGCACGCTCCTCTTTGAGATGAGCCGGATCGCCAACATTGTTCTGTTCCTTGGCGACATGGCCGTGCAGGTGGGTGCGGTCACACCGGTCTTCTTCGCCTTTCGCGACCGGGAGCACATTCTCAACCAGATCGAAGCGGCGACCGGCGGGCGTTTCCACCCCAACTTCGACCGAATCGGTGGCCTGAAAGATGATCTTCCTGCCGGTTGGATCGTCGAGACCAAGCAGGTCATGAAAAAGATGCGCTCGTTCTGCAACGAGATCGAAGCGCTGGTGATGGGCAACGAGATCTTCCAAGCCCGTACTCGCGGAATCGGTGTGGTTCCCGCAGACATCGGCCTGTCCTACGGACTCTCAGGTGCCAACATCCGCGCATCCGGGGTTGACTGGGATGTCCGACGCGACGGCACCACCGGCGGCGGTGGCCTGGTACACGGCGAACTCGACTGGCGGGTTTGGACTCATCCCGACGGTGACTCGTTCAGCCGATTCTGGGTCCGCCTTCAAGAAGTACGGGAGTCCACCAAGATGGTCGACCAGATTCTCGATGGCCTCCCGAGCGGCTCGATCATGGCCAAAGTCCCGCGCATCATCAAGGTTCCGGCGGGCGAGGCGTACGTCGAGACCGAGAATCCCCTCGGGGTGATGGGCTACTACGTGGTCTCCAAGGGTGGTCTGGTTCCGTTCCGGGTGAAGATCCGCTCTGCGTCGTTCAACAACATGTCGATCACCCCGTGGTTACTGATCGGTGTGTATGTCCCCGACATCATCACCATCCTCGGCAGCCTCTATTTCATTCTCGGAGACATTGATCGGTGAGCACGAGCCACGTTCTCGCTGAGCTGGCCTACTGGCAGCAGACCGGCATTCGTGTCGGCGTCGGGCTGGCCGCGGTTCTGCTGGTGGCGGGCGCGCTCGTCTATATGCATCTGTTCAAAGCCGTGTCGTTCATGCAGAGCCGGTTGGGTCCGATGGAGGCTGGTCCCTACGGTTCGCTGCAGTTGCTGGCCGAGGTTGGCAAGCACCTTCAAAAAGAAGACATCATCCCACGTAAAGCCGACCGGTTCGTGTTCGCCGCGGCGCCGTTTGTGGTGCTTGCTTCCACGTTCTTGTTGGTTGTCGTCGTGCCGGCCGGCCCCGACCTTTGGTTCGTCGACAGCGAACTAGGGATCTATTTGGGTCTGGCGGTGTCGTCGGTTTCGGTACTCGGCGTTCTGATGGCGGGTTGGGGATCGGCCAACAAGTACTCGCTACTAGGTGGCCTGCGAGCGACGGGTCAACTCATCGCCTATGAACTCCCACTGATCCTGGCGGTAGTCGGCGTGGTGATCCAGGCGGGCACAATGAACATGGTAGACATTGTCTACGCCCAGGCAAACGGCGAGATTTTCGGTCTGGGTGTGATCGGCAATCCCTACATTCTCACCCAAGGTGTGGCGTTCCTCGTTTTCTTGATTGCCATGCAAGCCGAGTTGGCCCAAGCACCGTTCGACATGCCTGTGGCTGAATCCGAACTGGTGACGGGCTACATGACCGAATATTCGGGGATGCGCTTCCTGCTGTTCTTCATTGGTGAGTTTGCCACTGCCGGGGTGTTCGCGGCGTTGGCTTCGGTGCTGTTCCTAGGGGGTTGGTACATCCCGGGTATCGATCCCAGCGCCGACATCATGAACCTGCTGGGCCCGTTGGTGATGCTTGTGAAGATCGTCGGCCTCACTTTCCTGGTGTTCTGGACTCGTTTCACCATGCCCCGCTTCCGCGAGGATCAGCTCCAGCGTCTGGCATGGAAATTTCTTATTCCCATTGCTCTCGCCAACATCGTGGTGACGGGCATTCTCAAGGTCACGTTCTAAGTAGGCAGGTACTCATGGGACTCATACCAGGACTCATCAAAGGGCTCGGTGTTACCGGGTCGACCATGATGCGCACGATCTTCCCCGGTGGGCTCAAGAAACCGATTCCTTCGCCTGTGAAGGGTGCCGAGACTGTGCAGTACCCCCACGAGAAGGAGGCACCGCCGCCGCGGGCCCGTGGAGTGATCGCGCTTCACGAGGAGAACTGCACCGCTTGCATGCTGTGCGCCCGTGAATGCCCAGATTGGTGCATCTACATCGAGGGCCACAAGGAGAAGGCGCCACCGCGTCGGGCGGGCGGAAAGCCGCGTCAGCAAAACATACTCGACCGCTTCGACATCGATTACGCGTTGTGCATGTTTTGTGGGATCTGCGTTGAGGTTTGCCCCTTTGAGGCGCTGTTTTGGAGTCCTGAGTACGAGTTCTCTGAGCCCCGTATCGCGGATTTGCTGCACGATATGTCACGTTTGTCGGAGTGGATGGAAACGGTCCCCGACTTCGAGGACTATGAGGCCGGTTCGCAGCAGAAGAAGCTGCAGGTGCCGCCCACATGAGTTTGGTTGCCGCACTGTCCGCCGACGGCGACCTCTACGTGGCGCAAAACGTCTTCTTCGCGGTTATTGCCGTGTCGATGATTGTCTCGGCGGTGCGTGTCGTCACCACCAGCAACATTGTGCATGCGGCGCTGTGGCTGGTAGTGGTTCTGGCCGGGGTGGCCGCTCAGTTCATCCTGCTCGGCTCGGAGTTTGTTGCGGTAACTCAGGTGTTGGTCTACATCGGTGCGGTGGTGGTGCTGTTCTTGTTCGGGGTGATGCTGACTCGTGCGTCACTCGGTGACGACGAGTCGGTAGGCGACGAGAAGAGGGGTATGGCCGCGGTCGTGGGAGTACTGCTCTTCGCGGTGATGGCGGTCGCTTTGATTCACAGTTTTGAAGACGGCCGCTTGGTCATCGATCAACCCCAGTCGGTAAACACCGTGTCGGACGCCATTTTCTCGCAATACATCGTGGCGTTTGAAGCGGTCTCCGTGTTGTTGTTGGCAGCGTTGATCGGCGCGATCGTCGTGGCGCGGAAGGACTGAAAGGTAACGACCGATGTTGTTGAATCAGTTCCTGCTGCTGTCTGCCGTGTTGTTCTGCATAGGTGTTTATGGCGTTCTGGCGCGCAGGAACGGCGTGCTGGTGTTGATGTCGATCGAAATAATCCTGAACGCCGTGAACATCAACCTTGTTGCCTTCGGTGCCCTTACCGCTGATGTGGGCGGCGAGGTATTCGCCCTGTTCACCATTGCGGTGGCCGCTGCTGAAGTTGGCATCGGCTTGGCCATTGTTCTGCTCATTTACCGCAACCGTCGCAGCATCGACCTCTCCGAGATCGATCTCATGAAGGGCTGATCTGTGTCTTTTCTTCTTGGGTTTGCTGCGCCTAGCGCTGTACCGACTTCGTCGACTGTCACGCATAGCGCGAACTGGTTTCTTGAGTACGCATGGCTGGTTCCGTTGCTGCCTGCGTTGTCGTTCGTGGGGATTCTCTTTTTCGGCAAACGCATGCGTTACAAGGGCGCCGAACTGGGAATTGCCGCTGTGGCGCTTTCGTTCTTGTTGGCCGTGTGCGCTGGTTTCGCCTGGCTTGACCATCGCGACAATTTCGTTCTCCCCGACCAACCCCACGCCGCTGCCACGGTTGACACCCAAGACGACGCGGCTCCGGCCACCTCCGGTGACTCTGACAGCCACGGTGACGCGGCTCCGGCTACGCCCGGTGACTCTGACAGCCACGGTGACGCGGCTCCGGCTACGCCCGGTGACTCTGACAGCCACGGTGACGCGGTTCCGGCCACGCCCGGTGACTCTGACAGCCACGGCGACGCGGCTCCGGCTACGCCCGGCGAAAGCACAGCGCACGGCGTAAGTTACGTCGCGGTTCAGAGTTCTACGCAATGGCTGCAATCAGGGGGTGTTGAGTTCAGCGCGGGGGTTCTCGTTGACGGCCTCTCGGTGATGATGCTGTTGGTGGTGACGATCGTGTCGCTGTTGGTGCACATTTACAGCACCGATTACGTGGGCGACGACAAGCGCTACACCCACTTCTTTGCTTTCCTGTCGTTGTTCACCGCGTCGATGTTGTTCTTTGTTCTCAGCGACAACATCTTGCAGATGATCGTCGGCTGGGAGCTCGTCGGCGTCTGCTCTTTTGTGTTGATCGGACATTGGTGGGAGGAAAAACCCAATTCCGACGCCGCGCTGAAAGCGTTCCTTACCAACCGGGTCGGTGATGTCGGCCTGATCATCGGCACGATCACGCTCTTCTTTGCCGCTGGCGGTGGCCATACCTTCGACACGATCAGCATCAACGAAGCGATTGTCCGAGGCGAGGTCGGACACACCGCGCTGGTAGTCGCGGCGGTGTGCCTGATGGCTGCGGTCATGTCGAAGTCGGGTCAGTTCATACTGCACACTTGGTTGCCCGATGCCATGGCCGGCCCGACTCCAGTCTCAGCGCTGATTCATGCCGCCACCATGGTCGTTGCCGGCGTCTTCCTGATCGCCCGTCTGTACCCGGTTTTCTTTGAGGGGATGCAGATCGGAGGGTCGAGCATCAACCTGATGGCCACTATTGGCGCTGTCACCTTGGTCTTCGGCGGCTTGCTTGCATTCGTGCAGGACGACATCAAAAAGGTACTGGCCTATTCGACGGTTTCGCAACTCGGCTACATGGTGATGGCGCTCGGTGTTGGGGCGTGGACCGCGGCGGTCTTTCATCTCTTCACCCACGCTTTCTTCAAAGCCAACCTGTTCTTGGGTTCGGGGTCGGTAGCGCATGCGGTGCATTCGTTCGACATGAAGCGAGATATGGGCGGAATGCGCAAGTTCATGCCCAAGACCTATGTCACGTTCATTATTGGTTCGCTGGCGTTGGCCGGCTTGTTCCCGTTGGCCGGGTTCTGGTCCAAAGACGAAATACTCGTCGGTACCGGCGGCTGGGGGCTTTTTGGTGGCACTGGTGGCAACGGCGCCTACACCTTCCATCTATTGATGGGAATGTTCGGAGCCGCGCTGACCGCCGCGTATATGACCCGTTGCGTGTACCTGACCTTCCACGGGGAGTATCGCGGTGGACACGACCACGCCCACGGGGCCGACGGCGCGCACGAAGCCCATGGCGACCCTCACGAGTCGGGACCCCGCATCCTGGTGCCGCTCTACATTCTGTCGGGGTTGGCCATCGTGGCTGGTTTCGCCAACCTTCCGGCTGGTTTCCAACTTGTTGGCGACTCATGGACAGAACGATTCGGTCATTTCGTCGAACCGACGGGATCGTCATATTTCCCGGCGATCAGCCACGCGACTCCGAGTTGGTCGTTGGCCGTTGTGGCGAGTGTCGTGGCTCTGGCAGGTGCCGGTGTAGCGATCTACTACTACTTCGTCAAGGTAGATCGTTTATCCAACCAAACGCGTCAGTCCCTTACCGAGTTGCCGGACGGTCTGTCCAAGTCCAATGGCCTAGCAGGTGCCGGCCACAAGGTGCTCGTCAACAAGTATTACCTCGACCATCTGTATGAAGGAATCATCGTTGCCTTCACCAAGGGTCCACTGGCTCGGGCGGCTTACTGGGTCAACCAGAATGTGATCGATCGGACGGTCGACAAGGCTGGTGAAACGGCAGTGCTGGTGGGTCGCCATGTCTACGACGTGGTCGATCAAAGCGTTATCGACGGCTTCGTCGACGGTGCGGGCCGGGTATCGGACGCAACCGGAGAAGAACTTCGTCAGATCAACTCCGGCAAAGTCCAGAATTACGCCGCAATCCTCTTCGCAATGGCGGCTGTGCTCGCCGGAACCTTCTTAATCATCTTCGCTCTCTAACCCAGGAATCTTTTCAACATGGACACCATCGCTGATACCAACTGGTTGCTCACAGCCGTAGTCTTCGCTCCGATCGTCGGGGCGTTGATCATGGTCTTGATCCCCCAACAAGAGGAGCACACCCACAAACAGGTGGCCCTGCTCGCTTCGCTGGTCACCTTGGGGCTTGCTGTCTTTTTGTTGATCGACTTCGATTACGGCAACGCCGGTGCGTTGCAGTACTTCGTGGACACCGAATGGATTGAAGTAATCGGCGCGGGCTACACGATCGGTGTCGACGGCATGTCGCTCCCGCTGATCGCGCTCACCGTTCTGGTTATGCCACTTGTCTTCGTGTACTCCTGGAATCACATACCTGAGCCGGGCAATGCCAAAGCGTTCCTGATTCTGTCGCTGATCTTGGAAACGGGGATGGTCGGCACGTTCGTCGCTCAGGATCTGGTCCTCTTCTTTGTGTTCTTCGAGGTCGTGTTGCTGCCGATGTTCTTCATGATCGCGGTTTGGGGTGGAGAGAACCGACGTTACGCCTCGTTGAAGTTCTTCCTGTTCACATTGTTCGGTTCGGCTCTGATGCTGTTGTCGTTCCTGGCTTTGTTCTTCCTCACCGACGCGGGCACCTTCAACATGTTGGTGCTTACCGAAAACGCTGGTGAGGGGATCGCTAGGGGCACGCAGTTGCTGGTCTTCGGCGGCATGTTCATCGGCTTCGGTGTGAAAGTGCCGATGTTCCCGTTCCATACCTGGTTGCCCGACGCCCACACCGAAGCACCAACTCAGGGTTCGGTCATCTTGGCTGCGGTGCTGCTGAAACTGGGCACGTACGGCTTCATCCGCGTTGCCATCCCGATGCTGCCGGAGGCCGCCGAGGCTTGGGCACCGTGGATCGGCTTGTTGGCGGTGATCGGCATTATCTACGGCGCGCTCGGTTGTTTGGCCCAAACCGACATGAAACGCCTGATCGCATTTTCATCGGTTGCCCATATGGGCTTTGTGATGCTCGGAATCGCCACGCTGACCGACTTTGGAATCAACGCCGCCATCTTCGGCATGGTCGCCCACGGGCTGATCACCGGGATGCTCTTCTTCATTGCCGGTTCAGTGAAGGAGCGCTACCACACCTTGGAGATCAAACGACTTGGCGGGATGCTCGTTCAGGCCCCCCGCTTGGGCTGGATTCTGGGCTTCGTGTCGATGGCGTCTCTTGGCTTGCCCGGCCTTGCCGGGTTCTGGGGGGAGTTCCCGGCGATCCTCGCGGCCTATAGCCCAGCCGCCGGAGTCTCCGAAGGAACCTTCCGTGTCTATATGGTCGTGGCTGCTATCGGTACGGTGCTCGCTGCTGGTTACTTGTTGTGGCTCCTGCAGCGCACGACGATGGGTGAGCCATCGGCTGAATTCGCCGATGACCCCAATATCACCGACGTATCAACGACCGAGTGGATTGCTTGGGCGCCGATGCTCTTCGGGATCGTGTTGTTCGGCATTGCACCCGGCTTGATCTTCGAAGTGACAGACCCCGCGGTGGTCCAATCGCTCGACAACTGCATCCAGGTGGGCTGCGAGGTCGCTGAGGTCGCAGCTTCTTCGGCGGGTGGAGGCTGATAGTGCTCGCTGGTATCGCGCCGCTGCTTGCTGCGACCGAATTTGTTCGGCCGACGATTGACTGGCACGCGGCCGCGCCCGAACTCACCCTGCTTGGTTTCGGCGCTCTGATCACGATGATCGACATCGGCTGGCTTGAACGGGCTCGAAGAATCGCCGCGCCGCTCGCCTCTTTGGCCCTGCTGGCAACGTTGGTGCCGATAATCACTCTGGGGTTGGCCGGCGACGACAGATCGATGTTCAACGGCGGTTTTGTGGTCGACGACTACAGCCTCATCATGAAGGCGACGTTTGTGTTGGCCGGTTATGTGGTCGTGTTGATGTCGACCAACTACATCGCCGAAGGCGACTATTGGGAGAACGAGTACTACGGCCTGTTGCTGAGTTCGATCCTCGGCATGATCCTGATGGCTTCGGCCCGTGACCTCATCTCTATTTTTGTGGCTCTCGAACTGCTGTCGATCCCGGCCTACATGCTGGCCACTTGGCGCAAACGCGACCTCAAAAGCAACGAGGCAGGTCTCAAGTACTACCTGATGGGCATATTTGCTTCGGCGGTGATGCTCTACGGCATGTCTTTGCTGTACGGCGTCACGGGATCAACTTTGCTGGTCTCGATCAACGACTCCATCAGCGCGGCAGCTGATCCTTCCGCGGTGGTGGTGATCGGCATCATCTTCGTGGTGGTCGGATTCGCTTTCAAGGTGTCGGCATTCCCGTTCCACACTTGGGCGCCCGACACCTACGAAGGTTCGCCGACACCGGTCACTGCGTTTATTTCGGTGGCCTCCAAAGCGGCAGGTTTTGTGGCTTTGATGAACTTGTTGTTCGTCGGCTTCATAGGCCGTGACGACATCTTCGAACCGCTTATGTGGGCGTTGGCGGCAGCTTCGATGACGGCTGGGAACTTAATGGCGTTGCGCCAGACCAACATTGTGCGGATGCTCGCATACTCGGGTGTGGCTCAGGCGGGTTACATGCTGGCACCACTGGCTGTGGCCGGAACAGTTCCTGACAAGGCCCTCACCGCCTCTGTCACGTACCTGGTGATTTATGCGGCTATGAACCTTGGTGCTTTCGCAGTGGTGATTGCGGTCGCCCGTAAGACGCGTTCCGCGGAGATCGCGGACTATCGGGGTTTG
Organism: Candidatus Aldehydirespiratoraceae bacterium; assembly: GCA_965261185.1. Classification (GTDB taxonomy): domain Bacteria; phylum Actinomycetota; class Acidimicrobiia; order Acidimicrobiales; family Aldehydirespiratoraceae; genus VXYK01. The sequence continues at coordinate 1,016,450 of CBDHCN010000002.1, read as the reverse complement.
TTCCACTACGCCCCCGGACTCACCGTTGCTATGACCATTTTCTTGTTCTCGTTGGCGGGTATCCCACCGTTGGGTGGTTGGTTGGCGAAGTTCCGGGTCATGGAGGCGGTAATTGAAGCCGACACGGCAGCGGGCGTGGTGCTGGGCGTTTTCGTGGCTGTCAACTCGGTGATCGCGCTCTACTACTACGCCCGAATCGGTTTCGGCATGTGGGCTGAAGACGCCCCCGACGGTGATCTGACACCCGTGAATGTTCCGCTGTCGTTGGGCGTCGCCCTCACCCTGACCGCAGTGATCACGATCGCTATGGGCGTCATTCCAGGCGATGTCCTTGGTCGTTTCACCGAGGTGAGCCTGCTAGCTGGAGGCTGATCCGTCGTATTTTGGGTGGGGCCGTAGTCTGGAACTGTGGTGTCTCTCGCTGATCGGCTGCGTCGAAGAATTGCTGAGCAGGGGCCGATCCCGGTGTCGGAATATGTAACCGCCGCGCTCTACGACGAACGCGAGGGCTTCTATCAGGCGGGCGGCCAAGCTGGACGAGGCGGGGATTTTCTCACCTCTGTAGAGGTCGGCCCGCTGTTCGGTGCTGTCGTGGCACGGGCAATCGACACTTGGTGGCGGGGTTTCGGCTGCCCGCAGCGTTTCTGTGTGTATGAGTGGGGGGCCGGACCGGGCACGCTGGCCCGCGCGGTTGTTACCGCTGAACCCGAAGCGCTGCGCTCTGGAGCTTTGCGCTGGTATGCGATTGAACGGTCAGCCGCTCAGCGGGCTCAGCATCTTGAACACCCGTTGCTGGTTTCTTCGGCGACCGGACCTGTCGATCCAGTTCCGGTTGGGGTCGTGTTGGCCAACGAACTCTTGGACAATTTGGGATTCGACCTTTACGAGCACCATGGTCAGCAGTGGTTTGAGCTGCGGATCAGAGAAGGCCCCGGTCGAGGTGAGTTCGCCACAGTTGCGGTCCTGGTAGCGGAGCATTCGCCGGTCGTCGAAGAACTCAATGCTCTGGTGGGTGAGTCGGACCGAGAAGGGTTGCTTGTTGCCAGACAGGTCGCGGCGAGGGATTGGTTGGCGGAGGCTCTCGCTTCGCTGCACGCCGGCCGTGTGGTGGTGTTCGACTATGGCGCAACGACCGCAGAACTCGCAGCCAGGGGAGGGTGGGTGCGCACTCATTCAGCCCATAGTGGGGGCGATTCGAACCGCTGGCTCTGCGATCCTGGAACGTGCGATATCACTGTCGATGTCGCCACCGATCAGCTTGAGTTGGTCCGCAAGGCCGACTCAAACCGCACCCAAGCAGATTTCCTGCGAGCGCACGGTATCGATCACCTCGTCGCGGAAGGTAAGCGCCAGTGGCGGGAGTCGGTCCACATTGGTGACCTGTCAGCCTTACGAGCCCGCAGCAGAGTCCGCGAAGCCGAAGCCCTCCTCGACCCAGCCGGTCTGGGCTCCTTCCGCGTCCTCGAATGGCTTGTCTCACGCGATATTGCAACTGTGTAGCAATCTGCTACAGTTTCCTAGGAGGTGCTTGTGGCTACCAGTTCCCCTATCCGAATTGCCGACGATGTTCATGCATCGGCGAAGCTCATGGCGTCGGTGATGAGCCGAAGCACTGCGCAGCAGATTGCTCACTGGGCACGGATCGGCCGCGAACTGGAGACTTCTCAAAGCGTGTCTCAGCGAGCGATTGCACTGGTTCTCGAATGCGAAGCGTCATACGATGACCTCACCGCCAAAGAGCAGGCTGTGATTCGAGCCGAGTGGGTTGAACGCATGGCACAGCGGCGTGAAGCGCTTGACCTGGCCGCTGAGTTCATCGCGCAGGGGCGGTCGTTTGTCGAACTTGATGAAGACGGCAACATCGTCGAGCACAGAGCACGAACCGACGATCAATCAAGTTCTGTCTGACTTTCAGTGTCGGATCCAGTTCTCCACATCGTTGCCGGACCGAACGGGGCCGGCAAGACAACGTTTTTTGACAGGGTCCTCGCCCCGATACCGCTGGAGTTCGTCAATGCCGACAACATCGCGGCGCAACACTGGCCTGGAGACGAGTTGATTCATGCCTACGAAGCGGCGGAACTCGCCGCGCAGCGGAGGGATGAACTGCTCAGGCATCGGCGATCCTTCGCCACCGAGACTGTTTTCTCCCATCGGTCCAAGGTTGAACTGATTCAGCGAGCGGTGGAGGACGGTTATCTGGTATCGCTCCACGTCATTCTGGTTCAAGAAGACCTGGCTGTAGTCCGCGTTGAGAAACGCGTCGAAAACGGGGGTCATGAGGTTCCTCAGGAGAAGGTACGGTCTCGATATCGACGGCTCTGGACCAACATCGCCGAAGCCATTGGCTTGTCCTCAGAAGCCCACGTTTATGACAACACCTCAGCGAGATCACCGTTCAGACTTCTCGCCAGCTTCTGGAACGGACTGCTCCTCAACGATCCAAGTTGGCCGGTTTGGACTCCAACCGAGTTGACGGCAGAGATGCTCGTAGACGGCGAGCCTGAAATCGACCCTGATTTGATTGTGGAGATCATCAGAGCCGATCGCGACTCGCATTGATCGTTGTCGACGCGAGCGTGGTCGTCGAGGCCGTTGCCGGATTGAGCATACGGAACCTCGAGGCGCTGCTTCGGATCGCTCAGGACGCATCGCTCGCCCCCCGGGTGCTCGACCTCGAAGTGCTGTCAGCGCTGCGGGGGTCGATCTGTTACAAGGAGCGATGGGTTCGCTATGATCCTCTTGTGACGTCGTCAACGGATTGGTCTCTCCCTGTTTCGTTGAGTCCAGTTGTCAGCGGTTCAGTCGCGTGCCTGTCCAGGTTTGGTCCTTGCGTTGCTCGCGGTGCTGTTTAGTTCGTCGCCTGCTTCGAGCGTTGGGGGCTATGGTGACGTTACGGCAGTGTGGCAGAAAGCTCCAGTACAGTGGGCTGTAGACAACGGCATCATTGACATCGCTGGCTCCTGTTTTACCCCAAATGCTGGTGTGACTCGTGGCGAAGCAGCCGTGTATTTTTGGCGCATGGAAGGTCGGCCGTCTGCGCCAGATCACAGGTTTACAGACATAACGGACAGAGGTCGGGATTCGGCGATTTCTTGGATGTCTTCTAGAGACATCACTACTGGCACGTCCCCGACCACGTTCGCTCCTGATACCCCGCTAACAAGAGCGCACCTTGTGACGTTTCTGTGGCGTTTAGCGGAGAGGCCGCCCGTTACAAGGCACCACACCTTTGATGACGTGGTGACTTCGTGGCAGCATTCGCCCGTTTCGTGGGCGTCTACTGAGGGTATTACCACGGGCACTTCTCCGAGTACGTTCTCTCCGGACGACCCTCTGAGCCGTGCACACTTGGTTACCTTCTTGTACCGTTATTCGGGTCAACCCGCGGTCGAGGTTGATTCGGACAGTCCCGAGTGCGACCCGGATGCGCCCGTGGTTACTACTACGACCACTACCGTTCCACCGTCTCCGATCGTCTCCCTACAGACCACTACGGCGAACGGTCGATGTGCTCCTGCCATCGTCCTTGGTATCTACGACTGGGAGGATTGTGCGTGGGAAGTGAACCCCGATCCCGAACTGAGCCGATCCGCGATGCTCTCGCTGACGCAGAAGGTGTGGTCCGAGATGGAGGCCCCCGGCAAGCCCGACGAACCGCCTAGTCTGACGGAGGGATACTGCGGCGTGGACACGCTGGGTTGCTATCTCCCTAGCACGCACACAGTTCAGTTATCGGAGGGTTTCACGTTACGGACTCTTTTGCACGAACTTGCCCACGCGCTTGTCTCGGAAAGCGATTCTGTGCGTGAATGTGACGACGATTGGACACACCGGCAACCCGAATGTTCCCACGGCGATTTGTTCCGGTGTGCTGCGGACCTACTGTATGTCCGCTACGGAGGACTAGAGTCTGCTGGCGTTTGTGGGCAAACCCCCAACCTGGACCCGGGGAGCTGGTTTCTTAGTGAACCCTTTGAAGTGGAGTGGGGCATTGGCCACGCGATAGCTGCGGTTTCGTCGGACGATAATGATCATCGGCTCTGGGTGCGCTGCGAATCAAATTTTGAGTTCGGCACCTCTCGCGAGTTAGTGGTGTTGTTGCGTCTCCCGCGGACGATCAACGAAGACACGGTGCGGATCCATTACCGGTTTTCCAACGAGCAGGAACTTTCCGACAGCGAGTGGGGTGTTGGTGGATCGGGTGGAACAGTTTTCTTTTCCGGGGATGATGGTAGCTTCCTGGATCGTTTTGACGGTGCGGACCAACTCCATATGCGAATTGAGTATGGGGAGCGAGATATTGAGAGGCTGACGTTTGAACTAGGTGACTCGCCTGGTCTTGCGATTGTCAGGTCCGCGTGTCGGTGAGTTGACGAGACTTCAACGCCAGCCGGCGGCGATGTGTTCGAGCCACCATTGGGGGGCGTTGTCGATGAGGTGTTGACGCGAGCGTGGTCCGGGCGTGACGGTTCAGGCTAGGACATAGCGGGCAGTTCGTCGGTTGCCCGTCATGCGGAGTTTCCCGCTCTTGGTCATGGCCCGTAGACGGTTCGACGCTTGCCCGGGAGTGATTTGGCACAACTCCGCCAACTCGGCGCGTGCTGCCGAACCGTGCTCCGTCACGTATGTGAGAATCATCTGTTCCTGCTGGATACGGTCGAATCCCCGGGTTCGAACATAAGAGTCGGACCCTCCGATCTGTTTGTATACCGAGGCCGACAAGTGGTACGTGCGCCCGCGGCCTTCTCCCCGAGATTCCAGCAGTCCACGCTCAACGAGTGAGTTGAGAACTGTTCGGGCTTCATCGGCGCTTATCTGGAGGAGTTCGCCTGCTCGCCTGGTGGTGACGCGACGCTCGGTTCGGACTTCGTGCAGAACCTGGAGGGTCTGCAGCTCGAGCAACTGACCGCGTCGTGTGGAAGCAGCGACGAACACGGCCAGTTCGCGATCGGCCGGCCCGGCCGACAGTCGCGCCTCGACCCATGACCAAGTTGATCGCGAGTAGTCGGGCCGTGGCCGCCCGAGAGCGAGTTGGGTCCGGTAGACGCGGTTGATTCCCCGACCGGTCCGCTCGACGAGACCGGCCCGTTTGAAGGCATCGGCGATCAGTTGGTTGCGTGCCTGCGGTGGTGCGGTCAACAGATTTTCGACGGTGATTCCGTCGGGGAAACCGCCAGGATTGCTGACCGAGAGGGTCTGTGGTTCTTCGATGGCCACCCGTAGGCGACCATTGATCGAGTAGTCTCTGTGGACCAAGGCGTTGGCAATCAACTCCCGGACCGCAATGTCCGAGTACCTCGGGAGTCCTACGCGAAACAGCCCGTCCTCAATTTCCTCTTCGGGGTTGTAGGGCTTCACCGCTTCGGTGAGTTCAAGCATCAGCCGGACGAGCGGCTTGTGAAGATCGCGGTTGGCTTCCACAGTGTCGTTCGGGCCCAGCACCTGGAAAACGGCAGAGTGCGTTGGTACGAACTTCCGTAACACTTCTGGGGTACCGAACAGCAACGCTGCACCGAGATTGAGTGTTCCTTCGACTGAGCGGAACCCGAGCGCTGAGAGTAGGTCGCGGTTTGAAAGCACGGCAAGATGTTCGTCTCCCCCGCTTTCGGCGAGACGGCGGAAATGGTCGAGTTCAGTCGGATCGAGGTCACTGATCGAAAGCTCGGGCAAAGGAGACGTTGACAGGTCTCGGCCACCTAGCAGGATCGCCCGCGCCTGGGTTTCGTGGGGCATCATCGGAAGGCACTGTGGTTTGCCATTGACGCCGATTGCTCTCCGCACATACCGCCCGGCGGTGGTCGCTGTGAGGGCCTGCGCTTTGGGCACGTTGACGACCACCACCTCCAACTCGCCAGACTGGTGCATCGTGACAGCGACTCGCAGAGCGGGTGCTGTCTTGTTGGCGATCAGAGCTTCGAGTCTGCGGGGTTCGGTCGTGTCGCCGTGTCGCGGTCGAGCGCCGCGGACCACGCCGTCGTCGTCAACGCCTAGCAGGATCTGTCCTCCATCCCCGTTTGCCAGGCACACCGCGACCTCAGCCAGGTCGTCGTCGTTGACATCGCTCTTGAATTCGACCGTGTAGGTTTCGCCACCGGCGATGAGGTCTTCGATACTGGTCTCCATTGCGCTGTGATCATAACACAATTTAGAAGAAAATTATGCGTATTAGTTTTTAGTTTAGCGTATTGCGTATAAGTTGCAATAATGTGCGCTAAACGGTGCAGAGACTGGTGTGTGTCGAGCCCGGTGTCGTGGCGGTCTAGGTGCGCCAGCCGGAGGCGATGTGTTCGAGCCACCATTGGGGGGCGTTGTCGGTCAGGTTGGGGAGGTTGGAGTAGTCCCACCAGCGTTGGATCAGACCGTCGTCGGTGAGTTCCATCACTGAGGTGAACGGGTGGACGATGCGTTCGCCGGTGTGGAAGACCCATTCCTCGGCGTGTTCGGTCACGACGAAGTGATCCTCGGCGATCATGCGACCTTCAACGTGGTTGTGTTCCTGCACTGGGTCGAGGCCGAGGTACAGGCGGGCCACGATCTCGTCGGGTCCGTGCGCGCCACCCATAGTCTCGCCGAGACCGGTATCGACGTAGTTGGCCGTATCGGTGAAGAACGAGGCGATCACGTCCCAGTCGTGGGAGTAGAGGGCGTCCCAGTAGCGGGCCACGATCCCCTTGTTGCGTTCCTGGATGTTCTCAGCTTGATCGGTGCTCACCGTAGTTCTCCTCGGGTCGGACCGAGTGTGTCTCAGCCCGACCCGAAGAGTAGAGCCCGAGGGCGGGGGCGTGCCCATCGAGCCGATCTAATCGTCTGAGTCGTCGGAGGCGTCGAAGTCGTCTGAGTCTGGATCGTCCAGGTAATGAGGTTCGGCGTTGCGCCTGCGGATGGTTCGCCGGATCAGCCAGACAGCCACGGCGACGAACGGCACAAAGGGTAGGACTGTGCCGAAGATGATCAACCCCACCGAACCCAGCGTGGCCAGCATGGACCAGCCCGAAGAGAACGAATCCGAGAATCCAGGAAGCGGGTCTTCGACGCTGGCCTCCAGGTACACATAGTCACGCACCTCAAGCTCAGCCTCCTCGTTTTGAGGCAACAAGGAGGCGGCGGGAACTGCTGTGGCGACTACCTCAATTTCCCGTCCCCGACTGGTGTTGATCCGACGTACGAAACCGTCGGTGGCTTCGATTTCAACCACAGCAACCACGGACTCCCCGGGTTCCATGGTGTTGAGATCGCCGCTGCGCACGGTCAGGTCGTCGATCCGGAGCCGGAAGGTTGGCACGTTGATGTCGACAGCGGTGAGAACGTCATCGCCGATGTTGCGGACCTCTATGCACAGGACCGCTTCGTCGTTGGCTTCTATGGTCAGATCAGAGAACCCGGGGCAGGCGTCCTCTTCGTCTTCGCCGAGCCAGGCCACCATGTCGATGGCGGCATCGGGAACATCGGCGCGCATTTCGGTGATCGTGACGGTGATGGTGGCGAGGCTGACCTGGTTCTGGAGCGTTCTGAGTCGGCCTTTCAGCTGTTCAAGGAGTGTCTCTCGCTCAAGTAGCTGCTGTTCTAGTTCGACGATGCCTTTGACATCGGAGGCGTTGCTGATGAGCGCTCGCACACGTTCCACGCTCAGTTGGGCAGTTGTGATTCGACTCTCAAGATCAACAACCCTCTCGGTTACGTCGTCGGTGTGAATTGACTGGTGCTCAACCTCGCCGACGCCTTCCAAGGCGCGCATCACCCTATCAAAGTCCTCGGGGTAGACCTTGTATGTCAGGACCGTATGGGGTCGTGACCCCGCTACTGTGCTTTGCCCGAACAAGAAACCGCCGACCTCTGCGATTGCTTCGTTGGCTCTGGTAGTCGCGGCGGGGACGTCCTCCACGCGGATATCGATTTCTGCGGTGTAGATGATCTGGCGGCCGATGCTGATCGGTGAGATCTCGGGAACGGCCAACCCGTCACCTCCCGCAGTAGCGGTGTCGTCGGACATGGCAGCGCCGCTGTCGGAAGCGTCCATGTAATCGCCGTCGTCGAAGTCGGCTTCTTCTGTCGCTGGCGAGTCATAGGCTTCTTCGGCCATATCGTCGCCGCCGTCGCTCACGTAGAGAGAGTCGTCGCCGTCTGCGGCGGTTTCCAGGAACACGGTGGAGGCTGAGTCGTCGCCGTCGACGATTCCGCATGCACCGAGCAGCAGGATGAACCCAAGCAGGGCAACGGCCCAACGCAGTGAGCGCCAACCCAGTGAGCGCCAACCCAGTGAGCGCCAACCCAGTGAGCGCCAACCCAGTGAGCGTGTCGTGGACTTGGTCATTTGAATCCCCTTTGAGTGGGTTGGACCCGCGTGGTGTCGGATCTGACTATCAGATGAGACGGTCGTTCTCAACGATTAGTTCCCATGTCTCGCGATTGACGCGGGTTCGTCACATAAACGCAGCATTCGAGCTCTCGCCGTTTGTGAGCGCGAGGGGTTGCGTCGGTAAGGTCGCGACATGACAAAGAGAGACATTCACATCCGCACCTGTCACCTTTGCGAGGCGATGTGCGGCCTTGAACTCCATGTCGAAGACGGTGAGGTGAAGCTGACCCGCGCCAACCGCGACGATGTTTGGTCGAAGGGCTATCTCTGTCCTAAAGGCACCACCCTCGGTCACCTCCATACCGACCCGGACCGGCTCCGTGTGCCGCTGGTCCGCAATGCCGCCGGAGAGCACAAAGAAGCCAGCTGGGACGAAGCGTTTGCCCGCGCGGAGGAGTTGATGGCGGGCGTGATCGCCGAACACGGCAAGGAGGCTGTCACCATCTACATCGGCAACCCGGCAGCCCACAACTATTCGATCAGCCGTTACACCGGCTTGATGATGGGACTCGCCGACTTGCCTGGACCGATCTATTCGGCGGGCACCGTTGACCAATGGCCCAAGAACGTGACCTGTTGGACTATGTACGGCCATCCGTGGCGTATCCCCGCCCCGGATCTCCCCAATACCGACTTCATCGTCGTGCAGGGTGCCAACCCACACGCCAGCCAGGGTTCTTTGCTTGCTTGTCCCGATGTGTTGGGCGAGCTCGACAAGGTCCGTGAGCGCGGCAAGGTCAACGGCATCCCTGTTGAGGTCGTGCCTGCCTAGAGGCCCGAGCGGCCCGGTGAGCGCAGCGAACCAAGAGCGAGAAACAACGTTTTGCAACTCGAAGGCTGACATCTTGACGTGGGCCTCTCAAACTCGCTGCCTGTGGTGTTAGGAGTCCGTAGACTCTGTGGTGCATGGAAGCGACTTCGACAACGGACGACGCGGCTGCTGCGCTTTCTGCGATCGTCATGGACACCGATGTTGCCGGTGCGCTTTGGGCGGCGGTCGACAGCGGGCGCATCGACGATTTGGTACCTGAACTCCCGCTGTTACGTATGGAACAAGACCCGATTCATCGCCATAAGGATGTGTTGGCCCACACGATTGCGGTCGTGGCCAAGACGCCCGAGGATGAGATAGTGCGCCTAGCAGCACTTTTTCACGACATAGCCAAGCCTAGGACCCGCAGCTTCGAACACGGTGGAGTGACTTTCAGGCATCACGAAGCCGTCGGTGCCCGTATGACCCGAAAACGCATGACTGAACTCGGCTACCCCGAACAGGTTGTGGAGGAAGTAAGCGAACTGGTCCGGCTGAGCGGCCGCTTCAAAGGCTATTCCGACGGCTGGTCTGATGCTGCTGTGCGCCGCTACGCCCGCGAGGCGGGCCCCCTGCTGGGGCGACTCAACGCCTTGATTCGGTCCGATTGCACTACCCGCAACCAGCACAAAGTCGAAGAATTGCAGCGGTCGATCGACGAGCTCGAGTCTCGAATCTCGGATCTTGCCCATCAAGAACGCAAAGCCGCAGAAAGACCTCAGATCGACGGCACAGCAGTCATGGAATACCTAGGTGTGGGTCCAGGCCGACACATCGGCGACATTCTCGGCTGGCTGCTTGAGTTGAAGCGTTCGGAGGGTGTTCTGGACGACGAAACGATCTTCTCCCGCCTCGACAAGTGGTGGGAACAGAACCATTCGCGCTATTCCTAAGCGCGATATTTGGGGACTGTCGCAGAGACCGCCGGGTAGCCTGAACGGCATGGATATCGGAATCATAGGGGCGACTGGTCAGGTCGGTGGGGTGGTCCTCACCGTGCTAGAAGAACGGGATTTTCCGGTCGACACGTTGAGGTTGTTCGCTTCGTATCGTTCCGCGGGAACGAGCATCGACTTCAAGGGTGACCCGATAGTTGTGGAAGAGGCGCTGACCGCTGATTACTCAGGCCTCGACATCGTCATCTTCTCTGCAGGGGCAACTGTGAGCCGTGAGCTAGCACCGAAGGTTGCAGCCCAGGGTGCGTTGGTGATCGACAACTCGTCGGCTTGGCGCATGGATCCTGACGTTCCGCTGGTGGTGCCGGAGGTCAATGCTGAGGCGCTGAACTCAATTCCCAAGGGGATTGTTGCCAACCCCAACTGCACCACCATGGCGGCGATGCCGGTCCTGAAGCCGTTGGCCGACGAAGCCGGCTTGGAGGCGATGGTGATTTCGACCTATCAAGCTGTGTCTGGAGCGGGTCTGTCTGGTGTGCGTGAGCTCGATGACCAGGTCCAAAAGGTTGGAACCGCTGGGGTGGAACTCACCTACGACGGCGCCGCCGTGCCGCTTGAGGCGGGCGAGAACTTCAGCCAACCAATCGCTTTCAATGTGTTGCCCCTGGCGGGTTCGATCGTTGACGACGGCGCCAACGAGACCAACGAGGAGCAGAAGCTCCGCGATGAGAGTCGCAAGATCCTTGATCTTCCTGAACTGGCAGTGTCGGGTACTTGTGTGCGGGTTCCGGTCTTCACCGGGCACAGCCTTTCGATCAACGCTCGGTTCGCTTCGCCGATCACCCCTGAGCGGGCCTATGAGTTGCTCGGTTCTGCCCCAGGTGTTGTGCTCGAAGAAGTTCCGACACCATTGAAAGCCGCTGGTGTGGACCCGTCATATGTCGGCCGTATCCGTCGCGACCCAACAGTTGGCAACGGTTTGGCCTTGTTCGTCTCTGGTGACAACCTGCGCAAAGGCGCGGCCCTGAACACCGTCCAGATCGCCGAATCACTCCTCACCCAAGGTCTCATCGCCGCCTGAGCGGTGCACAGCCGGGAACGGTTCAGATCCGCCCTGACCTATGGTGCTGGTACGCTGTGCTCCGAAGGTAAACGAGAAGAGCCAAGCGATGGCAGGTGTGAGCTTTGAACTCATCTCCGCTGAAGAACAGTGGGAGATCTTCGATGACGCAGCTCGTCGTCTTTTGGATATTGACGGGTTCGAGTTCGCGCGTCGCTGGGATGGCGGTGAGTTCTTGAACAGAGATGAACCAGGAGTGATGCAGGTAGCCATACTGAGACCGCATGGCTGGCCGCACGCCCTCTGAGGCCTTTCGAGAGTTCCGAGAGCTAATCCAAGAAGCAATCTCTTGCTTCGCGCACACTCGCGTCGCCGGAACTTCGCAGGAGCCGAACGAACATGGCATTCTGACAGTCAACCGCGGCAAGCCACTATCACTGAAGGCAGCCCAACGGCAGGTCGACATTACCTGTTCGATCAGCTACAAGATTCACCAAGACGACGCTGAGCACAGGCAGTGGAGAGTATCAACGCTGGGTAACATCCATACCGTCACGCTGGATGAGGAGTTGTTTGTCGGCCGTTGTGTTGGACACGCATGCTCGTATTCTGCGGGTTGGCATCTCAACTTCGCTCTGTTTGGTCGGGAGATTAGGTGAATTGGGGCGGGAGGGGGCGAAGGCGGCGTCTCGGACCTATCGAGTGTGCGATGGCTGGTGTGTCTCGGGGCTCGCTCTTGACGTTGCTTGAGGCTGCGTGCTCGTCGCCGACCGCGGGTCACCGTACTCCGAGCCTGGCGGTGGTGTTCAATGCCGTGGCCAATAATGCCGACGTTAAGGGCCGTCCCGCCGATCCATCGCTGCTGGCGGCGCTGGTGACTGCAGCTCACGAGTCGGAGCCACATCTGCAAGCGCTCGAGGATCAGCAACCGTGCGATGTTCGAGCGGGTGCAGTGGTGCGATGGAATGGGGACCTGTATCGGCTGCTGCCGGGATTCGTGGGCCGTCCTATCGCAGCGATCGATGAACTCGGCCTGTTAGCGAACGCGATTGATCCGGTGCTCGTCGATCATCAAGGCTATGGACTCGGTGACTTGATCGAGTTGGTCTTGCGCCGGATGGACCACATAGCTGGCGTGCTGTCGCTTGCTTGGCCCAGCGGCGATTTGTCCGAGCCGGGTTCACCGGCCTGCGTAAGCGACGACGAGTTCTTGGCTGCTAGCCAACTTGAGGACTTCTTTGTGCAGGTGGAGGCGTGTGAGGCGCCTGCCAGGGCACGCAAGGCGTTGCTGGCGCATTCGGTGGCGCCTCACGAACTGGCGTGTCGGCTCGATGATCGGGTGTCTGTGTTCGCCGGCACGATCTGCGTGCGGTTCAGCGTCGATGAGTGGGTGCCCGTCCCTGGAGGCCTGCTGTTGGAGGCTCTTATTGCTTGCGGTGTGCGTCTGGCAGAGCTCGCGTCGCGACTGAGCAGTGACGCGGAGGCGCGTTGGCGGTCGGTGGTGAGTGACCATGTTGGCCGCATGCTCGCTGGTTCGGCTCATCCGATCACCGGACCGGTGGAAGTCTCATCTGGGGGAGTTGTCCACTCGATCACTTGGTATTCGCCTTCTCAGATTCTCGTGATAGATGTGGTCACAGCGTTGACCCAGGACGGTCTGCACAGAGCGCTCGACTCCAGCGACTCCAGTCTCGACACAGTTGTTCCCGGTGCCGCACTGACGGGGGCCGCCGGGTTGGATCGAGTCGATGACGACGCTGTCATCGTCCACTTGCAGGTCGCTGTCGCGCCGGGAGTGGCTGGTCTTGACCCCCGCAGCAAGTACCCGGTGGCGACGCTGGCGGACCTCAAAAACATTGCTAGGTCGTCGTTTTCTAGCCCGCCGGATCTTTGGTACTTCTTGCGAGACTATTCCCAGATCAGGGACTTCAGCGTGATCTGGTCATCGAATCTGGCTCCACTGTGGAGGATCTGGACTAGTCGTGACAAGTCCTTCCACAGCGGTGCGGTCGTTGCCGGTTTGCTGTCAATTGATCCTCACATGATGCAGTCCGAATGGAATGATGCGGCTAGCGCATCGGTGCTTGAGCGCGCCTTGCACCGGCTCGGATTCCCTCCACTATCCGACTTGCCGATCGCATGGCACGACTCCGAGGAGTCACTCGTTGGCGACTTCGTGGAATCACGGATGTATCGCATTCTGGCTTGGGAGATTCCGGTAGCTGTATCGCAATCTGACCAGTCCGTGTTGTTTCGCGAGACCGATCCCCTCGGGGCCTTGTCGAAGATCCTGTCCGCGAAGCTCAAGACCACGAAGGACTCCTTCTTAGCGTTGGGTGACGCGGTGGGGCTGAGGTGCCTGATCTTCGAGCTTGAGTACGACAGCGATGGAGAAGACGATCTAGTCATTGAGTGGTTTCCAGATTCGGTCATTCGGCTCCGGTGCAATGAGCACCTGATGGCAGCGATGCTGCAGGACACGCGCGAGGTGGAATCAGCTATCGGCCATCTGGTGGCTGACGCTCTGTCCTCCCCGGACGCAGCTGAGCGTTTCAAGCGAGATTGGGACAACGCGCCGCCCGCCGTTCGTGTCGACGGCATGCGAGTACCGCAGGAAGCTATTGAACTGCCGCCTCCCATTGAGCCGCATGATTCGCAATTGAATGACATCCATCGCCGCTTGGGCATCTATCTCTCAGGGCAGGTTGATCCGGGCAGCTACGACGGCGCTGACGCGGTGCGGATCGAATCCAAAGTCAGCTACCCATGGTTGATGAAGGAGTTCCACGCCGTTCAGGAACGCTACCGCCACGAGACGATCCACGAGTTCGCGTTGTCCCAGCTTGAATGCGCCAATCACCATCGGATGTTCAACCAGCGTCGAATCGGGTGGCGGCTGGGCACCTTCGACAGCGACGCTCACGAAGAACGTGCCGAAGAGGACCGGCTGACCATCTTGACAAAGTGCATCTCGCTCATCGTGGAGGAGACAGTCGCTCGAACCCTAAAGGGCAGCTCGTCGATCGACAGGCGCGGATGGATCGAAGTTCTGAGTGTCGCTCAGCGGTGCGTAGAATCGAGCCTGCGCAGCGAGTTGATCCACTTGCGTCTGGCGGACGCAACGATGACGATCTCTGACCGATTTGGCATCGACGTGTCCGCCAGGTTCCCTGAGGTTGACATTCATGCCTATCACGAAGCTCGAAAGGCTGCGATGTTGCCCGCCGCGGTTGCCATGGGATCCTCAGAAGCCCATCTTCCCGAGCCCGAATACACTCAGCCGCAGCCATTGACGGACCAAGTGGCTGATCTGCTAGAAGTCGACCAGGAACTCAAGGCGTCACTGGGATTCAGCCTGGACGCATTACGAGACGTGCTTAGCATGGCGCATGGGTGGGAGGTCTCCTCCTCGACCTACATCGCTCACGTGAGCGCCGAAGCGTTCCTCGACCGATTGACGCCCCTGTCCGTTCTGGCATCACGAGACGAGCACGCGAGAGCCTTGGAGTGGTTGACACTACGGAGGAGCGGTCTTCTAGACGAAACGCATGACAGCGGCATCGAACACTGGGAACTCGAACGCCGAGCCGCACGAGTCACCACCCGGCCGTTCGTCGAAGGTGCAAACGGAATCTATGTCCTGCCTTGGACAGCGCATTTCACGGCAAGGATCTTGCTCGACTATCTGACCGAAGGGCGACTGCCCTGGCCCGATCGTGTGCTACCTGACAATGTCTGTAGAGCTCTAGACAGATACCGCCAAAAGGTCGGTAGAGCGTTCGAAGACGAATGCGTGAAGGTTCTCTCCGACTCCAGGTTGATCGTACGCCGCGGCATCAAACCGTTGAAGGCTCATCGATATGGCATCGACAAGCTGTACGGCGAGATCGATGTGCTCTGTATTGACCCGCAGACCTCCCGAATCTGGATCATCGAAGCCAAAGACCTAGCGACACCCTTCTCCACCCGTACGCTGCGCCACCACATCGACAAATTCACAACTGTCGGGGGCTTCGTAGACAAACTCTTGCAGAAGGTAGACGATGTCCGCAGAAACAGCGCCGACGTTGCGACTCATCTGGGTGCTGACAGTGCTGCACGGCCGTGGACGGTCATCGGCCTGATGGTGACTGTCAACCCAGAACCAGCAGCATTCGTGCAGGACCTGGGAGTTCCGATCTGCACAATCGCTCAACTCGCCGATGTGGTGTTGTCCGACCACCCGCCCGTCACCGATGGGCGAATCGACAACTAGCCAATGCACGTCATGGGTTCGACCGACAACACAGGACACTAAGGCGCGCTTTGTGGTTGATCCACCATCGAACCCGAGGCTCTAATGGTCAAAGGAGCCTACGCACCAATGCGACGGATCCTTGACCACAGGCTGAAGCACTAAAGCTCTCATTCCCAAAGGCTCGCCTCAACACGCCCCAAACGCCGCCAGTGTCGCCAAAGGCGACTGCTGAACCTTGCAGTTCCGCGTCCGGAGCCTTGCCTCCGTGTGTCTTCGCGCTTGGGGATAGACCGCTTGCGCGAACTGGGCGATGATGCCAGGATCGGCGGGTGTTCTCGGATGCAGCCAAGGAGGAGATGGAACGCGCGTCCGAGCGTCTGACACGTGCAGTTGGTGAAAAGCTGAAGACTATTTCGATCTCAAGCGCATCTTCTGACGAGGCGGTCTTTCTGGGTCGGAACGTTTCGAAACTGTCTCCTCTGATCGGAAACTTGATCGAGCGGCGTATTCCGGACCTACTCTCGGAGAGCCAACCGCAGGGAGGCCTGCAGTGGCAGCGCCAAGATCCAGACTTTCCAGATGCAGCGCTGTTCGCCGACGGGAAGTCGGTAGATGCTGGTTTTGAAGTGAAGGCCTGGTTCCCGATGGCCACGGAGATCACCGGACGATTCCGCGAGTCGCAGAATTTGCTTGTCGACAAGGACATCAGGGTGGCGGTGGTGGCGTGGATGTTGAGCGACATCGTTTTTGGCACGCCGGAGATCGTTGGTGTCCTAGTGGTCGACGCTCTGTCCGTCGCCAAGAAGCGTGATCAGCATTATCACAAACCTCCGTACTACATCTGTGAGGAGCCGCAGGACACATCTTCACGCACCCGCAACCTGCAGCAGACCAATGTGCTGGGGTTCAAACTTCAGGAGCAGGATCTGGAGCGTCTGCGGAACGTGATACGCCTGTCGGAACTGTCTTTGGCTAAGGACTCGGAGTCCGAGGAGGGCCAGGCGCTTTCGCGAGGTCTGCTTGCCGCTGCCACCTTTCGACAGGACAGTAACTTCGCCAAGATCGACCGGATCAGGCATCCCGATATCGAGGCTTTCAAGGCCGAAGTCTTGAAACGGCAGTTCCGAGGGCGTCGTATCGGTGACTGGGCGAAAGACATTCGAACCCTGACGAAGATGACCGACAAAGAACCCTCCGATGCTCTACGGCGGGCTGAAGAAGAGATTGAAAGGCTCTACCGGACGTATCAGAACTAGTCCACGAACAAACGGCTGGGTTCCGATTTCTCCCGCGTCGCTTCGATCAACCGTTCCGTGGCCAGATCGGCGAAAGCCTCATCAATCTCTGCCGCGTACGGCATCCTGTCCATCTTGATCGCGGCCACGCTCGCTGAGCACAGCCCACCGAACGGCTCCCACAATACGTCCCCTTCGACCGTGCAGGCATTAAGGATGCGACGCATGAACTCGACCGGCTTCTGGTTCAAATGAGCAGAGGCGACACCTGGGGCCGGTTTGTAGACCCGCGGCGCCTGCCTAGTCCCGTCTCGGTTCTTCAAGCGCTCCCGATTTCGAAGGGCCGGATGCTGCCAGACGTTCGTAACCCCGTGAACATGGTTCCAGCGATACCGCAAGCTCTCCCATTCGACCCCGGTGATCGGCGTCAACCCGTTGATCGAATAATACGGGCGACCGTCCGGGTCTCCATGTTCGTTGGCGTAATCGACCAGCCTCTGCATCGGTTTGGCCGGCGGCGGGTACCAGAGCCAACCCTGATCGAAATACTTGCGGGTGGCGGCGTCCTTCACCCCACACGCATCGTTCGCCCGACGCCGCGGAAGGCCGGTCCGCAACCACTCATCAAGCAGCCACCTCCGTGCGGGAACTACCCCATCCGGCGTTGGGAACTCTAGACGTCGCGTGTAAAAAACAACGATCTCGTTGACAATGGGGAACCGCCGGATGGTCTTGCCGTTGACGTTTCCCGCAATGTGGCCAACACCTTTGTCCCAGTGAATTGCCTGCACGTATTCCCAACCAAACTCTGCAAGCACGGGGTGCACGGTCGCCCACCCGATCTCGGTGCCCCAGAACCAGAGCGTCGATGACAACTTCGCTCCCTTGGCCCAAGCCTCGACATGTGGCCGGTACCAGTCAGCGAGGCTCTCAGGCGTTCTAGGATCACCAAAGAAGCCACCGACGCCGTACGGGCCATCCACGATCAGGCAGTCAGGCTGCGGCCACTCACCGTAAGCATCAAGCACATTTCCTCGATGGAGGCTGAAGAAGTCGGTTGGATCGTTCATCGGTTCCGCGCCACCCTAATCGCCGATCGCTGTCTCGCTGCGACTATCAACATACACGACTGAGGCGTACAACTGTTCGATAACCGGTTCGACTTCGGGTCTCACCTAAGCCCACGCGATAAGTCTGGTCGTTCGTCGATGGTCGGCAATTCCGGTAACACCGCTCGACACTTGTAGCCATCGGTGTTTAGCGGTGCTGTTCGGTGGTTCCCTGATCCGCGTTCTGAGAAAAACTGGGATCAGGCCCGTTTGGTCGCGGAAGTTGGCCGCGATCTCTCCGATGCTGGGTTGGTGCGGATTACCCGTACTGGTTGGTGGGCGGTTCGCATTTGGGGGCGGCATGTGCTCGACTCATGGTGGATTGACGATCACCGGAAACTGAGAGGCAAGCCAATGGATGTCCGAGAGGCGCTCTACACGACCAGAGCAATGCGGCGGGTCAAACCCGACCCGGTCCCCGAAGAGATCCAACTACGCATACTTGATGCCGCGATCCGGGCGCCGAGCGGAGGGAACAGTCAGGGATGGCGCTTTCTGATTGTGGACGACCCCGAGCAGATAGCGAAGATCGGTGCGCTCTACTCGGACTGCATCGACATGTTGTGGGAGACGATCTACAAGGACCAGGTTGCTGAGGCGGCTGCTGGGGAGACTCCGGAGTCCCGCCAGTTCGGCAAGATCATCAAGTCGGTGACGTGGGCGCAGAAGAACTTTGCGACCTACCCGCTGTTGCTCTTTGCGTTCGACAAGTTCGATACGACCGGTGGATCGATCTTTCCGGCCGTGTGGAGTGCCATGTTGGCTGCCCGAGCCGATGGTGTGGGCTCATCGTTGACCAGCGTGCTGTTGTTCAAGAACGACGAAACCCTTGATGTTCTCAACGTGCCCAAAGACCAGGGGTGGCGGATGGCCTGCTGTGTGCCCATGGGCTATCCGCTGGGCATGTGGGGTACTGCCAGCCGACTCCCCGCACACGAGGTGTCGTATCGCAACACTTGGGGAACCCCTCTCGGCGCAGAAATCAACGAGCCCCTCTGGCCCTAGGAGGCCCTAGCTGGTCAGTCCCAGAGCCAGCGGGTGGCGCATTTTGAGAACTCTTCGGGAGTCTCGCCCATGACCAATCCAACAAGCCCTCCGGGTCTTCGGTGACCCCATAACCAGCCATGTCGGGACGTGTAATGCGGGGCACCCGAAAAGTCTATAGCCACTATGGTCGGCGGCAAGGCTGCGGGTAGGGCAGAATAACGGCCCATGCCAGTTTCGGCGAGTCGTTGGATTCTTGGTGTTGATACAGGCGGCACCTATACCGACGCGGTCATCTACGACGAGGGCTCGAACTCCCTCCTTGCCAAAGCCAAGGCACCGACGACACACGATGATCTCGCTGTGGGTATCGGTCAGGCGATCGAACGGGTGCTTGCTGCGGGATCAGTTGACCCGGGCGCTATCGGCTTTGTGTCGCTGTCCACCACGTTGGCAACAAACGCGCTAGTCGAAGGCAGAGGACGCCCGGCGGCTTTGGTGATGATCGGGTTCGAGGAGGCCGTGCTCGACCGGGGTGGTTTGCGAGAAGCGATCGGCCGCGATTCGGTGGTGATGGTTGCGGGAGGGCATACCCCACACGGTGCCGAAGCCGAACCGCTCGACACCGAAGCGCTTGCTGCGGCGGTCACAGAGATCGCACCATCGGTCGATGGCTTCGCGGTCACGTCGCAGTTCAGCGTGCGCAACGCCGACCATGAGATCGCCGCCCGTGACTTGATTCGGGAGCGAACCGGCCTACCTGTCACCTGCAGCCATGAGTTGGCGGATGAACTCGACGGCCCCAAACGGTCGGTGACGGCTCTGCTCAACGCCCGCATGATCGCCTTGATCGACGAGCTCGTGTCGACCACCACAGAGGTACTCGACCTGCAGGGGATAGGCGCTCCGATCATGGTGGTCCGTGGTAACGGCTCGTTGGTGTCGGCAGACTTTGTCCGGGAACGCCCTGTGGAGACGATCCTGTCGGGCCCGGCCGCCAGCCTGCTTGGTGCAGCTCATCTAGTAGGCGAGAAAGACGCCATCATCTCCGACATCGGCGGCACCACGACCGACATCGCGGCATTGCGCGACGGACGGTTCGACTTAGGTGCCAGGGGCGCGACGGTCGGTGGACACCGAACCATGGTTGAAGCGGTAGCCATGGCGACTCATGGTCTAGGTGGTGACAGCGAGGTGTTGCTTGCGGATCGTGCGCTCGGGGCCGACTTGGTGGTTGGGCCACGACGTGTGGTTCCGCTAGTAGTCACGGCGCAGAGTCACGGTGATTTCCTACAATCCCAACTGAGGCGCCAACTTACTGCCGACACCCTTCCGCAGGAGTGGAGCACGGTTTTCCTGCAGCCGACCGCGAAAGCCGCGGAAGCCTCGTTGGATCGTGTCGAACGTCAGTTGATGGAAAGGATCGGCGACCAGATTGTTGCCGCGGATACTGTTGTCGAAGGCAGCCGATCTGCTCTCGCCACGAGAAGGCTGGCTGCTCGCGGTGTGTTGCGTATGTCGGCATTCACGCCTACTGATGCCAGCCATGTACTTGGCACTCAATCAACCCATGATCCTGCGGTTGCCCATGCCGCTGCCCAAGTGTGGTCACGGCGATGCGATCATCGCGGCAAGGCCATCGTCGAAACGCCGAGTGAGTTCGCTGAGGCTGTGGTGGCGCGTTTGGTACGGCAATCGGCTGAGAAGCTTATTGCCATGGCATTCGCCAGCGATGGCCTATCCGAACGTGCCGCTGCTTCTGAGGTGGTGGCCGCGGCGCTTGACGGTAGGCCGCGCTCGTCCAAGCTGGTGGTTGGTCTGGCGGTTCCGTTGGTGGGCCTTGGTGCCCCGGCGGCTAACTACTACCCGGCTATCGGAGATTTGCTCGGCACCAAAGTTGAGATTCCCGAGCACGCGGAAGTGGCTAATGCGATTGGTGCTGCTGTGGGCAAGGTCCGTTTGAGTCGTCGTGTGACGGTTTCCGCGCCGCGTCGGGGACTCTTTCGGGTCCACATCGGCCCTGAACCCGGCACTTTTTTCGAACTTGAACCGGCCAAAGAAGCTGCCATTGATCAGGCTTGTTCAGCGGTGGCTGCGGCGATGGCTGCCGCGGGCGCGCCCGAGTTTGACCTGGAAACCCACTGGAACGAGAAATCCGTTGATATCGACGGTCGTGTCCTGTTCGTGGAAGGTGTCGCCACCGTCATCGGCACTGGTCGACCGCAACTCGATTGACCGTCGTCGGCCTACGCTTTGGGTATGGCATCAGACGCAGCACTCGAAAGCGAACTCATCAACCGGATCACTTGGAAAATCCCCAACGCGTTGGCGTTGGTGGGATCGAGAGCAGGCGACGAACGCAACGCCATGACCACGAGTTGGATTTCGCAGTTATCGATGGAACCAGTGCTGATCGGCATTGGAGTCGAAAACACCGCGGTCACGCATCGGCTCATCAGCGATGGTGGCTCCTTTACGGTCAACCTTTGGGACTCCGAAGACACCAGAGTCTTCGTCAAGTTCTCAAAACCCGCTCGCGACGAGGGCGATACCCTCAACGGTCGGGCTGTTCGATCTGGCCGTACCGGAGCGCCGATCTTCACCGAAGCCATCGCTTGGATGGATTGCGAGGTCCGCCATGCGATCGACCTGGGCACTCACACTCTGTTCATCGGTGAGCTTGTCGACGCCGCAATCGTGGATGACACCAAGCGCTCCGCTTCCATGAACGACACCCGCATGAAATACGGCGGCGTAAGGCGGCACTGATCAGCAAGAACCGCAGGTAGATCAAAGGAGGGGGGTGCTGATGCGAAACAATGAGCCAATGCAGCGTTGGGTTGCCGTGGCTTGTCTGGCGACGATTGTTTATTCGGCGGGGATCGGTCTGAACAGGTTCCTCGGATCTGAGGGAGAACCCGGGAGCCTGCGCATCTCGGTATCGCTGGTCGCGCCCTTCGTCGTTGCTGCTCTGGTGGCTCTGTTAGCCAACTCAGTAGGTCGAGGACGTTTCGTTATGGCAGCGGGAGCCGGCATCATTCCGGCGGCGGTGATCTCGGTCATAGCGCTCCCGCTGTGGATCCCGGCGATCATGTTGCTGGTCGCCGGCTGGCGCCAAACGATGCCGGAGTCGATGAGAGAGATGGTCTCCAGCTTGGTTGTCACGATCGGAATATTCGCCGCCATGATTGCCCTGCTGGTTCACAGGGATCCTCTTGAGTGGTCCGATGGCCCAATCGATCAGTATTCCAACAACACGATTACGGCTTCAGAATCGTTGCTGTCGGCCACGATCCTCGGTGTGGTCATAATTGTCGCATTAGCCGCTGCTCGCCCGAGGATTGTCGACGAAGCCGGCTCCGACAACCCCGACGGTTAAGGCCATGGAGGCTCTGCTCGGGCCGTACCGGCGATTGACGCCGCGGCGTATGGACATGCTGTTGTTTGTCGCCGTGGTCGTTGCAGCGGCCACCGGGCTGTTGTCGTGGGGCGTGGGCACCGGTTGGGCCCGCTGGGTGACTGTCGTTCACGCGCTCGCTGGTTTGAGCCTGTTTGCGCTGGCAGTTGCCCTTCCCGCTGGAGTGACGTCGCCTTACCTCAGCGGGAGTCACACGCTCTCAGAACTGGCTTGGCTACCGCGGCGTTCGCGCATGCGCTGTTTCATGCGGGCGTGGGCGGTGGGGGTGCCGTCATGGAAAGTCCCGAAGAGCTTGTCGATCGGCACCGGGCGGTTACCGTAGTTGCACTCGAAATATCGATGGTGCAGATGGTGGAAGTAGTCGGCTCCGGGAGCGGTCCGGCCTTGTCGTCGGCCGATCTCGAAGCGTTCGAAGCCGGAGTGTGAGACTGCTGGTGACACGCCGTTGAACAATCCGCTGAGAATCACGATGAACGGATTGGCGGGCACCACCCACCAGATAAGAAAAACGCTGAAATAGATCACGTGCTCCAGCGGGTGCATCGAAATCCCGCTCCAAGGCCCAGTGTTGACGTTGCGGTGATGCAGGTGGTGGGCGTGGTCGTAAAACCAACGGACATGCAGAAGCCGATGGTTGAAATAGAAGTGGGTGACCGCCCACAGGAACACGCCGACGGTCAGCACTCCCAGATAGAGCCACGCCGAGTCCCACTGTGCTGAAGGGATCCATTCGTTGGCGTATGCCCACAGGGTGAACGATTCGTATGCCGTCCAGATTGCGCAACCACTGACAAGGCTCCAGAACATGTTGTCGCGGGTCTGGTTGGTCCACAGGAACGAGCGGTTGGTGGTGCTGAGCCAACGCTGGTTGTACTTGTAGCGCTGCTGTTGGGCTCGCCGGGTGTACAGGAACAAATGGAGTGTGCCCGCTACCAGGGTCAACAGCAGCGCATTGCGCAGGTAGATCTCCAGTATCCATCTCGGATGCAGGGTCGTCATACGTTGGATCGACGGGGTGAGGTAGTTCCAAGTCAGAGCTGCCAGCGCCACCCAGAACATCCCGTAGGGCAGCATCACGGGAGTGAATAGATAGCGCAGCGTTGCTACCGGCCGAGGTGGCCAGTCAAGGATCGGCGACACCGTTATAGGGGTTGTCGGTTCATAGCCCTTGGGTTCGGGACCGCGCCCTGCATTGGTTGTCGGGGACGGATCCGCCATGGGCGTAGGACCTCCTTCAAGCGCGCTGCTTGTCGGCCAAGCAGACCTGCTCGACCAGCACCGAATATTACACCCCAAGTCAAGCCTGGGAACGTGGTTCAGCGGCCAGTTTTAGCGGGAACTGGGGCGGTGGTGAACACCATGACGTCGTCATCGACTGGCTGCCGGCCGATGAACTTGCGGTCTCTCAGATAGTTCTGGGTGTTGAGCCAGGGTTCTCGGTCGCCTTGGCGAGGAAGTAAATGCATAGCGCGTCTGATGTAACCGGCTGGGAAGTTGTCGATGAAGGGTCGCGGCACCATGTCGTGGTCGGTCGGCCTCAGACGCGGCGTGCACTGCGTGGTTCCCGTTGAGCGCATGTGGTTGAGCAGACGACACAGGTAAGCGGCGTTGAGGTCGACCCGTAGGGTCCAAGACGCGTTGATGTATCCGAAGGTCGACACCAGGTTGGGCACATCGGAGTAGGCCATGCCCTTGTAGGTCCAGGTTTTGTGTAGATCGACGGGTTGGCCGTCGACTTCGAGTTCCACTTGACCGAGCGCTACCAGGTTCAGACCGGTGGCGGTGACGATGATGTCGGCTTCGAGCTCAGTGCCCGATTCGAGCAGAATCCCTTTTTCTGTGAACGTGGCGATCGTGTCGGTCACCACCGATGCCGAACCGTTGTCGATGACTTCGTACAGGTCGCCGTTGGGAATGAGGCAAAGCCGCTGGTCCCAAGGGTTGTACTCGGGCGTGAAGTGTGTGTCTATGTCGTAGTCGTCACCGAGAGCATCGCGAGCGGCGTCCAAAAGACGTTCCTTCAGGCGCTCGGGTTTCTTGCGGGACATTCGGTAGATGAGATGGGTCCGGAAGATGTTCTTCCAGCGGGTCAGCCAATAGGCGGCCCGTTTCGGTAGCACACGCTTGAGTTTCCGGTTGATCGGGTCGATGTCGGGTGCGGGTGCCATATAGGTAGGCGAGCGCTGCAGCATGGTGATGTGGGCGGTGTCGACGGCCATTGCCGGTACCAGGGTTACCGCAGTTGCTCCCGAGCCGATGACAACCACCCGCTTGCCTTTGTAGTCGAGGTCTTCGGGCCAGGCCTGTGGGTGGAGGATCCTGCCTTTGAAACGCTTGATGCCCGGAAATTCAGGAGTGAAACCTTTGTGATAGGAGTAGTAACCGGAACACATGTTCAAGAGGTTTGCCGTCATCGTGCTGCGCTCGCCGGTGTCGGCGTGTTCAATTTCGACTGTCCAGCGCTGCTCGGCGCTCGACCACGAGGCACGGCGCACGCTTCGGCCAAAGCGAATGTGGCGAGCGAGGTCGTACTCCTCGATCGTCTCTTTGAGATAGTCGAGGATCGCAGGTCCTTCGGCTATCGATTTGTCCCCGGTCCAGGGTTTGAAGCTGTAGCCGAGGGTGTGCATGTCGCTGTCGGAACGCACACCGGGATAGCGAAACAGGTCCCAAGTGCCACCGATATCCGGCCGTCTTTCGAGGATCACAAACGTGCGGTCCGGGCATTCTTTCCGCAAGTAGTACCCAGCCCCGATCCCAGAAATCCCCGCCCCCACTACCAGAACGTCTGTGTGGTCGCGAAGCACGTTGCTTGCGCCGGGCATGTTGCTTTCGCCGGGCACAGCCGGAGCCGCGTGAGTCGGAGCCGCTTCGCTTGCGCCGGGTGTGGCCGTGCTCGGCTTCTGCGAGGTTGAGTTGCCGGGGGTGGGGGGAGAACTGTTGTTCACAGGATCAAGTATGGCTGGATGCGCGGGTCAGTCCTCGAAGAGGTGGTACATGGCGGCCGTTGCGCCGCACATCATCTCAACCCGGTCCGAGCGCTCAACGGACGCTACGAACCTCAATCCATCGTCGCCCAACCAGCGGCCGCCTTCTCCGAGTGCATCGAGAGCAGGGGCAACAACCGTACGAGGATCAACAGGCGGGGCTCCCATACGTTCATAGTCGGGACCGCTGGAACGGAAGGCGGGGGTGTCCATGCTCGGCGCGACGATGGCCAAGGTGTCGACTCCGGCGTCCTTCAGTTCCCAGCCGATCGCCTCAATGAGGTTGACGGAGAACGCCTTGGTTGCGCTGTAGAGCCCCACACAGGCGGTGCCGGACAGGGCAGATCCCGAACTGGTGGCAACGAAACCTCCACGACCGCGTTCCGCCATGGCCGGCAGCGCCCAGGCAGCCAGATCGACAGTCGCCCGGCAGTTGATATCGAGGGTCTTGCGACGCATCTCCGCGTCCATGTCGAGAAAGGGGCGAACATATGAGACACCGGCGTTGGCTATCGCAATCCCGATCTCAAGTCCAGCGGTCTGCTCCGTGAGCACATCGACCCATCCGGGATCGCTCACATCGGCAATCACTGTGCGAGTCTCACCGCCGAGGCCAGCGGCGACATCGACGACTCCCGGTGAGATGTCGACCATCACAACGCCGACGCCCCGAGATATCAACTCCTCGGTGTACGCCAACCCGACCCCGGCACCCGCACCCGTCACCACACCCCACGGCCCGTATTTCTCAGCAAAGTCTGTCATCCCACAACCTTGCCAGAGCCCACCCCATTCCGTCGAAACGGACACCCCGAGGCTAAGAACACAACAACGCTGATGACCGTGAGGGCGACGAACCGAACTCGTCGTCCCAATGTCGGACAGCGGTTACGGATCGAATGGTGGGTGGACGACTTCCCAGATGAAGAGGACTTAGCTGAGGTCTTGGACAATGGGTTCAATTACCATCGTCGGTTCATGACTTGTAGTCCTCGTAGAGATCGCCTCCAATCGCCTCTGTTCATAGCTGAACGGCGTCCTCAAACATCTCGCGGCACGTCTCCCGCACGCAGGATCGAGGGACAACATCGACACTGCATCCGAGCAGGTCTTCCAGGTCGGCCTGCAATCCACCGATGTCAAACAAGGTTACACCCTCCTTGAAGTCTACAAGGAAGTCGTAGTCGCTCTCTGCGGTGTCCGCTTCACGCGCGACAGAACCCACGAGCGCGATGGAGCGAGCCTTGCTGCGCCTCGCTGCTGCGAGGATCGCCTTCCTGTGCTTCACTAGCACGTCGTCGCGTCGGTTCATGACTGCAAATTGTAGCCCGTCCCTATGCAACGCTTTAGCGAGGCATGGCGGTGACCATGAGCGTCAGAGGCGCGACACCCGGTCGCACGAATGTTATTAATGCCACAACAACCCCAGGTATTGCCAAAACACCCAAGTGTGCGGTTTGTTAGTGGCGTGTGTTGTCACGGCGCAGCGTTACGCTGGACTAGCCACGAGGAAGGGGTCCACTGATGCGAGAGACGCTGTTCGTCCGTTCGACTCGCAACATCAGCGCTCCGCTGCTAGCGGAGATTACCGAATTGCTGAAGAGGAATTTTCCCGCCAGGGCTGAACCTATGGTGCCCTCTGAGGACGACGAGTTCCTAAGGGAGGTCTGGCAAGAGGTGGGGGACGACCTGCACCAAGCCATGCGGGATTACCCCCTGAGCCAAGCCGCCGCGCGTGGTGGTCCGCTGGGGCCTTGAGGGCCACGCCGCGTTCGAGCCGCGATCGAGGTGGTCCCACACCTCGCCGAGTCGCACCGTGCCCGACGCGGGGTCTGGAGACGATACGCTGGCACCTCAGCGAGTTCCACGACGTCGATGTCGACGATCCGCCGTCACTTGGTTGCCGGTTCCTACGGCGAAGCGGCCCATCTGATGTGCCATATTTGGCCGTCACCGTCTTTGACGTCTACCCAAATTTGGCCCGCTGCTTCATCGTACCCTTGGTCTACCTTGGTGCCACTGATTTGAGCTACCCGATCTTGAGGATCGTGAGGCACGAGGCATCCCCCCAGCACAACGTGGGGAGGCGGACGCCCAGCGGGTAACCCCCACAGGATTTCAGCATCAGGTAGGTCCTTTGGCCTGCCGCCAGGAGATTGCGAAGTTCCCATGTGGTTTGTTTACACCAAGCTTTTGCCTTTGCTTGCAACACATTATGATCCGACGATTCTGGGACTTCCCATTGCGAGGGGTGGGGTTGCGAGCGAGGCTCCATTGCGGGCTGGGGTGCTCGTTTTCTGCCTTGACCTGGGGGTTCGCTTCACGGCCTTAGCTTGTCGTACTTGGTTTGTAGTGTGTGTGCGGTGGATGTGGGTGCGGCCGACGACTGAGGGCAACGGGGCATCCGCCCGGCAACAGGAAGGACACTCCGATGAACAGCGAGACCGAGGCGACCGTTCTGGAGGTCGCCAACGAGGTATACGCCGATCTTCGAGGTGGGCACGACGAGAGCGTCTACCAGCAGGCAATGGCATACGAGTTTCGTCTGCGGAAGATCTCATACAAGGTGGAAGCCACCGCAGAGGTGCTCTACAAGAAGCAGCGAGTAGGCACGCGCAGACTGGATTTTGTAGTGGTCGCTGAGAACGACCTAGTGGTTGAACTAAAGGCAAAAGACAAGATCGGGCCAAAGGATTGTGCTCAACTCCGGGCGTATCTTCGCACTGTGGGGCAACAGAGCGGTCTGCTCATTAACTTCCCGTCCGGCGACGCCGACACCGTGGAACACGAACCCATTTCGGTCTGAAATCCGGCCTGCAGCCAGCGAATCGGACGAATTGCGACTGCCAGCGAGTCGGTTACTGAGATTGCTGCTCGTACCAGCCCATGATGCCTTCGCCCAGGGCGCCCAGGATTTCACCTGCCCACACGCTGAAGCCATTAAGCCCCCCGCTCAGCAGCATCACGGCTGCCGCTGTTACCAGCAGAACGCATAGCCCGACCCCCGTGAGCGCTCCTTGGACGTCGGGTTGTCGGCGCGAGCTTGTTGTTTGCCGTCGCCTGTTCCTGTTGCGCTTCCGCTTCGGCTTGGAGTCATCGGCGAGGATGTCTGGGTGCTCGGAGATGAGACTCATGACAGCAAGCGCCAAGAGAAACACCAAACCGATCACTGACACGACGACACCTAGAAAGGAGGGTATGTGCCACCAGCCTTCGGCGTTCTCGAACGCCCATATCGAGAGCCATGCTGCCAGGCCGAGCCACACGGTGAGGACGGATAGGTCGATCCAGGATGTGGCGAATCCCCACCAGCCGAGGGCATTGACCTCGACGACGATGGCTGCGGCTCCTGCCGCCGCCATCGCCAATCCGGTTGGCGAAGCGAAGTCGATGCGCCGCCAGGCGGGTAGGTGCTGCTCAATACCATATGACATACCTGTAACTTAAAGGGACCATGTGACAGCGCCCGTCTGAGGCGGATTGGGTTTCCTCGTTGGGTATGAATGGCTGCCTAACCCGCCGTGTCACAGCGCGTGCGTGGGGTTCGCGGCGATCCGAAACGCGGTGTGTGGTCCCCATCGTCTCGCCTCCGAGCAACTTCCCAATCTGAACTACATGTCGCCCGTTTCTTCTGTCTTCGTAGGCTCGGCGTTCGTTGGAGATGGCGGGTGCTTGAACTCGGTAAGGCGTACACGGATAGTTCCCGTCTGGAGCTGCGTTCCATCTCCCGCAGCTTCTCTGGGGTGAAGTGTGGAGATGAGAACTCCATCGGGCCGCTGTCCTCGGAGATGCCGTATCTGACTCGCGCCACCCTCCACAGCGCCCTGAGCATCTGGAGGGTGAAGTAGATGGACAGAACCGCAGGTTGTTTGCGAATTCAACGTGTGGTCAGGGACCAAGCGCGTCTGTCGTCGATCCAACCCTCGGTGGACAGATGAGTTAGTCGGTCGCCGCTGGCCATCTCCATCATTTTGTCCGGCGACACCCCGAACCAGAGGCTCGCTGCGGAATCAAGGAGGTCTTGAATGGATTTGAGGATGCGCTGTTAGAGCGATGGGTCAGACGGTAGACCATCGGTTCCTCCTTGATTGAGTGTGGAGACCTCTCAACCCATCATCGCCGTATGACAACGTGGTGCATCCAGGAGGGTGTTGGTTTCTGGCTAGAGTACGGCGATGCCAGCAGCGCCGGGAAGCTACAACTGGACCCAAGTCGCCGCGGGAGAGGATGCTGACTGGGCGAATCGGATGTCCCGTAAGGCGTTAATGCTCGCCTGTGGCGTTTCCGAGGATAGTTGGGAATTGGTGCATTCCGGCGAAGTCGATTACCGCGAGTTGTTGGACTCGGACACGGCAGAGGCTGTTGCTGAGATTGAGCACGAAACCGGTCTCACCTTGAAGTGCCGCGAGGCCGGGGAGCCAGTGGGGTCGGTGCTGTTATCGAGATCATCGGGGCCATAGCCGTCGTAGGCGGCGCTTCTGCCGCCGTTGGGCAGGCAGCCCGGTTGGTCAAGTGGGTGTACCACAAGATCGCAAACAGGACTGGTCGCAGACCGATGGTCTCTCTCGGCGCTGCTGAGCATCTCGCCGCAGCTGATCTGATCGACCGCGTGGGTGATGAACCCGATGTCTTCGGATCGGGCGACTTGTGCTCGGACAGCCCTGATCGGGCCTTCACCGGTGGCGACGCGTTCTTTGTGGTGCTCGCTACCGACTTCGAGTTCCACCCCTACCATGTCTCCGCTTACGGCGAAGTGTTCTACGGCGGTATGTCGCCGCTGGTCCGAGATCATTTTCCGATCCGCTGCCGTATTGGGCTGATGGGGATACCGACGAGAGTTGACGAATGGCCTTTGACCGGTCGTGGCTCTAGAAGCGATTCACGATGGCCCGTCCGTCCCTCGACGGGACGCTCATCACCCCTCGTGCTTCCCCAAATCCGCTGGTGAGCGACCGGACTGTCCTGATTCAATTCAACCTGCTTTGGACCGAGTAGAAGCCCCACAAAGGGTCGTCGCCCAACGAACTCGCGGGCGCGGACGCCACATGAGCGCCCACAGTCCAACGCATCGGGCAGGCGGTGTGATGCGTCAGAACATAGGAACGTGATGGTGCGCGACATGAGAACCCTCGGTGCATGAGTTGCTCTTGGAGTGTGTCCAGCTGTGTCGGCCGGTGCCAGAAAGTGCCTCTGAAGTGGGGTTCATGGATTCTTGCCGGGCCGTATCTGTGGATAACATTCCGTGCTGCCCCGTCCATTAGAAGACTCAGCGAATTGTCAAGTCCCAGTACCCGCGTTACAGGTCGGCTCCGGTAGCTGTGTTACAGGTTGGCGCAGGTTCAGGAGGCGCCGATGCGCGACGGCTGGCCGCTGGCGGTGGCGAACGCGTCGTGCTCGCGGCTACCGTCAGTTCACGCGGCTGGCTCATGTGTAGCGATATCGGTGACATCGAAGAGCGACGGCGCATCCTGAGTCCCGCCCCATTGCTGCAGGAGTTGGTCGGCTTCTCGAGCGATCGCCCTAGCATCCAGGTGCTGACCGACCTTTTCGAGAGCGGCCCGCGCGTCCTTCTCGACTCGGGCACGGTCGTGGCGAAGAATGGCAGCGAGGTCAATGCGCTGCAGCAGTTTCTTCGTCACCGGTCGCTTGGCATCAGTGAACAGCAACGACTTGAGGAGGAGGGTTGCGGCTCCACTCGTCAGCGCACTGAGAAGTATGGCTGCCTCGGCCGCTGATTCGCACGGTAGGAAGTACGACGTGTCGTCGAACAAGACGGGCCGCCCCTCGCTTGGACCCACGAGATGGAACCTGGGGGCCTTGTGGAGGCCCGAGACTGCGACCTTCCATGGTGCGAATGTGTAGGGCCCGATGCCGAACATTGAGAAGGCCGCTCGGTTTCGGTAGATCGACGACTTGCGGGCAGCGAACCGTTCCGCGTGGGTCTGCAAGTAGCTCCAGAGCATGGGTGCTGTGTGTCGGAGGCTCCTCGTCTCATCTGCCAGCGACCGCTGAG
Organism: Candidatus Aldehydirespiratoraceae bacterium; assembly: GCA_965261185.1. GTDB lineage: Bacteria > Actinomycetota > Acidimicrobiia > Acidimicrobiales > Aldehydirespiratoraceae > VXYK01. Next base: position 985,341 of record CBDHCN010000002.1, on the reverse strand, counting down.
TCACGACCACGTAGCGTTCCGGGGGCCGACCCGCGTTCACGTCTGAGCCCTTGAGGAGTGGATACACCCAGTCGTCTTCGATCTCGACGGCCTCGCCGAGCGCGTTGTGGAGTTTGCCGCTCTCGTCCATGCGAAGCTCCATGACCGCTGCCAAGTCGTGCTTGACGCCTTGTCGCCACTCGACTGGCGACGGCCTGTCATATTGCCGGGACGCTGCGTGAGCATCCATATCGGCAACAAGAGCACCCTCCACTAATCCCATAGTGCTTGTCGGACTGCTTGCATCCAGTGACTCAAAGATTTGACATCGGTAGTTGTGGCTAGCCCCATCGAGCCGAACAGCGAAGAGGCAGGCGTCGACTGCTACCCCGAACGACTTCTTCGCGTCGATGCGCCACAGGAACGAATCAGCCACGTGTAGATCCAGGTGGGCTGCCAACGTTAGAACCCGGCGTGCGACGGAAGTCTTGCAGAGGAGCGCGACCGTTGGCTCCTCTCGACGCAACTCCGTGAGAAGCCGCATCCAGATGTACTCGGAGACGTCAAAGTTTGACTCACCCGTAAGCGCATCGATCCCCCGCACGGAACGCAGGTTCGATCGGTCGGGGATCTGGATTGAGTCCATCGCGCCTAGGTCAGACAACGTGACCCATGGCGGATTCCCGAGGACCAGCAGTGGCCCATCCATCTCCCAATGGAGCTTGCCCAAGTCGTGCCGGAACATGTCACCCACCTCAACTCGCCACGTAACGTCTTTGGTGGCCGAGCAGCTGAGGACACGGCGGGCGATTTCGGCATGGGTGGGTTGTATCTCTACTCCTAGCATTTCGATGGACGGCTCGAGGACCGAGGCAGCAGCGAGCATGAAGCTCCCCTCACCGCATGTCGGTTCCAGTACACGGCGCGTTCCGCTCTGGATCGTCGCTAGGACTTGAGCGCACTCGACTGCGAGCTCCCGAGGCGTCTGGAAGTCGCCCAGTTCCTTACGGGACGAGGTCTTGGACACCGTCGACCCCTCCTGCGTTCGTTATTGCGTGGCCATACTGGAGCCGCCACTGAAGGGCATTGCTGATCGTGATGTAGCCCTGTGTCGGAGGGTCGCTGAGAATTCGCTCGGCCAAGGTCATGCGACCGATCTCGTCTAGCGGCAGGTTTCGGTCCTCCATGAAGGCAACGAGGTCATCAACATTCCCGCCTCGGTCGCAGATCTCGAGGATTCCCCTCGTCATCTGGTAGTCGCCTGTTCTCGACCGGTCGATGAACAGCGCGTGGCGAACATCGATTGCCGCAGACTGGGTATCTTGGGTGTCGGTCTTCTCGTATACGAACACGAGCAGGTCGTAGCCCAGCCCGAAGATCTTCTGCGACGCGTCGCGGAACGGGCACGATGACTGCGGTTGTGTGATGAATGTCGCCTTGAGATCAACCTCCAGTTCTGGCGCCTCGTCTAGTCCGATGACGGCGACGCGTGGTCGCTTGTCCGCGTAATTGGTCATGAGAACTGCTCCGGGGGCTGCTGCGGGGTGATGCTCCTAGCGGAGCAGCGAGGCAGACCGCTTTAGTATGCGATAGCCAGCATAGAACAGGTGTTCGAGTTTGAGGGTGCTGATTCGGCATCTGATGCTGTCTGTCTCATGGCAAGGCTGAGTTGGCAAAGTGCGCCAGCGGGCCGGTGTCGAAGACGAAGGCGTCCATAGTGTGAGACAGGCGATGCCCGCTCAGGACACGAAGGACCAGACAGCGTCAGCGGGGAGCGGGGGAAGGTCGGGCAGGTCGTCCTCATGCCAGGTGTCCAGCAGAAGATCCAGGGCGCGGGCGGCAGAGACCTCCTCGCGGCGATACAGGTTGAGTAGGGCCTTCACGTAGGCGTCAGGCAACGACGGGGGCGAGAGTTCGTCGGCGACGATCAAACCGAGTTCGACTATGTCGGATTGGCGCGTGCGTGTAGCGCGTACCAGCGCCAACTCCTGGGGCGACGCGATCTCCAGTTCTTGCAGCCGCCGTGCCAGGGTCGACATGTCCACGCGGTATTCGCTGGCCAGGCGCACAGCGTCAACACGGGTGTCGTCCCCTCCTCTCCAGTGGCTCCTCAACGCCGCACCCGGCAGAAGAAGAGCCCGCGCGAACCGGTCTATGCGCCCCTCGCGCTTCGCAGCAGGGGCCTCGGCCACATGCCAGTCGGTGGAGTACTCGTCACCAAAGAGGTAGTGGCCTAACTCGTGGGCGAGCGTCAAACGTCGGCGGCCGGTCTGGAAGCTGCCGTTGACAACTGCCACGCCCCCGCAGGCCAACAAGACAGACGCCCCATCGGCTCCGCTCTCGCCGAACTCCCAAGAGAAGGCGAGCAGGCCTAGATCAGCTGCACGCGCGTCCAGTGCGGTCGCGGGCTGTTCTTGGTCGTAACCCAGCTTCCGGCGCGCCTTGACCGCTGCGTGCTCGGTTTGCTCGGGTGTCTCGGGGAACGCGATTGCGGGGGTCTCAGCCAACTCGAGCTCACCTAGACGCTGGAGGAACTCGACTTCCCGGGCGATCCGCTCGGTGAAGCGATCCACGCTCGGGCTGGGAGCACCCGGTTCTGCAGCGTTTCGCCTCGACAGCACCGCCTGAGGGGCGTCTTCGAAGAACCACTCGACACGCATCTCCAATGCTTGCGCGAGTCGGACCAACTCGGTAGCGCTAATGCCCCGTATACCGGTCTCGACCTTGGCCAAGGCACTGCGAGCAATCCCCAGACGCGACGCGCACTCCTCTTGCGTGAGACCTACATCGCGTCGAGCCGCGGCCACGCGAGCCCCCAACTGCTCGCTCTCCCTACTCATATGTTCGATTATAGAACAATAGCCGTCAGGTTCAAGCCGAATTTTGACCCCAAGACGGCGCATCGCTCACGGAGAGCTGTCGATCTAGAACCATTCTCAGCTTGAACGTAGTTGCTAATCGTATTGCTGCTCCCGACGGATAACGCGAGGGCGGGTCATGGCCAGGAACGCCAGGTGGTCACGTCGAGGGCGATCACGGGGCCGGGGGGTCGTGTGGAGCGATACTGCGGGTACTTCGCTGCCAATAGGTCCAAGGCACGGTCACGCTCGTTTCCGTCGTTAAGCACCCGGCCGCTGCAATCCAGTCGTATCCACCAAAGTTCCGACCAATCGTCGTCGTAGCAATCCACCAGCAAACAGGCGTGGCGATGGGCGGCGAGGTTGTCCAACCGGCGCAATGCCAGCGTGGACTTCGGTTTGGCATCAACCGCCGAATACACCACCTCGCCGTCCAGCACAAAGCAACACGGCACCGCATGGGGTTGCCCTTGGTCCGTAATGGTGCTCAAAACCCCTGACCGGGCTTCCGAAACCCGTCGCCGCATCTCTGCAAGATCCATCCCCCAACCCTACGAACCTGAATGTGTCCGAATGTCGGGTAGGCGGTGATGTGTCAGGACATTAGGAAACAGGTGAATCGGGATATGGGAAATGACAGGTCTGGGATTCGTCTAGGGAAGCGGCGCAGTCGAGACATCCAAGGATGTAGATGCCCGCATCGATGATAGATCGCCCCTGGTTTGACGCTGGGGTGGTCTTGGCCCAGTCGGCTCGGGCGAGCGATTCCCTTAGTACGGACCTTGTGCGCCTCGACGTTGGAAGGGTTTCCTATGAGTGGAAAGTCAAGGATGCCGAAAGAATGGTCGCGGAGCTACACGGCAAGATCTATACGGATGGCTGAACAAGCCTGTCTTGGCTAGTCAACGAACTCCGCCGACTACGAGCGAGTAGGCGCGGAGGGGAAGAAGTGCTGCGAAGTGGAGGTTCTTCTTGGTGGGAATCCTGACCACCTGCGCTTTGGCTCGATTCCGCTGTCGTACCCCTGAAATAGGATGGTGTTGCCATACAGGCGTCCCGAGAGGACGAACATGACGAAGACCAGCGGACTCGTAGCGATCATGTGGATAGGAACGCTGGTGTTTGCGCCAGCGTTAGTGGTGGCGCTGGTGGGGCTTTGGACAGGATGGACTGCGGACCTCCTCGGTTGGGTGTTCACCAACCTGGCCGAGCTAGTCCTCCCCGACTCGGCGGTTTGACAGGCGCAGCGACCCTTGTCCGACGGAGTCTCAGTCCACCATAGCGACGCTGTAGTGGGTACTCCGACATCGACTTTTCTGGAGCGGGTGTCACTCCAAAATAAAGTTCCAATTGATGTGCGTGCCGCTGGGGATGTGCTGCACTATCCATCCGCTCCTGCCTAGCTCACTGGATTGGTGGCTCAAGACTTCTGGTGTGAGCTCGGCCTCGTCTATGCGCACCAGCCGGAACTCTGCGCTGTCCTCGGCGTGCACACCGGCGTGCCGGAGGTCTCTTTGGCATGTAGCCCAGTGCGTTTCGATTATTTTCTGAGTTTCCTCCACGAGCGATCTAAGTCTCATCGCCATCCACACGTGTTTCAGGTTCGCTCCGCTCGCCGTCATTCCGCCTCCAGGCGGCGCGATTGCCCTGTCGCCGATTTGGATGGCCACATTGGTGTTCTTGCGTTGGAGTTCCTTGCGCCCGCTGTCAGAAACCGACGCTCCGGTCACCCCTCGAATCTCGTAGGGGTCGAGCAGGTGTTTCCAGTTGCGGTTGATGATGTGTAGATACTCTTGGTGGGACCAGCCGTAGTCGTCGGGATCGTGTCGCTGGGGATGCGGTCGGATATCGATGAAGTACGCGTCATCGGGTTCCACGCAGAGCAGGAGAACCAAGTCGGAGCGCTGGACGTGCTTGGCATCAGGAGACTGCTTAACGCTGAGATGGAGATGATGGATCCCGAAGTCGTTCAGCATTGCGTCAGGAACGTCGGCGTTATCAGCCAGTCTGCTAAGGAACTCGGTGAGGTCGCCCCCGGACTCGAAGCGTTTCTCTATCTCGGCGAGCGGTTGTTGGTAGCGCTTGTCGAGTGTTCCGAGTTTGTCTTGGAGTTCCGTCGAGTAGTGCACTGCGCGGGGGCGCGAGCTGATCATCTTGCTCCGGATTCGGAAGTAGCGCTCTAGCAGGTTTACCAAGTCCACAGATTGGTCCCGGTCGTACTTGATCTTTCTGTCCTCAAAGTAACGCACGATCTCGTCGGCGATATCCCGCTCAAAGTCCATCGTTGGCATGCAAACCTCCTGCTTCTACTACCCGACAAGCCCTAGCAGCACTCACACCTCTTCTGACACGGGCACTAGCAGGACGTAGTTCGTGGGACGATCGCGGAGGCAGCGACATGCAAAACAGCCAACTCGCATCGTTTCGGTAAGTCATTGTCCCGCTGATCCCAGGACGAGGTGCTCTACGTAAGGCATCCGGATTCCATCGGTCCAGGTACGTGTGCGGGGACTCCTTGTAGACCGCGTCTTCGGGATCCTTGATGCCGTCACCGTCACCCTCAAAGCTCCGGTAGTGTTCCGCTGTTGCGAGCTTCATCGTGTCGTGGGTGGCCAGCGAATACCGAGACCGCGAAAACTTGACAACCGAGCCGGGTTCCACGTTCGCCAGTCGAGGGTCCAGCCGAGCCTCGCGTACCAACACCGCGCAAGGGCGAGGAGCCGTAACGAGGAATTCGAATTGCGGTCGAAACTGCTCGCAGCCGAACTGTGCGTCGAGACTGGGCACTGATCGTTCAGCCGTTGCTCTCACCGTTCAACGAAGGTGGCCTGCGCTTGCTTGTTGAGCAGCCAGGACATCGTCCGGTTACCTTTGCTGCGGTTGCAGGTCGGGCACAGAAGTTGGAGATTGTCATCGGTGTCGGGACCGCCCTTTGATCGGGGACGGATGTGATCCATCTCCAGCAAATCTATGGGTAGCGTTCGTCCGAGTCTCACGCCGTCTTCGCAGTTCGCAGCGCAGCGACTCGCTTGGCGTTCGTAGAGAACTTCTTTGATGTTCGCTGACCTCGGTGAGGCGATGAGATCGGTGCGCTTCGGCGGCTTGTTCAGTGAGATGATTCGAGGTTTCTCGTCGGCGAACTTCAGCGATTTGGCAATTGTTGGGGTCTCGTTGACCTTCGCCCAGACTTCAGACATGCAGCGTTCTTCAACCAGATCCCGTGCCTTCTCCTCAATGTCGATGCCAATCCATTCGCGGTCTAACATTTCTGCCGCTACGCAGGTCGTTGCGCACCCGCAGAACGGATCGAGTACGATGTCCGCCTCGCTAGACGATGCTTCAATCAGTTTCGCTACCAGCGCAAGGGGCTTTTGAGTCGGGTAGCCGGTGTTTTCTGCCGCATTGCCTTTGATGATCGGCACATAGATGACATCGGACTGAACCTTGAACTCGACGTTGAAATCGAACAGCACGTCCTCGTCGGCAATGTTGCGACCTAACTGTTTCTCAACCTTCTTCACGCGTCCGGTGACGAGTTTGTCTCGCGACTGCCTAACTGAGCCGAATTTCACCTGGTGCTTGTCATCAACGAAGCGGGCGAAACGATTGCGGTACTCTGATTCGGCACCCTTTATCGGCGTGAACGTGAACCTATTGGACTTGACGTAGCGCAATATAATGTCATGGTTACGTGGGAAGTTCACTGAAGTATTGCTCATCTTGCCGTAGTGCCACACGATCTCGTTCTTGAAATTGTCGAATCCAAAGATGGCATCCAATAGTTGCTTCAAGTAATGCGACGCAGTCGGATCGCAGTGCAAATACAGCGTGCCTGTCGGCTTGATGATTCGATGCATCTCCTCCAATCGAATCGCCATATACGTGAGATATGCCTGCATAGAGTCATCTGCCGTATATCCGGCACCGATTATGGTGTGCCATAGCGCTGGGTTTTTTGACTCCAACTCTTCCGCCCATTCTTGCTTGACATCATCCAGACTCCAGGTATCCGTGAACACCGCACCGGCAGCCTTAGAGCCGATGGGTGCGGCGTAGTCCTTCTTAGAGTTGAACGGTGGGTCCAGATAAATGAGATCCACTGTCTCCGAGTTCATTCCCCGCATCACATCCAGGTTGTCACCCGTGAACAACGTGCGATTGGACCAGTTCGGATGTCCTGCCATGGCTGGAGGATAGCGAGTGTGCACAGACGAGAGTCGGTTGATAGGGGAGGCTCATTTGAGCATCCCCGGGAATCCACGAGTCGTTAATTAGCGAAGGGAGGGGGATTCGAACCCCGAGGCCGCGAAGCCCGTTGTTTTCTAGACCAGTGCAATCGTCCGCTGTGCCATCCCTCCAGCTATCCAGGCCGAGCGTGCTTTGGGCATCGTTGCTCGGCTACTCCAGAAGAACTCCCGCCTCCCCCCCGATAATGTGCTCCAGCCGACCGATGATCTTGTGAATCCCCGAATTTTTTGGGGTCTTCCCCCAGCAGCCAGCGCGCCTGCCCAAGCTGAACTCGATGGAGCAGAGGGCAAGGTGCAAGTGCATCAAGAAGTTGGCGTAGTCGATGGAAGGCTTGCGACCGTGGGCGCTCCAAGTACCGAAGATAGCTGTGGGTTGAGAGTGGGCGACACCGCTCATCTGGTGGTAGGCGTTACAACCCTGCGGGAGTTCCATTTCATCGCAAAGCATCTCTTGCACTCGCGCCCCGGTTTTGGATGGTTTGACCTGTGCCGATCCTCCCTCGCGTCTGCGTGCGCTGTGAAGCGACTGAATGGTTTGCTTCAGTTCACTGAGATGCTCTTGTGACTCTTGGATGGCTTGGGCGACCTCACCGGGCGAGAACAGTTCCGTCCCGTCAGCAGGTTGACCGTCGATTGATTGGAGCGACCTCAGATGCCAGCCCATCGCATCCTCTCTGAGATACAGACCCCGCAGCAGCCGCTCGGCCGCTCCGATGTCGGGGTCGAGCACCCATGATGCGAACGCGCATGCCTCAATCGTCGCACGGCACATTGCATAGAGCGAATGGACGCGGCGGGTGCGCATCGCCGCCCGCAGCACGAAGAAATGATCCTCGACCGCATCAAGTCGCATTGTCGCCTCAGATGTAGCGATGTGGATGATGCGGCTGTGCCCCGAATGCTCTAGACGGTCAGCAAGTAACTGTGTCGCTTCCCAAGGGGAGCCGTTGACGGGAGGGGCGGACACCGGAAACCAGACGTCAATGTCGTTCTGCAGTCGCTTCATCCTCCAATTGAGTTCCCACATGAGCAGTCGCACCCAGACGCGTCGGGAGGCTGGTTTGGTCTTCACGGGTATCATTCGCATCGATTCTCCACCTCACATCTCAGCCTGGGTTTTTCGGGGATGGCATGTCTAGCATGGGGTTTCATTGTCTTGCGGCCATGCGAAGGGTGTACGAAAAAGGGTTGAAGCGACGGTTGCGCAATAGCGTGCCGGATCGGTGGGGAGGTGAGGCAACGAGCACGATTGAAGTGCGGTACGACGAACCGTCGCCGGTGGCCCTGCCGGAATTGGCTACGAACGGCCTCTAGGTACCCAGAGGCAACACCGTGTCTCCTCTGAGTTCTGGGCTACAGGAAGCGACCACATCTTGGTGTGCCGCCACTCGGATACGTTCGGGTTGTTGCCCTTGGTACGGTTGCAGTAGTCGTGGGCAGCCTGGAGGTTGTCTACGTGATGCAGTCGGGTTCGGCGATCCGGCCGTCAGCACTACCGCCATCAGCTTGCTGTGCCAGTCGCTGGGCCTCGGCAGCCACTTGCTGCTCACAGCCTGCCTCAGCGAGTGCCATATCCCAGGCGAAGACGAATGGATCGACCTGCTCTGGAGGTTGCTGACCGCCGTGGCCCCCCCACCGCCGTCACCTCACTAACCGCCGGATCGGCGGGCTGCAGGATGGCTTCATGAGTATCGCAGTGGGATATTACAGGCTCTCTTCGTGATTAGTGAGACTTTTCCTTGCTCAAGGCGCTAAGATAGCAGCTGATAGGACCGTCGAATTACATTTTACAAGGTTTTTTCACAAGGATGGCCAAATGAGCATTCGAGAGGCACTGCCTTCCCCAAGCGCCCTGATGTCGTTTACCGCCAGCAACGTCCGCTCCTACCGCGACGAGTTCCACTTCTCGTTGCTAGCCACACGTCTCGCCCGACAGCAAGTCCGCCGAGAGCTCCGTACTCGGTCGTCGAAGACCCCCGTCGGCGTGCTACCCGCTGCCGGAGTCTTCGGTGCGAATGCCTCGGGCAAGTCCACCCTGTTGTTGGCACTTTCGGACATGCGAGCCATCGTCTTGAGTTCGTTCCGCAGCGGAACCCGATCGAGCGGGGTCTACCGCCGGCCGTTCCTACTCGACGACGCCTACCGATCGCAGCCAACCAGGTTCGAGGTCGAACTCATCCTCCACGGGGTGCACTGGCAGTACGGCTTCGAGGTCAACGACGAACGAATTCTGGGTGAGTACGCCTACCACTACCCTCAGGGCCGACAGGCCCTGGTGTTTAACCGAACGCCAGACGACATCTCCTTCGGACCGCCGTTCCGATCCTCTGGGCGTGCTCTCCGTCAACTCATGCGAGACAACGCGTTGTTCTTGTCTGTCACAGGCGCGGCCGACGATGAACAACTCACGCCCCTGTTTGAGTGGTTCCTGCACAACCTCCAGCTGGCTCGTTTGGAGAACCGGGGTCCCCGTGTCGGTCGTACCGCCGAGATGCTCGAGAAGCCAGAGATCAAGGAACGGGTCATGGCGCTGGTGCGCGCCGCGGATCTCGGTGTGTGCGACATCAAGCGCGCACCGCTTGACCCGGAAGTAGCCGAACGGGTTCAGCACGCCCTGCGCGTACTTCGGGGGGAGGAAGGCAACCCCGAGACTTCCGAGGATGACAACAAAATTCTGTTCGGAGACTCGGTCCGTCTCAAACATCGCGGCGTTACTGGCGACATCGAGCTCGAACCCGAGTTCGAGTCCCAAGGCACCATGGTCTGGGTCGGCCTGATCGGACCCTTACTCGACGCCATCGACGAAGGCCTCGTTCTACTCGCCGATGAACTTGACGCCAGCCTTCATCCCCACTTGGTAGCGCTCCTCGTCGAGATGTTCCAGGACCCCGAGCTAAACCCGCGCTGCGCTCAACTCATCTTCAACGGGCACGACACCAGCGTGCTTGGGGACTCCGACCAGAGCGTTCTCGGTCGAGACCAGATCTGGTTCACAGAGAAAGACCTTGAGGGCGCAACCACCGTCTACCCGCTCTTCGACTTCCGATCCCGCCGCGACGAAGCTCTCGGTCGGCGCTACCTGCAAGGACGCTTCGGCGCAGTCCCCGTAGTTGATCACGGCGAAGTCCGAGCCGGACTGGATCTCATCGATACATGAAGCAACCCAGGAGCGGCAGACCCCAGCGATCAGCTGGGAAACGAGACGAGCGCCGAATCATCCGAGTGCTCACCGAAGGAGCAGTCACCGAACCCGGCTACCTCGCGCAGTGGGCACGCCGAAACCACCAGATTCGCATCGAGACCAAAGACTCCGGCATGGTGCCGCTCAGCCTCGTTCAACGAGCCCGCGAATACCAAAAGGTCAACGCTCGTATACAAAACAGGGGCCAAGGAGTCGACTTCGACGAGATCTGGTGCGTCTTCGACGTCGACCAACACCCCAACCTCGCCCAAGCGATCAACGAAGCCCGGCAAAGCAGCATCAGCGTCGCGCTCTCCAACCCCTGCTTCGAACTCTGGCTCATCCTCCACTACGAAGATCAGACCGCCCACATCGATCGTCGCGACGCCCAGAGTCGAGCTCGTGACCTCGGAGCCATCAAGGGGAAACGTCTCGAGCCCACCAACATCGAGGCCCTGTTCTCCGGCTACGAAGCTGCGAGGCTACGAGCGCAGCAGCTTCGGGAGCGCCATCTGGCAAACGGCTCAGACCCAACCGAGAATCCGAGCAGCACCGTCTGGGAACTCGTCGACCGCTTCCTCTAATCGGTCTACTTAAGTGCCATGGGCCGACGGTGCGCTGGCGGATGTCACAGCCCGGGCATAGCTCGCGCTCCGCCGGATTCGATGGCAGTTCGAATTCCGTTAGCGGTAGATGTCCTTCCTGGTGCCGATCGTGAGCACGACAAGGTCACCGTCTCGCGCTGTGTAGATGATGCGATGAGAGCGCCCTAGGCGCGCGGAGCGCTTGTCCCGCAGTTGACCCTTGAGTTTTTTTCCGAGTCCAGGCTCGTCGTCGAGTCGTCTGATGAGCTCACGCGCTTTCTGCGAGAGCGCCGGGGGTAACCCATCCAGGTCTTTTTTAGCTCTGGCGGTCAGTTTGGGCACGAATTGATCAATCGAGGGGAACGAGATCGCCAGCAGCGAGGTCAGCCCCAGCTTCGGCGATAGCGGCCACGGTGTCGCTGTCCGCAAGGATGTTGAGCGTCTCAATCAGCGATTCGTAGTCTTCGTGCCCCACGATCACAGCTGCGGGGCGGCCGTGCTTGGTGATGATGAACTCGGCCCCGGTTGACTCGACCTCGTCGACGATCTCGCTCAGGCGACTACGGGCATCAGTCAATGGCGCTGTGTAGCTGCGGGAACTGGCGGTGGTGTTGGCGGTCATACTCAAACTGTACAGAAAACAAGACAGAACGTCACCAGCGTCCTCCCAAATGAGGTCCTAGACATTGAGCCAAGCCGCAGCCGACGCTAAGTCGCTCCCTACACCTGCTTAGTGACAGACCCTCCGCTACCCGACGAATCCTCAGATAACCCAGAGGAGGATGCCGACTCAGTAGCGGATGAATCGCCTGGCTTGCCCACCGCTACTGGTTTCCAAGCGCAACGACTGAGCCCGTTCTCATCCGGCGACAATTACAGAAGGCGAGGTGGCCCTCCAGCCTGTACCGGCACAAGGTCACAGGCTCCAGCGCGGACCGAAAGGTGTTCTGGCTGACGCCGGAGTGGCTAGACGATTTCATTGAGGAGGCCCGCTCTTTGAACTGGGACATGCTTGAGGACCGCTCGGTGCTGGAGAAGGTTGGGGACTAGGCGGTGGGAGATGCGAGCGACTGGCCACGACGGCTGCGGTCCGGTGCGGACTGGCCTGCTTTGCGTATTGTGACTGAGTCCGATTGCGGCATCCGGTACAATTCGATGGAATGAGGGCCTAGTTGTGAGCGTCAACCGCCGATTGCTGAGCCATTACAAGAAGCTGCGCTGGCATCGTTGTTTGGTTGTCGAGGCGATGCGGGTGATCGCCTTTCGCAATCGGGACCACTTCTATGTATCAAGTGTGCGGCTGGGAGTGTCAGATCGGGTCGACTCTGAGGCCGTGGCACTTGTCTTTGACAAGATTCTGCAGGACCAGGGCGTGGAGCCGTCCGAAGCGGATCGCCATGTGCTGGGGTGGGCATCGTGGGGTTCTTGGGACGTTTACATGTGTTTGCTTCACTCCCTTGTCGAAGACTATGAGAGGGTACGCTGTGATCATCCCAGCGTGGTGTTTCCGCCCCTAGACGATTTCCTCCATTCGCACCAGGAGTTGGTCGAAGAGCTGAGGGCCGTTAGGGACAAACTTCTCCATCCGCTGAAGAGAGCGGATTATCAAGACAGTGTCGGCAACTTGGGCATTGCCGCACGGCAGGTTGCCCCTGACCTATTTCTTGCCCTTGAGCAGTTGCAGGGCCAACTCGACGACTTCTTGGAGCGGCTTCGGGAGGTTGTGCTTGAGTCTCTAAAAAATGAGGTTGAGAACCTGCCGCCCGACGAGGTGGCCGTCTACATCCACAGGTACAAGGAGGAGATCCGCTTCCGGGCAAAGCGCGCCGGGAATGCCGAAGTGCTCGCAGACATGGACCGCCAGTCTGGCGGTCTGGCGGCGTTCGAGCAGATCATCCGGTCTTATTTGAGCGCGGACTTCTCGCTCGACACCGTTGGGATGGGGCGCATAGCTCGTTTGGAGGAAACGAGGAACGCCCTCTCCTTGCCTCTTCCGAAGCGGCCCTACTACAAGAGCGCGGACTCGGTTCAAACCCCGGTGGACGCCAACCTAGCGGGATGGGTGCTGATGTCCAGCTTCGGAGGCCAGGCCGCGATTCTTGAGCAGCGTCTCCCAGCCAACGTGATGCAGCACCGCGGCGGAATCCTCGAACTCTTGGTCCGTTCGGTCACTATTTTCAACGAAACACGCGCTGCTGCTTTCGCTCGGTACAACACGGCACACCCCGACGTGCCCATTGAGACTGTCATGGTTGACGAAGAATCATTCATGGAGGCCATGCGCCGCAGCACACCCACCGACACGGATGCGGAGTTGGAACAGGCCATGGTGGAAGCCACGCAATGCGGGATTGCGCTGGCACTATTGGCAGAACCGCTCCGTATTTATCGCGACTTGATCCGGGACACACCTGAACTCGGCCGCGAGGAAATAGACAGCGACACTCTGGACGAAGCTGAAAGAGTGCTCAGAGGATTCCGGAGCACGATCTTTCACGTACCACAAGGCCAAGCCGACATGTTCGTTGCCAATGCAGAACTAGCCGACGCTCCAATCAACCAGGGCAAATACCTAGACCTTGTGGCGGGATTGACGCGTTTCTTCCAAGGAACCGACCCTGAGACCCCTTCGGAAGACGAGTAGGGGTGCTTTCGACAGCACCGTCCCGCCCGAGTGGTACGCCCGGCTGACAGCACCCCGTGGCGAGCACCCCAAAGCTCACGGCTCGTCGAAGCGAATACGACACTTCGACTCTGTAGCTTGGGCCGATGCGATTGCACCCAGTCGAGTTCACAGCACATGAGAAGGCCCCGTTTGAGAACGACAGACTGAACCGGCGCCCGCACGTCGAGGCGCTGTGCAGGGTGCTGCGCGGCGTCGATGGGCACGCTGTGGTCTCGCTTGACGCCCCTTGGGGCGCCGGCAAAACGGCTTTCGTGAGGATGTGCTCGGCGCATCTGCGATCCCAGGGTGTCCGGGTTGTCGAATTCAACGCTTGGCAGAAGGGCCATACTGGTAATCCTCTGGTGGACCTAGTAGCCGCTGTTTCCGATCAGATCGGCAAATCCAAGGTCGCGGAATTGCGGAAAACCGCGGCCAATGTGGCCTGGCACTTAGTAAGCGTGGGCAGCCGTGGCATCATTGACCGGGACGCCTTTGAGGGCGATGAGCCGCAGATCTTGGCTGATTGGGAACAGGCTGAACAGGAGTCGACGCTCTTCGCCGAGCGGCTCGAAGCGGTCGCCTCGGCAGACAAAGGGCCGCTAGTGGTTTTCGTAGACGAACTGGACCGCTGCCGCCCGCCCTACGCGCTGAGCCTCCTCGAAACCGTGAGGCACCTATTCGCCGCAGACGGCGTAATGGTCGTGCTGGCCATCAACCGAGCCGAACTACGCCACTCCGTGGAGTCCGTGTATGGAAACGACTTCGACGCGGACTGGTACTTGCGCCGCTTCGCCGACCTGCACATAAGCCTCCCCCCACCCGACGAGCAGAACCTTACGACGTTCTTGGACGAGCTCTTGGAGACCACCGGGCTATCGGCACGGTTCACGACATCGAGCAACAGCCACAGCGCGTGGATGCTGAAATTGCTCGCAGAGTCGCCCGGCCGCAGCTTGCGCGACCTTGAACAGGCCGTCCACCTTGCTGTCGTAGCTCTAGCGTCTCTCGTCCCCTCGGATCAGACTCGCACGAACAGGAGCGTAGTGTGGGAACACGCTGTGGTTGCGTTGATCGTGTTTAGAGCACTCGACGAAGCCGCCTACCAGCGCCTTGCGTACGACGATGGAGACGGTTTCGCCGCGGCAGCCGCCCTAAACGAGGCCCTCGGCCCCAGCCCCGATACCGAGGAGAGTTACGACAGCTCACACTGGGCGCGAGAGGAGATCGAAGCCTTCCTAATCGCAGGGAGCATCGACACCCTGTTCTACCAAGAGAACTACGAGGCGTATTTCGTGGAGCGATACACATCTGCCAATCAGCGGGAAAAAGGAAGGGCTCGGAGCGTGTTGGGGGTGTGCTTGCAAAATCGCCATGGAGCGGGAAGAGAACCGCGGGTCAAACCGATCGCTGAATTCATCGACCTTGTCAGCTACGAGCCCGTCGAAGCTATCGAAGAAGCCGACTGACGGATCGCCAAGCCTTCTGCCCAAAACTGCCCTTCGCCTTCAGCAGGCAGAAGTCACTTGTTCTCTCGACTCGCCATGCTCGAATCGCGGATCACAAGAGCGGAGGGTGGCATTTCATGCAGCGCCGCCTCGGCAATCCCACCACGTTGATCTTGGACTGGATCACCAAAGCCGTCACTGCTCGCGCCTGTGGCGACCACGGCCAAGCCGTTACCTACGCCGCTATCGCAGCCGAGCAGGCCGTGCGGCACACTGCCTGCTCGGTCCAGTGGGAAGAACAGCGGCTCAGCGACATGGGGTGTCTGAGGGTTGGGTCTCTAAGCTTGTGACCCGCTGGCGTGTTGAGGGCGACGCTGCGTTCGAAGCCCGGTCGCGGCGTCTCGGTAGCTCGCCATCCAAGGTCTGTGACGAGACCGCAGAGTGTGGTGAACCTGCGCGCAGAGATGTCGGCCTAGGGCCTCGACGCCCACGGGTGCACTCTTTCAGTTTGGCGTCTCGACAATGCCGAGGTGATCTGTGCTATCGCCATTAAAACCCCTGCTCAGAGAGGTGTTCGGGATAGGGTTCGCCCGCTGGCCGGACACCAGCACGCTGGAAGCGGACTCAAGCCACCCTTAAACGTGTTACGTTTAAAGCGGTTCAGGTATTCGAGTAGGCCTACCGGCACGGGTTGACCGACGAGGACATCCTGCATGCATGGCAACACGCCATGGGCTTCTATGACATCGACAGCGAACAAGAACCGACCAAGAGCCTGTGCATCGGCCCCGATCGTGCGGGCAACCTGCTCGAACTCCTGTACCTCCAGGCAGCAGAACAGGACTTGGTCGTTCACGCGATGCCACTGCGCCCAGTTTTCCGCACCTACCTCACCGGGGAGCGACCATGAGCAACGAGACTAAGGCCGACAGGACCTTGACCGACGATGAGATAGAGGCCGTCGCCACGGACTTCGAGGGGCGCGAGTTCACGCCCGACGAACTCGCCAAGATCAAGCGGACGCGCCGCCGCTCACCGAGAATCGGAGAGACACGGGCCGAGGTGTACACATTCCGCGCTCCTCACAGCTACAAGAGCCGAATCCAGCAGCGGGCAGCTTCCGACAAGACCACCGAGAGCCAAGTCATCCGAGACGCCCTCGACTCCTACCTCTAGGCCGCAACAACCAACACGGCCCGAGCACGCCGCCAAGCTGATCGAACATCCCTGTTGGTGGAGCTGGTGGTGTGCTAGTTCAGGACATAGGAGCCTCATGTGTCGAAACAATGGAGTACCCCAGAGCCTCCACTAAACCCGGAGCGATTTCGCTCGTCGCCGACGTCGACATCAGAGTCGTAGCAACCCAAACCGGCGAACTCCTCCGACACCTCACCCTCGACCCCAACCGCGACTAGCAACCCCAAAACCCACCCAGATAAACCCACCCGCGTGGGTTCACCACTTGCACATGTCTCGCGACATCAAAATTTTGTCGGGCAGGCGGGATTTGAACCCACGACCTCCTCGTCCCGAACGAGGCGCGCTACCAAGCTGCGCCACTGCCCGTGTTGCAGAAGCGTGAGTTTACCGGCTCTCGGTGAGCGACGCGAGTGCTTTCTCGATGGTCCGCAGAGTGTTGAAGGCATTGAGCGGCTTCACCAACCACCCGTCGGGAGCAGCTCGGCTAGCCAAGAAGACATCGGCTTCACGGTCAAGCAGCAGATAGATGACGCTAGGGTCGAGCCGACCCGCCTCCTCTTCCTGGCGGACCGCCAGACAGGCAGCTACACCCCCCATATTGCCGATTTGAAAATCCAACAGCACCAGGTCGGGTTTGATCTCGGCGATAGCCCCCACGACATCCGCACCGCGCCATACTCGGTGAATAAGGTGAGCGCCGCCGATTGCGGCTTCGATGTCGTCAACCAACCAATCGGCGTCGGTGGCAAGGAGAATGTCGGACACGCGCCGAATCGTACACCGCTGTAACCGTAGCTGTGGTGTCGGCGAGTGGGCTGGCACAACAACGCGACAAAAGGGATACGATGCGCTTGTGCTTGAGATCTCAACTAGTCGCGTAGGCGATGGAAACTATGTTGTGCTTCGCCCGGAGGGAGAACTCGACGCATACTCCGTCGCTCAATTCCGCGAGGCTTTCGCAAAGGTTTCTGAGGAACAGCGACTGATGGTGGACCTGTCGGGTGTGCAATTCATGGACTCAGCGGGTCTTGGAGCTTTGATCGGAGGCATCCGCAAGGTTCGCGACAACGATGGCCAGATCGCCGTGTTCAGTGATCGTGCTGCGATTTCTCGTCTACTCCATACAACCGGGTTTGATCGCATTGTCCCCGTGAAGGAAGACCTAACCGAAGCTGTAGCTGCTCTCAGCGAAAACTGAGCGCGTGAATTGCGGTAGCTAGTTCTCAGCGGTTGGTTTCGGGCGCGGTTAGAGCGGGTCTTGAGTGAGCAGTTCGGCGATATGGCTGAGCATGGAAATGTCGTGCACGTCGCTCGACAGCATCGGAACTTTGGTCAGCGTCGCGTTGGGGACGTGAGCCATGAGTTGTGAGACCCTGCCTTCGTCGCCTGCGGAGGCGTTGACGTGATCAACGAGCGCTTGCGCCGGGCCAACTAGTGGAGTTGCGCCCAATCTGGTCTGAAGCTCTGCGGCCTCGTCGGTTGATATCGACAAGGCAGCGAGCATGCGATTGATTACTACCGCGTGGACTGCCAGGTCGGCGTCGGCCAACCTGCTGAGAAAGTAGCGCGCTTCGGCTATTGTGTCGCTTCGGGGAGAGGCAACGAGTACGAAGGCAGTGTTGTTGGATGCCAACAGGGCCAGGGTCTCATCGGCTCGTTGCTTGAAACCTTCTTCCATACCCTGAAACGTTTGAAAAAACTCGATGGCATCGTCAACGACCTCGGCGCCGACAACGCGTGACAGACGGCGAACCACACCTCCCGCAGCCCTGTTTACCGCCCGCAGAACGCCGGGACGGGGAGATATCAGCAACTTGTAAATGGTGTTGTTGAGCAGCCTTGTCAGCAGCTTGGGGGCCTCAAAGAAGGCGAGAGCATCGCGGGTTGGTGGTGTGTCGACCACCACGAGGTCCCAGTCGCCCGAGAAGTGCAATTCGTTCAGCTTCTCGACGGCCATGTAGTCCTGAGTGCCCGGCAATTCCGTCGAAATATTCACGTAGAAGCGATTGCTGAAGATGTGTTCTACCTGGTCTTTGCTGGTGGCGTGACGGGTCACGACATCATCGAAGGTTGCTTTGCTGTCGAGCATCATGGCACCGAGAGTTCCTGGCCAAGTGCCTTCGATTACCGTCGGGGTGTTGTCGAGTTCGTCGATTCCGAGGGCGTCGGCGAGGCGTTTGGCCGGGTCGATTGTGACGACCACGGCCCGCCGTCCGGCATGGGCGGCGGCGACCGCTGTGGCCGCAGCCATCGTTGTTTTGCCGACGCCACCGGTACCGCAGGCGACGATAACCCTCTTCTGACCAACAAGGTCGCCATAGCTGTTTAGCGGACTGCTCGTCGTATCACTCAGCGGTGGAGTGTCATTCATGAGCCGGCCCACTGTTCGATTGCTTCAATGGAAGTGTTGGCCGCTGCGGCGAGCGTCGTGAGTTCGGTGGGACCGACCGAGGTTGTGAACAGATGCGGCAGACGTATCTGTGCAAGAGGCAACTGCTGCGCCAACGAGGTGAGTTGATCGTTTTGTAACGCCAGCCGATCACGCCGAAAGTTCGTTGCCGTAACAAGGTCGCTGATCTCATCTGTACGCAGGTTGTGCTGCGATGCTGCGATGTCGGACACATTGAGGTCAGAAATGTTGTCGAGTGCTTCGATTGATGGAAGGAGGCCGTTGACGACTACCGGGCCGAGGGCTAGCCCTACCTCGTCTTCAACAGCGAATGCCGTTTCGACCAGCTCCTTGATCGGAGTTTCCTCGGCGATAGTGACTAACAGAGCTCGGCATCGCTCGCCGTCGCTCAACATTTCCAAGGCTTCTGTTGCCTGGCGTCGCAGCACACCGGTGCGTGCCGTGTTGCGCACTGCCAGCGGAGCTTTCAAGAATTTGAGCGCATGGCCCGCGGCTGGGGCATCGACAACTATCAGGTCAGCCACACGGCTCTGCTCAAGGTGTTTGATCTGACCCAGCACCAACAGTTCCTTGATACCGGGTGTAGCGGTGGCCACGATCTCTAGCAATCCAGACTTGGACATGCGCCGCACGATCCGCGTAAAACCGTGGTTGCTCAGCCAATCGGTGAGCGCCGCGTCGGGAGTAATTGAGCGGCAGCGGATCAAGCCGGGGCCTGAGTCGTTGTAAACGGTTTGCTCGTCGTAACCTTGTGGGTCGACACCGAACATCGGTGCCGAATCCAACCGGCCAGCCACCTCCACAAGCAGGACGGTGCGTCCGGTTTGAGCCGCTGCCAAGGCCAAGGTGGCTGAGGTGGCGGTCTTGCCCACACCACCTTTCCCCGCCACGATCAGGATCCGCGACGATGCGAAGAATTGACCGGGATCCATTCCCCTCCTCGAAGCGATTGACACGATGGACACGGCGAAAGCTACGTCGTTGGGTCACGTTATCGTCTGCGGCTGTACTGCTAGCGATGTTGCTGCTTGGTTGGTTCATGCCCGCCCACGCCCAGCAAAGCTCAGGATTGGCTGCCCAAACATCTACGGCCGATGAATTCCTGATTTTTGATGTGGTCGAGATCCCCGGTTTGATCGACGAGATTGTTGCTGACTTCATTGAGGACTCCATCGCCAAAGCCGAAGCCGGCGGATCGGGTGGCGTGGTCCTTCAGGTAAACAGTCGTGGGCATGTGGTGAGCGACGAACGGCTAACGGAGGTGGCACAGGCCATTGTTGACTCCGCGGTCCCGGTTTACGCCTGGGTTGGTCCCTCTGGAGCCACCGCTCAGGGTGGGGCGGCTCAGCTTGTAGCGGCGACTGAGGAGTTGTCGGTAGCGGTGGGTGCACGGTTTGGAAACACCGGCGAACTGATCTTTCCGGAGCTTTTGGCCGATGAGTTTTTGCTTGTCGCCGATGCTCTAGAGAACGGCACGGTAGATGAAGAATCCGTTATTGAGCGGGGTCTCGCCAAGCGCGATTCACCTACTCTTGTGTTCTTTGTGCTGGATTTGCCCGGTTTTGCTAGCACAGTAGACAGCAGCGGTGACGAACCGGTGCGTGTGCCGGATTCGCGAGTTCGTTTCTCCAAGCTCCCTTTGATTGACGGCTGGGTGCATAGCCTTGCGAGTCCTGCTATGGCGTATCTGCTCTTTTTAATTGGGGCGGCGCTGCTCATATTCGAGTTCTATACCGCAGGTGTTGGGATAGCCGGAGTGATGGGGGCGGGCTGCTTTGTGGTTGGTTGCTATGGCTTCGACGTTTTGCCTGCTCGGAATTGGGCGATCGCACTGCTTGTCGTGGCGCTGTTTGGCTATGCCATTGATGTGCAGGTGGGAGTGCCGCGGGTCTGGTCGTGGATAGCGACGATTTGTCTGATCGCCGGATCGTTGTTCTTGTACGACGGCATGGCGATCTCGTGGATAACGCTGCTGGCGGGCATTATCGGCATTTCGCTTTCGATGATCTCGGGAATGCCGTCGATGATCCGTACACGCTTCGGAACGCCCACGATCGGACGCGAATGGATGGTAGGGGTGATGGCTGAGGCAACAGAAGACATCAAGAAGGAAGGCATCGTCAGTGTCGAGGGTGCTCCATGGCGAGCACGAGTGAATCGCACGACGCCGATCTCGGCGGGCGATCAGGTTCGCGTCGTTGCCATTGAGGGGCTTTACCTTGAGATCGAACCCGAAACCGGCGGTGCTCGCGACTACCGCGAGATGCGCCATTGATCCAAATTGAGTCCATTTTTTAGCCGTTGACCAAAAAACCTACTAACAGTGGGAATTTATCTCTGATTCGCGCTTAAAACGTTTGCCCATTCAGGTTCTGTCTGGTAGCCAAACATTTGAAGAAACGGAGTGTGAATGATCAAGCAAATCAACGCCATAGATTGGCAATTGCGAGCGGCTTGCCGCGGACCTCAATCGGCGATCTTTTTCCCTCCTACGTCGCCAGAGCGACGAGATGAAAAGCGGGCCCGCGAAAGGCATGCCAAGGCGATTTGTGAAACCTGTACGGTGCGCAACGACTGCTTGGCCCATGCCCTCTCCATTCGTGAACAACACGGGATATGGGGTGGACTGAGTGAAAGCGAACGCCGTCAACTGTTGACCGTCTAAGCGGATTTCGCTAGGCCGATTTATCTGGCGGCGGCAGTCGGGGTCCGCCGATCCGCAGATCACCTCGACGTCTGGTGATCCCGTTGTTGTCGAGATAAGACAACAACGGAATGGCGTACTTGCGGCTCGTCCCCCACTCATCGCGGACTTCGGCAACCGTTACCCCATCTGGTTGGCGGCTCAGCAAATCAGCCACGACTCTGGCGGCGGCATCGAGTGCGCTAGCCGCGAAGTAAACCCCACCCTCTTCCACCAGGTCCCCCCTCCGAACCAACTCCCGAAGTTCGGCCCTATCAATTCCCTCAGGATCTGGCGGGGCGAAGGGCGACGCCTCCAAGGCGTCGATGTAAGCGTGTCCGGTCAAGGTGTCGTCAGCGTCGATTGCTCGGGCATGGCCGTGATCCACAGCTACACCCTCGATCGTGTCGAGCAACGCGCGGCCGAAGTCGTCGAGCTTTGCAATATCAAGTCCGAGCGGCCCGGCAGCGGCGATGGCCTCACTGAGTTCGGTGTGCCTGGCCTTCAACACCGCGGGATCCACCGCCCAATTCCCCACATCGGCCTTGCGATGCTCGCCGGTAAGTCGCAGGAGATGGTCGACATCCACTCGGCCTCGCTCGGCGATCACCCGGTCCAAGCTGCGATCAGGTTGGGCTCTGGCAGCGGCAACTATCGGGTCAACATCGAGGATTTCTCCCCCACCGAGCGTTTCACCCCGGCCCGATTCACGAAGGATGAAACGGTCACCGGGCAGCAACGGCAAGCCGACAGGAAGGTGAAGACGAACCGCACCCTCGGTTCCCGGCTGAATCTCAGAGGGACCCAGTACTCGGACCCGGACAGGGAACTCCCCAGAGCCCAGATACGCCATAT
The DNA here is from genome assembly GCA_965261185.1 of Candidatus Aldehydirespiratoraceae bacterium. GTDB lineage: Bacteria > Actinomycetota > Acidimicrobiia > Acidimicrobiales > Aldehydirespiratoraceae > VXYK01. Next base: position 963,234 of record CBDHCN010000002.1, on the reverse strand, counting down.
GAGCGCCCCGCCGGGTCACCGGATGGTCGATTGCATCAAGAACCTTCAACAGGCCGTCCACCCGCTGGGTGACATGCCACTGGTCGGCCCTGACCAGCACATCGCCGCGGGACAATTCACCATGGCTGACCCCGGACAGGTTCAAGGCGACCCGGTTCCCAGGACCTACTTTCGAACGTTGTGCGTGCAAGCTCTGCAGCGCGCGGACCCGTACGGCTCGCCGGTGGGGCAGAGCAGTCAACTCATCGCCGACCCGTACCCGGCCGCCGGTGAGGGTTCCCGTTACGACCGTGCCCGATCCCTTCGCAGCGAACACTCGGTCAATCCAGAGACGGGGACGCTTGTGATCGACAGCGGTCGGTGTGGCTTCAAGCAATTCGTCGAGTGCTACCCTGATGTCGGCAATACCGGATCCGTCGAGCGCGTCCACCTCAACGATCGGAGCAGCTTCCAAAAACGTGCCTTCGACACGTTCTTCCACGTCAAGTCTTGCCAACTCCCGCAGGTCGTCGTCGGCCAAACCTGTTTTTGTCAACGCCACCAATCCGTGCTCAATCCCTAATAGCTGCAGGATCTGTAGATGTTCCTCGGACTGCGGCTTCCAACCCTCAGTGGCCGCTACCACGAAAACGCAGGCGTCAACACCGCCCACACCCGCCAACATGTTCTTGAGGAAGCGAACATGGCCGGGCACATCGATAAAGGCCACCCCTCTGCCAGAGGGAAGTTGCGTTGAAGCGAAGCCCAGGTCGATGGTGAGTCCGCGTGCCTTCTCCTCAGATAGCCGATCCGGGTCGGTACCGGTCAGCGCTTTGACGAGAGTCGACTTGCCGTGATCCACATGTCCCGCCGTCGCGACAACATGCATTAGTCAGCGCCCCCAGTGCCTGGTGAGCGGGTCATTAGTCAGCGCCGGGGGTCAAAGCAGCCGTTATCTCGGAATCATCGTCTGGGTGAACAGTACGCAGATCAATGATTGTGCGCCCGTCGATGACCCGGGCAATGATCGGGCGCTCCCGGTTGCGCAAGGCGCTGCGCTGGTCACCCTCGACCGCCACTCCCGCCGATGGAATCTCGACTTCCGGCAAAGTCCCACCTCCCGGCGTGGAAGCCACATCGACAGCGCTGCCAACATCGATTTTTTTGGCACGGGAGCGCAGCACATCTTGAGACAAAGACGCCATTCGCCAGAACGGGATGGCGTCACCGTCACGATTGAGATAGGCGAGAGCGGTGGCCTGCAAAGCGCCGAGCACCAAGCCCCCAGGTCTCAGCGCACGAGCCAACGGATGCGCCGCGCAAGTTGCCACCAGATCCTCCCGACCCGCAATGATTCCTGCTTGCGGCCCGCCGAAGAGTTTGTCGCCGGAGAATGTGACCAGATCGGCGCCCGCTTCAAGTGTCTGACGAGCGGCTGGTTCGTCGTCGAGCCACCCTGGTGGCCCGCCGGGCAGCCATGGACAACGACTGTCAACAAGCCCCGAGCCGATATCTGCGACCAACGGGCGGTTGAGCGTGGCGAGTTCCGCGGTTCGGGGGGCTTCGGTAAAGCCGACGATCTTGTAGTTCGACTGGTGTACCTGCAGCACTAGAGCTGCGTCTTCGCCGTGCTGATCGACCGCGTGTTTGAAGTCGTCGAGCCGCGTGCGGTTGGTGGTGCCGACTTCAATGAGGCGTGCCCCCGAACGTGCCATCACGTCTGGAACCCGAAAACCACCGCCGATCTCCACTAATTCGCCACGAGAAACAACGACTCCCTTGCCCTCGGCAAGGCTCGCCAAGGTGAGCAACACTGCTGCCGCGCAATTGTTCACAACGATTGCAGCTTCAGCTCCGCAAACCTGAGCGATCAGTGCCGGCGCGGTGTCCATGCGTGAGCCGCGCTCGCCGGTCGTCAGATCGAATTCGAGATTGGAGTATTGGTCGGTTTGTGCCCAGCTCATGGGGGCACGACCGAGATTGGTGTGCAAGAGCGTGCCGGTACCGTTGATGACCGGGCGTAGCAGGCGTCTGGCCATGTCATTGGCGATCTGGTGTGCGCTTTGGGGGGATCCGGCTGAGATCGCGGTTCGAGCCGCCTCCACCAGCATTGGGTGAGGAAGGCCAGTGTCGTGCAACGACCGGGCCAGCCGGTCGACCGACGGGGGGCGTGAAGCTTGTTCAGTCACGGCCAGATCAGCCTAATTCGTTCTGGCGGTTCTAATTCGTTCTGGCGGTGCCATGCGTCGGAAACCGCGCCATGGCACCGCCAGAAAGGGCTTGCGTCGGCCCTGATTGCTCGTACGATGGCTGCATCTTGGGCATCCTTTTTATTCTGTTCCTTGTGGTCCTAGTCGTTGAGGGTTATGTCATCCTGGCGTTCAACGAGGCCATGGGTGGATGGAACACCATCGGTCTGATCGTGTTGACCAGTATGGTCGGTGCCGCCCTCGTCAGGCGAGAAGGTCTCAGCGTGCTGCGCAGGGCACAGCAATCGCTCGACAAGGGGCAGATTCCAACAAACGAGTTGATCAACGGCGTGTTGTTGCTGATAGCTGCGGCGCTGATTTTGACTCCCGGGTTCTTTACTGCCGGGGTCGGCCTGCTGCTTTTGTTTCCGCCTACCCGGGCGGTCGTGCGCGAAGTGCTCAAGCGTCGCTTCGCCGGTCGTGTGAGGGCCGGTGGGGCGTTTGGTGGGCAGGGCATGCGTTTCGGTCAATGGACCGATGTGAGTGCAACTGATGTCACCGACGCTGGCGAGGCCACCTATGGCGACGGCAACGGGTCAGCGATCGAACTCGGCCCGGTGTCTGAGGAGAACACCGACTCCGATGCCGACGACGGCGGTGACGACAGTCCCAAACAACGCTGACTAAACGCTGGCTTTAGCTGGGGTTCGTTTCGAGTTCGTCGAGCTCATCGAGGGCAGCCATGGCCGCTTCGAGCATGCGAGCCGAGCATCCCGCCATCTCGACTGGGGGAACGTACTCCTCGGCAATAGCTTCTGCGATGGCCCGTAGCGCCTCGGCTGCCGCGCCAGAGCCGAGAACTGCGGGGGATCCGCAGTCGCCTCCGATGGACACCTCGGCTTCGATTGGGACCGATCCGAGCAGTGGAATACCCACGTCGTCGGCCAACTGTTGCCCGCCTCCGCTTCCGAACAATGCGTGTTCGCTTCCATCCGGGGCGACGAAGCTGGTCATGTTCTCGATAACGCCAACGATCCGCAGAAAGTTCTTGCGGCCCATGTCGGCAACTCGTGCGGCGACCTTCTGCGCGTTGCGGGCTGGGGTGGTGACGATCAGCATCTCGGCTCGTGGCAGCAGTTTTGCCAAGCCCATCTGCACGTCACCGGTCCCTGGAGGCATGTCGATCAGCAGGTAGTCGAGATCTTCTGACCAGGCAACGTCTTCGCAGAAGTGTCGCACCGCACGGTCGAGCATCAGCCCCCGCCACATCAGCGCAGAGTCTTCCTGTTCGACTAGGAAGCCCATCGACACGACTTCAAGGCGACCCTTACCGACCTGACGGATCAGGGGAGTGATCTTGCCTTCTCGGGCTACCAACTCGCCGTCGACCCCGAGCATGCGGGGAACGGAAAATCCCCAGATATCGGCATCCATCACTCCAACCGCATAGCCAGTGTCGGCCAGCGCGGCCGCGAGGTTCGTTGCGATTGACGATTTGCCGACTCCGCCTTTACCCGAGGCGATCATGATGACTTTGGTCGTCGGCGGGATGGCGGTGGCCGGAGCGTCCTGGCTGACGTTGAATCGTGCCTTGGACATGGCCTCAGATTTTTGTTCTTGTGTCAGTTCGCTCCAGTTGATTTTCACGCTGGTGACCCCGGGAAGCGACAAGAGACGGCTGCGGATGTCCTTTTGGATCTGTCCTCGCAGCGGACAGCCGCTCGTTGTCAGGGCGATCTCCAAAGTGATTCTGCCGCTGTCGGCGACATCGGCGGAGCGAGCCATTCCGAGTTCTACGATGTCACTGCCGAGTTCAGGGTCGATCACCCCGCGCAGCAACCCCATCACGTCATCAGCAGTCGGCAGAACAACGTCGTCCACAACCCGAGGCTACCGGCGCAAACCAACCTCTGAGACGGGGAGGCGAATCTGGGTCGTAGCGGATAGGGTAGGGTCAGAGTATGGTAGTTCTCCTAGAGAGGAAGTCCTGTGATCACACTGACCGATTCCGCTGTATCGAAAGTTGATGAGCTCCTCACCGCAGAGGGAGAAGAGGGATTGGCGTTGCGCGTCTCCGTACGCCCTGGCGGCTGTTCCGGTTTCTCATACGAGATGTACTTCGACAACGAACGGGCTTCCGACGACATGTCGGTCGTCTTCGGCCCGGTCGGTGTTGTGGTGGATCCTTCGTCTGCTCAGCTTCTTGATGGGGCCACGCTCGACTACAAAGATGGCCTCACCGACGCAGGGTTCTCGATCGACAATCCAAACGCACAGAGCACTTGCGGCTGCGGGCAGAGCTTCAGCTGAGCCGCTAAGCCGACTGCAAAGCCCGTCGTTTTGCGGCGGGCTTTCTTCGTTTTCTCAGCGGTTGGAAGCAACGGCTACGGTCTCGGCATGACTGAGCGAGCGTTTGACCCAGACTTGCTTGAGATGCTGCCTTTGCTGCCCACGGTAACGGACTTCTCAGACCCCGCCGAGATTCGTACTATGCGCGAATCGATTGGTTTGTTCGCCAACGAGATTGAACCTCGAGATGACGTGATCCGTGAGGATCGCACTGTTCAGAGTCTTGATGGCGACCCCGATGTGCCGATTCGGATATACCGCCCAGCTTCTGCGAGTCCGGATCTCTTGGGTGCAGTGTTGGAGATCCATGGTGGCGGGTTCATGGTCGGTTCGATCGAGATGATGGACCCTTGGTGTGATCGTGTGGCCGCTGAGTTCCCGGCGGTGGTGGTGTCTGTGGAGTACCGGCTTGCTCCCGAAGATTCTTTCCCGGCGGGAATCCATGACTGCTATGCAGCGCTGCTGTGGTTGTCAGATCACTCTGCGGAGTTGGGGGTAGATCCTGAGCGCATCGCGATTGCCGGTCAGAGCGCCGGTGGTGGTTTGGCCGCCGGCACCGCACTGATGGCCCGAGACCGTGGTGGTCCACAGTTGTGCTTCCAACTGTTGGAGATACCTGAACTCGACCATCGGCTTGAGACGCCGTCGATGACACAGTTCACCGACACACCATTGTGGAATCGACCCAACGCAATCTCGAGTTGGAAGCATTACCTGGGCCCTGACCACGAAGGGCCTGTTTCGCCTTACGCATCGCCTTCGGTGGCTGATGATCTCTCAGGCCTGCCTTCTGCGTTTGTGTCGGTTATGGAGTTCGATCCGTTGCGTGATGAGGGATTGATCTACGCGATGCGACTGCTCGAAGCGGGTGTGTCGACCGAGATCCACGCCTATCCGGGAACGTTCCACGGGTCGGCCATGGTGGCGACCGCGCAAGTCAGCCTCAACAATGCCCGCGACGCATCCGCAGCCCTGCACAAAGCGCTCGGCGAGCAGACGAGTCGATAGGAGGAGCAACGGTGCCAAGAGGTCTTCACAGCAAACCCAAGCGGCTTCGGGTCAAATGGTTGGCCGCGGCAATCTCGCTAGCGATGGTGGCCGTGGCCTGTTCGGGTGACGACACCAGCACAGACCCCGAACCCGATTCCACCACGACGACCAGCATCAGCGCGCCCGACCCCACGACCACCACGACAGAACCGCCCGACCAGGCCACGACCACAACCACCACTACGACCACGGTGCCGACGATCACCGAGGACCGCGCCTACTACATCCTTCCGCCAGGCAACTACGGCGGTATTCCCACGACAGACAATTCGTTCGACCAACTCCCGCTCTACGACGGCCTCACCCCGCTACGAGGCAACATCAGCGATGCCGACATCGACAGTCTTTTCCTTCCCCAGAATTTCGAGCCGGTCGGCGAGACGGTCGAGGAGCCGACAGGACGCGAAGGCACGACGATCCTCTACGACGAATTCGGGATCGCTCATGTCAGCGGCGTTACCAGAGAAGATCTGGCCTTCGGCGCCGGCTGGGTAACAGCCCGTGACCGTGATCTGCTACTGACCCTTGGTCGGGGTCCGGCGCGGGTTGCCGTGGCTGATGTCCCCGGAATCAACGCCTTCAGTCTGATAACCAGCGCACAGTCCTTCACACCTAGCGCGGCGGCTGAACAGCTAGTCACCGATCAGGTGAATCTGATTGTCGAAACCTACGGGTCCGAAGGCGAACAGATCATGTCCGATGCCGCCGCCTACGCCGAGGGAATCAATGCGTTCTGGGAGGCCAACGGAATCGTTCGGGAGCCGGCGAATGTGAACGATGTGATCGCTGTGACTGCTTTCATCGGTTCGATCTTCGGGGCTGGCGGTGGCAGCGAAGTGGACAACGCCGAGTTCCTGTCCGGACTGCAAAACGCTCTCGGCGCACAACAAGGCACCGCTGCGTGGGAAGACTTCATGCAGACAGATGATCCCGAGGCACCCACCACGATCGACCAACGCTTCGAATATGGCACCTTCACGGGAGGCGAGGTCACCGGTTCGGTAGTGATCGATGAGGGATCGGTGATTTCCTTGGATCCTCGTGCCCCCGTGGAGGGTTCAGCATCGGTGTTGCGGGACGAGAGGGTCTTGTACGAGGCAGCCTCGGCGCCTCCGTCGCTTACCGCATCGAACTGGTTGACGGTGGCGCCGGAGCGGTCAGTCAATAACACGACGCTCGCGGTGATGGGTCCCCAACTCGGCTACTACTACCCCGAGATCGTCCAGCAGATTCATTTGAGCGGCCCGGGAATCGAAGCGCAGGGTGTCGCTGTGCCCGGGTTGGCGATGTACATCCTTATCGGACGTACCACCGACTATGCGTGGAGCCTCACCTCAGCCAACCAGGACGTGATCGACGTGTACGCCGAGGTGCTCTGCAACCCGGACGGCTCCACCCCTAGTCGGGAATCGAGTTCCTACATGTTCGAAGGTGAGTGCATTCCCTTTGAGCAGTTCTACGCAGGGATGCTCGGTGATACGCCGATCCGCTATCCCGTTTCGGTACACGGGCCGGTGATCGGTACGGCGATGTCGCAAGGAGAGCCCGTCGCGCTAACTCGGAAACGTTCGACGTTCGGCCGTGACGGACTCAACCTTGCTGCGCTCAAGGACATGACTGAGGGTGATGCGGCAACCCCGGAGGCGTTCTTCGAAGTGACGAATCAGTTTGGCTTCACGTTCAACTGGGGTTACGCAAACCGGCAGGGCATTGCCTATTTTGCGTCTGGTCACCTACCGGAACGTGCTGAGGGGCTTGATCGCCGCTTGCCGACGCTGGGCACCGGTGAATACGAGTGGCAGGGATTCTTGGAGCAACACGAGCATCCACACGCGTCCGGCCATCCGTCGGGGAGACTCCTCAATTGGAACAATCAGTCTGCTCCAGGTTTCATGCATGGTGACGGCAATCTCTATGGGTCGGTCCACCGCGTCGAGTTGTTTGATCAGTGGCCCGACAAGTCTGAGTTGAAAGACGTTGTAGGGATTATGAACCGTTCCGCTACCGAGGACACGCTGTCGCCGGTGTGGCCGGTCATCAGTGAGGTGCTTCGATCAACAGACGCGCCGAGCAGTGCGGCCGCCGAGGTGGTCCGTCTCCTTGATGCCTGGGTGGACGACGACGCGCCGTTGCTCGACGCCGACGAGGACGGTTTCTATGACAGGGCCGGAGCCTTCTTGATGGACCAGCTCTGGTGGCCGATCGCGGCTGCAGTGATGGAGCCTGTCTTCGGGGGGATCCAGCCCAACACGATCAACTTCAGGGGAATCGGCACCGCAAGTCTGGTCGACAAAGACTTGCGCACAGTTCTTGGTCATCAGGTCGAAGGGCCGTTCAACCTCCGGTACTGCGGCGGCGGCGATCTTGAAGAGTGCAGTGAATCCCTGTGGGCCACGATCGAGAGGGTGGTCTCCGAAATCACAGCCGAACGAGGCGACGATCCGAGCATGTGGTTGCGTGAGGGTCTTCGCTCAAGTTTCGCGCCGAACCTGATCCCCAACACCTTCCGTTCCACCAACCGCCCAACCTTCCAACAACTTCTCGAGTTCGCCCCCGCGAAATGACCACGTCAACGTGTCTATGCTCTGTGGGATGAGGACCACTGTGGAGTTCGACGACACCGCGCAGGCACTGGCACACCTTCGCAGCGAGAGCGGCATGGGTTTATCGGAGGCCGTCAACGCCTTGGTTAGGCGTGGACTGCTCACCGAAGCGTCTCCAGCACCGTTTGTTCAGCAGACGCGTCGACTCGGCATTCGAATCGACGTGACGAATGTGGCCGACGCGATCGACCTGCTAGAGGGTCACCAGGCTGGCTGAGCGATACAATGCTGGTTCGTGTCGGCCGACTCGGACCTCGGTCGGTTCACCGAAGTCAATTGGTTCAACCCCATCGCACCGCCACGTAGTTGATCGTCCCGAACCTCGGATTGTGAACGCTTACCTCGTTGTTCGATCTATCAATTTCGCGCACAACTGTTCTGGCACGCAGTCATGGAAGTGGTGGGCAATCCATCCGTCCGTGAATAGTTGAAAGTCGCGCTGTTCGTTGCTGTCGAGGAGTATTGCCACTTTTTGTTCGGGCCAGGTCGCCTCCAGTGCTTCTCCATAGGAGGTCTTGTATCCGGCAACCGGCATTGGTGCGCCGCGCTCCAATAGTTCCCGTAACAGAGTATGGACCAATGGACTGAACGTTTTGAAGTCTTCGGCTCCCGGTGCAGTAGCCATGTGGTCCAGCAGAGCCTTTGCATCACCTCGCGACAACTCGTCGTGAAAAAATTGGTTGCGATAGTTTCGCAAGCAGCCATAGCACGATGATGTTTCTTGGCAGGAGCAGCTGGAGACGAGCTGACAGGCTGCATTGAACAGTTGCGGTAGTCGCTTAGATATCCGTTGCGAATAACCAGCTCCTCCGGGCACGGAGTCGAATATCACCATCGCCTGCGGAGTGTCGAGGCCTGACGAGTTCAATGTGCCGTCGACATCGTCGCGATTGATACCAAGTTCGGGGACCGCAGCAAGCAATGCACTAAGCAAGCTATTCATCGCGGTATCGCAGTAGTGGCTTCGGTGTGCTCCTTCGAACCGGATCTCCAACACATCGGTCAGGTAGTCATGGCCGAGTTGTGCGAAGTTCATGGCCCCAGCGCATTTCCGGCCGGGTCGGCGAAGGTCATCGTGACCCGATTTGCCTCGCTTTTTGGCGCTGGTTGCCTCTCCACGTCCACACCACTGGCAGAACCTGTACCGTCCGCCGTTGATTGTGACGATTCGGCCCTGAGTGCTGGCGCGGGCAAGGACCGTCACATTGTTGGAGAGTTCACGAACTTCAATGAATTCTGGGGGCTCGTCCCGGTAGGAGCCAAAATAGATATGAGAGCCAGTTCGTCTCGATGGTCGCTTGTGTGGCTCCCCAGCGTCCTTCCCAACAAACCCGGCTCTTCGCGTAGAACCCAGTTGTCGATTTCCCTAGTCGCTGGAAGAAAGAGTTCTGGTCCTGCTTCAGTCCATGGGTCGAACAGGATCTTTGGTCGGGGCGCGTCTGAGACTGCGGCGAGGGATCGTGGTTTGTCGATCCTCAGCAGGACTTCATCAAGATAATGGGGAAGCCCGAACTCCCGAGCGACCACCCGTTCGTCGCGAGCGCTTGCCTTCAGCAGCAACGCCAATCGGTTCAAGTAGTCTTCGGCGAGATCGTCTCCGTACCTGAGGAATCGGAGCGCTGGCTCAGGCAAATTGTTGCTGCGGTCTTCGCTCAGCAACGCACTTCGCAACTCGGTGCCGTCCACGAGCCCTTCGCTGAGCAACCGCGACACTCGTTCGAGAAGTGGCTGGGCTGATTCCCTTGGCACGATCGCATGGAACATCACTTGTCCTACATAACGCATGTGTCGCTCGCTCTGCATTCGTGCCGAGGCGTCTGTAAGGGCGTTGCTCTTGATTGCGTGCTCGAATGCTTGACCTGCCGCTGTTTGGAGTTCGGTTCGGTGAGAGACAAAGGGCACAAAGGTCCACAACTCACCACCGTGACCGCTTAGGGCGCCGATCCCTGCCAGGTAGTACGCATACAACGCTGGGTGTGTGTTCGCAAACGAAAAAACACGGCGTGCGCTCACTGACTGCTTAAGGAAGTGTGCTTCCACTAGTTGCTTCGTGCGTTCGAACGCAGGTCCTTCAAAGGGATATTCGCCAACGAGACGCCTAGTCTTGAGCTTGGATTGGATGTACCGGTCAAGCGCAACTGGTTGCATGGAAGGCACGTCTGCTCGGTCGGAATATCGACTACCGCTCGGCATGCTTGAGTCCTGGTGTGGGGGAAATCTATGCGAGCTGTATACCACCTGTGTGTGACAGAGCGTGGCGAGAACGACAAGCGCTCGGTCAGTCGAGGAGGAATTCGGTGGCGTTGTGGTCGCTGATGGCGGTCATGGCTCGGTTGAACATGTCGGCTATGAGCGCCCGGGCCCGGTCGTTGACCAGTTCAACCGTTCCTGCCTGGATCGGATAGCAGAGGCAGAACATGGCGGTCGCTCGGTAGTCGTCCAGCAACATGTCACGGTCGTGAGACACACCGGCGGCTTCGAGTTCGTTGAGGTAAGCGTCGATCAGCGCGGCCTCATGGGCTTTACGGTCGTCGATGGTCAGGCTCTGAGTGATGAAGTAGGCGAGGTCGTAGGCGAACGGTCCTTTGGCACAGACCTGCCAGTCGATGACTGTGACCCCTCCGTTGGCGAAGAAGAGGTTGTCGAGCCGGTAGTCGCCGTGAACCAGGGTGATCGGACGACCTGGGTTCACTGTCAGCAGCGAACGGACTGACCCTGGGAAGCGTTCGATGATCGCCGTCAACTCACTGGTCACAAGCTCGGGGAACTTCTCCTTGAAGGGTCCCCACGAACCGGTAATCGTTTGGATCAGCGCTTCAGGGGTGGGTGGATCGGAACCGAACGGCAACCAGGCGAAGTCGGGATCGTCGAACAGTGCCGAATCAGCGAACCTTGCGTGGTGTCGCGCAAGGTTGCGGACCGTGAGCAACGCCGCATCAGGCGGGCAGCCATCAACCTGACTGTGTACGATCGCATCGCCCACGTCCTCGAAGAGGAGCACGAAATCATCGGTTTCCGGGTCGTGGTCTGCCGCGTAGCAGGCTGTGGTCGGGATCGGGGTCAGCTGAGCGAATTGGCGGTAGAACCCGACCTCCTTCTCGTAGAACCGAAATACTTGGGCCATGTAACGAGCTTGAGGGTCAGTCGACGGGAGTTTCAGCACCAGAGTCGCCGGGCCGGCCGCTTCGCTGTCGTAGCGCAGCGACAAGCGGTAGAGCAGGCCCATGATCCCGACTCCCATGCCGATGGGTTCGACGTCGAACCCCCTCACCTGTGAGTCGGCGGCCAGAACGCCCGATGAACGCAGCGATTCTGTGAGCCACTGCGTCGTTACTTCGTCGATCACGGTCGGGAATGTCGCCATTGCGCCGAACACTAGCGTCTGAGGACATGCGCTGGTAGGAGCAAAGCCCGTCCGCATACGCGGTGCGCCACGGCACCTGCGAGCAGCAAAACTGGACAACAGACTCTCACAACAGGTGGACCAGTCTCAGGGGTCACGCCGGTCTGTTTCGGACGCACCAATCTTGGGCGCGCACTTCGTTCTCGATGTCGACAGCGGCGTCTTGGAAGGTTGACGGCGGCTGCGCCCGCACACGCGCCCCTGCTCAACGAGCAGAAGTTCGAAATCGTCGTCATTTTGAGTGTCCAGAATGTATGACATTGGCCGTCCAAAACGTAGCGCAATAGGTGTCCGTTATGTAGTGTGCTTGGATGGCAGACTACATAGAGCGTGTGGTGGACCGCGAACTCGACGAACTGGCGGACGAACTGCCGGCGGTATCGCTGGAGGGTCCACGGGCGGTGGGTAAAACCGAGACGGCTCTGCGCCGGGCGCGCACGGTGTTCCGGCTCGACGACGACGCTGCGTTGACGATTGCGCGCGCCGACCCGCTGCGGCTCGCACGGGGCGAGCAGCCCATTCTCATCGATGAGTGGCAGCGGCTCCCGGCGTCGTGGGATGTCGTGCGTCGAGCAGTCGATGCAGACTTCGCGGGTTCCCGTTTCCTGTTGACAGGCTCCGCTGCGCCCAACGAACTGCCGACGCACTCGGGTGCGGGGCGGATCGTGACGATCAGAATGCGGCCGCTGTCGCTCGCCGAGCGGCTCGGCACAGGCACGGTCTCCCTGTCGCAACTGCTCGACGGCGCGCGCCGCTCCCTCGATGGCTTCAGCGACGTGACGCTGGCCGACTATGCGAACGAGATCGTCCGATCGGGGCTGCCGGCGACTCGCGGTCTGCGTGAGCGGGTGATCAGAGGAATCCTCGACGGCTACCTCGACCGAATCATCGAATACGACGTCGTCGAGCAGGGCACACGAATACGCGACCCTCAAGCATTGCGGACGTGGCTGAGTGCGTACGCCGCTGCGGTCTCGACCGCGACCACGTTCACCAAGATCACCGGGGCGGCGACCTCACGAGAGGGGCAGACACCGGCTCGCAGCACGGCACTGGCATATCGCGGAGCACTCGAACGTGCGTGGATGATCGAGGCCACCCCTGCATGGCTGCCGACGTGGAACCGTCTCAGGCGTGTGGCGGCAGCACCCGTGCACCAACTGGCAGACCCCGCCTTTGCTGCACGGCTGCTGGGCGTCGACGTCGACGCGCTGTTCGATGGCAGCTCGGGCAGGGGGGTCCTTCCCCGCGACGGCACGCTGTTGGGCGGCCTGTTCGAATCGCTGGTGACGTTGTCGGTGCGCGTCTATGCACAGGCCAACGAGGCTCGGGTGTTCCACCTGCGAACCCGCGCCGGCGAGCATGAGGTCGATCTCATCTTGGAGCGCCCCGACGGACGCATCGTCGCCCTGGAAGTCAAGCTCGGGGGCACAGTCGACGACGCCGACGTGAGGCACCTGCACTGGTTGGCACAAAGGATCGGCCCGCAGCTGCTCGACGCAGCAGTGCTCACCACCGGATCGCAGGCCTACCGCCGCCAGGACGGCATCGCCGTCATCCCCGCAGCCCTGCTCACAGTGTGAACCCGAGCCGGTCCCCCGTAGCCACCACAGACCCGCAGCATGAATCCGATGTTCGCGTTTCCGCCAGCGCCTTTTGCAGTCGGAACGAAATCCCCCGAGACCCGTGTCACGTTTCCGCGTGGCCCCTCAGCGCGGCCCTCGCACGAGGACGTGCGCGGGTAGGAGCAAGCCCGTCACGCCCGAGCGTCTTCCGCTGTTGTTCGCTGCACTCACCGGCCGCCCGGGCCGGGGCCTCGCCCGTATGGACCGAGTTCGCCCGCTTGCTCGCCCGGCCCCCAACTGTGCTTCGGACTATTGGTCATGCCCACTGGGCGCGCTGATGGGGCGTAGAGTCAGCCGATGGAATCAGCCGAGTCCATAGAGCTTGTTGTCAACGGTCGCGCGGTCAGCGTTGACGGCACGGTTGCCAACACGGCGACGCTGCTTGATGTCTTGCGTGACGAACTCCGGCTCATCTCGGTCAAGGACGGGTGCAGCCCGCAGGGGCAATGCGGCTGTTGCACGGTGCTGGTCGACGGTGCACCTCGCGTGTCATGTGTTACCCCGGTGCGGCGGGTTCGTGATCGCACCATCACCACCCTTGAAGGCCTCCCCGGCGACCTCAGCAAAGCCTGGGCTGACTCGTTCGCCTCGACCGGTGGAAGCCAGTGCGGTTTCTGCACGCCAGGCATCATCTGTCGCTTCGAAGGACTACGGGCCAAAGGCGGGGACCACAATGACCGCGAGGCTGCGGCCAAGGCACTACAAGCGCACCTGTGTCGATGCACCGGCTGGCAGCCTGTCGTTGACGCATGGGTGGCTTTTGGCGACCAACCTCAAGAAACTAGAACAGCTGTCGATGTTCGCACGGCTAGTGACCGCAGCGACGCGGCTCACAGAGCGACGATTGAAGGTGGTGTTGCTCAGTCCGTGGGCCCAGCGGTCGCCGCGGGACGCGGTGGTTTTGCCGACGACTCAGCTCCCGCGGATGCACTCGTAGCGGTCCTGGCGAAAGACGAACAATGGGTGCTTGCTGAGAGCCGTGCCGAGGCTTTGCGGCTCGCAGGCAAGGTGCAGGGCCGCCGCACGACAGCGGTTTTCGAGCCGCCGATATCAATGCCGGAAGGCGACTTCGACCTGACGCTTCGCACCTCATGGGTTGAACCGGCTTACCTCGAAACGGATACCTCCTGGTGCAAACCAGGCGGCGAACCGGTGTCGCCTTTGGCGAATGGGGGAGCGTTCGGGGCGAAACAATCGAGCGAAGTAGCGGAGGTGGCACAGCGTCTCGCAAACGAAGCGGGACGTCCCGTGAGGGTGTTGTACTCCCGTGAAGATTCCGTGCGCCGAGGTCCCAAGCGTCCACCTCTAGCAGCGGGAATCAACCGCGATGGAACAGGCGTAGTCCGGGTTGCACGAACAGCGGGTATCAGCGACGCGATCACCGAGGTTGCCCCCGGATTGCTGGTGCAGGAAGTGGATGTGGTGGGTCCGCCCACCAGCGCGGTTATCCGTGGTGCTGGTTGGGTTGAAGCAACGGTGTTGCTGGCTGGCGCAAGAGGCGAGGTCGGTTGGATCAAAGCGCCTGGGGGAGGCGCGGCAACCGCTTCGGTCGGAGCGGATGGAACGCTGTGTGTCTCCGTACGCTGCGGAGCCGTGCTGGACAAGACTGTTCTGCGCTCATACTGCACCGGAGCTGCACATATGGCTCTTTCGTGGGTGACAAGCGAGAGCCTCGCAGTCGACGAACACGGAGAACTTCACGATCTGACGATCCGTTCCTTCGGCGTGCTGCGCGCCATCGACACTCCCCGTATCGACATCACTATCGAGCCGTCCACAGCCGATCCGGTCAACGGCTCAGACGCAGTGTTCGCGGCGGTCGCTGCCGCCGTTTGGCTTGATCGAGAATGCCCGCAGCAATGGCCGATCAGCGATCGTTGACTATGGTCTTTGATAGTCTGCGAGCCGCCCAGAAACTGAGCAGGAGCACATCATGAGCACACCCGTGGGTCCATATTCGCCCATAATGAGAGGCGGAGATTTTCTGTTCACCGCCGGCCAAATTGGTATCAGTGACGGTGTACTGGTCGAGGGCGGAGTTGAGGCCGAGACGAGGCAGGTGTTCGTCAACTTGCGCACAGTGCTGGCATCGGCTGATGCCTCTCTCGCCGATGTGGTGAAAGCCACCGTTTTTCTTGTCGACATGGGCGACTACGCGGCGGTGAACCAGATCTACTCCGAGGAGTTCGATGGACACCGCCCGGCGCGGTCCGCGGTGGCTGTGATGGCTCTCCCGCTCGGTGCTCAAGTCGAGATCGAAGTAATAGCTGTACGCCCGGCCGATCTGGCAGACTGACATCATGGATTTGGGTGCCGTAGTTATCGTGGTGTTGTTGGTTGTGGTGATGCCCGTGGCTGTGCTCATGAGCATGGCCGCACTCGCTGGAGCGCTCGGCGGCCTTATTGGGCGTGATCGCGATCTCGACAACGTCGGCGACGATGGTGAACCCAACGAGTATCTGGCGCTTTCGAAGACCAACCCCTACCTGGGTTAGCGGAGGAGCCACTAGCCCCAGCGGCTACGGCCGAAGGAATAACCGACGGAACGCACGGTTTGGATCAGGTTGGCGTGCTCCTCACCGAGTTTTGAGCGCAGACGCCGCACATGCACATCCACTGTGCGTGCACCGCCGTAGTAGTCATAACCCCAGACCCGGTTGAGAAGAGTCTCGCGGGTGAAGACTTTGCCGGGATGCGCGGCGAGGAACTTCAAGAGTTCGTACTCCATGTAGGTGAGATCGAGCGGCTTGGAGTCGATCACGGCTTGATAGGTCTCAAGGTTCATGGCCAGCGGGCCGTACTCAATCAGTTCGACATCATCGGCTTGTCCACCCCGTCTAAACAGATGTTTGAGGCGAATCTCCAGCTCCAAGGGATGGAACGGGTACAGACAGAAGTCGTCGAACAGATCGTGATGGGGATCAAGCGATTGGAGATGGCCGCCGTTGATGAGCAACAGAAGCGACCCGACGTTGACCTCGCCGTTGTGAACCGATCGACAGAAACGCAGTGTCGGTTCCAGATCTGAACCAGCCATCACAATGGCGCCCACCCAGCCGTCGGCCGGCTCGTCGGCACGAGCCGCGGCGACATCAACAGCGGCCTTCCACGCCCAGCCGCCGATATCGAGGGTCTGAGCCAACTCCGGCGGCGCCGGGTCGGGAAAGACAAGCAACGGTCTCATTACTTCATATCTATCAGGTCGGGCGCATGTGCGACGTTGGGCATATCTACCAGGTGGGCAGATAGCGCTCTAGTTCAAACGGGGTGACAGTGGACTGGTATTGGTCCCACTCGGAGCGTTTATTGCGCAGAAACCACTCAAAAATATGGTCGCCGAGCGATGCACGGACAAGGTCGGATCCCTCCATCAGGTCCAGTGCTTCGTCGAGCGAACGGGGCAGTGGTTCTATCCCCAGATCGGCGAGTTCGTGCGGGTTGAGATCGTGAAGGTTGGTGCTTGTTTCCGCGGGTAGTTCGTAACCTTCGCTGACGCCGCGCAAACCAGCGGCGAGCACCAATGAGAATGTCAAGTAGGGATTGCAGGCTGGGTCTGGGGAGCGGTACTCGATTCGGGCAGAGCTTGGTTTGCCTTGCCTGCGCACCGGTACCCTCACCAAGGCCGACCGGTTGTTGCGCGCCCAGGCGACATACGGAGGTGCCTCGGATTTCTCCGACAGTCGCTTGTAGCTGTTGACCAACTGGTTGGTGACAGCGGTGATCTCACGGGCATGACGTAGGACACCGGCTGTGAACTGACGTCCGGTTGCCGAGAGTCCGTATGGGTCGGCGCCATCGTGGAAGACGTTGGTATCGCCGGTGAACAGCGACAGATGGACATGCATGCCCGACCCCTGCACACCGTTGAGCGGCTTGGGCATGAACGAAGCGTAGGTGCCACGTTCCATGGCGATCTTCTTCACGACCAACCGCAGGGTCATGAGATTGTCGGCCACGTCGAGCGCCTCGGTGTAGCGAAGGTCGATCTCGTGCTGGCTCGGGCTGTCCTCATGGAACGAATATTCGACGGGTATCCCCATGGCCTCGAGCATGTGAATGGTCCGTTTGCGGAGGTTGCTTGAGACATCGGCGGTAGTGAGGTCGAAATAGGAGGCGTGGTCGAGGGGTTGGGGTTTGCCCAGAGACGGATCGCCTGAGGCGAAGTAGAAGAACTCAACCTCCGGCGCAGCAAAGAACGAATATCCCTCGGCCCGAGCCTCGTTGAGATTTCGACGAAGGACCTGGCGCGGGTCGCCGTCGAAGGGGGTCTCGTCAAGGTTCTGGATGTCGCAGAACATGCGAGCCGACGGTTCGTCTTGTGTGGCCCACGGAAGCAGTTCAAAGGAGGTTGCGTCGGGACGGGCGAGAACGTCGGATTCGTGCACGCGTGAGAAACCGTCGATCGAACTGCCGTCGAATTGCACACCCTCATCGAACGCAGCTTCGAGTTCGGCCGGTGTGATGGCAACCGACTTGAGTTTTCCGAGCACGTCGGTGAACCAGAGTCGGATCAGCCGCACGCCCCGTTCCTCCACGCTGCGAAGCACGTATTGCTGGTCGCGTTCCATTGTCACCCCGATTGTGTTAGCCAGCCCCGAGCGCTTCCACGGTGCCACACCAGCAGGCGGATTTTGCTGCGTGAAGCCCTCGTTCACACACTGTTAACAATTGAGCAACCGCGCAGAAACCCAGTTCTTGAACCCTTAGGCTGTCTGTTGGCTAACCTGACGCTGTTTAGCTTCAGGGAGCGCCGAACAGTCGGCGAACAAGAGTCGACAACCAACAGCTAAGAGAGGAAATTTCGTGGTTTACCGAGCTGAATATCTGTGGATTGACGGGAGCGAGCCGACCAATGAGGTTCGTTCCAAGACGAAGGTTCTGGCCCATGGTGAAGAGCCGGGGATCTGGGGTTTTGACGGTTCCAGCACGAATCAAGCCGCTGGCGGCGATTCTGATGTCGTCCTCGAACCTGTGTTCCAATGCCCGGACCCGATTCGCGGCGGCGACAACATCCTCGTTATGTGCGAAACGCAGCTGACCGGGACTCTGGCACCGCATCCGAGCAACACCCGACGTCAAGCCCGCGAGTCGTATGGCCGCTACTCCGATCAGGAACCCATCTTCGGGATGGAGCAGGAATACACCCTGCTTGATCGCATGACAGGCTGGCCTGCAGGTTTCCCGCCCAATGGTTTCCCCGCCCCGCAGGGTCCGTACTACTGCGGTGTGGGTGCAGTGAAGATTCACGGTCGTGAGTTGATCGAGCGCCACACCACCGCCTGCAT
Source organism: Candidatus Aldehydirespiratoraceae bacterium (assembly GCA_965261185.1). Classification (GTDB taxonomy): domain Bacteria; phylum Actinomycetota; class Acidimicrobiia; order Acidimicrobiales; family Aldehydirespiratoraceae; genus VXYK01. The sequence continues at coordinate 944,751 of CBDHCN010000002.1, read as the reverse complement.
CGAAGCTGGTCTGACGATTTCGGGTACCAACGCCGAGGTCATGCCCGGGCAGTGGGAGTTTCAGATCGGCCCGATCGACACCATGGCGGTCGGCGACGAGATGTGGGTCGCCCGCTATCTCCTCTACCGGTTGGCCGAAGAGTTCGGAGTTGAGGTTTCTCTTGAGGCCAAGCCGATGAAGGGAGACTGGAACGGTGCCGGGATGCACACGAACTTCTCCACTAAGGCGATGCGGGAGTCATTCGACCCGATTATCGACGCTTGCGAGGCGTTGGGGGCCGAAGGGGTACCTGCGCGCCACATCGCGGGATATGGCGTGGGTATTGAGGATCGACTGACGGGGGCACATGAGACGCAGCGGTTCGACACTTTCTCGTACGCTCCCTCCGACCGCGGTGCATCGATCCGCATTCCTTGGCAGGTAGTGCAGAACGGCAAGGGCTACATCGAAGATCGTCGCCCTAACGCCAACGCCGACCCCTACGTGGTCGCCGCGTTGATGACCGACACCGTCTGCAGCGCCCTCGCCTAATCAGTAGGGACCCGGGCCGGGGTCGTCGCACAACTGGACCATCGCCTTGCCGGTGTTGCCGCCGGTGAACAGCATGTTGAGTTGGCGAACGCAGTTCTCGAGACCTTGTGCCATCTCTGTGCGGTAGCGCATCTTGTTTTGCGCCTTCCATTCCCACATCTGGTTCCAAGCCTCGTCGTAGCGACTGACGTAGGCCATCCCTTGGTAGCCGACCATTTTGGCTTGCCGGTTTATGAGGTTTAGATAGTTCGACGGTCCCGGTGGCCGCCCGCCCTGGTTGTACATGGAGATGGCGCCGATGATCACCACTCGACCGCCGATGGCCAGGCGTCGCAGGGCTAGGTCGAGAATGGGACCGCCGACATTGTCGAAGTAGATGTCGAACCCCTTGGGCCGCAGTTCTTTGAGACGTGCTGCCAGGTCATCGCTACGGCGGTTGAGGCACGCTTCGGCGCCCAGCTCTTCGACCCAACGGCACTTCTCGTCGGACCCGGCAATGCCCACCACGGAAGCTCCGAGATTCAATGCGGTTTGCACTGCGACAGAACCGGTGGAACCGGCTGCCGCGGAAATAAGTACGGAATCGCCGGGTTTCAGTTCGCCGAGTTCTTTCAGACCGAAGTAGGCGGTAGCTGCTGGTGAGCTGATCACTGCCAGCTGGAACAGTACGTCCCAGTCGGGCGGATAAGGGTTGACGATGGGGCTGTCGCCGTTAGCGATGGCGTATTCCTGCCATCCCGGCAACCCGCCGCCGCACCACATCCCGACGGTGATGTCTGGATGTTTGCTGGCGATCACTCGCCCCATTCCGCCGCCCCTCACCGGTTCCCCGATCTTGACAGCGGGCAGATAGCTCTCTCCTTCGTCGAGCCAGGACCGAACCGCCGCGTCCATCTGCAACCAGACCATCTGGATCAGGATCTCACCGTCTTCGAGCTCCCGAATCGGAGCTTCGACGATCTCGACATCCTGGTTGGTGAGCATTCCCTACGGTCGTCGTCGCAAGACGACCTGTCGATTCATGCGTTGGGTGTTCATGCGTGGTGAGTATCGCGTATTTGAGAATCACCCAGTTAAGCGGCTTGTTGTGACTGAGGGTTCCGCGACTGCGGCGGTGTTGGCGTATGGCCCTACGATGAAGCCATGACGTCTCGTACTGATGTCTTGCGAGTTGCCGTGTGCCACATCAACCCGACGGTGGGTGACCTTGAAGGCAACATGGCGCTGGCGTTGGCCGCGCTTGCGGAGGCCGAAGAAGGCAATGCCGACGTTGCAGTCATGCCGGAGATGGCAATCACCGGCTATCCCCCCGAGGATCTCGTGTTGAGGCCCGGTTTTGTGGCTGATTGTCGGGCCACGCTGGAGAAGTTCGCGACACAGACCTCGCGGTGCGCGGTTGTGGTCGGGTTCGCCGATGGTGATCCTTCGACAGAGCGCGAGGTCGCGGATCTTGCTGTGGTTGACGAAGACGGGTTTGGTTACAACAGCGGTGTCTGGAACGCCCTGGCGATCTGTGCGGAGCGTCGTGTGGTTGGGACCTACTACAAGCGTCATCTTCCCAACTACGACGTTTTCGATGAACTCCGTTACTTCCAGCGTGGTGACGATCCGTTGACCCTGTACGAGATCGCCGGCGTTCCTGTCGGTGTGACGGTGTGTGAGGACTCGTGGATTCCCAACGGCCCGGTTTCGAGGCTCGCTTCGGCGGGGGCCCGTGTTGTGATCAATGTCAACGGTTCGCCGTTTCGCACCGGTAAACAGAAGGTGCGGGAACAGGTCATCAGCGAGCGCGTGGCCGAGGCGAGAGTTCCGGTCCTTTACGCCAACCTCATCGGCGGGCAGGACGAACTGGTTTTTGACGGCGGCTCATTCGTTGTGAGTCCCACACCGCAAGGGCCGAAGGTGACGGCTCGCTGTGAGCGTTTTGTTGAACGCGTCGAGGTGATCGATATTGAGTTGGCGAGTCCCCGTGAGACAACCGAGGAGGCTTCGGTGGTTGCGGTCTCGGCGTGGGATCCTCGACGGCGAGAGCGGCTCGTGGCGCCGATCGTGGAGCCGTTGGGGGAGTTGGCCGAACAGTGGCGGGCGTTGGAACTCGCCACCCGTGACTATGTTCACAAGAGTGGGTTCAGTGATGTTTGTATCGGCCTTTCGGGCGGGGTTGATTCGTCGATCACCGCCACGATTGCTGCTGATGCGCTTGGTGCGAGCCATGTTCACGGCGTGTTGATGCCGTCGAGGTACTCGAGTGATCACTCCATTGCCGATGCTGAAGCACTGGCTGCCAATCTCGGTATCGACGCTCGTACGGTCGCTATCGAACCGGCCCATGCGGCGTTTACGGAGATGCTGTCCAGCGACGCTGCTTCGCCAGGGAATCTCGGCGATTTGACCGATCAGAATGTGCAGTCGCGGATTCGTGGTGTGCTGTTGATGGCACTGGCCAACGAACACGGTTGGTTGGTTTTGACGACCGGCAACAAGTCGGAGGCAGCGGTTGGATATTCGACTCTTTATGGCGACACGGCGGGTGCTTACGCGGTCATCAAAGATGTCTGGAAACTCACTGTCTATGAGTTGTGCCGGTGGCGCAATGGCCAGGGTGCTGCGGTGATTCCTGAGTCTGTTTTGGACAAGGCTCCGTCGGCTGAACTGAAACCAGATCAACGTGACGACCAGTCGCTTCCGCCTTATGAAGTGCTTGACCCGATTCTGCGGGCTTTTGTGGAAGGAGATCTGGGGGTGGCGGAGATCGTTGAGCAGGGTTTGGGAGACCGTGACCTGGTACAGCGGGTCTGTCGCCTTGTCGATATCGCCGAGTTCAAGCGCCGCCAGACTCCTATCGGGGCTCGTCTCAGCAACAAGGCGTTCGGGCGTGATCGCCGCATGCCGATTATCAACCGCTACAGGGGTTGAGGAGTCTCGGGCCATGAGCGACGAAGTGGGTCAGCCACACGGCGAACAGGCTTTGACAGTCGCTGCAACCGCGACCGCAGTGCGCGGCCTTCACTGGGCTTCGTCGAGCTTGTTCGAACTCTTCGTTTCTTGGGCCGGCGAAGTAGAGCCCGACCGGGGTGATGTTGCTGCCTGGTTGTCAGCCACAGGGCGTCACTTGGGTGAGCAAGCCGATGATTTGAAGTCGTTGATGCCGGATTCGGTGCTTCTTGCCGACATGACCAGCTTCACTGCTCCCTCTTCAGAAGCCGAGGAAGCTCTCAGCGCCATTCGAGCGATTCCTGGTTCAGTCGTGCGGCTGGCGATCGCACAGCGTGTACTTCTGGGGAGGCTCAGAGCGTCGTGTGAGTCGCTGCAACGGCTAGCTGAACCGCATGCAGATGCCCCCTTGCTTCGTGTCATCGGCTTCTTGCTGCTCGACATACGCAATGACCGCGAGCAAGGCGAACTTCTCCTGGGTTCACTACGCAACTCGGAAACCAACCAACACCTCAACAGAGGTGTGATGGAAGCCGAAAGCCACCTTGTGTCTGCGGGTGGTCTTGTACCCGCGGGAGTGCTTCACTAAGCCCGATGGCAATTATCTGACGGTTGAATAAAAATAATCCGTCGGTATCGTAAACCTGAACGGGGCTGAAGCGACGAGAGGGACATCCGTGGCGAAGGAGCGTGTCGAGAGGGACGAGGAGGATCTGGTCCGTCTGTATCTGACGGACATAGGTCAGTATCCGCTCTTGACCAAAGAGGGCGAAGTTCGCCTAGCTCAAGAGATTGAGGCTGGGATTGAGGCACGCCGCGAGTTGGCCGAGTCGAAGCCGACTCCTGCGCGCCGCCGCGAACTCCGCCGACTTTCGCGCAAGGGCGAGGCCGCAACCCGTACTTTCGTCCAGTCGAACTTGCGTCTGGTTGTTTCCATTGCCAAGAAGTATCAGGCCTCCGGGTTGCCGCTGCTCGACTTGATCCAGGAAGGCAACCTTGGTCTGATGCATGCCGTCGAGAAGTTCGATTGGCGTAAGGGCTTCAAGTTCTCGACCTATGCCACTTGGTGGATCCGTCAAGCGATCACCCGAGGAATCGCCAACACCGGTCGCACCATCCGGCTGCCGGTGCATGCGGGGGATACTCTGGCGCGCCTGCAGAAGGCACGGACCCGCCTTGAACTCAAGTACGGCCGGCCCGCCACGCTCAGCGAACTGGCGCTTGAAGTGGAGATGCCTGAGGACAAGGTGACCGAGGCGCTTCGTTTCGCCGCTGAGCCTTTGTCGCTTTCTGAGCCGTTGCGGGAGGACGGCGACGCTGAACTCGGTGATGTGGTCGAAGACCGAGGTGCGGATTCTCCGTTCGAGGTAGCGGCGACGTCTTTGTTGCCTGACGAGATTTCGCGTCTGTTGTCTCCGCTCGATGAGCGTGAGCGTGAGATTCTCAAACTTCGTTTCGGCTTGGACCGTGGTGAGCCTCGGACCCTTGAAGAGGTCGGAGAGCATTTCAACCTCACCCGCGAACGCATTCGTCAGATCGAGGCCCGAGCGATGTCGAAGCTCCGTCATCCCTCATCAGACACCGGCGCCCGCGACCTCCTAAGCATCTAGCCACCCACCATCGGCTACCAGCGTCTTAGGCGGTGTCGCAGTGCTAGCAGGTGTTCGGTAGACTGCGACGCTAGGGTTTCAACCTCATGGACAGCGAACCTGACCAGCGAGATCACGCAACGCCCGGGACAGGATCGGCCGAATCTCGGTCCCGCCTTGAAGCGGTGTCGGTCCGCGGCTTTCGGTCGCTCGCCGATGTGGAACTGTCGGATCTCGGTGACGCCACTGTCCTTATTGGGGCCAACGGGTCCGGCAAGTCCAACGTCATCCGGTTCTTCGAGATGCTGAGCTGGATGCTCCGGTCACAGAAGCTCGAACAGTTTGTCGCCCTGCAAGGCGGTGCCGACGACCAGCTTTTCATGGGCAACAAGGTAACGCCGCGCATGGAGGCGGACATCCGCCTGGCGACGCTTGGCGGAGCCAACGAGTACTCCTTCGCGCTCTCCTACGGAGCCCCTGACCGGTTCGTGTTCACCGAGGAACGGTTGCGCTTCAGCCGTGACGGCACTGAGGGTCAGGCACCGTGGCAATCGGTCGGTAGCGGGCATACGGAGGCCAAGATCCACTCGGCCGCCCGAGGCGGTCTTCCCGATGTCAACCGGACGACGGCACGCCTCATTCGCTGGCTGCTCCAGGACTGCGGGACGTTCCAGTTCCACGACACGTCTGCCAGATCCAGCATGAAGCAACGCTGGGATGTGTCAGACAATCGGAGCCTGCGCTCAGACGGCGGAAACCTCGCAGCAGTTCTCATCCGTCTCCAAGACGACTACCCGGACCGCTTCGAGTGGGTGCAGGAGAACGTTCGCCGGGTGCTGCCGAGCTTCGATCACTTCGTCCTCGAAGAAGAGCATGGGCGCATCTTCTTGAGGTGGCGTGGCACCACCTCGGGCAAGACCTTCGGCGCTCATCTCACGTCAGATGGGTCGCTGCGGTTCTTCGCTCTGGTCACGCTGTTGAACCTACCGCCCGAGATGCTGCCGAGTGTCGCGTTGATCGACGAGCCCGAACTCGGACTGCATCCGGCGGCGGTCACCCTCGTCGGGTCGATGATCGCTTCGCTGGCAACCCAGTGCCAAGTCATCGTGGCTACGCAGTCGCCGCAATTGGTCAACTGCTTCGATCTCGACGAGCTCGTCGTGATGGAATTGGAGGACTCAAGAACCATTGCGTGCCGCAAGGGTCGCCACGAGTACGAACGATGGCTCGATGAGGACTACACGACGGGGGAACTCTGGCAGATGAACCTGCTGGGCGGCCGTCCGTGAAGCGCGTCGCAATCGTCGTCGAAGGCGACACGGAGGAAGAATTCGTCAAGCAAGTGCTGAGACCGCATCTCGAAGCGCACGGTGTCACCACGGAAGCGATGAAACCCAGTGGCCAAGGCGGCAACATCAGCGTGGACAGGCTGGCACCCGTCATGGCGAAGCTCTCGTGGAACTTCGACGCGGTCACCTCGCTGGTCGACTTCTACGGCTTCAAAGGCAAGCGATCCGGGGAGTCCGTAACAGACCTAGAGGCGCGGATCGATGAGAGCGTCCAGCATCACAACCCTCGATCTAGTGACACGGTTCCCCAGTTTGCGTACGTCCAGCGGCACGAGTTCGAGGCGCTGCTGTTCTCGGTTCCGGCTGCATTCAACGTCATTCCGAGCCTGCCTCCTAACGCTCTGGATGCACTTGAACAGGTCGCTCACCAGTTCGCGACCCCAGAGGACATCAACGATGATCGCAACACCGCGCCGAGCAAGCGCATTGTCCTCGCGGTTCCGAATTTCCGCAAGCGCCTACATGGTCCGGCCATCGCCGAGGAGATTAGTCTCGCAGCAATCCGAGACGCCTGTCCCCGTTTCCACGCTTGGGCGAGCCAGCTTGAATCCCTTCAGAGTTGACCGGCGCGCAGTCGGCAAGAGTTGCGTAAGCATCGAAGTAACCACCGAGGCCCGTGGGGTCACCCGAGAGCGCCCCGTCATAACGCCGAAGGGATTGTGCTTGACGCCGACTAATGCTGGAGCAGCGAGACACAAGCCCAGTGATGCCCGCAACCTCTCCAAGACCCACTAGCCTGAAAGCGGTCAGTCGACGATGCAGAACCGGGATGTTGTGTATTCGCACAGGAGACAGTGGAAGGGCATCCTTCTGAAGGCCGGTGGCGTCGTATTGTTAGTCGTCGTAGTTGCGTTGACCTTGACATTTTGGCCCTGGTCGGGCCGGTCGAACGCTGGCGAAACTAACAGCGCCACTCTGCGCAATGTCTCCATACTTCCCTTGGCGCTCATCGGCGTCGTTCTCACCGTGTGGCGAATCATGGTGGCAGCAAAAACCCTCTCCTACAACCAGAACCGTGACCGAACCGACACGCTTCACAGCCGCTACGCCGATGCGAGTGCTCGGCTCAGTAGCGACAGCGCTTCGGCTCGCTTGGGCGCGATCTACGAACTCGATGTCCTGACTGCGGAGGATTCCGAAGCACTGCAGGTCAAGACCATGAAAATCCTGTGCGCGTTCGTGAGGTTCCCCCCACCAGAAGCGCACCTCAACGAACTCGAGGACGACGATCCATGCAGTGTGAGGCTCCGTCCGGATGTGCAAGCGGCTATGGAGGTGATCGGCAACCGGACCACGGAACTCATCGAGCTTGAAACCGCTGACAACTACATGCCGGACCTCCGGCAAGCGAACCTGGTGCGATTGGAGCTTCGCGAAGGCAACCTCTCAGGTGTCGACATGCGAGGGAGTAGGTTCTGGGGTGCAGACCTGATGCGCGTCAACCTGTCCAATTCTGAACTGCAGTACGCCGATTTTGCCAGTCCTTGGGTTGTCAGGGGCCAATCGCTACATGAGTTCACCAGTGCTGCGGGCACCTTTGCCCAGAAAGAGAACTCGATACTCTCCGGGATGACTCTTCTGAGTGGTGCGAACTTCGCTGGCTCCAGGATGCTCTCGGCAAGATTTTCGGGAGCCGATTTGCAAGGAGCCGTCATGTCCGAAACGAACCTGCCCGACACGGGATTCGAATCGGCGATGCTCCTAAACGTTGATTTCTCGAACTCGCAACTATTGAATGCGGACTTGTCCGACACCAATTTGACCTCCGTCAATCTGACTGATGCCGGCTTGCACGAAGCGATTCTCTCGGGCACAGACCTCTCGGGTTTCTTAAATGAGAACTCTGCGAGGGCTTTCCCGCCGAAGGGCCTGACCGGACAGCCCCAAGCGCTTCGGGTCACGACGCTGGTGGTAGACGGGGCCTCATCGAGTTGTTGATGCGTGAGCGCTATCGCAGGATCAGCACGTATGTCATACATCGAGGCCTAGTTCTCGGGAGATCACTAGGCGCTGGATCTCGCTGGTGCCTTCGCCGATCTCAAGGATCTTGGCGTCGCGGTAGAAGCGGGCGACGGGAGTCTCGTCGATGAAGCCGTATCCGCCGAAGATCTGGGTGGCTTCCCTAGTGGCCGCCACCGCCGCTTCGGTGGCGTACAGCTTGGCGATAGCGGCCTCCTTTTTGAAGGGCTGGCCAGCATCTTTGAGAGCGGCGGCGGTGTAGGTCATATGGCGGGCGGTTTCGGCGGCGACCGCCATGTCGGCGCACTTGAACGCTACGGCCTGATAGCTGCCGATGTTCTTGCCGAAAGCTTGGCGCACCTTCGCGTAGGCGGTGCATTCGTCCAAGCAGGCCTGGATGAGTCCGACGGCCAGCGCGGCGATAGCTATGCGACCGTCGTCGAGGGTGGCCAGGAACTGACGGAAACCTTGCCCGGCCCGGCCAAGCAGACTCGATTCGGGTACTCGGCAGTTGTCGAAGACAAGGCCGTGGGTGTCAGAGGCGTGCCAGCCCATCTTTCGGTACGGCGGCTCCACGATGAACCCCGGAGTGCCTGCGGGCACAATGATCGACGACACGCCCTCATCGGTAAGCGCGGTCACCGTTACCAGGCTGGTGATGTCGGTTCCGGAGTTGGTGATGAAAGTCTTGGCACCGTCGATCACCCACTGAGGCGCGGCGCCCGAGGAGTCCAGTACGGCTCGTGTCTTGGTGGCGCCGGCGTCGGAGCCACCGTGAGGCTCAGTGAGACCGAAGCCTGCCAGCGCCCGGCCGGACACCAGATCAGGCAGGTAGGCGTCCTTCTGGTCCGACGAGCCGAACTCCGCGATTGGCTTGGCTCCGAGACAGACGCCAGCCTCCAGGGTGATGCCCATGGACTGGTCGGTTCGGCCGATCTCTTCTATGGCGATGCACAGTGTAGTGAAGTCAGCGTCGGCTCCGCCGTACTCCTCGGCGCAGACCAGCCCGAAAAGGCCCAGGTCGCCCATTGCCTTGACTGTCTCGGTGGGGAAGATGTGGTCGCGGTCCCATGCCTCCGCGTGGGGAGCGATCTCGGTGGTCGCAAATTCGCGCAGCACGGCGCGGAAGTCGAGTTGTTCTTGAGTCAGCTTCACGGCTCTACGCGCTCCGCACTTCGGCTGCGTCCTTGAGGCCCAACTCGGCTATCGAGGTCTCGCGCATCTTGAACTTCTGGATCTTTCCAGTGATGGTCATCGGGAACGAATCGGTGAACTTGATGTAGCGGGGCACCTTGTAGTGGGCGATGGTGCCCCGGCAGAAGTCCCTGATGTCCGCAGCGGTCGTGTCTGCGCCTTCTTGCAGTTGGATCCAGGCCATGAGCTCCTCCCCGTAGCGCACATCCGGCACACCGACCACTTGGACCTCTACGACATCGGGGTGGCTGTAGAGGAACTCTTCGACCTCACGGGGATACACGTTCTCGCCGCCGCGGATGATCATGTCCTTGATGCGGCCGACGATGTTCACATAGCCCTCGTCGTCCATCACCGCTAGGTCGCCGGTGTGCATCCAGCCGTCTGAGTCGATGGCCTCAACTGTGCGGACCTCGTCGTTCCAGTATCCCAGCATCACGGAGTAGCCCCTCGTGCGGAACTCGCCGCCGGTGCCGCGGGGTACGACCTCGCCGCTTTCGGGGTCTACGACTTTGATCTCTACATGGGGATGCACCCTGCCCACTGTGGTCACCCGCTTCTCAAAGGGATCGTCCGCGGAGGTCTGGGTCGACACCGGGGAGGTCTCGGTCATCCCGTAAGCGATGGTGACCTCGCTCATGTTCATACGCTCCACAACCTGGCGCATCACCTCGATTGGACAGGGCGAGCCAGCCATGATCCCGGTGCGTAGTGACGACAGGTCATAACCGGCCAAGTCGGACTCGCCCAGTTCAGCGATGAACATTGTCGGAACGCCGTAGAGGCTGGTGCATTGCTCTCGGGCGCACGCATGCAAAGTGGCCGCAGCGTCGAATCCCGCGGCGGGGATCACCATGGCAGAGCCGTGGGTGGTGCAGGCCAGGTTGCCCAGCACCATCCCGAAGCAGTGGTAGAACGGCACAGGGATGCACACCCGGTCGGCTTCGGTGTATTTGCAGGCCTCGCCGATGAAGTATCCGTTGTTCAAGATGTTGTGATGGCTCAGCGTGGCGCCCTTGGGGAAGCCGGTGGTGCCGCTGGTGTATTGGATGTTGATGCCGTCACTGGCAACCAGTTCGGCGGTGCGCTGATCCAACTGCTTCATCGACACCTCAGCAGAGACCTCCAGTAGATCGTCCCAATCCGAAGTGTGGATGTAGATCACTCGGTTCGTGGGCACCCGGCCCCACACCTCCTCGATCATCGAGCGGTAGTCGCTAGTCGAGAATGACTCCACTGCCACCAGCACCGAGATTCCCGACTGGTTGAGCACATACTCCAGTTCCGAGGAGCGGTATGCCGGGTTGATTGTCACCAGGATCGCGCCGATGCGGGCCGTGGCGTACTGCACCAGGACCCACTCGGCGTAGTTCGGGCTCCAGATCCCCACCCGGTCGCCCTTGGCCACCCCGATGCCCATCAGCCCTCGGGCCACCTGGTCAACCTCATCGGCAAACTGCGCGTAGGTGAAGCGCAGCCCTTGCTCCACCGACACCAACGCATCGCGGTCGGCGTGCTCGGCGACGGTACGGGCCAGATTCTGAGGGATCGTCTCCTCCAGCAGCGGCACCGTGGTCGGCCCTGAGTCCGATGACGGCTTCATGGTGTGCTCCCCTGACGGCTTCATGGTGTGCTCCTCCAATTTCTGTGTCTCGTGTTTCGGGTATCTGCTACGGGGACGGTGATTGTCGGTCTGGGTCAGGCAGGCTCGGGTCTGTTCGGGCTACAGCGCCAAGTACTTCCTCTGAAGCTCGCGGTCGCCGCGCAGCCTTGCGGTGGCCACTTCGGCGATGATTTCTCCCTTCTCCAAAATTAGGGAGCGTCGGGCGATGCGGGCCGCGAAGTCAAGGTTCTGTTCCACTGCGAGCACCGTGATGCCCCTTTCGGCGTTGATTCTTCCGATCACCTCGGCGATCTCGTCAAGGACCGAGGGTTGGATGCCCTCTGACGGCTCATCCAACAGAAGCAGGCGGGGCGCGGTTACCAGCGCTCTGGCCAGTGCCAAGAGCTGCTTCTGGCCTCCTGAGAGGCTCCCACCTCGGACGCGTCTGCGCTGCGCAAGCATGGGGAACTCCTCAAGGATCCTGTCGACGGCGTCGTTCCTGCGGTCTCGGCGGGCCGCGGTCCCGACCCGGAGGTTCTCCAACACGGTGAGCTTGGGAAAGATGTCGCGCCCCTGAGGCACGTGGGAGATACCGAGCCGGGCCCGTTCGTGTGCCTTGAGCGGACCCAGGTCGATGCCGTCGAACTGGATCGATCCGCCGGTGGTGGCGATGGCGCCGGTGATGGCCCGCATCAGGGTCGTCTTGCCGACCCCGTTGCGGCCCAGCACCGCGGCGCACTCTGAAGGTGCCAGCTTGAGGTCGATGCCGTGCAGCACTGGCGTGGCGCCGTAGCCGGCCCGTAAACCGCTAAGCGTCAGCATCAGCTGGTCCTCTGCGGCTGCTGGTGCCGTTCGCTACCTCACTGCTGGTGTCAACGGACCCGTTTGACGCAGATACGTGGTCGTCTACTGGGCTGCCGTTGCCGTGGTGCGCGCCCAGATAGATGTCGATCACTCGGTCGTCGCCGGAGAGCTCCTCGAAGGTCCCCTGCGTGAACACCGAGCCCATGTGCAACACGGTGACCGGGGCGTCCAGTTGGCGCACGAAGTCCATGTCGTGCTCCACGACGATCACTGACGCCCTCTCGCCCAGTTCCCTTACGAGGTTGGCGGTTCGCTCCGTCTCCTCCCGGGTCATGCCCGCGGTGGGCTCATCCAACAGCACGACCGAGGGGTCGGTCGACACGACCATGCCGATCTCAAGCCACTGCTTCTTTCCGTGCGACAGGGTTCCGGCGGCCTGCTCTGCTTCGTCTTGCAGATCTAGCCACTCCAGCAGGACCGCGGCGCGCTGATCGGCTTCCTCGCTGTCGCGTGGCATGGCATAGCAGGCCAGCCACAGGTTCTCCCGCACTGTCAGCGACTCGTAGATCGAGGCGACTTGCAGCTTGGTGCCCACGCCCCCGCGAGCACGCAGGAACGGCTCGCGCTTGGTGAGGTCCTGGCCGCCGAGCATCACCGCTCCAGCGGTCGGTCTCTGGCGACCCGACAGCAGGTCGAGCAGGGTGCTTTTGCCAGCGCCGTTCGGGCCGATCAAACACGAGACGCCGCTCGGGAACTCCAGAGTCACTGCGTCCACGGCTGCCAGCCCGCCGAATCGCTTAGTCACTGCCGTAGTCGCGATCAGCCGAGCCGCCTGCTGTGCGGTTTTCGGGGTTGGGGCGTTCAGGTACCGCTCGGGCTGGTGATCGACAGTTGCCTCAGCCTCCTCACGGACCCCCCGTGGTAGCGAGATCCGGCCATGCGCCCACTTCCTCAGCTTTGAGAGGTTGGCGACGATGCCTCCGGGTAGCAGCAGCACGATCAACACAAGGATCACTCCGAGCACGATCGGTTCGTTGTCACCGCTGGCACCACCGAACCACGAGGAGAACCCCTTTACCACCAGTACACCCACGAACGCCCCGGAAACGCTGCTGCGGCCTCCTACCAGCACCCAGATCACCACCAGCGCGGCAGGTGTGAGCGAGAAGACCGGCGGGCTCATGAACCGTCCCCACGCCGCGAAGAGGGCACCCGCAAACGCCGCGATCGCGCCGCCGATCGTGAACACCGCCAGCTTGTGCCATCTCACGTCATAGCCCAGCAGCCCGGTCCGGAACTCGTTGTGCTGAAACGCCACGGCGATGCGGCCGAAGGGGCGGCGTGACAGCGCACGAATGGCCACGGCGATGAGCAGGCCCGCGGCCACGCAGAACAAGAAGAACTGGGTTCTGGTCAGCTCGTGGCTGGCACCTCCCGGCAGGCGCCAGGTGAACCGAGGAATGCGAGGCATGCCGTTGTAGCCACCGAAGGGCGCGTCGCCGATGCGGTAGGCGCGGCCCGAGGTCGAGTTCACGAAGGCGAACAGCACCAGGCTCGTGGCCAGAGTGAGAATTGCCACGTACACGTCGGTGACGTTCCCGTAGAACATGAAGTAGCCCAGCAACGCTGCGAACGCGGCGCCGACAACAACCGCTACCAGCACCGCCGTCAGCGACTCGCCGGTGTTATCGGTCAGGTTGATGGCCCAGAAGCCGTAGGCGTAACCGCCGATGCCGTATATGGCGGCTTGGCCCAGGCTGAAGATCCCTCCGTAGCCCCACACCAACGTCAGCGACAGAGCAAGAATGGCCTGCACGGCCCAGAGAGACCACTCGAAAGCGGTGAACTCCTCCACCCAGTTACCCAAGGCCGCGGCGGCCGCGAACGCCAGCACGGCGCCGCCCAGATCGCGCAGCACACTACCGGTGGCTGGCTGCGCCCCCCCGGAGCCGGCGACCCGAGCCAGCAGGTCTCTCATCGTCGGACCCGGGTCCCGGTGAGTCCTTGCGGCAAGAACCGCAGAATCACGATCGCCGCCAAGAGCAGCATCGCCTGGCCGATGACAGGCGTGAACCAGTTCGTGGCCACGTTCTCGATCAAGCCGAGCAACCCGCTGGCCGAAACCGTCCCGGCCACGAACATCGGACCCCCTACGATGACGGTCATGAACGCCCGGGCCACGAAGGTTTGACCCATGGTGGGAATCACCCCTACAACGGGCGCAAGGAGCGCACCGGCAGCGCCCGCCAAGGCCGACCCGAGCCCGAAGGTCCACATGTTCACCGCGGAGGTGTTCACTCCGAGACCTTCAGCCATCGTCGTCGACTGTGTAGCGGCTCTGGCCAGCAGCCCGTAGCGGGTGCGGCGCATGATCGTGTAGGTCGCCAGCACCGCGACGACGGCCGTGCCTATCAGCACGAAGTTGTACGTCGACATCGAGAACTCGCCAATTGTGAAGTTCCCGACCGGCACCGAGATGCCCTCGGTGACCGACCCGTAGCGGTTCTCCACCGCTTGGACCATGATCAGCGACAGCCCCCAGGTGGCCAGCATGGTGTCGGCGAGCCGCCCGTAGAGATGTCGGATTATCAGCCGCTCGACGACTATCCCGAACAGGCCCACCAGCGCCGCCGCAACCGCCATCGCCAACCAGATGTTGAGGCCGCTGCGCACCCCGGTAAGCGTCGCGAACGCGCCCAACATGATGAACTCGCCGTGGGCGAGGTTGATCACGCCGCGCATCCCGAAGATGACCGCGAGACCCAGAGACACCAGAGCCAGGATCGAGATCGTTGTGGCTAGGTCGAAGCCGAGGTTGAAGAGTCGGTCGGGAGCCATCGGGCTCTCCCTTGCTGGCCTGTACAGCCGGAGGATCGGGTGGTGGCTGCGGGAGGGCGCCGATGCTGTCGATGCCCTCCCGCAACCCCATGCGCTGCTAGCCGGGAGGGTCGGCTAGACGGGAAGTCGGGTGTCACGGGGTTGATTCCCCAGCGACGGCCGCAGCTTGCCGTTAGGGGGTGAACTGCTCATTGGTGTCGGGGTCGGCAATCAGGTCGCAGCTCTGCTGCTCGAACGACGGCGGGATGTTCTCGAACGTCTCGATCACGTCGAAGCCGTTGCTGTCGTTGGCCCGGGCCAGGCTCACCGGCTGCACAAGATGATGTGATGGCCCATCCAGCGTGACCGGTCCCTTGGGGCTGTCGAAGTTGACGGTGCCAGTCTCAAGCTCGGCGATCACCGCCTCGCGGTCAAGCGTGCCGGCACGATTGACCGCGTCGGCCCACAGGTGCCAGCCCTCCCACACGTACACCGCCAGGTCGGTGATGTACGGGTAGTCGTCGCCAAAGGCGTCATGCCAGGCTGCGGTGAACTCGCTGTTGGCGGGGTTGTCGAGCTCCTGGAAGTAGGGGTAGGCCACGATGATGCCTTCCGAGGAAGCCGCATCTAGGGCCACCTGCTCGCTGCCCAGCCCGAACGATGTCGACACCACCGGGATCTCGGCACCGGTGGCGGCGTACTGGCTGTAGAACGACATGTGGGCGCCCCCGACCAGGATGGACACCACCACGTCAGGATCGGCGCTCTGCACCTCCGAGATGGTCGTGCCGAACTCGGCGACGTCGAGTGGGAAGAAGTCCTCCCCGACAACCTCGCCGCCAGCCTCGGCCGCGTAGTGACTTACCCAGTCGGCAGAGATCTGCCCGTAGTTGTAGTCGGCGGCTAGCACGTACAGCCGCGGCCCGTAGTTCTCAACGGCCCATGGGATCAGCACCTGCAGCTGTTGGGTGGGGACCACGCCGGTCACGAAGGTGTTGCGGTCGCAGACGCCGCCCTCGTAGAGGACGTTGTAGAAGTACAGCAACTCGGCCTCGCCGAACGTCGGTCGGATCGCCTCGCGTGACGCGCTAGTGATCCCAGCGTGGACCACGGCGAGGTCCTCAGCCACCAACTGGTCGGCGCCGGCGATGTACTCGTTCTGGTCCGACTTCGAGTCAAGCGCCACGAGCTCCAACTGGCGTCCGAGCACGCCGCCGGAGGCGTTGATGTTAGCGATGGCGAGACGGGTGGCGTCGGCCATCGGCGTGCCGTAGATGTTGAGCGGGCCGGTCTCGTCGAGAAGGCTTCCCACCCGGATCGGTTCGTCGGTCTGCGGCGCGGCTTCGGTGGCCTCGGGTGCCTCTTCGGTCTCGTCGCTCGGCGTGGTGTCTGAGTCGTCTGACTGGGTGCTCTCCGGCTCGTCGGCCCCGGTAGGCGCTGGTTCGTCGGCATCATCGCCACAGCCCGCGGCGAGCAGCGCAAGTGCAAGGGTGGTGGCGACGAGCCTCGTCCAGACCGGACGAACTCGGCGGTGAGTGGTAGTCCTCGGTGGACTCATGGGTGTTTCCCCCTTAGTTGGACCCTCGGGCACCGGCTCTCGACGCCTCGGGCGGCGGCCCCGCAGCGTGCAAAGAGCCCCGCGCAGTCGCCTTGTGTTCATGTTTAGTGATGGCCCGCAGCGGCAGACATACGCGAATGCAGGGTCATCTCCGAACTACGCGCGAATGCAGGTCCCGCGCCGAGCGCGATGAGACCGTTGTCGGACCGCTGGAGAGGGCTTGCTTCGACGATTACAGCAGTCTCAGATCGCGTGCTTTCGCCAATGCCTCGATCCGGTTTCGAGCGTGCAACTTGGTCAGCAGCGACTGCGTGTAGCTGCGCACGGTGTTCTCGGCCAGGAAGAGCTCCGCGGCGATTTCCTTGCTCGTGCGGCCGAGCGCGATCACGCACAGCACCTCATATTCCCGCTGCGTCAGCGATTCGTACATGCCTCCGTCCTCACCCAGACGCATGGCACGCGCTCGTGGATCTTCCACTAGGGAGGGGTCGACGTAGAGTTCGCCTGCCAGCACCCTCCTCAGTGCCTCAACGAGGTTGCTGGCATCTTTGAGCACGATGCCCACCGCACCCGCGTTAAGGCAGGCGCGCAGCGGTTCGCGGTCGTCGAATGCGGTGTGAATCACCACCCGAGAGTTCCCCGATACATCCTGGAGAGACCGGCAGAGGTGCGGCGCAAAGTTGTCGCCGAGCTTGAGGTCGAGCACCACCACATCGGGCGTCAGGTGCCGGGCCAGCTCCACCCCCTCCTCACCGGTGGTGGCATCGCCGACAAGCTTGAAGTCCGGCTCGGCCGCCAATAGTTGGCGGACGCCGTCGATGACCACCGGGTGGTCGTCGATCACCAGAACGGATGCCGCAGAGGCGCGGCCTTGCTCAGGCGCCGTCTTGTCCATCGGCGGTTTGGTTCAGGCTCATGAGTGGATCCTTGGCTCGGGCGCTCATTGCGCTTCGTCGACAGGCAGGGTGATTCGAACCGTGGTGCCCCCGTCCTCACCGGGTCTCACCGCTAGATCACCGCCCTGACGTTGGGCCTGGCGAAGTATGGACGCCAGCCCCCAGTGCCGGTCGCCGCGAGGCACCACAGCCAGTTCAAAGTCATCAGGCAGCCCGCAGCCGTCATCCTGGATGACCAGCGACACTTCCGACACGCCGAAGTGCAGTGTCGCAACCACCAGCGACGCGTTGGCGTGCCGCTCGATATTGAACAGTGCTTGGCGCGCTGCTCCTAACAACGCCGCCTCGGCGCGCTGCGGCAGTGGTCGGGCGACGCCGCGCACCACGAAGTGAGTTGCGATGCTTGAGCGGACGGTCAAGTCGTCGATCTCTCGCTGCAATGCCGTGGCTGCGGCTTCGTCGGAGGAAGTGGGCCCCAGCACCTTGAACGCTTGACGCATCCGCTGTGCGGCCTCCTGTGCTTGGTGTTCGATGCGCTCCGCGACCGACACGAGGTTCTGGTCCCCGCCGTCACGCAGGCGCTGTGCTGCGCAACTGATGGAGAACAGCAACTGCCCCACGTCGTCGTGAAGATCGTTGGCGATGCGCTGGCGCTCTGCGTCAACACGGTGCCGGATGGTGGCTGAGGCATGGATCGACGCGGCCATCATCGGTGCCACATCCTGGGCAGCCCTCTCAAGCACGAGCTTGGCCCTGTCACCTATCGAGCCTATGGAGCGCAACCCTCCGTACAGGAGACCCACCATCTCGTTCTTATGTTCCACGGGCACGGCCACCATCCCGCCGAGGCCTTCGGCGCTGACCACATCGATGAAGTGGTTGGTAATGCGCGGGTCGTCGAGGTAGCTCTGGACCTCCACCGGCCGACGCTCCACCATCACCCGGCCGCCCAATCCCTTGCCGGTGGACACTTGCACTTGGCGGAAGCGCTCAGTGCGTGCCCCGTGCACGCCTCTCATCGCGAAGTTCGAGGAGGTCTCTCGGACCGCCACCGACACCAGAGGAAGTCCAAGCATGCGGTACAGGTCCAGCGCGGTGCGCTGAGCTAGAGCCGCAGGGTCCAAGAACCCGACAAGGGTCTGGCTCAGGTCAGCTAGCCGCTCCAGGTCGTCGGTATCGACGAGTTCGATGACACCTTCGAAGTGGCGACCCATTGCTATGTCATCCATGGCCTGACCACCTTCCGAGATCAACGGCCTAGCCCCCAGTCAAGCACGGATCTGTGAGACGGTCCCGGCCGCAGGCCTAACCGTTGACCCGTGCTTTGGCTATGGGAGATAGGGCGAATCCTCCGACGAGCTTCTCATAGGCCCGTCCCACCCGCAGGACGGTGGACTCGTCCCACTGCCGCCCGACGACGCTCATTCCTACGGGCATGCCCTCCCCGCTTGCCACGGGGATCGTCAGGTCGGGATTGCCGGTCACGTTGGAGACCGCGGTGTTGGGAATCATCTCTAAGGCACGGGCCACGTACTCGTCGACGGTGGCATCCGAGGACGGGATCTCCTTGGCCGGGAAGGGCAGGGTCGGGTAGCACAGCACATCATGGTCGGCCAGGGCTGCGTCCACGGCCGCGTTGATTTGGGGCCGCACATTGGTGGCCCGGGCGTATGTCGCGCCACCGGTATGGCCGAAGGCGTGCTCCGCGCAGAGCATCACGAACTTCAGAGTCTGAGAGGTCGCATGGGCATTGGTACGCCAGCCCCGCATGGTCTGCTCCATGAGTTCGGGATCGAACAGACCCCGGTAGTTCATGCCGTACCCGTTGCCGCGGATCATCTGCCACATGGCACCATCGGTGGCGATCACGTTCCAGACGTGCAGCGCATCTCGGTGCTCGGGGATCGAGATCGTCTCCACCACGGCGCCGGCGTCGGCTAGGCGGTTGGCGGCCGTCTCAACCATGGCGTCGGAGGCCGGGTCGCTGAGGTCCTCGAATCCGAACCCTTCGGCCACCACGCCAACCCTGAGACCCTCGATGCCGTCGTCGAGCCCCGCCGTGTAGTCGATCCCCGATGGAGCGTGGGCCTGGCGAGGGTCGTTGCCGTCGGGGCCGGCGATTACGGTCAGGAACGTGGCCAGATCGGTCATATTGCGGGCTACCGGTCCGAGATGGTCGATAGTCGACTCAATCGGATAGGCCCCGGTGTACGGCACCAGCCCGAACGTCGCCTTCAAACCGACATCACCGCACCAAGCCGACGGCATGCGGATCGACCCGCCCTGGTCCCCGGCAATGGCAAGGTCCACTTCACCGGCGGCTACTAGGGCGCCGCTACCACCGGAGGAACCTCCCGCGGTGCGACTGGTGTCCCAGGGGTTGCGGATCGGGCCGGTAGCGCAAGTGTGGCTCGCCCCGGAAAAGCACAGATCCTCGCACGCTGACTTGCCCCGGATCCTGCCGCCAGCTTCGAGAATGCGGGTAACCACTGTCGCGTCGCGCAAAGGCACGTAGCCCTCCAAGATGCG
The DNA here is from genome assembly GCA_965261185.1 of Candidatus Aldehydirespiratoraceae bacterium. Taxonomy (GTDB): domain Bacteria; phylum Actinomycetota; class Acidimicrobiia; order Acidimicrobiales; family Aldehydirespiratoraceae; genus VXYK01. Next base: position 924,987 of record CBDHCN010000002.1, on the reverse strand, counting down.
AGATCCGTTCATCATCGGAACCCCAGCCACGGTGACGTTGTCCTTGATGGCGAACGTCTTGTCGGCCAACGGACCAGAGTCGGACTCCTGAATGTCACAGCGTTGGTACCAGGCGCCGAACTCATTTTCGGCATCTTCGGGCCGGTAGCTCGACCGCTCGGGCGCAGACGGCTTAGTGGCGTCATACATGGCGTCCACCTGGCGATAGGACCCCAGAGCACCCTCGATCAACGCCTTGAAGATCTCTAAGTCGCCGTCACCGATATCCAGGCCCCACCGCTTTGATATTGCCTGAAGATCGTCCAGTTCAGGCGCAGGAATCGGCATCGTCATCTCCTTCGTTGCAGGCTGAGGCGACCCGCACAATGTGGGCCAGCATCGCCGCGGGCAACAATAGGTGCCGCTAGTGAGACCTTTGACCTGCAAATGCAGGTATCTGCAAAGACCGTGTAGACGTCTGGCAGAGGCGGCAGATGTTGATACCCCCAGCCGCTGCGCTTAGACGGGTTCAGCCGTGGACAGTCATTGAGGTTGCGGCTACTTCGCGGTTGCGGCTGAAGAATCCGATTTCGATGGGCATGCCGGTGTAGCGGCCCTCGACGACGAGCGGGTCATTGTCGTGGTCGAGGCCTCCTTGGACCGCGGTGATCAGTTCGGCCATCACATGTCCGGCGACGGGTCCGTTCTTGTACTGGTTGCCGCTGGTACCGATGGCAACGTAGAACCCGTCTAGGTCGGTGCGGTCATAGATCGGAACCCAGTCGTCGCTGACGTCGTAGAGGTCGACGACTCCCTTCTTGCGGTGGGGGATTCCGAGGCCGGGGATCCGCCGGCCGGCACGGAGCACCTGGGCCTCCCATTGACTGTCGCTGATCCGATTGTCGTAGTTGTCGGGGTCGACCCACTGCTGTTCGTCGCAGGTCGGGTCGCCGCTGCCGATCAGTATGTGGTTGCCGACCTCGGGCCGGTAGTAGACCCCGGTGTCGTCGTCGGTGGCGGTGAAGCCCTGCGTCTCGTAGTCGAACCCCTCCGGTGCGGGCACGTGATGCACTTCGTGACGCAGGGCCCGGGTCTTGATCTTCATCGAGTCGTAGACACCTGCCATCTTGTTGATCACATACGAGTGGGGCCCGGCGACGTTCACCACTACCGGCGCGCTGATCGTGGTGCCGTCATCTAGCGTGACGCCCGTGACCCGTTGCGGCGAGCGCAAGATGTTGATGACCTGCGAGTTGAACCTGAAGTGGGCTTCTGAAGCCTCTGCGGCCCGCTGCAGGTTGTGGACCGACAGTTGGGGGTCGTTGACATACCCGGCCTCCGGCGAGTGGATCGCGCCGCTGAGATGCCGTTCAGGCTCGTTCCAGAACTTGTCGTCCGAAGGTAGTTTGGGCGGGCCGTAGCATCTCTGATCGAAGATCGGCAGATGCTGGGCGAGGTCGTCGAGGGTCCAGTCTTGGAAGGGGATGCCGAGTTCCTGCCACAGGGCACGTACCCGTTGAGGGTGGTCGGTGCCGTCGCTGAGCAGCAGCACCTGCCCGCACTGGCGGTACTCGATCAGCCCCGACTCATCTTCGATGTGGATGTAGTCGCGCCAGTTGAGCCAGTAGTGCAGGCCCTCCCAGGCCAGGATGACTCCAGGTTTGGTGGAGTAGCTGAATCGCACGATCGCACAGGAGTTCAGGGTTGATCCCGCTCCGGCGGCTGCAGCCTTGTCCACGCACAGCACCCGCCACCCACGCCGTGCGAGTTCCAGTGTCGTGGCTGCGCCGATGATGCCGGCACCGATGACGACCGCGTCGTAGCTGTCGGCGTTGTCGGTACCGCCGGGACCGAGTGTCCAAGAGCTTGGTCTCATCGGGGGATCATATCCACGCAGCGATTCCCAGTCCCGCCGACTCGCTCGGTTCCGTTTGAGGACGCAAATATGAGCTGACATGGCTGGCCGACCCGACTTGTCTACAGCCAGCGACGAGGACCAGCGCGCCTATGGCGTCAGCAGTCGGCCATGGCGGCGAGCGCGGCACAGATCTCGGAGCGGCGGTCTGAGATTGAGGCGACACGCTCGGTGAGATGGGACTTGGCGACCACTTGTAGGTTGTCGAACGACGCCGCGCTTCGGTGAGGCAGGCCATCGTCAGAATCAAGGGGCACCTCCGTTGGTATGTCCCGGACGGTGCGGGTGATGGGAGCCACCACAACCTTGTTGAGCACGTCGATCGCCTCGTTGCGCGTCACTACCAGCACGGGCCGGCGGCCTAGTTCGCTCTCGGCCCACCAGATGTCGCCTTGAGCCATCGTCGCCACCTCTACCAGGGCTCCTCAGCGACCAGGGCGCGGGCGTTCTCGTCGGCCCTGCGTAGCTCCTCGTCGGTTTCGGGCACTCGGCGGTAGCCCGCTGCGATGGCCTCGCCGACGAGCCGTCGTCGGCGTTGGTCGATCATCGCCTCCAAGGCGCGTCGTACGGCGTCGGAGCGCGATTCCGCTTCGCCGCTGGCCACGATCGCATCGAGTTGCGCCATCAACTGGTCATCCACCCGTGTAATGATTTGTGCCATGCAATCAGCATAGCAATTTGCACTGTCTACCGTATTGTCGTCGATCCCCGCCAATACACCGTGTGGCATCGTCATCCTATAATGTTGCAATGCCACGGGTCAGGATCAGCACGACAGTGAACGACACCTTGTTGGATCAGGCCCGCTCAACCCTTCCCGATCTGAACGACGCCGCTCTTTTGGACCGCGCTCTTTCGGCTTTGTGTGCCGAGCATCGTGCTGCTGAGGTTGACCGTTCCTACAGGGTCTTCGACAAGACCCCGCTCGACACGGAAGACGGATGGGGGAACTTGACGGATTTTCTGGAAGCAACTGAGGGATCGTGAACGGATTTCCACGGCGGGGTGAAGCCTGGTGGTGCGAAGCCGGGTTTGGATTCTTCGTCGATCGTGCCGAGTCACTGAAAGTGGTTAGGCGTGGACGGTGAAGGCTTGGCGGCGGTTGCGTCCGAACCGGTAGATCAAATAGTCCCGATCAAACGAGATCGCCTCGTGCACGCCGAGGCGCTGCATGATCGACCAGCTTGTACGATCGACGATTGAGAACTGCTGGTCGGTGAACGCGTCGTGAATCTGCGCGGCGATCTCAAAATCAGCGATCGTGGCGACCTCCACGCGGGCCCTGCCGGAGCGGATTGCGGTGACCAGTGTTTCGGCTATGCCGACGCCGAGACGGTTCGCGGCTAAGAACCAGGTCTCGATGAGGATATGGTCGCTCGTAACCAGATCTCCGGAGAACTCGCTGAGCCGCTCGACGGCTCGGCCGTGATAGGCATCGCCGCGGTCGGCTGCGGCGTACCACGCTGACGTGTCGACGAAGACGCTCACCGCTGCGCATTTCGAGCCGCTATCGCCTCGGCCGTGGCCGCCTTGCGATCGACGGAGATGTCGCTACCGCCGGAGTCCCCGATGCCGAAGATGGCAGAGATGTCGGAGTTCGGGCCCGGTTGAGCGAGGTCTTGCTCTACGAGCCGGCGGATGTACTCGGCCATGCTGATGCCCAAATCGACGGCCTTGCGTTTGGCGAGTGCATGCTGTTCGGACTCAAGATCGATTTGTGTACGCATGATGCTACATCATAACAGCACTCAAGGAGTCTACACAGCGAATATAGGAGTCTCCCCGTTGAGCACGACCGGCAGTCGTTACGGGCCCGGTCGGGTGCCGCGTTCGAAACCCACTACAGCGGTGTACTAGTCGTACTCGCCGCCGGTGGGTGGTGTGATCACGCTGACGAGTATCGGAGAATAAAGCGCTACGACTCTCCGCGAGCGAGCGGGTGGTGCCAATTAAGGTCTGGGAATCGGCTGAAGTCGGAGTCGGTTGTGACAAATGTGCAGCCGTGCTCCACCGCTACGGCGGCATGCTGAGCATCGGCGACCAGCTTCCCTGTGGCCCCGGCCTGGCGGCATATTCTATAGAAGATCTCCAGGTGGTCGGGTCCGGGACCCACGATGCGCGCGGTAGGGCGCTCGACTAGCGCAGACACGAACGCAAGAGACTCTTCAAGAGGGGATGGCTGCTCAAAGATTCTTGGGTTGGTTGCAACGCGAATGAAACCGGACAACACGAGGACCGATAAAGCAAACGGTTCTGGTCTTGTAGCAAGACGGGTTATCCAGTCCGCGTACTGGGCGTGTTCTGGGACTGAGTCCTCAATATGTGCATAGATCAGCACATTGACATCGGGCAGCAACACCGAATTATCGTCTCACGTGCTTGAACTGAGCTTCGTCTTCTTGTGCGTCGAGCGCCCTCGGCTGGTCGAGATCGACTTGCGAGCCGATTTTGCCGCCGCGCACCGTAATCAGCCGGAAAGAAGGTTGCTCTGACGGTTCACTGCGTTTGAGAGCATCATCAAGCGTCCGGGCGATAAAGGCGCTCATGCTTATCCCACGAGTATCTGCCTCGCGCCGTACCTGCTTGGCGAGTCGGTCGTCCAGTGAGATTGTGGTCCGCATGATGCTGCAGCATAACATATAAGCACCAGTGCATCACAAGTAGCGTTACCAGGTAGTTCCAGCTTGATGGTCGCGAAACTGTTTTGCGCTTTAAGTTTGGCATAGCGCAAGTCGCATAATGTTGCATTAACGCGCATAGCGGACACTTCAAAGGCAGTATTTCGGTCAAGTAATCAGATCTCTTGGAGGACTCGCTGAGCCGCTCGACGGCTCGGCAGCATCCCGGACTCTGACTACTTCGCCGACGGTGTCGGGTATGCTGCGACCCATAGGGGCAGGTGCATGATGAGCGACGACGCGACCACAGACCCTCACGCGGCAGACCTGCCGTTTCCCGACGATGTGGTCGAGCGCCACATCCGGCTTGGCGAGGATAGCAGTTGGGAGTTCAAGGAGATCGCGTCCAACGCCAGCCGAATCACGAGTCGTGAGCGCGACACCTGGGCAGACGAGATCGGGGCGTTTGCAAACTCTGAAGGCGGTGTGCTGCTGCTGGGAGTCACCGATAAGGGTGTCGTGACTGGTATGTCACGGGCGCAACTCGACATGGTCGAACAAGCGGTTCGTGAAATCAGTGTTGATAGCGTGAAGCCGCCGGTGCGTGTGCAGACTTACCGCAGAGAGCTACTGGGCCGTGCCTTCCTGCTGGTTGCGGTGCCTCACGGTGACACCCAGCACGACAGTCCGGGCGGTGTCTTTCAGCGTGTCGGCGCTGCGAAGGTGCTGTTGTCGCCTGATGAGCGCCTGCGACTCGCGCAACGCCGTGGTCAGGCCCGGTTTGTGGGTTTCGACCACCAGCCGGTAGCCGCAACCGGCTTTTCAACGCTTGACGAAGATCTTTGGCGGCCGCTGCTCAGCGACGACGGTTTGGCAGATCCGCAGGTAGGTCTTGCCAAGCTGGGTCTGCTCACGCGAGACGAGACCGGCGCGGTGCGCGTCTCGGTAGCGGGGGCGTTGATGTGCACCCGCCAGCCGGTGCAACTGATCCCGACGGCGGTGATCTCGGCGGTGCGTTACCGTGGCACTGACCGCTCGTCGGGCCAGCTTGATGCCCAAACCATCGACGGTCCGCTCGACCGCCAGATCCGTGATGCGATGCTCTTTGTGCAGCGAAACATGCGGGTCAGCGCTCGTAAGGCACCGGCGAGGGAAGACTTGCCCGAGTACAGCCTTCAAGCGGTCTTCGAAGCGGTCGTGAATGCCGTGGTCCACCGTGACTATTCACTGCGCGCCAGCAGGATTCGCTTGTCGATCTTCTCGGAGCGTCTTGAACTGTGCTCGCCCGGATCACTGCCGAACAGTCTGAGTGTCGACAGCATGGGCGAGCGGCAAGCGACCCGCAACGAACTGTTGACATCGGTCTTCGGACGGCTCGACGCGAGCGACATTGATACCGCAGCCCGGCGCTATTTCATGGAGCGTAGAGGTGACGGTGTGGCCATCATCCGACGCGAGACCGAGGCGCTCACCGGCGAGTTACCGACCTACCGCCTGCTTGATGGCGACGAGCTGTGCTTGACGATTCCAGCAGCGCCTCTTCCAGCAGAACCCGCGACCCCCATCGTCACTGTGCGGTGTGCCGGGACCCCGCTGGAGGGAGCGACGGTGCTTGCGCTGTTCCCGAACAAGACTTGGAAGCGTGCCGCGACCGATGTCCACGGCGAAGCGCTGCTGGAGCTGTATTCGGCTGAGTTTCCGATGATCGTGTTCGTGGCGTGTGAGGGCTACGCCGCCCATGTCGAGCGCGGCTGGGTGCCCGCGCAACGATCGCTGGCCGTGGAGTTGACAGAAGCGCCGGACGGTGGCTCGGCAGTGTTCGCGGAATCGGCCGGGAACTTACCGGGTCTGGCGGGCCGGTTGAATCCCATTCGCGACACCCACGACCGTACCTATTTGTACGCGGACAATGTCGTGATCAACGATGGTCGGCAGCAGCCAGTGCGTTTCGTTCTGGGCACTGAGCAGCTTCGGCTCGAAGATTCAGACGGACAGGTACTGATGGTCACCGTGGTAGCCATCGAAGGACGCTCGTCACTGCTCGACTACCGCAGCCCTTAACCGCCAAGTTGCACTGCACTCTGTTCGCTTCAGGTCTTGAGTGACGATGTCTGGCCCTAAGGACCGACTAGAGCAGGAAGTCGCCGCCCCTCGTCAGTAACGGATACCGGCGACATAGCCCGAAGTTGCTCGGGCACCTAGGATCACCGGGATGCCTGCGACTGGTTCATCTGACTATCTGACGCCCGAGGCTCAGGCTCGGACGAAGATTGATGAGCAACTCTCGGCATGTGGGTGGGTCGTGCAGGATTACAAGAGCGCGGCGGTGGCCGCGGCTCAGGGTGTTGCCGTTCGTGAAGTCCCAACTGAATCGGGTCCGGCCGACTACGTGCTCTACGTGGACGGACAGGCGGTCGGTGTCATCGAGGCCAAGAAGGCCGGCAGCACGCTGACCGGAGTTGAGTTCCAGACCCGCAAGTACCGCACCGCCTACCCCGATGAACTGCCCGCGTTCGAGGTTGATGGTGCGCTGCCGTTCGGCTATGAGTCGACCGGCGCTGAGACTCGGTTCACGAGTGGGCTGGATCCCGTGCCGACGAGTCGAAGGATCTACACCTTCCATCGACCCGAGACGCTGGCCCGCTGGCACGAGGACTATGTCAACGGCCGCGGCGCGGGTCTGCGCGCCGGCATCCCGCTTATGCCCGGGCTTGATGTGGATGCAGGCACATCGCACCTGTGGCCTGCCCAAGCCGAAGCCATCGAGAAACTTGAGCAGTCATTTCGACAGAACCTTCCTCGGGCGCTGATCCAGATGGCCACGGGCTCGGGCAAGACGTTCACTGCCGCCAATGTCTGTTATCGCCTGTTGCGACACGCGGGAGCCCAGCGGATTCTCTTCCTCGTCGACCGGGCGAATCTCGGTCGTCAGGCACTCCGGGAGTTCCAGGGGTTCGCCACTCCCGACGACAGGCGCAAGTTCACTGAGCTCTACAATGTCCGCCATCTCACGTCCTCACGGCTTGACATGGCAAACGAGGCGGCCACGAAGGTCCACATCTGCACGATTCAGAGGCTGCATTCGATCCTGAAAGGCGATGACGAGCTCGACGAAGCCCTCGATGAGCAGAGCGGCTTCGAGACTGCACCGGACGTGCCGGTCGATGTGGTGTACAACCCGGCGGTACCGATCGAGTCCTACGACCTGATCATCATCGACGAGTGTCACCGCTCCATCTACGGAGTGTGGCGCCAGGTTCTCGAGTACTTCGACGCTTTCTTGGTGGGGCTCACGGCTACGCCGGGCATCCAGACGTTCGCCTTTTTCGACCGGAACATCGTGATGGAGTACGGCCATGAGCAAGCAGTGGCCGACCGGGTGAACGTGGACTTCGACATCTTCCGCATCCGCACCGAGATCACTGAGTCCGGCAGCACGGTCCCCGCGGAGTTCGTGACCGAGTTCCGCGACCGCGAGACCCGCCAGCTCCGCTTGGAGAAAGTCGACGAGGACATCGACTACAGGGCCGCCGACCTGGACCGCAAGGTGGTGGCCCCCGACCAGATCCGCAAAGTGGTGTGTACGCTGCGCAATTCGCTGCCGGAGATGTTCCCCGACCGTGAGCGCCGAGATGACGGCTTGCTGGCCCATGTGCCCAAGACTTTGATCTTCGCCAAGGACGACAGCCACGCCGACGACATCGTGCAGATTGTCCGGCAGGAGTTCGGACTCGGCAACGAAGGCGCGGTGAAGATCACCTACCGCTCGGGAGACGCCGGCAACAAGCCTGAGGATCTTTTGCAGCAGTTCCGCACCAGCTACCCGACCCGCATCGCCGTGACGGTGGACATGATTGCCACTGGCACCGATGTGAAGCCGATCGAGTGTGTGGTGTTCATGCGGATGGTGCGCAGCCGCAACTTCTTCGAGCAGATGAAGGGGCGTGGTGTGCGGGTGATGGACAGCGACCAGTTGCGCGCAGTCACGCCGGATGCCGTCACCAAAGACCGCTTCGTGATCGTGGATGCCGTGGGTGTCACCGAAGCTGATCTGCACGACACAGTGCCGCTCGAACGCGTGCGTCATGTGAGCTTCGACCGGTTGCTGAACCAGATCGGCATCGGCTCGGTCGATCCCGATGTGGTGTCGTCGGTGGCGTCTCGGCTCACCCGGCTGAACCGTCGGATGACGCCAGGGGATCGAACCGAGGTTGAGGAGGTGGCCGGAGTCGGGCTGACGGAGTTGGTGCGTGGCATGGTGGACGCGCTCGACATCGACCGCCAGTACGAGGCAGCGGCTGCTGACGCTGACGGTGATCCCACAGCCGATCAGGTCAAGGCCGCCGGCAAGTCGATGATTCGTGAGGCGTTGAAGCCTCTGGCAGGCAACTCCGCGCTGCGGGAGAAGCTGATCGATGTCAGGCGCAGCTACGAGCAGGTGATCGACACGGCGTCGAAGGACCAGGTGATCTCAGGCGAGTTCTCTCGGGAGGCGGCGGACCGTGCCCATGCCCAGGTCGAGTCGTGGCGGCAGTTCATCGACGACAACAGGGACGAGATCACCGCGCTGCAGGTGCTCTACAGCCAGCCGTACGGCGGGGGCCTCAGCTACAAAGACATCAAGGAGTTGGCGAACGCGATTTCGCGGCCTCCGCATCGTTGGACCCCGGAGGCGCTCTGGGAGGCCTACGAGACCCTCGACGCCTCGAAGGTGCGTGGTTCGGGCCACCGAGTCAGCACCGACTTGGTGAGTCTCGTGAGGTTCACGCTCGGCGAAGCCGAAGAGTTGGTTGCTTCCCCGAGCTAGTGAACGACCGCTTCAAGGCATGGCTGCTGCAGCAGTCGAACGCCGGCCGCTCATTCTCGCAGGAGCAGGTGGCCTACTTGGAACTGATCAAGGACCGCATCGCCACCAACCTCGGCATCGCATCCACCGATCTGGCGGAGTTACCCTTCAGCACCCACGGCGGTCCCGGCAAAGCCCGCCAGCTCTTCGGCAACGAACTCGACGCCCTGCTCGACGAACTAACCCAGGCCCTCGCCGCATGACAACCGACCTACCCCCCGGCTGGGTCTCTACCACTCTTGAGAATGTGGTCGACATTCTTGATTCGAAACGTGTCCCGGTTAAGAAAAGCGAAAACGTGTCCCGGTTAAGAAAAGCGAACGAGACAAGAGACCGGGCAATGTGCCGTACTACGGAGCAACCGGTCAAGCTGGTTGGATTGATAACCCCATCTTCAACGAAGAATTGCTCCTTCTCGGTGAGGACGGCGCACCGTTCCTCGACCCGGCCAAACGCAAGGCGTACATCATTGATGGTCCAGCATGGGTCAACAACCACGCACATGTTCTGAGGGCGATCACTGACCTAGCGACAAACAAGTTTCTTAAGTACCAGTTGGACTGGATGCCCTACGAGGGGCGCGTCACGGGTACCACGCGTCTGAAGCTGACTCAGCGAGTGATGCGCCAACTCCCTATCCTGTTACCGGGCGTGGGCGGGCAGGCGCGCATCGTCGCCGCCATCGAAGAGCACTTCTCCCGCCTCGACGCTGCAAGTGATGCGATCACCGCCGCACGAGCCAGGATCGAAGCTACGCGCCGCAGTGTGCTTGTCGCAGCCCTCGCGGGCTGGCTCGCACCGCAGGACCCGGCCGATGAACCAGCGTCAGATCTTATGTCACGCATCGCAGGAGGTGGACCAGCGAAATCCGTTGCTCAACGAACTCAACGGAGCCTTCGCAGCGTGACCGATCTTCTCCCGCCTGGTTGGGTGTGGGCTAGATTCGACGAAGTTGCCGAAACGCAACTCGGCAAGATGTTGTCGGTAAAGTCAAGGCAGGGCAAGGCACCGGTGCCCTACCTGCGTAACCAGAACGTACAGTGGCACCGCATCGATCTGTCTGATGTGGCATCGATGGATTTCACTGATAACGAGCGTGTCAAATATCAGCTTCGGCCAGGCGATCTGTTGATTTGTGAGGGTGGCGAAGTTGGACGGGCCGCGATGTGGACGCAACCGTCTGTTGAGATGTGCTTTCAAAAGGCGCTACATCGGGTGCGAGCGCGGCCGGGAATCGAGGCACGGTGGATTGAGTACTTCATGCGTTGGTCCGCCCAGACCGGCAGATTCGAAGAACATGCCCAAGGTAGCACCATCGCGCACCTGCCCCAGCGCGATCTGCGGGCCTTGATGGTTCCGATCCCACCGACGAAGGAGCAACGTCGCATCGTTGCCGCGATCGAAGAGTACCTCTCCCGTCTCGACGCTGCTAGTGATGCGATGACCGTTGCACGAGCCAGGATCGAAGCTACGCGCCGCAGTGTGCTCGTTGAAGCCTTCACAGGCCGTCTCACACGGCAAGACCGACCGATGAACCAACGTAAGATCTGAAGAAAGCGCGTTGGTACATCATCGTTGGCTCATTGATCCAGGCTGCAATGGACTGCTTTCTCGCGCGGACGAACGCCGCATTGCGGTCTTGGCAAGCGTATGTGTCTCCATTGATTCGCCACTGATTGGTTGCATAGCTCCGCGACCTCAGGGTCGATCATGGTCTCCTCAAGACTCAGGTCCTTTAGCGGTTGCGTGTAGATATCTTGAACCGGTGCTTTCAGACAACGACTTCAGAGAGGTGCGTCGCCGCGCGATGAGGCGGTGCGTCTACTCGCTCAACACTCTGGCGATGCGTGACGACCGACTACCTCGTGACGGTGCTTTCGACTCGGCCGTCGCGAACGCCCTCGCGGCGATTGTCGCCTACAAGGAGAGCGGTCGAGAATACGAGGACCCTGAGAAACGGGTCAAGGCACCGTCCGAGCTTTTGTCGATCGTAAGAAACGACGAGAGCGTGAGAACCAACACCCTCAGCAGTCCCGATTTGAGAACCCTGAAGAAGGGAATCAAGAAGGCACAGAAGTTTCGCCACGGGCGCGCTGAAGACGATTGGGATGTATTACGCGAGGAACACATCAAGGCGTTGATTGCGTTGGATCAACATCCCGCACTTCAGGTCCTAGAACTCGTCGACGGGATGAATCTTGATGAAGCCCTTTCGACAGTGTTCGAGGAAGAAGCCCTGAGTCTCCTACCCTATGATTCTGAGGAATACTCCTTCGCGTCTGACCCGGTTTTTTGTGATTGCTGCGGGCGCATGACCCTGATTGCGGAGGATTCTGACGTGTTCGGTTGGGGAGTTGGCGAGGGAATCTGCATCGCATGCGGTGAAGAACGAACCTACGACGACACAGTCATTGAGTACGTCGCTTGGAGACACGGCGGACCGGACTGAGCGATCGTCGACGTGTGGTTCAGCTTGTGGTCCGGACAACATCGCCGAGCATTCCTGGAAACAGAATGATCAAAGTCGGTACTCAGATGCCGGAGCGGACGGCCTGGAGGTTTCCGACGAAACGGACGACGGCTTGTTGGATCCTGCCGATGTCGAATCGGAGATGCGAGTGGAGCAGGAATGTGAACCACGAATGTGACGGCAGGAACAGTTTCGTTGCATCGGGGTTGCGGGCGCACATTCCGCGTCAACCCGGTGCGATGAATGGCGTGGGACAACTCGCATAACGTTCAGCACGGTCAATTGGAGAGATCTTGAACCACGAGTGAAGTTGCGGCTTGCGGAATTGCGGCTGGGGATCGAGGTGTTTCCAGCGGACGACAACGATCGGCTGATCACCGAATTCGTCGCGCTCAATCCGGGTTTGTTCGAGGCTGTCGCGGAGCATTTGCTGGTGAAATTCACGGAGGTTTTGGGGAGGCTTCGCGACGTAGGCGAGCCAGTTTGATTCATCCAAGCCGAACCAGCGGATCGCTCCGCTCGGATACGTAAACGACATTAACACCCACTCCTCTGCCGGATCAGGCGCTGCCTTACGCTCACGCATGGACTCATTGCCGGGTAGATGTCGCTCGATCTCGACTTGGTAGTTCCAGATGTTCTCGTGGGGTCGAGTGGGCCGAAGAGTGGTGGTGAACACGGCGTTGAGGAGAGCCGCTTGCGATGCATCGAGGATGTCAGGTGTCAGCGTCAACTCACATGTTGCTGGGTAGCGCTGAAGGCGAGCAAGCAGCCCCTCGCGTGTCCACGCAGCGAACTCCTCGCAAGCGTCCGTTGCTGCGTGTACTTCGATGACATTCGGTTCGTGGGTTCGATGGAGGACACGATTGCGCAAATCGAGAATACAGCTGGCATGAGACACTGCCGTCTCATCGTCGCTTGGAGACTGTGATAGACGGGATCTCAGTTGGCTCAGCAGGTCCACCACTCTCTTGGTGTTTCCGTTCCGCTGGTACATCAATTCGGTGGCACTCTCAGGTGACGTGTCGTCTTCCCAGAGCAAGCACAGCAGCAGTGTCCGGATGGCTTGCTCGCAGGTAACACCGAGCAGGATGGCAGCAACTACAAGATCGCCTTGTTGGAAGGCGACGCTGGCGTTTCTCCATGTCTCGTGAACATGTCGGAACGGACCTTCCAGAACCGGGGTTATGGCACGACCGAGAACCTTGGTAGTCCAGCGAGCCGGATTCTCATCGCTGGGCATCGGCATGAACCGGCGGTTGTCGAGTGGTTGCGTCAGCAAGTAGCGGATGTCGTCGCCGGACGGCCACTGGGGTTCGGTCTCGTCCGGTGTCACAACTCGGATCGCATACGGCAGCATCCAAGGGAGCCGAGACCGCGTCATCGTTTGCATCGGCTGTCGGGCTACGGTGCTGTACACCCGCTGTAGATTCGCGATAAACTTCACGGCTACATCGAGTCCTTCATTCAACGCCTCGGTGGTGTCGTTTAGCACCCGTGCTGCGACTTCAGCGACCGTGACTGCGGCCATCGGAGGTGTCGCCTGCTCATGGCCTTCGTCGTCAACTCCGGTGTGTTCTCCGTCATCCATGGTCAGGGGGGTTGAAGGTGGTATTGACTTGTCGACTCGATCGGAGGAAGGGAATGCGACGATTACAGCTCGTCGTGCAGCGGCTTGGCCTGTTTCGATGGCGATACATGGAATCTGACGGATGCAACAGCTGATGCGACAACCCACCAATCCCCGCTCATCGTCCCAGTTGATGTTCAGATAGCTGTCCTCGTAGCCCTGTTCGTGGATTGGGGGCTTCCCGCCAGCGTGGATGATCGATTCGTCGGCAAGCGACAACGGTTGTTCGAGTGGTAAGAAGTAGTAGGCAACTATGAAGGAACCCGGCTCATCAACTTGCGGGGTTTCGCCAATTCTCTGGTCGTGTTGGTAGGCCGTCGTCATGTTTTCGAGCTTTCTAGATTCGAGGGGCCACTGGGATTATCGTGTCCGCGCACCGTGCGTGACCAACGTCGTGTTCGTCGTTCACAGCGTCGATCAACGATGGCAACCCTGAACGGGATCCGATAGCTGGTCAAGTTCAAGAACGCCTATTGATCAGCGGTGACAGGTCACGCGGCCTGTGGCGCGAGTTCAGTTGTTGCCGTCGGCGACCCGTTCAGACTCTATTGGGCGAGGATTGCACAACGGGCTTTATCGATCGCGTTTGGTGCGCTAGGGAGACTTACAGACTGCCAATGTCAATACTGTAGCCCTGCTTAGCCATCATCTGCGCCAAACTTACCCGCGCTTCGGTCACGGCTTTCTTGAATGACAGGTACTCCAGACCATCAATGTCGGAGGGTTTCTTCATCCCTACTTTGTCCTCAAATAGAATTGCAACTTTGGCTCGGCCAAGGTGAACCAGCATCATTCCCAGTTCGAGGACGACGTTCTGACGGGCACGGAACTCCTTCTGGGTACCATCCGGATCAGTGAGGTAGACATCGTCGGCAGTCGCGAGCACTACAGCGAACGGAGCTTGTTGAATGTATCTCTCCAATTTCTCGATTAAAGTCAAGCCTTCGGCCGGGATTTGATCGAGCATGATGGGATTGAGGCGCCACTTTCGGAGCATACGTTCGACCTCGTTCTTTACGACCTCGTTGTGTCCGTAAACAATGAACACGTCCGTTGGAGCAGTAGTCGCTGTTGATGGTGCATCACTACCCATACTCGAGGTCGCGCTGAATACATCCTTTAGCCTGTCAATATCTTTTCCCTGCAACGAGGTTCTGCCAGTCTCGTAGACATTTAGGATTTGACCACCATCGCCGCGTAGTTGCACACCGTGAGGAATTTGCTTCTCCTCAACGACCCAGACTCCGTTTGCTTCCAAGAGAGTTTTGGCTTCGTCGGTGGTGGTCACCCAGCAGACATTATCGGAGAGCCGCCGCATGCACTCACAACTTCGGAACCCGACGCTCCTAGAGCAAGTCGGACGACTTGGGTCTTGACCTCCACAACCTTCGCTTGTTCGGCCGTTCATGACGTATCACTTGTGATACACTGAAGCTATGGACGAAGTGACCATCCGGCAGTTGCGCAATCATGGGGGCGATGTCGTGGACCGTGTACAGACGGGTCAACGACTCACAGTTACACGGTCTGGCCAGCCGGTGGCGGAGCTGCGTCCCCTGCCCCGTCAGACGCTCAATGCCTCGACATTGCTTGAACGTTGGCGTCACCTTCCGGTCGTCGACCCCGTGCGACTTCGGTCCGATATCGATGACGTGATAGACCCGTCATTGTGAGAAGCGAGCATCAGCACGAACGCGGCGTGCTCGACACCAACGCAGTGATCGGCTTGCCGCGGATTGCTGACGCTGGGGCGTTACCGGCGGAACCGACCATCACTGCGATCACGCTCGCTGAGCTGTCTGTGGGGCCCCTCGCAGCATCCGACCCGACCGAGCGAGCGAGGCGTCAGGCTCATCTGCAGCAAGCAGAGAACGACTTCGATCCGCTGCCCTTCGACGACGCGGCCGCTAGGGCCTTCGGTCAGGTTGCTGCTGACCTACGGTCTTCTGGACGCAAGCGCGCAGCACGGGCCTATGACGCGCTCATTGCCGCCACGGCAATCTCGAATGGCCTCCCGTTGTACACCGCGAATCCGGGGGATTTCGAGGGCATTGCTGAACTTGAAATCGTTGCTCTGTTTTCGCCGGACGCCACACCCCCGAGTAATCCGCAGTCTGCGGATGCGGACCAATAGTCCGACCGAACACCGATGCCCACACAGGACCCGAAGGCGATGGTGCAGAAGCTGTGGGACTTCTGCGATGTGCTACGCGACGATGGGCTGTCCTACGGCGATTACCTTGAGCAGCTCACGTATCTGCTGTTCCTCAAGATGGCCGATGAGCAGCATGAGATGCTCGGAGGTGACCGCATCGTTCCCGTCGAACACGACTGGCAGTCGTTGCTGAAGCGGTCGGGTGCGGATCTGGAAGCCCATTACAGCGATGCATTGACCGCACTCGGCGCTGGTGAGGACATGCTCGGCGTGGTCTTCCACAAGGCCCGCAACCGCATCCAGACGCCCGCCAAGCTGGAACAGCTCATCAAAGAGTTCATCGACCAGCACGAGTGGATGAGCTACGACGCCGACCTCAAAGGCGACGCCTACGAGGGCCTGATCGAGAAGACCGCCCAGGAGGGCGCCAGGGGAGCGGGCCAGTACTTCACGCCCCGGGCCCTCATCAACGCCATCGTCGATGTGATGCTGCCCGATCCTGATGACCGCATCTGCGACCCAGCCTGTGGTACCGGCGGGTTCTTCCTGGGTGCGTACCGGTCGATCGTTGAGCGGTTCCCGCATCTGGAACCTGACCAGGTCGCTCACCTGCGCTCGGGTGCGTTCAACGGTTGGGAGATCGCTGACCTACCGGCCCGGTTGTGCGCCATGAACATGCTGCTGCACGGCATCGAGAGCCCTGAATCGGACTCGCCGATCGTGGTTGACGACGCACTGCGCGACTCTCCTAGCAAGCCCTTCGACATGGTGCTGACCAATCCGCCGTTCGGCCGGTCGTCGTCGGACAGCTACGAGCGGGAGGACTTCTGGGCGACGACGAAGAACAAGCAACTCAACTTTGTCCAGCATGTGGTGAGCCTGCTCAAGATCGGCGGGGATGCGGCTGTGGTGGTGCCCGACAATGTGCTGTTCGAGGCGGGAGCCGGCGAGACGATCCGACGCCGCTTGTTGCACGACTGCGAGGTCCACACGTTACTGCGGCTGCCGACCGGGATCTTCTATGCGCAGGGCGTGAAGGCCAACGTGTTGTTCTTCCGCCGCCGTGAGGGCGCCGAGGACGCATGGACCCGTGAGTTGTGGGTGTACGACTTGCGCACCAACAAGCACTTCACCCTCAAGCAGAATCCGCTCACGAGGGCCGACCTTGATGACTTCGTCGCCTGCTATCGGGCCGATGCTCGCCACCAACGTGCCGAGTCCGAACGGTTCAAGCGCTACACCTACGACGAGTTGAGCACCCGCGACAAGGTCAGCCTCGATCTGTTCTGGCTGCGTGACGAAAGCCTCGAAGACGCCGACAACCTGCCACCACCAGCCGTCCTCGCCGCCGAGATCGCCGAAGACCTCCAATCCGCCCTAACCGAAATCCAAGCCCTAACCGAAGCCCTCTCCGCCACGTCGGTTCGCGAAACCCAGCCTTAAGTCGATATCTCCTCGGCGCTGCGGTAGCGGGCGGTTCGTCGACTGCCGGTCATTGTGAGTGTTCCGTCCCTCGCCATACGGCGCAGCCGTCGAGATGCCTGGTCGGGTGCGATCCGGCACAACTCGGCTGCTTCGGCGCGCACGATCGAGCCGTGTTGCATGACGTAGGTGAGGATCATCTGTTCCTGCTGGATCGGGTCGAAGCCGCGGGCGCGAACGTAGGCCGCAGATTCGCCGATTTCTCTGTACATCTCGGCTGCCAGGTGATATGTGCGTCCTCTCCCTTCGCCGCGGGATTCCAGCAGCCCGCGCTCGACTAGCGAGTTGAGGACCGATCGCGCATCGTCGGTACCGACGTGAAGAAGTTTGCCAGCTCGCGCCGATGTGACGCGACTCTCGGCCCGCACCTCGTGGAGGACCTGCAGAGTCTGCAGATCGAGTGGTCGGCCGTTGCGGGCTGAAGCGGCCACGAAGACGGCGAGTTCATTGTCGGTGGGCCCCGCAGGCAGACGAGCCTCGACCCACGCCTGCGTCGATCGAGAGTAGTCGGGTTGGGGGCGTCCGAGAGCAAGTTGGTTCCGGTAGACACGGTTGACACCTCGCCCCGTGCGCTCGACGAGTCCGGCACGCTTGAACGCATCGGCAATCAGAGGGTTCCGTGCATGTGGGGGTGCAGTCAGCAGATTGCGAATCGTGATCCCGTCGGGAAACCCCCCGGGGTTGCTCACCGAGAGAGCCTGTGACCCCTCGACGGCCACTCGGACCTGACCATTGATCGAGTAGTCGCGATGGACGAGGGCGTTCGCAATCAGCTCCCGCACGGCAATCTCGGAGTAGAGCGGAAGGCCGAGCCGGAAGAGCCCGTCGTCGATCTCCTCCTCGGGGTTGTACGGTTTCACAGCGTCGGTGAGTTCCACCATTGCGCGAACGAGCGGGCTGTGGAGCTCACGGTTGGCCCGCACGGCATCGTGCTCGTCGAGTGCCTGGAACACGACGGAATACGTTGGCACGAAAGTCCGCAGCACCGCGGGCGTCCCGAACAGCAACGCGGCACCGAGTGTCAGAGAACCGTCGACGGACCGGAAGCCGAGCGCAGACAACAGATCGAGATCCGAGAGATCGGCGAGATGCTCGTCGCCCCCGCCTCCCGCGAGGCGTCGGAACCGGTCGAACTCGGTGGGATCGAGGTCGGCAATCGAGAGCTCGATCAGCGGAGACGTCGACAAGTCCCGCCCACCGAGGAAGGTTGTTCTCGCTTGGGCCTCGTGGGGCAGCAGCGGCAGGCACTGCGGACTCCCGTCCGCGCCAATCGCCCGACGCACGTACCGTCCGGCGGTGGTCGCAACGAGGGTTCTCGCCTTCGGCACGTCGACGATCACCACATCAAGACCGCCGCACCGTTCGGTTGCGACTGCGACTATCAAAGCGGGGGAGGTCTTGTTGGCGATCAAGGCCTCAAGCCTGCGAGGCTCGGTGGTGTCGCCGTGCCGAGGTTGAGCGCCGACTAGCGTGCCGTCGTCAGCTACGCCGATCAGGATCTGGCCACCATCCCCGTTGGCGAGGCACACGGAGGCTTCGGTCAACTCGTCGTCGTTGACGTCACTCTTGAACTCGACGGTGTAGGTCTCACCGCCGACGATGAGGCTCTCGATGCTAGGTTCCATTGAATCCCATTATACGCATGCTTTGCGCTTTAGATTTCAGTATAGCGCATGTCGCATAATGTTGCATTCCGGGCGCGCATCGCAGGTCCGCGCACTTGTCGCTCAAGCCGTTGCGTCCTCGTCCGTGGACCTGCTGGTAGGGCAAAGAAAAGAGACCCCGTGCGTTCCGGGGTCCCGTGCCCGCGGTATATCGGCTGCATTCAGCTTGCGCCTACTAGCCGGACCTACAGGCAATCCTAATCGTAGCTGTTGCAACCTTGCAGGACCAGCGGGTACGGTCCGCTGCATGACCGACGCAGCGGTTAGCCCTCGGACCTCCTACTTGTTTGCCCGGCCGAGAGCATTACACGGCATTGCGCGCGTGTTCGACTTCTTCGGCGTCTACGACTCCTACAACACCTCACCGACGCCTCAAGAAGCCGACATCTTGGCTGTCTTTGAGGACTGGCTCGCGGTGGAGGAGGATGCAAAGCATGTGATGGGCGCACCTTCCGCTTCGGGTCGCGAGTGACCTTGCCTGAGTCTTCGGACACAACTCAACAGGAGATTCTCTCTAGCTCGGTCAATGAAACGGAGACATCTGCTCCTGGAGTACGCGACTCTCCATCCACCAGATTCAGCTGCTTTCCCGTCACTGATTGGCGCTGGCTACCGGCGTTCGTCTCGTTGACCGAGGACCTTGGAGGCTGCATAATGGAGATGCCGCTCAGTGCTGTTCTGGGTGGAAGCCGAAAGCCCCGGAGGGCCAGTCCGAGGATCCGAATGGGTCGCCTAGGACGGGAGCCGGGGCTTACGCATGCCAAGGCACCGATCAAGTTTTGTAGCGGACCTCGGACACGATGTTTGCCCTTTGCAAGCGGGAGAAGCCAGGCGAGTTTCCCGGCGTCAGGTGCTCCCGAGCGATGCCAGCCAGCGCATCCGGATAGCCGAACAGCGGTTCCGTCTTTGTGCGCCAGTCGTAGGTGAGGTTGGAGATCGCGAATCCGTGAAGGCAGTCGAGTATCGCGCTGCGATCGCGCCGTCTTCCAAATTCGCCCCGCGACTCGAACTCCTCGGTCGATAATCCGGGAAGTCGACGGATCACGTAGTTGTAGAATGTCAACCCTGTGATTCGACACCGGAGGAGACGTGAGCAAGCACCCAGTTAGCGATGAGGTCGCGGCTGCGCTTGGCGCGTTCGTCAGCGGTGGCGATGGACCCACGCACACAGTGTTGACCCGCGCCTTCTCAAGGGCCGGTTACGGATCGGTGCGGCCATATAACGCTGCAAGCCATGACTCTCGCGCCAAGCCGAACAAGGAGAACCGGATCAGGGACACCGTTGAAGCAGCCGTACGTGACCCTCACCGCGCCCGCGAACTGATCGAATCCTTGCTCGTCGAATTCCGATCCTTCAGCATCTTTACTGTGGCGAAAGATCCAAGAGTTGAGGCTGAACGTCGCGCGAAGGTGCGAACCCTTCAGCGGGCATTCGCTCGCATCGATTGGGAACTCAGTGATGAAGGCGATCTTCGACCCGCGGGCGTAGGGACAGTCGGTTCCGTGGAGGGTCGCCCCGCAATCGAGGATCAACTTGAGCGCTTGCGTCGCGTCTCCGATGACCCGGCCCTGCTGCTCGGCACGGCAAAGGAGATGCTGGAGTCGACAGCGAAGTATGTCCTAGAGGCCTTCAGTGTTCCCTACGGTTCGCGAAAGTCGTTCGACGAGCTATGGCATCTCACCCGGGACCGACTAGCGCTTCTTCCCGAGCAGGTTGACACTTCCAAGCCCGGGGGAGCACAGGTTCGAGCCATGCTCGGAGCCGCGTGGACCATCGCAAAGACGACGAATGAGATCCGGAATCTCGAGGGCACTGGCCACGGGCGGACATTGCCGACCGGCGTCACGCCTGAGATGGCCCTGCTCGTTGTGCGTGAGGCGTGCTCAGTCACCGAACTGTCGTTGGCCACCCTCGACCGAATGATGGGTCGATAGCAGCTTGGACTCGGTCAGTCCCTTGGAAGTGCTTGAGGCCGGAACAGGAAGTCTGACTCAACCGACTACCTGAACGCCAATAGTGCTAAACACTGTCGGATCAACTAAGTGCCATAGCCGTTCAGAAGTTATTCCAATGGTCTCAATCGTCCCCCCGGTATGTCAACCACTTGGTTACAGTAAGTCGATGGCGGTCGGGGACACGTGAACGAATCAGGTCTGTCGTACGGTTATGAACTCCAGTTTCGGCTCAAGTTCGCTGAGGGTCGGGGCAATGAGTTCCAGGACTTCTTCAACAACCTGATGGAGCGTCGAGACCCAGACTTCCGGCGAGTGCGGCCATGGGGGAACCAGGGAGATCGGAAGAACGATGGCTGGAGTCCAGCGAGCCGGACGCTGTTCCAGGTCTACGCACCTGCCAGGTTCAAGGCCTCCGAACTCGCCACGAAGCTGACGGAGGACTTCGATGGGGCGGTGGACTACTAGGAGCATTATTTCGACACGTGGGTGTTCGTCCACAACGACATCGATGGTCTTGCGCCCGAGGTAGAGCGGAAGGTTGCTGAACTCAACCAGAGGAACGAGAACATCACCTGCACATCTTGGGGGCGGGAGCAGATCAGGCGTGAACTTGCACAGCTCAAGGACGCAGACCTAACGGCCCTCCTCGGAGCGCCGATCACAGCTGTTCAGTTCCTTAGCGTGAGCGCTGCTTCCCTCCAACCCCTATTCGAACACCTTGAGATCGCCGCGCTGAGCCCCGACGCTCGAGGGATTGGGCCGGTGCCGGTCGACAAGATCCAACGAAACGGGCTCGGTGAGGCCCCGGCTCGTCTACTCACACTCGGGGAAGCCAAGATGCAGTTGGTTGACGAGTACCTTGCGCGAGTCTCGCCTCTGCCCACATACAAGTCTGATGTCTCACGTGTGTTCACCGCCAAGTACAGAGAGCTATGCGGAGCGTTTGGCGATGCCGACGACATCTTCGACAACCTCCTCGCCTGGCTCACAGGAGGGGTTGCGGAATCGGATCGCGTCGTCAATGCTGTCACTGTCCTTGCGTATTTTTTCTTCACCTGCCAGATCTTCGAGGAGGAGGGTCTGTGATCCTTCCTTCGAAGAGCATCCCACCTGAGAAGTCGCTAATCGCCGTCGGCGGATGTGTCCTAGAGTTGCTTCAGGAGTCTCCGTTGACGGTGACGTCGTTGTGGACAAAGCTCCACGCCAGTGAGAGCGCCGCTCAAGCTGCGTCGGCCAGCTTCGAGTGGTTCGTGTTGACGCTGGACATGCTGTACGCGCTCGGGGCCATTGAACTGGAACCTACCGGCGTGTTGAGCCCGGTCGAATCGTGATCCGCCGATTATTCGCTTCAGACCGTCGCTTTCGCGAGCTTCAGTTTAGCGCTGGGTTAAACGTCTTGCTAGCTGACCGAGACCTTGCAGCTTCGGACAAGGACACCCGCAACGGCTCAGGCAAGACCAGCCTCGTGCACCTCATACACTTCTTGCTCGGCGGCAACGCGGGCTCGAACTCCATCTTCAGGAACGAGGTTCTCGCCCCATGGACGTTTGGGATGGACGTCGACGTGGCCGGATCGAGGGTTACCGTGTCGAGAACGGGCGAGCACCACGGAAAGGTCAATGTCACAGGCCTCGATGACGACGCTGACAGCGTCACGATGAAGCCGGGAGAGTGGAGTGATCTGCTTGGCGAGCGATGGTACGGGCTAGCACCCGGGGACTCCCTGCCCTCCACCCGGTCGCTCCTCTCCTACGCTGTCCGAAACGTTGAGTCGGGCGGACTTCAGACCCCATTCAAGCAGCACTATCAGCAGACGCCCGGTGACTGGCAGACTGCCGCGACATACCTCCTTGATCTCGACTGGCGGCTCGCAAGGAAGTGGCAGGAAGTTCGCGACCTCGAAGCCGGTGTAAAGGCATTTAGGAAAGTCCTTCGAGCGAGCGGGCAGCAAACCGCCGTCGGTAGCGTTGCTGAGCTTCGTACTGAACTCGCGCTCATTGACCAGCACATCGCCCAGATGCGTCAGAGGGCAGAGGACTTCCGCGTTGTTGACTCGTTCCGCGACCTCGAAGTTGAGGCGAACGAACTCACACAACAGATCGGGGCGCTCCGCGACGAGGTATCCATGGATCGGTTACTGCTACAGGAACTCGAGACGACCCACGAACGCGAGCAGCCACCAGACGGCGAAGCCGTCGCAGCCGTCTATAAGGCGCTGGGATTGGAACTCGAGGATATCGTGCGGCGTCGATTCGAAGAGGTCGAGAGGTTCCACTCGTCCGTGGTAGAAAACCGGCGGATCCACCTCGCGCGTGAGATAGCGGAAATCAACCAGCGAATCTCGGAAGCCGAGTTGTCGCAGGCGCAGATTGACGGCCGGCGACGACAGATCCTCGCGATGCTGAGATCGGGCGGAGCCATGAACGAGCTCACGTCTCTCCAGGAGGAACTCGCTCGCGAAACCTCGCGAGCGCAGGGGCTTCGCGAACGATTCGAGGTGGCCGAACGGATCGAGGCAGACAAGGGCAGAGCAAGAGAGGAGAAGCAGCACCTTCTGACAACTCTCCAACAGGACCATCGCGAGAGGGAGGCTCAGCTGAGAGCGTTAATAACAGACTTTGAGGCGATCATTACCGCTCTCTACAAGGAACGAAGCGGCAGTCTCGTCATCGACAGCAAGGAAAGCGGGCCTGACTATCGAGTCGTCCTGGAGGACGGGAGAAGCCTAGGGATCGGACACATGGGAGTCTTCGCTTTTGATCTTCTGACTACCACGGTGCTGGCACGTAATGAGAGAGGACCGGGGTTCCTAGTGCACGACAGTCACGTGTTCGACGGGGTCGACTCTCGTCAGATAGCGAACGCGCTCGCGCTTGGGGATCGCTCGGCGACGGAAGAAGGATTCCAATACATCGTCACCTTGAATTCCGACGTCATGCCCGGCGAATTCCCGGATGGGTTCTCTATCGATGACCATGTCCTTGATGTCGTGCTTACTGATGAATCCGACGCTGGCAGGCTCTTCGGAGTTCGCTTTTGAGCAGAGCCGTTGCGGACCGCTAGCGAAACCTGGATGCCCGGTACACACGACCTCGCGCTTAGTGCCACATGGTTCTTCGCGTCGAACTGTCGGCCCCCTCAAGGGAGAACCTGAGACACAACTACAGATCAGCGACCTCCTCCGAGTACGACGCAGTACGAGAGATTTTGAGTCTTCGCGGGAACGTCGGGAGCGGGGTGGTTGAGGGTTGCTGGGTCGGTGATGTCCAGATCAACGATCCAGGTGAGCCTCGATGGCTCGCGATGTTATGTTGGTGCGGTTTCATTCGCCGTAGGTGCGGGCACTGTGGACAGGTTCCACCGGATCAATGGTCGCCGCGGCAGCAAGGTCCGGAGCCTGGAGGTTTCGGGGCGACGCACCCACGCTGGTGTGGATGCGTCGACGCATGAGCCGTTACAACTGTGCGGAGTGGTTATTGGAGGGCCACCCATAGTTTGAGGGACGGTCGACGCGCATTGCCATCTCATTATCTCAGGCGTCCGACCGTCAGCAGGCCGCGACCCCACGCCTTAGCCTGGATCCACCGACGCGGTGAGGCTTGTGGGGTTGGCGCGTCCACCAGAAAGGCCTCCTGATCTGCGACGATTGTGATGTCGATATTCACGTTCGTCTCAACAACAGGAGGCACTTTTTGTGTCTGTATCTTCGCGTAGTTTGGACCGGTTCGCAACGACCTTCGATCATGAGGGCCTGGTCGCCAACGCGGGCCTGATCCTGGCGGCCACGCTGATGGACCGTTTGGGTCTGTTGGGGCTGATCGAGCGGTGGGTACGCACCGGCTCGGCGAACCCGGGCCGAAAGATTCTCACGCTGGTCGCGGCGATGCTCGCTGGCGCCACTCACATCGATCATGTCGAGATGCTGCGCGCGGGCGGCACCGGTCGGGTGCTGGGGTTCACCCCGATGGCGCCCTCGACTGTGGGGTCGTTCTTGCGGACCTTCACGTTCGGCCACGCCCGCCAGCTCGAAGCGGTGCTATCGCGCACGCTGGCGCGTGCCTGGGGACTAGGCGCAGGCCCCGGCGACAAGCCGCTGACGGTCGATCTGGACTCCACGATCTGCGAGGTCCACGGCAAGCACAAGGGCGGCGCCGCGTACGGCTACACCAAGGTGCTGGGCTATCACCCGCTGCCGGCCGCACGCGCCGACACCCGCGAAGTGCTCGCCGCCCGCATGCGCAAAGGCTCCGCGGGCTCGGCGCGAGGAGTGGTGCGATTCGTCGACGAGCTCGTCGCCAACCTGCGACGCGCCGGGGCCACCGGGCCGACCACCGTACGCGCCGACTCGGGGTTCTGGTCCCACAAGCTGATCGACCGCCTCGACGCCCACAACGTCAAGTGGTCGATCACCGTCGCGCTCGGATCCGCTGTGCGCGCAGCGATCCAAGCGATCAGCGACAACGCCTGGGCCGACATCGCCTACACCCAAGGCGGCCGCGCCCAAGTCGCCGAGACCCAATACGTCACCGGCCGCGGCAAACACGAGCGCACCGTTCGCCTCGTGGTGCGCCGCACCCGACTCGCCCAAGACACCCAACAACAGATGTGGCCCGACTGGCGACACCACGCGTTCATCACCAACACCGACCACGACACCGCCGCCGCTGATGAGTTCCACCGCAACCGACGCCGTCGTCGAGCTCGCCATCCGCGACCTCAAAGAAGGCTCCGGGCTCGACCACGTCCCCTCAGGCCACTACCGCGCCAACTGCGCATGGCTCGCCTGCGCAACCCTCGCCCACAACATCGGCCACTGGACCGCGCTCCTCGCCGGCACGCCGCCCGCCACCAACCACTCCCGACGCACCCGACTCGCCGCCCTCGCCGCCGTGCTGGTGAACCGCTCAGGCACACCCACCCTGCGATACCCCACCCGCTGGCCCTGGGCAACACAATTCCACACCACACTCAAAGCCCTGCGAGCCCTTCCCGGACCCTCCGGCTAAACGACACTGGTGTGCGTCTGAGTTCGACGCGGAGATAGGGTCGCGAATCAAACCTATGTTGATGGTTTTTTCGTCTATGCGCGAAGGAGCGTCAGATGAACACCAGTCAGGGTCGGCGCAAGCCGACGAAGTTGTCAGCGGAGGTCAAGTGGGAGATTTTCTTGGCTGTTGCGCAAGGTCAGGTTACTCAGGCCGAAGCGGCTCGCAAGCATCGGGTGGATGTGTCGACGATTATTGGGATCCGTCGTTGTGTGAAAGACGCGGGGTTGGCGGCGTTGGCTCGCAAGCCGGGCCGTCAAACAAAGGAACGCAATTTCGAGCTCGAAGCTGCTCACGACGAGGTTTATCATTTGACCGAGGCGGTGAAGGCCCAGGCGATCGAGTTGGCTATTTTGCGGGGAAAAGCCGGTTGGGGCTCAACGGCGTAATCCCGCCGAGAGTCCCCGCCGCAGCCAAAGAGTTGATCTTGGACACTGTTGACGACGCCACCGCGGCGGGCTTGGCTCATCGTTGGGCGACCTCGTTGTGGGGTGTCAGCGATGACCGGGTCCACCGTTGGAGAACCCGGCGCCGTCAACGCGGGTCTCTTGTTGATCACCGCCCGGGAGGCGGTGCGGTGCATAGCCTGCTGACCGATGAGGTTGATGAGATATTGGCTCTTGCCGAGCGGTGGGGGCCGGTGGATCGTTCGCACCGCAAACTCGCGCATCGCGGGTCTTATGAGCATCGTGTCTGGGTGTCGCCGTCGACGTTTAGACGGGTTTTGGCTGCTCACGGCCTGATTGTGCCCCAAGCACCGACGAGAAGGCGCGAACCGAAACGTCCGTGGCCAGCCTGGCTGGTGTGGCAACCCAACCAGATTTGGATATGGGACGTGACTCATTTCAGTCGTGCCCGGCGATGCGTGTTCGCGA
This sequence comes from Candidatus Aldehydirespiratoraceae bacterium, assembly GCA_965261185.1. GTDB lineage: Bacteria > Actinomycetota > Acidimicrobiia > Acidimicrobiales > Aldehydirespiratoraceae > VXYK01. The sequence continues at coordinate 898,352 of CBDHCN010000002.1, read as the reverse complement.
TTGTTGACATGGTCAGCCGGCGTTGGATCACGACTCTGGTGTCGGCTGAGGAATCATCGAGCCAAGTCGTTGTCGTGTTCGACCAGGCGTTGCAAGTGGAAGGCCTCGTCGAGTTATTGACCGACGAACGCCTCGACCTGGCACTTGATGACCCGTCACGGCCGATTCTGTTGGCCGTGTCAGACAACGGCCCGCCGATGGTCTCAACGGACACCCGCGCGTTTATGGCCGCAGTCGCCATCGCCCAGCACCACGGGCGGCCATCCACTCCGACTGACCAAGCCTGGATCGAGAGCTTCTTCGGGCACATCAAAACCGAATGGCCGCACCTCTGCGACATCGCCGAGGCGAACCTGCTCAAAACCGAGCTGCGACGAATCCGCAGTGAATACAACAACGTCAGACTCCACGAAGCAGTCGGCTACGTCACACCCAACGACGAGCACTACCATCAAGGACAAGCCATCCGCGACGCCCGCCGCCAAGGATTACAACAAGCCCGCCAAACCCGGCTCAACCACAACCGCCGAACCCATCTCAACAACCCCGAAAAAACCAAATTGAGGTGTTTCTGACTCTTCGCGACAGATTGCGGGTTTTTTCAAGTCGCATTGGTGGGTGTGCGGTGGTGGTTGTGTGGTCATGTTAGCGGTTGGTTTCGGTGGTGGGCGCGTCGTCGCTGGTCGGCTTGTTGGAGTCCGTCTCGGCGTGCTTGGCGGATCTGGTCGCCTTTGCCGGTGTGCTCGTCGTGGGGGGTGATGAGGTGTTTCTGACTCTTCGCGACAGATTGCGGGGTTTTTCAAGTCGCATTGGTGGGTGTGCGGTGGTGGTTGTGTGGTCATGTTAGCGGTTGGTTTCGGTGGTGGGCGCGTCGTCGCTGGTCGGCTTGTTGGAGTCCGTCTCGGCGTGCTTGGCGGATCTGGTCGCCTTTGCCGGTGTGCTCGTCGTGGGGGGTGACATACCCGATGCCTTCGTGCAGCCGCACCGAGTTGTAGTGGCCGCGGACGCGTTCGAGTTCTCGGGTGAGGTCGGCGGGATCGCCGAGCGTTTCGAGGTGGGGATGCTCGCCTTTGACGTGGCTGAACAGAGACTCGATCCAGGCCTGGTCGGTGGGCGTGGACCGGCGTCCGAAGTGCTGGGCGATCGAGCACATGGCCATGAATTTGGCGGTGTCGCCGGCGCGCATCTCCGGTCCGTTGTCGCTGACCGCCAACAGCAGCGGGATTGTGTCGCTGTGGGGCAGGTCTGCGTGGGGGTTGTCGAGGCGGGCGGCGAGTTCGTCGGTGAGGAGCCCTTCGCTTTGCAGTGCTTTGGCGAACAAGACTCTGGCGGCGACCGAGTCCGGTGCCGCGGTGTGGTGCGTGGCGATCCATTTACGGGACACCACATCGACTATCGCGTAGGCGTGCTTGGCTTGTCGGCATGTCGGGAACTGGGTGCCGTCCCAACACCACAGTTGGTTGGGCCGCCACTCACACCAGGTAGGCCACGGCGTCTTGGTGGCCTTGGCGGGGCGCGGCGTGCCGGCCAGAGCGAGGCCGTGACCTGCGAGAACGCGGTCCACAGTCGAAGCAGACACCCACACGCGGCCCAGGTAGGAGCCGCGGTGCGCGAGCTTGCGATGCGACCGGTCGGTGTCGCCCCACTCGTCGAAGAGGCGCACGATCTCGTCACGTTCTGAGCTCAGCAGGCTGTGGATCGGACGTCCGCCCGGGCGGGCATCGTCAAGAGTCCCCTCGGCGCGGCGTTGGGTCCAGCGCCATGCCCGGCGGCGGTCCACACCCAGCACCGTGCAGACCCGGCTGTGCGTCCAGCCAGCCGAGGTGGCGTCGTCGATCAACCCCAACAGCACGGCTTTGGCGGTCCCGTCGACGCGGGCGGGGACAGGACCGCTCATCCCCAACCCGTTTTTCCCCGCAGCACCGCCAGCTCCACGGCTTGTTCGACCACAGTACGCCCCAACCGTTCCACCTCGACACGAAGGGCTGCTGCCTCAGACGCCTCCGCTCGGGACTGACGGGGCCGGCCCGGCCTCGACGAACCCAAAGCCGCGACCGCCCCATCCCGGGCGACAGCTCGCAGCCGGGCGATCACCGACCGGTCCACACCAGCCTCAGCAGCCGCCTCGGCCTGGGTGACCTGACCGCAAAGCATCCGCACCCACAAATCGTACTTCTGCTCTGCTGTAAGCAGCTTCTTCGGTTTTCTATGCTCGGAACTCATAGGCTGCAGCCTCCTGTCCTAGAACCGCCAACCCTGCCCGATGCTGCTTGAAAAAACTCAGAACCTGTCGCGCGAAGTCAGATGCACAACAGTGACATACCCGATGCCTTCGTGCAGCCGCACCGAGTTGTAGTGGCCGCGGACGCGTTCGAGTTCTCGGGTGAGGTCGGCGGGATCGCCGAGCGTTTCGAGGTGGGGATGCTCGCCTTTGACGTGGCTGAACAGAGACTCGATCCAGGCCTGGTCGGTGGGCGTGGACCGGCGTCCGAAGTGCTGGGCGATCGAGCACATGGCCATGAATTTGGCGGTGTCGCCGGCGCGCATCTCCGGTCCGTTGTCGCTGACCGCCAACAGCAGCGGGATTGTGTCGCTGTGGGGCAGGTCTGCGTGGGGGTTGTCGAGGCGGGCGGCGAGTTCGTCGGTGAGGAGCCCTTCGCTTTGCAGTGCTTTGGCGAACAAGACTCTGGCGGCGACCGAGTCCGGTGCCGCGGTGTGGTGCGTGGCGATCCATTTACGGGACACCACATCGACTATCGCGTAGGCGTGCTTGGCTTGTCGGCATGTCGGGAACTGGGTGCCGTCCCAACACCACAGTTGGTTGGGCCGCCACTCACACCAGGTAGGCCACGGCGTCTTGGTGGCCTTGGCGGGGCGCGGCGTGCCGGCCAGAGCGAGGCCGTGACCTGCGAGAACGCGGTCCACAGTCGAAGCAGACACCCACACGCGGCCCAGGTAGGAGCCGCGGTGCGCGAGCTTGCGATGCGACCGGTCGGTGTCGCCCCACTCGTCGAAGAGGCGCACGATCTCGTCACGTTCTGAGCTCAGCAGGCTGTGGATCGGACGTCCGCCCGGGCGGGCATCGTCAAGAGTCCCCTCGGCGCGGCGTTGGGTCCAGCGCCATGCCCGGCGGCGGTCCACACCCAGCACCGTGCAGACCCGGCTGTGCGTCCAGCCAGCCGAGGTGGCGTCGTCGATCAACCCCAACAGCACGGCTTTGGCGGTCCCGTCGACGCGGGCGGGGACAGGACCGCTCATCCCCAACCCGTTTTTCCCCGCAGCACCGCCAGCTCCACGGCTTGTTCGACCACAGTACGCCCCAACCGTTCCACCTCGACACGAAGGGCTGCTGCCTCAGACGCCTCCGCTCGGGACTGACGGGGCCGGCCCGGCCTCGACGAACCCAAAGCCGCGACCGCCCCATCCCGGGCGACAGCTCGCAGCCGGGCGATCACCGACCGGTCCACACCAGCCTCAGCAGCCGCCTCGGCCTGGGTGACCTGACCGCAAAGCATCCGCACCCACAAATCGTACTTCTGCTCTGCTGTAAGCAGCTTCTTCGGTTTTCTATGCTCGGAACTCATAGGCTGCAGCCTCCTGTCCTAGGACCGCCAACCCTGCCCGATGCTGCTTGAAAAAACTCAGAACCTGTCGCGCGAAGTCAGATGCACAACAAAATGATAGGTTTGATTCCACACCCCAACTCCGCGGAAGACTCAGACACACCTCAACACCACCCGGAACTGACGCCCCCACACAAACCCAGCGTCAACAACCCAAACCACACCCCCACGCCTAACCCAACACGCCCAAACACACCAAACCACACCCCCAACAACCCGACGCGACCCCAACCCGCCACCGGCCCGCGAATCCCGCGCTCACCAAAGGCCAATCGGTGGATCCAGGCTTAGAGCGTCCGATCCCGTCGGCAGTGGCAGCCTCAAGAGGATTAACGCCTCGGCCAAATTGCTACCTCGAAGCACATCTGTGTAAGCCTATGGATGGCGGAGGTGGACGGGAATCGAACCCGCCGGACGGGGATCACCCATCCCACCCGCTTTGAAGGCGGGGGAGCCCACCAGGCGCTCGGACACCTCCACGCCAGACGCTACAGCCAAACCGGAAACTCTCGACGGTGTGGGATCGGTCGGGGCTCGATAGCGTCATCGGCATGTCAAAGAACCGTTTGCTTCTAGGTGTCGTTCTGATCGTGCTGCTGGTGTTGCTGGGCCGCAAGGTCAAAGACGTCTGAGCCGGCCCTTGTCGATATTGATGCCGGTCACAGCAGAGGCGCCCGGCATCTGCGGTCGTTACAAAGACAGAATACGGCTACCCGACGAGGGCCTTCCCAAGGCGTTCACTGTCACAGAGTGGGCCGACATGATAGACAGCGCCGTAGCAGCCGACTGACGAATACGAGGGTGGGCTGAGCAGACCGGCCGCTTGGAGATCGTTCCGCTTCGGTAGCCGCGCGCTGTCGGCACTCGACGAGCCTCCGGGCGACCGGCCGACTGCTCACCTCTGGCGGGCTTTCCCATTCGTCGAGGAAGCTGGACGCTCTTCGCCGACGCACTCGGAGTCCCAGTCCACGTTTCCGACACCGTGACATCTGACAACAATTCGTTGTTGACATCACCATTTGAAGCCATAGGGTGTGACAAACAACTTCCCCGTTGAACAACTTCCCCCGTCGAACATCGAGTTCCGGGAGTTGTCGTGTTTATTGTTTGCTGGTCGCCCAAGGGTGGATCAGGTACCTCAGTCGTAGCTGCCGCGCTGGGCCTGACGATTGCTTCATCAGGCCGTGAAACCCTACTAGTCGACACTGTCGGCGATCTTTCGATGGTGCTCGGCCTGCCGCCCGGCAACGGTGACGGGTTGTCTGATTGGCTGCTGGCGCCATCCGATGTGTCCGCCGATGCGTTGTCGCTGCTCGAGATGCCCGCGGGTGAGCGGCTGCAACTCCTCGGCGCGGGGAATGCAACGCAGGAAGCGATCAATCCCGAGCGGACTGTGTTGGCCGCGGAACTCCTGTCGCGGTCTGCACGTTTGGTTGTGGTCGATGCGGGCAGCGCGGGCCCTCCCGATCCTTGGCTGGTGCAAGGGGCGAGCGCCGTCATGGTTATTCGCGCCTGCTACCTGGGTATTCAGGCTGCCCTCGCCCGACCGTTGGCGCTCGGAACCTCCGTCGTCGTGGTGGAAGAGCCAGGCAGGGCATTGCGGTTGTCAGATGTGACAGCAGTCTTCAACGGACACAAAGTCGTTGCCGTGCCCTGGGACCCGGCGGTCTCGCGTGCGGTGGACTCGGGCCTGCTGGCTCACCGGATGCCACGTTCGCTGAACCGCCTGAACGAGGTGCTCGATGGCTGAAGCACTGATGGTTGATCTTGCCGCAACCGTTCACGGCGACCTCTTGGACCAGGGCGGCGGCACCGCCGAGATCTTCACCGCCATCTCTCGCCATGCGCCACTGTTGGGCGCGCGTGAACGGGAGTCGCTTCATCGGCAGGTCACGGCTCGTTTGGCCGGCCTCGGTCCCATCGAGCCTTTGCTCGTTGATCGCGAGATCAGCGAGATCATGATCAACGGACCCGGCGTGGTCTGGTTTGAGCGTCATGGGCGAATCGAGTCCAGCGGGGTGGTGCTCAACGAGACTGAACTGGAGTTGCTCGTCGAACGGATCGTTGCGCCGATCGGCCGGATTGTTGACCCTCGACGCCCCTGGGTCGATGGACGCCTCGCCGACGGCAGCCGAGTCAATATCGTGGCCGCACCCGTTGCCATCGACGGCCCCTACGTCACCATTCGGCGGTTCGTGCTGCGAGCCGAGGATGTGGCTGATTTCGGGCCACCAGCCGTTGCTTCGATGCTCGCGGAGTTGGTCACAAACCGGCGCAGCATCATCGTCAGTGGCGGTACGGGCGCCGGCAAGACCTCGCTCCTCAATGCTCTGGCCGCGCATGTGGCGATTGAAGCTCGGGTGATCACCATCGAGGATGCGGCTGAGCTTCGGCTCCGCCATCCCCATGTGGTGCGGCTGGAGGCTCGGGCGGACGGCATTGAAGGGGTAGGGGCCGTGGAGATTCGGGATCTTCTGCGCAACGCGCTGCGTATGCGTCCTGATCGCATCGTGCTCGGCGAGGTGCGTGGCCCCGAAGCGCTTGATCTGATTCAGGCGCTCAACACCGGGCATTCGGGGTGCCTGTCCACGATCCATGCGAACTCCCCGACCGATGCCTTGCGAAGGTTGGCGTCGTTGGTGATGTCGGCGGGAACCGGGCTGCCACATGATGCGATCCGCGCCCAGATTGGTTCTGCAGTCGATGTCGTTGTGCAGGTTGAACGCACACCGTCAGGCGCTCGCGAAGTGGCTGCGGTTGTCGAGGTGGTTGACGGGGAGACTGTGCGCCCCCTGTGGTGTGGGGAGTGACTGTGGTGTGGGGAGTGACTGTGGTGCGGGGGGTGCCTGTGGTGCGGGGGGTGCCTGTGGTGCGGGGAGCGACCGTGAGTCGGGGAGTGACTTTGAGTCGTGCCGAGCAGCGGCGGCGGGTTGCCGCGATCGGCCAACTTCCCGAGATGCTCGACGTGTTGGTGCGTGAATTGAGAGGCGGGCGCAACCTGCACGAAGCGATCCAGACGGCTTCATCGGTGCCACCACTGCACAGTTTGGGGCTCGACACTCTGGTGACCCGCTTCGCTTCGGGTGAACGGCTGGTCGAGGCACTCGACCGTTGGGCCGGCGAGTTGAACCACCCCGACGGTGATCTGGTTCGTGCTGTTGTGAGCCTCGGATCGGTCACGGGTGGGGCGCTGGCGGAATCGATGGAGCGTGCCGCGTTGACTCTGCGGGAGCGGGCAGGGCTTGTTGACGAGGTGCGGGTGTTGACTGCACAGACCCGAGCCTCAGCGATGTTGCTGTTCGTGGCGCCGATCGGCTTCTTGATCCTGCTTCTGACGCTTGATCCTGCGAGCAGCGCGGCGGTTTTCACCACCGGTTTGGGTCAACTTTGCGTGGCGCTGGGGCTGGTGCTCGATGTGCTTGGTTTCGTGTGGATGCGGTGGCTTGTGGCGTCGGTGACCCGATGAGCGTTGTTCTGGTCGTCGGCTGTTGTGTGCTCAGTGCGGTGTGGTTTCGTCCCTGGCGTGTCCGGCCGCGGCCACTAGCGGAGACTTTGCCCAAGCCGCGACTCCCCTCTGTGGGTTCATCTGTGGGTTCATCTAGTGGTTCAACTGGTGGTTCAAAGAGAAGTAAATCTCGGCAGCGGGCGCTGCTCGTCGGGGTGATCTCTGGTGTGGTGATGGTGGGGTCTATGCAGCCGGTGTTGGTGGTTCCGCTGCTCTTTGTCTATGCGGTCGTGGTGGTGCGCGGCCGCCGCGCGCAGGTCGATGATCACGCCAACGTGGTAAGAACCCTTCCCGAGGTCGTGGATCTCTTGTTGGTGGGGGTGGGAGCTGGTCTCACGCCCAGAGAAACGCTGCAGCGTTGCCAAGAATGGTTGCCCGATCCGTTTGGCAAAGCCGTGGATGGTGCGCTGGCGAGAGCGGCAGCGGGGGCGACCTTCGCCGACGCCCTTGATCGAGCCATGACGCCTCTCGGAGATCGGGTGCGACCGCTGGTGGCGGCGCTCAATGCCGGTGAACGCGATGGCTCAATGCTCGCAGGAGGCTTGTTGCGCGTGAGTGACGAGGCTCGTCGTCGGCGGCGTGTAGCTGCACAGGAGCGAGCGCGGCGTGTGCCGGTTGCGATGCTCGGACCGCTGTTGTTGTGCGTGCTTCCCTCATTCGCATTGCTGACATTGGTTCCGTTGGTGCTGGGATCTCTCAGTGACCTCGGTGTGGTCGTTTAACGCAGTTTTGCCTAGCACACCAGGGCACTAACCGCTTCCCCCGACATCAGAAACAGTATGAAACAGGAGGAAGCGGATGTTATTGCGTCAATGGGTGGCGATCGAGGTCGCCCTGTACACGGTCGTTGTTGCGGCGAAGGCGCGGTTTCAAGACGACAGGGGTCAGGCGACTGCCGAGTATGCGCTAGTGGTGCTTGGTGCGGCCACGGTGGCGATGATGTTGATTGCCTGGGCCACGTCCACGGGCAAGATCTCGTCTCTGCTCAACAAAGTCGTCAACTCGATAGCAGATCGGGTTTCGTGAGACGACGCTGTAGCAGAAGCAGGGGCCAAGCAACCGTTGAGTTCGCGTTGCTTCTCCCAGTCGCGGTTGTCGCGCTGCTGGTCATTGTCCAAATCGGACTGGTGGTTCGTACCAGAGTGATGCTCACGCACGCTGCCCGTGAGGGGGTCCGGGTTGCCGCGGTCGGCGGATCGGACGCTGAAGTCACCGCCGCGGTGGTCGATGCCGGATCGCTTGACCCTGCTCAGCTCACAGTCGCGGTTACCCGGGATGCCTCGGTGGTCCGCGTGCTGCTCGTCTACGAGATGCAAACCGATGTCTCAGTTGTTGGTGCCATTCTCAACGACCCCGAGATGTCGTCGGTGGCCGCCATGTACCGAGAACGGTGACCGTGCCCTTCGGACAATGTATGAAGGGCAGTTTATGAACCAGCAACGCGTGCTGGTCAGATACGGTTTCTGGGGTGTACTTGACTCAGACATTTCGTGAGGGGCCGTGGTCGGTCACTGCGGTCGCGGGAGAGCTTGATGTCGTCGGCGGACCCGAGTTGCGTCAACACGTGATGGCTCAGGTGCGCGAAGGCAGTCATCGTCTGGTGCTTGATCTCAGCGGAATTGACTTCATCGACTCGTTTGGACTCGGGGTGATCGTGGGTGCCCTCAAAAGAACACGACTCCTAGACGGCGACCTGCGCATAGTGGTACCCGGGCCTCGGATTCGTAGAGTTTTTGAAGTGTGCGACCTCGACCGCGTGTTCGAGCTTCATCGAACCGTGCAAGAAGCAGTCTCGGCCCAATGACCCAAGGCACCCAATGACCCAAGGCAAAGGTCTCTCCGAGGCATCTGACCCGGCAAGCTCCGACGCCGACAGCACCTACACTGGCGAGGTTGTCCTCGCCATCCCGGCTCTCACCGAATATGTATCGCTTGTGCGGCTGGTGGTTTCCAACGCCGCGCAACTCCACCCCTACATCGAGTCGGAACGGATCGAGGATCTTCGGGTAGCTGTTTCCGAGGCCACGACCAATGCCATCCGGTCCCATGAAAGCACAGGTACTACTGCGCAGATCAGGGTCATTTGCAACGTCGCGGAGGATCACATTGAAGTGATAATCCGCGATCACGGTAAAGGTTTCGACCTGGACACCCTGCCAAATCTCCCCGAACCGGATTCACCCGATCGGCTTCTCCATGAATCGGGGATGGGGCTTCGGCTAATGCAGATGCTGGCTGACGAGACAGACATTTATCCTTCCTCATCTGGTACCTACGTTCGCTTGGTGTTCCACGGAACTAGACGTCGCCGCGCCATCATGGGCGGATAGCGTCTCGCATTGTCATGTCCGACGATTCGCCCCAACAGTCGTCGCCTAAGCGGCGAAGCCGAGAACTTAGATTTGTTGCGGCGCTAGGTCGCCCATTGCGCAAGTTTCTGCGGATCCAAGCCGCGGGCGGCATCTTGTTGCTGGGAGCCACGGTCAGCGCCCTGATTTGGGCCAATTCGTCATACAGCGACGTGTACCACGAGATTCTTGAGACCCATATTTCAATAGAGATCGGTTCTCATGTCCTGCTTGACTTAGCGCTCGAAGCATGGATCAACGATGCCTTGATGGCCATCTTCTTCTTTGTTGTCGGCCTTGAAATCAAACGGGAGTTCGTGGTTGGGACGCTCCGGGACCCCCGTGCGGCCGCTCTTCCAGCGATCGCCGCGATTGGGGGAATGGTCGTTCCAGCCGGATTCTACTTCTTCTTCAACCCCAGTGGCATGGGTGCGGACGGTTGGGGTATTCCCATGGCCACCGACATTGCCTTTGCCGTCGGTGTGGTGTCGTTGCTTGGCAACCGCGTACCGAGCGTGATGAAGGTGTTCTTGCTCACCCTTGCCATCGTCGACGACATCGGCGCGATCGCGGTCATTGCAATTTTCTATACGAGCGACCTCTCCATCGGATGGTTGCTCGCCGCGGTAGCTGCGATATTTGTGGTGATCGGCATGCGTAGAGCCGGGATTGCGTGGACTCCCGCCTATGTGGTCGTGGGATTTTTCTTGTGGTTCGCGGTGCACGATTCAGGGATTCACGCCACGATCGCCGGAGTAATTCTGGGGTTGCTTACACCCGCACGCCCCCTGAACGAGGTGAAACCCGACGAAGAGCCGGTTCTCAGTGCGTTGCGTGGTAATGCGAACGCCATGGTCATCCGCCGTGCGAATGTCGAGTTGAAAGACCAAGTTTCGGTGGTTGAACGGCTTGAAGACCTGCTGCATCCAGTCTCGAGTTTCCTGATCATTCCGATCTTTGCTTTGGCCAATGCGGGTATCGAACTATCGACCGAGACCATTTCCGATGCCGCGACCAGCCCGATCACAATCGGCATCGCCGTTGGTCTGGTTTTCGGTAAGCTCATCGGTGTCACTCTTGCCACATGGCTCGGCGTGAAGTCGGGGCTGACATCGCTGCCACCGTCGGCCACTTGGACCCATGTCATCGGGCTAGCGGCCACAGCAGGCATTGGTTTCACAGTGTCGCTGTTCATTGCTGGTCTGGCGTTTTCGGACCCGCTACTCACCGAAGCGAAGATCGGTGTTCTCGGTGCTTCGCTGGTCGCCGCGGTGATCGGATCGTCGATTTTGTTGCGCGCGAAAGAGGTCGAAGAAATCGAGACAGACGACCCGATGTTGGTGGGTACCGCTAGCCCCTAGTGTTGCGTGGCTACATTCGAGGGCTACATTGCGCGACACGTTTCCTCACGTTTGGATTGATTGTTCCCTGTGACCAACGCTCTAGTTATTGTCGAATCGCCTGCCAAGGCCAAGAAGATCGCGGAGTTTCTTGGTGCCGGCTACACCGTTGAGTCGTCGATCGGTCACATTCGCGACCTTCCGCGCAATGCCGCGGAGGTGCCTAAGGCCTACAAGAACGAGCCTTGGGCGCGCACCGGGATCAATGTTGATGACGGGTTCAAACCGCTGTATGTGGAGAACGCCGACAAGAGGGCGCACATCCGGCTGTTGAAACAGTTGGTCAAGAACAGCGACGAGTTGTATCTGGCGACTGATGAAGATCGAGAGGGCGAGGCGATCGCTTGGCATCTCATTGAGGTGCTCAATCCCCAGATACCGGTCAAGCGGATGGTGTTCCACGAGATAACGCCTGCGGCGATAGCGGCCGCTGTCAACTCTCCACGGGAGCTTGATCGCAAAATGGTCGACGCTCAAGAGGCCCGCCGCATCCTCGACCGACTATACGGATACGAAGTTTCTCCGGTGCTCTGGAAAAAGGTGCTGCCGCAACTGTCGGCAGGACGGGTCCAGAGCGTCGCCACGCGGATCGTGGTTCAGCGTGAACGCGAAAGGATGGAGTTTCAGGCCGCAAGCTATTGGAGTGTGAGGGGTACTTTTGCGGCGCTTGAGGGCGACACACGAGCATTTTCGGCGTTGCTCAGCTCCATTGACGGCGTGAAACTGGCCACCGGTCGAGACTTTGGCGACGATGGCCGACTTGCTCGCGAAAATGTGACAGTGCTCGACGAATCCGCCGCATCCAAACTTGTCGGCGAACTAGAGGGTGTGCCCTATGAGGTCCGGTCCCGTGAGGCCAAGCCCTATCGCCGGCGTCCCGCAGCCCCCTTCATTACCTCGACCTATCAGCAAGAAGCGGGTCGCAAGCTGAAAATGTCGGCCCAGATGGCGATGCGCGCCGCGCAGGGCCTCTACGAAAAGGGCTACATCACCTATATGCGAACGGACAGCACGACGCTGTCTGAGACGGCACTGCAAGCGGCTCGTGCCACCATCAAGAACCGTTACGGCAGCCAGTATCTGCCCGACACTGCTAGGCGATACACCAAGAAATCGAAGAACGCTCAGGAAGCTCACGAAGCGATCCGACCCGCTGGTGAATCGTTCCGATCACCTGAAGAAGTCGCCTCGGAGGTTCCCCGTTCAGAGGCGCGGGCCTATGAACTGATCTGGAAACGAACCGTTGCTTCTCAGATGACAGACTGCACGGGCGAAACCGTGCAACTTCGACTTGGTGCTACGAGTCACAGTGGGACCGATGTGGTATTCAGCGCCAGTGGCACAGTGATTTCGCACCGTGGTTTTCGCGAAGTCTACGAAGAAACTTCCGATGGATCCGGTAACGAAAACGAAGAACGGCGTTTGCCTTCGATAAACCGAGGAGACGGGGTTCGTGCAAGGGGTCCGCTGGAGACCGAAGGGCACGAAACGACCCCGCCGTCTCGTTATACAGAAGCTTCGCTGGTCAAACGGCTTGAAGAACTCGGCGTTGGTCGTCCTTCCACGTATGCGTCGATCATCAGCACGATCTTGGACCGCGGGTACGTCTGGAAGAAGGGCTCGGCCCTGGTTCCTTCTTTCACCGCGTTCGCGGTCGTCAACTTGATGGAGAGGCACTTCCCCAACCTGGTTGATTATCGCTTCACCGCCCAGATGGAAGACGACCTGGACAAGATCGCCAACGGCGCCGAAGAGTCCGAACCCTGGTTGACACGCTTTTATTTTGGAGGAGGCGAAGGCACCGAACCTGGTTTGAAGGAGAAGGTGTCGACTCGCCTTGCCGATATCGACGCCAGATCGATCAACACGATTCCTCTGGGGATGAGCGAAGACACCCAACCGATTGTCGTACGGGTCGGCCGTTACGGCCCGTATGTGCAGCGTGGTGATGCCGATGACAACGGTGCCAATAACGGCAACAACACTGCTTCAATCCCAGAGGATCTTCCGCCCGATGAACTAACCCTCGAAAAGGCGCTTGAATATCTTGAGATGCCCAAAGCTGGACGCATACTGGGCACCGATCCAGCGACCGGCATGAACATCTATGCCAAAGCCGGTCGCTTCGGCCCGTACGTGCAGGTTGGCAATAGCGACGAGCAGGATCAGAAACCGAAGTCGGCCTCGTTGTTTGCGACGATGACTCTGGAGCGGGTCACGGTCGCGGATGCCCTCCAGCTGCTGTCTCTGCCGCGCACCGTGGGCACCGATCCAGCAGATGGAGAGGTCATTACCGCCCAGAACGGTCGTTACGGTCCCTACGTAAGCAAAGGTTCTGACAGTCGCAGCCTCGACAACGAAGAACAACTCTTCACGGTGACGCTTGAGGAGTGTCTGGCGCTGCTCGCACAACCCAAGCGCCGACGTGGTCAGGCCCCCAAACCGCCGTTGCGCGACATGGGCGAAGATCCTGATACCGGTAAGGCAATGGTCGTGAAGGACGGCCGTTTCGGCCCTTATGTCACCGACGGCGAATACAACGCGTCTCTCCGTAAAGGCGACACAGTCGAGGAGTTGACGATCGAACGTGCCGCGGAATTACTGGCTGACAGACGCTTGAAAGGCCCTGCCAAGAAGGCCACGAAACGTGCAGGGAGCAGGAAGAAGACGACCAAGAAGACCGCCAAGAGGGCGACCAAGAAAGCGACCAAGAAGAGGTCAACCTAGAGATCTGGGTTCGGCCGGGCGTCATCACGGTCTAGTCTCGCGCCGTGGACGAGCAACGCCCTTCAAGCAGCGCGACCCGGTTGGGGGAGGCGCTGAAGGTTGCTCGCGAACGGGGCCGCATCGAGGTGATGTTCGGCTCAAGGGAGTTCTTTCGGCTTTGGATCGCACAGGTAATCTCCGCCACTGGCGACTGGTTGGGTCTGATTGCCATTATCTCGTTGGCCGACCGACTGAGCGATGGCTCTGCGGGCACGGCCATTGCTCTGGTCCTCGCGGCCCGGATAGCACCAGGGTTCTTCCTCGCCACCGCCGCCGGGGTGCTTGTAGATCGACTCGACCGAAAGCGGGTGATGCTGGTCTGTGACGTTTGTCGGGCCTTGGTGCTTTTCTCGTTGCCGTTTGTGGACAGCTTGCTGGGACTCATTGCTGCTTCGTTCGTTCTGGAGATATGCACGATGATGTGGTCGCCGGCCAAGGAGGCGGTGGTCCCCAACATCGTTCCCACCGAGAAGCTGACGACTGCGAACTCCCTGAACGTCGCGGCTGCCTACGGCATGTTCCCGGTCGCTGCCGGGATTGCCGCATTGCTGGCCAAACTCGCCGAATCCTTCAGTGACGAGGGCTGGGTCAATACCTTCCGACTAAATCAGGAAGGTCTGGCTTTTTATGTCGACGGTCTCTCGTTCTTGGCCACGGCGCTCATCGTCTGGACCATTGCTATTCCACGTCGCAGCAAAGAAGAGCGACGTGGGGGAGGCGTCCGCAATTTGGATCTTGGCGGTGCTATCCGTGAGCTACGCGAAGGATGGCAGTTCATTGCCGTGAACCCGATCGTGCGGGCAGTCAACGTAGGTTTAGCAGTAGGAGTGATCGGCGGAGGAATGTTGGTACCGCTCGGCGCGTTGTTCGTCAACGATGTCATCTCCGGCGACGAAGCCGATTTCGATCTCATTCTCTTCGCTCTCGGAGTGGGAATGGCGTTGGGCGTGATCACGGCGAGTGTGCTGCAAAACCGCATCAATCGGTCTGCGGTCTTCCCTGTGGCGCTTATTTTGGCCGGCTGCTCGATGTTCGTCACCGCCTCGTCGTCCCTGCTGGTGATTGTGGTACCCGCGATCGCGGTCGTCGGGTTTGCTGCGGGCCCGATTTACGTTTTGGGCTTCACACTGTTGCATGAGCATGTTGAAGACGAATTGCGGGGACGCATTTTCGCAGCGCTGTTGGTGCTCGTACGTTTCTGCTTGCTGTTGGCGCTGGCCGTCGCTCCACTGCTGTCGGGGATCCTCAATGCGCTTTCGGATCGCTGGTGGGACGCCGACTGGGACTTCTTCGGCGTCACGATTGCCGTGCCCGGCGTTCGCCTGACTCTGTGGCTCTCTTCGGTTACGGTCCTAGCGGCCGGAGTTCTTGCGTCCTGGAGTCTGCGAGCCAAGGGGATCAAGTCCGCGGAACCCGCAGAATCAAAAGGAGACAGCCGTTGACTGGGCGCTTGATCGTGTTCGAAGGAATCGACGGTTCAGGCAAGTCAACCCAGGTTCGCAGGCTCGCCCAGCTTCTCGACTTCGACGTTACTTTTCAATTTGGGGCGACCGACGTGGGCAGCGCCATTCGTTCGATTCTTCTCGATCCACACAATGATCGTCTTGATGATCGAACCGAAGCCCTGCTGATCATCGCTGACAAGGCTCAGCATGTGAGCGAGATCGTGCGCCCTGCTCTTGCTCGTGGACGCACCATTATCTCTGATCGGTACTGTGCTTCGACTCTGGCGTATCAGGGTTATGGCCGTGGTCTCGACCTGCAACTACTTGACACGATGATGCAATTCGCTACGCAGGGCTTGGAACCGAACCTCACCGTGCTGCTCGACATTGAAGTATCTGCCGCGCTTGAGCGGCTCGGTGATCGGCGGGATCGAATCGAGCGCGCAGGGATGGAGTTCTTTCAGCGGGTCAGAGAGGGTTACCGTGAGCTCGCTCGGAAACACCGTGACTCTTGGGTCGTCGTTGATGCCAATGGCAGCGTTGATGAGGTGGCTTCGCGGGTTGAGTCGGTGGTCAGTGATTGGCTGGCCGCCCACTCATGACTTCTGAACCGTGGCAGTCGCTGGTCGGTCAAGCCGAAGCCGCGCGTCGTCTGCGTGCGGCGGTGTCGTCACCGGTTCACGCCTATCTGTTCGTCGGCCCCCGAGGAGTCGGGAAACGGCAGGCCGCGCAGATCTTCGCTGGAGAGTTGCTGGCCGACGCCGACCCCGACGGAGCGAGCCGTCACCGACGTTTGGCGCAGAAGCTGAGCCATGCCGACATCGTTGTCTTCACCCCGTCGGGCAACAACTTGCGCCTCGGCTCGCGAACCGACCCGGGTGAGATCCCGGCGATCATTTCCGAGGCGACCCGGTCACCCACAGAGGGCACTCGCAAGGTTGTGATCGTTGAGGAGTTTCAGTCAGCGGACGCCCCGGCCTCATCGGCGCTGCTGAAACTTGTGGAAGAGCCGCCACAAACCACGATATTCGTGTTGCTGGCCAGCGATGTGCCGCCTCATCAAAAAACGATTGAGTCTCGCTGCTTGCGGCTCGATTTTCTGCCCGTTAACGCCGAGGCCATCGCCGAAGCTCTCGTCGCCGAAGACCTAGCCGATGCCGAGAAGGCCAAGGTCGTGGCGGCAGCGGCCAACGGCAGCGTGGACAGGGCCCGTTTGCTGGTGCTTGATGAAAGACTCGCCTTCCGACGCGATGCCTGGTGGTCAGTTCCTGACCGTCTCAACGGCAGCGGTGCCGCGGTAGCGGCCGTTGTGGAAGAACTCAGAGGCCTGATTGACGATGCCGCGGAGGTCAAAGTTGCTCAGCATCAGCGAGAACTCGAGGAGTTGAATCAGCGTGAAGAACAACTCGGGACGCGTGGCTCTGGTCGACGCACCGTTGAGGCTCAACAACGGCGTGAGCTTCGGCAGTTCCGTACGGAGGAACTGCGGTTCGGTTTCGCCACGCTCGCGGCCCGCTACCGCGAGATGGTCGTGGCCGAGTTGGGTGGTGAGGTTGCTCTTGAGGCGGTCGATCGCCTCAGCCACAGTACCGATGCGCTGATCCGCAACCCCAACGAGACCCTGCTGTTGCAGGCGTTGCTGCTGAAGCTGTCACCCATCGACTAACCGACCTTTGCCTGATAACTCCGTGGAAGGGCTGCGGTAGCTTGGTACCTTTCGGTGTCTTGCCCGAGTAGCTCAGTCGGTAGAGCGACGCTCTCGTAAAGCGTAGGTCAGGAGTTCAATTCTCCTCTCGGGCTCGTTTTCTACTCAGCGCACGCGCTTGGGCTTACACTGGCGGACATGGGCTTACACTGGCGATCATGACTTTCGCAGTTGTTTGGCACTTCTGGATCGCAGTTCCGCTTGCCGTCGGGGCCGTTGTGGCCGTGATTGCGACGGTCGTGGGTTACCTCAACAAGGTCACCTCCACCCGTTACCCCCGAGACTGAACAGGACTGCTGAGTGTCAACGGATCCAGTCGATTGGGACATCGCCAAGAATTTCGCCTACAAGGCAGCGGGCCGCGACCCCTACCAGGCATCGTATTTTCGCGCAGGTCTCGAGGAAGACTTCGACCGTTACACCGCGCAAGCTGAGGAACTCGTTGCGCAGTGCACTGGTCTCCGTTCGCTCAGCGGTAATGCCCGCGGTCGGGTAACGGATCGCAAAGGCTGGGTTGACGCCAATCTGGCGTCTTTTCAACGGCTTCTGCGACCCATTGTCACCAAACTCGGAGAACATATGGACGAAGGTGCTATGCGCGGGTTGGGAGGCAAGGTGGCGGGTGCTGAGTTGGGCATGATGCTCGGCTGGATGTCGAAGCGGGTGCTCGGCCAGTACGACCTTCTGGTAATCGAAGACGAAAATCCTGAAGAGCAGGACATCGTCTATTACGTCGCACCAAACGTGTTGGCGCTCGAACGTCGCTATGCCTTTCCGCCCCAAGAGTTTCGATTGTGGTTGGCGCTGCATGAGGTCACCCATCGGGCGCAGTTCACGGGTGTGCCGTGGATGCGACAGCATTTCTTGGGACTCGTCGAGTCAACCATGGATGGGCTTGATCCCGACCCGAAGCGGGTCATCGAGGCGGTCTCCCGGTTGATCGAAGCCCGTCGACGCGGCGAAGACATCATGGGTCAGGGTGGGGTTATGGGTCTGTTTGCTTCGGAGCAACAACTCTTGGTGATCAACGAAGTTGCGGGCCTGATGAGTCTCCTTGAAGGCCATGGCGATGTGACGATGGATCGAGCGGGTCTGGGTTTGGTGCCCTCAGCGCCCCGTTTCGCTCGTGTGCTTCGCAACCGTCGTCAGAACGTTCGCGGCTTCACCAAGGTTTTTCAGAAGCTCTCAGGCCTTGAAGCGAAAATGAAACAGTACGCCGAAGGCGAGCACTTCATTGCGGTGGTGGAGGATCACGGTGGAGCTGAACTGCTCGATCGTGCTTGGGCTGAGCCGGCCAATGTCCCCTCGATCAAGGAGATTCGGCAACCGGAACTGTGGATCGCTCGGGTTTCTTCTGCCGATGTCGCGGCTTGACCGATGGACACCGCGGAGCTGCTAGCTCGCTGTGACTTTGGTGAAGACGACGAACTTGCGCTTGGTGTAAGTGGAGGGGCCGACAGCACGGCCATGGCTTTGTTGGCGGCCGAAGCTGGCCGGTCGTTCACTATCTGGCATGTTCATCACGGGATTCGGAATGCTTCAGATGCTGAGGCTGAGTTGGTCGAGAAGTTGGCGTCGTCTCTCGGTGCGCCCTTTGAGCTTCAACGGCTCGACTTGACCGACGGACCGGACCTTGAGGCACGGGCACGAGAGGCTCGTTATGGAGTACTACCTGCTGATGTGTGTGTGGCGCATACGGCCGACGACCGTGCTGAGACGGTGTTGCTCAATTTGTTGCGTGGTGCGGGTTTGGCCGGGGTGGCCGCACCATTTTCTCGCGTGCGCCGGCCGATTCTCGGTTTGCGTCGCGCCGAAACCCGTGCCTTGTGCGAGTCAGCGGGGGTTTCGGTGGTCGACGATCCGATGAACGACGACCCGCGCTTCGCCCGCGTGGTGGTGCGCAAGCAGCTATTACCGGTGGCCGTCGAGGCCTTAGGACGCGACCCGGTTCCTTTGCTGAATCGTCACGCCGATCTTGTCGCAGACGCGCTTGTCGTCATTCAAGACGCCGCCGCGGCGCTCGACGCCACCGACACGGCGGCGTTGCGGGCCGCTCCGCGGGCCGTGGCCTCAGAAGCGCTGCGGCAGTGGTTGATGACGCAGACAGGCACCCCCACAGCGGTTGATGCAGCTTCGATCAATCGGGTCATGGAAGTGGTAGACGGCACGTATCGAGCCACCGAGGTCGAAGGCGGCTTCCGCGTGGCACGAACCGCCGGTCGCCTCCGCCTAGTCCATCCAACGAGCCACACCTGACAGATCGGTAGTAACTGCCTGCTCGTACGACATGAGACCATGCGATACTGCTGTGATGGTCGAGGTTGACGATGAGAGGATCACGCCAGCGCTGCACGCCCTGCTGAGTGGTGACGCAACCGATCTGAGAGTCGCGATCGTCACCGATCCAGAGATCACGGACGCATCGTGGAATGGCAACACGCTGCTGGAGTGGAGCACCTCGGAACAGGTGGAACTGACGCCCGAGGTGCGGAGCGTGCTAATCGATTGCGGGACCAGTTTCGACCGTGCGCTCAACCTCGCTGCCTGCTGGAACCGTGCCGAGTTGTGCCAAGAATTGTTGAGCGTCGGTGCCGACCCCGCAGCGCGTGCCGACGCGGACATCACTCCCCTCGAGTCTGCCGCGATGCACGGTTCGACCGAGGCGGCCGATGTGCTTGTGGCTCACGGACTTCACCGACCGTCGCTATGGCTTGCGGCAGCTTCGGGCCAACTTGATCTTGTGCGTGATTGGGTCAGGGCCGACGGAAAGCTCACCCAGTCGCCGGGGGTGTACAGGCCGGATTGGGCCGCAGTGGGACGAACCGCGGGTGGTGCACCCAGCGATGACCCCGATGAGATTCTGGGTGAAGCGTTCGTGTTTGCTGCCGCCAATGGTCGCCGGGCGGTGGTCGACTATCTCAACGCCGCGGGTATCGACATTAATGCTCGCCCCTACCGCAACACGACCGGGTTGCACCTCGCGATTCAGTTCCGCAAGCCTGACATGGTCGAGCGCCTCCTCCACCTCGGTGCTGACTTGAGCATCCTCGACGACGAGTACCACTCTGATGCCACCGGATGGGCCGCGGCCTGCGACGACGGTTCCCCGGAAGCCACACGCATCCTCGACCTCATCAAGCAGCAGATCCTGCTTTGACTCCGTCGGGAACGGGCGCTTCGAATTTTGGGGAGGGGGTGGGGGACTTGAGTAGTGTTCGGTTGTCTCTGACAACACCGATTCTGAGCGATCCCCCGTGCTTGACAGCGAATGCCCACCCCTCTGATGCCTAATTTCCGAAGAGTCAATTGTTCTTCGGCGAACGCCCCCGGTGGAGTCTCGGAATATTCTGATGCGGTCTCGGAATATAAGGAAAGGAACTTAGAGCGCCCGCAGATAGGTGAGAGCCTGTCATGTGGCGGCGGTGCCAATCCCGCTCTTGTTCGCTGCGCTCACGGGCCGCTCGGGCCACGGCCTCGCGCCGTATGGTCCGCGTTGTCCCACCTATTCGCTCGGCCTCTTAGTACGAACGAAAATATCACGAACCTACCGGCCTTGGAGCGAGTAGTTCTGTTCGTGGTTCGGCCGTTGGCAATATTCGCTTAGCCATCGTCGTCTCGGTGACGATCTTCGTTGCGGTTGCTGGCATGGCCCTCACTGCCTCGCCAGCTGATGCTGGGGACTGGAGCACGGACTACGGCCATGACGGCTGCAGTTGGCGATTCTCACGGCAGACTCGTTGGGTTGATCCGCCTTCAACTTGGGCAACCGACCAGAATGGAGGATGCTCCTATATGACATCTTGGGCCAATGCTGCCGATGGGAGCGAACACCACCGGGTAGGTCCGTCCAATGTAAGACGCACTACTGCGAGCCTTTCCGTCGACACCACGGCCAACGTCCGCGGCCGAGCGAGGTCGTGGGAGACCGACCACGACCAGACCTCGGAGTGGAGAACGATCAGTTGGTGAGTCCGCAAACCGCACTTTGTCGTCTTTTGATGACGTGTTGTCTGATCTTGGTTGTTACGGCTTGCGCGGACTCTGACGGTGAGCCAACGACGGGGACGGCGACTTCAGAATTTTCTCCGTTCCAGCGAGGACTCCTTGACGACGGTGAGCTGACTTATGGGGAGATGGAATTTGCCGCTGAGAGCTACGCGAGTTGTGTAGCCCAGCAAGGGGTCAGGGTCGAGGTCGAATACGACGAACAATCCAAATCGTTCGGTTATCGCGTTTTTTCCCAAACAGGCAACGTTACAGCCGTGATGGAATCGGAGGATACGCGCCTATGCGAGCAGGAGTTCATTGGCGAGGTCGAACTGTTCTGGGCGGATCAAGCCGGTCCGTCCGAAGCCGAGGATCAAGCGTTTTACGGGGAGGTGGCTGCGTGCATGCGAGATCGTGGTTTTGATGTCGTCGACAGCAAACCATCAACGTTGGCATATTGGATTGACACCGAACCCCGAGAATATGATTCGTGTTTCGAAGAGGTTTTGGAAAACCAAGGGTGACGGACCTCCCGAGGCCATCATCGCCTAACCGTGTGAGCCGCGAAGTTATCGCTTACTTGCTTCTTCTCACGCTGCCACTGGTCACTCTGGCGCTTTCGACATGGGTGATCCGAAGATCGCTACCGACAGCAGATCCTAAACAAGACCCGAATACAGTCCTAGTCGAGATGGCTAGCACCAAGCTCAGGCAACCGATTGTTCTCCTCACCAGGCTGTCCGTCGGAACTCCACTGCGGAGTATGTCACAAGCTGGGACGGTCACGGACGTTTTGTCGAACCTGGAAACCATATCGCTACGGGTGACCCCGTTCTTGAGATCGACGGTGTTGTTCGCGTCGCCCTGCAAACCGAGCAGCCCTTGTGGCGGAACCTGAGTCTCGGTGATCACGGCCCGGACGTACGAACAATTCAACAGTCGTTGGTGGATTCGGGTCTGCTCGAAAAGGTGGACGGCATGGTCGCAACCGAAACGATGATCGCGGCCCAAGAACATTTTCTTCGCTCGGGTGGGGTTGGTCGGCCTCTGGAAATTTCGATGGACTGGTATGTGTGGTCACGTCCCGGGGGCTTTCATGTGGACGAGGTCGTTGTTGCGGTAGGAGACCAGGTTCCACCCCTCGGGTCTCCCCTTGCTACCGCTCGCGCCGTGCGTGGGGAGGCGGCTGTCTTAGAAACCGACGGAACTCCGATGACGCTCGATTCATCCCACGATTGGCAAGTCGTCTTGGAAGGTACGGACGAGGCTCTAGCGGTGACGATTCGGGACGGAACGCCCTTGGTCCAATCCGATCTCCTGTCTGCGGTTCCCTTCGGCGAAAGTGGCGC
This sequence comes from Candidatus Aldehydirespiratoraceae bacterium, assembly GCA_965261185.1. GTDB lineage: Bacteria > Actinomycetota > Acidimicrobiia > Acidimicrobiales > Aldehydirespiratoraceae > VXYK01. Next base: position 876,224 of record CBDHCN010000002.1, on the reverse strand, counting down.
GGCGACCGGGTGGGTAGAATTGCGACATCCTCTTGAGGTCACTCGGGTCCCGCCCGGTGCTGTGCTGTTGGACCCGACAGGCATTCCATGTGTGGTGCGTCGGGGGCAGAGCAGGACTTTCGAATCAGCGAGTATCGAGACCGTCAACGCGGAGCCGGCTACCGTGACCGTGATCGGTGGTTTGTCGAGAGGTGAGTCCGTTGTCGTCAACCCAATCGGCTCAGAACTATCGGTGCTGTGCGAACGCTAGCAGCGAGAGCAATTACTCATTCATTTGGAAATCGTCGAGTTTTGAACGAGTTGAGCGTGTTGGTAGAGCAGGGGCAAGCACTCGCGATTTCTGGACCTTCCGGTTCGGGCAAGTCGACGCTCCTGTCGATCCTGGGTTTGCTTATCAACCCTGATTCGGGAGTTGTCGAGATTGATGGAAAGATCATGTCTCGCAGATCACAACTGCCGGCGAACGCTGTGGCCTGGGTGTTTCAGACCGGGAACGCGTTGCTATCACGAAGGGCGATTGACAACGCAATGCTCGGCAGTCTCTTGAACGGTATCGACGAGGATACGGCCAAGCAAAGGGCGGTTGATGCACTAGCCTGCGTGGGTCTCGGCGACCATCACAAGGCGATTACATCGACCCTCTCTGGAGGTGAACTTCAGCGGCTTTGCATAGCCCGAGCCCTAGCAACCCGTCCTCGCATCATCTTGGCGGATGAACCCACGGGTCAACTGGATTTGAAGACCTCCGAACAAGTGGCGGGTTACCTTCTCGACGGGCACCCCGAGCGGATCACCATCGTTGCGACCCATGACCCCCGATTGGCGTCGAGATGCGACCGAGAACTCCGGCTTGAGGGTGGAAGACTGGTCGAGCGGTGAGCGCGCCTGTTGGGATTCTTCTACGAGAGACAATGAGAAACCTGACTGCACGACCACTAGTGGCAGTAATGCAACTGGTTTTGGTGGCGCTCGTCTGCACGATCGCCGTTTCCTCCGAGACGCAAGCGTTGAGTGACACTGTCGATGAACAAGAGACCCGTATCCGAGAGGGCACGAATATCGCTGTCGCGAAACGTGGTGACGATGGCACGCTAACAGCAAGCGACTGTGAAGCACTGCGCCGATTTTCTGGGGTGATGAGGGTTGGGTGGGCGCGTGAGACCGGTCCGCTTGAGCTAACGCAACTCCCTGGCCGGCGGTTTCGGAGTTTTGAGATTTCTGCGGGGTTAGCGAGAATGTTCGACGATCGCCAGGTCGTCGGTTCGAGACGGTCGTCGGAAGGGGACACCATCTACATCGGTATGCAGGCGGTAAACGAGCTTGGGGGCGTTCTTCCTGAGGTCTTGGCTGGTCGGGGTCTTGGACGCGGATACAAGGGCAATCAGATCTCTGCGATCCCAGATCTTCCTTTCCTCAGAAACTACAGCCGCTCCGTTGCCGTTGTCGGGTACACCCCCACCGTTGTCGATGTGTGTTATGTGGAATGGGAGGATCACGTTGACTCCGAGAGAATCGGGTGGACGCGTTCGCTCATCGGTCGCTCAGCGGCCGAAACGGTGACAGCAGCCTCTACGCGAGACGATCCGTTCGCTCAGAAGTTCAACGACAGAGCATCAAGGTTCTCGTGGCTCATAGGCGCAGCGTTCATGGCTTTGGTCATGCTGTTGGTCGGCTGGTTCTCGCGCAGGGACACGGCGCTTTATCGTTCTCTGGGTCTCACGGTTCCCAATTTGCTCTTCATGACATCGGTGTATCGTCTGGCTATCCTGGTTCTCGGAGGAGTGTTGGGAGTTGCCCTTACTGGTTTGTCCGGTGGACCGATCGCACGAGAGTCCGCCATTACGTTGCAGATGTGGCATGCAACACGCGTGCTTAGCGCGGCATTGATTCTCTCCATCCTCGACCCGCTCCTGTGGCGGTCAAGTCAGTTAGTGAGACATTTGAAGGAGTAGTTGACCGACAGCGTTACCAGGAATGGCGGGATCGTTGAGGCTGACGAGTAGCACTCTGATGCCACCGGATGAGCGGCGGCATGCGACGGCGGTTCCCCCGAAGCCACCCGCATCCTCGACCTCATCACAGCTACCCACCCCGACCAAACCTCTGGCTAGGCACGGTGTCGGTGAGTGCTTGTAGGGTCTGTGGCGATGACGGTTCCGGAGGGGAACATCGGTCGAGTTCTGGTTGGCTCTGAGGAACTTGCGACGCGCGTGCGAGAACTAGGAGCACAAATCACAAAAGACTACGCGGGGCGCAGTCCGCTACTCGTGGGAGTGTTGAAAGGCGCGTTCGTCTTCATGAGCGACCTGGCCCGCGAGATTCGACTTCCGGTCGAGATGGACTTCATGGCGGTTTCCTCCTACGGCGTGTCCACTAAATCGAGCGGAGTGGTGAGGATCGTGAAGGATCTCGACGTCGATATCGCAGGTAAGGATGTCTTACTGGTTGAAGACATCGTCGATTCTGGATCGACCCTGCGCTACCTTCTACGGTTTCTGGCTGAGCGAAAACCAGCCAGCTTGGAGGTCTGTGCCCTGCTCGTGCGTGATGGTGCCAGAACCGACGATATTGCCTATGTCGGGTTCTCGATTCCGGCAGACTTCGTGGTCGGGTACGGGCTTGATGTAGCCGAGCATTATCGCGAACTGAGCTCCATTAGTGTCTTTGAGCCCGCAAATTCAGCTAGCTTGCCACCGTGAACTCGCCCGACAACTACACCCGGCCACTGGTCAACGGGGCCCAAGCGCCTCAAATCGATCAGCCGAGAATCGCTGCTGCAGTGCGGGAAATCCTGGCCGCGATAGGCGAGGACCCAGATCGCGAGGGCCTTGTAGAAACGCCCGATCGGGTCGCCCGAATGTACGCCGAAGTGTGCGCAGGGCTTCACGAAGACCCGGTCACCTACCTCAAGACCACCTTCCAGGTAGGTCACGACGAGATGGTCATGGTCCGCGACATTCCGCTCTACTCGCTGTGTGAACACCATCTCATTCCATTTCTGGGCAAGGCCAATGTGGCTTACATCCCCAGTGGGACCGGTCAGGTCACTGGGTTGTCCAAGTTGGCTCGCCTGGTTGACGGATACGCCAAACGTCCGCAGGTGCAAGAACGGCTGACCACCCAAATTGCCGAGGCGATCGAAGGGGCGCTTGAACCTCGCGGTGTGCTGGTTGTGATCGAAGCCGAGCATCTCTGCATGTCGATGCGTGGTGTTCGCAAGCCGGGGACGACCACGGTCACATCAAGCGTGACTGGGATATTTCGCGACAACGTCGCTACCCGTGCTGAGGCCATGCGCTTTCTTGATCGGTAGAGACATGACCTTGGTCATGGGCATAGTGAACGTCACGCCCGATTCGTTTTCCGATGGTGGTCTCTGGCTCGAAACAGAAGCGGCGATCGCCCATGCCGATTCGCTGATCTCTGAAGGTGCCGACATCATCGATATCGGTGGTGAGAGCACCCGGCCGGGGTCACGCCCGGTGGATGAGACCACAGAACTGGAGCGAACGATTCCTATTGTTTCCGCAGTGGCTTCGAAAGGAGTTGAGGTTGCTATCGACACCACCAAAGCTGCGGTAGCCAGAGCCGCTGTTGATGCGGGTGCCACGATTATCAACGATGTGTCTGCGTCGCTCGAGAACGTCGCGGCATCGACCGGTGCGGGTTGGATCGCCATGCATGCGCTGGGCGACAGCGCAACCATGCAAGACGATCCTCGCTATGACGATGTGGTGGAAGATATCGCCGATTTTCTGGCTGATGCAGTGCGTCGTGGCCGTGATGCGGGCGTGGAACGCATTTGGGTTGATCCCGGTATCGGCTTTGGCAAGACGACGCAACACAACCTGGAACTGTTGGCCAACATTGATCGTTTCGCAGAGATCGCCCCGGTTCTTGTCGGGGCGAGCCGCAAGAGCGTCATCGGAGAGATTCATGCCCAATCCGACGCTGTTGAGGGTGAGAATCCGATCGTCTCATCCGCTGATCGGCTTGAAGGCTCCGTGGGGATTGCGGTATGGAGCGCGTATCTTGGAGTTGACATGATCCGAGTGCATGACGTCAGGGCCACGGTCCACGCCTTGAGTTTGCTTAAAGCATGAAGGGCCTGGATAAATGGCAATGAGGGGCCGCTGGGCACAAGGCATCAAACCGAAACATTTTCGCTGGGTCCTAAAGGATCAGGTAGCTGTTTGTGAGCGCCCCGGCGGCTATGGCTTCGATCACCGTAAGGTTCGCCGACTGGAGGAGATCATCTGGCTTCGCGAGCAAGGGTTTCACTTCGTTGTGTCGCTGATTGGTTCGAAGCACAACCTCCACAACTACGAAGAACTTGGCTTGCCGTACCACCATGTGCCGTTTGCTGGTTTGAGCGATGGGCCTTTGGGGCTGACTCGAGCGATGGCAGCAATCCGTGACCACATCAGGGTTGGGCACAAAATCGTTATTCACCGCGAAGAGTTGGGCGAGACGATCACGGGACTGATGGCCGCTTACCTCCTGTGGATGGGTCTGGTGCCAGACGGCCCGCGGGCGATCATGGTGACTGAACGGCTCTTTGAGCGTGAGTTGACTTCGACTGGTCGCGAGCTTGTGGCGATGTTGGAAAGATGCGACTCGCAGGATGAGGTGCCGACGGGTGCTTTCGTGAACATTGTTGACGAGTCTGACGCAGATGACTCCATCGAAGGCGGGTCTGACGAAGGTGAGTCTGATGGCTCCTCCTGACGTCATCCAACTACGCGGCTTGCGCCTGGCGTGCATCTGCGGCGCTCTACCAGAGGAACAGAATAGGCCGCAACCCTACGAATTCGACATCGACGTAGTAGCGGAACTACCCGCCACGACCACCGATGAACTCGCCGACACGATCGACTACGGCAGCATTCTCGCCCAGATTGAAAGTGTCACTCAAAACGAGTCGTTCCAGCTCTTTGAACGTCTGGCACAACGGGTAGCCGAGGCAGTGCTTGCTGATGAACGGATCACCGAAGTCACCGTCGAGGTAAGAAAACTGCGCCCACCGGTCACCCAGTTCCTCGATTCAAGTGGTGTTCGGATTGTTCGACGGCGATGACCGAACATCACAGAGCGTTTCTGGGTTTCGGTTCGAACCTCGGTGATCGTGTCGGCTGTCTACGCGATGGGGTGGCGGCGGTTACAGATTTGGTCGCGGTGTCTGATGTCTACGAAACCGCGCCGGTCGGCGGTCCTGAACAGGGTCCTTATCTGAATCTCGTCGTGGAGTTGAGCACCCGTCTTGGTGCACGAGCGCTGCTCGGTGTCTGTCAGAGCCTTGAAAGTGCTGCTCAGCGGGTACGGGAAGTCCGCTGGGGTGCCCGTACTCTCGACGTTGACGTTTTGTGGGTCGATGGCGAAACGCTTGCTGAACCCGACCTTGTTGTCCCTCACCCGCGCATGTTCGAACGGAGCTTCGTGCTCATTCCGCTCCACGACCTCGCTGTGGATTTGCTCCCGGAGGGTTTCGATGTGGACAGCGCGAGTCGTAGAGATCAAGTGGTGCGCCGTGGCCGTCTCGACGAGTTGGTGTCGCTGAGCGACCCATGTTGAGTGTCCGCATCATCGGTGGTGGACGGGCTGGGAAGTCGTTGGGCACTGCGCTCGAGTCGGCGGGCTGGGAAGTCTTGGGTTGTCTGGGTCGAGACGACGACCTGAGCGAGGCAGCCATGCACACCGATGTGCTGGTGATCGCCACACCAGACGACGCCATCGAGGCCGTGGCCGAGTCAGTCCGTAGCGTGGCCACGACCCTGGTGGTTCATCTGTCCGGGGCGCTGGGCCTCGATGTACTCAGAGGGCACCCGCGCTGCGCGGCGCTGCATCCGCTGGTGTCTTTGCCATCGCCGGACTTGGGCTCCGAGCGGCTGCGCGGCGCTTGGTTCGCAGTCGCAGGCGACCCCGAAGTCGACTTGCTGGTCACTGCGCTGGCTGGTCGCTCGTTCCCCATCGACGAGAACTCCCGGCCCCTGTATCACGCTGCGGCGGTGATCTCGTCCAATCATCTGGTGGCTCTGCTGGGTCAAGCCGAACGGGTGGCTGCCCTGGCCGGCGTGCCGCTCGAGGTGATGCTCGATCTGGCGCGAGACACTATCGACAGCGTCCGGCGCTTGGGTCCTGCTGCCGCGCTCACGGGCCCAGCGGCACGCGGCGACGACGCAACGATCGCCCGCCATCTCAAGGCCCTTCCCGCCGACGAACGCGCGGTCTACGAAGCCTTGGTCAACGAGGCGAAACGTTTAGCCCAAAGCTGAAGCAGAGCCTCAGTCACGCAGCGCCCCAGTCACGCAGGGCCTCAGCCACATAGGGCGACTCGGCCCGCTAGCGTACGGTTCGTATGCCGGTGCTTCTGGGAGTTCTAGCGTCGGTGTTCATCGGCGTGTCGGACTACTACGGCCGATATTGCGCCCGGCGCGCCCACGCCATGACGTCGGTGGGCACGGCTTTCATGGGTGGTCTCGGGGTGACGGCGGTGTTGCTGTACTTCGTGCCTAGCGCGATCGGTTATGAGGCTCTCGTGTTGGGGGCTGTTTCAGGCGCACTGATGGCTGTCGCGCTCTCAGCTATGTGGCACAGCATGGCTATATCCTCTGCGGCGGTTGCGTCGCCGATCGTGGCCGCATTCACAGCTCTGGGGCCTTTGGTGTACGGACTCGCTACCGGCGAACGACCCTCGCGTGTTGTGGCTGCGGGAATCCCACTCGCCATTGTTGGCCTGCTAGCTGCGGTCATCGTCCCCGACCTCGGCGGACGTCTCCGAGCAGGAATCGCCTTCGCTGTATTGGCGGGGGCTTGCTTCGCAGTAGCGACAGTACTTCTGGCCAGGACCAGCCTGGACAGTGGTATGTGGCCGGCCGTCAGTCAACGGCTGGTGGCCACGGTGTTGATGCTGGCCGCTACAAGAGCGATGCGAATACCTCAGATACTGCCGCGTACGCTTCGACTTCCCGGTTTCATCGGAGGCGTAATGGGCGGCGCAGGGATAGCTACGTTGATTGCCGGATTGCAAAGAGGTCCGGTCGGGGAGGTAGCGGTGGCGGGTTCGCTCTACCCGGTTGTCACCATCGCCTTGGCGGTATTGTTCGACGAAGATCGACTCCGCTGGTGGCAGATCGTCGGCATCACCGCAGTCCTGGCAGGCACCTCCCTGATGACCATCGGTTGAGCATGCACGTTTAGGCTGGTTCCAAGTTGTTGATCAAGACCACGGATAATGGAAACAATCACGACAATTTCTGAGCTGAGGGAGCGGCTCGACGCAGAGCGTCGGGCGGGCCGTGGTGTCGGTTTTGTGCCGACCATGGGGTACCTGCACGCCGGGCACCTGTCGCTGGTGTTGACCGCGGTGGCGGAGAATCCGGTGACGGTCGTTTCGATCTTCGTGAACCCGCTGCAGTTTGCCGAGGGCGAGGACCTCGGTTCCTATCCGCGGGATCTGGTCGCAGACAGCGCCGAGTGCGAAGCCCTCGGAGTCGACTGTCTCTTCGTGCCCTCAGTCGAGGAGATGTATCCCGGCCCGGTCGTCACGGTCGTCAGCGTGCCATCCGTAGCAGCGCCTCTAGAAGGGGTGGCACGTCCTCATCACTTCGCAGGTGTGGCAACTGTTGTCGCCAAGTTGTTCTCGATTGTGGGCCCGTGCAGTGCCTATTTCGGGGCGAAGGACTGGCAGCAGGTTTGCGTCGTCAAACGCATGGGCAGTGATCTGAGCATTCCGGTGGAGGTGGTTGCGTGTCCAACGGTTCGTGAACCCGACGGCTTGGCGATGTCGAGTCGCAACGTCTACCTCACCGCCGATGAGAGAACCCAGGCCCCGGTCTTGCGTGCCGCTCTTGATGCCGGGCTGGATGCGATCAGCGGTGGGGAAACGGAATCAGCGGCGGTGGAGGCCGTTATGGCAACCGTTGTGAACACCGCCAGCCTCGCCTCGCTCGACTATGTGGCCGCGGTGCAGGCCGATTCGCTTGTCAACGACGGTCCCTTGCAGGGTGAGGTTCGACTTCTCGTAGCAGCCCGCTTCGGACAGGCCCGGCTCATCGACAACGACGGTGCAGTTGTCTGATCGTCGCGACCCGTAAGTCACCTGAGCCACCTGACCGATAGCGTAATCGTGTGCTTCTAACTATTGATGTTGGGAATACCCAGAGTGTTCTCGGCCTCTACGACCCTGACAGCGATGAGGGTGAAGGTGCCGCGGTCGGCCTGGTAGATCACTGGCGGCTCTCAACTGACGCAGAGAGAACGTCCGATGAGTACTCGGTACTTATTCGTTCGTTGCTCAACACTGCAGGGGTCGACCTTGAAACAGAGTTGACCGGCACGGCCATTTGCTCGGGGGTCCCGCGGATTCTTGCAGGATTGCGAGACATGGTTACCCGCTACTTACCGTTCGACCCCATCGTTATAGAACCAGGTGTAAAGACAGGTATCCCGATCCTCTATGACAACCCCAAAGAGGTCGGATCGGATCGGATCGCCAACGCCATTGGTGCTTTCGACTTGTATGGCGGCCCCACGATCGTTGTCGATTTCGGGACCGGCAACAATTTCGATGTCATCTCTGAGTTCGGTGAGTTTCTCGGAGGTGCAATCGCTCCCGGTATCGAGATCAGCCTTGATGCGCTGTTCGGCAGGGCCGCGGCGCTGCGTGCGGTGGATCTTGTTGAGCCACGCAGTGTGATTGGTAAGTCGACGGTCGAGTCCATTCAGTCGGGAACCGTGTACGGCTTTGCCGCCATGATCGACGGCATGGTTGATCGCTTTGCCGAAGAGATGGGTGAGATAAACGTCGTGGCCACCGGTGGTCTTGCCCACCTGATTGCCCCAGTCGCGCGAACAATCGAGAATGTCGAACCCTTCCTTACGCTTCACGGCCTACGAATCGTCCACCAACGCAACACCCGCTAGCGGACAGCCCCTAAATCTGCGCGTTTAACCACACTATTTGTAGCTGAACGCGCAGATTTCGTGGGCAGCTAGCGGGCAGCGGTTAGCGGACGGCGTTGAGGCGTTCCATGAGGTGGTGTCCCGCCGCCCGCAGGGCCGCTGCACCTGTCGTGTCTGGAAGGTCTGATAGAGCGGCATCGGCTTTGGTGGCCCATGTTTCGGCCATGTTGATAGCAAGCTCAACCCCACCGCCTATGCGTGTCAGTTCGCGGGCCCGGTCTCGTTGTTCGATGGTGATGTCGCTTCGGAGCAGCGAGCGGAGTTCGCCGGCGACATCTGGATCTTGCAGCGAGTAGATCACAGGTAGCGTGTAGATCCCTTCAAGAAGGTCGTTGCCGGAGGGTTTCCCGAGGTGCTCATCTGTGGCGATGATGTCCAATATGTCGTCGACTATCTGAAAGGCCATTCCGTAGGCGCGTCCGAACTCAGTGAGTGTGTCGATCGTCGGGCGGGGGATTTCGGCGACAATTCCGCCGATGCGAACCGCAGTCGCCAACAGAGATGACGTCTTGCCCGAGATCGACCGCTGGTATTGGTCGAAGGTCCGACCTGGGTTGTAGGTGGACTCCAGTTCGAGAATCTGGCCGGTACAGAGTTCGGTGATAGTCGTGGCCAGCAACCCGGCTACTTCAGTACCAAGCGCTGCCGCCAACTCAGAGGCACGCCCCAGCAGATAGTCACCAGCGAGAATCGCTCGCAGATTTCCCCACTCTGCGTTGATGCTCTTGACACCGCGGCGGGTAGCCGCCCCGTCCATCACGTCGTCGTGATAGAGCGAGCCGATGTGAACCAACTCGACCGCACAACCACCGCGAATCACGTCGATCGAAGCTGCCGCGCTGGCGACATCGTCAACCGCCGCGGCAGCGATACAAAAGCCGGGCCTAACTCGCTTTCCACCAGCATTGATGAGGTGGCTTGCAACGTCGGTGAGAAAGTCGTCCTCCGCCGAAACGACCCGCAGCAGTTCGGTCTCGACGCGGAGCAGATCGTCCTGCATCGACGGAACCAGAGAAAGCGGAGTTGCAGCCACGCACAGAGGTTACTTGCCCAATCTCGTCGTAGGCGTTAATCGGTGTCGTTGTGTATTCGATGGTCTTACCGACAAGCGTCCCTATACACTTAGATCTGTACAGCCCGATATTTAGGAAGGAAAACCCGATGTTCGAGCGGTTTACCGACAGGGCTCGACGTGTGGTGGTGCTAGCGCAGGAAGAAGCGCGCCTGCTCAACCACAATTACATCGGTACCGAACACATCCTCCTTGGACTCATCCATGAGGGTGAGGGAGTTGCGGCGAAGGCACTTGAGTCGTTGGGCATCAGCCTCGAAGCAGTTCGCAATCAGGTTCAGGAGATCATCGGACAGGGTGGATCATCTCCAAGCGGCCACATTCCTTTTACTCCTCGGGCCAAAAAGGTTCTCGAACTGAGTCTTCGTGAAGCGCTGCAACTCGGCCACAACTACATCGGCACGGAACACATTCTGTTGGGATTGATCCGTGAAGGCGAAGGTGTGGCCGCCCAGGTCCTCGTAAAGCTCGGAGCTGACCTCAGTCGCGTACGTCAGCAGGTCATCAAGCTTCTTTCGGGTTACGGCGGTCCTTCGGGAGAGCAGTCGTCGGGATCTTCTCGTGAGAGGGCGGGTGCGGTCACGGGTGGTTCAGGTGGCGATAGCGCATCCGGGTCCCTGGTTCTTGACCAATTCGGCCGCAACCTGACCCAATTAGCGCGAGACAAGACCCTTGATCCGGTTATCGGACGTGCTCGTGAAACCGAAAGAGTGATGCAGGTTCTTAGTCGCCGCACCAAGAACAACCCGGTGCTGGTGGGAGAACCCGGCGTCGGCAAGACCGCCATCGTCGAAGGACTTGCGCAGGCGATCGCCGACGACAACGTCCCCGAAACGCTCCACGAAAAGCAGCTCTACACGCTTGATCTGGGCGCTTTGGTAGCCGGGTCGCGCTATCGCGGTGATTTCGAGGAACGCCTCAAGAAGGTGCTCAAAGAAATCAGGACCCGCGGCGACATCATCCTCTTCGTCGACGAGATCCACACCCTGGTCGGTGCAGGCGCGGCCGAAGGCGCGATTGACGCTGCCTCAATCCTCAAGCCCATGTTGGCTCGGGGTGAACTTCAGACCATTGGTGCCACAACCCTCGACGAATATCGCAAGTACTTCGAGAAGGACGCAGCTCTAGAACGGCGCTTTCAGCGGGTCGTGGTTGATGAACCCACCGTCCCCCACACGATTGAAATCTTGAAAGGGCTGCGTGATCGTTACGAAACGCATCACCGTGTGACCATCACCGATCAGGCTGTTGTGGCTGCCGCTAATTTGGCGGATCGTTACATATCCGATCGTTTCCTGCCAGACAAGGCGATTGACCTGATCGACGAAGCTGGTTCGCGTCTACGTATCAAGCGGATGGCCACCCCGCCCGAGCACAAAGAACTCGAAGCTGAAATCTCCGAGGTTGTCCAAAAAAAGAAGTTCGCGGTCGAGTCTCAGCAGTTCGAGGAAGCAGGTCGTCTACGAGACCGAGAGAAAGAGCTGCTGGCGCGTCGTGATTCGTTGGAAGGCGAAGCCAAAGAATCCGGAGTTGACCTCTTCGACGAAGTCGACGAAGAAGCTATCGCGGAGGTTTTGTCGCTGTGGACCGGTATTCCCGTCTACAAACTCACTGAGGAAGAGACCCAGAAGCTGCTGCGGATGGAAGACGAACTCCATAAGCGGGTCATCGGTCAACAAAGTTCGGTTCACGCGGTGTCCCAGGCAATTCGCCGCACTCGAGCCGGTCTGAAGGATCCGAAGCGGCCGAGCGGTTCGTTTATTTTCCTTGGTCCGTCGGGTGTCGGGAAGACCGAATTGGCTAAGACTCTCGCCGAGTTCTTGTTTGGTGATGAGAGCGCGCTGATCAGTCTCGACATGTCGGAGTACATGGACAAGCACACTGTCAGCCGTCTGATCGGCTCGCCGCCTGGCTTCATCGGCTACGACGAAGGCGGTCAGCTCACCGAGCAGGTGCGCCGCAAGCCCTTCTCGGTGGTGTTGTTCGACGAGGTCGAAAAGGCCCATCCGGATGTCTTCAACACCTTGCTGCAGATTCTCGAAGAGGGTCGTCTCACCGATAGTCAGGGTCGTACCGTGGATTTCCGCAACACCGTGCTGATCATGACCTCCAACTTGGGCACCCAAGATCTGCGCAAAGCCAACCTCGGGTTCACCAAGGTTGACGAGGCTGTCACCTACGAACGCATGAAGGAAAAGGTCACCGATGCCCTCAAGGCACATTTCCGGCCGGAGTTCCTGAACCGCATCGATGATGTGATTGTCTTCCATGAGCTGAGCCGGCCCGAAGTCCGTGAGATTGTTGATCTCATGGTGGCCCGAACCGCGAAACAACTCGCCGGTCAGGGTATGGGTCTGGAGTTGACCGATGCGGCCAAGGATTTCCTCTCAGCAGAGGGTTACGACCCGACGCTCGGGGCGAGGCCGTTGCGTCGTGCGCTGCAACGCTTGGTGGAAGATCCGTTGTCGGAGAAGTTGCTGAACAAGGATTTTCGGGCTGGTGAAATTGTCATCGTTGATGTCGAAGCCGACCCGGATACGAGTGACCAGTTGATGATCGTGTTCCGATCCATCGAGGGTTTCACTCCTCCTGAACCTGAACTCGCCGAAGCGGTTGACAGCTTCTAGAGTGCCTATGGCCCGAGCGGCCTGTGAGCGAAGCGAACAAGAGTGGAAGATATCGTGGCCCGAGCGGCCTGTGAGCGAAGCGAACAAGAGTGGAAGATATCGTGGCCCGAGCGGCCTGTGAGCGAAGCGAACAAGAGTGGAAGATATCGTGGCCCGAGCGGCCTGTGAGCGAAGCGAACAAGAGTGGAAGATATCGTGCCCGGTGACGTAGTCAGCGGTCTAGCGTTCATACGATGATGCGGTTGCGCGTGGCTACTTGGAGAATGAGGGCGCTCGCGGCGTTGGCTTTGTTGTTGCTCACGAGCGCATGCCGAGTCGATACCACCGTCGACATCAGGGTTGACGACGACGGTTCGGGCGAGGTGACGGTGGAGGTGGTCGCTGACCCTGAAGCCGTTTCTCTGATTCCTGATGCTCCCAATGCGTTGAAACTGGACGATCTCAGTGAAGCGGGCTGGACGGTGAACAGCAGCACCGTTGATGGAGCTGGTTCATTGACTGTGACCATCGCGAAACGGTTTCCAACCGCAGACGCGCTTGGCGATGTGTTGGCTGAGATCGCTGGTGAGGACGTGATCTTCGAAGGGTTCACGCTCATCAAGGAACACAGCTTCGACGTCATCGGACTGGGGCCGGCGAGGACCGATTACGAACTCAGTGGTTCGATCAACCCCACCTTCGACATCGAACAGCTTGGCGGCGTTTTCCCGCAGGGGCTCCCCCCTCTAGGGCGAACTACCGGCGCCATCGAAAACGATTTTGAAGGCGACTTCGAAGATGTACTCGGGTTGACCGTGACAGTCCGGCTCCCAGAGACGCCGGGGTCGGCTAACGGTGAGATTGTCGACGAGACCATCATTTGGACGATGAGCTACGGAGATCGCGCCGTGGAGATCGAGGCGAATTCGGCAGCAGAGAGCATTCTTGTGCGGGTTTGGACGATGGTCGCTCTTGCTGCCGGCGTATTCTTGGTGCTGCTTCTCGGTACGTACTTGGCGCGCTTTTTGTTGGCCAAGTGGCGCACGCCCAAGGGTCGCCGACGCCGGGATATACGGCGTCGCCAGCATCGTGCAGCCACCCGGGCACAGGAGGCGAGCCGGCCCCGTCGTCGAATGTTGCGGCTGTTGGTGGTGGACGTTCATGGTGTGTTGGTCCGGCCCACGGACCCGCTTGAAGGTGCGCTGCTGCCGCTGATCCTGGCTGAAAAACCCGACATTGATCCCGAGCTTGTAAGAGATCTCCATCGTAAGTTGGTGCTCGGGCGTTTGTCGCCGTCGGAGTTCTGGAGCGAGGTTGATCTCAGCTTGGTCTCTGATCAGATTGAGACGAGGTATCTGTCGTCATTCCGGCTGCTTCCCGGTTTGCACCCGTTCCTGGATCGTATGAAGAACAGCGAACTTCCGGTTGCGGTAATTGGCAATCAACCGCGCGCCTGGGGTGACCGGTTGCGTCGGATGGCAGCGCTTGATGACTCGATTGCGTCGTGGATGGTTAGCGGCGATGTCGGATCAACCTTGCCTGAACCAGCGCTGTTCGAGGCGACCCGACGGACTTTGGCGGTTGATTTGTTTGACTGTTTTTATCTGAGCAATATCCCGGGCAACTTGGATGTTGCCGAAGAGTTGGGCATGGCGACTGGGCTGTTCTTGTCGGGTAGCGATGCGATCCCCGACACTGACCACACGGTGGTCCTTGGATTCGAGGACCTGCTCAAAAACCGTGGGACCTAGAGCGGTAGCCAGATCTCGCTGTCACAGGGCCTCCATAGTGTGCGTCCATGGCTCGAACGAGAACTATTCACCGCTGTTCAGTGTGCGGCACCTCCGCGCCGTGTTGGACGGGTCGCTGCGATAGTTGCGGCGAGTGGAACACCCTCAGCGAAGAACTAGTTGAGCGTGATCGTTCCACTTCGCTGTCTTTGGTGCCTCCTGTTGAGGGTGCCGGCGTAGCGCTTCGCATCGGTGATGTGATCGATGAGTCGGTCGCTATTCAAGCTACGGGTCTGCCGGAATTGGATCGGGTTCTTGGGGGTGGGCTCGTTCCGGGGTCGGTGACCCTGCTTGGTGGTGAGCCTGGTATCGGCAAGTCGACTCTGCTGCTCCAAGTAGCGGGTCAGGCGACAGGAGCGAATCGCCGGGCGCTGTATGTTTCGGGTGAAGAGTCGATTGGCCAGATCAGGATGCGAGCGGATCGTCTTGGTGTAGTCCAACCTGAGTTGTGGCTTGTGGCCGCAACTTCTCTACCGCAGGTCCTCGGTCATCTTGATGACGTCAAACCCGATCTTGTAATCATCGATTCGGTACAGACCTTGCAGAACCCTGCCCACGCATCGGCTCCCGGTTCGGTCGTGCAGGTCCGTGAATGCGTGCATGTGCTGGTGCAGGAAGCGAAGCGTCGTGGCATCGCCTTGTTATTGGTGGGCCACGTAACCAAGGAGGGAGTTTTGGCGGGGCCGCGGGTGCTTGAGCATGTGGTCGACACGGTTCTTGAGTTTGAAGGCGAGCGTCATCATGAGCTTCGGTTGTTGCGCGCCACCAAGCATCGCTTCGGACCGACTTGCGAAGTCGGACTGATGCAGATGGACAAGTCGGGGTTGGCGCCGGTTGAGGATCCGAGCGGATTGTTCTTGGCTGATCGGGTGGTGCAAGTATCGGGTTCGGCGGTGGTCCCGACTGTTGATGGGAACCGGCCTTTGCTTGTCGAGTTGCAAGCGTTGGTTGCTCCGTCTTCTTTGGCGACGCCGAGGCGTAGCGCGTCTGGTGTGGATCACGGCCGATTGGCAATGCTGCTTGCCGTTTTGGAGAGGCGGGTTGGGCTATCGCTGTCGAGCGCGGAGGTATATGCACTGGCCGTCGGAGGAGCGAAGGTGAGCGACCCGGGTGCTGATGCTGCACTGGGGCTGGCTGTTGCTTCTTCGCTGACTGACCGTCCGTTGGCTGAAGACCTGGTGGTCATCGGCGAGGTCGGCTTGGGCGGTGAACTCCGTGGAGTCAGTCATACCAATCGACGGCTCGCGGAGGCTTCGCGCATGGGGTTTCGCCGTGCCATCGTTCCTCATGCAACTGGCGGGGCCCCTGAAGGTTTGACCATTTTGCGAGCACCAACGCTGGCCGCCGCCGTACAACTCGCCGAGGTCGGCCCGAGTTGATCGGAGATGACAAGATACGTCGATGCGAATTGAACTACCGTCCGGCACTCCCGCCGAAGTTGTTGGTTCCAGCAATGAGCGGGGGCTTGTATTGGTGCCCGACATTATGGGGCTTCGTCCGCTCTTTGATGAAATGGCGACCCGTCTAGCTGACGAATGGCAGTGCTGTGTGGTTGCCCCTGAGCTATATCCCACCCAGGAGAATCTAGATCTCGAGGGCCGTTTCGCGGCGGCTCCGTCGCTATCCGACGGTCGCGTCTTGGGCGACATGACCGCCGCGGCTGATCGCACAGGCGCGGCAAAGGTGGGAGCGATCGGCTTTTGTATGGGTGGGATGTATGTCAACAAAGCAGTAGGCACCCGCCGCTTCAATCGGCTCGTGTCTTTCTACGGCATGATTCATGTGCCTGAGGGCTGGCGGGGATCTGGGCAGGGCGAGCCTCTTGAGCATCTGAGCAACGGCGATCCATCCTCGCTGCTGGCCGTAGTTGGCACCGCTGATCCTTATACACCTGCCGAGGGGGTCGCAGAACTTCGGGAATCCGGGGCGCAGGTTGTGTCCTATCACGGCGCGCAACATGGTTTTGTTCATGATCCCGCCCGCCCGGCGTACCGCCCCGATGATGCTGCCGACGCTTGGCAGCAGGCCTCGCGCTGGCTCTGGTAGCTCAGCGAGCTCTAATAGTCAGTTGTTCGCGGTTGGTGATGACGTAGCGTCGGTCGGACTGATCGATCCAGCTCAGACGTACGAATGAAGCAATGGCTTTGTTCACTCGCTCGCGGCTGGCGCCGATCATTCCAGCTAGTTCTTCTTGGGTGATGGGCAGAATGAACTCGTCTTCGTCGCCTGCCAACTCCAAGAGGCGTTTGGCGGTCCTACCAGTCACGTCCAAAAAGACGCTGTCAGCCAGGCTTTTGTCGGTTGCGCGCAGGCGACCGACCAAGAGCTTGACTACACCCCAAAGTTCATCGGGGTGCTCTCGGTACAGCGCCCGAACCGGGTCATATGGGATGGCGATGACACCAGATGGTTCGAGCGCCCGAGCACCGGCTGATCGTATTCCGCCGTCAAACAACGGCATTTCACCAAACAGGTCACCTGTTTCCATTAGGGCTACGACGGATTCGCGTCCGTCGATTGAACGATTGACCATGGCAATTCGGCCGCTAGTGACGATGTAGATCTGGTCGGGTTCCTCGCCTTCGGTGAACAGTGTGTCGCCCCGCTGTAGTTGAAGTGACGACCCAGTGGCTGCGATGGCAGCGAGAGATTCTTCGGTGAGACTGGCGAACAGCTCAGTAGCGCGAAGAATGCTGGTCTCTGTCATGGGTCTTTCAATCTAGTTGGGCGACCCGATCCCGTATAGATTTCAGGCAATAAAGGCCTAGAGGCTGAGCGGCCCAGTGGGCGGAGCGAACAAGAGCGGGAAACAACAGGTATCGGTGCAACGCCCTGTGCAATCCGCGCATTTTGTTGGGTGATTCGATTTGCTGCTGCCAAGCTGTAGCTGTGAATAGTGAATGCAAGGGCGCTGTCTGGACCATTGTGGCTGCTGCCGGTTCTGGGAGTCGTTTCGGCGCGGCGAAGCAATTCCTTGATCTGGCTGATGTGAGCGTGCTTGATCGCTCGGTGCGCACAGCGGCGCGCCACAGTGATGGCGTCGTGGTCGTTGTACCGGCATCAGAGTTGGCGGGATTGATTATGAGTCTTGAATCTAACGAGTTGCCCGACAGGTCTGAGTGGCGGGTGGTGCCTGGCGGTTCAACCCGCTCGGAATCTGTTCGCAATGGTCTTGCTGCGGTTCCCGAGAATGCTGAGGTCGTGCTGGTTCATGACGCGGCTCGGCCGCTGGCTTCAGATTCGATTTTTGAAAGTGTCATAGCAGCGGTGAGTGCCGGAGCCGACGCGGCGACCCCGGTGATCGCAGTGACCGACACCATTCGGTATCGCTCGGGGGGCGCCGTTGACCGTGATGAGCTTGTGGCGGTGCAAACGCCTCAGGCGTTCAGGGCCAAGGTGTTGAGGCGAGTTCATCAGGAAGGTCCGGAGGCCACAGACGACGTCACTCTGGTGTCCGAAGCGGGAGGCATTGTTGAACTCGTGTCTGGCGAGCAACGCAACCTCAAGCTGACCACCCCCTACGATCTTGAGGTGGCTGCCGTTTATCTTTCGTCCGGTGTTGAATCATGAATGATGTTGAGATTCCGTATCGGGTGGGCCAGGCGTTTGATGTTCATGCCCGCTCCGATGATCCAGATCGTGTGTTGGTGCTTGGTGGTATAGCGTTCCCCGGCGAGCCGGGGTTGAAGGGTCACAGCGACGCCGACGTGATCGCCCATGTCTGTACCGATGCGTTGTTGAGCGCAGCTGGATTGGGCGACATTGGTCAGATGTTTCCCGATACAGACCCAGAATTTGCCGGTGCTGACAGTGTTGACCTGTTGCGCTTGGCGGCCCAAGCGGTGCGTGAGAGTGGCTGGTCACCAGGAAATATTGACTGTTCGGTCGTGCTTGATCGGCCTGCGCTGGCACCCGTGAAGTTCGCGATGGAGTCCAAGCTGTCTGGTGCTGTGGGTGCACCGGTCTCGGTCACGGGTCGCCGAACGGAGGGTGTCGGAGCTTTGGGTCGGGGAGAGGGCGTGGTCGCCTGGGCGGTCGCTCTGGTAGCGAAATGAGCCGGAACAAGAACTCGGGGAGTAATAGACGGCGTGGCGCTCAGGGCGGTGGGGCAAGCGGACGAGCTAAAGGCCAACGGCGCAGTTCCTCGGGCGGGCCAGCGAATCGTCGGCAGGGTCAACGCGGGACCACACCGCGCCGTGATGACCCGATTAATCGCAGCCGAGGACCGTCTTTGGGTGGCGATCAGGTGGAGGGCCGTCATGCGGTCAGAGAGTTGCTGTTGGCGGGAACCCGACGCACCCGCGAGGTCGTTTTGGCGAGTGACCTTGATGACGCCCCGATCCTTGGAGACATAATCGACCTTGCCGATGAGAACAAGGTGCCTATCCGCGAGTTGGCGAGAAGCAAGTTCGAGTCCATGGCTCGCACCGGCGCTTCGCAGGGAGTGTTGGCAACCGCGGCCCCGCTGCAACCAACCGAGTTGGCGGATTTGCTGGCTGGCGGCGCTGAGGATGACAAACCGTTCTTGTTGTTGCTCGACGGCATCACCGATCCCCAGAATCTCGGAGCGATTCTGCGCACGGCTGAGTGCGCTGGAGTAACGGGGGTGGTGTTACCCCGTCATCGCGCGGCGCACATCACTCCATCGGTGACGAAAGCCGCTGCGGGCGCGATCGAGCATCTGCGGATGGCCCTAGTCGGTGGCCTGCCGGCCGCGATGAAAACGTTGAGCGACAGCGGTGTGTGGACGGTCGGCCTCGATTCCAGCGGTGATCAGCCGATCCATCAGTTGACCGTCGCGGATGAACCGATTGCTCTGGTCTTGGGGGCGGAAGGCCCGGGGTTGAGTCGCCTGGTTCGTCAGCGCTGCGACGCCTTGGCATCGATTCCGTTGCAAGGGGCGCTCGGGTCTCTCAACGTCTCGGCCGCGGCCGCGGTCGCCTGCTTCGAGATCTTGTCGCGCCGCACCGGCAGGCCGAGCGAATAGCACGGGTTCCGACTGAGGGGCCGCGCGGATGGGTGACACAGGTCTCGGTGGATTTCGTTCCGACCGTGATAAGCGCTGGCAGAACCGCAGCTCAAGGGGATCGCAGCCGCAGCCAGAAGTCCGAACCTTTCCGCAGGTCAGCGCCTATTCGCTGACGTCCTGAACCGGGATTGTGATGACGATGCTTCCGATGTGGTCCTTGGACCCGAACGCTTCTTGTGCGTCGTGGATTTGTTCGAGCGGGAAGGTGCCGCCGACCACCGGTTGAATCTGCGCCGCTTCGATGTAGCCGACTAGATTGGCGAAGACCTTGGGTTCGTAGACGGTGGCACCGTGGAGTTGCAGGTCGCGCAGGTAAAGCGTGCGTAGGTCCAGGTCCACAACCGGACCGGCAATGGCACCGGAGGTTACGTAACGACCGCCTCGTTTGAGTGTTTCGAGCCAGCCTCCGAAGTCGACACCGCCCACGATGTCGGCCACGGCGTCAAAGAGTCCTCCGTTGGCCTCCACTGCGGCAGCGACCCGGTTTTTTGTTTCTCGGGCAACCGCCGCGTCAACTCCGAGTTCGAGGACCCGTTCTAGCTTGGAAGCACCGGCCACAGCCACAACGCCGGCACCGCGAAGCTTGGCGAGCTGTACCAGGGCACTCCCGACTCCACCCGACGCGCCCGGAACCGCGATGGTCTCCCCGTCGCTCAGGTTCACCCGTTGCAACATGTGCTCGGCTGTGGACCATGAGCAGGCGAACGAAGCTAGTTCCACGTTGGACAGTTCGGTTGAGATCGGGTAGACGTTCTCGCTTGGCACGGTGCAATACTGCGCGAAGCCCCCGTCTCGTTCGCTTCCCAAGTAACCGGCGAGTTCGCGTTCGTTGGGGTTGCGCCGGTCACGCAACCAGGGGTCTACCAGCACTCGACACCCGAGCAGACTGTTGTCGGCACCTTCACCGACCGCTACGACCACCCCGGCGATATCTGCTCCCTGAATGCGGGGAAAAGCAAGCCCTTCTCGTCCCCAGCCAACATCTTCAAGGTCTGCCTCTGCGAAGCCGTCGCCGGATGTGCCTGCAGAAACCGAACGGCTGTACCAACCGACTCGGGTGTTGATGTCGGTGTTGTTGACGCCACATGCCATCACCTGAACCAGCACGTCGCCCCGGTCGGGTCGGGGAACGGGCACGTCGTCGCGCACTTCCAGCATTTCGGGTCCGCCTGTGCCGAGCAGCAGCGCGGCCCGCATTGTCTCTGGAATCACCTGGTCCGTTGTCATGGTTCGCCCACCTGATTCGGGTTCTGCTCGTCGGCACCGTTTGGTCCGTTTGGTCCGTTTTCTGTCCGTTTGGCTCGTTTTCGTCTGTCCCGTTTGGTCCGTTTGGTCCGTTTTCTGTCCGTTTGGCCCGTTTTCGTCTGTCCCGTTTTCGTCTGTCCCGTTTGGTCCGTTTGGCCCGTTTTCTGTCCCGTTTGGCCCGTTTGGTCCGTTTCTGTCCGTTTGGCCCGTTTTCGTCTGTCCCGTTTCGGTCCGTGCGGATGATAACGGCCTCGCATCAGCCTGTGGCCGCTTGGTCGAGAGTGTGTCGCCGGTTTGAGTGCTTTGGGCAGGGTTGTATCTTTGCGTATTCGCTCGGTGTGTGGCCGAGGTGATCAGGACGGACGATGGCTGGACCGCCTACCGAAAATATGGATCCCACGGGTGATGGGGCACAGCGGCGTCGGCGGCGAGACTGCTTGGTGGTGAGCCTTGTGGTTGGAGTTATTGGAGTGACGTTCGGTGTGTTCGCCGAGGCGGCCGGCTTCGATTTACCGCGCATCGTGGTGATGTCGGCTCTGGTGTTCACCGGTGCTTCGCAGTTCGCGGCCGTGGGTGTGATCGACGACGGCGGGACCGGCGGCGCAGCGGTTGGGTCGGCCCTGCTATTGGCGACCCGTAACGCGTTGTACGGATCGGTGGTGCGCAAGAACCTGCCCGATTCAGTGCTTCCCAGACTGGGGGCAGCCCACTTCGTGATCGATGAGACCACTGCTATGGCGGTTGCTCAACCGGATCGCCGTGCCGGTTGGGACGCTTTCTGGTTCACCGGCGTCACGCTGTGGATCTGCTGGAACCTGGGTTCGTTGGCGGGTGCGGCTCTGGGCAGCGTCTTGAGTACGCCTGAGACTTGGGGGCTTGATGCGGCCTTCCCTGCGATCTTCGTTGCGCTGCTTGCCACTCATGTGCGCACCGCGGCTGGGCGTGTGGCGGCGGTGGCCGCAGCCGCCATCGCCTTGGGGGCGGTGCCGTTCAGTGCTGCGGGTATCCCGATCCTGCTTGCGGTGTTCGCGGTGATACCGGCGTTGTATGTGCGTCACCGGTGGCCGAGCGACAGCGAGGGGCTGCTTGGCGGCGAAGCCGGGGGACAACCGTGAGTTGGCCCCTGATGATCGTGCTGGCTGCGGGTTCTTATGGCTTGAAGGTCTTGGGGGTGACGACTTTCGGCGCGGTTGTGGAGCGCAGACTGGGACCGTTGGTGTCGCTGTTGCCGGCTGTCTTATTCTCGGCGCTGATCGTGGTGATGACCTTTGAGACAGCGGGTGAACTGGTGCTCGACGCAAGGGTGGTAGGCGTGGGTGTTGGAGCGTTCGCGGCGTGGCGCAAGGCACCCCTGTTGGTGGTCGTTGTCGGCGCCATGTCGGTGACCAGCGCCCTGCGTTTTGTAACCTGAACGCCGCAAAGGCTGGACTGACGAGCATGGCTACGATGGAACGCTATGGCAGCTCTCTACGCTGTAGACCCCACTCGGGCGCTACCGGCATCGGCCTACCGAGGTCCTGCGTTCGAGGCTGATCTCGCCAGCATCTGGCACAACGACTGGGTATGGGTCGGTACTGCGGATCAGGTGGCTGAGCCGGGTGATTACTTCGCGACCGATCTTGCGGGTCAACCGCTGATCGTTTTGCGAAACCAGGAAGGTGAACTCACCGCGCTGTCGAACATGTGCGCCCACCGCGGAACACTGATTGCGGATGGGGTTGGCAACGCCAAGCGGTTCCAGTGTCCGTACCATGCTTGGACCTACGCGGATGACGGGCGCCTGTTGTCGGTCCCGCACACGGCCAAAGACGATGTTGATCGAGCGGTTCATTGTCTCCCCCGGTACCGGGCCGAGCAGTGGCATGGTCTCGTCTTTGCATCCATGAACCTTGATGTGGCGCCGCTCACAGACCGGTTCTCCCATTTGGAGGAGATCGTCACGAAGGCGGGAATCGCGGACCTGTACCATTGGCCTTCGGAACGTAATGAACAGGTGTGGGACGCGAACTGGAAACTGATCATCACCAACGCGATGGAGAGCTACCACCTATTCAACGTCCATCCCGAGACGCTGGAGCCCTTCACACCCACCCGCGACACGTACTACGTGTTGGGTAACGCTGATGGGACCGCCACCGGTGGGATCACCTCCTCGTGGGATGATTTCACGCTTTTGAGCCTGCCTCCGAACCTTGTTGGAGTGTTCAGCGAAGGTTCGTTGCTTTGGCAGGCTGTTCAACCGCTTTCCCATGACCGAAGTCGAGTTATAACCGGTGGGGCGTTTCCCTATGAGCCGCCTTCGTCACAGAAGGGGCTAGCGAAGTTGACCACCAAGGTGCTCTCGAGTTTGGCTTCGAAGTCGTATCCCGACTTTCTGCCGGAGGACAAGTTCATTTGCGAGCGTGGCCAGAGCGCTGCGACTGGCAACTATGAACCTGGCGTGCTCGTGCCGATGGAGCAGATTGTCGTCGACTTCCACCACTACCTCAACCGTCAACTCCACGGCGCGTCGATACCGCCAGTCCGCACTTCCGCCGAAGTAGGAATCTCCCGACCGTCCTGAAATTCGAGATGTCGAATCAGTGACCTGCGTATGCTCCAACTTGAGAGTTCTTGTCCTCCATGCCGAGCCTAGGTGTTCCTGACAGCTCCACATTTGTTGCAGCGCGTGGACTTGGAGAGAAAGTGCCCGTAGTCGATCTCAATCCCTCCGCGTGCGTGCAGCGCGTCGATGTACACCGATTGGCGATCCGCAGCGTTCCGATCGTCTCGAACTCTGGTAGTGAAATAGCGAACTAGCTCAAGAACATGCGTCTGATATCATGTTGTGACCCCCCGGGGTGAGTAGCCCCGGGCCAACGGCCCCGGCTGATGCCGGGGCTGTCTCTTTTTGGGCAGTTGGCTTGTACTTGAAGACAGACGAACCTAGGTGGGAGTTTCGGCTTGTGGGACGGTTGCTGCGAGGCGTTCGTCGGTGGTGATGATCGGGGCGTTGAGTTGTTCGGCGAGTGCAACGTAGAGCGCGTCGACGAGCCGAAGGTTGCCGCGTCGGTTCCAGGCCCCTGTGAGCAACTGTGACAGTTGATGTCGACGGACAGGTAGACGTTGCAGCAGTTCCAACCGTACGGACACATCGGTTGGGGATAGATGGCCGTCGCGGTGCAAACGCCTGAGGGCCGATAGAACTTCGGCGTAGAAGTGAGCCGGAGCGTGCAGTTCGTTGCCTCGCATTCGCCGACGAATTGCTTCGGTCGTGGGAGCGTCTAGGAGCAAGTCAACGATTGTCGATGCGTCAAGGACTAGTGCTTCGCCTGCTTCATCGTCCAAGTTCGAGTTCGTCTTTCGCTTCTGACACTGCGTTTCTGATGGTCGCTAGGTCAATTCCTATGGGGGGAAGCGCAGCCGTTTCGTCAAACCAATGGTCCAGGCCTCGCGCCTTGACAGCACGGCGTATGGCCTCTTGGGTGAGACGTGACACATTGAGCCCTGATTCTCTCGCAACCTCAGCGAGGTCATCCGGCAGATAGACATTTAACCGTTCATGTCCCCGACCGTCTCCCATTCGCGATGATTGTTCCACATGAGCCAAGCAGCCAGTGCACAGGTGAGTCCGTCAAGCTTGTCTTCCATACGCTTGAGACCAGCGCCCTTGGCCTCCTGAGCCGTTCGTGGTGTGAGGGCTTGCCGGACATCGGGATGGCCGAGTACTCCCGGCACCTCGCGCTCCGCTAGTGCTCGCAAGTGATCCTGATACTGGTTGAAGATCTCTCTGCGGAAGGCGACGGGCCGTCTCCGCCCCGCCTTGTACGGCAGCCGTTCGGTCAAGTCGAACAGGCGCACGTGAATGGTGTGTGGGTAGACCTCAACCGCGACGCGGTGTTCGCTTCTACGGGGATTCGAGTGCCGCCGGGTCGAGTGTGAAGCCGCGATCCTTGAGGGTAATGCCGAGATCGATCCCAGTTCTCCATCCTCGACGCACCGCCGCATGGGCGGAGTGAGCGGACGCTTTGTAGCGACCAAACTGACGGCCGATTTCCTTCTCGACCCAGCGATCCGCGGTATAGAGCAATGGGGCGTCAATCGCGACGACTACCGTCCCCTCAACTGCGGCGATTTCGTCTGCAAGGTCGTCAATACCCCGTACGGCGGCTTCGAACCGCGAACACGTGAGGCTCTCAGAGGTCTCACCTTCGAGCCAGCGGATGCCGCTTTCGTTGTGCTCGGCCCAAGCCAGGTCGAGACCTATGAACGTAGACACGGCGTATTGCTAGCACACGCGGCGATATACATGAGCGTGATGTAGACGCGCGGATCCCGTTGAGGTGGCTGGGCTTCGTGGCACGCCGGTCGGAGCGCCAATGCGCGGACAATCGTGATGCTGCTAAGACAGGAGCGCCTGTCCAAGTTCGGCGACGATGGCGAGGTCGTCTTCGGTGAGTGCCTCAGCGTCGGGTGATGAGGTCAACCGACGGAGTCGCGCGAAGGTGTATCGGAGGTCCTGGTCCGGTGAGAACCATTTGACCAGGGTCGTCCCGACCCAGTCGCGTAGCTCAGCGCTGGTCCCGCTGATGTAGTCGACGGCATCGTTGGAGTCGCAACTGTGGACTAGACGGACGAGATCGTGGATGTCAGAGCCGACCTTCGCGGGGTGGTTGCTCTGGTCGCGGTGGGGGATGGCGACGGCCTTGAGGGCGATGAGTGAGGACGCGGTTGCGATCGGAGCGCTCGTCCTAGCGACGACAGCGTCGTCTTCAATCACGACAAGTTCGGTTGATTCGCTGGTGGATAGGGCCATGCGTCGGGCGAGGGCGAAGGCCCGCTCGCCCGGCTCCGTCGGCAGGGGCTCGTCGTCTGTGTCGGACATGACATCGACTAACACCACAGAGCCGCCTTAGTTGAGTTGCAGCTTGCCGGCTGCGAGACGATCGGCACCTGGCTCGGCGACGAGGATCTCGACGAGTGAGGGTCGGTTGCGGCTCACGGTGTCGAGATCGTTGGTGACGCGGTGGACATCGGTGATGCGCACGTAGACGGCGAACCCTCCGACGACTGCCCACTGAGGCTCGGCGGGGAAGCGGTCGAGCGCGCCGACGAACGATCGGATCTGGCCGGCCCGGTCGCTTTGGAGGACGACCGTCTCACCAGGCACGGGCGATCCCTTCTGGCTTCCACTGCTCGAGCGCTTCGAGTCCGCGGGCTTGGTCCTGAGCGACGTCCAGGGCGACGACGATGTGGTTCGCTACCGGCCACTGCTCCCCGGTTGTACGGGAGTGGTCCACTCGGTTGCGACACGCGAGTCGAACGGGCGCCACCGCCACGGTGCAGGCTCGCGACGCGGGATTGGTTGCTTCGCCCAGGTGCGAGCGTGCGGCGCGAAGAGTTGATTCGGAGGGCACGTAGAAGTCTGGCGGGTAGTCGCCGGCTGCCACGATCGGTATACCCCACGACGCGGCGGCTCTGGTGTCGGTGAGCGCCCAGCCTGTCGAGTCTTCGGGCTCGTCGAGGCCAAGCCCCAGTCGCTGTGCCTCGCGGGCACCGGCGTCGGGGATCGTCGCCAGCAGAACGGCTCGCCTTCGCCACACCGATAGAAGCGCATGGAAGAGATCCGGGATCAACGCTTCACTAGCTGAGGTGAGCAGGCCATCGTCTCGTAGCCCCGCCATCGCCGTGGAGACGGCGCTGGGCGCTCGTTCGATGTAGCGGGCGATCTCGCGAACACCGTGGGGCCGGTCCGGCGTCAACAAGCAAGCTATTGCTGCTTCCTTGGCGACCTGGCTGTCGAGTGACCCACTGCGTCTGCCGGCCATTGGGAGCGCGGACTCCACGAGTATGTCGACGAACAGGGGTGGACTCACGATTCGCAGTTCACCTCGGCGGTCGAAGTAGTTGACCCCCGCCTCCCGAAGCGACCGCTTGGCATCGGCGGCGATGCGATCAGCAACAACGATCAATGGCACGTCCCGCGTGGCAGTCCTGGCTAGTAACTCTCCCTGCGCGGCAGTGATTATCGACTTGACCTCAACCTCGAATCGCTGTCCGGCAGCCTCGACTACCGCATCGCTGCGCGCGTCGCCGGCCGACTGCTCCGTCGACAAGACGTTGGTGACGACGCCTATGCGACCTAGAGCCTCCGACAAGTTGTCTACTGCGTCTTGCTCCATGACAGGTATGGTTCGTCGCGTCATGATCTGAGTCTATCGTCTGTTCTGTGTTCGTGTACACAAGAACACAGAACACCCAGCTTCTCCAGGGGCCGTTATCCAAGGCGCTTGTCTGGAGAACAGCCTCTCATGGGCTTGAGGGCGCTACCTGACCCTAGGAGACATAAGTCTGACTATTGTGGTGGACTCCCCCGTGGGATTGTCCACGCGCTGTGGCGGACTCTGGGGCGCTGAGCCTTGGGAGCGAAATAGGCTGTACTGACGCTCTCGGCTAGGGATGTCACTCCTTTGAAGACAATCAAGCCGAGAACGTCTTGCATTCTCTTGGGAGTTCTTGCCCTCCATGCCGAGCCTAGGTGGGAGTTTCGGCTTGTGGGACGGTTGCTGCGAGGCGTTCGTCGGTGGTGATGATCGGGGCGTCGAGTTGTTCAGCGAGTTCAACGTAGAGCGCGTCGACGAGCCGAAGGTTGCCGCGCCGGTTCCAAGCCCCTGTGAGCAACTGTGACAGTTGATGTCGACGGACAGGCAGTCGTTGCAGCAGTTCCAACCGTACGGACACATCGGTTGGGGATAGATGGCCGTCGCGGTGCAAACGCCTGAGGGCCGATAGAACTTCGGCGTAGAAGTGAGCCGGAGCGTGCAGTTCGTTGCCTCGCATTCGCCGACGAATTGCTTCGGTCGTGGGAGCGTCTAGGAGCAAGTCAACGATTGTCGATGCGTCAAGGACTAGCGCTTCGCCTGCTTCATCGTCCAAGTTCGAGTTCGTCTTTCGCTTCTGACACTGCGTTTCTGATGGTCGCTAGGTCAATTCCTATGGGGGGAAGCGCAGCCGTTTCGTCAAACCAATGGTCCAGGCCTCGCGCCTTGACAGCACGGCGTATGGCCTCTTGGGTGAGACGTGACACATTGAGCCCTGATTCTCTCGCTACCTCAGCGAGGTCATCCGGCAGATAGACATTCACCCGAGCCATACACATACTATACACACTCACCGTCAATGAGCACCTGTAAGCAGATCTGTTCGCATTCCCGCCATCGGTCGGGAAGTGTCGGCTTCAGCGGTGGTGCTGGCGTGGGACGGATTTCACGTCAGTTGGCCAAACCAAGCACTGCCCGTATGGACTTGTACATAGCTCAGAAAATAGGCCTGCTCAGTTCGCTTGCCGCGGCGACTGAACAATCTCCGGGACACATTCGGGGTAGTTCTCACTGAGATATTCGAGCGCATCCTCGCTCCCGGGGTCATATTGCAGTTGGTCTCGTACAAACTTCATCCGGTGTGCGGCCTCTGCGAGAATCGTGTTCCATCGCTTGACCCATACGCGAAGTCGCCTGTCGGGTGTCTCGAAGGCGAGGCCCGGGGGTTTGTCTGGCTGGTTTCCGCGGTCGTAGACATAGTCGTCCATCTCGTTGGAGACTAGGAGGAAGTCCCAATTGGTCGCGTCAGCATCGAACCGGCTATCCCCCGCAACAGTCCTCGCGAATCGTTCGACTTGGCGTAACTCGTCCTCCCCCAGTTTGACCGTTGGCCGCTTGATCTCCACGACCAGGTGCTCGCGGCTATTTCGGTTGTGCTCAAGGGCTCTCGCAAACATGAAATCGACACGCCGGATCCTTCCCTCCGCATCCCTGACGGGTTTGGTTGCCGCAGCATCTCGTCCCAGCATCTCCGAGTGGGCGCCTAGCAGCTTGGTGAGGCCTTGATCGGAGACGTGAAGGGCGTACTCCTCTCCAAACAGCCAGGGCTCGGATCCGATGATGTCGTGGAGGTGAGCGCGCTCCAGAACCTCCGAAGCGATCTCGGTGTCGAACAGCATCTCCTGGAGGCCCCGGATGTACCGGAGTCTGTCGGTGACCTTCTTCATCGCTCCGACTAGCGCCGCCAGCGAAGTTCTGCTGAGTAAGTCCCGAAGTTCGTTGAGCTTGTCCTCGGGCAGCAAAAGCACCTCGCGGAAGACGAGTTCTACAGCACTTGGGTCCTGAGCCAACGCCAGCTTCATTGTCTGGAGGCTCAGCGCCTTCGCCGGACGGTGGTCGATGCTGTTGACGGCAGTCGCTGCCGCGACCGCGACAAAGTTGAACAGCGCTTGTTCGGCTTGCTGAGCGTTGTCTTCTGGGGGGTTCGGGTATGGGTGTACGTTCTCGTCCCGCCATTCGTCCACCAGTAGTCGGCTTCGTTCTAGGGCGCGTTGGTGAAAGTGCTTGCGGAGCGCGTCTCGCGAGGCCTCAATCGCCCCTGCTGTTTCTGGCAGCCCTGCGTCGGCCAACAGAAGGTCACTCTCGTGGGTTCGGAATCCGTCCCACTTGGCGTACGCCGTGAATTGGAATCCCGGAGCGTGTATTCCTGGGGATATCTGGTGCAGTGTGATTCCGTTGGCGTCGCAAAGGAAGAGCGCACGGTCGACCTGGTTGTGCCACTCGATCACCGCAACCGACAATGTCCCGTGTTCGTCCGAGTAGTCGACGGGGAGCGTCTCACGATTGTCGAACAGCGGAGTGGGGTCCAGCGAGTCGTTGTCGAATTTGATTTCCACATCCGGGTACTGGGTCAGGTAGAGAGCGAGCCGTTCCAGCAGCCGTTTGGATGCGCCCTCGTGAGTAAGGGCCCGAGGTTCTTGGGATCCGACGGACACCGTAACGGTCGTACCCACAGGGCGTTCGGTCGATTGAGAAATCCATTCGAAGCGTTTCAGGTCCGGACGACGGATGGTTAGTTCCGTCATGCGGCGATCGCCATCTTCTTGCACCACGGAATCCCAGAGAACATGGTCACCGAGGCAGAATGCCTGGAAACGGCCCTCCCCTTTGTTGCCATGTAGGAAGCGTTTGTTGTGTTTCGTCTTGCGATCTGCCTTGGTCGCCTTCCACGAGCTACCGAGTGATGACATCAATTCAGTCACCTCGTCGGGGCCGAATCCGTGCCCGTTGTCGGAGACGATGACTTGGTCTACCGCCCCCAAGGAGGTCAGACGGACCGTGACGTCCACTCGTGTCGCTTCCGCATCAAGGCTGTTCCACACGAGTTCTGCCAGACCGTCTAAGACGTTTCGCTTGACCAGACGATCAAGATGATCTGTTTCTATGGTCAACTCACCAGTTGGCATTCCCACATTCTGCACGAGGCCTGTGACGAAACCTCCCAACGGGACGTGCTCGGCTACTCGGCGCAGGAGGTAGACGATTAACCAGTGGGGCCCTTGCAGTGCCTCGAGTCGCACATTACTTCGAGCGGAAATCCGCGGTCGGTGGCGTTGTGGGCTCTAGTGTCCCGTTGTAGGACTTCTAGGGCCGGACAGGAGGTTGATCGCCGATGGACTCCATGGACTCCAAGGACGAGGTGTTGACGCCGGATGAAGCTGCTCACCTGCTGAAGGTGTCGAAGAAGACGTTGCTGCGTCATGCCCGGGAGGGTCAGGTGCCGGGTGTGAAGCTAGGTCGAGTGTGGCGGTTCCGCCGTAGCGAGTTGCTGGATCGTCTCACGAATCCGGAGGGGTCGTGAGGGAGGTCTACCTCGATTACAACGGGTCATCGCCGCTTGATCCCCGGGTTGCTGATGTGATGATGCCGGTCCTCACTGGAGGCGTCGGGAACGCGTCGTCTGTGCACCGTTTCGGGAGGCGTCAGGCAGCGGCCGTCGATGAGGCCCGCGAGCACATTGCGGCTCTAGTGGGTGGTCGTGCGTCGAACGTGGTTCTTACGGCTGGGGCCACGGAGGCCAACAACCTTGCACTCCGTGGAGCGGTTGACGGCGCACCGGCAGACCGACCGCGAATCCTGGTTTCGGCGGTGGAGCATGCTTCGGTCCGGCGCACTGCCGAGTGGCTCAATGAGCAGGGGCTTGCGAAGCTCGATGTTATTCCGGTAACCAGTGGGGGCTTCGTCGACCCCGACACGGTGGAGGCGCTGATCGATACCGATGTTTGCCTGGTGTCGGTGATGGCTGCGAACAGTGAGACTGGTGTCATCAACCCGGTGGAGGAGATCTCGCAGCGTTTGCACGCGGTCGGCGCTTTGTTTCACTGTGATGCCACCCAGATGGTGGGTCGACTTGACTTTGACCTTGATCGGGTGCGCGCGGATTTCGTGTCGGTGAGTGGCCACAAGATTTCCGGCCCCGGCGGAGTTGGAGCGTTGGTTGGCACCGGTCGGAGTCTGCGTTGTCTGCGAACGCTCATTCATGGGGGCGGGCACGAGCGGGGGTTACGATCGGGCTCCTTGAATGTCGCCGGTGCTGTTGGCTTCGGTGCGGCTGCTCGCATTGCAGTCGAGGAGAGGAAATCCGAATCTGACCGTGTAGGCCGCCTGCGGGATTGTCTAGTGGCTGAGCTTAAGGACAGGATTCCAGGCGTTCACGACAACGGTGACGTGACCCGCCGGCTTCCTAACACGGCCAATCTGCGGTTTGAGGGCGCTGATGCGGAAGCAGTGGTCACGAACCTGGATCCTGTGGCGGTGTCGACCGGCAGCGCTTGCAGCTCGGGTTCGATCGAACCGTCTAAGGTTCTGCTCGCCATGGGTCTTTCGCGCGAGGCCGCCTTTGAGGCGGTCCGGTTCAGTCTGGGTCGGTTCACTACCGGCGAGGACGTCGACACTGCGATAGAGAGAACTGTCACAGCGGTTGAGTACATTCGGGCAATGAACCGGGAGAACATTTAGATGCGGTTGGTCGATGCGGCGAAGCCCACGTTTGCACGGCATGAGACGTTCCACCCTCGGTACGGGTGGTTCCGTAAGGCCTATGCGGTGGTGGCGTCGGATCCCCACATCTTCACCCAGGACGACGCGCCGGTCGTGATCGGCGTGGGTAAGAACATGGTTCGGGCGATCCGATTCTGGGGTTTAGCGGCGAAGCTGATCGTGGAGGATCTACAGTCGCCGAACCGTCGCGCGCGGGGCCTAGTACCGACGCGCGTCGGCCACGCCCTGTTTGGTGAGTCCGGCTGGGATCGGTACATGGAGGATCCGGGCACGCTGTGGTTGCTGCACTGGTTGTTACTGGCGTCCCCGTCGCGACTCCCGGTGTGGTGGTTGGCCTTCAACGAGTTCAACGCCGTCGAATTCACCGACGACGACCTTGAGGTAGCGACCGCCACCCAACTTGACGCAGTCGCCGCTTGGACCAACCCCCACCCGTCGTCCCTGAAGAAGGACATCAGTGTCTTGCTGCGCACGTACGCGCCCGCAGAACGGTCGCGGCGCACCGGTATCGACGACATCCTGGACTGTCCGCTGCGGGAGCTCAACCTGATCGGCCGTTCGGCCGCAACCGGCCGATACCGGTTCACACTAGGGCCGAAGGCCACCTTGCCGTCGGCCATCGTTGCCTACGCCGTGTTGGACTATGTGTCGCGCGCTGGTACCGGTGGCAACACCATCACGCTCAGCCGCCTAGCCCACGAGCCTGGCGCTCCCGGCCAGGCCTTCAAACTCACCGAAGCTGAAATGCGCGCCACCCTTGCGCCAGCTCTCGAACGAACAGATGCTCTCAGCCTCACCACACCAACGGGCGCAGCACAACTCGCCTGGGACCAAGACCCCGCCACGGTGGCCACAACCATTCTCGATGGCTACTATGACTCACCGCCCACAGATGTTCGGGCTGGCCGCGACGGGGACCAACCCATCGAGGCGAGGCGATGCCTCCACACAATCGCAGGGGGGCGGTGATGGCCACACTCGCAGATGCCATCACGGTCGAGAGCCGGTTCGCCCGGTCAGCCAACCTCGAACGAGACATCGCCCAACGCGAACCCCTCGACGGGTACATCGTCACCGCCCGCGCTCTCGATGTCATCGAGCGGATCACGACCGCCGCGGCGCAAGGCCAAGCAGGGGGAGCGTGGTCACTGACTGGTCCCTACGGATCAGGGAAGTCATCGCTCGCCCTACTCCTCGACGCGGCCCTCGGTGAAGCCAGCGTGACCCGGCAAGTCGCCCAGCGCCTCATCGATGACGCCTCCCCAACGGTAGGTGCGCTGGCCCGGCGAGCCCATCAACGTCACGGCACTCACGAGTCGGGCTTCCATCGGGGCCTAGTCACCGCTAACCGTGAACCGCTGAGCCACACCGTGCTACGGGCACTCCACACAGCGGTGCTGCGCAGCTATGGCAGAATCCCGTCGGTCCGCCAGTTCGGCGCGGCGACGACACTCCGGGGTGCGCTCAAAGACGCGTCAACGGACGATCCCCGCCGCACCGGCCCCTCCCCGGCCGCCCTGGTGGAGATCGCCCGC
The DNA here is from genome assembly GCA_965261185.1 of Candidatus Aldehydirespiratoraceae bacterium. GTDB lineage: Bacteria > Actinomycetota > Acidimicrobiia > Acidimicrobiales > Aldehydirespiratoraceae > VXYK01. The sequence goes on along the minus strand of CBDHCN010000002.1, from coordinate 843,127 downwards.
TGCCTAGCGGGAGATGCACCACTGCTTCTAGTTATCGACGAGTTCGGCAAGAACCTCGAAGCGATCCGCGACGGAGGCGCCACGGACCCCTACCTGCTACAGCAACTCGCCGAGGCAGGCCAAGGGTCCGGATTACCCATCTTCGTGTTGACGCTGCAGCACCTCTCGTTCGAGGACTATTTAGCGGGCACCGATGGCCCACAGCGCCGCGAATGGGCCAAGGTTCAAGGCCGCTTTGAGGATGTCGCGTTCGTCGAGTCGGCAGCACAGACCCGGGCGCTGATCGGGACCGTGTTCGATGTCGGCGATGACAAGCTGGTTCCACGGATTGAGCGCTGGGCCCAGCATCAAGCCAAAGAGATGCGTGTCTTGGGCATCGCCGACCTTGCTGATCCGAAGGTCGTAGCGAGTTGCTACCCACTGCACCCATTGGCCGCGTTCGTGCTGCCCGAGCTGTGCAGCCGCTACGGCCAACACGAGCGCACCCTCTTCTCCTTCCTGACCTCCCCTGACACCGCCAGTGCAGCGACCTACCTCTCCGCAACTAACGTGCCGACGCGAGGCCCCTTGCCGTCTCTAGGTCTCGAAGTGGTCTACGACTACTTTGTTGCCAGCGGAGCACTCAATGTCACCACGGCCAGGCAGTCGACCCGGTGGACCGAAATCGCCACCCGGTTGCGAGATTCTCACGGGCTCACCAAGCCGCAGGTGCGGCTCGCCAAGGCAATAGCTCTCCTGAACCTGGTGTCGACCACGGGAACCGTCCGAGCGTCCAAGCAGGTGCTCACGCTCATCGACGCCGGCAGCACAGCCACGCTCGGCGAGCTCGACAGCGCCGGTATCGTCACCTACCGGGACTTCGCTGACGAGTACCGGATCTGGCACGGAACCGACATCGACATCCGCGGCCTTCTCGATACAGCCCTCCAGCGGGCCCAACGGCAACCACTCGCCGAGGTCTTGTCCGCCGCTGTACACCCCCAGCCCGTAGTCGCCGCCCGGCATAGCGCAGAACACAACGTGTTGCGAGTGTTTGCGAGACGTTACGCAGACAGCACTGAGAGCATCGAACCTCTTGACGCCTTCTCCCCATACGACGGCGAAGTGCTCCTGATGGTGGGGGAGGAGCAAACCGCACCGACCCTGGCCCAGCCAGGGAACGGCGCCAAGCCCGTTGTCGCGGCAATTCCAGACGACCTGACCGAACTGGCTGCTGCAGCTCGCGAAGTCGCCGCCGTCACCACCGCACTCGATGACCCCACCGTTTCCGATGATTGGGTCGCTCGGCGTGAGCTCGGTGAACGACTGGCCCAATCACGAGTCGCGCTGGAACACGCACTCGTCGGGACGTTCAGCGCCAACGCGTGTGAGTGGCTCCTGCTCGGCGACGACGAGAACACCAAGCTCCCGGCCGGACGGGGCAGCGCGGCCCTCTCCACCGCGGCAGACATGGCCTACCCGTCCACACCGACGGTTCGCAACGAGATGCTCAACCGCACGGCCCTGAGCTCGCAAGGAGCTAGCGCCCGCCGCCTGCTCCTTGAGGCCATGATTGAGCACGGCCCTGACCCCGACCTCGGACTCGAGGGATACGGACCCGAGATGGCTATGTACCGAGCGTTTCTTGAGAGCACCGGGCTCCACGGCGACGATAAACGCAACAACACCAAGATCTTTCGCTCACCTACTGACCCATCACTGTGCCCAGCTTGGGATGTTCTCGAAGACCATTTCAAACAAGCAAGAGCCCGTCGGCTCAACCTTGGCGACATCTACGCGGCGCTGCTCTCACCGCCAATCGGAATGAAGGCGGCAGTCGTTCCTGTCTTCGTCACGGCCGGGCTTCTCTCCTTCGCTGACGAGATCGCGATCTACGAACACGGTACATTCAAACCGCGGCTCACTACCGTGATCTCTGAGCGGATGGTGAGCAACCCTGTTCATTTCGATATAAAGCACTTCGCGAACACAACCGGGGCGCGACGACAAGTAATTGACGCGCTCGCACAGCGGCTCGAAATCCGGCCAAGGTTCCGTAAGCAGCGGGTCGCCAACGTACTCGCCATCGTCGGCCACCTCGTCTCTCGGATCAGCAACCTCGACAACTACACACGCCGCACCAGCAGCATCACAACACACGCGCGCAATGCTCGGGACACTCTCGTTGCCGCAGTCGAGCCTGACGAGTTACTCTTCGTCACACTCCCGAAGGCTCTCGGATTCGCATCTGTCGAACCGGACACAGAGACGTATCGGAACGCCCGCGCTTACGCCAACAGCGTCGGCGACGTGATCGATGAACTCACCGATTGTTACGAGCGACTCCTCACAGACCTCCTCAAGCTCCTCCTGACCGAAAGCGCCGAAGCCAGCCGTCTCGCCGTAACCGGCCAGGCAGCCGCGCTTGAAGGCGAGGTCCTTGACCCAACAGCGCGAGCGTTCGTCAAGACGCTCGCCAACGACAACGTCGACAGCGACTCTGATTGGATCGGGGCTGTCGCGACGGTGGTCGCCAAGAAAGCGCCGACGGAATGGACCGACGACGACCTGCAGCTGTTCCGACGGGAATTGCCGGAACAGCTAGCCTCATTCCAACGCCTCGTCGCCCTCCACGCCGATCAGCGAGCCCACGGTGGGGGATCCTTTGATGCCCTCCGTGTCACGGTTACCCGCTCCAACGGCAGCGAACACGTCCGCCTCGTCGGAGTAGACCACGACCAACGCCAGCATCTAGAACGAGCCCTCAACAGCCTCCTCGATGAACTAACTGTCCTCACCGGCTCACCGCAACGGGCCCACAACTCCTTGCTGGCGCTGCTCGGTGAGCGGCTACTACCCACCCAGAGCGACATCAACAGTAACTTAGAGAATCCAATTGACCAAGGTAGAACGAGATCACATCATGGCTGAATCCACCCGGCACATCTGCGGCATCTCCGGCGGCAAGGACTCCAGCGCCCTAGCCGTCTACCTCCGCTACAAGGTGCCGGACATGGAGTACTTCTTCTGCGACACCGGCGCCGAACTACCCGAAACCTACGAATACCTCACCCGCCTCGAAGTGATCCTTGGCCAGCCCATCATCCGGCTCAACGCCTCGCGCGGATTCGATCACTGGTTTGAGGTATTCAGAGGGGCCCTCCCGTCACCACAAATGCGCTGGTGCACCAAGAATATGAAGATCAAACCCATCGAGGATTGGATAGGCGAAACCCCCGCGATCTCCTATGTGGCTATTCGAGCCGATGAGTCGAACCGCAAGGGTTACATCTCCACCAAGCCCAACATCGAAACCCGGTTCCCGTTCATCGAAGACAACATCGACCACGATGGCGTCATGCGAATCCTCGACGACGCCGGTATCGGGCTGCCCGCCTACTACGAATGGCGAACCCGCTCCGGCTGCTACTTCTGTTTCTACCAACGTAAAGCAGAATGGATCGGCCTCGCCGACATGCATCCAGAACTGTTCGACCGGGCCGTGGCCATCGAACAGAAGGTGCTTCAGGACGCCGGTGCCGACGGCGATGCAGACTTCGGTGACCGAGCCATGCGCGGTCGCCAATACACCTGGTCCGGCGGCGAAACCCTTCTTGAGCTCCGGTCCCGCCGCGACGAAATCCTCGAACGCCATGAAGCAGCCAAGGTTCGGGTCAACAAGACCAGAACCAACGTCCCCCTAATCGAAGCACTCAGCGAAGCCCTTGACGAGGACGACGACACCCAACCATGTACCGTGTGCGCTATCTGACATGGTGGCGAGTGTTGCTGTATCGCGGCTCAGGCTGCTCGACGACCGAAAACCGACCTGGCGGCGCCCAGATGACGAGGTAGTCGAGGATGTCATCATTCCCGCGCTACAGGTGGCTGACGGGTTCGATTGCATGGTCGGTTATTTTGGAGGAGCGGCACTCCGCGAGTTATCTCACGGTCTTGCGGCCTACATCTTGCACAGTGATCAACCGATCCGTCTACTCGTGAGCCCGGTGTTGTCGGAGTCAGATCAGGCAGGTATTCGGCTCGGCACTAGGAGTCCAACGGAGCTACTCAATGGTGCGATCGAATCGGCCTTCTCGGACGAAACGGCTCTGGCGAGCGCGCTGGCTCAACACACCAAGCATTGCTTCGCCTACCTGCTCGCCACGAGGCGCCTGCTCATGAAGGTCGTATTGGTGAAAGATGCGAGATTCCACCTCAAGGAGTGGATCTTCCGGGCCAACCAAGACCTCGCAGTCTTGTCCGGGTCTGCGAATTTCACGGGCCAAGCTTTCCTCGGCAACGTGGACCGACTCAATCTGCATCGCAGTTGGCGCGGCGGTGACAGTGAAACGGCGAGCCGAGAGGCGGTCAGCGAGTTCGAGGCGTACTGGTCGAACTCCAAACCTCATGCGATCGCCGTGGATCTCCCGGTTGCGCTGCAAGAGGGCTTGATCGAGTCCTACGACACAACCCAGCCACCAACCGAAGCGGACTACCGCAAGGCGCTTGAGATTGAGGGCAAGCTTCATCGGAGCGACCTTGGCTCAGCCGTCGAAGCCAGCACATACCGGGACCGTTTCGCGCCACCAAGCGATCTTGTCTGGGAAGCGGGCCGATACTCGCACCAAGGAAGCGCGGTGCTCAGATGGGAAGGAGCCGGCCGCCACGGAATACTCGCTATGGCCACCGGCTCAGGGAAAACGATCACGGCCCTGCTCTGCGCCTGGCGACTATGGCGTGAGCTCAAGCGCCTTGTCGTTGTTGTTGCGGCTCCAACACGCCCGTTAGTCGCGCAGTGGGCAGAGGAATGGCGTGACTTTGGCATTGTCCCGTACGTCTCCGGAACCCACGGGCGTCGGAGACGACTCCGTGAGATCGACGAACGGCTTCAACGCATCGAGTTCGACACCGGCGGCGTTGAGGCGCTCATCGTTACGAATGACTTCCTCAACGACACTGCTTTTCGCGAGCTTCTCGACCACTACGAGGGGCCAATGATGCTTATCGCCGACGAAGTCCACAACCTCGGTGGAGGCTCGTTCCTTACCGCACCGCCTCTCCATATCGACTACCGGCTCGGACTTTCGGCAACCCCAGAACGACAATATGATCCAGATGGCACAGCACGCTTAAAGGAGTACTTCGGTGACGTCGTGTTCGAGTTTGGTCTCGCCGAAGCCATCGGCGTTTGCCTCGTGCCGTACGACTACCACCTCCACCCGGTCGGTCTCAGCCACCACGAGCTTGAGGAGTACCGGACGCTCAGCGACAAGATCCGCAGGCTTATGCTCGCCGCTGGCCCAGACCCCAGCGTCGAGGAAGAGGAGCGACTGCAACTACTAGTCAACAAACGCCGCCTCGTTCTTGAGGCGGCGGAGGGAAAACTCGAAATGCTCAAGACGCTGCTCACGCAGGGTTCTCAGGATGAAGTGCGGCACACGCTTGTGTATGCCACCGACAAGGATCCGAGCCAGCTCGAAGCTGTGAATGAGATTGTTCGTTCGCTAGGTCTCAGATTCCACCAGATCACCGCCCACGAGACGGGCAGCGCAAGCCTAGTTGACTCGGTGCTCGACGCGTTTCGAGGGGGATCCCTCAAAGTGCTCACGGCAAAGCGCGTTCTTGACGAAGGCCTGAACGTCCCTGAGATCTCGACGGCAATCATCTTGGCGAGCACGACCGTCGAGCGTCAATGGGTTCAGCGACGGGGTCGAGTCCTGCGCATGTGCTCGGCTATGGGGAAGGAGTACGCCACGATTCATGATTTCCTGGTTCTCCCACCGCCTGGTGAACCAAGAGACGACGATGTCAAGCGACTGATCCGGGGCGAACTCGCTAGGTGTGACGAATTTACAGACCTCGCGCGGAACCGCGCTGCCCCGCGGGGACCACGGGGCATACTCCAGGATGTCCGACTGGAGTACATCGTATGATCACCGAGACTAAGTGGAGGAACACAAAATGACGGTCAGCCAGCAGAAACTTCTCGAGGTCTTACGCGAGCAGGTTGACCGAATCGACGAAACGGACCGTGTGCCTGGTTATCGACGGGACGTTCTTGAGACGTTGGCTCAGATTGTTGTCCTCGAGAAGGAGCACCTCGAAGCGAGGACACAGATCCAGAAGAAGATCACTGACAAGGCGCAGGCGTTAGCGACGGTCCTCCTCAAGTCCGGTTGGGAGCCGTCCTGATGATCAAGCTCGACCAGGCCAAAGTGCGCAACTTCCGGCAGCTCCGCGATGTCGAGGTCTCCTTCGCCCGCGAGCCCGCTAGTCCGCTGACCGTGATCCGCGCCGAGAACGGTACTGGGAAAACGACCCTTCTCATGGCTCTTACCTGGGGTCTCTTCGGCGACGACGCCCTACCCGGCAGCAGATCCAAGTACCGGCTCCATCCACTGGATTGGGACGTCCAGAGCGATGGAAAGATCTGCGCCATTGAAGTAGCGATCAGGTTCGCAACCATTGATGACGAAACCGGCATGGAACGGACGTACGATCTAGTACGCACCACGAAAGAGCGGCCAACGAACGCTGGTGCCTTCGATGTAGACGGAAAAGATCTGATGCTCTTTGAGCAGAAGCCAACAGGCGATGAACCCGTGTCCAACCCGAACGCGTTTATCGCCAATCGGGTCTTGCCCAAGAGCCTCAAGGATGTGTTCTTCATCGATGGGGACCGTGCCCTCGCCTTCATCGAAGCGACTGACGAACGCTCGGCAAAGCGAGACCGAGTGGAACGGGCCGTACGTCAGTTGCTTGGGCTCGACATCCTCGAAGAGGCCGAGCGCCATGTGGATGCCGCGCGACGGCAGGCGGTGTCCGCCGTCCGGAAAGAGGCCGCCGGTACCGATTTGGCGCGCCTCGCGACGCGAGAGGCCGAGCTGAGCAACCAATTGCAGTCGCTGCAACAGGACAAGGATCGGATCGACGAGGACCGCCAGGCTACCGAGTCCCGCAAGCGCAAGGCGGACGAGGCACTCCGTGCTGCGCTTGCCGCCGGGAGCGCGGATCGTCGACAGCTTGAGTCCGATCTCTCGGATCGCACGGGGGAGCTTGTCGCCGAGCGTAAGTATCACACTGAGCTAGTGAAACGGCAGCATGCACTCGTCAACAGCTCCGACTTACTCACACGAGTTGCGGTAAGCCAAATCCACCAAGCCGGAGAACTGCTTGCTCAACTTGAGAACGAAGGGGTCATTCCGGACACTCTCCCCGAAGTCGTACGAGATCGGCTCCGTCGCAAGACCTGTATCTGCGGGACAGACGTGTCGGAAGGAACGGATGCTCACGCCGCCCTCTGCGATCTCCTCACAGGGGTTGACCAGCTTGAGCAAAGCCACGAGATCCTGTTGCACCTCAGTACCGCTGCGAGACTACGCGGCCCGAATGACGGCGATGCGGAACCTGACTCGTGGGTTGTGCAAGCTATTGGTTCACACACCGACATCGTGCGCTGCAGCCAGACCCAAAGCCGGCTCGAAAAGGGGATCGCCGAGCTGCGAACCAAGATCCGCGACATCCCGGAACAAGACATCAGCGAACTGGACCGGATGCTGACCGAGGAAGAAGCCGAGGCGAAGCGCCTCGCCTCGGAGGCGGCGCGAGTGTTTGAGCGAATCCAAACCACAAAGCGTGATCAAGCCGAAATAGTCAAAGAACGACAAGCGGCCCAAAGGAAGGAGGAGAAATACCGACGGCGGCTTGCCGAGGAGACCGCGTCCAACGACCTACTGGCCGTGCTTCGGAAAACCGTCGAGACCTTAGAGAGCGAGACAGTCGATGAGGTGAGCGCCGCGATGAGTGAGATCTTTCTCAAAATGATCGTGACCGATCCAGAGACCGGCGGCCTCATCAAGCGAGCGGAGCTAACTCGCGAGCATGACATCGTCGTGTTCGGCTCTGATGATCAGCGGTTAGATCCCGACAAGGATCTCAGCGGAGCGCAACGCCGAGCACTTACCCTGGCCTTTATCCTGGGGCTCGTCCGCGTGAGCGGAGTGAGCGCTCCGAACGTCGTAGACACGCCGCTTGGAATGACCAGCGCCCTCGTCCGAAGATCGCTACTTGAGTACGCTGCCGAGAATTCAACGCAACTTGTCATGTTCCTCACAGGGAGCGAAATTCAGGGCGTGGAGGACATTCTCGATCAGTACGCCGGACGCACCTACACGATGACCTTCACCGACCATTACCCGAGGCAACTGGTCAACGATCCGGCGACCGGGCGACTTGAGACGTTGCTATGCGACTGCGACTACCACTCCTTCTGCCGGGTCTGCGAGCGAAAGACAAGGGTTTGAGCATGGCCATCTCCCAAGACTTCAATCCATTCGCAAACCAATCCATCCACGTGCCCAAGGCCTACCACGAGGATTTGAAGCTCTACAGCACCACCTTTGGCTCGGCAGAGGGTAGGTCCACGGATATCGAAGAAGCGCCGTTCAAGCGCTACGTCGATTTCTGGCTTCTTGCAGCGGCGGTAGGAGCATCACAAGATCATTTTGTGACCGTGGACCGTGCTGAACGCCACGAGTTCATCACCGGCGTGGTCCTTCAACGCGACCTTGCCACGATTGAGTTTCTCTTCTTGTTGGCCATAGCCCACACGGGGGAGCCGTTTGTCGTACAGGATCCGCGGCAAGTCTTGGACATCGCCGAGGGCTACGCCGCGGGCGGGATACCTCTGGTCAAAGACATGATGGAAACGGGCCATCTCCCAACGCTCCAAAACCTCACACGCAGCCTGGTCAAGGTGCTCCAATCCGGTGCGAACGAGCCAGTCACTGGATAGGAGTCTCGGATCTAGGTCGGTCCACTAAGCGTCGTCGGAGGAAGATGGCAAGCGCTATCGTTGAGCCAACAAAACCCGACAAGCCCGCGAACGCCACCTAGCCAACCGTAATCCGCCGCATGGCGGGACGAACAAACCCGAAAACAACCTCTCGCACTCGCCGCTTGACAAGGGAGTGTCCGACAGACCTAGGGCCCTATCGTTGGCTGCGAGACTACGAACAAGCGGCCGCAAAATCGTCAAATGGAAACCTGCGGTTTGGGGGCGGTGATATCGGGAATTCGAATGTCATGGTGCCATCATGGTTTCTTGAGGTCTGCGTTTGGATAGCGATTATCCGGTTATCAGACAATAGATGCACCACACACGAGGAATGCCGGGAGTCAATTCGTTGGAGCGTAAACAGCAGCGAGCTGTCCGAAGACCACCTTGCGCGTGCGCTATGACCATCTCTGCCCATTGGAGCTGCGGTTGATGTTGGCACGGCAGTTGTTGTGGGTCCCCGAGTTGTAGTTGGCGCAGCGGTTGCAGTTGGCGCGGCGACTGTCTGAGTGTGGTAGCGGTATAAGAAGGTGAGCATCTCCGCCCGCGTCAGCGTGCCGTTCGGGCTGAACGTGGTCTCACTTGTGCCAGTGGTTATCCCTTGAGCTACGGCCCAGCCGATGGCTTCATCTGCCCAGTGCCCAGTCGGTACATCGGTAAATCGTTCAGAACCCAACGGCAGTGATTGCGAGCTATCTTGAGCGATGGCGGCGGCACTTGTGACCAAAATGATCCCTAGCATGACAATGACAGATATTAATTTCACCTGAACGCCCTTCCGAGAGTGTAGTACCTCTCTAAAGATCAAACTTAGCTTGGTCGGGATCAGCGTGCCCGAGGGGACGCTTCGGGAATTGAGCCGTATCCTCTCAGTCGACCGAGCTCTTCGTACGTAGCTTGCTTGAGATGGTCGTACCTGGTACGGAGAACGCGTCGGTAGTAATGATCGTCGTCTTCAGTCGGTAGCCGCTGGTAGTTGGCGGCGCCAGATGGGAGGAGATGTGTTAACGGGGACGATGTCGGTACGTGCTCCATATACTGTTGAACTGGCCGCGCTCCGAGGAGGCGGTTGCTTTTCTTCAGGATGAAGGTCCTGTTGAGCGGGCTATTCAGTACATGGCGCTGTTCCGCCCGGGACCGGAGCTTGCTCGTCGACTCGCCTACAAGAGTTGCAGTTTGCAGTGGGATCACATGGTGCAGCTCAAGTTCCTCCTCGACGTTCCAGGCAGCTAGCCTCGAATCTTCGCGAAAGTCGCGCGGGTTTCGGCTTAGCACGTATTGCGCGATGTAGTCACCGACATCGGACGCGACCCCGGCCTCATCGTCTTGACGAAGCAATGTTGTGTCATCGCTGTACTTGGGTGCGGTCAGAACGTGGTTCTCCCGACCGGTGAATGGATTCGGGTCGCCCTCGATCAACCACGCGTGGATCTGTTTGATGTCGTTGATGCAGTTATCGCTCTGTCGCTCCGTATATGTGCCTGCCAGAGTGGTACACCAGTACCAGTACTCCAGCCGGTCGAGCGCTTGGGAGTCCCCCCAAATCTCGTCATCTGAGACTGCAAAGGCGATGGGGAGAAGGATGAGTTTGTTTCGAAGATCTGAGCTGTTGCGGACCCCACAGCGGAGGCTCAGGAACGCCCAGGCTCTGATTACAGCGCTAGCCGCGTCCTGCCACAGGTCTTCGATCTGTGAGGCGTCGAGGTTCAGGATCGCATCACGCTTGATGTGATCTGTGTCTAGAACGGACACCGAAGAGGCCGCACTGTGGGCTCTGACCGACAAGAGATTAAGGAGTGCGTTCTTGAAGTTGGTTGAAAGCGAGTCACGTTCCACAACGAAGTTGTACTCGCTGACCTTCCACCGTTCCGGTCTTTGGGCGCTGTTGCCGTTCCAGAGGGCATCGGTGACCTCCACGGTGGACTCCGAGGCATGTTGGATCAACTGTTCGGCGAGGCTCCGCTCGGCCGTTTCCTGACCGACGGCTAGGCGCGCCATCTTCGCAACTACCAGGTCGAAGGTCGTTAGGGAGGTACCCCCCTGGTTCATCACCTCGAAGATTGGGATTGCCCTGTCAATCTCATCTCCGGGCAAAATCACCTGGGGTAGTGCTCGATTGCCAAGTTCATCGAAGTAGTCTCGCATCGACTTCACCCAGGCAGCGGACATGGCCGTGATGGCTTCTTTGAGGTCTACGTACGTTACGTTGCCGCCAGCCCTCACAAGGTCGGGACGAACTTCTTGGGCAGCGGCAAGGATTGCCTCATCGGCAGGTCCCGACCGTGCCGAGAGCTGGTCTGCGCGGGCTTGGGCGATGATCTGAAGCGCCATCCCGTGAAGCGAACTTGCGTCGTTCGGTCTGGAGATCAACTCCCACAGGGGAACGAAGCCTTGACCCGCGAGATCGTGAGCGATGCGAAACCTAAGCTCCCCCCCGTTACCGTTATCCTCGGCGATCCGCGTGCCGAACCAAGCTGGATGGGCAACGGCACCGTTGCTACCAGCCAGCTTCACTCGGAAGGGCTCGACGAAGTCGCCAAGCGCTTCTGGCTCCTCACGGATTCCATGGAAGTGGAGATGAAAGTACCCGAAAGGGTCTGGCTTATCCTGGTCAGGCACCACACGAACGAGCCATCGATATCGCAGGTTGTAGTACGTGTCCCTAGTAGCGGTCGCCCACTCAGATTCGTCGCCCAGAGGATCGCTCAGGAATTGATGAACGCAGGAGAGCCTCTGCTGGCCGTCGAGCAAGAAAGTGCACTCGTCGGTCGGCTCAGCCGCCGCCCGTCGCCCGAAGCGACGCGCTGCGAAGTCTTTCGATGTTCCCCGCAGCAGAAGTACAGCGCCGATTGGGATATCTGCCAGCAGTGAAGTGAGCAGCTTCCGCTGGTCTTCGAGTGACCAAACGAACTCCCGCTGAAAGTTTGGCAACACGAGTTTGCCGCGAGCGTGCGAATGGATGACTTCTCGAAGGGTCGTTGTCTCGTAGTGAATGCCCATCCGTCACTCCCTGGATTCGGCTCGGCTGTCGATTTGATGTGTCGGCAGTCTTGATTCCGCCGTCCGTAAGGATGGGGGCTATTCGCGTAAAACCCTCAATTCGGTAGGTTTTGCACCTTGACATCTTTTCGCCGCGAGCCCGAGACAGGAGTTGAACCTGCGACCTGCTGTTTACAAGACAGCTGCTCTACCAACTGAGCTACTCGGGCGTTGCCTCAGGGTAAGGCCATTTACGCCGATCAGCGCCGAATTTTGGGCTGTGCTTCCCATTGCGCGCCGTGATCTGTCAAGCTAAGGCATACTTGGCAATCAGCTACGAGGAGCACAGCCGATGACAGCACCTGGGCGTTACGCCGCATCTGACAACTCGTTCACCAAGTCGACGGCGACAGCCGCCGCGAGAGGCGGCGTATTGATCGTCATAGCGATCGTCATCGGTGTGCTTTTGTTATGGCAGGGATTCGATGGTGGCGATCCCATCACCACCCCGGAAGACGATCCCGATGACGCTGCCGACGACATGGAGGAGGAAGAAACCCCGCCGACCACCTCGAGTGATGACCCCGCCGAAGGCGACAACGGGGAGACGACTTCAACTACGACTACCGCCGCCCCGATCGTCGTTGATCCCCCGAATTCGGTGAAGGTCGCAGTCCTCAACGGCCGTGGCGAGTCGGGCTTGGCGGGATCGCGTTCGGGTCACTTGACGACCGCTGGGTACGTGTCGATTGCTGCCAACGCTGATACGAGCGACAAAGAGTTCAGCCGGGTCTATTACACGCCCGGATATGCAGATGAAGCCGAACTGGTAGCGGTGGCTTTGAACGGATCGCCTTCCGTCATCGAAATGGCACCTGCTGATCCGCTTACCTTGGTGAAAGAGGCCTTCCGAGAAGCCGCCACCGACTACCACATCTATGTTGTGCTCGGTGCGGACGAGGTTCTCGGCTGACCGAAAAACATTGCTCGCCTGACCTTGGTAGACCCTGCTCTTGGTAGGCCCTGTTCTTGGTAGGCCCTGCTCTGGTAAACAAGGCGCGCTCTGAGACGATGGGCCAAACTGGGCTGTGCGTGTTTTGGCCTGTCCCGACAAGTTCCGAGGAACAGCGACTGCCGTTGAGGTAGCGGAGGCTGTGGCCGCAGCGGTGTCCAAGTTTGGCTGGGAATGCGTGATTCAACCCATGGCAGATGGAGGCGAGGGCACCTTGGAAGCATTCGGTCGGGCGAACCGGACGACCGCGGTTACAGGACCCGACGGCTCACCGGTACAAGCCGAATGGCATCTGAACGGAAAGCTGGCGGTGATCGAGATGGCTCGGGCGTCGGGATTGAATCTGGTAGGGGGCGCAGAGTTGAACGATGCGATGGAGGCGACGACCGCTGGGACCGGAGAGTTGATCTCGGCGGCGGCAGACTGCGGCGCGACCAAGATCATTGTCGGCCTCGGAGGATCGGCCACCACAGACGGCGGTATGGGAGCGCTACGGGCGATGGCGCCCTTGGCTCGCTATCGCGGTGTCGACATCGAGGTCGCGGCCGATGTGCGAACAAAGTTCATCGACTCGGCGGCAGTGTTCGGCCCACAGAAGGGGGCATCTGCGGCGCAAGTTGGGTTACTGCGGGGTCGGCTCGTCCGGTTGGCACAGGTTTATAGCACCGAACACGGCGTGGAAGTGACCGATGTGCCCAGAAGTGGTGCAGCCGGTGGCCTTGGGGGAGGGTTGTTAGCTGTTGGCGCAAACCTGTGCGATGGGTTCGAGTTGATCGCTGATTCGGTGGGTCTCTATGACCAGATGGAAGAGGCTGATCTGGTAATCACAGGAGAGGGCTGCCTAGATGCCACATCTTTCGAAGGAAAGGTCGTGGGAGGCGTGGCGGAACTGGCCCGACATGCCGGTGTGCCGGTGGTAGCCATCGTGGGAAGGGCGACGCTCGATGTCGCCGGTGTGATCCCGACCGTGGATTTGACCGAGAAATATGCAGAACGTGCCCGCAATGACACGCTCAAGTGTGTCGAATTGGCAACCCGTGATTGGCTCAGCGCTTGCCTTTGACGTTGATGACCCATCCGGCCATAGCAACCACGATCAACACGAACAGACCGAATTTGAGTATCCCTGCAAGCGAGCCGACCAACCATTGAACAATGGTGATCACGCCGAAAACAGCCAGCGCAGCGATCACGACAACCGCAGGAAAGGGCAATCCGCTCGCTTTAGTTGATTTGCTCATGTTCTTAGCGTAGTTCACGGTCGTCTCAAAGTGGCCGGTAACTCAAGATGGCCCATGTCTCAAACTGGCCGAACGCGCGATCAGAATCAATTCCCGATAGCATCGGTCGGGAATTGGTCTAGGGCGTCGAGATACGCCGAACAGCAAGGGATAGACACCACCATGAGCGTCATTATTCGAGTCCCAGCCACGCTGCGAGCCTTAACTGCAGGCGAATCCGAAGTCGCGGTTGAAGGCGGCACGGTAGCGGCCGTGATCAACAGTCTTGAACACTCACATCCAGGGTTTAAAGAGCGCATTCTCGACGATGCCGGTGAGTTGCGTCGTTTCGTGAACCTTTTCGTCAGCGATGACGACGTACGGTTTCTCAATGGGCTCTCCACCGAGGTGGCTGCGGGAGAAACGCTGAGCATCGTGCCTGCCGTCGCAGGTGGATAATTCACTGTCTCGGTAGTTGCGATTTGGGCATCCCCCAGATTGAATTAGCACTCGCGGCATGAGAGTGCCAGCGATGATGTATCTGCCAGCGACAAATCTGGAGGAATTGTGGCGAAGACCATTCATTTCGATGAACAAGCACGACGTGGCCTCGAAGCGGGGATGAACCAACTCGCCGATGCTGTTCGAGTAACCCTCGGCCCCAAAGGCCGCAACGTGGTGCTCGAAAAGAAGTGGGGCGCTCCCACCATCACCAACGATGGTGTTTCCATCGCCAAAGAAATCGAACTCGAAGACCCCCACGAACGTATCGGGGCCGAGTTGGTCAAAGAGGTCGCCAAAAAGACCGATGACGTAGCGGGCGACGGCACCACCACAGCCACCGTCTTGGCTTGGTCGATGGTACGTGAAGGTCTGCGCAATGTTGCCGCAGGCGCCAACCCAATGTCGCTGAAGCGTGGAATTGAGCAGGCTGTCGAAGTCGCCGTTGCTTCCATCGCCGATAACGCCCACGACGTATCAGACGACAAGGAACAGATCGCCAACGTTGCGGCCGTCTCCTCGGCAGATCCAGAGATCGGCTCCACGATCGCCGAAGCCATCGACAAGGTTGGCAAAGACGGCGTGATCACCGTTGAAGAAGGCCAGACTTTTGGTCTTGATCTCGACTTCGTTGAAGGTATGCGCTTCGACAAGGGCTATATCTCCCCCTACAGCGTCACCGACACCGAACGCATGGAAGCCGTGCTCGACAACCCATACGTCCTCCTTGTCGGCTCGAAGATCTCCGCGGTGCGTGATCTCGTACCTGTGCTCGAAAAGGTGATGCAGTCCAGCCGACCGCTGTTGATCATTGCCGAAGATGTTGAAGGTGAAGCGCTCGCCACGCTCGTGGTCAACAAGATCCGCGGCACCTTCACCTCGGTGTCGGTCAAAGCCCCAGGATTCGGTGAACGCCGCAAGGCCATGCTCCAAGACATCGCCATCCTCACCGGTGGTCAGGTTGTCTCAGAGGAAGTCGGCCTCAAGCTTGAAGGCGTAACCCTCGACATGCTCGGTGAGGCCCGCAAGATCGTGGTCACCAAGGACGAAACAACGGTCATTGAAGGTGCCGGTGATGCTGCGGATGTAGCAGGTCGAATCAACCAGATTCAGGCTGAGATCGAAAACACCGATTCGGACTACGACCGTGAGAAACTCCAAGAACGTCGTGCCAAGCTCTCCGGAGGGGTTGCAGTGCTCAAAGTCGGTGCGGCCACAGAGGTCGAACTCAAGGAGAAGAAGCATCGCATTGAAGACGCAGTGTCAACCACCAAGGCTGCCATCGAAGAAGGTGTGGTCGCCGGCGGTGGGACCACGCTGATTCGTGCCCAGGCCGCCGTGCGTGATGCCATTGCTGATATCGCCGACACTGATGAGCAGGTAGGTGCCCGGATCGTGGCCAAGGCCCTCGAAAGTCCGCTCTACCAGATTGCGGTCAACGCAGGCATGGAAGGCGGAGTCGTTGTGGAGAAGGTACGCAACCTTGAGGGTTCCACCGGCCTCGACGCGGCCACCGGCGAATACGTCGACCTGATCGGCGCGGGCATCATTGATGCGGCCAAAGTGACTCGTTCGGCGTTGCAGAATGCTGCATCGATCGCCGCGTTGTTCCTCACTACAGAGGCTGTCATCGCCGATGCCCCCGAAGATTCAGCCGGCCCCGCTATGCCTGACATGGATTTCTGAGCTTGATCGGAAATCCCAAGCACCGGAGTTTTCTGAGCTTGCTCGGCAATCTCGGCTCAAGCTCGGGAGAGAAGTAGACGATGAGCGGGGCTGAACTGCATTCGGTTTGCGAGGCGTTGGCCCCCTTGGTTGGCGTTTGGCGAGGTACAGGCGACGGTCATTATCCGACCGTCCCTGACTTCTCGTATCTCGAAGACCTTGAGTTCTCCCATATCGGGAAACCGTTTTTGGCTATGACGCAACGCACCCGCGACCCGCTCAGCGACGCACCTCTGCACTCCGAGGTCGGCTTTCTCCGACCACAGCCTCGTTCGGGCATGGAACTTGTGCTCACGCAACCGACGGGCGTGGCGGAGATCCATACCGGCACCGTCGCTGAAACCGGGAGTTCTCTGGTAGTCGATCTACGTACAGAACGAGTGGAGGGGACGCGCACCGCTAAACCGATCACAGAAGTTCGTCGTCGGCTTGAAGTTTCCGGCGACACACTGATTTCAGAGATGTGGATGGCTGCTATGGGGCAGCCACTCACGCACCATCTGCGAGCAGAACTGTCGCGTGTCGATGATCGCCGAGGCCCATGGGATCTGCGTCTGCCCGGTTCGCCCTGAGCGGGTGCAAGACTGAGCGGTAGTGTGGACTCGTGAGTGCTCGCTCGCGTAGTCAGCATCGGCTGGTTAGGCCGTGGTCGCCTGAACAGCCCGGGTCGTCTCAACAGCCCTCGTCGTCTCAACAGCCCTCGTCGTCTCAACAGCCGTCGTCGTCTCAACAGCCGTCGTCGTCTCAACAGCCGTCGTCGTCTCAACAGCCGTCGTCGTCTCGACAACAACGTGTCGGGCGCTTGAGCGCGGAGTTGGCGACCGAAGAACCGATGGCAATTGAACTCGACGGTGTTCGTGTGGCCACAACCATGCGCACACCAGGTCACGATTTTGAGTTAGCAGCTGGATTCTGCCACACCGAGGGGCTGCTCGACGGAAATCCGGTGTTGACCGTCAAGTACTGCGAAACAGACTCTGCTCTGGCCACAGAATTCAATGTGGTGAGTGTCTCCACGGGAGGCAGAGCCCCCGTTCCCACGCCACGACTCACGGCCACAACCTCATCATGCGGGTTCTGCGGCACCGACGAGATCGATGAACTCGCCGGCAAGCTCGACCCGGTTACAGGGCCCGCTCTCGATTGGCAGGTTCTGGCAGACGCTCCCGACGCGATGCTCAAAGAGCAGGTCCTGTTCACCCAGACGGGAGCAGTTCACGCGGCGGGGGTGGTCACCCCGGATGGGACCGTCACCACTACCCGTGAGGATGTCGGGCGACACAATGCCGTCGACAAGATGGTCGGCCGCTTGCTGTTTGATGGACAGCTACCAGCTCGAGGCTCAGCCGTGGTGGTAAGCGGCCGAGCCAGTTTCGAGTTGGTTCACAAAGCCTGGGCTGCGGGCTTTCGAGCCTTGGTTTCGGTGAGCGCTCCGACAGCTCTGGCCGTTGCCACCGCCGAGCGGGCCGGTATGCAACTCGCAGGCTTCGCCCGAGGCGGATCACTCACCGTCTACGTCGACCCCTGATCGGGCATCTGACAGTCCCAAGAGCGACGGACTGAGCCCAAAGCACAGAGGCCCCGTAGCATTGGGAACATGCTTGATCCTGTGACCACAGCCGAGGGACTTACTGTCGTTCATCTGTTCTGCAAACGCACTGCTGCGGCTGACAACGGCGCAATCGTGGCTTCCGTCGAGGCTGCTCAAGCGGCGGGGGTTCAGGTGGTGACCGTGGCCGTTCTTGGTCACAAGGCTGAACTTTGCTTCATGGCGCTTCATCGCGAGGGTTGGCCGCTGCGTGACCTACAGACCGCCCTCGTGAATGCTGGCCTTGAAGTGGTGGACAGCTTCGTGTCGATCACCGAACTCTCCGAATACGCCTTGGGACTCGGCGAAGACATGAAAAACATGCGTCTCTATCCGGAGTTGCCGCCGCCAGGAAAGTCGGCCTGGTGCTTCTACCCGATGACGAAACGGCGCGAAGAGAACCAAAACTGGTATCGCTTGACTTTTGATGAGCGCAAGGAACTCATGTATGAGCACGGCACCTCGGGGCGCAAGTTCGCGGGTCGCATCGTTCAGTTGATCACCGCATCAACCGGGCTTGACGATTGGGAATGGGGGGTCACCCTCTTTGGCACCAACCTCGATGATCTGAAAGACACCGTGTACACCATGCGTTACGACACCGCCTCGGCCATCTACGCCGAGTTCGGGCCGTTCTACACCGGACTGGTCGGACCTGTTGGGGAAATAGTCGAACGGACTCGCTAAATCAGCTGCTCACGTAGCCCTGGAGCTGGTCGTTTGTGATAGCTGCGGGGTCTCGTTCGGCGGGGTTGCCGAAGCCGCCGCCGCCGGGTAGCTCAAGGATCAGACGACGGTCAGCGGGAACGGTCTCTTTGCCCTTGGTTGGGAATGGGCTGCCATCGTCGAGATACACAGCGCCGGCGGCTCCATCGCTTCCGCCGTGACGGCCCCGTGCGGGGTTGGCGACCCGGTCGAACATCGCTGAGAACTCAAAGAGGTAGCCATCGGTCGGTCCGACTTCGATTATCTGGCCCAGACCGCCGCGTTGTCGGCCGGCGCCGCCGCTGTCGTTACGGATCTCCTTACGCCAGATAATGATCGGCCCGACTTGCTCGGTCGCTTCGACCGACATCGTGCGCACACCCGACGGGAAAGCAGTGGCGGTGAGTCCGTCGAGGCTGGGACGAGCTCCGGTTCCGCCACTGTTGAACATCAACAGCTCAACAGGGGGTTTGGGATCATCGACGTTGGCGGATCGGGCGCTGGCCTGAAAGTTCCACAGCGCCCCCGAACCTTCGGCTGGTATGCGATCAGGAAGCGCCGCGGCAACCGCACCAAGGCACAAGTCGGTTACAAAGTGTCCGATCACATGACGAACCGCCACCGGATCAGGGTGTTGTGCGTTGCGAATTACCCCTGGTGGTGCGCTGACGGTGAAGGGTTCAAGCGAAGCAAAGTTGTTGGGAAGCTCAGGTGCCAGCGCTACCAGCATCCCGTAGGTGAAATACGCCTGGGCGTAGGTGAGGGGTACATTGACGCCGAACTTGCTGAGCGGTGAGGTACCGGCGAAGTCGGCGTGCATGCCGTCGGCGGTAACTGTGACGGAGACGCACAGGGTGAGTGTGTGATCGTATCCGTCGACGGTCATCTGGTTCGTGTAGACGCCTTCAGGGACCGATTTGAGTGCCGCCATCGTGGCTTTTCGAGTGCGATCGAACACGAACTCGGCGAGACTCTCCAGATCGCTGAGTCCGAACTCGCCGAACATGGCGCAAAGACGCCGTCTGCCGGTTTCGTTACAAGCTGCCAGTCCGAAGATGTCGCCCACTACCTGATCTGACTCGCGCACGTTTTGGGCGACGACGGTGACAAGATCCCGATTGAGGTTCCCACGCTCCACCCATTTCAGGATGGGGATGCGGATCCCCTCTTCATAGACCTCTCTGGCCTCAGGTCCGTAACCACGACCACCGATATCGACCACATGCGCAGTTGAGGCGAAGAACCCTACGTGGGAGTTGTTGTAGAAGACTGGCGTAGCGACGGTGATGTCGTGAAGGTGTCCGGTGCCTTTCCAGGGATCGTTTGTGATGTACACATCCCCCTCGAAGATGCGCTCGGGACCGATGTCGTTGATGAAATGGCCGAGTGCCGCCGCCATCGTGTTGACATGTCCGGGCGTGCCGGTTACAGCCTGAGCGATCATTCGCCCTCTTGTGTCGAAAACCCCTGCCGAGAGATCGCCTGCCTCGCGAACTGACGTGCTGAAGGCGGTGCGAACGAGAGTCAGCGCCTGTTCTTCAACAACCGAAATCAATCGATTCCACATCACCTGGTTGCGCAAGTCCGCGGTGCTCATGGCTCAGGTGGCTCGGGCGGTGCTCATGGCTCAGGTGGCTCGGGCGGTGCTCATGGCTCGGCTGATGCGCAGTGACTCATCGGGCTGGACCACGCAATGGTGATGAGAGCCGAGCACGGTAGTGGTCTGGGACTCGACGATCAGTGCGGGTCCGCCAACAAGATCACCTGGGTTGAGTTGCGTGCGTTCAAACACCCCCGCGGTGACACGCTTGTCCACCGCAGGGTCGTACATCTCCCGCATAATCCCAGCCACAGCAGGGTTTCCGTGAGTGACGATCTCGACCAGCGGTGGCGGCTCGGTGAGCGACGACACCCGGACTGCCCAACTGACCGCTTCGATAGTCAATTCGTCGATGGCTCGTCCAAAGAACTCCAGGTACGCCTTGGTGAACTTGCCGGCCAACAATTCGGCGGCGAACTCGTCGAACTCACCGTCGTCAAGGCGGACCGGGATCTCCCAGCCCTGCCCCGCATAACGCATCGACACCTGGCGTTCGACGATGGTTTCTGTTTCGCCAGACGAATCGGTCGTGGTGCCGATTCGCACAAACGACTCGGCTTCGGTTGTCAACTCGTCGAGCACTGCGTTGGCTCCGACGTAGTCGAAGTCGTCGGTGGACGTGTAGAAGCTGCGAATCGCCTCGTAGGCGAAAGGAGCGCGGAGAAACCTAATGGCAGATCCGACACCGGCGCCACTAGGAACGATCAGTTCATCAAGGCCTAGTTTGTCGATCAGTCGAGAAGCATGAAGCGGCGCTCCGCCGCCGAAAGCGATCATCGTGAACCCGGCGAGGTCGCGGCCTCCCTCCAGCGCATGGACCCGAGCGGCGTTTGTCATGTTCTCGTCAACCACCTCGGAGATACCGACCGCGGCGGTGCCGGCGTCAAGTCCCAGCGGATCACCCACGGCAGCGGCGATGGCCTCCAACTCCAACTCGGGTTGGAGGTCAATATCGGCCGCCCCGAAGGTATCGGCGTGCAGGCGCCCGAGCGCAAGATTGGCGTCGGTAACGGTGGGATCGGTTCCGCCGCGATCATAAGCAGCCGGTCCAGGTTCGCTGCCGGAGCTGTGGGGGCCGACACGAATCTGACCAAGGGAGTCAACCCGAGCGATTGAACCGCCACCGGCACCGATCTCAATCATCTCGATGACCGGGATGGAGATGGGCATACCGCTGCCCTTTTTGAAACGGGAGCGACGATCAACTTCAAATACTTTCGCGGTACGGGGAGTGAAGTCTTCTATCAGGGAGATTTTGGCGGTGGTCCCACCCATGTCGTAGGAGAGAACCCGGTCTCGTCCGTAGCGGGCGGCAAGATCAGCGGCGAAGATAGCGCCACCAGCCGGCCCTGACTCGATCAACCGCACCGGAAACTCGGCAGCGCTGTCGACGCTCATGAGGCCACCACCGGAATGGATCAGATATAGCGGACAGCCGACACCGATCGCGCCAAGCTGGTCCCGCAGCCGGAGCAAATATGACGCCATCAGCGGCTGCACGTAAGCGTTGGCACACACCGTGTTGAAGCGTTCGTATTCACGCATCTGCGGAGAGACTTCGCTGCTGATGGAGATCGAAACATCGCTGAGAGCCTCTTTCAACAGGCTACGAAATCGCCGTTCGTGGACACCGTTTCGGTAGCTGTGCAAGAAACCGACTGCCACAGATTCGTAACCCTCTGCGCCGAGATGCTCGATCAACGATCTTGCACCGGCGTCGTCGAAATCTACGAGAACCTCGCCGCGGGCGTTGAGTCGTTCGGTGATGACGTATCGATCCTTGCGCTCGATAAGAGGTTTCGGCAGCACGATGTTGAGGTCGTACTGCTCAAAGCGGCTTTCGGTGCGGGTTTCGATCACATCCCGGAACCCGGCTGTGGTTACTAATGCGGTCGTAGCCCCTCGTCGCTCGATGAGGGCGTTGGTGACCAGCGTGGTTCCATGGATGATCTGATCGACCTGGCGAAGATCTATGCCTGTTTCACGACTGAGTTGCTCGATTCCGGCGAGGATCCCCTGTTCAGGCGCGTCGTAAGTAGTCAGGACCTTGGTTGAGTGAAGTGTGCCGTCGACAGTTTGGACGACAATGTCGGTGAACGTGCCCCCGACGTCGGCCCCGATGCGCGCCCGGTGGGCGCTGCCATGTTGGCCCGTGGGTATCGTCGTCATGCCAATAACAGTATCGGCTGATGTGGGTAGGCTCATTCCCGGTGTTTGTCCGTAAGACCTTCCCTGAAGTGCTAGATCAAATCGCTGATGTTGAAGGTTGGTTGACTGACGAGCAGGCCCGACGGCTCTACGACCGGGCCAGCAAGCTCCCAAAAGACGCTCAGATCGTCGAAATCGGAAGTTTCCGTGGTCGTTCGTTGATCGTTCTCGCCAGTGCTGCGCCTGCTGGAGTTGGGATTGTGTCCATTGATCCCCATGCCGGAGGTGATCGCGGGCCCCAAGAAATTGCTCCGAATCAACAACTCGGAGACAGCGATTACTTCTGCTACAACGACAACCTCACTCGTGCCGGCGTTGCCGACCGCATAACCCACATTCGCAAGCTGTCCGGCGATGCGCTCGGTGATGTTGACGGGAACATTGACCTTCTCTACATCGACGGTGCCCACCGCTTCGGACCGGCGCGCCGAGACATCGTCACTTGGGGCGATCAAGTCGC
Source organism: Candidatus Aldehydirespiratoraceae bacterium (assembly GCA_965261185.1). Lineage (GTDB taxonomy): Bacteria > Actinomycetota > Acidimicrobiia > Acidimicrobiales > Aldehydirespiratoraceae > VXYK01. The sequence goes on along the minus strand of CBDHCN010000002.1, from coordinate 820,314 downwards.
TGACGGTGGCACCATGCTGATTCATGATTCGTTCAGCTCAATCGGCGTGACGCTAGCCCTGTTGACATCGACCTTCGTGAGCAACCACTGGCGCTATCAAGGTCGCTCCGGGTCGCTGGCCCAATACCGGCGTGAACCCATGTCTGGTTCGGCCGCGGTGGCAAATGCCCTGCGTCAGGTGCTTCAACTTGGGTGGTTTGCACGCAACGTCATCATCAAGGGTGCCTTGACACTGAAGCTTTATCCCCTGACCCGGTTACTTGGCCACACAACTCGTGATTGGCCGTACTGATAACTCCGTACTGACAACCGATGCGTCGGTAGAGTGATCGAATCAATCCACAATCGAACGCAGCATGAACGCAGTCCCCGCAACCTCAGCCCTTCTCGCAGATCGAAGTCTGGTCGGCACCGATCTGTCTCGTGCCTACACCGCCGAGATCGACGCGTGGTTGGAGTCGGTCGTCGAGGGCGTGGAAGAAGTGCGAGGGGTGGCCCTGGCGGCGGTAGGGGGTTACGGGCGAGGCTCGCTGAGCATAGGAAGCGACCTTGACCTGCTGCTTGTGCATAACGACTCGGGCCATGTGGCTGAAGTAGCAGAGCGAATCTGGTACCCGATCTGGGACAGCGGAATGAAGCTGGGGCATGCCGTTCGAACCATCGACGAAGCAGTCGACTTGGCCGCCCATGACCTCGACACGGCGACTTCGTTGCTTGACATTCGCCTCATCGGCGGCGAGGCCCGGCTCGTGGATGAACTGGCAAAGAAATCTCGCGATCTGTGGCGTTCCAATGCCGACAAGATGCTCGGTCTACTCGTTGAGTCAGTCCGTGAACGCCACGACACCTCCGGCGAAGTCGCGTTCTTGTTGGAACCAGATCTGAAACTGGCCAGGGGAGGTTTACGCGACGTTGACTCCCTGCACTGGATTGATCAAGCAGAACAAGGGTTGCTGGAAGCGACAGAACGCAGCGAGCTGATCGAACCGCACCGGATCTTGTTGTCGGCACGGATCGAGCTACAGCGGCTCAGCGGACAATCCGGCAACCAACTGTTGCTGCAAGACCAAGACGAGGTGTCAGCGGCGCTCGGATACGCGGATGCCGACGAATTGATGGCGGCGGTCGCTTCAGCGGCCCGCTCGGTTGCCTGGATCATGGACGCCGTTCTGCATCGCATCCATGTGCGGTCGACCCGCCGCCGTTGGCGCCCCAGGGTGCGAGGGTTCGGTCATGGCATCGAAATTGTCGCTGAGACGCTGCGTTTCGGTGAGGATGCCCCGGTCTCACAAGACCCGGTCATGCCGCTGCGGGTTGCCTACATTGCTGCTGCCGAAGACGCATTTATTGAGCGTGATGTGCTCGACAGGCTTGCCGTTGAAACCCCGCCCATGCCTGACCAATGGCCCGACGAGGCGCGCGAGATTTTTGTTGATCTCCTGCTTCTGGGATACGAAGCGATCCGGGTTGTCGAAGCGCTCGACCAGGTTGATCTGATCTCTCGGCTGTTTCCAGAGTGGGCACCCAACCGGAGTCGACCGCAACGCAACGTGTATCACCGCTATACGGTTGATCGCCATTTGCTTGAAGCGGCGGCTGAGGCGGCCGCAATTGCTGATCGTGTGGAGCGCCCTGATCTGTTGGTACTCGGTGGGTTGTTCCACGACATCGGCAAGGGATACCCCGGAGACCACAGCGAGGTTGGGGTCGGGCTGACCCGCAGCATCGCCACTCGTATGGGTTACCCCCCAGCCGATATCGAGACATTGGGAATTCTTGTTCGTCATCATCTGTTGTTGCCCGACGTGGCGTCGCGACGCGATCTCGACGCCGAGGAAACTATCCGTTTTGTTGCTGAACAGATCGACTCGGTTGGCACTCTCGAGTTGCTCGGAGCGTTGACCGAAGCAGACTCGATTGCGACAAGTAAGGCTGCTTGGGGTGGTTGGAAAGCTGAGTTGGTCAAGAAGTTGGTCAACCGAACCTCGCACTTCCTGCAAACCGGCGGAACGATGCTCCCTTCCCAGTTTCCGACTGAGCATCACTACGAGTTGCTGGCAAAGGGCACCGAAATTGTGCAGCTCGAAGGCCAGGAACTGACAGTGATAACCCCCGACCGGCCAGGTGCCTTCTCAAGGGTGGCGGGAGCGCTGGCTCTGCACGGCGTTGAGATTCTCGGAGCGCAACTTCACACCGAGGGGTCGCTTTCTCTGCAGGTTCTGCGCGTCGGTGGTGGCATCGGTCTTGATGAGCGCCCCCAGCGCGTGCAAGACGACGTTCGCTTGTCATTGGCGGGGGGTCTGGCTGTGCGAGCCAGGCTGCTCAAGCGAGCCCGCACATATCGTTTCCAGCGTGTGACAACGGCTCGTCCTTCCGAACCCGAGGTGATTATCGACAACGAACTGTCGTCGGATGCGACAGTCATTGAGGTACGCGGGCCGGATTCGATCGGGCTGCTGTACCGCATCACCAGCGCCCTCGACGATCTGGATCTCGACATCTATTGGGCGAAAGTGCAGACCTTGGGCGACGATGTCGTCGACTCCTTTTATGTGCGTGGCGCCAATGGCGAAAAGATCCTCGACGACAACTATCTTGGCGAGATCGAAATCGCTGTTCTTACCGCCATCGCCTCAGACGCGTAGGGTTGTGACGTGAGTGTTCGCCGAGCCAACGAGCGTGTACTTCTGCGCTGGGCAGAGGCACTGTCGGCGACCGCGCGAACCGGTCTCGGGTTCAGCGAGAACCTCTATGAACGTGAGCGATTCCAAGAGGTGCTCGCCGTAGCCGCAGATATTCGTTCCCATGTTGAAGGCGGGTTTCATCCAGAGGAACAGGTCCAGGAGTGGGTTGACCGTATTGGTTCGGGTGTAGCGGGTTACGTGACTCCGAAGATCACTATTGGCGCGGTGGTTGGTAACGAGCGCAACGAGATGCTGATGATCCAGCGGGCTGATTCCGGGGTTTGGCTCTACCCGACAGGTTGGGCTGATGTCGGCTACTCGCCGGCGGAGATCGTGGTTAAAGAGGTCTATGAAGAGACCGGGATCGAATGTGAGGTGATACGCCCGATATCGATTCTGGACGGGCAACGCCGCGGCTTCACCCGCATTCCCTTGGTGGCGTTGGTGTTTCATTGCCGCGCAGTCGGGGGCGAACTACGTCCGCATCCGCTTGAATGCCTTGACGTTGGGTTTTTTGCCCGTGACGCTCTTCCCGAGGCGACGGTCAATCCCGACTGGTGGGCCGATCACGCTTTTGCTGCGATTCGCGGCGAGGATATCAAGGTCCAATTTGATCCCCCGCGCAATCCGCCATGGCGCGGCGATCCTGAGTCCTGAGCACTGAGAGGTCCTGTGCCGTCCACCATTGATCACGGAACCACCCGCGATGGCCTGATTCAAATGCGTCGCCGTTGGCAGCCTGATGGTCCGGCGCGGGCAGCGGTTCTGTTGCTGCACGGGATAGCTGAACACAGCGGCCGTTATGGGCATGTGGGTGACCGTCTCGCTGCGGCTGGTTTCGACACGGTTGCTATCGATCACCGTGGGTATGGTCGCAGCGGGGGTCGTCGGGGTCATTGTGATTCTTGGTCGCAGTTCTCTGATGATGTGCAGGACCAGTTGTTCGAGGTGCGCAAGCTTGGTTTGCCGACGGTTCTTCTGGGACATTCGCTTGGCGGGTTGATGGCTACCCGTTATGTCGTTGACGAACGGCCCCAGCCGGATCTCCTGGTGCTTTCGGGTCCGGCACTTGGAGCCGAGATCCCGCTTCATTTGCGACTTGCGGCACCGGTGCTGGGCCGATTGATGCCGAGGTTGGAGATAAATGACGAGGGCGACCCCTCCTTGTTGTCGTCCGATCCCAGAGTCGGAGAGATTTTCTACGCCGATCCGCTGCGGGTTCCCAACCCGACAGCACGTATGGGCCTTGAGATCATGCGTGCTATCTCCGATGCGAGGTCCAATATTGAGCGGGTGACGATGCCGACGCTGGTGGTTCATGGCGGCGCTGATCGTTTGGTGCCTACGGAGGCCTCGGAGATCTTTGAGACGCTCCCCAACGTCAAGCGAATTGTCTATCCGGAGCTTCGCCACGAAGTGTTCAATGAACCCGGCGGCCCCGAAGTCATAGGCCAAGTGATCGTCTGGATAAATTCGCAACTTTCTTAGCATCACTATTGCAAACCCCAATATCTGCTTGCATAATGCAAGCATGACAAACGTACTAATTCGAGACCTACCAGAAGAAGTCCACCGAAAGCTCACTGAACAGGCTCGCTCCGCCGGATTGTCTCTGCAGCACTACCTGACGACCGAACTCACCCGGTTGGCTCAGACCCCGACCCTGGACGAGGTCATTGACCGAATCGAGCGGATGTCGGGCGGTTCTGTGGGGTTCGAACAGGCGGTCGCCGACCTTGAAGAGGCTCGGGGTGAGCGTTGATCGTCGTCGATGCATCGGTACTAGCGAACTTTCTTGTTGACGACGGCCCCAACGGCGCGGAGGCCCGTAGTGCCCTCTCCTTTGCGGGCGAAGCATCCGTCCCAGACTTGATCGACGTTGAAACCGCTGCCGTTCTGAGAAAGAGTTGGATTGCCCAGGGCATCACCGAGCGCCGGTTCGTTATGGCCGTTGACATTCTCGCTGTGCTCCCCTTCCGGCGCTACCCCACTTCGCTGTTTCTGCGACGCGCCTATGAGTTGCGGTCCACCATCACCGCCTATGACGCCATGTATGTGGCCCTGGCGGAATCCCTCGACTGCGAACTACTGACTTGCGACGCGCGGCTGGCGCGAGCGTCGGGTCCGCGTTGCCCCGTCCGTCTCCTCAGTGCATGACGAGGAGGACTCTGTGGTCCTAGTCCTGCCGGTACGCTGAACGTATGCGACTACAGCTGGCCATCAACGTGGACGACATCGACGAGGCGGTCGAGTTCTACTCGAAGCTCTTCGGGGTGGAACCCGCCAAGCGACGCGACGGATACGCCAACTTTGCGGTCGACGAACCACCTTTGAAGTTGGTGCTCTTCGAGACCGCAGGGCAGGGCGGAACGATCAACCACCTCGGCGTCGAAACCGAGACCGAGGACGAAGTGTTCTCAGCACAGCGGCGTCTTGCCGCTGCAGGGCTCAGCACCACCGGTGTCGATGAGACCATGTGTTGCTACGCCGACAAGACCGAGACGTGGGTCACCGATCCCGCAGGCGTCGAGTGGGAGTGGTACGTCAAGTCCGGTGACAACGAGGTACGCGAGAACCTCGTGGTAGCGAACCCTGTTGCCGCCGAACGCGAAGACTCGGCTTGCTGCGCGGTCGTCTAGTCGGCGGAGAGCAAGCCACTGGAGTCTTGCATTGCTAGTGGTTATGCTGAATGCATGGTGCAACTAGTTACGCGAGTGGACGACGAGCTAGTCGTCCAATTGGATGAAATGGTTGAAGGCGGCGAGGTTGAGTCGCGTTCGGATGCGGTGAGGCGGGCCCTGGAGGCCATGATCGCCGAGCGCGATCGGCGGAGAGTCGCTGAGGCGACCCTGGAGGCTTATCGGCGGGTTCCCCAGACCGAGGAGGAGCTCCGCGGGGCTGATGCGGCTGCGAAGGCCATGATTGCCGAAGAGCCGTGGGACAAGTGGTGACCCCGGCCCAGTGTGACATCTGGTGGGCTGAGAGCGAGGACAAGGTCCGACCGGTCCTGGTTGTCACGCGCAGCGAGGTGGTGCCTGTGCTCGAGGCGATCATGGTCGCCCCGATCACCCGCACGATCAGAGGGATTCCTACCGAAGTGCCCCTTGATTCGGCCGACGGATTGTCAGATGACTGTGTGGCCGTTTTCGACAACCTCGTAATGGTCCGCAAGTCGCATCTGACCGAACGTGTCGGATCAATTTCACATCGGCGTTACGAACTCTGTGCTGCACTGGCGGCCGTTGCTGCGTGTTGAACAAGACGACGGGGTTGACAACTAGTCGGCAGCGGTGGCCATGAAATTGCGGTAGAGCTGTTCGGCGTCCGCCACGAAGTTGTTGATGTGGAGGTCGGCTTCGTCGGCCAGGGTGTCTAGGGAGCCGGGGCCGAGGGTCGATTCGAGCGCATCGCGATAGGCCTCAATCTCGCCCCAATTACGCACAGTGTCGGGTTCTATCTCGACGTGGTACTGCATCGACCAGGCGCGAGGCCCATAACGCATGGCCTGCACCCGGCACTCTGGTGAACTCGCCAGCACAACCGCGTCCTGTGGAGGTTGCGCGACACAGACCGAATGCCATTGCAGCGCGTATTGGCGGTCAGCCATCTCCGCAAAGATCGGATCATCCCGACCTTCCGGTGTGAGGTCGACTGGAAGCACCCCGATTTCAGGCGGACGTTGTGGTCCACAGGTTCCCCCGAGGGCGTCGGCTAGCAGTTGATGGCCCAGGCAGACCCCCAAAAATGGACGCTCAAGTTCGCATACCCAGTGGCGAATCACCTGCTTTTCGGGGATCAGCCAAGGGTGTTCCTCTACATCCCACACATCCATCGGTCCGCCCATCACCCATAGCGCGTCGTAGTCCTCAAGCGGAGGGATCGGTTCGCCTTCGTCGAGCTCTACCGCGGTCCAGTCGATCCCGTCGGCCCTCAGATATTCCCTGAGCTGACCGGGATGTTCACAATCAATGTGTTGAAAAACAAGCAATCGCACACCCGACTTACTAGCACGTTGATTTCCGACTCTTCGGATTTAGTCGGGGAGTGGGTCCGCGGGGTGGGGGCTTCGAGAATCGGGGTTGAACGAACATCGGATCACAAGGTGGCTCCTGGTGGAACCTCAAGGAGTCCAGAGATGCGGCGATGTCGACCTCGAGTCTTGACTCCGAGTCTTTGGTCAGGCGGCACGTTTGTGGGCTTTGGGCTTCCCTGTGGTCAGGGGCCGTTGGGTGGGTTGTTGACTGCACAACTCGGGGCATCGCACCGTTGTCGGCACCGTGGCAGATAGTCAAGGGCCGTTGGGTGGGTTGTTGACTGCACAACTCGGGGCATCGCACCGTTGCCGGCACCGTGGCAGATAGTCAAGGGCCGTTGGGTGGGTTGTTGACTGCACAACTCGGGGCATCGCACCGTTGCCGGCACCGTGGCAGATAGTCAAGGGCCGTTGGGTGGGTTGTTGACTGCACAACTCGGGGCATCGCACCGTTGCCGGCACCTGGCTAGCACCGAGCCGGGTCGAATCATGATGTTGCCGGTGGCTATCATGGCTTTGGCGATGTTTGTCTCGTACCAGCGGGCCAAGGCGGAGTCGCTCGGTTATGAGGCCAAAGGCGGGATCATGGAACGGGCCGAGCGGGTCATCATGCTTGCTTTGGCCTTGCTGTTCCCCGAGGTCCTCATACCGATCCTGTGGATCATGCTCGCCCTCACTGCGGTTACTGCGCTGCAGCGTTTCGTCAAGGTATGGCGTCAGGCGTCCATAGACAGACCCCTTCCGGCCCGTCGGCCTCGGCGCCAGCCTCGCCAACGCTCACGTACACGCAACGAGTCGGCTTGGGCTCAGCGAATGCGTGAACGTCGGACACTGCGCGAAGGCTGACCGTGGCATCGGTCTCCGCCTATCGGGCGGGGTCGCTGTTGGCCCGCCATGTGCCGGTTGTCGCCCAGAACGCGGTGGCGCGTGCTGTAGGGGCTGCTTCGGCGAACACTTCGCAGAAGCGACTGGTCGCGGCTCGCAATCTTGAGCGGGTGCTCAGGCGACCCATGTCTTCTACCGAGACGCGTCGTCGCGTCGCCAAGACCTTCGAGTGGTACACCCGCTATTACGCCGAGAGTTTCCGTTTGCCGAGTGTGCCGGTAGAGGAAATCGATCGGGGGTTCGGTTTCGAGGGGTTCGGTGAGATCGCCGCGGCTGTGGAACGCGGTCAAGGGCCGATTCTGGCGTTGCCCCATCTCGGGACCTGGGAATGGGCGGCATGGTGGTTGGCCCTGGTGCCTGAATTCAAGGTCACCGCAGTGGTGGAGCCGCTCGAGCCGCCAGAATTGTTTGAGTGGTTCGTTGGATTCCGCGAGTCGTTGGGCATGAATATCGTGCCCCTCGGACCCGCCGCCGCCAAGACCAGCATTCGGGGTGCTGGTAGACGGTATCGACGGTGAGATCATCGACAGATTCGTCGAACAAAACCCCGAAGACTGGACCAACCTAGGCACCTGACCAAGGCGAGACGTCTATGTACCGAGCCGTGGCCAAGTTGCCTTCACCGTCCCGGGCATGGCCTCGTTCATCCAGCGCGTCACCGCCGCGGAGAGTCCCTAATCGATCAGCGGCCCGCCGGACAGGATCCACGTTCTCGCCGAAGTGTAGGTGCCCGTACGGCTCGGATGGCAACAAACGCGGATCGCCACAAGAATCACTGGGGGGGTCCCTGTCTTGTTGTCAGGTCTTTTTCGGCGGTTTGGGCCGGTGTGGTTCAGTGTTGTTGTTGGGTGGTTTTGATGGGTGTGGGGGTGCTGTGGTACCAGTTGTGGGTGCCGGTGAGGGGGTTTGTGTGGAGGGTCATGGTGAGCGGTCCGTTGTTGTCGTGGGTGGTCCAGTGCTGGCCTGGTGTGCGGGTGCTGATGTAGAGGTTTGTGGGTTTGTTCGCGTTCCGCCAGACGGCGACGTCGATGGTGGCCGTTGAGCCGTCCGCGAGGATGGTTTTGATGGGTGTGAGGGTGCTGCGGTACCAGTTCTGGGTGCCGGTGAGGGGGTTTGTGTAGAGGGTCATGGTGAGCGGTCCGTCGTTGTTGTGGATGGTCCGGTCCAGGCCTGGTGCGCGGGTGCTGATGTAGAGGTTTGTGGGTTTGTGCGCGTTCTGTGAGACGGCGACGTTGATGGTGGTGGTCTCCGCGGCTGTTTTTCGGGTGAGGGCCACGCGGTAGGTTCTGGTGCGGGTGTTGTCCGCGGAGGTCACCGTGACGGTGATCTCTGTGAGGTCGTCGAGCGCGACCTGGTGACCGTCGCCGTCGGGTTTGATCTCGACGTGGGCTTGGGGTTGTGTTGTTTGGGCTGTCACGACAGTGTCGACTGCGCCGTCGACAACAGCGGCGTAGTCGACGCGGTCGGGGTTGAACTCGCCGAAGTCGACGCCGCTGAGCGACAGCGCAGCGAGGCGCGCGTCGATAGCGTCGGGCATGTTGTAGGTGTAGACGCGGCTGCTCCATTGGTCAACGACATACATGAAGTCGCCGTCAGACCAGATACCTCTGGGGCTGTGGTTGCCGGCACTGGAAAGCTCCCCGAACTCCTCGCTGGGGACACGCTCAAGGAACTGCGGCGCCTCGCTGCCCGTCTGGGCGTTTCGGACCGTGACCGCTCGTTGGACCGTGACCGCTCGTTGGACCGTGACCGCTCGTTGGACCGTGACCGCTCGTTGGACCGTGACCGCTCGTTGGACTGCGACCGTCTGTGCGGTCGGGTCGGGCAGGCGGTAGGCGAAGATCCGTTTGGCGGTGTGGTCAGAGACCCAAACAGCGACACCGTCAGACCACAGGCCGCGGGGGTCGCTGTTGTTGCTGTCGAGCAGATAGTGGCCGAGCAGCCGCCCGCTCCCCAGGTCATAGGCGAACAACGCCTGCTGCTGGTCAAGCACCCACAAGACCTCACCGTCGGACCAGACACCGCGAGCGTCGCTGTTGGCCCCGCCAAGCACGACCTCTCGCCCGACGAGACGGTCGCCGCTGTCGAAGTCGTAGACGAAGACCCGGTCCTCGCCGCTGTCAGAAACCCAAACAGTTCCCGTCTGGGACCACAAACCACGCGGGAAACGGTTGGCGTCGTCAAGCATGAACTCGCTGTGCTCAACACGCTCACCGGTGTCAAGACCATACGCATACACCCCGCCGCCGCTGAAGTCGTTGTCGACGATCCACAGAGTCAAACCATCAGACCAAGAACCCATAATCTCGCCGTGGTCCCCGTCGAGGCTCTCGATGTCATGGTCCACCGTCCACTCAAAGTCAACGCTGCTCGGGACGGGCCCGCCGCCGATATCAGGGTAGAACACCGGCGCATTGTTGACAGGCCCACTGGTATCAGGCGTGTTGTTGACAGGCGTGTTGTTGACAGGCGTGTTGTTGGCCGGCGTGTTGTTGGCCGGCGTGTTGTTGGCCGGCGTGTTGGTGCGGCCCGTGCCCGAGGGCGACCATGCGCTGGGGGTCTCCCCGTTGAGGGCGCGTACCTGCACCTGATAGCTGGTGTTGGCGGTCAGCGCGGTGATCGTCGCTGACGTGGACGTCCCCGAATGCGACCAGGCCCTGAACGCGCCGCTGGAACCGGCCCGGTACTGGACGCTGTAGCCGACCAGTACGGGGCCCCCGTTACGGGCAGGCGCACCCCAGGCCACGTTCAGGCTCGTCGTCGAACCCGACGTAGCCGACACCGACGGCGCCGCCGGTGTCGCCGGCTGCTCAGCCACATCAGTCAAGGTGATAGTGACCGGCAACGTGTCGCTGGCCGTCCCGTCGGAAGCCTTGATCGTCACCGAATAACTGCTCTTGGTCTCAAAGTCATAAGACACACCCGACCTGGTTTTGATACGCCGGGTCGCCGCATCGAAGCTGAACGAGCCGGAGTTGGCGCCCTCCATCGAATACGTCAACGTGTCGCCGCTGTCGGCGTCGGTCGCCGCGGGAACCACCGCCCCCACATTCGTGTTAGCGGCGGTGTTCTCCGCAACACTGCGCGTCAACGAAGCAGCCGCGAACACCGGCGCACTGTTGGCCGGCGAGTTGGTGCGGCCCGTGCCCGACGGCGACCATGCGCTGGGGGTCTCCCCGTTGAGGGCGCGTATCTGCACCTGATAGCTGGTGTTGGCGGTCAGCGCGGTGATCGTCGCTGACGTGGACGTCCCCGAATGCGGCCAGGCCCTGAACACACCGCTGGAACCGGCACGGTACTGGACGTTGTAGCCGGTCAGTGCGGGGCCTCCGTTGCGGGCAGGCGCGGTCCAGGCCACGTCCACACTCGTCGTCGACCCCGACGTCGCCGACACCGACGGCGCAGCCGGTCTCGCGGGCTGCTCGGCCAGATCAGTCAAGTTGATGGTGACCGTCACCGTGTCGCTGGCGGTGCCGTCGGAAGCCTTGATCGTCACCGAATAACTCGTCTTGGTCTCGAAGTCATAGGTCACACCCGACCTGGTTTTGATACGCCGGGTCGCCGCATCGAAGCTGAACGAGCCGGAGTCGGCGCCCTCCATCGAATACGTCAACGTGTCGCCGCTGTCGGCGTCGGTCGCCGCGGGAACCACCGCCCCCACATTCGTGTTCGCGGCGGTGTTCTCCGCCAGACTGCGCGTCAACGAAGCAGCCGCGAACACCGGCGCACTGTTGGCAGGCGAGTTGGTGCGGCCCGTACCCGACGGCGACCATCCACTGGGCGTCTCCCCGTTGAGGGCCCGTATCTGCACTTGATAGCTGGTGTTGGCGGTCAGCCCGGTGATCGTCGCCGACACCGACGTCCCCGAATGCGGCCACGACCTGAACACACCGCTCGAACCAGCCCGATACTGCACGCTGTAGCCGGTCAACGCAGGGCCCCCGTTACGGCCCGGCGCACCCCAGGCCACGTTCAGGCTCGTCGTCGAACCCGACGTAGCCGACACCGACGGCGCAGCCGGTGTCGCCGGCTGCTCAGCCACATCAGTCAAGGTGATAGTGACCGTCACCGTGTCGCTGGCCGTGCCGTCGGAGACCCTGATCGTCACCGAGAAGATGGTCGTGTTGCTCTCGAAGTCGTAGGGGCCGGACGCGTTGGTCTTGATCTGTCGCGTCGCCGGATCGAAAGTGAACGAGACGCTGTCCCCGCCCTCCATCGAATACGTCAACGTGTCACCGTCCGCGTCGGTCGCCGCAGGAACCACCGCCCCCACATTCGTGTTCGCGGCGGTGTTCTCCGCGAGACTGCGCGTCAACGAAGCAGCCGCGAACACCGGCGCACTGTTGGCGTTGGTGCGGCCCGTACCCGACGGCGACCATGCACTGGGCGTCTCCCCGTTGAGAGCGCGTACCTGCACTTGATAGCTGGTGTTGGCGGTCAGCCCGGTGATCGTCGCAGACACCGACGTACCCGAATGCGACCAAGCCCTGAACACACCGCTCGAACCGACACGATACTGCACGCTGTAGCCGGTCAACGCAGGGCCCCCGTTACGGCCCGGCGCAGTCCAGGCCACGTTCAGGCTCGTCGTCGACCCCGACGTAGCCGACACCGACGGCGCAGCCGGTGTCGACGGCTGCTCAGCCACATCAGACAAGTTGATAGTGACCGGCAACGTGTTGCTGGCCGTGCCGTCGTTGACCCTGATCGCCACCGAATAACTGGCCTTGGTCTCAAAGTCATAAGTCACACCCGACTTGGTCTTGATCTGTCGCGTCGCCGCATCGAAAGTGAACGAGGCGCGGTCTGTGCCCACCATCGAATAAGTCAACGTGTCGCCCGAGTCTGCGTCGGTCGCCGCGGGAACCGCCGCCCCCACATTCGTGTTCGCCGCGGTGTTCTCCGCAACACTACGCGTCAACGAAGCAGCCGCGAACACCGGCGCCCTGTTGACCGGCGCGGTCGTGGTCGTCGTCGTGGTGGTCGTCGTCGTGGTGGTGGTGGTCGTGGTCGTGGTGGTGGTCGGGTTGTTCGCGTAGCCCTGGAGCTGCATGGAAAGCTTCCCGCCCTCCGGCCGATTCCAAGAGCTGCTCTCGTCAGTCCTCGCTAACCGTGTATCGGCGATGGTCCAGCCCGTCAGACCCGTCTGAGCGTTGCTGGTCGTTTGACTGTAGTTCGTTCGGGTTCCGGTGACGCCGTCGTTGACGTACACCCAGTAGGCCGTCGACGCCGAAAGGGTGGTGTTCGCCGGCGCTGTGAAGATGTTCACGGCACCATTGGTGAGGGTGGCCGGGTTCGCGAGCGTGGCGACCACATCGCCCGGCTGGTTGCTGTCGTTGTTCTCCCGGATCTTGACCGCCGTCGACCGACCCGATCTTTGAAAACTGCCCAGATGGATGCGGACATCGGACAGCGTGTACCCGCCGGTGCTGCTCCCAGTCGTGAAGCTCTGCGCCAAGAAAGCGCTGCTGCTGGATCCAGTACGAGTCTGGCCGGCGTTCGACACCAGCTTCACCGGCGTCGGATTGGCGTGGCCCTTGATCTCCATGGACAGCAGCGATGACACCGGAGCCCTCCAAGAGTCGCTCTCCCTACGCCTCTCTATCCGTGTATCGGCGATGGACCAGCCCGTCAGACCCGTCTGAGCGTTGCTGGTCGTATAACTGAAGCTCGTTCGGGTTCCGGTGACGCCGTCGTTGACGGACGTCCAGTAGACCGTGTCCTTCGAAAGGGTGGTGTTCGCCGGCGCCGTGAAGATGTTCACGGCACCATTGGTGAGGGTGGCCGGGTTCGTAAGCGTGGCGACCACATCGCCCGGCAGGTTGCTGCTGTTGTTCTCCCGGATCTTGACCGCCGTCGTTTTATTGCTGAATTGACCCAATTGGGTCAGATGAAGGCGGATCTCAGACAGCGTGTATCCGCTGGTGTTGCTCCCAGTCGTGAAGCTCTGCGCCGTGCGAAAGGTGCTGCCTATACCACGAGTCTCGCCAGCGTTCGACACCAGCGTCACCGTCGTCTGCGCCTGAACCGAAGGCGCGGCCACAGCCAGCGCCGTGACCAGCAGCAAGAACACAGCCAACGCACACGCCGGCCGGCGCAGCCGGACGCGTCCGGCGGGAGTCACCGCGACAACCGCGCCGTCGAGCCGTCCCGCAGTCCGATCGGCTCGCCGACGACGAGATCGGGGGGGGGGGGGCGTAGCCTGCCTCTGGACATGATCACGACGTCGGGCGCTCGTTTGTCCTGGCCAGTTCATCTCGTTGCCTCCCGTAGCAATACGCAGTTACCTCCGGACAAGCTAATCCACGCTCGGCCAACTTGCTAGCCCGCACGCGTTGGTATCGCTGCCCCATTCTCGCAGGGTCAGCACCGATTGCGTACTGCTAGCCCGCACGCGTTGGTATCGCCGGCAAGGACCTGGGATCGTGCCCAACGTGCTGCTATCGTGAAATCGTCCCCGCGAGGAGCGTTTCATGTTCGACGGAAACTGGCGGACGGCAGTTGACCGCAGCCTCACCCCCATTGGTCACAGTTTGCGTCGCACAGGCGTCACCCCTGACGTCATCACAATCGTCGGGATTGTCATGGCGACCGTTGCAGCAGCGACGATCGGTGCCGGTTATCTCCGAATCGGCTTGCTTTTCCTGTTGATCACCGGCATCTCTGACGCTCTCGATGGAGCAGTGGCGCGCGCCGCTGATTCCGGGTCCGATAGGGGTGCCTATTTCGATTCTGTCTCTGACCGGCTGACCGACGCTCCCCTGTTCGGCGGAGTCGCCTGGCACCTCGCTGTGGTTAGGGGCCTCGTGGTGGGTTGTTGGGGTTGATGATTTTGTAGCCGGTGTTGGTTTTGGTGACGATGTAGCCGCGGTCGTGGATGTTGTGATGACACAGGGGGCAGGCCAGACACATGGAGTCGATGTCGGTGAGTCCGCCTTGTTCCCAGGGAACGATGTGATGGATTTCGCATCGTTCAGGACCTGCGGTGCAGTCTTTGCCTGTGCAGTGCCGGTCGCGGGCGATGATGGCTTTGACTTGGGCTTCGGTGGCGTGTCGATGGGTGCGTCCCACCCAGATCGGTTGACCTTCACCGTCAAAGACCACTCCGGTGAAAGCGGCGGTACACATCAAACGTTCCAGCACGGTCTGCGGTAGTGCTTCACCCCCGACGATCTCAGCGACCCCTGTCGGGTCATCGGCTCGTAGCCGTTCGATGTCGGCTATGGCGATGAGTTGTGTGCGTGTGCTGCCGGGTCCGCGTCGTGCCGGGTTGGTCAACAACGCGATCAACGCGTCTGCTGAGCGTTGTTGTGGTGTGCGTACATCATCAGGGGAACCGTCGCGTCCGCCGTCGTCGCGCCACAACCGGTCGTATTCGACGTTGATTGCTTTGACCACTTGTTGATAGCTCGTCGGATCCAACTCGGCCAGCAGCACACCCATACCTTCTTCGTTGATCCAGTGCTTCAACAAACGATTGCGGCGCTGCTGCTCGTATCGTTCGGTGCCGTCGTCGGGTTGGTTGCGGTTCACCCACCGCCGCGACTGTTCACTGAACACATCAACAGAAGAAGTCTCAGCAAGCTTCGCCAACTCATCGTCAACTTGCCCTGGAGATGTCTTGGCTGCAGCCCCAACCGCGACCGCGGCGTGCTCTGCGGTAATCGCGCCTCCAGCCAACGCTTCAGCCAGCTTGGGCATCTCAGCGAGCCCGGCAGCAGTCTTCGCCACCGAGTTCGCGGCACGAGCAGACATACGTCCCGCCTCACGCAACACCGTCTTTGAGTTCACCCCACCATCATCAAGCGCCTCAATCTCAGTTGCACACCGAGTCTGCAACGCAGACAACGCCGCCATCACCCGCCCAGCACCCGCCACGACAGCTTCCAACTCGCCACGGCAAAGCCCAGAAGTCACCACCCCCGGGCTTGTCGAATCATCGAATCGAACATGACCACAAACCTAACAACAAGGTATGACACTACATGAAATAGATACCCGTTCGGCACCTCAGGAACCCACACCCCGGTCAACGTCAACGCTGCAAACCCCCACAGACCGAGGCGATCCCAGCCGAGCCGCCTATAGCGGTGTGGTGTCGGACGCCGGTCGCATGCACAACCACAACCGACACTCCGTCCACGACTGTTGACGGCACGACCACAATCACAGCGAGCGACGATGAACATGGGCACACACACGACGGGGTCGATGACAACGCCATGACTGGCGACGGCGACGCTGACATCACCACAACGACTGCTATTGACGCCACGACCACGACCAGCGATGGGCATACACACGACAACGACGTTGTTGTCCTCCCCGAGACCGACAATGACACTCCCGACGAACCGACCGGTGTAATTTGTTTGATCGACCACAAATCTACCCATTGCTTCGCCCGACAATGACACTCCCGACGAACCAACCGGTGTAATCCCCACGACATCGTCATCCCAGACAGTAACGACCGAACCGTCGACCACGACCACGACATCGGTTCAGCTCGAAGTGGCAGAGCTTGCACTCCTACTCTGAGCGGAAGGGATTCCGAAGCGGAGGTGAGTGAAGCCGTGCCGTAGCCGGGGGTTGTCTTGGTGGCGGCGAGCGCCACCAGAAGGGTCAGTCGTTGTCTCGGAGGAACTGTTCGACTTCGGCTAGGAGGGTCTCGGGGTCGTCGTTGAGATCTGGATCTGAGTCGGCGTCGAATGGGATGTCTTCGTCCCAGGCTTCCTCAAGGTCGGCAACGTAGCTAGCGGTTTCTTCGTCTTCCGCCACGAATTCGTTGACCTGGTGTTCATAAGTTGCCGCGGCGAGTTCCAAATCGGTTGCGAACACCGATGTGCCAAGCAACTCCGATACCCGTTGCACCAGAGCCAGACCTGCTTTTGGCGACGGTGCTCCCGGAACATAGCTCGGCACCGCCGACCACAGCGAAGCAGTTGGCAGTCCCGCTTCGCGGCATTGGGTGGCGAGTACTCCGACGATCCCTGTCGGTCCTTCGTAGCTTGACGGGGCCAGATCGAGCCGGGCTCGGATCTTCTTGTCGTCACTCGCACCGTAGACCTCAACCGGTCGACTATGAGGAACATCGGCCAACAGGGCCCCCAGGGTGATGACCTGGCTGACCTCGAGCATCCGGGCGGTTTCGATGACCTGGTTGCAGAACGTCCGCCAACGCAACTGAGGTTCGAGTCCCAATAGAACAACCACATCCTGCTCGCCGTCGCGCACGAGACAAGACCGGAAAAGATTGGTCGGCCAGGTCAAAGAGCGCCGACGCTGTTGGTCGAGCTGCACCAGCGGACGGCTAGTGGTGAAGTCGTAGAAGTGCTCCGCGTCGATCTCAGCCAGAGCCGTGCCCTTCCATCTGTCGGCGAAGTGACGCGCCGCGATCGAGGCAGCGTCGCCAGCGTCATTCCAGCCTTCGAAAGCCGTGATCAGCACCGGTGACCGCAGCGTCGGAAGGTTGGTCAACCAGTTGATATGAGCCGGGGAGTGCGCGGAACTCGACACGCCATAGACCATATCTGAGAGAAGCAATCGCGCGCGTCTACGGGGTGAAGCGATAAACGTTGGTTTCTCGCTTCGAGAATCCCATCCGTTGGTAGAGGCGGTTGGCGTCTTCTCTTGAAGGGCGAGAGGTCAGATCGACGGTCACGGCTCCAGCGGCGAGGGCATGTTCTATGGCGGCTTCGTTCAGGCTGCGTCCGATACCGGAGCCGCGGGCCCCTTCATCGACGATGACATCCTCGATCCAGGCCCGGATCCCGGTCGGGATGCGGAAAAGCACGAGAGTGAGGGTACCGATCACCCCGCTGCGGTCGCGTGCCATCAGCAACCTCACCGCGTCGGAGTCGATGATTTCCTGGAGTTCAGCCGCTGAGGGAGGCGGTTTGGAGCTTGACAACTGCGGCACGAGACGCGCCATTGCCTCGACGAGTTCGTCGGTCACCTCGCCTGCTTCAAAGATCTCAACCACGACACGACCTCCGTTGCAACACACCTACAAGCGTAGACCTTTACGAGATACTTGCCGGATCAGGCCTTCTTGCACCACGTTGGCGATCAAACGGCCGTCGTGGGTGAAAACTCGCCCCATGGCGAGCCCCCTGGCCCCGGTTGAGGCCGGCGTGTACTGGTCGTACAGCAACCATTCGTCTGCCCGGAACTTTCCGTGAAACCACATGGCGTGATCAAGGCTCGCCAACTGGATGTCACCAACAGCGGAGTTGGTTCCGTGAGGAAGCAAGGTCGTATCGAGCAAGGTCATATCGGACGCGTAAGTAAGCAGACAAGTGTGCAGCACCTGATCATCGGGAAGGCTCCCATCGGCTCTGAACCACACTTGTTGCACAGGCGGGAGTGGCTCTGATCGTTGGAACGGGCTGGCCGTGACATAGCGAATATCAACAGGGCGACCAACACCCGCGAAAGGATCCGGTATACCCCGTGCTTGGTAACGCTCCGCTCGAGTGGGCAATGAATCAGCGGGCACCACATCGGGCATGGGATCGAAGAACTCAAGGCCCGCCTCGACGATCTGAAACGAAGCCTGCAAGTTGAAAATCGCTCGCCCGTGCTGAATGGCCACGACCCTTCGAGTCGTGAAGCTCCTGCCGTCACGTATCCGATCGACTTCATAAAGCACCGGCACAGTCGGGTCGCCGGGGCGCAGAAAATATGCGTGCAGCGAGTGCACCGAACGATCAAGTTCAACTGTGCGGGCCGCCGCTACCAGCGCCTGGCCGGCGACCTGACCGCCGAAGATTCGCTGACGGTTCTCGTCTGGCGACACACCCCGAAAGACATTGACCTCAATTACTTCGAGATCAAGAAGCTGCACCAGCGCATCAACGTCATCCTGCATATTCCTATCTTGCTCTGTTATCGACGGTTAGCGGCGCGAACGGGAGTGAAACGACGCGAGTATCCTCTCAAGCCATGCCCGTCATCAACAGAGCGGCGATCGTAGAAGTCGTGCGCAAGCATTGGCGTAAGGCTCTTCGGTATTGCGCAGTTTCGGTGGTCAACGTGGTGGTTGGGCTCAGTACCCTCGCTTTCGCTCTCGAAGTGCTGGACCTGGTACCGGTAGTCGCCAACCTGACGGCCTGGATGGTCAGCACCGGCCCCGCGTATCTTCTGAGCCGCTACTGGGTATGGCAACAACTGGGCACCAACAGCGTGAAATCCGAGATCTTGCCGTTTTGGATCCTCGCTTTGGTGGGCCTGGCGCTGTCAACCGGGACCATCGGAGTACTCGGGATGATCACCGACAACACTCCCATTCTGCTGCTCGGCACTGTTGTCGCTTACGGCGTTGTCTGGGTCGCCAAATACCTCGTGTTGGATGGTCTGTTGTGGCCGAAAGACAGCGAAGAGTCAGTCGTAGAGGTTGTTTGAGTGGATCCGGAACTGCTCAGGCATGCGCTGGCGGCGCGCGGTTTCATGCCCCCCGACGAGGGCATGGCTCTGTACGAGGCCGCCATGACGGTTTCCGCAGACGGACCGTTCCTCGAAGTCGGAAGCTACTGCGGCAAATCCGCTGTCTATCTCGGTGCGGCCGCACGCCTGACCGGTCGTGTCTTGTTTGCGTTGGACCACCACCGTGGCTCTGAAGAGAACCAATTGGGCTGGGAGCACCACGAACCAGACCTGGTCGACCCCGACATCAACAAGATCGACACCCTCGGGACCTTTCGTCGCACCATCCATGATGCCGACCTGGAACCGACGGTGGTGGCACTGGTGGGTGACTCAGCGACGGTCGGGTCTGTGTGGACCACGCCCCTCGCTCTGCTCTTCATCGATGGTGGACACGGTCACGAACCAGCGCACCGGGACTATGAGACCTGGGTACCCCAGGTTGCGGTTGGCGGCACGCTGCTGATCCACGACGTGTTCCCAAATCCAGCCGATGGCGGCCGACCCCCTTACGAGATTTATTGCCGAGCTATTGAATCGGGCACCTTCGAGGAGTCGAGTGCCACTAGCTCGCTGCGGGTGCTTCACCGCACGAGACCGGATTAGCTACGGTCAGATCGGGTTGGTGACGCCCGAGTCGACCGGATCGATGTCGATGATCGGTGGCAGGAATTCGTGGTCAGCGAACAGTTTTGCCGCCGGACTCGAACCTTCGATTGCCTCCGCGGCCAACAACACGGCAGCCGCAGAGTAGGTGGAGCGTTCACCGGGCGGGAACATGGTGAGTTCGGAATGAACCATGCCGGTGATGTAGCGACCGTCTGGTTCTCGAAGCTTCTGAGCTGCGGCAAAAAGGCGAATGGCGGTGCCGTAGTCGCCGACGCCAAGGTGGGCGATGGCACACTCACAGGTCTCGGCGGTGGTGACCCAAGGGCGGTCGCTGACACAACGGATGCCTTCGTCGCCTTGGTTGAAAGTGGCGAACCTCTCAGCGAGATGAGCTCTTCCTGCTTCGCCGCTGATCACGCCCGAAAGCACTGGGTAGTACCAGTCCATTGCCCATCGGTGCTTGGGGGAGAACGCAATGTCGCGTTCGTTGCGGATCGCGTGGGCTAGCTGGGCCACCGACAACTCCCAGTCGGGGCGTTCGTGGCGGAGTTCTTCGGCGATGGCGACGGCACAGCGAAGGCTGTGGGCGATTGAAGACGAGCCGGTCAACAATGCGAAGGGCCATGGTGTGCCATCGGGGTGGCGCGCCCAGAGAATCTCACCGCGAGGCTGTTGCAGATCCAGAACAAAATCGATGGCCCCCTCGACAACGGACCACATTGTTTCCAGGTAGCCGAGGTCGCGGAAGTGCAGGTAGTGATGCCATACC
This sequence comes from Candidatus Aldehydirespiratoraceae bacterium, assembly GCA_965261185.1. Lineage (GTDB taxonomy): Bacteria > Actinomycetota > Acidimicrobiia > Acidimicrobiales > Aldehydirespiratoraceae > VXYK01. Next base: position 799,907 of record CBDHCN010000002.1, on the reverse strand, counting down.
CCGGTGGCAACGTAGGCGATGACATTGGCATCGAGTCTGTCCTGCTCCACCTCGTGTTCCAGGTAGTACTGATGCCAGGAACCGTCGCTTCGTTGGCGGTCGACGAGCCATTGGTAGGCAGCTTCGGCTTCGCTTCGGTGACCACCGACTACGAGTGCCATTGCCGCCTCAATGTGGTTCCACGGGTCGGCGTGACCGCCGGGGAACCAGGGGATCATGCCTGACCGAAGTTGCCATTCGGCGATGTGATCGGCGGTTTGTCGGATCTGGTCGGCGGACAGCAGGCCGCGGATTTCAGGTAGCACGAGCTCTCTCTCTTTTTGGGGCTCTATTTTTGGCTCTGTTGAGGGTCGAGTGTTGTACTAGGGCGTCTTCTGTGGCCGTTGATTTCTCAGCGGTGACGGAAACCTCAGCGGTGATCGGCACTTGTGCGTAGACCACGAGACTCTTGCCGAGCACCGGGTTGAGGATCTTCTCGGCCGTGCGCGTCAACCACGGTGCCTTGACGATGTCCCATTCGAGCAGCTTGTGGTAGGTACGCACAGAAAAATTGTCTTCGATCTCGTTGTTGACACCGACAGCACAGCGAAGCCACCAATACGGGGAGTGCAAGGCGTGAGTGCGGTGCGAGACCGTAGGTTCGAAGCCTGCGGCACGCAATTTTTCCCGCAGTTCCTTCTCGGTGTAAATCCGAACATGGCCGCCTACTGCGGCGGGCGCGTGGTAGTCGGAGCTGATCTTCCAGCAAACCTTCTCTGGAAGCCAGGCAGGGACGGTGACCGCCAGAATTCCGCCTGGTTTGAGAACCCGAAGGAGTTCGTCGAATGCCGCATTGTCGTCAGCTACGTGTTCGAGCACTTCGGAGGCGATTACTTTGTCGAAGCTGCCATCAGCGAAAGGCAGAGCGGTGCCGTCACCCTGCACCACCGTGTGACTGAGCTTGGCGTCGAACAACCCGTCTTCGATAAGCAGCGGAGCGGTGTTGCGGATGGACTCGAGTTCGGTCAACGCCATGTCGCAACTCACGACATCAGCGCCACGAACCAGCGCCTCGTAGCTGTGACGCCCGAAACCGCAGCCCAGATCAAGTAACCGGTCGCTGGCGCGCAGACCGAATCGGTCGTAGTCGACGGTGAGCATCAGGTTGTGCCTTGTTCTTCGAGCACCGCCCGATATTGAGCCACGGTGCGCTGCGCGGTGTGACGCCACGACCACTGATCGATGACTCGTTGTCGGCCTTGATTCCCGACCTGAGCTCGCAGTTCAGGGTTGTCCAGCGCTTGGCGAATGGTTGACGCCAAGGCTTCGCTGTTGCCCGGCTCGGTGAGGAAACATGTTTCGTTGTGGGTTCCGGCGACTTCGGGGAGTGCGCCACCGGTCGTGGCTACGAGTGGAACTCCACACGACATGGCTTCAATGGCAGGTAGTGAGAACCCCTCATACAGCGAGGGCACGATGGCCAATTCGGCTTCGCTGTACAGCTCGACGATGCGTGAATCAGCCACATCGGAGACAAACTCGACGCAGTCATCGAGTCCTAAGCGGGTCATCACAGTGCTGGCATGGCTGTCGGGTCGCCGTTTGCCGATGATGGTCAGTTCGATATGGCGTTCGGTACGCAGCTTGGCCACCGCTTCAAGGAGGAACTTGAGCCCTTTCATGGCCACATCGGCTGATGCCGTGGTGACCAGGTGGCCGTCGCGGCGTTGAACTCCGCTTACGGGAAGGAACAGATCTGGGTCCACTCCCACCGGCACCACATGCAGTCGCCCGGGATCAATTCCATAGTCAGCGCTGATGTCGCTCTTTGAAGACTCGGAGACGGTCATCAGTCGAGGCATGCGACGTGCGACCTGGCGCTGCATCCTGGTGAAGGAGTACCAACGCCGTTTGCCCAACCTCTCCCAAGCTGTGCGGGCATGTTCGAGTTCTAGTTTGCGGTCGACAGTGATCGGGTGGTGGATCGTTTCGAGGATCGGCCAGCCTTCGTGTTGCAGTTTGAGCAGACCCCAGCCCAGTGTTTGGTTGTCGTGAATGAGGTCGAATTCGTGGCGGCGATGCCGCAGATGGCGCCATGCTCGAAGGCTGAAGGCCATAGGTTCAGAGAAATTGCCGGTACAAAACGATGCGTGTTCGGCAATGTCGGTCCAGTCTTTCCATTCCCAGATCCGCGGTTTGCGCATGGGATGCGGTTCACTCCAGATGTCGAGGCTGGGTAGTTCGATGAGCGGAACGCGTTCGTCGAGTATCGGGTAGGGGGGGCCGCCAAGCACCTCAACGTGGTGTCCGAGGTCAACGAGCGCCTTGCTCAAGTGCCGGACATAAACGCCTTGTCCTCCCACATGAGGTTTGCCGCGATAGGTCAGCAGTGCGATGCGGAGGGCGCGATCATGGGGGTTCTGCGCCTTAGGCATAGGTGAAATCAACTCCCGCGGGCAACAATCGGACCCCAAATAATGCCCAAGGATTCGCCTTTTCCCTACCCCGCGTGACTACCGCCACCATTCGTCGGGCTCGCTAAGGCCTTCGCTTGCGGACTCGTCTGCGGGTTCGGGAGCGATTGGCGATGGCTCGGCTGGCCGAATCGAGGTGGGCGACGATCACGATCGCTAGTGAGGCGATGAGGACCGGCCATGCCCCGAACACCACCGCTGGGGTGCGGCCTTCGCGGAGATTTATCGTCTCGATCAGGACAGTTTGTTCGCTGACTCCGGTTCGTGCGACGACGGCACCGGATGGGTCGATGATGGCGGAGAATCCGGTTGGAGCCGCCTGCAGAACCCAGCGGTCCGTTTCCAGTGCTCGGAGCTGACTTGAGGCGATCTGTTGGCTTTGCACGATTGTGAGCCAGTAGCTTGAGCCATTCGTGGGATTGAGCAGAACAGCGCCGCCGTTGCCTATGGCGTCGCGGGCGCGGTGGTCAAAGAAGACCTCCCAGGAGATGGCGACGCCGAGCGGCCCGAGTTCGCTGTCGAGCACCGCCGGAGCGGTTCCCGCTTGTACATCTCGTGAAGGCAGTTCGCTACTGAAGCGCTCAATCAAGCCCCGAAGCGGCACGAACTCGCCGAAGGGCACGAGTTGAACCTTGTCGTAACGATCACCGATGACTCCGGTCGAATCGGTGACTATCGAATAGTTCAGGTTGGCGTTGCCATCCGCGCTCGGCTCAAACCATCCGGTGAGGAGCACGGTGTCGAGATTCTTTGCGAGTTGACTGATCCGTTCTGTCGCTTCGCTGCGACTCAGCAATGGATCTGGACAACGTGTTGATGAAGCGGTGTCCGCAGCCGGATGCACCACATCCTCGGGCCACAGCACGAGAGCTACAGGTTCGCTGATGAGTTGGCTTGCCTCCATGTGTCGTTCGAACACTTGTCGGTTCTGGCACACCTCAGCGCGGGTGTTTTGAGGTCCCCCGCCCTGCACGACGGCGACTCGGATGGTGTCACCCTCAGTCGTCGCGACCCACGGCACCAATCCGGCAAGCGGTAGCGACACGAGTATTGCCACGGCTGTCAGGCTGGTTTTGCGGCGTTTGGCGAGGTCGGCCAGGATCACCCCAGCGAGGGCCATCAGTACGACTAGCACCGGCGATCCAAAGAGCCGAACTGACGAGGCGAGCGGAGTGTTGACGCCTGCCATTGCCAGCGTGGAGACGGGGACTCCGCCGAAAGGCCAATTCCAGCGGATCAACTCGACTAACACGAGCGCGGCGCAAAATACTGCACTCCGATATCCGCGCTCGCTGGGTGTGATCCATCCGACGAACGCGATCATCACGCTGAATGCGGCCGCGGCGACGGGCCAGCCCACCGGTGTCAGGTCGGCCATCCACAAGGTACTCGGGTAGAACCAGGCTGCACCGACGAGCAGGGAGCGTCCGAATCGGGTGTGGGGTGTCAGTTGGTCGAGAACATGGAACCAGAGCGCCAATCCCGCGATTGTGAGGGGCCACCAACCCCAGGGAGGGAGCCCGGCCGCGATGAGCAACCCGGCAAGAATCGACAGCGTCCGTGTCTTGGTCACGGTCCTGTGGTGGTTCGGCTCATGATCGCTCGGAGAGGTTTGGTCTGAGTCGGCGGACGCCTCCGATCGCGCCTACACCTTTGATCCGGACGGTTACGTTGTCTTCGCTGATGACCCAGTCTGGTAGGTCGGCGGGTTCAGCTACCGCGAGGATTTCGTCGGGGTGTGCTGCGGCACAGAGTTTGGCAGCGAGATTGACTGGTTCGCCGATGTAATCGTCGCCCTCGAACAACAGGGCGATGCCGGTGGCGATTCCGACGCGAACCTGGATCTCGCTATCGGAGAATTCATGAACGAGGTGTGCTCCCGAAGCGACTGTGGGGGGTGCGTCGGTGCCCACAAGCATGACCCCGTCTCCGAGCCATTTGGCGACGCGCACGCCGCGTTTGGCCGCTACGTTGCGGGCGATGCGCCGGAACTGCCCGAGCAGACCGACAGCGGCGTGTGGGCCGTTGTCGCGTGTGAAGGCGGTGAATCCGCTCAGGTCCGCGAAGCAGAAGGTTCGGGTGACATTGAGATGGGCGTCGCCTTCGACCAGTTCGTGGGGAGGTGCGACCCGGTCGGTTCTTGCCGCGTCGGCCCATTCCCGGGCGGGCCCGGTGTCGGCTGCGAGAAGTGGCAGCAACAATTCGCCGGTTGAGTCGACTCTGTGTGTCTTTGCTGTCCTAGGTTGGCTGGGGACTGGAATTGCTTCTGAGTCCGTGGGTTTTGTCACAGCTACAGAATGTCACAATCGGTCACACTCGGAGGCCACATATGGGCCATGGTTGTCTGCCGCGCTCGGACCAGAGGGCTCGGGTCATGGCATCTTGCCACCATGGTTCGACTTCGACGGGGTCTTTGCCCACGAGCCAGGGAAAGTGACGCTCGGCGACGCCGTCCCAGGTGTGTTGAACGAACTGGTATGCGCCTCGGTAGAGGCCGACGGTGTCGGTCCACAAGGAAACGGCGGTGTAGTTGTCGGTTGATTCGCAGTCGCGTAGGCGTTTGAGTTCGTCGGCGGAGAGCACATCGTTGACGTGGTCGGTGACTTTGAGGTAGAACACGACTTCTTCGGGGGTGCAGGAGGACGCGAACAAGAGTGCTGTCAGCGCGATGACGATTGCGCTCACTCGTAAGTGCATGACTGGGATTCCTTCGTGCAGGACTTTCGTCCGGTGATGGGGGAAGTGGCCCGCTCGGTTGGGGCCTGGCGTTGAGAGATCCAACGCCTACGTTGTCTGGGCTATGTTGTCCGGGTCACGCCTCGGTTTGTCACATAACTGTAATATCGACAGCGGAACTGTAACGAGTTCGTATCGTCGTTCCAACCATGCGGCCGTGTTTTGTTCAGGGCGCGGTTTGCAACTCAGGAATCGGGTTTTCCGCCAGCCACGACTCGACTAATTCCGTGGCCTCGGAACCTGCCAGTTCGGTCACGATCTCAAGGAACTCCGCAGTGCTGGTATTGGCGTGGGCGCTCTGTTGGTAATGAGTTCGCAGAATCTCAGCGAACACGCTGTCACCAGCGAACCCTCGAAGAGCGTGAAGGGTCAACGCTCCACGGAAATACACCGCGCCACCGAACATTTCAGTGATTTCGATCTCCAGCGGAGGCTCCATGTCGGCCAGTTGCGTATGCCATCCGACCATCCGCTCGTCGAGGTTCCATTCGTGATGCTCGGCCATGTACATGGTCGACAGATATGTGGCGAAACCCTCGTGCAACCAGGTTTCTCGCCAATCGTCGAGGGTCGACGAATTACCGATCCATTGATGCAGGATCTCATGGGCAACCGTGAGCGGATCAATCGTGTAGCGACCGTGCACAGACAAGGTCTGGTTCTCCAACGCAAAGCTGAGATCGAACGGCAGAACGATCGAACCGTAGACCTCGAACGGATAGGGACCGAGCAGGTCTTCGTAGTAGCGGATCACCTGAGGGGTTATCCGCAGTGCTTCGACGATCTCATCTGAGTCGGTTCGGGGGACATAGTCGCGAATCAACGGGCCATCGGGTTGGTTGGTCTCGACACGTTCAAAGTCACCGACGTAGACGGCTGCCAGATAGGTGGCCATCGGGTCGTCCATCCGCCAGGTTGTGGTTGTGTAGCCGTCGACGCTGGTCTCTTCGACGAGGATTCCGTTGGAAGCCGCTGTCAGAGGTTCGGGCACTGTCAAGTGGATCTCGAATGTGGCTTTGTCGGTCGGATGGTTGTTGGACGGAAACCAACTCATAGAGCCGGACGGCTGGTTGACGGTGAACACGACGCCCTCGGTGTTGTGCCAGCCGAGTTCGAAGAACCACAAACCAGGGTCGGAGATCGGCTGGGGCGTTCCCGAGTAATGCACCTCGGTGACGAACTCGGATCCCGCCGCGAGTGGATTGGCCGGAACGATGACTAGCTCGGTGTTGTAGCGGGAGTGCTCGGCTGCGGACCCGTTGACTTTGACGTCTTCAACTGTGAGGCCCGACAGGTCCAGGTTGAATTCTGAGAGTTCCTGTGTGGCTTGCGCGGTGATCGTGGTGAGCGCCTGGATCGTGTTGGCGACCGGGTCGATATCGAGGTCGATCTCGTAGTGGAGCACGTCGTAGCCCCCGTTTCCCAGGTACGGGTAGAAGCTGTCGCCCAAGCCTTCTGCCGCGCTGACCTCACCCGGCACAGCGGTGGTCGTGCTCGTAGTTGTAGATGTGGTCGCGCTTGTCGTTGTCGTGGTGACCAGGGGATCGGCAACCAGAACATCATCGGTTCCGCTGCACGCACCCCCAGACAGCGCCACCGCCAAGACAACGATCATTCCCCGACGCTTCACGGTCCGCGAGTGTAGTTATATGGTTACGAGGCCATGCGGGTACCGAAGATGCGGGATTACGGGGGTTGGGGTCTCAAGGGATCCAGGCGGGACAGGCTCATCGGTGGAGACGGCACCACTGCGCTACGGATTACCTACACCCACGAGTCCGGCGAGGAGCGCAAACTGACCTTCCTCACCGATCAAGCTGACGACGCCGACCAGCGCATCGCCTCAGTACGCACACGGTGAAGCTGATGACGACTTGATCGCCGTCGAACGAACCGGGTGGTGTTGTGGTCTTCCAGCGGTCACCCTCGCGGTTGAGCGAGACAGCAGGTGTGTGCGTGTGTATGTGGCCGCCTAGTTAGGGCGTCGAGGCACCTGCTGGAACCTCCCTCGAACCGGTCGCTACACATCAACCGTCGCAATACGGCATTTCGTCGATATCTATCGCTCCACGAAAGTCACGCATGGACGCGGGTATGCATCCACTCAACTGATTACCGCTGAGCGACAGCGATCGCAGGGTGGTGAGGTTGCCGAGTTTTGCTGGGATCTCTCCACTCAACTGATTATTGTTGAGGCTCAGCGATTCCAGGGTGGTGAGGTTGCCGAGTTTTGCTGGGATCTCCCCAATCAACAGATTACGGGCGAGGTCCAGCAGCGTAACGCACTCGCTACCAGTGACACTCAAGCTGTCGACACCGGCCCACTCGCTGAGGGGAGCGTCGGTGAGCCAGTTCGTGTTGTCGCCCCAGTTCGGGCCGTCGGTTGCGTTGTAGAGTGCGGTCAGTGACGCTCTGTCGGTCCGCGACGCTTCATCGTCGCATTCAGGCACAGCGAACTCCTCAGAGGGGATCTCCTCGGTGTTGTCCGCTGAGGTGTTGTCCGCCTCGGTGTTGTCCGCTGAGGTGTTGTCCGCTGAGGTGTTGTCCGCTGAGGTGTTGTCCGCTGAGGTGTTGTCCGCTGAGGTGTTGTCCGCTGAGGTGTTGTCCGCTGAGGTGTTGTCCGCTGAGTCGTCGGCGAGTTCGGGGGCTTCCTGTTGGGTGCCGTTCTCCGTTTCCGGTGCCGAGCTGCCGCCGCAGGCGGACAGGAACACAATGAGCATCACCGCTAGCAGGACGCTGGTCCGCGCGGCGCGAGGGAAGTCGCCCAGCGGTCAACAGGCGCGCTGGGGAGCCTCTCCCTCGAGCGGACTGATGACAGCAGCATGGGTTTGAGACATTGCGTGGGCTTGAGGCATCGCGGGGCATCCTCGCTTGCGTGGGGCCACGCAGCACAGACGCGGCAGTAGATGCCGCAGCCTAGCGACCACGCGGATTGGACTACAAGACACTCTTGAGCTTCATGATGTTTCACGCAAGCTGTGGTGTGATCACGGCTTGGGACGCGGTCGCTGTCCTTGACGGATCGCGCTCAATGCCTTGTGTGCGCATCCCTTCTACAGCTAGCAGGGTGGTGTGCCCTGTGTTTCGCGCGGTGGGTCTGTTTGATGGCTCTACGCGCTTGATGGGGCAGGCAGTGTGAACTGGGAGCGCAAATTGACCTTTCTCACCGATCAAGCCGACGACGCCGACCAGCGCATCGCCTTACAACGGACACGCTGATCCGCCAGATGAGTCTAGGGCAGCGATTTAGGAAGGTCGGGTGGTGGCGGTGCGGGCTTGGCGGACGCAGGCGGGGAGGCCGAGGCCGCGCATGGAAGCTCCGATGACGGTGACGCCGGGGGTGTCACGTTGCAGGCACGCGTCGATTTGACCGCAACGCTGGAGATGGCCGGGGAGATACTGGGGAAGGCTTTGGTGCCACGGCGTGACTCGCACGGCACTTTCGCCTTGCAAACCGATGGTCACTGCTAGTTCCTTGCGCAGGGTTTCGACGAGGGCCGACTCGTCAAGATCCAACCAGCGCCGATCGTCGACTCGGCCCGCTGAGACCCGCAAGATGGCATGGCTGCCGTCGTCGTAGTGTTCCCATTTCGACGATGACCAAGAACAGGCGGTCATCAACAATCCCTGGTCGCGTTGAACCAGAAATCCAGCGCCGTCGAGGCTGTGGCCTACCTGCTCGGAGGGCACGACGAAAGTGACCAGCACCGCGTCAGAGTAGGCAAGGCCGGCTAGCAGCGAAGCAGCTTCGGCGGCATGAGGCTCAAGCAGTGTTGCGCTGACGAATCCTGGCGTGGTGATGATGACTCGATCGCCGTCGAAGTGACCGGACGATGTTGTGACCCTCCAGGTATGACCGTGGCGTTCAAGCGAGACCGCCGGTGCGTGCATGTAGATGTGGTTGCTGAGTTCACCATGGAGCGCGTCGATGACTCGTTGAGTACCGCCCTTGACCCCGTGAAAGACCGGGCCCGGTGCCGCAGAGGCTCGCTGCTCGCGCAGAGCGCCGATGAACGGTCCGCCTCGGCGGGCTGCCTCTGCCAAGGTCCGCGCGCCGGCCGTGATACTCAGATTGTCGGCATTGCCGGCGTTGATGCCTCCGAGCAAAGGGTCCACGAGTCTGTCAAACACCTCGTCACCGGCGCGGGCACGGACCACTTCGCCGACAGTGGCGTCGCCGATCAATCCCGGGTGATCAGCGAAACCGCGTGCCTTCAACTCAGCGATACCATCAGCCGAGACGATCCCGCCAGCGTTGAGTTTATCGGGTTCCAGCGGCACGCCCAAGACGCTCGGCGGGATCGACCGCAGCGCCCCGTCAACCCAGATGAAGGCACCGCTGGAGGCGGGCGACACCAGATCATCGCCCAACCCGAGTTCACGACACAGATCCGACATCTCGGGTTCGCGGGCCAGAAATCCGTCGGCTGCACAGTCAACATCGAACCCCAGAGCCGAACCCTCCACGGGACCACCAGAGACCTTGCCTCCTACCCGTTGGCTTGCTTCCAGCAGAACAAAGTCATCGCCTTGTTGGTGAAGCTGATGGGCCGCGGACAACCCGGTGATGCCACCACCGATGACCACTGTCCGACTGCTCATCGCTACGTCAGGTCAGCCGATCCGACGGTGCCCTCCGCGTGAACGATCCTCACAACCTCGCTGAGCACATCGGGATCACTCGTTGGCAGCACCCCATGGCCGAGATTGAAGATGTGTCCCGGGTGACCGGCATTGCGTGCAAGAACCTCGCGGGTCCCCGAAACAGCCGCGTCGACACCGGCGATCACCGAGGCGGGGTCAAGGTTGCCTTGCAGTGCCACGGTGTCGCCAAGACGAAGCCGGGCTCTGTCGATCTCAACGCGCCAGTCGATGCCCACAACATCGGCGCCGACGCTCTTGATGAGTTCCAGCAGTTCACCGGTGGTGACACCGAAGTGAATCCGAGGTACACCGGTCCCCTCGATAGCGCTGAGCACCTTCTGTGAGTGCGGCGCCACATACCGCTGATATTGGGCCGGCGAAAGAGCTCCCGCCCATGAATCGAACAGTTGAACCGCCGAAGCTCCACCGTCGATCTGCGAGGCGAGCGAGGCGATGGCGAGATCGGCCAATCGGTCCATCAGCGAGTGCCACAACTGCTCGTCGTTGAGCATCAGCGATTTGGTGTTCAAGTAGTCACGAGACGGGCGCCCCTCGATCAGATACGACGCCACAGTGAAGGGCGCTCCTGCGAAACCGATGAGCGGCACGTCAAGTTCGTGGACCAGCTGTCGCACCGTCTCAAGCACATAAGGAGTGTCGGAAGCGGGATCGAGAGGGCGTAGACGGCCCAGGTCAGCGGCAGTGCGAAACGGTTGTTCAATCTCGGGTCCAACCCCGGGCGTGACCGTGACTCCGAAACCGATGGCATGTACGGGCACGACAATGTCGGAGTAGAGAATGGCGGCGTCCACCCCATAGCGACGTACCGGTTGAAGGGTTATCTCGGTGGAGAGATCCGGGTTCTTGATCGCGTCCAGGATCGTTCCAGTGCCGCGGACAGCCCGGTATTCAGGCAGAGAGCGTCCTGCTTGGCGCATGAACCAGACCGGAACTCGCTCATGGGGCAGACCTCGACAAGCCCGGATGAAGCAATGGTCGTCGAATCGGTTGGGTGTGCCCACACCGACCACGCTAGTCATGTTGTGCCTGTTGGATCAGAGCGTTCAGGCCAACCCCGGTAGGGGTTTCAAGAAGTCGGTCGACCGCGATCTCGCCAGCACTCACGGCTTGATGCCGTTGGTCTCCGTTGTCGTCAAAGAGATCTTCGAACGTGTCGGGGTGAGGCTCAAGCACCACGACTGCGGTGCCCTGACGCCGCACCTCACTGACCTCGTTGGCCAACTTGTTGCTGAACCAACTGCGTATCGGATTGGTGACGCGCCCGAGCGCACCACTGGCCCCGGTCATGGCCGACGAAATGATCACAAGGTCAAAACCGAGCGTTCCTGTGAGATCGGCATTCGTAGCGGAATGGACACCGCCGTCGATGTATTCGACTTTCCCGATCTGTGCGGGGACATATATCCCTGGCACCGCGGAGGATGCTCGTGCCGCCTGTCCGATCGTTCCTCTCACATCGTCGCGGCCGAATACGATACGGCGACCGTCACTTGCTCGGACGGCAACTATCCAGGTTGGCAACTCTGTCCAGCGGCCTGGGTGGAGTTCGTTCATGCGCTTTTCGGAGGCAACGCCGGAACGGGTGCCTCGGGGAACGGCCCCGAATGCGGCTCGAACGGGGTCGGGATTCCACGGAGGCCACAGGGCGTTGAGTAACATTTTGGGTGAGAGCGGCCGCCAGTCGCGCTCAACGGTAGGTTCGTCGTAGTCGGTGGTGACACGGGAGTAGATTTCGGCCGCTTCGGCGCTCACCGGCTCACCGCGAAGCCGCGCGACCCGATCAAGCGCTGAAACCCCGCTACGCAAGCCGATGGCGGTGAAGGCACCGGCTGAAGTGCCGACGATGAGGTCCGCGCCGCGCGGGTCCCAGCCCACCTCTGACGCCAGCCGGGACAGTACCCCGCAGTGCCATGGGTCGCCGATGATTCCGCCTGCACCAAGAACTAGACCGACTGAGAACATCCCCGCAGCGTACGAGCGTCCGCGCCCCGCTAGACTGAATGGCTTCCTATTCGCAGTTTCCTATTCTTCTGGCCCTTCTGAGAGTTCATCCATCCAGTGTCGCCCCCTCATCGAGAACTTGAAGCTGAACGGGCGTATCTCGACGCTGCCTATGGCTGTCTTGATGACTCGCGTGAGCGAGTACGGCGAATCACCGAGATGTTCGAAGCAAACCCGGGGGGCACCAACCAGGCGCGGTTCGAGCGAGAATCGGTACTTCAGGGTGCCCTGAATCGCCTGACCCGACTCAACCTGGGTGATCGCTCGTTGGTGTTTGGGCGCATCGACCCGGCAGGGACCGATGAACGCTTCTATATCGGTCGGGTTGGTATCTGGGACGACGATCAGAACGCGGTGGTGGTCGATTGGCGAGCGCCGGTTTCTGAACCCTTTTATCGGGCGACCGGTTCTGAGACCATGGGCCTTGAGCGTCGTCGGTATTTCGCCACACGGGGTCGCACACTGCTCGGGATTGACGATGAACTCTTCGGCGATCTAGCAGATCCAAACCGCGATGGCGATGTGGCAATCAGAGGCGAAGGTGCATTGATCGCTGCGCTTGAGGCGGCGCGCACGGGACGTCTCGGCGACATCATCGCCACGATTCAAGCTGAACAGGACCAGATTATCAGGGCGCCGATGCCGGGGTTGCTGGTGGTTCAGGGTGGTCCCGGTACCGGCAAGACCGTAGTTGCACTGCACCGGGCTGCCTATCTCCTCTACACTCACGGACTTTCTCTGGAGTCCCAGGGTGTCTTGGTTGTTGCCCCGAACAGGCTGTTTATCGCATACATCGAACAGGTTCTGCCATCGCTGGGCGAGGCGGGTGTAACCATTGCGGTGCTAGCCGATCTGGTCCAGCCGCGGGTTCGAGTTGACATGCTCGACAACGAACCGACTGCTCGTATCAAGGGCGACCCCCGAATGGTGGATGTGCTGGTAAGGGCCGTGTCAAACCGCCAGCGACAGCTTCGAGCCGATCAGCATTTCGGGTTTGGTCTGCAGCGTTTGCGGATCACTGTTGCGGAGTCCCGCAGAATCGTCTCCGTGGCCCGCAGGCGTTCCCGAACCCACAATGCGGGTCGCAAGATCGTGGAGGATCTGTTTTTCGAAACGCTTGCTGCGAGCGCTCGCACCCATGTCGACCCTCAGGTTGTGCGTGAACGTATGCGGCATGACCTGCGGGTCCGCGAGATCCTCGATTGGATGTGGCCGGTTCTCACTCCCGCTCATCTGCTGCACGACCTCTATGGCTCGCGAGCGCTCTTGAAGTCTGCGAATCGTGAATCTTTCAGCGAAGAGGAGATCCTGCGTCTGTACCGGTCTCGTGCTGAACATGCCGATCGGGTTGTGTGGAGTTTTGAAGATGTGCCTCTGCTTGACGAGGCCCGCTCTCTGTTGGGTCACCGTCCAGGCAAACGTGTGTTGGACGCGGTTCGCACCTATGGGCACATATGCATTGACGAGGCCCAGGATCTTTCGCCGATGGAGTTGCGCATGGTGGCGCGTCGGTCGCTCAACGGGTCGCTGACTGTTGTTGGTGATATTGCCCAGGCCACTGGAGCGTGGGCCAATAGCGATTGGAATTCGGTTATTTCTGCGTTTGCCAGCAAGCACGAGCCGAGAATCGCCGAACTTACTGTCGGCTATCGGATCCCGGGTCCGACCATGAAACTGGCCAACAGGATTTTGCCGCTCGCCGCTCCGGGGTTGTGTCCTCCCACGCCCGTCCGAACCGATGGCGACGAGCCTCAACTTGTCGAAGTGCACGGCCCGATCGGCGATGCTGTGACCCGAGTTGTGCAGGGGGAACTTACCGCGGTCGGGGAGGGGAATGTGGCTGTGATCGTTCCGGCCTCGCTGCTTGAGAGTGTGTATTCGGCCTTTGAAACTCATGAGTTGTCGTTTGGCGGGCCCACTCGTCACGGGCTCGATCAGCGGGTCACTGTCGTGCCGGTGCGTCTGGTCAAGGGTCTTGAGGTGGACGCGGCGGTTGTGGTTGAGCCGCGTCGGATCGTCAACGAAGAGATTGAGGGTTTCCGATCGTTGTATGTGGCGTTGACGCGGGCCACTAAGCGGGTGACGGTCGTCTACAGCGAACCTCTGCCCGAACTGCTCGGGTGACGATTTTCGTAGTCATTGACTCTTGACGGTAGGATGTAAGGCATGCCTCACTCGGATTCCGACGCCGCGCTGATTGCGTTGGTGGTCGTAGCCAAAGATCTATGGGTGAACCGATCGGTTCCGGTATTGAAAGGCGCGGATCTGGTGGCTTCGCCGGGTCAGCATCTTGTGATCTTGGGTCCGAGTGGTTGCGGCAAGACCACTTTCCTTCGCGCTATCGCGGGTCTTGAACCGGTCGAACGGGGTGAGATCTGGGTTGGTTCGCAATTGGTTGCCAGTTCTAACGTGCATGTGGCTCCTGAGAAGCGCCGTGTGGGGTTGGTGTTTCAAGATGGTGCGTTGTTCCCGCATATGAGCGTTGCTGCCAATGTCGCCTACGGTCTCCCGCGAGCAGACCGCTGGCGGAGATTCGGACTAACCAGTGAGCGTGGTCGGGAATCCGTGCGGATGATGTTGGAGATGGTTGGGCTTGAGGAGTTCGGTGATCGTTTGCCTGGTTCGCTCTCGGGTGGGCAACAGCAGCGTGTGGCGGTCGCTCGTGCGTTGGTGCCGCGGCCTTCGGTTCTGCTGTTTGACGAACCTTTTTCGAGTTTGGATTCGAACCTGCGTGCGGGTGTCAGGTCCGAGGTTGCTCAACTGCTCAGGGAGCTTGAGATCACCGCTATTTTTGTGACCCACGACCAGACCGAGGCTTTTGAACTCGGTGATGAAGTGGCGGTGATGCGGGATGGGGTGCTGGTTCAGCAGGCGACTCCTGCTGAGCTTTATAACCGGCCGGCAGACCCCTGGTTGGCTGCTTTCGTGGGTGAAGCAGAGTTGTTGGCGGGTTATGCCAGGGGATCAGAAGCAGACACTGTGCTTGGACGTATTCCTCTTGCGAACTCGATGAGTGGTCCGGTTGAGGTTCTGGTACGACCCGAGGAGATCGTTCTTTCTCCGGGTTATGGCGGTCGAGTGGTCGGGATCGACTACTGCGGCCATGACGCGCTGATGAGTGTTGTGTTGGCGGGAGGTACGGTGGTGAGGAGCCGAGCCACTGGTGCGCCGAGATTTGCAGTTGGTGCTGAGGTTGCGGTGGGCCACACCGGGGTGTCAGCCTTGGCCTACGGTGGATCTTCTGAATCAGCGCCGCTGGTAGCCGAGACGGCCAGTTAGTCTGCTGCTGGCGACGACGTATATGGCCTGTGACAGATGTCACATGTTAGGTATGCCTAACACAGGATGAATAGTGGCTATATTCCCCGGCATGAAAACACCGAGAACCTACTTCCCTGTGCTAGCGGCTCTACTCGGTTTGGCGTTGTTCGCAACCGCCTGCGGAGACGACGGAGGATCAGCTGAAAGCATCACGCTCTACTCGGGGCGCAACGAAGAATTGATCCAACCACTCGTCGACGACTTCATCGACAGAACTGGGATCAGCGTTGAGGTGCGCTACGGCGATTCTGCTGAATTGGCGTTGCTGATCCAAACCGAGGGTGACAACACGCCGGCAGACCTCTTCATCTCCCAAAGCCCGGGAGCGCTCGGCCTACTGGCAGGCGAGGGTCGTCTAGCCACGCTTGGAAGCGAACTCACCTCACTTGTGGATGAGGGCTTTGCGGCCGGCGACAACACTTGGGTCGGCATCACCGGCCGAGTACGCGTAGTCGTCTACAACAGCGACCTCGTTGATGAAGCTGAGCTACCAGCATCGGTCCTCGACCTAGTCCAACCCGAGTACGCGGGCAAGGTCGGAGTTGCTCCCAACAACGGTTCGTTCCAAGACTTCGTCACCGCTATGCGCAATGAACTGGGAGACGATGCAACCCGCGATTGGCTTGTGGGAATGGCAGCAAACAACTCTCCCAACTATCCCAAGAACTCCCCGATAGTTGAGGCTGTCGGTCGCGGCGAGATAGCGATGGGATTGGTCAACCACTACTACAACCTTCGTGCTGTTGAAGCCGATCCCTCCGTGGCCAGCAAAAACCACTTTCTCCCGGTTGACGATATTGGTTCATTGGTAATCGTTACTGCCGGAGCGGTGCTGTCATCCTCTGGAGCCTCAGCAGCCGCCGAGTCGCTGCTGAGTTTCCTGTTAAGCGATGATGCCCAGATGAACTTCGCCGAACAGACGCAGGAGTACCCGTTGGTTGCGGGTGTTGCCGCGCCCTCCGGTTTGCCGTCTCTAGACGGATACGCCGCTCAAACCATCGACTATGACCTGCTGGGGGACGGTCTACTGGGAACGATCAATCTGATTCGAGAAAGTGGCATTGAGCAGTAGCACCGAACGCCGGAACCGCGTCCTGTTGCAGCGGGCACAACAAGGCGGCACTGTCCACAACGGTGCGGCCAACGGCGGGTCGATTGCGCCGAGTCGTCGGCCTCCCGCGGTGATGTTGGCTCTCTCAGTTCTAGTCGGCATCGTCTTTATGGGGCCGTTCGCCTACGTCGTCTCGCGCAACCTTGATTTGGGAACCGACCTCGGCTCGCTGTTGCTGTCTCAGTCAACGTGGGATCCGCTGCGCCGCTCACTTCTCCTCGGGTTCGTGGTAGCGGTCTCCACAGCCGTAATCGGCACGAGTTTGGCCTGGTTGACGATCCGCACGGACCTTTGGGGCCGTCGCATCTGGCGCATCCTTGCCCCTCTACCGTTAGTCTTCCCGAGCTTCGTAGGGGCGACCGCCCTAATCGCCGGCTTTGCGACCGGTGGCCTTGTCGAGGATCTTGTCTCCCCGCTAGGCATCACCGACCTTCCAGACATGAAAGGGTTTCGCGGTACTTGGCTTGTCCTCACCTTGTTCACCTATCCCTATGTGTATCTTCCGGTAGCAGCCCGCATGGCTTCGCTTCCGCAGTCACTTGAAGAATCGGCTCGTCTGCTCGGTCGCAAACCCGTAACGGTCTTTTCTACGGTTGTTCTTCCGCAGGTTTGGAGTGCTGTCCTAGCGGGAACGATGCTCGTGTTCTTGTACACGATCAGCGATTTTGGGGCTGTTTCCCTGCTCGGCTACAGCACCTTGGCTGAACAAATCTACGCCGACCAACTATTCGACCAGGCCCGATCGATGGGACTTGCACTGATATTGGGGGTTACAGCCCTGTGCGTTGTGATGAGCGAACGCGCGCTGGAGCGGCGCCGTGCTCGAGTGGAGGCAACTCGCAGCCAAGATCCGCTGATCGTTCCCCTCAAGGGTTGGAGTATCCCGGTGTTGATCGCGGTTGCAGCCTTTATCGGCAATGCACTGATCGGGCCGGTAGCGGTCCTCGGGTTCTGGGCTTGGCGAGGCCTCACCGCCGACATCGACTCTGTGGGTCTGGGAATCGACATCGGGGCTCTCGTGGAGCCGGCGCTGCACACCGCCGAAGTTGGTCTGATTACTGCGTTGGTGGCAATAGCGGTGGTGCTGCCGATTGCATGGCTGACCGGGCGTCATCGCAGTCGGGTTGCGGGCGCTGCCAATTCGATGGTGGTTGCGGGCTTCGCTCTGCCCGGCGTTGTGATTGCTCTCTCCTTGGTTTTCTGGGCCATCGACGCTCCCATCATCGGACGCTGGTACCAGACTCTTCCGCTGCTCATCGTCGCCTATGTTCTGCACTTTGGTGCCCAAGCGAGTCGAGCTGCCCATGTTGCGGTAGAGGCAGTACCGGAAACTTACAGCGACGCCGCAGCGACCCTGGGAGCGAACCGGTTCCGACGCTTCCTAACCGTTGAACTTCCACTCATGGCACCAGGCCTTTTTGCTGGTGCCGGCTTGGTGATGCTCTCCACCATGAAGGAACTTCCGGCCACTCTGCTGTTGGCCCCGATCGGGTTTGACACGCTTGCGACAGAGGTTTGGGGCGCGGGTGAACGGGGAGCCCTAGCTCAAGGCGCGGTGGCCTCTCTGGCGTTGGTTGCGGTCAGCTCCGTACTGACCTGGGCGGTCGTGCTTCGCCGTCTTGATGTGCACTGACTTGGCACCTGCCGCGGCGCATGTCGGATAGCTGACACTCTGTGTGTCGCATCGGTGACTCAGTTTGTCTTCAAGTCCTGCCAACATGCCTGCTCGGCGGATGTACCCGGCAGTGAGCGGCGGACACATCGGGACGCGTTTCATGGGGGGTCCCCAAGCGGGAGGGACTTCCCCCATGAGCGTGGTGTATTGTCAGGCATGCGTGGATTGAAGTCTCAGCCCGTTGGGGCTTGTACACGCGGTCTCTAGTGTCGAGGACGAGGAGGGAGGTCTCATGCGGTCCATTCGTCTTGGGATGACAACGTGTTTGTTGGTGCTGGCTCTGCTTTTTGCGGGCTGTGGTGGAGATGACTCCGACGAGTCCGGTGAACCCGCTGAGCCTCAAGCGACAGAAACCACCCCAACTTCATCGACGACGTCAACTACCGTGCCGATCCCCCAAGACGCAGTGGCCCTCGGGGAACTGCAGATCGTCGGGGTCAAGTTCGGCGATAGCGGGTTCGTGAAGATCCAGAACCGGGGCAGCGTAGAAGCGGATGTCAACGGCATCTATATCTGTCAGTTCCCCCAATACACGGACCTCGGTACTGTCGTGACCGGTGGTGCGATTGCTGCCGGGGCAACGGTTGAAGTTCCCGCTTCGGCTGTCGGGGGACTGAGTGCTGTGGGTGGCGAGGCAGCGCTCTACGTCAACAACAGCGACTTCGGGTCACCGGACAATATTTTGGCATACGTGCAGTGGGGGACCGGAGGCGCTCGAGCCGAGGTAGCCACCGCAGCCAACATTTGGGCAGGAACCGATGTTTCGATCACCCCCGATCCCGCCTATAACGACATCGTGCTCGACGGCGACCCCGTTGACCCGGAGAATTGGAGCTGAGTTGGGAATCGAGGTCTATCCCATCACCGCGACGTTAGGAGCCGAAGTAACGGGTGTGGACATGGCCGATGTCGATGGTGTCACGCTCGACCAACTTAAAAAGGCCTGGTTAGACCATAAAGTGCTGGTCTTTCGTGATCAGCACATCACCACCGAGGAACACATTGCCTTCGGACGGCTCTTCGGAGAACTTGAGATTCACCCGTTTACCGACAACGACGAAGAGCACCCCGAAGTGATCGTGCTTGAAGCCGGAGGAGACAGCAGCAAGACCTTTGTTGCTGCGGGCTGGCACAGCGATGTGACCTGGCGAGCTGAACCGCCGATGGGTTCTATCCTACGGGGGCGCATTGTTCCGCCGGTGGGTGGAGACACCTGCTTCGCCGATGCCACCGCGGCTTATCAACGTCTTTCCGACGAGTGGAAGCAAAGGGTGGACGGCCTGTACGCGATCCACGACTACTCGCGTGTGTTCGCCAACCGTGTTGAGCCCGCCGAAGCGGAGAAGATTCGGGCGAAGTATCCGCCGCAACTCCATCCAGTCATCAGAACCCATCCGATCACGGGTGCCCGCGGGATTTACACCAATATCGGCTTCACGTCACACATTGATGGGATCTCGGCCGAAGAAAGCAACGAGATTCTGCGTCTTCTTGAGCGGGCGATTATGAATCCGTCGGTTCAGTGCCGTGTGCGCTGGGGGGTCGACACGTTCGTGATGTGGGACAACCGGGCCGTGCAGCACACGGCCACCGCCGACTTCCTGCCTCAGCATCGGTTCATGGAGCGCGTCACGATTATCGGCGACCGCCCCTTCTAGTCCGTTTGCCCTTGGTTTTATTGACAAAGGGGTTCGTAACGGATACCTGAGCCGGCGAGGCGACCGAGGGCGTCGTCGAGAGCTTGCACGGTTTGGGAACGCTCACCGCCGCCATCATGTAACGACACGATCGCACCGTCGGTTGCGCCGGCCACTATCCGGTTGGCGATAGTTTCGGCACCGGGGTTGCGCCAATCAAAGGTGTCGACTGTCCATAGGGCTATCGCCAGACCGTGGGAAGCCGCCCAATCGTAGGTGAACGCATCTCGAGATCCGTAGGGCGGACGCAGACACGGCGCCGCATGTTCGCCAAGGATTTCCTGGGTCCGGCTGATGGTTTGATCGAACGATTCTCTCGAGAGCGTGGTCAGGTCCTCGTGAAGCCAGGTGTGGTTTGCCACGGTGTGCCCTTCGGCGACGATCCGCTCGACGATGGCGGGGTACCGCTCAACGAGATAGCCGACGACGAAGAAGGTGGCGCGGGCGTTGTGGCGAGCGAGGATGTCGAGCATTTGCGGTGTGTAGACGGGGTGTGGACCGTCGTCGATTGTGAGATACACAACGTTGCCAGCCTCGGCAGTCGGTCTTACGGGGATCGTTGGCAGTGGGACCACCGGGTTGGGATCTGTGAAAGCACCGAGTGGCAGTACCGCGGCAGTCATCTCGTAGTCAGCCGCTTCTCCGTGGGTGGACACCACGCCCAGCCTCCAGGACCCGCTGGCGGGGAGAACCACGTTTATTGTCTGGGTTCGGTCGTCTGGAGAGGCAAGCACGAAATAGCCGAAGTCAACGGTCAACCAGACTCCAAGCGGAGCCGTCAACTCGACGTTGATTGCTTGTTGCTCGCTGGCCGGCAAAGTGTAGGTTTGCCGCTGGTTCGGCTCGATAGTTCCTGTCTCGGTGGCCGATATCGCCCCGCCCTCGAATTGGATGGCGATGTCGGGTAGGTCCAGTTCGGGCAACGGGAGGTTCTTGAGCGGTTTGGTGCTGATCACTTCAGCTCGAGGTTCCGCTCCGGTCAAGTCGATTTCGAGGGTTTTGCGTTGGGTTATGACGGTGAACGGCTCGTCGTCGAGGCGGTCCAACAGCGTCACTTCGATCAGACCGTGTTCGACTGCGATCTCTTCGATGATGACGCGATCGCCGACATGCACGGGTGTTTGTGGCTGGGGTGTTCCCTCGTTGTTGATTACAGGAACGATCAGGTGGAAGACGCCGGTTCCTGCTGACCGTTCAATGATGTGCGCGACGAGGTCGTCGTCTCCGTCGTTGTCGAGGTCACCTTGAGTGACCCGATTCTGTAGCAGGAACATCGTTTCGGAGTCGCCGCCGTAGGAGATCGTGGCTTGCCCGTCTTCTAAATCGACGGTGTCGCCGTCCAGTTCGAAGCTGAGGTTCTCAAGATCTTCCCAGGCGATCAACGCTGGTTCCGCAGGTGTTGTGGTGGTGCTGGGCGGAGCGGTTGTTTGGGGCGCTTGAATTTGGGTGGTGGTGGTGGTCGTGCTCGTGGTGGTGGTGTTGGCTGTGGTGCTGGGCGTCGTTGTGGAAGGGTTCCGGTCTGTTGCGGTGGTGTCGTCGGAGCAAGCGGCCATCAGGATGAGCAGCACCAGACCAACGAGGATTAGTCCGCCATTCCGTGTTGTTGCGACGTTCGTCACTCACGACCTTCTTTTTGGTTCGTGCCTACGGCGAGGTTACCGCGCGTCTCGGCGTTGAGTGATTGATGTACTGGGGCGGATGACAGCGCCAGAAGGGCAGGTTGTTGCCGTCAAGTCACATCGCTACCGTTGGGGTCCGCGGGGTGGAGCAGTTTGGTAGCTCGTCGGGCTCATAACCCGAAGGTCGCGGGTTCAAATCCCGCCCCCGCCACCACAAAAGCCCAAGCCAGAGCAGGTGCGCTGGCTTGGGCTTCGTCGCGCTTAGGACGATCTGCTAATGGATCTTAAGAAATGGGGTCCGTGCACTTGGCCAGTCGGAGACAGTGGCCGGAACACAGCGAGCAGTCGCTGAAGTATCCGCGTTTGAGACTGATCGTGTTGTGTGAGATCGCTGATGCGGGGACAGCGCACGCCGGTCCCCGCACGCATTTCTCGCGAAAAGCGTTGCGCGTGCTGACTCCCTCGCGTAACGTTACGGACTAGCCCACCCGGCCCTTTATGGGCCGGGTTTTCTTTTACCACTCGGTCGGTTTGCTGAGTTCTCCGGCCGGGTCTGGTAGCTGGCAGGCCCTGAAGTCTGCTTCGGTGAGCTGGTACCACCAGTGCCCGCCAACCCCGTCGCTGGGCTTCCCCCGAAGATCCCCGGCCAGATGCCCGCCGCTGGGATTGACAGTTCCCACGGGAACACGGAGCCGGCTCTCCTGAATCGGGAGTCGAAGATCGCTGTCGTTCGAGATCACGATCGCTGCATCTACCCGCTGCCCGACGACATCCAGCAGTAGTCGCGATGCCACGTTCACGTCAGTGCTCTTCTCCTCCCAGTGCTGGTGAGAGGCCATGAAGACGGCATCCGGAACATCGTTTCCCAGTGCATCGCGCACCATCACCGGCCACGCTGAAGTCGTCAGGACAGGCTTGCCGCCAGGTCCCTTGGTAGCCAAGGGCGCCGTTTTAAGGCGACTAACGAACTTGCCCTTTTCGAGGACATCGAATGATCCGTGCTGTCTGAGGGCAGCGATGTACCTGTCCTGGTTCTTGCGGCCTTGCGCGTTGTAGCTGCCTTCGATGAAGGCCGTGCAGTACACGATCCGATGCAATGTCGCACCTTGCGCGAGCCAGGCATGGCTGCCGTCGAGGAGCTTCCGGCTCAGCTTGCGAAGGTCGAGCCAGCGCCAGCCGGGCTGACCGCGCCCCATTATGGACCTACCGCCGTAGTAGAGATTTAGTCCGTCTATGTAGATACCTACACGCATGAGCTCGCTTCCTCGGTCCGGATGTGCTCCAAGATCATCTCCATTCTGCGTTGCTGGTGGAGTCAGGGTCCCGTTGGGAGTCGGATTGTGGTGGCGTTGCCGATGTGGGCGTACCGGCCTGGGGTGCATGTGAGGATGATCACCTGACAATGTTCGCCTGCGGCGGCGATGGCAGCGCCCATGCGTTCTAGGCGGTCTGGGTCGCTCCAACCGAGAGGCCCCGCGGTAACAGAGTTGCCAAGCTGCCAGTCCGCAGAGTGCATGGACCTCACCACGCTTGAATCATAAGCGCTACTACAAGAGAATCGGCAGCGTGCGTATCCCGTGCTTGAGCGAATTGCCGCTATCCGACTGGGGGATCAACTGGTCCGGGCATCAAGGGTGATCCTGAGAAACTCGGCGCATACGCCAGTCGTGCCATCCGTCGGAGTCGAGGCACAAGATCGGGTACAGGTGACGGCACTCGGGACAGGGTCCGGCGTCAAGAGCGACCCAGACGGCGTCCACGCCTTGCAGGTCGTCTACCTCCAGGCCGTTCAGGCCGAAGTGCTCCACATATCGCAGCGCCTCAGCCCTGCCGAACCGGTGCCTCTCTCCGATGGTCAACCAGATGAACAGATGCGCTTCGGCGGCGTCGTGCTCGTTCTTGGCGTTGAGGAGTTTGTCGCGTTTGCGCGGCAGGTGCTCCCGCACCGCATCCACGAGCGCGCCCGGACCGACCGTGCCGCTGAGAGCCGCCTGACCGAATTCGATCCGAGTCTCGCCCGTGTCGTCCTCACGTGGACTGGCGGAGCGCACGCCAAGTTCGCGCAGCGTGCCCACCACGTCTGACTCGCCTCGGCGGCGATAGCTAGAGACATGCTCCACTTCAGCGAGAATCCCGCAACGTTCGACGTGTAATAGGGAGGTGGGAAGGTTGTCCATAAGCGACCTGGATCGTCTCCCTGCTGCCGGCTGGTCGGTGTGATCCTCTCCCGGTGATTCGATGAGCACATTCCACGAATGCGCTAATTCTGGAGCAAGCAGTGGGTTGATCTGTTCGACCTGAGTCCAAAATGCCGTATCTGTCTGGGACTTGTCGGAGGTGACCTCCACAGCGAATGTGCGGCCGTCCGCGAGGTCGAGGTCGAAGTCGTGCATCCCCTGCTTACCGCTGACATCCCTCGGCGTGAACCACACACCGTCCAGCAGACTCTGCAGTAGCTGGGCCGACCGATACTCCTCAGGACGTTCCTCGCGCATGTGGGATCGGGGTCTGGGCGCTGGACCGGTGACACAAACCGTGTGGACGTTCCTCGCGCATGTGGGATCGGGGGTTCTCGGCGCTGGAGTGCGTTTCTCGCGAGATGACAACCGCCCCGCCCGCCCAGTCGGAGACGGCAGAGGGACAACCTGCGCCCGAGCGTCTCCGCTAGTGGAGGGACCGACCTAACAACCGACACAAACCAGGCTGAAACAGTTGACGATGCTGGACGTTCAACAGTGTCCTCAGTCGAGTCGCGGCACCGAGAAGGGAGTGCGGCGCCGCGACTCGCACGGCTGTGTTGCTAGCCGTTGACCTGTGGTATGACGAGGTTGTGCAGAAGGTCGAGCTGTTCGGGATCGTCGCTGGTGGGCCCGAGGACGATGTACTCACAACCGCCGTCTTTGAGGTCGCGCAGTCTGGTGACGATCTCGTCGATGGACCCGAAGAAGTAGCTCTTCTCTAGGTGGTCGTGGCTGCGGTGGGTTCCCATGGCTTGTTCGAAGTAGATGTGTTGTTCTTCACGGGCTTTGATCGGGTCGTTCGTGTCGACGACGTAGATGAAGTTGCAGTGGCCGAAGCGGGGAGGTTCCGCTCCCTTCTCGGTAGCGGCGTCTTGGATGAGTTTCCAGTCGTTGTGTACCCATTGTTGCTGGCCGGAGCAGCGTGAGAGCCACCAGTCGGCGTCGACGATGCGATTGAGGACCGTCTTCGCGAGCTTGGGGACGTCGTTGTCGTACTTGCCGTCCGGGATGCGTGAACCTCCGGCGACCCAGACGTTTGGCATCTTTGGGGGGAGCGGCTCGATGCTGACGTCTTTAAAGTTGTAGAACTGACCTTCGAACGACGCGTTCGGCGTTGTGAGGAGCAGACCGACGGCATCGAGTAGTTCGTCTGTGCGCTTGCCCCGTTCGCTTATGTGGGTTCCGGTGGCCTCGAATTCGGGGCCGTACCAGCCTGGGCCGATGCCGAACTGGTAGCGGCCACCGGTGAGGTAGTCCATTGTCGCCACTTCTTTGGCCAACAGGACCGGATCCCGTAGCGGGATCACGAGAATTCCAGTGCCGACCATTTCGACGTCGGGTGCAACCGCCGCTGCGTGGGTGAGCACCGTCATTGGCTCGAGCCATGGCATGCCGTAGAGACCCGGCGCATGCAGGAGGTGATCAATGACCCACAAGTCGATGTAGTAGTCGTTTGCCTTCTTCGAGAAGGTGTCAGTACCCTGTCTGGCCCGCTCGTAGTCGAGTCCGGGGTAGGCGAATGAGGGAATCCATGCTCCGAAGCGCATCGTCGTACTTCCTTTGGTTTGAACGATGCAGCGGCATTGGAGGTTGTGCCTTCATGAGTGGTCTTCGTCGAGTAGCCCCGGCGTGATCGTTGCCGTTGCGTAGTCGCGATGAGTCTTCATGGCGTGGAAGATGATGTCGGGGTTCCGGGTTCGGCAGGCGTCAATGAGGTCAATGTGTTGACCTAGCGACACTTCTTGAACGTCGTGATCCTTGTAGAGGTACAGAACGCGGTAGTGGTCGGTGTGCTCCCACAGGCGCTCGATTTCTTTGACAAGCCTCTTCTTCCCCGATGCCCGGTAGGGCACGAAGTGCATCTCGCGGTGGGTGATGTTGGTCGTCCAGAGATCGCCCTGTGCGAGAGCGGCCTCCATCTCGATCCGGTATGCGTCCATCCGTTCGATGTCCTCATCGGTGAGTCGCTCAGCACCAAGACGTATCGCTTCACGCTCGAGGAGCGTGGTGATGTCTTGGATCTCGGCGAATTCCTCGCGCGAGTGCTTCGCAACCCAGTAGCCACGGCGTGGCTCGTTGACCACCACTCCTTCGTTCTGAAGTTGCTTCAGCGCTTCGCGAATCGGTACCGGGCTCACGCCGCAAGTCTTGGCGACGATGTCGACGGGAATCTTGGCCCCGGGGGCCAGTTCGCCGGTCACCAGCAGCTTGCGCAGGTAGAGCAGCACGGTTTCGGGCACGGATGGCTGACGCACTGGCGGGGCTGAGGCAAACCTTGCTTGTTCGATCACGGCTTCGGATCCCCCTTCAGAACGCGGACAGTGATGAACGGTAGGCGTGAACTCCTATCCGCTGCAGGGGCGTCGGTTGACACCCTACCCGGAATGTATAGTCCAAGTTTCAGAAATATTGCAAATATTTGATTTTCAATATTAGATGTGATTGACTCCGAGGAAGACGCTGTGCGCCGGCTAAGCGGGCAGCGCGGGACGAGATTGACGTGCACGACAGGGGGTCGGTCCGGATGAAGCCGCCGAAGTTCGACTACCACGCGCCAGACACGGTCCGCGAAGCCGTCGCGGTTTTAGCCGACGTTGGCAACGACGCAGTCGTGCTCTCGGGCGGGCAAAGCCTCATCCCGATGCTCAACCTGCGCTTGGCGAGACCAACCGATGTCGTCGATCTCGGTGCGATTGATGGCCTGGCGAACGTCGAACCCGTCGAAGGCGGCCTCGAAGTCGGGGCAATGGTCACACACCGCCAAATGGAAACCAACGATCTCGTCGCATCAACTACGCCGCTCGCGCAACACGCCGCGGGGTTCATCGGTTACCGAGCGATCCGCAACCGAGGCACGATCGGGGGGAGCATCGCCCACGCCGATCCGGCCGCAGAATGGCCGGCTGTCCTGCTCGCTCTTGACGGTGCCATAACGCTCACCTCTGCAGACACGACGCGCACCGTGCCGGGCGATGACTTCTTCGAAGCGCTCTTCACGACAGCGAAGCGTGCCGGCGAACTCATCACCTCCATCTATCTGAGCGGACGGTTCCAGAACAGTTGGGGATTTTCGGAGTTTCAGCGCCGAACCGGGGACTTCGCAGCGGTAGCGGTCGCTGTCGGCTGCGTCATTGCCGGCGGCGCTGTTGTGGAAGCTCGCGTCGCGCTAGCCGGGGTCGCCGAGCGGCCTGTTCGCTGCCCCGAAGCTGAACAGGAGTTAATCGGCACACGCCCGGGCAGAGCAGTCGACGCCGCCGTCGCTGCCCGGGAATCATTCGAACCAGTTGGCGACAGTCATGGGTCCACGGAATACCGAAAGCGGTTGATCTTCGCCGAGACAAAACGAGCCGTAACGCAGGCAATTGGACCAGACCTCGAAGGCAGGGCGAATGCGTGAAATCACCGTGACGATCAACGGCAAGCCGATGTCGGCGACTGTTACCCCTCGACTGCTGCTTAGTGACTTCCTCCGCCAAGATGTCGGCCTGACCGGGACCCATGTCGGGTGCGAGCATGGCTATTGCGGTTCGTGCACAGTTCACGTCGACGGCGCCTCAACGCGGTCATGCTTGACGCTTGCAGTCCAGGTCGCCGGGCGCACAGTCGACACTGTCGAGTCGCTCGCGCTTGATGACAAGACCCTCAATCCGATTCAACAAGCATTCGAGGATTGTCACGGGCTCCAGTGCGGATTCTGCACGCCTGGACTGCTCATGAGCGTCGCGGAGCTCGCCAGCGCCAATCTCGTCTTCAAGCGGGCAGAGATCCGCGAACATCTTGCAGGGAACATCTGTCGATGTACCGGCTACCACCAGATAATCGATGCGGTCGAACAAGCCCTCGCCCAACTTCGGGAGGCGCAGGTCGATGGTTGAGAGCCAAGCACCTCGATTCTTCGGCTCGCGAGTCTCCCGGCTCGAAGACGACCGCCTGCTACGTGGCCACGGCCGCTATGTCGCCGATATCGAACTGCCCCGAGAGCTCGCGGCGAAGTTCGTCCGTTCCTACGAAGCTCACGCTTCAGTAGCTGAGATCGAGCTAGGCGACGCAGTGGAAGCCGAAGGCGTTCACGCGGTCTTCACCGGAACCGATTTCGCCAGGTCCGAGATTCGATGCGTCTCAAGCTATGAAGGCTTCCAGGTCTCCGCACAACCGATCCTGGCCGTCGATCGCGTTCGATTCGCCGGCGAAGCGCTCGCCATGGTCATCGCAGACGACGAATACCTCGCCGAAGACGCGGCCGAGATGGTCTTCGCAGACCTCGCTCCTCTACCGGTTGTGCTCGACCTCGACGCCGCCCTCACATCGGATGCCGAGGTGCTGCATGAGGGCTGGACCGACAACGCCTACGTGCGTCGAGCAGTCAAGACCGACGGCTTTGACAAGGCCGCCGGCGCGGCACCACACCGACTGACCATCGACCTCAACAACGCTCGACACGGCGCGATTCCCATGGAGAACCGAGCGTGTGTCGCCGACTACGACCGGGGCAGCAGCCGCTTCACGTTGTACACGACCACCCAGGTCCCGCATCTCATCCGCGCGGGATTGGCGCTCGCCATGGACGTTCCCGAGAGCCAGATCCGAGTTATCGCTCCTGATGTTGGTGGCGGCTTTGGCGTCAAAGCTCAGCTCTACACCGAGGAGGTGGCCTGCTGCCTCGCCGCGCGAGAACTTGGTCGACCCATCAAATGGGTAGAGGATCGGCGCGAACACTTTGTCGCCTCCCACCATTCCCGTGAACACCGCCACCGCGTCACCGGCTACTTCGACGACGAAGGCCGAATCCTCGCACTCGAAGCCGATATTCGCGTCGACATGGGCGCCTACTCAGTCTTTCCATGGACCGCCACGATGGACAACGGCATGGCTATGGGGATCCTGCCCGGTCCCTACAAGATCCACGAGTACTCAGCTACCGGAACACCGGTCTGCACGAACAAGACCCCCTACGGCGCATACCGAGGAGTGGCACGTCCCGCCGCCTGTTTCTCAATCGAGCGTCTCATCGATCAGATTGCCCGGCACCGAGGACTCGACCGCGCCGAAGTCCGAAGACGGAATCTCCTACAAGCCGATGACTACCCGTGGCACTCACCGTCGGGCCTCGTCTACGACAGCGGCTCGCTCGCCGAGTCACTCGAATCGGTCCTACAGCTTGGCGAGTACGACGCCCTGCTAACCGAGCAAACTCAAGCCCGCGCCCAAGGCAGGCTCTTCGGGATCGGGCTTGTCGCATTCACAGAACAGACCGCTCATACCCACCAGGAGTTCAAACAGCGTGGCGTCCCGATCGTGTTCGGGTACGAGACGGCCAAGGTACGCCTTGATGCGTCCGGCACAGCAGTCGTGTCCGCGTCTATACACGATCATGGGCAAGGGCTCGAGACCACCCTGGCACAGATCGCAGCGGATCGACTCGGACTCGATCTTGACAAGGTCCGCGTCGAGTACGGCGACACCGACCAGGTCGCGTACGGCGCCGGAACCTTCGCTAGCCGTTCTGCCGTACTCGCGGGCGGGGCTGTTACCAGAGCCGCCGACGACGTCGCCGCCACGCTCAAGGAAGTTGCCGCCCACGAACTCGAAGCCGCAGTCGAAGACATGGTCATCGAGCCGAGCCGCCTGTCAGTGAGAGGGTCACCCGAGGTCTCGATCGATATCTCCGAGCTGTGCCGGCTGACCTACCAACGGCCCGAACGCCTCCCCAAGGGAATAGAACCAAGCCTCGAATCCTCCCGAACCTACGACGCCGCCCCCGGCACGGGCGCCTACACGAACGCGGCGCACCTCTCGACCGTCGAGATCGACCCGATGACCGGCAAGACCGCAGTGTTGACGTATGCGATCGTCGAAGACTGTGGCCCAATGATCAACCCCATGATCGTTGAAGGCCAGATCTTTGGCGGAGTGGCCCAGGGGATCGGCACAGCACTCTTCGAAGAATTCCTTTACGACGAGAACGGTCAGCCCCTCTCGTTGACATTTTCGGACTACCTCATTCCGACCATGACCGATGTGCCCGACTTCGCGGTCGCTCACCTCGAGACGCCGTCCCCATTCACCATCGGCGGCATCAAGGGAATGGGAGAAGGCGGAGCAATCGCACCCGGCGCCGTCATCGCTTCAGCAATCGAAGACGCGTTGTCTCACCTTGGCGAGACGGTCGTCAACGATCTCCCGCTGACCCCCGAACGAGTCCTCGCCTACATCGACGAGGCAACCGCGCAAGGAGATGGCCAATGACCAAGGTTTCGCTCATTCAGCTACATGCTCAGACGCCGGACCACCCGCGCGATGCGATTGACTTCACGCGCCAGCGAGTCGATGACGTCTCTGACTCAGACCTCATTGTGTTGCCAGAGATCTGGTATCCTGGATACTTCGCATTCGACGAGTACGAGCGGGCAGCTGCCGCGACCCCCGGTCTGCTGGCGGCGTTCTCGGAAATGGCGTTAGCGGCGAACGCATGTCTCCATGTGGGGTCGCTCATCGAAGCCGACGGCACTGACCACTTCAACACGTCAGTCCTGTTCGGACCTGACGGTGTGGAGCTTGCGCGTTATCGCAAGATGCACCTCTTCGGATTTGGCTCGAAGGAACAGCAATTGCTGACTGCCGGCACCGACGTCGTGGTTGCAGAAACGCCACTGGGGCGGCTCGGCATGGCCGTCTGTTACGACCTCCGATTCCCGGAGCTGTTCCGCCGCATGACGGAACGAGGCGCGATCGGTTTCGTGGTCGCCTCGGCATGGCCTCACCCACGCGTTGAGGCGTGGACCACGCTGCTTCGAGCTCGAGCGATCGAGAATCAGGCGTTCATGTTCGCCTGCAATGGTGTTGGATCAGCCGGTACATCGGTGCCGCTATGTGGCCGATCAGGAATCATCGACCCGTGGGGTGTCGCTGTCGCATCACTGGGCGACGACCCCGGGACTGCGACCGCAGTCGTCGACATGACAGCTGCCGATGCTGCACGTGACCGGTTCCCCGCGCTCGCCGACCGCCAACTTCTCGCCGACCCAGACAACGATCTAGTACTGCGCCGCGAAGATAACCGAGCCTTGCGGTTCAGCGCCAAGCGCCTCATCTTGGCCGGCTACACGAGCCGCGACGCTGACGCAGTCGCCGCCTACATAGCGAAACTCGAAGAGGAAGGTATTGCGCCACCCGACGAGATTCCCTCGTACTTTGTGTTGGGCGCCGACCGACTCACCACTGCCGACAGCGTTGAGGTAGCGACCGCGGCGTCCTGTGGGGAGGTCGAGTTCGCGCTGCTCATCGACGATGAAGACATCTGGGTGGCCGTCTCCTCAGATCACACCGACCGAGGTCTTGAGACCGTCGACATTCCTGCCTCAAAGCAGAGTTGCGTCAAAGTGTTATCTGAAACCGTCTGGCGACTACGCGACATCGAAGAGCACTGGGATGAACTGATCTTCGAAGCGCGCAATCCTGCGGGCGCCGGCGAAGCGTACCAATCCGGGCCAGTCGCGGCGCTTCGCCCTCCAGCAGAACTTATCCGGCTCGTTGAGGACCGCTTCGGCGGAGCTCCGGCCGGGACCGTCATCTTGTCAGGGACGATTCCTGCCGTCGGCGAGTTCGAGTACCACCCGACTTTCGAGGTGGAGCTGCGAGACCCCGTCAGAAACAGGTCACTAAAGGCCAGCTATTCAATCACCAACGTATTGGAGGACAACTAATGGGAAAGCAAGAATTCGAGTTCTTTGACCCGGAACTCCTGCCCTGGGAACCGGAGGCAGGC
Organism: Candidatus Aldehydirespiratoraceae bacterium; assembly: GCA_965261185.1. GTDB lineage: Bacteria > Actinomycetota > Acidimicrobiia > Acidimicrobiales > Aldehydirespiratoraceae > VXYK01. The sequence continues at coordinate 768,624 of CBDHCN010000002.1, read as the reverse complement.
ATCGACGGTCTCTACAGCAAGATCCTGTCGAAGGATCCTGACAGCGGGTCCTATAGCCGCCTATTGAAGTTCCTGCCGGGAACAGACACGTCCGAGGCAGGCGTCCAACGACATGACTTCTGGGAAGAGCTGTGGCTGGTTGAGGGGTCAATCCATGACCTCTCCCTGGACCAGACGTTCACCGCAGGCATGTATGCCTGTCGGCCCCCTGGAATGCCTCATGGGCCCTGGTCCAGCGATAAGGGTGCGATCACGTTCGAAGTTCGCAACTACGAGTAGACGCCGTGCTCTTTCTGCAGTTTCTCACCACAGGTGTCGTGACAGGATGCTTCCTCATCCTGGCCACGATCGGCTTCTCGCTTACCCGCCGCGTCGAGGGCTTCTTGAACATCGCGCACGCGGAACTCCTCGGTGTGAGCGCGTTCACGACATGGTGGCTCAACGCAGAAATGAGTTGGCACATCGTCCCTGCCGGCACCGCGGCGATTGTCTTCACGTCGGTCACGGGCCTCTTCGTGGCCCGCCTGATCTACAACCCGATCCGCGAGCGCGGCCCAGCAGTGTTGCTGATCACCTCAACGGGGGTCGCCTTCGTAATCGGTGGAGTCATCGACGCGCTGATCGGCACTGGCATCCGGACACTCGATATCGGGCTTGCCACAAGCTATGAGCCTTTCGGAATTCGTATCACCAACTACCAGCTCATGGTTGTGTCCCTCGCTGTGATCGTGTCGGTTTCACTAGCGCTTTTCCTCAACCGGACACGCACGGGTCTGGCGATCCGAGCAATGTCGGGCAACCCGGAGCTCGCGGCTTCGCGAGGGATCGATTTGAGAACAACCTCGAGAGCGACGTGGCTGCTGTCGTCGGGGCTGGCCGGGTTGGCCGGGGTGATGTTGGCGGTACTAGCGACGCTGACGACCGATCTCCCGTTCGCCCAAATTCTTCAAGTCCTCGCCGTCGCGATCCTGGCAGGACTGGGCTCGCTCTACACCGTGATCTTGTCTGGACTCATCGTCGGTATCGCGATGGATGTATCGGTCTACTGGATCCCGGCCGGCTATCGACCACTAGTGGCATTCTCGCTAGTCATTTTGGTGCTGCTGTTCCGACCCGAAGGACTAGCGGGAACGAGAGCAGCATGAACTGGCCCCAGATCATCGTCACCGTCGTCACCCTCGGCAGCATTTTTGGGGTCGTTACCCTGAGCTTGAACCTGCAATACGCACGGGGCGGCATGATCAACTTTGGCATCGTCGCGTACTTCGCCGTGGGCGCGTACGCATACGCGATCTTCACCCAACCCGCGCCGCAAGGTCTCGACCAATACAAGTTCGGTTTCGGGTGGCCATGGCCGGTGGCCCTAGTCGCCTCGGCAGCCGCCGCATTGCTGTTCGCTGCGGTCACGGGCTGGCCCACACTGCGTCTTCGCGGTGAGTACCTCGCCCTTACCACATTCGCCTTCGCTGAGGTTTTCCACTCGTTCCTGTTGAACGAGCGCCGGATTGGAAACGGAACCGTCGGTCTCGCAAACGTCAAGCGCCCAATCAGTGACTGGGGACCAATCGAAGAGAAGTATGTGTTCGCGGGAGCAGCAGCGGTTCTGATGATCGCAACACTTCTTGTGTTCCGAAGACTGCTGCGGTCGCCATACGGGCGCGCGCTCGACGCCATCCGCGACGACGAGGTCGCAGCGCTCGCTGCTGGCAAGTCGGTTCAGCGGATGCGTCGCCAGGTGTTCCTGATCTCGGCTATTCCAATTGGCATCGCCGGGGGGCTGTACGCGATGTTCACGACGTTGGCGCAGCCGTCGCTGTTCACGGCCGAGGTTACGTTCGCCGTCTGGATCGCGCTTGTCTTGGGCGGCGAACGGTCGGTCTACGGTGCAGTGGCAGGAGCATTTGGCCTCATCTTCTTCGAAGAAGTGGTCCGAGCGTGGCCGTTCGAAACCGTCCGTTCGGCACAAATCGTCGCATCCGTTGAACACATCGTTACAGGACTGCTGTTCATCGCGGTATTGCGCTTCCAGCCCTTTGACCGGATCGCGGACCGAATGAAGGCCTCAAGATGAACAACACAACGTCGACCCCAACAGCGGGGACACCGCTTCTTGAAGTATCAGCGATCTCCAAGCGCTTCGCCGGGCTTCGAGCCGTCGGTGGTGAAGACGGGCTGAGCTTCGCGGTGAGCCGCGGCTCGTTCGTTGGGCTCATCGGGCCCAACGGGGCAGGCAAGTCGACGGCGTTCAACCTGATATCGGGTGTGCTCGTCTCAGACAGTGGTGTTGTCAAGTTTGATGGTCACGACATCACCAACGCAGCGTCCGATGCCATCGCCGAGCACGGCATCGGACGGACGTTCCAGACCCCACGCGCGTTCGAATCGCTCTCGATGCTCGACAACGTTGTGTCCGGGGCGACGAGCCCCGGAGAGCAACTGCAAGCCGCATTCGGGCGAGCTTGGCGCACCCACGAGTCTGAAACCGTCGATGCCGCCAAGCGGACTCTCGAACGCGTTGGCCTCGCCGGGAGGGCCGACGACCTCGTCTCAGACCTATCTGGAGGCGAGCTCCGAATGCTTGAGGTCGCCCGCCAGCTCGTCCGCAACCCCGTGATGTTGTTGCTTGACGAACCGACAGCGGGCGTGCATCCCGTGCTTCAGGAGCGTTTGGCGGCGCTGCTCGCAGAGCTTCACAGTGAAGGGATGACCCTGGTGGTCGTCGAGCACAACCTGCATTTCCTCCTCGCGCTGGCGGAACACATTCTGGTCCTCACCCATGGCGAGTTGCTGACCGAAGGGCCCCCGGCCGAGATCCGGACCAACGCTGCGGTCATCTCGGCCTATCTCGGAGATGACTATGCAGCTTGAGATTGTGGGCCTGGAATCCGGGTATGGCAAAGTGACCGTGTTGCATGGCGTCGATCTGACGGTCGCCGCCGGCGAGATCATAGTTGTTCTCGGCCCCAATGGCGCTGGCAAGAGCACGCTCATGAAGAGCATCGCTGGTCACCTCCGACCTACTAGCGGGTCGATGAAGTTCGACGGCCAAGAACTGCGAGGTCAGCTGGCTCAAGATGTCTCACGCCTCGGCATTGGGTATGTGCCCCAAGAGAACAACGTCTTCCGCGAGCAGACGGTGCGTGACAACCTTCGGGTCGCCTCATTGGCATTTCCGAATGCGCAAGACCGCGTGGCGAGTGTATTTGACCGGTTCCCGATCCTCGCTGAGCGCGCCGCGCAGCGCGCCGCGACGCTTTCGGGCGGCGAACGACAAACGCTGGCCGTGAGTTCGGCGCTCATCGCGGATCCGAAGGTATTGCTGCTGGACGAACCAACCGCAGGCCTGGCACCACTATTTGTAGGTCAGATGGTCGAGTGGGTCTCCGAACTCGCGGCCGCAGGAATGGCGGTCGTCTGGGTAGTGGAACAGAACCCCGAGAAGATTCTCGCCGCTTCCACCAGGACTTACTTGGTGGAAGGCGGACGAAGCACCGCTGAGTTCGACAGCGCGGAGTTGCTTGAGCCCGGGCGGCTTCAAGAACTGCTCCTAGAGGAGCGGGAAGAGGAACCCGGTGAGTCACCGGCGACCTAGCAAGACAACACCCTTAAAGGAGGGGAATCAAATGCTACTGAAGAGAAAGAGTTGGCTGCGTCTGCTCGCAGCCCTAATGGCGTTCTCGTTGATTGCCGCATCATGCGGCGACGACGATGACGTTGCGACAGATCCGCCCGAAGAACAACCAGACGGTGAAGATCCGCCTGCTGAGGAGGATCCGCCTGCCGCGGGGGAAGTCACTATTGGCGTCTTGGTGCCGCTGACCGGTGAACTCGGCGAGTTCGGCGCGATTGTCGCTGATGCCATCGAGTTCGGCGTCAGCGAAATCAACGCCGCCGGTGGCACACAGTGCGGAACGATTCGTACCGTCGTGGCAGACACCGGAGGCGACGCCGAGACCGGTATTCGCGAAGCCACCAACATGATCGAGAGCGAAGGGGCCGTCGCAGTTCTTGGCCCGACTTCAGGTGTCATGGTGGCGCTCGTCGATCTCGCCAAGCGTGAAGAGGTCGTGATCATGTCGCCCTACGCGGGCACAATCACTCTCAACGAGCTAGGCGGCGACTTCGTGTACCGCACCGTCTCGTCGGACCTCGGAGACGGAGCAGCCTCAGGGCTGTGGTTGTCCAGCCGCGGATATGAGTCGGTGGCCTTCCTGATCCAGAACGAAGAGTCCACGATCTCCCCAGCCGAAGTAGCCAGCGGCGCGGTCGAAGACTCCGGGATCGACATCACGGACTTCGTCGTCTACAACCCGGGTCAGCCGTCCTATCAGGCTGAGCTCACCACCGTGTTGGACAACGAGCCGGACGCGATCTTCTTGGCCGGCGGCCAGGAATCCGGTGTGACAGTCATCAAGGAAGCCGTGGTGGGCGGATTCGACGGCGAGTGGCTGTTCACCGCGGATCTTGCTGTGCCGGAGATCTTCGACGCAGTGGGAGCTGAGTTGATCAACGACGTCGCCTTCGTCGAGTTCGCTGACGCGGACCCGTCGCTGCCCGAGTTCATCTCCTTTGAGGAACGCTACGACGCGGCCGGTGACCCGTTCGCGCCGAACTCCTTCGACATGGTGACCCTCGTTGCGCTTGCGCTCGAGGCATCGGGTCAATGCGACGGAGCTGGGGTCAACTCTGCGATTCGAGGGGTTGCTGACAGCGACGGGACGCTCGTCTCGACCTTCGCCGAAGGCAAGGCTGCCCTGGCTGCAGGTGATTCAATCAACTACGAGGGTGCCTCCGGCCCTCTCGTGTTTGACGAGTCCGGTACCGTCTCGGGTGCTTACACAATTCAGCAGGCCCAGGCGGGCGAATGGGTGAACATCGAGTTCTACCCTGCGTCGACCTTCGACGGCTGAGCAATCCTCCGCCGGGGACCGGCGAAAAGAAATCCCCTCCAGGTAGCTGGGCGGGGACTCAAACCTGTGGGTTCACTGTTCGTTGGTACCGGCCAATGAACCCGATGGAACGAGTACCCCGCCCGGCCCCGGAGTCTGACCACGAAACGGACACCAGGCAAACGGTGAAACAGACGTCATCAGTCCCCGCCTCAACCATAGCGAGTCAGGCGCCAAGATGATCGACGAGTTCGCCTCGAACCTTGAAGCACGACTCACTCACGGCTCAGCATCGGCGACTCGAAGCGAAGAAACACTCACCGAGAGATCTCGGCGACAAATGTCCTCTCTGCCGCGGGACCAAAGCGCCTCATCACTCTGTTCGCTGGCTTCATTGCTGCCGTTCTCATCGTCAGGCGCCTACGTTGATGAGTAAGATTAAACCCACTGCTCGCAGGCGTGAGCGAGGCGCGACGGCGGCCAGTGCTGCGGTGGATTCGTCGCTACCCTAACGACGTGCTCGTGGGCAGCGTTGTCATGCGTTCGCGCCAGCCAACAAGCGCCTGCATCAGGTCCGGCGTTGACTTTGGACCGAGTTGGAGGCTCCGCTCGGCTCGCTGCTGTGGTACTCGAGGAACCCCGCCGCCCACTCAACGGATTCTGAGAACCGTGCCGACGACAGCCCGGGTACCTGGCCTCGCATCCATAGCGCTCCAGCCCGGCCGCCGTCCTATGGCTCGCCGAGGAAGGTGTCAGTTGCGGCCCAGAGTTCTTCGGTTCGATCAATGCGTTCTTGTACGGCCGCCCGATCGACTCTTGCGACCTCGGCGATAACGAGTTCGGCTAGTGCGAGCGATGGGATGGAACTATCAAATGGTCCAACAGCGGGGATCGAGAGCTCGATCAGCGTGTCGGCCAACGCTGCAAGAGGCGAGAGAGGACCGTCAGTGATCGCCACGATCGGTACCGAGTGTGCCTTGAGGGCTTGAGCGGCGATGAGGGTCGCACGCCGGTATCGGGCGAAATCGGAGACCAGTGCGATGTCGGCTGGTCCTGCGCCAGCAAGCTCACGGCCAAGCGAGTGTTCCTCGAGTAGATGCACTCCCGTTCGAATGATCCCAAGCCCGCTTCGAAGGGCGTGAGCGGATGCTTTGGAGGTCTCACCACTTACTATCCAAACCGCCTCGGCGCTCGCGATCCGGGGTGCGAGTGTAGATAGGAGCCCACTCTCGACGACGGTTTGCAGCGGTGCTAATGAGGCGGTGAGAGTCCCGAGATCTCCCTCGCTCGTAGCGTGATCGCCGCGGACACGATCGCTCGGCCTCGAGAGCCTCTGAGAGAGCCCCAAACGTGCAATGTCTTGGAGCTCCGGGTAGCCCGCGAACCCGAGCTTGGCCGCAAACCGCACAATCGAGGCTCGACTGGTACCGACGTGGTCAGCGAGGTTGGAGACTGTTCCGAAGGCGAGGAGCGTTGGCTCGGCGACAACCGCTTCGGCGATGCGGCGTTCTGTCTGTGTGAGCCGACTGCTCGCTTCGGCGATGGCCTCAGAGATGTTTGCTGGTGGCATGGCAGATTCCGGTAGCACGTTGATGGTCATTTCGTTACAGTATATGATTGCTGGTGATCGATAACGTTCATCGATGGCGGGTCTTTCCACCCGTCGTTCGAACCAGATTAATAGAGGCAACCATCATGAGCAGACCGAAGTATGTGCCAACCGACCGGGAGCGGCTCGTGCTCGAGGGCGTTGTGAATCCTCGGTATGACCGCCAGATCCTGAACGGCCTCGATCCGTTCATCAACGGCACTGCGCCAACCGACATGGCCGGCTTGTACAGCGAGGGCGAACTTGAACAGCTGATCCAGATCCGCGGAACCGAACGCGATATCGAAACTCGTATGCCGGTCAAGATCACTCGCCACTATTTCGAGATGGCCCAACACAGTCCGGCGTTGCAGAGCCTGGTAAAGGCCTCACCCGATGAGACCCTGAATCTCCAAGGTTCTGAGGACCCTGGCTACCAGATGGACTACAGCCCGGTCGAGGGGCTGCTCCACAAGTACGAGATGGGTCTCATGTATGTAATCTCCACGTGCTCGGCGCATTGCCGATTCTGCTATCGCGAGGAGCTCATCGCCCGCAAGGACATTGAACGCCAGGACGGAACGGTGGAGAAGAAAGGTCTCGCGCAAGTAAAGGAGATCACCGACTACATCCGAGCGCACAACGCGGCGGTCGAGGCGAACGGTGGCGTCCATCCAGACACAGGGCGCGAGAAGCTTCGAGAGATCCTGCTGTCAGGCGGTGATCCGATGGTTCTGCCCAACGGGAAGCTGGCTGCATGGTTTAGTGCTCTGGCTGAGTCTGGAGTCGAAGCGATTCGACTTGGCACTAAGGAGCTCGCGTTCTATCCGGACCGCTTTGACGACGCCTTCTTGTCGATGTTGGACCGGTTCCATGAGGTGTACCCCGACGTGGGGTTCCGCCTAATGACGCATTTCAACCATCCCGACGAGTTGCTCGCCAAGAGCGCGGATGGGGACTACATCGAAGACGGCAACGGCTTCTACGTCTGGAACGCGAGCGCCCAGCGGGCAGTGGACGCGGTCGTGTCGCGCGGTTGGATCAGCGTCGAAAATCAGTCCCCGATCATCAAGGGCGTGAACGACGACACCGAGGCTCTGCGAATTCTGCAGCGCACGCTGAAGCGAGTGGGAATCGAGAACCACTATTTCTTCTGCGGCCGCGACATTATCGCCTATCGAGCATTCAACGTGCCGATCGAAACCGCATGGCAGATACTCAACGACTCCCAGAAGGGGCTCTCCGGGGTTGAAGCCCACGCCCGCTTGTCAATCACCCACTACAAGGGCAAGACCGAAGTCGCCGCAGTCACCGACGAGCCGATCCCCGGCCTTGCCGGATCGGAATACGGTGTCGTGATCTTCAAAATTCTGCGCAACGCAGCCGACGCTCCCGACCGCGGAAAGGTGTGCATCGTAGGGCGCAACCCAGACGCAATCTGGTTCGACGACTACGAAGATCGCGTCCTCTTCGATGAAGCCGGCCTTTTCGAGTACAGCCGTGTCCAGGCAGCTCGAATCGTGACAACAGCCGCCGTGTCGGTCTGACCGGCCCAATGATCGATAAACGAGTCGCCAGCCCGTTTGAAGCCGTAAGCACCGTGCGCGACGGCGACACCGTGATGATCGGCGGGTTCGGGGAAGCAGGCAGCCCAATCGAACTGATACACGCACTGATCGACAAAGGCGCCCGCGGCTTGACCGTGGTCAACAACAACACTGGCAGCGGCGAGGTCGGCCTCGCCGCGCTCATCAAGAACGGTCAGGTCGACAAGATGATCTGCTCGTACCCGCGCAGCGCGAACCCCACAGTCTTCCCGGACCTCTACCGCGCCGGAAAGATCAAGCTCGAACTCGTTCCCCAGGGAACCCTCGCCGAACGCATCCGAGCGGGAGGCGCCGGCATTGCGGCCTTCTATACCCCCACCGCGGTGGGAACGGACCTGGAGGCCGGCAAGGAGCGCCGCGACTTCAACGGAAGAACGTACGTCCTCGAACAAGGCCTGACTGCTGACGTGGCGCTGATCAAGGCGCGCATCGCCGACTGGCACGGCAATCTCATCTACAACAAGACGGCTCGCAACTTCGCCCCGATCATGGCCACGGCCGCCAAGACCACCGCAGTGCAAGCAGAAATCTTAGGGTCACCGGGCGCTCTCGATCCCGAAAGTGTGATCACACCAGGCATCTTCGTTGACAGCGTGGTCCACGTCGCAACCCCCGCGCACGAATCCGCACTAGTCGAAAGCGGAACGATCTACCCATGACGAACAAAGAAGCCCCCGTCGGACTCTCACGAAACGAAATGGCAGAACGGGCCGCGCGAGACATCCCCGACGGTGCCTACGTCAACCTCGGCATCGGTATGCCCGAGATGATCGCCCAACACATCCCTGAGGGTCGTGAAATCATCTTGCACACCGAAAACGGACTACTGGGCATGGGTCCGTCGCCAGAACCAGGGAAAGGCGACTCCGAGCTCATCAACGCTGGAAAACGCCAAGTGACCGCACTCGCGGGCGCATCGTACTTCCACCACGCTGACAGCTTCGCCATGATCCGAGGCGGCCATCTCGACCTGTGTGTCCTAGGAGCACTCGAAGTGGCATCCAACGGCGACCTCGCCAATTGGTCCACGGGTGACGAGGACGCGATTCCCGCAGTCGGCGGAGCCATGGACCTGGTGTCCGGAGTCACAGCCGTCTACGTGATGACCAGCCACTGCACCCGCCAAGGTGAGCTGAAGCTAGTGGAATCCTGCACATATCCGCTGACGGGCATCGGTGTTGTCAACCGGATCTACACTGATCTCGCCATCATCGAAGTCACCGACGAAGGGTTCAAGCTCGTCGAACTCTCGCCAGGGATCTCCTTCGACGCGGTCGTCGAGCGAACGGCAGCACCACTCGTCGACGGCCGAACCGAGACCGAGGACGACTGATGCCAACGCGAGCCCAGACCGCATCTGAGGCGCTCTACCAACGAGCGAACCGGGTCCTGCCCGGCGGCGTAAGCCGAAATACTGTGCTCCGCAAACCACAGCCGCTGTACGCGGCGCACGCGACTGGTTGTCGGATTACCGATGTGGACGGTGTGGAGCGGATTGACTTCGCGAACAACATGGCGTCGCTGATCCACGGCCACGCCCACCCAGCCATCGTCGCCGCCGTCACGAGTCAGCTTCAGCGGGGAACCGCGTACACGATGGCCACCGAGATCGAGTTGCACTACGCAGAGGAGCTGTGCTCTCGAAGCCCTGGATTCGATCAACTCCGCTTCGTCAATTCCGGCACTGAAGCCGTCATGGGTTCCCTCAAAGCCGCTCGCGCCTTCACGGGACGGTCGAAGATCGCGAAGATCGAAGGTACCTACCACGGCGTGTACGACTTCGCCGAGGTGTCTCAGACAGCGAGTCCGACAACATGGGGCAGCGTCGACGCACCAGCGTCAGTCCCAGTGGCTCATGGGACCCCACGCTCTGTGCTCGATGATGTCGTTGTTGTGCCGCTCAACGACGTCCAACGCGCGATCGACATCCTCGACCGGCACTCCGGTGAAATAGCATGCTTGCTTCTCGACGTCATGCCGCACCGGGCGGGCTTGATCCCCGCGGACCAAGACTTCGTCGCCTCTCTCGCTCAATGGGCCAAGAGCGACGGAGCACTGCTCTTATGCGATGAGGTCATAACGTTTCGCACCACCCACGGCGGAGCGCAGCAGCGCTACAACCTCACTCCCGATATCACAGCCATGGGCAAGATCATCGGTGGTGGATTCCCTGTGGGAGCGATTGCGGGCCGGCGCGATGTCATGGACCTCATGAACCCCCACGGCGACAACTATCTCCTGCCGTACTCAGGCACGTTCTCCGCCAACCCAATCACAATGACCGCCGGTCTGACCGCAATGACTCTGTTCGACAACGACGAGATCGAACGGGTCAACCACCTCGGACGCCTCACGATCGAAGGCCTGCAGGCAGTCATTCGTGCAAGGGGCTACGACGCGAGTGTGACCGGTGCTGGGTCTCTGTTCAGGATCCACATGCAGGCCGACGCGCCAAGGAACTACCGCGACAGCTTCCCATCCTCCGACGCCAGCGAACGCCTCAAGATTTTCTTCGACGCTCTCCTAGACCAGGGCATTCTTCTCGTCTACTCATGCATGGGTGCGATCTCAACGGCCATGAGCGAACGCGAGGTCGAGCAACTGATCGGGGCCGTCGATGGCGCGCTCGGGAGCCTCCGGTGATGACGCCGCCAAGCTATGTCGCAAAGCCGTCCCAAGCGCGGGGAGAAATGAGCACATCTGAGGTCTACGTCGTTGATGCCGTAAGAACTCCCATCGGCAAGATCGGTGGGGCGTTGGCCCATGTCCGACCCGACGACATGGCCGCAGCAACAATCTCCTCGCTCATGGAGCGGACTCCCGACCTCGACCCGACCCTTATCGACGATGTCCACTTCGGCAACGGAAACGGCGCAGGCGAAGAGAACCGGAACGTGGCGCGAATGGCATCGCTACTCGTATCGAAGAACGGCCTCCACGAATCCGGGCGGCAGCCATTGGCCCGAATCGTCAGTCGGGCAGTCTCCGGGATTGAACCGCACCGGTTCGGTATCGGGCCCGTGGTGGCGGTCGAAGCCGCGTTAGCTCGGGCTGGGATCACCTGGGGGGACCTCGCCGTCGTGGAACTCAACGAGGCCTTCACCGCCCAGTCGCTCGCCTGTCTGTGCCACTGGCCCGACCTTGATCCCGACATCGTGAATCCCAGTGGGGGAGCGATCGCCCTAGGACATCCCGTCGGTGCATCCGGTGCTCGAATCATGACGACACTGACCCATAGCCTGCGGCGACGCCGCGGTGGCTACGGCCTTGCCACGATGTGTATTGGCGTCGGCCAAGGTATCGCTGTCGTGGTCGAAGGGCTCTAGCTCAGTGCAGCTGAGTATAAGGACTCGTCGTGACCTACACAGATCCTCGCCTTGTCTCGATGGATCGGTTCTTCGATTGTGCACATCGTCGGACCGTTGCCTGATCATGGACATCGTCAACCGGGTGGCGCTTGTTGCCGTGAGTCCAGTGGCGCTGAGCGGAGAGAATCGAAGCGGGGCTCGTGAGGAGTGGACGGCATGATCTCGATGTCCCGGAACGCTGGCCTGGTGAACTTGGCCCAAGACGTGTCACAGAACCTAGCAGCGGCCGGACAAGTTGTGGGATTGGAGTCGGTTGCGTTCGCCCACGGTTTCAGTCGTGATATCGGAGTCGAACTGGCCGTCGAGTGCATGGACCGAGTTGGCGACGCCGGAGCCGTTCCCGGCTTGATCTTCGTCAGCGACAAGCAAGTTCATATAGAGTCCGACGCCGCTCGAACCGTGGCTTTCCTTGAACAACCCCAGATCCGCAAACTCGGAACGCGAGACATCGCTGATGCCATCGTCCGCGGCGACAATGGAGCGCTAACGATCGGCGCGACAGCTGCGCTGTGCGATCACGTCGGTATTCGCGTGATGAGTACCGGCGGCTTGGGAGGCGTACATCTAGGCTTCGCCGAGTCCCTTGACATCTCCGCTGACCTATACGACGTCGCAGCCGCCAACTTGGTCGTGGTCTCAGCCGGCGTCAAACCGGTCCTTGATGTCGCGGCCACGTTCGAGGTGCTGGAGACACTCGGCGTTCCGCTGCTCGGTTGGCAGACGAACGAGGCCCCAACATTCTATTCGCGCACGAGCGGCCACCGTACGTCGACACGGGTGGAAGATGCGTCTGAAATCGCGAGCTATGCGTTCGCGCATTGGTCACTTGGATTGGGCGGCGGCGTACTGGTGCTGCGGCCACCAACCACCGAAGTGGAGATCGACCACGCGCTGACGAAGGGGCTGCAAGAGGCACAACGCCAAGGAATCAGAGGCCAAAACGTCACCCCGTTCTTGTTGGGCTGGCTCGATGACGAGACACACGGGGCCACGGTTGCGCCACATCGGGAGCTACTGGTCAACAATGCAGAGTTGGCGGCAGACGTAGCTGTGAGAATGACCGAGCAGCTCTAGGTCAACCTCTGCGACATCTGGCCACCTCAGTGGCGAGCACCAGGGATCGTGAAGCCTGACTGGGACGCTCAAGCCGACCTTTGCCACGTGACAGCACTGGTCATGTGGCATGTCGTTGAACTCCACAGACGACTGGGAACTGAGCGCTGAAGAGAGCCGAACCACTGGCCATCGATCTCACGGTGCATCGACATGGGTTCGCCGCCTCCGCACTGAAGCACAAGCCCAGACGCGTCAGCACGCGATGTCCAGAGAGCGAAGTCGGCCCATGCCGCACATCTACATCCATAGCCCCCATACTTGCTCCAATCATTAGCCTGAATCCACCGACGGGTTTGTGGGATCGTCGGTTTGGGGCCGGGTGGCTGTTGGGCTGGTGCGTGTGTGTGGGCTGGCGCGTTTTGGGGCGTGGGGGACTGGAGTGCGGGGTTGTGGTGGGTTGGTGGCGGGTGGGGTTGGGCTGTGCTGCGCCGGGCGCGGGGCGCGGGTTAGATGAGCAGGGGTAGGTTGCGGATTCGTTGCAGGGCGGTGGTGAAGGTGTTCTGCCAGGGCCAGTTGAGCGGCAGGCGCAGTCTGTGTCGGCCGCTGTGGTTGACGAGGCGGCCTGGCACGGTGAGGAGCCGGTTGGGGATGGTGGCTGCGACGGTGAGTTGGCGCGCGGGGTGGGCGCGGCCGAGGCGGGAGGTCCAGCGTATGAGGTTGTGGGCGAGCACGCAGCAGGCGAGCCAGGCGCCGTTGGCGGGGAATCGTCTGGAGGGGCAGCGGCTGAGCCCGGCGCCTTCTTTGAGGTCACGAATGGCGAGCTCGACGGTGGCGTGGGCTCGGTGGTAGGTGTCGGCGGCTTTGGTGTCGAGGTCTTCTCTGTCGGTGACGAAGCAGTGGTGGCGCCAGTTGGGCCACAGCTCGCCTTGGGCGCCGAGCAGGCGGCTGCGGCGTATGATGAGCCGCAGCTTCGCGGGCTTGGCGTCGTCGCCGTGGAGTTTGTCGCTGCGGCGGCCGGCTTCGATGGTGGTCTCAGCGACTTGGGCCTCGCCGCCGCGGGTGTATTTGATGCTTGCCCAGGCGTCGTCGTCTATGGCCGCTATGGCTGTGTTGACCTTGGCGTTTTGTGGGATCGTGATCGAGTAGCAGGCACCGTGGGCGCCGATGGCTGCGATCATGTCATAGGAGAAGAACCCCGCGTCGGCGCGTACCGTCACCGCCGCGTCCGCCGCCAGGCGCCGCAGGCGCGTCAGCGTCTCACGAGCGAACCGGTCGTTGCCGCGCTGAGACGATCCCGACCGCATCCGCGAGTGCAGCACCTCGCCGGTGTCTGAGCGCACCGCCACCAGCGGGTGATAGCCCAACACCTTGGTATGGCCGTACGCGGCGCCGTGCTTGGCCTTGCCGCACACCTCACACACCGTGGAGTCCAAATCCACCGTCATCTCCCCAACGTCGGGCGCGGCGCCCACAGACCACGCCCGCACAAGCGCCAACTCGGCCGCTTTGTCGAGCTGGCGCACATGCCCGAACGTGAACGACCCCAAAAACGACCCAGCAGTCGACGGTGCCACCACCGCGAAAGGCAGCACCGCCGCCGCCGAGCCCGACCGCAACCGCTGCGTCGATGCAGCGCCCGCCCACCAGCATCGACGCCACCAAAGACAACACCTTGCGACCCGACCCCGACCCCGCCACACGCCCGTCGAGGCGCACCGTGTCGTCGATTGAGGTGTTTCTGACTCTTCGCGACAGATTGCGGGTTTTTTCAAGTCGCATTGGTGGGTGTGCGGTGGTGGGTGTGCGGTGGTGGTTGTGTGGTCATGTTAGCGGTTGGTTTCGGTGGTGGGCGCGTCGTCGCTGGTCGGCTTGTTGGAGTCCGTCTCGGCGTGCTTGGCGGATCTGGTCGCCTTTGCCGGTGTGCTCGTCGTGGGGGGTGACATACCCGATGCCTTCGTGCAGCCGCACCGAGTTGTAGTGGCCGCGGACGCGTTCGAGTTCTCGGGTGAGGTCGGCGGGATCGCCGAGCGTTTCGAGGTGGGGATGCTCGCCTTTGACGTGGCTGAACAGAGACTCGATCCAGGCCTGGTCGGTGGGCGTGGACCGGCGTCCGAAGTGCTGGGCGATCGAGCACATGGCCATGAATTTGGCGGTGTCGCCGGCGCGCATCTCCGGTCCGTTGTCGCTGACCGCCAACAGCAGCGGGATTGTGTCGCTGTGGGGCAGGTCTGCGTGGGGGTTGTCGAGGCGGGCGGCGAGTTCGTCGGTGAGGAGCCCTTCGCTTTGCAGTGCTTTGGCGAACAAGACTCTGGCGGCGACCGAGTCCGGTGCCGCGGTGTGGTGCGTGGCGATCCATTTACGGGACACCACATCGACTATCGCGTAGGCGTGCTTGGCTTGTCGGCATGTCGGGAACTGGGTGCCGTCCCAACACCACAGTTGGTTGGGCCGCCACTCACACCAGGTAGGCCACGGCGTCTTGGTGGCCTTGGCGGGGCGCGGCGTGCCGGCCAGAGCGAGGCCGTGACCTGCGAGAACGCGGTCCACAGTCGAAGCAGACACCCACACGCGGCCCAGGTAGGAGCCGCGGTGCGCGAGCTTGCGATGCGACCGGTCGGTGTCGCCCCACTCGTCGAAGAGGCGCACGATCTCGTCACGTTCTGAGCTCAGCAGGCTGTGGATCGGACGTCCGCCCGGGCGGGCATCGTCAAGAGTCCCCTCGGCGCGGCGTTGGGTCCAGCGCCATGCCCGGCGGCGGTCCACACCCAGCACCGTGCAGACCCGGCTGTGCGTCCAGCCAGCCGAGGTGGCGTCGTCGATCAACCCCAACAGCACGGCTTTGGCGGTCCCGTCGACGCGGGCGGGGACAGGACCGCTCATCCCCAACCCGTTTTTCCCCGCAGCACCGCCAGCTCCACGGCTTGTTCGACCACAGTACGCCCCAACCGTTCCACCTCGACACGAAGGGCTGCTGCCTCAGACGCCTCCGCTCGGGACTGACGGGGCCGGCCCGGCCTCGACGAACCCAAAGCCGCGACCGCCCCATCCCGGGCGACAGCTCGCAGCCGGGCGATCACCGACCGGTCCACACCAGCCTCAGCAGCCGCCTCGGCCTGGGTGACCTGACCGCAAAGCATCCGCACCCACAAATCGTACTTCTGCTCTGCTGTAAGCAGCTTCTTCGGTTTTCTATGCTCGGAACTCATAGGCTGCAGCCTCCTGTCCTAGGACCGCCAACCCTGCCCGATGCTGCTTGAAAAAACTCAGAACCTGTCGCGCGAAGTCAGATGCACAACACGATCAACGCCTCCAAACCCAGCCTGTGCATCACCGTGCCCGCCAGCAACAACCCCGCATCAGCCACCAAAGACCCATCATCGAACACCACCTCCAACCCGTCGATCCCACCTGCTACGCTCCTCACAGGAAGTGCCTCCCCACATGGCCAGAATGACCGTTACAACAAACAGCATTCTCCCACGTCAGGAGGCCTTTCTGGTGGACGCGCCAACCCCACAAGCTTCACCGCGTCGGTGGATTCAGGCTAAAGCGATCCGTGGTCCTGTGGGTAAAGGAGGCGACGCGATGACCGTGGCATCGTTCATCGCTGCCCAAAGGACCGATCATCGGGTACCCCACGCGAAGTGCTGCCGCTGGCTCGGCGTGTCTGAGTCGTGGTTCTACAAATGGCGCAACCGGCCCCCGACCGCACGCGATGAACGGCGGGGACGGCTCGACGTAGCGGTGAAGAGGTCTTTCGATGTGTCCGGCGGGGTCGCCGAAACGTACGGGTCGCCGCGGGTGTTCGAGGACTTGATCGAGGACGGCTGGAACGTGTCGATCAACACCGTCGCCGCGTCGATGGCCAGTCAAGGCCTTCAGGGCCGTTCCCCGAAACGCAAGCGGCGGTCGTTGACCCGACCGGACAAGGCCGCGGAACCTGTTGCTGACCTGGTCAGACGCGACTTCAGCGCCGAGACGGTCGACGAGAAGTGGTGCGGCGACCTGACCGAAATCCCGACCGGTGAAGGGAAGCTGTATTTGGCGATCGTGGAGGACCTCGCCTCGCGGCGTCTGTGTGGGTTCGCGATTGGTGAGCACCACGACGCCGCGTTGGCCAAAGCAGCGCTATGTATGGCTGGCGCGGTGCGTGGCGGCGACATCGACGGGGTGATCTTTCATTCCGACAAGGGAGGCGTGAGTACACCGGCGACCTCTTCGCCAAAGCATGCAAGACGCTCGGGGTCACCCAGTCGATGGGCCGAGTCGCCTCGGCTCTGGACAACGCGGTCGCCGAAAGCTTCAACTCGACACTGGAATGGGAACTGTTGTCACGCCGCGATCTCGCCACCTTTGCCCAGGCCCGCCGCGAGGTCGCCCGGTTCATCGAGGCCTACAACCACACCCGCCGCCACAGCAGCTGCGAGATGAAACCGCCCGTGGTCTACGAACAGCTCCTCGCCGACAGAACCCGCCACAGCGACACCGACCACAAACGAGCGGCATGAGGAGCCGCTCAGATCGTTTCAGCGGTCAAGAACCGGTCTTCGCCTGGACCCAGACCCGCCCGAATCGCATCACCAGACCAACCATGAGAAACTTCAACCATCAATAACCAACCCTCCACGATTCGAGGGGAAGCCCATGGTGGTGGCTCGGGCGCGGTGAAGGCGTGGTGGCCGGGCGGGTTGGCTTGACCGGTTGGGACTCAGGCTGCTGGTCGGTACTCGTTGATGAGTCCAACGCAGGTGGTGCTTCGATGGATTGGTGTAGTGGGCTCGATCGCGGGTTTGTCAGCTTCGTCGTTGGGTGCTCGTTGGTCGAGGCTGCGGTGGGGCCTGTGCTCGTTGTAGTGCTCGATGAAGTCATCGAGGAGTCGGTTGAGTTGGCGTTGATTCCAAATCAGGGTGCGGTCGAGTAGTTCGTGGCGGATGGTACGTACCCAGCGCTCGGCGAATGCGTTGGCTTGAGGAGCGCCCGGTGGGATGGTGATGACCGAGCCGCCGACAGCGGCGAACACGTCATCGAAGGTCCGTGTGTATTGACCGGCGCCGTCGCGGATCACGAGCCGGATGGCCTTGTTGTAGCCGATGATCAGGTTCCGGGCAGCTTGGGTGGTCCAGGGACCGGTGGGGTTGGTGGTGATCGCGGCGAGGTGCACTCGTCGGGTGTCGATCTCGATGAAGAACAGCACAATGGAACCGCCGCATGGTGACGGTATCGACGCAGAAGAAGTCGGTCGCCACCAGGGCGTGGGCTTGGCTAGCAATGAACTCGCTCCAGATCGGCCCGGTCCGGTTCGGGGTGGGCTCACGTCCGGCATCGCGCAAGATCTTCCACACCGTCGACGCAGCAAGACGGTGTCCGAGACGGCGTATCTCTCCATGGATGCGTCGGTAGCCCCAGGTTGGGTTCTCTGTGTCGAGGCGCAAGACCAGCCGACGAAGCTCCGCTGGTGTGGGAGGGCGCCCGGTTCGGGACCCAGGTGGTTGGGTCCAGTGGCGGGCGACGAGGTGTCGGTGCCAGCCGATCACGGTGGCCGGTTTCATGATCAGCATCACACGGGTAAGCCGCTTCCGGTCGAACGCACGCGAGAGCACGGCCAGGATGGTCCGGTCCGTCGGGGTGAATCTCGGCCGCTCGACTTGTCGCTGCAGGATGAGAATCTGATGGCGAAGGGCGAGGATCTCGGCGTCACGCTTGTCACCGGATACCAACAGCAGTCCGAGACGGGCGATCAGGAGCCGAAACAGGTGTGAGATAAGCGATGACACGGCCGGTCACGGTACCGGTCGCCAACGCTGTGACCTGCAGCGACGCGTTCTCGGCACCCTCAGCTTCCCGATTGTCAGACTAGGGCCAGAATTTCCTGGGCAGCAGCGATCGCCAACTCGATGTCGGCCGTGGTGTGTTCAGTGGACACGTACCACAGGCCTTGACTGTGGATCCCCCGCGCGATGAGGCCCTCCACAAATGACTGCTGACGGGAATCGTCCGATCCCGCACGGTCCTGGATGCGCACTACGTTGTGCGGGTCACCCATCACCGAAATGCTGATCGGCCCGACAGAGCGCACGGCCAGATCTGGGTGGCTGTCTGCCAGTCCGGCAGCCAGCTGCCCGCCGAGTGCGTGCAACCGCGTAAACGTCGCTTCGCTGTCGCGAGCCAACTCGCTGACGGTGGCAATGATCGCCGCGCAACCAAGCGGGTTGCCGTTGAACGTTCCATTATGGATTAGTCGCCCCGACGACACGACCTCCATCGCTGCTTCGGTACCCGTCACAGCGCTGATCGGAAAACCACCCGCCAATGCCTTCGCGAACACGGTCATGTCGGCGTCGACCCCGTAGAACTCTTGGGCGCCTCCGAGCGCCAGACGGAACCCGGTGATTACCTCGTCGAACACGAGGAGCGATCCGTTGTCAGTGCACATTGATCGAACCAGCTGCAAAAACCCCGGCATCGGCGGGATGACTCCCCCGTTGACGTTGAGCGGCTCACAGATGACCGCAGCGATCGAGCTGCCGTACTGATCAAACGCGGCAACGAGCGCGTCTTCATCGTTCCATCGCACAGCGATCACGTCCGCTGCAGCACCGGGAGCGGAACCGATAGTCTGAGGAACCGGTTGCTCGATAATCGCTTGCTCGGTGCCCATGGAGTTGCCCACGCTGGCGAACATCCCGTCGAACCAACCGTGATAGTGACCCTGGAACTTCAGGACCAGTGATCGGCCTGTTGCCGCGCGGACAACTCGCAGCGCTGCCGCCACGGCCTCGCTACCAGTACTGGAAAAGATCGCCCGGTCTGCATTCGGCACGACCTTGGTGAGCAGTTCTGCCGCCTCAATCTCCAGCTCGTGCTGTGAACCGAACGTCATCCCGCGCGCTGCCTGCGCAGCAATCGCCTGGGCGACAACGGGCGACGCGTGGCCAAGGATGGACGGTCCATACGACAACAAGAAGTCGACGTACTCATTGCCGTCGACATCCCACAAACGCGTGCCCAAGCCACGGTCGAAATAGAGCGGCACTGGTCGCGCTGCGGTCCGGACGGTGGAGGTCACGCCTCCTGCTACCGATTCGCGTGCCCGGTCGAGCGACGCAATAGACCGCCGATGGCGCTTGGCCACCTCCGGTGGAACTTCGGTGCTCATGAGCCGACCAGCGATGAAGCGCCTCGCGCCTGCTCAAGAGCGGCGATCACCCGATCACGACCTTCTCCAGTTACTGGCAGAAGGGGAGGTCTGGGAGGCCCGACCTCGAGGCCAGTCAACTGAAGCCCGAGCTTGTTGACCTGCACATATTTGCCCGTGAACTCGGCCTCACTGAGGTAGGCGTAGATGCAATCGGTGATCGCCTTGGCCAGTTTCAGATCGTTGGCCTGGGTAGCACGGTGCAGCGCCAGGCACTCCCTGGGCAGCACGTTGGCCACACCGGCCACCCAACCGACGGCGCCTGCAGCCAACTGCTCCAGCGCCTGATTGTCGGTACCGCACAGGACTGGGACGGTGTTTCCTGTGAGTCGATTGATACGAGTGATACGGGTGCAGTCACCTGAACTCTCCTTGATGGCATCCATGTGGGGGAGAGCAACAATTTCGGCCAACTGCTCGGGTGAGGCATCAATGCCAGTCGTAGCGGGATTGTTGTACACAATTACCGGTACCTCGATCCTGGCCGATACGGCGGTGTAATGGGCGAGCAGCTCAATGGGGTCCGGTAGTGCGTAGTAGGGGTGGGTGATCATCGCCCCGGTCGCCCCGCGGGTGGCGGCATCGTCGATCAGCCCGATCACTTGGTCAGTCGAGTAGCTTGAGCAACCGACGTACACCGGCACCTGGCCGGCGTTCGTGGCCAGCACGAGGTCGATGATCGCCGCCCGCTCCGCCTCCGACAGCGCCAGCGCCTCACCGGTGCTAGCGCACACGATGAGCCCGTCGACACCGTGGGCGACGAGCGTGCCGACCAGTGTCTCCAGCTTGTCAAGCGCTACCGCGAACTGGTCGTCGAACGGCGACACCAGCGGAACGATTACACCACGAATACTCATTTTCAGACGCCCTTTGTAGATCTAAACGATAGTCGACTTAATACTAGCAGCCTTCCAGCGGTTCCGGTGCCTCGTCGAGAGAAGTCAGATACGCGAACACCCGCGCCGGGTTGACGGTCAGCAAGGTGGTCCACAACTCGCGCGGCACCCCGACATCGTCGCCCAGCAGCTGGACGTCCTTGAGTAGCCCGACGTACCCCTTGCCCCCATAGCGCTGCCAAAGCGAACGCAAACAGACGTCCTGCGAAACCAGGATCGACGGGGCCAACCCCTCTGTGGCCAGCGTTGCGATCGCTTCCAGCCGCTGGACGTCGGAGGGCATCACCCTCCCCCGGCTGTCCGGGTAATGCTCATGACCAAACGTGTCGTACTCGACCATCGCGCCGCGAGACGCGACCTCGCGCTGCTGCACAAGGTCGATCGCCACATCCATGTGACTGATAACAACACGGCCTAGGTCCGTGATGCCCTCCTCGTTCAGTATGTCCAGCACGCGCATCACTTCACGGCACTCCGCAGCCATATGCACGTTGATCGGGCAACCGGTCCGCAGCTGTGCACGGGCCGATGCGCGCAAGACACGCTCCTCGCCAGGAAGCAGCGGGTCCCCCGTGCCGATCTCGCCGAGCACACCGGGACGGATCCCTGAACCGCCCTTACCACGCGTAACCTCATCAACCATCACATCAGCCAGCTGGTCGATCGACATTGTGGCAATCTCGAGCGGGTGGGACGCGCCGACGTACCAGCCGGATCCCATGATTACGTTGGCCCCAGAAGCGCGCGCCGCTCGCACCAACAAATCCGGATCGCGAGATTGTTGCATGATCGGAGTGACGTCCACGATGGTCGAACCTCCATTGGCAACGAACGACCGAAGCTCGTCGGTCGCTATCCCCTCGTCACGCATGTCCAGGTTATGAAGAAATCGCATCGGCGTCCGCCGCAGCTCGGCCGGGTTCACTAGCTCGATCGGGGTCGATTGTGCTGTGGAATCGGTGCAGAGGAACGAGCTGTCACAATTGAGGTGCTCGTGCGGAAGTGTGATGCCAAGGCGATCACGATGGATGGGGCCGAGCACGGTCATTGCGTACATTTTGTTCTCCTGATCATCGCATTGCCTTGGCGCCGCCGTCGATGCCAATGACCTCACCGGTGATGAATCCGTTGGTCATCAGGGCCACTGCTAGCTCGGCGCACTCTCTGGGGGTACCTACCCGCCCGACCGGCAGCCGAGCCGAGGCTTCGGCCTCGATGTCATCCGCCGACTGCAAGTGATCCACGTTTGACCACAGCGGCGTCCGCACCGCACCGGGGGCAATGGTGTTGATGCGAAGGCCGAGTGTGCCCAGCTCAAGGGCCAACGAGCGGGTGAGTGCGTTGATGGCTCCGTTGATGGCCGAGCCCACGACGAAACCGCGAACCGGGCGATCGGCCGCAACCCCGCTGTACATAACGACGCAGCCGCCGTGACGCATGTGCGGCACCGCTGCCATCGCAGCAAGGAACGGTCCCCAGAACTTACTGTCGAATGCCTCACGCGAATTCGCCTCAGTCACGTGCTCAAAGTCCACGGGCACCACCGTTGACCCGGGCAACACCAGGTGGTCGAACGGAGCGTAATCGGCGAGGAACTCAGCGACGGCGTCGCCGGATTCGATCGAAAGTGCGCGGTGACACACGGCGCTCCCGGAGCGCTGATTGATTTGCTCCGCCGCCTGAGCCAGCCTGTGCGGGTCCCGTGCCGCGATCACGACGTCGGCGCCCAACTCGGCTACCAGCTTGGCAGTAGCCAAACCCATGCCGGCGCTGCCGCCGATGACGACAACTGTCTTGCCGGTCAGGCCAAAGGGCTGACTCATGGGTGGTTCTCCTCATTCGATGTGGACAGGGGTCTGTGCTCTAAGCGATATCCGCCGGGGAACGGGTCATCGGGGTCGAGCATGATTGTCGACCGCGCTGTCACGTATGCCCTGCCAGTGACCT
Source organism: Candidatus Aldehydirespiratoraceae bacterium (assembly GCA_965261185.1). Lineage (GTDB taxonomy): Bacteria > Actinomycetota > Acidimicrobiia > Acidimicrobiales > Aldehydirespiratoraceae > VXYK01. The sequence continues at coordinate 746,078 of CBDHCN010000002.1, read as the reverse complement.
GTGGCAGGATCGCTGGCATGCCACCTACATCCGTCAGCTCGGTCGCAACCGCTCGGAAGCGTGTGCCGAGGACCCCCTCGAACTGCACCGTTCTGCCGACCGGCACCACCCCGCGCGCCCAGAGCGCTGCAAGCCGAGCGCTCGAGCCGGTTCCGCAGGGCGATCGGTCGAAGGTTGCCGGCGGCGACACCACAGCGTGTCGGTACACATCGACGGCCGACGACTCCGTGGTCCAGAGCACCTCGTAGAGTCGGTCGATGGTTGATGTGACGGGATGGCAGATCGTCAGCTGGTCGTTCACCGCGCCGACGATCGCCTGCGACCAGGACCCGAGGGTCTTTTCGTGCTCGGGACCGACAACGAACCCGAGCACGTCGGCGTCCACGATCGCATAGAAGTCGCCACCGAAAGCCACATCGACGAGGATCTGTCCGAGGCCTGGAACTTCGACCTGCGCATCGCGGTGCAAAAGGAATGACGCCACGTTTCGGAGCGTGACCGCTCCGACATTGCCACCCCTCGTGTCGACGTCGCAGTGGACAAGACCGGCCAGCGTCTCGAAGGCTACGCCGGTGGTATCACCAGTGATCTCGAGTAGACCCGCAGCGAGAACCGTCGTGGCCGCGCCGATGATGCAGTGCCCACACATCGGCACGTACTCGTCCTGCTCCATGAGTAACACTGAGAACGTCGCCGCTGGGTCGATGGGAGGCATCAGCAGCACCGAACACATCATTGGGTTACCGCGGGGTTCAAAGTTCAAGAGCGTCCTTAGACGGTCATCGTGCTCGCAGAGATACAGCTGGCGCTCGAGCACTGTTGCGCCCGGCGGCACGGGAACACCACCGATAACAACCCGGGTGGGGTTGCCCTCAGTGTGGGAGTCAACCACCTCGATCAATCGAATCGCGCGCGAACGCATCAGCAGGTCCTACGGCCGCTCGGGTTCACCGAAACCTCAGTTGGGAAGTGGCACGCGACCTCATGACGTTGCTCCTTGGGAAGGGATATCGATGCGGGAACCTCCTGTCGGCAACGCCCCGGTCTGCCGAGCTTCTCGTAGCGGAAGCACCGAGTATGGAAGGAGCAGCCCTCAGGCGGGTTCGAGGAACTTGGCATCTCACCGTCAAGCACGATCCGCTGCTCGCCGCGGCCGTTGGGCTCCGTGGTCAACACCGCTGACATGAGCGCGAGGGTGTACGGGTGGTGCGGGTTGTTGTACACATCCTCAGCGGGTCCAGATTCCACAACCCTGCCTAGGTGCATCACTGCGACATCGTGAGCTATATGGCGCACTACCGCGAGGTCGTGGGCGATAAATAGGTACCCCACTCCCGACTGCTCCTGCAGCTTGGCGAGCAGGTTCACCACCTGTGCCTGCACGGAGACATCCAGGGCGCTGACCGGTTCATCGCAGACCGTAAGCCGAGGACGAAGAATCATCGCGCGAGCAATCACCACCCGTTGCCGTTGGCCGCCAGAGAGCTGGTGGGCGAATCGGTCGACGAGCGCATCGGTGAGGCCGACCTCTCGCAACATCTCTCGTGCCTTCTCTCGCGCCAACCGCCGACCCGTGCCCTGTTGCACGCGCAAGGGCTCACCGACGGCATCGATAACCCGTTGACGCGGGTCCAGACTGGATGTCGGGTCCTGGAAAACCATTTGAATAAGGCGATGATCGGCCCTAGTGCGCTTGTGACCGAGTGAGCGTCCGTCAAGGAACAGATCTCCATCGGTCGGCGACTGCAGCCCGACGACGCATCTGCCGACAGTTGTCTTCCCCGAGCCCGACTCCCCGACCAGCCCGAGTGTGCGTCCGGCGGCAACGGTCAGGGAGACGTCATCAACCGCGTGGACTGCGGGTCGCCTGGACCGTTTAAAAACGACGGAAAGATTGTCGACCCGGAGCAGGTCAGTTGTCATGCAGGCACTCCCGGATGGAAACAGGCCACGAGTTGTCGACCGAGTTTGCGCAGCTCTGGCTCATCGTCGTGACAATCTTCGGTGGCGGACGCGCAACGCGGAGCGAAACTGCACGATTCGCCTTGTGCCTCACCCAGCACAGGAGGCGAACCTTCGATTGATCGCAGGCGGCGTCCGAGGTCGGCTAACTGCGGTTGGCCTTCGAGCAACGCACGGGTGTAGGGGTGCGTCGGGTGGTCGAGCACGTGACGTGTTGCGCCCTCCTCCACGATGCGACCAGCGTACATCACCGCGATCCGGTCGCATAGGCGGTTCGCAACTCCCAAGTCGTGGGTGATGACCAGCAACGCCATTCCCAGGTCGCGTCGCATCCGGTCGAGCGTGTCCAAGATCTGTGCTTGCACGGTGACGTCAAGCGCAGTGGTCGGCTCGTCTGCGATTAGCAGGTCTGGAGTACAGGCAAGCGCGATGGCCAACATGACCCGCTGACGCATTCCCCCGGACAATTCGTGCGGATAGCTGCGAAGGCGTGAATTAGGATCCGTCAACTCTGCAAGCTCCAAAAGTTCGAGTGCTCGCTGCTTAGCGCGTGCTCGAGTGATGTCGAGGTGTGCCCTCAGCGTTTCGACTAGCTGCGCCTCGATCGTCATGACAGGGTTGAGCGACGCCTGCGGGTCCTGAAACACGATGCCCACGCGAGCGGCACGGATCGAGCGCAGCTGGCGAGCTGATGCGCCGACCACGTTGATCCCGTTCAAGAATACCTCACCTTGGACTCTCGCTGTCGTGCCGAGCAATCCCAGAATCGCCAAAGCGGTCGCACTCTTTCCGGATCCCGACTCCCCGACCAAGGCGACCGCTTCGTCACTATTGATCGTTAGATCAATGTCTCGCACGGCCGACAGATATCCACTTCGGGTTTGAAACGCCACGCCCAGCCGTTCGACCGAGAGTAGGGGTTGCGGCGTCATAGTGGCCTCACTGGTCAGATTGTACACGTCGCCCTAATCGGGGCTCAGCGATATCAGCGGTGGGTCTTGCGACAGCCAATACTATCCGTTAGGGTTACCCCACGCAATAAAGTCGACTATAGGTAATCGACTTTCAACTCAAAGGGGAATCCATTGAATCTTCGACTGCTTGCCGTAGTAATGGCGTCAGTGCTCGTTGTTGGAGCTTGCGGCTCCGACGACGACACGGCGTCCGAGACGATCGTCGACACCGAGACCACCGGTGACAGCGGTGACACCGAGACCACCGGTGACACCGAGACCACCGGTGACAGCGGTGACACAGAATCACCCGATCCTGCCCAAGTTGGGCTGAGTGGCACGCTCATTGCCGGCACCACTGCGGAGCCCGCCTCTCTCGACCCAATCTTCGAGACCAACCTGGCTAGCACGCTAGTGTACATGCCGATGTACGACCCACTGATTGAGTTCGCCCCTGACCTCGGCTACACGCCGCAGATCGCCGAGGACTACCAGGTAGCCGACGACGGCTTGTCGATTACCTTCAGCATCCGCGAGGGCGTCACGTTCCACAGTGGCCGAGCCGTCACAGCCGATGACGTCGTGTACTCCTTCGATCGCCTGCGCTCCGAGGAGAGCATCAACAAGGGCCTGTACGCTTTCGTCGATACAATCGAGGCCGAAGGCTCCACCGTTACGTTCACTCTGAACACGGCAGCGCCCCAAGCATTGCTCGCAATCCTCGCCGTGGCCCCCAGCGTGATCATGGACCGCGAAGTGGTCGAGGCCAACGGCGACCTGCGAAGGGTCGACGGCGGTACAGGCGCTTTCGAGCTAGCAGACTGGAGTAGCGGCAGCGAGATCGCACTCGCCGGTTACTCGGAATACTGGGCGGCAGGGTTGCCGAAGCTCGAACAATTGATCTTCCGCTTCGTTCCCGACGAAGTCTCCGCGGCAGCAGCGCTGTCGGCCGGCGAGATCGACTGGTTCCAGTTCACCGACCCGCTGGCAGCCTCAGGAATCCAATCGGCAAGCTCGGTCACCTACACCGAGTCAGACTCGCTTGCATACGTCTACCTGGCCTTCAACACCACAAAAGCGCCTTTCGATAACCCGGCCGTACGTCAGGCCATCGGCTTCGGCATCGACCGTCAGGAAACTGTCGATATCGCCATCGAGGGCCGTGGTACGGTGACCTCTCCAATAACTCCGGCTCAGGTGGAACTGGCACAACCCCTAGAAACCTTCCCGTCCTACAACTACGACCCAGACAAGGCGATCGAGCTGCTCTCAGAAGCGGGCATCGACGGACTGAGCATCACTCTGACCGCCAACTCTTCCAACGCTGTCATGATGGCGACAGCGCCGGTCGTCGTCGATCAGCTCGCCCGCATCGGAATTGAAGCAGGAATCCTCCCACAGGAGTCGTCCGTCTGGTTGGATAGCCTTCTGAACCAGAACTACGACATGATCTTCGGTACCAGCGGTGGCTACCCGAACCCGGACGTTCCGTTCTACAACTCCTTCACTTGCGAAGGTTCATGGAACTATTCGAAGATTTGTGAGCCGTCCTTCGACGAGCAGGTCCTCGCAGCCCGGGCGGCAATCGGCGCAGAGCGTGTCGCCCTCTACAACGAGGTGGAAACCCGCTTCGTTAACGAGTTGTCCCCATACCTGTACCTCTACACCGCCGACTCGATATGGGGTTGGAGCTCCGACGTCGACGGGTTCACTCCCCTCCCGTTGAACGAACGTCGGTTTGCTCAGGTCACGATCGGCGAATGAGGCAACGGCCGGTGCCAGGCACCAGCGCCTAGCACCGGCCCCCCCCCCCCCCCCCCCCCGCTCCCGAATGCTCACCACGTGATTCGGCGCACTATCACCTCACATCCAGGCTTAGTGATCGCAGCGTCCGTTCTGTTTGCCATCGCTATTGCTGCACTTTTTGCACCGCTGATCTCGCCATTCGACCCGCTTGCCTTCGATCGGGAACGACGGCTTACCGGTCCATCCGCAGACCATCTGCTAGGTACCGACCGATACGGGCGTGACCAATTGAGTAGGCTGCTCTACGGGGCCCGCATCTCACTCGGCGTCGCCGCCGGCAGCGTCGGCGTCGCACTCTCGATCGGCGCAACGGTCGGAGTGATCGCCGGGTACTTCGGCGGCAAGATCGACCATGTACTCATGCGCATCATTGACGTCCTGTTCGCCTTTCCACCCCTTCTGTTGGCCATCATGCTCGCTGCATCTCTGGGGCCGAGTGCGCGCAACGCCGCACTGGCCATCGCCGTGATCTCGCTTCCGGTCTTCGCCCGCGTCGCGCGATCCACCACGCTCATCGAGTCGCGCAAACCATACGCCGAAGCGGTTCAGCTGATGGGAGCGCGCAAGACGAGAATCATGAGTCGACACATCGTTCCGAACATCACAACCGTGCTGGCTGTGCAAGCAAGCATCGCCCTTGCCCAAGCCCTTCTCCTGGAATCGGCGCTCAGCTTCCTCGGTCTCGGACCACAACCTCCAGCAGCCTCATGGGGCTCGATCCTGGGTGACGGCCGGGTACTGCTGGGCCTTGCGCCGTGGGTGACGATCTCCGCCGGAGCGACGATCACCATCGCCGTACTGACGCTGTTCATGCTTGGCGATGGCCTAAGCGACTTGCTCGACCCACGGAGCCGCCGATGATGCGCTACATCGTGCGACGCGTTCTTGGTGGCGTGGCCACACTTAACGCGCTCTCGGTTCTCGTCTTCATCGTTCTCGTAGCAATCCCGGGCACGATCGTGGGCAGCACGCTCGGAGCCGAAGGCGCGAGTGACTCCGACATAGTCCAACAACTCGAGGCGACGTACGGCCTCGACCGAAACGTGTTCGTGCAGTACTTCGATTGGCTCTGGAGCGTGATCAGGGGGGACTTGGGTGAGTCATGGCGCAGCGGGCGACAAGTGCGCGACGTCATCCTTGAGCGGTTGCCACTGACGATCGAGATCACCATCGGCGCAATCCTCGTCGCAATCATCATCGGTGTGCCGCTGGGGGCCATTGCCGCCAAACGGCAGCACACCTTCGTGGATCACGGAGCCAGGATCGCCGCACTGCTCGGCGCGGCGATCCCCGTGTACCTGACCGCCACGCTGGTGCTGCTCGTCGGATCCGAGAATTGGGGCTGGGTGCCACCGACGGGCTACGTCGCCATCTGGTCCGACCCTTTAGAGAATCTGGCCACCGTGATCACACCAATCCTCATCCTAGGCTTCAGCAGCGCCGCCTCGATATTGAGAATGACGAGAGGCGCGATGACCGACGTGCTGAGTCAAGATTTTGTCCGTACCGCGGAAGCCAAGGGGTTGCGACCAATGCGAATCACCATTCGGCACGGGCTACATAACGCGTCCATACCCGTGCTCACCGTGCTCGGAGTGGAGGCTGGCGTGCTGCTGGGAGGCACCGTTCTCACAGAGTCGGTGCTGTCGCTACCTGGAGTTGGCCGCCTAGTGGTTGACGCCATCACGCAGCGCGACTATCCGGTCGTCCAGGGCACAGTCCTCATGATCGCTGGCATGTTCATCGCCATCAACATCGTGACAGACCTCTTGTACGGGCTGCTCGACCCGAGAATCCGGCTCGAAGGAGACAACTGATGAACCCAACGCGCATTGTCCGCACGGTGACGGGCGACATCGAACCCAAGGACCTAGGCGTCACGTCGGCACACGAACACCTGCTGTGCGACCTACGCAGCCGAGATTTCCAGCTCCCAGACGACCCTGAGGAGCAGCGCCGCGCTACCGAACCGCTGCAGATCGAAAACCTCTGGTGGATCCGAGAACACCACCTTGAAAGCCAGACAAACCTCGTTCTCGACGAAATCGACATCGCCGTATCCGAGCTGGCACAGTTTCGTACCGACGGTGGTCAGTCGATGATCGACCTGACGTGTCACGGGCTCGGTCGGCGACCGCTCGAGACGAGCGCTGTTGCAGCCCGCTCAGGAGTTCAAGTGGTTCTCGGCTGCGGCTACTACGTCGAGAGTTCCCACCCCGGCTCCCTCCGGCAGACGTCTATTGACGAGATCGCGCGGTCGATGGTGGATGACATGGTGGTCGGCATGGACGGTACCAATGTTCGCGCTGGCGTAATCGGCGAGATTGGGTGCTCGTGGCCCGTCACCGACGAGGAGCATCGCGTCCTTGAGGCCAGCGCGCTCGCCCACGGTGAAACCGGAGCTGCCGTCGTGGTGCACACGGGTCGCCACGCATCCGCAGGGCTCGACCACGTCCAACGGCTAGTGCGCCTCGGGGTGGCGCCCGATCGAATCGTGATCTCCCATGTCGATCGCCGCATCAACGACATCGACGACGCAATCGAGCTGGCGCGCACTGGTTGCTATCTGGCGTTCGACTGCTTCGGCCTCGAGCCTTGGATCGCTCCGTCCGCGCGAGGTATGCCGATGCCGTGCGACCTCGAGCGAGCCGTGATGCTCCATCAATTGTGCGAGGCGGGCTTCGCCAGGCAACTCCTGATTGGGCAGGACATCGCAATGAAACACCGTCTCTGCCACTACGGCGGCCACGGCTACAGCTACGTGCTCCGCTGGGGACTGCCCGTACTTCGGCACGTCGGCATCCCCGACGAGATGAGTGCGCAGTTCCTCGTGGACAACCCAAGCGAAGTGTTCTGGATGAACGGAGCTTCTCAGGGCACAACGACCAAGACCATCCAGGACAGGTAACCAATGACATTGACCTATGACCACCAAACAGCAGACGGAACGACAGCGCAGTCATTGCTTCATCCCATCGGCCACTACATCGCCGGTAGCTGGCAACCCCCCGTCTCCAGCCAATGGCTGGACGTCGTTGATCCGTCGACCGGCGCGGCTGTCGGCCGCATCGCTGCTGGCGACGCCGATGACATCGCGCTGGCGGTGAAAGCGGCACGTGCCAGCTTCGACAGCGGCATCTGGTCCGGACTCGCGCCGTCGGACCGGGCGACCGTTCTGCGCTCTGCAGCCCGCCTCGTGGCCGAGCAGACAACCCTGCTGGCTACCATCGAGTCGATCGACAGCGGCAAGCCCATCAAGGAAGCCGAAGGCGACATCGCCGGCGTCGTTGAGGTCCTCGACTATTTCGCGGGCGCTGCAACGAAGGTTGTCGGGCAGACGATGTCGCTGCCCGAAGCCCAACTCGGCATCGTGCTACGTGAGCCCGTAGGTGTCGTGGGAGCGATCACACCTTGGAACTTCCCGCTGTACATCGCGGTGTGGAAAGCCGCTGCCGCATTGAGTGTTGGCTGCACGGTCGTGTTGAAACCGTCGGAGCTCGCGTCGATCACTTGCCTGCACTTAGGAGAACTGATGACCAAGGCCGGGCTTCCCGATGGGGCGCTCAATGTGGTCAGCGGCCTCGGGGCAACGGCTGGGGCCCCATTGTCCTTGCACGGCGATATCGACATGCTGACCTTCACCGGATCAACCGCTACGGGCTCGAAGATCATGGAAGCTCGCGCTCGTCGAGTACTCCCCCTGCAGGTCGAGCTCGGTGGAAAGTCTCCGCTAGTCGTGTTCGCCGACGCGGATATCGCAACGGCGGCTGACGCCGCGGCGTTCGGCGCATTCTTCGCCCAAGGCGAGAACTGCAACGCAGGCAGCCGCATACTGGTCGAGCGCTCCATCGCCAGCGAATTCGTGCGGCGGCTGGTATCGGTCGCGGAAGCGATTCGAATCGGGGCGCCACTTGACCAGAAAACCGAACTCGGCTCGCTGATCTCACCAGAACATCTAGCCAAGGTCGAGGGCTTCGTCGACCGGGCGCGCGCCACCGGAGTCACCGTGGCATGCGGAGGTTCCCGAGTGACAATTGCCGGTTGCGAAGGTGGAAGCTTCTACCGACCCACGGTCTTGACAGACGTCGGTCGCGACCACGAGGTGTTCACTGAGGAAATCTTCGGTCCAGTGGTCACGGTGACGGTTTTCGATTCCGAGATCGAAGCAGCCGACCTTGCCAATGCCACCGTATACGGGCTCGCTGCAGGTGTCTGGACACAAGACATCGACCGCGCGTTTCGAATGACGCGCACAATCCGTTCCGGCTATGTGTGGATCAACACATACAACACGACGCCGGTGGAAGCGCCGTTCGGCGGGGTAAAGCGTTCAGGTTTCGGCCGCGACACTGCCATGCAAGCAATCGACAACTACCTGGTCTGGAAGACTGTTGCAATTTCCACTGTCCCGTTCGCAGGTTGGTACCGGGCGTCCGCGCGGGACCTCGACACAGTGGGAACCGAAAGAGAGGTGGTCTCCGATGAGTGACTGGAGCGTCGCATCGAAGGATCGATTGTCAGAGTTGGTCGCGTCGCAGATCCGCGATGCCATCCGGTCAGGTCGCCTGAAGCCGGGTGACCGCCTGATCGAGTCCGCCCTCGCAGAGCGGCTCGACGTCAGCAAGACACCGGTACGGGAGGCCATCCGAGATCTCGAGCGTCAAGGCTTGGTGCAACAGCGCCCTCGCCGTGGGTCATTCGTGCGCAGCATGACCGTGCAGGATCTTCGCGAGATCCGCACTCTTCGAGCCACGTTGGAGGGTCTGGCAATGCGGCTCGGCATGGAGCATGGCAACACCGAACCATGGATCGAGGAGCTTCAATCCCTCATAGTCCAGATACGCGAGAGCTCCTCACCGAGCGACATGAACGAGTTGCACGCTCAGTTCCACGTGGCGCTGTCATCGCGTTCACAGAACGGTCGTCTCGATGAGATGCTTGCAAGCCTTCAGGCGCAAACACGGATCTTCCTGTCGTTCGTGCACTTGCTGTACGAAGGCTCAGGGGAGATCGCCGACGAGCACCTTGAATTTATTGATGTAATCCGCTCCGAAAACCCAATCCTTGTTCAGCCGCTGCTCGGCCGTCACATCCTCGAAGATGGAGTTCACCTCGAGGCGATCTGGTCGTCGCAGACGACCGAACTCTCGGAGGAGACCACATGAACCCGATCGCAGGCTGCGGCCACCGCGGCAACGGCATCGACCGCCCGGAGCAGACGCTCGCCGCGTACCGTCGCGCAGTCGAATTGGGTGCCACGTTCATCGAGTTCGACGTTCGCGTCACCAAAGACAATCAGTTGGTGGTATTCCATGACGCTACGCTCGAACGTACTACGAACGGCACAGGCCGAGTCATCGATCACACGGTCAGCGAGTTGCGGGACCTTGATGCTGGTGCATGGTTCGCGTCTGAGTTCGCCGGTGAGCGAGTGCCAATGCTCGAAGATCTGCTGGCTTTCCTTCAGGATGCAAGTGTCATCGGTTGTGTCGAGGTGAAAGCCGAGTCAGCAGACGAGGCCGCGCGCACAGCGCTGCTCTTGGCCGAATGGTTGGAGGAGCACGACTGCAACGGGCTGATGCGGGTGTCGTCCTTTCACCTCGACGCGCTCGCAACGGTGGCAGCCAAGGCACCATCGCTTCGCCAGCTTCCGTGGATGGATGAGTTCTCGCCGGCCAATGTGCCCAGTCATCTGCAAGATGCTTCGAGATTGCAGGCACTCGGTGTGTTCCATACGGCAGCGCTCTTGAGTCGTGCACAGGTCGCCGAGCTACAAGCTTCTGGGCTCGAGGTATGGGTGTGGTCGGCAGACGACGAAGCATCACTTGCCCAGGCTGTGTCGCTTGTTCCCGACGTCATCTCATGCTCAAACATCGGTGGCTTGATGACGCTGGTCGGCGGGGACGACCAATGAGGCTCGCCAGGTTCGAACACGATCAACAGGTACGCCTCGGTCTGGTCGAAGCGGTAGACCAAGACACCGTCCGGTTACGTCCCTTAGAAATCGGTTGGGACGACGCCGTAGAGGCGCTCACCGCAGGCGCAGCTGAAATCAACCGCGTTGCCGCGAGCTCACCCGCTATGGACACCCCGTTCAAAGATCTGCGAGCGCCCGTCGGTCAACGCGGCAAATTGATCTGCGCCGCTATGAACTACCACGAGCATGTCGCCGAGGTGACGCCACAAGCGTTTGTCAAGGAAGCAATCGTGCCCAAGCTTTTCATCAAGCCGTCCACCAGCATTATCGGGCCCCACGCGGAGCTGGTCCTTCCGACAACCAGTGACACCGTGGACTGGGAACTCGAGCTCGCCGTCGTGATCGGCACCGGTGGACGCAACATCGAGAAGGCCGATGCATTTGAACACATTGCCGGCTACACGGTGATCAACGACATCTCAGCGCGGACGTCGCACTGGGGCATGGGCGAGCGAGCGCCGTCACACTGGGCCGATTTCTTCGACTGGTTGATGGGCAAATGGGCGGACGGATTCGCGCCCATGGGCCCATGGTTAGTTTCCGCCGACGAGGTGACCGACCCACAAGCACTAGATCTTGAGCTGAGCGTGAACGGCGAGGTGCGACAGTCCGCAAGCACTGCTCAGATGATCTTCAACGTTGAGGAACTGATCGCCTTCGCGTCGACGTTCATGACGCTCGAGTCCGGCGATGTCATCGCAACTGGCACTCCCTCGGGAGTTGGCGCCACGACGGGCACGTTCCTTAAGCCAGGTGACGTAATGGCCGGATCGATCGCTGGTATCGGCGAGATCCGCACTCCCGTGGTTGCACCAAAGGTTTGAGCAAAGGGGTGGCGCATTTCAGTGAGCAGGTCCGTGGAGGGAGTTTTACGTGAGCTTGGTCACAACCTGGCGATGGCCTCGTCGAGATCCACTCCCAACATTTGAAACACGCAGGCCACCAATCCTGTAAAGGCTAGCCCCCAGATCGGCAAGGCCGTGACTGTGAGGCCCTGGAGCGACACATTGGCCGACTGTTTGGCGACCAAGCTCACTACCCCGCCCCTTGTAATGCGTGGCGTCCCATGGGCCGGTCGCGGCGCGCCGACGCGCGGTGGCACGCCAAACAGGTCCCCCTCAGATCCAGGCCGAAGACCGACAGAGGATTCCAGTCCATCTCGACCAAGGCCGAAGCTGCACGAAGCAGGTCAAGACGGATCACGACGTTGTCGAGCAGGTAGCCGACCATGGTGTAGTCGGCCTTCTCTTCGACGTAACCGCCTTTGGACTCGTAGAACGGGCAATCACTGGCGATCTCACGGACGGTCGGAGAAGTGAACACCAACCGGTCGTACTCGTTGGGTCTGACGGCGGCTTCCCATCGATGACGCTTGAGGCGGTCTCACAGCCTGAGACTCGGGCTCGGGGCGTGTAGGGCTGAACCGTCGTGTTCTTGAGGTGAGCCCCGTGAGTTGAGCCAGTTGATCTGTCCCCCGACATAAAACGTGTTAGGAGAAAGGGCCCGTCTGGAGACGAATACGTGGACCGGCTCGCAAAGTTGTCGCCAAAGCAGGCTCGTCAGGAGGTAGTTGACCGGCTTAATGGCGAAACGTTCGGTGAGGCACGGTCTGTTGCTTGCTTTACACCAGCAGACCTAGGCAAAACAGCAGGCGTTGACGAACCGGCAGCGAAAGCCTTCCTTGAAGCCTTCTCATTCGATGAATCGGCTTTTGATGATAAGCGGCACCACAGGTTCCCCTCCTATGGGGGTCAGCCACTCAGCTCTACACCGGTAGTCAAGGTAGGCGCGGACCTCTATTTCTTACCGGGATCTTTCACCGAACTCTTGGCAAGTGTCAGACCGCGAATGGAACACCTGCTTTTTCCCTACCGTGCTGTTCACAGTCGGTATCTAGTGCTGCGGGGGCGGTTCGTTGAAGAAGAATCAACACGCATCCTGAACGAGATGCTTCCAGGCGCGGCTTCCTGGACAGGAATTGGTTGGCGTGGTTCTGAGACGGAAGGCGAACTTGACGGTCTGGTTGCGTGCGATGATCTCGCTCTGCGAATCCAAGCCAAGTCAGGGCGAGTTGGTGGTCCGACCCGGCGGGGAGCACGCCGCCGCATGAAGGCGGACTTGAAGAAACTCATAGGGGCGGCATCGGAGCAGCACAGGTCTCTAGCTGAGGCACTAGAAAGCGCGGCACCTGCCGCGCTCGGCTTTGAACCCCAGGTTTGTCAGGCACTGCAGTTGCCTCTCCAAATCGACGTCACCGTAACTTTGGATGACGTATCAGTCTGGAGTACGGAAACCCACAAATTGAAACATGTCGCATTAGTAGATGCAGACCGCCGCGTACCGTGGGTCGTGTCTCTCTCAGACCTTATGGCGGTCGGCGATTTATTGCAGGGTGCTCACTTTGTGAACTACTTGCTGCTTCGGCTTCGCCTGGAGGAGCAAGAACGGGTTAACACCCTCGGAGAGCTGGATTGGGTCGGGCACTACTTGCATGATCGGCTATTCTTTGATGAGAGCCTTTCGGGGGAAGACGCTGTTCAGGGTATTCATGCCATTCAGGGTTTTCAGGGCGCTCATGTCATTCAGAGTCTTCATGTCCTCCCATGTACAGACGAGATTGATGCTTGGTACTACTCGCGGCTAGGTCCTTCGTTTGGCGATGCGCCCAAGCCGTGCCAAGACATACCGCCTCATCTGAAGGATCTGCTTGACAGGTTAGAGAAACAGCAACCGAGGCATTGGCTGCTGGGGTCGGTGTGTCTTCTGCTTGGACCAGCCGAGTGCAGAACGAAGCTGAACGATACGTTTGTGCAACTGGTAAGCTGTCCGAACGGGCACAAACAAACTGGCACGCCCGTTGTCATAAACGACGCGTGCGTAGTGACGGTATGGGCAGATCACACCATTCATACCCAAGAAATCGCTTCGTATGTGCCCGCCTCCGTGAAGCCCGAGATGTCTGAGCAGTCCATCGAGAACTGGGTGGCCATAACCGAAGGGTTCGGTAGAGAACTTGCGGTTGTAACAGTTCCATCGAACGCTCTCGAACGGATCGCGGAGCATGTGATGTCCCCCAGGGCGTTGTGAACGCTGGGTCATTTGGTGCCGGGGGTGATAGACACCGCGACCGGTGAGATCCTGCAACACCCTAGGGGTTTCGCGATCTCAGCGAAGGAATCCATGAACGCGGACCGCGAGGTGTCAAGTCCCGAACCCGAAACAAGTCACGATGGAGTTGGGTGACTCTCCGCTTCCCGACAACCTCAGAGTCCGACAACCCATGGCTGCGGCGCCACGCTGGTGTATTCCATGGAGGGCACCGACGTAGCCTCGTTCAACTTCAACGCCACGACCCGCCAGATCAGCACCAAGACGGGCGTCACCTACGACTACGAGGAAAAGACCAGCTACGAGGTCACGATCAAGGTCACCGACGGCACCGACAGCGACACCGTCGTGGTGACGATCGACGTGGAGGATTTGCCGACGGTGAGCATCGAGGCGGTGCAGGAGCGAGTGCTGTTGTCGGACGGGGCGGTCAAGTTCAAGCCGTCGTCGGATCCGGCTTTGGCGGGGATCGGGCTGAAAGCGCCGGTGGTGGTGACCCAGGACCATGTGTGGGCGGGCCCGTCTGGAATTGGCCTGGCTGTGGAGAAGTTCTTTGATGAAGAGACTTGGGCCGGATATACGCCGTTCTTGCTGCGGGACGCGCCGGTGCAGGGCGGTGATTTCACGGTGACGCTTCAGCCCGGCGACGACTGGGAGTTGGACCCGGCGACGTCGTCGGCGACGGTGGAGATCGTGGCGGCGGATCCGCTGGTCACGGTGCGTGCCGAAGAAGCAGGTTACTCGGTCGCCGAGAACTTCGGCACGTTGACGGTGACGCTGATCGCGGAGACCGTCGTTGGAGCGCCGAAGCCGCAGCAGAACACCGCGGTCATCGCCTGGGCTGCTGTGGCGGACGAAGGGACCGGTGGCGGCTCCGACTTCCGAGACGCGGGCGCAATAAGACTGTCGTTCACCGCGGAACAGTTCACCGAGGAGGGTGGCCGTTGGGTGTTGGAGCGAGATGTCGAGGTCACCGTCGTGAACGACAGCGTCTGGGAACTCAACGAAGAGTTCCACATTGCGCTGTCGCGTTTCGTGGAAGATCCCCCTAACCCTTCGTTCATGCACCGTCTGGTGAAGCTGGCCAACCCGGACCGCACGCTGTGCGAGGACCTCGCGAGCGGTGTGAATTGCGGGCGACGGTGACGATCCTCTCCAACGACAACAGCGCGCCGGCACCTACGCAATAGAAGTATACAAACTTAGCGACTTCTAAACCCAGCAGACAGATATCACTAACGAGGGGTAGGGATGTGACAGCCGTCGGGGGGAGGACCGCCCGGCGGCGAACCAATGACGAATCACCGCCGGGACTGGTCCATTTAGAGACCCTATGAAGGCGGCCCCTAAGTTTCCGATCCGAGGAATCCCCGTTTTCTTTGTACTGGCCGGGTCTGCGCCCTAGCACCCTCCAGAAACGCCCGTACAGCGACGAACACGCCGCCGGTGGCCCTGGAGAGTGGCCCCGCACCCTCAGGCGGCAATCCTCGAAGAATCGTCCCCCCGATCAGCCGTATTTCTGCGCACGGCGACCAGGTGGCCATCTTCGCCACTTTTTGTCTCTCCGGGGAGTTGCTGCAGCAGGATCTCCGAGCAGACAGAAAACGCCGCCGTCGACGCAGTTGGACGTCCAGACAAAACACGCTGTCGCCGGCATCGAGTTCCGTCCAGACAGAAAATGCCGACACCGGTACTGATGGCTTCCTGCGCAGCAACTGATCGGCCCGTGTCAGAACAAAGACCGTGCCCGCTGATCTCTACTGGCCAAGTGGTTTTGAGGACCTGGACGGAGTTGGAAAGAGGACCTGGACCGGGTTGGAAGGTCGAGAAGGGATTTTAAGCACACAGACGCAACATCCGTCCGGCGTCCAAGGATCCTCGGGGGTCACTGTGGCTGGCTTCGAGCAGACCCACCGTAAAAATCGACCGCTCCAGCATCCGGCCCACCACCACGAATGCGTGCCCCTCATCGCGCCGCATACCCTCGTTGAGCACCCCGGAAATGGCCAAACAAGCCCGCCTGACCATCAAGAGCACCTCGTGCAGATCGCTCGGCGTGTTTTTGTGGCCGAGGAACGGGAACCTGAGGTAAAGCCCGTTGGCCTCCTCCCAGAGCTCGATCGGAATCCGATCCCGGACCGAGCGAAGGTTCTCGCGCACAGCGACGATCGACGACACCATCGGAGCCCGGATTGTCGCGGTCCGACAACAGGAATGCGACCAGGTGACGACGGAACTGCTGATCCGACTGAGCACGTGGTGCGATCTACACGGCGTGCTCGTCGGCATCGAGGGTTGGGAGGCGGCGCGGCTCGAAGTGGCGAGACAGATCGATCAAGCTCTCAGCCGGTTGGCAAGGACTCTCGACTCTGATGGGATCTGCTGGAGTTGTGGAGGCGATACGTTGATCTCTGGTATAACCTGCGCGGAATGTGCGCCGGTCATAGCCCCGATGATGTTGGAGTGTGTGGGCTTGGCCGAGGGGATCTACTGAGTCTCGGGCAGATACGTGAACAACCACGAAATCTCTGAAGCAACGTTCGTCGAACGACTGGTCAACGACATCGATGACATCGTCCACGTCGTGCGGTTCGACGGCTGGCAAGCGACCCACGCCGGCGAACGTGAAGTGAAAAAGGCCCTGCGGTCAACGCTGTTCAGGTACAAACTGCATCAGGACACCGACCTCTTCGACCGTGCCTACAACTACATCCGGGAGTACTACTAGTGGCACCATTCTCCCCTGGGAAGCGAGTGGTGGTGCTTGGGGCTGGCGCAACCCGCGGCGCGACGACCTCGGAGGGCCGGGTTGTCGAACCCCCGCTGAACGCCGATTTCTTCACGCAAGTGCAACGCATCACCACAGCAAAGCATGTTCCAAATGTGAAGCACGTCATGAGGGACGTAGTCGATCTCTTCGGCTCGAATTTCACACTCACGATGGAGGAGTACTTCACACAGCTTGAGTCGTTCGCGACCATGAGCGGACTCGCGCCAGCGAGCGACCGCGCACTTAGCCCGAGCGAGATTCGCTCAAAGCGTGACTGTCTTATGGCGGTGTTGGCCGCCGTCCTCGAGGAGTCGACGGATGTCTCAAAGAAGGACAGCCCTGTCTGTGATCATCACTCAGCGCTCGTTGCGCAACTCGATCCGCAGGACACGATCATCAGCTTCAACTATGACTGCGTGGTTGACCACGCGTTGCGACGAACCGCGCCCGGCCGCTGGTCGGCCAAGTACGGCTACAGCCTTCCCAAACCCAGCAGAGTCGACGGGCACGCGCACTGGGACGCGGATCAACCGCCCGTCGGTAGCAACAACACGATCAACCTTCTGAAGCTGCATGGTTCGCTGAACTGGCAGTTGCCGACTGCTGAACTGGCCGATGATGGTCAGATCCGACTCAAGCAGCGTCTATACCAGCAGAACGGCACCCCGCGTTTCACGATCATCCCTCCCGAGTTCATCAAGAACATTCGGGACGACTCGAACTTCGAGGCGCTATGGCGCAACGCAGAACGCGCTATCCGCCACGCCGAAGTGATCGCACTCGTCGGCTTCTCGTTTACACCAACGGATCTGCACGTGGACTCGCTCTTTCGCATCGCGCGGGCGGGTAGCAACGATCCGCTCCGGTCGCTCGTGATCGCGAACCCATCAAAGAGTGACAGGCGGAGGATTCGTTCAGTATTCTCGCGCTCACTTGGGAAAGGGTGTCTCGTACGTCAGTACTCCACACTGGGCGACCTCGCCACGCATGTGGCAGCGACCTTACGTGTGGAACCAGGATGATCAGTGGGAACCGCTTTGGAACGATGTCTGGAATACGGCCGAGCGCTACCTTGATGAGCTTGTCTTGGCTGAGGGCAACAATCCGCTAGCGGAGGAGCGAGCGGGGACTCACTTCATGGGCGCGGTTGTTCTTCAGCAGCACCCGACTGCCTCGGCCGAAATCGAAACGCGCTCCGTGATCGATGGCCAACAGCGGCTCACGACCGCACAGATTCTGATGGATGCCGCCCAGGAGGTCTTCGAAGAGCTTGGAGCGGAGGCCGAGGCAAGTCGAGTCTCGCGGTTGGTTCTCAATGCGTACGCCGACGTCGATGATGCCTTCAAGCTTTGGCCGACCAGTCTCGACCAAGAGTCGTTTCGAGCAGCCATGGTCAACGGCGCCACGACGGCCGATTTCGAGGATTCTCTCATCGTGCAGGCGCACGACTTCGATCGTTCACGTAACTTCGTGCGCTGGCTCGACGGCGACTACGAGCCGCGAGGGCCGAACCAATGAGTGCGTACCCCTTGGGAATGTGCACATTGGCCAACGGGCTAGTTCAGCCGGACCACAGTCGGGTGCGATAGCAAATGAAGGACAAGAAGCAGAAGGCCTCCAACTCGAGTCAGACGCCCACACGGAAGGAGGGCAGGTCGGCAAAGCCCGCGGTCGAGCCGCGGAACGGACAGAAGGCCTGAGGCAGAAGGCCGCTGACTACCGGTTCGCACGATCACCGGCCGGCCGGGCCCGGGCTGCAGCCGAGCGAGGTGACAGGATTTTCCAATACCGATCCATGCTCACGAACGCTGGTCATGGCTCCGACCTCTCGGCGATTGAAGCAGAGGGATGGAACCTCGACCAGACGGGTTTCCAGCAAGAGACCGAGACGACAGCTGAGCCTGATGGCGAGCAGTACACCCAGAGTGTCACTTATGCTGTCTACCTCTTTCGACGCTGATCTACCCGCCGGCCCACTGTTCGAAGGCTGGACCGGCCGCTATGGGTCCGTCTGATCGATCAGATCGTGGGTGTACGCGGTCATGACGGTAGCGACTGTGGCCTCGTCAACGACTCCCGCGAGGGCATAGGAGGCGAGTTCGATTCCTGGGCTTCGTGGTGTGGCGAATAGTTCGCGTACGTAGTGGAGCGCGCGCTGGGTTGTCTCTGCGGACCGGTCGTCACTGAGTAGGAGCTTCGTTGTTTGGGCCATGTCGACGATAGCCGTTGCGTCGAAGAGGCGGTACACATCGCCGGCATCCTTCGCGATCAGTCGTTCGGGGGTCTTGAGGCGTTCTCCGAGCTTGTGGGTCTTGGCGACCAGCAGCGCGGCGGCGCCGGCGACGTTGACGACAATTCGGCGATTGTCACCCTCTTCGAGCGATGTGATCTCGAACGGGTCGAGGTCGACAACGGCGCCTTCAACTCCGTCGCTCTTGCGGGCAGCTGTCTTGCCGTGGCCGCGGGGGAGTCGAGCGCCACGTCGCCCTGCTCTGGGCACGAACTGGGCGGGGACGATGAGATCGACCGGCACGGTGACGTCGCCGTCGAAGCCAGGGCGTTCGAATCGTTGCTGCCAGATTCCGGGCTCGCCAGGAAGCACGAATCCTGCCGCCGCCATGGCATCGCCGAGGAGAGGAGTATCGGCAAGCTGGTCAGGGTTGATGACGAGGTCAGCGTCGGTGGTGAAGGGCTGGTAGGTCGGTAAGCGGCCTTCGGTACGCAGGTACACGGCCTGGGCGCCGATAAGCACGACTGCGTCGATGTGGGGCTGGAGGGCAACGAGCGCGTCGAGCAACACCCGTCGAGCTTCGATGTATTCGATCCGGGGTCTGGCGTTGTCGGTCATGGTAGGCCCGGTTGAGCGGTGAGGGAGGTGGCTTGCCAGCGTGGGGCTTTGCGGCGCATCCAGTCGAGGAGGGCGTCGCCTTCGGCCGGCATTCGGCCGGGGCCGGTGAGGCAGTCGATTGCCGCTTGCGCAGGGGAGACGTAGATGGCGTTGTCCTTGGTCCAGGTGCGTTCGAACACGATCTGATCGTAAGGCAGGGCTATGACAACGTTCCCTCCATTTCGGACAGGACGCAGCCGCGCCCCCACCGCGATCCGTTCAGGGTCCTCGGCGTAGACGACTGCGATCTCGGGCGCGGCGACAGACACCAGCGGCGAGGCAGCGAACGATCCGGTGATGGCCCATCGCTTCGTGTTGCTCGCGGCGAGATCTTCGCGGAACTGTTCGGGCCCGGCGGACGCGATCCAGTTGGTCGTCTCGTTGGAATCGAGCAACGAGTAGCCGGCGGTGATCTGGCCTAGCAGCGACTCCCATTCGACATGTTCAACGGGCCCTCGAGGTACACGGCTGATCAGTAGTTCGTCGGTCAGCGCACTCAGTAGCCTTGAGACGTAGCCAGCATCAGCGTCGATGGCATTGGCCAGCTCACTCACTCCGTAAGGGGGTTGCACTTCGGCGAGCGTGCGCAGCAGAGCCCAGGCCCGCGGGCCGCGAATGTTCAACCGCGGCACAGTCGGGGGAGACGGGTCGCGCTGTGCTCCCTCGGTGCGGAAGACAATCCCGGGTCGCTTCACTACGGCACTGACGTTGCCGGTTTGGTCGACGTAGCCGTATCCGATGTCTTCGAGAAGCTCGCGGCTGCGGGGACTCAGCCATTCGCCGGCGATGATCGTGTCGACCTCCGGCTCAGGAAGCGCGACGACTTCGCGGGGCGTGAGATCTCTGCGGACAATAACGGTCAGCTCGCCTGAGACGTCGTCGGTTGAGCTGACCCGAATGACGCCGCCGTCGTCAGAGCGTCGACCAATCTCGATCTCCCAATCCGGTGGCGCGAGCGAGTCGAGCGACTCTACGGTCGCGGCGAACAGACGTCGTGTTGCTTGAGAGACAGGTTTGCGTGCCATGAACAAGTCGCCGATCGAGGCAAGTCCGGAGTGCCCGGAACGATTCTGAGGGACGTGCTTAGACTATCGACTTGTTTGGAACAAACAAAAGAACTTTGTAGGCACGACTTCTAACGGATCTTCTAACGGACGGTCTGAAACAGGCTGTTATCCACAGGGACACGCCGACACGTTCATCAGGCATAACACCAGGTCAACGACATTTTTTGGCACGAATCGACAATCACCGATATGGGCTTTCGCGAACTCATAACCCGAAGGTCGCGGGTTCAAATCCCGCCCCCGCCACCAAGAATCCCTAGGTCAGAGCGTTGCTCCCGCTTGGGATTCACTGGCCCAAAGGGCTGCAGAGTGAGGAGAGTCGGCTCAGAACTTCTGACCCGGACTAGGAGCGCAGACGACTATTGACTCTCGCCAGCCATTGTGAACGTGGACCTACACTTCTCCAGTCTGAGGTAGCGGGTCGCTGGCGGAGGGGCGTTCTTGGTTCCGGGTTGAGCGCAACGAGCGGGGGATGGCGAAGATTCTGTGGTCAGGGAAGATGGAGCGGTTCTCTCCGGTTTCGCCGCAGGGTTCGATGACAACGCTGCCCACGATTGCAGCGCGAAGGGCGAATTGAAAACCTTGTCGATGCCGCAGCCTCGTACCGATGATTTGGCAATACCCCCGCAATCTCAGAGTGTCTCGTGAGACTCGATACCAACGGGAAACGTCTGAGGCAGGGCAGGCGAACGGGCCAGCTTCAACTAGTGACAACGAACGGCCTTGATCACCCCAGCGAACTGGAACCTCACCAGTGGCATCCTCAAACGACCGTGCTTGGTCCCGAATCCGGAGCCGTCTCCTCTAACAGTGACCAAATAACGGCCTCGGATCGTCCGCCGATCCAGCGACTAAGTCTCACTGTCGCCTGGTTGATGCTGTGCACGACGGCGCTCGTGCCTGCACCGAGCACAGAGAGATAGTCCTTCCCGGGGAACCCGGTGATGTTGACGAGCATGTGGGGTGCGATCGGTACCACGGTTCCGTCGAACCACAGGTGCTTGTCGTCTCGATCCTCAGCGTCGTGCAGGGTGATTCCATGGCTCCCGATCACCAGTTCGGATCCTGAGTCCCTGAGAGTCCCGAAATGGAAGCCCGTCTCCCTGCAGAACTCTGGCTCCTCTGTTGCGATTGCCGTATCGTCGCCCGCTGCGAATCCTGCGTGTACGTTGTGCATTACCTTCTTGACGAGAATTGCCATTCGTTCATCGAACAGCAATTCCTCCTTAGATGGCAGTTGCGGGCGGTTCTGTTCTTCGGCCAGCCGACATGCTGCCTGATAAAATGCTTCCTCATCGTCGTTCATGGCTGCAACACGCGATTGGGACTCACGAGTTCGTCTCGCCAGTGAGAACACGAAGCGCTTGAGGGCGAGGCGCGCGGAGTTACTCAGATCGGGCAACTTGTTCACGTTCAGGCTGGACACGACGTCTCCGAGAGCAGGCGCTGCTGCTGACTCGATCTCGCCCAATCGTGATTCGTACTCCATGCTGCGCGAGTCGTCCTCATACGAGTAAAGCGAGTACTGGTGATTCTTGACGAACGCGTTGCTCAGATTCTGACGAACTACAGTGCGAGTAGTGCGATCCCCGACAAAGATGAATCCGTCCGCGTCACAGAATCGCTTCAGGAGCATCCTCGGGATGTAGTGCTGCCGTTTGGTCTCGTTGTTGCTCATCAGTCATCGCGCCAAGTCAGCGGCAGTGTGTTGCCGCGTTCACTCAGTGAATCTCCCCGGGTTAACGCAGGCGAATCGTGAGAAACCATCACCCCGAGTGTGTCTAAGAATCTAGCGACTCACCCTTCGGATGTGTGGGCCTCCCCGGGTTTCACACGGGCTGGTTGGTGTGCGTTTCGGTCTGGTGGTCTGAGGATTGCTGCTGTGGTCGTAAGTTGAGCGCCCTTTGTAGGTTGGACAGGTAGCCCGCGAAGGCGGGACGTGCCAGTCAGAACACGAACTCGCGCCGAAGCGGGTTTAAGGGAACCCGTTGGGTGCAATGCGCGCAGAACGTTAGGTCGACATCGTTTCGGGTAAGCTGGACTTGAGAGATCCTCAGCAGGGGCTGTTTCGCCTGCGAAGGTTGTTTGAAGATCCCGGCGCTGGCACCTTCTGGTTGCGTCGCACTATTGCTTGTTCGACCCATTGGGACAGTGTAGATCCGGCTTGTGGGTAAGGATGATATGACGCGTAGCCGCGTTCGGTGTGCGATCTGCTGTCGTATTGCCGGTTCATAGCTAGCCGGTTCGGCAGTGTGACATCACTCCTACCGTCGATGCTCGGTAGTTGGACGGCGAGTAGGGCCCCGCGAGGATCACTCAGGTTGTTCCGCAATGTGGCAGCGATTTCCCAGTCAACATACTTTCGAGTCCACGAACATTCTCCTATCAGTGTGATAGTCGCTGACGTTCCGCGAATGTACTTCTCGCGGATACGTCTCAGGACATAGTCGGTGTCGTCGCTGTCAACGTAGTCGTCGTTGTCTGACGCTCCCAAGACGTGCATTGAGTTGAACCATTCGCCGTACCGAGCTATGAAGTCGTAGACCTCCACTTGATCGGCATGGTTATATGTGACAAATACGTTGCGCTTTACCATGAGTTTGTCCTCTCAATCAGCTCTATGGCGAAATTATCGACCATGGATTCCATTAGATGTTGGCGGATGAAACAAGGCTGTGTATGTGATCCGTCATTGCCAGGCGAGGGGTTCGCCCTCAATGCCGAGATGCACCTGTTCAGCGAGCCAAGTCGTGAAGGCGTCTCTCATCGCTTCCGGGAACCTACACCTGTAACCCGGCCCAGGAGGGCAGATATCCTGACCCTGCCAGTTGCGGAATTTGTCGGGTATCTCAACAGCGTTGTTGCCGTAGTAGACGAAGGCTTCTGACAACAAGACTCGGGGCGCGCTGGTATCTCGCTCAACGTGGCGCATATTCGGGGAGCCGTCTTCAAGGCTATGGCGGCCGTCTTCTTGTATCCACGAGGTTCCGTTGGAGGAACGGTGGTAGATGTTGTCGCCGTATCTCTGCTTGAGGCTGCCAGCTCTGTTCGGCTTCTTCTGCTGGAACCTGGAATCACTCCAGTACTCGTCAAAGGACAGGGCTTCCTCAATGAGCATGGCGAAGACTAGTTGTCCCTGCTGGCCTTTCTGTTTTGAGCCTACGCCAGCAATCCAGTCGCCGATTCTCGCAAGGCGTCGGATGTTCGGTTTGCAGGTTGCGAGAGTGCAGACGCCGTAATAGGGATTCGGCGCGAAACCGATGTCGTATCGGACGATGTAGGTGTAGAGCCATGACACGTCGTTAGCAGCCGATCCGGTTAACTGGCTGCGGAGGCCAGGGTTGACCACCGGGGTCTTCGAAGTGTCGGGAACCATTCATGGCCGCCACGATTCGATCAGAATTCCAGCCGACGATAGCTTCCGCATGCTTCTTAAGTGGCTCGGGGACCTCGCAGCCCGCTGAGCCGGGTGCCCACACACCGATGATGCGCTTGTTGTACTTGTTGGCGTGCTCAATCTCCCAGTCTACCCAGTCATGGTTCTTGGTGTCGGGTGTGATGAGGACTACTAGAGTGCCAGCCCACTTGATACCCGGGGCCAAGATCTGGGTCTTGATGTAGTCGGGGTTTCGAGCCTGATTCGGGTCATCGCTCGTGATCGACGCGTCGCGAATCGTTACGCCCTTATTCTCAAGCAGGTTCTTGAAGTCAGAAACGAGAGCGTCGTCCTCGTGGCGGTGGCTGATGAACAGGTTGTGGGTCTCGCTCATAGGGTCTCCTCTGTTCCTCTGACCGAGCTTAGAGGTGGGGTGTGACACCGAGTCTTATGATGGTGGGGTGCTTCCGCCGATCCTTGAGGTATACGTTGTCTGGTACCCTGACGATCAGGAGGGCGCTCAAATCGCCGCTCGGCTGTTGGAGCACTTCCGAGGGGCTCCTTACTCGGGTCTGGTGGGTGGGGCAGTCGAGGTGTACACACGCTCGGAGCCCTGGCAGCCCGGCTCGGACGCGCCACGGCCCCTACCGTGCCAAGTACCGCTGCCCTATCAGCTTCCTCACGCACAGGTAACGGCGATCATTCCCGTCCTTGGAGTACGGCTTGCGCGAGCCGTCGAGCAGGACTCGTCGGATTGGATGGGTTACTTGCAGAGCATTCACGCCGCTCGGAGGCTGGGTCGGAACTGATTGGGGTCTTTCCCGTAAGACTGCAAGGCTCGGTCGGCAACAGCTCCTTTGGCGGGATTGGGAGCCTGCAGACTCTCGATTCGGCAAGCTCTGAGAAGCCAGCCGTGTTGTGCCGCGAACTCTCTCAGGCTGTTGCTCAACTCGTGGACGATCCCTTCGGCGAACGCCTGAAGGTCTTCATCAGCCACACAAAGCGTCATCCTGTTGAGGAGGAGCCGGACCATGTCGATGAGCTAGTTGGTCGTGTTCGTAGCACGATCGCGGACACGCATCTTGAGGCGTATTTTGATGCCGCTGATCTGCAGCCAGGCGCGGACTGGGAACATGAGCTTCGCTCTCAAGCGGCGTCCAGTGCTCTACTGGCTGTCCGCACTGATCTGTACGCCAGTCGGGAATGGTGTCAACGTGAGTTCCTTGTCGCGAAGCGGGCTGGCATGCCGATCGTGACGCTCAACGGAGTGTGTCGGGCCGAGGAGCGGGGATCGTTCCTGATGGACCATGTACCATCCGTGGGCTACCGCCAAATTGATGAAGACCTTCGGCAGTCCAGTGTTGAGGAGGCACTCAACCTGCTTGTGGATGCAGCACTCACACGGGCTCTTTGGGGGCTTCAGCAGCACAAATTTGAGGAACTTGGGATTGACTGGGCTCCGTTGCACGCGCCGGAGCCCGTAACGGTGCTCCCGTGGCTGCTTGAGAATAGCGGGCGCGCGGCCAGCGACGGTCCCCTATTGATCATGCATCCTGACCCGCCACTGGGGCCCGAAGAACACAGAGCCTTGAGCGAACTGTTTGAGGTAGCCGGAGTTCGCGACGCGGTCGATGTCGTGACACCGCGGACCTACATGAGCCGGGTTACACAAGGGCACTGATGGCTATGGACGGACTAGTCCCGAGCGACTCGCTGAGAGATGTGCGTGTCGGCCTCTCGGTCTCCGACAGCGATGACCTGAGTCGGCTTGGGTTGTCCTCGGCGCATGCCGAGCAAGCCGTAGGTGAGATGGCCCGTGCTGTGCTGATCGCGGGAGGCAGCCTCGTTTACGGGGGGCGGGTTAAGCCTTCGGGTTTCACCCAGTACCTCATGCACGAGATCCGCCGCTACGGCCGTGAAGATGAGCTGGCGCTAACCCTGTGTCTTGCGGCTCCCGAACATCACAAGCTCTCGCGCACCGAACTCGACGACATCGACCGAACCCTCGGGACAAGGGGACGAATCGTTTGCCTCGACCCAGAAGGCCGCGAGATCAAGGACATCATGAGTACCAAGTCCTGCGATCCGGATCCCTTTTCCGAAGCTGACGCCCCGCACGCCTACAGTTCAATGCGCCGCCATCTGGCGGCCATAACCGACGCCCGGGTCCTCATCGGTGGGAGGCTCTCGGACTTTGCTGGGGCAATGCCGGGAATCGTCGAAGAGGCGATCGTTGCGGTGGAGGCTAGGCACCCCCTGTACGTGTCGGCAGGCTTTGGGGGTGCGGCTGCCCTCGTGGCGCAGCGGTTGCACCTCGATGATCTGCACTGGGCGCCCGAAGACTTCCCGGTACGTCCCGACGACGAGCGCATCGACCGTGGTCTACAACTGCTGGACGCGGTGGCCGCCGCCAGCGGATGGAGCGCGATGTTGTCCGGATTGGATGAGCAGGGCGTTCGGCAGCTGGCGGCCACTCATCGTGCTAGCGAGGTCGCGTCGCTAGTGGTCCGAGGTCTAGCCCAGTCGCGAATCTAGATCTGTCGGCGAGATCCCAAGTTCGGGCCGGCGCAGACCGCTACCATCTGCTCGACGGTCTTTTCGAGGGAGTTTGATGACGCCAAGGGGTTCAGGTCAGCGACCGGCCGTGACGGAGGGGTTCGCCTGCTACTGGGCCTTCGCCGCCGAGCGACAGCAGGTCTATTATCGGAGGTTAGCGAGCGCGGGCGGCCCCCTCAGCAACGACTCCGTCATCACGACCCACCGATTCACCAACGCCTATCGAGCCTCGGACCGGGTGAGCCAGTTCCTCATTAGTGAGGTCCAGTACAACCGGAAGTGGGGGTGGCTCGACACATTCGTTCGGACTCTGATCTTTAAGATCTTCAACCGCATAGACACGTGGCGGTACATAGTCGAGCACGCCGGAGAACCAAGCTTGGATACACTTCAGGAGCGTCGTATCGATCAGGTTATGGCGACGATCGCTGGGGTGCGCCCGCTGTATTCGGCTGCCTACATCATGCCGCCCCCCAGGTCGGCGTCAGGACCCAAGTACGTACGACATCTGGAGCTGATCCGGCGGATGGTGGGTGATGGCGCACCCTGGAAGATCCAGTCGGCGCCCAACATGGCTGCCGCGTTCGGGGTTCTTCGCCGTTACGACTCCATCGGCGACTTCCTCGCCTACCAGTTTGTGACCGATCTCAACTATTCGCCGCACCTGTCGTTCTCCGAGACAGAGTTTGTCGTTCCCGGCCCTGGTTCCCTCAGAGGGCTCCGGAAGTGCTTCTCTGACCCCGGCGCGCTTTCTGACGATGAGCTCCTTCGATGGACTTGGGAGCGCCAGGAGGATGAGTTCGCCGCTCGTGGCCTACAGTGGCATGGGCTATGGGGAAGGCCGCTCCAGCTGGTGGATGTGCAGAACCTCTTCTGCGAACTCGACAAGTACTCCCGCGTCGCCCTACCCCAACTCTCCCGGCACGCACCGGGTAAGCGGATCAAGCAGCGCTATCGCCCCTCAACTGAGCCGATGACAGCCTGGTTCCCCCCAAAGTGGGGACTTAACGACGCAGTTACGGCCCAAGACCTTTCAGAATGGACAAATCTGTCGCATCCTGTGGACCCAGACTCGATAGTCCAGTCTTCGGGCTTCGGCTCCGAGTCACTCGATGAGCCGAAGCTCCCGGGTATCTAGATTGCACTCGACGACGCCGCCCTTGGCTTCGCAGAGTCGTGGGAAGATCTCGAAAGCCTGGGTGTAGGCACTTCGCCACGCGATTAGGGGCTGACTTGCGACTTCGAGTCCTCGAACGGTCCTCTGCACATGTCTTAAGAGGTCCCACCCGATGGCATCAGGCTCGAAGCAAGACGGTTCCAAGTAGTTGAAGACGAACGCTGCGAGGCCCTCTTCGACGGCGATGGCGCGTGCGCCGTCCTCGGTGCGGTCACGCTCGCCCACATCTTTCCGCTTCGCTCTCATCAGCGCTCGAAGGACAGGTGACCAACCCAAAACCGTGGCGTGCGCAAGGTGGATGATGTCGTGATAGCGGTATCCATCTTCGATTGCAGCGTTGTCGTCGAGCGGGTCGCCTAGCTGGGCGGGGGCTTCCTTCCGGTCACTTTCTCGCTTGACTCGCTCAGCTAGTTCGTCCTGTGGAACCATTCGGACGACAGGGATCTCACCGGACTGTTCCTCTTCAAACTTAACCCGCATGTACCGGAGTAGCTTCTGACGGTCATACGGGTGGTTGTCGTAGTCAGGAAGCGGCGGCATCGCCGATGAAAACAAGTCGCCCGCCTTGTTTAGGTTCTTCTCAGCGACATCATTGAGATCCAGATTCAAGCGGCGGGCAAGCAACGCGACGTACCAGAGCAAGTCTCCAAGTTCTTCACTGACGCGATTTTCGAAGCCGGAAATCGGACCACCCTCACGGAAGAACTTCTTGGCTTCGGAGACCACCTCGCCTGCTTCGCCCGCAATCCCGAAGAGAGCTATCCGTATCGCCTTCTTGTCACTCCCGAGATCATCGGTTGCTGCCGCTCGATCAGCGAATTCCTGCAAGTCCATCGTTTACTCCTCGTTACGGCCCAGCCCGGTCGGCAGTCTAAACGCATTCTCACTGACCAATGAGCGACCTTGAAGGCGAAGGTAGCTTGGGTTGCAGACAGGGCAGGACGTGTTGTTATACGGTCGTCGTGAAGGAGACGCTGGAGTGGCCCTAGCGCTGTCTAAGAACCTTGGGGTGCACGTTCTGTTGAGACAGGATGGTGGTGTGGGAGTGGCGCGGGTCGCGGTGGAAGAACAGTCGTGGCCCCGCAACCTTGTCACGGTGCCATAGGTCGTCAGCCAGGCGGTGTCACACCCCTCTGTCATCGTTGAGTTCTCGATTCCGGCGAGTTCTTTTGACGTGCCAAATGCGATTTCCCCGCAAGGCCGGGATCGAGACAGTTGATCCAACGCCAGGCTGCTCGGGTATCGCCCGACTCGCAACTGTCGGCTACTACTCTCCGTGAAAGGATCCCAAGCATGGCCTATAGAACCATCGACCTCTTTGCAGGAGCGGGCGGGCTCACCGCAGGCTTCTGGCTGGCTCGCGACAGCACAGGAGTTGAACTCTACGATCCTGTCTTCGCGGTGGAGCACGACCCGGCAGCTGCGGCCACCTACAAGGCCAACTTCGGCATACACGTCCATGACGGGGACATCGAGTTCATGGACCCCAGGGTGTACCCCAGCGCCGACATCATCATCGGAGGGCCGCCCTGCCAGGGATTCTCTCCGCTGGGCCGTGACCGTGACCCCGACTCAAAGGCGGCACTCAACGGATTGTGGGAGCACTTCCTTGCCGCAGTCGTGCAGGTGCGACCGCGAGCGTTCGTGATCGAGAACGTCCCTCAGTTCCAGCGCTCCGCCCAGTTCAACGAGCTATTGGACCGGATGGCTAATCACCCCTTCCTGTCGGAGTTCGGCTGCGGCTACGGGGTACTGAATGCCGCGGACTACGGGGTGCCTCAGACCAGGAGACGGGGCATCTTCATGGCGGTCTACAAACAGTCCGTGCCGTGGCCCCCGCCGCCGACGCACGGTGACTCCCCGATGTTCGAGCAGCCGTATCGCACAGTGCGCGACGCGATCGTAGACCTTCCGGCAGAGCCCACCACGGATCAACCCACCACAGCCGACGACGGCTCCCAGGATCTCCATATCCGACGCAACCCGCGGGAAACCTCTCTGCAGCGTTACCGGGCTATCCCACCGGGAGGGAACCGCTTCGACCTGCAGCGCAACCGGCCCGATATCACGCCGGCCTGCTGGCTCAACAAACCCACGGGCACTACTGACGTGATGGGTCGGATGTGGTGGGACCGTCCCGGGCCGACCATACGGACCGAGTTCTTCAAGCCTGAGAAGGGACGTTACCTACATCCCGAGCACGACAGGCCTATCACCCACCGCGAGGCTGCTCGGCTCCAGAGCTTCCCCGACACCTTCATTTTTGAAGGATCCAAGATTGAGATCGCTCGCCAGATCGGGAACGCAGTCCCGCCCGTGCTTGCCCGTGAGATAGCACTGCACCTGGCGCGCATCCTCGAATAACGCGGGTATCCCGTGGATCACGCTCAGATCGATCTAGCTGCCTCAGCCTGCTGGCCCGGACTCGATGATCTGTCGGCTCAACCCGAGATAGAGGTCACGGTCGGGACTCGGCCCCGATTTTATTTCGGCACCAGCAAGTCGCCACCACCCATCACCCAGCCAGACGCTGTGATCCGTTCCATGCTCGGCAGGGACTACCCGGCAAGAAACCAACTCCCCCTTGTAAGGAACAGGAAGATCCAATCCTCGGGCGATGTGGGGGTCAGCCCCCTGGTGACCCAGGATCAAGAACCCCTCGCCGCCAAGGTTTTTGGCCAACCTCGCATCACGCGCCCGCTTCATCGGATCCTTCTGCTGGGCGACCGTCACCATGGTCGACCGGTCGATGATCTCGCCCTGGATCTCGCGCAGTAGGGCGTTCACGCGCCCCTGGCTCGAAGTGTTCAGTAGGATTGCAGGCGGCCCTCTTGGCTCATCCGTCGAAGCGGGTTCGGCGGCAGGTCCTGCAGCCCACCCCAGAGCCAATAGGTGCTGTCCATCCCGTCGTCGTTCAGACGCCGCTTGTTGTCCCGGTTGTACTGCCTACGCCTCCGACCGGAGTCGTAGGTCTTGAATTTGAGCAGGTCATCGCTGATCTGAACAACACCGGCGGCTCATTGGGCATCGTCGTCGCTCATCCATACCAGGAGTGCGAAGTGGTCGGCAGTACCGGATTGCTCGTGGTCGTCGCAGAGGTACATCTCCATCGGGATCTCCCAACCGCCGAAGTCCTTGGAGAACTTACAATCGACATCGTGCGCATTGATCTCCCAGTCGAGATCGGTACCGTCGGAGATGTCGAATTCCTTCGTAAGCCCGAGTTCCACTTTGGTGCCCAAGTGGGTCTTCTCCGTCTTTTTGAGTTGCTGATAGCACCATCGGCGCGTGCGCTGCCCGTCGAGCAGTTCATCCAGGGCGTCGCGCAGCACCCAGGCGAATCGCTCACGACCGTCTGGTTGCTCCTCGAACCAGCGAACAAGACCCGCAAGGGCGGCGGCAGGTGACGAGGACTCTTCACTGGGAGGACGCCGCTTGGTGGACATCCGTGCCTCCGGGTCGTCAGCGAAGCCTTCTGGCGGCGCGCCACGGGACCCCCTCGATCTTGTCTTTCTACGTCGCATGGAGTCCGGTTGGGTCACACCGCGGGTCTACCGGGACCGTCGTGGTTTTGGCAACCCTAGACACTGCACTGCCGGAATGCCGACTGGGAACTAACGCCGGCTACCAACGGTTGTCTCGCCCTGAGGCCGCCCCGTCTCCTCGGCGGAAGCGCGGACTGACTCCTCGACTCGATCGGCTACCGACTCGGGGTCTTCGTGTTCCCAGAAGCGCAGCACCGTCCACCCCGCCTGCTGCAGATAGGTCGTAGTCTCGGCGTCCCGTTCGACGTTGCGGGCGATCTTGTCGGCCCAGTACTCCGAGTTGGTGGCGGGTTGGGTGTGATGCTCGGGACAGCCGTGCCAGTAACAGCCGTCCACGAACACCGCGATGCGACTCTTCCGCAATACCAGATCAGCGGTACGGGGCAGTTCCGGCTCGGGACGGACCGAGACCCTGAAACGGATACCCCGTCGATGCACCGCAGAGCGCACGGCCAACTCTGGCTTCGTATCGCGGCTTCGATTGCCCTGCATCGACTTGCGGTTGCCGGGCGAGGAAGCCCAAGACGCTCTCCCCGAGCCTTCGGCCACCTTCAAGACAATAGTGGATCAGTCGATCCGACACGGTGCCTTGGCAGCGCTGCTCGCTCCTGTGTTGGTCACTAGTCGGCTCAAGCCGCGTCATCATTCTCGTACAGGTGGCCTGGCGATCGCTGCTGTCACACCCCTGCTGTGTGCTTATGGTGTGGACTCTCTAGGAATTGATCGGAAGGCGCGAGGGGTGCAGTTGCGTCTTGGTGATGGGCAGAGGGTGCGCGGCCAGGCCGACCGCAGCGGGCAGACTGAGGGTGTGACCGTTGGCTCCGCGATCTCTCTCTCTTCTCCGGCGCCGGGGGTCTCGACTTGGGGATCGAGTCGGCGGGGTTCGCCACACTGGCCGCGGTGGAATGGGACGATGATGCCTGCGACACCTTGGAGAAGAACGCCCCAATCTACTTTCAGAGTCTCCGCGAGGTGGTTCGGGCCGACCTCTACCCGCTCGCCACCGGCGCAGGTGAGGGTCTGACCACGCGGGACATCCTCCGAGCGGCCGGTCTGTCGAGCCGGGAGAGGCCCGATCTGCTCGTGGGTGGGCCACCTTGCGTTGCATTCTCCAAGTCAGGCTTCTGGCTCGACTGGAAGCGTGATGGTGTCGACCCCGCAGCGAGTCTTCTGCAGGCCTATACCCGTGTGCTTGCCGAGGCAAGGCCCCGCTACTTCATTTTTGAGAACGTGTACGCGCTGACCTTCAACAACAAGGCGAGCAGGCCGGCGTTCACCCGCTTACTGGCAGAGATCGAGGCGGCGGGATACCGGTTCTGGTGGCAAGTGTTGAACACGGCCGACTACGGAGTGCCCCAGGCCCGTCCTCGTCTGTGCGTCGTGGGCTGCCGCAAGCGAGACACACTGCCTGATCCGCCGGATCCGACTCACCACGGACCATGGGAACGACGAACTACAACCGGTGGGCCTCTGCCCCACGTCACGGCTGGCGAGGCGCTCGCCGGGTTGATCACCGACTCCGAGCCCCAGGAGGTGATGCGAGGGCGTTGGAGCCACCTCCTGCCTGAGGTCCCGCCTGGTGACAACTACCTCTATTTCACCGAGAAGCGTGGTCATCCAGCGCCGATCTTCGAGTGGCGGTCGCGGTATTGGTCGTTCCTGTTGAAACTCGATCCAGGTAGGCCGTCACCGACGATCCAGGCTCAGCCCGGTCCCAACGTCGGTCCGTTCCACTGGGACAACCGCCGTTTGCGCGTCCCCGAGCTTCGAAGACTCTTCACGTTCCCGGACGACTTCGCGTTCGTCGGCAAGCGAGCATCAGTGCAGGCTCAGATCGGGAACTCGGTGCCTCCGCTATTTTCGGAGCGAGTCGCTCGAGCGGTCGCGGCCGCGTGCTAGCGCAGCCGAACTGAGTAGACTCGGCGAGAGGAGGTTGCATGGCGACTGCGGATCAACTGAAGGCGCTTGTCCGCAGCCACGCATCGGGGGACGAGAACCAGTTCTACTCTGTCGCCCTGCAGGTAGCCGCCCGGGCGGCGCGAAGTGGCCATAACAAGTTGGCCCAAGAGTTGCGCGACCTGGTCGACGAGGCGAAGGCAAGGTCGGAGTCCCCTCGGTCGCTTCGGCCAGTCCCGGTGACCCAGCCGCGGGGCGAACTTGCGGGGCTCTTGGCGGTTAGCTACCCCGACGAACGGCTGTCGGGCCTGGCCCTTGAGGCGGAAGTGCTTCACCGGGTCGAACGAGTGCTGACCGAACAGCGGCAAGCCGATCGCCTCCGTGAGCATGGCTACCACCCCCAGCATCGCCTTCTGCTGATCGGTTCTCCCGGCACGGGAAAGACAATGACCGGACGAGTGCTCGCAGGCGAGCTTCGCCTCCCGCTCTTCATGATCCGCCTCGAGGTGCTCATCACAAAGTTCATGGGCGAGACCGCAGCGAAGCTGAGGTTGATCTTTGATGCTGTCGAAGAAACCCGCGGCGTGTACCTCTTCGACGAAGTGGATGCTCTTGCAGGCGACCGTTCTTCGGGAAACGACGTCGGCGAAATTCGCCGAGTGCTCAACTCGTTCCTACAGTTCTTGGATGCGAACAATTCCCAAAGCGTGATCGTCGCGACCTCCAATCACCCACAGCTCCTCGATCGAGCGATGTTCAGGCGCTTCGACTCGGTGATCGAATACCCGTTGCCCTCCCCGAAGATCGCACGCGAGGTCATACGTCACCGACTTGCTTCGGTCGACATGAAGGAACTCCGCTGGACCGATGTCGATCAAGCGGCAGAAGGCCTGAGCCACGCCGAACTGACCCTCGCATGTGAGCAAGCAGCGAAGGGCGCGATTCTGTCAGAGAAGGACCGTGTTACGACGGCGATGTTGAAAGCGGCCCTTCGGGAGCGGCGACACGTTTCCGGTAGCGGCTGATCCTCACCTGGCTTCCAATGGCTCCCCGCAATCGACCGCACATCATCGTCGCCCGGCCACCCGAGACGGACCCGTACACATCACACAACACGGGTCGCGACAGCCCGAGACCTCCTGCGCCGATCGACCGGCAGGAGCACGGGGTGGCCCTGGCGCGAGCGACGGAGGAGGCCGCGAACGCCGGTCGGGTGCGACGCACAGAGGCGGCAGGGCAAGTCGGTGTAGCCCCGTCGAGCGAGGGCGTGTACGTCACGTTCGACAGCTCACCGGGCTTCGAGCTCCGGCTGATGACCTTCGACCCGCAGACCTCAGGCGAGCAACCGGAACTGGTAGCAGTCCAAGTCGTCGCGGAGAACGACCAAGAGTTCGAACGGGCGACCGTCTTCGTGCCCGACGGCAAGCTCGGTTACTTCATCAGTCGCTTCGAAGCCTATGCAACTGATGAAACCAAGAGCGGAGCTCCGAAACACGCGAACTTTGTCGAGCGGATCGCAGCCGTCCGGCTGGCGACGCTCGCAGCGCTTTGGACTGGAGATCCGGACGAGTTCCCTCCGCCGAATCAGGCCGTGTGGTGGGAGGTGTGGCTTCGTCATCGGGACGGCGAGGAGGTCGCCCGGCTGGTGAGCCTGGCGGAGGTGCTTCCAATTCGAGTGGGCGAACGACACCTTGTCTTCGACGACCGGACGATCGTGCTCGTACGAGCCACCGCCGAGCAGCTGGCTTCAGCGCTCGACCTGCTGGACGACTTCGCGGAGCTCCGGCCAGCAAGGGTGACTGCGGAGTTCTTCAATGCCGCGAACCCCGTCGACCAAACCGACTGGGTGAATGACCTCGTCGATCGGACAGAGCACGCCGGGGTCGACGTGCCGGTTGTCTGCATTCTGGATACTGGGGTCAACAGGCTGCATCCTCTCCTCGAAGGTGCGTTGGACGACGGCGACTCCCATGCGTGTGAGCCCGGCTGGGGGTCGTCGGATCACGACGGGCACGGCACGGCGATGGCGGGCCTGGCCCTGTACGGGGATCTGGTGAACCTGCTGCAATCGAATGGCGCAGTTCGGCCACGTCATCGCCTTGAATCCGTGAAGATCTTGCCGCCACCGCCGGAAGCGAACGATCCTGAGCTGTACGGCGCAGTGACCGCTGATGCGGTCCACCGGGCCGAGATCCAAGGCCCGGACCGCAGCCGAGCGTTCTCGATGGCTGTCACCGCACCTGACGACGGCATTGCAGGGATACCAACCTCGTGGTCAGCAGCGATCGACGCACTTGCGATGGGGCGGGGATTTGAGGCCGTAAACGGCGAGCTGCGCTATCTGGACGAGGGCAGCATCGCTGATCACCGGCTTTTCATCGTTTCTGCGGGAAACGTCCGCTCACCGGATCCGGGCGAGGATCACTTGGAGCGAAGCGATCTCGAACCCGTGGAGAGTCCTGCGCAGGCGTGGAACGCCCTGAGCGTGGGAGCCTTCACCGAACTTGTGGATGTCGAGAGGTCGGGCAGCGACTACGAGGGCTGGACACCCATCGCCCCTCCAGGTGAGCTCTCACCATTCAGTCGCACATCGGTGCCCTTTCAGCGGTAATGGCCAGCCAAGCCGGAGATCGTGATGGAAGGCGGCAACGCCGCTCGGTCTCCTGGTCCTGGCAACGACGCCGACTGGCCTGAATCGCTCCAGCTGCTGACTACCCACCACCGGCCGACCGAACGACTACTTACCGTGGCGAATGCCACCAGTGCAGCGACTTCTCAGGCCAGCCGGCTCGCGGCGACCGTGGCTGCGGAGTACCCGAGCCTGTGGCCCGAGACGATTCGGGCGCTGGTCGTCCACTCCGCTGAGTGGACCCCGGCGATGAGAGGCCAGTTCGACGCTGCACAGGGCCGTCGGGCACGCGAAGCACTCGTGCGGCGATATGGGTTCGGGGTACCAAGCACCGACCGAGCACTACGAAGTGCTGGCGACGCGCTCACGCTCGTTCTGCAGAGCACGATCAGGCCCTTCGACGACAAGCGCCTGCGGGAGATGCACACCCACGATCTGCCGTGGCCGACGGAGGTGCTCGCAGATCTGGCCGAGTCCTCCGTACGTCTCAGGGTCACGCTCTCGTACTTCATCGAGCCTTACCCCGCTCGCCGCGGGTGGCGTCATCGCTACCGCTACGCGTCGCACGGGCTTCGCTTTGAGCTGAAGCGACCCGACGAGACGAACGACGAGTTTCACAAGCGCTTGAACCGGCGTGCTCTCGACGAAGAGGAAGGGCGCCCTGCCAGCGGAGACTCGGATGGCTGGCAGCTTGGAAGTCAGGCGCGGAGCCGCGGCTCACTCCACGCCGACTTCTGGGACGGCACCGCCGTCGAGCTTGCTTCTCGAGGCCGGATCGCCGTGTTTCCTGTCACGGGATGGTGGAAGGAACAACCGAAACGAGACAGGAGCGAGTTCGGAGTGCGCTACGGGCTCGTGATCTCCATCGAGACGCCGGTCGAGACGGCGGACCTGTGGACGCCGGTCGCTGCTCAGGTTCGGATCCCGACGGTGATCGAGACGTAGCTGACGATGAAGAGATCGAGGCGGCCTGGGATGCGCACCGGGACGCCGACAGCTCACAGAAATCTCACGGACTAGAAGCAGACGATGGGGAACAGGGGGAGGAGCGGAGGGCCGGATCCCTTGTGAGACCAGGGATTCCGCGGTCCGCTCAGGCTGGGCGCGTGTGTCCCAGAATGCTCATATCCCGGAGGTCGCGGGTTCAAATCCCGCCCCCGCCACCAACAGAATTCCTTGAAAGCGAGGAAACCGCGGGAGGTCCTGCCGAAGCAGGGTCTACGCGACGGTTCCTGTTATTGCGTTGTTGCTTGGTAAGCGTCGAGGACGAGGCTGTGGAAATGGTGCAGCGCATGCTCGGACAACCCCGAGCCCAACGGATCGTTCACGATGCGCCCTTGGCTGAAGGCCGGTGTCTGCATCCCGCGCTGCACGCTTTCGACCAAGTTGATGTCTTCGACCTGGAGGACCTGGTCGAGGTAGCGGATCGATTCAAGCTCTGCTTCATTCGGCTCATCCGACTCAAGGAAGAAATCGTAGGTCTGGAACGTGACGTTCTCCGATACCGGGATGATCTTCAGAATGCTCATATTCCCTCGCCCGGGGTAACGCATGATGCAGGTGTTGGGCCAGAGCCACCATACGGCGTGGTCGGTGACCGTCGCCTCCGACACGTCGTACGCGCTGTTCTCGGTCCTGCCGGCCCGGGCCATGTGGCTTGAGTAGATGCCGTGCGTCGTGACCTTGTAGGTGTCCATGTCGACCAGCGACACGAAGTCCTTGTGGGCGACATGGCAGTGGTAGCACTCGAGGAAGTTGTCGACGACGTTCTTCCAGTTGGAGTTGATCGTGTATTTGAGACGGTGGGCGAAGGTGAGCTGTTCGACATCGGGGGCCCAGCGCGCAATCTCTTCTGCGAGTTGGCCCGAAGCCTGAGCCAGCGGGGCCGCGGCCGGGTCGAGGTTGACGTAGACGAACCCTCCGAGTTCCTCGACCTGCACCTGGTCGAGGCAGATCGAACTGACCTCGAAATCGACAAGGTTCTTCGTGTGCCGGGCGGACCGGAGAGTTCCGCCGAGATCATAGGACCACCCGTGATAAGGGCAAACGATATTGCTCGTCGTGCCCTCGCCAGCGAGAACATGATGGGCCCGATGCTTGCACACGTTGAAGAAGGCGCGGAGCTCGCCGCTGACATCGCGCACGGCGACGATGGGCATCCCGGCGACCTCATCGGCTACGTAGTTGCCGGGATCCCGCAATTTCTCGCCGTGGCAGAGCCACTGCCACGACCGGCTGATGATCCGCTGCTGATCGGTCTCGAACCACTCGGGCAGCGTGTAGGCGTCGGCCTGCAGCGACATCGATAAAGACGGATCGGGGTCCCAACCCCCGGCGATCGTTTTCGATCTCATGGCTGGACCGTAACAGTCTTTGAACGCTCGCTTACGCGGGTCTGTCCGCGAAGCAACCAAGTAGGTCACAGCGACGTCGTGGTGTGACCAAAGCCGCGGTGGCGAGGCCTGTTCGTGGCCCATCCCAACGACGACTGGTACGTGTTTACCGTGCTCGGTAACAAGGCCGGGACTGGTCGTAGCGGCATGGACTGGTACACCTCCGCAGTGACACGTTCCGATGAGATCACCCGCGCCGCAATCGAGGTCCTCAACCTAGCGGACTTCCCTAGATCGTAAAGGTGTAGATATACTCTGTCGATAGGGGCAACTATGACAAGAGAACCAGACGACACGGAGTTCTTCAGCGTCGACGATCTGCCAGACGCCGATCCAGCGGCAGTCGAAGCTGCCTACAGCCAGATTGTTGCCCGCCACGTATTGGCGAACCTTCGCGCTGGCAGTGGTATGAGTCTCGAACAAGTCGCCAGGCGGCGTGGAGTGACCAAGGCCGCGGTGCACCAGCTTGAGATCCGGCCGCTCGGCAAAGTCCGGATCGCCTCATTGATCGGCTACCTGCAAGCGGTCGGCTACGACGTCGACGAAGACTGGGTCGCCCGAAGCCTGACCGCCGCTCTTCCAGCGCGTAGCTAAGGCGCGCGCCTCGGGGACTGGCCCAGGAAGTGGGGTCCGTAGATCCCTAGTTCGTCTCCGTCCTGGCTGGATCGATAGTGGTCCTTCCCACCCGCGGCGGAATAGAGGGCACGCCAGCCTGCGTGAAACCCGGGGCGGTTCAACTATTTGTCGCAACCTAGCCTCACGTTTCTTTAGGCCGCTGGAGAAAGGTCGGCGATGGCGTCCCATCATCACAACGAAATTCGCGAGGCGTCTAGACGTAGCCTCTTGGTTGCTTTCGCTATGACCGCGCTGCTCATGGTGGCTGAGATCGTGGGCAGTATCGTTTCTGGCAGCTTGTCGCTGCTTGCCCACGCAGGCCACATGCTCACCCATGTGGCGAGCTACGCGTTGGCCCTGTTTGCGATCCGGCTAGCAAAGCGTCCGGCTTCGGTCCATCGGACTTACGGCTACAACCGGGCCGAGATCCTGGCCGCAGCGGCCAACGCGCTGTTGATGTGGCTGTTCGCGGCCTACATCGTGTGGGAGGTAGTGAACCGCGCTACCGCTGGTGGCCACGGCCACGACCACCATGAGTTCGAGGGCGGCACCGTATCTGTACTGGGCGGCCTGGGGATCGTGGTGCAGCTTTCGATCGCCTACGTGCTTAGCCGCTCATCCAAACGGAGCCTCAACGTCGAGGGCGCGATGCGCCACGCCGTCGTGGATGTGCTCTCGTCGGCGGCTCTGGTTGTCTCCGGTATTTTGGTGGCCGTCTTCGGTGAATCAGAGTGGGTCGAGAGCGTCGATCCGGTCCTGAGCCTGATCCTGGTGGTCCTCATATTGGGCAGTTCGTGGCAGTTGGCGTCTTCGGTCCTGCTGGTGCTGATCGAAGGCACCCCCGAGCACCTCGACTTATACCGGCTCTGCCATGACATGGAGGAAATCCCAGGCGTGACCGTCGTGCACGACATCCACGTTTGGACCGTGACTTCGGGTTACGTTTCGCTCACCGCCCATGTGCTGGTCGACCCCGACCACGAAGGCGACCACAACGAAATGCTGCGAGCACTGCGCCGCATTGCCCGCGAGGACCACGGCATCGCCCACTCGACGATCCAGCTGGAGACATCGGTCGAGGACTGCGACGAGGACCACCACGTCGACCACCTGTTGCAACGCGAGAAAATCCGTCGCAGCCGTCGATGGATCTTCCTCGGAACCTCGCGCTAGCCGTCCAGCTTTCCAACGAGCGGCGGAGCTTGCCAGCGTCCGGGTGCCGAAACTGTGTCGTGGCTGGTCAACATGTGGGCGGAGGTTTTGGCATGGTGGTGCGGTGATCGTGGTGGCGACTAGTGAGGACGAGCTTGCCGGGATGTGCGAACGTCTCCAAGCGCTAGGTGTGCGTCCGCTGGATATTGTGGAGCCCAGCGACACCCGCCGGTTGATATTGGTCGCCGTGGATGACGAGCTGAATGCCGAGAGCCTCGTCGCGTCGCTTCAAGGCGAGGGTGTGATGGCGGTGACCAGGCCGGCTGGCGGGGCCGCCCTGCGGGCATGGTTTCGTGACACTCGCCCGGTCACGTTCGGTGGACGGGTCAGCGTCTGCCAGGCATGGTCAGAGCACGACCGCAGCGATCTTGTCGGGCTGGTCGAACTCGGATCGGGTGGATTCGGAAGCGGCCACCATCCCACGACACAGCAGATGATCGAAGCAT
This sequence comes from Candidatus Aldehydirespiratoraceae bacterium, assembly GCA_965261185.1. Taxonomy (GTDB): domain Bacteria; phylum Actinomycetota; class Acidimicrobiia; order Acidimicrobiales; family Aldehydirespiratoraceae; genus VXYK01. The sequence continues at coordinate 705,703 of CBDHCN010000002.1, read as the reverse complement.
TGGTGAAGCGGATCTCCGGCGGTGAGAGGGTCCTCGATATCGGCTGCGGGAGCGGGATTCTCGGACTCTGCGCCCTCAAGATCGGCGCAGCGAGTGTGGTGGCGGTTGATGTCAAGCCGGATGCGGTCGAAGCGGCACAGCGCAATGCTCGAATCAACGCCATGGGCGATCAAATGGAAGCGACAATCGCTGGTTTAGCCGACATCGACGGCACTTTCGATGTCGTGGTCGCGAACATCGCCAGAGCGGGGATCGTGGAACTCTCCTCGGAGATGGTTTCGCATGTGTCACCGGGCGGGTGGCTCGCGGTGGGAGGCATCTCGCCTTCGCAGTGCTCTCAGGTTGTCGACTTCCTCAATCCTCTCGTCGAAGTCGAACGCCGAACCAGCGGTGAGTGGTCATCTCTAGTGCTCGCTGCCCCCGCAGAACCCCGACCCTAGAGCCGGCGTAGGTCAGGATTCAGGTACTGAGTAGCGCGGCGAGGCGGTCGAACCGGTGGTCTTCGTCACCTGTGATCCGTCCGACCCAGCGCAGCGCCTCTGCGGTGTCGATGTGGGTTCCGAGCGCGATCATGGCTTCGATGTCGATCCAGTCCTTGGGTCGATCGAACACCGCCTTGCAGACGCTGAGGTGGGTGGCGGAGAGCACGCGAATCGTGTGATCGGCGAAAGGCACAGTGACGGTTGCGGCTTCCGCGGCGGCGTGAAAGGGGTCGTAGGAGAAGAAGAGGTCGATTGGTGTGTCGTCCCACATGTTCCGGGCCTGGCCGTCGCGGGTCAGCGTCTCGGCTACGGTGTCGGTGTCGACTCCGAGTTGGCTGAGTGGCTCGAATACCTCTGCGGCTCGCTCTACGGATACGAAGACGTTCACATCGATGTCGATCGTGGCTCTCGGCTCGGCGTGATAGGCGAGCGAGATCGCACCACCGAAAGCGTGTGGTATTGCTGTCAGGGCACGATCAATTGCGAGGATCTTGTCGGGCAGCGACAAGCGGGTCACGACGAGTCGATTCGGGGATAGACGAGTGAGGCGCGTCTGTGATGTCCGATGGCGTCGGCAAGGAGGAGCACATCCACGAGTCGGCTGGCGTGCTCTTCGGGGGATGACGGTGGGGGGATGTCTGGTGGCTGGGATGCGAGTTGGAGTTCTAAACGGTCGCCCGCTGCTGTGATGAGCCGTCGCAGTGTGCGAGTCGTGGGGTCTCGCCGCCCATGCTCGTAGGCGGAGATCACCGGTTGGCTGGTGCCGGCGCGTGCAGCCAGCACCGCCTGACTCAGACCGTGACGGTGCCGTGCCGCCCGAAGGAGTTCTGCCGGTTCCATAATTAATAGCATAATATATCGCTTTGTATATGTCAGCTTCACGGCAGCTAGTTCAGCTTGCGTTGCTGAGGCGCAGATCTCGGACTAAGTTATGCGTGTTCAACTGGCAGATGAGGTCAACCGGTGGCTGGTTACGAGTTACGGTTGGCTTAGGAGGACTGACATCATGACTGGTGGAGATGCCACAATGCGGGCGTACGGGGGGCAGCAGCCGGTCCCGACGTTCGACGACCCAGCGTTCAGGAAACTCAACAAGCCTCTTGCCGAAGCCCGTGTTGCGATCGTGACCTCGGCAGCGCTGCACCGGCCCGATCAGGATCGCTTCGCTGTGGTTGACACAGGCTTTCGGACGCTTGACCGTGCTGACCGCAACATCGTCCTGGGCCACTGGAGTCCCAACTTCGACCACACAGGCTTTCAACTCGACCTCAATGTCGTGTATCCGATCGACCGGTTGGAGGAATTGGCCGCTCAGGGTGTCATCGGTGATGTCGCGCCACGGCATTTCGCCTTTGCCGGCAACCAACCTGAGACAGTCAGCGAACTGCGTCTCGACACCGGCCCCGCATGCGCGAAGGAGATGTTGGCCGATGCGGTCGATGTGGTGGTGCTGACACCGGTTTGACCGGAGTGCACGCGTACCGTGAGTGCGCTCGCCCATGTCTTCGAAGCCGCTGGTTTGTCGACCATCGTGCTCGCTTCGATGAAGGAGGTAGCCGAGCGGATGATGCCCCCGCGCACGCTCTACTGCGAGTTCCCGCTGGGCCGTCCGCTGGGGCGTCCCGACGACGTTGAGTTGCAGCTTGATGTCTTGAACCGCGCCTTGGCATTGCTCGACTCGAACGAACCTGTACTCGAGACTCATCCGCTGGTGATCGAATCCGAGGAAACACCTATGGCGTGCTCGATCCCACCGCGCTTCGATGCAACGCTTCCGCCCGCGGTTGATGAAGCCCAGGGTCTGCGCGCGGCCTATGACCGGTCATTTGACGCTCGGGGTGTCACCTCGGTCGGCCGCGCCATCGACGCCGACACAGTTGTCGATGCACTCGACGTCCTGGCTCAGTGGGCCGAAGGATCGTCGTGGAAGGAAACTCCGCTACCGGGCAAGAACACGATCGCGGTCTGTCACGACATACGGGCCTACTACACCGAAGCAGCCCTTGAGCTAGCGACCGGGCCGGCGCCCGGTGGGCGCGCGGTCGAAGCCTGGTTCTACACCGAGACCGAAGCCGGCAAGACCTTGATGGCGGCACGCACACAACTGAAGGAGCAGGACGCACCGTTCCCGTTCTGGTTCTACATGGCCCCCGCCCACCGCTAGCCTGACGGAGGTCGAACTCCGCCATTAGCCGATGATTACGGCACAACCAGAGAGGAGTCGATAGAGAAGTCAGGACGCCCGTGACTAAAGGTTAAGCAAAAGATGGAGAACCGTTTGGAACATGGAAACGTTGGCCACAACTTCGGGGTTGCCAATAGTAACCAACAGCGGGTTGAGGCTTGAGCAACTGTTTGCCCCACATTCGGCACTTCATGAAATCACAATGTCACACGGCTTGGTTGTCTGTATGATAACTTTGTATCTTAGTTGCGACAAGTCGCCTGTCTCTCAGGCAAGAGGAAGACTAATGACCCATCTGGGTGTTGTGTATCGATTCACGCTTCGTGAGTCTGGGAAGCCTACGGGAACTGACCGTTTGCTTGGCTCGATCGATGGGGCAGGAACCGGACTCAGCGACGTAGCTCCTGATTTGTTGGAGTCGATTCAATACAAGGAAGATGTGGAAGGTTTCAATGAACCTCAACCACAAGTCGTTTTCGACCGCTCAATAGATGTCCCAACAGCACATCAACACGCTGCGGTGCTGCAACGTCATGAGCATGGCACGAGAGGGATTCTCTACAGGCGTGCCGAAGGAGATGAGACGCCCTTTACTGAGGTAGACAACCAGCAAGTTGAAGTTGTAGTTGTGATCAGTGCACCACCCATGAGCACGGTAGGATTCGTCGGCTTTCACGTGCCGAACGGAAAAGGTGTAAAGACAGGAGTCGAAGCAGAGCTTCGCAAGTTGTTTAAGCAGCATTATAATTTGTTGTTGATTATGTCGCCGGTTGTCCCGTTGGAAGCGGTAGAAAAAGCTATAGAAGAACAGGGAATTGGTTCAGTGTCTTTTCGGAAATTGAACAATCCAGCTGGGTTGTTTGCTTCTGATGACGCATGGTGGACAGAGAGTAAAGATCTTGGAACCGTTGAATTTCGATTGAAACCCCGTCGTTCGACTCGATTATTAGGAAAGAAGATTGTCGATTTCATTCGAACGAAAGCTAATACACTCCCTGACGACGTGGAAGCTGTCGAGTTCTCGGACCTAGCAACATTCAACGAGCAGCTGTACGATGAACTCGCCGTGGAAGTGTTTATCGGTGGACGGAAAAAAATGGTGCGTATTACCAGGGAAGGCCACGGTATGTCGCACGCATTTAGTTGGGAACTTGACGCAGATTTCGGTGACCCGACTCGGCTTGCGTTGGCAGTTGCCGATCTGTTGCCTAGGTAAGGCTGTCGTATAGTAGGGGTACGATCAAGTTCCATGTCCCTATTCAATGTCTCAGAGGTGGTCAACGCACATCACGAGTCGCTAGTCGACAATGACCATTCACGCGGGCGTGTGCTCGCGACTCTCTACGGCCCATTTGGCGTCACAGCCATTGGTGTGGGAGTCGCAGACTGGGTTTTTCCCGACGCTGTCGAACTCGGATCCGGTATCGGTCATTCCTTAGCAGCTGCTTTCGCGCTCCTAACGGGTGTCCTTTTTGGCCTTAGCCTCACGGTTTTGGACAAGGCGATTGATATGGACCTAACGGGACCTGTGCCTGGGGAGAACGTTGACCGAGGGGCGGACAGACTTCAAGCACTTGCAGCGAACACGCTATACACGTCAATTGTTGCCGGTGTGGCAACAGCCGTGCTGATACTGGGCGAGGTCGTCCCAGTGGCGGAGACGTTAGTGACCTGCACTAGTGTAGGCGCGGTAGTGCTCGTCGGAACAAATGGCGCGTTAATCCTTAGCCGTGTCTACCGTGAGACAAAATGGCGAACCAATCGGGCGAGGACTGGAGAATCCCGCCGTGCCGCTAAGGCACCCGACTTGAACTCCAACACCGACAGCTGAGCGGAAGAACAGGGGCCGACTGGGATGACGGGCGCGGAGCGCGGCCGTCGTGTGGCGAGAGGCGCGCTGACGCAACGCTCGTGGCTAGTTGAGTCCTGCACGCGAATTCTGTTACTGTGCACCGCGATGTCTGTCGAACGACAAGAAATTGATGAATTGTGTTTTAATTCCAGTGTTGGCATGCCGTATCAGCTCCGCCAATACGACTTTGTTCTTGCAATGCAGGACGTTTATGATTTCTTCTACGATGTCAATACACACCTGACAAGCAAAGGATTGAGTCGCTTAGAAGATACCCTGAGGAAAGCAAATTTATCAGGAACTCTTTCGGATATGACTACAGCGAATCTGGCGAATCACTCCCGGACATTGACGCAAAACACATACCATAACGGTCACCCCGATCTTATTGTCAAAGGAATGTACCCTAATGATTCAATTAAGTCAGGAAGCAATGGTGTTGAGATAAAGACTACAGTTAAGAAGGGCGGAGCAGTGGACACTCATGGAGCGCGAGAGCAATGGCTGTGCGTGTTTGTATACACGGTTGACAATGCAACCGAACCTGCGATTAACCGTTTGCCTCTGAGATTTACGGAAGTGTATCTATCTCATGTCACGGTCGATGACTTTAGGAGAAACGATAGAGGCGAACTAGGAACCCGTACGGCTACTCTTCATAAGGAAGGCATCGAAAAACTGCGACGCAATTGGGTCTACCGTGATCTTGATCCTTGAGAAGGTTCGTAATCGATCAACAGCGGTATAGCGCTTTTGGCAATGTCTAGGTACTTGGGGTCCGACTCAATGCCTACACTCTCATAACCGATGTACTCAGCAGCTGCCATAGTCGATCCTGATCCGGCGAAGGGATCAAGCACGATTCCATCCCCTAGAGGCAGGATTGCCCGGACTACTTGACGGAGAAATGCCTGTGGTTTGAGGCTGGGATGAGGTGCGATTCGGCGCTCGGCTGGCCGGGTTGGAGCAGAGGCAATGACATCACCGAAAGGTTGCTCGAGCGAGACACGCCTAAGCCCACCAGTACCCCAGCGACGTAGATTGTCTTGGACACGGCCTTGTAGCGGCTTTCGAAACAAGAGCCACGGTTCCCACTTAGACCGAGGCATCACTGAAACGTCGGGGAACTCGTCATGGGCGTTCTTCGGTCGGTCTCCGCCGCGCATCGTCATGACAAGCCGGACGACTTCACCCCGTCGCTCAAAACCAGCGCGACACACTGCAGGCGCGACACGGTGTGAAAGAAGAGGATTGGAAGCAACAAGAACATGGGCTCCTGGGACAAGCACAGGGATTAGGGCACGAGCCCACGCTGTAAAAAAGCAGTCCAAAGAGTCCAAGTCTGCTTCGGTCAACGTGGTGAATCTCGGTACGGGCGATCGCTGATGCCCGTCGAACGCTGGAGGCAAGCGCCATACACCACCCCGCCCCTTCCGCAGTTTCTGTTGCTGTTCTGGTGTGTACTCCACAAGTCCATACGGAGGGTCAGTTACGACACCGTGTATTGAGTTGGGAGGCTGCTCAGTCAGCCAGTTGATACAGTCGCCGTGAAACAACGACGCCCTCCCAAACCCAAAAGCGAGCGGCCACACCTTGTGGCCGATGGCTTCAGCCGAGTTCGTAAACACCACGTCGGACCCTACTGAACTGCTTGGTTGGCCCAGTGTTGAGGTTGAGGTAGCTGCGGACGGAAGACTTGGCAATGGTTGCTCCAAGTCGAGTTTCAACTGCGGCATGGATTTCTTTCACGCTTAAAGGACCGCCAGCGCTGGCGAGAGCATGCCCGACGGCGTCGCGCACTTCTCCCGGTCTCCGGCGGTTTCGGGTTTTGGGGGAAGCGTTGACCATGGCTGCAAACATAGACGTCCAGACGTCAAAATGAGTGGATAGTTGATCTTTGCCGGAGCTTATTGGGAGGGAGTGACAACGACAGTTGCTCAGCATGAACCGCCAGCCAGTGGCTTACGCTTGCCGTGAGGGATGGAGCGGTAGCCGAGCATGTTTGAAGTCGCCAATAAGCTACTAGGTTCAGATGGACCAGGCTGAGCCGACAATTACAGTTCGTCCGGGGCATCCGGACTTCTTGGATCTCGCCTGGGAGCAGTCCGTCGTCGATTGGGACAGTCCTCGGCTGGTGACGCTGCCGAAGGGGATCTCGCGTCACGAGGTCAGGTTCGTCGCCTACGACGAAGGCCTGTATGCGATCAAGGAACTGCCCCACAGAGCGGCGCGCAACGACTACCGAGTGCTTCGCGCGCTTGAGTGGCTGGAGGGACCGTCGGTCAGTGCGGTGGGCTTAGTTGAGGACCGCTGGGATGACCCTGGAGCGGAACGTTCGGCTGCTCTGATAACGAGATATGTCGACTTCTCGTTTTCATACCGGGAGTTGCTCGAAGGAACTGGTTTCGGTGAACGGCGCCGACAGATGCTGGCTGCTTTCGCCGGGCTGCTCGTCGAATTGCATCTGGCTGGTTGTTTCTGGGGTGACTGTTCGCTGTCGAACGTTCTCTTCAAGTACGACGCAATGGCTATCGAGGCTCTGATGGTTGATGCTGAAACCGCTGAACTGCACCCCGAACTCAGCGACGGTCAACGCCTCCACGACATCGACATCATGACAATCAACGTGGCAGGTGGTATGGCCGACATAGCGGCTTCACGAGGGGTTGGTATTGATGACGCTGATACCGACCTCGGCGAAGAAATGGCTCGTTGGTACGCTTGGCTCTGGGACGAGACGACCAGTGAGACCGTGATCGGCACAGTCGAGCGCTATCGCATCACCCAACGGATTCGGCACCTCAACGAACTCGGGTTTACGGTCGACGAAGTTGACCTCACCTCCACTGATGGAGGCACCCGGCTGCGGATGCGGCCAAGCGTCGGCCCCCGGAACCACAACACGCGTCGCTTGCGGGAAATAACTGGAATTGAGGCGTCGGAGTGGCAGGCTCGGCACCTGCTCAGCGACATCTATCACTTCTCAGCAGACCGCAGCAACGAGAAGAGCGGTGATCTGGTCTTGGCTGCGATCCGCTGGCGAGCCGAACGGTGGGAGCCGGCAATCCGCCGAATCCAAGCTCAGGCGGGCGATGACAATGTCCTGCAGGGATACTGCGACTTCCTGAATTATCGCTATGAGGCATCGAGTAGCGCTGGTGCCGACCTGGGCCAAGAAGCCGCCTTCGACGGATGGCTCGCAGCCGGTCGCCCCGGTTTCCGCCCCGAACCCGAAGCTTCACCGACAAGCACCGACACTTAACGTACAAATTGCTGTTCAGTAGTTGTACGCTTACCGTTATGGATGTGGCGGTCACTGATTTTCGAGCCCATTTGAGGCACTGGTTGGATCAGGTGAGAGACGGTGAAGAGGTTGTGGTCACCGAGAGAGGAATCCCGGTGGCAAAGATCATCGGACTGGAAACCACCGCGATAATCGAGTCACTGGTCCAGCAGGGGAAAATCTCCAAACCTTCTTCTCAAAACCGGCCCGTGGCTACCGGTCGCGCGCGGCAGCGGTCCCGCCAGTCGGTCTCAGAGGTGGTTTCCGAGCAGCGGGACTGATCGCTTGGCCATCGTCTATTTCGACTCCAGCGCGCTTGTCAAGCTGCTGGTTGAGGAGTCTGGGAGCGATATTGTTGCCGCTCTCTGGGACGGGTGCGATGCTGCGGTCTCCAGCCGACTCTCCTATCCGGAGGTATGCGCAGCATTGGCCGCGGCTACCCGCAACCACGACTTGGACCAGGCCAGTCTTACTCGCTGCGAACAAGACTGGGAGCACTATTGGGCGGCGATTCGCCCCGTTGAACTCACTCACCCTGTGCAAATGGCGGCTGGTCGGCTGGCCAAGCAACACAGCCTTCGCGGAGCCGACGCGATCCACCTCGCCAGCGCTTTGGCACTAGGTACTGCGGATGTGGTGGTGGCTGTGTGGGACCTGAGGCTCCATGCCGGAGTAGTATCGGAGGCTCTGGCGGTGTCTCCGTCCAGTTTGGAAACGACATGAAGGCAATCGAGATCCAAGGCGACCGACTGGTGTGGAGCGACACACCGAGTCCGTCGTTGGGGGATGGGGAGGTCCGCATTGAGGTCAAAGCCAGCGCCGTGAATCGGGCTGATTTGGCGCAACGAGCGGGCGTCTATCCAGCGCCGCCGGGTGCCAGTCCGATTCTCGGACTGGAGTGTTCGGGCGTGGTGTCCGAGATCGCCCCAGGTGTGTCCGGCTTTGAGATTGGCGATGAAGTTTGTGCCCTTCTCGCCGGAGGCGGTTATGCCGAAGAAGTCGTAGTCCCGGCCCCGCAGGTTGTCCCGGTCCCTGCCGGTTTGTCGTTTGTTGAGGCCGCCGCGCTGCCCGAGGTCTTCGCCACCGCTTATCTGAATCTCTACACCGAAGCTGCCTTGGCTCCCGGCGAACGAGTCTTGTTGCATGCCGGAGCGAGTGGTGTGGGCACCGCCGCTATTCAATTGTGCAGGGCCTTCGGCAACCCCGTTTTCGTAACGGCTGGTGCCGATGACAAGATCGAGCGCTGCGTAACGCTGGGGGCGTCCAGAGGCTGCAATCGACATTCAGGGAGCTTCGTCGATCACGTCAAGAGCTGGACCGATGGCAACGGCTTCGACGTAATCCTCGATCCGGTGGGTGCTAGCTATCTCAACGACAACATCAGAAGTCTCGCCATCGACGGTCGGCTGGTGCTGATCGGCTTGATGGGCGGCGCCAACGCAGAAATCTCGCTTGGGCTGTTGATGATGAAACGACTGCGAGTGATCGGTTCAACACTGCGAGCCAGGCCGGTGGCTGCGAAAGCTGTGATCATGTCGGCGCTTCGCGAACGGGTCTGGCCGCTTATCGAATCGGGTGAGATCGGTCCCATCATCGACGAGGTGATCCCCATTGCCGAGACCGAGCGGGCTCACGAACTGATCGAATCCAACGAAACTTTCGGCAAAGTCGTCCTCAAAGTCGACTAATCAGGCCAAGCACCGCCCCGGTTGTTCGCTGTTCAGTCGGAGACTGCTCGGGCTATTGCCCGCATCGCCGCGTGGGTGTCCTCGACATCTTCGGGATTCGTGTCGGGAGAGTCATCGCCACCCTGGGCAGCGAACTGGGCGATCGAGACCTCGCGTTCGATGATGTGGTCTCGTTCGGCTTTGGTGAGATTGCTGAGTTGGACCATGGTTATCGGCGGTGAGTCACAGTGGGTCGGGTGGCGGACTCACACCAACTGGGTCTCGCGCAGCGAATCCGACATCGAGACGATGTACCCGATCGCCGGGTCGGCCTGGCCCTCTAGGAGGTTCTGATAGACGGCGATGATCTCATTGGGGCCGGTTCGATGAGTGACAGTGAGCCAGCGGTCCGTGGTGTCTAGGAGACTGTGGAACGAACGGCCGATCCGCGAGGTCAACTCAGCTGCCCCCCACTCTTGGTTCCGCTTCGTTACCTGGCCCGGAGCGAAAAAAAACTCGGGCTTTGGTCCCGTAAGACCCTCAGCCGAGCCTCCCGGATCCTCCCAGTGAGTGGCCCCGACCGTCAGCGAGCAGGCAAGGTTGTCCGCGAAGTGCGTGTGTACTGCCGAGCGGACCGTGCCGCTGCCGGCGGTGTCGACCAGACACGAGGTGATTGAGGCGTCAAGGTGGCCGATCTCGTCGTAGGTGATCACCTGCGGATACATGCGGAGGCTCTCGACGAACGTACGGTTGCGGGACGACGTGAGTCCGACGCAGTTGTGGCCCCGGCGGGCCAGACAGTCCGCGAGGCAGATCGAGGTCTTTGATGAGGCGCTGGTGACGAGGGTCTGGGAAGCACCGTGGAATTCGTGATCGGCGAGGTAGTCGTCAATGAGGAACGAAGTCATGAACAGACCGCGCAGCAGCAGATACTCATCGACTTGGTCGCTCCGAAACGTCGGGTCGCTGTCGACATCGATGAAGTCGGTGTAGGTGCTGGCGTGGTTGGCGCGATGCGCGCCGATATCGCGGAACCCGCTTCGTCGCGGCTGAGCGTTGATGACAAGCTGGTCAGACATCGGGTAGAAGCCGAAGAACCGCCCGCCGAGGGGTATTTCAGGGTTGGCCGTTTCGACCACCGAGCCGAGTCCCATGGCCGGCAGCCGTCCCCAAGGGGTTTCGGTGGGGAAGAACCCCCAGTAGTCGAGCATGTCGCCAGCCACTGCGTAGGTGACGTTGTTGGTGGTGAATGCGAACCGTTCGACGGCGAGGCGAATCTGGCCTTCTGCTAGTTCAGCCGCGGGTTTGTCGATGATCCGGGTGTCTCTGAAATTCTCGCGGTTGACCTCGAAATCCATGGGCGGATCCTAACAACTGAGCACAACTATTGCCAGTCGGAAGCGCAATACAGTAGGTTGAAGCGGTATTTCAAAGCCAATACAGGATACTCCGACCGACTATGCACATTCTTCAAACACCAGATGACGCAGCCGACCACTTGGTCGACTATCCGCGAAGCCGCCGCTACGTGTCAGTCCCGGCCGGCGACGGACAAGACCTGAGAATCCATATGGTCGATGCCGGTGACCGATCTGCTCCAGCGGTGGTGTTCCTCCATGGCAACCCCTCGTGGTCGTACCTGTGGCGGCACCAGATCGCGGCAGCGGTTGACGCCGGGTACCGGGCGATCGCTCCAGATCTGGTTGGGATGGGTCTGTCCGACAAACCGTCTGAGATGTCCGACTACAGCGTCGCACGCCATGTCGGCTGGATGCGCGCGGTGTTGTTCGACCAACTCGGCCTCACCGATATCTCATTCGTGCTACACGACTGGGGTGGGATAATCGGGATGCGCCTCACCGCTGAGCAGCCCGAACGAGTCGGGCGCATGGTCATCTCCAACACCGGACTGCCGTGGCGTGACGTTACTGCACCGTTGCCCGAAGCCATCGAAGCTTCGGGTCCGCTGGCCGACTTCCAGGCATTCGCGGCGGAAGCCCCGAAGTGGGAGCCTTGGACTCTGCTTGGAATGGTCATGGCCTCCCAACCTGGGCCCGAACTCGAATCGGCTTACCAAGCGCCATACCCGGAGCAGAACCTGACGGTCGGTAGTCGCGCCTTCACACAGTTGTTACCGACCCGCGCCGACAATCCGATGTACCCCGACAACTATGAGGCCTGGAAGGTTCTCGACACCTTCACCAAGCCTGTGCTCACTATCTTCAGCGACAAGGATACGGTGGCTCCCGACGGGTGGAAACCGATTGTCGACCGCATCCCTGGAGCCAAGGGCCAACCCCACACGATCCTTGAGGGAGGTGGCCACTTTGTCCAAGAAGACCTGCCGGAGCAGTACACAGAGACACTGATGGGTTGGTTGGGAGACGCAGGTGAGCGTCCGCTTGCTACGGTCGTGGCGCGATGACAGACAGCGGCGAAATCCAGACCCCGATCGACGGGCGTGCCGCTCGACGGGAACGCAACATAGACAATGTGCTCGACGTGGTGCTTGAGATGTTTGCCGAAGAGTCGCTGTTCCCCACCATCGAGCAAGCCTCGAAACGGTCAGGGCTGTCGTTGCGCTCGCTGTATCGGTACTTCGCTGACCCAGGAGAGTTGCTTGAAGCAGTCATTAAACGCAACCGCGAGGTCTCAGCTGATGATGCCCATCTTTCGTCGATCGGCCAGGGACCGCTTCCCGCTCGGGTCGATGATTTCATAGCGATGCGGATGCGCCTCCACGAGAGGATTGGCTCGGTGTATCGAGCGACGGTCGCCAACGCCGCGCTGAATTCACGCATCCGCGACGAGCTGGCCACAACCCGCAACGATTTGCGTGTTCAATTCGAGCTTCAGTTCGCCCCCGAATTGAATGAACGCAAGCGGTCTGATCGAGTGGCTGTGCTGTCCGCCGGAGACGTGGTCACTCAACTCGACTCGATCGATTTTCTGCGCCGTCACCGTCAACTGACCGTTGCTGAGACTGAGGATTCGCTGCGCATCGTGCTGTTGGCAATACTCATGTAGTGCCAGTTAAACTAGCATAATATCGTCCAGCTGGGTCTCCGGACTCATTCGAAAGGTCACCACCGATGAACAGTCCGACAAGTCCCACGATTGACTCGATACCCGTAGCCAAGACACCCGCCGGTGGCTGGACCGAATGGCCGGCCCCGATCCTCGTTGGTTGCCGTAAACCTCGCCCCGAGGGCGCACCGGACCTTGATGGTTACTGGCAGACGATTGAGGTGACGGTCAACGATCAGGTCGTACCCGACCACCCGTCGGTAGGAGGTGTCACTCGGATCGAGCAGGCCGGTGATCGACTAGTTGCGATCGGCGGGGGCGTGGTTCACGACATGCGCTGCGACGGCACACTCGAAAACGGGGTCCATGATGTGGCCGAGTTCGACAAGAGGACCGAGATCAATGTCGCGGCGAGCTACGAAGACGGTGTGCATGTGCTGCGCCCCGAGGGGATGAACTTCGAGGTTCGTCGCTGGCGCGAGGGTGAACACCTGATCTGGGACTACGCGCGTTTCGTGGCGCGAATGAGACGTCTTGGGTCATCAGATCTCGATCCCAGCGAGGTCTTTGCGGCAGTCTCCAACCCCTAGAGAGAGCGAAACCGACGATCGTTAGGCAGGCGTGGAATGAAAACCCGGATCACAGAACTCTTGGGGATTGACATCCCGGTGGTGCAGGCACCAATGGGTTACATCGCCCGGGCGCAGTTGGCTTCGGCGGTATCCAACGCTGGAGGTATGGGCATCATCGAGACGTCCTCGGGTCAACTCGATGAGATCAAGGTGGAGATCGCCAAGATGCGTGACCTCACCGACCGCCCGTGGGGGGTCAACATCGCTCAGATGTTGATGCCGGACGCCACTGTGATCGATTTTGTGATCGAACACGATGTGCGGTTCGTGACGACCTCGGCAGGCGATCCTCGGCGCTTCACTTCGATGCTCACCGATGCGGGGATCGCTGTATTTCATGTGGTGCCGACCTTACGAGGCGCGCTCAAAGCGGTCGACGCAGGGGTGGACGGGTTGATCGTGGAGGGAGTCGAGGGCGGCGGTTTCAAGAATGCCCACGGATCGTCGACGATGGTGCTGACGCCACTGGTGAGAGCCGCGGTGGAGGTGCCGGTGATCGCTGCGGGAGGTATCTGTGACGGTGTGTCGATGGCCGCCGCGCTAACGCTCGGCGCCGACGGTGTACAGATGGGCACGCGGATGCTGTCTGCTTCCGAGTCGCCGGTACACGACAACTGGAAACAGGCGGTAATAGCGGCCGCAGAGACCGACACGGTGTTGTTGAACCGATTCGGGCGCCCGGGCATGCGGGCGTTGCGAACAGAGCTGACAGCCGAGATGGAGCACAGCGATCAAGTTCATCTGCCCGGGTTGGATCTGCTCATGGAGCAGTACTTCGGTGGGCGGATGGATGTGGCGGTGCCGTTCGGCGGCCAAGTAATGGGCCGTATCGATGAAGTGCGCCCGGTGGCCGACATCTTGCGGGAGTCCTGGCATGATTGCCAGGCCCGTCTCCGTTCCCTAGGCGAGGCCGCCGGCTAACGAAACTAGCGTGGCTATGGACCAAGGCGAAATGCTAGCAACCGGTTCACCTGAGGCGACTGCCGTTTCGGAGGGGTTTTTGATGCGTTCGTCAACGGACATGACAAGCTGAGAGTGTGCAGAAGAGTCGAGCGAACGGCTGATTGTGCGGACCCGAGGCCCTCACCCGTTGGTTGCTGCGGCGCTTTCGGTGATTTGGCCCGGTCTCGGACATTTCGGGCATCGCAACCGCCGCGCCTTGGTACTGCTACTGAGCTCACTCGCACTTAGCGGCGCGTTGGTTGCCTATGTTGCTACGCGCAGCAAGACGACCCTGCTCACCTGGACTGTTTCGCGGTCACCCCTGTGGATCGCCATCGTGATTGCGGGACTGGTTCTGGTATTTCGCATTTGGGTCGCGGTTGACGCTTACATGGTTGCGCGGGGCTGGCCTCAACCGATGGGTGGTTCGCTTCATGCCCATCGAGCGATTGCTACGGTCACGTTTGTTGTTCTGGCCGGAATTATTGCGGTGCCTCACTTCTTTGCTGTGCGGTACGCGGTTGCTCAACTAGATCTCTTGTACGACGTTTTCAGTGCAACGACCACGGTGACCGCCAACCCGACCCCGCTAGTCGATCCAAACGAGTCACCCGACCGAATCGCTCCTGAGCAGGGTTCAACAGACCAGGATTTGGCGTCAGGGTCGACAACGACTCCTGCTGAGGCATCGCGGCTGAGAGAAACTTGGGACGGGGAGGAACGCTTGACCATCGCGTTGCTCGGCGGTGACGGCGGATTCGGGCGCAGTGGAGTACGAACCGACACGATCATTGTGGTTTCAATTGACGTGGCCACAGGTGACGCCGCCGCTTTCAGCATCCCCCGCAATTGGAGAGATCTGACTTTCCCGGAAGGAACGCCCGCGGCCGAACGATGGCCTGAGGGTTTTCCCGGTATTGCCAACGAGGTGTACGCCCTGGGTTTGCGTTTCCCTGAAACGTTCCCGAACGTTGACGATCCGGCAGGTCACGCAATCAAGTCCGCCCTTGCCCAGTTAACCGGTTTGCCGATCCAGTACTACGTACTCATTGACATGGTTGGTCTTGTCGACAGCATCGACTTGTTCGGCGGTATCGACTTGCGTGTCACCGAAACGATCAACGAGCGACTCAAGCCCATTGTCCGAGGAGGACCACCGATCGACATAGTGGTCGAACCCGGGGACTATCATTTTGACGGTTTGACCACGTTGGCGTACGTGAGGACGAGAACCGGAACGTCTGACTACCACCGCATGACCCGGCAGCGATGTGTGGTCGAAGCCTTGATCGACCAGGTCTCGATCCCAGATGTGTTCACCAATTTCGTTTCGGTGACTGGAATCATCTCTGCCCACGTCAAGACTGACATTCCGCTTGATCGTCTTGACGAGCTCGTTGGGGTTGCCCGCAAGCTCGATACTTCCAAGGTTGTCACAGCCAATTTCATCCCGCCTGGATTCCCGCGGGGCAGCGTGGCGATTGCGCTGGTACGAGAGGCCGTTACCGAGGCGCTCTTGGGCGTCACGAACGAAGCTAATGCGTCTCTCTCTGAGTCCTGCCAAAACCCCGAGTAGGACCCGTGTCAGTGTGATCGTGTCCTTGCTGGCCGTGATGCCCGTGGTCGTCTAGCACGAGCATGCCCTGATCGTGTTTGTGATCTCGGTGGTCTCCCAGTAGACGTTCGCCGAAAGCCTCCCTGAGACGCTCCTCGGTGAGCATTTCTTGTGGGCTGCCAGCCCCGATGAGCCTGTTGGCAAGCAACATCACAGAATCACAGTGCCGGGCTTCGTCGAGGTGGTGTGTGGTGATGATCACTACCGCTCCTTGACGAGAATAATCTTCGATCACCGAAAGGATCCGGTCTTGGCTTGGAATGTCCAGTCCTGTTATTGGCTCATCCAGCAGGAGTATTTCGGGTTCGGAGGCCAGCACTTGGGCAATCCTCACCCGCTGCTGTTGTCCACCGCTGAGTTCGCCGAAACTGTGATTCAAGAGATGGTTGATGTTGAGGCGCTCGCCGGCGGCGTGCATGGCTGCTCGGTCAGCGGCCTTGAGCCGGCCGGTTAGGCCCCGCTCGCGATATCTGCCCATTGCCAACACTTCGCTGGGGGTGAGAGGCATCCAGGTGGCGGGCAGGTGTTGGCAGACGTATGCAAGCCGGTCGGGTACGCCATCGATCTGTCCGGAGGTGGGGTGTATCAAACCAGCGATGCTCTCCAGCATTGTGGTCTTGCCCGAGCCGTTGACTCCCATGACCGCGGTGGATGTGCCGGGTTCGAACCTGTGGGTGACATCGTCGAGCGCGTTGAAGTCGTCGAATCGAACGGTCAGGTTCTCAACTTTCACAGCCATCTTCACGCAGTCAGACTAGTTGGGCTGTGCAGAGGAAAACCGACGGCTTCTCCGGTCCGTTCTGCTCGGCAGAAAGTCCGCACCGCAGCTGTCCTCAGCGCAGTCAGTACCGAAAGATTCGAATTGGAAGGTTGTGTGTGTGATTCCGTGTTCCTGCTCAGCGATGCACCGGATCTCAACCAGCAGTTCCTGTTGATCGCGGGGCCGGTCGGGGTCGATGAGAACGTGAGCCGTCAGCGACACGAAACCTGATGTCACCGTCCATGCATGGACATCGTGAATCGCATCCACACCCGGCACGTTCTCCATGTCCGAGCGCAGCTTGTGCAGGTCAAGATCCTCCGGTACGCCCTCCATCAACACGGCAAGCACCGTTTTGGCGAGATTCCAAGAACCGATGAGGATCAGCAGCACGATCAAGACGCTGATGATCGGGTCGACGATGACAATCCACTCAACGTCACGCCACACCAAGATGATGATTCCTGAACCCAGGACGCCGACCGAGCCCATGATGTCGGCCATGACGTGTTGCAGAGCGCCCTTGACGTTGATGCTGTGTTTTGATGGGCCGCGCAGCATATAAACCACGGCGATGTTCACGAACATACCGATGCCGCCGACGACGAGAACGGTGGCTCCTTCGACCTCCGTTTCCCGCCAGCTATTAAAGCGGTTGATCGCCTCCCACATGATCCAGCCCGAGATCAGCCATAACGACACGACGTTGACCCCGGCCGCCAGAATCTCGGCGCGGTTGCTGCCGTAGGTGCGCTTGGCCGAGGCTGGCCGTTTGGCCAGCCGGATGGCGAAGAGCGCCAAAGCGATGGAAGCGCTGTCGGTAAGCATGTGGCCCGCGTCGGCGATCAGCGCCAGGCTTCCCGAGATCACGCCTCCTAGGACCTCGACGACCATGAAGAGGCCTGTGATCGCGAGCGCGCCGACAAGGACGCGTCGCGATGCCTCTCTCAGATCGTGATGGTCCTGCCCGTTGTTCTGGTTGCTGTTGTCGCCTGAGGCGGATCGAGCCCTGCGTCTACGCAGTCTGCGAGCCATGGCATTCCTGACCGGGGTATTGATGGGCTACCAACCTTGATTTCAGTATGCCCGGTCGATTCAGAAAGAAGCAAGGTTCGACGACGCCTCGGTGCTGGTGACGGGCTGTCAGCGATCCAACTTTCAGACGAGACCCTCGCATTTTGCACAGTGACCGTGAAGGTCAAGGCTGTGATGAAGGGGCTTGAAACTGGCGCGGGTAGCAAGCAGGTTGAGGTGCTGATCCAGCAACTCCTCGACTTCATCGTCGAGACGGACATCTTCGATAGCGCCGCAGTTGACGCATACGAGGTGATGGTGGTGTGAGAGCAATGGCTCGGCCAATTCGAAGTGGGCGTGGCCGCCGCCGCTGGTTATGCGGTTGACAATTCCGCATCGCTCTAGGACTTCAAGGTTGCGGTAGACGGAACTGGAGGCCAGATCGGGCGCGATTGCGACGATGTCGGGCAGCGTGAGCGGTTGGCTCGATCCAGCTAATGCATCGACCAGACGGTGGCGCCCGGTTGTATAGCGGTGGTTGTCGTTGGAGAGTCGTTTGTGCACAAAAGCATGATGTTCAAAGGACTGGTCGTCGGGTCGGGTTGCTGTTGGTTTTCCCATCAGGGGTTTAAAATGTAAATGAGACTTATTATCATAATAGTCAAGTCATCAGCGGTAAAGGGGGATCATAGTCATGCGTGTCAGACTGCGAACCATATTGGTAGTCACAGGCCTGGCTCTGGTGATAGCTGGATGCGCAGGATCTTCGGACTCGATGGCCAAAACCGAATCTGGCGCTCCGAAAGTACTAGTGACAACCGGTATCTGGGCCGATGTTGTCGCCAATGTGGCCTGTGGTGGAATTGCCGATGTTGAGACGATTGTTCCGGTCGGTGGCGACCCCCACGGATTCGAGCCGTCGCTTCAAGACCGCGAGCGCATGGAGAACGCCGACCTTGTGGTGGCCAACGGATTGGATCTGGAACTTCAACTTGTCGACACGCTCGCGGTGGTTGAGAATTCTGGGACGCCTGTGTTTGAGATCGCGGAACGGATCGAGCCGATTCCTTTCTCTTCGGATCACGACGATCACGCCGGGAAAGACGACGATCACGATGCCGACGAGGACCACGACGATCACGACGATCACGATGCCGACGAGGATCACGACGATCACGATGCCGACGATGCCGATCACGCCAGCGACGACGGTGGTCACGGCCACGGCAGTGTAGACCCGCATGTCTGGTTCGATCCCGTGCGCGTCTCGGGTGTTCTGAACGAACTGGCTCGGCACTTGACTGACGATGCAGGCATTGATGGCGACGCCGTCACCGCATGTTTAGGTGAATACCAAGCGGAGTTGGCCGCGCTGGACCAAGAACTTGAAGATCTGTTGGAGCAGTTACCAGCCAGCAAACGCAAGTTGGTCACAAACCACGACGCTCTGAGCTATTTTGCTGACCGTTACGGGTTTGAGATCATCGGGACTGTGCTCCCGTCGCCCACGGCCATATCAGAGACAAATCCGGCCCAGCTTGAGGAATTGGCGAGGACCATCGAGCACGAAGGGGTCAACGCCATATTCGCCGAGACGGTGCACTCCAGCGATGATGCCGAAGCGCTCGCCTCGCGAGTAGGTGACGTGGAGGTCGTAACGCTGTACACGGGCAGCCTCGGCCCACCGGGCAGTGGCGCAGAGGACTATGTCGGGTTAATGCGGACCAATGCACGTCTGATAGTTGACGCGCTCGGTTAGAACTGACTGTGGAGTTTCTGACCGACCCAGTGACGTGGTGGATAGATCCATTCACGTCCAACTCATTCATGCGAAACGCGCTCTACGCGGGCTTGCTGGTGGTACTCACCACCTCGGTTGTGGGCACTTGGGTCGTGTTGCGTGGAATGAGCTTTTTGGGCGATGCCCTGGCGCACGGCGTGCTCCCCGGCATCGCTGTAGCGTTCATCATCGGTGTGAACACCACAATCGGAGCGTTTGTTGCAGCCTTGGTGATGGTGTTGGGTATCAACTTGATCCGAAATCATTCGCCGCTCCCCGAAGACGCCTCAATTGGAGTGCTCTTCGTGGGTTTCCTGGCTCTGGCAGTGGTGATCATGTCGAGTTCGTCGGGGTCATACACGGGTGACCTCAATCGCTTTCTGTTCGGCTCGATCACCGGCGTCGACTCTGGAGACCTTCGGCGTCAAGCAATCGCGGCGGTGATCTCGCTGGCTGGCGTGACTGTTTTTTATCGAGCGTTTCTGGTGATGACTTTCGACGAAGCCCAGGCACAGGTCTTGGGTCTGCGCCCCCGTCTAGCGCACGCGATGCTGCTGGTGCTGCTGGTGATCTCAATCGTTTCGTCTTTCGAAGCGGTCGGGAACCTATTGGTGTTCGCCTTTTTGATCGCTCCGCCCGCTACTGCGGTGCTGCTGGTAAGGAGAGTGCCGCGCATCATGATCGTCGCGACTGCGATCGGAGCGGGGTCGACAGTGGTCGGGCTGCTCATCAGCTATCACCACAGCACCGCCGCCGGAGCCACGATGGCCCTTGCAACGGTAGTTGTCTTTCTCGTCGTGCTCACCTCAAAGTCGGCGCTGAGTGCAATTGGAGAGCGTCGCTAGAACTCAACGCGGCAGACTTTGCCCGCCGGACCCTTGCCCGCCGGACCCTTGCCCGCCGGACCCTTGCCCGCCGGACCCTTGCCCGCCGGACCCTTTCCCGCCGGACCCTTGCCTGCCGGACCCTTGCCCGCCGGACCCTTGACCGAAGGCCCTAGTCTGTTGTGACGGGAAACAACTGGGGAGCGCAACTTGAATTCGATGCATCGCCAACAGAATCTGGGCGAACAGCTTCTTGAGATAATCCGCACGACCCGGTAGGCCTCTGATTCGAACCGGTTGAGGAGGAAGCATGGATCTATCCACCATCGACTACGAAGTACGTGACCATGTTGCCCATCTGAGGTTCACCCAAGGTGATAGCGCAAATGTCGTTAACCGGGCCTTCGCTGCGGATTTAAGGACGGTGATGCTTGAGATCGAGTGGGACGACGATGTGCGTTCCGTGTCGGTTACAGCCGAAGGCAAGTTGTTCAGCGCTGGTGGCGATCTCAAAGAGTTCCATTCCAAAGGCGCGGATCTTCCCAAACATGTCGCCGACCTACTCGCGGACTTCCACACGGCCATCTACAAGATGAACCGCATCCCCAAACCGTTCGTGGCCGGGGTCCGTGGTGGAGTGGGCGGAGCGGGACTCTCGCTGGTCGGGGCTTTCGATCTAGTCGTCTCCGGTGATTCAGCCAAGTACACGATGGCCTACACCCGCGCGGGTATGACACCCGACGGGACTTCCAGCTACTTCGTTGCTCGCCACATTGGCGTTCGCCGGATGCTCGATCTGACGCTCACCAACCGGACGTTGTCAGCAGCCGAAGCTGAAGCTTGGGGGTTGGTGAACCGAGTGGTGCCCGATGATGAGGTCGACGAGGCGACTGAGCAGCTCGCTCAACAACTAGCCGACGGTGCCCCGTATGCGATCGGTAACGCCAAGCGGCTCATCTATGAGGGTTACGAGCGGTCTCTCGAAGAAGCCGGCGAGATTGAAGGTGTGATGATCACAGGCGCAGCCGCAACCAACGACGGCAAGGAAGGAATCGCCGCATTTGTTGAGAAACGCCGCCCCAACTTCACCGGTTCCTGAGACCCCCGACCTTGACTGACCAGCCGACTTCCTCAACGAACAGGCAACCTAGCGTCGAGCGCTACACGCACGGGTACCACGAGGTGATCGTGGGGTCATACACTCGCCGTACCGCGGAGACGTGCGCGGGCTTTCTGCTGCCTCGCCTGCAACCGGACACAGTGCTACTCGATTTGGGTTGTGGCCCCGGCACGATCACTGCCGGTCTGGCTCGCCGGGTCGGGCGAGTGGTTGGACTGGACGCATCCGCGGAGATGGTCGACGCTGCGGAAAACCACGCCGCAGACTGCGGGATCGACAATGCGACTTTTGAGGTCGGTTCGGTTTACGACCTGCCATTCAGCGATGACAGCTTCGACGTGGTGTACGCCCATCAGGTGTTCCAGCATCTGTCGCAACCCGTCGAGGCACTGCGGGAAGTCCGCCGAATCCTGAAACCCGAAGGGATAGTGGCAATTCGCGACTCCGACTACGAAACGATGATCCACGCTCCTGTGACCGAGGCCATCATTCGTTGGCGAGAGCTCTATCACCAGGTGTCCGGGGCCAACGGCGGCGAACCGAACGCTGGGCGGTATTTGTTGTCCTGGGTGACCGAGGCCGGATTTGTCGACCCCGAAGTCACCACCGACACGGTCACGCATGCTACTCCCGAAGGGCGAACCGCTTGGGGCGAGATGTGGGCGGTGCGAGTCGTAGACAGCGACTTTGCCCGTCACGCGGTAGACCACGGGCTCTCCACCCGAGCCGAACTGCAGCAAATATCGGACGCCTTTCGCCACTGGACGAGCGAACCCACCGGTTTCTGGACCTACATGTGCGGCGAAGTCATCGCCACCTGCCCCTCAACTTGACCAGACTGGAATTCTTGTCCCTGCCCAGCAGTCTGCTGAGTGTTCTGCGGGATCGTTCGGCGAAACCAACTAGGGTCTGGCGCTGATGGCTGGAGGCTGACGAAAGGAGGACCTCGGGGTGGTGATGTCCTCGGAGGTTGCGGGTCGGGTTCCGCACCTTGACTTGTCGGGAGCGTTCGAACCTGGCCGACGGCGCGATCATGCCGTCGAGGCGATCAGGCGGGCCTGTGAAGACGTGGGTTTTCTGGTCATTACAGGTCACGGAGTCGGCAGCGAAACCGTGCAAAGGATCGAAGAAGTCTCCTGCCAATTCTTCGCCCTTCGGATTACCGAGAAGATGAAGCTCACGTGCCCGGAAGGCAACAGGCGGGGCTATAAGCCTCTCGGGGGCACGCTGCTGGCGTCGTCGCGTGGGGTTGAGACACCCCCAGACCTGTGCGAGTTGTACCTCGTCAACCGGTTTGATGACCCCGAAGCGGCCCGGCGCGCAGGGCTGCGCGAGGGCCGCGAGGCCTTCTTCGCGCCCAACGTGTGGCCCGACCCCGAGCAAGTTCGGGGGTTCCGAGAGGTGTTCGAAACCTATTACGCGGTGATGGAGGGCCTTGCCGCGAAACTGATGGGGCTTATGGCGCTGGCCCTCGGCCTAAACGAGAATTGGTTCGACGACAAGATCGCCGACCATGTCACGGCCCTCTCCGCGATCCACTACCCGGCCCTTGACGAAGCCCCTCTCCCCGGGCAGTACCGACGCGGGCCGCATTCGGACTGGGGCAGCCTCACTGTGTTGCACCATGACGGCGGGCCAGGTCTGCAGATCATGTCGCCCGAAGGCCGATGGGAAGACTTACCGGTGGTCCGCGGGTCCTTTGTGGTGAATATCGGTGACCTGATGGCAATGTGGACCAACGACCGTTGGGTATCGACGGTGCACCGCGTCGTCGTGCCAGCCGATGACTGGCGTGAGCGGATTTCGATCGCGTTCTTCCACCAACCGACTTACGATGCACGCATCGAATGCATCCCCACTTGCACGTCAACCGACGACCCTCCTCGTCATGCACCGATCACTTCGGGCGAGTGGCTGGAAACGATGATCGACAAGACCACCGCCTACTGACGGAGCGGCCAAGACTCGATGTCTCCGAACCTCTAGCATGAGTGCCGGCTGGGACGTACCACAGACCGGGAGGTCGCATGAACCCTCGAAGAGACACCACAGACCGGGAGGTCGCATGAACCCTCGAAGAGACATGGTCATCGGTGCCATCGCCTGCATCGTCATTTTCTTCTGCTTTGTCAGCATCGATTTGTACGAGACAGTCTCGGACTTCACGAGTGAACACGAGGGCTGGCAACTAGTCGAGATCCTGGCGGCTGTGCCTACGCTCGCCCTGGTCACCTCCTGGTTCGCCGTGCGGCGCTGGCTGGAAGTAGCCCACCTCAACGACAGGCTGGCTCATACCGTTGGACAACTCAAAGAAGCGATTAATGAACGCCAGGACATGGAGGAACAGATCGGCGAGGCTTACAAAATGGCGGCGATGGGCCAGCTGGCCGGCGGACTCACCCGGGAACTCAACAATGTGATGCAGCCGATCGTCACCTTGGCGCAAATGGGAGTCGACCAAACCGACCAAAGCGAGGCGCAATGGGAGAATATGGGTCGCATACTCTTGGTGGCGGAGCGTGGTTGCAAGATTCTCGAGAGTTCATTGGCTGACCCCGCTGGCGGATTCGGAGAGGCAGAAGAGATCGTCCCGTCGCAGGGTTTGTCCAGTGTGATTGCCGACGTAGGAAAGTCGGTCGGAAACGATGTGACGATTGTGTCCCGTTTCAGCGACGAGGGTGGCGTGATCTCAGTGAACCGTGAAGAATTCGACTCGGTGTTTACGAGTTTGCTGACCAACGCGGCACAGGCCATGAAGCGTGGGGGCGAGATCACGGTGGGACTCTCGACCCGCACATTTGACGAGGCCCAGGCGCGTGTGCAGGGAGTTTCAGCCGGCAGCTACTTCAGTGCCACTGTGGCCGACCAAGGCATTGGCATGACCGATGATGTGCGAACCCAAGTTTTTGATCCGTTCTTCACGACCAAATCGGCCGACGGATGCGCCGGTCTGGGTCTCACCATCGCCTATGAACAGGTTCACGGATGGTCGGGCAGGATCACCGTGGAATCGTCTTATGGTGAGGGTTCGACGTTTGAAGTCCTCATCCCCCGCCACCATGCAGACGAAGCCCCAGGAGCCTGAATAATGGCGACCGTGTTGGTGGCTGACGACGACCCGGGGGTGCGCTTTGCGCTGACGCGGCTGTTGGATGCTTGTGGTGACCATGAGGTAGTCGAAGCCGACAGCTGCGAAGCGGCGCTGGAGCTGATGGCTTCCCAGAAACCGGACGTGGTTGTGACAGAGGCCGTGATGCCGACAATGACCGCGATCGAGTACATAAAGGCGTTGCGCTGGGCCTACCCCCGCGCCGGGATCGTGGCTTTGTCTGCAGGTGGTATGCACCAAAGCCCGGAGTTCGCTACCGGCCTTGCCAGCACCGCAGGAGCCGACGAAGTCCTGCGCAAACCTGTCAGAAACGAACCCCTGCTAGCCGCCGTCAACAAAGTCCTCCGCTAAGTGCTGGAGACTCAGAGTCCGAGGTCGTTGGCGAGCTCTAGGGCGTGGAGGCCTTGTTGGGCGTTCTCGAGCAGTGCGGCACCCCGCTTCGCGAAGAACGCGCCGGGGTCGACGACCGTATCGCCGCCGTAGCGTTGGTGCTCAGCGTCTGCGGCACGTTCGAGCATCAGAGGGGTGAGCCAGTCGTACTTGACCGCTGAAGCGGACATGGCCAGTTCAACCACTCTTGGATCGCCGTGCCAACCAGCATCACCGAGGCCACCAACGTAAGCATCGAGTGTCGCTTCGCGAAGCTGGGGTAGCTGGTCCGGTTCAACGAAGAAGTCGAATGCGGCGTCGGGCACAAGGTTTCCGATGTCTTCGCCGAGCGCTCCGTCACCGACGAAGGCGCAATCCAGCAGAACAAAGCTGCCGTCATCAGGCTGGATCAGGTTCTTGGTCCAGAAGTCAAGGTGGCACAGGGTGCGTGGAAGCGACTCGAGCACTGAGTAGAGCCGATGACGCTGCGCGTGCAGTTCGGTGGCGGCCGACCTCAAAGCCGGGGGGAAGTTGTCGGCAACAACGGGTTGATCCCATGCGCGATCGTCGTCAAGCAACTTCCAGATCACCGGTTTTTCGCTGCTGCAGTCGCGCAAGAAGCCTTGAGACAGCCATTCAACGTCTGGTAGCGCTCCGCAGAGTGCGAGTTTGCCTTGGGTTGCTCCCAAACGCCGTGCTACTTCGGCATAGGTGTCAATGTCCCAGTTCTCGGCTGGTGTACCGTCAACGAACTCCAAGGCGACAACCGCGTCTTCGCTAGTGATATCGACACCCACGCAGACCGGTTCCTGTACACCTTCTTCAGCGAAGCACCCGACGACACCAGATTGGTAAGCGAGAGGTTCACGCAGCCAGTAATTCCAGCGATCAGTGGATTCGCAGTCCTGTGACCAATGCCGCGTGAACGCCGTGGTACCAACCTCGCGTCCGCGAGCAAGTCGCTTCACGACCAGATGGCGATCACCCTTCGTCAATTCCCAGATATCAGCAGTGAGCCACCGATTGTGCTGCGGCTCGGTCACTCGCCATCCATCGATCTCCAACCCGACCCGCACAAGGGATTCACTCAACCGTAGATCCACTCTGCAACCCTAGAAGCACCTGCGATCGCAATGAGATCATGCGCGCCGCTTTCAGCACGATCAAGTCGATCGCTGAACTGCGAGTCCTGACTGTGTTCAAGCCAGTTGCGGAGGGGCCGGGAAGCTCTATCCGAACCTCGTTGCGTTTGTCGAGGAGTTCTGTCAGTTCCACGACTCACACGCCGTTATCTGGTACGACGGCACAGCAGAGAGTGTGGCTCGATCACGCCGAGCCGTTCACAGAGCACTCCCGTACACGCGCCGAGTGCTCGAAGATCCAAGGGGCTATGACAGTTCCGAGAGTCATCTGATACAGATGGCCGATTTCATCGCCCACTCGGCGCACCATTCGGTGCTGAACGATCGTGGCGTCGGGCCGGCAGACTCATACCTACGCGAACGTGCCTACTCCGCATTGTTGTCCGCGGACAACACTCCAGGCCAAGTCTGGCCTAGTGGCCTCGATACGGGTGGCTTGCCGTGCTTCGCACAGCGGCTCGGCATCCGCGGCTACCGCTAAAAGCACGATGAGCCCCCAACGAAGGGGACTCTCGCAAGCCACTCTCGTGGCTCAGACCACCGACACGAGCACTTGGTGCTCCGATGACCTCGACACACATGATACAGGAAGTATCGCCAGAAGTGTGAGTCCCGGGAATGGATCATGATGAACGCCAGACCCGTCATCGTCACCACCCGCACGACATTCACAATCAGGTCGTGGGCGTCACCCACCTCCGCAGCGCAAGGACCAGTGAGTTAAAAGCCACGTCGACCAACGGTGCTGCCGCGAGTGTTCTGTGGAGTCTCGATGTCAGATTCGATTGTTTCTGAGTAATTTGATGGTACTGTGATGGTTGGTAGCCACTTCCCCTTGACATGACGACAACGAATTGGATGGGAAACCATAGTGGCGCTGACAGAACAGCAGCGATCCGAAATCTACAGCAGTCTTGCCGACACGATAGGTCGGCAGGGAGCGGAGTTCCTTATGGCACAGCAACCACCCGGAGGATGGGAGCAGTTGGCCACGAAACGTGACTTGGCGGACCTTGAGGTCAAGACACAGGCCGGATTCGTCAGAATACAAGCCATGTTCGTCGAGTTCCAGGCCAAGATGGACCTTCGGTTCGCTGAGGTGAAGGAGCAGTTCGCGGCGGTTGACACTCGGTTTGCGGAGTTGTCGGACAAACGCAGCAGAGATGTTTGGGCGTTCGTTGCGGCGATCACCGTGTTGACTGTCTCGATCTGCAGCTCGGTCTTTTTGGCAGCCTGGCAATTCGCACCAGCCTGAACCGTCTAGCGAGTGACGCGGGCGGGACGCCTACGGTGGTGTGGAGTTGGAGTCGGGGGGATGGGTGACTTTAAGGGACAAGAAACGGAGTGGGAGTTCGATCAGCGCGGTGGGACCGTGTGTCACCTCACCCCGAAATTGCATCGAGTCGCCTGCGTTGAGCACGTACCGCTTGGTGCCGTAGCCGTACTCGACGCAGCCCTCAAGGATGTATATGAACTCCACGCCACCGTGTTGGAATAGCGGGAAAACCTCGTCGGGTTCAGTGATTGTGACGTACAGCGATTCGATCTCACGGGTTGGACCTCGCAGCGATCCGAGATCGCGATACACCCTGCCGGGTCCAGCACCTTCGTGAATGATCTCCATCCCTTGTCCCGCTGGGACGATCACTGCATCGCGTTCTTCGTCCAGCCCTCGAAAAAAGGCTGTAAAGGGAACCTCGGCCGCGTCAGCCAAGCTGATGAGTGTGCTGAAACTTGGTGAGGTCTGCCCATGCTCGACTTTGGAGAGCATCCCGATTGATAGTCCCGCGGTGTCTGCGAACTGCTCCATGGTCAAGCCCAAGCCCACCCGGAGTTCGCGCACTCGCCGACCAACGCTCTCGCACACCTCATCGGTTGTCAGTCGGCCTGTTCGGCTGTCGCTGACGGTCCGCGGCGCTTCTGGGTCGCTTCCTTCAGTTGGCATGTTGGTGGCGTCGATTCTCAGAACAGAGTGAGGTACTGGTCGATCTCAGATTGGGTGACCTGGTGATGGTGGGCCATGAACTCAGCTTTTTTGGTCTTTACAAAATAGTCCCGATAGGAGCCGTCGGGGGTCATCCCGAGTCCTTTCTCAAGCACATCGCAGGTGGCCAGGTTTTCTGCTGCGTGCAGCAGAGTTGGCGGCAACGTGACGATCCCTCGGTCTGCGATCTCTTCAGCGGAGAGCTTGAACAAGTTGTCCTCATTCGGTTGACCGGGGTCGACGCCTCGGTCAATACCGTCGAGTCCACAAGCAAGCATCGCCGCGAACATCAGGTATGGGTTCGCCGCTCCATCACCGAGACGGAGTTCCAACCGGTCTGGCTCGGGTACGCGGATCATCTGGGTGCGGTTGTTGCCACCATACGCCGCGTAAGCCGGTGCCCATGTCGCCCCCGATGCTGGGGCACCCACCCCCATTCGCTTGTAGGAGTTGACGATGGGGCAGAGGATTGCGACAAGCGACGGGGCATGTTCGATCAACCCGGCCGCGAACTGATAGGCCATGTCGCTCAACCCCAAGCCTTTGGAGTCATCGTCGCCTCCAACGAAGAGCGGCTCGTTGTCGAGCGACCAAAGGCTTGAATGAGCATGGAGCCCGTTGCCGGTCTTGTCAGCGAAGGGTTTGGGCATGAACGTCGCATAGCGGCCATCGCGGGTGGCCATTGTGTGGATCATCAACCGGAACAGCACCAGTCGATCAGCGGTTGTGAGAGCATCGGCATACAGCCAGTTCTGTTCGAACTGGCCGTTGGCGTCCTCATGATCGTTGGCGTAGTTGCCCCATCCCATGGCGTTGAGATTGCGTGAGACTTCGGTGAGGTGGGGCAGCATGCGGGTGAGGCCCTTGGCGTCATAACAGGGTTGTTCGTCTACGTCACGCTCGTCTGCGACCACGATTGACCCGTCGGGGTTCCTGTTGACCAGCGAATACTCGGCTTCGACACCCGCGTTGAACACCAAACCACGCGACGTGAGACCGTCGAGCGCTCGGCGCAGGATCACGCGTGGTGCATAGGGCCAGAGTTCGCCTTCAACGGTTGGGTCGCATTGCAAGGCGGCGACATTGGGTTGCCATGGCAACTGGGTGTAGGAAGCGGGATCGGGAATGGCCAGGATGTCGGGGCTGGACGGGTCCTGGCCAATGGGACCCGCGGCAAAACCTGCGAATCCGGCACCTTCGTTCATCACGGTCTCGAGCGCTTCAACCGGAACTAGCTTGGCGCACGGTTTGCCGTGCATCTCCACAAACATTGCGTAGATGAACTCGACACCATCGTTTTCGACCCGTGCTTTGATTTCTTCGTATGCGCCCATCGGCAACTCCTTCGTCTGAACTGAACCTGTGCGCGATTCGCCTGAGGAAACCTCTACTGTAGGTGAAATCTCTTCACCGTTGTCAAGAGATGCGGCTAAGGTTTGCGAACCTGCCCGAGGTAAACCGCCGAGCTTAAACCGCCCGAAGAAAATTCTTGGAGGAGTTGAACTCAAGCATGTGTGGGATTGTCGGTTTATTCCTGAAAACTGCCACTTACCGCGACGAACTGGGAAGGCTCACCGCGGTCATGCTGCATGAAATGCGTGAACGAGGCCCCGACAGCGCCGGATTCGCCGTCTACGACCAAGGTGACAGCGAACGAACAAGGATCACCGTGCTGGTGACCGACGATTCGATCAACCGTCCCCAGACAGCCGACGCTTTAGAAGCCGAACTCGGAGCCGAAGTCACTTTGCGAGAAGTTCATGACCACGCCGTGTTCGAAACAACCGGAGACGGTCGGGTTGCGCGCCAATGGCTCATCGACAACGTGACAGGAGTCGATGTATTGAGCTATGGCCAACAGATCGAACTCTACAAGTCGGTGGGCGATCCTGATCTGGTCGCCACCCGCTACGACCTGGCGTCGCGAAGCGGAACCCACGCCATCGCGCACACTCGCATGGCTACCGAGTCCGCCATCACCACCAACGGATCGCACCCCTTTGTAACCGGAGCCGACACTTGCTTGGTCCACAACGGCTCACTGTCGAATCACAACCAACTTCGAGAACGGTTGGTCCAGCGAGGCGAGTCGTTCCAGACCGAGAACGATTCCGAAGTCGCTGCTGGATACCTCGCCTGGAAACTGCGCACCGGCGACACCATCGAAGGCGCGCTCACCAGTGCTTTGACCGATCTCGACGGTTTCTACACTTTCGCCATCGGCGTTAAGAACGGTTTTGCCATCCTGCGAGACCCGATTGCATGCAAACCGGCCGTCGTGGCTGAAACCGATGATTGGGTGGCGATGTCGTCGGAGTACCGGGCAATCGCCCAACTCCCCGACGTAAGCCATGCAGAGATATTTGAACCCGAACCGTCACGCGTCTACTCATGGAGCCTGGCCTCATGACCATCTCGATCGACCTCTCGCAGGTAACGCTACGTGAACTGAACAAGCGCCTGCACGAAACCGATCAAGGTCATTTTGTTGTGCGCAATCCACGCGGGGTTCATGCATTGGCGGTCGGGATCACTTCGGCGGTCACTGTCGATGTTGAAGGATCCGTCGGTTACTTCTGTGCTGGGATGAACACGACGGGCACGGTGCGCGTCGACGGCAACGCCAGCACCGGACTCGCTGAGAACATCATGTCGGGGATGGTGCGGATAACCGGTAACGCCACGATGTCGGCGGGCGCTACGGGTCATGGCGGTTTGGTGGTCATTGAAGGCAACGCTGGGGCTCGCTGCGGTATTTCCATGAAGGGCGTCGACATTGTGGTCGGTGGCCATGTCGGGCATATGAGCGCATTCATGGCTCAAGCCGGCAACCTCGTCGTGCTCGGCGACGCCGACCACGACCTCGGCGATTCGATATATGAAGCTGAGGTGTTTGTGCGGGGCAAGGTCGCATCGTTGGGATCTGATTGCGTGGAAAAAGAAATGACCCCGCAACACCAAGACACGCTCAGCCGCCTGCTCACAGCCGCAGAAATGTCTGCCGAACCAAGCGACTTTCGTCTCCACGGATCAGCCCGAGAGCTCTACAACTTCCATGTTGACGACGTTGATGCGGCCGCTGCAGCGAAAGGACGGCCATGAACCAACAGAGATGGCACCACCGAGAGTCCTACACGTTTGACCGCAATGTGATCGCGGAGATCCGGCGGGCGGCCAACACCGGGATCTACCGGATTCGAGGTTGGGGAGCCAAGCGGGAACTGCCCACCTTCGATGATCTCGTGTTCCTCGGTGCTTCGATGTCGCGCTACCCGTTGGAGGGTTACCGCGAGGCGTGTGCCACCGATCTGGTGATTGGTGAGGCGCGTGCCGAGCGACCCGTTCGTCTCGCCATTCCGATCACCATCGCAGGGATGAGTTTCGGGTCGTTGTCGGCACAGGCAAAAGAAGCTCTCGGTCGGGGTGCTACCGCGGCTGGTACGTCTACAACTACCGGGGACGGTGGTATGACGGCTGAGGAGCGCGGACACTCCAAGACGCTTGTGTACCAGTACTTACCGTCGCGTTACGGCATGAACCCGGATGATCTGCGCCGCGCTGACGCTATTGAGGTAGTTGTTGGGCAAGGTGCCAAGCCAGGCGGCGGTGGGATGCTGATGGGCCAGAAGATCAATGAGCGGGTGGCGGAGATGCGCACGCTCCCCGAGGGGATCGATCAGCGGTCAGCGTGTCGTCATCCCGACTGGACTGGTCCTGACGACCTGATGATCAAGATCATCGAACTGCGCGAGATCGTCGATTGGCAGGTTCCGATCTATGTCAAGGTTGGGGCCGCTCGCCCGTACTACGACACCTGCTTGGCGATCAAGGCGGGTGCCGACGCCATAGTTGTCGACGGTATGCAGGGGGGCACAGCAGCCACGCAGGATGTCTTTATCGAACATGTAGGTATCCCCACGATCGCTGCTGTTCCAGAATCGGTGCGTGCGCTCAAGGAACTCGGTGTCCATCGTGAGGTGAAACTGATCGCTGCTGGGGGGATTCGTTCTGGTGCCGATGTGGCTAAGGCAATAGCGTTGGGGGCCGACGCGGTTTCGCTCGGCACTGCTGCGCTGATCGCCATCGGAGACAACGATCCCGCCCTTGACGAGCAGTATCGAGAACTGGGTTCGGCGGCCGGTTTTTGGGAGGACTTTCAAGCAGGCAACGACCCGGCGGGAATCACCACGCAGGAACCTGAGTTGGCGAGCCGCCTTGATCCAGAACTGGCCGGTCGTCGCTTGGCCAACTATTTGCAGGTTTTGACCCTTGAGCTCCAGACGCTGGCTCGGGCCAACGGAAAGTCTCATGTTCACAACCTTGAGCCTGAGGATCTGGCCGCTCTTACCGTGGAGGCAGCAGCCATGGCCAGGGTGCCGCTCGCGGGCACGGAATGGATTCCCGGTAATTCTTGACCGAGAATACACCGATGGCTCTGGCTGACTTCCGTATCGAACCGTTCTCACACGGAGGTATCACTCACGACGTCTACTTCGCCGGTGACGGCCCCTGCGTTCTGGTGGCGTCAGAAATCCCAGGAATCACCCCCGAGGTGATCCGATTCGCCGAAGACCTGTTGGCTGCCGGTTTCTCGGTTGCGATGCCATCTATGTTCGGGGTGCCGGGCAAGGAACCCACAGCTGGGCGGATAACCAGGACCCTCGCACGGGCCTGCATCAGCGCCGAGTTCCACGCGATGGCTACCCGCGACAACTCCAAGGCCACCGAATGGCTTCGCGGTCTCGCCCGCAAGCTTCACGCCGACCACGGCGGGCCGGGCATTGGTTTTGTGGGTATGTGTTTCACCGGCGGATTCGGGCTGGCGATGCTGCTCGACGAGGCGGTGATTGCGCCGGTGCTTTCCCAGCCGACGCTGCCCTTCCCGATTGGCGCGAAACGTAGGGCCAACACGGGACTTGACGAAGATCAACTCTCTGCGGTGGCGCAACGGGCGGCCGAGGGCTGTGCTGTTCTGGGTCTTCGCTTCACGGGTGACCCGATGGTGCCAGCCGAGCGTTTCGCCACGCTGCGAGAGGCCCTGGGCGAGAACTTCATCGGTGTCGAGATTCAGAGTCCCGACCCGGATCACGGAATCCCAAAAAACGCTCACAGTGTGCTGACTGAGGAGCGCTCCGATGCCCACGGTCATCCCACCAAGGAGTCGTTCGATCAGGTAGTGGCCTTCCTTGCGGCGCGCCTCTTTAGGACATGATTTCGTTCGTGCGTTAGTGTCGCCGCTATGGACCGTCGTCAATTCTTACAATCCGGAGTTTTTGCCGCGGGTGGCGCCACTGCCTTCCCGCTTTTCGCTAATGCTACGGCTAGCGCTCAAGCCGCGGGCGAGAGCCCTTACGGCTCTTTGGCAGGCATCGCGCCCGATGCCAACGGAATGATCCTTCCGCCTGGCTTCACCTCACGTGTTGTGGCCGTCGCCGGTGAGCCGGTCGGTGATACCGACTTCGAATGGCACATATTTCCGGATGGCGCGGCGACCTTCGACGACGGCAACGGTGGCTGGATTCATACTGTCAACAGTGAGGTGTTTCTTGCTGGCGCCGCGGGTGTGAGCGCCATTCATTACGACGCCGACGGCAACATCATCGATGCCTACCCACTCCTGCGAAACAGCAATTCCAACTGCGGTGGGGGTCCGAGTCCATGGGGAACGTTTCTCTCAGGCGAAGAGGTTTTTGCCTCTGGTGGATATCTCTGGGAATGTGACCCGACTCGTGCCACCGAACCCAAGGCGCACGAGGCGATGGGGATTTTCGTTCACGAGGCCGCAGCCGTCGATCCGGTGCGGGAGCAGGTGTACCAGACCGAGGACATGCTCGATGGCCGCCTCTACCGCTACACCCCCGACAACTATCACGACCTGAGCAGCGGATTGCTCGAGGTCGCCGCGGTGGCCGAGAACGGGTCGGTGTCATGGATCGAGGTGCCCGATCCGTCGGGCGCAGAAATGCCCCCGCGTCAACAAGTCCCCGAATCGACAGGGTTCCAAGGCGGTGAGGGAATCTGGTACCACGACGACTGGATCTTCTTCTCGACGAAATTCGACCACAAGATCCACGGGATCAACGTCGCCGACTCAACTCACACCTTGCTTTATGACCCGAACCCCGAAGATATTGCCGCTGGCACCGCGGTCTTGTCCGGAGTCGACAACCTCACGGTCGATGCCGGAACCGGCGACATCTTCGTGGCCGAGGATGGCGGCAACATGGAGGTGGTCATCATTACCCCCGACGGGGTTGTCGCACCGTTTGCACGCCTAGTCGACCAGGACAACTCCGAGATCACCGGGCCGGTGTTCAACCCACGTCGCGACCGCCTCTACTTCTCGAGTCAGCGGGGCCCGTCCCCGAGGACGATCGGCGAGATCAACCCCATGGTGGTTACCGAAGACCGCTTCGGGGGGATCACTTATGAGGTGTCCGGGCCGTTTCGAGGGATCGTTGAGGAGGTCGTTGAGGAACCCGAGGTCGTAACAACCACCACGACCGCAGCGGCTACAACCACGGAGCCGCCAGCCACGACACAAGCGCCGACCACAACCGCCGCACCTACAACAACGGTGCCGTCACCCACTACGACCATTGCTCAGATAGCTGAGGAATCGGGCGGTGATGGTGGTTCCGGTACGGGCATCGCCATCGGTATCGGCGCGGCCGCGGTGATCGCCGTGGGGGCAGGGGTGGTCGGCCTTCGCCGCCGCGCCAGTTCCTGACCAACGCTGTTTTTTTCTTTGAGTCGATAGTCGGGGAAGGTTACGATCAGGGGAATGGATGTTGTCGTTGCGTTGCACGTAGCCGCAGCGCTGCTCTTGATCGTGGCGGGCGTCGCCAAGATAGTTCGGCCAGTACCAACGACGGATCTTTTGGCCTCGGTCGGTTTGCCAGAGGTGCCTGCGGCGGTCCTTGTTATCGGTGTTGTCGAATCTGCGGTTGGTGTCTTGGCGCTGGTGGTCGGAGG
The DNA here is from genome assembly GCA_965261185.1 of Candidatus Aldehydirespiratoraceae bacterium. GTDB lineage: Bacteria > Actinomycetota > Acidimicrobiia > Acidimicrobiales > Aldehydirespiratoraceae > VXYK01. Next base: position 670,941 of record CBDHCN010000002.1, on the reverse strand, counting down.
GTCGCTATTGGCCGCGGCGACAGGTGCGCTCTACGTCGGATTCGTGGCGGTGGTTTGGCGAGCGCTCGTCACTGGTGCCACAACCTGTGGCTGTTTCGGTCGGGCCAACTCGCCGCCATCGTGGCTTCATGTAGTCGGCAACGCCACCTTTGCAGTGGCGTCATTTGTTGCAGTTGCTGGGCAGGCGCCGACACAGGTCATGGCTGACCAGCCTGCAAGCGGAATTGGTTTTGTGCTCGGGTCCGGAGTGATCGCAGGTTTGGCTTTGGTTGCGTTCACTGCGGTGCCCGAAGCGCTCGCCGCGCGCAGCGGTAACCCGTCATCGGCGAGCTTCCACATCAACAGCGAGCGCCACAACCGATGAGCAGAACTGTTGTCAACGCTTTGAGTCGTGTGGTCGCCCATCGGACATCTCGGCGCGGCCTCCTCGCTCGTTCCGCTTTCGGAGCAACCGCGTTGGCCGTGGCACCGGTGGCTTTCACGATGCGCCCGATTTCCGCGCACCACGTGATTTGTTCCTGTGGGGGCTCCGAGTGCGCTTGCGGTGACCTTTGTTGCGATGGGTACACCGATTTCTGCTGCAAGGTGACCGGTGAGAATCTGTGCCCGCCCAACACGGTGGTCGCGGGCTGGTGGAAAGCCGATGGCACCGGGTTTTGCGATGTCGGTGACAGTCCTCGCCCCCGCTATTACCTGGATTGCAATCATCTTTGTGACGATGGTTGTGAATGTGACTCGTCTGGGGTTTGTGAATCGTCGTGTACGTCTGCTGATTGTCGTTGTCTTGAGGGATGTGATTCGCGATCAGTCGACTGCGCCACTTTTCGCTATGGCCAGTGCAATCAAGACCTTGCCTGTGTGGGACCTATTGCCTGTCGAATCGTCACCTGTGCGCCCCCGTGGCAGTGGGACGGATCATGTGATGACACGCCGGCAACTGATGACTCCACCGGGCCTCATGATCAACCTTGCTTGCATGAGGGTTTCACAGATATCGCGCCGAATGCTTACTATGCCGAGGCGGTGGTCTGGGCGTTGGAGCGAGAAATAACGACCGGCTATAGCAGCGATATCTTTGGCCCTCATGAGCCTCTGCTTCGTTGGCACTTGGCCGTTTTTTTGTGGCGTTACCAGGGGAATCCTGAACCGGTGTCGGTATCAGACTTTGCCGATGTGCAAGACAGGTGGTACTCCCAAGCTGTGAACTGGATGTCCGAAGCTGGGATTGCGTCTGCCACCGACGCTGGTCGGTTTGACCCGGATGTTCCGGTCACGCGTGCCCAGGCCGTCACTTTCTTGTGGCGCATGAAAGGTCGACCGGCTGCGAACTGGGAGGCACCTCTACCATTTGATGATGTGGGAATTGATGCTTATTACCATGACGCCGCTCATTGGGCCGCGCAGGTTGGGCTCACTCGAGGCGTGGACGAGCGCACCTTCGGTGGCGAACTCAACGTTGATCGGGCCCAGGCGGTTACTTTTCTGCACCGCTACGACATGCTCAACAACGATCCCGATAGCTCTGGGACCCAAGACTCCGCAGACAGTGATTCAGAGGTGCCAGCATGATCGTTCTTCTTATAGTTGCCTTTGTTGCCATCGCCGTTTTGACGCTTATCGTCTTCGGGTTGCTTCGGACTCATGCCGATATTCTCCGAGCGCTTGACCGTGCAGGTATTTCTCTCGATGAGAACTCGGTGTCTTCAAGCGTTGGTCCGGTGTCTCTGAGTCAACCGTCTGGAAATCAGGACGCAGACGACATTGTGGGAACAGTCCCGGGAGGTGGACCGGTTTCGGTCAGCGTGGGCGCCGCCGACCACACGCTGCTGGCATTCTTGTCCTCAGGATGCAGGACTTGTGGGACCTTCTGGTCCGAATTCAAATTACCCGTTCTTGATCTTGGTGGTGAGGCAACTCGGCTGGTGATCGTGGCTCAGGATCCGGCTCACGACTCTGAGAGCCGACTTGTTGAGCTGGCCCCAAACGGTGTGCGAACGGTGTGTTCCACCGCTGCTTGGGAAGCGTATGGAGTGCCGGGTTCGCCCTATTTCGTGCTGGTCGACGGGCGCAACCGGAGAGTCGTTGGCTCAGGTACCGCGACGAACTGGCCTCAGGTCCGTCGTTTGCTTACCCAGGGCATCGGAGACGCAAAATCAAGCGGTGCCAAATCAAGCGGTGCCAAGTCAACCGGTGTCCAATCAAATAATGGTGTCGATGCGGAACTGGCCACGTTCGGTATCGGTCCCGGTCATCCGTCGCTGCACCCGCCCGAGGGTGCAGCACCTCTGTCGCCCGAGAATGACACATGACCCTGTTCTTTTTGGGGCTTGTGGTTGCGCTGCTTGCGGGCGTTCGGGCCGCATGGTCACCTTGAGGAACCTCGATGCTCACCAGCATCACCCCGCTCGGGGAGCGGGGCAGGGGGAATCGATGGAGAACCACCTCTGCGTGGCTGATCTTCGGTCATGTCGTCGGTGGATCAGCTCTCGGGTTGTTGCTAGCTGGGGTTGGGGCGATTCTCGTGTTGCTGGGACTCGAACTGGCTCCAGCCACCGCGACTGCGGTCGTCAGCATGGTTGTGCTCGGCAGCGCGGTCTCTGATCTCACCGGGCGTCGAATACCTGGCCGTCGACAAGTTGATGAGCGTTGGCTGACCAAGTATCGAGGTTGGGTGTACGGCTTGGGGTTCGGGGTCCAGTTGGGATTTGGGTTTGTGACCGTGGTGAACACAGCGCTGTTTGTTGCTGTCTGTGTCGCGGGCGCGTTGCTCCCCGCGACCAATTCGTTGTTGCTCGGAGTCGTCTATGGGGCAACGCGGGGTCTTGTTGCCGGCGTCAACGGCAGAATTCGCGACACTGCTTCTTTACGGCGACTGCACCGGCGTCTTGACAGTCTTGAACGTCCGGTTCGTTGGGGTGCAGCGATGGCTCTAGCAGCACTCGCCTTCGGGTCGATCGTCGCGTGAGCAGCACTTCGCTAACTGCCGATGGCATCACCGTTGAGGTTCTAGACGGTTGGGATGTCGAGATGAGCGAGCTGTCCGGTTCGTCGTCACGTTCGCTTGTGCACTTTGGCAACTTCGCGTTGCCCGTTGAGAGAGGTGACTACGGTTCGGGCGCGGTGGAGATCATGGGATCAGCAGGGATCTTCATGGCGTTGATGGAGTTCGATGAGTCAGCGGCTTCGACTGCCTTGTTTCAGGGAGCGTCCATGCCGTCCAGCCTGGCAGTCGCCGACTTCTCCGCTGAGACTCTGCAAAGACGTCTGCCCAACCAACTCGGAACCCAGCGCTTCTTCGTGGCTTCTGGCCGGCCCTTCGTACTCTATGTAGTCCTCGGTTTGACTCTGACAGCTTCATTGCTTGTCTCAGAAGTGAACCGCGTGCTGCCAGGTATCAGCATCGGTGCAGCAACCTAGTGGGCGGGTTGGAAGCGGCGGGATACGGCTCGGTGGGTGGTCAGCATTTCTTCTAGGCGGGGTGAGGTGAGCTCGCCGTGGTTCACGACAGATTCGCCGTTGACGATCGTGTGGTGAGCACCTACCGGGCCGCAGCGAAGCCAGCCTTCGATGAGATCATCGAGTACACCTGCAAAGGCGGGACCATCGAGCTTCCAAACCGCGATGTCGGCGACCGCGCCGAGCGACAGCTCCCCGATTTCACCAGAACGGCCAAGACACGCAGCCCCTCCACGGGTTGCAATATCGAGCACCGAACGAGCAGGCATCGAATCGGCACCGTTGCGTAATTTGCCCAGCAGCATCGCCTGACGCGCCTCCTGCCACAGCGATGCACAGTCAGCTGATGAGGAGCCATCACATCCCAACCCAACCGGCGAACCAGCAGCTCGAAATTCGGCAACTGGAGCGATCCCAGAACTAAGAATCAGATTGGAGCTGGGACAGTGGGCAATCCCAACACCGGCCGTTCCAAGCTTGACGACTTCGTTGGGATTCGGCCGTACGCAATGAGCCACCCAACTTCGATCGCTGAGCCAGCCGCAATGCTCGAAATGCTCAACGCAGCGCATCCCGTAAGTCGCCATCGAAAAGTCGTCGTCTTCGACGTTTTCAGCCAAATGCGTGTGCAAGCGCACATCTAGTTCTTCAGCCAGCGCAGCGGTTTGCTGCATAAGGCCGGTGGTCACGGTGAAAGGAGAACAAGGTGCCAAGGCGACTCGGGTCATGGCCCCGTGGCTGCGGTCGTGGTGCCGGGCTACGGCGCGTTCGCTTTCGGCGAGAATGAACTCTTCGTCACGCACTGCGTTGTCGGGCGGGAGTCCCCCGTCCTTGACCGACAGGCTCATTGAGCCGTAGGTGGGGTGAAAGCGCATGCCGATGTCTCGCGCCGCGTCAATCTGCGCGCTGAGGAGATCGCCCGCGCCTTGGGGATGCAGATAGTGATGGTCAGTCGATGTGGTACAACCACTCAAGGCCAGTTCAGCCAGACCAACCCAAGTCGAAACATGGGCGGCCTGTTCGTCCAAAGCGGCGGTCCACAGTGGATACAGCGTTTGCAGCCAGCTAAACAGCGGCGCAGAAGTCATCGGCGTGTACGCCCGTGTCAGATTTTGAAACAAGTGATGGTGGGTGTTGATGAGACCGGGTGTAACCAGACACCCGTCAGCTGAGATCGTTCGCAAAGCCGCGGGATGGGGCTCGTTGCGCTCCCCAACCCCAGAGATCTTGCCGTCGGTGCAAGCAACCCAACCCCCACCGATCTCTCGACGCTGCGCGTCCACAGTGGCTACAAGCGAAGCGTCAACGATGAGCAGGTCTGCGGGCATGTTCTAACGCTCTTCGCGGCGAAATGGCAGACCCAGAGCGGCTGGTGCCGCTGGTGGCCGGTTGCGAAGCACCAGCGCACCGGCGATCATCACCGCAATGGTGAGGACGTATGGCAGCATCGACCACAGAATCGGGTCCCAGGGCAGGTCGAAGCTCTGAGTGCGGTTCGGCAACGCCATCGCAAGACCAAACAGGAACGCGCCCAGTGCCACCCGCCGCACCTTCCAAGCACCGAAAATCACCAGCGCAACGGCGATCCAACCCCTGCCGGCCACGACCCCGACGGTCCAACCCGGGCTGATCGAAAGCGACAAATAAGCACCGCCGATTCCCGCGAACGCTCCGCCGATCGCAACTGCGAACAAACGCAAACCGAGCACAGAGTGCCCAGCCGTATCCGCGGTTGCGGCCGACTCGCCAGCAGCCCGCAAGGCCAAACCTCCGCGGGTGCGGTTCAACACGAACCATGTGACAAAACCCAACAAGACGGCCAAATATGCCAGCGGAGACTGTTGGAACAGGATCCGTCCGATCCAGGAAATGTCGCTGAGCGGACCCCAATCAACGTCTACAAACTGGACTTCGGGACGGACGCCTTCGTAATCGGTGCCCCAGAAGTTGGCGAGACCGACCCCGAAAATCGTGAGCGCCAGCCCGCTTACAACTTGGTTGGCACCGAGTACCACCGCGAAGAGTCCATGAATCATCGCTACCGAACCGCCGATGATGGCCGCGGCGAGCAGCCCCAACCAGGGATTGCCGGTCTCAATCGCGAACACGAAGCCACCGACCGCGCCCATCGCCATCATGCCTTCGACACCGAGATTGAGCACGCCGGCCCGTTCCGCGACCATCTCGCCGAGGCTCGCCAGATAGATCATCGCGCCGAATTGAATGGCGGCAAAGAGCAGGCCGATCAGAGCGGTTTCAGGGAAGGTAAGGCCGAAAATCATGCGCTGCGCACCTTCGGTTCAGCCATCTCGATGCGATACACGATCAGCACCCCGGCGGCGATCACGCCAAAGAGGATCAGCGCTTGCAGCACTGTCGATACTGCGTCGGACACACCGATCGCCTTGATTGATTGTCCGCCAACCTGCACGGCGCCGAACAGCACCGCTACCGCCGCCACTCCGCTCGGACGCATCAACGCCAGAGCCGCCACGATGATCCCCGCGAAGCCGTAGCCGTTGGAGACCGTTTCGGTTAGTCGGGTTGCGTTCCCTGTCAGTTCTATACCGCCGGCGAGTCCTGCAACCGCGCCAGACAACACCAGCACCGTCAGGATCTTTCTGTTCAGCGAAATACCGGCGTAAGTGGCGGTCGCGCCTGAAGAGCCGGCAACCCGTAGCTCATAGCCCCACGAACTCCGCGACACCATCAAACCGATCACTGCCAGCACTGCAATAGCGATCAGCAACCCGATGTGGGTTCGCTGAAATAAATTTGGAAGGAATGACTGTTCCGGTAGCGCCGGGGCTTGCACGAATCCGTAGCCTTCGGGGTCTTTCCATGGGCCGTTGATCAGATACCGGATCAGCCGAATGGCGATCTCGTTGAGCATCAACGTGGTGATGATCTCGTTCACACCGATGTATGCCTTCGCCGCGGCAGGTCCGAGCGCCCATAGAGCCCCGCCGATAGACCCTCCGACAATCATCGCCAAGATCAGTACTGGTCCAGACCAGCCTTCACCGATCTGTGCAACCCCAGCGGCCGCGGTCGCCCCGAAAAGGATTTGTCCTTCGGCACCAATATTCCAAAGGCCCATAGTCGCCGCTATCGCCACAGCCAAACCGGCGAGAGCAAGCGGAATCGCCCGGTTGAGGGTGACAGAAAAAGCTTCCAAGTCGCCGAATGAAGCCGACAACATCCGTCTGTAGACCTCCATGGGGCTATCGCCGGCGACAAGAAGCAGAACCGCGCCAAGCAGCAGCGCCACCATCAAGCCCACCGCGAACGCCAACGGTTGTCCACCGCGAACGGGCACTTCTCTGCGAACCAAAACTGGGCGTATCATGGCGACTCGCCCGCCATAATCTCGCCCGCCATAATCTTGCCCGCCATAATCTCGCCCGACTGTGTCTCGCCCGCCATAGCCAAGCCGATCGCGGAGCGGTTTGCATTGGCGCCCTCATACTCCGCGGCGATCCGGCCGCCGTGCATCACGATGATTCGGTCAGAGATCGCTAGGAGTTCGTCGAGATCTTCGGAGATCATCAACACACCCAAGCCCCGGTCTCGGGCTTCGATAAGGAGTTCTTGAATCGCTTTGACTCCCTGCACGTCAAGGCCGCGCGTCGGCTGGGACGCGACTATCACCGACGGCTTGGCGGTTAACTCACGACCCACAAGCAGTCGCTGAAGATTGCCACCCGAGAGTCCTGCAATACGTTGATCCAACGATCCTGCCCTCACCTTGAACGAGTCGATCACGTCGGCACAGAAGGCCTTTGCTCGATCCACCGCTATCAGCGGACCGCGGGTGTGTTGACGGTAGGAGCGCAGGATTGCGTTGTCGGTAACGCTGAGTTGCGGAGCGAGTCCCACTCCGACACGGTCTTCGGGAATGTAGGACAACCCCGAACGAAACCGATGACGAGGCGTAGCGCTTGTGATGTCGCGGCCGAACAGTGTCACGGTCCCCCATGTTGCTTCGCGGAGGCCCGCGATGACATCTGCGAGTTCTCGTTGACCGTTGCCCGCTACGCCGGCAATCCCAACGATCTCACCGGCATGAACCGACAAAGAGATGTTGCTGAGCGCTTCCAGATTCCGATTGTTGAGGGCGCACAGATCGTGTACCTCCAGCAGTCGGTCGCCAGCTTGTCTTGGCTCGGGTCGTAGCGCCGCTTCGGTTGCTTCACCGACCATCAGTTCCGCGAGTTGTTGGGGGGTAAGGTCGGCGACCGCCAAAGAAGCCGCCACAGTCTTGCCGCCTCGCAGAACTGTGGCCTCGTCGCAGTACTGCTTGACTTCGTGCAGTTTGTGGCTGATGAAGATGACTGATCGACCATCGTTGGCCATGCGCCGGATCACCAATCCGAGTTCGTCTGCCTCGTTCGGCGTGAGAACTGCAGTCGGCTCATCGAGAATGAGAATCTCCGCGTCACGCCACAGCGCTTTGAGAATCTCAACCCGCTGACGCTCACCCATCGACAATTGCCAGATATGGCGTTGCGGATCGACGTCGAGCGAGAATTGCTCCGCAAGCTCAGCGACTTTGCGTTCGACGGCCCCCATATTCAAGACACGGTCCGCGGCGCCTAGTACCACGTTTTCGGCCACAGTGAAGGTGGGGACAAGCCGGAACTCTTGATGGACCATCCCCACGCCTGCCGCTAGCGCAGCCGCGGGATTGGCGAACACCTTGCGTTCACCAAAAAGACGAACCTCGCCCTCTTCGGGGCGATATACGCCGGCAAGGACATTCATCAAGGTCGACTTGCCAGCGCCGTTCTCACCAAGGACAGCGTGAATGCTGCCCCGCTTTACCTTGAGCTCAGTACCGGCATTGGCGACAACGCCGGGGAACCGTTTCCAGATTCCTGTGAGTTCTACAGCAAGCGAGGCAGCATCCACTGGTGTGTATTGGCTGAGTTTGTTGGTAGTACAGCGGGGAGGTTGTCTCTTAGCCGATGTCGCCAACGACGCCTTGGACGAAGAATGCTTTTTGCAACAGTGTTGGTGGATCCATGACTTCGCCTTCGGCTAGCAGTTGTGTGCCATCTTGGCCGAACAGGGGACCTGAGAACACCGCGAAGGTGCCGTCGATCAACTGCTGGCGGATGTCCTCCACCTGAGCGACGATGTCAGCGTCAACGTCTGCGGCAATAGAGCCGATGTCGACAATTCCGTCATCGTAACCACCCCAGTAGAACCCGGGCACGTAGCTACCGTCGGCGGCAGAGGAGATGATCTCCGCATACCGCGGACCCCAGTTCCAGATCGCCGAGGCCAGGTAGGCATCAGGAGCGAAATCGCTCATGTCGGAGTTGTAGGACACCCAGCGAGCACCGGCTGCTTCAGCAGCGAGACCGGCCGAGGTGGTGTCCTGATGCATCGCAATGACATCTGCGCCACCCTCGAGGAGCGCGTCGGCCGCATCGCCCTCAATCGCCGGGTCGAACCAGGTACTGGTCCATTGGACAACAACTTCAACATCGGGGTTGACCCGCTGGGCTCCGAGCGTGAAGGCGTTGATACCGCGAGCAACTTCAGGAATCGGGAACGCCGCAACATAGCCGATCCGGTTGGTCTCGGTGGCAGCACCGGCGATCATGCCCGTGAGGTAGCGGGGCTGGTAGATCTTGCCGAAGGTGTTGCCGAAGTTGGTGTCGTTGGCTTTGTAGCCCGAGACGTGTTCGAAGACTACGTCGGGGAACTCCCCGGCCATCGCCTCCATGGTGTCCATGTAGCCGAACGAGGTAGCGATAATCACGTCGTGCCCGTCAGCAACGAGAGTGCGTATTGCTGCTTCAGTGTCAGCTGCTGATGTGTCAGCAATGCTGTCGACGAAGAAAGTTGGGATTCCGGTGGCCTCTTCTGCGTATAGACGGCCTTGGTCGTGAGCCCAGGTCCAACCGGCTTCACCGATGGGACTGATGTACAGGAACGCCGCAGAGAAGTCGTCGTCCATGTCACCCATGTCGCCGTCGTCGTCCATGTCGTCGTCCATGTCGTCGTCCATGTCGCTGTCGTCCATGTCGCTGTCGTCCATGTCGCTGTCGTCGTCCATGTCGTCGTCTTCGTGCGCGGCATCGTCGTCCATGTCGTCGTCTTCGTGCGCGGCATCGTCGTCCATGTCGCTGTCGTCGTCCATGTCGTTGCCGGCATCGTCGCTTGCGGCTGAGTCGCCGTCGTCAGCGCCTCCGTCGCCATCATCGTCACCGCAAGCAGCGGCGATCATGACGAAAGCCATGAGTAGAGCTAGTAGACGCAAGAGCGCCTTTGTACTTTTTGTTGATTTCACGTTCCCTCCAAGGGTTCGATCCCTGAAAGTCTGTTGGACCCTCATGGGCGGTCTATTTCCCGGGTACTCCTCTAGAGGCGCACCCCGCGGAGAATCTTTGACGATTCTCTTGAGCGTCACGACATTAGCGCCATTTGCGCGCGTTGTCATGAGCGAGCCATCGCTGTCGTAACCTAATCTGACAGCCCCGCACCTCGGAGGTTCCGCCCAGCGTGCATGACGTCCAACTCCCGGCAATCAGACCAACCTCATACGCCGCGCCCACCACCATTGCCGAAGCGCTGGCGACGCTCGCCGACGGTGGGCGAGTGGTTGCCGGTGGCACCGATCTCATGATTGAGATGGATCGCCGAATCTGCAACGAAGTCAAGCAACTGATCGACATCACACGTATCGCCGGGCTAGACAAGATTTCAGTAGTCGACGGCCGAGTACATCTGGGGCCGCTGGTCACCCATAATCAATGCACAAACAGCCCGATAGTGGTTGAACACGGCCTGGCCCTGGCGCAGGCCTGTCTGGAAGTGGGTGCCCCTGCATTGCGAAACCGTGCAACGGTGGCCGGGAACGTGGTAACCGCCAGTCCCGCAAACGACACCATCAGCGCATTAAGGGCCTTGGAGGCGGACATAACGCTCACATCAGCAACGGCCACAAAAAGACAGCAGAGCCGCACTGTCGATCTGGCCGATTTCTTCGTGGGTGTGCGCGAGACGGTCCTCGAACCGCATGAACTTGTGACCGATATTTCGTTCCCGATCCGCAACGTCGACAGTCGCTCAATGTTTTTGAAGCTGGGCCTTCGCGGGGCTCAAGCCATCTCGGTCGTGCATCTAGCGGTTCGCTGCGACTTCGACGATGGGGCTGTTTCCGATATAGCGATCGCCTTAGGCAGCGTGGCACCCGTCATCGTGCGAGCAACCGAGGCTGAGGGGCTACTGATCGGCGGGTTCCTGGACGAATCCAGCATTGAAGCAGCCGGCGCGCTTGCTAGGGCCAGCGTTGCGCCTATCGACGACTTGCGAGCCCCTGCGGCTTACCGCAGCCAACTCGTGGGGGTGATGGTGCGTAGATGTCTTGAGGCGATAGCGGCGGGTGATCATCAAGCCGCATGGCCAGAGTCTGTGCCGACCCTGGGGGGCCCTTGCATTGCTGCGGATGCGGTCGCTGCGGAGTTCGGTCCGGGTGACATGATCTCCACAACAATCAACGGCATGTCGGTCGACGCACCCTGGACAGCGGTATCGCTGCTCGACTGGATTCGCGACCAGACCGAGTTGACGGGCACCAAAGAAGGATGCGCCGAAGGAGAATGTGGTGCCTGCACACTCCACCTCGACGGCACCGCAGTTCTCAGTTGTCTGGTGCCGGCGGGCAGAGCGCACAAGTCGCAGATTACGACAATCGAAGGACTTGCCACAGGTGCTGCCCTCCACCCACTTCAACAGAGCTTCATCGACTGTGCAGCGGTGCAGTGCGGCTATTGCATCCCGGGGTTTCTAATGGCAGGAGCGGCATTGCAGGCCAGCGACTCCAACGCCGACAACGACGCGGTCAAGCAGGGACTCTCCGGCAATCTCTGCCGCTGCACCGGCTACTACGCCATTGAGGCTGCGTTTGACGTGACACGCCACGCGGGGGTCAATTCATGAGTCTCGGTGAAGCGGTAGCAAAACCCGATGCACACGGGAAGGTCACCGGAGAGGCGATCTACGCCGGTGACATCGCGGATGCTGAAATGTTGCACGCCAAGGTCGTGTTCACCGACCAAGTCCATGCTCGCATCACTTCTCTCGACATCAGCGCTGCCGCCGCGTTACCCGGCGTACATCTGGTGTTGACCGCAGCCGATGTACCGGTGAACGAGTACGGGCTGACCAAGTTTGACCAGCCGGTCTTGGTCGGGCCGCAAAGTTCGGGTAGAGCATCGGTAGCGGCCGATGTCTCGCGCTGGGAAGCCGACCATCTAGCAGTGGTTGTAGCTGACACAGCCGATATTGCTTTGGCGGCGGCTCAACTCATTGTCGCCGAGTGGCAGCTGCTGGAAGTGGTTGCTGATCTCGACGCCGCTCTCGAAGCAAACGCAACTCTGGTCCACCCCGAAGATGGCATCGGTTCCAATGTCTACGCGCATCTAAAGATCCGCAAGGGTGACACAACCGCTGCCTTCGCTGATGCCGCTCATATTGTCGAAGGCACTTACGAATACCCATACCAAGAGCACGCCTACCTTCAGACCGAGGCCGCTGTTTCCTACATCGACGCCGGGGGAAGAGTCACTGTTGAGACTGCAGGGCAGTGGACTCACGAGGACCAAGAACAAGTGGCCCACGCGCTCGATCTCCCAGTTGAACAGGTGCGCATCATCTACAGGGCTATCGGCGGGGCTTTCGGCGGTAAAGAAGACATGAGCCTGCAAGTGGTGATGGGGCTGGTTGCGTTGCGACTGCAAGAGGCCGGAATAGCTCGACCTGTCCGCTGCGAATGGAGCCGTGAGGAGTCGATTGTCGGGCATCACAAACGCCACCGAGGTAGGGTCCACACCCGCTGGGCCGCGGCTGCCGACGGCCAGATTCTTGGGGTGGAAGCGGAGGGTTGTCTCGACGCCGGCGCTTACAACTACACCTCCAACAAAGTGCTCGGAAACCTGCATCTCAGCGTGTCAGGTGCCTACGTGATACCGAATGCCTACATTGATTCACGGGCCGTTTACACGAACGCGCCGCCGGGTGGAGCATTCAGAGGATTTGGCGGGCCGCAAGGCACCTTCGTGGCTGAGATGCAAATGAACAAGCTGGCTGAGCTTGCCCGTATCGATCCTGTCGAGATCCGGCGGCGCAACATCTTGGCGGACGGATCGCTTGGGATCACCGGCACGGAGATGCCTGCTGGTGTGAGTCTCGGAGAAGTCGTCGAGGCTTGTGCGGACGAGGCCAACTGGTCAGAACCGCTGCCGGAACCTCGAGCCGCTTCGGTGTTCAACTCCCTTGCGCCTTCGACGAAAGCGCTCAGGCGTGGCCGCGGCTTTGCCTGCGCCTATAAGAACATCGGCTTCTCGTTCGGGTTCCCCGAAAGAAGCGAAGCAACCATTGTCCTGCATGAAGACGACGGATCGCTCGGTGCTGACACCGAGTTCCCGGCATCCGCGGAACTTTTTTTGGCTGGCGCGGACGTGGGGCAGGGAGCTCACACCGCTTTCCTCCAGATGACTGCTGAAGCGACCAGCGTGCCTTCCGAAGCGATCGAGGCGCGATTCTCAGACACCGCGACCAGTGGAGATTCGGGTTCGGCATCGGCGTCTCGACTCACCTGGATGACCGGCAATGCCATCTTGGGCGCCGCAGAGGAAGCAGCAAAATCCTGGCTCAACGGAGATCGCCCTGCCATCGGCGAGTTTCGCTACGTTCCCCCTCCCACCGAGGGGCTTGACCCCGATGGCTTGCAACCCACGACACCGAACTTCGCGTACGGCTACGTGGCAGAAGCGGTGGACATGTCGGTCGACATCGAAACCGGCCACATTGTGGTTCACGATGTTGTGTGCGCGGTCGATGTGGGCCGTGTCGTGAACCACGCTCTGGTTGTCGGGCAGGTCGAAGGCGCGGTCATCCAGGCTCACGGTTACGCATTGTCGGAGAATCTGCAGGTAGTCAATGGGCGGATACTCAATCCGCGATTCAGTGGCTACCTGATCCCCGGGATAGTGGACATCCCCGAACAGGTTCGTTCTGTGCTTCTTGAAATTCCCGACCCTCGTGGTCCTTTCGGCTTGCGGGGCATGGCCGAGATGCCGTTTATCCCCTACGCGCCCGCGATCGCGGCGGCGCTTCACGACGCCACCGGCGTGTGGTTCGACTCCTTCCCCCTAACCCCCGCCCGTGTCCTAAAGGGCCTGACTTCTGGTAACAAGAACGCCTACGGTTTATGATCTGATGTCTGTGCGAGCAACCAGAATCATCGTCGTTAGCTGATGCACCTTCTCCACCGGTTCAGCGGGAGTCTCGTCCCTTTGGTAGCGGCGTTGGCAGCACTGGCTGTTGGCGCGGTGGTGATCATCGTGCTTGGGGCCAACCCCCTCGTCGGATACGGAGAACTTGTCAAGGGCGCGTTCGGCAGCGGTGACGCTCTCGCCGACACCGCGGTTCGGGCCATGCCGCTGCTGTTGGTGGGCACCGGTATCTGTATTGCCTTTCGTGCCAGCGTCATAAACATCGGCGGTGAGGGACAGATCGTCGCGGGCGCGCTGCTTTCAACGGTCACCGCGCTGGCTGTACCCGATCTTCCAGCGATTGTTCTCATACCGGTGGTGATGCTGGCCGGGATCATTGGCGGAGGAATTTGGGGAGCGATACCAGGAGCGTTGAAGGCCTATCTCGGCGTCAACGAAATCCTCTCCACCATCATGTTGAACATCGTCGCCATACAGGTGATGAACTACCTGCTACGCGATCCGCTGATCGACCCCCTCGAAATTGAACGCGGTACGCGCATCCCGCAGACCGAGCGCCTGTCGGAGAATGCCGACCTGCCAATCCTCATCGAGGGCACCCGTTTGCACCTCGGTGTGGTGATCGCCTTGCTCGCCTCGGTGGTGGCGTGGGTCTTCTTGTGGCGCACGACAGTAGGGTTCAAGACTCGCGCGGTGGGGCACAACTCCGCGGCCGCCAACTACGCGGGCATGCCTTTCAAACGCATGACCATGCTGGCGCTCACCTACTCGGGAGCTATGTGTGGTCTAGCCGGCGCTGTGCTGGTGTTCGGGAGCCAGTCACATCGGCTGATTACCGACGGATCGTCACTCGGGTTCACAGGATCGGCCGGGTTCAACGGGATCGTTGCCGCGCTGTTCGGCGGGCTTCACCCGCTATGGACTATCCCGTCGTCGTTCCTGTTCGGAGGTTTGCTCGTCGGTGCCAACGCCATGCAGCGCGCCATCCAGATCCCCTCGGCGTTGGTTATCGGCCTCAACGGGTTGATTGTGGTGTTTGTAGTGAGCAGTAACAGCGTGCGTGACCGCCTCCGCCAGGCGATGGAGATCTCGCGCATGCGAACCCACGGCGACACCGGTTCGGCGGTTCCGTCCGCTGCGTCTTCGGTCTCTGAGGGTCAAGACGGTTCTGCGGCGCCGTCCGCAGCGCCAACAGAGTCTGCGGTTCCGTCCGCCGGGTCTTCGGCCTCTGAGGGTCAAGACGAGTCTGCGGTGCCGTCTGCCCCCTCCTCAGTCCCTGACGGTGATGCGGGTTCTGCGGCGCCGTCCGCAGCGCAAACAAAGACACCCCCCGATGAGTGACTTCTTCACGCTGTCGGTGTTGGTTGCCACGTTTGCTTCCGCGATGCGCTTGGCCACTCCCTACCTACTGGCCGCGCTCGGCGAGACGATCGGCCAACGCAGCGGGGTGCTGAACCTAGGCGTGGACGGCGTAATGCTCTTGGGAGCCTTCTTCGCCTATTGGACAGTCTTAGAAACCGACTCGCGTCTGCTCGGAGTGGCAGTGGGCCTTGCCGTGGGGCTGATAATGGGAGCTGCCTACGCGATTGTGACTCTGGTGTTCAAGGCCGAACAAGGCATCAGCGGTATCGGCATCTACTTGTTCGGCTTAGGAATGAGCGAACTGCTATTCCTCAAGCAGGTGGGTATACCACGCGGCATTCCCTCCTTCGATGATCTCAAGATTCCGCTGCTAGGCGACATACCCCACATCGGCAACATGTTCTTCAACCACAGCATGCTGGTCTATTTGGCCGTGCTGATGGTTCCCGTGCTGACGCTAATCGTCAATCGCACCACCTTGGGACTCAACATCCGAGCCGTTGGCGAAAGTCCCGAGGCAGCCGATTCTCTGGGGGTCAGCGTCTACAAGACTAGGGCGATAGCGATGCTGGTCGGAAACGGAATGGCCGGACTCGCTGGCGCTGCGCTGACTATCGAACTCGGCACATTTCAAAACAACCTCACCAACGGGATCGGCTTCATTGCTGTGGCGCTTGTCTACTTCGGAGCTTGGCGTCCAGTAGGGGTGCTGGCCGGGTCTCTGCTCTACGGGTTGATAACGGCAACCGTGACACAGTGGAAAACATTAGGTATTGTCACGGGGGCGACAGCGAGTCTCACCACCATGGCACCCGCTGTTCTCACAGTGATCGCGCTAGCGATCATTGCTCGCCGGGCCGCTGATCAACCCGCAGCGCTCACAGTTCCATTTAGTCGCGACGGGTGAATTGCTCAGTCACGAAAACCCAGGAGGGAAAAAATGAAAAAAACATTGATGTTTCTTGTGGCGATTCTCGCCACGTTAAGCCTCTTAGCCGCATCGTGTGGAGACGATGAAGATCCGGTTGAAGCCGAACCAACCGGCGATGATATGGCCGAGGAAGATGATATGGCCGAGGAAGATGATATGGCCGAGGAAGATGATATGGCCGAGGAAGATGATATGGCCGAGGAAGATGATATGGCCGAGGAAGCCATGGATCCGGCTGCTACCGCTGAACGAGCTTGCGATACGGGTAGCGACGGTGAAGGAATCCGGGTCGCCATTGTCGCCCCAAGCGCCGAAAACGACTTGGCCTTTACTCAGAGCATCGTCGACGGTGTCGATTGTCTCGCAGGGGTTTCTGAGGTAGCGATCACTCCGGGAACGTTCATCGTTGAAGATGCCGGCGTGGCGTTGCGCCAGTACGCCGAGGATGGCTATGACCTAGTGGTCGGACACGGCTCGCAATATGGCGGCCTGATCCAGGAGATAGCCCCCGACTTTCCCGATACTGCATTTGCCTGGGGTACCGCGGTTGACACGTTTGGTTTGCCGAACGTGTCTGCCTACACGGCGGCTTCCGATGAGGGTGGATACGTTCTCGGTGCCGCTGCTGCGGAACTAGGCAGCAGTGTTGGCATTGTCGGACCGATCGAGGTCGGTGACGCGAAGCTGTACGTCGACGGTTTCCGCCTCGGGGCAGAAGCTGGAGGCGCGGAAGTTGCCGTCGTCTACATCGAATCGTTTAGCGATGTGCAACTCGCCTCTGAGACTGCGAAAGGGTTCGTTTCCAACGGCGCGGACATCCTTACCGGCACGGCTCAGATGACGGTCGGAGCGATCAGCGTCGCCCAAAATGAAGACGTCCTGTGGTTCGGCACGCAGTCGAACCAGACCGGTGCTGCGGCAGACGGAGTCGTGGCGGCGAGCCAGGTGTACCGCTGGGAAGTTGCCTTGCAGCAACTCGTTGACGACATCAACAACGGCACGTTTGGTGGTTCCAGCTATGAGATCAACCTCGAAAACGCTGGTCTCGGTATTGAGTACGGCAACTGGGATGTGCCCGACAACATCACAGCATTGGTGAACTCCACCATCGAATCGGTGATTGCAGGCGATGCAACCACCAGGGACGGCTGATCCCGCTGTTTCCATGATCCCAATGGGGGCGCGCCGACCACGGCGCGCCCCCAGTGTTTCTTCGCTAACCAGATCCAGCTTGCTGAGGTTATGACTGACTCAATGCTTGAAATGAGGGGAATCACCAAGCGCTTCCCCGGTGTACTCGCCAACGACAGCGTTGATTTCGACGTACGTCGCGGCGAAGTGCACACGCTCCTTGGCGAAAATGGGGCGGGTAAGAGCACCTTGATGAAGATCCTATTCGGCCTCTACACCGCCGATGAAGGGACCATCACTTTCGAAGGAGAGCCGCTTCGAGTCGATTCTCCTGCTGCCGCGATCGGCGCTGGCATTGGGATGATCCACCAGCACTTCATGCTGGTGCCCACCTTCACGGTCACAGAGAACGTTGCTTTGGGTCTGGGCACTTCAGACCTGGACCGAGTGCGTGAACGCCTCACCGAACTGGCGGAAACCTACAGCCTAGATGTCGATCCGGACGCTTTCATTTGGCAACTCGCGGTGGGGGAACGTCAACGAGTCGAAATTCTCAAGGCGCTATATCGGGATGCTCGACTGCTTGTCCTTGACGAGCCGACAGCGGTGTTGACCCCTCAGGAGGTCAACGACTTCTTTGTGACCCTGAGGCAGATCGCCGATGACGGGCGCGGCCTCATCTTCATTTCTCACAAACTCCATGAGGTGATGGCACTATCGGACCGAATCACGGTGCTACGAGATGGAAAAGTATCGGGATCGACAACGCCCGGCGAGACATCTCAACAGCAACTCGCCCAGATGATGGTGGGGCGTCCTGTCAAACTTGCTCCCGATAAACCTCCGGTTGTGCCGGGTGTGCCCAGACTCGAACTCAAAGAACTGAGTGTTATGGGTGATCGCGATGCTTTGTCGGTGCATGCGGTCAACCTCTCTGTTGCCGGTGGTGAGATCGTCGGTATCGCTGGCGTTTCCGGCAACGGTCAACGCGAACTCTGTGAGGCAGTGGCTGGGTTACGCCCGGTCACAGTTGGCTCAGTGCTGCTCGACGGTCAAGACACCACAGGTGCCTCGCCCAGACGTTGCCGCACGGCTGGTCTCGCCTTTGTTCCAGAAGAACGCATGCTTCATGGCGCTGTAGCTCAGTTCAGTGTCAGCGAGAACTTGATGTTGCTCAACCACGATTCGCAGGAGTTCTCCCGATTGGGATTCCTTAAACTGCCCGCTCTGCGGGAGCGAGCCGGTCGGCTTGTCGAACACTACGACGTTAAAACCCCATCGATTGACACTGCTACCAGCGCTTTGTCAGGAGGCAACATCCAGAAGTTGATCATGGCCAGGGAGTTGTCTGCTGAACCGGCGGTGCTGATAGCCGCGCAACCCACTCGGGGGGTTGATATTGGTGCTGCTGAGTACATTCACGAGCGTTTGATCGCACAGCGTGAGCGGGGGACGGCCGTGCTTGTCGTTTCTGAAGACCTTGACGAGGTGTTGGCGCTTGCCGATCGGGTGGCGGTGATGTTCGAAGGTTGGATCGTCGCTGTGATCGACCGTTCCGAATGCACCGTCGAGGACTTGGGCCTGTTGATGGCCGGCGCCCAACCCTGACCCGCTCCGCTGGGTTGTGCATCGCTAGGAACACGTATACGTATCGTAGTTTACCGTATATGCTTGAGTGGAGATTCAAGTGGGAGCCCACTCATGAAGCAGAAACTGACTGTCACCATCGACTCACAACTCGTACCCGCTGCTAAACGGTTTGCGCGCTCGCGGGGCGAGTCGTTGTCAGCGTTGATTGAGCGATCACTATGCGAGGTAGTCGATGACGAGAGCACCTCGTTCGCATCACGCTGGCGAGGGCAGTTCCGCGCTTCGGAGCGGGACGACGCGCGGTACGCGGTATTGGCGCGCAAGTACCTGCGATGATCCTGCTCGATACCGATGTAGTCATCGACATTGTTCTCGACCGTGAGCCGCACGCCTCGTCCGCGGTCGAACTCATGGAGCGAATCGAGTTCGGGGTCGAGCGGACTGCTGTCGCCTAGCACTCCATCTCGAATCTCTGCTACCTCGTCTCGCCTCTGCGGGGTGATGTCGAGACCCGTGACTTCATCGCCGAACTCGTGTCGCTCGTCAGCGTGGCCAGCACTGACACATCGTCGGTTCGTTATGCAGTCAGCCTCCCGATGAATGACTTCGAAGACGCCATGCAAGTCGCAGCCGCTCGTGGCTGCGGTGCGAGATACATCGTCACCAGGAATCTCGGTGACTACGAACGATCACCGATCCCAGCAGCAAGCCCGCAGGATTTTCTCAACTCGCTTCACTAAAGGCCCAGCACAGCCTTGACGTCATCCCAAGGAACGTAGTCATCGTCAACCCGCGCTGCGGCGAGTTCACGCCGGTCTTCGACATCGTCTGCGTTGTCGACGAGCCGGTCGAAGGAATCAATATCCAAGATCACTGCGACCCGACGGCCACGCCGAGTCACCATGATCGGCTCGGCTGACCGGCGTGCCTCCTCAAGCACTTCGGCTAGCCGGCTCCGTGCTTCGCTCACTGCCACCTCGTAGATGTACGAATCGTACATATCAGCGACCAACGGAGCAACGGGGAGGCGCGTCTGTGGAGCGTTGCGACCTCAAGTTCGTCTCGAATGACAATAGTCGTGGCGCATCGCGAGTACTGGTGTAAGAATACGGCTCGTGGACGATCTTCGAATCAACGGTGAGCGTCTGTTGGCCCGGATAGCGGAACTGGCCCAGATAGGCGCGATCGAAAACACTGACGGCTGCGCGCGGTTGGCGTTGACCGACGAGGACAAAGCGGGCCGGCATCTGGTCATTACCTGGATGCGCGACCTTGGCATGGAGATCACCATCGACGGGATCGGCAACGTCACCGCCGTGTGGGCGGGCCCAGACACCGACGCCTCGCTTGATCCAGTCATGACAGGATCACATATCGACACCGTTCGCACCGGTGGACGATACGACGGCAACCTCGGCGTGTTGGCCGGCCTCGAAGTGGTTGAGACGATCGCCGAGGCTGGACTGTCAACCCGTCGTCCGATTGCTGTGGGATTCTTCACCGACGAAGAGGGATCAAGATTCCCGCCCGACATGTTGGGCAGCCTCGTTTATGTCGGAGGGATGAGTCTCGAAGAGGGACTCGACACGGTGGGCATCGACGGAGCGATTCTCGGCGACGAACTTGACCGCATTGGCTACCGGGGCGGTGCTCCGTGTCCGGCCGCCGCGCCGCATGCGTTTGTAGAACTACATATTGAACAGGGGCCGGTACTGGAAGCCGAGGGAATCACAATCGGGGCTGTGGAGAGCGTTCAAGGCATCAGCTGGACCGAAATCACCATCAAGGGCCAATCGAACCATGCGGGTACCACTCCCATGAACCTGAGGCGCGATCCCGGATATGTGGCGGCACGAATCGCCACGTTTGTGCGTGAACTAGCCCTGGAACTGGGGGGTCGCCAGGTGGCGACGGTCGGGCAGATCAAGCTGCACCCCAACCTGGTGAACGTGGTGGCCGCGAACGCCACACTCACGGTTGATCTTCGCAATACTGATGAGATGACGCTGCAGCAGGCAGAAAAACAGCTCGCCGTGTTCTGCGATGAGCTGGCCGAAAGTGAAAAGGTCACGATCACCTCCAGGTCGCTGGCTCGTTTTGAGCCGGTTGTCTTCGACCCCGAGGTTGTCGACCGGGTGGCTTGCACCGCCGAAGCGCTTGGGCATTCGGTCAAGCGCATGCCTTCGGGTGCCGGGCACGACGCGCAGATGCTTGCCCGGGTCTGTCCAACCGCCATGATCTTCACCCCGAGTTGGATGGGCCTTTCGCACAACCCCTTCGAGTTCACCGAACCAGAGGACATCGCGGCTGGCACCAACGTTTTACTGCATGTTCTGAGAGGCTTAGCCGACGATGACGGGTAGACCCATAGGTAGAGAAGAGAAGGTATGACCACATTTGAACTCAACGGAACCGCGGTCACCATCCGCGGAAAGCATCCACATCTACTGAGCGCTCTGCGCGAAGAACTAGATGTCACGTCACCCAAGGACGGCTGTTCGCCTACTGGACAATGCGGTTGCTGCACCGTGCTGATTGACGGTAGAGCTCGGGTTGCATGCCAAGTCAGCCTTGACAAAGCCGCCGGGAGTGCCATCACCACGCTTGAAGGCATGGACCCGGACGAGGTTGATCGCATGGCTCGCGCCTTTGCGGCATGCGGTGCGCTGCAGTGTGGATTCTGCACACCGGGAATCGCGGTTCGGGCCAAAGCGCTGATTGATCGCAAGGGATCGGCATTAACCCGTGAAGAGGCATCCCGTCACCTTGGTGGACACCTGTGTCGTTGCACCGGCTACATCAAAGTGCTCGATGCTGTGGAGGCACTGGCCTCAGGCAACATTCCCGAACTTGTCAAGCCCGGTGGCATCGGAAGTTGCGGTGTCAAGTATGAGGGTCTCGAGTTGGCAGTTGGGCTGCGTCCCTTCATCGACGACATGCGACCTGAGGGTCTGCTGCACGGCGCCTTCAAACTCGCCGATCACGCCCGCGCCGACATCATCGCCATCGACACCAGCCGGGCCGAAGCCGTCGAAGGGGTCGAGCGGGTGCTCACCGCAGCCGATGTTCCCGGTGCGCTTCGCGTTGGGCTGATTCACAAGGACTGGCCCATCTTCATCCCCGTTGGAGGTCGCACCAGCTATCTCGGCGATGTGCTGGCGATGGTGGTCGCCGGTGACCGTGAAACGGCCCGGGCCGCCGCGGAACTCGTCGACATCTCTTACGACGTGTTGCCGCCCATGGTTCACCCTGCCGACGCGGTTGCCTCCGACGAGGACGCCGTATGGGGGTTGGACGGCAACGTCTTGTCGAGATCTGTTTATTCACGTGGCGACACTGAAGCCGCTCTGGCAAGCGCGGCCCATGTCGTGCGTGAAACCTTCCAAACGCAGCGCATCGACCATGCTTTCGTAGAACCCGAATCCACCCTGGCTGTGCCTGATGACAACGGCGACTTGATGGTCTACAGCGGGGGGCAGGGAATCTGGGATGACCGCAACGACATAGCGGCCATTTTGGATGTTGACCCCGACCGGATCACCGTCGAATTGGTATCCAATGGTGGCGCTTTCGGGGGCAAGGAGGACATGTCGAACCAAGGCCAGACGGCGCTGGCGGCATGGCTGCTGGGTCGCCCTGTAAAGATCACATTTTCACGCGAGGAATCGCTGCTCGTGCACACCAAACGGCATCCGATCCGCATGGAGTATCAGGCCGGATGCGATGCCGACGGCAAGCTCGTGGCGCTGCACGCGCGGATGCTGGGCGATTCGGGGCCTTACGCCTCAGTGGGCATGAAGGTGCTTGAACGGGCTGCGGGCCATGCCAGTGGTCCCTACGTCGTTCCCAACATTGACGTCGAAGCGATAGCGGCCCGTACCAATAACTCGGTGGGCGGTGCGTTTCGTGGTTTTGGGGCGAACCAGGCACAGTTCGCCATGGAGGGGGTCATGGACCGGCTCGCCGACGCGGTCGGAATCAGTGCCTGGGAGATGCGACAGCGCAATGTGGTTGAACCCGGCGAGATCTGGGGGCCCGGGCAGATCATGGACGACGGCTGCCTAGGGGCACAAGCCTGCTTGGACGCGATCAAACCTGCTTTCGACGCTGCGGTTGCTGCCAACAAGCCGGTTGGTCTGGGCCTGGGCCTCAAGAACTCCGGTTTGGGGAATGGCTTCAAGGAGATCGCTAGGGCGGTGGTTCATTTCCGTGAAGACGGTCAGGTGGAGGTCCGGCACTGTTGGACCGAGATGGGCCAGGGGGTTCACACGGTTGCGTTGCAGGTGGCGGTCGAGGAACTGGCTGTCGACCCGGACCGGATCGAGGTGATTGTGGACACCACCCGTGAGCTGGGAGCGGGCCAGACAACCGGGTCACGAGGCACTTTGATGGGTGCAGGCTCGGTGCAGGACGCTTGCCGCACCGCTTTGGCGGACGGTTGCAAGGTCGGTGTCGATTACGAGGGTGAGTACCGAGTGGATTGGACCAACTCATTGTCGGATGGAGTTGAGAACCCGATCATTCACTCCACTTTTGGCTACGCGGCGCAGCTCGTTGTGCTCGATCCTGACACCGGTTTGGTAGAGCGTGTTGTTGCTGCACACGATGTGGGACGAGCTGTCAACCCGATACTGTGCGAAGGCCAGATCGAAGGTTCTGTCCATATGGGTTTGGGCTATGCCCTCACTGAAGGATTCCCCTGCGATGAGGTTGGTATGCCCGACAATATGACTCTGCGAAGCCTGGGGATCATCCGCCCCAAGGACATGCCGCCGGTTGATGTGATCCTTGTCGAGTCGGCCGAGCCCAACTCTCCCTACGGAATCAAAGGCGTCGGCGAGATCGGTTTGGTTCCGACAGCGGGAGCGGTTGCCACAGCCATTCGCAACTTCGACGGTCAATGGCGTAACGAGCTTCCAATGGCGGCTGACTCCAACCGTGAGCGCGCACTGGCGTGGCAGTAACAGCGGGGCTTGCAGCCAACCAGACACACGGGTTGGTCTGCGCGCATCATCACCTGTATTCGGCTCTCGCCCGCGGGATGCCGGCGCCACCGCGTACTCCGGGATCGTTTCTCGACATTCTTGAACTGGTTTGGTGGCGCCTTGATCGAGCCCTGGACCTTGACACCATCGAATGGTCCGTCAAACTCGGAGCCCTTGAAGCTCTTGAACGGGGCACCACCTGCATCATCGATCACCACGAGTCGCCCTGGGCCATCGAAGGATCCCTTGAAGTGATCGCCGCGGGTTGCGCCGAAATCGGTGTGCGGGTCAACACCTGCTTCGGGGTCACCGACCGCCACCCCGGTTCTTTCGACTCTGGTGCCATTGACCCTGGTGGCCGTGACCCCGGCGGCTTCGACCCCGTCCGGCGACCGCACGCCTCAACCGCAAAGCGTCTGCCCGTCGGTGGGTTCGACTCCGACGGCTTCAACCCGGCCGGTCCGATGACGGAAGGTGCACGCCGCGGGTTGGCAGAGAACCGCCGCCACCTTGAGAGTGGGGCCGCGGGGATGGTTGGCGTGCACGCCGCCTTCACCTGCACGGACGAGACGCTTGCTGCTGCGGCCGAACTGGCTGAGGAGTTCGATGTGGGTGTGCACATCCATGTTGCCGAGGGAGCGGCCGACCAGGGCGCTGCGGCTCGGCTCGCGCCGCTGGCCACCGACAATTGGCTGATCATCCACGGAGTTCACCTTCCAGACGACCACGGCTTGGCCGGCACTCTGATCCACAACCCCCGCTCCAACATGAACAACGCAGTCGGGTACGCCCGGCCCGTGCGTTTCGCGAATCCCACCGGGCTCGGAACCGATGGGATCGGCGCAGACATGATCGATGAGTTCAGGGTCGCGTACGTGCGCATGCGAGAGGATGATGTGACCGCCGGCCCCGACGCTGCCTGGGACATGTTGGAGGTCAACCAGGGCCTCTTCGCCGAGAGTCGCAACGATGTTGTGACCTGGAACTACGACGACATGGATCCGTGGCGCCTGGCCTTCACCACGGGCGTGACCCCGCGCCATATCACTGTTGACGGTGAAACGGTGATGGCCGACGGTCGTTTGACTAATGTCGATCCGGTTGAGATTCGGGCCAAAGCCGCCGAAGCCGCTCAACGCCTTTTCAAGAAACTGGAGAACCTGCCATGACCCAGCCTGTCGCCCTCTACATGCAGGATGCGCGCAGCATCCGTGACGCCATGTCCCATGTCCAGTACGCCGAGGAGCGGGGGTTCGACGCCGTCTGGCAGGCGGACTCACGCCTGGTTCGAGAGGTGTGCGTGCCGATGGCCGCCTTCGCTTCCACGACCGACACCATCAAGATCGGCAGCGGTGTGGTCGACTGCTGGACTCGCAACCCAGCCCGGCTGGCTTCGACCTTCTCGACCCTCGATGATCTCGCCCCCGGCCGCATCATTCTGGGCTTGGGGGCCTGGTGGGACCCGCTCGCCGCCAAGGTGGGGATCGACCGGGCACGTCCGCTTACGGTGATGCGTGAGGTGGTCGAGTCGTGCCGTGCCCTGCTGGCCTGCGACGGGCCGGTCGACTACGACGGCTACTTCGTGCAACTCGACGGCGTCGAACTCGACTACGTCCATCAGGAGCGCCGAGCCAAGGACGTGCCGATCTACATCGGCGCGACCGGCATGAAGATGATGGAACTGGCCGGAAAGATCGCCGACGGTGTCGTGCTGAACTACATGGTCGAGCCTGCCTACAACGACCGGGCGATGGAGGCGCTGGAGGCGGGTGCTGCAGCGGCGGGGCGTGACCTCGACGACATTGACCGGCCCCAGTTGATCGTCTGCTCCGTCGACGATGACCGGCAGGTCGCTCTGGACGGTGCCCGTCTGCTGCTGACCCAGTATTTGGGGCAGCAGCCGCACATCATGGCTGCCAGCGGCGTGTCTGATGACCTCCTCAACGACATCCACAAGGTCCTCACCTGGCCCGCCACGCACGAACAGGTTGTGGCCGCATCGAAGCTCGTGCCCGACGACGTGGTTCAGCGCTGCACGGCCTCTGGCACCCCTGAAGAGGCCGTCGCCAAGGTCTCGGAGTACATAGACAGGGGCTGCACCACCCCGATCCTCTACCCCCTCGGCCCCGACGTCCCCCTGATGATCGACACCTTCGCCG
Organism: Candidatus Aldehydirespiratoraceae bacterium; assembly: GCA_965261185.1. Taxonomy (GTDB): domain Bacteria; phylum Actinomycetota; class Acidimicrobiia; order Acidimicrobiales; family Aldehydirespiratoraceae; genus VXYK01. The sequence goes on along the minus strand of CBDHCN010000002.1, from coordinate 645,077 downwards.
ACTGGTCCCCCTAGCCGGGTCTGTTTGGGACGGTCCCACACCTAGAGGGCTGAATCGATGTTACGATGCGTTTGATCTAAGTGTTGTATCGTGTGTTGCATCGTAGTAACGTGCTCACCGGTAGCAGTACTTAAAATGTTTCGTGAATCAGCAGGAAGTTGTTGATTTACATGAGTAACATAAGCAGACGATCGTTGATCACAGGAGATGTGGGCGCGGTGGTGGGAGGCACAGTCGTGCAGACCACGGCAAGTGCAGAAGCTGGTACTGCGACAGAAGGTCGGATGTGCTTAGTGCGTCTCGACAGCACTAGCATGGAGAAGAACGGACTGCGTGCCAGTAAACGTGATGGCCGGAAAGTTTGAGTTTGGCCAGTTGGACTACCTACCGATTGGACCTTGAAGGTAGGCGACCTGCTTCTACTTGATACCGTTTCCGGTGAAGCGTGGCCTCATGTGCGAACGGACAAAAGCCAAGAAGATGGTTCCGACAAATGGGTTGCCTTGAACTCCGACTATACGAAGGAGAGGACAATCGCTGTGAACCCTCAACAAGTTGGAACAGCGGAATAACGGTGTGGGAGTTGGCTACAGCAGTTACGGGAGGTTGCTTTCTATTCGCCGCGTCCACAAAAATGCTCAATTCGCGGCCAACACTGCAGATGTTTGTACAGATTGGAATGCGCAAACGAGTAGCGGGACACGCCGCGAAGACGCTTCCGGCCGTAGAATTATTGTTGGCTGTCGCAATTGTGACCTCCCCATCACTATGGCCTACGGTAGTACTTACTAGCATCGCCGGTTTGACGATTATAACAGTTGGTGTACTTGCTCTGCGTCGGCCGTATGACATCCAATGTGTTTGTTTCTCATCTGACAACGGTGGAAACCTCGGTTGCGACAGATTGGGGTTGGTCTCGCGATTCTGGTTCTAGTAGTTGGCTCGTATGCAACAAAGGTAGATTCGCTCACCTTGAACGAAAGTCTCGCCGTTCTTGGGTCGTTGCTGGTCGTCTGTGTTCTAGCACATGTCGCATCGGTTTACCCGATTTATCGTCGTTTAACTCGTGCTCGCACGGCAACAGCAGAAGCATTTCCAGCGTGATTATCGTAGCACTGATTCTTGCGATATTCGGGTTGATAGCTGCCTTATTGCTTTTCGGAGCCTTGGTAGAAATTTATCGCCAAGTTGATCAATTGAGACAACAAGCTGGGTTAATGGATGAACCAATTTCGGTTGATTTTGATTCATCGGCATCGCTCGAAATAATAGGTGAACCCGCGATCTGGGAAGGGCCTCAATATAACGGAAGATCTGTTGTGCTCGTTCTGTCAACGTCTTGCACCACTTGCGCAGCGGTTGCGAGTGGCTTGCCTCGGAAACGAACCCCCAATCTTGTGTGTCTGGTTGTAGCTGGTCGGGAGGAGGAGGCACTCGCTTGGATGACTCAACAAGGACTAGAGCACGGACCGTACGCACGCGCTGATATTCGGGGCCGAATCTCCGAACGGTTGGGTCTGAATACTTCTCCAGTTGCAATAAGGTTTGAAGGCACGCGCCCAGTTGGAGCGACCACCGTTCCTTCAAAACAGCACACAAAAGCGGCGCTTCGCGTTTCAGGTCGGAGTGAGGGTGTCGAGCAGCGTCCAGTTGGGTTTGCCTGCGTAGAGCAGGACTCGGATGCGGTAGTTGTTGAAGTTGGTGAACCCGAACGCGGCGCGTTTGACGCGTTTGGCGAGGTTGTTGGCGGTTATCTGTAGGACTTGGCGCTTTTGTGGTTCTGAGCTGGGGTTTCGTGTGGGAGACATGTCGTTGACGGGGTGGGGATGCGGTTTTGGCGTCGGTGGCCGAGGTGTTGGGCGAGGTGTTGTCGGAGTTGGTGATTGTCGGTTTTGAGTCTGGTGATTTCGTCGAGGGCGGCGTTGAGCCGTTGTTGCAGCGATTGGGCTGATCCTCGCTCGGCTGGTGGGATGGGGACGGTCTGGGTTGTGGCAACTCGACGGAGTCGGTCGATGTCGGCTCGCAGGTCGGGCTGGCGGTAGAGCCACGACCGGGACACGCCTGCTGTGCGGGCGACGTGTGCGAACGTGATCGGTTGGCCGGTGGCGTGGAGGCGCTGTAGCGCTTCGGTGGCGCGTTGGCGGGTCTGGTCGGAGCGTTGTCGGGCGGCAGCGGCGAGGGCGGTGGTCATGGTGTGGTGTCTCCAATGTCTTTGAGCGCGGTGATGAGCCGGTCGAGGTTGTCGTGGACTTGGCGGTGGTTGTCGGCGAGGCGGAACCGGCCGTCGGCTTCGGCGGTGGCGATGAGTAGTTTGGTCTCGTCGCGTTGGCGGCGGTGGATGTCGAGGAACGCTGGGGTGGTCTGGAAGTCGGGGCAGGTGAGGCAGGCGTTGGGGTGGGGGCAGTCCTGTTGTGGTGGGCGTCCGCAGTAGCCGTTGGGCAGGCTGGCTTGGACGCGGGCCATGTTGTGCTTGGTCCACTCGGCTTGGGCGGTGGGCGCGTCGGGGTCATAGGCGATGCGTTCTCCGGCGAGGTTGACCCGCTGCTGGCAGTATTGGTCGAAGGCTGCGCGCACGGTGGTGTCATGGAGCGTCGCGTAGCGGGCGGTCATCTGGGGGCTGGCGTGGCCGAGGAGCCGCTGGATGACGTGTTGGGGGACGCCTGTGTTGATCAGCCGGGTGCCGAGGGTGTGGCGGAACTGGTGGGCGGTGACCCGCACGGGCCGGCCGGTGTCGTCGCGCAGGTCGATGTCGTGTTGCCAGCGGGCCAGACGCCCCCGCAGCGTGGCGTAGCTGAACGGCCGGGTCGCGTCGGGGTTGGAGCGCGGGGCGGGGAACAGCACCGGCGAGGCGTCGGGCCGGCGGTGGAGCAGATGCCTCTGTTGGGCGCGGATGGCTTCGGCGGCGGTGGCGCTGAGGGGCACGAGCTGCTCAGTCGCCATCTTGGTGTTGAAGTAGCGAAGGCAGGGCCATCCGGCGCTGTCTTCGATGATCGGGTTGAACGGCAGCGAGCAGGCGTCGTTGGCCCGCAGGCCGGTCTCCATGATCACGATGACCAGCGCCCGGGTCGTGGCGTCGGGCAGCATCGCGAGGTGTTCGGGGTTTTCGAGCTGTGCCATGACGAACTCGGGGATGAACCGGGGCAGGGGCCGGGGTCGGCTGGGCAGGTCGTCGTGATAGATCGCGGCGGTCGCGGGCAGTCGGGGTAGCCAGCCGTGGCGTCTGCAGGCGTCGAGAAAGACTCGTAGACAGGTGATGTAGGTGCTGGAGGTGTGAGCAGCGAGATGTGAGCCGGTGACCCACACCAGATAGGACTCCAGCGCGTCGCGGGTGACGACGGTCTCGTCGACAGCTCGGGGATCGCGTCGGGTGAGGAACCGGCTGAACCAAAGCATCGCCCGCACATCGACATGCACGCTGCCGAAGGTCTTGCCCGATCCCAGCCGAAGCCTCGCCCAGCGCTTCACCGCGGCGCGCAGCCACAGCGCGTCGATGGTGTCGAACCGGGTCTGAGCCGGCGACCGGGTCACCTTGATCCCCAGCCGCGAGGCGACCCAGACGTCGGATGCGTACTCGGCTTCGATGTCGATGCCGCCGAGGTCGCTGAGCCTGCGGTAGGCGTAGCCGATGAGCCCGATCACAGGGCTCGGGTGCTTGCGGCGGTGGGACCTCACCTCATCGAGCCAGTCCTCCAGCGGCCGGTCCAGCAGCGAACCGGCGCCGCTGTCGGCCAGCAGAGCGACCAAATGCCTCACCGTCGAGGGCGGCACCTTCACAGTGCGATCGTCGTGGCGGCACTGCAGCACGTATGCGACCTCCAGGCGGGGCCCGACGGCCAACGCCGACAGATCGAAGCCATCCACGTTCTCTGAGCCGGCCCGGACCGCGACCGCAGCGGCGCCCGCCTTGAACTCCCCGAGGTCGGGCTTGCCGTGGCTGGCCCACCGTTGGTGGTGAGCAGAGCACAGATCCCGCGCCCAGGCGCTGCGCCCGCATCCCGCCACCTCGCAGCGGCCCCGACCGAACACCGGGTCCTCGGGCGACACCGTGATGACCTCGCCGCAGAACTCCGGGCGCACAGCCGCCACGAGCTCGCCCAGATGGTCGCCGCGGCCGCTGTGGGCGGGGACGGCGCTCAGCATGAGACGTTCTCCCAGGCGCCTGCACGCACCAGCTCGGACCGCAGGTCCTCGACGTCGAGGTGCACATACGCGTCGCTGGTCGTGGTCACCGACCGGTGCGTCAACAGCTTGGACACGACCTCGATCGGCACACCGGCGCGGATTAGCTCGGTGGCGCGGCTGTGGCGCAGCGTGTGCGCGGTGAACTCGATGCCGGTGCGGGCTCGCAGCCGCCTCACCAGCATCGCGACCGCACCGTAGCGCAGCGGTCTGCCCACCGGCGCCGACCACAGGTTCACGAACACATAGTCAGAGTCCAATTCGCCGTACTCGGTGTGCATGTAGTCGCTGTAGAGCCGCACCAGCGGCGCCGACACCGGCACCGACACCAGCGACGAGCACTTGGCCCGGGCTCCGTTCGCGTTGTCGGCCCGGGGCACGATTCGCACTTCCCGGCGGCGGCTCACGAAGTCCTCGTGTCGCAGACCGAGCGCCTGGCCGACCCGCATTCCCGTCTCGGCCAGCAAGGCGAACAAGAAACGGTCCCGCAGCCGGGTGCACGCCGCCAAGATCACAGCGGTCTCCTCGACGCCGAGCACAACCGGCAGCCGCCGCGGCGCCCGCAGCTTCACCGGCCGCATCCGCACCGGACCGGTGCTCGCGATGCCGTGCAAGAACGGCTTGTAAGAACCCCAGGACCCGCACCGCCACGCCACCAACTCAGCCGCCACGCTCACGCCGCCGTTGCGAGCGTGGAAGTCGTAGAACCCGAACAGCGCGGCCAGGTGACGGTTCACCGTCGCCGCGCTGCGAACCGCCGCCGTGTCATCGAACACGATCACGTTGTCAGCCGGAGCCCGCAGCCATGCCACGAACCGCGAGACGTCCTCGACCCCGACGCTGTCCCAAACAAGGCGACGGGTCTCGAGGAACTCGAACCAGAGCCGCAGACCGTGCGCGTAGGCCCTCACCGTGTTCGGTGAACGCTCGATGCCCGCCAAATGCCCCAGATAACGCTCCGCCGGCTCCACCTCAGCCCATTCATCGTCGATGACCGTCCAAGACTCCGCGCCGGTCACCGGCATCACCACACGCTGCACTCTCATAGGCCACCTCCACGACACCTCGACCGGACCGAGCCAAACCGACCGCAGCATTGTCTAACGCACACCGACAGCAACATCGCGGACACTAACGACACCGCTATAGATAACGCGTCCTCGACAGGCCGTTATGCGTCTGTCAGCGACGTCGACGACACCCTCTGACGCGCTACAGATAATGGCGGCCTCGGTGGCTGCGTTGGTTACTCGCGCCGCGTGCCAGTTCGAGATCTGTGTGCGCCAGCGCCACAGGGTGCGTCCGAGGCGGTTGATCTCTGGTGCCAGGCTGAGGTCTTGGAAATCGACTGCGAGTTGTTTGACGGTATCGGCGCCGAGTTCGGGATCGTCGATGTCATAGATGCGTCGCAGGGTCTCTTTGGCGTGCCAGGCCAGACGGACCTCGCCTTTGGGGTCGCCTGTATCGAGCAGTCCCCGCAGCCTGATCCGCCCGTTGTCGGTGATGCGCTCAGAGGCCGACACCAACAGCTTGCGGGCCCGGTACAGCGGGTCGTGTTTGAGGCCGCGATGCCCGAGCGTCTGGTTCTGGACCCGGCGGCGGACCTCGTCAAGGGCGTCGTTGCCCAACCGCACGACGTGGAACGGGTCCGCGACCTGCTTCGCGGCGGGCAACGCGGCATCGAACGCGGCCCGATACGGCCCTGAGAGGTCAAGCACCGCCCAACCGATGGCGCAACGCCATGCGCGGGGCCGCTCAAGCAGCCACTTCGTGGGCGCTTTGGCCGTCCGGCCTCGGACTACGTCCAACAACTGGCCCCGCCCAACATCGACGATGCTAGTCGCCCAGGCCTTGGTCCGGAACCGTCCCCGCCGCCACATCAGGTGCTCGTCGAGGCCCAGCGCCCGCGTGTCGCCGATCCTGGCGACATCCGCGGCCAGCAGCGCCTCGCCCCAGCGGCTCACCGACATGTTCACCGGATGCCAACTGCATCCCAACTCCGAAGCGACCTCTTTGAGCGGGCGGCCACGGCCCGCCTGGCGTGTCGCCCAGCGGCCCGCCCGTGTCGTCAGCCGCTCCCGAGGCGGCGCGATAGCGGGGTCCTGTTCGGTGACGGTGCCAGACAGGCATCCTCGCTGCCCGCAACGCCACCGGCGCTTGTGCCACACCAGCCGCGCCGCCCGCCCGAACGCCGGGAGGTCCACCAACTCCACCGGCCGCTCCCCGTCAGACCACAACCGCCCGCCACAGCCCACACAATCCGGTCTCGGTGCCCGCCGGCGGACATGAACCCGCAGCGGCGCGCCCGCTTCGTCCTCAACGCCGAGAACCTCAACGTCGCCCAGTCCCACCAACAGCTCACAAACACGCGTAGGGTCAACTTCCACAGGGATCCTCCAGATTCTCGGTTGCCTATCAGCACCGATTCTGGGGGATCCCTCGCGTTCAACCGCGGACCCTCACCCCGCTGACTCCGACCTCAAACGCGGAGAGCCAAATTAGTGAGAGTGTCGACGTGAACAAGAACCTATCGATAACCCACAAGAAATCTAGTAACCCTTGTCAGAAATGGTTCCTAGTGGCCTGTGTTGCAGCTGTGGTCATCCTGGGAGTTTGGTTGCTTCAGCTGTTGTGGAATTCACCCATTGTCCTACGAGACCAGGGTCCCACGACACAGAGCGTCGTAGCCGATATGCCCATTGACTCGAGAGCTCTACCTTCCGAAAATGGTTCGCTAGATGAGTTGAATGAGTTGGTGATCGACACCGATGTGCGACTAGTGAGCTTGCTGGACGAGTGGCCCGGTATCGTCGACGTGTTGATTCTGAGGGGAATAGGACTGACACAAACAACCGAAGAAACCGCAGAGGTGGTTGACCTGACCATCGTCGGAGGTCAGGTCGAACGCTGGCCAAGCCCGCCGAACACTGTGTCTCAACCGGTGTGGCTGTCGGCTGATGGAGATATCGTTCTGTTCCCTGAGGGCCCAGGATGGTCCAACCGAGGTGTATGGTCGTCCCTCTCAAGGGACGATACCGTGGTCGTCGAACCGGAACAAGGAGCGCTTTGGTCTGTCAGCCACCAGCGCCGGAACTTGGCACGCCTGGATTCCGAAGCACCAGATCAATATGCGGAGCACGAGTTGAGTCCTGAGATAGAGCGAGTCATCGGCCGGTTCGACCAGGGATTCCTAGTTCTGCACAGTTTGGAGTCCGGTGGCAGCGGGTTTGCCGTCTGGACCGACGAGGGAGCGATTGTCCCTATTGACATTCCCGTCGGAGCGGAACTGCTCCATGTCGGCTCCTCGTCAGTTCTGCTGCGAGCGTCGCAACAAGGAGTCCTTTGGATGGATGTGTCTGAACTGCGTGCCGTCACTGCCGACGCTTCGGTGATCGTGGATTTTGAGATCCTCAGCGCCTGTATGTCCCCCGACGAGACGCTCGTGGTGCTGGTGGGGCAAGAGGGCCTTACGGTCATCGAGATAGCTACGGGTCTGACACTGATCCACGAACCGCAGGTCGACGATTTTGCATGGATCACCAGCGACTACCTTGTGTTCACCAGGGGTGATTCGCTGTTCGCCAGCGACTTGGTATCTGACCCAAACCGTATTGCCGAACTCTCGCCGGAATATTCGTGGGGAGTCGCCTCGAGTGGCTCCGCTTGCCAACCGGCAACACAGGGACCCCGCTAGGCCGCTACTAGAAGGGCAGGCGGAGAGAGGTTTGATGGCGTTGCCTCGGACGATCTTGCAGACGGTGTAGTCGTCAAGATGGCCGAGGCACGCCAAGGCAAAACGGCCACATTAAGTCGTTCAACGCGGGCTCTACAACCCCCAGTCAGAACCCGCGAATTTGTAAACTATCTTGCTGCGAAATTGATAAGTAGGACTATGGTCGAAGGATGGAGACTGTCCCGCGACACCTCCGGTCAGAGATCGAAGAGACGGTTGTATTGGATGCAGCTGTCTTCCAGCGATGGAGGCAAGGGAGGACTCTGGGACTGGCCGCTGCAGATCTCAGCAAGTGTCTCTACATGCACAGCGCAATCCCTCACCCGAGTCAGTCTGGGATAGCCGGAAAACGACTCTTCAACTTCGCCGCCGGCGAGGAAGGCGAACCAAGTCTCGATGCTCCATGTCGGAACACAGATGAACACATTGTCGGTCTCGCCGGGAGCAGTGATAGCTTGAGCTTCGCAAGCAGCGTTGAGCGAGTCACGGCGAGCGTTGACGCCTTTGTCGTCGCCGTCGATCATCACGATCAACCGGACGTGTTCGTCACCCTTGGCGCGGATGGCTTCGAGTTCCCTCGGGAACTGCTCGCGCACGAACTGTTCAGCTGACCCGCGTCCTTGAGGGGACAGCGCGACGCGAAAGTCGCGCAAGTTCCAACCGTCCCGACGAAGAAAGCGCTTAATGAACGTTTCGTGCTGGCGATCCTCACAAAGCAGGACGATGCGAACGTTACGGCTCACTTCTCCCAGCCCCGAGCGATTTGCTCGGACACCTTCAGTCCACGGTCTGGCAAATCAAGCGACTTGAACGGGGAGACAGTGACCGCGGATTCTTCCCGTCGGAGTAGTAGTCCAGCATCGGAACCGAGGTAGTCGATCAACTCTGGATGGTGCGAGCAGATCACAGCTTGTGAGGGTGTGTCTTCGCACATCTCGACTACCGCCATGAGCCAGGGTTGTATCTCGGAAAGCGTCACGAAGTTGTCGGGCTCGTCTAGGAACAGCACAACACCCCCCTCGTGCTCGCGGAGATGCAGCAGCGCATACAAGACGACAAGCGACCGCTGCCCGTCCGACAGTTCGTCGAAGCGCAACTTGAATGTGTTTTCTTCTGTGCGGAAGTCCAGCATCAACGCACGATGGTCGAGGCCAGCCTGTTGAAGGTGGACCTCGTGAAACCCGTCAAGGATGCATCGCAGAGCCCCCACATGGTTACGGACCGAGGCAGGATTCTCTTGCATTGCGTTGCGGTACCAGTCCACGAAGTTCTCAGCATGACGGCCAAGAAACGAGGACTCGCGCTCCGATTCGGCACCAAGCATGGCCGGCCGTATCGAGCACACCACCGTCGCTCGGACTGCCTCCATGAAGCTGGTGAGCATGGTATTGGAAGGTTGAGATACGACGCGAGCAAGTGCTGATTCGCTCCAGTCGGCTTGGTAGCTAGGTCCTTCGGAGCCGTTGTCCCGGTACAGCTGCACGGTTCCCCGATCACATTTGAACAGTGGCTTGCCGTTCGAAACTAAGCTCTCCTCGGCAACGCGCGATTGCCTTAGATCGGGTTCGTGCTCAATCTTGAGGTGATAGCGGAACAGCTCCCCGTCGACTCTCACATCCATCTCGAACAATTGCTCGGTCTGGCTTTGCCAGCGTGTCAGGGTGGAGGGATGAAACGCGATTCGATCTGTGATCTTGGCCTCGCCTCCGAGCAGTTTCTTGAGGGCGAACATCACATCCAGGACGCTTGTCTTGCCGGAACCGTTCGTTCCTACGAGCAAGGAGGTTTCGCCCAGGCGCAACTCAAAGTTGATGAAGCACTTGTAATTGTGGATATATATCCGCTCGAACACGGCTCCAGCGTACAGCCATCGGAACCGTTGCCGGGTTAGCGGCGGATGCCGGTGATCAGCACCGCAGTGGTGTCGGTTGGGGCGATGGAGCCTTGACGGAGGGCCGCTAGCAAACCTGCGTAGCCGGCGCTGCCGGTGTGGTCTGCGTTGTAGCCGGCGGCGCGGACGCGTTGGTTGGCGGACTCGATGTCGTCTTCGCTGGCTACCACTGACGAACCGCCGGTCAACAGCAACGCACGGGCCACGCCGAGCCAGTCATAGGTGACATCGTCGAGTATGCCGGTGGCAGCCGACGACGGATCTGGCCACGGAGTCATCAGCTGCTCAGCCTGTTGCTCAGCAAGACTCAGGCGTTCGTCCACGCTGGCTGCGGCGGGTATTTGCGACCATGCCTTCTCAAAGGGAGCGCATTGCTGTGCTTGCACCGCCCAGACACGAGGCACACGTTCGAGCGGCCCGAGTGTGGCACCCTCGAGCAGACCGATGGCGCAGCTTGTCAGCAGCGCACCGCCACCGACTTGCACCAGCACATTGTCCACCGAGTCGGCTCCGAGCTGGTCGGCCAACTCCCAACCGATCGTGCGACTGCCGTCGAGTGTCCACAGATTCTCCGTGGCCTGAACACCAAAAGGCAGCGCACCGCCTTCCACGGCTTCCTGGAAGCGCAACATGGTCGGGTCACCCGACTCGTTGGCTTGACGTTCACAGACATGGATCGTGGCTTCCAGATTGTTGAGCGCCGACACGACTTTAGGATCGGCCCAAGTCGGGATGAAGACATCGATCGGGCGGCCCGCGGCGCGAGCCACTGTGGCAGCACCAAGAGCGGCGTTACCGCATGAGGAGATGGCGAGCCGAACATCGTTTGCCACTGCATCGACCGCCAGATGCAACAGCAGTCCCATGAGGTGGCGGGCTTTGTGGGAGCCGCCCACGTTGCCTGTCTCATCCTTGGCGAACACTGGTGCTTGTGAAACTGCGCCAAGCGAATCGACCCAGCGAGCGGGAGTCGTCACGAAACCGATTCCCGCCACTTCTTTGACCGAATCGTCGAGGGCGTGGGTCATGGCGACGAAGTCGTCATCGCTCAAATCGGCGGCTGTCCAGCGATGCCACGACCACAGCAGTTGCCGGTAACGCAGAAACGGGTTCGTCTCGGTGCGCTCGGCGGTCGGCCAAGCTGCGCCTTTTGGTGTTTCGAGCCAGGAAGGCGTCATCGAATCGCTGCCATCGAGTTCTAGACGGATACGCCGGTGGCGGCGTTGAACTCGTCGATCATTGCGTCCCAGCCGGGGGCCATTGTGTGGAGATGGTTCCAAAAGCCCTGGTCACGACGTACATCGAAGTCTTCAATGCTCACACCTTGCTGTTCGACCCAGGTGTAGTAGCCGAGGTTGAAGATACGGTTGCGTCCCACCGAATCGAGTTCTTCGAGATGCTCGGTGTCGGTTCCGATCAGGTGCTGGGCCACGATCTCCGCGGCGTGGATCTCACCGAAACCGTCGGAGTATTCGGCCGCTAGGAGTTGCTCTTTTTCGCTGACGTAAAGCTCGGAGCCATCGGTGGCCACCGAAATCACCACATCGCCGTGGCCCAAGTCGAGCTGCTTGGCGGTTTTGATGGCAGCCAACATGTTGCAGATCGACGAAAAACCGAAGTGGCGAAGCTGATCGACGATCTCAGCGTCAACACCTAGCCGCTCAATCAGGTAGCGCTTGCCAGTATCAGTAGTGAACACCAGATTGAGCCCGTCGGTTGCCTCGTCGCTGATGCCCGCCACGATGTCGGTGTTCATAACGTTGTGAATCAGTGGGATGTGCTTATCGCCGATCCCCTGGATGTTGTGCTCGCCGTATCCGTTGTAGAGCATGGTCGGGCATTCGAGCGCCTCAACCGCCACGATCTTGGTGCCGAAGTCGTCTTTGAGCCGGTCACCGGTTGCCAAAGTGCCCGCAGATCCCGATGCCACCGTTACCGCGGCCAAGCGAAGCTGGGGGTCATCGGCCAGCATGGACCTGAACACATGCCCCAAAGCCTGGCCGGTCACCGTGTAGTGACCGATGTGGTTGGCGAACTCCGAGAACTGGTTGAGGATGAAATTGCCGGGGTCTTTCTCGAGTTCGTTGCAAGCGTCGTAGATCTCCTTGACGTTGCTTTCTGACCCCGGTGTGCGAATGACGTCGCGAGGGTTCGGGACCCAAGCATCGAGCCAGTCGAAACGTTCTTGCGACATGTTCTCTGGCAGCACAGCCACGCCTCGGCTCTGCATCAACCGGGAGATTGCTATCCCGCCCCGCGCGTAGTTTCCAGTGGACGGCCAAATGGCGCGATGACGAGTCGGGTCGAACTGGCCGCTGACCACCCGAGGCACCAAGCAGGAGTAAGCCGCCAATACCTTGTGGGCCCCGATCATGGGGAAGCGGTTGCCGAACACCAGCACGATCCGGGCGTCGACTCCGGTCAACTCGCTTGGCAATACGACATGCTCGGGAATCTCAACCTGCCCAGCGCTGTCCCAGCCGTTGTACCAGTGGACCCGAAACAGATTCAGCGGATGAGCCTCGTTGCGGCCCACCCCGTTGAGCGCGCTGCGTATCTCAGCAGGGATCGTGGACGGATCGGCAAGCTGCGCAAAGGTCGGAAGCAGAATATTGGCCTCCCGAAACCGTTGGAGCGACCGCTTGTAACTGTCGCTGTCAACAACGGATTGCAAGAGTCCGTATCGGGCGGAATCGATCGTAAGAACCATGGCCTGAGACTATCGCCTGCGCACCACTCGCATCAGCCGTCGATCAACCAGGCGAGGACAGCCGTGGGTACCGCCACAAGCTGGGGATCGTCAAGGTTCACCTCCGTGCGGGTGGCGACAATGCCCCTCCACGGGGAAGCTTTGATGGTACGACCGGCAGTGCCGCGCCAACCGCCGTCGACATACTTCGACTCAATGGCCACGTCCCCAAGATCGCGGCCCACAAAATCGATCTCGCGATTGGTCTGGTTCCGGTGGTAGAGGAGCCTCCCGTAGTCTACGAAGCTGCTGGGATGCCGCCGCTCGATGCTGCGCAGAAGAGCCATGCCCAACTGCTGCTCGGATAGGCGGGTGAAATCCACGCTCCCATCGCCGATGAGCAGCGTGTAGGCAGGATCGCAGAAATAGGTCTTGGACTGGGCCCGGAGCTTCGGAGTCAAACGGGTGCCATCGGTCTGGTGAGCGGGCCAAACCACCAGTGCCTCCCTGAGGTCGCCCAGGCGCTCCGAAGCCGTCTGGGGAGCGACGTTGATGTCACGGGCTATTCGCGAATGATTGGTTGGCGAGCACATGCCGTCCACTAGCTGGCGCAGAAGTTCGCTCGACTGGATGCTGGAGAGGCGGGCTCTTTTGAAGGCATCTGCATTGATGGCTTCCTGCAAGCTGGCAAGGAGGCTGGCGTCGATGGCGTGCGAGACGGGCCGAGCCAGGCCGGGCAGCTCTGGTTGCTGCCAGGGTTGGGACACGTCTTTGGAGCGGACATAGCTGGCAACTGCTTGGGGAAAGCCGCCTATCTGAAGGTACGCCTCCCACGCGGCCACGAGAACATGCAGCCAGGGCATCAACCGATAGACCGCCTGTTCCAGCAGATCGTGGTCGAGGTCACCGGGCTGAACTGGTCCAAGATCATCAAGTTGGGGTCCCTGGTCGGCGGCAAAGCGGACAAACGACCGAAAACCCATCGGCAACAGCACCTTGTCAGGGTTGACGGCCCTTCCTCTCCGTCCCGCCAATGCCCCAAGCGACTCTTTCAGGTTTGATGAGGAGGAGCCGGTGAGCACCACGGTGTCAGAGCGAAACCGCGGATCGTTGTCCCTCAACCACTTGATCCTGTCGGGCCAGCGGCCCGCAACGCCGCTGATCTCGTCTAAGAACCAGTACCGGGGCGCACCTGTGGGCGTGATCTGAGAAGCAGCGTTTACCAGTCGCTCCAAGTCGGCCTCGCCCCACCCCTCAACCGACATGTGGACAATCAGCCGCGGGTCCACCCCGCCGTCGATCAAACGCTGCACAGCGCGCTTCATCGCCACTGACTTGCCGACCCTTCGTGGGCCGCGAACGACATAGAGGCCACCGGGGGTGAGATCGTCAAGCACGCCCGTGGTGTAGCTGAAGGGGGCGCGGGCGGCCTCCCTCAAATCGGAGTCGCCGGCCACCCATCCCTGTCGGTCGGCCCACCACCGGTTGGTAGATGCCAGCCGGTGCTGTATCTCGCCTGCTTTCACTATTCACCTGCCCTTCTCACGGGTTATCCTAGTTGGGTATAGCGGCTCTGAAGAACTAACACTTCCTTTTAACTATATATTCTTAGCACTCTATGGCATCAAAATATATAGTTTATTGTGCCATAATGGACGTACGATTCTGCCGCGGTGTAGCTGAAGGGGGCACGGACGGCCTCCCTCAAATCGTAGTCGCCGGCCGCCCATCCCCGTCGATCACCGTTGGGGCGACGGCTCAGCGTGGTTGGCAGACAAGCAGAATCTTGCCGGCCAAGGTGCGGCTTTGGATCAGACGGTGGGCTTCGGGGGCTTCTGCCAGAGGCAACTGAGCGGCGATGCGCACTTCCAGTTCACCCGAAGAAATCCAGCCGAACAATTCGGCTGCCCGAGCCTCCAGTTCGCTGCGCTCACTTATGAAGCTCCACAGCGTTGGCCGCGTCAGCCACAGCGACTTGCTCATGAGATGCAAAGGCGCCTTGGGTTCAACGGACCCCGAAGCGTTGCCGAAGGTCACCATCGCCCCTCGGGGACGTAGCAGTTTAAGGCTGTCGTCATAAACGGCGGCCCCCACTCCGTCGTAGACCACATCAATTGCGTCAGGCCCCACCGCAGCTTCAACACCTGCCACAAGGTCGGTAGTGGTGTAGTTCACCACATGGTCAGCACCAGCCGAACGGGCCAGTGCAACCTTGTCTTGGTTGCCGACCGTGGCGACCACCTCAGCCCCGCGCAGCTTGGCCATCTGCACGAGCAACCGTCCAGTCCCACCCGCTGCGGCGTGGACAAGGCAGCGGTCACCGGGACGCAGACGAGGGCAGTCGCTGGCTAAATAATGAGCTGTCATTCCTTGCAAACCAACGGCGGCCGCAACTTCAATACTGATGTCGACGGGCACCGGGATTGCCACCGCGGCGCGCACCACGGCTCGCTGAGCGTAGGAGCCTCCAGAGCCACACCAAGCGACACGATCACCTACCGCGAAACCCTCGGTTTCGTCGCCGGTCGCGATCACGGTCCCGGCCCCTTCCTGGCCCAGCACCGCTGGCAACGGAAGTTCGTAGAGCCCGCTGCGGTGATAGGTGTCGATGAAGTTCACGCCCGCCGCAGCCACCTCCACCAACAACTCACCGGGCCCGGGCTCGGGATCGGCCCGTTGAATGAGCCTCATCACCTCAGGACCCCCGGTGCGTTCTATCTGGACAGCCGAACTCATCATCTCGGTCATACAACTCCGATTGGTTTGGTCTGCGCGAGACCCTTGGGAAGGTTCTAGCTGGCGCGTTGTGTTACTTGCACGCGCAGGCGATCCATTAGATCAACTCCCATCTGGCGGAACAGGTCGATCAAGTCGATTGGGATCCAGTTCTCAACCAGCAAATCACCTTCGCGTTTCCACCAGTCGAAGTCACGGATTGTCATCAGCTTGCCTGTAGCGGGAACCCCTGCACATCGGGCGACCGCACCGGAATATTCGGTGTGTAGTAGTGGTTGAGCGTCTCAACACCACGTTCCTCCCAGATTTCTTTGGTGATCCCAATAATGAAATCAGGCAGATCCCGGAACTTTGGGTCGAACCCCTGCATCTCGTCTCCCGTCGAAGCCAGCGCCGGGGAGTATAGGCACACATGAAGACTCCGCTGCCAACTACCTCCCCGGCGGTCCGGCGGGCAGCACTCCTATGCGTGCAGCGACGAACTCGGTGAACGGCTCGATGGTTTGGCCTACGCTCGCCGACTCCAGTGCGCTCATGTACTCGTTCCGGTCGCCCACGCCGAACACGGTCCACGGGTAGCCGCCCGACGCGAGCATTGTGTTCATGAGGAAGCGGGCCAGGCGGCCGTTGCCGTCGGTGTAGGGATGGATGTACACGAAGAAGAAGTGCCCCAAGACGGCTCGAACCGACGGCTCCTCCTCTTCGTCCAGCAGTTCGAACAGCACTGCCATCGCCTCGGGAACGGCCTCCCAACGCGTCGGCACATGGCGCGAACCGCTCAGGTACACCGCATGCTGCCGGTAGCCGCCGAGGTCGCCCGCCCCGAAGAGTCCCGATTCCACCGACGGCGCGAACAGTGAGCGGTGCCAGTCGCGGTGCCGGTCGCGTGCCAATGCGGCCGCGTCCGCTCCATTGACTACCTCCGCCACAGCATCTCGGACCTGCTGAAACGTCTGCCAATAGCCTCGTGCCGCGAGCGCATCGCGACTGGACGCGTCGTTGGAGTCGGTATCGGGGGTCCACGTTCCCGAGCGGACTCGCTCGATGAGCTCGGGCGTCACCCGGTAGCCCTCGATCGACAGCGAGTGATACGCGTCATATCGATAACTGTCGTCAACCGCAGCGAGGTAGGCATCAATGTCGGAGAGCGGTCTGGGCGCCTGAGGCATTGCCGCGGCGGCCGCTCCGCGCAGGTCTTCCCACATCACTCGAATCCGCGTCGCGGCGGGATGCTCTGCGGGCCTCGACAGCCGGACGGGTACTGCGCTTGCGAACGGCCGGGTCTCGCGAACGGCGTGGCCTGCGCTCGTCATCGCTGCAACCAACTCGTCGGCGATGTCTGTCCGGCCAACGGTCCTGAACGCCCCCGCCAGGCGCCCCGCGATGGTCGTGTGCGCGCCGTCGAGCAGGCGTCTCAGGAGCCGACGATGATCGGCCATCTGTGTCAGCACGGTCGTGGCCTCGATGGCTTGGGTCCGACAGAAGCTCTCGGACATGCGCACGAGTGCAGCGTCGGGAGTCAGCAGTCGCAGGCCGTCGTCGTTCACTATCACGTCGGAGCGATCAGGCTCGTTCTTCTGGGCCAGGTGGAACAGGGATGTGTCGAATGGCAGGTTGACGCAGTGGTGGGTCGCTAGAGGCGAGTGGACAATCGCCTGTCTGGGAATCCCATTCGCCCCTGCATGGTGCAGGAGCGAACCTTCGGCTGAGAGGTGCCACGACTCGCCGAAACGCTCTTCGCAATAGCGGGCGCAGAACTCCCAGAAGCAGCTGTACCACATGGTCGATTCTCCAGGCCGAACTCCGGGTTCGGCAACGAAGAACCATCCTTTGGCGGCCCGCTGGACGAAGCCGTTGCGTTCCAAGCGCTCGCGATGGGTGCGCGACAGCTCTGCGGAGCGGAAAACGCGCCGGTCGCCGAGCATGAGCGCCAACTGCTCAAGGGATGCGGCCAGTTTCTCGTTTGGGGCGGGCAAGGTGCCTCCGGTGCCGAAGTGCTTGTCGCACGGCTTGGCTCCAAGGCTAGCCCTCGGCGTACTCAAATCCGCCATTCATGCTGTGCCCAAATCCGCCATTCATGCTGTGCCCAAATCCGCTAATTCTGTCGTGCTCAAGCACTCGCGGTGTTTGTCGGTTGCAGCCAAGACCGTCCTGCAATTTGGTGTAGTAGCACGGGTCGGCACTGGAACTGGCGGCTGATTCAGATGGGGTCCGTACCCCCGAACTAGCTGACGCCGCGGAATATGGGCGGGCACGAAGATTCTGTTGCCAACTTTTGGTTGACCGGAATCGTAGGTTGGCGTACAATTTTTGAACCTCGAGTCGGGCAGGCAGCGAGGTTAAAAGGTGTGTGCCCAGCCCATACCAGCCCGACTTGAGAGGACATAACCATGCGCTTTGGGTATTTTCTGAATTCCAATAACCTTGGTCTGCGCAAGACCTTTACTCAGGTTCTGAACGAGGGCCGCGAGATTGCACAATATTGCGATCAACACGGCTGGCACTCGATCTGGACCACTGAACACCACTTCGGCCATGAAGGGTTCGAAGTCTGCCCCAACCCAGTACTGATGTGTGCTGATCTGGCCGCTCACACCGAAAGACTTCGGATAGGCCAGGCTGCGAGCATCATCACGTTTCGGCATCCGCTCCAAGTAGCCGAAGATGTCGCCATGCTCGACCACATGTCGGGCGGGCGAGTCGAGTTCGGCGTCGGGCGGGGCATCTACCCTCGTGAGACGCTCAACATGAACCCAATCGCTGATGTGCGCAACCCGGCCGTTAACCGGGAACTGTTCGCAGAAGGCCTTGAGGTTATTCGGCGGGCTTGGACTGAAGAGTTCTTCTCGTATTCAGGCAAGCACTTCGAGTATCCGTATCCCGGTGTTTCTTTCCCCCACCCGATGAGTACCCCGCTGCCGGAGAACACCGACCCTGACACGGGGGACATCACCGCACTGGCGCTTGTGCCTCGACCCCTGCAAGACCCGCATCCACCCATCTGGCAGGTTGTCGACACGATGCCATCAATCACCAGCGCGGCCCAGATGGGACTCAACGTGATGTTCTGGATTCCGCCGACAGACTCGCTGGTTCCGCGGTTCGAGATGTACCGCGATACGGCCTCTGAAGCCGCTGGCAAAGAAATCCCTCTGGGTTCCGGCGTCGCGGTCTTGCGCGACATGTGCGTCACCGAGACCATGAAAGAAGCCGAAGAACTAGCCGGTGAGGCGATGTTGCGATATGTGCGTTGGGTCTGCCATTACCGGGGACTCAACAATCACCGGTATCCCGGCGAAGAACTGCCCGAGACCGACAACAAACTCGACCTGTTGAGCTACGACTGGGTGCATCCCCGCAACCTGCTCTTCGGCACGCCCGAGTATGTGACTGAAAAGATTCAGGAGATGAAAGACAAGCTCAATATTCAGAACTTGTTGGTCTGGTCAAGCTTTCCAGGGATGCAACACGAAGCAGCCATGGCGAGCATCGAACTGTTCACCGAGCAGGTCATGCCCCACTTCAGCGAAGACGAGCAGACCGACGATCTGGAAGGAGTTGTCTGATGAGCCTCGAACTACGAAAGCTGGTGGCCACCAGCGAAGAAATCCATGTGGAAGGCGGTAAGGCGTGCGAGGTGCCGTTGCGGTTGTATGGAGTGGCCGCAGTCATCACCAACCCCTGGGCAGGTCAAGGGTTCGTGGAAGACCTCAGGCCGACGATACTTGCGGTCGCCCCGGAACTCGGAGCGGTCATGGTGCCGCGCCTTGTCGAGATGGCCGGCGGCGGCGAAGCGGTCGAGGCATACGGCAAAGCAGCCATGGTCGGTAGCAACGGTGAGGTCGAACACGGATCAGGGATGATCCACACGCTGCGGTTCGGCAACGTCTTTCGAGACGCGGTCGGCGGTACCTCGTATCTGTCGTTCACCAACACTCGGGGCGGTCCCGGAGCGACCGTGTCGATCCCGATGATGCACAAAATCGACCCTGGCTGGCGTTCTCACTACCTCACCTTGGAAATGACCGTTGCCGACGCGCCCGGTCCCGACGAGATAGTCGTCGCGATTGGGGCATCGGTCGGGGGCCGCCCGCATCACCGAATCGGTAACAGGTATTCCGATATGGAGGAGATGGGGTTGGACAACGCCCCATGAACCCGACACTTGGCCGTGTCGCAGGGGCAGGACCTCCGCTGGTTCTGATTCACGGCGTCGGTCTGGACCACACCATGTGGGATCCGGTGGTCGAGGTCTTGGCGCAGCAACACCGGGTTCTGCGATACGACCTTCTGGGGCACGGAAGCAGCGACGATCCCCCCGGCCCACGCCGGCTCGACGATTTTGTGGATCAACTCTTGGAGGTTCTCGACTTCCACCAGATTGAGAGCAGCGACGTGGTCGGGCTGTCACTTGGTGGCCTCATCGCTTTGATGACCGCGGCCCGTCACCCGAATCGGGTTCGTCGGGCAGTGCTCGTGAGCACCGTTTTCGGTCGCAGCGAGAGCCAGCTGGCCGGGGTGCGGCAGCGTCTAGAGCTAGCCGAGAACGAAGGACTCGAACCCGTGGCGGACCTGGCAATCGAGCGATGGTTCACGCCCCAGTGGCTGGCTTCGCACCCCGCTGAGGCGGAATCGGTGCGGGAACGACTGCTCACAACCGACCACGCCGGCTACCTCAAGGCGTATCGGCTATTCGTCGACTCGGATGCCCTAGCCGCAGCTTCGGCGCCTGACATCGAAGCCCCCACGCTGGTCCTCGCCGGTGAACGCGATAGTGGTTCCACGCCCGAAATGGCTGTCGCTCTTGCCGATGCGATCCCAGGTGGAGAAGCTCGGATATTGCCTGGGGTGCACCACCTCGCCCCCATAGAAGCACCAAAGAAATTCTCGAACACCCTTCTGGAGTTCCTCAATCAGGAGAATCCCTCATGACCGACTATCAACTCTTCATCGACGGAGTGTTTTGCGATGCTTCCGACGGCGGCCGTTTCGACTGTGTAAACCCAGCAACCGGAAAGCGCTGGGCCAGTGCACCCGCAGCCACCGCAGACGACGTCGACAGAGCGGTAAACGCGGCTCATCGTGCGCTTGTTCAGGGGCCATGGCCTGCGCTGACCGCGACCCAGCGTGGACAGCTGCTGTTTCGGCTCGCAGACCTTGTTGCCGAGAACGCTCATCACCTCGGCAGTATCGAGACGACCGACAGCGGCAAGCTGGCTGCTGAGACCCGCTCGCAGACTGCCTATGTTGCCGACTATTACCGCTACTACGGGGGGCTCGCCGACAAGATTCAAGGCGCCACGCTGCCCATCGACAAGCCGGACATGCACGTCTTCACAAGGCGCGAACCAATCGGGGTGGTTGCGGCCATCGTGCCCTGGAACGCCGAGATGTTTCTTACCGCAACCAAGCTCGGACCGGCGCTCGCGGCAGGAAATACCGTTGTGATCAAGGCATCTGAAGAAGCACCGTCGGTGATGTGCGAGTTCGCCGCCCTGATTGCTGAGGCCGGCGTCCCTGCTGGTGTCGTCAACATCGTCACCGGTTTCGGCGAACCCTGCGGCCGGGTGCTGACGAGCCATCCGCTTGTCAGCAGAGTCGCCTTCACCGGCGGGACTGCAGCAGCAAGCAAGGTGGTCGCCAATACCGCAAACAACTTTGCTCACGTGACTCTCGAGTTGGGCGGCAAATCGCCGATTCTGGTGTTCGACGACGCAGATATCGAGGGTGCGGTCAACGGGGCCATAGCGGGCAACTTCGGTGCCACCGGACAAAGTTGCGTTGCGGGATCACGGGTCATCGTGCAATCGGGCATCCACGACGAGTTCATGGCGAAACTCATTGAGCGGGCCAAAGAGATTCGTATTGGCGACCCGCTTGAGGACCGCACTCAGATGGGGCCGTTGGCGACACAGGCGCAGCTTGAGCGGATACAGCAAGTAGTAGCGGAGTCCGAAGCGCAAGGAGCTGTAGTGCAGACAGGCGGTAAACAGCCCGATGGCTTCGATTCCGGGTGGTACTACGAACCAACGATCATCTCTTGCGCGGACCAGAACACCCCGAGCACTCAGATCGAGTTATTCGGTCCCGTTATGTCGGTGCTGCGTTTCGAAGATGAACAAGTTGGCGTTGCTCTGGCCAACGACAGCCCTTTTGGCTTAGGTGCCGGTGTGTTCACCAAAGATGTCGCCCGGGCTCATCGGGTCGCGGCGGCCATCCATTCTGGCATCGTCTGGATAAACACCTACAGAGTGATTTCTCCGATCGCCCCGTTCGGGGGTTTCGGCCGAAGCGGCTATGGCCGGGAAGCAGGAATGGACGCCATCTACGATTACACCCGCACCAAAACGGTCTGGGTCAACACCTCGGACGAACCCATGGCCAATCCCTTTGTGATTCGCTGACACGCATTGGTCTTTCAGCAGAAATGGAGCAACCGCAATGAACACCGCAGTACCAACGAACACTGAAGTGGTCTTGCTAGACGACATCGAGACGGTCACCAAGCGAGCCCTACAAGCCCACGGCGCCTCCGACTCAATCGCCGCCCAAGTCGCTCACGCGGTGCGAGTCGCCGAAGCCGACGGCAACCGGATTTGTGGTCTCTACTACCTTGAGAGCTACTGCCAACAGCTGCAATCGGGGCGAGTTGACGGTCGAGTGGAACCGGTTGTGAGCCACGACAGGGGAGGAGCCGTTCGCGTCGATGCCAAGT
This sequence comes from Candidatus Aldehydirespiratoraceae bacterium, assembly GCA_965261185.1. Taxonomy (GTDB): domain Bacteria; phylum Actinomycetota; class Acidimicrobiia; order Acidimicrobiales; family Aldehydirespiratoraceae; genus VXYK01. The sequence goes on along the minus strand of CBDHCN010000002.1, from coordinate 623,134 downwards.
TCGGTTTCGCTCAGAGTGCCTTCGCCGCTGGATTCGACACCGCGGTTGCGGCCGCAAAAACCAACGGGACCTGCGGCTACGCCATCGAACACAGCCACACGTGCACGTCATTGGGCTACTTCACTGAACAGTTCGCCAAGGCCGGGCTGATCGCTATCGGAGCGACTAACTCCACGGCCCGGGTCGCTCCTCCCGGAGGATCGCGGCCGTTGCTGGGAACCAACCCGATGGCAATGGCAGTCCCGGGACCCGACTCGGATGTGGCGTTTCAGTTCGATTTCAGTACCAGCGCGGTGGCTCTCGGCAAGATCACAATGGCAGCCGCGGCCGGTACCGAAATCCCCAGCGGTTGGGCGGTAGACGAAAATGGCAACGACACAACCGATCCCGAAGCGGCACTGAGGGGATCTCTGCTTTCGGCCGGCGGCTACAAGGGGTATGGCATGGGGCTGATGGTTGAGGTACTCGCGGCGGCGTTGACCGGGTCGCTCGCCAGTGTCGAGGTGCCTCCGCTCAAGGCCCCCGAGGGCCCAGCGCACGATCTAGGCCAGTTCTACTTGCTGATCGATCCCCGATCATTTTCCGGTGATGCGTTCTGGGAAAGCCTTGCGCGGCTCGCGGAACGAGTTGACGAACAAACGGGTGCCCGTCTGCCCGGTACCGCGAAAGCACCTGTTGATTCGGCCTTTGCTAATTCAGTCCGTGTAGAAAGCGACCTTTGGGCGACCGCGGTAGGGCTAAGCCAGGCCTGTTGATCGCTGTGGGTTTCAGTTCGCTGTGGGTTTCAGTTCGCCGGTCTCAGGGTGTGATCGCGTCCAGCGTCAGCTCATCGACTAGGAACCGTGCGGCGCGTGACTCGAGCTGAACGAGAGATGAAGTGGCAACCGGCAATCCCAGGTGGTGAGCGCTCAAATGCCGCTGTTGCGCCGAGGCTCTTGCCACTGGATCGAGTGCCACTGGATCGAGTGCCACTGGATCGAGTGCCACTGGATCGAGTGCCTCAGTATCGAGTATCTGGGTAACGAATTCGATGCTCTCGACGTGTTGATCACCTGGCGCTGTGGGTGAGATGCCGATGCTCGCAACGCCTCGTGTGGCTGCATGCCAAAGCGAATGGCTCAAGGCCATCAGGGGAACAGCGGAATCAAAAGTGGCGGTAGCGACGCCTTCGATACGAGCAGTGGCCTCAGCGAGTTCGACGCTGTCGGCCGCGGTTGTAACCCGAGTCAGGTCATCTGCTGACGAACTCGACGACACTAGAACGGAGAGGAACGTTTCGACGCTTGCTCCACGGTGGATCTGGGCATGAAGCAGGTTGTCGGCGAAACGGTCAGCAGTGCCAGGGTCGACACCTTGAACACGACAACAGCGGTAGACGAAGTCTCTCAACTCTCGTGGTGCAAGGATTGTCACCGCGCCGGGCCCCTCGGACATCGCTGTCACTACTCGGTGATTGTTGGAGAGGGTGGGAACACTTCACCGAAGAGCCGCAGCCAGTTGTTACCGAGAATCGCATCCCGTTCAACTGTCGAGAACCCGGCCTTCTCCAGACCAACCTTGAGATTGGCGAAGTCCGCAGGCCCCGAGAACCAGGCTGGCCAATCAGGAAACGAAGGCACCGCAGTTTCGGTTGGCCGATCCCATCGGCCGCTGCGCATCCACGCCAGCGCATCGGCCGGCCAGCCGAGCACCGCGTCTGACCCGATAGCCACATGGTCAATCCCGATACGGGAGACAAGATCGCCCAGCATCGAACAGTACTGCGCCAGCGACACGCTGCTCCCGCCCATAAACAGCGGGTACAAGGTGCAGCCGATAATGCCACCGCGTTCGGCAACCGCATCAATCAGCCAATCAGGTTTGTTGCGTGGTGAGTCGCAAAACGACTTCGGATTGCCATGAGTGATGGCGATTGGTTGAGACGAAGCATCAACAGCTTGTGAACCGGTGATATCGCCGACATGTGAGATATCGATAAGCACACCTGCTTGATTCAGCGCCGCGACCATTCGGTGGCCGACGCGGGTCAACCCGGCATCGGTAGGTTCCCAGCAGCTTGAGCCAAGATGATTGGCGATGTTGTAGGTGAGCTGGATAACCCGAATCCCCACATCCGCGAAAATCTGCGCCATTTCGGGATCGTCGCCGAGCATCGAGCTGTTCTGGAAGCCCAACACGATGCCCAGGACAGCGTCGTCTGCAGCGGCTTCTATTTCGTCAACTGACGCAACGATTCTGACAACATCGGAGTTGTCGCGACTTAAGCGACGGAACGCCCCGATGCGGGTCATGGTGCCACCGAGATCTTCCCAAACTCCCACCGTGGCGTGGACCACATCGACTCCACCGGAGCGGACTGTTTCGATTACCTCCCGAGACCAGTTGTTGATCTCCAACCCGTCGATGATCATGATGCGCTCCTCGGCTGATGGGGACTCCTCGGCCGATCGGGGAAGGCCCACGAGTCGCTCATAGCCGAGCCGAGATCACAGATGCGGGGAGCGCCTTGAAAGAGTGTGACTCTGAGCCAGTCCGTGGATTTGGGTTTGAAGTTGTCCATGCCATACATCGCCAATTGAAAACGCTGAAGCTGAAGCGGCAAGAAGCTGGCTCCGCAGGGGTTGTCGTGAGGCTCACCGTAGAGGCAGTCGCTCTCAACCAGACGGTTGACGGCCATTCGATGGCGTGGCTGTTGTGCTAACAAGCGAGCAACCGAAACGTGATCGGGGCACTCTTCAAGGGCGGAGCGCAGCCGCCAGATACGGGTTGCGAAGTCGATGGCGACGTCACGTCCGTTTGGATCCAGGTGAGGGCGCGGCACGCGGCGGGGCTCTTCGGTGTTGTCGCTGATCACCCACCAGTAGAAGTCGGCTTCGTCGTCATCAAGGTCAAGTTCGTTGAGCCACCCGAAACGCTCGGCGATCAATGTCTGTAATTGACCCACGGTGACCGCTGGATCGGTGTCGGTGTGTTCTGTAACTGTCAACAACTCGTCGACGAGAGAGTCGTCACCATCGTGAAGCTCGATCAGCAACGACACCACCAACTCGGTGGTTTCAGGGTCATGTGTCTCGGCCCACCGGTAGATGGCGTCGAAGGCCCTGGGGTCAGATCGAACCGTGTCGATGAACGCCTTGATCTTTTCCAACACGGCAACCAGAGCGGGGGCGTTCAGAAACGGTGCGCAGTCGTCGGAAGTACCAGTAGCAAAGTGTCGATGAGCTTGTTCCACCCAGTCGTCTAGTCGGGCCATAAGTTGCGGAGTAGCCTTCAGAGCCCGCACATCCGCTAGCGCCAGTTCTCGGATGGAGACCCAGGCATTCAGTACCCGAGGATGTTTGAAAGCATAAGGAACCAGTCCGAGTCCGGTCGCGTTGCCAAGGCCGAAGTACCGTCGCCACTCCTCGTCGAATGCAACCGCGTCGGACCCACCCAAAGCCCTCGCGCAGTGTTCCACAAGGTCGTAACTCAACTCTCTGAAGAGCCACGCGGTCACGAACTGAGCTCGATAGGGAACCGCTAGTTCGTGGCCCGGGGGATAACCGTCGAAGGAGCGCATGCCGTACTTTCCGTTGCCATAGAAAGCGGTGCTGCGCAAAATGTAGCCGGCATCGGCCACTTGGCCCGGTTCAGGTTGCGAACCCGTCGCCAGGCAGTCAACCAGATACTGAAAGAAACGGACGCTGCGGTTGCCTCGCGTCAACACCAATACCCGGGGGTCAAAACGACCCGCCTCTTGGAGAGGAACCTGGTGCCGCAATATGTCCAAGTCGTCGCGCGTGGGCACCCCCTCAAACAGCGCAGCACTTGTCTCCCAGCCAGCGGCGACAACACGGTCCGTGTGTTGGTCCTCGCTGATGGTGGTCGTGAAGGCGATGAAGCTGAATTTCCGAGACCCCGTGTCGAGTTCGTAGACTGCCTCACCGCGTCCTTCGGCGTCTATATCGAACACCTTGCGCCATGCTTGCCAACCGTCGGCGGCGGCCCGGCGAAGCATCATTCGGTTGAAGCTGTAACGAGTGAGCCGAGCGGCTCCAAGCATGGCAGGTCGCATCACCACTTCTGGCGATCGTACCTCTGTTCGGCGCCTTTGGAGTTCGGCGCGGAGGTGGAGTTCGGCGCGCAGCCGATCAACCGTGGCCACAGAAATCGTCCTAGCCGGCATGCCGTGTTGGTGTCCGGGCGGGAGTTTGGCTCCTACCCGGACACCAACATACGGCAATTAGCGCTGAGCTAGGTCAGGCGGCTGCCAGGGCAGCTTCGAGCAGTGGATCAAGGACATCGCGGTTGTTGGCGATCCAACCGTCTGCTGCGGCATTGATGTCTTCTTGGGAGTCCTCTCCGGCGTCGATACCAACGGCGACCACTGCGACATCGACCGGGTTCATTACAAACCCTTCGAGTAGCACCCTCGCCGCGGGGTTGGCGTCGAGCCAGTCATCGTTGGCCGAGACGACAATGTCAGACGGAGTGAACATGGTGATACAGGGGTCTGCGGTGCAAGCGTCGCCAACACTGGACACGCCGTCCTGACCTTCCAGAGTGCTACCCGGGGCCAGTGCGAGCCACACGACATCTCGACCGGGCACGAGCTTGCCGACGAACGCTGTCGGGGTCCAGACGTATTGCAGAACAGGGCCTCCAGAATCGAAGCTCGCCCGAGACTCGGCGAATAGGGCCGAGTGCGTAGCCGAGATCTGCTCAATGCGATCATCCCAACCGTTCATAGCAATGGTGTCGTTCATGACCTTTTGACAACCCCAGCCGTCGTCACAGCCGTTGAGGTCGGCGCGTCCGTTGCCGTCGGAATCGAAGTGAGCTACCGCATCCGGATTGTCGAGCAGTTCGTTGAGCGTGGTGAAGCCGAACTGGTCAACGCTGTCGATATCGACGAGCAGTCCCTGAAGGGCACCTGAACTCATCATCGTGCCCACATTACTGACGTGATCCGCGATGATGCCGCCTTCAGGCAACTCTCCCGCAGTTAGGGGATCGTGGTTGAGAGGCCATGTCGAACCCCACAAGTCGAAGTCGCCGAGTGCTAGCGCTGGAAAGAATGTGGCGGGGGCGATCTCTTCTGGTATCGGCACGTCGTAACCGAGTTCACCGAGAAGCTTTTGGATCACAGTGTTCTGGAAGTTGGTCTCTGCCCAGTTGCCCCGTGCCATCTGCACGGTTATGCCTTCCCCGGGGAGGCTCATTTCTTCTTCGGGTTCTGGTGCGTCGTCTCCTGAGTCCCCGGAGTCGTCTGCTGCGGGTTCTGTGGTGGTTTCGTCATCATCACCGCAGGCTGCCGCGAGCAGCGTGAAAGCGAGAAACACGGCGATCAAAAGTCGCCACTTGCTGGTTTTCATTTTTCTTTCCTTCGGTTGTTGGGTTGTTGGGAAGGTCGGTTACGAGGATAGAGCGGTCCGGTATCAGTCTGGTGACAGAGATCGCCAACCGCGGGCTGCTAGGACCAAGCCGCCACAGGCAGTGAGGAAAGCACTAGCGCCGGGTGAGATTTGCAGGGTGTCGAGGCGGACGAGGCTGGCTATCCAGGCAATGGCGATCAAGAAAATCCCACAGCCGATCGCGTAAGAACACCCAGCAGCGAATCGCTGCGCCTTGGCGCTACGGGCTGCTCGGGTAAGCAAGGCGGCAGCCGCTCCAGCAATGGTGAGAGCGATAATGATGTAGCCGAGCTGGGGACCGTCGGCGTCGATTCCCCGTACAGTCACTCGTCGTGTGTTGGCCATGGCTTCCGCCAAGATGTCTGCCGCGACACCTCCTTGGTCGGCGCCTCCCGCTTCCGCTGCGAGCTCCCTGGCAATTTGAGCAGAATCGCTGCGCTGATCAAGAATCCACGATCCCGAGGCTCCAGCGAAGACAAGGAACGCGCTCAGCACTGCGATTCCGAGCACATCGCGCCAACTGGTCCGGGCAGGCTTCTGTTCGACCTCAGTGCCTACCGCGGCCCACAACGCCGAGATGGTTATCACCGCACCAGCGGCTAGAGCCAACCAGACACCAATCCCATTTGCGTAAGCATCGCTTTGGATATTGATGGTCAGGTAAGCGGCTGTCAATGACACGATTCCCAAACCAAATGCCAAGAAGGTGGGAACGGCGACAAAAGCCGATCTCCGGGTTCGCGGCAACAACAAAGCCGCCAAACCGCAGGCCGCCACGCTGATTCCGATGATGGCAGCCAGCACACCAAAATACGACCCGCCGGTGGCGTCAAGGCCCGAGTGAGAACCGGGCAGGAGCAAATCGTCGAAGCGGACATGGCTCGATATCCGCCCCGAACCGTCACCCCAAGGCAATACCGCGGCCACCGCCGCGACCACACCAGCAACGACCGAGACTGCAGCTGTCAAGCGGTGCGCTGGTTGCAGAATAACGGGCGCCTCGCGGCTAGTCACAAAGCCCGACTCCCGAGACGGATCGGGCATGGGAGGAACTACCGGATCGGTACGCGTGCTCCAAGCCGAGCGCATTCGAGAAAACAAGTTGATTCGTTTGTCGCTCGCCTCAGGCTGAGAAATCCGATCCAAGAGTACGCCAACGAAATAGAGACCAGCTCCCGCCGAAGCGCCAAGGGGAATGTCGCTGGTGTTGAGAGCGGTCAGAATGGGCTTGCCCAGCCCTCCGCCGGCGATGATGGCAACAATCCCGACCATCGACAGCGACAGCAACAGAGTCTGGTTGAGCCCCGCCATGATCGCCGGTCGAGCCAGTGGCAGCTGAACCTCACGCAACACCCGTGACTCTGTAGCCCCGAAGGCTCGAGCGGCTTCAACAACGTCCGCGGGGACTTGCCGCACACCCAGGTTGGTCAAGCGCACAATAGGCGGCAGAGCGAACACCAACGTCGCCAAAACACCCGGAGTTCGGCGAACACCGAACAAGAAAATGATCGGCAACAGGTAGACGAAAGGGTGGATGACCTGCATCCCATCAAGAATTGGCCGCAGACGGTTCCAGAACGCATCGATCCGGGCCGAGAGCACACCCAAAGGGATGCCGAAGACAGCGCAGATGATCACCGCCACAATGATCATGCCAATGGTTTCCATCGTCAGGTCCCAGAATTCGTTGCCGAGCAGGCCACAGATCAATAACGCGACGGCGCTGCCGAGACCGACTTTGAAGTTCCTAGTCGACGCCCCCAACAACAAGAACATCAGCAACACGACCGGCCATGGCAGCCAATCTTGAAGCAGATTGTCGATAACCAGCTTGAGCATCTGATCGACCGGCCATTTGATGGCGTCGAGCAACCCCCCGATATTCGTGGTCAGCCAAAAGACGATTTCTTCGATCCACAGGCCGAAGGGGATCTCCCATTCGCTGAGGTTCTTGTTGTCCCAGAAGTTCTCCGCAAGAAGGTTCATGATTCAGAACCGTCTGTTGATTCAGAACCGTCTGTTGAAGCCTCTGTTTTGGCCAGCTCGAGCCGTTCGGAGATACTTTCAACCCGGCCGAGTTCAGCCAGAATCTCCAGTGGTCTGACCGAACCGATGAGAGATCCGTCAGCATCGACCACTGCTAACGGCAGGCCCTTGTCACAAAGCTGATAGACCTTCGCCAACATCATGTCGTTGGTGACAGTCGGTGTTTGCTGCACCAAATCGTTGAGGTCTTGTGTTCCTTGAGCCTTAGCGCTTTGAGCATCGCTGTGGGTGACAATTCCCATGGGACGGCCGCCCGAGTCAACAACATGCGCTACCTGTCGGCTAGTTCGGGCCATCGCTTCGAGAGCTGCTGTGACCGAAGCGGAACTGTCAACCGACGCCGGTTCCTCGCTGACGCTTTCAATCAACAGTACCCGACCCTGGTCCACGTCTTGTACGAACTCGGCCACGTAGTCGGTGCCGGGCCTCATCAAGATGTCTTCAGGGGTACCGATCTGGTGGATCGCTCCGTCTTTCATGATGCACACTCGACTCCCCACCCGAAGAGCCTCATTTAGATCGTGGGTGATGAAGAGAATTGTGTTTCGCTCCGCCAAACCTGCCTGGATAGAGAGCAGTTCGTCTTGCATCTGGCGACGGATAAGGGGGTCGAGAGCGCTGAAGGCTTCGTCCATCAACAAGATGTCGGGGTTGCTGGCGAGCGCACGAGCGAGTCCGACTCGCTGCTGCATTCCACCGCTGAGTTGGCTGGGGAAGCTGTTTTCGTAGCCCGACAATCCGACCAGTTCGAGCGCCTCTTCGGCTGCCTGGTTACGGGCATCGAGAGGAACACCCTTGACCTTGAGTCCGAAGGCCACGTTTGAGAGCACATTTTGATGCGGGAACAGACCGAAGTGCTGAAAGACCATTCCGGTCTTGTTGCGACGGAACTCTTGGAGTTGGCGGGGATCAAGGGCGGTGACATCTTCACCGGCGACGATCACTTTCCCGTCTGTTGGTTCGACCAAGCGGTTGACGCAACGAATGAGCGTGGACTTCCCCGAACCCGATAACCCCATGACCACAAAGATCTCGCCGGCTTCGACATCGAAGTCAGCGTCGTCAACACCGACCACATGTCCGGTCCGCCCCTGAATCTCGTCCTTTGAAATTCCCGCCTGGAGCATGCTGAGCGCATCGCCGCGGGGTTCGTCGCCGAAGATTTTCACGACATGCTGAAGTCGAATCATTGTTGACATGACAGTGCTCCCTCCAGACATCTCAACGCAGTTCAACTGCGGTCGTACCGTATGTTATATCTTCTAACAGGACGCTGGAGGGGAAACGCCCTTTTGTTCAGAGCTGCGATTGTCGGGCCGTGCTCTCGTCGGCCCCGTCGCTTTGGCGAGATTGCCGTTCGGGCGCTCGCTAGTAGTCCGGGTCAGGATATTTACGCAGGCGGCCGCGGCTTGTTGGGCTTGAAGAGTTAGCTCGGCGGGGGTAGCGCTGCTGATGGGATGGTTGATAACGGCAAACGGGTAGCCGTATGCGCCGAGGACTTGGCGCATCAATTCGGCAGCAGATGCGAACTTGTCGGTCATTATCGCGGTTGCGGGAACACCACGATGTTCTGCGGATATAGCGTCGTGCAGACTGCACGACGAACAGCTTCCTCAATCTCCAACACCAGTTACGAGAGCATGCCAGCGCTCCGCTTGGTCCATGATTTCGTCGTTGGCAGGGGCGCTGTAATTTCCTTTGATGACCTCAACAACGTCGCCCGCACCGTGGTTGTCAAGGAGTTCTCGCCGAAACTCGTCGAAGAAGCGCCGGGTTCCCTGCTTACCGTTGGAGATGATTCCAATCGTTAAACCTGTGAGCGACGGAGGCCTGGGTACGAGTGACAACCCGTCTGGGTGACCGTCGTTTGTGGGAACTAGCACTTCAATCGTCACTTGTTTCTCCTGTCGTTTTCAGCAGTCAACACACGCTCCGACGGGGACCGTTACAGCTTTGGATTTCAGGCCGAGCCATGGTGGTATGACGGCCCCGAAGCCACCGGCGGGGCCTCCAGCAGCGATAACCAGCAAGTGGTCGGGATCAGGGAGTGCACAATATTCGTGATCACCTTTATCGGCCACCACATTGGCCTTGCCACACTCCGCCCACGCGGAGCGGCGGATCCGCGCATGCTCGAAGACGTAGTTGCGGATATCGGTTTTTGACCACCGAGCCGAATCGAAGTGTTGGCGGAGTTGCGGCGGGATTACAATCGCGTAGTTGCCGGACCAGATCGAGTAGTGGGCCATGTTGGCTTTGATCTCTGCCACGAAGGTGTCGAGTATTTCTTCAGGGTCGGTGGTCCACTCGTTCATTACCTGGCGGGGCGCCATGGCCGCCATCACCGTTACCGCCGACACATGCGGGTCTCCGAGTCTCTCAGCGGCGAGCGATGGCCAGCGCGAACCCTCCTCGTCTTCGGCGATACAGAAGCTGATCTTTCCGGGATGACCGAGGGTTGATCGGTCGATTCCACCAGCACGTACATCCAATAGGTTGTTCAGAATCAGGCGAATCGCCCGCCCCACGACGGTTGATGCCCGGTCACTGGGACCGAGCGCATTGAACGTCGATTGCATACCAGTTTCGGCTCTCACGGGTCCGTTGACGATCAACAGAATGCTGCAGCCTCCCGTGCTGGCGGTCGCGCCATGGACCAGGAAGTCCTCGTTGAGAACCGCGGTCACGGCCGCAACAACTAGGGGAAAGTGCATCGGTAGGCATCCCGCCATCACGGCGTTGACTGCGACCTTTTCGGCAGTGATCGCTTGTTGGCGCACAGGTTCGACACCGATCGCATGCTCCGGGGACATCAAAGCCCAGTCCAGACAGGCTTGGACTGCATCCGGTGTCGGTGGTACGACCGGGAGACCGTCAGTCCAACCCCGGCTGTGGAAGAGTTCCTGAACGGCGCTTACATCGGCAATCTCCAACCTTTCGGACCGCAGTATTGTGCTAGTCATCGGGTCTGCCCATCCGTTTCGGCGGTCGCTGGTAGCTCACCATCGACAAGTCGTCGTTCATTATTGTCAGACAGACTAACTTCGGCCTTGGGTAGGCTGGTGGGTCTATCGCTACGGAGAGCAACCCGAAGGCCATATGACCTGGATAGACGAGACGCTTCAGCGGGCTCGATCGCCAATCTATATCAACGACTCAAAGACACCGAGCGGAGTGGCCCACGTTGGCTCGCTTCGTGGTGTCTTGACCCATGACGCCCTGCTGCGGGTAGCGAGCCGCAACGGTCAACAAGCGCGCTTCACATACGGCTGCGACGACATGGACCCGGTCGATGAGATCCCGCATGGAACGGGGGAGTACTTCCGCGAACACCTCGGCAAGCCGCTCTGCGCCGTGCCGCCACCCCCCGAGCTGGCCGGTGACACGGAATCGGCCAGCAAGAACATGGCGCAGGCCTACTTCGCTGAGTTCACGTCTACCTTCGCACCGCTTGGAGTTGAGGCCGAGTTCTACTACATGAGCGACATCTACGCCGCGGGTCGCCTCGACGAGACGATCGATGTGTTCCTTCGCAGGTCCTCGCAGGTCCGCGAGATCTATCTGCGCGAAACCGGAGCTGTGCGGCCAGACAACTGGCTGCCCTTCCAGCCGATTTGTGAGAACTGCGGACGAATCGGCACAACCTTTGCGTCCTACTACGACGGCGAAACGGTGGCTTACGAATGCCAACCTGATCTGGTTGCTTGGGCGCAGGGTTGTGGTGCGGTCGGCCGAGTCTCCCCGTTCGGGGGCGCTGGGAAGCTGCCGTGGAAACTCGAATGGGTAGCCAAGTGGAAGGTGTTGCCGGTAACTGTGGAAGGCGCCGGCAAGGACCACATGGGTGCTGGCGGGTCGCACAAGGTAGCCGCGGCGCTGGCCCGCGAGGTTCTCGACTGTCCGGTGCCAACTTCGTTCTCCTATGAGTTCTTCACGCTCGGCGGGGCCAAGATGAGTTCTTCCAAGGGGATCGGCCTCAGCGCCTCTGAACTGGTGGCTTGCCTGCCCCCACAGTTACTTCGTTACCTCGTTCTCAAGGTCCAAGTAAGGCGTGCTCTCGACTTCGACTTGGATCTCTCAACGCTCAACGGTGCCTTTGCGGAGTATGAGCGTCTTTGGAACGCCGTTTACGAAGGTGACGCAAACAGCAATCAACAGCAGCTATTTACGATTTCACAACTGATCGGGAGCGAAGCGACTGCCCCACCTGCCTACAGTCCACCCTTTGATTCAGTAGTGAGTGTTGTGCAGCAGCCCCACATTGATCTTTCCGCCCACATTGATGCGCTCGGCGTAGGGCCGTTGAGCGACGCCGATCGAGACTGGATCGATGTCAAGCGTCTAACCGCAAAGTCTTGGTCGCAGCGATTTTCCCAGAGTGCTTCGAGACTGATGGTCGCTGATGTGTTGCCCGAGACGACCGAAGATCTTTCCAATCAGCAGCGTGGCTTCCTTTGTGTGAGCCAACGACTGCTCAGCGAGCTCGAAACGTGGCGAGCGGCGAGTATCCAAGCGGCTCTGTTTGACGCCGCTCGCATCGTTGGCATCACCCCGGCGGAGGCTTTTGAGGCCCTGTACACCGCTTTCTTCGGCTGGCCGGAAGGCCCTCGCGCTGGATCATTTCTGGAATTTCTAGGCCGCGGCGCGGCATGTGAACGGCTCGGCGAAGTGAGCTACTGCTACCCCGAATTGGTTGCTGTGACCGCTATCGAACTTGACGATTGGAATCGTGCCGTGAGCGCTGCCGCGGCCGAACGGCACGAGTTCTCGATCCTTCCCAACTGGATTTCCGACAGTGGCGATCCAGACAGACTCGCAAACTCCGGGGTTCTTGAGTTGTTCGTTGCTGACGCCAAGGGGCGGACGTCTGCTCAGCGAACGGTTTTCGAAGGAACGGAATCGGCCTTTGCGCAGGCAGCACTCGGTCATGTGGCGCGGCTCTTGAGTATCGCCGAAGCTGAGGTTCCGATCAGGCCCGACAACCCCTTCGGCTAGTCCGTATCCTGTTAGGAAAACCCCGAAGGTTTGGATTGATCTCAGTCGGCGCAGCGAACCAGAGCGGGTGGTGGAGCACCGGCTAGGCGAGATTGTCGGGTCCGAAGGCTTCAGGGATCAGCGCGCTCAGGAGCAGAGGTTCGGGGTCCCAATCGACGATCAGGTCGCCGCCACCGTGCTCGAACAGCAGTTGGCGGCAACGGCCACAGGGAGCGACCGGCGTCTTGTCTCCTTGCACCGTGGAAACGGCCAGCAGGCGACCGCCACCGGTTCGAACCAAATCGGAGATCATTGAACACTCCGCGCAGAGGGTGAGTCCGTAGGAAGCGTTCTCGACGTTGGTTCCGACGACGGTGCGACCATCGTCGACGATTCCAGCGGCGCCGACGGGAAAGTCGCTGTAGGGGGAGTACGACAAAGCGAGTTGTGCGATTGCCAGGTTCCTAAGTTCTGCCAGATCAATGTCAGTCATGAGTTGGATCGCTTTGCTGGGGATTGGAGTCCACAGGTTAGTAGCCGAGATCGAGATCGATTGGGCCGAGAAGTTTCTGGCCGGTTGCGTAGCGGCGAGTGTTCTCGGTGACTCGTTCGGCGAGCAGATCGAGTCCCATGAGAGGAGTGTTGCCTACGTGGGGTGTGATGATGCAATTGTCGAAGGACCACAGCGGGTGGCCTTCGGGGAGCGGCTCGGGATCGGTCACGTCCAAGCAGGCACCGCCGATGCTGCCCGACCGGAGCGCCGCGACGAGGGCTTCGGTATCGACATGCACACCCCGAGCCAGGTTCACCAACCAACTCTGATCACCCATGAGTTCCAGTTCTTCAGCGCCGATCACGCCAACGGTCTGGCGGGTGACCGCCAGTGCCACCACCACCACATCGGCCAACGGGAGTTCATTGTGGAGGTCATCAAGCGTCCCCACAGTTGCGGCACTCTCAAGCGGAGTGGGCACTCTTCGCAGGACCACGTTGTGAGTATGAAACGGGGCCAGCAACCGCAGCAGATTCTCGGTGATGCTTCCTCCGCCCAAGATCAGCACCCGGCAGCCGTGCAGGTTTCGGCCCACCGGGTCGCTCCACTCGCTAGCTGCGGAATAGGGGCCGAGGTTGTGGAACGCGGCCAGTATCAAGGCCAGGATGTGCTCGGCTACGGGCCGCGAATAGACCCCTTTGCCACATGTCCAGAGCCGTTCGCGGTCAAGCATGTGGATGAACGGTTCGACACCGGCATACGGAAGCTGCACCCAGTCGATCTTGTCGTGGACGTGTCCGGTCAGTAGTTCAGGCGTTTGTGGGTCGGCCCACACCAGCGCCGTCGCCTCACTGCACTCAACCACGCGTCCCCCGCCTGCTTGAACCGCGTCGACCAGCGTCTGTTGGCGCCAACACAGCGGTTCAACTGCGATCGCAACGCTGCGAACATCATCAGGTCGTGACTTCATCGAAACAGGATCGTACCGATCGAGCTAGCCTTGCTTTTGGATCTGCAACCAAAACTGTTTACGGATCGTTCTTCTAACAGAATCGTGTCCGCGTAAACTTTCTTCAACAGCGTTTTCGACAGCAAGGAACAGATCCGCGTCAAGTGACATCGGGATCTGGGGGAAAGCACTGCGTAGTGTCGCGATCTCTAGGTCGGTTGCCTCATTCAGCCAATCTTGCGCGTACTCTTTCGCTGCAAGTTCTGCCGCAGGAATCAGATTGTTGTTGAGGACGCGAGACTTGTCAGGTTGGACTCGAGGGCTGATGAAGCTAGATAGGTCCTTTTTGGCAAGTGTGACGATCTCGTCTGCTTCGTTGGCGAGATCGCGTGACTGGTTGCGCGTTCCAGAAGGCGCCTGAATCCCGATCAGCGTCACTCGAACCCCGACATTTTGCGCTGCCTTTACGCCTTCTCGTAGGTCTTCGTCTCCTGATAGCAGAAAGGCGTCGCTGATCGCCCGTTCCTGAGCCAGCATCATCAAGTCGTGGTAAATCAGCGCGTCGACTCCCTTCTGCTGGTTGTGAGCGTTAATTCGACCAAGTCGCAGCTTAACGTTCGGTAGTTGTGCAATCTTCAATTGTTCGGCTGTTGGGATTCTGTCCTTCGCCCCGTCGTACCAGTATGTTCGGAGTCTCTGTGCACCGCTATTTTCTATGGCGAGACGTGTTAGAAACTCGTGAGCCTTCAGCGCGTTCATCTGGATCGCTTTGCGTGCTGTGACATCGTGGCAGATTTTCCCTCCAGCAGCATACAGATAGCCAGCGTCGACAAAAACCGCGCAGCGGTCCACAATCAACCTCCCAACAAAACAAAGCGAGGACCCCGAAGGGTCCCCGCGGCTCCCCAAAGGGGGAGCTATCAGACTTCTGGCAGCATACGCCAGATTCTTGTGTGACGCAACGGTCGTTGTGTGACAGTGCCTGACTCTGGTTAGCGGGGGCGGTGTTGGGTGTCGAGGCCGGCGGTGATGAACAGGGCGGTGGCGTGCTCAGCTACATCGGCGGTGTGCCAGACACCTGGGTCGTTGATTGCGTATTCGCCGACACTGATGGTGGCGGATCGCTGCGTACCGTCGGGTAGTTCTTGGTGCAGGGTCATCTCACCCGCGGTACACACCACCACTTCGGAACCTAGTGGGTGCATCTCCCACACTTCCCACGGTTCGGTGAACGAGTGCATGGCAACCAGTCGGCCCTCCACGCCATCGCTGGCGTGACGTTGGGTGTAGTCGCCGTACCAACTCATCTCGCCCGTGAACTCCGGCTCAACCTCCGCGGTGGCCCCCAATCCGAGATGGATCAGGTTGGAATCAAGAGCAAACACGGGTCCTTCGGGAATAGTCATACGCCCATTGTGGCTCAGACCCACCGGGCGCGCCCATCAGAGATGGCCCAGTTCTGAGGATCTTGGGTCTAGCCGTACCAGCGCCACCGCGGTAGAGTTCCGTCAGCGTCAGTTGACTATGCGTCAAGGAGAGAGACCGTGAGCGTGACCGACAGTGCCGAAGCGGCTGCCGCTGAGAAGCCCGACGGGGGCTGGAGAGACGATCCGGCAATGGTCGAGGCGTGGGAGGACT
This sequence comes from Candidatus Aldehydirespiratoraceae bacterium, assembly GCA_965261185.1. Taxonomy (GTDB): domain Bacteria; phylum Actinomycetota; class Acidimicrobiia; order Acidimicrobiales; family Aldehydirespiratoraceae; genus VXYK01. The sequence goes on along the minus strand of CBDHCN010000002.1, from coordinate 607,644 downwards.
ACCAGCGCCGCCTGCGCGACAACGACCCCTACACCGATCTCGAAACGACCGGCGATCTGCAGCGTCGCATCGACGGACTTCGTGCCAAGCGTTGAATCCGGCAATTGGGTCTGGAGCGGGTTGGACGGCCCGCTCGACGCTTTTGAGGCAGAACACGGATCCGAGCGCACAGAGGCAGTGGGAGAGTTGCTGATGAACCTCGCCTGCACGCCGCTGGATCTGTAGTGGGCGAAGTTCTGCGTGAGCCAGAAGCCGCCCCCCTCATCGACAGCGATACCCACCCCCAAGTGGGTGAACTGCGGATTGACCATGTTCCGGTAGTGTGCCGGACGGTCCACGAGACCGTCGAAGGACGACTGCACCGCACTGCTCAAGGAAATGAACCAACTCTGCCAAGAAATGTTCTCCCCCGCGAGCGCCCAACCCGGCCTGGTGTTCATCGGTCACATGAACGAACCGATGATCAGGCGCTGAGGGCTGGCCTTCCGTGTTCCAGATGTAAACCGCGGCCTCGCCGCGAGACACCGGTTCATCGGGTCGAAAACAGTTGCCGTCTATACCGGCGACACCCCAGTCAACCGACCACTGAACAGCCTCGGTGTAATACCTGCCATCGGCAAGCCCAGCCAGCGTCATGTGGTTCAGAGGAGTTTGATTTCGCTGATTCCCGCAAGAGTTACGGCGTACATCCACGGCCCTTGAGATCGCCGCAGAACGGTACTTTCGATTTGTTTCCAGTGTTTTGTGAGAATGTCCATACTCTGATCTGTGGTCTGGCTGGCCAGCCCGGTCAGCACGAACCCACGGACTTGATGTTCAATCCATGTGTATCGCTCGACGGGACGATAACGAATCCGACGGTCGCGGGTGATTACAACCAGGTTCTGTTGACCGACAACCTGCAACCAGACCTCATCTTGGCAACCCCGCGGGACATCGGGGATTGACGGGTGTCCAGGATATAGCACCTGAGTTTGCTTCTGTGACAGCCGTCGTCCCAGCCCTAGATCGTTCTCATCCACAAAGAACCAAAAAGACATGACTGGTCAAGCAGCAACGGACCGTTGATGTTCCTCATAAGCGACACCTGCTCGGACAAGATTCTCTGCCATGTCGTAGTCGCTAGCAATCTCGTCGATTGGTTCACCGGCGTCGTGCAACTCCCAGAGTCGTTCGGTGGCGACACCTTCAACGGCCGGGCGACCAAACCGAACAAAGGGGTCAATTACTACCGGCGAAGCCTTCCCGGCGGGATGTATCCGGCGGACACTACCGGCTCCCTGAGGGTCGAACTCTACTTTCTTGACGAATCGGTCGGCTTCCACGGCCAAAGCCACAGACTGACCGGTTCGCACCACGATCGCGATCGCCGGGTCGAGTCCCTTGCTCTCCTGCAACTCCCAGACGAGTTCTCGCCCAACAATGTAAGGGTGCGCAGTTGCCAGCGGATACGGCGTGGACAGTTCTTGACGCAACGCGTCAATGACCGGGCGGAGTTGTTGTAGCGATGCTCCTTTGCGCCGGTACTCGCGAAGATAACCGAGTTCCACGAACTCCCCCCAAGCGACGATGTCGTCGCCTGTTGACTCGACGCGGATAACCGGAGGATAGGTGATACCTCCGCGCTCATATCCATCAAGCCACGCGCGAACGCGCTCACGCCGCAGCCCGAGGTACCCCGCCGCCTCGGAAAGTCCATAAGCCGGGCGCTCCAGAATCGATAGCGATGCCGCATCCATATCCGGCAGTCTATGGGCACGCACGCGGATCGTGAAGCGATACCCGAACCGTTGATCACCGACAAACCGACGCTGCGTTCGACAGGCACTCACGTGATCGCAACCTCGGGATGCGCTACGCAGGAAATTGAACGGCCGTTTTGTTTGGGCGCCCACGGTTCCTTCGGTGCAGTGGGAAGGTGGGAGACTAGCGGGGGCGGTGTTGGGTGTCGAGGCCGGCGGTAATGAACAGCGCTGTGGCGTGCTCAGCTACATCGGCGGTGTGCCAGACACCTGGGTCGTTGATTGCGTATTCGCCGGCACTGATGGTGGCGGATCGCTGCGTACCGCCCATTGTGGCTCAGACCTACCGGGCGCGCCCATCCTCAGGCGTTCACGAGACTCCGGCTGCGCTGTCGGAGGCGAGGTTGACTTCGACGCGGCGCGCGGCGATGGCCCAGATCAGCAGAGCCACGATTACAAGCGGGTCGATAATCTCGAAGGCGGTCTCGTTGTTGTTGGTGAAATAGGCGTAGACGAACAGCGCAATGCCGAGCGCTGAGGCGCTGATCGCCACAAGCTGCGCGGTAACGGCTGTTGGCCCCGGGTCTTTGCGCAGGCCCCAGGCGCTGCAGGCGGCCACAATGGCAAAGGCGAGGGACAACGGGTCGATGGTGTACCAGACGTTGAGCGCGTGATCTCCGAAGGTGTTGGTGTATTGATTGATCAAGATGCTCACCGCCAGAAGCGACAGGGCCAACGTACGCACCCAGGGAACCCGATGCGTGTTCCGCCACAGAATCCAAACACCGATGACGGACACCACGAGGGGCGGTACTTGCCAGAGTTGCCATTCCCAGCTTCTGGAAAGTTCGAAGTCGGGGTCTACGACTACCGACCGCTCGGTCCAGGTGAAGACCGCGACAACCAGCATCGCCAACCAAAGTATCGCGTCCAAAGCTCCCAGGTCGCGCCTCCGGAAGATGTGATTTCCCATCGTGACTCCCTTGTGTGGTTACTTCTCACAAGGTTACGGGACCAGCGGATCACGAGGTGGTGTCGTTGAAAACCATTACAGTTTTCAAGTCGCTGTGAAAATCAAGCGCGTAGTCGCCGCCTTCGCGGCCGATGCCGGAGATGCCACAACCCCCGAACGGTGCAGTGAGATCGCGCACAAGGAACGTGTTGACCCATACCAAACCGGAGCGGACCGCCGCGGCAACTCGTTCGGCCCGTTGGTGGGAGCCGGTATAAACAATCGCCGACAAGCCGTAGCGCGTGGAGTTGGCAAGCCGAATCGCTTCGGCCTCATCGTCGAAGGTCTGGAAGGTGAGCACCGGTCCGAAGATCTCGCTCTGTACCACCTCACTGTCGTTTGAGGCGGGTTCGATCAGTGTTGGTTCGTAGTGAAGTGATCCCTTCACCGGTCGCCCGCCACGAACGATGGTGTCACCGGCGGCCTTCGCGCGCTCCACGAAATCGTGCACTCGTTGCCGATGGTCGGGATGAGCCAGTGGCGCGATCTCGGTCACCGGATCGCGGGAATCACCGAGTACTAGACGATTAGCATGGTGGTGAAAGCGCTCTAGGAACGGTGCGCGGATGGAGCGTTCCACCAGCAGTCTTGTACCCGCTAAGCAAACCTGACCTGAATCATCGAACTGCCAGGCGGCTTTGTGGGCCGCGAGGTCCAGATCAGCGTCGGCAAAGACGATCAACGGTCCCTTCCCGCCTAATTCGGCGGTGAACGGCACGATGTTCTCCGCGGCTGCCTTGCCGATCACCCGACCGGCGGCAGGCGATCCCGTGAAGCTGATGCGCCGCACCCGCGGATCAGCAACGAGAGCCGCACCAACTTCGGCTCCGATCCCCTGCACCAGGTTGTAGACGCCCGCCGGAAAGCCCGCTTCGAGCGCGAGTTCGGCAAGTAGAGCTGCGCTCAAAGGGGACCATTCGGCCGGCTTGTGGATGACCGAGTTCCCGGCCGCTAGGGCCGGGGCCAGTTTCCATGTGGCGAGCATGAAAGGCGCGTTCCAAGGGGTGATCACCACCGCCGGTCCAGCGGGCATGCGCTGCACCGTGTTGGCCATGCCCTTGGCGTCCCAATGCCTGTCTTGGTGGGCGAGAATCAGATCGGCATAGGTTCGAAAGTTGAGCGCTCCCCGAGCCACGAGCCGCAGCTTCATCGACTCCTCGAGAAACCCCATGTCGAGACATTCGACATGGGCGATCTCATCGGTGTTGTCGTCGATCAGGTCTGCCAACCGGTGCATCGTCTCGGCGCGCCCTGCCACGGTCGTGTGCCCCCACAACTCGAAGCCGGCAACGGCAGCGGCAACCGCGGCCTCGGCGATCGCAGAGTCGCCACGGGCAATGTCAGCCAGATGGAGTCCGTCCCAGTCCAGTGGCGAACGAGTCTCGAACTTATAGTCCGAACCTACCCAGTCTCCGCCGATCAGATGACCGGTCGCTACTGAAACTCCGTCGATGTCGGCGCGGGGCGGCTCAGTCATTACTGGCCCCGGTTACGCCCGGAGATCGCTTTCGCTTTCTAGGTGCCGCGGCTCCGGTTGCGCCCGGCGAAGGCACCGTGCCCGGCGACGGTGCCGTGCTCTCGTAGTGTTTTGCGCCGGGCCCGAGCGGTGCCCTGATTCCTCGGTACTCCCAGTCACCCCCCAGCGCGGTGGAGCGGACCTCTTCAGAATCGCTGGGCTGGGCTCCCACGTCATCACGAATAGAGGTTGGGCCGGTGACGATCGTGTTGGTCAACTCGCCGAGACCCTCGACTGATACCGAAACCACATCGCCGGGGTAAACCGTGCGGGAATTGGCAGGAGTGCCGGACAACAAGATGTCGCCTGGCACCAGCGTGATTGTGCGGGCGATGTCGGCCACGATGTAGTGCATGTCCCACTCCATCTCGTCTGTGGTGGCGTCTTGGCGCACTTCGCCGTTGACGAGGGTCTGGATCCGTTTGCCTCGAAAATCCCAGTCGGTGACCAGGCCGGGGCCGACCGGGCAGAGGGTGTCGCTTCCCTTCACCCGCAGCATCGAACCCGCATCGGTGTCGCGGAAGTCATGCAATCCGTAGTCGTTGGCGACCGAGTAGCCCGCGATGTAGTCACCTGCCTGTGCGGGTGAGACGTTGCGACAGGTCCGTCCGATCACGATGGCTATCTCACCCTCGTAGTTGAGCCACTGGCAGCCCTCAGGCCGAACCACGTCGGCGCCGTGACCGCACAACGCGGTCACAGGTTTGTGGAAATAGGTGGGCGCGTCCGGGAGTTTCGTCATGAACTCGTCGACCCTGCTGCGGTAGTTGAGATGAATGCAAATGATCTTGGTTGGTTCGACGGGCGCGAGGTGTAGGGCGTCCGCCAACTGCACCCGACGACCATCGCCAGCTATCAACTCGTCGCCTCGGCGTTCTGTGAGCGTCGGGTAGCCATCGACAAGAACACGGCGGTATTCGGTCATAGCCTGCGACAATAGCCAATTGCTAGATCTTTTGGTACCGAACGATCCATGGACTCAGGTTGGACACCTATGGTTGGTACCCGGAGGACAACGAGAACTTGACCGATAACGACCCCTCGACGGACGGTGAAGACTTCTTGGCCGCTGAGCGTGACATCCGCAAACGACTCGGTGATCGGGAGCTCGATTTCGATTCGTTGCACGCCATATCCAACATCTATAGAGCCGCCACGGCTGTGCGTCGTCGAGCGGAACGCGAGGTTTTGGCGCAGCACAACCTTTCTTGGGGTGGCTTCACCATCTTGTGGGTTCTGTGGGTTTGGGGGCAGATGGACACCGCCCGGCTGGCGTCTGAGTGCGGGCTGGCCAAAGGCACCCTCACGGGCATGCTCTCAACGCTTGAACGAACCGAACTCGTCGAACGGGAGAGAGTCAAAGCTGACCGACGCAAAGTGATGGTTGCGCTCACGGCTGATGGGTTGACGCTGATCGAAGATCTGTTTCCTCGCTTCAACGGCTATGAGACGGCTATGTCTGAAGGACTCTCCCCTGAAGAAAAACGAGGAATGGCCCGCCTGCTCCGCAAAGTAATTTCGAACGCGTTGCTCTAGCCGGGCGTTGCCGGAGCTGCGGTGGCGGGTTCGGTTACTGGGGTTTTTGGGCGAGGCGGGTGAAACCGTCGCGGGTTTGGGGGAGTTTCATCTCCAACACCCGGGAAGCCACGACCGTGCGCAGGATTTGGGCGGTGCCGCCGCCGATGGTGAACATGCGTACATCGCGGTACATGCGCTCCAAAGGATTGCGTCGCGAATAGCCGGCAGCTCCAAAAAGTTGCAAGGCGTCACTGACCACCGCGATGGATGTCTCAGCGGTGAAGAGCTTTGCTTGAGCGGCAAGCGTCGGATCAGGGAAGGGACTGTTTTTGGAACCGCGTGACGCGGCAGCCCGATAGGTGAGACTTCTCGCAGCTTCAAGCCGAGTGGACATGTCTGCGACCATCCATTGCAAACCCTGGAACTCAGCGATCGGCCGTCCGAACTGCTCACGTTGTTTCACAAAGGCGACCCCGAGTTCGTAAGCACCTGCGGCCAAACCCAATGCCACCGCGCCCGCTCCCACACGTTGGCTGTTGTAGGCGTTCATCAGATCAGCGAAGCCGCGCCGGAACCCGGACGGTGGCAAAAGCACCATGTCGTCTGTGACTTCCATGTCCTCAAAGATCACTTCGCGTTCGGGAATCCCTCGCAAACCCATGGTTGGTTCGCGCTTCCCGAAGGACAAGCCGGGAGTTTCATCGCGGATGGCGAGAAATCCGCCGATGCCCTGTTCAGTGTCAGTTTCATCAAAGACCCGAGCGAAGATCAGGTGGAGTTTCGATACCCCCGCACCGGTGATCCAATGCTTCTTGCCGTTGACGATGTAGCGATCGCCGCGCCGTTCGGCACGGGTAGTCATCTCCGAAGCAGCACTGCCGGCGTCGGGTTCGGTGATGCAGATCGCTGGTTTGTCACCAGCCAGCACCAACTCGGCGGCCCGCTTGCGCTGGTCGTTGGTGCCGTAGGCCATGACCGCTGAAATTGCGCCCAGGTTGCACTCGACAGCGATACGGCCTGTGACCCCGCAAACCTTGGCCATCTCCTCCACGACGAGCACTGCATCGAACAATGATCGCCCTGGGCCGCCGAACTGCGCGGGAATGGTCATGCCCACGAGACCTGCATCAGTGAGCGCTGCCACGTTGCCCCACGGATACTCTTCGGTCTGGTCGATCTCGGCGGCGCGAGGAGCGATTACCTCGTTCGCCAACTTGCGGGCGCGGTGCTGCAAAGCGAGTTGTTCGTCGGTAAGCGTCGAGGTCATATAGATGCTGCCTTAGTGGTGCCTTCGTCAAAGGAGAGAGTGGGACGGGCGGACGCGTCTCGGGTCAGGGTGAATAGATCGCGTTGGGCATGGCTGCCGCCTATGCGACAGATGTCGGGTTCTAAACGGTCGAATTCTTTCACCGCAGCGGCGTGATCCCCCTCTATATGAGCGCGGACTGCGGCAAGCAGTGGTCGTACGACCTCGCCGAAAGTGCGCGCGTTCTCCGACACGGGAGCTGGGTGAGCGGCTGCAATGCCAGCAAAGAACGGCACCGCTCCGGGATGTTCCGAGCGGCGAAGAAACACCAAGCAGGCATGCAGATCAATGAAGCCGCAAGTGTGGCGTTCGGCGATCGTGGCCCAGCGATCAGCCAGCACCGACCAACGGTCCGCAACATCAACACCGGTGAGTTCAAGCCGCCATAGCAACGAGGTCAGATCGCACAAACGAAACGCAGTGTCGGCGACGGCCAACTCCTGGTCGTGAATGGCCAGTACTCGCTGGTACTCGCCGACCGAGATGAACCTGAGTGCCAGATGCCACCAAATGTGAGTCGAGAGAGCATCCTGGTCGTGCCACAGGGGGTCTGGTCCATCGAGCAGGTCCAGCGCACTCTGTTGGTCATCCGCGGATTCATACACATGGGCGAGAGCGTGGCGAGCCCACAGGTCCTGTGGATCGAGATCTAGGGCCGCGCGCCCAATCTGTTCGGCCTCGTCGAGACGACCAGATTCCTCAAGGGCGAAAGCAAGCTGGCCCTGTACAAATCCATAACCGTGATGGTCGCTTTGCCAGCTATCTGCCGCGGACAGCGAAGACCTCATCCGACCCTCGGTGTCTCCAACGTGAAGATAGATGTCGTGGGCGATCCGAATCGCGGCAAAATCGTGTCCTGCCTCGGCGAGTTCGTCCCACACCTTGGCGGCTCTGGTGTAGTCACCAGCCAAGAGTTGCCTCAACGCTCTCGCGTGGGCCTGTTCACGTTCGCCAGCAGCGTCGACCCGCTGATCAACCCGTTCAACCTCACCTCTCAACGCTGCAGCGTCACCGGGAGTCCCGGAAAGAACGTAGTAAGCAGCGTTGAAGACGGGGCCAAGAACAAACGTACGATCATCCCGGTTGGCCGTCTCGAGTTCGGTCATTGGGTCACCCCGAAAGTGCAGCATCTTGGCCCAGGCCCGATCCCAACAAGCAACGCTGTCGGCGGTTCCGCTGACTGGTTCGCCCCAGGCGTCAACAATCATTGGATTCTGACCTCGACATGCTCAATCCCGTTCACGAAGTTCGAACGAACGAACTCCGGCTCACCGAGTACCTCAATTTGCAGACGTTGCGCGGCGATCTCGTCGAGCAGAATGGCGACCTCCAAGCGAGCCAGCGGCGCTCCGAGACAGAAGTGCGCGCCGCCCCCGCCAAACGCAACGTTGGCGGGAGGCACGGGCCTGCTGACATCAAATCGATGAGGATCGGGGAAAACTGTCTCGTCAAAGTTGGCAGCGGCATACCACATGACCACCTTGTCGCCCTTTTGCAGTGGAGTACCAGACAGCACAACATCTCGGGTAACGGTGCGCCGAAAATACAAGATCGGCGACGAGTACCGAATTACCTCCTCCGCCCCTGACTCGATCAGCCCACGGTCGTCTTTGAGACGGGCGAACTCTTCACCGAAGCGATGAAACTGAAGGGCCAGGTGCGCAATCGCGGAACGCGTGGTCTCGTTGCCGGCGAAGATCATCAATCGGAAGAAGTTCGTGAACTCGTTGTCGCTGAGTCGCTCGCCGTCAACTTCGGCGTTGATGAGCTTGGTGATCAGATCATCAGCGGGATGCTGACGCCGCTGTTCACCCAACTCACGGGCGTATTCGTTGATGCCGTGGGCTGCGGGGCTGTTGAAGGGGAGCAGGCGGAGTTCGGTGGTGTTGCCGTAGGCGTCAGGCTCAAGCGGTTCGTTGGAGGTTCCCGCCACGAGGTAGTCGGAAAGTTCGATCATGTAGTCGTGATCGGCTTCGGGCACGCCCATGAGGTCACAGATGACCGAGATCGGGATTGGTTTGGCGACGGTGGATATCCAGTCGCCTCCTCGGTTGGCAGTGATGTCGTCGAGGCACTGGCGGACTCTGCCGCGGATCATGCGCTGGTATTCGAGCACATGGCGGGGTGTGAAAGCGGAACTCACCAGACGTCGCAGTCGGGTATGCACCGGGGGATCCATGTCGATCATCGAAGCCCGGGTTTCGAGCGCGTCGTCGTCGATGTCGTAGATCTGAATGTGACCAACCGCTGACGAATAAGTCGTGGTGTCACGCGATACCTCCACCACATCGGCGTGTCGAGTAACTGCCCAGAACCCGTCTTCGACGGCCTTGTTGGAGTCGGTGCCGTTGGAGTCGGTGCCGTTGGAGTCGGTGATCGTGTTCCAGCAAAGACCGGGTGTGGCTCGAATCGTGGCGAACACATCGTGGGGAATGCCCTGCGAATACAGGTCGACATCGGCGAGATCGACGGGCGTTCGGGGCACGGTCGTCACCACGGTTACCTTTCAGCCGATCACGAACGGGTCGCGGGTCTTGCCGCTCAACTCAACCCAGATCACCTTGGTGTTGACGAAGCCGTCGATCGCTTCAAGGCCGTTGTCTTTGCCATGACCCGATTGCTTGACACCGCCGAAAGGTGTGTTGTAACTGACCGACCGGTAGGAGTTGATCCACACCGTGCCAACGTCAAGAGCACGCGACACCCGATGAGCGCGTCGAATATCGTTGGTCCACACACCTGCGGCCAGTCCGAAGTCCGAATCATTGGCCAAGCCGATTACCTCGTCTTCGTCGCGAAAGGTCATCACTGCCAGCACCGGACCGAACACTTCTTCGCGCACGATCGTGGTTTCGTTGTTGACATCAACGATCACGGTCGGTCTGACGAAACGCCCGCCAAGTTCGGGATCGACCACACCCCCGGTAACGACCGTGGCGCCTTCGGCTTGAGCCGCTTCAACCATCTTCAGGATCCGGTCACGTTGTGCGTCAGAAGCGGCGGGGCCCATTTCGGTAGCGGGGTCACTGGGATCGCCGAGAATCAGGCTCTCGGCTCGCGCTACCACCCCGGCGATCACCTCGTCAGCAATGTCTTCGTGAATGTAAGCACGGGAACCAGCCACGCAAGTCTGGCCACTTGCCGCGAAAATGCCTGAGAGCAGGCCATTCGTGACCGCATCAAGATCAACATCGTCGAAGATGATCTGGGGCGACTTGCCGCCGAGTTCAAGCACGGTGGGGGTCAAGTTGTCGGCCGCGGCACGGGCCACATGGCGTGCGGTCGCCCCTCCGCCCGTGAAGGTGATCTTGTCGATACCAGGGTGAGAGGTGATGGCTGCGCCAACACCCGCTCCGCCGGTTACCACGTTGATCACACCGGGAGGGAAGCCCGCTTCGGCGGCTCGCTGGGCGAGCAGCAGGGCTGTTACCGGGGTGATGTCGGAGGGTTTGATAACCGCGGTGCATCCCGCTGCAAGTAACGGTCCGAGTTTCCAGGTGAGCAGCATCAGCGGCGAGTTCCAGGGCACTATCACGCCAACAACCCCGACCGGTACCTTCTCGGTGTAGACCAGAAAATCAGGCGAAGGGTTAGGCAATTGTTCGCCGTGGATCTTGTCGGCCACGCCCGCGAAGAAGTCCAAGTAGCTCTTCAAAGCTCCTGCTTGCGCCGATGTCTCGCGGATGATCTTGCCGTTGTCGCGAGTTTCGATAACCGCGAGTTCTTTGGCGTCACGGGCCAGCGAGTCGCCTAGTGCCCGCATCAGTCGGCTTCGCTCCACCGCTGACATCGTGGCCCACGGCCCCGTCTCAAAAGCCTTGCGTGCCGCTGCGACCGCAGCGTTGACAGCACCAGGATCGTCTGGTACTTCTGCCCAAACCTTGCCTGTGAACGGGTTGCTGGTCTGCATCCGCTGCCCGCCGGCAGGGGGCACGAAGGCACCGTCTATGAAGTTGTCGAAGCTTTCAACCAAGTCAGTGGGATCGGTCATTGCTAATAGTCCTCGCAAATAGAGATAGCGCTGCTAGGGCATTTGTCGACGACGATCTCAGCTCTTTTGCGTGGTAGCTGACCATCACCGATCACCGTGGAGATGCCCTCGTCGTCGTCGAGTCGGAAGACATCGCTTTCGAGCAGTTCGCATTGTCCAACACCCACGCAAACCTCATGGTCAAGTTCGACGGTGACCAGATCGCCTTGAACGTCGAGCGGATCCGCTTCAGCCACGAGACGCTCCCATCTCCACCGACAGCACGCCGTGCACGAAGTTCGACGGAGCATGCACCGCTTCGCCTCGGCGCTCAAGCACCATAGAGCGCTTACTCATCTCTGCGAGCAGCACCGTGATCTCCATGCGAGCCAAGAACGCGCCGAGGCAGAAATGGGGACCCCCGCCGCCGAACGCGAAGTGGGGATTGTCGGTTCGGCCAACGTCGAAAACGAACGGATTCTCAAAAACCGACTCGTCGCGATTAGCCGACACATACCACATCACCACCTTTTCTCCCGCCGTTATCGCAGTGCCCGACAGTTCGGTGTCGGTCGCCGCAGTTCGGCGCATGTGCAGGACCGGGGTTGCCCAGCGAAGCACCTCCTCAGTAGCGGGCGCAACCAGCGCCTCATCCGCGAGGATTCGCTCCCATTGATCGGGATAGTCGGCAAATGCCATGGCTCCGTGGGTGATGGCGGTGCGGGTGGTTTCGTTGCCTGCGAAAACAAGGACGTGAAAGAAGTTGCGGTATTCGTCGTGAGACAGGCGGTCTCCGTCTTCGGAGGCTTGTATCAGCATCGTGACCATGTCGTCACGAGGATCGTTGCGGCGTTTCGCGCCAAGGTTCTCGCCGTATTCGTACAACGCATGGCTTGCGGGGCTGCCGAACGGCAAGAGCCGCAAATCAGTGGTGTTGCCGTATGCGTCTGGTGGCAAAGAAGGTTGGTCGCCGGTGCCTTCCACCAGGTAATTCGATAGTTCAACCAAGAAATCGGCGTCTTCGGTGGACACACCCAGAATAGCCAGGATCACCCTGATCGGTAGGGGAGCGGCGACCATCTCCACCCAGTCACCACCACCTGCCGCCAGAAAGTCGTCGAGCAGTTCCTCAGTGATTTCACGGGTGAGGTCTTCCCAGCGGCGGATGTTGCGTGGAGTGAAAGCCTTGCTGACCAGACGGCGCAACCTGGTGTGATCGGGAGGGTCGGTGTCGATGATGGAACGGCGTGCCTCCAAAGCGTCGGGTTCCAGATCCCAGAGATTACTGTGCCCCAACCCCGACGAGAACTCTTTGGCCCGCTTCGAAGCTTCCTTTACGTCAGCGTGGCGAGTCACCGCCCAAAACCCGGACGACTCGTAGGGATGCCAAGTGAGTCCGGGGCGCGCTCGCATTTCCCTAAAGCGCTCGTGTGGCGCACCGCGGAGGTACAGCGACGGAGTAGTCACGTCCGGGCCACCGGTGTCAACCGTGGTGTCAACCGAGGCGTCAACCGAGGCATCAACCGTGGTGTCAACCGAGGCGTCAACCGAGGCATCAACCGTGGTGTCAACCGAGGCGTCAACCGAGGCATCAACCGTGGTGGAATCAGCGGCTGGATCGGTGGTGGGATTTGCGGCGGCGGTGGTCATGGGCTAGGTGGGCATGGTTTCAGGTGGTCATTTGGGCTAGCAGTGCTCAATGAAGCGGTCTCGTTCCCATTGGCTTACGTGATCGGGGTCGTCGGACTCGGCGTTGGCGGCTGCGAGATCCACCTCGGCTGCGGCCATGCTCACATAACTGCGTGAGAACATGAGTCCGAGCTCGTGCGCGATCGGGCTTGATTGGTAGGCCGCGATCGCCCCGGAGAGATCGGTGGGCAATGCCGGGCAATCACCGGGATTGCCGTACATGTCGCCGTGGCTCATAACCGGCGGCACAAGTCGATGCGTCACGCCGTCGGTACCCGCCGCCAGCACACCGGCGATGATCAGGTAGGGGTTGGCATCGGCGCCGGCGGGGCGGAACTCCACGCGATTGGCCGACGATCCCGCTTCGGTGATGCATCGGGCCAAAACCGTGCGGTTGTCGAGCCCCCAGTGAACGTGGGTGGGGGCGAAGGTATAGGGCCGGATCCGTTTGCCGCCGTTGGGCGTCGGTGAACCCAGCAAGGTGAGTGAAAGAGTGTGTTGCAAGATTCCGGCGAGCCACTTCGCCATCAGCTCGTTCGGTTCCTCATCGGAGTCAGCGAAAGCGTTGGCGCCATCGACGTTGAGGCTGGTGTGGACATGCATACCCGAACCCGAATGTTCGGTCCAAGGCTTCGGCATGAAGGTCGCACGCAGGCCGTGCTGCACTGCCACCTGCTTGATGATGCTCTTGTACAGAACCGTGTTGTCGGCCGCGGTCATGGCATCGGTGGGGCCTGTGTTGAGCTCGATCTGACCGGGCCCGTATTCAGCGTTTGACGACTCCACCTCGATTCCCGCCCCAGCGATGGCGTCACGCATGTCGCGCAGCACATCCTCGAGTTCGAGTGCGTCGGTCAGCGAACTGTACTGGATGTGGCGTTGCACCGGTTCCCAGTCCGGGGTGCAGAGATAGAACTCCATCTCGGTGGCCACAAGGGGGTCCAGACCAATCGCTTTGCAGCGTTCGATCTGTTTTGCCAGAACCGACCGGGGTGCCAGCGGGTGTGGATCGTTGTCGGGGTCGAAAGCATCCGCGACAACCAGCGCGTATCCGGGGCGATACGTCAAAATTCGCATGGACGACAGATCTGGTACCAAGCGACAGTCGAGATAGCCGGTGTCCATGTTGATGAACTCGTTGTCGGGCAGGTCGTCTTGCATGTCGAAGACAAACATGGCGTCGGCAATGCTCACTCCGCTCGCCGCGATGCTCGCGAAGAAGCGATCAACGGGTACACGTTTGCCGCGTAGCCGGCCCTGGGTGTCGGGAGCGCCGACCTCAACTGTGTGGATGTCGTACTCGGTGGCTTTCTGTCGGAGTTCGCTGATCATGTGAAGTCCCTTTCACTGACTAGATGAGGTATTGACTGGCTGGTGGGTCGGGTTGGCAACAAGGAGGACGAGTCGGCCGCGAACGTCTCCGGCGCGGAGTCTGTCGTGGGCTTTCTGGGCATCCACTAAAGGGAGAGTCTCAACGGGTTGAATGATCGACGGTTCGCGACGGGCAAGATCCAAGAGTTCGTCGAGTTGGTTGCGGCTGCCCCAAATGCTGGAAAAGAAGCGGGCTTCGTGGGGCACAGCGCCAAGACCGAAGGGGATTCGGCCGCCGCGCAGGCCGACGACGGCGACCATGCCACGCTTGGCGACAACCGAAGCGGCAGTGGCGAGAGTGACTTCAGCACCGACGAAGTCGATCACGACGTCGGCGTGAGCGAGTTCGTCATCTGGCGAAGCGGCAGCGTGCGCTCCTATCTCCACAGCAGTCGCACGCTTGTGATCCGAGGGGTCGAGTGCGGTCACATGAGCGTCGCTGAGCAACCGCAAATAGCGAATAGCGAACTGGCCCAGCCCACCCGCTCCGATAACCAGAGCGCGTCCCGCGGCTCCGCGATCGCGCAGGATGTCAAGTCCGTGGTTGACCGCTCGATAGGCGGTGAGTCCACCGCAAGCCAGCGGTGCCGAGGACACCGGATCCAGATCACCTAGCCGGGCCAGATAACGGCGGTGTTTCACCCACATTCGCTCGCAGTAGCCACCGTCAACCAACAGACCGGCTTCGGTGCTCTTGCCGCAAATCATCTCCAGGTTGGCGTTGCACTCAGTGCAGTCACGGCATCCCCAGGGAGCGTAAACCATCACGGCTCCGAGTTCAGGGTGCTGCCCGGTGACTTCATGGCCCAACACGATCGGGTAACTGCTCGCATACTCCCCGTCAACCACATGAAGATCTGAGCGACACACTCCACAAGCGGTGACCTCGATTATTTCGCCGCCTTGTTTGCTCCCGCCCGGCTCAGGGTGGTGCTCGTCTACTACCAGGGGTTGGCCCGGCGACCGGAGAACTATCGCACGCATCAGTAACTCTTGGGTAGGCCGAGGCACTTTTGGGCGACGAAGGCGAGGACGAGATTGTTGTTGACGGGTGCCACTTGATAGAGCCGGGTTTCGCGAAGTTTGCGCTCAATGTCGTATTCGGTTGCGAAACCGAAGCCGCCGTGGGTGTTGAGCGTTGCGTTGCCTGCTTCCCACGAGGCTTCGGAGGCGAGCATCTTTGCCATGTTGGCTTCGGCGCCGCATGGTTTGTTGGCATCGAACAGGTTGGCCGCCTTCCAGCGCATGAGGTCGGCGGCTGCGAGGTTGGCGTAGGCCTTGGCGAGGGGAAACTGCACCCCTTGGTTCATGCCGATGGGGCGGCCGAAGACTTCCCGCTCACGGGCGTAGGCACTGCCTCGCTCCAAGAAGAAGCGACCATCACCAATGCATTCGGCAGCAATCAGGATTCGTTCTGCGTTCATTCCGGTGAGGATGTGTCGAAAGCCGTTGTCTTGGGTGCCTACCAGGGCGTTTGCGGGAATGACCACATCGTCGAAGAACACTTCGGTGGTGTTGTGATTCATCCAAGTTGCTATCGGGTTGATGGTGAGTCCATCAATGAGTTCGCCGTCGTCATCGCGCAACTCGAAGATGAACACCGACAAGCCATCAAGCCGGCCGTCTGCTTCGTCGGTTGGAGTGGTGCGGGCCAAAAGGATCATCAGATCCGAATAAAGTGCTCGGGATGTCCATATTTTCTGACCGTTTATCCGCCAGGTGTCGCCGTGGCGCTCTGCTCGGGTGCGTATCGCGGAGGTGTCTGAACCGGCGATGGGCTCGGTAACACCGAAGGCCTGTAGGCGCTTGCGACCATCCGCGATCTGCGGCAGGTAATGCCTTTTTTGTTCCTCAGAACCGTGGCGCAGCAGCGTACCCATCACATACATCTGGGCATGGCAAACTGCCGGATTCCCGCCGCTGGCAGAAATCTCCTCAAGGATCACCGATGCGCCGGCGAGGCTGAGGCCGCCACCCCCGTACTCCTCTGGGATCAGAGAACCCAGCCATCCTTGAGTAGTCAGTTCCTTGACGAACTCCTCGGGATAGCGGTCGGGTTCGAGTCCGCGCCAGTATTCGTTGCCGTATCTGTCGCAGAGTCGCCGCACCTCGGTGCGGATCATTTCGAAGTCCTCGGGGACTTGAGCGACATCAATGGTGTGTGTTGTCGCGGTCGTGGCAGTCATGGTCGATTCACTCCCCCTCGTCACTCCAGAATCCTTGGCGCCACAGTGCTTCAGTAGCGGCCACACCGCTTTCGTGCAGGTGGGCTTCCATGGCCTGTCGGGCTCCCTCCGCGTCGCGTTCAATCACGGCGTTGAGGATCTTGCGGTGATGTTCGACAGCTTTTTCGTCCCAACCATCGGCGAACTCGTAGTAGTTGGCGGGAACTGATCGAACCAGCAAACGCAGCAGCCAACGGGTGCGGCGTGGTGCGGCGGCATTGATGATGCGATGGAACTCTTCGTTGAGCGCTGAGAGGTCTTCGTCCGAGTCTGCAACGAAGCGCTCCTGAATCGCTTCGAGTTCGGCGATTTGTTCGTCTTTGAGGGTGTCGGCGGCCATCGCCGCGGCTCGTCCTGAGACCCCGCCGTACAGTTCGTAGTGATCGATGATGTCGTCGGGAGTCAAGCGAGCGACGAAGAAACCGCGTCGTGGCGCTACATCGAGAAGGCCTTCCTGCCCGAGCACAATGAGCGCTTCACGGATCGGACTGCGACTCACATCGAGTGCATTGGCGATGGCGTCCTGATCGATTTTTGCTCCCGGTTTCAGAGCACCAGTGAGGATCAGATCCCGCACGTAGCGCGCGACCTCATCAGGGAGTCCACCGCGGCGCCGCATTTGCGGTTCGACCCGGGTGTAAGGGCCGTCGTCGGATGTGTTGTCAGCCATCGCGTT
The DNA here is from genome assembly GCA_965261185.1 of Candidatus Aldehydirespiratoraceae bacterium. Taxonomy (GTDB): domain Bacteria; phylum Actinomycetota; class Acidimicrobiia; order Acidimicrobiales; family Aldehydirespiratoraceae; genus VXYK01. Next base: position 590,619 of record CBDHCN010000002.1, on the reverse strand, counting down.
GGCCATGTCAGGTCCCTCCCTCAGTTCCGAGGTAGGCGACTCGCACTAGCGGGTCTGCCTGTACCTCCTCGGCTGATCCATGTGCGATCACCTCACCGTGGTCGAACACGTAGATCCGGTCGGAGATACCGGTGATGAAGTTCAGGTCGTGGTCGATGACGACAACCCCCGCGCCGACAGTTGCTGCCATGTGGCGGACTTGCTCGATCATCTCGGTGGACTCAAGGTCGCTCATACCGCTGGTTGGTTCGTCGAGAAGTAGGAAACAGGGCGCCAGAGCCGTAGCTCTAGCGAGCTCCAGACGCCGAGAGTTGCCGTAGTCGAGCTCGGCAGCACGCCGATCACGGTGTTCCCACAATCCAGCCTCGGCGATCACCGAGTCGACATCAAGGAGTGGTCGGCCCTGTCGATGACTCGCCGCGATCAACTCGGACACCTCCACGTTCTCGCGCACGGTCAGGGCCGCGAAGAGCCGCAGGTTCTGGAATGTGCGCACGATGCCAAGTCGCGCGAGCCGATAGGTCGGTATTGATGTCAGGTCTTGGCCGTCGAGTGAGAAACGCCCCGACGACGGCTGGACCAGTCCGGTGATGACGTTGACCAATGTTGTCTTGCCGGCTCCGTTCGGGCCGATGATTCCGATTACTTCACCGCTTTGGGCGACAAGGCCGACATCACTGAGGGCCTTGAAACCACCGAAGGAGACATCGATCCCGTGCGCTTCAAGCACCGATGACTCAACCGATCCAAGTTCCAAAAGCCGGTCCGGCTTGGTTTCCGCATCTCCAGTGGAAGCCTCCCGCTCGAATCGGAAATGCCTGTAACGGGAACGGAGCCATTCGTCGAACTCCCAATCGCCGAGCAGTCCCGAAGGCCGAAGGAGCATGAACCCCAACATCGAAACGCCCAGAAAGACTGTTTGAAGGTTCTCGCGGAACACCCAGTCGAGCGGTTCACCATCAAGACCGATCCCGAATATCTCGAAACCGTCCTGCCCGAGTCGACGGGCGAGTTCGCGGCCGGCCGTCATCACCGCGACGCCCACAAGTGCACCGGTCACGCTGTTGCGTCCACCCACGATCAGCATCACCAAGGTGAGGAGTGTGTAGTTGAAAAAGAAGTTCTCGGGTAGCAGCGAGCCGTCTTCATAGACACGCAGGCTGGCCCCGACGCTGACAACCGCAACCGAAATCAGTAAGGCGACCATCTGTTGAACCAGTGGATTCACGCCCATGGCACGGGCTGCGAGATTGTCTTCGCGTGCTGCAACGGCAAGGCGACCGCTGCGACTTTGGGCATAGAGACGAGCGACGACCAAAGCCCCAAGCAGGGCTGCATAGATCGGGACCCGAGTGTCGAGCTTTCCGCCAATCGGGAAGAACAGGCCTGCTCGTTCTCCGCCGGTTAACTCGGGCCAGTTGCGGGCTACTTCGTGGGTGACGAAGAGCAGAGCGAGGGTGATGACGGTGGCCGAAACCGCCCCAGATTGAGCACCTGAGCGTGCGAGTCCTACACCAATTATGAAAGCGACCCCCACAGTCAACAGCACGGCCACCAACAACGCCGTCGAGGAGCTCACCTCGACTTCGGCTAGGCCGAAAGGTGCATCGGGAATCCGCTTGAGTTTCTCTGATGGGGCGATTGCGAATACCGCAAATGTGTACCCAGCGATGGCACCGAAGCCGATATGACCGAAGGACAGCACGCCCGTGTTGCCGACATAGATCTGAATGCCGAGCACGATCACGGCATCGATCAGCATGACGGTGACGAGCCTCTCCGCGGCTCCGCCCAACCAGTTCTGATAAATCAGAGCAGCGCCAACGAACACGCTGAACAGCAGCACCGAGCCGATGATCGGAAAGCCGACGTCTCGTTGCAGGTTTGGGAACATCACACACGCTCCGCGTGGGCGACTGTGATAAGGCCCTGCGGTCTGAAGATGAACAGCAGTGCGATTAATACGAAGACCACGCCTTCGGTGAGGCTCGCTATTGAGTCAGGCAGCCGACTGCGCAGGAGCACTTCGGCCAGTCCCAGCGCAAAGCCTCCCAGGACCGCGCCGCGCAAGCTTCCGAGTCCGCCGATAAGGGCTGCCAACACGCCTTTGAGCATCGGGTCGATGCCGGCGGTGGGAGTGGTGCTACCGGACCGCATTAGCCAAAACACCCCGGCTATGCCTGCTAGCAGACCGGACAACGCAAACGCCCCGCGGATCACCGAGTCCGATTTCACGCCCATTAGTCGGGCTGTGTCGAAGTCGGCTGACGCCGCGCGCAACGCCAGACCGAACATGGTTCGTTGCAGAAGAATCGTGGTTGCGATCAGGGTGATGATCGTGACCACGATCACTACCGTGTCGAATACCTCAATGTTGAGTGGGCCAACCGAGTAGGTGTTGGTTACCCAACCCGGGCGCGAATACGTTTTGACCGACGCAGAAACGTAGAGAAGAAAAACTGCAGATACCACGAAGTGCACGCCGAACGAGGTGAGCAGCAACGTGAAGTCGGATTCTCCACGCACTCGACTGAAGGCGACACGTTCAATCACCAACGAGGCAACCACCGCGCAGACGATGATCAACGGCGTAATGACGTACCACGACCAGCCTTGTTGGCCTGCTGCGTAAGCCGCGTAACCGCTGATGGTGATCAGCTCGCCGTGGGCGAAGTTGAGTAGGTGCATCACGCCGAACACCACAGCCACGCCGAGCGCAAGCAGGGCGTAAATGCTGCCCCTGCCTAGTCCATCGATGAGATTCTGGAGTAGTTCGATCATTTCTCAGCTGCCAATGAATGTGCCGAAAAGGTCGTCATGTTCGCTCAGTTCGCGGCCGGTGCCTTGCGCCACGATTTCGCCGCTTCGCAACACGTAGGCACGGTCAGCGACTTCGAGCATCCGAGTGGCGTTCTGCTCAACCACCAATAGCGTTCGCCCCTGCTGTCGCAGGGAGTCGATGAGTTCGAACACGGCATCGACAAGAATGGGCGCAAGGCCCAGCGATGGTTCGTCCATCATCAACAATCGGGGTCTTGACATCAACGCTCGGGCGATTGCCAATTGTTGCGCTTCGCCCCCGGAGAGAAAACCTGCTGCCGTGTGCCATTTCGAGCGCAGCACCGTGAAGAGTTCCGCCATCTCGTTGAGCTCCTGATCCCGGTTGGCGCCGGGCTGGGTGATACCGCCGATCTTGAGATTCTCTTCCACGGTCATGTCGGTGAAGATGCGGCGGTGTTCTGGCACCAGAGCGAGTCCCGAACGCAGGAGTCTTTCTGGAGGGTGCCCAGTGACGTCGCTGCCTTCGAAAGCAATCCTGCCTGCTGATGGCTTCAGAAGTCCTGCGATCGAGTTGAGCAGCGTCGTTTTGCCCGCACCGTTGGGTCCGATGAGGCCCACCACCTCACCGGACCCGACAGTTAGCGTTGCATCTCGAAGCGCGGAAATCGCACCGTATCTGGTTGTCAACCCCGTGACTTCGAGCACGGTTTGGTCAGCTTCGAGTGTCGACTAGGACATCCTCGCCGTTGACGATCCGGTTGATCGGGACGGCCTTGGGCGGAATGCCGTTGGTGCCCGCGTAGGTGATCTCTCCGGACATACCCTGGAATCCAGAGATTTCTTGTACGGCTTCGCCTATCTGGGCGGGTTCGTCACAACCGCAGTCGAGCATTCCCTGAATGCCGACGAACATTGAGTCGACGTAGAGCGCCATGAAGCCACGGCTCTCAAGCGTTTCCCCGTTGACTGCCTCGTAGTGGGCGAGGAGCGAGTCGATCGGGTCGCCTGCGCTGATGCTGGTATGCGGTGTGTGGGCGATGCCCTCGTTGTTGTCCTCGAATTGGATTCCCGTTGCGTCAAGTGCGTCGGTACCGATGTAGGTGAGTCCGTCGAGTCCCTGACCTTCTAGCTGGCCCCGCAAAGCGGTGACCTGGAAGCCGAGAGCCGCAGAGAATACGACTTCGGTGTTGTCGGAGATACCGGCGATCTCGTTGACTTGGGCGGAGAAGTCAGTGTCGACTGCCCAGACGTATGTCTGTGTGCTGACGACTTCGCCGCCGCCCTCAATGAACGCCGCAGCGAAAGCGTCTGGGTTGACGCCAGTGTATGGAATTCCTTCACCCTCGGTAAACACAATCGCTCTGGTGATTCCCTGGTCGAGTGCCCAGTTGGCTGCTGCGGACGACATCTGGATGTCGTCGAACGTGACTAGGTAGGAGTTGATCGAGGCGTCCGCCAGTGTCGGTTCGGTGGACGCAGCCACGAACAGCGGAACTTGTCCTTCGGTGGTCTGCAGGATTGGCAGGGCGAAGTCGGCAAACGGTGGCCCGATCAAGAAGTGGGCACCCCAGTCGAGCAGTTCTGCTGTCGCCAGCGCGGCGTCGGTACCTACTTCTGCCACTCGGACTTCCACGGGACGGCCGTTGATACCGCCTGCGCAGTTGGCGAGGTCGGCTACGAAAGGCACGAGCTTGGAGCCTGGGATGTCGACGAATCCGACAACATCGCTGAAGTCCATAGCCATGCCGACCCTGATCGGGTCGCCACTTGGCGCGTCGGCGCAGTTGTCCAGGTCGGAGGCAAGGATGCCGGCAATATCGACAGCGGTATCCATATGTGGCTCGTCTGCCATGTCGTCGCCGTCGTCTGCCATGTCGTCGCCGTCGTCGCCGTCGTCTGCCATGTCGTCGCCGTCATCGGTTACGACATCAGCAGCGTCGTCACCGTCGTCGTCGCCGCAAGCAGCGGTGAGCAGTGTGAAGATCGCGAAAAGAGCGATCACTGTCTTTAGTTTCATTGGGTTCCCCTCCTAGGACAATTGACTGGGACTATGGCACAGAATTCGTTTGGTAGCAAACGAATTCTTGTATAAAATACACAATATGTATAGCGCTGTGTGGCGCTCTTCACCAGCGCATCCGTCGTTGAACCCCAAGACGCCACAATCACGGCGAGAATCATTCAGTCATTCTCAGAGTCAACTTGACACGACTGAGCTAAGACTGATAAAAACCAACTCATATTAATCTAACCACTATGGAGATTAATGAAATGACCTCCACCGCGTACGGGTGGCGACAGCCGCCCGTACGCGGTGGAGGTCAATCATGGCAATTTCGATCAAGAAGCAGCTGACAATTGCGTTAGCTGCCGTGCTTCTCGTAGCGTCGCTCGCGCTAGCACCGGCAACGAGTCCTAGCATTCCCGTGCTCTCGAGCTTGGAACCAGAACAGGCCAGCGCCCACGAAGCGAGAAAAACGTTGTTCCATAGACCAACGCGGGTTTGCAGTTGGGAGTGGCAACATGTACGAGTGGTAACCCACTACGTAGACGAGTTCGGAAATGGGCCTTACCCAGGCCCGGGTAGTACTTGGGGGCCCCCGCTTTTCCCTGTTTATGCCTGGAAGCTGGAACTGGTTGAAGTGTGTGCTTGGATATTGGTTCCGGTAACCGTTCCTAACCCGCACGTCCACGTCTCGCAGGAGTCGTGCGAATGGGGGGTGAGGGCCGGTGGCGTGGTAATCGCTTTGTACGGTTCGGCGGCTGCGGCCATTCGCGCGCTCGCGGCATATGCGGCCGGCACTCAAGGCACCGACTATGATATCATCAGGCAGTGGGAGACCGAGGACATAATCCTCGGGACCTTCTCAGATGGTCTTGGGTAGGCCGATGAGTAGCAGGACACGCATGCATCTGCTAATCGCGGTTTGGGCGGCTATGTGTTTTGTAGTACCTCGAGCCGTGCCGGTAGCGATAGGTGGACGGCTTCTCTTGCTGGGTCTCACAGTTTTTGTAGCTGTCGATGTTTTTCGGTACGGCCGCTCCAGGTGGCTTCAATCGAAGCTGTCGGAGACGAGAGCGAGCGACGCGAGCTGATTTGAAGAAGTTCCAAGGCAGTGAAACCCAACGTGACCGCGGACGGTGACCCATCAACGTTACCGGCTGTCCCTTGGTGGATTGATGCCCGAAGCTTCTCGGCATGTCGATGAAGGAGCGAATCGAGAAACTTGGACCGTGGACCTCCGCTGAATCTGATTCCTTCTCTTCCGACATATCACTCTTGAATCATTTGGTACCAAACGATTAGTGTCTCAGCCATGGCTGAGCTGAAAGGGTTCATGTATCCGCGCACACCGACGGGTGCCGCAGGGATACTTCCGGGACCCCCATGGCACTACTCAGGCGAGATGCTCACCATCGAGTTCCGGACTGACCCGGCGAATGTGGCCGAACTTCTGCCCGCACCGTTGGAACTGGCCGAGAACGATCCCGGCGCAGTCGCTTTGATCTGGGCGGATTGGCAAAGTTGCAGCGACAGCTTCGACGAACTGCTCGACCCGGCCCGAGCCCAATACAAGGAGGTCTTCTTGGTCGTGCGCTGCACTTACCAAGGCCGGACCTACAGCCGTGCCGCCTACATCTGGGTCGACAAGGACTTCGCCTTGGCTCGAGGCGTGGTACAGGGCTACCCAAAGAAACTCAGCGAGATCTGGATGACGCGTGTTGTGAGTGTTGGAAAAGCTGGCCCACGCTTGGAGCCGGGTGGCCGGTTCGGCGCATCCGTGAGCACCTGGGGCAGGCGCATCGCTGACGCAGTCTTTGAGATCACCGGCACGTCCGAGACCGCAGGTTTCGTCAACGCCCATCCGATGCTGCACAGTCGGCAGATGCCCGCAATCGAAATGGACGGACGCGACTCACTAGACGAATTGGTCACCATGCGCGGCTTCGATACGGAATTGGGCCCGGTGTACGCAGGAGACGCCGAGCTTCAGATCCACGACAACCCGACCGAGGAACTCGATCGTTTGAAACCCTTCGAGATCATCGGCGGTTACTACCGACAAGTGGGGAACTCCATGGCCGCAGGCACCACCCTGTGGGCCGCCCCAAACCCCATGATCAGATGATCGCGGTGCCATGACCTTTGTTGACAACTACTTGGCTGACATGGGCCCGGACGACGCAGACATCACCAGCCACGACACCTACACAAGCGGTGTTCCGCACGCAACCTTCAACCGGCTCCGCTCATCAGACCCAGTCCACTGGACCGACGAAAGTGACGGGTCCGGATTCTGGTCGATTCTGCGCTACGACGATGCCCTGGCCGTGAGCCGCGACTACAGCACCTTCACATCCGCAAGGGGTATTCGGCTCGAAGAAATGGACTCCGAGCAACTCCACGCCCGCTGCACGATGATGGAACTAGACCCGCCTGAACACACCCGATACCGGCGGCTTGTCAACAAAGGCTTCACTAGGCGCACGGTTGACACATTCGAAGACGTCATCCGTCAACTAGCAGCCGAAGTCGTCGAAGCGGCCCTGCCCAAAGGCGAGTTCGACTTTGTTGCCGAAATCTCAGAGCAGCTACCGATGCGGATGCTTGGACGGCTGCTCGGCACCAGCGATGAACACGGCCATCAACTAGTGGCTTGGGGAGATGCACTACTCGGCAACACCGACCCCGAGTTCACCGACTTCCCAGTCGACCTCACCGACACCGAACAGTACCGAATGGTCCCCTTCCGCAGTCCGGCCGCATTGGAGATCTTCCAATTCGCCCAACAGCAGGCGGCAGCGCGGCGCAGTTGCCCCCGTGACGACATCATCACGAAGTTGCTCGAACCAACGCGCGACGGTGATCCACTCAGCGATCTCGAGTTCAACAACTTCTTCACCCTGCTGGTCGCCGCGGGTAACGACACCACTCGTTACACGATGACCCACGGCGTTTGGAACATGATGAACCATCCGCAGCTCTGGTACACGCTGCGTGACCGCCCCGAGTTGATGTTGTCGTGCGTGGAAGAGGTGCTACGGACCAGTTCGGTGACCATGCACTTTCGCCGAACCGCCACCCGAGACATCGAGATGCGAGGAAGCAGGATCAAGGCCGGTGACAAGGTCGTGATCTGGTTCAATTCCGCCAACCACGACCCGGATGGCTTTGCCGTCCCCTTCCGATTCGACCTGGCCCGCGAGAAGAACGACCACATGGCCTTTGGTCGTAACGGTCCGCACTTCTGTCTCGGTGCCTGGTTGGCTCGGATGGAGGTCCGACTGGTTTTTGAAGAGCTTATGAAACGTGTTGATCACCTAGAACCCGCCGGACCGATCGAGAGGCTGCGATCCAACTTCATCGCCGGGATCAAACGTCTACCTGTGAAAGTGACCTGAGCATGCACCGACATCCACTTGTGAGGGCAAGATCATGGGAGAGATAGTCGGTGCCGCGCTGGTATCCCACGTCCCGCCGTTGGTGATGCCCGAGACCGAACGACGAGCCATGAACAACGGCGACGACACCACGCTGTTCGCCGGGCTCCATCAACTCGCCGCTGAAAAGTTACGGCCCTCGAAACCAGACACTGTGGTCGTGATCGACACTCACTGGTTCACCACCATCGAACACATCGTCAGTTCCCACCAAAACAGGCAGGGGCTGTTCACCTCCGATGAACTGCCCCGTGGCATGGCACAGATGTCCTACAACATCAGTGGTGATCCTGAACTGGCCCGCACCTGGGCGGCATGTGCTGATGAACGCGAAGACACCTGGATCGCCGCCATCGACGATCCTCACCTACCGATCCACTATCCCACGGTCAACCTGCTCGGATTCCTACAAGCGGACGAAAGTTGGATCTCAGCAGGAGTTTGCCAGACCGCCGACACCCAGGACTTTCTGGTATTCGGCCAGTTGCTAGCGGAGGCCATCGACAAACTCGACCGCAGGGTAGTGGTACTGGCCAGCGGGGGACTGAGCCACCGTTTCTGGCCTCTGCGCGAGTTCCGTGTACACGAGGCTGCCGATCCCGACCTGCATATACGAACTCCGCAGGCTGCGGCCGCTGACCGTCGGGTCATCGAATGGCTCAAGGCCGGAGACCACGCCGCAGTCCTCGATTTCTTGCCTGAGTACCGCAGTCATGCGCCTGAAGGCTATTTCGGGCACTATCTCACAATGATCGGCGCACTCGGCGCAGCGGACTGCGAAGCTCCCGGAACCCAATTCGGCGAGTACGAAGCGGTAGCCGGTACCGGCCAAGTCCACGTATGGTTCGACCTGTGAATCACGCCCCGCGAGCACTCATCATCATTCACGAACCCGACGGCGTTGGCTGTCAGGTCGAAATGAGACTCCGCGAACTGGGCTGGCGTATCGACAACCATCTCGTTACCGCTGACTACGAGCGCCCCAACGAACCCGCACCCTGGCCGGACTTCTCGGACTACGACATCATCGTGCCGATGGGGTCGATCCGTTCGCTTACCAGCAAGGACGAGATCTCCAACTGGATTTACGCTGAACTTGAGTTGTTGAGGATTGCCCACGAACGTGGCACCCCGATTCTTGGTGTGTGCTTCGGGGGTCAACTTCTAGCCGAAGCGCTCGGTGGTTCAGTGGAGAAGTCGACGGTGACTGAGCTCGGCTGGTACGAGATCGCTGCGGCGAATGGTGTTGAGAACCCGGTCGGCCCAGGGCCTTGGTTCGAATGGCATCACGACCGTTTCACCGCGCCCCCCGGGGCTGAGGTTCTGGCCGTCAACGAAAACGCGGTCCAACTCTTCCGTGTTGGTCGCTCGGTAGGCACGCAGTTTCACCCCGAGGTTGACCCGGGCCATGTAGCAGGCTTCCTGGCCGGATCAGCCGAAGAGTATCTCGCCTCGTTGAACCTCAATCGCACTCAGATGATGGACGAGATGTACCACCACGAAGCCCAAAATACCAAACAGTGCCACGCCCTCGTCGACTGGTTCCTTGACCAATCGCAACGCTGAATAGACGGGCCACGGTTGGGATCAACTAGTTAGAACGTTGACCGCGCGCGGGCCACGGAACTCGAATCCTCGGAGTTCAACTTGGTGATCCGGGTCGAGTCGGAGTTCGGGAAAGCGCTGCAGGAGTCGTTGGACGCCGACTCGCACCACCTGACGACCGAGCCACTCGCCGAGGCAACGATGCGTGCCCAGCGCGAAAGCGGCGTGCTCACCCTCGCGTCGATCAAGATCGATCTCGGATGGGTTGGACCAATGCGTCTCACACAGATTGATGGAACGAAGAACTCCGCTCAGCAGATCGCCAGCCTTGATGGCGACCCCCGCCAACTCCAGATCACGGGTTGCTTGACGAGTGATCGTGCCGACAGGGCTGTAGACCCTGAAGACCTCTTCGATGAGCCTGCGCATACGGGGCGGGTCGGTTTCCACGACCGCTCGCAAATCAGGCCTCGACAGAAGCACCCATCCAACGAGACCTATGCCATCACGGGGTTCGTTGATTCCCCCCGAGATCATGAGACGGACGTTGTTGACGATCTCCTCGTCGGTGGCGCCTTGACGGGCAAAATAGCTGATCGCGCTGTCATCGTCACCGGCAGGTGCTATTCGTCGAGTGATGGCTTCACCCAGCTCAGCTTTGGAGCGTTTGCCTAGTTCCGTCAGCTCGGGGTCATTCTCGAAGTTGGCGATGTCGGCGCAGAGCCCTTCGCACCAGCGCCACATTGTGTTGAAGCCGTCTTCTTCGGAGTCGTATTCGCTGAGACCGAGCACGATAGATAACGAAGCTGCTGATAACGGCTGGGCGTAACTTGCCATCAGATCAAACCCGGCCGGATCGACTCGTTCAAGGCAGCGATCGGCGAGGGGCACCAACTCGGTTTTGACGAACTTCCCGCTCCGGCCCCCAGAACGAAAGGGCGGCTGCATCATCGCCTGGACGCGGGTGTGTTCGGGTGGATCTGTGGTCAACATGTTGGGGCCGAGTGCCCTGGCCAAAAAAGAGGGGTCTGTGGCCGCGGAGAATAATTCTGGATGCGCTTCCATCTCCACCACATCGTCCCAGCGGGTAACCAACCACATCTCCATAGGACCGGACCAGCTAACTGGTTCGGTTGCGCGCAGCCGAGCGAGGATCGGATCTGGATCCCTTTCGAGATCTGCCAAGGTGATTTGTGGATTGCGTGACAAGTTCAACTCCTAGCCCGTTGGGAGCGAGGCGGTTCTGCCTATGGTAGTTCGCACCGATGTCGCTACTGTTTGGTGCCTAACGAATCATGGAGCCAATGACATGACCACCCGTCCTCTGATCGGACTACCCGGTCGTCGCAAGGCTGGACGCGACATAACCGGGATGCTCTCGATCTTTGCTGATATGCAACTCGACTTGTATTTTGCAAACTACGCAAAGGGTGTGATTGCTGCCGGCGGGCTTCCGGTTCATCTACCCGTCGATGTTGATCCGTTGTCGATCATTGATCGGCTCGACGGATTAGTCCTCACGGGAGGTACCGACATTGAGCCGAGCCTCTACGGCGCTGAGTCAGAAACTGATATCTACCCCCCCGAACCCGAACGAGACGACCTGGAATTCGGCCTGATGAAAGGAGCGGTTGATCGAGAGATTCCTGTGTTGGGAATCTGTCGTGGACAACAGATTGTCAATGTCGGTGCCGGGGGCACGTTGCACCAGGATGTGCCACCCCATTCCGCTGTCGGCCATGCTGCTGACACCGAACTCCACCGGGTCACGCTCGAACCCGATTCGATACTGAGAGAGCTATATGGCCCAACGGTTTGGGTCAACTCACTTCATCACCAGGCGGTCGACGCCGTGGGGACGGACCTTCGCGTAACTGGCTGGTCTGATGATGGTGTTGCGGAGGGCCTAGAACACACGAGCCTTCCGATCGTTTGCGTGCAGTGGCACCCCGAGATGATGCTCACTCGTGACACCGACCCCATTTTCTCCTGGCTCGTTGAGGCTGCCAGCGATGGATAGACCGCTCGATGGAGTTGCCGTTGTCGCCCTGGAGCAGGCGGTTGCGGCTCCGTTCGCCACTCGTCAACTAGCTGATCTCGGTGCGACAGTGCTCAAGGTCGAGCGACCGGGGGAGGGCGACTTTGCGCGTGACTACGACTCTGCCATGGGCGGGACGTCGGCGTTCTTCGTCTGGTCCAATCGCGGAAAACAAAGCATCGAACTAGATCTGAAGGATCCCGAACAGCGCGCCACCTTTGACCTCCTGGTCGCCGGTGCAGACGTGTTCATTCAGAACCTCTCGCCTGCGGCGGCTGAACGGGCCGGGGTCCTTGCCGACCGGCTAAGAGCAAAGCACCCGCAGCTGATTGCCTGCGACGTTTCAGGGTATGGGCTTGGCGGCCCTCGAACCGATGACAAGGCTTATGACCTCGCGGTGCAGGCCGAAGCTGGTGCCGTTGCTCTCACCGGCACCGTTGATCAGGCCTGCAAGGTCGGGTTCTCGGTGGCAGATGTGTCAGCGGCCATGTATGCGTTCTCGTCGATTCTCGCTGCTCTGTACCGCAAGCAGGCGACCGGAGAGGGAGCATCGGTAGAGGTGTCGATGCTGGAGAGCCTTGCGGAATGGACTTCGGCCCCGACCTTCGCGGCGGTTGGCACCGGGATAATTCCGCCGAGAGCGGGCCATCGCCACACGATGATCGCCCCCTACGGGATGTATCAGATGAGCAACGGCGAGTACATCATGATCGGCGTTCAAAGCAATCGAGACTGGGTGTCGTTTGCTACCCATGTGCTCGGTGATCAGAGTCTCTGCGAGGATCCGCGGTTCTTAGACAACGTTGACCGAGTCGCCAACATCGACGACCTCGAAATGTTGATTACCAGCGTGTTTGAAGAGATTTCAGCCGACGAACTACTCGATCGGCTCAAGCGCGGCCGGGTGACGCACAGCTCGGTGCGCGACCCCCACACACTCTGGCAACACGAACAGCTTCGGGCCCGTGACAGGTTCATGACCGTGACCACCCCCACCGGCACAGCAGAGGTATATCGCTCCCCATTCAACATCAGCGGCGTCGCTGATCCCGATGCCTCAGTCCCCGCACTCGGAAGCCACGACCCCGCTTTCATCCAACACCTCCTAACCCGCGCTCAAACCCGAACAAGTGCTGCGATGAAGTAGTGGCTGAGCAATCGCACAACGCGAACACACAAGATCTGGAGCTTGAGGCGGTTGTAGGGGGCTACCCGGGACGCGGTTTGCTTCTCCATACGAGTTCCGACGCACGACAAACTTGGATGTACTTCATCACCGGCCGCAGTGAGTCATCTCGCTCTCGCCGAATCCGAGTTGACCCGCATGCGCTACTCGTCGAACCGACCGGAAGCGAGGCTGAAAGGGACCGACTGCGTCACGACACATGTGCTCGTAGAACAGAAGATGGGCTGGTGATCGGCAACGGCGACCATGTTGATGTCATTGCAGATCGGCTGATTTCGGGTCTTGCCACGGTAGAGGCAGTTGTTGACATCGTTCCAGAGCCCGACCCGCCTATTTTCACCCCTCGAATCGCCATGATTGTCGGCACAACGGCGGAGATGTTCTCGGTGTTCCATGAGGGTGACACCGTGCGATGTCGGCTCGATACGGTGCCGATGCGCCCCCGCTCAGCAACTGTCTTGTCGACCTACTCCGGTACGTCCGATGAACCGCGGGGTTCGGCGCCGACATCCACTTTTGAGGAAGGACGGGACCGAGAAACCGTAATCGAAGCTTTGTGGTCGGCTCTGGACCATCAACTCAGAGTCGCTCTAGCGTGGGGACCCGTCGAATTCGAACAAGGCCCAGCACTCGGCGCGGTACGGAACAGATGGTGACAGCAGAGCGTGCCATGCGTCTCGTAAACGTCCCGCTTAGAGGATCGAATATTCGCGGGGAAACTAGTCTCTTTGGCTGTTGGTTGACGGTTCACATGCGGGCTGGGACGTAGATGATTCACGAAATCAAGAACGTCTGACCGACCTCGAACGGATCGTTTCGGCACTCAGCACCGACGGTCGCTTGCCGCGAAAGACCGACTATTTAGCGGTGTCGTCTGCGAGGATGTCAAGGAACGGCGAGTAGCGATAGACACGGTTGCGTCGGCGGCCAGTGATTTCTGCGACCATCCCCAACGGAGCCATCTGATCGAACAGTCCACCGATGGTCGTGGATGTCGCGCCCAGTTTCGCGGTCGCATATTTGATTGTCATGATCGGCTGTTCGGCCAGCAGGTTCAGCAGCGGCCATCCGTACTTACCGAAGTTATGGGAGATCGCGATTTGGCGGTGTTTTTCGGTTAGCGCCGATATCTCACCTGCGACTCGTACAGCATCGCTTGCGGTGGAGGTGACCCCGGTGAGGAAGAACTTGAGCCAGCCCTCCCAGTCACCGTGGGTTCTGATGGCGTTGAGTCGATCGTAGTACTCGGGTCGGTTCTGCTTCAGGAAGAGGCTCAAGTACAACAGCGGACGAGCCAGCGTACCACGTTGCACCAGCAACAGGGTGATGAGCAACCGGCCGATGCGGCCATTGCCGTCGAGGAACGGGTGGATTGTCTCGAACTGGGCGTGCGCAAGCCCGGCCAGTACGAGCGGCGGATCTTTGCTGTCGTTCAAGTAGATCTCTAGATCATGAATGGCTTTTCCAAGGTCGTCAGGCGACGGTGGAACGAATGCCGCAGTTGCCAGCGTGCAACCCGCGGGACCAATCCAGTTCTGTGACTTGCGAAACTCTCCGGGGGTGCGTTCCTGGCCCCGTGTTCCGGTCATCAGCTCTTCGTGAACCCTACGAATCAGCCGACCCGACAGCGGTAACTCGTCGAGAAGTTGAAGCCCCGTACCCATCGCACGCACGTAGTTGACCGTCTCGTTGATGTCAGCCATCAGACCGGTCCCCTGCACCTCCACCTCGTGGGCGAATAAGTCGTCGAGGCTCGATTGGGTACCTTCGATCTGGGAGCTGAGCACCGCTTCTCGCCGAACATACGAGGCGACGAACATATCAGGATCGGGCAAGGTCGTCGCCATTCCGTCCAACCGCCCCAAGGCTGTGTTGGCTTCGGAGAGTAGGCCGAGAAGTTCGGCGTCCCATTGAAGTTGCGGATCGGGTGGCAGCGGTTTCGGCATGAACGCTTCGTATCCGGTTAGCTGTGGGCGGAACCTGCCAGCTCGTTCGCTTGTCATCTCTCTCCTTATTCCAGTCATTGGAGATTGTAGTGAGATAAGCGACCGTTATTCCATTCTAGAGAGAGATTTTGGAATAAAAGGGTCCTGAGCTGTTGTCAGCTGGTGGTGCCTTCAGAGACCTGGACGGCGCCGCCGCACCGTGGCCCTCGAGAACGACGCCGCGGACAAACGCCGAGCACACGAAACGGCCCGACCATGAGGGCGGCCCGGCATGGCACCGCCCACACCCGAGCGCCGCCGTCCCGACCGCTGATGTAGTCTCGGCTCACTATACGTTTCGGCTGGGCTGCGACCCCGCACCGGGCCGATCTGGGGGCGTAGAACGGCGCGCAGCGCGACGATTGCGCCCGATCAGGCACCAGAACCCGCCCAGGAGCGCTCAGAGGCTCACAGCGCCGCTCAGCGTGATCTACGGAACGTCGGTCTGCCCGTCGTCGTTCCAGCCCCAGCAGGTGATGGTGTCGTCGCTGTGCAAGCCGCACGAATGCAGGGCGCCTGCGGTGACGGTTTTGAACGTGCCCGATGGTGCATCAGTCTGCCCGTCGTCGTTCCAGCCCCAGCAGGCGATGGTGTCGTCGGTGTGCAAGCCGCACGAATGGTAGCTGCCCGCGGTGACGGTTTTGAACGTGCCCGACGGCGCGTCGGTCCGCCCGTCGTCGTTCCAGCCCCAGCAGGTGATCGTGTCGTTGGTGCGGACCGCGCACGAATGCGAGCCGCCGACGCTGCCCGGCTCAGTAGTTGGATGATCCGAGCTTGTGGTGACGGTTTTGAACGTGCCCGACGGCGCGTCGGTCCGCCCGTGGTCGTTCCGCCCGCGGTAGGTGGCGCCCCAGCAGGTGATGGTGTCGTCGGTGCGGACCGCGCACGCATACTGACCGCCTGCGGAGACGGTCTTGAACGTGCCCGACGGCGCGTCGGTCTGCCCGCGGCCCCAGCAGGTGATGGTGTCGTCGGTGCGGACCGCGCACGTGCCCACGACCGGCTCGGCAAACTCTGAAAAACCCGAGCCTGCGGAGACGGTCTTGAATGTGCCCGACGGCGCGTCGGTCTCCCAGCCCCAGCAGGCGATGGTGTCGTCGGTGCGGACCGCGCACGAATGCGCGGAGCCTACGGAGATGGTTTTGAACGTGCCCGACGGCGCGTCGGTCCGCCCGCCGTAGTTCGCGCCCCAGCAGGCGATGGTGTCGTCGGTGTGCAAGCCGCACGAATGCAGGGCGCCTGCGGTGACGGTTTTGAACGTGCCCGATGGTGCATCAGTCTGCCCGTCGGTGTTGCTGCCCCAGCAGGTGATGGTGTCGTCGGTGCGCAAGCCGCACGAATGCCAGCCGCCCGCGGTGACGGTCTTGAACGTGCTCGGCGGCGTACAGGCTGGGCTTGCAGGGTCGATTGTGACGGTCGGCTCGCCGCTGTACCGGTACAGGAACGTCACGAGCTGGCCCCGTGTCAGGCCGTCGTCGGGTGAGAACGTCGTGTCAGTCGTGCCCGTGGTGATCGCCTCGGCCAGCAGCCACGACACCGGGTCCTGTTGCCATGTCGCCACCACGTCGGTGAACGAGTGCGCCGCCGCGGACGGGCGGTCGGCCAGCCGCCACAAGAACGCCGCGAACTGGCCGCGTGTGAGCCCGTTGTCGGGTGAGAACGTCGTCGGGGTCGTGCCCGTGGTGATCCCCTCCGCCAACAGTCACGACACCGGGTCCTGTTGGCCCGGATCGGTCACGTCGGTGAACGAGTGCGCCGCCGCGGAGGGTTGGCCCTCCATGTTCCACAACCAGACCGCCATCTCACCGCGCGACGCCAACCGGTCAGGCTCAAAGCAGGCACCGTCCAGACCGGTGACATTGCCGTCGACGGACCATTGCACCGGATCGGTGAACCACCGGCCCTCGTCGACGTCGCCGTAACCGGCCACAGCACCAGCCGACGACGCTGGCAACACCACCGCCGCCAACACCAGACCAACCAACAGAACTCGCCCGTGTCTAAGCATGGTGGGCAACCGTAGCAGCCGGGGTTCGGCCCCGCCAACACCGAGAACTGCTCGCCGTCATGGTCACCGCCGAACGCGTCAGGCTCGATCCGCGCGTCGACGGCATCCTTATCCCAGTCGTTGGAGGTTGTGGTGACTACATCCGGCTGTTATTCTATTTCGAAGGGAGATTTTGGAATAGAAGATCTCCGGCAGGAACGCGTTTGCGGGGCTTATCCTTGGGGGTTCGCGACTCGATCAGAAAGCGGCGAAGTATGAACAGTGAGCAGTTCACCAAGGTCAAGCAGGACGATGGGTTCATCGCCGCTCTCGACCAGAGCGGCGGGAGCACGCCCAAGGCGTTGAAGCTCTACGGAGTCGCCGAGGATGCTTATGAGGGTGACGCCGAGATGTTCGATCTCGTGCATGAGATGCGCAGCCGTATTGTGACCAGCCCCAGTTTCAACGGTGACCGCATCCTCGGGGCGATTCTCTTTGAGATGACAATGGATCGCGATATCGCAGGCCAGCCAAGCGCCTCCTACCTTTGGAACGAGAAACGGGTCGTACCCTTCCTCAAGGTCGACAAAGGGCTCGATACAGAGTCCAACGGCACCCAGATCATGAAACCGATGCCGACACTGGACGAACTGCTTGAACGGGCCAATGACATGGGCATATTCGGTACGAAGATGCGCTCGGTCATCAACGAAGCGGACCAGGCCGGTGTCGATGCGGTTGTCGACCAGCAATTCGAGGTTGGCAAGCAGATTCTCGGCGCGAACCTGATGCCGATCATCGAGCCTGAAGTCAACA
The DNA here is from genome assembly GCA_965261185.1 of Candidatus Aldehydirespiratoraceae bacterium. Lineage (GTDB taxonomy): Bacteria > Actinomycetota > Acidimicrobiia > Acidimicrobiales > Aldehydirespiratoraceae > VXYK01. Next base: position 572,839 of record CBDHCN010000002.1, on the reverse strand, counting down.
TCAACAGCTCAACCAAAGCCGAAGCTGAAACAATGCTCAAAGCGGCGATTCTTTCGCATCTCGATCAGCTCAACGAAGACCAGTCGGTGATGCTGAAGCTCACGCTTCCCTCTCAAGACGGGTTCTACAGCGACGTAATCGCCCATCCGCGGGTGCTGCGAGTGGTGGCCTTGTCGGGCGGTTACAGCCGTCAAGAATCCAATGATCGGCTGCGTCGCCAGCTTGGTATGGTCGCCAATTTCTCCCGAGCCCTCACCGAAGGACTCAGTGCCCAGCAAAGCGAAGAAGAGTTCGATTCGATGCTCGACTCCTCAGTCGGCAGCATCTTCGAAGCGTCCCGCACATGAACTCTGCAGCCGCGGCGACTGGGACAGCAACCGGATTGAGCGTCCGACGGATCTCGGGTGCGCTCGGCGCTGTTGTTTCGGGGGTCGACCTCGGTGCCGATCTGTCTGCTGAAACGATTGCGGAGATCCGCCGAGCCCTTGTTGAGCATCATGTCCTCTTCTTTCGTGATCAGAACCTCACACCCGAACAACAAATTGCTTTCGGTAAACGCTTCGGAGAACTCGACACGCATCCGTTCGTGCTTGCTAATCCAGAGTACCCAGAGTTGATTGATGTGATCACCGAGCCGGACGACGTGTTCAACTTCGGCGGCGGTTGGCATACCGATGTCACGTTCCTCAGCGAACCCGATCTGGGTTCGATCCTGTATGCAGTTGAGGTGCCCGAAGCGGGCGGTGACACTCTGTTTGCCAACCAACATGCTGCATATGACGCGTTGAGCGACACCATGAAGGAACTGCTCGACCCGCTATCGGCGTATCACTCGGCGGGTCCGCAGTACGCAGAGGGCGCCTTGTCCACCCAGACCAAAGCAATCAAGACAACCAACCCTGAGCAGGCATCTGAGATCGTGAGCCATCCGGTGGTCAGGACTCATCCCGAGTCGGGACGCAAGGGTCTTTATGTCAACGGTGCCTTCACCGTCGGTATTGCCGGCCTTCACAAAGATGAGTCGCGGGCCTTGCTTCGGTTTCTTCTGGGCCACGCCGTCAAGGAGCGCTTCACCTGCAGGTTCTCTTGGGAGCCGGGCTCGTTGGCGATGTGGGACAACCGCAGCGTTCAACACTACGCGTTGCATGATTTCGCGGGTCAGCGGCGCCACATGCGCCGTATCACCATCAAAGGCGACCGCCCAGCCTGAACTCCTCAATGGGACTGTGTGGTTGCTTTGGTTGTGAACTGTGGTAGGTCGCCCTGGGTTGTATTCGCATTCTCGATGATATGATTGAGAGTGTGAATGAAGCGGCCCCGGCTCTCGCGCCACTGTTCAGGTCAGACCAACAAATGCGCATCCTCGCGGTTCTGTTTACCAATCCAGGGGACGAGTTCGCCATCGGCGAGATCGCACAACGGGCGAGCGTCGCTCAGGCAACGGTCAGCCGCGAGGTGGCACGTCTAGCCGAACACGGCCTCGTAGTTACACGAATGATGGGTCGCAACAAGCTCGTACGCCATAATCGGAGCCTTCCGTGGGCCCCGGAGTTGCGCAAGATCTTGGAGCAGACCGTCGGCGTACTCGGAAGCCTCGGTGAGGCGCTCAGCGGTCTCGAAGGCGTCGAAGACGCGTTCGTGTTCGGTTCTTGGGCTGCTCGTTACAGCGGCGAACCCGGTTCCTACCCGCGCGATATCGATGTCGTGGTTGTCGGTGGAGCGACGCTGCGGTCAGTTCGCAGGGCATGCCGTGGACTTGAACGCGACTTGCGTGTCGAAATCAACCCCATCGTGATCGATTGCGCCAACTGGGACTCGCACTCTCGAGAACCCCTCGTCGCTCAAATCAAGCAACAGCCGCTAACCCCGATCCCGCTCAAACACGAACGTGACTTCTAACTGGCTTGTGGAGGCGATTGCTACGGGCGACTTGCGGCGGGTCAAGGCGAACATGGGCGCTGCAGGTGAACGTGTCAACGATGCCCGACGACACGTTCGCTCTGCTCGGGTTCTTTCCGAGGACGACACCACTCTCGCCATGGCTGCGTGCCATGACGCCATTCGCAAAACCGTGACCGCGCACATGGCCGCTGTCGGCCTGCGGGTCCGGGGCGGTGAAGGCGCGCACCGCATCACGCTTGAATACGCGCGAATTCAAATAGCTGACGTCATCAAACACGATGATCTCGTCGAAGCCGAAGAAATACGAAAGGACCGTGCTCTCGCAGAGTACGGAGACTTCGCCTCTCGGAAGCTCAACGCGGCGCATGTGCGAACTGCGGCTGACATTGCCGAGCGCTTCGTAGAGGCGGTCGCCCTCACTCTCGCGTCACTGCCGCCATAGCGAACCAGAATATCGTAGGTCGTGTCGGACGCCGCCCCGAAACCGTGAGGCATTGTTCTCGTAACGCTTGTCTGATCGACGGGACGATGGCGCTCAGCGTAGGGTCAGCGCAGACACTCCAAGGAGGCACATCATGGGTCAACTCGACGGACGGATAGCTGTGATCACAGGAGCGGGCGACGGTATCGGAGCCGCCATCGCTCAGCGCTTTGTTGATGAGGGCGCAAAAGGTGTGTTGATTGCCGAACTCAACGAACGGACTGGTCAGGCAATGGCCGACAGACTTGGCGACGCGGGCCTGTTCGTACGCACCGATGCCGGCAACCGCGATGACGTGGAAGCGATGATCGACGCGTCCGTCGATCGTTGGGGTGGACTCGACATCTTGGTCAACAACGCTTGGGGCGGCGGCGTTATCAGCCGAGTCGAACAAAAGTCTGCCGAAGGTATGGCTCGGGGTCTCGATGTCGGTTTTCTGGGTCCATTCTGGGCCATGAACGCGGCTCATGCGGTCATGAAACCTCGTGGATATGGACGAATAATCAACTTGTGTTCGCTCAACGGCGTCAATGCCCATATGGGAACCGTCGAGTACAACTCGTCGAAGGAAGCTCTGCGGGCCGCGACCCGCACCGCGGCGCGGGAATGGGCCGGCACCGGGATCGTCGCCAATGTGGTCTGCCCGGCCGCCAAGTCCGCTTCCTTTCATGCCGTCATGTCACAGCATCCAGAGCTTCTCTCAGCCGCAGATGCGGGCAACCCGATGGGTCGAATCGGTGACTGTTATGACGACATCGCGCCCGTTGCGGTGTTTCTGGCGAGCGAGGGCTGCGGTTACATGACCGGCAACACCTTGTTTGTCGATGGCGGCGGTCACATCAACGGTTCGTCTTGGGCCCCCGACCTCGGAGAGTGAGCCGACATGACTGCGGAAACGGAACGTCAATACGACCCAGAAAAGCTGACGCAGGGACTATGGAAAATGATCCCTTTCGCTGAGCGCACCGGTGCGTGTGTCGAGCACGCTGAACCCGGCTATGTGCGGTTACGGATGCCGTTTGAGCCGAATGTCAACCATGTACAGATGATGTACGCGGGCGCGCTGTTCACCTTGGCGGAGGTGCCGGGAGGAACCATGTTCACCACGACCTTCGACTACAAGCGGTTTTACCCGATCGTGAAGGAAATGAAGATCCGCTTCCGACGCCCGGCGCTGACCGACATCATTGTCGAGGTGCGGTTGTCGGAATCAGAAGCAACCCGGATCACAAAAGAAGCAGAAGCCAACGGCAAAGCCGACTACGAGTGGGAATGCGAACTCAAAGACACCAACGGGGAAGTTGTTGCTATCTCACACAACGTCTACCAACTGCGCCGGATCGGCAGCTGACCGACCTGTCCATTGCCGCTGCCAGTGTAGTGGGCCGGAGGCTTGCGTGGCCGCGGCATCGTTCGGATGCACGATCCGTTGCGTTGTATGTCTAAGTGACGTACAGTATTGGTGTGGATGTCAAGACGGAACGATGGTCGATCCGAGTCACCCCTGCTGAGGACACTATTGTGCGTCGGGTGCTCGACAATACCGGTATGTCGCTGAATGAGTACGTGGTGAGCAGCGCGGTCGCGGCCGCGGGCAACGACCTCGCCGACCGCCGGGTCTTCACGCTCTCGGATGAGGCCTGGGGCGAACTCCAGGACATCCTCGGCCGGCCGGCGGCCGCTAAGCCGAGGATCGCCGATCTGTTGGCGAGACCCTCGGTGTTGGACGCTGAGTGAGCCGCTACCGAGGACCCGAACTTCTTGCCGCACATCACGAAGTAGAGGGTTTCGACTGCGGCGACGAGGCTCTCAACGAATGGCTGCGCCGCAGGGCGCTCCGCAATCAGCGCGAAGGGTCGAGCCGGACATGGGTTGTGACACACGGTGCCCGGCTGGTGGCCTTCTACGCGTCGAGCACCGCGGCGGTCGCTCGTGTCGAGGCCACACGGCGCGCCGCGCGCAACCAGCCCGAACCGGTGCCCGCGATGCTGCTGGGCCGGCTGGCCGTGGACCGCGACCACCAGGGCAAGGGGTTGGCTGCCGCGCTGTTGAAGCACTTCCTGCTCAAGGCGCTTGAGGTCGCATCTCTCACCGGCGTGCGCCTCGTGCTGGTCCACGCCAAGGACAGCCGGGCGGCCAGCTTCTATCGTCACTTCGGGTTCGAGTCCTCCCCGCTGGACGACCTGACGCTCATGCTGCTGATCAACGACATCCGACGCTGAGACCGGCGCGGACGGGCACGCCGCAGGAGAATCGCTAGGTTAGCGCGCAAGGCCCGAACCCCGGTTCGGAACTCCAGGTGCCCCCGATCAATTCCGCGACTATCTGGCCTGATCGACTCGCATCACCGCTGGGAGGAGGATCTCCCGTAGCCGTCGAGGGAGTAGGGGTTGAGGAACTGACGACCCCACAGGCGCTCCCTCTCGGCGGAGGGCATGCCGGCGAGTTCGCACACGTCGTCCCAATGGTCGCGTATGGCCGCGATCTGGCGGTCGGCGATCTCTCGGGCCTGCTGAGCGGTCAGGTGGTAGTGGCCGGCGTGGGCGATGCAGCGGGCGACTTGGCTGAGGCGGTCGCCGTCGTCACCGAAGGCCATCGCCTGGGAGGCTTCGCCGCCGGTGCGGGCCTGCGGGCAGATGTCGTAGGCGGGTGTGAGCGCCAGGCTGCTGCCGTCCCAGAAGGCGGAATGGTTGCGGGCGTGGTCGTCGGTGTTGCTGACGAGGATGTTGAACACGATGCGCGAGAACAGCTCTCGCAGGGTCGCGTCCGGGGCGGCGAAGCGGGACCGGACCTGGTGGGCGAGGTCGACGTAGGTCGCGTAGCGGCCCGCTATGCCGTGCGCGTCATGCAGTTCCAGGATTGTCTGAGCGGAGACCATCATGCGCCGGGCTCTGTGGGCGGTACGGTCGAACCGTTCGACAAGCAGCACATCCTTGCCGAGCGCCTGGGTCATCTCGACGGGCGCGGCTTCGAGTCCGGCGCGGCGGGCCAACTCCATGGCGACGTACTCGGCCTTCGCCACGGGGTAGGGGTCGGTCGAGGAGGCGAACTTGGCGATCACGCTGCGGTCGCCGTCGGCGAGCAACGCCTTCGGCCGGGCCCCGCCCACCGAGGTTCCATGGAGCAGGGCCCGATCGAGGGCTGGTGTCAGCGGTTCGCCGCTCTCCACGCGTTCGGTGGCCTCGGCCAACTCTTCCAGCGAAGCGGCGTCGCCGGAGCGGGGCTCGTAGTGGGTGGCCGATGCCTGGAAGTCGAGGGCGCCGATCCGGTCGGATCCAGACTCCAGCAGGTAGGCCAGGGTATGGAGGTCGGAACGGGCACCGACGCGGCGGTGTTCGATCACCCGCCGGCCCCACGCGTCGGGTGCCGCGTCGGCCACGCATCCGGCGACCTCCCCCGACCGGGGCGGGATCTCGCCTCTCCGGAGTGGCAGCTCGGGCAGGTACAGCGCGACCGCGTCGGGGCGCTCGAGGTAGCTACGCCCGTAGGCGAATGTGATCGCCGTACCTCGGTCGGTCAACCGGCCCGCGACCACCGGCTCCGCCGCGCCGGGTAGCCAGACCCACACAAAGGTGTCCAAGGCTCCGGCCCGATCAGAAATCGTCATCGATGTCGCCGGGGCGCACGGAGGCCGGAAGCACCGCCAGCCGGGCCCGCGCGACTTCGGCCTCCAGAGCGCGACGATGTGGGTCTTCGTGGAACAGTGCAACTCCCACGAGGGCCGCCGCCTCGAAGGCGGTCCCCAAGGCGACGGTCGGATCGCCCCTCTCGACTTTGCGGATCGTGACGACGGACACGCCCACTCTCTCGGCCAACTCCGCCAGTGTCCAGCGCCGCTCCCGCCGAGCCGCCGCTACCCGGCTCCCCAGCAGCAGCACTGCCTCCACAGTGACCGGACTCAAAACTCTTGTCGAACCCATACGGAAATTATACTGTCTGTTAACGTATGTAATAGATAATTTTCTGTTCTATCCGGAGTCGAACCGTTTGCAGCCCCGATATGACTGTGGGATCCAGAGCGTCAACTTGCACTCGGCTCTAGTTGACGCCTCGGCCGTGGTCTTTCCAGTGCGGCGCGCGTAGTTCTCGTTTGAGAACTTTCATGGCACCGGAAAGAGGCAGGGGCTCGTTTCTGAACTCCACAGATTTGGGAACTTTGTAGCCCGCGATCGACTCCCGGGCGAAGACTTGGATTTCTTCTTCGGTGGTCTCGGCACCTTCGGCGCACACCACGACGGCGTGGACCTGTTCACCCCAGGTGTCATGGGGGATGCCGATCACCGCAACCTGAGCAACCGCTGGATGCTTGGAAATAACACTCTCGACCTCTGCGGAGTAGACGTTCTCACCACCGGTGACGATCATGTCCTTGACACGGTCAACTAGGAAGAGATAGTCGTCTTCGTCGAGGTATCCGGCGTCTCCGGTGTGGTACCAGCCGCCTTCGAAGGCTTCCGCGGTGGCGGTCGGATTCTGCCAGTACCCCTGCATGAAGTTGCCGCCTTTGGCCCACACTTCGCCTGTTTCACCGCTTGCGACTTCGTTGCCGGATTCGTCGCGGATCGACAGCAGGACTCCCGGGACGGCCCTTCCCGCGGAACGCAGACGAGCGCCACCTTGGCGGTGCTCGCGCGCGCCGAGCATGGTGAGTACCGCGGAGCACTCGGTCATCCCGTAGCCCTGCAGCACTTCCATCTCGGGCCAAGTCGACAGGATGGTGTCGAGGATGGCGGCAGGCATCGGACTCGCGCCGTAGAGGAGCTGCTTCACGGAGTTGAGACGGTCCGGTGCGAAATCGGGGTGTTGTAGCATCATCCCGATCATGGTCGGAACCATTACGGTCTGGGTTACACCGTGGGCTTCGATCAAGGCCATGGCTCCTGCGGGATCAAACATCGGAATGCTGACTGCGGTGCCACCGCTCGAAGGTGTTCCCAGGATTGCGCCCATTGTGGCGGCGTGGAACATGGGGGTCTGGATGAGGTTGACAGCCTCGTCGTCGAAGCCGAAGACGATGGCGATGTGATACAGGTTGAGCATCTCGGCTCGGTTGTCGACCAGAACACCTTTGGGCAATCCGGTCGTTCCACCGGTGTACATGAGGACGACGGGATCTTCTTCTTCGGGTTCTTCGGGCACAGAGGAGTCGGCGCCGTCGATCAATTCTTCGTAGCTGAGGTCGTGGGGAACGTCACCATCGCCGATCAGCACAATGCTGCGAACGTTGTGCGGTTCTTCGGCTGACTCGAGGACCTGCTTTATCGCACCGGCAAAGTATGCGTCGGCAAAGACAACCTCGGTGCCGGAGTTGCGAAGGATGAAATCGAGTTCTTTGCCCGCGAGGCGCAGGTTGAGGGGGTTGATGATTCCGGCACCGAGAAATGCGGCGTGATACAGCTCCAGATACTGGTGGCTGTTGAGCGCCATTACTGCAAAGCGGTCGGACCGGGCGATATCGAGGCGGTCCTTCAGCGCGTTGCTCAGCCGGAAGACACGGTCCGCGTGCTCGGCGTAACTGGCGCGGTAGCCGCCGTCGATAATCAGAGTCTTGTCGGCATAGCGGTCAACTGTGGGTAACAGAGAGCGATGGTAGATGAGTTCTTTCATCCATCGACTATGCCCGAGAACATGAGAAAAACGACACAGGCGACCACCCGAATAGGGCGGACGCCTGTGTCAATATTCCGTTACGTGGGCCGTGGGGCCTGGATTCGGCCTAGGGGAAGATGTCGATGAGATCGGTCACCGGCACGGCACCGCCGTCACCTTCGGTGTGGTCAAACCCACCCAAGCGGAAGAGGTCGCGGGCCCCGAACTTGGTGGCGCTGAGCGAAGATGCTCCGCCGGGAAGGGTGAAGTCGCTCAGGCTCTCAGCCGCGGCCCTGAAGGAGTCATGCGTGGGGTTCACTCCGGCTGCGGTCGCGATCTCCACAAACAGCGCGAGATGGCTGCAGGCACGACGAGTCGAGTTGAACCAGTTCTCTTCTTCTGTCTGGTATTCGGTTGGTTGACGAAGGTCGGCGTCGGGTATGGCCGCGGCGATCACATCGTTACAGGCCGACTGGTAGAGCGGTTCTGCATAGATTTCTGTGTCGGTGGGTCCAAGAGCGGTGAGCACGCCGTCGGCAATCGACTTGTCGGTGATGGTCTCTCCGAGGTTGTTGAGTCCACCGGAGTTGTTGGTCCACACCGCGATCTTGCCGTTGAGACCTGCCGCGCCGATACCGCGAATCGTGGCAGCGGGATTTCCGTTGATCATGATTGCTTCGGCACCGGATCCTTTGACCCGTTCCAGGATCACTTCCAGTTGCTGGTTTTGAGCGAGAGTCTCGCCGTCGTTGGCTTCGATGATCGAGCTACCGACGACATCAGCGCCGTGCGCTTCTAGTTCCGCAATCACTGCGTCCATCGTGCCTTCGGCGGCGCGCCCGGCCATGACGTAGACGGGCATACCGTCAGTCAAGCGGTCGGTATTCACCAACAATCCGAGCAGGTTTTCGGTTGAAGCTTCAACGGTGGGCTCAGGGTGATACCAAGGAGCACTGGTCTTCGCGAGCTCAGCAGCGTTGATTTCGCCGCCGACGAGGATGGTTTCGTTGAGACCAGCGATGCAGGGATCTGCCGTTCCGGCGAGGGGTCCCACGAAACCGCCGAGAACGGCGAATACTTCATTGTCTTCGGTAAGGGCTGTACACACACGCTCGGCATCCACCGGGTCGATCGGGCTGTAGAACTCATACACGGCTTCGACGGTTCGGCCGTTTATTCCGCCGTTGGCGTTGAGGTCGGCGACTAGTGCCTCCCAGATGCCCTGTTGGTCTCCCCAGCCAGCCGGCGACAGGTTGAGCTCTTTGAGAAGGTCGAAGTTGAGCATTGAGACACCGATGGTGATCGTGTCTTCGGTGACACCTCTCCAAGAGGCAGTTCGCGGTTCCGGTTCGGGCTCCGGTTCGTCACCGTCGTCTCCCATGTCGCCGTCATCGCCGTCGTCGCCGTCGTCGCCGTCGTCTCCCATGTCGCCGTCGTCGCCGTCGTGACCGTCATCTGCCATGTCGCCGTCATCGCCGTCATCTTCGGCCATGTCGTCGCCGTCATCGCCGGCTACCGTTTCGGCGTCGTCGCCGTCATCTCCGCCGCAGGCAGCGGCCAGCAGCAAGAAACTCAGAAAAAGTGCCAGCAGGCGCAAGGTGGTGTTCGGTTGTTTACGAGTCATTGTCCCCCCAGGGTGTCAGTACGAACTCAATCGCGCAGTATAACCATATGTCTCGTTCGGGGACAATATTGCCTTGGGCGGCTAACCTTGGATTGTGGCCAGCGAAACCAAAACCGATCTCACCGGACGGCGCGGACCGGGACGCCCGCCGAACGCTGCCAACCGGCGAGCCATATTGGAAGCCACTCGTGCCGTGCTTGTCTCCACCGGTTACGAACGGATGACCCTGGAGGCGGTCGCTCAGGAAGCGGGACTTTATCGCCGGTATATCAATCGAACCTGGTCATCAAAGGCAGAACTCGTAAGAGACGCATTGTTCGATGATGTCATCACCTTTGAGTCTCCCGATCTCGGTGATCTTCGAAGTGATCTGCGGGCCGTGATTGCCCAACATGTCGATCTAACTCTTCGACCGGATTTCCTGCGCGGCCTTCCGGCGATCACTGCTGAATTTCGACTTCAGCCATCGCTATTCCAAGACACGCTTCGGCGCCATGTGGAGCCGCCCGTCGTGGCCATGGCTGAGGTCTTTGATCGCGCGGTCAATAGAGGTGAGATCGACTCGGCGCCTAGTGCCCGCGTTGTCGTCAGCACGATCTCGGGAGCAATCCAACAGATCTCGTTGCTGGGATTGCTGGGCCGCGATGAACTGATCGACCATGCGTTGGCCATGGTGCTCGACGGATTGGTTGGGCCCCTGTCAGTCGCCGGATCCGGCTAGAAGGGCGACGCCGCGCACGGTTGTTTCGTAATCGGCGGCCGGGCGAATCTCCAACCCGGTTGTCTCGTGGATTGCTTCGAGCAGAACCTGTGACTGGCTCAACCCGCCGTCGACCAGAAGCGGGCCGGTTACACCCATGTGTACTGTCAACTCAGCCACGCGAGTGGCGATTCCGGTGAGCGCGCCGAGCACAATGTCAGCGGCTGTGGTTTCCAACCCGATACCCCGCACTGCGCCCCGCGCCTGAGGATCCTGGTGGGGTGAACCGAGCCCAGCCAATGAGGGCACGAACTCGACCCCCGGCGAACCGGATGAGGCAACCTCATCGAGCTGTTCGACGCGATCCAGCAAACCGGCCCTGACCAGCCATTCGATTACCGAACCTGCCGTCAAGATCGAGCCCTCCACCAAGAACTCGTCAACAAGCGCTCCATCAACGGCGCGGCGCCACAGCGGCAAGGCGTAACAACCGGCGGGAGCTTCCGCCACGGACGAGCCGGTGCCGACATCAAGCATGCCTGAAGTACCGAGAGTGAGCTTGGCAGTGCCGTCAACCATGCCGTGAGCCATGCATGCCGCCATTTGATCTCCACACCGGGCCGCTAGCGGGATGGCAGAGCCGACAAGTTCCGAATCGCAATGACCAACGATTTCGTCGGATGCCACAACCGTGGCCATCGATTCGCGAGGTACACCAAACAGTGCCAGCACATCGTTTGACCAATCACCGCCGTGCAAGTCGTAACAGCCGGTTGCTCCTGCATTTGAGGGATCCGTCACCTGGACAGAGCCTCCGCTCAAAGCCCAACTCAGCCAAGTGTCGACGGTCCCGAAACGAAGCGTGCCTCTCGCAGATGCTTCGCGAACGGAGTCGTCGTTGGCCATCAGCCACTCGAGTTTGGTGCACGACGCCGAGGTATTGAGCGGGATTCCGGCTGACACAAACTCCGCTACCCGCTCTACGGTGCGAGTGTCCTGCCAGCCGATCAGCGGACGCAGGACCCGCCCGGTCTCGCTGTCCCATGCGACCACGCTTGATCGCTGGTTGGTGATGCCCAGAGCGCCGATGTCGGTTGCCTCAACGTGGGCGGTTGTCAGGCTTCGGCGGAAGACATCGAGGGCGGTGCTCACGATCTCATCAGGATCCTGCTCGACGGCACCGGCAAACGGATGCCGAGAACGCAAAGTGGAGCGGGCAATGCCGAGGCGTTCACCTTCACCGTCGAACACCGCAGCACGAACCGTCGTGGTCCCAACATCAATCGCGGCTATCAAGCTCATGGTCCCAAGTCTGCAAGGTAGGAGGTGGTCATGCCAGCCCAACTGCCCCTCGTCGGGTCATTCTGATTCAGTGTTCGCGAACAGGGTGCAGTTCCACCGACCTGTTCTTTGATACTTCCTGCTTAACGGGTGAATAGGCGTGTGTGTGTGTTCACACGATGCGCAAGGCGAACCTCAGTGTCGATGTGAGTGCATTGGGCCATCGGCGGTCGGTTGTGATGAGGGCGTCCGCTTGATGCACAGTGGCTGTAGCGATGACGAGCGCGTCAGGGAGTTTCAACGAGGGGTGTCCAGCACGCAGCACTGCGGCAGATCGAGCGATGTCGACATCAGCGTTGAGGACACTGATCGGGATGGCGGCGAGTGCCGCCTCAAAGCTGGCGGCGGTCTCCTCACCAGCTTTGGTGGGGTAGACGAGGCACTCGGCGAAGGCCGTGACGGGCAGCGCCAGCCGCTGGGCCGAAGACGCCGCTTCGCGCAGCGCGTTGGTGGCGGCGTGGTGGTGTGGATTGGTTCGATCAAGGTGGCCGATGACGACGCCGGCATCGACCACGATGAGTCCAGTTTGACTACTCCCACTCATCGCGGAGAATTTCGACCGTATCGGTGGGGTAGATACCGTCGAAGATTCCCGCGGTGTCGCCGAGTCGGTCGCCTACACGCTCAAAGATGACGCGGCCAGGACCGAGCGCGGTGCCTCGCAACGACTCACCTTTCTCAAGACCTGCGGCTACGAATGCCTCTGCTGGAATAGTCACTTGGTGCTTCGAGGTGATTGTTGTGCAACCACGCGGCCGTACTCTTACTGATTTGCTCATAGGTATTACTGTAGAGGGCCTTCATCTGATTCGCAAGGCCGTTGTGGCTCCGAACTCTAGAGGTTTTCGTGACAGACTATGCAGTTCTGCGCCACAACCTTCGCTGGGTGACTTCTGCAGGGAAGGTAGCCGCGGCGATCATGGCGCCAGGACTGCGAAGGGGATCGTCACGCCGACGAATGAACTGTCGTCGATTGGGGGATACTCACCGACCAGCAAACGGTATTCGCCGGGTTCGATGTTGTCGATGGTGAACTCGAAGGTGCCCCAAGCCTCAAGCCAGCCGGTGGCCGTAAGACCCCATCTGCTGCCGGTGCCCGGATTGAACGCCTGCGGTCCGGTGACCGTGGCCGTAGCGGCCGTTCCGTCGGCGTGCTGGATCTCGACAATGCCGGCGGATTCGAACCAACGGGAGTAGCCGCGCACCGTTAGGGGCAGTGCGACCTTGGTGGGGTTCCGCTCGTCGAGTTCGCCGGGCCAGGCCACAAAGCTGCTCGAACTAGCGTGGAGTTGCGAGGTGGCCGGCACGGGCGAGCCGCTGCCGTTGTTAGCAACGGGAATGACATCAACCAGCAGACGAGCGGGGTCGCGTAACTTCTGGGCTGCGAACAGTGACGGCTGAGGCGCATACACGTCGATTACGACCGCGCCGTCCGTCGAGCGCGCCACGATGGAGGCGAGGTTCCAGCTCTGCTCGGATGTGGCGTCGAGACGCGCTGCGTCGAGTCCCGCGACGCTGATCCGAGCCCAAGTGCCGAAGGCCTCGACGGATAGATCTTCTGGGACAGCCGCGGCCAGTGGCCCACCGCTGTCGTAGTCCCATGCGGTGCCAAAAGCGATGTGCAGACGGTCGCATCCCGGCCCAAGCAGGTGCCAGATCTGTGCCACATGGTCGACCCGTCCCTCGCTATCGCCGACTCCGGTCGCTCCGCTAATCGGTGCGGGGCCTTCGGCTGCGCCGTCGGTGGCGCAGGGGTCGTCGAAGTAGGATGTCTGTGCCGTTCGGTTGATTTCTAAGCGGTCCGCCTCAACCCAGCCGGTTCGTCCGATTCCCAAGAGCAGTTCGCGCCAGCCGACCCCTCGGTCATCGGTTAGTACCGCGCCGGTGCCCTCGATGACCCGCCTTGGCACGGTTATCATCGCGGCCTCGTCGTAGTCGATGCCCGGGCCGGAGCGAACGGTCGCGCGCTGGGGATCGCTTCCGTCTCGGGCGTACCATTCACTGTCGGCTACGAGCAGGTCAAACAGCAGAGGCGCTTCTTGGTGCCATTCCGGCTCTGTGGTGGTGGGTGGCTCGGTGGTTGTGGTTGTACTCACGGGCATCGTGGTGCTAGTAGGCGATGTGGTGGTTGATGGAGCGGTGGTGCTAGTAGGCGATGTGGTGGTTGATGGAGCGGTGGTGCTAGTAGGCGATGTGGTGGTTGATGGAGCGGTGGTGCTAGTAGGCGATGTGGTAGTTGGTTCCGGGGCGGTCGTGTCCGGCGATACGGATGTGGCGGGTGCTGACAGAGAGTTGTCATCGGCGCTGTTGTCGGAGTCGCCCCCGCAACTGGACATCAGCAGAATCACACCGAATAGCCAAGCGGTGCTATTCCAAAACGATCGTGGCGTGACTATCAAGCTCATGGCAGCAAGACTCCGGGATTCATCAGTAGACCGGGGTCGATCGCCACTTTAACCGAACGCAACAACGACAATCCGCCAGCCCCGAGCTCAACCGGCATCCAGTCGCGTCGAACTCGCCCGACACCATGGTGATGGGCTAGACCTGCGCCGATACTTGCAGCTGCGTTCATAGCTGCTGACCAACAAGCATCGTAGGTTGACGTGTAGTCCTCAGGTGATGTGGGTGTGGCGGCCAGCGTGAAATAGAGGTTTGCTCCAGACCGGTAAGCGTGTGAGGTATGGGCACTTGCAGCAACCACGCCCTCGACCGCTTCAAGAGACTCGATCACTGCGCGATAGAGCTTGGGAAGCCGCGTCCAATCGCCGGCAATCTCGATGGTGTCGGCCACGATCCCCTGAGCCAGCAACTCATCCCAAGTGGGCACAGTGTTGCGGTGCTCAAACCAACCATCGACTACCTCGTCTGCCGCTGCGACACCACCCTCGGATTCGCAGATGTTTGATACCGCAGCGGCTTCAACAGCGGTCAGTGCCGCCGGCCCCATGTGAGCCAGGATGAGCATCGAGTTGCCCTTCGGCAAACGCTCACGGAAGTGTCGCCAAGATTCGCGGCCGTCATAGAGTCGCACCACCCCAGGACGCCACTCGGCTCGCATCAGCTTTCGTACTGCTTCGAGTCCCGTGTCGAAGTTGTTGAAATGAAATGCTTGGCGCACTTCGGATTCGGGTTGTTGGCGCAGCGAGAACGTGACCTCGGTGACCACTCCAAGGGTGCCCTCGCTGCCGATCAGCAGATGACGCAGATCCGGACCAGCGCTAGCGCGCGGAGTGTCCCGGCTTTTGTAAATCGACCCATCGGCAAGCACAGCTTCCAGGGAATACACCATGTCTTCGATGTTGCCGTATGAGGTCGAGAACTGACCCGATGCCCGTGTCGCAACCCAACCGCCGACGGTTGACAACTCAATCGACTGCGGCCAATGGCCGATGCTGAGACCCTCGGTCTGCATCCGCTGCTCTGCTTCCAATCCGTTGGTGCCGGCACCGAAGGTGGCAAGCAGGTCCCTTGACGAAAAGGCCCGTAGCCCGGTCATTCGTTCGGTGCTCAACACCACAGAATCGGCGCTGGCCAACACACCGCCGACCACACCGGATCCTCCACCGCGGGGAATCATCGCTGTGTTGTGGTCGATGCAGCAACGCACCACCTCGGCCAACTCTTCGCTGCAACTCGGCGCGCAAACCGCGAGAGGTGCAACGACTGGCGTTCCCGCTGAAATGGGAATCTGTGACCGCATCCAAGTGTCGCGAGCGCGGGCGCTTCGTTGGTCTTCGGTTTGCAACAACCCATCGCCCAAGATTGCGGCCAAGTCACCGATGAGCCCGCTCATTGCGACACTCCAGACACGCCAGACACGCCAGACACGCCAGACATGCCAGACACTTCAGACATAAACGAGAGTTCGTCGCTGAATTGGCTACGCACACTGGCTAGCTCGGCCTTGACCTGTTCATGTGACCAACCTAGAACCGAAGCCATCTTGTCGGCTATCGCGATGGACAACTCCCAACGGTGCTGGGGAACGAACCAGGCCACTCTCAAGCGACGGTAGACCACATCGACAAGGGTCGTCGCTGCCTCAACCTGGACAGCCCAGTCCACTTCTCCTGCAACCACTGGTGCATCGTCAAGCAGACGTTTTGGGTCGAGTGAACAGATTTCTTCGGTGTCGCTACCATAAAGCCGCCGGAGCCGCAGAGCTTGCTGATCAGTTGGGTCAACGACCGTGGACATGCCGCCCGGGATCGGGGTTGTCCCGGGGCCGGGTGGCAGGTCCTTAGCGAGCTGTTCGCCCACGACCTTGAGGACATCTTCAGCCATGCGACGAAAGCCGGTGAGTTTGCCGCCGGCAATGGAGATCATCTGGCCGCTGCCGACGGTCACCTCGTCTTTGCGAGACATCTCCTTGGGGGCTTTGCCTGGAGCCGCGATCAGCGGACGCACGCCCGCCCAAGCTGCCACAACATCGCTGGGGGCGAGAGGTTCAACGTCGAAGTAGCGGGCCAAGGGCGCCAGCAGATACTGAACATCGTCCAAATCAATCTCGGGCCACAGCGGTCGTGTGCCCTGGTAGTTGGTGTCGGTTGTGCCGATATAGACAATGTCACCGCGAGGGATCGCAAAAATCGAGCGCCGATCTGAGGTGTTGCAAATGACCAGATGGTTGACGCAGAAACGTTCGCGGGGCACAACTACGTGGATCCCTTTTGAGAGGTGCAGCAGTGTTGTGGGTGGGTCTTGTTCCATGCGAGCGATCTGATCTACCCACGGACCTGCGGCGTTGACCACGATGCTGGCGTGCACACGCACTTCTCGCCCACTCGTTGAGCATTGGGCGACTACTCCGTTGATACGGCCACCCTGGTGAGTGAGATCGGTCACCACGAGACGGGAGGCGACTGTTGCGCCAAACTGGACTGCAGCCCGGAGAACCCCCAGTACGAGCCGCGCGTCGTCGGTCAGATACTCGCGGTATGCGACCGCAAAGTTGTAGGTGTCTGTCCGAAGGAGCGGTTCGTTGACGCTGATCTCGTCTTGACGCCAAAGCTGATGGCGGTCCTCTTCGTCCACCGCCCCCAGGCGTTCGTAGGTGGTGATACCGGCACGAAATTTGGTGGCAGTCAAGCGGTTGCGAGCGGGCACGACCATCCAACACGGCTCAGCAAGATGGGGTGCCATGGTGTGAACCGCGGTGCGTTCGGCGACAGTTTTGCGGACGAGATCGACCTCACCGTTGGCCAAGTATCGAAGTCCGCCGTGGATCAGTTTGGAGGATCGCCCGGATGTGCCCGCGGCGAAGTCGTCGGCCTCCACGAGAGCCACTCGCAAGCCTCTTCCAGCGGCTTCGCGGGCGATTCCAGCGCCTGTGATTCCCCCTCCGACCACTGCCACGTCGTACACATCTGCCTCAAGCTCATCGAGCAGATCCGTTCGACTTGTAGGGGTAAGGCGAGGATCACTCACGTTCTGTTTCTAGCCCAGTTCGCGGCGATAGTGTCGCTAGATGACATCGACTAAACAACTTGATTCACCGATCGGGCGCCTCCGTTTGGTTGCCACTGACGAAGGCTTGAGTCATCTGCTGTTTGACCAGCAGGCGGATGAAGACCCGGATTCAGATGGCGACCCGGCCGAAACCGATAACCATCCAGTGCTTGCCGCGGCGACTACACAACTTGCGGAGTATTTTGCAGGGCGGCGCCAAGAATTTGATATCCCCCTTGATCTCACCGGGACGGAGTTTCAGCGGGCTGCTTGGTCTGCTTTGGCTAGCGTTCCTTTTGGCGAGACGCGGTCTTACCGACAGCAGGCTGAGGCTATCGGCCGTCCCAAAGCAGTTCGGGCGATTGGAGCGGCAAACGGCAAGAACCCGGTTCCAATTGTGTTGCCGTGCCACCGCATCGTCGGTTCAGACGGATCGCTCACCGGCTACGGCGGTGGTTTGCCGATCAAGGAGTTTCTCCTCAACCACGAGCAGGCACAGTCTCAGCAGCACTAACGCCATCCATGGTCGGCTTTCCGCTGGCTTTCATGCGGAGGCGGTGGTGGCGGAGGATCCGTTCGGTGTAACCGTTGGGTTCATTGCGGCCCCCCAACACGAGCGATAGAGCAGCTTGAAATGGGATGGAGTTGTCGGAGTCCGGTGCCATCGGCTGGTAACCGGGGTCATCAGAATTCTGTTTGTCTACCTGAGAGGCCATGCGGGTCATCGCTTCGCGGACTTGGGCTTCGTCGAGGACTCCGTGATGTAGCCAGTTGGCGACGTGTTGGCTGGAGATCCGTAGAGTCGCAAGGTCTTCCATTAGTCCCACATCGTGGATGTCGGGCACCGTGGAGCATCCGACACCGATACCAACCCAACGCACGATGTAGCCGAGGATGCTCTGGGCGTTGTTGTCCAGTTCGAGTTGTATTTCTTGGGCACTGAGTTCACGATCCAACAACGGGATGGCGGTCAGATCTTCGAGGGTACGTGCCGACCGGCTCGACAGTTCTTGCTGACGTCCAGCCACATTGACCTCAAAGTAATGCGTGGCGTGCAGCGTCGCCGCGGTTGGTGACGGCACCCAGGCGCAGGTGGCACCAGCAGCCGGATGACCGATCTTGTCAGCGAGCATCTCGGCCATGTTGGACGGTTGTGCCCACATTCCCTTGCCGATCTGGGCTCGGTTCTGCATTCCGCACGCCAGTCCCGTATCGACGTTGGCGTCCTCATAGGCCAACAACCAAGTGGCACTTTTCATCTCGGCTTTGGGCAGCACAGGCCCGGCTTCCATATCGGTGTGGATCTCGTCTCCGGTGCGGTCGAGAAACCCGGTGTTGATGAACACGACCCGCTCTTTGGCTCGATCGATCGAGGCGGCGAGGTTGAGGGAGGTCCGCCGCTCCTCATCCATGATCCCCATCTTCAGGGTGTGTCGTTCGAGCTTGAGGGCGTCTTCAACACGGCTGAACAAATCGCAGGCGAACGCTACTTCATCGGGACCGTGCAGCTTGGGCTTGACGATGTAGATCGATCCGGTGCGGCTGTTGCGGTGGGTGCTGTTGTTTATCAGGTCGTGCTTAGCTGCCAGAGAGGTGACCATGGCGTCGAGCATGGTTTCAAAGATCGGCTCACCCTTGTAGCTGACAGCATCGGTGCGGAGATGGTGACCCGCGTTGCGCACGAGCATCAGAGCGCGCCCCGGCAACGAAAGCCGGGAGCCGTCAGGTGCGGTGAAACTGCGGTCGCCGTTGAGCGCTCGGTTGATCGTCTGGCCGTCCTTGTCGAAAGACCTGGTGAGGGTGCCTTTCATTAACCCCAGCCAGTTGCGGTAGACGACCACTTTGTCGTCGGCATCAACGGCAGACACGGAGTCTTCACAGTCCATGATGGAAGTAACGGCTGCTTCGAGGGTGATGTCGTTGATGCCTGCTGGGTCATCACGGCCGATGCCGGCGGTCCGGTCGATCTCTATCGACAGATGCAAGCCGTGTTTTTGCAACAACACCGAGCAAGGAGAGTCG
This sequence comes from Candidatus Aldehydirespiratoraceae bacterium, assembly GCA_965261185.1. Lineage (GTDB taxonomy): Bacteria > Actinomycetota > Acidimicrobiia > Acidimicrobiales > Aldehydirespiratoraceae > VXYK01. The sequence continues at coordinate 553,729 of CBDHCN010000002.1, read as the reverse complement.
GGATCGCCTGTATACCCCACGAACTGCGAAGGATCAGCCAGTGGGGTGGACTGGTGAGCGAGAGTGACTGTCAGTTCTCCGTCGGTGATCGTGTAGGCGGTGGCGTCGGCATGGCTGCCAGATGCTAGGGGCGCATGGCGGTCGAGGAACGCACGCGCATGGGCGATGACTTTGTTGCCGCGAACCGGGTTGTAGCCGTTGCCAGCCTCGGCACCGTCTTCGTCACTGATGACATCGGTCCCGTAGAGCGCGTCGTAGAAGCTGCCCCAGCGGGCGTTCGCCGCATTCAGGGCGTAACGGGAATTGTCGAGAGGCACAACGAGCTGAGGCCCAGCGACTGAGGTGATCTCGGGGTCAACATCAGCTGTGCTGATCGAGAATTCGGTTGGGGGTTCTTGGAGGTAGCCGATCTCGCGCAAAAACTTGATGTAGGCACCCGGTCTGTGGTTCTCGCGGTTGGCGATATGCCATGAATCGATCTTCGCTTGAAACTCATCGCGCCGGGCCAGCAGCGCGGCGTTACGAGGCCCCAGATCGGCGACTATCGCTTCAAGGGCGCCCCAAAACTCTGCTGCGGTGACACCGGAACAGGGTGCGAGTTCGTCCTCGACGAACCTGGCGAGCGCAGGATCTACCTCGAGTCGACCGGATTTTTTCATTCACTGAAAGTACCGCTTGATCGTATGCGTCGAGCCATCGGGCTCACTCAACGACATCAACGGTGATGTTCCATCCTGTCATTATTGCTCCGGCGATGCGTCTGTCCAGAGTGATCAATGGCGCGTCGAGCACCCCCGCCAGAGCCACGAAAGCGGCGTCGTAGGCGGTGAGGTTGTGGCGGAGTTTCCAGATGGTCGTCAGGAGCGATTCGTGGGTGTAGCGGTTGACATCAAGGTCGCGCAGAACATTCAGGGCCCTTTCGCCTGTGTCGGCTGCTATCTCTTTGGCGGCGGTGTAGCGCCGCATGACCTGGGCTACTTCAATGTCCATCAGCGCGGGTGCATGAAGGGAGTCGGCGGCCAGAATTCGGGCCCCGACGGCATCCGCTAGGGGCAGTCCGAGCAGCCACTCGACTACGGCTGAGGAGTCGAGGACGATCAACGCGCGTCGCGTTCTGAGCGGATTGCGTCAACAGCCGATTCTTGCAGGGAGATGCGTTCGAAGGATGCGACCCGTTCGACCAGTTCCCTCCTTGTCGGATGTTGCATGGCGCGGCGCAACTCGCTCAGCGCGTATTCTGAAAGTGAGTGGCCCTCAATGGCGGCACGGGCCTTGAGTTGGCGGTGGAGTTCGTCAGGTACGTTTCGGATTTGCAGCGAGGTCATGCGATCAGCATAAAAGCATGCAATCTGCATGTCAACGGATAACAGCTACGTGGGGGTGCTTGCGAACTCCGTGGTGGCGTCGTGGACTGCGTCGTAGAGGTATTGCCCGAACGAGCGGTCGGCGAGGATCAGATATGACGGTTCGTCGTTGATGTCGTCGCGGATCAGATCAGAGCTGACCTTGGCCACTGAAGCGGAACCCGTTGCACCGTCGGGGAACATCATGTCGTCGAAGTCGAGACTGCAGACTTTTTCGAGAGCGGAAGCGCTGCGTACGCCGGTCAAGCGCAGACACAAACGGCTGTGAGTGATATCGATCTGGTTGACAGACGAATTGAATTCAGCGACAGCTAGGAGGGCGTCCACATCTGCGGCGTCGCCCAACAGCAGCCATTCGTCGGGACGGATACCAGCGATGAGCACGCCGTCACGCGTGGCGGCCCGTGTGAAGTCGACACCGAGCAGCGAGGCACTAACTTGAGCCCTGACACTTACCTTGGTGAGCGAGGATTCGTCGGTCAACGTAGGTGCGCCGACGGGTGTGGCGGCAGGGTTCGTGACAGAGCTTCGGAACTCGGGTTCAGCCACGAAGACGAACTCCCTCGGGATCGAAGTGTGCGTGGTGTTCCATCACCGCAGCCGTGGTGTCGGAACCGTCGCACAAGCGCACCGTGAGTTCAGTGCCGGCCGCAGCGAACTCAGGTGTCACCTGCCCCAAACAGACCGAGCGGCCCAGGGTGGGAGAGAAACGTGAACTGGTGATGCGTCCGACTATTTCTGTCGTGCCTGCACGCAGAATCTGGCAGGCCTCGTCGGGTACGAGTTGAGGGTCTGTCGGGGTGATGGCGACCAACACGGGCAGTTCGGGCGCCTCAGCGTCGAGCGACCATTCGAGTTCGGGCTTACCGGCGAAATCGTCTTTGTCGAGTTTGATCAGTGGGGTCAATCCCGTGGTCGGGGCTTTGGTCAGCCCGTCGGTGTCCTGGCCCACGATGAAATGTCCTTTTTCGAGACGCATGATCCGCTGCGCTTCGAGACCGAAAGGCCCAACCCCGAGGTCAGCACCTTTTTCGAGTAGCTGTTCCCAGACATGCAGGCCAAAACCTGCCGGGACGTGCACTTCGAAGCTGAGCTCACCGGTAAAGCCGATGCGCCACATGAAGCAGTCGGGAACTCCGGCGATTGTGCCGGTTCGGACATTCATGTATTCGAATGCTGCCGCGCTGAGGTCCACGTCATCTACCAAGCGCTTCAGCAGGTCACGGGATCTGGGTCCGGCAATATTGATGCTCGTGTATCCCGTAGTGACGGGGGTGACATGCACCTGCCAGTCAGGGTGCTCGGTCTGGAGCCACATTTCGACCCATTGCCAGATTTGACCCGCGCCGGAACTGGTGGTGGTCATCAGGTAGTGGTCTTCGCCTAGTCGACCGGTTACGCCGTCGTCGAGCACCACACCGTCCTCGGCGCACATCATGCCGTAGCGGACTCGGCCGATGGGTAGTTTCGACCACTTGTTGGTGTAGAGCAGGTTGAGCAGTTTGGGAATGTCGGGACCGCGCAGATCCAGTTTGCCCAGCGGAGTCACATCGGTGATTCCGACGTTGGTTCGTACGTTCACGACTTCGGCATTGGGATCGCCGTAGTGCTCCGGCCGGATCCATTGGCCTGCGAGAATCGGAGTCATGTTGTGGGCCGTGTGCCATTCATGAATTGACGACACGCGTACCGGTTCGAAAACTCGACCGGCCAGCGCTCCGAGACTGATGGGAGCGTAGGGAGGGCGCCATACGGTTGTGCCAACCTCCTCGATGGTCTCGCCGCGTGCCTCGGCTAGGACGGCGACGGTGTTGACAGTCTCGAGTTTGCCCTGCGACGGCCCCATCGTGGCTGTGGTGAAACGCTTCACCAACTCGACCGAGTCGAACCCTTCAGCGGCTGCGCTGACGAGGTCTTTGGAGCCGACATCTTCGGAGAAGTCGACCATGCCATGAGTGTCGGAGCGGTACAGCTCCGGGTGAGGTGCGCGGGACAGACCGATACGGCGATCTTCTTGTATAGGAGGTTCTGGACCCTCGGCGTCATGGGCGCGGGTGACCGTGGACCGCAGTCGGTGCTTTACGACTGCCGCTCGTTGCGCTGCCAACTCTCCGCTGCTGATGCCGTGGGCGATCAGTTCGTCGAGGCTGCCGTCGCCCACGAGGGCGCCGGTGGCGATCACATTGTCGGGCAGCGCGGTGGGGAAGAAACGTGCCGCGGTGGGGTCGTAGCTCGGTCGATCACCGGACATGTTGAGCAGGGAGGTGGGGGCAGTCCAACCCGTGGCGGTGACCAGCAGGTCGGCTTTGAGCGTCGAGCCGTCTCTCAGCGTCACCGAGCTGAGTCGTTTCGATCTACCGGTTGCCTTCGAAATTGTCTCGTCGGCCCGAGCGTCCACTACCTGAACTATCTCGACACCGGCGCGTTCGAGATCGGCAATAGCGGCGTCGCCTTCGGCGTTGGCGGTGAGTACAACGGCACGATTTCCGGGACGGACGGCATACATGTTGATCAACCGTCGGACTGCTCCAGACAGCATCACCCCCGGCAGATCGTTGCCCGAGAACACATAAGGCCGCTCGATTAGTCCGGCGGCCACCACCAGGGTCTTGGCTCGCGCTTTGATGAGCCGTTCGACTACGCCCGGATGGTTTCTTTGAGAGATCGCGATCCAATTGTCGTCGTAGCGCCCGGTGACGGCGGAGTCGGTCAGGATCTCTACGCCCGCCACCCGGGCGGCCGTTTCAAGTTCATCGGCGGTCGCTCGATCTTGATCGGTCCCCCAACGGAGATGTCCCCCGAGCTGATGACCTTGCTCTACGAGCATCACGCTGCTGCCCGCTTGGGCCGCGCTGATAGCCGCAGCAAGCCCTGCGGGACCACCGCCGGCAACGACAACATCAGGGTGTGAGTAGCGTTTGTCGTGATAACCGTGAGGCGTCTTGAGGTCGACGACACCTCCAGGAGCGAAACGGGCTAGCACCTTCTCGTAGGCCGGCCAGAGTCGCTGCGGCTTGATGAACGTCTTGTAGTAGAAACCCGCGGTGAGGAAACGGCCGAACAGCCCGTTGGCTGCTTTGATATCGAAATCAAGTGACGGCCAAGCGTTTTGTGCCGAAACTCTCATATCGGCTTCAAGTAGACGGTGTGCTCCTCGCACGTTCGGCTCTGTGCCGACCTGTACGGTCGCGTTGGGGTCCCAGTAGTCGGCGGTCAACACGCCACGAGGCCGGTGGTATTTCATCGAGCGGGAAAAGACGCGTTCGTTGTTGGCCAGCAAAGCCGAGATGATGGTGTCGCCGGAAAAACCAATGTATTTTTTGGAGTTCCAGGTGAACTTGAGCGGTGTCGTGCGATCAATGACTTCGCCAGTTTGGGGTTCGAGTCGGCGGATCACGACCCACCTCCGGTTTGGTCGTCGTTGGTGCACAGTTTCGCGGTCTTCGATCCGGGTAGCGGTGGTTCGCGAAACTCGGATGTGACGGTGTGGCGCTCGACGGTGAAAAAGCGTCGGCACCCGCTACTGCAGTACCAATTCTCCCGCAGCCAACCAGCTGGGTTGTGTTCCATGTAGAGGTAGTCACGCCACTGAGCGGGCGTTGTCGATGATGGGTCCGGACGGCTTGCTGCTTCTCCTTGATAGGACAAATCAGCGGAGTTTCGGGGACCGCAATGGGGACAGGGAACAAGCAGCATCTAGAGGCCGAGCCAATCTCCGCGCGCAAGCGGCTCAGACGACGAGGCCGTGGCCCGAGCGGACCCGCCCGCGGCCTCGCGGCCGGTGAGCGTAGCGAACAAGAGCGGGAGTCGAGCGTAGCGAACAAGAGCGGGAAACATCAGTGTCCTACCGCCGCTGCGCCTTTTTCGCCTACGAGGACGCCGTCATCAAATCGTGACAGCTTAAAGGGGGAGATCAAATCGGGTGTGGTCTGTTCGGCGACGCATTTCGCCATCTGCTCCCCTGAAACCGGCCCGGCTTTGAAACCGTAGGTACCCCAGCCAACGTCACAGAGGAAACCTTCGACGGGAGTGAAGCCCATCACCGGCGAGTAGTCGGGGGTTATGTCACAAAGGCCGGCCCACTGTCGCAGAAGCCGCATTTGAGAGACAGCAGGCATCAACTCAAGGACATGACCTGCGAGTTCTTCGGTGAAATCGAGGGTTCCGCCCATGTCGTAGGTGGCGAACGGGTCGACTGATGCTCCGAAGACCAGTTCTCCGCGGTCGGTTTGGCTGACGTAGACGTGCAGCGAACCGGAGACGACCACGGTCGGTAAGAAGACCTTGACTGGTTCGGTGACCGCAGCCTGCAATGGATGTGTGGTGATCGGGAGTTTGAGACCGGCCATGGCGGCGATGAGGCTGGCCCAACCGGCGGTGCAGTTGATCACCACCGGAGCGGAGATGTCGCCCTTTGAAGTCCGTACTCCTGTGACCTTTGCTCCTGGGCCTGTGCCGTTCGGGCCTTCTCCACCTTCGCAGACAATGTCAATGACCTCGGTCTTTTGGTGCATGTCTACGCCGTAGGCATCGGCGGCTCGGGCGTAGGCCCACACCACGGCGTCATGGCGGATCGTTCCACCGGGGGGGTGGTACAGGGCAGCGAGGATCGGGTAGCGAGTGTTGGTTGAGGTGTCGAGGCTCGGTGCTATTTTCTTGATCTCGTCAGGGCCAATGATTGTGGAGTCGATGTTTTGAAGTTTGTTGACCTCGGCTCGCCAACGCATTGTGCGCACTGCCGAATCCGTGTGGGCCAGTGTCAGGTGGCCGCGCTCGGAGAACATGACGTTGAGGTTCAAGTCGGCCGACATCGTTTTGTAGAGATCAAGCGAGCGGTCGTAGAACGCCACGCCTTCTGGAGTCAGGTAGTTCGAACGAACGATGGCGGTGTTACGCCCAGATCCGCCGCTTCCGAGGTATGCCTTGTCGAGCACGGCCACATCTGTGATGCCGTGGTTGGCAGCCAAGTAGTAGGCGGTAGCGAGTCCGTGTACGCCTCCACCGACAACGACGACGTCATACGACTTCTTAAGCGGTGGTTCGCGCCAAACACGCGGCCAACTGCTGTTGCGAACGCCTCGCCAAAGCAGCGCTGCACCTGAGTAGCGCGGAGCCCGCCTTCGTTGGATCACGGATCTTTGGAGCACGGGTGCTAGTTTGACAGATTTTTGAGATAACTTAATTACTTGTTTTCTTCTTATTAAGATATTTCAGATATGGATATTCAAACGGTAACTCTCAAGAGGCTGAACTATTTCGTTACCGTGGCAGCGGAACTGCACTTCGGCCGCGCGGCTGAGATCCTTCATATTGCCCAACCGGCATTGAGTCAGCAGATCCGTCAACTCGAGTCGGATCTCGGGCTGCGACTCTTCGAACGTACTACCCGGCGTGTCTCGTTGACCCCGGGCGGCTCAGCCTTTCTGCCCCATGCCGGGCATCTCCTTGTCACCGCGCAAGGAGTGGCACGGGCCGCCGCGGAGTTGCGTGCCGGCCAACGCGGGAACCTGCGTGTCGGCTTTGTCGATTCGGCCGCCTATGAGTTCGTGCCGCGCTTCTTGCACCGGTTCCGACAGGCGAGTCCATTAGTGACACTGCAACTCCACACGATGTCATCTGATGAACAAGCCGCTGCACTGGTAGCTGGGCAGATAGACATCGGCATAGCGCGTGTCACCCTTGACCATGCACCTTTGCTGGCCACTGTGGTGGACGATGAACCATTGGTTGCCGCGGTGCAGAGTAGCCATCGGCTGGCAAGCGAACCTTCGATTCGGCTGAGCGAGTTGCGCGACGACGAGTTCGTGGGGTTCGCGCGGGAGCAATCCCCAACTTTGCACGCCAGATTGCGGGCTATGTTGGCACCCCATGGAGTCAGCTACTCGCCGGCGATCGAGGCCACCGAATACACGACTATTCTGGGGCTCGTCGCGGCAGGGGAGGGTGTGGCGATTGTGCCGGCGGGCGTGCAGTCACTGCGTCTGGGCGGCCTAACCTTCGTACCCATCTCCGATCCGGAAGCCAGTGTGCAGCTCGTAGTCCTTACTCGTGTCGATGATCCTTCAGTCATCGTTGCCAACGCCGTCGACGAACTGACGCAATCGGCAAGCGGTGAAATGATCGCGGCGACATGAGCGGGAAGCAGCAAGGCGAAGTGTCGGTTCAACAATCGTGACCTTCGTTGAGAGACCTGGGCTAGGCGCTGAACTGCAACGCTTGGCAGTTCCCGTTTATCTTCCATGGGCCTTACCGATGCTTGGCGGAGCGGTGTTGTTACCCGTGTTGCCCCTGTATCTCATAGAACAGGGAATCAGCCTTTCGCTTGTAGGTGTGATCATCGGTGCGGTTGGTGTGGGTTCGGCGCTCGGAGGAATCCCGGCATCTGTCTTCGGTCAACGTTTCGGCAACGACACCTTGATGTTCGTGTCGGTTGCAATGCAGGCTGCTGTGGCTTTGGCGTTCGGTTTCACTGGGCTGGCTGTTGCGCTAGTCGTGTTGCGGGTTGCCACAGGTATCGGAATGTCGGGAACCCGGCAGTCTCGACAGGTCTATATCGCTCGTAGCGTTGATGTGGGCTTACGGGGTCGGGTGATGTCATTGGTGGGAGGCACCAATCGCTTCACTTTCGTCGTTGGCCCCTTGTTGGGCGGATGGGTGTATGAGGAGTGGGGTTCTGAGTCGGTTTTTGTGCTGGCGGCGGCTATTACCGCGGTCGGGTTGTTGTGGATCGCACTGCCGGGAGGAGCTGATCCCAACGACGATCACCACCGGCTCTCGGAGCAATTTGGGGTCGGTGTTGCCTTACGCAGACACCGACGACTTCTTGTTCGATCCTCGCTGGGTCCGATGTTGATCACGGCCGCCCGGGAGGGGCGCTATGTGGTGATCCCTCTGATCGGATACCGGTTGGAGCTGTCCCCGGTCGCAATAGGCGTGCTGGTGGCGGTCGGTACGGCTGCCGACTTTCTTCTGTTCCCCGTCTCCGGGTTCATCATGGACCGCTTCGGGCGGCTCTATTCGATGGTGCCAGCCTTCAGCCTGATGGCGTTAGGTTTGCTGCTATTGGGTATTGCCGACTCGGCGAGCGAAGCTGTTGTCGCCGGAATTGTTATCGGTGTGGGCAACGGGTTGAGTTCTGGGTCGATGTTGACCATGGCCGCAGATCTTGCCCCGAACGATGCCAGTGGCCCGTTTATTGCTGGTTTCAACCTGGCTGCGGGTGTCGGCAGCCTGGTCGGACCGATGGTTGTTGGATGGGCGGCGCAGTCGATCGGACTGGGAGCTTCGGCTATCGCACTTGCGATCACCTTGGGATTCGGACTCTCATGGATCGTGTTCGTGATCGGAGAGACAGGTAGATCGAACCGTGTCGACTAACCCTACGTCATCTGACCCAGCAGCCGATAACGCGGCGACCGATGGAGAAACCGGTTCAAACAATGGTGGGCTTGTGCATCCGGATTGGCTGCGTCGACTCAACTTGTTCGGTGATTCGGTTGGATCTGCGAGCCGCATGGTGTCGCTTGACCCAGACGAAATGCTCAACACGGCCGCGGTGTCAACGGGCTACTCGGACTTTGCTGACGAACATCGTTGGGCAGAGGGATACCGAGCGATGGTGGCCGCGCTGGAAGCTAACGCCGCGCTCACCGTGTTCGGTCGTCTCTCGGCGCGCGGAGAGATCTTAAGAAACCTTCAAACTCGATTGCGACTCGTTGATCTCTGGCGACAACATCCCGAGATTCGAAGTGAGCGGGTGGTTGCCCCCGTGTTCATTCTCGGACCGCCCCGTACTGGCACCTCCATCCTCTTGGAGCTTCTGGCCCTCGATCCTGGTCTGCGCCCGGTGATCGCGCACGAGGCTCATCATCCTCTGGGTCCGCTTCCCGATACCGGGACCGGCACCGTGATGCAGATAAGCGAACCTGAACAGGAGTTCTGGTCGGATGTGCATCCTGAGTTCATCACCATGCACGAACTGCGCAGCGATCTGCCATGCGAATGCGTGCACTTTGTTCAGCCCGAATTTCGGAGTTGGCATTGGGCGATGATGCATGGTCTTGGTGATGTTGAGAGTCGCAACGACGCCCTGGCCATGACCGCTGTTTATGCCTTCCACGAGGGTTTTCTGCAGACAATGCAGCATCTCGACAGTGAACCTCAGACGTTCCTGCTGAAGTCACCCGCTCACCTTGGTTCTCTCGCGGAGCTATTGGCGCAGTACCCCGACGCCAAAATGATCCACACTCACCGCGACCCGTTGAAGTTCATTGGTTCCTCCGCCAACCTGACCGGGGTGCTGCACTGGATGCGCAGCGACGCGGTTGATATGACCATTCGCGGCCCGTTGATGACTTTGGCGTATCAATTCCTGTTGAGCGGCGTGATCGCGCAGCGACAGTCGGGAGCTGTGCCCGCTGAGCAGATGGCTGACATTCACTTTCTTGATCTCATGTCTGATCCGGTGGACACAATCAAGCGGGCTTATGAGCACCTCGCCATGTCGTTTCCCGATGAGATGGCTGAGTCGGTGCCCGCTTATTTGGCGGACAAACCAAAGGGGAAATTCGGACCTCATCGCTATGAGGCTTCTCGGCTGGGTCTTGATGAGTCGACGCTGCGAGCCGACTTCACCCACTACATAGACCACTACGGCATAGCCCTCGAATCCTGATCGAGCCAATCGGGGTGCGCGCCGATTTTCGGCAGCGTTCCAGAGGAATGTAGGCTGTGTGGTCTATGGGATCATCGTCTGTGGCAACAGTGTCCAAACTCGAGGTGCGACCGATAGCGGGTTCGCTAGGGGCGGAGGTGATCGGTCTTGATTATGGTGCAGTCAGTTCGGTGGCCGATGAACTGATCGAGGCGCTCAACGAGCATCTCGTCCTCTTCATGCCCGGTCTGGACCCGACTGCCGAGGGCCTTCGTGACATTGCGGCGACGTTCGGTCCCCTGGAGGTCCACCCCTATCTCGACAAGGTCGATCCTGAGATTCCCGAAGTGATAGTGCTCGACACCTCGACGACTCCCAAGGCCGATGTCTGGCACACCGATTTCACCTGCTCGGACCATCCCCCGGTGGCCGCGCTGTTGCACATGGTCGAGTCCCCGCCGTGGGGTGGCGACACGATGTGGATCAACTGCTACGAGGTCTACAACTCGCTTTCTTCGGCAATGAAGCAGTTTCTCGAAGGGCTCACCTGTTTGCATGAGGACACACGCACCGGCGGCGCACCCGCAGCAGAGCATCCGGTCGTGCGGGTGCATCCCGGCACCGGGCGCAAGAGCCTGTACGTCAACAAGCAGTTCAGCCGGCGCGTCCCTCAGCTCTCGCGGCCTGAATCACAGAATCTCCTGGCTTTCCTGTTCCGTTGGGAGGAGCAGGTGAAGTTCAGTTGTCGCTGGCGCTGGAACGTAGGCGATGTGGTGCTCTGGGATGAACGGGTCACACTGCATTCGGTGGTTGACGACACGTCTGAACGGCGGTTGCTGCGACGCTCCACGGTGCTCGGTGACGATCCGCGCTCGCCCGATGACGCGAAGATTCTGCCTCGTCACCGCACCCCGAAGACTGCCTCCAGCGGGTTCTACGGCATCGGCGGATACGAGTTTTAGGAACGTCGGCCTTCGCGCAGGTGCCGCAATCGCGACTGAGACCGGCGCCGCACCGGTGCTGAGCGTCGCTTCGGGGCTGTGGACATGGAACTAGACTGCATTAGCCGTTTCGACTGGGAACAGGTCGTCGATGGTCCACGTGATGGTGGGGCGGCCCCGCTGGACCACCTCGTAGAATGATGGGGTGTAGCCTGCGGCGGAGACGAACCAGAACGCGGATTGGGGTGCCAGCGCTTCTTGGGCCCAGCCGAGGCCGCTGTCGGCGAGTCGTTGCAGTGCGGCAACATGGTCCAAGTAGGTCTTGGCATTGGCTTGGCGGCTGCGGAACTTGACCGAACCGGTGACTACTTCGCCAGCGAGGGTTCGTCCGACTAGGTCGATCTCCACCTCGTTTCGGGTCCGGTCGAGGCCGGCCCACCTGCCCCATTGAGCGACCGCTGGAAGCCCTTGCTCCGGACCCCAGCGACGACAGGCCTGTCGGGCCACGTCTTCGAAGACCTGACGTCCTACATAGGCAGGAAACACCTTGGGCTCGATCCAGGCTTTCCAAGCGGCTTTCGGACCCAGGGTGGCCACCGCGGACTCGGCTTGCAACCCGATCCCGTAGTGAAAGCGCGCCGCTGGGTCGGCCAACCGGTACCGCGTTCCCCGCTGAGGAGAAGCGCCGAAGTTCACCTCGCGTACCAGGTAGCCCATGTCCTCAAGCTGGTGGATCAGCCGCTTGAGGGAGCTGTCGGATTTTCTGCCCATCTTTGCCGCGATCTCACCCGCGGTTCGGATTCCGAGTCCGATGCTGGCCAAGACAGCTCGGTATAGGGCGGTCTGGCGCAACCCCTCTTCCTGGTCGATCTCGGTCAGCAAGCGGGCGCGGACCACACCGTGGGGCGACAACAGCAGTTCGGCGATGTTCTCTCCCAGATTTCGAGCGTCGTCGACTGCTGCGAGGTTGGCGGGTAGCCCTCCGAACGCGGCGTAGGTGCGTACCCGGTCGGCGAGCGAATAGCGGGCAACCATCTGGCCGGCGTCGAAATAGTCGAACGGCCTGAGCTGAAGTTGTGTGTGCAGCCGCCCGTAGAGCGGCGAACCTCCGTGAGCCAGAGCTTCCATCGTGCGCACTGCCGATCCGCAGAGCACCACCAAAAGGCCCGCCGAGCGCGGCGGCTCCGATTCCCATACCGCATTCAGCTCCGAGGCGATCTCGCGCAATCCGCTTTCGCCTTCGGCAAGATATTGAAACTCGTCCAACACAATGACGATCGGCTGATCGGGGCGGAGACCGAGCAGAGAGCGAAACACCGTGCGCCACGTGGGATGGTCCTGGGACCGGAGTTCTTCGCCTGACCACCGGGCGGCTTCTTCGATCAGAGCCCGCCGGTTTATGGCCGGGGTGGTCGACGAAGCTGAGTAGAATAGAACCTGTTCTGGGGGCCAGAGCTGAGACAGCAGGAAGGTCTTGCCCACTCGTCGGCGCCCGTGGACGAGGGCCAATGACGGTTTGCCGCTGTCGAGCAGACTCCTCAACTTGGCCGCTTCTGTCCCTCGATCGATCAGTTGTCTGCGCGCCATGAGTACCCTCGAATGATCTTTGTGGTTAGTTACCTACTATATTAGGTAACTACTATAGTAGGTAACTAACATAGTAGGTAACTAACATTGCGTTCGGCGATTGACGACACCGCTAGGCCTTTAAGAAGCGTCGGCGTTCAGATGGGTTTTAAGGAACGCTGAGGTGCGGGCCCAGGAAGCGGCGGCAGCAGAGGGGTTCGCAAACATCGGGTTCTTGTCGTTGTCAAAGGCGTGACCTGCCCCTTCTTGCACCAGGATTTCGACGTTGCCCATTCCCTCGGTAGCAGCGCGAAGCCCGTCCACATGCTCGTTGGGCAAGAAAGGATCGTCGTCGCCGAAGTGCAACAAGATCGGGCAGGTAATTCCAGAAGCCTTGTCGAGGTTTTCGCCGATCATTGAGCCGTAGTACGACACGGCGCAGGTTGGTTCGTGAGCTGAGGCCGCCAGGTAGGTCATCGACCCGCCGAAGCAGAACCCCATCACGGCAACTCCACCTTTCACCTCGGAATGGCTTGATAGGTGATCCAGCGCGGCGCCGATGTCAGCGACTCCGTCTTCGGGTGGATGCTCATTGGCGATCTCGAAGGCTGGTCCCAAGTCCTCGGGGCCGCGTGCGTCGACACGGAACGGGTGCTGGATTCGCCAGTACATGTGGGGTGCAAGCACCACGTAACCCTCGCTGGCGAGACGCTCAGCAACGCTGAGAATGTAGTCGTTGATTCCGAAGATCTCCTGGATCAACACAACACCGGGGCCGCTGCCCGAGTCGGGGGTGCACAGGACTGCGGGGATGTCGCCTGTGGCGCCCGCTATTGCATGGTCAGTTGTTGTTGGCATGACTTGGAGTTTATGAGCGTTAGGGTGCTCGCGCAGGTTCGCCGACTTCGCAGGAGCGCTCATGGACATCAATCGCATCACTTCGCTGTTCGGGCTTGAGGGCCGACGAGCTGTTGTCACAGGCGGTAGTCGCGGTATCGGGCGCATGATCACCGAGGGCCTGCTCGACGCCGGCTGTGAGGTGATCATCACTGCCCGCAAAGTCGAGCAGGTGACGGCGGTCGCCGATGAGATGTCGAGGAGAGGCACCTGCATCGCTGTTCCCAGCGACCTGTCCGGAGACGAGGGCATCGACCACCTTGCGGCCGCTATCAACGACCGTTGGGATTCGCTGGACATCCTGGTCAACAACGCCGGTGCATCGTGGGGTCAACCACTCGACGAGTTCAGCGCGCAGGGGTGGGACAAGGTCATGAACGTGAATGTCCGAGGAGTGTTCTTTCTTACCCAGCGATTGCTGCCGTTGCTTCGCGCCGCGGCCCAACCCGCACATCCCGCCCGAGTAATCAACATCGGTTCGGTCAACGGGCTGACCCCACCGGAACTGGAAACTTTCTCTTACTCTTCGTCAAAGGCGGCGGTGCACATGCTGACCCGTCACCTTGCCAAGGAACTTGCCGACGAACACATCACGGTCAATGCCATCGCTCCCGGACCGTTCGACTCTCAGATGATGGCCTTTGCGCTCAACGACCCCAAGACCCGCGCTGGTATTGCCCGAGATGTGCCCCTCGGCAGGATCGGCATGCCTGACGACATGGCCGGGGTGGCGATCTACCTCGCCTCCGCGGCTGCCTCCTATGTGACCGGTGCCGTTGTCCCCGTCGGTGGTGGCCTGTCCACGGTCGCCCAGTAGCCGGCTCGTAAACGCACCTCTAGCGAAGTAAGCGCACCGGGAGGTGTTTCAGGGAGTTGTTGAGGTTTGATTGTTGGCGTCTCGGCTCGCCGGTCAACTCGATGCGAGACCAGCGTTTGAGAACTTCGTCAAAGAAAACCCGGCCCTCCAGCCGAGCCAAGTGAACTCCCAGGCAGAAATGGGTGCCGAATCCGAAGGAGAGATGTTGGTTGGGGTCTCGGCTGATGTCGAATGCTTGAGAGTTGTCGAAGACAGCTTCGTCGCGGTTGGCGGATGTGTAGATCATCGCAACCTTGTCGCCCGCGGCGATTGATTTGCCACCGAGTTCGGTGTCGACGAGCGCGGTGCGCCGGAAGTAGTGCAGCGGGTTGGCCCAGCGGAGGATCTCTTCAACCGCTTTGGGCAGCAGAGCGGGATCGTCGCGCAGCATCTGCATCTGATCGGGATGTTGCAGAAGGGCGAGCAAACCACCCGACAGCATGGTCCGGGTGGTGTCGTTTCCGGCGGTCACCAACTGCACGAAGAAGCGACCGAAATCGATATCGGTCATCAGCTTCTGATCGAACTCCGTGCCGAGCAACAGGTCGGTCAGATCACCCTGTAGAGGTTCGCTGCGGCGTTTGGCAGCAAATGCCATCCCGTACATCGCCATGTCGATGCTTGATGAACCGCGTTCGTCTGCCGCAGCGATGTCAGGGTCCTGCCCTCCGCTGTTGCGTTCGGCCATGGCGTGAATGGCCGGCCAATCTTCACGCGGGAGTCCCATCAGCTCGCCAACGACCTGGCTCGGTAGGTGGGCGCAGACGTCGTGGACAAACTCAACCTCGGGACCAAGTGCTTCGGCTCGATCCAGAATCTCGGTTGTAATGGTTCGAATACGGTCTTCCATAGCGCCGATCACGCGAGCCTTGAACTCAGGTGAAATCGGCCGTCGGTAGGCCGTGTGGCGCGGCGGATCCATGGCCAACAGCATGTCCCGCATTTGCGCAAGGCTGGGAGGGTCGAGGTTTTCGATGACCACGCCTCCTTCGTGGGCCGAGAAGATCTCAGGGTGTTTGGCGACGTGTACTACGTCGGCGTGGCGCAGGACCGCCCAATAACCGGGTTCGTCTTCCATCTCTTGAAATACGACAGGCTCTTCACGACGTAAACGTGTAAACAAATCATGCGGCGGTTGGTCTACGTAGGTCTCTGATCTGTGCAGAGCCAGTCCTTCGGGTCTCGTATCGGTACTCACGCCGTATAACTTATCGGGCTGGTTCGTTGGATAATGGGCGTCGGTGCTCGTACCCTCAACAGTCGGTCAGGGTTAACGCGTCGTCGACCGGAGAGGAGCCCGCAATGGCAACCGGACGATCCAGTTTTGCGAAACGGCAGCGTGATATGGCCAAAAAGGCCAAAGCACAGGCCAAAAGAGAGAAGCGTCTCGACAAGAGTGAGTTCGACGATGATTCCGATAGCGAAGAAATCGTCGATGATGGCCCGCAGCTGTCAAACGATGATGTGATGGCCCGCATCGAGGATCTGCACCGTCGCTACGACGACGGTCAGATGGATCTCGACACCTTCGATGAACAGAGGGCCACGTTGATGGCTCAGATTTCCATCGACTGATTCAAGGCTTCAGTTGCGTATTTCCAGAAGGTCGCTGATGCGATTGCGTAACTCGGCGATACCGGTGCCTTTGTTGGCGCTAACCCAGGTGATTTCAGACTTTTCGACCCCGAGCTTTTGAGCTAGTTCGACTCGGCGCTTTTTGGACTTTGCCGGTCGGACCTTGTCCGATTTGGTAGCGACGAAGCAGATTTGACGGTTGAGATGTTCAAGCCATTCCAAGGTTTGCAGGTCAAGCGCGGTGGGGCCGATCTCGGAATCAATGAGCAGCAAGATCGAAACGAGGTTCTCTCGTTCTTCGAGGTAGGTGTTGAGCATCTCTGCCCACCGCTGCTGTTCGGCCTTGGATACTTTGGCGAAGCCGTAACCGGGTAGGTCCATCAGCCAACGTCCGGAATCACAAGCACCGACCTCAAAAGCATTCAACAGCCTGGTCGCCCCGGGCGACTTCGATGTTTTTGCTAGGGATTTGCGTTGTGCCAGTGCGTTTATCAGCGACGACTTTCCAACATTGCTTCGACCCACCAGCGCGAGTTCCGCGTGGACGTGCGGAAGATCCGCCACTCGCACGAACGAACGCAGGAAACGCATGGGGAGTGGGCCTGCCATCCCGCAAGGTTACGTGCGTGACAAGTGAGCCGAGCGGCCTTAGCGACCTATGTCGTTTGCGAAAGCGTTTTCCAAAATAAGCGCAGCGTCGCCTGGGCGAAGGAATCCTTCGGTGACGGATCGTTCAACCGAAGTGGTCATGGCTTCAAAATAGGTGGCTTTGTCGGGGTACAACTCAGCTAGATTTGCGCTGCTGAACAGCGTCGTTGAACCAAACAGGCCACAGAAACCCGCACCTCCGGGTGGTTCACCAGTGAGCGTGGCCACTGGCACGTCCACCCAAGCGGTACGGACCCCACCGAGGGTGTTGCCGTGCTCATCAAAGACGAATTCGTCGCCGTCGGTCTCCAACAAGGGTGCGTTTGGTGGTGGCGGCCCGCCACTGACCCAAACGTTGAGAGCGTGGACCGCAGCGTTCATGACCCAATGCTGTGGTCCGCTGTTGATTGGCGCGTCGCATTCGAAGATTCCCGGGATCGGAGCGCTCACCTCCACCACTTCGGCGATCGCGGGGTTGTCACCGACGTCTTGTGGCCCCACGGACAACGCAATGTTGTAGACATCGCCATGTGCTGTGCCTGCCACTTCCCACAGTGCGATGTTGTGTGCGTCGGGTTGTCGGTCGGTGATGAAACCAAGCCGGAAAATGTCGGTCTCGGTCTGAAATGTCAACACCGGGACCCGCACATCGCTACGGATCAATACTTGCTCGGGTGTATCAATCTCGGACTGAGGCGATTGCGTGAGGGCCGCACTACCGGCCCCCCGGCTATGAATCAAGAAACCGTCGAAGAGTTGGGCGAGCGGATCGACTCCGTTGAGGTAGGTGGTCAACCGGAACGCCGATTGTGAATCGCCGACTGCGATCAGCCGTTCGGGTGAGAGGCCCGGCAACATTTCGATATTGGCTGGACCGATCAACCCTTGAGCGGCCTGGCTGTAGATGTCGTAGGAGAACGAATCGCCGGGATGGTTCAGTGACCCGTACCGTTCGGGATTGTTGCCTTTCAGGTGAAGCGGGAAACCGATATCGATCCCCGGTCCACCACCCTCAACGCCCCGGGCCTGGGCAGACACTCCGACCCAGGCGTAGCCTTCGCGGATCTGTTCTACGTGCGACATGGTCCAGTTGGGGGCGGCGTCGAGCCCGCTGCTGACGTTGTACCACTCGACCATGACAGTCCCATTGAAGACACTAGGATCGCTTGGGCGTATCACGGTCACCCGTGTGACGTAGTCGGCCTCATCGGCGAATTCGAGCATCCACCGCCCATCTGGAGTTAGTTCTGTCTCGTCCGCGGGGGCGAATGATCGGGCAGTTCCCGAGATGAAATACTCTTGCTGTTCGTATCCCAACAAAGCCGGGTCGAAACTGGTACCCGAAGAGAACGGGTTGCCGACGTCTGGCGGGTAACTCACGATCGGAAGCGGGGTGGGTGCTGCTTCGCCGATAGCAAGCGGGTCGCCTGTGGTGGTCGTCGAGGGTGCTGCGGTGGTGGTTGTGGTGGTTGTGGAGATAGTGGTGGGTGCTGCGGTGGTGGTAGTGGTAGTGGTGTCAGCGTCGTCGCTGTCGTCGCTGCAGCTTGCCAGCGCCAGCCCGAGCGCCGTAATCAATATGAGAACCGTTGAGGTGATGGCTACCTGAGGTTTCCGCATGTAACGAGTCTGCGCCGTTCATTGGCTTTAGTCCAGTCGTCGCGCCTTGATCGCTCCGACACAAGTCTCTGCGTGGGCTATGGTGTGGCACCGGATGGCGCCATAGATGGGGAGTAACCGATGTCGGAAGTGGTTCTCGAGAAGGTAACCAAGATCTACGAAAACGGATTTCAAGCGGTTACGGACCTTGATCTCAATATCGAAGATGGAGAGTTCCTAGTGTTGGTCGGCCCGTCCGGTTGTGGGAAGTCCACGGCGCTGCGCATGATCGCGGGTCTTGAAGAGATCTCCGGCGGTGAGATGCGGATCGGTGACCGTGTCGTGAACGATGTGGAATCCAAGGATCGCGATATCGCTATGGTGTTCCAGAATTACGCGTTGTATCCCCATATGACGGTCTACGACAACATTGGCTTTGCCCTCAAACTCGCCAAGACGCCGAAGGCCGAACTCGACCGGCGCGTGCGCGAAGCCTCGAAGATCCTTGAACTGGATGACCATCTTGGTTCTAAGCCGGGTCAGCTTTCGGGTGGTCAACGTCAGCGAGTGGCGATGGGGCGAGCCATCGTGCGTCAACCCGCCGCCTTCTTGATGGACGAACCTCTTTCCAACCTGGACGCCAAGCTCCGTGTTCAGATGCGAGCAGAGATCGCCAAACTGCAGAGAGAACTTGGAGTCACAACCTTTTACGTCACCCACGATCAAGTCGAAGCGATGACCATGGGAGATCGAGTAGCCGTTATCAAAGACGGCATCCTTCAACAGGTGGACACCCCGCAGAACCTGTACGACCATCCCGACAACATCTTTGTTGCCGCTTTCATCGGTTCGCCTTCGATGAACCTCTACGAGGCGACGGTGACCGGCTCAACGATGCAGCTTGGCAGCCACAGCATCGAACTGGCAGAGGTTCCAGCGGGAGTTGCCGCCCGCGAGGGTAAAACAGTGGTCGTGGGTATCCGTCCTGAAGACATGGATGACGCAAACCTTGTGGATGGCGACACGACCGGCCTCGTTGTCTCCGCAACCGCATCGCTGGTCGAGTCGCTTGGTTCGGAGATCATGGTCCACTTCGAAATTGATGCACGAGCGGTTGATGCGGGCGACCCCGATGTGCTTGAGGAGTTGTCCGACGAAGAGGTGGCAGGAGCGGTTGCCCGCTTCAACCCGCGCAGCAAGGCGCGCGCTGGTGAACCCATCTCCGCGGTGTTCGACATTGAACGCCTGCATTTCTTCGACCTTGATTCTGGCCTGGCACTGCGCTAGACGCAGGGGTTAGCCCTTCACAGAACCCGCCAGAATCCCCCGCACGAAGAAACGTTGCAGGCCGCTCCCGACGCGGAAGCGCTCCTATTTCGCAGGAGGGATGTCGACGGTGGCGATGAGCCCGTTCAGCAAAAGGCGCAGGGTCGCTTCGTGGTGGTCGGCGGGGCGACCTACCTCCATTGCCTCGGCGACGAGCGGGAAGGTGCCTTGGCGCTCGTTGACCTCGACTTCGACTTCCGTGTTGAGGGCGGCCCCGATGCAGTAGTCGTCGATGGCGAACAGGAACCGGGCCGAGTCCTGCGCGGAAAGCCCGGCGCCCCTTAGGCGCTCGTGCATCCGCTCGTAGTAGGCGAGCGACGGGTCTGTCCTCGCGGGACGAGTGGCCAGAATTCTCATCATGTTGGGGTGCTGCTGTAGCGCGGCGAGGAAGGCAAGCGTGCCACCGTAGACCGCTTCAGCCCAGTCAGGGTGGTCAAGTGGTGTGAGGTCGACGCTGGCGAGGATTCTGGCGTTGAGGAGGTCGAGGAGTTCTTCTCGGCTTGTGATGTGGTTGTAGAGCGACGCCTGTCCCACGCCTAGGCGCTTGGCGATGGCGCGAGTAGTCATCGTCGATATTCCGTTCTCGTCGACGATGGCCATCGCGGCATCGACGATCATCTCTTTGGACAGCAGCGGTTTGGAGGGTCGGCCCACACAGAAAGGTTAGGCCCGCCGGTTGGTGTGCGAGTAACCGCGTAAGACACTTGTGCTCGAGCCGAAGCTTCTCTACTATAACGATCAATGATCGTTTATGGGGGAGATGGTGACTGAGGGTCTAAGTATCCGCAACGTCACCAAGACGTTTACGGCGCCCGAGGGTGGTGTCGTGCGTGCCCTCGACAACGTGTCGCTCGATTTGGGCGGAAGCGAGTTCGTCGTGTTGCTGGGCCCATCTGGCTGCGGCAAGACCACGCTCTTGAGGGCTATCGCTGGGCTGGAGGATATCGACGCAGGTCAGATTCACCTTGACGACGAGAGGCTCGACACATCGT
The DNA here is from genome assembly GCA_965261185.1 of Candidatus Aldehydirespiratoraceae bacterium. Taxonomy (GTDB): domain Bacteria; phylum Actinomycetota; class Acidimicrobiia; order Acidimicrobiales; family Aldehydirespiratoraceae; genus VXYK01. Next base: position 533,315 of record CBDHCN010000002.1, on the reverse strand, counting down.
CGCCGTTCCGCCGCGCTGTCAACACGGTCTTTCAGAGCTACGCGCTGTTTCCGTTCCTGACAGTGGAGCGCAACATCGCCTTCGGCCTTGAAATGGAGAAACGGCCCAAGGCGGAGATAAAACAGCGAGTCGCCGAGGCTCTCAAATTGGTCGAGCTGTCGGGGCTCGCCAAGCGGACCCCTGCTCAGCTCTCGGGAGGGCAGCAGCAGCGGGTGGCGCTGGCTCGCGCCTTGGTCAAGCGGCCGAGGGTGCTGTTGCTCGACGAGCCGCTGGGCGCCCTTGACCTCAAGCTGCGCCACCAGATGCAAGCTGAGCTCAAACGGATTCAGCGCTCGACCGGGATCGCCTTTTTGTTCGTAACCCACGACCAGGAGGAGGCGCTTGCGCTAGGTGACCGGATCGCGGTGCTCAATGGCGGCCGCATCGTCCAGGTCGGCACGCCCCAAGAGATATACGAGTCACCGGCAACCAGGTTTGTGGCCGACTTCATCGGCGAGACGAACCTGTTGCCGATCGAGTACGACGAAACCGAGACCTTGATGGTGGCCGGACAGTGGAAGCTGGACATCGCCGAAATACCGGGCCCCACCAGAGCCGTCCTTGCCGACGTGGCCGAGGTGATGTTGGCGGTGCGCCCTGAACGGGTGAGGATCGACCCAGATGGCGACCTCCACGGGGAGGTCGCCGAGGCTGCCTACCTCGGAGCGGATGTCCATGTGTCCATCGATCTGGGTGGAGGGCTGCTCATCAACGTCAGGACGGACGCGCAGGACGCGAATCCCGAAATCGGCGAACAGGTCGCGGTGCGCATCGATCCCCGGCACACGAGGTTGCTGTCGTCATGAGGGTCGGAACCCGGTGGCTGGCTTCCCCCGCGCTGGGGTTCATCACGTTGATGGTGGGCGGGCCGATGGTGGTGATCGTCTGGTATTCGCTGCGCACCCGGGGCCCGGGTGGCGTCGGAGTCGGCGACGGTTTGACGGTGGACGCTTATGAGCGGCTCGTGGTGACCGAGGACTTTGCGGGCAACGTCGGGTTCGACTCGACGTACCTGGAAGTTATGGGGTCGTCGATTCTGCTGGCTGCGGCAACGATGCTGGTCGCTTTGGCCATCGGGTTCCCGACCGCGGTATGGATCTCGAACCGGCCCCGCCACCTTCAGCCGCTTTTGGTGCTTGCGGTCACTATCCCGTTTTGGACCAGCATGCTGGTCCGAACCTACGCGTGGATCGTGATTTTGCGCGAGACCGGCCCGCTGGCATCCGCGTTCGACACGGTCGGGATCGACTTGCCGCGGATGCTCAACACCCGCGGGGCGACCTTGGTCGGCATGGTCTACACGTTCTTGCCGTTCATGATCCTGCCGATTTACGCAGCCGCTGAGCGCTTCGACCACCGGATCGCCGAGGCTGGTCTGGACTTGGGCGCCCCGCCGACGGTCGTGTTGCGCAGGATCGTGTGGCCGTCGGTCCGCCCGGGCGTGGTAGCCGGCTGTCTGCTGGTGTTCATACCGGCGATCGGCGCGTTTTTGCAGCCCGAGCTGTTGGGCGGGGGGCGTTCGTTGATGATTGCCAATTTGATCCAGCAACAGTTCGGCGCATCCCGCAACTGGCCGTTCGGGTCGGCTTTGGCCATCTTGCTGCTCGTCGTGGTCGGCGTCGTTTTGGTGGTCGCCCGACGCGCGGCGCGGGAGGCCCGGGTGGTGCTGTCGTGACCGGCCAGATCGATACACGCCACTACCCTGGCGTCGGGCCGGCGGCCCGTCTGGCATTCGCGTTCTTGTACGCGCCGCTGGTGGTCGTGGTGGCGTACTCCTTCAACAGCGGGCCCATCGTGTCTCGCTGGGAGGGCCTCAGCCTGGTGTGGTACCGGGAAGTCCTCGAGCGTACCGACGTCCGCGACGCGGTGTGGGTCTCATTGAGGGTCGCGGTGGTGGCATCTACCGTCGGAACTGCGTTGGCGCTGCTCGCCGGCTTGGGGATCGTCGCGATGCTAAAGCGCGGCTCGTCGCTCGCCGTCGGTTTCCTATCGACCCCACTCTTGGTCCCCGAGATCGTCACCGCCGTCGGCACGCTCTCGTTTTTCGTGCTGCTCGACTTCGAGCGGGGGATGACCACCCTTGTGCTGGCCCATACCGCGTTTTGCATCCCGTTCGCGTTGTTGCCGATCAGAGCCCGCCTCGCCGAGCTCGACCCGGCCGTGTTCGAAGCTGCCAGCGACCTGGGTGCCTCGGGCTTTCGGCTGTTCCACAGGGTCACCCTCCCGCTGCTGGTTCCCGGGATCGTCTCAGGCGGGCTCTTGGCCTTCATTATCAGCCTCGACGACTACCTGATCTCGGCCTTTGTGGCCGGCCCGACATCGACGACGCTGCCCATGTTCTTGTTCGGCCTCATCCGCAGGGGAGCGAGCCCGCTGATCAACGCAGTCAGCACACTTCTTTTGCTGGTGACCGTTGCCGTTCTGACCGCCTCGTACATAACCAGCAAATGGAGAAAACCCAAATGAATGGAGAACCCATGAACACCACAACCACTTCGAGCGGCTCCGCTTCTCGGCTCACCAGAACCCTCCTGTTACCCGTTCTGATTGTCCTTGCCCTGTTCGCAGCGGCATGCGGCAACGACGACGCCGAGCCGGTGGCGACGCCCGACCCATCGGAGCCCGAGGCCCCAGACCCGCCGGACGCGGCCGACACCGCAGACGGCGAAGACACCGCCGCACAGGAAGAGGAGATGGCCGAAACTGACGAACAGATCGGCGGCGATGTGAACCTCTACAACTGGACGGACTACATCTCCGAGGACCTGCTCGCCCGGTTCTCCGAGGAGACCGGTATCAAGGTCAACTTGAGCAACTACGACTCCAACGAGTCGATGCTGGCCGCGCTGGCCGCCGGCGCCACCGGTTACGACGTGATCGTCCCGTCCGACTACATAATCCCTCTGCTCATCGAGCAGGAGCTGATCCAGCCCATTGAAGCGTTCGCCTTGGACAACGCCGCCCACATCGATCCCGCGTTCTTGGACCCGTACTTCGATGTGGGCCGCGTCTACACCGCCCCCTACCTGTACGGCACCACAGGGCTGGCGGTTGACACCTCCCAGGTACCTGACCCGCCGGACTCCTGGGCCGAGTTCTTCGCCGTCCCCGAGGGCTCGCACGGCTCTATCGGGATGATGAACGACCAGGTCGAGGTGGTCCACGCCGTGCTGCGGGCTGTCGGCGCTGAGCCGTGCTCGACTGATCCGGGCGACTACGCACGGGCCGAGGAGCTGCTCGGCGGTTTCAAGTCCTCAGTGTCGGTGATCAACTCCGACGGGATCATCGAGCGGATGGCCGCGGGCGAGAACTCCATCCACATGGAGTGGAACGGCGCAGCCTTCCGGTCGTCGCTGGAGAACCCCAACCTGGTGTACGTCTACCCAAGCGACGGACTGACTCTGTGGCAGGACAACTTCGCCGTGCCCACCGGCGCGCCTAATTTCGAGCAGGCGCTGGTGTTCATCAACTGGATGATGGACCCGGCCAATATCGCAGAAGCCACCAACTGGAACGCCTACGGCAACGCCATCGTGGGAAGCGACGCCTACGTCGATGCCGAGCTGGCGTCCAGCCCGATGGTCGTGCCGGGATCCCAGGAGCTCTCCTACGCAGGTCCGGTCGAGTCGTGCCCGATCGAGGCGATTGATCTCTACGACCGCCTCTGGACATCGTTCCGGTCATAGGCCCCGAGATGGAATCAGAACACCGCGAGCCCGACCAGGGGGGACGCCCGAGCAGCTGGGGGGAGATCGCCAGCCGGCACCTGTGGAGCCACTTCAGTGTGCCGGCCGCCCTGCCCGTCATCGAGAGCGGCGACGGCTGCTATATGTGGGACGACTCCGGCCATCGTCTCCTGGATGGGCTCGCGGGCCTGTTCGCTACCCAGATCGGCCACGGCCGCACCGAGCTGGCCGAGGCGGCCTACGAGCAGATGAGCAGGCTCGGCTTCTTCCCGCTGTGGGGGTACGGCCATCCACCCGGTGTCGAGCTGGCCGCCCGGCTGGCCGAGCTCGCGCCGGGCGACTTGAACCGCGTGTACTTCACTAGCGGCGGCAGCGAGGCGGTCGAGTCGGCGTGGAAGCTGGCCCGCCAGTACTTTGCTGCCGTCGGCGAACCGGCCCGCCACAAAGTCGTCAGCCGCAACCTTGCCTACCACGGCACCTCGCTCGGGGCGCTGTCGATCACCGGCCTCGCTTCGATCCGCAACGCGTTCGAGCCGCTCGTCCCCGGAGCGGTGAAAGTCGCCCACACCGACGAGTACCGCGTCGGCGGGATATGCGGGCACGACGGCGAGTGCCTGTGCGCCGCCGAGGAGATCGAGCGGGCTATCGCCCGCGAGGGCCCCCACACGGTCGCCGCGGTGTTCTTGGAGCCCGTTCAGAACTCGGGAGGTTGCTACGTGCCGCCCGACGGCTATTTCCAGCGGGTGCGCGACATCTGCGATACCCACGGCGTTCTGCTGGTGTCCGACGAGGTGATCTGCGGGTTCGGGCGGCTCGGGCACATGTTCGGCGCCGACCGGTTCGGGTACCAGCCCGACATGATCACCATGGCCAAGGGTCTCACCTCCGGGTACGCGCCGCTCGGTGGGGTGATGATCAGCGACAAGATAGCCGAGCCGTTCATCGCCGCCGGACAGGAGTTTCACCACGGCTTCACATTTGGAGGCCACCCCGTGGCAGCGGCCGTAGCGCTGGCCAACATCGACATCCTCGAAGAGGAGAACCTACCGAGCCGAGTGCTCAACAACACCACAACGTTCAAGTCCAGGCTCGCTTCGCTGTGCGACCTGCCGATCGTGGCCGACCTGCGCGGCGACGGCTACTTCTTCGCCCTCGAGCTCGACGCCCACGCTCCGTCCGATCCCGCCAAGGCGCAGCACCATGCCGCCGCAGTGTCCGCGTACCTCACCAAGCGGATGTACGCGCTCGGCCTCACATGCCGGGCCGCGGCCCGCGGGGCAGAGCCGGTCATCCAGCTCTCGCCGCCGCTGGTCGCCGGGCCGGAGCAGTTCGAGGAGATCGTCGCGGCGATGCGTCCAGCTCTGATCGACACGATGGGGGAGTTCGCTCCATGACCGAAGTGCACGCCAACCCGGACCGGCTGTGGTCGCGGCTGATGGACATGGCCGAAGTGGGCGCCACGCCAGCGGGCGGCTCGAACCGCCAGGCCCTCACCGACGACGACAAAGCAGGCCGGGACCTGTTCACCAGATGGGCCGAGCAGGCCGGTTGCTCCATTGAGCTCGACGGAGTGGGCAACCTCTTCGCCCGCCGGCCGGGCACCGACCCCGATACCCCGCCGGTAGTGCTCGGCAGCCACCTCGACACCCAGCCCACCGGAGGGAGATTCGACGGCGTCTACGGCGTACTTGGCGGCCTCGAAGTCATCGAGGCGCTCAACGACTGCTCCGTCCCAACCCGAACTGCTGTGGAAGTGGCGGTGTGGACCAACGAGGAGGGGTCGCGATTCCCGGTATCGATGATGGGCTCAGCTGTCTGGGCCGGAGTGCTAGAGCTCGACGAGGCCCGCGCTCTCACCGACCGCTCCGGCACAAGCGTCGGCACCGAACTCGACCGGCTTGGCTGGACCGGCACAGCGGCGTTCGCCAAGCCGCTTCGTGCCTACCTAGAGCTCCACATCGAACAAGGTCCGATCCTTGAAGAAATCGGCTCGTCCATCGGCGTGGTGACCGGTGTCCAAGGCATTCGCTGGTTCACCGTCACCCTCTCCGGTATCCCAGCCCACGCCGGCACCACACCGATGGACCGGCGACACGACCCGGCCCGACCACTGGCCGCTGTGCTGAACGGGCTCTACGAGATGGTTGCCCGCGACTTCCCCGCGGGTCTGGTCACCCCCGCACAGTTCCGCTCCGAGCCGGCGTCACCCAACACAGTGCCCGCCGAGATTGTGTGCTCAATCGACATTCGCCACCCCGACGCCGCCGCGCTCGACGAGATGGGGGCAGGCTTGCGAACCCTGGTCGCTAGTGCAGCGGCCGAGCATGGCTGCAAGGCGCGCATCGAGATAGACAACGACTGCGCACCCGTCATCTTCGACGACGAATGCGTCAAAGCCGTGGAAACCGCCGCGCAGCACTGCGGCTACTCGAACCAACGGATCAACTCCGGAGCCGGACACGACGCCTGCCACGTCTCCCTCAAAGCACCTACCGGAATGATCTTCATCCCCTGCCTCAACGGCCTATCCCACAATGAAGCCGAGTCCATTACCCCCGAAGCCGCCGGACAAGGCGTCCAGGTGCTCCTCCATTCCGCTCTCCAACTAGCAGGGGTGGCCTAGGCATCCGAGTGTGCGGGCGGTCTACCGGGGAACCATGCTCAGTCGGAGAGTCGCTGGTGGCGGGATGCCCTTTATGGTGGCGCCGGGTGAGGAGTGTGGGTCCCCAGAGTGGACCTTGGGATCAGGCCAGCGTCCGTCCTAGTCGACTCGTTTGTGGGGTCCTCGGCCTGGCACTCCAGGGGTAACGGCTTTCATCTGGAATAGTGCCGGAGGAGGCTGGAAGGATTCAGGCGGGTTGGCGTGGTGTTGGTGTGGTCATGGAGATGGTGGGGGTGACTCCTTCCATCTCCGAGGCCTCTTGGATCAGCGCCAGGAGCTCGTCGCGGCTGTCGGCGCCCGCGTAGTACCCAGCGTCGCCCAGCGTGCCGATGGCACACCACGCGGGCCCTTGATCCATGTTCCTGTAAACCTCAATATGGGACATCGCCCTAAACCTCGCTGTCTTTTTGGTGTCAGAGCAACTCGTCGATTTCTTGGTCGGACAATCCGGCCTTGACCACGAGCATATCTTTTAGGTGTCTGGGAGGGACCTCTCTACCTGCATGGGTGGAGAACACGATCGGCTGTCTTCCGCGTGCCTCTAGCCGGATATGGGATCCAGACTGCCTGACCTGGGTGTATCCGATTCTCCGAAGGATGGCCAGCACCTTGCTGGCCTTTAGCGCAGGATCTTGCGCGGCTGGCCTCGACATGAAACGAGAATATCAGCAAAGATATGGAAATAACATGGATGGGCAGTGCGGGTGCTGGCCCTCACCAACAACAGGGGCTAGCCCTTCACGGAACCCGCCAGAATCCCTCGCACGAAGAAACGTTGCAGGCCGAAGAACACAACCAACGGGAAGAATGCCTGTACGAACGCGGCTGCGGGCAACAAGTGTTCGTTGCGCCCGAAGTCGCCCGCGAGGTTGGCGATCCGGATCGTTGTGGCGATCGCGTCGGGGTTGGTGCCGGCCATTGTGTTGGCGATCAGGAAGTCATTCCAGGTCCATAGGAACTGGAAGATTGCGAAGGCGGCAAGCACCGGGATCGACAGAGGCAGCACCAGTCGCCAGAAGATCGTGAAATGGTCGGCGCCGTCGATGCGTGCTGCCTCGAACAGATCGCTGGGTAGCCCAGAGATGTAGTTGTGGAGCAGGAAGATGGCGAACGGAAGCGCGAATCCGGTGTGAGTGAGCCAAACCGCGGTGGTGGTGTTCACCAGATCGAAATCAGGAATCAGGGTGACGGTTTTGTCGAGAAAGGGAATCGTCCAATGCGAGCCGAAGTTGTAGAGCCTCAGCAGCGGGATCAACGCAACCTGAAGAGGTATTGCCAACAGCGACACTGTGGCGATGAACAGCCATTTGCGGCCTTTGAAGTCGATCCATGCGAAGGCGTAGGCAGCAAAGGCGGCAATGGCGATCGGAATGACTGTGGCGGGGATAGCAATAGCGAAGGAGTTGAGCAACGACTCTTTGAGCCCGGCAGTGGCGCTCGCCGAGAAGACAACATCGTAGTTGTCGAGCGTCAGGCCGTCATCGCGCCAGACGTTCCACCAGCCGGCTCCCCGCTGATTGTCGCGGGTTCGGAACGAGTTCACCGCCAAACCCAGTGTCGGCAGGCTCCACACCAAGACGATCAACCACAGCAGACCGGTCGGGATACGGCGTAAGAAACCGTAGATTGCGGTGTCGACGCTAGGGCGGTCACCGGACATTTCAGGCCTCCCGCTGCATGCGACGAATGTTCAAGACCATTACTGGCAGAACTGAGACGAACAGAATCACGGCCAGTGCCGCGCCCACGCCAGTGTTGGAGAACAAAAAGGCTTCCTCGAACATGTCGTTGGCGAGAACCTGCGATCCGAAATTACCGTTGGTCACCACTTTGACGATGTCGTACACCTTCATGACCAAGACGATGAGCGTGGTGACAACAACGCCGATGGTCGTGCGGATCTGAGGCAATGTCACCCGCCAGAACACCTGAGATTCAGTGGCACCGTCGACCTTCGCCGCTTCAATGAGTTCGGTGGGAACAGCTTTGATCGCGGCGGACATGATCACCATCGCGAACCCGGTCTGAATCCAGATGAGGATCACCATCAGCCAGACATTGTTGAACGGTTGATCCTGAACGAAGAAGATTGTGTCTGACACGGTGTCGCCGGCGGTGTTGGTCCGGAATCCGCCGATTCCGTCGAACGTGAAACGGTACGCAATCCACAGCAGAACAACCGCCACCAACGCTCGCAGGGGGATCTTGTCGTAGGCTCGCGAGGTCAAAGAACGGCCGATCGACGCGACTCCCAAGGCAACCAGTACCCAGACGAGGACCGTGCCGAGCATGGTGGGGATACCGCTTCCGGTACTCCAACGGCCGAGTTCAACCCAGACCGCATTCATCAAACCTGTTTGAGACTTACTGGTGTCCCGGGCGACGTACACCAAGCGCCAGATGATGGAAGCTCCAACCAACGAGATGGCCATCGGCATGAAAATGATTGACTTGGCCACCGATTCAAGCTTTACCCGGTCAGCGAGCACCGCGATTGCCAGGCCCAGTCCGGTGGAGAAGACGGTCACGGTGAAGACCCACCAGAGGTTGTTCAGGATCGTGCCCCGCAACACCGACAGCACGCCGAACACGATCATGACCAGGGCGATCATCAATGGCCCGAAAGCCGGACCACCCGCCGAAAAACCATCACCGGTACGCTTGCGCAATACCAAACCGATCACGAGACCAACAAGACCGATCAGTACACCCAGCGCGAACAATGAGCTGGTGAAGATGTTGGCCCAGCTGCTGACATCGAACGAGTTGATGTCGGTGAACACCGAACCGTAGTTCTCGAACCAGACAAAGTCGACTGAGTCACGGTCCTTGAGAGAGAGCCACATGGTGATCAGCGTCGGCGCGATGAGCGCGACGGTGACGAAGAACAGCGCGGGAACCAAAAAGATCGCGCCTCTGGATTTTGCGTCGATACGGGCCCTACCGACGACACCGGCGTTGGAACTGAGCCCAATGCGCGCACCTATCGCCAGGCCCGGAACTGCTGCAGCGATGGCGGATTCTAAAGCGGAACCGTCGCCCAACTCGGGCATTCCGAAACCACCGATCAACCATCCCAGCGCACCTCCAATGAGAGCTGCGGTCGCTGGGTTCTTGCCGCGAGCTAGTGCGATACCTGCGCTGATGCCGCCGATGATGATTGTTGAAAGCAGCAGCGGCAAGATCTCAAGCTCGGGACGGGCGTGCTCGGCAAGCCGGATCCCGATGAAGCCCCCGAGCACCAGACCCGAGCCTGAGGCAATCCAGAGGCGTTGGGTCCTGTCGTCGTTGTTTGCGAGGATCACCGCCAACGCCGAGAAAATCAGGGCGCCGAGAGCCGGTGTCCACAGCAGTTCACCGAGTTGCGTGATCGAGTCGCTACCGGGGCCGTGCGGTTTGAGAAGTCGGTTTCCCTGTAATAGCAACAGCAGCAGGAAACCGATGGCGTAGCCCGCAAGAGCATTGAATCGAGTCCAGCTTGTGCGGACCTGGTTGAAAAGGAGGTTTGCGCCGATCCAGAGAGCCGCGCTGGCACCCACGGCCACCACGATCAGAATCAAGGTGCTGACGATTTTGCTGAGGTCTTCCCCGTTAAGGATCGCTCCTTGCACCGCTCCCTCTTCCGTGCGCGCTCGGCGTTCGCTGAAACCTAGCGGATCTTGAAGATGCTCGCAGAACCAGAGTGGGGGTGGCCCTGGGGCCACCCCCACTTCATGGGCCTTCAGTTACGAGAGTCTCAGTGATGAGACCCGGGAACTATTGCGGCCAGCTGGCCTCAATGCGGTCGGCTGCCTCGGCGGCGGTGAGGTCACCGTTGACCATTGATGTGCCTTCGGTCCAGAAGGTGCCTGCCCCCACGTCTGCGGGCATCAGGTCCGAACCGTCGAAGCGGACGATGGCTGCTGTCTCAAGCACGTTGAGGAACGACTGCTCAAGGGGCTGATAGACGCTCGGGTCCTGGCCTAGAGCGGCTGACAGGAAGCCGGAGAGCGTTGCGCCGCCACCCTTACGGGTCGCCTGAGAAACCTGGCGGCCCTCGGCATATTCAGGGGTTGACAGGAAAGCGAGAAGCGCCATGGTTGCGTCGTTGTCGTTGAACGCGGCAGCAAGTGTGCCTGCACCAAGAACCGGCCTGTCACCGTTGATGTCGGGGAAGTAGAAAACATTTACAGCACCTTCATCATCGCCAAAGACCGTACCTTCAGGCATGAACGCACTGAAGAAGCTGGCCTGACGATGCATGAAGCAGTCGCCGTCCACTAGGGGCTGGCCGTTGTCTTGGAAAGAGGTCGCGGCGATTGAACCTGAGGAGGCAAAGACGTTGTCTTCGGTCCACAGGTCGAGCACGGTCTGCATCGTCGAAACGATGCGGTCATCGTTGAACGGGATGTCATGGGCCACCCATTGGTCGTATACCTCGGCACCGTGCTGGCGCAGCACCAAGTCCTCGACCCAGTCAGTGAAGGGCCAACCGGTTGCCTGACCTGATTCGATACCGACGCACAGCGGCCTGTTGCCGTCTGCGGCGATCTGGTCAAGCAGTGCCGTGAACTCGTCGAAGGTCTCCGGGACCTCGTAGCCGTTTGCCGCGAAGCGGGCCGGTTGGTACCAGACGAGCGACTTCAGGTCGGCCTTGACGGGAACGCCGAATTGGACGCCGTCAACGTTGCCGAACACGGTCCAAGCCTCGGACCAGTTTGCGGCTGTCGCCGCAGCGGCCTCGTCGTTAAGCGGGACCAGATGGCCATCGCGGGCAAAATCGGCAAGCTTGCCGGGCTGCGGGAAGATCGAAATGTCAGGGGGATTGCCACCCTCGACTTGGACGTTGATCTCGGCCTCCCAGTCAGCGGAACCGAGGTAGGTGACCTCAATGCCGTTTTCCTCACCCCAGGCACCGAGAACCTCTTGGATTGCACCAGCCTCGTTCTCGTCACGTTCGGGGCCTGTCACGGTGATCGAGATGTCGCCGTCGTCGCCTTCGGCCATGTCGTCGCCGTCGTCGCCTTCGGCCATGTCGTCGCCGTCGTCGGCTGCGTCGTCGCCGGCGGTTGTCTCGCCGTCGTCGTCACCGCATGCTGCAGCAATGAGCGTAAACGCGAACAACAGCGCGAGTATTTTCAGGAAATTTGATTTCATATCTTTCCCCTCCAGGGAGGTCGACAAACCTCTGAGTCGACCGGTTGTGAAGGGCGGAGTATAGCCGATTATCGGTGTTTCTCCACTAAACTGGACTGCTGGACGGTTTGGCGAACACTACGGTCTCGGCGCCGTCTATGTGGATAGTCTGTACCGAGTGCGCTGGTTGCCCGGTTCCTGTGCGGTGGACCAACGACCAGACGCCGCCGGGAGTGAAGTCGGTGGCCTCGTCGTTTGTGTTGAGAGCGAAGAGATGATCGCCCCGTTGGAAGGCAACGACACCCTCGGATGTGTCCAGCCAAGTCACAATCGGGTCCAGATCGCTCAGTTGCCGACGAAACTGCAACAGCGACCGCATCTTATGAACATGCGCGTCAGGGTTCTGCCGCTGCACCGCAACGGAATCCTCCGCGCGGTGTCCCAACGGAAGCCAAGTCTGATCGGCGGTCGAGAAACCGAGATTGTGTCCCGGTTCCCAGGGCATCGGCGTGCGACAGACATCGCGGCCAACCGCGCCAACATTGCGTGTGGCGATTGGGTCGGAACGCAATTCTGGACGAGGGAACGAACGCTTGCTTGGGATCTTCCTTGCCGGCTTCGATGACATCGCACCGCCAACGCGACAACCGCCCGATATTGAACTTGTCGAGCCAGGACAGCATGGCTCCACGCCGGTGGGAATCTCGATAGCGCCGGCGACCAGCTTGAAGCAGTCATTGCCCTGCCGAGCATACGGCTCTCCCAGGCTGATCGTGAAATACCACGAGGCCTGCGAACGATGGGTTTCTGTGCCTTGTGCCGGAAACGCAAACTCGAATGTGATCGGCAGGTCGTACGTCACTCCGTCGTGACTGAACACCGCTCTACGTTGCGTCGGGTTCCGCGGAGACCAGCGAAACTCCGGCGCGACAGCCTTCACGAGTGCGAGCGACGCACGCAATTCGGAGTCTTGAATCTGTTTCCATGTGACACTCCCCGAGGATGTGCCTAATAGTTCGGGTCCCTCCACAGTCATCGAGTCGAGGAGAGTCCCAGCTTCTTGCGCTGTCCTGCTGTCACTTAGGACCCACTGATCGTCCGTTACAATCCAGTTCTCCGGTTGGTGGGGTCTGGGTTCAGGGCCGCGCACCCTCAGCCGAACGACATCAAGCGGTCGCACGGCACGTCCTACGTCTAGTTGGCAGGCCGATTCGCTCAGCGATCCGTCTTCGGTGTCGGAGACAGGGCGTATCCAGGACATGTCACTCAGCAGGACACCCGCTACGCACCTGCCCCCGTGCTTCTAGGAGTTGGCGAGACACAGCATCTCAAATTCAGGCACTAGCCGCCTCCAAGGGTGCGCGCCGGAAGCCCGCCCTCGAACCCTCGGCCCGAGGCAAATGTAATGCTGTGAGGTCAGACCAGTACTCGGATAAGTATTCAAGCACGAGACGACGGTGGCACTGTTGAGGCGAGTGTTCGCTGCACAGCAACACAGTGCGCGGTTCAAAGAACTCTTGAGACAATTCCTGCTCAATGCGTCTCTTGGCCATTAGCTCAACGAATCGGGCCTCATAGTCATCCCAGGTTATCTCGCCGTTTCTGTACCCCGTGAGCAACTGCTTGGTGGGAGCGAGCAGGTCGGGTTGGTGCGTGTAATCGGCACCACAAATCTCTTTCAAGAAGTAACGGAGATCGTCTCGTTTCGCGAAGCCTGCGAGTTGGCTCGCGTTGTTGAGTCGAACGTCGACGAGCCGTGTGACGCGTTCATCCCTTAGTGTCTCGAAGAAGTTCTGAGCGCTGTGTTTGGTGAAACCGATTGTGCAGATTTCCATTGCTTCTTTTCTCCAAATAGTGGGGGTTGCTGGAAGGGCTCAACCTTCTGGACGAACTGTTTCTCTTCGACCACGCTGCCATCACCCCGGATATGGAGCACTTCGACGGTTGGGTCGTCAGACTGCAGAGCCCGTGTGATCAGCCGACGACGATGACAGTCAGTCGGGTCTTCCTCGCTGCACATCAAAGCCACGCGCCACTGCAACGTTCCGTCAAGCAATCGGGAGAGCCCATCGCGGAAGCGAGGTGCCGTTGCCAGATGCCCATAGAGCACCCGACCGTCACTGTCGTACAACTCGGGCTCGTCAGGCCGACCTCCGAGTTCCCGACCCATGAAAACGTATTGCAGGTCCGCTTCGGCAAGCAGCCGTCGCAGAGGAGCCTGACTGAAGTAGGAGGCATAACGTGCGTAAGGGTGCGATCGTACGTCTGCCACCACATCGATACGGAAGCTGTTGAGCAGACTGATGAAGCTTTCGAGGGAGTGGTTGGAATGACCGATCGTCCACAACTCCACTCGCTGCAGGTCTGCCGATCCGTTCACCCCGGCTACTCTACGTCATGTCTGTCGGATTGTTGTGCCACTACGGTTTCGGCGCCTTCAAGGCGGATCGTTTGGCTTGATCTTGGCGATCGTCCGTTGCCGGTGCGATGGACCACTGACCAAGCTCCGCCGGGAGTGAAGTCGTCGGCCTCGTCGGTTGCATTGAGAGCGAACAGGTGATCGCCCCGTTGGAAGGCAACGACACCCTCGGATGCGTCCAGCCAATTGACGACAGCGTCCAAGTCGCTGATCCCGCGACGAAATCGCAACAGCGACCGCATCTTATGAACATGCGCGTCAGGGTTCTGCCGTTGCACCGCAACGGAATCCTCCGCGCGGTGTCCCAACGGAAGCCAAGTCTGATCGGCGGTCGAGAAACCGAGATTGTGTCCCGGTTCCCAGGGCATCGGCGTGCGACAGACATCCCGCCCCACCGCGCCGGGATTGCGGGTGGCGATCGGGTCGGAACGCAATTCTGGTGGGACATCACCGTCTTCGAGCCCTAGTTCTTCGCCCTGATAGATGAACGGCACGCCTGGTAGCCCAAACAGCATCGCGGCAAACGCAAGCGAGCGGCGGCGTCCCAGATCGCCGCCGCCGAAGCGGGTCGCGGGGCGACTCTCGTCGTGGCTTGACTGCACCCAGCCGACTCTGTCCCCAAGTCGCTCAGAGGTTTCGCGTAACGTCTTGGTGATGTCGGGTGCTGTCCATGGCAGTTGCATCGGCGCAAACCAGAACCCGAGATGTAACCCGTCGCCTGGCACCAAGTCCGCCAGTCCAGCCGGATCGAGCACGTAAGTTTCGCCGATCAGCGCTGTGTCGTAGCGTTCGGCGATACGACGCCAATCACGGTATATCTCCAGGCTCTCGGGCTGTTCAAGATCGTATCGATGCTCGAAGCAGCGGAACTGCTCGCGGGGATGCGTCAGGTTGGCGAGATCGGCGATTTGGGGGTTGTTGCGAAATTCGCTGTCCTTGATGAGCGCGTGGGCTACATCGATACGGAAGCCGTCGATGCCTCGCTCAAACCAGAACTCAAGAGTCTGCTCGAACTCGGCACGCACCGCGGAGTTACGCCAATTGAGGTCGGGTTGTTCAGGCAGAAACAGATGGCAGTAGTACTGTCCGCTTGCTTCGTCCAGTGTCCAAGCTGGGCCTCCGAAGTGTGCGACCCAGTTGTTGGGCGGCCCGCCGTCGGGTGCTGGGTCACGCCACAGGTAGTAGTCGCGGTAGGGACCGGTCGGGTCCTCAACTGCAGCGCGGAACCACCGGTGCTGGTTGCTGGAGTGGTTCGGAACGATATCGAGCACAACTCTCAGCCCGAGTTCATGCGCGCGATCAATCAGCTCCTGCATTGCTACCAAGTCGCCGAAGATGGGTTCGATGTCGACATAGTCTGCGACGTCGTAGCCGTGATCTGCCATGGGCGACGGGTAGCACGGCGTGATCCAGACGATGTCGATGCCTAACCAGGCGAGGTAGTCCAAGCGTTGGGTGATCCCGGCCAGATCGCCGACTCCGTTTCCGGTGCTGTCAGCGAACGAGCGGATATAAACCTCGTAACCCACGGCATTGTGGAGCCAAGACAACTTCTTTGTTTCTGCAAAGGTTTTGGGGGCCAACGCACTACCGCCTCAGCGACTCAAGCCAGGAGACCATAGCCGCCGCTAGTGGCTCACCGATGTCGTCTTGGATGAAATGGTTGCCGGGATCGAAGAACTGGTGAGGATGATTGTTGGTGCCCGGGATCAGTTCCAACAATTCGGCATCAAGATGTCCTAGCACTGGATCGCTGCGACCCCAGAGCAGCAGCACCGGCTTGGTCCACTCAGAAAGGACCTCCCGTGCAGCCTTGTTCTCGGCCACAGATCCGTGCTCACCGGTGATCGGTACCAGACACGGAAACTCACGCAAACCCGCCATGTAGTCCTCGTCGGGGAAAGGCGCACTGTAGGCGGCTTGCTCGCCGGGGCTCAGGGTTCTGGTGCTGACGGCATTGTCTATCAGGCGTCCAGAATCGAATGGATTCAGTGTCTGTGACAGTTCAAGCCAGAAGTCGAAGCCCGGGCCGAGACTCTCGCCATGGGGCAGGCCTGTGTTCCCAAGCACAAGGTGCCCAAAGCGCTCAGGTTGTTCTGCGGCTAACCGCAGCGTGATTAATCCGCCCCAGTCCTGACAGAAAGCGTCCCAGGTTTCTACGTCGTTGAAGTGGTCGAGGAACTCGCTCATCCAAGCCACATGTCCGGTATAGGTGTAGGCTGAACGCTGCGTGGGTTTGTCGGAGCGGCCGAAGCCGATGAGGTCGGGCACGATCACGCGGTGTCCCGCTGCGGTCAAAGTTGGGATCATCCGGCGATACAGGTAACCCCAGGTCGGCTCTCCATGCGGGAGCAGAATCGTGCTCGCTGTGCCGGGGCCTTCATCGAGATAAGCCATTCGCAAACCGTCTACCTCCAGGTAGTGCGGTTGGTAGGGGAAATCCGGTAGATCAGAGAAGCGGTCTTCGGGCGTGCGAAGAAAAGGGACCCCTTGGGCGGTCTGGCGTGTGGTCATGGCCGTGAACATACGGCTTGCGAACCGTGTTGGTCTACCCGGACTGTCTCAATTGCGTCTTCTGCGGGGTTGGTGCGGGCAGAGTGGTGGGCAATGGATGTGCCGGACACCGCTTCTCGTAGTTTCTCGGCCTCTCTGCTGTCGGTGTTGGGTCTCTTGGCAGTAGCTGGGGCTTTGGTGTGGGTGATGGCTGCGAACGGCAACGAGGAGACTCCATTGGCCCCCCCAACAACAATCCCGCCAACGAGTGCCCTTGCGACATCGACCACCGTGTCGACAACAACCACAACGACGTTGCCAATTGAAGAGCGGGTGCTTTCGTCGCTAGTCGGAGAGATGTCGCTGAGAGACAAAGCCCTGCAACTGCTAGTTGTTGGGGGAACGGGCTTGGATCTGACTGCTGCGATCAATGAGCGTGTCGGATCTGGATGTGTAGGAGGTGTATTTCTTACTGAAGCCGCGGGCAATTGGGGATTTGACCGCGACGGAGGAGTCTCTGCCACGGCGGTCCTTGAGGCGGCTCTCGACTGCAAGATCGGCCCGCTGGTCGCTACCGATGCCGAACCCGGAACACAGGTGCTGAAAGTTCCGATCGACCCGTTGACACACCCGAGAAACCTCAATGTCGCTGTTAGCGAGGACTTGGCTGGAGCGTCAGCGGAATTCAGGGCGCGTTCGACCCGCTTCGCGGCGGACTTGGCGTCAGCGGGCGTGCATCTGAACCTCGGAGTGGTGGCAGATGTGGATGTGGATGCGAACCACTACATGGCTCGTCAGAGGCGAAGCTTCGGAGGCGACCCAGTTTCTGTCCGAGCGTTGTCAGAAGCGATGGTGTTGGGGCACTGCAACGCTGGCGTGGCGGCGGTTCTCAAACACTTCCCAAATCAGGGAGCGACGCTCAATGACCCTCATGTTGGTGATTCGGTGTCCTCCAACTCGCTCGAACAATGGCGGTTGTTCGGTGCAGTGCCGTATGTCGACAGCAACGCCCCGGTGGTGATGACCGGTCATATCCGATATCCGGGTATCGACGGGAATCGGCCGGCTTCGCTATCACGCGAGATCACCACCGGCTGGTTGCGCACCGAACTTGGATATGCCGGCGTGGTCATTACCGATGATCTAGCGACTATGCGCGGTGTCGCCGAAGAGGGAACTGCGGGTGCCCGCGCGGTGGCTGCTATTGAAGCTGGAGCCGATCTGGTGCTTTTTGTTTCTTACCGCGAGATCGAACAGACAGTTGCTTCAATCGTTGAACGTGCGGCCGCGGACCCCAGCTTCTTGGCCCGAGTCGATGACAGCCTGGATCGTCTGCTGAGGCTCAAAGCCGCGCTCAGCCTAGTCGCCCCCCTCAACCCCGACCAGTTCTCCCTCTGTTAGTTCCCTGCCATATATTTACTGTCCATGGACTATCCCGAGGCTCCTGAACTGGCGGTTAGTCGCTGGTTCAACACCGATGAGAATCCGACGCTGGCCCAACTCAGAGGTGAGGTTGTGGTGATCGAGGCGTTCCAGATGCTCTGTCCGGGATGTGTTTCGCACGGTCTCCCGCAGGCTCAGCGGATCCACCACACTTTCGGCGATGCCGTCAAGGTGCTCGGGCTCCATTGTGTGTTCGAGCACCACGATGCGATGACGCCGGTCTCACTCGAAGCCTTCCTGTACGAATACCGCATCACCTTCCCGGTCGGTGTCGACGCTTACGACACCGGCGTTGACTCGCCGATCACGATGGGCAGGTACCAACTGCGCGGCACTCCGAGCCTCATCGCCATAGACCGAACCGGACACATCCGTCTTCACGCGTTCGGCCAAGTCGAAGACCTTGCGGTCGGTGCCACCCTCGCTCGCCTGATCGACGAGCCAACCCCCGATTGAACTGTCAGCACAACCATTCTGTGGGCTCCAGCATGCGTTGCCGGGAGCGCCGGTAGCTATTGGGAGGCATATGGTTTACCATATGGGTATGGCTCGTCGGGAGGTTCTGGTTCAGCTTGATGATGATCTGGTTGAGCGTTTGGCCCAAATTGCCGAGGCGCGGGGCACGAGTCGGTCTGAGTTGCTTCGACGGGGGGCTCGGGCTGTTATTGAGGCCGAGGAGATGGTCGCTGCCGACGCGGAGCTTCTTGAGGCATACCGGCGCCTGCCTCAGGATCCTGCGCTCGTTCAATCTGCGTCTCGGCTCGCGTCTCGGACCGCGCCCTCGTGGTAGCGCGTAACGAGATCTACTGGACTGATCTTGGACCGCCCGCAGGCCGTCGGCCCGTGTGCGTGTTGACGCGAGATGCTGCTGCGGCTGTCCTCACAGCGGTTACCTGTGCGCCGATTACGCGCACTATCCGAGGTATCCGCTCTGAAGTTGAGATCGGTACCGATGAAGGTCTCCCCGAGACCTGCGTGATTAGTTGCGACAACGTGATCACGGTGCCGATCTCGGCCCTCGATCCGGAGCCGGTTGGACGGATCGGTGGCCCCAGACGAGCCGAACTTGACCGAGCGCTGCGGTTTGCGCTCGATATTGTCTACTGAGTCAGGCCGAATCCCAAGTCTGCACCGATGATTGGGCTTAGAGCGCCCGCAGATAAGTGAGAGCCTGTCATGTGGCGGCGGTGCTAATCCCGCTCTTGTTCGCTGCGCTCACGGGCCGCTCGGGCCACGGCCTCGCGCCGTATGGTCCGCGTTGTCCCACCTATTCGCTCGGCCTCTTAGCTTTCAGAGAGGGTTTTCGGCGCCTTTGTAGAAGATGCGGTTTCTTGCCATGACGTCTACCCCGCAGAACTCGAAGTCGCTTTCGCTCAGGCGGGCCTTGGGGGATGTAGCAATCTGGAACTGATTCCATCGGTCTTCGCCGTTGACATGGGCAACGAGGGCCTTGGTGCCGTCATCGTGGCTCGTGGAGGCGTTCATGAAACGGATTGCGCTGCCGATGCGTCGTTCGTCGCTGTTGTTCGGTCCTGAAGAGTGGAACATATGCCCGTGATGCATGGAGAACTGCCCTGGCTCCAGTTCCACGACCACGGCGTCGGCTTCGTCGACATCGACGGCCACCTCCTGACCTCGTGAGAGGAGGTTGTTCTCGGCGTAGGTGTCGTTGTGGGGAACGGCTTGAGCCTTGTGGCTTCCCGGCATGAACTTCATCGCACCGTTGTTCGCGTTCGAAGGTGTCAGAGCCACCCAGCAAGTCACTTCCTGGGTGCCTTTCAGTCCCCAGTAGGTCAAGTCCTGATGCCAGGAGACGATCTTGGGAGAATTCGCTTCTTTGGTGAACAAGGCAGCACTCCAGACCATCAGATCTTCCCCGAGGACACTCGCCGCGGCTGCGATGAGCCGCTCGTTGCGAATGAGTGCATCGAATGAAGGCAGCAATCGGTCCGGGTACAAGCGGAGCGACCGAGCCGGTCCGGACGAGCCGATAACATGGAATCGATTTTCCCGACGGTGCGAATGCCCAGCCTGTAGTCCATTCTTGAGCAACCATGACCAACCCACCAAGTAACGAGGACCAGGAGGCGCGATGATCAAGATTACTGGTGCATCAGTAGTCGATCTCCGCTATCCGACTAGTAAACAGCTCGACGGGTCGGACGCCATGAACCCGGATCCCGACTACTCCGCCGCATATCTGCGCCTGCACACATCGGCTGCCGATCTGACCGGTCACGGGTTTGCTTTCAGTATCGGTCGCGGCAACGATCTGCAGGTCGCAGCGATCGAGTCGCTGGCCGACAGGCTCGTGGGGCGTGATGTAGACGGGCTCTGCGAAGATCCGGCTGCACTCAATCGCGAACTCTTGTGGGACAGCCAACTTCGCTGGTTCGGCCCGGACAAAGGTGTAATGCATATGGCAATGGGTGTGGTCATGACCGCTGTGTGGGATCTCCGTTGTCGGCGGGAACGACATCCGTTGTGGGCCGCTCTGCTAGCCCTGACTCCTGCTGAGGTCGTCGCCATGGTCGATTGGACCTACATCGCTGATTTCCTTGATCCCGGGCGAGCTCGTGAGCGTCTCGAACAACGTCTTTTGGACCGCCCGCAGCGTTTGGCACGAATGGAGACGGAGGGCGTCGCGGCCTATACCACCACTCCCGGTTGGCTTGGTTACACCGACGAAAAATTGGTTCGACTCTGTGGCGAGGCCGTAACCGATGGTTTCGCCACCATCAAACTGAAGGTCGGCGCCGACATTGACGAGGACAGGCGGCGGCTGGCCCTAGCGAGAGAAGCCGTGGGACCTGACATCAACATCGCCGTCGACGCCAACCAGTTTTGGAGCGTGTCCGAAGCAATCACCGCGATCAATCAGTTGCGGGAATTCGATTTGCGCTGGGTTGAGGAACCAACTCACCCCGACGACATGGTCGGCCACGGCGAGATCGCTCGGGCGGTAGATCCCGTCCCTATCGCTACTGGCGAGATGTTGGCCAACCCCGTCATGGCTAGACAACTCCTGCAGCTTGGTGGTGTCCAAGTCCTTCAGATCGATGCCACACGTATGGCCGGTGTGCACGACCTGCTTGCCGTCATGCTGCTAGCTGACCATGCGGATGTTGATGTCATCCCTCACGCCGGGGGAGTCGGGCTTTGCGAGGCGGTCCAGCACTACGCCTATTTCTATACGGTCGCGCTTGCTGGCGATCCGAGCCGCGTGGAGATCGAGTACGTCGATCATCTCCATGACCAACTGCAGGTGCCGGTTCGCCTCTCCAACGGCCGGTACTTTCCTCCGTCCGAGCCTGGTGCGGGGACCGCCTTCACCTCTGCCGCGATCAGCGACTTCGCGTACCCTGCCGGCACGGAATGGATGGAGTGATGAACGCTCGACTTGCTGGTAAGACGGCGCTCGTGACTGCGGCCGGTCAGGGCATTGGTCGTGCCTCGGCGCTGGCGATGGCGGCCGAAGGGGCAAAGGTGCTGGCGACCGATATCAACCCAGCTTTGTTCAGTGAGCTTGACGAAGCTCAGATACCGTCGCTAGAGACTTTCGTGCTTGACGTGCGAGACGATGTTTCAGTCCGGGAAGGAACCGGCCGCCGCGACATCGATGTCTTGTTCAACTGCGCGGGGTTCGTACATCACGGCGCAGTCCTTGACTGCACCGACGATGAGTGGGACTTCGCGTTCGACCTCAATGTCCGCTCGGCGTTTCGCATGATCCGGGCTGTTCTGCCGGGCATGCTCGACAGAGGCAGCGGCTCGATCATCAACATGTCGTCAGCGGTGTCATCGATCATCGGTGCTCCGGATCGCTTCATTTATGGGACCACCAAGGCAGCGGTCATCGGGTTGACCAAGTCAGTTGCCAAGGACTACGTGACGAGCGGCGTGCGATGTAATGCCATTTGCCCGGGCACGGTAGACAGTCCGTCACTGCATGAGCGTGTCGCTGCTAGGGGTGACTACGCCACGGCGATGCAAGCGTTTGTTGATCGGCAGCCGATGGGAAGGATCGGCACCGCCGATGAGATTGCCGCTCTGGTTGTCTACCTAGCGTCTGATGAGAGCGCTTTCGTTACCGGCCAGACCCATACGATCGACGGTGGTTGGTCTAGTTGAAGTAACGTTTGCCGCTATGGAGCTGTCGCTGGATCGCTATCCGGGAATCACCTATGACGCTGAGCAGCCCGTTGTCACCGATCTTGAAGAACTGCGTCGACTACGCAAGTGGGAGGTGGCCATCGGCTACCGCATCTTTGGTGCTATGCACTGGGGGCAGATGGGCGACGGCCATATCAGCGCCCGCGATCCAGAGTTGACCGACCACTTCTGGGTGCTTGGCTACGGTATCCGTTTCGCAGACGCCACTATGGACAACCTCACCTTGGTCGGCCCGGACGGACAAGGCGTGGCTGGCCCCACCGACAACGGAGTGAACTTCGCGGCTCACCACATTCACTGGCCCATCTTGGATGCGCGCCCCGATTTGGTCTCAGCAGCTCATGTCCACACGCCTTATGGCACACCGTGGGCGGCAAGTGTTGAGCCGTTCCGGCCAATAAGCCAGGAGTCGTGCGCCTTGGTGTTCGACCAATCCATGTACAACGGTGAGGATCTTGAAGTGAGCAGCACCGCGGGGGGCGAGTCCATCGCCCGGGCGATGGGCGACACAAAGGTGTGTATCTTGCGCAACCACGGTCTTCTCACAGGCGGCCGTTCTCCTGGCGACGCTGTCGGCTTGTTTGTCACCGCAGAGCGTGTGGCCGAAGTGCACGTGAAGTCCCCCGAGGCTCGGCCTATCAGCGACGAAGCCGCCAAAGAAGTGAGTTCTTCGCTGTATTACACCGACGTGGGCTGGCGAAATTTCCAGTGGTTGGCCCGAGACTTGGTTCCGGACCCGTCCGTCGTCTTGGGTTGACCGCGCCGGTCACCGGTTTGTTTGCGCGGAGCGGGTCGAGCGAGAGAGTTCGATCCACGAGACAGGAGGTCGATAGTGAGCGTAGTAAGAGGTGAGCGGGGTCTGAGGGTGGGTAATGTGTGAGAGAGTGCGTCGAGTTCTACAGGTCGAGGATTACCGGGAAGCAGAGTGAATCAGCCTCGCCAGAATCGTGATTCGATCCCCGCCGGGACCATCACTTTTCTAATTACCGACGTAGAGGGATCTAGTCGTCTTTGAGAGGCAGACTCAGTCCCGACATCCAAAAGTGTGGAAGTTCACGACGCGTTGATCCGCCGCATCGTTGACACTGCTGGTGGCCACATCTTCGGATGGGCAGGTGATCATTTTCGGGCGGCGTTCCAGGATGCCCAAGCAGCCGTTGACGCTGCTGTCTCCATTCAGAATGAACTCGCTCGCACTGACTGGCGGAGCGGACCCTCCTTGCGTGTGCGCATAGGACTTCATCGAGGCGACGCCACGCTTCGCGGTAACGATTACTTCGGAACCGTCCCCAATAGGACGAGTCGGCTCGAAGCCCGCGCCGCTGGAGGCCAGATTCTTATTTCGAGTGATGTGGCCGAGGTGGTTGAGCTAGAACTGCTCCCGCTGGGACATCATCGTTTGCGAGATGTGCCCCAGCCGATGCTCATTTACCAGATCGGGTGCAAGGATTTTCCGTCGATCAATCTGTCTGACTCGTCGCAAACGACGTTTAGCAATACGAACTCGCCAACCGTCGGTCTGGTAAGAGAACTTGGCCAGGTTCTAACAACCCAACTCCGAAGAATGCTCCCAGCCTGTTGCAATTCTGTAATTAATGCTGTTTCATGTAATGCAGATGGCTTCTGTAGATATTGTCATTTTGGATCGTCCTGGCGCTTTCTACCTTTGGACTGTCATGTCGGCCACAACCGAAGAGCTGGTGTGGGACCGGGTCGCAATCGACGGTTTGATCGAACAGGCCGACAAGATTCTTGCCGGATCCACGAGTGATCCGTCGCTGTCACTTCGGCGAGTCCACGATGGACTTGACCGGTTGGCGGCCGATTTGAAGTCGCGGCTCGATCAGATCGACTTGCTGTGGGCCGACATCGAGCGAATTAACGAGTTGTCTGGTCACATCTCCGATTGGCAGGTCAGCGACAGCGCCGCCCAACTTGACTTTCTGGTGCGGAATCGTCGCGAGCGGATTAGCGCCTTTATGGGCGGTGATGAGGCGGCTACGCAAATGATCGTTGAATTGATTGACGGCGGGCTTGATTTCGCTAACGCGATCGGAATCGCGGAGCAGCGTCTGTTTAATCTGCGGGTGGCTGAGGTGCTGGCGAGTAACGGCGGGTCGCTTGCTTCGGCTGAGGAGTATGTCCACCATCTCGACTATCAGCTAGCGGTGCTGAGCTCCAACGGCTTCGTTGGTGAGGACGCGGTAGTAGGGGTTACCCTCGCCATGAGTCTCGACATCGACATTGTCGAAGTGGTGACGGTTGTGGCCGAACGGGACGTGGACTTGGTAGACGCCATCGCCTGGATAGCAAGTAGTCGTGCCCTTGGCGTATCTGTCTCGGAATTGCTGGCTCTGCGTGGATTTCGTGAGAATCTGAGCGAACTCGACAACCCATCGGGTGGCAAGACCGACGACAAAGTCAGCATCGGTGATCTGCGCTACGTAGTCGAGCACTCATGGAAGTTCGCTGATCCGACGGTGGTTGCCGCGCGGGCGTTGTTGGACAACCCTGATCTTTGGAATCGCCTCGACACTGCCGCTCGCAACGAAGATCTCCTCGCCGGCGAGGTGTTTGGCAGCCGAAATCCTGGTGATGGAGTGGTATCTCTGGACGATCTTGAGATGTTCATGATCAAGAGCCAGATTCACTCGGTGTTGAAGGAGTATCGAAGCCAGATCGATGTTGCTGCTGATGCTTCGGCTGAGGTTGATGGTTTCTACTCGCGTGCGGATTTCCGGCGTTTCATTGAAGAAAACCCTCATCTACCCGACGAAGTTCTGGTTGCGGCCGACGCTGCACTAGAAGCTGGATGGTTTGACCGCACTTGGTTTGAGGAGCACCGTGACGAGTTGGCTCTCGGAGCAGCAGTCTTGGCAGGAGGCGCGGTGATTGTTTTGAGTGCCGGAACGGCCACGCCTCTGGTGTTGGCTGCGGGCGCTGCGGCTGGGGCAACCGCGGCTGGAGGCACCGCTCTGACCATCAATCTGACGGGCGACGCCCATGACGCATTCGATGGTGTGATCAAGAACATCCGCAACGGAGCGGTGGTCGGTTTCACCGTTGCGGGTCTACCAACAGCGATCCAGTCGATAGGCGCCACGACCGGTGCGGCACGAGTGGAAGCCGTGTCGATGGCTGCTACAGATGTAGCAGCTATCGCTGCTTGTGGCGCGTTGGACATAGTCGTTCCCGAAGAGTGGGAAGACGACGTTCACGCCACCGCGGGGTTGGCTGCTTCGGCGTCAACGGCATGGTCGGTCGGCGGCGATGTGACCAGCACAGGCCCGGCACCGCAGTCCTATGATTCGCTCGAAGGTGGACTCGACGCCGCAGCCAACTTGATCGGCTGCGAAGCACCCGACGATGTCGAGGAAACTCCAGAGTGGGCACGAACCGCTGAGTCGTATCTACGGTCGTCGGGAGATGCCCGCTCTGTGTTTGATGCGGTACGAGCCGGTACCGATATCGGACCGTCGGCTGAGTGATCAGTTGATTTGTTGTTGCCGGTCTGCCCAGTAGGGGTCACGCAGCTTGAACTTTTGCAGCTTGCCGGTAGCCGTGCGAGCCAACTCGTCACGCATTTCAACACTTGTTGGGCACTTGTAGTGAGCGATCCGCTCCCGGCAATGATCGATCAGGTCCTGCTCGGTAGCGGTGGCGTTAGGGGTTAGCACCACGAGAGCCTTCACCGTCTCCCCCCACTTCTCGTGGGGCACGCCGATCACCGCCACCTCGGTCACGTCTTCGTGAGAGAACAGGCAGTCCTCAACCTCGATTGACGACACGTTCTCGCCGCCTGAGATGATCACGTCCTTCTTGCGATCCTGCAGAGTCAGGTAGTTTTCTTCGTCGATCACACCGCCATCGCCGGTACGGAACCAGCCGTCGACAAGCGCCTCCGCCGTGGCATCTGGATTGTCCCAATACGATTTCAGGATCACGTTGCCGCGGGCCAATACCTCACCATCATCGTCTACGGAAATGGTGACACCCAAAGCGGGATTACCTTGTCGTGCGAGTTTCGCTGCTCGCTCTGTGGGGGTGAGCTCATCCCATTCCGCTCGGTTGCGGTTGATGGTGAGCAGCGGCGCCGTCTCTGTCAGGCCGTAGATCTGAATGAACTCCCAGCCCAGCTCGGTCTCAACCCGCTCGACGGTCGTGGTGGGGGGAGGAGCGCCCGCCACCACGATGCGGACCTGACCCCGGCCGGGGATCTCGCCGTCCCAGTCGGCCGCGGCGTCAAGGATGGCAGCCACCACCGCAGGAGCACCACACATGATGGTGACCCCATGCTGGTCAACCCGCCGCAATATCTCCGCGCCGTCAACCTTGCGCAGCACCACATGGGGGACCCCCATGGCGGTCATGACGTAGGGCATGCCCCAACCGTTGCAGTGAAACATCGGCAACGTATGAAGGTAGACGTCCCGGTCGCTGACCCCGGTGTGCCAGCCGAAAGTGGCCGCGTTGACCCACAGGTTCCGGTGAGTCATCTCCACGCCCTTGGGTCTCGCAGTCGTGCCGCTGGTGTAGTTGATTGAAGCTGTGGCCGACTCGTCGGGGGTCCAAGCGACCGGTTCGCTGCCGACCCGATAGAGCGAATCGCTCTCCTCGCCGGCGATGAAACGATGCTTCACCGGAATGTCTCCGAGGGTCGATTCGAGTTCTGGGTCGATGATCAGAACCTCAGCCCCACAATGCTCGACGATGTAGGCGACCTCGGCCCGACTCAAGCGAAAGTTGATAGGAACAGCGACCCGGCCGAAAGCGCTAGTGCCGAAGAGATGAACGAGCACCCGCGCGGCGTTGTGCGACACGATTGCCACACGAGCTCCAAGGTCAATACCGAGGTCGTCCAGTCCCGCGGCCAAGCCGGAGGACAGTTCTTCAAAACGCCGGTAAGTCAGCTTCCCGAGTGACGGGGCTACCTGGTCAGGTTCATCGATGATCCCAATTCGGTCTCCGTATACGAGCGAGGCACGGCGCAGATGATCGGCAATGGTCAGCGGTACTTCCATGAATCCTCCCTGAGTCCTCGGTCTGTCAGCCTAGATGTTCTGGGCATAGAGGTTGGTAGCTCTGGAAGAGGTGAGCCTCCAGTGCGAGTGTGGGGTTGGGTCGCGACGTTCCGCATCCACGCGACCCGTGTCAGAGCCTCCTGTGCGAATGTGGGGCTGGGAGCCTGACCGGTCGAGCGCCGCCCGGAGCTAGTGAGCCTCCTGTGCGAATGTGGGGCTGGGGGTACGGTCGCGAAGTTGTGGAAGCACTCGGCGGTAGTGTGCCGGTCGGCTTGCAATTCATACGACACAGGTCTCTCGCACCCATCGCCGACACACCCCGGTGTAACCTCCGAGCGCCCTGATCGCCGTTCCAAATGGCGGTGCGATTCGGTCACTGGCAAGCTTGCCGGGTTGCTTCTGCGTTAATGATTAGATCGACTCGAGCGTGAAGCGTCACGCTGGCCCAGCGGCGGAGCGAACTGCTCGGGTTCGTCGATGCCTCTGAAGCGCAATCGGGCAGTGCGGGCCTCGGTTACCTGCAAGCCCGCGCGGTTGCTTCGCTGGCGAGGATTCGGTCAATCCTGCTCATCGTTAGTTGTTCGTCACTGTCGGCGTGGTCGTCGTTGCCACTCGCGTGGTGGGCGACGTGAGCAGCATAGGTAGCTAGGTACACATCTTCGGCCTCTGCTTGAGCGGTAGCCGCGGCACGACAATCTGAAGTAGGCCAGTCGCTACTGCAGCTAGCCAGCGCGAGCGACATGGCGACGGTCACGAGAGTTGAGCGTGTGTCCAAGATTTGGCCCCGTCTGGTGCAGCTACCAGCAGTAGCTAGGGGTGGGGCTAATGCTGGTAGCTGAGTGCGGTTTGAATTGTTGCGCTAGCCGTGCCGTCGAGCCTCTCGATGGCGCCGCACTCTCCCCCACGCATACAGGACACCGAATCCGGCTAAGCAGATCGCGCCATACACGGTTGCGGAGGTGTCTGTCATCAGAGGTATCATCGCCACGTTCACGGCGATTGCCAAAACCCCGATGACGTGCACCCATTTGGGCTGAGAAGTGAGCGCAGTCATTATCTCGTGTTTGTTTGTCGTAGTCATCTCGTATCCCTTACCTTAGAGCCAGTCCAGCCAAATGATGTCCGGCACCAGACGGCAGACTTCCTTGCTGGCCCAGTATCCGGCCGCTGCTCCGACACCAGTTCCGACCACGTATCCAACGGCGGCGCCAGTACCGGTGCCAGCGGGGCCAACGGCGGATCCGATCGCACCGCCTGCCAACGTTCCAGTAGCGGTCACTGTCCCCGCAACAAAATACTTGACGGTAGTACACACTTCGTCGCTGACGTGGTAATGCCGCTTGTCTTCTGTCACTGTGTGGTATTCCCTTTCGCACACTTTCACAAGTTCTGTCTTCCACTGGTAGATGGGTCCGCGCTGGGCTCTGGGAAGGCGGGTGTTGGGGTTCGTGTAGCCGACTACCACTTGCACGCGTTGGGATTCCCAACGGCAGACGTTTCGCCATCTGGTAACTTGTCTGGTGGCAGTGTGAGCGTCGGCTGGTTCTGCTTCCAGTGTTGACAGAACCGGAACATCGGGACTGCCGGTTGGGGCGACTGCTAGCAGAGTTGCGAGCACGATGGCGGCTAATGGGATGATGAGTATTCTCTTGATGCAAACGCATCAACGCCCATGAAATAGAGCGTTGATGCAAAGCATGACATGAAAATAACGTGTCGCGGTCATGCTGTCAACCCGACCGGGAAAGATTGCTGTCGAGGGATGCGCTAACTGACGCCTAGGAAAAGCAGGGTGTCGGTGTGGAACTGGCTCCAGGCGAACCAGAAGGCTTGATGTGCAGCCAGCGGATCGCCGGATGTCTCTGATATGGCGGTGAAGCCCGCGCCGTCGCTGGTGACGGTGACTCCACCGAAGGTGATCACCGCACCGTCGGCAGTCAGGGGCTCAATGGTGGCGACGGGGAAAGCGACCGGTGTCCCATCCTCGGCGATAATTCCAACGACTGGTTCTTGCACTTCAAGTCGTGGGTCAACGTCGCCGATCGGAAAGATCGGCCCGCGGTCATCGCGGCCGCGCAGTGGATCGCGCGGATAACTCCGTCCGATGCCGCCGTCTTCGGCAACGATCCGAGTGTCGGGGTGAGCCGCCTTCCAGTCACCCCAGGTGCTGGTGCGTACGCTGGTCTGGGCGAGATTCACACCAGCTTCACGTAGCGGTCCGCTTTCGGCCTGGCCGGTGAAGGTGTCCATCACCGACATGGTGTGGAACTCGAACATCACCTTGTTCGACCTGCTCAACAGTCCGGAGGTTCGCAGCTCGTAGGTGTCGTAGCCGTTGAGATCAATCCCCGAAGCCACATCGTCGGTGAAGTACGCCTGGGCCGAACCGCAGAGCGTGCAGTAGGGGATACCCAAGCGGCGACCACCGACGGTGATGTTGACCATCTCATGGATTTCCATGATGTTCTTTGGAAACGCCACCGCTTCATCGCCCACAACCACACCGAACACGATGGAGTCGTCGGGGTACCAGGCACCGTCAGCGGCCGATGTGAGCGCTGGATCGTTTAGCGCAGGAATGCAACCTTGAGGGCAGCCAACGTTGGTCTGGCCGATCGGTCGGTCGTCGATGTACACGCCGCCCCATGACAGCCAGCGCCAGTCGACCGTGGCGTCGGGGTCATCGAACAGCGGAGCCCACCGCGGTTCGACTAGTTCGAAGAGTTGGCGTTTCCAGTTGATGTAGGTGGGTGGCGCGGGCACATCCCAGGCGATCATGTGGTTGGTGGTGAAACCCCATACCGACCCTGCCGCCGGGATGGAGACACCTGTGAGCGACTCCCAGGCGGCGCCGGTGTGTTCGAGTATCTCGCCTGTGCGGACGAAACGGATGATGTCGGTGAGCAACCAGGCCACCCTGGGATCACCCGAAGCACCCACCCGATCAATCGCTTCGAGGTCCGGGTCTGTCGCGAACGAATCGAACAGCGCGTTGAGATCGGCTTCCAAGTCAGCATCAAGGGGTCCGCTCGGCGAATCCGGTGCTGGCCCGAACGCGTCGTCGCTGATCTCGGGTCTTGTTGCCTCGTCTTTGTCAACAGACGGTTCCGGCTCTCCCGCTTCGGTCTCGCTTGGCTCGCCGGGCTCATCGGTAACGTCACTGGTCACCTCTGGTTCGACCTCGTTTGATGGATCGCCAGATCCACAGGCAGTGGCCATCAGGCCGAGGGCAATCAGCAACAAAAATGTACGGCGCCGTCTCATGTGGCTGAACTTCGCGATGTCAGTTGACTATCGATTTCCAATCGTGGAACTATCCGGTCGAGCCACGCGGGCATCCACCAGTTCTTCGCACCCAGTAACTCCATGGTTGCAGGCACCAACAACAATCGCACCAAGGTTGCGTCTACCACGATGGCCGAGGCGAGACCCAAACCGAACACTGCGGCCACCCGCAGATCCTCCAGCATGAAACTGCCGAAGACGAACGCCATGATCGCGGCTGCCGCAGTGATCACCCGTGCCGTTGCTGCTAGACCGTCACTGACCGAGGTGACGGGATCACCGGTACGTTGATATTCCTCGCGTATTCGGCTGAGCAGGAACACCTCGTAGTCCATCGACAGGCCAAAGACGATGGCGAACATCATCATTGGAATGAAAGGTTCGATCGGCCCCGGATCAGCTCCGGTTATATCGCTC
Source organism: Candidatus Aldehydirespiratoraceae bacterium (assembly GCA_965261185.1). Classification (GTDB taxonomy): domain Bacteria; phylum Actinomycetota; class Acidimicrobiia; order Acidimicrobiales; family Aldehydirespiratoraceae; genus VXYK01. The sequence continues at coordinate 502,562 of CBDHCN010000002.1, read as the reverse complement.
AGCCAACCCCATTGGAACACGGCGACAACGATCCCGTAGGCAGCGCTGATCGACAGCAGGTTCATTATCACGGCCTTTATCGGCACTAGCAGTGAGCGGAAGACCGCCATCAACAAGATGAATGAAAATACCAGCACAGCCGTGAAAAAGACGAGCATTCGACCGCTGAGATAGTCAGAGAAATCGATACCTGCAGCAGTCTCGCCGGTTAGCGCCACGGCCAGCGTGGTGCCTTCGATGGCTTGCGGAATCACCTCATTTCTGAGGCGCTTGACAAGGTGTTCGGTGGCTTGGTCTTGAGGTGCGGTATGTGGAATTGCACGAATCAAGAACGCGTCAGGAGAAACAGCGTTGGGTAACTCCGGCGGTACCGCCGCGATCCCAACCTCAGCGCGTATTGCCGAGACGAGGCCACCGATAGCTTCAGCGTCCTGGTCGCTGTTGATAACTGCGGTGATGAGGAACGGTCCGTTGAAACCAGGGCCGAAGCCGTCGGCTAACAGGTCATAGGCGCGTCGTGTGGTGGTCTCTTCGCTGAAGTTGCTTTCATCAGAAAAACCGAGCCGTATGTCCAACAGCGGTGCGGAGATGAGCAACAGAATTGCTGTTCCCGCAACCGCGATGGTCCGCGGGCGGGCCTGCACGAACCGGCTCCAGCGGTATGCCATCGTTTCGCGCAGTGGCTTGACCTCTCGCTTGTTGAGCGGTTGCCGGAGTGCAGGAACGAAGAAACCCGCGATCAGCACAACGATCGCAACAGGGATGCAGAAGACCAACGGGCTGATTCCAAAACCGACCCCGAACAAGGCGACGGCGACCAAGCCGGCCGCGATGATTCCCCGCCTCCGGGTTACTTCCAGGCGGTCTCCGGCAAAGCCGACCAACGCGGGCATCAGAGTCAACGACGAGACCAGCGTTACCAGAACCGTGACAGATGTGGCGACACCGATCCCGGTTACGAACGGAAGACCGATCGCTATCAGGCCCAGCAGAGAGACAACAACGGTGATCCCCGCGAACAGCACGGCACGCCCAGCGGTGTTCATAGCGCCTGCCGCAGCTTCGGCTGGGTCGGCCCCTTCCCGCAGCAACTCCCGGTATCGGGTGACCAAGAAAAGCGTGTAGTCGATTCCGACACCCAGTCCGATCATGGTGGCGATAGTGGTGGCGAACTCTGGGCCTCCGGAGAGGTTGGAGGCGAGCACGGTTGCGGTCAACCCGCCCCCCACGCCGAACAGAGCCACGGCTAAGGGCAGTCCCATACCCAGCACCGAACCCGTAGCCAGGATGAGGATGAAAATAGCGAAGGCGACACCGATCAATTCAGATTGTGGGGGTTCGACGCCTGACAGAACAGCACCGCCGATCTCAACCTGAAGCCCCGCAAGGGCGGGGATCAACTCTCCGATCTCGTCGCCGATCCCGCCTGCAATTTCCTGGTCAACTTCGCTGCCAAGCTGAATATCGGCATAGGCGATCTCGCCAGAGTCTGAGATTCCTCCGCCGCTGAACCCGCCTGACTCGTAGGGCGACAAGATTTGGACACCATCGACGGCGTTGGCCTCGCTGAACATCTGCTGCATGACCGAAACCACTTCTGGATCGTTGACGCCTTGCTCAGCAGAGAACACGATGGTGCCGGTAAGTCCGCTGCCAGCCCCGCCGAAGGTCCCGAAGTGTTCGTCGAGTGCATCGAATCCGGCTTCGGTTTCTGAACCCGGTAATTGTTGTTCGGCGGTGAAACCTCCGCCGATCCCTAACGCTGCGCCGAATAGTCCCGCCACCCCTACGATCCACAGCCCCAGAACAGCCCTGCGCTTATGGAAACACCAACGTCCGAGTCGAGCCAACATGTCGGCGAGTTTGCCCGATATCGGTCGAGAACAACACGTTTATTCCTGCTGTTGTTTGTTGCGCTCAGAACTTGGGGGTTTCGTGGGGGAGCAGAACGCGGGCCGCGCGCAGATAGCCATAGGGCGTCTCTGCTCGGAAGTTGGAGACGCGGCTGGTGTAGACGTCGGCATGCTTCTCGACTTGGCGGGCGAACAGACTCTTGTCGACACCCGCTCTCATCAGCGGACCCCAGAGTTTGTTTCCTTGCTCGCTTGCTGCCCGTGCCAACGGTGCGATTCGTTCGTCGAGCGCGGCTACGTCACCAGCGGTCGTTTCGATGGTGGCGTCGATCTTTTTTCTGGGTTGGTCGCCGACGACCAGACGGCGTCGTTGCATCCGCTGCCGCGACTGCGCCAATTCCAACTGGCCTTTCTCCTCCATCAACTTGGAGAGCTCGAAGTTGGTGTCAGCAGCAGTGGTGCTAGTAGAGATTTCGTCCTCGAGTTCGCGCACGATCAGCGCGGTGCGCCAGCGCAGCACGTCTTTGGTGACGTACACATCGCCGAACAGATGGTCGCCGACGTAGAGGAACTGTGATCCCTCATGGCCTAACGCGTCTTCCACGAGGCGAGCGTTGCCTCCGTGGTAGACAGCGCCAGATTTGATCGCGCCGAGGTGTGGTTCCAGGAGTCCCCGCTCAGGATCGACTACCTCATAGATCGGCCCGACATCGGAGAAGAATCGGGGTTTGTTGGCGGCCACGATTATCAGGTCAAACAAGTCGCGCCAGGTTTGGCCGTCACCCATGAAGCGGTTGAAGCACCAGTTCATGATTTGCTGGCTGTATGACCAGTCGGAGTTGGTGATGAGAATCAACTCTTTGCCGGCAAGCCGTTGGTCCATGAGCGTGGGCACAGTCTCCGGGTCGAGATCCACGAAGCGTTTCGGATCAGAAACGATGGCCGCTTTGAGCGACCCGTCGCGGTGTGCGCTGGTCAGAGCGGCGTCGATAGTGCGGTATAGCTGCCGGTAGGTCTTGATACCGGGTAGAGGGGAACGGTCGTGGCGGTCGATCAACTGGCACCACAGCGAGGCTCGACTCAACTCGAAGAGCGTGTTCATGAACTTGAACCGCTGATCTGAAAGGTCGATGACCGTCTCTACGTAACTTCGTCGCAACTCAGAGAACGGCAGCATCTGGTTGCCGTGCTGGGCGCGCACTACGTAGCCGAAGCGTGTCGCTTTGACGATGTTGCCGAGTTCAAGGTCGAAGGTGAGACCGAGTGTGAAAGCCTCGGGATCGAATACCAAGTCAGCGACCGGCCAACCCTGCGCCTCAAGGTAGGCACAACCATGATCGAATGCTGCCCGTTCCCACTCGTCAACGAAGTAGTGGATGAGGGTGTAGTCCATGTCGTAGCCGATTGCTCGTACTCCGCGGAGGTTGAGGGTGCGGTTGCAGAACACTCCTCGTGTGTGTTGACGCTCGGGAAGGGGTTGGGTCACCGCGTCATTGTCGCGCGTCGGGGGGTTCCGATGTCGTTGATTGCTCCGTTGCCTCCGAATCGAGGGCGGTGGGGCGGATCAGGGTAGCAACCTCTGGTTTGTGGTCCAGCAGCGATGCCCGGGCCACGGCTTTGTTGCCCCATCGCGAGCGGATGCTGTCGATCATGGTGTCGAGCACGTCGGTGGGTTTGCCGTCCTCAGCGAAGGGGAGCGCGAGTTGTATGGCATCGGGTGTACCGAGCGCTGAGTAGGTGACTCCGATCAGTGTGCAGCCGACACGACCGAGTCTGCTGCCGGGTCCGTGGGGGCCGTCGAGCAGATCGAGCAGCAACTCGTCGGCGACAGCAACCAGAATGTCTGTCTGTTGAGTCGCCTCCGGCAAGGTCCGAGAGCGGGTCTCGTGGCGCATTTCTGAAGTTCGGTAACGCACTGTGACGGTGCGGGCAACGCGGTCTGCTTTGCGCAGACGTGCCGCCACCTTCTCAGCGAGGGCAAGCATCTCAAGGCGCAGTTCTTCGCGGTGACGAACCTTTTGTCCGAGGGCCCGCTGGGCGCCCATGGAACGGTCACGACGGTTGGTGTCGATCGCACGCGGGTCGTGGTTGTGAGCCAGCGCCAAAAGGTGAGTGCTCGCGTGGTCGCCTAGATATCTCTTGAGTCCTTCGCGTTCGCAGGAGGCGAGGTCTCCGACCGTGTCGATGCCGTGATCGTGGAGCTTCGCGGCGGTGACCCGTCCGACACCCCAAAGAACCTCGATAGGCAACGGATGAAGGAAGGCGAGTTCTGTGCCTGGCTCGACGACGATAATGCCGTCGGGTTTTGCTTGAGCGCTGGCGACCTTGGCTAGGAATTTGGTTTGAGCGACCCCAACCGACAGCGCTAGACCCACTTTGTCGAGCACCTGAGCTTTGAGTTTCTGAGCAATCTGGGCGGCGGGTCCGAAGAGGTGTTCCGCTCCGGCAACTTCGAGGAAGGCTTCGTCCACCGACAGCGGTTCGACGAAAGGCGTGAAGTCGTGGAACTGCTCGAATACCTCGGTCGACGCTTCGGCGTACGCCCCCATACGCGGCGGAACCGTGATGGCTTGGGGACACAGAGAACGGGCGAGCACACCACCCATCCCCGAGCGGACTCCGTAGCCTTTGGCTTCGTAGCTGCAAGCCAACACCACGCCCTGTCCAACGATCACGGGGTGTTTGCGCAGCTTGGGATCATCACGCTGTTCAACCGATGCGTAGAAGGCATCAAGATCGGCATGGAGGATCGTGGCTCTGTCGCTCACGAGCCTACTCTAGTTACAAACATATGTTCGGTTCCAGTCGCTAAATCGACATGACTTTCTGGCTGGCCCTACGATTCAGATGTCCGCTGAGGATCAACGAGAATTTGATGCGTCGTTTGTGCCTGGTTGTACTGGTGGCTGCGTCTTTGTTCGCTGTTTCGTGCGGAAGCGATTCCGACGATGACGTTGAGGAGCAAACGACACCGAGCGACACGGAAGCCACAGAAACAGAAACCCCTGATGGGACCGCACCCGACAGCGACGACTCCGATACGGATACGCCCGAAACCGATACTTCTGAAAGTAGCGACGGAACCGACGGCGACGGAGAAGACGAACCCGAACTCGAGCCCGAACCGGTGGTGTTGACCGATTCTTGGACCGGGGTCACCGCAGAGACGATCAAGGTTGGCGTCGCTGGGATTGACTTCGCGCGGCTTCAGCAGTTCGGGGTGGACTTCGAAGGGATCGCCACCGAGGTCTGGGCACCTGCATGGGCTGACGCCTTCAACCGGCGTGGTGGTGCCCTAGGTCGCATGATGGAAGTCCATGTTCGTAAATTCCTTCCGGTCGGCAGTGTCGAATCTGATGCTGTTTGTGCAGAGTTGACCGAAGACGAAGGTGTCTTCGTTGTTCTCGGGGCAATGCTCGGCGACAATCCGCTTTGTGTCACCCAGCTCCACGAAACGCCTTATGTGGGTATGTTCGGTCTTACCGCGGAGCGGGCCGAGAAATCGATCGCGCCGTTTCTTGCCAGTGAAATGGCCGCTGATCTACAGCGAGGAAATTCGACCAAGACACTCATCCGTGACGGAACATTCGACGGCGTCAAGCTGGCTGTTTTCTGGGAGATAGCCGATGAACCGGTAGCCGACGACGTAGTTTTGCCGATGCTTGAAGAAGCCGGGGTTGACGTGGTGGTCACGGGGACTCTGCTGGACTACGCGGGCGATACCCCGGCATCGGAAGCCGCTATCGATGTCATCTTCCAGAACTTTGCGGCCGCGGGTGCCGATATGTACTTGAACATCAGCGGACTGGTTTCTTTCAACCGGGCAATAGCTCGTAATCGACCCGGGGTTCCGTTCGCCCTTCTCAACGGCCAGTTGACGAATTCGGCGATCGTCGCCTCGAGCGGCTACGACCCAGACATCCTTGTTGATGCGATCGGCATCACGGCGAGCAAACCGACGCTCGAAGAGTGGTTGGACACCGATGAGTGGCACGCATGTGTGGACGAAATCAACGCATACTCCCCGGGCACTATCGAGGTGGAGAATCTGCCTGGGAGTCTGGTTGAGGGAATCGGTCAGGCGTGTCAAGGATTCAGGCTGCTTGAGCATCTGTTGATTGCGGCTGGTCCGGACCTCACCCCCGATGCGCTGGTCGCTGCAGCCGACGTCACCGGTGAGTTGCTTTTGCCGGGAATGATTGCGGGTTCGCTGGGACCAGGAAAGTACTCGGTTGGAGATGTTGTCCGGTACTACACCTACGACATCGGCAACAAGCTCATGGTGCCAGACGGCGATCCAATCGTAGTAACCCGCTAGTTGTCGTTGTTTCCGTTCACGATGGCGTGGATGTCTTCGCCGAACCTCTCAAGTTTCACCGGGCCGATACCGCTGATCGACAACAGATCGTCGTCGTTTTGGGGGCGCAGAGCAGCGATTTCGTAGAGCGTCGCGTCGTTGATCACCACATATGCGGGCACCCCGGCTGTTTTGGCTGTGGCCGAGCGCCAGGTCTTCAGTGCCTCACGAAGACGCACCTCGTCGAGAGTGGACGCTGTAGGTGGCTCGATTGGGCCGCGGCGCCGTCGGTGTGTGGGAGTTGGTTTGATGTCGCTGCTTGCAGCGGTGGCTTGGCCTACGGGTTCGGGTTGTCCGGCGGGTTCGAGTTGTCCGGCGGGTTCGGGTTGTCCGGCGGGTTCAGGTTGTCTGGCGGGTTCGGGTTGTCCGGCGGGTTCAGGTTGTCTGGGTGTGCGCATTTCGGCAACAAACCGTGACGCCGGACTACTGGCGGTAATTGCAGCGCTCTCACTGGCTCGGGTGATGGCCACGTGAAAGACCCGCCGTTCCTCTTCGGTGTCCGATGAGAGTCGGTGTGGCATTACTCCTTCGCTGGCATCGTGGACGATCACGTGAGGCCACTCGCGGCCCTTCACCCGGTGAATTGTGCTCAGCGTTATTCCGGGCTGGTCGGTTTTGGGTGATTTGAGCCGCTTCGCCAACCACCCGGGGAACTTTGCTGGGTCTTCGCAGCGTTTGGCCACGGCGAGCAGCGCAGTCAAATCGTCGCCGTGAGTTGAGCGGTCGACCGACCGTCGGCTGGCATCGAGACGGTTGTCGAGCGCTCGTCCCAGCCCAATATCGTCGCGGATCGCGACGAGGAGCTTTACCGTGTCGGCGTTGCGGTCGGCGAGGCGACGAAGTGCCTCAAGTTGAGTGGTGAACTCAGCAATTTTGAGCTGGTCGCGTTCCTGGTTCAGTCGGCCCGCCAGTGCCTTCAGTTGGCGCGGGCTTCGCTGTTCGCCCACCCAACCTGCCAAGCGTCGACTGATCCCTCGTGGTGGCCTGCGCACAGCGGTCTCGAGTGCGTCGCTTGGCAGCGAACTTTCTGGAGCAACCGCGAGGCTCAACCAGGCCAACGCGCCCGCAACGCCGGTTCGCTCCATGAAAGAGGGTCCGACCGGGCGGTTGGTAGGGATTCCGTCTTCTTCCAGAAGAATCATCGGGCCCAGCAAAGTCGCGTTCACCCGGGCCAACACAGCAATGCTGTTCAGCGCCATGTTGTTGTTGAGCAATTCCGAGACGCGGTTGATCGTTGCTTCCAAGGGATCGTTGCTCACCAAGACCTCGATCTCGTTTTCGAGAGTGGCTCGCCCGGGACGAGCATTGATTGTCTTATCGACCCGACGGCGATTGTGAGTCAACAGCGTGGCCGCGGCGTCTACCACGCTTGTTGGGCAGCGATAGTTGACTTGCAGATCATGCGTTGCCGCGCCCGGAAACAAATCTGCGAAATCGATCAACCAAGACGGCGACGCTCCGGCGTAGCCGTAGATCGTCTGGTCATCGTCGCCCACTCCAAAAACGTTCGCAGTCGGACCGGCTAGTAAGCGTATGAGCAGGATATGGGCCGGGGTCAGATCTTGGAACTCGTCGACCAGCAGCACCCCACAGACCCGTCGAGCAGCGGCCCTCGCCTCGGGATCAGCACACAGCACCACAATTGCTCCCAGGATCTGCTCATCAAAGTCAACGACGCCGGTTTCGTCGAGGTGTGTACGGAACTGAGGCACCGCGTCTGCGAATCCGCGAACGTCGCCGCCAAACTCCTGTTCAACCGCACTTGGTGAACGCAAACCCAAACGTGTGGCGGTGAGCGCCTCTATCCAGACAGCCAAGGGATCGGCCATGGCTACGCGTCGCCCGCCAACAATACTGTCGAGTATTCGCCTGACCTCGTGTTCGTCGATCACTCGGGGAGGGTTGCGGTCAGCGGGGGAGCGAAAGGGGCCCGAACCGCGCAGAATCGCCAGAGCCAGACTATTGAGAGTGCGGATTTGCAAGCCGACCAGGTCACAGGTGCGCTCCTGCATCTCTTCGCGTGCCCGCACATTGAACGCAACGAGGCAAACGGTTGTGGGGTCTATCTGGCGGTCGCGAATCAGGTGCCGGGCTCGTTCTGTGAGAACCCGAGTCTTTCCTGATCCTGCTGGGGCGATGATTCTGGCACCTCCACCGCTGTGGGCGACGGCACGAAGCTGGTCGTCGGCGAGGTCGGCATTCGGCGTGATGTTGCAGATAGTTGCCACCGAACCGATGCAGAGATGAACAGCCGGTATCACTGGTGCGCCGAGTTCGATGCCGTCGAACCACTCCAGCGGCCCACCATCGCACCACGCCGGCCCTTCGTTGGTTTCGATGTCGCCTGGGCCTTTGGTCGACAGTCTGGCGCCAGCGCTGACGGCTCGCGAAACTGCTCGGATCGTAGGTTGATCGGGTACCCGGGCATCGACGGCGTGGTCGAACACCAGATGTTGTTCCGACTCACCCTCAAGGTCGGTGTTTGGCGACAGGTGCCAGTAGGAGACGTCGAGCACGGGTGGTTCGTCACTGAGGTCGATCCCCAACTCGATGACTGCTCTGGTTCGTGTCCTGCGGAGCTCTCGAAGATGGCTGAGTGCACCCGGTTGCCCGTCTACAACGATGCGCTCACACTCCACCCAGGGTTCGGGCGCGTCTTGTCCAGGATTCACCACCAGGTTGCGTCCCAGAGCCTCCGGCCCGGCCAAGCGCTGCCAATCTGGATCCAGCGCTACCGGCCGACACCGGTTGGGAGGTTTTGGGTGGTCCGCGGAGAACTCGGTCAGCCTCGGTGGCGACGATTCTGAGTCAATGTCGGTGGACTCGGTGTCGAGTGAGCAAGTCCGCACCTCTTTGACAGTTGCATGCCTTCCGCCGCAGTGTCCGCAGGCGATCATCACGGTGGTCCAAGCATCGGTTGTACGGTACGCCGACATTCGTTCACTGCCCTCCTACCCCGTTACCAATTGGCGACCCCGTTGGCCGACTCCGGTTCACCATAGATTCAGTGTGTGACAGCCAACCGATGGGTGGTTGCCCGCTAACGGCTACATGGTTGCGGTCCTGAGGCTGAACATGCTGGATGACGAGGTGAGCGAGGACTACGGCGAGATCAGCGTTGCGGTCGGGCCCGCTCCGGAAGGCGCCTACCTGATGGGAGATACCGTGACGGCCAGTACGGTCGTGCGGGACCCCCTGATCCGCGTCATCCCAGTCGAAACATAGTGGTGGTGCCGCGACCGGGAGGCAGCGCGACGCGGGGCGCCGTGAGCGGATCGCTCTCGCCGCGGAATCGCTGGCTCCGGTTCTCATTTGCCCCAACCACCCAGATGCATTCGGTCTAGGTACAGTTATGTCTGTGCCTTGCTTAATCCTCCGCGGCAGTCCCGCTGGCATTGCAATGGCGCGGCCGAACGGCGAACTCCGAGGTATCGTCGGTGTTCCGCCGGGGTTGGCTGGCATCAGAGAATGCCTTTCCATAGACTTCCAGACCGACCTCGTCGCGAAGATAAGAAGCGACCATCTCCAGACCCGTTAGGAACGCGATGTCAGACTCAGACGTACCCGACATTTATTTGGCGGCGCTCTCGAGGCTCCAGGAGATCACCGAGGAGCAGTTCGGCGATCTGGTTCGAGCGACGGAGTCAATCGGCAAGCCCTCGGGTATCGGGACCTATGTAGACGTGGCCGAGTCCTCTGGGATCGAAAGGGAAACGGCAACGCTGATTGTCGTAGCGCTGTTATCGATGTTGGCGTTCCAAGGGCGCGAGGACTTGGACCTCAAAGAGATGATCGACGGCATTTCGTCGTCTGAGACCCTAGGCTTGTCAACCCCCGAATCGGAGCGCTTGGCCGAACGGATCAAGAAGTTGATCGGGCACGGCATGGTTGTTGCCCTCCACAAGAGCTTCGACATTTCGCTTTCGCATGAGCGTCTGTTCTTGGGCGCTCAGATCACGAGTGACATAAGGCCTGTATTCGGCGATGAGCTCCAGGACGGGATGGCTGGCGCTGTCTTGACTCATTCGCTGAGAATCGACTTCGTCCAGGCGGGGAGGAATGACAATGTCTACGTGACACTTGATCCAAGCGACCTGAGCGCGCTGCATCAAGTGGTAGAGAGGGCTACCGCCAAGGCAGACTCCATTGCAACTACTTTGGAGGCTGCCGGGATCGCTAATTTGACTTGGAGCGAATGATGGGTTCGTCGGTAGATTCACCTTCCCGGACTCGGATCAAAGAATGTGATTGGGGCTTTACCAAGCACAGCAATGCTGGAGAATTCGACTCTCCGGGAGGCTCGCCCGAAACCACGGATGCTGCGTTGGCGGGCCGCCTTCGGACTTGGTTGGACCAGCTCTTCCAAGGCACCGAACACCATTTGGCGTTCGCCGACGCTTTTCGATGGTCTGACCTTATCCGAGTCGCTAGTCCGCACGAGCGCCACGTTTCAGAGCCGCACAATCCTGAAGTCGAGAAACAGCAAGATGTCCAAGTGATCGCCGATCTGATCGGCTCGCCGACGTTAGCGAATACTGGTGCGCAACACTTGTTCGAGACCCGCTCGCATTGGCCGAGGTTGCCACCCGCGATCGTTAGGAATGCTGTCGCTGAAGGAGCGTTAGAGTGGTCGGTGGACTGCCCTGACTGGATCGGGGTTCTGCCCAGATCCGGCCAATCTCCTGACTTGCAAGAGAGACTAGGCGAGACTCTTGATATCGGCGATGTCCGAATACCCATTGAATCGGGCGCCTCGGGCCATTCCCGTCTTGAGCCAACTACCGTCGTGTGGCGATTGTTGCGTCAGAGGACAGTAGCTGAGCCGCCCAAGGTCAAAAAGTGCTTTGGCGCAACGGGTTACGAAATCCCGGCTACCCCCACAGGAATCACCCATGGGCTGTTGGATGTAGGGGCCAACTCAGAGCAGGGTCTAGATGTTCGTGGTCTGTTGGCATACATCGGCCTCCAGATGGATCTTGCGCAGACGCGGGGCGAGTCGCCCCAAGATGCCCTTCGGAGGGTTTCCCTTGAATTTGAGGCTCAATCTCGACACAGGGCTGAAGCGATGGAGGCAATTCTGCGGGGGGACATGTTCTCTGAGGAAGAAGCCGAAACTGCATTGGGGGCGGGCACACAGACCGAATTCGAGGAGCATCGCCACCGGTCGCAGTTGATCGGCTTGCCATCACAAGACGGCTACCGTTACCCGAAGTTCCAGTTCGATCTCCAGCAAGGTGACATCTACGAGGTCGTAGGCGAAGTAAACGAACTGCTCGGAGCGGACCGGGACCCGTGGGGGGCCGCGTCGTGGTGGCTCTACCCCAACGAATTCGTTGGCGATTGTCCGGCAAACCTGCTTGCCGATGCTCATTCGGCGTTACCGCCAGACGGCGCTTCGGCTGAAAACACCGAAGATCCCGGCAACATCCTGCGCCGCAACTTGATCGCAGCGGCAAAGGCCGTCACTGATCCCGTCGGCTAGAAGCGATGAGCGGCTGAGGTCCAAGTCACAAACGTCGGATATTGCCACCAAAGCCCGAGATTGAAAGCCTGGAATGTCGCCGAGTCATCCTCCGTCTGGCTATTTCCAGCCGAACATCATGCAGCTCCCGGCCGGATCCAAGCTGATTCGGATTCACACCACTCAAGATCCAGCCACGACTTTCCACACTCTGAACCAGCCCAGTTCAGAGATCACTGTCGGCGGTCGCTTCGGCCCTTCCCAGAAAGATAATTTTGGCTTCTTGTATGCGGCCAGCGATGACGAGACAGCGGCCGCCGAAGTCCTGATGCGAGGTCTCCATGTCGTCCCGTCCACTCGCCGGTTCATTCCGCTGAAAACCCTCGACAACAATTCCATTAGCTGCGTCGAAACAAGAGTAGACCTGCCGCTTGTGACATTGCGAACAGATGCAGACTTGAAAGTGATCGGCCAAGACAGATGGCTAACGACCTCGCCAGCGAGTGACTATCCGCTCACTCGAGAGTGGGCGTCAGCAATTCGGGAATGGGAACCGGAAGCGGCCGGGTTGACATGGCGCTCCAGGCGAAATCCCCCCGGCGATTGTTATATGTTCTTTTCGGACCGGTGCCAATCCGGTGACTTTGTCACCGTTTCGAATCCCGATTCGAGCCTCGAAAGCAATACCCCCCTGTGGTACGGCCCTGGAAGGTTTCACATTGCCAAGATTCTTGACACCCTCAATGTCTCTCTCATGTGACACTCCCGCTGATGCGTAAAGTCGGACCGCAAGAATGCGGCAGGGCCACAGCCGACCAGAGTCGTGCTCAAGACCCAGGAATCGTCGGCGCGATACTTCGATATTCTGAACGGCCGCGAGAAATCGTGGTGCGGAGTGTCGTGCCTCCGACCTGTTTCGTGAAAATATCGTGCTTGGCCCCGCTGCGACAGACCCAGCCATCAATCTCTACGAATTCGCGATGTTCGTTTGTGTCGATCGCCGGTCACCGCCCGAAGAGCAAGTCAGGGAGTGATGAATCCCTGTCTGCTTGCTCCAATTCGTGGACGGTCCGCCTGTTGCTGGTGTGTGGCGCCCGCTCGGATAGGAAGTCGTGCCAGTCGTTGAGATAGTCGCGCACTTGGAACAGCAAGTCCTCTTGGGCCTCTTCCATGTCCTCCCCGGCTGCGACGAGACCGAGTTCATCTAGCGAGACCACGAACACGCCGTCGCTTAGTCCGATGGTCGCGAGACCGGGCGGTTCGGTGCTGTAGCGAGGGAAAACCTCCCGCAAGAGTTCCAGATCGGAAATGTTGCGATTGAAGTGCTCTAGAGCGAGTCGGAAGTTACCGGTCGACAACACATCCGAAACCGAAACACGGGAATCGCGGTCGTCGGCGACTTGCAGACGGGTCTTCAGCCACAGCGCAGGATCGCCTCCACGGCGCTGAATCAGGTCGGCAAACGCTGCGAGCTTGCAGAGCGTGCCGAAACGACGGCTGTCCGGTGATGCCTGTCCATTCCGCCACTTGGTCACAGCCTGACGACTGATCCCAGCCACCTTTGCGATCTCGTTCCACTCAACACCGAAGCGTGAGTTCAGACGTTCGAGAAGATCTGCCAGCGAGAGCCGTCGATATTCTTGCGTCAGATGGCCCAATTGGGAGGGGGCTTCAAGGGACGTTTTGACTCCTGAGCGCTCGGCAACGGATGGGTCACCCTACCGTACGTCAAGAGGGTGACATTGGTGTAGTTCTGTTTGTTTTTTGTATTTTCTGCGGCGTAGGCGTTCCTGGTGAACTGAACGACTAGGCGTGGCCGCGGTTGTGTAGGGATGCGGCGATGGGTACTGAGATTGTGCTGACGATCACCAGCAGGAGCATCGAAGCCCGAAGACCGTCTAGCGGATCGTCGTAGCGCACGAACAGGGCAATCACCACGGCGATGCTGATGGTTCCACCGATTTCCATGAAGATCCGGTTCATGGCGCCGCCGATTCCGAGTCGGTCCTCATTGACGGTGGACAGAGCAGCTGACTGACAGGCCGCGTGTCCGAGACCAACGCCAATTCCGTAAATCACGACCACGGGAACCCAAAGAGACCAGATTTGGGGTTGCGAGCCTGCAGCCGACCACATCCAAAGCCCGCCGGCCGCCATTAGCAGCGCCCCTGGCAGGATCACGGTCCGATGCCCGAAGCGGTCAGCAAGGCGGCCGGAAACGACTGACATAGGTCCGCCGATCGCCGGGATCAAACCAACGGCGAGGCCCGCTTTGAACAACGACAAACCCCAGCCTTCGTGCAAAAACGTCACAAACGCGAGGAACGACCCCATGAAGTTCCCGGCCAAGAAGAACGACAGTGCGCTCCCCACTCGGAAGTCGTGGTTGGCGAACAGCGGCACATAGAGGATCGGTTCTTGGTGAACACGGGATCGCATGACCAAGCCGGCCAACAGGATCAGCGCGGCAATCAAGGCAGCGACGGTCCGCACATCACCGAACCCCCAATCGTCGCTTTGGACGATTCCCAAAGCCAGTGAACCCACACCAAACATCAACAAGAACACCCCGATCAGGTCTGGGGTCTTGCGGGCCAGATGCACCCGATTGGGAGGAAGGCGCGGTCCGACCAGCGCCAGAACCACGATGCCGACTGGCACGTTGCAAAAGAATGCCCAACGCCAGCCAAGGGCCTCGACCAAAGCACCACCTACAAGAGGCCCCAGTGCCGCGGCTACTCCTCCGGCAGCACCCATGGCGCCGACTGCGGTTGAGCGCATCCGCGCGGGGAACGCATTGAGCACCAATGCGAACGAGGCTGGTGCTTCAATGGCCAGCCCGGCTGCCTGCAAGACACGGGCGGCGATCAGGAATTCGACCGTGGGCGCGGCCGCCACCCCGGCACTGCCTGCGAGGAACAACGCAAAGCCGATCAGAAATATCCGAGTTCTGCCGAAGCGGTCGGCGAGCCACCCGCCCGGCACCATGACCGCTGCGGTAGTAATGGCGAAGCCGGTGAGGGCCCACGAGATGGTGCTGTCGCTGGTGTCGAAGGAGTCAGAAATCTCGCCGAAAGCGACGAAGATCATCGAAAAGTTGAGTGTCGCCAATGCCACCGACCCCGCCACGAGGCCAAAAATCCGCCACGGGGAACGGGTGATGGTGTCAGCGGTCACCACAGAGAAATATACCCTCAGGTGTCCCAGCAACTAATCGAAGGCACTTACCGTCAGGTCCCAATGGCATGGATCACGGGAACGATCAGGGATCTGGTTGCCAGGCGATTGTGTTGTTGGACGGATTTTCTGCGGCTTGCTCCCCGCCTGTCACACCCAGTCCCTACTATGAATGTCATGGATGTGGCCTACGACGCCGACAAGTTTACCGAGATGGTTATTCATATCGCGGGGCGACTGCAGGATGATCGCGCGGGTGGAGCCACGAAGCTCAACAAAGTGCTGTTCTTCGCCGAGTTCACCCATTTACGTCGACACCAGCGGGTCATCTCCGGTTGCGAGTTCCAGAAACTGCCCCATGGCCCCGCGCCTCGTCAATTACTGCCGGTACGCAAGAAGTTGATCCGCTCTGGAGCGGCCGAACTGGTGGAGGAGGACTTCCTCGGCCGGCCCCAGCAACGGCTGGTTCCTTCGCGCGCCGCAAACCTTGATGTGTTCAACGACGAGGAGTTGCAGACCATTGAGGACGTGCTTGACCAGTTGGCCGGGATGACTGGTAACCAAGTCAGCGATCTATCTCATCAGGAGCCTGGTTGGCGGCTCTCAGAGATCGGCGAGACGATACCGTTCTCTACTGCGTTCCTTGATTTTCCACAGGTTAAGACGCGGACCAGTGAGCGATTGTCCGAATTGGTGGAGGAGCGTTACGGACTAGCGGCTTCGAGGTGACACCCGAGGTTAGGGTCAGCGAATTCGCGGCCAGCAAGATCGCAGAGGAGTATGGTCCGGAGCGGAGTGCCGCAGGCAATCCGTCAGAGTGGGACTTTTGGTCGGGTCCACTGGCCGCTGCTCTCCTAGGGTTCCGGGACTTCGAGAATCTCCTGTGGCACCCACGCCCGGAGATTCGGTCACTCCACATTGTCGACCCCGTCTTTGGTGCCCTGGTATTCATCGGTGTGCTAGTCGATCCCGACACAATCGAGATCGCCGACTTCGCCATAGACCCGGACTACTGGTCGACTGTCGAGAATGGACCCAGTGACTGATACCGGTACGCGGTCTGACATCAGCTTTGGACGCAGGTACTGGTGCTGTTCAGCAACCTCTTCGATCTGCTCATTGGATTACGCCGTCCACTGCCCTCAGACGGCGCCCCTCACGCGAGGGGTGGTCAGTCCGTTGGGAAGACGGTACGGCGCTCAGTCAATGAGCTGTACCCCACAACCCACCGGGATGCGCTGCACTATGTCAGTCCATGGTCATTGGCAGTGGTGCTTCCTTGTTAGCAGATGTCCATGATCTTCTCGTAGGACACCCAGTATCCGCCGGACCAGTCGTAGATGCCATCGATGGACCGGTCCCGTTTCATTCTCAGCATCTCGTCATGGGAGATTGTCTCCCAGTTGTCGGCGCAGGCCTTCTCGCGGTCCGTCAACTCCGAGCCTGAGGTTGAAGTGCCTGAAGCTCCGCAAGCGGTAATCGCCACACTGATCGCGACCACTGTCGCAAATGTCGCTGGCTTCATGTCCCGCCCTCCATCTGATCTTCCACGGTTTCTACGAACGCTGCCGCGTCCCCGTTAATCCACTTGAGATGCGCTTCGTTGCCGGACACCACCAGCGTGATGTAGGAGCCCATCATGTTCTTGCCGGTGTCAATGGACGAAATCGCCTTGTAGCGGAAGTTCTTGATGTCATGGCCGGTGGCCTTCTTGGCGTAGAACACGACGCGCTTGTTGGTTGCAATTAGGATTCCGCTGCGCACCGAATCAGACCCGAGACGCTTCGTCTCGTAGGTGCCGAGCACTGAGCACAACGGTGTCTCATCATCGTCAAAGTGCTGTCTAGCCCGTACGAGCAGCTTCTGTTCTTTGCCGGAGGCAGATTTTACTGCCTCGCGTTGCACTTCTTTTGTGCCTTCTGGTCGGCAAGCCGTTGTTGTAGTTCGGCCTTCTTGGCGCTGTACTTGGCTTTGCGTTGCGCTTCCCGCTCCTCATAGACGGCCTTGTGGCGGTCAAGCAAGGAGGGCCGAGGCTGCTCCGGGATGGAGTCTGGCGGCATTGGGGGCGGGGACGGCGGCGAATCGACATAGGGGTCGTTGCCCATCTCACCCTCGTTGCTGTACACGTGATCGGTCCAGTTGCCAACGCTGTCGCTCCATCGCAGCTTGTACCGGCCAGTCGGATCGGGCCGCCAGGACCCCGAAGCGTTCTGGCCTTGTCCCGCGTCGTTCATGAAGAAGCACCGTAGTTGTAGCCCACCGGAAGCGGCAAGGCAGATCAGGCGAGCGCGCCAAGCAGGGCGTTCGTTGCAGATGCAAAGAACCGACGCTTGACGAGATCGCGGGGCCGCTCAGCAGTTGTGTCGGGGATCGTGTGCGTCTCGGTTTGCCCCGAACGGCGCCACGAAGGCCCAGTCGCGCGTTAGCCGCTCCACGGCGCAGCGCGCCACCCGGTGCCCCTCGCGGTTGATCTGGGACTGCACCTTGGGCGCCCCATAGACCCCGAAACTCTCCGCGTGTACCCGAGCGATCTTGACTTTGAGTCTCGCATCGCTCACCGAGCGCGCCGACGGCGGCCCGCGCTTGGCGAACCAATACGTCGACGGGGCGAACTGCAGCACCCAACAGATCGGCTCGATGAGGATTGTTGTCAGACCAGGTCTGGTGCGAGTGCCGAGAGAGCAGCAGCGTATGCAAGGGGCATCGGAACGGCATCACCAATCCATTTTTCTAGCTGAGAACGGTTTGGTGGTTTGCCATCAGAGGAACGGAATACGTAGTCATCTGGAAAACCCTGGAGTCGGGCCGCCTCAGCTGGTGAAAGAGTCCGGGGTTCAGTGGGGTGGATGAATCGGCCACGACCAGGGGTCATGAAACCGGTAGTGATGGTGGGTGCTGGTCTGTCAGCCCGCATTCTTCCGTAGACCGCACCGTAGCTCGTGCCATCTTGGTGGCAATCGGGTCGCTCAGCATCTGGAAGATCATGTTCGTCGTTGTCAAACAGGTATCGAATTCGCGCACGGTTGCGGTCGCTGTAGTTGGGGACCTCGTGAAGAGCCAGGTCTTTTGACAGAGTTTGGCCTTTGCCGATTGCCCATTCGAGAGATAGCGGCGAATCAGTGGCCAATGCGGCTTCAACCTCTTTGAGTGGGACGGGGGGCCCGGTATCTGCACGCCTTGCTACCAGAAAATGGCGGCGGCGAGTTTGCGGCCACCCGATTGCTGCAGCGCTTAATACGCCGTCAACGACGCTGTATCCGGCGGCGGTAAGGAGACCCTTTGCAGCGTCAACTACCTGATTGGCATCGTGAATCACCGAAGGAACGTTCTCAATGAGTATGGAACGAGCCTCACATGCAACAGCAAAAGCCGGGACATGCAGATAGAGGTCGTTCCTCTTGTCTGTCCGACGTGAGTGGTTGTTTAGATTTGAGTGTCCCTGACAGGGGGGTCCCGCCATCACCAAATCTGCTTCGGCTGCGGCTGAAGCAACTTCCCGGTCAATCAACTCGGGGGAATAGACGAACTCAGTATCAAAGCCGTGGCCACGTGTTCGAAAGTCCACAAGGCTTGTGACTGACTGGTGTGATATCAGCCGAGTCCGGTGATTCCGGGCGTACACCACCGTCGCGTCAGCGTCAGTGTCCGCAGCTAGTCCTGTGATGACTCGTGCCCCGGCTTCCTCCGCCAGATGGGCTAGTCCAACGGCTAGACCACCGGCGCCACAAAACAGGTCAACGGTCCGAATCCGTTTTTTGATCGACATCACAGGTGTCGGAACGCGGCCCTGCATTCGCAGCTTCCACCAATAGCTGTGCATTCCCTGGTCTTGAGGCAAATCGGAAATGCCAGCGACGTCTATGTACGAGCATATCTTGCCTTTCCCGACCGACATCTGGCGTTGAAGGCAGTCTTCGGTCAACTCGTAGTTCAAGGCAGGAGGCCAATGTCCCTCAAGGGAGTGCAGGGCCTCAGCGCTTGTCACGGAAGTGCAACCCTGTTCATATTGAGCGCCCCCTGCGGTCGGGTTGTGAATCCCGGTTGGTTGTGGCTAGACATGACGATCCCAGATCTCGCGGATCAGAGCGTCGGCCTCCTCGTCATCAAGGAGGGCCGACACAAAGTTCGTTAGCGACCGGTTCAGCTCCTTCGCGAATTCTCGCAGTGGGTTGGTTGGCAGCCGAGTCGTTGGTTCGGCTTGTAAGCGTATTATGGCGCGGACTAGCGGTGGATGTTCGCCAACCCGCACTCGCAAGATGTGACTGCGCCATAGATCCGTGCCGCCTGGGACTGCTGAGGCCAGATCTGCATGGTCGCTACCTCCCAGTGCAAGCATCCTCAAGTGCATACGAGAAGCGACGCACTCATAGCTGAGACGTCCATCTACGTATTGATTCCAGGCATCAGCAGATCCATCGGTCTTAGCGAACGCCTTAGGCTGACGCCAGACAATGAAATTCCACAAGGATGCGAGGCTGATCCAACTCCAGAACATCGGATCGTCAAGTGCAGCAACAGGTACTTCTGCGTCCTCAATTGCTGCAAATAGTTCGACGGCCGCCTTGCCTTCGGTCTGGTCAAGGTCTAGTTCGCTGGTTTGGTCGGCGCCTTGCCCGTTGATAAGCCGCTCTACACTCCATCCGATGTCTTCAAGCAGTTCTGTGTCGATTTCGGAACCCTCGCCGTACCACTTGACGGCGTTTCCCAAGTCAAGCTCAAGGTCGTCCAACCACATGCCCCGGGCTACCCGGGCCTTTGCGATATCCAGCATGGACTGGTACGTGATTATTGGGTACCTCATGTGCTTGATGTGAGACTGGCAATCAAGCTTGAACGAAGGTTGACTTGGCTCTCCACCCATGCCACGGCGGTTAGCGGGTTTGTGCGCATCTTGTTGAGCACTTCGTCTCGCTGCTCGGGAGTCGCCTTCGGGCCAGCGATCATTCGAGCTATCCGGCCGATCAACGAGCCCGTTAGCTCCTTGTAGGTAAGCGTGTCCAGCTCGACGGCTACCCCCTCGGGCCCAGAGCCGGTCGCTTGTCGAGCGTATTCGTACACGACGCTGGAAACTAGGTGCAACACCATTTGGAGTTGGATGAGCGCAGCAGCTGGCGACGACCGATGTTGGTCTAGAGTGGTCAGCAGTTCTTCGTCGACCCACAGAATTGGCACTTCGGTATCGCTTAGGTCGGCGGTCAGGTCGCAACCGCTGTCAAACTCCACGAAGAACATCGTGCCGCGGTACAACTTCACGTTGTCGCGCCTGTTCAATTCATCCCGCTTTGCGTCATCCATCGGCATTGGCCTGAAGAGAGCGTTGTCAGCTTCGCATCGCACTCGGAATGTCGTCTTTGCGAGCCAGGTTGACTTGCGCCACGCGCTTAACGGTTTTGGGTTGAGGGCCTTTGAAAGAGCGATGTAAGTTTCTACGAAAGTGCCATGCGTTTCGGAATTGAGCGCAGTCCATCGCTTGCCGGTTGCCGAGGTCGTGATAGGTGTCACCCGTTGCAGGTCATCGATTTCGGACAGTGGCATGTTGAGAACCAACTCGTGGTTCTTTAGATATCCAGTTCGGATAGTCACAACCAGTGCCAAGAGCGAAGGGTGGTATCCGCTGTCTGTGCTGCCTCTGCGCAGGTCTACTTTGAACTGCTCAAAGCAACTCTCATCAGCCCAAATGATGGAAGCTGGCCGCTGGGAAAAGGTCCGATCATCGACGAGGATGCTTCCATCGGGCTGACAGACTAGGGTGCCAAAACGCAGTGAGGCGCCGCCCAGCGCCCCTGTCAGCTTGGAATCGACTTTGTAGGGCCTGAATTCCCGTGTCTCGCTGCTCATGAGTTGCTATAGCTGGGGAGGTTGGAATCTCGGCTTGTGACGAAGTCGGCCGTCACCGACAGATGTCCAGTCCATTCAGGATCGTATTCATCTGATTCGTAGTTGAACTCCACCGTCTCGTCTAACTCCATATTTCCGCGGTAGGTGTCGATACGTCCAGCCAACAACCGCCAACCCTGAGGCTGTTCCACCAATAACACTGCCGCATCGCGACCGATGCGGTCCCCTTCACGAAATCGGTAGCGGATCTTGACTTCCACTTCACGACCCTCGCCACCACCTTTGAGATAGTAGGGGCTGAATCCAATTTGCGCCTTGCCTCGTATTCGTACTTGTCCCGCCGTTCCCTCGTCCAGTTGTCCCCCCGGTTTGATGGTGAAAGGCCGTTCCTCGCTGACCGGGGGCCTTTCGCCGCCGCCGCCTCCACTCAGTAGGGCCTTCATATACCGGTCAAATTCAGGAAGACGAACCGCCTCCGATGGCTTTGGCTGTGGCTTCAACTCTGCACGAAAGCTATTGAGATTGTTCTTGATCTTGAAAATAATCTCCTTGGCAAGTTCTGCGTACTCCGGGTCAAAGTCGCCTGACACGACGCGTGTTTGCCACGAGTCATGCCCTTTTGGCTCGGTTTGGCGGAGGGCTTCGTTGGCCGAACTGTCGGCCACGAAACAACCTCTGATGTATGGCATTGACCTGCCCGCGTCCAAGTAGTCAACAACCATGCGAGGTGTTCGCACTGAGGCGACCAGACTGCAGTGGCTATCCGCGGGTTCTCCGGCACGGTCTTCGGGATACGACCAGTCATTGAGATCGGCGATTAGCCCGAGAACTCCAGGTCTTTCGAAGCGGCCGATCCTTTGCAGGGCGCGCGTTCGGAGATGTTGTTGCTTGTTGTCTTGGGGCACCGTCGCAGCCTCGTACGCTTCAATGAAAGGCCTGAGAGTTGCGTTGGAGCGGGGTCTAGGGTGGTAGAGCGCTCCGTCAATGTCTTCAACTACCACATCAAAGTGCAGCGACGGCTCCATCAAAGCAGGCCACCAATTTCGCTCCACTGCGTTCACTAGGTCTTCAGGCCCTACTGTGGGGTCAACTAGTAAGAAGCTGGTGCCATGATCAGCGGGTAATTTTGAGTTGCGGACCTCAAAACCGAGAAGACGTGCCAGTTGGTCCGCGTCTTCGTTTTCTAATGGCACAGCGGACGTATTTTCGTGAGCATCGCCCATCCGGGCGGAGCCCACAAAGGACTCCTTGCCCGCGGAGTGAGTGTCCCAGTAGGTCATTCCCAACAATCGACGGGTGATCCCCGGATCTTCTGTCCGTTCTGCGAAGCATGTGTACGCCACGATTGTGCGTGTTGCTGATCCACGTATCAAACCTGCTTTGCCGTAGCCGTAGGATCCACCGCGACCAGGAATGTCGCTGGTTACGCCAGTGCTGCTCAGTGCCAGGGCCATCTTCGACTGACTCCCGACCCACGGGCCGTACATTCCGCCAGCTGCTTGCTCTACCACTTCCAACAGATGGAGGTCGCCCGGCTTGTTCAAGTCCTCAAGACAATCGCTAGGGCCGAGGCCCAATTTCGCCTTGTCACCGACCTCGGTTAAGCGCTCGGCTAGCTCGCGCAGACCTAGAGCGTTGATCAGTCTCTCTCTTGTCTGGCCTGATACCGACCGAAATCTGAACCGAACCTCAAACGGGTGTACCTCCGTTCCAGCAATTTGCGAATTGTCCCGCATCTCAAGGGCAGAGTCCCAAGAATTCTGAATCGCCTCTCGCACCAACAATGTCGCTTCGTCGCTCGGAGCACCATGTGCAAGTACGCCGCGTGCGTCGGGTGCCTCATTCTTAAAGGTCTTGGCTAGATTTCCGCTTGCGTTCAGTCGGTTGGGGTCAATCGTCTCCCAGTACCAAGTGGGTGCCATCTTGCCTACCAAGCTTTGTTGGGATTGAGATGCCGGTTGGACACAAGCGGTGACCATATCATCACCCTGGGCTCAGGATTCAACACGGGTGAGCTTTCCCCCTGATCGGTTCAGTTTGCGGCGACAGGTGACTACACTGTCGCCATGCCTGTTGTCTCGATCCGGTTTTCTGACGACCCGTTGCACAAGCGACTCAAAGCCAGTGCCGAGCAACGACAAGTCGCCATTTCCACTTTGGCCGAGAGGTTGATCGACGAGGGTCTCAGGATGGAAGCCCACCCCGCGGTCATGTTCAGAAACGGCCCGATTGGTCGCAGGGCTGTGCTGGTCGGAGGACCCGAAGTCGCTGATGTGATTTCTTCAATGATTTCCGGCGATGTCCCTGCGAACGACCGACGCGGCAGAACTGCTGATTTGATGCGGCTGAGTGTCGCTATGGTCGACGCGGCGCTCGCTTACTACGCAGACCACACAGAAGAGATTGACTCCGAGATAGAAACGCGGGAGCGGCAGGCCATTGAAGCCGAAGCCGCTTGGAAGCGCCAACGAACGTTGCTCAACAAGTGAGGCTGTTGCTTGATGAGATGCACTCCCCCGCGGTCGCCGAAGTGCTCGTCGCGCAGGGTTGGGAACTGATCGCGGTTGCTGCAGAACCCTCACTGAGAGGATCGAGTGACGCAGAGTTGTTTGAACATGTGAGTAGTTCGGGTCAGATCTTGGTGACCGAGAATGTCGGTGATTTTTCGGTTCTGCATACCGACTGGCTCGTAAGTGACCGGCCCTGTCCAGCCCTGGTCTTCACTAACCCCAAGAGGTTCAATAGGGCGTCGTTGGCATACCCCGGCGACTTGATCGCCGCGCTCAACATATTTCTCAGCGACCCACCGATCCGAGGCAGATCGTGGCTCTGGTGGCTATGAAGGCCTTCAACAACTAATCGAAGGCAGCAACTAATCGAGGGCACGGGGTAGCCGATGTGGCAGCAATCGGTCAGAATCGCAGCATGTCAGAACGAATTGCAGTCATGGGAGCAGGAGTCATGGGTTCGGGCATTGCCCAGGTCATGGCGATTGCCGGGCACGAAGTTGTTTGTCGGGATCTGAACATGGAGGTGCTCAACGTTGCCCGAACCGCTGTGGACAGTGGTCGCTTCGGGGTGCGCGGCGCCGTTGCGCGAGGGAAGCTCACCAACGAACAAGCCGACGCAGCGCTCGACCGCTTGACCTTCACGACCGATCTTGAGGTGGCTGTCAACGCGGACGTAATTATCGAGGCAATTCCTGAAGACCTCGCTCTGAAGATTCGCTTCTGGCGAGAACTCGACTCGATGGCTCCCAGTCACACGATTTTCGCCAGCAATTCCTCGGGGTTTTCTATTGCTGCTCTAGGCGCGGCCACCGACAGACCAGATCGCATGGTTGGTTGGCATTGGGCTTCACCCGCTCCGGTTATGAAACTGGCGGAGATTGTCAGGGGCCCGTTGACATCGTCAGACACTGTCGACACCGTGGTGCGATTGGCCGCGGCTGCGGGGAAGAACCCGGTGGTTGTGAATGACACAGATTCCTCTTGGGGCTATGTCACCAACCGGGTGTATTTCGCCATGGTGCGTGAAGCTAACCGAGTCGTCAGCGAGGGGATCGCCGACCGAAGCCAGGTCGACCAGTTGATGACAGACTGTTTCCGCTGGCCGTCAGGTCCCTTTGGGATGGTTTCCGGGGCTACTTCGGGATGGTCGCAGTGATTGCCTTCCTGCGCCGGCACTGGAAGATCTTGGTGCCTGTTGGCGTGGTTGGTCTGGCCGTCGCCTATTACCTTGTTTTCATTTTCTTCGCTGTGCACCTGTTGTTTGTCGACGACAAAGTCAACGAGAGTGGCCCACTGTTTGACTCTGGGGCGGTGATGACCACCGAGACAGAAACTTCCACCGCTGCTGATCCCGAGACCGGCGAAACTGAACCCGAACCCACGGCTGCTGAACCTGAGTCCAGCGAGTCTGAGTCCAGCGAGTCTGAGTCCAGCGAGTCTGAGTCCAGCGAGTCTGAGTCCAGCGAGCCCGAACCCAGTGAGCCCGAACCCAGTGAGCCGATGGAGGTCGGTCGGTTGGTAGAAGGGTCGTTCATTGATCGCAGTCACCCCACAGAAGGTGTCGCTGTCGTGCTCAACGACGGTACCGAACAGCGGTTCCTTCGCTTCGAGGACTTCGCCACAGACAACGGGCCGGATCTCAACGTTTACCTGTCGTCGGCCCCAGCCGATGCGTCTGCAGGAGAGTTCGATGACGATTTCGTCGACCTCGGTGATCTCAAGGGCAACGTCGGCGCGCAGAATTATGAGATCCCTACCAGCGTCGACCTCAGCCACCACTCCACCGTGGTGATCTGGTGTGTTCGTTTCCGAGTCGCTTTCGGAGCGGCCGAACTCAGCTAGTGGCTGAACCGGACTGGAGCGTCTTGGCTACCTGTGGTTGCTTGCGACGTTCAATCCTGCGCTGAACGGGACGATCGGCCAGGATCGCCACGTAGACGAGCGCAGCCGCTCCGATGACGTCAAGCCACCAATGGTTGGCAGTGACAACGACCGCGAGCGTCATGGTGATCGGATGGGCGAAGCCGAGCCAACGCCAACGGCTCTTGGTCGAAGCGGTGATTGCCCAACCCGCGATCAGTGCCCAGCCGACATGAAGCGAAGGCATGGCAGCGATCTGGTTGGCGGTGTTGGCAATCGTCTCGCTGTCGTAGATCTTGGGACCGTAGATCTGGAGTGTGTCTGCGAAACCATGCTGGGGGAACCAACGCGGTGGTGCCAGGGGAAAGCCCACATGGATGATCAACGCGGCCACCGTCGAGGTGAAGAGCACGCGACGAACTCGCCCGTAGTAGTCATATTGAGTGACATACAGCCAGGACAACAGCATTGCCATCCCCAAGAAGTGCCCGAGGAAGTAATAGCGGTTCAGCACCCAGATCATGGCGTCGTTGCCTAGGACCAGGGATTGCAGTCCGACTTCGTTGAATATGCCCAGCGCTCGCTCCCAGTCGACGATCCGCTGCGAGTTGAGCAATGCTGTGTCGAGTTCGTCCATCGCCACGAGACGGACGAGGCGGTAGAGAAGTAAACCGACGGCGATGATTGTGATTTCTCGGGCAAGAGGCCAGCCCCACCGTGAGGTCGTGCGTGCTTCGTTGGTGGTTTGTGTAGACCTTCGAGATTCGATTGCCGTCAGGGTCATCTTCACTCCAAACGAAGCAGGTTAGCGAACACTGCGCAAGCGGCCTATCTGATTCAAGTCTATTGAACGGGAAGGGTCTCTGCTGAATCCACCGTCCCGAAGAGGTCGGTGTTACGCCCCTCCAACAGAGAGAGAAGCACGCGATGACTAGCGGTGGGGATCGCGAAAGTTGCTTTCGCTCGAGTAATCGCTGCTTCTGTGATCGGCCCGAGCAGACCGTCGACATCGGAGTCAGGGTCGAGGAAACCCTCGACCCCCAGCAGCCATTGAAGTGTGCTGAGCTCGTCGAATGTCAACGGCGCTTCGGCGTTTTCGGGTATCCCGCCGATCCTCAAGCTGTCGCTGTCTTCGTCGGGACTTCTTGCGATTATCGCTCCTTCATCCCCCAAGGCTTCATCAAAGACGGGACCGGCGAGTTTCGCGGCACCCCACAACGCCGCAACTAGGAGGATCAGAAGTGCTACTCCTCGGATGTGGGTGTCCATGAGCTCGGTCGTGTACTCGGCAGGCGGTCAGTTGGATTTGCGGGAATCAAGCTTGGCCTTGATCTCGGCGCAAGTCTTACAGATCGGATATTTCAGCGGATCGCGGCTAGGTACCCAAACCTTCCCGCAAATCGCAACCACGGGTGTGCCCTCCACCGTTGCGCGGGTCACGTCGTTCTTGCGGGCATAATGCGAGAACCGGTCGTGATCGCCGTCGTCGGTCACCGGGTTGGTGACGGTTTCTTCGGTCGGGGTGATCGTTGGGGTCGAAACGGTGTCGGGCATGAGTCAAGTTTGCCTCAATCGCAGCGATTCAGCGCAGATTCGGTTCCCGCACTTGCTTAGACCTTCTCGAGTCGCGCCCGGACATGCCGTTTGATGCCACTCGCCTTCGCTCTTGGGAGTCATGGTGTCGCTGTGACTCACGGTTTCTGCGCGATTCATATTTTGCTGGTGCTTGCGTTTCGTTCGGCGAGTAAGCGTAGCGTGGGCCGGTGAATCGGGGTGTGCTGCTCGGTGTCTGGGCCTATCTGTTGTGGGGTCTGTCGCCGATCTATTGGCGGATCGAAGGCGACGTACCGCTGTTCGATGTGATCTTGTGGCGCGCGGCGGCAGCGGCTGCGTTGTTGGTTGGCTGGCAGGTGATCGGGGGTTCGTTGCCGAGGCTTCGAGCGTTGGTGGCTCGGCCCCGCGACTTTCTCATGTTCGCCCTGACCGCCTCTTTGTTGGCCACCAACTGGGTCGCGTTCATATGGGTCGTGACAACTGACCGGGTTCTGGAGGCAAGCCTCGGGTATTTCATCAATCCGCTGATGAGCGTAGTGCTGGGTGTACTGGTGCTTCGGGAACGCTTGCGCTTGGTGACGATGTTGACTGTGCTCATCGCCGCATGCGGCGTGTTGGTTCTCGCCCTCGACGTCGGCTCGGTTCCGTGGATCGCCCTCTACTTGGCTGGATCGTTCGCTCTCTATGGGCTGTTTCGCAAGACTTCGCCGGCAGGTTCTTGGGACGGGTTGACCATTGAGATGCTCGTGCTGTTGCCTTTCGTGCTGTGCTTGTTGGTGGTGCGGGCGCTGAGCGGCGACGGTGTGTTCGGCTTGTCCGATGTAGGCCTCGACATCTGGCTTATTGGTGCGGGCGCGATGACGATTGCACCGCTGCTGCTGTTTTCTGCTTCTGCGCGGCGCATCAAATTGTGGATCGTCGGGATGCTTCAGTTCTTGGCACCGACAATTCAGTTCTTCCTGGGTGTCTTGTGGTGGAACGAACCGTGGAGTGGTGGACAAGCACTGGGTTTCGTCATGATCTGGCTGGCACTGATTGTGTTTGTGGCCGATACCAGTATCCAGATCCGTCGCGCTCGTCGATTTTCGAGGCCGGCAGTGTCGAAACCATCATCCTGAAACCGGGCGGTCGAGCAGTTGTCGGGCCTTCTCCCGGGCGGTGTCGAGTGTGTCGACAATTTGATCCGCAGGAACACGCCGGAGCACGTCGAGCGATTCAAGGTTGGCCGCGCGCTGAACCCGGTGTATCCGTGCCAGGAATCGCCAGTCGATCATCTCCCAGCCGATAATGAACAACACACCGGCGAGCGCGGCATGCGCTTGCTTGACTGGTTTTTAGGGATCCGATGTTGGCTAGATCATCGACGACGCGACCGGTTTGGCTGGTTGCGTGCGCTCGATGTTGGCAACGATCGTGTCGCAAAGCTCTTGCCAGCGTGGGCGGGGAAGGTCGTGGCCCGCGTCGGGCAGCATCAACAGTCGAGAACTAGGGATGGCCCGAGCTGTGGCGATACCGCCGCTGGGCTTAACGAGCGGGTCTTTCATGCCATGGATAACCAGTGTCGGCACATGCACCTGAGCGAGTCTTTTGGTGCGGTCTCGACTGGCGCCGATGGCTGCCGCTTGGCGGGCAGTGCCCTTGGGTGTGAAGCTCCTTTGAACCCCAGCGGTCGCTGTGATTCGGTGCCGCTCGGCGTTGAAATGGTCGCCGGAGATGGCCCGAAACATCTTCATGGATTCGTCTACCGCGTTTTCGGGTGTGAGTTCGGGTCGTTTGCGAAACTGTCGGATAAGCAACAGGGCGATGCCACCGGATTTTCGATCTCCGGGTTTGCTGGCAATGGAACAAAGGCTACGAACTTTATTCGGGTGATTGATGGCCATGGCTTGGGCGATCATGCCACCCATTGAGATACCGACGACATGTGCCGAATCGATGCCCATAGCGCCCAATAGTTGGGCGGCGTCAACAGCCATTTCTTCGACGGTGTAGCCGATGCCTTGCAGAGGCCGTCGGGTCAGCATCGACATCATGGACTTGCGGGTTGATGGGGGTTCCCAATCAGTTTGAGTTGACAGGCCTGCGTCGCGATTATCGAAGCGGATGACCTGGAAACCGCGAGCAACGAAGAGGTCAACGAATTCCTCGGGCCAGTCGATGAGTTGCCCACCGAGACCCATCACAAACAAGATCGGTTCGCCCTCCCCCCGAACCTCGTATTCGATGGTCATCCCGTTGGCTACTTCAACACTAGGCATCTTTCGATATTACTAGGCCCAGGGCTAAATCGATTGAGAAGTCGCCAACGCGGGGTGATTGCGGAACTCATTGAGCGTTTCGGGGTTGGCTAGAGCTTCGGTATTTGTGACCTTGTCGCCATGAACCACGGCCCGCACTGCCAACTCAACGATCTTGCCGCTACGGGTCCGCGGAATTTCGCTGACCTGGCCGATCACCGCCGGCACGTGTCGCGGAGTTGTGCCAGCCCGCACGGTTGCCTTGATTCGATTCACGAGTTCCTCGTCAAGTGATCGACGCTCAGCGAGGACGACGAACAAGACGATACGGGTGTCGCCCTCATGGGTTTGGCCGATGACGACGCTCTCGATCACTTCCGGGACTTTGTCGAGTTGGCGGTATATCTCGGCTGTGCCGATGCGGACACCACCGGGATTGAGGGTGGTGTCGGAACGGCCTTGGATAATGAACCCGTTGTGCTCGGTCCGTGCGGCGAAGTCGCCTTGGTGCCAAACGCCTGGAATTCGCTGGTAATACGCTGCTTTATAGCGGGCATCGTCGGGGTCGTCGTGAAACCCGAGCGGCATCGACGGGAACGCACTGCGACACACCAACTCCCCTCGGACCCCAGTATCAAGCGGGTTGCCGAGTTCATCAACTACATCAATATCAAGTCCCAACGCAGCGCGCTGGATCTCACCGGCGTAAACCGGGCTGGCTGGATCACCAGCCACGAGACATCCGCATAGATCAGTGCCTCCAGAGATGGAGGCCAGGTGCAAGTCAGGTTTGACACGCTCATAAACGGTGCGAAACCCCTCGGGTGTCAGCGTCGAACCGGTGGAAGTCATGGTGCGGACGCTTCTTAGATCGTGAGAATCGACGGGGCGCAGATCAGAACGCCCTAGCGCTTCAATGAACTTTGCGGAGGTGCCGAACAGGGTTATTCGGGCTCTATCGGCTAGGTCGAAGAGCCGGTTGCCATCGGGGAACATCGGAGCTCCGTCGTACAGCACCAGGGTCGCCCCAGAAGCCAGGCTGGAAACCTGCCAGTTCCACATCATCCAACCAGCGGTCGTGTAGTAGAAGACCCGGTCACCAGTTCTGATGTCGCAATGAAGTTGATGTTCGACCAGGTGTTTCAACAAGACACCGCCGCTGCGATGGACGATGCATTTCGGTTTGCCGGTGGTTCCGGACGAGAACAGCACGTACCACGGATGATCGAAACCGAAACGAGTGAACGTGGGTTCGGTTGGTTCGATCTGGTCGACGAAGTCCTCCAGTGTGACCGCCTTGGCGACACCTCCGAGGCCACCGTCGCCCAGGTGAGAGACCACAACGATCCGCTCCACTGACGGCAACGCCGCGTCGACCTCGCCAAGCAGCGCGAGCCGGTCGTGGGTCTTGCCGTTGTAGCTGTAGGCGTCGCACACAAACAGAAGCTTCGGCTTGACTTGGCCGAACCTGTCGACGACTCCATCGACGCCGAAATCGGGGGAGGTTGACGAAAACACCGCCCCGATTGAGGTAGTCGCCAACATCACCGCGACGGTCTCGATGATGTGTGGCAACCATGCTGCGACACAGTCTCCCGCGCCCACTCCTGCTCGACGCATGGCAACCTGGAGTTGCCCAACAAGCAACCTGAGTTCGCTGCCGCTGATCTCTGTGTAGATCGAGGGATCTTCCCCAAACGACATCACGGCGGGTTGGTTGCTTGCAACAGAACCCAGCAGGTTCTCGGCCACGTTGATAGTGGCATCGGGGAAGAACCGAGTTTTCCAGAATGGCTCGGCATCTTCGATGATCCGGTTGCCACGGTCGCCAATCATGCCCAACTCATCCCAGGCACAAGTCCAGAAATCAGCTGGCTTTGCGACAGACCAGGCGTGCAACTCCGGGTATGTTGCAAACCCACGACGGCCCGCAAACTCGGCCAGATTGGTGTTTTCAGCTCGGCTTGACGACGGTGACCACAACGGCGATCCAGAGGCGTTCACGGCGGCACCATACCACCGCTGTTCGGCGGCCTGTGGCCCGCTAATCGACGGTTTCGAGTTGTTCTGCGGCTTCGGTCCAGTCAGCAGCGGCCACGATCTCTAGGTCTGATCAGTCATCCACGAGCCTGCCGTCTTGTAGCTGAAAGGTCAGTTGCGCTGTAGAGGCTAGGTCTTCGTCGTGGGTCGCGAAGAGTATGAGCCGCCTTTGCGCCGCCGTTTCAAGGGCACTGGTGAGGACTGATCGGGCGTTGTCGTCTAGGGCGATCGTTGGTTCGTCGAGCAGCACGAGATCGGCGGGTCGGGAGAGGGCAACGGCCAGCGTGGCTTTTTGGCGTTGGCCTCGACTGAGCTGGGAAGGGAAGCGTTTGGCTAGGTCGGCGAGGGCGAAGCCATCCCATAACTCCGCGCCGAGAGGATCGGGGTCTTCACGACGGGCCAGGGTCACGACGTGGTTCTTCGTGTCGGCCAGCGTGATGTCGTCGAACAAGACTGGCCGATCAGGTACGAAAGCGATAGTGGCGCGGATAGGACCTAGTTGCACGTCACGTCCGTCTAGCGTGACAGTACCAGTCTTTGGAACGGTCAAACCGGACAGGACCTGCAGCAGGGTGGTCTTGCCAGCCCCGTTGGGGCCGAGTAGGGCGACTAGACCCGGTCCTGCCAGCACCTCGTCAGGGATGGACAACACCACGTGAGTTCCGTAGCGCACGGTGAGGCCACGAAGCAAGAGCTCGATCTTGGTGGGAGATGAGTTCATGGTTCCGCCTTCATGGGTGCGAGTACCGCTAGCGCAGCGAGACTCATCACTGCGATCCACGAACCGTCGATGAGTGTCACCTCGTTTCGAGCCACACGGGTCATGCCGATGATAGCAGCCAAGGCGACGACGAAGGGGATGAGGCCACGCACCGCTAGCGCTCCGCCGAGTCCGGTAAAACCGACTGTGTTTAGGATCTTTCCGATATTCGGGGGCCCGTTACGGGCTTGCAGGGAGGTTGCTACGGCCACTCCTGCGGCAAGGCCCAGCCATGGCCCGAAAGGGGGAGCGGTGCCCCAGACATCAGCCAGAGTCCAACCGACCAACGCCAAGGCACCCACAGCCACCAACATCGCGGCCAGATGCCCACTCAGCAGCGCGATCCACCGGACAGAAGAAATACTTGACAGTAGTGGCTGAGCAGCGAGCGAAGCTATGGGTGCGGCAAGGTCGATACCAGCGACAAATAGCAGCGCCGCGCCCAACATGAACTGGGCGTTGATACCGGGAACGACGGCGAAACCCAATGCGATAACAGGGGCGATTACGATGACTCGAATCAAACCAACCGCGGGGGCGCTCGACAAGGATCGCACGGACCTCCACACCGAGAGCGGACGCCGTGGTCCCGAAGCCAGGATCGAGCGGTCGACTCGGGGACCGTCCCGAAAGAAGCGCAATTCCGAGAGGACGCTGCGCACATCTAGCACGCCAGTGCTAGCCCTCAGGTCGGTCAAACCCCGTGACCTCGCCCACAGAACCGGCACCGGAATGGAGGTGCTTCGCCACACCGCCAAACCCGCCGCCGCCACACCGGCAGTCAACGCCGACAGGGCCACAAAGGCGCTGCCGGGTGGGGCTAGCGCCATGGCAACCACAGGCACCGCTGAGCACGCAACAGCCAACAAGCGATCTACGAGGCGTCGCTCACCGCTAGTGCTCCACAGCACAGCCAACGCCATGACCATCATCCCGACCCCGAGGCCGCGAACCGTGGCGGACACCATTATCGCAAGCACATAGTCGTCGTCGAGGCTCATCGAGGCGAGACAGACGCCGGCGATACCTCCGATGCCTGATGCCAGCAGGGCTTGGCGCATGATGGCTGCGCCCAGCGGCGCTCGCCCTCGTTCCAACACCAAGTCGAATATGACCGTAGGCTCCGACAACAGCAGCGGCCCGCCCCTCACACCTGACCAGAAAGCCAGCGGCCCCGCGAAAATAGTGGCTATCAACAGGATTCGATCAACATCGGTTTCGCTGATAGGGAGCACTACGGCCAACACTTGGAAATAAACGGGCGTCAGAATCCACGCCAAGAAGAACAGGTACGCAGGCCACAACACACTCTGGGCCGAGGAACGCAACATCAGGTAGAGAGTGTTGGCGAAGTTGCGGCCCGAGCGTCTCGCCCACGGCTCGGTGATCCGTTCGAGTAGCGAACAGCAGCGGAAGCGGAGCGCAGCGGACAAGAACGGGAGGCGCCGTCTTTCGGCGCAAGATCTTTCAACAATCCGCACATACTCGTGCTCAGTCAGACACCGGCGGTAAAACCCCAGCGAGACGCGAACTCCGTCGGTGACAGGGCTTCAAGGTCGGCTGCAAGTTCGGCACCGGGATCGCTTTCGTCACCGTAGGTGCTCTTTACCGTGGTCAACACTCGACCGGTAGCTGTCTCAACAACCTTCCACACGTGATTCGAAGGGGCGACGGCCCCTCCCATCGTCAACAAGGCGATGACCAGCGTTGAGACGGTACGCAACACGCGGATCGGTAGCGCGCGCTTGCCAACCTCGATATGGCACACACTTGACGCGGTTTCATGCATGTTCATATTCATGGAAAGTGTAGTAGGCGGTAAGTGATTGAGCCCGCTAGTCGGTGGCTTCGAGTTGTTCGGCGGCTTCGGTCCAGTCTTGCATCAAGGTGGTGGCTTGGGCGCTGGCTTCGTCGTACAGCGCAGCCAGTCTTTGGAGTTCTTCGGGATCATCACAGATCTTGGGATCAGCCAGACGCGTCTCCAGGTCGGCGACGACCGCATCGGCTTTAGCCAAGTTGCGTTCCAGACGGGAGACCTGCTTGCGGAGCTCGGCGGTGGCTTGGCGGGCTTGCGCCGTTTCGCGTCGACGCTGTGTGCGGGGATTCGACGGCTTGTTCGGCGCCAGTTTCGCTGATCCGAACTTGCTGGGGTCTGCGGGAGTCAGAACTTCGTCTGGTACACCTGCGTGCCAACTTGCCTTGCCGTGGCGCACTTCGAGGATGGCGTCGGCCACGTTGCGTATCAGATGACGGTCGTGGGTGACCAGCAGAACCGTGCCGGGATAGGCCGTCAGAGCGTCCTCCAAGACATCGCAACTCGGCAGGTCGAGATGGTTCGTGGGTTCGTCGAGGACCAGCAGATTGACAGGCTCGATCATGGTTCGAGCAAGAGCTAAACGGGTGCATTCACCACCGGAGAGGTCTCGTACATAGCGCTCGGCGGCGTCGCCAGGAAAGCCGAACGAGCCGAGCACGGTCCGCAGATTTCGTTTGCCTGGGTCGATCCCGCCGGAGAACAACTCGATAACGGTCTTGGTGCCGTCGAGTCCATCGGCTTGGTGCTGATGGAACGCCGCGACACTCACGTTGTTGCCGAGCTGAGCGGTTCCCTCGGTGGGTTCAAGTTGCCCTAGAATGAGCTTCAGGAGAGTGGTTTTTCCGCCGCCGTTGGGTCCGACAAGGGCCACCGTTTCGCCTCGTTCGACGGTCAGCGACACATCTGACACGACTGGTATGTCGTCGTAGCCGACGGTGGCGTTGTGAAACTCCGCGACGACCCGTGACGACCGAGGCGGCTCCGGGAACGCGAATCGGGCCACCAACTCCTTGCGGTCAGGGACCTTGATCATCTCCAGTTTCTGGAGGGTCTTGACGCGGCTCTGCACTTGGCGGGCTTTGGAGGCCTTGTAACGGAACCGATTGATGAACCGCTCCACCTTGGCTACCTCACGGGCTTGGTTGGCGGCGGTGGCTTCTATTTGCGCCAAGCGTTCCTCGCGGGCGACCACGAACTCGGCGAAACCACCCACGTACTCGAGCGCGGTGCCTTCGGCTAGCTCTACAACTCGGTCGGCGATGGCGTCGATGAAGTCGCGGTCGTGACTGACGAACAGCAGGGCACCGGGCCACGCCGCGAGCTGTTGTTCGAGCCAGGCGACCGAATCGACATCTAGATGGTTGGTTGGCTCGTCGAGGATCAACACGTCGGGTTTAGCCAACAGCAAGCGAGCCAACGCGACGCGCATGCGCCAACCTCCGGACAATTCACCCACGTTGCGTTCAGCGTCACCTTCGGCGAAGCCAAGTCCAGCGAGCACCTTTCGGGCTTCTGCTTCGAGGGCGTAACCACCCATCGATTCGAAACGGCTTTGCGTCTCCCCGTAGTTGTCCAGAATCTTGTCTTGGTCTTGGTCAGGGTCACCCATCAAGGTTTCGAGTTCGTTGAGGCGATCAGCGAGGATTGCCAACTCGCCCGCCCCGCTTACTACTTCGGCAAGCACTGTTCTTCTGGAGGTGTCAACAAGATCTTGTGGCAGATAGCCCAGGGTCATGTTTCGGGGTTTGGTGACCGAGCCGGCGTCGGGCCGGTTTGTGCCCATGAGAATCTCAATAAGCGTGGTTTTGCCCGTCCCGTTGCCGCCCACCAAAGCGATTCGTCGACCGGCTGTGAGCAGCAGCGTTACGTCGCGAAAGAGTTCACGAGGGCCATATGACTTGGCCAAACCCGACGCGGTGAGCATCGAACTTCAGCCGAAGAAATCATCCAGTGCCGATTCAGCACAAGATGCGATGCCTGCGTTGGGTGCTTCGCCTTCAAGCCGGCTCAGCCAAGTCACCGAGGCGTAGCCGGCCATCACCGCGCCGGTGTCGTCCTCGGTCGGAGTGTCGATCGGGTCTCCCCAAGACATGTCAACGGTGAAAGTGCCGTCGTGGCCTGGTTTGGAGACAAGCGAAGCCGATGCGATTGAGCGTGGCGGAGCGGAGCAGACTTTTGTGCGTTTCCATCCTTCCATCTCCGCGGCGGGCCGGTTCGGCACATTGATGTTGATCACGACCGGGTCGGTCGGAAGGTCGGTGATCAACTGTTGGACCACGACCGCGGCGACATCGGCAGCACCTTGCCAGTTCTGGTCGGCGAGCATGGCTTCCCAGCCTTGGCCTTCAACGCCCCAGTTGTCGATTGACTGGCTGACAGCGACCGCGTTGATGCCGCCGTTGCGAGCAGTGAGGCACGCTCCGACCGTCCCAGAGTGGTAGACGCTTCGTCCCACGTTGGCGCCGGGGTTGATGCCTGAGACGACGAGGTCGATGTCGCCGAAAGCGCCGAGACGCCCGAACATGGCGCACAAAGCGGGCGCTGCGGAGACCGACCACGCTTCGTCGATACCCTCGATCTGGGTGCGATGCACTTCGGGCTCCATGTGCCAGATGGAGCCGATCGCGGCACCGTAGCCAGAGTATTCGGAGTCGGGTGCGGCGATGATCACATCGCCGAAGGGCCGCATAGCCCGGGCGAGTACGTGCAGCCCGATCGAATCAATACCGTCGTCGTTGGTAACCAAAATGCGCACCGCACGACCCTATCGGCACTCATCTTCCCGCGGTCGGCCGATGGTCATACGACGCAGAATCAGTGGGGTGGTATCAGCCATTAGGTCGGCTCGATGCGCAAGACTACATTCATCACATCATTTGAATCGGGGTGGTCCTGTGACGGCGCGAGCCAGGATTCTAGGGTGAGTCCCACTTTGCGGTCATTTTGTGACCAGATCGACGACGAAACGGACGGGTTTGTTGTCTCGAACCGCTTCGATGTGGTACAAGTTCAGCGGTGGACTAGGCATGGAAATGCTCCTGACCATAGTTTCCAAGCGAGGCTGACCGGACGAAGATGGATCGGAGGAGGGATTCAGTGGAGCGACTCGTGGCTGCTCGGAGTCTGACGACCTTTGATGTTGCCGGGCTTGCGCAATTTGCGAGACAACTGGAGGAAGCGGAACTCCGAGGCACCATTTGTGATCTGGACCTTTCTGATCAGACGGTCGCCGGTTCGGCCAGCCCGTCAGCGGTGCGCTTGTCGATCCCTTCGGTAATGGTTCTGTCGAACCTCCTAGTGGGTCGCTTCCGAGATGTGCGACTGAAGGTGCGGATCCCCGACTCAAGGGGCCTGAATCTGCAACTGGCCCGCGGAGGTTTCTTCTTCGCGCTGGCCAACCGCTCCGGCGTGAGTTGGGAGGGAGAAGAACCCGAACAATGGAGCCGAGCCGCCAAGGACTGGGTGCATCCGTTCCATCCCAGCGATCCGCGAATGAGTCGTGCTGCGCTGGTGGACGTCAAGGACCCAGAGCACGACTCGTGGGTGGTTCGGGCGGCGTTTCAACGGTACCTGCTGTCTGTCATGCATCCACACAACAGACTCGCCAGTGATTTGCGCCGCGACTTGCGTCAAATTGCGGGTCGGTGGCTGAGCCGGCGCCTCGATATCAAACCGGGCTCGGAGATGGTGGCCACGCTGGGTGATTGCCTCGAAGTGTTCTACCAGATCGTCGTCAACGTCCCCGATCACGCGAGCCTCCGCCGAGCCTCGGCCGGCTGTTCTCTAGGGCAGGTCTACGCCACACTCGGTGGAGGGCGGGACAGCCACAATCGGCTCCATTTCACGGTTCTTGACAACGGTGTCGGTCTACCGGGCCGGGTTCGAAAACTGTACACGGATCGGGAGCGCTCCGCTGAAGAGGCGATCAGTGACGCCGTAATGGGCCGTTTGCCCCGTCCGGTCGGTGGTCGCGGCATCGGACTTGATCTTGTACGTCGGATCGCTAGTCAATACAACGAGGGCGTTCGTGGTGTCGGGGGCGCGAGCAGCATCCGAATGGTCACCAACGGCGATGCGGACGGCTCCGCCACCTCGCTTGAGTGGGGATCTGACTCCGAAGATCCCGACACCGCGACTGTCAACCACCTGCCGATTCAAGGCACTCTGGTGTGGGTAACCCTGGGGCTGGAGCACCGCATCCCAGATCAGGACTCTCATCAACTCGAACTGAGGTTCGACGAAGCGTTCGCCGGATAATCCGCCACAATGGACGAGCGGGTCAGCTATTACCTGAGAGTGGCCGTTGACGACTCCACCGAGGGTCTCCAAGACGAACTGACCAATGTCGAACCTCCGAGAACCGACCTGGAACTCACATTCGTCGATCTTCACACCCGCCAACCAATGCCGCGTTCAAGCGGTGATGCACAGATCGAGGCGTTGACAGGAGCGGTACAGGATCGGCTACACCATTGCTCCAGGACAGAAATGATCCTGTTCCGCTGGCCGTGGATCGTCGGACCTGACAACGATCCTCACATCGATCAGATTGACCGGTGGCTCACCCGACTTACAAGCGACGACGGGGGAGAACCGGTGCTCGGATCCACTCGCCAGGTAGGGGTGATCCAGCACCAGATCGGACGGCCGCCGACTCTGCGGTGGGCC
This sequence comes from Candidatus Aldehydirespiratoraceae bacterium, assembly GCA_965261185.1. Taxonomy (GTDB): domain Bacteria; phylum Actinomycetota; class Acidimicrobiia; order Acidimicrobiales; family Aldehydirespiratoraceae; genus VXYK01. The sequence continues at coordinate 464,431 of CBDHCN010000002.1, read as the reverse complement.
AACCCGCACTCTTGGAGCAACAAAGAGATGTCGGACCATGCGAGAGCCGTCGAATTGAATGCGCTGCTCCGCCGTCACAACGCGATTTGGGAACCGTCGAACTACCATTTCCGGCTTCCGAGCGGCGAACACACGGACATATTCATTCGAATCGCGGACGCGATCAACGAGCCGCAAGACGCTTATGTGTTCGCCTGTTGGCTCTCAGAGAGATTGAAGTCGGGGGTCGGAGTCGTCGTCGATACTGGCGGACTCACTGCCGTCTTGATTCAGATTGAGAATCTAATGACGCGATTCGGCCTTGAAGTTGGCCCGACGTCGATTCTTCAGGCATATCCCGCGGGCCGAGCTCTGGTCCGGCGCACTGTCGAGGACGCCGTGGGTGAACAGTCGCCTGGAATTGTCGGGGTGCTGTCCGTCAGTGCTACCGGCAGTCTGCGAGACACTGTGTCGGACGAACTTCAACGCGTCGCCGACAGATTTGGAATCGACTGCACCCTTGATGTCATGGTGGATCGCACTAGGACCGGGTCCAATTCGGGTAACGTGGCGACAGTCCATGCATACGGCGATGTCACCTGGCTCAATCTCGAAAGTCCCGCCCAATCGAACTCCCATGCTTCTTGCGAGCTGTGCAACAGCGCTGAGAAAGCGCAATTGGTTGCGGTAGATCCTCGGACGTATGGGTCCATGGCACTCCCGTCACCCCATCCGGTAATGCCTGACAAAGACCATGCCGTGGAGGGTCAGCTCTTCTGGGAGCGAGCCGCGAAGTATCGGGCTCGTGCCATCGAAGTGAAGCCTCATCCAAAGAGCAAGGTCGCGCGAGGCAAGCGGACCGCTCTCCCAGTCCGCCCGATCTTTGAAGTTCTGTGTCAGCCGGACGGTCTCCGCGACCTTGTGGAGAAACGTCGCAGGAATCAGAGTCTGGACAATAGCTTGACACACACCGCGCTTGTCGTAGCCGCGCCTCATGACCTTGAGACTGTCGATCTTCCTGAGTTTGCTGGCAATGGTCGCGTGGACTTTGAGGCGAGCGTACGATTGGTTCTCGCTGGTGCAGGTATCGATGACTCTGTACCGATCGTCAATGGATACGACGCGGTTGCGCTTGCCGAGCAGGTAGAGGGGCTGCGTGACGAACACGCGATCCTTGTGTTCTCCTGGGGTTCCGTGACCGGGCGGACGCTCCGCCTCATGAAGCTTGCGGTGGCCGATGCACTCGTCGCGTGTAAGAAAGAGCTAACGGTGAACGGCCTGATCTTTCATGCTCGACCCACTAATCCCCGCGAGTGGTCTGCACAACAGAACCAGTTCAATCCAGGTGTTCTAGAGAAACTCTGGTGGAGTTGCTTTCCCTGGTCTTCCCCCGTGCAAGCAGAGAGACGGCTGCTTGATCGTTCCGACATACATACCGACGGTCTGTCCCCCGCGGGCACGGAATTCCTCGAACAACGCAAGGAATTCCTGACGATGCAATCCCAGTTCGTCGACGATGACGACGACTGGTCGCCACGCTTCGGCACGAAGAATGGTCACACCCATCCTGAGCATGTGTTCTGGGGTATGTCAGCGGATGGAATTCATCAAAAGACGGTCCGCGGCCGTTCGCTGTACGGGGCGGGGCTCGATTGCCTGAGTGCATACGCGGCGATTGGCGCCGTCATCAATTTCACGAGACACAACGAACAGCTCAAGGCCGCTCCGAGGTGGGTGATGTTCGACATGGGTCGAATCGTCAGGTCATATTTTGATGCCGTAATCACCTGTTCAGTAATCAGATGGTTACAACCTGGCGAGTTGTGGTGGGCTACGGACCGCGACGAGCGCGAGTCTGTTCGTGACTCCGTGACCTTTCTGCTCGACCAGGCAACCGAGCCAGCCGAACAAGTGCTATTGTTCCCAGAAATCCTCCTAGCTTCCGCTCAAGGCAAGGTTCCCGGCCTCGCTCACGACATTGTTCGAAAAAAGGCTGAAGAGATCAGAGACGAATGGCCGGATTGTCCGTCGTTCGAGACTGCTCGTGGTGCAGTGGAAGTAGGTCTCTCGTTGCTGTCCGCTGGATGAGATTTCCCACGTAGCGCGAGAACCAGTCGTCAGGCCTCCCACGCATCTCCCTGATCGAACATCTGGAAGGCTGCAGAGGGCGTAAGATCGCTGCGGTGGAACCGGTGCCGTATCTCACCGAACGCCTGCAAGGCTTCGAGACCATGGCTTCTTCGGTGAGCGGTCCCTAGCGGTCCTGCATGAATGGGAAGTCTCGGCGGACCTGGGCCACAACCGCTGATGAGACTTCGGCACAAATGGTCGTTTCCATATCGGGGGACGCTTCGACGATCTCCCCCAAGGGATCGATGATGCGGCTGTCGCCTGAGTAGTCGAGTCGCCCAGCCGATCCGACCCTGTTGACTCCCACGACATAAACCTGGTTCTCGATTGCTCGGGCCCTCAGCAGAGTCATCCAGTGCAGGCGGCGGGCCTTGGGCCAGTTGGCCGGCACGACGAAACAGTCGGTGGTGGCTGCGTTGTCCCAGAACAAGTCGGTGAAACGCAGGTCGTAACAGATCAGCGGGGTCACTTTCACGCCTTCGATGTCGACGGTGATCGTGTCGCGTCCAGCGGCGTAGTGCTCGTCTTCTTTGGCATATGTGAAGGGATGGATCTTGGAGTAACGATGGTCCTCACCATTGGGCCCGGCGAGCAGTAGACGGTTGGTGGGCAGGTCGTAGCCGTCGGTGTGTTCTGGAAACGATCCCGTGATCCAAGCGCCTGTTGTAGCCGCTGTCTCGTGCATGAACGTGGCCGTGGGACCATCCGGGGTTTCGGCTATGTCGGCCGAGTTCATCGAGAACCCTGTGGACCACATCTCGCTCAGCACCACCAGCGATGCACCTTGCGCAACCGCTGATTCGATCTGCGGACGCAGGCGCTCAAAGTTGCGTTGGGGAGCCTCCCACGCGAGGTCGTGTTGAATCGCCGCTACCAACATCAGCTCGCTCCTGCGGCTGGTTGGCCGAGGTGTTGGAGTCGTCGGCTTGCTTCGTCGAGTACTTCATCGCGCTTGCAGAAGGCGAAGCGCACCAGCAGGCGGCCAGCCTCGGGATTGTCATAGAAGACCTGCGTCGGAACCGCCACCACACCGCACCGTTTTGGTAGCGACATACAGAAGTCGATGCCGTCGGTCTCGCCTAGCGAGGCGATGTCGGCGGTGACGAAATACGTGCCTTGAGGAACGATCACATCGAATCCGGCCGCATCGAGCCCGTCCACGAGCCGGTCTCGTTTCGACTGCATCTGCGCTGTGTAGCTGTCAAAGAAATCGTTACCTAGACGAAGCCCGACCGCGACCGCCGGTTGCAACGGCGCGCCGCTCACAAACGTCAGGAACTGTTTAGCTGTGCGCACCGCGTTGATCAACTCCGCTGGGCCACACGCCCAGCCGATCTTCCAACCGGTGAACGAGAAGATCTTTCCCGCCGACGAAATCGTGATGGTTCGCTCTGCCATGCTCGGCAACGTAGCCAGCGGTATGTGTTCGGCGTCGTCAAAAACGAGATGTTCATAAACCTCGTCGGTCACCGCGATGACATCGTTGTCGATGCAGATCCGGGCGATGACTTCCAGTTCTGAGCGAGAGAAGACCTTGCCAGTCGGGTTGTGCGGCGAGTTGAGCAACATCAGTTTCGTGTTGGGTGTGAACGCGGCTTCAAGTTCATCAGGGTCGAACGCGAAGTCGCGACCTCGCAGTGTCACAACCCTGCGCCGCGCGCCGCTCATGGCGATCCCGGCCGCGTAAGAGTCGTAGTAGGGCTCGAAGGTGACGACTTCATCACCTGGTCCCGTCAACGACAGCATCGCCGCAGCCAGTGCTTCGGTTGCACCGGCGGTGATCAGCACTTCGCTGGCTGGGTCGAATCTCTGGCCACGGAACCGGAGCCGATGCTCAGCAACTGCGGTGCGCAGCGGCTCAATACCCGGCAAAGGCGGATACTGGTTGTGACCAGCCTTTATAGCGTCGATGGCGGCTTGAGACACGGCGACGGGACCGTCGGTGTCCGGGAACCCCTGCCCGAGGTTCACCGATTGAGTCTCAATCGCCAACGCCGACATCGCCGTGAAGATCGTGGTACCGAACCCTTGCAGGCGTTCAGTCAGATACGGCACCGGTTCCACCGCCGCGACCCTAGTGCTTGCCAAACGGCGACCTACTCACCGCCGACTGTCGGACCAGCCGAGTTCATTCAGCTCTCTCGTCGGAACCGATTTGGCCGTGGCATATGGCCTCGATCAATTCCCACACGGTGCTACTCGGGTTCGACCGCGGAGCCGAACCGTCGAGATCGTGCTTCCTGTCCAGTGCCTGTGCCCTTGTCCGCGCGGAATTGAATGTTGTTTCAAGCTGGCCCAGCGCGACGTGTGTCAACCTCTTTTCGCATCCCAGCAGTTCCTTAGAGCGCTGCTGCGCATCATGTCGGTGAATGAACGCAGTCTGATCCACGAAGTGAAGCATGAACCACAGTTCGATACAGGGATTCGTGTGCGCGACACGGATGTCGCTTGAGACGGCACGAATCACCGCCGCGTCGAACTCTTTGTGCTCGTCGCGATCGAAGACGCACCAGTATTCGTCAAATGCCCTACCACGCCCGCGGCGTTCCTCGCGCAGGTCGTCCTGACGTCGCTTGATGGCTCTGTCGACTAGTTGTAGTGGGCCGCCGTGAAAATCGTCGATCACGACGACGACATGTTGTCGGTGGTTGCGGTGCCAATACTCGACGTAGTCCGGTTCGGTGGCTTGCCCCTCGGTAGAGACGTATATCTGCTTCTTGGCACTGACTGGAGCAGACTTGCCTTTGCGTGGGCTCCTTCTTGATCGGCTGCGCGTCAAGATGACCTCGTCGCTACCTGTTCGACCGCATTACTGAAGCCCCCATCCAAGAGGATCGGCCGAGCGCCATAGCGGCCTTCCATGTAGCGCTTGGCGACGGCTTCGTTCTTGCGGGGCCCTAGGTCCGCGAGTGGAAAAAGTTGTGTGCTGCCATCGTTCAACTTCTCCGTGAACCAGATCTGATCTCGACCAAGCAAACGGCCGTCAGCACTGTCCCCCATAAGGGCCGGGTCGTGGCTATTGAACACCAGTTGAGCCGCCTTCGGGTTCGTTTCTCTTTCTTGGAAGAGTCGGACAATTCGCTCAACGAGATCGGGGTGCAGGCTCGCGTCGAGTTCGTCGACCAACAGAACGGATCCATTCTCTAAAGCTTGTCGCACAGGACCGACAAGTCCGAACCAGACCAATGTCCCCAGCGACTCCTCGTCGGTATCAAATTCAACATCTCCAGCCGATCCGCTGTGCATCAGACTGACCGATTCAAGTTCCTGTATCTCGAGACCTCCAGACTCCGGTGGCTCATCCTCGGCGCCGGCAAGAATTCGTACAGCGCGTTGCAAACGTTCCTGCATCGCCGGATCGGGCGCGCGTTTCTTGGCATCGGCGATACCGAGATCCGCCGCCCACAGCAACTCCAAGACGGCACGCCGATGGCTGTCGTCGTCAAGCATTTGCGTCGTGACGACTTGCCGCCACGGCCGCGACCTCGCTTGGGCGTAACCTAGGTTGTGAGCGAACCAGTCCCGTAGAGGCGTCAGTTGCGGGTGTGCAGCTGTGGCAGCGGTGGAAAGGTAGAGCGCGTTGGGACGCAAGATGTCACGGGCAGCGCGGCTGCGCGCCTTGTCGATAGCGCCAAACTCGACCGTATCGGCCTCACGATGGAAGAGCATCGCTGATCTGCCCTTGGGACGGTGGTACGCCCACTCCTCAACTACCCGCTTGTCCTCAATTACGTATCCGTACTCGTGCTGCACGCCAGCAAGCACGATGTCCACCTCGTATCGCGAGGGTTCACGACTTGACTGCTCATCGAGCCGAAATGGCCAGCGCGGGATCCGTCCCCCAGGCTCGCCGGAACGAAACGAATGCAGGACATGGTGTCGCATGTCGTCCATTGCTTCAAGCAGGTTGCTCTTTCCTGACGCATTGGCTCCGAACACTCCGGCTGCACACAGGACAGGCAGCGGTGACCCTCCTTCCCGCCAACGGATCTCGCGAACGTATTGCGGTTCCGCCATTGTTGTAGCCGACAGCGACAGGTGGGCTTCGTCTCGAAACGAACGAACATTCTCCGCTCGGAAACTAAGTAGCACCGATGAGCTCAGAGCAGCTTTATTAGTAGACATAGCAGAATTATCGCAGAAAATCAGCAAATCTGCACTTTAAATTGCAAAAAACTTAATGCTAGAGGGTGGCGAGGAGTTGCTCTCGGAGCTGGCGTTTCACGAACTTGCCGTTGGCGTTCTGTGGTATCGGCTCATCGACGAACCAGACGTGCTCGGGCCGCTTGAACTTGGCGATAAGCGGTGCCAGGTGGGCGGCTAGTTCCGATTCGTCGAGAGTGGCGCCTTCTGCCAAGTAGATCGCTGCGCCGACAGTCTCACCGAGTCGGTCGTCGGGAACACCGAACACGGCAGCCTCGGCCACATCAGGGTGTTCGTAGATCGCCGCTTCGACCTCAGCGCAGTAGACGTTCTCCCCGCCGCGCAACACCATGTCTTTGACCCGGTCGACGATGTGAACGAACTCATCCTCGTCGATATATACGATGTCGCCGGTACGAAACCAGCCGTCACGGATGGCCTCAGCGGTCGCTTCTGGACGGTTGATGTAGCCCTTGACGACCGCAGGTCCCTTAACGCACAGTTCCCCGCGTTCGCCTGTCGGCGCTTCGTTGCCGTCAGCGTCAAGCACCTTGTACTCGAAAGTCGGCATGACAAGTCCAGCAGAGGTTGGCCGAGCCGAAAAGAAATCGTTGCTCACAGCGGTGATAACGCCGCTGGTTTCGGTGAGTCCATAGCCGGTCGCCGGCTTTACGTTTCCGGGTGTGTTGTCGATCTTTTCGACGAGGTCTGGTTGGATGGCCGCACCCCCGCCGCCCAACGCAGCCAAGCTGGATGTGTCACGGGTTTGCCAGTCTGGGTGTGCCAACATCTCGCGGGCCATCGTCGGTACGCCGGTGAACATGTTGACGCCTTCGCGTTCGATCAACTCGATCGCTCGAGCGGTGTCCCAGCGGTACATCATCACCATCTTGCCGCCGGAGATGGTTGCTGGATGAAGCACGCAGTTGTTGGCGGTGACGTGGAATAGCGGCGTTGGCACCATGATGACCGCCTGGTCGGGCTCGTCGGTGCTTTCGCCGGGCGTGGCCGGAGCCGCGGAGTCGGGCTCGGTGCTTTCGCCGGGCGTGGCCGGAGCCGCGGAGTCGGGCTCGGTGCTTTCGCCGGGCGTGGCCGGAGCCGCGGAGTCGCCTTCGTTGCTTTCGCCGGGCGTGGCCGGAGCCGCGGAGTCGGGCTCGGTGCTTTCGCCGGGCGTGGCCGGAGCCGCGGAGTCGGGCTCGTTGCTTTCGCCGGGCGTGGCCGGAGCCGCGGAGTCGGGCTCGGTGCTTTCGCCGGGCGTGGCCGGAGCCGCGGAGTCGGGCTCGGTGCTTTCGCCGGGCGTGGCCGGAGCCGCGGAGTCGGGTTGGTCGTTTGCAGCGAGTTTGGCGGTTGCGATCGAGGCGACGGTGTTGGCGAAGGCAAGGTGTAAGACGTTGTGCACCGAACCGCGATGGGTTAACTGTGCACCTTTGGGAAAGCCGGTCGTGCCCGAGGTGTAGAAGATGCATATGTCATCGTCGGGAGCTATCTCGGCGGGCGGAAGATCATCTGGCGCGCCCGAGACGACGACATGGTCGTCCCACCGCGAAGCGTCGTCGGGCAGTTCACGTTCGCTACGCACCGAAACAATGTGCAGCGGCGCTTCGGCCCGCACTGCCGGGAGCACCTCAAGTACCCGTTCAAGCCGTTCGTCATCGGCGATCAAGACCTTTGGACGAGAATCGTTGAGGGCGTATTCGAGTTCGGACGCGGTCCACCAGGCGTTGACTCCCACCGCAGAGGCACCCACTACGATCGTTGCCCAATAGGCCAAAGCCCACTCTGGGTAGTTGCGCATGGCGATCGCTACCCGGTCGTTGGGACCGACTCCGTGTTCGTTGACCAAGTAATGGGCCAATGACCGAACCATTGCATGGGCTTCGCCGTAGGTGATGGTCTCGTCTTCAAACACGATGTAAGGCCGATCAGCAAATTGAGCTGACAGCTCCCAAACAAATCGCATATTGGGAGGGGCGGTGTCGAAGACCCGCATTGGCACGCCCCGAACCTCTTGAGTTGACCATGAGAAGGGAGAACCCTCCGCGGTTAGTTCCGCCCACGTTTGCTTGAGTATCTCGATCACGGGGTTATTGATAGCGCACTCAGGGAGTGTCTGCCTACCTGCAACACAGGCCATAGGCTTCGGGCTATGGCCGAGGGCGCAAAGTTCTTCAGGGTTGGCGACGAAGTCGCTGCGGCGTTGGCGGGGCATCGGCGGGTTGTGGCTCTTGAGTCCACCATCTTCAGTGGCTTGGGTTTGCCGTCGCCAGCAAACCGGGAATGCTTGGATCGTTGTGTCGTCGCGGTTCGCGATGGGGGCGCGATCCCGGCGCTGACTGCGGTGATCGACGGTGTGGCTACCGTGGGGATCGAAGCGAGTGACCTTGACCGCGTGCTGGCCGGTACGCACAAGGTTGCGGCCCGTGATTTGGCTAGCGCGGTATCTGGCGGCCTTGATGTGGGAGTTACGACCGTGAGCGCCTCGCTGACATTGGCGGCGCGTGCGAGGATCGAAGTCTTTGCCACAGGCGGGATTGGAGGAGTTCACCGCGCAGCTGAAGTCAGTGGCGACGTAAGCCATGACCTCGTTGCCTTGTCTCGCCACCCGGTGGTGGCGGTGTCCGCTGGGGCTAAGGCCTTTTTGGACTTGGCACGCACTCTCGAATATTTGGAGACCTTGGGTGTGCCAGTAGCAGGTTGGCAAACAGATCGCTTTCCCGCGTTTTACGTGCGCGACAGCGGGCTTGACGTTCCGACTGTGGTCAACAGCGGCGACGAGGTGGCAGCCATGCTGCGAGCCGCGGCAGCCGTTGGTCATCCGGGCGGTATTCTCGTGGCCAATCCGATACCGGTAGGCGCAGAACTTGACCCTGAACCGATCAACCGCGCGCTTGACTCGGCGCTTGCCCTCGTAGAGCAGCAGCGTTTGCGCGGTCCGGCGGTTACTCCAGTGCTTCTCGACGCGATCGCCACGGCAACCGATGGTGTCAGCGTCGAGGCCAACCTGGCATTGGCCCAAGACAACGCCCGCGTCGCCGCGGAGATCGCCGCGGCGCTAGCTCTATGAGCCGGTAGCGTGCCGGGGCAATGAAGCCCGACGATATTTTGCTCACCTTGATGGCTGATCCGTCAGCGATAGCTGATCCATACCCGCTTTACCGGCAGCTTCGCGAGACGGCACCGTTGTTTCGTACGCAAGCAAGCGGCACCTGGGTGATTTCTGGATTTGAGAACGCCAGAAACTTGTTGAGAGATCCCCGCTGCGGAAGTCCACCGGACCGGGGTTCCGTGGGACCGGTATCGATCGACGGCAGTCCTCGTCGGGAGTTTGACCGTGACACCGTTTCAATGTTGTTTTTGAACCCGCCGGATCACACACGAATTCGGGGTCTTGTCAGTCGGGCGTTCACACCTCGGAGAGTTGAGCGGTTGCGTCCAGAGGTGACGGCCATGACCGATGAGCTCCTCGATCAACTTGGTGGGAGCGGCGACTTTGTCGACAGCGTGGCTTTCCCGCTACCGGCAAACGTGATCAGTGCATTGGTGGGTGTGCCGCAAGCCGACCGTGATTGGCTTCGGCCTCTGATCGCTGATTTGTCCGCCTCGCTTGAGCCGGTCTCGAGCAGCGAAGAGCTCGACAGAGCAGAAGCAGCAGCTTTGCAAGCCCGGGCGTACTTGGCTGATCTGATCAAGATTCGGCGAGCTGATCCTCAAGATGATCTGCTCACTGGTTTGATCCAGGCCAGCGACGGGGAAGACCGCTTGAGCGAGAGCGAAGTGATATCCAACGTGTTGTTGATTTACGCCGCTGGTTTTGAGACGACCACACAGTTGCTTGGCAACATGGTGCGAGCCTTGGTGGCTCACCCCGACCAGCAACGGTTGGTGCGAGAAGATCGGTCCCTTATCGGCGCGGTGGTGGAAGAGGTGTTGCGCTACGACCCGCCTGTCCAAGTTGATGGGCGTTACCTGTTTGCAGACATCGAAGTCGGTGACATCACCATCCCTGCCGGTTCAACAACGCTCGTGCTGCTAGCCGCAGCGAACCGTGACCCGTATGTTTGCACCGACCCTGACCGCTTCGAGATCACCCGCAACGATACCCAACTGTTGTCGTTTGGATCTGGTATCCACTACTGCCTCGGCGCGGCACTAGCTCGGCTTGAGGGACAAGTAGCGCTCGAACGTTTGCTGAGTCGTTATCAGAGCTGGGCTGTTACCGAAGAAGTGTGGCGACACCGCATCACCATCCGTGGCGTTGAACGACTAGCCGTGGAATTTCAGTAGCCCTTCCAATTTGGTGTTCGGCGTTCACGGAAACTGGCGACTCCTTCTTCAGAGTCAGCGGTGTAGGTGTTCAGTTCCACTGCCAGTGCTTCGTTTTGGGCCATCTTGGCTCTGTCGCTATCGAGGCTCTGGCTGACCAGCCATTTGGTGAAACCGAATGATCGGGTCGGGCCGGCCGCGAGCCGTTCGGCCCATTCGCTTGCCGCTGACTCCAACTCCTCGGGGCTGACTACCTTGTTGACGAGCCCCCATTCGAGTGCCCGGCCGGGAAGTAGGTCCTCGGCAAAGAGCATGAGTTCCATGGTGCGGCGCACTCCGATGATGCGCGGCAACAGCCACGTTCCGAGCGCATCAGGCACCAGACCTCGGCGAGCAAAAACCTCCACGAACCGGGCCCTCTCAGAGCAGATCACGAGATCACAGGCGAGGGCGAGATGCGCGCCCATCCCGGCTGCCGTGCCATTGACCGCGGCGATTACCGGAACTTCACAGTCCAAGATGGCGGGGAACAGCGTGTATTGCCCGTCGAGCATCATTTGACGCGGGTCACCGATCACCCGCTCGGGGAGATCGTCGGCCCGATCGGTTTGGTAGCTGTGGGTGAGGTCGGCGCCGGGGCAGAAGAGCTTGTCGCCGGTAGCGGTCAACACGACTGCTCGCGCACGATGGTTGGAGTTGAACTCTCTGAAAATGTCGCGGAGCCGGTCTCGGCTCGGAGGGTTGAGCGCGTTGCCGACTTCGGGACGGTCAATGGTCACCCACGCCACCTTCCCTCGATACTCCAGGCGGACTTGTTCTTCGAGCGGGCGATCATCGGCCATAGATTCACAGTAGCGACCAGCGTGGGTTCCTGGTCGCATTGGCTACCGATCAGCGTCGGATTGGCGCGATGGCGTCGGGGGCAGGATCATTTGCAGCATGGCCAACACCGATATCACCGGATTCTGGAAAATCGCCGAAGCGGATCCTGAACATCTCGCTCTCGTCGACCCGGATCACAACCACATGACCTACGGCGAGTTGTCTGAACTCACCAACAAGATTGTCCATGGCTTGCGGGCCGCCGGGCTAAAAAGGGGTGATCAGGTCACGACTGTGCTGCCCAACAGCTTTGAGCAGGTGGCAGTGTGCCTTGCAGCATTTCAAGCGGGTTTTTATGTTACGACGATCAACTGGCATCTTGTTGGGCCCGAGATCAGCTACATAGTCAACGATGCCGAGACGAAGGCGCTGATCGTGTCGAACCGTTTCGAAGCTGAGGTGGGGCGGGTGCTCGGAGATTGCCGTACTCCCGCATCCACCCGATTCTCGGTGGGTCAGGTGGAAGGGTTCAGGCCCTTCAGTGATCTGATCGATGGTCAGTCAGGGGAACGTCCAGATGATCTCTACCCCGGCTCCTACATGTTTTACACCTCGGGCACCACTGGGCGTCCCAAGGGTGTGCGTCGCGCCTTGGCCGATGGGGATGTCGACGGGATCTCCGCAGGCTCCGGCGGGTTGTTCATGCTGTTCGGAACGATGCCGCACGACGACAATGTGCAGATCACCCAGGCACCTACCTATCACACCGCTGTCAACAACTGGACCACCATGTCGCTGCACATGGGTCACACCGTGATCCTCATGGATCGCTGGACCCCTGAAGGTCTGTTGGAGCGAATCGAGCGTTATCGGGTAACTCATTCACACATGGTTCCGACCATGTTCAACCGGCTGTTGCAACTCCCCAGTGAGGTTCGAGAAGCCTACGATGTCTCGTCGCTACGCCGCATGGTTCACGCCGCGGCACCATGCCCGATCGAAACAAAGCGCAAGATGATCGAATGGTGGGGCGACTCCGTCTGGGAGTACTACGCGGCGACCGAAGGAGGCGGCACCATCGTCGGGCCCCAAGAATGGCTCGCCAAACCCGGCACAGTTGGAAAGCCCTGGCCCGGCGCTGAGGTGATCGTTGTCGACGAACAGGGAAACGACCTGCCGCCGTTCGAGTCCGGCACCGTTTACATGAAGATGCCGGGCAACCTCTTCGAATACAAAGGCGACAAGGAGAAAACCGAGAAGAGCCGCCTGCGAGGTTTTTTCACTGTCGGCGATATCGGCTATATCGACGATGACGGGTTCTTGTTTCTCAACGACCGAGCCAACGACATGATCATCGCCGGCGGAGTCAACATTTATCCCGCGGAGATCGAAGGAGTGCTGGTGCAGCACGAGGCGGTCGCCGATGTGGCTGTGTTCGGGATCCCCAATCCCGATACGGGTGAGGAGATCAAGGCGACTGTCGAGTTGGTTGCTGGTTGGGAACCCAACGACGAAACCACGGAACACATCTTGGGTTGGCTCAGCGGTCAGATCGCCAAGCAAAAATTGCCCCGGTCCATTGATTACACGAACGAGATGCCCCGCGACCCCAACGGCAAGCTCTACAAGCGCCGACTAAAGGACCCCTACTGGGCAGGACACGCTGGCAAGATCGTCTAGAGTTCGGTGCCCGTTGGTGCTCTGTGATTCGAGCAACGCTGGGCTCGGGGTGAACTCGACGGGTAGACGGCTAATGCTGTCGACGAGGTTGGTACGGAGTCGTTCGACGTCTCCGGCCAGGTGAATGTCGGGGATCCGTTTAGCCAGTTCTTCGAAGATGATCTTGATTTCTAGTTTGGCGAGGTTCGCGCCGAGGCAGAAGTGCGCGCCACCGGCACCGAAGGCCATGTGGTGGTTGGGGGTGCGTCCTATATCGAAGGAATCTGCCGTCGATCCGAACTCCGCCTTGTCGCGGTTTCCGGATGGATACCACAACAGGACTTTCTCGCCGGCAGCGATGTGTTGACCACCGAGTTCGGTGTCAGCTGTGGCGGTGCGCCTGAAAAAGTTGACTGGGCTGGTGTAGCGCAGTACTTCGTCGACCATCGTGTCGGATAGTTCGGGGTGCGCTAACCAGCGTTGCCACTGATCTGGGTGGTCGAAGAAAGCGATCATGCCTTTGGAAATGCTGTTTCGGGTGGTTTCGTTACCCGCAACGATCAACAGAATGAAAAAGAGGTCCCGCTCAGTTTCAGTCAGCTCTACCTTTGAGCCGTCCTCCATGGTCACCACAGCTTCGGTGAGCTTGGTCCACAGGTCGTCAGCGGGTTCTTGGCGTTTGCGTTCGGTCAGACCGTGAGCGTAGATCCCCATTTCGAACAGGGCAGCGTAAGCATCGTCTATGTCGTCGGAACCACCGACCGCTCGGTTGCTCCATTCAAACAACATTGCTCGATCTTCTTGAGGCACACCGACGATCTCAGCGATTGCAATCAGGGGAAGTTCTGCGGCTACCTGTGTAACGAAGTCAGAAGAGCCGAGCGGAGTTGTCTGATCGAGGATTGTGGTGGTGCGCAACCGGAACGCGTCGGTGAGACGGTGCACTACACGCGGTGTAAACCCCCTGTTGACCAGTTTGCGATAGCGAGTATGCGCGGGCGGGTCGGTCATCACCATCTGCAGGCCGGGACCTTGGATGGGTTCTTGGTCGTTCAAAGTGATGCCGCCGGCGCCGTCGCGGCCGGGGCCTGTTTGGTGGCTGAAGAGCGTGCCGGATCGGTGCACCTGTTGGATGTGTTCATAGGACGTCACGCACCAGAACGGCTCGTTGTCGGACCGCTCATTGGCAGGGTGTTTCCAAACGGGGGCGTTTTCACGCAGGAAGCTGAACCAGTGATGAGGGCAGCGATCAGCGAAAACGCTGAGATCGGTGAAGTCAATGTCTTCGAATCGAACGTCGGCTGTTTCCTGGGTGGTTCTGCTCATACGCCTGTAGTACCTTCCTGAGAAGCCTTTAAATCTTCCTGGGAAGTATTGTATCTTCCTGAGAAGTAATGTCAACAGTCTTCCTGGGAAGTTATCTCAGCCGCCTGGTGGCTAGTGTTTCTTTGAGGCATGTGTTGGATTCGGGTTAGCCTGCAAGCGTGTCAGACCAGGTTCCAGACGGGGCAAGTTCCGAGTTGAACGTCTTGGGTTCGTCCGCGGGTAAGCGGGACGACCGATCACTTGGTGACCATAGCTGGACCTCGGCATTGGGATCGTTGGCTCCGCTAGTCGGTGAACGGCACCGTGCAACCTTTGAAGTTCTGTTATGGGCCTTCAGAACCGGTCGCCAACTCGAAGCCCTGTTGTCAGACCTATTGATTGTGGAGGAACTCGACACTTCGGAGTTCACGCTTTTGAGTGCACTCCGCTTGGAAGGTCCGCCGCATCGGCTTGCTGCCGGCGAGATCGCTGACCGGCTTGTGCAAACAACAGGCGGCACGACCAAGACCATTCGTCGACTGCAGGATCGCGGGTTGATTCGCCGTGTCGACGATCCAGAAGACAAACGTCGAGTCCTCATTGAACTGACAAATGCAGGTGCCGAGTTGGCGCGTACGTCGTTGGAGTTGGTGTTGGATGCATTCGATCTCGATATCGGAGAAATTGATGTAGCAGAGCGCACCGAACTGGGCGCTCGGATTGCCCGACTCTCTGAGGAACTGGCCGAGCGAGTCCGTCGCCGCTAGGAAACAACCCCGGCGCTGCTTCCGGCCCTGCGGATGACCCTACAAATCCGAGGATTGAGCGGTATCCGCCGATAACTCGGCGAGTTCGTTAGTTCGTTGCTGCACTTCGGTAACAGCGCTTCGAAGGTCGGGAAGGTCCCGTTCAATCGCGCCGTCTGGTCCGAGGAACACAAAGACCATACGTTCGACAGTCAGCGAGGTGGCAGCTTCGATTGCAGCCACGTAGCTGGCACCTTGAAGTCGGTAGCGGTCAAGTTTGGCGGCGATGTCGTCGTCACCGTCGACATGATCTGTTTTCCAGTCGGCGACAACCAAGCCGGAGCCGTGTCGGTAGAGGAGGTCGATATAACCCTCCACCAGGCAGCCGCCGACGGTTGCGGCAACCCAGACTTCACGCCAGTGCTCGGTGACCGAAGCTTCCCGGGCTACTTGTGTGGTGATCGCATTTCGGGCCACTTGTTCGACGGTTGATCGCCGGTTGTTGACTCCTTCGGCTGTTGCCTGGGCGACGGCGGCCTCGTGCAGTCCGTCGCCTGTGGCTAGGTCGACTACTTGCAGAACCCCGTGTACGGCGCGGCCGAAGGCACTCCCGTATCGTCCTTTGAGCCATGGTGGAAGATCAAGGTTGCGGGCAAGCTTGTTGAGCCCTGGATCAGCAACCTCTGATACCTGCCGTGCCAACGTGGTGGCGGACACCACAGTGCGCCGCCGCGCCGCCGTGGTCGCTTCTGATCGTCTGGCGACCCATTGGTCCTTGTCGACCAACGGTGCTCGGCTTGCCACCTTGAGGGGTTTCAACCCGGTTCGTGAGGGAACAAAAGGTGTGGACGATCCGGAATCCAACGCGTGTTCCGCGAGCACTGTTGCGCTCGTCGTGAGTTTGCGGCCCTCGCCGGGTCGATGCAGGCAGACGATCAGGTGGTCGCGGGTACGAGTCGCTGCCACGTAGAGCAGGCGCAGCCTCTCGTGTTCGTCCATCGTGTCATTGAAGGCTTTCCATTCGTCGAAGCGTTCGGATGCGACCCTGCTTGAGATCTTCAACAGAGCGGGTTGACCGGGCGGGAAGTGCACCGCGGGTCCGGTTTGGGGACTGGTGAACTTGGTTGTCATCCCAGCCATCACGGTGATGGGAAACTCCAGACCCTTGGAACCGTGGACAGTCATGATTCTGACGCTGTCATCGTCTGTCTCGGGAAGCACGGTTTCGGAGACGCGAGCATTGTCGACTCCCTGTCTGCGTGCCCATTCCAAATAGGCGCGGAGGTCGGCACCTCCCGTATCAGTCCATGCCCTGGCTTGGTCGACCACGAATCGCAAGCGCCGCCAGACGTCTCGCGGAGCTTCGGTGGCGACGGCGCTCTCCAACACCCCACGCTCTCGGATTACGCGTTCAAGCAGTCCCGCAGGTGTGAGCCAGTGACGATCCTCGTGGAGTTCGCCAAGGTGTGACAGCGCGTCGGCGACTGGGTGGCCTTGCTGGTCGTCGGTTATCCGATTGTGCAGAGAGAAGCGGCCCTCGTGTTCGAGACGCCATGTGGCCAAATCGTCATCACCACAGCCGTACACGAATGAACGCAAGGCGGCGACTGTGGCCAATTCGTCGGTGGGATCAGAGATCGCGCGTAGCGTCAGCATCAGTTCGCGAACTTCTCGGGTCGCATAGACGAGGCTTGAAGTCTCAGCCCGGTAGGGAACGCCGTTCGCTTCCAGGGAGCGTTCCAGACCGGCCAGGCTGATCCTGGTGGGCAACAGAATGCAGATGTCACTGGGGCTGGCCGGTCGCCACCCTCCGTCAGGGTCTTCGACGTTCCAAGGTGTGGTGCCTGCCAGAATCTCTGCGACCGTCGCGGCGACATCGTCAGACTCCGCGCGGCGCAATTCGGCGGCGGTCATAGCGGCTGGGATGGGTTCTGCCCCCAGAATCGCCACGGCAGGGCCCGTGCTGTCGCTACCGAGGCGATGTGAAGACAACGGCACATACTCGGGCTGGCTATCGTCGGCCGCGATGATCAGCTTGGAGAAGACGTCGTTGATCCAAGTGATGATCGGTTCGGTAGTGCGGAAATTGACCGTCAGGGAGGCATGTTCACTGAAGTGTTCGCGGGCCGTGAGATATAGGCGGATATCAGCTCGTCGGAATCGATATATCGACTGTTTGGGGTCACCGACAAAGAACAGTCGTCCGGGTTCCACCTCCAGGTCGGTCCATTCGAGATCATCCACGCGGTTTGCGGTGGTGGCGATGAGTACTGCGATCTCGATCTGAATTGGATCGGTGTCCTGGAACTCGTCGAGCAGAAGGTGCGTGTATTTCTGGTGAAGCGAAGCCCGAACTTCGGCACCCAGCTCTTTGTGGCGCAGGAGTCGACGGGCCCGGACCAACAAATCGTGAAACTGCAGACGCCCGCTCTGACGTCGTTCTTCCACTGTGTCGAGAACAAAACGGCCGATACGTGCGCCGACATACGCGAGCGCGGCGGTTGTCACCTCGCTGACGGCTTCGTCACAACGTTTGCCCAACTCCTTTATCGCCGTATGCACTTCGCCAACATCGACTTTCCAGTTCGTTGCTTTACCGGTGCGTCCCGGTTTGACCGCCCTGCCAGCGGCCGATTTTGTGAAACCCATATCAGCCGCGAGTGCCAACTGCTCAATATTGTCAAAGGCGTTGGTCAGCGCCTCTTGGTTCTCCGCAACCCGGCGGAGATGCACGAACAGTTTGTCCGACGGGTCTGTGCAGAAGCGTTGAAATTCGAGCACCTCGTCGAAGTCTCGGATCAGACGAGAGGTGTTGATTGGCTTGGGCTGAGGTGGGTTGAGATCAAGACGCTCCTCCACCAGGTCCCAGTTGTCGGACAATTGCAGGGCGAGAGATCGGAGGTGGTCGAGTTTCACGCCGGCGACTTCCAACGAGAGCAGGGACGGGCCCACTGACTGGTCTTCGAGAATGTCGTCGAGGAACTGCTGCCATTGGTGCTCGAACTCGACTTGCGAACCGATCTCGTCGAGGACTTCGATGCCGGGAGGAAGCCCCGCCTCGACTGGATGCTCGGCGAGGATGCGCTGGGCGAACGAATGCAGTGTGCCGACGGCGGCACCGTCAAGCTGTTGGATCGCCGCCAGCGCGAGTGGATTCTCGGACGTCTCGAATCGTTGCCGAATGCGGTCGCGTAACTCTGTCGCGGCTTTGTCGGTGAATGTGATCATGGCAATCGTTTCCATTGCCACCCCGTCTTGAAGAACCAATGCCTCGACCCGGTCAACTAGGGCTCGAGTCTTTCCGGTGCCTGCACCGGCCTCA
Source organism: Candidatus Aldehydirespiratoraceae bacterium (assembly GCA_965261185.1). Taxonomy (GTDB): domain Bacteria; phylum Actinomycetota; class Acidimicrobiia; order Acidimicrobiales; family Aldehydirespiratoraceae; genus VXYK01. The sequence continues at coordinate 446,062 of CBDHCN010000002.1, read as the reverse complement.
ACGAACAGGTTCACCGATCGTTCAGTGCGTATTCGGTGCCGTTGTGTTTCGTCGGTTGGGGGACGTTCTTCGCGGTCCGCCGTGTGGATCGTTTTGAAGGCTTCAGGCGCGTCACTCATTGTCGCCTCCGTTGATCTCGAGATAGGGCCGTAGTTCGGGGTCGCTGCTCTTTCGCTGCCAGTCCGAGTACTGGTGGGAGAGTCCCAAACCATCGGGTTCGCAGAAGTGACAGTCGACCCAGGGACGGAACTGTGGTGGTGCGGGGTGTGGGGGGAACAGCCCGGACTCGATGCACTCGATGATGTTGGCGACGGTGATCAACCCTTCGGCTTCCAACTCCGGCGTGATCCGATATCCATGAGGTTCGAACTCGCCTTTGCGAGTGACGAACCAGTACGAGCCTGACATCAAGGTATTGGGCCGGTTCAACAACTGCCGAGCGGCTAAGCCATAGAGCAGGAGTTGCAGGCTGGTGCCGTTCGCTAGAGGGTCTTCATGGAGGTTCTTGTAGTTTCTGGCGGAGCCGGTCTTGTAGTCGATCACCTCCAGATTCCCGTCAGCGTGTTCGTCGACGCGATCAATGGCGCCCCGCAGCTTGATGGTCCGGCCATTGGGTAACGCGATGGCGATCGGACCCTGATCACTGGTGGGCAGACCGAACTGCAACTCAGAAGCGATAGGGGTGGTTCCACGGAATTTGCGTTGGTCGGAATCAAACTTGCTGAACCCACGAAGGTCATCCAAGAAAACCTGCTTGTCGCGTTGCCAATAGACCGCCCGCCCGACCAATCCGCGGTGCTCCAGGTGCTTGGCTTCTTCGATTCCGATTTCGATGAGTCGCGCAACATCGCTATCGCTCCAGGGTCTTTCTGGTGAAGGGAGAGTGTCGTCGGCGCGTGCTTCTTCGATCCAGCGCTCAATCACCGAATGGACGAGCGTGCCCAGGTCGAGAGGACTGATTCGATACTGTTCCTCGGGGTCCTCGACCGGGTTGATCCCGAGTACATGACGCAAGAAGTAGGCGTGCGGGCACTTCGCCCAAAGCTCGAGTCGGCTTGCCGAAGTCACTTCCCCCCTGGTCTTCAACGACTCCCGTGCGGCAGCGCTGAGTTCGTGGCCGAGGTTGCCGTCGAAGCGCGTGAAGCGATTCGAATATCGATTCGCGATCAGTTCTACACCACGGCTCAGTTCTCGGCGCTGCGTTACCGGCGGTGCTTCGAAGATGTCTCTGCCGTCCTCAGCCCAGTCGAGAAGCGCGCGCATGTCGTATTCCTGGTTGTGCGCTGGGAATGAGACGGCGCGCAAACCGGCGACGAAGGAAGGCACCTCAACGAGCCAGTCCCCGGTGCTGCGGGCGAGGTCGTCTGCGGTCGGACGTACCCCGTCGCGGGCTTGACAAGAGTCGAGCAACCAGCGGCTGGGGGCTCGTTGTGCGTTCTTGCGAAGATCCCCGCGGGGAAACGTCAAGAGGGTGTGTTCTGTGGCGGCCATTACGGCCAGCAACGCTCGATGCGTGTCGTCTGTGCTGTCTGCACGGGTTGGAAGGCTGGGCCCAGCGACCTCCCGGATGTGATCGGGCATCAGGGGATCATCGCGTCGCCGTGCAGGCATTGTTCCCTCAGCAAGCCCCAGCACAATCACTCGTTCGAGTTCCAGTCCGACGGCTATGTTCACCGGTCCTACAAGCACACCCTGGCCGAACGTTCCATGAAGGCCTAGGTCATCGGCGAGTTGGAGTTCCAAGGCTCTGCGGAAGGCGGCCACGCTGGGATTGGGGTCGATCCCGTCCAAGTCGCCGATCCGGGAGACAGCCGCGTCGATGCGCTCAGCGGCGGTTTTCTCATGAGCCGGCCATTTGTCGCGCGACGCCTCACTACCCAGGTAGGCGCGGATCAGTTTTCGACACCAGCGGGCGATATCCGACCATGACTCGGCACTGTTTCCAGGCTTGAGATCAGATGCCAATCTGGTGACGAATGCCGCCAACTCCGATGCATCGTTGGCCTCTCTGTTCAAGCGTGCAACGCGCCACTCCTGCTCTTCGTCGTGCGCGAATCGATCGGCGTCGGCGTTCAGGTCGTCGACCAAGCGGGCGAGTCGAGCGCTCCACTGATCCAGTCCAGACACCACGCCGGCTGCCCGTGAGGCTCTTTCCCAAGCGGCCACCGGGATTTGGCGGTTGTCGGTTCGCCGAACCGGCGCGCTCGCCAACCAGGCACATACATCGTGCCGCGAAAAATCGTGATCGCTCAGTTTGAGCATGCCGAGCAGTGCTCGACCCAACAGTGATGATTCGGTAGTCCGCACCGATTGCCCGAACCATTCGATGTCGGCCGCGTCGAAGGCATCGCTGACCATGCGGGCGTACGGTTCGTGACTGCCGTAGAGCACTGCACAACGGTTGAACGGTGTGCCTTCAAGTGTCGCTTCCACGATGCTGCGCACCGCATGGCGGACCTCGTCGTCGGCGTCCGAAACGCTGAGCGCACGGTCGGCGACAGGTGCTTCGATATCGGAGCGTGGCGACCACTCGACCCCGAACTGTTCGACTGCGAGCCGTACCGGGTCGTCGGCTTCGGGAGTACCCGATGCTGCGGCGATGATCTGCATTTCGTGGTGGCTGCCGAGGGCTTTCAACAGACGGATGTGGTTGGTGCTCATCCGTTGGGGGAGAAAGAGAATCGCTGGACCCAGGTCCGCCAGGGTCGAAGCCCCGGTTGAGATCGCTTTGATCGCTTCGTCGACCAGATCTCGCTCGTTGGAGAAATTGTTGTCGATCCGGTGGTTGACCGCGTGGAAGATGCGGATCACATCAGCGGTCCGAGTTGAACCCTCTGAGAGCAACTTGAGTGTGTCCGCGGGAATCTCGGAGAGGGCGCGATGAGCCTTTACTAGCGACCGTTCGGTTGCCGGATGGGTTTGAACTCCCTCGAAACGGCCGGGTTCACTGCTGAGCACCGCCCGCATGGCACCGGCCAGGATTGGGGTGGAAATCGGCCGCTTTCCCGCCGCGGCCACAGCCGCGGATCCCAATAGTTCAGCAAGGCGGTAGGGAGTAAGGAAAGTGACCGCGGCGACCCCTCGGCGCTGCCCGAGTGCACGCCGAGCGGCGATGCCCATGTAGTTGGACGGCACGATGACGCTGACGGGCCGAAGCGGATCGACCTCCTTGTAGTGCTGAACAGTGTTGGCGAGGGCCTTGTGTGCCGCGTCTCCGTAGCCCGTGATTTCAAGAGTTGTTGGCATCAGGAGTCGATGGTACGCACGCTGTGTGACACCGTGGGGAATGATCGTGATTGATGCAATGAATGTGATCGGATCAGTGCCCGACGGCTGGTGGAAAGACCGTGATGGAGCGCTGGCCCGGCTCGTCGATGCGTTAGTGGCTTTCGACTTTGACGAATGGGTTGTGGTGGTCGCTGATGGCCGCCCGGTGCGCGGTCTGCCTGCGGGCACGCGAGGCAATGTTGAACTGCGCTACGCAGGCCATTCGGCCCCCGATGCCGCCGACGATGAGATCATCGCGTTGCTTGTCGAATTGAAATCTGGGCTTGTCGAATTGAGATCTGGGCTTGTTGAATTGAGGTCTGGAGAGGGTGACGACGTCGCCCACGACCCGGTGACCGTGGTGTCGTCCGATGCTGGGTTGATCACCCGAGCCGAACAACTCGGTGCCCGATCCCAGGGAGTTCGATCATTCCGCAAGCGCATCGGCTGGTGACAACCGGCCGAGTGGTCCGGCCGAAACAACGATAGGAGTAAGGACTCGGGGAGTAAATACTCCTATAATTGATCGCCCCACCGGACGACCCTGGCGAGAGCGTTGTGAACTACCGAGTAGAAGATCTGGCTGAAGCTGCCGATGTGGGTGTCGACACCGTCCGCTACTACCAGCGCCGCAAACTGCTCGCACCCCCGACCCGACAGGGTCGCATCGCTGTTTACAACGACTCCCACCTTCGTCGTCTGCGCCAAATACAGGACCTCTCCGACCGCGGATTCACGCTGGCTCAAATCAAGGAACTGTCAACCGGGGACGCCTCAGGGCTTCTTGCCGATCTCGCCGATCGTAACGCGCCCGACCCGGACCTCGACCGGGCCGAACTAGCACGTCGAGCAGAAGTCCCCGAGTTCATCATTGATGTCGTGGTTGGTGCCGGTTTGATCACTCCGAGCGGTGAGGGCGCTGAGCAGCGCTTCGGACCCGACGCGGTCGAGATGCTGGTTGCAGCCCGCACGCTGGTCGCCACGGGCGTGAGTTTCGAAGAGTTGACCGCTTTGGCTATGCGCCATGCAACCCATGTGGAAGATGTCGTCGACGACTCGATTGAACTGTTCAAACAACACTCAGATCGTCAAGGCGGCGACCGCGAGGAACTCATAGCCTTGCTCGCCCGCCTAGTACCCGTCGTTTCCGGTCTGGTGGCGCGGCACTTTGAGCAAACTCTCGTAAGCCGTGCCCTGGCCCGCCTAGGGGACGACCCTGCAATGGGTGGGGGCACCATCGTTGTTGGCAGGCGGCTAGCTGAACGGCTGGATCCCGTTGCGGTGTTTGCGGTGTCTTCTGAGCACCACAGGACACTATGGATGCGCCCGGAGGCCGGTCTCTCTTTGGTAGGACTCGGCGCGGTCGAGACCATCGCCCCGGTTGGTGACGGACGCTTCTCGGCAACCTCAGCGGCACGGGCAGCCCTCGCGGCGCGCACTCAACGGATCGGTCCGAGAAATGCCCCCGGTCCCGTTATTCTCGGAGGCTTCTCATTCTCGTGTGCAGACCAGTCCCCACCACCCGCTGAAGGGAAAACCGCATTCCCCGACTGGACAGGGTTTTCAGATGCACGTTGGGTGCTTCCAGAACTAACCGTTGTCGACCGGGCCGACGGCACCTGGCTGCTGGCAGCCGCCAAAGTTAGCGACGGTCAAGACGAGACCAGCGTCAGCGGCGCCCTCGATGAGCGTCTTGACGCCTTCGCTGCCGAGGTGCCTGAACCTTTGGCAGGTCCCTTTGAAGTAGCTGCGGGCGAGGTCGTTGCCGATGACCAGAGCTATCTGAACCTTGTCGATGATGCGGCTGATGCGATCGCTCACGATCAGTTTCGCAAGGTTGTACTGGCACGGGTCCACGAAGAGGGCAACGTCGACCCCATAGACGTGTTGCATCGGCTCCGGCATCGTTACCGGAACTGCGCGGTGTTCTCCGTAGCGGTCGGCGACCGTCATTTCCTGGGTGCGAGTCCCGAGCAACTCGTCGCCCTCGACGGCCCCGAGGTTCGTACCGAGGCGGTCGCCGGAACGGTTGGCATCGGCTCGACAACGGTGACCGATGAGGATTTGGCGGCCGAGATGATGGATTCGCCAAAGACACGGGCCGAGCATCAGTTCGTGGTTGACGACATCATGGGACGTCTCGAAGCCCTTGGGTTACAGGGCAAGTATGACCCCGAACCAGAGGTCATGCGCCTGGCTCGGGTTCAGCACCTTCGCACGCCGATAACGGCACAGGTACAGCGCAGAGCTGGGGGTGTCAGCGACATGGATGTGCTGCGTGTTGCCAGTGTTCTGCATCCCACACCTGCGGTTGCGGGTACGCCGACCGAGAAGGCGGTTGACTGGATCCTTCAGCGGGAAGGGTTTGCCAGGGGTTGGTACGCGGCGCCGGTCGGCTGGTGCGACCTAGATGGAAACGGAGAATTGTGTGTTGCGCTGCGGTCTGCTTTGGTGAGTGGCTCAACCGCAGTGTTGTTTTCGGGTGCAGGCGTGGTGGCCGAGTCGGTTCCAGCCGAAGAGTTAGCCGAAACCGGTGTCAAACTTCGCGCCCTGCTTGATGTCATGGAAGCTCGAAATGGCCACTGATTCCGTGTCGTCTGCCGATCCCGTCTACGACGCGGTCGCCGCGTTTGCGGCGGGCTTGGTGGAACACGGCGTGACCGATGTGGTGATCAGCCCGGGTTCACGGTCAACAGCTCTGGCACTCACCTTGCACGCCCAACCCATGCTGCGCACCTGGATTCAGCTCGACGAACGATCAGCGGGATTCTTCGCGCTCGGCCAAGCCCGCCTGACCGGTCGGCCTTCAGTGCTGGTTTGCACCTCAGGCACCGCGGCGGCGAACTACTTACCGGCGATCATCGAAGCGCACCACGCGGGGGTGCCGATGATCGTCTGTACCGCTGACCGCCCCCCCGAACTGCGCGATTGGGGTTCGGCTCAAACCATCGATCAAGTCAAGATTTACGGTGGAACGACCCGCTGGGCAGCCGATCTGGCGGTCGCGGGTGAGTGGTCTCCGACGCAGGACCACTTGATCGCGCACCGTGCTGTGGCCTCTGCCACCGGGATCAATCCGGGTCCGGTCCATCTCAACTGGCCCCTGCGGGAACCTCTAGAGCCGCTTGCTGCGGTTCCGGTGGTCGAGACCTCGGGCGCTGCTCCACCCAAGCTTGAGGAAGGCTCACCCGACTCTACGATTTCAGGGGCTCCGGTTACGCCCGGCGGTAGTAGCGCGTTCGGCGATGGAGCCCTGGGGGCTCCGGTTACGCCCGGCGGTAGTAGCGCGTTCGGCGATGGAGCCTTGGGGGCTCCGGTTACGCCCGGCGAAGGCAACGCGCCCGGTGAGTGCGCGGCTCCTGGCGATGGAGCCTTGGGGGCTCCGGTTACGCTCGGCGAGGGCAACGCGCCCGTCGAGGCTGACTCACTGGCAGCATTGAAGTCTTACGAACGGGGCGTGATCATCGTCGGTCCCGACGCGGCTACTGGTCTCGAAGCTCAAAACGAAGTGGTTGGTGCGGTAATGGAACTGAGTGCGGCGACCGCTTGGCCGGTTATCGGTGAACCGATCGCAGGCAGTCGCCGTGCCCGTGGTGATTCGGCAGGGACCGTGATTGCCAACGCCGATCATCTCCTTCGCCACGCCGATGTCGGCGAGGAACTGCGCCCTGATGTGGTGGTTCGGCTCGGAGGGACCCCGACCACGAAACCCGTCCGGTTGTGGCTTGAAACGCACCGGCCCACCCATGTGGTCCTAATAGATCCGGCGAATCGTTGGAACGACCCCTCTTTTGTTGTCACGCGCCATCTAGCGGCAGACCCGGTAGCGGTGCTGACCGAAGCTGCAGGTGCGGTGCGTCAAGGATCGGCCTGGTGTGAGCGTTGGAAGGAATTGGATCTGATCGTTGACCGTGTCGTCACCGACGAAATCAGACGAGGCCCGCTGCTGAGCGCCCTGGTTACTTCGGTGTTGGCCGATGTGCTGCCCGATCATTCGTTGGTGATGGCCTCAAACTCCATGCCAGTACGTGAACTCGACTCGTTTGTACCGACCGAAGGCCCTCGCATCGATTTCGTCGGCAACCGTGGAGCGAGTGGTATCGATGGGATCACCTCGACCGCATTGGGTCTGGCATCGCAACACGATGGTCCTGTGGTGCTCTACATCGGTGATATTGCGTTGTTGCACGATCTCGGCGCTCTGTTCGGTGTTGCTCGCAGTGGTCTGCACCTGACCGTCGTATGTGTTGACAACAACGGCGGGGGCATCTTCTCGTCGCTTCCGATTGCGTCCCGTGGTGATGAGGTCGACTTTGAGACGCTCTTTCGAACTCCCCACGGACTCAATCTGGCCGGCTTCGACGGTGTTGGTGGAGTCCGCATCAGTGAGGTGACCTCAGCGGTCGAGTTTGCCGAGGCGCTGCGCTCAGCTTGTGGGTCTGAGACTCTTGGCGTGGATCTTCTGCTGATAGAAGTCGATCCCGATGTCGACCTTGCTCAACACCAAGCCATAACCAGCGCAGTGAAAGATGCTGTTTCGTGAACCTGGTGACGGTGGCGTCAGGAGTGGACCTCTTTGTTGAGCGACGGGGTGTTGAGCGACGGGGGAATGGACCGCAGGTGGTGCTGCTGCACGGCTTCACGGGTGATGGCAGCACAATGCGGGGTCTCGCCGAGCGGCTGGAACCCGACGCTGAGGTGGTAATCCCTGACTTGGTCGGTCATGGTCGTAGCTGTTCTCCCGCTGACGAAGGGGACTATTCAATCGATTCGATGGCCACCCATGTCGCTTCGATTGGCGAGGGTTGTGCGAGCGACCGGTTCCATCTTGTCGGCTATTCGATGGGCGGCAGGGTGGCGTTGACGCTTGCTTGTCGGAGTCCAGAGTTGTTGCGCTCGCTCACTCTCATTGGGGCATCGGCGGGCCTGTCCACCGAAGCTGAACGTGCCGACAGGCGGGAGTCCGACCAACAGTTGGCCGAGAGTATCGAGCGCGATGGTCTGGAGACGTTCGTGGACAAATGGATGGCAAACCCGCTGTTTACCACGCAGTCACGTCTTGGAGATGGCTTCTTGGCGGAGTCACGGGCACAGCGGTTGCTCAACTCGGCCGAGGGGTTGACAAAAAGCCTGCGCGCCGCCGGCACCGGCATGATGGCACCGCTACACGATGATCTCAGGTCTTGTGCGGTTCCCACCGTGTTCGTTGTCGGAGCCGAAGACCCGAAGTTCACCTGGATCGCCGTCGAACTGGCTGCCCGGATGCCAACAGCCGATATTTCCGTGATTGACAATGCAGGCCATGCTGCGCATCTTGAGCAACCCGACGCGGTCGCTGCCGTTATTCGTCGACAAATGGACTTGGATTGACCATGGGCTTGATCACCGGGTTGCACGACTACCGGCTTGGCCTAGTGTCGCCGTTGGTCACCGCTCACGGTGTTGTAGACCACCGGGAAGGGGTGCTGTTCTCGATCAGCGACGGGGCAAACGTCGGCTGGGGAGAGGCAGCCCCAATGCCGGGTTGGTCACGTGAATCGCTCAGCGATTGCAAGACGACGCTGGAGGCCGCAGCCTCCCGGGTCGCGCACCTCGACAGCGTCGATGATCCTCGGTTTGGAGCGATTCTCGCCGAACTTGAGGCTCGACCCCATGCCCGCGCGGCGCTGGCGGGAGCCGCCTTCGATTTGTCCGCTAGCAGTCACGATCTAAGCCTCGCTTCGCTGCTCCTGGCACATCCTGTGCTCGGGTCGGCTTCACCAGGATCGCTGACAGCGGAGCTAGGAGAGCCGCGTTCGGTGCTGGTCAACGGGTTGATTTCAGACGCTCATCCCGAAGCAGTGGCCACGAAGGCGGCCGTATTGGCACGTGAGGGCATCACCGCGGTCAAGTTGAAGGTCGCCGCTGCAGACCCGCGCACCGACCTGGCAAGAGTCGCGGCCGCACGAGCAGCAATAGGCGACGAGATCGAATTGCGCCTTGACGCCAACGGTGGATGGGACGTCGACACCGCCATCGCCACCTTGCAGAAGATGGCCGACTACAACATCGCCTTCTGCGAGGAACCCACCACGGGCATTGATGGCATTGCCGCAGTCGGTGCCGCGAGTGCGGTGCCCGTTGCCGTAGACGAGTCGGCGGTCAACCTCAGCGACATTGCCGCGGCGATGAGAACAAACAAGACCTCAGTCGTGGTGATAAAGCCACAGGCCCTCGGCGGACCCGACCTGGCGCTGGCCGCGGTGGCACTGGTCGAGGAGTTCGGCGCTGATGCCGTGGTCACCACCATGATCGACAGCGCGATCGGTGTGGCACACGCTGCCCATGTCGCCGCGGCGGTGCTGCCAGCAAAGGCTCACGGCCTGGCGACTTCAGCCCTGCTCGCCGAAGACACAGCCCCCCGCCTCAAAGTAGAGGACGGCAAACTGCACCTCCCCAACCGCCCCGGCCTAGGCGTTTCTCCAGCTCGCTAAACCCCAAGAAGCCTTCGCGAACCCTTTCGGGTGGCTGGCGTTCTACGAGGGGTTGCGTCGAGGCCGTCGAGCTGCTGAGGGTGCCGCCCGGGAGGGGTCGGCCAAGTCGGCCTTGATTCGCTCCACAAGTTCCGGGTGACGCAGAAGGGCCGCTTCGTGTGCCGACATGACGACCGCCGGTGTGAACAGCAGCGTCCCGTCGGGATGCTCCGTCACCAGATAGCGGCTGTGTTCGGGATTGCCGAGCCGGCCGAGCGCAACCCGACGGCGAGCGTCTAGTTCAACGAGCTGTGACATTGGGATCTAATCGTTTCTTTTCGTTTTCATACGGGGGTCCCACTCGCTGGGACTTGTTGGAGTAATTCCACCCGATTGTAGTATACACGGTTGAAATACCGGGGCAAGGGGGTAGACGCTATATTGCCCCAATGGTATGTTGGGGCATATGGGCTTGTCGTTCAATTCTGAGTCGCGGGAACAGCTCGCTGAACTCCAAGCGGATAGTGCCCGCCGACAACTATACGAACGAGTCAACGACATATTGGATCTGATTGAGGACGACCCGAGTGATCGCTCCGTGCGTCTTCGTCGCTACCGCAACCCACCGATCTGGGGCGTAACTGTTCACGGGTCGGGTGAGGATTGGCTGGTGCTTTGGAGCGAGACGGACTCGGGCGGCTGGATTCACTACATTGGCGAAGATCTCAAGTAGTCGGTCTATGGTTCGGGGATGGAAATACTTGAGCGTCCGAAACCGTTTGTTGGGGGAATTGACTTTGGTGAGGGGCCGCGCTGGCACGACGGACGCTTGTGGTTCTCGGACTTTTTCCAACATGCGGTGAAGGCGGCGTCACTTGATGGAACCGTGGAGGTCGTGCTTGAGATTCCGGGCCAGCCATCGGGTTTGGGTTGGCTTCCAGACGGCGACCTGTTGCTGGTATCGATGTTGGACCAGAAAGTGCTCCGCTACGACGGCACCGAATTGCACGAACATGCCGATCTGTCCGAAGTGGCCACCTTCCACTGCAATGACATGGTTGTGGACGCCCAAGGCCGCGCCTACGTGGGCAATTTCGGCTCCGATCTCCATGCTGGGGTTGAGCTTGTCCCTGCCACGCTCGCCTTGGTGCAACCCGACGGCAGCGTGGAAGCAGCGGCTGCTGATTTACAATTCCCCAACGGGTCGGTCATCACTGGCGACGGGAGCACCTTTATCGTGGGTGAGAGTTTCGGCGGAGAGTTCAAAGCGTTCGACATCGGCGAAGCCGGGCGTCTCTCCAACCGAAGAGTGTGGGCCGCAGTTCCCGGCACTGCCCCCGATGGCTGCTGTTACGACGCGGAAGACGGCATCTGGTTCGCCGATGCCATCGGCAAAGCGGCTTTGCGGGTGCTTGAGGGAGGCGAGATCACTCATCGTGTTGAGACCGAGCTGAGCTGCTTTGCATGCATGTTGGGCGGCGAAGACGGACGCACGTTGTTCCTGGTGACAGCACCGGACTCTCATCCTGACCGGGTGGGTGGCACTGGTGCAGGACGCATCGACACAGTACGTGTGGAGGTTCCCGGAGCCGGGTTGCCTTAGGCGCCAAGGTTGTCCTTCGTCAACCTGGCCAGGTTCGTCCGAAGCCAACGCTGGACCTGTCTATAAGTCTGGGTTTCGCTGATCGGGTGTTGTCGTCGTAGGGTGCATACCCGTGGATCTGATCATTGTTCGACATGCGCGACCGACACGTCACGAAGTTGATGGTGAACACGAGACGGCTGATCCGCCGTTGTCAGAACTCGGCCATCAGCAGGCCAAGCGAACCGCCGAGTACCTGAAGAACGAGGGAATCGACCACATTGTCGCCTCAACGATGAGGCGTGCGCAGGAAACGGCGATGCCGTTGGCGGAACTTCTCGGCCTTGAAATCGAACTGATCGACGATCTCAAGGAGTCGGACCACAAGAACAAGGCGTATATACCGGTCGAGGAGATGGACGCCGACGGTGCCGACGCCGCCAAAATCCTGGAAGGCGACATTCACGAGAACCTCTTCAGCGATGGATTCGACGCCTTTGAGGAACGCGTACTGCGCGGTTTTGATCACGTCATCGACACCAACCGCTCCAAGACGGTTGTGACTTTTTGTCATGGCATGACCACATCGGTGTTTCTGCGGTCCATTCTCAAATACCCGGACCCACTTTCGATGATTGTCGACTATTGCAGCATCACCCGAGTGCGTGCGGCTTGGGTTGGTATTCGTTCGGTTCGGTCCATCAACGAAACGCATCATGTGCGGGATCTGATCGATTGGTGAACCGGTGATCGTTGCCATCCCGGCGAAAGCTGTGGGCTGATGAAAGTCGTTCGGATTGTCGATGGGCAACCGACGCTGACTGACGCGCCGATGCCTGCTGACCCGAACCAGTTTCGCATCAAGGTAGCGGCCGTAGGCATATGCGGTTCAGACCTTCACATGATCGATAACGGAATGGCCGAGGGGCGAGTACTCGGCCACGAAATCTCTGGATATCTCGACGACAGCACGCCTGTGGCCGTCGAACCGCTGCGTTCGTGCGGTCATTGCGGAAACTGCAAAGAAGGCGAACGGCATCGCTGCGACGCCGGCGCAGACATCATCGGCGTGTTCAGCGACGGAGGCATGGGCGAGTATCTGATGGCGCCCGCAGAAGCCCTGGTACGGCTGCCGAGTGGGATCAAGGTGACCGATGCATCGCTAGTTGAGAATCTGGCTGTGGCGGTTCACGCGGTAAACCGGGCTCGGATGCAAACCTCCGAACGGGTCGGGATCATTGGAGCCGGTCCTATCGGCTTGGCAACAGCAGCGGTTTTGCGACAGGCAGGGTTCGATGCCGATATCAGCGCTCGCCACGATCATCAAGCAGCCGCAGCCCAGTCGGTAGGAGCCAACGTCGGGGTTGGCGACGGTTACGACGTGGTCTTTGACGCTGTCGGTTCCACGTCTTCGCTGCTTGAATCAGTGAAGCGATGCAGATATGGGGGGCGGGTTTGCATGGTTGGTTCGTTTTGGGATCCGGTGGAACTGGACATGACGATCCTCATGCAAGAGGTGACGCTGATTCCGGCGATGATGTACAGCCAAACCGTGGCGGGACGCGAGATTTCCAGCGCGGCTGCGCTGCTGTCGGAAATGCCTCAACTCGGCGATGCCCTGATCTCGCACCGTTATCCACTCGACGGTGCAAAAGAGGCGTTCGCTGCGGCGCGGGACCGCTCCTCAGGGGCCATCAAGGTTGTCTTCGAGCCACACGGATGAGCGTGAATTTCGAGCGAAGCAACCTATGATCTCACCGTGTCGGGCATGGTCTCTCTGGTCGTAATGGCAGCGGGCCTCGGCTCGCGGTTCGGTGGCACCAAGCAACTCGCGGTTGTCGGCGCTGACGGCGAGGCGTTTGTCGACTTCGCGATCCGCGACGCGGTCGATGCCGGTGTCGGCAGGGTCGTGCTCATTGTCCGCAGCGACATCAAAGACGATGTGCAACGCCATATCGGTGACCGTTACGGAGACCTTGAGATCAGCTATGTCTGCCAGGACGAGCACGGTCCGCCACGCGCTAAACCGTGGGGGACCGCTCACGCGGTGTTAACCGCGGCCTCCGATGTGGATGGCCCGTTTGTTGTGTGCAATGCCGATGACTACTACGGCCGCTCCACATATGAGTCTGTGGTTGCTCGAACCAGCGGACTCCAGGCGGGGAGCGCACTGCTTGCTGGGTTTCGTTTGGACTTGACCCTGCCCGAGGTTGGCGAGGTCAGCCGGGGCATTTGCACGGTCGAGGGCGACGAACTTGTGTCGCTGGTTGAAACCCATGGCATCGGCCAGCAGCAAGACGGATCCATCAGCGCAACTGAGCCACCCGGGCTGCTGGCTGCCGATGCGGTCGTGTCCATGAACTTCTGGGCTTTTCCAGAGCAGATCTTCGACCATCTCGAACCGGGGTACGAGAGGTTCATGCGCCGATACGGCAACGACGAGAAAGCGGAGTTCCTGCTCCCCTCAGTGGTTGATGAATTGATGGGTGCCGCCGAGTTGACAGTTGAGGTGATCCCCACCACCGAAGCGTGGGTCGGAGTGACCAACCCCGACGACCTGGAGATCGCCCGCCGCCGCATCGCGGAGTTCCGCGCCAACCGATAGTGCTGGGTTGCACAGCGAATGCTGGAGTACACAGCGAATGCTGCGCTATACAGCGAATGCTGCGCTATACAGTGCCAACGGGTAGGGTCTGATGCGCATTGTCACATCTGAGCGAGGCTGTTAAGCCACAGGAGAGCGCATGCGTGGCATCATCGCCGCCGGGGTCCACGTTCCACATCACCGTCTTGATCGACGGGAGATCACCGCGCTTTTCGGCAAGGGCGGAGGACGGGGAACTCGCTCGGTGGCGTCGTATGACGAGGACACCACAACCATGGGCGCAGAGGCGGCTCGCAACGCGCTGCGCAACGCCACCGACGTCGCCGTGGATTCTCTCTGGTTCGCCACATCCACACCGGCGTACCTCGAAAAGACCAACGCCACAGCCATCCACGCGGCGCTTCGTCTGGCTCCGTCGGTGGGTGCGCTCGACATGGGCGGAGCGCTTCGCTCTGGTATCGGAACGCTGCGCACGGCGCTGTCCGGGTTGGGCACAACCCTGGTCGTGTCGTCCGATATTCGCGACGGCATGGCCACCTCGAACGACGAAGCGACCGGCGGTGACGGTGCTGCGGCGCTACTAGTCGGTGACGACACCGCGGGCACGGTAATCGCGGAGTATCTCGGTTCCGGCATTGCCACTGATGAACTTCTGGAACGTTGGCGGATTCCCGGCGCGGCACGTTCGCGGGTATGGGAGGAACGGTTCGGTGAGGTCGCCTACGCGCCGTTGATGCAAGAAGCGTTCGCTGCGGCCTTGGCCGCGGCCGGCATCAGCAGCGATGACGTTGACCACTTGGCCTTAACCGGAATGCACAGCCGGGCTGTTCAACGCAACCGGGCGCGGCTTGGAGTTGCAACCGAGAAGATGGTCGACGACTTGGCAAACACGGTCGGCAATACCGGCACCGCTCACGGCGCTTTGATGCTCGCGTCAGCGCTTGACGAAGCAGGCCCCAACGAGATCATCGTGCTCGTTGTGCTTGCCGATGGTGTGGAAGCCGTAGTGCTGCGAACCACCGAAGCCATTGTGGATCATCGTGGGTCCGCGACGGTTTCGTCCCAGATCGCGACGGGTGGGTCGGTGAGCTATGGCAAGTATCTGTCGTGGCGCCAGATGGTGGCGGTTGAGCCTCCAAACCGACCGGCACCCAATCGGCCTTCAGCGAGCGCTGCTCACCGCCGTGGAGCGTGGAAGTTTGGTTTCGTGGGCACCCGCGATCGGTCCAGCCAGATGGTTCATCTCCCGCCTGCGCGGGTGTCGGAGAAGGGCGGCGCCGTTGACGACATGGAACCAGTAGCAATGGCCGACACGGAGGGCACGATCGCCAGTTTCACCGTCGACAAATTGGTGTATTCGCCGAGCCCACCGGTGGTGTTCGCGGTGGTTGATTTCGACGGCGGAGGGCGAGTTCCGCTCGAACTAACCGATGTTGCTGCCGACGAAGTTGAAGTTGGCCGGCGTGTTGAACCGACCTTCAGGCGGCTGTACACCAGCGACGAGATCCACAACTACTTTTGGAAAGTGCGACCAGTTCGCAGTCCCGGCCAAAACAGTGCCGGCACGCCCCAGGAGAGCTGATGGGATCACACGGAATAAAGGACCAGGTCGCGATCATTGGTGTGGGATGCACACGCTTCGCCGAGCACTGGCACTCCTCGCTCGACGACCTGATCATCGACGGCGCTCAAGCCACTTATGCCTCAGCCGGAGTGGCCCAAGACGACATCGATGCTTTCTGGTTTGGAACGTCACAGTCGGCAGCGTCGGGTCTGGCCATGGGTGGACCGCTCAAGATTCACGGCAAGCCGATCACCCGTGTGGAGAACTATTGCGCCACCGGTTCTGAGGCGATGCGTCAAGCGGCATACGCGGTTGCCTCCGGTGCGTATGACCTGGTGATGACGTTGGGTGCTGAAAAGGTGAAAGACGGTGGTTACCAAGGCCTCAATGCCTTCCCCATCCCAACCGACGGAACTCAGCGAACACTTACCGCCGCGGCCATGTTCAGCTTGATTCTTCCTGCCTACGCAGCCAAGTACTCAATCGATGAAGACGATCTGCGTTACGCGGTGGCCAAAATCGCCGAGAAGAACCACTACAACGGCGCCCGCAACCCGCTGGCGCAGTTCCGGCGCGAGACATCCGCTGAGCAGATCTGTCAGATGGCGGCGGTAGCGGGACGGTTGTCGGTGTTTGACTGCGCGGGTGTCGCTGACGGGGCCGCAGGTGTGATCATGTGCCGTGCCGAAGACGCTCACAAATATTGCGACGATCCGTTGTACATCAAGGCGCTTTCGTGTGTGGCCGGTACGGGTGCCGGGTCCCTTGACCCCGACTATGACTACACCACGCTCAACGAGTCGAAATGGGCTGCTGACGATGCCTACGCGCAGGCTGAGGTCACCGACCCCACAGCCGAGATCGCCATGGCTGAGGTGCACGATTGCTTCACGCCAACCGAACTCGTGTTGATGGAAGACCTTGGCTTCTCCGAACGAGGCAAGGCCTATCGCGATGTGCTTGACGGCGCATTCGCGCTGGATGGCCGGCTCCCGGTCAACACCGACGGGGGCCTCAAGTCCTTCGGCCATCCGGTCGGAGCATCGGGCCTCCGAATGCTCTATGAGGTTTGGCTGCAACTACGAGGTGCCGCCCCCGATGATCGCAAGATCCCGGCTAGTGACCGGACCCTCGGTTTGACCCACAACCTAGGTGGTTACCCAGGGGAGATGGTCAGTTTTGTCGGGATCTACGGCACCGAACTCGGCTGATCCGTGGACCTGGAACTGAGCGACGATCAGATTGATCTGCGGGACAATGTCCGGGCCGTACTTGCCCGTGAGTGCCCCGCTTCGGTCGTGCGTGGTGTCTACGAGGGCACCGCTGATGCCGATGCTCTATGGCAGCAGATGGTTGAGCTTGGCTGGCCCGCGCTCGGGATACCCGAAGAGTACGGGGGTCTCGGCATGGGGTTTGTCGAGTTGGGGATCGTTGCGGAGGAACTGGGAAGGGTCAGCGCGCCGACACCGTTGCTTGCCACCGTCACTCAATTCGTGCCGCTGCTTCTTGAGGCGCTCCAGAGTGTCCCGAACCCTGAGATTGGTGAACTGCTCGCTGAAGTCGCGGTGGGTGCCCGTACTGGTTCGCTGGCGTTTGCGGAGAACGGGCGATGGTCAGCGGGTTCGATCCACACGGCGGTATTTGGCGAAGGCGACTCCGCTGCGGTCACGGGCCGCAAGACAGACGTACTTGCCGGTACCGAGGTCGATTCGTTCGTGGTCGTGGCCTGCCGAGTCGATTCCGACCGCGGTGACCGGTTGGGGGCTTATCTGGTTGAACGCGCAGACGCCGAAGTAGTTGCCTCGAAGGTCATTGATCCGGCTCTTGGTTTGGCCGACGTGAGCTTCGAAGCGGCGCCTGCCAGGGCGCTTCTTGGTGGAGATTCCGACCGCGAGATTGCGCGGGCCACCGAGCAAGCCGTTGTGGCGATGGCCTTGCATACCGTTGGTGCTTGCCGCAGGATCTTCGAAGTCACGCTCGAATACGCCAAAGTGCGTGAACAATACGATCGCATCATCGGTTCGTTTCAAGCGTTGAAGCATCGTTTCGCCGACATGTACCTGGCGGTGGAGAAAGCCAATGCCATCTGCTATTTCGCGGCGTTGGCCGTCGCCGAGGATGATCCTCGTCGCAGCGAAGCGAGCCATGTCGCCAAGGTGGCGTCGAGCGACTGTCAGAAGCTGCTGGCTGAAGAAGGACTGCAACTTCACGGAGGGATCGGTTACACATGGGAGAACGACCTTCACTTTCTGCTGAAACGAGCCAAGGTCGGTGATGTCTTGTGCGGTTCGGTTTCGTGGCATCGCACACAACTGGCTGAGCTGTTGGGACTCTCCGTTGGGGTGTCGCCATGAAACTGCAGTTCGATGAGGGTGTCGAGGCGTTTCGGGCTGAGTTTCTGCAGTGGTTGGAACTGAACCGTCCGTCGGTTCAGGAGATGGCCGACGATCCGGCGCGATCGAGCGGTCATAGTCCTGATTGGGCCAGAGCCTGGACCCGACGGATGTTTGATTCGGGCTGGTTGGTTCCGGGATGGCCCCCGCATTTGGGAGGACGAAACGCCGAGCCGATCGAGACGCTTGTCTACCTAGAGGAGTTGAGCCGTTCGGAGGTGCCCCGTACCACCAACCCGCAGGGACTGGGGATTGTCGCTCCCTCTTTGGTGGACTACGGCACTGCGGAGCAGATCGAGGAGTACGCCATGCCGCTGCTACGTGGTGAGCGGACCGCTTGTCTGGGGATGAGCGAGCCGGATGCCGGCAGCGATCTGGCCAACCTCAAGACCCGTGCGGTGCTCGACGGTGACCGTTTCGTCATCAACGGGCAGAAAGTCTGGACCTCGGGGGCAGGTTACGCCGATTTCTGTTTCTTGTTCTGTCGAACCGATCCTGACGCCCCGAAGCATCGCGGTATCTCCATCGTGTTGTTGCCTCTCAACACCGAAGGGGTGACGGTGCGACCACTCAAAGAGCTTGTCCATCCCGACTTTCCCGATCTGTCTGAGGTGTTCCTCGACGACGTGATCGTTCCGGTTTCCAACCTCGTTGGCGAACTGAACGACGGTTGGAAGATGGCCGGTGGATCGTTGGCTCATGAACGCTCCATGGTGTGGCTCACGAGCGTGTTGGGCGTGGAGTCGGCGATGGAGCAGCTGCTGGATATGGCCCCAGAGATCATGGCACCGCTGAGTCCCCGTGAGCAGGTGATCGCGGCCGATGACATTGTCGGGTTCTATGTCGAAGCGCAATGCGCTCGGGCGCTGGGTTACCGCGGATTTGCCCGCTCTGTGAAGGGTGGCACCGCCCCTGAGCAGGCTCTTATGAAGATGTATGCCAGCGAGTTGCGGCGTGAACTCGGTCGGGTGACAGCGCAGTGGCAAGGCCCCGCGGCGTTGGCGGTTTCGGAGGGAAGACGCAGTTCTCTGGGACTCATCGAAGATTACCTCGGCACGTTCGGTAGCACGATCTCGGCTGGTTCCTCGGAGATCCAACGCAACATCATCGCCGAACGCATCCTCCACCTCCCCCGCGGCTGACCAACACCACGGTGTGTTTGGGACACCGCATGTGGGGTACCCGCTGAAGGGCGACTTGCGGGCCCGTCACCGCATACGCGTCGGCGACTATCGGGTGGTGCACGAAGTGCTCGACCATGAGTTGGTGATTCTCGTCGTTCGAATCGCGCATCGTGGGAGGCCTATCGCCGCAAACAGCGGTTCCGGCAGTTCGATTAGTCCGCCCAGTCGGCCTCTCCCGGATTCCATGTGCCTGTCTCGCGGCCCGCGAGAATCGGATTGAGCAACTTGCCCACTAGTTCCAGAGCTTCTTCAGCTGTGCGTTGAGGCAGGTTCGCGATGTCCTTCGCCACCTGTTCGTACCCCGGAATCCATGCGGATGACGGCAGCGTGACAGCGGAGGGCGTCTGGATGTGGCGATGCTCGTATTCGCTGTGCAGCGCGGTGCTGAGCGCGGCTGCGCTGACCGATTCCGTGCCGGCGATGATGGCGAGGTCTACGAGGTCGCGGTAGCGGGTGCTTGGCCGTCCGCGGTAGTCGTCGAGCATGGCGGCGTGCTTGTCGGCGATATGGTCGACGAGCGGGTACACCAGATATGGAACTGATCGCAGTCCCGCGATCTCGACCGGTTTCAATGGGTTGACGTGTTCAGGTTCTGCTGTCATGTTCGATTCGACGACGAGATCGATCTTGAACCTCTCGAACTCGCGTTCTCCCAGGTATGCCGTCGTTGACAGCGTTGTGTTGGTCGCATCGGGTGCGGGTTCTCGTTGTAGCTGCACATCGAAGGTGAAGAAGTCGGTGTCGGCGTGCTGGTGCCCGAGGGCCTGCAGCAGCTTGATGGCTTCGCCCATGTCGTCTCGGCGCATCAAGTCGATGTCGAGGCTGTGGCGGGCGCGGCCGGGTATGCGTGCCAGCAGCCCTGTGGCACCCTTGAGCACCCATCGGGAATCGCCCGAGGCGAACACCCGGTACAGGAATCGACTGTAGGCGAATTGGCGGCGAATCTCCGAGATGTGCAGGGGGTCGGAGCTTGCAGCCCTGGCGATTCGCTCCTTGAGTGCTTGGCGGAACGCTTCGGGCGTGGCGTGGGGGATAGAAAGCGCGCCGCTGTGGCCTTGGGTCTCAGGCATCGACGCTGACGCTTGCGTGGTCGCCGCTTTGCATGAGGAGGGATTCGATCTCGTCGGGGTCTGCGCTCAGTCGCTCGCACAGTTGCACCATGGTGATGGCGCCTGCGTTGAGCGCGTCGCTTAGGAACCGGCCGATGTGGCCGCCGTCGACCCGGCCGCTCATGAGGTCGGACGCGGTCCGGCTCACTGACGTCACCGCAAATCCGTCCTTGAGTTCCCAGTCGTCACGCTCAAGCCCACTTGATCGGCGGCGGACGCTTGTGCCGCGGCCGGGTTGAATGCGGCCGCGCGAGACGAACGTGTGAGGTCCGCCGGCGAATACTCCGAAGCCGTGAACTCTCGCAGCAGACTGAAGGGCAACCCAGACTCTGGGATCGGCGGCCCGTTGGCGCGGTGTTCGCTCCGGGTCGAGACGGAGCCACGCGATGCGCAGTTCCGCTAGGGGGTCGTCGCCGGCGCCGGCGACCCTGTACACGCCGTGCCCGACGCGTTCGATCAGGCTGCGTCCCACAGACCTCGTAAGATCGAAGTCCGGTATCCCAGCCGCTGAGGCTTGCGCGCGTGTGAAATAGCCGTGCTGAGATGCTGGGATGTCCCCCAGTCGGCTTATGACGTTGCCGGCCATGCCAAACCGTCCTATCCTGCGCTCGCTTTGCGCTGATTCTCTACTGGGAAATCATAGCTAAATACTGAGAACCTTGCAATATACGCAAGGTTTTCAGTATGTTTAATCCGGCAGTGCGTCTCGGTACTTGGCGCGTGGCAGGTATGACTGATCGACATCCTGGTCAACTGGGTGTGGAGTTGGCCATGACCCGACACTTTGACATTGATTTGCAGTCAAGTAATGTCAACGACATCGAATAGGCCAGACGGCTGCGGTTGTGAGGAGTCCAACATGAGTCAAATCACCGCACGGGTTCCCGACGAGCTAGTGGAGGCGCTGGATGCGGCCGCTGCGGACTTGAAGCGCAGCCGGGCCGAAGTCATCCGCCAGGCCTTGGAGCGCTATCTGGAGGACTATGACGATCTTGGTGTAGCTCTGGAGCGATTACGTGACCCGACTGACCCGGTACTTGATTGGGAGCGGGTCAGAGATGAGCTACTCGGTTCGGATTAAGCACAGCGCCACCCGTGAACTAGCCCAGATTGCTCGCCGGGATCGAGAGCGCCTCGTGTATGCCATTGATCGCCTGGGCGAGCAACCGCATGTGGGGTACCCGCTGAAGGGCGATTTGCGGGGTCTTCGTCGCATACGCGTCGGCGACTACCGGGTGGTGTACGAAGTGCTCGACCATGAGTTGGTGGTTCTCGTCGTTCTAATCGCGCATCGTCGGGAGGCCTATCGCCGCCGCTAGGACAGCCAGGCACAAGGCCCACCCCAAACCAGAGTCAGTCCAGGCGACATTGCGAGGCATGCTGATCGACATCCCCGTGCCGTTCGGTGGGGTTTTCTAGATCGTCCTTGTTCTGATGCCGACTGTGGACGGCACGTTCGGGAGCACGATCTCGGCTGGTTCCTCGGAGATCCAACGCAACATCATCATCGCCGTTGCTGGGAGCTTCTTGTTCGATGCGCTGTTTTGGGGGGTGTGTTGCTGGTTGGCACGCGAATACAGGGTTCGCATCCACCCAGCACCGGAACAGCCAAGCTAGGTGTCCGTTCTGTAAGGTCAAATCACCAACACCTCTCTGAAGGGAAGTCAGACCCCAATGGCAAGGCTGAACAGAGTGAGTCGACTGTGCGCTGTCGTGACGCTCACGTTGGCGTTGACGGTCGGATGCACCGGAGGTTCCGGTGGTGGGGTTTCTTATTGGGGTGTTCGCGGGTGGGTCTGGCCTGGGCAGTTGAGGGAGCTGCCCAGAGTTCCCCATATTCGCAAGATGTCGGTCCACCGTGCCAAACCTGGCGGAACCTGTGCTCGTTCTCGTGAACCTGTCAAGCTGGTTGCTCGCCAACCCAGCACAACATCAACGTAACCCACGAGAAGTTCTGCAGCAGATGGCTTTACGGCTCGCTGTCGACGCCAACGGCGACAGCATAATGTTGGAAGCGGCCGGTGACGACATGCGGAACCTGCGGCTGCTGCCGGACCTGTACACAGCCGCCAAAGCCGGTCAGGTCGACGGGGCGGTCATGATCGCCCACAGCCGGCCAAGATCGAGGCTCGAAGCGGTCGTGTTCCGCAACGGCGAAACATGGACAGGCAGGGGCGAATGCATGCGCAGCGCGGTCCACATCGGCCCGGACATACGACGCCGGGTCGAATATCCCGGCGGGGTCCTCTGGCGAGGGTTCTTTGTCGACGGTAGCAGCGACATAACCTGCCGTGTCCGCTTCGGAGACACCTTTGTGAGCTGCTACTGCGGCGAGGCCTGTCAAGAGATAGAACGGCTCTCGGCCGAATATGGCTGCGACTCTGATTTCTACGACGAAGACAGCGACGACGACGTACCTGTCGTCGACATAGCAACGTTCATGCCGGCCCGTGCAACCGGACAGGTCGAACAAGCGCTGGCCGCTGCGGCCGTCGTCGTCAACTCAGAAGGCCGTCTAGCCATCGAACGGCTCGTAACAGACGGCCGTCTGGCCGCCGGGTCGCACGCATGGAACGGAGCCGGCTGGGTCAGTGATCCTGGCATGTTCCGTCGCTGGCTGGAAACGTTCTGCGAAGCTACCGGCGAACGACACGTCACATGGATGCCGCACCTGTTCGAGACCGACCCTGCACAAGCAGCCGAACTCTACGAAAACCTTAACTACCGGCCGGTCTGCGCAGACACAGGCGCCTCGAAGCGCGGGCCGTGCCCTGTGTTTCTGGTAAGCGACACAGCAACATCCGACACGATCCGGGTACCTGCACACGTCGACAATGTCAGCCTCGCCAACGCCGCCAAATTAGCGGCCGGCGGAGCCGACCCGGCCGAAGCGGTCGGCTTGATCGCAGCGATCACGGACCCTGACCGGTGATAACCGGACAACACAAAACCCGCGGCAACAGCCGCGGGTTTTTCACGTCTCTGTGAAGAGGCCGGTCGTACAGGTTTTCACCGGGAACTCCCAACGTTAAACCTGTCGGGGATGTATGCCATGTCTGCATTGATCGACATGATCGATACCGACAGCATGGTCGTCGCAGCCGTGCAGGACCGATCCGTCACCGGCTCGGCGGCCGGGGCTCTCTTTGATGTTGACGACGGCCGACTCCAACTCGTCCGCAGAGCAGATGCCGTCGCTCAAAGTCCGCAGAACGTGCTCGACCTCTTCCCGGCGTTGAGGTTGCGGCAAGTCTGTGAATGTTGCGCGGGGCATGCGTCCACCTCTGTTAGGGTTTTCTATCGAAAAAACCCTAACGCAACACCGTCGGGCTGACTTCTTAGGGTTTTCCGGGGGGCAGGGCGGCGGCGTTGCGGTTCTCCAGAGCTCGGGGCAGGGCTGATGGAGACTCAAAGCAAGGCGCGGTGAACACGACCGGGTATGACGCGGCGGCGGTCGCGAAACAAGCCGTTTCAGATACGACGTCCACGTCGACCGTCACAGTTCGTTTAGGCACACATCGCACGTTCATTCATGTGCATGTACTCCGGCAAACAGGGCCCGGTGTCACGGCTGCAAGAAAATGGTGTTCTTCCGGTGCTTGGCGGCTTGTTGCGGGTCGTTGCTCGCAGATGACGTTCACCTCAGGGAGCCCGGCGACAGGAATGCAACGATCGTTGCATTTGTGCGGGACTGCCGGAGCGAAGCAACCACCCGGCCCGGAACGTCTTGTGGAACGGGCCGGCAAGGACGCTCACTTCACCCCGGCAAGGTTGGTGCTCGGGCCGGGTCGGCGGGGCCCGTCAACGAGTCATGTGTCCCGGCAGAGACCGGATATGCGGATCAGCGGGGTGGTGCTCGGGCCGGGCCGGCGGGGCCCGTCAACGAATCATGTGTCCCGGCAGAGACCGGATATGCGGATCAGCGGGGTGGTGTGCTGGCCGCAGGTTTCTTGCCGCCGGCCGTGCCGGTGCGTGCCGTCTGCAAGGGCTGGGGCGATGGCGGTCAGTCGGGGACGATCAGCGACGACCATACTTTCTGGCCGTCTGCACCGGCGGTGGACACAACAGTCACGGTCAACGGCGCGGTTGCGGATGTCACGGCCCCGTTCTGCGTGAACCAGTAACGGTACGTACCGGTGAAACCGATGATTTGGGGATGCACACGCTGCGAATCCGCGACTGTGGCTGCTTCAAGAGTGGCGTTGTAGAACAAACCGACAACAGCTACTACCCGGCTGGTGGTGGTCACATCGTTGGGTGATACCGCAGCACATTCAGCGACCAGCGTGGCATGGGTTGGTGCAGGGACGCATTGTGTGACAGCGTATTCGCCGGAGCCGGAAGAGGCCTGATCTGGTTCGCGCAGGTAACCGTTGGTAGCTGTCAAAGTCAACCCGAAATCTATAGTGTCGATGCGGGCTGCCGGGCCGGTTCCGTCGCCGCAGAACCCTGTGCAGTTGAACCTGGTGACTGCTGCGACGAACGTTTCGGGATGCAGCAGCCCGCCGTGGTTGAGCCGGTACGGGGCGGTCACAGTAACTGTTACAGAGCCCGGACCGGGCGGTGGTGGCGCTGTCGGGCATTCAGGGATAGGTGTGCCTGTGTAGACGTGGTCGCCTTTATGCAGCCACGCCCCGTCCAACGACGGCCCCCAGATAGAACCTAAATGCCAGTATTCGTCGGGCGGGACACCACCAGGCCCGTCATAGGTGTCTACATAGAACCGGTTGGGGTGGGGGTTGGCTGCGGCTGTGGCGACCACCGACACGGGCACACACACCGGGACGGTATGGCAACGTGTGTCGCCGGAGTTGTGATGCGTGTCGACTGTTACCAGCCGATGCCCGGGCCATGTGTCGCTGCCGGCAGAGTCATGGGCAATGTATGTTGGTGCCGGGTCGCCGTATTCGGCGCATGCCGGGACGGCATGGTTGTCGCAGCCGTGCCCGGCGAGACTGGTGTCTGTCAGAGATGCGGGAACATGGCCGTTGGCGGGGTTGCTGAGGCAGATGTTGTCTGGTTGGCATTGCGGCATTGTCGCTGCAGCATGGAAAAAGATCTCGCCGGTGCGTAGCCTGGCCATCATTGCGACCGGGCGGGGGCCTTCGGGAGGCCACGTATACTCTGAGAACACGGACGTGTCTGTTGCTTGATATGCGGTCGGGCCGGTGTTGGAACATGCCGGTGGGATGTGGGTGGCGCAGCCGTGGTTGCCGTACGGCAACGCATCAGCAGGCCAAGGCAAACTGGCCGGTTGCCAGTAGGAGTGGCCGTGCATGCCGTATGCCGGGGCGGGGCATGTGTTGACCCAACGGTCGGTCGGACATGCAGGGGTTTTTGCGGGGGTGTGGCTGTAGCCGTTGATCACCTGATAAGAGGTGCCGCACGGTGCCGGGACGGGATGGGGATGGCAGACGCCGGTTCGATCGTCACGGTGTTGACCGCCGGCACAACCAGGCACCGGCGGGGTCGTCGTAGGTGCTGCGGTCGTCGTCGTGCATCGCGGCGCATCGCGGTAGCGGTGTCCGTCGCCTCGACGCTCAAGATAATAGCTGTTGCACGGCGGGTTCGTTGGGACAGGATGACCGTGACAGGTGTTGTCGCCTACATGGTAATATGACCATCCGTGCCGATGCTGGCTGGAATCGCACCCCTGAGAAGGCTGTGTGGTCGTCGTAGGTGCTGCGGTCGTCGTAGGTGCTGCGGTCGTCGTAGGTGCTGCGGTCGTCGTAGGTGCTGCGGTCGTCGTCGTCGTGCATCGCGGCGCATAGCGGCGGACGTGTCCGTTGCCTCGACGCTCAAGATAATTGCTGCTGCACGGCGGGTTCGTTGGGACAGGATGACCGTGACAGGTGGTGCCGCCTACATGGTAAGATGACCGTCCGTGCCGATGCTGGCTGGAATCGCACCCCTGAGGAGGCTGTATTGTCGTCGTCGTCGTGCATAGCGGCACATAGCGGCGGACGTGTCCGTTGCCTCGACGCTCAAGATAATTGCTGCTGCACGGCGGGTTCGTTGGGACGGGATGACCGTGACAGGTGGTGCCGCCTACATGGTAAGATGACCGTCCGTGCCGATGCTGGCTGGAATCGCACCCCTGAGGAGGCTGTGTTGTCGTCGTCGTGGTCGTCGTCGTTGTGGTGGTTGTGGCCGGCGGCGGACAGCGCGTGGAGGTCAGCCATGGTGCGTGACCCGTGATGTAAACATTGCTGTTATACCAAAAGCAGGAATGACCGTGGCATGCTCTGGGATTAGCTACCCCACCGTGTACCCCGGGAGCGTGGGAGTGTTGCGCTGGGTTACACGGCGGGATCGTGACGGTTGTGTGTATTGTCTGTGTCTCGAGCACGGGAATGCTGTTGACGTGAAACCATCTCGGACCCCCCGGCGGCGACGGGTCAGGGCAGTGCCCGGACCCTGTTTGGGAAGTGCAGGATGTTGATTGTGTTGCGCATTGAGTTCCATATCCGACCCGTGAGCAGTTCGCTTCCCAATGAGATGTGATGGTGTACTTGTTTGCGTGAGAGTGACAGAGGTAAGTCCCAGGTCCGAAGGCGGTGAGTGCAGAGCAAGCGTGGTAAACGTCGTCTACGTGTGCTTCGGCTTGGGGAACCGCGTCGCCGAGGTCGTCTGGCAACGGCAAAGGTACACAGAGCGCAGCGACCAACGACAAAGCCAGCAATGCCAGCACCAACACGGGTCTACGCAGAACGGTCACGATGGCGTGAACCTCACAGCCCAACACCCAGAACCACTAGCTGTCACCCAAAGCTCAAACGGGTCGTCGAAGGGGGTTTTGTTGACAGCAAACTGGACTGTCCAGTTGCCGTCCACGTCATCGGTGCGAACAAGATCCATAAACCACGCTTGACCGGGGCTGATGGGAACGTATAGATACGCACGAAATGCGTCGCCGTCGATGTAGTCGGGCATGATGCCGTCGGGAGGCCAGTGCCTGTTGTCTACTAGCGAGATCTCAGCTATCCAGCTACTACCAGGGACAAGTTTGGGGAACGTCGGCGGCGGAAGCAGACCGTTGCGGGATGCTTCGCCCATCGCGCCCAACCCGTCGCTGGTGTCCACCGTCGGGCAGTCACGTTCCAGTTCTGCTTGCCGCCATTCCTGCCACGAACGGCAGTGGCCTGTAGCGTTCCGTCCGTAAACACAGTTAGCTGTTCTACAACCGTTGTCGGTTTCGGTGACGAACTCGTCGAGTTTCACCAACCAAGGACCGCAGTTAACTGTCGCTGTGGTGTCGGGGATTGACGTTGGTGTTGGCGGCTTGACCGTAGTTGTGGTCGGGACAACTGCCGTCGGCTTAGCCGTAGTCACAACAGGCTCAGGGCGTTGAGGTACAGGCTCAGGGCGTTGTGGTGCCGTCACAGGTTCTGTCACCGGCTCAGAAGGCTGCGAAGACGGCTGGTTCGGCTCCGTATCGGCGATCGGGCACGGATACCGGTTACCTGTGTAGGAGAAATACGGTCCGTGAAGGCTCACCTCGCAGGTGTGTGTATGACATTCAGAGAACGGTTCAGGGTGAACGTCGGTCATCGCTGGATGGCTGTGAGCGAACTCGACGGAACACTCAATAGGGTAATCCTCCACCGGTATCGGCACCGGATAATTTTGCTCATCCGGACCAACAACCGGATAAACCGAAACGGGTTCGTTGTGGGAGTGTGTGTCTTCGCCGTGCTCATGCTCAGCGTCAACGGTTGTGACTAACACAGTCGGCTCGGCTTCGAGCGGTGTTGTCGTTTCAACACCAATGTCGAGTTCGGCGGTGTCGTTGCTTGCGCACGCCGACGCCGCCATCAAAACAGCGAGCAGCACCAAAACGGTTTTGCGCATCAGAAAAGTACCTCCCGGCAGAAACATCGGCCGCTGCTCTGCGGCTTGCCGATACGCACTGTCCAGCGTCAGAGAGACGACGCCTCCCTTTCAGCCAAAAAAACGGATTCCAGGGGTGCGGCTGCGCAAGACACCAAAAGTGTCCTAAGCGTTTGATGGGTTTCAGTAATTGTTGTGGTTGTGTTCGACGGCAGGATTTCCGTGTCAACAGGTCGTCGACGCCGCACACATTGCTCGGTTGGGTGTCGGCGACAACCAGTTGGCAAGGATCTCGTTTCACGGCCGGTATGGCGACAGGAGAGAAGTATGTGTCGGGTCGGCGGATCCTGTCAACAAACCGAGCATCCCGGCAGATACCGGGCACGTGCATCGGCCGTGTGGTGTATTAGCCGCAGGTTTCTTGCCACCGTTCGGGTCGATGTCAGAGGTATCCACCACCCCTGACGGTTGCAGGGACACCTTTGAACCCTCCACATGTTGAAAGGGGTATTTCACTGGTCTGCTGACGCCGGCACGTGCCGTTACTGGCCGGCCGAACCCGGAGACAGTCCCGTGCGCTGCCAGAAGAGCCCTGACCAGCTCGGTTTATCTGAGCGGTTAGTTGAGTTGCGACTCCGCAACCAAACCGCCCTGTGCTGATGTTAACTGGCTCTTGCGAACCTCACAGCCCAACACCCAGAACCACTAGCTGTCACCCAAAGCTCAAACGGGTCGTCGAAGGGGGTTTTGTTGACAGCAAACTGGACTGTCCAGTTGCCGTCCACGTCATCGGTGCGAACAAGATCCATAAACCACGCTTGACCGGGGCTGATGGGAACGTATAGATACGCAATAAATGCGTCGCCGTCGAAGTAGTCGGGCATGATGCCGTCGGGAGGCCAGTGCCTGTTGTCTACTAGCGAGATCTCAGCTATCCAGCTACTACCAGGGACAAGTTTGGGGAACGTCGGCGGCGGAAGCAGACCGTTGCGGGATGCTTCGCCCATCGCGCCCAACCCGTCGCTGGTGTCCACCGTCGGGCAGTCACGTTCCAGTTCTGCTTGCCGCCATTCCTGCCACGAACGGCAGTGGCCTGTAGCGTTCCGTCCGTAAACACAGTTAGCTGTTCTACAACCGTTGTCGGTTTCGGTGACGAACTCGTCGAGTTTCACCAACCCAGCCCCACACGGCGGGGGTTGACAGCTACGGTCGGCGGGGTCCGGCTGTTGACTGTGACGCCACAGGAACGTAGCGAACTCGCCTCGGGTCACGTTGCGGTCAGGATGAAATGTTGTGTCGCTGGTACCGGTCGTGACCTGGTTGGCCAGCAGCCACAGCACCGGTGCGGTCTGCCATGGTTCTGTGACGTCAACGAACGGAGACACTGTTTCCGGTTGGGTCCCGTCGCTGAACAGTTGATACAGCAGTGCCGCTATCTGGGCTCGGGTCAACAAAGTCGACGGGCCGTACACGTCGGCGGGTTCTGTGCCGGTGCCTTGCACCGGGGCTGCCCCGTGCTGCTGCAACCAGCCGACAGGCTGCTGCTGCCAGTCAGCATGCACATCGCTGAAACTGTGTGGATCGGCTGGTTGTGGACGGCAGGACAGGCGCCACAGAAACGCTGCTGCTTCGCCGCGGGTCACGTTGCGTTCAGGATGGAAAGTAGTGGCGCTGGTACCGGTCGTGATCTCGTTTTGGACCATCCAGTCGACCGCTGTCACATAGAAACTGTCGGAATGCACATCGGTGAACTGTGTCGGATGCTGCACGGCGGGAGTGTCGTGTGCTGAGGCAGTGCCCAACCCGGTTGCGGCCACCGCTGCCAGCAGCAGAGGCAGCAGCAGCACAACAACCGGTTTGCTGCGGGGTTTCGTACTGTTGAACATGTTGGGCTTGCTCCTGGCCGGTTCCGGAAAGACGCTACCCGGCGGCTTTCGGAAAAACACTGATCGGAGTTACCGTGCCGGCCGGGTAGTAGCAGGCACGCAACCGGCCGTAGCGGCTCAACCGGTTCGACACCTGAACGGGGCATCAGGGCTTTGGGGCATCGGCCCCGAACCAGCGGGTGCCGGGTCAGTTGGTTCTGGTGGCGGTGATTTCCCAGTAGCCGCTCTGGGAACGAAAGTTCGACGTGGACAGATGCGTTATGAACGGCGGGTTTTGACCTGTCGAAGTGACTGTCATCACCCGATGATGGTCCCAGTCGTCGACGTTCACGGCACAGAACATGCGCGTGTACCGGGCGTCGGATGCCGGGGCGGGGCAGTCACCGGCGCCGGGATCGGTGTGATGCGGGGTGATGGCCCAACCGTCGAAACTTGTGTCACCGTTCGGGCCGGGAAAATCGAACCGCCGCGGGCCGCGCACTTCGAAACCGGGTCCGCCGGCGCCGTATCCGTCCCAGTCGATAGTGTACTGGGTGATTTGTTGATGGTTGCCGCGGACACACAACGTGAACCGCCACATCCCAGGAGTCAACACTATCTGATTGCCGGTGACGTCGCCTAAGGTTGCCGTCGAGACCCGTCCCCGGTTGACCCAGTCAGCGTCGACGGTCGACGGGCACGGCACACCCGACGGCTGCACAGCTGCCGGATGCTGCGCGCAGACACGCCAAAGGCCGCTGTCGAAATGGCACCACAGCACCCCGTCGAGCACGCATCTGTCGCCGGCGCAGCTAGAGCTAGCCGTCAACCGACTCGGGCGCGATGGTCGTTGAGGTGGTGGTAGTAGTGGTTGTCGATATCGGGTCGTCGGACGCATCACCAACTTCGATCACAACGACGGTGTCGAGTGGGACTTCTTCGAAAGGTGCCGGGTCCTGGGCAATGACCCGGCCAACAGAAGCACTGCCGATTGAAACGGGAACCAAGACGATGTCAACTTCGAGACGCACTTGGTGTAGAGTTTGTTCGGCGCTATCGGCAAAGAGGTTTACCACGCCCGGCACCTGAACGGTTGGGAAGCCCGTTGAGATGACAATCGTCACCCACGAGCCTTTGTCTTGGAGGCTGCCTGACGCCGGCTCGGTGCGAATCACCAGGCCTTCCTCAATCGTCTCGGAGGCTTCCTCCTTGTTGTCGGGGGTAACCCTGAATTCAGCCGAATGCAATGCTTCGAAGGCCGTATTGAGCGTGGCGGATTCGAGAATAGGCACAGGAACTTTCTCCGGACCCGACGAAATCGTAATGACTACCGAGCCGCCCGCCGGCAGTTCGGTCCCCGGAGCAGGAAGCTGAGTAACGACCTCGCCGAACCCTCGGACATCGGACACAAACTCAACGGTGGCGCTGTAACCCAACGACTCCAGCATGTCGAGAGCCGAAGTTTGGTCCATGCCAATGACATTGGGAACCTGATCGGGTACACCTGCACTCACGAACAATGTGACTTCAGATCTGGGTTCTACTTTCTGACCAGCCAAAGGACTCTGCTGGACCACTTCACCTCTCGGGACGGTCTCATTTGGGCGCTCGACAATCGTGACATCAAGGTTGAGCCCCAGCAATTCCCGTTCGGCATCTGCCACACTCATCCCGGCTACCGAAGGGAGCGCAATCAACTCAACGGGAACGGTTGTGCTCTCACCACCGTCGTTGGTGAAATCGACCGGGGAGAGACCGGTTCCGCACAGCATCAAACCCAACGCAACAGTCTGTGAATCTGTGACGGCGCCGCCGTCGGGGCCGGTTGACGGATAGGTGGCTGTCGGACCGGTTGACAGATAAGTGACCAGCGGCGGGCTCGACGTGTCGCCGCGTTCCTGCGGACCGCCGGGGCCTACCACAGGATCCGTGAACGTAGTGGTCGGGGTCGGGCCTTCATCAACATGCACCAGCTGCAACGGCGGCGGTTCAACGTCAACATCAAGCTCGGCGCTGTCGTTGCTTGCGCACGCCGACGCCGCCATCACAACAGCCAGCAGCACCAAAACGGTTTTGCGCATCAGAAAAGAACCTCCGGTAAATGCAACGGCCGCTGCTCTGCGGCTTGCCGGTACGCACCGTCCAGCGCTGAGAAGGCGACGCCACCCTTTCAGCCAAAAAGGGTTCCAAAGCTGCAGCGAGGCGGGTCGCCGGTGAGCGTTGAATGTCGGGCAGAGACGTTGTTTCAGGAACAGCGGCGGTGGCGGCAGCCCGTCGTCGTGCGGGGGCGTCTCGTTCAGGATTTGATGGTATGCGGCAAGTTCCGAGTCGGGTAGCGGCTACGGCCGTGCCGTAACGTTTAAAGACCATCCAGCACCAGCCGGGGCCAGCAGGAGGGCTCTGTGTGGTTGCGGTCCGGTTCGGCAGACACAACAGGAACAGTTCAACGCAGCGCCAAACACCAGCGTCGTATGTCACCGTTCTTGTTGTGCCAGAACGGTTCGAACTCTTGGATCGATAAACGAAACAGTCCGTAGGTGCTGTCAAAAAAGGTACACAGTCCGTAGGTGCTGTCAAAAAGGTACACAGCGGATTCGTCGGCTTCGATGATCGGTGCGTAATGCCCGCCGCCTGAAAAGGCACAAAAATAGTTCACGATCACGTAGGGGTGTTCGCGGGCGGGTCTGACCTGGGCAGTTGAGGGAGTTGCCCGGAGTTCCCCATATTCGCATGACGTCGGTCCCCCGTGCCAAAACGTGGAACACCGGGGGTCCGTACAACGGTCCAGGTCAGGGCAGGTGACTAACGCCCCCAGCGACATACGTGGTTTTGGCCACCCGCAGGACCGCATTATTGCCGTCATTACGCCGACTGGGCTGCAGCTACAGCCACCGTTGACCGCTTAGAACGCCTCCACGGCGACATTATCGCCGACTGGCACCCCGACGACCTCGACGCGTGGACGGACGCCATCGAGGAACGAGAATCTGCTGCTGGCCTTTTATGGGACGCTGCCCCGACGGGATTCAACTGGTTCGATTTCGAGAGAGAGAGTGTCAAGGAGCAGACCCAACCGCTACGACTACCGCATCACCTGCTGTTCCGGAACCTGTCACGACAACGCCATCGGTGCCTAGCACGACAACGCCATCGACTTGGGAAGAAGCCGACCACGACGGCACGCTCGAGAAGAATTTCATGCGCTCCTGTAGGGAGGCGAACGCCGGAGGTACTCTGAACGCAACGCAGGTCACGTCCTATTGCGAATGTGCTTACGAAGGACTTAGAGAACATTTTGCTGATGATTTCGACGGCTTCAAAGACGCCGAGAAACGCCTGCGCAACGATCCCGAGGACATCGATCCCAAGGTGTTCCAACTTTTGGAGAGGTGCGTAACCCATATGACTGCCACAGCACCTGCTGTGTCGGAACCTGCTACGACAACGCCATCTGTGCCTAGCACCACGACTCTGTCGATATCGAAGATTGCCTGTGATCGAACACTGAGCACACTGCAAGAAACCGCACAGACGATGGAAGACCTTTTTGACCAGTTCGTTGCTGCTGGTGGCAGCGGTGACCTCGACAGGATCCAAGCTCTCTACACGGAGATCGACAGATACGTGGCTGTTGTGCCGTGGTCAACAAACGTGTTCCTCGAAGAGTGCGGTAGTCACTACGCCACCGGCGACGTATCGACGTTGCGTTCTCGTATGGCTGAGGTTTTGACAACATGGGACGAAGTCCAGCGCGAGTGCCGCATCGGCTTAGCCGATTTCGGGTTCGAATGCTGACCGCGTTCTAACCAGCAACAAACTGCGCTTGTGCAGGCGAACCGGGATCCCCGCGCCATGACTTGTTCGCGCGAACATGGAAAGAACGAAGCTGCCCGTTGCTAGCGAGCGGCTTGCATCAACATTTCAAACCCCGTCTGCAGCCAGTTCAACACTCGAAACCCTGTCGGGCGAGGTTGGCGTGACAAATGGCGACCTGTTCAGCCGCCCACTCAAGCGCCGTTTCTGTGCCGGTGCGCAGGTCTTCGCGTCCTTGAGGGGTCATCTTAAATCCGCACTCGTCAAGGTAAATCTCGACCGCTACGCCCATTGCGACGGCGGCGCTGGTCATTGAGTCGTAGGCATCTGAGACCTCAGGGAGAGAACCGACCCTAATCGCTGTGTCAATCTCGATCACGGCGCGATCGAATCCACTGATAGCGTCGTCGGCTGTGTTGCCGAGGGCTTAGCATTTCTCCTCCAGCGCTTGGAGTTCGGCGCTGATGGACCCGACCCTCGGCCCCGTGGTGGTAGTGGTTCGTCGTGTGGTAGTGGTGGTGGCTCGGATCGTTGTCGTCGTGGTGCTTGATGTCGCTGCGGTCGTCGAGGTAGTCGTGGTGGTCGACGGGATCACGTCGACTAGGGAATCAGCGGCGGGCTGTGCGCAAGCCGCCGTCATCATCGCCGCGAACACAACAACAACTCGGATCATACGGTCAACTCTCTCAAACCATGGGTTCTTGAGATTACCAGGGTTCGGCTGCGGCCCCGGTTGGCCAGACCACAACCACCACGCTGCAGTCTGGCTAACCGCCTATACAGTTACCTAACCGGCGGTTGGCTACACACGTCAGTAGTTACCTTCCCGAAATGAACGTTCGTGGTCAATACCGGGAGTGCTTGCAGTAGCCCGAATCTACCCTACTGATCTCTGCTAGGCTACAGAAATGGCGCTTTCTCAGACTACTACGTTGCGAGTCCCCACCGAGTTGAGGGACGAGATATCCCGGTTGGCCAAGCAGAGGGGCACAACGATGCTGGAAGTCGTGACCGACGCGGTGCATCAACTCGGTAGTGAACAGTGGTGGACGTTGGTTCGCGGCGCGCTCGACAGGTTGAGTGACGCCGAAGCGGCGTCGTATCAGGCCGAGAGCCAGAGACTGGAAGCAACAGCCGCGGACGGCCTCGATGACCGTTGAGGAGGGGCTGCACCGTGGCGATGTGTGGCTCGTCGACTTCGGGGCCGAACCGGAGGATCCTGAACAGGCTTTCCTGCGACCGGCAGTCATCGTGTCCGATGACCGGTTGCACCATCCGAACCTGAGGATGGTCGTCGTGGTTCCGGGAACGTCTACGATTCATGGGATCCCGTTGCATGTAGTGCTCCCGCCCGACCGCAACAACGGTCTGTCCACCGAGACGGCGTTTCAGGTCGAACAGGTGCGGGCTGTAGCGACCGGCCGTCTCGTCGAGAGGCTCGGAAAGCTCGATTCGCTGGGTCGCCACTCCATAGACGAGACACTGCGCAACGCACTCGGCCTCTAGCTGTTCCCGCTGTCCCCGCCTGGTCGACTGTAGGCGAATTGGCGAATCTCGGTGCTTGGAAACGTGTCTCCAAATCCCCGAGAGAATGTGCTCCAAATCCCTAAAATAAATGCCTCCAAATCCCTAAAATAGGTTCTGCGCCGGTGGAATGCCGCTTGCTGTGGCCCGAACCACGCAGGGTCGCCGACGTTGGTTCGACGACTATGTGCGAATGTCGTTGAAGAATGCACTTT
This sequence comes from Candidatus Aldehydirespiratoraceae bacterium, assembly GCA_965261185.1. Classification (GTDB taxonomy): domain Bacteria; phylum Actinomycetota; class Acidimicrobiia; order Acidimicrobiales; family Aldehydirespiratoraceae; genus VXYK01. The sequence continues at coordinate 410,659 of CBDHCN010000002.1, read as the reverse complement.
AGAACTCCGCACCGGCGCGCATGTTGAGCCAACGCCTGTTTCGAAGGTCATGGCCTCGCGCCGCTACGATCAGCACTCTGAAGTTTCAAAGGGGGAAATGTGGCCCTTCGTCCACTTGCCGGGATTCGAGTTGTAGACCTCACCGTTGAGCGGGGTGAACTGTGCGGTCGCGTATTGAGCGACCTGGGGGCCGATGTCATCCGAATTGAGCCGCCTGGTGGTTCGCCGTCACGCCGGATGGCACCGATCGACGGTGACCATTCGCTGTTTTGGACTTTCCGCAACTGCGGCAAACGCAGCGCAGTGGTCGATCTGTCAGACGAACAAGACCGTGAACGACTCCACGGGCTGATCGCGGCGAGCGACTTGGTGATCGATTCGGCAGAACCAGAAACACACGCAGACCCGGCGCTCGACGCCGACGAACTCTTGGCGCGTCACCCTCATCTGATCGTGGCTTCCATCACCGCGTACGGTCGAACCGGCCCATGGGCTGGACGAGATGTGCCCAACGCGGTTGTCGACGCAACCGGCGGCATGGCTTTCAAGGCCGGGACGCATGAGGGGGGCCCGATCCTTCCGCCAGGCAACATCGCCGACGACACAGCCTCGTTCACCGCTGCATTCGGGATCCTCTGCGCCCTGTGGCAGCGTGAAAGCTCCGGAGCAGGTCAAGTCATCGACGCGTCGGTCAACGAGTGCGTGGCTCAGACAACGGACTGGTCCCTGTCGAATTGGAGCCGTTCCGCAGACGCCGGGGAACCCTCCTCGGAACGCCGTGCGGGACCGGGAGTGGTCTACACGATCATTCCCTGCGCCGACGGTTTTGTCCGCTTGATCGTGCTGAGCCCTCGCCAGTGGCATGCGATCCGTTCTTGGATGGGGGAGCCCGACTTTCTCCAGGACCCTGAACTCGATGGGTTCATCGGCCGCTTGATGATCGCCGACGCGGTGCTCAACCCTCTCTACGCCGAACTCTTCGCGACGATGACCATGGCCGAGGTGTCCGAACAGGCCCAGGCGCGGGGGATCGTCTGCACGCCGTTTCTGAAACCCGACGATGTTCTGGCCAACCTCCACTTTGAGAGCCGGAAAACCTTCGATCACGTAACGATCGACGACGGGCGCGTCATGAAGTTGCCCTCGGGATGGTTCGAGGTGGACGGTGAACGCTGCGGTCCAACCGGCCGCCCTCCCCATGTCGGCGAACACACCGAGGATGTGTTCGCGTCTCCTTCAGAACCGCGTCCTGTGCCCGATCCCCTTCCGAAACAAGCGCCGCCGAAACAAGCACCGCCTCATAAAGCGCCGCCACTGAAGGGCCTGCGAGTGATGGATTTCGGACATGGTGGGGTTGGTGTGGAGTGCGGTCGTATGTTCGGCGAATACGGAGCTGATGTCGTCAAGATCGAGAGTCGTAGCTATATCGACTTCATTCGTTCGGTACTCGGTGGGGAGATGTCTCCGTCGTTCGCCTCGTCGAACCGTTCCAAACGCAGCCTGGGTGTCAACGCCAAGTCCGAGCGAGGGGTGGAACTGCTCCGAAATATGGCGCGTGACGCTGACATCATCATCGAGAACAATTCCACCGGCACGATTGACGATATGGGACTCGGCTATGAGGTGATGAAGGCCGCCAACCCGGATGTGGTGATGGTTTCGAGTCAGCTCATGGGGTCTAGGGGTCTCTGGGCTGACTGGTTCGGATATGGCCCGAATACCCAGGTAACTGGGGGTTTGGCTCATCTGTGGAACTACGAGGACTACCCTGAGCCTGCCGGTAACCAGTCGATCTACCCCGATCATTTCGCAGGTCGAGTGTGTGCGGTGGCCGCGCTGGCAAACCTGTTGGGGCGACAGCGGCTCGGCGTCGGTGGCGCACATGTGGAGGTTTGCCAGGTTGAACAGGCGGTGTCGACGATCGGTGATCTGTTGGCCAAAGAGTCTTTAGTCCCCGGTTCGGTGCAACCTCGCGGCAACCACTCCGACCATGGTTCTCCTTGGGGTCTTTACCCCTGCGAAGGCGACGACCATTGGGTTGTGATCTGTGTCCGCAACGACAGCGAGTGGGAAGCGCTGGTCTCGCTGATGGGGTCACCGATCTGGGCATCGAGTCCTGAGCTTGCCGACGAGCAGGGTCGCCGCGCCGACGAAGTCACCGTCGACAAGAAAGTCGCCGAGTGGACCCGCACGATGTCCAATGCGGAGGTGGCCGACCTTTGTTTGGCGGCGGGGGTTCCTGCGGGAATCATGCACACCGGCAGTTCGCAATCGACAGATCCGCATCTCGAAGCTCGCGGCTATTTGCATCGCATGTATCAGCCACCAATCGGCGACATGATCTTTGAGGGAGCGGCTTTCCATGCCAGTGCCATGGAGGGTCCAGATATTTTCCCGGCCCCGGGGCTCGGCGAGCACACGCGTGAGGTTGCCTCGGAGTGGTTGGGCCTCGACGCCACCGAGATCGAGAATCTGGTGGCCGAGGGCGTCCTGGAGATCGACCTGAGCAGCTAGCGACTAGCCGGCTTCGGAGTGGGTGACCGCGGGTTCTCCCATCCACTCACGCAGAGTGTTCTTCAGTTTGGTTTGCTGAATGAACAGGTCCTGTTCGGCAGGAACATCGGTGGCGGCCTGTGGGGCTTTGAGATAGAAGCTCAACCATTCCTGCACGCCGGACTCACCGGCGCGTGCCGCTAGATCCATGAACAGCGCCAGATCCAGGACGATCGGAGCGGCCAGGATCGAGTCGCGGCACAGGAAGTCGATCTTGATCTGCATCGGGTAACCCATCCATCCGAAAATGTCGATGGCGTCCCAGCCCTCCTTGTTGTCGCCACGCGGTGGGTAATAGTTGATTCGCACCACATGGTCGACGTTGCCGTAGAGATCGGGGTAGGTTTCGGGTTGCAAGATCGTGTGCAGTACCCCCAACTTCGACTCCTCTTTGGTCTTGAAGTTCTCCGGTGCGTCGAGCACCTCACCGTCTCGGTTACCCAGAATATTGGTGGAGTACCAGCCGCGAAGCCCCAGCATCCGAGCCTTCAGCCCAGGTGCGATCAAAGTCTTCATGAGCGTCTGCCCGGTCTTGAAGTCCTTACCCGCGATCGGCACGCGGTTGCGTTGAGACAACTCGATCATGCACGGCAGGTCGGTCGACAGGTTGGGTGCCCCATTGGCGAACGGCACACCGGACTGCAATGCGGCGTAAACGTAGATCTGGCTGGGGGAGATGTTGTCGTCGTTGTTTTTTAGGCCGTTCTCGAACGACTCGATGGTGGCGTGGACCTCGCTGGCTTCTTGGAAGGCCTCGGTTGATCCGCACCACACCATGACCAGACGGTCGCAGTCGTTCTCAATGCGGAAGTTCTCTATGTCGGACATGAGCGCCATTGCCTGATCCCACATGTTGGTCTCGGTCTTGATGCGGGCCCCGCTGAGGCGGCTGACCCAGCGCTGGTCGAACACTGCGTCCATGGCGATGATGCCTTCCATCTCTGCCGAAATCGGGGCTAGGTCGCGTTCATCGAGAACTCCGCAGGTGCGGGCAGCTTCGAGGGCGTTGGCTGAGATCGGATCCCATCCCCCGAAAACGATGTCGTCGAGGGAAGCCAAAGGCACGAAGTCGCGGATCAGCGGATTGCGTTCCTCGTCTCGGGTTCCAAGCCGAATGTGGGCCATCTGGCTGACAGAACCGAGGGGGGCAACGCCGGATTGGCGTGCCGCGAGCACACCGGCGGTGAAGGTGGAGGCTACCGCACCCATTCCAGGGGTCAGCACTCCGAGTTTGCCGGTGGGAGGCGCAATGTCACGAGCAGTCATCCTCTGAGCATATGAGCAGGAGCGGTGCTCGAAGTGTTGCTGGGCGCGGGTTCGTTCTAGAGTCACGACGGCCAAGACAATCGAATCAGACAATCAGCCAGGGAGACCCTGATGAGTAATGCAGCAAACGCCTATGAACTTCTGAAAGCGGGAGAGGGCGTCGATGAGGGCCACGGCGACTGGTTTGAGATCACCCAGGAACAGATCAATCAGTTCGCTGACTGCACCATCGACCATCAATTCATCCACATCGACGCGGAGCGGGCGACCCCAGTGTTCGGCGGGACGATCGCCCACGGTTTCCTGACGCTGTCGATGCTGACGCATCTCACCAACTCCATTGAGCAGGAATTGCCGCCGCTCACGGGCGTGATGATGGGCATCAACTACGGCTTTGACCGGGTGCGGTTCCTGACGCCGGTCATTTCTGGTAGCCGAGTTCGAGCCAACAGCGTGATCAGCAAGGTGGAATTGAAAGGTGCGGCGATCAACAGCACCCGCGTGATAACCGTCGAGATTGACGGGTCCCCAAGGCCCGCACTGGTCGCCGAATGGATCGGCCGGATTGTATTTGATAGCTAATTGTTGGAACTTTCGCAGCTACAACACAACTACCTAGGGAGTAGGAATGAACGATTACCCGATCAGAGTCGGTTCCATGTTGTTCACGATGGTCGACCCCGAAAAGGGTTACGAAGTCGATTACAACCGCTGGTATGAACGCGACCATTTCTACGCGGGTTGCATGATCGGCCCGAAGCTGTTTGCGGGCAAGCGTTGGGTCGCCACCAAAGAACTGAAGGACTTGCGCTTTCCTCGAGGCGACACACCGGTGGCCAGTCCAGTTGAGGCGGGTTCCTATTTGGCGATCTATTACGTTCTCGAAGGAGGCCACGAAGAACACTTTGCTTGGGGGGCGGATCAGGTGGTGTGGCTCTACAGCAACAACCGAGGCTTCCCGAACCGGGTTCATGCTCACACCGTGCTATTGGAAAATCCTGGCTACCACTACCGCGACGCCGACCCTGTCCCGATCGAGTTGGCTTTGGACCACCCCTACAAAGGACTCGGAGTGGTGGCGGTCGACCCGGCGGAAGGTGTGAGCGAAGCCGGGTTGGTGACCCATCTCCACGATCAGGCGCTGCCGGCGCTGATGAAAGATTCGCCGGTCGTCAGCATGGTGTCGTGGCACTACCAAGACTCGGGCAGTGGCGACACGGACCGTGCACCGATGGATTTGGGGATGCCACCCGGGCCCACGGATCGTCAGTTGCAGTGTTTCTTCCTCGACGATGAACCGACCGCTGTTTGGGATCGATTCCGTGCCTACGCCGACGATCTTGCGGCGAGCGGACTGGGCGAGGTTGTCTTCGCCGCGCCGTTCCTGCCGACGATCGTGGGGACAGACACATACACCGATCAACTCTGGTAAGGGAGCAACACGATGATTCTTCAAGACTCGACAGTAATGGTGGTTGGGGTTGGGCCGGGGCTCGGCAGATCGTGTGCCGCGGCGGCCCTGCGTGATGGTGCCAACGTGATCGCGGTCGCTCGCAACCTGCAACGCCTCACGGCTACGGCCGCCGAACTCGACCCCTCAGGTGAACGGATTCTCGTTGCTGGAGCCGACATGATGGATCAGGTTTCACTTGAAGCTGCGGTGAGCGCAGGTGTGGAGCGCTTCGGCACCCTCGATGCGGTAATCAACGTTGCTGCTATGGACGCAAGCGTTGGGAACTTTGCCGACCTTGACGATGACGAGTTGCGGAAGGTACTTGATATCAACGCGTTGGGCGCGGTCAATGTGGTCCGCTCGGTCACGTCGACGTTCGCGGCGAACGAGCACGGCGGATCGGTTGTGCTGATTGGTTCGCAAGCCTCGCTCAAGCCCGTGCCTGCAATCCCGCAATTCGCCTATGCGGCCGCCAAGTCTGCGCTGCTCTCCATGGCTCGGAATATGGCCTCGGAACTAGGACCCCAGGGCATCCGGGTTAACACCGTGGTGCCCACCTGGATGTGGGGGCCCAACGTGAAGATGTTCTGTGAGTGGCAAGCAGCTGAACGAGGTATCACCGCAGAAGAGGTACGAGACGAAATCGCCCAGGGCATGGCACTGCGGGTGATGCCCACCGACGCCGATGTGGCCGAGGCGGCGGTGTTCTTCGCTTCGGACCGCGCTCGGATGATCACCGGGCAACGCCTGCTGGTGAACGCCGGAGAATTCTTCGACACATAGACCCCCAACAACTTCGGTGAGTTGCACTATGTGACGATTGTTGCAACGCGAGTGAAGTATTTCGAGATTTATCTATGAAATAATTGGCTTAGTTTCATTATGTTTCATGTAGATACAGCGGAGTTTTCCCCAGTTCTTTACTTTTTTGTTGCGGTTTCTTTGCTTAAGTGTTGAATCCGGTTTGAGTTTTGCACTATTGTTATGCGTGGGTTAGAGGTCATCTGGGCGCAGGGCCGGATGCTTCAGACTCGGGAACTTCATTCCCGTCCCCCTCCAGGGAAAACAGGGTCCGGTTGGCGAATTCGCTAGCCGGACCCAAGTCCCTTTTGGCGTGATTTCTGCTGGAATGGCGTTGGCAGCCGCGGTAGTGCGATTCTTGTAGTCGTGAGCACCACAGATCTCTTCGAACGCTTCGATGTCATTGATGTCGATACCCATGTAACCGAACCACCCGACGTGTGGACGGCGCGGACCCCGGCCTCTATGCACGACAAGGTCCCCCATGTGGAACGCATCGACGGACAGGACGTATGGATGTGCGACGGCAACCGTCTGGGGCAGCCCGGTTTCTATTCGATGGCAGGCTTCGACGGTCTCATGCCCTTGAAGGTTCCCAATACCTTCGACGAGATCCATCCGTCGATGTACGACAGTCACGAACGACTCAAGTTCATGGACGATCAAGGCATACGTGCCCAGGTGCTCTACCCCAATATCGGCGGTTTCGGCAACGCCTATTTCATGAAGATGGGCGAACCCGAGGTGGTGAAGGAGTGCGTGCGGGCCTTCAACGACTGGGTGTCTGACTGGACCGGAGCGGACCGTAATCGCCTCATCGGCGTTACCGCCGTGCCGTTCTGGGACATTGATTTCGCGGTAGCGGAGATCACCCGCTGTGTGGATGCAGGACACCGAGCCATCAACTTCTGCAATCAACCCCAGGACCATGGAATGCCCCCGTTGGGCTCGAAGCATTGGGACCCGATTTGGTCGGTGGCCCAAGAGACGGGAGTGTCGGTGAGCTTTCATGTCGGCGGCGGATCGATGGGCACGCAGATGCAGGACACCGCCGACATGGGCTGGATGACCAACTTTGCCAAGGTGTCGTCATTGATCTTTCTCGACAACATGCGTTGCATCGCAGACCTGATCTTCGGTGGTGTGTGCCACCGCTTTCCAGAACTGACGCTTGTCTCAGTTGAGAGCGGCACCGGTTGGATCCCCGGAGCGCTCGAATCGTTTGACTGGCAGTGGCGAAACGGGGGAGTGACCGTGGAGCACCCCGAATACGACCTGTTACCAAGCGAGTATTTCAAGCGACAGATGTACGGTTGTTTCTGGTTTGAGCAGGCTTCGGCCAGGTTCGCGATTGAGCTCTACCCGGACAACATTCTGTATGAGACCGACTATCCGCACCCGACCTGTCAGTTCCCGGGGCCGGCCACACCGGCGCAGTACCCGCGGGACTACGCCACCGGCGCTTTGTCTTCCCTTGATGACGCAACGCTGCAGAAGATCCTCCACGACAACGCGGCCGCCATCTACGACCTGTAGCTCTGGCGCGTCAACTTTTGCCGACTAGCGGAGCATGCATAAAGTGGCCCTATGGCTTCACTTGACTTCAAGGCGTTCGACGCCGACAACCACTATTACGAGGCGGAAGACGCTTTCATCCGCCATGTTGATCCCAAGATGCACAAGCGCTGTATGCAGTGGGCCGAGATCAACGGGCGCGGCGTTCAACAAGTGGATTCACGAAGACTGGGATTCTCCTACAAGAACTGCATCTTCGCTGCGCGCCGTCTGAGGTTGACGGCTGGGGTGCCTTGGGCCGCTTAGCGGCCGCCTCCACGGATTCGTAACAGGCCATAGGTGCGAATAGGAACGGTTTGGCTCTTGGTGCGGTCGCTGAGGCCGATCGCGAATCCGAGTGTGCTCAGCACCAGGATCGCGACAGCGACCCAAAAGAAGGTCCACTCGGGGCCGTAATTTTCGAAGAGTCTGGGGGCCACTAGCGCGCTCACCCCTGCGGCCAGTTGCCCTGTTGCGGCTGCGAGCCCTTGCCCGGTTGCTCGTTCCCCGTCTTTGGTGGACGTGGCCATCAGCGTTTGGGCCGAGGGCATTCCGAGACCGTTGGCCGCGCCTTCTATCATGGCCAGGCTCATCAGCAGCAACGGCACGGTCAGATGTCCATAGATCACCGTGAGTGGGATGATCGCTGCCAGCGCACCCATTGCGATTCGCATCGGTCCGTGGCGGTCTGCGAGTCGCCCACCGATGGGCGCGGCGATCATGAACGGGAGTCCGTACAGCACTAGGCTGACGCCTATGAATGTGGTTGACGCGCCTAGATCTTGCAAGAAGATTGCCCAGATCGCCTCGTACATTCCGGCTGGCATGATCAGTGCCGCGCTCAGTATCGCAGCGGCCAAGGCTTCTCGACGCCGACTGATTCTTGCCATTGTGACGAGCATGTCGCCCGTCGTCCGCAATGCTCCCAACGGAGGGCTATCAGGGACGACTTCATCTACATGTGTCGTGGCGATCGGACCGACGAGCAGTGCGAGAGCGGCGGCGAGGAAATAGAAAGGAGCATCGAGACCCCAGACCGCGACGAGTCCCGCGCCTATTCCCGGGCCGACGATGAAACCCGCGGTCTGGATACCGGCGAGTCGACCGAGGTGCTGCCCGGCGCGCTCGGGATCTGCGGCGGTGAACAGAGCCTGCGCTGCGGGTAGGAAGGCACCGAAGGCAAGCCCGGCAACGATCCGAGCAGAGACGAACTGCCAGGGTTCCGAAGCCACCGCGAAAATCAGCGATGCGACCACTCCGCCGAGCACCGACAACACCATGACCCGGCGGGTGTAGCCGCGGTCCGCGAAAGGCGCAATCAGGATCTGCGCAGCTACTGCGGCAAAGAAGGAGACTCCGGCGATCCAGCCGAGCGCGCCGCCACTCAGATCGTGTGCATCGCGCAGTTCATGGAACAGCGCGAAAACCATCCCTACCGAGGCCGCGAGCGTGAACAAGCCCACAGGGATCATCAGACTTACACGTGTCTCTGTCAAAGTTCGGTGACCTCATCAGCAAGCAAGATCGGCTCTGTCTCGAGTCAGATCTCAAGCCCGCCAACACTACCCCCCACTCCGCAACAGAGGTCGGACTCACCTAGTCCGGGTCAGCGGTCTCCGGGTGCGTTCAAAGAGGAAATCGGCGGCGTAGCCAATCGGCCAGCAGTGGATCGACGACGCTGAGGCCTCGCGGGCTTCGTTGGAGGAAGCCGTTGCCCTCCAGTGTCTCGGCGGCATCGCTGGCGGTTCCTGGCGGCAGGTCGAGCATTGATGCCGCGGCACCGAAAATACTGCCGCCGGTTGCGACTGCTCGCAGCGTTTTTTGCTGGCCAGTGGGTAGCAGGCTGTAGACGTGTTCGGATCCGTTATCGACGCTTGTCCGCACCGAGGCGAGGGCATTCTCCCAGATCTGCTGATTTGCCGTTCCGCCGGGTTCGACAAGCCTCCACGCCGCATCTGCGAGTTGCATGGCGCGCTGAGGGTGCCCGCCTGCGAGTGCGACGATGTGTCTGCTGATGCCGCCGGCGCGGCGATCGGTGCCAGCGAAGCCATCTTCGATGATGCGGTGTACTGCACCATCGGGTAGAGGTCCAATCTCCACCAGATCGGCCTGGGCAAAGAATGGCTGTGTCTGCTCACTGAACAGCGTTCGCATAGTCGACGGCTCTGAACCTGCGAACACGATGCCGAACGACTGGAAGTGATGCTGGAGTTCGGTTCGCAGCACGCCGGCACCACCTTCGATATTGGCGATCCCGGAGAACTCGTCGAATACGATGAACACTTCGTGTCGTTGCGCTGCTCTTACCAACACGTCGAGCAGCGTCCGCAAAGAAAGCACCGGGTCGGGTCGTCGGCTCGGACTACGGGTCAGTTGGACGCTCAGCACGCCAATGTTCACAGACAGCGTGCCTGCGATGGAGTCAAGAATCCGCCGTACCGGCCCAGCCACCGAGGCGAGACCCCGGTCGACAGCCCCGGCTACATCGGCCATTGATGTCATCTGGTAGAGATCGATCCACACCGGTTGCGGACCGACGGCCTGCAAGTCGGCGGCGACGCGCTTGAGCAGGCTGGTCTTTCCATAGCGCCTCGGACCAACCAAGGCAGTCAAACGTCGGTCAGTGATGCGTTGGGCTAGATCTACCGCCAGTTGCTCGCGTCCGGTAACTTGATCAGGCTGCAAGGGGCCGTGGTAGGGGAACGGACTCTTATCCATGAGACTACTATACTCGGGTTTTCCGAGCAATACATGCTCGGGTTTTCCGAGTATATTCCCAACTGAGCGATTCCAAGTGGGTGCAGGAAGTTGACTATAGCCATAGAAATATGACTACAATTCCTGGGATGGACACTGAATCGGAAAATAGGGCACGCTCCCGGGCTGACGAGCGGACTTTGGCAGCAGGCGAATTCAAGACGCACTGTCTGCGCCTGATGGACGAGGTGCACGAGACTGGCACCGAGATCATCGTGACGAAGCATCGCCGCCCGGTCGTACGAATCAGCCCAGTACGAATGGAGCGCCCCAGACTCGTTGGATCATGCGTCGACCAGCTTCAAGTACTGGCAGACATCGACAACGAACCCGCCATACCAGTACAGGACTGGGACGTCATCGAACGCCCTGACGAACTACTCGACCCGGAGCGATACCAGTGAGCATGCTCCTGGACACCAATGTCCTGCTGCGGTTGGTGACCGACAACCCACACATCGGTGAGTCGTTCAAACAAGCTGTGGAGTCCGGGGTGGACAACGGCGATGTCGCTGTCTCAGCTGTGACATTCCTGGAGACGACCCGGCTACATCATCACAGACGGATCGATCTCGGCTGCCACCCGGCAACCTGGCGTCGAGAACGTCTGATGTCCGGACTGCTGGAGATACCCATTGACGGCGATCTCGCTGTTGAGTCCGTCCTCTTGATGAATTCGGGGTTTCATCGCGACCCCGCGGACCAACTGATCGTCGCCACAGCCATGCGGACCGGAATGGAACTGGCGACTTTCGACTCTGCAATCCAAGACTGGGCATCACGCACTCGCCTGATCGCGCTCCGAGACCCCACCGCATAGCCCGTCGACACTACCGCCGTCGAAACTAACCGACTGCTGAAGCAGTGCAGTTGGAGCTTACGGGAGAATTTCATGGCCGCCGATCCGCAACCACACGATGTGGAGCTTGCCGTCGACGATGGGATGGCCCATAGAGAAGGTCGCGCGTCCGTCAGGAGCCCACGACATCTCGTAGACGCCGGCGACACCGGACAGCTTCTTGACGCGCAACCCGGGGCGAAACCACGAACGTCCTCCGGCCTCCATTTGCCCCAGATCGTCGATGAATTCCTGCAACCGAAGCCGGAAAACGGTCAGCTTGTTGTGAGGTCAGGCCACGTTGGTCGCGCAGGAACGCTGTCGTCTCGGAGTGTGTCGGCATCAGCGGCGCTCAGGCCGATGAGGTTTCGTTACTTCTCGCTTCGAGCGCGGCGAGGAATTCTTCGTCGCTGTAGTAAGTGTTGGCGATCTCCATTGAATCCGAACTCGGTCCCTTGCCCGTGCTCGCCTTGAGATCCTCAATGGTCAGCGGCTCGGCAGGTGATTTTCCCCGCGCTGCTTTGGTCGATTCAGGCCGGTACCTAAAGCTCGCGGTGGTCATCGCTTGTCCTATCAGAGCAACCTGCACCAAACCCTATCCGATGCGGCGCCCGACGAACAGAGGCGATGTCGATTGACCGAGCGAAGGTGCTGTTGGAGATGCTACGCGCCCGATTCGTGGATGATGATCCCTCCCACCACGAACACAGGACTTCCACCGTGTGGTTCAGACTCGTCCACGAGCACAGGTACACAGTCCCTCCGACGCGTTCGTGCCCCGCCGCGGGCGGGGCACGTTCTGCATTGTCGGCAGAGGAGCAAGCTCACGGAACCGAATAACTGCGGTCCTCTCCGCCAAGAGCACCTTACACACAAATGCACGGTTTAAGGGGCTGAGCGGATAGGTGGTTTGTGTGGGGTTGCAGCGGTATTCCAAGTCGATGAGTTTTGCGGCGATGGCGAGGCACAGCGCGGCGTGTCGGCAGTCGGTTCTTCGGTCGGTGTTGCGTCGGAGTTTCCCGTAGTTCGATAGCCAGGAGTCTGGTCGACTCGACGATCCAGCGGGCACGATCTGGTTCGGTGAGCCGGGGGCGATGCGTTGGGGTGCGGCGACGCTGAATGCTGGCGTCTTGGATGCCGCTCCCGGTGAGGTGGCGGCGTACGGTGGGGTGGTCGTAGCCGCGGTCGAGGTTCAGGGTCTCGACATCGTAGAGCAGCCGGGCGTCGGCGACTGCCTCAAGGGTGGGGTCTGAGTGGGCGGACATCGTTGCGGCTAGCGCCGTCGATGGCCCAGCCGATCGGCACGCCGTGGCGCTCTGTGGCCACGGACTATTTCCAACCGAGTTTGCCCTATCAACAGGGCTTTGCCTGTTCCCTCGCCGCCGCAGGGGGCTTTGTGTAATGACCCGTCAACCGCGACCTCCGACAAGTCAAGGCCCACGATCTTGTCGAATGCGGCGACCGCATCTGCCGCAGAGCCGGTCGAACACCTCCACGGCGATCCACTCGTCGCGCCGCGCCCGAAGCGTCGTGTCCGACAGGCGCCGCTCCAAGATGGCCTCAATGTCGAACCACAACGGCCCCGTCACCAATCGGGTCAACAAACCCCGAAAATACACCCGGGCCGGTATCCGCGGCCGGTGACAACCCAGCCGATGGCCCCGATCCAGTGGCGACAACAACCACTCACCCGTAGCCCACACAGCATCGAAACACCCCTAGCTCCAACGCGCCGGCTCCAGCGCGCGCACAATAGTAAGAACCTCCACCCGGTCGTCGTTGGTTGGATCAACCCGAAGTCCACTCTGGGCGACCCGACGACCGGTGGATGGTCACCTATCCGCGCGCCCTTAGTGTTTATTCCGAACGAGTGGACGGGCAACAGCCCGACCCAACACCCAATGACAGCACGGCAAGTTGTGGTTGAGGATCCAGAACCCGAACCGAGCGGCCTCTACCTTCCACGTCCTAGCGTTTGAACAGTCCATTGATCCACCGCCAAAGCCTGCGCACAACACTTCCGTGCTTACGGTCGAGGGCCTCATAGTACTCACGTCGGCGCTCCTCCTCACGGCGACGCCCGGCGGCGATTTGTTCAGCGTTCCATCGCTTGGTCCAGACCACCTCGCCTCCCGTGATCAGATAATGAGATTGGCAGGCTAGTTGCCAGTTCCCGACCGACGGGCGAAGTGTCGGACCGTCATCTGTCTCCTCCAAGGACCATTCGGTGGGACCAAGGGGCGTCCTGACCTTTGCGCCGCATCCGCAAGCGCACAGGTGTGCCGCGGCACCGAACTCCTCTGAGACGTAGAGCACTCCTGGGCTCAGGTCCTTCGGCATGTAGTGGACTCGCTGCAGTTTAATCTTCGCCAAGCTCAATTTCGCCCACCGTCTTGAGGTCGCCCACTTCCATGAGTAGCTGGTAGTAGGGATTGTCCTCGAAGTAGAAACCCCTAAGCTGCTTGAACCTGATGACAGCAAGGCATGCGTTGAGAGCGTTCAGTTCGCTGATCTGAATGTTTGTCCGGTATATGTCATCCGGGTCATCCGATAGCGGGGCCAGGTCTTTCTTCCTGACCTCTTGCCCGTGCTCCGCGGAGTAATAGGTGGTACGCAGCAGGCCGTTGATGGGGCCTCTCTTACGGTTTAGCCCCATGCCTACATCGATGAACGGGATGCCCTTTGAGATGAGCAAGTCGAAGATGGCTGCCCGGGATGAACCCTTGTCTACGCAAACGAATGCGAAGGTGGCGCCGTCCACCTCGTCCAGGCAGGACGCATCGATAAACACGGGCGTCGCGGACAGGCCCTTGCGGAAGTTCTCGTAACGGCAACCGTATACTTCGGCTTTTGACTTCCCCAGTTCACTTGGTTCCAGCCGACCAGGTGACCGAAAGGCGTTGTGCACGTGGAAGGGGTCTAGATCGAATGCCCGAATCTCGCGAACGGGTGTCTTTGCGATGAAGTCCAGTACGTATGCACCCGTACCGCCTAGGCCGATGATGGCAATCACATCATCCTTGAACTTCGCGGCAAGGTCCGTGATCTCGGCCCGAGTCGTCAGTGTGTCGTGGAACTTGAATACCGAATCGGTCGGGACTTCCTCCACGATGCGAAACGTATAGGGGGTAACATCATAAACCTCCATCGCTGGCCCCGAGATGATTGCGACGTAGCTCTCGACCTTGTCGAAAAAGTCCGCGAACCTCCCTGTGTCGCTCGGCTTGTTCGAGAATGACCGCTGAACGACTACGTCGCTACAGGCCTCACTCAAGGTGACGCTTGTGGAACCCCCGCCCAGATTTGGGACCGGCTTTCCGTCTAACCCATAAGGCACTGACCCGGCGAAGAAGATTTGGTGGTCCGTCTGGGTGACGTGCTCCTGGTCAATGAACTCCAGCTTCGCGATAATTGCGCCCACTTGTAGCTCGCCTTCTCTGTCCAAGTAGGGCACATCGCGGACAACGAGGTGGTTAGTGTCGTAAGCAACCGCGTAGCCCCTTTCGACCAGCCGCCGGAGGTCGTCGTTATGACTGGCCAGTTTCTGAAACACTGAAGTTCATTCCTTCTCTGACCTTGACAGATCCGCCCGGCGAGAGGGTACCTTCGGGCTTGTCGCGGGGGCCTTCCTTGTATCTCACCGTGTAGGTCATTGGTGGGTTTTGCGGGTAGTCCGGTACCTCAAGTGTGACCACCTGCACATAGCTGATGTATTCTTCGGGCCACTTGTGGGGAGTACCCTCCACGATGATTGTGACCGTCTTGTGGTCCTCCACATCAATGATTTCAGGCTTGCGATCTTCTGTTAACATGGGTCAGCCTCCTTTGCTGAAGTTAGGGTTTCGTTGCGAATTGCGACCCGCATCGAGGCCGCAATTCGCAGTTTAGCTTATACGCTAAGTTTTTGCAACCGCCAACGCTAAAATACCAGGCAACCGATCTCTTCCGTATATGCGTCGGTCGACGCTCCACGCTTTAGAGCATCCCCGGTCGACCTAGGTCCCCACGAGGAAGAGGGGGTGTTCACGGGCGGGACAGCAGCCAACCTGTGAGGGCGTGTTCGCTCCGTTCCCAGCCTCGCTAGGGCGGAAGCCCGTTCCGGCAGGCGGAACTACCCGGAGTCTGCGTCACAACCGAAGCGCCTCGCTACCGAATCGGTCACAGGCCGCTAGCTCAACTTGGGCTGGCGGAGCCGAGCAGGTCCCATGGTTGGTCTGGAGGTTGCGGCTAGAGCAATTGCTTCTTCCTGCTGTTGTACAATTCGAGCCGGTAGGTAGCAGCTTCGTTAGAGACGTGGAAGTGCTCCGCGATAATGGCAGGCGAGAGCTCACCGTAGTCTCACTCAAGGGTCAGCAGTCCCCGGGCGGGCATCAGCAGGGCACCGGCGAATGCATTGGCCTGCCACTCAGTGTCCCGATAGGTTTTGTGTGCGACTTCCTGTCCACCCCGATGCAGCGCGGTCTGTTGCGCCTTGGGCATCTGAGCCAAGCGCACAAGCTGGTCAGTATGCAACAGGCAGTGTCCCAGTTCGTGGGCAACGAAGAAACCGCCGCGTGGGTAACCCTCCTCCAACCAGTCGTAGGTCTCGGGCGACGCCAGAATCTCAATGACGCAGCGGCTCCTGTCGTACTTCGCATACCCTTCAGAGTCGTTGAGTTCAATCACACCACCACGAATCGGAATATCCCGCCCGGTCCCGTCCCGCACCTCGATGTCAAGACCGTCGAACAGCAGCAGCGCATTGATCGCCTCAGTTGGAGAGAAGTTGAGTTCCTCGCGAACGTAAGCGGCAATATTCTCCAGTTTCTCGTAGCTGTAGCCGCGGTCTGCACGCACTCCCGAAAGTCCCTGCCACATCGCCATACGCCTATTCGGAATCCTTCAAGATGTTTCTGATCCTCTCGAGCTGGTCCTCCGTGACGCCGCCACGGGCCAGACCGCTGACAAGATCTCCGACAACTCTGGCCTCTAGCGGTTTGGCCTTGGAGATGTCGTACTCAATGACACCCTTCTCGACATCCGCCGCGGCAATCAGCGGTATAGGATCGGTCTTTAGCAACCTCGCGATTTTGAGGATTCGCTCGTTGCCGAACGGCCTGCGGTTGCCGCGCTCCACATCTGATACATAAACCACCGAGACGTCCAACAGCGTCGCCACATCCCCCAGGGTCTTTCCTGCATTTTGTCTGGTCCTTCTGAGGACATCTCCGAATCGTTCTGGCATGACCTGTCCTCCTCTCTAGCTTGGTCGGACCCAACAACGGCTTGGTCGGACCCAACAAAAGTTTAGCTAATCAGCTAAGAGCAGTCAACGACTCGGTGACTTTGTGATCGCCGGGGTGTTGTTCGCTATGCGTGCGGGCCGGAAGTGATCGGGGCCCTCCTGGATCGTTGGTGTGTCAATCACCGATTCCAGCAGGGCCTCGACCCCTACTCAGGGACCCCCAACCACCCCCCACC
Organism: Candidatus Aldehydirespiratoraceae bacterium; assembly: GCA_965261185.1. Taxonomy (GTDB): domain Bacteria; phylum Actinomycetota; class Acidimicrobiia; order Acidimicrobiales; family Aldehydirespiratoraceae; genus VXYK01. The sequence continues at coordinate 393,977 of CBDHCN010000002.1, read as the reverse complement.
CCACGTTTACGCGCAGGCTCAACAAGGTCAAGTGAATCCTGAGGATGATATGCCGTTATTCGGGGGTCGCTGTCAGGTCTAGCGGGTGTTGCAGACTAGGGAGTGGAGGCGGGACAGGCGGGGGGCGATTTGGGATTCGAGGATGGTCGGTCGGTCGGCGCTAGGGACTCGGGCTGCTTCGCCCCAGAGGGCACGGCCGACCATGCAACCAGACGCTCCTGCTTCGAGAGCCACCTCGACTTGCGCGAAGAAAGACTCGAAGTCGCCGCCGCCGGAAAGCAATGTCCAAGGCATTGGAATCAGAGCGTTCATTTCTTGGCAGGCGTCGAGCCAAACATTGTGATCAGGCTCAAGGGTTGGATCGACAGGGAAGGGAAGCTTCAGCAGATGAGGGTCCGCAGCGGCGAACTGGCGGGCGGTTTCGAGGACAACACGGCGCCTATCGCTGGGACCGTCGAGATCGTAAAACAGCGGTTCGAGGACCAGCGGGATTCCGACTCGGCGGCACTCGGCGATCACGTCTGCTGCAACCGCTCGCTGCTCGGCCGCCAGTGCGCGGTCGGGATGGTACGGCAACAACAGCTTGGTGGCAGCCGCCCCGCTAGCAGCGGCAGCCTCAACAGACCAGCCGTCGAGCACGGTAGTGGGCGCAGAGCCCAACTCGCCGAGGTAGCCCTGTGACTCAAGCGCGGCAACGAATCCGATGCCTGACCGCAGAGCCCCGGCGTCTGCGACCTGGGGGATCGAATACTCAGGTTCGAGCATGACGCCGGTCGCCATCGGTGCGAGTTCACGCACTATGTCCACCTTGAGCGCGGTCAGCTCGCTGGCAGAAACAGCGTCGAGATCAGCGGGCGACAAGAACTTGCGCAACGAGTCGCGATGGTCAATAGCTAAAACGCAGAAGCGACCGCGGTGCGAAATGCCTTCAAGGCTCATGGAGTGCGGCTCATGAAGTGACCACCGGCAAACCCCACTCGCCCGCGGTCCAGTCGCTCTCGATCCAAGTGTGCTCGGCAGCGAAACACGGGGGAGTGGCGCGTTCGTCACCTTCGAGTTCGCCGGCCAGATAGTTGAGGAAGTACATGTTCGAGCCAGGACACGCCACAGATGTGTGGTAGCCCTTCGGCACCAGAGCCACGTCACCGTCATGGATCACCACGGTTTCGTCGAAGCCTTCGTCTTCACGCCAGTTCCGGTGTTGCGCATACCCTTCGGGCCGGTCGAGGCGGAAGTAGTAGACCTCCTCAAGGTAGGGAGATCCGTCGCGCCCGTCGTGACAGTGCGGCGGCCAGCCAGACCAACTCCCCCGCGGCACATACACCTCATAGAGAATCAGTCGTTCGGCAGGCAACGGCGACGCCAGCGCGTGAACCACCTGACGATGCGCTGCCCCTCCGCCGCGAATCTCGCTGCGCATCTCGTCGGGACGGATCAGCCGCAACGGCAGCTTCCCCTCCGCAGGTGCGGACCCCACGGCGCAAGTGAACGAGCCACTGGTTGAGATGGCGAACTCGACGCCGGGTGGCACGTAGACGATGTCGGGTTTCTGCGCAAAGACCGAAGAGCGCGCCAGATCGAATACTTCGCCGCCGGCGCGAACCTCACCAGACCCGCTCAGCGGCACGATCGCGGTCTCCTGACCATCGACCGACTCAGCGAACGGCGTGTCGGCGCTCAGTTCGTGAACCGAGAAGCTCAGATAGGTCCAGTTTGCCGTCTCGGGCGTGACTTTGAGGATCCTGCCTGGGCCGTCTGTAGGCCGAACAGGCCCTGATGCCGTGTCGGTAGAAGTCGCGCTAGCAGACGCTGTTGCTGGCGAAGTCGGGGTCATGGTGTGATCTCCTTGATCTTGACTGGGCGACCCTCGTGGAACGAGCGCCATGCGGCTAGCCCGATCACCAGCGGGGCACGTCCATCGTGCAAAGTGACCGGCGACGGCGCACCGTCGCGGACCATCGCCACGAAATCCGTCCATTCAGCCAAATACGACGGGATGTAGCGGTCCAAGAAGAAATACGGGATGGTTGAACCCGCCGAACCCGCGGCAGTTCGCCTCGTCGTGGTAGTGACACCAGGATTGTCCGAGACCACCATCCCTGCCGAACCGAACGCCTCGACCCGCTGGTCGTAGCCATACACAGCTTGACGGCTGTTGTCGATGGTGGTGATCGCACCGTTTTCGTGAGTCATAACCACAACCACAGTGTCGAGGTCACCCGCTTCGCCGATAGCTGGATCAACCATCACCGCACCCGTGGCGTACACCTCAGTCACTTCGCTGCCGGTCACGTACCGGGCCATGTCGAAATCGTGGATGGTCATGTCCAAGAAGATCCCACCCGAACCGTCGATATAGGAGATAGGAGGCGGGGCGGGGTCACGACTGGTGATCCGCACCATCTGCACGTCGCCTATCTCACCGTTGGCCACCGTGTCTCGCACCGACTTGTGGCTGGCATCGAAACGGCGGTTGAAACCGACCTGTACGGCGATCTGCGCTTCGGTGGCTGCAGCGATGCCGCGATCAACCTCAGAAAGGTCAAGCGAGAGGGGTTTCTCGATGAACGCCGGTTTGCCCGCCTCTGCCGCGGCGACCAGAAAGTCGATATGGGTGTCGGTAGGGGTGCATACGGCAATCGCATCGACATCGGTGGCGTTGATCAACTCGTCGGGCGACGCGGCCACACGGGCGCCGAACTCAGCGCCGACACTCTCGGCGCCATCGCGGTACACGTCGTACACGGCGGCCAGCGAGACGCCATCGGCCTGACGTTGAATCAACTCCGCGTGCATCCGGCCAATCCGGCCGACACCCAATACTCCGACTCGCAGATCACTCACGAGGTCTCCTTAATCTTGCTCGAATTACCGGCGTTGGCCGCCCTGGCGGTGGACAGGTCTGCCACTATCCGTCCCTCGACGACCTCACAGCGATAGACGTTCAACGGATCTTTGACTGGTTTGCGCAACGGTTGACCTGTTCTCAGATCAAAACGACCGTTGTGTTTGGGGCATTCGATCACCCCGTCAAGGATCAAGCCCTCGGCAAGATGAGCGGCACCGTGCGTGCACAGCCCGTCGCTGATCGCAACCTCTGATTCACTCAGCCGATAGAGGGCGTAGGTCCGCTCGCCGATATCACAGCGGCGCGCCCGCCCCACGGCGAGTTCGTCCAGCGCCCCGAGATCGGCAAAGCCACGACCGGCCGAAGCCTCTGTCGCCTGCAGTTCTTTGGGAACGATAGGACCTTGATCAACAAGGCCCTCCCCAGCATTCGGCACATCGGGAATGCCCCGATCCGGCAGCTCCCAGGACGGGTCCTTTGACTGCTGACGTAACGCTCCCAGCAATTCCTGGTAAGCCGCCCGTGTGCTGGGCAAAGCCGGTGGCAGCGAATCCTTGATCTCTTCGTGGAGTGCGGGCAGAGCGTGGTAGGGCACGCCAGGGAAGAGGTGGTGCTCGATGTGGTAGTTCATGTTGGAGTACAGAAACCTGAACAGCGGGTTCATGTACACCGTGCGGGTATTCAGCCGATGATCAAGCACATCTTCTTGAAGGCCGGCGTGTTGGGTGATCCCAAAGAACACCACCAGCCAACCGCCATAAATGGTGGGCAGTCCGACCAGCAGCACCGGCAACGGATGCCATAAAATCAAAGACAGCGCGACTGCCCCGGCGACGACTGCCACGAAGATCCGGTCCTCGATAATCAAGCGGCGATGCTCAGAGGCGGGGATGAAGTCAGCAGCATCAGCATCAATGCGGCCTGCCGCGTGTTTCGTCATCCGCCAGAACATCTTGGGGCCGTTGACGACATTGGAGAAGGTGAGGGGTAGCGCACGCACGCTGGGCGGGCGGGGGAAGATGATCTCGGCGTCTCGTCCCACGATGATGGTGTCGGTGTGATGGCGGTAGTGCGACCAGCGCCACATGGTGGGTTCGCGCCAGAGCATGAACGAAGCGATGTAGTAGATGACGTTGTTGGCTGTCGTTGAGCGGAAGGCCGTGCCGTGGCCGCATTCGTGCCAACGAGAGTCGGCAGCTCCGCCATAGAGAGCTCCGTAAACAAAAAGCAGTGGCAGCGAATACCACGAGAACCAACTGAGCACGATCAGCGCTGCCAAGGCGATTATTGTGCCGAGCCACAACGCGGTGTCGCGCGCTGCGCGGGCATTGCTGCGCGCCATCAGCTCAACGAGTCGGTTCTCGTCGATAGGGGGTTGCCACCACGGTGCGCCGGCGAGTCCTTGGTCGCAAGCACGCTGGTTTTCGGGGCCAGCCAAGCTGTAGTCGCGCAACGTTGTTGTCATTGCCGGGCTCGTATTGGGGCGGAGACGATCATGGGCCGAACTCTGCGGGGGGCATGGGCGGATCGCCGGCTCCTTGCACGGATCAGTTGGAAGGCCAAGTTCTTGGTCATCGTCATCAGAAAACGCTGGGTCATTACCAGCCCACTCTCTGCGCGGATTTGCCAGCGTGAAGTTCGGCTCTGGCGTCTCGGATTTCTTGACGGTTGGAGACTTCTGGAACGCCGACTTCCCACCAGGCTCCGCCTTCGGTCCAGTCGTAGGCCGAGGTCCTCAGAGCGATGACGTAGCTGCGATCGGCAGCTTTGGCCCGTTCGAATGCCTCGGCTAGTTCGGCGACTGTCGAAACTGTCTCAGATTCGGCGCCCATGGCTGCGGCGTGGGCTGCGAAATCGACGCGCACCTCCTCCACGATCTTGGAGTCAGCGATGAGGTTGTTGAACGGAACGCCGCCCTGGTTGGTTTGCAACCGGTTGATAACTGCGAAACCGCCGTTGTCGCAGACGATGACGATGAGCTTGTGACCCGACAGCACGGAGCTGTACAGGTCGCTGTTCATCATCATGTAGGAGCCATCACCAACGAAGACCACGACATCGCGATCTGGTAATGCCATCTTGGCTCCCCAGCCCCCGGAGATCTCATAACCCATGCACGAGTAGCCGTATTCGGCGTCGAAAGAATGCACGGTGTCGCTGCGCCAACCGTTGACGAGCTCACCAGGGAACCCACCAGCGGCGGTGAGAGCATAGGTGTGCTCGTCGGCAGCCCGGTCGACAACCCCGACTACCTGGGCGTAAGTAGGGAGTGCCTGCGATTCTGCGGGTGAAGTCGGCTCGTTGGGAGCAGCGATTTTATCGATGTAGGCGTGGTATTGGGCGGCTTCGGAGGCGCAGGTCGCCGACCATGACTCATCGGATCGGTAGTTCCCGAGCGCCGCTGACAGCTCAGCGAGGGCTTCGCGGGCGTCGGCCACGAGCGGCACCGAGAGATGTTTGGTGGCATCGAAGCGGGCCGTGTTGATACCAATGATCTTGACCGATTCGTTGGCGAACACAGTCCAGGACCCGGTCGCGAAATCCCCCAGCCGAGTGCCGACTGCAACAACTACATCGGCCTGCGCCGCGAGAGCGTTGGCTGATGTGCATCCGGTCACGCCGATTGTCCCAGCGTGCAACCGATGGGACTGTGGCAAACAAGTTCGCCCCGCGACGGTTTCCACAACCGGCACGTTGTGGGTCTCTGCGAATTTGGCCAGTTCAGCCTCTGCCTCAGACCAATGAACGCCTCCACCGCTGATGATTAGCGGTTTATTGGCTTGGCTCAATAGTGCCGCGGCTCGAGCCAATTCGGCGCGGTCAGGGCGAGGCCGACGTATCTCGTGGACGGTCTCCTCAAAGCAGCGAACCGGGTAGTCGTAGGCGTCGGCAGCGATGTCTTGGGGGAGTCCAATAAAAGCTGGCCCGCAGTCAGCGGGGTCGAGCATTGTGTGCAAGGCGTGGGGCAGCGAGTGAACGACTTGGGCTGGGTGCGTCATGCGGTCCCAGTAACGCACTACCGGACCGAAGCAGTCGTTGACCGTCGTGGACGGATCGCCGAATTGCTCCACTTGCTGAAGCACGGGATCGGGGATGCGGCTCTGGAAGGTGTCGCCGGCCAGTAGCAGCACCGGCATGCGGTTGGCCATGGCGACCGCCGCGGCTGTCACCATGTTGGTTGCGCCAGGGCCCACAGACGAAGTCGCAACCATGATCTGACGGCGTTTGGAGGCCTTGGCGTAAGCGGTAGCGGCCAATGCCATCCCTTGCTCGTTCTGTCCTCTCCAGGTGGGAAAGTCCTCTTTGACCTCTTCAAGGGCGGTGCCCAAGCAAGTGACGTTGCCATGTCCGAAAATGGCGAACACACCAGGGAATATCGGTTTCGGTTCGTCGTTGATGATGATCTTCTGCGCCATCAGGTATTTGACGATGGCTTGGGTGGTGGTGAGTCGAACTGTTTTCATTTTAGATCCAATCGCATCTCAGCTCCGATCGCGCCGTGTCTGCGCGCAACGTCGGCGGTGTCACGACAAGCGCTCCACTTTGGTCCATGCGCCCGTGTCGCATGAACGCAACCAGGCATCTTGAAAGCTCACATAATCGACGGCATTGGCGAAACCGGGCTGGTGCTGCTCGCCTCTCGCCACAGCACTAAGGAATTCGTAGTTTTCGATGACCTTGAGGTCTTCGTAACCGATGCCGTTGGCGTCGCCTGGCACGAAATGGCCGTGATACGGGTAGCGGTCTCCCGAGTAGACCTTGGTGTAGCCACGTGGAGCTACGCCTTCGTCGTCAACGATGAAGACTTCGAGTTCGTTCATCGTCTCGAGGTTCCAGCGCAGCGCTCCTTTGGTCCCGTAGACATCGAAGGCCATTTGACTCTCCGGTCCAACGATCGAGCGAGACGACTCGAAAGTGCCGCGGGCACCGTTGTCGAAGATGACCATGGCTGCTGCGTAGTCCTCGTTGGTCACCTCACCGGTGGGGTCACCGGGTTTTCCTTGGTCATAGTGGGTGCCGTCGGCTGCGGGCAGAGGCCGTTGCTTGATGAAGGTCTCCATGGTTCCCATCACCGTGGTTATGGGACCGACAAGCATGGTTGCCAAATCGACTGCGTGGCTCATGATGTCCGACGACACTCCGTAGCCGGCCTGGTCGATCAGGTAACGCCATGACAGCGTGCCGAGCCGGTCGCTGCCGTACATCGAGAAGAAGCGTCCCCGATAGTTGGTGATTTGGCCCAGCGCGCCCGAGTCGATGAGCGCCTTGGCGTGTTGCACCAGCGGTGCCCAGCGGTAGTTGTAGCCAACGCCGGTTATAACTCCGGCAGCAGCCGCGGCAGCTTCGATTCGCACAGTTTGTTCGGGCGTTCCCCCGACCGGTTTCTCGCAGAAGACGTGCTTGTTGTTTTCGGCTGCTGCTATCGCCAGTGGTTCGTGCAGCATGTTCGGCGCGGTGGCATAGACAACGTCGACCTCGGGATCTGCTACAACGTTTTGCCAATCCGCTGTGGCGCGGTCGAACCCGACACCCTCAAGCGCTTCGGTTCGCCGCTCTTGAACAGTGTCGCAGCAGATCACAAGGCGGGGGTCGAACTCCCGCTCTGGAAACAGCGAAGGGATCCGTTTCGCAGAGCGGGAGTGAGCCTGACCCATCCAGCCAAAGCCGATAACGCCTATACCGATTGAGGTGCGGGTCATATCTGTTGCTCTCTGTTATCGCTGCGGACGGTACCGCAGATCGGTGCTTGAGCCTTGTTGAGCTCCATCCCGGGTTGGTCGTAAACCTCCGGGTTGACGCATGTGGTAACTCGGTTTCCGTTAAGACATGTCATGGCGTTGTCGAAAGCGGCGCTGAACATCCGGCGGCGGCCACGGTCGGTTGCTGAAGCAATGTGCGGGGTGATCATCACGTTGTCGCGGCCCTGCAACGGGTGATCGGTTGGGAGTGGTTCGGGAACGGTCACGTCCAGGCCCGCGCCCGCAATATGCCCCGAATCGAGCGCTTCCACCAGGGCATCTTGTTCGACGACACCTCCCCGTGCAGCGTTGATGAACAGCGAACCGGGACGCATCTTGGCGAACGCCTCGCGATCAAAGAGTTCACGGGTCTCCTCGGTCAAAGGACAGTGGGCGCTGACCACATCGCTGCGTTCAAGAACCTCGTCGAAAGAGACCAGCTCGATGTCTTCGTTGTCCGGGTCGAGGTACGGATCATGGGCGATGACCTCCATGTCGAGGCCGCGTGCGGCTTTGACAACCCGTTTACCGATCGGTCCGTAGCCGACAACACCGAGGGTTCGCCCTGCCAATTCGATGCCTTCGTTGTCGACGTAGTAGTCGCCGATATGGGCTCGCAATTGCCGCTGGTTTGCACTGAGCGACTTGGCGACGTGCAAGAGCAGAGCGATGGTGTGTTCGGCGGTGGAAACCGTGGGCGACGCAGGTGCGTTGCAGACAACGACGCCGCGTGCCGTGGCCGCTTGGAGGTCCACCGTGTCGAATCCGATCCCCGAACGCGAGATGACTTGGAGCTTGGGGGCGCTGTCCATGCGTGCGCCGTCCCACACCACACCACTGGCGATCACTCCATGTGCGGCTTGCAGTGCGGAGGCTTCGGGCCCCACCAAGTTGGCCCTACCGGTGAACAGTTCCTCGAATCCACCGGGCAGTGTCCGGTCGATATAAATCGTGGGTAACGCGCTCATATCGCCTGCTTTTGCTCTGTTGAAAGTCTGGAACTGAGGAAATCATCGATCTCAGCCACTGTCGGCATGTCATCGGCACACATGAGCCGATTTGCGACAATGGCACCCGCGGCGTTTCCGTACTCCACGGTTCGTATCAGGTCCCAGCCGTTCAGCAAGCCGTGGCAGAACGCCCCACCGAAGGCGTCACCAGAACCGAGTCCACAAACGACTTCGACGGGAAACGGTGCGATCGTGGTGCGAGTACCATCCGCGAGAGCCACCATCACCCCGTCGGCCCCCAGCTTGACGATGGCCGCGGCGAGATCCCGCTCCAGCAGGCGATCTGCGGCCTCATCAGGGTCGCGGGTCCCCACGGCTATTTCGCATTCATCCCGGTTGCCGATAGCGATGCTGAAATGGTCGAGCATCGGTGTGATCTGTTCGCTGGCTGCGTTGGGAGAGTCCCAGAACATGGGCCGCCAGTCGAGGTCGAGCACTGTGTGAAGCTTACGTTGGCGCTCGTGCAACATGGCGATGACCGTGGATCGGCTCGGTTCCCAAGCGAAGCGGGAAGCCGGAATCCACAACACCGGCACCTCGCGCACGACATCAAGGTCCACGTCATCGAGCGAAAGGTTCTGATCTGGTGCCCGGGGCTCTCGGTAGAAGATTATGTTCGGGTCTTCGGGCGGGTTGAGTTCAGCGAAAGCCAACGGCGTCTTGAGTTCGGGGTCGGTTCCCACGAAGCGTATGTCAACCCCGAAGGTGTGCTCCAGCGCATGGCGGACGTATGCACCGAACTCGTCGTCTCCGACGCGGGTGACCGTAGCGCAGCGATGCCCCAAGCGGGATGCGGCCACTGCCACATTGGTTGAGGTGCCACCGATCGACTTGCGGAAAGTTGTCGCTTCGGTCATCGACACTCCGAGTTGCTGCGCGTAGACATCGACACTGACTCGTCCGACCGTGAGCAGTTCGAGACTACGGGCGGACTCAGGTACCACCCGACACTGCTTGTTCAAGCTCATGTTGGAGCTGTTCGAGTTCGGCGCCGCCCGCCATAAGCTGCGTCAATTCGGCAAGGGTGATGTCTTCTTTAGCGAAGTTCCCCATTGATTGACCACGATTGAGGATCAGGAAACGATCCCCGACGGGGTAGGCGTGGCTCGGGTTGTGGGTGATGAAGATCACTCCAAGACCCCGATTGCGAGCCTCAACGATGTATCGCAGCACCACACCGGATTGCTTGACACCCAACGCTGAAGTCGGCTCGTCCAGAATCAGCACCTTGGCACCGAAATAGACAGCCCGAGCGATGGCGACCGACTGGCGTTCTCCACCCGACAAGGTGCCTACGGTCTGTTCGGTGTCGCGGATGTCGATGCCCATCTTGGCCATCTCTTCTTTGGCGATGGTCTTGGCCTTGGCTTTGTTGACCCAACGGATCGGCCAGCGGCCAACGGTGGGTTCGGCACCAAGGAAGAAGTTCCGCCATACCGACATCAGCGGCACCATTGCCAGATCCTGGTAGACCGCGGCGATGCCCCGGTTGAGGGCCTGTCGCGGTGAGGTGAAGGCACACTCTTCGCCTTCAAACACGTAGGTTCCCTCGCTGTGGTCGTGTACCCCCGAGAGTATCTTGATGAGGGTGGATTTGCCTGCACCGTTGTCGCCCAGCACGCAGGTGACCTCGCCGGCGTTGACGGTTGTGGTGACTCCTTGCAGGGCGATGATGTTGCCGTAGAACTTTCCTACGTTCTCAAGCTCAATGAGGTTGCTCATCGGCTGACCTCCTCTGTGTCGTATGCGTTTGCGTCGTGTGCCTTTGCGTCGTATGCGTTTGCGTCGTGTGCCTTTGCGTCGTGTGGAAGTCTGCTCATCGGACGGCCTCCGCCTTGGTCTTGATGAAGTTGTTGGCTATGACCGCTCCGAGCAGGATCACGCCGAGGAAGGCGAACCGCCAGTCCGAGTTCCACAGCGCCAAACCTATTCCCTGCTTCGACATGGCCATGATGAACGCCCCGATGGCTGCGCCGAGCACCGAGCCGTAGCCACCGGTCAGCGCCGTGCCGCCGACCACAGCCGCGATGATGTACTCAAATTCCAGGCCATTGCCAGTGCCGGACTGGAGGGTCTGCAAGCGGAATGCCAGCAACAGGCCGACCAACCAGGCTGCACCTGAGACGATCATGAACAGTTGCGTCTTGGTCTTGGCCGCCGGCACACCGACTTGGCGTGCGGCTTCCTTGTTGCCACCGACCGCGAAGATCCAGCTGCCGAACTTGGTGCGTCCGAGCACGAAGGTTGCGACGGCGGTCACGGCGATGAACCAGAGGATGCTGATGCGGAAAGTGGCGCGAGCAATTTCGGCTTCGATCTCGTCGGTGGTGGTCCACAACAACCGTGAGATCAAACCGATGAGGACCGCACCCAACCCTATTCCCGACAACCATGCGGACAAGCGGTCAGCAGCATGGTCAGCAATTCGTCGTTGTTGGTAGTAGCCGCTTACAAGCGCCCAAGCCAGGACCACTATGGCACCGAACATCATCACGCTGAAGATCTCGGTGCGAAACTTCTCGTGGCCTGATTCGGCTTGGATGAACAACGCCAGAGCGGCGATCACCACCGAACTGAGGAGCAGGATTATTGACCCAGACAGCGCAGAACTCTTCCTGGCTCGCAGCGCTGCCATTGCCAGCAGGATCAGGCCTGCTGTTGCCCAACCGACGAACAATATGGTCCGCAAGCCTTGCTCGGTCGTCATGAACATGAAAGCGAAGATGGAAACGGCGCCTACCAAACCGGTCCGCACCGTCTGCATCTGAACGATCCGCTGCTCGGCTCCAGAAGTTCCGGCTCCATTGCGACGCCAGACTATTCCCCCGGCCAGAGCGAAGGTTGCGATCGTGATCAGCCATTCGATGCCGACAGGAAGGCGGTTGAGGATGGTCTCCTGCCCGTCGACATCAACCACCAGGGCGCAAACGGCACCGACGACGGTCAGAACGATGCCGAGACCGGCGAGTTCAAGAACCCGCGAGTCAAGGTGGATGTGGTTGTCGTCGGTGATGGGCTCGTAGCGCCATAGCGCGACCCCGTAGAAGCCGACGAGCATTGATACCGCTATCACCGATCCCGAAAAGAGATCGCCTGAACCACCGTCGGTGTAGTGCATCAACAGCACCCCGGCGACCGTGCCGACAACACCACCAAGGAACGGTACGAAACCCGCATAGTTGGGAACCGTCTTGCGGAGGTAGTTTCCCTCGTATACGGCCAAGACGATCAGAGCGAGACCGAGCAGGATCCCGGTGGTGTAAACCACGTCCCGGGTGTCCCAGATGTGGTCGTTGCGGACCCAGACGCTGGCGAAGATCGGATGCCAGAAGTCGAAACCGTGACCCTCGTCGATCCGGCCGACAGAGATGTTGCCGATGGTGAGTTTGGAGAAGCCGAGCTTGAAACCCCGCAACACGAAGAATGTTGCCAACGTGACGATGAAGCTTGGCAAACCGGTTCGCTCGACGACAGTGCCGTTGTACCAGCCGAGCGCCATGGCCACAGCGAACGACAGTGGTATGGCGATAAAGAGGCTCAACCCTGCGCCGCCGAGCTCGCCGATATCTTTCACCAACAAAATCGTGATTATGCCTAAGGCGCCTGTTGCTGCACCCGACGACAGGTCGAACTCCCCGCCGATCATCAGCAGGGCCACCGCCACGGCCATGATGCCGAGCGTGGCCGAAACGTCGAGTACGCCAGACAGACCACCGGTGGTGCCGAACTTCTCTGAAGCGGCCCAGAAGAAGAGCCAGATGGCAGCGGCGCCGATGACCGCCCCAATTTCGGGCCTGACCAGCACCCGTGTAAAGACACCTCGGTAAGCGAGCCGTTCGTCGCCTGATGCATCGTCGTCGGTGTCGGGTTGCGCCGCTACGTCTGTCATGTTTCCCCCTTTGTTGCACCAGCGTTCGGCGCACATCGCCGGACGCTATTTCAAACCCTGTACGGCTCCAGCGTTGCCGAAGCAGGGATGCCTCAATTGAGAGGTTGGAGGTCCCAGGGTGGGGTTGCCGACACTGGAAGCCGGCAACCCCACCTCGGGTTAGCTGCAATTGTCAGCTGATCAAGCAAGCTCGATCAGCTCGGTTTGACTATCGAGTTCCGGCAGCTACCAGCGCCTTGACGGCGGCGGCATTGTCGGGGGTCACGAAGCCGGGTCCGGTGAGGATCGGGAGACCGCCACCGAGGGTGTTCTGGTTGGTCACTTCGAGGAACATCAGCACGACCGGGATGTATCCCTGCAGGTACTGCTGCTGGTCGACGGTGAACGCCACCTCACCGGCCTCGATGGCGTCGATGATCTCTGGGGTGATGTCGAAACCGCCCACATGGAACGAACTGCCCACGTCCTTGCCGAGGGCCTGGGCTGCGCGGAGACCGGACATGGCGATGACCGGACCTACACCGAGGAAGCCGTCGATGTCGGAGTCAGCCGTGAGGGCCGCGTTGATAGCTCCCTCTTGGGCAACCTGGTTGGCGTCGAGGTCCATGAAGTTCTGGATGACTTCGCCGTTGAAGGTCTCAGCGAGACCATCGCAGCGCTCACCGAGAGCGACGTTGTCCTGCTCCTGGATGCCGCAGAGAACCTTGGTGGCTCCGAGCGCATTGAAGCGGAGACCGGCGCCGTTACCGGCGATTATTTCGGTCTGACCGACGTGGCTGGTGGCACCGATGGACTGGTAGTCGTTGACACCGGAGTTGAGGGTGTAGACGGGGATACCGGCGGCGACTGCGGATTGCAGCGGCGGGATCAACTGGTCGGGACTTGGCAGTGATGCGGCGATACCGTCGGAGTCCGCAGCGATAGCGGCCTCGATGTCACTGGCTTGAACACCCGGATCGTTGTTGGACGGGTTCCAGACGAGTGTCACGCCCACATCAGCAGCGGCGGCTTCAGCGCCGCGCTTGACGACTGACCAGAACGGCCCGTCGTCAGAGTGCGTGATCATATGGAAGACCAAACCGCTGTCGGGTTCTGGCTCTGGTTCTGGCTCTGGGTCTGCTTCTGGGTCGGGCTCAGCGGCCGGTTCTGGCTCGTCTGCGCTGTCGTCATCGCCGCAAGAAACAGCGAAGAGCGAGAAGATCGCGAGTAGTGCTAACAGAAACCGTAGTTTCTTCATTATCGGGATTCCCTCCTGTATTGGGTTGCAAGTATCCGATGTCGGAACCGTTCGTCCCATATGGTTATGAGTCGAATCCGGTTTCCAAGCTCCGGATGAACGCGACGCTCCTTTGAACGTCACGAATTGGGCCTTCACCTTCAGGGGGTTCCCCCGTGGTAATGGCAACGTCTTGTTCTATTACGTACCAGCCGCTATAACTCCGTGCTTCCATTGCTTGCACTACGGCTGCGATGGAAGCGTCTCCTTGCCCGAGCGGTACGAACAGCCCGGCTTGGACTGCTTGCATCAGGGTCAAGGATCCGGCGTTGAGTTGGGCCGCGATGTCTAGTCTGAGGTCTTTGAGGTGAACGAGCGATACTCGCTCAGCGTATTTTTTGGCGAATGTGATGGGGTCGTAGCCGCCGATGAGGAGGTGGCCGGTGTCGAGCACCCAACTGACGTTGGAGTTGTCGAGCACACGTTGCACTTCTGTGGCGGTTTCGATCAGGGAATCAACATGGGGGTGCAGCATCTGCGTGAGCCCATAGCCGGCAACCGTGTCTCCTACTTCGTTGAGCATGGAGAAGATGTGTGACCAGTGGCTGTCGGTCAGTTCGGGACGGGTCCAGTTGTGGGGATCGCTGATCACACAGGTCACATAGTCGGTTGCGCCAGCGTCGGCGAGCAATTGCGCGCTGGCGTGAACTTGGCGCAGGGTCTCGTCTCGTCGGGTGGCATCGGCCAGTGCGAGTGAGTTGAAACCGCCAGTGAGGTCAAGTCCGAAGGAGCGCAGCGTTCGTGTGAGTTCGGCTGGGTCTGTGGGGAGATAGCCGACAGACCCTAATTCGGTAGCGTGCAAACCAACTTCAGACATTTCGCGCAGCACGCGCTCAACAGGTAGTTGGATCCCCCAGCCCGGGACTTCGCACACTCCCCAGGAGATGGGCGCGGCAGCGGTGCGTTCCAACACAGTCGTCATAAACGCCGCTGCCTCACTCGTGAACCCTCCAGAGTTGTTAGAGCGCTCTATTGATTGTAGAGCGCTCTAACAATTACTCTTTCGTCAAACGTTGTCAAGCGTGAAAGGAGTTTAAGGTCTTGGTTCATCCAACCATGGAAGATGTCGCAAGCCGCGCTGGCGTGTCGCGAGCGTTGGTTTCGTTGGTTATGCGAAACTCGCCGAAGGTGAGCGAGCGATCTCGCGTCGCTGTCCTTGAAGCCGCAGAAGAGCTCGGTTACCGACGAAACTTGATGGCCCACCACCTCGCTAGTCGGCGTACCATGACGATTGGGCTAGTTCTCAACGACTTGCACAATCCCTTCTTTGCAGAGATGACCGATGGGATCCACGAAGCGGCACTTGAAGCCGGCTATCGGATCGTCATCAACACGGGATTGCGCAGTTTGGCTGGCGAAAAAGCCGCTATAGACACCTTTCTCGAATTCCGCACCGATGGGATCATCCTGGTGGGCAGCGAGTTGTCTGCAGACGAACTGGAGGCACTTGCAAGCGAAACCAACCTGGTTGTCGCCGCCCGGGTCTCAACTGCTGACAGTTACGACACCGTGAGTATTGACGACCGGTTGGGAGCACGAATGGTCGTGGACCACCTGGTAGATCTCGGTCACCGACGCATCGCGCACATAGACGGCGGTCCAGGTGCCGGAGCGCGCAAGCGCCGTGAGGGTTACAAAGCAGCAATGGAACAACGCGGGTTGTCCAAGCACGTTCGCATCGTTACGGGCGAGTACAGCGAACAAGCTGGAGCTGTTGGTGTGGCCAAACTCTTAAGCGAAGGCGAGATGCCCACAGCGATTTTCGCGGCCAACGATCTGATGGCAACAGGAGTACTGGATCGGCTCCAATTTGAAGGTCTGAAAGTCCCCGACGATGTGTCGCTGGTGGGGTTTGATAACACTGCCGTGGCGGCGTTGCACCAAATGAGCTTGACCACTGTCGATCAGCCTTGCGAACTGCTCGGCCAGCTCGCCGCGCGATACCTGATTGAGCGCCTCGACGAGGAACGCGAAGAATCCCTTCACCACCTCTTGAAGCCGTCGCTCGTGTGCCGCAGCACGAGTGGTCCGGTGTCGCGCCGAACGCCTGAGGAGACGGGATGAAAGGAGCAGTTCATGGCAACGAATCCGATAGCAGTAGTTGATCCCGACAAGATCGAACAACAACTCCCTGATTTGCTTGAGGAAATGCTCAGCGGATCAGGCGCGATCATCATCAAAGGGGCCTTTGCGCCGGGTGTGATCTCCGAGGCCCGCGACTTGATCCATCACTACACAGCCGAAGAGGACGACAAAGAGACCCACTTTTTGGGGGCCAGCAGCGATCAGGTCAACCTGCAGCGCCGAGTGTGGAACCTGTTGAACAAGGGTGAGGTGTTCGAACAGATGGTTCAGCATCCGCTGGTGATGGAGATCGTGGGTGCTTTTCTTGGTGACGAGTTCATCATGGGTTCAGTTGCAGCCAACCGTTTGATGCCCGGTGGACCGGGCCAGGAACCTCACATCGACTACCCGTATTGGGACCTCTACAAGAGATCGTCTTTTCCGATGAAGATCAACTCGAGCTATCCGCTCAACTGCCAGGCGACGGTGTTGCTAGATCCCTTCACACCAGAGACAGGTGCTACAGCCTTCCTTCCCTACTCGCAGGGTGAGTTGATCTACCCCGAAACTGATGATCGTGAGCGATTCTTTGCCGGGGCGGCACGAATGGAGGGCGATCCGGGCGACTGTGTGATTTTCAACGGGATGTGTTGGCACTGCGCGATGCCAAACGTCTCCGAACAGGACCGCACCGGAATCCTGATCGAGTATCTGCCCAAGTTCATCACGCCTCTCGAAGACCAGCTGTCTGGCGTTCGTGCTGAGGTTGTTGAGCGAGCCACACCCATGCTGCGTCAACTCATGGCCATGGACTACCCCTATCCCAAGCTATTCGACGAGGCCGAGGCTGCTGTTCAGATCGGGCGCGATGTCTCGCCTTACTAGAACACGACAAGTCGGTAAGGATTACCCATGATTCGGGTCGGAATTGTGGGCACATCGTGGTGGACCGATTCGATGTACTTGCCCGCATTGGCGAACCATCCGGGCTGCGAAGTGGTCGCGATCTGTGGGCGTAACGCCGAGGTTGCTCAAGCTCGAGCCGATCAGTGGGGGATCGCACGGGTGTTCACCGACTGGGCAGAGTTGCTGGTGAGCGGACAAATTGATGCGGTGATCGTCGCTAGCAGCAACGCGACCCACGCGGCGATCACTCAGCAGGCATTGGCTGAAGGTCTCCATGTGTTGTGCGAGAAACCGGTGGCGTTGAGCGCTACCGAGGCCGACTTGATGGCGGCTTGCGCGGCCGACACCGACCTTTGCACGATGGTCCCGTTCACCTATCAGTACATGCCTATCTTCGCCGCCACGAAACGGTTGATCGATGAGGGCTTCTTGGGTACACCCCACCACCTCAACCTGAGGTACTTCACCGAATTCGCTTTGGATCCCTCCTACAGTTGGCGTTTCGACAAGGAAATCGCAGGCTCGGGGGTCATCGGCGATCTTGGTTCGCATTGGCTCTATTACGCCGAGTGGCTGTTCGGTCCGATTGCTGAACTGGGATGCATGAGCGCGGCGTTCGTTGAGCGAGATCCCCGCCCCGACGGCTCCGACTACGAGCGCAGCGAGGACTCATGCATTATCAGCGTGCGTTTTGCCAGCGGCGCGCTCGGAACTCTTCAAACCTGTGCTGTCAGCTGGGAAGGCACGCCCTTCGGGCAAACGCATCACCTTGATGCCCACGGCAGCGACGGCACGATTTACGCGACCAGTGATTGGGACGCCGAGCAAGAAGTTCGTGTGCTGGCGCGCGGCGATACAGGCCCGTCTCGTCCGATCGACCTGGCCGCACAATGGCCGAACGTGAGATTCGACACAGTCCACAACACCTATCGAGACATCTTCCGCTCGACCGATGTGATGGCTCGCCGCTGGGTCGACGACATCATCGCTGGAAAAGCGTGCACTCCGGACCTCGCGGCAGGCGCCCGCGTTCAGCATCTAACCGATGTTGCTCTCACCAGTGCAGACCTCGATGGCCGCCTGCTTCCCGTTGCTACCCCCGGCAGCTAGATCTAGTAGACCGAATAGATCGATGACACCGAATGGACCGATGGGAGATCACCATGACCTTCTTTACTGACGTTGCAGATCCGATCCCGTTTGCTGGAGGGGACCCGCCCGATGAAGGTCTCGCCTACCGGGTATACGACCCGAATCGCATGGTTCTGGGAAAACGTATGGAGGAACACCTGCGGATAGGGGTGTGTTACTGGCACAGTTTCAACTGGCCGGGATCAGACATTTTCGGTGTCGGAACGTTTGACCGTCCGTGGCTTGAAGTCGGACTCGACCCGATGGCGGCAGCCCGCGCCAAACAGGACGCGGCCTTCGAGTTCTTCGCCAAGCTCGGCACGCCTTACTTCTCGTTTCACGACGTCGACATGTCACCGGAGGGAGAAACGCTGGAGCAGTCAAGGGCCAACCTCGAAGCCATGGTCGAGCGTGCTGCCGAGAAGATGGCCGAAACCGGTGTCGAACTGTTGTGGGGGACCGCCAACCTGTTTTCACATCCCCGCTATGCGGCGGGCGCGGCCACAAACCCCAACCCCGAAGTGTTCGCGCACGCGGCCGCCCAAGTTCGCAACATGTTGGACGCCACCCACCGCCTTGGCGGCCACAACTATGTGCTCTGGGGAGGTCGTGAAGGATATGAGACCCTGCTCAACACCCGCATGGCCCAAGAAGCAGACCAACTGGCGCGCTTCTTGACCATGGTTGCGGAATACAAACACCAGATCGGCTTCACCGGCACGCTTCTGATCGAGCCGAAGCCTCAGGAACCGACCAAGCATCAATACGACTACGACTGCTCGTCTGTCCACGGATTTCTGGACCGTTACGACCTCTTGGGCGAGTACAAGGTCAACATCGAGGTGAACCACGCCACCCTCGGCGGGCACTCGTTTCACCACGAAGTCGCTTACGCCATCGCCAACGGCATTTTCGGCAGCGTCGACGCCAACCGGGGCGATCCCCAAAACGGTTGGGACACTGACCAGTTCCCCAACTCGGTGGACGAAATGTCGCTGGGGCTGTACGAAATCATGCTCGGCGGAGGCTTCGACACCGGTGGATTCTTGTTCGACACCAAGCTGCGCCGCCAGAGCATGGACCGTACCGACCTGTTTTATGGTCATGTCGGCGGCATCGACACCCTGGCTCGGTCTTTGCTGGTGGCGGAATCAATGATCAACGACGGCGCAATCGAAGCCGCACGCGACGCCCGCTATGAAGGATGGGGTCGAGATCTCGGCAGAGACATCCTTGCGGGTTCACTGGACCTGGCAACCCTGGCCGACCGCGCCACCAAAAACAACATTGACCCCGCACCCAGATCAGGACGTCAGGAACACCTCGAAAATGAGGTCAACAAACATGTTTGGAGTGTTTCGTAGTGCCGCGAAGCCAGCGATTGTTGGCAGCCGGGATTGATTCCTCGACGCAGTCCACGAAGGTGGAACTCCGTGATATCGACACGGGAGAGTTGGTTGCGCGAGCGACTGCTTCGCACCCGCCTACCGCTCCACCGGTCAGCGAACAGCACCCGGAGGCTTGGTGGGTGGCGCTGGTGGAGTGTTTCGCTCAGCTTTCGGGCCATAGTCGTGACGTTGTTGCGATCAGTGTGGCGGGGCAGCAGCACGGACTGGTCTTGCTCGACGACTCAGGTGTGCCGCTGCGGCCCGCAAAGCTCTGGAACGACACCACCTCGGCTCCGCAAGCCGAGCGACTGGTGGCCGAATATGGGGCTGCGAGTTGGGCCCAGGCATGCGGATCGGTACCGGTGGCGTCGTTCACCGTCACGAAATTGGCGTGGGTGGTTGAACAGGAACCTGAACTTGTGGACCGAATCGCTCGGATCATGCTCCCTCACGACTACCTGACCTGGCGTTTGACCGGTCGCCATGTGACCGATCGTGGTGATGCATCCGGCACGGGCTGGTTCGATCCTCGTGCCAACACCTACCGAGATGACCTGCTCGAACAAGCGGGGGTTGTGGACGCCGGAGCGTCATGGCGGCCGACGCTTCCCGAAGTGCTAGCAGCGGATGTGGCCGCGGGCGAAGTGAGCGACGACGCGGCATCGTTACTGGGGCTCGGCTCGGGTGTGGTTGTTGGTCCCGGTAGCGGAGACAACATGGGTGCTGCGCTCGGCCTCGGGTTGAGACCCGGCGATGTGGTGATTTCGCTTGGTACTTCCGGCACTGTTTATGCGGTATCGCTGACCGCGACGACCGATGAGTCGGGAGCAGTCGCCGGTTTTGCCGATGCCTCGGGAAATTTCTTGCCGTTGGTGTGCACGCTCAACGCCACCAAAGTCACCGACACGGTCGCTCGCTGGCTGGGAGTCGATGCTGCCGGTTTGGCCGCTCTCGCCCTGGCCGCGCCGCCGGCAGCTGAACCGCCCGTGCTGGTGCCGTATTTCGACGGTGAACGCACCCCCAACCTACCTGCCGCGAGTGGCCTGTTTACGGGCCTTCGCAACGACACAAGCCGTGAAGATTTGGCCCTGGCCGCTCACGACGGCGTGCTGTGCGGGCTGCTTGCTGGTTTCGACGCGCTGACTGCAGCAGGTGTTGATGCCTCCGGTCGGTTGCTGCTGATCGGTGGTGGGGCGCGTTCAGCGGCTTACCGTCAGCGAGCCGCAGACTTGCGTAACGCTCCGGTGATTGTGCCAGACGACGACGAAACCGTGGCGGCGGGCGCGGCAGTTCAAGCCGCAGCGATAAGCACCGGCAGCCCCTTCGGTGCTATCGCGCAAGCCTGGAACCTGGGTGAGGGTTTGACCGTTGACCCCATCACCGATGCCACGAACGTGCGGGACCTCTACGGGGCAACGTCTAGTCTCGCCAGCCAGACCCGAATAACCTGAAGCGAGGGAGTAAACGACATGACGGCTGGCTATGAGCGAGGATTGACCGAGATCGCCGACGGCGTTTGGGCCTGGGTGCAACCCGACGGAAGCTCTCGTCGTCGAGATGGCCTACCTGGTCGATCGAACGTAACCAACGAACCTTCAGTCTTCGTCTGCTCCGTCGAACAAGTGAGGGTCCGCTCTGTGGTTAGCGCTCGGGGCCACTATTGATGGTTGGTTCCCGCGGACTGTAAGTTCGGGCGGTGCGGGGCTTTCTTCTGTGTCTGATTTCCGCGGCTTTGGTTGGCGGAGCGTTGATCGCCCCGTCGCCAGCACACGGTGTTGCCGGATTTGGTGACGTTGACGAGGATCGATATTTCGCGCAGGCGGTGCAGTGGATGGTTGACAACGGCATCACCAGGGGAACCTCAGAGGCGTGTTTCTCCCCCGACGATCCAGTCACCCGAGGTCAGGCCGCAACATTCTTGTGGCGCATGGAGGGCGAACCGGACGCCCCTACGCACGGATTCGTCGATGTCGCGGCCTCATATCAGCAGAGGCCGATCTCTTGGATGACCAGCGAGGGCTATGCCGTCGGGACGACACCGACCAGGTTCTTTCCTGACGATGCGGTGACCCGAGGTGAGTTTGCAGCGATGCTGCATCGTGTTGCTGGACAACCGGTCGCACAAATGCACCCGTTCACCGATGTCACGGCCCCACAGCAGCAGCAACCGGTCGCGTGGATGGCCACAGAGACCATCACGACGGGTACCAGCCCCACCACCTTCTCTCCAAACAGCACTGTCACCCGTGGTCAACTCGCCAGCTTCCTGTACCGCTACCAGGGGAGTCCAGCAGTCGAACTGGACCCCGCCGGTCTGCGATGCATTCCGTCGTCGGATGAATTGACTCTGCGGCGAGTCGGCGAGATTCGAGGGGCCATCACTCCCAAGTCGGTGGTGTTTTCAGGGGTAGATCGGTTCTTCGCCCAGAACATGGCGTATCGGCACACCATCACGGTTTATGACAGATCGTTGTCGCTGGTGGGAACGATCAGCGATCGGGTGGTGCTCTCAGATTTCGACGTTGCCGGTGCCACCCCCGGTGCGGCGTATTCGGGCGCACCGGTGGAGGCCGCGTTCACATCCGATGGCCGCTACGCCTACGTCTCAAACTACGTCATGTCCGGCCCAGGATATGGCCGGTACGGTCACGATTCGTGCCAACCCGGCAACTGGGACAATAGCTTTCTTTACCGGGTTGATGTTGAGTCGCTGGCCATTGACCAGGTCATTGGCGTCGGCCCGGTACCAAAGTTCGTAGCGGTCACGCCGGATAACACCAAGGTGTTGGTCACCAACTGGTGCGGTTTCAACCTGAGTGTCGTCGACACTGCAACCGCGACCGAAATTGCCCGTATCCCGATCGGACGGTATCCGCGGGGCATTGCTGTTTCGAGCGACTCGACCAAGGCGTATGTAGCGATCATGGGCGGCAGCGAGATTGCGATTGTCGACCTCGTGGACTTGGATGCCCCGGTTTCGCTGATCACTGGGGTTGGTCGTGCACCGAGGTCGCTGCTGCTCAGCGAAGATGATCGGTACTTGTATGTGTCGCTCAACCACGTTGGGCGCGTGGCCAAGATCGACCTGAGCACGAATACCGTGGTCGGTTCGGCGTCTACCGGCGCGGCTCCGCGTTCGCTGGCGATCAGCGACGACGGCACCGCCGTTTTCGTCGTCAACTACCACTCCAATACCTTCAGCAAAGTGCGCACTGCCGACATGGTCGTACTGCAGAGGATTGCCACGCCCGAACGGCCGATCGGCATCACCTACGACCCCGAGACCCGAAGAGTGTGGGTCGCCACATATCGCGGCACCATTCAGATCTACGAAGACACACCACCCTGATATTGCCGTCCGGCCCGACGACAGTGAGGCGCCTAGGTCAGTCGTGCAATTTGCAGGTGGTACTTTCGTATTGCATAACTGGCGGGGTCAGAACTCGATTACGCAGCGGCCGCGGACACCGCCAGCTTCCAGAGTTCGGTGTGACTCAGCGGCGTTCTCCATCGGGAACACAGCCGCCACCCGCAGGGTTAGCCGGCCGTTCTCGGTCTGCTGGCGCAGGCGGTCTAAACGGGCATGGTCGGAGGCGTACGCGAACACCCAGGTGGTGTGGAACTTGATGTCCCGTTTGTTGTTGCCCCGCCACCCCCTCACGGAGGCGAATCCGCCACCGTCTCGTATCGCGGGAAGCAGCAACTCGTTCTGGACAGACCCGTCGGTCAACCCGTCAACGCCGTGGGGGGCGTGTACTCGGATGTGATCGGCCACATCCTCGCCTCGCGGCACCACCACGTCGGCCCCGAGACCCGATACCAGCTCCATGTCGGAAGGTGAGGCGTCGGCGATCACCCGCAGTCCGTCGGCTTTGGCCAGCTGAACCACGTAGCCCCCGTAGCTGCCGGCCGCGCCGGTCACCGCGAGGGTCTGGCCCGGTTGAAGTTCCAGCTGGTCGAGGCTCAATCGGGCGGTGAGACCGTTCATGGGCAGGGTGCAGGCTTCGGCAAACGAAGTCCCCGCGGGGATGCGGGCCACCGCATCGGCCGGCACCACTACATACTCCGAATAGGCCCCGTGAGCCCCTTGGGGCAGCACCATTGCCATCACTTGGTCGGCCACCGCCAAATCTGTTTCCACACCTTCGCCGATCTGGTCCAGCACCCCGGCGGCGTCCATACCCGGCACATACGGCGGTGGGCCACTCTTGGCCAGCTCGGACGCCCTGGTGCCCGCCCTGATATGAGTGTCGGTCGGGCTGACCGCCGCAGCCCGCACCCGGACGCGTACCTGACCGGGCCCGGCCTGGGGGTCGGGCAACTCCACGATCTCCAAGACCTCAGGCCCGCCGAACTCCATCACTCCCACTGCTCGCATCCCCCGATGGTACTTCGGAGGAACAGGTCGTTGTCTATGACGGTGTCGTTGACGGTTGGGCTAGGAAGCTGACTGGCGTGCGGGACTGAGTGGGCCGCGCCCCGAACCTCGACAGTTGTGAGCGCGTTTCGCCTGGTTGGAAGGTATTCGGTTAGCCGTCGCACGGCTAAAGGAGTTCGCTGTAGGCGTCCAGAGTCTGTTGGTTGAAAGCGACGAACCGGACCTCGCTCACGTTGGTGGGTGTAGCACGGATTGTGGCGACAGAGATCGCGGCCGCAACCTCGATCGGGTAGCCGTACACGCCAGTCGAAATCGCAGGAAAAGCAACGGTCGCAGCGCCTACCTCGTCGGCACGGGCCATCGACTCTCGATAGCAGGAGGCGAGAAGTTCTGGCTCGCCTTGAGTGCCGCCGTGCCAAACCGGCCCGACGGTGTGGATGACCCAGCGGGCCGTGAGCTTGAAGCCCGGTGTGATCTTGGCCTGTCCGGTTTCGCAACCTCCAAGCGAGCGGCAGTGTTTGACGAGTTCTGGACCTGCGACACGATGAATCGCTCCGTCGACGCCTCCGCCTCCGAGAAGGGACCCGTTGGCGGCGTTGACGATAGCGTCGACATCCTCGGCAGTGATGTCGCCAGCGACGAGGGCCAAGCGTGGGCTGTGGTCGTGCTGTGACACCATGGGTTGATTCTCGCAGTCGCTCTGGTTGCCATCAATCCGGCGCACCAACTCGCGTCACTGCACCGGACCCGCACTCGGAAGCTCTAGATGCGGGTGTCGGGGCGTTGGTAGCTCGTGCCGGGGCCGGCGTAGCTGAGGCCGTCATGCACTAACTGCAAGGTGTCTGAGGCATTAGTCTTGCGGTCATATCCAAGACGGATTAGGGAGGTTGGGGATCGTATGGATAGCAGTCGGATGAATCGGCGACGGCAGGCGCGTAGTCAGAGACGAGAAGAAGAGCGCGCAGTCAAGAGAAGGCGTAGCCATGACCTCGCCCCGGAGCGCATACGCTCGGCAGCTAGGGGGTGTGTCGGCGCTCTCTGGGGTGCCCTCCTCTACCTGGACCCTCCCTATCACCCCTATAACCCCAAGGGCAGAACCGTTTGACTCGCTTCTAGGATTCCTTGCTCTGCGGCCCAGCGTTCGAACTCCCCAGGTTTGAACGGCAGCCGGTATTCGGTTGCCAACAAATCATCGGCAAGGGCGCTGACCAGCGCTAGGGTGAGAAGTCCTGTGCTGATGGCATCGCAGAGCAACCGCAGGGTTGGGCGGCACTCAATACCAGCACCCGCCGCGGCTTTCCTTCCAGCGGCGTCGTCGATTACCGCTATCGCGGGCAATGTTTCGGCCAGAGCAAGGACTGAGGCCTCGCCGACGTTGCGGTGGCCGGACACCAGAATCCCCTCATAGCGCGCAAAAGCTAGGATCTCAGCGTCGGTATCTTGAACATGGTGCTTGATCCATTTGGCATCGAGAATTGGCTCGATTCTGGGATCGCTCTGCGCGCCCAGTTTGAGTTCCTCGACGACTGCATGAGGAATGATCGCAGGCTGTCCGCCGATGATTGCTTTCAGGATACTGAGCCATCCGGATTTAGCGAAGTGGGAAAGTGGACCTGTGTCGAATACGAACGGGGTTGAGTCTCCGGAGGACATGACGTTGAGGAATTGCCTGGAATCGTCAGGAGACGAAGGACCAGATCGCATCCTCCGGCAGGCTTGGCGGCGCGGGCAGATCAACCTCGTCCCAAGTGTCGAATAGGAGACTGGTGGCGCGTGCCGCGGAGATCATGTCCCTGCGGTAGGCATTCAGAACCGCCCTTTCGTATGGAAGAGGCAATACGGTCTGGTTGAGTTCTTGAGAATCGGGTGGGGGAATCAACCCGAAATCGATGATGTCTGCCTTCGTGGTGCGTACAGAGCGCACTTGTTTTGCCTGATCGTTGCTTACCAACTGAAGTTCTTGTAGACGTCGAGCCAACGTAGACATGTCCACTTGGAACTTGCTCGCCGTTACCACGGCAGCGGAGCGGAGCGAATCTTCTGGAAAGGCTTTGAGCCATGAGGTCCGCAGAAGCTCAGCCGGGAGAAGCAGAGCACATGCGAAACGATCGATTCGGGCTTCGCGGCCTTCGGAATACTCAGCGGCCAAATGCCAGTCGACCGAATACTCGTCAGCAAAAACGCAGTGGCCAAGCTCGTGCGCAAGTGTGAGACGGCGACGACCGAACCGCCTGCTGCTATTGACTATTGCTATTGCACTATCCGAGAGCAGAAGCGAGGCACCATCTGCCGCTTCCGTGCCGAACGGAAAAGAAAAAGCCAACACCCCAATCTCGGCTGCACGCTGAAACAGGCCGGAGGTCGGTTCTTCGGGGTGGTAGCCAAGACGCTCTCGGGTAGTAAGGGCGTACTCCTCTGCTCGGACTGCGTCGTTGGGCATTTCGAACTTTGGCGAAGCAGGCAGCTTGGGGAGGTCGTTGAGCCCCAACAAGAACTCCACCTCGCGGGCTACGCGTTCCACAACACGATCTATGGCAGGACTTGGCTCACCGGGGTCGGCAGCGTTGCGATGCGAAACCACTGATTGTGGCGCGTCTTCCACGAACCACTCAACGCGTGTTTCCAGTGTTTCGGCGAGTCGGACCAATTCCAATACGGTGGTGCGCCGATGGCCGTTCTCAACCTTGGCCAAACTGGTCCGGTCCAATCCAACGGCATCCGCACATTGCTGTTGGGTTAGGCCGGCGCGGTTGCGCGCCTCAGCGATCCTGCGACCTAGCTCCTCCCGAGATAGCACCACAGGTGCGATATTAGCACAATAATCGCGCGTCACCTCAAGACTTCGACCATGATAATCGGCTGTCAGCGCGCCATGCCCCGCCTGACAAGGCGGGGCTCGTTTTCGTGCTGTTAGAGGAACTCGTGGTAGGCGTCGAGAGTTGGTTGGTTGAAGGCCACGAACCGGACTTCGGCCACACTTGTGGGAGTAGAAAGGATTGTGGCGATAGCGGTAGCGGCCGCGGCCTCGATTGGGTGGCCGTACACGCCAGTAGAGATCGCAGGGAAGGCAATTGCTTGTCAGTCTTGTGCACAGCCGGGGTCGCTTGGGCGGGCGGACCCGCACTCGGAAGCTCTAGATACGGGTGTCGGGGCGTTGGTAGCTCGTGCCGGGGCCGGCGTAGCTGAGGCCGTAACCGGGTGGCGTTTCCCAGGCAAGATCGGGTGGGGTGGCGGTAGCAGATTTCCACCAGGCGATCAGCCGGTCTTCGTTTTCGTAGTCGAAGGGGTCTTCAAGTATTCGTTCGACCTGGCTGCGGGGAGGATGAGGATTCTCGGCCAGCCACCGAGCAGTGCGGGCCACGGCCTCACGTGCGCCCACCAGGTCTCGGTAGCCGAGCACATGGCGTAGAGCGCTGATGTCGAACACCCGATGATGGGTCGAGGGACCCATCATCAATGGTTTGGCCGGAACCGCCAACTCCGCGGGCATCGACACGATCTCCAGTTCGGCCCCCAGAGTAGCGGCGCAAATCTCGACCACTTGACGAACGGTAAGGGCTTCTTCATCGGCGGCATTGAAGATCCGGCCCGCTGCTAGCTCGGGCTGATCCACTGCCAAGTGAATCGCATGCGCGAGGTTGTCGACATAGCCGAAGCTATGGACCGATTGCCCGCCGTCGGCCAGCACGATCTGGCGGCGTCCATCCAGGATGCGTTTTACGACGCACCATTCCCGGGGAACGAGTTGGCGAGGACCGTAAACGTAGGGGTAACGGAAATGAGTGGCGCTCGGGTGGCATTCGAACACGTACTGCTCGGTACGGGCGACCCGGTATGACTTCCCGTCCTCGTCTTCGTTGCTTGTGGGGGCGTCTTCGGGGGTGGGGAGTGGAAGTCCCGGCGGGTCGAATGCCCAGGGATCGAAGTAGCCCCGCAAGGCCGGCCCACCTCCGACGGATACAAAGTGCCCGACACGTCCTTTGAGCACTTCAGCGATAGTCCGCAGGCGACCGTAGGTGATGACCGCGACGTCCCAATGCTCGGTTCCGATGGTTTCTTGAAGTGAGTCACGGTCTCGCACGTTGCAATGAATGTGTCTCAGGTGCATCACTTCGTCGACTTCGTGACTACCGGTGTGGCAGATCGTGACCTCGTGCCCGCGGGCTTCGAGCCCCGCCACGATCAACGGTCCGGTCGGACCCGTACCGCCCACAACCAGAGTTCTGGAGGCCACGCGCGCTACTCGCTTCAGGCGGGCATAACGTTGCCACCGTCGACGCAGATGACCTGACCGTTTACCATGGCGCTGTCGTCGCTGGCCAAGAACAGCACCGGGCCGCACATGTCTTCGGCTTGGGAGTTGCGCTTGGCAGCGGACATGTCAGCGAAGATCTGGTCGAAGCCCTGTGGCACCTGCTTGTCGGTCGCTGCTGTCATAACCAATCCGGGGGCGATGGTGTTGGCGGTGACCCCGTATCTGCCCAACTCTCCGGCAAGTTGCCGGGTCAGGCCCAGTACCGCGAACTTTGTTTGCTGATAGGCAAACGAACCCAGCGACCAGGTTTGGGGATCACCGGCTGGGCCCAAAGCGCCTAAAGGCAGATAGCCGGCGATCGAGCCGATGTTGATGATCCGCCCGCGACCCTTCTGAACCATCGTGGGAGCGAACGCCCGGGCCATCAGCCATTGTCCGATCACGTTGATGTCGTAGACGTGTCGCAGGTACTGGACAGAGTTGTCGGAGATGTCGAGTTCGCCGTAGAGAGCAGCGTTGTTGACCAGCACATCGACAGTCCCGAAAGCGTCGAGCACGGCGTCGCGGCA
Source organism: Candidatus Aldehydirespiratoraceae bacterium (assembly GCA_965261185.1). GTDB lineage: Bacteria > Actinomycetota > Acidimicrobiia > Acidimicrobiales > Aldehydirespiratoraceae > VXYK01. The sequence goes on along the minus strand of CBDHCN010000002.1, from coordinate 365,524 downwards.
GGCATCGACCGAAGCCTCGTCGCTGATGTCGGTTGCAACAAAGATGGCGTCGTCAGCGAGCGACTGAGCAACCCGGGTTCCCTGCTCACGGCCGATATCAACGACAGCTACTTTGGCGCCTTCCGCGACGAAGCGACGGCAGTAAGCCTCCCCGATGCCGCCCCCACCACCGGTGATGACCGCAACCTGCCCAGCGAGCCTGCCGGTCATGCCGACGCAGTGTCGTACTGCTCGCGCAACACCCTCTTGAGCACCTTGCCGGTCGGGTTGCGGGGGATGACATCGGTGAATTCGACGGCCTGGGGCATCTTGAAACGAGCCAGCTTGCCGTCGCAATGAGCGATCACATCTTCGGCTGTGACGTTCTCGCTTGCCCGCACGATCACCGCCAGAGGTGACTCACCCCACTTCTCGCTGGCAATCCCGATGACCGCAGCATCGGCGACACCTTCCATTGCCATCAACACGTTTTCGATCTCCGCTGGGTAGACGTTCTCGCCACCGGAGATGATCATGTCCTTGATTCGGTCCTGAATGTAGATGAACCCGTCGCCGTCCATGATCGCAACGTCGCCGGTCCTCAACCAGCCATCCACGATCGCTTCGGCGGTGGCGTCGGGCCGGTTCCAGTAGCCGATCATGACGTGGGGACCCGAGATGATGACCTCGCCAGGTTCGTCGGGACCGCAGTCCTCGCCTTGTTCGTTGACGACACGCACTTCGGTGTGGAAGAAGGTCTTGCCGGTAGACCCCGCCCGTGTCAGCGCGTCGTCAGGAGAGATTAGACAGCCAGGTCCGCAGGTTTCGGTGAGTCCGTACACCTGGTGAATCTCGATACCCATGGCTTCGTAAGCCTTGATGAGGGGCACGGGTACGGGTGCGGCTCCGCTCATGACCCAGCGCAGGTGCGAGATGTCGTGGGCCTCCTTGTTGTAGGTGGACAACATGAAGTTGAGCATGGCGGGTACGGCCAAGGTGACGGTTATCCTCTCTTCGGCGAATACTTCCCAGATCTTCACAGGGTGGAATTCGCTCATGATCACCCCGGTGCCACCTTTGTGAATGATGCTGAGCATTGGATTGAGAGCACCCACATGAAAGAGCGGCAGACAAATCAGGTAGCGGTCGCCGTAGCGGGTGTCGGCGGTGGTGTTGCCGGTGATCACCGACCACAAAGCGGTCAGGTGTGAGTGCATCACACCTTTGGGTAGGCCGGTCGTACCCGAGGTGTACATGATGAAGAGGAGGTCGTCGTCGCTTGAGGTGATCTCCGGCTCAGCGGTTGAGGCGTTGGCTAGGAGGTCTTCGTAGCCGGCTGCGAAATCGGGGCGATCCGCGGCGTCGCCTACATGTACCCAATTGGTGACAGCGGTTGCTTGTGAGCCACGTGAGTGCAGTTCGGCTACCACCTCGTTGAAGGCAGTGCCGAAGACCAGCGTGGTAGCGCCCGAATCGTTCAGGATGAAGGAGAGCTCATCGGCCACGAGCCGCCAGTTGAGGGCCACGATTACTCCGCCGGCTTTGGCGGCGCCAAAGAAGATTTCGACGAACTCGCTGCCGTTCATCAACAGCGTTGCTACTCGGTCGCCCTGGGTGAGTCCGCTGTCTCGCATGCTGTTGGCGACTCGGTTGCAGCGCTCGTTCAGCTGTGCGTAGGTCTGGCGTTGACCGCTGGTGACATCAACGATGGCTTCCGTTGTGGGGTTCAACAGTGCGCGTTTTGTGACGAACAATCCGATGTTGTTTTTCATTGTGAACTTGTTCCCTGTTCTCAGCTGCAGCAAATGGAGGTAGACCAAATGGCCGCTACAGCATATGTTGAACCGGCTGCTGAACAAGTCTGTGTCAGCGATTGTTTGGTAAGGGTCAGCCTGCGTTATGTTATGGCAGTATGAATGACAGATGTATGGTGATGCCGCGATGAGTAATCCCGATGATTTTGCCGATGTCGTCAACATCGACGGCCGCCGGGCCCGGCGCGATCGCAACCGAGAACGGGTTGTGGACGCGATGTTGGAGTTGTACCGAGAAGGTGACCTGCGGCCCTCAGTCAATACCGTGGCAGAGCGCTCGGGTGTGTCGCACCGCAGTGTCTTTCGGTACTTCGATGACCTCGGCGAGTTGTGCCGGGTCGCTGTTGAACGCCAGTTGGCGGCGACGGTAGACATCTGGGTAGTCCCCGACACGGGTATTGGACCACTCGAAGATCGGGTGGCGCGGCTCGTTGAACAACGCCTCACGCTCTACGACGCGGCCGCGTCAGTGTGGCGCGTCGGACAGACACGAGCCCCTTTCGAGCCGGTCCTGGCGCGAAACCTTGAACGAACAGCGGCAATCAACGCTGAACAAATGAAGCGACATTTCGCTACTGAACTCGACGGCCTCGCCCCGGACCGCGCTGAATTGTTGGCCGAATCACTGGCCGCGATGTGCTCCCTTGATGCCATCGACTTGCTTCGACATGTCCGGGAATTAGACCGACCGACCACCGCGAAGATTCTCTCGTTGATGCTGTCTGCCCTCCTGGCCGAGGTCTGAACCGTGATCGCTGTCAGGAACGAAATAACCGTAGCTGCATCCCCAGCGGCGGTTTGGGCGCTGTTGGCCGCCTTTGACCGGCTCGCTGGTTGGGCCCAAGAAATTGATCACAGCTGTCAGTTGACCGAACGCCGCGAGGGTGTCGGAACCGAGCGCAGAGTTCAGGTCAAATCCAACGTTCTGCTCGAACGAGTCACCGTCTGGCAACCGGAGGAAACTCTGGCCTATGAGGTCGTTGGTTTGCCGAATGTGGTTAGCAGGGTTGTCAACGAATGGACGCTGAGGGCCGACGGAGATCACACACAACTCGCGCTCACCGCCCAGATTGAACCAGGTCCTAAACCGCCCATGAAGCTTGTGGCCCGGTTGCTCGCCCGACAGATGGGTTCGGTCAACCAACGCTTGCTTCGCGATCTGGACGCGGCGGCGACACGAATTGCCTCCAGCGGAACCGAAAGGAGTTAGCACGTGGCCGACCCACAACCCGACATAGTAATAGTGCTGACCGACGAGGAGCGGGCCGCGCCGGCCTACGAGACAGCCGAGATACGGGCCTGGCGTGAACAGCATCTCGTCGGCCGCCGCTGGTTCACCAACAACGGCGTGGACTTTCGGCGTCACTATGTTGCATCGACTGCATGTGTCCCGAGCCGGCCGAGCCTGCTGACGGGCCACTACCCCGATTTGCACGGCGTGACCCAAACCGATGGGCTGGGCAAACGGGCCACCGACAGCCGGATGCGTTGGCTCAAACCGGACGAGGTTCCCACAATGGGGGACTGGTTGCGCACCGCCGGCTACGACACCGCGTATGTAGGCAAGTGGCACGTGAGCCATGCCGACGTCACCGTCGATGGTCAGCGCCTGCGCACCAATACATCCGACGGGCAGGTGATTCCCGAAGCGGTCGATGCATACCTGGCTGCAGACCCCCTCGACGAATTCGGCTTCTCAGGTTGGGTAGGACCAGAACCTCACGGTGGGCACTGGTCTGACACGGGCTATGTGCGGGACCCGATCTACGCGGAACGGACGGCGGCATGGTTACAAGACCGCTACAAGCACCGAGCCGAAGGTGACCAAGAAGCGGCTAGACCGTTCCTGTTGATCTGCTCGTTCGTCAATCCTCACGACATCGTGCTCTGGCCCATACTGGCCATGCACAAACGGCGTGGCAACACGCTGGCACCGTCGTTGGCTGAGCCACCGACGATCCCGCCGTCACCCACCGACGACGAGGATCTCTGCAGCAAACCCGCGTTGCAAATGGCCTACCGCGACGGCTACTACTCGGCGTACGGCCCGGCACCTCTGATACGGCGCGCATATCAGAGCAACGCCGAACGCTATCGCCAGACCTACTACCGGTTGCATCATGATGTGGACGAGCCCATTGATCGGGTGCGCCGTGCGGTTACCGATGGGAGCAGCGCCGATACCGTCCTGGTATTCAGCGCGGACCACGGTGATCTGCTCGGTTCACATGGGGGTTTGCATCAGAAGTGGTATCAGCTGTACGACGAGGCGACTCGGGTGCCGCTGCAGATCGTTCGCACCGGGACCAATGCCACCAAACAGGCAGTTGTTGACGTGCCGACAAGCCACATTGACCTGCTCCCCACGTTGCTGGGGCTAGCGGGTGCCGATGAAGCGGCGCTGGCGACCGAGTTGGCACGGACCCATACAGAAGTCCACCCCTTACCGGGCCGAGACCTGAGCAACCTGCTGTCGACGCCGCAGCACCCACCAGCAGACTCGGTATATCTCGTCACCCGCGACAACATGCTGGAAGGCGACGGTTCGAGCGCCGCAATGCTGGCAGCGCGAGGGCGTGTTGATGCTCCGTTCCCACTGCAGATCAAGGTCCCAGCACATGCAGCCACCAACGTGGAGGCGGTCGTCGGGACCGTCGACAATCAATTGTGGAAGCTGGTCCGCACTTTCGATGACCCTGCCACCTGGACCGAACCCCATGAGCGGCAACTCTCAGCCCGTAGCGCGGGTGGTCCGCTGTATCGGAGCGAACCGATCCCTGACCAATGGGAGCTTTACTGCCTCAGTGACGATCCCATCGAAGCGCACAACCAATGGAACAACCCCGACTGTATGGAGGTATTTGAAATGTTGAAGGAAGACCTGAAGCGAATCCGGCGCGAACGGATCCCGACGCGTAACGCCGAGTGGCCCACCTCCCCGCGCCAAGCGGATCGTCCCAAAGCGAAGCGCCCGCCGCTGCCGGCACGTGGGGTACGGAGGTTGCTTCAATCCGCAGGTCTGCATCCCGACGACCCCGAGTCGGTGAAGCTGGACTTGCGAGGTCACCGTGCGCTGATCGTTGCCACCAATCAGGCAACGCTTGAGGTTGGCAAACCGACCGGTGTGTTCGGTTCGGAGTTGACGGTTCCGTACTACGAGTTCGCTGATGCCGGCATGGAAGTTGATATCGCCTCGCCCAAGGGCGGCGACATCCCATTTGATCCGAAGTCGTTCATCTCCTTTGTTCGCTCTCGTCACGATGACCGCTTCATGACAGACGACGAGGCCAAGGAGAAAGTCATCAACAGCCTGGCTATCGGAGATCTCAACATGGACGACTACGACATCGTATATTTCGCCGGTGGTTGGGGAGCCGCATGGGACCTCGGCACCTCGGATGTGGTTGGCGAACAGGTGACCGTCGCCGCTGCGGCGAACAAGGTGCTCGGCGGGGTTTGCCATGGACCGCTCGGTTTGCTGAAAGCTGAGACCGCAGACGGGGAGCCGCTGGTCAAGGGCCGCCCACTCACCGCGGTTACGGACAAGCAGATCGAAGAGCTCGGTATCGGTATGACCCCGCAGCACCCTGAGACGGAACTGCGCCGTCTCGGTGCCGACTTCCAAAGCACCCATCGACGCCGTGACATCTTCGCCAACCATGTGGTGGTTGACGGGGATCTCATCACCGGCCAGAACCAGAACGCCGGGCCCATGGTGGCCAAAGAGATGATGCTGAGGGTGTTGTCCAAACGTGACACCGCAGACCGAAACCCTGTTTCGGTGGGTGCCGACTGACCTTGGAGGCCTGATGGAAATCGTTCTGCTCGGGACCGGTTCGCCGATCCCTGATCCGAATAGAGCTGGCCCCGCCACGCTGATCAAAACCGGCGAAGGTGGCCTTGAGCAGGTGTTGATAGATGCTGGGCGCGGTTGCGTGATGCGCATGGCTGCGGCTGGTTCGATGCCTGTGTTCCTGTCGGGAGTGCTGATCACCCATCTGCACAGCGATCACCTCTGTGCCTTGAACGACGTGATAACCACCCAGTGGATCATGACCAACGAACCCAGACCACTGCGGATCTGGGGTCCCGTGGGGATCAAACGCTTCGTTGAGCGCACCTTGGATGCGCTCGGACCCGACGTTGGTTACCGGATCGCCCACCACGATGATCTGAATTGGGAACCGGTGGTCGAAGTCAGCGAAGTGCAAGCGGGCGATTCGTTTGAGCTTGGTTCGATGCAGGTGAGCGTTTGTGCAACGGTTCACGCGCCCGTGGAGCCCACCGTTGGCTATCGGGTGGAGCGGGAAGGCAGAGTCGTGGCTTTGGCAGGCGACACGATTCCTTGTGCCGGGCTTGACGAGTTGACCGACAACGCCGATGTCTATGTGCAGACCGTTATCCGCGACGACCTCGTGAAGCTGATGCCCATGGAGCGCATTCAGGACATTCTCGACTATCACTCAAGCGTTGAGCAGGCGGCGCAGACTGCTGAGCGCAACGGCGTCAAGACTTTGATGCTGACCCACATGGTGCCTGCTCCTCAACCCGAGCAGTACGACGATTGGCGCGCCATCGCCGCGCAGCATTTCGATGGTGAGATCGTCATAGGCGACGACCTAACCAGTATTTCTCCCTGAGCCGACGCGCTCTAGCCCGCTGGCTAAAATTCAAGCGCTGAGTCGGGGGCGGGGGTGATCATCGACTCGGCAAAAGCGTAGGAATGCGCGGGGCTGACCATGGCGTGTTGGCTTCCGGCATGAATATCCCGAAAGCAGCGCTGAAAGCCGCCGTCTCGCAAAGCGGTTGTGCCGATATGGCGATACAGAGTCTGGATTGCTTGGGTTGACTGCTGGGTGAACCAAGCAGTTGCCTGGAGTGCCTCGCTGATGGCGGCTTGGTCGATGTTGTCGTTGAGCGCCGATTGTTCTGCTTTGCAAAACGCTGTACGGATCCAGAGATTGCCTGCACGAAAGAGGCTTTCGGCTTCGGCTAGGTCGTACTGGAAGCGGGGATCGTCGGCCAGGGTTGACTTGCCGGTCATACGTTGCTTGGTCTTGGCCAGCGCGGTCGCTTCGTCGATAGCTCGGCGCGTCACCCCGAGGACCCAACCGGCGTGCCCGATTTCGGTGATGCACAGCACTCCGAGGTTGTAGGCGGGTCCACCTCGGTATTTGGTGAACCCGAAGAACGATAGCGTCCGGTCTTCGGGCACGATGCTGTCGATCTTGTAGTCGTACGAAGCGGTCGAACGAAGGCCCATCACGTGCCAGTTGCCGGTGATCTCAGCTTCGGCTACCGGGACCACCGCCAGCAGGAAGTCGGGGTCGCCTTCAGTGGGTGCGCTGAAAGACCCGCATCCGGCCCATTCGGCGTGTTGCAACCCAGACCCGAAGGAGTAGTTGCCGGTGATGTGATACCCGTCTGGGCCTGGCACCGCGGTGCCGTTTGGAGCGAATTGTCCGGCTACCAGAGGCACCCCGTCGGCAAACATCACATCGCTGAAGGAAGCCGGCGACCACGACCCGAAATAGCAGGCGGCTGTGCAACTGGCCATGACCACCCAGCCGATCGAACCATCAGCACGGGCAAGTTCGGTGAACACGTCAAGGGACTCGCCAAATGTCAGCTCTGCCCCACCAACTTCGCGGGGGATGAGCGTGCCGTAGAGACCGGCCTCATGGCAGAGCTTCACTGCCTCGTCGGTCATCGGCGTACCTTCGGCTTCGGCTTTGGCACCTTCGGCATCAAGCGTCGTGCGGAGGTCGCGAGCGGCGTCAAGTAGCTCAGTCATGAAAAAAGTCTCCCAGTTGTGGGTGTGCGGGTTGAAATCGTTGGAACCGAACGCCCCACAGTAGGGTCCGCTGTCAATGAGTTACGAACCCGACTCGGTGGTGCTGATCGGCGCGGGCACGGCTGATCAGCGGCTCGTTGATCCCGGCGCTGGTCTCGACACCACAGAATTGATGACTGAGGCGCTGCGATCTGCGCTGAGCGACAGTGGCGTAGCCGGTCTTGGCCCCAAGATCGGCTGGATCGGCGCCACCCGGGGACTCTCCAGGTTGCCCGACGCGGCCTGTCGTATCGGAGAAGCGGTGGGCGCTGATCCCCATACGGTCGCGGTGGATGTGGGTATTTCTCAGCAGACGCTGATCAACCTTGCGTTTGAGGCGATCCGCTCTGGGAAATTCGATATCGCGGTGGTATGCGGAGGGGAGACCAAACATCGAGATGATCTTGCCCGCCGTTCCAGGTTGGAACTACCGGGTCACGATCAAGGCGACCTGGTGCCCGACGAGGAGTTCAGCCCTAGCGGCGAGATTGTTGCCCGCCCCGAGATAGAGATCGGCGCGGTTGTTCCAGTGCAGCAATATGCCATGATCGAAAATGCTCGCCGAGCTGCCCACGGCTGGCCACTGGGCCAACACCGAGACGAGATTGCCTGGCGCTGGCACGGCTTCAACCAGGTCGCCCAAACGAATCGGCGCGCTGCGTTCGGTGAGCCGATGCTGCCCGAAGAGATTCGTGATCCTGCACCCGCCAACCGTCCTATGGCCTTTCCATACAACAAGTGGCACAACTCCCAGTGGGGAGTGGATCAGTCCGCGGCGTTGATCCTGTGTTCGGCTGCGACCGCGGAGTCCCTAGGCGTGCCTCGAGATCGCTGGGTATTCCCTCATGTGGGGCTTGAGTCGTCGATGTCGCTTTCGTTGTCACGCCGTGGCGCACTGCACCGTTGGCCGGCTATGGGGGTGTTGGGTGCAACAGCGGCGTCGCACATTGGTCGCCGCGTTGGCGACATGGAACACATCGAGCTCTACAGCTGTTTTCCCGCCGCGGTTGCGGTTCAGCAGTCGGAACTGGTGGTGGATCCAGACCGCGTTTGCACCCTCACCGGAGGCATGACCTTTGCGGGGGGTCCGTTGAACAACTTTGTGTTTCAAGCCACGGTCGAAATGATCAACCAGATTCGGGTCGAGCCGGGTGCTTACGGTGCTGTCACCGCGGTGAGCGGATTGTTGACCAAACCCGGACTCACCGTTTGGAGCACCGAAGCACCGACGGCTGGTTTGCTCATCGCCGATCTGGCCGACGAGGCGAAAGCCGCTACTAAAGAGGTTCCCCTCGACGAAGATCCTGACGGCGAGGGAACCGTGGCCACCTACACCGTCGTCTACGACGGCATGGAACCCTCCGGTGTTCGAACAATAGTTGACCTCACTTCCGGCAGCCGCTGTGTGGCAGCCCTCGATGATGCCGAAGTCGCCTCCGCTGCGGTGACCGAAGACCTGATCGGCGCCCCAGTCAGCGTTAGTGGCACCACCCTCAAGCTATAAACCGAGAACGCTTCGGACCGGGCCGCTGAATCCCCACAACTAGTCAACCGATGCCATCGGCGACCGAGGATGCTTCTGCTTCAGCGAGGTAGTCGCTCCAAGCGGCAGGATCACTTTTCAGCACAGCGAGTTCTTCTTGAACGCGCAATACGAACCGAAGGCGTTGTAACGTCTCCGCGGCATCACGAACCGGTCTTTGTGAGAGTGTCACCGCTCGCCGCGCTGATCGCCGGTTATGTCGATGATTCCGATGGATGGTCGCACGCCAAATCTCACCTGGGGGGCGGTTCTGCGCTCGCGCCCCACACCGGTAGACACATACACCGGTGTTCCGTGCAGTTCATGCAACCCTCCGGCTGCTACATGTCTCGGTACGTTCGATGCGGTGACAAGCGGGCCAATGAAGGGGAGGGCGATCTGTCCCCCGTGGGTATGTCCTGAAACCAAGAGATCGACTGGCGTTGATTCGATCAGCCGAATCTCATCTGGCTGGTGAGCAAGCAGAATTCGCAGATCGGCTGAACCCTCGGCTAGCTGTTCAGATCGGAGTTGGGCGATTCGCTCGTTACCGAACAAGGTTATGCCAAGCACACTAACGGTGTTGCCGTTGATCTCCAGTGTTTCAATCTGGTTGTTGAGGACTCTTGCACCCGTTCCACGCACGATTTTTCCGAGACCACCGATGTGGTCGGTATTCCCGCTAACCAACAAGACGTTCGGAACTGCATCGACGAGCCTTTGGATCGCTTCGTTGAATTCCGGGACTTTTTCATCGAACCGATTTTGATCGATCTGGTACAGATCGCCCGGAATCAGGACAAGGTCCGGCGCGGCATCGATCAAACGGTCTACTGCGCTGCTCTCGTACGAACCGATCTCGGTCGTTTGCAGATCGGCAAGCACTCCGATCCTTATCTTCTCGCTTACACTTTCAACCTCCAACTCGACGTGGTCTGTTCGCAACCAGAATGGCTCGATATAGGTGGCATAGATCCCCAAGGGAACAGGGACTAAAGCAAGCACGCAGAGCGCCGTGATCATCCGTGTGCGGTTGCGAGCAAAAACCAGGACGATCGTCCCCGCCAAGGGGACTCCGACTGTCAGTACGAGGTAGCTGACATGGATGCTTGTGAAGACGTCTGGTCGGGCGATGAACAGCGCTCCGATATTGAAAAAGAACGTACCCCCGACACCGATGGCAACGGCTGAGGCCGCTATTTGAACCCTTCTGAAACCTTGCCGAACCAGCGAAACAACAACGGCACCCGCTACCGCACCGGTAATAATCGCAGCACCGATCGTGTAGTAGTTCAGGAGCACCCCGAGAGGCTACTTCGCTGTTGTGGTTGGGCCTGTTCGGCCGGTGCTGTTGTCAGGTGAGTCCGAGTTCGCTGATGCGGTCGAGGACGCGTTGGCGTTCGTCGTCGATGGTGGTGCTGTCGCCGTGGCCGGTGTGAACGGTGGTGTCACCGGGGAGAGTCAGCAGGCGGTCGCGGATCGATCGCAGGATCGTCGGTTCGTCGCTGTAGCTGCGTCCGGTTGCCCCCGGGCCACCACAGAACAACGTGTCGCCAGACATCACCCGCCCAGCGGTCACGTCGAAGAAACAGCAGCAACCCGGCGAATGCCCCGGAGTGTGAATGATCCCGAGAGTGTGGCCACCGGCAGCGATGGTTTCGCCGGGCGTCAGCGCGCCATCGGGAGAGTCTTCGGGGAACACCACATCCCAGAGCATCTGATCGTCAAGATGCAGCAGAATCGGGGCGTCAACAGCCTCACGCAGTGCCACCGCGGCGTTGATGTGGTCGTTGTGGCCATGCGTGCAGACGATTGCGGCGACCCGGCGGCCGTTGACCGCGTCAACAATCGGCTGATGATCGTGAGCCGCGTCGAAAATCACTATCTCCCGATCGTCGCCCACCAGCCAGATGTTGTTGGTGACCTCCCATTCGCCCCCGTCGAGAGCAAAAATACCGTCGGTGGTGACGAGTTCGACACCCATCAGATGATGACCACGGAGCGCAGCACCTCGCCCCGCTCCATCTTGTGGAAGGCCTCTTCCACACCGTCGAGTTCGATCGTCTCAGATACGAACCCGTCGAGATCGAGCCGACCCTGGCGGTAGAGGTCGATCAGCATCGGGAAATCCCTGCTCGGCAGACAATCGCCGTACCAACTCGACTTGAGTGCTCCACCGCGACCGAACACCTCCTGGAACGGCAACTCGATTTTCATTTCGGGTGTGGGCACGCCGACGAGCACGACAGTGCCCGCCAGATCCCGTGCTTCGAAACACTGCTTGTACACCTCGGGTAGACCGATGGCGTCGATGGTGACATCGGCACCGAACCCGCCGGTGTATTCCTGGATCTTCTCGACAGCGTTCTCTTCGCGGGAGTTGATCGTGTGGTTGGCTCCGAAACCCTTGGCCAGTTCGAGCTTTCGGTCGTCAATATCGACGGCGATGATGTTGGATGCCCCGGCCAGCTTCGAGCCGGCAATGGCCGCGTTGCCCACACCCCCGCAGCCGAATACCGCCACGCTGTCGCCGCGGCCTACACCGCCGGTGTTGATAGCGGCACCGATACCAGCCATCACCCCGCAACCCAGCAGGCCCGCTGCAGCGGGGGAGGCCTCGGGATCAACTTTGGTGCATTGTCCGGACGCTACGAGCGTCTTCTCCGCGAATGCACCGATGCCGAGGGCGGGCGACAGTTCGGTCCCGTCCTCCAACGTCATCTTCTGCTCGGCGTTGTGCGTGTTGAAACAGAGATGTGGCCTGCCGCGGTTGCATGCCCGACAGTCACCACACACAGCTCGCCAGTTGAGGATCACAAAGTCCCCGGGAGCAACCTCGGTCACGTCCTCCCCAACGGATTCGACGACGCCTGAAGCCTCATGGCCTAGGAGAAACGGGAAATCGTTGTTGATCCCGCCCTCGCGATAGTGAAGGTCCGTGTGGCACACGCCGCAAGCCTGTATCGCCACGACCGCTTCGCCCGGCCCGGGATCCGGAATCACGATGTTCTCTGTAGTGACCGGCTCACCAACCGCCGCAGAAATAACTCCCTTGACCAATTGTGGCATTGTTCTGTTCTCCGTAGTTTCGGTAACCGTCTCGAATCCTTGACTCTAGTCCCACGACCCATATCAGTCGATCCCCAGCGAGGCGAAGACTTTACGGGGTTTCGCAGCGGCCGGATGTGAGCAGGGCTCGGAGGGTTTTTGAATCGGCATCGACGACGTTGAGCGCCTCGACGCGGCCGAGGGCCTGCAGATCATCGAAGCTGAGGTCCCGTAGTTCGTCGACGATCTCGTCGTAGCGGTCGAACAGCACAGTGTTGTCGGGGTCGAGGCCCGAAACGATTGCCAAGCCAGTGGGTTCGACATCGACGGTTGTCACCGTCAGAGCATGACGGTAACGACGTAACGCAACGACTACCTTCCAAACGTCGCCTGACCAGATCACTGTGGTTTGTTCCCGGGTAGAGGTCGCCGCGTCGATCGGCAGGCAATCGTGTATCAAGATGATTCCTTCGGGGTTGCTGTGGCGTTCAACGTTGGCCACATCCCGCAGGGCCTGCTCAAAGAGGTGGAGTCCGTCGACGAAGGCCAAGTCGACCGGACCTCCGAGCAGTCCCGGAAGGTCTGGATCGGCGAAGAACTCGTCGGAGGTGGACGGCACGATCACCGTGTTGTTGACAGGGTGGGTGACCATTGGTTCGGGGTCGATCCCGACCGCGTGGGTCTCGGGTTGCACCAGTGCCAGCGAATGGCCCCTGTGAACACCTATTTCCAGATAGCAGCGAGGCTTGACGATCTCATGGGCCCTGCGCAACAGGCCGTAGTAAGTGCTGATCTCGCCCATATCAAAAGGATGCCCGTTCCCAGGAGTGCCTAACCGTTGAGGCACTGATCTCGCCGCTTGATGCTGAGAGACAGCAGCGCTTGGAGTGTCGGAGAATAGCGGAACTCTGGTTGCAACTCATCGGCGGCCCGCTCCAGAGCCTCAGGGACCGCGCCGGCGATTCTCCTAGCACGGTCTATCCCCTCAGTGGAGTCCAACCCCACGGCTCGCGCGGCCGCCGCCCACGCCTGCGGGTTGTCTGCTGCCATCACCCTGCGGTCCGCTAGAGGCGACATCGCCAGAGTGTAGGAACGATAATGGTCGGGGTCGTGTGGCATTATTGACCACACATCGTAAAGAGGGGCGAGGCGGATTTCAGCGGCGTTGAAGAGGATGCTGTAGTTCTTGGAGTGGGCGTCGGTGTTGCACAACACCCAGTTGAGCGCCAATGCATCGAAGAATGCCCGTTTGTCTTTGTCCGGGTCGGCTGAATTGTTTGCCAGTAGGCGCGACAAGTGCGCGATGCTGTGGCCCTCCCCGTGGTCACCCTGGTAGATCGAAGCGTCGGGGTCGGCGCAAGCCTGGTGCATGTCCTCTTGGTGAACGCGTCGGACAGCACCGTCAGCGCCGATAAGGCGGTCAAAACGGTGGACTACCAGCACCGGGTGTTCGTCAATCAGGGCCATCTCCGTGCGTGCGGCGGCTAACCCGCAATAGCGGGCTGCGGTCATGCATAAGTGCTCGTTGAGCGATTGGTCTACAAGGTCGGCCATCGAAGGCTTGAGGATATGGGTGGTCGGAGTCTGCCCCCAAGGTTCGCCCCAGCGGCCGCGGTCGCCGCCTTCCCTGCAAAGCGCGGTTTTTGCTTGAGCGCCGGCAAGGCTGAACGCGCCGTGTCGGTGAGGGCGCACCCACCGTGAGGATTCGCGCACCATGCCCGCGACGAGATCACTGAGTTCGTCCTCGGAAAGCCAGTTCACTCCGCCCTGACGAGTTGTCAATTCTTCTGCGGACTCCGGTTTACAGAACTGGACCGCTCCCGGGCAATCCATGCCGACGCTGGTTCCGAGCAGATCGAAGGCTTGGGGGGACGCTGCGCCGTACTTAGCGGCCCAACGTTTACAGACATCGGGGTTCCCCGGCAACAGGCCCGGTATCCAGCTGCCCACTCGTCGGTCATTGACTTGTGTTTCTTCCAGCGGCAGAGAAAGTGAGAGAGGCGACGCTGTGGGTAGTTCGGCGTATTCTTCGGAGTAGACCAGACTCAGTTGCGGCCCTCGGCGGGTGACATGGGCCGCTTCCTCGCCGCGTAAGAAAACTACAAGCGTGTCGTTGGTGGTCATTCCGACTCGGTTTTGATGCTGTCGAATATCTGATCGAGTTCTGTACGGGGCCGGATGTGCAGTGCCAGGGACAGTCCGAGTACGTCGACAACCCGCATGACCCGCCTCAGGCCGCAACTGCCTTTGCTGTTCTCCAACCCCGAGAGCCACTGCACTGACACGTTGGCGCGTTGGGCCGTTTCTTGCTGGGTCATGCCAAGCGCCTTTCGCCTCGCCTTCAATGCTCTGGATATTTGGGGCTGGTTGCGCAGGTCGGAGTAACCGGCTTCGACTTGATGCAGCTTCGGTTCCGCCATTTGGATCCCCCTTGGTGTGAGAGTGACTTCAACAATAGGCGAAATTAGAGGGGAAATTGAAGAATTTCAAGAATAGGCGAAGTTTGTGTGGAACCTTCGCAACTTCAACAATAAGCGAAATTGCTCACGCGCTGCGCCGCCAGTGGATTCCGGTCCAGTCGGCAGCGACGATCTCGTCGGTGATCTCCTGCGCTGCTCGGTAGTCGTCCACTGCTTTTCGGCAGGGTTCCCAGGCCCCGTAGTCGTCGACCAGCACATATCCGCCCACGCTGAGCTTGGGGTACAGCGCGGCCAAGGCATCGATGGTTGATTCGTACAGGTCGCCGTCAAGCCTCAGGATCGCAAGTTGGTTGATCGGCGCGGTGCTCAAGGTGTCGGCGAACCAGCCCTCAAGGAAACACACCCGCTCATCGAGCAAGCCGTAACGTTCAAAGTTGGCGCGCACTTCGTTGGCGGACACATGCAGGGCTTTCACTGCAGACAGGTCATGGCCTTCATCGGCCGGGTATGCCTCGGGATTGGGCACGGGCAACCCGCTGAAACTGTCGGCGACCCAGACCCTCCGTTCGGTATCTCCCCACGCCTCAAGCATCCCTTTCATCAGGATCGTCACCCCACCGCGCCATACGCCTGTTTCGATGAAGTCACCTGGCACGCCTTCCGCCATCACCTGGTCAACACACCAGCGCACATCAGCGAGCCGTTGCCGACCGACCATGGTCTCAGCAGTCGGCGGCCAGTCGTGGCCTTCGCCTCGCGCATCGGGTTCACCGCCCCTCCTGGTCAAGCGCCAACTGTTGGCCTTTAGAATTGAACGAAGCTTGTCTGAGTCACCGGGCCATTCCGAGAGATCGACATCGTGGGTCTCCTCAGCTAGGAACAGTTCCCGGGTGAGGCACCCCATCAGCAAGTTGACGTACCGATCACGCTGCATTGCGGAGTTCTCGTACACTTCACCTGACGTGGGCACGGCCCCATTATGGGTGCCAACCCGAGTTTGGCCAAAGACCCTTCTCGGAGGCTTCGCCTGACGCGGGCACGCGCCATTATGGGTGTGAAGACGAGCGTGGCGACTGACTACGGTCGATACTCGACTCCGGGCAGGACGCAGAGCATCTCGTACAACATGTTCGCGGCGGTCAGCGAAGTGGCACCGCTGGTGTCGTAGATGGGAGCCACCTCGACAAGATCGCAACCCACCAGATCCAGGCCGCGACAACCACGAATGATCTCTAGAGCCTGAGTCGTGGTCAGGCCGGCGATCTCCGGCGTTCCCGTGCCGGGAGCAAAGGACGGGTCGAGGCCATCGATATCGAAGCTCAGATACACGGGTCCGTCCCCGAGTTGGGCACGCACTTCTTCCATGAGCGGATCAAGGCTTCGATACCAGCACTCTTCAACCTGCACCACCCGAAAACCCTGTTCCCGTGACCAGTCGAAATCATCGGCTGCGTAACCGGTGCCTCGCATCCCGATCTGCACCACACGCGGTCCGTCAAGCAGTCCTTCCTCCACAGCACGGCGAAATGGCGTGCCATGAGCGATCTTCTCGCCGAACATGGTGTCGTTGATGTCGGTGTGGGCGTCGATGTGAACCAATCCCACGGGCCCGTGTTTGGCGGCCATGGACCGCAGAATCGGCAGCACGATCGTGTGATCGCCACCCATTGCGACGGTGATCAAGTCGTGTCGCAGCAACTCCTCGAAGTGCGCGGTGATCCGCTCTACGGAGTCGGCCAGGTTGTAGGGGTTGGTGGCCACATCGCCGGTGTCGTCGATGCGCAGACTGTCGAAGGGAGCGGCTCGTGTCGCCATGTTGTATGGACGCAGCAGCACCGACTCCTCCCGGATTCCTCGGGGACCGAATCGGGCACCGGGCCGATTAGAGGTGCCGATGTCGAATGGCACCCCCACTACCGCAACATCCAACTCCTCGGGCGACGATGTTGCCGGCAAGCGCATGAACGTGGCGATACCACCGAACCGCGGCATCTCGTTGCCACCCAGCGGCTGAGGGTTGTCGCTCATCTCGGTCTTTCTTGCTGGTCATTAACCCGGTAGGGGACCAACTTAGCCAACTTCTCCTGCGAGCCGCATCTACGATGAGGCATGGTCGAATCCGCGGAACCGAAGCGCTCTTGGGTCCGACTGGTGTGGACGCCGATCGGTTTGCTGGTCTTGGCCCTCGTTGTGATGTGGGGAATCGAGATTGTCGACACGCTCGCACTCGACGACCGTCTTCAAGGCAACGGGATCCTCCCTCGGCGTCAAGACGGACTCGATGGAATTGCCTGGGCACCGTTTCTCCATTCCGACTTCGGCCATGTAGCGTCGAATTCGCTGCCTCTCGTGGCCCTTGGTGGACTCGTCGCGGCGCGCGGGATGCGTTACTGGGCACGCGTGACTGTGACGGTGATGGTCATTGGCGGCGCACTGACCTGGGCGCTGGCCGGATTCGGCAATCACATCGGCGCGAGCGGGGTGGTCTTCGGGTATTTCGGCGCGATTCTCGGTGCCGCAGTTTTTGAGCGCCGCCCACGGGCGCTGGCCGCGGCACTGCTGGTGATCGTCTTCTACGGCGGCATGGTGGCCGGGATCGTGCCGCAGCAGTTCATCTCCTGGGAAGGCCATCTATTCGGCATGGTGGCCGGAGTCATCGCCGCCCGGGCAATGGCCGAACCACGCCGCCCGCGAGTCGCCAAGCCCGACAAGATCGAACCATGGGAACTTGACGAGCCGTGGCTCGGTTGAGTGAATTCTGAAAACGTGGGGCAGGATGGGCGCTCCACTAATCAGAATCAGGAACCAGAGATGAAATTCGGACTGGCGTTTGCCAATGTCATGCACTTCGGTACCGGCGAAGGTGCCAAGACAATCGGTCAAGCCGCGGAGGCGGCGGGTTTCGAATCGGTATGGACTGTTGAACACATCATTTATCCGGAGGGTTACGAGTCCACCTACCCCTACGACGACAGCGGCAAAATGCCTGGAACAGGCGATAACCCGATCCCTGATCCTTTGATCTGGCTCGGTTTTGTGGCCGCTCACACCACCAGCTTGCGTCTCGCCACTGGTATCTCGCTGCTCCCTGAGCGCAGCCCCATCACCTATGCCAAGGAAGTAGCCACGCTCGACAACATGTCGGGTGGGCGAGTCGAGTTGGGAATCGGTATCGGCTGGCTCAAAGAAGAGTTCGAAGCGCTGGGTGTCCCGTGGCCCCGCCGTGGTCCGCGAACTGAGGAATACATGGCGGTGATGCGCGCGCTTTGGGCCGACGATGCGGTGTCCTTTGACGGCGAGTTCGTCAGCTTCGACCCCATCTCTTGCAACCCGAAGCCAGCCAACGGATCTGTACCCATTCACATTGGCGGACACAGCCGAGCCGCTGCGGAACGAGCGGGTAGGGTCGGTGATGGTTTCTGGCCGGCCAAGGGCGACCTAACGGAACTGTACGAGATCGCTCGGCAGACTGCCGCGGACCATGGCCGTGATCCATCCGCAATTGAGTTGAGCGGTCAGCATATGGGCATCTTCGGAGAAGATCCGGCTGCGGCAGTCGAGGAGTTGGCTTCTTGGGGCGCGAGCCGCATGATCGTGCCGTCCTTCCTGTTTTTCAGAGATACGGCCGATGCGCTTGCCGCTTGGGGAGACAACATCATCGCTAACGCCTCAAGCTGAGGTGAGTTGTTGACGTGATCCTGCAGGACATACGCGTTATCGACCTCAGCAGCGGTATTGCCGGCGCGTACCTGTCTCGCCTGTTCGTTGATGCGGGCGCGGATGTCATTCGGGTTGAAACAGAGGCCGGTGTCGATCTGCGCCGACGCAGTTCGGTACCGTTGGCGGACGGGGCGAATGGTCCGTTGTTTTTGTTTCTGGCTGCAGGCACCCGCTCAGTGGTGGGCACACAGGGCGACACTGCAACCGAAGAGTTGCTGGCTAGTGCCGATCTCATCGTCGTCGACGACACGCTAACGCCATCCGATGTTGCGGGCATTCAGCAGCGGCATCGATTTGCTGTCATCACCTCGATTCGGCCTTACGGACTGGAAGGACCGTGGGCGGAGCGGTCGCTCAACGAGTTCTTGGTGCAGGCCGATACCGGGTCGATCAGTTGCCGTGGTCATGTCTCGTTGCCTCCGTACGCAGCCGGCGGGGATGTGTTCGAGTGGATGGCGGCGTGTTACGCGGCACCGCCCGCGCTGGCAGCGGTTGATCGGTCTCGTCGTTGCGGTCAAGGCGAGGTGGTCGATGTGTCGATTGCTGAGTCGACGGCGTTGGCAGCGTCGACCTTCGCAGACTTGTCGCAGCAGATGTCGGGTCGCACCGATTTACCGAAGCGATCACTTGAGACTCCCTCAATTGAACGTGCGAAGGACGGATGGGTTGGCTTCAACACCAACACACGGCAGCAGTTTCAGAACTTCTGCTTGATGATTGAACGTCCTGATCTGATGGACGGCGAGTGGGCGGATCTTCGTACCCGCACCGGTCGTCTCGATGAATGGTCGGCGATCGTCAACGAGTGGATGGCCGAGCACTCGGTTGCTGAGATCGTGGATCTGGCCTCGGAACTGAGGGTACCCGTGGCGCGGGTCAACGATGGGGCCGGGGTGCTCAGCGAGGAGCATCTGGTTGCGAGGGGTTTCTTTGCAAACACAGCGGAGGGCTTTGAAGCCCCGAGGTCGCCGCGAAGAATCGACGGCGAACGCCCGCCGATTCCCGGACCTGCACCGGTGATCGGTGAACACACCGGACAGATTGAGTCCCGCCCCCGTCCCGCGCCCGCTGCGTCTGCTGCGAACGCCCCTGATGACCTGACCGCGCGACCACTCGCAGGGGTTCGTGTCGTAGATCTCACAAGCTGGTGGGCGGGACCCTGCGCGACGCAAGCGATGGCGGCGCTAGGTGCCGATGTGATCCATGTTGAATCGGTGACTCACCCCGATGGTATGCGTCTCACGGGCATGATGTTCGGCAAACAGCGCTGGTGGGAGTGGGGGCACATGTTCCTCGCCGCGAATCACGACAAACGCGGGTTGACCCTTGATCTCAACGATCCCCAAGGTCGGGAACTGCTCCTGTCGCTTGTGGATAGCGCGGATGTCGTCGTCGAGAATTTCAGTCCTCGGGTGATTGAAGCGTTTGATCTTGGTTGGGACGTGCTTAGCGAACGCAACCCACAACTCGTGATGGTTCGCATGCCTGCCTTTGGGCTCGACGGCCCATGGCGTGAACGTGTCGGGTTCGCGCAGACCATGGAGCAAATGTCAGGAATGGCCTGGCTGACTGGTCATGAGGCGGATCAACCCCGCATCCCTCGCGGGCCGTGCGATCCGATAGCGGGGATGCACGGCTGCTTTGCGGCGCTGGTTGGGATTCGGAAGCGGAACAGCACTGGCAGCGGCGTTTTTATCGAATCGGCGATGGTTGAGGGAGCTATCAACTGCGCGGCGGAGATGATCGTGGAGTACTCGGCGAATGGCACGACGCTGAGTCGCCTTGGCAATCGCAGCCGTTTCGCTGCTCCCCAAGGCATCTACGAGACCGAGGAGTCTGAGCAGTGGTTGGCGATCTCATGTGACAGCGACGAAGCATGGCTGGCGCTGGCGGCTGCTATTGGTGTTGATGCGGGTGAGTTTGCGACGCTGGAGGATCGCCAAGCTGCCCATGATGAGATCGATCAACTTGTTGCCCGCTGGGCTGAGAGTCGGGGCCTGACTCAAGCTGAGGAGGAACTGGTTGGCGCGGGTGTGCCTGCTATTGCCTGTCGCAACCATGCCACATTGCGCTTCCACCCCCAGTTTGAGGCTCGGGGCTTCTATGAGTTGGTGGAGCATAGCGAGGTAGGCACCCACTACATGCCGGCTCAGCCGTATCGGATGCGGGGCATTGAACGTTGGATTACCAACGCCACACCGACTTTGGGACAGCACAATCACGAGATTCTGACTGAACTGGGCCTGAGCGCTGCCGAGATCGCGTCTTTGGAGCAATCCGGCCGAATTGGCACCATTCCGGTGCTGTAATCGCCAAAACTTCGGCACGACTGGTGATCTGGTCTGACAGACTGTTGACGATGACCGCTGATGACCAAGAACACGGTACAGACGAAGATCACGATCACGATCACGATCATGAGCATGAGCATGAGCACCCGCACAGCTATCTGGTGCATCGCCACCGGGATGTGCAGGGAGGTGAAGCACGGGCTGCCGTTTTCGGCTTCAGCGACGGTTTGGTGTCCAACGTCGCTCTCATCATCGGAATTACGGGTGCATCGGCTGACGGATCGCTGGTGCGACTCGCGGGTATTAGCGGACTCTTGGCGGGTGCCATTTCGATGGCGGCGGGGGAATGGGTGTCGATTCGTGCACACAACGAACTGGTAGAAAGAGAGCTCGCGATTGAACGAAAGTCCCTGGAAGAGAATCCCAAAGCGGAGATTCGAGAACTTGCCGCGATATATCGAGAGCGAGGACTGAAACCAGAGAGCGCCAATCACCTCGCCAGCGAGATAATGGCCGATCCCGAAGTTGCCTTGGATGTACACGCACGCGAAGAACTCGGTGTAGATCCCGAGGGCGCTGGTCACCCGTTGCGGGTGGCGCTGTCGTCGTTTGCCGCTTTCGCTACGGGCGCTTTCGTTCCTTTGTTCCCCTGGTTGTTTGCTGAGGGTGCCGGTGCCGCGGTCGCCTCGGTTGTTGTGGCAGTTGTTGCCGCGTCCTTAGCGGGAGTTGCGCTAGCAATCTTCACCGGGCGTTCCAAGATTCGCACTGGTGTGCGCCAGGTTCTGGTTGCGGCAGGTGCTTGCGGTGCCACGTTCTTGATTGGCTCGCTGTTAGGTGTGTCTGTGACATAGAGAGCTCGTGATCGTGGGCTTGCGTTGGCAATGTTGTGCCTCGTAGCTTCGGTCCGATGGCTGGACCTCTTGCTGGTGTGAAGGTGGTGGAACTGGCTGGTCTGGGCGCGCTTCCGTACGGATCGATGCGTCTGGCAGACATGGGCGCTGAAGTTGTGCGGGTTGATCGCCTATCGGAGGTTCCCGACGAGAAGGTTCCTCGCGGGTATTCCTCGTGGGATCGCGGGCGTCGTTCTGTGGCGGTCGATCTCAAGAATCCGTCCGGTGTTGAGGTTGTGCTGCGTTTGGCGGAGAGCGCGGAGGTGTTTCTTGAAGCCTTTCGCCCTGGTGTCGCCGAGCGGTTGGGGGTGGGGCCCGAGCAAGTGATGGGCCGCAACCCGGCAATTGTTTACGGGCGACTCACGGGTTGGGGCCAGACTGGTGCCTTGTCTCATGCTGCTGGGCATTCGCTCAACTATGAGGCCATAACCGGTGTGATTCGTTCGATCGGTCCCCAAGGAGGCCCGCCGGTGCCGCAACTCAACATCCATGGCGACTTCGCCGGTGGTGGTCTGACGCTGGCTTATGGTGTTGTTTGCGCCCTGCTTGAATCTCGCCAGTCAGGAAAAGGCCAGGTCATCGACACCGCTATGGCCGACGGCGTGGCATCGCTCGCATCGGTGTTCTACCCCATGGCCCACAGCGGCATGCACACCGACGAGATCGGCGCCAACCTCTTCGATGGCGGAGCGCCTTTCTACGCCATCTACGAGTGTGCCGATGGTCGCTACATGTCGGTCGCGCCCATTGAACCGCACTTCTGGTCGTTGCTGCTCTCGCTCATCGGGGTCGACGAAGCCGACTTGCCAGCACAGTACGACCGGGATGGGTGGCCGAGCGTAAAAGCGCGCCTAGCTGAGGTGTTTGCCACCAAGACACGCGATGAGTGGTGCGAGATTCTGGAGGGAACCGACACCTGCACTGCCCCGGTGCTCACCTACAACGAGGCCCGCGCCTATCAGCACAATGTTGATCGGGGAACTTTTGGCGGTGCGGACGGCACCGAAGTTGTGCCGATTCCGCGGTTGTCGAGAACCCCTGGTGAGATGAGGCCTTCGCCGGATTGGATCGGCGCCGATACCGATGCTGTGCTCACGGCTTTCGGGTTCAGCACCGCCGAGATCGCCCAACTCCGTTCGCAATCGGCTGTCGGAGGGTGACCAAACTCCCAACTCTCGAAATCTGCGCGTTTAACCACACAATATGTAGCTGAACGCGCAGATTTGCTGTCAGCGGGCCGTGGGCAGCGAAGCGGCGATGTTGCGGATGGCGGCAGCGACCTGTTCCGGATGCGAACGCATCACGTAGTGACGGGCACCCGCAACAGTTGTGCGAGTCGCATGCGTCAGCTTGCGTTCCATGTAGTCGTTGGCACCGAGATAGGCCTTGTCACCGTCACCGATCACTAGTGCCATCGGCAGTGTCAATTCGGTCATTCGGTCGATCACCATGGAATCAACATGCAGCCCGACCGTGGCGGCCAATTCGCTGACCCCGTAGCTCGGGGCATTCTTCAAAAGTCTCGAATTCCAACCCTGTCGAGCCTCGGGGTCACGAAACCCAGGACCGGTCGACACCAACACCAGGGCGTCGATAGCGCTCGGACGGATCAGGGCGTAGGCCATAGCGAGGTATCCGCCGAGCGAATGTCCGACAAACACGACGGGGCGTGTCAACTCTGAGATGACCGCGTCGAGATCTTCAAGCATGGCGCTGCGCTCGTAAGCCGTCGGCTCGGTGCTAGCCGGTGACTTGCCGTGTCCGGGCAAATCGACAGCAACGCACAGATGATCCGCGAGAAGTTCGATGGTCGGGGTCCACACCTCTGAATCAGAATCGACGCCGTGAACAAACAACAACGTGGCCGGACTCGCAGAAGCCGACCCAGTAGTGCTGACGTGCAGAGGCGTGCTCATTGGCTTGGTTTCATTCCGGTGTGCTCATTGCGGGTTGGTCGACGGCTCATTGCGACGATAGATATCGGGCTCGATGTACATTGGGCGAGCTTCAGGCACATCGCTGCGGACTTTGGCCTCGATCTCGTTGATGACATCACCTAGCTGCTCGGTCGTGTAGCTCGGGTCGAACGCGACCTTCGCTCCGACGAGGAGTTCGTCAGGGCCGAGGTACTGAGTGCGGATGTGGATGATGCGCTCCACGCCTTCAACGCTCTCAACAGCTTTCGCGATTTTGGACTGTGTTTTCGCGGTCGCTCCCTCGCCGATCAGCAGGCTTTTCATCTCAATGGCCAAGACCACGGCGATCAGACCCAGCAAAACGCCGATCGAGAGGGTGCCGATTCCGTCCCAAACCGGGGAGTCGAACGCCACCGCGATCGCCAGAGCGCCGAGAGCCAAGACTAAGCCGACCAAAGCGCCAAGATCCTCAAGAAGCACAACGGGGAGTTCTGGGACGCGGGAGCGCCGGATGAACGTTGTCCAACTCAGGTCGCCGCGAATCCGATTGGATTCGACAATGGCTGTGCGAAACGAGAGGCCCTCAAGCACGATGCCGATCGACAAGACGGCGAAGGCCCAGATAGGAGCACTGATTTCGTGCGGATGGCGGATCTTCTCCACACCTTCGTATACGGCGAACATTGAGCCCACGCTGAACAGTACGAGGGCAACCACGAAGGACCAGAAATATCGTTCGCGTCCGTAACCGAACGGGTGTGTCGTGGTGGCTTCTCGTTTGGCGAGCCGTCCACCCAAAAGGAGCAGAGCCTGGTTACCGGTGTCGGCACACGAGTGGATCGCCTCAGCCAGCATCGAGGAAGCCCCAGTGAAAGCGAACGCCACGAACTTGGCGATAGCGATGCCGAGATTTGCGAAGAAAGCAGCCAAGATCACCTTGGTTCCGCCACTTGCTGCCATTCAAGCTCCTTGGTCCGGCCGCGAATCCTGGTTCGGGTACCGATGAGGATAGCGCTGTGCTAGCGCCTGCCGGTACCGTTGCATCTCATGGTGACTGTCTTTGAATCCCCAGAGGATAGCGCTGTGCTAGCGCCTGCCGGTACCGTTGCATCTCATGGTGACTGTCTTTGAATCCCCAGAGGATAGCGCTGTGCTAGCGCCTGCCGGTACCGTTGCATCTCATGGTGACTGTCTTTGAATCCCCAGATGACTTGTTACAAGCCGTAGGAACTCAGCTTGGGTTGAGTGAGTGGCTCACAATATGCCAGGAGCGCATCAATCTGTTTGCCGACGCAACAGGGGACCATCAGTGGATTCATGTTGATCCAGTCGCGGCCGCAAAGGGCCCGTTCGGTGCCACGGTTGCCCACGGCTACCTCACCCTTGCGCTCACCAACCAGTTCCTGCCCGAGATCGTGCGTGTCGACAACGCATCAATGGGGATCAACTACGGCACCAACAAAGTACGCTTCCCTCAACCAGTCACGGTTGGGAGCAAGGTCCGGGCCGGCGCGGTTCTCAGCGATGCCCAAGAAGTTAACGGAGGAGTTCAGGTAGTCATCACCGTGGCCGTCGAGATCGACGGTCAAACCAAGCCTGCTTGCGTTGTTGAGTCGGTGAGCCGGTTCCTGCGATGAACTCTGCTTGCGCAGGCCACACCCTCAACGGTGCCGTGTGATGGCGAAACGCAAACGGCGCGCTCCGCGGCCAGCGCTTGTCAAGCCGTCGTACCCGCCGGTGGTCCCGGGTTTGTTGAGTCCCACTCGGCGTGTGCCCGCGGCAATCAAACGCCCGCCTTACGCCCTCACTGGTCAACCTCCAGCTTCTGGGTCCTCGCTGGTGCGCACCCCAGAAGAACTCGCAGCTATGCGCCGCACTGGGGCCGCTGCCGCGGAGATCCTTTTGCGGGCTGGTGAGGCGGCTCGACCTGGAGTCACCACTGATGAGATCGACCGACTTGTACACGAACTGGCGATCGAAGCCAGCGGTTATCCGAGTCCGCTCAACTACCGGGGTTACCCCAAGTCGGTTTGCACATCTGTCAACGAGGTGATCTGCCACGGTATTCCTGATAGTCGGCCCCTGTGTGACGGCGACATCGTCAACATTGACGTGACTCTTTACCGCGAGGGAGTACACGGAGACACCTCAGCCACGTTCCTCGTGGGCGATGTGGCTGCAGAATCGGTCATGCTGGTTGAGGTCACCCTCGAATCTCTTGACCTCGCCATCGCCGCGTTGGGCCCCAATGCGATGGTTCGTGACATTGGGCGGGCCATTGAGTCGCATGCCATGAAACATCGGCTCGGTGTGGTGCGCGAGTTCATCGGACACGGCGTGGGCACAGAATTTCACTCCGGTCTGCAGATACCTCACTACCACGACCGCCGGCTCACGATTCCGCTTGAGTACGGCACCACGTTTACGATCGAACCAATGCTCACTCTTGGAGCGCCTGACGCGGCGATGTGGGACGACGAGTGGACTGCGGTCACCATCGACGGGAGCCGCACCGCTCAATTCGAACACACTCTGGTTATGGGCGAAGGTGGAGCAGAACGGCTTACCGTCACCAAAGCAGGCGAATGCGCTCACGACCTGGTGCGCGCCGCGGTTGAGAGCCGTTAGCAACCCAATCCCAATCAGCGATACGACGCTGGCCGGGTCGGTCAGGGTTAGGAATACGACGTGCTGTTGGAACGGGGAAGTTCGATCCAGGTACGGCCTTCCAGGATCGAAATCCGACGACCCTGGGTGTCTGAGTAACTGGTCACGTCGGTAGCTCTCTGACGTGACCAGGTGGCCTCCACCACATGACCATCGGTAAAGACCAAAGCCCGGCCGGTGCCGACGGTTACAGCCTCAGGCGAGCGAGAATCGGCGGCGGATTGCCCGTACTGGGTGAACTGCACGATCACGGTCGCAGGGCTTGTGCGTACGCCCCGAGTGTCGACCATCGCCCTGCCGTTTTGGGATCGATCCCACCCCGACCCGTTCCAGCTGTAATGAACTTCAGCACTGCCATAGTCAATATCGATGGAGCTTGCGGGGACCGCCGTGGAGTTGACCGGTTCGTCTGGTTCACGGAACACGAACATTGGCGAAGGCAGACCGGCACCGGAAAAACCGCTCCCCACCGACCACAGGTTGCCCGCGTTGGTAAAGAGGTTGTGAGGCACTCTCCGGCTCGAACTTCGGTAGTAGAGCTGTGGGGCCGCGCCCACTCCGACGTCAACAAGCGTTGAGTCAGCCAGTGCCGCGCGCGTGCCTCGGTTTCCTCCCGAATTAGCAAACAGCGGGCTGTTCAACTGCGCTAACAGGTCAAGGTCGCTGGTGCGCATCGAGCGAACCGGACCTACCTGCTCTGGCGCCGTTGAATGAAACACCGCCGCCAGTCGAGTGGCAAACTCAACCTCTTCAACAAACACAATGTCAGCTTGGTTGATACCTGCCTGGGGCCGAGCGGCTCCAACGTTGTCGATCTTCACCACGAGAGCTGGTCTGGAGACGTGCGTAGTGAGGTCGAGTCCGGTGAGGACTGCGGAAATCTTCTGTGTTTGCTCCTTTTCGATTCGGATAATTGTGTTCTGTATTGCGGCCAGGGTGTCTTGTAACTCGGCTTTTGCAGCGGCAATCTCCTCGCTGAGTTCTCGTTCGAAGGCTTGGCGTTGTTGAAACTGGTCTTGCGACGCGGAGAGGAGTTGTCGCGTCTCGGCGAGTTGGTCGGTGAGGCTTTGCAGGCGGGTGTCGAGCTCGTTCAGGCGTCGGGTCGCATCGGTGACCACAGACTGATAGAGCACTCGCCGCTCGGGTGTCTTGGTGCCGCCATCCAAAGCGCGGATTTCGTCGATCAACCCGCTTTGTCGAGGGTCTCCTTGTCTGAAGCTGATAATGGCTATTTCGATGCGGGTGGCTGCTGGTTCGCGCCGCTCGTCCACGGTTTTTTCAAATTCGTCGGCTAGCAGTTCTAGCTGCGTGTTGTCTGTAGCGATCGTGTTGATGAGGGTGAAGATCTCGTTGTTCAGTTCACCCAGAGTCGCTTCTTTCTCTGCGATTGACGCGGTCAGCTCATCGCGTCGACTTTCCTGCTCGCGCAGGTTTGCTTGTTCCTCGCGCAGGATCTGCTGGTCCCCTTGGCTGAGTGCGGGCGCCGCCAGAGCCGACAAAGCCACACAGCAAACGATGATGAGGGAGAGGACTCGAGAGGTTTTTGCCATGGTCAAGACGGGGAATTAGCCCGCTCGCTGGCTCATGGTACCGGTCGCCGACGCTACTACGGGGTACCGTTGCGATGGTGCCGACACAGCCGTTCAAACAAATCGAGTTTGGGCGTGATGATCTCTCAGCGGTGGTGGCTGCGATGGCTGAAATTGCCGCCGCTGTTGGCGCTGTTGGCTGGGTCAATATCGGCCCTGCGCTAACCGACGAGCAAGCCGCAAAGGTCCCACCCAAGAGCGGACTTGCGGCATGGTTCTCGGGTCGCGGACCGGCTGTTGCGATGGGCACCTGGATGCCGGCTTCGGTTGGTGGCCGTTCGAGAGCCACTCAGATTGGTGTTGAGCACGGGCAGGGCCCAAACGCATTGAAGCGGCTGCGAGAGGCTGGTCTGGAGTTGCCCCGGGGTTGGGTGAAGCGCCAAGACCATGCCAAACACGGTGTTGTGGTCGAGGTCTGTGGCGATGTTGACCTGTCGGCAGCGGTCGACTGGATAGTTGGCGCAGTGACGATCCTGACAAGCGGCGTCGCCATTGAGGACCGCTTTATCGCAGCGCTGTATCGCCCGGTCTGAGACCTGTTCGTCAGGTCCGGGGTTCGGGAACTGCGGTGGCGGCTTCGACGATCAACTTGATGACGGCATCAGCATCGGCAGTGCGCAGAACGCGGACATTGTTGTCGTTGTCTGCTGAGGGGCCGCGATCGTCAACCACGGTCATTCCCCGGGTATGCGTGCCGGTGAGCTCAACGTTGACGGGTTGTCGTTTGCCGTCGAACAGCTGCGGGTGAGTGACCGCTAGTACCGCGCAGGCGTCGTGAATGGGTGCTCCGTTCCAGCCCCGTAGTTCTGATGAGCGATCGATTGCGTAGTCGAGGAGTTCAGCAGCCAGGGTCGCGGCCGGGGTGCGGGCTGCTCTCATTTGGTTGACTTGAGTGGTTCCCAGGAGAACCTGCTGCGTCACGTCAAGTCCGACCATGGTGATGTCACCGCCCAAACGAAAGACGATGTCGGCCGCTTCGGGGTCGGCCCAAATGTTGAACTCCGCAACGGCGGTGACGTTTCCCCCGATTGCCGCTCCACCCATGATCGTCAATCCGTTGAGCCGGTCCGGCAATGTGGCGTCTTGTTGCAGCGCCTCAGCGATGTTGGTGAGAGGCCCGACCGCGACGAGATGCAGGTCTTTGATGCGATGGCTGGTTTCAAGGATGAAACCAACGGCATCTTCGGATTGAACGGTTCGGGTGATGGCCGGCAGTTCCACATTGCCGAGTCCCGTGGCGCCGTGTACGTGTCGCGCGCCTCTGGGTTTGTCGACTAGCGGATGCGCCGCGCCGCGGTGGACATCGACGTTGAGACCGGCGATTTGGGTAACCGCCAAGGCGTTGTGGGTGGTGTGATCGATGCCCACGTTGCCGTCGACCGTGGTGATCCCGACGAGGTCCGCAAAATGAGCCGCGGCGAGCAAGGCGATGGCGTCGTCAAGCCCAGGATCACAATCCACCAGCATCGGAACAGGAGTCATACCCATCACGCTATTGGAACCCGCTCAGGTTGCTTCGACGAATCCGCCAGCATCGCCGACAGCTCCGGCTGGCGCGGCAAGAATTTTTCTTGTGTTTTTCTGCGGGGGTGTTACTCTCCCGCTCGCGGCTGTGGACAACGTGTGCGGCCTCCCCGACAAACAAGGAGCTGAGAATGTAAGAAATCGTTCAAACGCCTACACCAAGGCGTTCAAACCGCAAACCCGTGATCGGAGTGTTGTTAGCGACCCTCATGCTAGGTGCGACCCTTGCGGTCGCGCCTGTATCAATCCCGCTAGCCGACGAGGTCAAGCCAGCGTCGGCTGACGTGCAGTACCAATGTGTCAATAGGCAAGTCCAAAATCCCGGTACCGGCGTTTGGCGTGGTCCCACAATCCTGCCTGGTACCGGTGTTTGGGTTCCCCCTCGTTGGGTTCTCCCTAGATGGGTGTCTGGATATTGGTTCTACACGGATACTGGGGAAGGGCCCGATTATTCTCCTCCGCCTCCTCGATGGATACCAGGTTATTTGGTTCCCGGTTCTTGGACTCCTGCTCGTTGGATTCCGCCCTTCGTCGTCGCGCCTCCGCACTACGTGCCCGCTACCTATTCGACTGTGCAAGATTGTACTGTTCCGAAGACTCATAGTCATGACACTGATTTTGAAGTCGTAGCGGAGGCAACGGGTTGCACTTTACTTGGCTTTGTTAATCTGGGGCTTGGGGGACTGTGTGCGGTAGTCTTGGCTCCGACTGACCAAGCATGTAAGGTCATAACCACTCCGCCAAGACAGCATTGTTAGATGCTCACGGCCTGGACTGCGTTAGGATGTGTCATGTTTCTACGTTTGTTTCTAAGATTTCCTGGTGCTAGAGAGCGTTCTCGTAATGGTCGACTGTTTTTTGTCTTGTGGCTGACGTTCGCGATACCTTTGATTGCATTAGTATTCTTAACCCGTAATTCTTCAGCTTTTGAAGTTATTTTATGGATTGGAATGTTTTTCATGCTGCACCGTGTTGGTTGGGCTTGGTGGTTTTCGCGGGACTGTAAACGGTTCCCGTTGCCCTCCGAGGAGGAGTCCGTTAGCTGAAGTTTCGTCTTGTTGGCATCGTCGTTGCGGCGGCGGTGCTAGCGGGCTCTTGCTCCTCGTCGCTAGATACTGAGGCTTGCATGTTGGCTGCTGAGTCTCGGGCGATAGCGGAGGATCGTTGGACGAGTTCACTCCGAGAGAACGCCGCTGCTGACCATGACTTGGCAGAGGATGCCACATCTCAGAGTTCTGACGATGAGTCCGCGGGTCTAGTGCTTGATGTTCGTGGTGAGATGATGCTCGCCGAGGCCCGAGACACGGCGTATCTGCGGCTAGTCGCCGACCCGGCGTCGACACTGCTGTCATGTGGTCTAGGAGTCCTAGCCACATGAAGTCCTTGGAACAGCTTGGGTTCTAGCCCTTCTCCAGGAGGGAAGATACCTCGACTGCGGTGGGGAGGGAGGGTTGAGCGCCTGGGCGCAGAGTGGTTGCGGCACCGACTCGGACGGCCCAGCGGATCGCGTCGACGATTGATTCTTTGCGTACCAGGGCGTCAGCGAGCGCTCCGCAGAAGGAGTCGCCAGCGGCGGTTGTGTCGATCGGCTGGACTTTGGGGGCCTCAATGTGGGTGCAGTTGCCTTCCACCACCGCCAACGCTCCCAGCGCGCCGAGCGTCACCACCACGGTAGGAGCTTGAAGTTGCACGGCCAGATCAGCCGCTGTGTCAACGTCAACGGGTCCATCGTGACCGGTTAGCAACGCCAGCTCGGTTTGGTTGGGGACGATCACGTCGACCGCCTCCAACAACTCCGCTGGAAGCGGCGTCGATGGTGCCGGTGCTGGATTGAGTACCACGGTCCCTCCGGCGATCCGCGTGGCCGCGACGATGGCGTCGAGCGGCACCTCCAATTGAACAAGAGTGACCGCCGCGGCACCCAACACATCGCTGGCAGCCTCAACATCGGCCACTGACAAGCGATTGTTCGCGCCTGGACTCACCACGATCGCGTTGTCGCCGTCCGCGCCCACGGCGATGAGGGCAACCCCGTTGGGCGTGTTGGGTGTGGTCGTCAAATGGGATGTGTCGACGCCGTCGGTTTCGAGCGCATTCCGCAATATTTGGCCGCCCTCGTCGTCGCCGACACGACCAATCATGGCGACCGCGCGCCCCAGACGAGCCGCGGCGACGGCTTGGTTGGCTCCTTTACCACCGGGAATCCGAGACAAGTCGCCACCGAGGACTGTCTCGCCGACTAACGGTACTCGAGGCACTTCGACCACGAGGTCAAGGTTGGCGCTGCCAACCACAGCGATCTCTGAAGGACGGTTGTTCATCGTTAGCTGATCCTTGACACAAGTGTGTGGGCGTGTTCAAACATGGCGTCGGCTCGCTCGGCAATCTCGGCGGTTGGTCCGCTGGACTCCATGCCACCTGCACTGCCGCGGAGTCTTCGAGCGTAGGCGCCCTCCACGATGCAGGCTTGCTTCCACCACGAGAATGCTTCGTAGAACGGGTAGTCGGACAGGTCGAATCCTGTGGCTTGTTGGTATTGACGGATTACCTCGGCGCGGCGAGGGAACGAGAGAGAGATTGTCGGTGGGTCAGGCAACCACCACATGTGATCGTCGGGATCCCCCCAATACTGCGCGGACCAAGCAAAATCGGCGATGGGGTCGCCGGTGGTACACAGTTCCCAGTCAAGTACCGCGGCGATATCGAAAGCGTTGTCGAGAACAACGTTGTCGAAGCGGTAGTCCCCGTGGGCCAAAGCTGGCGCTGCAACAGCCGAAGCGAGCCATTCTGAAACGGCATCGACGTTTAGTCCGCGCGGGCCTTCGGACATGGGTGGGCGTTGCTCACTGTGCGGGTTGGTTGCGACTATTTGACGACACTTTCTTCAAGTTCGTGAAGCCGTTTCACGGCACCGACAAGAACTTTGCGAGCGACCAGAGCGCTTTCGTCAAGTAGCGAGGTGAACTCCCGGCGGTTGAGCGCCTCAATCACCATGTCGGTGTCGGCGGTCACTGTGGCAGTGCGGGGAACACCGGCAATGACTGCGAGCTCGCCGAAAAAGTCGCCGGGTCCGAAGCGTGCGATCACGCGACCATTGCGCCGAACGGTTGCCTCGCCCTCGCTGACAATCATGAATTCACGGCCCGGTTGGCCCTGCACGGTCAGGTTGCGACCAGCCTTGACATTGACCGTCGTCATAAACGACGTCACCTTCTTGAGTTCTCTTTTGGACAACTCCGAAAAGAGTTCGATCTCGGCCAACTGCTCGATGAGTGCCATATTTGATTACCTCCAGACAGACCCCGCTGCTGCGGTCCCAGAGGCCGAGCGGGGTGCCATTAGACTGTAGCCGTCAATCAGAAGACGGCGACAGGGGCGACGGGAGATCCGGTTCCGCCGACGAATGGTTCTGGCGTGGCGGACAGAAAAAACTCGTAGCGACCCTGCTCGCGGCATACCTCCGCGAGGGTTTCGAGGTTCCAGTTTTGACCTTGTGTGAACCCCATGTCGACCACGGCTAGGCAGTGAACCGCTAGAGCGTTGTTCCAATCCGGGCCAGGAAAGACCTCAAAAATGAAGGTGTCTGTGGCTGCTGCGGCGATGTCGTTGCGGTGGAACCAGCGCACCGCGTCGATCCCCGGGCCCGGACTTTCGCCGGCGAGGTTCTCGCCGATGTTGTACTTGTGGGCGTCGCCGTCGTTCAGCCACAGTTGCATGCGGCCGGTTCGAATCAGGATGATGTCGCCGCTGTGGATCTCCACGCCGGCCCACTGGGCCGCGGCGTCGAGTTCGGAGCCTGTTATCTCGTGGGCGTCCGCGATTCGATCGACTCCGAGCGAGCCGGGGATGTCCAAGAGCACGCCACGGCCCACAACAGAGCGCACATGCTCGATGCCGAGCACCTGTGACCCGTTGCGGGCGGTAATGGTGGCTGCGTCGATGCCGTTGTAGAGCTTGTGGCCGTAACTGACATGGGAGAGTCCGTCCCAGTGGGTGCCGGCTTGGAGTCCCATGGTGACCATGTCGTCAGAGAAATGGGGCACCATGGCGTTGCCGTCGGCGTCACCGAGGTCGGGGTGATCAATCGTTCCCATCACATGAACAGGGTTGATGCGTGTAGGAATCGCTCCGATCTGAACCCCGTTGTTCTGCAGATCAATCGCCAGCGGGACTCGCTGACCGGTCTTGATGAGTTGCGCTGCGCCAGCCACCACTTCGTTGGTGATCAGGTTGAGCGTGCCGATGCGGTCGTCGTCGCCCCAGCGTCCCCAGTTGCGGACCTCGTCGGCGACCTCGTGAAAATAAGCGGTGAACGACATGTTTCCGAGCGTAGGCGAGACGGGGCCGAGGTCAATAACCCAAGTCTCGGTCGACTATTCCTTCGAGTGGCTCAGCGGCCATCAAATGGTGGCCGGTCAGGTCCTTAGTTGGGATGAATTCGTTGCGAGAGTCGATGGTTCTGGTGCCCAAACCCTCGCCAAGAATCGATCGGCCGGTACTTTTCCGCTGGTTCGATCGCGGCCGAACTTAAGATCTCTGCATGAGCTACAGCGTGTTCTTCGAACAGGACCGCCACGCGTGAGCAGCGTCCGCCGGCTCGTCCTCGACGCCATGGGTGTGACTTATCCAGCACTGCGTCGTCTGAACAGGGAGGAGCGCTGATGAAGAACCCATTGCGGCTCTCGATCTGGATCGGCCCGGGCCGGAGCTGGGAAGACACAGTTCGTCGAGCCGAACTCATCGAAGCGGCCGGGTGGGACGGAATCTGGGTCGCTGATCACCTGATGTCGGCACCACCGGCACGGAGCGATGAACCACAGGCCGAAGTGTTCTCAACGCTCGGTGCGCTGTGCGCGATCACGGATTCGGTCACGATTGGGTCTCTTGCGTGTCCGGCGTCGACCCGGCACCCGTCCCAGCTGGCATCGATGGCAGCCAACTGCGCCGACATCTCGAGTGGGCGCTTTGTACTTGGAATTGGAGCTGGTTGGCAGACGACCGAGCACGACGCGCACGGATTCGATCTCGGTTCTAGGTCGGAGCGCTCTGACCGACTTGAGGAATGCGCACACGTTGTCACGTCCCTCCTCGGTAACGGCACAACAACCTTTAGAGGACGTTATTACGTGCTCGGTCGGGCCCGGTCGGAACCGACCCCCTACCAGCCGGTCCCACTTCTCATCGCTGGCAAGGGTGAGCGGCGAACGCTTCGAACGGCGGCCAGGTTCGCCAACATCTGGAACGGGTGGGTCACTGCCGAACAACTCATTACGAAATCGGCGATTCTCGCCTCGCATTGTGATGCGGTGGGTCGCGACGATAGCGAAATCGCCCGATCCACACAGGTTTTCGTCGTACCTGGTAGTAGTCCCAATCGAGTCGAGGAGACGATCAGGCGCTTCGGGAACCGTGTGGTGCTTACCGGCCCGATGAACAAGTTGGCCGAAGAGATCGCTGATTACCGTCGCGCTGGACTCAACGAGTTGATCATCCCCGACTGGAATTTCAGCGACACAGAAGAGTTTGTCGACATTCAGTACCGTTTGCTTGATGCCTTGCGGGGTGTTGCGTGAGTTCGCACAGATTACCTCATGTCGATCGTCAACAAATGGTCCTGCAACTTCTCGATGAGATGGAAGCCGATGGCGGCTTGTCGCTGTCGACACTTGGTGCCGGTCCTCTGGCCGCCGCCGCCATTTCCGTCAAGCACGGCGGACTCGGGTTTTCGTTAACCGATTGTGCGGTTCTCCAGCGCGAACTCGCCATGCGCTCGCCATCGCCTTCAACATGCATACGCTCACGGTCGGTCTCATGGCTGATCACTGGCGTCGACATCGCGATACCTCGTGGATGATGCTTGAGGGCCTAGCGGCAACTCCCGGACTCATTGCTTCGGCGTTCGCCGAGCCCGGCGGCAGCTCGAACCTGGTAGGCGAGACGGGGCCGAGGTCAATAACCCAAGTCTCGGTCGACTATTCCTTCGAGTGGTTCGCCTGCAGTGAAATGGTGAAAATTAGCGATGAAAGTATCGAACATTGAGTGCCCCGATTTGGGCGCCGCCCATGAGATGTGGGGCGAAAGACGAACGCTGGGATGCGCGTAGAGCCAATGCCCGTCTGGCAGAGGTTCGGGCACGACAGCGTCTAGCGAGGCTCTGGCCACGCGTCCGTCGTCAAGTGCTTCGCGTAGTGCGTCCTGATCAATCAGAGCGCCGCGAGCGATGTTGACAATATGAAGCCCCGGTGTGACGCGAGCCAACATCTCTCGGTCGATGAGAGCGACCGTTTCGTGGGTGGCGGGCGTGACGAGAACAAGATGATGGGCATCACCGATGACCTCGCTGAGGTCGGTGGTAATTTCCATTCCAACATGAGGCGCAGGTAACCGGCGGCGGCGAACGCCAATCACTCGCATACCGAAAGCGAGCGATAACCGCGCCACCTCAGCGCCGATGCCACCTACACCGACAACCACGGCGGTGTGCCCGTGCAGAGCCCCGATTTGCGGCCCGGTGTGCCAACCGTTGGGTGGTGCCTCTTTGATCCAAATGTCGGGCAGTGCTTTGGCGTGGCCCAACATTGCTGCTAAAGCGAATTCGCTGATCGGTGTGGCGGTAGAGCCGCGGGCACAGGTGAGCGTCTGGTCAGATCGGATCAACTCCAAAGGGAACTCGTCGATACCCACACCCATGACGTGGACCCAGGTTGCGCCGCAACCCATGATCGCTTCCAGGTTCGCGGTGCCGCGCGTGTGGGTGAAGATCACATCGCCTTGTAGGTCAGGAGGAACTTGGGCATCTGCGTCAATTCTGATTTCGTGGAGACCAGGAAGGGACGCCACCTGCTCGGGGAGATCGTGCCCGAGATTGTTGACAACTGTCACTTTCACGGCGGCGACCTTACCTGCTAGCGGAACAGTTGAGATCGGTAGTACGGTTCATAGCGAATCGACATGACCGGACTCTATATTTTTCTTCTCGCCGCAGGTGGACCGCTGTTGCTGTGGTTGGTGTTCGCGGGAGACACTGACGCCGACGCGGGTGGAGACTCGTTGTCGGTCATCCCGCTCTCGTCGATCGCCTTTTTTGCGGCGACTTTCGGCTTTATCGGTGTGGTCGGAGGTGCGACGGGCGCAGGAGCGGTGTCGCTGTTCGTGGTTTCTGCGGTGGTGGCGGTTTTGGCGGGTCTGATGAGTACCCAGGCCTTCAAGTGGATCCGCAAGAACTCCGTCTCGAGTGAGGTGATGAACTCAGAACTCGAAGGATCGATGGCACGGGTGGCCCTTGAGTTGAGTTCTGATCACAGGGGCAAGATCATCGTCGACATGGCCGGGGCACGTGAGCAGATGACCGCGTCTCCTTTTGACGGCTCGACGATCAAGGCGGGCGAACGGGTTGTGATCGTCAAGATCGAAGGCGGGGTAGCCCTGGTTGCACCTCTCGGTCCTGACCTTAAGCTTGAGTAACTTAAGTAGAACAGTCAATGGCCGTTCGGGCCGACTGACATAGCGCTTCGGCGCAGGAGGAATCAGCAGATGTCTTTGTTTTTGATAAGTGGTTTGGCGATAGGGGTGGCGGTGATCTTGCTGATCATGATCATCAGTTCGCTGATCATCATCTGCCCACCCAACCGGGTTGTGGTCATTTCGGGGCGCAGCCGAAAGATGTCCGACGGCCGAACTGTTGGGTATCGCATTCTCAAGGGTGGTCGCACAGTTCGCATTCCCCTCATTGAGAAGGTGTCGTGGATGGACCTCAACACGATCCCGCTCGAGGTGTCGGTCACCAATGCCTACTCCCGGGGAACGATCCCTTTGAATGTGCAGGGAATCGCCAATGTCAAGGTTTCTTCGAAGGAAGGCGTCTTTGAAAATGCCGCGGAGCGCTTCTTGAACGTGCCGAACCAGCAGATCGGCCAGATCGCCAAAGAGACGTTGGAGGCCAATCTCCGCGGGGTGCTCGCCACGCTCTCTCCTGAAGAGGTCAACGAGGATCGTCTGAAGTTCTCACAGCAGCTGATCGACGAGGCCGACGACGACATCAAGACTTTGGGGCTTGATCTCGACGTGATGAAGATCCAAAACGTGACTGACGACAACCTCTACCTCGAGTCAGTCGGGCGGAGGCTGACTGCTGAGGTCGTGAAGGAGGCCCGGGTAGCCGAAGCCAACCGGAAATCCGAGTCTGAACAGGCCGAAGCGAAGGCACGGGAGCTGGCCGAGATTGCTCAAGCACAGGCCGACCGCAACATTGTTGAGGAACAGAACAACCTGCGAGTACGCACCGCCGAACTCGACGCCATTGCTCGTGCCAAAGAAGAGGAGGCAGAGGTTGCAGGCGATATTGCCAGAGCAATCGCCGAGCAGGAACTTGAGCAGCAGCGCATCGAACTGGAGCGTCGCCGTCTCGAAGCTGACGTGGTCACACCGGCCCGTGCCAACCTCGAGTCGAAACAGCTTGACGCCCAGGCAGAAGCGGCAAAGATCATCGAAGACGGCAAGGCCCAGGTCGACGTGTTTCGGCGGCTCACCGATCAGTATCAACTGGCAGGTGACGACGGCCAGAGGATTTTTGTGCTCAACATGCTTCCGGAGCTTGTCGACAAGATCGTCTCTACGGTCAACAACGTCTCGATCGACCGGGTCGCGGTGGTCGATGGCGGCAACAACGGCGGTCAAGGAGGCATCCCTGCGTTGATGGCGCAACTTCCCGCTGCCGTGGTGAGTATCAGCGAGCAGATCGAAGCCGCTACCGGTATCGACATCTTGCAAAGCATGCGTTCTGATGATGACGACGAATCGTCGGTTTCTGAACTTCCGCCGCCACCGCCTTCAGCTCCCTGACCTTGGCGCCCGTCAGCGGGCCAAGGTCTGTAAACGCGAGAGATCGAGTATCTCGATTCGGCCGCGCCCGACACGGATCACCCCGCTGGATTCGGCGAGCTTGAGCGAGTGGTTGGCGGATTGACGACTGGTGCCGGCCATCGCGGCAATGTCGCTTTGTCGGATTTTCACGACTACAGGATGGACGCCTTTGTCGAATGCCGCGACGAGCCGTAGTAACGCACGCATCACTCGGGTTTCGACCGATGCATATAGGACGTCAACCAGTTGGTCGGTGCTTTGAGAGAGTTTGTCTGCCACCAACTTGAGGAAGTAGCGGTCGACGGCTGGGTCCTGAGCACGAAGCTCAGCAAGTGTCTTTTGGGTTAGAGCGAGAGTTTCAGTCGGTTCAAGCGCGGTGACCCGAGCGGTTCGTCGGCCATCACCGACCACCGCGAGTTCACCGATGATTTCGCCCGGCCAGCGGACCGAAAGCGCAGCCACGTCTCCGCGTGCCATGGAAACTTCGACAAGGACACGCCCTTTCTCGATCAGATGAACGGTGTCGCCGATTTCTCCTTGGTGGAAAATCACCTCTCGGCGTTGGAATCGACGCCGATGCATCTGCTGGTGCCAGTTGACTGCCGCTGGCGCCAGTTGTTGCATCAGACCGCCGCGCATCGCTGATCCGTAGCTTTTCCAGATTCCTAATGGAGCGATTACATGTGTTGTTGAGTGGTCCGCGATGATTTGGGACTATGACTCTGAGAGATAGCAGCGCAGCGGTCAGCCGAGAAGCTCGTCGCTCGCGCATCAAGGATGCCTCAATGCGGATGGCCGCTGAGGGTGGCTACGAGGCGGTCCAGATGCGGGCTGTGGCAGAACGGGCTGATGTTTCGCTTGGCACCATCTACCGATACTTCAACGGCAAAGACGACATGCTCTTGGCGGGCTTGGTGAGTTGGATTCAAAGGGTTCGCGAGGGACTCGAGTCTCATCCTCCCCGACAGGAAACCGCGGGCGATCGCTTGTCTGCTTTGCTCGCCGGAGCCGCTGAGATGGCTGAACGGACGCCGATGCTCATGAGCGCTCTCTTCACTGCTCTCAACACCACCGACCCGGCCGCGGCAGAAACCAAGCGAGCTGTCGAATCGGAGATACTGCAGTTCATCGTTACCGCGATCGGTGATGATCCCGAGATCGATGCCGCGGGTGCCGCTCGAGTGATCCGCCATGTCTGGTTCTCTGCGACCAGCAGGTGGGTTGGTGGTCTCGCCGAAGCGGGCAGCGTTGAGGAGGAGTTGCGCCACGCAGTCCAAATGATGATTGCTAGTGAGGCGTCGGCCTAGCGTTCACGGCCTAGGGTTCATCCACATTCACCACATTCATGACATTCCAGGAGACCGGTAAGTGTCCAGATTCCTTGACGGCAAGAACATTGCGATAACGGGCGCAGGTGCAGGTATCGGCAAAGCCATTGCAGCCGCAGCCGCAGCCGAGGGCGCCAACATTGTTGTTGCTGACTACGGCGTGGCGATGGACGGTAGTAACCCAACAAGTGAGGTCGCCGACAATGCAGTGACCAAGATCCAAGCTCTGGGTGGACAAGCCGTTGCGGTTGCAGGGGACATCAGCCAGTTCGATGTTGGCGAAGAAGTAGTCGCGGCTGCTTGCGACAATTGGGGATCTATCGACGGCGTTGTCTGCGGTGCGGGAGTCTTGCGCGAACGGATGCTTTTCAACATGAGCGAGGACGAGTGGGACCATGTCGTGGCGGTACATCTGAAAGGGCATTTCAATGTCTACCGGGCGGCGCTGGCGCGTATGCGCAAACAGGAAACAGGTGGTTCGCTGGTCGGGTTCACTTCCGGAGCGTTCACTGCGTCTACAGCTCAGGCCAATTACTCTGCGGCCAAAGGAGGAATTGTCAGTCTCACCCGCTCAGCAGCGATGACCGCGGCAAGCCTGAAACTCCGCGGTGGACCGGCCATCAACGCCAACTGCATCGCTCCGGTAGCCAAGACTCGCATGAGCGAAAATGTGCCTTTCGAGATTGAAACAGGTGAACCTGAAGATGTGGCGCCAATGGCCATCTATTTGATGAGCGATGCGGGTCGCCACGTAAACGCGCAGATTTACACTGTGGTAGGCAAGCGAATCTCCGTTTGGAACCAGCCGATGGAAGTTCGGACGATGACCGCCGATGGTGATCGATGGACTTGTGAACAGATCGCCGAAGCATTGCCCGGAGGCGTCGGGCAGGAACCTAATCCCTTTATCACTGACTTGGAACGCCGTATGGCTGAGATGGCACAGAACGCCGAGTCTGGGAGCAAGACCTGATGTCTGCGGGGCCGGAACCGCAGGGTAGGGGCCTGCTTGATGCCAAACGTGTGGTCGTCACCGCGGCCGCAGGCACTGGTATCGGCTCTGCAGTGGCTAAACGCTGCCTGATTGAGGGCGCGGAGGTGCTTATCTCCGACATCCACGAGCGCCGTTTGAATGAAACAGCCGACCGGCTCGAACGCGAAACCGGGAATCGGCCTCTCACCGCGGTCTGCAATGTCACGGTGGAGGAAGACGTCGAAGCTTTGGTGGCCGCTGCGATCAGCGGTTTCGGCGGGATCGATGTGATGATGAACAACGCCGGTTTGGGCGGCACTGTGGCCCTTGTTGACATGACCGACGGGCAATGGAATTCGGTTTTGGGAGTCACCCTGGACGGCACGATGCGCTGCACGCGTGCGGTTCTGCGTCACATGATCGAAGCGAAGATTGAGGGCGCGATAGTCAACAATGCTTCGGTTGTGGGGTGGCGTGCCCAAGTAGGACAGTGCCACTACGCAGCGGCGAAGGCGGGGGTGATGGCGTTGACGCGATGCTCGGCCATCGAGGCTGCCGAGCATGGCATCCGCGTGAATGCGGTGGCGCCGAGCATCGCGATGCATCCGTTCCTTGCCAAGGTGACCGATGACGCATTGCTTGAAGACCTGTCAGGAAGGGAAGTATTTGGCAGGGCAGCGGAGCCCTGGGAGGTCGCCAACGTGATGGTTTTCTTGGCGAGCGACTTGTCGTCCTACATGACCGGTGAGGTCATCTCGGTGAGCAGTCAACACCCTTGATCCGTGCGACAAAATGGGCAAAGTTCTGCTGTTGTTTGCGTGCAGCGCGCCCTAAAAGTGTTTCAAAGTGCTAGACCTTGTGGCGTGAGTCACAGGCCGATTGTGATTCCTGGAGGAGAATAGACATGAGATCCCGTACTAGGCCCGGAATGATCGCGCAGCTTATTGCGCTACTTCTTGCGTTGTCATTAGTTGCCGTCGCGTGCGGCGGAGACGACGACGGGGGCACCACAGGCGACGACGGCGAGGTTGCGGTCGGTGATGATGGTGACGACGGCGATGATGGTGACGATGGCGACGATGCCACACCGACAACCGCAGCACCGGTCGAGGATGTAACCGAAGGCAACGTCTGCATCGGCGATGCTTGTGATGAACCAACCGGGGAAGATGAAGAAGGTCCCCAACCCGTGACGGGTGGGACGTTGCGAATTGCAGTAGAAGCCGAGACCGACGGTCTCAACCCTGCCGCCAACAACTTCGCGGTGTCGGCCTACACCATGGGGTTCGCTATTTTCGACCCGCTCTTCTATATCGACCGTGACGGCAACTGGTTCCCCTTCCTGGCTGAATCGGCTACGCCCATCGGTGACGGATCGTCCTGGCAGGTAAAAGTCCGTGAGGGCATCACTTTCCACGACGGAACACCGCTGAATGCTGATTCGCTGATTGCTAACTTTGAGGCGGCGATCACCGATCCGATCATCTCGTTGGCGATCAAGCCGAGCTATCCCGCCGAGAACCGCTACGAGAAAATCGATGATCTGACGCTTCAATACAACCTGATCCGCCCGTCGGCTCACTTCCCGATCAACTTGACTTCTCAGTTGGGCATGGTGGCCTCGCCGACTTGGCTCGAGGCAGCGGCTGAAAACGACAGCCTCAACCAAGAACCTGTCGGCACGGGCCCGTTCATGCTTGAGAGTCGTACCCAGGACGTGTCCACCAAGCTGGTCAAGAACCCTGACTACTGGCGTGGGACCGACGACATCTATCTCGACGCCATCGAGGTCTTCATCACCACCGATACCGCGCTCGCAGCTGAGCAGGTTGCAGCGGGCGAACTTGATCTTGTGGTCACTTCCAACTCGGACGCGACACTCACCCTGCGCGATGCCGAGAATGTGTCCACGTTCGAGAATCTTTACTCCGGTGAAGACTTCATCATGTTGAACACTAGGGCCGTGCCGATGGACGATATTCGCGTGCGCCAGGCATTGACTTTTGCCACGGACCGTAAGGCGTACCACGAATTGATCGGGCAAGGCACCAAGCCACTGGCCGATTCGATGTACCACCCGGATCTCATTTGGAACAACCCCGATGTTGTTCAGGAAGGCAACATGGCTGACCGTGCTGGGCCGCTTGTGGACTCCTACTGTGCTGAATCCTCCGAGAATTGCAGCAACGGCAAGGTCAACATCGAACTCCAGTTCTCAGGCCCCTCAACGCTTCAAACTCGGATCATGGATGTGTTGAGTGCCGGTTGGGAACCGTACTTTGAGGTCGAGCGCCAGCAACTTCCACAGGATCAGCACATCCTTCAGACTGCTATCGGCCAGTTCCAGGTGGTGACCTGGCGTCAGTTCGGGGCGGTTGATCCCGACAATGAGGTCGTCTGGCTCGAGTGTGCAACCGCCACCGGCGGGATCACCCTCAACTGGGTCCGTTTGTGCAATGAGGACCGTGATGCACTGCTGTTCGAGCAGCGTGCCTCAGAAGATCTGGATCGTCGCGTGGAGATCATGCAAGAAATCCAGGCCGAAATACAGGCGACCTACTCCTACATCTTCTTGACGCATTCCAACTGGACTGTCGGCTTCCGCAACGCCGTGAAGAACATCTGCGGCCAGACCGGGGCTGACGGAGCTGTCCTAGTCTGCAATAATCAGGGACGCGGCTTCTACCACAACGTCTGGATAGACGAGGGCTGAGGAGCCAACTACTAGGAAACGAGCACCAGTTGTCGCAGCTTTGGAGGACTTGAGATGAAGCAATTCATCCTCCGTCGGGCTGCGCAACTGGTGCTCGTGGTTTTTGCGGTCACCTTCCTAACGTTCGCTTCGTTGAACCTGGTAGGAGACCCGCTCTTCAACATTGTCGGGGTGCTTTCTGGCATTCCCGATGAACAGTGTGATGCGGTGGCCCGCGGTGAGGTTCCCGACACACAGTCTTCTGGTCTGAATATGGGTGACTGCGCCTTGATTGCCCAGGCCAAGGAGC
Source organism: Candidatus Aldehydirespiratoraceae bacterium (assembly GCA_965261185.1). Classification (GTDB taxonomy): domain Bacteria; phylum Actinomycetota; class Acidimicrobiia; order Acidimicrobiales; family Aldehydirespiratoraceae; genus VXYK01. Next base: position 322,146 of record CBDHCN010000002.1, on the reverse strand, counting down.
AGAACAATCTCGACAAGAACGTCGTCGAGCGCTATGGAATCTGGCTTTCAGACATGGCGGGTGGAGACTTCGGCACCTCGTTCGTGAACGGCGATGAGATCTCCGACATCGTCAAGCAACGGTTGCCGGTGACGGTACGTTTGATTGTCTTTGCGCAGATCGTTGCGTTGGGTATCGCGATCCCATGGGGGGTTGCTTCGGCGTATCGAGCCAATCGTGGTTTCGATAAAGCGTCAACGGTGGGTTCTTTCGGGTTGCTCTCGATCCCCAACTTCGCGCTGGGTGTGATTCTTCTCTACTTCTTTGCGCTCAGGTGGCAGATCTTTCCGTCACGGTATGAAAACGCGGGCTGGTGGTCCGAACTGCAGGCCCTCACGCTTCCGGCTCTGACTCTCGGACTCGGTTTGGCAGCCACCTATCAGCGGTTGTTGCGCACCGATCTGATCACGACTCTGCAGGACGACTTCATCCATATGGCCCGAGCGAAGGGTATGTCTGATCGGCACATCATGTACCGCCATGCGCTTCGGCCCTCGATGTTCTCGGTCATTACCGTGTTCGGGGTCAACACTGGTGCGCTTATTGGCGGGGCGTTGGTGGTTGAGCAGATTTTCTCGATCCCGGGAATCGGAACAGAACTGGTTGAAGCGGTGCTGCGCAACGACCCGCCGGTGGTCATTGCCTTGATCTCGGTGGTCGCGATCGGCTTTGTGCTGATCAATTTCTTGGTTGATCTCATGTACGGGTATCTCGACCCGAGAGTGAGAACGTCATGAGCGACATCGAAAACAGCAACGAAGTGAGCAGTGTTGAGGTCATCGCGCTTGATGACCTGGTTGATGATGTTGCCAAGAAAACACTCGGAGTTGGCTTCTGGATAGCCGTCGGTTGGCTGGGGGTGCTTGTCGCCACGGTGGTGTTTGCTCCGTTCCTCCCGCTTGCCGACCCCGACAAATTGGCGTCTGGCCCTGCCCGGACTGGCCCATCGCTGGACAATTGGTTCGGGACCGACGCCTTGGGGCGTGATGTGTTCTCCAGAACCGTTTACGGCGCCCGTGTCTCGTTGGTGGTTGGTTTCATTGCGATCGCCTTTGGCATGGTCGTTGGCGGTTCACTTGGCATGATTGCGGGCTACTTCCGCGGACGGGTCGACCAGGTCATCAGTTTTTTCTTCTTCACGTTGCTCTCATTTCCCGGGTTGATCCTTGCCTTGCTGATTACCAGCACTTTCGACCGCACCCTGCGCACGGTCAGCCTTACTTTAGGAGTGTTGGCGGTGGCACCGGTCGGTCGGCTCGCCCGAGCCGCAACTCTGGTGTTCGCTGAGCGCGAGTTCGTGCAGGCGGCCCGAGTGATCGGTGCCAAGCACTTTCGGATAATGACCCGAGAGCTGTTGCCTGTGGTGCTCATTCCCATGGCTGCGTTGGCGCTACTGGGCATGGGCGTGGCGATTGTTGCCGAAGGCGGACTGGCGTTTCTGCAACTTTCTGTTGAGGACATCAGCTGGGGTGTGATCATCAACGACGGCCGCGGCATTCGCGACTTGCAGGAAAACCCGCATGTCGCGCTCATGCCGATTGGCGTGATGTTCTTGACCATCCTGGCCCTCAACTTCGCAGGGGACCGCGTGCGTGAGTACTTCGACGTACGCGAGACGGCGTTCTAGGAGCGATGATGTCTGCGCCCCATGTATCAAACACACTCCATGTATCAAACACACAGTTGTCGGTACGTGACCTGACGGTGCGGTTCCCCACGACTCGGGGCACAATTCAGGCTGTCAACGGCGTTACTTTCGACCTGGCCAAGGGTGCGTCGCTTGGAATCGTCGGCGAATCGGGTTCGGGCAAGTCAGTCACTGCCAAGACCCTGATGAACCTCCTGCCCCGAACCGCGGAGGTCAGCGGCGATGTGATTTTTGAGGGCGAGGATGTTCGGCGACTCGCAGAGGAGGGTCGGGAGCATTTTTGGGGTGTCAAGATGACGATGGTCTTCCAGGACCCGATGACATCTCTCAACCCGGTGAAGAAGTGTGGTGAGCAGATCGCCGAGACGCTGCGCTATCACCTCAAGCGAGACAAGAAGACTGCTCTTGCTGAAGCCGAGGATCTGCTTGCTCAGGTCGGTATTCCCGAGCCGGGCAAACGGGTCGACCAGTACCCGCACGAATTGTCAGGCGGATTGCGTCAGCGTGTGGTGATTGCCATGGCGCTGGCCTGCGAACCGTCGCTGCTCATCGCCGATGAGCCCACCACCGCGGTTGATGTGACTGTTCAGAAGCATCTGCTCGACCTACTTGACCGGCTTCGTGAGGACCGGGGCATGTCGATGATTCTCATTACCCATGACCTCGGCGTGGCTCGGGGTCGTTGCGATGAGATAGCGGTGATGTACGCGGGGCGTCTGGTTGAGCGTTCGGCACCCGAAACTCTCTTTGACGACTCGCGTCATCCCTACACCGACGCGCTGTTGCGTTCGATTCCCCGGATCGATCAGCCGAGCCACACCCGGCTCGAACCGATACCGGGACGACCTCCCGAACTCATCAATCCTCCTGAGCAATGTGCCTACGCGCCGCGTTGCCGGTTCGCGCAGGCGGATTGTTTGGAGTCGATCCCTGAAATCAGCGGTGTCGCAGGAATGCACGAGTTCGCGTGTTTCCACCCGGCCAATACGGATCGAGGGCGGGAGGCTTTGGCCAGCAACTTGGCGCAGGGCCGCAACGCTGCCGGCCTTGCGGTGACCGATGCTGGAGTCTCGAGCTGATGGCTGGTTCCGGGCACGCGCCGTTGCGCGAAGACCTTGAAGTGCTATTGACGGTGCGAGACCTCGAAGTCGAGTTCCCGGTCGGCAAGGGCGCTGTGGTTCACGCCGTGAGCGGCATTTCTTTCGACGTGGCCGAGGGCGAAACGCTCGGGATTGTGGGTGAGTCGGGTTGCGGCAAGTCGACCGTGGCGAAGTCGATCATTCGTCTCAACGACATCAAGAGCGGCACCGTCGACTATCAGGGGCATGATCTCGCCACGCTTGAGGGTGAGGAATTGCGTCGTCTTCGTCCTGACTTGCAGATGATCTTTCAGGATCCGATTTCGTCGCTGAATCCGCGGCGCAAGATCCGCCAGGTGATCTCTGAGGGTCTCGCTGTGTGGGGTGACGAAAGGGGCTCTTGGTCGCAGAGTCGCATTGAGGAACTGATGCTGTCGGTGGGTATTGATCCCAAATTCGGTGATCGGCGAGCCCACCAATTCTCGGGCGGGCAGTGCCAACGCATAGGCATCGCTCGGGCGTTGGCGCTCGACCCCAAGGTCTTGATCTGCGACGAGCCGGTGTCGGCGCTCGATGTATCGGTCCAGGCTCAGGTTCTAAACCTGTTGGAGGACATGAAGAAGCGTTACGGACTGACTCTGCTGTTCATCAGCCACGACCTTTCGGTGGTGAAGAACGTGTCCGACCGGATCATTGTCATGTATCTGGGGAAGGCCTGCGAGATCGGTAACGCCAACGAACTCTACGAGAATCCACGGCACCCCTATACGAGGGCATTGCTGGCTGCCATTCCCGAGCCTGCGCCAACGGTTGATGTGTCTGAGGGCGATATTTCCGGTGAGCTTCCCTCACCGATCAACCCACCGGTCGGCTGTCGATTCAACACCCGCTGTTCCCATGCGACTGAGATTTGTTTCACGGACGAACCGGAGATGCAGCGTGTCGGCGACAGCGATCACTACTTGGCCTGTCACCACCCTGTAGCAGTTTCGGTCAACGTCTGACCCTTGGTGAGGGCGACGGGTTGGCCGGCCGTATCGTCTGGGTTGCGAATGTGGCGGTATCGGTCAACGCCTAGTCCCCGATGAGGGCCCAGACAGTGTCAGACGATGTGGGGGAGGCGTCGTCGACGACGGGTGCCGCTTTGTCTTCTTTTCGAAGTTTGACGAGGTGGGCGACGACCGAGCGGGCCGCAGGCCGGTGTAGCTCCTTGCGTACATCGGCGTAGAGCACGGCGACTATCTGTTTTGCCGAAGCCGGGCCTTCGGCTAGCTGGCCCAGGATTTGCGTTTCTCGCCGAAGGCGATGGTTGAGCAGCGCCGACACGTAAGGCTGCGGGTTGTTGACCGGCCCACCATGCGTCGGATAGAGGACCTCGTCGCTGCGGTTCAGCAGTAGCTGCAATGACCGTAGATAGTCGCTGACATCACCGTCGGGTGGCGGGATGATGGTTGTAGACCAGCCCATCACGTGATCGCCGGTCAGCACCGCGTTCTCCTCGGCTAGCGCGAAACAGAGATGGTTGGAGATGTGCCCGGGGGTGTGCAGGGCTTGCACGGTCCACCCGGGCCCCTCGACGGTGTCGCCGTGGGCAAGCCGGGTCTCGGGGTCGAAGTCGACATCGGGTCGGTGTGCATCTGTGGCTTCGGCGGGTCTGCCATCCTCGCCGGGTTCGGTCTCGTCGTCTGCGTCTGCGTCTGCGTCGGTGTCTGCGTCGGTGTCTGCGTCTGCGTCTGCGTCGTTGTCTGCGTCTGCGTCGTTGTCTGCGTCGGTGTCGTTGTCTGCGTCGTCTTCTTCGCTGAGCGCATCTTTGGGGTGGGGGCCGAAACCGAGCACCGGCGCGCCAGTGGCGTCGTGTAGCGCGGCAGCGGCCGGCGAGTGATCACCGTGGGTGTGAGTAATCAAGATTGCGCGAACCGTCTCATCGCCGAGTGCACGAAGCAGTGCTTCGACATGGGCGGGGTCACGGGGACCGGGATCGACCACGGCCACGTCGGTGTGGCCTATCACGTATGTGCCGGTGCCGTGGAACGTGTACTTCGAGGGGTTGTTGCAGACGATTCGTCGCAACAGGGGTGACACGTCGACCATCTCTCCATGACGAGGGTCGAAGTCGGTGTTGAATTCGGGCGACATGCTACCCGTGATGCTAGATCGGGTTAGGTGGTGTTTCCTGAATCAGTTGGTGCGTTCGGGTCGGTTGGTGAACCCCGAGTGGGTTGGCGCACTCGGTTGGTGCGTGCCGAGTGGGTTGGCGCACTCGGTTGGTGCGTGCCGAGTGGGTTGGAGTGTCCGAATCAGGTGGCGCACTCCGAATCGCCGACGACTGCTTCGTAGGGGCCGGCCTCGTCGAAGTCGGTGTAGAACACTGGGTCGTCGTCATAGGTCGGGAACTTGTCGAGTTCCTTCAGCTCGGAGGCGATGCTTCGAACCCCGCCGGAGCGTTCGATCCAGCCTCGGAACGGCTCACCAGCATTGCGTTCGTTGTTGAAGCGACGTACGACTCGCAGCGCTGCTTCGGCCGCGTTCTTGGCGGGGAGGCGTAGAGCTTTGGTGCCGAAGTGAGCTTGCTCCTGACCGATGTAGCCGCCGAGCATCATCTGATATCCGGGCGCTGAGCGACCATTGGCGCGGCGTTCGGCCCCGAAGAATCCAATGTCGGCTGCGTGATGCTGTCCACACGAGTTGGGGCATCCACTGATGTTGATCCGCAAACCCGGGACATCCGCGAGGCCTTCTGATTCGAGGGCATCACCGATTGCTTTGGCGAGACCCCGGCTCTGAGTCACGGCGAGGTTGCAAGTATCGGCACCGGGGCAGGCAACAACGTCTCTGACCAACTCCGCTCCTGGCCGTGCCATATCCACAGCAAGCAGCCGTTCGTACAACTCGGGGAGGTCTGATTCGTCGAGCCCGCGGATGATGAGGTTCTGGCGATTTGTCAGGCGAATGTCGGCTTCGAAGTCCCGCCCGATAGCTGCAATTGCCCGGAATTGAGCAGCCGTGATATCACCGAGCTGCGCCCAAGCATAAGCCGAGACCTGTCCTGAGGCAATACCGCGCACCACGTTGACACTGAACCATCGGTCGTATGGGGAGGCCCCGCCGATGCTGACCGGTGTTCCCTGTCCGACTTTCGTGACCGTCGCTGTGGCATCTATCCCCGCGGGCGCATCGCCGCCGATACGCACTTCGGTGGGGAGACCACCTGGATACGACGAGGAGGCGAGCAGGAACTTGCGGATGGCGAGCACGCGCCTGCGAACTTCGTCGATTCCGAGCTGTTCGACTACCCATTTCATCCGGGCACGGAGTTTGTTGTCTCGATTACCGGTCTGATCGAAGACCCTCAGGATCGCTTCGAGCGTGGGGAGGAGTTCTTCTTTGCGGGTGAACTCCTCAAGCGCTTGAGCGGGGAACGGGGTTGTACCGAGTCCTCCGGCGATGAAGACTCTGAAACCTGTTTCGATCGTTCCGTCGTCGCGCGTGCGGGTGGTGGCTATTACGCCGGCGTCGTTGAACATGGCTTGGCCGCAGTCGGTTTCGCAGCCTGAGAAGTTGATCTTGAACTTGCGGGGTAGTCGCTGACTGAGAGGGTTGCGTACGAAGTGGCGGTAGGCGGCCTCTGCCCACGGAGTGATGTCGAGATTCTCGTGGGGGCAGGCACCGGCGAGATGGCAGCCCTGCACGTTGCGAACAGTGTCGCCACAAGCTTCGCGAGTGGTGAGTCCCACTGCCGCGAGGTGGTCCAACACGTCGGGGATCTGATCCAGTTGCACGAAGTGGAACTGGAAGTTCTGTCTCGTGGTGATGTGCGCCCAGCCACGGCTGTAGCGCTCGATGATGAACGCAAGCATCTCGAATTGTTCCGGGTCCATCGATCCGTAGGGAACCTTGACCCGAACCATCTGGTTGGTTCCGCCCTGCCGTTGTCCGTAGATGCCGTTAGTTAGGCGGAATACTCGGAACACGTCTTCTGAGATTTCGCCGTTCTGGTGCTTGGCAAGCACATCCCGGAACTTGTCGATGTCGGCCTGAATGTCGGGATCCACGGGCCGTGTTTCGATTCTGTTGGTTTCGAGGAGGGTCATCGCAGAGCCCCTTTCTGGGTTGGTTCGTGACGGCCGGCCGGTTTTTGGTGGTAGGTCGGTTCGCGTTGGTCGGCTGGTTTTTGGTGGTGGGCCGGTTCTTGGTATCCGGCTGGTTCTTGGTGGTAGGTCGGTTCGTGTTGGTCGGCTGGTTCTTGGTGGCCGGGGAGTGCTTGCGGGTTGAACCGAATGGGGACTGCCGGGGCCGCGACCGGAGTCCGCGTGGCTACGCCCGAAGTCAGCACTGCGTGGAGCACGGATTGGGCAGCGACTGCACCGATCACCAGTGTTGACGGGTTGGTCACCTCGATGTCTGGGAGTTCAGCGAGGGTCGTTCTGGTCACATTTTCGTGGTCAGTCGTGGCGGAGTAGACGACGGCCACAGGTGTGTCGGCTGCTAGTCCGCCGGCCATCAGCCGCTGCGCGATCCAAGCGGTGCGTGATGCTCCCATAAGGATCACCAAGGTCGTGCCTGTACGAGCCAGCGCGTCCCAATCGAGCCATCGTTCGGTGTTGGGGTCTTGGTGACCGGTGATAACGGTGAATCCGCTGCTGAGGCCTCGCATGGTGACGGGAATGCCGGCAGCCGCGGGTGCTGCGATGGCGGAGGTGATACCCGGTACCTCTTCGACATCAATGCCTGCTGCCCGCAGTTCTAGGGCTTCCTCTCCGCCACGTCCGAACACGAAGGGATCGCCGCCTTTGAGACGGACGACGCAATCAAATCGGCGGCCTCGGTCGACTAGCACATCGTTGATTCGTGTCTGGGCGTTGGCGGGTGTTCCGGGGCGCTTGCCAACATCAATCATCTCGGCCCAGGGCGGGGCAAGCTCAAGCACTGCTGACTCAATGAGCCGGTCGTATATGACCACATCGGCGCGTTGCAGGAGCTTGGCGGCTTTGATGGTGAGCAGGTCAGGGTCGCCAGGTCCGGCTCCGACGAGGTAAACGGTCATGTCAGCACGCCTTGGGGAGTCAGGCCCAGGTGGTCCAAAAGACGTTCTCGGGCTTCGGCAACGCGGTTTTGCTGCACCAGTTCGAGCAGTCCGTCGTTGAGCGCGGCGTCCCATCCGGTTATCTCGGATGTGCCGAACACCGCGCGGGCTTCGGCTCGGGCGTCTGCCAACAGCGTCAGGAGTTCGTCGTAGCCTTCGCTGAGGTGACCTTCGAGTCTTAGGCGCAGCCAGCGGGCGAGGCCGGGGCTGCGACCGCCGGTGGACACGGTGATCTGCAGGTCACCGCGGCGGGCAACGGCAGGGAGGGTGAAGGAGCAGTTCAAGGGGTCATCTGCGGAGTTGACGAACACGTTGGCCTTGTCGCCGTCGACGCGTACTTCGGCGTTGATCGCTGGGTCATCTGTGGCAGTTATGACGAGGCGATAGGCGGCTACCTCTCCCCGTCGGTACGGGCGTGCCAACCAACGCACGTTGGGGTCAGCGCTGATCTCGCGGACTGCGGTGGGGGAGACGACAGTCACGCGAGCATCAGCGCTTCGCAGGCCAGCTACCTTGCGGGCCGCGACCGGTCCGCCTCCGATGACGAGGACGGGTTGACCGCTGAGTTCTAAGTTGACCGGGTATTGAGTCATGGGCGCACAATCCAGATAATCCCGATCTGAACAGTCAGGATTAGGGCACACCATAACCGAGCGCGTCAGCTAAAGCATCTAATTCCGATCATTTTTGTCAGATATATCGCAAGCCTCTTTCATCAACTGCTGAAGTGTCTCGACGTCGCAGGGCTTGTCTGGGTGGTGATGCAGCATGGCGTGGCAGTTTGGGCACACCGCGACAAGGTCAGTCTCCGGCGTGATCCTGTGGTTCTCGTGATCGTCGATCTGCGACAGCGGCGTCTTGTGGTGGACATGCATATATTCGCGAGCGAACTCGCCGTAGCGCTCTTCGAACTTCAACCCACACACTTGGCATGTGTAGTCGTAGTGTTTGAGGCACCGCATTCGCGCTGAGGGGTTGCGTTCGTACCAGTTCACCTCTACGCGAGTCTTGGCTCCTTCGGGCACTTCGGTCCCGTCGGCGGGCAGCACGCCGGCTTCGTCCCCGGACCAGTTGCAGTCGTCCGCGAGACGCCTTGACAGAGCATCCCTCACCTGACCTAGATCGAGACTGACTACGGTCCACCGTCGCGTGTCGAGCCTGTCAATCATCACGTCAGAAATCGGAACCGCTTCGGCAAGCCACTCGACCTGAAGGCGAAGCCTGGTACCTCGAGACTGGCTCGGGTCACGGACTGCATGACCTATCACCTTGCCGATTGCAATCCATCTATGTGCTTTTGGGACTCCGTGTGAGGGAAGCACCACAAGGTCACCGATGTTGATCTCGTTAACGAATCGCCAGATATCAGAACAGGAAGTTACCTTGTGCGACTCCGTCCAATCTGGTTGACAGTTGCTTTCGTAATACTGATCTAGGCAACTCGTGAGCAGCGTCCTGTCGCGGAACGATTCGACAGGGACGTCGACGACCCAGTCCCCCCACCCAAGTGTCACGACGCTGAAGTCGAGATTGTGCTGTACTGTGTCGCCTTCACGGACGCCTCGGACGAGCCAGGCACACGCTTCCCTGGGCCGACTCGCGGGAACGATTCCAACACGCTCGGCACTCATGCCGACACTCTACAGAGCACTGGCCAACCGTCTCAGGAACTTTGAGCGTCCCCACGTACCTTGCCACCTTGTTAGGACGTGTCTATGTCGGTGTGAGGGTCGGCGGGGTGTTGGTCGGGGTTGGTTGGGGTCTTCTGTTTTGGGCAGGTGGGCGTCACCGGTGTCGGTGGGGTAGTGGTCCGGGGGTTGCTCGGTCCGGGTCGGTCTGTTTTTGCTCGGTCCGGGGGTTGCTCGGTCCGGGTCGGTCTGTTTTTGCTCGGTCCGGGGGTTGCTCGGTCCGGGGGTTGCTCGGTCCGGTCTGCTCGATCTGCGTTGCTCGGTCCGGTCTGCTCGGTCCGGGTCGGTCTGTTTTTGCTCGATCTGCGTTGCTCGGTCCGGTCTGCTTGGTCCGGTCTGCTCGATCTGCGTTGCTCGGTCCGGTCTGCTCGATCTGCGTTGCTCGGTCCGGTCTGCTCGGTCCGGGTCGGTCTGTTTTTGCTCGGTCCGGGTCGGTCTGTTTTTGCTCGGTCCGGGGGTTGCTCGGTCCGGTCTGCTCGATCTGCGTTGCTCGGTCCGGGGGTTGCTCGGTCCGGTCTGCTCGGTCCGGTCTGCTCGGTCCGGTCTGCTCGGTCCGGTCTGCTCGGTCGGGGTTGCTCGGTCGCGTCTGCTCGGCATGACTGCGGTTGCCGGGTTGGTTGGGTTGGGGGATTTGAGTTTGTATTTGCCGGTGTTGGGGTGTTTGTAGACTTGCCAGCCGTGGTCGTGGATTTTGTGGTGGCAGTCGTCGCATACCAATACCAGGTTGTCTACGTCGGTGGGTCCGTTCTTTGACCACCAGATGATGTGATGGGCTCGGCACCACAACGGGTTCGCACCGCAGCCGATGCAGTGTTGATCACGTGCGATCAACGCGACCCGTTGAGCTTCACTAGCGGTGCGTTGTTTACGACCCAACCACATGTCTTGGGCCTTCGTATCAAAGATCGAAGGCAACAAGTTCGCCTCAAGGGCCAAGCGATGCAACTCAACAATCGGTATTGCTGAACCGTCTGCGAGGCGGGGATTGTCTAGTTGTTGTTTGATCACATCGAGATCAGCGATCACCAACAAATCAGTACCCGTAGACTTCCCGTCACCAGCAGGTTCACAAATCAACTCCGTTAATGCGTCAGCCATCCGTTGTTGCGGGGTGGCTCGCTTTTTGGGGTCTTCGCGGTGCCATAGCTGGCGTTCTTTAGCAGTCAACGCGGTGGCGATACGTGCCCCGGTGATCTGATCAAACTCGCCGGTCAGCACAAACATGCCAGAGTCTGATGATTCGAAGATCCGTGCTTTGCGGTTCTTGCGTTGACGATCCAACAAAGACTGACCATCATCATCAGCAACGTCTTGTTGATGACGTTTCACGGTTCGGGCGAACTCATCAAAAGGCTGAGTGTTCGCTGCTTGCACCAACACGGACTCGTCAATCGGAGTCTCAGAAGACGCGCGAGCAATAAGACGCGCATGACCCACAGGAATCTCGCCGGACTCCAGCGCCCCACTCGTGGCAGGCAGTTCCGCCAACCGAGCCGCGGTTTCGACATCACGTTTGGCTTCACGACCAGAGACTTGTAACTCGTCACGAACCAAACGTTGCGCGTCTCCAGAACTAAAACGTCTATTCAACTCAGCCAAGGTCCGTGATTTCATCGCCGCCAGAGTCGACTCGGCACGACCCAACACCCCCAGCCGCAACCGCAGCCCCTCATCAGACAACCCCACCTCATCAACCCGCCCGACATACACCGACCCGGCAGTACCGCAACCAACGCCGACAGAGAGGTCCAACAGACCGGAGGCAGGAGCTGATTCCATGCACACAACCTTAAACACAGGGTGTGACAGTGACCTATGTAAACCCTTTAAATATCATAATAATATTGAAAACAGCGCGATTTTGGAAGTCAGGATGCCCACAGACGAAACCACACAAAACCAAAGTGTCAACCATTCAGGGCGGAGCCCGCTCGGCTTGGTTACAACGAGGTGGGTAGCGGAATGGCTCAGTTGTCGATGAGCCAGGCCAGAAAGGCAGCGGGGATGGCTAGAAGGTTGGGATCCTCTAGGTCGAGAACCGAGCGAGTTGCTACGATGCCCCTCCACGGGGAGTCCGTGAGGGTTCGGGTGGCCCGTTTCCAGCGGCTGTCGACGTACTTCGACTCGATGGCGCAACTACCGAGCGCCGTACTCACGAAATCAATCTCGGTCCCCGACTTGTTACGGTGGTGCAGCACCCGGTCGAACTCCAGGTAAGCGCCGGGTTCCTCTCGTTCCAGTGCCCGCAACAGCGCCATCCCAAGCTGTTGTTCAGACAACAGAGAAGAGTCGGTGGGACTATCGGGCAGAAGGTGGGTGAAGATCGGATCGGTGAAATACAGCTTCTCTTGTGCACGTAGTTGAGGCGCCAGATTGTGGGATCGGAGGCACGGCCACAGGACGAAAGCCTCTTGGAGCGCGGTGATCCGCCGTTGTACGGTGTTGGCCGAGGTGCGGAGATCGTTGGCGATGGCTGAGTTGTTCACCGGCGATCCCAGTCCTCCCGCAAGCCGGCGCAAGAACGCGCTGGTCTGGACACGGGACCAGTCTGTTCGATGCAGGGCATCGCGGTGGACGAGGTCCAGCAGGCTGCGGGGTAGCGGCGAGTCTGTAGCGCGGGCATCGATGTGGTCGGCCACGGCTTGCGGGAAACCACCGGTCAACAAGTACGCCTCCCATGCCATCACTAGGGGGTGCAGCCACGGCGCGATCTCGTAGACGGTTTCGCGCAACCGGTCGGTACACAAGTCGGCCACATGCAGGGGGCCAATGTCTCCGGGAGGCTGCTTCTCGTCCCGGCTATTGGCTCGCAGACTCGCGAACGTTCTAAATCCCATCGGCAGCAGCACCCGATCGGGACTAACCGCGTCGCCTCTCCGCCCGAGTAGTGTTCCGATGGCCGTGGCGAGGTCGGCTGCGGACGACCCAGTAAGTACCACAGTATCGTTGCCGAACCGGTGGTCATTATCGCGCAGCCACTTGACGCGATGAGGCCATCCGTCGGAGACCGAAGTGATCTCGTCGATGAACCAGTAGCGGTGTCCCGGTGCCTGAAGCGTGGTGGCGGCGTCCACGAGCCGTCCCAAGTCGTCGGCTTGCCAGCCGTCGACCGACATGTAGACGACGAGTCGAGGGTTGACCCCGTCGACAATCAGCGACTCAATGGCCTTCTTCGCCTCCACAGACTTGCCAACCCGCCGCGGCCCCCGCAAGGTGTAGAGCCCACCAGGAGTAAGACCCCGTAGCACTTGTGCCGTGTATTGGAAAGGAGCGCTTGCGGCTCCCCGCAGGTCGGGATCGCTGTTCGCCCATCCGTCACGGTCGCTCCACCAGCGGTTGGACTTGCTGAGCCGCTGCTGTACCTCTCCGTACTGCATAGTGATGCCACCTTACCCTAAATCACAACGATTTCTAGTTTTTCTCCACCAATTGGAGAATTTACCTGATATTTACTCCACCAGTTGGAGAATTTATCTGGTATTTTCTCCATCGGTAAGAGGGTTATTGCGGGCAGACTTGTTTCGGTGCTGGGTGTGTCCAGCGGATTGGAGGTCTGTCTGAGTGTTCGTGGCAGCGAGAGTGGAGCGGCTATTGCGGAGCGGTTGCTCCCCGGGCGGCCCGGGTGGCGCGGATGATCTTGGTGGCGATGAAGGCAATGCCGATCACAACCGCGCCAAGCGTCATGAACTGCGCCCAACCGCCCCGATCACCAGGACTCTGCGGTTTAGGCCCTGCATCAACGCAGCCAATGATGGTGCGGCAAGACTCAGATGGACTGATTCTCTCAGTGCTGACAAATGTCGCGCCGATATCTTCGGAGTGCATATGAGTGCTGTGATCGTGTCCTGGGTCTGAAGCGCTCACGTCGGTCACGACGTTGGCATTGGGATGATCGTGGGTGCTGTGATCGTGGCGGTTCGTCAGTCCGATAAAGACAAGGATCGCCACGGATGTGATGACCAACAGCGCCGCGATGGTTGTCCTGTCAGTCAACAGCGAGCGCCGCTCAAGATCTTCTGAGTGGTTCGCGGCCTCGGTCATGACTTCATGTGGGTGGATTCAGCGACCGTCGAGGCATCAATGTAGCCGGGACTCTCACCGCCGCCGTGCACTGGGATCGCGCAGCCCGATACCCAGCGGGCCAGAGGCGATGCAGCAAACAAGACAACATCGGCTACTTCGGCAGGCGTTCCCATGCGCTTGAGGGCCAGGGTTCGGCCAACTGCGGCGATCCCTTCTTCGTCCCCGTAGAACAAGTGGGCTTGTTCGGTGACGATCATCCCCACGACCAAGGCGATTACTCGGATTTTTGGACCCCACTCGTGCGCCAGAGTCTCTGTCAGATTGATAAGCCCGGCTTTGGCTGCCCCGTAGGCCGCGCCTTGCGGGTTGGCTCGGGTCCCGCTGACGGAGGTGATGTTGATGATCACGCCGCCGCCTTCTTGTGACTGCATCTGATCGTGAACGGCCTGTGCAAAGGTCATTGGCGCGATGAGATTGAGTGCGGTGATCTTGTCGTTGAAACGCGGTGACACAGTCGCACTGTCTGAGGGGGGTGCCCCACCTGCATTGTTGACGAGCACGTCCACTCGGCCCGTTGCATCAACTGCTGCGGACACCACGGCCGCAACTTGGTCGGGATCTCGAACATCGGCAGCAACGAAGACCGCTTGTCGGCCCCCGAACTCAACCGGGCGCTCCGGTTCACTGCGGGCACAGATCACCACATCGGCATCCTGCTCAACGAAGCGTGTAGCAATCACCCGCCCGAGACCCTTGGTTCCACCCGTGACGATGACGGTACGGCCACTCATGTCAAGAGAATCGTACGTCTCGACCATGACCGTCACCCTATCGGTGAGCTTTTCGAGCGAAGCAAGCCGAGAAACTGAGGGCAACCCGATGGGTCCGGTGATGGTGCCAGTCAAATCGATTACCCGGCAACTAACCGTCGACATCTCCGATTCTCAGCGTGTCCAACGCGATAGTTCGGTTTCCGCCAAGGAGAACCTCCGGCTCTAACAATGTCGGGAAACGCAGAGTTCCGTCATTTTGCAGCACTTCGTGACTTGAGTAACCAGTCGTCCCAGCTACGACAGGCGGTTCAGTTGGTTGCCACCCAGCATTCGTCAACCGTACATTTGCTAGTAGCCGTGCGGGCTCAGCACTGCGGGTCAAGGTGGAATACCGTCAAGGAGTCCTTGGGGCAAGGACCGATGAAAGGAACCGTGGTGGCAGACAAGCGAATGACCGAGGACGAGGTCATCGGTGAACTCCGCAGCGGGATGACGCTCGGCATCGGGGGTTGGGGGTCTCGTCGAAAGCCGATGTCGCTGGTGCGCGCCATTCTGCGCAGCGACCTCTGTGACCTGGACATCGTCTCCTATGGCGGTCCCGATGTAGGGATCTTGTGCGCTGCGGGCAAGGTCCGAAAAGTCACTTACGGTTTTGTGTCCCTCGACTCGATCCCGTTAGAACCCCATTTCCGGGTCGCTCGCCAAACAGGTGCCGTCGACATCTCGGAACTGGACGAAGGTGCCTTCTATCTGGGTTTGATGGCCGCCGCTCATCGCGTGCCCTTCTATCCGACCCGAGCGGGCTTGGGTACCGCGATGATGTCGGAGAACCCTGATCTCAAGACCGTCAGATCTCCCTACGACGACGGCGAGGAACTGGTGGCGATTCCAGCATTTCAGATGGATGCGGTGATCCTCCATATGAACCGAGCCGACGCCAAAGGCAACGGTCAGTTCCTCGGACCGGACCTGTATTTCGACGACCTGTTCGCCATGGCCGCCGACAAGACCTTCATGTCGGCAGAGCAGATCGTTCCCACAGAACAGTTTCTGAGCGAAGGATCGGTTCACACGCTGCGAATCCCGAGAACCCATGTCGACGGAGTCATACAAGCACCACAGGGCGCCCACTTCACCGAATGCCCGCCCGACTACCAGCGTGACGAGGCTTTCCAATCCTCCTATGCGGCAACGGCTCGTGATCCCGAGGCTTGGGAGCAGTTCCGCAAAGACTGGCTGGAACTGGAATCACACGATGTCTACGTCAAAAAGCTCACAGAACGGAGCCAGAAATGACTGCCACCCTCGATGAGATCTGTGTTGTCGCGTTGGCTGAGGCGTTCCGGGGTGACGGCGAAGTCTTGTGCAACCCAATGGGGCCGGTGCCTGTGATCGCCGGGCGCCTGGCAAGAGCCTCCTTTGAACCAGACCTGATGCTGACGGACACGATTGCCTATGCGATCGAAGGCAATCTGGCTTTGGGCGGAGATCCGTCGTCAGCGGTGATTGAGGCATACATGCCGTTCCGATCAGTCTTCGATCAGGCTTGGTCTGGCAAGCGCCATGTGGTGATGGGCGCCAGCCAGATCGATCAGCACGGCAATCAGAACTTCGCCGCCATCGGGCCATACCACAAACCCAAAGCCCAGCTATTGGGCTTGCGCGGGGCACCGGGCAATTTGATCAATCACGCCACCACCTACTGGATCCCGAATCAATCTCGGGCTTTCAGCGCAACGGTTGACGTTGTCTCGGCACCGGGCTACGACCGCATTGCGCAGCTACCCGAAGCCAGCAGAAAACACTTCGAGATACGACGGGTGGTCACCAACCTCGGGGCCTACGACTTCGAGAGCGAAGACCGCAAGATGAGAGTCCGTTCGCTACATCCCGGGGTCACCCTTGAACAGGCACAGGAGGCCTCCGCGTTCGAACTTGCTGTCACCGGCGATGTCGGGGAGAGTCGGCTGCCCAGCGATGAGGAGCTGAGGCTGATCCGTGAAGTTTTTGACCCCAACGGTGTGCGCAAAGGCGAGTTTCGCTGATGGATCTTGAGCTTTCTCCCCGCTACCTGGAGTTTCGTGACGAATGCAGGAGTTGGCTGCGCGACAACCGGCCGGCCGAACCGATTTCTTCGATGGACTCGGCGGTGGGGTTTGAGGAGCATCGGCTCTGGGAACGCACCCTGTTCGAGGGAGGCTGGTCGGTACCGGCGTGGCCCGCGGCATATGGCGGGCGTGACTGCGACCTGATCGAGTGGCTGATCTATGAGGAGGAATACTGGCTTTCTGGTGTGCCGGGTCGGGTAAGCGCCAACGGCGTGAGCTTGCTGGCTCCCACCATTTTCAACTTCGGCACACAAGCCCAGCAGGACTATTTCCTTCCGAAAATGGCTAGTGGCGAGCACATCTGGGCTCAGGGTTGGTCTGAGCCGGAGGCCGGATCGGATCTCGCTGGGATCAAGACGACGGCGATCCGCGACGGCGACGACTATGTCATCAACGGCCAGAAAACCTGGTGCTCACGGGGCAAGTACGCAGACTGGATCTTCTGCATCGTGCGCAGCGACCCAACCGCCGAGCGTCACGCGGGCTTGAGCTATTTGTTGGTTCCAGCTGATGCACCGGGTATGACGCGCCGAACCATCAAGCGCCTCGACCAAGAGTCGGGTTTTGCGGAGATTTTCTTTGACGACTGCCGAGTCTCCGCGGATCATGTGCTCGGGGAACCGGGTCAGGGTTGGGCGGTGGCCATGGCGGCGGCGGGCTCCGAACGCGGACTCAGCTTGCGCAGCCCAGGTCGCTTCATGGCAGCTGCCGAGCGGCTGAGGTTGCTCGCCACAGCGAACGCTGCGACTGGCACAGCGAACGCTGCGACTGGCACAGCGAACGCTGCGACTGGCACAGCGAACGCTGCGACTGGCACAGCGTTGAGCGAAACGGCTGACGGGTTGGACGCACGGCTGAGAGATGAGGTGGTTGACGCTTGGATCCGTGCCGAGGCCTATCGCTGGCAGACCTACTTTGTGGCCGCGAATTTGATGGCGGGTGGCGATCTTGGATCAGAAGCCAGTTTGATGAAGGTCTTTTGGTCTGAGATGGATCTTGAACTACATGCCACGGCCCTGCGGCTACTTGGTGACGAAGCCGAGGTGCCAAGCGACTGGCTCGACGGATACGTGTTTGCTCTGGGTGGGCCGATCTATGCGGGAACCAACGAGATTCAGCGCAACATCATTGCTGAACGCGTACTTGGTCTGCCTCGGAGGTAACGCAGGTGCATTTTGCCTTCAGCGACGAACACGACATGTTCCGCGACACCGTGCGCGAGATCTTTGCCAGCGAGTGCAGCGCCGAGGCGATACGGGCAAGCTGGGATAGCGATGACGGACGGGTACCCGGCTTGTGGGCGACGCTTGCAGAGGTTGGAGTGCTGGCCATCATGGCCCCAACTGAAGCTGGTGGACTTGGTATGGACGAGGTGGCTTTGGTCCGTTTGCTTGAGGAGGCGGGTTACAGCGCCGTACCCGAACCGCTGGTGGAGCATGTGGCCGTCGCGGTTCCAGCGCTAGCCACCGCGGGTGCTTCTGAGTTGTTGGACGCGGCGATCAGCGGTGAGAGCACCGCCACGTTGGCCTTGGCGACAGGTGGCCCCAACGTCGTGGCTGCAACAGCGGCTGATCTTGTAGTGGCCGAACAATCTGGGTCACTTCTGGCGGTTGAGACTGCGCTGTTGACTGTGATCGACAAGGACTCTGTTGATCAGTCTCGTCGTCTTGCCGAGATCAGTTTTGATCCGGGCGCGGCGACTCTGTTGGCTGGTGCAGACGCGGCTCTGGCAGCTGATCGGGCTGCTCTTGGCACTGCGGCCCAATGTGTGGGTGTCGCTCGCCGTCTGCTTGACACCACAGTCGAGTATGTGACCGAACGCAGACAGTTCGGGAAGCCCGTCGGGAGTTATCAGGCGGTCAAGCACCATCTGGCCAACGTTCGACTGGGGATTGAGTTCTCCGCTCCGCTGGTGTACCGGGCGGCATGGTCGCTTGCTCATTGCGGCGATACGGATATGCGGGGCCGCGACGTGTCGATGGCCAAGGCAGTCGCGTCAGATGCCGTTGATCGCGCTTGTCGCGCGGCGTTGCAGTGCCACGGTGCCATCGGTTACACCTTCGAGTACGACCTGCAGATTTGGCTGAAGCGAGGCTGGAGCCTGTCGGGAGCGTACGGCACTGCCACTCAGCACAGAGACCGGGTTGCCAGCGCCCTGGGACTGGTGCCCTAGCTACGATTCAAGACGCATGCAAACCGACCGGGATCCCGTAACCCAACAAGATTCGATTGTCGACCGGGTCGAACGGGTGGTGATCGTCATGGCGATGGAGGCAGAGGCGGCACCACTGCGAGACGCTCTCGGAGCGCAGCGGATTCAGTCGCCAACCTGGGCTGCTGGCCTGCCTTGTCGGCTTTCACATGCGCCCAAAGCAAAAGCGCTACCTGATGTGGTGCTTGCCGTTAACGGGACCGATCCGATCTACGGCGTCGATGCTGTTGGAAGCACTGCTGCGGCTCTCACCACTCACGTGGCCCTCAACTTGGATCGGCCCAGGCCGGATCTGGTTTTGTCGGTGGGAACAGCCGGTGGTTGGCTGCGAGCCGGTGCTGAGATAGGCGACGCATTCCTGGCGTGGCCTCACTTCGCCTGCCACGACCGACGGATCCCGCTACCGGGCTTTGATGTCATGGGCAGGAGCGAACTTCCCGCAGCGGACCTGCGGAGTCACGCTTCAGCGCTCGGTTGTCGACTCGGCATCGTCACGACTGGCGACAGTCTTGACGAATCTCCGACCGACCGCGAGCGGATTGTTGCCAGCGGAGCAGAGGTCAAGGAGATGGAGGCTGCGGCTGTGGCCTGGGTCGGGTATCTTCACGGCGTCCCGGTAGGGGCGCTCAAGACGATCACTGATCTCGTCGACTCGCCAGTTGCCAGCGAAGCTCAGTTCGTTGAGAACTTGGCAACAGCAGCTGAAACGCTCCGCCGCAAAACTCTCGCTTTGCTCATGCGCTTCGCCGTAGACAACCCGGACTGATTCCGGTTGGTCAGGCTTCGCCGAGGTAGCTGGCGCGTAGGTGGGGGTTGGCAAGGAGCGCTTCGGCGGTGTCGTCGAGAACAACCCGGCCCGTTTGAAGCACCCAGCCGCGGTCTGCGATAGAGAGCGCCATGTTGGCGTTCTGCTCCACCACGAAAATCGCTACCCCCTGCGAATGGATCTGTTTGATCAACTCGAAGTTGGTTTGCACCAGAGCGGGAGCTAACCCCATCGATGGCTCGTCC
The DNA here is from genome assembly GCA_965261185.1 of Candidatus Aldehydirespiratoraceae bacterium. Classification (GTDB taxonomy): domain Bacteria; phylum Actinomycetota; class Acidimicrobiia; order Acidimicrobiales; family Aldehydirespiratoraceae; genus VXYK01. The sequence continues at coordinate 302,482 of CBDHCN010000002.1, read as the reverse complement.
ATCAACAGCACCTTCGGGTCAGACATCAGCGCTCGGCCTATCGCCACCATCTGCTGCTCGCCACCCGACAAGGTGCCGGCCTTCTGGCTGAGTCGTTCCTTGACCCGTGGGAACATCTCGAATATCCGCTCCAAGTCTGCATCTATGGCAGCGCGGTCCGAACGTAGGAAAGCCCCGAGTTCGAGATTGTCCTTGACCGACAGCCGTTTGAACAGTCGCCGGTTCTCGGGAACCATCGTAACGCCCCGCTCAACTCGATACGAGATCGACTTGTCGGTGACTGTCTCGCCGTTGAGCAGCACATCGCCGGTGGTGGGCGTCACCATTCCCAGCAAGGCTTTCAGCGTGGTCGACTTGCCCGAGGCGTTGCCCCCGAGCAGACACACCAACTCGCCGGGATAGATCGAGAACTCGACATCTTTGAGGATATGGACAGCGCCGTAGTGCGTGTTGACGCCACGCATCTCAAGCAGAGCGGTAGCACCGTTGACGTCGCTCATGCGGATTCCTTGGCGGGGCGTCCGAGGTAAGCCTCGATGACATCTGGGTTGGTCGACACGTCCTCATAGGATCCATGGGCGATGGTCTCGCCGTGGTCAAGCACCACGACTCGATCGCTGACATCGCGTACGACGCTCATGTCGTGTTCGATCATCACGATGGTGAAACCCCAGTTGCTGCGAAGCTCACCAATTAGTTGGGTTAGTGCCGCGGATTCCTTCGGGTTCATGCCGGCAACAGGTTCGTCGAGAAGGATGATGGTCGGTTTGGTGGCCATTGCTCGGGCGATCTCCAACCGCCGCCGATTTGCATACGACAGCACCGCGGCGGGTTGATCAAGCCGGTAGCCCACCAGGCGGGTACCGAAGAAGCTCAACACCTTCTCACCGTGCTCCCGGATTTCTTGCTCTTCTCGTTTGAACGGGCGTGTCTGAAACAGTGCGCCCCAAATTCCTTGCCGGGTGCGGCAGTGCTGGGCGACCATCACATTTTCGAGGATGGTCATGTTGGCGAACAGGCGAACATTTTGGAAGGTTCGCGCTATTCCCGCAGCGGTTACCTGGTTGGGGTCCAGACCCAACAGTGACTCGCCTTTGAAGATGATGTCGCCAGATGTCGGTGTGACCATCCCAGAGATCATGTTGAAGAAGGTTGTTTTCCCCGCGCCGTTGGGACCGATGACCGACACGATCTCGCCTTCGTCGACATAGAAATCGAGGTCTTTGAGGGCGTGGAGACCACCGAAGGTCACGCTGAGTTTGTCGATGGTCAAGAGACGCTGGCTCATGCGGGCAGCACCCCCATGTCGGTTCCGTTGTCGTCGGTGCCGTTGGCTCCGCGGTTGGCGTGAGAGTCTTCGTCGTGTTCGGAGTCGCTGTCGATCTCTCCGCGGAGCCAGGCGTCCTGAAGGTATTCGTCCTGGTGGAGTTCTCGTGTGCGCCGAACGTTTGGCACCAAGCCCTCGGGACGTTGCAACATCATCCAAATCAGCAACACGCCATAGATCAACAGTTTGTATTCGGAGAACTCTTGAAGGAGCCCCGGTTGCCGAGGTCCGCCGAGAATGCCGATCAGCACCACCGAGCCGACAATAACGCCCATGATGTTGCCCATACCGCCCACGATCACGACCACCAGAATGACGATTGAAACCAAGATGATGAAGCTACTGGGGAAGACCGAGCCCACTTTGGCAGCGAGGATGGCACCCGAAAATGAGGCCAACACCGCGCCGACCACGAAGGCCATGAGTTTGGCGTTGACCGTGTTGATTCCCATCGCTTCGGCAACCGACTCGTCTTCGCGGATCGCCATCCAGGCGCGGCCCAGCCGACTGTGTTCTAATCGCCACGAAACGTATATGGCGATAGCGCAAAAGAACAGCACCAGGTAGAACACGGCCCGCGGATCGGTTCCCTTTACCGTGGCCAAGCCGAAGACCTGCACGCCGGGAATGTTGGTGACCCCTTGCGCGGCACCGGTGTAGCCCCCCAGCCAGTCCGAAAGAAACAGCAGGCGGATGATTTCGCCGAAGCCGAGAGTGACGATGGCCAGATAGTCGCCGCGCATCCGAATAACCGGCGCGCCGATGAACAATCCGGTGAGTGCGGCCAATATCACCACCACAATGAGGGCTGTGCCCCAGTAGAACTGCGGAATCCAATCGGGCCAGGATTCTCCCCGGTTGGTTGTGGTAAGAATGCCGGCCGTATAGCCACCGACGGCGAAGAAGGCAACGTATCCGAGGTCGAGTATTCCGGCGAGGCCAACCACGATGTTGAGGCCGAGAGCCAACAAGACGAAGAGCCCGACGTTGGCCAACAGTTCGTTGGTGATACCGCCCAAAAAGAGGGGCAGGATCACCAAAGCGGCTGCAACTACCAGCAAACCGATGGCGTTGGCCCGGGTTCGGCTGTTTCCCTCCAATGCTTGGAAGTTCTCTTTTACGCGACGGGTTCGGTCACGTCCGAAAGCTGCGAACAGACCACCAACCACAGCCAAGACAGCGGCCCCATGCATCGTCAGACCGCCCCGGATGAAATAGAGCTCATCAACCAACCATTCGGTGCCGAGCCAGGTGAATCCTTCCGATAGGTCGAGAATCACCGTCTCGAAAATGGCAAAACCAATCACAGAAGCGAATGCCCAGCCCAGCACACGCCGGGTTGTCTCCGAGAGCACATGCCCCAGCCCGCCGACAGTCCCGAGCACCAGGCCTATTGGCAGCCAAATGCCGACTCCAAAGACTGTGTCTCGTTGGAAAGACAGCAGCTCAAGCAGTTGAGGACTCCAGTTGACCAATGGATCGCGGATGTTGAAATTGTCCAGAAGGAGAGTGAGGATGCTGAGACCGGCGCCCCCGATCAAGCCGACGAGTGAGCCGGCAAGCACGTCACGGCTTCCCTTGGCGTGGCTCGGCATGCCCGCCAACACGGATTCCCGGCAGATCAAGAAACCGAAGATTGCCGGTAGCCAGATCAGAGACAGGTAACCCAATGAAAAAATTGGTTCGATCAGCAGTCGGCGGTTGAGGTTGACCGGCATGTTGGTGAGTGCGACGAAGATCAACACCAAAGCCAGCAGGAGTCCGTAGTTGAGCAGCTTTCGCCAGTTCTGGTCTAGCGGTCGGCGCGCCGGAAGCTCTTCGGACACCTCGTCTTGGGCGAAAGCGGCGCTCATGCTCGGTCCTCAGTAGACAGCCGCTCTCCGAACAGGCCGGTGGGCTTCACCAACAACACGAAGATGAGAACCAGGAAAGCCACCGCATCTTTGAGTTGGGAGACACCGTTGATGCCCCAAGGCTCGAGCAGCACCAGCGGAGCCACGGATTCGGCGCTGCCCAAGGTGATCCCGCCCGCCATCGCACCCCCCATGTTCCCGATACCACCGACGACAGCTGCGCTGAAGGCTTTGATACCGGGCAGGAAGCCGGTGGTGTGAACGACTGATCGGAATAGAAGACCCCAGAGGATCCCCGCAACGCCGGCCATGGCACCGCCCACAGCGAAGGTGGAGACAATCGTGCGGTTGACATTGATCCCCATCAACGAAGCGATTTCTTTGTCCTCCGCTACTGCCCGCATGGCCTTTCCAGTCTTGGTCCGCTCAACCAGATACCACAGCGCCACCATTGAAATTACGGCTACTACCAGCACCATTAGCCGGGTTCCTTCGATGGTGACGAAGCCGAACAACTCCCGTTTCTTTGACAGCCAATCCGGCAGTGTCGGGTAGGACTTGGCCCCAGGGCCGAGAAGCACCACAGAGACGTTCTGGATAAAGAACGACACACCGATGGAGGTGATCAGCGGAATCAAGCGAGGAGAACCCCGCAACGGCCGGTAGGCGACACGTTCCATGATTATTGCGGTCAAAGTAGAGCAGACAATCGCTATTACAAGGACGAACAGCAAGGAGAGCAGAAAGTTGCTTTCCCACGCACCGGACTCGTCAAGTTTGTTGGATGTGATCATTCCTGTCATGGCACCCACCATGAAGACCTCGCCGTGGGCGAAGTTGATGAACCCCAAAACGCCGTAGACCATCGAATAGCCGAGTGCGATCAGCCCGTACATCGCTCCCTGTGAGAGCCCGGAGATCACCAAGCCTTCAAACTGGGCGGCGGTCAGGCCGGTGGCATCGGGGTTGATGCGCGAGGCAACGAAGTTGTCGGGATTGATCTGCTGCCCGATGAACATGAGCAGTCCCAGGATTACAAAGGTGCTCATGACCACCCGCATGAAGGTCAGGAAAGTGTCGACGCCGGGGCGACGGCTTAACTTCCTTTTCTCAGCGGTTTCGGGTGATGGCATTTAGCGTCCCCCCATCGCGGAGATGTTAGTTCCTTGGGATTGATGCAGGGGTCAGCTTGTATTCTATGGGCCTGCCATGCCGATGGTTGCGTTGCGGCGGGGCTGGCGGTATTGAACCGGGTATCAATCGGCGCTCAGTTGTCGGCCCTGAGTTGAGGTTTGAGCGTGACGCGGCGGGCGGACGAGAAACGCCGCTCGAAGGTATCGATCGGCCGCCCAGGGTCGTGAGGCGAGCGTGGCACTTCGCAGAGTGTCTGGAGTCGATAATCGCCCATCGTTGTACCTTTTAGCAGTACCCGCAGCGCTACCAGCCTTTCACCTGCTGATGTTTGGCTCTTCCCCCGACGGTGGTGACTTGCTAACGTGCTGGGTGAGAACGTTTTTTGATCCGCCGCGATATCCAACGAAACCAATCTGGAGGGAAAATGGGACTACTACGCAAACTTCTACTGCTCTTGGCGGTGTTGGCTTTGTTTGCCGCCGCTTGCGGGGATGACGACGAGACAACCACTGACGGTTCGCTCGGAACGATCGTTGTGGAGCCGGGTGCCGAGGTGCAGATTCGATCGCTCAACGCCATCACCGGGGACGTAGCGCAGTTCGGTTTGCCGATCCACCGGTCGATCGAGATCGCCGTCGACGACTACGGCGACATACACGGCTTCTCCGTCAGCCCAGGCGAAGGCCTCGATGACCTCTGCTCATCGGACGGTGGCCAAGCCGCGGCACAAACGATCGTAGCCGACGAGCAAATCGTCGGCGTGGTCGGTACGTCGTGTTCGGGGGCAGCCGTCGCTGCGGCACCATTGATCAGCGAAGCCGGGATCGTGATGATCTCGGGCGGCAACACTGCACCAGCCCTGACCTCTGACCTCGAGGGCACCGCGGGCGAGAACTACAACGAGGGCTACTACCGCACCGCACACAACGACCTCTATCAGGGTCGGGCGATGGCTCTGTTCGTGTTCAACGACCTCGGTCTGACAACCGCTGCGGCGATCCACGACGGCGGCCCGTACACGCAAGGTCTCGCTCAGGCTTTCGTTGATGCCTACGAGGAGATCGGCGGCGAGATTATCGGCTTTGTCGGCATTGCCAAGGGAGACACCGACATGGTTCCGGTGCTAACCGAGATAGCCGCGGCCAGCCCGCAGGCACTCTTCTTCCCAATCTTCCAGCCGGAGGGCAACTTCATCGCTGCGCAGGCGCCGGGCGTTGCAGGGCTTGAGGACACTCAGCTACTCGCCGCGGACGGTCTGTTAGTCGAGGACTACCTAGAGTTGGAAGAAACGGAGGGCATGTATTTCTCTGGGCCGGATCCCCGCTTCGGCGAAAACGTCAACGAGTCAACCGGCAAGACCGCCGAAGATGTCAGCGACGCCTATGAATCCTTGTATGGCGACGCCCCGACTTCGCCATTCTGGGGCCACGGTTACGACGCCACCGCCATGCTGCTTGATGCCGTTTTGGCGGCAAGCTATGTGGACGGCGATGGCAACCTCGTCATCGACAAAGCAGGGGTACGTGAGCACCTCAACAATCTCACTGGGTACCACGGCCTCATCGGTCTGATCAACTGTGATGACTTTGGTGATTGCGGATCTCAGAAGGTGACAATCATTCACCACCTCGATTCCGACGACTTCCGAGCCTCCATGGCCAACGTGGTCTTCGAATACGCCCCCTCGTAATCGACCAATCGTTGAGAGTGAACCGGCCCCCGTGCCTGGGGCGGGGGTCGGTTCTGTTCAACACAAGGTGTTTGGCCAACGTCGGCAACTGAAGGCCGATTAGTACGGATGGCACTGCTCAAACCGATTGCGACTCAACAATCGCAAGATGCCACTCCCGCGGCGCGACGCTGGGCGACCGGTTGTCACCTACTTGTACACCGGCAACGGACCCTGAGAGACGCATTACTCACGAACTCCGTCACGTGAACCTACAACTAAGTGTCTTGTTCGGTTCCCGCCTGCGAGAAGTCTGTCGCGCCAGTTCTACCGGTAAGCATCCGGTGCAAAGAGCGCGCCGGCAACCACAGAACAAACATCGCGCAAATCAACAGCAACCACGAGAACTCAATGAGAAGCGCTATACTGAACCCCAGAATCATCGTGATTGCCCAAACAGCCTGAAATCCGTTAGTGGATGCTGGCTGTATGAAGAGTCCCCAGAATCGGTCGTTTGCTGGGGGTGCTGGTGCAGTTTTGGCCCAAGCAACTAGACGTGACCGGACCCCCTTGTTGGTTGATAACATGGCGTCGCTGCTTTCTTGTTGCATATCGTTCTTTCGTGGTGGCTATTACCGTCAATCTAACAACCGCCAACACTTGCCTACAGGGCTGGACCGGTGTCATTTGCTCAGATGCGTTGATGTAGGGCAGGTAATTTCTCGTCCGATTTCGGCGCTAAGTGCTGCACACAGTTTCATAGGTTCAGTATCATTGAGGTTGTCAATAATCATACTCAAGAATTCGGCCTCGGTAGCCGGGCGGCCCAATTCCATGAGGTCACCGAGTTGCTCAAGTCCATCGGGTGGCGCGGCGCAAGACCCCGACGACTCGACCCAAGCGTGTAATGCGTTGTGATAAGCAGACACGTCAGCGAGATACTGGGCCGCTTCGGCGTCAATCACTTCTGGGTCGCCACCGTTAGCCATCAGTTGAGCCAAGTATTCGGTGCTAGTTGCCATCGTGCGGCTGGCGGCGCTAGCCGCAGCGTCAATCCGGTCACAATCAGGGGTGCTTACGGTGCTATCACCACCGCACCCGGTCGTGATAGCCACCAGCACAACGATGCAGATCCCACTGACGCAGCGGCGAGCGGTTGATCGCGGCCCAAGAAAAACTAGGGAATCTAGACTGGAGGTGGCACGAGCGCGGGGTATTCGCGGTGCATCAAGCATCGAGTCACCAAGGCCAGATACTCGCTACCCATTCCCAAACCGTGTGGCATACCTCGTGCGCTGCATAGCCAGTTGCAGCGGCACCTCCGCCAATAGCGGCGGCAGTACCAGTTCCAGCGGTAGCAGGAGCCGACGCAACGCCAGCCGCAGTGGTACCGCCCGCAGCGGCACCGCCAACTGTAACGCACACGATCTTTTGTACCAACCTTCTGCTTGGCGCAGTGGTGGTGGTAGTTGGTGGTGGCTCATGGGTGTGAGAAACGGGGCTACACACCCTTGTCCAAACGGGACCGTAGGTTGGCCGTCTGACTGTGCGGTAACGGTCGTAGTCCCAGAACGTATAGTCCGTGTAACCGGTTATGCCTTGAACGTACCTGTACTCGCATGTGGTATCGGTGTGGGCGCTCGCTGGTTCGGCTTCCAAACTAGAGAGTATTGGAACATCGGAACTCGTTGTCGGCGCTAGTGCTAGTGATGTTGTGAGCACAATTACCGCTAGCGGAATCGCAAATAGCTTCTTGCGGTGATGCCAACCAACACTCCCACCAGTGCCTGATCGGCAGCGCCACCGGGGCAATCTCCAGTCGCGTAACAACTTTGACCAACGGGTTTCTAAAACAAATCGGCTCTTCATGGCCGTAATACATAGCCCCCCCCGTTGTCAAGCGCGGACATGAAAATTTTTTTATTTCTTGAGGACTCCACGAGTACCAAGCCCAACAAAACATGCAACTACCAGCCACAACAGGAGTCTGTTGACGAGTAGGCCGTTGGCCGATTTGAGCATCCCCGTTTGGCTCGATACCTTGATGAATGTCATGGGTCGAGACGACCGGCGCGGCACTGCTAGACAGAAGACTGATGAGCGGCGATCAACCTTTGACGATTCGCGAGGCACCACGACCACAGCACGATCGTGAACGACCTACGGTCACCTTCCTGTGTACTGGCAACGCGGCCCGTTCGGTTATGGGAGCTGCGATGATGCGGGCTCACTACGGGGAGGACCCGCCGGTGTGTGTTCTTAGCGGGGGGACCCATGTCCTGCCCGGGCAACCAATGAGCGTGCGTACCCGCACGGCGCTGGAGCGGCACGGTTTGCGTGACCCGTGGCATCGCAGCCGCCAATTATCTACCCAAGACATTGAGCACTCTGCGTTGATTGTCGCCATGGAGTCAGATCACCTCCGCTGGATGCGACGAACCCACCCCGATGGAGCCGCCAAAACCGGAAGTTTGAAGCGTGTGGCCCGAGACTTGACACCGGGGTCCGCTGATGATCTGGCTATGCGAGTGGCTCAGCTAGGCCTAGCCGAGATCGAACTTGAGGCTTGGGAGGAGGTCATCGATCCTGGTGCGGGGCAGCAAGCCGACTACGACAGCGCAGCAGATGAGGTTGCGGCGCTCGTTGATCAACTGATCGAACGCTTGGTGTGACCGCGCTTGCCAGATTTAGTGTGCAGATATGCCTCAGGTAACGCGCGCTCAACGAGTAATGGTGGCAGACTCTTAACGATGTCCGTGTTGGCTGCAGACGCTCCGGAACTTGATCTCGCCGGGCACAGCTTTGTCGTGCGGGGGCCCTCTCCCCTTGAGGGAACGGTAGAAGTCTCCGGCGCCAAGAACAGTGTGTTGAAGTTGATGGCTGCGACTCTGCTGGCCGAGGGCACCTATCGCATCGCCAATGTCCCTCGTATCACTGATGTGGGACTGATGGCTGAGTTGTTGCGGGCCATCGGCTGCAAGGTCACGTTGCCGACCGAGCATGTTGGCGGATCGCTGGTCATCGAAGTTCCAGCGAAGATCGAACCGGTTGCTCCTCATGGCATTGTCGACCAGTTTCGAGCTTCGATTGAGGTTCTCGGACCGATGTTGGCTCGCTGTGGTGAGGCAGTCGTCGCCCTCCCGGGAGGTGATGACTTCGGCCCCCGTCCCATCGATATGCATCTGCAAGGGCTGGCCAAGCTGGGTGTTGAGGCCGTAACGGTTGATGGATATGTCCATGCCCGAACCCGAGAGTTGCGGGGAGGATCGATCCGGCTTGATTTCCCGAGTGTTGGTGCCACCGAGAATCTTCTTATGGCGTCTGTGCGGGCTGTGGGCACGACTGTGATCGACAATGCCGCGCGTGAGCCTGAGGTCGTAGATCTTTGCGAGTTTCTCAACAAGATGGGTGCGCGAATTGAGGGGTCGGGTTCAAGCACTCTCATGATCAACGGTGTTGACCATATTGAGGCGCTTCATCCGGTCGATCATTCGGTCGTTGGTGACCGCATAGTGGCAGCCACCTACTTGGCCGCCCTCGGGATTGCTACCGGCGAAATCGTAGTGACCGGTGTGAACCTTGATCACACGGCGGTGTTGTGCGGCAAGCTCGGCGACATGGGCATGGAGATATCAGCCGATGGCGAGAGCATTCGCGCTGCTGTGTCGAGCCGTTTGAGTTCGGCGAAGTTCTCAACCCTTCCGTACCCGGGAGTAGCCACTGACTTGAAGCCTTTGTTGGTTGCGCTGCTTGCCACCGCCGATGGCATTGGCTCTGTTACCGAGAATCTGTTTGCCGAGCGGTTCCGCTATGTGGACGATCTGCGTCTTATGGGTGCAGACATTCGTATCGACTCGCATCATGTCGTGATTGAAGGGAAAGAGTGCTTGTCGGCGGCGAAGGTGAAGGCCCCTGATATTCGCGCGGGCGCTGCTTTGGTAATAGCTGGACTCGGGGCCGACGGGGAAACAACAGTGAGCGACGCTCACCATATTGCCCGTGGTTACGACGATCTGGCGGGCAAACTGTGCTCGTTGGGCGCCGACGTTTCGTTCAGTCGTTGTTGATTTCTGTCTGGGATCGCGCCCGCCGCCGAGCGACGAGCAAAAGCCAGCCGAAGAAAATCATCGGCGCGCCCACCGCGAGGATCTCATCCCAACCGCCTTGGTGAGCAAGGAGCATGGAGGCAGTATTCGTGCTTCAAAGTTACTGGACTACCCGACGTTTGCTCGGGTACGTGATGAACCAATTGAGTTGAATGCTGGCACACTGGGAGTGTGCGCACCCAGGTTGAGAAGGTCATCAATGCGATTCGTCCGGCTATTCAGGCCGATGAGGGCGACATTGAACTGATTGAGGTTGACGAAACCTCCGGTGTTGTCACGGTTGAACTGTTCGGCGCTTGTGTCACCTGCCCGGCGTCAACGCAAACCCTCAAGGCCGGGATAGAGCGGATAATGAAGGACCGGGTTGTGGGAGTGACCGAGGTTGTAGAAAAAAACGCTCTGGGTATGAGCGAATCCCCGGTGATGCTCTAGCCGTTTCGGGTGCTTCGGCCTGCGGTCCGCTGGTTTGTTCGGGCGAGGTTGCAGGCGTTGTTGATCAATCCGAGGTGTGAGTAAGCCTGAGGGTGATTGCCGAGACCTGCCCCGGTTTCGGGGTCGACTTCTTCGGGGATCAGCCCGGTCGGACCGGCGAGGGCAAGATAAGACTCGAACAGGGATCGTGCTTCGTCGAGGTCGCCGATCAGGATCTTGGCATCTATGAGCCAACTGGTCATGAGGTTGAATCCGCCTTCTGCGCCTGAGATCCCGTCGTCGTGTTTGTAGCGGTAAACGGTTTCGTTGTGACGCAGCGACCTGTCAACCGCGGCAACTGTTGCCGCGAACCGGGGATCGTGCGGCTCAACCAGTCCGGAGAGACCGGTCGCGAGCACCGAAGCGTCGAGGTCCGTGCCGTCATAGGCGGTGGTGAAAGCAGTGACTTCATCGTTCCAGCTGTTCGCCATGATGTCGTCGCGAATCCTCTCGCGTAGATCCACCCAGTCGGGTCGTTCGCTGCCAGCTATATCGGCACCGGTGCGAACGGCACGATCGACCGTCAGCCAGCACATCACTTTGGAGTGGGTGTGATGCCTGGGCGCGGAACGAATTTCCCACATCCCCTGATCGGGCTCCATCCATCGTTGATCGACTGCGTCAACGAGATCTTCGAGCAGCCGCCAGTACTTCACTGGCAGCGCCGGGTCGGCGCTGGCAATTTGATGAATCAGTTCGGCAACGGGTCCAAAGACATCAAGTTGCAGTTGATGGCAGGCCTCGTTGCCGACCCGTACCGGACGCGAATCCGCATAGCCCGCTAGTTCTTCGAGCGTTTCCTCGGGTGGTAGAGGTTGACCCTCCACCGTGTAGAGCGGTGAAAGCTGGTTTGGGTTGGCATCGTTGTTTTTGATAACCCCCAAGAGCCAGTCGAGCAGGTCGATGGCTTCGTTGCCAGAACCCAGTCTTGTGAGCGCGCCGGCCGACATCGCGGCGTCGCGGATCCAGCAGTAGCGGTAGTCCCAATTGCGTACGCCGCCGATGAACTCGGGGAGACTCGTCGTTGCCGCCGCCAGAATCGCACCGGTGGGTCCGTAGCAAAGAGCTTTCAAGGTGAGCGCCGAGCGGCGCACCAAGTCAGGTTCCACATCAGGAAGGTCAAGGCGGTTGGCCCAGTCGCTCCAGAAGCGTGTTGTTTGTTCCCTACGATCGAGTTCTGATGGTCGGATTGCGCCCAGCGATGTCGCGCCGTAGCGCATCTCCAGCGTGACGGGTCCCTGGTCAAGGTCAATTTCAGCCACCGCGGTTTGGTGCACCCCGTGATTTTCGATCAACCAATCCACACCCGCGGCTTCAAGGACCAGCAGATCCGCGGCGTTGATCACTTCTAGTCCTCCGTTTCGGATTTCGATCCGCGTTGGTAACCGTCCGAAGTCGAGTCGGGGAGCGAACACGACTTGAACTCGCCCGGTGCCTTCGATGTGGCGGATCAAATCGGTTCTGCTGGGTTTCCCCTCGGGTTGGTGGCCTTCGGAACAGTCGAGGTAGTCGGTCACGCTTAGCGTTGGCCACAAGGTTTGTAGAACCAGTGTGCTGTCGATGTAGGTCTGAGTGGGTTCTGCGTCGGTGTTGGCACCTACCGGCTCGATTGAGAAGTGACCAGCTTCGGAGCCATCAAGCAGTTCCGCGAAGATCGCGGGAGAGTCAAATTTGGGAACGCAGAGCCAGGTGATTCGAGCCTGAGGTGTCACCAGCGCGGCGCTGCGTTGATCGCCCAGCATTGAGTGGCTCTCGATTGGCTCGATTCCAGACTCTTCGAGCCAATCGGCCTGCCGTTCGCGCGAGCGGTTCACGGCCTCCGAAGCTATCGCTGTTGGGGTTGGCAACGGTAGCTTCGTCTGTGTGACTACACAGTCGGACCCTTCAGCGGTCGTCAGTTGCTATCGGCACCGGGATCGCCGGGCGGGGGTTATCTGTCAGAGATGTGACCGCCCGATCTGCGCTGAGTGCATGAGCCCGGCCTCTGTCGGCTTCCACTGCCCGGAGTGTGTGGCGACAAAAAGCCAGCGCGTGATCGTTGGTCCGGTGGAGTTCAACCCGGTCCTGACCACCGTCTTGGTGGCCTTCAACGTGGCGGTCTGGTTTGTTTCGACGCTTGAGGGCAACGGGTTTTTGTTCGATTACGCCTTGCGGGGTCCGATTGTGGCCGACGGGGAGTGGTATCGGATCATCACTTCGGGTTTCCTCCACGACGGTGTTTTTCATCTTGGCTTCAACTGTTTTGCGCTATGGATCATGGGTAAGTCCCTTGAGCAATTCTTGGGCCGGCTTCGCTTTTTGGTGTTGTATTTCGTCTCGCTGCTCGGTGGGTCTGTGGGTGTTTTGTTGCTGGAGCCGAACGCTTTGGCTGTGGGCGCTTCGGGCGCCATCTTCGGCATGTTCGGAGCGATGGCGATTGTCCAACGATCGATTGGTATGAGCGTTTGGGCCAGTGGATTGGGGCCGATTCTGGCGTTCAACCTGTTTCTCACGTTTGCTGTGTCGAGGATCTCGGTTGGTGGCCATGTCGGTGGTCTGGTCGCGGGGGGAGTGATCGGCCTCATCTATGTTTCGTTGAAGCGGGCCCGCACGCCCGATTCGGCGGCGGTCGGTGCTGCGGTGGCGTTTGGCGCCCTGCTTGTCGTGCTCAGCCTGATGTTGGCGTCCAACCCTCTGCTCTAGCCGGGCACAACCGGAGCCGCACAAGCGGTAAGCCTGATCGCTGTCGGCGGCCGTCAGTAGCGGGCTTGGAGCAACTGCAGGTTCTGGCGCCAGACTCGCAGCAGTATTGGTTTGCCGAACCAGCCACCGATTCTGCCACCGAGCCACCAGGGGAAATACAGGGTTTCGGCCCACACGAATCGTGTCGTGTTCCCGCTTGTGGCTGCGAGGGTGAATCGCCCCTCGCCGGTCACCAGCCCCACGTGACGTACGCCGATGGCTGTGCCGTGAATCCATTCGGTGATCTCCATTCGGTCGGTAAACCGGATCGGTCCGATCTTCGTCAAGCAATCGAAGGTCGTGCCGAAACCTTGTGTCTGGTCAGAGGTGAAGACGATGGCTTGCGCATCGTGCATCCACTCAACATGGGTGGAGATGTCGCAGATGTCCTCCCAAACCTGTTCGACCCCAGCCGCAAGCTCCGTCTCCACCCTGATCTCGGCCATTCCCTGAGCCTAGTAACGGGACGAAACACCGGAGGGTCAACCGGCGAACGGGTCTTGAGTCGGGAGTTGCGGGAACATTGAGAAGTCCCGGTCTCGGGTGAGTAGCGTTTCAATGCCGTGAGCCGCGCAGATTGCTGCGATTCGAGCATCGTGAACGATTCCTCCGATGATTCTCGGACGGTCCACGAACGCCTGCAGTGTGTTGAGGAATTCTGCCGTTTCGCCGATCGTGCGATTCGAAGGTGAGGCGGTCCAGGCCAGCAGCTGGCGCCAAGCCTGTTGTGGTGTGGTGGCATCGTCGTTCCAGATTCGGCGATTGGTTACCACGCTGAGGAACTCGTAACAGCACGGCCACGGAATGGCCCAAGGCTGGTCGCCTTCGGCAAGCGCTTTGAGGAGTTGGTATCCCGCCTCGCCGTGACTTGACTCGCGGCGGTGCGCGTAGACCAGGATGTTGGTGTCGACCGCGATCATGTAGGACCGTCGCCACCGTATATCAGCTCGCGCAGTTCAGGCCACGAATACCGTTCCAACGGGTCTGGAACCTCTGGATCACCTTCGCGTAAATCGGGAAGAGCGTATGGCGTTGGCTCCGGTTCGGAAAGGACCCGACGCAGTCCGTCTTCCACGACGGCCCTCAGGGGGCGCCCGGTCGCCTTCGCGTGGTGCTTGGCACGCGAGAGCAGCTCATCGTGTATATCAAGAGTTGTCTTCACTGCTCCATACTACCCATATTCATCTATATGGGAAAGCAATATCAGTACCTATAGATACGGGTGACCGCCGTGGTCGAGGATCTGGGCGGCGGAACGGTCAGCCATGGTGATGAACATTTGGTCGCCGCGCTCGGTGTCTGTTGCCGCGAAGGCACCCAGAACAGTAGTGAAGGGACCCGACCAGGCGCCGAGCGCGCAGTCGGACTTGAGTCGATCAAGGTCGTAGCCGGCCACGTCGTATTCGCTGAGCGCGTCGAGATACTGCTCCAACAGGGCATCCTCGTGTGTGCGACGGACCTCTACCGGCGAGCTGTTGCCCAGGAAGTAGGCGACATCTTGACCGGGACTGCCGAGCCGTATTGTCTGCCAGTCGACCGCTGCGACTTGCTCGGCGCTGAAGAGCAGGTTGTCGAGTCGATAGTCGGCGTGGGTCAACGTGAACGGGTCATGTGTTTCGTCAAGCCATCCCACCGCATTGGGTACGAACGCTTCGAGGACCTCGGCGGTGTGATCCGCGAGCCGGGAGCCGTAGCGCTCCATGAACTGCGTGTGGGCCAGGGGATATATGTCGTTCAGAATCGAGTTGTCTTGAGGTGCCAATGCCGGATGGGCGGCCACCGATGAACTGTTCCACGTGGGTCCGTGCAACAGAGCCAGATTCTTGAGCGCAAGTGAGGCTTGTGCAGGCGTGCATCCGGCTATCTGGTCCCCCTGTTGGGCAGGTGCGAGGTCTTCGAGCACGAGGGTGAAATCCCCTCCCGTCTCAGCGATTGCCGCGAAGTAACACTTTGGCGTCCGGCAAGGCAGGGTGGAGGACAGGTCGGCATAGAAACGCACCTCGCGCTCATAGACGCTGGTGGCGAGTTCACGTAATGATTTCTCCTCGGCCGGTACTTTCAGCACCACGCTGGACAATCCGTCAGCGACGAACTCGAATCGGAAGTTCCTCGACATCTGGCCGGTTCCGATCGCCTCATGGGCAGTGATCTCTGTGACGTCGAGCTTGAGTACCTCGCTCAACCAGTCGGCGCTGACCTCTGCGGGTTCGGTGACGATTGAAACCATCGGGTAACCATAGAGCCGGTCGACGCAAAGATACGTAGGATCGAGTTGTGCCAGTCTCCGATATCTACCTCGACCACGCGGCCAGCACGGTGGTGCGTGCTGAGTCTCAGGCGGCTTGGACAGCAGCCATCGAAGCGCACCATGCGAATCCGACGGGAGCGCACAAGGCGGCCCGTGATGCCCGCCGCGCACTTGACGATGCCCGTGACCTGGTCGCTGAACTGATCGGTCGTCAACCGGCGGAGGTGGTGTTCACCAGCGGCGGGTCTGAAGCCGACAATCTCGCGGTGCGCGGTGTGCTTGGCGCTCGTGGAGGTACCGCCGTGTGCTCCGCGGGTGAACACCATGCCGTTCTCGAACCGGTTGAGCACGCCGGCGGGTTGACCGTCGGTTTGAACGCCAAGGGCCGGGTCACACCGGAAGCCTTGGCCGACACGCTCGAAGCGGCAGACGATGTGAGCATCGTGTCGATCATTGCGGTCAACAACGAGACCGGAGCCATCAATGATCTGCCCGCGCTGACAGAGGTGGTTCGAGAGCACGCCCCCGGTGCGCTCTTTCACACAGACGCTGTGCAGGCCCTCTCCTGGATCGACCTTGCCTCCGCCGTCGCAGATGTTGACATGGTGTCGATAACGGGACACAAGGTGGGGGCACCCATCGGCACTGGTGTGCTGTTCGTCCGTACCGGGATCGAACTCGAGGCCCAGATTCTGGGCGGTGGGCAGGAACGCGGCCGCCGTGCCGGTACCCCAGATGTTGCTGGAGCGGCAGCTTTCGCAGCTGCTGTCAAGGCAACCGTTGAGCGGCGGCCCGACGAGGTCGTGCGTCTGGGAGGGCTGCGTGACCGCTTGGTTGACGGCCTCGTCGACCGGCTCGGTTCGGTGGTGGTGCCGACCCTGCTCGGTAGGGGTCATGACTCTGAGGTTGCCGCGGGTATCGCCCATCTCTGTCTGGACGGGGTTGAGGCCGAAGCGCTGCTGTTTCTCCTTGATGCGCAAGGGCTGCGTGCCTCGGCTGCGTCGAGTTGTTCGAGTGGCGCCCAGGACCCCTCCCATGTGCTTGCGGCGATGGGTGTGCCTCGTGAGCTTGCCGTCGGGTCGCTGCGCCTGTCACTCGGACATTCCTCTACACCTGCCGATATTGAGGCTGCGCTCGAGATCATTCCGCCCGCCGTCGAACGCCTTTTGCACCACGGCGGAGGCTGACGGGGAGTGGATTGACGGCGTCGAACCTACGCTGACAGGTATGTCTACGAACGCATCTTCGATCCACCGGCGTGGGGTACCGGTCATGGTCGCCATGTCGGGTGGGGTTGATTCGTCGGTTGCGGCCGCGCTGCTGCTGGAGGCCGGCCATGAAGTCGTTGGTGTCACCATGAAACTGTGGGGTGGGCCGAGTGACACCGGCTGTTGCGCGGTCTCCGATGTCGATGACGCTCGTCGGGTCGCTGATCGGCTCGGTGTCGAGCACCATGTCTTCAATTTCGGTGACGACTTCGAACGCGATGTCGTTGCCCCGTATGTCGTCGACCACGCGAAGGGTCGGACTCCGAACCCGTGCATCGAGTGCAATCGACATCTCAAGTTCGATCGTCTGCTGCGCCGGGCCGACGCGCTCGGGTTCTCAACCATCGCAACCGGTCACCATGCCCGTGTTGTTGCCACTGCCGATGGGCCGCGGATCGGGCGCGGTGCCGACACAGCCAAGGATCAGTCCTATGTGCTGCACATGCTCGACGAAGCCGTGCTGGAGCGTCTGCTGCTTCCGCTCGGACATATGACCAAGGCCGACGTGCGCAGGATCGCTGCTGACCTGGACCTTCGCACTGCTGCCAAGCCTGAGAGCCAGGACGTCTGCTTCATCACCAACCAGCATGGCCGGGAGGTGTTCCTCGGTGACCGGATCGGGCTCAAGCCGGGAGTTGTGGTTGATCGTGCGGGTGTCACGGTTGGTCGGGTGGGTTCGGTTGAGTTGGTGACGGTCGGCCAACGCAAAGGCTTGGGCCTCGCTGGTGGCACCGATCCGCATTATGTGATCGATGTGGACCCGTCGTCGTCCACGGTCACCGTGGGTACTGCTGAGGACTTGTTGGTCGACGTGACGCCACTCGAGTCGTGGGCGTGGACCCGTGAGCCGTTCAGCGGTGAGCTGGAATTGCAGTGTTCCGCCCACGGCGTGCCTGCGCTGGGCGAGGTGGTCGATGGGTCTGTGCGTTGGCGCAATGAGCATCGTCGGATCGCCCCCGGTCAGAGCGTCGTTGCCTACCGCGACAACCTGGTGGTCGGTGGCGGCACCGCCGCCCGCAGGGGGAAGATCGTTCGCCGTTCTCAGTAGCTTTCGAAGCGGGCGTTCAGGCGTGACATGTCATCGGGATCGGCCGTGAGGATGAACGTGCCCAGACCCTCTGCGACAACGGCAAGGTGAGCATCGACAACATCGGAGGTTCCAGTGTCGGCGAGCCTGCGTCCGAGGGTCATCGACTCGTCGAGAGAGTGGATTTCGAAGTAGCGGACCGCTCGCTCCAGATTTGCCTGTCGTGTCGGCTGTCGCCAGACTTGGGCGAGGACTGGGTGGGTGGTGTGCAGTTCGTCGCCGCGCTCAGTCGCTCTCTTGATCAGTGCCCACAGCCGAGAATTAAGGTTCTCGCCGTCGACGATCAATGGACCCGCATCGATGATCAACGATCGACCCCTTGGCGGTCGAGAACCGCGTCGGCCCATTCAAGGTGCTCACGGTCGATGGGGCCTGAGTCGGCTTCCCAGGAAGCAATCATGTCCAGCATGGCCTGGCTGCGGCGGCGGCGCTTCACCTCGGCGAGAAGGGATCTCTTGATGGCGAGCTTCTTTGTGCCGTCCATGGCAACCAGCTCAGCGAGGGCCGCCTCCATATCTTCATCGAAGTTGATGGTCGTCTTAGTAGCCATACAAGTATGGTAATTGAGGCATACTTGTAATGCAACTCAGATTGCTGTGGTGCCTATAGCCGCCGCGGCCAGGTGTCAGTTCGCGGGTTCGGGTGAACTGGCGGGTTCTAGCGGTTTGATGTGGACGGTCACGATATCGAGATCGTTGTACTGCTGATGAATGACCTCCGAAGCGTGATGTTGCAGCATCCGCAGTGAAATATCCCGTTCAAGCGGCAGACCGACGGCCTGGGTGGCGAGCACAGAGAGCCGATCCTCGAGGTTCTCGTCGCTAGCTGCCGCGACGAACTCGAGCACCGCATGTCCGTCCTGTTTGCTGGTGGTCAGGCGCAGCGTGCGCCGGGCGTCCTGGTCGATTCCTTCAGCGGACTCGTCACCATCGAGCAGTGTGAGCAGAGTCTCCTCCGCGACCGCGTCGAGCCGCTGTTGCATGGCCTCGTCCCAGCCGTTTCGATCTGAGAAGTCTTTGAGGAACTCGCGGATGCGTGGCAACTCAGACACCGACAGCTCAGAACGGAAGCGGCTCCGGCGTGAGCCGGTGAGTTCGGAGAACAGCGTCAAGGCGATCGCGGTGAGCCCACCGGTCGTCATGCCGTTCTCAAGGAAACCCCCGGCGGAACCCTCAACGTATTCGGGGAAGATCTCCCCGCTCTGAAACCCGACCCCGACCCAGAACGAAACACCAGCGATCAGACTCCGGCGATAGTCGTTGGCGTCCTCGACCACCATCCTCATGCCGACCACGAACGACAGAGCCAGAAGCACGGTTATGTATGCCGCGACAACCGCATCGGGTATTGCGAGCACCAGCGCCAACACCTTGGGAACGAAGGCCATCACCACGAACGAGATGCCGATGGCCACACCGACGCGGCGGGCGGCGACGCCGGTCAACTCGGTTATCGAGATGCTGGTCGAATAGGTCGTGTTCGGCATCGTGCCGGCAATGCCCGACAACAGATTGCCGGTGCCGTCAGCCGCGACAGCACCCTGAACGGCTCTGTAGTCGATGGCGCGGGGTCGACGCCACGACACTCGCTGAATGGCCACCGAGTCGCCGATGGTCTCCACCGCGCCGATCAGCGTCACAAAAATGAACGCAGGCAGCAAGCCCCAGAAATCGCCGCCGAAACTGAAGTCGTATCCGGGCCAGCCGCCGTCGGGGAGGCCGATCCAGGCCGCCTCAACCACTTGGTCGGTGTCGTAGAGTCCGAACATTGCTGCCACCACCGACCCGGCCGCAATACCGATGACCGGTGCCCACAGACGCATGCTGCCGGTGGCCGTGAGCGCGATGACGATTATCACGCCCATGGCGGTGAGGGTGCTCGCGGGTGCACTCCACGACGATTTCGCCTCCGGTGAAGCAGCAACCATGTCGAAAACGAGCGGCATTACCGTCACCGCGATCAACATCACCACGGTGCCGGCAACGGTTGGAGTCAGCAAACGCCTGAACAGCGACAGCTTTGCCGCGAGCAGAAACTGAAACAGCGATGAAGCCACGACCAGCGTGGCGAGCAAACCGGGTCCACCCTGTTCGAGTGCGGTCACGCACACCGCTATGAATGCGCCCGATGTGCCCATCAGAAGCACGTAACCCGCACCAATGCGACCGACCCGCACCGCCTGAAGGATGGTACTGATGCCGCAGATCGCAGCCGCGGCGAACACCGCCCACGTCAGGTACTCGTCTGTGCCCCCGGCGGCCCTGATCACTATGGCAGGGGTGAGCACGATCCCCGCGATAGACAGAATGGCGAACTGCAGACCGAGAGCAGCCGTGAGCGCGATCGGTGGTTTGTCGTCAGCTTCGTAGCGGATGTTCCGAGGAGCGTTGGATGCTTCTTGCGGCATCGGTTGATTGTAAACGGGGGATTGATCAGACGGAGCCACCGGCAGGGCTTGATCAGACGGAGCCACCGGCAGGGCTTGTTTGTTCAGGGCTTGTTTGTTCAGGGCTTGTTTGTTCAGGGCTCGCGTGTCAGGCGATGTTGATACCCCGCTGCTCTGCGGTGCGCATCACATCGGCCGGACGGGTGGGAGAGAGCAGCAGGGATCGGACACTGCGGTCGTGAGTCGTTTTTCGCCCAGTAACCAAAGGCAGAGTCGCCGCCGAGTTCAGTTTCAATTCAAGCGCCAGACCGAGCGCCGACGCGGTGAGATCGGTCGCACTGGTGTCGGCTCGGGCGGGAGCCAGACCGACGATTTGATTGCGGGCAAACAGTACGGGCTCACGTAGGACAGTCCGATCATTGAGCACCAGGCCGTTCGGCACGAATACGATAAAACGGCTGGTGAGCCTATATAGGGCGTTGAAAGCTAGCGCCGCGAGGGCCCCTCCGACGATGGTCGCCACCGCGCCCAGAACCCATTGTTGATCGGCCAACAAGATCGGTCCGGTGGTCGAGCCGAGGATCACAATCGCCCATGCGGGTACGACAAGAACTACCAACACGGGCCCGGGTGCACGCAAGGCAAAGCGTCGCTCGTCTCCGTAGCTGGCACCGTCGATGAAACTGTCGGCAACTCCCGGGGCCAACACCGCGGCAGTGACGCCGAGGCTGCCTGCGATCCCGAGGACTGCGGGGGTCGTTTCCTGCACTTCGATAGCGGCCCACGCGGCCGCGGGCAGGGTGCCGGCCGCGCCGATGCGGGCAATAGCGAGAGTCACTGGAAGACGAGCCGCCAACGAGATCAGAATACCCAACCAAAGAATCCAACTGGCCAAGGTGATGATGTTGCTAAAGGAGTCAGAAGCATGATCCAACGCTTCGCTCAGCAGTGGCCCCAATAGGAACGGTTGCGCGATCCAAAGACCGGTTGCCAGCCAGCACAATCGCTGTGCGGAGGTGGCAGCGCGAAGGCGTCGGAGCACGAATCTACATTAGGCATCTGCTGGCGGGCTTGGCTTGCATGGCGCATGCGATTACTGATCCGATTGCTAGTGTCAGCATTCGATGGCCTCGGATTTCGCTTCGGACTCGACGGACCCCGCCGAACGAGCTGCGGAACTGCGCGCAACCATCGCCCATCACGCAGCGGGCTACCACGAACGCGACGCCCCTGAGATTCCCGATGCCGACTATGACCAACTCTTACGGGAACTGAGAGATCTTGAGGAGGCTCATCCGGAGTTGGTGACAGACGCGTC
The DNA here is from genome assembly GCA_965261185.1 of Candidatus Aldehydirespiratoraceae bacterium. Lineage (GTDB taxonomy): Bacteria > Actinomycetota > Acidimicrobiia > Acidimicrobiales > Aldehydirespiratoraceae > VXYK01. The sequence goes on along the minus strand of CBDHCN010000002.1, from coordinate 280,894 downwards.
GCCTACACAGCGGGTTGGAGGCGCGCCCAATGTGGCCTTCTCGCCCGTCACCCACACTGCGGCGATGATGTCGTTGCACAACGCCTTCGACATCAACGAACTGCAAGCATGGTATGTGCGGATGCAGCGTCGTCTTGATGGACGGTCGCCTGAGTCGTTTGCAGTCGAGTTGAAGCTTGACGGTTTAGCTATTTCTCTGCGTTACGAAGGCGGGGTTCTGGTACAGGGAGCCACCCGCGGCGATGGCAGGGTCGGAGAAGACGTCACTCACAATGTGCGCACGATCCGCGACATTCCGAAGCAAATCGACGGTGCGCCCCCGGTGCTTGAAGTGCGCGGCGAGGTCTATATGAAGCTGTCGAGCTTCAAGGCGTTCAACGACCTGCAGATTGCGCAGGCCGAAACCGCCGGCAAGGAACCGAAACTCTACGTCAACCCCCGCAACACGGCTGCCGGGTCGCTTCGCCAGATTTCCGCAGAGGTCACCGCCGGTCGAGATCTGTCGTTCTTTTGTTACCAACTCAGTCTCGTTGAGGGTGGCCCTGAGCTGCATAAACACTCCGAAGCGCTGGCGTGGCTGGGGTCGCTCGGGTTACCGGTCAACGAGCACACTCGCACGTTGACGACTATGCCCGAGGTCCAAACCCGGGTCGACGAACTCGACGGCATGCGCCACAACCTCGACTACGAATTCGACGGAGTGGTTGTGAAGGTCGACGATCTCGGTCTTCAACGTGAGCTTGGTGCTGATGCCAAAGCGCCACGTTGGGCGATCGCCTACAAGCTGCCTCCTGAGGAATGCACCACCAAGCTGCTTGACATAAGCGTGTCGATCGGTCCGTCAGGGCAGGCCACACCGTTTGCGCAGCTCGAGCCTGTGTTCGTTGGTGGCGTGACGGTCGGCACCGCGACTCTGCACAACGAGGATCAGGTTGCCGCTAAAGATGTGCGTCCCGGCGACACCGTGATCGTGAGGCGTGCGGGCGATGTCATCCCCGAAGTTGTTGGTCCGGTGCTGTCTGAACGCCAGCCGGGTTCGGTGCCTTGGCACTTTCCCAAGGATTGTCCTGTCTGTCATCACCCGTTGGTGCGCGACGAGGGTGCAGCGGCCACAAATTGCGTCAACTTCGGATGCCCCCGACAGATCCGTGGGCGTATCGAGCATTTCGCGGGCCGTACCGCGATGGATATCGAGTTTCTTGGTGAGAAGAACGTTGACCGGTTCGTTTCAGCCGGTTTGATCGAAGATGTCAGCGATCTGTACCGGCTTGATTTCGACAAGATCCTGGAGATGCCCGGATTTCAGGAAAAGTCAGTGGACAACTTGAGAGCCGCGATCGAGCACTCCAAGTCCCGCCCGCTCGGCAATCTGATCTTCGGTTTGCGGATTCCCGAAGTGGGTCAGGTCAACGCCGCGTTGCTGGCGTCTTCGTTCCAGACAATGGAGCGAATCATCGGCGCCAGCGTTGAAGACTTCGCCGCTGTCGAGGGTTTTGGGCCTGTTATCGCAGAGTCCGTTCACAGTTGGTTCGCAAACCCGCAAGCCCGTGAACTCATCGGTCGGCTGGCCGATGCCGGACTCACCATGGAAGCCGAGGTGAGCGATTCGACGGTCGACAAGACTCTTGCAGGTGTTTCAGTTGTGGTTAGCGGCGCGCTCGCCGGATACAGCCGCGATGGAGCCAAAGAAGCGATCACTGCTCGTGGCGGCAAGTCGCCGGGGAGTGTTTCAAAATCGACCTTGGCTCTAGTGGTTGGCGCAGAACCTGGCGCTTCCAAGGTCAACAAAGCTGAGGCGCTGCAGATACCCGTGATCGACGAGGACGCCTTTGTCGAACTGCTCAAGACCGGTGAACTACCCAAAGGATCCACATGACCTATACGACCGCTGTCAAGGAATTCAGTGATGCCTGCAACGATGACAGCTTGCCGTCGACCCCGCAGCAAATGAGTGTCGAAGGGGTTGAGTTCATTGCTGAAATGGTCAACGACGAACTCGAAGAGTTACGCGAAGCGACTGATGTCGTAGAGCAGGCGGACGCCTTAGTTGATGCCATCTACTACATCTGTGACACCGCGGTTCGCCATGGCATGAACCTCGACCGGGTGTTCGAGATAGTGCACTGCGCCAACATGCAAAAGGTTGTCGATGGTCGGGTTATCCGGCGTGATGATGGGAAGATCCTCAAGCCCAAAGGTTGGCGCGACCCAGGTCCGCTCTTGATCGCAGAACTGGATCGCCAACAACGCGAGGGTTCTTGGAGTTGACAGTCGTTTGGACAAGCCGGCCGGTTCCCCGCTAACCCTTGCGCCATGATCGAAGCAATCTGTTGGGATGTTGGTGGGGTGTTCTCTGCCCGGCCGGTGGACGCCATCACCCGGATCGCGCAACAGTACGGCCTTGATCCCGACGATGTCTTTGCAGCGGTCTTCGGGCCGTATCACCTAGACAGTGACCACGTTTGGCATCGGCTTGAGCGAGGGGAGTTGCCGCTGGCCGATGCTTGGGTTGAGGTGGAGCGGGCTGTTGCTGAACTCGGAATCGGGTTGGCTCTGGCGGATTTTTTCCGGCAGTTTCGCACCGACGAAGCTGATCGACAGGTCGTCACAGACACAGCGCTTGAACTGCATGCCCAAGGCATCGCCATGGCGGTCGTCACCAACAACGTCGCCGAGTTCTCTGGTGGTGACGGGCCGGGATGGCATTCGATCGTTCCCATGGAGATCATGAACGTGGTGGTTGACTCGTCAGCGGTCGGGATGCGCAAACCTGGCGCGGCCATTTATCACCATGTTCTCTCCGAGTTGGGCGTCGCCGCGCCGCAAGCGGTGTTCGTCGATGACATGCCCGCCAACGTCGAAGCTGCCCAAAGCATCGGTATGCACGGGGTTGTGGTCGGACCTGACCCAGCCCCAGCCATGACCGAACTGAAAGCCTTGGTGAGGCAGCGGGGGTGATTCGACTCAGTTAACGGTGAAGACCCACTCGATGTCTGAGAAACGTCCGGGAACAGAGATCTTCTCGATCGTGACGTTCACGCAGTTTTGGTCGGGGGCGAGCGCTTCCACCGGCAAACCAGACGAAGGTTGATAGATGAACTGCTGAAGCCCTTCTACTCGGCGGACATGCTCGGTGACCACAACCGGGCGGGTACAGCGGCCATCGGCAGAAATTGTCATCTCCACGAGGCGATATTCGGGTTCTAGGTCGATTCCCACGCGCTGTTGTTGTAATACTTCGTCGCCGCGTTCTGGGATCAGACCCTCGACTCCAGGGACCGACAAGGCCGTATCCGGTCGGTTGCCGGTGTTGACGAGCGCGGCCAAGACAATCAAAGCGATGCCCGAGGCGAATAGGAGTCCGAAAATTATTTGCTGTTTGCGGAGCACAACTTGAAGTTTGCCAGATTGCGAAGCCTGGTAATGGAGCGGGCACCAAAGATAGCCACTGCATTGGTGGTCGCCGAGGGTACTTTGGTGCCGATGATTCCGTTTGACCCCGGCGCAGATGTCGGTCGTGTGCTGGGTGATCGTTACCGCGTAGTCGCGCCTGTCGGCGCGGGCGCGTCGGCGCGTGTGTATGTCGCCGATGACGTGGTGCTGCGTCGGCGGGTAGCCGTGAAGGTCCTTCATGAGGCACTCGCCCAAGACACCGCGTTCTTGCAGCGGTTCCAAGCGGAGGCGCGAGCGGCCGCGTCGCTCAACCATCCCAATGTTCTTGGTGTCTACGATTGGGGCCAAGACGAAGTGCCATTTCTTGTCAGCGAGTATTTGGCTGGCGGGAGTCTGCGTTCACTTCTCGACGCGGTCGGTGTGTTGAGTCCCAGCCAAGGGCTGCTTGTTGCTTTGGAAGCGGCTAAGGGGCTTGACTATGCCCACACACAGGGTCTGGTACACCGCGATATCAAGCCTGCAAATCTGTTGTTTGGTTCGGACAGGCGGCTGCGTATCGCCGATTTCGGCTTGGCTCGGGCTTTGGCTGAAGCCGGTTGGACTGAGCCAACGCAGTCGGTGGTGGGCACGGTGCGCTATGCAGCTCCCGAACAGGCGCGAGGAGAACGCCTGGGCCCCGCCTCTGACATCTATTCGCTGGCATTGGTGATCAACGAAGCGGTCAGTGGCGAACTCCCCTTTGTGGCCGACACCACGATCACCACTTTGATGGCTCGGGCTGAGAACCGACTTGAACCCCATCCGGCACTTGGCCCGATTCAGGGCATCGTGAGGCGAGCTGGAGCGCTTGACCCCGACCAACGTCCCACGGCCTCCCAATTGGTGACGGAATTGACGATTGCCGCTAATGGAATGCCTCGTCCAGACCCGTTACCGCTGCCCCCCTCGTCGTTCAATCCGGACGCCCCGGCAGGTGATCAGACGCAACTCCTGTCTCAGCAGCACGAAACGATAGAGCGGGACCCGAGCCCGGTTCTCGGAACTGGCCTGGCAGATTCTCCGTCCGGCGCTGTCGCTGACTCCGACTCGAGTCGCTCGACCGCCACGGCGCCCGATAACGACGACGGACCCAACCGCCATTGGTTTGCGTTGATCTTGACCTTGCTGGTGGTTGCTGCCACGGTTGTTGGTGGGGCTGTGCTGTGGCGGGACAGTCAACCGGTGACCCATGTCGTTCCGAACCTGGTCGGTGCTGATTTGTCTGAGGCGACAGCTGCGGTTGCCGAGTTTGGATGGGTGCTGGAAAGACCCGACGAGTTGCGGATGGACGGGACGATCGCCGGTGAGGTTCTAGCCACAGATCCAGAGGCCGGGGTCGACCTGGAAGAGGGCGAAACTCTGCGGATAGTCGTCTCGCTGGGAGAGGAATTGGTGGAAGTTCCCGACCTGGTGAACCTGACACTCGTCGAAGCACAGGCGCTGCTTGAAGCGAATCGTTTTGAGCTTGGCCAAGTGGAGTATGTCGCTGACGAAGTCGTCGCACAAGGCATCGTCTTGGATGTCTCCCTCGCCCCAGGCGTTGCTGACCAAGAGCCGGGTACCGCTATCGATCTGGTTGTTTCGGAAGGGCCGGAGGACAGCTCGGTTCCGTCGATTCCCGTGTCTCGTAGCCCCGAGGAGACCTCCGATTTGTTGCGGAGTCTGCGGCTGGTTCCAGTGATCGCGACGGATCGCCGACACTCCAAATCGGTCCCTGAGGGGCAGGTAATCGCGCTCGAGCCCGCGCCGGGTGGGGTGCTACCGGTCGATTCTGAGGTTGTGATCGTAATTTCTGATGGCCCTGCGCCCCGTGCGGTGCCCGATGTGCTTGAACTCACCGTGACCGAGGCGACTCAAATCCTTGAGAACGCAGGTTTCGTCGTGGCTGTGCGGGGTGACGCGGATTTTCCAGTGTTTGAGACGCTGCCGCGCAGTAGTGAGGTTCTAGAGTTCGGTGCCAGAGTGGTCATTATCACCACTGGACTCTGAAGCGGTAGGCCTAAGGCCGTTGGGTTATTGCGTCGATTTGTTTGATCGTCTTGTGGGCTGTCGAACCAAGACCTTCAACTGTTTCGAGGGACTCGTCTGACGGCAGGATGAAGTCGGCTAGCAGCAGGATTTTCGACGAGTCGCCGGTGAGCTTCACCTGTCCACCCAGCAGTACTGGAACTACCGCGGCGGGGTCTCGTTCGACGAATATCTCATAGGCCAGCGAGTAGGGCATCTCGAGGTCGAAGTCGGCATCGCTCAGGTGTCCTTCGTCCAAAATCAGCGTGCCGCTGTTGGTATCGAGATGGCCCAACACGGTTGACACCTCGAAGGGAGCGTCGACGATTGTGATGTTGGCCCGTACTCCCATGTCAGTTTCTTGCACACCGACGTCGAGTTCATCGCGAACCCGTCCGACGGCTCTGATCCAAGCAGGACTGAGGAACACATGGGCGGCCACCGTTGCCACGCTAATCCCTTATCCTTGGGCACCGTGGCTGAACACATAACCCGTGACGAGGTGGTCCATGCAGCCCGCTTGGCGCGTCTTGAGTTGGCCGAGGACGAGATTGATCGGTTCACGCAGCAACTCGGCGCGATTTTGGAACATGCTGCTGACGTTGAAGCGCTCGAGGTGACCGATGTGGAGCCGACTTCACATCCGTTGGCGCTCAGCAATGTGATGCGCGCCGATGTGGTCTCGGAGTCATTGGAGCGTGATGAAGTGATGGCCCAGGCGCCAGACGTTCAAGACGGGCAGTTTCGAGTCCCGCCGGTGCTGGGCGAACGACCGTGAGCGCCGTTGAGAGTGCCGTTGAGATCGCCGCGGCGGTTAGCGCTGGTGAGCGCTCGGCGCTCGAGGTGGTCGAGGAACATCTAGCTCTGATCGAACAGCGGGATTCGGAGTTGAACGCCTACAACCTCGTGACCGCTGAGAGCGCCCGCGAGCAGGCCGCGGCGATCGATGCAGCAGTGTTGGCCGGTGAGCCTGTGGGTCGGTTTGCGGGAGTTCCGTTGGCCATGAAGGACAACATGTGCACTCGGGGTGTCCCGACCACCTGTTCGTCGAAGATTCTTGAGGGTTGGCGACCTCCCTATGACGCCACGGTGGTGGCTCGACTGCGTGAAACGGGCGCGGTCAGCGTCGGCAAAACCAACCTTGACGAGTTCGCCATGGGTTCCTCCACGGAACATTCCGCTTTTGGTCCTACCCGCAACCCTCACGATCCCTCAAGAGTGCCTGGAGGGTCCAGTGGAGGTACAGCCGCTTCGGTCGCAGCAGGTTTCACCCCGCTTGGTATCGGATCGGATACCGGTGGGTCTATCCGTCAACCGGCAGCGTTTTGTGGTGTTGTAGGGATGAAGCCGACCTATGGCGTTGTCAGCCGCTACGGCCTGATCGCTCTCGCTTCGTCACTGGATCAGATCGGACCCTTCGCAACCAATGTGACCGACGCCGCGGCTCTCTTTGACGTGATCGCCGGGCATGATCCACTCGACTCGACATCCATCCGTGACTTTGAACCGACAGCGGAAGCGGTGCTCGACCAAGGCGTTGATGGTTTGCGTGTCGGTGTGGTGAAAGAACTGACAGGGGGTCCCGGGGGAGTCCCGGGGTTGGCTGGCGATGTGTTGGCGCGAACCGCGAGCGCGGTTGAAGCTCTCGCCGCTGCTGGTGCGCTGGTTGATGAGGTTTCGGTTCCGTCATCGACACTGGGTTTGAGCGCCTATTACCTGGTAATGCCGGCGGAGGCGTCGAGCAACCTGGCCCGGTATGACGGGGTTCGTTACGGCTTGCGGGTTGATGGTCCGACAACTCCGGAGATGACTACGGCCACCCGCACGGCCGGTTTCGGGACCGAAGTCAAGCGCCGGATCATGCTCGGCACGTATGCCTTGTCGGCGGGCTACTACGACGCGTTCTATGCCAAAGCCCTGAAGGTCCGCACCATGATGCTCGACGATTTTGCAAGGGTTTATGAGAACTTCGACGTGCTGGTCACGCCGACTACGCCGACCACGGCCTTTGAGCTGGGAGCTCGGACTCAAGATCCGCTGACGATGTACGTCAACGATGTTTGCACGATTCCTTCGAACCTCACCGGTCATCCCGCCATCTCGGTTCCGTTCGGCGTGGGTGATGACGGCATGCCGGTGGGTGTTCAGGTGCTTGCTCCGGCTTTGCATGATGCACAAACGTTTCGGGTGGCCGCCGTACTTGAGGCTGCGTTATGAGCGAGCTAGCGCCTGTGGCTACGGCGGACACGCCGGTGGAACCGGCCCTTGCCGAGGGTTGGGAACTGATTGTCGGGCTTGAGGTTCACGTCGAACTCGATACGTCCACCAAGTTGTTCTGCGGTTGCGTCAACCGGTTCGGTGCTGAACCCAACACCAACGTTTGCCCGACCTGTTTGGGTTTACCGGGCTCTCTGCCGGTGATGAACGAACGCGCTGTGGAACTGGCGATGATCTTGGGCCGGGCTCTGGAGTGTGAAGTGAACCGGTCTGTGATGGCTCGCAAGAATTACTTCTATCCCGACATGCCCAAGGACTTCCAAACCACGCAATACGACCAGCCAACCAACTCGAATGGTCGGTTGGAGTTGGCTGACGGGTTTGTGGTCGGTATCGAACGAGCGCACATTGAAGAAGACACGGGCAAGTCAATCCATGTGGGCGGTGGCGGACGGATCAACGATGCGGTGTATTCCTTAGTTGATTACAACCGAGCAGGTGTGCCGCTGATCGAGGTCGTCAGCAAACCGGACATCCGAACGATTGAGCATGCCCGCAACTACGTCGAGGAACTGAGAGCCATCGTGGTTGCGACGGGTGTATCCGACGCGCGAATGGAGGAGGGCTCGATTCGGGTTGATGCCAACGTCTCGGTCCGCCCGCACGGTTCGTGCGAACTTCGCACCCGCTGCGAAATCAAGAACATCAACTCGTTACGGTCGCTCGGTCGTGCTATTGAGCATGAGGCACTTCGACACATCGATCTTTGGACCACTGGCCGCGGTCCGCAACAACAAACACGCCACTGGGATGAAGACGCCGGTCGCACAACCCCGGGCCGATCGAAAGAGGATGCGGACGATTACCGGTATTTCCAGGAACCGGACCTAGCCCCCCTAGACCCGACGGCAGCCACGATCGCCGCGATCGACGAGGCAATGCCACCCTTGCCAGCCGCTCGCAGAGCCGCTCTCCGCGCGGCGACAGGTGCTGACATCGACGCTGCGCGCCTTTTGGTTGAGCGTGGTCAAGATGTCTTGGCGATGGCTGCTGTTGCGGCGGGTGCGGACGGCACCAAGGCGGTCACTCGACTGGTCAATGACTTAGCTGTCGATGATTGGTCCAAGGTTGATGCCGAGTCTTTCGCGACCCTTGTCCAGATGGAGTCGAGCGGAGAGCTGTCTGCGAGTCAGGCCAAGCAGGTGCTTGGTGATCTCGTTGAGCGAGGGGGAGATCCTGCTGCTCACGCCGCGGCGCGAGGGTTTGAGGCTATGGACGCGACCGAACTTGAGTCGCTGCTCGACGGGTTGATCGCCGCCAACCCCGATGAATGGTCGCGTTATAGCGGTGGAGATGAAGGTGATCGGAAGAAGATGCAGGGGTTCTTTACGGGCCAGATCATGAAAGCCACGCGTGGTCAAGCTGATGGCAAAGTGGTTGCTCAGCTCCTGGCCCAGAAATCTGAGGGCTAGCGGCTCGCGCCCGTAACTTGCCATTTGGGGGTGCGAAAGCGGGCCAAGAGCATGATGGCACGGGACAGGAGCCATGCCATGAGGCAAAACCAAAGCCAGCCGATGCCTGCGCCAGTCGCCAACACGACAAGCCCGCCGCCGACCAGCACCACCGCGGAAATCCACATGGTGACGGCCAAGAAGCGCAGGTTGCCTGCACCGATGAGGATGCCGTCGAGAGCGAAGACGACGCCAGCGAGTGGCTGCTGGAGTGCAACATGGATGAGGAGAAAGGCGGTGAGGCTCAAAACGGCTGCATCTGCGGTGAAGAGATAACCGAGCAGAGGTGATAAGAGTCCGACGATGCAACCGAGGCCAACCCCGCACCAAAACCCCCACTGGATCATTCTTCGTCCCAACGAACGCGCCCGTGCCGCGTCTCCACTTCCCAAGGTCATACCGATCATGGCTTGGGCAGCGATAGCGACCGAATCGAGGGTCAGAGCAAGAAGATTCCAGATCTCGAAGGCGATTTGATGTGCGGCGAGATCGTCGATGCCGATCCGTGCAGCCACCGCGAGCGTGATGGTGAGGCTCCCCCGTAGTGCTGCGGTGCGAATAAACAGATCGAGTCCGTCGCCGGCTACCCGGGTGATCACCTTCAGGTCAGGTCGGAAATCAACCCCGTGCGCTAGTACAGCGTGGCGGATCCAGGCGACGAACACGGCAGCTGCGATCCATTGTGCGACGACCGTCGACAGAGCGGAAGCCCCAATTCCCTGGTCGAAACCGTATATCAGTACAAGTTCTAAGACCAGGTTGACAACGGCAGTGCCGAGAGCCACGTAGAGCGGTCGCTTCGTGTCCTGCAAACCTCGCAGGTATCCGACCCCGGCGAGAGTCATTAGCATGGCCGGCACGCCGAACAACGAGATACGAAAGTAGACTTCGGCATGGTTGCCGACATCGCCCTTGCCGCCCATCAGCGAGATCAGATCACTGCCGAAGACCAATCCAAGCAGGGTTAGCGCAATCCCGATGAGTGCCGCGAGCCAGACACTTTGCACTGCGTGGTGCGCGGCGCGACGCATTTCTTTGGCTCCCAGCAGCCTGGACACTGTCGCAGTGGTGCCGTAAGCCAGGAAAATAAAGACCGAATATCCGATCAACAGCAGAGACGAGGCGACAGCGAGACCGGCAAGCTGTGGTGTCCCGAGGCGCCCTACCACGGCGGTATCGGCCAGAATATAAAGCGGTTCGGCAACTAGAGCCGCCAACGCCGGTACCGCGAGGCGTAGGATTTCCCGATCTTCGCGGGTCCAGCGGACGCGAAAACGAAGGACGGACGACATGGGAGCGAATGCTACGGCTGCCGGTGAGTGGATTGTCCCTGCGGCAGGCTGTCATGACATGACTGGTCGTCTCGCGGCGTGAGTGCAGTAACGACCGAGCAGGCCGAACGGCCTAAGTTTGGCTACATCCCGACGTTCGACGGGATGCGCGGATTCTGGGTTGTTCTCGGCCCCCTCCTCTATCACGCCCGTCCTGAGAGCATTCAGGGTGGACCTGAGATAGTCCCGGGCGGAATCCTCAGCCTCGACCTGTTCTTTGTTTTGTCGAGTTACCTGATCGTCAGCATTGCTTTGCGGGAGTGGGATGCCAACGGCCGTATTGACTTGGTCGCTTATGCGGGACGCCGGGTACGGCGACTCTTTCCCGCTCTTTTCTTGGTCCTCGCTTTTCTTTCCATCTACCTGGCTGTTGTCGACGACCCAGATCTAGTTGATCGGTGGACAGGCGCGATCATTTCCGCTCTCGCGTATTGCGCCAACTGGCATGAGATCGTGGCGGGGGTCTCATATTTTGAGCAGTTCCTTACACCTTCACCCTTGAAACATGTTTGGTCGTTTTCGATTGAGGAGCAGTTCTACCTCTTTGCGCCGTTGTTTCTGATCGCGGGCCTGCGCTGGGGTGGCCGTAGAGGACGCGAGATCTTGTTGGCCCTGTCGGTGTTGGGAGCGCTTGGTTCGGCGTGGTGGATGAGCCGCGTGCATGTGGTGGGGGAGGATCCATCGCGGGCCTATTACGGAACCGATACTCGTGCCCAAGCGCTGTTTGTGGGTATTGCGATGGCGCTCGCGGTCCATTTGTACGGCCAGCCAAGCACAGAGCGGGGTAAGAAGTTTTTGGCTCTTGTCGCTTATCCGGCTACGGGTTTTCATCTTTGGGCCGTGTTGGCGGTCAGTGAGCGTGACGCATGGATGTTTGAGAACGGTGGGTTCTTGTTGATTGCTGTGGCTTCGGGAGCAGCGTTGATGGGTTTGTCTCAGGAGGCCCCGTGGAGTCCGCTCTACCGGTTCTTTGCGTGGTTGCCGGTTCGTTATGTGGGGCGGATCTCTTATGGCCTCTACTTGTACCACTGGCCGATCTACCTGTTGGTCGACTCTGAGCGAGCGGGGAGTTTGTTTGGCGTCGAACGAGTGACCGGCTGGTCTTTGCTGGCTTTGCATTTGACCCTGACTGTGGTTGTGTCGGTTCTCTCCTTTCATTTGATTGAGCAACCGTTTGTGAAGCGAAAGTGGCCCTTCACTTTGAAGGGGCTCCGGCCCTCGATGGCTGCGTTCGCCGGGGCGGCGGCAGTGGTGGTGATTCTTTCTGGTCTTCTGGTGGCACATACCCGTCGCCCGCCTGAAATCCGACAGATACTTGTGCCCTCTGCCGCCGCGACCTCAACTGACCAGGACTCGCTGACGCACGAACCCGAGACTCCGGTCGCAGAAATCGACGAGGCAGAACCCCCCGATGAACCCGCTGAACCAGCCTCCCCGGAACCGGGCGATAGGGACTTGAGCGTTGGCGATGCAAACAGCGATGTCCCCGTCGAACAAACGGCTTCTGAGTCTGAGCCACCACCCGAAGCAGAGCTTGACCCCGGACCCGTGCGAATCTTGACCGTAGGCGATTCGGTGATGGCTCAGCTTGGCGACGCGCTCGTCGAATGGACGCTGGACAATCCGGATGCCGGGCTGATCGTCTTCGACGAGGCCCATATCGGTTGCGGGACCGTCAGGTTCGGTTTGAAGCGTGTGCCAAGCGGTGAGGAAGGTCCTGTTGGTGATCTTTGTTCCAATTGGGCTGTTCCGGTTGACCCAGAGTCGGTTTCTGAAGAAGCAGTCGTTTCTTGGTCAACGGTCCTTGAGGTGTTCGCTCCCGACATCGTGATTACTCATGCGAGTCCCTGGGACATCACTGATCGACTCATTCCTGGGGTGGCCGGAGACGAGTGGACCAACATTGGTGAACCCGCCTTCGATGAGTACGCGGCGAGCGAGTATGGCGCCGCGATCGAACTCCTGACATCGACGGGCGCTGAACTCTATTTTCTTGAAGGTGCCGAACACAATCGTCCGATCACTCCTCAAAACACCCCTGAACGAGTGGCGCTGCTGAACCAACTGGTAGCGGCGGTGGCCGCGGATATCGATGCTCGCGTGACGATGGTCGATTATCCGGGATGGATCGGCGAAGTGGGGAGTGATCGTGAATTGAACCTTAGAGACGATGGCCTCCACCTGTCGCGAGAGGGCCTAGACGAAGCCGTCGATTGGCTCTTGTTCGATGTCTTGGGCCTTGATCCGCCCCACCTAGGTTCCTGAGACTTGCCAGCGTTGGTATCGAGCCGGGTCGGTCCAAGCCCCCGTTTCGGCGTCGAACTGAGCGGCAGCGACGGTCATCCATTCGGTGTGTCCGGCACGAGCGGCAGTTGATGAGATTTCGAGCAGGTCGTCGGGAACGGGGAGCTGTAGCTCTGCTGGGATCACATGCGGTGGTCTAGGAGCTAGCGCAACGGTCGGTAGACGGCTCACGGCTCTGTCTCGGGCCTCCGCATCGCTGTTGTACCAGGCGGGATCGTTCACTTGATGCCATTTGTCGGCACCCATGACAACGATGTCGTAACCATCGGCAATGTCTGTGATCAATTGAGCCTCGGTGACGACGACAGCGAGGCTCTGCTGATTGCCCAACGACGCTTCGATTACTTCAAGTCGGTGCGCAAAGCTCGGCACCTCCACTTTGGCTTTGCCCAAAGGGCTCACGGACAACGCGAAGTCGAGTCGTTGAAGCGAATGTTGCGACACCGCAGCAAGGGCGATTTCGAGGTGCGCCTTGGTAGGCGGGTTGAACGACCCGGGATAAACGCCGATGCCTGCCACTAAGCAACCGATGTTACAGAACCGGTGCTCCAAGACAGCGCCGACATGAGCAGGGATTGCTCCGAAGTGATGTTGCCAAAGGGCCTTTGAAGCGCCATACTTCTCGTTGTGAACCTGCGCCCAGCCCTCGACCCAGTAGTACTCGTTAGCTAGCGCACGTACGCGAAACCACAGCCGTTCGTGCGCCTCGACCTCCCGGAAGGGAGGTCGTTTCGTATTTTCGGCGCATACTTCAATAACAACCAGCAGACATGCGGAAGATTCCATGAGTGACAATCAGCAGATATGTGGCGGTGAAGCCTTGGTGAGGGCTCTTGAACGCGCCGGAGTTGAAGTGATGTTCGGCTTGCCAGGCGGTGCGATTCTTCCCGTTTACGACCCGATCATCGACAGTTCGATTCGCCATATCCTCGTGCGCCATGAGCAGGGGGCCGGCCACATGGCCGAGGGTTATGCGCATGCCACGGGAAGACCCGGCGTGGTCATGGTCACCAGTGGTCCGGCAGCTACCAACGTTGTCACTCCGCTATGCGACGCCTTCCTTGACTCGGTTCCGATGGTCTGCATCACCGGGCAAGTTCCCTACGCGGCGATCGGAACCGACGCCTTCCAAGAATGCGACACGACCGGTATCACCATGGCGGTCACCAAACACAACTTCTTGGTTACCGAAGCCCAGGACATTCCGCGAACCATCCGTGCCGCCTTCCACATCGCCACCACAGGGCGCCCTGGCCCGGTACTCGTCGATATTCCCAAAGACATCGTGGATCCGGCCAACCCACGTTCGGCGATGACCTGGTATGAAGCAAGCGACACCGACATGGACCTCCCCGGTTATCACCCGATCACCCAAGGCGATCCTGAGCTGATCCGAGCGGCGGCAGAAATGATCCGCGAGGCGCAACGACCCGTGCTCTATGTGGGTGGTGGGATCCTCAAATCCCGTGCCGCCGAAGCGCTGCTGGAACTCGCGGAAATGGTTCAAATACCAGTGGTCACCACGTTGATGGCCCGTGGCGCCTTCCCCGACAGCCATGACCTGTGCTTGGGCATGCCGGGTATGCACGGCAATTTCACCGCTGTCACGGCCATGCAACGGTCTGACCTGCTGATCTCGCTGGGTGCCCGCTTCGACGACCGAGTCACCGGCAAACTCGACGGGTTCGCTCCCGACGCCAAGATCATTCACGTTGATATCGACCCGGCCGAACTGGGCAAGGTTCGCCAAGTCGACATCGGGATTCAAGGTGACTGCCGACTCGTCATCGAAGACCTGATCGCGGCCATGCGTGAGATAGGCGGCGCAGAATCGCAAGCTGATCGCAGAGAGTGGCGGTCAACCATCTCAGGGTGGCAGGAGAAGTTTCCGCTCGTCTATGAGCAGTCTGAGTTCGGTGAACGACTCAAGCCCCAATATGTGCTTGAAGAGCTGCGCGACAACAACCCGGCCGACACCATCGTCACTTCGGGGGTGGGTCAGCATCAGATGTACGCCAGCCAATATTGGAAGTTCGATTACCCCTACACCTGGATCAATTCGGGTGGGTTGGGCACGATGGGCTTTTCCATCCCCGCGGCCATAGGCGCCAAAGTCGGCAAACCCGATCGCAGGGTTTGGGCTGTCGACGGCGACGGCTGCTTCCAGATGACCGCTCAGGAACTCGTCACCGCGTCGGTCGAAAACATTCCCATCAAGGTCGCTCTGCTCAACAACTCGTATCTGGGCATGGTCCGCCAGTGGCAGGAGATGTTCTACGACGAGCGTTACAGCGAGGTGTACCTTTCCGAGCAGACCCCCGACTACGTCAAGTGGGCTGAGGCGATGGGTTGCGTCGGTATTCGGGTGGAATCCCCCGAAGAAGTCGCGCCTGCCATCACCAAGGCCAACGAAATCAACGACCGTCCAGTAGTGGTCGAGTTCCGCACGGATCCCCGTGAGAACGTCTTCCCCATGGTTCCAGCGGGCAAAACGAACTCTGAACTGGTGGTCGACCCGAGCCAACAGGGGTTGGAGCGATGAAGGACCCGGAGAGTTTCCATACGATCGTCACGACCGTCGAGAACAAACCTGGGGTTCTCGCTCGGGTGTCGGGGCTCTTCTCACGAAGAGGCTTCAATATTGAATCGCTGGCAGTGGCGCCGACTGACGACGAACGTTTCAGCCGCATCACCTTCACCGTAGACGTCGAATCGGCACCGCTAGAGCAGGTGGTGAAGCAACTCAACAAGCTCATCAACGTGGTTGAGATCCAGGAGTTACCGCCCGAGGACTGCGTGTCACGAGAGTTGATGTTGGTGACTGTTGCCGCTGAGGCACACAAGCGACGCGAACTGATGGAACTAATTGATGACTGGCGGGCGTACGTATTGGCAGAAAACACCGAGAGAATAATGCTGTCGTTCTCAGCTCGTACGGCTCGGCTAGATGAGTTCGAGGAATGTCTGCGACCCTTCGGGATTGTGGAACTTCAGCGAACCGGACGGGTAGCGCTCCCAGCGCTCGACTGACCGAACACAGAGAAACAAACACCGAACACAAAGAGAGGTTTCGCGGTGGCGAACATCTATTACGAAAAAGACGTTGATCGTTCTCAGATCCTCAACCGAAAGGTTGCGGTGCTTGGATACGGCTCGCAGGGGCACGCCCATGCACTCAACCTGAAAGAGTCGGGGGTCGACGTGAGGGTCGGCCTTCGTGAGGGCTCATCGTCGGTTGCCAAAGCGCAAGCCGCCGGACTCGATGTGCGTTCCATTGCTGACGCATGTGCTGAAGCGGATGTGGTCATGATGCTCATGCCCGACACCGAAATGGCCGCTATCTACGAAGAACACGTTGCCCCGAATCTTGGCGATGGTGACGCATTGTTCTTTGCCCACGGATTCAACATCCGCTTCGATCTGATCGAACCCGCTCCCAACCTTGATGTATGCATGGTCGCCCCCAAAGGCCCGGGCCATCTGGTGCGCCGCACCTACAGCGAAGGTGGCGGAGTGCCGTGCCTCATTGCTGTTGAGCAAGACGCCAGCGGTTCGGCCAAGGAGCTTGCTTTGGCCTACGCGGATGCCATCGGCGGTGCCCGGGCAGGTGTGATCGAAACCACCTTCACCGAAGAAACCGAGACCGACCTGTTCGGCGAGCAGGCCGTGCTTTGCGGCGGCACGACACGGCTGGTGCAGGCCGGTTTTGAGACCCTTATCGAGGCTGGTTACCAACCTGAGGTTGCCTACTTCGAGTGTCTTCATGAGCTGAAGCTCATCGTCGACTTGATGTATGAGGAGGGAATCGCGGGCATGCGCTACTCAGTGTCCGACACAGCTGAGTGGGGCGATCTGAGCTGCGGTCCGAAGGTCGTAGACGACCGTGTCAAAGCCACCATGAAGACGCTCCTCACCGAGATCCAGGACGGAACCTTCGCCGCGAACTGGGTGGCCGAGAGCCGCTCGGGTCGTCCCAACTTCCTCGCTTTGGAAAAGGCCGGCCACGATCACCCGATTGAAGTTGTGGGCAAGGAACTTCGCGCCATGATGCCCTGGATCTCTGCCGGCAAACAGTCAGTTGCCGAAACCTCCGGCGGTCAGGGCATGTCCTGACCCATCCCAGAGCCGCCATGGCGCGATCAGG
Organism: Candidatus Aldehydirespiratoraceae bacterium; assembly: GCA_965261185.1. Taxonomy (GTDB): domain Bacteria; phylum Actinomycetota; class Acidimicrobiia; order Acidimicrobiales; family Aldehydirespiratoraceae; genus VXYK01. Next base: position 263,948 of record CBDHCN010000002.1, on the reverse strand, counting down.
GAAACAGGCCTTGCAATAGTTGGTAGGCGATAAGCGCGCAGAAGTAGAGGACGGTCCCCGGGAACCCCCAGAAGACAGCCCAACCCAACCAGCGGATCCACCTGGGTCGATCGGCGAAACGGCGATGGTGGTACGCGGCTTCGAGGGCCTGGATTTCTTTGTCAGGCTCGACGCCGTGGTTCAACAGTTCACGTGCATCCTCGGCTACTTCTTCGCGCACAACTACCCGGAACCCTGGGTCAGTCACAAGATGAGGAGCGACCGAGTGAGCAGGGTCCGCCATCACCGCTCCTTCCAAACCAGCGTCTGTAAGCATGGCCACTGCCAAATCAGCGTCGAACTTCGAGTTGTACTCCCCGACGATGCTCATGCCCGATAGTGGTTCCATCCTCAGAAGTCTGGCACCGCAGCATCGCAAAGCGGCACCTGACCATCGGAGATGTTGCAGATTCCGGCGATCTGATGACTATCGTCACCTCGGATGACCACGGCTATCAGAGTCCGCGAGCTCACCAAGTCTTATGGGAATCTGCGTGCCGTCGATGGCATCAGCTTTGATGTTGCCGAAGGCGAGTTGCTGGCGATCCTGGGCCCCAACGGTGCGGGCAAGACGACCACCGTTGAGATTCTCGAAGGTCACCGCAGCCGTGACAGTGGTGACGTGTCGGTCTTGGGAACTGATCCTGATCGCGGCGGGCCCCGTTTTCGGAACCGCATCGGAATCGTGTTGCAGGCTGCTGGGGTTGACCGCGAATTGTCGACTCGTGAGGCACTCGAGCTTTACGGTGCGGCGTACTCGAGTCCAAGATCGATCGATGAACTGATCGAGCTTGTGGAGTTGACAGACAAGGCCGACGATCGGATTGTTTCGCTTTCTGGCGGGCAGCGTCGCCGGGTGGACTTGGCTCTTGGTTTGATCGGCAATCCCGAACTGATCTTTCTTGACGAGCCCACCACGGGATTCGATCCGCGTGCGCGCCGTCGCAGTTGGGATGTCATCTCCAATCTGACTTCGCTTGGTCGGACGATCGTGTTGACCACGCATTATCTCGACGAAGCCGAGTACTTGGCTGATCGGGTAGCGGTGATGTCGAAGGGACAGATCGTTGCCGACGGTACGCCAGCGGAACTTCGCAAAACCGTACAGTCCGACACCAAGATTGCCTTCGACCTGCCCCGGCTCGACGAGCCTTTGCTGGGGTTGTTGGAGCCGCTGGCCGGTCAGGGCCGGGGTCGAGGACGCCGGGTCGAGATCCTGACTCCTGCTCCCACTGCTGATCTCGCTCACGTGACGAGTTGGGCCATTCAACAGGGAATTGAACTCGACGGCCTAACCGTCGAATCAGCCGATTTGGAGGATGTGTACTTGAGTCTCCTGGGCGAAGACGAAGAACCCGAAGATTCTGGGGCGCGCTGATGGGTGAGCGTCTTGGTACGGGTCGCGTTTCGCTTGTTGTGCGGCATATACGTGCCCAGAACAGGATCTTCTGGAGAGTCCCGATTGGTGCCTTCTTCGCGCTCTTCCTGCCAGTGATGATGCTGGTGTTGTTTGTTGCCTTGTTCGGTTCGGATACCTACACCACCGAGTACGGCGAGGTTTCGCGGGCACAGTTTTATACTCCTGCTTTGGCAGTGTTCGCGGTCGCCAGCGCGACTTTCACGAACCTGGCAATCAACTTGTCGATCCGCCGCGACGAAGGGATCTTGCGGAGGGTCCGAGGCACGCCGCTGCCTCGGTGGATCTATCTGGCAGGCGTCATTGGTTCATCGGTCTATATGGCTGTGCTGGGCACTGTGGCGGTGGTGACGCTCGGAGTGGTGGCCTACGGAGTCAACATCGAATTGGCGAAGCTTCCGGCGATGCTGGTGGTGCTCGTGTTGGGTGCGACGACGTTTGCGACTTGGGGGGTTGCGATGGCGGCTCTCGCCCGAAGTGCTGCGGCAGCGCCTGCGGTGGCCAACGCAGTGATCCTGCCGATGGCGTTCGTGTCCAACGTCTTTGTCTCATTCGAGGGTGAAGCTCCAGCGTGGTTGCTGTTGGTCGGTGATACTTTCCCGCTACGCCACTTCGTGATCTCCTTTGGTGAGGCGATGAGTCCCTTCAGCGAGGCACCTGCGTTGCTGCCGGAACGTCTGGCTGTGCTGGTGGCGTGGACTGTTGTCGGTGCTTTGGTTGCCTGGCGTAAATTTCGATGGGAACCGGCAGTCGGTGCTTCCTCTTCACGCAGTCGCCGCGGGAACCGATGAGCAAAACCTCGGCAACATTCGACGCATGACCCGAAACGGCTTGGGGAACCTCACGCCAACGTTGTACGCACTTTGAGATGTCCGTTACTTTTACCGGACAGACTTGTAGCGACGACAAGGAGCAGGCAGTGCTCAGCAAATTCGACGATTATCCCATACACCAGACGCCGGAACCCATCGCCCATCCGGCGAGCAGCGACAAGGATACCTACGAGCGCTACTGGTTCAACGGCTACTCAAGAACCGGTGACATGTACCTCGGCATCGGAACCGCGCTCTACCCCCATCTCGGCATCCAGGACTGCGGGATTTCTATTGTCTATGAGGGGCGTCAGTACGCCTTCCACGCATCGGCTCGTGCCGGCGCAGAACCGAGCGAGATGCGGGTCGGGCCGTTCAATCTCCAGATCGTCGATCCGATGCGGTCTTGTCGAGTGACGCTTGATCGCAACGATACGGATTTCGCTTGTGACCTGCTGTTTGAGGGACGCACAGGCAATGTAGAAGAACCTCGTCACCATTTCGGGACCGGCGTTCGCAAGAGTATGGACACCACCCGTTTCGCTCAGCTCGGGCATTGGAGCGGTTGGATCGAGTTCGGCGGACAAAGGCTGGATCTTGAGCGCTCCCAAACCTGGGGAACAAAAGACCGTTCATGGGGCATCCGACCCCTGATTGGTGGCGACACCCGCGGGGCGCCGCAACCTCCGCGAGAAGGAGGGATCTTCTTCCTCTGGGCACCGATCAATTTCGAGGACATGTGCATCCACTATCAACTCTTCGAAGACTTCAAGGGGCGTCCGCTTTTCAACGTCGGAGCGATTCTGCCGGTCTACGAATCGCCCGCCGACATTCCGGGTGTTGAGGATGATGCCGCGAACGACATGCGCAACCTTGAGCACAAGCTCACATTCAAATCAGGCATCCGCATGGTGAGCGATGCCACCATCGCCATGACCTCGATTGATGATGGGACCCGCCACGAAGTGCACCTTGAGCCGATTTTCACCTTTCGCATGAAGGGCATTGGTTACATGCATCCCAAATGGGTGCACGGTCAGTGGCATGGCGAGTTGGAGATGGAGAGCGAGTCGTGGTCGCTTGATGAAGTCGATGAGATGGCACATGAGAATCAGCATGTCCAGCACCTCGTCTGGGCGGACTACGGCGATCGGCGCGGAATCGGCGTGCTTGAGCAAGTAATGCTCGGCCCATACCGCCCCTACGGACTTGAAGGCGGCTGGCAAGCCCCTTCCTACGACTAGTCGCCCCGTTTACGACTCGCGCCCCCGAAATCTGCGCGCTCAGCTACATCTAGTGTGGTTAATCGCGCAGATTTGGCGGGATTCAACGCTGGTTCAGCTTGCGGGGTCGATGAGACGGAACGCTTCGGCATACCGCACGCCTCCACGGCGGCCATGATCTCGCGCTTCGCGCAGTATCCGTTGGCGAAACTCCTGTGCTTGAGTGCCGTCGTCGTCGGCGTCGATCTCCATGGTGGTCTCGAACTGTGACTCGTGAGCGAGTAGCGCCGAGACCTTGGCCTCCAGGTGTGATTGCTCAACGGCCTCAAGGTGGTCGGGTTCCTCGCACTCAAACAGCAGCAGCGCCGCCGGCCGATGATGGGCGATGCCATGTTCACGGTGGTAGTGGGGGTCGCGGGCCGCAACCACCGCGTCGACTGTCAGCCAACCGGCGGCTCGATGATCGGGGTGAATACGCCAGCGCTGCCACGGGTCGTGTCCCAACACCACCTCAGGTTGCAGCTCACGGATGATGCGGCTGAGGTGGCTGCGCCGCTCGACAGTGTGGTCGAGTTCGCCATCTTCGGCTCCCAGGAAACGCACTTCGCCGGTGGCGCCGAGACGGCGGGCGGCTTCTTGCTGTTCGGTTTGACGGCGGACTATGAGCGCGTTGGTGTCTGCGTTGACATCCCAGGTGCCTTTGCTCCCATCGGTGCAGATCAGCACATGTACTGTCGCGCCGGCCTCAGACCACTTGGCCAGCGTGGCTCCGCATTCGAATTCGACATCGTCAGGATGCGCGGCGACCGCTAGTGCAGAAGCGGGTGGACGAAGGTCAATGTGCATGGTTTGGGAGATTCATCGAGTGATATGGGTGTGGTTGCGTGGCGGGTTGGCTAGGTGCGAGGGCAAATCTGCGGGGCTGTCGACATCCCAAGCCAAAGATGCGTCATCGATCTCGGTGAAGTCGAGTCCCAGGCGCGCTGATTCGACACGGTGCCTGTCAAACGAACCAGGCCCATAGGCAAAAGTGAAACCCGTGTTGGTAGGCAAACTCATCACATTGGATCCGTCACGATGTCGATCAGGAGCAATCGCCACTCCATTGCCGGTCACCACCCGAAGGTCCGAGGCGTACGGCAGATCGGCATGAGCGACGAGGATCCGAGACGCCCCTGCGCGCGAGGCTGCTGTCGCAGCCACGGTAATCGCAGGGTTGAGTCCGTTCACGCCCACGGCAAAGGTCGAAGTGCTGAGTTCGGTTGCCCACGCCGTCACCTCGTCGTCGTCGGTCACCACCCAAACCGGCAGGTCATGGGCTGCGGCCACCACCGTCTCGGCCATTTGGCGCATCAACGCCCGCCGGGCTTGTGGGTCAAGCGACACGGCGAGGCGACTCTTGGCATCGTCAAACGAACGGATCGGCACCAACACGATCGTGTCGTTCGCTGCGGGTTCGCTCAAAGCCACGATTTTGTGAGTCTACGGTTCCTTGTCGCCTGGCCTTGCACGCGAGTCGGGTTTGGTTTGCTGGTCTAGGGTGACGGCATGGAAATGCAAGTTGCGGTTGTGGGAGCAGGATCCTGGGGGACCACAGTCGCCCATCTGAGCGCCCACAATGTTGCGACAACCCTGTACAGCCGCCGTGAAGATGTAGCGGCGGCCATCAATGCTCGCCATGAGAATCCGCGGTACTTGCCCGGATACCAACTCCACCCGTCTCTCTGCTCCTCGAGCGATCTGGCCGCGGTGGTGTCTGCAGCGGATGTGTTGGTGATGGGAGTGCCGTCGGCGGGGTTTCGTGACACGCTCAAAGAGCTGCGCCCGAGCCTTCGACCCTGGGTGCCGGTCGTGTCACTGGCGAAGGGTCTGGAACTCTCAACCCGCCAGCGGATGACCCAAGTAGCCGAAGACGAATTGCCCGGCCACCCCGTCGGCGTGCTTACCGGCCCCAACCTCGCCAAAGAAATCCTGGCAGGCGACGCCGCGGCCGCGGTCATCGCCTTTGACGACGAAACCATCGCCCAACGCCTCCAAGACGTGTTCTCCACGGACCTGTTCAGGGTGTACACCAACACAGATGTGCTCGGCTGTGAGATCGGCGGTGCATTGAAGAACGTGATCGCGCTCGCCGCGGGGATGGCCGATGGACTCGGCACCGGCGACAACACCCGGGCCGCGGTAATAACCCGTGGTCTTGCTGAGTTGACTCGGCTAGGCGTGGCGATGGGTGGCGAACCTGCCACCTTCGCGGGTCTCGCCGGGATGGGAGACCTACTTGCTACTTGCATGAGTCCGCAAAGCCGCAACCGCCATGTGGGCGAACAACTCGGACGAGGTCGTTCGCTTGACGAAATCAACGCGGAGATGGACCAGGTGGCCGAAGGCGTCAAATCAGCGAAAGTGGTGCTTGAGCTCGCCGCCGAATACGACGTGTACATGCCGATCTCCCAAGAGGTGCACTCGTGTGTCCAGGGCCTCAAAGGTGCAGATGACGCATACCGAGGCCTCATCGAACGAGAGATAACCCGCGAGTAGCGGTGAGGCTCAGGTGGGGAATGTGGGGCCGGTCGGCTCGACGGGCTCGGGGTGCCAATAGTGAGCCCCCACCGCTTGAGGGGGCGGTAATTGGCGACCTCGAAGGTCCGGTAGCAGTTCTTGATGAACGTGGCCGGCTACAAATGATGGATCGCAGATGGTCGTTCGAATGGGGGGTCGGTGTCGGGGATCGTTGGCGTGTGGCGCATACCGCCACCGGTCCTCGTCGGCACCGGATCGACGACGCACCGGTCTATGAGACTCGGTTACGGGTGCCCGCAGGTGACGTTGTCCACCGTTTGGCGGTCGCCAACGACGGGGTCAGCAGAGCTGTCGTCGTCGAGTTTGAGAACGCGTCCTCCTCCGCTGTTGCGGTTGCGCTCGTGGGCCGTGCTTACGGCGTTGAACTGGCAGCCACCCGCGATGCCGTCAGTCTTGGCGGTCAGGTGTGGATCCAGCCCGAGCGTCAAGCGGGGGGAGTGGTAGCAGTCTGTGGCGCACAGGACCCTTGGTCGGAAATCTCCCGAGACCCACCCACAGCCCCGGTCTCGGCTCGCGGCACAGAGGTAGCGGCGGGTCTGGTGATGACGTTGCCGCATCGTCAAACCGTCACGTTCCAAGTGGCGATTGAAGGCGACCCGCCGCAACAACCAGCCACCCCAGCCGAGATTGCCTCGGGATGGCGGGCCGTCACCGCCGATGCGCTGACCGTCGATGTCGCAGACGTTGATCTCGGCACAGCCTGGCGGCGGATCCTTGGTGACCTTGTCGTACAAGCAGGATCCGACGATCCCCGCAGCGCTGCCGAAGCCGCCCCGATTCTCGACATTGCCGGCCTCGACCGTGAAGCCGATAGGGCACGGACCGCAGTGGTCTCGTCCGCGGAGGCCGGACTTCTCAGTGGCGAAGCAGCCGTGGCTGCTCTGCGAGCGCTGGCCTCTCGGGATTTGCGAATCGGAAAAATCTCCGGTCTTGACCAACTCGCCGATGTGTTAGTAGCTGGCGCCGCGGACTCGCTTGACTCTGAAACTGCGTCCCAGCTGGCGTGGGCTTTGGAATCCAACGCACCGCGCGCGGCAGCCGCCGCAAACCGGCTTGCCGCCTCAGTTGATCCGGACGTCGGGTATCAGCCTTCGACGCCGGCTGCGATGGCGGCAGATCGGGTCTTGAGCACATTGATTGACGATTCGCGCCTCAACCACATTGACCTGCTTCCCGAAATACCGCATGAGTGGTTCGGCCGACCCGTTGACGTACGCGGCTTCGGCACCCTCTGGGGGCGCATGTCGTTCAGCGTGCGTTGGCATGGCCGTCGACCCGCTCTGCTTTGGGAACGAACCGGAAATCGCAACAATGTCGAACTGCGCTGTGGAGGCATCGACCCTTCATGGTCCACCGTCGAACGCCAAGGCGAAACCTTGCTCGCAGAGCCCCTTTGGGCACCGCGTGAGTAGTCCAGCCATACCACACAGGGCGATTGTTCAGGTCTCGGTTGCGGGTCGGTTAGGGTACAATTGATGGTTGCCACAACTCGGCCGCTGCGCCCGTCGATCAAAAACAAAGCTCCGGGATTACGGCTCGAAAAAGACTTGTGGGCGGCTGGCAATCAGGTCGTTGCGGGTATCGATGAGGTCGGGCGCGGATCATGGGCCGGTCCGCTCACTCTTGCCGCGGTTGTAGTACCGCAGGGCAAACGGCTCTACAAGGTGCGCGACTCCAAGATGCTCACCGAACCCGAGCGTGAGGTTATGCACGATCGAATTCTGGACTGGGCTAGCCGGGTTTCTGTGGCGCACGCCAGCCAACAAGAATGCGATGAACTTGGCATGTCGGCTGCGCAGAAGCTCGCCGCGCAACGTGCCCTGAACGGTCTCGGTGAGCCGGTTGACCATGTCCTCGTTGACGGAAATTGGGACTTTGTGGAGTCTGTCCCGACCACCAAGGTCGTCAAGGGCGACGCGCTGAGCCTGTCGATAGCATCCGCTTCGATCGTGGCGAAGGTCACCCGTGATCGCATCATGGGTGACTGGGACCGGCACTATCCGGCGTTCGGATTTGCCAGCAACAAGGGTTATCCCTGCCCCCGTCACAAGGCTGCGCTTGCGGCGTTCGGACCGACATCGGTGCATCGGCGTAGCTGGGTGTTCATGGATGACCTGCGTTGGACTGCCGTGCCTCGCACAGTCGGAGACGACCCCCAGTTAGGCCTCTTCTGATCCGTCTTCCGCTCAGCCCCGCCTAACCCGGGTAACCTGCTGACGCAATGGGACAACCGGTCACCTTCATCCGCTCCAGTTCGCCTCGGCCCGGAGTCGTACGTTTTGAACTCAACCGCAGCCTCACCGGTATGGGCCACGAGCGCTATGCCGCTGACGACGAGATTCTCGGCGACCGCCCCCCTGACGTGTTGGCTCGACGCATCTTCGAGTTGGCCAACGTGTCGTCGATCCACATGTACAGCTCGATGGTGACCATCACGTTTGCCACGACCGAGCAAAGTGACCTGGAGTCGGTGGTGAGTGATCTGTTCACCTATTACGTGCCTGGTGTTGAGATCCCCGACGACGAAGAACTCATTGCCATGGTCCCCGGCTGATCGACGTCTGATTCGCTTCGGTGACTATGTGGCCTTCGGTAACTATGTGATGTATGCCCAGCGTCGAATCCAGGCGTGCATGGCTATGCCCGCGGCGACCCCTGCGTTGATCGATCGGGTGGATCCGTACTGAGCTATTGAACACACTTGCTCGGCGGCTTGGTGAGCAGCGGGGGAGAGGCCGGGGCCTTCCTGGCCGAACAGCAGCACACAGCGCTGTGGTAGCTCGGTGTTCTCGATGGAGATCGAGCCGGGCAGGTTGTCGATGCCGATGATGGGCAGGGCTTCTGTTGTGGCCCAAGCGACCAGATCGTCGATCGTTTCGTGGTGTGTGATGTGTTGGTAGACGTCGGTCATCATCGCCCCTCGGCGGTTCCATTTGCGCTTGCCGACAATGTGGACTTCCGCGGCAAGGAAGGCGTTGGCGGTACGCACGACCGTTCCGATATTGCGGTCGTGCTCCCAGTTCTCTACGGCGACATGAAAACCGTGGCGACGCTGGTCGAGATCTTTTACGATCGCCTCTACCGACCAGTAGCGGTATTGGTCGATGACATTGCGCCTGTCTCCGTCGGCTAACAGTTCTGGGTCGAGCCGCTCATCATCGGGCCAAGGCCCCTCGAAGGGTCCCACCCCCGTCTCTTGTTGTCCTCCCACTTCAACCACGATTGACGGTCCTTCGATAGTCGCTACTGATTCGTTACCAATTGTTGTCAAGTTAGTAGCAAACCTCGGTGACCGGAGCAGGGTCGGGTCAGTCGAGCAGAGGGTCGGAGCGGACGCGGTGGCGCTCGGCGGCTTCGTGTTCGGGGAGGACTCGGCCGAACAGTTGCATGGTGCGTTGCACTCTCCCAATCACTCCGGGCCGGTCGGTGTAAGCAAAGATCGCCGCATGGCGGGGTTGCGAATCGGCGGCAACTCGTTTGACTCGATGCAGCGAGTGACGCCCACGGAAAATCTGGAGATCGCCTGGCCGGAGTTCAAGGGTGTGCACGCCTTCGCTTCGGCCAATGGTTTCAGCGCTGTCAAGCACGGTTTGGATCGTGTCGAAGTTCTCATCGGTCGCCGACCGGATAGCGGGGCAGTACTGGAACTCGCCGCCAGAGTCAGCATCTTGCACCAGCACCGTGACCGCGAAGTCGTTGGTGTCGAAATGCCAGGTGAATTGTTGGCCGGGATCCAAGATGTTGGCGGTGAGGCCGGCTAACGGGTCGGCATAACAGTGAAGTGCGCCGATCTCAAGACAATCGGCCAGTAACTGCGCTAGTTCGGGAGCGCGGAAGAGAGCGTCGATCGCCATCCCAGAGTCCCAGCTGTCGCCGGGGATGAATCCGCTGGAGCGTTCCAGGAAGGTGTTGACCGGGTGATGTTCTGGGAAGTCGGGGTTGTGTGTCGTGTGGAAGTACGGGTTCATCACTTCGGTCGAGAAGTGCGTCGTGTGCTTTCGGTCCTCGATCTCTTCGTTGATGGCCGTTGCCGCATCGGTCCTTACGAGATCTCTGATGACAGCACAACCGACGGCGCACAACTTTGCCCGTGCTTGGTGGATGACCGCTTGGTATGCCTCGCTGTCGGGCTGGCTGAGGGGATAAGTATCGAGGTCGATTAGGTCTTCAAGGGCGTACGTCACTTGATCACTGCTCCGAGGGGGCAACCCAGTCCCCGTCGAGGCGCATGGACATGCCGGTGTCATCTTCGATGCGTTTGACGACATGCAGTTCGCCCACATCGGTTCCGTAGCGTGCCGCGGCCTGATCGAACACTGCGTGCGCAGCGGCGGTCATGGGCAGATCCGTGTTGACATTTTGGCCGAGTTCGGAAAGGAGACCGAGGTCCTTGATACACAGGTCAAGGGTGAAGGAGGGGTCGTAGTGCCCAGCAAAGACGCTTGGTGCGTCGTGGCGGACGACGAAGCTGTCGCCGACGCTTTCTTTGATGGCATGCCACAGCGTTGCTAATTCAACGCCGTTCGCCATCCCCATGGCGAATCCCTCGCCGAGTGCTGCGGCCGAAATGAACCAGAGTTGGTTGGTTACGAGTTTTACGACGTTGCCCGAGCCCAAAGAACCACAAGCGATCACCAAACCGAGGTTCTCCAACACCTTTGTCGCCTTGGCAACGGGCTCGGCTTCGCCGGAGATGAAAAGGGTCAGGGTGCCATTGCGGGCACCGTCGACCGCGCCGGTCACAGGTGAATCGACCACCTGTACGCCCGAGGGTGCCTCGCCGGCTAGTTCGATGATGAGGTCCTTGCGGTTGGTGGTGAGATCAACCCAGATCGACCCGGGTTGCATGGCCAAGAGTGCCCCGTCTGCGCCGGCCATGACAGCTTCGACATGTCTGGGATGAGGGAGCGAAGTCAACAACAGGTCAACTTGGCCGGCGCATGTCGACGCTGAAGTCGCTGCGGTGGCACCAGCGGTGACAGCCTCGTCCAATGCCGAAGCGTCGATATCGAAAGCGACCACGTTGTAACCCGCGGCGATCAGGCGGCGGCACATCGGGCCGCCCATGTTGCCGAGCCCGACGAAACCGACCCTCGGCAATCTGGTTTTTCGGGTACGTGTCAAGCCTTCACCCTTCTGAACGCAACGGGCGGTCTGTCATGCTGTCGACAATGGAGTCCAGACGATTCCGTCGATGTGCTCGAAGTGGCTGTCGCCCGATAAGAGGTCGGCGCCGGTTTCCATGGCATGGGCGGCGATCCAGACATCGTTTGTCGGTATGGGGCAGCCCTTGGCTCGAAGGGTCGCCGCTATTCGGGAGTAGCGGTCGGCGGTGACCGAGCCCACGTCGACAAGGGTCGAATACGGGCTGTTGAGTATGGAACGCAGATCGGCGGCGTTCTGCTCGAAGCGCGTCCCGTGGCGGAATCCGTAGAGAAGCTCGCCGACGACGACGGCAGAAAACAACAACTCCTCCGCTGCCCTTACAATCTCCGCGACCTGCTCATGTCCCCGCATGAGCATGGAGTATGCGTTGGTGTCCAATAGGGCCCTCACGCCCAGGCGTCCTCGTCAACGGTTTCGAGATCCTTGAGGGCGGCTTCAAACTCGTCGGCCTCCTGCGCAGTCCAACTGCCGATCAGGTCGTCGAGGGACGCTCCCACCGTCCAGGGCCGCTCAACGTCCTCACTCAGCCCAGCGCCGCGTCGGAGCAGCTTCAGCGCAGCTTGATTGAGCGAGATCTTCTCACGAGCAGCGAGTCGGCGCATTTCCGCACCCAACTCATCGCCGAACCCCCGAACTGTGAGCTGGTCCATTCCGGCCTCCCTGTATCCTGTGTGACTCACTAGTGACTCACTATACCTCAGAAAATGAGTCATCAACCGGCGCCGTCACAGAAGGCTGGTCGGGGCGGAGCGGGCAAGTCGAGCAGGGGGTCTGAGCGGTGGTGATGTTGCCGGGCTTGGTCGGCTAGCGCTTCAGGCCTGCCCTTGCCACAGCAGTTGCGTGGGCGGATTGTTCCAACGTGTCGTCGAGGGGTTCGAGTTCAAGGTTTGCGCCGGAGTGGTCCAGCGCCCATCGCAACAGGGTGTCGGCTAACCAAGGGTTTTTCGGTAGCAGCGGCCCGTGCAGGTAGGTGCCGATACAACGGCCCGATACAGCGCCCTCAAAGCCGTCTTCACCGTTGTTGCCGTGGCCTCTGGTGACTCGTCCCAACGGGGCGCACTCTGAACCCAGACGAGTACGACCGGCATGGTTCTCATAGCCGACCACCGTGCCGGTTTGGCCGTCCAAGTTCACGCTGAGAACCACATCGCCGATGAGCCTGTCGGTTCCGGCGGTGGTCTCCAGGTCCAACAGACCCGTGCCGGCCATCTCTTTTCCGTTGGCGGCCACGTAGCTGTGACCCATGAGCTGATATCCGCCGCACACCGCTAGCACCGTGGCTCCACTGTCGGCTGCCCGCCGCAGGGAATCGCCTTTGCCGACCAGATCCTGCGCGACGATCAGCTGATCCCGGTCCTGGCCGCCGCCCAAGTAGTAGAGATTGCAGTCTTCGGGGATTTCGTCACCGAGACCTACCTCGACCACCTCAAGCGCCAGCCCCCGCCACTCCAAACGGCGCTGGAACACGGCGATGTTTCCCCGGTCTGCATAGATGTTGAGATGTTCGGGGTACAGATGCCCGAGCCGCACTACCGGACGGTTGCTCATTGGTCCTCCCAGAATTCCGGTACAAGACCTCGAGCGGCCAGAACACGGCGAAAATCGAGCATCGCTGTGTAAGTGGGTAGCACGTACAAGCGCCCGCTGGGGCCGCAGGCCTGCAGAACCGTGTCGAACGCCGCGGCGGGTTCAGGCACCACCGACATCCGCGTTGAGTCTGCACCGGCGTAGCGGAACCGCAGGGCAAGGTCATGGGCGCGGGTTCCACCCAGAGTGAGCGACGCCAACCGGTCGCCTTCCAGCAGGAGTTCGTAGTCCACATCCCAGATCCACGACACGTCTTGACCATCGGCGGTGCGGTCGTTGAGAAGCACCAGCAGGTGCAATGGATGGCTTTCGTTCAACACCATGCGGATGTTCTCGTTGGCCCCAGCGGGGTTCTTGGCCAACAGCGTAGTTACACGGCGGGTTCCCACACCAATGTGTTCGGCTCGCCCGAAAGCCGCGCCTCGCTTCCCCAGCGCTTCGCCGATGGTTTCGGGGGCCAAGCCGACCGCGAGCGCCGTTGCCGCTGCCGCAACCGCGTTGTAGGTGTTGGGCAGCCCTGCCAGACGCAGCGACACATCTATAGATGCGCCGTTGGGCTGGTCGGTTTGTGGGCTGTCGGGTTCGTTGTTGGGCCGGTTGATTTGTGGGCTGTCGGGTTCGTTGTTGGGCCGGTTGATTTGTGGGCTGTCGGGTTCGTTGTTGGGCCGGTTGATTTGTCGGCTGTCGGGTTCGCCGATAGACCGGTCGGCAATGGAGATGGTCACCTGTTGGCCGTCCATACCCTGAAACTCCACGTTCGTGGCTTTCACATCAGGTTGTGGCCGGGTGAGACCGCAAGACAGACACGCCCATTGCCCGAGGTGACCGATGGTGATCATCTGATATTGCAGCGGCGCGCTGCAGCGTCGGCAGTTGGTGTTGTCGGCAGCGTGTGGGAGTTGATCTCGTCCTACGAGTGGATCTTCGATCCCGTAGGAGACTGACTTGGGGTGTCCGGCGCCGATCTCAGCCAATGCGGGATCATCCGCGTTGTAAACCAAAGTGGTGCTGGGGTCCAATTCGGCCACAACGGACCGCCATTTCTGGGCCAAGTGTTCAAGTTCGCCGTAGCGGTCGAGTTGATCGCGGAACAGGTTCATCAGGACCACTACTCTTGGGCGGGTTTGTGCCACCAGAGCACCAAGGGCGGCTTCATCCACTTCGAACAAAGCGATGTCAGGGTTTGCGGCGTGCAACAGCGCAGTAGCCACACCTCGTTCCAGGTTGGAACCTGCGGTGTTGGCCACAACTTGGGGACCGGAGGCATCGAGTGCTGAACGAATGAGTCGGGCAGTGGTGGTTTTCCCGTTCGTACCCGACAGTAGGATCACACCATCGGGAATGACCCTCGCCATCTCCGCGGTGGCTTGGGGGCGCAGGCGGTTGAGTAGCAGGCCCGGCAAGGTGGTCCCCCCGCCCCGACCAAGGCGACGTGACAGGCGACCGGCTGCGCGAGCGACTGTCGCCGCCAACCAGAGGGGTAGCGTCGGATACTTCATCAGGCAGCCATCAATGCTTTTGGACCAGCGGATATGGGCGGTCAACGGTTATATCGGCCACTGGGGTCCTTCGCGGGAGGCGGTTTGCAGCCGAATCTACCCGCATATAAGAGGGGCATTGCGGATCATCCGAGTCTGTGGGTGAACCGTGTAAAGTTGTTTCTCGGGGAATTTTCCTAGAAGCGACGAATCCGCGTGAGGAGCCGAACATGGGTGACGGACGCACCGAGGCAGCTAACGGCGCGCTACCTTCTCCGTTTCCTGAAGGCTGGTATTTCGTCGCACGTCGCGAGTCCCTAGAGAAGACCAAGCTCATCCAAAAGACCTGGATGGGTGAGGACATCGTCATCTGGTGTGACGAGAGCGGAAACGTCTGTGTCGCCGAGGCCTTTTGCCCACACCTGGGTTCCAATCTGGGTCCCGCCGCAGGGGGATGTGTACGCGACGGCCGACTCGTGTGTCCCTTCCACGGTTTTGAATACGACGCTGATGGCCATTGCGTTGCCACTCCCTATGCCCCGGTACCGGCAGACATGCGGTTGCGAGTGTTTGAGACAACGGAGATGGTCGGTCTGATCTTCGCTTGGTGGGGGATCGGGGGAAGGGCACCGCAATGGAGCCTCCCCGCGGAACCACCGGATCAAGCTGTTTGGAGCAATACCCGCATCTGGACCTCCCGCTTTCCGGGTCATCCCCAGGAAACAACGGAGAATGCAGTGGATCTGGCCCACCTTCGTTACGTCCATGGCTACGACAGCGTCGGCCGCGTTGAAACGGTAGCGGTGGACGGACCCCGTTTCGAGAGCAACTTCGACTTCGCCACGACCCGCAGAGTTGCCGGGGTACCGTTTGTCAGTCTCAACTTCACGGCCCACACCGAGATCTTTGGACTCGGCTATTCGTTCGTGGGTGTACGCGAACACTCGATTGGATTGGATTTACGCCTCTGGGTACTGGCGACGCCAGTGGACGGCACGCTCATTGATTTGTCGATCGTCTCACAGGTGCGAGAGATCCGGAATCCGAGCCGCTGGATTCCAGGTCTGGGATTTCTCCCGCGGAAGCTGCGAGCGCCCATGATGAACAGAATCGTGCTGTATTTTCAACGGCACGACGTAATGCAGGATGTAGTCATATGGAGCCGCAAACAGCTCCGAGCGCAGCCGCTGCTGTCACGTTCTGACGGTGAGATCATGGCGTACCGCGCATACTGCGCGCAGTTCTATCCCAACGGTCTGCTTGTGGCGAGCGATGGGGAGAAAATCGATGCCCGACCGGTAACCGAAGACGAACTGGAATAGCGGCCAATGCGGGCGTGCGTGAGACCTTTGCGCTGACCGTCAACTCTTTCCGCTTTGTCCAAGGCAAGAGGCGAACCTGGCACTGTGGCGCCCACACGCTGATCAACAGCCAGGAAACCTGCCTCGTTACCGGACTGGCCGCGGCAAGACAGATCGGAGCGGACTACCACCTCGATGATCCCGAAGCGAAACGGTTGTTCAACTACTACGGCAGCATCCTTCACGGAAGGCGATTCCGGAAGGTGAAACGCTGAACGCGGGAACCCCCACCCAGCCGGTGGGCAATTCCCCAGCCCTGTAACCGGGAAGATACAGTGACACGCCATGACACGCGTGCTCGATAGGTTCAGTTGGCTGGTCACGGCTCGCCCGTATATTACGATCCTAGTTCTGCTGGTGATCACCGTTGGTTTCGGCGCGGGGGCGTCTCTTCGGGCGGAGCCGACAGAGGGGGCTTCGTTGGAGTTCCTTCCTCCCGGGAGTCCTTACACCGCTGCGGTGGAAGAGCTCGACGAGTTCTTCGGGGAAGCCAGCGATGTCAGCGTCGTGACGCTGGTGTTCCGCGGTGAGGCGTTCACACCGGACGGGCTGTCCCAGATGGGTGCCCTGGTGGATGACATCATCGCAACCCCGGGTGTAGCGGAGCTGTTGGCACCGCCAGATCCGATCATTGCACCGTCATTGTTGTTCGAGGCCTTCGGAGGAGTGAGCGATTTCGGATCGGTCACCCAGGCAGAAATCGACGCTATCAGCGCCGTACCGGAGCTCGCTGGAGCATTCGCGGCGATGTCGGGGGACGATTCCGACGGCACATCGGTGACGGTCTCGACCCTCCGCTTGCGCGACACCGGCGACGAAAGAGTCGCCGAAGCGGAACGAGCCATAAACGATCTGGCGCTCAGCTCTGAGGGTCCGTTGCGCATCAGCAGCGTGTCGCTGATCGTGATCGAGGACGAGTACAAGGAGGCGATCGAGTCGGGGATGGCACCGTTGATCGGGTTGGCATTGCTGCTGATTGCCGGGCTGATCCTGCTCTTCTTGCGCACGTTCTCGGATCTGTTGATCACGCTCACCGGCCTTGTCTTTTCGCTGACCTGGATCGTCGGCGCAGAGGGCTGGTTGGGGCCGAACGGGCTCGGTTGGATCGGTCCGCCGAGTTCGCTTTCGGCGATGGTCCCTATCATCGTGATCAGCCTCACGGTGGATTATGCAATCCAGGCCGTCTCGCATTATCGCGAACAACGAGGTGAAGGCGAGTCTGTGCTTCAAGCGGTCCGAATAGGGCTGCGGAAAGTCGCCATCCCATTGCTTTTGGCCGCGGTGACAACGATCGCCAGCTTCTTGTCAACCCTGTTCTCTCCGATCGGCGTGATCGGCGACTTCGGCATCGTTGCGGGGTTGGGCGTGGGGCTGAGCCTGGTTGTGATGCTGACGCTGGTGCCGGCTGGGCGAACGATCGTCGACCGGCGGCGTGAGGCCCGCGGCACGTTGGCACCACCCCGTTCGGTGTCGAGCGCGTTGCCAGGGATCGAACGGGCAGCAGAAATGCTTGGTAAGGGTCTGGCGCGCCGGCCGGCGCCTTATCTGATTGTTGTGCTCGGCGTGACGGTCTGGCTCGGGTTTGCGGCTACGGGACTCAAATCAGAGTTCAGTGTCCGCGACGTCCTTCCCCGAGACGGGAACGTGCTCAACGACATGGAGAGCCTTGAAGAGTCAGTCGGCGGATCCACGGAGTTGGCCAGTGTGCTGGTAAGGGCCGAGGCCTCCGAGACCCGAACGCTGTTGAATGTGGCGGACCTCTCGGCCGCGTTTGCGGACGAACAACGCCGCCCGCGCGCCGCAGCGGGACCGATGGCACCAACCTATGAGTCGCTCGTGCGCGATTGGAACCACGACAGCGGGGAGCCCGGTGACAAATACGATCCAGAACTCGCGACCCTTTTCCGTGAAGCCTCCGCAGGGGTACAACTCGATCCTGTACTGATGGCGGAGTTCCTTACACAACTCGGGGAGAAAGAACCTACTCTTGCCACCGTCCTAGTCGACAATCCCGATGGCGCCGACGCAATTCTGCTCCAGTTCCCCATCTACTCCGATGATCCCGAAGCCGCGACGCTGATCCAAGAGGAGATTGAGGCGCTCTGGTCTGGAGACGACGATTCAATCACCGCGACATCGGTAGGCATTTCGTCGGTCACGGTCACCGACCAGATCACTTCACGCCAAACCGAGGCGATCACCACGACTGTCGTTGTTGCTCTCGGTATCCTCACTCTCTTCTTCTGGGTAACGCTGCGTCGACCGGTGTTGGGGTTCGTTGCGGTCGGGCCGATCGTGCTGGTTCTCATATGGGTGTTGGGCACGATGGCACTTCTAGGCATTCCCTATTCGTTGATCACCTCGATCATCACTGCGCTCTCGATTGGTATCGGCGTGGACTACACAATCCACATGATTCACCGTTACCAGGAGGAGTTCTCCGGGGTCCGCAACCCGGAGAAGGCAGCGGTCCGGACGCTGGCGACCACGGGATCGGCCCTATTGGGCTCCGCGCTCACCACGGCGCTGGGGTTCGGTGTTTTGGTGTTCTCGCCGCTGCAAGGGCTCTCGCAGTTCGGCATCACAGCTGCGATCACGATTGGGTATTCGCTGCTCGTGTCGATCTTGGTGGTCCCGCCGGCGATGACTGTCTGGGGCGCGTACGAGAACATGCGTCTGCGCTCGTCGGTGCAGAGCCTATGGGACGACCTCGACGTGGCTATCGACGATGTGCACCAGCGTCACGAAGAACAGAGCGCGTCAGACGGGTAGCTCGTGCCGTTTCTCGGCGACAACGAACTTCAATTTCTTGTTCGGTCGCTGTGACGGGAACGGGCTGATCTTGAGTTCGTAGTTCTGGGGGGCTATCTCAAGGGTGAAATAGTGGACCATCATCAACAAGTTGATCGCCAGCTGTAGCTCTGTCCAGCGTACGCCGAGGCAGGTGTGTGTTCCCAAGCCGTAGGGTGCGTACCCGGTGCCGAGGTGTTCCTTGCGCGGGGCGATGTAGCGGTCGATATCGAACGTGAGAGGATCTGGGAAGAGATCACTCATATAGTGCGTCGATGTCTGGGCAATGAAGACCCGTGCCCCCTCCGGTAGTTCGTAACCCTCTACCACAACCGCATTCATCACGTTTCGAACCGACATCGGCACGATCGGGTAGAGACGCATGCACTCCATGATGAAACGGCGAGTGACATCGATCGCCGGTCCGGTGATTGTGTCGGCATCTGGATCGCCGTCGGCGAACAGGGCGTCCGCCTCGGCGCGAATCTTCTCGTGAAACTCTGGCTGTGACAGCATGGCGTAAGCGATGAAGCTGAGTTCATCCCCGACGTACATGCTGGCGATCAACGGAGCCGAGAGCACGAAACGTAGATTCGACTCTGGAAGGAACTGCCTGTCCGCTGCGTGCATGTTCAGCAGGTCATCAGCGAGATCGCGGGGGCAACCCTCCCGCTGGGCGGGTGTATGGACACTCAGAACCCGATCCACTACCTCGTCGATCAGTTTCGCCCGGCGCTTCATGGGTGGGGTCTTCAGCATGAACTTGGGGAGGATCCCGGCAATGTGAGTCTTGAGCGCTCGCTCCTTGAACTTGTGCAAATCTTCGACGATGTCTTGCGAATCGACGCTGACAGACAGCGGCGACAACTCCGAGTTGATCAGCTTCCGGCAAATGTCCACCGCGGAGCGCTTGTCGCCAACCTCCCAAGTCGCCAAGTGGTTGCGTGCATAGGAATAGCACTCATCCAACTGACCGACGAGCCTCGTGCGAGAATATCCAGGCTGAATGGACTTTCGATACCGAAAGTGATCGGCGCCGTCGAGGGAGGGCAGAATCCCTGATCCCCCATAGACCTTTTCGAAATCCTCCAGATAATCCCTGGCCCGCAGGTAGGTGCGACCGTGGCGGTGCACCCAATGATTCGTTTCGGGTCCGACAAGAAAGATCATGCGCTCTTGGAACGGCGGCCGGAGTTCGAACACAGGGCCGTACTGTTCTCCGAGATCCGCGAAGAGCGCGGGGAGGTTGCCGTTGCGAGCATGTTTATTGCGCACCAACTTCCGCAACGGGACGACGGGAATCGCCTTCGTCAAAGCTGTGCGACGGAACAACGGTCGAGCAATGTTCTCGTGGACGGCATCGGCGATGGAGCGGCCGATCAAGTCCAGCTTGGTGACCTGCTCGACCCGCGCCTCGGACTCCTCGTCCAGTTCGAAGATGTAGCGCAGGACTTCACAGGTGTGGATGAGACAGATGATGATGATGTCGCGTGGGTCGGGGATCTCGTTGTTGAAGATGGTCCTACTGATGCGGGTCTTGACGAATTCGACGGCGGTCCCTACTTCGGAACCCGCGTGGAATCCCGTCCGCCAGGCGGTTTGGGCCAAAGACCAGAAGTCCCCGTCGTGATGTTGCAGGATGTCCAACTGGACCAAGCGATCCAGGGTCGTGTCGATGATCGCCTCGGCGCGCGGCGCGAGGCGCTCCACCCAGTACTGGGCGTTGCGTTGGACCGGTTCGGTTGCGATTGCCTTGAGGATCGGGTCGAGGCAGGGGTCGCCGGTGGGGGTCTTATCCAGAAGGATCAGGGACTCCATGTCAGTGTCGATACGGCCGACGAGTGACAGTTCAGCGAGTGCGGAACCGACCACGGCGCAGTTCAGACTCCACCCGGGTACGTGTCGAAAGTAGCCGCTCTCTTCGTTTAACAGTGTAAGGACCAGTTCATCGGGCAGAGTCAACTGCTCGGTCATCACACCTTCGCCGGAGTGCGTCATCGATTCTGCCTTCCGTGTCCTCTGCCGCGGACTATAGCCGTTTCGGTCACTTTGCAGCAACGCACGACCTACTTGAGCAGGTCGGGAGATCGCTAGTGGCTGTGTCTGCGACGGCGCTTGAGCTTGGGTCGTTGGTGCCAACGAGCCCGTTGCTTGGCGACACTGCGCTTGGCAAGTTCATCGGTCGGATTCACGTCCAGCCCGTACATCTCTTCGGTGCTCTGTCGTGACCGACGTTCGAGCAGCAAGATCGACAGTAGAGGCAGGCCGAAGATGCAGAGGGCGGCGGCGCTGAGAATCGTGATCCAGGTCTCGCTGCGTTCAGCTATCAGGTACCACCCCGAAAACACCAGCACCCCCAGCATCGCTAGCCAAAAGGCCACGCCTATCAACAGCATCACCGCCATCGCTACGTACTCGTATGTGCGGTCGCCTTCTCTCGGGCTGCGGATGTAGCGGGTCAGGAACAGGGCAAGAAGAACCATGGCCCCTGCGGCCACTAGCCGAACTGTGCCGATTGTCGATCCTGCCTCTTTGTCGGCGAGCACAGGTACCGCCGCTGCGAACGTTCCAGCCAAAAGGAGACCGATCGCCATCATCGTGAACACAGTCGGGTCCACGCCGGTTTCTCTGCGAGCCATGTCCCTAGAGTAGAACGATGCTCTTGTCACTTTCACCGTCTCTCTGACGAATCTGCCACAAGTATGCGGGTTTGTATGTCATACAGATTATAATAATTGTATGACAATGGTGAGCTTTCGAGTGGATGACGATGAAGCTGTTGAGATGCAGCGGTGGGCGCAGCAACTTGGTATTGGACGGTCGGAGTTGCTGCGAGAAGCCCTGCATCGGTACCTCGTCGGGTTGGCGTCGGAATTAGATGCGGACCTTTGGGAGGCGGAACCGTTGGCTGAGACTGAGTCGGCATTCGCTGAGGTTGCAGATTGGGGGCCGGCCGAGGACTGGTCGGATTGGGCTGATGAAACGAGGTGAGATTTGGTTTGCGGTCACACCAGGCGGTGATCGGCCCGTATTGGTGCTCACTCGCGATCCAGTCGCTGGGCGGGTCGGGTCAGTAGTAGTTGCTGTGCTCACTCGCACGCATCGTGGTCTTGTCTCCGAGTTGGAGTTGACGGCCTCTCAAGACGGTGTGCCCACGGACTGTGTGGTGAACTTCGACAACATTCATACGATCCCCCGAGATGTCTTCCGTCGCCGGATAACCGCGCTCAGTCCTGCACGCCTGACCCAAGCCTGCCAAACCCTCCGCGACGCCACCACCTGCTGAACCCGACCGCGCAGCTGGCCAAGTGGTTTGGCCCGATTAGGAGGTGTCCAGGTCGTTTCTTGCGCCGCCCCCGGCGAGAGGCCCGGCACGGCGTCGGTGCTGTGGTTCGGAATTGGTCGGGTTTTTCTGTTTCGGCAGGTTGGCGTCACCGGTGTCGGCGGGATTCCCCGGTGTCAATCGCCCGGTTTGGGTTCCCCGTCTTGACGCCTGCTTCGTCGGTCGGGTTACCCGATCTGGGTTGCTCTTCTTGACTGTGCCCGCTGAGTCGGTCGGGTTCCCGGGTTTGGGTTGCCCGGTTCGGGTTGCTCGGGTTGACTGCGCCCCCTGCGTCCGTTGGGTTCCCCCGATCTGACCGCGTCGGTTGGGTTTTTCGGTCTCGGCCGCCCGGTCTGGGTTGCTCGGGTTGGGGTGTTTGAGGTGGTATTTGCCGGTTGTGGGGTGTTTGTAGATTTGCCAGTCGTGGTCGTGGATTTTGTGGTGGCAGTCATCACATACCAACACCAGGTTGTCTACGTCGGTGGGTCCTTTCTTTGACCACCAGATGATGTGATGGGCACGGCACCACAACGGGTTCGCGCCGCAGCCGATGCAATGTTGATCACGCGCGATCAACGCGACCCGTTGGGCTTCACTGGCGGTGCGTTGTCTACGCCCCAGCCACATGTCTTGTGCTTTGGTGTCGAAGATCGAAGGCAACAAGTTGGCTTCGAGCGCCAATCGATGAAGCTCAACGATCGGAATCGGTGAACCGTCAGCCAACCGGGGATTGTCCAGTTGCTGTTTGAGCATGTCGAAATCAGCGATCACCAAAAGATCAGTGCCCGCGGACCGGCCGCTGGCTGGTTCGCAGATCAGCTCAGCCAACGCGTCAGCCATCCGCTGCTGTGGCGTGGCACGCGCCTTGGGGTCTTCGCGGTGCCACAACTGTCGTTCTTTGGCTGTCAACGCGGTGGCGATACGTGCACCGGTGATCTGATCAAACTCACCTGTCAACACGAACATGCCCGACTCTGATGACTCGAAGATTCTGGCTTTGCGGTTGCAGTGTTGACGATCCAACAACGCTTGCCCGTCATCATCAGCAACGTCTTGTTGATGACGTTTCACAGTCCGGGCGAACTCATCAAAAGGCTCAGTGTTGGCTGCCTCGACAAGCAACTCCTCATCGATCGGGCTCTCAGAAGACGCGCGAGCAATCAACCGGGCGTGACCTTGGGGGATCTCACCGGACTCCAATGCCTCACTAGTGGCAGGCAACTCCGCCAACCGGGCGGCGGTTTCAACATCGCGTTTGGCCTCACGCTTCGAGGCCTGCAACTCGTCACGAACCAGACGTTGCGCATCCGCGGTGCTGTGACGGCGGCTCAGCTCAGCCAACGCCCGGGATCTCATCGCCGTCAACCGAGACTCGGCGCGGCCCAACACCTTCAGGTGTGACCGCAACGCGTCATCAGACAACCCCTTCTCATCGACGCGCCCGACACAGACCGACCAGGCGGTGCCGCAACCGACACCGACAGAGGGGTCCAACAGACCGGAGGCAGGAGCTGATTCCATGCACACAACCTTAGACACAGGGTGTGACAACGACCCCTGTAAACCCTTCAAATATCATAGAAATGTTGAAAACAGTACAGGTCTGATCCCCTCGACATGGTGAAACCAGCAAGCGGCCCAACCAAAGAGCCACAGCAAACAAGGCGAAACCCATTCAGACCCATCAGCGCAATGCGCGTGGGGCAGGAAACGTGCCGCTTCTAGCTTCACAAACGACCGGAGTGTTTTGGCGTGCGAGGTGTGGGAGTTGGGGGTGCTGGATCCTGCTACACCCGGGTTCACGTAGGGACGGGTGTTTCGGCGTGCGAGGTGTGGGGGTTGAGGTGCTGGATCCCGCTACGTCCGCTCTCACGCCCGGCCTAGGCCCATCAGCGCATTACGAGTGGGGGCTAGCTGGAGCCCCAGCGGCGGGCGATGATTTTGTCTCGTTGGGTGGGGTCGGTGATGGAGACAGTGGAGGTGGGCGTGCGGTTCCAGAAGATTTCCTGGTCACCTTTGCGTTCCTGGATGGGATGGCCGGATGGTTCGATACTGATGCGGGCAAGTTGGTTGCCGTCTACGGTGTGGAACTCCCAATCGACGAGGTCGAGAGCAGCGTCTCCAAGGCGGGAGCGGACGAGGTTCTGCAGGTGTTGACCCCATAGGTCCTGGTCGCCCCGTTCGCCGCGTTTGGTGAAGGTCGCGTAGTCGTCTTCCAGACCGTGGACGGAGCCGTCGTCGGCCACGCCGATGAGCAGGGTGCCACCGAATTGGGAGTTGGCGAAACCGGCGATGGTCTTGATGGTGGCGTCTTCGGTGACACCGCCTTTGCGCTGTGCTTTGATGTCCCAGCGCAGCGTCGATTTGTATTCCAGGTGGAGCGATTCGCGGTCGGGTCCGATCAGGTCGCCGATGGGGCAGGTTCGTTGGCGGGCGACGGTCGCGCGCTTCTGTACGTCGGGGGCGAACAAGGCGATGAGATCGGCTTGCAACCCGCTGTTGTCCAGATAGCTGAACACCAGTTTGTCGTTGCGGTCGAGGCGTGACAGCAGTGCGTCTTGGAAGCGAGCGGGGAACACATGGTCGCGGAACGTGGCTTCGTCGTTGTTGGTTGCCTGGTTCTGGATCTCTATATCGGTGACCAGGTCTCCGGCGGCGGCTTGGAACACGAGTTTGTCTTCTTCGGTCCAGTCCGTGCCGAAGCGTTCGTTGAAGCGGGCGATGATCTTAGAAAGGTGTTCGGCTTCGGGATCGGCGAGTGGACCTGTACAGGAGTAGATCGTGGTTACCTCGGCTTCGCCGCTCGGAAGTTCGATCGAGCCCTCGAAGGTCGGG
Organism: Candidatus Aldehydirespiratoraceae bacterium; assembly: GCA_965261185.1. Lineage (GTDB taxonomy): Bacteria > Actinomycetota > Acidimicrobiia > Acidimicrobiales > Aldehydirespiratoraceae > VXYK01. The sequence continues at coordinate 239,338 of CBDHCN010000002.1, read as the reverse complement.
TCGTGTCGCAGGTGTGTGAGTTCTACTTCGGAACCCAGGTTCATGCTGCCGGCGCCGCTGCGGTCACGGATCAGTGCGGCCAAGGCTCGACAGAAGCGGTAGTCGCGCTCAAGCTCGGCGTTGCGGAACGGCACCACGAGCGACAGAAAGCTGTACACACGCACAAACCGGCCCAGAGCGTCGCGAAAAGAGTCCTGGTCATCTTCGGTCAGCGCATTGAAGCGGTCAACCGCCGGCTGCATGGCTGCGTCGATCTGGGCGTGGGTGCCTTCGCTCACCAACAGGATGGAGGCCCGTTCCATCTCGCCTTGGTCGAGCACATCGAACCGGTCGAGTTCGTGACGGGTGTCGAACAGCAGGTTGGGGTCGGTGGGCGGGGCGACGGTCTTGCCGTGGTAAACGGCGAATGCTTCTTGAATCTCGTCGGCCTCGTTCACGAAATCAACCACGAACGTGCCAGTCTTGGCGGGGTGGATCCGGTTGAGCCTTGAGAGGGTCTGAACAGAGGCCAATCCGCTGAGAGTCTTGTCGACGTACATTGCGGCGAGCTTGGGCTGATCGAAACCGGTTTGGAACTTCTCGGCGACCACCATGATCTGCCATTCGTCGGTGTCGAAGCGTTGGGCGGTCTGTGATTCTCCGAAGCCGTTGGCCTTGGTCTCGGTGAGTCCGTCAACCTCGCCGGAGAACGCTACGAGCACGCCGAGGTCGTAGCCGAGGTTGTTGGCATGGTTCCGCAGCGCTTCCCACATCCGCACGGCGTGGGGCCGTGACGAGCACACCACCATCGCTTTGGCTCTGCCTTCGAGTTGGCGGGCGATCTTGGTGCGGAAGTGCTCGACGATGATCTCGGCTTTCTGCGCCAAGTTGTCGGGGTGAAGGGTCACGAACCTGGCGAGCGCGCTGCGGGCCGTACTTGTTTCGTATGCCGGATCATCGAGGATCGATTTTTCGAGGTGGAAGTACTGGTTGTAGGTGAGATAACCGGCCAGCACATCCATGATGAAGCCCTCTTCGATGGCTTGGCGCATCGGGTACAGGTGGAAGGGCTCGTGTTTGCCGTCTCTGACCTCACCGAACATCTCCAGGGTGCGGCCTTTGGGTGTGGCGGTGAAGGCGAAGAAGGACAGGTTGGGCTGAGGACCCCTTGCTGTCACCGCTTCTGCGAGCAGCGTTTCGGCATCGGTCGGTTCGTCTTCGCTGTTCGCCTCAACTTCCGGCTCGGCTGAACCCAGGGCACGACGCAACTCAGCGGCGGCCTGACCGGTCTGTGAGGAGTGGGCTTCGTCGACTATGACCGCATAGTTGCGTTCAGGGACCTGTTCGATCTTGTCGAGGATGTAGGGGAACTTCTGCAGGGTCGTGACGATGATCCGGGCCTGCTCACCGATCAGGGCTTCGGCCAACTGTGCCGATGACTCGTCGATGCGCTGCACCACTCCGATGGCGTGCTCGAATTGACGGATGGTGTCTTGAAGTTGCCGGTCGAGCACGATCCGGTCGGTGATGACCACCACCTTGTCGAACACATTGGTATCGGTTTGGTTGTGCAACGATGAGAGTCGGTGGGCCAGCCAGGCGATCGAGTTGGACTTGCCGGACCCTGCTGAGTGTTGAACAAGGTAGTTGCGGCCCGCTCCGTTCTCTCTGGCGTCGGCTTCGAGTCGACACACGGCATCCCATTGATGGAACCGCGGGAAGATCACTTCTGGTTTGGCCCGTGAGCCTTTCGATGGTTTCACCACATGGATGAACCGACCGAGGATGTCCATCCAGGCGTCGCGGCTGCAAACCTGTTGCCACAGATAGGAGGTTCGGTGGCCGTCGGGGTTCGGCGGGTTGCCCGCGCCGAGTTTGTGTCCCTGGTTGAAGGGCAGGAACCGGGTTCGGGTGCCGGCGAGGTGGGTGGTCATCGCCACAGAGGACGGATCGACTGCGAAGTGCACCATGCCGGTCCGGCTAAGGGTCCGGTTGCGGGGCGACCGGTCGTGTCGGTATTGGGCGATGGCGTTCTCAACGGTTTGGCCTGTGTAGGGGTTCTTGAGTTCGGCGGTGGCCACCGGTATGCCGTTGACGAACAGGGCAAGGTCGATTGTCTGCTTGCTGGAGGGATCGAACGGTAACTGCCGGGTCACCGTCAACACGTTTGCCCTGTACTGCTCTGCCAACTCTGGCGTCAGCCCGTGCGCCGGTTTGAAGTAGGCGAGCTTGATTGTGACGTTGCGGTCCACGACACCGTCGCGCAACACAGCCACGGTGCCGCGCTTGTCGAGTTCGGATGCGAGTCGCTGCACGAACCCGGACTGCGCTCTGTTGGCATCGCCTCCGTAGGCGGAGTCCACGAGCCGCGCCCACTCTTTTGGCTGGGTAGCCCCGATGAACACGAACAGATCAGCGGTGTCTACGCCCGCCTCAGCGTCGAAGTCCCTCGGGCCGTCGCCGATGTTTCCGATCTTCACCTGCCGGTAGCCGCCGTGTTCAACCAACCAGGAGGCGATGTCTTCTTCAAACGCTGCTTCAGTTACGGACATCCGCATCTCCTCCCCTCGGCCTGAACGCCCCACACACCCTAGAAGCGAGCGAACTGAACTGTGAAGCCGACCCCCGAGTGACTAGCCCTGATCGTTCACGAGTTCTTGCGGCGTGGGGGTGCGCGTCCGCGGAAAAGCCCCTCCGATGTGGGATGATGCGTGTGTCAAGACACGTATCTGACCCACTGGAAGGGGCATCTCCGAGATGGACTGTAGCAGCACTTGTGATGTGAGGGTGACGGGGGGCGGCGATCAGGTCGCGGCGCATGGGGGTTTGTTCGTTCTGGGGCGTTTCGCTGACGGTTTGGGGCTTGGGGAGGCGTTGTCGGCTGTTGTGGCGCCCGGCGGTGAGCGGGCGCCGGTTCATGATCGGGGCAAGGTGTTGGTTCATGCGTTGTTGATGCTCGCGGGCGGAGGGGAGGCGTGCAGCGACATTGAGCATCTGCGGGCCCAGCCGGTGCTGTTCGGGCAGGTGGCGTCGGACTCGACGCTGTATCGCACGCTGCGGGGCCTGGGCCCCGAGGCGGTGCAGTCGCTTTTGGCTGCTGTGGCGTCTGTGCGCGGCGCTGTGTGGGAGCGCCGCGGCGACACGGCGGGGTCTGCTGCGGTGGTTTTGGACATCGACTCGACGCTGGTGGAGGTGCACTCTGAGAACAAGGCCGGCGCGGCGGCGCATTTCAAGGCAGGGTTCGGGTTCCATCCGATGCTGTGCGCCACCTCAGACGGCGAGCCGCTGTCGATCATGCTGCGGCCCGGCAACGCCGCGGCCAACAACATCGCGGACCACATCGACGTGCTCGACGCGGCTGTGGCACAGCTCCCTGAGGCGGTCGCGGCAGGACACTGCGCGAGCGGCGGGGCCCCGGCGCCGCGGCGGGTGCAGCTGCGCGTCGACGCCGCGGGCTGCTCGACGCAGATCGCGCAGGCCTGCCGGCAGCGCAACATCGAGTTCTTCATGACGGCGCGCTCAAACGACGGGGTCACCACAGCCATAGACCACAACCGCTTCGACCGCGACACGTGGCAGCCGGCCCTCGGCGGCGACGGCGAGCCATCAAAGCGCGCCCAGGTCGCGGAGCTCACCAACAGCGTCGACCTCTCCGGCTGGCCCGAGCGCACCCGCTTCATCGCGAGGCGCGAGCCGCTTCACCCCGGCGCGCAGCGCACCCTGTTCGACTCCGAGCAGTGGCGCTACCGCGGGTTCTACACCGACGCCGACGGCAACCCCGCACAGCTCGACGCCCACATGCGAGCCCACGCACGAATCGAGAACACCATCGCCGCGCTCAAAGACTCAGGCCTCAAACGCATGCCCTTCAGCGACTTCGACGCCAACGCCGCCTGGACGCAACTCGTCGCGCTCAGCATGGCGCTGGTGAGATGGTTCCAACAACTGCGCCTGCGGGGGCCACTCGCCAAAGCCGCCCCCAAACGCCTCAGATGGCAACTATGGCACGCACCCGCCCGAATAGTGCGCTCCTCAAGAAAATGGACCCTGCGCCTGCCGCACTGGTGGCCCGCCACACCACAACTACTGCACGCCTGCCGACCCGGCGCCCCATAGACGCCACCACCGCGCGCCGGCCCCAGCCGCCGCCAAAACTCTGACCCCGCGCGCCCCCACACCCAGACCCGCGCCACAAAACAGCCCCAACAACGCGCACAACCCCAACACGCGCCCCCAACACAACCCAACCAGCGAACCCGCCACCCGAAATCACACGAAAAAACACAAACCCGAGCCACTCACCAATTCTCGTGAACGATCAGGGCTAGATGTCGTGTTGTGCATCTGACTTCGCGCGACAGGTTCTGAGTTTTTTCAAGCAGCATCGGGCAGGGTTGGCGGTCCTAGGACAGGAGGCTGCAGCCTATGAGTTCCGAGCATAGAAAACCGAAGAAGCTGCTTACAGCAGAGCAGAAGTACGATTTGTGGGTGCGGATGCTTTGCGGTCAGGTCACCCAGGCCGAGGCGGCTGCTGAGGCTGGTGTGGACCGGTCGGTGATCGCCCGGCTGCGAGCTGTCGCCCGGGATGGGGCGGTCGCGGCTTTGGGTTCGTCGAGGCCGGGCCGGCCCCGTCAGTCCCGAGCGGAGGCGTCTGAGGCAGCAGCCCTTCGTGTCGAGGTGGAACGGTTGGGGCGTACTGTGGTCGAACAAGCCGTGGAGCTGGCGGTGCTGCGGGGAAAAACGGGTTGGGGATGAGCGGTCCTGTCCCCGCCCGCGTCGACGGGACCGCCAAAGCCGTGCTGTTGGGGTTGATCGACGACGCCACCTCGGCTGGCTGGACGCACAGCCGGGTCTGCACGGTGCTGGGTGTGGACCGCCGCCGGGCATGGCGCTGGACCCAACGCCGCGCCGAGGGGACTCTTGACGATGCCCGCCCGGGCGGACGTCCGATCCACAGCCTGCTGAGCTCAGAACGTGACGAGATCGTGCGCCTCTTCGACGAGTGGGGCGACACCGACCGGTCGCATCGCAAGCTCGCGCACCGCGGCTCCTACCTGGGCCGCGTGTGGGTGTCTGCTTCGACTGTGGACCGCGTTCTCGCAGGTCACGGCCTCGCTCTGGCCGGCACGCCGCGCCCCGCCAAGGCCACCAAGACGCCGTGGCCTACCTGGTGTGAGTGGCGGCCCAACCAACTGTGGTGTTGGGACGGCACCCAGTTCCCGACATGCCGACAAGCCAAGCACGCCTACGCGATAGTCGATGTGGTGTCCCGTAAATGGATCGCCACGCACCACACCGCGGCACCGGACTCGGTCGCCGCCAGAGTCTTGTTCGCCAAAGCACTGCAAAGCGAAGGGCTCCTCACCGACGAACTCGCCGCCCGCCTCGACAACCCCCACGCAGACCTGCCCCACAGCGACACAATCCCGCTGCTGTTGGCGGTCAGCGACAACGGACCGGAGATGCGCGCCGGCGACACCGCCAAATTCATGGCCATGTGCTCGATCGCCCAGCACTTCGGACGCCGGTCCACGCCCACCGACCAGGCCTGGATCGAGTCTCTGTTCAGCCACGTCAAAGGCGAGCATCCCCACCTCGAAACGCTCGGCGATCCCGCCGACCTCACCCGAGAACTCGAACGCGTCCGCGGCCACTACAACTCGGTGCGGCTGCACGAAGGCATCGGGTATGTCACCCCCCACGACGAGCACACCGGCAAAGGCGACCAGATCCGCCAAGCACGCCGAGACGGACTCCAACAAGCCGACCAGCGACGACGCGCCCACCACCGAAACCAACCGCTAACATGACCACACAACCACCACCGCACAACCACCACCGCACACCCACCAATGCGACTTGAAAAAACCCGCAATCTGTCGCGAAGAGTCAGAAACACCTCAGTCGGTTCCTTGAGGTTCGGCTCAGTCGGTGGTGTGGTCGTCGCGACGCAACCGAATCGCTGCCAGGAACTCTTCGCCGCTGTAGTAGCGCGCGGCTATCTCATCCTCTGGCAGATCGGGAACACTGCCGACACTGGCATCCGTCTCGGCGAGCGTGACAGCCCGTTCGTTTGTGTCGAAGTCGGTGTCGGCTTCAGGGATGGTGCTCATGGTTCCGTCCCTTTCGATCCCGAGCGGTCACTACGATGTTAGTCCCCAAGGGTTTTGGAAGGAGTGTGATCTGAAATGGAAACCACACAGACCGAAGCGACTTGTCGTCTTACCGTGAGGGAGCAACAGGAAAGCAGCGACCGGCCTCTGACCAGCGACGAGATGGCCGAATTCGTCGGTGATCTCGCGGATCATCTCGGAGACGACGAGCGGGTGATTGACCCTGTCGTCTTCGGTGATGCCGGTCTTGGCACGGTTGAGATCGTGTTCGGCATGCCGCGTTCGGCGTCCGAGCGCGACACTCATGTCGCAGTGTTCGACATTATTCACGACGCGGGCAAAGCACTGGGCTGCGAGTGGCGAAACGACCCGCAGAGCAGACGTCGTTTCGGGCGTTCATCGACGACGAGAACGTTGGAGCGTCGGAGCCAGCTGTTGGAGGCCACGGGCGACCTCGTTGACGCCTGAGTCCCGGGCGTGACTCGTAGACCCGACAGCCCGACGATCATTTCGATCGGCTACGAGCAACGAGATGTCAGCGAACTGATCGGCCTCTTGAAGGCCAACGGGGTCGTGACGCTCGTTGATGTGCGCCTCAATCCGGTCTCAAGAAAGAAGGGATTTTCGAAGAAGGCTCTGGCTGCTGCGATGGGCGATGCAGGAATCGAGTATCGCCACGAGCGCGAATTGGGAAACCCCAAGGAGAACCGTGATCCGTTCAGGCGAGGTCTGGAGTCGGCGCGGCAGAGGTACCGGAGTCACCTTCAAAACGGTGGGTGCTCTGCCTACGAACGAGTCATCGACCTAGCGAGCACCTCACGGATCGCGCTCCTCTGCTACGAGCGGGACCATGACCAGTGTCACCGATCCTGCATCCTCGAAACCGCGCAAACCGACCACCCAACAATCAGCGTCCTCCGACTCTGAGATGGTAATCATTCCACGGAACCGGCTACCGGCAGAGTGACTGCTCGGCGGCTTTGGTATCGAGTTCTGTGGGCGTGGTGGCGGGGGGATATTCCGTGGAGCGGCTCCGCGTCTCGAGAGCCTTGTCTCGCGAGTTTGCCGGTCAGCCATGCGTGGAAGACTATCAGATAGTTTGTTATACGGTCGAACTAACAGTCTTCGGCGGGTCCCGCTTATTCGACGCTGTCCGCTGGGCGGATCGTGATTCCTCAGTTGCCACAGACTCTGAACATTTCGCTGCTGGTGACTGTGTGTTGTCACTTTCTTTGAACAGTTGGGATTGGCAGCCATCCAAACGGTGCGCGGAGTTCCGCTCCATCCTGGGTAACCACTGGGTCTGGAAGGCGGTTCGAACGGATAGCGGCACGAGAGATTTGGAACGTCGCGTGGGCTGACTCGGCAAGGTCGTTCGACCGGCGTTTCGGCGGAAAGGCCACGATCACGCTCTTCTCAGCGAAACGTTCGCGGACGGCCTCAACTATAGGTACGAGGTCGCTATCGCCGGACATGATTATCGCCACATCGAAGCAGTCATCGTAAGCATCGTTGAGGAGCCGCACCGCAATGTTCACATCAGTCCGCTTCTCTTCGCGTTTAGACCATTGCGTTTTGCGCTGCTTGCAGGTCATCCGCTTGGAGAGGAAGCGGCCAAAGTCAATCTCAATCTGTCCGGTGGCTCGCAAAGCGTCGACGAATGTCGCCTGGCGCTTGGCTTTGTCGGGGTCGCTTCGAACACTGGTCGTGAAGTAACGAACCAGTTCGAGTCGCTGGCCGGGTTTGAGCAGCGATTGGCAAACGCCGTGTAGGTCTAGCCAGCGTGAGTTACGAAGACCCGCGTCCAGAAGGCCAAAGTAGAGGTTGTAGCCATCAACGTAAGCGATCACCCGTTCGATTCTCATCGATCAATTGAACTTTCTTGACGCATTGTCATACGGGTTGGTATTGTGGTCTGTAACCCCCCCAGGGTGAGTAACCCTGGGTCGACGGCTCCGGCTTGCAGCCGGGGCTGTCTAGTTTTTCGGCCTTGCGCGACCATGCTTAGCCAAGCCGAAGGCCTTTTGTTCGTTGATCGCACAGCTATCACAGCCATCCACATAACTCCTCCGCCGGATTCGCTACCTACCGCTCGCCGAGCACTGTTCACTCCGTCCTTGTCGGTAGGTTGCTCACGCTATCGGTTGCCTGGTGAATGTGAGCTTGACCCTCGGGAAGCCGATGTGACTGCTCGGCGGCTTCGGTGCCGAGCTTGGCGCGGTGGCGGCTCAGGGAGGAAGAACACTGCTGACGGTCTCTTCAAGGCCTCGACAAGCTTGTTGAACCTCCCTTTCGTGTGGCGGGCCTCGCTGAGGCCGGCCAACTCGACGGCATGCCGCCGGTTGTCCTCGTGGTCGGCGTCTACCGCAAGCACAAAATCCTCAGTCTTCGTCCTCTCCAGACGCGGCGATGCAACCGATCGATCCTGAGCGGCCCGTCCCCTGTCGGCCGCGGACCCAGACCCGCTTGGATCCGAAGAGCCGCATTGTCACGCGCGACCGGTGTCGGGCTGGGCCTCGACGACTCGGCAGCCGTATCGCTTCATCGATTGCGGTAGACGTCGCGGCGATGGGCGACCCTCACGACTTGTACGACCAGGCGCCTGTCGATCACCTCATAGATGATCCGGGAGTCTCCGACGCGCACCCGGTAAACGGAGTCCTCTCCGACCAGAGCGACGCATCGAGGTGGCCGCGGCTCGGTGGCCAGGAGGTCTATCGCAGTTCGAACCCTGATCTGATCGTTACGCGGCAGCCGAGCGATCGACCGGACCGCGCGCCTGGCGATCTCAACTTGGTACCGCTTCACTAAAGGCCCAGCGCGGCCTTGACGTCATCCCAAGGAACGTAGTCGTCGTCGGTCCGCGCGGCGGCGAGTTCACGGCGGTCTTCGACATCGTCAGCGTGATCGACGAGCCGGTCGAAGGAATCGATGTCCAGGATCACTGCGACCCGACGGCCGCGCCGAGTCACCATGACCGGCTCGGCTGACCGGCGTGCCTCCTCGAGCACTTCGGCCAGCCGGCTCCGTGCTTCGCTCACCGCCACCTCGTTCATGTACGAATCGTACAATTCAACCGCCGACGGGTCAACTCTGGGTTCCATCGGCGAACTGTCTGGTGTCATCGAACCGGTCCAGCACACGACTGGTGCCACGCAGCCGTTTCCATGTTATTCGGTGGTGCCACCAGCCTCGGCTACGCCCTGGATGCTACTGGCCATCAAGGGGCCGTGAGCGGCGACAAAGTGCCCGTTTAGTGGCTGGCTCGCGACTGCTAGAGCCCGTCCGGTGCGGCGGAGCGCGTGTCTGGCTCGTGCCCGCTGGTGATGGCTGCTACTGCCTCTGCGATGGACTGATGGTAGGTCGACGGCCCCCACAGCGGTTCAGACGAATCGCGTGACGGTCGCACTCTGAGCGCGTCTAGGTCTCGGCCGTGTGCGTCCCAGATGCGTAGTGTCTCCCATCCGATCATGATCGGGATCGGCGGTGCTGGGGCGAATAGTTCGCCGTCATGTGTGTGCCGCTTGTCGCCCCACCACGGGTTGCCGTACGACTCGACACGTTCCTCTACGGCTTCGTGCCACGGCTGCTCGGAGACGCGCTCGGCATATTTGGATCGCATCCAGTTACTGATCCTCGACCACGGTCCGTAATGGGCACTGCACATGAGCCCTCCCCAGGTCATCGGCGGGGCGTGCTGACCGCAGAATGTGCACGGCATCGGCGGCCATCCGCCCGGCGGCGGTTCGTGCTGTGCTATGAGACGGTCTGGCGAGCCCCTGTTCACCGAGACGCAGAGACCGTCGAGAGTGTCTGCCATCGTCCATCGCACTAGCGCGCTCTCGGAGCGGCGAGCGTCGGCCAGCGTGTCGCATCGCTTGACGGCGCGGATGGTCTTGGTGGCGTTCCGCCACGCAGGCTGCGCCACAATCCCCGACACAGCCGCTCCGTCGTGTCCGCTAAGTCGTCTGGCGAGCATCTGTTCATCGGTCTCGTCGTCGCCACCGCTTGTCTGCCCGACGTACACCATCACCTTCCGTGCGTCGGTCGCGTCGGAGTGATTGACTGTATGGCCCTCGTAGAGAGCCGACCCTTGCACGGGCTCTGTGGTCTCTGCGGTGATCTCGTAAATGAGCCAGCGGGTCATGAGAATAGTCCGTTGCGGCGGAGCGCTCGTCGCCCCGCTGATCACTGCGGAGCAGCGCTTTCACCAAGTCACTGCGAGCCACGCCATGAACATACTCGCGCACTGTGACACTGACCACGCGGAGGGTGAACCACATGGTCGTAGCAGACCCAGCGGCGCGGCGCCGGCCTCTAGTCCTGCGCCCTCGACCCGAGTAGGTCGTTGGACAAGGGCCTCAGGGTACGATCGCGGAATGGCCAAGGATCCGATCCCGCTATTCACTGCCGATGTTCTGCGCGGTATCACCGATGTGTTGGGAGCGACCGACGACGGACTCACCGGGAGCGAGATCGCCCACAATCTGGCCCAGGTTCGCGTCCTCGATGTCAATCCGGGAATGACGAAGCGTCACAGACTGTTCAACGCCCTAGCCGAACGGCAAAACAAGGATCGGGTCGGCAACTGTGTGGTGGCGTTCATGATCCAGGCTATGTCACCGGTGCACTACCGCGACGATCCCGCTGGTTTCTCCCGGCGACAGGCCGACCTCAACGAGGTGTTGGTATTTGCTGGATATCGCATCAACGACGAAGGCAAAGTAGAGCGACTCCGTAGTGGTAAGGCTTCGACCCTCGACGAGGCGGCGGAGCGCGCGAACACCATCCGTGGGGAATTGTGTCGTCGAGAGACGCATCCGGACGTGTTGCGCTACTGCACCGTCGAACTCTTGATGAAGAACCACTTCCACGCTCTGTTGGAAGCGTCCAAGAGCATGCCTGATCGAATCCGGTTGATGACGGAAAAAACCAGCGACGGAGCGGAACTGATCCAGGCCACGGTTGCGCCTTCGAGTGGACCGCTGGTGGCTATCAACGCTGGGGCAACAGAGACTGATCGAAAAGAGCAGTCGGGGTTCGCCAACCTGATCATCGGTCTTCTAGGTCTTTACCGCAACCCGACGGCTCACGATCCCAAACTCCATCGGACCGTAAGCGACGAAGAACTTCTTGAGGCTTTGACGACCATGTCGATGGTGCACCGTCGACTTGACGACACATCCTTGGACACGAGAGTGAACGTCGAGCGTTAGCCTGTCTCGGAAAGTGGACGATGCCTAGACTTGAACTAGAACCCTAGTCGGGCCTGCATAGAAGGGAGCGATCGTGAATCAAGCGGATCTCCGACTCGTCGTTGACAATCTCGGGCCGATCCGGCATGCCGATGTCGCGCTTCGACCGCTCACCGTGCTGATCGGACGGAACAACACCGGCAAAACCTACCTGGCCCAGGCACTCTACGCCGCGCACAAAGCAATCCACCCCTTTCCGCGACGCGTGCCGGAGACCCTAGCTGCCAGCGATCATGAAGCCTTGAGGGCGGTGCTTGTGCCCCTCATGGCATCTGGGCACACCGAACAACCTCTTCGAGTCAAAGATCTGCCTAACGAGTTGCAGACAATATTGACCGAGGCGGTTCGTCGAACACTCGAAGATACGGGCGCAGAACTCAGGCAACGGCTGTCCGCCTATTTTGGAGTGTCCGACCTCGTTGATATCACTAGATGGGGTGCGGACAAGATAGTCGTGAGGGTGCTGAAGGACGACGACGATGCCCTCTTGTTTGACAGCACGGGTAACTCATCGGTTGACCTATCAGCGGTGCTGTCTGTGGAATTTGATGATGAGGATGCTCTTGGATTTCCACCTATTGCAAGGTTGCTCACACGCAACGGTGATGATCACGACGAGGAGTTCCTCCAGCAAGAACTTTCGTGGATTCTTGCTTCAAGAGTTTGGCAAGGGTATGTAAGTCAAGTGCAGCTTGGTGGGTCGGCTCATTATCTTCCCGCAGGCCGGTCGGGTTTGCTGCACGCATGGACCGATGTGGTGAAGTTGCGTCTGAGACTTGAGCGAGATCGCTTCGGCTTGGACAGACCTGATTCTGATCTGGGTGGTGTGGCGCTTGATTTTATTTCGTCGTTGGCTGACGTTCTTGGACCACGTCCGCGTTACGCCTACCGACGGCAACTCTCGCTGTTCGATACAGAAGGACCTCCCAAGGAGGCGGACTCTCTAGCCCTGTTGCAAGAACTCATGGATGGCAAGATCTTGGCGGGTTCTGATGATGACATGGTTCCTACCCTCGACTATAAGCAAGGCGACCAGCGACTACCAATTCGCAGGGCATCATCGATGGTTGCCGATATGGCGCCTCTGGCCATGTGGATCGATCGACTCCTCCGTCCTGGGGACCTGCTCGTAATTGATGAACCCGAATCGCATCTGCATCCCGAAGCTATTCGTCTCGTTGCGCGCGTTTTGGTGCGACTTGTCAATGAGAATGTCCGCGTGGTGTGTGCCACGCACAGTTCTGTCTTGTTACACGAACTCACGAACTGCATCCTGAGGAGCCAGTTGAAGAATTCAGGGCGAGATTCGAATGATGGATTTGTCGAAGGGGATATTTTGGCCCTTGAAGACATCGCGGTTCACCGCTTCTATCGGCCCAGTTCCACCGATCCTGTGGAAGTCGAACTGGTCAATATCGAACCTGATTGGGGTATACCCGAGGACGAATATGTAGAGGTGGCTGGGGAACTGTCAGACGAGACCACGCGCCTCCTTGATTTGCTCGCGTGATCGATACGAAGGCAATCAGCAACCGGCATGCACGCTGTGGTTGCATCCTCATCCACGCGACGGGGCCTTCGCCGTCTCCAGCTGCCGTAGAGCACTCTGAGTGTCGCCTCCAAGTGGACGGATTACTCCTGGCTATCGACTGCGATAGATGTAAAGCCTTTCTCAATACCGAGAAACGGCCTGATCTCCTGGTGCTTCGAGAAGTCAACGAAGAGGCACAGTGGCTCGTGATCGAAATTAAGTCGACTGAAAGAAGGAAAGCGATCGATCAATTGGAAGCAGGTTTGCGCTCTCTTGCTAGTAGCGCTCTATTTTTGGAACCTGAGCACCGCCGACCCCGCGCTGTTCTGGCAACGAAACGACAGCGAACTGCTGATCTGGACTGGCTGCGGAAACCCGTTAACACGACATGGGGTGCTGTTCCTGTGAAGTCGGTTAAGTGTGGTGATCTTGAGGCGATCTGACGGAACTCCATGGGCGGCCCACATTGTCGCGTCTTACCTCGCTTGGCTCGGCTCTCACGGGCCAGTTCTCCGTGGCTCCATGAGGATGAGTTCGAATGCGGCGAACCTACGCCTTGACGGAGACTTGGCCGGTCACGGCTGCTGTGATCAGCGCCATCCGGTACTCCTCAAGGAGCTTGATCGCATTTTCCGTGCGTGAGGACAGAGCGTCGATGCGGGTCGTTTCGGTGTCGAGGTAGTCAGCGATCGCCCGCTGTTCGGCGATCGAAGGAACAGGAATGAGTAAGCCCTTTAGTTCGCTGCTGTAGATGTGCATGACGGTCACGCCACGACCCATGCACGCCTTCTGGTATACGGACGACTGACAGTCCGCCGCGTATCCGAGGAAATTCGCGTGGATCTCAACGGAGGACCTGAACACAATTACGTCACCGCCGCAGAAGGCGCGGCCTTTGATCAGGTTGACGGCAGAAGTCCCAATCTCGTCAATGGTTTCCCCGGATCCGGCGAATAGCACATCTCCGTATTGGAGCGGTCGATAGTTGGAGGTGCTTGTCTCAGCAATGTTCGCTCTTGTGTCCCGGATAAAGAATTGATGGTGTGTATAGAGGTCCCCGTAACGGACGCACGGAACCCCTTCCGCAGTCTCGTCTTGCTTGGTGCCACCACCACCCTTGAAGAACGAACCCATGCGCCCGAGCCTTAGGAGTTCCCAGTGGGCGGGGATGTCCCCGAGCCAGTCCACGCTAGAGGGGCGGAGACGGGGGGAGGGGTCGAGGCCGCGGGTGACGGTGTGGGTGATCAACGCGGTGCGGTACTCAGCGAGGAGTTCGATGAGGCGGCGTTTCTTGGAGATGAGGGTGTCGATGCGGGAGGTTTCGGTGTCAAGGTAGTGAGCGATCGCCTGCTGCTCGTCGTGGGGTGGAAAGGGGATGAGTGCTTCGCCGACGGCTGGCTTTGGCAGCCCGAAGCGCGTGATACCTGTCGCCGCCACTTGGAGTTGGCAATTCACCGCAACCGACTGCATTGCTCGGAACACGAAACCGGGATCCGCTAACGGAGTCGGTCGAATGATGCCGAGGTGATAACCACAAACGAAGTCATCGGCCGTTTCTTCGATGAACGCGGGCACAGCAATATCCTGCCAATCCTCGGAGTCCTTTGTGATCACAACGTCGCCTTCGTTCAGCCTGAATCGAGCGATCTCTTGCGGTGATGCTGTTGCTTTCATGAAACTGCCGTCGCCAGCCCGAATGCGGTCCCTGTAATAGACGTCGGTGTAGTTGCACAGCCTGACGGGCCGCTCTCCCTCCTTGGTCTTCTTGTCAACGTTGCTCGTCCGATATGACGCCCGATACTTGAGGCGCAGAACCTCCCAGTGAATTGGGATGTCGCCTAGCCAGTCCAGGCCAGATGGTTTGTAGGAGGGGTGGCGGTTTGTCACAGGGTCACTTCGGCCAGAAGGGATTGGATCTCGGCTTCTAGGGCTTTGATTTCGGCGTTTATCTCGGTGAGGGGGCGGGGTGGGGTGTAGGTGTAGAAATGGCGGGTCAGAGGGATCTCGTAGCCGATCTTCGTCTTGTCGGGGTCATGCCAGGCGTTGGGGACGTAGGGGAGCACCTCGGACTCCATGTAGTCGTCGATGGCTGTCCGGTACTCGATGGTCTCGAGCCGCGCTGTGGGGTCGTCTTCGAAAGTCACACTCACCGCGGGCAGTGGGATGTTCTCGTAGTCGCGTAGATCAGGGTCGGGCTTGGGGTTACCTGAGCGGTCGGTGATAATCGGTGCCTCTGGGTCTCGGACGGCGATAGCTTCGGTAACGGCTTTGACAAGCGTGGCGGTCTTGCCCAGACCGGCCGAATCAAGTGCTTCTGACATGACAGCCTTGGCTAGCTTCTCGGTGGCGAAGGAACTGCCCAGTCGCTCTCTCAACGCATCAAGCAAAGCGTCGCTCAGAGAAGAGTCGAGCTTGCCGACAGCCTTGAGCGATTCGACAGCCAACAAGGTGTCATCGGTGATCTCCCAACGCAGCCGCAAAGGCCGCTCCACGGTGATGCGCAGGAAACCGAACGCCTCGTTGGGGAAGATCTTGACGAGTGGCCCCTCCTCGAAAGAGCCGTACAGTCGCGCGATCTCATCGATCTGATCAACCGAGAGTTCCTTGCGTTTCTGGCCGAGACTCTTGCGGGTCTTGGTGAAAATGTCACGGGCGTCCAGAAGTTGGATCTTGCCGCGACGGCGGGGTGCCTTGCGGTTGGTGACAACCCAGAAGTAGGTGGAGATCCCGGTGTTGTAGAAGAGCTGGTCAGGCAGGGCAACAACCGCTTCGAGCATGTCGTTCTCGATGATCCAGCGGCGGATCTCCGACTCACCGGAACCAGCCCCCCCGGTGAACAGTGGCGACCCGTTGAACACAATCGCCAAGCGGGCGCCGCCCTCGCTTGAACTCTTCATCTTCGAGATCATGTGCTGTAAGAACAGGAAACTGCCGTCGTTGATGCGAGGCAGACCAGCCCCGAAACGGCCGGCGAAGCCCAGAGCCGAATGCTCGCCCTTCACCGTGTCGGCCACCATCTTCCACTCGACGCCGAAGGGAGGGTTGGCCAGCAGATAATCGAAACGCTGCCCTCGTGTTGGTCGTTGTCGAAGCTGTTGCCGAAACGGATATTGGAAGCCTCCTGACCCTTGATGAGCATGTCGGCCCGGCAAGTGGCGTAAGTCTCGGCGTTCAACTCCTGGCCGAACACCCTCAAACGAGCCTGAGGGTTGAGCTTGCGCAGGTGATCCTCGGCGACCGACAGCATCCCGCCGGTTCCACACGCCGGATCGAGCAGCGTCTTGACCACACCCGGGCGCGTCAACAACTCGTCGTCGTCGATGAACAACAGATTCACCATCAACCGGATCACCTCACGAGGCGTGAAATGCTCACCCGCCGTCTCGTTCGACAGCTCTGAGAACTTGCGGATCAGCTCCTCGTAGAGATAGCCCATCTCCAGATCCGAAACGGTCTCGGGACTCAAGTCGATATCGGCGAACATCGACACCACCAGATACAACAGGTTGTGCTCGTCGAGCCGATCGATCTGCACATCAAAGTTGAACTTGTCGACAATGTCACGCGCCGACTCGGAGAACCCAGCGATGTAGTTGCGCAAGTTCCCGGCCACGTTGCTGGAATCACTCAGCAGCGAGCGAAACGTATGTCTCGACGTGTTGACGAACGGCTGCCCAGCCACCTTCTGCAACACCGGCTCACGGTTCTCCAGTGTCGACGGCAACTTCGCCATCGTCTGAAGAACCTCATCCTTGGTCGGCTCCAACACGCAATCCAATCGCCGCAGCACCGTCAGCGGCAGAATCACCCGTCCATACTCCGACGGCTTGTACACACCCCGCAGCTTGTCCGCGACCGACCAGATGAAACCCGCATGATTGTTGATGGCTGTTTCGCTCATGACTCATTTCCGACTGCGTGCGGTCGCCACGCTAGGGGATCAGCGGACTCACCGCATCAGTCCGAGCTCAGAGGTCAGCGATCCCGGTGCGTGCGATTTTCGGTACTGAATACCGAATTTGCGCGGTATTGATTACCGAAATCGCACAAATAGCGAATCTGGTCGGGCTGCTATCAGCGGGGTCAGCGGGGTTGGCAGGTGGGGCACCAGGTGGTGCTGCGGGCATCTAGGACTCGGCGGCGCATGATGGTGCCGCATCGGTCGCAGGGCTCTCCGGCCCGTCCGTAACAATGCAACTCGTGTTGGTTGGCGCCGGCTTGGCCGTCTGAATCCACGTAGTCGCGCAGGGTCGTGCCACCGTACTTGATCCCGGAGTCGAGGGCTGTGCGGATGCCTTCCACCAAGCGCTCTGCTCGCTGCGGGCTCAACCTGCGGGTCGCTGGGTTGATCTTGGCGAGCCAAAAGGCCTCGTCAGCGTATATGTTGCCGATCCCCGCCACCGGCCGTTGCGACAACAGCAGCGTCTTGACATACCGGTCGGAGCGTTTAACGAAAGCGGCCAGCGAGCGGCCAGTGAATGCCGGGTCCCAAGGCTCAGGCCCCAAAGCAGCGAGCGTGGGGATGGCGCCGTGATCGCCGCGCTCCACATGGTGGATGCGCCCGAACCGGCGAATGTCGTGGAAGGTGAGCCGTCCACCGGTATCGAGATCCCACCAAGCCCGAAGATGAGGATGTTCAAGTGCTTCCGGACTCGGCTCTCTGACCGCTAGACGCCCGGTCATCCCCAGATGCACGATCAACTCCTCGTCCCCAAAAAGGTCGAAGAGCAGGTATTTTCCCCGGCGGTGAACTGCGATGATCTGCGCCCCTATGACTCCCGTGGCAGGCGTGAACTTCTCAGACCAATGCGACCCTGCGTCGACTATCTCCGCCCCCACCACACGCGGTTCAAGCTGACGGCGGATCGTCTCCACCTCAGGAAGTTCAGGCACGTCGGCACTCTATTGCCCCAAGGCCCGGGGGCCTCCGCGGGCGTGTCAGTAGCGGCAGCTAGGCTGACGAACGTTCGTTCGTAAACCCCGAGAGTTCTACCATGCCCCGACAACTCGAATTCGATCCTAGCTACGCCCGCGAAGTTGTCGATGTGCCCGTTGCCGACGAGCTGAGCGAGTCGTTCCTCGCCTACTCACTCAGCGTCATCACTTCACGGGCCATCCCCGACGTGCGGGATGGCCTCAAACCGGTGCAACGCCGGATCCTCTGGTCGATGCTGCAAATGGGGATCCGTCCAGGCACACCGTTCCGCAAATCGGCTCGCATAGTCGGCGACACCATGGGCCGTTACCACCCCCACGGAGACTCGGCCATCTACGACACCTTGGTACGTATGGGGCAGGACTTCTCCCGGATGCTCCCGTTCATCGACCCGCAAGGCAACTTCGGTTCGCTCGACGATCCACCCGCCGCTTCGCGCTACACCGAATGCCGCCTCGCTGAAGCAGCCATGGACATGGTCCGCGAACTCGACGAAGACACTGTCGACTTCCGCTCCACCTACGACGGCGAAGGCGAGGAGCCGACCGTTCTGCCCGCCGCGGTGCCCAACATCATCGTCAACGGCACCAGCGGGATCGCCGTGGGAATGGCCACCAACATGGCCCCGCACAACCTGCGTGAGGTGGCCGAACTGATCAGGTTGGTGATGACAAAACGTCGCCCCAAGCCAACCATCGACGAGATGATGAAGGTGCTTCCCGGGCCCGACTTCCCGTCGGGCGGCACAGTGGTCAATGACGGTCTGCGTGAGGCATATGAAACCGGGCGTGGATCGTTTCGCATCCGTGCGAAAGCCCATGTCGAGCAGATCACACGCTCCCGTCAAGCCGTAATTGTCACTGAGTTGCCATATCTCGTGGGGCCCGAGCGGGTGATCAGCAGAGTCCAGGAATTGGTCAACAACGGCAGACTCGCCGGGATCGCGGGCATCGCTGATCTGAGTGACATGGACGGCCTGCGCATCCACATCGATCTGAAACCCGGAATCAACCCACAGGTTGCGCTTCAGGACATGTACCGACTGACACCGCTGGAGGAGACGTTCGGTATCAACAATGTGGTGTTAGTCAGCGGTGTGCCAACCACGCTCGGCATCTACAAATTGTGCCACCACTACATAGAGCATCGCCTCGAAGTAATCGTCCGCCGCACCGAATACCGCCTCGCCAAGGCGCAAGATCGCCTGCATATTCTCGAAGGTTTACTGGTCGCGCTCGACTCGATAGACGAGGTCGTTGCCATCATCCGCGGCTCCCAGGATGCGGCCGAAGCCCGGGTAAGCCTGATCGAACGGTTCCTGCTGACAGACATCCAGGCGGCCCACATCCTCGACATGCCGCTGCGCCGACTCACCGCCCTGGCCAAACTCGAACTTGAAGAAGAAGCCACCAATCTGCGGATCAACATTGCGGAGTACCACAAGCTTCTCAACTCTGAGACCAGGCGCCGAACTCTGGTGCTCAAGGAACTTGACGAACTCGTTGACCAACACGGCGTGCCCAGACGAGCTGAGATCGTTGCCGCTACCGAGATTGTGGTGCATGAACAACCCACCCCCGACGACACGCAAACTGTTGGTGTCGATGAGCCATGCGTGGTAACCCTGTCCACCTCCGGCAACATTGGACGCGCCCCGACCAACGGTGCGAGAAGGGCAACGGTGGGTCGCCACGATCTGATTGCCGCACGCGCCATGACCACCACCGGCTCTGAGATCATGGCGGTCACGTCGGAGGGTCGGGCCGTAGCGGTGCGGGTGCAGGAAGTTCCCGATGCTGCCGGCCGTGCCCGCGGAGTAGCGGCCGCTGTGCTACTCGGGCTCAACAAAGGCGAGACGGTATTGACGCTTCTCACCGACGGTGCCGAACGCCTTGTGCTGGTTACAGCCAACGGTGTTGCCAAGCGCCTGATGCTTGACGAGTTGATGAATACCAGGTCGTCGGCGACCGTCATCTCGTTGAAAGGTGATGATCGTGTGGTGGCCGCGTTTCGTGCGCCGCTGGGTGTCGACATTGCCTTGGTTGCTTCTGACGGCCAGGTTCTGCGCACTCCCGTTGATCCAATCAACGACCAGGGCCGCGGTGCTGGAGGTGTGGCGGGCATGAGATTGCTTGGCGATGCCAGAGTCGTGGGCGCTGACGTGTTGCTGGGCGATGGTGTAGCGCTAACCGTTACCAGCGCCGGGGGTGTCAAGGCAACGCCGTATGGTGACCTGCTTTCCAAGGGTCGCGGTGGTCAGGGTGTGCGTATCGCCAGGTTGGCCGTCGGTGAGACAGTTACGGGCACTTGGTTCGGGCCAGCGGCAATGACTGATGTCTATGCGCTAATGGCTGACTACGACGACCCCCGCAAGCTCGACCCCAACCCAGCCGCACTCAATATCGAAGCAAGTGCCCGTGATCTGGTGCCGGGCCGCACTGAGCGCCAAGTTATGGTCGTCGCAGACGCTCGCTGGTAAACCCCGTTAGATGCGTTGGTCAGGTGAACTGATCGAGTGCGTCAATGATCCGCTGCTGCTGGGCGGAGTTGAAGCCGTTGAGAGGTTGGGTGCCTTCGGTTAGTTCGCCGTTGAGCAGAATCATTGAGCTGTTGACGTTGATCCCGTATTGCCGCCAAGTTGTGAACGATGGATCCCACACCATGGTCGGTGTCGTGACTCCGAAGTCGGTGACGAAGCTGAGGGCAAATTTGAAGTCGTCTTGGGCGCCCATGCCGATGACTTGGATTTCGTTGATGTTCTCTCGAGCGAACTGCTCGACATGCGGCGCCTCGCGCCGACAAGTCGGTCAATGAGGCGCCCAGAACCACAGGAGCACCGGTCGGTCGCCCTCGACGGCGTTGGCCAGTGAGGTTATGGACCCGTCGGCGACGTTCAGGACTTGAATGCGCCGCCTGTCGCTGTTGGGTTGCAACAACGGGGCGTTGGCTGCGGCCGTTTCGAGGATCTCTTCTCGGGTGAGGGTTTTGGCGGTCGTGGTGGTTGGTGCCGCTGTGGTTGTTGGTCCGGCTGTGGTGGCGGGTTCTTCGGTGGTGGCGGGTTCTTCGGTGGTGGCGGGTTCTTCGGTGGTGGTTGGTGCCGCTGTGGTTGTTGGTCCGGCTGTGGTGGCTGGTTCTTCGGTGGTGGTTGGTGCCGCTGTGGTTGTTGGTCCGGCTGTGGTGGCTGGTTCTTCGGTGGTGGCTGGTTCTTCGGTGGTTGTTGGTCCGGCTGTGGTGGCTGGTTCTTCGGTGGTTGTTGGTCCGGCTGTGGTGGCTGGTTCTTCGGTGGTTGTTGGTCCGGCTGTGGTTGTTGATTCTTTGGTGATTGTTGTCGATGGGGTTGTGCTGATAGCAACCGTGCTTGTCACCGGAACCGTGGTTGCGGACCCTTCGGTTGTGTCGTCTGTGGGAATCGGTGGAGTGGTTTCGGTCGGAGTGGGGTCAGGTACAGGTGTCCCTACCGTGGCGTCGCCATCGGCGGTCGCCGGTGTTGTCGTGGTTTCGGCAGGTGCGGGTTCAACTGTGCCTCTTTCTGTGGTCGAAGGCGCGTCCGAAGGATCTGTGGGCTCCGGCTCGAGAGGTGCGAGTGTGGTCGTCGCGAAAACAGCATCCCCCGACTCGTCTGGGGTCGAAGAATCACCCTCGCTGCTGCAAGTCGCGGCCAAGCTGGCGAAGGCGAGAGTGATCGCTAATGTGAACGTAGCTAGTCGCTGGGGACTCAAGGCCCCAATCTAACCCAAATCCGCATCACTGTCACGCGTGCCTAGTACGGTGTTGCGAACACTCGTTCGTTGACCATTCACCCCCGATTCGTTGGATTCCGACTTGGCCGCTACCACCTCAACCGCATACGACGCTGATGCGATCGAAACCCTTGAGGGCTTGGAAGCCGTGCGCAAACGGCCGGGCATGTACATCGGCGGTACGGGCAGCGCGGGGCTCATACACCTCGTCTGGGAACTGATCGACAATGCCGTCGATGAGGCTGCCGCGGGCTTCGCGACCAAGGTGGATGTCACTTTGCACCGCGACAGATCGGTGGAGGTCAGCGACAACGGCCGCGGCATTCCCATCGACCGTCATACCAAACGCAAGGTTTCGGCGGTCGAAGTGGTGTTCACGGAGTTGCATGCGGGGGGCAAGTTCGGCGGCGGCGCGTACTCGTCATCGGGTGGACTGCACGGCGTCGGCGCATCCGTTGTCAACGCCTTGGCCACCAAGCTGATAGTTGAGGTTGATCGCGATGGGGGCACGCATGTGCTGGGTTTCAAGAATCGAGTAGCGGGCCAGTTCAACGGGGTAAACGGCTTCAAGGCGGGTCGCCAACTTCAGAAGACCAAACGCATCTCTAAGAACCGAACTGGCACGCGAGTGCGCTTCTGGCCCGATTTCGAGATTTTCAAACCCGATGCCAGCGTCGACTTCGACGAGGTCTGCGATCGTGTGACTCAGGCGGGCTTCCTGGTGCCGGGGATGCGGGTTTCGGTTACCGACAAACGAGCGGGTGGCGCTGCCGAACCGTTCGTGTTCGCTAGTAAGGGAGGTCTCGCCGACCTGGTTGATCACCTCTCGGACTCTCCGCCGGTCTCTGGTGTCATCACCGGCAACGGCATCGACACGTTTGTCGAGAAGGTGCCAGTCAACAAGAAGATGACAGACGTTGAGCGGGAATGCACTGTCGATATAGCGCTGCGCTGGGTTGACGGCTACGACACAAAAGTGGTGTCGTTCGTTAACACCATCCCGACCCCACAGGGCGGAACCCATTTGGCGGGATTCGACAAAGCCCTGACACGGGTAATCAACAACGTGGTGCTCAAGGACCACCACAAACTCGCAAGACTCGCAAAACAAAACAAGCACAAAGCTGTCAAAGACGATGTACAGGAGGGCTTGGTAGCAGCGTTGAAAGTGACCTTCGGAGAACCACAATTCCGCGGGCAGACGAAACAGGAATTGGGCACTCCTGCAATCGACGGAATTGTCAGCCGGGTGGTGTACGAACAACTCAAGGAGTGGTTCGAGCCCGGTGGAGGGCCCCGCACCCATGTCAAAGCGATTGCGGACAAGCTGTCGAACGCAGTTCAAAGTCGGGTCGCTTCCAAGACCCTGCTGGAGAACCAGCGCAAGGCGGCAAGTCTCGGTTCGACCGGGATGCCTCAAAAGCTCGCTGACTGCCGGATTCACGGAATGGATGCGGAACTGATTCTGGTTGAAGGGGACTCTGCGGCCGGCCCCGCCAAAAGGGGTCGCAACTCTGAAACGATGGCGATCCTGCCGCTGCGGGGCAAGGTGGTCAATGCCCATAAAGCCAGCCCGAAGCAGGTGCTCGACAACGCCGAGGCGCGGGCGTTGTTCACTGCCATGGGTGCTGGAGCGGGCGAAAAGTTCAACATCGAAGACACCCGTTATGGCCGCATAGTGATCTTGTGCGACGCCGATGTTGACGGTAGTCATATTCGTTGCCTGCTGTTGACCCTGATCTACAAGTACATGCGGCCGATGCTGGAAGCGGGCCGGGTATTTGCGGCCCAACCCCCCTTGTTCACCACCAAAATCGGAGATGAGACATATCGGGTCTACTCCGAAGAAGAAAAAGAGGCGCTGACTGATGAGCTGTGCAAAGGCAACCGTCGCCGAGAGAATGTCAAGTGGCAGCGCTTCAAGGGACTCGGCGAAATGAACGTCGAGGAATTGCGTCACTGCGCACTTGATCCGAATACTCGCACTCTGCGTCGGCTCACCATGGACGATGGCACCCAGACAAAGGAAGCCCTTGAGATGTTCGAGGTGCTGATGGGTACAGACGTGTCGAGCCGACGCGAATTCCTAGTGCGAAACAGCGCCCTAGTAGACAGCACAACCCTCGATATCTAGATGTATCGCTGGTCCTTGAGTGGTTCAGTCGCAGATCTTCGACGGGTTTCACCTTGCAGTGTCACACCCATGGTGTAGAACTACATAAGTGAAACTCGACTCCGACTCCGCTGACTCTACCGAAGTGGGAGTTTCGGCAGCTCCGGTCAGCGACGGGTCGACGCCTCCACTAATCCCGGTGCCTCCGCCTCGCCTCTCACCGTCCGGGGCCGGCACCTTCACGCAATGCCCCCGCCGCTGGAAATTCCGGTACATCGATCGTCTCGCCGACCCTCCAGGCGAAGGCGCACTGGTCGGGAGCTTCGCTCACCGGGTTCTCGAATTGTTGTTGCAACGCGAACCCACCCAGCGCACAATCGAAGCGGCCCGGGTAATCGCTCGAACCGAGTGGCCTGAGACCGAGGCCATGGGCGACTATCAGGCGCTGGGGTACGACGAGGAGCAGTCTCGCCACTTTCGCTGGAAAGCATGGACAGCAATCGAGGGCCTGTGGCATCTAGAAGACCCCGCAACAGTAGAAGTGCGAGCCACCGAGCAAGACGTGGAAGCCGAACTGGCCGGAGTGCCCTTTCGTGGAATCGTCGACCGGATCGAAGAAGAAGGTGACGGGATCATCGTCACCGACTACAAGTCGGGGAAAGCTCCTTCTCATCGTTTCCGTCGGTCACGGCTCGACCAGGTGCTGCTGTATGCCGCCGCGGTGGAGGCATCCACAGGCGAGATGCCGGTGCGAGCACGCCTGCTGTATCTTGGCCAGCGCACAATCGGCATGGACGTGAACCGCAAAGAGATCGAGACCGTCACCGAAAAACTTTCTGGCACCTGGGCAGAGATCCACACGGCTTGTGCTGACGATGAGTTCGAGCCGCGCACCGGCCCGCTGTGCGGCTGGTGTCCCTACGTGTCGATGTGTCCGCAAGGCACGGCCGAAGTCGCCAAAAGAGCCAAAAACAAGGCCGATCGAGAAGCTGAGTTGCTAGCCATCGCTAGCTGAGTCACAACCACAGGTGTTGAGACGGTTCGTTTCCCAGCGGCTGTTGAGCGTTTATTCGGGGCTGTCGCTTTGAAGCCAGCGTTTCCATAAATAATGCAGCACCAATGCGCCGATCAGCGTGCCAACGGCACTGACAAGAGCGCTGTTGATCAACAACTTGTCTGGGGGTGGGTTGGCGGGCTCCGGAGTAACCGTGGGAGCTGGTGGCGGATCCTCCCCGACGAGCGGGACCTCTTCGTTGTCCCCATAGGGAACCGACGTCGAGATGTCAGCATTAGAACCTTGACCACTGGCTGCGGTGGTGTCCGTGAGCAGCAGAGCGTCGACCGGGGCGGGACCCTCTGGCGCCGGTTTTGGACGCTGACGTTTAGCTTGTGGGTCATACACCATTGGTCACCTCGGTGTTGACGATGAGATCAAAAAGAGTGTCGAACTCGGCGGCTGCTTCTCTGGCACCGGGCCGGGCCCCGAGTGCGTGGATCGGTAGAGAGTTGGCTGCCGCTTCGGTGACCGCGGCACGAAGCCGTATAGCTGGGAGCACCATGCTGCCATGGTCGGTTCGGAGCTGCTCGTCCCAATATCGGGCATCTCGAGTACGGCCCATGCGGTTGACGGCCACTCCCGCCACGGTGAGCGGCGCGGTGCGGCGGGCAGAGATTCGTTCCACCGTTCTCAGGATCTGGTTGACACCGTCTGAAGCCCAAGCGCCTGGTTCGGTGACGATCAAGGCTTGATCAGCGGCGAACAACCCATTGATAGTGAGCAGGCCCAGCGATGGGGGACAATCGATGATAACGATGTCGTGATCGACTCCTTCGAGCGCAACCGCAAGACGATTGTTGGCTCCGATGGGGTCGGTCATCAATTGTGGTTCACGGGCTGCGAGAGCTGGCGTAGCGGGGACCACTGACGGGGGACGCCCACCGTCGGTCGGCCAAGAAGAGGTCGCCCGCAAACTCGCGATTGCACCGGGACGCTCTTCAGCCAGAGCGTGGTCGATGCTGAAAGGCGGATTCCAAACTCCCAGCCCGGTAGTGGCGTTTCCTTGGGGGTCGATATCGATGACGAGGCAGTCGACTTGGCGAGCCCAAGCAGAGGCTGCCAAACCCAAGGCCACCGTTGTCTTGCCGACTCCACCCTTTTGGTTGACCAGCGTGAGGACTTGCACACAGACAAGGTAGTCAACAGAAGCCCCCGCGGCCACGGCGGAGCGGAGTTAGCGTGAGCGAGGGTGTTCGAATTGATCAGGCTGCGCGTCTGGCTCTGTTCGCGCCCCTGAGTATGTCGTCGAGAGCGTCTACCAGATCGGGACGGTTCTCGAATAGTTCGCCCACCTTTGGTCCGCTCCAAGGCACACATAGTTCCGCCGGTTCTAGACCGGCTTTGGTCCACGATTCGGCAATACGGCGGATGGCACCGTCTACTTGAGGATCGGCAGCGGTCACCGATGCGATTGCAAGTTCCTCAACGTTCCAGTTGTCGTCTTGCACAAGTGGTGCCTTAACCAGTTTCAAGCGATAGCGCAGCGCTTCGGCAGCGATCATTGCGTGATTCACTGGTGGTGTCCTCCAACGAATCGAGTCCGTGGATAACCCACAGAGCGTATGGACAGATACGCCACAAACAATAAATCACGTTTCGTGAACTCTGGTGGATACTTGATCGCCCTGGTTGTCTTTTCCTTACATCTTGAACATGCAACAACCGGGGAAACAGTCGCGAGGTCGCGCAGGCAGAGCGCTCAGGGCTCGAGGACTCAGACGGCCCAGTCGCTCCTCGATCAACTCGCGGGCCATTACGATGAATTCGGGATCTGGAGCTGTCGCCGGCGTAGCCGCACGCTCGATATGGAGACCCAATTCGTCGGCTGTTGATGCTGCTTGGTGGTCTAGGTCCCACAGCACTTCGATGTGGTCGGAGATAAAACCGACCGGGATCACGACCACTTGTTGGTAACCCTGAGCGGCGAGCCGGCGGAGGTGATCGTTGATGTCGGGCTCAAGCCATGGCACTGAGGGAGACCCCGAGCGGCTCTGCCAAACGAGATGACAGGTGCTCTCGGGCGACACCGCGGTAGCCACTAGGTCCATGGTCGCCCGCAACTGGGCTTCATAGTCGCATGAGTTTGCCATCGCCACCGGTATGGAATGGGCAGTAAAAACCAGCGGGGAAGGATCATTTGATGCAAGGCGCCCAAGAGCATCCCGGGTTGACCGAATGAACGGCTCGACAAACCCCGGATGGTCGAAGTAGGGCCGTATCTTGTCGATTTGCAAAGCCTCGACACCCGCCGCTGACTTAGCGCGGTCTAGATCTTCGATGTACTGGCGACAGCTCGAATATGAACTGTAGGCAGATGTGACCAGAGCTACGGCATGGCGGACTCCGTCGCTAGCCATCTGCGCGATCGTGTCGTCAAGCAGCGGATGCCAGTTGCGGTTTCCCCAATAGACAGGAAGCGAATAGCCAGCCGAATCGAGTTCTGACTGCAGTGCTTCATGAATAGCTCGGCACTGTTCGTTGATGGGGCTGACACCGCCAAAATGTGCATAGTGAGCAGCTACCTCGGCAAGGCGCTCCGGCGGGATACCACGACCAGCTGTGACTCGCTCAAGAAAGGGCACGACATCTCCAGGCCCCTCCGGACCACCAAAGCTGACCAGCAGCACCGCGTCGATATCAGACACAACGCGAGGCTACCTCTGGCGAAGCGCCGCTAGCGTCGGCGGATGGCTGCAATTCAGGTGGAAGGACTCGTTCGTTGCTTTGGTGATCTCCGGGCAGTGGACGGTATCGATCTGGAAGTCCCCAAAGGACAGATCTACGGATTTCTTGGACCCAACGGTGCTGGAAAATCAACTTTGGTGCGGATGCTGTGTACTCTGCTTCTCCCCACCAGCGGTCGCGCCCGGGTAGCTGGCTTTGATGTGGTCTCCCAAGCCGCTCAGTTGCGGTTTTCGATCGGTGTGGCCCTGCAGGAAGCGGCCCTCGACGACCGCATGACCGGTCTTGAGATCCTCCAAACTCAGGGCCGCCTATTCGGGTTGCGCTCCAGCGAAATCACCCAGCGAATTGAAGAACTCGCGCCGATCCTCGACATGGGAGCTGTGCCTGCGCTTGTTTCGACATACTCCGGAGGAATGAAACGGCGCCTTGACCTGGCGGCATCATTGATGCACAGCCCGTCGGTGCTTTTTCTCGACGAGCCGACAACAGGCCTGGACCCGCAAGGGCGGTTGCGTGTCTGGGAAGAGGTTCGGCGACTCAATCGTGAACATGGCATGACCGTGTTTTTGACCACGCAATACCTTGAAGAGGCTGATGAGTTGTCGAACCGCATCGGGATAATCGACCACGGCAAGATCGTCGCACAGGGATCGCCCACAGAACTGAAGCGCACCGTCGGAACCGATGTTGTCATTGCCCGCCTTGAAGAGGGCCACGAAGCAGCGGCAGCAGCGCTTGTAGGCATCGACGGCCTTGATTCCGTTGAACACCACGGCGACGAACTGATCATCAACACCATCGACGGCAACCGAGCACTCAGCCCCGTCGCCTTGGCCTTTGACCGAGCTGGCGTGTCGGTAACCGAACTAGCGCTTCGAACACCAACCCTCGACGATGTTTTCTTGGAAGTCACAGGCCATCGCATGGAAGGAGTCGATTCATGACCACGACAATCACACCGCATCATTACATACAGGCGCGACCAACCGGGTTCTTCCGAGATGTCGGCAGCATCGCCATTCGGTCGGTGCGACAGTTACCCCGTGATCTTGAAGCGGTAGTCCCAGCGCTTCTCATCCCGCTGTTCTTCCTGGTCATAAACGTTGGTTCCTTACAAGATGTTGCCAACTTCACCTCGATCGAGATCGACTACAAAGCCTTCCAGTTGCCCGTCGCCATCATCTTCGCGGTCACAGGAGTGTCGCGTGCGCCGGCACTGGTGCTCGACATCCAGAACGGGTACTTCGACCGTCTGATGCTCACCCCAGTGTCACGCAGGGCGCTGTTGATCGGTCATATCGTCGCCGACTTCGTGTTGGTCGTGATGCTCATAATCCCGGTGCTGGTCTTCGGGTTCATTATTGGCGTGCGGTTCCCGACAGGGCCGTTGGGAGTCCTCGCGTTCATCGTTATGGGTGCCCTCTGGGGGGGTGCCTACACCGGCTTGCCTTACGCCATCGCCTTGCGTACGGGTAACCCTGGAGCTGTCAACTCCTCATTCCTGTTGTTCTTTCCTTTTGCCTTCATTACTTCTTCATTCGTCCCGATTGACGCGATGACCGGCTGGCTCGGTCAGGCAGCCAGGTACAACCCGGTGACATATTTGCTGGAGGGACTGCGATCTCTCTTTCTCAACTGGGATGGAGGATCGCTGCTCAAGGCATTGTTGGCAATAGCCGGAGTTGCGCTCATAAGCCAGACGTTGGCATTTGGCGCACTGAAGCATCGAGTCGCCCGCGGCTGACCCGTAACCAGCGCGTAGCCTTCGCTTGTGATCCTTGTTGACGTTGACCGTGTCAGCATGAGCCGACCTGATCGGCTTCTGTTCGGCGATGTCTCCGTCACGGTTTCGAACCGAGACCGACTCGGTGTGGTCGGAATCAACGGAACCGGCAAGACAACTCTGCTCTCTGTAATTGCAGGTCAGCGGATCCCCGAAAGGGGAGAAGTTCGTCGCAAGAAAGGCGTATCGGTAGCGACCCTGGAGCAGATAACCGAACTTCAGTCGGGGTCGGTTCGCCAAGCAGTGGGCGGGGGCTGGCGGGGAGAGGCGGCTCTGCAACGGCTCGGTATGGGCGACAAGATCGACCGTGGTATCGAAACGCTGTCCGGCGGGGAACAAAAGCGGGTGGCACTGGCGCAAACGGTCGTCGCCGAAGCAGACCTGCTGGTTCTCGACGAACCGACCAACCACTTAGATGTTGACGCCATCGAATGGCTGGAGTCTGAGCTTGCCGCCTTCAAGGGCGGTCTGGTGATAGTCACCCATGATCGCAAGGTTCTCGACGCCGTCACAACCAGAATCCTCGAACTTGATCGGGGTTCGGCGTACCTTCACGACGGCGGTTACGCAGGTTACTTGGAGAGAAAGGCGACCCGCGAAGCGCTGGCCAAGGCGCACGAATCGACGAGACACAACTTGGCGCGGCGCGAACTCGCATGGCTGCGCCGGGGGGCCAAGGCTCGAACACGTAAGAGCAAATCACGTGTCAACAAGGCCAATGAACTGATCGACGGCGGGACTGCGGTGGCTAGTGCTCGTGAAGTCGACCTCAACTTAGCGTCGTTGCACAACAGCACGCCGCGGCTCGGAGATCGGGTTGTAGAACTCCACGATGTGACTGTGGGCTTCGACGGCGAACCCCCACTGATCAGCGGCCTCGACCTGTTGTTGGATCGCACCGAACGGCTCGGGATTGTGGGAGCGAACGGATCAGGCAAATCGACGCTCCTTGATGTGATAGCGGGTCGCCGCGAGCCGCTGGCCGGTCGAGTCGTCCGGGGCCCGACCGCAGTCGTTGGTCTGCACGACCAGCAAGGGCGAAGTCTCGACCCGAACGTGACGGTACGCCAGTTCATTGCTGGTGACGGAGCCCAACCCGACTGGTGGGATCTCGCCCTACTGGAACGTTTTTGGTTCGATAGCGACACCCAGAGGTCTCCTATCGACATGCTGTCGGGCGGGGAGCGCCGTCGGCTCCAGCTAGTGGTCACCCTGGCTGACAAACCCAACGTTCTGCTACTCGATGAGCCCACCAACGACCTCGACCTCGACACGCTGAGAGCTCTTGAAGACTTTCTTGAACATTGGCCTGGAGCGCTCATCGTGGTCAGTCATGATCGGGCCCTGCTGAACCGAACGGTTGACGACGTGCTGGTGATCGACGACCGTCGAGCCCGGCGCTGGCCGGGAGGCTACGAAGCCTGGCTCATCGACCGCCAACGACCAGCCAACAAAACCCCTGAAGGCGCAGCATCATCGGCCGGACGCTCACCGTCTCAGAAGCACCGAACCGCAGCCTCTGAGAGCGCAACCAGTAGATCTAGCGCAACCATTCGTCATGACCTGAAGAAGGCCGAAAAGGAACTGGACCGCCTTGAAGCTCGAAGGCTCCAACTCGAAACGGTCTTGGCGGAGTCGGGAACTGAACATCACAAGCTCGCCGAGGCGGGAACTGCGCTGGCCGATTGCGCGCAAGAGCACGCGCTAGCCGAAGATCTTTGGTTGAGGTTGTGCGACGAACTGGAACAGCGCTGAGGTGCTCAAGAGGCCGCTAGCATGAGCGTTATGACGAACGCGGAACTTGCTGTCGCTGAGACCAACCAAGGTGAGGTCTTGATCGTCACCGACGCTGCCCGCGCCACGGTGCTCGGTATCCGTTCCAACGAAGATGATGGGGAAACACTGGGGCTTCGCGTAGAAGTGACCGGTGCCAGCGGGGTGGACTACACCTACGATCTCTCTCTTGAATCGATTGCGGAAAAGGCCGACGACGACCACATCCACGAAAAAGAGGGGCTCACGGTCATCGTTCCAGCGCTCAGCGTCTCGGCTCTGACCGGTGCCACGCTCGGCCTTCCCACCAATGCGGGCCAAGGGGGATTGGTGATCCGCAACCCGAACCGTCCGAACCCGCTTGGTGAGTTGGGTCAACTCGAACTGACCGGCGACTCAGCCAACAAGGTCCGTACCCTCTTGGCAGAGCGCATCAATCCCGCGCTCGCCTCGCACGGTGGCTACGCCGAACTCGTCGGTGTTGAGGACGATCGGGCGTTTGTGACCATGGGAGGGGGCTGTCAGGGTTGCGCCATGAGTGCTGCCACCCTGCGCGAGGGTATCTCCAAGGCAATCCTCGAAGCCGTCCCCGAAATCACCGAAGTAGTCGACACCACCGACCACGACGAAGGCGAAAACCCCTACTACTCGTAACTAGTCGCCGGGCACGTTGCTTTTGCCGGGCACGTTGCTTTCGCCGGGCACGTTGCTTTCGCCGGGCACAACCGGAGCCGCGTAAGGCTTGTTGGCGGGCACGTTGCTTTTGCCGGGCACAACCGGAGCCGCGTAGCCGGAGCCGTGTGAGCGTCTAGGGGCTGAGTAGTGTGAGAACTTCTGTGGCGATGCTCTTGGCATCGAGACCGAAGCGGGCGTGGATGTCGTCGGGGTTGGCGTGGGGGACGTACTCCACTGGGATCCCCAACACCCGGATACGGCAGTCAGTGTCGCGGTCGCCCAGAGTGTCACGAACCGCGGCGCCCGCACCTCCGATGCGCAACCCGTCCTCGACGGTGACAATCACATCGTGTTCAGCGATGTCGTCGATCATCTTCGAGTCGAGCGGGACCACCACTCGAGGGTCGTAAACGGTGGCTTCAATGCCGTTAGCGGCAAGTAAGTCGGCCGCGCCTATAACCGCGCTAAGCATCTGACCGAAGCCGAGCAACGCAACCTGCCCGTCGCCGGTACGGGTCTTTCGAGCGTTGAGGCCCACGCCGACCTCATGATCTGCCACATGAGCAGCCGGACTGCGCGACCAGCGGATCGCCACAGGACCATCAGTGAGATCCATTGCGTCTTCCATCATCTGCTGGAGTTCCTGGTAGCTCGACGGAGCCAGCACGGTCATTCCAGGTACCTTCGTAAACAACACCATGTCCAACAGACCATGATGCGAGGCGCCGTCAGGGCCGGTAACGCCTGCTCGGTCCACACAGAAGATCACGGGTTGGCCATGCAACCCAACATCCAGGTTGACCTGATCAAAAGCCCTGCTCAGGAAGGTCGAATAAACGGCGACAACTGGGCGAAGACCACCCATTGCCATGCCAGCCGCAGCAGTGACAGCATGCTGCTCGGCAATGCCGACATCGAAACAACGCTCCGGGAAACGATCCCGGAAAGGCAACAACCCGGTGGAATCAGGCATTGCGGCCGTAATCGCCACGAGTTCAGGATGCTGATCACCCAGCTTCACCAACGTTTCAGAAAATGCCGCAGTGTAAGACCCGTCCTTCACCGACCCGATGTCGTGCATGTTCTTGATGTTGTCGTTCTCGGCCGGAGCGTAACCACGACCCTTGTGGGTCAATACATGCACTAGAACCGGACCGTCGAACTCAGCAGCGTTGTGCAGTGCCTCCTCAAGCGACTCGACGTCGTGGCCGTCGAACGGCCCGATGTAACGAATCCCGAGGTTCTCGAAGAAAGCTGGTGGCTCCCACATCTCGCGGATCGCTGCCTTCGACATCTTCACGCCACGCTTGATCTGCTCACCAACCCAAGGGATGCGCTCAGCTATCTCCTCAACCTTCGCCTGTCGACGCATGTAGATCGGGTTACTGCGAATCTTGACCAGGCTTTCGCTCAAACGAGAGACCGTAGGGGCATAGGAGCGGCCGTTGTCGTTCAACACGATCACCACATCGCGCCCGCTGTGACCCAGGTTGTTGAGTCCCTCAAAAGCCATACCGCCAGTAAGGGCACCATCGCCGACAACAGCCACTACCCGCCGACGCTTGTCGTTGGCGTGAAACGCGGTAGCAAGGCCATGGGCATAGGACAACACCGTTGAGGCATGACTGTTCTCAATCCAATCATGTTCAGATTCCGCCCTGGACGGATAACCCGAAAGCCCGCCCTCTTGACGCAGATGACGGAACCCAGCGAGTCTTCCTGTCAGCATCTTGTGGACGTACGCCTGGTGCCCGGTGTCCCACAGAATCGCGTCGTGAGGGGAACGGAACACGCGATGCAAAGCAACAGTCAGTTCCACTGCGCCAAGGTTGGAACCCAGGTGACCGCTGTGCTCGTTTACCACCGAGATAATCTCCTCGCGGATTTGCTCGCAAAGATCGTTGAGTTCAGCGAAGCTGCGGCCCTGCAGATCAATTGGGCCGTGGATGGCATCGAGGCGCATGAGTGTCCTGTCGCGGCGGTGGGGGTAAGGAATCTTAGCCATTTCAGATGGCACTTGTGGAACGACCTCGGCGACCTCCACCGGGCAGGAACTGTGAGAGTTTCGGGGCCAAGAGCAAGCCCAGAGCGACAGACACAAGCCCGCCGATGGCGTCGATCCAATAATGGTTGGCTGTGACCACGATAGAAAAAAGGGTCAATAGCGGGTAGCCGGCGATGACAGCTCGTGTTGTTCGCCGCTTCAGCACAGGATACAAGCCAATCGTGCACCACACCGCCCAAGCGACGTGCAAGCTCGGCATTGCCGCGTACTGGTTTGAGATTGCCTCCATTGTCCATGACTCAAAAGACCAGAGGCCACCAGGATCAACCAGTGTGTCGACGTAGTTGTGGCCTGTCACACAAGCCCCGTACTGCGAAGCGCAGTTCGACAACAGGCGAGGTGGCATCAGCGGATACAACGCGAAGCCAATGAGCGCGGACGCGGTGGTGACGGCCAAAGTCGACCGCAGAAAGATGTAGCGGCTGGGGAAGCGAAGAAATAGAAACACCATCACGAAGATGGTGACGATGAAATGGAACGACCCATAAAAAACGTTCCAGAACACAATGAACCAATCCCAATCAAGGAATTGCTGTTGCGTCCACTCCTCGTGATAAAGCCCCATCGCCTTCTCGATGCCGATGATGTCGAGGGCGTTTTCGTAGGAGCGGAGCCGGACACTGTCCCCGAGCGCCGAACCGAACTGGTTCCTGATTTCGGAATAGACGAAGTAGAACCCCAGCGTCATGCCTGCTTCAAGCCACCACTTCAACACCGGACCCGAAGAGGGGTCGGTTTCGACACTGCTGCCAGGGCCTGCTTCGACGCGCATTGGCGGTACCATAGCGACCTCTGGACCTTGGAGTTGCTACGTGCTTGACCATGAGTTGATCAACCGCACCCTCAGCACCGCGCTGAGCACTGGCGCGGAGTTTGCAGAAGTGTTCGTGGAAGACAAGAAGTCATCGTCGGCAATGCTCGACGACGGGCGGGTCGAGGAACTGACAAGCGGTCGCGATCGAGGTGCCGGCATTCGTGTGGTGGCGGGAGATACAACCGGCTTCGCGCACACTGCGGATCTCTCTGAACGCGGACTCGCCGGTGCTGCCGAGGTAGCAGCGGCCGCTGCTCGGGGCGGAGGGGGTGGAACGCGCACTGTCTCGGTCGGCAGCCACGGCATCGTGGCTAGCGCTTCAGCCAAGGTCCCACCCGAAGATGTAGCCAAGACCGTCAAAGTCGAACTGCTGGCGCGTGCTGACGCCGAGGCACGAGCGGTTGGGTCACAAATTTCGCAAGTCTCGGCTCGCTACGGGGACAGCCGTCGCCGGATTCTGGTAGCCAACAGCGACGGATTGCTCGCCGAAGACGACCAGATCCGCACCCTGTTCTCGGTTTCATGCGTGGCAACCGGAGACACTGGCCTGCAAACCGGACGCGAGTCTGTAGGGCGAACTATCGGCTTCGAACTCTTCGATGAGACTGATGTCACCGATTTGGCCCGGCGGGCAGCCAACCGTGCGATCACCAAACTGAGTGCGCGCCCAGCACCCTCGGGGACGATGCCTGTGGTGGTCGGACCTGGCGGCGGCGGAGTGTTGTTTCACGAGGCGTGCGGTCACGGACTGGAAGCCGACCTGATAGCCAAATCGGCGAGCGTCTTCGCTGGTCGTGTCGGTGAAGAAGTGGCCACGCCTCTTGTCACCCTCATCGACGACGGCACCATGGCCGGCGAGTGGGGGCACTTTGCAATCGACGACGAAGGGCACCAAGCTGCACACAACGTATTGATTGATCGTGGAGTGCTCACCGACTACATGTGGGACCACTTGCGTGCCCGCAAGCAAGGGCGACCAAGCTCGGGCAACGGTAGACGCCAGAGCTACCAGCACCTGCCGATGGTGCGAATGACCAACACTTACATCAGCAACGGTGAAGACGACCCCGACGACATCATCTCTGGAACCGAATCAGGTGTGTACGTCGCACAACTCGGTGGGGGGCAGGTCAATACAGCCACCGGTGACTTCGTGTTCGGCATGACCGAGGCCTACCTGATCGAAAACGGTGAGATCGCCGATCCGATACGGCAAGGAAACCTCATTGGCAACGGACCCGAAACCCTCCAGCTGATTGAGGCCGTTGGCAATGACTTCGCGATGGGCTCACCTGGCACCTGCGGCAAAGACGGCCAAGGCGTGCCGGTCGGTGACGGCACCCCGACACTGCGGGTAAAGGCTCTCACCATCGGCGGCACCGCGGCCTGAGGCGCAGAAATGGCTGAGACGAACGGGTCAACCAACACTGAGTTGTTAGATATTGCCACTCGGGTTGCGGGTTGGGCAGACAACGGTGAACAGGTGGAAGTCTTCGTCGTCGATGAACTCGAAACCGAGGTTCGGGCATACCAAGGCGCAGTCGAATCGTTCACTTCGGCTCGCAGCCAGGGGATAGGCGTACGAGTCGTAGCTGACGGTCGGCAGGGTTATGCCTACGCGGGCACACTGGACCGATCGGTGTTGTCAGAGACGCTGCAAGAAGCGCGTGACAACGCAGCCTTCGCCGAACCCGACGAATTCAATGGCGTGGCTCAGCCCGATGGTGTGGTGCCCGTGGAATTCGAGCTGTTCGATTCGTCGCTGGACAACTTCTCAACAGACGACAAAGTCGCGCTCGCTGTTGAGCTCGAACGTGCCACCCTCGGAGCGGACCAGCGGATCTCAGGGATCGAGTCTGCCGAATACGCCGACTCTCGCTGCGAATCGGCAATCGCCACTTCTACCGGGATCACCAGTACGAGCCGTGAAACAGGTTGCTGTCTGGCGACCTACGCAATGGCCGAAGCCGACGGCGAAACACAGACAGGTTTCGGGTACTCGATCGGTAGGGGGCCAGCAGCCCTCAACGTGGAACAGGCAGCTCGCGAAGCCGCGGAGAGAGCCACTCGGCTCTTGGGCGCGACCAAACCGCAGACAAGCAAACTCACTGTGGTGCTCGACCCGTGGGTATGTGCCCAACTACTCGGAATCATCGGTGGAACCCTGAGTGGCGATGCCGCGCAGCGAGGCCGCTCAATTTTTGCTGATCGAGTTGGTGAGAAAGTTGCGGTAAGCGACCTCTGTCTACTCGACGACGCCACCAACGTTGATGCTTTTACAGCTTCCGCGGTTGACGGCGAGGGTCTCGCCACACGTCCGAATTCACTAATTGACTCTGGGGTGTTGCAAGGCTTCCTTCACAACTCCTACACGGCCCGGCGGGGCGCAACTTCATCTACCGGTTCAGCGGTACGCGCGGGTTTCAAAGGCGCGCCAGGCGTTGGTTCTCAGGCGTTGGCCCTGCGTCCTGGAACGCGTAACCAAAACGAACTCATCGCCAGTATCGACGACGGTCTTCTAGTGCAGGGCGTGACAGGACTGCACTCCGGTGTCAATCCCGTTTCTGGAGATTTCTCCACTGGCGCGGAAGGGCTTCGAATCCGCAATGGCGCCCTGGCCGAACCAGTACGAGAGATCACCATCGCCTCAACCCTTCAGCGGATACTGCTCGACATCACCGAAATAGGCAATGACCTACAGTGGCTGCCCATGAGCGCGGCCGGTGTTTCCCTTGTGGTCGCCGATGTGATGATGTCGGGTGCCTGAGCTGGTGACTGATGTCAATTCTGCACGCCATTGTTCTCGGCATTGTGCAGGGGCTGTCTGAATTTCTGCCGATCTCATCGAGTGCACATTTGGAGCTGACTCGCTGGCTGTTCGGCTGGGAGGAACTCAGTGGTGAACTCGAGACATCGTTTGACGTTGCCGTGCACCTGGGAACGCTCGTCGGTGCGGTCGCTTATCTCCGCGCTGACATCGCCAAGTACATCGTCGCCGGACTAGCCCCCCTGCGGCGTCAACCGCTGACCAACGATGGACGTGTTGGCTGGTTCCTGGTTGTTTCTGCGGTGCCGGTGGGGTTGGTTGGGGTTTTGCTCGCCGATCAAATCAACAACCTTGACGGGATAGCCACGATTGCCGTCATGTTGATTGTGTTCGGGTTGTTTTTGCTGCTAGCCGATCGGCTGCCGGAACGGCGCGGCCAAGACGAGTTCACCCTCCGTGACGCCCTGCTAATGGGCGTGGGCCAAGCTCTGGCCCTACAGCCTGGGGTTTCGCGTTCAGGGGCTTCCCTGACGGTTTCACGCTTGCTGGGGTTCCAAAGAGAAGCTGCGGCCAGGTTGGTTTTCTTGATGAGCCTTCCGATCATTGCTGGTGCCGGGTTGTTCGCCCTGGCAGACGCTGACATTCCGTCGTCATTTTGGCCACCGTTCCTGTGGGGCGCAGCAACCTCTGCGGTGACAGGTTGGGTGGCGGTGTGGGGAATGCTTCGCCTGGTCCGGAGCCACAGCTTCACTCCTTTCGTTTGGTACAGGGTGATCGTCGGTCTCGGTGTGCTCAGCATTCTCGCTACCAACTGGCGCTAGCTATCCGACAAGTACCGGCACTACACCTCCGATCGTCAACGATTGAATGACGGCTTGGAGCTGGTGATCGGCGATGGCGACGGTAACGAAACCTTCGTGAACCTCGATCACGCTGGCGTCGTTGGCCAGTCGGGTGCCATCGATGAGACCGTACAGATCGACTAAGTCGCCCGCCTCCAAGGGTGTCCCGTCGGTTGCGATAGTCAGCCCTCCCGCAGCGTCGCCGAGCTGAGCGGCTAGTTGCCCGGTGGCCGTCGTTAGTCGCCCGTCCCGGACGATCTCGCCGGTGGCCATCGAATCTCTCAGCGTCAATCCGTGAGGGTCGGTGAGTGTTGCATCGTGAGGTGTTCCCGCGGTAGGAAGCCGTGTCGGGGTGAGATCATTGGTGGTAAGGGTGGTGCCGGCTTCCAGGTCTCTGGTGGCGGTCCAGCCATCGATTCCGGTTTGCCACTGCGCTCGCGCGGTTGTGGCGTTGTTGTAGATCCCAACGAGCCAAAGTCCAACGACCAACCCGATTACTGCCGTCAAGACGAGTCTCGGCCAGCGACTACGACGAACAGTCACCCGAGCACTTCCGATTGTGGCACGCAACGTTGCTATTGGCGGCCGGTCCAACTCAAACATGTTCGCCCCTTCGCGAGGCTCGGCAATGGTTGGGGGAAGCAGTGTCTGCAGAAAGTCTCTGCGGAAGTGTCAGGCCGCGCTTGAGGCGTTGCTCTTGGAGGTTTTTGAGCCGTTCACAGACGACCCGGAATCACTGGCCGAAGAACTCGACTCGCTCTTGGTAGTACTTGACTCGGTAGTACTTGACTCGCTGGACGACGAATTCGACTTGGACTTTTCCGATGCTCTGGCGCGGGCGTTTGAGCCGTGATCGTTTTTGTAGAAACCCTCTCCCTTGAAAGAGATTCCGACCTTCGAGAACACCTTCTTGACAGGCGCACCGCACTGGTGATCTTCGTTGTCATGGACCAGAGTGCAGACGGTTATGGCTTCGTCGCGAAACGACTGCCACAATTCAAACATCTCTCCGGTGCGCTGACACCGGTAGTCGTAGGTGGGCACGAAGAGAGAGGATACCTGTACCGACAGCGCTCGCCACCGTACGATGGTCGGGTGATTGAAGTTGTCGCCCTTGTGGTCGGCGCCTATGTCGTTGGAATGTTCCCAACGGCGACGATCGTGGGACGGCGCATGGGAGTGGATCCAACACGTCAGGGCTCAGGTAATCCGGGTGCGTCCAACATCTATCGACTCGGAAGCCGCAAAGCCGGTGTGATCGTTGGGCTGATCGACATGTTGAAAGGTGCCGTTCCGGCAGCGCTGGCTATCGCCGTGTCCGGCCGACCGGCGGCCCATGCCGTCTGGGTAGCTGCAGTTGCCGGCCATGTATGGCCGGTCATCCGACGCTTTCGCGGCGGTAAAGGCGTGGCCACTGCGGGCGGTGCAGGTCTCATGATCAGCCCCATCATCGGTTTGCTGTGCGCACTCACCTTCCTCGTTGTGGTGAAAGTGTTGAGGGTCGCCGCTCTGGGTTCATTGTCCATTGCCTTCTCGTATCCGGTGCTGGCGACCATCGCGGGTCTGCCGACTTGGGAAATCCTGGTGTCGATTGGTGTCGCCGCCATCCTCGTCGTGCGTCACCAATCCAACATCCGCCGCCTCCTCTCGGAACGCTAGCCACCAACAACGCGCTTGCGCGGTGGCAACTGGAGGCGGCTTGAGGCACGCTTTAGGTGTGATCTCGCTTGAAGAAGCTCGTTCGTACGTTCTAGACCGGGTCGACCGTCTGGGGGCAGTGTCGGTTTCGCTAGCCGAAGCAGGCGGGTTGGTCCTAGCGGAGTCCATTGTCGCCCAAGAGTTGGTCCCGCCGTTCGCGAACACCGCGATGGATGGATTCGCGGTGATTGCCGCCGACACGGCGGACGCTCCGGTCACACTTGAAGTAGTGGGCACGGTAGCGGCAGGCGCCCCGGCAGAGCGACCCCTGGGCAAGGGTCAGGCCATGCGCATCATGACTGGGGCACCGATACCCGAAGGCGCTGATGCGGTTGTGATGGTCGAGCGGACCTCCTATGACCCCGAAAACGCGGAGGTTGAGGTGGAGATCACGGTGGGTGAAGGAAACCATGTGCGTGAGGCGGGGGAGGACGTACGCCCCGGCGATGAGTTGTTCGGCTCGGGAACAGTGTTGGCTGCAGGCCACCTCGGCGTCTTGGCCAGCGTCGGTTTCGGATCGGTGTCTGTTCACCGCAGGCCGGTGGTCGGAGTCGTTTCGACAGGCGACGAACTCGTAGACGACGGTCGGCCACTGAAGCCCGGAGAGATCAGAGACTCGAATCGGCGCACTCTGCTGACGATGTTGGCGGACTCTGGCATGGAACCCGTTGATCTCGGTATCGCCCGGGACAACGAGGCCGATATCGCCGAAGCATTCACCAACGGCGCGGCCCGCTGCGATGCGATTCTCTCGTCAGGTGGCGTGTCGATGGGGGCTTTCGACTACGTCAAAGTTGTACTTGACCGCATCGGTGAAATGCGTTGGATGCAAATCGCTATCAAACCTGCGAAACCGTTTGCGTTCGGGCTGATCGGAGCGACGCCGGTGTTCGGGCTTCCGGGCAATCCAGTGTCTTCAATGGTCAGCTACGAACTCTTTGCGCGCCCAGCCCTGCGCAAGATGGCGGGACACACCCTTGTTGATCGTCCGGTCAGGCGAGCGATTACCGAGGATTCGTTGGGTCGCCACGATGATGGCAAGACCCATTTCGTACGAGTAACAGGTGGCCCTGACGAAACTGGGCGTTGGCACATCCGCAAGCTCGCCGGGCAAGGCTCGCACCAACTCGCGGCCATGGCGCGCGCGAGCGCACTTGCGATCGTTCCCGACGGGACAGAGATCGCGGCTGGCGATGAGGTTGAGATCATCGGTTTAGGTACGGTGGTCACATGACCACGCAGTTGATCGACGGATTCGGGCGCGTTCATCGAGACCTGCGCATCTCCGTCACTGATCGTTGCAACTTTCGTTGTACCTATTGCATGCCCCAAGAAGGGATGCAATGGCAGCGGCGTGAGGATCTGCTTTCGTTCGAAGAGATCGAACGCCTGGCCCGGATAATGGTTGAGCGTTTCGGTGTGAACGCCATCCGTCTGACCGGTGGTGAGCCCACAGTACGTGCCAAGTTGTCGATCCTCGTTGCCAAGCTCGCAGCCCTCAATGTTGATCTGGCAATGACAACCAACGGAGTCACGCTGCCATTGTTGGCCGACGAGTTGCGAGCGGCTGGTCTTGTAAGGATCAACATCTCCCTGGATTCATTGCGAGCAGATCGTTTCGAGCAACTCACCCGCCGCAATGATCTGCCGCGGGTGTTGGAAGGCATCGAAGCGGCTCTGGACGCAGGCTTCAGCCCCGTGAAGGTCAACGTCGTCGTCATGAAAGGCATCAACGACGACGAGATTGTCGACTTCGCCCACTTTGGTCGCGATCGAGGTCTGGTCGTGCGCTTCATCGAGTTCATGCCTCTCGACGCGGACGAAATCTGGACCAACGACCAAGTGATGACTCAGACCGAGATCCTCAATTGCCTCTCAGGCGAATTCGATCTGGTTCCGCTTGAGCGGACCTCGGCACCAGCCACACGCTGGCGTTACGCAGACGGCACAGGCGAGATCGGGATTGTGGCCAGTGTCAGCCAGTCATTTTGTGAATCGTGTGACCGAGTTCGTATCACCGCGGATGGGCAGTTCCGCAACTGCTTGTTTGCCACTGAAGAAACCGATGTTCGGGCGTTATTGCGCAGTGGCGCGTCAGACGACGACATTGCTGACGCCCTGCAACGGTCCGTGACATCTAAGTGGGCTGGTCACAGCATCAATCAGGTGCACTTCATCCGCCCCCGCCGCTCGATGTCAGAAATTGGTGGTTGACTCCGGATCTTAGCGGCCCGCACGCCCTGCACGTCCTGCAAGCGAAGTGGGCATGAGCGGGCAGGATCGGCATCCAACGGCGGTGCCTGGCAATCTTCTAGACTTTTGCACTATGACCGACCATGGGTTCACACACCTAGATCCCGCTGGCCGTGCTCGAATGGTTGATGTCACGCCCAAGGACCCGAGTCATCGCCGGGCGATTGCTCAAGGCCGTGTGTTGATGACGGCTGAAACCGCGCTGGCGGTAGCTCGAGGAGCAATAAAGAAGGGAGACGTATTGGCGGTCGCTCGCGTTGCCGGGATCCAGGCCGCAAAGCGTTGCTCCGACCTGATCCCCTTGTGCCATCCGCTGCTTGTTGGCGCGGTCACTGTCAACTTCGAGATTCTCGACTCGAGTATCTTGATTGAATCGCAGGTCGAAACGGTTGACCGAACCGGTGTGGAGATGGAGGCTCTCACAGCCTGTAGCGTTGCCGCGTTGACCGTATATGACATGTGCAAGTCGAAGGATCGCTCAATGGTGATCTCAGACATCGCGCTTTGGGAAAAAACTGGGGGCCGCTCCGGCCATTACCGCCGCGAAGATTCGGATTAGAAGCTGGGGAAGAAAGCGTTGCCTTTACGTTTCGATTGTAGTATAACTGTAACTTAGTTCTCGTGGACCTGCCCTTAAGCGGCCGCGTTCACACAGCCACAACCACCTGGGGGTTCAAACACGACATGTCGGAGTCGATCATCATTGTGGCCTTGGTCGCCTGCTGGGCCATCTATCTCGGTTGGTACTGGCGGCAGCGTGTCCAGAGTTCTCTGCAAGAGAAAGATCGAGTTAGTTCGTTCTCCCAAGGACTCGGCACTCTTGGGTCTGCTCGACAAGTCCGAGACCAGACACAGACGGCCGTGTATCAATCGTCTCCGCTGGTGCC
Organism: Candidatus Aldehydirespiratoraceae bacterium; assembly: GCA_965261185.1. GTDB lineage: Bacteria > Actinomycetota > Acidimicrobiia > Acidimicrobiales > Aldehydirespiratoraceae > VXYK01. Next base: position 196,372 of record CBDHCN010000002.1, on the reverse strand, counting down.
CCGCGGTGCATATGCGGCAGCCCGTCGGCGTCGTGACGTTGGGATTACCTTGGGCCTGCTCTGCTTGACAACTCTGTTCGCGGCGTTGGCCTTCGGTCCGATTTTGTGGGTTGTCCACGTTCTGGTCGACATCGTCACGGGATCTTTCGCCTATGTGGCCTCACAACGCCGGAGCCTCGCCGCTGAGCGTGAGATGAAGGTTCATATGCTCTACCCCGATCGCATCGCGGATCAGCAGTCACTTGTGGGGGCCGGAAGGGCCGTCAACGGTTAACGGCAATCAAGGGCGGGAAGGTCCGTACCTTGGCCGTGTGACGCTACGATTGCCGGTCGCAGGGGGTGTAGCTCAGTTGGTAGAGCGCCTCGGTCGCATCGAGGAGGCCAGGGGTTCAATTCCCCTCACCTCCACTCTGTGATGTCGCGAGACATCGGAAACTTGTGAACCCTCGCGGTGGGGGTTTCAGGTTTGGTTTTGGGGTTGGTAGTCGCGTGTTGGGTTGAGGGTGAGTTGGCGTAGGAGTTCGCCGGTTTGGGTTGCGACGTTGCGGATGTTGAGGTTGTTGGTGATCATGAGTACTGGGGTGTGGGCGTGGCGGAGGCCGATGCCGATGTGGTGGAGTTTGCCGTTGTGGCGCAGGGCGCCTTTGAGGCGGTGCGCCCGCCTGGGGCCAGCCGCGGACCCGCGGGCGCGTGTCGGGTCAGGTGCGTTGGTTTTGTGATTTTGTCATGATTTTTAAACGGGAGGGCGTGTTGTTGGCTGAGTTCGAGGACTTCTGGTCGCTTGTGTTGCGCTCGCCGCGGCGACGGTGGCAGCGGTGCATGTCGGTGCCGATTCGGTGGACGCAGCTTCGGCTGCTTCCGTCGCCAGGCTGGAGGGGCCAGCCTTGAGTATCGCATCTGACGGCCCCTTCTTCCCCCCCAAGGGTATGTGCACCGAGTCGTGGACAGCGAGATGCGCAGAGGGCTCGGTGCGACAGGATGGGTCGTGATCGAAGGCCCGGACGTGGACGGGCCTTCGCTTCGCGCGCAGCGCGGTGCGGCTCGACACCGATGTTGATGCTCGCATGATCGGAGCCATCGAGCCGTCCGCGGTGCTTGCGTTGATGCGCCGGGAACGAGTTCGCCGGCTGGTGCTGGGAGGGTGCATCGCGCTGTGTGTCGCCGTCGCGGCAGGTCCGGCCGGAGCGGAGATGCTGCTCTCGACGTACGGGACGGCAACCGTCTCGCATGCGGCCGGTGGGGGGAGGGGGGTGGCGGCGTCATCGCGGGCGAACACGCCTGCCACGGGCCTTCCGGCCATCGGTGGAACGGCTGCCGTGGGCGAGGTGCTCGTTGCGGACACGTCCAGCATCATGGACGCGGACGGCTTGACCAACGTTGAGTTCGCCTTCCAGTGGCTGGCGGATGACACCCCGATCCAAGGTGCCGCGGACCCCTCGTACACCGTGCTTGCCGCCGACTTCGGAAAGGCCCTCAGCGCACGGGTCAGCTTCAGCGACGATCAGGGCAATCCGGAGACGCTGACGAGCGACCCGACGCCTGCTGTGAACTGCGCGAACCCACATGCCGGCGTGGTCCCCCGTCTTCGGGAATGGAAGTGCGGCGAGGGGAAGTTCGCGCTGACGGCATCTTCTCGCGTCGTCGTGTCTGCCGGAGACGGCGCGAAGCACTTCTCGGGTGACTTCTTCGCGGCGGTGTTGGGTGGCCTGACGGACCCGGATGCGTCCGGGCTCACAGAGGAGCAGCAATCGGCTGCGCAGGTGGCGCTGGCGGACTCGATGCATGCGACTGCGTACCACACCGCATCTCGCCGGACGCTGGACCAGGTGGCCGCGAAGATCCGCGACGACATCGAGGCGTCCAAGGATCTGACCCTCACGGTGGTCATTGCGTCGGAGTTGGTGGACCCTCGGGCGGGCGATGTGGTCGTCGACGTGCTGGACGCTTCCGACGCGGCCATCGGGGCTGAGGGATACGAGCTGGAGATCGGTGAGTGGGTCACAATTCGCGCCAACTCGACCTCTGGAGTGTTCTACGGGTCGCGCACGTTGTTGCAGATCTTCGATCTCTCGGGGGATCAGACAGCTGTGCGGAGCACGGCGCGCGACTATCCGTCGCTGGGCCATCGGCTGATTCATCTGGATGCGAGCCGGAAGTACTGGGAGATGGACTACCTGGCCGACTCCTTCCGCCGGATGTCCTGGGTGAAGTTGAACGCGTTCAAGCTTCACTTCGCCGATGCGAATGGCTGGCGGTTGCACGATCCGGGCACGCCCGCGTGGTCTGGCACGGTGTCGGCCGCTCCCACTTCGGGCACGGGAACCGATGTGACGGCGACCGGTCCGCCCGGCGCGCCGACCAATGTGAGGGTGGTCCCCGGTGACGGCGCCCTGACGGTTCATTGGCAACCGCCGGACGCCTCCAGCGATCGAGTGGTTCGAAGTTACAGGGTGCAGATTCGCCGGGCCAGTCTGGAGTGGTCGGCAGACGACTACAGGGACAGCCCCGGGACCGGCGCGGCCTACCTGACGGCAGAGGATCGTTCGCACACTTTCAGCGGGCTGACCAACGGCGTCAGCTATCAGCTCCGCGTGTCGGCGGACACCGGTTTTCCCGGGCTGGCGGATTCAAGGGAGCAGCACCGCAGTGGCGACAGGGAGTGGTTCTACGACCGAGCCGACATTCGCATGTTGGAGAGCTGGTCCGCGGAGAACCACATAATGATCATGCCCGGCTTCGAGTTTCCGAGCCACGCGTCCGTAATCAACGATCTGTACGAGACCGGGTTCGCTGACGGCGGCAGCGACCGGTGCGGCAAGGCCCATACGTACGGAGCCATCGAGCCGGGCTACGCGCTCGATATCACATCGTCGCGGGCGGTCGCCCACGCCGAGGCCCTCATGGAGCACTTCATGCCCTGGTTCTCCGGCCCCTACGTGCATATAGGTGGCGAGGAGTTCAACTACAGGCTGGGCGATTGTCCCCGCGTGAAGGCCCACATCGCGGCGAGCTCGGCCGTCGGGTCGCTCGGCGAAATGTTGACCCTGTTCCTCAACGACATGAACGCACTGGTCCGTGGCACGGGCAGGTCGATGATCATCTACAACGGAGTGGAAGCCCTGAGCCCCCGCACCGCTGTTGCCCGCCTCGATTCCTCTGTCGTCGTGATGGACTGGAACGCATCCTCGTACACCTACTACGGCGGCCGTCCGGGCTCGACCGGCACGAGGCACAAGTTCATCAAGATGCGGGAGCGCGATCACTACCTGACACCGAACAATACCCAGGCGCGCCACCCAGACGAGTCCCGGCTCTACGACACGTGGAGTGTGGAGCCGTCCGCCACCTATCTGGGAGCGGCGATCGGCGTCTGGCTCGGCTACCTCTACTGGTCGTCGGACGAGTTCACAGAGTTGCTGTTGCGGCGGCCGCGGGCGATCCTCGCGGACCGCACCTGGAACGGCACCTTCACCTCCGACAGCGTGGACGACTTCCATGCCCGGTTCGACGCCATCGGCGAGCCCCCCGGCTACGTTGGATTCGAGGACCGCACTCGGGTGGACGACGGCGAACCGAGCCACCACTACGGGTTCGAGGACGACACGGAGGTGTACCCGCCCAGCCATTTCAAGCACCTCATCGCTGGTAAGGCGCTCCTCTTGCGAGACGAGGCGGGAGCACTGCACGCAACGGCAAACGTCACGTCGCCGACGGTGCATACCGCTGACAAGGTGACCGGCGCCGCGTCGTGGAGGTTCGCGAGCGACGCCAATAACGCCGGAATCGGCGGCGTGGACATTCCGGCGCCGTGGACCGTGTCGGTATATGTGAAGCGCATATATGTGAGGCTCACGGCGAACCGCGCCGGCGCGGCGCTCTTGAGCTCCCGCAGCCCCGGCGGCCAGTACCGCTACATCCGGCTGCAACGGGCCGGCACGCAGGTGGGAATCGACAACTACGACGGCGCCGGCTGCAGCTTCGACTACTCGGCGCCACTGCACCAGTGGACACACCTCGCCCTGGTCGCCGACCGCGTCAACGTCACCCTCTACGTGAACGGAGTGGCCCAGAGCGCGACCTGCGCCTCCATGCCGCTGCCGCGCTGGGCGTGCCCGAGGTGAGGGTGAGCTTCGATCAGGCCGCCCACCGCGTGGCGGAGGGCGACAGCGTAGCGGTGACGGTGAGTCTCAGCGCCGACCCTGGGCGCTCGGTGACAGTCCCGCTCGTCAGTACCCGCCAGGGCGGAACGTCGGACGGCGACTACTCGGGCATACCGGAGAGCGTGGCCTTCAACAGCGGCGACACCGAGCGGGCGTTCAGCTTCTCCGCCCACCAGGACGCCCATGACGACGACGGCGAGAGCGTGAAGCTGGCGTTCGGGTCCCTGCCGCCGCTCGTCCTGGCGGGACCCACAGACGAGAGCACGATCTCGATCACCGACGACGATGATCCTGTGGTGACCAACAACCCTCCGGAGTTTCCTGGCGGCGACGCGGATCGTTCCGTGGCGGAGAACTCGCCGGCCGGGACGGCTGTGGGCGCGGCGGTTGCAGCCGAGGACTCCGATGACGGCGACACGCTGATCTACACGCTCACCGGCGACGCGGGCTCGTTCACGATCGACCGCGCCGACGGCCGGATCCGTGTGGGCGATCAGGCGATGCTCAACTATGAGGATCAGAGTTCCTATCAGGTGACGGTGACCGCCACCGACCGCTCCGCGGCCTCAGCCAGCATCTCGGTGGACATTGCCGTCACCGACGTCGACGAGCCGCCCGAGGCGGCTGACGACCGAGCCACCGTCATCGAGGACACCCCCGAGACGATCGATGTGCTGGCCAACGACACCGATCCTGAGGGCGAAGACCTGAACGTCGTGCTGCTTGACCGACCCGATAACGGCACCGCGGCCGTGGAGGCCGACAACACCGTCACCTACACGCCCGACGCCAACTATCACGGCATCGACACGTTCACCTACCGGACTTCCGACGGCTTCCACTCCGATGTCGCCACCGTCAGAGTCGAAGTCGAGCCCGTCAACGACGCGCCCATGTTCGGTTCCGCCGTCGTTCAGCGCACCGTCGCAGCCGCTGCCGATGCCGGAACGCTCGTCGGCGTGCCCGTGACCGCCGACGACGTCGACGGCGACACCCTCACCTACACGCTCACCGGCACCGACGCGGCCCTGTTCAAGATCGACCGGTACACGGCCCGAATCACCGTCGCCGACGACGCAGCACTCGCAGCCGCGGCCACCCATCACGTGACCGTAACCGCCGCCGACCCCGCCAACGCCACCACCTCCATCGAGGTAACCATCACCACAACCAGCAACACCGACGGCGGCGGAGGCGGAGGCGGCGGTGACGGAGGCTCTCTACCGCCTGAGCCGGTTGAGCCGGTTGAGCCGCCGGTTGAAGAGCCGGTTGAGCCGGTTGAGCCCCCGGTTGAAGAGCCGGTTGAGCCCCCGGTTGAAGAGCCGGTTGAGCTGGTTGATCGTTTCGGCGACGATGACGGCTCGGTGCATCAGGACGCCATCAACCGCCTAGCGGCGGCGGGGATAACTGTGGGCTGCGGCGACGGCCTGTTCTGCCCGTCACAGCCCGTCACCAGGGCCCAGATGGCCACATTCCTCGTGCGGGCTCTCGAGCTGTGACCCGCGACGGCGGCTCACGGGTCCTCGCCGCCCAGGAACACTGCGCGGGCGAGGTCGTCACGCCTCAGAAGTCCGGCTGCGTCGCCCTCGAATTTCACTTGACCCTTCTCCATGAAGACGGCGCGATCGGCCACCGTCAAAGCGACTTGGAGCGATTGTTCGACGATGATCATCGTCTGGCCGCGAGGCCTTCGCGCAGGCTCATCTGTTTGTCGCCGACCCCGGGGAGCTCGGCGTCTTCGCGTAACTCGGTGGACCGGTCCGCCTCTTCGGCTTGGAGCCGGCTCGCCTCTTCGGCGAGCACCGTGGAGGTGAGATCTGCCGCGGAGGCCGAGGGCCCCCTCTCTTGTCCGTCCTCGGTCACTGCTGTTCCGGCTCCGTGTCGTACCCGATCAGGTGTCTATTCGCCTTGCGGGCCGTGGCCTGAGACATGTCCCACTCGTAGGCCCACATGGCGATCCGTCCGTCTGAGTCAACCTGGCGTTCCGCGCCAGCGTCGAGACCTAGGCCTGTGAGGGTTCGTCGGGTTTGATGATCAACTCAACCACCGTCGGCGGTGTCGCGTTCGGCGATGTCTTCGGTCGCCGCGACCGCGGCGACAACGCAGCCTCACCCTCAAGGCGATAACGGGCAACCAGCTTCGAAACCCAACCCCGAGACACGCCATAGAACCGAGCGGTCTCAGCCTGGCTGAGCCCCTCCACCACAACACACAAAATGATCCCACGACACTTCGACATCAACCATGATCCACCACCTCATCTGTTGCCTATGTCTTGACCCATCACACCCTCACCTCCACTCTGCTGTGCTTTTGCCGGGCGTAGCCGGAGCCGTCCTGTGTTGTCGTCGGGCGTGCCCGGAGCCGCAGGCTGGTAGTTAACTAGCGGGGGGCGGGGCGGAAGTCGTTGCGTCCGGTGATGCAGACGGGGTCGCCGCTGCGCCGGACGAACGGCAGAGGCTGATCGCACGGGAAGACGAAGTCCAGCGTCTGGATTGCGTCAGAGGCTTGGGTCTTGTCGGGGCGGATGGAAGCCGGGGTCATGCCGTTGACGTCAACCGGCCCCAGGTTGACCAGCGCTTCATGTACATCGGCAAGAGTCGGGTTTTCGCCCGCGTCGTACAGTGTTCGCGCCATGAGTCGGACGATGTGGCAGACGGTTTCGACCATGCCGAAAGCCGAATCGCCCAAGGTACGCCAATCGTGGCTGGCTCCCGATGGACTGTGCGCTCCGTACAGTTCGTTGCAGAGGGCTGCCATAGCGTTGGGTTCGAAGTTCGGATCCCGAAACTCACCAGTGGTTTTGAAGTCGATGATCCTTGTGCCGTTGTACAGGTTCCCGGCTTCGACGTTGTTGGCGATCTGACCAGCTACGAGCTCGTTGGCCTGGGCGCCGTATTCGCTGGCGAAGAAGCGCACATCTCTGGGCTCATAACCCTGATTCGCCATTTCTGCGATGTAACCGGGCGCCGAAACCACGTTGAGGACGTTGAAGAACCCGTCGACCCCGGCGTTGACCATATTGGTGACGGATTCAGGGGTGCCGCCGAAGCAGATCGTCCCGCCACCGCAGTCGATCACGTCGAACACGACTTCAAACCCGGCGTCGCGCAGCGGGACTACCAGGCCATCCTCGACGGCCTCGGCCTCCCCTGGAGTGTTCCCCGCGGCAACACCAAGGGTCAACCCCTCAAGCTCACCGGTTGAGAGCAAGTCCGAAACCATGAAGCGAAGGGTCTCCTCAGATGACGGATTCATGGTGATCAACAGGCCGTCGGCGCGTTCGAGGAACTCCTCGGGTTGGCCGGAGTTGCTTATGAAAGCGGTCTGCTGCTCCTCAGTGAGGCACAGATTGGCCGTACCGCCGAAGCCGGTGCTGTTCATCACGATCACAGCATTGAAGTCCTCAGTCATCGCCAGACAGGCAGCGTTGCGGCTGGCATCAACGTCGGGAGGAAGCACGGCTGCTTCTGCATAACCGAGGTCGAGCATTCGGCCCCGGATACCGCCGCACTGCTCGTTGATGTAGTCGATGAACACCTCGTACATCTCTTTCGGGTCGCCGACGGGAACAGCGAATCCGATCCCAGTCAGGTCTTCGAGTCGACTCCGAATGTGCCCGACGTTGATCGAGTCGGCAGTGATTCCGTCATCAGTTTCGACCCGGTCGGCGGCCGGTTCATGAGGCAGACAGAAGCTGTCGACTTGCATGAACGGGTGGTCGCCGCGGTCGAAGCCCTGCTGGAATTCCAGGAATACACCGCCGCGGGGATCCTCATAGATGTTGGGATCCGCTTCCTCCTCGGTCATCTCGTCATCGGACTCTTCGGGCGCGTCATCTCCGCTGCTCTGTTCGGGCGAGTCGTCGGGACCGCCTGGCGAGTCGTCGGAGTCGTCTCCGGAATCATCCGCGTCGTCGCTGTCCGTAGACGAAGCGTTGTCGCCTGTGTCGCCTGCGGAATCGTCGCTCGTTTCACCACCGCAAGCCGCGGCGAAGAAAACGAACGCCAACAGAACCCCAAGCCAACTGAACCGTCGGTTGTTCATCTGATATCTCCGATTTCGCGGGATTGCAGGGCCGGGTGAGGCTAGCGGGGGGCTGGGCGGAAGTCGTTGCGTCCCGTGATGCAGATCGGATCCCCACTGCGTCGCACGAACGGCAGTGGCTGATCGCACGGGAACGTGTAGTCCAGCGTCTGGATTGAGTCGGCCATCTGGGTCTTGCCGGGGCGGATCGATGCCGGCGACATAGCGTTGTTGTCGACCGGACCCAAGTTGACGATCGCCTCGCGGACATCAGCGACAGTCGGGTTCTCGCCCGCGTCATAAAGCCCGCGAGCCATTATTCGGATGATCCCGCAGACGCTGCCGACCATTCCGTAGGCCGAATCGCCCAGAGTCCGCCAATCGTGGCTGGCGCCCGACGGACTGTTCTCGCCGTAGAGCCGGTTGCAATTGTCCGCCATCGGGTTCGGCTCGTAGTCGGGGTCCCGGTATTCGCCGGTGGTTCTGAAGTCGATGATCGTCGCACCGTTGTAGAGATTGCCGGCCTCGACATTGTTGGCGATCTGGCCCGACACGAGTTCAGAAGTCTGAGAGTTGAAATCCGAAGCGAAGAAGCGCACGTCTCCAGGCTCATAACCCTGACTGACCATCTCAGCTATGTACCCAGGTGCAGAAACCACGTTGAGGACATTGAAGAAACCGGTTACGCCGGCGTTGACCATATTGGTGACCGACTCGGCGACACCTCCGAAGCAGATCGTCGCGCCACCGCAATCGATCACATCGAACACGACCTCGAACCCGGCTTCACGCAACGGGATCACGAGACCCACCTCCACAGCCTCAACCTGCCCTGGCGTGTTCGGTGCCGCAACACCCAACGTGAGGCCGTCGAGTTCACCACTCGCAAGAACGTCGCTCACCATGAAGCGCAGGCTCTCTTCGAGCGTCGGTGACAAGGAGAGCAATAGGTCGTTGGAGCGGCCCATGAACTCCTCTGTCTGGCCCTGGGTCGAGATGAATATTGTTTCCTGCTCCTCGACCAGGCACAGGTTGGCTGTGCCCTGGAAGCCGGTGCTGTTCATCACGATCACAGACCTGTGATCCTCGGTCATGGCCAAACAAGCAGCGTTGCGGCTGGCGTCAACGTCGGGAGGAAGCACAGCTGCTTCGGCGTAGCCGAGGTCGAGCATGCGACCGCGGATCCCGCCGCACTCCTTGTTGATGTAGTCGATGAAGACTTCAAAGATCTCCTTCGGATCACCCACCGGAACGGCGAATCCCAAGCCGGTCAGGTCTTCGAGGCGACTGCGGATATGGCCCACCTTGATCGAGTCGGCGGTGATTCCGTCATCAGTGTCGACGCGGTCAGCGGCCGGTTCATGTGGCAGGCAGAAGCTGTCGACCGACATGAACGGATGGTCTCCACGGTCGAAGCCCTGCTGGAACTCCAGGAAGATGCCACCGCGGGGATCCTCATAGATGTTGGGACCCGCCTCCTCCTCGGTCATCTCGTCGTCGGTATCTTCGGGCGCGTCGTCCCCGGTGTCGTCGCCGGTGTCATCTCCTGCGTCGTCGCCGGTGTCGTCGCCGGTGTCGTCGCCTGCGTCATCTCCTGTGTCGTCGCCTGCGTCGTCACCGGAATCGTCACCTTGGTCGACCGTTTCGCTATCGTCGGCGTCATCAGCAGAGTCGTCGCTCGTCTCTCCGCCACAAGCTGTGACAAAGAAAGAAAAAGCCAGTAGAACTACCAGCCACCTGAACCGTCGGTTGTGCATCGAACCCTCCAAGTTTGCGCGCCTCGAGAATTTGCGGCACAGCGAGAATTGTTGCCCCAGGTGTCGCGCGACACAAATCGTGCGCAAGAGTTTTGGCTCGGATCGCTGCTCGATTGTGGCGCAGCTCGTTCCATGCGGTAATGATGTCGGCGCAAAGAACCGTCGATCCGGGGGGACGATGACAAGCCAAGACCAAGGCTCAGAGACCGAAGACAGCGGTACACAGCCAGCGGATCGCTCAGCCGCGGGCCTTGCCGCAGCGGTGCTTGACGAAGAGGCGCGTCGCCAGGTCGAACAAGCGGAACGAGACAGAGCCGTAATGTTCCCCGACGACCTGCTCCCAGGGGTAGGCGACGAGCCGATGACGTTGCGCGAAGCGATGGTCGTTGGAGGCAAGACCACTGTGGTGATGATGTTCCTGCTGAACTTCATCGACGATCTTCCCCGCGCCGTGCGAGTAATCGGACCCGACATCCAAAACTCGCTCAACATCTCAGACACGGTGCTGGCAGGAGTCCTCGGTTTCGGTGGTGTCACGCTAGTTCTCGGTGCGGTCCCGATGGCAGCGCTTGCGGACCGCGTAACCCGCGTTGCCATCATCCCGGTCGCCTCGTTGTTCTGGGCCGCGACGATGGCGTTGTCGGGATTCATCGTCAACGCCTTCCAGCTTTTTTGGACCAACGCCGCAACCGGTTTCGGGCAGGCATACAGAATCCCGGTTTCGAACTCGCTGATCAGTGACCGCTACCCGATACAAGCGCGAGCGCGAGTCTTCGCCTTCGAGGCACTGGGTCGTCCCCTTGGTCAACTCCTCGGACCGCTGGCGATTGGTTTGATCGTGGTAATTGCAGGCGGTGATGAAGGCTGGCGATGGGCATTTTACATCATGGCGATCCCTCCCGTGCTCGTTGGCCTGGCCTCAATCGTCATGAAGGAGCCGGCACGGGGCCAGAATGAACAAGCCGCCCTGCTTGAGGACGAAGCCATTGACGTAGAAGAACTTGAGGCGTCGATGAGCACAGCCTTGGCGCGGCTACGCAAAGTCCGCACGTTCTACTTCTTTGCCACAGGCGTTGGCGTGCTCGGATTCGCGTTGATCGCCGTGCCCGGCCAATTCAACCTGATGCTCGAAGACAAATACGGTCTCGACGCTCTCGAACGTGGGATCGTCGAATCGCTGCTTTGGATTCCTGCGTTGATCGCGATTCCCATCGCGGGTCGAGTCTTTGACCGAAAATTCCGCGAGGACCCCGAAGCAGTGGTCAAGCTGACTGGATCGTTGATTATCGGTGCCGGCCTGCTCTATTTGGTGGCGTTGCCCATCAAGACGCTTGGACTCCTGCTGTTGTTGGTGGGTCTGGCCCAAGCGTTGATCTCTGCGGCGTTTGTTGCGGCCCCCACGATCATCGCTTTGGTCGCCCCCTACCGGATCCGCGCGCAGGCGTTCGCTCTGCTGCCGGTTTTCATCTTCCTGATGGGGGGATTCATAGGCGGATTGATCGCAGGACAAATCTCCGACGCTTACAACAACCGCACAGCCATGATCATCTTGGCGCCCTATACGGCGATGCTCGGCGGCTGGTTGATCCGGCGCGGTGCCGGTCACATACGCCGAGACATCTCCCTGGCGGTGGAGGAACTGCTCGAGGAGCAATCAGAAGCACGCAAGATCGCCTCGGGTGAAGAAGTTCCCGTGTTGCAGGTCCGCAATCTGGATTACAGCTACGGGCCAGTTCAGGTCTTGTTCGATGTGGAGATCGAAGTGGCAAAAGGCGAGGTGCTGGCCCTGCTCGGAACCAACGGGGCCGGAAAATCCACACTGTTGCGAGCCATTTCCGGTCTGGGCATCCCTGACCGGGGTGTGGTTCGCCTCAACGGGCGCACGATCACCTACGCCGAAGCCGAGACGCGTTTCCGAGTCGGGATTGTGCAGTTGCGTGGAGGTGAAGGAACCTTCCCGGCCTTGAGCATCGGCGACAACCTTCGGGCCGCCCTGTTGGGCAAGGACATGGAACCCGAGGAAGTAGAACGAAGGATTGCCACAGCAGTCGAGACTTTCCCGGCGCTCGCCGGTCGGCTTGGCGAACTTGCCGGAGACTTGTCAGGAGGTCAACAACAGATGTTGGCCTTGGCCATGGCGCTTATCCACGAACCTGAAGTTCTTCTCATCGACGAATTGAGTCTGGGTCTGGCGCCAGTGGTGGTTCAGGAATTGTTGGAAGTCGTGCAGGATCTCAAAGCACAGGGTCAAACGATGATCATTGTGGAGCAATCGCTCAACGTGGCTCTGGCGTTCGCTGATCGGGCGGTCTTCATGGAGAAGGGGGTGGTCCGCTTCGAAGGGCCTGCGCAAGAACTCGCCGAACGCGATGATCTCGCCCGTGCGGTCTTCCTGGGAGGCGAAGGCGGATGATCGAACTTCTTGGTATTGAAATCGGCCAACAGTCGATTGTCATCGGCATTATCGCGGGGCTCACCTATGCCGCTTTAGCAGCAGGGTTCGTGCTCATCTATCGCTCGACCGGGGTGCTCAACTTCGCGCACGGCGAGATGGGCTTCTTTGGTTTGGCGATCTTCGTGATGATGATCATCAACTATGAACTGAACTGGTGGGTCGCTTTCGGGTTGGCGATCGCGGGGACCGCCGTTATCGGGATGGCCGTCGAGTTGATCGTGGTGAGGCGGCTCTTTGAATCGCCGCGTCTTGTTCTGCTGATAGCCACCATCGGAGTCGGTCAGATCCTGACGTTGGCGCGTGTTGGTTGGATCCCCGATATCACTGCCGGAGGGAACATTCCCACGGCTTTCGAGATGACCTGGGAGCCCACCGACCACATTCGGCTACAGGCTCGAGAGATCACTGTGCTCGCCGTGGTACCGACACTCATCGCCCTGCTCGGCTTGTTCATGACCAAGACCCGCTTTGGTTTGGCGGTGCGAGCTTCGGCGTCCAATCCTGACACTGCGCGGGTGTATGGCACCTCACCCCGACGCGTTTCGACGATCGTCTGGACCATCGCCGGGGGATTCGCGGCGGCGACTGCGATCCTCACCGCGCCACTTCAAGGCTTCCAAGCAGCGACCGTTGATGACACCGGCAATCTATTGGTCGAGGAACTCCTGCTGAAAGTCCTGGTCGTGTCGTTGCTGGCTAAGATGCGATCTTTGCCGGGGGTCATCTGGGCGGGTCTCGCGGTCGGAGTTGTTGAGAAGATCGTTCGGAACAACGTTGATTCGACCAACCAGTCGATTGTCAATCTCTGGTTCTTCATCACCGTGTTGGTGGTTGTCCTTTGGTTTGTCCGTTCAGGACGCCAGGATGTGGGCTGGTCTCTGTCGCCGACTCTGCGCCCGATCCCGGAGCGGCTACGCAGCATCTGGTGGGTGCGCAATCTCAATGGCATCGGGTTCGTTTTCCTGTTCGGGTCCCTCGCTCTGGTCCCGATCTTTGTAACCGAATCCGCACCGATCCTGCTGTGGAGCAACATCTTGTTGTTCGCCATGGTGGCATTGTCCTTGACGGTGTTGACGGGTTGGGCCGGGCAGTTATCGCTTGGCCAGTTCGCTTTTGTCGGTGTTGGTGGATTGGCGACGCTGGCATTCACCGAAGGCCACGACATTCCAATTCCGTTTGATCTGTTTGATCTCAGCATTGACGTGCCATGGGGGATAGCGGTGATTTTGGCAACGGTTTTGGGAGTGTTGGTAGCCGTTTTGGTTGGCTTGCCTGCGCTGCGGGTGCGCGGCTTGTTTCTGGCCGTCACCACTCTGGCCTTCGCGGTCATGGCCGGCACTTGGATCTTCGTTCAAGACTTCTTCAGTGGCGGCACGACCGCGCCGCGACCACCTGACCGACCGGCGTTGTTTGGGATTGATGTAGGGGAGTCGCGGCGGACGTTGTATCTGGTTTGCCTCGTCACGCTCGTATTGATGTCATGGATCGTTACCCGTATCCGTGCGACGGGCATTGGTCGTTCCTTCATAGCTGTGCGCGACAACGAAGACATGGCGGCGGCCTCCACGGTGCCGCCGGGTCGCATGAAACTCGCCGCCTTCGCAGTGGCTGGTGGGATGGCGGCATTGACAGGCGCGCTCTATGTCATCGTTCAACCCTCTCTCAGCCCGGGTACACAGTTCGCACCAGCCAATTCCCTGAAGGTGATCGTGGTCGCCATCGTCGGTGGTTTGGGGTCTGTCGCCGGGCCAGTACTCGGCTCGTTGTGGATTCTGGGTATTGAGCGGTTGGTGCCGGATCAGCTTCGGGACTTGCAACAGTTGCTCACTTCCAACATCGGCCTGCTGGTGCTGCTCATGTACTTCCCGGGAGGATTGCTGCAGATCGTCTATTCAATTCGCGATGGTTTGTTGGGGGTGGCTGACCGGCGCCTCAGCGAGCGCGAAACAGGCGAAGTGCCCCAAGTTGTGGAGCACAAGACGGTTCCGGCAACAACACGACCCGATCCCCCAACAGTCGACGGCCCGACACTTGCGGCGCGGGGAATCACCGTTCGCTTTGGAGGCAACGTTGCCGTGGCCGACGTTGATTTTGAGATTCAGCAGGGAGAACTGGTCGGTCTGATCGGAACCAACGGCGCTGGAAAGTCAACCTTGCTCAATGCGATAGGCGGATTCGTTCCGTCGGAGGGCACGGTCGAAGTGCTTGGAGTTGATGTCACCGAACGCAGCGCCTCGGCTCGTCACAGGCTTGGTCTCGGGAGGGGTTTCCAGGCGGCCCGCCTGTACCCGGGTCTCACTGTGCGGGAGGCCGTGATGGTTGCGTTGGAAGCCCGTCAGCACTCTCGGCTGGTGCCGTCAATGTTGGCGCTTCCACCATCAGGTGCTCACGAGCGAGCCAAGCGAACCGAAGCCGACGAGATCATCGACTATCTCGGGTTGGGTCGCTACGCGGACTCCTTCATTGAGGCGCTCTCGACAGGCACTCGCCGCATCGTAGAACTCGGCAGCCTTTTGGCAGTCGATGCCCGTGTCTTGCTGCTTGATGAGCCGACCGGTGGCGTGGCCCAAAGGGAAGCGGAAGCGTTTGGACCTCTGATCAAGGAGATCCAATCCGAACTTGGCGCTTCGGTAGTTGTGATCGAACACGACATGCCGTTGGTGATGAGCATCAGCGACCGGGTGTACTGCCTTGAATCCGGTGCGGTGATCGCCAACGGACCCCCTGATGAGGTCCGCAACGACCCCATGGTCATCGCCAGCTATCTCGGAACCAACGAGGCCGCCATTCAGCGTTCCGGCCTCTGAGCCCGTGTTCTAGAGCGGAAACAACGGGAATAACTAGATTCCGAGCGGGTCGGCGGCGACCAAAGCGGCGCCGAGGGCGCCAGACTCGGAGCCGAAAGTCGCCAACACGACCTCAACGCGTGGACGATGCTCTGAACCCAGAAGCAAGCGTTGAAGCCAGTCGTCGATTCCGGACCTGAGCGGCTCGCCCACCTCCGCGAGACCGCCGCCGATCACCACGCGGCTCGAATCGAGTATCAGAATCAGGTTGGCGATCCCACGGGCGGCTTCGCGACAGAAACCGTCGAAGATCTCCGCAGCGGTTGGATCGCCCTGATTCAGCGCCTCCACCACATGTTCACTGCGGATCTCGTTGATGTTGTTCACCAACGCGGCTGCGGCGGGGAAGGTGTCAACGGACGCGGCCTCCCGACCGAGACGGCCAAGTCCGTTCCCCGAAGCGAAATACTCCCACGGTCCCGGTTCGCCGGTTATATGTGCGGGTCCGCTGACGTCAACGGTCATGTGACCGGACTCACCGGCGAAACCGTTGGCCCCCAACAGCAGGTGCCCGCCGGCGACAAAGCCGGTTCCAATGCCACTTCCCAAAGCCACATACGCGAAGTCGTCTGTCCCTCGGCCGGCGCCGAGTTTCGCCTCAGCCCAAGTACCCGCAGTAGCGTCATTTATGGTGATGACGTTCGTCTGAGTTGTCTCGGCCAGGAGTTGACCAACTGGGAACTCAACAAGGTTCGGCAGGTTGGGGGAGTAGCGCACCACTCCAGTGCGGGCGGCCAAACCGGCTATACCGAGCCCCACGCTTTGTACGGGCATAGGGCTGTGTTCAGAAAGCCCTGCCACCATTTCCGTTAGTCGGGCGACGAGTTCGTCACCGCTGCCGTGGCTGGATTTCTTGGTCTTGGCCACGATGCGGCCGTCGTCAGGATCGACGAGCAACCCCAGTGCCTTGGTCCCTCCAACGTCAATCCCTACGATCACCCCCCGAATCTACTGTCGGCCTTCGAAAGGCGTGCAGATTGGCGAGCGCCTCCGGTTCGAAATACGGTGCTCGGATGCAGACCGGACCCCGAAATCCTTTCCTTGCCGACTCGTCGAACGCCATGGCACACGGCCGTTGCGACCAGCAGGACAACGTGGCGTGGCGTGGACCTGAAGGACCGAGCGAGGTTCTCGGCGAAGACGACATCCAGTATTCGTGGCTCGGACCGTGCCACTTCGGTTGCACGATTTCGGGTCCATACCCCGACGGCCGTCGGGTGGTGTGGAGCAACGGCAGCCAGAATATTGCGAAGCTCGACTATGAAACCTTGGAAGTGTTGGCTGACCACGAAATTGTGGGAGGTGAAGGCCGCACCCCGATAGCCGAGTTGGAAGCCAACCTCGCCGGTCTCGACAATTTGGAGGGGCAGGACGCGATCAACCACGCGCTCGGGTTGTCAATGCGTTTCATGACAGGTCTTGACGGTGTCTATGCACTCCTTGATCGCAACAACACGCTCTTTCTGGGTCGCAAAGATCATGCGGTGGCCTACGTCGAGGCCGATTCGAGCGATCCCGCATCAAAGATCAGCGAACGTGACCGCTGGTACAAGCCCGACCATATCGAAGGCTATTTCGTGGGGATGAACATTACCTTCGACGGTCGGCTGGTGATGTCGACCGATCATGGTTGGGTCGTCGTGCTTGCCCGTGACTTCAGCGAGTATCACGCAATCCAGGTTGCGGGCGGAGCTGAAACCGCAGCGGAGTATTGTGCCATGAGAGCAGCCGAGCGGGGTCACACCGGGTACGGCTGGATGCGTACCAGCATTTGTGTCGACGACGACAACGGTATCTACGTCAGTTCCAACGATCACCACCACAAGCTTCGCTGGACCGGCGAACGGTTATCGGACGATGAGGCTGATGGCTGCTGGTCGGTGCCCTATCGCAACGGTGGTGGCTGCGGGTCTGGCACTACCCCGTCGCTGATGGGGTTCGGTCCCGACGAAGACAAGTTCGTGGTGATCGGCGACGGGGACGAGGTCGTCAACATCACGTTGCTGTGGCGCGAGGAAATCCCCGATGATTGGGAACAACTCACGGGTGCCCCCCACCGCCGGATCGCAGGTATCGGCCCAGCAAACATGGGTGATCCCGACCTCCCAGAGATCAAGACCGAGCAGTCGATCACGGTGTCGGGTTACGGGGCCATGACCGTCAACAACGAACCCGCCACGGTCCCGGATAATTTCCCCGCTCGGGGTGCACGAATGCTCTGCTTCATGCTCGGCCACAAACCCGAATACACACCCCACGGAATGCACAAATACCAGTGGGATCCAGTGGCCAGAGAACTCAAAGAGGCGTGGGTCAACCACGATATTTCCTCGCCCAATTCAGTGCCGTTCGTGGCGCAGGAGAGCGGGTTGGTTTATACCTGCGGGGCGCGTGAAGGCTCCTGGACCATCGAAGCTGCCGATTGGGAAACCGGAGAGAGCCGCTTCCATTTCGTTGTGGGTGGCTCAATGTTCAACACCACCGGTGCTGGGGTCACCATCGACGAGGACGGCCGCCTGCTCTTCGGCTCAATGTACGGCAAGACCCGAATCCTGCGCGACCCCGGGACCCTCCTCGTAGGATCAGTTCTCATCCGACTTGGCGAGAGCGGAAAAGGTCATAATCGTTGACGGACCCAGCAAAGCATGACATGCTCGAAGTTCATTCAACGGACAGTCCTCGTTTGCGCAACGTTAGTGGTGTTGTGCATACTTCTTGCGTCGGTGTCGATACTTCTCTCCTACCATTCGGACCACCTTGCAATCCTCGCAGCACTCCTAGCTGCAGCCTGTGCATTCGCAGCGCGTCGTGGTGTACAGAAAATGGACTCGGCAGGATCAGAAATGGCAACGCATCAACCGGACAACCTGGTACCTGCCGGTAGCCGTCCAGATAGCTCGATCTCCACCGCGTTGGCGAGTTCTATGTGGAGCCGTCTGCGTAAGCTGCACTCAACATTGGATAGTGGAACTCTTCTTGTCGTTATATTCGCGTTGATCTTCGCTGGGTTTGTTTCAATCGCAGCAGCTGCGGTGGTCGCCGATAAAGGTGGCATCGTGGCCTGGTTGCTTAGTTTTGCAACAGTCGGTGTTGGTGCCACCATCGCAGCAGTGACTGGAGCGGCAAGTATGGTGGTTCGCCCACGGTCGCTTAGGGCGATGGTAGCTAGAGTCGCGTTCGCTGCTGCAATAGGAGCGGCTGGCGGAAGGTGTGTGGGTGCAGTGGGATGCGCGGTATTGTTCGAAGCTGTCGCAACGTTTGTTGGCGTTGCAATCGCATCGGCGGCGTCCGCCGTTGTCGCGGCAGGAGGAGTTGTCGCGCTAACGCTCGCTAGTACAGATATGCGAACCATGATAACCACGGTGCTAGAAGCACAGGATATGGAAACATGTTGAGCCTTCGATCCAGTTTTATTGGGTTTGCATTATTGATGGTCTTCGCCGTCGCCTGTTCGGTGGACAAGAACAGTGTTCCGGCTGTGGATAACAGCAGCGGAACGCGACAGACCAGCGATCAAAGCACCACGGTGCCAGTGTATTCTCGGACCGAACCGCAATCGTCATCGTCGCTCCGAAGTGCCTACGGCTGTTTGGGAGATCCTCAACTGTGGTCTTTCGATCCAGATATGAGCGCAGTAATCGACAACCAAGCAGGGTCAATAGAAGGTCACATTGCACAAAGTCCACTGATAATCACTGGCCAGTTGGTCCAGCAGTTTCCAAACACAATCAAAGGAACTACTTTACTTGTTAAGACATTGGACGCAATCGGATTGCAGGAGTATGACCGCGTAAGGCTCGAGTGGATTTGGGTACCCGGAACGTTGTCGGTTTCAGGTATCCTGGGTAGTTATTTTGTTGCGTTCCTTTCTGGAGATGAGATACAGTATTCAAATCGTCATACAGGTCTTGTTGCTTGGGTAGTTCATCCCGAGGGATTGTGGATCGAATGCGACGGCGAGGCCACAAGTGTAGGCGTTGGCCCCGACGGCTTACCTCGGTTAGTGCAACTTGATGATCCAATGACACTGGACGAACTGTGGCATGAAGTCACCGCCTCGGGTATGCGCCAACTCAACCTATGGTGGTACAAGAAATGATAACTAGATCCGAAGGTGCTCGTGCTCCGTCGTTGAAATAGTCGTAGCAGTTAGTGTCGTGGCATGGTTAAAGCGCTGGAGTTGTCGGTAAGTGAACACAGGGCGTTTGGAACGTACGGATCGGTCGGGTTCGGAGCCGCATAGGCGGGGCGGGGCGTGCGGGGAGTAGTTGGTTTTAGCGGCTCTCCGCGTTTGAGGTCGGAGTCAGCGGGGTGAGGGTCCGCGGTTGAACGCGAGGGATCCCCCAGAATCGGTGCTGATAGGCAACCGAGAATCTGGAGGATCCCTGTGGAAGTTGACCCTACGCGTGTTTGTGAGCTGTTGGTGGGACTGGGCGACGTTGAGGTGCTCGGCGTTGAGGACGAAGCGGGCGGGCCGCTGCGGGTTCATGTCCGCCGGCGGGCACCGAGACCGGATTGTGTGGGCTGTGGCGGGCGGTTGTGGTCTGACGGGGAGCGGCCGGTGGAGTTGGTGGACCTCCCGGCGTTCGGGCGGGCGGCGCGGCTGGTGTGGCACAAGCGCCGGTGGCGTTGCGGGCAGCGAGGATGCCTGTCTGGCACCGTCACCGAACAGGACCCCGCTATCGCGCCGCCTCGGGAGCGGTTGACGACACGGGCGGGCCGCTGGGCGACGCGCCAGGCGGGCCGTGGCCGCCCGCTCAAAGAGGTCGCTTCGGAGTTGGGATGCAGTTGGCATCCGGTGAACATGTCGGTGAGCCGCTGGGGCGAGGCGCTGCTGGCCGCGGATGTCGCCAGGATCGGCGACACGCGGGCGCTGGGCCTCGACGAGCACCTGATGTGGCGGCGGGGACGGTTCCGGACCAAGGCCTGGGCGACTAGCATCGTCGATGTTGGGCGGGGCCAGTTGTTGGACGTAGTCCGAGGCCGGACGGCCAAAGCGCCCACGAAGTGGCTGCTTGAGCGGCCCCGCGCATGGCGTTGCGCCATCGGTTGGGCGGTGCTTGACCTCTCAGGGCCGTATCGGGCCGCGTTCGATGCCGCGTTGCCCGCCGCGAAGCAGGTCGCGGACCCGTTCCACGTCGTGCGGTTGGGCAACGACGCCCTTGACGAGGTCCGCCGCCGGGTCCAGAACCAGACGCTCGGGCATCGCGGCCTCAAACACGACCCGCTGTACCGGGCACGCAAGCTGTTGGTGTCGGCCTCTGAGCGCATCACCGACAACGGCCGGATCCGGCTGCGGGGACTGCTAGATGCAGGCGACCCCAAAGGCGAGGTCCGTCTGGCCTGGCACGCCAAAGAGACCCTGCGACGCATCTATGACATCGACGATCCCGAACTCGGCGCCGATACCGTCAAACAACTCGCAGTCGATTTCCAAGACCTCAGCCTGGCACCAGAGATCAACCGCCTCGGACGCACCCTGTGGCGCTGGCGCACACAGATCTCGAACTGGCACGCGGCGCGAGTAACCAACGCAGCCACCGAGGCCGCCATTATCTGTAGCGCGTCAGAGGGTGTCGTCGACGTCGCTGACAGACGCATAACGGCCTGTCGAGGACGCGTTATCTATAGCGGTGTCGTTAGTGTCCGCGATGTTGCTGTCGGTGTGCGTTAGACAATGCTGCGGTCGGTTTGGCTCGGTCCGGTCGAGGTGTCGTGGAGGTGGCCTATGAGAGTGCAGCGTGTGGTGATGCCGGTGACCGGCGCGGAGTCTTGGACGGTCATCGACGATGAATGGGCTGAGGTGGAGCCGGCGGAGCGTTATCTGGGGCATTTGGCGGGCATCGAGCGTTCACCGAACACGGTGAGGGCCTACGCGCACGGTCTGCGGCTCTGGTTCGAGTTCCTCGAGACCCGTCGCCTTGTTTGGGACAGCGTCGGGGTCGAGGACGTCTCGCGGTTCGTGGCATGGCTGCGGGCTCCGGCTGACAACGTGATCGTGTTCGATGACACGGCGGCGGTTCGCAGCGCGGCGACGGTGAACCGTCACCTGGCCGCGCTGTTCGGGTTCTACGACTTCCACGCTCGCAACGGCGGCGTGAGCGTGGCGGCTGAGTTGGTGGCGTGGCGGTGCGGGTCCTGGGGTTCTTACAAGCCGTTCTTGCACGGCATCGCGAGCACCGGTCCGGTGCGGATGCGGCCGGTGAAGCTGCGGGCGCCGCGGCGGCTGCCGGTTGTGCTCGGCGTCGAGGAGACCGCTGTGATCTTGGCGGCGTGCACCCGGCTGCGGGACCGTTTCTTGTTCGCCTTGCTGGCCGAGACGGGAATGCGGGTCGGCCAGGCGCTCGGTCTGCGACACGAGGACTTCGTGAGCCGCCGCCGGGAAGTGCGAATCGTGCCCCGGGCCGACAACGCGAACGGAGCCCGGGCCAAGTGCTCGTCGCTGGTGTCGGTGCCGGTGTCGGCGCCGCTGGTGCGGCTCTACAGCGACTACATGCACACCGAGTACGGCGAATTGGACTCTGACTATGTGTTCGTGAACCTGTGGTCGGCGCCGGTGGGCAGACCGCTGCGCTACGGTGCGGTCGCGATGCTGGTGAGGCGGCTGCGAGCCCGCACCGGCATCGAGTTCACCGCGCACACGCTGCGCCACAGCCGCGCCACCGAGCTAATCCGCGCCGGTGTGCCGATCGAGGTCGTGTCCAAGCTGTTGACGCACCGGTCGGTGACCACGACCAGCGACGCGTATGTGCACCTCGACGTCGAGGACCTGCGGTCCGAGCTGGTGCGTGCAGGCGCCTGGGAGAACGTCTCATGCTGAGCGCCGTCCCCGCCCACAGCGGCCGCGGCGACCATCTGGGCGAGCTCGTGGCGGCTGTGCGCCCGGAGTTCTGCGGCGAGGTCATCACGGTGTCGCCCGAGGACCCGGTGTTCGGTCGGGGCCGCTGCGAGGTGGCGGGATGCGGGCGCAGCGCCTGGGCGCGGGATCTGTGCTCTGCTCACCACCAACGGTGGGCCAGCCACGGCAAGCCCGACCTCGGGGAGTTCAAGGCGGGCGCCGCTGCGGTCGCGGTCCGGGCCGGCTCAGAGAACGTGGATGGCTTCGATCTGTCGGCGTTGGCCGTCGGGCCCCGCCTGGAGGTCGCATACGTGCTGCAGTGCCGCCACGACGATCGCACTGTGAAGGTGCCGCCCTCGACGGTGAGGCATTTGGTCGCTCTGCTGGCCGACAGCGGCGCCGGTTCGCTGCTGGACCGGCCGCTGGAGGACTGGCTCGATGAGGTGAGGTCCCACCGCCGCAAGCACCCGAGCCCTGTGATCGGGCTCATCGGCTACGCCTACCGCAGGCTCAGCGACCTCGGCGGCATCGACATCGAAGCCGAGTACGCATCCGACGTCTGGGTCGCCTCGCGGCTGGGGATCAAGGTGACCCGGTCGCCGGCTCAGACCCGGTTCGACACCATCGACGCGCTGTGGCTGCGCGCCGCGGTGAAGCGCTGGGCGAGGCTTCGGCTGGGATCGGGCAAGACCTTCGGCAGCGTGCATGTCGATGTGCGGGCGATGCTTTGGTTCAGCCGGTTCCTCACCCGACGCGATCCCCGAGCTGTCGACGAGACCGTCGTCACCCGCGACGCGCTGGAGTCCTATCTGGTGTGGGTCACCGGCTCACATCTCGCTGCTCACACCTCCAGCACCTACATCACCTGTCTACGAGTCTTTCTCGACGCCTGCAGACGCCACGGCTGGCTACCCCGACTGCCCGCGACCGCCGCGATCTATCACGACGACCTGCCCAGCCGACCCCGGCCCCTGCCCCGGTTCATCCCCGAGTTCGTCATGGCACAGCTCGAAAACCCCGAACACCTCGCGATGCTGCCCGACGCCACGACCCGGGCGCTGGTCATCGTGATCATGGAGACCGGCCTGCGGGCCAACGACGCCTGCTCGCTGCCGTTCAACCCGATCATCGAAGACAGCGCCGGATGGCCCTGCCTTCGCTACTTCAACACCAAGATGGCGACTGAGCAGCTCGTGCCCCTCAGCGCCACCGCCGCCGAAGCCATCCGCGCCCAACAGAGGCATCTGCTCCACCGCCGGCCCGACGCCTCGCCGGTGCTGTTCCCCGCCCCGCGCTCCAACCCCGACGCGACCCGGCCGTTCAGCTACGCCACGCTGCGGGGGCGTCTGGCCCGCTGGCAACACGACATCGACCTGCGCGACGACACCGGCCGGCCCGTGCGGGTCACCGCCCACCAGTTCCGCCACACCCTCGGCACCCGGCTGATCAACACAGGCGTCCCCCAACACGTCATCCAGCGGCTCCTCGGCCACGCCAGCCCCCAGATGACCGCCCGCTACGCGACGCTCCATGACACCACCGTGCGCGCAGCCTTCGACCAATACTGCCAGCAGCGGGTCAACCTCGCCGGAGAACGCATCGCCTATGACCCCGACGCGCCCACCGCCCAAGCCGAGTGGACCAAGCACAACATGGCCCGCGTCCAAGCCAGCCTGCCCAACGGCTACTGCGGACGCCCACCACAACAGGACTGCCCCCACCCCAACGCCTGCCTCACCTGCCCCGACTTCCAGACCACCCCAGCGTTCCTCGACATCCACCGCCGCCAACGCGACGAGACCAAACTACTCATCGCCACCGCCGAAGCCGACGGCCGGTTCCGCCTCGCCGACAACCACCGCCAAGTCCACGACAACCTCGACCGGCTCATCACCGCGCTCAAAGACATTGGAGACACCACACCATGACCACCGCCCTCGCCGCTGCCGCCCGACAACGCTCCGACCAGACCCGCCAACGCGCCACCGAAGCGCTACAGCGCCTCCACGCCACCGGCCAACCGATCACGTTCGCACACGTCGCCCGCACAGCAGGCGTGTCCCGGTCGTGGCTCTACCGCCAGCCCGACCTGCGAGCCGACATCGACCGACTCCGTCGAGTTGCCACAACCCAGACCGTCCCCATCCCACCAGCCGAGCGAGGATCAGCCCAATCGCTGCAACAACGGCTCAACGCCGCCCTCGACGAAATCACCAGACTCAAAACCGACAATCACCAACTCCGACAACACCTCGCCCAACACCTCGGCCACCGACGCCAAAACCGCATCCCCACCCCGTCAACGACATGTCTCCCACACGAAACCCCAGCTCAGAACCACAAAAGCGCCAAGTCCTACAGATAACCGCCAACAACCTCGCCAAACACGTCAAACGCGCCGCCTTCGGGTTCACCAACTTCAACAACTACCGCATCCGAGTCCTGCTCTACGCAGGCAAACCCAACTGGACGCTGCTCGACACCCTCACTCCGACCTGAAACGCGAAGCGCCACATATGTCGATATTTCTGAGTAGTTCCCGATCCAGGACATTGTCGTACCACCTGATGCTTCTAAAGCCACCAGATTGCCACCGAAAGCGGTAGCTTGACGCTTCTTGATTTCGCTGCTCGGTAGCTCCACTCTGAGAACCGCCTCTTGGCCGCCAGCGGACCCCACTCCGAACCGTCTAACTCCGTGAACACCCTGGTAAGCGAGAACCCAAAGCCACGACGAAACAAAACTGTCAGCGGGCACGCCGCTGATGCGGAGTTGGCGACCATCTGGAGTCAAAGACTGTAGCGACATCGAAGCTGCCTCCTTGCACAACGACACGAGTTGAGCATCTTCCCTAGTCTCAATGAAAAAGTACTCATACGGTAATGCGCTTGTCTATCCTCCGTCAGCATCCCCCCTTTGGCGGTTCTTCGCGTTTCAGGTCTGAGTGAGGGACTCGAGTAGTTTCCGCGTGGGCTTGTCTGCGTGGAACTGGTGTCGGCAGCGCTACGGGCTCTGTGGGGCCAGGGGAAAACGAACATTCCTTAGAAATCAGGTCGGTCGGTCTTGCATCGTGTCGGCGAAGGCGGCGACTGCGGCGGAGACATCGTCGTCGCTGATGTCGAGATGGGTGACGAGACGCACCACAGACACACGATCAGACAAGCGATCAGAGCGGGCCAGATCAGTGTAGGCCGAGTCCCTAACCGAGCAGAGCACCCCTCGGTTACGCATACGTTGACCCAAATCTGGTCCTACGCCGGTGATGGTGATGAACACCATGTTGGTGTTCTGGGCGGCGACCTTGATCCCGTCGACCTCGGCCAGTTCCCTGGCCAGCAACTTGGCACGGGCATGATCATCCTTGAGCCGGTCAACGTGGTTCTCCAGGGCGAAGATGCCTGCAGCGGCCAGCACTCCGGCCTGGCGCAGGCCGCCACCGAGCATCTTGCGCCACTTCCGGGCCTCATCAATCAGCGCGCGGGGGCCGCTGAGAACCGATCCAGCGGGAGCGCCGAGTCCCTTCGACAAACACATTGAGACGGTGTCGAACCCGGCGGCTAGTTCGGCACCCGAAACACCCAACTCAACGCAGGCATTCCACATGCGTGCACCATCAAGGTGCACGCTGAGTGCCGCGTCTCTTGCCACCTTGATTGCCTCGTCCATACGTTTTGGTGACTGGACCATCCCGTTCTTGGTGTTCTCGAGACACAGCAGTCGAGTACGCGCGAAGTGGGTGTCGTCGGGTTTGATGGCGGCGGCGATCGCCTCGGGGCTGGGAAGGCCGTCAGCCTCCGTCGCTACGGGCTGAGGAGCAATCCCACCGAGTACAGCACCACCCCCAGCCTCCAAGCGAAACGTATGAGAAGTATCGCCGGCGATGTATTCGTCGCCTCGGCCGCAATGGGCCAGAAGGGCACACAGGTTGGACTGGGTTCCGCTGGTGACGAACAGAGAAGCCTCCTTACCGAGCCGTTCAGCCACCATGGCCTCGAGCCTGTTCACAGTGGGGTCGTCGCCAAAGACATCATCGCCTACCTCTGCATCCGCGATCGCCCGCCGCATCGCAGCTGTGGGCTGCGTAACAGTGTCAGAACGGAGATCAATCACCATGTCATCCTGCCCGATCAACCTTGCAGTCGGGTTCGAGGTCGGCGCTGACGCTGATCTCGCTGCTGTCTGTGACTGTGTTGGGGGCGACCGAAAGGATCACGCCGGCGGCTTTCACGTCGTCGATCACCTGATCGAGCATTGCCAACTGTGCGGCGCCCGCCTCGAACGACGCCGACACCACCGGGGTGCGCAACTTGCGTTTGTTCTCCGACTTCTTGCGGCGGACAACGCTCAGAGCATCAGCAGCCACTCCGCTAGTCGCCGGGCCAATACCCCCCGCAGCCGCGCGCAGACTGTCGCTACTGGGCCAATCAGCTGTGTGGACCGAATCGTCATGCCACCAACTCCAGACCTCTTCGGTGACGAATGGCAGGAAAGGAGCGAACATTCGCTGCATCGTCGACAAGGCGAACCGGAGCGCATGACGAGCCGATGCGGCGCGTTCCTCACCGTATTCGCCATAAGCACGGGCTTTCACAAGCTCCAGATAGTTGTCGGTGAACCACCAGAAGAACGCTTCGGTCCGTTCCAGGGCCCTGGCGTAGTCGAAGCGCTCGAAGGCCGCGGTGGCATCGTCAACGAGATCAGCGAGCCTATCCAGCATTGAGCGGTCGAGAGGCTCGCTGACCTTGCTCGCATCATGATCACTGGAGCCATTGGTATCGGTGGGAGCGGCGGCACCCGAGGCAGCGAAACCGAGCGTGAACTTCGAAGCGTTCAACAGCTTGATCGCCAAGCGACGTCCAATCTTCATCTGCCCCTGATCAAAGGCCGTGTCAGTGCCGGGGCGACCCGATGAGGCCCAGTAGCGAACAGCATCTGCGCCGTACTGCTCCAACAAGTCGGTGGGGACCACCACGTTGCCCTTCGATTTCGACATCTTCTTGCGATCAGGATCAAGGATCCAGCCCGAGAGCGCAGCGTTGCGCCAGGGAGCAGTGCCCGCGTCGAAATGAGCCCGGACCACCGTGGAGAACAGCCAGGTGCGGATGATGTCGTGTGCTTGAGGACGAACGTCCATGGGAAACGTGGAGGCGTAAAAGTCAGCGTCTGTTTTCCAGCCGGTGGCTATCTGGGGCGTGAGCGAGGAAGTAGCCCAGGTGTCCATCACGTCAACCTCTCCTATGAAGCCGTTGGGTTGGCCTCTCTGGGCCTCCTCAAAGCCAGCGGGCACATCGGTCGAGGGGTCAACCGGGAGCTGGTCTGGGCGCGGGGTGATCGGCTGATCCCAGAGCGGATCACCGTGTGCATCGAGGTGATACCACAGCGGCAGCGGCACGCCGAAGAAGCGCTGTCGGCTGATCAACCAATCGCCGTTGAGACCCTCGATCCAGTTCGAATAGCGAGCCTGCATAAAGTCTGGAATCCAGTTGATCTCATCGCCTCGAGCCACCAGAGCCTCACGAAGATCAGCGTCGCGGCCACCATTGCGGATATACCACTGACGGCTCGACACGATCTCCAGCGGTTTGTCGCCCTTCTCAAAGAACTTCACGGGATGCACGATCGGGCGGGGCGGGCCCTCAAGGTCGCCCGACTCTCCCAAAATCTGCACGATCTCTTCCTGGGCCTGCTTGACCCGTTTACCCGCCAGTCGCTGATAGGCCGTTGCACCGTCTGGGGTGCTGAGCCATTCCGGAGTCTCGTTGGTGAAACGGCCGTCACGGCCGATGACTGTGCGCACCGGGAGATCAAGCTCTCGCCACCAGGTCACGTCGGTGGTGTCACCAAAGGTGCAGATCATGGCGATACCGGTTCCTTTGGTGGGATCTGCGAGATGATGCGGATGCACGGGAAGCTCAACACCGAAAATCGGACTCAGTACCGTGACACCGTCGAACAGTGGCTGGTAACGCTGGTCATCTGGATGAGCAACCAAAGCGACACAGGAGGGGACCAACTCAGGGCGTGTGGTGTCGATCCAGACTGGTTCGCCCCCGTCGGATCGTGGAAAACGAAGCTTGTGATAGGCGCCAGGCACTTCCTTGTCTTCCAACTCAGCCTGCGCCACTGCGGTTTGGAAAGTCACGTCCCAAAGCGAAGGCGCTTCAACCTGGTAGGCCTCACCACGAGCAAGGTTGTCGAGGAAGGCGAGCTGGCTGACCCGTCGGCAATGGTCATTGATTGTCGTGTAGGTGCGGGTCCAGTCGACCGACAGCCCCAGGTGACGGAACAGTTGCTCGAAGACCTTCTCGTCGTCGCCGGTCAGTTCCAGACAAAGCTCGATGAAGTTCGGGCGGCTGATTGAGATCGGGCGGCGCTTCGACACCGCTTTGGGGTTGCCGGCATCGGCAGGCGCGCCGAAATCCGGGTCGTAGGGCAGCGACGGGTCGCACACCACGCCGTAGTAGTTCTGCACACGACGTTCAGTGGGAAGGCCGTTGTCATCCCAACCCATGGGATAGAAAACCTCATGGCCGGCCATGCGTTGATAGCGGGCGATGGTGTCGGTGTGGGTATAGCTGAAGACGTGACCGACATGCAGCGACCCGCTCACCGTCGGCGGCGGGGTGTCGATCGAGAAGACTTCGTCACGCGACTTTGTGGAGTCGAAGTGGTAGATCCCGGTGCGATCCCATTCGGCATCCCACTTTTTTTCCAGACCGACCAGATCCGGCTTTTCGGGAAGTCGCAGCGTAGCCATATGGCGCATGAGGCTACCGTCCAAGCCCGCCCGCCCACGGTTTGCGCTTATGCAGTTGGCTGAGCGTGGTTAATCCGCCGCTTTGGGTTGCGCAGGAGCGGTTCGGTAGTCGTCGTAGGGCTCGTCTCGCTCACTGAGTGCGGCGGTCAGACCCTTTTCTTTGATGTTGCCGATGAAGCGCTTCATTGATTCGCTGTGGACACCCAGCGCGCATAGCTCGGTGCCGGCTCGGATACCGGTGCGTAGGCCCATCACCTCCATCTGGCGATGAACCACACGTTTGTTGAGTTGGACCACGTCAGTAGGGGTTTGGGTGATCCGCTCGGCGATCTTCAAGACGCCTTCAGATAGCTCCTCGGCAGGAAAGGCCTTGTTTGCCCAGCCATACTCAACGGCCTCAAGACCGCTGACAGAATCGCCGGTAATCATCATTTCCATCGCCTTGCGCATCCCCATGAACCAGGCATGGAAGTGCATGTCGGGCACACCGAAACGGGTAGCTGGGTAACCCATCTGGGCATCTTCAGCCACGTAGACGAGATCACAGCAGGTGGCGAGTTCGCTACCGCCTGCCAGGCAGTATCCGTGGACCTGTGCGATGACCGGTTTGGCGAGGTCCCAGATGCTCATCCAACCCTCGGTGACATGGCGCGGCCACTGCCCTTCACCTTGAGCGGTGAAGAACGGCAGTTCGTAGTCGGTGTTTCCGCCGGCGAGGTCATATCCGGCGGAAAAGGACAGGCCGTCACCCCTCACGATCGAAACCTTGACGTCGTCGTCATTGTCGGCATCCCGAAGCGCACCGAGAATCGCGCCTCGCAAGGGGTGGATCAGCGAGTTGCGTTTGTTGGCTCGGTTGAAGGTAATTCTGCGGACGCCCGGAATTGGGTCGTCAAGCAAGACCCATTGGTGGTCCGCCGTTGGTGCGCCACCAAAGCTGGTGTCGCTCGGGTTGTCCGTTTCTTGGCTGTAGTCGCTCATGGCTTGACCCTACGATGCGCGGTTCACATCCCGAAAATCGGACGGTGAGGGGGTTGCGAACAAAACCACAGATGTTGGGCTGGCAGGGCGGGTGATCTTGAGGGCCGACTAGCCTACGGGCGTGACTTCTTATGATGATTTTGAGCGCACACCCGGCGGTGCTGTGCTCATGGACGGCAACCGACTGCGCGATGAAATCGTTGCAGCCATACGTGCAGAGATTGATTCGCTGGGTAACCCCGAGGTATGTCTCGCCACCGTGTTGGTCGGCAGCGACAAACCGAGCCAGATATATGTTCGCAACAAGCATCGCAAGGCTCAAGAAGCGGGCATGGTGTCGCGTAATGTGGAGTTGAGCCCCCACGCATCGCAAGGCGAAGTTGAGGAGGCGGTTGGCGATCTCGCCAACGACGATTCGGTCCACGGGATTCTTGTGCAACTCCCCGTTCCGGTCGGTATCGATGCCGAAGCGGTGCTCGACTTGATCCCGCCCGAAAAAGACGTCGATGGCTTGACTGAGCGGTCGATGGGGCGGCTTGTTCGCGGTCGTGTGGGGCACGTTCCATGCACGCCGCTGGGAGTGATGGAACTATTGGCACGTTATGGAATCGAGACCAGCGGCAAGCGAGCAGTCGTCATCGGCCGCTCGACGCTGGTCGGCTTGCCTCAAGTGCTGTTACTGGGACGCAAGGGCTGCGACGCCACCGTGACACTCGCTCACAGCCGCACCGCAGACCTCGCTGGGCTGTGCCGCGAGGCTGACATAATCATCGCGGCTGCCGGTATGGCACGGTTGGTGACCGCAGACTTTGTGAGTCCCGGCGCGGCCGTGGTCGATGTGGGCATCTCCCGCACCGAAGCGGGCATCGTCGGCGATGTCGACTTCGACAGTGTTCAAGACATCGCAGGCGCAATCACCCCGATGCCGGGAGGCACCGGTCCGATGACCATCGGCTGCCTGCTTAAAAACACTCTGGCCGCAGCCCGCCTGATGGGTTCAATCGCGCCCTGAGGTTCTAGGCCGGGATCAACTGGGATTCAGGTGCTTGGTGGCACCGACTCCGAGAGTGCGCAAGAAAACCCCGGAGGGCGGTTTCGGGTCCAGGTAACTCGACTTCGGAGGCATCAGGTCACCGGCTGCTGCCACCGCCATCAGATCGTTGATGTCGGTTGGATAGACGAGCAAACCGACGTACCCATCAGCGTCGCAACGGGCCACCAACTCCGCTGTGCCTGAAGGATCGGGCACATAATCAACGTCGCTGTTGTCGTCGAGTTCGTTCACTCCCAGCACATGGCCGATGACGTCACGGCGCAGCCGCTCAACGTCGAGCGAAGCCAGAGTTGTGGGGCGCTCCAACGGATCAAGAATCAGCCGGAACCATGACCCATCGTGATACACGCCGACCTCGCCCTTGGCCCTGGGACGGGCCCTCTCGACACCACTAACAGCAGTGACCGTTCCCACAGTGCCAAGGGCCTCGACCAACTCCGGCGTTGAGCGCACCCCGCGGTCAGGTGCCCTGCGATGAAAGGCTGCAACCCTCAGTTGATCATGCGGGAACAACACAGCAAGTGTGCGTGCAAAAGGGGCCAGATTGGGGTGTGCGTATCGGCCAGCCAGAGCCGCGGCACAGCGATGATGACCATCGGTCACGTAGACAACCGGATTTTCGAGGAACGGCTGGATGCTTTGGGTCTCTGAAGCACTAAAGGTCCATACCTGGTTCCTGATTCCCTCGACCACTACATCAACCTCTGGTGTCCGCTGAGAAACCGCTTCGAGAATCTCAAGCAGTTCGGGTGGTGCGACATGGGTTAACGAGACTGGAGATGAGGTAGCGCCGACATGACCGAGATGGTCAGTAATCGATGACGCTCGCTCAGGACGAATGTTCTCGTGGGTAAGTACTCGCCCGTCGCGCAGTCCATCGATGTCCAAGGCGCCGACAACGCCGATCTGCGCGCAAGGCTGGCTCGTCAGGTCATCGGTTGAACGATCACCTCGAGAGCCACCCGTGTCGGCGGAACTCAGGCGGTATGCATAAAACGCTGGCTGGTCTGAGGGCGCGAAAGCGTCGGCTTCGAGGATCCGTTCAAGAGTTTTGATGCTGAGCGTCAGCAGATCGGAATCTGAACACCCCTCGATCTGATCCGCATGGGACCGTGTGACCCCGAGGTAGCTGAACGGGTTGCTTTCGACAATGGCACGACGCTGCTCGGGTGTCTTGGAATCATACGCACCCGCGATTACCCGACCGGACCACTCGGGTCGGATCAGCCAGCCTTGGAACGGTGCGAGAAGAGGAGCACTCATATACGACCCGGTGCTATCTGAGCTTGGCTTGCTGCCACCGCTCGGTGGCGGCTACCTGGTTGAAGGTGAACATATGCAATCCTTCAATGCCTAAAGAGTTGAACTCGTCGGCCAGCGGGTCGATCAGATCGCTGGGGTTGTAGCCAACCGAAGAAAAGAGCTTGAGCAGGCCGGTTCTGTTTTTTTGGACGTATCGCAGCGAGGCGCCCACACCTAGCCGCATACCCATGCGAATGAGCTTTGCCCGGTCGACCACGCCCGCGACTCCGAGATGGACCGGCATGGTGAGACCCTCCGCGCGTTGCGCGGTCAGCCAAGAAATGATCGTGTCGGTCGAAAAGCACATCTGCGTGGATGCGTGCCCTTTGACTTCCGCCTCTTTGAAGAGCTCCTGTTTTTCGATCAATGCTTGGTGTAGAGCTGAATCGTCGATGAAGGCATGACCGTCGGGATATGAGGACACGCCCACCGCAGAAATTTCGCCGGCGGTGATGTCAAGCAGAGGCCGCAGCAGCGACATGGCGTCGGGGTATTCACCGGCGTCTTGTGCATCGCCCGCGATACAGAAGATCTCACTGAGCCCAAGTTGCTTGATACGGGCTGCTATCGAGCGCATGTGTGAAGCGTCAGTCACCTTGCGAGCAGCGAGGTGGGGGATCGGTCGGTGACCGAGATCAAGCAGTTCGGCACATACGTCGAGCGTGTCCTCCAACGGCTTCACCGGCGAGGCTGTAACGCTGACACGAGCATTATTGGGAAGTTGCTGAATCGCCTCGGGCAGGCTCTTGAGCGGAATCAACTCGTAGGTCATGTCGGAGATCGCGGCGCGCGCGACGGGAGAGCTGATTGCTCGGGGGTTGGGGCGCAGGATGTTGGCGAGTGGGTTCACTTGTGCTCCTGTGAGAAAGGAAGGCCCTCTTAGAAGGGCCGGTGATTCTAAGAAAGACCGACGACGTTGCCGTCGGCGTCAATGTCTATGGACTTGGCGGCGGGAATCTTGCCCAGGCCGGGCATGGTGCGCATATCGCCGCAGATCGGGTAAATAAAGCCGGCCCCAACGCTCGCACGGACCTCGCGTACGGGCAGGGTCCAGCCGGTGGGGGCACCCTTCAATGCAGGGTTGGAGCTGATGGAGAGATGAGTTTTGGCTATGCACACAGGCAGTTCAGCGAAGCCCGCCTCAGTGTAGGTGGCGAGTTGTTTGTTGGCTTGGGCCGTGTATTCCACACCGTCTGCTCCGTAAACCTTGGTGGCAACCGCATGGATCTTGTCCTTGAGCGATGCCTCACTGGGATACAGCAGTTGGAATTCGCTTGGTTCGGCCGCTGCGGCCGCCACCGCTTCGGCCAACTCGGTGGCACCTCGTCCTCCATCGGAGAAGTGGGTGGACACTGCCGCGCGAGCACCGTACTCGTCGGCAATCTCTCCGATCGCGGCAATATCAGCCGCATGGTCACCGGGGAAGACGTTGATGGCGACAACCGGTGTTGCGCCGTGAAGCTGCATGTTTTGGAGTTGCTTGCGCAGGTTGTCGCCTCCCATGTGAACCTCGTCGGGGTTCTCAGCCAACAACGCCTCGGGCAGGGGCCTACCTGCAACGATCTTGTGGTTGCCAGAATGGGCTTTCAGGCCTCGCACCGTGGCGACAAGCACCGCCGCGTCCGGTGCGATCCCGGAGTAACGACACTTGATGTTGAAGAATCGTTCGGCCCCCATGTCAGCGCCGAACCCTGCTTCGGTCAACAGGAACTCGCTGGTGTGGATACCGATTTGATCGGCGATGATCGAGCTGTTGCCGGTGGCGATGTTGCCGAAAGGTCCGGTGTGGACGAGCGCAGGGGTGTTTTCCAGTGTCTGCATCAGGTTGGGTTTGATGGCTTCCTTCAAGATGACAGCCATCGATCCTGCCGCACCGATCTCTTCGGCGGTGATCGGAGTGCCTGCTTTGTTGTAGCCCAAGACGATTCGTCCGAGGCGTGAGCGAAGATCCTGAAGCGAGGTACACAGTGCCAGGGCCGCCATGACTTCGGATGCGGCAGTGATATCGAATCCGGTTTCGCGGGGGATGCCGTCGAGCCGTCCACCGAGACCGATCACAGCGTTACGCAAGGCGCGGTCGTTGACGTCGAGCACACGGCGCCAGGTGATGTTGTGCATGTCGAATCCAGCGTCGTTGCCGTGGTAGATGTGAGCGTCGAGCATCGCAGAGCAGAGGTTGTGAGCCGCGGTGACGGCGTGCATGTCGCCGGTCAGGTGAAGGTTGAACATCTCCATGGGCACGACTTGGCTGTAGCCGCCTCCGGCAGCACCTCCCTTGATCCCGAAGGTCGGCCCCATTGAGGGTTGGCGGATGGCGATCGTGGCGGTTCGACCGATGTGCTGGAAGGCTTGGCCGAGACCGACGGTTGTGGTTGTCTTGCCTTCACCCAGCGGTGTTGGCGTGATGGCTGAGACGACGACATATGCCGCTTCGGGCCTGTCGCTCATCTTTTCGATGGCATCGAGCGAAATCTTGGCGGCGCCGACTCCATAAGGCTCAAGACATTCAGCTGGGATACCCGCGCTGCGGGCGATGTCAGTGAGCGGTTGCAGATTTGCCTGGTTGGCGATTTCAAGGTCACTGGGAAAGGCCATGTTTTGCTCCTGCGCGGGGCGGCTGAGTCGTGCCCCGCTTTGAATCGTTCCGTATCGCGGAACGATTCCGCGAGACGGATTATTGTAGCCGCTTCATATCAACCGTGTGTTCGTCAAAATGGCGGGAATTAGCAAGTCTCATTCCGGGCGACACGGCGGCCTTGGCCTCGATGGCCACGACACGCCCGTCGGGGGCCTCAAGTATGAGATCGGGCATGCGGTCCAAGCAGGCTTCGACCATTTCATTGACCTGACTGAGGCGGATGAGAGACTGGAGCCCTACGCCGATATTGCGGCGCAGGAAGCCGGCCGGCTCAGCGTCAAGTTCGTGCATGAGCGGTGTCCTATCGTCGACGTGAGCGTGCCGCGCAGCCCTCAGGAGACAGCGGGTATCCTCGACGCCATCGACCGGGCGTTGGATGACGGCAGCACGGTGTATTTGCATTGTTGGGGAGGTGTGGGCCGCACCGGTACTGTGGTCGGTTGCTGGCTCGTGCGCCATGGCATGACCGGGGACGAGGCTCTGCTCCAGATCGCGGAGTGGTGGCGGGGAATGGAGAAGGTCTACCGCATGCCCCGCTCGCCAGCTACAAGGCAGCAGCGTGCCTACGTCCGCAACTGGGTTGAACCGTCGCGGAGAGGCGCGCCTTGCTGATCATCTGATGCGAGCGCTACAATGCGCTCTCAATCCTTGGGGACCGCTCGAAAGCGCTTCATTTCAAGGAATACCGCACCTTGACAACCCGACCCGGCCGACGCGCGATGCCACGATATCGGGACCGCTCGCAAACGTTCGAGAACCACGAGGTCAGAGGCACAAAATTCTTCGAGCCCCCAAGGCCGTGCAATTGCACGGCCCTTCATTGCAACAAAGAGATCATGGCGAAGATTACGACGTGTTGTGCGGCCCAAGGCCGTGCAATTGCACGGCCCTTCATTGCAACATGTCACTGTTCACTCCTTTTGTTTGTTGCCTGCCTCCCAAGGCCGTGCAATTGCACGGCCCTTCATTGCAACCGCCGAGGCCCGTAGCAACCTGGTCGTCCGCGGCGACCCAAGGCCGTGCAATTGCACGGCCCTTCATTGCAACGGGATCCAACGCGGTATCCACATCCGGGGCGCATCGTCCCAAGGCCGTGCAATTGCACGGCCCTTCATTGCAACCGCGTCACCGCCGATCCAGCAATTCCCGTCATGTGACCCAAGGCCGTGCAATTGCACGGCCCTTCATTGCAACTAGCTGACGACCGTCAAAACAGCGCCTGCTACTGCCCAAGGCCGTGCAATTGCACGGCCCTTCATTGCAACGTCGCTGGCGGGCACGTCGACAGCGTCGGTGTGCCGCCCAAGGTCGTGCAATTGCACGGCCCTTCATTGCAACCCCTCCTTTCTTGGTTGTTGGTGTATGCCGGGTACTGTCCCAAGGCCGTGCAATTGCACGGCCCTTCATTGCAACTGCTCTACGGCGTTGGCTAGTTCGATGGCGAGCCCGCCCAAGGCCGTGCATGCGGGGGTTGATCCCCAAGGCCGTGCAATTGCACGGCCCTTCATTGCAACCGACTGATTTTCCGAAGCATCCAGTCCCAAGGTCGTGCAATTGCACGGCCCTTCATTGCAACCGAGCCACGAAATCGTTGTACGACATGCCATGCTCAGCCCAAGGCCGTGCAATTGCACGGCCCGTCAATGGCAACGGACTGCTCGACCACCTTCTCGGTCTCACCGGTTGGGGTGGACCCGCTAGCGTGGGTCGTTCAGGGGCGTCATTGACTCGTAGGCGGACAACCAAGACCGCCCGAGTAGGGGAGGCGGAGAGTCGTCGGAGTCTGATCGTGGCGCGTTGGCGATTCTGACCGCTATCGCAGACGGGGAGCCGCGCTCCGGGCCGCACGTAACGTCCAGGACGTCAGCAGGTTCGCCGAGTTGGCTTCGCGGGTCTAGTACGCTGGAACGGGATCGGGTAGACATCGGCGGGTTCGCCCATCTGGTCGATTCGGGGGAGCGGTGTCTGTGTGCCCGTCAAGGCAGCCGAGCATTGGTCGGGCGATCCGTACTAGTCCGCAAATGTCAGAACTCGGGCGCTCCTACAACCGGTTACCGACCACATGGTATGGGTCACGGGGGTTTCGCACGATCCGCGCACCGACGTGGTCTCAGGGCTCATATCGACGACACCGGCCATTCTGACCGCACCCGGCTGGTTCTCACGAATGCTACCTGTCGGCAGCC
The DNA here is from genome assembly GCA_965261185.1 of Candidatus Aldehydirespiratoraceae bacterium. Taxonomy (GTDB): domain Bacteria; phylum Actinomycetota; class Acidimicrobiia; order Acidimicrobiales; family Aldehydirespiratoraceae; genus VXYK01. The sequence goes on along the minus strand of CBDHCN010000002.1, from coordinate 159,372 downwards.
CTGGGGGACGAGTTGGATGCCACCCGACATTCACCGGTGGCCCCGCGGCTCGACCTTGCTTTAGCGTCCAGCGCACTCTATCCTCGTGGGACGTATGCGCGGTAGCGACACAATCAAGCCATACAATTTCGTTCCCTTTCCACAGGAGGACGGGCGAGCGATCTGTTTGCGGTCAGAGCCACCCGGTCACCATCGCCTCAGGCCCGATGCGTATTCGGGAGTCGTCAATATTGAATGGACGTCACGATCGCCGGTAGTTCTTCCGGTAGTTCTCCCGGACGGGGAAAGAGTCTCTGACGTAGTCCAGTTTCCTGGGTCGATCGCCAAGGGAGCCGTTCGCTCTCTACATGAGACTCTGGTTGGCGGTTGCCTCCGCGTCATTGACGATCAGATTAAGGGACTTCCCAAGGCTCTACGGCCCTGCAATAACGCGGACGAACTCTGCAGATCCTGCAGGATCTTCGGCTCTGCTGGCGACGATATCAACCTAGGTGAAGGGGAGGATGAGAAACTCAAACAGACTTCGTACCGTAGTCATCTACGCTTCTCGCCGGTGTCGTTTGCGCGTTCGCGCGATGACCCAAGGGGCCGTAACGTACAAATCAGGCAATATGAGCCCAACATGAAACCCGCCCAGGTAGAGCGACCATTCGGATATCGCGGGCGAAAATACTATTGGTCTGCGATTCCGCACGCCAAAGGTCATTACCGAACAAAAGCAGACGGTGAACATGTTGTGACCCTTCTAGAAACACCGAGCATATGGTACTCAACGATCCATTTCGAGAACTTAACATTAGGTGATCTCGGTGGCCTTATGGCCGCACAAGCTCCGCAGCACCTATTTGAATACTTCAAGAAGGGCGAGAATTGCGAAGCTCTCGAAGAAAAGAAATACACGGCCCGTTTGGGTCGAGGAAAACCGCTCGGCTTGGGAATCTTCAGAACGAAAGTGGATCTGACTGACATTTACGAAGGATCCTCTCGCTATCGAGGTGCTCCTGTGGTCGAGAAGCAAGAAGTTGACAAGTTCAAAGAAACTGCGGTCGACGTCTTCGTAGAGGAGACTCCCGAAGCCGTCCAAGATACTTGGCCGGAACTCGCCAAGATGTTGAATACAGGGTCCGTCGATTCGAGCCGTGTCGGATACCCGACTCGCTCCAGAGCCACCGGTCCAACGAGGAGAACACGAGGCCGACGGAGATGATCTATCTAAATATCGGACAACGCCGCATACAGGCATACCTGAATCGCAGTCGGAAGTTGAAGTTAAGGCGAGGAGCCTCCGAGGCCATCACGATTGCGACGTCCAATAATGAAGTGGAGACCTTCCTCAAAAAGGAAAAACTAGCCTCGGCGGTCGAGATCAACAAGGAGGCCGGTGAGGTGGACGGCGTCATCCATCTCAAATTGAACGGCGGCGAATCGGACCCGTCGATGGTGGCGTCAACAATTTCGTTGGTGGCGTCAACAATTGTCAATCGTCACCTTAGAAGGAGATTGCCGTCAGGTGAATTCGAAGCCGCGTATCACGACGGCTCCTCTTACCTCGGCGTCTACGAAAAGATGAGTCAGAAACGCGAGCGAGGTGATGTCCTGACGTTTCTGGCACCCATCTTCGACCTTCCGATGGTGGTGCCCTGTGTTGAATGCAAGACAGATCCTAAGATGGAGTCCACGAACGGCCTAGACTTGTGCAGAGACTGTGACATCCGAAACAGTGCGGCTGGCGATCGCAGCTTTGAAAGTAAGCTCGTAAAGGGATTTAAACAATACGGAATTGTCCGACCCGAACATTTTGAGGAACTCGCCAAGGCCGAAATCCTGGCGACCGACGATGATCACAACTCCGTGCATAAACCGCGTCTTGCGACGGTGTTCGCGGACGGCAATATGATAGGAGCGGAACTCAAAAAGTTGAACGAAAAGCTCGGAGGCGCTGCCACTCAGGCTGTGCCAGACGAGCAACGGCGAGCGATTCAGGGCATCGTTTGTAAAGTCCTGCACGACGCAACCGAACTCTCCGTAAAGTCGGTCGTGAACGAGATGGTTGAGCCGAAAGAACTCGCACAACGCGGGGTCTCCTACCGTGGAGAGTCTGCCGGGAAGGAGGGAGCACCCAAGTTTCTGCCTATCGTTCCTCATGTGGTCGGTGGCGATGACGTCCTGGTGACCGTGCCAGCTCGCTTAGGGTGGTTTTTCGCTGTCCGCTTTCTGCGAACATTCCAAGATACCGTCGCCAATGAATATCAAAAGGAGTTCAAGGAGAGGCTTGATGCACCTGTGCCCGAGAATGCAATACTAGGGGAGATTACTGCTTCGGCGGGTCTGGTGTTCCACCACTTCTCGGAGCCGTTTGATTCGGTCACCGGCCTTTCGGAGTCTCTGTTGCGTTCCGCCAAGAGTTTCACGGGTGGCAAAAAGGCCTCCATCGCTTGGCAAGACATCACCCAGGACGGTCGAATGCCTCTTGTTGGCAACAACTCCAAACGGCGCAACAACTCCAAACGGCGATGTTGGAGACTTGCAGACTTGGAATGCCCGCTCACGCGCCAGGAACTGGCGTTCTTGAGTGATCGACGTTACGTCTCCAACAACACTTATAGTGAGATGGTGACGCTTATGACCCGCGGAGCTGACATAGTGGAATTGGGTGACGAGGAGCAAATCAAGGAATGGGAAGATCATGCACTGAACCGCATGAGGCGCAAGCCCGAACTGCGTAGGCGATTCGAAGAGCGGGGACTGGACTGCGATGCGGCCGTCCGTGCGAACCTTGTAGAGACCGCCGGGTGGTGGTCAGCAATGTTGTACCCATTTGAGAAGGTGCACTGAGCCCATGACACCACTGCGGTTTAGAATCTACTTTCACTCACCGTTTCATCTCTTTCTGGGTATGGGAGCCAAGGGTGTGGACAACATAGTTGATAGCGACGAACCCGTAAGCGCATCGGCTCTGAAGGGCGTCATGCGTCACCAAGGCGAGCACGTCCTGAAGATTCATGACAGTGTGATCGCAGAGGTATTCGGAAGATGGCAGGACGATCCGGCACCGCAGGACGATCCGGCACGGCAGGACGATCCGGCACGGCAGATAGGAGCGCGTGCCTGCCCATGGCATTTCGGCACGCCAGAATTTGTTTCACATAAGATTCGTGAGCGCCATCGCATCGCCATCGATGAATCATCAGGCACGGTTGAGGACGGGGCCATGTTACTGCATCATGAGGTCTGGGCTGAGAGCGCTGAATTCGACATCGAGCAGCGAGCCTATATCGACAACCCGGCTCGCCACATTGCCGTAATAAAAGCGTGCGCGCAGTGCATGACATCGATAGGGGCGTCGCGTAACAGAGGATACGGATGGGTCACCGTGCGGATAGTGGATGGGGATTGCTCGGACCTTACCGATGAGGAACTGGAGATTCTTAAGGAGATCGTTCCAAGAGTGAAGACAGGCGATGCCTGACATGCGATTGCGCGTCGAACTCGAAGCTGTGAGCAACCTGCGCCTCGAAACGAACTACATTCCGGGATCTACTTTGCGGGGTGCCCTGGCGGCTTGCTGGATCCGGGATCACGGCTTGCCGCCGAGACTAGGCGATGAGGATTTGCAAGAGTTCCTTCTTCTCTTTGAACGAGATGTGAGATACGGCTTCTGCTTGCCAGAAGGAACCAACTTTGAGCCCCTGTCCCTCATGCGGTGCAAGTATTCACCAAAGGATGATTGCGAAAAATCATTCAACGACGCAGCCGCCGACGGGTACATCGACAATAGTGACGCTGAGGAGAAGAGGTGCGAGTTCTGTGAGGGTCCGTTGACCTTTAGCAAGGGAGAACTTGTGGGCTCAGCCAAATCACTCCAGGTGCGGCATCGAGTTAGCTTGACTGCTAGCGAGACCGCCGAAGAGGGGAAGTTGTATGCTGTGAAGCGGATCCCTCAAGGGACTAAGCTACACGGCCAAATTGAAACCTCATCGGAGCTGGCTTGTGAATGGCTTGTGGGTGAGAAGCGGAAGCGACTCTTCGTCGGTGCCTCGAAATCGGTCGACGGCCTGGTCAAGGCGAAGATCAAGGCGGCTCCGACCAGTGCCGTAGAAGATGTCCGGTTGAGAGACGACGGACACCTGTGCCTGCACTTGGAGTCACCAGCCATCTTCGTGGACGATGCCACATGTCCAATACTTGACCCGAATAAAATCAACTGGATTCGACAGCTGCGACTTGATGCCGAGCCGGGTATGCCTACGGACTTTAAAATCAACTGTCTGCGGCCATGGACACGCTTGAGCGAGATCAAAGGGTGGCACGCGGCTAGCGACCTGCCGAAGCCCTTGGACTTCGGGTTTAGTGCTGGTTCGGTCTTCTTGTTGAAGATTGAGCCAGAGCTTTCAGAGGAGAAGCTCAGAGAACTCGCAGTTCGAATCGCGTCAAGCGCTTATGGATGCCGCACCACTGAGGGTTTCGGAGCCGTCTCTGTCAATGCCGTCTCTGTCAATCCTCCGGCGAGCGCGTCGATAGATGAGCCTGTCGACGCCGTCTCTGTCAATCGTCAGGCGAGCGCGTCGATAGATGAGCTAGTCGACACTCTTCAAGAGATGACGCCTGACGATCTGAGCTGGCTCGTCGACCGGTTGAAAGAGTGTGCTAGAGCCGTTGCAAACGGCAATGTACCGGGGCGAATCACCGAGATGAAGCGAAGCAAGGAATTCACTCAAGGCCAGAGAGAGGCAATCGATGCTGGCTCGGCTCTCAAGCTCGACGAGGTTGAAAAGCTCATCAACCTCCTAGATTCTGAACGACAGCCGTAGGCCAGCTATGACCGTACGCACAGTTTTCGAGATCGAGATCGAGTTGCTGTCTCCAGCATCCGTCCCAGCTCCAGCATCCGTCCCAGGCGGTGCTATGGGATTCGACGGCGAGATCGGCCCTCACACGGACCGAAACGTGGATCAAATCGGATCGGTTCATTCGCCTTTATCGAGAACGGCTGCGGGAGACCCCTACGTTCCATGTAGTTCCCTGGTTGGTTCGTTGAGGTCACATCTGATGGCGAGGGATCCTTCCGCCAAGCTGGCTCGGATTCTTCTGGGTGGACAGACGCTCGAAGATGAACCGGAGCCGTCGGCGTTGCGATTCCTGGGCTCCTGGGTGGAGGCATCGATGAGTGAGACAACACCTCGGGCTGGGAGCCAGAGTGGTCCTGGTAGCGTTGACAGCGGGTCGTCAGCGGGCCTCCGCACACACACCCGCACGCGGACATCGATAGACCGGAAGCGGGGGGCCCCAGCTGACAAGCACCTGTGGTCCGAAGAACTCCTGATGTCGCCTGCTCGGATATTTCTCATTGGGCTGACTGACATTGACCTATCCGACTATTGGGAATATATCAAGACATGGCGACCGCGTGTGGGAGGTATGCGATCATCAGATTTCGGTGAAGCTCGGATCAATTCGATACGGCATGGCACCGTCGACCTGCATACAACCGACGGGCGTCGTAAATGGCTGAAGTCGGCCAGCAAAGTCGATTCGAACACCAACGGACGTGAGCGGTTCGCGGCGTTGTTTACGCACAAGGACGTTGTTAAAGAGGATACTGCTGAGATTGAACCGAACGTACGGAGCAGACCTCTGATAGTTGATGTGAGTTTTGAAATAGTTGATGAGTTTCTCATCGACGGGGCTCTTGAGGACGTTGACCAAGGGAGGGATCACCGCAAGGGTGACGACATGAGTAAGGGCGATGGTACAAGTATATTCAAGAGCAGCAGGCGACCCGATGGTCATGTATGGATCGAAGGAACCTCTTGGAAAGGTTTGTTCCGGTCTCGATGTGAATTCATTCTGAAGAGTCTGGACGTTGACGCATGCTCGCCCGACCACACGAACGACGAGAAGGCACACAGCCAGCGAACGGCCGAGGGCACCCCCTGCGAGTGTCTGATTTGCGAGATGTTTGGCTCGCCTAGAGTACGCGGATCTCTCGAGTTCTGTTCTTCAAAGATACTAGAAGATGAGGATCGAGTCCTGACGAGGATATCTGTTGATCGCATTACGGGCGGCGCGGCTAAGGGACGCCTGTTCAATATTGAGGGCCTCACAAGAGGGACCGTAGGATTGAAGGTCTATTGGACGAAGGGGGAGCAGATACCTGACGTAGTGGGGGCGATGTTGGAAGCGGTCGTGCGCGACATTCACGACGGATATGTAGGGATTGGTGCCCTGACATCAAGAGGGTTCGGTACAGTCCGACTCAGCAGCGCGTGTGACCCACCGAAACTCGCCAATATTGCGGAGTTGCTGAAATGCTGACGGAACGGGATCGGGTTGGGCCTAGCGGCGGACGGAGCCGCTCCAACGAGGGTGATTCGCAGTGACCACGGGACTTGACGGCTTGCTTTTTGGTCATGGCAGAATGGCCAGAATGACATGGAAAAAGGCGGCCAAGCACCTGGCTGGGCTTCGCGCCACCTGGTCAGATTTTGAGGGGTTTCACCTAGAGATCCTGCCAACAGCGGAGGAATGGGAGGAATGGTTTCCGGAGGCGCCTTTCGCTTCACATCTGTGGGCCTGGAGTGACTGGAGTCATGATTCGGATGGTCGTGTCTACAGAGTCCGACTCGAACGCGGCTGGGCTACCATCGGTGACGAACGCGGCTGGGCTACCATTGGTGAACTTCAGCTTTGTTCCCAAACCTCTGATCCTGGCAAGAAGACAGAAGGGTCCGTCAGGAAAGTGACGGTCGACAGGACCCGGGTGATATGCTCCAAACCACGGAATCTGGATAAGCAGGAACGGAACCAAACCGAACTGGATTGGTCAAGCGAGTGGGAGGCACTCATCGTGCGAGACAATCCAGGCGTCGTGTTCTTCCGTATGGATGAAAGGCAGCATGAAGGATGAGGAAGTGGAAGAAACCGTGGGAGAAACCGTGGGAGAAACCCGGCGAACGGGCGCACCGTGCATCGCTAATGCCTCGTCTTGTCTTGTATAGGCAAGTGCGCCTCTTCTTGAGTACGATATTGCTCGGTGCCTCGATCACCATTGCAGTCGAGGCTCAAGCGGTCTTCCGGATACAGATACTCTATGGACTACTCGCGACGGTAGTGGTCTTTGTGTGGTATGTCCTGACGGTGAAGCGGATAGGTAGATCGGCGAGGAGAAACGGCACAATGATCTATCTGTCTGCGCTGTTTGATCCAGATCGTCGAAAGGATCGATGTATTGCGGTCTTGAACGGAGAGAGTGCGGCCGGTCAGTTGGCACCGCCGTTCGTCGATATATTTGTTCAAGATGGGGACTTTTATGAGAATGATACGGACAGCGTGACGAGGTTGGCGAAGTTTATTAGAAATTGCAAGTTTGCGTTGGGCCCGAACACCAAAGATTCACCATCGAATGCCATTTCGAACATGCAATGGCCAGTTGCGCTGGCAGTAGGATATTCATCGATTCTTAAGGACTTTATTATCTGGCATTATGACGACAAGCGTCCGAGTCGCGCCGGCTCGATTAGAAGATCAAGGTGGCTGTCTGGACACTTGATCGATGTCGTTGCCCTCGATAGTAAGCTTGTTGACGATTTCAAGCGAACGGTTGCTGCCGAGAATTACGAGGATGAAGCGGCAGAAAACGAAAACTCAATGATCCCGATGGTTGTTAGCCTTGATTTTACGGGCAAATTCCACGGCGATTCCGACGATGCGGCTATGGCATTGAGTAGATCACTGAATGATGCAATCGCTCAGATCCTATCTGACTTTCGCGCAGCCGGTGGTGTTAGACAGGATCCAAGAACCGATTATCGGCATCGTGTCCAAGATGACTGTGAATGCAAACTTGTGCCGGACTTGAAGAAGCATCGGCATGTCAAAGTCGGCTACATTCGGTCGGATGAAGATCCCCTGCTTGATCCGTTTGAATTCCGTAGAACCGCGTTGATCGCAGCCGCGGCTGTGTCGCTGTGCCTTAAGGAGTCGAAAACGCTGCATCTGTTGGCACGATTGCCGCTGCCTGTGGTTGTGGCAGTTGGTTATTTGTTGGGGGAGGCGTCGCGTGACGACAAGGAGGGTGATCTCCGTCCCGTGAGGGAGCTATTCCAAAAATCGCTTCGCACTTACGTATATGACAATGGCGATTTTCGTCTGTGGCCGCAAACGCCAAGTGCGTCTGTGGCCGCAAACGTCAAGTCATAGTGATGGATCATGATGGAATTGATCAATCTTACGCCGCATGAGATTCGCTTAACTTCAGAATCTGGCGATTTGATTCTTGCAATTCCTGCGAGTGGTCGGATTGCAAGAGTATCCGAAGCTCGGGTTGCAAGCAGGACTTTGATTATTGATGAGGAGAATTCATGCTGCTCAAGGGTGATTGCATACGGCGGTGTGGTAGATCTTCTCGACCCTGAGGACGGCAGGCTCTACATTGTATCGAGAGTGGTCGCCGCAGCATGTTCCGAGCGGAATGACTTGGTGTTTCCGGGTGGTGAGACGCGCGACAACAATGGCCGTATCAACGGTTGCACGAGGCTTGACTCGTTCGGATGAATCAAGTCCACGAACACTCCGCACAGACAGCACCGGACAGCCGTTCATCTGGCGACAGATCGGGTGGCCGACCAGCACGCTGCTCGGTTGAGTACCGGCGATGACCGGAGATGTCCCGATCCAGGCGGGCGAGCCTGGCGAGCCCGTGGTGGCGGCAGCTCCGCCGGCGATGACCGAGAATGGCCCGATTCGGGCAGCGCTGCCCGGCCCGCATTGTGCTGACACGGCTGGCGAGTGGGTGGTGTTCGAACTGGCGCCGCGTAACGGACCGATCCCCATTACGCGCACGGTGGAGGTCGCAAGGGTCCTGCGTGCATCGGTGCTCAGCCATGTGCCGGATCCGTTGCCCGAGGGAGTTAGTGGCCACCTTCCCGATGGAGTTCCGACCTCGGTGCCCCACATCGCCTTCTTGGCTGTCCCAGACGTGGGGCGCAGGCACTCGGACGGGAAGATCCTGAGCTTGGTCGTCTCCCTCCCGGGCGGACTCGATTCCTTGGCGCGCGACGCAACCCTGCTCGGGATCGGACTGTGGGAACAGCAGTGTCATGGCCGGTCGCTGCAGTTGAGGATGGGCCGCAACGGAGTTGTCGAGATCACACGGGCGCCTCCGGTTGCCGCGGCGATCTTGGACCCAGACGTGTGGGTGCAGCCGTCGCGGCTGTGGACCTCGGCGACGCCTGTGGCCTTGCCGACGCATCCGGGCGACCTGCGCAGAGGCGGCCCCCAGAAGCGCGCCAAGGCCTGGGCACGAGCGGCCGAGGGGGTTGCAACGTCCTGCGAGCATGTTGGCCTTCCCCAGCCTGTGGACGTGCAGGTGTCGCAAGTGTCGGAGCTTGACGGGAGCCGTCCCGCTTACAACTTTCCCGTGTTCAGGCAAGGCCGCGACGCCAACGGCGGTGTTGTGCGCTGGCTCGTCCACGCTTCGGTGAGGTTCTCCGATGAGGTATGTGGTCCGCTCTCGCTCGGCAGTGGCCGCTTCCTAGGTCTGGGCCTAATGCGCCCTGTTGACCAGATCGGCTCGGAACCCCCAAGGTCGGGCAATTACACCGGAACTTCCGCTACTTCGTCTTCACCGTCCGCGAGGTGGCACGGTCGCTGATCGCCCGGGGCAGGGACTGTCAGTCAGTTTTGGCAGTCCCCGCTCGTGCCGTCGAGAGGACGTGGCGTGGAGACCGCGAGACCGCCGCAGGTCGAAGATTACTCGAGAGCGAGCCGCCCGACCGGATGGACGCCGCTCAGCCGATGGAGTTTGCCGGGACGGTTCCTACCCGGGTCTACAGACCGGCCAGGGCGAGCAGGTCTGATTTCCGGTCGTCGGGAATGTGGCTTGAGTGGTAGCGGAGTTCCAAGGTGGCGTTGATAGCGACACGTACGTGGTCCTCACGAGTCTCATACGAATCTTCTACGTGTGTTCGCATCCAATGCTCAACCTCGGTCGCGCGCCAGAGCCGGTAGCGGCTGCGGGGATCGGTGACCGGAGCTGGAAATCCGCCGGGGCCTCGTTCACCGGCAACCAGGAGCCGCACGCTCTCACGGGTCCGTCCGGTGCGCGCCGCGATATCGGCCATCGAGACCAGCCCAGAATCAGCTAGCCGAACGACCACGAGTCCGTCGACGGATTCAATATCGGTCACAGCCGAGAGCACCGCCTCCTCGAGAGAAGCAGCTTCGCGGTCGAAGTCGATGTACTGGATACCGCCTGAGCAACCGACCAGGGAATCATCGCAGCCCGCTTGGAATAGAGCGTCGATGACTTCGTCGCTGTGCAGGTCGGATCCCTCGACAACAAGGGTGAACGTGAACGTCGACATGTCAGCGATCCTCAGGGCTTCCTCGACATCTTTCTTGGGATGCCGAACCCTCGTCACGTTGACACGATACAACACTTCGAATACAAGTTCAACGGTCGGATTCGATCTGGGCTTGAGGGCGGTATCAGCAAGGCGTTGACATCTGCTGAAATGATCTGCTCATGGGTTTCGTAAGCGCGCTGCTCGTCAGGAGCTTGCGTCAGGATCGGGTCCGCGCTCGTTCAACCATTGTTGCCAGAGGGGTCCGTCTCGTTCGGCGGCCTCAGCTCCAGTGTCCCCATAGAGGTAGGACCAGATCGACACGCCGACGTGTTCACCGAAACCCTCGGCGGTCATGAAAGCGGTGCCGGGAGCCGGTTGTTCAACCAACAGGGCGATCCGACTGGCAGCGGTGTCGACGACCGTGCCAGCGAGAGCGGGAGCACCGGGCGATTTGACCTCGATCCGCTCGCCGATCCCCGGGGCCGACGGAATGCCGAGAGCGTCGGTGAGCGCCGCCCAGGTTGTTTCTATCGGACCGGTCCACATCGCCATGGGTAGCGCAGAGGTGGCCGTCTGCCCGCTGAAGTGTTCCAAGTGCAGTCGTAGGTTGAACATGAACATGCGCCACCCCTCGGTCATAGCGTCGTACTGAGCATCCCACTCGTCGCCCTGACCGAAACCGGTGTTGACTAGGCGAACCACGCAACTGGTGTCGTCAATCGCTTCGATCGACCATTCGAACGTCAGTCCTTCGACACCCTCGCCGCCGTCGAAACATACTCGGCGCGGTGGCTCCCAGACAGCAACCCGACCCGCGACCTGCATTTCCGGGCCCGGCCCGAATGAAGCGGTCGCCGCTCCACCCTCCCGTTCTTCGACGGTATGGGGCACGTACCAAGACGAGATCCCGGGACCGGTTGCTACCGCCCTCCACACCTCCTCAGGCCGCCCTGGAACTTCAATTTCAAGCCTAATTTCGCTCCGAGCAACAGACATCCTGCCAACCTATCGCTCATCTCGTTGCGGGTTACTCGCAATCGGTGGGGTGCCAGAGTGCTTCAAGAGGCAGCAGGGTGAGCCGATCGCCGAGGCTGACCCGGTTGGGGCCCGCGTGCAGCACGTAGCCGTGGACGAAGTCGCCGCTCTGGCGGTCAAGGCGGTCCCTCAGCCAAGCGAGCCACCTGACGGAGTCCGTTCCGGGCGACACGGCGGCCTTGGCCTCGACGGCCACGACACGCCCGTCGGGGGCCTCAAGGATGAGATCGATCTCGGGACCGCGGTGGTCTCGGAAGTGGCAGAGTTGCGCCCCGGTGTCGTTCCATGTGAGTTGCTTGGCCACCTCGCCGGCCACGAATGTCTCGACGAGTCCGCCGACGGAAGTGTCGGTGGGGCGGGCTAGCGCCGTCGGGTCCTTGTTGGCGAGGTGGGCTGCAAGGCCGGTGTCGGCGAGATACAGCTTGGCGGATTTCGCGGCCTTCGTGGACAAGTTGCGGGACCACATCGGCACTCGGTGCACCAAGAACACGGTGCGGAGCCAGGCGAGGTAGCTCTCTGCCGTGCGGACGTTGACGCCGGCGCCTCGCGCCAGGCGAGCCACGTTCAGTTCCTGACCGGTCAACGCGGCAACCGTCGCCAGCACCGGGACCACGGCGTCGGCTCGACGGATGTCGGCAAGCTCCACGATGTCGCGCTGAACGACCGTGCGAACGTAGTCGCGGTACCAGCGCCGTCGCTGGGTCCGCGTCAGCGACACCGCAGCCGGATAGCCGCCGGCACAGATCATCTCGAGGTACTGGCCTCGGCTAGGGGTTCCCTGTGGCCCGGCCCGCAGCGCCTCGGGGTCATCGAATGCCAGGCTGACGAAGTTCTCAGCGGGTCCGCGGGCAAGTTCGCCCGCCGAGAACGGCCATAGATCGATGATGGCCAGCCGCCCGGCCAGCGATTCCGACACCGTGGGCACGGTCAGAAAGTTCGTCGAACCCGTGATGACGAACCGACCCGGTGACGGATCGTGGTCGACGGCCATCTTGATTGCGGTCACCAGCGGATCGCCGGCCCGCTGGATCTCGTCGACCACCAGCGGTCCCGGCTGCTCGACGAATCCGACCGGGTCGCCTCGGGCCGCCGCCAGCAGTGCCGGATCATCGAGCGTGGCGAATGTGCCTCCCAATCGGTCGCATACCTGCCGGGCGAGCGTGGTCTTGCCCGTCTGCCGGGCGCCGTGAATCAGAATCACCCGTGCTCCGCCCAGCGCGGCGTCAATCTCGCCCGAGACGTGCCGAGGAAGCACTGATGCAGACATGAACCTTATGCTAGTACAAGAATATCTGCTGTACTAATGCAATATTTTACCACAGTCTGCTGCGAGATTGGTCCTCTGGGCTCCGAGCGATCGGTGGCCTGCGTCTGCCCTCAAGTGGATGGCCGAGACGGGCATGCGGTCCAAGCAGGCTTCGACCATTTCATTGACCTGACTGAGACGGATGAGAGGCTGGAGCCCTACGCCGATATTGCGGCGCGGGAGGCTGGCTGGCTCAACGTCAAGTTCGTGCATGAGCGGTGTCCCATCGTCGACGTGAGCGTGCCGCGCAGCCCACAGGAGACAGCGGGCATCCTCGACGCCATCGACCGGGCGTTGGATGACGGCAGCACGGTTTATTTGCATTGTTGGGGAGGTGTGGGCCGCACCGGTACCGTGGTCGGTTGCTGGCTCGTGCGCCATGGCATGACCGGAGACGAGGCCCTGCTCCAGATCGCGGAGTGGTGGTGGGGAATGGAGAAGGTCTACCGCAAGCCCCGATCGTCAGCTACAAGGAAGCAGCGTGCTTACGTCCGCAACTGGGCTGAACCGTCGCGGAGAGGCGCGCCTTGAGGAAACGGCACACGCCCGCCGAGTGTAGGCACCGACATGCGTAGCGGTGCGAAGACCCACAAAGGGGCCGCGACCTGCTCAAGGGCGGTCACCAGCAGACTCTTGAGCTGGTTGACGACGCAGGTGCGGGCCTCGACCGCGCGCAGCGGCGCGCAGGATCTGGATCGCCTCCACAGTGCCGTCCGCAGACTTCGGCAGCCTGTGGCCTCTGCCGCTGGTATGGTGCTTGGGCACTAGCCTTGGTGGGTCTAAGGGTGGATCGTTTGGGAGGTTGCTGCGATGGTTGAGTCCAGTCCGTTTTGTGGTGAGTCGCGTCGCTTGTTGGTTGATGGCCTGGTTTCGGTCTTCGATCAGGTGTGTAGTGATGGTGGGCCGTGTTTGGTGTCGTTGGAGGCTCCGTCGGGGTGGGGCAAGACTCGTGTGGCGCGGGAGTTCTATGCTCGTTTGGCTGCGGGCCAGTCCGAGCCGAGGTATTGGCCCGCTGCGATCGAGGATCCTGATCAGGGGCGCAAGGCTGTGCGACCGGCGCGCTTTGAGCGTCCTGGGGGGTCGCTGCCGGAGTTCTTTTGGTGGGGGATTGCCTGCGGGGCCCGCAACGGTGTTCCCACGAGCATGCTGCGGGTGGATCTCGAACAGCTCTACGCTCACGCGGAGTCGCTGGAGGACGCGTGCAGGGATCTGGGCTCCGCGGGCGGGCGCTTGAGGCCCATGCTGGCACGAGCGCGCAGGGCGGTTGCCGAGGAGGTCGCTCAGGAGGGTGCCGCCGTGGCGGTGGGGGAGGTCGCGGCGGCGGCGGTGCCCCTTATGGGGATCGCGGTCCGTTTGACGGTCATGGGGGTCAAGGGCCACCAGGCGCGGCGACAGGACCAAGCAAGGATCGCGGCTCCGTCGGTGCCTGGAGAGTCGGCTGATTCTGACATAGTCGACAAGGCCGTCGCCCTGCTGAGGGACGTGTGCCGGCGCGGTCTGCCGGTCGTGGTGTTCGTGGAGGACCTCCACCTGGCGGACGCCATGTTGTTGGAGTTGCTCGACAAACTGCTGTGTGTCGAGGGTCCTATCATGGTGATCTCCACGACCTGGCCCGACAAGATCGACACTAAGGACAAACTTGTCGAACTCCTTGAGTCGCACCGTGATCGCCTGCACCGCGTCGGCCACACCAAGGTCGTAGAAGACGGCGCCGCCGGGCCGTTCCCGCCGGGCGCGGGGCTCACCGAACTCGACGAGCAAGCCCGCCAGCAGATTGTATGCGGCTACTATCCCGAGGTCGGCCCCGACGTGCTGCAAGCGCTCACCGACCGCTACCAGAACCCCCACGCCGTTGAGACGGCCTGCCAACTGCTAAAAAAATGGCACCCCGGCTCGCGCCCAGACATCACTCCCGACTACGTCACGGACCGCCTTCCCGAGAGTATTTTTGATCTGTACCTGGAGATTTGGAAGGGGATCCCCGAAGCGACACGCATCGCGCTCGCTGTCGCCCACGCCATCACTCCAACGAACATCTCAGGAACCAACGTCTCAGATCCGGAGCTATGGCGGGCCGGCGGCGAGAACCGCTGGGCCCAGGCGGTGCTCCACGATGTCATCAACAGACTCGGCCTGCTCGATCGCGAGGGGGTGCTCAACGAGTTGGCCAACGCTCCCCATGCCTATGGATGGGTGCGTGTCGTCGACGACTATTTGCGCTCATTCGCTGAGAGCGTCCAAAGCGACATCGTACAAGACGTGAGACCAAGGCTTCTGGTGGATGCACTCGACAGCGGTGACGCACACGAACAGATCCTCAACGCTCTCGCAGCGGCGCTAACGGCAGCCGGCGACGAGTCCGGGGCCGAATTGGGCGCGGATGGGCTCGAAGACCATCCCGACGCCATCAGTCGGGCCCGCACCGTCCTCGTGCTCCACGCCGAGGGCTTTCTCAGCGCGCCCGCAGTCGTCGCTCATGCCATCAACACCATACTGCGCGATCTGCAAGGCGCGCCCAGAGAACTACCCGAATGCGTGCGCCTCTATCAAGTGTACCGCACGCTGGACCCCCACCAAGTCCCCACACAAACCCAATTCGAAGTCCGCCAACGCGGTGCTAACGCCCTCGGCGTCTCAGGCAACACAAACGAAGCCATGACCGAGTTCGAGGTGTTGTTGGCCGACCGGTTGAGGGTGCTGGGAGCCGACCACCCTGACACGCTCAATACCCGCAACAACCTCGCTGACTTGTTGGGGGATGCGGGTCGTGTCGATGATGCCGCAGCGGCTTTTGAGGTGTTGTTGGCTGACCAGTTGAGGGTGCTGGGAGCCGACCACCCCTATACGCTCAATACCCGCAACAACCTCGCTTCCTTGTTGGGGAATGCGGGTCCTGTTGATGAGGCCATAGCGGTTTTTGAGGTGTTGTTGGCTGACCAGTTGAGGGTGCTGGGAGCCGACCACCCCGACACGCTCAGCACCCGCAACAACCTCGCTTCCTGGCTGGGGGAGGCGGGTCCTGTTGATGAGGCCGTAGCGGCTCTTGAGGTGTTGTTGGCTGACCAGATGAGGGTGCTGGGAGCCGACCACCCTGACACGCTCAGCACCCGCAACAACCTCGCTGACTTGTTGGGGGAGGTGGGTCGTGTTGGATGAGGCTGTAGCGGCTTTTGAGGTGTTGTTGGCTGACCGGTTGAGGGTGCTGGGAGCCGACCACCCCTCTACGCTCACCATCCGCGGCAACCTCGCATTATGGTTGGGGGAGGCGGGTCGTGTCGATGAGGCCATAGCGGCTCTTGAGGTGTTGTTGGCTGACCGGTTGAGGGTGCTGGGAGCCGACCACCCCTCTACGCTCGCCACCCGCAACAGCCTCGCATACTGGTTGGGGAAGGCGGGTCGTGTTGATGATGCCGTGGCGGCTTTTGAGGTGTTGTTGGCTGACCGGTTGAGGGTGCTGGGAGCCGACCACCCTGACACGCTCGCCACCCGCATCAACTTCGCATACTGGTTGGGGAGAGCGGGTCGTGTTGATGAGGCCGTGGCGGCTTTTGAGGTGTTGTTGGCCGACCAGGTGAGGGTGCTGGGAGCCGACAACCCCTACATGCTCAGCACCCGCAACAACTTCGCAAACTGGTTGGGGGAGGTGGGTCGTGTTGATGAGGCCATAGCGGCTTTTGAGGTGTTGTTGGCCGACCAGGTGAGGGTGCTGGGAGCCGACCACCCCTACATGCTCAGCACCCGCAACAACTTCGCAAACTTGTTGGGGAAGGTGGGTCGTGTTGATGAGGCCATAGCGGCTTTTGAGGTGTTGTTGGCTGCCCAGGTGAGGGTGCTGGGAGTCGACCACCCCGACACGCTCCTCACCCGCACCAACTTCGGATACTTGCTGGCAGACTGGTTGGAGAAGGCGGGTCATGTTGATGAGGCTGTAGGAGTTTTTGAGGTGTTGTTGGCTGCCCAGGTGAGGGTGCTGGGAGTCGACCACCCTGACACGCTCGCCACCCGCCACAACCTCGCTGACTTGCTGGGGAGAGCGGGGCGTGCCCAAGAGCCATGAAGCGGCCCTTGAGGGACTCGACGCGTTCATGCTGGAAAAGGTGTCCTCGGCGGGTGAATCGCTGCCCGGTTCGCCAAGTCCGCCGCGGTGCGCCGGTCGCCGTCCCCTCGACGAGCCCACAGCCACCAAACAGGTCCTGCGCAGCGCCCCGCCGACCCGGGTCAGAGTAATACGAGGCGAGTTCAGACTCGGGAAGTGCCCATTGGGTGTCGATGTGCTGGTGGTGGCCGATCACCTGATCCCGAAGTGCTGGCCCCAGACCCGTGACTTGATTACTTTGACGCGGTGGGCGGCCGCCAACTGGTTCAGTCTCGCAAGCACTTCGCGCCGTATCTCCCCGGGTCGACGGGGATGTTGCCGGTTGTCGCAGTGTCGCGTCGGGGGATGCGGTCGCCGTCGTGGAGTCGGTGATCGAGCCAGGACCTGACCTTGAGGTGACTGAGGCGGATGAGAGGCTGGAGCCCTACGCCGATATTGCGGCGCGGGAGGCTGGCTGGCTCAACGTCAAGTTCGTGCATGAGCGGTGTCCCATCGTCGACGTGAGCGTGCCGCGCAGCCCACAGGAGACTGCGGGCATCCTCGACGCCATCGACTGGGCGTTGGATGACGGCCGCACGGTTTATTTGCACTGTTGGGAAGGTGTGGGCCGCACCGGTAACGTTGACACGATACAACACTTCGAATGCAAGTTCAACGGTCGGATTCGATCAGGGCTTGAGGGCGGTATCAGCAAGGCGTTGACATCTGCTGAAATGATCTGTTGATGGGTTGAGAGCGCGCTGCTTGCTAAGGCATTGCGTCGGGATCGGGTCCGCGCTCGTTCAGCCATTGTTGCCAGCGGGGACCGTCTCGTTGGGTGGCCTCAACTCCGTCATCTCCGTAGAGGTAGGACCAGATCGACACGCCGACGTGTTCGCCGAAACCCTCGGCGGTCATGAAAGCGGTGCCAACAGCCGGTTGCTCAAGCAGCAGGGCGATCCGACTGGCAGCGGTGTCGACGACCGTGCCAGCGAGAGCGGGAGCACCGGGCGATTTGACCTCGATCCGCTCGCCGATCCCCGGGGCCGACGGAATGCCGAGCGCGTCGGTGAGCGCCGTCCAGGTTGTTTCTATCGGACCGGCCCACATCGCCATGGGCAGCGCAGAGGTGGCCGTCTGCCCGCTGAAGTGTTGCAAGTGCAGTCGAAGGTTGAACATGAACATGCGCCACCCCTCGGTCATAGCGTCGTACTGAGCATCCCACTCATGGCCTTCACCGAAACCGGTGTTGACTAGGCGAACCACGCAACTGGCGTCGTCAATCGCTTCGATCGACCATTCGAATGCCAGTCCTTCGACACCCTCGCCGCCGTCGAAACATACTCGGCGCGGTGGCTCCCAGACAGTAACCCGACCCGCGACCTGCATTTCCGGACCCGGTCCGAATGAGGCGGTTGCCGCTCCACCCTCCCGTTCTTCGACGGTATGAGGCACGTACCAAGACGAGATTCCCGGACCCGTCGCTACCGCCCTCCACACCTCCTCAGGCCGCCCTGGAACCTCAATTTCAAGCCTAATTTCGCTCCGATCAACAGACATCCTGCCAACCTATCGCTCATCTCGGTGCGGGTTACTCGCAATCGAGACCGATATCGGCTTGAACTCCGGTGTGGTCAGAAGCCCAGTACAGGCCCTCGACTGGTTCGTCCAAGGGCTTGTCGGCCCAGAGTCCGGTATGGGTGCCGTCTTCGTCGGCATCGCCAACATCGACTAGGAGTTCACATCCAACTGGGGGAGCAGCCAAGATGAAGTCGATCCGTGAACGAAGTGTTTGTTCGGCGATATCGAGACCGTCGAGATCGCCTGGACCGCCGATCCCGGAGGTGCAATTGGCACCGCCTTGCGGTGGGCATTCGGGGTTGTTGGCAGCGAGGTGAGTGTCGACGAAGCCGCTGTCCAGCAAGGTCTGTAAGCGAGGGTCATTGATTTGTTTGTTCAGGTCGCCCACGATGAGGACAAGGCTGCCGGTAGCGGCCCGGCCAGCCAGAAAATCAAGTGTTTGAAACGGATGGCAGGAACCAAGATCCCCGTCCGTGGGGCAATAAGACGGACAACTTGTCAGCGGGTGTGAATTGTCACAAGGCGGGTTGAACGCCGAACTTGCATAGTGGGTCGCGAACACATCGACGATCAGGCCATTGCCTGCATCAAGTTGAGCCCAGTGGGCCGACCAGATCGGCCCGCCAGCAAGCTCAACACGGGCGTGGTCGATTACCGGGAGCGTGGTGAGGATCATCTCCTGATCGATCTGTCCGACATTCTCGGTCAGCAGCACATGCCCACCTCCGCATAGCGCAGGCAGCTTCTCTGGGATGATCTCGAACCAGCGGGGACTGATCTCCTGTAGTGCAATGATCTCCGGGCAGCCGACATCGTCGGCAAGGTACTTCCAAAGGATGTCGACGCGAATCGGTGCCAAACAGTTGTCGGTGTACTCGGCGCATCCCGAGACTGGTGGTTGGAAACCGTGGAGCACATTGATGGTGGCCACTTCGACATCAGTGGGGTCGGTTGCTGGCGCGTTGGTCGTAGTGGTTGGTGCTTCGGTTGTCGTCGGCGAGTCACCCGGCGACGCTTTTGTGGTTGTGGGCGTACCTCTGGTGGTCGTGGGCGCGAGCGCTTCGGTCGTGGTGGTTGTGGTCGTCGGCCCCGAATCGGTGCTGTCGCCAGCGCATGCCACGGTTGTAAGGACCATTGCGGTGATCAAAGCGGCGAGACGGGCCATGGACTCGTGGCAACACCGACCACTACGGTATCGGCGATGCTTGGCCGAAGCGCTGCAGACAATGTCACTCACGGTGCTTCCTCGGGGCTGTATTGGTCGCACAGTATCTCCTTAGCACATGAATGCGCCGAAAAAAGCGAGCCTCTGAACTCCTGATCGCGTGCAAACTGAACGATCGTCCAGTATTGTCTCCGTGGGTTGTACCGCAACGAACGCGCAGCGACCTCAGCGGTACCACCGGCACGACAATCGACTTCAGAATAGAGTCCAACCGTGAGCGAATTCCCCACCAAGGCCAACGTCGTAGTGATCGGCGCAGGGATCGTCGGCAACTGTCTAGTCGGACATCTCGCCCGACTCGGCTGGCAGGACCTCGTCCTCATCGAGAAAGGGCCGCTCCCCAACCCCGGGGGCTCAACAGGGCACGCATCAAACTTCATATTCCCTGTCGACCACAACAAAGAAATGGCGTTGCTCGGCGAGCAGAGCGCCAACCAATACCGCGACATGAACCTCTCGGTGGACTCCGGAGGCATCGAAGTAGCCCGCAGCCAGGAGCGTATGGACGAACTGCAGCGGCGCATGACCTCAGCCAAGGCATGGGGAATCGAAGCCCACCTGCTCACTCCCGCCCAGGTGCAAGAACTCGTGCCGTACATCAACACCGAGGTGATCCTCGGAGGCTTCTACTGCCCCACGGTCTCGGTAGTCGACTCCCTCGAAACCGGCACCGTAATGCGCAAGGAGGCCATCGAGAAAGCTGACTGCAAGGTCTTTGCCAACACCGAAGTGCTCGATCTCATCACCGACGACACACCGATGCCCAACGGTCGTCGCAAGATTAAAGCCGTAGTCACCGACAAGGGCACCATCGAGACTGAATACGTGATCATCGCTTGCGGTGTCTGGTCCAACCGCATAGCAGACATGGCCGACACCTATATTCCGCTCGTCCCCGCAGTGCACCAGATGGCTGACGTCGGGCCGATGGACATCCTCGCCGAAACCAACAACGAGATCGGCTACCCGATCGTGCGCGACATGGACACCTTCTGTTACGAGCGGCAATCAGCGGGTTCGATGGAGGTCGGCTCCTACGGGCACCGGCCCATCCTGCACCACCCCGACGAGATCCCCTCCAACGAAGAGGCCGCGCTGTCGCCAACCGAGATGCCCTTCACTCCCGATGACTTCGACCAGCAGATGGAAGAAGCGATCGAGTTGATGGACATGCT
This sequence comes from Candidatus Aldehydirespiratoraceae bacterium, assembly GCA_965261185.1. GTDB lineage: Bacteria > Actinomycetota > Acidimicrobiia > Acidimicrobiales > Aldehydirespiratoraceae > VXYK01. The sequence goes on along the minus strand of CBDHCN010000002.1, from coordinate 138,629 downwards.
CGGTGACGCCGAAATCAAATACGCCATCAACGGTCTGCTATCGCTGACACCAGACACCATGCCCTGTCTCGGCGAAGTCCCCGATGTGGATGGCCTCTGGTCAGCCGCAGCCGTGTGGGTCAAAGAAGGCCCGGGTATGGCCCAGGTAGTCGCAGAGTGGATGACCTACGGCTATCCGCGGGTGATTGATGTTCACGGCGCCGATATCGCACGCTTCTACGACGAAGAAAAGAGCGACGAACACATCTGGGCCAGGGCCGACGAACACTTCAACAAGACCTACGGCATCGTTCACCCCGCCGAGCAGTGGGAGTCTCGCCGCCACCTTGTTGAATCGCCGTATCGTTCCCGCCAGGAGGCGCTCGAAGCCGAGTTCTTCCAAGCCCGCGTTTGGGAACGGCCGCAGTGGTACAACTCCAACGCCGATCTGTGCGAGCGCTACGATCTCGGCCCCCGCGAGGTTGAATGGGATAACCGCTGGTGGAGCCCCATCACCATCGCGGAACACCTGAACCTGCGTGAGAACTGCGGCGTGGTCGACCTCTCGGCGTTCCAAATCTACGAATTGCAGGGGCCGGGAGCTGTTGAGTACGCGGATCGGCTTGCTGTCAACAAGATTGATGTCGCGGTGGGCCGGTCGATCTACACCCCGTGGCTCAACGCCGACGGCGGCTTTCACTCCGACCTCACCATGATGCGCATGGACCAAGATCGGGTAAGGATCGTGACTGGCGTGTTCGATGGTGGACGGGACGAGTTCTGGACCCGCAAACACATGCCCAACGACGGTTCGGTGACCTTCACGAACCTGACTACCCAGATCACCACCCTCGGCCTGTGGGGTCCCAACGCTCCTCAAGTCCTAGCGCAACTCTGCGACCAGGACCTGAGCCAAGTCGGTTCGCCGTATGGCTCGATCATCCCGATCGAACTCAAATGCTCGGCAGGAGGCGGGCAAACCCAAACGATCAAGGCCCACCTGTTCCGCATCTCCTATGTGGGTGACACCGGTTGGGAGATCTACACGGACTGGAACAACGGCCCGGCGCTGTGGGATGCCCTCTTCGCGGCGGGTCGAGAACTCGGCATCCGTCCGACCGGTGGTGGTGTCTACGGGACCTCGGGTCGGCTCGAAAAGGGATATCGCTTGATGGGCGCTGAACTCGAAAGCGAATACAACCCACTTGAGGCAGGGCTCGCTCGCCCCCGAGTCAAAGCCGCCGATTTCATTGGCCGTGAGCCTTATCTCAAAGCCCGGGAAACCGGAGCGGAGGTCCAGTGCGTGACGTTGACCGTCGAGGACCAAACCGATAGCGCAGGGCGCAGGCGTCACATGATGGGGGGCAACGAACCCATCCTTGATCTCAATGGTGAGCGCATCGTCGATTCCCACGGACGGGTTTCGCGTGTGACCTCGGCAGGATACGGACCGTCTGTGGGCAAGCACCTGCTGATGGGATACCTACCGAACGAAATGGCCACAGCCGGGACCGAGCTTCGGGTCATGTATATGAACGAGATGTTCCCGGTGACTGTTGTGGGCCCAGGTTCTGCCTTCGATCCAGTCGACACCCGTCTCAAAAGCTGATTAGGTGCTGAATAGGTCATGAAGATTCTCTGCTGTGTCAAAAGGGTGCCGGCCCCGGGGGCCAAGATCAACGTCACCGCGGACGGTTCTGATGTTGATGCGGCCCATTTGGGTTTCACAACCAGCCCCCACGAAGAGTGCGGCGTAGAAGGTGCAGTCCAACTCTGTGAACAACACGGCGGTGAGGTCACGGTGCTCACCGTCGGCCCCCCCGAAGCCGCAGAACAACTCCGCTATGCCGCTTCAGTCGGCGCGGATCACGGGGTTCTGGTCGCGACCGATGAGGTGGCTTGGGATCCGCAGCGCACCGCCGCGGTGATCCAAGAAATGATTGAGGTACTCGAGGATGAGAACGGAGAGCCTTTTGATCTCATCCTGTTCGGTAACGAATCGGCGGACTCCGGGGGTTTTCAAGTTGGAATACGGGTGGCTCATGGCTTGCGACGACCCATAGTCAACGGCATCAAAGGTATTGAAGTGTCCGGCGACGGCAGCGGTGCTGGCACGGTCACAGCTAGTCGGGCCATCGATGGCGGCTTTGAGGTTTATGAACTCCCGCGGCCATGCGTGCTAGGAGTCAAAGAAGGACTAAACCTGCCTCGTTACCCGACCATGAAGGGCCGCCTCAGGTCCAAGAAACTCGAGATCCGCTCACTCGACCTCGACGCCGCCCCAGGTGGTCAGCGCCGGATCCGCCTGCATCGTCCCGCTGAGCAGGTGTCTGAGACCGTCATCCTCGGAGATGGCCCGGATGCGGCAGCCGCGGTTGTTGATGTGCTCGAAGAGTTGGGGGTGCTCTGATGCTGCTGGTGCTACTCGAACATGATCAAGGAGAACTTGTTGAGACGGCCCGCGAGGCCCTCACCTTTGGTCGCTCACTAGCCGAGAAGATGGATGAAGACCTCGAAGCCGCTCTAATCGGCGTAGACGATGAAGCGCTGGTCACCGAGGCTGGCAGTTACGGCGCTGAGGTGGTCCACACCTGTGTTCATGGTGTGTTGAGTGACTATGGCCCGGATGCATACGGAGCAACCCTGGCTCAGATGGTCACCGAACTAGAGCCCTCCGCGGTGCTTGCCTGCGGGTCGGATCGAGGTAACGAAGTCATGGCGCAGGCCGCGGCCCGTCTTGATGCTCCGTTTGTGGCTAACTGTGTTGACGTTACTCCGGGTTGTCCGTGGACCGTGACCCGCGTGCAGTGGGGTGGTTCTCTGCTTGAAGACTCCAGTCTTGAGGCCGACGTCGCGCTACTTACCTGCGGCCTACATGCGGTAGCGGCTCAGCCCGGCGACTCTGTCGACGCCAGCGCTGAGACATTCGATGCTGACCTCGACGACAGTCACCGTATAACCGTTGTTAAAGATCGCACGGTGCAAGAAGCGGGTGTGACTCTGCCCACTGCTCCTGTGGTCTGCGGTGGTGGCCGCGGGGTTGGTTCAGCCGAGGGATTTGCACAGCTTGAAGAACTAGCTGAACTTCTTGGCGGGCGGGTTGGATGCTCAAGAGCGGTGACCAACCTTGGTTGGCGCCCACACTCCGATCAGGTTGGTCAGACCGGCACCCGCATCGCCCCGGAGATCTATATCGCCTCGGGAATCTCGGGTGCGATCCAGCATTGGGTGGGGGCGATGGCCAGCAAACACATCCTGGCTATAAACATCGACCGCGAAGCCAACATGGTCGTCAAGGCTGATTGGGCGGTGATCGCTGATCTCCACGAAGTGATCCCCGCCATCACCGCCGAGATCCGCCGCCGCAGAGGCTCGTGAGCGCCGACTAGGACGATCCGGCCACCGCGGACGCTACCTGTGTCATAGAGGAACACTAACGTCGGGTCATGGAGAATCGAATAGGAGCCGACGCAGAGGTACTGATGCTGCTGCGCCGGTTGACCGGTGACGAGACGAGTGAGTTCAGGCCAGACCAACTAGAGGCGATTCTGCGGCTGGTGAGCGAACGCGAACGGGTTCTTCTCGTACAGCGGACTGGTTGGGGCAAGAGTGCCGTCTACTTCATCTCCACGAAGATGCTCCGAGATCGCGGTTCTGGGCCGACGTTGCTCGTGTCACCACTGCTCGCATTGATGCGCAACCAGATCGAGGCTGCCGAGCGGTTGGGAGTTCGGGCCGAAACGATCAACAGTTCCAACACCTCGGAATGGAGCGATGTAAAGGAGAGGATTGAGTCCGATGAGGTCGATGTCTTGTTGATTTCGCCTGAACGGTTGGCGAACCAACGCTTTAGAGACGAGGTTCTTCCTGTAGTTGGCCAACAAAGTGGGCTAATGGTGATCGACGAAGCACACTGCATTTCCGACTGGGGCCACGACTTTCGGCCCGACTACCGGCGGTTGGTGCGGGTGTTGGAACTGCTTCCGAGGGGCGTGCCAGTGCTGTGTTGCACGGCTACCGCCAATGACCGAGTGGTAGACGACGTCACAACCCAACTAGGCGCAGACTTCTCACCTGTCCGTGGACCACTTGCTCGCGGCGGTCTGCAGTTACATGTGCTCGACAAGCCATCGCAAGCGGAACGGTTGGTGTGGCTGGCTTCGACACTACAAGCGCTACCGGGCACTGGCATCGTCTATTGCCTGACAATCGCGGATGTAGGTCGGGTCGCGAACTGGCTCATCTCCGATGGCATTGATGCGGTCGCTTACAGCGGCGATAGCGACAACGAAGACCGCACGGTAATAGAGCAGCGGCTACTCGCCAACGATGTGAAGGTTGTTGTGGCTACCTCGGCTCTCGGGATGGGCTTCGACAAACCCGACCTAGCGTTCGTGATCCACTACCAGTCCCCGGGGTCGCCGGTTACCTACTATCAACAGGTCGGTCGGGCGGGCCGGGCATTGCAGCAGTCATGGGGCATTCTCCTGCGGGGGACCGAGGACGCCGACATCCAAGACTATTTCATCGAGGGTGCTTTCCCGTCACCGCGTCACGCCGAGCAAATCGTGGACGTGCTTGAGCGCTATGCGGTCCAGATGACGAAGAGAGAACTGCTTACGGAGGTGAATCTACGGCCCGGCCAGCTGGAGATTCTCTTGAAGGTACTTGAGGTGGAGGGCGCTGTGGAGCGCGACGGCGGCAGGTGGTTGCGGACGCTTTCGCCTTGGGCCTTCGCCTACGACAGGGTGGCTTCTGTGACGGCGTTGCGTAGGGCGGAGCAACAGCAGATGCGTGAGTTCATCGCCACCGACCGTTGCCGGATGCAAGCACTGGTCAACTATCTGGATGACTACAGCTCCGAACCATGCGGAATTTGCGACAACTGCACTGGTGACAGCGTGGATCTGACGTTTCAGCCCAGCGAGGTGCAACGTGCCGTCGATTTCCTGCGGTCTCAAGACTTGCCGATCAAACCCCGGAAGCAGTTCGCCAACGGGACGAGGATCAGCCCGGACCAGCAACTCGACGGGGGGTGGATCCTTGCGCGGTGGCGCGACGCTGGTTGGGGGAACCTGGTGAGAAGCGGGAAACAGGTTCACGGTGAATTCGACGATCAGTTGGTGGATGCCTCTGCAGATCTGATCAGGCGCTGGCAACCGGACCCCATGCCCGAATGGGTCACGTTTGTGCCCTCGCGTCGTCAGCCCGAACTGGTGGCAGGTTTTGCGGTCCGGCTTGCGAGTCGTCTCGGGCTAGTCTGCAGGGAAGTGGTAGTCAAGGTCCGTGACACGGAGCCCCAAAAATCCATGCAGAACAGCCAACAGCAGTATTGCAATGTGCAGAATGCCTTTGAGATCAGAGGTGAAGTGCCGTCTGGCGCGGTGCTTTTGGTAGACGACATGGTCGACTCCCGTTGGAGTTTGACCGTCGTTGGGATGAGTCTCCGTGAGGCTGGTGCTGGCAGTGTGCTTCCGTTTGCACTAGCGGACACGGCGGGGAGATCGACACGATGAAACGCGACGAGGACTCGCTGGCAACGATCCTTCTGGTGAGCCGTCTCTGCGCCGATGGAGCGCGCCCGCTCAAAGCCTCTGAGTTCTGGAATCTGATAGAGCGAATCAGTGGTGGACCGGGGGTTTTTCTGAACCTGAGCCAGGCCCGACTGATGCGCGACTACGACCTGAGCGAGGACTTGGCAGGCCGGGTCGCGGATCTCGTTGGGCGCGCAACCGCAATAGCGTTCGAGCTGGAACGATTGGAGCAATCGGGTATCAAATCACTCGCTGCTTTCGACGAGCATTATCCCCGTGAGTGGCTTGTTCGGTTGGGTCCCAAGGCTCCGCCTCTGATGCACGCTGCAGGTGCCGTTGAGTTGCTTGATTCGCCCGGGTTGGGTGTAGTCGGTAGCCGCGACGTGTCTCAAGCGGGCGGCGAGATCGCCAAAGACTTAGCGCGCATCGCTGCAAGACGAGGTTTGCCACTTGTGTCGGGAGGAGCACGGGGGGTGGACCAACTTGCGATGGATGCGGCTTTCGAGACTGGAGGAGCGGTCATAGGGATTCTGGCCGATTCGCTACTGCGCAAGCTCAAGCGTCCCGAAGTTCGCAGAGCCGTCCATGAGGGGAACACCGTTGTGTGTACGCCATACGCCCCGAGCGCTCCTTTCAGCGCGGGCAACGCTATGGGACGGAACAAGCTGATCTACGCGCAGGCAACGTTGACGGTCGTGATAGCTAGCGACAACGGCAGCGGAGGCACCTGGTCTGGTGCCTCCGAGGCGCTCAAGTGGGGTTTTGGACCGGTAGCGGTGTGGCGAGGCCTAGGTGAAGGACCGGGCAACGCACCTCTCCAAGAGCAGGGGGCGAGGCCGGTGTCGAAGCCCGACGATCTCGAATCGCTGTTGGATTCGTCGGAACTCCACGAGGCTCGCTCCGCTAGTCCAACAGTTGATCCGAACATCGACCTGATCACGCAACCGTCGCTGTTCAGTGGTGTGGGTTGACGCTATCGGTCACCGATTCGCGGAGTCCTTGTCCAGATTCGGGAACTCAGTCGGAGGCTAGATTTTCGGCGAGACTGGATGCGGCGTTGATAACTAGGTTGCCGAGGTCGTGGGTGCGTTCAGGGTTGGGGAAGCGATAGGCCGGGCCGTGGATGTGCAAAGCAGCCTCTACCGTGCCGTCGGCCTCGATAATGGGTGCTGCCACTGAGTTGATGCCCTCGGCAAACTCTTCATAGACCCAGGCGTAGCCGAGACTTCGGATGGTGGCGAGTCGCTTACGGATCTCATCTGGATCGGTGATGGTCCACGCGGTCGATGCAGTGACTGGACCCCGCAAGTAAGCCTCAAGCTGCTTGTCGTCGTAGTGGGCAAGCAACACTAGACCTGACGGCACTGTGTGGAGCGGAGCGAGTTCGCCGGTCCAACTCCGTACCTGTACGTCGCTGGAAGCCTCCACATGGTCGAGGTAATAGACGAAACGCCCGTCGAGTACCGACACACCTGCGGCCTCACCGGCTTCGTCGCAAAGGTCGATTAGATGCGGGCGAGCGGTGGCTACAAGGTTGCGGCCTGGTTGAGTTGCGCCAGCGATGTCGAGCAGACCTTCGCCCAGGCGGTAGTCGCCACCGATCCCGTCTTGGGCAACCGCACCCTCGTTCTCCAACGCCGCCAAGATTCGAGCGACGGTTGATTTTGGCAGATCGACCCGTTCAGCCAACTCCGTGACCCCGACCGGACCGACGGCTAGGGCGCGCAGCAAAGCGAAGGCACGTTCAATTGACTGCACAGACATAACCTAAGCGACTATAGGAGCTTGTTCCGCAATACGGAACAGGCATGTGTGGCGTTTGGTTTGTAAGGGCTTCGGTCAGGCCTTGACGACAAGGGTCGCCGCTGCTTTGTCATGCCACCCTTGTCGGACCTTGTCCCACGTCAGAGACAGGTAGCAAAGTAGTGCCAGAACCCAACCGATGAAAGGAATAATGCCAAGCAGGGTAGGAATAAACCACCGTGCGATTGCTTTTCCCCATCCAGGCAGTTGACCGTTGTCCGCTCGGATGACCTTCACCGATGTTGCCATCTTGCCGACGGTCTGTCCTTTCAGCGCGATCATCGTGACCTCGTAAGCTATACCGGCTAGTCCAAACAGTAGGATCACACCGAGAAACGCACCTAGTATAAGCCCGATTCCTTCGTCGCTTCCGGAACCCAGGCTGATTGATGCGCCGAAGATCAGGGCAAGGACGAATACGGCAATAACCATAATCACAAAGTCCAACAATCTGGCACCAAGCCGTGCTCCTGGTGATGCGAGTTCTACTCTTTCGCCGGTTCCAAGGGCGGCCCATCCGGTAATTGCCTGAGGAGCGTGCGACGACGGGTCGGCTGGAGGCGGCGGTTGAGAAGATGATTCGGGCTCAAACTCAGGCGGGGGCGGGGGCAGGTCGGACACGGATTCTCCTAGGCTTTATCGAGGGATATTTTAGGCAACGGTAGCACGGCACGCTGGTGTGGTGGATTGCTGCTCGAAGGGGGTGAGCGGGCAGCCGTATGGGCTAGCTGCGTTTGCCGTTGACGGTTTCGACGAGCAGGTCAGCGATGGCGTTGATCAGCACGCGGGTCGTGTCGCCCGTAGCCCGATAAGTGAGTTCCATCTCCCGATCGGCTAGTGCTCGGGGCCCGATCGTTATCCGGTACGGGATACCTATCAGTTCTGCGTCGGCGAACTTCACACCCGCACGGGCATCACGGTCATCCAACAAGACATCAACCCCAGCGGAGCGAAGATCGTGGTAAAGCGATTCGCCAGCCGCCACCGAGGCTTCGTCTTTGCTGTTCACGATGGTGATCACCACCTCAAACGGAGCAACGCTCAGCGGCCACACCAAACCCTTGTCGTCGTGGTGGATCTCGGCCACCGCGGCAACGTTGCGGCCGATGCCGATGCCGTAACTGCCCATCACCAGAGGCTTCTGTTCGCCATTGGGATCAAGCACCAGCGCACCCAGCGGGTCGGAGTATTTGGTTCCGAGTTTAAAGATGTGGCCCGCCTCGATGCAGCGAACGATCTCGAGAGGGGTACCACATTCCAGGCAAGGCTCGTTTGCTTGGACCCTGCGAAGGTCGGTCCATTCGTCAACGGCGATGTCGCGAGCCACATCAACCCCTGACCAATGCCAGTCGTCTTCGTTGGCGCCGGTGGTCATACCACGCCGACCCTTGAGCGCGGGATCACAGATGACGCGCAGGCCGTCGACATTGACGGCACCGAGGGATCCAGGATTGGCACCGAGATGCTGAAGGGTTTCTTGCGGATTAGCGGGCCGGATGTCTGCCGCTCCGGTGGAATCGGCCAACTTCTGAATCTCGAGTTCGTGGTCGCCGCGCAGCAATGCCAAGGTCACTTCGCCGTCAAGCACCATCACCATCGTCTTGATCTGGTGCACGGCCGCGGCGCCGCCCTCGATTGTCTCCAATGCGGCGATCGTGCGCACACCCGGTGTAGGGAAACGCAACAGCTCTGAGAGGTCTCGATCCTCAAGCGCAGCCAAACGAGCTCCCGCTCGTTCAACGTTGGCTGCATAGCCACAATCGCTGCACAATGCGATGTCGTCTTCGCCTGCACTGGAAGGGACCATGAACTCGGTGGAACCCGAGCCGCCCATGGCTCCAGACGACGCCTCTACCGGTATCGCAGGCAGGCCTAGGGCAGCAAAGATGCGGATATACGCGTCGTGGTGGATATCGAAACTGTGATCGAGGCCCGTTTCGTCGATGTCGAACGAATATGAGTCCTTCATTGCGAACTCGCGAACCCTCAACAGGCCACTTTTCGGACGAGGCTCGTCACGGAACTTCCACTGGATCTGGTACCAGATCTGCGGCAGCGACTTGTACGAGGCGATCTCTTGGGCGACGTCAGTGAAGATTTCCTCATGGGTCATCCCTAAGACGTTGTCGGCACCTTTGCGATCGACGAGACGAAACATCTCTTCGCCCACTGTCTGCCAGCGTCCCGACTTTTTCCAGATCTCGGCGGGATGCATCGCTGGCAACAGGAACTCTTGTCCACCGATGGCTTCCATCTCGCGCCGCACAATCGCGGCAACTTTTTCGTGCACCCGCAACCCGAGCGGCAGCAACGAGTAGTGCCCTGAGTGGAGTTGGCGGATGAACCCACCGCGGATCAACAATTTGTGGTTGGCTGCTTCGGCATCGGCTGGCGGCTCGCGCAGCGTGGGTACAAAAAGGTTCGACCAGCGCATTGAGCGACCATATCCGAACACCAGCACACAAGACGCCCAATTCTTATCGAGCGCTCTGCAGATCTGTGCCGCACACCGGTTCCGCATTGCGGTATTGTTCCAACGTGGACAACGTTGGTGTAGACGACCGTGAAGAGAAGACCCGATCAGAACCGAAAGGACCGACTCGAAAGGGACTCAATCGCGGCAATCGCCGTCAGCGCTACGTCAAGCCCCTAGAACGGATTACTACTCCGATGGTGCGCGAAAACGGTGAACTGCGTGCTGCTACTTGGGATGAGGCACTTACCCGCGCGGCACAAGGTCTCGCACGGATCCGAGACCAATACGGCGGCGAAGCGTTCGGCATGTTCAGTTGCTCAAAATCGACCAACGAGATGAACTACGCAGCGCAGAAGTTCATTCGCTGCGCTATGCGATCCAACAACATCGATTCCTGTAATCGAACTTGACACGCACCCTCGGTCGTCGGTCTGGCGACAGTCTTCGGAGCAGGCGGGGGAACATCTTCATACAGAGAAGTGGAAGAGACTGACCTTGTCTTGCTGTGGGGGTCCAACGCCCGCGAGGCCCATCCGATCTACTTCCATCATCTGCTGACAGGGCTCAACAACGGAGCGAAGATGTACACGGTTGACCCGCGGCGCACGAGTTCATCGAAGTTCGCCGATGCTTGGCTTGGTCTTAACGTCGGCACCGACATCGCCCTAGCCAACGCGGTCGGACGGGAAATCATCGCTGCGGGCCTCCAGGACCGCGATTTCATCGCCCACTCCACGCAAGGTTTTGATGATTACAGGGCGGCTGTCGAGCCCTACACACTGGAACATGCCGAACAGATAACCGGTGTCCCGGGCCACGCCATCGGCGAGATGGCGCACGACTATGCCACTGCCAAGACGGCGCAGATCCTCTGGACCCTGGGAATCACTGAGCACCACAACGCTGTCGAAAACGTCTTGTCGCTGTGCAACTTGGCTCTGCTCACGGGACACATAGGACGCTGGGGATCAGGCCTGGTGCCGCTGCGTGGGCAGAACAACGTGCAGGGAGGAGGCGACATGGGTGCGCTGCCCAACAAGTTCCCTGGATTCCAAGACCTCGAAGACCCCGTCGCATTGGCCAAGTTCGAGGCTGCCTACGGCATGAAACTCCCGTCAGAGCCCGGACTGCACCTCACTTTGATCTTTGAGGCGATGGAAAAGGGCAGCATTAAGGGTCTATACGTGATCGGAGAAAACCCCGCAGATTCCGAGGCTGATGTGGCACACGCCCGCAAATTGCTCAGCGGTCTCGACATCCTCGTCGTGCAAGACATCTTGATGACAAGAACTGCCGAGATGGCCGATGTTGTTTTCCCCGCCTCGGTGGGATGGGCCGAATCCGAGGGCACGGTCACCTCATCGGAGCGACGAGTCCAGCGAGTTCGCGCCGCGGTCTCGCCGCCCGGCGAAGCCCGCCACGACACCGAGATCATCGGCGACCTGGCGACTCGCCTCGGAGTCGATTGGGGTAATCCTACTTCCCAGGACCTCTGGGATGAACTTCGCTCGCTGTCGCCGCTCCACGCCGGTATGAGCTGGGACCGCCTCGAATCCGAAGGTGGTCTGCAATGGCCCTGCACCGACCTGGAGCACCCAGGCAGCCCGTTCCTGCACGGCTGGTTGTGGGAAGAGGACCTTGATGGTCGGGAACCGGCACCGTTCAGCGTTTGTGACCACGAAGGGCCAAAGGAACAACTCAGCGACGAGTTCCCGCTTCGACTCACCACAGGACGGGCGCTGGACAGCTTCAACACTGGCGTGCAATCAGGCGGTTTCGCTTCGCCGATCCGCTACGGCGATGGTATCGATATCAACCCCGGTGACGCTCAACAGCTCGGTATAAGCGACGGTGACCGGGTGCTCGTCAGCTCACCCCGCGGCTCAGTTGAGACTTGTGCTCGAATCCAACCCGACATTCCCGTGGGCCTCACCTTCACCACTTTCCACTTTCCGGAACTAGTCGACATCAACAAGCTCACCAACCCCGAATGGGACCTCCGGTCCGGCACCGCCGAGTTCAAGGCCGCAGCGGTGCGGATCGAACGGATCGAGAAGCTGACCCCCGCCTTCAACACGGTCACCGAATCTGGCAATGGCTGACCTGTTTATCGGCGACGACATAGCCGACGAGATCGAAATTGCTGCCGTCACGACCGCCATAGGGGTTACCACCGTTGTTGTGCGTGAGACGGAGCGTCTCGTCTATGGAGGAACACACCGTCGCCGTGACCACCGCCACCTGCTGCTTCCCGCCCTTCACGCGTTGCAGAACGCCAAGGGATGGATCAGCCCCGGAGGCCTCAATCACGTTTGTGAAGTGCTGCAGGTACCGCCGGCGGAGGCTTACGGTGTGGCCACGTTTTATGAGATGTTCCGCTTGGACGACCCCAACCATGACCTCGGGACCACCCATGTCACCCATGTTTGTGTCGATGCGGCTTGTCAGATCGCTGCCAACGAGGAACTGATCGCTGAGCTTGAGGCCCAAGGAAATCACGTTCACCGTTCGCCCTGCCTTGGGCAATGTGAGCGAGCCCCCGCACAGTTCCACCAAGGTGTAGGAAGGCCCGACTCGGTCCCGGCCGACGAAGTCGCTGTTGCCAAGCAGATACCCCAGCAAGGGGATCCGTCGTTGCGGCTGTTACGTAACGTCGGCGTTGTGGACCCGACATCCCTTGATGCTTACAGGGCCAATGGCGGATACCGGGCGCTTGCACGAGCCATTGAGATGGGGCCTGTTGCGGTGTGCACCGCGGTGGCAGACTCTGGCCTCTCCGGTCGCGGCGGGGCTGCCTTCCCAACTGGCATCAAATGGCGAGCAGTGGCCGCGGAGCAGGGCCGACCCAAACATGTGGTGGCCAACTGCGATGAATCCGAGCCGGGCACCTTCAAAGACCGGGTAGTGATGGAGCAAGACCCCTTCGCGGTGATTGAGTCACTCACACTCGCGGGCTTCGCAACGGGCGCCAATAACGGTTGGGTCTATATTCGCGGTGAGTATCCACTTGCCACCGCTCGGCTCCAGAACGCGGTGGATCAGGCTCGTGAAGCGGGCCTGTTAGGCGAGAACGCGGCAAACTCAGGACACCGTTTCGACATTGAGATTCGTCGTGGCGCCGGTGCTTACATTTGCGGTGAGGAAACCGCCTTATTCGCTTCACTTGAAGGCTTCAGAGGTGAGCCGCGCAGCAAGCCGCCTTTCCCCACCACACATGGACTGTTCAGAGAGCCGACAGCGATCAACAATCCTGAGACGTTGCTCAACACCCTCGATATCGTGCTCATCGGCCCCGACGAATATCGCAGTCGAGGAACTGAACGTTCGCCTGGAACGAAGCTGCTGTGCTTGAGCGGCCGGGTGTCCAAGCCAGGGATCTACGAGGTGGAGTTCGGTGCAACGCTTGGTCAGGTGCTCGAACTCTCAGGTCCCTTGACCGGTAGCGGCACTCTGGCCGCGGTGCTGATGGGCGGCGCAGCCGGCTCGTTCGTCGGCCCCGACGCCCTCGACATGCCGCTGACACTGGAGGACACGCGTGAACGCGGCACCACGCTGGGTTCAGGTGTGGTGATGGCTTTCACCGATGAGATTGATATGACCGATGTGGCGGTGCGCATCGCGGAGTTCTTCAAGAACGAGTCGTGCGGTCAATGCGTGCCGTGCCGTGTCGGCACTGTCCGGCAGTTCGAGACGATGGTGCAGATCCAAGCGAAGGGTTCTTTGTCCGAGCAGCGCCGTAGCTTGGTAGACGACATCGCCGAGGTGATGGTTGATGCATCCATTTGCGGTCTCGGTCATACTGCTGCCTCTGCTATCAATTCTGCTATGGACCTCGGTCTGTTGCCTGAAGGAGTGCGCCATGACGATCACTGAAGTGAGCGTGAGCCTCACGATCAACGGACAAGCCGTTTCTGTTCCTGAAGGTACTTCGATTCACAAGGCTTGTGAGTCGGCGGGGATCGACACGCCGACCCTGTGTTGGGCCGAGAACCTCACCCCGGTCAACGTTTGCCGGGTCTGCGTGGTGGAGGTGGAAGGGTCACGAGCGCTTGTTCCTTCGTGTGCCCGCGCGGCTGAGGATCAGATGGTGGTGCAGACCGATTCCCCTCGGGTTCGTCACAGCCGCAAGATGGTGCTTGAGTTCCTCGGCTCAAGCGTCGACTTGAGCCAGGCAACCGAGTTGGCTGAGTGGATGCGTCACTACGGCGCTGACCCGGATCGTTACGACCAGCCGGACCTGCCGGCCGCACGGATCAGCGAGGAACCGAAGATCCAGGATGACCTCTACATCCGCGACTACGACAAGTGCGTGTTGTGCTACAAGTGTGTAGAGGCGTGCGGTGACGATGCGCAGCACACCTTTGCGATTGCGGTGAGCGGACGTGGTTTCGACGCTCGGATTTCCACAGAGTTCGACACTGTGCTGCCTGATTCGGCGTGTGTTTATTGCGGCAACTGCATCGGGGTGTGTCCGACAGGGGCGATCCAGTTCAAGACCGAGTTCGATATGCGCGCAGCGGGGGAGTGGCGTCCTGCTGAACAAGATGTCACCACAACTGTCTGCTCGTTTTGTGGTGTCGGCTGCAACCTTGAGTTGCACACTCAAGACGACCAGATTGTGAAGGTCACCTCGCCGGCAGATCACTCCGTGACCCACGGCCACCTCTGCATCAAGGGCCGTTTCGGCTGGCAATACGTGCATCCTCCCACTCGAAAATAACCTATGGATTTCACGCCGAACGAGAACCATGAGGCGATCCGCGAGGGGGTGCGGCGAGTTTGTGGGCAGTTCCCAGACGCCTACTGGCGTGAATGCGACGAGAATCACGAGTTCCCTTGGGAGTACTACCAAGCGATGGCGCAGGGTGGCTGGATTGGTATTGCGATACCCGGAGAATACGGGGGTGGTGGCCAAGGCATCACCGAGGCATCCATCGTGCTCGAGGAGGTTGCCGCGTCTGGAGCGGCGATGAACGGCTGCTCGGCTGTTCATCTCTCAATGTTCGGCATGGAACCGGTCCGCAAGTACGGCAGCGAAGAACTCGCCCACCAGATCCTCCCAGGGGTGGCCGACGGCACGCTTCACACGGCTTTCGGTGTCACAGAAGCGGATGCCGGGAGCGATACCACATCGATCAAGACCCGCGCCGAGCGCGACGGCGATGAGTACGTGGTGCGAGGCGCGAAGGTTTGGACGACCAAAGCCCCGTTCTGCGATGTCTGCCTGCTTCTGGTACGAACCACACCCAAAGAGGAGTGCGATAGACCCACTGGGGGAATGACCCTGTTGCTAGTCGACCTCAAAGATGAAGCTGTGGACATCAAGCCGATCCCCAAGGTTGGCCGTAACGCGGTGGTGTCGTGCGAGGTCCGCTACGACGGTTTGCGCGTACCGGTGTCGCGTCGGGTCGGTGACGAAGGCGAAGGATTCCGCTACCTCCTTGATGGCCTCAACCCTGAACGGATCCTGATCGCAGCCGAAGCGCTCGGCATCGGCAAGGTGGCGCTTCGCAGAGCAGCGAGTTACGCCAAAGAACGCGTCGTCTTCGGTAGACCTATCGGGAAGAACCAGGGTTTGGCGTTCCCGCTGGCCGACAGCCATGCCCAACTGAGGGCTGCAGAACAGATGATCCGTCTAGCTTCGTGGCGCTACGACAACGGCTTGAACTGCAGCGAGGAGGCCAACCTTGCGAAGTACTTGGCCGCGGGAGCAGGATTCGATGCCGCGGATCGCGCTGTGCAGACACTCGGCGGGTTCGGTTACGCCAAGGAGTATGACGTGGAGCGCTATTGGCGCGAAGCGCGGTTGATAAAGATCGCTCCTGTCAGCCAGGAGATGGTGCTCAACTTCGTGTCGAACAAGGTACTCGGCCTGCCGAAGTCCTACTGAGCCCTATATCACCCAATATATTGGGTAGTCATCACCCAATATATTGGGTAGTCTATTTGTGTGACTCTTACGGAGCAGGGACACTACCTGCCGCGGCTACTCGATGTCAGGCTGCGGGACACGTTGCGGTACTCGCCGGCGGTCGTCATCGAGGGCCCTCGGGGGTGTGGCAAGACCACCACGGGCAGCCAAGCGGCATCGTCGTTGTTGGCAATGGACGAGGTGGACCTGACTGGTGCCTCTGCGGGCGCGCTGAGTGCTCTTTTGGACCAAGCTCCGCCCTTGCTGGTCGACGAGTGGCAGCTTGCCCCGGCGCTGTGGAACGCGGTGAGGCGGGAGAGCGACCGGCGCGCAGGCGCACCGGGTCAGTTCATATTGACCGGCTCGTCGACGCTGCCCGACAACCCGATCCGCCACTCAGGCGCGGGCAGGCTCGCGCCGTTGCGTCTGCGGACGTTCTCCTCGTACGAGAGCGGTATGTCCAACGGTGCGGTGTCGTTGGCCGCCATGCTGCGGGGGGAGCGTGCGGACGCG
Organism: Candidatus Aldehydirespiratoraceae bacterium; assembly: GCA_965261185.1. GTDB lineage: Bacteria > Actinomycetota > Acidimicrobiia > Acidimicrobiales > Aldehydirespiratoraceae > VXYK01. Next base: position 122,413 of record CBDHCN010000002.1, on the reverse strand, counting down.
GCTGCGGAACTGACCCTGTCCCGCTTGGAGGTGGCCGAGGCGATTTGTCGGGGCGGTTGGCCGGCTTCGCTGAAGATGCCGTTGGAGCAGGCGCTCGGCTATGTCGAGGCGTATGTGGATGCCATGTGCAACATCGACATCAGGCGCAGTATCGACTCGGCCCCCTACCGCAGCACCGAGACTGCCCGGCGGGTATTGCGGTCCCTGGCCCGCAACATCGGCACCGCCGCGTCGGTCAGCGCACTGGCTCGTGACACGGCCTCGGGTGAGCCGGTGTCCCCGTTGGACCGCAAGACGCTCCCGGCGTTCTTGGATGCCTTCGAGAACGTGTATGTGCGCGAGGACTGTTGGCCGTGGGGATTCCAGCCCGCCTCGAAACAGGCGATGAGGGTCAGACCCAAGCGTTTTCTGTCCGACCCTTCGGTGGCCACGGGAGTCTTGCGGGTCGGCCCCCGCCGCCTGCTGGAGGAGTCCGAGTTCATGGGCAGTGCCTTCGAGTCGCTGGTCATGCGTGACCTTCGGGCCTACGCCGACGCCAACAATGCCGAGGTGCGCTACTACGCGGAGAGCGAGTTCGAGGTGGACGCAGTAGTGGAGAATCGCGATGGGTCGTGGGTTGCTGTGGAGGTGAAGTTGAGTTGCAACCGCGTTTCGCTAGACAAGGCCAAGCGGGCCCTGAAGCTCCTCGCGCGGCGGGCGCAGGAGGCGGGCAAGCGTCCGCCATCCAAGTTGCTGGCAGTGTTCGGGGTGAACGCATCCGACGAGCACACCGGACTTCGCATAGCCCGCGAGGATGACGGCGTTACCCTGGTACCGATCGCCGCGCTCGGCCCTTGATCCCTCCCGACGTCTGCTCAGCAGCCGCCCCGTTCGGCTGGTAGTACGTACAGCCCCCTACCCGCAAACGTTGACAATTCGGGCTGGTGGGCTTGCTGGCCTTCGGGTATGCCCTATTCCATCCAGACGGCGTGGGTGATGCCGTCGGCGATGACAGAGAATTCGCCAGTCGTGAAATCGATGGTGCCCATCCGACCGTCAGTCAGGGTAATCAGCAGCCATCCGCGTACCAAGTCCATGTCTGCAATGTTACCATCCACTTCAAGTTCGTGGATCGGGAGAAGGGTGTGAGAATCGAGGGTTACGATTATTGAGTGGTCCTGATCACATGTGCCGAAATAAAAGTTGCATGGTTGTTCGGACACTACGAAATTGCCGAGTTCATCTCCGGTTGGGGTCGACCAGCCTGGGCTACGCGAGTTCAGCGAGACGCTTTGTTGGGTCAGATCAATAACACCTATCCAAGAGAACACGTCCGAGCCCGGTAGATTAAAATCAAAAGACCAGAGATCAAACGCAATGCGATCATTGTCCAGCCAACTCACGTTACCGATAAACCCGCGTATGCCAGAAGAAGTATCCTCTTGATCAAAAGACAACCCATAATAGCTCTGGTCACCAGTGAAGCCATAGCTAGGATATTCTGGGGAAGAAGCGTTGTCGGAATTGATATCAAACTCTTCTATCACAACTATCGGGTAGGCGTTCCCGACCCCGATGCTGTCACCCATGAGGAACACGAGTGAGCCGTCATCGTCAATATTCGGGAAACGGCCTTGCAAAGCCAGCCAAATAGGTTCTTCGGTTTCAGATGTGCCGGGCATGGCAAGGAGTTCGAATCGTCCTACAGCCGGTTCACAGCACATGCTGATCAGAACGTAACCTGTATCGACCCATTCAAGATCTTCGGGAAATGAAGGACCACTCTCATAATTAGGCGGCAATATCGATTCAATATCATCAGGAATCGGTTCACAATAATAGAATGGAGTGTTAGAAATGTATGCTCCAGAAATGGCGGAGGTGTAGCCGATGTGTTCGTATTTCCACAGCTTAGTCGATTCGCCGGTTGCTGCGTCGATCATGACAATTTCACAAGCTTCCGTAGACGCCAATATTGAAGGAGGCACGTCATCAGTGGACACAACCGGTTGTTGATCCGACGGGTAATCGACCAAAATATTATCAAGCAATTTTGGCAAATTCAAACTTCGGTCTCGGCTGTCGTCGGAGCTGTCATTCATGCCGATCTCGACACCATACAAAGACGTAGTCGTGTTTATCGGGTTAGTCGTCGGCGGATCGGTAGACTGTACGGTTGAGGAGGGTTCCTGTTGCAAAGTCGGATCAGGGTGCGCCGGGTTAGTCGTCAGCGGATCGGAAGACTCTACGGTTGTAGGTGATTCTGTTTGTTCAGGTTCTAGTGCAGAATCGTTAGTCGTGCAAGCCGACAAAACTGATAAGCCAGTTAGGAGTATAGCAAAAGAACGAGTTGATCTGTGGTGTAGCATCTAAGAACCAGTTTACGAGCAGTATCAACAGTAGGGATAAGTATAATGCCCAGCGAGTCGTGAAGCGAACCCGTGGCGCATTATGAGGATCAGCAAGTTCTAGCATGCCAGTAATTGGTGGTCGGAGATGCACATGTCAAACCGAGCCGGCTGAGTAGATTATTGTAGGCTGCTGTTGTTAACAGACCCCAAACGCCATCAATTGAAAGCTGGGCATTGTTTAGCAAGTTGCACGACGATTGAATAAATTCGGAAGTAGTGGTTGAGATGAATGCAATTTTTGACTTGTCGATCTCAACGGACTTGTAACCGATACCAAAATGAGAATCAATTTTAGATATTGCATGAATATTCGTAATAGATGCATCAACTCCAGATAATTCAATCCCAATGATCTCCTCTTGAATCGCGGCCTCCAAACCATACACTCCGCTACCAACCAGAAACAAGATCCAACCATCATCCAGATAATTGACCGATATCGGTTCATAATGCGCGCCTGCCAACCGATCCTTCCAAAATGTCAGCAAAGTCGAACTCGATCCAATATTCCCACCCGAATCAATCAAGACCGGCTCAGGGAAAACTTGCTGACTATCAAAGATATGTTCGCCGGCGGTGCTGTAACCATCCAGGCTAAGACCTTGATCCAAGAAATACTGTCGCATGTTTGAATCTAAATCAAACGAAACGGAGAACTGACCGACACTTTCGAGAGTCGTTCTTGTGATCAACAAAAGCCCGTCAGTATCAGGCGAAGCCCCGATAGTTATCGGACCGGGGCCTACTGACAATCTCGCGATGTCATCCCCGCTAGACTGCAAACGGCCGTTTTGAAATGACATTGGACGAACCCGTATTTCATCGGCCCCCACAGCGATGATGCCCACTGCCGAGTTCTTGCCTGTCCAGGTGATCGCTCGCAACGACCCATCTATACGAGACGAGTGCGCAACAGACGCTCCGGCCGCTGCCTAGTCTCTGATTCCCGCTCCGACGGCTGCTACTCCAATTCCGGCGACCGCCCCCTTGACAAACCCCCTCCGCCCGACTGTTTGCGGATTGGCTTTCTCTGGGATGTTACGCGTGTGGCTTTGATTGCCGTTGGAAGCTGATTGGGGAGTCATGATGTTTGGGTACCGAGTAGTGGATGGGAACGAACCGAGTAGTGGATGAGAACGAGCAGCGGACTTCGGGAAGCTCGGCGGTGAGTTCAGGGTCGACGGGGTTTGGCGGCTCTTCGGATTTTCACGGGTACTGGGTCCACGCTGGGATGGTTGGGAGCTTCACCGGGTTTCACCTCCACTCCTGGGTTGTGTCCTGTTCTTTGCTCGACTCACGACTTTGTTACAAAAAATCTAAGATTTCTTGTGGCGACGGGGTAGAGGGCGGCGGCTACCAGGCTGAGAGCGGCGACTCCGGACCAGTGGCTCAGACTGTGAAAGCTGCTTGCCTCAACGATCACGCCCGAAGCGAGCCCGGCCACGGCCCCTGAAGCCACCATCGTAAAATCAGCCGCTCCCTGCACATTCGCCCGTTCGTGTGCGGGAAACGCCCCTGTCAGCAACGAACTTCCGGCGATCATGGCGAACGACCACCCCAGACCGATCAAGAACAGCCCGATGAACACGCCGAGACTGTCGGAGGGGTCGGTGTGTGATGCCAGTTCACCACCCACGAAGAGGATCACCCCGGCGGAGGCCACCATGGCCGCAGAAGGTAGACGGTCGACGAACCAGCCGACTACCGGAGCAAAAAAGAACATCCCGACGATGTGAACGCTGATGACCAACCCGATTATCTGAGTCTCGTGTTCGCCGTCGTCCATGTGCAGCGGAGTGACCGTCATAACCGCAACCATCACAGCCTGACCAACGGCCATGGCCGCGACCGCGATCAACGCCTTTTGGTGGCGTGCAATGGCAATGAAGCTGTCAACGAGCTTTGGTTTCGCGTCCATATTGCGCCCTTCCACGAGCGCTGGTGGGGTCGCTGCGGACCCAGACAGCTGCGTTGCCAAGATCAGAGGATCGGGGCGGAGTTTGATGTGCACAACGAATCCGGCGATAGCGAAGACCAGTGCACCCATGAGGTACGGACCCGACAGGCGAGGCAGGTCGATCTGTTCTGCGAACCAGCCGGTAGGTCCGAGGGCAACAGTGGGGCCGAGAACGGAACCGATCGACGATGCCCATACCAGCACGCCGATGGTGCGGGCCATGCGGTCTGGTAGGGCTAGATCGGCTGCGGCGTAGCGAGCGGCAAGGTTCGTGCCGTTGCCGACACCGATCGCCAAGGCTCCTGCGACCAACAGCACGAAGTTGTCGGCAAGGACCGCAGCGAAAGCTACAAGAGACCCGATACCGGCGACCGTCCAACCGATCCGCAAACCACCGCGCCGTCCGTTGGCGGCCATGTAGCGGGCCAGCGGGATCGCCGCCGCGGCACCGCCGATACTGATCATCGTGGCAGCCAGCGTGGCTAAAGCGTCGTTGTTGGTGATGTCCTCGGCTGCCAGGCTGGTTGCCGAAAAACCGCCGGCCATGCCCATGCCTGCTGGACCGACCGACCACATCAGCACGATCAGCGTTCGTCGCTGAATCCTTGCGGTGTCGGAAGTGGTCGTGATCACCGCAGTCACCCTAACGGTTGATGTGAACCGCCAAAGGTCCAAAGGGCGGATGAGGCTTGTCGGCGAAGTTGAAACTAGTAGTGTGACGGAGCAGTGAACGCACAGTCTCCACCTCGACGCAGGGGCCGCCGTGAGCGACCGTCCGGCCCGATTGCGCCGCCTCAACCTGATTGGCGTTTGCATCGGCGTGCCTTCGCCCCGACAGCGGTGATTTCCGAAGACGAACTTGAGTCGGTCCATGATTCCTCGCTGCTCGTGTTGAGGGATATCGGCATGGATTTTCTTCATCCGAAGGCCACAGAGATGCTTGCCGCGGCAGGAGCGGACGTCGCTGGCGAGAGGGTTCGTTTCGACCCGGAAATGGTCACTGAGCTCATCAGCACTGCACCAGCAGAGTTTGTGATACATGCCCCGAACCCAGCACACGACTTGGTGATCGGGGGAGACAGCGTGGTGTTCGGTTCGGTCGCAAGCGCGCCCAACGTGGTTGACCGCAAAGGCGGTCGGCGCACCGGGAACCGCGCCGATTTCCGCAATCTCGTCCGGCTGGCGCAGTGCCTCAACTCGGTGCAAACCCATGGTGGCTATCCGGTTGAGCCGATCGACATTCATCCCTCGGTACGCCATTTGGAAGCGTTTCGAGATCTTTTGACGCTGTCAGACAAGGTTGTGGACGCTTACTCGCTCGGCGCGCAACGCAACATTGATTGTCTGGAGATGGTGCGCATTGTGCGTGGTGTCAGTGACGCTGAACTTGACGAGCAACCATCGATTCACTCGGTGATCAATGTGAGCTCGCCGCTGCGCCTCGATAAACCGATGATCGAGGGGGTCTTGCAGTACTCGTCGCGTAATCAGGTGATTATTGTGACGCCGTTCACGCTTGCTGGAGCGATGGCCCCGGTTACCGTGGCGGGCGCGGTGGTGCAGCAGAACGCCGAAGCGCTGGCAGGGATCGCTTTCACCCAGTTGGTTCGTTCCGGTTCGCCGGTGATCTACGGCGGGTTCACTTCCAACGTCGACATGCAGTCCGGTGCTCCAGCTTTCGGTACGCCCGAATATATGCAGTCGGCGATGCTCGGAGGGCAGTTGGCGCGCCGTTACAACCTGCCATACCGCTCGTCCAATGTGTGTACTGCCAATGCGGTGGATGCCCAAGCCGGCTACGAGTCGGTGTTTTCACTTTGGGGCGCAATCATGGGTGGCGCCAACCTTGTGTACCACGGCGCAGGCTGGATGGAGGGCGGGCTTCACGCCAGCTTTGAGAAGATGGTCATCGACAACGACCTGTTGCAAAGCGTGGCCGCTTTCTTGCAGCCGTTGGTCGTTGACACCGCCTCGATGGCGTTGGAAGCTATTGCCGATGTTGGACCCGGTGGTCATTTCTTTGGCACCCAGCACACCCAGGACCGCTACCGGAGTGCCTTCTTCAAACCGGCCGTGTCTGACTGGCGCAACTACGAGTCATGGGAAGAGGCCGGGTCACCCACCGCACTGGATCACGCCGAACGCTTGGTCGCCGAGCATCTTGGGGCCTATCAGCCGCCCCATCTCGATGATGCGCTACGAGAAGAATTGGATGCCTACGTTGATCGCCGCGTTGCCGAAGGCGGCGTAGAAACCGACTTTTAATGGTGGCTCGACATATGCCTGAGGATTGGAGCGGCCCGGTGGATTGGAGCGGCACAGTGGATTGGAAAGGCCCGGTGGATTGGAGCGGCCCGGTGGATTGGAGCGGCCCGGTGGATTGGAAAGGCCCGGTGGATTGGAGCGGCCCGGTGGATTGGAGCGGCCCGGTGGATTGGAAAGGCCCGGTGGATTGGAGCGGCCCGGTGGATTGGAAAGGCACAGTGGATTGGAAAGGCACAGTGGATTGGAAAGGCACAGTGGATTGGAAAGGCACAGTGGACTGGACGAGCCAGGTCACATGGGCCGGAACACGGCTGCCGTTGACTGAGGCAACAGGGTTACACCCGGGGATGTACTCAGATGAGAGCTTCTTCGCTGCTGAGCAGAAACGGCTGTTTGAGCGAGCGTGGGTTGCAGTCGGAACCGCAGCCGAGGTAGCGGAGGCGGGTCGATTGCTGGTGCGCCAAGTCGGTGGACGTTCGATCATCATTACTCGTGATCAAGAAGGTGTGTTGCATGGGTTTGTGAACTCTTGTCGTCACCGCGGGACCGAATTGGCCGCAACCGACTGTGATATCGGCAACACGATTCGCTGCCCCTATCACCGTTGGGGATATGGACTCGACGGATCGCTGCGGTCGACTCCGTTCTTCGAGGAGATCCCCCGGGAAGGTTTCGACCGGGACGACTTCGGGCTCGTTGAAGTCCGGGTTGAGACTTGGGGTTTGCTGCTGTTCGCGTGTCTCGATGCGGCCACAGCGCCGTTGCGCGAATGGCTCGGTGACCTTCCAGACCGTATGGGCGGTTATGGCTTCGACCAATGGAGAGTGCAGTCAGAGGCGACCTTTGAGGTTCGGGCCAACTGGAAGCTGATCACAGAGAACTTTCAGGAGTACTACCACCTGAGTTGGGTCCACCCGGAACTGGCCAAGGTCTCCAGGGTCAAGGACCACTACCGTTATCAGGGGCCGGGAATGTACTGCGGTCAGACCACCACGCCGATCTCGGGTGATGACCGTGATGATTGGCTGGTGTTGCCGCCGGCGGAGGGACTCAACCAGTCCGATTTGTTGAGCGGACGATTCGTGGCGGTGTTCCCCAATGTGATGTTGGCGGTGTTGCCGAACCATGTCTTTTTGATCCGGCTCGAGCCGGTGGAACCCGGGCTTACCAGAGAGCGGTGTACGTTTCTGCTTCCGCCGTCCACGCCCGATGTCTCAGACCAAGACATGGCCCAGACTCGTAGTTTCTGGTTCGACGTCAACAATGAAGACATCGACATCGTCGAGCGTGGACAGCGCGGTCTCGCTGCTGGCACGGTGGCTCCCGGACCGCTTGCACCGCGTTTCGAGGAACCGCTGCATCGATTTCACAACATGCTCGCCGACACCATGACCTCCGATTGCCCGCCAGACATTGCGATCCCCTGCGGCGACGATGACAGCGAGGCTGCCCGGCTCGGCAGCGGGGTGAATCCCTATCCACCCGAGTTCGGATAGCGACACAGAGACAGGCCGACTAGCCAAATGAAGACCGATGCGCGAGTGGTGATTGTTGGTGGTGGAGTGGTTGGAGCATCGGTGCTGTATCACCTCACCAAAGCTGGTTGGAGCGATGTGGTGCTCGTTGAGCGAACCGAGTTGACTGCTGGGTCAACGTGGCACTCCGCGGGTGGAATGCACACGCTCAACGGTGATCCGAATGTCGCTCGACTACAGCGCTACACAATTGATTTGTACGCCGAGATCGAAGAGATCTCCGGTCAGGACTGCGGTATTCACCTGACCGGCGGGGTGATGCTTGCCGACACGGCGCAACGCATGGATTGGCTGAGAATGGCGCACGCACGCGGGCGTTGTCTAGGCATGGAAACAGAATTGCTCTCGGTTGCTGAAGCGAAACAACTCATCCCCTTACTCGACGAGAAGTACTTCGTTGGGGCCATGTACGATCCGCACGAAGGCCATGTCGACCCGGCGGGAGTCACCCATGCGTACGCAAAAGCAGCACGTCTGGCAGGTGCCGAGGTGTATCGCAACACCTGGGTCCGTGAGCTCACCCGCGCCGGCGACGAAGGCTGGGATGTTCATACCTACGACACCGGCTCGGGCGATGAATCAGGTGTGATCCATTGCCAGCATGTGGTCAATGCCGGCGGGCTTTGGGCACGTGAGGTGGGGCGCATGGTCGGACTTGATCTGCCAGTGCTGGCCATGGAGCATCAGTACCTGCTCACCGAGGACATCGAAGCGATCGCAGAACACAACCGCCAACACGGTGAGATGATGCACTGCATTGATTTCGGCGGAGAGATATATCTGCGACAGGAAGGCGGCGGGTTGCTTCTGGGAACTTACGAACGAAACGGCGAACCCTGGTCACCACGGCAGACTCCGTGGGACTTCAGCATGCGACTTCTGCCTCCGGACCTCGACCGCATCGCTGATTCTCTGGAGGTCGGCTTCAGGCACTTTCCGGCAATCCGTGACGTTGGCATCAAGCAAGTCATCAACGGCCCCTTCACCTTCGCGCCCGATGGCAACCCGCTGCTCGGTCCGGTTCTCGGTCTGCCCGGGTACTGGTCAGCCTGCGCGGTAATGGCCGGACTGTCTCAAGGGGGTGGTGTCGGTGTCGCCCTGGCCAATTGGATCACTGACGGTGATCCTGGGTTCGACATTTGGGGAATGGACATCGCACGTTTCGGCGACTTCGCCATACCGAGTTACACCAACGCCAAGGTCGCAGAGAACTACAGCCGACGTTTTCGGATCAGGTTTCCCAATGAGTTCCTGCCAGCCGCTCGCTCCGTTGCGACATCGCCGATCTTCGACCTGTTGACCGCACGCAACGCGGTGTTCGGCGACGGTTTCGGCCTTGAAGCGCCGCTTTGGTTTGCCCCCGAAGGCACCGAACCGGTCGAGGAGGTGACCTTCGGGCGATCCAACGCTTGGGATCAGGTAAGGGCCGAGACTCTGGCGGTGCGGACCAGCGTCGGGATCACCGAGACGACTGGCTTCTCTAAGTTCATGGTCACCGGGCCGAATGCTCGTGCCTATTTGGATCGACTGATTACCGCCCGTATACCCAACCCGGGTCGTATGGCTTTGGCCCCGATGACCAACGAGAAAGGCAACGTCATCGGTGATCTCACGGTGGCTTGTCTTGGTGCGGCACCGGGACGAGCAGAGGGTCCCGAGGCCACGATCGTCGGTGGTACAACTGGGAACACCAGAGGCGAAGAGCGGTTCGTGATCTTCGGATCAGGTATTGCGGAGCGTTACTACGAGCGCTGGTTCTGCCATCAGATGTCTAGTAACGGCAGCGTCTCGGTTGAGACTCTGGGTGCGGAGATGTGTGGCTTGTCGATTGCAGGCCCCAACTCCCGGGCGTTGCTCGAAAAGCTGACCGACGCCGATGTGTCTGCTCAGGGCATGCGTTTCATGGCATTTACGGAACTCAACATCGGTGTGGCACCGGTGTGGTGTGGTCGCGTCACGTTCACGGGCGACTTGGGTTACGAGTTCTGGATGCCGGCGCGTTACCAGCGTTACGTTTATCAACAACTGCTCAGCGCTGGGGAGGAGCTGGACCTGCGCCATTTTGGGCTTCATGCTCTCAATTCGCTACGCCTTGAGAAAGGCTTCGGGTCTTGGGCTCGCGAGTACCGTCCGATTTGCGATCCCTTCGAAGCTGGACTCGATCGTTTCGTGCGGCTCGAGAAGGACTTCATCGGTCGAGACGCTTTAGCCCGAAAGTATGCATCGGATGGCCCTGGTCAGAGATTGAAGCTGTGCACCTGGACTGTTGATTCTGAGTCCGGCCGCGCTGGTGTCGATGTGATCGGTGACGAACCAATCGCTTACGACGGCACAGTAGTCGGGTGGGTGACCTCAGGCGGCTACGCGCACCACTCGGAGACATCGGTGGCTATGGGTTACGTACCCGCCGAATTGAGTTGCACCAAAGGTGCCTTCGAGATCGAGATACTGGGGAAGCAACGCCGGGCGAAGCGCCTTGACGGCTGTTTGTGGGATCCCCGCGGCGAAAGGATGTGTTCTTGACCAACAGCCACCAGTCACTGTCAGCGCGTCACTTTCCACGAATCGCGGCGCACTCAGAGGTTCCAACCTGGTTGGTAGAACATACCGAACGTAATCGCCATGAGTTGGGGCCGCATCGGTCAGTCGTTGAGGAATGGACGCAAGCGGGGCTGGTGCTTCCCGATATTGCTGCGGTTCGTCGTTACCGCCTTGAACGGGTGCGAGAGCAGTTGCGAGTCCACAACATCGACGGCGTGGTGTTGCACGATCCGTTGAACGTCCGCTACGCCACCGATACCACCAACATGCCGGTTTGGACCATGCACAACGCGGTCCGCTACGCCTGGATTCCAGCCGACGGTGAGGTTGTGATGTTCGAGTTCTCTCATGGCGAGTTCCTCTCCGCACATTCCGAGGTGGTTGACGAGATCCGCCCGGCGATTTCTTTTGTGCCGTTCTATTCAGGTTCGCGCTCAGAGGAGACAGCGGGACGATTCGCAGACGAGATCATCGAATTGCTGCGGAGAGACCAAAGAACCGGTGACATGCGCATGGGCATCGACACCATTGGACTGGAGGGCCTGCGTGCGCTCGAGGCCCGGGGAGCACAGGTGCTGTCGGCACATCAGTTGATGGAGGACGCGCGCCTGGTGAAGTCCGGCGATGAGATCGACGCGATGCGGTGTGCAATCGAGTCTTGTCAACGGTCGATCAGCGACATGCGGTCGTTGTTTGTGCCGGGTGTAACCGAGTTGGAACTGTGGGCTGAGCTTCAGAAGGCGAACTTTCTGCGACACGGTGAATGGGTCGAGACACGGCTCTTGGCTTCCGGTTCTCGAACCAACCCGTGGTATCAGGAGGCGAGCGTCAAGGAGGTCGAAGCGGGCGAGTTGATGGCTTTCGACACCGACATGGTCGGTGCCTACGGGATGTGTGTTGATATGTCCCGCACTTGGTTGTGTGGTGATGGTCTTGCGAGCGCGGCTCAAACCGATGTGCACAGCCGGGCGCGCGACATGATTGAGTCGAACCGGCCCCTGTTCGTGGCCGGTGCCACCTATCGCGAGATAACAGACCGTCTTTCGTACCCGGATGTGGAGGAGTTCAACGGTTACACGGTTCTGGCTCACGGGACCGGCTTGTGCGACGAGTATCCGTCGCTGTTCCCCCGTGAGCAGTGGGACGATAGAGGGTTTGATGGTGTGGTTGAGGTGGGCAACGTGTTCAGCGTTGAGTCTTTTGTAGGTCGGCGTGGCACCGGAGAGGGCGTGAAGTTGGAGGATATGATTGTGGTCACCGAGTCGGGCCCGCAGCTGCTCACCGACTACCCCTTGCATCTTCTGTGAACCAGGGTGGCGACTAGACAACATTTTGGACCACGTCTTGATTGACAGCACCGCCGGAAAGGTTCAGTATTTGCGGTGTTGAGAGAACTCGCCGCGACTGAACAACTTGAAGACCATCCGTGCACGGATCTCGCGTTGGTGACATCCGACGAGGCTTTGCTGGCCTACATGCTCCAAGACATACGTGTGCTGGCTCGACAAGTCGATAGCCGCGAGATCAACCTCCAACCCTATGAGATTCTGAATTGGGACGTCCACGGGTTGGCAAGGCGAGCGGTGATCTGTGACCCCGCGGCGCTTGCTCAACCAGTTGAGCGGCACGTGGTCGGTTTCTTCGGTGAACGGCGACCCGCAGCCAAACAATCCGTGGTGGATGATATTGAGGTTGACTTGCTTCTGGAGTTCAGATCCCATCCGGGGATTCTGAGCTACAGCTCGACAGAACTCATCGACAACTACTGGGCCAACCTCGTTATTCACGAGAAACCCGTCGATTCGCAAGAATGGCGTAACAGTGACGTGCACAGGCGGGCGGTTTCAGAGATCTCACCTCGCCAGTACCGGTCCGTACGCATCCACAACGGACGTCTGTCCGGTGGTGTCGTGGGTAGCGCGGCGATAACGATTGACCGAACCAAATTCTGGGACTACGGCGTGCCGGGAACCTGGGAAGCGGTGCGCGACTACGCCTGAGTCCGCCAGTGTCGGTAACCGCCGATCAGGTCGGTGGCTGCAGAGAAGCCCATCTTGACCAGGTCCGCTGCTGCGAGACTTGAGGCGTATCCCTCGTTGCACATGATGATGATTGGAGTGTCGGGTTCAATGTCTATGATGCGCGCTTCCGAATTCGGATCAAGGCGCCATTCAAGAACGTTGCGTTCAATCACCAGGGCATCGGGATGGACGCCTTCTTCTTGGCGGAAGGATTCGGGGCGAATGTCGACAAGGATCGCGCCGGCGCTCAACATTTCGGTTAGATCAACCGGTTCCACACGGTCAAGATTCTGACGGGCCTCCGCAAGGCGTTTGTCAATCGGAGTCATGTTCGTGTTGCTCACAGGTGCCTCCACAGGATCTGGCAAAGTGGCCGAGCGAATCGGTCCAGCGCTCAGAGTACACCCCCCACCCGCTCCGGGGAATAGGCAAAAATGTGAGGGGGGGGGGGTGGGCCCGAAGCCCCACCCCCCTATCAGTTGTTCCCTTAAGAGGCCCGAAGCCCTCAGCTCAGGCGGCGGCTCTCGCTGCGTCTAGCCAGGGGTCGACTTTGTCGCGGTTGTTCGCGATCCAGTCAGCCGCAAGTTGTGCGATTTCCGCTTCGGTGTCTTTGCCGCCTACTTGCTCAAGGATCGCCAACGTCACGTCAATGGGCGATAGTACCACTGCGTCCCACAACGCCCAAGCTGCCGGGTTGGCATCCAGGAATTCTGAGTTGGCTGTCACAAGGATGTCCGCAGCTACCCAGCCAACTTGGCAGTTGTCAGCGTTGGCGGCGGCCGGACAGAGATCCGGTCCCAAGGGGACCTGGCCGGGCCGTTGGTCGTGGTCTTCGCCGCCTTCAATGGCGGTCGGATTGGAATCGTCGAGGACTTCCTCCATGGCCAACCAATAGACGTTGTCTCCAGGGCGGAACTGAGATACATAGCCACTGGGTGCCCATGTGTAGAGCACCATCGGCTCTCCGGCGTTGGCTTTGGACTCCGCCTCGGCCACCATTGCGTCATATCCAGCCTTGATCTGCTCAATGTTGTCCCAACCCGAAAAGGCGATCTGGCTATCGATGATGTTGTCGCATGTCCAGCTATCTGGGCAGCCGTAGATATCGGCTTTGCCGTTGCCATCAATGTCGAATAGCGCGGTGATCTCGGGGTCATCGTTGAGCTGGTCGAGGTGTGTGATGCCGTACTCGTCGGCTACCGACTTGGTGATCACAAAGCCTTGCGGACCGCCCTCAATCATCTGTTCACCCACGATTGTCAAATGGTCACCCACTAGCGAACCGTCTGGTAGTTCCGCTTTATGCCACGAAGAATGGCCTGGATACCAGCTATTGGCCCAGAAGTCGAGGTCGCCCTGAGCCATACCGAGATACGCTAGCGATGGACCTAGCTCCAGTTCAGATGGCTCGGTTACAGCGTAGCCGAGTTCTTCCAGCATCTGTTTGTGGACCTGAGCTTGGAAGTAGCCGGTGTCCCAGTTGGCTCGACCCATCGTAATGGTGACGCCCTCACCAGGCGTCGCCGTCGCCATATCGTCGGCCATGTCGTCGCCGTCGTCGGCCATGTCGTCGCCGTCGTCGGCCATGTCGTCGCCGTCGTCGGCCATGTCGTCGCCGTCGTCGGCCATGTCGTCGCCGTCGTCGGCCATGTCGTCGCCGTCGTCGGCCATGTCGTCGCCGTCGTCGGCCATGTCGTCGCCGTCGTCGGCTGTGGTCGTAGTATCGGCTGTCGTGGAGTCGTCATCGCCACACGCTGACGCCAACAGCGCGAACGCCGCTAACAACGTGAGCACCATGAACGCTCGAGTTTTAGTCATTTTAGTTTCCCTCCTGGGTTGGGTTTCCTAAACGCGCCGAGCTTGGGCTCAACGCGAGCGGACCGTAAGAATAGCCTTTTATTGCTCGTCAAGCCACCGGTCGCCCTTCTGGGGCCAGTTCCTCATCAGTTGATGTCAAAATGGGTTCGAGTGTTGGTTCCGTATCGGTGTACACTTTGGAGCGGCGGAATTCTTTGAGTACAGTGACCGCGGTAACAATCAGAATGCAACCGCCCAACATGGCGAGGAACGAACCTACGCCACTTACGTAATTGTCGTCGGCCGAACGGACTTGCGTGAATATCCACCCAAATCCCACGCAGGCAATCCCTGCCCCTACACCCGAAGTAATGGCGCTCCATCGCCACTGTCGATGTTCGTCTCGGCCGAAGACCCCTGCAGCGGGAAGCGATGCCGCCAAGCCAGCCACGCTAGCTAGAAGGCTCCACAGGCCGAGTCCAGTGCCTTCGCTGCTCACACCGTCGATGACAATGAGCTCTTGAATAGAGGCAGTCGCCATCAGAGTCTGAATCTCCATGGCTCTCACGCCAGCGTGTGATGAATCAGCGGCCTCTTGCCCTACCAACTCGTCAATTTGTGCTTGCAACTCTGGAGTGATGACTACGTCTCCGCGTTTGTCGAAGCTCCATCCAGAGACGGCACCGATGCCAATAATCACCGTCGCTACAGCCGAGCCGACCACGCGACCCCAGCCAATGTTCGAACTAAGCGGATGCGCGGGCGAGTGCGGAGCCAGTCGGATCCATAACAACGATCCCAACGCCGCTACCAAACCTCCGAGCAGAGCCACGTAAGCGCCGATTCCCGTGCTCTGACCGACCGTTAGGACGGAGGGAGCGACAAGCAGATAGACAGCCATCATCACGACCAGAGCTAGCGATGCAATCACCGCGCCGTCGGCTGACCACCATCGCGGCCCGCGGCCGGGAGCAACAAGTGGTTTGAGCGCGGCAGCCATCACGAACAGGCCGAGGACTAGGGCCAAGTAGCCGTACCACGAACCCCCTGAAGCAGCGAGGCCGTTGAATGACTCGCCGGGCAATTGCTCATCGACACGGCGACCATAAGCGCTCATTAAGCCAGCGTCGTTGCTCCACGTAAGAAACACCGACACGATCGCTATCGCACCTCCGAAAGCCGCGACGAGCATTTTCTTGCGCTCGGCGGAGGAGACTTCGGCGAAGCGGCCCTCAGCCAAATCTTGTTCGGGGATGTCATTGGTATCCGGTAGCTCCTCGTTGGGGAGCAGTGCCTCAGGGTCGACGCGGTGGCTCCAAGCGAGACGGATGCGACGCAGCAGGCTTGCCGAACCCACGTCCTGGCTCTGGGCGATACGGTCAAGCACGACCGCTACGAGGAAGAAGGACAGTCCGCTAGCGGTGCCATCGGGGACGCTTTGTCGGTTGATTGCATTGAGTAGGAGAGAGCCCAAACCTCCAGCGCCCATGATCGCCGCAATGCCGAGCATAGAAATCGACAACAGCAACGTCTGGTTAATTCCAGTCATGATGGCAGGACGAGCAAGAGGGATCTGCACGTCGGCCAGGACACGCCACTCGGGGGCTCCATAGGCCCGGCTCGCCTCCACCACATCGGCGGGCACCTGTCGGATGCCCAAGTTGGTAAGGCGCACCAGCGGCGGCAGCGCGAACACCATCGTTACCATCGTGGCGGACACCTCGCCGAGGCCGAAGAAGTAGATGAACGGCAGCATGTAGACGAAGGAGTGGACAACTTGCATGGCGTCGAGGATCGGCCTCACTATCTGCCATACGCGATCCACCCGCCCGCATGCAATACCCAATGGAATACCGACCGCTACGCAGAGGATCACGGCCACCGCTATGAAACCAATGGTGCGGACTGTTTCGTACCAGTAGTTGTTGCCGAGTAAACCGCACACGCTCAGACCGACGGCCGCGAAAGCCCCGACCTTCACGTTGCGAACCAGGGTTCCGAGTATGAAGAAGGCTAGAACAACCCACACCCACGAGACGGGTTCGAGGATGTCCTCCACGAGGTAGCGGATGAGGGTATCGAAGGGCCACTTAATGATCTTGAGCAACCATTCGAGGTTAACGTCAACCCAGTCTATTGCTTGGTCCATCCACTCTCCGAACGGAATCTCGAACTCGTCGAGAACCAAGTTGTCATCTAGTGATGGATTGGAGGTTTCCCCGTTGCGTTGCAGAGCTAGGAGGCTCACATGAACACCTCTCGTTCAAATCCGTCAATCAAGTTCTCTACTCGTCCCATCTCTTCCATAATGTGACGCGGGTCAAGGTTGCCAACCAATGCCCCAGATTCGTCGCAGACCGCAATCGGCAATCCCCGCCCAGCATCGGAGTAGACTGTGTTGAGGCAGTCGGCGGGGGAGGCGGTAGTGAAGTCTGTGCGCAGAGCCGGGGCTATCTCCGTGGTCCCCGTGCTTGAAGCCCGGATACCATCCTCGCTGGTTAGCAGGTGCGTGGGGATGCTAGAACCGTCCACGACAAACACTCCCGAACGATCACCGATTTTGCTCAGCGCCTCAGCCAGAGATATATCCGTGCTGATTGGCGCCGGTTGCTGCATCACTTCGTGCACTTGAATTACTCGGCCCTGGTCCACGTCTTGCACAAACTCCGCCACGTAGCCGGTGGCGGGTTGGGTGAGGATCTCGTCAGGTGTGCCGATTTGAACGACAGCTCCGTCTTTCATAATGCACACCCGGTCGCCGATGCGAAGTGCCTCATTCAGGTCGTGGGTGATGAACAGGATTGTCTTTCGCAGTTCTCCTTGAATTTCCATCATCTCGTCTTGCATCTGACGGCGGATGAGTGGGTCAAGAGCACTGAACGCTTCGTCCATCAACAAGATGTCGGGGTCTGACGCCAAGGCTCGAGCCAGTCCGACTCGCTGCTGCATGCCTCCAGAAAGTTCTGAGGGATAGCTTTGGGCATAGGTGTCGAGCCCCACCAGCGCGAGCGATCGCATGGAAGCATCGTTGCGGGTCTGTTTTTTTACACCCTGCACCTTGAGCCCGTAACCCACGTTGTCAATCACGCTGCGGTGCGGGAACAACGCGAAATGTTGGAACACCATTCCCATGTACTTGCGACGAAACGCCTGTAGATCAGAACCCTCAAGCTGTTGCACGTCTGTGCCGTCGACGTTTACCGTCCCGTAGGTGATGTCAAAGAGTTTGTTGACGGTGCGGATGGCGGTTGATTTGCCTGAACCGGACAGACCCATCACCACGAAGATCTCACCCTTCTTCACTGAGAACGAAACATCTTTCAATCCGATCACATGACCGGTCTCGGCTTGGACTCTGTTCTTGCCCATTCCAGAGCGCACCAAGTCGAAAGCTCGCCCTCGCGGTTGCGGACCAAAAATCTTATAGACCTCGTCCAAGACGACGATCTCCTCACCCATCTCCACCATGCAATAGCCTCCCCAGCAGCGGACAATCCGGTACCTTAGCGCAGCCAGCGCCCCCAGTGCCGGTTGGTGTCATTTTGACCTGGCGCCAGCCGCGAAAGCTGCACAGTAACTAAACCTGGATCTCTAACATAGGTTTGACTTTATATAGATTAAGCTCTATATCTTGGGATGGTTTGGGAAGTCAACGGTACCGACTGGTTCGCGGCCTTTGCTGAGTCCCACCAAAGGGAGAGCAATCATGGGACATAGGAAGTTCAGCGACATTGTCGGTGACCTCAGCCCCGAGCGTCGCGAACGTATCGAAGCCATCAAAAACGAGGCCCGAGCGGACACAATCGCTTACAACCTCGCACAACTCCGCCGCCATCGAAGGCTCACACAATCCGAACTAGCACAAACGCTTGAACGGACCCAAGCGTCGATCTCAGCGATGGAATCCGCCGACGACAACCTCTTGTCCACTTGGCGCAGCGTCATTGAAGCCATGGGAGGCCGCCTTGAACTCGTTGCCGTCTTCGACAACGAACGCATCGCGCTCCCAGAACCTGAGACGATCACCGCTCCCTCATAGAGCATCAGCAACCTCCGAGGGGGTCGTGCGATGCCTGCGGGTGATGTCGCCATTGCGCGTCCAGCTGGTGTGCATCGTACATTGAGTCCTGAATTACCTCATGGAAGTACAACAACCGCGGCATGACTGTCGTCTAATCTGCGGCATGACTGTCGTCTAATCTGCGGGATGGCAGGGGTATAATCTGCGGTATGGAATTGGGAGAAGCTGCTCCAGACGGTTATCTGCCACGGGTCGTCGACCAGCAGATGGACCGTTGCCTGAGATCATCTCCTGCCGTGGTAGTGGAAGGCCCGAGGGCGTGCGGGAAGACTTGGACGAGCAGGCGCTTCGCCAACAGTGTCGTCCGGTTCGACGAACTGCCGACCACCCCAGATCAAGCTGGAAGCCAATCCCGCTGCGTTTCTCGCCGGCGACACCCCACGGCTGCTAGACGACCCACGGCTGCTAGACGAATGGCACCTGGCCGACGGAGTATGGAACGCGATGCGCCACGCCTGTGACGACCGCGCGCTCAACGGCCAGTTCATCCTGGCCGGGTCGATCGCCTCGTGGAATCGTTCGTACTCGAGCCGCTGCCGGCATGGTCCACGCACTTGCGCAGCAGCGCCACGTTGCGCTCCACACCGAAACGCTACTTCACCGACCCGGCCCTACCCGCGGCCGCCTTGCGCGCCACACCCCAGGGGCTGCGCGCCGACCTGCCCACGCTCGGACTACTGTTCGAGTCGCTCGTGATACGAGACCTGCGCGTCTATACACAAGCCGAAAGAGCCGAAGTCCGCTACTACCTCGACAACAAGAACCTTGAAGCCGACGCGATAATCACCCGCGGCCCGGGCGACTGGGCGGCCGTGGAGATCAAACTCGGCGGATCCCATGCAATCACATCGGCCGTGGAGTCTCTGCGACAAATCCGCAACAGGGTAGACAGCGACCGAGCCGGAGAGCCTTCACGACTGATCGTAGTGACCGCGGTCGGACCAGCCTTCGAGACGGTTGACGACATCGCCGTCGTGCCCATCACTCTGCTAGGCCCCTGAGTCCGTCTCACCGAGTGCGGGAACGTTTCACAGGTTGATATCGGGAACAAGCACGGCGAACTCCATCGGTGGATGCGAATGATCGGTGAGAATGATCGGTTGCAACATCAAGCATTCACCGATGGAGGTTTCTGTGCGGCACAAAGGCTCCGTGTTGTTGAGCGTCCTTGGACAGAGGCGACGCATTTCGTGTCTCGGCGCAAACTATGGGGGCGTAGAATGCTCGGGATGCGGGATCGCTACGACTACGTGATTGTCGGCGGGGGTTCAGCGGGCTGTGCGTTGGCGAACCGTCTGTCGGCAGATCCGGCGGTCTCGGTGCTGGTGTTGGAAGCGGGTCGGCGCGACTGGAAATTCGACGTGTTCATCCACATGCCCGCGGCGTTGTCCTTTGGAATCGGCAATCGTTTCTACGACTGGATGTATGAGTCTGAGCCGGAGCCTGAGATGGGTCAACGGCGTGTCTACCATGCCCGGGGGAAAGTGCTCGGCGGTTCTTCAAGCATCAACGGGATGATCTTCCAGCGGGGCAATCCGCTCGACTTTGAACGGTGGGGAGGCGATCCGGGGATGAAGTCCTGGGACTACGCCCATTGTCTGCCGTATTTCAAGCGAATGGAGAACTGTCTCGCTCCACAAGACGGGGCGGTATATCGAGGAGACCAAGGCCCGCTGGTCCTGGAACGAGGACCAGCAACGAACCCCCTGTTCGAGGCCTTCCTTGAGGCGACCGAGCAGGCAGGCTATCCCCGCACCACCGATGTCAACGGTGAACGCCAGGAGGGATTCAACGCCTTTGACCGCAACGTACATCGTGGCCGCCGCCTGAGTGCCGCCCGGGCCTATCTGCATCCCGTGCTGTCACGCAAGAACCTGGATCTGGCAACCAAAGCCTTCGTCACCAAGGTTCGTTTCGACGGTAATCGCGCAACCGGAGTAGACCTCGAGCACAGGGGCCGACCCCGCTCGGTAGCAGCGGACGAAGTGATCTTGTGCGGTGGCGCGATCAATTCGCCACAGCTCCTGCAACTCTCGGGTGTCGGGCCGGCGGCACTGCTCGAAGCACATGGCATCAAAGTGATCGCCGATGTGGCCGGCGTGGGTCAGAACCTCCAAGACCACCTTGAGGTGTACATCCAATACTCATGCAACGAGCCAGTCTCGCTACAGCCCAATCTGGCCATGTGGAAACGACCCTGGATCGGGTTTCAGTGGCTGTTCCGCAAGGGCCCGGGATCGTCCAACCATTTCGAGGCGGGTGGCTTCATTCGCAGCAACGACGACGTTGAGTACCCGAACTTGATGTTTCACTTTCTGCCTATTGCGATCCGTTACGACGGCAGCACTCCAGAGGGCGGTCACGGCTATCAGGTACATGTGGGACCCATGTACTCCGATTCCCGAGGGTCTGTGGAGATCCGCAGCAGCGACCCGAAGATGAAACCAGCACTGCGCTTCAACTATCTGTCAACTGATCAGGACCGCCGAGAGTGGGTTGAGGCGGTGCGTCACGCCCGACACCTGTTGAACCAGCCGGCTATGGCGCCGTTCAACGGAGGCGAGGTCTCCCCAGGTCCGCAAGTCGCGAGCGACGAGCAGATCCTCGACTGGGTCCGTCGTGACGCCGAAACCGCCCTGCATCCGTCGTGCACGGCCAAGATGGGAGTCGGCGACGATGCCGTGCTCGACCCGTTGACCATGCGGGTCTATGGCACAAAAGGGCTGCGGGTCATCGACGCATCGTCGATGCCCTATCTGACCAACGGGAACATCTATGCTCCGGTCATGATGCTCGCAGAAAAGGCTGCTGACCTGGTGCTTGGCAATCAACCCCTAGTACCCGAGCACCCCAAGATTTATTCCCACCGAAATGCCGTGCAATGATCGAACCAGAGTTCCTGAAGTTCGACACGCTCAGCCTCCACGCCGGTCAGCAACCAGATCCGAGCACCGGTGCTCGAGCCGTGCCGATCTACATGACCACCTCCTATGTCTTCGATGACAGCGACCACGCGGCAGCACTGTTCAACTTGGAGATACCGGGACATCTCTATTCTCGGCTCACCAACCCCACAGTCGCGGTGCTCGAAGAGCGGATCGCCGCGCTGGAAGGCGGCGTCGGAGCGGTCTGTACGGCAAGTGGCCAAGCCGCGTTTCATCTCGCCGTGGTGACCCTTATGGGACAAGGCGGCCATATCGTTGCGAGCCGCAACATTTATGGCGGCACCCATCAAATGCTCAACGTGACACTGCCCCGGTTCGGGATCACGGCCACCTTCGTCGATCCTCGCGAACCCGAGCAGTTTGAAGCTGCGATAGGCGACGACACTCGGCTCGTATTCGCAGAAACGCTAGGCAACCCAGGGATTGAAGTGCTCGACATCAAAGCTGTTGCGGAGGTAGCCCACAACGCCGGGCTGCCTCTCATGGTCGACTCAACCTTCTCCACGCCTTATTTGATCCGGCCGA
The DNA here is from genome assembly GCA_965261185.1 of Candidatus Aldehydirespiratoraceae bacterium. GTDB lineage: Bacteria > Actinomycetota > Acidimicrobiia > Acidimicrobiales > Aldehydirespiratoraceae > VXYK01. The sequence continues at coordinate 100,356 of CBDHCN010000002.1, read as the reverse complement.
TAGAGCACGGCGCAGACATCGTGATGCACTCGGTCACCAAGTTCCTCGGCGGTCACGGGGTGGCGCTCGGAGGAGTCCTAGTCGACGGCGGACGTTTCGATTGGGAAGCGTCAGGCCGTTTCGAGACCATGACCGAACCATATGTCGGGTATCACGGCATCTCCTTTGCAGATGAGTTCGGGCCGGGTGCGTTCATCACCCGTGCACGAGCCGAGGGTCTGCGTGACTTCGGCGCAGCGATGAGTCCGGCCAACGCCTTCCAGTTGATTCAAGGCATTGAAACGTTGCCGTTGCGAATGCAGAAGCATGTAAGCAACGCGGAGGCCGTCACCGAGATGTTGGTCAACCATGATGCCGTTGGGTGGGTCAAATACCCCAGCGCCCCGGATCACCCCGATCGAGAACTAGCGCGGCGGCTATATCCGCACGGTGCCGGTGCGATCCTCAGCTTCGGGATCAAAGGTGGTCGCCGAGGGGGCCGCAAGTTCATCGAGTCCGTAAAGCTGGCTTCGCATCTGGCGAATGTGGGCGACGCCAAGACTCTGGTTCTTCATCCCGCTAGCACCACTCATCAGCAGCTTTCAGCTCAGGATCTCCTGGCTGCGGGCGTGAGCGAAGACCTGATCCGGGTCTCTGTCGGAATCGAAGATCCTCGCGACATTATCGATGACCTGGCACGGGCCTTGCGGGCCTCGCAGCGGTAGGCGAGGGGCTGGGGACGAACACGATGCAGATCAAACACGGCGGTCGCACGGTTCGTTACGCCGATGGGGGCAACGCAGGCGATCACAGCGACCCTGGAGTGGTCATGCTCCACGGGTCCGGCATGAACCGAACGGTCTGGCATCTGCAGACTCGCTTCCTGGCCCATCACGGCTACCGGTTAGCGGCTCTTGATTTACCGGGTCATGGTGGAAGCGACGGTCCACCACTCGCGAGCATCGAACAGATGGCTGACTGGGTCGCAGAAATGGTCGATGTGCTGGACTTTGGCTCAGCACATCTTGTTGGTCACTCGATGGGCACCTACATCGCCTTGGAGACGGCCAAGCGTCACCCCGCAGCGGTGCGCTCGCTGGTGCTGTTGGGCACCGCCGCGGCGATGCCGGTTCATCCCGAACTTCTTGACTCGGCAAGAAACAACATCCCACACGCCGGTGGTTTGATGACTTCATGGGGTTACAGCAGCCGAGCCCATGTTGGCCGTCACGCCTCCCCAGGGTTCTGGCTGTTAGGCGGGTCGCGGGCGTTGATTGAGGTGTCTCCCGACGGTGCGCTTGCTGCGGACATGGCCGCGTGTCAAAGCTACACGGGGGCGGTCACCGCTGCGGCGTCTGTTGCTTGTCCTGTTTCGGTCATCTTGGGAAGTGACGACAAGATGACACCTGTCACCTCAGCTCAAGACTTGCTCGCTGGATTTGACCCTCCCGCTACGGTGCCCGCCCTGAACGTGACGGTGCTCGATGGTGTCGGTCACATGATCCCCCTCGAAGAGCCGGACCGTGCTCGATCCTGTATTGCCGAAGCGCTCAGAACAGCGGACCGGTCACTCGCCACTGACAGCCGGGACTGATGACCTGTCGAACACGCGTGCCGGAATCCAGCCTCGTACTGAGTTGATCAACCAGACCGAATCGGCTCGGTCGAGGTCTTCGATGGTCACTATTGCTTCCTGGATCCTACGGTTGGCTAACAACTCCGCTCGCAAAGTACCGGGCAACAAACCGCTGGATTCGGCTGGCGTGATCGCAATCCCATCGAGTTCCAGCACCAAATTGGCGATCGTCGTTTCGGTCAGTTCGCCCCGTTCGTTCCACAGCAACACGTCATCGGCATTTTGGTGACGGGCGAGGGCTTGCTCGTAGCGGTCACGTCGGGTCGTCTTGAAGCGCAGGAACTCGTCGTTACTGGACACAGGCATCGTGTCCACCGCGATGCGCCAAACCAGGTTCGCCGCAGGCGGCGACATCTCCGCCACTTGCACTTCAATGGCACCGTCGGCCGAGACCAGGATCCGCACCCGTTGGGTTGTGTCAGCGCGAATCGCGTCTAGTCGGCGTCGAACTTCTCCCGGATCCATGTCAAAGCCGAAATGTTCGGCGCACGCAGTTAGCCGGACGAGGTGGCGATCAAGCAGGATCGGTCCCGCGCCAGGCTCCCACGCCAATGTCTCAAGTAATCGAAAGGGTCGTGTCGCTCGATGCAACACGCGGGCCTTGTCGTGAGCTTCGTGCCACTCTGCGGTGGGCTGAGAATCCCAAACGATGCCTCCCCCGACGCCGTAGACGGCATGCCCGATCCGCTGGTCGATCCAGGCAGTTCGAATGGCGATATTGAACTCGGCGTCCCCGCTCGGTTCGACTACGCCAACTGAACCCGTGTAGATCCCACGCGGCTCGGTTTCGAGTTCCGCGATGATACGGCTGGCAGCAACTTTGGGAGCACCGGTGATGGAAGCTCCAGGGAATGTCGCCGCTAGCAGTTCACGTAGCGAAGCGTTGGTCTCAGCGGTGACTGTCGAAGTCATCTGGTGCACGGTCGGGTAGCTCTCAACGGTGTGTAATTTTGCTACTCGGACGCTGCCGATGTCAGCCACGCGGCCAAGATCGTTGCGGGCCATGTCGACGATCATCGTGTTTTCGGCGCGGTCTTTTTCGCTGCGAACGAGTTCGTTGGCCAACTCACGATCAATCATCGGGTCCGGGTGGCGAGGTCTAGTTCCTTTCATCGGTCGAGTCACCACGGTCGTGTTGCGCCGAGAAATGAGTTGTTCAGGCGAAGCCGAGCACACAGCCACTGCACCAAAGTCGAGAAAGGCGAGATGGTCAGCTCGCTGCGCCCTGCACAACGCCGCGAACAAGCCTTCGGGATCTCCAGAGAAATCACTGTGGAGCCTCAATGTGTAGTTGACCTGGTAGGTGTCGCCGGCGGCGATCAGTTCTTGGATGGACTTGACTGTGGCCTCGAATGTCTGCTGGTCTGCGCTAGGTGTCCACTCTTGTGTGTTGAAGGCACGACCAGCGGGTCCCCGTGAGGGGTGAGGTTCTTCAAAAGCAGCGAACACAACCAGCGGCACGGCGGGGTCACGGAGACTGCAAAGTGCTTCGTCGAAGGCGGGTGCCGCGTCGTAACTGACGATTCCAACCAACCACAGGCCCTGCTCGGCGGCGGATTCGACAGCATCAATGGTTGGGCCGACGTCGCTGAGATTTGTGGCCACAAAATGAGCTACCGGGTCACGAAACTCCAGCCATCTGCGCCCCTGGTCCGAGTCGTGACGAACCAACGCGCGACGCAGCAGCAGTGGCCTCGAATCGCTGTTCTCAAAATCGTCAGACATGCCGCCTGAAAGTATGCCAAAAACGGGGTGTGCAATGCTGAGGTCGGTACGCTTACCGATGGTGAGGAGCGGCTCGTGCCTTTGACCCGATACGCGCGTATTGAGGAGTCGCCATACTTGCGGCGCGCCCTCAACCATGCGGATCCCGAAACGGCTGCGTTGGCTGTTTACAACCACATGTATTACCTGCTCCACTACGGAGATCCAGTGGCTGAGTATTGGGCGCTGGTCGACGGAGTGACCCTGTGGGATGTGGCGTATCAGCGCCAAGTTGAGATTTGCGGTCCCGATGCGATGGCGTTCACTCAGATGCTCGTGCCGCGAGACTTGTCGAGCCATGAGGTTGGCCAGTGCAAATACGCTTTCATGACCAACTCAGTCGGCTGCATCATCTGTGATCCCGTCATCTTGCGGCTCGACGAGGACCGCTTCTGGCTTAGTGCGGCGGATGCTGACGTGCACCTTTGGTGCCAGGGTCTACTACATAGCGCCGAGCTTGACGTAGAGATCACCGTTCCCGATGTGGCGCCGGTGCAGATCCAAGGTCCGCAAGCCAGTGCTGTCATGGTGGACCTCTTTGGTGAAGAAATCCTCGACATCGGCTATTACCGCCTAGTCCAAACTCGTCACGGCGCCCTTGATTTGGTCGTGTCGCGCACAGGCTGGGGCGGGCTTTCTGGTTACGAGGTGTATGTGTGTGGCGCTCGCACGGATGACAACATGGCAGCGGAGCTTTGGTGGGACACCGTCATGCGCGCTGGTGAGCGTCATGAGATCATGGCCGCCGCGCCCAACCATGTGCGCCGGATCGAAGCTGGGATGCTGGCCTTTGGATGCGATATCGACAACAGCACCAACCCGCTTGAAGTCGCCAACGGCTACGACTGGATGGTTGACCTGGACCAACCTGACGATTTTGTCGGCAAGGACGCTTTGCGTCGCATCCGTGATGAAGGCCCGACGCGGCGCCTGGTTGGTGTTGACATAAACGGCCCCAACCTCGGAACTTTTACTGACGGTGCTATGCCACGCGTGCTCCCGGTACACGCAGACGACACTGTGGTCGGACAGCTCACTTCTGCCTGCTACTCGCCGCGGCTCCGCAAGAACATCGGCTACGCGATGGTCGGGATCGACTACGCCTCACTGGGACAGGAGTTTTCTGTGCCTCATTCGGTTCATGGCTGTCTTAAGGCGGTCACGGTGAAGAAACCTCACGCCAAGTGACCAGCGATTCTCAATCTGATGGAGCGAGCATGAACGACGAAGAAGGAATTGAGGGCGGCCCGATTATCTCGGTCAACCCGGTGGTGGCGGCTCGCGCCTTGTTGGTTGGGATCGCGTTGCTGATGGCCGGTAATGGCTTGCAAGGTTCTTTGCTCGGTGTCCGTGCCGAAGCCGAGGGATTCGGAATAGTCGCTACGGGTGTTGTGATGGCCTGTTATTTCGGAGGCTTTTTTGTCGGGGGTCTGTATTCGCAACGGCTCATCTCTCAGGTAGGACACATCCGGGTTTTTGCGGCGCTGGCATCTTTGGCCTCGGGTGCATCGTTGTTGCATGTGTTGTTAATTTCTCCGCTCTCCTGGGGTCTGATGAGGTTCGTGACCGGCATGTGCATCGCCGGCCTGTTTGTGGTCGCTGAATCGTGGCTCAATGACATGGCCACCAACGCGACGCGCGGTCGTCTGCTCTCGATGTACATGGTGGCAACGATGGGTGGGATGACTGCTGGCCAGTTCTTGTTGGAGACAGCGGACACCAGTGGTTTCAAACTCTTTGTGTTGGCCTCCCTGTTGGTTTCTGCCTCTTTGGTCCCGGTAACGCTGTCAGCTTCGAGCAACCCGCCGCTCGGCGTGCCCGAACCGCTGTCGACCCGAGAACTGACGCGCAATGTTCCCACCGGGGTGATTTCCACGTTTTGGGTGGGCACGTCAGCCGGAGTTCTGATCGGACTCGGCGCGGTGTATGCAGTGACGGTTGAGATTCCCAATTCGCGGATCCCAGTGTTTTTGGCAGCGCCGCTGGTCGGCTCAATCGTTATGCAATGGCCGATTGGTTGGATGTCGGACCGTGTCGGTCGCCGTTTGGTTATGTGGTGGGTGGCGACCGCGGCGGCCGCGATATGTGTGGCCTTAGCCTTGATCGACCCACAGTCTTGGCTAGTGATTGCACTCGTGTTCGGACTCGGTGGGATGACCTTTTCGTTGTACTCGTTGACGATTGCATATACCGCGGATTGGCTTCCCCAGTCGCAGCTCACCGCGGCCTCGGCCGCGTTGGTGCGGGTCAACGGGGTCGGGGCGGTGTTCGGGCCGCTGGTGGTGGCCCCGGCTATGGCGTTGAGCTCGCCGCAAGCATTCTTTTGGGCGCTTGTGGCGACCCACGGTTTGATCGCGGCCTACATCAGTTGGCGGGTGTTGTTCCGCAATCCAGTGCCGAAGGAACTGCAGAGGGTGTTTGTTGTCTACCCGGCCCGGGCCTCCGCGGTGGCCTCCAACCTGATCGGTCGTCGACGCCGCGTCTACGACTCCCCCTAGCCCCTCTTAACCCGTTCTGGCGGTGCTATGCGTCGGAAACCGACGCATAGCACCGCCAGAACGGGTTGGGTTGTGTGGGTGTCGGGGAGTGTCACAGTCAGCGGCAAGGATCTGGTATGTCAAGTCTTGAAAGCGACCGGATCATCAATTCCCTAGCCCAGGGTCAACTCGGGCTTGTAAGCCGCAGGCAGCTTCGTAAATGTCTGACCTCTGGAGTGATCAGACGACGAGTCGTCGGGGGAAGCCTGGTGCCGATGTCGGCACGGGTCTTGCGAGTGGCATCGACCCCGTTGACTCCAGAAGTGCGGGTAATGGCAGGAGTGCTAGATGTAGGTGACGATTCCGTCGCTTCGCACACGACCGCGGCAGCCTTGGCTGGGTTCCCTGGATTTACTCTTGAGCCATTACATGTCACCGGGGTGCGACCGCGGGTGCGTCACGTTGAGGACTACTTGTCGACCTCTCATCAACCTCGGCGCTTGGCGAAAGCTCACCTCACGGAGGTTCGTGGCATTCCGGTGACCACTCCAACAAGGACGCTCTTTGATCTGGCCAACGACAAGAAGATCCACCCGAAGCGTTTGGAACGTGCGCTTGACAGCGCTTGGGCGAGAGGTGTCGTGAGCTATGCGAGTCTGCGCCGGGTACTTGGCGATCTAGCCTGCCGTGGGCGTGCTGGAGTGGTTCTGATGCGCCAACTGATTGAAGATCGAGGCCCAGACCACTGCCCACCTGGATCTGGACTTGAAAGCAGATTTCAGGAACTCGCTCGTAAGGGTGGATTCGGAAGTTTCGTCCGGCAGGTTGATCTCGGCGCAGAGGATGGCTGGATTGGACGGGTCGACTTCCTCGACCGTGACCATGGACTCGTGGTTGAGGTTGACTCGCGCCGGTTCCATACATCGAAGGGCGACAGGGACCGAGATGAGAAACGCCACTCCGCATTGAGAGCCGCGGGTTGGCGCGTTGTGAGCGTCACCGACCATGACCTTTTCCACGAACCGTCCACCGTGATCCATCGCCTCAAAGATCGTTAATCGGTTCGTGAATCGGTGTTCTGGCGGTGCTATGCGTCGGAAACCGACGCATAGCACCGCCAGAACGGGGTTTTAGAAAGGGTTAGTAGGCGGCGTCGGGCATTTCTGACTTACGACGGGCGATGAATTCGCGTAATTCGGTGTCGATGGCGTCGTCTAGTGGTGGTGCCTCGTATTCGGCCAACAGCTTCTTCCACTGCGCGTTGGCTCGTTGCGCGGCGGTAAGACTACCTTCGGATTCCCATTGCTCGAAGCTGTTGTTGTCGGCGATGGAGGAGCGGTAGAAGGCGGTCTCGAAATTGGCGAGCGTGTGAGCATTCCCCAAGAAGTGATGGCCGTGGGGGTTGGTGTCGAAGGCGTCCATCGCTTGACTGTTCTCAGACATGTCGATGCCTCTGGCATACACGCCCATCATCCCGAGTTGATCGGCGTCCATGATCAGTTTTTCGTAGCCGAGCGTGAGCCCTCCTTCGAGCCATCCCGCGGCATGCAGTACGAAGTTCACACCTGCTGCAAGCGTGGGCAGGATGGTTGAGGCAGACTCGTAAGCCGCTTGCGCATCGGGCGCTTTGGATGACGTGAACTGGCCACCGGAGCGAAACGGCACGCCGACCCTTCGGGCCAACGCGGCCATTACGTTGATCGCTTGCCCTGCTTCTGGCGTGCCGAAAGTCGGTGCACCGGTCACCATCGACATGGAGGAGGCGAACGTACCGAAAATGACTGGCGCTCCGGGGCGTACGAGCTGGTAGTAGGCCATTCCGGAGAGAGCCTCAGCGAGCGCTTGCGTGCACAACGCGGCGACTGTCACCGGCGACATCGCTCCGGCGAGGATGAAGGGCGAGATGATGGCTGCTTGGTTCGCTCGGGCGTATTCGGTGGCCGCGCCGAGCATGGTGGAATCCCAGCAAAGTGGCGACGAGGCGTTGATCAGCGATGTCATCACGGTTCGGTCGTTGAGATCGCCGCCGAAAGCGATACGCGACAACTCGATAGAGTCGGTTGCCCGTTCGGCTGCGGTCACCGAACCCATGTAGGGCTTGTCGCTGTAAGCGATATGGGAATACACCATGTCGAGATGCCGCTTGTTGACAGCCACGTCCACCGGTTCGCAAACCGTGCCGCCGGAATGGTGAAGGTGGGGAAGCAAATATGTGAGCTTGACTGCGTTCTGGAAGTCGGTGAGCGTTGCGTAACGCCGACCGTTGTCGAGGTCGGATACAAAGGGCGAACCGTAGTTGGGGGCGAAGACTGTGGTGTTGGCTCCGATTTTGACGCTTCGCTCTGGGTTTCGGGCGTGTTGGGTGTACACCTCCGGAGCGCTGCGCGTCAGAATCTCGCGGCACATACCGCGAGGAAACCGGACCAGATCGCCGTCGATGTCGGCACCGGCATCGCGCCACAATTCGATGGCTGACGGGAAATCCTGAAAGGCGATGCCGATCTCGGCGAGGATCGTTTCGGCGTTCGCTTCGATCTGGGCCAAGCCCTCTTCGTCGAGCATCTCGACTGGCGGGAGTTTCCGCTCAAGATATGCCACGGTTTCGGCGGTTGAGGCGGCTCGTGCGGCTTGTCGGCTGGCTCGCCCGCCACCGCGACGCCCTCGCCTTTGGCCGGCACTGGGTTGAGAATCGGTGCTGGGTTGGGAATCGGCACTGGGTTGGGAATCGGTGCTGGGTTGAGAATCGGTGCTGGGTTGGGAATCGGTGCTGGGTCGGGAATCGGTGCTGGGTTGGGAATCGGTGCTGGGTTGGGAATCGGTGCTGGGTTGAGAATCGGCACTGGGTTGAGAATCGGTGCTGGGTCGGGTGTCGGTGCTGGGTCGGGTGTCGGTGCTGGGTCGGGTGTCGGTGCTGGGTCGGGTGTCGGTGCTGGGTCGGGTGTCGGTGCTGGGTTGAGAATCGGTGCTGGGTTGAGAATCGGTGCTGGGTTGAGAATCGGTGCTGGGTTGGGAGTCGGTGCTGGGTTGGGAGTCGGTGCTGGGTTGGGAGTCGGTGCTGGGTTGGGAGTCGGTGCTGGGTTGGGAGTCGGTGCTGGGTTGGGAATCGGTGCTGGGTTGGGAATCGGTGCTGGGTTGGGAGTCGGTGCTGGGTTGGGAGTCGGTGCTGGGTTGGGAATCGGTGCTGGGTTGAGAATCGGCACTGGGTTGAGAATCGGTGCTGGGTTGGGTGTCGGTCATGTTGCCTCCGTACTGGGAGTCTTGGCTGCGGGTGTGCGTCGCCGACGGTTGCGGTGTCCGGCAACCGTCGAAGGTTGGCGTTGAGGGAGGTCAACCACCTTGGACAACTCTACCGATGGCGCCGATTGGTGAGGAAAGGCCATCGCCGCAACGAAGAGTTCCTGGAAGCGGGGTTCAGTTGCGGTTTCGATCTTTTCGATGCGGCTCACTGTTTGGGCGATCTCGTGGCGTTGTGCTGCCGACACCAACATCCGTACTGCTCCAGCGCCGGAGGAGTTGCCGACAGATTTCACTGCGCTTACCGGACAGTCAGGAACTAGGCCCAACACCAGCGCATATAGAGGGTCAATGTGGGCACCAAAGGCCCCCGCGAGCCGGATGTCGTCGACTTCAGTGACTCCGGCGTGCTCCATCAGCAAGTCGATACCGGCACGTAGAGCGGCCCCGGCTAGTTGGATCTGACGCACATCGTTTTGGGTAATGAACAGTGGAGCCGGCCCTGAGCGAATTACATACCGGAAGGTACGTTCTTCGGGCTCAACGTATGGTGAGTGCTTTGCCAGCGACCCTTGGATTACCCCGTTGCTGTCGCACACACCAGCCAGAAACATTTCGCCGATGACCTCGATGATCGCCGAGCCACACAGGCCCGCAATATCGAGGTGAGCGACGTCTTTGGCAAAGTCGGGATCGTCGCTCCAGAGATCCGAGCCGATCACCTTGTAACGGGCCACAAACGTCTCGCGGTCGATGCGAACCCGCTCGATAGCTCCCGCTGTGGCTCTCATACCGCACGATATTTGGGCACCCTCGAAGGCGGGCCCGGTAGGCGAAGAAGCCGCATAGGTCTTTGAGGGCGTTCCCAGCACGATCTCGGCGTTGGTGCCGACATCGACCATCAGTTGTGGTTTAGCGCTGCGATGTGTTCCCTCGTTGAGCACCGCGGCCGAAGCGTCGGCCCCGACATGACCGGCGATGCAAGGGCCGATATGGGCCCGCGCATAGCGAAGCGACAGATCGAGTTCCTCGGCTCTCATGTCGACCGGTGCGCTGACGGTGAGGGTGAACGGCGCAGCGCCGAGCGGGGTTGGGTCGATTCCCAACAGTAGGTGGTGCATAACCGGGTTGCCGACCACAACAAGGTCGTGGATCCGGGTTCGTAACTCCTCGCTCGGTTCACGGATCTCGTTGGCCAGGTCGTCAATCAAGGCATCGAGTGCCCCCCGCACCGCGGCTGTCAGTTCTTGGTCGCCGCCCGGGTTCATCATCACGTAGCTGACTCGGCTCATCAGGTCTTCGCCGAAGCGGATCTGCGGGTTCATGGCTCCGGAGTGGGCAACCACATCACCAGAAGCAAGGTCCACCAAATAGCCCGCGATGGTCGTGCTACCTACATCAATGGCGACGCCGTAGACCGCTTCGTCGAAACCGGGTCGTACTGCTATTACCGTGCCATCGGAATGCACGATTGCGGTGAGTCCTCGCCTACCGTCGGTTATCGCCGGATGGAGGTCGGGCAGTACTCGGGCGTCTACCGAGGCTTGGTCGATACCCCAGTCAGATTTGAGCGCTTCGGCGAGTAGGTCGCTTAGAGCTTGTTCGTCGCCGAGCGATTGCTTTGGTACTTCGACATAGCGCGCGGTGATCAGGGGGTCGACAGTGAGTCCTTCGAGGTTGATCTTCTTGCGGACGACGGGCCTGTGTACCTGACTGTCGGTCGGTACGTCGATCACCACGCCTGATCGCACGATTGCCTGACATCCCAGGCGATTGCCCGATGTGATTGCGCGGCGGCCCTTGTAGTTGTCCTCGCTCCGGGTCCAAGGGTTCAGCGCTTGGGTGGTTGAAGTGATGTTCCACTTTGCAAACTCGCCGAACGAAGGGGTGACTTGGCAACGTCCGCAGAGTCCGCGGCCTCCACAAGTGGAGTCGAGGTCGATCCCGGTAGAGCGGGCGGCGTCGAGCACAGTGGTTCCGACGGGCACGGTCGTAGATACCCCCGAGGGCATGAAGATCACCGAGGCGTCGTCATCCACAGTTGCAGGTTCTGCGACCATTGCAGATTCAGGCGATCCTTCGACGGTTGGTGCGCCGCCGACCCCGTCCCTCTCCGTCGATTACCGGGGCGCGGTATTCGCGAATCCATGCTGCACAGTCGCGGTCGTGGCCAGCTAGTACATCGGCCGCCATGACCGCTGTCTTCACTTCGGGGTGCATCGGATTCATGATGGCTGAACTCATGCCTGCGCCGATACCCATAGCAAGAAAGGTACCGGTGATGGCATGGCGGCTCGGCAAACCGAAACTGACGTTGGATGCGCCGCAGGTGGTGTTGACTTTCAACTCATCGCGAAGGCGACGAACCAGGGCAAAGACCTGCCTGCCAGCAGTGCCCATGGCACCGATGGGCATCACCAACGGGTCGACTACTACGTCGGAAGCGGGAATCCCGAAGTCGGCGGCTGCGTGGACGATCTTGCGGGCTACTTCGAATCGCACATCGGGGTCTTCGCTTATCCCGGTTTCGTCGTTAGAGATTGCGACCACTGCCGCGCCTGCTTTTGCCACGAGTGGGAGCACTCGTTCCAGTACTTCGTTTTCGCCGGTCACGGAGTTGATCAACGGTTTGCCTTCATAGACGGCGATACCGGCTTCCAACGCTTCGATGATTGACGAGTCAATCGAGAGAGGGACGTCGGTTACCGACTGTACGAGTTTGATTGCTTGGCTAAGGAGGGCCGGTTCGTCGGCCAGCGGGATGCCGGCGTTGACGTCAAGCATGTGCGCTCCGGCTTCAACCTGGGCAATGGCATCGGCTTCAACTCGGCTGAAGTCTCCGTGTTTCATTTCTTCGGCCAACAACTTGCGACCTGTGGGGTTGATGCGTTCACCGATCATCACGAAGGGCCGATCAAACCCGATCACCACTTCTTTGGTGGCGGAACTGATGACGGTTTCAGTCACTGTGTTGGAGTTCTTTCTCGATTTGGGGTTCGAGACCACCGTTGCTGACCAAGTCTTCAAGCCGGTGTCTGTGAAATTCGCTGTGGATGCCTTCAGCTGCGGATTGCGCGGCTGCTACGGCATCGCCCGGCACTGTTGTTGTGACACGACGCCACTGCTCAATGTATTTGTGAGTTTCGGTCAGTCCAGCTACGTGAGCGGCGCGATCAATGGCGTGTTGAAAGCGGGGATGGAGCATGATCTTTTCGTTGTGACCGTTGGCTGCGGTGGCGGTGATCTGGGCGGGAATGTCGCGCCAGTAGATGGTCGTGATTCCTGGGGTGCGGCTGCGTCGTCTGCTCATAGCGAGGCTGTCTGTCTGCGGGCGAGATCGAAGATCTGGCTTTCGAGTTCTCCATATCCCGTGCTGAGCCGGTCGTAGGCGAGACCGAGCCGGTTGGCTGCTGCACGGGCTTTTTCGTCGAGCACCGGATCGTCGGTCTGGGCTAGGTAGATCAGCTTGGTGTAGTTGCCGAAGTACATGTCGCGCAGTTCGGGGTGGGCTTCGATTCCCAACCCACCCATGATGATGCGCTCGAAGTGCTTGACGAGATAGTCGGTGAGGTAGAAGGAGGTTGGGTCGTTGTCATGCATTGCGGTGAAACGCGGCCCACCGGCGAAGAACTGGTAGCAATGGGCGCCGGGCATCATCTCGATCATGGTGCCGGATTCCCGATACTCGTGACAGATGTCGACGAGTTCGCCTGCGGTGCCGCAATCGGCGTACCCGAGCAGGATCCGTTGGTATTTGCCTTTGCAGCGGTTCAAGCGCTGGCGGACAGCCTTGCCGATGTTCTCCGGTCGGTTGTGAAGAGAAGCGGGGAGACACTCGAGCGTGACGTTGTCGAGTTGATGGAGGCGGGAGATATCGCGGATCTCTCGGGCCAGCGCGCCGCAGGCGAGGATCAGCACCCGAGGAGCACCGGTGTTGGTGCCCGAAAGGTCTGCCGAACCGTCTGCGTTGGTCATGCTGCTCGGCGAGCTTGAACTAGCGACGAGGCGACTTCAGACGCGACCGCGGCGTCGCGACAGTAGGCGTCCGCGCCGATCGCTTCGCCGAATTCCTCGTTGAGGGGCGCTCCTCCGACGATGATGATGTAGTCGTCTCGCATGCCCCTTTCTACGAGCGTGTCGATTACCACTTTCATGTAGGGCATGGTGGTGGTCAGCAGCGCGGACATCCCCAAAATGTCGGGCTTGTGTTCTTCGATTGCTGCGAGGAATTGGTCGACGTCAGTGTTGATGCCGAGGTCGAACACTTCGAATCCGGCGCCTTCGAGCATCATTCCGACAAGGTTCTTGCCGATGTCATGGATGTCACCTTTGACTGTGCCGATCACGATGCTGCCGATGGGCTCGACTCCGGTTTCTGCCAGCAAAGGGCGCAGGATCGCCATGCCCGCTTTCATTGCTTTGGCAGCTAGGAGGACTTCGGGAACGAAGAGGATGCCGTCGCGAAAGTCGATGCCTACGATGCGCATGCCTTCGACTAGAGCCACATTCAGGACCTTGTCTGCGGACCAGCCTCGGCCTAGCAGAATGCGGGTGCCCTCGTCGATCTCCTGGTCTAACCCATCGTAGAGATCGTCGTGCATCTGAGCCGTCAAGTCTTCGTCGCTCAGTGCGTTCAGATCAATTTCGTCTGTGTCCTCGTCGGGCGTAGCCGGAGCCGCGGAAGCTGGACTCGGGTTGGGGGTGCCGGGGTCGTTGGTCATTGGGACGGCTCCAAGAGTTGTGGATTGGTCTGGGCATCCACGGAACTGTTGTCCCGCATCGTGGAACCGTACCGTATCATGAAACGCGAGTGATTCTGAACCGATTCTCGTATATAACATCGCGAAACCAGCGGCGGTCATCGAACGGTAACCTGTGGGCCATGTCGAACCCTGAAACGTTGCCTCCGCATCGCTACGACGCGCGCATGGCTGACGACATCGAAACTCGCTGGCAGGCGCATTGGCGAGAGCAGGGCACATACCACTGCCCGAACCCCAGCGGAGCGCTGTCGGCCGATCCTTCGGGGCTCGCTGATCGGCCGAAGTTGTTCATTATGGACATGTTTCCGTACCCCTCAGGAGTGGGCCTGCATGTCGGCCACCCACTCGGGTTCATTGCCACCGACGTGTACGCCCGTTTCAAACGGATGACGGGGTTCAACGTTCTGCACACGATGGGATTCGATGCTTTTGGTCTTCCCGCGGAAGAGCATGCCCGCCAAACCGGCGAGCACCCACGAGAGAACACCGAGCGCAACATCGTCAACATGTCCCGCCAACTCGACCGATTGGGACTTGGACACGACGAGCGACGCTCCTTTGCAACCACCGACCCGGACTACTACCGCTGGACCCAGTGGATTTTCTTGGAACTCTTCAACGCCTGGTTCGATGAGTCCCGCCAAACTGCCCGCCCGATCAGCGAGTTGATCAGCGAGTTCGATTCGGCAAGCCGCGCTCCGCAAGGCGGCGAAGACTGGGCGCACGCCGATCAGTCGGCGCGCCGTCGGATCTTGTCTCAGTATCGGTTCGCTTATGTGGACGAAGCGCCCGTCAACTGGTGTCCCGGACTCGGCACGGTGCTTTCCAACGAAGAGGTGACCGCGGAAGGTCGGTCGGAACGGGGCAATTTCGCGGTCTTCCAGCGACCGTTGAAGCAATGGATGATGCGGATCACCGCATACGCGGATCGGTTGTTGGATGATCTGGATCTGCTCGATTGGAGCGATTCGATCAAGACGATGCAGCGCAACTGGATCGGGCGCAGCCTCGGTGCATACATCGACTTCGGACCTGTCCGGGTATTTACTACTCGGCCTGACACTGTCTATGGCACAACGTTCATGGTTCTCGCGCCAGAGCATCCATTAGTCGACGAACTGACCGCTGACGAGTGGCCCGCGGGCACCGACGAACGTCTCAGCGGTGGCTTCGCGAACCCGCGCGCGGCGGTCTCGGCCTACCGCGAACGCGTTGGGGAGATGACCAACTTCGACCGGCAGGACAACAAGGACAAGACCGGTGTCTTCATCGGGACAAGCTGTACGGTCCCCGTTGACGGGCGGGAGGTTCCGATCTTTATCGCCGACTATGCCTTGATGGGCTACGGCACAGGCGCGGTTATGGGTGTGCCGGGCGAGGATCAACGCGACTGGGAATTCGCTGAAAAATACGGCATGGACATCATCCGTACCGTTGAACCACCCGCTTACTTTGTTGGCCAGGCATACGTTGGCGACGGCCCCGCGATCAACAGCGGGTTTCTCAACGGGATGGAGAAAGCCGAAGCCATAGCTGCGATCATCGAGTGGCTCCAAGACCAGGGACTAGGTGAAGGCGCGGTCACCTACAAGTTGCGAGACTGGCTGTTCAGCCGTCAGCGCTACTGGGGCGAACCCTTCCCGATTGTCTATGGTGACGACGGTTTGCCACGTGCAGTTCCCGATGAAGACCTTCCGGTGCTGCTGCCCGATCTCATGGATTGGGCACCACGCTCGCTAGATGAAGACTCAGAACCCGAACCTCCCCTCGGGCGGGTAACGCAATGGCGCGAGGTTGAACTTGATCTGGATGACGGCGAAGGTCCAAAAAGGTACCGACGTGAACTCAACACCATGCCCAACTGGGCAGGTTCATGCTGGTATTACCTGCGATATCTCGATCCTGACAACGACCGCGCCTTGGTCGATCCAGATGTCGAGCGGTACTGGATGGCAGATCCAACCGGCGGTGTTGGCGGCGTTGACCTCTACGTGGGCGGCGTGGAACATGCGGTGCTGCATCTGCTCTACGCCCGGTTTTGGCACAAGGTTCTTTACGACCTCGGTCATGTGTCGGGTCCTGAACCATTCAAACGGCTCATCAACCAGGGATACATTCAGGCTGCCGCGTATCAGGACCCCCGGGGTGCCTACGTGCCTGCTAACGAAGTTGCGGGCACCGCCCAAACGGGCTTCACTCACGACGGTGTGGAAGTCACCCGAGCGTTCGGGAAGATGGGAAAGTCGTTGAAGAACGCGGTTACACCCGACGACATGTACGAGGTCTATGGGGCCGACACACTGCGGCTCTACGAAATGTCGATGGGTCCAATCGATCAGGACCGACCGTGGGAGACGCGTTCGGTGGTCGGTTCTCATCGGCTGCTGCAGCGCGTCTGGCGCAGTCTAGTCAATGAACAAACAGGCGAACTTCTGGTGGCCGACGACGAGCCGGGTGACGAGCTTCGCCGGATGCTGCACAAGACAATCGATGGTGTCCGCGCCGACATGGACGGCCTTCGCTTCAACACCGCTACTGCCAAGATCACAGAACTCAACAACGAGTTGACGAAGCGTGATTCTGCGACTCCGTGCGAAGTTGCTGATGCAATGGTGCGGATGCTGGCACCCCTCGTGCCTCACGTGGCTGAAGAACTCTGGCAGCGGCTCGGAGGGGTTGGCTCGGTTACTCAAGCAACGTTTCCGATCGCCGATCCACGCCTTCTGGTTGACGAGATGATTGAGTTGCCTGTTCAGGTCAACGGCAAACTCCGGGCCAAGATAGTTGTGGCTGTAGATGCCAGCGATGCGACAGTGCTTGAGCTTGCATTGGCTGAGTCCAACGTCTTGGCCCATGTGGACGGTAGGGAACTGCGGAAGTCAATCGTGGTCCCCGGTCGCATGGTGAACTTTGTTGTCTGACCTCCCGGGCCCGAGCGGCCCGGTGATTGGAGTGAACAGGAGCGGGATGACAGGTCCGAGCGGCCCGGTGATTGGAGTGAACAGGAGCGGGATGACAGGTCCGAGCGGCCCGGTGATTGGAGTGAACAGGAGCGGGATGACAGGTCCGGTGTCTGCGTCATGAGCAAACCGGTGAAGCTGTCCGCAGCACGAGCGCGCCGGATTGCTTTAGCTGCTCAAGGTTTTAGGAGTCCGCGCCCAACCGGAAGAGTCGATCGGCGTCATCTGCGGCGGGTGATGTCCGAACTCAACTTGTTACAACTCGACTCGGTTCCGGTCGTGATACGCACCCAGTACATGCCCCCCTTTTCGCGCCTCGGGCCATACCGACCAGAGTTGCTTGATGAGATCGCCTACCGTGATGACGAGTGGTTTGAGGCGTGGAGTCATGAAGCGTCGCTGGTGCCGGTAAACGATGAACCGCTGTTGCGTTGGCAGAAGGAGCGGGCTCGCCGAGGTGACACCTGGGGCCAGCTTGCGGCGTTGGCTCGTGAGGATCCGGGCTATATCGAAGAAGTTCTTGAGCAGGTGAGAGAGAGTCCCCTTGCCCCCAAAGAACTTCGGGAACCGCGTCGACGCAGCGGCGAATGGTGGGGCGACCGCTCCGACGGATCGATCGCTTTGGACTGGCTCTTTCGTATCGGCGAGGTTGGCATTCGTCGCCGCCCCGGATTCGTTAAGGAGTTCGATCTCCTTGATCGGATTGTGCCCAAAGAAATCCTTGCGCTTCCCACACCAAGCGAGCACGAAGCGCACCGCGATTTACTGATGCGTGCAGCGTCGAGTTTCGGTGTGGCCACAGCTTCCGATCTCGTTGATTACTACCGACTACCCAAAGTCCCCGCCAAGACCCGCGTAGCAGAACTGGTTGAGGACGGGCGACTAGCAGAGGCCGACGTTGAGGGTTGGAACCGGCCTGCGTTGTTGCATCCCGAGGCGGTTGCTCCCCGCTCGATCGAGGCCTGTACCTTGCTGTCGCCGTTTGATCCTGTGGTGTGGTGTCGCGAACGCGGGGTTCGTTTGTTCGACTTTGAGTACAAGATTGAGATCTACACGCCCGCGGCGAAGCGGATCTACGGCTACTACGTCCTGCCTTTTCTGTTGGGTGACCAAATTGTCGGCCGAGTAGACCTGAAGACGGATCGTCAGGCGGGCGTGCTGTTGGTCAAAGGGGCGTTTTCTGAATCGGGCCATGACCGCGACAAGGTCGTGGAGGGTTTGCGACATGCGCTCAACGATCTGACCGTCCTTGTCGGTTGCGACTCTTGGCGGGTCGTTGGCACCGCCGGTGACCTGATCGACAGCCTCTGATTCCCGCGCGTCAGGCCGAGTCTGTCTCGTCGGTCTCGTCGTCGTTGTCACCGGTTTCGGGGTAAGTGACGGAAGGCGATGTTGGACGGGTAGTCGGGTACTCGCCCGGCTCGGTGGTTGGATATTCGGGGGCGGTGGTAGTGGGTGCCGCGGTGGTCGTCGCTGCCGCAGTGGTACTGGGAGCTGCGGTTACGACGGGAGCTGCGGTTACGACGGGAGCTGCGGTTACGACAGGAGCTGCGGTTACGACAGGAGCTGCGGTTACGACAGGAGCTGCGGTTACGACGGGAGCTGCTGTGGTCGTGGGTGCTGCTGTGGTCGTGGGTGCTGCTGTGGTTGCGGCGGTGGTCGCTGGGGCGCGTACCACTGTCGTAGTGGTCGTAGTGGTGGTGGTTGTGGTCGAGGTTGAACTTGTTGTAGGGGTCGTCGCGGGAGGCGCGGGATCGTTCTGTAAGGCGTAATACCCAATCAGCATTCCCGTCGCGAGCATTACCGGTAACCACCACTCAAGTCGCATCGGATGAGATGTTATCGCGGGGCCCGCGCAGGTGCAGACATATGCTCATGTGCTTCTGTCCCATTAGGATTCCGCTGGTGCCGTTTACGCTCCGCCGTCCCGCCGCTCGCTGCGTACTGCTTGATCGAGCAGGCCGCATCTTTTTGATCCGAGCCGAAGATCCAATCGATCCACGCAAACCCGAGTGGCTGGAAATCCCCGGCGGAGGGATGGGTTGGGGTGAAGACTCTGGCACGGCCGCGCTACGGGAACTGTATGAGGAGACCGGAATTCCCGATGTCGAGATGGGACCATGCGTCTGGGTTCAACAGACTGAATACGACTTCGGTGGGTACCATTTTGAATCCGACGACCACATTCATGTCGCGTGGTGTAACGGTGGCGAATATCGACCCAAGGGCCTTGAGGCGCTTGAGGCGGCAGCGTTCTTGGGTGCCGAATGGTGGACACTGGAGGAACTTCTCGATAGCGACATGCCAACCGTGCCTTTTTGGTTGCGGCGATTTCTTCCCGAGATCATTGCTGGTGAACTTCCTACCGAACCGATCGACATCACGCCGCCTGCCAGCGAAGGCGGGCGGTTCAGCTAAACCGGTCTGCCGTGTTCGATGTCGTCGCGGATGGCGGCCTTGACGGCGTATCCGGTGATGATCGCCGGGGCGAGAACGATCGAACCCGCAATCACGCCGGCAATAACAATCCGTGAAATGCTGTCGCTGAAGCCAGTGATCAGCCCGAAGACAAACACCACGATGGAAAGTGCGAACAGAAGGTAGCCGAGGCGCTGGCCCCGACCGGCCCAGCGGGCAGCGCGGGCACGCTGCACAAGTACTGGGTCAGTTGCTTCTTTGGGTGCCATTACTGTTCACGGTAGCCAGCCGGCGTCAGCCAGCAGCGCGGCAATCGCCTCGGTCATCACGGGCAGCGATAAATGTTTGATCGCGACTTTGCGGTTTCGCTCGATTCTGTCGTTGTCACCAACCCTCAACGCTCCTCTGAGCGGTTCTGCATCGTCAGTGGGAAACCACTCAAAGCCAAGCGCACGAAGTTCGGCGGCCACAGGGTAGTTCGCGACAGCAACCGGCACGCGATGAATCGATGCCTCCACTGGCGGGTTGCCGAATCCTTCCCAGGTCGAAGGAAACACCACTGCATCGGCGGCTCGGTAGAGATCGACCGCCGATTCTTTGGTGGTGCCGTGCACGACGCGGCACGCAGCGCCGCAAAGCAGTCGTTTGAGTTCGTCGTCGTAGCCGTCTTCGGCTCGCCCCCATAGCCAGTACACGCCTCCCAACTCCTCACACAGAGCTATGGCGCGTGCGACATTCTTGCGTGGGATAGCCCGAACTGGGTGGGCTACCAGAAGGTCGCTTTCGCTCACCTCCAGTCGACGGCGCACTCCTGAACGATCGCCGACTCCGGTAGCGGTCGAAAACCCGTTGTATATGCAAGTCGCCTCAAAACCCCTGCTCTGCATCTGTTTTTTGGTCAGGTGGTTGATTGTGACGTGGCGCCAGGCCTCATCGTCGATCGGTAACTCGCTGATCTGCGCGAAACGCTCTCGCTGCCATGGCGGGTCATGGTGGTGCATTATCGTGGGCCGACCCCGCAACACCGCTGCGGTTACCCGAGCCGCCAAGAGGTTGAGCGGAATCGTGCAGAGATTCTCAACGACAACAAGATCCGCTTCGGCTAGCGCTTCGATCAATTCTGTAGATGATGGTGGGTCTGTTGCCGTAATCGACAAGCCGGGTACTGTCCGGTCGACGGGTCCTTCGCCGGCAACGGTGATGACCTCGAACCCCAACTGCTCGATCGCTCGCTGCCAGTTGCGGGCCACAACAGACACCCCATCGGCCATTCCCAGCCGAAACGAGACGAACGCACACCGAGCCATGCCCGACACGATGCCCGCTGAACCAACAAACCCCACCTCAGACGAGCTTCGAGAAGCGGTCGCGTCAGTCATGGAACAGGCCTGGGTACCGCTCGGTTATACGGCGCCCAACCCAGTCACCTACCCATGGATGTGGCTCTGGGATAGTTGCTTCCACAGCTTGATCTGGCACGCCCTTGGTGACGACGAGCGTGCGGTTGTTGAACTCAAGTCGGCCTTATCAACCATCGACGACAGCGGGTTCGTGCCGCACATGGGTTATCAGTTGGACCCACAACGATCCGTTGAATTGTGGGGGACTAGGGGGGCGTCGTCGATTTCTCAGCCGCCGATGTACGGGCATGTGATCGCAAGACTTTCCAGGGCCGGGGTTACCGTTCCGGAGGAATTGTTGGATCGAGCTGATCGGGGGCTTCGCTTCCTTCTTCATCGACGTGTGCGCCACCGTGAGTCGGGTTTGATCGAGGTGGTGCATCCTTGGGAAACAGGCTGTGACGACTCGCCTCGTTGGGATGATCTAACAAACCCAGAGCCTTTCGATCTGGAGCGCTGGAGGGAACTGAAGAACCAGCTGCTTGCCCGTGTCGAGCGGGGTTCTAGCGGAGAGCCTTTAGCCAATCCGGACTGTGCTGTGGCTCCGTGTGGATTCAATGCGCTCGTAGCGTTCAATGCCGCAGAGTTGGCGACGGTGACTTCTGATCGGGATCTTGAAGTCGGTGCCGTTGAACTGGCCGAAGCGCTCGACCAACGGTTTGACGCGCAGCGCCGTACTTGGGTTGATGCCGGCACCTTGAGTAGCGGCTCGGGGCGTACCCGCACAGCCGACGGTTTGTTGCCTCTGCTGGTGAGTCGCAGTGATGTGGCCCGTCAGCGGGTGATCGAAGAACTATCCAATCCAGACGCCTATTGCGCCACATATGGTCCCCGCGGGGTTCACCCCGAGGAGCCGACCTACGACCCGACCGCCTATTGGCGCGGACCGGTGTGGCCGCAGCTCAGCTACTTGCTGTGGTTGGCGGTTGATCGGGCTTCCGCCGGGAAGTCTTCCACGGCAGAACTCATCCGGACTCACACGATTAGAGGAGCGATGGGTTCGGGCCTCGCCGAGTATTGGGACGGCGACAGTGGTAACGGACTCGGCGCAATTCCTCAGTCATGGACCGGCCTAGCTTTGCTGCTCGACCGTGGTCACTGAGACCGCGGACTCGCTCATCGAATCTTAGGGTGAGGGGTTCCATGGTGGTTCGGACCATGGCTGTTGAGGCTGTTGAGCGGTCGGGACCGACTCGGGGTAGACAGTCGGGGACTCGGAATAAACGTGGTGTGACTCGGGGTAAACGGTCGGCGACTCTGGAGTTTCGAGATCCACTTCGATGTGGTGTGCGACCTCCTCATCTTCAGTGTCAATGGACTCATCGCTCTGGAAGAACTGGCTGTATGTGTAGCGCCGCCGTTGATTGCCAAGCATCAGGTTGCCTGTCACGTTGGCCAAGCCAACCAAGAAAATCAGGTCGCCGATCGAGACAACCTGTTCGCTCCAACGAATCGGGAAGGTATCACCCAGGAAGTCGAGGACAGAGTCGTCGTCGGCAGCTTCGACATGCCCTGAGATGGTGACGCCCCGTTCGAGCTCTTCGGCTGTAACGATCTGGGACTCCACCAGGGCATTCGGCCGCACGGGCGTCTCAAAGTTGAGTATGAATACGAACAGGTTGAGCGCAAGACCAATCGAAAGGATGACCATGCCGACAAGGTGAAGGTTCATGATGGTGAAAGCAAAGGCACCGACGAGGGCAACGAAAGCTATGACACCGTCGGAATCTATGTCGGTCACGCTCACGAAGAATGCACAGATGGCCGATGAGACAAGAAACTCTGGATGGTAGATCTGGGTATTGAGGATTGTCAGGAAGTCGCCGCGGCGGATAACACCAGCTATTAGACCGATAATCACGGCCAGTATCAAAATCAGAATTGTCATGTCAATCCTCCAAACTGCGTACACGAGTGAGCTGGTGGCCCAACACTAGCCGTGTCAGATGGACAACTTCTACATCCTGCGGATTACCGGTTACCAACCCGACTGGTAGGCGTCACCGTGCAGGGGTTCTCCGTCGGACCGTTCGATCCAGCAGTGGATTGAACGGTAGCGAGCGACGTCGTCCTCGAAGTTTGACTGCGGCGGCGTGATCACACCGATGTCTAGTTCGGATGTCTCGTAGTCGTTGCCTACCCACGGCGCGAACTGGCGGTAGCAGGACTGGACGGCGAACTCAATCATGACATCGTCGCCGGGATAGATCGACGGGTGCGGGGCCGGATAGTTGAGGAGGTGGTAGATCTGGTGATCGTGAGGCTGGTCGCAACTGATGAGGCTGGTGATGACGACCGATTGTCCGGCAGCGAGATATTCCAAACGGTTGAAGCAGTCGCCAACGCCGAGCGAGAATTGTGTGACAACTGCGCCGCGTATTTCGGCGGGGATCGACGTTGTCTGCTCGGGGCTGGTTGTGGCGTTTGCTTCGGACTGGGTGAGTTCTGTTTCCTCGGCATCAAGCCTCTCTGAAACGAATTCGGCTGGGTCTTCCAAAGCGAACGGTTCGACAGTGTCGCGGGAACACGCGGTCGTCAACAAAGCCGCGCCGATCACGATGCAAGGCAGGACTCTCATTGCCGAAAGGCTACGCCGTCGTGAAGGGGTGCGGAGCCGTCGCGAAGTGGTATATGGCTCAGCCGCCGGTTGTATCAGCCGGTAGCGTCTTGTTGTGTCCATCGTTGCGTTGCGTGATGCGGTTGTGTTACTCGGCCGCTTTCCGGCTCTTTCGGGAGTCGACCTTGAAGTAGATGCGGCTGAGGTCGTGTTGCTACAGGGTCCTAACGGGGCCGGAAAATCGACTTTGCTACGTCTGTGTGCAGGGCTTTTGCGTCCACATTCGGGGAGTTCGGTGGTGCTGGGCCACGATCTGAGCAAGTCTCGAGCTGTGGTTCGTCGCTCCGTGGGTCTGTTGGGCCACGACACCGCCCTTTATGACGACCTGACCGTTACAGAGAACCTCCAATTCTTGGCGAGAGCATCGCGTATTGAACTTGAAGCGGTGGGTTCCGCACTCGGTCGACTCGGTGTTTCCGCGCGTTTGCACGATGTGGTAGTCGGCCAGCTTTCCGCGGGTCAGCGTCGGCGGGTTGCGCTCGCGGGCGTAGTTCTTCGCCGACCGGAGTTGTGGCTGCTTGATGAGCCGCACGCTGGGCTCGATCAGGGTGGCCGAGACCTGGTCGACGGGCTCGTTTCGGAAGCGGCAGCCGACGGGGCCACGGTTCTGGTGGCGTCCCACGAACTTGATCGCACGCTCGATCTCGCAACGCGCCGTATCACCGTTGCTGGTGGAGCAATCACTTCAGATGTGGTTGACGCAGATGTGGTTGACGCAGATGTGGTTGACGCAGATGTGGTTGATGCCGCGAGTGTGGCCGCAAACGAGGAAGTTGATGCTTGCTGACATTTGGCTCGTGACCAACAAGGATCTTCGAATCGAATGGCGTTCACGCGTTACTTTGAGCCAGGTTGTGCCGTTTGCACTAACTGTTCTTGTGCTTTTTGGATTTGCTCTGGATGCCAACCGTGGAGTCCTCACCGCAGCCACTTCGGGCCTGTTCTGGTTGACGGTCTTGTTTGTGACAGTCGTTGCTGTTCAGCGATCGACCGCCATTGAGACATCCGATGGGGCCCGCCGCGCATTGTTGCTCTCAGGCATTGAACCCTCGGCAGTATTTGCCGGAAAGGCTCTCGCGATAGCCGTGCAGATTCTGGGAGTTGAGGTTCTAATGGTGGGTGGTGTGTTGGTGTTCTACGGTGCCACCGTTGAGTCACTGCCGCTGTTGCTCGCTACCTGCGCGGTGGCAACCCTTGGGATCGCGGCGAGCGGCACGCTTCTTGGCGCGCTGGTGGCTGGTGTCAGGGCCCGCGAGACGGTGTTGCCAATCTTGCTTCTGCCGGTGCTGGCACCGGTACTGATCGCTGCTTCGAGAGCATTCGACGATGCACTCGGAGTCCTCGCCGTCGATGGCTGGGCCTGGCTTGGGTTATTGGCCGGTTTCGGGGTAGTCAATGCTCTGTTGGGAACGTTGGCATACGGCCCTTTGTTGGAGGAGACATGAGCGTTTGGAGGCGACATGAGCACTGACGCTGTCAGGACGGGGAGCCGAACCACGCGCCTCTTGGGTTTTGTGGTGCTCGTTGGCGTATTGGCTCTGATCCTGCTCGGTTTCTTCGGCGCGCCCGAAGATGATGAGCAAAGGGACGCGGTGCGCATGATTTTTGTTCACGTTCCGTCGGCCTTCCTTACTTATACGGCTCTGGTCACCACTGCGGTCGGCTCCGTGATGTGGTTGTGGAAGCGTTCGCGCTGGTGGGACATTGTGGCGCACGCCGCAGCAGAGATCGGCGTGATCTTCTGCGGCTTGACTCTGTTCACCGGCTCAGTTTGGGGTCGCCCCACCTGGAACACGTATTGGGATTGGGGTGATGTGAGGCTCGTCACCACCTTGATCCTCTTTTTGATGCTGGTCGGTTACCTGGCTCTTCGCGCCGCAGGCGGTGATGAGAACGCGGTGGCTACGCGTGCTTCTGTTGTGGGGTTGTTGGCGGCGGTCAACTTGCCGATCATCAATCGATCAGTGGAGTGGTGGTCTAATCGCACGCTGCATCAAAAATCGTCTCTGACAGACGGCAACCTTGAAGACCTCACCCTGTTTACGCTCGTCGTTGGGATCGTCGTCTGGGCCTTGTTTTTTGTGTGGGCGATGATTCATCGCTTCCGGATAGGTTGGCTGGAGCATCAACTCAGAGCCATCGATTTGGAAACGGCGCTGATTCAACGCCGGGCTGAAGTGGCGACCGAATCAAGCGGGGAGGCCAGCCTGTGACTCATCTCGGGTACTTGCTTGTGGGCTGGGGTGTCAGCCTTGGTTGCGGAGTACTGTACGCGACGCGTCTGGTGCTTCGGGGTCGGGCGCTGTCGGCCAGAGTCCCAGCCGGCCAACGCCGATGGATGACCAGCGATGACAAGGCTGGTTCCACTGCGACATCAGCCGCGTCCAACGAAGAGGCGCCTCTGTGACCGGGGAGCTCACGCCTCGAGCGCCGAGGTCCCTGCGTGCTCGTAGGGCACCGTGGGTAGCTCTGGTGGTTGCTCTGGCTGTTGCGGGGGCCGTGGCACTGCTGATCTTCAATCTTGTTGAAGGTTCGCTGTATTTTTACAATGCCGATGAAGCGGTTGAGGAGCGCGCAGACATCGGCGACAAGCGCTTTACGCTCCAAGGTGCCCCGATTGGCTGTTCGATAGTGGAGGGTTTCCGCGGCGACGAACCGGTGGTTGCCTTCAGTTTGTCTTTCGGTGGCGCGGCGGTCGACGTTGTGCATCATGGAGACCCCGCTGAGTTGTTCCAGCCGGACGTGCCGGTAGTGCTCGACGGCGTTTGGGTCGAGCAAACACCGCTGGTTGAGGGTTTTCAAGGCATCGCAAGCGACGGCTGGCATTTCTCATCGGATCGCATGCGCGTCAAGCACGACAACGACTACATCAACGACGACGAATACAACAAGCGGTTGGCCCTCAGTGATGCGGGTGCGGATTCAACCGGGGTGGTCTGCGAGGCGTGAGCAACGTCACCCTAGGTGCGCTTTTTGTTGCCCTGGGAGCGGCGAGCGCGTTGGCCGGCATAGGTGTAGTAGTCCTCGGCTTGCTCGGCCGACGGCACGGCTGGTGGCGTGATTCAGCCATGCTGGTCGGGTTGATGATGGCCGCGGCGACCGGTGCCTTCCTGGTCATGGAGCGGGCTTTGATAACCCGCGACTTCACAGTTTCGTTTGTGGCTCAGCATGGCTCGTCGCGTACCCCGGCGGTGTTCAACGTAGCTACCTTGTGGTCTGCGCTGGAGGGTTCGATCTTGTTGTGGACGTTGGTTCTTTGCGGCTACGTCGTGGCGGTTGTGATCAAGTTCCGTGACCGCCGCGATGATCCGATGATGGCCTGGGTGATGCTGACTTTGTTTGTCGTGTGCGGGTTCTTCTTTCTGCTTATGGTCGGACCGGCCAGGCCGTTTGCCTCGTTCGACCCGTTACCTTTTGCAAACGGGCAGCCTTTCGACGGACCCGGCCCCAACCCGCTGCTGCAAAACCACATTCTGATGGCGTTTCATCCGCCAATCCTTTATCTCGGCTATGTGGGGTTCACGGTTCCCTTCGCTTTCGCTATCGGAGCTTTGGTCACCGGCAGAGTGGGGGAGGGCTGGTTGCTTGCCACGCGGCGCTGGACGGTTATGGCCTGGGGTTTGTTGACGCTGGGAGTCATGCTCGGCGCTTGGTGGAGTTACGAGACTCTCGGTTGGGGTGGTTACTGGGGTTGGGATCCGGTGGAGAACGTCTCGTTGCTTCCGTGGCTCACCGGCACTGCCTTCATTCATTCGGTGATGGTGCAGGAGCGAAGGGGGATGTTGCGCGTGTGGAACTTGTCGCTGGTCATTGCGACTTTCTCGCTCACCATTCTGGGCACGTTCATCACCCGTTCTGGTGTACTCGAATCGGTGCACGCGTTCGTTGAGTCGGGTATCGGACCGTGGTTTCTCACCTTCTTCGGGCTGATCGTGGTGGTTTCGCTGGGTTTGATCGCCTGGCGCGGTGATGAACTCCGCGCCCCGGGGCGGATTGATTCGCCGTTGTCTCGAGAAGGCGCGTTCTTGATGAACAATGTGGTTTTTGCGGCGTTTGCTTTTGTGGTGTTGCTGGGGACGATCTTTCCTTTGATCGTGGAGGCCTTTGATGGTCGCACGCTCACGGTGGGCGGTCCCTACTTCGAGCGGATGACCATGCCGATCGGTTTCGTGCTGCTGTTCTTGATGGCTATGGCGCCGGTGTTGCCTTGGCGCAAGGCCTCGGCCGGTGTTTTGAGCGACCGGCTTATCTGGCCTGCTTGGGCGGGTGTTGGGGTGATCTTGCTGAGCGTGTTAGTTGGGGCTCGTGGTTGGGCACCTCTGCTGGCGTTCGGTCTTGGGGGTTTTGCCGGTGGATCTGCTGTTCGTCAGCTAGTTCTGGCTACCCGACGGCAGGGCTGGCGCGGCCTGATCGGTCGCACGAACGGGGGCATGATCGTTCATCTTGGTGTGGTGCTGATTGCGGTTGCGTTGGCTGCCAGCAACGCTTATGTGCGTCAGGAAATCTTTGAGTTGACTCCTGGTGGGACAGCGGAGTTGTCTGGTCACACGTTCACCTTTCTGGGCACTGAAGTGGTTGAGTTCCCAAACAGGGTGGAACGTCAGGCCGCGGTGCGGGTCGACGGTGAGCAGGTGTACGAACCGGCGATTGCGATCTACGACTTCGCAGGTCGCCTGATTGGCATTCCGTCGGTTCGATCCACTTTGAGAGATGATGTGGCTCTGTCGATCGGGGAGATGTCCGATGATGGCCAGACCATCTTCTTGCGGGTGACGATTCAGCCGCTGATCGTGTGGTTGTGGATCGGCGGGTTTGTCATGGCCCTTGGCACGCTGCTGGCGGTTGTCCCGGGTAACCGTCGATCACCGACTGCTCCGGTCTCAGCCCCAGTGAACGCGCTCCAAAAGAGTGGGAAGCAGTGAGTGCAGTGAGCGCTGAGTCGCCGAGGCGTGCTGTGTGGATCGTGGCCCCTATTGCGGTCGTGATGATGCTGTTGCTCTTGTTGTTCGCAACTCGCGACCCGGGGACTACCAGCGATAGTGCAGCGATTGGGAAAGGCCAGTTGGCGCCATCGATCATCGGTCCGACGATCGCTGGTGGCGAGTTCGACCTTGACGATCAGCGCGGCCGTTTCGTGGTGATCAACTTCTTCTCGACGACATGCGTGCCCTGTATCCGCGAACACCCGGAACTGGTCAGTTTCCATGAGGCTTATGCGCCGACTGGGTTTGCCGAGGTCGTGTCGGTGGCCTTCGACGACAGCGCTACCAATGTGGCTGCGTTCTTTGAATCCAACGGCGGAGATTGGCCGGTTATCGCCCGCGACACAGGCTCGATTGCCGTGGCTTACGGTGTGCCTCTGGTGCCTGAGAGTGTCATCGTCGCCGACACCGGCGAGGTCATCGACAAGCTCATCGGCGGAGTCACGCGGGCGCAGATCGAGAATGTGATCGGCGCCTACATCGAGGAGTCCGAAGCATGACCCTCGGCGCCGGCTCGGCGCTGAGCAAAGGGATCACCCGCCGCTTGTTGGCCTGGTTGGGCGTTGTGGTGATCGGTGGTTCGGCTTTTCTTTTCGGCGCCATCGATGAGGGCCCTCCCCGCACCGACGCGGACCGCGTCTATTCCTTGGCGCAGAACTTTGGCTGCCCGGTGTGTGATGGGCAATCGGTGGCCGAATCCGACACGGTCGTGGCCCGCAATATTCGCCAACAGATTGCTCGTCGGGTAGACGAGGGCCGTAATGACGAAACCATCATTGCCGAACTCGAAGCCGCATTCCCCGGCAACGATTACACGCCGGCGGCCTCCGGGTTGTCGAGTTTGGTTTGGATACTTCCTGTTGTTGCCGGGGCTGGCGCGCTCGCCGGCCTCGTTGTGGTCTTCAGGCGTTGGCGACGTGAAATCGACGCTGTAGCTTCGCCTGCCGACGAACGTCTAGTCGCAGAATTCCTGAGCGAAACCGATGCCACCAGCGCTGAAACCGATTCCCGTTCGACAGGCGGCTCTGCCGATCCGATACAGCCTGATCCGGTACTGCCCGATCCGGTCCAGCCTGATCCGGTTCAGCCTGATCCGGTACTGCCCGATCCGGTCCAGCCTGATCCGGTTCAGCCTGATCCGATACAGCCTGATCCGGTTCAGCCTGATCCGGTTCAGCCTGATGAGCGGGGCGATGGCTGAGAGCCGGGAAGCCGCCATGGAACGGGAGCGGGATTTCCTGTTGGGGTCGCTCACCGATCTTGAAACGGAACGCGAGGCGGGCGACCTCGACGCAGACGACTTCGTTGAACTGAGATCGCATTACGTCGCCCGTGCCGCCGACACCATCCGTGCGCTCGACGGAAGTGTCGAGGCCCGCGTCCGAACCGAGCGGCGTTGGGCCAGGGTCGTGCTCTGGGTCCTGGGCATAGGGCTGTTGGCAACTGTCGCGGGGGTCGTGTTGGCCGATTTCTCGGGCAGTCGCGGGGCCAACGATCAGATCACCGGCAATATTCGTGAGTCCGTGCGCTCCCGGCTTTTTGATGCTCGTGAGGCGATGGGCGATCAGGATCTTGACCGAGCAATAGAGATTTACGACGATGTGCTGACTGATGAGCCTTCAAACGCCGAGGCGCTGACTTACCGCGGCTGGCTCACAAATCTGGCTGGTGACCCCGTAGTGGCGCGTGGCTCCGTCGATGAAGCGGTTGCAGCGGATCCGAGCTTTCCCGACGCTCGGGTATTTGCGGCTTCGTTGACGTTGGCGGCAGGGGAGCCCCTTGTCGCCGGTGATCATCTCGATGCCTTGGACCGGATCGACGGCCCCGCATTCATCTCCCAGCTGGTTGAGGCCCAGCAACTCGACCTGAGAGTTGCAAAAGCGGCGGGACCGGCAGCGGTTTCGCTGGTTGCGCCAGTGCTCGAAGGTGCCGCTTACGACCTCGCTGAGATACCGGTGCGCCATATGGCCCGGGCGGCCGATCATCTGGCCGCGACTGGTCGAATTGATGATGGGTTAGCGCTGTTCAAACAAATGCTCTCGAGTGCGGGCGACGATCCCGACGTGCGGGTCGCGTTGGCATGGTTTCTTGCTCGCGCCTCGGTCGGAGTTGAAGCGGGCATGACCACCGCGGGTTCCTACCTGGACGCGGTCATAGAAGCAGACCCGACCCGTCCCGACGCCTTGGTTTACCGCGCTCTGGTGCGTTTCCAGCTTGAAGACCTTGAGGGCGCCGCGGCTGATCTCGATGCTTACGACGCTCTAGAAGTGGTGCGACGCGACCTGGATCGATTACTCGCGCAAACCGAACTGCGTGACGTGCTGGTCTAGTGCTGGGGCTACCCTGTAACCGACTCTATGGACCGCTTGCGAAATCTCGATCTTGGCCGCGTTGCGCTGCTGTTGTTGTTAGTGATCGGCACGATAACGCTGCTGACCAGGAACCAGTGGGACTGGTTTTTTGCCTCCGATGAACCCCAGACACAAGATGTCGTCGCTGAGCAGATTGAGATAGCCGACATCGACCCGGTCACGGAGCGTCTGTACCGGATCAGTCCCGACAATGGCTCTGAGGTCAGCTATCGGGTGACGGAGCGACTTGCTGGTGTTTCTCGTGTGGCTGTGGGTACGTCAACTGTTGTGGCGGGTGATTTGAAGATCAATCTCGTAGACCCGAGCCTCTCGGAGGTCGGTGAGATCGTCGTCAACATCGAGATGTTCGAATCGGATTCGACCCTGCGCGACAAGCGAATCCGCCACGACTTTCTGGAGTCGACTCACTGGCCTTTCGCCCGTTTCGTGCCAACAATGATCGGAGGTCTTGATGCGGTCTTCGCAGACGGCAACAGCTATGAGGTTTCGATCATTGGTGAGTTGACCGTCAAGGAGACGACGCTTGAGCAGACTTTCAACGGAACTGTCACGGTAGGCCCCGATCAGATCACGGCGTTGATGACGGCGACGGTGTTGAGCAGCAGCTACGATGTTGGTCCCATCAACATCGCCCGGCTCACCCACACCAGTGACGAAATCGAGTTGGTCTTTGGACTGGTTGCGGACCGAGTGGAAATCGATCCCGGCACTCGAGTGGATCTGCATCGTGAACTCCCTGCGGTCGAGATTGCTTCTGGTGCCTTCGCCTCACATGTCCAGCCGATTCTTGAAACCAAGTGTGTGTCGTGCCACACCACGGGGGGTCCGGGCTGGAGCACACTGGCCTTCGACACCGCGGGGCAGGCCGCCGAGGTTGCCGAGGACATTGCGCTGGTCACTGAGATTCGTTTCATGCCCCCCTGGTTGCCTTCGGATCTGGGCCCGGCCTTCGAACATGACTGGTCGCTCAGCGATGAGGAGATCACCGTGATCAGTGACTGGGCGAAAACCGGTGGCGGTCTCGATGTCGCTGTCGACACCCCCCTGGTGGCGCGGGTGCAGGCGGTTCTGCCGATTGAAGAAGACCAGAAGATCTCGCCTCGTGACGGCCTTTACTCGGGTTACTCCGATGCCGATGGCAACCCCGTGAAAGCCGATGACTACCGTTGCCAGGTTCACGAGGTGAGCGACCCTGAAGGCGATGGCAACTGGATCAAGGGGTTCGAGTTCCGACCCGATCAGACCTCGGTCGTCCACCACGCGATTGTCTATCGTGTGCCTGCGTCCGCGGCTAAGGAAGTCAAAGCGAAGATTGCAGCCGAGGATCAGATTGAAGCCGATTCCGGTTTCTCAGATGAACCGGGTTGGACCTGCTTCGGATTGTCGGGTTTGTCGGCCGAAGGGGTTTATTCGATTCAGGGCTGGGCACCGGGGCAGTCGCCGACCATCTACCCCGATGGCTATGGCCTCTACCTCAGTCCGGGTGACATGATCGTCAACCAGATCCACTATCACTACGACCACGACACTCCAGCCGACGGTTCTTGGATCATCCTCGACGCTGCCACGCCGTCTGAGATTTCTGCAGGGATAACCCCCATCACCGGCTCCACGTATCTGACTCCGGCTGAGGTGCCGTGCACGCCTGAGGAAATGGCTGTCGCGGAGGAACGGGCTGAGACCATTGACGGCTACGTAAATCTGTGTATTCGGGAGAACGTGCTGAAAGAAATCGGCGAGAAGTACGACCTTTTTGCCACCTTCATTCCTGATGCGCTGCTGCGAGGTTGTCGTGGAACAGTCGACGACTACGACGATCTTGATGGCTCGGTCGGCTACAGCTCGTGTGACATGAGAGTTAGGGACACCGGAACGATCCACACTGTGCTCGGGCACATGCACGAGTTCGGCGCGGCTTACCGAATGACCCTCAACCCCGATACCGCCGAAGAGCGAATCTTACTCGACATCCCTGTTTGGGATTTTGAGTGGCAGCTCAATTACGCCCCGGTAGAAGACATCCGCATTGATCGGTCCGACACGGTGCGGTTTGAGTGTTGGTGGGATCGCTCCCTCAAGTTCATGCCGGAGCCCCGCTACATCACCTGGAACGAGGGAACGGTCGACGAGATGTGTTTCTCGTCGATCTCAGTTTTGCCTGACTAGGGCCGCTGTACTGCCGACGACTCAACTGCCGCTGCCACCACACGCCGACAGCCTCACTCCAACTGACAACTAGCGACCGGATCAACCGTTCCTGTCTTGGCTGGCCTTGGCGTTACCTGCACCCTGATTTTGATCCCGAATCGAGTCACCCTCCCAAGCAGTCACTCTCTGAGGGCTTGGTTCCCGCGCCACTGGTTGCGCCTCAGAACATCGGCCGGGTTCACTCGGTCCGGCTTGCGCTGGTTTGGGTCGGTCTGCGTCGCTCGGTCCGGTCTGGGTCGGTCCGGTCTGTTCGGTCCGGCTTGCGCTGGGTCGTTCGGTCCGGTTTGTCGGTCCGGCTTGCGCTGCGTTTGTCGGTCCGGTTTGTCGGTCCGGCTTGCGCTGGTTTGGGTCGGTCTGCGTCGCTCGGTCCGGTCTGGGTCGGTCCGGTCCGGCTTGCGCTGGGTCGTTCGGTCCGGTTTGTCGGTCCGGCTTGCGCTGGTTTGGGTCGGTCTGCGTCGCTCGGTCCGGTCTGGGTCGGTCCGGTCTGTTCGGTCCGGCTTGCGCTGGGTCGTTCGGTTCGGTTTGTCGGTCCGGCTTGCCCGGTTTGTCGGTTCGGTTTGTCGGTCCGGCTTGCGCTGGGTCGTTCGGTCCGGTTTGTCGGTCCGGCTTGCCCGGTTTGTCGGTTCGGTTTGTCGGTCCGGCTTGCGCTGGGTCGTTCGGTCCGGTTTGTCGGTCCGGCTTGCCCGGTTTGTCGGTTCGGTTTGTCGGTCCGGGTTGGGTCGGTCTGGGTCGTTCGGTCCGGTTTGTCGGTCCGGCTTGCCCGGTTTGTCGGTTCGGTTTGTCGGTCCGGCTTGCGCTGGGTCGTTCGGTCCGGTTTGTCGGTCCGGCTTGCCCGGTTTGTCGGTTCGGTTTGTCGGTCCGGCTTGCGCTGGGTCGTTCGGTCCGGTTTGTCGGTCCGGCTTGCCCGGTTTGTTCGGTCCGTTGCTCCGGGTTGGGTCGGTCTGGGTCGTTCGGTCCGGTTTGTCGGTCCGGCTTGCCCGGTTTGTCGGTTCGGTTTGTCGGTCCGGCTTGCCCGGTTTGTCGGTTCGGTTTGTCGGTCCGGCTTGCGCTGGGTCGTTCGGTTCGGTTTGTCGGTCCGGCTTGCCCGGTTTGTCGGTCCGGTTTGTCGGTCCGGCTTGCCCGGTTTGTCGGTCCGGTTTGTCGGTCCGGCTTGCCCGGTTTGTTCGGTCCGGTTTGTCGGTCTGGTCTGTTCGGTCCGGCTTGCGCTGGGTCGTTCGGTTCGGGTTGTCGGTCCAGCTTGCGCTGTGTTTCTCGGTCCTGGTCGTTCGGTTCGGGTTGTCGGTCCGGCTTGGTGCTGCGTTTCTCGGTCCTGGGTCGTTCGGTTCGGGTTGTCGGTCCGGCTTGCGCAGGTTGGTCGGTCCTGCTTGATCGGTCCGGCTTAGTGCTGGGGTGATCGATCTGGATTGGGTGCCGTTTCTGTGACGGCGTTGGGTTGGTTGGGTTGGGGGGTTTGAGGTGGTATTTGCCGGTTTCGGGGTGTTGATAGACCTGCCAGCCGTGGTCGTGGATTTTGTGGTGGCAGTCATCGCATACCAACACCAGATTGTCTACGTCGGTGGGTCCGTCCTTAGACCACCAAATAATGTGATGAGTTCGGCACCACAACGGGTTCGCTTTACAGCCGATGCAGTGTTGGTCTCGTGCGATCAACGCAACCCGTTGAGCTTCACTAGCGGTCCGCAACCGGCGCCCCAACCACATCTGTTGGGCTTTGGTGTCGAAGATCGAAGGCAACAAGTTGGCTTCAAGCGCCAAGCGATGCAACTCAACAATCGGTATCGCTGAACCATCCGCTAGGCGGGGATTGTCTAGTTGCTGTTTGATCACATCGAAATCAGCGATCACCAACAAATCAGTACCCGCAGACTTCCCGTCACCAGCTGGTTCACAAATCAGCTCGGCGAGCGCGTCGGCCATCCGTTGCTGGGGCGTACGTCGGGCTTTGGGGTCTTCGCGATGCCAGAGCTTTCGTTCTTTTGCTGTCAACGCGGTTGCGATACGAGCGCCGGTGATCTGATCAAACTCGCCTGACAGCACAAACATGCCAGAATCAGGCGACTCGAAGATCCTGGCTTTGCGGTTCTTGCGCTGACGATCCAACAAGGCCTGTCCGTCATCGTCAGCTAAGTCTTGTTGATGACGTTTCACAGTCCGCGCGAACTCATCAAATGGTTCGGTGTTGGCTGCCTTGACAAGCAACGCCTCATCAACGTCGCCTTCACCCGACGCACGAGCAATTAACCGGGCGTGACCCGGAGGTATCTCACCCGATGCCAACGCTTCGCTAGTCGCGGGCAACTTCGCCAACCGAGCCGCTGACTCAACATCACGTTTGGCCTCACGCTTTGATGCCTGCAACTCGTCACGAACGACCCGCTGCGCCTCTGAGGCGCTGTGACGCCGACTGACCTCGGCCAACACCTGAGCCTTCATCGCCACCAACTGTGACTCAGCACGACCCAACACCTTCAAACGCAACGACAACCCCTCATCGCACAGCCCCGCCACATCCACCAACTCAACATGAACTATCCCTCCACCAGCCGTGTTGCGATTCGCTGTGTCGGTGCCACTAGCCGTGTTGCGACTGGCCGTGTTGCGACTGGCCGTGTTGCGACTGGCCGTGTTGCGACTGGCCGTGTTGCGACTGGCCGTGTTGCGACTGGCCGTGTTGCGACTGGCCGTGTTGCGACTAGCTGTGTCGGTGCCACTGGCCGTGTTGCGACTGGCCGTGTTGCGACTGGCCGTGTTGCGACTGGCCGTGTTGCGACTAGCTGTGTTGCGACTGGCCGTGTTGCGACTAGCTGTGTTGGTGCCACTAGCCGAGTTGCGACTAGCCGTGTTGCGATTGGTTGTGTCGGCGCCGCCAGCCGTGTCGCCACCAACAGCCGTGTCGCCACGACCAGCTGTATCGGCGCCAGCGGCAGTGTCTAGGAGGTCTGGGATGGGGGCCGATTCCATGGATGTCACCCTACCAACCCCCTGTGACAATGGCTATAACATCATGAAATATATAGATATTCTAATTCTTTACGCTCGATGGAATGTGGTACATCGGTGAATGGTCAGGCAAGCACCGTCCACCATCGCCAGCCCACCCGCATCACACGCCAACAATCTCACGCGAACTGGCAGCTAGTCGGCCCTGTTCGCTCAGGCGGGTGCGCGGTTCAGGCGGTTCAGGCCTGCCCGAAAGAAATCGAGGGCGGTCTGCACAGCGTTGTCGGTTCCCAGGAGCGCGGCGTAGGGGAGTGAGGCACCGTTGAAGCTGGTCTCGTTCCAGTAGGGATCCGCGCGGTCCACATCGCCCCAGGCACCCACGTACAGGTAGGGCTCGTCGTGAGCGTCGTCGCCGGGAGAGCAGCCATAGGTGGCACGCCGGCCCAGTTCGACGCTGCCGATCGCGGCGCCGGGGTCGAAGTGGCCGGGCCAGAGCTGGGTACGTTCTGCATCGACGGCACCGGGCGTGACCCGCAACTCCTCGAGCACGGCCCAAGAGAATCCGAACCAATCGCCCAGGAACGCGCCGGTCTCGGTGGCGGTCTCAAGGTCCGAATCGATATCACCCAGGGGTGGAGAATCGTGCTCGGCTGCTGCAGTGCCGGGTTGGACACCGACGAATTCCGCGGCGGCCCGAAGGCTGGTGATGGCGCTGTGCCTTACCGATTGGCCCTGTTGCACGACTAGGAGGCCGTCTTGCACTCGGACCTGCTGGTCGTCACCAAAGAACGGGGTGCCGAAGCCACCGCTTGTGTAGCGCAAGCCGAACTTGGTGTTGGCACAGCGACGGGCTTCGGCTACGACGGCGTAGGCGAGCCGATGGTAGGCGTTGCGAGCTTCGGGGTAACCGGCGGGTACCGGGTTCAGCGGCCGATAGGCACCCAGCCAGCGTTCGGATACCCAGCCGGACAGCTCGGGTCGTTCGGCCAGCACCTCGACCCAAGTGCGGTCAGCAACGCTGGTGGGGCCAACGGTGGTAGCTGCATTTGGGGGGACCGCCGCAGGATCATCCGCGAAGAACGGCTCGTTGTGGTTGGCGGGAGGTGACGGCTCCAACACGAGAGCGGTGACGCCGTCGCCGAGCTTGGCGTTGGCTTCAGCGGCTGGGTTGTGGTGTCGGATTGTCATGCGTGTGGTCCTTTCGCAATAGCGGCGCGGTCGGCTAGGGCTTCGCTGTGTAGATCCCCTCGGTGATGACACCGTTGTGGACTCTGAGTTCCCACACGCTGGCCTTGGCGCAACCACGCGCACCGGTCACTTCGAGACCTGCGCGCAGCAGACGATTGAGAACCACGGGTATGACATCACCGTGGCTGGACAGTATGAGGTCATCGGGCGCTGCTGCTTCTTCGAGGATCAATTCCAGAAGGTGTCTCGAGCCTGCTCCTTCGTAGAGTTCGGCACGGATTTGGACTTCCAGAGAGTGAGAAGCAGCCACCGGTTCAACGGTTTGCGCGCAGCGGGTTGCGGGCGACGACCACACTCCCCGAACAGTGGAGTCAGCGAAGAAGTCGGCAATTCGCAGTGCCTGAGCGCGGCCCCGTTCGTCGAGCGGGCGTTCTAGGTCGGTGAGGTGCCAACGGCTGCGATCCCCGGCGGAGGCATGACGAACGAGAAAAATACTCACTAACCCAAAAGCCTAGGTCGCGCGCAATGCAACCTTGCTCGCGACAATTTGCATGGGGCACGCGGAACTAGAGGGTTACGTGGGTGACGCAGATGTCGTCACCTTGGGGTTTGGAAGAAGCGGTGGAAGCGTCGGCTGGGCCGTACAGATGGCTGAGCATTCCCTGCACCATGCCTCGGTCGACGGCGCAGATGACCGGATGTTCCACCACCGCATCACCGAAGGGACAGTTCTGGGCGACGATCTGGTACTTGTCGTCCTCGGCGCGTTCGGCTCTGGCTGCAAACCCGTGAGCCGATAAGGCGTCGGCCACTGCATGTAAGGCCCCCTGATAGCTGCGGTGAGTCTCGCTGGGATCGATCGCCGCGGCCATGGCCTTGCCGTACTCGACACCCACCTCCTCGGCCATTTCTTCAGCAGCAGGAGCAGGCAGCATCGCCAAGGCTCGCCCCAGGAGAGAGACCAGCACATCGTCGTGACGCACGTTCACTTCCAAGCGCACCTCGGTGTGCACCGGCCGGTAGTGCTTGGAGGGACGCCCGACACCGCCGTCTGGTTTGGCGACCTCAACT
Organism: Candidatus Aldehydirespiratoraceae bacterium; assembly: GCA_965261185.1. Lineage (GTDB taxonomy): Bacteria > Actinomycetota > Acidimicrobiia > Acidimicrobiales > Aldehydirespiratoraceae > VXYK01. Next base: position 62,347 of record CBDHCN010000002.1, on the reverse strand, counting down.
CCGAGATGGCCTCCGGCAGTGAGTTTGTCCAGATGATGACGCGCCACATTGGCGTGGAGTTCGAACTCTTCGGCAACTTCGCTTGCGGTCACACCATCGGGGTTCTGGTGGACATGCAGATAGATATCTCGTCGGGTGATGTCGCCAAAAGCCGCGGTTATCGCTGAGACCGTCGAAGCGAACTCTGTCGGGCTGAGGTGCTGGGCGTTCACGACGCTATTCTACGCATATATGACCGTGACCGAAGCCGAAGTGATTGAGGCTCTGCGTCCGGTTGAGGATCCAGAGCTTCATCGCAGCATCGTTGACTTGGGCATGGTTCGCTCCACCACGATTGATGGTGGCCATGTTGAGGTCGGCATTGATCTCACGATTGCCGGGTGCCCGCTGCGCAACGAGATTCAGAATCGGGTCTCTGGAGCTGTTACTGCTCTTGATGGGGTCAAGGTCGTGACCATCGAATTCGATGTGATGACTGATGAGCAACGAGCGAAGATCAAAGAGATGCTTCACGGCGATCCTGCGGCGACAGCGGGGTCACAACCGGCCCACGGCCACGCGCAGGGGCGTGCGATTCCCTTCGCTCAGCCGGGCAACAAGACCCGCACGCTGCTGATCGCCTCCGGCAAAGGTGGCGTCGGCAAGTCGTCGGTGACCGCCAATCTGGGTATCGCCTTGGCGCAGCGGGGTCACAGCGTGGCCGTTGTCGATGCGGATGTCTGGGGTTTCTCAATCCCACGGATGCTTGGCGTCGAGCAGGCTCCGACAGTGATCGACGACATGATCATTCCCCCCGAGACGCACGGTGTGCGCTGTGTCTCGATGGGTTTCTTTGCCCGGGAAGATCAGCCGGTGATCTGGCGGGGCCCGATGTTGCACAAGGCGCTGGAGCAGTTCCTGACCGATGTCTTTTGGGACGACCCCGATTTTCTGCTTGTCGATCTTCCTCCAGGTACTGGCGACATCTCGTTGTCGCTGGCTCAGTTCCTGCCTCGTGCGGAGGCTTATGTCGTCACCACCCCCAACCCGGCGGCCCAACGGGTTGCTCAACGTTCGGCGTTCATGTTCGAGCAGGTGAAGATCAAGGTGAAAGCCGTGATCGAGAACATGTCGTGGTTCACCGGGGACGACGCCAAGCGCTACTTCCTGTTCGGCTCTGGAGGCGGAGCGGAGCTAGCGAAACGCCTTGAGGTTGATCTCATCGGTCAGATTCCGATGGCGATCGCCCTGCGTGAGGGTTCGGACCAGGGTCAGCCGATCATGGCCGTCGACCCGCAAAGCGAGGCATCGGCTGTCTTTGCTGAGATGGCTCAGTGGATTGAAACCCACAAGCCGACGAAACGTTCGCATCCCGAACTGATAATCAACTAACAGATCCGCCCTGCACCAAGGTCGCCCTGCAATAATCCGTTCAGTGCGCCTGAGCCAACTGAGGAGAACAAACTGTGGATGTCCGCATAGGAGTGAGTGACCACGCCCGCGAGATCGTCGTTCAGCTTCCCGACAAAACCGACCGTTCTGCTGTCAAGGATTCGATTGACGAGGCGATCAGCGGTGCGACTGCAACGCTGTGGTTGACCGATGAAAAGGGCAAGGAAGTGGCGGTGGCGGCGTCGAAAATTGCATTCGTTGAACTAGGCCCCGAAGGGGGCAACCCGATCGGCTTCGGCTGAGGTAAGGCGGTATTTGCGGTGGCTAGCCTCGCGGAAATTGCTCGAGCGAAAACAACTCTTGAATCCGCGGCTATTTCTCATCTTCAGCGCTTGGTCAGTTCATGGTCGCTGTTGAGTGATCTGTCGTTCAGCGATTTGTTGCTTTATGTCCCGAGCAATGGCGCGTCGAACATCAGTGACGAGAGCAAGTTCGTGGTGTTGGGGCACACACGTTCCGTGACCGGAACGACGGTTCACTACGGCGACCCGGTTGGGGAGACCGTCTCGGTTGTCGATCACCCGCTGTTGGCGCGAGCGATGGTGGAGCGCAAGCGGCTTCAGGGTCTGATAACTAGAAGCGATTTCCATGGACCCGACCACGATGATCAACTGGTGGAAGAAGACATCAGGTTGCCCGGCGCGGGTGCGCAGATCGCGGTTGACTACATCCCGGTGCGTGGCAACGGCGACATCGTGGCCGTGCTGACAAGAGAAGCCGAATCTGCTTTTGTTCGCCATCGGAGTCCAGTCGAGCGCCCCTACCGTGCGGTTGGGGAGCGGCTCGCTCAAATGGTTGTCGATGGTGCCTTTCCGTTTGTTGAATCGGAGCGGGTGGGCGAACTGCGTGAGCCGCGTGTGGGTGATGGCGTGGTTGTTCTGGACCGCGAAGGGCGGATCGAATACGCGTCGCCCAACGCCGTTTCTGCTATGCATCGCCTGCGTGTGCTCAGCAACCTTGAAGGTCGGCGACTGCGAGAGTTGGGTATCGACGAGTCGGCAATGCGGCGGGCGTTTTCTTCGCGTCACAGCACAGTCGATGAATTCGAAGAAGCCGAAGATGCGTGTGTGGTGGTTCGGTGCCATCCACTGATTGAGAACGGACGGGTTACGGGTGCCGTCAGTTTGCTGCGCGACATCTCTGAGCTCCGCAGCCGAGATCGACTGCTGATCTCCAAGAACACCACGATTCGTGAAATTCACCATCGTGTGAAGAACAATCTGCAGACCATCCAATCTTTGCTCCGTTTGCAGACCAGACGGCTTTCTTCTCCGGAGGCAATCGCCGCGGTTGAACAGTCGGCCCGGCGGATCGGATCAATCGCGGTGGTTCACGAGACCCTGACCGCGGATGCGGGCGACATCGTTGACTTTGATGCGGTCGTCAGCAGGCTTGTGCGGATGGTCGAGGAGGGTCTCGGTGCGCCGGAACGGCCGGTGAAGATTGAGGTGAGCGGAAGCATTGGAGCGCTCGGGGGTGACGTTTCGATGCCATTGGCGGTGGTCGTTACGGAGTTGTTGCAGAACTCCATTGATCACGGTTCTGGGTCGGATCATCCGGTGATAGTTCGATTGGGTGGGGACAGCAAGGAGTTGTCGATCTGTGTGCAGGACCATGGCCCGGGTGTCCCGGATGGGTTTTCACTTGATCGCGACGCGGGACTGGGGTTGACGATTGTTCGTACCTTTGTCGTGTCGGATCTTGGTGGTCGGATCAGTTTTGTTCGTCCAGACACCAACAGTGATCGACCCGATGTCGAAGGATCGGCGGGAACGACGGTTGATGTGCGGGTTCCTCGCCCGGGCCCCGCGCTGCCGTTTGGTTAGGGCCGTTTGGTAGCGCTGTCTGGTTAGGGCCGTTTGGTAGCGCTGTCTGGTTAGGGCCGTTTGGTAGCGCTGTCTGGTTAGGGCCGTTTGGTTAGGGCCGTTTGGTTAGGGCCGTTTGGTTAGGGCCGTTTGGTTAGGGCCGTTTGGTAGCGCTGTCTGGTTAGGGCCGTTTGGTTAGGGCCGTTTGGTAGCGCTGTCTGGTTAGGGCCGTTTGGTTAGGGCCGTTTGGTTAGGGCCGTTTGGTAGCGCTGTCTGGTTAGGGCCGTTTGGTTAGGGCCGTTTGGTTAGGGCCGTTTGGTAGCGCTGTCTGGTTAGGGCCGTTTGGTTAGGGCCGTTTGGTTAGGGCCGTTTGGTTAGGGCCGTTTGGTAGCGCTGTCTGGTTAGGGCCGTTTGGTAGCGCTGTCTGGTTAGCTGAGCGGTGTGGCGAGTGCTGCGGCGGCTCGCAAGCGCCTGCGGATAATTCGGCGTTCTTCTTCGGAAGTGGCGCCCCAGACGCCGGTGTCCTGGTTGGTGGACAGGGCAAAATCGAGGCAGGCGTCCTTGCAAAGGCACGAGTGACAGACCTGTTTGGCGGATGCGATTTGATCGACTGCGGGTCCGGTGGTTCCTACCGGAAAGAACAGGGCTGGGTCTGTGTCGCGACATGCCGCGTCAACTCTCCAGTCGATTGCGGATGCGAAAGCGTCGGCTGTAAGGGCCACGTTTGTCCTCCTACTAGGCTATTTTTTGGCCACTTCATGTCGCTGGTCTCCCAGCGATCAGGCAATAATAGGAACAGGTTCTACTTCCCTGCAAGGGTTTTCTTGAAACTTGTTCTCTTTTTTCTGAATTGGCAACTGCAGAAACTGTGTACTTGTCGGGCCGATATCCGCGAGACTCTGGGTAATGACCCAAGTGATCGCACACCGAGGAGCGTCGAAAGCAGCCCAGGAAAACACGTTGCCGGCGTTTCGCCTAGCCCAGACGATGGGTGCCGAATGGGTCGAACTTGATGCTCGCCGTGCCGCCGACGGTGTAGTCATGGTCCATCACGACGCCCACCTTGCCGATGGCCGGATACTTGCTGAGGTCTCCAGCGAAGAACTGCCTCCTTATATCCCGAATCTCGCTGAGGCGCTAGAAGCCTGCGAGGCGATGAGCGTCAACATTGAGATCAAGAACCTTCCAAACGATCCCGACTACGACGAGGATCACCTAGTGGCCGACGCGGTTGCGGGTCTGGTGCAGGCATATCTCGGCCCCGAGCGAGCGCTGATCACTTCTTTCAACATCGACGCAGTTGATCGGATCCGCTCTGTTGACCCGTCAATTCCCTGCGGGTGGCTGTTGTATGAGATGACTGACCCGGCCAGTGCCATCGGCCGTGCGGTCGCCCACGAAATGTCGACAATCCACCCGTGGGATGTCCTTGTCGATATCAATTTTGTCAACCGAGCCCATGCTGCAGGCCTGCTGGTGAACGTGTGGACCGTCGATGACCCGGAGCGGATGGTTCAACTCATTGAGATGGGAGTAGACGGAATCTGCACCAACGTTCCCGATGTGGCGAGAAGCATCATCGACGCCTAGAGCCTGCTAACGAGCGGAGATTCTAAGGGGGCTCGGGCATCAACAGCGAGAGGCGCTCGGGAGTCCAGGTGAAACGCAGCCGCTTGCTGGCGCCGAGATAGTCGCCGTCAACCTGATAAGGCGCCGGAGGGTCACATTCGATGACCAGTGAACGCATTTCAGTGCGCAGGTCGACGTTGCGCCGCTCACTCAGGTCTTTACCTCGCAGAGCGCCGGCCAAGACGGGGCCGAGGCTGAAAAGTCGGAGCTCTTCCAGGGTGACCACTGCGAGCGGATCGGAGAGCGTGAGTCCCGGAACAAGGTCGATTGGACGGTTGCCCAAATAGGTGTACGGATTGGTGTTCATCACCACCGTCAAGAAGCCCTCGGTCAGCTGCTCACCGTTCGGGCCGATGACCCGCAACGAGGGTTTGCGTCGGTCGACTCCCCGGACCCAAGTGTCGAGCGCCGCCCACACAAACAGAGGATGTCCGGCCCAACGTTTCCACGGACCTCGTGTCTCAACCTGTTCTACAACTGCCGCATCGAAGCCGACACCGCAGTGGAACAGAAAATAACGGCCCTCGACTGCTCCTAGACCGATGCGGTGAATCGAGTTGCGGTCGATGGCGTCGAGCAGCACCAGAGAAGCGTCGGCGGGGTCATCGGGAAGACCGAGTATGCGGGCGAGCACATTGGTTGAACCTCCGGGAAGTGTCGCCAACGCAGTCTCCGTGCCCGCAAGACCGTTGGCGGCTTCATTGACAGTTCCGTCGCCCCCAAGCACAACCACGAGATCGTAGTGATCGTTGGCTGCAGACTGAGCGAGGCGCGTGGCGTGACCAGGACGACTGGTTTCGGCCAGAGTCACGTCGTGGTCAGCCGACAGAATCTTGTAGGTGATTACCCGACGGCGGGCTGTCACCGAGGAGGCGACAGAATTGACGATGAAGAGGATGCGCAAGAACATTAAAACTATCCGCTCAACTCAGATAGGCATTCGGCAACCTCGCTGGCAGACTCGTGGGCTATGAAAGTCGTTGTATGCGTTAAACAGATCCCGGACCCGGCAGACCCGGGTGCGCTTGATCCAGAGAGCAAGACACTCGTCCGCGATCAGAAGCTGATTCTAGACGAATCTGACAGTTACGGAGTCGAGATGGCTCTGCAACTCGTCGACACTGCCGGCGATGGTTCGGTACACCTTGTCTCGATGGCTCCCGACAATCAGGTGACGGGTCTGCGCACTGCGCTGGCGATGGGTGCCGACAGCGCCACGCTGGTGAGCGACGAGGCGCTCAAGGGCACCGATGCGCTCGGCACGGCCAAGGTCCTTGCTGCTGCTATTGCTCGCAGTGAACCTGACCTGGTGTTGGCAGCGACCGAGTCGAGCGACGGTTACACGGGCACAGTGCCTGAGATGGTGGCTGAACTATTGGATCTCCCGTCGGTGACGTTTGCCAAGGCGGTTGCGGTTGAAGGAGGTGTGGCCAAGGTAAAGCGCCAAACCGAAGCAGGCTACGACGATGTCGAATGTCCGCTACCCGTAGTGGTGTCGGTAACGGCAGGCGTGGTGGAGCCGCGTTATCCCTCTTTCAAAGGGATCATGTCGGCCAAGTCGAAACCGGTTGACGAACTCGCGATCAGCGATCTCGGAATAGACGCCCGGTCCGTTGGTTGGGCCGGCGGTGGTCAGGAGATTGTGAGCGTCGCAGACGCTCCAACTCGTGATGCTGGTGAAGTGATCGAAGATGAGGGGGATGCCCACGAGCGCATCGTGGCCTTCCTCGACGAACTCAAAGTTCTGTGAGGGAGGACACGATATGGGACTCGACAAGATCTGGGTATTCGGTGAAGCCAATAGCGATGCCGTAGCCACAATTACTCTTGAAATGCTGGCGAAAGCCCGCGAAATCGCCGACACCGTAGAAGTGTTCATGGGCGCTGATGGCGACGATTACGCAGAGGAACTAGGTGACCACGGCGCTGAGACCGTGTACTGCACGGGTGACCTTGATGGAGCTATGCAGGGTGTTTCGGTTGCCGCCGCGGTTGCAGAGGCCATCCGGAGCGGCGATGTGGATGCCCCAGCCGCGTTCATGGTGGGCACCACCCAAGATGGTCGTGATGTTGCCGCCCGGTTGTCGGTGAAGCTCGATTCGCCTGTCATCACCAACATTGTCGACCTTGTCCTTGAAGGCGATGATTTACTTGGTAGCGAGCCGATTTTCGGTGGGGCAACCGATGTGATGACCAAGAACACCTCTGGTAACCCCGGGATCTTCTTGGTCAGGCCGAAGTCGTTCACGGCGGAGCCGGTCGGCGGCGCTGAAGCCGATGTCGAGGATCTTGAGGTTGGCGACCTCGGTGGCGGGGGTTCTGCGCGTGTTATCGCCACCTTCGCCGAAGAGTCAGACGGTCCCAAGCTTGATGAAGCCAACATCGTCGTCTCCGGTGGCCGTGGACTCGGCGACAAAGAGGCCTATTCGATGATCGAGGACTTGGCCAAAGCGGTGGGCGCCGCTCCTGGCGCTAGTCGCGCCATAGTTGACGCCGGTTGGGTTCCCTACAGCTACCAGGTTGGTCAAACCGGCAAGGTCGTAAAACCGACGGTCTATATCGCCTGTGGAATATCGGGAGCTACGCAGCACCTTGTTGGCATGAAGGGGTCCAAAAACATCATCGCCATCAACAAGGATTCTGAGGCGCCCATCTTCGCAGTTGCAGATCTCGGCATTGTGGGTGATGTCCACAAAGTTTTACCCAAGCTGATTGAGGCGCTCAACGGCTGACTGATCCTTGAATGACTGGGATCTTGCGCCGCTATTGGTTTTGTCGTTAACGACAAAATGCACAGACTTTTCCACAGCTGTTGAATAACGGTTGTTCGACGCTGCTGCTAGACCAGCGGCCAAGGCCAGCGGTGTCTGTTGCTATCGCCGTGTGGAAAAGCTCCGTTAGTAGCCAAAGCCTTGGTTCGGGTGAGCATCGCGTCTTGTTCTAGTGGGTCGAGAAGTTCCGCGATCGAGTCGGGGATGCCTCGGTCTAGAAACCCCCAAAGATCGGCTCTGAGCCGCTCGGGGAGTGGTTCGCCCGCGAAGTCCCACAGGACCGTGCGGAGTTTGAACTGGTGGTGAAATGCCAGGCCATGGTCGATTGCCCAGATTTGACCGTCTGTTCCCAGCAGGCAGTGCCCCGATTTTCGATCGGTGTTGTTGATTACCAAGTCAAGAGCGCAGATCTGCCGGAACGATTCGTCATAACGATCACTGGCCTCGTGCAACGTGAAGTAATGCTCCTCAAACTCGTGTGGCACAAAGAGTTGCAGTGCTCCCGTTTCGAGTGGCGCGTCGTCGCGCACGACAGTTGGAGGGACCAGTTCCCAGCCGAGAGCATCGGCAACCAGAAAGGCTGCTGCTTCCCGTCGGTACAACCCGTCGGGGAAATCCCAGAGTGGGCGTTCCCCTTGAAGCGGCTTGTAGATCGCCTGCGCCCGTAACCCCTCATGGCAGAGGTTGACGAGAAAAGTCGCGTTTGAGGAGTACGGCATCCGCCCGACGAGCTCCAACTCACCATCACTGAGCAACGTCAGCGCCCGTTCAGTATTGATCGGTTCACGATCGAAGAACGGCGACTCGTTCTCACTCATCCCACCGCTCCGACTGCGCCTGCCGCGGCTCCGGCTACGCCCGGCGATAGCAGAGCGCCTGACGCTGCCGCGGCTCCGGCTACGCCCGGCGATAGCAGAGCGCCTGACGCTGCCGCGGCTCCGGCTACGCCCGGCGATAGCAGAGCGCCCGACGCTGCCGCGGCTCCGGCTACGCCCGGCGATAGCAGAGCGCCTGACGCTGCCGCGGCTCCGGCTACGCCCGGCGATAGCAGAGCGCCTGACGCTGCCGCGGCTCCGGCTACGCCCGGCGATAGCAGAGCGCCTGACGCTGCCGCGGCTCCGGCTACGCCCGGCGATAGCAGAGCGCCTGACGCTGCCGCGGCTCCGGCTACGCCCGGCGATAGCAGAGCGCCCGGCGACAACACAGTCAGTTCCGGCACGGGCACCAGTCGCCGTTGCGGGTTTCGAGCGGTTGGCCGCAATACAGGCACGGTGGACGCCCGGCTGCAACGATGGTGCGGGCGCGTCCGATGAGTCCTGTGACTTCATTTCGCTGAAGGAAAAAACGGGCTTGGAACGGTTCGTCGTCTTCCTCATCAACGAACGATTCCGCCACGACAACGAGACGGTCGAACTCTTGCGCATAGGCGATGGCGAGACTGGCGACAGTCCACTCCGCCACCACCGGCTCTCTCAGGTCGAGATCTGGCGGTGGGTCACTGATTTCGCCCTCCGGTTCGGGAAGTTCGCTGAGTACCCGGTCCAGGTACTCGGCTAATGCCGCAACTTGCTGTTTCTCCACCTTCAGCGATACCAGGCGACCTTCGCTACGGGCTTGGAGAAAGAACTCGCGTTGGCCCCTGGGGCCAAGAGTTCCGACCGTAAGAAAGTCGAGCTCTCGAAAATCGAAGGATTGGCTCATGACGGCACCAACGTCGTCAGGTCGTCGCCTGTTGAGTTTACGGTCAACACGATTGGGCCTTCGGAGGTGTAGAGGATCGCAGTGATGGAGCAAGGAGACACCACGATGCGTTGGAACAAGTCGAGGTGGGTGCCGGTTGCTGATGCCACGATTGCTTTGATGACGTCAGCGTGCGACACGGCCACGATGGTCTGTTTGGGGTGGGCGGCGACGAGATTGTGAACGGTGTCCAAAGCGCGACTCTGCATTTCAGCGAACGATTCGCCACGCGGGAACCGAAACCCGCTTGGATAGCGCTGGACTTTCTTCCACTCGGGTTTCTTGCGCAGATCATCGAGCTTCTTGCCAGTCCACGTTCCGAAGTCGCATTCGATCAGTCCAAGGGACTGTCTCACACGTAGTTTGCGGGCCCGAGCGATAGGCCTCGCGGTTTCGCGTGTTCGTTCCAATGGCGAGGCATACACGGCCGCAACGGACTCGAGAGCGGCGATCCGCTGCGCGGCGGCTTCGGCCTGGGCGACCCCTTTGTCGGCGAGGTGTAGACCCGGTGCTCTGCCTGGGAGTGTGGCTCCGGTTGTGGGTGTTTGTCCGTGGCGCACAAAAAGCACCAGCGTCGGCTTCGGGGCGTCTGATTTGCGGGCCATGGCTGCTGCACAACGTACCCTGTGAGTGATGCAATCACCCGATCCGCGCGCCGAGGCCGCGCTTGCTCAACTTGAAAATGAGGTCGTAGAGTGCCGCCTTTGTCCGCGGCTAGTTGAGTGGCGTGAACGGGTCGGACGCGAGAAGCGTGCGGCCTTCCGTGATGAACAGTATTGGGCTAAGCCGGTGCCCGGTTTCGGTGACCCCGAAGCTCGCCTGCTGGTGCTGGGATTGGCGCCTGCGGCCCATGGCGCCAATCGCACTGGGCGCATGTTCACCGGCGATCGGTCAGGTGATTGGCTGTATCGGGCTTTGTGGCGCGCAGGTTACGCCTCGCAGGAGTCGTCAACGAGCCGTGATGACGGCTTAACGCTTGATGGGGCTTGGATCACGTCGCCGGTGAAGTGTGCGCCGGTGGCCAACAAACCGACGCCAGCCGAGCGTGACAATTGTCAGCCTTTCCTAGTGGCTGAGTTGGCTGCGCTCAGATCGGTCAAGGTCATCGTGGTGTTGGGCGGTTTCGCACACAATGTGATCTGTCGGCACTTCGGATTGCGACCTCGTCCCAAGTTTGGGCACGGTCAAGAAGTTTCTCTTGATAACGGAATGACCTTGCTGTGCAGTTTTCACGTAAGCCAGCAAAACACCTTCACTGGCCGGTTGACCGAACCGATGCTCGACGCAATTTTCGCTCGTGCCCGCGAGTTGGAGGCACTAGCAGCGTAGTTGCACAATCTGTGTGTTCAACTTGCAAATGGTGCAACCTGTTGGTTGGGAGGTGTTGGCGATCTGGCGGCCAATCGTCTTTACTTGAGTACCGCCTGCCTCACCAACCTGCCTCAGCGCTGAATGTCTGGCTGCGTCACCAAAATGTGGTGAGCAACCGCTAGCCTCGCGGCGGCATGACTCGCGAAAAAGAATCTCAGTCGACTCGACGCGTGGGTGTGATGGGCGTTGTCTTGGTCTGCTTGGTTATGTTTGCTTCGGGTTGCGCTTCCAACAACGACCCTTCCAATTGGGAAGAGGCAATTGCCGACGGCACGATGGAGGAGAACTTCACGCGCTCCTGCAGGGAGGCGAACGCCGGAGGCAGTCTGAACGCAACGCAGGCCGCGTCCTATTGCGAATGTGCTTTCGATGGACTCGCCGGGCGTTTCGCGGAGGACTTCGACGACTTCAAGAAAGCCGAGAAACGCCTGCGCGACGATCCCAACAATATCGACCCCGCGGTGCGCGAACTGTTCAAGAGGTGCGTCCCTCAATAGTGCTTCTGGTCAGTCGCCAATGGTTTTGGTGATGGACACGGTGTGGGTGGTTTCGGTGCTGGACTCCACGGTGATCGTGTAGCCGTGGATGCTGACGCTCTCCCCGTCGGTAAGGATCGGGTAGCGGTCGATTTGCAGGTTGCCGTTGTCCCCGGCAATCACGAGCGGAAGCCGGCCTGTGGACCGTGATGCGTCCACGGTGTAGATGAGCACGCCTTCAGTAAGCAAAGCGGGGAAGTTTCGGACTACGCCGTTTGCGTAATGTTGTTCGCGGGGAACGTCGTAGCCGACTCTGCGTCGGCTCTCGACCACGATTACCTCGGTTCCCGACAGAGGTATCGCGGCCATTGCAACGTTGTCACCGGGATCGGCGACGGGCCCTAAGGTCACGGTCGCTTCGTTTTCGGTTACGCAGGTGATTTGAGTTGAGTCAAGCCAGCCAAGTTGCCAGCGACTCCATGCCAACATCTCTTCGGCCTCTGAAAGCGTTGCGAAATTTACGATTTGAGCACCGTTGGGATACAGCCAGGTTTGCGTCAGGCGTGGATCTGCAGGGTCTGCTGGGAAATCGGCCCTCAGGCCCATAGGTCCGAACTTGGATCTGACCCAAGTCCTGCCTGCAGGCGCGTCAACGGTACCCAGCTTGGCGTACGCGTACATGTCTAGTAACCCGAGGTTGTGAATCAACTCATGTGCCGCGACGTCACCCCATCGGTACGGCTCCCTGGGCTCCTCCAAAGGAAAGCCGTTGATCTGGGTACTGTTTGAAACGAAGCCTTCGCGAGTCTCGATGGGTCCCGAGGCTGTGCCGCCGCCGAAGTGTGAGGAGGGCAGCACAACCATGACCGTGTCGATTCTGCTGAAATCGAAGTCGGGGTCCGCCAGTCGTACCGCCTCCGCAGTAATCGAGGGTCCGATTCCGAAACTTCCCAACACGGATCTTGCGTGGTAGTGCTCGTGGTCGTTTTCGGCTTGTAGCCAGCCGTGCAGGGGTACGAATTCCATGTCCAGCATCTGGTAGCTGGATGCCTCCAGGTAGGACTCGGCGTAAGGCAGACCCAACTCAGCTTCAATCTGGGTGGAATATGAAGCCTCCGCGTTGGGGAAGTCCACAAACAACACCGCAACCCGCGCGGTGCCGGTCGAGCCAACCCTCCCTGACGGCAGTGGGAACCCCGCCGTAACACCGTGGACGCCGAACGGCCTGCACATTGCTGGGTCCGCTTGCCCGGGTCCGACCAAAGGCTCGACACCGGGTGGCGCCTGGATTGTCGCCACGCCGCTCCAACATGAGATGGTTGCATCGGTGCGCAACCCGCACGACTGCCGGGTGCCTGCGCTGACACCGGTGAACGAGCCGCTTTCCGCTTTGTGGTGGCGACCCCAGCAGATGACAGTTCTGTCGGCATGAATTCCACAGATATGGTCGTCGCCTGCACTGATTGCAGTGAATTTTCCGCTGGGTACGTTGGTTCGGTCGTGCCAGTTTTCACCCCAGCACTCGATTGTGGCGTCGATGCGCAGACCACAGGAGTGATAGCTTCCTGCACTGATTGCGGTGAACTGTCCGTCGAGCGTATCCGTTTGGCCATCCCAGTTTTGACCCCAGCATTCGACGGTCTCGTTGGTGCGTATCCCACAGGAATGAGACCCTCCTGCACTGATTGCGGTGAATTTTCCGTCGGGCGTATCCGTTTGGCCATCCCAGTTTTGACCCCAGCATTCGACGGTCTCGTTGGTGCGTATTCCGCAAGAATGGTGACTTCCTGCACTGATTGCGGTGAATTTTCCCTCGGGCGTATCCGTTTGGCCATCCCAGTTTTGACCCCAGCATTCGACGGTCTCGTCAGAGCGTATCCCACAGGTATGTTGTGCTCCTGCGGTGACATCGATGTACCTGCCAAAGGGCGGATAGGTCTTGCCGTTGATGTCGTACCCCCAACAGGCGATGGTTGCGTCGACACGCAGGGCGCAGGCGTGTTCACCCCCAGTTGTGATTGCCGTATATTCGCCGACGGGTGTCTCGGGCTGTTCTGCCCAGTTCCCGCCCCAACAGGCGATGGTGGTGTCGGTACGCAGCGCGCAGGCATGACTCTGACCTGCGCTGATGTCGGCGAACGACCCTGTTGGAGCATTTGTCTGTCCATCCCCGTTCCAGCCCCAACAGGCGATGGTGGTGTCGGTACGCAGCGCGCAGGCATGACTCTGACCTGCGCTGATGTCGGTGAACGAGCCTGTAGGGGCCTTGGTCTGATTGCTGCCGTTCCAACCCCAGCAGGTGATGGTGGTGTCGGTGCGTATTCCACAGGAGAAGATAAGTCCTGCGCTGATTGCGATGAACTCTCCTTCGGGTGCATCCGTTTGGCCATCTTTGCCTCGGCCCCAACAGATGACCGTGTTGTCGGTGCGAATTGCGCATGTGTGGGCATCGCCCGCGCTGATGGCTTTGAAACTACCGGTCGGCGCATCGGCCCGCCCATCCCCGTTCCAGCCCCAACAGGCGACAGTGGCATCGGCGAATATTCCGCACGAATGATGGGTACCTGCGCTGATAGCGCTGAATTGTCCCGTCGGCGCGCCCAGTGTTCCGTAGGCATTGTTTCCCCAGCAGGTGAAGGTGTTGTCGGTCTGTATCCCGCAACTATGGTCCCCGCCTGCGCTGACGGCTTTGAAACTACCGGTGGGCGCATCGGCCTGCCCGTACTCGTTGTCGCCCCAGCAGGCTAGGGTGTTGTCGGTCTGTATCCCGCAACTATGGTCCCCGCCTGCGCTGACGGCTTTGAATCCACCTTCGGCCACATCAGCAGGGTCCTCGCCCACCTCAGCGGTGGGCGCATCGGTCTGCCCATCCGAGTTGGAGCCCCAGCAGGTTAGGGTGTTATCGGTACGCAACCCGCAACTATGGGAAGAGCCTGTGCTGACGGCTTTGAAACTGCCGGTCGGCGCATCGGTCTGCCCAGACAAGTTGCGGCCCCAGCAGGTAATCGTGTTGTTTGTGCGTAACCCGCAACTATGAAACCCGCCTGCGCTGACGGCTTTGAAACTGCCGGTCGGCGCGTCGGTCTGCCCAGCCCAGTTGTTCCCCCAGCAGATGATCCTGTTATCGGTCCGTATCCCGCAACTATGGGACCCGCCTGCGCTGACTGTTTCGAAACTGCCGGTCGGCGCGTCGGTCTGCCCAGCCCAGTTGTTCCCCCAGCAGATGATCCTGTTATCGGTCCGTATCCCGCAACTATGGGACCCGCCTGCGCTGACTGTTTCGAAACTGCCGGTCGGCGCGTCGGTCTGCCCCCACTCGTTGTTGCCCCAGCAGCTGATCGTGTTATCGGTCCGTATCCCGCAACTATGGGACCCGCCTGCGCTGACTGTTTCGAAACTGCCGGTCGGCGCGTCGGTCTGCCCCCACTCGTTGTTGCCCCAGCAGCTGATCGTGTTATCGGTCCGTATCCCGCAATTGTGGCTCCCGCCTGCGCTGACTGTTTCGAAACTGCCGGTCGGCGCGTCAGCCTGCCCAGCCCAGTTGTAGCCCCAGCAGATGATTGTGTCATCGGTGCGCAACCCGCAACTATGGTCCCCGCCCGCGCTGACTGCTTTGAATCCACCTCCGGCCACATCAACAGGATCCTCGTCCACTTCGCCGGTGGGCGCATCAGCAGGGTCCTGGTCCACTTCGGCGGTCGGCGCATCGGTCTGCTGATTCGAGTTGTCGCCCCAGCAGGTCACCGTGTCATCGGTACGCAACCCGCAACTATGGGAAGAGCCTGTGCTGACGGCTTTGAAACTGCCGGTCGGCGCGTCGGCCTGCCCAGCCTCGTTGTCGCCCCAGCAGGTGACCGTTTTGTTTGTACGTAACCCGCAACTATGAATCCAACCGGGGCTGACGGCTTTGAAACTACCGGTGGGCGCAAGGGTCTGCCCATCCTCGTTGTAGCCCCAGCAGGTGATCGTGTTGTTGGTACGCAACCCGCAACTATGGCCCCAGCCTGCGCTGACGGCTTTGAAACTGCCGGTCGGCGCGTCGGTCTGCCCAGCCCAGTTGTTTCCCCAGCAGGTGATCGTGTTATCGGTACGTAACCCGCAACTATGGGAAGAGCTTGCGCTGACGGCTTTGAAACTGCCGGTGGGTGCATCGGTCTGCCCGTACTCGTTGTAGCCCCAGCAGGTGATCGTGTTATCGGTACGTAACCCGCAACTATGGTACCCGCCTGCGCTGACGGCTTTGAAACTGCCGGTGGGCGCATCGGTCTGCCCGTACTCGTTGTCGCCCCAGCAGGTGATCGTGTTATCGGTACGTAACCCGCAACTATGGTACCCGCCTGCGCTGACGGCTTTGAAACTGCCGGTGGGCGCGTCGGCCTGCCCAGCCCACTCGCCCGTCCAATCCGAGTTTGAACCCCAGCAGATGGTCGTGTTATCGGTACGTAACCCGCAACTATGGTCTCCGCCTGTGCTGACGGCTTTGAAACCACCTTCGGCCACATCGGCAGGGTCCTCGTCCACTTCCGCGGTGGGGTCGCAGTGTGGGGTTGAGGCATCAATCGTTACGTCTGGTTCGTTCTGGTAGCGGTACAAGAAAGTAACAAGTTGGACTCTAGTCAACGCCGTATCAGGCGCGAAAATGGTCGCTGACGTACCTGTAGTGATACCGGTGTCAGCCATCCACGACACACCACCTTGTTGCCAACCCGCAACAACATCAATGAAGTTGTGCGGCGGTGCGTCGGGCTCACCAGCCAAACGATGCAAGAACGTTGCCGCCTGAGCACGAGTCAAGGTTTCGTCAGGCGCGAACGTCGTCAGTGACGTACCTGTAGTGATACCGGCCTCGACCATCCACGAGATCGCATCGTCCTGGGAGTTGTCGGTTACGTCAGTGAACGAATGGGACTCACCGGCAGCGGGCTGGAATTCCATGTTGTGGATCCACACCGCTGTCTCACCCCGCGACACCCCGGTGTCCGGCCCGAAACAGAACCCCGCGATGTTGGCGATCCCATCGTCTTGTGACCATTGCACCGCATCGGTGTACCAAGTGTTAGGCACGTCTCCGTATCCCGCGACCGCCCCAGCTTGTGACGGCAACCCCGTCAACAACGCAGCCGTCAACAAAAAAACCAACCCGACCCGACTCAACCCAACCACCAAACCAGAACGCAAATGAGACACCGACACAAACTACTCAAGTGGTGAATTGAGTTTGAATCACCACGGGCTTTGTGGAGGTGGGTTGTTGTTGGAAGTGTAGGTTCGGTTTCGGCTGGCGGGACTCGGTCGGTGTTGTGGTGGTGCCGCCGACAACAAACCGGCAAACATCCCCGCGACCAGAAAACACACCAGACAAGACCGCGCCCGGGCGCGCATACGGCGCGGTTGTCGACCAAAAAAGCAGAGACCGCAGGGTTCTCAAAGAACTCGGCCACCGACCCACAGTAACGTAGGTCGTTCAGTGGAGAGTTTCGCCGTGTGCGGCTAGGGGCGGGTGCCGAACTCCGGGCGTTCGGTGCGGGTGCGTTTCAGTTCCCAGAACCCGTCGATGTTCATCATGGTGACAAGGGAGTCCCACATATCCAGAGAATCCTCAGTTGAAGGAACTCGGGTGATGACAGGACCGAAGTAAGCCTGCTTTTCGCCGCGTCGGTTGTCGAAGGCAATGATCGGTGTGCCCACATCATCACCGCAAAGAGCCAGCCCTGCGTCGTGGCGTTGCGAGATTTCGGTGTCGAAGGTTTCGGAGTCGTAGGAGGCGGCATGTGAAGCGTCGAGACCGATGCTCTCAAGAGCTTCGACGAGATCAAAGTCGAACTCCTCGTCGTGGTGGATTCGTCTGCCGTATTCCCAGTAGAGGTCGAAGACCGCATCTTCGCCCTCTGCGGCACGCACCGATTCCATCACCCGCAACAAGCGGTAGGTCCGGTGGGAAGGTTCGTAGAACGGCGAATCTTCATCGGGCTGGTTCTTCAGCAGGAGACTGACGGGTTGCCAGGTGATGTTGAGGTCACGGGCGGGTTTTATTTCGTCGACGACCCAACGGGCCGTCACCCAGCACCACGGTCAAACTGGGTCCACCCAGAACTCGATATCCATGTTGTCACCCCGCTGGTTTGGTCGAAACGGATACCTTAGCGGCGGGCTGAGCCCAGTCCGGCCACCGGTCGCGGCTCTTCTGGGCCAATTTGTGCATCAGCGCAATCGCTTTGGGGTCGTCGTCTCCAGGCCTCGTTTCGATCACGCCGTCGGCCACCATCGCGCCGATGACGGCACGTCCGAGTTCGGTGCGAACGATGGTGAGGGTCCAGTCGGTGAGTTCCCCGATGCCTCCCGTTGAGATGTCGGCGTGTTCGGCGGCGAAATCGGGGCAGAGGTGGCAACCCTCACGGGTCCAGGCGTGGCATTCCTTGAGGTTGATCTCGTAGTAGCCGCCGTCTTTGGTCCAGATCTGGAACACGCCCTTGATGTTCATCTTGGAGATGTTCTCCTTCTTGAGACCGTACTTGACCTCGAACAGCTCGTCGAAGAGGGAGTCGTCGAACGACTTGGAACAGAGCAGACCGATGTTGAGCTTGATCGGTTTGGAGACCTTCCCGACCTTGCGATGCCACATCACGGGCGGCACCGAGGTTTGGCAGCTCATACCCACGAGGGCAAGACGTTCGAGGCCCTTTTCTTTCGCTTCGTTGAAGGCCATGGTGTTGGCGGAGTAGGTGTAGCGGCTCCCTGCGCCTCGCAATACCTCTTCTGGGTTGGTGGCGACCATCGGGAAGGCCTTCCAGCCGGGTTCTCCGTTGGGGAGGCTCTCAACGCCGCTGGTGAGGGCACCGTCAATGATGTTGTTTTCGAGACACCAGATGAGGATCGCTGAAACCAGGCCGCCATCTTGGCCAGTGTCATACACGAAGTCGTCGGTGGCGCGGGTGAGAAGAATGTCGGAGTAGATGCCCGAGACCTCTTCGGGTGTGCGTTCACGACCAAAGAGGTGCATATCGGCTTCGGGTTCCCACATGCGGAATCGGGGGCATGCCCGGGTGCATGAGGTGCAGCCCTTCTGTCCGTGGATGCAGTCGTCGAGCCCCAACTCTTCTTCGAGGTGAAACGGCGTGTATGCACCGGGTTCGTGTTCGTAGCCGATCACGTCGTGCGGGCACGAGATCACACAACCGGCGCAGCCTGTGCAGAGTCCGCTGGTGATGACCTCGTCAAACAGCTCTTTCCACTGGTATGTCCAGCGCTGCTTTTTTGCCGGAGGTGATTCGGTGACGGCCATGTGTTCAAGGTAGTCGTTTCGGGGCCGCAGCGGAGAACTATGGTCCCATCCAGATCACCGGTCACCGAAGCGTTGACGAGCTTGCCCGTACTGACAGAGTCGCAGCGGAGAACTATGGTCCCATCCAGATCACCGGTCACCGAAGCGTTGACGAGCTTGCCCGTACTGACAGAGTCGCAGCGCAGAACTATGGTCCCATCCAGATCACCGGGATCACCGAAGCGTTGACGAGCTTGCCCGTACTGACAGAGTCGTAGCGCAGAACTATGGTCCCATCCAGATCACCGGGATACCGCAGGGTTCTTTGGGTCCGGGCAAGTTCGACATCTCCGACGCACCGGCTCAGATCGGACACTACGACCCCGACACGCCGGCGTTCGTCGCCTCCTAGCCTCGACTTGCTGATCGAGGGCGTACGCTCGCGGTTCGCCGCGGTTGGTTTGCGCCCTCGGCAGGACTCGAACCTGCGCACACGGCTCCGGAGGCCGATGCTCTATCCTCTGAGCTACGAGGGCTCACCCCTAAGGGGTCGGCCAATGCTACCGCTAGGATCAGGCGCTCCCAGCTACGTTGAGGTCCGGCCCATGGATGTTCGTCAGCATCTTTGCTCTGCGCTTGCCGCGGCGCTCGGTGGCGCGGGGATTGAGACGGGGCCCGACGAGGTCGGAGTCGAACGGCCGGGCAATCCCACCCACGGCGATTGGTCGAGCAATGTTGCTTTGGCGACGGCTAAGCGTGCTGGTCGCAACCCCAGAGAACTGGCCCAAGAGTTGGCCGACGCGCTCAACTCAGATCCTCCCCGACATGTGACTGCCGTTGAAGTTGCAGGTGCCGGATTTGTCAACTTCCGTTTGGCGCCGAGCTGGTTGCACGATGTTCTGGCCAGCATCACCGAAGCAGGCACGCAGGGTTTTGCCCGATCGGCGATTGGCGCGGGTTCATCGGTCAACATCGAGTATGTGTCGGCTAACCCGACCGGCCCGCTGCACGCGGGGCACGGTCGTTGGGCGGCCTATGGCGATTCGCTGGCTCGCTTGTTCGAGCGCTGCGGCTATGAGGTGACCCGAGAGTTCTACGTGAACGACCGGGGTAGGCAGATGTTGTTGTTCGGGGCGTCGTTGACGGCCCGCAAGGCTGGTGAAGACCCTCCCGAGGGTGGTTATTTCGGGACCTATGTCAGCGCATGGGCCCAAGAGATGCCCGCCGAAGCAGACCCGGTCGCTTGGGGGACTGAGCGCGCTCACCTCGACCAGGTTGAAGTACTGGCATCGATGAACGCTGAGTTCGATCATTGGGCATCGGAGAACCGTTTGGTGCAATCGGGTGCGGTTGAGGCGACGCTGGCCGACTTGACCGAAGGCGGATTCGTCTACGAGGCCGAGGGTGCGACATGGCTGCGAACCAGCGAGTTCGGCGACGATCAAGACCGGGTGCTCATCAAGTCCGATGGCCACCCCACCTATTTTCTGCCAGACATTGCATATCACCAACAGAAGTACTCTCGTGGTGATCTGCTGATCGACATTCTGGGTGCTGACCATCATGGTTACGTCGCTCGGATGAGCGCGGCGATGCAAATGCTGCGTCACCCCGCCGAAAGCTACGAAGTGCTTATCGGTCAACATGTGACTCTGATCAGAGATGGTGCCGAGGCGAGGTTGGCCAAGCGCTCCGGAAATATGGTGGAGGCCCGTGAGCTGGTTGAGTTGGCCGGCGCTGATGTAGCTCGTTTGACTTTCTTGTTGCAGTCGATCGACACGACCCAGGCGATTGATGTCGATCTGGTCGTGGCCGAGTCGAGCGAGAATCCTGTGTATTACGTGCAGTACGCCAATGCCCGGGTGCATTCGCTGGCTCGTCAAGCCGCCCACCGAGGGGTCGCGGTGTTGCCGCTGGCCGACGTCGACTTGTCGGTCCTTACGCATCCGCGTGAGTTGACATTGCTGCGTGTGCTTTCGGAGCTTCCAGACACCGTTGAACGAGCAATGCAGGCCCGAGCACCGCACCAGGTCACCACCTGGGCCAGAGAATGCGCTGCGGCGCTCCACGGTTTCTGGCACGATTGCCCAATATTGCGCGACGACATTGACGAACAGGTGCGTCAAGCCCGGATGTGGCTGGTGGAGGCAACCCGCATCGGACTAGGCGTCAGCCTTGATCTCCTTGGCGTCTCCGCGCCCGAATCGATGTAGCCATGTCGCCGTTTCCTTTTCGCTTGCTGCCCGACTCTGCGGAACTAGTCGACGGGCAACTCCAGATCGGTGGCTGTGGTTTGCTTGAGTTGGCCTACGAGTACGGCACTCCCTTGTTTGCCTATGACGAGCAGCATTTGCGTGACCGGTGCCGGGAAGCTGTGGCGGTTTTCGGTGATGGTGTGGCCTATGCGACAAAGGCGTTTCTTTGTAAGGAGATGGCGCGGCTCGCGTATTCCGAGGGGATGCACCTTGATGTCGCGACCGGGGGAGAACTCCATGTCGCTCTTTCAGCTGGTGTTCCAGCGGACCGGCTGGTGCTACACGGCAATAACAAGTCAATGGCCGAATTAGCCGCGGCGCTTGAGGCGGGTGTGGGTCGGATTGTTGTTGATTCGTTTGACGAGCTCGACCGTCTCGATGAACTTCATGCTGCACATGGTGTTTGTCCCAAGGTGTTGCTGCGTTTGACTCCGGGCATCAAGGCGGAGACTCATGAGTTCGTGGCAACCGGCCATGACGACACCAAGTTTGGTTTCACCGTGTCTACTGGTGCTGCGGATGCCGCTATCGAGCGGACCCGCGCCTCGTCATCGGTGGAGTTGGTGGGTGTTCACGCCCATATCGGTAGTCAGGTGTTCGCGCTTTCTTCGCTGGAGCGAACGGTCGCGGTCATTGCCGAAGCGGCCGCGGGATATGACCTTTTGGAGATGAGCGTTGGTGGGGGACTCGGTGTTGCTTATGTGACCGAAGAGTGGGCACCTACGATCACCGAGTGGGGAGAGGCTGTGATCCAGACCTGCGCTGATTCGGGTGTCACGGCTCGAGTGTCGGCTGAACCTGGCCGCTCTATTGCCGCTGCCGCCGCGGTCACGCTCTATGAGGTGGGCACGATCAAGAGAATCGACGGCGTTCGCACCTATGTCTCTGTTGACGGCGGAATGAGTGACAACCCACGCCCGGTGCTGTACGGCTCTGGCTATGAGGCGTTCCTACCTCGAGCCATCGGATCTGAACGGCCCATGACCGTCACCGTGGTGGGCAAGCACTGCGAATCGGGCGATTTGTTGGTGCGCGATGCGCAGGTTCCCGCTGACCTGGAGGTAGGCGACATTCTGGCAACGGCGGTGACCGGGGCGTATGGCCATTCGATGGGCTCGAACTACAACAAGGTGCCGCGTCCCCCGGTGGTGTTCGTCGCTGATGGCACGGCTCGTTTGGTGGTCCGCCGCGAAACCTTCGAGGACCTCACCCGCCTCGACCTCTGAACCCGCGGTGTCAGGGTAGACGCATAGCCTATCTGTAGTTTACTTACCTTGAGTGTGGTAGCGGTATGAGCATCCCCCCTTTGGCCGGACACCTCGATTAGGAGGTATTCATGTCATTGATGGAACAAGACGAGCTGTCGGTTAGGACTCGGGGTGTTTACGACGGCGTGCTGCGCCTATGTGGGTGGTTTAAAACCCGTACACGCCTGAGGCGGCACCGTTCATCTCTTTCACTGACTCCGACACCTACGGTGGAAAGAGCATGAAGTTTGCGGTGTGGCCGAAGGTGTGGCCGTCGGCTGGTTTGGTGGCTCTTCGGATATTAGCGGGGAGTGGGTCCTCGGGGGTGGGGGTTTCGAGAATCGGGGTTAAACGAACATCGGATCACAAGGCGGCTCCTGGTGGAACCTCGAGGAGTCCAGAGATGCGGTGATGTCGACCTCGAGTTTCGACTCCGAGTCTTTGGTCAGGCGGCACGTTTGTGGGCTTTGGGCTTCCCTGTGGTTGGGGTCGTTTGGTGGGTTGTCGGCTGACTAACCCGGGGTTATCGGACCGCTGCCGGCACCGCGGCAGATGGTTGGGGGCCGGGTGGGTTGTTGTCCGAAGATCCTGGGGTTATCGGACCGCTGCCTGCACCGCGGCAGATGGTTAGGGGCCGGGTGGGTTGTTGTCCGAAGATCCTGGGGTTATCGGACCGCTGCCTGCACCGCGGCAGATGGTTGGGGGCCGGGTGGGTTGTTGTCCGAAGATCCTGGGGTTATCGGACCGCTGCCTGCACCGCGGCAGATGGTTGGGGGCCGGGTGGGTTGTTGTCCGAAGATCCTGGGGTTATCGGACCGCTGCCTGCACCGCGGCAGATGGTTGGGGGTCGTTTGGTGGGTTGTTGTCCGAAGATCCTGGGGTTATCGGACCGCTGCCGGCACCGCGGCAGATGGTTAGGGGCCGGGTGGGTTGTTGTCCGAACAACTCGGGTTATCGGACCGCTGCCGACAGCGTGGCGGGTGGTTAGGGGCCGGGTGGGTTGTTGTCCGAACAACTCGGGTTATCGGACCGCTGCCGACAGCGTGGCGGGTGGTTAGGGGCCGTTTGGGGGGTTGTTGGGGTTGATGATTTTGTAGCCGGTGTTGGTTTTGGTGACGAGGTAGCCGCGGTCGTGGATGTTGTGGTGGCAGTTGGGGCAGGCGAGACACATGGAGTCGATGTCTGTTGGTCCGCCTTGTTCCCAGGGGATGATGTGATGGATTTCGCAGCGTTCAGGACCGGCGGCGCAGCCTGTGCCTCGGCAGTGCCGGTCGCGGGCGATGATGGCTTTGATTTGGGCTTCGGTGGCGTGTCGATGAGTACGCCCCACCCAAAGGGGTTGTCCTTCACCATCAAACACAACACCGGTGACAGCAGCGGTGCATATCAAACGTTCCAGCACTGTCTGTGGTAATGCGTCACCACCAACGATCTCGGCGACACCGGTCGGGTTATCAGCCCGGAGGCGTTCAATGTCGGCTACTGCGATGAGCTGCATCCGGGTGCTGCCAGGCCCGCGACGGGCCGGGTTGGTCAACAACGCGATCAACGCGTCTGCTGAGCGTTGTTGTGGTGTACGCACATCGTCAGGGGTGCCGTCGCGTCCGCCGTCGTCTCTCCACATGCGGTCGTATTCAACGTTGATTGCTTTGATCACTTGTTGATAGCTAGTCGGATCCAACTCAGCCAACAGCACACCCATGCCTTGTTCGTTTATCCAATGCTTCAACAACCGGCGTTGACGCTGAGCTTCGTGTGCATCAGCACCGTCGTCGGGTTGGTTGCGGTTCACCCAGCGCCGTGACTGTTCCGTGAACACATCAACAGACGATGTCTCAGCAAGCTTCGACAGTTCATCGTCGACTTGCTCTGTGGAAGTCTTGGCCGCAGCCCCAACCGCGACCGCGGCGTGCTCAACAGTAATAGCACCTCCAGCCAACGATTCGGCCAGTTTCGGCATCTCAGCCAACCCCGCAGCAGTCTTCGCCACTGAGTTGGCGGCACGGGTCGACATACGCCCCGCCTCACGCAACACCACCTTGGAGTTCACCCCGCCATCATCAAGACCTTCGATCTCTGTCGCGCAGCGTGTCTGCAACGCAGACATCACCGCGATCACCCGACCCGCGCCCGCGACCACGCCTTCCAACTCGCCACGGCACAGCCCGGAAGTCGTCACCTGCCGGGCCTGTTGAATCATCGAATCGAACATGACCACAACCTAACAACAGGGTATGACACTGCATGAAATGAATACCCGTTCAGTGCCTCACAGACCCACACCCCGTTCAACATCAACGCCGCAAACCCGCACAGACCGAGCCGATCCCAGCCGAGCCACCTACAGCGGGGCGGTATCGCCGCGGCGTTGACATCACCAGATCACCAACTGGCATCAGGCTCGGGTCAGCAACGACCCCGCCGAAGCGGTCAACAATCTCATCAAACGCGCCACCCACGGTTACCGACGATTCGCCCACACCGGATCCGGCACTCCTCTACACCCGCAAACCCAACTGCACCCTCCCCACCACCATCACCCCCCGCTAATATCCGAAGAGCCGGTTTGGTTTGGCCAACAACGACGGTTGCGGGTTCGGGTGAGGCGGCGAAGACGATCATTCGCGCAGTCAGGGCAAGCGAGAACGCTCGTTTCAGTCCGTATAACGACGACAGCGACCTGCGTCCCAAAGGGATCGCCTATCACGGCTTGACGATACGCGAGGACGATGAGAATGAGACCGTCGCCGATTACGAGTCCCGCATCGAAGCAAAGATCGCCCGGCTCAATGGCGGGCCTTTGACTGTCAACAACAGCGCCGTCAATTTTGGTTTGAACGCAGGCGGCCTGGGCCCTGAGGGGTGGTTCGACAGTCTGGTTAACAACCGGAGCCTGCGCGTAAACGTGGGGTGGGGGGTGGTTGAGGGTCCCTGAGTAGGGGTCGAGGCCCTGCTGGAATCGGTGATTGATACACCAACGATCCAGGAGGGCCCCGATGGCTTCTGATGTTATAGGGGTGCGGTTGCATCTGCGCCAGGTCCGCGTGTTAGCGGTGGTTGTGGACACGCCTGGGGAGTTGAGGGTGAGGGTCGAGTCGGCGGTGAGTCGGCCTCGTTGCCCGCATTGCGGGTTCAAGTGCCACAGGGTTCATGACATTCGCGAGCGCGAGGTGCGCGACTTGGAGGTGTCGGGGCGACTTACGACGCTGGTGTGGATGCGGAGGCGCATGGTGTGCGGCAACTGCGCCAGCCGATGGCTCGAGGAGCACCCCGGGTTCGACGGGCGCCTGACGCGGCGGCTGGCGCATCGTCTGGTCGCGGACGCGCAGGTGATGACGATCCGTGCGGTGGCGCGCCGTCACGGTGTGAGCTGGTCGGTCATCAACACGCTGGTGCGGGCCTGGTCGGGGTTGATCGCCGAGCATCGCCGCAGCCGCCGCTGCTCGGTGCTTTTGGTTGATGAGACGTCGTTGCGGTTGGCGCCACCGCTACGTGACTGTCATCGTCAACGCCGACACCAACAAGACCTTGGCCATGATCACCCATCGCAGCTCGGCTGCGCTGACAGGGTTTTTGATGTCACAACCACACCGCTGGCGTCGAGGAGTCAAAGTCGTCGTCACCGACGGGTCAGCCGCCTACAAGGCCTCCCTGGACGCCTGTTTGCCCCACGCCCGCCACGTGTTGGACCGCTTCCACGTGATCAGATGGTTCACAGCCGGGCTCACCGCGGTCCGCCGCGACATCCAACGCCGCCCTGAAGGCTCCAAACCCGCGTTCGATCCCGAAGTGTTCCGGGCACGGTTCGCGCTGCTGAGACGCGGCGACACCCTCACCGACGCCGACCGGGTGCGCCTCGACGCCCTCTTCGACACCCACCCGAGGCTGCGGGCCGGCCGGCAAGCACTCCAAGAACTCCACAGCCTCTACCTCGCCGACGACCACGACGGCACCCTCGAAGCGCTCGACAGGTTCTGCGACCTCTACGAGACCGGCGAACTACCCGAGTTCCACGCCATCGTCGACACCATCATCGCCTGGTCAAACCAGATCCTCGCCTGGCACCACACCAACCACCCCAGCAACAACAGAATCGAAGGCACCAACAACCTCCTCCAAGTCCTACGACGAACCGCCCACGGGTTCACCAACCCCACCAACTTCCAAGCCCGAGGACTCCTGACAACATGACCCACCAACCGGTGCCAGCAACCCTAATTCCCGCGAACAAACGCGGGGCCGGGGACTGTCAGCTTTTTTGTGTAAGTGGCTGTGATGGTTGTCGTTGGATGTGGTCGGCGATCCGGTCGCCGTAGTGGATTGTCAGGGTGTTCAAGATGGTTTTCCAGCCGTTGGTTTTGCTGGTGAGGTTCTGGCGGTTCTTTTGTTTGGTGGTGGCGACAAGGTAGAGGATCTTCATGGCGGCTTGCTCGTTGGGGAAGTGTCCTCGGTGTCGCACGGCTCTTCGGAACCGGGCGTTGAGGCTCTCGACGGCGTTGGTGGTGTAGACGACACGCCGCAGATCTGGGGGAACTCCAGGAACGGGGTGAGGTCCTCCCAGTTGTTGCGCCAGGCGCGGATCATGGCCGGGTAGGTGTCTTCCCAGTCTTTGGCGAAGGCCTCGAACTGGGTCTCGGCGGCCTCGATGGTGGGGGCGGTGCAGATCTTGCGCATGGCTTTGGTTATCTGGCCCCAGTGCTCATGCGTTGCGTAACGCAAGCTGTTGGGCACCATGTGCACGACGCAGGTCTGCATCGTGGCGTCGGGCCAGGTGGCCCGGATCGATTCGGGTAAGCCCCGCAGACCGTCACAGCACACGATCAACGCGTCGACCAGGCCCCGGTTGCGTAGCTCGGTCAGCATCGTCGCCCACTGCTTGGCGCCCTCACCGCCTGTGGGTCCCAGCCACAGTCCCAGCACATCGCGCTCGCCGCCCAGATTCACGCCGATGGCGACGTACACGGGCCGGTTGGCGACTTGCGCGTCGCGGACCTTGACAGTGATCGCGTCGATCAACAGCACCGGATACACCGCATCGAGGGGCCGGTTCTGCCACACCGCCATGTCCGCGACGATCTCCTCGGTGATCTTCGATATCGTCTCACGGCTCACCGACGTGTCATAAATCTCAGCGAGGTACGCCTGGATCTCACCGGTGGTGAGCCCCTTGGCATATAACGAGATCACATTGGCTGACAGACCGTCGAGGCGGCGCTGATGCTTGGGCACCGTCACCGGCTCGAACGTGCCCGCACGATCCCGAGGCACCCGCAGATCAACCTCGCCGACCTCGGTGGTGACCCGCTTCGACGACGAACCGTTACGCGAATTACCCGACCCGCGGCCCTCTGAAGCGTGACGCTCACAACCGAGATGCTCGACCATCTCAACCTCCAAGCCCGTCTGCAACACCTGACGGACCAGACCCGTCAACAAGCCATCCCCACCGGTGAGCTCCACGCCCTCGCTGCGTGCCCGAGCCACCAACAGCTCAGCCCAGTCTTTCATCGCCGCCTCACCAGCAGCCCCGCTCGCCGGCATCGCCGACATATCATGATCAGTCATAGACATGATCCTCTCCGGTCCCCAACACCAGGCCGCGGACCCCTCAGATCACACCCCATACACAAAATCCCTGACAGTCCCCGGGTGTTGGCATCATGGTTAGGGTGATCGCTGCTGTGCACCGGTGCGAGGGGTTGCGTCGGAGTCTGTTGTGGTGGTTTGGTGTGTTGTTGTTGGCGGTGTTTGTGTCTGCGTGTCAGCAGGGCAGTAACAACACGGTGCGGGTGCTGGACTCACCGCCGGGTGCCGAGGACAATACCGGGGGTGCTGCGCCGACTACAGTGCCCGGTGACGACAACCCCGGTCCCGGTCCTGATGGGCCTTCTGTACCGGTTGACGAGACCGGTGGCGGTGACGAGACCGGTGGCGGGGCTGGTGTGGCTCCGGGTGCGGGGGATCGGTCTGGGGGGTTGCGGTTGGTGGCTCCGCCGCCGCCTTATGAGGGTTTCGCTGATGAGATCTTCGATATGTGCGACGAAGCGTTCGCGTTCGCGGTGATCTTTGGGCGTGCGTTGGGGCCGGGTGAGGAGATGACCGTCGAGGAGTTCGATGCGATCGCGCTTGATCGATTTATTGATGAGGTGACTTGTGCTGAGCCTGGTGGGCGTCGTTATGTGTATATGAGCGATGTCGGACCCTCGGACCCGTTCGCGACGGTGCAGGGTGCTGTTGATGACCACAACGACCGCAACCGGAACGCTGCTGCGACTCGCATCATCCGTCCCCCGGATACTCCGTTGGGGTATTTCGGTCATTTGGAGTGGACTTTCCCGCTTGAGGACATAGACGAGATCAGGGTCATGCCGGATTCGGTGTTGGTGCGTGATGGTGTTGTGCGTGGTCTGGTCCGTAACTTTTCTAAGACGTTGTTCGGTCGTGAGGTTACTGTCACCGCTAGTTCTGTCGAAGGTAAAGAGAGCGTGAACAACAATGCTGTGCCGGTCAGTGGACGGTTTCCGTTGACTGTGCAGCCTGGTGAGCGGGCCCCGTTCGAGATCGAGGGGTGGACCGGCAGCACTGATCCGGCTGATTTTGTTTTGGAGGTGACCGCTGATCTGTCCACCAATGTAGACATCACCCGATCCTTCGCTTTCGGCTCTGGTGGATCGGTGACTGCCCGTGCTGTAGACGAGGCGTTTCTCAAGAACTTCGTGCCCGATTTCGTGTATCAGGCGGAGAAGCACAAGATCCCCGAACACGGCAGATTTATGATCGAACTCATCAGTGTGGACCTCGCCGCGCCTACATCGCACCCCAGCCTTAAAGACCAGGTTCTCAACCAGAACATTGAGGATTTGCGTGTCTGTATGGCGCTGGGCGGAATCGGCGGGGTGGTCGATGTCATCGAACCCCCCTGTTCGTCGACGCGGTCTCAGCGGGACATCCCCACAACTATCCTCAGGTCGTCAGTATTCCCACCTACTTCAAAGGCGTGCGTTATTGGGGATTCAGCAGCGTGTTCATCCCCGAGTATTCCTGGCACTTGTGGATAGGTGAGCCTGGGCCCTTGGACTACAATCCTCGAACCCTTCCCGACCCAAACCCCCCAGTTCCGGTGCCAGACCAACAAGAAGAACCACCAGCACCGGAGTAGGAATTCTGCATACTGACTCGCTTCGACCTGTGAATCACTTCCGGCGGACTAGGGCTGCCAATTCGGATTGTTTCTTGCGATACCACATCAGACAGTCGTTGAGTGTCCGCTGGATCCTCTCCTGCCAGCCCACAGCGGCTACGGGTTGGTTGAAAGCCTCGGTTGTGCTTGGCAATGGGTCGAGGCCCGCGATGGCCGTCGGTGCAAAATCGATGGTGGGGGTCGGGTCGTTGCCAGTGCGGATCCCAGCGGCGCTCGGGAGCCGGTCCTCGGGACTCCCGAGCAACGCAGCCACGCGGTGCAGATCGGTTGGATCGTCGAGAACCGCGGCAAGGTCGTGGGCTAGTTCGTTGCTGCAACCGAGATGCGTTAAAGCAACCGTCGACCACTCGGCGGTCGGATCGATCAGGATGCCGGTGGCACATTCAGCCACGATCAACGCCACCCCGACAATGTCGTCGCTGCGGTCAAGGGTGGTGTGGTTGCGTAGACGCTGCGGTGTGCCCCTTGAGCGTGGACTCGAATCGGGTCCGGCAGCGTCAAAATCGGCGATCCAAAGGTCTCCGTCGGGCGCCGTCACGATGTTGGCGGGTTTGATGTCGCCGTGAACCACGCCGCGCTCGTGTATTTCTGTCAGCGCCGTGGCGATCCGCGAGCCGATCGCGCGACACTCCGTTTCGCTTAGGCGACCGCGCTCGGCCAGTACATCGGCAAGGCTGCCGTTGCCCGCCACGGTCTCAACCACTGCCGGATCGGTCGGGTCAGCCGCCAGTGCCGGTGGAGTTGCTGGTATTGGGACCACACCGGGACCTTGTACCAACCGCAAAACAGCGCGCTCATGTGTGGCCCGGCCCACAGGAGACACTTTTCGGTGATTCGATGACATTGAGGATCACAGAATAACAAGAAATATACTCAATCACATGGTGGACTCAATTGCCTGCGACCTGACTCACAAGCAAATCACCACTTGAGGCACCTAGGCGTCAGCTACGCTCGTCGCCCGTGAAGCAGGTATCGATAGGTGTGCTCGGGTGCGGCAATGTTGGTGGCGCGTTCGCGTCCTTGTTGGACCAACGGCGAGCCACGATCCTGGCTCGTACTGGAGTTGAACTTCGGGTTACCCGGATAGCGGTTCGCTCGCTCGACAAGGACCGCGGGCTCGGTCTGGGTCCAGAGGTGTTCACCGATGACCCGGAGTCGGTAGTCGAAGATCCCGATGTCGACATAATCGTTGAGCTGATCGGCGGAATAGACGTCCCTCTGGGGTTGCTTCGCAGGGCCATTGAACTGCGCAAGCCGGTGGTCACCGGCAACAAGGCGCTGCTCGCATCCCACGGTGCCGAGCTGTTCGGCGCGGCAGATGCGGCAGGTGTTGACTTCCTATTTGAAGCCGCCGTGGCCGGAGGAATCCCGCTCATGCGGCCGCTGCGGGAGTCGCTTGCGGGTGAACCCGTTCGTCGTGTGATGGGAATCATCAACGGCACCACCAACTACATCTTGACCAGAATGACCGACGCGGGCATCGATTATCGAGAGGCTCTGGCTGAGGCCCAAGAACTCGGTTATGCAGAGGCCGACCCGACCGCTGATGTGGAGGGATTCGACGCGGGTGCCAAGGCCGCGATCATCGCCTCGATTGTCTTTGGCGCGGTGGTGCAGTCAAGCGATGTGTTCCACGAGGGAATATCGAACATCACCACCGAAGACATCTCTGTGGCAGACCGGATGGGTTTTGCCGTCAAGGCTGTTGCCGTCATCGAGGCATTCGGAGACAACGCCAAGAACGATCCGGAGATAGCCATCCGGGTGCACCCCGCGCTCGTGGTGAAGTCACACCCGCTGGCCGCGGTCCGTGACAGCTTCAATGCTGTCTTCATCGAGGGTGAGGCAGTCGGCGATCTGATGTTTTACGGACGCGGCGCCGGCGGTCGACCGACCGCCAGTGCGGTTCTCGGCGATGTGGTTGACGCGGCCACCAACATGGTTCACGGCACTCCGGGCCGCATCGGCGCCCTTGCTCCCGCTCGAATCCGGCCGGTGGACAACCTGACTTCAGCCTTCTACATGAGTCTTGCGGTGACCGACCGGCCGGGGGTGCTCGCCCAAGTTGCCGATGTGTTCGGTCGCCACGGTGTGTCGATTCAATCAATGGAACAGCAAGGCCTCGGGGATCGAGCCCGCTTGATCTTCATTACCCATGAGTCACTTGAATCAGCAGTCAAGGCCACCATGGCCGAACTCGAGCACCTAGATGTGGTTGTCAACGTCCACTCCGCCATTCGAGTGATCGGTGGCGAGGTCTGACCATGGCCGTGGTTTACGGCAGCTCCCGAGGCCGAGGGCCGGAACTAGGTTTTTCTGACGTCCTGCTCACTGGGTTGGCACCCGACGGCGGACTGTTCCTGCCGACCGTTTGGCCCTCGCTGCCCGCACACACGGTCTTGGCGTCGTCGTCGTATGTGGATCTGGCGACCGATGTGATTCAACTTTTTGTTGCCGGCGCGATCAAGCGGGAACAACTCCAGGCGATGCTGGCCGATGCGTACGCCTCGTTTGACCATCCCGACGTGTGTCCCCTAGTGCAACTCGATGAGGGGCATCACCTGATGGAACTGTTCCACGGGCCGACCTTGGCGTTCAAGGACATTGCCCTGCAAGTGGTGGGACGGATGTTCGACCACGAACTTGAGCGTCGCTCGCAACGGGTGATGATCGTGGGCGCGACCTCTGGCGACACCGGCTCGGCGGCGATGGAAGCAGTGCGCGGCAGCGACCACGTCGACATCGTGGTGCTCTTTCCTCACGGTCGAACCACCGAAGTGCAGCGACGCCAGATGACCACCTTGAGCGATTCCAACGTGCATGCGGTTGCGGTTCAGGGAACATTCGACGATTGCCAAGATCTGGTGAAAGCGATGTTTCGCGATGAACCGTTCCGCCGGCGCCACAGTCTGGCCGCGGTCAATTCGATCAATTGGGCGCGGGTGATGGTCCAGATCGTCTACTACGTGTGGGCTGTTCAGCAACTTGGCCGCGGCGCCGTCACCAACCCAATGAAGGCAACCACTTTCTGTGTTCCCACAGGCAACTTCGGCAATGTTTTCTCTGGGCACGTCGCGGCTCGGATGGGGTTGAATGTGGAACGTTTCCTGGTCGCGTCGAACCGCAACGACATTCTTTCGCGCCTCATCGAAACGGGTGAGATGCGTGCCGAAGAAGTGGTCCCCACTCTCTCGCCGAGCATGGACATCCAGATCTCCTCGAACCTTGAACGATTGCTGTATGAGCTTCTTGACCGCAACGGACCGGCTACCGCGGAGTTGATCGCCGGATTTCGAGACCATGGTCGTGCTGCGCTGACCCCGGCGCAGCACGAGCGCTTGCGGGCCGAATTCGCCGGAGACCGGGTTGACGACTCTGAGACGCTCGCCGTTATCAGCGACTTCTATGACAAGCACGGCCTGCTGATCGATCCGCACACCGCGGTGGGAATCGGTGTTGCTCAACGCCACCGCAGAGCCGGTGAGCATGTTGTCTCCTTAGCAACCGCACACCCGGCGAAGTTCCCCGACGCGGTGGAGCAAGCGACTGGTATTCGTCCTGACTTGCCACCTCACTTGGCCGGCATCTTTGATCGCCGCGAGGATTATGCAGTGCTTCCCAACGACCTTGCGACCGTTGAGGACTTCGTGGACGGGCTCAGCTAGTGCGCGTTCGGGTACCGGGTTCTTCGGCCAATCTCGGCCCTGGGTTCGATGTTCTGGCTCTTGGGGTTGATCGCTACTACGAACTCACTGACGAGCCCCTTGACGGCTTCGAGATGGTTGGCCCTGACGATCTTGTGTGGACCGCGCTGAAACGCACCGGGACCTCCTTTGATCGATTGTGGTCCCGCAGCGAACTTCCGATCGGCAGAGGCATGGGTTCAAGCGCGGCTGCCTGTGTCGGGGCGGCGTATCTGGGCTTTCGCCGCGATGGGTTGGATCACCGCAGAGCTCGTGAAGAGGCGTTCATGGTGGCCGACGAGATCGAGGGCCACCCCGACAACGCTGCGGCTTCGGCATACGGCGGCTTGAACCTCGCGGTCGGTGGCCGAATTCATACCGACGTTCCGCAGTTGCAACCCGGTCAGTTCTACATGTGGATCCCTGCGGGGGTGTCTTTCACGGCCTCGGCTCGCGCAGTGCTTCCTGAAGCTCTCGACATTGTGGATGTGGTTGCCCACGCTGCTTGTTGTGCGGCGGTCTACGCCGGGTTGCTGACCGGATCATGGGAACTCATCGCGGGTGCCAACGGAGATCAGATCCATGAGACCGCCCGCTTGAGCGCGCTCCCCGACAGCGCGGAAGTGGTTAGTCAGATCAGAGCCGCGGGGCACGCAGCGTGGCTGAGCGGTTCTGGTCCCAGCGTGGGAGCACTCATTGAATCAGGTGGTGAGCGCCTGCGTCCCGAACCACCCGGTGACTGGGTGCCCCTTGGCATCGACACCGACGGTTGCGTCGAGGTTTCCTGAGTTCCCGTTCTGCTCCCGCTCTTGTTGGCGCGCTCCACTTCCCGTTCTACTCCCGCTCTTGTTGGCGCGCTCCACTTCCCGTTCTGCTCCCGCTCTTGTTGGCGCGCTCCACTTCCCGTTCTACTCCCGCTCTTGTTCGCTGCGCTCACCGGGCCGCTCGGGCCGCGGGGGCCGCGCCAGAAGCGGGCGCTGTTGCGATGGTCATCGGCACGGGCCGCTCGGGCCGCGGGGGCCGCTCGGGCCGCGGGGGCCGCTCGGGCCACAGGCGGGTTCGGTTGCGGCTGCGGTTTTCCGCCTCTAACCTGTTGTACGCTGCCCGGTTGCCGACGGCGAGTCGTATTTCGTACGACCCTGGTTGTTACATGGTATTTCGTACGACCCTGGTTGTTACATGGTATTTCGTACGACCCTGGTTGTTACATGCCGAATGCAGCGACACTCACGAACATGAGGAGACGAATCCGTGGAAACCGCGGAGATGCGCCGGTCTACCCTTCAGCGTAAAGACCGCGAAGAACTCACCGAAATCGCCAGCACGCTCGGCAAGAAACCGCCGACGCGCGCGCGCAAGGGTGAAATTATTGACCTGATACTCGAGTTGGTAGGTGGCTCAGACTCCGACCGGGCCGAGCCCAGCGCTGCGGCAACCGAGTCCACCGCACAGTCCGATGGGGCCTCTGCTGCTGTCGCTAGTGCCGGTGTCGACGACAAGGCTGCCGGAACTGTCGCTGAAGCGACACCCGAGGCGACCAAACCTGAGCCAGAACCGGCAAACGTCGGTGATCCCGCTTCGCAAGCTGTCGGACATGAGGCCGAGCCCGGTAACAGGCGTCGACGTCGTAGGGGCCGGGAGCGAGAAAACAACAAGGACACGAACGATCCCTGGAACGGCGATGTGGTGCCGGTTGCGGGCCATCTCGAACTGCGTCCGGAGGGATACGGGTTCCTGAGAGTTGACGGGGCCCTTCCGTCAAAGGACGACGCCTATGTACCGGTGAAGATGGTTCGGCAGTACAACCTTGACAAAGGCGTCCATCTCAGTGGTACTTCGCGTCCTGCGGGTCGCAACGAGAAGAACCCTGCCATGGTGGAGCTATTGACGGTCAACGGCGGCCCTCCCGAAGCTGCGACTGAGCGTGTGGCTTTCGATGAGCAAGTACCAATTTTTCCTGACGAACGCCTGGTTTTGACGGGTTCTCAAGAAAGCGACGACCCCACGGGCCGGATAGTCGATTTGTTGACTCCGCTGGGGAAGGGTCAGAGGGCGCTGGTCGCGTCACCGCCGAGGGCGGGCAAGACGACGGTTCTCAAGCAGTTGGTTCGTTCGATAGAGATCAACCACACCGATGTGGAATTGCTGGTCTTATTGGTCGACGAGCGTCCCGAAGACATCACTGATATGACTCGCTGGGTGGAGCGCGGTGAAGTGATCGGGTCTCCGTTCGATCAGCCCACCGATGAGCAGATCACGATCGCGGAGATGACGATTGAGCGGGCCAAGCGCATGGTTGAAGATGGCAAGGACGTGTGTCTGGTTGTCGACGGCATCACCCGCTTGGCTCGTGCCTACATCCTCGAAGCCTCCCATGGCGGACGTTCCGCTTCGGGCAGTGTTGATCGATCGGTGATCTACGCATGCAAACGATTCTTGGGCGCTGCTCGCAACATTGAAGGCGGGGGTTCATTGACGGTCATCGCCACGATTGTTGTCGACAGCGGTAGTTCGGTCGATGAGGCGATCTATGAGGAGTTGGCCAACACTGCGAATCTGGAATTGCGGCTTTCTCGTGCTCTGGCGGTCCGTCGGATCTATCCGGCCGCCGATATTGGTGCATCGGGAACTCACAACGAAGAAATCCTGTTGTCTCCGGCAGAACTTGAGGAGTCTCGTGAGTTGCGGCGACGCCTGATGGCGCTCGCTGAGTCTGATGACGCGGCCCCTGGAGATGATGTGTTGGCGCTGTTGAGCGAAGTATCTGCGAGCAACGCCAACTCCTAGTCGTAGCGGGTTGTTGGCGGGTGTCGGAGTCGTAGACTCGTGGGGCTATGAAATCTGACATTCACCCCGAGTACCGCGCTGTCGTATTTCAGGACACTTCGGCTGGTACGTCGTTTCTCACGCGGTCAACGATCGAGACCAAAGAGTCGATCGTCTGGCAAGACGGCAACGAATACCCCCTTGCGAAGGTGGAGATCTCAAGCGAGAGCCATCCTTTCTATACGGGTCAGATGAAGATCGTAGATACGGCAGGTCGTGTGGAGCGCTTCGAAAAGCGTTACGGAAGACGCAAGAAGCTCGACTCCTGAGGTTGGCGCTGTCGTGACATGCCAATAGATTGTGCATCAATTCACGAGCGGGCACCGTCGGCCCAACTCAAAGAGGTTTTCACCGTGGACGAACGGGAGCAACGCGAGATGCACAAGGGCGCGGGCGATGCCTTCGCGGCAGCCTTTGAGATGATCGTCACACCGGCCTTGTTCGGTCTTTTGGGCTGGTTCATCGACTCCCGTCTCGGTTTGTTCCCCGTATTCACACTGGTTCTCGCCGGCATTGTGCTCGCCTATGAGACTCAGAAGCTGTGTGCGTCCTACCGCCGGTCGCTTGACGAGGCGTTGCAACAGCGTCGCGCCACCTACGGGCAGGGTTCGCCATGAAAGCTCGGGCCAAAGATCGGATGACTGCATTTCCTGCGGAGGTCTCAGCTAGTGCACCTGAGCGCGAAATAGCCCGTGACCTGGCCATGCGTACCCTGTTAGTCACCCCGGTGATGCTGGCGATAGGTGCCATTTTCTGGGGTTGGTCCGGGCTCTGGTCATCTGGCTATGGTCTGGTCACCGTGGCCGTGAATTTCTTGGTAGGTGCCGCGATAATCACCTGGTCCGCCAAAATCAGCCCGGCAGTGATGTTCGGCGCAGTGATGTTCGGCTTCATTGCCCGCCTCGGCATCATCACCGCCGCGGTATTGCCGATTCGCAACAGCGACTGGTTCGAGGTAGCACCTTTCGCGATCAGCCTGTTGGTCACCCACATTGGGCTACTGGCCTGGGAGACCCGTCATGTTGCGGCATCGCTGGCCTACCCCGGTTTGAAGCCGGGCGCGGCAGTTCTGTCGCCCAAGAGCGACGCAGCTAATTCAAGCAAGTCATCCGTCGATTCGACCGCGGAGCGCTCAGCATGAATCTCCTCGCTTTAGAGTTCCCGCCTGTAAACCACCTGTTCGACTGGCCGAGCATCTGGTTCGAGGGGACCCCCTACGCGATCAACAAAACAGTTCTCATCTATCTCGGCTCAGCGCTCGTCACGATGATCATCTTCGGGCTGGCTGGTCGGCAGAGAGAGTCGCTGGTTCCCGCAGGGGTTCAGCATGTCGCTGAGTCGGGTGTGAATTTCATTGAAGAGTCTGTGGTGATGCAGACGATCGGGCCGGACGGCAAGAAGTTCATGCCCTTCCTGACCACCATGTTCTTCTTCATCCTCTTCTCCAACATCACCGAGGTCATCCCCTTCATACAGTTCCCGGCCAACTCGCGGATGGCGATGCCGGTAACGCTCGCCCTGGTCGTATGGGTGATCTACAACTTCGTCGGAGTCCGCAGCCAGGGTTTCTTCGGCTACATCAAGAATTCGCTGTTCCCCCCCGGCGTGCCGAAAGTGCTGTACGTCATCGTGACGCCTATCGAATTGGTCTCGACCTTTCTAGTACGGCCCTTCTCTTTGGCGATCCGGCTCTGGGCCAATATGGTCGCTGGTCACTTGTTGCTCGTCACCTTCGCCGTCCTCTCCGCAGCCATGTGGGGTGCCGGAGGTTTGGGCTTTGGCGGCGCGCTGGTTCTATCGTTCCCGATGCTCATCTTGATGACGGGGTTCGAGATTCTTGTTTCAGTACTCCAGGCCTTCATCTTCACGATCCTCACCGCCGTCTACATCGGCGGATCGATGCATCCGGAGCACTAAAGCTTGCTCATTGACCACCAACACCCGTCCACCAACCCTCTAATCAACCCAATCTCGATACAACAGGAGAAAGCAAGTGTTCAACCTTCTAGCGCAAACCGGAACTGAAGCTGGAGAGTTCCTCGAGGGACTCAAAGCGATTGGTGCCGGGCTCGGCTATGGCCTCGCCGCCATTGGCCCGGGCATCGGCATCGGCACCGTCGTCGGCAACGCCATCTCCTCGATGGCCCGACAGCCCGAATCGGCAGGCATGGTCCGTACAACGATGTTCCTCGGGATCGCATTCACCGAGGCCCTTGCCCTGATCGGTTTCGTCGTCTTCATCCTTCTGCTGCCTTAAACGCCCAGGGGCAACCAAGGCAGCACCCCAAGCAAAGGTTCAACTATGACAGCAACTATTCGGCGTCTGGCCGGAGCATTCGGATTCGTCGGGGTTCTCGTTGTGCTCGGCGCGGTTCCCGCGGCAGCGGTCGGTGAGACTACCGGTTCCTGCGTCATTGAAGAGGTACTTCATGCCGAGGAGAAATATGGTTCGCTCCACGTTCTTGAGGAAACCCACCAAGAAGACGAACTTAAGAAATTTGGAGAGGACCTTGAGAAGTGTGTCGAGGCCCCGAGTCCGATCATCCCTGAACTCGATGAGATCATCTGGGGCGGCGCCGCCTTCCTGATCCTCTTCGGTTTCATGTGGTGGAAGGGATTTCCTGCGGTGCAGAGGGCTATGCAGGCTCGCTCCGACAAGATCGCCGCTGACCTCGACGCCGCTGAGGCGGCCAAGACCCAAGCGACCACGGTCCTGGCCGACCATGAAGCGCAACTCGCGGGTGCCAAAGCAGAAGCTGCACAGATCGTCGAGGACGCTCGCGCTCAAGCAGATCTCGTGGCCGCGGAGATTCAGGCTCGAGCCAACGAGGACGTAGCGCAGATGCGCGCTCGGGCCGCGGCTGATATCGAGTCCGCTCGTTCCCAGGCTGTATCAGATTTGCGAGGCGTCGTTGCCGACATCGCGGTCGGCGCGGCCGAACGGGTCATCAAGTCCAACCTAGATGTCGACACGCAGCGTGCTCTCGTGGATGCCTACATCGACGAGGTGGCTAGCGGCAATGCCTGACGAACGCCTCGACGGTTATGCCGAAGCGCTCTTGGCGGTCGCTGCCTCTGAGGGTCGATCATCGGTGATTGAGGACGAACTGTTCCGCGTCGGTGAAGCGTTGAGAGGCAACGACGAACTGTTGGCGGCGCTGTCGGACAGTCGGCTTCCGATCCAACGACGCCAGGGTGTTGTCGAGGACCTGCTCGGCGAAAAGGCGTCTGCTGTCACCACGGCGCTCGTATCCATGGTGGTCGGTACTGGACACGGCGGCCACCTTCCCGACATCGTCGATGCCATGGTCGCTCGTGGAGCAGCCAACCGGGACCGGGTTCTGGCCAAGGTGCGATCAGCCATCGAACTGACAGAAGACCAGAAAACCAGATTGGTGCAAGCCATCAAATCGTCCACCGGCACTGATGTCGAGATCCGTGTGATCATCGACGAAAGCGTGCTCGGTGGTCTCGTTACCGAAATCGGCGACGACGTTATCGACGGCAGCGTGCGACACCGACAGTCGCAGCTCCGAGAGAACTTCGGCTGATCAAACACTCCGCCCAAACAAACGGGGACAGAGCAGAAAAGACAAGAAATGTCAGATCTCACGATCAACACCGCCCTAACTATCAACACCGATGACATTGCCGCGGCGATCCGCGGCAACCTCGATGACTTCATGCCGAGCCTGGAGCAGACCACTGTTGGTCGAGTGCTCGAGGTCGGTGATGGTATCGCACGGGTGTCAGGCCTTCCGGGTGCAGCCGTCAACGAGATGCTGCGCTTCGAGAACGGTCTGGTGGGTCTAGCCCTCAACCTCGACGAAGAATCCATCGGTGCGGTTGTGCTCGGTGACGTCGAGGGCATCGTCGAAGGCCAAGCAGTGGTAGCCACCGGCGACATCCTCTCGGTTCCGGTGGGAGACGGCCTGCTCGGGCGGGTAGTCAACCCGCTCGGCGAACCAATCGACGGAAAGGGTCCGCTCAGCAACGTTGAGCAGCGCCGCATGGAGATCCAGGCCCCCGGTATCACTGGCCGCAAGCCTGTGCACGAGCCGATGCAGACTGGCATCAAGTCGATCGACTCATTGATCCCGATTGGTCGCGGCCAGCGCGAGTTGATCATCGGCGATCGCAAGACCGGCAAGACCACCGTTGCTCTCGACACGATCCTCAATCAAAAGGGCCAGGGCGTTAAGTGCATCTACGTGGCGATCGGGCAGAAGGCTTCGACGGTCGCTCAGTCCGTGGCCACCCTTGATGAACTCGGTGCGATGGAATACACCGTGGTGGTCAACGCCCCGGCTTCTGATCCGGCGCCGTTCAAGTTCCTCGCACCCTACGGCGGGTGCGCCATCGGCCAGCACTGGATGGAGAACGGAGAGCACGCACTGATCATTTACGACGATTTGTCAAAGCAGGCCGAGGCTTACCGTCAGGTGTCATTGTTGTTGCGTCGCCCGCCAGGACGCGAAGCATTCCCTGGCGATGTGTTCTATTTGCACAGTCGCCTGTTGGAGCGTGCCGCCAAGCTCTCTGATGAGCGAGGCGCTGGTTCGCTGACGGCGCTGCCGATCATCGAAACCAAAGCGGGCGATGTGTCGGCGTTTATTCCCACCAATGTGATCTCAATCACGGATGGCCAGATCTTCTTGCAAGACGATCTCTTCAAGTCAGGTATCCGGCCTGCGGTCGACGTTGGTATCTCGGTGTCCCGTGTTGGTTCCGCGGCTCAGGTCTCGGCCATGAAGGCCGCTACGGGCACGCTGAAGGGCGACCTGCAGCAGTTCCGCGAGTTGGAGGCTTTCGCAGCTTTCGGATCGGATCTCGACGCAGTCTCGTCTGCTCAGCTAGAGCGCGGCTATCGCCTTACCGAACTGCTCAAGCAGGGCATCAACTCGCCGTATCCCGTTGATGAGCAGGCTGTTTCGATCTACGCGGGTACCCGCGGCTACCTTGACAAGCTTGAGATCGAAGATGTCACGCGTTTCGAATCGGAGCTGCTTGATTGGTTCCGTACCCGTCACCGTGAGGTCATGTCGAAGATTCGCGACGAAGGCGTTATCGACGATGAGGATGCCTTCGAGGCAGCCATCTCTGCCTTTGCCGATCAGTTCGTTGGTTCGCGAGTCGATACCGCTGCGCCCGAAGCCGAAGCTCAGGGTGAGGCGCATTCGGACATGGTTGATTCTGAGACCACTCTGCCTGAAGAAGAGATCACCCGGGACGAGACCT
Organism: Candidatus Aldehydirespiratoraceae bacterium; assembly: GCA_965261185.1. Classification (GTDB taxonomy): domain Bacteria; phylum Actinomycetota; class Acidimicrobiia; order Acidimicrobiales; family Aldehydirespiratoraceae; genus VXYK01. Next base: position 21,410 of record CBDHCN010000002.1, on the reverse strand, counting down.
GAGCAATGCCCGGGGGTAAGGAGCGCGAGCTTCGCCGACGCATATCAAGCGTCCAATCGACGAAGAAAATTACGCGCGCCATGGAACTGATAGCCGCCACGAGAGTGGTCAAGGCGATGCAGCGCGCCGATGCCGCCCGTCCCTATGCCCGCCGGATCACCTCGGTTATCGAAAACCTGGCTGCCAGCGGCGCTGAAATTGATCATCCGCTGCTGCGTGAGGTCAGCGAAGTCAAGCGGGTCGGTTTCATCGTGATGGCAGGTGATCGAGGTCTCGCCGGGGCCTACAACACCAACCCGATTCGCGCCGCGGAGCGTCAGATCATGGCTCACCAGAGCGAGGGCAAGGACTATTCGCTGTTCGCTGTGGGGAAGAAGGCGACAGCCTACTACAAGTTTCGCCATTACCGGGTGGACCATTCCTATATGGGATTCACCGACAACCCCACCTATGAGGACGCCCGCCGGATCGCCGACGATGTCGCGGCAGCTTTCGTTGCGGGTGAAATCGACCAAGTTGAGTTGATCTACACAGATTTCATCTCGATGGGAACGCAACGGGTATCTGTACGTCGTTTTCTACCTTTGGAGGACACGCAGGTAGTGGCTGAAATCGGTAGTGGTTCCGCGGCGGCGCTTTCCTCGTTCGAGTTCGAACCGTCGCCTGAGGCTGTTCTTGAGTCGTTGCTGCCTCGCTATGTCGAGGCGCGCCTCTATGGCGCCTTGCTTGATTGCGCTGCTTCTGAACATGCCAACCGGCAGCGGGCCATGAAGTCCGCTACCGACAACGCCGAAGATTTGATTACCAAACTGTCGCGGGAAATGAACGCAGCGAGACAGGCTGCGATCACCACCGAAATCATGGAGATCGTTGGCGGGGCTGAAGCGTTGGGGGCCGAAGTGCCCATTGACGATTTCGCCGCGGCCTTCGCCTCTGTGTTACCCAGCGATGTGTCTCCCAGCGATGTGTTGCCCAGCGATGTAGCCCCCGCCGTTTCTCATCCCCTTACCGAGACCTGAAAGCACCCCGAGATATGACTGTTACAGCTAGTACCTCTGTTACCGAAGGTGATCTCAAGTCCGGTCGCATTGTCGGCATTGCCGGCCCTGTGGTCGACGTTGAGTTCCCGCCCGATGGCCTGCCCCCGATCAACACCCAAATCGAGTTCAACGTTGAGGTTGACGGCGAGACGATCAACGTACCTGCCGAAGTTGCCCAGCAGATCGGCGATAGCCGAGTTCGGGCCATTGCCATGAAGCCGACTGATGGCCTCACCCGTGGCGTTGAGGTGCGCAACACCGGCCATGGTGTGCAAGCACCGGTGGGCGACGACACTTTGGGCCACATTTGGAACGTGATGGGGGATTGCCTGGATGAACCGGGCCGTACGACTGCCGAACGCTGGGACATCCACCGCCCGGCGCCCTCTTTTGACAGCCTTGAGCCCTCATCGAAGATGTTTGAGACCGGCGTGAAGGTGATCGATCTGCTCACTCCTTACAAGGAGGGCGGCAAGATCGGCCTGTTCGGTGGCGCTGGGGTGGGCAAGACTGTTCTCATCACCGAGATGATCACCCGTGTGGCCTCCAACCACGGTGGCGTTTCGGTGTTCGCGGGTGTGGGGGAGCGCACCCGTGAAGGTACCGACCTGTTCATCGAGATGGGCGAGACCGTTATGGGTGACGGTGAGACCACCGTGCTCGACAAGACGGCGCTTGTGTTCGGCCAGATGGATGAGCCTCCAGGGGTGCGTCTGCGGGTGGCGTTGGCGGGCGTGACCATGGCGGAGTACTTCCGCGATGTCCAGAACCAGGATGTGTTGCTGTTCATCGACAACATCTTCCGTTTCGTGCAGGCCGGTTCGGAGGTGTCGACGCTGCTTGGCCGGATGCCCTCAGCGGTGGGTTACCAGCCGACCTTGGCTGACGAGATGGGTGAACTGCAAGAGCGCATCACTTCGACTCGGGGTAAGTCGATCACCTCGTTGCAGGCCGTGTACGTACCGGCCGACGACTACACCGACCCGGCCCCGTTCACTTCGTTCACCCACTTCGACGGCACCACAGAACTGAGCCGTGACATCGCCGCTCTGGGTATCTATCCGGCTGTGGATCCGCTGGCCTCAAGTTCGACGATTCTTGATCCTCAGGTCGTCGGTGATCGCCATTATCTGACCGCCCGGCGGGCCCAGGAGGTGTTGCAGCGTTACAAGGAACTCCAGGACATCATCGCCATCCTGGGTCTTGATGAGTTGTCTGAGGAGGACCGCATCACGGTCGACCGGGCACGCAAGGTTCAGCGCTTCTTGTCCCAACCGATGTTTGTGGCCAAGGCATTCACCGGTCAGGACGGCATCTTCACGCCGGTCTCTGAGACAATCGATTCTTTCGAGGCGCTGCTCAACGGTGACCTCGACGACCTGCCCGAACAGGCGTTTTATATGGTCGGCGGTGCTGAGGACGCGCAACGCAAGGCCGCAGAACTTCGGGCACAGACTTAGGGTCGAGGATCGATCTGATGTTTGACGTCGAAGTCGTCAGTCCGGAGGCTGTTTCCTATACCGGTGTTGCCGACATGGTCATAGCCCGCACGGTCGAGGGTGGCGATATCGCTTTCCAGGCTGGTCACATGCCGTTTATTGGTACTCTGGCGGTTTGGTCCGTGGAGGTCGTCAAACCCGACGGCGGGCGTGACGTCTTCGCGGTGCATCGTGGCTTTGTGCAGGTACACGGCAACCAGGTCACCATCCTGTCCGACGTGTCTGAATCCGCAGAAGATATCGACGTAGCCCGCGCCCAGACCGCTCTCGACAACGCCAACGCAGCACTGGCGGCTGATGCTGACGATTCCGAATCCGAAGCCGCCAAAGTCCGCGCCGAACTTCGCCTCAGAGTCTCCTCCCTCAATTAGCCGCCGACAGCAGCAACCTCGGCGCGTCAGTTGGTTCCGGCCGCCCGGGCTCTAGCACCGATCCGAGTGAGCGGGTATCCGGCTCGAATTCTTGGGTTAGACTTGACAGGCTTGAACTAGGGCTGATACAAAGCTAATTGATATTGACTAGTACACCGTGGAAGATAATGAAATCTCCTCCACGGTGATCTCAACAAAAAAGCTACTAATCGTTCCGCTGCTGGCAGTTTTTCTCGCTATGTCGTTGGCGTTGGCACCTAAAGCAACCCCAGACGTTCCGGTACTGTCGAGTTTGGGAGCCGAACAAGCCAGCGCTCAGATTAGTAGCGGGGAATGGAGGTGGGTTTGGAGAACCTCCACGAAATGGACATGCGTTGCTGCTGGCGCTGCTGGCGTAGCTGCCGTTGCGTATTATGGGTCAGCGCCAACAACGGTGGCTCAGGCCGCTGGTGCCGGCGTCGCGGGTGTGCCGCCCGCTGCTGCTACGACGTACGTCTGTAATTGGGTAATAATGAAGATATGGGAACAGGTATGGGTACCTATACCAGTACCCCCGATGCCTGCCCCAGGGTCGCCATCGCCAAACACGTGTTGGTTGTGGCCGTTTCAGCCGGGTTGCTGAGTTGTTGGACCATTCGGTGCTGCACAAAGTAGCATTCGGTCGATGCACAGGCGGTCTAGCGAAGGGAACGACCAACAGGTGACCGAGCACAAGGACAAGGGTAAATCTTGGACAACGTTCCTCATGGATTGGTCGCTCGCTATCGGGGGGACTGTCGGAATCGGAGTGGTGACGGCATGGCAGGTGCGAAGTGAGAGCTGGATCTATGTGCTCGGGATCACGGCAGGCAGCATGGCCTTTGCGGGGCTGGTCTGCGTGCTGATAGTCAAAGCCCTGAGTAGCCGCGCAAATCGGTAACCAGCAGCACGGTGTTATCGCCGGGCGCAGCCGGAGCTGCGCCCGGCTACGGCACAGCTACTGGTAGTCGACGCTGGAGAACTCGGCGAGCTTGCCGATCTGATGGTGGGCTTCGACTTTTCGCACTGTGCCTGAACGGGAGCGCATCACCAGCGAATCGGTGTGGCATCCGTAGCTGTCGAAGCGCACGCCGCGCAGCAGAGCCCCGTCTGTGATTCCAGTGGCTGCGAAATAGCAGTTGTCGGTCTGGACGAGGTCGTCCGCGGACAGCACCCGAGTCAGGTCATAGCCGGTCTCGTCGGCGATCCTCCGCTCGCGTTCGTTGCGGGGCCAGAGTCGTCCGAGTTGTTCTCCTCCCATGCATTTGAGCGCGGCGGCGGCGATCACGCCCTCGGGAGTGCCGCCGATGCCGAGCAGCATGTCGGCGCCGGACTCGGGCCAGGCGGTAGAGATCGCGCCGGCGACGTCGCCGTCGGGAATCAGACGGATCCGAGCGCCCGCAGCCCGCACTTCGTTGATCGTCTCGGCGTGGCGGTCCCGGTCGAGGATCACCACGGTCAGGTCGCGCACCGACTCACCTTTGGCCTCGGCCACCGCAGCGAGATTGTCGGCGATCGAGTTCTCCATGCTGATGCATCCGGCGGCCTCGGGCCCGACGGCGATCTTCCCCGTGAAGGTACCGACCTGTTCATCGAGATGGGCGAGACCGTTATGGGTGACGGTGAGACAACCGTGCTCGACAAGACGGCGCTTGTGTTCGGCCAGATGGATGAGCCTCCAGGGGTGCGTCTGCGCGTGGCATTAGCGGGCGTGACGATGGCGGAGTATTTCCGTGATGTTCAGAATCAGGATGTGTTGCTGTTCATCGACAACATCTTCCGTTTCGTGCAGGCCGGTTCGGAGGTGTCGACGTTGCTTGGCCGGATGCCTTCAGCGGTGGGTTACCAGCCGACCTTGGCTGATGAGATGGGCGAACTGCAAGAGCGCATCACTTCGACTCGGGGTAAGTCGATCACCTCGTTGCAGGCCGTGTACGTACCGGCCGACGACTACACCGACCCGGCCCCGTTCACCTCGTTCACGCACTTCGACGGCACCACAGAACTGAGCCGTGATATCGCCGCTCTGGGTATCTATCCGGCTGTGGATCCGCTGGCTTCAAGTTCGACGATTCTCGATCCTCAGGTTGTCGGTGATCGCCACTATCAGACCGCCCGCCGGGCTCAAGAGGTGCTACAGCGTTATAAAGAACTCCAAGACATCATCGCCATCCTGGGTCTTGATGAGCTGTCCGAGGAGGACCGCATCACGGTCGACCGGGCACGCAAGGTTCAGCGCTTCTTGTCACAGCCGATGTTTGTGGCCAAGGCGTTCACCGGTCAGGACGGCATCTTCACGCCGGTCTCTGAGACAATCGATTCTTTCGAGGCACTTCTCAACGGTGACCTCGACGACCTGCCCGAACAGGCGTTTTATATGGTCGGCGGTGCTGAGGACGCGCAACGCAAGGCCGCAGAACTTCGGGCACAGACTTAGGGTCGAGGATCAATCTTATGTTTGACGTCGAAGTCGTCAGTCCGGAGGCTGTTTCCTATACCGGTGTTGCCGACATGGTCATAGCCCGCACGGTCGAGGGTGGCGATATCGCTTTCCAGGCTGGTCACATGCCGTTTATTGGTACTCTGGCGGTTTGGTCCGTGGAGGTCGTCAAACCCGACGGCGGGCGTGACGTCTTCGCGGTGCATCGTGGCTTTGTTCAGGTACACGGCAACCAGGTGACGATCCTTTCCGATGTGTCTGAATCCGCAGAAGATATCGACGTGGCCCGCGCCCAGACCGCACTCGACAACGCCAACGCAGCACTGGCGGCTGATGCTGACGATTCCGAATCCGAAGCCGCCAAGGTGCGCGCCGAACTCCGCCTCACCGTCAGCACCCGAGCCCTGGACTAGTTGCCGGACCCGCCGGATCCGTGGGGCTTATACCGGATATGGCCCAAACCATCGGTCGCTTAGCACGGCGACTTAGAGGGGGGCGGGCTTCAACGCGGCGCTGGCCAACTCGTCGAGGTTGACGCGCATGTTACGGCACGAGGGTCCATGGCCGTGTTGATTTTCCACCGTGGACGGAGGGTTCTTCGCACCATTGGCGGCGTAGAATGTCCAGCGCGGGAAGTGCGGTTTTGGGGATGTTGAGCACGTCGGCGACGGCTTCGTCGAGTCGTTTGCGCGTAATGTCGTTCCAGGATTCGTTCGCAGGCTTCAATTTCCGCTTTTTGAAGCTCTCGAAGATTCCGTTGAGTGCGGCAATTTGTGAGGGCATGAGTTGTTGTGGGTCAATGACAGGGACATGTTCTAGGGTGCTAACGCTTATACTGGCTCGACCTTGTTGTTGGCGGTTCGATATCGACCAACGAGCGATCAACCCAAAGGTTGTGTTGAGCCAGACGCAGATGGTCGGCTCCCAGCTTGGGTCTTCAAGCCGAAACGACGGCCAAGCCCGACCGCCGATCACTCGAATTGGTGTCATGCAGGCACCGAGAGGTTGACTGTTAAGTCGAAAGTCTGTGTTGATGTGGAGCCGCGTTGCGGTCCGCCAGATATTAATCGCCTTATCCCGCATTTGGTGGCGAATACGGCCTGAGTGGTCGTATTGGACTTCCATGGCTGATTCTCGCCCAGACGCAACGCTGTGCTCCCAGAGGATCGGGTACGAGACGGTGCCTTTCGTTGGCTCAAGGTCGAACGGGCCTCTATTGACACCAGATTTCTTGCCGGTCTCGTTGATATCGCGATGAACAGGGCCAGGATCTCCCAACTGTCCAAGTGTAGTGATCGGCAGGTTCAAAGGGGGATGGCCTGCTAGGAGCAGACTCCCAGATTGGAGGTTGTGAGCGCATTGAGCGACCTCGGGTTCCGCGATTCCCGCAAACTCCGCGTCGTCGATGGTACCGCCGATGTGGTATCCGAATGTGTCATTCCCTGCGCTGACCGCGGCCACGCCTGGCTTCGCAGCCGCGGCTTGGATTGCGTTGGCGAACCAGACCGATTCGACGAGATCTCTGGGCCTTCGGATTAGGCTTACCCATCCGCATCGAGCCGGCTTGGAAGAGTCGCGATTGATTCGTTTGGTGGCTACGAGCAGCGTCTCGGCCATGCCGGTATCGGCCGAGAACGCTCGGTCCGTGCTGCCCGCGCTGGCGATTGTGACGAACTGTAGGTTGTCGTAGCTGTGGTCAATGAGTTGACGGAAGTTTTGCCACGCCGGACCTGAGACCGCGGGAAGCGGCAGAACCAACGCCAAAGTTCCTCCCGGCTTGAGTTTGGCGTTGGCGAGATCAACGAAGTTCGACGCCAACCCGGCGTTGCCGTGGCTGGCCCAGTCGCCTTTGCCCATAGGGCGGTTGGCTTTGTTGCGGTCAGACTTGATTCTGTTGATCAACTTCTTAAGAGCGTCGGACATTTCCTTTTGTTCTTTGGCTGTAGTTCCAAACCCGCCGAAACTCGGCACAGGGGGTATGGTCTTCCCTTGCGCGCGTTGTGCAGTAGCTTGTTCGTGGTTGGTGGGCCGTGTGAACGGCGGGTTCATGATCACCAGATCACAACTCTCGTCAGCCAGCACAAAGATGTCGGTTTGCTCACTCGGTCCGCTTGTTCCGCTGATCTGTTTCGCAGTGGGGAACAGCGACACCGCGCCTCTGTCTCGTAGCAGATCCAGTGAGCCGATAGCGATGCTCTTGTCGGATTGCTTCCCGTATGGCACGACATGGATACCGCAACGAGCAAACGGGATTTCTGGATTGACGGTGGACAACATGGTAGTAGTGAGATGCGCTGCGGCTGGCATTATGTCCGCGCCGACCAACACGCGTTCGATCATCTCAGAATGAATCGCGGCGTCATCACCGCCAGCACGCCGAATTCTCGACGTGATGGTTTCATACACCGCCGAAAGCAACGCGCCTGTCCCACAAGCAAAATCCGCTACCTTCAACTCAGTCACAGCTTCTCGGTTTAACCAGTCCACACCCAGCCGATCCGTTGCTAACTCAGCGAGCATCCGAGCCGAGGACGGTAACGTATAGAACGTGGCAAGGAACTTACGATCAGTAATGAGCTGACCGAACATCTGTCCCGTCATATTTTGAATCTGAGTCGCCCCAACCGCCGCTAGCTTCTTCGCCGTATGCGAAGACATCTCGCATAGCTGATCACCCTGTTGTGTTGGAACAGTTAACAGTATCCGGCGAGCGATGTTAAAGATCGGCCAGTAGTTGATCTTGAGAACCTGTTGCCAGGCTTGCAGCGTGTCAGATTGTGTTGCTGAACCACCACCGGTGTGTTCAAGCATCGCCATGTTAGGTGTGTTGTGATAACCACTAACGGCTTCCTGAAACAAGTAGGCGTTAGCGAGGATCGACGCTGCCATTCTCCAAGTTTGCTCACTTTCGTCTTGGTGTAGTTCGACCGCGATCTGTGTACGAGCTGTTGGGGCGGGCATCTTTTCGATTTGAGCTGCTATAGCAGTTATGCCTTGCTCCAACGTATCGGCGGCTTGGTTCAAGACCCGAGGCGATAACGCCACAACCTCCAACATCGAAGCCAAATCAGCGACAGTTCCGGCTACCCAACCCAGCGTTGGTCTACGCCCTCCATGCTCAGTAAGCAGCGCCCATTGAAGGTCCGACGCCGAGGTGAGTTCGGTTTCGATGAGCGCCTCCGCCACCGATTTGAACCTCGCCGGATATTTCAACGCAACAACAGTCTCCACAGGCATCGGCGACCCAGCCAACGGCGCACCGAGTCGGGCTTTTGCGTCAGACTCAACTGTACGCGCTGGTTCGATCTCGGCTTCGATCACAACAGGCGCAGCATTCAAGACATCTAGTTCGAGATCAGGCTGCCCGCCAGGCTGCCCGACAATCCGCTGGGTTTGCTGAGATCGCAACACACCAGGTGAAGACCAACGAGGATGCATCCCACGCAACACTTCAGCGAGCTTGGTGTTGATCGTCGGTTCGGTAATTGCCACATCAAAGCCTTTCATGAGCCTTTACGGGCGAGAGTTGGCAAACACTACCTCGTGGCTGGGACAGCGCTGGTTGACCGTCTCCGGTTCATTCTCTCGTTTCGGACGCCGGACGAAGTATTCGGCGAGTTTGCCGAGCTGATGGCGGGCTTCGACTTTTTGCACGGAGCCTGAACGTGAGCGCGTCACTCAGCGACTCGTTTTGGCATCCGCAGCTGTCGAAACGTACGCCCTTCTGCAATGCTCCATCTGACCCAGTGTTTCAACGTCCGGCTGTGGCGTTGCTGTTGATACAGTTCTTTGGACCCACCTGCCCAGTGCGTTGCGACGGAGGTTGTGTAAACGGGGTTGTGCAACGGCTCGAGCCCAAGGACGGTAGCGCCCAGAGAATGATGATCGTCGACATGACCCAGGTATCCACCACCGAGTTCTCCCCCTCCACCCTGGCCCAACCGCATCACGTTGACCGGCGGGGCATCGGCGCGCAAACGCCCAGGACAACGATCATGGCGTATCTTCGCGGAGCGTCCGAAGACCAGACACAGACGACGGAACTGCTAGGACTGTACACAGGTCATGGCCTTCAAATTCAGAGTGACGCTCAGCCCACGATCACGCAACTGCTGGTCGTCTGCATGCAACGGGATCGCGAGATTCCTATTCGAGGAGCCAGATACTTCTCGCAACCGAAACCAGCAGAGGGCCCAGTTCAAACATGCCAGCGCAATTGTGTGCTGAATCATAGAGAATTCATCCAACAATGCGTATGGCAATGTGAGAATGATGAGAGTACGGTCCGCTGATCGTGACGGGGATACGAGTCCGCAAATCGAACATTCGCCCGGCCCCGCCGCAAGCTCTACAGGGCCGACCCGAAACGATCAACGTCGACCGCCCCCGCCAGCTTCGCTGCCCAGGAAGCACCGTGACTCTAGCGAGGCTCAAGCTGCTACGCGATCATTAGCCGGATTCCTGTGTGCGGGTTGCCGATGCAACACTGCAATCAGACTATGCGTAACCTTATAATCAGCCGAGGCATAACCTTGTAATTAGCCGAGGCATAACCTTGTAATTAGACGACATGAGGCATATAGTCGGTCGATGAGCGGCACCGTGTTCTATCCGCGTCATGTTCGCGGCCTGTTCCTCGAGTCGCTTCAAGACTCGCCCGCGGTGGTGATCCATGGGCCTCGCCAGTGCGGCAAGACCACGCTCGCTCAGGCGGTGTGCGCGCCGGAGCACCTCGACCGGAACTGGCGGCCCGCGGCCGGGGCGGCGACCGGGCCCACGTACGCCTACATCACCTTCGACGACGACGCGGCCCGCAACGCGTCCCGGGCCGATCCGGCCGGCTTCGTGGCCGACCTGCCCGACAGGGTCGTGCTCGACGAGGTGCAGAGAGTCCCGGAGCTGTTCGCGGCGATCAAACTGTCCATCGACCGCGACCGCAGGCCCGGGCGCTTCGTGCTGACCGGCTCGGCCAACGTGCTGATGGTGCCGGGGTTGGCGGACTCGCTGGCCGGTCGCATGCAGGTGCTGCGGCTGCACCCCTTGTCGCAGGCCGAGTTGGCGGAGCCGGGCCGGCCCGGGGATCGGGTCCAGGCGGGCTCGGGATTCCTCGACGCCCTGTTCGGCGACGGGTTCGCGGTCGCGTCAAGCGGGCGGCTGGGCGCGCAGCTGCGGGAGCGGATCGCCGCGGGCGGGTATCCGGCCGCCCTGACCCGGCCGCCCGGACGGCGCCGGACCCGGTGGTACACCGACTACCTGGAGGCCGTGGCCCAGCGCGACGTGCGCGACCTGGCCCGCATCGCCCGCCTGGAGGCGATGCCGCGGCTGCTGGAGGCGGCCGCAGCCTCCACCGGGCGCCTGTTCAACGTGAGCCGCCTCGCCGCGCCGTTCCAGCTCAGTCTCCCGACGATCCGCGCCTACCTGACCCTGCTGGAGAGGCTGTTCCTGCTGGAACGCCTAGACCCCTGGCACAGCAACCGGCTCAAGCGTCTGGTCAAGACGCCCAAACTCCACATCGGCGACACAGGGTTGGCCTGCGCGCTGCTCGGAGCCGACCCCGACACGCTGCGCGCCGACCGGGGACTGCTCGGACAGCTCACCGAGACGTTCGTATACCAGGAGCTCAAACGGCAGTCGGACTGGTATCACAGCCCCCTCCGGTTCTTCCACTACCGCGACAAGGACGGCGCCGAGGTCGACATCGTGATCGAGCGCGGCGCCGGGCCCGTCGCCGGAATCGAGGTCAAGGCCGGAGCCACCGTCACCAGCGCCGACTTTCGCGGCCTGCGCAAGCTCGCATCGGCCACCGGCGAGCGATTCGCCGCAGGCGTCGTGCTCTACGACGGCGAGATCAGCGCCAGCTTCGGCGACCGCCTCCGAGCCGTGCCGATTCGCCGCCTCTGGGAGCATCCCCCCGGCGCCATCCAGCCGGATGCCGCGCGCCTGCAGACTTGATTCGACTCTGTGTTGTGGCGCGCGGAGAACCGCACCCGGAGACGCGGCCAGTCGAGATCGATGTGCTCCAGCAGGAGGTGGTGGACTCCCGGGGACGGATTTGTGCCGACGACTCGATCATCTGCTGGGGTTCCAACGGATTCGGGCAGGCCGACGCGCCGACAGGCTAGTTGCGAACAGTCGGCGAGCGAACTTCGACTGAGAGCTACCAATCAAACCGAACCCGCCGACTCGGCGGAGCCACGCGAGAAGCGGTCTCTAGCAAACCCGGTGTGATTCAGTTGGCAAGCTTGACACCGCCGAAGGGCATGTACCAGGTGTATTTGTTTTCTAACAATATTAAGAGCGCCCGCAGATAGGTGAGAGCCTGTCATGTGGCGGCGGTGCCAATCCCGCTCTTGTTCGCTGCGCTCACGGGCCGCTCGGGCCACGGCCTCGCGCCGTATGGTCCGCGTTGTCCCACCTATTCGCTCGGCCGCTTATATCTTTCGGACGATCTTGAGCACGAGGCCAGCCGTCTCGAAGAGATTCAGAAGGTTCGTTCACTCTTGAAACCAACAGCTGTCAAGGTCCTGGATGCTCTGGGAGAACGCGGACCAACATACGCTGGCGACGAGCAACTCCTCGCGGAGGTCGGCGTTACCCGAAGCCGAGTGGTGCAAATACTGGCCGAGTTGGAAGCACAAGGCATGGTTACGGCTGAGCGGTCGGGTCGCCGCAAGCTCTACAGGACCGACCCGAAACGATCAACGTCGACCGCCCCCGCCAGCTTCGCTGCACAGGAAGCACCGTGACTCTAGCGAGGCTCAAGCTGCTACGCGATAACTATGCCTTCGACGCCACCCCGAAGTTCAATGATGTCGGCGTCTACCATGTCCCATTCGAATCGATGTCCGCAGGCACCCCAGTGGAGCGTAGGTTCCGTGACGGGGCACTCCGCGGTGAACGCATCGCTTTGATCGGGGACAGCGGTTGCGGCAAAACGAGCTTGGTGTCCTACGTACTCGGCCCGACCGCTGAATCTGTCGCCCCGATCCTAAGTACCGGTCCATTCGCTCGAGCACGACGCGACCAAAGAGAACCTGATAGCCGACATGATCATCTCGCAACTCACCCGTCTAGCCCGAGAGGCCGGATACCCCATAACAGACACCAACCACACCATCGGGCAGCGGCGGCAGGCAACCCGCACAAACAGGCGCAGCAGAGGCTTGAGCGTGCAACCCCCGGGATGGATGGCACACGCTGGTATCGCCGAGCAGATCGAAAGACAGACCACTACAACCGAACCGAACACTCTCGCCGACAAGATTGAGGTAATCCACCAATGCCTTCAACCGATCCACGGGGATGAACTCATGCCGGTGTTCGTGTTCGACGACACCGACAGGTGGACCGCTGCTGCCGAAGAAACGATCGTCTCAGGATTCTTCGGTAACGCCATCCGCCGGCTCGCGGACTTGCAGGCTTCGGTAGTTGTGGCGACGCATACCCGCTACCTCGAATCCACCGTCGAAAACTCCAACTTGCTCATGTTCCTCGACACAAAGGTGGAGCTTCCCCGCATACCGTCGGTAGACCAACTCGCTCGCATCCTGCACCACCGCGTGCAGGTCCATTCGGACCATTCCAATGGCGCTGATCCAGCTTGGCAACTCGAAGACGTCGTGGAATCGTCTGCAATCGACGAACTCTACAAACAGTATGAGCAGGGCTCCTCGCTACGCACAGTGATCCAATTGGCTCACATGGCTCTCGTCGAGACGGTCGACGCAAACAAGGACACCATCACAGGCCGCGAAATTCAAGCTGTTGTCCAAGCCTGAGGCTATGAGGTTCCCCCGTTGCGAAGAAACAGTCGCCGCTTTGTATCAGGTCGTCGGCGGTCAGCACACGGGTCAGGTCGTAACCGGTTTCGATGGCGATCCTCCGTTCGCGTTCGTTGCGGGGCCATAGTCGACCGAGTTGTTCTCCGCCCATGCATTTGAGCGCGGCGGCGGTGATCACGCCCTCTGGAGTTCCACCGATTCCGAGCAGAATGTCGGCACCGGTGCCGGGCCGCACGACCGCTGAAGGTTGGGACATCCACCGTCCGGCGCCCTCTCTCGACAGCCTTGAGCCCTCTGCGAAGATGTTTGAGACCGGCGTGAAGGTGATCGATCTGCTCAGTCCTTCAAGGAAGGACGCTAGGCTGCCAAAGACGGAGACTACAGCTAGGCTGCCAAAGATGGACATTAGATTGCGCCGCTGGCAGCGGATCCTGCTGTTGGCGGCGGTATGGGCCCTGCTTGCTGTCTTCTTGACCCCGTTCAGCGCCACGGCGCAGACGGCCAACAGCAAGCCGGCATTCCCGTCCAGCGAGGACGGCGACCGGTCGGTGGCCGAGACCCCCGCCGCACCTGGGGTGACGTTGTCCAAAACCGCGGTGATAGTGGACGAGGGCGGCAACAACACCTATACGGTGGTGCTGGACGTCCAGCCCTCCGCTAAGGTGGTGATCAGCCTAAGAAAGAGCGGCAGCGCCGACGTGACGGCGACGCCGACGAAGTTGACCTTCACCACGAGCAACTGGAGCACGGCCCAGACAATGACGGTGGCCGCCGCCGAGGACGCCGACGCAGTGGACGAAGCGGCCTCCATCGCCCACTACGTCGAACCCAACGAAACCAAAGCCTACGAGTACCACAGTGTGTTCGTCGGCTCGGTGGCCGTGTCCGTCGACGACGACGACGCCGGGGTGACGGTGTCCGCGTCCGCGGTGACGGTGGACGAGGGCGGCAGCGTCTCCTACACGGTGGTGCTGGACGCGCAGCCTTCCTCCTTCGTGGCGATCAACGTCACCAAGAGCGGCACCGGCGTGCGGGTAGATCCGTCGTGGCTAGTTTTTTACGTGAATGACTGGAACACACCCCAGAAGGTGTTGGTGCGGGCCCCGATGGACGCCGACGCAGTGGACGACACGGCCTCCATCGCCCACTCGGTGCGGGCCTTGAGCAGCGCCGACGAGTACGACGCCGTGTCCATCGGCTCGGTGGCGGTGACCGTCGACGACGACGACGTCGGGGTGACGGTGTCTGAGTCCGCGGTGACGGTGGACGAGGGCGTCAGCGGCTCCTACACGGCTGTGCTGGATGCCCAGCCCGCATCTGATGTGGTGATCGCGGTGTCCAGCGACAACGCGGACGTGACGGTGTCGCCGGCCACCTTGACTTTCACCCGGGCCAACTGGGACACAGCGCAGACGGTGACGGTGGCTGCTGGCCAGGACGCCGACGCGGTGAACGACGCGGCCTCCATCACCCACGCGGTGGTGGCCTCGAGCAGCGCCAACGAGTACGACAGGTTGACCATCGGCTCGGTGGCCGTGACCGTCACCGACGACGACGACGACGGGGTGACGGTGTCTGAGTCCGCGGTGACGGTGGCTGAGGGCGGCAGGGCCTCCTACACGGTGGTCCTGGACGCCCAGCCCACCTCCGACGTGGTGATCAGCCTAACCCGCAGAGGCAGCAGCGACGTGACGTTGTCTCCGGCCACGCTGACCTTCACCACGAGCAACTGGAGCACGGCGCAGACGGTGACGGTGGCCGCCGCCGAGGACACCGACGGGGGGAACGACACGGCTTCCATCGCCCACGCGGTGTTGGCCGGCCGGAGCGCCGACGAGTACGACACGGTGAAAATCGCGGCGCTGGCGGTGACCGTCCGCGACAACGAGTTCGGGGTGTTTGTTTCAGTGTCCACGCTGGTTGTGCCCGAGGGCGTTGTGCAAGAGGGCGTTGTGCAAGAGGGCGACATGGCCTCCTACACGGTGGTCCTGAACGCCCAGCCCACCTCCAACGTGCTGATCCATGTCACCAGTGATTATGACCACCTGAGGGTGTCTCCGGCCACGCTGACCTTCACCCCGAGCAACTGGGACACGGCGCAGACGGTGACGGTGACCGCGGACCAAGACGGGGACGCGGTGGACGACACGGCCACCATCGACCACGCGGTGCTGCCCAGCCGGAGCGCCGACGAGTACGACACGGTGACCATCGGCTCGGTGGCGGTGACCGTCGTCGACGACGACATCGCCTCGGTGACGGTGTCTGAGTCCGCGGTGACGGTGGCCGAGGGCGCAACCGACACCTACACGGTGAAGCTGAAACCGCAGTTGTCCTCTGTCGTGGTGGTCGCGGTGTCCAGCGACAACGTGGACGTGACGGTGTCTCCGGCCACCCTGATCTTCACCACCTGGACCAAGGAATTGACAGTGACGGTGGCCGCCGCCCACGATGCCGACACGGTGGACGAAACGGCCTCCATCACCCACACGGTGTTGGCCTCCCGCAGCGCCGACGAGTTCGATGCCGTGTCCATCGGCTCGGTGGAGGTGACCGTCACCGACGACGACGAACCGCCGCGTGGTGTTGTTGGTGGTGGTGTTTGGATCGTTGGTCCGCCCAACCAGACTCCGACGTTCGCTTCGCGAACGGTGGGCGATCTAATCTACACGGTAGGCGAAGATCTGGGGACGGTGAGCCTGCCCCCCGCTATCGAGGGTGACGGCGGCCTGCGGTACAGCCTGTCGCCGGGGTTGCCACCGGGGCTGCGCTTCAACTCGGAACGCACCATAACCGGCACGCCCAGCGCGGCGTTGCCCCGGACGCGGTTCACCTATACCGCGACTGATTCCGACGGCGACAGTGTTGACCTGCGCTTCTTTGTCACCGTGAACGAGAGGCCAGCAACCAACGTGGCCTCAGGTGCCTACGATGTGGACAAGAACGAAGTGGTCGACCGTGACGAGACCATCGCGGCGGTGGCCGACTACTTCGCCAGCCGAATCGCCAAAGATGAGGTGCTGGCGGTCATCCAGCTATACTTCTCTGGATGATTCTATGGGCTGGGGAGTGGAGAGAGGTAGCTAGCATGGGCAGGGAGCTTTGACCAGGAAAACGTTGGCGTTGTTAGCGGTCGCCGTGGCCGTTGCCGGATTCGCGGGTCTGTTGTATTCCGCTCCCGTGGAGGCGACGTCGCACAGGGCCGTCCGGTCCTTCTCCGCGCCGTGGGTCCTTCCCGGCGGAGCGTTGGAGGTCACGATCACCGCCGCCGGGTACGGTGCCTTCGGCCAGGTCAAGGAAACGATGCCGTCTGGGTTCAGCTACGAAGGCTCCGACCTGTCCGAAGCAGCGGTGGCAGTCAATGGCCAGACCGTCGACTTCACGCTGCTGGGCGACGAGCGCTTCACGTATACGGTCGCCGCTCCCAGCGCGGCGGGTGTCTACTCCTTCTCAGGGATCCTGCTTGACACGAACAAGGCCCAACAGTCGGTTGACGGCGAATCCAGCATCAGGGTTGGCCCCGAACCTGCAACGACAACCACTCCGGAACCTGCAACGACAACCACTCCGGAACCTGCAACGACAACCACTCCGGAACCTGCAACGACAACCACTCCGGAACCTGCAACGACAACCACTCCCGAACCTGCAACGACAACCACTCCCGAACCTGCAACGACAACCACTCCCGAACCTGCAACGACAACCACTCCCGAACCTGCAACGACAACCACTCCCGAACCTGCAACGACAACCACTCCCGAACCTGCAACGACAACCACTCCCGAACCTGCAACGACAACCACTCCCGAACCTGCAACGACAACCACTCCCGAACCTGCAACGACAACCACTCCCGAACCTGCAACGACAACCACTCCCGAACCCGCAACGACAACCACACCGGAACCCGCAACGACAACCACACCGGAACCCGCAACGACAACCACACCGGAACCCGCAACGACAACCACACCGGAACCCGCAACCACAACCACACCGGAACCCGCAACGACAACCACACCGGAACCCGCAACCACAACCACGGTGCCGGAACCAGAGGAAGGCTCGCCAATAGGGTTGATCGCTCTGCTAGGCGCATTCGCCGTCTCGGCGGCAGCTGCCATCACCGTGTACGTCCGTAGACGTCGGCGGTAGCCCACGCCCCGCGGCAGGGAACAATCAGGCCCTGCGGGGACTGTCAGACGCTCCCTTGTCAAGTGGCGAGTGTGTGGGGTTGTGTTCGGGTGGTTTCGTCGCGCCACATTCGGCGGATCATTTCGCCTACTGCTGGGCGGGCACCGTGTGGTCGCGGTGGACTGAGTTAAGCCCAAATTCAGTGGACTGTCACCCATAAGCGTAATAATGTTATACTCTTAGGTATGACAGAGAAAGTGGTGCTGCTCGCAACCCAAGGCGGCTGGCGCCGCTTCCTGATCTACTTACGCAGGCGCAGAGAATGGAACCAAACCCGTCTCGCAGAAGCCGTAGGACGGTCCCAACAGTGGGTGTCGAAGTTTGAACGCGGGCAAACCGAACCATCGCTGGCAGACGCAATGTCGGCATTAACAGCGTTAGGTGCGGACATTGTGGTGCGTCCAATAACCGCACCACAAACCGACGACCACGCGGATGGCTAGAGCAACACAAGACCTTTACGTGTTCTTGCACGGCGAGAGAATAGGCAGGCTTGTGCTGTTGCGGCGCGGTTCCGTGCATCTCTACTACGACCACGACAGCATAACGTCGGACACGCCGCTGTCTTTGTCTTTGCCGGTGGGACGCTCTAAACGACCCGATGTCTCTGACTGGGTCGATGGGCTGCTGCCGGAGAATCCGCGCACCCGAGCACGGATGGTACGCGAACTAGGCGCAGCTTCAACAGCCCCCTATGACCTGCTCTGCACCCAAGCGGGCCTTGAGTGCGCAGGGGCTGTGCAATTCTCTCCGCAACCTGTCCTCGACGACACGCGGATAGAGACCTTGGTGAAACTCACCGACGCTGAAATCGCGGATCATCTGCGGCTCATAACGCGAGACGCAGCGGGTGACCCTTCAGAAGGGTTGGGAGACTTGCGGCTGTCTTTGGCTGGGGCCCAACCCAAGATGGCTTTGAGGCTCACCGGCGACGGATGGCACCTACCAACCGGCTCACTAGCAACAACACACATCCTCAAACCGCAGTCTGGGCATCTCAGTGAACGGCTGCGTGACTCGATAGCAGTGAACGAACATCTGTGCCAAACAGCAGCGGCAACACTTGGGTTGACCGCGGCACGCACATCGTTGGAGATGTTCGAAGACGAGGCATGTTTGGTGGTGGAACGGTTCGACCGGGAGGTATCAGGGATCGAAGTTCGCCGCGTCCACTACGAGGATCTATGCGCAGCGCTCGGTGTGCCGACAGCCCAGAAATACCAAGAAGACGGCGGTCCGAGTCCCGAGGACATCATTGCTTTGCTACGACAAGAGAACCGCAACGACATCACCATGTTCTTCTTGTCGGTGTTTTACAACTGGTTGATCGGCAACACCGACGGGCACTCCAAGAACTATGGACTGCTGTTTGACGGGTCACGTCCCCGATTGGCTCCCTTGTACGACTTGAACTCGTTGGCTCCTTACATGAACCCCGGAGTGGCACTATCTCGACCAGCGATGCGTTTCGCTGGGGCAAACCTCACCACGTTGGAGCGATGGGAACAAACCGCGGCGCGGCACGGCATAGATGTCGGTATCGACACGCTCAACGCCACCGCAGAAGCGTTACCCGAGGCGTTTGAAACGGCGGCGGCGCAATGCCCCGAATGGGCATCTGAAACAGTTCGTCGGGTCTGTGAACGCGTCGTCGCTCACGCTGACCAAACGGTCTCAGCCGCTGCGGTGTCACAGGTGGGCACACGGAACTCATCGACGTTCGACGTGCACGAGCTTTCGACGGTTGAGACATGCGCCAAGACGGTCAAACGCACCAGCAGGCCCTGTCTGCTTCGCCTGCACCACAGAGGCAAATGCAGGTCAGTGCTGTGACCGTGGCACACACAGTCAAAACAGTGGTCGATGTTGGAGCGTTGATACGCCAGACACGCCAAGCCGCGGCGATGACTCAGCAGCAGCTCGCTGACCATGCCGGCACCACCAGACAGTGCATCATCCGGTTGGAGCAGGGACATCACGGCGTAGCGCTCAACACAGCGCTGATCGCGTTGGAGGAACTGGGATTAGAGATGGGCGCGGTGCCAACCCTCCGGTAAACCACAGAGACACGTCGGTGCTTCGCGTTGCCAGCGTGGCTCTCTCGCTGCCGACGAAGAGATACCCGACGACAAGGCACGCCTACGGAGACTTATTAGGGGTCGACCAAGCCGGCAACGAACGCTCATCGCGTCGCAGCAGAACTTGCATGGTTGCTAACCCGACCGTAGTTCGAGTATCCAACGAACCGACTGAACAGCCAACGCCACGAGATGATTTCTAGGCTCTGACGACGGATTGGTTGACAGCATTACGGCAACAACGTCGGCTGAACAAGTGACCAGCGTAGGCAACGGGCGACCCGCAATATCTGAGGAGAACGGTTTGGCTTCGGGCACGACCCATTTGATGTCGTCGATGATCTCGCTGGTTGTTTGCTCTGTGGTCTGCTCCAACCACACCACACACCGCGACGATTTCGCTGAGTTCGGTGTCTAACAGGTCACGGTCAACGTGGTGCGACAAGATGCCGTCCCCGACGTGTTCTGCGACGTTCTCGACAGCAGACGTCAACGCCGCCAACCGAGCCTCGTCGGCGTTGTCGCCGTTGAACAGCATCAACGGATCAACGTTTTGTTCGATGTCGCAGGAAATGTCGGTCATCAACTCATCCAACGCAGCGTCATCCCGCTCCATCGTCACGGTCCCTTCCGGCATTTACTTCCACTCCTCGACGTTCGCGGTCCATGTGATGCCGGTGCTCTCGAAGTTCGTGACCTGGTAGTCGTCGTGGAGCGCAGCAACCAACTCCGCCTCAGCCGCTTTCACCCGGTCGGTCGGCTCCCAGGTGAATCCTTCGTGCTGGTATTCGTCGTCTAGGTGTTCCAACGTCCTTTCGAGGATGCTGCCCGGTGCAAGCACAAACTCGAATGGTTTGTATTCGGCAACCGTGATCGTTTCTGGCGTTGGCGCGTCCGACTCCTCAAGACCGTCGAGTATTTCTTGGACTGCTTCGCTGGGGGTCGTCGCAGACAGCATCTCCGCGTCCGGGGCGGCCCACAACCATTGCTGATCTGTCATCGGTTTGCCCTCGCATCTGTGCTCATAACGGTCATGTCATCCCAGCCCATAGGCTGGGATAAGAGAACGAAAGCGGGCCCTTTTGGGCAACTCGACCGGTCTGCTAAGGGTCAGCGCCGCTGCCCGAATCTAAACACAGTCGCGAGCTCCACATCCGCGCCGGCGCGGATGTGGAGATAAGCCGCTTCCTCTCTCATAAACAGCACCAACAGCGGGACTGTTGTGGCTTACGTGAACACGCAAGACACCAGAGAGAGCATCGAGACGCGCTTCGGGAATCCACAAGTAACTGTTGACGAGTTGATCGCCGAAGCCGACCATGTTGCGCAGTTGGCGATCAACGCGTATTCCCCTACAAAGACCAAGGCTTGGGCATGCGACGCCCGGGATCTGCTGTTGGCTGCGTGCGACCCCGTTTAGACGCGTGACGCTGATCCGGCTTTGAACGCGCATAATGAACTACCTACCACCGCGCCCAAAAGACGCATCTGGTTCAGAAACCGGTTGCGCTGACCGAACCGTGATTACGCCCCGATACGGGTTTCAGGTGAGCCATTTCAGCAACTCAGGGTCTTTAGGGAGTATCCGCCGCACCCGCTGTTCAAGGTCGGTGAACTGGTAAGGGCAGTAGTAGGCACGGTCCTTCGAGCAGGTGTTTCACCTCTTGGGCGTATAGCCCGAGCTGTGCGGTAGCAACGGTGTCGTGGGCGTCGGCAAGCTCTACTGGTGGTTGCGACAGAGGTTAGTGTAGGTGTGTTGGGCTGATTTCCAGCCGTTGGTTTTGCTGGTGAGGTTCTGGCGGTTCTTTTGTTTGGTGGTGGCGACAAGGTAGAGGATCTTCATGGCGGCTTGCTCGTTGGGGAAGTGTCCTCGGTGTCGCACGGCTCTTCGGAACCGGGCGTTGAGGCTCTCGACGGCGTTGGTGGTGTAGACGACACGCCGTAGATCTGGGGGAACTCCAGGAACGGGGTGAGGTCCTCCCAGTT